>CAWICA010000001.1:0-167432 GCA_963834525.1 Bryobacterales bacterium
AGGTGTTCTATCCAACTGAACTACGAGGGCAGTTCGCTGACTATGTTAGTGTACTAAACTTCGCCCGGATTTTGCTCTGTTTTGCGGAGCGGCTCAAACCAGCTTCGCTAACCCTGCCCAGCTGTGGCTTTAACAAATGCCCAGACAGCCGGAGCGCCGGCGCGCAAGAGAAAGCACAAAAGAAGCGTTAGACCGACGGCCGCACATTTGCCACCATTCGCCAGGCTTTCCGGCTTGTAATCAAATTCAATTAAATGTTCGCCTGCCGGCACATAAGCAGCACGCGCTTCCAGATTCGCTCGATAAAGCATGGCCGGTACATTGTCCACTGCTACTTGCCAGCCTGGGTAGAAATGGTCGCAGAGAATGACGAAGCCGGCATTGGCTGTAGCCAAAGAGAGCGACACATGCTCTGGTTGATCTTGCAAGATGGAAACTATAGCTATGCGTTTTGTTAGTTGTTTATCGCCCGGGGCAGGAGCCAGATCAGGTGGTGGTACTATTTGCGGTGCCAGATAATTCCACGGTTTTTCTACCGGTTTAGCGCTGTCGCGCTCAATTAACGGTAGATCTACCGGATCAAACTGGTTAGTGCTTGTGCCTAACAAGCGTTTGGCAATCTCATCTTGGCCTTTGACCCATTGCCAGCACGGCGCAAAATAAAACCGAGGCGTAGCCGCGACCACTTGATAGAGCCTTAAGTTGAGATGCGCATCCTCTTTTTTTAGGACAAAATATTGGCTATCGAGCTTATCAATTTGCTGCTGACCTTTGTATATTTGACTGGCGATAAATTTAGTCGCTGTGCTCTGGCAAAGACGATATAGTGGCAAGTCGCTGCCCTTGTCTTTTTTCTCGACGTCGGCTTTGCTTAGGCGAATACAAGCGCGAACCATTTTCCGATAAGCGCCGGTCTCGGCTGCTTCGTAACCGAATGTCTGTGGTGTATCTGTGTCAATGCAGGTATTAGCTAGGAGCAAGTCGCGGCAGTAAGCGTAGAAAGATGTGGTCCAATCGGCGGCAGGCTCAAATCGATAAGTGCTAGGGCAATGGACTGGATCAAAATAGAGGTTGAGAATTCGTCCCTTTGTTTGCGGCTCAATTTCCTCTAGCCAATTTTTCAAAACCGGCGTTTTGTTATAAAAGGATGGATCGGCAGTGATCTGCCTGTTGCCGACCGCCACCAGGAGCAGGTTAGCCGCAAGACCGAATATCAATACGATCGAGGCATTGCGCCTGGAAAGAATCCCTCGCTTCAAAAGATTCAGCCACAGATTGGTTAGTAGTCCCAGTACCGCGGATGCCACCACTGGTTCACCTAACAGAAAGACGGCATTGCTGGATAAGCGCAGCGCACCAAAAGTGAGATATATGTGGGCACTGCCGAGCAGAATGAGGGAGACGCCAACCAGCAGGCTAGCGCCCCATAAAATAGTAGTGGTTAAAATAGCAACTTGTCTTGTTTCAGCTCTTAAGGCGTTTCTCAGACCGCGGGCAGCGGCAACGGCTAAACAAATAATGGGAAAAATTAGCCACTTGATCGGATAGCGACATACAGCCAACGCCGGGAAGGTAGTCACCAAATATGGTACTATGGCTGTATATTCCCCCAAACACATGATCAAGCAGATCGCCAGGCAGAGGGTGAGCCAGTTTCGCCATGTCCATTTTTCATCCAACAAACCCCAGATAGCCAGGGTTAAACAAATCGGTCCAATAAATGTTGACGTCAGGTAGGGCAAAAACACTGGGCGTGTTGCCACCAGCGGAAGTAGCGGCGCCCCGAGCACTTGCAAATCGCCGAATGGTTGCGGAAAGATCATGCAGACGAAGTCGTACCAATTGGCGCTCCACATCAACATCTGCTTGAGCGCAAAGCCGTGGGCGCGAGGAGATATGCTGAACCATTCCAAAAGGGGCAATAAAATCGGCATGGTTATAAGCGTACCGGCTAAAAAAGCCAGTAACTGCCACCGCCATACGGCGATTGTAGATGAGAGCATATTGCCATGGCGATAGCAGTTGATTCCAGCCAATATATTGAAAGCAAATAAGAGGGCGATGCCCGGAACAAATATGTCTGGGCGGCCAGCGGCGATAAACAAGCATGTTGAACAGCTAGCAAGAAATAAAAACCAATACATCGCCGTTCTTCTGCTGTTCGCATGGCAGACGGCTAGGCCACGAAAACTCCAGAACATAAGCGGCAAAGACGAAGCGGTAGCGACCAAGGTGAAATTGGTGGTCAGCGAAAACATATAGCCTGTGAAAGCGACAGTCAGCGCCGCCACCGCCGCTGGTGCAAATCCCCAACCAAAACTGGAGACGAGCAGAAACGTACCGGCTCCGGCGAGAGCTTGATGAATAACCATTTGCCAGGCGAGCGCTTGGGAATAGGAGAATATTGCATACAGCCAGGTGCCAGGATAAAAGATGCCTGGGGCGGGCACGGCAATTTGGGCCATGCCGCAATATAGATATGGATTCCACAGCGGCAAATGTCCTTGCCTCAGTGCCGCTTTCAGGAAGCGGCTGAACGGTTCGTAGAAAAATGTATGGTCAGAAACGAAATAAACAGTCTGGCCTGTCAAAAGAGGCAGATAGAAGCAAATTAAGATCGCCAGAATGACTGCGGTAAATGCAGTTGTTTGACGAAATGAACCAAGTGCGTGGTTTGGATCGCTCAACGCTTATTGTAATTTATTCGGCAAAAGGCCTATTGGCGGCTGAGCACTTTGAGGAATCAAAGGCTGGACCGCTTGCTGGGACATATTCATCACTGGCGAAATGTAGAAGGTGCCGAAGATCAGTAGTGCGCCAACGCTGATAGCCAGAGCTGCAAAAGTTGGGAACTGCGGGCTATCAAGGTACATCGGTTCTTCCGGTAAAGCAGCCACTTTGGCCGATGGCTCTTTGACGATCATGCGAATTGCTACGCGCGTATAGTAGTAAACTGCGGGAACGGAGGTGACCAGAGCGACTGTCACCAGGAGCCAGCCCAGCGGCAGGCCGAAGACGTTGGTGTTGATCTGCAGTCCAGCTCCAAAAATCAGAACTTTGGCAAAAAAGCCGGCTGGTGGTAATGGCAAGCCGGCCAAGTTGACCAGGCAGACGGATAACAGGAGCGCTTTCCACGGTCGCTTTCTGATATATCCGTCAAAGTCGTTGATATCGTCGCTACCTGTTTCGTTGCTAAAAAGTATCGCTCCAGCGAAAGCGCCTAAATTCATGAAGCCGTAGATGATTATGTAGTAAACCATGGTCGAAAGACCGACCTGCGTTGCGGCGATCAGGCCGATCAGCATGTAGCCAACGTGGGCGATTGAGGAATATGCCAGCATGCGTTTGAAGGACGTTTGGGCGAGCGCAATTAAGTTGCCCATGATCATGGAGAGAATGGCCAAAGCGCTAATAACGATCGACCAATCACCACTGTCCTTCATAAAGATGGACGTCAGGAGGCGCAAAGCTACAACAAAGCCGCCAGCCTTAGAACCGATTGAGAGAAAGGCAGTCACGGGGGTCGGTGCTCCTTCGTAAACGTCGGGAGTCCACATATGGAAAGGCACCATCGACAGTTTGAAGCCGACGGCGCTGAGCACCAGGACTAAAATGAACACTTTAATCAAAGAGTAAGGCGGCAAGTGAAAAAGGCTCAATTTGTCGGCAATGGCACTGTAGGTTGTAGCGCCGGTCAGGCCATACAGAAAAGAGAGGCCGTAGAGTAAAGTGGCAGTCACCGCCGCTGTAGAGAGAAGGTATTTCAAGGACGCTTCGCTACTTCTTGCATCTCGCTTGGTAAAGCCAGATAACAGAACACAACATATGCTGAGTGTTTCTAGAGCGACGAAGAGCATAATTAAATCGGTCGTGCCTGCCAGCAACATCACCGAGACAATAGCCGTTAACAGGATCGCGTAGAACTCGCCGCGATGTTTGCCCAGATGGTGTTCGTAGCCCATGGTCATTAAGACAACGATCATGCCCACGAAGGTGACGATCAACCCAAATGTCAGTGTCAGCGAATCAACGGTGAAAAGACCGTTGAAGAGTACCACTGATGATTTAAAAAACTGAGCTAGTAAGTAGCAGAACGCTGCACCGAGGCCACAAAATGACCAGACCGGAGTCCACTCTTTCATTCTTGGGAAGAACAAATTCCACAAAGTGGAGACTAAAATCGCCAAGACAACAAAAATTTCTGGACTCAAGTATTCAAGCGCTTGGCTGTAAATTTGCGTTCCACTCATTTAAAAAGCTTCCCCTTGGATCACAAGTGTTACCTTCTTCGTTGTTGACGAAAGCATCTCATTCTACGCCCCGGGCAATCCATATGACTGCATTTCCTGTGGTTTTTGGGTAAGATAGTTTTACATGAGGAGTGAACTTGAGCACAGAAGACAAGTCTAGATTTTCAACTGCTCCCTATTTTCAACCGACCGGGCCGCGCTGCTTACTAGCACTTGAGGATGGCAAGTATTTTCAGGGATATGCCTTCGGTGGATCTGGTACGGTGGTTGGCGAACTGGTCTTTAATACAAGTTTGATTGGTTATCAGGAAATCCTCACCGATCCCAGTTATGCCGGGCAGGTAGTGACGATGACCTATCCTGAGATCGGCAATTACGGAACCAACGACGAAGATTTGGAATCGCGAGAAGGTGTGATTCACGCCCGCGGCTTGATCATTCGCCATCTCAGCCGTCGCTTCAACTCTTGGCGCGCCTCGCAGTCGTTAGCCGAGTTTATGGCCAAGCAAAATGTGATCGGCGTTACTAACGTTGACACGCGAGCAATTACCAGGCATATCCGCGATAAGGGTGCAATGCGGTGCGCCATTTCCACAGATATTCTGCAGCCGGCGGAACTAGTTCAAATCGCTCTGGATGCCCAGCCCATGGTCGGGGCTGATTTCACTGGTGAGGTCAGTACAAAGACACCATATTCAGTGGGCAAGGGAAAAACGCGCATTGCTGTGCTTGATTACGGTATTAAACAAAACATTTTGAGACAGCTTGCCCAAAAGGACGCCGCTCTTACGGTCTATCCAGCTCATGTTACAGCGGCCGAGATATTGGCCGGCAAGCCAGATGCTGTTTTCTTGTCCAATGGCCCTGGCGATCCGGCAGCCTGTAAGGATATCATCGATCAATTGCCACCTTTGATTTCGGCTGGCATACCTATCTTTGGTATCTGCCTTGGCCATCAGTTGTTATCTATAGCGCTCGGCGCTAAGACCTACAAACTGAAGTTTGGTCATCGTGGTGGCAATCAGCCGGTGAAGGATATGACCACCGGCAAGGTTGAAATTACCTGTCAAAATCACGGCTTTGCAGTGGACGGGCAAACGCTGCCGGAAGATCTGGAATTGACTCACATTAATTTAAATGACCAAAGCGTCGAGGGATTCAGGCACAAGACCCTGCCAATCTTCGCTGTTCAATATCATCCGGAAGCTAGCCCAGGACCTCACGATTCGAGTTATTTGTTTGATAGGTTCATGCAACTGATTGAAAGTAAGAAGGCGAAAGTCTAAATCTAGTACCTAGAAAAAATTTATACTTATCCACGCACCATTGGCAACCTCCCATCGTCTGATATGATCAACTGGTTTTGGATAGTTATCATTTGTCGTAGCTAGTTAGCGATCGTTGATGAACCGCCGTTGTTCTGTTCAACGTTCAAATTCCAAATAATTGATGAATTCGGGAAAAAGTAAAAAATGTTCGACTCTATAAACGCCCAGATCAATGCCAGACGTTTTGCCTGTTTTTTGTTCGCGGTAATCCTTCTAACGGCGCTAGTGGCGCAAGGCAACCTGGTCGAAGCGAAACAGATAGCGGCCATGGCACCGGCGGCCGATGCCAGCGGGGAAAAGGCTCCTGCCACCACAACTGGTGCGGCTGCCTCTACTTCTGCGACGTCTGCAACTCCTCAAGTTGCAGCTCCGGCAACTTCTGCTCCCGGTCCGTCAACAAGCACTGCGGGCGGGGAGCCAGCCGCTGTGCCCAAAGTGTTATTGAAGCCTGGGCAACCGCTTGTTCTTCAAGAGTCAACCGAAGATCTGCAACCGACCGATGATGTTAATCTAGCGAAGGAGCAAGTAGATGCTTATGCAGACAGCCCGGAAGCGCATTTCATCTATGCGGTCGCTCTCACCCGTACATCCAGAGTAGAAGACGCCTTACGCGAAGTCCGTACTGCACGCCGGTTGGCTATGGCTAAAGGCGGATACAGTTATTTCGACTCAATGATCAAAAGTTACGAAGAGCTTCTGGCCAATGTCCCCGACGATAATCGCATCCGCTATGGGCTGGCTTGGGCGTATTACATGAAGGCATATTTACTGGCCCAGGATTCAAAAAGAGCAGACCAAGTTATCTCCGGTCCGAACGCAGCGCAAGCAGCGAGTAAACCGACTGACTCAGATGGCCAATGGCGGACTGGGATTCACAAAGAAAGCAGAGGAGAAAAAGGTCGACAACAACTTAGCGATCAACATGCTCAGCGCTTTTAATCCCGATTTAGCCAAGAAGCTAGGCGTTCAGAATTCAACGGCAGCAAGCTTGCCCACTGTACCGACTGCTTTGCAAAAGGCGGCACCATTTGCGGTGCCGGAGGTCAAGCAGTATTATGAACTGGCGCTCAAGCATCTCGATGATCTCCTGGCGAGAAAGCCTGATGATGTCTGGGCCGCAGCCTACCGCTGGCATTTGGCTGCAGAATACACAGGCAATTTGGATGAATCCATGGCTCACTGGAAAGAGCTGTCTAAGCGCTTTCCGGACAATCCGGCGCTTTATCTATTCTTAGCGGAAGGTTGGCTGAAGAAAGGCAATTTGAAAGAGTCGATTGGCAATGCCAGCCATGCCATTATGCTGCGCGGGTTGGGCAACTAAGCTTTAAAGTGGGTCTTTTGGATGCAGGGACAACTGAGGAATCTTCTCAAACTGGTTGGTGCACTGGCCATCCCAATTGGCATCTATGCTCTCTGGAATTGGTCGATCCATCAATCCGACGTCGAATTGAACGAATATCAAAAGAATCAAAAAGAGCATCCACTCTCAGGCAAAACGACAGTCGACAATTATCAATTGAAAGAGATAGATGGCATGAACCACTTACGGTGGCGCTTGATCGCTAAGCGGGGAGTTATGGAAACTGAAGCTGCCGGCAAGGACGTCCTTCTGGATCAAGTGATTATGGAATATTTCGACGGCAACGAGCGGAAGATGAAAATGACAGCACCGAAAGGAACTGTTAACGAAGACACACACATCGTTCATTTGATCTCTGACGATAAAGATCATGTTATATGCGACGGCGCCAAAGGTCGTTTAGAAGCACGTCAAGTGGAATTAACGAAAAAAAATCAGTTTGTGGCTACTGGTGGTGTTAACATCTTCATGCCCGGAGTAGCCAAGGTGACCGGCAACCAGGCTGATGGCGTGTTAGAGAAGGATGCGTCCTTGAAAAATTTCAAAATCTACGGCAATACCCACGCTCTTATTGGCAGCATTTGAATTCTAAGACGGGTTTTACATTCATGTTAAAAGCAAAGTCGATTTCCCTGATGCAGTGGAAATTTGGTACCACCGCCTTGAGTTCAGTGGCAATCAGTGGCTGGCTCTATGCATGCACGATGGGCAACGCTGCCCTCGCCCAAGCACCGGCGCCGAACACAAACGCTGCCGGAGCCGGACAGGAGGCAGGTGCCCTGCCCATGGCAGGCAATACACCGGTCGATATCCAGGCAACCGAGCAGGAATTTGCTGGCGACCATGTTGTTGCAAAAGGTAACGTGAGAGTCAACTACAAAGGCACACTGGTTATTGGGTCACAAGCCACGCTTTTCCGAGATGCTCAGGGGCAGCCGCAATATGCCGTTTTTACCGGCCACCCGCACCTGATCCAAGAAGATAACAAAATGGATGCGGACACGCTGACCTTTGAAATGTCGGACAGCAAAATCGTTGCCGACGGCAATGCCCATTCTGAAGTGCTGTCAGGCGACAGCGACGACGCGAAGAAAAAGGAGCCAGCCGCTCAGCCGGGTGGGGCGAAGTTGGCAACCAAGCCTTCGCCGGCTAAAGCTCCAGCGTCGGCCAAAGCTCCAGCCGCGAAAAAGCAAGAAAAGAACGACTGGCAGACGGATGATGATGCGGCTCAGAGCGATCAGAAAGTAGCGAATAATGCCGATGGCATCATATCTGGTGCACCTTCGGAATCTGAAGCGCCGAAAGCCAAGCCGCCCGAAAAGATCTATACAGATGCCGATCATCAAGTATTTGAGCAAAACACAGGTCACTTTGAAGCGACTGGTCACGTACATGTTCGTCATGGCGATATAAAAGTTACCGCCAACCACCTCCAATTAGTTTACGGATCGAACAAAAAGCCGGAGACAGCTTTATTCGACGGTAACGTTTCGGCCACTCAAAATGAAAACAATACAAAGGCTGATGCCATGACCTATTTCCTGGCGACACAGCGTTTACAAGCGGCTGGGAACGTCCGTTCTAAAGTACTTCAGGAAAAACAAGCAACTGGCCCCAAAAAAGGTACGAAAGCGGCGAGCACAACTAAACCTAGTGCCTCGGCTGATGGGCAGACAGCGACACCAGCGATCAAATCAAAAGCTAATTCGCGCAAAGTTGCCGAAGAACAGGGAGCAACTTTTGTGGCCATGGATATGACGACCGAATCGGACGAGCCGGTCTACATTTTTTCTGATGCCCAAGACTATACAAAGGGCAGTGGCAGGACCAGTGCTGAGGGAAACGTCATTGTTTATTACAATCAGTCGGTGGGCAAAGGCCAGCACGCCATTTTGTTGCGCGACGAAGAAGGGCGCACTGAACGCATAATCTTTCTTGGCCGTTCTCAGATTACCCAGCCGGGCAAGCGCTGGATCGCGGACAAGATCACCTTTATGGTGCCTGATCAAAGGGTGATTGCCGAGGGAAACACCAAGGCCATTATTTTGAATCCCAAAGCCACTGTGCAACCTGATGACTCAAACAAAGAGACCAAACCAAGCGAAGAAAATGGACCTGCCGAGGACGTGGATGGTGGCAAGTTAGCCAAAAACGATTCTCAAAACTCGCCACATCCTCAGAGCTCTCAGCGAGCGGTTGACGATAACCCGGTCCGCCAAATTGGTGCAAGTGGGGTGACCTATTAATGCCTTACGATGCGCCCAGATATCGAGAGTCCTACGTAGATAGTCAACCTCAAGCTCAAGCAGTGCAAACCGACTTCGGCACTGGTTCCGGTGGTAAGGTTAAAACCTTATATGTAGAGAATTTGCAGAAGAGCTATGGTGGCAGGCGTGTGGTTGATGGTGTCAGCTTCACAGTTCAACGTGGGGAAATTGTTGGCCTGCTTGGCCGCAACGGCGCTGGCAAAACGACCTCTTTCGACATGGTGCTTGGTCTGGTAAAGCCAGAAAAGGGCACGATTCGACTAGAGAACGCTGATCTGACGAAAATGGCCATTCACGAACGAAGCCGGCAGGGAATTGGTTATTTGCCCCAGGAAGCTTCAATCTTTCGCAAATTATCCGTAGCTGACAATATGCGCTTGATTTTGGAGATGCGCGGAGTGAAACGGGCAGAGCAAGATCGGCGTAGTAATGCGTTGCTTGAACAGTTCGGGCTTTCTCACTTAGGCCATGTCACAGCCGTCCAGTTATCTGGCGGTGAGAGACGACGGCTGGAGTTGGCTCGTTGTCTGGCGACCGAGCCTGAATTTATTCTTCTGGATGAACCATTCACTGGTGTAGATCCGATTTCCATCACCGATATTCAAGGGCTGATTCGTCGATTGCGGGATGAGTGGAACCTCGGTGTGTTGCTGACCGACCACAATCCACGCGCCACATTGAAGATTACGGATCGAGCCTATCTCATTGATTATGGCAAGATTTTGGTCGCTGGTACCTCGCGGCAAGTAGCGGATAGCCCGGTGGCCCGCAAGCAATATCTAGGCGAGGACTTTAGCTTATGACCTTCGGTCTGAAACTGTTAGACCGCTATATTGCCAATGAATTCTGGCAGCCGCTATTGTTCGGTATCGGTATCGTCACCGGCGTGTGGTTCGGTGCCGATCAGCTGCGCACGATTTTCAATTTGATTATGCGTTCTGGCGTGCCATGGCACATGGCTTTTATGATTTTAGGCTTGCATTTGCCTGAAGTCATCGTCATGACTATTCCGATCGGCGTTTTGCTGGGCACCCTGCTTGTTTTCAACAGACTGAGCGGTGATTCGGAAATCATTGCCCTGAGAACGAGCGGCATCAGCTTTTACCGAATCATGGTGGCGCCTCTGGTGTTTGGCCTGATCACCAGCGTTATCAGTTTTGCGATCAACGAAGCGGTTGTGCCGATTGCCAACCGCACTTCCAAAAAGCTTGAGTTTCTGGCGATGTATCATGCGGGGCTGCCGGAAGGACAAGCCAACTTTACGTACATGGAGCGGGGCAGCGACCTGACGTTAGACCGCGTTTTCTATATCGGTTATTACAACGGCAAGAAAGTATCGAACATCATCATTATGGACTTTACCCGCGATCGGTTGGTGCAGATTATTTGCGCGGCCACCGGTACGTACAATCGGGGTGAGTGGCGTTTGGAAAAGGGACGTACTTATGTGCTCTCCGGTGACAGTGACATTACCAGGGTGTTGCAGTTCGAAACGTTGACCATACCTGGCATCCGTAATGCCCAGGAGGCATTGGATGCGGGGAAAGTGGCGCCTAAGGACATGAGTCTGGCCGAATTGAGCCATTACATTGACGTTTTGAAGCGCTCCAACGCGGTCGGTAATGACCTGATGGTTCGCCTCTATCAGAAGTTTTCTCAACCACTTGCCTGTTTGATCGTGGCTCTCGCCGGCGCCCCGCTGGGACTTCTCGCTAGACGCTCACGGAGCAACCTTGGACTCATCTATAGTGCGATCATCGTTTTTCTATACTATGTCCTGCAATCGAGTTCAGGCGCTTTGGGCGAAGCCGGGCGAATTCCGGCACTGGCAGCGGCTTGGCTGCCAAATTTTGTCATTGGCGTATTAGGACTGATTATTCTCTATTTCAAAGGCCGCTAATATCGCTGGCCTCACCAGGGCAAGGCAAATAACCCACTAAAGTTCGTGGATTCCACATTGACTGAGTCGTTTTGCCCGATTATCTTATCTTTGTCTATGTTCAGGTAATTTTTTCTTGGTCAATGAAACCCAAGCGAGCACGGCACCTGCCAGGCGAATTAGCCTGAAATTGGTGCTTGTTTTGTTTGCTGCTCTCCTTTTGTGCTCGATTCCGATCATGCCAATCCGCTGGACGCTTTTACGAACGTCTGCCTGGCAGCCCGTAGTTGGGCATTTGGTCGACCAGGTAGGCGGCGTTCTCAACCAACTAACAGGTTTGGGCAGCGCCGGCAAGCGACAGGCCCTTGGTCAAGCTTCCAGCGAGCGTGAACAAGCACCGGTCGGCGGTGGCAATTTATCGTCCTTAGATGTTGCCGCGCGCCAGCTGGAAACGGAGATCGAAAAAGATCCGGGCAATCCGTTGTTGCACAATCAGATTGGGCTGATTTATGCTGGTCTGGGCGACAACGACAAGGCAGTTTTTCAATTCCAGAAGGCGGTCGAGCTAGCGCGGTCCAAGCTAGCCGCGATTTATGCTCAAGAGAAAGGGCAATCTGCCCAATCTATACAAGGCGAGCAAGAAGCCTCCGCCTCGCTCATTCTGGAAAGTTCAAGGTTAGAAGTCGAGCTCTCTGCTGCACATAGCTCCCTGGCTCGTATCTACGACAAGCTGGGACAACACGATTTAGTGGTCACTGAGCTCGACGCATTGAATCGCGAAACAGCCTTCGGTTCACGCTCTTCGGCTCTGAAAATGGAGCCGCCACTGTTTAGAACTGGTTTCGTCCACCGCCTTAGCTCTACGTCCTTGCAGCTTTTGGCCCGGGCTGAGGCTCTGCGCGAGGCTCACCGTTTGCCTGAGGCGATGCAGCTTTATCGGCAAGTACTGCAAATCGATCCGAAGGCGGGTGTTGCCCATCAACAGCTTGGTGTGGCGGCGGTGGACAGCGGAAATTACTGGCTGGGCTGCCAGGAACTAGAGGCCTCCAATCAGATGGATCCGATGAACGCGGTAACTCACGTCTATCTCGGCAATGCTTATCGCGCTCTTGAGCAATTAGATAAAGCAAAGGCTGAATATCGGAAAACGCTGCAAATCGATCCTAAAAACATGACTGCACTCTTCAATCTTGGCAATATTTACGCGAATCAAAACGAGCATGCTCTGGCTATTCAGACATATCGAGAAGCAATAGCAGTTTATCCTCTCTCGGCTGCTGCGCATAATAATCTTGGGTCCGCTTATTCCATGTCCGGTGACTACAAAGAGGCGATCGATGAGTTTGGCAAAGCACTAGCGCTCTCACCGGATCTCGCCTCATCACATTACGGATTGGGAATGGCCCTTTATCATGTAAAGGATTATCGGGCGGCAATCAGTGAGTTGAAACGTGCGATTGCTATCAATCCGTCGTATTCGGATGCTAGAGAGACGATCGAATCGGCTTACAAAAAGACCAGTAGCACCGCAGCTGGTGCATCCTTAAATTAACTAGATAACGACTTGAAGCGCATAATTCTCATCGGTTTGCCCGGCTCCGGAAAAACAACAGTCGGTCGACTGCTGGCAACACAGTTAGGCTGGTGTTTCATCGATACAGACGATTTAATTGAGAAGAGAGTCGGCGCTACGATTAGCGAGATCTTTCACAGTCGAGGTGAGCAATTCTTTCGGGACATAGAGCGCGAAGTTCTTCAGGAAACATTGGTTGAGAACAAAGGTTATCTAGGCCTGGTTATTGGCGGCGGCGGTGGCATAGTTGTTGACCGCAAGAATCGTACTTTGTTGAAAGCGAGTGGCACTGTTTGCTACTTAACCGCTAGTCTAGACATTTTGGCGGGGCGGTTGTCAGGCGACGCTACGCGCCCTTTGTTGATCGCTTTTCAAGATTCCAAGCGAAAGCGAAGAGCGGTCAAAGGTGGGCGGGCGAGTTCAAACGAAGAGAAGCTTGAAGATGACCTGGCTGGACGAGGAGACCGCTGCCATCTGAAAGAGAGATTGCATGATTTGTTGATTTGTCGCCGGGCCGCTTATGAAGAAGCAGAGTATAAAATTGAAACCGGCGGCAAGACACCCCAGGAGGTGGCAGGCCAAATCTTGCGAATCTTGAATTTATCGGAGGCTCCCAGATAAGATTTGCATCAGTAAATGATCTTTTCGGTCTGAAGAGCACTTAAGCCGTCGCAAATGCGACAATTGGGGTGAGCGTCCAAAAGAAAGGAGTGAAGCTTGTCGGTTTCCCAGGACGAATTGATGTATTTGCAGTCCCAGCTTGAAGGACTGGAATCGATTTTTTTAGAACTGTTGCCTTTTGGTGTCGAGCTGAAAAGGCAGCAAGTGCAAGATTACTACGATAAGCGTTTCGATTCGGCGACCAAGCCAGCGCCATCTGTAGCCGAAAACGAATTGCGGCGGCAGTTCAATACAAAGGCTAACCAAGTTCGTAACCTGGTAGACAGCGCTGAATCCTTAGGCGATGCTGCCAATCGGTTAAATCTAGTCCGCGCTGCCGCATCACTGCCTGCTGAGCGTACCAAGCCATTGCGCGGCAACGTTCAGCAGTTCTGCAAGCAATTGATTTTCGAAAATAAAGTGGATCCTCAGGCGCTTGCGGATATTATGCAAAGTGGTGAGATCGGGCAAGTGGAGGCGCGTGTGCTCCTGGCAGCGACGATGTTCATTATCGCCGAGGAGATAGACTACGGTGGCCAGCCCATGTTTGTTAGGGATCTGTTGTCCCAGTTCATTGGCTTAGTCAGGGCCGAGAGATTGTTGGCCAGGAACGATCCGTTCCTGGGTGAGGCGCTTTGCGCTCTTGAGGCGATGAAGGAAGACGAATCAGAGTAAGTGCTGATACAAGTAATTCACGGGCCCAACTCAAATCTTTTTGGTCGCCGCGAGCCAGAACTTTACGGCGTCACCACTTTGGTTGAAATCGACCAGCAGCTCAGTGTATTGGCAAAAGAATTGGGCACCGACATATCTTTTTTTCAATCTAATATTGAGGGCGAACTGGTCAATAAAATACAAGACTGCCTGAGCACCGGAGCCGGTGGCATACTGATCAATCCCACCGCTTATGGGCATACCTCCATCGCTCTTAGAGATGCTTTAAAGGCGGTAAGCCTGCCATTTGTGGAAGTTCATATATCCAACATCCATGCTCGTGAAGAATTTCGTCACAAAACAATGCTTTCTGACCTTGCCGTCGGGGTAGTCATCGGATTCGGCATCGACAGTTATTTACTGGGCTTGCGCGGTCTAGTTCAGAAGCTTAAGTAGCGAGAGCCCCCTTCGCCAAACTTTACATCAGCCGCACTCTCAGTGGTTTCGGTTCAGTTATAATGAGGCGCAGTTCGTAGATGATTGACATCTACACCCGACTTTGCGGTTTCTCAAATTT
The DNA here is from genome assembly GCA_963834525.1 of Bryobacterales bacterium. Taxonomy (GTDB): domain Bacteria; phylum Cyanobacteriota; class Vampirovibrionia; order Obscuribacterales; family Obscuribacteraceae; genus CAWICA01. The sequence continues at coordinate 14,549 of CAWICA010000001.1, forward strand.
GTTTAAAGATTTGACAAGCAAACACATCAGCTCGTTTTGTCTCAACCTGATCATTGCCGCGGCTGTGATCGGGCTGTTATGGAGCGCTCAGCCTGCTTGGGCCAAAGAGGAGGCAACCGCCCCGCCGAAGCCGAATCGTCCGAGCCCAGCAAAGGAGCGAGCGACACCGGCAGCGGTACCAAGGCTGGCGGCTCCCGCGCAGACGACTTGACGAAGCGACCGTATTCGGAAGAGGCAGTCAAACACTACAACCGTGGTGTTGAATTACACCAGTCAGGTTTTTTGAATCAAGCAATTGCCGAATATCGGGCGGCAATTGAGGCCGACGATCGCATGGAAGAAGCCTGGAGCAATCTAGGTAACATTTATGCTGCGCAAAAGAGCTTTACTAAGTCATCGGAGGCTTTGCAAAAGGCGTTGTCTCTGAAACCGGATCGGCCTACGACGTTGAACGTTTATGGCACCGTGCTATATGCCAGAGGTAAGGTCGAGGAAGCGAAAGAAAAATGGCGGCAGGCGATCAAAATCGATCCGAAATTTGCCTCTGCCTACCACAATCTTGGTAACGCATTAGAATACGAACATAAGACTGGCGAAGCAATTGCAAACTATGTAAAGGCCATGGAAGTCAACCCCAACATGGCTGATGCCTATTATCGAATCGGTAATATCTATTACAAAGAGGGCCAACTGGGCCAAGCTGAAACCCTGTTGAAAAAGGGAGTAGCGTTAGAGCCGGATGCCGAATGGGTAAGGGACGCCAAGAAATCGTTGACTTACATTCAAAGTGCTTTTGCCAGCGAGCCACGCCCGCGTGATGTCAAGATGAATGTTATCGGGCCACCAACTGCTTCCACTGAGGAACGCGCCGACAACTCGAAAAATTCTAGAAGTGAAAAGTCCAGAGCTGAATCGCCAAAGGATAAGAAGGCTTCCACCGATGAGGCGACGGACCATCCGAAGTCCGACACGACTGACACCGCCAGTGATACCGACTCTGATAAGCCAAGGAAGAAATTCGGACTGTTGCCGGTGAAGAAGAGCCATAAGAAAGTGGACATGTTTGTGCAAAAGGAGACAACAGATTCGGCACCCACTGAGTCGAAAGATAAGTCGGAAGTGACTAACTGACGCCAGGCTTCGTGATGCTAAACAGTAAGAAGCTTGAGCAAGTAGCGCATCTGATCGAAGGTAAAGTGGTGGCAGATGCGCCTGTACCGATCTTCATACGCGGTACGGTCCTTGGCTTTACGGCTATTCTAGAGGCTCTCGCTGCCGGTTGGCCTTTTGGCGTTACGTACATCGTGGAGACGAATGTTGTTGACGATCCTAGCCGCTTGCCTGAACCAACTAAATTGTCGATGGTGATTATTCACCGTTCGGCTCGTGGTCCGTTGAAGGACCTGACGCGCCTATTATTGATGGAGCCCAGGGGGCAGGCAATTGGCGATAAGCGCGTGCAAGAGCGCTTTCTCATTACCTGCAACAATGAAGAGCAGGGCGAACGTTTTGTCAGCTACCCTGGTGTATACGAAGCATTAGTGAAGCTGGAGAAAATGACAAAATTCAATGAGATAAACGTCAAGGCCAATGCAGGGTTGTCTTTATCCCAGCCGCAGTCTTTTAATTCACTGGACTTGGATGCTTGCAAGGAAACTTTTCGCGTCCTGGGCGAACTTGGTCAAATCCTTTTCGAGTCCTTTTCTTGAATGCAACCATTCGCCGGCCTGGTTGCTCCGTGATTTTCCGATTGGCCAAAATTGCCGATCAAGTTGCCGTCAGTGGCTTGGCATGTCCAGCGAGTAATTTGGCTAATTCAAGCGATATTGGCAGATCTAGCGCCTGTTCGATCCACAAAAATTGACCATGTGGATTTGCTTCCAGAAATACCAGATCATCGTCTGCTGTTTTGCAGAAATCTATAGCAGCAAAAGTCAAACCCAATTGCCGCATGAGGAGTAGGCATTGCTCTTCGAGTTTTCTTGATAACTTGTACGGTTCCATTGGCAAATCTTGGTTCAGGCGCCAATCTAAGCGTTCTCCCATCGCTTGTGATTTGATCTCTGCTGCAAATATCTTCTTTCCCACTACAGTCACTCTCAAGTCCGAGACTTTTGCCACTCGCTCTTGAAAAAGATGCAGGCAAAAGCGAACTTGTTCGATGAATGCCAAATCTTCTTTTCGAAAGGACATGGCTGGAACTGAGCGCGGCGTTTCGTAAATCGGAAAGCACAAGCCGCTTTCGCTATCAATGAGCTTATATATGATTTTGCCTGAATGCCGTTCATAAAATTCAGCGACTTTTTCTGGATTGTTCGTCACCAGCGTCTTCGGAATTGTGAACCCGCAGCCTCTGGCAATTGACAGTTGACGAATCTTGAGCAGCGCTTCTTGATGCTTGATCGGATCGTTGACCCAGAGGCATGGCAGAAGGCGAAAAATACTGTCTAAAGCTTTGTTCGACTCATTCTCGGCCAGGCGCTCGAGCCATCTCTCTGGCATGGACTTGGCTTTTGTCCGGCCCGGCCGTCGTAACCAGATTGACGAGATGCTGGCCAAATCCAATTGCCATTGCTTGTCCGCTTGGGTAGACACCAAGGAGCCGGCCAAGCCACCTTCAGCCAGCTCCCAAGTGAGCGTCGACTCGGTCAGAAGGTGCTTCGGTCGCCAATAGACTACGTCCTCACCCAGGCTCTGCAAATGGCGTTCAACGGCCTGGCCGTGAACGTCGTTGGCAGACGACAGAATAAGTACAGTCACCTATGCCCCCCGAATTTCGTATAGCTCAATTACTTTCTCAAAAGTCGTCAAAGTCCTCAAGTCCACCAAAATCGCAGAGCGGATCGGAGTAGTTGGACCAGAGTGCGGAAGCAATGAAATCAGACTGCCAGACACAATCGCTGGCTTCTTCAAATTCTCTTAGCCACCATCGTCTAATTAAAAATGGCACGCGACCAACATCTGCCAAGCGCTTGGCGTCCAGATCCATCGATGCGCCATCTGTCCAAGAAGCGTTGACGTTGCTAAGATTATCTCTGTTCATCAGTTCCCGCTCCTCTTTTTGTAGTCTGATTATGAACTGGCAACGTAATCCTGATATTCAAGCGACGATCTTGCCAGATGGTTTCGTGGCGTTGTCCACTGGTAAGACCGAGTGGGTGCATATTTTGAATCCAGTCGGGGCGTTAGTTTGGGAACTTGCCGACGGCGAATTATCCGCCGAGCAAATGATTGCACAGATTCAAGAGTTGATACAGTCAAAAGATCAAATCGCCTTGAGGAACGATATCGATCAATTCACAAAAGAGTTAGCCGCTCAAGGACTGTTGTCTTGCAAGTGATAGTGAAACCGTTGAGCTTGCCTGCGGATTTTGGGCTGCGGCGAGGCTCCACCAGCCTGGAGATTGGGATTCTGTCCGGTTTTTTGCTTGCTTTTCTGCTATGATTGGACTGAGGAGGCAACAGGCGAGAGCCTTTGCGCAGTTAGCTGATATGACCAGGGATAAAAAATCAGACGATCATGCCGATCAAGAAGAGCGTAACTCCTGCGCTCCGAATTTGAGCCGCAAAGATTTTATGGCGTTGGTTCTTAAGAGAGCGGCCATAACCGGCTCTGTGCTCGCGGCGCCAAAGATAGTAGATAAGTTTCTCGTGCCGCCGGCCAATGCCTTAACAACCAGCTCTCACGGCTCAACTCCGTGATTTGCTAGTGGCGAAAGTGGTATAAAATTGCCGTAAGGTTTTCTACCCACGCTTTGCGCTGCAGTATTGGGTATGATTGAACTATAGGCAAGAGGCAAACGCCTTCGTAGAGGTATGTTACGTATGGGCGCGGATAACAAAGGGAAGGACAAGGAACGCATTTCTTGCGCCCCGAATTTAAGCCGCAAAGACTTTATGACGTTAGTCGTCAAAAGAGCGACCATCACAGGCACTGTGCTTGCGGCGCCGAAAATAATTGACAAATTTCTTGTGCCGTCGGCGGACGCCAAGGCAAGCAGTACTAGCGCCTCCGTCACCGCTTAATCAAAAGATGTTGTATTTGAAGCGCACAAGCGACAATGCGTCAATAATATTCTGAGGTGATCTGGCGTGAGTAGGGATAAAGAGACAGACGACAAAGGCGCAACAGAAGATTGCCTCTCTTGCGCGCCGAATTTGAGCCGTAAAGACTTTATGACCTTGGTCCTCAAAAGAGCGGCCATCACTGGCACTGTGCTCGCGGCGCCGAAAATAATTGACAAATTTCTCGTACCGCCGGCCGACGCCTTGTCCAATAGCACCCACTGCATAGCTCCTTGATCACTGACAGCGAAGTCGCTCAAAGCGTGCGTGCTCGTGCTCGGACTTTGCTAAGATCTAATTATAGAAAGACTAATTGCCCACAGTTGACCTCAAGCCATGAATAACATCGACAGTACAAACGATAACGGCAACAGGGACAATTCAGATCCCGCAGACCCTATGTCTTGCGCAGCTAATCTCAGTCGCAAGTCCTTTTTGACGTTGATTCTGCAAAGAGCGGCGGCCGCAGGAGTCGTTTTGGTTGGTCCGAAAGTAATCGATAAATTTCTCGTACCGCCGGCGAGTGCCATGATGGTCAGTACTGGTTCTGCTGTTCCTTCCTGAACTCCTTTTGAACAAATACATGGACAAACAGCGGCTTCTTTTGATAAGCCTGGACGGCTTGTCCAGATCTGATTTGGCCAGCTTGAGTGAATATACGACCCTTTTACCGGACCATAAATCTTGTTTTGATCTGTCCAGTGCCGATGGCCAACCTGTAACCAGCCTGCAGTCTCTCTGGGCGGAGATTTTGACTGGCGGCAAGTGGAATGAGGTTGGCTGCCCAGGCTACCGGAGACCGGGTTCATCGCTAAATACATGCCAGGTGGTCAGCGAAGATGACCTTTTGGCGCCAGTCTCATTGCTTCAAGCAAACGCAAGCCAGCTGGCACTGCTGGTCAATATGCCTCTTCTCAGCCCGTCCCATCCTGGTCGAGTCTGGTTGTCGGATGGATCGATTCCCAGTCAAACTGCAGTCAGTCCGTCTGCGCTTCTATCAAATCCCCTCTTTGCCGGCTATAAAGCGCGTCCGTATCTCTCTGTTGCCCAAGCGCTTACCGATCTTTCAGAAGCTGTTAATCGTTCACTGGCCGTTGAAAATCAGCGACTAGAGTGCGCTCTCGATCTGATCACCCGCTATAGCTGGCAAATCTGTTTTCTCCGGTTGACCGTTTTCGATCAACTGGCACATCTTCTCGGTCCAGATTTCCTCAGGTCTTCAAGCCGTCTTGTCTGGCCGTCAATCAAAGAGTTTCTGATCAATTTGGACAAGAAGCTAACGGAGATTTTTCGACTGAGCTCTGGTGCGCATATTTGTCTGCTTTCGACCTTTGGCCATAGCGATTGCCGGGCGCGTCTGAACGTCAACCAATTATTGGCTCATTGTGGATTCTTGAATTTCAGTGGAGGTGATGTTTTTGAGCAAACTTTGTCTCGACGTCGGCAAGCGTCGGCTGCGGTGAATCTTCTGCGTCGCCCGGCAGAAAAAAATACTGAATCGAGAGTGGCGATAAGCGCAAACTTTGAGACGTCGCGCACGCTTGCGGCATCACCGATCTATGGAATGATCTATTTGAATCTTAAGAGCCGTTTCGAAGATGGCATCGTTTTGGATGAAGAAGCCACATCTTTGCTCAAGAGCATACGAGAAAATCTAAACACCGCCTTGATCAAAGAATTTGGTATGGACGATTACCTAATTGAGCCTGGTTCGACAAACAAGCTCAAGAAACAGCCGGCAATGACATCGGCTCCGGACCTCGTCCTGTCTGTCAGGGGGGTAGAATTGCATGACCTGATTAATTCAGAAACGGTCGATTGGCAGAATCGACCACGTTCGACTCACGACTACAACGGATTTGTTTTCCTGCCGCAGAACTTGCATCGGCCACTTGCCAAGGGACTCAGCACTTTAGATCTTCACAAGCATTTGATGGAATTGATTGAGTGAAAAACATTAGTCACACCATCGTTCTTGGCAAGCATGCTTTTAAGCTGTCTCTTTATTAGCGCACATGGAGCTGCCCCTTATGGAAGCAATAGTTTCGTCCAATCGGCTAATTTGTCTGGCGGTTTTTTTGACTGCCTTGAGCACAACCGCGCTGGAAGTCTTGTTGCCGAGAATTTGGAGTGTGTCGATGTGGTACCACTTCGCATTCGTAGCAGTGTCGATTGCCATGTTTGGTATCACAGCTGGTGCTCTGATCGTTTTTTATCGCCCAGTCTTTTTTGCCAGGGAGCGTGCACCCTTTGCCTTAGCGCTATTTTGTTTGCTTTTTTCCGTATCGACCGTCTTCAGCTTCTTGACGCAGTTGAGTATTCCTTTCTTCCCTGATCGGTCAATTGTCGGCATTTATTCGCTAGCGCTTATCTGTGCCGTCGTCACTATTCCTTTTATTTTCGCCGGTATAGTTATCGCCATCGCCCTGACTAAATTCCCTCAATGGACAAGCAAGATCTATGCTTTCGATCTATTCGGGGCGGCGTTAGGATGTTTGTCGTTGCAGTTTCTTTTACGTCTCACCGACGGGCCAACTGCGGTAATCGTTGCTGCCCTTGTGGCGGCCACCGCTGCCTTTCTCTTTTCATTAATTTCTGGTTCGTCTAGACTGCAGAAAATGAGCAGCATCTTGGCCGTTTCTCTTTTGCTTTTTGCTCTGGGTAATAGTTTTCTAGTTCGCAACCAGATCTCGGTGCTTAGACCAATTTGGGTAAACGGACAGTTTGAAGAGCCACCGTTGTACGTCAAATGGAGCACCATTTCCCGGGTGGCGGTGATCGGCGATCCTGATTCAGACGTGACGCCGTTTGCATTTGCGCCCGGCAAGGGCTTCCCTACCGAGGCCAAGGCCAGAGAGCTGATGTTCTGGATCGATTCGGTCAGCACCAGCATCATTTCGCGTTTTTCGGGAAAGCTGGCTGATGTAAATTATTTGAAATTCGACATTACAAGTCTCGCCCATTATTTGAGACAAAATGCGCGGGTGCTGGTAATCGGTGTCGGTGGTGGTCGGGACGTTCTCACCGCGCTTGTTTTCGGTCAAAAATCGGTGACAGGCGTTGAGTTGAATAGAGACACTTTGAATGCTCTTACAAAAACTTTTGGCGATTTCAGTGGACATTTGGATCGTGATCCGCGCGTTGAGCTGATCAATGATGAAGCAAGAAGTTACCTCGCCCGGCAAAACACTCAGTATGACATCATTCAGATGAGCGCCATATGTCCCAGTAACGCGCTCGCGCACGGAGCCTATGCCCTGACCGAAAACTCTCTATATACGCTTGAGGGTTGGAAGTCTATTATCGAGCATCTGACCCCTACCGGCATTATCGCCTGTACTTATTATTCACCCAAGGTGCAAGCCGAAACATACAGGTATACAGCTCTCTCCAGGGTGGCACTGACTGAGCTTGGTGTGCGTCAACCACGAAGCTGCATGATGATCGTCAGACCGAAACATATCGAGGTCTACGAAAATACCTGCGCCACACTGTTGCTAGGCAGGCAGCCATTTTCGAAGGCCGATGTGGAGAGACTGAAGGAGGTGGCTGATAAGCTCGATTACGAGGTCGAGCTCAGTCCCAATTCAGCCACTGATCCCAAATTGGCTGATATTGCCGATGGCAAAAATTTGGAGAATGTTGACCGACAGCTTGCGACTAGAATTGACCCGCCTACCGATGACAGTCCGTTTTTCTTTTATTTGATCAAGCCGTTGCGGGCATTCGCCATGCATTCACCAGATGGTAGAAGGGAACTGCATACTACGGCTGAAGTGGTCTTGTTTGATTCATCCGTTTTGGTTGTTTTGATTACACTTTTGACGATAGCAGTGCCCTTTCTGATAGTCTCTGGTGCAGCCGGAAATCGAGACAGCTATAGGCAAGGACTTCCCTATCTGTGCTTTTTCTCTTTGATTGGCTTAGGCTTCATGTTCGTTGAAGTATCGCAGTTGCAGCGGCTGATCATCTTTCTTGGTCATCCTAGCTACAGCTTGTCTGCTGTTCTGTTTACCTTGCTGGTTTCGGCGGGCATCGGCAGTTACCTAACCAATGTCATTCCGGTCGAAGTTCCCCAGGCTCTCAAGCGGCAGCCGGCCTGGCACTCCGAAAGGAATGCGGCAATTCTGGGTATCGTTGTTCTTTTGTTCTTAATGCTGGCGTACGGTCTAGTAACACCGCAAATCCTCGTGCACTCCGCCGCTCTTGCTACATCAAAGCGGGTGTTGATCGCCATCGCCATTCTCTTTCCCTTAGGTCTATTTATGGGAACGGCGATGCCTCTTGGCTTACGACTGGCTAGTAATCGCCATGCCGCTTTGATGCCTTGGTTCTGGGCTGTCAACGGTGCTACTTCAGTTTTGGCGTCGGTTCTGGCTGTAGTGATCGCCATTGCCTTTTCCATCTCTGTCGCCTACTGGCTTGGAGCTGTGTGCTATCTGGCAGCATTAGCCTGCCTGTTGGCTGCCAATCGTCAACCTGACAAACATAGATAACACTTTTGTTGTTCATTGCCGAAAGCGAAACTTCAGTTCCATGCGATGGCCGGTCTGGGTTGCGGGCTTGGCAGTATCGGCCAGGAGCTTTCAGGCCACTGAGGTCTGCTAATATGAAAATGGGTTTTGCCACGGCGGAGGTGTTGGGGCGAATGGCGGACGCGGATATAAATATTGATCACAACGATACTGCAACCAGTTCAGACCAAGAAAATCATCCATCCTGTGCCGCCAATTTGACCCGCAAGGGTTTCCTGGCTTTGGTTTTGCGCAGGGCGGTCCGTTGCTGGGGCGGTTCTGACAGCTCCACAAATAGTTGATAAGTTCTTAGTGCCGCCTGCCGAGGCAAAAACGACTTGCACTGGCCGGGTTATGACTTAAACTGAGATTGCCTAAGTTTGCCAACAGGCGGCTGCTTTTGCTAAGTGTAGACGGCTTGTCCAGATTGGATTTGAGCGATCTGGATAAGCATGTACTCTGGGCAAAGATCTTTGCTCTGTCCATTCACCAGAGGCGCATTTGCACCAGATCTGATCTTGTCTGTCAGGGGGAGTAGAATTGCATGGCGTGAAAGATTTATCAATCTTCGATTTTGAGAATCGCTCATGCTCTCCGCAAGTTACCAAGGTTTCGTCTGGTTTTCTTATGGATTGACGCCCACAAAGATGATCGATATCAGCACTTCTAATCTGCATAAGTTACTAAAGGGTTTGCGCGAATGAGCGACCTGAGTGACACGCTGGTTCTTGGTAAGCGCATTTTTCGCGTCCGGTCATGTTCTCAAGAACTTCTCGCTGCAGTGCAAACGATGTTTGCTAGAGCTGATCGCAACCTATCCCAGTCGGCTGAATTGACTGGCGAGCCCGTTGTAATTGATTTAGACACGGTCGTTAAGGGGTTTGATGGAAAAGATTATTTTCTGCCTGCCCTTGGTCCGGGCGCCTGCCTGGGCCAGCATCTTAGTGTCTACAGCCGAACAGGAGCCCCGCATTCCCTGGGTCGAAGCGGCGGCACTGCGCAATCAAAATGATGACATGCTTCTTTTGACCGGCGGCTCTTATGCGGGCAAAACAACCCTATCGTTGGCCTTAGCGCTCACCGGCGAGTGGAAGATATTATCCGAGGATATCGTTTTGGTCGACGTAGACAACGAGTGCATGGTGCCGTTTGCACGTCCGTTGTCTTTGCGGGCTGGCTCTATGGAGCGAATCGCGCAAGCTACGGGATTACCATCGAAGAAACTTCTCGATGACGAATGGTACTTCGATCCTGAGGTCTATTACTATAAGAGCCTGCCGTTGAAATTCAAAAACGCCTTGCACCTCGAGCCATTTACCGCTCAAACACCTGATCAATTGGCAGTTGAAAAAATTTCGCCCGCTGTCTATGTGCGGAAAATATTGGAGCTATCCAATCTACTTAGATACCCAGGTGGCATCGAGCTTTTTTCTCGGTCCATTGAGGAGGCAGATTGTTACCTGCTCCGGGGTGGGCAACTGAAAGACCGGCTCGATTTTGTTTCTACGCTCTTTTAGATCTGCCGGAGAAGGGTGGACGACCAATATAGAGTAAACAGGTCGATGTATCTTGCGGTGTTCATGACGGCGCTCAGTACCACGGCCCTGGAAGTCCTATTGCCGCGAATCTGGAGTGTATCAATGTGGTACCACTTTGCCTTTGTGGCCATAGCCGTGGCCATGTGTGGTATGACCGGCGGTGCTTTACTAGTGTTTTATTGTCCCGTTTATTTTCGCCAAGAACGTGTTTCTATCAATCTTTCTCTCTTTTCGCTCGTTTTTTCAATCTCCACTGTCGTTAGTTTTTTAACGCAATTGAGCATTCCCTTCTTCCTTGATCTTTCCATCGTTGGTATTTATTCGATACTCCTGATTTATCTTGTCGTTTCACTGCCCTTCTTCTTTGTCGGTATAGTGACTGCACTTGCACTGACCAAATTTCCGGACCATATCGGTAAAATCTACGCATTCGATCTGTTTGGAGCAGCAATTGGTTGTCTCTCGATCTTCTGGCTTCTGCGTCTTGCCGACGGTCCTACCGCTGTCATTTTTGCAGCCTTGATTAGCAGCATGGCGGCCGTCATTTTTTCTCTAGATTCGGGTTCCAAGGAATTGCGATGGACTAGCGTCATTCTCAGTATTGTCCTGGTGCTCTTCACCGTGGGTAATACCATCGCTGTGCATCAGCAGTCTTCACTTCTTAGACCGATATGGGTGAACGGACAATTCGAGGAGCGCCCTCTTTATGTAAAGTGGAGTTCTCTGGCTCGCATTGCGGTTTTCGGAGACCCTGATGCCTATGTGACGCCGTTTGGTTTTTCGCTCTCTCAGTCTTATCCCGCTGACCGCAAAGTGAAACAACTGGATTTGTACATAGACTCGGTCGGTTCCAGCGTTATTCCTCATTTTGATGGCAATTTGGCGGCAGTCGATTACCTCAAATACGACCTGCCAGCGCTGGTTCATTATCTGAGAAAGAACGCTTCAGTGCTCGTCATCGGTGTGGGTGGCGGCCGAGACGTTCTCACAGCGCTTGTCTTTGGTCAAAAATCTGTTACCGGAATAGAGCTCAATTCGGATATGTTGGCGGCGGTCACTGAAAGATTTGGTGATTTCAGCGGGCACCTGGATAAAGATGCAAAAGTCAGGTTCATCAACGACGAGGCAAGAAGTTTTCTTGCCCGGAGTAAGTCGCAATATGACATTATCCAAATAGCGGCGATTAGCCCGAGTACTGCCATGGCCCACGGTGCTTTTGCCCTGACCGAGAATGCCCTTTATACGATTGATGGCTGGAAGACAATTATTCAGCGGCTAGCGCCCGACGGCATTCTTACTTGCACCTATTTCGCTCCGCAGCACCCGGCTGAAACTTATAGATATGTCGCTCTTTCACGTTCAGTATTGCTGCAATTAGGTGTGACCGATCCAAGAAAGTGTATGGTCATCGTCAAGCCAAAGGGTGACTCGACTTGGGCCACCTTACTTTTGAGCAGATCGCCCTTGGCAAAATCCGATCTAAAAACGTTGACGGATGTAACGCACAGCTTGAATTACGATATAGAGTTAAGCCCTGTGTCTGCGGCGGATCCGATATTAGCTGATATCGCTAACGGTGCCAACGAAAAAGCAATTGCCCGGCAGTTGCCAACACGAATCGACGCGCCCACTGATGATAGTCCTTTTTTTCTCTATCTGAGCAAGCCTGGGCAAGCATATGCCTTGCACTCACCGCGAGCGAAAAGGGGACTCTATGCCACAGCAGAAGTGGTGTTATTTGATTTAGCTTTGGCCGTAGTAACCTTATCGATTCTTGTCATGATCGTGCCGCTTTTAGCGGTCTCTCCGAGAGAGGTTTATAGGAAAGCTTTGCCTGATCTGTTCTACTTCGCTTTGATCGGCTTGGGCTTTATGTTTGTCGAAATTTCACAGCTACAAAGACTGATCATTTTTCTCGGTCATCCCAGCTACAGCTTGTCTGTCGTCCTGGCAACATTGCTGGTCAGTGCAGGCATCGGCAGTTATCTGACCAATTTTCTTAAATCGACTAGGGTTAAGAATGTTCTTGACAGCGAGGACCAGATACGGCAGTCGGTAGAGCGAGCGGCGATTTATTCTCTGACCTTGCTCCTTTTTCTCTTCGCCGGATATGGCTTGATGACGCCTGCCGTTCTTAGCCACTTCATATCCTCTCCAACACCTGCAAGAATTGGCGTGTCCATCGTCATTCTCTGTCCCTTGGGACTGTTGATGGGAACGGCCATGCCCTTTGGTCTGAGACTAGCGTCTAATCGAAATGCGTCCTTGACGCCGTGGTTCTGGGCTGTAAATGGCGCTACATCCGTTTGTGCGTCGGTTCTGGCAGTGGTTATGGCCATTGTCTGGTCAATATCCAGCGCTTATTGGCTAGGAGCGATTTGTTATTTTGCCGCCCTAGTAACGTTGCTCATCGCCAATCGGCAAGCCAAATTCATTGAGAAGCTTTGGCAGGACCGCGGTTGAGGGTATATTATTTCAGGACTTGAGCTGTAAGAGGAATTAGTAACTGGAATCGCTACCCATAGCACGCTCGGCACCGAATAAGAACTCTCTTTACAGGACTTTTCTGAAGAGGTTCGTCGATACTTTTGTGGCGCTGGCGATCCTCGTTTGTTGTCTGCCGTTAATGTGCTTAGCCGCTCTGTTAATTGTTTTGGATGGACACGGATCGCCGGTCTTTCGTCAAAAGCGCATTGGCAAAGATGGAAGCGTTTTTGTCATTTACAAATTTAGAACGATGTTTAGGAAAGCAGATCTGCTCGGTCATCGCACAGACGAAAACGATGTACGAGTAACGAGAGTGGGCGTCTTCTTGCGTGATACTAAACTGGACGAGCTGCCCCAGTTAATCAATGTGATCAAAGGAGAAATGAGCTTCATCGGCCCGCGTCCGCTTTCTGTAGGCGAAACGGTCCATTTGCTTGAGCACGAAAAAATTCGTGCAGACTTGCCAGGCTTCATCCCCCGTATACTGCCTGGCATGACCGGTTTGGAACAATGTACACGATCTACGTTACATCCTTATCTGCACCGCTTTGACCTTAATAACTATTACGAGAGGCATTGGTCTCTTTGGTTAGATTTCTGGATCATCAAGCGCACTATTCTTCTTTGCCCGCTGGCAGTTTTTTTGATCGTAGTGTCGATGGCTGCTTGCGCCTGGCTTGGGTTTCATTGCTTAACTGGCAATTAGTACCTCTCAATCAGACGTCCGCTCGTGTACATTCATTTAACGGTCTAGTGCGCCGTGGCGAATCCGTTCGCTCACTGCATGTAGAACACGATTCGGTCCAACCGAATAAGCATATTCCAGGGTATCTAAGAGCCTGATGGCATTCATCAGTTGTCGATCGGCGAATTCTTGTAAAGCAGATCCGGTTTTGTGAAATGATTGACCTAGCCTTTTCTCGTACTCATCTAGCCATTCTTGATTCAATTCATAAGCATCGCCGCTTGCTTGAGGCAAAGGTATGGAGGAAACAAGATTACTTCCTGTCGCTTTGAGACGGTCGATGAGAAAGTTTCTCAATCGAGCTTCGACAATATTGCCAGCAAAGTTTGTTTGAATAAAGCTTCGTCCTGCCAGTCCGAATTGCTCAGCTTTAGCCGGATTTGCTTGCAGATAACGTATCGACGCTGCTAAAGAAGAGATTGTGTTTGCCACCAGTCCCGTTGACTGGTGTCGGCATAGTTCGATCTGGGCGTTATCCATCCTCGGCGTGGAATTGACTAGCGCTGGCAAGCCTGAGGCCATCGCCTCGGCCAGAGCTAGACCAAATGTTTCGCCGATGTTGGAGAAATTAACTAAGCAGTTGCTGGCAGCCAGTGCTTGCCTGACGTTGGACTCGCTCACACTTGGATCGAGAAGAGTGACAGACGGACCGCAATTTCGGCGAATCCAGTTTTTGCGAGAGTCGGGTGCAGACATGAGGAGAAGGTGCACGGGCGGCTGAGCGGCCAGTAATCGGTGCACTGCTAATACCGGCGTCGCATCCCATTTTCGCAGATCCGGACGGAGCAGCCGGAGAATAACGAATGCCTGGCTATCAATTCGTAGAGCCTCTCGAGCTGCTCTTCGTTCCTCCGGTTGGATGATCTCAGCGAAATTTACAGGATAGCCGATTGCGGCATGCCCCGGCGTGTTGAGCGGTGACCAATGTCTCCTTTGGGCATAACGCATCAAGCTTGTGCGAGACAGATGGCAGTGGCCAGTCCATAGTTGATCCGTCGATTCGTCGACGCGGCCAAAAGTATTGTATTCGAAGCAAGGAATGCTAAGAGATGAGGCAGCTCTTACTAGCGAAGTTTCGAGCGGATGTTGACGTCCGCTACGATGGAAGAGAAAAAGAGAGGGCTTCGCTTCATCTATCCATAACCTCAGTCTTTCATCCGTGTCGATGGCACCTGAAACACGGATGCTGTCGGCTGTTAGATTTTTCGCTCGGTCACCAGGCTCAGCCGCCTGCGTCAGGATGGAAACCTTAGCCCAAGACGTTTGGGCTGCGGCCAGAGAGCAAGCATTTTTTGCATCACCCCCGATACCAAGGTTCCAGATCCAGTGTGCGATATGTGGCGTCATCGGTTGATTTATTTCTTTCCTAAGCTCTGAACGTCATACGGCCAGATAAATTGTCCGATCGTTCTGCGAATGAGGCCTGCCGGACTGATCAGTACTGCCCAATGCATGAGCAGGTATGGCATATAGCTCAATCCGGAAATGCGAGCACCATGGGCATAATATTGGGATAAGAAGGAGGGATCAGGGAAAAATGATCTGGCTAGTATCGTCAGTTTGCGTTTTGTGTCTCCCATAAAAATTGCGTTCATAAGCATGCCGCCGAGGCTGGTGCAATTCCATAAGAACTCAGTGGTTATTAGAACAAGCGGCTTGATATCCAGAAGGATGGATTGCGGCGGTTCGATCGCTTTCAGCACCTCTTTCGGCACCGGTGTACCCAGTTGTCCTTGCACGACTCTTAGGCTCTTCCAGGCACTCGGTCCGATGCCCTCATATTGACAGCGTCTGACAAACTCTGCCCACTGATTAGGTTGGCCCGAGATGTGCAACGCCAAAAGATGAATATCGTAAAGCCATCCCCAGCCCATGAATCCGTGCTTGTGAAAATGCACGACCGCGATCAGCATATGGTCAACGACGCTCGGTCCAAGAAAAGTGTGTCCTGCCCATGATATTTTCTCAGCATCGGCAAAGAATCGGGACTCTTCCTTCATCCTCAGACCGGTGTCGAGCGGATTGAACTTCAATTCGATTGCTGGCCAACCTGTCTTTTCCAGTGTCAGATTATGGCAACCTTCAAATTCTGGATTTGGTCTAAGAAAGAGATCGGCGAGGGCTCCGACCGGACCAACACCTACCTGATGACAGTAACCTGGCTCAGTCCAGTTGGGGGTAAATCCGCTCTGTTCTAGGCGATCGAGTACAGCCTGTGCCGACCCTTCGGCAACGGCGACATCAAAATCAAGCGAAACACGATGCTCTGCGATGTCGTACAACGTTCTTGAGAATGTCGTACCTTTCAGCCAGACGAGATGATCCGCGAGCTCTTGCAAACTTTCCAGTAGCGTAAGGAACTGCTTATCATGTCTTTGGTATCGTAGACTGGCTTCAATCGAGCTTTGGCGCAATGCATCCAATAAACTCTGGCCATTTGACAATGTGAGCGGCTGTATCATATCTGTCAAATGCAATGCGCATATGCGTTGATAGATCAGCACTGGCAAATTGCTGTATGTGACTTCGGCAGCGAATTGATCTATCCAATTCTCTGGCCAATTTCTGGCCAGCGCTTGTGCCCGCGTTCTTTAGTTGACGCATGACGCAAGACAGCCAGAGCACCTTCACCGTCAGATTTGAGCAAAGCTCTGAAGAGAAGGTTTTCAGCATTATCCCTTTCGTCATAGGTCAAATATGTGAGCTTCATTGTAAGTTCACTTTATCGGATTGCCCTTGCCTAAGCAAGAATTGGCGTGTTAAATGAAGTGATGAAGATTCTTCTGTACTCGCATACGTTTTGGCCAAATGTCGGTGGAGTAGAAGATATTGGACATGCGTTGGCTAAGGGATGTGTGGAATTCGGTCACCAGGTAACTGTGGTGACGCCGACACCATCATTGCAGGAACGACCGGTCAATTACACGATCGTGCGCAACCCTGCCTGGAGAGAATTGATACAACTAGTGCGCTCTCACGAAATAATCCATGCCAATGGCTCAACTGTGCGCTTGTTCCCTCTCGCCGTTCTCTTTAACAAGCCGTTCACTTGGACACATCATGGTTATCAGTTGCAGTGCATTGATGGCGCCGGTTGGGTCAATGGGCGTCCAGCTCCCATGCAGCCTTGGCCTTCAATTTGGTATCATGTGAAAGTTTCCGGTTGGTTTAAAGGTATTATTGGCGGTATCAAGCTCTGGGGTCGAAGGCTGGTTGGCTTCCTGGTGACGGCCAATATTGCTTCAAGTAAGCACGTGGCCTGCCGTCAGCCTTTGCCTCGCCAGAGAATGATTTATAACCCGTTCGATCAAGAGCGATTTGCGGCCAGAAGTCTTGAGGAGGCTCGAGGCAATTTTGCTCGAGCTTCAACCACATTTACTTTTGCCGGTCGTCTGATAACCGAGAAAGGTGTCGACGACCTGCTTTACGCTTTACACGACCTGAATCAGAGAGAACATCGCTCAGGCAAAGAGTCGTCCACATTGACGCTTATTGGAGACGGCCCCGAAAAATTGCACTTACAGGATCTTTCCAAATCGCTCGCTCTAGAAGGGAACGTTACCTGGGAGTATTATCCCAGCGATAAAATGCCGGCGGCCTTGGAGAAGGCTGGTATTGGTCTAATTCCATCGGCTTGGGAGGAGCCTGGTGCGGTTATCGTCTTACAATTCCTCTCGGCGGGCAAACCCTTGATCGTCTCGGAACGCGGTTGGTTAGCCGAATGTGCCGGCGACGCCTGCTTGTCGTTTCCCAATCAAAATCGATTGGCATTGGCCGACGCCATGGATAAATTGTCGAATGATAACGATCTTCAGCTTAAGCTCTTGCAAAATGCGCTCAGGCGAAGAAAAGAATTCGATTCTAATGAGCATGTCAAAAGTTACCTTAAGCTATTCTCGGAGTTAACCGGCAAGACTTAATATGAGTTTGTGCTTTATTACACCGCGGCTGCCGCCGGCAATAGATGGTCTGGGCCATTATTGTCACCAGCTTTGGCAATTCGCAAATATCCTGGGGAAAGACAGGTCAGGAGCAGGCTTGCCAGAGACTGCTTGTAGCAGCCATCTGCTCATGGAGCCGTGGACGTTTCTTGTTCTTGAGGGAGCGCAAGCAAGTCGCCGTATTTGGCCTCAGGTAAGAGTCGAAGAGTTCGGTACATCGCAAAGCAAGTTGCTTGAGCAGCTGCAGGCCGTACATGCCGAAACGGTCGTTTTGCAATATGTCGGATACGGATTCGATCCCCATGGTGGAGCGCCGATGTGGTTGCCTGACGCGCTTGGGCAATGGCGTTCGGCCAAGCTGGACAGACGACTTTTGATCATGTTTCATGAAACTTGGCCGACAGCTAAACCCTGGCAAAAGGTCTTTTGGCAGATTGGCCGCCAACGGCGCTGTGCCGGTCAATTATTGGATGCAGCGTCTGTTGCAGTGACAAGCAATTGGAAGAACGAAGATTCTTTGCGCTCTCTCAATTCTTCGACGCCGATCAAAATTATTCCGATAGGCTCTAGTTTCAGTGTGTCTCCTGCGGACAAATTGGACTGGAAGCATTTACTGATCTTCGGCAAGGAATACGCTCGTCTGAGGGCGATCAAAAATCACTCACTTCTGATCCAGCGTCTGACGAATAAGAAGATTGTCGATGGAATTGTTTTAGCCGGACAATCAGTAAATCCAGATGCCGATGCCGGTTATCGCCTGCTCAAGTCGATCTGCGCCGGTGCCAATATCATTACTGCCTACAATTTTGATTCGGTGGCGGTACCAGATGTGGTGAGAAGCTGCGGTCTATCATTAATGCATACTCAGTCAACATATTTGTTGAAGTCTACGTCTTTCCAATTGGCGGCTCAACTAGGACAGGTAGCGATAACCATTGATGAATATGATGCCGATCCGCCGTTTAAGCGGAACGAGCATTATCTCTCTTATCGCCCAAACGAGATAGATTGGTTGTGCGATAAACTAAGAGATTCTGACTGTCTGTTTAAGGTTTCCCGGAATTGTTCGAAGGTAGCAGCAGATTGTCTATCCTGGACAAACATTGCCGAATCTTGGTGCCGGCTCCTGAATGAAACTGTCAGCAATAGTGCGGATAGAGGATGAGCCGTTGAAAGGTTCTGATCCAAGGTCGAATGCCAGCACGAGTTTGCCTGCGACGGACAATTGAGTATTCAGGCTGCGTATCATCAGAGCAGGCGAAACCGTCTGGCAAGGACATGTGATGGCTTTTCAATAACAGCGTAGAACAGATAACAACCGCAAAGTGTCAGTCCGAGAGTGATTGTCCAATTGATCATGTACCCTAAATTCGGCAGTGGCAGAGACTGCAATGCTACGATAACGATCGGATGCATGAGATAAAGGGAATATGACCAGCTTCCACCCCACTCCAAGATAGGCAGTGGCTTATGCGCTTGTGAGAATGGGATTTCTCTTGCCAACCAAAAGAAGACTACGATGGCAGAGAAGTTCAAGGTCCAAGGATAACCGATTGGACTATGGAATCGCAAAGTCAGGCAAACACAGCTAACAAGCCACACCGACAGCCGCCAGTTCCAGATGGTCCGATTATCCACCGGCGATTCGGTGAGTAAGGCATCAGCGCTTTCTGCAAGTTTGCAGCCCATAAGCCAGCACGGTAATCCAAGCAGCCAATTGAGAGCATTCCCATAAGTTGGGTAATCTAGAGCTCGGGTATTTGTGAAAACCACCAAGAAAGAAAGAAAAAAAGAAAGACATAAAGAAGTTCGCCAGCCGGTGTGCTGCTTTATCCGCATAAGCAGCGGATAAAGAGCATAGTAGATCTCTTCACAGATCAAGCTCCAAAGAATAGATTCTTCAAACAGCGAATACTGAACATGAAAGTAACTGGCAATGAGTAATGCTACTGCCAATGGTAGTCCAATGCGTAGGTATCTACGCAAATAGAAGTTAGCGAGTCGAACCCGTTCACCGTGTCGAAAGGGGTAATGAATGCAGAAACCCGATATTACAAAAAAGACAATTACGGCAGCGGGTGCGCACATAGTTAGACCGTAGATTCTGTTCAGAAACAGGCCAATTGGAGTTGACCGATCTATCGCCGCCCACAGAGGAAACATACCGAGGTGTCCGATCAACACCCAGAAGGCACAGATGAACCTAATCGAATCTAAACCGACAATGCGCCCCTTAACGTCCGGACCATCTTTCATTGCGCCTCACCTCTGGGCAAGATAGCCAACTGGGCATGGCGAAAGGACTGGCTGACCCTTTTGACGGCGTACTTGTCCTTAATCAGCTCTATACGTTCCGCAGGCTCGATTTCTCCGAGATTACGCTTAAGGTTGGCCCAGGTGAGATTGCATTTTTTCGAGGTCATTAAGGTTGCCAGCGTGGAGAACAAATAGTAGTTGCTGCTAAAAATCGCTATACGCATCCCAAGGCCGATTATGCTCGGTATCGTCCGCCTCTTTTCTGACGGCTATGAAACGCGCGCCGGGAACAACTCCATAGTCGATGTCCGGCGCAAGATACTCTGGTTTGATTATTTTCTTGAGCTTAGACAGCGAATGGAGAACAGCTTTCGCCAGCCGATATTTGTTCAGTTTTTTTGCCTCCATAACATTAGGAATGCTGCGAAAGACTGTGTAACGGCGATTTCGCACAATAAATCGCAAGACCTTGATCACGCCTGGCATGGAAGCGTCATCGAAAGCGATGACACCGCCAATCCGCAAAATCCGATCGATATAAAAAAACTCAAGTAAAGTGTAATCGAATAAATGTGAAGCGTCGATAAAGGCAAAATCTATTTTTCTGCCTTGTTCTTCCAACTGAGGAAGAACGATATGTGATGAGGCAATATGAGGTTCCAATAGATCTATGTAGCCAGCGTTTTTTAGATTTTGCAGACCAATTCCTTGCACATCTCTCAACTGATTAGGGTCAATGACAATATGATGAGCGGCCGGTACGTCTTTCAAAGCATCGCAGATAAAAAGAGCAGAAACCCCATGCCGCAGACCCACCTCCAGCGTCTTGACCGCTTTTATCTCAGCGATGATCTCCTGTAGTGTCAGACCTTCTTCGGTTGCGATTCCGTCTGTGACTGGAATTAATTCTCCAGTCGGGGATTTGACCATTCTTGTTTTCAGAATTTCAGCGAGGATCGGGTTCATCATTGAGGGTTAGTAGTGCTTGAAGGACAGCTTATTTTTACCGGATAGTCAGCGAAAGATAACCAACCAATCGATCGTCTCATCGCCTGGTCAAAAGTAACCGGCGGCACGTAGCCGAGCAATTTCGCAGCCTTAGTGCAGGGCAGTTTGTAACGACATGATTGCAGGAGAGCCATCTCCAGAGTAACCTCAGGTGCCGGTCTTTGACGAGATGCGAAAGCGGAAGGTCGGGTGCTCTCAGACGACGTAGCTTCCTTAATTGCTGCTTTGATCATGCGCTTCAGCTTGCTCGGTATCGCTGGTAGTATCGTTTGTGCGGTCTGCGAGCAACGAATGTCTTCTATTACGTCTTTGAGAGATGATTTGAATTCGGGTATGGTTACTCGTGGAATATCATTTGCATCGATGTCCAGAGCTTCTGCCAGGCGAGTATAGAGGTCGAGCCAGGTCACCTCTTCTAAGTCTCCCAGGATAAATGCCTGCTGATCAACTGACTTTGTCTCTCCCTCTAGACAGAGATATATACCATGAACTAGATTGTCAACGTAAATGCTGTTGCAGATACCGGCACCATTGTCGATCAGGTAAGCTTTGCCGGACAAAAGATCATCAGCAAGTCCGGCTGCCCAGCGCTTTGAGCGCGGACCGGTGACAATCCCTGGTCTGAGCGTCACAACCTCGACCTCACCTCTGGCGCGCAAGTTTGAAAGTTGGGTCTCGGCTCGCACTTTAGCATTGTTGTAGGGAAGCGGCTGTTTGTCACTCAGTGGACTTGTTTCATCTGTACCGGGTATGGGAGCCTGCCCGTGCACGGAAGCGGTGCTCAAATAGATGAGCCGCCGAACGCCAGCCGCTTGTGCTGCCATATAAACCGGGTTGATTGAACCACCAATAATCTTTTCGTCGCCGGCGACGCAATGTACGACAGCATCACATTTTTTGAAGGCATCGCTCAATCTCGTCTGGTCCAGGGCATCTGCCAGCCGCCAATCTAAGTCAAACCTGGCGATATTGGCCAGTCCAGAAACTGAGCGGACCACCGGTATGACACGGCAGAGGTTGCTTAAATAGAACAGCTCCACGGCTCTTGCACCGATGAATCCGTTCGCGCCCAGTATCGCTACTTGTTGCATATTAGACGGTAGCCAGCTGAGAAGCCAATTTTAATTCCACATCTGTGAGCCAGGGCATAGAAAGCAAAGTCTTGTTTTGGTAGCAATCTTCAATCAGTTCAATGCTCATTTTTGCTTGCGAGCCGGGGGCGACAAGCTCTTCTTGGCCTTTGATACTGGCCACCACATTCTTAATTTGAGCAACGAAACTATCATTGATATTGAACGTGCCTTGAGAATTTGTCCGGACGATACCATCGATGTAGGCAGTGGTGCAGACATGAGCGTTGATAGCCAACTGTGTCGAGTGTAAGCCAATCTCTAAGGTGTTTTGCTGGAGAGGCTGCCACGCCAGCCAGCCATTTTGTAGTTGGAAATAGTATCGATTGGCTAACCGACAATCGCGGCTAAGCCTGACTGTACCATGAGCGCCGCTGGCGAACTTTAGTGCCAACCGGCAATTTGACTCGATGCCGCCCATGGCGTCGTCTGCATAACTTACTTCTTGAGGAATTCCCAGCCACCAGATGAGCAGATCTAATACATGAGCACCAAGGTCCAACAGCACACCACCTGCTCCTGTTCCTTTACGGAACAACGAAGCTGATTTTGCCGGCCAGGAAAATGGTCCGCCTTCAGCGATGTGGAACGTCTGAAGCGGACCAAGTATTTCTTGCCGCAGTAATTGGCGAATGAATTGGGTATCCGGATAAAAGCGACGAGCGAGACCAACTGCTAATAGCGATCCGGTTTCTTTGGCTGTCTTAAGCATCGCCTCGCACTCACCCGAACTCGTGCACATCGGCTTTTCACAAAGGACAGCAATTCCTGCCTTCATCGCGTCGATAGATTGCTTAGCATGATAGGCGGCGGGCGAGGCAATGATCGCTAAATCAATGGCTGGTTTCGTAAGTGCGCTCGGACTCCACAGGCTGTCGAGATCATCCACGATGAGTGCGGCTGGAAATTTCTGATTGAGAGCGCGAGCATTCGCCGGCGTTGGATCGTAAAGGGCCGCAACCCGGACGGATTTTGCGCCCTCTAGCTCTAATAGGGCTGGTGCATAAAATCGTTCGCTCACTGCGCCACAGCCGATTATGGCGATATTTAGAGGCGCTTGTTCAGCCACGCCCGCTCCTTGCCATCGGTAGAATGACATTTAAGATTTTACTGCCATAACTTTCCCATGTCAGTTTTTTCGCTTTGCCCTGGGCGAACTCGCCCATCTCGCGAATTGCCTCTCGATGATCGGCAAACCAGCCGATTTTCTCGGCAATTATTTCTGGAGATCGAATCGGCACCAGAAAACCGGTTCTACCCTCTTCTATTAGATCTTCCCCGCCAGTATTGGGTGTAACAATTAAAGGCAGTCCGCAAATCATCGCTTCCTGTTGTACCAGCGCTCTTCCTTCGACGATGGAGGGCAAAACAAATATATCGCAAGTCTGCATCAGTTCTAGAACTGCTTGATGCGCGCGAGGCGATTCGTAAATGAAATCTGCAAACTCTTGTCGATAAAAATTCATGGATGCCGCAGGCGATCCCATGACTATCAGTTCGATGTCTTTTCTATTTAACAATTTCATCGCCGCGAACAAGTCTGCAAGCCCCTTGCGCTGAGTCATGCTACCGGCAAAAAGACATCTCAACGGTGAATTAGAGCTGTCTTTTCGATTAACACGTTCAGGCAATGATGCTGGCAATAACGGTGTGCCAAATTCGGCGATAAAACAAGTCTTTGTTTGTTGAATAGATTTGGGTAACGAGTCAAAAACGAATTTGCTCGGACAAACTATCGCATCCGCTAATTCAGTCTCTCTGGTCTTGCGCTCCAGCTTCTCAGCCGAGTCCCGCGTCCCGTACAAAGTTGCTTCCCACTCAGGCCAACGTAGCGCTTCCTCTTCGAGAAGCCGCCGGCTTGTCTGCCAATAGGCAATCGGCAGTTCATAGAAGCATTTTAAGTGCAAATTGTTTGCTGCCTCAAATGATTCGAGCGAACAGTCTTCGTACGAATATATTCCTGTGGGTAACGCTTTCGGAGAACTCCCTGAACGGTTCGAGCGCTTCCGCAATTGATCAGCTACACGCCTGTCCAAGTCGCGATAAACTGCGTCTGTGGAAGCCCAGCCCACTTCATGCCTGGTAAGAAAGTGAAGACCTAGTTTCGGCGCGGCCAACCTGGTCAGTTCGCGCCACGGCGTGAGATGAATTTTAGAAGAAGCGACCGGGAAGCGACGTCTTTGCAATTGGTTTCCTAAAATGTACGGAGCGAATTTGGCCGTTTCGTCGAAGTTCAAGGTTGTGTGGAAAGAGTCTAATTCATTGGCCTCTAAGAGCTTGATCATAAGCGCCCTGACGAAGGCGTTGCCGGTTGGATGGCTCAATAAAATCACGTTTCAGATGCACCAAATACAGAGTCGATGATTCACACGCTACTTATATCAAACTTCAGCGTTCTTACCTAACTCAAGCCTAACCCAAGAAGCCTCGTTTCTAGGTTGGATAGAACTGCCTCCTTTTCAAAGCGAATTACATATTGGCGACCTAAGGCGCCGGCTTCTTTGCGTTCAGCCGGATTCGACAATAACTCCGCGAGCGCTTTGACCATCGCGGCAACGTCGCCCGGCGGCACGGCTTTGCCAAAGCCACCTTCGATCACGGCGTTATACAGCGAGCTGCCCGGATCGGCGTTGGTGATAATCGGACGTGCAAGGGCCAGAATTTTCAAGAGTTTACTCGGTAAGAAATTGGCCGAGGAACCAGGTTTCTGAGGAATCAGGCATAAGGCGCTGTCCACAATCAATGCTGTATGTTCTTCATCGGATAAAACATTTTCAAAACGTATATTCTGCAAATTATACGTAGCGGCCAGGCGTTTTAAATTCATCTCCTCGCCGCCATTTCCGGCGATCACGAACAAGACGTCGTCTCTATCTTTGAGCAAGCGGGCGATTTCGACTACAATCTCCAGGCCTTGCTTGACACCGAGGTTTCCGGCATAGGAGACAATGAGGATCTGTGGTGCAATTCCATGTCGTGTTTTCCAAGTACCATCGTCAGGCAAGGCCGATATTTGAGGAAGTGAGACCCAGTTTGGCAGAAAGAAGACCTTGCCGGGTGTCGTCCTGCTTTTGATCGTCTCGCACATTTCCTGGCTGATAGAGCTGACTCTATCCGCCTTTGCATAGACGAATTTTTCCAGTGCGTAGAGCCAGGTTAACAGAGGTCCGGCCCGGAGCATACCCAAGCTTACCGCTGCGTCCGGCTGCAGATCTTGGACATGCAAAAAAACTGGCGCCGGTTTGAACAGTTTGATTACCCAAGCGGCAAAACCCAAGAGCAATGGTGGTAGGACGACAAAATAGAGATCAGGCTTCTCTTTGGTCGCTAATGCCCAGAGGGAAGTGAAAACGAAGCTCGCTTCGTGGACTATGCGCCGACTGGCAGAAAGTTTTGCCGGCACATAGAGCCAGCATCGGCAGACCTCAACCTGAGTGTGTCCGTGGACGCTGATCATATCTGTCCGATATGTGAGTGACTGATCTGTCTTCAGCTTCTTCCAGTTTGGATAATACGGGAAGCCTGTGACCATCCTCACCTGATGTCCTTGATCTGCTAGAAATTCGCACAAATCAGTATTGTAGACAGCGATGCCAACAAGCTCTGGATAATAATTGATGCCCCAAACTGTAATTCGCATTGCAGTTGCTAATATATCAGTCAATCTTGCCGATCAATTTGATTAATCAATTTGGATAATCAGACTTGGTAATCAGGCTGGCTTGCACCAGAGACGCTTCGAAATGTCAATACAACAGGCTGTACTTCGCCTTGGCAAACTCCCTCTATTGGCTCTCTTGGCTCAGCCCGAGCTTCGCCGGAGAATAATATTCGAGCTCACCCACAATCACTATTTTGAGTTGGAGGTAGCGGTCCCTCTGGGCGGTAAGCTAACCTGCCCAGTGACCAACCCCGACCATTGGTATTCGTTCAGTGAGATTTTTCTCGCCGGTGGCGAATATAGTTCGGTATTTGAAAAAATCGCTCCTCCTCAAAGATGGATCGATTTAGGTTGCCACGCTGGATACTTTTCGCTCTTCGTTGCCTGGCTGAGAGAGAGACGACATTTATCCTCAGACTTTCAGT
This sequence comes from Bryobacterales bacterium, assembly GCA_963834525.1. Lineage (GTDB taxonomy): Bacteria > Cyanobacteriota > Vampirovibrionia > Obscuribacterales > Obscuribacteraceae > CAWICA01. Next base: position 40,319 of record CAWICA010000001.1, read on the forward strand.
GCCTTTTGCTTGATGCTGATCCCCGAGTGGAAGGTGCAGTTAACAAGTTGATCGCTTTAAACGGATTGGACAATAAGATGTTGTTCAAAAAAGGGGTAATCGCAGCTGGCGAGGGAGAACGAAAATTTTCCACTCGTCCAGTCATGGCTTCCTCTGTGGCAACAAATGAGGAGTCAGACTCTTCGGCGCTGACATCAGTTGCCATATTGACACAGACAGATATATCAGCACTATTGCCACCACCATATGATCTAATCAAAATAGATATCGAAGGGATGGAGCATGATTTTCTCATGGCCTACGACCAATTAGTATTGCCCAGCAAATATCTGTTGCTCGAGTGGCATTCCTGGCATTCAGGTGGCGGAGGAGCGGACCAGATCAGAACGATGGTCGAGATGAAAGGTTTTGAACTGATAGACGAGCCTGTGCTACCACATGCAGTGCAGGGAGATGGCGACACCGGTCAATGTGGAGTTTTCCTATTTGCTAATCGTCGTTAATTCCCAGAACGTCCAAGCCTGGAAATGGCTGCTCTTCAATAGGGTGATATGAAGATACTGGTTGTGAGCAACAGTCCACTTGACGAACGGCAGGGCTCAGGCTATGTCATCTTGAATTTTTGCAAAGGACTGAGGGAACGTGGCCACGAAGTAGATCTTCTCGGACCTGACGATTGTATTGTTTTCGAGTTTCTCAAGAAGGGCAGATCCTATCGTTTAACCGTCGGTATGTTGATCGCTACGATACGGCAGCTGGCGAAAAAGAGCTACGATATCGTCGAATTCTATGGTGCCCAAGCGTGGTTGGCAGTATCAGTTCTCTCAGCCTTACCGAAGCGCGACTTTCTATTGATCAGTCATTCCAACGGCTTAGAATCCTACTGCAATGAAATGCTCTTGAAGTATCTTGGTTTTACTTCGCTGGAAGAAAGTACACCGCAGTGGTATCAGCGCGACCAAACTCCATTGCTGGAAAAGGCCTTCAGGGATGTCGACGGTATTGTTACTGTGTCCGATGATGATCGAGATTATGCGCTCGAGCATGGCTATCAGGATGCGGCGCATGTTCTCTCGATCCAGAATTGTTTGCCCAATGAATATTTGGGCCTGACGTGCGATTTTGACCGGCCGCCGGTAGTCGGATTTTGCGGTTCCTGGCTATTGCGTAAGGGAACGCCCTTGATCGAGGCAGTGATCCCTAAGATTCTTCACGAGTTTCCTCAATGTCAATTCAAACTGATCGGTGTGGGACCAAGATTTCGCAACGATATTGAACTTTCTCCAGCCGATCGGCAGCGTTTGCAGATAATTCCGTTTGCTGATAAGACCACTGAATTGAAAGACCTATATCAATCGCTGTCCATCTTTATCATGCCCTCATTCTATGAAGGCTTTGGCATGGTGGCGGCTGAAGCCATGGCTTGCGGTTGTGCCTTGGTGGCGACAAGGTCTGGGTTTGCCTACTCACTGGCCGACGGTCGGGACGTAGTGATTGTCGAGCCCAACGCTGAGTCTTTATACGAAGGGATTAAAAGGTTGCTATTAGATGAACAACTGCGCAAGCGCATGGCCATTGCCGGTTACGGGCGAGTGCAGAAGCTACGCTGGGACCGGGCTATCGGTACTTTGGACGCCGCATACAGTGACTGGCTAGCCAATCATCGAAGTAAAAAGTCATTGGCGGCTTCCGTATTGAAAAAGTGGACTCCTTGGCTGGTCTGCTAGCACTAGAGCCGATCTGGAAGGAGCTCCAAGACACGCCCGTCTTTTCTGAATTCGGTAGCAGTTTTGAGGTTGTGAGCAGTATCTGGCAATTTTTGGCTCACATTGACGATCCGGATTTTGGCTCTAACGCAGAGCTTCTCATTCTGGTTGCTTATGATCAGGACAAGCCGGTGGCGATTGCACCTTTGATGAAGGTGATCAAGAGACGCCGGCTGGGACCTCTAAAAATGGACGTAAGTTGTATTCAATTCGTTTCGCAAATTGCCGAAAGAGTCTTTCGCTTTCGCAATAATATAGTCACTGGCGATCCGTCACAGCGACTGATGAACGCATTTGTGGAATGGCTCTATGAGCACGAAAAATTCGATATTATCAGCGTAGCTTACATTCAGGAAAACAATGCCAACTTTTTACGGTCGCCGTCGTCGAAGTTTTTTCTCTCCACCGGTTCTTATGTGGAGATCGATAAGTTCGGTGATTTTGAGGCATACCGCAAGGCGAATTATGCCAGGCGCTTCAAGAACAATCTGCGCACTGCGCGTAATCGGGCAAAGAAAGAAGGTCTTGATGTCAGCCTGACATTGGAGGCACCGACGACTGCGGCTTTTGCTGAGGTCCTCAAGTTGGCGCGTTCAAAGTTCAACGCCGCTGAGTTTCTCAATGAAGGCTACTACGCCTTCGTCGAATCAATTTGTCAAAAGCTGCCTGCAGAAATAGTCTTAGCCAGTGTGAATGGTCAGGCTGTTGGTTACCGAATCTATATTCACTTCGATGATACCAAATATTTGCTCGACACTTTTATCGACAGAACGTACCGTGCTCTGGAGCTAGGCGCATTAATGTCAGAAAAGGCCATTCAAGAAAGTTTCCGGCAAAAGCTTATGTACCACAGCGAAGGATTGTGGGGTTCCTTCCATGTGCAGAAATTTGCTACCAAAGAGCCGCGATTCTTCAAACACGTATATCATGGCAACTCCTATAAGGGCATGGTCAGTGTTTGGGCGGTGGCCCTGCGTCACAAAGCGTTCCTGGCGTCGGAATTGTAAAAGGCGTTCGTGGTTCCCTGACAAATGGGACAATTTCTGGAAATTGAAGCTGAAATGAGCGCAACGGAAAGAAGTCCAGGAAAATGAAAGTAGACACTCTTGAAATTCGCAAGATCGATACACTCGCTGGCTTACTGGCATTGGAAAAAGAGTGGAAGAAGCTTGAGGCGATTGAGACATTCGTCGAATTGGGAAGCAGTTTTGAGATCGCCCGGCTGGCCTGGGAGGTGAGCGAAAGAAATCCCGATCCGATCTTTGGTTTGCGTCCCAAATTGATCATTCTCACTGCTTACGATGGTAGCGAACTGGTGGCCATAGCTCCTCTGGTTAAGGTAATCCGGCAGCGTCAATTGGGGCCGATGACATTCAATGTTTCTTGTGTTCAATTCGTCTCGCAGCTACCGGAGAGGTTCTTCCGTCTGACAGCTGATATCGTAACGCGTACGCCCTCTGCCGCTTTGACCAACGTTTTTTTGAACTGGCTCTACATGCACGAAAAGTTCGATGTTCTGCATCTTGCCCACATTCGAGAAGGAGCAGTTAGCTTTCCCCTTTCGGCACCAAATTTGTTTGTCACCGACTTCGATTCTGTGGTCGCCGTTGGCCAATTTGCCGATTTTGAAACTTACCGAAAAGAGACATATTCTCGACGTTTCAAAAACAACCTGCGCACCGGTATTAATCGAGCCAAGAAAGCAAAACTCAATTTGACAATATCTATTGAGCAGCTGAACCCCGATAATATGAAAGAGATTTCGTCAGTTGGCCAACTGAAATCGATAGCGTCAGCGTTTGCCGCTTATGGCGGAGAGTCCTTTATTGCCGAAGCTTGCCGCCGGTTGCCCTCAGAAGTTGTCATGGCTAGAGTCGATGGGCGAGCGGTCGGTTATCGGATCTATCTCACTTTCAATTCCAGCAAACACATGGTCGATACTGCTTTCGATCGCACTTATGTCCCTTTTGAAATTGGTTCACGCATGTCGGAGTCAGCGATTGAAGACAGCTTCAAACGCAAACTTCTATTTCATAGCGAGGGATTGTGGGCTTCATGGCATATGTATAAATTTGCTTCGCAGTGCCCCAAACTATACAAATATGTTTTGCCTGGCAACACATTCAGAGGCAAGGCTGGTGCCTGGGCGGTAGCCTTACGGCAAAGAGCGATTGAAATAGAAAGGGACAGGAAGAAATCTAAACAGTCGAGCGCGGAAAACGAGGAGAATTGATTTCTCGGCTTGCCAAGCTTTTGATCTGGATAATTTGCGTTACATTGAAGGTGAGCGCCGACTGGGGCCGAATCAATGGATTTGAGCGAACTTGAGAAAGACTGGAATGCCTGGGGGCGGCTGGACCCGTTGTGGGCCATTCTTTCACTTGCCGGTAAAGATAAGATGCGTTGGAATCTCGACGAGTTCTTCAATACCGGTGCCGAAGAAATTGATTCCATCAGCCGTTACGTGCAATCGCTGGGGGTGTCGTTTCCCAGGGGTAAGGCGCTGGATTTTGGTTGTGGCGTGGGCAGGCTGACCCAAGCATTGGCTGACCGCTTTGATTTGGTCTATGGAGTGGATATCGCTACATCGATGATCAAATTGGCTAATAAATATAACCGTGTCCCGGAAAAATGCCGGTACCTTCTCAATCGGTCTGACGATCTTTCTGTGTTCGAGCCGGGATATTTTGACTTCATATATTCGTGTCGCGTGCTTCAGCATATGGAGCCGAGATATTGCAAAAAATATATTGAAGAATTTATCAGGGTGCTTTCTGCCACAGGTCTGCTTGTATTTCAGGAACCGGCAGCGATCAAAGAAGTGGCGAGCAAACCCTTTGTACACAGCGAGTCGACAGTGAAGAAGAATCTTAAGAGGATATTGCCAGCTTGGCTAATCAAGACATATTGGCAGTACAAACTCGATTACATGGAGAGGAAATCTCGCTCTCAGCCGAAGATGGAAATGTACTGTATCAGCAAAGACGAGATGGTGGAGCTTTTGCATGGTTTAGGAGCAAGAATTATTGATGTCGTCGAGGACGATAGTGCGCCTGGCTTTGTCAGTCTTAGATACTGTGTGGCCAAGGTGAAGTAATGGAGACTTCTATGGACTTGTCAAAATGGGCCGTTGTCTCTGTCAAGGACGACACCGGACTAGGCAGGCAGGCGACAGATCTGCGCTCTGTGCTGAGGTTGGGGTATCGCATTGTTGTGCCATCCGATCGCATTGAAGGACATCCATTGGTAGCTCCTTTTGAACGTCCACTCGTCTCCAATGACTCCGACGACCAAGTGAGATTGACACTCAACGGTCTTGAAGGCATTATTTTTCCGGAGTGTAACCGCTGGCATCCGCGCTTGCTGCCGATCGCCAAAAGCCTGGGTCTGAAAACAGTTTGTATACCAAATTGGGAGTGGTTCAATGGCAAGGATCCGCAGTGGCACGATTGTAATCTGTTTGTTTGTCATTCGCACTTTACTGAAAACTTGATCCGTTCTTACGGCTGGAAGCAAACTGTTTATATACCGGCTACTTCGGACTTAAGCAGATTTCCCGCGCGGCAAGTAACGGGACAGGCTCGACTTTTCATCCACAATGCAGGGATAGTCAATGAAGACGATCGTAAAGGCACCAGAGATAGTATCCTCGCTTTTCGCAAAGTGCAGCGTCAAGATATCTCTTTAATCGTGCGCATGCAAAAGCCTGTGCCATTGCCAAAATTGGACGACAGGATAAAAGTATTCGTGGGCAATTTGGCAGACCCGACCGAGCTCTATGCAACCGGCGATGTAGCGATACAGCCTTCTAAACTGGAAGGCGTTGGGTTTATGGTCATTGAGCCGCTTTGCTCGGGGTTGCCGGTGATCACTCTAGACTATCCGCCGATGAACGAATACGTTAGACAGCCGGAGCTTTTGGTGCGCAAAAGATGGTTTAAGAGAAAGGGCTTTCCCTCTCAGTGGATCAAGCATGCGCACTTGCGCTTGCCGGACATCAATGATTTAGCAAAGAAAATCGAATGGTGCGCGAACAATGATTTGACGGCCATCTCCAAAGCCAATCGCGCTTTTGCCGAAGCCGAAATCGCGCCGGATAGACAAAGAGAGATGTGGTTCCAGGCTTTGGGACAATTGTGAGGAAGCACATGCTCAGACGTTTGTGATCAGCATGAAGCGAATAAGATTGGCAAATGTACTTTTAGTGATCTACTGGTTGTCCATCATTAGTATTGGCGGCGCATCTTTCGCACGGCTTGCCAGCATCTATCACAGTGGACAACTGTTTTATGTACCGGTCCAGGCAGCCAGATATGCCTCTTCGTTTGTTACCTTCTATGGCTCCGGTGTTCTGGCCAATAAAGTTTTGGCGGGAGAAAAGCTGTCTATCTATTCGACAGACCTGCAAGGTTCGATGATCGATGAATTGATTGAACATCGGCCGCTAAGTGTACACGAGCCGGTTTATTACCCGACCTTCGACTTTTTCCTTTTCAGCCTGCTTGCCCGGCAAGAGATGTTTCGCTCCTGGTTATTGTCTGTCAGCGTGGCCCTACTTTTGAACATTTATGTCGTGGATTTAATTGGCGGCTAAATTTTATTGGCGTGGACGAGTGCTTTTGGCTTTGGGTATATTGGCTAACTTTGTTACCTGGAGCGACTTACGCATGGCCAGATTATGGCCTTCACTTTGCTACCAATGCACGCATTGTTCTGGGATTTTCTGCGCAGACGATCTTTATCTACTTCTGCTAAATGGATCGCTGGTGTGTTTTGTGGACTCTGCGGCATGAAGCCGCAGTATCTACCTTTTTTGTTGCTGCCAGCCATTGCCGTTGGTGGCTGGCGATGTGTCACCGGTTTTGTTCTCTGCGTTATCGCCTTGGTTCTTGCCTCTTGCTTGGCATTTGGTTACGACAACGTGGCATCTTTTCCAGCTGCTCTACTATCGGCGCAATTCTCCAGCTCGAGTGGCTTACAGGTGAGCGCCATGCAGAATCTGCGCGGCCTGTTGTGTGTTCTAACGAGAAGCGATTCCCAGATTGTCCACATAATTTGTTCACTCGCTCTTTGCACGGCCCTCCTTCTTCTAGGCTGGCTGTGGTTTCTCGCGTTGCTGAAATTGAGAGGGCGATTTGCTGATGCCATCGAATATTTAGCTGCCATCACGGTTCTGATCGGCTTGGGCTTTTCGTTGCATACGCACTTTGGCGACTATCTGCTGGCGGCGATTTCTTGTGTTTTTCTCTGGAACAATGATGTCATCGCTTCAGCAAAGACTCGCTTTTGGCTTAGGCTTTTGCTCCTGTTGTTGCCTGGTATCACTTGGCTTTATTTTTTGACTCGGTCTAATGGGATTTTTCTATGCAGCCAGATGTTGGTCACTTGGGATTTACTTGTTTTGGCTGTAGCAGTCAGCGCTTTGCCGCTTGCCGTGAGCACAGCGGAAAAGTGATCTTAGTTCCCGTTGCTAGAATATTCATCTCTTAGCTCTCTGAGCGCTTTGTCATGTCACTGATAAATGTATTAAAGCAAATCGGTCCTCTACGGCGTCTGGTCCGAACAGGGCGGGCGATCGTGCACGATTGGCGACAGGAGCCGTACAAGCAACAGCTGTTCGGCGATAAAGCATATATGGTTCCACCGCCTCGACTAATGCATGATGGGCCGGCTGATTACCAGACGTTTAAAGAAAATGGCAGGAGTTCCTAGCGATCTATCGAGATCGATGTGGATTGAAGCCCGATGGAAAGGTTCTGGACGTCGGATCGGGGATAGGTAGAAAGACCATACCGCTCGTTGATTATTTGACGGCAGATGGGCTGTATGAGGGAGTCGATATTGTACGAAGCGGTGTTGACTGGTGTCGCAAAAAGATATCCGTGCATTATCCGTATTTTCGCTTCCACTATGTGGACGTATACAGCAAATTCTACAATCCACGAGGAAAGATCCTTCCTTCTGAATTTCGCTTTCCATTTAAGGAGGCTGAATTTGATTTTGTCGTTCTTTGTTCCGTATTCACACACATGACACAGCCGGATATGGAACACTATTTTGACGAAATTAGCCGCGTGATGAAGAAAGGTGGGCGTTGCCTGATTTCGTATCTCCTCTTGAACGAAGAGAGTTTGGCTTTAGGTACACAGAAGTGGACTTGGAGATTGGTGCCTCAGGGGGATGGTTCGATGGTCTTGGATGAGTCCAATCCTGAGGATCTAATTGCGCATCCGCAGGACCTCGTTCTTGACCAATTTCGACGCGTTGGCCTTCGTATCATGAATGTATTTCCTGGCTCGTGGTGCGGGCGCTCGCACTACCTGAGTTTCCAGGATCTGATCCTGGCAGAGCGTATGTGACGTTTGCTACCAGTTCCTGACGGCACAAGCCTCGAATATCCGAGCAATTTGCTGACAACTAGAAACATTGTCAAATTCACGCTTGGCCGATTCCCGGCCGTTTCTGCCCATGGTCAGTCTTAGTTCTTCGTCGTCAATGAGGGTGCGGAGCGCTTTAGACAGTGCTTTTCGCTCTCTGGGTTCGATGAGCAGACCGTTATAGCCGTCCCTTACCAGCTCGGGTACTGCCATCACTCTGGTGCCGATACACGGCAAGCCGGAGGCCATCGCCTCCACATAAACCATGGGGAAAACGTCTTCGCGAGTGGGCATCGCGAATATATCCGCTTGCCTGTAAAGATCTATCAGTTCAGTTGAAAGTGGACGGAGTCCATTGTGCAACCGAAAGGCCTGGCACCGATGGTAGTGTCACTGCCGCATTCGTCACAATATCCAGTTCGCATAGGTTGCTCAGCTCTTCAGAAAACAATTCCACCAGATCTGAGCCTCCTTTTCGTTCAAAGTCGTTGCCCACGAATAACAGGCGCGGCTTGTGATTTTGTGGGTGTTTGCCGCGTGTGAGTTGTAAAAATAAGTCCAGAGGCACGGCGGGGTGCACAGTAGTAACTTTCGTTGGTTCTATTGCATAATCTGCGATCACCGATTCGCGGGCTCGATTGTTCCAGGTCAGTATGTGCTTGGCCGCTGCAAAACAGCGGCGTTCTAGAGCGATGATCGGCTTGTATGTTGCATTGGCCGGCTGAGGATGTTCTTTCGCTAAAAGAGCTGAAGTGTAATCGATGTTAACAACGGATGGAATTCGCCGAAAGATCGGTGTTGCCAGTAAGGCGATGCCCTGGGTGTGAATGTGCAGAACGTCAGGAGTCTGCTTCTTTAACAGCTCATTCAGGCACGTTCGGGCATAATATGAGGCGCCCAGCTCAAGCCTAAGCCGCATATAATCCCAGCCTTGTTTGTCTAGCCCAGGCACAGGCAAAGTCAGTAATCGATAAAGTACCCTGTTGAAAATTGACTGCGGGTAACCGTTCAATTTCACGCCATCAAATTCTATATTCGGAATATATTCGCGGAAAGTTTTTTCCAGCATGTCATGGTAAGTGACATGCCCCATAATATAGGTGTTGAGGCTAAGCACCCGAATTTTATGGCTGCCAGTCATGCTGCAACCTGATATCTTTGACGCCAGCACAGAATAGCAAGTAGATTGGTCTGATGTCGAATTTGAAAAAATTGATTCCATCAGAAGTAAAGCAGGCCCTATGGAAATTGGCTTGCCGAGAGCTCAACTTAAAGATGTGCCTGAGCTCTGGCGTACCAATTAAGATCGAGAGCTATTCAGATTGGTGTGTCTACAACGACCTCTTCGCCGATGGCGAATATGATCCGGCCATAGAAGCCGCCTTATTGGCAGCCGGCGATCAGATGGTGGTTGTAGATCTGGGGGCCAATGTCGGTTTTTTCACTTTGCGTGTTTTACATTTGCTGGCAAAATTCCGGGCTCTAGCCAAGCCTGATTCAACGCCAAATCCTAGACAGGTTCATTTTCTCCTGGTGGAGGGTTCGCCATCCTTAGCGCATGAATTAGAAGAGCGCGTCTCTTGGTCAAGATCGGATATATGTACGATTCAGTTTGTCACCGGGCTGGTAGGGCGCAAGGACGGATCTGGAATGCTGCAGGTTAACTGCTCGCAAAGCAGAAATTACGTTGGTGCAGGCGAGTCCAATAGCGCTCAGGTTCAAGTTCCATATGTCGATTTAGATCCTCTGTTGGCTGCTTTTGCCCGGATCGATCTCTTGAAGTGCGACATCGAGGGCTCCGAAAATCTGTTTCTGCAAAACTATCAGAGTCTCTTAAGACGAACGAAGACAGCTATTTTTGAATTTCATGAGCCAGATTGTCCGGCCAGCGAGGCGGTACCTCAGTTGGTCAATCTTGGTTTCGACCCCGGTAAGTTGCTACATGATGGTGGCAACATTCAGACCTGGTTTTTCACAAGAGATAGAGATTAAGACCTGCGCAAGGCCAAGATATCTGTTTGATGCCGCTCGGGAAACTTAAGAAGAGGAGCTACCTTAACGATCTGACCGTTGATGGTCATTTCGTCGTGTCTGTTTCCCGCCACTCCGGATTGGAAATCCGTTTCTTTACAGTAAAAGAGATCGAAGCCGGAATCGCGCAAGATCTCAAAACAGTCGGCAGGGCGAAAATTATTGCGCGCCAAATACGCTTCGGATATCTCAATATAGACTGCCTTGATCACTCCGTTATTGAGGCTGTTCCTTGCTCCTCGTAGAGCCAGCGGTTCATAGCCTTCAATGTCGATTTTGAGGAGTTCAATGGATTCGATCTTCTGCTCCCAGATGTATTGATCAAGGACAAGGTTAGGTACTGATTGAGCGCTAGCGTTCGATGTAGCAAAGCCGGATATTGAATCTACTACAAAAGAATGCTCTAGCTGACCGGGTGTTATGTTCAGCTGTGAAGTGCCACTATGATCTGAAAGACAACAGAAATTGATTGATGTAGGCTTAGCTCTAACTGGTGGAAGATCCACGGTGCGAGCCACGATCTTGCATATTTCCCTATTGGCCTCAAATAAATGACAATTGATTGAGGCATTAGGCAACTGGTTAATCAGACCGAATGAACAGAAGCCAAAGTTAGCACCACAATCGAAAAAGGTGCCGCCATTAATCAAAAATGGTCTGGTGATTGAGAAGAATTCGGGATCAAAAATGCCAGTGATTAAATATTGGCGGCAGCCCGCATCTTGCAAATCGCCGAATGCTGTAGTATTGCCGTCGTAAGTTATAAGCTGGATATTGCTACCAGGAAATAAAGTCAAGAGAAATCTGATCAGACTATGGCGTCTAAAAATTGGCGGTAGGGGAGTGATGATTTGGCCGATGTTCATGTTAAAGAGAAATGCCTGGAAATAGATCCGGGCCCTGATTGCGGATCCGCTTTCGTTGCGCTAATTCACCGGCGAAGGCGCGTTGCCGGATGATACCATATGCGGGAAATACCGGGATTGGAAGTTCTTGACAGTGTGGCGTAAAGGGTTGTATGCCGTTTTCATTTGCCTTGGTGCGCTGCTGCTTGTGAGGGCCAGCCAATTGTTGATCGCTTGTATGAGTCCGGTCGACACTTATCTGGTTTTGGGTGGTACACCGCACAGAGAGATATTTGTAGCGCAATTAGTAAAGCAGCATCCGGGCATTAAGGTGTTGATCTCTGGAGGCTCAGAAGACCCTTGCATCTGGCTGATGTTTGATAAGGAAAAGACGCCGAAGGACAATGTTTGGATGGAAAGTTGTTCAAAGAACACTTTCGAGAATTTTTACTACTCAGCACCGATTTTGAATAGATTGGGCGCGCGCAAGGTCCTTCTAATTACCGACATATCTCAGTCAGGGCGTGCTTTGCCTATGGCTCAGATCATGCTTGGTGCTAAAGGCATGTGCGTGGAATTGCAATTAGTGCCTAATTCATCTGGAGAAATTTCTCGACATCCTTTAGCGCTGGATCTGGCGCTCAGTGTCGGCTGGGCGATTGTCAGTGAAGTTTGGGAACCGCATTGCGCGCATGTCACCTATCTGCCGACAGTGGACATGGCATACTGGAACAAAAAGGGTTTCTATTGTGCACCGCAGGCTGAAGTTGGACATGATCATTAATTGCTGTGAGTGCTGTCCAAAAAATCGGCGAATGGGATAGATAACTGGCAATTCGATACTGGTTAAGTGCCGCCAGTATTTTTATAACTTCACAACAACAGGCGGCACTTTTTTACTTAATATCCAACATAACATTTGCGGAAAACATTTTGGACAGTGAACTTTACCGGTGTGCTGCTTTAACAATAGGAGATTTTCATGGTACAGGGACAAGACGGAGCTTCCGGTAAAAATCTACCAGCACCTGAGCGCGAAGCAGGCTTTATAGCTCAACACGAACAGGATGCGCAATCCGCAAATCGAGGGGACGCTTTCGTTGGAACAGAACAGCTTAAAAACGACTGCCTATACGTCAACACTATCAGCTCAGAACGAGATCATGAATACGCGATAAAAGTTTATCAGCAATACCAAAACAAGCCAGGCGACCATAACCTGGTCGAGCTGTCGCTGGGTGAGAACATAACGTTAGTTGCTATTGATCCGGCAGAATTGGACAAAGCAAAGCAGGCTGCAAAAGCTGAGTTCAAAGATGAGCATAATTGGGATGCGAGCTATTTGGAAAAGCTATCAGTTCAAGATCGGCTTCAAATTGATGCTCGTAAAGATCCTCTTAATTTCGATCCAAAGGTCAGATTATTGACAGATTCTCAAGCTGCCCAACTTGCGGCAGCTCGCGCCTACCCTAATGATCCCCAAATGCGTGCTCTGGCTCTCAAGGATGGAATGGAACGCATAACTAAGCAAACGGTGCTCACGCCAAGTGAGCGCGAGCATTTGAAAGTCCACGAGATAGAAGAATTGAAATTTCTCCAGTCGTTAGGAATGTCCGTCAATGCAGAGTTATTGACTTCAGCGGAATTGGCCAAATTGAAGTTAGCGAGCGCAGAAGACGACAAGAAGTAGATCAGCACTTATATAGGTGCAGCTTTTCTTTTTACTACAGTTTCGTTACCGACTTTCTCTAACACAGTCCAGTCGCCGTGTAGTCCATTGGCGATCTCTTTGCACAAGAGACCGGGGCCGTACGCTTCGTCTTGCGTGTCGTCAAATACTAACAGCCCGGTTGGCGACAGAAGCGGGCCCCAGGTTTGAAAGTCTTCCTTTACAAACTGATATCTGTGCTCCGCATCAATGAAAACAAGTTCGATCTGGTTTTTCAATAGAGGCCCCAACTGAATCGCGGCGTCTACTGATGTTGATCTGATGAACTGAACCTGTTTGGACCAATCAAGCACTTGTTTTTTGGCAACGAATTCAGCAAAAGACACGCTCAGCATCTTTTCGATCATTGTGTCTTGAGGATAAGGGTCAACCAAATACAGCTTTCCCTGTGCATCCATGCTCTGACAAATAATGCGACTCGTTGCCCCTTCGAATACTCCCACCTCGACGATACATTTTTTGCCGCTAGTAAGCCGGCTGAGTAAGTTGTGTTCGGCTGTTCCCAGCGAAGTCCACGGTTTACGTAAACCAAGTAAATATCGAAGAAATTGCAATGAATAGGGAGCCATGTTCTAGGATTTTCTCCTTGCTTTCCTCAGTTCGAAAGTTTTCACTTCAATGAGGAATTCATAAAAACCATGTAGACAAGCGAAGTAGAAGCCTTCCAGACCATCCAGAAATCCCTTCTGAAAGATGTAGATATAACAGAAGCGTAGTAGCGGCCGAAATGGCAGATGCCTCGACAGATCTCGCAATTGGCGCCGCCCCCAGACAGGCGCCTGAGCTGTTAGCTCAGTACTGCCGCTATTCACGGCGCGAGAAAGAGCGACTTGCGCTTCCCAATTGGAATAACGATTGTGCTTCTCGATAAATACATCTACCGTGGGGAATGCATAATGGTCCATCAGTGCCTGAAGAAAGCCTGTCTTGCCTTTAACGATTACGTGTTCATGCACTTCGTTGTCACCGGATGCGGTGTTGAGATCGGTGAGCTTTTCATATCGCCCTAACTTGTGTTTAAAGAGCCTGAGATTCCAGTTGGGAAAATAAGCGTGCTTGAGCCATTTGCCTAGAAAGAAGAATCTTCTGTTGATCCAATAGCCAACTATCTCCTCCCCATCTTGCCGGTTGGTGCTGTAGACGATCTGACTGATTTCGTCTCTTGCCTGAGGCGGCATCACTTCATCGGCATCCAGAATCAGAACCCAGTCGTGACGGAAAGGAAGATTCTGCAGCGCCCAATTTTTTTTCTTGGGCCAGGTTCCAGAAAATTCAAATTGAACGACTTTTGCTCCATATGACTCGGCGATTTTCTGAGAACCATCTGTACTATTGGAATCGACGACGAAGATTTCATCTGCCCAGGCGACGGAGGGCAGGCAACGAGGCAAATTAGCTGCTTCATTCTTAATCGGTATCAAAACAGACAGAGGAACTTTGGTATCGTCTTTGATATTATCTAAAGTCACTGCCGCCTACTTGGTTGTTTTGTAGACTCGTCGCCTGATTGGCTTAGCCGGGTTACCCGCAGCTATTGTCCATTCCGGAACATCTTCGGTAACAACAGAGCAGGCGCCAATCAGAGCGCCACGCCCGATAGTTATACCCGGCATGATAAACGCTCGAGCACCCAAAAAGGCTTCTTCGCCAATCGTGATCTTGTCTGTGATCAAAGGCAGATTGGGATCGTCGAATTGATGCGTGGCGCTGCAGAGATAGACTTCCTGAGCGATGGTGCAATGAGCTTTCAATTCGATCGGGCCTAGTGTGTATGCATTCGCTCGTTCACCAAGGGCACTGCGATCGTGCATAGTCAGATTCCAGGGTACAAATATGCGAGCCAAAGGGTGCACGAATGGTTCACCATACAATTTAGCGCCGAAAAGTCGCAACCAAAAAAGACGCCAGGGATTGAACGGTTTCGGAGTCCATAAACAAAACAAAACCCAGACATATTGCCAGAGCACCTGCAAAAAAATCTCGTTTGTACTTCTAGGGGATATGTAAGGTGATGTTTGCTCGTAGATGAACTTTTTGTCTTCCAACGTTTAAGACCTGAGAGCATGGAAAAGTCGCTGCCTCCCACGTGACAGAAAATCTTTGAGTTTTTCTGTCATCTCAATTCTGCTCCTTTTTTGATGGTTGCGCCCTGTAGCACTGATATTAATGTCTCATAGGCTCTGTCGATTTGGAATTTTTGCTCAAAACAGCGCTTGGCATTTGCCTGCATTGTTTTCTCTTGCGACTCGGTTAAATTTAGCCAGCGCACAAGCAGTTTCTCTGTACCTGCCAAATCGTCGGCTTCGACTAAGCCGGCTCCTTCATCCAATATATCTTTCCAGATATTTACTTTGTTGGAAACGAGAGCCGGCTTACCGCAGGCTAGCGCCTCGGCAACGACGATCGCGAAGTTCTCCTGGTGGGACGGCAAAATCAGCGCACCAGCTGTATGCAGGGCACCCCATTTCGTGTCTTTGAAGACGAGACCGGTCCAGGTTACATGATCGGCTAGACCGGCTGCCAAAAATGCGCTTTTCAGCTTGGCTGCATAGTCACTATTGTCTGGTCCCGCCAAAACCAGGTGTAGATTTGGATAGGTTGGCACCAGTTTAGAAAATGCCGGCATAAGAAGATCGCATCCCTTCTTTTCATGGATGCGGCCTAGAAATAAAACGATCTGTTTGTTGCGTAGCTCTGGATAAGCGCTCAAGAAGGCCGCTTTCTGTTGGTAGGGATCGCCTGGCGGTGCGGCAATGCCGATGCCGACGATCATTTCATGACAGATGTAGGGAGCAAAACTTTCTCTGGCCAGCCGGCACTCTTCGGCGGATGCAAAGAGAACTGCTTGGGCATCTCTGACGACGCGATGCTCAGCGATCGCCCAGTAGATTGATTTCTTGAGGCGTTTGGCCAGATAGGCCTGGTTGAACCAAGGGTCCAGCATGCCGTGAGGAAAAACAAAATAAGGTGTGTCGGTATGACGCAACGCCAGCCAACTGCCGATCGCCGGATATTGCCAGAGTCCGTGCACAATCACAGCATCGTAATTTTGACAATGTTGCCTGAGCCACCGGACATATTTGGTCGAATAGCCGTAACCGGCAAGTAAGGCGGGAAAGCAGTGCACTGTGGCTGGGAAGTCCTTGACAAAAGTCTTTGCTGGATCATCCATGCAGGCGATCTCCATTGTATGTCCGGCTCGCTCATGCAACGGGATCAGCTGGCGAATGAATTCGATCGGCCCGCCTGAGACTGGATCCACTGTGTGGACGCTATGGAGAAATCGCATAATGCACTAATATGGAGTTTGTCTGACGTGGCGATTTTATTTGTAGGTTAGCTTATTTCACAATGAAAAAATTGCTGATGCTGGTCAGTATTTTTTTGCCCTGGCCGATCCGCTGTTGGTTTTTAAATTCGGTTTTCAATTATCAAATTGACCAGACCGCTCATATTGGCTTTGCCTGGGTGTTTCCGAAATCATTGGTGATGGAGAAACAGAGCAGCATCGGTCATTTTACTGTGTGTAAAGGGCAGGACCTAATAAAGCTTTCTGAACACGCGTCTATTGGCAGACTGAACTGGATCACCAGCTACCCAAGCGAAAAACACGAGCATTTTACTCATCGAGCTGATCGGCGTCCGAGCTTAATCGTTGGGGCTCATTCGGCTATAACCAATCGACATCTAATTGATTGCACAGACAATATAACTATCGGCAAGTTTTCGATTTTCGCCGGTTTTCAGTCGCAAATATTGACGCACTCAATCGACTTGAAGGAATCGAGACAGTCGTGTGCACCAGTGAAAATCGGGGATTACTGTTTTGTTGGAACAAGCTGTGTTGTTCTGGGAGGGGCGGTGCTGCCTGATTATTCAGTGCTTGGAGCCAAGTCTTTGCTCAATCACGTCTTTAGCGATGTGTTTACCTTGTACGTCGGCGTGCCAGCGCGAGCAGTGAAGGCCTTAGAAAGATCGGATAAATTTTTTGCCCGTGAAGAAGGCTTCGTTAAGTGAGAAGGAGTTAGGATCTGGATTTCGGAATTGGTTATTCGTTAAATGCTGGGCGAGTGGCTGCTGTTCTGAAAAACGTGGCCACTCATCCTCAATATGCCTGGCGTTATATCCGAGACAGTGTTTTTAATCCTGAGTCTTACAGTGTATGGAGCCAGTCGTTATGGGAAAGAGAGTTCTGGCATCGCCGAAAAACGACTTTGTCCAGGCGGTACCCCTGGTTTTCCTGGGCGGCTATTGATTTTTTGCAGTCGTATTTGCAGGCTAATATGACTGTTTTCGAATGGGGTTCAGGCAATTCAACGCTATTTTTCGCCCAGCGCTGTAATTTTGTGCATTCAGTGGAAGATCAAGGGGAATGGTGGCAATTCGTTACCAAGGAACTGGAGGACAATGCCGTAACTAATGTAGAAATCTCTGTCTGCCCATTGGGTTTAACAAACGCTGACGAATTTAGGCGATCAACGTACTTAAAAGCGATAAAGGAAAAAACTGAAAAAGAATATGACGTAATTGTGATAGACGGTGCCGATCCGCCACCTTTTGAATGGCGGCCAATCTGCTTTTATCAGGCTGAGCAGAACGTCAAAAAGGGCGGAATAATCATTGTCGACGATTCATGGCGTTATCGGCAATTGAGAGCTAGCAATCGAGCTCGGTCCATCAGTGTCTTTGAAAGTATTGGCCCGCCAGACTTGGTGTAACGAGCACCGATGTCTATTTCTATTAGACTAGGCAGCGAATTCACCAAAAGCCCAAAGCGCTAGGCAACCAATCTAGAGTATCCCTTGGGGCATCCCTTAATGCTACGTGATTAAAATGTGACATGCCTGTTAGCTCTCGCTAAATGCCTGTGTGCAGTTGCCTGGCTGACCATGTCACATTTTAATCATTTGCCGCTAGGTCCTGTATTCACAAATCCGATCTAGGGTCCTTCAACGCTCGGTTATACAAGGTCAGATAAGTGTCGATCATTTTATCGTTGTCGAAGTTTCTAAGATTCTGGAAACCGAGCTCGACCAGCTCTTGTCGTTTGCGATGATCGGTCAAATCTAAGACAGACTGAGCAAACCCCGCTTCGTCAGTCACTTCGTGTACGATGGCTCCTTGTCCTGCAACCTGAGGACAAGGGCGGCGTTGCTGCAAATCACCGGACAGCCGCAGGCTTGGGCCTCAATAATCGGCCAACCAAAACCTTCCGATCTTGATGGATAAAGGAGAGCGAAGGCCCTGGCTGTATAGTGCTTCCAATACCTTATCGTCAGGCTTGACCACCTGAACGAGGCGTTCGCTGATCTTGAGTTCGTTCGCCAGACGCACCAGATCAAGTGGCAAAGAGTCACCGGCAAAGACTAGTTGCCCGGCAAAGCGATCTTTGATTGTGGCAAAAATGCGCAGAATGCCATCGCGGTTTTTTCGCATCTGGCTGGAGCCGACATGAAGCAGGTAGGGTGTTTGACATTGCAATTCTGGATACGCTTTTAGCCGCCGCTCCGCCTCATCGCTGGTTATCTTGCGAAATGAGTAGTTCAGACCAAGTAATACTTCGTGAATACCGTTTCTGACCGAACCGATCAGCCGTTCTACATCTTTTCGCGTGGCATTTGAATCACAAACGATCATTGATGCCGATCTAAGGCCGCTTAAGATCCAGCGTTGCAGAAGTTTGCCCATTGCTGACAGTGGGCAGTAAGTCTCCTCACCCAGTCCAGATCGCACCGCTAGAAGATCGTGGCAGGTGATCAGGTTTCGCCGATCCCTAATCGCGTCCAGATAAACGGCATTGGAGTGATCGCAGATGTGCACAATGTCTGCCCATTTAGATGATTTTCTCAAGCGGGGCGGAAACAAAATGTACTTATCTATATAGCCGAGCCATTTGCTGAGCCCGCCTGACGAACCGCTGCCTGAACCGAGTATTCGCTCTGGCCTCAAGATTTGTACATCGACACCGCGTGCAGCCAGTCCTGATGCCATCAACATGGCGAACCGCTCCATACTCTCTTGAGCATCGAGCTGATAATTACCAACAAGCATGACTTTCAGAGGCTTGTCACGAACCTGGTTCATTGTCAATTCTCTACGTTTGCTAGCTCTATGTTAGCTCGTTGCTTGTAGGCTTTAAGTTTAGCCTGTTAGCCGCCATGCAGAAGCCGGCAAATAACCAACCATAACCGTTGATGGTGCCCTGGATTGTCATCTGACCGTACATCAAGGTGACCGCTTCAAAGCCAAAGAACAGGAATGGCAATGGGTTCATCGCTCGTCTTGTGGCAAAGAAAGCACCGCGGCCCAGCCACCAGGTCAACCAATACCGGTACGCCATGTAAATCAACCCAAATATGCCGCATTCCACCACCACGTGTTGCATCTCATCTTCGACTGTCAATCCGTTTCCACCAGGGCTCAGCATGGCGGCTGCATTAGTGCCTGAGCCCAGGCCCGAACCCATGACAGTCAAAAGCGGAATAGCCCTAACCAGCGAGGTGCTCGAATTTAATACACGAGCATACCAGGTGCCTTCAGTGTATTGGGCACCCATTTGCCGATCGACCATAGCACCAAAGGCGGTGGGAAAGAGTTTGACGTAACCGACTGCACCCAGAACCAAGATGGCGACCAAAATCAAGAACGGCTTGACGCGAAATTTGAAACGATGCAGAACAATCATACTGACAAAAGCAGCAGCGAATATAGCGGCTACCTGTAAGAATACAGAGCGCGCGCCACTGACGGCGACCATTGTCAGGACGGCACCGCTGGCGAGCCACAGCGGGATGCGTTTGAGCGGCCTCTGGCTGCGCGGTAATAACCAGGCAGCTAGTAACATAGCCAGCATGCTGCCGATGAATAAAGTCTGGGCGGCCGAGACCGTGAAAGTGCCGGACGTCCGCACGATGCCACGGGCGACGAGCATCGCGGAATTGGCACTGTAAGAACCGTTGATCGCATCTTCTGCTGGTGCCTTAAACTGCTGATAACAGAGGACAGCAATTGGTATAGATACAAGTAGCGAATGCCGAACTAGACGCAGGAGGTCCTTGCCGCGAAATTGTTCGCCGATGATAAATGCGAAAGGCAAATAAAAGAAGTAGTTCCGCCAGCCATATATGACAATTGTCGGGCTCAAATCCAAAGCCAGCCCTTGAATCAAGGCAAGCACGAAAAATAGAACGCCAAGCGCCATACCGACAGTGAATGTTCCGGTCCAGCGAGGCCACATCTTGTATTTGATCGCCAGAAAATAAGTGATGAGGACGAACGGATCTCTGATAAAAAACAAGAACTTATGCAGTCCCGGTAAGGCCCACTTACGTAAAACTCCTTCAAAAATTAAGAGCCAGTACACGATAAAGATCAGGGTAACGATCCAGCGACGAACCTTCTCCTTCTCCAGGCTCGGCACAGCGCTTGCCGATTTCCAAAGCGGCGCTCGCCCAGCCGACAATTGTTCAATCGCCGGTTGTGATACTTTCCGTTTCTCTTTCAGGCCCATGGAGATCCGGCGGGCTCGCTCTCGGTTACTCTCTCGCCCTTGGACAGAGCGGATGCTGCGTCTTCGTCGTCAACGTTCGCCAAAACTATGCCGGCAGCGCCGACTTCATATTGTTTGAGCTGGGCGGCGAGCAAGCGGAGCGCTGGGTTATGGGTGTGATTGCGGCGCACGACGACTAGCAGGTTGACAGAATCGGAAAGCAAAGTCAGAGCAGCTGAAGTCTTACTGAGCGGTGCTGTATCGTATATCACAACGTCCGCCTCATTTTGAGCTCGCTGCATGAAGTGCATAATCCGTTCGCTCGAGAGCAGGTTATTAGCCTCTGCGCGCAAGCCGCCGGCAGTAATTACCTTAAGGTTTTTGGAGACGGTTTGAGTAACTTTGCTCCACAATTCCGGACTGGGAGACAACAAATATTCTGACAGACCAGGCTGCGACTGCAAGTTTTTGAAGATGTGGGTGGCAGCTGGAGTGGTTAGATTCATATCTACCAAGAGTACCCTTAAGCCGCTTTCGGCAAAGCTTATAGCCAGGCCAGTGCTAAGCAAGCTCTTGCCGTCACCGGGGTCTGCGCTGGACACGACAAACTGAGACCGTCCTTCCCGCAACCAATTTCTCAAGCCAGCTCGCAAGCGATGCATCGGCTCCATCGCTTCGGCAGACAGATCGGTTGGAAAATGTTCGAACCACCCCACCACAGGTAGTGGCAATATTTCCAGGATGCTGGCGATCTTACGGATTCGCGGATCCATTCGATCGAGCAAGAAGAACGTGCCGCCTGCCAGGACGAGCCCCAGCAAGAAGGCAACGAGAAACTTAGGTCTCTTCGAGGCCACGGTCACATTGATAATTTCCGGACGATCAATTACTTGATAATTGGAATTGTGTTTATTAACCGCTTCGATCAACTTAGCGGCATTGAGATTGGCTTCGTAGCCCGAGATTTGCTCAAACAAAACTTTTTGGGCACGCAGTAAGTCGGCAATCTCTAACTGTTTGGCCGGTAGCTTACTGATTCTCGCGTCCAGCGCTTCCAGATGCTCTTTCATCTGAGCGGCGCGTCTCTGTTGCGACATCTGATCGGCTTTTGTGGCGATCAGCTCTTTGATCATCTCTTGTCGCACGCTGAGCGACGGTATGCGGCGAACGTTACCATTGGAAAGACCGTTGGCTGCATTTCCAGTTATCGCTGATGCCGCGTTCCCCAAGAATGTCGGTGCTACATTCCCCAAAAATGTTGGTGCTGGACCGCCTGGCAGTGAAGGTACCTCTGCCGATCCTGAGTCATCTTTAACCCCGGCACTTTTCAGTTTGTCGATCAGAGATTTTAAGCGGCGCATCTGCGGGTGTTCCGGGCGATAATTTGTACCCAGTTCAGCATATTTAAGTTCCAGTTGAGCCAGCTCCTCGCCAGCCCGGGCAGACAGTGCATCCGTGCCAGACTCCTGTTGATTCAAGGCCTGTTCTGCTGAAATACCCAGGTGCGATTGCAAGAAATTCACTCTAATTTGATCTTCCTGGCCCCTCGCCTCCGCTTCCTTGATCCCCTCTTCAGTGGTGGTCTGTATTTTGAGAATTCCTTCTACTTGACCTTGCGGATCGACTAAATTGTTGTTGACCTGAAATGATCTGATCCGTTCATCAATTTCGTTCAACTGTTGCCTGGCATCGTTTAGCTGCGATAGCAAGAACGATTGCGATTGCTTGGCGCTATATGTAGTCTGGTCGGTCTGCAACCTGATAAAAGCATCAATGATCGCCTGGATTACAGTCGTTGCGGCGACCGGGTTCGTGTCTTGATAATAAATGGCAAGGATATCAGTGTCGTGTACCGGTTCAACTTTCACCAGCATTTTTAGAGTACTGAGCGTGGGGATTTCATCCGCTGGCAATCTCGTCTTCGGGTCCTTGTTCTCCTTCAGTTCCTTGATCGCTTCTTCATAGACCACAGACGATTTCAAAACTTCGCAGGCGGTGAGAATCGGACTGTTGAAATAAGTCATGAAAGACTGAAAGAGGTTGCTCGATTGATGACTATCGGATGAGTCGCCGGGCATTTTGGATTGCACCCAAATGCGCGCCGCGGCATCGAACGTAGCAGGCGGGGTCAAGGGCAAGAGCCAACCAATCACAAGCGCGAGCGCCAGCACCGCCGCTGAGACAGCCAGCTTGGCCCAGAACGACCGCACTAAATGTCGGATGTTCGGAATCTGTGCATCACCGGCGGCCCGCAATCCAGTAAAAAAGTCTTTGCCATTAGAGTCAAAGGACTGAGTGCTTCCAATGGTCTCTAATACCGACGTTCTGGAGTCAGTGGAAAGACCGGCAGAAGAATCTGGACGATTAGATTTTGCTCCACTCATATCTGGGAATCCTGGCTCAGCAGCTACATTATGCATGATCGAGTGACCGAAAATGCAAGGGTTAGCAAGGTTTTCAGTATTGAACCAGCAAAATCTTGCCTAAAATAGGTTGTTAGGTATGAATTGGCCAACTTATTCATCTCCTTGACATTGCGAAGCATTGTTAACAGGACAGGTTGTGCTTCCATGCAGACAATGGCTGCATTTGAATGTTTGGGGAGGCCTTTCGGTCCCCCCAATGCCACTAGTCTAGCCAAGCGCGCGTCAGTTTCTTCCGCCTCGCCAGGCAGATTCGCCATTCCCACACTAAGCCTAAGGGACAAAGATGAAAATCATGTGAGTGTCCGAACAAAATGCCGAGCAACCATCTTAAAAGCAAAGGGCCTTACCGGTGGACGATTTATGGCTCCGTCTTGCGACCAATTTTCCGCAAAAGTTAGAAGACCGGCACGGCCACCCGCACGTTCGAGCTGTTGGTACCGGTGCCGTTGGTGTTGTTGTTGACATTTATATTCGGGATTCTGTTGCTGAAGTAGATAACCAGCATGGCACCACCGATCGTTAGAGCGGCGATCAAAAGCGGGTGGGCTGCCTTCAGCAGCGGATTGAGGCCAACAATGATCACATCCCCGGCTTGTACTGGTTGTCTGGCTATTGACCGATCGCGCAAGCCTTGATTGATCGAGATGGTTCTTTTAGAGACAGTACCGTCCCGCTCAACTCGGCTAAGGATGACTGAACCCTTCACAGCGACCGGCAGAAAGCCGCCGGCTTTAGCGATTACCGACATGACATCGTCATTCGGTCCCAACTGATAGAGACCAGGTTGTTTAACGCTGCCCCAAATTCTCACCGAGCGCGTTTGCTGTGCTGCTAGCTTGCCCAATTCGGATGGGTTGAAGTTAGCTCCTCCTCTGGCAACAAAAATGATGTCGCGAGGTTCGAGATCGATATCTTGCGCATAATCCCCGTCAACGAGAAGTTTCCAGAGATCGACAAACAAGACCTCTTTGGTGCGTGCCCTGGTCACTCTGATTTGTCTGACGTTGGCAGTCTCCTTGAGGCCACCGGCTCGCTGTAAGGCATTAAGCACTGTTGGTGTTTCCGGTACATAAGGTTGCGCTTCCGATGACTCGGGAACTATTGGCGTCCCCAAAACCTCCCGCACAGTGCCTGCGTCAACTGAGCCCGCCTGGGGTGGAGGATTGTTGGACTGAGTGCCGGACGCTGGCGCGCTCAAGTTATAAATGCCGGGGTTTAGTACGTCGCCCAGTACATATACAGATACCGGTCGCGCTCTGAGCAAAGTGACAAGGAACTGAGGGTTGATCATGTATTTCAGCGCTCGTTCATTGATCAGCGTAGTCAGTTCGGCGAGCGTTTTGCCAGCGGCGCGTACTTGGCGAACCGGATAGACGCTGGCTGTGCCGTCGGGAAGAACTGTCACGGTCTGCGTACTGAAGGCAGA
The DNA here is from genome assembly GCA_963834525.1 of Bryobacterales bacterium. Classification (GTDB taxonomy): domain Bacteria; phylum Cyanobacteriota; class Vampirovibrionia; order Obscuribacterales; family Obscuribacteraceae; genus CAWICA01. The sequence goes on from CAWICA010000001.1 coordinate 64,408, forward strand.
CCCCAAGGCTTGTCCGGCATAATCTGTGATGCCGATCTGATCACCGCGGCCAAGTACGTAATGATTGATTTCTGCATCTTCATCATTTGCGGCGGCACTGCCGGGGAAGGGTGCAGATCCTGGCACCGGTGCACTTTCATTTTGCATGCGAATGATCGGTGGCAGACTAGACCCGTCCGTTGATCCGCTGCTTGATGCGCTCTTTGTCGGTTTAGAGTTGAGTTTGCTTGGCGTCGCTGGTGGCGGTGGTGGCACAAGATTTTGAGTATTTGCTGCCATTCCTTTCGGTGCAACAGTCGGTGCAACAGCGCAGAAAATACTCAGGCACAACAAGATGGCGGTACTGTTTCGAAACCTCTTTCTCCAGTTCAAGTTTCTCAAGTGCAAGTCCTGTTTGTGTGAAACCAATGTCAATTTTTGGGGAGCTGATTAAATGCAACAGATGCTGCGCAAGCAGGGGAAAATTCAAGCAGCGGCTGAATATCAGTGCGCACCAGAGAAGATTCTAGGCTGATGGTGCCGAGCTTAGCCTGAGCAAATACTCACTTTCGCATGATTTTACCGCTAGGAAACATTAGTCTTGGCGTGACAAAATCCACAGTATGTCAACTGAAAATCTGATGGTGTATTGTCAAGACGGGAAGCATCAGCTTTGGTGGCGAGATAAAAAACTTTCATGGTTCTGGATCCACTTGGTCATTTACTGCGTGCGAGTCAATCGATCCGCTTTCCCAAAAAAGGTCAGCTGATCGAGTTTTGGCTAAGCCATCGAAAGTTTGAAACTAGACTGCGCATATTGCCGGGTAGAGGTCGGGTGGTCTGTGATCTGGCGATTCCGTACGAGGCCATGGTTTGGTTGCAGCAAGAAGAAGAGAGAGATTTGAAGGTTCTGCAAAAGCTTCTCAAAGGCAACCAAACATTTGTCGATTGCGGCGCCAATATCGGTCTATGGAGCATGGTTGCTGCTGCCGTGGTAGGAGAAAAAGGAGCGGTCTATGCTTTCGAACCGAATTCGGCAACCGTGATCAAACTCAAGCACAACATCGCTCTCAATCAGTTTCAGAACGTGACAATTATTGAAAGTGCCGTGGGAAGCTCCGCGGGACGAGCACTTCTGGAGGTACAAGAGGACCATAATCGCTCTCGAATAGTATCAACACCCAGTCAGAACGCCGCTTCAGTCCCAGTGACCACTCTCGATTCTGCTTTGCGTGATAAGACTGTACACGGCTTAAAACTAGATGTGGAAGGACACGAGCTTGACGCGCTTTTTGGTGCGGAAAATATTCTCAAGACATTTAAGCCCTGGTTGTGCGTTGAATTCAACACGATCTTGTCAGAGCAAGAACGTCTTGGTAGCTGGCCGGTTCATCAATATTTGACCGAGCTTGGTTACTGGGCGCGTCCATTTGCTGCGGCTCTAAGTACGAGAACTAAAAGTGCACTGCCCGATGATTTTCACATGGGCGGCTATGCCAATCTCTTTTATTGTCAGTAATTTCAGGGCCTCAACTCGAATTCTTTTCAATGAGTTGGCTCTGGGTGGCACGCAGCTTTAGCATACGGCGGAAGCGCAATTCCCACATCAACAAGTAAGGTAATAAAAAGGGAAAACTGATCCATTTACAAGATTGGTTGAAAAGCTGTTGGCGCCATCGTTCCCGATCGTGCTTGCTAAAAATATGCCAAGTTGTGCGGATGAGATCGACACATAATTCGTAGGCCAGTCTAGTAACAACTATGGCTGCCGGCGTGTTTAGAGAAAGATTACGTTGTTCTGTTTTTAGATCATATAAGAGTTTCCAGCGTGTCAGCCGGGTGCGCCAGAGAAAAAAGCGCAGAGTTACGTCTCGGGAGGGATGGAAGACGATAGCATCTTGAGCAAATGTCGTACGCAAATTGCGTGATTGAAGACGAAAGGCGAATTCCATGTCCTCGCCACCGGCTTCTAAAAAGTCTTCATCAAAGCCACCAAGTTGCCAGAAAACCTCACGCCGTATGGCCAGATTGCAACTCCAGAACATGCCACCAGTGAGATTTTCTACATAGTATTTGAGCGGATCATCCTTTCTCTCGGGAGCGATTGTCTTTCCCTCAACGACATCAAATTGTTCGCTATGTACGACAGTGGAGAGGGCGTTCAGCCAATTTTCAGCAGGAACGCAATCATCATCGATAAAGGCAAGCCATTCAGCTTGAGCCTCTCTGGCACCGTTGTTGCGGTTTGCGGCGGCCCGCGGTGTGGTCCTTCTATCCAGGTTACCCATGGATAAGATTCCAAGATCAATTGACGAGCGTTAATCCGGGCACCGTCATCAGTGACGATTACTTTATAAGAAGTCTTTGTCTCATTCGGTCCTGCTTGAACCTGTGGCTTCAAGGAATCTAAGCAGCGGGTCAACATGTCGTTGCGCTGGTAGGTGGGTATGATTATCGCAAGAAGGGCGGACGAAGTCATGGATTATTCATCGCCAGTTAAATTGAGCATTGCCTTGCCGACGAGAAACCGTCCTGATTCGCTCAATTTATCATTGGAAAGCTTGAGGGCACAATCATATCAGCCGTTCGAAGTAATCGTCTCGGACGACTCGGACCCCCAATATCAGCCGATGGTAGAAAAAATTGCTCAAGATTGGCAATGTCAGTATATCGTTGGTCCCCGGCGGGGATTATATGCCAATCGCAACAATGCGGCGCTGGCTTGTAGCGGCTCGCACATCCGCACCATGGATGACGATCATCGCTTTCCTGCGGAGCATCTTGCCACATGTATTGAGGCGGTCCAATCCGATCCGCAGTCGATTTGGACTACCGGAGAGACCAGTTTTCTCAATGGCGACTTTTATGGCACAACAGCTGTCGCTAATCAGTTGCATCCAGCGGGGGTCGGCGAAACTGCCTGTGACCTCGACAATAATTGGGCGATTGCTGATGGCTCAACGATCTACCCAGCTACAGTTTTTACGTCAGACCACAGAATGGTTGAGTGGTACGGCTACGGCCCTAGCTATTTAGAGTTTGGTGCCTACTTATACAGCCGTGGATTTAAAAGTCGATGCGTCAGAAATGCAGTTATATATCATCTGGTGGAGACCGCAACTCTTCATCGTCTCGATACGGTAGAGGCGATGGAGAGCCAGCTGTTTGCCAGTTTGTGTTTCAATCTTTATTTCCGTCCGGACAGATACCTGGCTTTGAAATATATTGCTGCGCGTTTCAGGCAAGCTAAGTTCCAGCTGTGGTTTCTCAAAGTGTTGCCAATTACATTGCAAAGAGCCAAAGCAAGGTGGGCAGAAAATGGGACAGAGCGATCACGGCACCCAGTTGGCTATCTTCCGGGCAGCTCGACCAAGCTGTGAAGGTCGTTTTGAGCTATTTTCCGATGCGACCTTTGATCCGATTGGGGCTTGAGACATAACGTCATCCAAGCTGAGCATGTGTGAATCATCAAGCTTGAGAACGAAACCTAACCCTCCGGCACCTTTAATTATGTCCGCCGAAGTTAAAGTGGCCACAAACAAGCTGTCTTCGTCACTGCGGCAATATTTGAATGCCGTGTCAAAGCTGGGCGAAATCATGCGCATTGTCAATTCTCTGCACATCGAATCTAACCAAGATAGACTGGCTTTGCCGGCTAGCAATCTTGGCAGAACTCGGTAGAAAAGCCAGCCTGGATCTTGATGAAAACCCCAAACTTTGCTCCCGGTATCATGTATGGCGATAAGTGCGCCTGCTCCGGCTTTGTTGTAAGTCAACACAAAGTCCCGAGCAGCTGCTTCATAATCGTGATCGCCATCGATAAAGACAAAGTCAGGCTTGGGCACTGTCGGTACTATATCTCCAGAGTTGCCAGTGACGAAGGTAGCCATCCCATCTAACTGCATCGCCATTAGTACTTCTTTGGCAATGTTAGTAGCAGTGGAATCAATATCGATCGCTGTCAGTTGACCTTTCGATGAGACTTGAGACATTGCGCGGCAGGCGGTCAGCGCCGTGTGACCTCGAAATACGCCGATCTCCAAGACTTGTCGTGGCTTGAACGTGCGGATCAACAGATCGAGCGCGAAATGTTCTTCAACTGTACTCAGACCAAATAAATGCGTGCCAAGTTGAAGCTCGAGCTGACAGTTTGCTTTTTTTAGTAGATTAGATTGGGAATGTTTTTCAAGAAATGTGCGAGCTATCGAACTTATACAGCGTCTGTCAGCCAAAAAGCGCTCCAAAAAGGTTTCATCAACATCCAGACGATAAGGGGACTGTGCAAAGGTTTCGAAGATCACTTGTACAGCTTGAGATGGCACTTTCAACCTCCTTGAACTGGACACGTTTTTCTGTTTTGGAATTAAGCGGTTGAATCTTGCTTGACCATTTGGTGGGCTCTGAAATCACAAGGAATGTTCAAGAAACCGGCAAACTGATTGGAAAACGGCGTCACTGGTTCTGTGGCAATGATCATTTCCGGCACTGCAAACCATTCATCCAATACCTTATAACCGTCGAACAGGGTAATCTGCCAGCGATAACTGCCCGGCCTAAGTGGTATCGTCGGCAGTGAGTAGAAAAGTTCATAGATGCCGACATCTAGATTGATATTCTGGATTGCTGTGCCCCACATTACTTCGTCATTTGAATTCCAGAGGACGAGATTATTTTGGCCGTTGCGTAGCGGCTGGTCCATCCGCACCGTAAACTTAACGACCACAGGACCAGTGCCTTCTAGCCAGTGGGGATCGTCGAAAGCGTCTTCTAGTTGCCAGTTGAGGAACTGGGTCGGTCCATCCAAATGAGCCTGGTCAGCTGATCTCGCCAGAGAGGCCGATTCATAAGCTGTCACGACCTCAGCAGTCGGTCCAAACATTTTGATTGTGCCATTTTCCAGCCATATGCAGTTGCTGCAAAGCCGGCGCACAGCATTCATTTGATGGGTGACGAAAAGCACTGTTTTGCCACCACGTCCTACCTCTTTCACTCTGTCCAGGCATTTGCGTTGAAACTTCAGATCGCCAACGGCTAAGACTTCATCCACCATCAGTATTTCCGGTTCAAGGTGGGCTGCCACGGCAAAAGCCAAACGGACCGACATTCCTGACGAATAATGTTTAACAGGTGTGTCAATGAACCTTTCCACCTCGGAGAATTCAATGATTTCATCAAATTTTGCGTCAATTTCCCGCTTTTTCATGCCGAGAATAGAACCGTTGAGGTAGACGTTTTCGCGACCAGTGAGCTCCGGGTGGAAGCCGGTGCCGACCTCGAGGAAACTGGCGGAGCGACCTCTAATTCTCGCCTTGCCTTCCGTCGGCTCGGTAACGCGGGAGAGGATCTTCAATAACGTGCTCTTGCCAGAACCGTTGCGGCCGACTATGCCCACCGCTTCACCCCGCTTGACCTCGAAGGTCACGCCTCTAAGCGCCCAAAAGAGATTCCTGCGTTTGAGGAATTCCAAAAGGCGGCCGGTCATTTGACTACTGTTTATCGCTTGAGGTAACGACTTCAAGCCGTATCGCGCTTTTTGGCCGATGCGATATTGTTTGCCTAAGTTTGACGTTTGGATAGCAAATTCGCTCATAGCGAGGCACTCACGAGGTTATACGATTAAATGAAATCGGCAATTGTCTTTTCCACGTACTGAAAATAAATGACACTGGTAAAAAACAAAATAATTGTCACTGTCCACGCTAGCGTGATGTGCAATCCCAAGATCGAATTAGAGCCGAGAATCGCCCAGCGAAAACCCTCTGCTACGGTGCTCATCGGATTTAGCACATAGAGATCCCGCCAGCGATAAGAGACAAGATCGCTGGGATAAACAATTGGTGAGGCAAACATCCACATCTGTGTGAGAAATGGCAGCACATGACTCAAATCTCGATATTTAATACTTAAGGCGGCAAGCCAAATGCCGACCCCTAGAGCCAGGGTAATAGTCATCAAAAGCAAACACGGAATCAGGCACCAGCGCCAGGTAGGAGTGACGCCGTAAAACATGAGCATAATCATCAGAAGGACAAAGCCGATTGAGAAATCCACCAACGGTGGCAAAACACTAGCCAGAGGGATTATCAGACGCGGGAAATAGACTTTGGTCAGCATATTTGAGCTTCTAATCAAACTGGCAGCTGAGCCGACCATGGCATTGGAAAAGTACAACCATGGCAATAGAGCGACGAAGGTGAAAAGCGGGTAGGGTACACCTTCAGAGGGCATGTGTACCCAGCGGCGAAAGACTATACTGGCCATGCCCATCATCGCCAGTGGCTGGGCGACAGCCCACAGCGCCCCGAGCATCGTCTGCTTATACCTGACGGTGATGTCGCGCCAAGCTAAGAGTCCGATCAATTCACGAAAGTCCCAGATTTCACCGAGTCTCAGCTTCGTCCAAGCTCTTCTTGGTTCGATGACAATCTCAGATGTCCTAACGGCGGCTACGGGAGTGGATTTCGTTATTAGTTGTTGATCTGGCAACGTGCTGTCCATAAATCATTAGCCAGTTGAGGCTGAAGTCTCCAAATCTCTTCCTACCCTATCAAACTTAAAATCCGCCCTGATTCATTCCGGGCAATATTTATTCCGGCAGCGAATTATTTAAACCCCTCTTAACATGTTCCCGATTGCTTGACTCAGCTAACATTCCATCAGCTTATGAAATTCATGTGAATCGTGAGCTAAGTGCAAGCGCAATTCGTTACTTGGCTCACCGCATTCGGTATCATAACTTTGCCGAGCTCGCTCGCTTGACCTAATACCAATCAGGCGCCAATCTGGTTCTGGCGCGCCTTGCGCCATGCCATCAACAGCTGTTCAAAAATGGCTTGATGCGACGCAGGCAAAGCCAAAATGTTGACTGCGGTTTCGGCAGAAGTATCCGGTTCGTCTGCATTGACAATTGAGTAGCCGAGAGCCTTTAAGTACGCCACAAGCGGCGGTCTAGTGGTTGTGCCGCACTCGAAAATAATTATCGGCTGGCAGTTCCGAATAAGGTCTCGAGCACCCTCAAAGACCAGATCTTCGGCCATCTCCACGTCAATTTTGATTAGATCGGGTGGCTTTGCTAAATTTTGTCGCCACCTTTGATCAAGGGATACGGTATCCACTTTGATCGTCGACGACTGATAACCGAAAAGTCGGTCGCTAAATGTGCTTTCGATATGCAGCGTCCCAGTGGCGCCAGATGCTCTATCCAGGGCAAACTCGGCAATGCCCGACTTATTGCTGACCGCCTGGCGAACGAGAGTGGCATTTTTCAAAGAGGCCCTTTTGATCGTTTTGGCGATCAGTGAAGCATTGTCCGGATCAGGTTCGAACAATACTACCTCGATCTCTTCGTCCCAGCTCATCAACATCCAGCTGTAGAAACCCACGTTGGCGCCGACATCCCAGAATATCCGTGGTCGCGTAAGCTCGCTCAGAACAATGAATAGTGAGGAAATGCCTGGGTCATAACTATCCGAATCAAGGATAAGGGAGAAGTTTCTCACCGAGCGCAGGTATACTTTCCATTTTATTCCCGTCAGGCGGCAAGCGAGTGGAACATCCAAGATCGGCATTAGATGCTGGGCAAAGAATTTGTTTCTACGCAGGGCGAAAAGTGGGTGGTATTTGTCTCGGATAAATCTCGTCAGATGTTTGAACATGGCTTTGAGTGATCAGAAATTAGCGATGTGGGGAAGACTTGTGGCGCAGCTGCTCGCTCTGGCAGTCTTCAGTTGAAAGGTGACCGCCTGGCTTCGAAAACCATTGTTTCAAACTGATTGAGCCTCTCACCATAACCACTGCCATGAGATTCAATGCCAGTGAAATTCATGTCGTCACTTTCGCCTGGGCGAAAACGGACAATATCAATGAAGCCGGCTGTCTCCAGCGAATCTTTGAGGGTTTCCTGATCATAGACAAACCGATGCAGATAGTTGTAGAAGGTGTTATTAACAGCAAAACATCTGCGATACATATCGAAGCGATCAAGCTGACTATTGAACAAGCTTTCGGACGCCCATTTGATGTATTCCCTTTCGATGTCGCCAATGTTTGGTTTATAAAGACTGAGTACTTGCTCAAGATCTGGAGTGGCTATGCGTATGCGTCCACCAGGCTTGAGAATCCGGTAGCACTCAGTGAGCATGAAAATACCTTCGAAATAACCGATGTGCTCAATCTCATGCTCGGCAAAGACGTAGTTGAAGCAGCTGTCCTGGAAAGGAAACCGCTTGGTAGCATCGAGAAAGACAATCTCCGGCGAGTCTGCCGTGAAATCGGTATTCAACCAGCCAGGTAAAAGAATGCTACCAGTTCCGATCTGCAGCTTAGCTGGGCTATGATCGCGCAGATACTTGTCGATTATCTGACGTCGAGTAACTAGCGACCTCAGTCTCCACAATCTACTGCGGATCGCCAGGGAAATCCTTGTAGCGTTAATGGACAACTACCTGATTACCTCTTCCGCTTAAGCCGGCTAAGCGTATCATGTCGACATTGATCCTCGGCATGAGCCATTGGAACCATTGCCAACCGGCCATTGAGTTGAACTCTTCGTCGGTTTTCTAAAGAGTATTTATATTAGCAAAAAGCGCCCATAAGACCCATGAGCGGTGAATATCCAGACAAGCAACACTAAAAAATAGTTACTGCCGTTCGCCCAAGCCGAACCGTTGTGTTAAATTAACAGAGGAAACAGTCTATAAAGCAGCATTTCTCTGGCTTTAATACTGCAAAGAGGATTCCATATGAGTGAAGCGACAACCAAAACCCCGACCGTAGTCTCTGTTACCGAAGCAGCAGCCGACCAGGTGAAGAAATTGCTACTTGAGGAGCCCGGCAAGACTGGACTCCGTCTGGAGATTCGCGGCGGCGGTTGTTCAGGCATGTCCTATGGGCTTAGTTTCGATAACGCGCAGGAAAATGATCACGTGACTGAAGCGCACGGGGTTAAAGTGTTTGTCGATCCGAAGAGCGCCATTTATTTGAAAGGAACGATGCTTGATTATCAAGCTGGGCTAGAGGGCAAAGGATTTGTGATCAAAAATCCGCAAGCCAAAAACTCTTGCGGCTGCGGCTCGTCTTTTTCAGTCTAAGCTCAGTTGCCATGGCCATCTTTATTATGGCAAGTATGGCCACAGACAATTCAGAAGCATTGCAATCGGGTCTGTCTTGATCGATGATCTGACGTGGTCTTGTGCGGCAGACCTTTGGCAAGCGACATTGAGTTAGACATGGTTGAGACTACCAGGGCTAAAATCGATTTGTCCAGGATCCGCGAAATCGGTGGCTTCTTCGAGGCTGATAGCTATGGCCTGATTGAGGTTTATGGTCCGGATGCTGAGAGCTTTTTGCAAGCGCAAACGACAAATGATCTATCTAAATTGGCAGAATGTGAAAGTCAGAATTCCTGTTTACTAGATCGTAAGGCGCATATACAGGCGTATTTTCAGCTCTTTCGTAAGCACGACTCCTATCGCATCCTCTCTCAGAGAAATCAAATTCCACTGATACTCGAACATCTCGAGGCATACCGTTTCGCCGACAAAGTTGAGTTTCTGGACTTGACACATACCGGCACATTCTTTGCCGTTGAGGGACCGCGAGCGAAGCGACTGATCAACTCAGGTTTTGTCGGTCCCAGCCGGCTGGAAGTGTTTGCCCAGAGTTTATCCGATGTTAACCTGTGGCATTGTCCGGTACATGTTCTGAAGCACACTTGCACGGGCGAGGAAGGCTACTTGCTCTGGGTGACAAAATCAGATCGAGAGGCGTTCCGCGAGAGTTTCATGCAAGCCTGTGTCCGATGTGGTCTTGAGAAGATCAGCGCCGACGAGCTCGAAGTGGCGCGTGTCGAGGCTGGGTTGCCGTTGTTCGGCATAGACTTTTCGCAAGACAATTTTCTACCGGAGACAGGTCTGGAACATGATGCCTGCAGCTTCAGCAAGGGCTGTTTTTTGGGACAAGAGGTTTTGGCCAGAGTAAAAAGCCAGGGAGCACCAACCCGTGGATTGATGGGACTACTCTTTGCCGAAGGCGATCATTTACATTTTCCATGTGATACCAAAATCCACCTTGGAGAAGAAGAGATCGCTTGGTTAAGAAGCAATGTATTTTCCACAAGGCTTAATCGAACGATCGCTCTGGCTTTTGTCAAACGAGATTTTCGCGTTCCTGATCAAAAGCACAAAGTCCAGATCGACGGCCAAGCATACGAAATCACAACCAGTTCGTTGCCTTTCTATCGAGCTCAAACAGCTGCTCAACGGGCTAAGCAAATCTATGAACAAGCGTTGCAATTATTTGCCGGGGAAGCAGAGAACAAGGGCGATGTGGATTCAACACGGTCAGTCTCTCTTTTACGTGAGGCACTAGAATTGAATCCGTTCTTTGAGGATGCGTACGAGGCACTGGGTGTCATTTTATCCAGAAGAGGACGATTGGATGAAGCGATTTCGATGATGCAGAGATTGTCCGAGCTAAATCCAGACTCAGTGATGGCTCACACTAATCTCTCGGTTTTTTACATGGAGCAAGGAAAGAAACAAGAAGCTGAAGAAGAAAAAGCGACTTCGATGAGCATCCGTATGAAAATCGCAGCTCAGGCGGCTCGCGCTGAGATGCAGGAAGTGACAAAGAAGCGGGAAGAAGAAGAGGCGTTATCTGATCGGCTGTCAATGTTCAAAGAGGTGCTGGAGCTTGACGATGACGATCTGCTGGCTAATTATGGAGTTGGCGATTGCTATGTCGCTCTTGGTGAATTTGAGAGGGCGGTTCCGTTTTTGGAGAAAGCAATTAAACTGAAGCCCAGTTATACAGTTGCCTATCTCTCTTTGGGCGCTGCGTTCGAAAGGCTCAGTCAGGCGGATAAGGCGATGGAAGTCTATGAACAAGGCATTGCTGTGGCCTCCAAGCGGGGCGACTTGATGCCGATGCAGGAGATGCAGAAATGCCTGGCATCGCTTAGATCATCGGAATAAGTTCAGCCGATCAGTTCTATCGATCAGTTCTATCGATCTGTCACTATGCGCTTTCTCGAGCCACGCATAACACTGTGTTCTGATTGGTCGGATTCAGAGGCGATCGCTGACAAATCAGTCACGGCGACAGGCGGTGGTGGCGGCACCAGTTGTGATCCGAGTGTCACCGTCGGCGGTGGCGGCGGCAGCAATCTGGAAGGCGGTGGCGGAATCGCATTCATTTCCGAGATGCTAGTTCTAGATGCAAAAGAATGGGGTTTGGAAAAAGTCGAAACGGCGGCATTTGATGGAGAACTGAGCACGGTGGTGACCGCGCCGACATCTGTCTGGTTAGAATTGGCTGCGCCAAAGGCCGAAACGGCCGAAAAGGCCGAAAATGGATTGCTGGGATTGCTAGTACTTTGACTTAGCGGCGTATCGGCGCTTACATCTGCCTGTGCTGCAGCAGCCGAGTAAGGAGCGCTGGCCATTGCTGTTGGCGGAATACTGTACTCGCTTTGATCGATCTCTCGTGGACTGCCGAATGCCTCCGCGGTGGCCTCTAAGCTGCCTGCACCGGCAAGCGCTGGAATAGTCCCTGCTTGTGATGTGAATGGTGCCGAGGATAATTGGAATTGGCTTTCAGAGGGTGTTCCGGCCGTCATCCGCGGGTCGGCAGCTGTCAACTCATGCTTCCAGACAGCGTTGTCGACGATGTGTGAACCGGAATCGGGGTCATTCTTGTGAATGAAATGGACAATTATTGCCCACAAGGCTAAGCCACCGATAAGCAGCCATAGCTTGGCTGCCGGGCTAGATTTCAGGCGCTGTTGCCAGTTGCCGCCGTTGTTCTCATCCGGCTTTTCACTACCCATCACTTGTGTCCAGTTGGGCACGTCATAAGGATGGTTATTGGCTGTGCTATATCCGTGCGTGGCCTGGGTTGGCTGGTGTCCACTAATAGCCTGGGCAATATGGCCCAGGAATCCCTGGCCGTTGTGAACTAGACTGGTGAGATGGCTGAGAAGCGTGCCGCCCTGTTGGACGCCGTCGTGGCCGCTGCCGGCATGTCCGTGAACGGCGCTGTGTTCGTGGTGGCCGTCGGTGAAACTGCCGTGAGTCTGGTTATGACCGCCGCTGTCGTGGCCATAACCGGCATGGGCAAAGCCACCGCCGTCGTGTCCAAAGCCACCTCCGCCAAAGCCGCCGTGCATGCTGCAAACTCCCACTAATGAGTTGCTATTCTAATCGTATCCAAGAGGATTTGCTGAGTATAAGTGGGAGATACACGAAATACCAACGTTGATTCATTACAGATTAACCTAGTCTAATTGGTTTTCGACTTTGTCGATTCTCGCTCGATTATTCTCTGACGCGCTCTAAAGACAGAAAAACGATACCACATATGGTGCAACCCAGACGATAGTCGCCTCCCTGATTGTATATCTCAGTTGTATATCTCATCTGATCCAAGCAGCTATGGAATGCATGCCCGTTGGCAGGAGCCTAAGCGATTTGAACGAATTTGTTTAAATTTAATATGAAGCGAGAAATCCAGGTCGGTGTGCAGATCGCTTCCCCAGTGAGCTATTCGGAGCTTTTCCATTATCTAGCCGGCAAGAATGCATTAAACAAAAATGTTTAGTCGGCATAAGCGGCGACGCTGCGGAAATCACTTGCCCGGCTAGCGAAAATTCCGGCAGTGATTTACGTGCTGCTCTTGTTTGCTGCTGAACGCTCATTTGTTAGTACACTATGCAAAACAGAATGACGAGCAGTGAAGGCGCCGGAGCGGCAATAAGATGAGAACTAATGGACATTGATAAGGCGGAAGAAACGGCCTTCTTTGCAGCGCGAGAAGCTGGACAATACATTAAGCAGCGGCTTGGCCACATAAAACGCATCGATTACAAGAGCGCGTACAACATCGTCACCGATGTGGACAGAGGTGCCGAAGAGATCATTTTGAACATTCTCAAACGCGACTTTCCGAATGACTCGACATTGTCCGAAGAAGGCGGCGGCGTCCTGAAAAGCTCTCGGGCCAGATGGCTAATTGATCCTCTTGACGGAACGACCAATTTCACGCACACTTATCCGTTCTTTTGTGTTTCCATCGGTTTAGAGGTGGACGAAGAAATGCAAGTCGGCGTGGTTTATAATCCAGTTTCAGATGAATTTTTTTCGGCTCGCAGAGGTCGGGGCGCATTCCTCAATGGGGAGCCAATTCACGTATCGAAGATCAATGAGATTGCTGAGAGCCTTCTAGCAACCGGTTTTCCTTCAGATACTGCCACGGCTGTTCCGAACAATATGGAGCCATTTCAGCAAATCACCCATCTATCGCACGGCGTGAGACGAGATGGTGCTGCCGCACTAGACTTGTGCTTCGTTGCTTGTGGCCGGTTAGATGGATTTTGGGAGATGAAATTGTCGCCTTGGGACGTTGCCGCTGGCAGCCTTATTGTGCGGGAGGCAGGCGGACATAACACTAATCTGATCGGTGGCAAACTTGATTTTTCCAAAGGGCACATTCTAGCAACTAACTCTCTCATTCATGATCGACTGGTCGCTATTCTCAAAGAATTCTCCACAGTCAAGTCAGCATACTCAGAATACGCTGAGGACACGGTAGCGGAATGATCATTACAAGGCGAGCGAGGTTGAATTTTGTCTGAGCGACTTTCAGTGTGTTTCGTTTGGCACATGCATCAGCCACTATATAAAGACCGGTTGACCGGCAAGTACTTGATGCCTTGGGTACGCTTGCATGCTATCAAAGACTATTTAGACATGGTGCTGGTTCTCAAAGAGTTTCCCAGGATTCGGCAGACGTTCAATCTTGTGCCGTCTTTGATTGAACAATTGGATGATTATGCTACGAATGGGGCTGTGGATGAACAGTTGCTGCTCACCTGCAAAGACGAATCTGAATACACTGAGGCGGACAAACTCTACATATTGCAGGAGTCATTTCATGCCAATCTCGAGCGGCAAATCAAACCGCATCCATACTATTTTGATCTATACTCGCGCCGCCAGAAGCATCTTCGCTTAGGTCATAGCCACCAAGCGATTATTGATTCATTTACCAATCAGGAATTCGCAGATATGGCGGCCTGGATGAATCTCGCTTGGTTTGATCCGCTCTATTACCGGCAGATCGCCGAATTACGAGATCTTATTAAACAAGAGCGAGGCTATACACAGAACCAGCGAGAGTCGATCATTGAGGTTCAGCGACGATTGATCCGCGAGACGCTCCCTGCCTATCGTGAGATGCAAGAAAGCGGACATATCGAAGTGATAACCAGCCCTTATTATCATCCGATTCTGCCATTGCTGATTGATACAAATACAGCACGATTGGCTGATCCATATACGGCGCTACCGGAAAGGCTCTTCTTCCACCGCCAGGATGCGCAACATCAATTAGCGAGCGGCATCGCTTTGTATGAAAAGAAACTTGGCTGTAAGCCTCGTGGAATGTGGCCGTCTGAGCTTTCTGTCAGTCCGGCTGCTTTGGAGTTGATCGCCCAAAACGGAATCGAATGGGTGGTTCTCGATGAGGCTCTGTTAAGTAGGACAATTGAGACTGGTATCATTCGCGATGAACATGGCAATTTGAACAGCGCGGAATTAATCTGCCAACCATATCAGCTCACTGTCGGTGATGAGCAGATAGCGCTCTTTTTTCGCGAGGTTGTCTTGTCCAATGAAATCAGCTTTTCTTACGGTGGCAGAGCAGCGGCGGAAGCGGCTACTTCTTTGTACATGCGTGTCAAGCATGTACAGCAGAGATTGTTTAACTGGCTTCGCGAAGGTGTGATTGTCATAGCTCTAGATGGCGAGAACTGTTGGGAGACATACGAGCAGGATGGAAATCCATTCTTACGCGAATTGTACAGAAGGTTGTCTGAGGATAATACGCTGAACGTTTGTACGGTTGACGACTATTTGAAGCGAAATCCGCCGACTGCTCAACTTCATAACATTCACTGTGGATCTTGGATAAATGCCGACTATCATATCTGGATCGGCGATCCGATGAAAAATAAGGCCTGGGATCTTCTGGGGCGCACTCGCGACTTTCTCGTCGATCAGACGAAGAGAAAGAAGTTCAGCAGCGAAGTTAAGAGCAAGGCCTGGGAAGAAATATATGCCGCAGAGGGGAGCGATTGGTTCTGGTGGTTTGGAGAGCCGAATAATTCTGAACACGACGCAATGTTTGACCAACAATTCAGATTGAGGCTGCAGAACGTCTATAAGCTTCTGGGAGAAACTTATCCGCAAGAACTGGACAAGCCGGTACACGATCTTGTCTACCCGCTGCAGAAGGCTGGTGCACCGCAGGCGGTGCCTTCCTCTTAGACCCCTAATAGCCGTCCGGCTGGGTATTCTACATTAAACTTTCACATGATTTTCATAAGTCTATGAGACTTTATACTGATGAATTCACGTCAACAGTTTTGTCTGATCATTGCCGTAGTTTTTACTCTGCTGGTACTTCTCTTGCCGCCCTGGAACGAGGTGTCGGCGTTTAAAACTGGAGACGAACTCAAAATCTATACTGGCGCCGGTTTCCGCCCGCTGTGGAGCACATCAGCCCTGTCCAAGGCAGTCGGGACTAGCGACCATTACCTGGAAATAAACTGGATGCTCTGGCTGTCAGAGGTGGCAGCGATTATTGGGATAGCGGCAGTGGTCATTTTCGCTATACCACTGCAGAAGCGCAAATCCGCCATAGACGGGGCTAATGACTGGGCCAGCGGCGACTCTTCAGCGACAACCACCTGGTTTCTCTAGAGCGGGTGCTTGCGGACAATCAGATATGAGCCAGGATCCTGGCAGGCTACTGCCCAATCCGGATCGGCTCTTAGTTTTTCCGCCAAACGGCTGTTTGACGGAAAGAGAATCCAGTTAATTTTGTACTTATCGAGAACGCTGTGGCAGTTTGGCTGAGTCTGGCTGGCCGCCGCATACTCTAAATAGAAAGGCTCGCCGTAGAAATCCGCTCGATCATCAATAAATACGCCCTTCTCCAAATTTGGATCGTGGTTGAGATTGAGATTGTGCATTTTGAAGCGGATGTAGCCGCCCCAGTTGTCGTAGTTGAATCCTGATTCTGGTTTTAACTCGCCCTTCTGCTCTTTGTCGATTAAGTAAACGAGTGTTTTAGTTGGCTTGTCTGCCTCGTCAAAGTCCGAAGTCAATTGGCCTAGCCCATAGTTGCCGCCCCAGAAAATCGCAGCCAGCGAAAGCAGACCGACGGCGGCCATCGGCACCACATGCATCTGGCAAAGCGCCTCATTTTCATTGAATCCATCGCCAACCTCGTTTAATTTAGCGACGATGAATCGCCAGACTTTATTTAAGATGGGGACTGGCTGATCGGCTGAATCGCTGATCGCTGCTGACGTTATTGGTTTTACTTTGGAAAAGAGCTCAGCAATTGCTGGCAGTAACACGATGACAAACAACGGTATGTGTCTGATGCCGGTTAACGCCAAATGAGCAAAAAGGAGACAAGTTAAAAGGCGTGGCAACGTCAATCGCTTGGCACTCAGAGCCAGCGCAAGAATGAACATGGCGAACAATATTTCCAGGCAAGCCGGACTAAAATCACCGTGAAAGACCGGCGACTGATACTCGATCGTCGCTTGAAGAACTGCATTGCCTTTCAGATAATGGCGGATATATTCATAGAGCTTGACACCATACGGATTGGCCAAAGTGGTCGCTGCTGTGATCAGCATGACTATGGAGAAGTCGCGCGCTCTGAAAAGATATTGATGACGACTTTCGCTATCGGCAAACATAGCTAAGCCAACAAGGCTGGCGAAAAGATAAATGGCGATGAGCACGAAGCCGATGAGAAATGCCGGATGACTATTTACCCAAATGAGCATAAACAGTGCTAACGGCAGATAGAATCTGACACCGCTGATGGTGCCCTTATACCGATCTTCGAGTTTGGTCGAAAACAAATAGACGCCAAAAAAGGTGAATATATGCGGCCTAGCCAGCCAGTGTACAGACGAGGCGAGGGAACCGAGCACGGTCAGGAATAGGGTGGTGAGAAAGTGACAGTGTTCCTGGCGCCGGCAGCGTTCATAGAGGAGCAAAAAGAGAAAGGCGATCGCTGCGGCGACGGCGACAGCTAAAAGTTTCATGCCACCAAGTTGATAAATACAGGCCATCAACAGGTCCGAAAGCCATTCATAAGCTACCCACGGCTGGCCAGGATGGGTGTATGAAATTATGTCTGCATGCGGAATAAGATGGTGTTCTAAGATGTACTGACCGGTAAAAATATGCCAACCAGTGGAGCCGTCACCAAATACATAACTCGGCCGCAAGCCGAGCATAATTACCAGTAGGAATATAAAAATGACGTCGCCAATGTCCGGCAACGCCTTAGCCCACGCTGGATTGTCAGTGTTGTTTGCTGGGGTGGGCATTTAGTTGTTTATATTTTCCCAGTCGCGCTCGTGAGGAGATTCTAACTACTTGAGCGAACATTTTCAGCGAGTCGGTCCAAACATTGATCTTGGAGCCTGCCACATTCGACCAGTTAATCGCTACCTCAGCAGTTTTATACCCGCGCATTTTAGCAATGCACAGAATTTCTACATCAAAGGCGAAACCATTTTCCACTGCTACTGAGAATATGTCTCGGGCAGCTTTGCTGGTGAACAGTTTGAAGCCGCATTGAGTGTCATATATATCGCCCAAGACAAGGGCATTGACAATGGTGTTGAATGAGTTGCCGATAAATTTTCGGTGGGCGAGAGCGTGCACTTTCCTGGTTGGATCGGGTTTAGCTCGCGAGCCAATGACCACAGATGCACCATTGTTCAGAGCCGCTTCCAGCCTCTCCAGCTCTTCGATTGGCGAGCTGCCATCGGCATCATCAAACAAAATCTTCTCACCACGGGCTGCCAGCACGCCTGCTCTAACGGCGTGCCCTTTGCCCTGATTGGCGGTGTAAGAGATGAGCCTGACGCCCGCATTGTGCTTAGCGAATGTCGTGACCACGCCAATGGTATCGTCTTTACTGCCATCGTTGACAACGATAATCTCAAAGCTGCCGCCGCGTTCGACTAAATAGGAATGAATTGATGTCAGCGTCCTCTCCAGGCGCTTTTCTTCGTTATAGGCCGGAATGACGACTGAAAGAGCGAGCATTGCTTAAGTATAGGATATTGGCTTCTTCGGATTGACCCTATTTGGGTGGCTGCGAATCGTCATTCATATAATTGAGAGTCACTTGATCGGCAGCATTTTCTTCGATCAGTCTTCGCTCATTTGGTCTGTTCCAATCGAGTGGTACATTTGTCGGGCGATATTCGATGAATCCCAGATCAATTCGAGGACCGATTTTGTCTTCGACTCCGCCAAGCATCTCTGTTGCAGTCCGGAAGCCGATTGTATCTCCTAATCCACCCATCACTGCCAAACTCGGTGAGGTTATCGGCTGGCTGAAAAAGCCCATGAATCTTACAGGCTTGCCTTTAGCAATGCCCTCAACGACTGAAGTCTGGCCATGTTTGAAAAAGGCGAAATCGCCTGTATAAGATGCAAAATCACCAAGGAAATTAGTGCCGGCTTCAGAGGCGGATTCACTGCCTGTGCCAAATTTATACAAATGCTTGGCCCCGGCGGCAGCGGCTGAGCTGCTCACGACATATTTCTCACCGATCATTTTCGGCAGTTCTTTCACCATTGGCACTTTCATTGTTTGCACTGCCGCACTCACCGCAAATATCTCGCCGAAGTGAGCGGGGGCGCGTCTAGCGGCGTCCGCAAAGGAGTAACCATCATGTACCTCGTAGGCCATCCAACCGCTTGTTCCAGCAGTTGCAGTCAAGGCTGAATTTCTAACCACCGTCAGCGAAGTTCTGGCGAGGCTTGTCGACTTCGCTGTGGTTTTTGATGGGCCAATTACTCTTGAGCCATATTGAAGAGATTTGCCAATGCCGCGAATAAGCGCGTTGCCGGACTCTGATGCTGCCGTTCCTAGCCCGTCCAATACTGGGCCAGCGACACCTATCAGCTCGCCTGTTTCGGCTGTAAACATGCCGTGGTAATAGTCATCCCAGGTTACATTCTGCGGCCCTTCAAAATAGCTCTTAGCGCTGGCGTATGTGGCGCCGCCCCAGAATATTGTGCCGCCCCAGGTGGCAGCCATCATTGGCAGAGTGATCTCAGAGCTGGCACCGAGGGTCCAGGCTGTGACAAGTGCTGCACCGACAAAGATGCCGGTGTCTACGACTGTTTTCCAGTTCCTTTTCCACCAGCCTGGTACTTGCGATTCTGTCAGCAAACCATCGTAGTAGTTCTTGACGGTGGGGTTTTCGCGCAAAGCCAGGGCGTTGACTTTAGCGACGATGTTGGGGTCATCTAACTTTGCGGCCGTTAAATATGCATGCTCCCGACCCAGATCCTGAACGTCTTTAAAAACAAGAGCGGCATGGTATTTGGTAACGGCCAGCTCGGCTGCGTATTTGGGCTTTTGTACTTTGATTTCGCTCTGGATCAGATCTAAATTGCTCGCCTCTTTATCCAGCCTTTGCCTTTCGGCATCAGTGGCTGTGGCCCGTTCCTTGGCAATACGCTTGAGCTCTACCGGGATATCGCTCTCTGCCATGCGCATGCCATCGACGAGTCCTTGGAGCTTGGGCAGTAAATCTTGGATGTTCTTTTCAGCGTTGGGAAAATTCCTGGAGTTCACGCCCATAGCGTCAACAATGCTTTGTTCCTGGTCGCTTAAATCAAAACCGAAGATTGTCCGTTTTGCATATTGATCGGACGCCTTTTTGTAGTTCGGGTCGTTCTCCGCCAGATCAGGCGTATCAGCATTGATTTTTTCCAGATAAACTTGGGCCTCTGTAAGCATGCTATTTTTCAGCAAGAACTGAACGTAATGCATACGCGCGTCTTTGGTCGTTTGCAGTACTGCCTTTGCGTCTTTATCGGTTGGATGGCTTTTCGCCCAATCGACGCCGGCATCGGCAGCTTTCATTGAACGAGCGAATATGATGCAGGTGCCAGCCAGGAAGTTATCGTCTTGCGTGGCAGCCTGAGCTACATGGTCATCAAATTTGAGCGTCGTAAGCGGGCTAGCCACATCTGCATTCTTGGACTTGCTGCTGAAACGGATGTTATTGGCTTGAGCCTGCAGACGATTGTCACCCGCACCTGGCTTTTGTCCGGGAATTTCGTGATGCCCATCTGACGATCTCGGGGCTGGTACTGTATCTTGAGGATTGGCCATTGGATGCTTTAACGCCGCTAGCGGGGTGCTGACAACGGCTTATATACATTTAGCGGCTGTTTCTGGACAATTTAATCTGCCGAAGGCCTGGTCGTGGCGAGATTATTGCTGCGCGTCTCCGGCTGCATCCAGCGCCTTTTGCCAGGCTGGCTTGTTATCGGGACCAGGCGTAGGCTGTGCTGGCTGCTGCGGCTGCTCTGGGGGATTTTGCGGTTGTTCGGGCTGGCGGTTGTTGACCGGCGGGGTATCGTTTGGTTGAGTTGGCTGCACTGTGCCGCCATTTTCGATCGTTTGGGCCCAGGGCGGCAGTGTGTAGTTAGGCTTGCCCTGTAACCAGCCGTTGACTTTATCGCCTATCTTTTGCTTGACTGCTCGGTAGTGGCTGGATTTGTCAAGCTTGGCGTCTGCGTAAGAGCCTGCTTTAACCGTGCCTTTGGCGGCGGCGCCCAAAGCCGGTCCAACCAGTGACAAGTTTGAACCGAGCGTTAGCCGTTGACCGACCAGGCCGGCACCGAATTCTCGGAAGAGCGGCACATTGCTCGCTGCAAGCTTGGCCGATCCATACGTGCCGGCTCCGAAATCAAGAACCATCACTTCGCTGAAGGCAGAGCCGGCTGCGCCGAGATAATTGCCATTGGCCAGGGCCTTGCCTGAATCCGGAATGAAAACATCGCCAAGCGCTTCGCTCCGTGATTTTTGTTGATTAAATTCGGAACCTGGGAAGGCCAAAGCAGCTGCGGCTGCTGGCGCATACACACCACCGGTGAAACCTACTAGTTTGGGCGGTACTGCTCTGGCATGCACTGCTTTAGTCAAATCAGAGGCGCTGGCGCTTGCTATATCAGTAGTGTTCAGCGCACCACTAGCAATACCGCGAGCTCCAGAAAAAACGTTTGAGTGTACCTGCCACAAATAGTTAACACCGCGCCAGGCTCTAGTTAGCACCTTGGGTGGATCTTGGTCAGCCAATTGTCCCTCAATTGCTTTGCTTTGTACTTCACTTAGTCCCAGCTTACCTTTGAATACAACTTTGCCATCTTTCACTAGTGGTGTCTCTGGCGGCAAAGAAGAGAGTCCGGGCAAAGAGTTAGGATCAAGACCGCTTAGCGGATTCTGGCCGCTTGCTGCCAAGTTTCTCAGATCGCCAACGGTCAGGTTAGGCTTACTGTCTGGCGTTGCCTTGCCGTACCTCTTAGCAAGCTTGTCCAGGAGGTCGTTGTCTTTTGCCGTCGATCCCAAAATCCGGGCAAGCATGTCGGCATTTTCAGCATTGGTGAAATGATTGATGGAGAATGTCGGATCGTTGGGACCAACTACTTGGCCATTGGCGTCTCTGACTTTCAAGTCCGGATTTACTTCTCCGCCTTTCATGATCAAAGTGTTGTTGTCCCCAATGACATTTGTTTGCAGCCATTGCAAATCGTTATTGGTCAAGCCACCACCTTTCGCGGCGTTGATCAACTGCCCTTTAGTCAAATCACCGTTGTTACCGAAGTCTTTGGCTATCCGCTGCAATACTGCTTTCTCGGTGAACGGCCACATTGAGCCTGAGAGGAGATCATGAGCAATGATCTTAGCCCTTAGCGCTCTTTCAATACTCTCCGGCGATCCGTTGACTACATCCACCGGCGCGGCTCCGAAATTAGTCCGGGCTAGACTTCCAATGCCATTTTCAGTATTGTTCAGGAGATCATCCATTCTTCCTACAGCACCATCTGCTGCGTTAACAACCCTACGAACAGTGCCTAATCCCAATTTCAAGGGAGTAGTAGACAAATTCAAAGCCCAAGACGGGCTCGACGGTATTGATGGTATCGCTGCTGCGAATGGCTCGCGTGTCACATGTAGTCCGGAGAAAGTGATCGCTCGCTGAGCATCGGTGAGCTTCAAACGCTCCAGTTGATTGAACACGGCAGTATTACGGAAACCACTGCTGCCGGTGTAATCGAGGACGACTGTTCCCGGTGCTGATTTGAGTTTTCCCAGTTCCGGAATTGTTTCCCACGGATTTTTGATTTTGCCGGTTGTTTCCAGCCAGTTCGCGAGCTCTCCGGCGGTCAGCTGTTGATGGACGTTTCTGATTTGTACGAGGCCGTTTTGTACTTCTAAACCAAGCTTTCTGGCAGCGGGCATTGCACCATCTTGGAAGTTGGCCATAGAAATAGCAGGGTTACAGCTATAAATTGGATTGGCTTTCCAAGAAAGTTTCACTGCTTGATCAACAAAAGGCCTTTTCAGTTTCGGGGCGATGTCTCCATCGACAATCACCGGATCACCAGCCTTTACTGCATTTTTACTCAGCCATTGTTCGGCTTTTGCTGTATCTCGGCCGGTGTTTCGAAGGAATTGGAGAAACTCATCTCTATTCATGTCTCGCTTTGGTAAAACGCGATTGAGACGGTCGACCAGCTTATAGTCTTGGACGACAACTTCCTTGTCGCCGATCTTGTTCCAGGCAGGATATTTTTTGAGCACATCGTCTGTCGTTGTCTTTGTTTGATCAGCGATGTAAGCTACGACTTCTGCCTTGGTCATATTCGGCTTGGGAAACTTTAACTTCGCTTCCTGCAGAACGCGAGTCATCAGCTCATATTCTTTCGGGCTGTCTTTAAAGGAGGTTAGAGCGATACCGGCTAATTCCCGGGGGGTCTTGTCGATCAGCTTGGCGTAATTGGGATCGCAAAGGTTGCCATGCTCGTCTAGCAATTTGGTATTCCAATCGACTTTTCTGCCGTCAATTTCGAGCGGGTTTCCTTGCGTCAACTGCCCGAGTTTACCTAGCTTGGCTCGGCTTACTCCTTTACCTTCCCAGTAGCTGACATACTGGCCTGCTGTCATCTCTTTTTCACCGAGCACTCTTTGGGTGTACTTCATCAATTCATGCTCGTTCCAGTTTTCGAAGACAGCGTTCGCCCGATTGCGCAAAAATGGCAGGCCATTGGCTGCATAATCAGCGGCTTTCTGAAAGCCAAGGACGGCAGCTGGTCCACTGACTGCCCAGAGGCCGGTATGCAGCAATTCTTGGGGATCGTGGTCACCTTTGTGAATGTCATAACCGACGCCTCCCAGTGCGCCTAAAGTACCACCGCCCAACATGCCGAGCTGTTTATAGCGAGCCAGGTTTAATTGCTTCTGGGCCTCGGTCTTTGCTGCCTCAGTGATGTTTCCCATTTTCGCTGGATCGCTTTCGATCGCCTTTTTGATTGCGTCGGCATCCGAACCATGTGTCATCTGCTCTTGAACTGCCTTCTCCAGTCCTTCTTTGGCGAGTGTCTTTTCCAAGGCTTCGGCCCCGAGCCCTCTTAATGCTGGAGCCACATACCCTGCTACGATTGCCGTGCCCAGAGCAACACCGCCTATAATTTTTCGCCTCGTATCTTTTTGGTCGCCTTCTTGAGGGTCTAGCTGCTCTCGCTGCTGTGGAGTTAGTTGACCTGATGACAGCAACGCATCTCTCTGGGCGATGAAATATGGATCGTTGACCATATCGCTTGGCCCCAGCCCTTCTCCTCATGGGCGATTTGGCCAGCATTACTGAGCGCTGTGTAGGCTTCTTGATATTGCTTCTTAGAAATGTAGAAATCCGCCAACATCTTTTGAGATTGATAGCGGGGATCGATCACAGTGAGCGCTTCTTGCTCGCTGCCTACTGTCTTTTTGAACTGGTCGTATGAGTCTTTATTGGGAAAGGCGCTTTGATCCAGCTTACTCAAGCGAAGCTGTACTTTGAGAGCTTGTTCGACAAGCTGTCGATCGACCAGCTCGCCTTTTTTGACCGATTCTTTCAAGTTGTCGAGAACGGTATCTGACTTGTCCCCGCTTATAAAATACGCTTGGGCTAATACCTGTCTCATTCCAGATGGACCAAGCATCAAACTGAGTTGGACTCTCATCTGTTCGTAATCAGACAAAAGGGCATTGGCATCCTTGGCCTTTTGTACCGGATCGTTTTTGTGACTGACCAACTGATCTTCGTCGGCTTTCAGTTTATTAATCGCTTGTTGCAATTTCTGATCGACGTCTTTTTTGTTTTTCTCGTTATACAGCGCGTCGGCGCGGCTTACGTCGTCTTGGGCATCGAGCAGGTCGTCTCTGTTCTGGACAATATCGTTGTGTTTGATCGCCTCACTTATAGTTTTATAGGACCAGAACATTGCGTCGTGCACATTTAAATTGTGATCGTGACAGAACTGTTGGAAGTCATGCAGCGCCAGGTAGGCATTTTTGACTGCTGGCGTTGGTGTTTGTCCTGGTGCAAGCTGAGCCAGTTGAGCTTGTTGTAGTTTGTCATCATCCAGATCTAAAATCTGATTGATAAAATCGGGTGGAGCTTTGGTCTTGGTCATTTTTACGTACATGTCTCCAAATGCGTTTAGAACTTTGTCCTTATCCGCATCCGAGAGGTCACCGACTTTTGCAAAGTTAGAATGAGTTGAATCTGCTTTCGCGCTATTGTCACCGGGCTTTTGGTTATTTGACGCCGGCTGTTTCTCCGGCGCTACCACTGGTGTCGCCGGCGGTGCAGAATCGGATGCCGCCGCGTCGGGAGTCTCTGCCGGAACCGGCCGTTTTATTACCGGTGGTTGGCTACCCGGGCTGCTGTCAAAAGTTTGATCTTGCTGCGTCGTATTCTGTTGTTGTTGATTTTGCGCTATCTCTTGCGTGCCAACTTGATATTCTGCTTCCACCAGTCTGACCCCTTGGGCATTGGTTGTTTGCTCAGTGGAACCGCTGGCGCTAGGACTAGCGCCAGGAATAGATTGGATTATTGCTTGCTGATCGGCAGGCAGCTTGTCTCGCAGCTGGGCAAAAGACTGTTGAAACTTCGCGTCTAAAAGAACACTCGGCTCTATTTTGTTGATCTCAGGTAATTGCTTATTGGCTGCTTTAATCAACTCGGTAGCCAGCTCTGGATGCTTTGCTGCTTCGTACAAAAGGGTGAGATAGAGATTAGCGCGGAAATTCGCTTCACCCCTTTGCAGAGAACCTACAGCATTGCGGACAGCGCGATCGGGGTTTTTGGCGCCAGCAAATGCTGTTTGGTATTGCTTGTCTTGTTGTCTCAGACGCTGAGCCAGAAGCTCAAAGTCCTGCATTTGCAGGTCGAGGCTGACTGAATCGTTTGCTGAATCAAGCTTGGCGATTGCCTGGGTAATAGTTGCGCCGAGCTCTCGGTTCTTTGTCAGAATAATTTGCGTTGCTTTGTCTTGACCCGTGCCATCAACTGGTGCTGCCTGCGCCGATGTGGCCGTTGTCTCCGCCAACATCTTCTGGTTGGCGCCGTCGCTTGCCTTTTTCAGGGCGACCTCAGCTACGGTTGGTGCCGATTGAGCTAAGTTGTCTGAGATGGGATTGGGAGAAGACATGTGACGCGGATACCTCGAGGCGGTGCGCTTGCACCTATAAAGCCCTAGTAATTCATTCCCTGGTTGGTTGCCAGGAAAACTAGTAAGTGTCTAGGTTTTGAGCTGTTTGAATCTCTTGACATTACGATCAGTCCTGGGTCCGTCCGCCTGTGTATACACATAGGCGGCTAGTTCTGGACACAATGCTGAAAAACAAACGGCAGCCGACAAGATTAACTTTCTTCGTAATTCCACCATTGACGCTGACTTTAGAGCTCGACGATCGTTACCCCATTGCCGCCTTCATAACTTTCGCCAGGGCGATAGGTGGCTTTGTAACGGCTGCTGGCGAGATACTGCCTGACTGCATCCCGCACAGCGCCTGTGCCGTGGCCATGAATAATCATTGTCGGCGAGAGATCATTGAGGACACTGTGGTCGATAAATTGCTCGAGATTGGCGATTGCTTCGTCCACTCTTTGACCGCGCAGGTCAATCGTATTCACTGCCGTCCTGACAAACACATGTGGCCCGTCAATTCCCGGCTGTTGTCGACCACCTGGCGTCCAGCTGGAAGCTGGATCTCTTTTTGCCGAAGTCTGCGCCGGTTCGACTAATCCGCTGTGCGAGCTTAGGCTGCGACCAGCGCGTTTGGCGGGAGGCTTTTGGCCGGCGCTCGTATCCGGTAAAAGCTCGATGTCGCTAGCCGGCAGTTTAATTTTGATGCTGCCCACCTGCACTAGGACAAGCATCTCGTCTGAATCTTTGCTGCTTTTTGCTACCAGCTCTTGCACGATACCGCGTTGATTGAGCGAGCGAATTCTCACTGGCTGTCCAGCAGCCAGAGTTTTCGGATCAATTTTCATTCTCTCTTTGTGCTGACCGGCTTGCTTATCAACGCCGCCCCCAGCAAAACTAACATCCATCCAGCCCAGCTCTTTTCGCAGCGATTCCAGCTCTTTTTGCACGCGCTGAGCTTTGGCTATACTCGGCGATTTTTGCAAATCAGCAATGAGATGCCGGAGGTAGTCTCTAGTCGTCTGAAACTCAGACTCTAAATCCTTGGCAAAGGTGTTTCTCGATCTGTCTCTTTCCTCTGCCAGTGCTAGTTCTTTCGCTTCATATTCCGATTGCGCCTGTTCGGCTTCGAGCAACGCTTGTTGCAATTCCTCTTCTTTGCCGTCGAGGTTGCGCATGCGCTCTTCCAACTGGCTAATGGATCTTTGCAGATCCTGATCTGACGTTTGCAAAAGATCATTGGCTCGGGCGACTACCTCCTGCAGCAAGCCAAGTCTTTTGGCGATGGTGGTGGCCTTCGAACTACCAGGCACGCCAAGACGTAGACGATACGTGGGGCTAAGAGAGATGTCGTCAAACTCCAGACTGCCGTTGACAAAACTGGCATTGCCATAAGCCAGGGTCTTCAACTCGCTAAAATGAGTGGTGGCAATGGTCATGGCACCGCGTGTGGTGACATATTCCAGTACCGATTTGGCTAAGGCTGCTCCCTCTCTGGGATCGGTGCCAGCCCCTATTTCATCAAGGAGTACGAGTGTGGCAGGACCGGCCCTGAAACGATCTGGACGATGTTTTGCATATGCGATGAAAAAGTGGATAGATTTTGTTCTAGAGATTGCTCATCGCCAATGTCGGCGAATATCTGAGTGAATATGCAACCGACTGAACCCGGCGCTACCGGCAGCAGCAGACCAGCCCTGAGCATCAAGGCGAATATGCCTACTGTTTTGAGAAGAACAGTTTTGCCACCGGTATTTGGACCGGTGATCACTAATGTTTGACTGTCACCGGATTTGCCACCAAGATTAATATCATTGGGGACAACCTCGCTCATTGAGGTCTGCAAAACTAACAGCGGATGACGAGCTTGTTTATAGTCTATTAGCTGCTCGTCGGCGATCTCAGGCTTACTACCCTTAAATTTTAGACCGAGCCTGGCTCGAGCTGAAATCGCATCTAGTTCGGCTACTACCGCATAATTTTCGCTAAACAACGGGCAATGTGTTTGCATCTGTCGCGCTAGTTCATCCAGTATCCGGGCGATCTCTCTTTCGATTGCCGCTTCCTTTAGCCGTACGTTGTTGGCCAGTTCCACCACGGCCATTGGCTCTACATACACAGTCAGACCGGAGGCCGAGCTGTCGTGCACAATGCCGACAATGGCATTGCGCATGCCGGCATTCACCGGCAAGACATGACGTCCATTACGCTGGGTATAGATAGGTTCTTGTAGCGCTTTGGAATGCGAAGGAGAATGGATGATCTTAGTCAATTCATGGTGAATGGAAGTTTGTAATTTTTGCACCTCCCGCCTTAGTTGCTTAAGCATCGGGCTGGCATCGTCGGTAATACCACCGTCGTCATTAATTATCCGTTCAATTGCTTTGATCGCCTCGGGTAGTGCGTGAAGACGTTTATCGTAGGCGGTTATGCGTGGAAACGATTCTTGCGGAAGAAGACTGATGCCTGACTTCATTTTCTGGGAGAGTTTGAGCATCGTTTTGACTTCGATAAAGTCATGCGCAGTCAACGCTGCGCCGCGAGATAAACGCTCGAACGTCTCATCCAAAACCGGCAAGCCGGCAGCATCAAGAGCAGTGCGGGCCTGAATCATGTCTGTGACTTCTTGCGTTTCATCGAGCAAACGCTGACACTGCGCTTTATCTAAGGCAACTGGCAGATCGCGGCATAAACTTCGGCCCGCGTGGCAGTTAGCTTCAGCAACAAGGAAGCTTTTCAGGCGCTCCCATTCGAGCGACTTGTAGGTTCTAGCAACGATCTCTTCCAAAAGCCAAGGGACTAATTCAACTCAGTGACAGCTGGCTCGAGTGAAATTAGTTG
This sequence comes from Bryobacterales bacterium, assembly GCA_963834525.1. Lineage (GTDB taxonomy): Bacteria > Cyanobacteriota > Vampirovibrionia > Obscuribacterales > Obscuribacteraceae > CAWICA01. Next base: position 92,820 of record CAWICA010000001.1, read on the forward strand.
CTCGGACTCCTCAACCTGTTCGGTAGCCACCAAAGTTTCAATGCCCAGGTTGCCGAGAAGCTTTTTCAGTCTAATTTTTTGCAACTCATAGCTGCGATTGTTGCGTTTGTGTACGACACCGATGCGCTCCAGCTGCTTAATGGCCTCGATATGGTTATCTGGCACAGCGCTGACATCAACCGATCCTTTCTCTGTAAGCCACGAGATAGTCGGTGACAAGACTCCTAGCAACTTGCGCATAGGCTGATCGTAAACGGGCATCATCTAGTACTCCTCCGAGCCAGATGTTAATTTTAACACCTTTACAGCTTGAAATCTCAGCACTATGAGACCGGTTACACTTATTGCATGCTTTATCCCTATAAGAACACCCACCCCAAAATCGATCCGACGGTATTCATTGCGCCGACGGCTGCGATCATCGGTCAAGTAGAACTGGCGGAAAAGGTCAGTGTTTGGTTCAACACAGTCATTCGTGCGGACATAAACTTCATCAAAATAGGACGAGAAACTAATATTCAGGATAGCTGCGTTCTGCATGTAACAAACGTTCATCCAGTTTTGCTGGGCGAGCGGATTACAGTTGGACATGGGGCCATCTTGCACGGCTGCAAAGTAGAAGATGAGTGTTTGATTTCGATGGGTGTCATCCTTCTGGATGGCGTTTTAGTCGGGCGGGGTTCTCTCGTGGCTGCTGGCGCCGTTGTTGCTCCCAATACCCAGATTCCACCTAACTCGCTAGTTATGGGTGTGCCAGGTAAAGTTGTGCGCACTTTGTCCGCCTCCGATCAAGCGCGTGTCACTGAAGGCTGGCAACACTATGTCGAATACGCTCAAATGTATAAAGATCAATTGGCGGCGATTACATCGAATTAGAAGCGAATTAAAATCGCAGCAAAGCAGCAAAGCAGCAAAGCAGTAGAAGGGAATGCCTAGAGATGAACGAACTGAACCCGACGAACGAGCAACCCTCAGGTCCCGCCAAGACGTGGACGAAAATCATGCTTGCTTTTGTTTTACTGATCATCGGCGTTGTTGCTTTCGCGCCGATGGTAGCGCCTACGTTTCGTCGACACTCCGATTACGAAGTGCCTTCTGGTCCGCAAATGATCGACCAGTACACAGCGCAATTGGCTAAGAATCCAAGGAATCGGGATCTTCTTTATATGCGCGGTCATCAGTATGCTTATAACCGCCGCTACAAGGAAGCGATCGCTGACCTTTCACAAGTAATTGCGGCGAGCAATAGAAGAGTTGATGCTTATTTTCATCGGGGACAGTGTTACATGGCCATCAATCGCTACGATCTGGCGCTCAGCGATTTCAATAATGCGCTAGCGATGGACCCCACCGACCCCGATCTCTATAAATTGCGAGCCAATACTTACAGTCATTTGGGTAATCGCAAACTGGCTCTGGCCGATATGGCCATGGCGAAAAATTCGAGTGGCATGACAAAGCACAGCAGCCGACTAATTTTAGCCAACCAGTTGAACAGAAGTAGCTAGGCTGTTCTCCTTATTTACTGGCGACCTCAGCTGGCTCAGCATCTAATTCGAAGAGCTCTTCGCTAACCATTCTGCTCTGAGGTGTGTCGGACATACTCTTAGTTATTGGCTGGTCTTTTGCTTTGTCCTTATTGACGTGAGCAATCTGGGCGGGAATGGATTCTGTTGCGTGTTCCCTTAGCCAACCAGTTACGATCAGCATGGTGTCTGGCTGAACAAAGTCTGTCTCCAACAAAAGATGGCCGCGGTTGCTAAACCAGCGTACGGTTTGATCCTGTGATTTCAAGCTGCTTAAGAGCTGAACAACGGCGTTTGATTTGACAACACGGTCGTTGCTGCCTTGGATGATCAAGACAGGCATCGAGCTTGGTACATTTTTGGCGTAGGCAAGCGTGGTCTTGAACACCTGCAGCGAATGCCAAAGGTCACGAGCGGAAAGTTTTTTGCGCACGAGAGGATCTTTGAGCATGCCTTCGATAATTTGGGGATCTTCTGAAGCAAACTTTCTAATGTATGGAGCGACGTTGATCGGTCGCCAGGCTTTAGCAAATTGGGTGACTTAGCGACCACTGGTCCAAGGAACGTCTGCCGTTTAATGGCTGGGCTGGATAAGACGAGACCGTCGACTACGTCCGGCTCGGTTGCCGCTAGGCGTAACGACATGGCAGCGCCCAGACTTTCACCGATCAAGAAAAGAGGCAGATCAGGATATTGTCCTTTTAATTTTTTGGCTAAGGCTGCCAGATCAGCATAGCTATCGTCGTAACTAATCTCGAACCCATCTTTTGAGTCGTCTGCTTTATTCTGGCCGTTATCTTTTTGGCTCAGCCAGTGACCGTACCCGCGCATGTCGGGAGCGGCGACGACAAAACCTTGCTTGACTAGCTGGCGAGCGAGAGTGTCATAAGTGCCCCCGTGCATCACCAGACCATGCATGGCGATGGCTACCGCTTTTGGCTTGGCCGCCGGATCAAGCCAGATGCTGGTCGGTGCCGGGGCAAACAGCTTGGCTGGGTAATCGGTACGTGTCGTGTCGGCCTTAGCCGGAGAGGCTGAGATGGTTAAGGCCAAGGCTAGCGCCAAGACCGGCTTGAAAATGCCGTTTAGATCATTGCCGATAGCGACGGATACCAAATCTGCGACCTCCCTCAAGGCTGCGCCATTGTCCGACCAGGACCGTTTAGTTAATCGACCCCCCATAGGTCTTATAAAAAAGCTATACCAAGATCGTTAGCGCTTTAAAACTCTCGCCGCAAAAAATCATGATTTGTTCCTGCAAACACTTTCGCAGCATTCTTTTTTAAGACTCTTCTGTAAGACTCTGGCCGGCGTGTAAACTGTGCAGAGAAAAGGAAGCTCACCACTCGTGCCCAAGCGGAAAGATATACGAAAAATCCTGGTTTTAGGCGCTGGACCAATAACCATCGGTCAAGCCTGCGAATTTGACTATTCCGGCAGCCAAGCATGTAAAGCCTTACGGGATGAAGGTTACGAAGTCGTTCTCATAAATTCCAACCCAGCCACGATTATGACTGACCCAGAGGTGGCGGACCGGACTTATATTGAGCCGGTCAGTCAAGATGTGGCGGCAAAAGTCATCGCCAAGGAGCGCCCGCAGGCGCTGTTGCCCACAATGGGCGGCCAGACAGCTCTTAATGTCGCCGTAGAACTGGCTGAAGCCGGTGTATTGGCTGAGTTCGGGGTCGAGCTGATTGGGGCCAAGGTGGAGGCGATCAAACTAGCCGAGGATCGTGAACTATTTAAATCGAAAATGCTCGAGATTGGTCTTGATGTTCCGAATTCGGGCACTGCCCATGCGATGCACGAAGTAAGAGAAATTGCTCAACAGATCGGTTTTCCGATTATCATCCGCCCGGCTTTTACTCTTGGTGGCGCCGGTGGTGGCATCTGCTATAACCAGGAAGAGCTAGAAGACATGGCCTTGCAAGGTTTAAACGCCAGCCCGGTGCATGAGATTCTCATGGAACAAAGTGTGCTTGGTTGGAAAGAAATCGAGTTAGAGGTGATGCGTGATTGTGCCGACAACGTGGTCATAATTTGCTCGATTGAAAATTTTGATCCGATGGGTATTCATACCGGCGATTCAATTACCGTGGCGCCTGTGCAAACGTTGACCGACAAAGAGTACCAGTCCTTGCGCGATGCCTCCATCAAGATTATTCGTGCTATCGGCGTGGACACAGGCGGATCTAACATCCAATTCGGTGTCGATCCGGATTCCGGCCGCATTGTTGTCATTGAGATGAATCCGCGGGTTTCACGTTCCTCTGCTCTGGCTAGCAAAGCAACCGGTTATCCGATTGCCAAAATTGCGGCAAAGTTGGCGATCGGTCTTAGACTGGATGAAATTGCCAATGATATTACGAAGACTACGCCGGCTTCTTTCGAGCCGACATTGGACTATGTTGTCACTAAGGTGCCTCGTTTCAATTTCGAGAAATTTCGCGGCGCTGATTCCACGTTAACTACTCAAATGAAATCAGTGGGCGAAGTGATGGCCATCGGTCGCACTTTTCAGGAGTCGATTCAAAAAGCGCTACGTGGTTTGGAACTTGGCTTGTCTGGCTTCATGCCGGTGGCCGTTCGGGCCAGTGCCGACTTCTGGGAATGGCGACGCCGTCTGTCCGTGCCCAGTCATCATCGTATTTCGGATATCTTTGGCGCGATGCTTATGGGCATTTCGGTTAAGGAGATTCAGGAATTGACCTGCATCGACGCCTGGTTCTTAGACAACCTCTTCGAGCTGTTTGAGATCTCGCAATTAATCGCCAAAAATATAAAAACACCGGCTTCAATTACTCGTGACCAGTTGATTTATCTAAAACGTTTGGGCTTCGGCGATCTTCAGCTAGCTGAGTTGATCAATTCGGCCAACCCTGAAGCCACTGTTAAAGAAGACGATCTTTACCAATTGCGTCAGGCAATGAAGGTAATGCCCAGTTATAAAATGATCGATACTTGTTCGGCAGAATTTCAAGCCTCGACGCCTTACATGTATTCGACCTATGAAGACGAAAGCGAGGTGCCGCCGACCGGCAAACAACGAGTGATCATTTTAGGCGGCGGACCGAACCGCATTGGTCAAGGCATTGAATTCGACTATTGCTGTGTTCACGTCAGTATGCAATTACGTGAGTTAGGCTACGAAGCCGTGATGATCAACTCCAACCCGGAGACGGTTTCTACCGACTATGATGTGTCGGATCGGTTGTATTTTGAACCGCTGACATTGGAAGACGTGACCAACGTTGCTCTTACCGAAAAGCCGTTGGGAATTATTGTCCAGATGGGTGGTCAAACGCCTTTAAAGTTAGCGAAAGGCTTGGAACAGCGTGGCTTTAGGATTCTGGGCACCTCGCCTGAGTCGATTGACATAGCGGAAGACCGTTCACGTTTTGGCCAGCTGATCGAAAAGTTAGGACTTAGACAACCGCTCGGTTCGATCGCTTACAACGCCCAAGAGGTCGAGTTGGCAGTGAACAAGGTGGGATTTCCAGTTCTTGTTCGGCCAAGCTATGTCCTTGGTGGTCGGCAGATGGAGATCATCTACACCCATGAGGAACTCGAGCGCTGGTTGCATAAAGGATTTCTGGCAGCGCCTGGGTCGGCAGTTCTGATCGATCAATTTCTTGAAAATGCCATCGAGATCGACGTCGATGCTATTTCTGACGGTCGAGCGACGATCATTGCGGGCATTATGGAACACGTTGAGGAAGCCGGCATTCACTCAGGCGATAGCACCTGTGTTCTACCGACACAAAACATTTCCCTGCCGATCATTGAAGAGATTCGTAAAGCAACAAACGACTTGGCCAGGGAGCTGAAAGTCATTGGTTTGATGAATATTCAATTTGCCTTGCAGGGTAACATCCTTTATGTTCTGGAGGTCAATCCCAGGGCCAGCCGGACCATTCCATTTGTTTCTAAGGCCACTGGTGTACCTTGGGCGAAATTGGCAGCGGCAGTAATGGTCGGTAAGACTCTGTCTGAGCTGAAAATATCACCACGTTTGCTGCCTCCTCACGTCTCAGTCAAATCTGTTGTCATTCCTTTCAAACGTTTTCCCGGTTCAGAAATTTCTCTAGGACCAGAAATGCGCTCAACAGGCGAAGTTATGGGGATCGCCTCCGAATTTGGTTCGGCCTTTGCCAAGGCTCAGTTAGCAGCCGGTAACTATCTGCCTAAAGAAGGAAGAATTTTTATCAGTGTCTCGGATCTGCACAAACAAGAAGTTGTCCGTGTAGCGCAGGGCTTATATCAGTTGGGCTTCGAACTGGTAGCCACACGCGGCACGGCCACTGCCATCAAATCCGGTGGCATTCCCGTTATGGTTGTGAACAAGGTATCGGAAGGCCGCCCCAATCTGGTCGATCGGATCAAGAATGGCGAAATTCAGCTGGTAATCAACATACCTTCCGGTAGGGCGGCTCGGGAAGATGATCAGTTGATTCGGCGGGCTGCAGTAAATTACAACGTGCCGGTTGTAACCACTTTATCCGGAGCGAGGGCGACCGCATCAGCAATCGCTGCCCTGCAGCGGGGTTCGCTGGGCGTAAATAGCTTGCAAGAATATCATCAAACCGTAGATTATTGGGAAAACACAAGCCGCAATAGGGTTCTTGGCTTTCCCTCATGACAGATTCTGGGTGGCCGCTTGCGATCGCGCTCGTCTTTTCCCGAGCTATAATCTCTGAGCCTCAAGGAGGATAAGTCAGTGCATGCCGAAATCGCTAAATATATCGATTACACACTTCTCAATCCTGCCGCTACGAAAGCAGACATCACTAAGTTGTGCCATCAAGCCAGGGAATATGGCTTCGCTTCAGTTTGTGTCAATCCTCACTACGTGAGGCAGGCGGTCAAGGAATTGTCATCAAGTAATGTCGCGGTAGCCACTGTTGTCGGCTTCCCGCTGGGCGCCAACCTCACTGATGTCAAACTTGCCGAAGCGCAAAAGGCCATCGCCGAGGGCGCGGAAGAGCTGGACATGGTCATCAACGTAGCCTTCTAAAAGACGGCGAAATAAAAGCTGTCGAAGAGGAAATTGCGGCAATCGTCAAGGTGGCCAAAGGGCAAAATATTAAAGTGAAGGTGATCATCGAAGTCGACTTACTTACTGATGACGAAAAAGTACAAGCGACCAGAGCTTGCATTGCGGGTGGCGCGAACTTCATCAAGACTGCGACCGGCTTTCTTAAGGAGAGTAAGGCAGCGAGCGTCGAAGACGTGAAATTAATCAAGGGTGCCTCGATCGGCGCACCGATTGCCATTAAGGCAGCCGGAGGAATCCACAATTATGAGCAGGCTAAAGCTCTGATTGATGCAGGCGCAACACGGGTTGGTACATCAGCTGCTGTCGAGATCATTGAAGGTTCGGAAGCGGTGGCCATGGCTGTTAAGTAAATAGGAGAGTGGAAAATTGGACAGAGAGAAAGGTGAGCGGGCGGTGTGTTTGGCGGTGTCATTGGCCATCAGTCTCAGCGTGGTCAGTGTGTTTGCTGCCGGCGATGCGATAGCGATAAACGATCCCGCTCATTCTTCTAACGCCACCACTAAGCAAGGGGAATTGCAAGGCGCTGTCGGCAAGGCGAGCCCCGCGAAGGTTGGGTCGGTAACGGACATATTGAAGAAGGGCGACGATTTGATGGCCCGGATGAAAGTGAAAGAGTCGATTGAGCAGTTTCGGGAAGCGGTGCGCATCGCTCCCGACAATGCCAAAGCTCATCAAAGGTTGGGCGCGGCCTTAGCCATGAACGATGATTACGAAACGGCGATTTTGGAGGAGAAGCAAGCGATCAAACTTGATCCGAAGTATTTTTTATCGCACGTGGTGCTTGGTCAGATTTATGCCAATCAGAATAAAAACGACTTGGCGCTGGACGAATTCAAACAAGCAACAGCGCTCAGTCCCAATAACTATCGCGCGCAACTAGACTTGGGATATGCTTGTGCGCAGGCAAATTTAATTGATGAGGGCATCAATGCTTATAGGAAAGCCTCAGAATTGAGCCCGCAGGAAGCCGCTCCTTATTTAAATGTGGGTGTGCTATTGGCTCAAAAAGGCAGTTTTAACGACGCAGTCAAGGCTGAGGAGCAGGCAGTTCAATATAAACCAAACGCACCCGAAGCATATATCAATCTCGGCAATATTTATGCTGATTCTGGCAACACTGATGCGGCCATAAGAGCGTTCGAAGATGCCATTCGCGTCTCTTCGAAGCATCCAAATGCTCATAGTGGCTTGGGCTGGATGTATTTGAAGAAGGGCGATATCAAGCAATCGATTGCCGAACAACAAAAGGCGCTGAAGGTTGCACCTGCGTTTGCCCCGGCGCACAGACGGTTGGCTGAGGCTTATGTCGCAGACGGGAACAAAGCCTCGGCAGAGGCAGAATTCAAAGAAGCGATCAGACTGAATGCATACGACGTCACCGCTCGCGTGCAGTACGCGAAAATGCTCGTCACTGAGGGCAAGACAGACGAGGCGTCAAACCAATATCACAAAGCGCTGGAGATTAATCCAAAAGCCAGACTAGCTCAGGAAGGTCTGGATGAACTAGCGAACAAGACTAAGACTAAATAGAGTCTATCTTGAATAAGGGACTACCTGATTGTGCCACCGTTTCCGGTGATCTTCTCTTGTAGCGCCCCGATCGGATTGGTTTTCCACTGCATTTCTTTGCAATGTTTTTTTACGGCGTTGACAAATTCCGGAGAATTTTGGGCTGACCCGTTAATAGCCAGGTGATTGCAGACCGCTTGTGCTTCATGAAAATCTGCTTCGGCTTCTCTATTCTTGTTTTCTTGTTGCAGAACCAAACCCATACCGTAGAGTGCTTTGGCAATAAATGGCGAGTCGCGGTTATTGACGGAGCGATAGACATCGATGCTCTGTGCATAGAGATCTTCAGCTTGCTGTAGTTTGTTTTCGCGGCGGTAAATATCACCCAGCTTAGCTGCTGCTTTGATAAAGCCGCTTGTGTCCGTAGTCTTATTTGGTTCGCACAGGGCGAATAGCTTTGTATAGATTTCCTCTGCTCTGGCCATATTGTTGCTACTGGAGTAAATGTCACCCAGGATCTCGAGCGGCACTTCCAACAATTGCGGCGGCAGCCGTTTCTGTTCGAGGTTCAGAACTGCCAATTGCGCATTTGTTTCTGCCTCTTTGAGTTGTCCCTCCATGAACTGAACATAGGCGATTTGGACGTAGCATTCGCCAAGAAGAGTGTCCAGTTTCAGCTTTTTATAAATCGTTGACAGATGCATCAATAGTGGAGTTGCATCTGACCAATGACCTGAGCGCACGTAAACTCCGGCTAGATTTCTCAGGGCGTTGGCATAATCTTTTGACTCCTTGCCGGAATCGTGCTCCGCCCGAAATAGCTCGGTGCGGGCGGCTTCCTCCACTGCCGGGAAGTCTGGCTGCTCGACGACTTTGGTTCTGTCTGTCACTACCCAGAGTAGATCGTTGTTGAATGCGCGGCTCTCATTTGGATCGATGGTTAGGAATTGAAAGGCCCAAATCACTACGACCACGATGATCACAAGTGCAACGCCGCCAATCGCCGCTGCTTCGAAAGATAACCAGCGCCTTGTTGCTGGTGTTGCGGCGGTCGATCCTCTCTTTTTCCCTTGTAACTTGCCGGTCTTTTTTTGAGCAAAAGTGTTAGCAACCCAATCGGGCTCAGAAGCGCTGCTTAAGATAGACAAGTCCGATTTAAGTTCGGTCACAGATTGATATCGATCATTTGGATCTTTAGCGAGAGCTTTGAAAATCACTGCTTCTAGTCGCGGCAAGACTTTGTCCTGGGTAATGTCTGGCGCAATTGGTTTAGGTGTCTCGTTCATATGCTTGTACGCGGTCTCAAGCACGTTTTTGCCGACGAACGGTGGTTTGCCCGTAAGACTTTCGTACAGAACACAGCCGAACGAATAAATATCCGAACGTTGATCGAGTTTCTTGCCCATGCATTGCTCAGGGCTCATATACATGGGACTACCCAACACCTCTTTTGTGCGAGTAATATAGCTGCTTGTTTTTACGTCCTCACCATCATCGACGAGCAGTTGGGCGACGCCGAAATCGGAGACTTTGACGTCGTCCTTAATTTTGCCGCTGTCGACCAGAATGATATTGCTTGGCTTCAGATCGCGGTGCAGTACATTGTCGTCGTGCGCATATTCCAGCGCTTCGCAAACTTGAGTGAAGATCTCGATTGTGCGGTAAGTCGGCAAATGACCGGTTTTCGCCAGTTGCTCTTCAAGACTTTCTCCAGGCACACTTTCCAGGACAAGATAAATTTCACCACTTTTCTCGAGATGAATATCCAGGAATCTGGTAATACGCGGGTGTCTGAGGCCGATGATCTGTTTGGCCACAGTGTCAAAACGACGTATCCGGCTGGTATTAACAGACGGATGGTGATGCAAAACTTTTAGAACGACTAATTCACCGCTTTGTAGATGCTCGGCTTGATAGACAACGCTCATGCTGCCCTCACCGAGAAACTTGAGAATTTTCCATCGACTGTCCAGGACTTTTCCTACCAGTGGATGATCGGACTGCCCTTCGAACAAAGATAAGTCTTTTGCCGCGTCCGGTTTGCCGATTTCCTCTGCCATCACTTAGCCTCCTGGGCTACGTCACTGTTGGATAGCGCATTTAGTGTTGCCTTGACCGGATTTGTATGCCAGAGAATTGTGCTGTAGACATCTTCCATTTTTTTCAATAAGGGCAGGGGAATCATGCCGGTGGCTGCTGCTTCTTTCGCCTCCTCGATCGATTCACCCATGCTTTTGTCCGCCGTCTCGTAGTCACCAAGATTGATGTTGCATAAAGCTACAGCCAAGTCTATCGTTGCCAAAACCGGCAGTTTGACTTTCGCCGCTTTGAGATTGGCTGGATCAGATAACCAGGTCAACCACCTTTGACGTTCCCTTTTGTATAGCTGTTCAGCATCAAAATATTGTCTCTTACGCCGCAATAAATCAGCCTGTTCGAATTGTTGGACAAATGACCTAGTTTCGGGATATTGTCCTACTTCCGGCATTAATGTGCCGCTCCACAAGCTTTGCTTGTCAAATGCGCTCTGACTGCCACTGGCTGCCACTGAGTTTTGCCAGACGGCAGCGGTGAGCCCGGCAGTGACGACCAGACAAATAATTGGTAAGAGAAGCTGTTTGGGTACTATTTCGACGTGCTGCTTAAGAGTTAATGAGTTCCCAGCCAGCGACCGCAGACGCCAAACGGCATCGGGTTCATCTCTGGCCAAAACAAGATCATGTCTTACGTGAGACATATCTTGATAACGCTCTTGCGGTTCCTTGGCTAAGCATTTCATGATTATTGCGTTCATCCGCTTGAGTAAAGCATTCTCTGATTTTTCGCCGACAATCGCTGCCGGCATCTCATGCAGTTGTTTACGCATTGTGTCGAAGGCATTGCTACCGGCTAGCGGTGGTTTGCCGGTTAGGGACTGATACATGGTGCAACCCAAGGAGTAAATGTCCGACCTTTTGTCCAATTGGTTGCCGGTGCACTGCTCTGGACTCATGTAGAGTGGACTGCCAAAGACGTCTCCAGTTTGCGTTAAGTGTTGATTGCCTTCGCCAATGTCAGTTGTATCGAGTAACTTAGCGATACCGAAGTCAACGATTTTGACAACATAGGTTTGGTCGCCCTCCTTGAGGAGCATGATGTTGCTAGGCTTCAAGTCTCTGTGAATGATCCCATGGACATGGGCATGGGCTAAGGCATCGCAAGTCTGAATGAAGATGGGAATGGCCCGTTCGGGTGCGATCTTGAATTGTTGCTCGAGAACATCAGCCAGACTCGTTCCATCAATGTAGTCCATGACTAAAAACGCGTGGTTGTCGTGAGTGACGCCGCAGTCATGCACAGTGATGATGTTTGGGTGATTGAGGATGCTCGCCGCTTTTGCTTCTTGCTGAAAGCGTTTAAGATTGTTTTGCTTGGCGGTTAGGTAAGGGTTTAAAAGCTTGACTGCGAAGATCTTATTCATTACCAGATGGCGAGCTTTGTAGACTGAACTCATACCGCCTTCGCCGATGCATTCAAGCAATTCCAGACGATCGGCGACGAATTTCGGCTGAATCGATGGGCGTTCGCCAACTATGCGTCTTGAGATACTGAGCGAGCCAGGTTTGACCTGTTTGAGCTCGGATGTTTCCATCCAGGGATTAGAATTGTCCTTCCCTGGTTCAGTTCGCAATTCGTTTAATTCGCCTGAGCTCTCTTTGGATGACAACTTAAATTATTACGGGCGTTAAGATGGGCGTTTAAAAGACATGGCCCTTTATCTATTCCACGCTTGACGGTAAACGATGCTTTACCGGCTAAAGATTGGCAATATAGGTTAGCTTAAGTACCGGACAGGCTCAACCCCCTACTTTTAAGCACCTTTTGCAACTCCAATAGACAGGTATATGTTAGTAAAACACGTAAAGTTTCATCGGCTTGAGTTTGGGTGAGAGCGGTGTCGAATGCTTTACTTAACTTCGGGATGGTAGAAATTTTGCTTGGTGCAACACCGGCATATTTCATCCGTACCGCCATGTCGTGGGCTCTAATACCGCTGACAACGAGAGGAGGATTCAACTCTGCCAATTGTTCGAAGTCTGCATCCCATAGCCAGGAAATGTCTCGTCCGTCGGCGAGGTTGTCGTTGATAGCGATTAGCACCCGAACATTCTGGTCTGCCACCACAGACGATACTGCCTGACTGGCTCCAGCCGGATTTTTAATTAGCTGAATAAGCACCGGCTTACCATCAACAACTATTCTTTCGGAGCGTCCAAACAATGTTTTGTAATGTTTGAGACCTTCTCGAATCGCTTCCCGGCTAACACCCAAGCTAGAAGCGGCAGCCGCTGCGGCCACGGCATTATAGACATTGAATAAGCCAGGCAACGGCAAATGTATTTCTGTTTTCGTTCCGTATAAAGAAAGGCTGAAGTGAGATGATTCAGCACCGAGTTGTACGTCGACAGCGCTGAAGTCTGTTTGCGGCGCCATGCTCACATTTGGAGCATCGCCATATGCCGAGCTGGCCGTAATAGACACTGCTGTAGATGACTTCGCTCCCGCAGTTGCTGCAATATGCTAATTCGGCGTTGGAAACTGGGTTGAAGAGGCTCTCATCTTGGGGCATGTCTGGGCTCTTAGCGATACTCTTTATCGAGTCAATGCCGAAAAATAATTTTGTTGAATCGGTGGCCAGCTGGCTGACATTCGGATCGTCGGCGTTCAAAATAGTTTTGCTTTTATTGAAATTGATGCCTCGTTCAATTAGTTTACGAGTTGTGTCCAGCTCGCCAAAACGATCTAGTTGATCGCGAAATAAATTGGTGACGATCACCGTGTCTATACTTACTTCGCGCGCAACTACAGGTAGTGCACCTTCGTCAATCTCAAACAAGCAGTAGTCGGCATCGAGAACGCCGTCCCAGCTAACTGCGTCGACCAGACTTGCGGTGATGCCGGTGACCAGGTTCGCTCCTTGCAAGTTATGGACGATGTCCAGCCCGGCATCACGCAGAATTGACGATAAGAGCCCGGCCGTCGTACTTTTGCCGTTTGTGCCAGTAACCGAGATAACGCCCGATCGTGTTTGCCGGGCTAAGTCGCTCAAGACGTTGGGCGCAACTAGGCGGGCCACATGCCGGGAAGATTAGAACCGAGTCCGAAATCTAAGAGGCGAATAGCGCCAGCTGCCAGTTTACCTGCCATAACTGCCATTCTATTCATAGACACGGAATTATTCATAGAACAACAATTCGTTTGCGCAGATCTCAGACTGCCGTCTTTAAGTGAAGATATCGTTTATGTCCGGCGAGACATAGGCTTTCAAATCCTTATCGCTGGCCCGGATGCAAAGCTCATCACCCAGTCCGAATTGATAATCTATATGCTGACCATCAATATGGACGACGCCGGTGCGCATGCGGGAGGTCAGGCGAATTTCTTCGTCGCGCCCCAAGATTCCTTGCAACAGTCGCCATTTTTCGTGCGGTCTCAGACAGGGTTCGCGTACGACGAATTGCCACCGGGCATCTGTGATTGGTAAGACGGTACCACCGGCGGAGCGTAGCGATCCGGTGGAACCGGCAGGCGTACCAATCCAAATACCAGATGAGCGCTGCTCCTCGTGAATACCGCGCAGGTCAATAAAATAGCGACTGGTGGCCGCGGGGTTAGAGTGTGTCACCAAAACCTCGTTCAATACCAGTTCAGGCAATACAGAACCATTGATGGACAATTCCAATCGGAGCAAGGCTTGCGTCGTGAGCGATCCGGATTGAATGTCGTCGAGAACTTTGCTGAATGTTTTTTCACTGGCTAGGCAGAAATGGCCAAAACTAGACGAACTCGAAGAGTTTACACCAAGCAGAGGCACCGAGTCGAGTGAATGTGAAGCATCGAGAAAAGTGCCGTCACCGCCCACCGCAATCATCAAGTCTACGTCGCTGACATGATCATTTAGTTCCGCCCTGGCGATTGATTTGAACTCGACGCCCCGTTTTTGCAGCTCCTGCTCGAGGTGGTGCAACGTTTCCATATGCTCTTCATGAGCAACTCTTACTCGTGTGACAACCTCGCTTCCCTCCTCAAGAAGTTTTAAAAAGCGAGACTCTCTATGCTCAAGCGCTTGGATCTGGAAAGTCGATTTTTTATGGAGGATAAGGACTTTGCGGAGATTCAATTCTCTAGCCCGATGAACATGACCCAGAGGGCAAGGTTACCAGATCAGACCTCTGGCTTGCCGAATTTGTGAACAACTACTGCTGCCTTGGCAATAATATGAGGAAAATGCTTTAGACAATGCAATGGTGCCTGTTTAGGCGGATTAAGTGAGTTATACTGAGCTGGTTGGAAAACTGAGTGAGAGGCGTTATGCAGTCCATGGAGGCTAAAGTCACACTGTCTGGTGCACAAATTCGGGACAAGTTTGTCTCCTATTTCAGGGACAAGCGGCAGCATCTCCACTTGCCAAGCTCGAGTTTGATTCCGGACAACCCCACCTTACTTTTGACGTCAGCAGGCATGGTTCAATTCGTGCCGATCTTTTTGGGGCAAGCGCCGCCGACTGAGCCACCGCGTGTGGTTACGATCCAGAAATGTGCTCGGGCGGGCGGAAAAGATTCAGATATTGAGAATGTGGGACGCACAGCTCGGCATCACAGCTTCTTCGAAATGCAGGGCAATTTCAGCTTCGGCGACTATTTCAAAAAAGAGGTGATTCCCTGGGCCTGGGAATATTGTACGAAAGAGCTTGCCCTGGAGCCTGAACGCTTATCGGTAACGATTTTTGCAGGAGACGAAAGCGGTCCGGCGGATGAAGAAGCGTTCCAGATTTGGCACAAGGACGTAGGTGTTCCGAGCGAGCGCATTCACAGATTGTCACGCAAGGACAATTTCTGGGGGCCGCCGGGACCCACCGGTCCATGCGGACCGTGCGCGGAGATTTACTACGATCGTGGGTCAAAATATGGTTGCAGCGATGATCCAAAAGCATGCGGAATCGGCATCTGTGAATGCGACCGCTATTTAGAGTTTTGGAATCTTGTCTTTATGGAGTTGTATAAAGACGAGCAAGGCAAATTCACGCCGCTGGCCAAGAAGAATGTCGACACTGGTTCCGGACTTGAACGTGTGGCCTTAATTGTTCAGAAGAAAGACAACAGTTACGAAACAGATCTATTCTTTCCTATCTTGCAACATGTTAGCAAGTTGTCCAATGTCCCATACACAGGTGGCGTGCCCAAGTTAGAGGAGACGAAAAATCCTCAAGCCGATGCGAATATAGTCAAAGATACCTACCTGAAAATAATTACTGATCATGCGAGGGCCGTTGTATTTCTGGTTTCCGATGGGGTGCGCACCTCGAATGTGGGACGCGGCTATGTCTTGCGCTTTATCATTAGACGCGCAGCAAGGTTTGGTAGGCTTCTGGGGTTGCCCGAACCGTTCATTTACAAGCTGGTTCCGACGGTAGTTAAGCTCTATGGCCAAGCTTATCCTGAACTCACGGCCAATGAGGAAACGGTGGCCCAGATAATCCGTGAAGAGGAGGAACGTTTTGGCAAGACAATTGATCGAGGGATCAATCACCTGAACGAACTCTTAGCCGGACAAGATACCGTGGTAGGTGGGGCCGCGGTCTTTAATCTGTATGCAACTTATGGTTTTCCTGTCGAGCTGACGCGTGAGATTGCGGCCGAGCACGGCAAAACCATTGATATGGAAGGATTTGCTAATGCTCGCCAGGATCACGAAGAGAAATCGTCAGTCAGTAAGTTCAATGTGATTATCACCGGGGATGGTGCTTTCGGCAAAGTTCTCAACGAATCTGGTCCGACCAAGTTCGTCGGCTACGAGAGGACTGAAGAGCAGGCGAAAATAGTCGCTCTAATCAAAGACGGCAAGATGATCGACCATGCTGATGAGGGCGACGAAGTCGATGTACTATTGGACCGGACGCCTTTCTATGCTGAATCCGGCGGTCAAGTCGGGGATACTGGAGTCCTTAAGAATAGAGACGCCTCAGTAAATGTCCTGGATACGAAAAAGCACGAAGGCTTGCATGTGCACAAAGTGCGCTCTTTGGCGGGGACGATTGAACCAGGACAATCTGTCGACGCTCTGGTCGACAGAGACAGGCGCAAAGCAACAGTCTTGCATCACTCAGCAGCCCATTTATTTCACGCGGCAATTCGTGAATTATTAGGTAAACATGTGGCGCAGGCAGGTTCACAGGTCGGACCGCAAACAATGCGTTTCGATTTTAGCTTTGAGCGTCAACCGACGCCTGCTGAACTGAACAAAATCGAAGCGACGATCAATGATTGGGTGCGTCAAAATCTGCCGGTAACCACTACCGAGATGCCTCTGGAGGAGGCGAAGCGAGTAGGCGCCATCGCCATGTTCGGTGAGAAGTATGGCGACATCGTTCGCGTTTTAAAGATGGGCGATGTTAGTCTGGAATTTTGCGGCGGCACGCACGTCAGCAATACCGGTGAAATTGGTCCGATTAAGATCATTTCTGAAGGCAGCATCTCGTCGGGAGTTCGCAGGGTGGAGGCGCTGGCAGGGTCGCGCGCCTGGAATCATATTGCCGAAAGTATTACTTTGTTGCAGAGTGCGTCCAGCTTGTTGAAAGTGAGGCCGTCTGATCTGGCGGCTCAAATCGAACGCTTGCAAGATCAATTGAAGCAGAAGGAAAAACTACTGTCGGTTCGTGAGGACGAATTGGCGCTTATGAAAGTGAGCGATTTGCAGGAGGAGCGAATTGGCAAAGTCGCCTTCATCGGCAGCGAAGTATCTGGCATGACCGCAGATGGTCTAAAGACAGCGGTGGAAACGCTGCGCAACAAAAGCACCGACGTAGTTGTTGTTCTGGCCACAGCGGTGGCGCCGGATAAAGTGGCGATTGTGGCGGGTGTATCTGACTCGCTAATCAAGCAGGGATACAATGCTGGTGTATTGGTGCGGGAATTTGCCTCTATTTGTGGTGGCGGGGGCGGTGGCAAGCCGCAATTGGCGCAAGCTGGTGGTAAAGATCCAACAAAGATATCGGCAGCCTTTCAAAAGATCCGCAGCCTGTTGAATGAAACACCAAGCGAGAAATCGTGATTCAAGGGACTGGCAGCGCTGCCTTTTTGTCGTTGTGCGCAAAGCGTCCCATACTTCATAAACTTGTATTACATCGGGGTTTCGGGCGTTTCTCAGGTACAAAACTTTGCCCATTGCAGCGTTTTGAGGTTCATAAAGTCTTAATATTTTGCTTTACAATCAGTTGGACATTTTCAGGTGTCGAAATTTTTGTGGAGGTCTCGATCGAGGATAATGTCGTTTTCAATACATGTTTTCAGGCAACGATAAGATGCAAGACAAAGTTGCGGTGATATTTGCCGATGGAGGTTCCAGAGGCAATCCGGGGCCAGCAGGTTCAGGAGCAGTGATTAAGGTCGATGGAGAAATTGTTGCTGAATTGAGTAAGTTTCTAGGCCCTGCCACAAACAATGTCGCCGAATATACAGCTCTGATTATCGGTTTGGAACAGGCGCTCGTTCTTGGCTATAAACGGGTAGATGTGCGCATGGATTCCGAGTTGGTCGTGAAGCAAATGCTCGGTCTTTATAAAGTAAAAAACGAGAATTTGCGCGATCTGTTTATGCAGGCCCAGGCACTTGTCCGCAAATTCAGCTCATTCGATATCAAGCATGTGCGGCGCGAGTTCAATAAGGAAGCTGATCGACTAGCTAATCTCGCCATGGATATGGAGGTAGACATCACCTCTAGCCGGGCATCGGGATGAATTCAGGCACACAGTTGAATTACCAATCAAGTAGCGATTCTGGAGTCGAGATGTCGAAACCTATACAACATTATCTCCGTTCCTATTGTTGACATGGCTGAATTCTATGGCAGAATCTAGGTGCGCCGAACTAGCTCGGCCCCTTACTTACTAACCAATTTACTAACGGCACTGACTGGTGTTGCACCATCGGGCGGGTAATTTTGGCTACTTTGCCAAAGGACAATAATCTTGTCCAAATTCCCGTTAAACATTGATTTGTCCGTCGCCTGGCGGAAGCGTCGTCAGCGACTATGCGCGAAAAGACGAGCGCCGCAAGGAAACATGCTTGTTTTGTCGACAGTTTTAGGACTGACAATTCTCGGTGCGCTCCTTGGGTTTGCAGTGCGAACCATGACCTTGTTGAATCTTGACTCTCTGCAACGCTCAGCGATCGATGCTGCTTCATTGGCGGCAGCAAAGGACCTGAGTCGAATTGTTGTTTCTACGCCGTCAGGATTTGTTGGACTGTGCGACAGCGCACCCAACGGTAAGGCAACCCTGGCGGGAGACGGTTTTGGCGTCCCGGTAAAAAGTATCAACACTCTATTTGCTACGGTTCGCCTGGACTTGATCATTGCCGAAGCAACCCAAGATCAAACAATGTTGGCCCTGGCAGATCGCGATTATGCCGAGGCCATGAAAGCAAGGGACGACCTTTTGTCATTGCTACAAGATGCCATCGAACGCGGCGGAGCAGCGCAAGCGCGCGATGCCAATGGTGGCGTTGTCAATCCTCGAGATGACGCATTGAAAGCTTATTTAGCAAATATTGGAGCAGGCGCTGATCAAAAGCATTTCACGCTGAGCTTGGGCATGATTAAGGGTGGCAGTAATACGACCACCCCAATCCCCAATCCCGGCCAATATGCTTATGTAGACTCCAACCAACAATCAAATGGCAAATACCGAGCTTTTGTTAGTGTGCCATACAAAGGAACCTACAAAACATACGATTTCGTATTTGCCGGTGGCGGACAGGAAGTGCAGTTGGTTGACGCCAAGCTTTTTGAAACTAAAGATGATCAGTTGCCGTATAGCATGCCCGTGGTCGTGCGAGCAGAAGCGGATCAACTAGTCCAGCAGCCAGGCGGAGGCCAATGGATATATGTTGCTTCGTGTGCTCAACCGTTGGTTATTGCTGATCCTAATGCCTACCCGGGAGCACTGACAATCAGCTTCCCTGATGGTCGAGCTGGTTTCGAGCAAACAATTCCCACTCCCGGTTCCATTGGCACTAAACCAGCTATCTCAGCTCAAACCGTGGAACTATCTCAAGCGCTAGGTGGAGATTATCCAGGTTTTGGAAGATTGGTGAATGTGCCGCCTTCACAACATCTCGGTCAGACCATAGGCACCGCCTGGTCGATGATTTTACACGATTGGATCAAGCGAGCCGGACCGAAAGCAAATGTTTTAGCGCTGGAAGAGATGCTAAACAGTCAGTTCTTATCCACGGCGTCAACTTCGGGAACTAGCTGGAATGAGTACACCTGGAATCTAGATGGCACAATTCAATGTTCTGTATTTGCCGCTGACTGCATTCAAGATATCACTGTCAGCGAAGCTCAACTTTATGGTGTAGCTTGTGCTGCCGGGCCATCTAATATTGAAGTGATCATTCATGATCAATGTTTTTCCCCGGCTGGTTTGCATGCTGGCGAGCCTATTCCAATGCCAATTCTTCCAGCCTCCGCTATCCTTCCTGTCGCTTCTCAGCAATTTGCTTCTTTCCAATTCGGCAGTGAAGGAAAGCCACCAAATCCGGAGCGGCCACCGAATCTATTGCCCGGTTCGTCATTTCTCACCTATCCGAAATCGGATGGAACGAACCTAATGCGGCCGACGTATCAGCAGAATGGCTTGACCGCTGACATAACTTTCCACAGAGACAGCGGTGCTTCTCCATAAAAAGGTAGGTCAATGAAGAGAAGAGATGAGACCAGATCAGATGAGATGAGATGAGATGAGCGATGAAGACGGCAGGTGACCAGATGAAACAAAACAATATCAAGCGTTCAGTCGGATTTTCTTCGCTGGAACTAGTGGTGACCACAATGCTCTTTATTCCTCTTACTATATTTTCTCTTGACCTTTCTATTATTGTTTTTGGTGTCCAAATTAACAATGACACCTGCAAAGAAATTGCCAGAGTGGCTTCCAGCGGCGCTCCTGCTAATGCCCAAACCAGGGCGACTGCCATTCTTAATCAGCGCAGCCGGACAACCAAGAGCTTTATCACTCTGAAGTTAGCCGACTTGCGTAGCACAGTTACGCCGGACCAAGCCAAAGCTCTTGAGCCTCTCGGTGGGCCAATCGATGGCAGCGTTACAGCTATGACAGAAGTTCAAGTGCGGCCATTATTGATCGACAAGATCATCAATGGTCCGATTAGTTTTCGCGCTAGTTATACGATTCCCTATACTTATGTGGTACCAAATACGGTGCAGTGATTAAAGAGATTTGGAATGATTCATCGACAGAGCCAAGATCAAAGATGCCTGAGGCAACCTAAAGGAGCAAGTCTTATTGAGTTTGCCTTATCTTTGTTCGTTTTGGTCTTTGTCATTCTCTTCCCGCTGGCCAATCTTGCTTCTTATTTGACGGGAGTCTCGCTGGCTCTGTTCTTATGTAATCAGGCGGCATGTGTTGCCGCGCACAGCGCTAGATACGCTGATGCGCTTGCAGCAGTGAGGCAATGCGAGCAACAAACTGAAGCTGGGGTTCTGGCATCATTGGTTAAGCTTAGACCAGTATCGCCGAAAACCCAGAGCTGCACCCTGTACATAGTAGTGACAGACCCGGTGACGAAGTCGGAGCACATTTCAGCTCCAAACACACCATGCCAAGCCGACATCGTCGTCGATCCGTCGGCCAAAATTTACGAATACAAAGTTAGCGCAAATTTCAATATCGGCCCTTTGCTAAACCTCAAAGGCGTTCCGATCATTGGTGAGATTCCGGCAGCCGGAAAGGAGGCGGCTTTTTCCTGTAGCAGCTCTGCCCAGTGTGAAAACCCGGAGGGAATTTCCAACTAACCGAACTTGTTTAATTAACTGCCTACATGTCTGACCGATCTTCCCCACTCGTTGCCTTCTTCTTTCCCCAGTCAAGTGACAAAAAAGGAAACATATTATGAATCAGCGCAACTTCCTCAATATATCAAAACTGGCTGCCCCGCTTACATTTGCCATTGCTATCTTTGGTCTAACCATATGCGGTGCAAATGCCAATACGATCCATGTCAGCCAGGGACAGAGTATCCAGAATGCCGTCAACATGGCTCAACCCGGAGACATAGTCGAGATCCAGGCAGGCGCCAACTTTGCCGGCTTCAACTTGCCCTTGAAGCAAGGCAACGCTCCGATCATCATTCGTTCCGATCATTGGCAACTCATAAACCCGAACAAGCGAGTCTCCTTGTCAGACGCGCCGAATATGCCGAACATCATCGCCACCAGTGGCAATGCCGCAGTCGCGACACTCACGTCAGCGCATGATTACCAGCTCTTTGGTCTGAACTGTAGTCCAGCCCCCGGCACCTATACGTACGGACTTGTTTGTTTGGGCACGGGAACTGAAACAACTCTGCAGCAGCTGCCGCAAAGAATCAATGTCCTGAACTGCATTTTGCAAGGCGATCCGACCCAGGGTGGAAAAGAAGGGCTCAGACTGGGTTCAATCACTTCTACTATCGCTCACAACTACATCACTGGCTTCTGGAGTACCTGGCAAGATGCCCAGGCCATTGAGGGCTGGAACGGACCTGGACCCTATACCATTCAAGACAATTTTCTGGAAGCCAGCGGCGAAAATGTCATGTTCGGAGGGGCGCCCACAAGTATTCCGGGACTGATCCCATCTAATATCAATGTTTATGGCAATTACATGTATAAGCCGTTGTCTTGGGTAACCCAGAATCCTTCTCCAGTGATCAAAGATCTGTTCGAACTGAAAAATGCCAGCCATGTCAACGTCGTCGGCAACCGCATGGAAAATTGCTGGCCTGAAGCTCAGGGCGGCGAAGCGACGATTATGAACGGCATTGACGGCCCGACATCGACAATTGAATACGTTACTTTTTCCAACAATGTCTTTGTAGGCGTCGCCGAAGGTTTCATCGTCAGCGCAAACGATGTGCAAAACCAACTCCGTCCAACCAACCACATAACATTTACCAATAATCTTTGGGAAATTGGTTATTTCAATAGCCCGGATGGTTGGTGGGGCAGATTGGACAATGGTCCACAATATGTCACCGTGCTGAACAATACTGCTGTCACCACCGGCACTGGTGAAAGTTCTTGCTTCTATATCGGAGACAATCCAAGTTATCCCAGTTATCACTTTGTCTTTGACAAAAACGTTATTCAGTACATCGAGTATCCCTTCTCTGAACGTGGAGGTCAGTGCGAACAAAACGGACTACTGAATACCTATGCTCCAGGAGCTCAATTGACGGGCAATCTCTTTATCGGCCAATCAGCAATTCTATCCGCCCGGCAACAACTTCCTCGCCAATTGGCAGCAGGCCGGGTTTGTCAATTATCCAGGCGGTAATTATTATCTTTCACCCAGCTCCCCATATTATGGAGCTGGCATCATGAGCAGCCAATCCAATCAATTAGCGAGGCATTAGAGCTAGGCTAGCGCAGCAACGAGCGCTGAGCTTGTTGCTGCTTGGCTAACTCAGGTTTATCCATTCACGATAGCCAGCAGTCATTAGCGAACTAGTAGCAAACTACTTGCGAGAATCTGGCTACTTATGCGGTAGGCTTCCCTCGACTCCTGGCACAAAAAAATCTATTTCGGCGAGCCATTTTGGTCCGGCAGTTTGTCCGCTGGTTAGTCTTTCGCGGCCCTCTCTGTCTTTTAGCGGACCTTTGTAAATGACTAATTGGCCAGCCTTTATTTTTGCTGCGACAGACAAGGCCTCTTTTTGCAGAGCCAATGGCACGGCTGGCCCAAAAGGTGAAAGCTTGATGTATCCACCTTCCATACCGCTGGTATAGGAATTGCCATGCCACGTCTTGTCCGCCACCGCTTGCGCTATGCGCACATAAAGAGGGCCCCAGTCCAGACAAGCACCAGTAAGCCATTGCTTGGGCGCTAACTGATGCGCATCAGAATAATAGCCGACCATTTTCATGCCCATCTCTTCAGCCGTGCGGGCGATTGTATTTTGGCTGTCTTGAGCGTGCGCGAGAACGTCAACGCCCAGATCCTTGAGGCTTTTCATCGCCTCCACTTCCAGAGTCGGGTCAGACCAGCTATTGATGAAAATTACTCTGGTGGTGGCCTTCGGATTGACTGAGCGAGCGCCGAGCTCAAAGGAGTTGATGCTTTGTAACATCGCTGGTACTGGATGGGCAGCGATGAAGCCAAGTTTGTTGGACTTGGTCATTCTCCCTGCCACCACCCCGGCTATATACATTGGTTGATATTGCCAGGAGAAATAAGTGCCGAGATTTTTAGCTGACGCGTATCGGTTGACCTGCATGAAGGCCACATCTGGATGTCTGGAGGCTCACTCGTAAAGCCGGTTCGAGATAGCCGTAGGACGTGGTGAAAATGAGTTTGTCACCCTGGGCGATCAATCTCTCCAGTACTCGTTCGACTTCAGCACTCTCCGGAATTCGTTCAGCAATGGATGTCTCGACCTTCTTGTCCATCGAGTTTTCTAAATATAGTCGCCCTTGATTGTGGGCGTAATTCCAGCCGTGGTCGCTGACAGGGCCGACACAAACAAAGCCGACCTTTAAGACGTTGTGGTCATCGGCAGCTTGTGAGGGTAGACCACACCAGTGCCAGAGAAATAAGCATAAGAACGCAAAACAAATTGACCGAATATTGATAATCACATTTATGTTTTTCTCTGATTTTTCTGACTACGTGCTCGGTTGAAAATTTTCATAATCGTGTGATTATAGCCGGAGCGACCGCCGAACCCTGTCACTTTAACGGCATATGTAAATGATTGGCGAGGCGCTATACTCTCTTGTTGTTTAGTTTATTGTTTAGCGCGAATAGGACAGCGATGAAAAGATTTGCCTGGCCAAACGAATCATTTCAATGTGTTGGGCAATGTGTCTGGCAGCGTGTCTTTCAATGTGTCTTGTCTAGACAGTCTCGCTGCCATTTGATACTCGCCCTGGCATTCACTGTATTGGCTGCGATACCCTGCTTAGCTGCTGCACCGGTACGCATCGCTATCGTCCAAGGCGGCGGTAGCGGTATTGAGCAAGATGTTGTGGATCGCCTGACAGGACAGTTGCAGAATATGGAAGATGTTGTCATCAGTACTGTCAATCCAGATTGGTATGTTGTCTGCAATATTCAGGAAAAGATCGATCAGCTCAGTGGACAGGTCCGATACAACGGCAATGTGATTGTCAAAACGACAGATGGACAAGTGCTCGGCACATACGCCGTGCAAAAGTACAATCAAGACTTTTCCTTGACTCCCGGTGCATCGGTAAACAAAGCGCTCGTGGACGGTGCCGCCCGGGATGTGATCAACCAGTTAGTAAACCGCGTGCTCCCACCGATTCAGCAGGCTGTGCAGATCGAAATTGAGACCCGGGAGCGAGTGGCTAGAGCTAATGAGTTGGCAGCGCAAGATAAATATGAGGATGCTCTGTCTTTGCTGGAGCCTATTACCCCTGATACGCCGCACTTTAAGCAGGTGGAGAAAATAGAGCAGCAGTTTCAGATCGAGAAGAAGGCGCTCTCTTTGATTGAGGCAGGTCAGGACAAACAGCGATCAGGGCACTATCTGGAAGCAATCAACCTTTATCGCAATGTCAGTGCTCAATCAAAGCGCAGTAAGCTGGCCAAGGAAAAGATTGCTCAATGTAGTGCAGCGATCAGTCATAAACCAGCTGGCAAGGCATCTCGTAATCAATAAAGAGATATTTCTTGGTTCTAGCAGTATCGCTCAGCATTAAATTTGCTGAAGCATAATATCTTGGAGTCTGTCGCACGGCCAGACAATAGCTCCAGTAGCCGCAGTTCTGGCAGGTCTTAGAAATATTCCATAATCAGGGTCATGATCCAGCATATAGATTAAGTCGCGGCGTTGTCTTCAAGGTTGCATCGCTATCCGTTAGACTGAGGCCGTCTTAACAGGCGGCAGCGACTGGCAAAACAGCCTCTAAATTTATAACCAGCAAGGAGCAAAAATGAATTTGGAAAGAGTCAGTGCACTTTTAATTGCACTTTTCCTGGTAGCTCAAGTGACAATGCCGCTCAAGGTTTTCGCTGCCGAGAAGCGGCGGATCGCCATTCTACCTTTTGAATATGGGGCGGTCTCCTCGCACGTCGGTACGGTTGATGTTGGTAAGGGGGTAACCACTTTGTTGATCACAAAGCTGGTTAATGATGGGACGTACTCTCTTGTTGAGAGACAAGTGCTGGACTCAATACTGAAAGAGCAAAATCTCTCTGTGAGTGATCGCGCTGATCCATCAACTGCAGCGAAAATAGGCAAATTACTCAGTGTCGATGCGATTGTTGTCGGTACTGTCACTGAATTTGGGTTTGAGTCCAAAACAGCCGACGTCGGTGCAGCGGCCAGCGTTGCCACCTCTTACATTCCATATGGCGGCTTTCTCGGCGGATTGGGCGGCGTCAAAACGCACAAGAGCAAGGTGAAAGTATCGATTGACGCTCGGCTGGTAGACATCAATACTGGCGAAATTCTGGCGGCCATTCACGGCAGCGGCGAATCGAAGCGTGGCGGCATGTCGCTTTTCGGCGGCGCTTTGGGTAGTGGTGGCGGCTTCGACTTCGGTTCCGAGGATTTTGCCTCGTCCATAGCTGGCGAAGCGACATTGCAGGCTGTTGATGAAATGGGCGGTCAGCTGATCCAGTGTGCGGCGAAAATTCCGGACAATCAATCTCTCGCTGCTCAAAATGTCGAAGGAAAAATTGCCGATGTATCAGGCACAACTGTGATCGTTAATGTCGGCAGCCAGAACGGCTTGAAGAAGGGAGACAATCTGCAAGTCGATCGTCCGTTCAAAGTTGTGAAGGATCCAGTTAGCGGCAAAACTTTGAAGCAATTTAGCAATACGGTCGCCATCATCAAGTTGACGGACGTGGACAAAGATTCCGCCACTGGTAACGTGACCAAGGGAGCCGGTGTGCAGGTCGGTGACAGCGTTAAAAAGGTGACCACCGATATTGCCTCGATCGTTATAACGCCTGTTGGTCAAGCCATTGGCTCGAGCAGCTCGACTCCGATACATACGATGAGCGCCACCGGTAGCGTGCTCCAGAAGAAGGCGACCAAGTAGACCGATCACCGAGGGGCAACCAGGGCAGATGATCGATTCTGGCAAAATGGGCAGTACCGATAACGATAGAAAAACATCGAGATTTTCTTTCATCACTGCCAGGCGGAATCTGAGTGATGGCCTGCGCTGGACCGTCATTTGGCTGGCCCCGGCTGCTTGTCTGTCCTTATTTTTGCAGCCAGGCACCTTGGCCACAAAGGAGGCGGTGTCAGATGAAGCTTTGAAGCGCGGCTTCGACGAGCTGCAGAAAGGCGATAACCAAGAGGCTCTTAAATATTTTCGGGCGAAGATGACAAAATATCCGGCGAGCGGCGCCTGTCATACTGGGCTTGGCCGGTCACTTAAGAGTCTGGGCAAGATTAGCGAAGCTAAAGAAGAATTCCGTCAAGCGACTCTGGTCGATCCCGCCTATGCTGACGGATTTTATGAGCTGGGCGCGGCTCTTGAGGCAGACAAAGATTGGCAAGGAGCAGCTGCGGCCTTTCAGCGGTATCTCGAGCTTAAGCCGGATGCAGGACAACGGCAGGCAATTTCTGACAGGATTAGCTATTGTCGGGGACAAAAGTGATAATTGAATGAGACAGCCCAGCACATGATGAGGTGATTAGCGTGAACCAAAGTCAATCGATCGCTTACTTCAAAGGCAATTTCGTACCGATCGAAGAAGCCAACGTAAGTATCATGAATCATTCATTCATGTACGGAACCGCTGTTTTTGAGGGCATTCGTGGTTATTGGAACGAAAAACAGGAAGAGATTTTTCTGTTCCGCGTTCGTGAGCACTACGAGCGCATGCAAGACAGCATGAAAATTATGTACCTGGAAACAAAGTATTCAATAGACGAGTTGTGCAAGATAACCGTGGAACTGGTTCGCCAAAATAAGCCACGCACAGATATGTATGTGCGTCCAGCCGCTTACAAGACGGTCCACCGCGTTGGTCCCAGTCTGGAAAATAACCCCAGCGACATCTGCATATTCACCGTGCCATTTGGCGATTATTTTCACGGGGCCGCTGGACTGAAGGTGCAGGTCTCCAGTTGGCGTCGCGTCGAAGACAATGCCATTCCGGCCAGAGCAAAAATAACCGGTGCCTATGCCAATACCTCACTGGCCAAAACCGATGCCCTCATGGCCGGATTTGACGAGTGCATTGTCCTTTCAGAAGATGGACATGTTTCCGAAGGCTCCGCGATGAATTTATTCATGGTCAAGCGCGGTGTTTTGACGACAACGCCCACGACTGAAAATATTCTGGAAGGCATTACGCGCGCTTCGATCCTTGAGTTTGCTGAAAAAGACCTGGGCATTAAAACTGAATGTCGGCAAATCGATCGCAGTGAGCTATATACAGCAGATGAATTATTCTTCTGCGGCACTGGCGCACAGGTGGCGCCGATTATCGAAGTCGATAAAAGACCGATCAACAATCTTTGCATTGGACCGATTTCCGCTCGTATAAAAGACATGTACACTTTTATCTGCCACGGCGAAAATCCTAAATACATGAAGTGGTTGACGCCTGTATATAAACAACATCAGGCTAAAGTGCAACAGACTTTCACACCTGAAATCATCAATCGCTGATCGGTATCAATGGCTAGTTGAGACAATCTTGTTCAAGAGTGTTTATGCAAAAACTGGTTTCACTGTGTTGCCTTATTAGTTTCTCGATCTGCCTTATGGGTGTGCCGGCTCAGGCGAACGGCGATGCCAGAAATGCGTTCATTGGCTATATTCGCACTCTCTATACCGCTAGGAGCCTTGAGGAGCTAAGGCCGTATTTGCCGGATTCCGTTGTCGATACCTGGAAGCAAAACTCCAATGAGCAGGACCGAAAGGCATTAAAGGACTATAAAGCAACTTACATCGGCAATATAAGATTCCTCAACGATCAGGTGGTCGATCAAGATACCGAAGTTCTTGAAGGCACAGGTACTACGATCTGGGAGCGCCATTCCGTTGATGTTAGTTGGAACGCTGTAATGAAAAGAGAGGGCGGCTGGAAAGTCAAGGAATGGCACTGGCTCACAGGACCGATCGTGACGCATTGACGATCAGCTGCCAGCGCTTCCCAAATATTGAAGCAGTTTATTAGAGTTGGTTGGGTTATTTGTCCGGCGTATATCTGGTGGCAGCGACCGTCAGTGATGTCTTGTCCTCACTGCCAGAATCCATCTGCAACTTGCCGATTGATTTAGCCAACTTGGCCAAATATCTGGCTTCAGCTTTTGCTTCTTTCTGGTCGTCGCTATCCGCATCATGATGCCAGATCATTCTCCACTCTTCGAGTCCTGTATTGACCAGAGCGAGGCTAGGCAGGGCTTTGCTGCGCCTAACCTTGGCTGAAATGGACCGAGCATACAAGATATGGCTGTATGGATCACCAGGATCTAATTGCACTGCTTTGGCCAGTTTCTGCATCGACTGATCGAATTTCCCTTCATGCAACAACTGCTCGCCAGTAAAGCGCATTGCCGATGCTTCAGAGAGACGGCCGGTTTCACCGGTGCCGTAAAGGGATGTCTGAAATGGTTCGCTCGAGTAATTTTTGTCACTTTCGTGAACCCCCGGCGAAATCGCGTCGGCAAAGGCGAAATCAGTGGCCGAGAGTAAAGAAACAGCTACGCTAAGTGAAAGGATCGTCTTTTTCATTTGCCCTCTCTTAACTTCTCTCTACTGCTCGGTGACATCTGTGACATCGACGTGTGCAGGTGCTGCTTGTAAGTCCGCTATCTCCGAGTTAATCTCTGAAATCCTTCCTTCGATTCTTTGAATTTGAGCAATTTCATCCTTGACGCGATTCCTGAGTTCGTTGCTATCGGTCGAACTTTCATCTTGGAAAAGAATGTAAGCTCTTAAGCCAATCGTTTTTAGATGTCTCTCTTTTTCCGAATTTAAGGAAAGCACGTTAGCTTTTAGCTTGGCAATGCGAGCAAGCCTGGATGTCTGATCAGCGGCCTGCTTCGTAGCGGTTTTGACCTTGTTGAATATATTGCCAAAATCTGGTGGTGTCATCGCTTTTTCTCATGAAGCTACGACACTACTATAGCGCTGTTAAGGGCAATCAAACTATGATTCCGGCTAAATCTCAGAAGTAGTTAAAAGTTCTATGTTTCTGTGGATGATCATTACAGCCTGCTTAGCAAATTCACTTGGCAGCAAAAGACTCATGCGCAGTTCGGTCGTCGAAACGAGCTTGATCGGAATCAGTGCCTCATGCAGTCTTTCGAAAATGGCAGTGACTAAGTCAGGACTGGCGGAGAGACCGCTGCCCACAACTGAAATTCTAGCGAGCCCATTGTCGACGTGCAGTGACGGCTCCCCTAATTGTGGACGGTTAGCTTCAATCACCCGTAAGACTTGGGGCAGATTTGCCTCTTTTACAACAAAGCCCACCTCTTTTTGTGGTTGGTCTTCACGCGACATGATCAGCAGCATGTCGGAATTGATCGCCAACTCGCTAAAGCGGGCGAAAAGAGGCGAAACACCTTCAAACGGATCGTGTTGCTCGTTCCCCGCATCCATGGTCAGATTTACCGCTACCATGTTGTCGTCTATCGCGATACCGCATACGGTGTAAGGTGGTGTTGCCAGTCTATGTGTAACAAGCGTACCCAAGTCATCTTTATCAGATGCCGATCGAATTCTCAGCGGCATTTGGGATTCGGCAGCTAGTTCAAGCGCACATGCCGATGGCAATGCCGCACCTGCGCGAGCCATTTCCAGAGCCTCATCGTAACTGAGAGTGGCGATTTTTTTGGCACCACGGACAATCTTAGGATCAGCGGTGTAAACGCCGTCGCTTTCCATAAAGCATTCGCAACGATCGGCCTCCAGGGCAGAGGCCAGGGCCACAGCCAGCAAATCCGATTCATCTTGCAACGAATGGCTGATCGATCTCGTATCGGACAATAAGGCACTGCCGCCGATTACGGCTACCTCACCGCGAGCAAGGCAGAGCTCCAGTGATTCGGTATTGATCTCGTCCACGCTGTCCTTAATCATTCCCCGCCTGACAATCGCATCACTGGGCAAGGAACATGCTGAATATCCCAGCGACTCGATAGCCATCGATAGAAGAGTAGTGGCCAGTTGTTCGCTAGCGGCCAATAAATTGTTGAGCTTTCGGAGATTCGGTCGTTCACAGAGCCGGTTTGCCAGCTCTAACCAATCATGGCATGTCTTTAGATTGGGTGATACCACCGACGCTACCTCATATCCATCTCTGGCGGCTGCAATGACTTGCTCAGCCGCCAGTTTGATCTGGGTCGGATCAGTGAAACAGCTTCCGTCGAATTTTTGGATCAAGCGTCCCATGTTTGAGGCCAATCTAGTAGATCTTGATAAGTGATCTGCCCGGGTCCTGCAAGTATAGGACATTACAAGCAATGATGAAAGCCCTTTTATAAAAAAAGATGGTACCAAACTCGGGGTCATGGTGGCTAGTATCGCGCATGGTGCTCAGCTTGCCACCGGCTCCTCAGACCAACCTCTAATAGTTCCGACCAGCTCGGCCGTGTTCCAGCGAGCAAGAATGTTTCTTTGAATTTAGCTCGCCTTGGTCCGTGAGACCAGACTGCACTGGGAAGAAATAGCGGTTCAATCACTGCCCTGGCAGAATCGTTAAACTCTCAAGCTTTCGCTTGACAACAGTTGTATAACCTATTCGATTTCCCACATCGGTATACGAATGCCTGTTTTCTTAGCGAATTCGATCGCCTCGTCATAGCCGGCATCGACATGCCGAATCACACCGGTACCGGGATCGGTGGTCAGCACACGTTGCAGACGCACAGCTGCATCTTCCGTACCGTCGGCTACGATCACCTGTCCGGCATGTAATGAATAGCCGATTCCCACGCCGCCGCCGTGATGGAGAGATACCCAACTGGCGCCACCTACGGCATTGATTAAAGCGTTCAAGTAGACCCAATCAGCGACGGCATCAGAGCCGTCCTTCATCGCTTCTGTTTCTCGATTGGGTGAAGCTACCGAGCCCGAATCAAGATGGTCGCGTCCGATGACGATTGGAGCTTGCACTTGCTTTTCGGCAACCAGCTTGTTGATAATCGCTCCTAATTTTGCTCGATCACCGTAGCCCAACCAGCAAATTCGAGCCGGCAATCCTTGAAATTTCACCAAGGCCGACGCCATGTCGATCCAGCGGCACAGGTTTCGGTCGTGAGGAAAATTCTCCACAATCGCCTGGTCGATTGTTTCGATGTCCCTGGGATCGCCCGACAGTGCTGCCCATCTAAACGGGCCCTTGCCCTGACAAAATAGAGGCCTGATAAACGCGGCAACAAAGCCGGGAAAATCGAACGCGTTCGAAACCCCGTGATCGAGGGCAACTTGGCGAATATTGTTGCCATAGTCAAAGACTACGGTGCCTTGCTTCTGGAATTTCAGCATGGTTTGGACATGCGTGACGATCGAGGCGTAAGCATCCGCCAGATACTTCTGAGGATCGCTTTTACGCTGCTCTGCCGCCTTTTCTAGCGAATATCCCAGCGGGATATAGCCGTTTAATGGATCATGAGCCGACGTCTGATCGGTGACGGCATCTGGCTGAAAACCAAGTTCGATCAATTTCGGTAGAGCGTCGGCGGCATTTCCCAGAACGGCGATGGAAATCGCTTCTTGTTTAAGCTTCGCCTCGTTGGCCAACTTGATCGCTTGCTCAAGATTATCTGCCTGACAATCGCAAAACTTTGTCGCCAGCCGTCTTTGGATTCTTGACTGATCTACTTCGATACAGATGGCGATACCGTGA
Source organism: Bryobacterales bacterium (assembly GCA_963834525.1). Taxonomy (GTDB): domain Bacteria; phylum Cyanobacteriota; class Vampirovibrionia; order Obscuribacterales; family Obscuribacteraceae; genus CAWICA01. The sequence continues at coordinate 124,798 of CAWICA010000001.1, forward strand.
TTCATGGTGATGGCTAGTGGCTGGGCACCACCCATGCCACCAAGGCCGCTGGTCACGACGATCCGACCTCGGAGTGTGCCACCAAAGTGCTTGTTCGCCAGGGCGGCAAAAGTCTCGTAGGTACCTTGCAAGATGCCCTGCGTGCCGATGTATATCCAGGAGCCGGCCGTCATCTGGCCGAACATGATCAAGCCTTTTCGCTCTAATTCCCTGAAATGATCCCAATTGGCCCAAGCGCCCACTAAATTGGCGTTGGCGATCAGTACTCGCGGTGCATTGGCGTGGGTCTTAAATATACCTACCGGTTTTCCGGATTGAACTAGAAGAGTCTCATCGGTTTCTAAATTGATCAGCGCTTTAACGATTGCCCGAAAACAATCCCAGTTTCGGGCGGCTTTACCTGAGCCGCCATAGACGACGAGTTCGTCTGGGCGCTCGGCAACGTCTGGATCAAGGTTGTTAAGCAGCATGCGCAACGCTGCCTCCTGGACCCAACCCTTGGTGTGGAGAAGAGCGCCATGCATAGCTTTGACGGCAATCGGTTGCCGGCTACTAAGAATATCTCGCAAAAGCTGATTGCCGCTGGCTTTTGTCGGAGCTGATCCCATCAAATGCACCTCTAATGACGCTAATTACAAAAAGATTATTCTGGCTGTGCGGTGTTGTAGACTGGCAGATGGAGATCATATCGGACTTTGCGAACTGAGCGATCACTAGGCACTGAGGGAGAGTGATGGTCAAAGAATTATCTAAGCCAACTTCCGACGACGAGGTTAGCCAAGGGCAATCTCGGAAACAATTGGGAAAGGGGAAAAAGGCCAGGCGCCTGGGGAGATCGTTGAAACCATTTCCGGGCTCCCGCTAAAGAGCGTTTATACCGCCGGCGATTTGGCGGGCTGGGATGAGATTCGCGATCTGGGCGATCCCGGCCAATATCCGTATACCCGCGGCATCCACCACAACATGTATCTTGGCAAGCTCTGGACAATGCGCCAGTTTGCTGGCTATGGCGGTCCCGAGGAGACCAACGAGCGTTTCAAATATCTGCTCAGCCAGGGGCAAACCGGGCTTTCTACCGCATTTGATTTGCCGACGCTCATGGGTTACGACTCCGATCATCCCAAATCCCACGGTGAAGTTGGTGTTTGCGGTGTCGCGGTTGATAGTTTGGAAGACGTTGAAATCCTCTACAAAGACATTCCGCTCAACGAAATCTCTACTTCTATGACGATCAATGGCCCGGCCGTGATCATCTTTTGTATGTTTTTAGCGAACGCTCAGAAACGCGGATTCGATCTGAAAAAGTTAAATGGCACTTTGCAAAACGATATTTTCAAAGAGTACATCGCTCAAAAGACATATTTGATCCCGCCTCGGCACGGCACTTAAATTGATTCAAGACATGATTGTCTTTTGCAGCAAAGAGGTGCCGCGCTGGAACACGATCTCGGTCAGCGGCTACCACATACGAGAAGCCGGCGCAACGGCCGGTGCAGGAGCTGGCCTTTACACTTGCTGACGGTTTCGCTTATGTGGATGCGGGCATCGAAGCTGGTCTAGCAGTCGATGACTTTGTCCCTCGATTGTCTTTCTTTTTCAACGCTCATATAGATTTTTTCGAGGAGATAGCCAAATATCGCGCCGCTCGTCGTATTTGGGCTAAGCGGATGCGCGAGGATTATGGTGCTCAGGACGAGCGTTCGCTTAAACTGCGGTTTCATACGCAAACAGCTGGTTGCAGTTTGACTGCACCACAACCGGAGAACAATATCATTCGCACGACAATCGAAGCTTTGGCTGGCGTGCTTGGTGGCACTCAATCTTTGCACACCAATTCCATGGACGAGGTGCTTGGCTTGCCAACCGAGAAGGCCGCGCACATTGCCCTGAGGACACAACAAATAATTGCTCACGAGACTGGTGTTGCCAATGTTGTGGATCCATTGGCTGGTTCGTACTACATCGAATGGCTGACAAATAAAATGGAAGAAGGGGCAAACGAATATTTCAAAAAGATTGCCGAAGTTGGTGGTGTTATATCCGGTATCGAAAAAGGGTTTTTCATGAAGGAAATAGCCGATGCCGCTTATCGCTTCCAGCAGAAACTGGACTCCGGCGAACGGATTTTTGTTGGCTTGAATGGCTTGACTGAAGAGGCGCCAGGAGCCAAGATCGAGATCTTGAAAATTGGCTCTGAATATCAAGAAAGACAATGCACGCGCTTGAAAGCGCTCAGACAAAGGCGAGATAACAAAAGCGTCGAGCAGGCTTTGGCAGATTTAAAGACCGCGATGCGCGCCGGCGAAAACAGCTTTCCCTTCATTCTGCACGCAGTGGGCACTTATGCCACCCTGGGTGAAATCTGTGACGCAATGCGTGATGTTTGGGGCGCCTATAGAGAAAACGCAGTGCTCTAAGCGAATTCTTTCCCCACGGCTTCCATTTGCTCAACAGAATTTGTCTTTATCACAAGCCATAATTTTGAGGCATAATATTCTTTAAGATGGAGATTCAAAATCCCAAGATCCAAACTGTTCGCATTCTCATCGTTGAGGATCACTATGTGACGCTCGATGGGCTTTCAGCAGGGCTTTCCCGCGAAGAAGATTTTGAGGTAGTAGGCACGTCTGCTAATAGTGACGAAGGATTGGCGATCGCCGAGAGACTAAAGCCCGAACTAATTGTGCTCGATCTGCATTTACCGGGAAGCAAGGGTCCCATGGCCATGATTCAGGAATATTTGCGCCTGATTGACTCCAAGCTGATCATATTTTCGGCGGAGATGCGCCTGGCCTATATTCAAACTGTTTTAGCAATGGGCGTCTCCGCCTATTTGCTTAAATCGGAGCGCGTGAGCAAGGTCGCGGACACCATCCGGCGCGTGATGCGTGGTGAGAAATCGATTATTTCGCCGGAGCTCACCTCCGACTATAAAAAGATAACGCCTTCAGAGCAAGAAGTCTTGCACATGCTCGGTCGTGGCAAAAAGTATCAAGAGATCGCTGAGCAACGTGACACCTCTATCGCCACGGCTCGCAAGCAGTGCGAGGTGCTTCTTTTGAAACTTAATCTGGAAAACCGTGAACAGTTAATTGCCTGGGCTGTCCAAAATGGTTACGGTACCTTAGACATAGGAACGTAAAGGACGTAACTGTTAAAAATATCATTGGAGTAGCAAATTGGCGAAGTCGACCACAGATGACATTGGTGATTTGCTAGCCAGAGCGGGACTGATCACCGATAAGGAATTGGAACATTCCTTACCGCTGGCGAACAAGACTGGCGTGCCGGTCGGGCGTATTTTGGTTGAGTCCGGTGCGATCAGGAGCAGTGTTTTACAGGCTGGCGTCTTTGCCCAGTCGATGATTCGGGACAATGTCTTGCATGCCGATCTGGCGGCAAAAGCCTTGAAGTTGGTGGCGTTGCATGATCTTAGCTTCGATGAAGCGCTGAAACAATTGGGTTGGCGCTCAGATTTTGCGGGTGATTTGCTGGTCAAGGCAGGTCTAATCACAGAAAGGGAGGTGGCGCATGCCCTGCCGCTGGCGAATAAGACCGGTTTGTCGGTCGGGCGTGTTTTGGTCGACTCCGGCGTCGTCAGCAATAACGCTGTAAAGGCTAGCATCCATGCCGAGTCTTTAATTCGAGACAACCTGTTGCATGCTGACTTGGCAGTCAAAGCTTTGAAACTGGTCGGAGAAAATGATCTGAGTCTCGATGAAGCGTTGGGCCAATTAGGTTGGCATTCAGAGTATTACGAACGGACCAATACTCTCGGCAAACTCTTGATGCATGCGGGCTTTGTCACTGAAGAGCAGCTAACCCTGGCTTTGGAAGTTTGTTTTGGCAGCGGTCTGCCCTTGGGTCGAGTACTCGTACTCAGACAAGTGATTACAGAAGCGATCGCTTATGCCGCTCTCAGTGCACTAATTATGATTCAGGAAAATGGGCTGACGAAAGACCAGGCGGTGCGCTTTATGAAGAGTCTAGCTGGTGAAAGTTTTTCTGTGCAAGATTTTCGTGGCATTTTCAATATCGTTGGTGAAAAGAATTCTAAAAGTGTCAGGTTGGGAGAACTTCTCATTTCAGCGGAACTTGTTGCAACCATTGACTTACTGTCGGCCATAGAAAATTCGATCGTGCGCAACAAACCGATTGGGCATATTCTCGTCGATGGCAACCTGATCAGCGATGAGACTTTAAATCACGCGCTCGAACTCCAGAATCGGGTTAACGCAGGCCAACTCAATTTGCCGGAGGCGGAGCGCCTACTGAAGCAGGGTACTAGCATTGATGCTCTGACTGGGCAGATTTTACCGCGCTCGCTAGACGAGATGGAGTTGGACGAGCTCTTAAGTGCAGTCGGTCTTTCCGGAGAAGCTGAGCTGCCAAAACTGGTGCGTGAACTGGTTCTACAGAAAGAAAATTTATCTCAAAAAATAGTCCATCAACAAGAAGAGATGAAGAACGATGTCGCCAGGGAGTTACATGACACAATCATTGCTGATCTAATGATGTTAAAACGCTATTTGGCTGGAGACAAAGCGCTCTCCCCGCAAGAGATTATGGAGATTGTCGATCATGTGATCAGGCAATTGCGCGATATTTGTCAGGACTTCGCGCCACGCCAACTGCAACATGCGGGTCTAAAAGCCACTCTGGAAGATCTATTAAATCGAATGCGCCAGCGAACCGGTATTGATGCCAGTTTTTCTTGTTCTGTGGATTTACCTTCATTTCCGGAAACCGTGAAACTTCATCTATTCAGGATTGTTCAAGAAGCGCTGAATAATGTCGAAAAATATTCGGGCGCGTCCAAGGTATCGGTGGAAATATTGCGGACAGATGACGGATTGCTGAAATTTGAAATTAAAGACAATGGCAGAGGTTTTTCTCTCAGTGAATCGGGTGCGTACAGAGCAGGCGGAGGCATGGGTATGGGCAGTATGCACGAGCGAGCCCATTTAGTTCATTGTTTTTACCCAACTAGACTGACAGTCGATTCAGAGCAAGGTGGCGGTTCGACTGTGACTGTGCAGATGACTGTGGACATCGGTAATTGGTAAAAGACAAACAGCTGCCAGACTCTTGTTGAAAATTGAGCGCTCACCTATCTATTGGCCGTCAGTGCGCTATGCCTGGCATCAAAAAAGTGGATCAGCATCGAATCGGCAGTGAGCGAGGTGCAGAATGTTGTTCAAGCAACAATTGGGCATGACGAAACGTTCGCTACTTTGCTTATGTCATCTTTCAACATTGCTCCAGATCTTTTTCCTGAAGCGAAAGCCAAGTCCTAATTAACCAAGGGTGTAATCGTCTTGCACCACTGGGAGTGCCTGGCGCTGAGTTTAGCGGTAGGCTGATTTCAGTAGCTGATTTCAGTAATAGATTGATTCTGCAAACGCTTTTTGTTAACAAAGTGTAATTTGAAAAGACGAGTTTTGGGCGTTTCAGACATTTAGGGATCGGCTTGACAAGCCGATAATATAGAAACTATACTCACTTTCGCTATAGTGATTTAGCGAATTCCGCTGCCGCCGATTATCTACTAGCATCCAGTAGTTTTAGCGGTGGCAGTTTGTGAGGGTGAGGGGCAAATGGATAAAGCATCACGTGCTGGCTCGACCGGCCAACACCGTCTCGACCAATCGCCGGCTCAATCCGACAGTAAATACATTGATGCTCAAGAGATGCAACGCCTGGTGAAGTCTCGTCAGAAGCAGAGTGTCAATGGTAAGATGCAAAACATTTCTCAGCAAAACCTGATTCGCAAGACCTCACGGCCTCGCCTTGGCGAACTTTTGTTGGCTGCAGAACTGCTGACCAAAGAGCAGCTGGACGACGCCTTGGAGATTGCCAAAGAATCCCGCCAACTAATTGGTCGTACGCTTGTCTTTCTCGATTTTGTTCAAGAGCGCGATATAGAATCGGCGCTTTTAGCTCAGACTTTGATTGACAAAGGAACACTGACACATCCTTCCGCGATCAATGCTTTGAGGCTGGCCGCAGGCAAATCGGTCTCCATTGCTCAAGTCGTAAAGGAAATGCAAACGCGCGGCGAATCGGCAATCACTCCCGATGACGCTCTGGGTATTTTGCTTCTATCTGCCGGTTACATTACGTCTGACTCGTACATGACCGCTCGCCAAAAGTGTTCGGAACTCGGGCATCTTTTAGGTCGAACGTTGCTCTTGCTGCAGACGATCACTGTTGATACTTTGAACAACGCCCTTAGCATTCTGGTACTTGTGCGGCGCGGAAGCTTGAGTCTGGAAGATGGTATACGCGTGTTGCAAGAGGTGCGGAACAAACGGATCGATTTGGACAGCGCCTTTATCAATCTAAGAATGCCCATCGATCAAAAACAAAAGGAACTGAAGTTTGGCGAGCTTCTTATCCATAGCAGAATAATTCTCATGCCGGAGAGTTTAGCGGCAGTTGAACGCGGACTAACGGAAAAGCAATTGGTCGGTGAAGTTCTTGTCGCTTCTGGCTTAATTACACGCGACATCCTCACTGCAGCCGTCAGTTTACAGAAGCTAGTATTGAATGGTGTGGTCACTAAAGACGAAGCGGCTGAGGCTTTGCAGCGAGTAAAGCTGGATGGTCTGGCACTGAAGCAAGTAGCCAATTCTATGCGCTTGTTCAAGGACCGCACGGATGCAGGGAGAGCTTTGTCTTTTTTACAAAAAGCAGGTTGCCTGACCAGCAGTGACCTTGCTCATGCTCGCAACGCCCAGCTGGAGTTCGTTATGGATCCTGGTAAAGCTGTGCTGGCCATGGGACTGATTAGCAGGCAACTTTTTTCTGCCGCCGAAGCCTGTGCTGAGTATGTGGAGCACAAAAAGCTGAGTGGCGAGCAAGCAATTCTTGCTTTGCGATATTGTGAAAGGCATCGCTGCAACGCCGTTTCGGCGTTAGCCAGCATGGGTGTTGCCGTCGATCAAGAAACTGCGCAGGCGGCTCAAACCTTAATCCCCCATAGCGGCAGTGGGCACAAAATCTGGTTATGGGTAGGAAAGACTGAGGTGCAGCAACTGGCTACAGTATTTGGCTGCATTATTTTGGTCAATATAGTTATGGTTCTTGCTGCTCCGCGATATCTCTATATTGTGGATTGTCCGTCCATGCTCATCGTCATGTTTGGCTTGTATCGCATCGGCATCAGTTTGAAAAAGAGAGTTGTCACTCATCAAGCGGCCGAAAGAGAGTCACAGCTAGAAGTCGCCAAAAACTTGAAGGCTAGATTGCATAGCAGCCGTCGCCAGTAGTAAAGATGTCGGAACTGGTCGGTGTGATTCGCGAATTTATATGACACCGAGCGGCCGGGGGACTAGACTTTACTGTCGCAAAGAGGTTAGATGATCAAGGCATCCTAATCAAACCTCAGCAAGAATCGGGCAGGTGGCCTGGATACGCTCCGATAACCTGAGCTAGGCAAGGTTTTGAAAGATGGGTTTGGATTTACTGCTGGTTTACGTCGTCGCTACCGCGCTTACATTCGGTTTGATTTATCGCTGGGCTTCGGCTCAACCGAATACCTTGCACGGAAGGGTAAAAGCCTCCGACTGGGGTTCGTATAATGACCAGAGCCGAGGCGATCCAAACGAGATCAGTGTCGACTTAGACAAGGCCCAAGTAAGCAAACTTTAATGCGAACTTTAGTTGGCAGTAGCTAATTGCTTCTTGTCGATCTTGCCGCTAGAGGTTTTCGGTAATTGATGATTGGCCGGCATGAAGTCGTAGTCCATGGGACGCAACTCGCGTTTCAGGTGTTGCTTGCAATGATCTTTTAGTTGCGTAATCAGACTTTGTCGGGCTGATTTAGAAGCGTCCTTATCGGCACTCAACTGTTGGCTAAATTCACCCTCGTTCAGAACCACGACAGCTTTGACGATCTGTCCTAGCTGTTTGTTCGGCATGCCGATCACAGCCACTTCCTTTACCTGGGGGTGCTGTCTCAGTACGTCCTCCACTTCCGAAGGAAAGACCTTGTTGCCAGCAACGACAATCATTTCTTTGTTTCTACCGGATATGTATAGATAGTCATTCTTGATTGAGCCCATATCGCCGGTGTGATATCGGCCGTGGCGCAGGACTTGATTTGTATCCTTGGGATTGTCCAAGTATCCAATCATCAAACAGGTTCCAGAAATTGTGATCTCGCCTGTCTCGCCGGGCGATAAAGCGTTACCATCCTCGTCGACAATCTCAACTTTAACCGATGGTATGACCTTGCCGACCGAATCGAATGGACCATCCAAATTAAGGAAATGATTTTGGACTCGGTTGATCCGTATCCATTGCAAAGCCGCTTACCATATCGTTTTTCGAATTCTTGTGCTAGCGATAGTGGCAATGGCGCGCCGCCCGAAAGCAGGTAATCTGCCTTTGAGAGATCCACCACCTCTGGTGGCAGTGACAACATCGCACCATAGAGAGTGGGCACACCGCAGATGATTGAGGGTTGGTACTTCTTAGCACAAACGAAAAAGCTCTGAGGTGATAGCTCGGTGAACAATACAGGCGCGCCGTATATAAAGCATGCCATGAATACCTCCAGACCGAAGATGTGACTCAAAGGCAGCGGCAGGAGGACTTTCGTCTCATAGTCCAATTTGACAAGCGGACCAAGCTCGCACAAATTAGTCATTAGCGTGTGCAGGTCATGGACGGCACCTTTTGGCGTGCCCGTCGTGCCAGACGTCAGAATTACCAGACACGGTGCCTGAATATCGATATCTACTTTGGCATTTTTAGCTGAAGAAGATACCGGCGCCAAATTGTCAGCCGGCTGAAAATCACTGGTTGACAGCTGTTGCAGATCAAGCTTAGGTACTTTTGCGTTGGCATAAGCTTTAGAAAACTCGGGGTGATAACGACTGCTGGCTGCGATCAATTTGACACCAACTTGCTGAGCAACGTTTTCCACCTCTTTCTCGGTCAACCTGAAGTCGATTGGTACAGCAATTGCCCCGAGTCGCCACAACGCTGCAATCGCTGCGGCCAGCTCAGGTGTATTGGGCGAAGTCAATAAAACCCGATCCTGCGGTTTAATGCCGGCTGTCTTAAATGCTTGAGAGGCATGTTCTTGCAGGGTCTGAAATTGGCTAAAGGTAAGCTGACGATCGGAACCATCAGGATTAGCGCCTGCCTGAATGATTGCTATCCTGTTGGCGCTTTCTGGTCTGGCAAGGATAGGATTGAAAACTGAGTGAATGGCTTGTTCAGTTGTTGGCATATTTTCTTTTCGCTTTTGTCAGAGTCGGTCGGTTGCCCCCCCATTTATAAATTTTACGCGCTTTGTCCCGGCGGTTAACTGAGAATCTTGGCGGCAGGCTGTCAAAACTTTTTGTTTGGCGCCGAAACTACTTAACGGAAGCTGATCAACCTATGCTTATAATGGAGCTTCTCCAAAGTTAAGAGGGCTCCACTCTGGCTCACATAGTGACCGGCGGCGCGGATCTGAAATACGGCAGCCTGGCAGTTGTGCCGCTGGGCGGTCAGAGTGAGCTGGGACAAGTGCTTTGGGTGCTCATCTACGGTGGTGAGATTCTTCTATTGGATGCCGGTGCTGCTTATCCAGCGGAAGATTTACCCGGTGTCGATCTACTTTTACCAAACAGCAATTTCCTCGAAGCGAACCAGGAGAGAATCCTCGCTTTGCTCCTGACAAATGCTCACGAAGAACACTGTGGTGCAGTCAGTTACTTATTGCATCACTTGAAGATTCCTAAGATTATGGGTCCCCGTTTTGTTGCCGCTTTTCTGGCGCAATGTGCCATTGGCGGCAACGCCGAAACTGGCTTTGCCTGTCCGCAAGTGGATACCTGCCGGATGGGGCACTCTTATCAAATTGGGCCGTTCGCTGTGGAGTGGTGCCCGGTGAACGATGCTGTTGCGGATGCTACTGCGCTCAAGATTGGCACACCGGAAGGCACAGTCATTTATACCTCCAGCTTTAAATTGGACCAAACGCCAGTAGACAACAGACTGATGGATGTGGGAGCGCTTGCCCAAGCTGGTGATCAGGGCGTCTTGCTTTTGATCAGTGACTCAGCTGGTGTGGAAAATCCAGGCTACACACCGTCGGAACGTGCCGTGGTGGATAGCTTGAGTCAGCATGTGTTGGCAGCTGCTGGGCGGGCAATTGTCGTCTTGCTGGGTACTAACACGCACAGGCTGCAGATCTTGTTCGATATCGCCGCTGCCCAAGGTCGCCAGGTCATTCTTTTGGGCGACACGCTTGTAAGAACGGCCGTCTCAGCAGCAATTACGGGCAATTTAAACTACGATCGGAAATTAGAGGCATCGTTTGCCGACTTAGACAAATTGCCGGACGAGAAGATTTTGATCATCGCTACCGGTTCAGAGGGCGATCCAATCCAAATTTTGGAAGAGTTGGCCTATTTGAGAAATAAGGATGTGTCAGTGAAGGAAGGAGATACGGTCATCTTTAGCGCCGAGGTTAACCCTGGACGTGCTCGGCAGATGGCAGCTATTCTCGATCAATTCCTGGCTCTGGGCGTACGCACCGTATATAGTGCTCGGCAGAATATCCACGTTTCTAAACATGCAAGCCGGGAAGAGCTGAAGTTAATGCTGGCCCTGACCAATCCAAAGTATTTTATTCCAGCCTTGGGTGAAAGTCGCCATATTATGCATCATGCTCAATTAGCAGTAGAGTTTGGCTTGCCAGCAGAGTCTGTTTTTCCTTTGCAAAACGGCGATATTTTGGAAATTGATAATGGTGTTGCTACCGTAATCGGCTCTATTGAATCTGCTGCTGTGCTCTTCAATCGAGATCAGGGTGAACGCGTCACTACCTATTCCGTCAACGAGCGCCGGACGCTTAGTTTGGAAGGAATCGTTACAGTAGGACTTGTCGTTAATGATCAAGGTGAGCTTATTAGCGGGCCATTTATTGAGGTTGGCGCTTCGGGGTTTTTACGATCGCCTGAATGGGAAGTAGCTAAGATCGAGGTTACCAGCAATATCCTTGAGGCGATCGGCCGTTTCTCAGGCAAAGATAATTTAGGCGCTGGCGAAAAAATCTCTTACGATTTGGCCGCCCTGCGTGCCACCGTGAAAGAGGTGGTAAGCAAAACGCTGCGCACTAAGCTTCAGGCCAAGCCGACGGTACAAGTTATCGTGCATGAATTGGCGTCGAGGTATTGATCTCACCAAGCGCCTTCGATCAGCAAAGCGTTGTCTTCAGTCAATTCACATGTAGCGGTATCACCCTTAACTGCCTCAACCTGTTGTTGCCAGTAGTAAATGAGGCCCGGCACCCGATGTGTGCCGGTGATCCACCATGTGCCCTCGCCCAACTTCAATTGGGCCTCGTTCATGTGAGTTTGGAAAAGCTTATTGAGCTTGAATTCAATAGGTAGGTAGCCCTTCCTGATCGCATCAGCCTCCGCGTCTGATCGATTCTGCTCGAATTCGGCTTGGGCTCTGTCGTATCGCTCCTGTCGATCGTGCTCGATAATATTGATCCGCTTGCATTCAGCTCGTACATAGGGGAGCAAGTTGTGTGCGAACGGATACATCTCAGCTATCGAATGTGGTTCATCCAAATGCGAAGCGTTGAGGGCGTGATGGTAAGCATATTGCCAGCGCCAGCCCAAATATGGATACGGTCGCATTCCTGATTCTGGTGCATCATAGCCGGAATTGATGACTTGTGCTTGGAGCGATTTTGAGTCAGTTGCCAGCTCACCCCGACCGGTGGTGGCTAACCTCGGTTTAGGCATGGCCATTGGATAAGGATAAGCAATAAAGTGATTCACCGCGTTCAGGTTGTGGGGTACGTTGATAATTACATTTACATTGCATTTTTCCTCATGTTCGTTGTCTTTCTTTTTCTGATAACTGTCTTCTGCCGGTAAGAAGTCTTCCGTGCTGAATTGCTTGTCGCTGGATCTTTCTGGCACGCCCTTGATTAGCGGATTTGTAGTCGCTGCCTCGACATTGCTGGTTGCGGCCAAGGGCGGTGAATCGCTGTTGGTCAACGCCGATGCAGAGTTAGCCGTGGCAGTCGGTGGTTTGACTGCAGGCAGAAGAAGTGCGGTCAGCAAATAGAGCGCAAACCAGGAAGCATTAAGCGATCTGACAAATCTTTTTCTACTGAGCATCAATAGCTGGTCCTTAGCGGATGAGAGGCGAGCGCGGCAAGGGCAGAATTAAAGGCGGTGAGCGCAGGCTGTTCATTTTAATGCTTTTGCCGAACTGATTCTCTAGACCGCGCTCATCTCAGGGCAGGATCGAGATCACGGTTGAGATCGAGTTCGAACGCGAGATCAGAATCAAAATCAGATTCAGATTCAGATTCAGATTCAGATTCAGAGTTGGAGCGAGTTGGTGGGCTATCGCTTGCAAGCGCTGACAAAGACTTGTTTTAGTCAAGCGCTTGATAATTGGCAGGCAAGCCTTCGTTATATATGCTTTCGAAAGTCTCTTTCAGACCTTCTTCTGCCGTCGTAGGACGAGAGCCGGCTAACAGATTAACCAGACGAGCCCAGCTGGTGTGCTTGAAGAACTCGATTTCCGGTGGAACCATCTGTCCTCTTTCTGATTCCAGTATTTTCAAGACATGGTGCGAAGGTAGTCGATAAAAGGCATCTACACAGGCACCCTCAAAGTGATTGTTCCGTCCTGCTTGCATAATTTCGCTGACCTTGTCGATCGGCATTCGATTGCGGTAGTGACGTTTGGATGTAAGCGCATCGAATACATCAGCAACAGCGATGATGCGTGCAAGAAACGGAATTTCGTCACCTGCTAAACCGCGGTAATAGCCTGAGCCGTCGATCTTTTCATGGTGGCAGGAGGCGATAAAGGGCACCGCTGCTAGACGTCGAGTGAATGGTAAATTGGAAAGCAGATCAAAAGTAAGACTGGCGTGTTTCTGGACTGCTTGGTACTCTTCCGGTGTTAAACGACCGTTTTTCCAAAGAATCGCCTCGGGCACGCCGATCTTGCCGTAATCATGCATCATCGCTGAATAGCGTAAGACATCGATATCCTCATCAGGCACGCTCATGGCCTGTCCAATCAGGACGCTGTAATTCATCACTCGCATTGAGTGACCAGCGGTGAGTGGATCACGTTTGTCGATGGTTCTTGCCAATGTCTCCAACGTTTTGTCGACAAAGCGCTCGATTTCCGAATATGCTTGGGCTTGTTCGATTAAGCCGGCGGCGACAGCAGATAGCCCCTGCAACCAGTCCTGATCTTCATGGGTGAAGGGACCGCCTACCTTGTTCAAAACTTGGAATACGCCTATCACCTCATCGTCGCGATTAAGCATGGGAACGCACAACACACTCTGGGTGTGATAGCCGGTCTGTTTGTCTATATCACGGTCAAAACGGGCGTCTGCATAAGCGTCTGGGATATTGATAATTTGGTAAGAGCGCGCGCATTCACTGACTATACTTGTGCCTGCTAATGGGATGCGGATGGTGCGATGACCGACTAAGCCTTGAGCCACCTGAGTCCATAATTCCGCCCGGCTGGCTTCCAAGACGAAAACGCTACAGCGATCGCACTTCAGCATCATCTGGGTTTCGCGAGTAATTACATCCAAGAGCGAGTCCAAGCGGCGCTCGGTGGCCATCGCTTTGACCACCCGGTATAGACCAGAAAGCGGTCTCAGTCTGTCTAATTCTTCCTGCGCTCGTAAGGATTTAATTTCACGCTCAATCAAATTGACTTCGCGGTTGTTCAAATCGGATTCCAGCTTGCGTAGCATTCTGCCCATTTCGGCAAGCTTTTTGGCATCCGGTTTCTCCTCGCTGGGAAAGGACAGTCTATCGGAGTCACTTGCCCGTTCCTGGGCTTGACCGTTATGAACGCTGATGGACATTGCCGAATCCTGGCTACCTGCCTGCGAATAAGCAGAAGGGCCTTGATTGGCGTCTTTGTTATTAGATGTTGTTTTGGTGGGAGAGGTCTTTTTGCTGACGGTTGGCTCAGGCTTTGGCGCCTTTTTTGTGTCGCCGGACGTTTTTGCCATCAAAAATTCTTACCCTCGATAGACATCCAGGAATCCGTGCGCTGCAAAACCTATATACCCAGCCGAGGAGGCGCTCGAACCGAGACTACCTTAATTCGTCTGTGAGCCAACTGATGGGGCAATCGAGACATTCTGCCATGTTCCGGTCCACTTGGCTTGTGGGGATAGCATGGCCGGGTAAATGCGTTCGGGGACTGCCTTTCCAGGCGGACAAGCGCCGTGTTGGTACCACATTCGGTAGCGGTAGACTGCTTTAGCCGGTCCGATTGTCTCAATGACGGACCGATGCCTAAAAATAGTGCGTGACAACTTCCAACGTGGTGCTATAGTGGGTGTGACAATTGGAAGCCCCGGGAGAGCACTGCTTTGACTCCCATTCCTATTACCAGACCATTTGTAGGAACACCCTATGCCAGAACTTACCAATATCTCTAATGTCTCGCCAGACAATCGCCCACATCCATCCTCAAGACAGACCGCCTGCCTTTTCAGCAAAGACATGATCACGGCTCCCATCAATGAGCAAGTTTATGATCGCCTGGTCCTTTTCACTTTTTGCCTTGCCGGGCCATTGATCGGCTTTGCCCTCAGCATAAAACTGTTAGGCGTAGCGATCGTCGCCACGCTGGTCTTTGCGTACCTGACTTTGCAAAACAAACGTTATCGCCTGCCTGCCATAACGTACGTTTTTCTCTTGGGTGTAGCAATTCTGGTGTGCTGTATACGCACCTAACGTCTAACGTTTGCACCGTGGGTGGTGCAGGCCTACTCGTCTAGAACCGGTCCATAATGTGGCGCTTCAAGGTGTCGCCAAAAGAGGAGGCATGCTCGGCCAACGACGCGCTTTTCGTCGAGAAAGCCCCAGACATGACTATCCTCACTGTTGTTGCGATTGTCGCCCATCATAAATAAATGACCGGGGGGAACGATAATCGGCTCTTTCGCTTTATCGGCGTAAGGTCTGATCATACTGCCGGAAGTCGAGCGGCCGCCGATATCGCCTAGGACATTCAAATCGTAGTTTGGTTTCTCTTTGATATAGGACGATTCATCCAGCAATTGACCGTTGATAAAGACTCCCTGACCGTGGGCAATGCGGATGTGGTCACCAGGCAAGCCAATCGCCCGCTTAATAAAGGCCGCTTCGTACGGCAGGAACGGCAGGCCGGTTAGACGACCAAGTATGGTTAGCGGATCATTCTTCAGGTCCTGACCACCTAATTCAACCGGTGGTGGATAGAAAACAAGAATATCACCGCGCTCTATTTTCTTTCCGAGGTGGCCAGACACTTTTTCCACCAGTAAGCGGTCGTTGATTTGCAATGTCGGTTCCATCGAGCTCGATGGAATGTAGCGAGCTTCGGCAAAGACCCAGCGAATAACGATTAGCAAAACGAGTGTAACAACAACCAGCTCGACAATCTCACGAACAAACGAAACGACCGGGTTCGACTTGTCGCCTCCGTCTTTGTTATTGTGGTTCAACACCTGTTTGTCGCCGCCTCCATCAACTGAAGCTCGGGGCGAGGTAATCGTTTCGCGGTCGTCCATCTAAGAGCGAGAGCCTCAATCGGGAAAAGTTAGTCGAGCCAGACTTTTGATTATACAGTCACCTTGTAGTTTACATGGTCGGCACATTATGCGCGTGGGGCACCTGCCGATTTGACAGTCGCAACAGGCACCCGATCGCCGCGATTCTGCCCCGTTTCCTTGCTGTTTGGTTTTATTGTTTTTATAACATGAGAGAGTGTTTCGGCATACTTATCAAGCTCTTCAACGCTATTCATTTCGGTTACCGCGATGAGGACAGCATTGTTCAGATTGGGATAAACGGTGGAGAGGTCGATGCCACCCAGTATTTGCAACTTCTTCAATTCGTTCAAGACTTGCCCAGCTGGAAGCGGAGTGGTGATCGCAAATTCATTGAAAAACGGCTGGTTGAAAAGCAACCGCACGCCGGTGATTGCTGTCAGTTTGGCGGCTAGTGCGTGCGCACGCTGCAAGCCGATGTTCGCCAGATCGTGCAAACCGTTCGGCCCCATGTAAGTCAGATAGACAAGCATAGCCAGCGCATTGAGAGCCTGATTAGTGCAAATGTTGGATGTGGCCTTCGCTCGCCGGATGTGCTGTTCGCGTGCTTGTAACGTCAAGGTAAAGGCACGCTGACCACGATTGTCTACGGTGGCACCAGCTAGCCGGCCAGGCATTTGACGAATAAAATCCTGGCGGCAAGCCATATAACCGGCAGATGGACCACCAAAAGAGAGGTAATTGCCGCATGGCTGAGCGTCGCCGATGACGATGTCTGCGCCAAATTCACCGGGTGGGGTTAGCAAACCTAAGCTGATCGGCTCGGTAACTACTACCAAAAGCGAGCCATTCTTGTGGACTACCTCGGCGATGCCGCTCAACTGCTCGAGACAGCCGAAATAGTTTGGATACTGAACAATGACACAGGCGACGTTTTCATCTAAATCGCTAGCGGCGATTTGCGTCGCTCCCTCTTGCATGGCCAATAGGTGGTAACTCAATCCGCAGGAATTGGTGTAAGTCTGACTGACCATCGCATATTCAGGATTGACGGTCTCGGCGACAATAATTTTGTCGCGATTGGTTAATCGCGCTGCCATCAAGGCTGCTTCCGCACAGGCTGAGGGCCCGTCATACATGGAAGCATTGGCTACATCCATACCGGTCAGTAAACAAATTGCCGTCTGGAACTCATAAATCGCTTGCAGACTGCCTTGAGCGACCTCGGGTTGATAGGGCGTATAGGCGGTCGCGAATTCGGAGCGTGAAACAATCGAGGGAACGACAGCTGGCACATAACGATGATAAGAGCCGCCGCCAAGGAAAGAAACTTGTTTTGACGTTGGCTTATTTTTCTCGGCGATGAGAGCGACATGCTGGCTTAATTCAAGTTCGCTCAAACCATTGGCAAGGGCCAGGGTCTTGGTTCTAATTTCTTTAGGAACGTGATTGACTAATTCTTCGAATGTGCGTGTACCAATGGCATTGAGCATTTCCTGGCGTTCGGCATCGGTGTGAGGCAAATAAGGAATATTGGCATATTTAGTCTCGGTCATGAAATCCTCACAGTGGGGGTTGAGATTACACCCTGCTATGCTCAAGCTTACTTTCTAAGTTTAGCCCGGGCGGTAGCTGATTGATCATCATGTTTCCTCAAGCAATCCTTAATTACTGTTCTGCCACATTACTCTCGTTCGACTTTCCTTCCCCATGAAAGTGATTATCGGCCTGGGCAACCCTGGCCCAGAATATCAATTAACAAGGCATAACGCCGGTTTCCAGGTGGTCAACCAGCTCTGCACCATATCTGGTGGCGAATGGAAGATCGTCAAAAATCTAAAATCCGCAGTCGTTAAAGGGCAACTTGGCGGTCAGGAAACACTCTTGGCCATGCCCCAAACTTACATGAACGACTCCGGTCTGGCCGTACAAGCTATATTGCAGTGGTTCAAGGTATTGCCAGCGGATATGCTCGTTATTCATGATGACGTGTCGCTCAACCTCGGCCGCCTGCGCTTGCAAAAAAGTGGTGGTGCGGGAGGGCAACACGGGATCGAATCAATTATTGAACAGTTGGGCGGTGTGAAAGATTTCGATCGTTTGAAAATTGGGGTCGGACCTGATCCAGGTGGCGATGTGCGTGCTAATTACGTGTTATCACGAATTCCCCAGAATGACTGGCAGCTATATCGCCAGGTAGTGGTTGCTGCTTGCGACGCCGTTGTGAGCTGGCTCACGATTGGCATGGATGCGTCGATGAATATTTTCAATGGCCAGGTTTTTGGCCCACCGGATCTTGGACCATCCATAGGTTGAAGAAGAAAAGAAGCGGGGTTCTTTCTAAATCCTAATTCAGTCGCGTCAGTTCCCTTTCGCACGCGTTACGGATTGTATCAAACAGGTTCGGCTTTCCAGGGTGCCTCAAGCATCCTGCAATAATTTTTGATCGAAAACTCATCCAACATGTGATAAACGCTTCGATGTCAGTATCCTAAAATTTGTCAATCGAGCCAGGCATTTAAGTTTCCGGGGTATCAACGGTGTCCAAAAAGAGCGAAGAAGCAGCGACGCAAGCCTTAAGCAGGAGCTGTCGAGCGCAGCCGTGGTTTGGCGAACCGTTGGTCAACGGCGAGTGAATGTGAATGTGAGCGGGAAGGGACGAGCGGAGAAGCAAGAGATGCGAGCGACGGAGCGGATATAAATTGAATTCGGTGGCGGTTGTAGCAGATAAGTTTTTTAGTCGCGAGGAAGGTAGCGCCAGTCGCAATTTCTTCCTCTCTGCGCTGTGGTGGTCTCTCTGGGGCATGGGTGCAGGGTTGCTTGGCGGCATCGAGTTTTCCAATCCAGATTTAGTCCACAACGTGCCTCAACTGGCTTTTCCTCACTTGAGAATGTGGCACGTCAATGCCGTTGCAATTGGCTGGCTTTCCATGGGTTACGTCGGCTCGATGTTCCACATGGTGCCATCACTTTGCAAGAATAAGTTGTGGAGCGAACGCCTCGGCAACTTCACCATGTGGGCCTGGAACATTTTGATGGCCGGTGCTATGGCTACTTTGCTCAACGGCAATACCGAAGGCCGTGAATATGCCGAGCTAGGTGCCGTGCTCGACGTGATCGTTGTGGTCGGTTTGATTTGTGTAGCGACAAATCTGTATATGACGATCATCAACCGTCGAGTCAAAAAGCTTTACGTGTCATTGTGGTATTTCCTGGGCTCGCTCTTCTGGTTTCCACTCGTCTATATCATCGGTCAACGAACGTTTGTCGCTTTGCCGGGTTTGAACGATGCGATCGTCGGTTGGTTCTACGGTCACAACATTCTCGGTATGTGGTTCACCACAGTCGGTGTCGGCATGATGTATTACCTTCTGCCGCGATTGACCGGTGCTCCGCTCTACAGTCATGGTTTGTCCATGCTCGGCTTTTGGGGAATCGCTCTTTTCTATGCTCCCACTGGGACACACCATATCTTGCAATCGCCCGTGCCCGAGTGGTTAAAAGCGATCGCTGTGATTTCATCGATCTTTTTGTTGGTGCCGGTTTTGACAGTACTAACAAACTTTTTCATGACTATGAAAGGTAAATGGGGCATGGTGGTAACCGATATGCCGCTGAGATTTGCTGTCACTTCCTGCATGTTCTATTTGGTTACCTGTGTCCAGGGTCCTTTCCAGGCCACCCGCTGGGTGAACTGGTATTTGCACTTTTCGCAGTGGGTTGTCGGCCACGCACACCTGGCTTTGCTCGGTACCTTTTCGTTTATTCTCACTTCGTCGTTCTATTACAGTATGCCTCGCCTCACTGGCCGATCCTGGCATAGTCAGGGCTTGATTCGTGCCCACTACTGGCTGAAATTTCTCGGCTTTTGTTTGATGATGACCGTTTTGACTATTGCCGGTCTTGTGCAGGCGGCGGGTTGGCAGATGGGCATTCCCATCGATCAATGGAGTATGCAAATTAGAATCTACTGGTTCTTGCGAGCGATAAGCGGCGTCATGATCGTCACTGGTCAATGTTTATTCGCGTACAACACTTTTAAATCGCTGTACACGAAAGTCGAAGCGCCGGTCGCTGTGGCGGGCAAGACCGGGGAGGTCAAAGTCTGATGTACGGCTACCGACTTGGTGCCATTGGTATCGTCACCACCTTTTTCATCATTATTTTCTCCACGGTGCTCATGCCGATGGTTCTCTTCAATCCCAAGCCGTCAGGGCGGGGCAATAATTACACTGTCTATAATCCTGCGGTAGCCGATCCAGCGAGAGGACGCAAAATTTTTGTGCGTGAGGGTTGTTTCTATTGCCACACTCAATTTAATCGCTTGCAAGATAGAGGTTACGGTCCGCTTGTGAAAGCTGGTGACTATGTTTTTGAAACGCCTCACCAACTTGGAACGGCGCGCACCGGTCCAGATCTAACAAATGAAGGTGGACGTTTTCCTTCAGAGTGGCAAAAGGCGCATTTAATCAATCCTCGGGCAGTGAAACCAGGATCGATCATGCCGAGCTTTAGTTATTTGACTGATCAAGACATGAACGATCTGGTCGCTTACATCCAGTCACTCGGCAATGAGCGCAAGCCTGTGGCCTATGTGGAAGCGCCAGATGAATATACGCAAAATACAGCAGCCGGACAGGCGCTTTTGAAGAGAAAGACAGTTGATACGAATTCCTCGGCAGCGGCTAATGCTGGGCGCGGTCTCTACACCCAAAACTGTGCTGCTTGCCACGGGCTTGAAGGCTGGGGCAATGGACCGAATTCAATTAGTCTGGAAAAGAAGCCAGCTAATTTAACGAGACCGTTTTATAAACAATATCCTGATGAGTTCTGGTTTTACCGAATAACCGAGGGCGTACCCGGAACGCGGATGCCGCGCTGGGGCGAAGTTTTGACGGAAGAACAACGCTGGTATCTGGTGGCTTATGTGAAAACGCTGCAACAAGATAAAGAGGTCGTGATCGATAGTTTGAGTCAATTAAATAAGGTAGATGAGATCAAGCTACCAAAGCTGAGTCATGAAGAGTACGAACCGCATACAGGTCAATAGATATGTGTCCAAATTGCATTCTTAACCAGGCGAGTCTTGACGGTGGATTATATGTGGCGTTTGGTGTTTGCGCGATCTTCTTCGTTGTCGCTATAGCGGCCATTATGTGGGCTTTCAAAAACGGTGAGTTCGAAGATATCGAAGGGACCAAATTCGACATGATGGATGATGAATTGAACGGATCAAATGCTGCTCGAGCTCGGGCGGCAGTGGAGAAAGCTCGCTTGAAAAGCCGAGCCGGCACGTGAGAGGGGTAAGCAATGGCGGATGATGCAGTAAAGTCTGAAGCGCGGCCCGGTTCTCCACCGAAGACTGCTGATGCGCCCCTGACTGGCGAAGAAGAACATTACGAAGAAGTTGCTGAATATCGCATTGGTGAAGGTCCGCCGCCCTTGTTCCTTGTCCTTTGCTTTTTCTTCATCGTTCTCTGGGCTTGCTTCGCGTGGATTCCCCTGTTCGGATACTAAGAGTAAATCGGATATTAAGAGCAAATTGGATACTAAGAAAGAATTGGATATTGAGAAAAAATTGGACACTGAGAAAGTAATGGATTTCAATCGCCGATGCAGCCCAACTTGCAAGTTGCTTATTGTTCTGCCTCTGCTTGCCTTATTGACAGGTTGTGGTGGACAAGTGGATCTCAAGGGCGCTCAAGACCAATTGGCCAGCAGACATGTAACCATGGGCGGAAACGAAGTTGTTTTTCCCGACGACAAACCCTCGGTTGCCGATGGACAGTTAGTTTGGCGTGAGCAGAATTGTGCTTCCTGCCATGGTGCTACCGGTTCAAGTGTCGCGGCGGCCGATTTAACCAATAAGGAATGGATGCGCAAGCAAAAGCCGGTCGATCAATTTGAATTTCTCTGGTTTGGTAAACCCGGCGTAACTCACCCAAGCCTCAGGGGCACTATCTCACGTCGCCAAGCCTGGGACGCTGTTTTTTACACTCGCTCCCTGGCGGATCCACTTCTCAACGACCAGGAACTCGCCGATATGGATGCTGTCTTTGGCTCAAACTGCGCTGTCTGTCATGGCAAGAAGGGAAATGGCGACGGACCGCTGGCCCACAGTTTGGAACCTGTGCCGGCCAACTTCGCTCAATACAATCGCTTTTATGACCGAACAGATGCTGTATTGTGGGATCACATTGCTAACGGCATATCCTGGGAAGGAATGCCAAACTTCCTGGGCAAAGAGGATAAAGCTAAGAAGGTCAAATTTGATGGTGCCTATATATGGAAGTTGGTCCAGTACGTTCGTCACTTCCATGAGCAGAACGAACCGACCTTAGCTGCCAATCCCGGGCAGACAAGCAATGCCAGTACGACAAAGACAAAAATTCGGTAACACAGAGGTTAAGACCATGGTTGAAGGAACCACCAGAAGAAACTTATTAAGAACTGCGGCGGCCATTCCTTTAGCAGCGACGTTCGGCCTGCTAGCTTCGCCACTTTTGCGGTTTTTGCGCCCAACTTTGAAGCCGCTCGATGTATTTGGCGCATCCGACCAGCCGCTGGCTGAGCCGCCGGTGCCCACGTTTAAGCAAAGTGATTTTCCCGAGGCCTGGACATGCCTGCCATTCATGTTCAAGCAAAGCTATATCGAGTACAACCCGGAAGGTAAGGAAGTCAGGCAAATTCCCGGATACATTGTCAAGTTACCCAGTGGTGATATGGTCGCTTACAGTCGCATCTGTCCACATCTGGGCTGCATTTTCAACTTCGTCAAGGATCCAGCCGAGTGCGCTAAAGGGTATAACTTCAAACCGAATGGGCCGGTCTTTGCCTGCCCTTGTCACTTGAGTGTCTATGACATCGCCCAGGGTGGCAAGGTGGTCAGCGGTCCAGCACCGAGACCGCCCCGGCGTTTCGATTTGAAGAGTGAAGGTGACTCAATTACCGTGCTGTCATTGGAGGCTGGAGGCATTGCCTAGTACAACTGCGAATCTAAGTGCCTGGGAGCGAGTCACCGCATTTGGTGACTATCTCAAAACACGACTGAATAACATCGATATCTTTGATGAGCACTATCAGATCGAGGCCAAGACCAATCCCTTTTACGCATTAGGACCGATTTTTTACCTGGTCTGGTTTATCGTCATCGCCACCGGTTGTGTTCTGATCGTCTGGTATGTCCCGACTAAATCACAAGCCTTCGATTCCATCTTTCGCATCCAGACAGAGGTGCCGTTCGGCGGCATTATGCGAGGCATGCATAAGTATGGCGCGGACGCCATGATCATTGCCGCAACAATGCGGATGTACCGCATGTTCATCATGGCTGATTACAAGCCGGGCAAGGAATTTAATATTGCCATTGGTCTGATTACCCTTTTGCTTTCCATGTATTCAGGCCTGACCGGTTATCTGTTGATCTGGAATCAGCGAGCTTTTTGGGCTACTAAGGTGTTTGCCACCTTCCCCACTTACATGGATCAGTTTCCAGTGATGGGTGATTTCTATCAGCCGTTGATCAAATCATTTCACTTGGGTTGGAATACTGCCGAGGCTCTGCTTGGCGGTGGCGCTGCCATCACGCAAGAGACGATCACCCGCTTCTTCTCATTGCACTTAGCTTTTTCTCTGATTCCCTTGATTTTTGTCGAACTTTATTTCTACAAGAATGCTTATCAGAGAATGCCAATCAACTGGACAAAGCGGACGATTATCACCTTGATGCTGGTGATTGTGGCCATCATCTTGCCGGCTGCCCAGGGACGGCGGTCTAATCCAGACGTGACACCCTTGCCGATTCTTTCCGACTGGTATTTTCTTGGTCTCTATCAGATGTACAAATATCTCGAGCCGGTTGTGGCCACCGAGATCACGATCCTGATTCCACTCTCAGTAATCTTTTTGCCGTTTTTGGATAGTGCGATTACCGGTCCCGAGAAAAATATTTTGAAGCGGCCTCTGATTTTGATGCTGTCCTTTATGGGTTTCGCCACGTGGGTGCTTTTCTCCTTCTTGATCATTGTCGGCATTGCCAATATCCACAACGATCCACCTTACTGGCGTCTTTTCTTTTATGGAACGATCGATATAGGGATCATCTGGCAGCTGGCTTTAATCTGGCTCAATAAGGATGTCCGTGAGCGAGTGAAAGCAACCCAAGGTGCTTTCATCCTGGGAGTTGTCGGAGCTGTTCAAACAATTCTTGGCTGGACCTTCTATTACATGGCTAGGACCGAGATTTTTATGGATCCGATGTGGCACCAGTTTGTCTACCGTCTGATGCGCAATACGTTCTTGCAACAAGCAGAGCAGGTTGAGGCAGCGATAACTAAAATTGTTGTGCCGATGAACACCAGTCTGCCATACAATCAGGACTTTATTTCGATGTGCAAGGTACAGTTCGCTAAAGTGCCGACAGCGGGAGCCGGCATCAACGAGCTGACTGGACTAGTTCAACAACATACCAGTCTCGATTGGCTGTTCGATTGGTGGCCAACATTCGAAGCGGCACATCCACATTATCGCGGTCTGATCGACTTTATGGTTTGCAACCGCTGGGCTTACGATTACGTCAACTTCGTTGAACGCATGACACCAGGTCATGTTTCGGGACCAACAGGACAATATCCACTGGCTGTTCCTGACCTGGATATGGTCTGGATTTGGCTGAGTCCGCTCGTCATGATTGTGGCATTCGCTACCTGGTTCTGGTGTAAGCGACAGGTTCCGAAAAGCTCACCATCGGCGCCGGTGCCAACTGAAGCAGTCTCTGTCAGTTAAGGAGTACCAAGTGTCCGATCAGTTTGAACAACCTGAACAACTTAAACAACAAGGTATGTCTGAGGAGTTAACGGCTGGCCAGGTTGGTGGGATGCCGCGTTCGATCAAAGTGAAGTTCAAAGTGAAAGCAGTGGCCTTCAGTATGGCTGTCATCACTCTGTCCTGGTTTTTCGAAGGCTGGCGCAAGATTCATGAAGGCCTCAGCTTTGCTCACGTCGGTATACTTTTGACTGGAATTGTTGGCACAGTTCTACTTGTCTCGCTCATGTCGTTTTGGATCTACGTCGAAGAGAAAGAGAAGGGCACTTTGGTTCGCCGCCTGAAGTTATTTGATTCCTTACATGAATCGATGCTCAACGCAAGGACTGGCAGGGCAGAATCGGCACAACGAAAGGGAACTAAGAGGGAAGCATGAAGAATTTAGTCATTCTTGTGAAGAGTGTTTTCGTCGAAGTAGTGGCAATTCTTTGTCTGGTCGCTGCTTTGATATTGCAACCTTGGTCCGAATTGAACTTCAATCCTGACGCTATGCCTGTGTGGCTCAACGCTATCGTGCCTGGGCTCAAAGGCTTGATGGCGCCGCTTGCGCCGTTGGGCGACCTGGCATCAGCGGCCCTAAAGGCAAACGGTGCCACCACGAACCTTGGCGATTATATGTATGCTCTGGTGATGTTTGGAATCATGACTTTAATCGGTATCGCCTATATTCTTGTCGGTCGGGAAGAAGCTGAAGAAAAGACGATCTTGCCGGTGAAAAAGTGATTGTATTGAGCAGATTTCCTAAGCGCTTTGGGAGGCAACGGAGTAACTGAGATGAGTCTTTATACAGAGGGTATCAAAGCCGCCAACGTAGCAGTCCTCTATTTTGAGGAGCTGCTCAATAAGATAATGACGAGCAAATACAACCCTATGTATTACCACGGTGCTTTACCGCAGTTTTTTCTCTGGGTTCTCTATCTCTCCGGCTTGCTTCTTTTTGCCTATTACATACCGACTATGGATAACGCGTACGACTCAAAATACTTGGTCAACGCCTGGACGTCGGTGCAATACATTACTGAAAAATTGCCATTCGGCGCAGTAGTCAGGGGCATTCACCGTTACGCTGGCGATGCCATGGTGATCACAATTCTCATCCATGCAATAAGAGTGTGGTTCACTGATCGCTATCGCCAGTATCGCTGGGTGCAGTGGTTAACCGGTGTGGCGCTTTTACTTTTTGTTTTTGTGATTGGTCTGACTGGCTATAATTTGGTTTGGGATGATCGTTCGCTGATTCTCACGCGTATGACAGTGAGCGCGTTTTCTGCTTTCGGCCCCACTCTTGGTGGCATCCTAAAGTCGTTATATTTGAATGGTGATGCGATCACCAATTTCACGATGTCGAACTTCCTTTTCATTCACATCGGGCTGTCGTTTCTTCTGCTCTTTGGTTTGTGGCTGCATTATGTCCGCATGACTCGGCCAGTGATGACGCCACCGCCGGCGATTAACTACATTCTCATGGCTGTCCTGCTGGCAGTCGTTTTCGCACTTCCTATTAACAGCGGCAACATGGCCAATCTCAACAGCCAGCCGACCACATTCGATATTGATTGGTGGTTTCTATGGCCCTACGCTATGATGACCGCTATGCCGCTCAAAGTGTATTGGCTGGTTCTTTTCCTGGGTACGGTACTTTTTTGCATTTTGCCGGCACCCTTAGCGTTTCTCACGAAGGCTGCTCCGGTTGAGGCGGCAGAGGTTGTTCTCAATAAGTGCACCGGCTGTTCGCTGTGTTTCCGCGACTGTCCATATCAAGCGATTGAAATGGTACCGGCACCTGCCGGTTCGCGCTTCAAATTATTAGCGACGGTGATGCCTTACCGCTGCTCTGGTTGTGGTGTTTGTGTGGGAGCCTGCGCATTCGATGCCATCGACTTGCCTGAGCTGGAAGACGCTCAGATCAACACGCAAATCAAAATGATTCTGGAGGCGGCAGCGAAAACGTAAGTGACCATTGACGGATTAACGCGCAGATTTTCTGTCAGACCAACTTAGCGATCAGATCAGATTTCAATATCGATGGAGAACAAAAGGGACAAAATGCCTGAAACGAAGACGGTAATCACACTAATATGCGAGCGAGCTGCAGATCTTAATTCGCTGCTAGACAAGGATGGGGAGGTCCAAGATGTTCCCGGTCTGAGTGTGATCAAGCTTCCCTGTAGTGGCATGATTCAACCGCTAATGATCGAACAGGCAATGAAGGCCGGCGCTGACGGCGTCATTGTTTGTGGTTGCCAACTTGGCGACTGTTACTATCGCGAAGGTAACAAGATGATTCGCGAGCGTTTGCTTGGCGAGAGACCGCCAGGTTTGAAGAAAACGATCGACCGCCGCCGCGTCATGGCTTTATGGTTGTCGCGTTTGCAAAAAGATCGATTTATCAGCGAAGCGAGACAATTTATTGCCCGCGTCAAAGAATTGCCACCAGCGGAAGCAGCAAAGCCTGCTGCCGCTTCTGCTGCTGCTTCCAAGGCTGCCACTGCTAGTCCGTTGCCGGCGACTAAGCCACCGAGCGCTCAGCCAGCGCCGCCTCCGGACAAGGAGAAGTAAGGAAGAAATTAGCGAGAAGACAGTGAGAAGACAAGGAAGACAAAAATGGCCGAAAAAACAAAAGTCACTGAGATGCAAATAATAAACCGCTGGGCCTGGTTTTTTGTTCTCTATTTCGCCTTGATCTTGCTGATCGGTTCCTTCGGCTTAGTTGCTGAATTTTAGCGGCCGCTCAGGATAAGAATAGATCAGAGATTTAGATTACTGAGCACTTCCTCAAGCACGCACTTAGAGTGCAAATAACTGAGCGCACCTTGCAGATAGGCAGTGTAGGGAGGTCTGAGAGGACCATCAGCGGATAACTCAATTGTTGCTCCCTGCACGAACGTCCCGCCGGCCATAATCACTTGATCGGCATACCCCGGTAACCATCCAGGTTCTGGGGTGACATGTGCATTTACTGGTGATGCTCTGTGGAATGCCTGGCAAAATCTGGAAAGATTTTCAGCACTCTTCAATTCTATGGCTTGAACAATGTCAAATCGTCGCTCCCTGGCTGGCGGTTGAACATTAAAGCCGGCTTCAGCAAATACTTCGGCCCAGAGCATGGCACTCTTGACGGCATTAGCCACCATTGACGGTGCCAAGAATAAACCTTGCAGAATGAGCCTGGTCTGGCCATACATTATGCCCAAACGACCAGCGAGGCCAGGTGCCGTTAAGCGCGAAAGCGCCCGCTCAACAAAGTCTGTTTTACCGGCTATATATCCGCCGGTGATAGCCAGTCCACCGCCGGGATTTTTTATCAGAGAGCCTGCTATTAGATCCGCACCGCAACTGGGCGGCTCGCCACGCTCCACGAACTCACCGTAACAGTTATCGACCATGATTATGATTTTTCGATGGCCTGCCTTGACGGCGCGACAAATCTCCGCAATCTCTTGGTTTGATAGCGTTCGCCGTCCAGCCGAGTATCCACGGGATTTTTGAATGTGCACAAGCTTGGTGGGAGCGGCCAGTAAGGGCGCGATTTGTTTCTCAATTTCGTTGCTACTGGCAGCTGGGTCTACCGAAATTTGATCGTAGCTTATGCCAAGATCCGCTAGCGAATTAGGCAGTTGGCTGCCAAGCCCAATCACTGGATGGAGTGTGTCATAAGGAGTGCCTGTTAATGACACCATGCGATCACCAGGACTGAGGTTGCCCATTAACGAGCAGGCTATGGCATGAGTACCAGAGACGAATTGCAATCTTAGAGCAGCTGCTTCAGACTGCATGATGTCAGCCAGAATCAGATCGATTATCTCGCGTCCGGGATCACCTAAGCCGTATCCGGTTGTTGGAGCGAAGTGTTCTTCGGTCAGGCGGTGCGTTCGGCAGGCATTTAAGACACGCTTTTGGTTGGCAAAAGCAATTTCATCAACTTCTGCAAATGCCTGAACTAATGCTTTCTCAGCCTGCGAGATACGATGAGGAATCTTGGTCAAATTAGTCATTAATGTGCCCCAATGCCTCAGAAGCCGCTCAAAATTTCTATCTTGGCAATTATAGCGGGTTCAGTTCGCTGGCATTTCCAGGGCGAATCATGACTCTCTAGTATCCCTTAATGCTAGATGATTAAAATGTGACATGGTCCGCCCGACATCGCCATGCAAATCCCGTGCAGTTCATATTCAATTGTTCAAGATTTGACAGGCATGTCACATTTTAATCACCTGTCTCTATATCCAACATTGACAAAGCCAATCATGGGTCATTTGAGTCCCCGATCAAACCTTGACACGATCTCACTTCAGCCCAATCCTGCCGACTGAAGCTCACATAAAAATGAGGAGCACCGGGATGCTCCTCACCAATAATTTGCCGCCGAATAAGTTGGTTAATCTTTCTCTGGTAACGAGAGCTCCGGCGGCCAGTTCAGATCAGCATAGCTTTACGGCGTCTTAAAACACCTAGGGTTTACCCTGAATTATCCATGCGGTCTTGACATGACCTTTCTTTCAGTTCAGAAAAGGAATACCGGGCAGGCAGCACCTTTCACCGCAAGTCGATCATAAAAACCATGTCCGCCTCGTCGTTAACCGATTTTGGCTTTTCTTGCCAGAGCTTGACGTAAGCGCGGGCTGGCAATTTTGTATATTTGATTCGATCAATTGCCAGAATCTCTGGACTCATGTTGTTGCAACCGCCGTTGTAACCGCACGTGCCGCCGCAATGAATCATCTGACGAATTTCTACCGGCTCTGGCTTAGGATTCTCCATGTTCTCAATGTTGATCGACTTGTCTTCGGCCAGCCAGATATAGTGAAAGCCAAGGTCTCTGGCGTTATAGGCGACCAGGTTAAAGGCTGGATAAATGACTGGATCTATCAATTTCATCCGCAACTGAAAAAGCTCATTATTGAAAGTGCTGACGTCGTAAATTACCTGACCCAGCCGTTTACGAGGCCACCAAGTTAACCTCTTTGGTTGCCACGCATAGGGAAAATCTGGGCGGTTTAAATCCGCCGGTTCGATCAGATCTGCTCTAAAAATGCCAGCAGAAGCCGGATCAGCGCCAACAAGCAGAAAAGGGTTAGAAAGAAAACGTGATTCCTCGGCGGGACCTTCAATGCTTCTTTCGCCGGACCCCCATACCGATCGACCTTGCATGCCCCACCACGGCTTGTGGTCTACAATCGCGCCAAAAACTTCCTCAGAAGGGCGGTAAGTGTCCTGCACCAGATTTGGTATCAGTCCCACATATCGACGCCTGAGATTCAAGATCTCTTCTTTTGTCTTGAAGTTGTAATTTTCCGGCCCTCTAACAGGGATCTCGACCTGGTTTTGGCTCTTAGCCTGGCTGCCTATGGCTAAGACATTGTCGGCGTTGGCTGCCTGCTGGTTCAGAAAGGCCAGGACAGAGCCCAAAGAACGACGACCGCAATTCGCTTCCAAGTTTGTGCCTGGTTCATTTTTCTCGTTTAGCTGGATGCCATTGAGTTTCAATATCGTACACGTTCCTGCCCTTCCTTGTTCTTCTCTCCTTCTCGGCAACAGACGATGATCGCAATCAAGAGCCAGAATATAAATTGTACTTGCGGTCGATAAAAAACAGTATCGACCAGCCCGTGAGCGATCAAACCGATCAGCCCGGCGGCGGCACCAGCAGCCAACCACCGCGACGAAAGATCTTTGCTTGACCAGAAGGCCAGGTGTGCTCTGGCCATGACTGCCAGAAGGAGCCAGATGAATGCGGCAAGACCCACTGCGCCGCACTCGACAGCCACTTCCAGAGGAACGCAATACGTTCCCAAAGCATCAAAACCGCTCCGCATGTATAACCCGTAAGCGAGGATAAAGGCCTGGTTGCCCGGTCCGATGCCAAACCACCAGTTGTCCGTGAGCATCCTCAGTGATGCCGTCCAGACATTCATGCGAAAAGAATTGGAACTGTGCTCGCGCCCAGCAAATATAGAGGAAATTCGCTGGTCAAAAGTCGGTACGAAATGGAGAGCGATGCCAATTGTTACCGGTAAGACAATGGCGCCAACAATAAGCCAGGGACGTGTCTTCGGCTTTTCTCGCCAAACATTCGCCAAGGCAGCAATGGAAATGGCGCTGCCGCAAGCAAAAATTGCGATATAGCCGCCGCGGCTGCCGGTTAGAACAATAGCTACAAAAATGCCGACGGTAGCGATGGTCGCGAGAAGAGCCAGCAGAGTTTTTCTGCCGAGCCAAGCCAATATCGTCAAGGAAGCGGCTACCGGTGCAATCGGAATCAAATAACCGGCCAGCAGATTGGGATTGCCCAATGTGCCAAAAATGCGAGTGCCCTGTATTTCCACAGTCGGATCTTCCCAGGTAGCTAGCGGAGCAACGCCTGTTTTGTATTGATAGAGACCATAGAGAGCGACACCGAAAGCGGTGCCAACCAAAGCCGTCAGCACTTGTGTCCGGCGGCTGTTTGAAAGCCTCAACACTGCCGTAAAGAGAAAATAGCTGGCTACGTACACCGCCAACTTGGCTAAGCCGTGAACGCTTTGTCCGGAATAATGCGAGGCTGCCGTTGCCACTATATTTGCACCCAGATATAGCCAGACAGGTATGTCGACAGCGTTTGCCGGGCGGCTTTCACTGCCTCCCAGAATATAGCCTGCCAGCCAAGTGAACAGCCCAATCATAGCGATCAGAGCTAAGCCCTCTTTGTCATTCGCAAATTGAGGCAGGGCGATGACAAAAAATAGCAATAGAACAATCAAAAATGCCAGCCGCTGCAAAAGAGTACCAAATGCCGAAATAGATCCGCCGGGGGCGAACGTCGACTTTAGAGAGGACAGCAATTTGCCCGGTGTGGATGAACGACTGGTAGCGTTCCACCAGCGATCGAGCGCTTCCAGCGAAACGCCAGCGATCAAACTATTGAGCCTCAAGGTCAAATTCAAGATCGATGTCCTTACTGCTCTTGCGCTCCCACGGCTCTAATGTCGGCCACAACGCCCTGGACTCTGTATTTGAAACCTTCAAGCTCAATTTGATTACCGACTTTGATCTTATTGCCTCGAATAACGAAACCATCTGGCGTCTGTTCAGCCTGGTCGACTACCGTAATCAAAAAATCGTGAGCGATGGGATTAGCTGGATCAGCCATGGCTACTGCTTTTTTACCGTCAGGTGAAAGGAAGGAGACTTGTTTTGGCCAATGTGTTACATGAGTTATTTTCATCGGAGGCTGTACTGGCACATTGCGAATAGTGATGGCAGACGGCTCACCCACTTTAAAAAGATCGGTATCTTTCGTCTTTAGTCCGGTAATGAAGACGTCAATGGCCACTTTCGGCGTGCCTTCAATCACCTTATTCACTCCGGCCAGTCCGGCCTTGGCCAAGGCAAAGCCGACAATGGACAAGAATATGACGATCAGGAGAGCCGCATCGAAGGCATTAATCGTACGTGCCTGGACCGTCTTGTTTTTTGCTTCCACGGCTGTCAAAACCTCATTGTAGAGCTGTTCGGCGTCACGGCGCCATTATGGACTAAATCGATTTTGCAAGTATTAGCCAGGTTTTTGGAAGGAATATGCAACAGCTATGTGGATATTACGTAGGTACTTGTCCAGGATTGGTGGTGGGTGAATACAACCTGTCAGGTACGGGGATGGCAAATTCGGGAGAAGAGTCACAAGGAGTGTAATCAATGTCTTTAGATCAAATCAAAGCGCCTCAACCGAGTGGAGATGCCAATAATTCAGGCAACC
The DNA here is from genome assembly GCA_963834525.1 of Bryobacterales bacterium. GTDB lineage: Bacteria > Cyanobacteriota > Vampirovibrionia > Obscuribacterales > Obscuribacteraceae > CAWICA01. The sequence continues at coordinate 156,906 of CAWICA010000001.1, forward strand.
AATCAAATGAAGCGTGTATAAGTAAGGCGTCTATTAGTTTCGACAAGATTATGTCGTTTGGTAGGTCGCCAGAGTTATCGTTATCGCAGCTGCAAGATGTCTATGTTAATAGCTGCCAGGAAGTTGGAAACATGAAGGCATACGTGGCAGATATTTTGTACAGGGCTGGAACGGCCCATCCAGGTGGACCAGAAGGCTTTCTGGCAGATCATGGCGGCAAGTTGCATCCGAGCATAAGTGAAATTCAGCCGCGGCAATTCTATACCTAAACTCTAGTCAGGAATATCCAAGCTCTCTAAGTTGTGCAACAGCTCTCTTTGATCGGTAACCGCTGTACCTGATTTCCGCACCACTATGCCGGCAGCCAAATTGCCCAAAGCCATCGCTTCGAAAAACGATGCACCAGTGACAAGCGCCAATGTCATCGTGCCGACTACCGTGTCTCCTGCTCCCGTAACGTCAAAAACATCACTTCTGTTGAATGCCGGCAGCTCGATCATATCTTGCTGCCCTTTTTGGAATAAGACCATGCCGTCGCCGCCTCTGGTGACAAGCAGCGCCTCCAGTCCGGTAGTATGCAATATCGCCAAACCAGCTCTTTTCAAATCATCATTGGATTGAATCGAAAAACCAACTGTCTTTTCTGTATCAGGTTGATTGGGGGTCATAAGGGTCAAATCGTGAAAACGCTCGAAGCCCTCCTGCGCATCAACGGCGACGATCAGATTATGCTCTTTGGCAATTTGACGGCAAGCATCGATGACACCATCGGTGATGACTCCCGCTCTGTAATCAGACAAGACTATCGCTTGATATTTACCGGCTTCGGCTCTAATTCTGTCAATTAGCGCCTGACTAACCGAGCCGGCTGTCAGCTCGTGCGAGATCCGATCCAGCCTCAACAACTGCTGCATTTGGGAGTGACTCTTGGAGAGTATTCGAGTCTTGACAGTTGTCGTCCTACTTTCATCTTGAACGAGACTGTGGCTAATGCCGCAATTTTCCAGGAGATGGGCAAGTTTGTTAGCATAGTCGTCCTTGCCGCATATACCGACTGCGTGACATGTGCCGCCGGGCCGCGATATTGTGGGCTGTATTGGCAGCACCACCGGGAACGAGTTCGGTTGTGACGTGCTCCAGGATCAGAACCGGCGCTTCGCGGGAAATTCGCACCGCCTTTCCTTCGAGCAATTCATCGATCAACAAATCACCGACGACCATAATGCGGCCTTTGCTGAACTCAAGTATGCGCTTGCGCAGCTGAGATTTGGTCAGACGCTCGATGGCAGCAGGCGGTGCAAACGAACCATGACCGATGTCGACAGGGTGTATTCTTTCCAGTTCGTCGAACAATTGTTTTCCTTGGGCGTTATCCGGATCGATATATAGTGCCAAACTAGCTGCTTTTTTCGCCTCTTCAATATAACGCAAATGTAGATAAAGTCTGGCTAAATGAAGAGCATTGGCTAGAGCATCATCGATGTTTGCCGCATCATTTATCGCGCGCCTTGTTTGCGCCAGCTGCTGCCTTTCGGCGGGTGTCAGCCCTCTGTGCTCTTTGGGCGCGGTCTCAGTTAAGAAATCGTCTATTGCGCCTTTGAGACCGGTCGAATCGGGCTTAAATTCATCTTTAAATTCCGATTTGCGTCCTTGCTGAAATACTCTACCGAAAAAGTCTCCCTGGCGAAACTGATCAGGCGCTCGCACGTTAGCTGACCATCTTAATTCGCTGGCGGCAAAATTGGATTGATTCTCCTTCAAGAGGTCGGGAATGTGTTCTTTGGCTTGGGGTAAGCCAAGTGGTGAGTCGATCTTGGTGCTTAAGGAGCGACCGATTGCGCTAGCTGGTCCTCCGCCCATAGTTTTAGGCTCACCTAAGCTAAGGTCCAAGCGCGAGATGTTTGGGTCATCGCCTTTGCTAGCCTGATTCTCCAATTTGTTTTTCTTGTTAAAGGCCTCTATCTCTTGTACAGAAATATCGGGCTTAACGTTGTCTTTGGCCACGTTTGTGTCCGCCGACTCGGTTTTCTTCGGTTCAGGACGTTCTGGCGTTTCATGCTCGTTGGACATAGGGCGCGCTAGTCCTTTTAGTGCGGACCACTGCGGTTAATCATAAGCTTATATTACCCACTTGAGAATTGGCAGCGCCTTTGGCTACCGGTCAATGGTAGTTTCACCATTGCCTAGACCAGCTCTCTACCGTTAAAATCATGCCCCTAGTTCGTCCAGGTGTATAGACCACAATCGGGCTCAAATGAACGTTTTCGATATTTTTAGTCAGTATGGCGCGGCGCTTGCCAGTGGCTTAATGGAAACGCTGAGGCTCTCGGCGATTATTTGGTCGGTCGGTTTGACTATTGGAACGATATTGGGTGTGCTCGGAGCTAAATATCCGCGGTCACTCGGCTATCTATTTGCCGGCGTTGCTTTTGTGCTTTCCGGAGTGCCGATCATTGTCTTTTTATTCTGGCTGCATTATCCGATGCAGGCTATCTTGAACGTTGTGATCGACCCATTTATTACTGCCGCTGTCACTATTTCCATCGTCAATATCTTTGCTGTTTCGGAGATCGTCAGACGCGTGCTACGTGATTTTCCGGCTCAATATCTAATAGCAGCACAGGTTTGCGGGATTGATAAGTTTCAGACTTTTTCCCGAATTCAGCTACCCTTGGTTTTGCGACAGATTTTACCCGGGCTGCTTATCGCTCAAGTCGGTATGCTACAAGCGACGTTATTTGCCAGTTTGATCTCAGTGGATGAGGTATTCCGCACGGCTCAGAGAATAAATTCGGCCATCTATCGTCCAGTTGAAATTTACACCTCCCTTGGAGTCCTGTTTTTGGCAGTTTGTCTTCCCCTTAATGGAATTGCAATATGGTTGCGCAACAAATACACGCGGGACCTGTCCGATCGTTAGACTTAGGACAGGAAGCGCTTTCAGCTCAAAATATTGCCAAGAAGAGCGGCGGCAAGCAGATTTTGGCCAACGTCAGCTTATCCGTACGGCCAGGCGAAATCACCGCCCTGATCGGTCCCAGCGGTGCCGGCAAGACCACACTCTTGAAAGCGCTTTCACTTCTGGAGACGCCTGATTCGGGGCAGTTGTCTATCGACGGATTGGATTACCATTTTCCCTTGGCTAAAGGGCACAAAGTTTTGCCGCCTTGGCCTAAGGTGACGGTTGTCTTCCAGCAGCTCTTTCTTTGGCCTCATCTTACACTCAGGCAAAATATCACCTTGCCGTTGGGAAAACGGATTGACAAAGCCGCATATGCTTATCTCGAGCATCTGATTGAGCGGTTTGGCATGGATGAATTTATCGATCGCTATCCGAATCAGGCGTCGCTCGGTCAACGCCAGCGCACGGCTTTGGTCAGGGCGATGGTTCTCAGGCCTAAGTACATCTTATTGGATGAAATTACTTCCTCTCTCGATGTTGAGCAGGTAGCGTTAATTCTTTCCGAACTGAGGGTGATGCAAGAACAAGGGATAGGTATCTTACTGGTCACGCACCTCCTCCAATTCGCTCGCCAGGCGGCTAACGCCGTAGTCTTTCTCGATGGTGGTTGTGTGATTGAATCAGGCGGCAAGGAACTTCTGTCTTCTCCCAAAGAAGAGCGCGTCAAGAATTTTATTGCCATGGCCGAACTTGCCTGTTGAGTGAAAGTTGAGCAAAAATGCGATGAAGAAGATAAAGAATCTGTTTCTCAAAGTTTGTCTGATCTGCTTGAGTTTTGTCCTTCTTATTCAGTCAGCGTATGCTGAGTCAGTCTACGACCGGGTTTTAAAGAGTGGGAAGATCAGAGCGGCTTATGGTGTTTACTACCCTTTGTTCATGAAGGATCCCAACAGCAAGAAATTTTCTGGCATTGGCTTTGAGACCTTAGAGCTAATTGCTAAACGATTGGGGCTTAAACTAGAACTGACGGAGGAAGTAGCCTGGGGCACAATGATCGAAGGGCTGAAGACAAACCGTTACGACATCATCGCTTGCCCTATCTGGGCCAACGCGACGCGAGCGAGAGCTGCCGACTTCAGCCATCCCCTTTGTTACAGCACGCTTTGTGCTTACACCAAATACGGTGACAAGCGACTTGACTCCTCGCTCAGGGCGTTAAATAGTGACAAGTATAAAATTGCTTGCATCGACGGAGAGATGGCAGCTTTAATTGCCCAGTCAGACTTTCCTAATGCGAAAAAACTATCTTTGCCGCAAATGGCTGACTGCTCTGAAATGCTCCTTAGTGTTTCCACAGGCAAAGCGGACGTTGCCTTTGTTGAGCCGTTGTTTGCTTATAATTTCTTGAAACACAATCCGCGTTCGGTGCAAAACGCAACGCCCAACAAACCGGTGCGTGTCTTTCCCAATGTGTATATGTTCAATGCTGGTGAAGAGAAATTCAAAGCCATGTTTAATACAGCTTTGGACGAAATATCTAACTCAGGTGAGCTGGAAAAGATCATTGCCAAATACGAGCCGTTTCCCAAAGCTTATTTGAGAGTAGCCACTCCCTACCAGAAATAGAGTGAGAGATAAGTGGTATGAACCTGACTGGCGCGAGCTCTTAATAGCCTGGACGATAGAATTGGGCGAAAACGTCCAAAAATAGCTGGTTCTGTATATATATGCCAAGTAGCATCAGGGAACAGAACTCAAGCCTGGTGCTAGGAAACAATCGGTGACCCTTATGGCGTTCTTTCAACACAATGATGCACCTGGAGCAGGGCAAAAAGCTACAAAAGCTGAGTCCGGACAGGCCTTGGCTGGGGGCGACATTTTGCTGGCGCAGCGACAGGAAACGTTGGCTGATAGCCAGGCGGCTATTCTGCCGCTCAACCCTGAGACGTCGATAACTAACAACCCGGGACAGTCACTAAAGATTCTCGCTCAGCTAAACAAAGACGGTTCTGGCGGCCAGCCAGCCCCTGATCGGGTGACGAAGGCCTTCCCTGAGTATTTGACGTTTTCCGACACCAACTTGGGATCTCCTTTACCACAGGAAACTGCTCAATCGACCGGATTAATTTATCCAGAGGCACCGCGGCGAGATGTTGTTGAACAACACGGAGACATAACGGTGCACGACCCATACCGCTGGCTAGAAGATCTAGACAGCCCGGAAACAAAGGCTTGGGTTGCCGCAGAACAGAAGCTAGGACGCGGCGTACTTGATGCCAAGATCGAGAAGCTCGATAACAATCTTGGTGTGAAAGCGCACGATGTCTTACAGCAATTGGCCGATCATGAAAAAGTAGGAACACCAGAGAAAGCGGGTAACCACTATTTTTACTTCAGCAATCCTGGGCTTAAGCCACACGAAGTTTGGTACGTGGCAGATTCACCAACAGGACCACGGCGCGAACTCTTGGACCCAGACAAGTTAAGTCCAGATGGAACAAAATCGCTAGACCGTTACTTTATCAGTCATGATGGTAAGTTTTTCGCGTACGCTTTGTCTACAAAAGGCTCAGTTTGGCTAGAGTGGCATGTTCGCGATGTAGCAACGGGTCGAGATTTGCCAGACAAGCTCGAATGGTCGAAATTTTCCTCGGCGGCCTGGACCAAAGATAATAAAGGCTTTTTCTACTCTAAATACGATCAACCGAAAAACGAGGCAAAAGACGTCACTGACTTTGCAAAGCTTTACTACCACAAGCTTGGCACCGCACAATCGCAAGACAAGCTCATATGTGAGGATAAAAAGCATCCCGAGATCCAGTTCCATAGCAAAACCACGCAAGATGGTCATTTTTTGACGATTGTAGGGGAAGTAGGATCAGATGAGAGAAACAGCTTCTACTATGCCGATTTACGGCATGGAACTGGCCAATTAGAAGTGATCAAACTCTTTGAAGAACAGAAGGCAAAATATAAATTCATTGGTAATCACGGAACAACCTTTTATTTCCTCAGCGATCTCAACAATCCGAAAGGAAGTGTAATTGCAGTTGACCTGAAATCACCGAAAGAAGTGAAAGAAATCATACCGGCCAGTACCAGTAACGACACTATGCAAGACGTCAAAATGATCGGCGGCAAATTTGTCGTGTCCTATCTGCATGATGCCTATGCGCAAGCCAGGATTTACGACATGAATGGGAGGAGCTGGCAACGTGTGGAACTTCCCGGAATGGGCACTATCGGTGAGTTCTCCGGTACGGAGAAGGATAAGCGAGCGTTCTTCGCCTTTGAGACATACACAACTCCATACAATATCTATGAGTTAGATGTTCACACTGGTGAAATGAAGACCACATTCAAGCCCCAGATAAACTCTGATGTAAAGGCAAAGCTCGACCTCGACTTAAATCCTGATCATTACGTGACAGAGCAAGTTTTCTATACGAGCAAAGATGGCCGCACCCAGATTCCTATGTCGATCACTCACAAAAAAGGTATCGCAATGGACGGAAAAAATCCCACCCTGCTTTTTGGATACGGTGGTTTTGGTCATTCGGTCACGCCTTTCTATCGCAATTCCAACCTGGTATTTATGAGTTTGGGTGGCATATTAGCTGTTCCCAACATCAGAGGTGGTGGTGAATACGGCGAAGACTGGCACCGCGCCGGTATGTTTGAGAAAAAGCAAAATGTATTTGACGACTTCATTGCCGCGGCAGAATTCTTGAAAAAGAAAGGCTACACAAGTACGGAAAAATTAGCGATAAACGGTGCCAGTAACGGCGGCTTACTTGTTGGCGCTGTGGAAACTCAAAAACCAGATTTGTGTGCGACAGTTATTACTGAAATACCAGTCCTGGACATGGCTCGCTTCCATAAGTTCAACAATGGAGACTTTTGGAAAGGTGAGTATGGTAATCCGGACAACCCCGATGATTTGAAGTTTTTGCTCGCTTATTCTCCGGTTCACAATGTTCAGCTTGGCACCCGTTATCCGGCAACATTGCTTCTAACCGGTGATCATGACAACACAGTGTTCCCAGCTCATACTTTCAAATTCGGCGCTGCTCTTCAAGCTGCACAAACCGAATATAGCCAAAATTCCGGGAATGAAGACCCGCCGCCAATAGTTATACGCGTAGCAAAAAACGTCGGGCACAACTCCGGCTCCACAATGGCTGAAAGCTTGAATAAAGCTACTGACCAATTGGCCTGGCTGTATACAGAGTTGCATATGGATGAACAAAGGCCTATTGCCGCTCAGCCAGGTAAATAAATGAATGCGTCACCAGATTTGGTCGCGTCCCACTTTGGAATTGTCAGGATGTCCACAATATGTCTTTATCGTATAGAAATCAGTTAGTTCTAGCGTTCTTTCTATCCCCGTATCTGAGGTAACCCATGGCACTCTTTCAATCAGACAAAAAAAGTGAAGCAAAGGCAAAAAGCGCCAGCGAGTGGCATGCGGGCGAAGATCTAGCACCTTATTTTAAGGAGGTTTGGTCGCTTCTCAATCATGACCCAAGTCTTAATATGCTCACTTATGCAGACACTAACTTGACTCGCACTGACCTTCCTACGCTCTCTCTTACTCAAAAGCGATTCGTAAGGCTGTTGCATGAATTTGAAGACTTTGATCCAGGCAAGCCGGCAATCAGTGGCTTAGCGCAAGGTCATAAAAGCTTGCTAAATGACCCATCATTTTCCGAACCAAGCATTCTGACGAATGGAGGTACTAACCCCGAGCGGATAATTTGGGATGAAGATCTGGTTGTATTCGATAAGCTCCAAAAGGAATATCTCCAGTGGCAATGTGATATTCAGACGCACCCGGACTATATGTATCCGGTCGCTCAGTATGCTCTAAACAATTTTGCCAAGCTCTCCAATAATTCTCAGTACCTCACCGAACAGTCGTTGAAACAAGCAATCGGTCAAGCGAAAACCGACGCCGAAAAGACAATGCTCAATGAGATTTTCCATAATTTCCAAAAGGTCGAGGATGCCTATAATGACGAGGGCGGCTTATTTCATCGCCACGACAAAAATGGCATATCTAGAAACGATTTGATGGCTTATCCAGAGAAAGTCTGGATCGACAAGCGGCATCCTAGTTCGCAATACATTGAAGATATGCATTTGATTGAGGACTTCCGCGAGGCTGCTAAGCAGGAAGAGAAGGACGAGCATCCAGAATTTGCGCGACCTAAAGAATGATCATGATGAATGATAAACCCTGATGTAAGCCCAAAGCTCGACTTAAATCCTGATCATTACGTGACAGAGCAAGTTTTCTATACGAGCAAAGATGGCACCAAGATCCCTATGTCGATCACTCACAAAAGAGGTATCGCACTGGATGGAAAGAATCCCACCCTGCTTTTTGGATACGGTGGTTTTGGTCATTCGGTCACGCCTTTCTATAGCAATTCCAGTGGTGTTTATGAGTTTGGGTGGCATATTAGCTGTTCCCAACATCAGAGGTGGTGGTGAATACGGCGAAGATTGGCACCGCGCCGGTATGTTTGAGAAATAGCAAAATGTATTTGACGACTTCATTGCCGCGGCAGAATTCTTGAAAAAGAAAGGCTACACAAGTACGGAAAAATTAGCGATAAACGGTGCCAGTAACGGCGGCTTACTTGTTGGCGCTGTGGAAATTCAAAAACCAGATTTGTGTGCGACAGTTATTGCCGATATACCAATCCTGGACATGGCTCGCTTCCATAAGTTCAACAATGGAGACTATTGGAAAAGTGATTATGGTAATCCGGACAACCCCGATGATTTGAAGTACATGCTCGCTTATTCTCCGGTTCACAACGTCCACCTCGGCACCCGTTATCCGGCAACATTGCTTCAAACCGGTGATCATGACTATCTCGTGTACCCAGCTCATACTTTCAAATTCGCCGCTGCTCTTCAAGCTGCACAAACCGAATACAGCCAAAAGTCCGGGGATGAAAACGCGCCGCCGATAATTATACGCGTCGCAAAAAACGTTGGGCACGGGTCTGGCGCCACGACTGCTGAAGGCTTGAATAAAGCTACTGACCAATTGGCCTGGCTGTATACAGAGTTGCATATGGATGAACAAAGACCTGTGGCAGCTCAATCAGGTAAATAAATGGATGCGTCACCAGAAGCGGTGGCGACGATTATCGGTCATTGACAATTTGTTATAAGTGCTCTAGAACGTGGCTTATAGATGCCAGGGTTAATGTGCTTATGAATCAGACGAATTTTCTCCAATTGTTAAATATTCTCGTTTTAACTGTTCTGCCGAGCGGGCCGGTCTTAGCTCAGAACGCGCCGAGCGCGGACACGCCAGCACTTAGACCGGCAAAAATGATCGAGCAAACGGTCAAGCGCAATATCGAGATCACAACACCCGCAACAGCGCCGCCAGCGGCTGATATCACCCTACCCACCCAGCTCCGCATCGACCGGGGAGAGGCAAAAAGGTTAGCGCGTGTCCATTGGCTAGATAAGGCGGTGCAGGCCAATCCGATTTTAGTAGACTCGATCACCCAGTACAAAAGTGCGGCCAAGCTTCTGGCTTGCCACAACCGGCTCGGTAGCATCGCCGCAGGCGATCACTACCTTTGTCGCCGATTGACTAGATGGAAAGGCGCAGCTCGGGCTTGCCCGAAATGGCGACGCAAAAACAGTGATCGATTACGATCCGCAGGGCATTTATACAGCGATCCAACGTGACAAAAAGGTGGCGCGTTTGCTTACCAAAAATCCGGGTTTTAACCAAATGATCGTCGACAATCCGGAGCTGGCCAAGTTTCTCGCTGCGTATATTTAGATCTCAGGCACAACGGTCAATGTTTCACCCACGACTTTTAGAGCTGGAGTCCGAGATCATTGCCAAGGAAGAATGCGCCAGAGGCGTCGCTGAGTTAACCGCCGAATGCAAATTGATCCTCGACAATGTGGAACGGGAAATTGGTTTGCGTTTAGGGGATAAAGCAGCACGTAACTGGCGAGGCTGGCTTTCTTACCGCCGCGGTAAGGATGCTTTGATCATTTGCCGTGGGCGTGCTTTTGCTGAAGGTGGCTTTTTTAAGACCTGGCGGGCTGGCTTAGATTGCCCGACCGGCCTGGACAGCATCACAGAATACATGCGTCATTTTGATGTCACACCACCACAGGAACTTGATCATTTATTAGTGAATTTCGGCACCGGCGCTGCCATCAAAGTGTTCCTCTGGTACGGCGAGAACATTGCTCCCTACAGATTGATCTTCCAGGCGGAAGCAGCGGCTATCGCCTGCGATCCAGTCGATCCATTGCAAGAAGCGATTGTCGAAGCATGCGTGTGGATAGCAAATCGGCCTAAACATAAAACATTGGTTGAGTTCTTAAGAGATCTTGAATATGGTCGGTCAAAGCCAGAGGACCATTGACCGGAGATGGTCTATTTGTAGGGTTAGGCAGCGATTTATTGGTGGCGTGTATTGCCGTCTTGCTTTTACAAATCGGAAGCAACTGTTTGATTGCCTCGGCATACGCTTGAGTATTAGAGGCTATGTATTATGTTTTTGGAGCAGCTAGAAGGCAACACAGTGGACAACATCGTTAGAAAAGAGAACGACCTTGACCGTCAGACGTTT
>CAWICA010000002.1:0-104271 GCA_963834525.1 Bryobacterales bacterium
ACCTTTTAAAAAATGAGCCGGACCGGCGCTCCCGCCGCCGAGACGGCGTGAGGCGCGTGCTGAAAGTATTTCAACGCCGCCAAATCGCTGGTCAAACGGTGCAGGTATACTCAGCCGCGCCTGGAACGTTTTGAGCAACGCAAACGGTCGCCGCTTTATCGGCATAATCCTAGATCGGACTCCTTGTCCGATCCAGGACCATTACGCAGGGATTCAATACACGGTGCATAAGACGTCTATCAGTATTCCTGGCGATACCGTGTCATGATTGGTTTCACTTAGGGCGAATGCGACCAAAGTTACTTATGACACTTGAAAGTATTATTGCGAGCAGCACACAAGGTGGAAAAGCTGGCTGGCGTAAAGGGTAGATTCATTCCGCAACAGATTACCTGGTTAGAGAATGAAGTGCGGGCGAAAGACGTATATTTGAGGGGCGGGGATCCGCCATCGGTGGTGTCTGGTAGAACAGTGACCCATAGATGCGGATGAGTTATGACGACAGCGCAACATCCACTATATTCTGTATGTTTACCGTACTTTTTACGGTGCTGAATTTTTGCAGGGAGCAATCGAGAGTATTCTCCGGGTAGTTGTCAATTTTCAGCCGATTATCAAAGACGATGGCTCTAAAATGATGGATTCGGTGGCGATAATTGAGCGGTTTGTGGTCAGTACAAAACGTATCCGTTTTAAGAAGAATCTAGAGAGGCTGGGACTGTTTCAGAATTATAACGCCTGTATCAAAGCAGCCACTGGTAAGTACATCAAATTGTATGCGCAGGATGATTTACTGGAGCCGGATGCGTTGCAGCGAATGGCTTTGGTGCTTGAACATAGTTTGCGACATCGTTGCGCTTGTTACGGTGTCATCAGAATCATTGATGAAGAAGGACAGGAGCTAGAGCGTCGAAAGTATTCCATTTGCCGAGGATAATACACTGAAAGCGGAAGAGGTGATTCGAACTCGTTGATTTTACTTACCAATTGGATTGGCGGTCCGAGCCGCACTATGTTTCGAGCTGAGCATGCGGGCAGTGGGTTAAAATCTGGCACTTTATCACTGGGGCGATGCTGACTATCGGTTCCGTATTCTCCGGAGCATGGAGATTCTCTATTTTACAAAAGATGTTTTTGTGCTCATTTCGCAGACATCGCGACAGCACGACGTCCAGCAATTTAACCGGTTTGTATATGGCAGTTGACATCGTCAAAATGTGGAAATTTTGGGGTCGTTACCTGGAGAAAATTGGCGAGTCGGAGGTAGACATTTCTTCAAACGGGCAAGTGAGACGTATTGTCTCTACGTGCAATATCTTATTAGAGAGAAAGATTTGACCGTGGAAAAATTGCTCTTTTACGGGCAGACCCAGTTCTCGTTCGACGAAGTGACTGATTTTCGAGAAGCGTCATTTCATGCGGAGTGCAGGATTACTTCGCTTATGGAGGAGCTGATTCGCCGCACAAAACGAACTTCGAGCATCGCACGGTGAGTGTAAGGAATTGCGGTCGCAGTTAAGCAGATGCAAAATAGCGTGTCATGGAAATTAACCGCGCCACTGCGAACGGTGCGCTCCAGAATCTAGTCAATATAAAAGAGCAACGCGGTGCGAATCAGTTGAACACATACCCGGCAAAGGCGCGGGACCGCAAGTTGCCAAAGCCGCCAAACGAATAGTAACGCAACTCGTAGCACGCCCTGCATAAACCCGCATGTGACGCGCTTGCTTGTCCGAATCGACAATGGGCGGAAAAGTCGAAAAGTGCCGCGCTTCTCATTGTTCACACCGCCGACGGCTTTGTTGTTTTTGCTGCCAGCAAATTATCGGCGTCAGCAAATATTCTGATGCACAATTTGCCCACATGTATTGGAATATCCAAAAACCGGCGCCAACGACATCCGCAGAAAGTCAGGCTTTTTTCAGCTCCAATTCGTAAGTCAGATAAGGAAACACCCGACAAGCTAAAACCTGGCTGCAATCTAAATCGATTAATGCCGCCGTGAAAAACGGCACTATCGTCTTTCAACTGTTGGAAATTGGAGTTCATCAAATCTCCAGGCGTCAAGTGTTGCGAAATCTATCCGACCAAAACATGGACGCGTCGCTGTCTAAAAAGGTCCAATTCTTGGTTATTGCTTACCCTTATTGCTGACGTCGTCCAGTTCCCGTTCAAGTTCATCCACTCGAAGCGCGGAGCCATTCGATCTCCAAATCAGTGTCCGCTTTGTGGGAGAAATCTCGATTATGTCATTTCCTCAATGCGTCACCACGTTGTTCCCTTTGTCGTAGACCATATGAATAAATGGCTCTGTGGAGCCCAATAAGGCGAGTCTGTTTCAGGTGCATTTTCAGGTGAACGGATGAAGCGCAGGACAAATTCTTTGGCATGAAGGGTTCCTATTTGGGCTGAAATTGAATTGCACCCTGCCGCTCTCGGTTTGGATTCTGCTGAGTGGAAAGCTGCTTCTCTCAATAAATTTCTTTGGGGAGTAAAGACCTCCAAAAAGACCTTTCCCAACGGATAACCATCGCCTGGGGATGCAGCCGGAAAGGAAAAACCCAACATTGTTTTTGTCCGCTCGGACGATACGTCACTTGGCGATGTGGACTATTTGTCAGCGAATAAACCGGATTCTTTAGCGAGAATTTTAGTGATCTGCTGCATCCACTCATCTTCGACCACTTGCTGACGATACTCGTCGAATACTTGCTGATAAGCGGATGTTTGGATAGTCTTGCGCATATTTTCATCTCGCACTCGGGATCGCCGAGGCCTGGCGAAGCGGCGGGGGTCAGCTGGGCCAGGCGCGACCGACGAGGAATTCCTCCGTGGCTATCTCGACCTGGTCGGCCGCATCCCGACCGTGCAGGAAGCCCGGGCGTTCCTGAATACCAAGGAACCGGACAAGCGGGGCAAAGTGGTCGAGTACCTGCTCAACCATGCCGATTTCGCCAAGAACTTCGCCACCCAGTGGTCGGTCCGGCCCATCGGCCGGGGCAACCAGGGCCAGATGGTCGATTGTGCCTCGCTGAACAACTGGTGGCGCAATATCGGGCTCGGACCGACCCTGAACGAGATCGTCCATGAACTGGTCGGCGCGACCGGCTCCAACAAGGAGAACGGTGCCGCCAATTTCGTGCTCGCCCACCTCGAATTCGCGCGTGCTGCTCACCTCCAAGACGACCCGGGTGTTCTCGGCCACAGATCCAGTGCACCCAGTGCCACGACCATCCTTCCAACGAATGGAAGCAGGGCGATTTCTGGGGCATCAACGCGTTCTTCAAGGGGTTCCGGACGGAGCGGTCACCAAGCCGAACGACACCGGCGGCGAGGTCTACGACCATACCGAGCTGCACGACAACCCCACCGGCTCCCACGTCAGCTACGACAAGCGCAACGGCATGGTCGGCATCGCCTTCCCGCGTTTCCTCGACGGGCGGAAGATCAGCCAGGGGACCGACGTGGATCCGGCCCGGCGGCCAAGCCGAATCGCCCATCCCAAGAACGAGCGGCTGGCCGAGGGCGTTCGTCAACCGGAAGATGCCCGACTCCCTCGGTCGCGGGTTCGTCAACCCGGTGGACGACTTCGGCCCCACGACCAGGCCCTAGCCATCCCCGAGGTGCTCGACCAGCTCGCCAAGGACTTCCGCGATCCGGCCACGACGTCAAGGCTCTCCGCCGGACATGGCCTAGCTACCAGCTCAGCAGCGTGCGGGGAGGGGAGCGAGAAGGACGAGGGCCGTTCGCCTCGATGCGCCGCGGCCGATGAGTCCCTGAGCAACTCTTCGACTCGCTGCGACGGCGACGTTGGCCCACAAGCGGCGGGTGGCGGACGACGGCAACTGCTGATGCAACGCCTGGCTGCAGCAATTCATCTTCGCGTTCGCCAACGACGAGGCCGAGGAATCGACCAGCTTCCAGGGGACGATCCCCAGGCCCTGATGATGATGAATGGCGAGCTGATGCAGGAGGCCCTCGCGGAGCTATCCGCGAATATGCCAGCCGTTCCAGCCGATCGCCCGAGAATGACATGGTTCGATTCGACCACCCTGGCCGCCCTGAGCGCACATTTCTCGGCCAGGGAGCTCAGCCAGGCGCGGAAGTATCTGACAACTTCCCATCATATCGAGGTCCTCGAGGACTTGTTCTGGGCCTTGCTGAATTCCAACGAGTTCATCCTGATCCACTAAGCGGCCCCGGCGGACCGGCCATCGACGGCTCGTCACGGCGGCGGGTCGGCCCCGAGCCGCAGCGGTTGGGAGGAACGTCTTCATGTCCGACGATCGCGTCCGTTCGGCCAGATGACCCAGCCGCGGCTTGGCCACGTCGCCTCGACCTAACCGTCCCTGCGATCCAGTTCTTCTCGTCGCTCGAGGACCAACGCCCAGCACCTGCGCAAGACCAACCGGAGCCTCATTGTGCTTGGATCAGCGGTGGGCCCAGCCACCTCTAGATCTCCTGGGGACTCAAGCGAGAGCGGAGAGAATGGCGGCCCGTTAAGCCCACTCGAACACCTCGACGCGGGTGTCAAGATCTCGGAGCACATGCCCCGGACGGCCAAGCAGATGCATCACCTGTCGATCATCCGCTTGCTCGACTCCAAGGAGGGGAATCACGACCGCGGCACCTACCGACGCACACGGCTACGCCCCCAACCCGACGGTCACGCACCCGGGTTCGGGTCCGGATCCTTGCCCTCGACGACTTTGGCCAGAAGCTATCGAACTTCGCACCCGCCGCACTGCATCGCGATCAACCGGCCCCGGGGCGGACCACCTGCACCATGCCGTTCGTCGTGCAGATCCGGATGTGATGCCGATCGCCAACCTGCGGCCGCCCAAGGACGTCGAGGGCTGTGCATGGACCGCCGGCTGCACATGCTCGGCCAGGTCGAGAACCAGTTCCTCGGCCAGCGAAAGCCAGGCGGCTGTCGATCACAAGGCCGTCTACGCCAAGACGCTGCGGATGATGAACCACTACCAGGACGCCTTCAACCTCGAGTGGGAGCCCGCCGCGGTCCGCGCGACGGCTACGGCCGCGGCTCGTTCGGTCGGGCTGCCTGATGGCCCGCCGCCTGGTGGAGCAGGGCGTGACCTACGTCGAGTTCGGAGTCGCCCTCGGCGGCTGGGACACGCACACCAACAACGACGCGGCTCCTCCCCGAGCTGGACAAGGGGATGTCGTCGCTGATCGCCGACCTGGCCTCGTGCCACCGTCGAACACCACCACCATCGTCTGGATGGGCGAGTTCGGCGTCCGCGGATCAACCAGAACGCCGGTCGGGACCACTGGGCGCGGAGCTGGTCGGTCGTGGTGGGTGGTGCGGCTTGAAGACGGCCAGGCCATCGGCGCCACCGACAAGGACGGCGTCGATATCGTTGACCGCCCCGTCGGCGTGATGGACCTCGTCGCCACGATGACCAAGGCGATGGGGCTCAACATCGAGCAGCAGTACACCACGCCGCGAGGCCGGCCGATCGGAAGATCGTTCGACGCGGCCAGCCCATCAAGGAATTGTTTGGTTGAGTTTTCAGTTTTTCAGTTTTCCGGCGGCTCCGGAAGTTGAATGAACGCCGTAACTCATTGTCTCGACGCAATTTGCCGAACGGGCCCCACTGGTGCAAGTCCAAGGCGGCATGTGACTCGGATTGTTCTTTCAATCAAGCGCGGGGACGGCCACCGTTTCTGAGGGACTGGTGGTTTCAAATGCCTCACGGAACGCCTTCGGTTTTCCGGGATTTTCGCATCGGTCTGTGCCTGGTGTTGACAGTTGACGCGGGCGACAAAACCCCTCGCCTTGGGACAACGCCCTACGTCTGGGGGTTGTGTCGCCATGGTGGCCACTGTCGCACTGCCCAAACTGTCAACCTCGAACCCCGCGTCAAGCCCCGGAATGCGACAATCCCGGTTTTCCGTGGGACGGCGGCTCGAAAGCCTGGACGGGCCGCGATGGGTCCCGGTCGAACTGAAAACTGAAAACTGAAAACTGAAAACTGAAAACCGCCAACCCTAGCCCGCCCGCCGAGCATCGTCCGCGCCGCCGGCGAGTGCCGCGGCAGCCAGATCAGGACCAGGGCCGCCGCGGCGGCCAGCCGTGCCCGGCGGCCGCCGAGGGCGATCGCGAGGATCGCCGCGAGGGCGAGCAGGGCGGACACAATTGCCGGGACCGGCGGGTTCGTCCTCGGGGGATCGATCGGCGACGACGCCGGCGAGGGTCAGGCTGGCGGGAGCCGACGGTTCGTCGAGCCCCCGGTTCACGCCGATCATGGCCGTGGGCCGGCCGAATGCGCGGATGCGGCACGACGCGTTCGGCTCGGGGATGCCGCCGGGGCGGTCGATGGGCGCGGCCAGGTAGCCCCGGGCCAAGTTCAGGTCGTCGGTCAAGCCGGCCGAGCCGGACCGCCTCGTTGATGCTGCGGCGGGCGGCCGCGATGGAGTCGAGGGAACTCGCTCTGTCCGACGGAGCCCTCGCCAGCGCGTCCTGGCGACGAGCCGCCCGGTCCGCGGGGCCGCGGAGCGCCAACTCGCGGTTGATCAGGAGCGCCACCAGCCGCGTTCGCGGCCCGAGCTGCGGTCGAGCCTGGCCAGGGAATCGCGGAGCGACTGGCCGTTCACCCTGTCGGCCTGTGCCTTGTCGAGGCTTGCCATCGCGACTCGCTCGAAGCCCGTCGGAGTCCCCGGACGGTCACGCCCGACGGCGTCGAGACGGACAGCAGGGTCCGGGCCTGCGCCGGTCCCGGCCCGGGTATGCGAGCGGCCAGACGCCTGGGGGCCCGCCGCCTCGGCCCGGGTGGCGGCGTCCTCCAGATCAGGCAGACGCGCTCGGGCCGGGCGGAATCGAGCACGATCGACCAGGCCGAGGGCCGGGCGCTTGGGCTCGACGGCCGCCCAGAGGATCGCGCCGCCGGGGAGTTCGACGGCGAGCAGCCGGCCGCGCTGTCGGGGACAACCTCGTAGACGCCTCGGCGAGCCGCAGCACGACCGATCGGCATCACGCCCAGGGCGACGTCGGCCTGCGGCACACCCGCGCGGCGTCGTCGCGGTTCCCCGGCAGCTCCGCCCCGCCGGGCGGCAACGGCAGCCAGGGCCCACTCCTCCTTGACCACGCGGAAGCCGCCGGCGGGCGTCCCGGAATCGGCGAACTCGCGGTCGCGGAACCGGAACGCGTAGAGGACCGGCTGCAACCCGGTGGCGTCCTCGGCGGCCAGCGGGCGGCCGGTGGCGTCGTCGATGGTCGCCAGGTAGGCGTTGACGTTACCCCGTCCCAGGGGCGTCAACTCGGGATAGACCACCTCGCGATCTACCGGACCCGAAGGGGAGCGGAACGGCGCCAGGACCACCGACGCGGAGCCCCAGAAGGGGCGTCTCGGTGCGATCGAGAAGAACGCCGACGGGGCGTCGATGCGCGGCGGCGGGGAATCGTCGGTGGCGAGTTGCAGCTTGGCCCGCGGGGCCCAGGCTGCCGGGGTCCCTCAGGTCGATCCGGTCGAGGCCCCCCCCGATAACGTCGTAGCGGATCACGGAGACCCACTGCGCGAAATTCGCGTGGATGGTCAACTGGCTCTCGACGAGCACGGTCACTCGCGGCGGCGGCGACTCCCAGGCCAGCTCGCCGAGGTCGCCTCCGGGTCGATCACCTGGTAGGACAGCAGGGAGCCGGTCGCCGCCGGGCTCTCCTCCATGCCTGGGCCGCGAGGCCGGCCTCGGTCCGCCGCTCGCCGAGCCGGGCGATGGGGCCACGGAAACGGCGAGAGGCCCGCGCCTCCCGCCACCCCGCCGGGCCGCCGGCGGCCCCGGCCAGCCGACCCAGGGTGTCCGCATCCGATGTCCGGACGCCGATCCGGAGCGGATCGTCGCTCATCGGGTCCAGCCGAGGAGGTGGACGACCCGGGGCGCGAGCCAGATCAGCCGGAGCTCGCCGGCCGTCCGCGACCGTCCAGTCGATCAGCCCGTCGCCGGAGACCCCGGTGGGCACCAGGCCCTCGGGCAGTTCGCCTGCAGGATCGGGGACGGCGAAGGTCTCCTGGATCTCGGCATCGACGGCCATCACGACCCGGCCCGACGACGCGGACCTCCGCGTTCGGGCGGATCACGACCCGAGGCAGCACGGGGCCGGTGAGCAACTTCGCGGCGGGCTCGCGGTTGAAGCGGCTGGTCCCGCACAGGGTCAGCGGCTCCTCCGGCAGGCGCCCATGCCCTGACGAACGCCTCGTCGTCGACCGGCTCGGTATCGCGGATCGGGACGAGCCGGCCGGTCCAGATCGCCCGGCCTGCGGACGCCGAGCACGCCCGTGAATCGCTCGGCCGCGGCCGACGGCGGGTAACGCGGACCACGGCGGCCGCCTGGCTGTTGCGCGGCGGCTCTGGTGCCGCTGGGGCTATCCCTGCGGAGGGTCGCCAGCATTGACCGAAACCTGACCGGTCGGCGGCAAGGGCGGGTCGAAGCTCAGGGGCCACTCGCCGCCTGCTTGGCGTCGTCCTCCCGAGTGGACCCGAGACGGGCCGTCGGGTCGAACTGATCGCAGCATCAACTCGGGTCAGGCGGACCGAGGCGACTTCCTTCGTTTCCGGCGATAGGCTCAGGCACTGCAGCCGGTCTCCTGGGCGGGGGTCACGTCCCAAAGGATCAGGCCATCGACGGCCGCCCTCCCGCTCGGCGGCGACGCGACCCGAGTCGGTCCACTGCATGAGGGTCCGACGGGACCCAGCCGGCCGGACAGGAATCCGTCGGGTCGTGCTTTGATACGTCCCCGGGTCACGGCGGTCCCCTGGGGGATTCCGTCGGGTGATTCTTCACCGCCAGCAAGGCCATCGTGCGCCGGTGCACTTCACGGCAGGCTCAGCACCTGTGCGGGTGCTCGGCCGGGCCGCTGCCCAGCGCCGGAGGGGCCAACAGGTAGTTCCCTGGCCTTCGGGATCTCGACTGTGCCGGTCGCCCCGGGCTTGACGGCGTCGCGCCGGGCGCCATGTCGCCGGCATCCCGGGCGGAGGACAGCGGGAGCGCGAGGCGACGGGCCGGGTCCGCGGGCGGCCAGCTCGAGTTCGGTTTTTGTTCGAGGATCTCCTGCCGGCTCCGGTGCGTGATGCGATGGGCGGCCGAATATCCTGATGACCGGGGCGTGTCGGGATCGCCCGATCGCGGGGACAGTCGGCGGAGTCTCCAGTCGGAGGATCACCCGATCGTCGGGCGTGCGGGGTCGAAGGTCCCCTCGTAGGGGAACAAGGCCACGATCGGTGTGTCGCCGCCGGCCGGGTCGCTCGCGACCAACCCAGCGTCAGGGTGGCCAGGAGGAGCAGCACCGTCGTCCCCGCGGCGGCGCCGGCGGCGCTGCGCAGCAGGGAACTCCCGGTCCGGTCGGCCGCCGTCGGCGACGACTCGTCGTCGAGCTGCGCGGAGGGTTCGCCGGGCGCCTTGAGCCGGAGCGCCCGGCCGCCCGCACCGGGAGCACCCTGCTGTGCAACCCGCCGGCGCCGCCGCGGGGACGACGGTGCTGGCCCTCGCTGGCCACCGGGGCGGTGGCGTCGCTCCACGCGGCCCCGCCGGGCGCCGACGCCCCGATCGTGGCCCTGTTCCCCTATGAGGGGACGTTCGATCCCGCACGGCTCCCCCGATCGGGTCATCCTCCGCCTCGAGGACTTCCACCGCTTGACCCGGCCGGCGGTCGGCGCCGCGGCGCCGCGGTCAACGGTCACGGCCGTCGCGGCGGCCCACCGGTCGCCCGTCGGAGCGCGCAGGACATCCTCGTGGAGACCGAGATCGAGCTCCTGGCGCGCGGACGCGGCGCCGTTCGCCTGGCACGTCCCGGTGTCGTCCGCGCGGGAGATCACGGCGACGCTGGACGGCGAGGCGGTGCCGATCGCCGTGGAGCCGGGCGGGACGATGGCGAAGGTGGTCCTGCCAGAGGCCGGGACGCACCGGCTGCGCGTCCGGCGATGGGCCGCGGCTCGGGCGGAGGAGGCGGGCGTCCAGGTCCTCAGCCTGCCGGTCAATCCCACGCCGATCGCACTCCTGAGCGTCGATCCGCCGGCCGACGGAATCCCCCAGGGCGAGGCGGTCGCGCGGGGCGGATCGAGCGGAGGCCCGACGGATCGCTGGCCGGCCGGCTGGGCCCGGCCGACCGGCTCGTCGTGCGCTGGGCCAAGGCCGGCGGCGCCGGCCCGGGACGCCGGCCCCGTCGATGGCATGATCCTCTGGGACGTGACGCCGGCCGGCGACCGGCTCCGCGCGCATCTCACCTATCATCGGTCGAGACGAGATCACCTCGGTCCGCCTGGCGCACGAGGCGGGCCTGGTGCTCCGCACCGTCCGGGCCGCCGGCGCGCGCGGGTCTACCGGGAGGACAGCGGGAGCGATCAGTGGCTGCTGAGCTTCGACCCGCCGCTGCCGCCGACCTGCACGCTCGAGATCGAATGCTGGCGGCCCTTGCCCTTGCCCGTGCCCTCGCCGGACGCGCCGGCGATCCCCGGCGCACCGCCTGGGCCGCCGCCGCGCCGCGGCCGTGGTCCGCCATCTCCCGCACATCCAGCCGGTGGGTGCCGAGCGGTTCACCGGGATCCTGGGCGTCCGCCGGCCGGGTGACTGGACGGGCCGCCTCGCGCCGCTCCGCGATACCGAGCCCATCAATGACGAGGCGTTCGTCAAGGCGTGGGGGAGCCTGCCCGAGGAGCCGCTGACCCTCTCCGGGACCAGCCGATTCGGCCGCGATCTCGACGTGGAGCTCCAGACCGGTCCCGCGCCCCCCCGGGTGTTGGTGATCCGGCCCGCCGAGCAATTGCGGATCGAGTCGGGCCGGATCGTCGTGGCCGTCGACGCCGACGTCCTGGAGGTCTCCGGCCATTCGCCGATCATGGAAGCCGAGCTGCCGGAGGGCCTGCGGCTCACGCAGGTCGCCGGCGACGGTCTGATCGACTGGACCGTGGCGGCCGATCGCCGCCTCCATTTGATCTGTCAACGCAGGGGATCCGGCGCCGCGCCGGCATTTCCGACTCCTCGGCTGGATCCCGCTCATCGAGGACCCGCTCAAGATCGGGACCCGCCCGCACCGGGTCCCGACACCCTGGGTCGGCTGGCCGGGCGCCGAGGTCGTCGGCCCGGGGACGCTGACGGTCTCCTCCGGCACCGAGGCACAGGTCATCGGCGGGCAGCGGCCTCGCGCCCATCCCGGCGGCCGTGTCGCCCGGGACGACCGGCGGGAGCGGGGTCGGCGGCGCGGTCATCACGACCGGCGGAGCGGCCGCGGCGGCGGCCCCTCGCCTGCTGTCGTCGTACCAGGTTGACGACCCGGACCGGCTCGGCGAGCTCACGTGGGACTCGCGGCCGCCGCGCGTCGCCGTGGTCGTCGAGAGCCAGACGACGATCCACCCCGATTTCGCGGAGTGGGTCGCCGTCGTCCGCTACGACGTGACCGGGGGCGCACTCGACCGGATCAACCTCAAGGTCCCCAAGGAGTGGGCCGCGCGGGCGAAGCTGCACCTCACCGGCGACGAGCTGCCGTCGTCGGCCCAGGTCGTCGGCCCATCGACGTTCTGGTCGATCGTCCCCAAGCGTCCCCTCTGGGGCTCGCATCGGTTCGTCCTGCGATCGAGCTTGCCCCTGGGAACCGAGCGCGAGTTCGTCCATCCCGAGGTCGCCCCATTGGGGTGGGGGGCCGTGGACGCGTATGTGGGGATCGTCAACGCGACGGGCCAGCCGCTCGCCGCGGAGGATGCGACCGGATTGCAGCGGCTCTCCTTCTCGTCCCACTTCCGCGACCGGGAGTTCGCCCGCGACGGCGGGACGCCGGCGGGGGCCTTCCGGGTCCTCCAGCAGCCGTGGGCCCTGCGCGTCCAGTTGCCCCGGCAGCGGCCGGACCGGCCGATTCGGGCGACGACGCCGCCCGGGTGTCGCTGGCCGACATCAGCCTGAACGTGATGCCCGACCGCTCGATCGTCGGGCGGGCCCTCTACGACGTCGTGCCCGACAGCGGCCGTCTGCTCAATGTCGAGCTGCCGGCCGGCAGCACGATCCTCTGGGCGGCCGTCGACCCCAATCCGGCCGTGCCGCTCCGGTCCGGGCCGGGCGTCTGGTCGATCGTGCTCGACGCCGGGCGGCCGGAGCGCGTCTGCCTGATCTGGAAGACCGCGCCGGGCGAGGCCGCGGCTCCCGGTCCCGCCACGGCATCCGGCGGCTGGTCGCTCGCTCTGCCACGGGCCGGCCTCGGGCCATGTCGGACCCTGGTCTCGGTGTCGACACCGGCCGGAGTGGCGATCGAGGAGGTCCCCGCCGGCTTCGAGCGCGTCGCCATGGCCCGGCTCGACAAGGCGCGGGCCGACCGGCTGGGCCAGTCGATCCGGGACTCGCTCGCGAAGCTGGATCGGAGCTCGGGCCGCGATCACGAGCGACTCGTGGCGCTCTTGATCCATCACGAGCTGGCCCTGCGGGCCGCCGAGCGAGCGCTGCGCGGCGGGACGACCCGGACGTGGCGGCCGCCCGCGAAGACCGGGAGCTGATCGACTCGATCCCGACCGCCCGCGGCGCCGTGGTCGAGGCGGTCCGCTTGGCCGGCCTGACCGATGACCTGACGTCGGCCCAGGGATACCTGGGACTGTCGGAGGCCGCGGCCAATCGCCCTGTGGGAGGAATCCCCGAGCCGGTCGCCGCGTGTCGCATCCCGGCCTTCGGCCGGCCCGCGGCGATGCTCGGGGTCATCAAAGGGCTCGACGAGCCGTCGAGTCCCTCGATCATCCGGTTCGAGGGCGGCGCCGGGGATGGGTCGCGTGGGGGCGAGGCCGGCCGGCCGGCGATCGTGGCCGCGGCCCTCCTGATCGCCGTGCTCCTCGCGACGTCCCTCGGCGGCGGCCACGCCCCGGTGGCCTCCGCCGTCTCGCTGGTCGTGATGCTGGCCGTCGCGGCACTCACCGGCGGGCCGGCGATGCTCGCGGGCGGCCTGGGCCTCGCGGCGGTGGCGTGGAGGAACGATCGGCCCTGACGGCCGATCGACGTCGGCCCTGTTGCGAGACCAACCCCAACCGCCCCACTTCGTGGCGCTATGTGGAGATTTTGTCGGAATTTTCAAACCATGGCCCGATCAGCACTTGCCGGCGGAATCGCCCCGAATTCCCCGATAGGTGCATTAACGAAATTGCAAAGTTGACGCATCCTGTAGATAGAGGACCAGCGTGGAGAAGCGTGGGGATTGGGGCTGGAACGCTGATGGATGCATTCAGTTATCCAACCTCCCAGTCCCGAGCCCCGTCGCCGCGACAGGCCGGGCCGGGACCCGCGACGGCCGCCACTCCGAATCCCGGTCGGGATGGCCGACGGCGACGCCGGCCGACCACCCCGACCGGGCCGGCCCGGTCGGCCGACTCCGGCCGGCCGGGAGGCATTGCGAACCCGATTCCCCGATCCGACGCCGACCGGTCTCCGTTCGAGCCCGATCGCCGGCCGACCGGCCGGTGCCGATTCGAGGAGCGGGCCCGACCCTTCCCGTGGCGGCGTCGGCCGCCGGACGGGTCGGTTCGCCCGCATCGCCGGACTGCGCGAGCCGGGCGACGATCCAGGCCGGGGGCGGCGACACCTGTTGAGGGCGAGGCCCAACGGGCCTCAGAAAACGAAGTAAGCCCGAGCGAAGGCCGCTCAGCCGAACAGCTCCTTGATCGGCTTGCCGCCGTCGACGATCTTGATCGGCCGGCCGCGCGGCGTGGTGTACTGGGTGCTCGAGGTTGATGCCCATCGTCTTGGTCATCGTGGCGACGAGGTCCATCACGCCGACGGGGCGGTCGACGATGTCGACGCCGTCCTTGTCGGTCGCGCCGACGACCTGGCCGTCCTTCATGCCGCCGCCGCCCACGACGACCGACCAGCTCCGCGGCCAGTGGTCGCGGCCGGCGTTCTGGTTGATCCGCGGCGTGCGGCCGAACTCGCCCATCCAGACGATGGTCGTGGTGTCGAGCAGCCGCCGCGCGGCGAGGTCGGCGACCAGCGACGCCCATCCCCTTGTCGAGCTCGGGGAGCAGCCGCGTCGAGAGGGTGTCGAAGTTGTTCGCGTGCGTGTCCCAGCCGTCGAGGGCGACCTCGACGTAGGTCACGCCCTGCTCCACCAGCCGCCGGGCCATCAGGCAGCCCGAGCCGAACGAGCCCCGGCCGTAGGCGTCGCGCACCGCGGCCGGCTCGTCGCTCGAGGTTGAAGGCGTCCTGGTAGCGCGAGTTCATCATCCGCAGCGTCTTGGCGTAGACCGCCTTGTGATCGACGGCCGCCTGCGCCTTCCGCTGGCTGACGAACTGGTTCTCGACCAGGTCGAGCATGTGCAGCCGCCGCTCCATCCGCCAGTCGTCGACCTCCTTGGGCGGCTGCAGGTTGGCGATCGGGGCGTTGGGGTTCTGCACCACGAACGGCGGCGTACGACATGCCCAGGAAGCCGGCCCCGCGCCCGGGCGTGTTGATCGAGATGCAGTGCGGCAGGTCGAAGTTCGACAGCTTCTCGCCCAGCTCGAGCGCGCAGTACGAGCCGAAGCCGGGATGCGTCACCGTCGGGTTGGGGGCGTAGCCGGTGTGCATCATGTAGGTGCCGCGATCGTGGTTGCCTTCCTTCGAGTCGAGCGAGCGGATGATCGACAGGTGGTGCATCTGCTTGGCCACCTTGGGCAGATGCTCGCGTGATCTTCACGCCGGGCGCCGAGGTGTCGATCGGCTTGAACGGGCCGCCGTTCTTCTCGCTGTCGGGCTTGAGGTCCCAGATGTCGAGGTGGCTGGGCCCGCCGCCCATCCACAGCACGATGATGCTCCGGTTGGACTTGCGCAGGTGCTGGGCGTTGGCCTCCAGCGACGAGAAGAACTGGATCGCCGGGACGCCCAGCGCGGTGGAGGCCAGGTGGCCGAGCCAGTGGCGCCGGGTCATCTGGCCGAACGAGTCGCGGTGAGTCGGACATGGGAGGCTCCTCCAACCGTGCCGCCGGTCCGCGCGATCGCGGTCACGAGCCGTCGCCCGGCCGGCACTCGGTCTAGTGGATGAGGATGAACTCGTTGGAATTCAGCAGCGCCCAGAACAGGTCTTGCAGGACCTGGAGGCTATCGGGGAACGTCGTCGAGGTACTCGCGGGCCTGGTTGAGCTCCCTGGGCGAGGGATGCCGGCTCAGGGCCGCCAGGTAGATGGAGTCGACCATGTAGGTCTCGGGCGACCGGCCGGACTGGCTGGGCATGCTCGCAGCACCTCGGCCAGGAAGCTGCCCGGCTTGCCCGAGAGGGCCTCCTTCATCAGCTCGCCGTTCATCATCATCAGCGCCTGGGGGATCGTCCCCTGGAAGCTGGTCGATTCCTCGGCCTCGTCGTTGGCGAAGGCGAAGATGAACTGCCGCAGCCAGGCGTCGCGCCGCCGGTTGCCGTCGTCGACCGTGCCGGCCTTGTGCGCCGACGGTCGCCGTCAGCAGCGAGTCGAAGAGCTGCTCGGGGCTCATCGGCTTGAGCGGCATCGCGGTGAAGAGGGCCTCGTCCTTCTCGCTCCCCTTGCGCCTTGATGCTGCTGAGCTGGTACGCCTGGCTGGCCATGATCCAGCGGCAGAGCTTCTTGACGTCGTAGCCGCTCTCGCGGAAGTCCTTGGCGAGCTGGTCGAGCACCTCGGGATGGCTGGGCTGGTTGTGCGGGCCGAAGTCGTCCACCGGGTTGACGAAGCCCCGGCCGAGGAAGTGCGCCCACATCCGGTTGACGAACGCCTTGGCCAGCGCCTCGTTCTTGGGGTCGGCGATCAGCTTGCCCAGCTCGGCGCGGCGGATCACGTCGGTCCCCTGGCTGATCTTCCGGCCGTCGAGGAACCGCGGGAAGGCGATGCCGACCATGCCGTTGCGCTTGTCGTAGCTGACGTATGCATCGGTCGGCTCGTCGCGCAGCTCGGTGTGGTCGTAGACCTCGCCGCCCGTGTCGTTCGGCTTGGTCGACATCCTCCGTCTTGATCCCCTTGAAGAAGGCGTTGATGCCCCAGAAGTCGCGCCTGCTTCCAGTCGTTCGACGGATGGTCGTGGCACTGGGTGCACTGGATCTGCTGGCCCAGGAACAGCCGGGTCGTCTTCGAGGTGAGCGGCACCGCGCCGAACTCGAGGTGGGCCAGGACGTAGTTGACGGCGCCGTTCTCCTTGTTGGAGCCGGTCGCGGAGACCAGCTCATGGACGATCTCGTTCCAGGGCCGATCGGAGCCGAACTGCTTGCGCAGCCAGTTGTTCAGCGAGGCGCGGTCGACCATCCGGCCCTGGTTGCCCCGGCCGATCAGGAGGACCGACCACTGGGTCGCGAAGTTCTTGGCGAAGTCGGGATGATCGAGCAGGTACTCGACCAGCTTGCCGCGCTTGTCGGTCTCCCTGGTGGTCAGGAAGGCCCGGGCCTCCTGCACGGTCGGGATCCGGCCGAGCAGGTCGAGGTAGGCCCGCCGCAGGAACTCCTCGTCGGTCGCCGGCTTCGCCGGCTTGACGCCCGCCGCGGCCCAGGCCTCGGCGATCCCGAGTGCGGAATGAAGATCTGCGCAAGACTATCCAAACATCCGCTTATCAGCAAGTATTCGACGAGTATCGTCAGCAAGTGGTCGAAGATGAGTGGATGCAGCAGATCACTAAAATTCTCGCTAAAGATCCGGTTTATTCGCTGACAAATAGTCCACATCGCCAAGTGACGGAGATTATCATCCGAGCGGACAAAGACGATCTTGCCGGTTTCACTTTGCCGGCTGCATCCCCAGGCGATGGTTATCCGTTGGGAAAGGTCTTTTTGGAGGTCTTTACTCCCCAAAGAAATTTATTGAGAGAAGCGGCTTCCACTCGCAGTATCCAAACCGAGAGCGGCCAGGTGCAATTCAATTTCAGCCCGATCAGAAACTCTCATGCCAAAGAATTTGTCCTGCGCTTCATCCGTTCACCTGAAAATGCACCTGAAACAGACTCGCCTTATTGGGCTCCACAAGCCGGATTTATTCATATGGTCTACGACAAAAGGAACAACGTGGTAGCGCGTTGAGAAATGACATGATCGATTTCTCCCACAAAGCGGACACTGATTTGGAGATCGAACGGCTCCGCGCTCGAGTGGATGAACTTGAACGGGAACTGGACAACATCAGCAATAAGGGTAAGCTGATCGCCCAAGAATTGGACCTTTTCAGACAGCGACGCGTCATCTTTTGGTCGGATAGATTTCGCAACACTTTTGACGCCTGGAATTTGATGAACTCCAATTTCCAACAGTTGAAAGACGATAGTGCCATTTTTCACGGCGGCATTAATCGATTTAGATTGCAGCCAGGTTTTAGCTTGCTGCGTGTTCCTTATCTGACTTACGAATTGGAGCTGAAAAGACCTAACTTGTGCGGAATATGGTTGGCACCGGTTTTGGATATTCCAATACATGTGGGCGAATTGTGCATCAGAATATTTGCTGACGCCGATAATTTGCTGGCAGCAAGCAACAAACCAGTGGGCAGTATGAACGATGAAGCGCCGGTACTTTTCGACTTTCCGCCCATTGTCGATTCGGACAAGCAACGGCTTTACATGCGGGTTTATGTGCAGGGCGTTGATGCTCCCGTGAGAATTTTCGAGTTGCGTTACTATTCGTTTGGCGGCTTTGGCAAACTGCAGTCCCGCGCCTTTGCCGGGTATGTGTTCAACTGATTCGCACCGCGTTGCTCTTTTATATTGACTAGATTCTGGAGCGCACCGTTCGCAGTGGCGCGGTTAATTTCCATGACACGCTATTTTGCATCTGCTTAACTGCGGCCCGCAATTCCTTACACTCGCCGGTGCGATGCTCGAGTTCGTTTTGTGCAGCGATCAGCTCCTCCATAAGCGAAGTAATCCTGCACTCCGCATGAAATAACGCTTCTCGAAAATCAGTCACTTCGTCGAACGAGAACTGGGTCTGCCCGCGAGGATTAGCCGCCCGCAATTTTTCCACGGTCAAATCTTTCTCTCTAATAAGATATTGCACGTAGAGAGCGATTTTCTCACTTGCCCGTTTGAAGAAATGCTCCTCCGACTCGCCAATTTTCTCCAGGTAACGACCCCAAAATTTCCACATTTTGACGATGTCGACTGCCATATACAAACCGGTTAAATTGCTGGACGTCGTGCTGTCGCGATGTCTGCGAAATGAGCACAAAACATCTTTTGTAAAATAGAGATCTCCATGCTGCAGAATACGGAACCAATAGTCAGCATCGCCCCAGTGATAAAGTGCCGGATTTAACCCACTGCCCGCATGCTCAGCTCGAAACATAGTGCAGCTCGGTTCGCCAATCCAATTGGTAAGTAAAATCAAATTGGCCCGAATCACCTCTTCCGCTTTCAGTGTATTATCCTCGGCAAATGGAATGCGACGCTCTAGCTCCTGTCCTTCTTCATCAATGATTCTGGTGGCACAAGTAACAAGCGCAATATCGCGACTATGTTCAAGCACCAAAGCCATTCGCTGCAACGCATCCGGCTCCAGTAAATCATCCTGCGCATACAATTTGATGTACTTACCAGTGGCTGCTTTGATACAGGCGTTATAATTCTGAAACAGTCCCAGCCTCTCTAGATTCTTCTTAAAACGGATACGTTTGTCTTGACCAGCAAACCGCTCAATTATCGCCACCGATCCGTCGTTTGAGCCATCGTCTTTGATAATCAGCTCAAAGTCCGACAAAGACTGCCGGAGAATACTCTCGATTGCTCCCTGCAAAAATTCAGCACCGTTGAAGACCGGTAAACATACAGAAATTAGTGGATGTTGCGCTGTCGTCATAACTCATCCGCATCTATGGGTCACTGTTCTTACCAGACACCACCAATCGCGGTGCCGGCCTCAAATATACGTCTTTCGCCCGCACTTCATTCTCTAACCAGGTAATCTGTTGCGGAATGAATCTACCCTTTACGCCAGCCAGCTTTTCCACCTTGTGTGCTGCTCGCAATAATACTTTGGCCATAAGTAACTTTGGTCGCATTCGCCCTAAGTGAAACCAATACATGACACGGTATCGCCAGGAATACTGATAGAACATCTTATGCACCATCGTATTGAATCCCTGCGTGATCGTATCCAGATCAGACAAGATCTGATCTGGATTATGCCGATAAAGCGGCGACCGTTTGCGTTGCTCAAAACGTTGCCGCGCCAGCTCGTATACCTGCACCGTTTGACCAGCGATTTGGCGGCGTTGAAATACTTTCAGCACGCGCTCACGCCCGTTGGCAGCAAGACGTCTACGGTCCGGCTCATTTTTTAAAAGGTCGACAATGGCCTTCGTTAGCGCCGGAACGTCTGCTGCCGCCACTAGTTTTCCAGATTCACCGTCGACTATATACTCACGCGTGCCACCAGCGGTGGTGCCAATCACCGGACAGCCGCAGGACATCGCCTCTAAGCAGGAGTAGGGTGAGTTATCGTAAAGGGATGGAACAATACATAAGTCAGCCGATCGATAATAACCAGGCAATTGATCAAGCGGCACCCTGGGGATAAACGTTATGTGCTTAGAACAATTCGCCCGATTGATGAATTGCTTCAACTCGCTAAGCACCGATTTTTGACCCTTGCCTGTGTTTGTATCGTCACCAACGACATAGAAGTGTGCGTTGGGAACTGCCTTAATCACCCCGGGGATTGATTCAATCAAGTAGCGAATACCTTTTCGACCTTCCAATCGCCCAATAAAGAGAACTTTCAATTTTCCATCTTGAGGAAGCACTTTTGTTCCGTCAGGCGAGAAATCGTTTGCATCGATGGGATTCATAACAATCTGGATGCGCTCGAGGGGATAATTCAAATCACGAGCAACATACTCTGCCAAGTCGCGACTTGGCGAAGTGATGGCATCCGCGTTCAACATAGCTATCCGTTCAATCATGGCGATGAATTGGTGATCGAAAGATGGTGTCACATTATGCAAACCGTCAGCAATGAATTTTGAATGCGGGGTATAGAGTCGAACCGACAACGGCGCTACCTTTGTCAAAGCAGGGAAAAGTCCCTCGGCAAGAAGTTCCGGTGTATCCACCACATCAAAAGGCCTGTCTTGATGCAATTCCAAAAAGCGCTGCCACATGGCGGCGCTACAGCTAATAACGTAACGAGAATATGGCACACATCGCGCTAAAAGACCTAATTCTGATTCACGCAAATACGGTTCCACCCGGTGGACGCGGATCCCCTCCGTCTCCGCTATCTTGGCTTTGCCTTTGGCAGGGAGATGACCTCAATTTCATGGCCGAGCTCTTTCAAGCCATGCGCCAAATGCCGCGCAAATGTAGCAATGCCGCCCCAGCCAGTATCTGGCGGGTATTCGCGAGAAATTAAACAAACGCGCAATTTACCTGGCATGAGAACTCACAAGAGAGCATTTCAAGAGCTCTCAAATTATCACGCGAATAGCTCAATCCGCGCCAGCGTATGTAGCTCATCTTAATGAAATGCAGCTTAAGTCGATTTGACTGATGCTACGGTCATAGAAAAATTCAGGACTGGCTGACTGTTCCACCCGAACCGGTAACATTTGGTGAAAGAACTTCCGCTGGCTTGGATTCGTCGACATCGAGAATCTCTCCTTCAGCCAAGGCCGACTGCAGCAGCTTTTTTACTTCTTCCTTGAACGAGTCCGCAGAAAAGCCGGCGCGGTCGTCCGACTGCATCTCCAGTAGCTGTGCTAACTTCTCAGTGGGAATCTTGCTTAAGAGCTCTTCGTCGAATTTTGCCAGCTCGCGCAGAGCGCGACTCTTCTTTTTCTTGCCCGTTCGTCCCTTGAGCGGATTGCCCTTGCTGTCGTCACGAACTATGGTAAGCGGCGCCAAAATACGTTTCTCTACAAGACTTTGCGTAGTCTTAATTTGATCAGCCTTAGTGATCAGCGCGCCACTGCCGTCGTCTGGCATGACATCGGTGAACGTCAGATTACTCTGACTGTCCTTGTCTGAAATCTTCTGTTTTTCTCCGGGCCGATCGAAACTCTTGCCCATCACCCATCTCCAAACCCAGTTGTTAGCCTACCGGCACTATAACCGATCTTACCAATTCTGCAAATATTCAACCTGCTAAGTTTATAGACGACAGATTCGGCTGTTCTGATTCAGTTGACTTAAATCACAATGCCTGAGCTTGCGAACCGCAGCACCATATGAGGTGGCATATCATATCCAATCAAAGATCCTGCGAAGATTTTTGTGAACGGGACCGGGCAGACTTTTTGGTCATAGCCTTGGTCCGTTTTTCGCCAGCCTTTGATTTTTTCGCATTGTATAGAGAGGCAGACTCGCGCACTCCCAGTAGGGAAGGTTTTGACGTGCGAGTCACAGCTTCAGTCAAGGCTTTGATGGCAAATTGATTAATGGATGTCTTTTGCAACCTAGCTGCATTCTTTACACCCATGTGTAACGAGACCGGGATGCGCAAGGATAGATTGCCTGCCAGGGTTAAGTCGTCTGACGTTTCTGGAGCGGAAATCTCGGCTCGCGATACCAGCGCTACCTTCAGATACTCTCTCAGAAGGCTGGGAATTGTAGCCATCCCCTCTCCCAGGTTCGTTGCAAACGTAGCACAATCTGGTAGCTCTGCCACGGAGATCCAATATCCCTTTTGTCCTTCCCAGACAGAAGCTTCCGTGGAGTAGTGCCAAGGGAGACTGATCAAATCATCGATTGTCATTTTCCTTTTACTCATCTCTTTCAGCCTCTAAGAGCCGGATAACTTTATTTACGTCCATTGGATGACAGAATTTCTTACCGCCATGTGGTTTGACAATCATGATTGGCAAACAGCCTGGTTTGCCGTAGATAAGATGCGATCCCTTTCTGCTTTTCTCCGAATAACCGAAACGACCCAACAAGGCGACCAATTCCTGGAATCTGATACTTGTTTTGTTCTTCTTCAACCGCGTGAGCGGATCTTGCTTTTCGGTCACCGCTTTTTACATCCCCTTTGCGAGAAATAATAGCATATATGCTAGCATTTTGCGCAATCCAGATCATTTTGGATTAGCAGGCTAGTTTACATGCCAACCGTTTCCGCTAAACGCTACAACCCAGTGATTATTGCTCTTTGTTCTCGCATCGAAAGTACCGGTAAATCTAAAATGGTGGCAATCGGTGCGGCAATGCGGAAGTTGCTGCATATCGTTTTCGGAGTATTGAAAACTAGAAAATCGTTCAACAAGCGGCTTCATCTACTGGAAGTTTGACTTATCGAACAATATTGCTCTCTAGTGATTTTCCTGTAGCATTGTCCGACTCGCTGTCGATACCATACCTCCAGATTCTCCCTGGAGGACATTTGCGTGAAATCTTTTGCCTTGGCACCGCTCATATTCATGGCGCTTCTCTGTCCAGGAATCGCTGACTCTCAGACACCGGAGACTAAGGAAAGCGAAATCATCGGTCGCTGGTATATGGGAACGGCGATGGGGAGGGACTGCAATCTTGACCTCCAGCCAAACCACGTCCTTCATCTGCAGGAACGTGGATGTTTCCACAAGGATCCGGCAATCAGCGCGCACTGGAGACTAGAGGGTCAAAAAGTTACTTTCGTGGAACCGTTGGTAAAACAGCTATTGGGAGGCTATCTTCTGATCGCCTATTACAGGGACAACATGGTTCTAGTGCCTGAGAACGAACGAGATAAGGTTAGCAAGCACGGTTTTATCCATTACTTTTGCTTTTGGAGAAACCTTGCGGACAGTGGTCTCGCGCTTCCATCTGATGCAAATGCTCTCCGAGAACAGTATTTGCAACAACTTCAATCAAAATCCCAAAGCAAGTAACCGGTTGACTTACTTTACGATATCTTATCTGCGAGTGCAAATGCATGATCACTGAGAATCACCTCCAGCAGATTCACGTTGCACTAACACTTTCATCGGTAGGCGGGCCCAGGACTGGGCGGCAGAAGGCATCCCGAATTCATCGTATCGCACAAACGGCGCCAGCGTATCGCTACGTTCTTGCAAGAGCAATGGATGCTTGGACATATTTTCCCCAAATTTGCCTTGCATTTGGGCCCTGAGCAAACTCAATTCAAGACTCTGAGGCAAGGCAAAAAAATTGAGCATGTTTGCATAGGCGATCAGTGAGCTCATCGCTGCGAAACAAATTATTGTTATAGAAAAAACTATGTCGCGGCACCGCGCCAAGCGAATCAGGCTACGCATGGCCACCAGAGCGTAAAAGGTGAGTAAGCCGCCGAGGGCGAATTGGGTCCGGTAAGTGCTTATGCTTTCTGCCACTAGCAGACTGGGCAAATAAGCTAGTGGAACCAAACAAAGCGCTGCCGTAAATAATGCAGCCCGTTCCTTCAAAGATCCCTTGAACGCCAACAACAAACCCAGAAAGACAAATATGCCGTTTCGGATCGCCAGAGAAGTCCTTTCGCCGAGGCTGAAGAAGTTCAGCGAGTCGACGAGCGGATAGCGAAAAAACCAGTGCATTTTTTCAATAACATTTGACGCCAGTCCACCTCTGCCGACGAGCAAACTAGATGCACCAAAATAATTTCTTGCCCACTGAAAGACAAGGAAATCCAGACCGAGTGCAATAGCACAACTGGCAAGAGCGAGTGTCCACAACCGCATCTTAAAGGCAAACGAATCGTGATCATTGACCAAGCTGATGGCCACGAAAAGCCAAAAGATCATGGCACAGGGTTGGTAAGGGGCCACGGCCGCAAATAGCAAAGCCACCGCCGCAAGAACCGCGATCAATCGCCGGGGCAAATCCGGTGGAGAAAGGATGAGAAGCCACCAGGCAAAAAAGGAGAACACGGCGGCTAAGAAATGTTGCACGCCAATTGCCCAAGAAGCTTGGACAAGAAAAGGCCGGTATCGTGCTCAGGCAAATAGCACCGGCAAAAGACTGCAGCGCGCTCCACCGATTGCGCAGCAAAGCAGCGTAAAAGCATAACGCAGTAAAGGCAACGTAGACGATGCCTAGCAGTCGCAGCCAAACGAAGTCTTTTATTTGATGGACCCAGATCATTTGCTCGGGGAAGAACAAAGATTCTAACGGCCGTCCTTGTAAACAGAATTGAACGTCGAATGCCGCTATCCACGCCGGATTTTTCGATTTCTCCAAAAGCGTCCAATAATCGTCCGCACA
The DNA here is from genome assembly GCA_963834525.1 of Bryobacterales bacterium. GTDB lineage: Bacteria > Cyanobacteriota > Vampirovibrionia > Obscuribacterales > Obscuribacteraceae > CAWICA01. Next base: position 24,088 of record CAWICA010000002.1, read on the forward strand.
AGCAAAGCTATACGCGATCTGTGGACTGTAGATAAGAAAGATTACCAACACTAACGCCAACACTGATACGATAGGAAGGATTGCAACAATGCTCGACCTTTTCGTCGGCGCATTTTCTTCACTGGTGGTCTCAGTAAATGCCGCCAGTTTAGCTCTTCCTCTGTCTATCGCTGTCACTTTCATCAACGGCTTTGGGCAATCAGTTGTTGTGCCAGGTCTTCTTCAAAACCTCGGCCGGTTTTGTAAACACGCGGCCAAGTTTCCAGGTCTTCGATCGATAGAGCATATGCATGTTTCTCTCCAGACCCAAGATGTGCTCTCGATACTCTGAAATTTCAGCACGCGCAAAGCCCAGTCGGTCGGTGACAATGCCCAACTCCTTGTGCGTCGCCTTCAACTCCTTCTCGGTACGCTTCAACTTGACTTTGAGATCGCGAATCTCTTGCTCCATCGCTTGTACTTTACGAGCAGGCGAAAGGTCGTCATTCGAAGCACGACGGCTGACAGCATTTATATCTCGATGGCTGGCCACGCCTTTGCTGGCTACCTTGTCTATTGCCGCCAAGGACTCCTTACACATGTCGAGCAACGATGATTTCAAATGGCCGGCCTCAATGCCGCGCTCAACCATCTCTTCAGTTACATAACCAGCTTGTACAGCTTCTTTGAATGCAGCGTGCCATATCCAGGCCAGCGGATTTTCGTCGTTCTTCCACGGTTGCGTTGGCACCACCGTGTAATGTATTAGTTTGGTGACACCCTCCTCGTAATGTTCAAGACAATTCCAGGCGGATGGAATCCGATCTTCGATCTCTTCTGGTTTAACCAAGCACAGATCGAACATCAAGTTTTCATAGGAAAACTTACCGGCATCAAGATCTTTGACAATGTTCTCAATCTTCCAGTCGACGCGCGGGCAATCGATTAGCATGACGCTGAACTGACGCCCCGGTTGAAACCTTTCATACTCTTTCCAGGCATCAGGCGCTGTCTGGTAAGTACAAAGAATCTTTTGCTTGTTAAAAGGTATATCCCAGAGTTCGGCAATATCTGAGAATACAAGCATGTCCGCATCAACATACAACGCTCGATCACTATAATTGCAGAGCGAAGGAATCACCCAGCGATGGAAGGAAAAACCGGTGCGGGGAAGATTCTTTTCATCCTTCGGCAAAGGAATGTTGAGATCGATCATCGGCGTGACCATTACCGGCCTCGAGGCGTGCTTGAGAATGGAGTACTCAAGTACCGCAGTCGCTACTTCTTGCGATTCGTCTGTGCCCACATAGATCAACATCGGTCTGAAAAGCGGTGCATAGTCGATTTGAAATTTCTGAGCGATTTCCCGCAGTCGATCGAACTGCAAATTAAAACTCGGCTGTCCATTGGCCAGAAGCGTACGCTTTTTTAAATCGTCAAATGAATAGCTGTAGTTTTTGCCACCATCTATGCCGAGAGAGCGCACTGTTTTTACTCCCATCCTGCCAAGAATCCCCAGAGCTGCTTCCGAACTAAAATAACGCACTACTACCGCCCATGGATCGCTCTTCTCTAGATGTGAAAAGTCGTAGGCCACAAGTCTGCCACGCTGCGCTTTTTCGGCCAGAGCCGGGATTAACTGACACCAATCGGCCAACGAGAAATATTCACCAGGAAAATGCTTTACATTGGGAATGCGAGGCATGATCAGCCATTCGCAATTTGTCAGCAAACTCTGCCCGCAATCTTCCACTACCTCAATGTCGACAATGTGTGCAACATCCACTTTTTCTTCACGCACAACGTGGTTGAGAGAAAACTTGTTATATGAATTGAGATCGAAATCGTTGCGCTTAGAAAAAGTTGGTCCCTTGCCTAACACCAGCCAGGGCTTGTCGGCAAATTGAACCTTGCTTACCCAATCTTTGAAGTCCAGCACTTGTCTCCCCTCTCAACCGTTATAAACAACCGTTTGTAGATTGGCCATGTCCCGCAAAGACTGGCGGCCAGCAGGGGTAATCCCTGTATCGGCTATGTTCAGCGTCTTCAGCGCCGTCAACTTTCTGATCGCGCCAATACTCTCATCTGTGATTTTCGTCTGACGCAAATTCAAATTCTCCAAATTGCCGCATGCGGACAAATATCCAATGCCTCTATCGGTGAGCTGACATTCTCTAAGGTCCAGCTGCCTCAGTTGAGGTAATTCGTGCAAATATTTGACGCCTTGATCATCAATATCCGCCTGCTGCAGGTTCAGCGATTGTAGCTTTTTGTTATGCAGCAAGGCCTGAAGACCGCGACTGGTAATATGAGTATTCGCTAAGCCAAGTGTCGTCAATTCCGGCCATGAAATGACGGTCTTTAAGCCGTTATCAGTAATTCTCGCCGCCCACAAATCAATGTCTTCCAGCCGCTGCAAGGGTGCCAATGCCTCTAAGCCAGCGTCCGTGATGCCTGTACAGCTAAGATTCAGCACCTTTAGTGTGGCTAATCTGGCAAGGTGCTGGCAAGTTATGTCTGTCGCTCTAGTCCACCACATCGTCAAAATTTGAAGAGCTGAAAGAGTTTCCAGAAATTTGAAGCCCCATCCTCTCAGATTTGTATGCTCAAGATGCAACACCCTGAGCCCCGAGAGCTTACCGACATGCGCCAGTTGCTCGTCGCCGATTTGAGAATTCGCTAATGAAAGAGAATAGAAAGTATTTGACTCCAGGCTGGACAACGGAGAAAGATCGACCTTCGTTGCCCCGTGCACCTTCAAAAAGATACGGGCGTCCGGCGGCAAAAAGACCTCTCCCTGAGCCTCCCCCAGGTAAACTGACTCAACGTATTCGTCCTCAACGTACAAACGTCCAAGCGAAATGTCTGGAGGAAAATTCAATTTGTTCTGCAAATGTTGCATAAGAAGCTTAATTTTACCCGCTTCCGTGTAGAATTCGAATGGTTTCAATCTCATGTCCATCTCATGAATAAGTGAGTTTAAGCAGTTTGCCACAAGTCACAGTCTGCCTACCTGTATTCAATGGCCAGCGTTTTCTGTCCGCCGCCATCGAGAGTGTGCTGGCGCAAACCTTTGACGATTTTGAATTGGTAATAGCTGACGATGCATCGTCTGATGCTTCCCCAGGAATTATCGAGAAATATGCGAGCCAAGATAAGCGCATTGTTCATTGGCGAAACAAAACAAATCTCGGCTTGTTTGCCAATTACAATGAATGCATGCGGCGAGCCACTGGCACGTATATTAAGTTGTTCGCCCAAGACGATCTTTTCGATCAAACCATGCTCGCCAGATTGGTTGCCGAACTAAAAAGAGATGACGCAATTTCTTTGATCAGTTGTGCGCGCCGAGTAATTGATGATGCCGGTGTGCAAAAACAACTCTTACGAGAGAAACATGGTACAAAAAAATATGCGTACGACGAAGTCTTGCAGCGAAACTTGCTCGAATTAGTAAATCATATTGGTGAACCAAGCACGGTGATGTTTAGAAGAGCCGCAGTTGGTTCCGGCTTCGACACAGGGTTGTATCACCTCGGCGACATTGAGTACTGGTTCAGAGTCATTGGCAATAATCAGTATCTGTACCTGGACGAGGTCTTATGTAGTTTCCGTGCGCACTCGGGCAGTGCTACAAGCAAGAATGCCAGGGGGCTTCGATTTGCCCTGGACATGATCAGACTCGGCAGAAAATACCGTAATTTTCTTGAGTCGCAAGGAGTTACTGAAGAAGCATATTCTCGACAGATTGCCGAAGCAACCGCCAGCCACCTGAAGTTTCTCACTCGTCATCACAACATGACCTTGCAAGATCTTTTGTCGGTCGACCACGAAGACATCCAGGAAATGAAGGAAGATCTGGCCTGTTTTAAGGAAATCTTGTTCTACTCTTTGCTGTCCACAAGTGACGTACTTGAGGAGAACTATGCCCTGAAGCGAGAGTGGGAGGAAGAACGAAACAGATTGGAAAACCATATCGCCAGGCTTCTGCAAAGTCGCTCGTGGAAACTGACCGTGCCTTTACGCAGTGCCTTCAAAATCTTGCGGTCACATCCCGGCAGTTGATATGGCCATCCACAAACGCCAGCCGGTCACCCTTAGCTACGCTTGGCCGCTATTTCTTGCCTGAGATTGCGGATGAAAGCAACTTGGTCCGGATCCTTGCCTGCGCCTACTCGCACGACTGCGCTCGCCGCTTTTAGAAAGGCCGTGGCAGCAAAAAGTCTGGGACGCGTAAAAGCCAAACGCCGCCAATGATTCAAGCGAAATCCATATGATTGCCGATAAAGGGCATCGTAGGTCATTCTTTCGTAGGCACGAGCCAACTCCAGCGCATCCGGGATCATCTGCTTCGCCGGCTTCAAATACAGGCTTGCCTCTTGATCGGCGTTGAATCGACGTACAGCCTCCTCGTATAAAGGCAGCATCGCTTTGGCCACTTGCTTGCGATCCAATTTCTCCAGAACGTAATCACGCGCAGTCTGCCCGAATCGCTGCCGTTTGATCGGCTCCCGCAGCAATTCCAGAATGGCTGAGGCAATCGCCTCGGGGTGCCGCGGCTCAACGACAAGTCCTGTACGGCCAGGTAGAACGTATTCTTGAGTGCCACCAGCTGTGGTGACGACTACCGGCTTGCCAGATGCCAGGGCCTCGATGCAAGTGTAGGGTGCATTGTCATACAAAGAGGGGATGACACAGATATCCGCAGACCTGTAGTAACTAGGCATCTGGGAAAGTTGCACCTGCGAAATGAACTGGACATTGTCCTGACAATTATTAGCGACCAGAAATTGCTTTAGCGACGCTAGCATCGAACCACCGCCGGGAGCAGTATCCGTGTCCTTGCCAATGACCACAAATTTGGCCTGAGGAAATTCCTTTACCACCGACGGCACGGCCTGGATCAAATAAATAATTCCCTTTCTTTCTTCCAGGCGCCCGGCGAACATAATGCGCAGCCGGCCATCCTCGGCGAAAACACGCTCTCCTGCCGGAGTAAATTGGGCGCTGTTTACCGGATTGCGAATAATGTGAATTGATTCGGCAGGAATACCTGTGTCCTGGGCGACATAGGTGGCCAGATCTTCGCTTGGCGAACAAATCACAGGCGATGAAAGCATCGCCAAACGCTCGAGCATATTGACGATTTGATTGTCGAATGAGAGCGTAAAATTGTGGAATTCGTTTTGCGTAAATTTCGAATGAGGTGTGTGCAGCTTTACCACCACCGGCAGTGCTTTACACATTGTCGGCAACAGTGGACCAGCGAGATGCTCCGGCACTTCGGCAACATCAAACGGTTTAAGCGCATGCGCTTTCTCAAAAGCCTGCCAGAGTCCCAGTATCGTACGCAATACGTAGAAAGTATTCGGGATCGTCACTGGCAGCATGTTTCCAAGCGGCAGTGGACTGGGCCAGGTGGCGCGATGAACGAGAATGCCCTCTTCTTCTCTGGAATAAACCTTAGGTTCTTGACAAGCCCGCCTCCGGGCGGCTGTCTGCCCACTCGTTGCAGTTTCTTGAATTTTCTCAGTCTCTTGCGCCTCAGTCACTTGTTCGGCGGTCAAAGAAGCGACCTCCACATCATGACCTATCTCTTTCAGCCCATGAGCGATTTGGTAAGTGTATGTGCCAATTCCGCCCCAGCCAGTGTCTGGCGGATATTCGCGGGCGATCAGACAGATGCGCATAAATTCCCGAACAAATCCCTAATGATGCCGAAAAAGAAGCTCAGTTTACCTCGAATCTCATGGCAACGTCCGCAAAAGCGCTGTCACCACTCGTGAATTTCCTTTCAGCGATGGCTATATAAAATGACAATATAAATGATTCCCCTACTAATTAACTATTTCTCCAGCCCGCACTGATACTCAGCTGCAGAGATTTATCACACGCGTGAAATGGGAAATCAATCAATTTCCGGGCAATTTCTGGGCAGTTTCTAAGCTATTAGAGCTATGATGGACTTAGATAAGGCCTGAAAGGGCTAACCAGATGTGAGATTCTGCTTGAGTTGCCGTTATTTCTACCTCGTCTGGTATCACCAGCCTAAAACGAGAGAACGAATGCCGGTCCAGCAAACCACAGTCAAAATTCTGAAAATGAAACAGCACCGTCACTCCGGCAATGCCATCATCTGCGGGGCGCTTGGTCTTTTCCTCGCATCCTCGTTCTCCAGCATTTATGCAGCCACCGGGGCGGACAATCAAGTGACCACGACAACTGCCGTCACAAAAATGAGCGCGACCAATAAAACTCATCAGCAAAACAACAAAAAGACGATCACAACGGCAGCAAGAAAACCGATCCGGCTCAAAATAGAAGTACCCTGCCGCGCCTGGGTACCGGACAATGTCCAGCCGAAAGTTGTCTTACTTTGCGTGCATGGCCTTGGTTTAAACAGCGCCTCTTTTACGGATTTTGGTCAACGTATGAAGAAGCTCGGCATCGCCACTTTCGCTGTCGACGTCAGAGGATTTGGCACCTGGATGAAGCTTGAAGGGAAAGAACAAGTCGACTTCGACGCCTGCCTTGCCGATGTCGAACAAGCGCTCAAGGTCTTGCACACAGCTTATCCGAAAGTGCCTATCTACGTGCTCGGTGAATCCATGGGTGGGGCAATTGCTTTGAGAGTTACCGCCGTGCATCCGGAACTAGTTGATGGCTTGATTTCGGCAGTACCGTCAGGTGATCGCTTTCATAAGACACGCACTGAATTACGGGTAGCGATGAAGTTGGTCACCGGTGGCAAGAACAAAGCGATGGACGTCGGCACGCGCACCATCGATGACGCAACAAACGACGAGGATCTTCGCGAGCGGTGGAAAGGCGATCCGTTGAATCGCATGAATCTAACGCCCAAAGAGCTCATTCAGTTCCAGAAATTCATGAATGAAAACCATGATACTGCTAAGCAAATCGAAAGAAAGCCGGTCCTGATCATTGCCGGCTTCAAAGATAAGCTCGTTAAACCGCAGGGCACAATTGACCTTTTCAATGAATTGACTACACCCGATAAGCTGCTGGTCGTAGTCGGAAATGGCGAGCACTTACTTTTTGAGGAGAACCAAATGACAGATCAAGTCTGCTGGGTCGTATTGGGTTGGCTCAAGAGTCATGTTGAGAGACCAGGACCACTTCGTAGAGTGGCGAGCAATTGAAGACTTAATGAAGAATCATACATATATATAAGGATAAGGAGATCTAGGATGACCAATTCACACAGCAAGTCTGATGATTCAATCGGCATAGCATGGCTAGAGAAGGATGGTACTCTCAAGCTCGACTTGCAAAAGAGCACAGAAGCGCAGCGAAATTTTCACAACGTATTGATGATCAAACCAAATAATCCCAGCTACGGCAAATATATTGAGCATCTGGGTGGTATCAAGCCTGGTGAACGTAAGCGCGTGCCGATGTGGCCACAATCTAATTGAAGTTGAGCCAATTCGTTAGAAGCGATAATTTCGCTAAGCGTGCAGTAATTGCAAGCGGCATTGCATTTTAACCCTGGCTCTGGCGATACGGGATTTGACTGTGCCAACCTGACTTTTAGTCAGTCTGGCAATTTCTTCGTACGACAGGCCGTCAAACTCCCTGAGCACGAGAGCGTCAGCGAATTGTTTGGGCAATAAGGTTATGGCGCCATTTATTTGTTCGAGGATCTCTTTTCTGGCAAATTCATCGTCTGGCTGATGCTTAGTGTCAGCAATGTCACGGGAGAAGCAGTCTTCACCATCTTCGTGGTTGATCGGTTGATCAAGAGATACCGTCGAATTTCGCGGGCGTCTCCGCAATTCATCATAGAACATGTTTGCTACCAATCGATTTAGCCAAGTTTTGAAGGCCAAGGGATTTTTCAAATTACCGAGCGATCTCCAAACCCGCACAAAAACTTCTTGCACCATATCATCGTGGCTGCTTTGCCAGTCGGGCGATAAGCGGTAGATAGTGACACTAACATGACGCAGATATCTCTTATACAGGGCAGTGAATGCAGCCTGTTCGTGTTTCTGACAGGCGACGATCAAGTCATTATCTGTCAGATCGCCATAGATTTTCGGCTCGGCTACTGTTCGCCTGGGCGCTATTCGTAAATTCGGACATAATGCTGATTTTAGTGCGTACATAGGAACTCCTAAGCGCACAAAACGGTTTTCTACGCTAGACGTGGGTGGTCGTACTTGATACTACAATCATTATGCGCCTCTTTCCTTTCTTACCGGGCAGGGCTACCCCCTGCTAGTGAAAGCTCGGACACGACAGCAGAGCTGAGCGCTCCATTATTCGTATATGGATAACCATTGATCGCCAGAAAACGTAATAATTTCCATGACAAACAGCAACACAACGGCCAACTCCGTGTCCATCTGCCTTATGCGGTTTTTCTCTATTTGGCGGTATTAGACTAGACATAGTCGAATACAGCGGCTTCCCTCTTCATTAAGCTCTCTTCCCGATAGCCATGAGAAGTTCGGTGTCTTTGATTAATTGCGAGAGCGGCAGGCTTAAAGCAACAGATACTTTGACCAGTGTCAAAATTGACAGGTTGCGAAAGCCGCTTTCCAGCTCTGTGACATACGTTCGGTGCAAATTGCATTGCGTTGCCAGAGTATCCTGGGTAAAGAGCAAATCAACGCGACGCCCCCGAACGGCATCACCTAAGCACTGGAGATAAAAATCGTTGCGATGTTGATTATTCTTCTTCATGGCAAGCCCCGTTTGAAGGATTTGCCACAAGCTTTATTTTGTTGAGGCACACGCTACAGAAAATCCAAAAAGTGCGAGCGTGCTGCTACTGGCGTATGACTCCTACTTTAGTCAGTTGTGCCCGATCGTAAAAATAGATTTGTACCAGCATAAGAAGTGGAAATGTCGACTATAGTACTCTTAACCGGCTTTCCGGATCGGACTGTGTCATAATTGAGATATCCGATTCAATGTATGCTGCAAAATCGCAGCTCGTCTTATGTTAATCAGCTTCATTCTTGCGTTCGTTATATTCTATGCCTGGCACATGATCGGCATTACGGTCGGCTATCATCGCCTACTCTCGCATAAGTCATTCCGCTGTCCTAAATTAGTCGAATATTTCTGGGTGCTTGGAGGTTATCTGGCATTTCAGGGATCACCAATTTGGTGGGCCACCATGCATAGAGCACACCACCGATATACCGATCAGACACTCGATCCCCATTCACCTATTTATCGTGGTTGGAAATACGCATATTATGGTTGGATCAAGGAACCAGGCTACCCAGACCACATAGATCCGGCAAAGCTATCTAAGGATCTGATCAAAGATCCGTTTTACCGATTATTAGAAGGCAACGGACATTGGCGGCATGCGCATAAGCTGTGTGCCATTGTCAATGCCGCTTTTCGCATCATTCTATTGCTTTGTTTCGGCTGGGTTATCGCTTTAGCCGATTTTACTGCCGCCTTAGTCGTGCAACAAATACCACTCTTACTCAACGTTGTCTGCCACATTCCGAAGCTTGGCTATAAGACCTATCCGACGAATGATGACAGTGTGAATGTTTGGTGGGTGGCTTTGCTCACAGCAGGGGAAGGCTGGCACAACAATCATCACGCTTTTCCCGGTTCAGCTCGAAGCGGTCTCAAACTCTACGAAGTAGATCCATCTTGGATTACCTTGCGTATTATGAAATGGCTTGGATTGGTGGATTGGATGAATGAGAGTTCCAGGCATGCAAGATTCAAATCAAGCTACATTGGCAAGCAGAGAGACCTGGCACTAGTCGATGCGGATGCCTTCTCTTAGCTTATTGCTTGAGAGCTGTTAACTCGTCACGCTCTTCACATTCCTCACATTGTCCATGTGCAGAGTAAATGCGCAGGCGCCATTGAAAGAACGTTTCAGATAGCACTTCTTTGTTTGGTTCAAAGCCTGGTTTAAATTGGACTGGTCTAGAGCCAAACTTACTCTTGCCAGCGGCTCTCGAATCGGGTTAAGCATGAACAAAAAGCTTTTCCAATGATCACTTCTAGCTGCCTTTTTAATGAGAACATTTGCTAGCGTCGCTTTATTTCGATGCCTTTCCGGGCCATCCAGAAGTCCTCTCTTTAATAAGTCTTTGTGCAAGGCTTTGTCTAAAGGCTCATCTGGGTAATCGGCCAGTGAAAACCGATTGGTGAGCATGTTTTTCTCTTTCATATAAATTTCTACCTTATGCTATGTATTGAATTTGGGGGGCACCAATGGTATCCGAACAAATGAGCTTCGGCATAACCGCCACATTTCTTGTCACAGAGTTATTTTGCTTCTTTCCTGCCACATAGCCATTGATAATGTTCTTGCTATGCGCTGCTGACAGAAATGAAGTTAAACATTCGAGTTCCAGCCCCATTCCTGGGGTGTCAAGATTCTGCACACTTTCTGTCTGCATATATGCGCATATCTCGAATTTTCCGCGGCCCAACTCATCCTCGCGTTCTTTCCTGTCTTTTGCCGAACGCCAAAATGCTTTGCCAGCCGTTCTCGCGCTTGTGTCATGAACAGCCTGTCTAGCCGTCAATAGATTCCTTATACAGTTATCTTTGCTTGCCGACTGGGATAAACCAGTTGCTTGGTCAAAAACCATTTCTTTTATATCGAAATCGGGAGAGCCCACCGTCTCTGGGCTAGTATCAACCCCGGTGGCTTCTCTAGTTTCAGGATCCTGACAATTGGCCAGCGCCAATGGTTCTGCGACGCTTAGTGGAATGATGTCCTGAATATGTTCTACGTCTCCAAACTGAATTTGCATTTGCATGTAATATCACCCGCGGTTAGTTATTACCCAGACAAGGTGAAACAACAGCAATTTCGCTACTTTCAATCCGTATCGCTCTTTCAAGAGCCTTATCTACGGCCATAGTAGTCTCTTTTCACTAGCAAAGCTCGTCGAATCTATGTGGTTTCCCTTATACGAACTGGAGAAGCACAACTGGCAGCACGCGGCTGACGTGTTGTTGATGAAGTTTTGAGTTCTTAGACTAGCAATAGCTTGCTTTGCCCGTAGTGTCACCAATGATCTGACTGGGCGGCAGCAAAACTAGAATCGGAAATAAATGAACGGGTTGTACGTGCCGGAGGCCATCTCCATAATTGAAAAAGCGAGAATGCCCGTGACCAGAGCCGTGCGAACGACAGCCAAAGCTAGAGGCGATTGCCTTTGAGCAGCTTGTCCACTGGGCTGAGGCGCGAAGATAAAATCACGCGCAACCGGCATTGAAAGAATTATCCCTAGTCCCAGCACAAACGCCAAGCGGCCATCGAGCAAGAAAGCAGCCGTAACGGCGCTTGGTTCAGACGCTGCCTTCCCCAGCATGGCCTGGAGCATAGCCACTGCTTGATAGAAGGTAGTGGCTCGGAAAAACACCCAACCAACCATGACCACTGCCAAGGTGTAAATGTGCCTCAGAGGTTGAGCTGTACGCCCCAGAAGCTTGCCCAATCCCAGCCTTTCCATGCCCAGGAAAAGTCCATGATAAAGTCCCCAGAAAACAAATGTCCAACTGGCTCCGTGCCAGAGTCCGCACAAGAAGAAAACAGTGATGAGATTGACGCAGGTGCGTAGCTCACCTTTGCGGTTTCCTCCCAATGGAATGTAGAGATAGTCACGGAACCAATTAGACAGAGATATATGCCAACGCTGCCAGAACTCTCTAATTGACTGGGAAATGTAGGGATAATTGAAATTTTCTAGGAAACGGAAGCCGAACATCAGACCAAGCCCGATCGCCATATCTGAATAGCCAGAAAAATCGAAATAAATCTGCAGTGTGTAGCAAATCGCTCCCAACCAAGCCAGTTCCGGCGTGATTTGAGTGGTGGATAGAGCAAAAATTTTGTCGGCGGGCACAGCCACCGTATTGGCGATTAGCATCTTCTTGCCCAGACCGGTGACAAAGCGCCGCACTCCCTCAGCAAATTTATCGACGTTTACCGTGCGAGCGATCAGCTGATCGCAAACATCGTGATAACGGATAATGGGGCCGGCAACCAGTTGCGGGAAAAGTGAAATATACAGCGCAAGATTGATCGGATTACGCTGCGCTTTTGCTTGCCCTCGATAAACATCAATAACATAAGACAAAGCGTGAAAAGTAAAGAAAGAGATGCCCAGCGGCAGTGCCACACCGGCAAAATCAATCGGCTTGTGTCCAAGCGAATTGAGAACACCGTTCAAGTTCTGGACGATCCAACCGGAATACTTGAAGAAGGCCAATATGCCCAAGTTGACGATTAAGGTGGCGGTCAGGAAAAGTTTTTTCGTGCCGATTTTTTTTGCGTCGTTAATGAGAATGGCCAGAATGTAATTAGCAACGATGGAGAGAAGCATGATCCCGACAAAGCGAATCTCGCCCCAGGCATAAAAGAACAAGCTGGCCAAAAGGAGAAAACAATTGCGGGCAAAAGTGGAGCGCAAAAGAAAATAGACGCCGAGCACAACCGGCAAAAATGCAAAAAGAAAAATCAGTGAGCAGAAAACCATGGCGTTCTCTATTTAGTGCCGCAATTTCGAGCCGGCGATCAGATCTGTGATCAGTGACTGGGCTGTAATGAGTAACTGGCGGGCAGAAACGGACCGCTGACAACCAAAGTGAATATTCTAAACTGCCAGGGAAAAGCGCATGATTATTTGATTTGAATGTAAAGGCAGACTCAGAAGCCGCAAAGCAGGCTGCCCACTGGCAATAGGAAAGATTACTCGATTTTCATGCCAACCATAAACAATGATCTATAGCGATGATCAGGGCGCATCAGCGACGATACAATTTCTGAGCAATGAGTCAATCAAATATGTCGACCAAAATTGCAGATGTTCAAGCCGAACTCGAGAAAGCTTTTGTAAACTGGCAATTTTTGCCCTATACCCGAATTTATCCTTCGCGACAGGCGTGCGCGCAATCTTTAGCCTCACTTTTCAATTATTCTGAATCCTTTTCCGACAATGGATCAGTTTGGTTGGTACGCCTCGGTGAGCGGCCTGAATCGTCCTGGTTTGGTGGTTTACGGTTTTTACCGCTGGAAACCGAGGTTTTCGAAGAGCGAACAGCCAGGCTGGAAATTTTCTTTACTGCTGACCCTGATGCCGTGTCCCCGAGGTCCATGGAAACTGGCATCAGACTCTTAGAAAAGCTTCATGGCGTGGCCAGAGAGCACAAAATCAGACACATCTCTTGTGCGGCGTACGCTGGTGATACTGCCATTTCTAATGCCGTGGAAACAGTTGGCTATAGAATGACAGACTCCATAGCTTCCTATCATCTACCGATTAAAACACCTCCAGCGGGTGACGATCCATTCATTGGCGAAGCAGTGCCTGCCCACGTCGAGCGACTAGAACAGATCGCGTATGCATGTTTTTCGAATCGGTCACAAAATATCAATCGATTCAATAGCGATATTGGTCTCGGCCACGAAAGCGTAGGGCGGCTCTACTCACGTTTTGTTCGCGACGCGGTCTTAGATCATCAAGCCGATCTCACCCTGGTGTACAAAGAGCAAGAACTGCCAACCGGTTTTATGACCTTCAAATTGGATAGAAAGCACAAAGGCGATACCACAGAGAAACTGGGGCGGGCTATACTCAGCGCAGTAGAGCCAAAGTTTCAAGGACACGGCACTTATAGAAAGCTTCTCATACGAGGCTGCCAGTGGCTCTCGGATCAGGGGATCACAGTCATTGAAGGCAAAACACAGCTATCTAACTATCGCGTCATTAAAGTATGGCAAGAGCTCGGTGCAGAACTAGCGTTTGCTTATCACACGCTACACATCACGTTGTAGGGTGACGTCAGTGAAGATCGCTTTGTCGGATTTCATTAACAGAAGACGATCTGAGTTGCCGCCTGAGCCCACCGAGGCAAATTCTGCGCGTTGTCACCCGTCAACGATTGCAGCAAAGAAATTATTGGCGGCCTCCACCATCGCTTCGCTGATGGTGGCAATACTGCTTTTGTATTTGCCCGAGCAGTTTTTCAACGCCGAAACGGCCATGCATCATAGCGATTATCCAACTCATTTGGAAATCGCCCAGCAGATGCAACACACTCATACTATTTTGGTTCCGCATTTTTTGTACCAAGCGCTGGTCATTTTGATTCATTCGGCCATCCCTTGGTTTGATTGGATGATCGCTGGCTATTACATAGCACCATTGCTCTGTTATTTGTTTATGGGTTGGGCTCTCTATACTGTGATTGCTAAGTGGATTGGACCATTAGACTGCGCCTCGAAGGCGCTTACAGTCTTTATTTTGACGTTGTGCTTTATGATTGCCGGTCCAGTCAATTTGTTTAGTTATCCGCATTTGTACCTCGCCTACGCGGCTATGACTATGAACGTATACCACAATCCGACTATATTGTTGGCCAAGCCTTTTAGTCTCTTGGCGTTCGATCAAACAACCGAAATACTTCAGCTGAAGCAAAGAAAATGGCCCTTTGTTTTGTGCGCTTTGACGGTGCTCGGTCTCTTGTCCAAGCCGAGCTATCTCATTTGCTTCATTCCGGCACTGGTCCTATTACTTATTTATCGCTGTTTTCGCAAGCAATATACGAACTTGACGGCCATCATCTTTGGCGTGTTTGTTCCCTCCCTTTTGATTCTTTCCTGGCAGTATGTACTAATTTACACGCCCGGACATGCTGCATCCCTTTGGTATCATAGATCGATCGCGTTCGCACCGTTTGCCGTTGCAAGATACATTCCTGACTGCTATGGTCTGCATTTGATAGTGCTGCCGGTCCTGTCACTTTTGTTTCCGGCGCTTGTTTATCTTCTCTACCTGCCAGAGTCCCGCAAAGACCTCAGTCTCAACCTTTCCTGGCTGACTTACTTAATTTCTTTGACATATTTTCTCCTTCTTGCGGAGCTTTGCGGCGGAAAGGTTGACCTTACCGGCAACTTTTCCTGGGGGTGCCAATTATCGTATCTCATACTGTTTATTTATTCGACTTTATTTCTGTTGCGATGGGAGAGATCTGATCAACGACGTCGCCGGACGATAGGGCAGTGGCTGGCACTCGCTGGCTGTTTTCTAACATGGTCACTGCACATCGTTGGTGGTTTGCTGCTCTATCTGCACCCATACTCTTGGTAATCACGAGTGGTAATGGTGAGTGTTAATGGCGAGCGACCCAAAAGTAGAATCTCCCGATATCCGATCGCCAAAATCGATTCCGCACGACCAAGCAAGATCAATACACCTAGCTCCTATGACTAAAATTGAATTGACTATTCTCTTTGTGATTTCGCTGCTCCTCTGCTTGCTAGGATACCGGCTCACGCTAGGAGTGGGTTTGAGCGACGAGTCGTTTTACTTGACCATGGCAGAATCAGTTATCGCTTGGGGTAAACCCTTTACTGTCATTGAAAATCTTGCGCAGATTTCCGCCTTGCTCGTTGTGCCGTTCGTAATTTTCTGGCAGTCAGGATTGCACATGGGTAGCGATGGGATTATTCTCTTCCTTCGTTTTCTCTACTTGATCCTAGCTTGTACGTCTTCATTTTTTCTGTTTGTCTATGCCAGAACTCGGCTCGATCGACCCGTCGCTCTTCTTTTATCAGTATTGCCGGTGGTATGGATTCCTTACGGATTGCCGGCTTGTTCATACAATACTTTGGGTGAGAACTTTTTTCTCATTGGTCTTATTTTGCATTGCCTTAGTCCAAGTATTGGCGAGATTCGGCAAACTGCTACTCAAAATTTATTGTCTATTCTTGCTCCGTTGCCGTTCATCATCGCCTGCATCGCCTATCCGACATTTGCTCTGCCGATCATCGCTTTCTTGGCCATTACTTACTTTTTCTCGCCCAGCTCGCAGGCAAAAAGACAAGCGAAACTATCAGCACTTCTGATCATTGGCATTGGTCTGCTTATCGCTGTCTCAGTAATTCTCCTGTGTGGATGGGAAAACATCGACCGCGCATTGGTGATCATGAGTGAGTTTGAGAAAGCTTATAGCACGCTAAAACATGACCTGATAAAGCAGCAATTGCTGACCGGAAATTTCCCGTTCCTCTCGTTTTTTTCATTGCTGTGCGGTAGTGTCACAGCCTTCACAAAAAACCAAGTGTTAAAGAACTGGGCAATTATCGCTTTTTGCGCTGTGCTGATCATGGCTGCGAGCATACCAAGTTCTATGTATTTGCAGTCTCATACTGCCATTATCTTATTGGCCACTTTCTTGTCACCCTTATTGTTCAGCAAGCAAGAGATTCCGTTTACAATCAGAACGGCTATGGTTTGCTCTTTGTTGGCGGCAGCGATCACCACTAGTTGTAGCACCACCATTTTTTATGCTTTTCCCTTAGGTGCATTTCCTTTTGTTTGTTTTGGTCTATGTGAAATTTTGCGGACTTTATTTGACGCCTCAGGTCGCTTCACAAAACCAATCGCCTGGATACTTATAGGCACGATCGTTGCAGTCTTATTTTCAAGTTCCTGGCAATTCCTTTTCGGTGAGAGCTCTTTTAACCTATGGCAAAGCGAGCGAGTGCCTAACGGTGCATTTCGCTGGTTACGGACCTCTCCCCAGAAGAGACAACTTATCCTGGATCTGACCCGGGACTTTGCTGCTCTCGATGGCCACTGTCGGACAATTTATGTCGCCGGACAACCAGGCATATATCTTTGCTCAGGATTAAAGCCTCTTGACCCGATGCTCTTTCACGTCCCACAGACTGAAGCGCTGAAACCAATTTTGCGCAAGTATTATGATTGGCATGGTCCGCCAGATGTATTCGTATGGGTACCTGACATAGGTTTTGGAAATTTGACCAGCTTTGATCAAGAGCTGCTAGCTAAATACTACTCGCCGCTAGTTAAACGAAAGGGATACACCATATTTCAATTGAACAAGAACTGGCGCTAAGCAAGAGAACTTCCTATCCCAAACGAGATCAGTCAGTTCATCCGTTCTCTTCTAAATAGATGCGTTGCTGGTACCTAGGCTTGATCAACGCAAAAGCATGTTTTACCAGTTTCACAAATGTATAACCGGATTTGCCCAATTTTCTAACCTCGTGCCGCACAGTCACGCTTGTAAAATTGCTTGTGGCCCGGGTAAGCAGTAAGTCAATGTGGACTAGAGGGCCTCTGTGAAAAGCAGAGGTACGAACAAGAACGGACCTAAAAGCGCGAAAAGCACTCATTTGACGAGCAGCTTCACATCCCATCTCTCTTTCAAGCAGTATTCGGACTACCGACGATCCAAGAACACGCCACAATCTTTGCTCAACTTTGCGCGGTCGACCATAGACAAGGTCATATCCTTCTTGCAGCTTACGCAGAAGTTTTAAGATTTCAGAGGGAGGGTATTGCAAGTCATCATCTATGGTGACAATGACGTCATTGACCGCAGCCTGTATGCCGCAAAGTGTGGCGTTGTGTTGCCCGTAATTGCGAGCCAAGTTGATTCCCTTGATCCAGTCATGCTCATCGACGAGAGCCGAGATAACTGACCAACAAGCATCAATACTAAAGTCGTTGACAAGAATTAATTCGAATTTCAGCCCTTGTTCTGCCGACAACACCGTGTAAACAGCTTCGACAAGCTGACGCAAACTGCCAGCGCTATTGTAGACGGGAACAACAACCGAAACTGAACGGGTGATGACTTCGGACACGCCTTATAGCTCCTGATGAGAGATCACGTTATGCCTGTGCCTATGTCTTGAAAAAAGAGCGAATAATTTCGCAGAACCATTTTATCTCTTCTAAACCAATATCCTGTCCGGTTGGTAAGCACAGAACCTGCTCTGACAATTCTTCAGTGACAGGCAACTTCCAGTTTGCGTCCTTATACGGTGGGAATTTATGCAAACCCGGATAGAAATAGCGGCGCGCCATGATCCCCTCATTTTGTAAGCGCGCCAGTAACGGCTCCCGCTTCTCTTTGTCCACAAAGATGACTATGTACTGATAGTTTGAACTGACCTCGGTGGGGAACTCTAGAAGCCGGCATTCGGGGGGTAAATACTGCTTGTAGCAAAAATAGTTTCGCCGATTGATCTCGATGATCTTAGACATGCACTCCAGGTTGGTCAGGGCCATGGCCGCATGTATCTCTGAAAGTTTCGCATTAGTCCCCAAACAATCGACTTTATCGTAGTCAACGAAACCAAAATTTCTCGCCAATCGGAGCTGCTTCGCAAGAAGAGCATCGCTGGTCGTGATTAAACCACCTTCAAAGCCGTTGATAAATTTAGTGGCGTGCAAAGAAAACACCTCAGCATCGCCGAAACCACCGTCCCATTTGCCATTCCAACGACAGCCAAGTGAATGAGCGGAATCGAAAATCAGCTTGAGTTTATGCTTCTGCGCTAATTCCTCAAGTTCATCGATATTACACATTCCACCATAGACGTTCACAGCGAGGATTGCCTGTGTATTGCTGTTTATGAGCGGCTCAACAGTGTCTTTGGAAATCGAACAAGTCTTCTCGTCGATGTCACAAAAGATTGGCTTGAGGCCGACATTAGCTATTGCATGGCCGCTCGCAACAAATGTAAACGAAGGGACGATCACTTCACCTTGCACACCCAGAGCTTTGAACAAGATCTCCAGGCCGATTGTGCCATTGGCCACTGCTATGCAATGTTTAGTGCCGAGTATTTTGTTGGTCTCTTCTTCCAAACCAGCAACAAAGCGGCCATTATTAGTAAAGTTGCGCTCGCTGAGAATTTCCTCTACGCGTTTGAGAAATAGCTCGCTGTCCATCACATTGGGACGGCCGACAAGATACTGAGCGCTCGCTACGACTGAGCCGTTCTTCTTGACAATTGATTGATTATTCGCTAATTCTCGCGACACAGGCAAAGGCATGAGAGATCCCGCTTGAAACCTTAATAAGGTTACATGGTACTAGCCCCACCCTAAAAGGAGTGTTTCTTAATATGCCGTCTGGTAGTCAAATTGAGCTACCTGGCAACCGCTTCCAATTCGCGTCGAAGCAGTTCAATTCTGGGACGCAACTGCGCATCAGTGTTGTATAGCTTGCGGAACGCAGCTTGCCCCGCTTTTTTTAACGCGGCAAGTTTTTTTCGGTCAGTGATGTATGAAGCGGCGATGTGGGCAATTTCTGAGGGCGAATGCCCAATCACGACTATTTCTTCTCGATCTTTGAGATAAAAATTTTGCCAGAGACAATCGGTAGCAAATATTGCCACTTCTTGCAGTCCCGCTTGGACGGCTGCTCCAGTGGGGAAGCCGTCAAATAGACCATGGATTGGATAACCAGCACGATTGGGTGAGATGAGAATGTCCATCTTTTGAAAGAACTTCAATAACGCGCCGGTAGGCATCGGCATATGGAAATTTACTCGCTCTGATACATCATCATCACGAATGTCGCCTCGTTCGTAATCGCCGACGACGTGGAATTGCACCTTGAGGTTCAGAGAAATTAGCCTGCGGACAACGTCCATAAAAATATCGTAGCCTCTGTCTCGACCGTCCTCAACGTATTTACCGGAGACAAAACAAATGTCGCAGGCACCATCGTCGACCATCTGGGCGTTGCCATTTCTTGATTCTCGCGAAGTCTCTTGCAAAAATTCCTCAGGCACCACCACCCCAGGAATAAGGGCAATTTGCTCCTCACGACAATACTGTCCGCCAAGTAAATAGTCCCTGGCGAATGGTTGGGTGACGATCACTTTGCGGAAATTCGGCAGCGACAAGATTCTGCGCAATACTCCGTTAGATGCTTTGTGATAGGGCTGGAACGAACCACCAGGATAGAGTGTAAACACAAACGGGATCTTGCTTTTGATCAATTCTTTCCGGAATGTCTGGCAATTGCCGAGAAACACCATATAAAGCAACTCGGCAAAGTCAGCTAGATTTCTTTCGCCAGGTTGAAGAGATGAGACTCGTCCCTCATACTCTCGATGATGATCGACAAAATCGTCGATTAGTTTTGCAACCGGTTTGGTCTCACCTAGCGAATGCAGCTCGTCGCCGCTGGAGAGCACCACTGAGTCTTCTATGTTATCTAGATAGGCCGTAAATTCTGCGTACCTGGATGCAGATAATGGCGAAGGAAACACGTTGTCCAAAATTGCTAATTTAGGCATCGAATTCCCTAATAAACATTGCCGCCGTTATTTGTCAGTTTTTCTAGGCAGAGTGCGGCCGTACACTAAACGTGCGCGAAACTGCCGGATTGGAGCGGTCATCCGCCAGGACTCCGATCTAAGCAATTTGTTGTGTTCATTTCGCAGCTGTTCTAATTCCGCATTCAAGGATTCAATCTTCTGATGAAAATGCTTTTTCTGCTGCGCGAATTCCTTATCGCAAATGGTCCGCATTTCATCAAGACCGCGTTTGTGTGCTCTAGCAGCTTTTTCTCTTGCCTCGGCAACTGCATGACGCCTCCACCAATTTAAGCGCGAGATATACCAGCCAATTTCAAAAACGATACGGATGTAATCTTGCAGCATTTCTTCGGAACCCCAGTGTTCCATTTCCTTAGCTGCTTCAAGCACATCTGCTGGAGTAATGTTCGATTTGTACACTTGATCAAGCGTTCTAACAATATGCCTGAAGGCAACGCCATTGTGATCAGCCCAATGATCGCTGTAAAAATCCCCGTCCTCACAACTGATTTCTTGCGCGACGCAAAATTTACTGAATGAATCGCGCAAAATGACGAAATCATGCAGGATAAGAAGTGATTCCTTGACCTTGTTGGATTCTGTTTGGTGTTCAAATTTACGCACATTGCTCAGACATTGAGACAGGAACATGTAATCGCCTTTCGCCGCCAGGCGGAAGAAAAATTCAAATGGGGCCAAAAAATAGTACCGTTCGTCGAAACCATCGAGCGCATAATCTCGGCGAAAGCAGCATGAAGACATGTGTTCAAAGTTCGGCTTGAAATCGAGAAGCGCATGCTTAGCTACCTCAGCCCCAGCGACTAATGTGTCAGCCTCTTTTGCCGTCCTCTCTGAGATGTAGGCGCCTTCGTGAGTGACAAATCTACAAGACGAATCCGCTAAGACCAAATCGGGGCATAGAGCGAAGGCCCTGGCAAATGTTTTTAGGCAATCTTTCTCCAGGTAGTCCTTAGCAGATAAAAACTGAATAAGAGAGCCTCGGCTTTCCTGCAGAGCGCGGTTAAGTTTCTTTGCGGAACTACCAGAAATGTCAATTTTCCGCAGGCGTGGCTCCGAATGGCAGAGCTTCTTAGCATATTCGTGAGTACCGCCTTGGCTGTCACTGCAAATGAGCAGCTCAAAATCTGCAAAACTTTGGTTCAAGACGCTGTCTACGGCCTGACTAAGGTATGGTTCATCAGGTTCGGCGGCAATACACACCGAGATTAAGGGCATTAAATGTACCTCTTAGTCGCTGCCAATGCGATTATCGATATTACACTACTCTTTTGCGTAATGACGCCCTGCTTCGGTGATTGACAGTTAAATGGCGATACTTCAAGCGAATCCGTTAGTTAGTGTGGTTATCGCTTGCTATAACCAGAAACAATTCTTGCGGTCACTGTTCAGTTCTTTGCTTGGACAAACTTATAGCAACCTGGAAATAATCTTTTTAGACGACTGCAGCCTTGACGATACTTGGGAAGCCAGTCGGCGGTATCAGGAGCAGCTCGAAGCTAAGTTTACGCGTGTACATATGGAACGGAATGCCACCAACCTTGGTGCCTTGCGAAACTTAGAAAAGGGTTTCGAAATGGTTTCCGGTGACTATGTATCGTATCTCGAAGCTGATGATTATTATTGTGCGACAAAGGTAGAAAGGAATCTGGAGTTTTTCGAGTCA
Organism: Bryobacterales bacterium; assembly: GCA_963834525.1. Taxonomy (GTDB): domain Bacteria; phylum Cyanobacteriota; class Vampirovibrionia; order Obscuribacterales; family Obscuribacteraceae; genus CAWICA01. The sequence continues at coordinate 45,864 of CAWICA010000002.1, forward strand.
AATCCCTCTTACGGTGCTGTGCATTCAGACTATTATCTGGTGCAAGAGGACCTACAAGTATTGCCCAGGTTCGAAAAAAGCTGGATCGGCAAAGTTCCCTCTGGTTGGATCTTTGATGATCTGCTCACTAAAAGTTTCGTGCGCGCTCCCACTCTGATGGTTAGACGCGATTTTTTCTTGCGAGCATTCCAATTTGCCCTTTTTGAAAAGCGCGATTATCGAATGGGTGATTATCCAGGATTGCTAATGCTTTCGCAGATGACAAAAATCGGTTTCATTGAGGATCCGCTCGTATTCTATCGTGTGCTCGAAGTATCGATGAGCCATACACCGGTGCCCGGCGAAAAAGCGGCATTGATGAAAGCAGTGGAAAAAGTACAAAGGGATGCTCGTATGGGCAGGCTCAATCCGCAAGACCTAGCGCCCCGACTGGAGTTGAATCGCTGCTAGCCAAATCTATAAGAAGCCGTGCGTTGCCATAATCGCGAGTGCCGCGGTCGACATGCAAAAATGTCAGCGGTTCTGTTACTTCGAAGATGCCGATGCCGAGCTTTTGAGCATCTATTATCTCCGTAGGTTGAAGATCAATCTTGTCGACCCAGATCTCACCGTCTTCTACCCATCGTTCGTCAACGTCTTGTCGATAATCTCTGTTAATTAGTGCACCGTTTGAGTCAATTACGTGGAAGCAGACAGTAAACTTCAGCTGCATTCTTTTAAGAGCTTGCCAGACAAGTTTTACGATGGTACGTTCTTTGGCGACCGATATTTCCACGGCCCCTAAGGCAAAGCTATCACCAAATCTGGCACCACGAAATTCGCTCGGCGTTTTTGAAGCCAACGCTTCTGCTTCAAGCGGGCGCAGTCTGGTCAACTCTCTCTCGGCTTCGTTGAGCTTGTTCGACAAATCGTAATGCTCTTTGCGCAGCGACTCGTAAGCATGTGCCAGTGAATTGTAAGCTTGCCCGAGAGACTCGTGTTCATGTCCAAGTTGCTCGATTTGCTGACCGTACTTGTTCCGTTCACTCCATACAGATGCTGCGTCGTAAAATATTTGTTGTTCTCCCACCGTTTTGAAAAGATATGAGTAAGACAACCCGCACAGCGTCTCTATTCTCTTTGCCGTGTTCGGATCGGAAAACAGTTCATGCAAAAGTTGCAGTCCGAAAAGCTGATGCTCGGGACGCGAAACCATAATCGCTACATGAGCAAGATGGAAGAGCGACAGCTCATCTACTAGAGGCCACGGATGACCCTCTACTTCCGGGAAGATGCTCTTCAGTGTCTTGATGTCTTTAATTCGTTTGCTATATTCTTGCAAGCACTGGATAGTCTCAAAGCGGAAGCGAGCGTGGCTCTCTTCCGTTAGCGCGCCGGCATTCTTACTGTTCGCTTGCATTCTGTATTTGATCAAGATGTCCGGTACAACTACGATTTCGGATTCAAACAGTATCCGCACCCAAAGGTTCATATCGCTAAGTTGCTTGAATTGTGGCGGGAAATAACCAAATCGATCTAGTATCGAACGACGCACGAGTCCGGCTGGATTGCATAGATGATTGCGAACGAAAAACATCTCCCTGAGCAGCTCGAACCGGCCTTTGCCCACTCCATCGGGAGGGGACCCGGTTCCTAATGCGTTGCTGTCATCGTCAATATATGCGCTTTCGCCAAAAACGCCGATCGTATCAGGGTGACTTTGCAAAAACTTAAGCAGCGTATCGAGCATGTGTGGCTCGTAGACATCATCTGTTCCCAGCCAGGCAACGTACTCTCCTCGAGCATACCCGTACGCCAGAGCAGTGTTGGCAAATATGCCGCGATTTATGCTGTTTTCGATGATTTTTAAGCGAGGATCACGAAACTGCTTCAGCCGGGCCAAAGTCCCATCTGTTGAAGCATCGTCCGAGACGATCAATTCAAAATCTTGAAAGCTCTGGCAAAGAACACTTTCGATTGCCTCTGCAACGTATCTTTCATGATTATAAGTTGGAGCGACGACGCTTATCGCTGGCATCGGTTCACCTTCTTACACTAATTTCTCTGCCTGATTCTACGTCCGGGCAAGCGTCATGAGATTGTCCGCTCGACTTTAACTGCTCGAACAATTTGATATAAGAAGCAGCCATTTTCTCTTGGGAATAGTGACTGCAAACATTCTTGCGAGCAGCTTCGCCAAACTGTCTTGCCAATTGAGCATCGCGATAAAGTGCCGCAATTCTGCCAACGAAATCATCGACCGCCGCTACATCACAAATAAATCCGTTGATTCCATCTTGCACAACAATCGGTACGCTACCGACTCGACTGGCGACAATTGGTGTGCCATGTGCTTGCGCTTCCATGAGAACGAGCGGCATGCCATCAAGCGATGACGGCAAGACCAAAACGTCTGTCACTGCCATTAGTGGGTGAACGTTCTTGATGAAACCTGGCAGATAAATGCGCGAACGAAGTTTAGACTGATCAATTCGCTCATCAATTTTCTTACGCAGCGGGCCATCACCGGCCATAATGAATCTGATATTGTCGTGCTCCGTTAGCCTGCTAGCAATATCCACAAACATTTCTGGTTCCTTCTCCCTGGAAAAACGGCCAACGAAAGAGACAATAAACTTATCTTTGAACTCCTCGGGTAAGGCGGCGCGACCGGCAGCGGCGAATGCTGACAAATCCGCCTCCTGCGGAATGCATATGCCGTGCGGAATGGTAACAACGTCCTCCTCGCGGGCATCAAACTTATCCACCAACGTGTTTCGAAGCACTGGCGACGGAACAATTGTTTTGTCTATGTGCTTGCTGAAAAAACGATTGCTGTTCAGATGACCCACATCATTGAACAGCTGGTCCACGACATGGATCTTGGGATATCTTTTCCTTATTGCAGCAAGAGATCGATAAATAAAGTCACAACCCATTTGCAAAAGACTCATCTGAGGATTGCGATCGAGGAGCTTGAACAGAAATGTTCTCATTTGTTTATCGGAGGAGAGAAATCTGGGCATGTGGTAAACAGGCAGACCCATCGCCTCAAACAGTGCGGTAGAATCGCCCATCGTTGGATTGGCCGGATTAGTGGTTATCACCACGACCTGCTCGCCGGATTGCTGCAAAAGCTGGCCTAAATGTCCAAAGAACACCTCAGTTCCATCGACTAGAAACGGTATGCACATTACAATTGTCGGTCTAAGAGAAAATCTCGCTCTATCAAAAAGAGTGCTGTCTTCCGGCACGGAGGACACAGGAGACGGCTGCCTGGCCAGCACCTGGTACTCAATATCGTCAACGGCAGACGACTCTTTTATAAACGTAATAGGACTTCTCAGCAACATTCGATAGAAACGTTGGCCTGGCCAAGATCTAAGTAATCCTCATTCAACAGATGTTTTTTGAAGACCAGGTAAGGATGATAGGCGAAACTGGCCAAACCATCCTGCGGATTTCTCTGAGCTGCCGGCGGCAATACAGACCATTGATGTTTTCCATTTCTTTGTTTTTGGCTGCTCTGTCTTCTGGCCGGTGCAATCAGGCTTTCACCAAAATGCTCCGCAAGAAATAATGCTTTTTCTAAATAGGTTAGTGTAACTTGATCGTCTGCTTTCCAAAAACAAATATATTTGCCTTGGGCAGATTCAATTGTTTTCTCAACTGCCTCAACAGATTGAGAACATCGCTCAAGGCGCACAGATTTTCCGGACGTCCTGAAGTCCGCAAGTAATTCCTCAGGTATTTCCTTGTCGGTCAATAAGACAATCTCCAGGCTCTCTAATGTCTGCTGTGAGAGCCGCTGCAAATTTTTGATAGGCAATGGCCAGCTGTCCCAGAGTGGCACAATCACGGTAACTGCTACCAAATCCTTGGTCGGCTCCGATATTTGATTCTGGTTGATGATTCGATCGAGACTTGCTTCTTGTGCTATCTCCGGCTCGAAGGAAGAGAACGGTTCTGTCTCCCTGCCTGTCAAAGTTCGACGCACTGATTGCACTTTCGTCGATAATTTCCACGTCGCCGAGCGCAGGATCTTCTTTCTCACGAGCTCGAGTTCCTCGACTTCCTGCTCGATCGATTCAAGCTCCTTCTGTCCGACTAGATCTCTTTGGTGCTCTTGTGCACGCTGCGACCTGTTGATCCAGAGGTGAGTTAAGGATTCAAGGCAATCGGCTATTTCTTCAGGAGTAAGGTCATCAAACAGTATTTCAGCTGCCCGCAAACTGAGAGCAAGATCGCAATTGCCCGCCCTCACCATTGAGCTACCCACCTGATCGAGCGTCTTGTCAAACATGTCGCTGCGCTTACCTATTGATAGCGAAGCGAGGCCAGCCGCCGCACTGGTGGAACTAAAGAGTTTGGTCAGATCAGCCAATTTAACAAGCGATTCCTTGAGCCGGTTATCTTGTGCCAACTCATCGAAGTAGCGAACAGAGACAAGCTCAACATCCAGCGCATATGAGCTGCGATATGCCAGGAGCGAAGTCCAGAGAGCGAGGTCAGATCCGGCAACATATCTGTCATCAATAGATTGAAATACATTATCGCGCCTGAACATAGTTGCCGAAAGTGGTCCGATCACACTATGCGCTTCGAGTAACGCCTCTTTGATCACTGCTGTGCCTTCTAAAATAGTATTCGGGTGGTCTACCCGTACGCTCTTTATAAATGCCCCTTCTGCCGTGACACAGCGGTAGCCGCAGCTGACTATACCAACCTGGGGATAACGCTCAAAAATCCGCCCCATTTCATCCAATGCATTGAAATCAAGAGTGTCTCCCGGATTCAAGCATTTGATCAATCGCGAATCACTCTGTTTTATAAGCAACTTCAGAGCCTTGTTCCTTCCTAGCCGCTCTTGATTGCAAAAGACTTTGAAACGAGAGTCCCGATCAGCGTATTCCTGAGCAATGGCGAGAGAATCGTCTGCGGAATCTTCGTCAGCGATGAACACATCAAAATTCGGGTAAGTCTGACCAATGATGCTGTCCAAAGTTTCACGCAGGTACGATCCATTGTTGCGTGCAACGAGGCAAACTGTCACCGGTGATCTCATTCGTTCCTCAGCTTTATAAAAGGCCGAGCCTGGCATGCTGTCGAATCAGCATCACCGAGTCTCTGAAGGCTTGGCTCTTCTTTGTGTCATGACTAGCGGAGTTAGCCAATACTCTGTAGTAGGCTAGCGGTTCTGGAATGTAACCGAACTCAGTCAACTTGCTCATACCAAGTACAGCGGGGTAATCAGTCATCATATAACCTCGCTCCTGAAAGAGAATGCGTTTATAACATTGCCGGTAGAGGTTCTTACGAACCATAAGCGTAAGATGACCAACGGTGTTCTCTTGTAGTAAAGCATCATAGCCCCAGCCAGAAACCGGGTTAAGACTCGTAGTCTTAAAGAAGCCGCTATCGGCGACCTGACCATCTTTGTCGTGATAAAAATCAGAATGCACAGCACCGATATGCGAGTTTGTGTTTAAGTAGGAGACACAATAACCGAACCTCGTTGGATGATAATAGTCGTCTCCGTCCATGCTACACATGTACTCTCCAGTTGCCTGACTCGCGGCAACTTCACCAGTCAAATGCATACCGAGATTGACTGAATTTTGTTGGATGGTCACATTTGCAAAAGCATCCTTAAGGCGAGTTTCGTACGACTTCGCTAAGGCGAAGCTTTCGTCCGGACTACAGTCGTCAACGAAAATGATCTCGAGGTTTCGGTATGTTTGAGCCAGTAATGAATCAAACAGATCAGTCAGGTATGGAGCGTGCTTATAACAGAGTATGCAAACGCTTACCAGCGGTTTATAGTCAAATCGGTTACCGGTTAGCAACACTCGGCTTGCTCTCCTTCATCACACTTTTTTCATCAAAACATCGCCAACAAAGTGTCTCAGGACCGCGCAGATGTGGCAGAGTTCATTTTCATCAAGTCTCCTTAGAAATTTTACGCGCTTTTATGACCTAAAATAGCTATCTACACTCGGTCGCATAGCATGACAATGTTCTCACTTTGTCTTTTGTCTAACCCTGGAAACGATGCTCTGGCAGTGGTCGACGCGCTGAGCTCCCAGACGTTTGCCGATTGGGAAGCAATTCTCTGCCTGGATGGTGCGGGTAACCAGAGCCAGGTCCTTGCTGAGCGCTCCCAAGCAGATCCACGAATCAAGCTAATCGCAGCCGACCAATCACTTAGTTTTTATGGCAACCTCAATCGTTGCCTAACGACCGCTCGGGGAGAATTGATAAAAATTCTCCATCCGAATGAACTCCTCTCCACTCAAGCATTGGCAGAACTGGTCGAGACTTTCGAAAAGAAAAGTGCCAGTCAGGTAGTCACATATGGCAGCAACGTGTTTTCAACGTTAGACCAGCAAGGAGGCCATAGCCTCGTTGATACCTTGTCTATGTTGCCGCCTGGACTGAGTGATCATTGTCTACAAGGATTGAAAGACTTTTTTCCGCTTAATGGAGAGCCGCGGTCGATTTATCTTTGCGCTTTCCGACGCCCTACCGTCCTTCCTCAGTTTGACCTGAAATTGAATCTGCTTGCCGAACATTGTTTTCTCTTTTCACTCTTTCAGCCTGAACCGGAAACAGTCCATTGCAATAAAACTCTCAGCGAGATCGCCGTGCCTGAGCCAAAGCTAGACATATCAGCGGAGGTCCAATACCTCTCGCTCATCGGTGAATTAGTACTATTTCATGCACGACTAGCTAAAGAAGATTCTCTCCACTATAGCTCGCTCATCATCCGGCTGAAAAAACTACGGGATGCCTTGGAAGACGAATGTTTCACAAAGTTTAGTATTCCACTTCTAGAGTTGCTTGCTCGCGAAAGATTACCCATAAGAGATTTACCACCGGCGACTTTGAAGCAGATTGGCTTCGCTCTTACTGCTGCAGCCTGCGACCGCATTTTGCAAATCGAACAGACTCAAATTGACTGCTACTATCGCTCGATCAAATTGAAAGAATTGCGCGAACACAAGAAGTATTTGGAGCGGGAGGTCAACGCCCTGCTCGGCTCGCGTTCGTGGCGCGCGCTGGAACCACTTCGTTCAGCTAAGAAGAAGGCTTATGGTCTGGCGGCATTTCTAAAAAAACAAACGCCATCAGGACCAAAGAACAATGGCAACGGTAGTACTGCCAACGGTGTCACCAGTCGTTCTCCCACTATTGCCGACTGATGGACGGTCGAGCTAGAGACATTGAGTTAGCACCGGCGACCTGCTTGCTGATGAACCAGTCAGTAAGGCTGGCTGCACCATCTTTGAAGCTAATTTTGTGCTCGAATTTGAGTCTCTTCTTAACAGCAGAGCAGTCCGCTTGACAATATCTGATTTCGCCAGGAACCAATTGCCCAGTGCAATGGGGCTGAGCGGTCTCCGGATGCCCGACAGCGGCAAGTCTTTCTCTAACCTGGACAACAAAATCAAGTAGCGGCGTCTGGATTCCTGATCCAACATTGAAGAAATTGATACCAGCTAAATTTGTCTCAAGCACATCCACATTGACCGAGACAACATCGCTGATATAGATGAAATCTCGACCTTGCAAGCCATCTTCAGTGATCATCGGACTCTGACCATTGATCAACATTTGAGTGAATTGCGAATATGGATTACCGGCAGACTGACCCGGTCCATAAACGGTACAGTATCTGAGCACCACAATCGTGATGCCCAGCAAACGACAAGTAGACACGAGCAAATCTTCTTGTGACTTTTTTGTAATCGCATAAACAGACTCGCCGTTTCGGCTGGCACTCTCCGGAGTCCAGTCTGGTTCAATGTGGCCCAAACAATTTGGACAACGTGGATTCCAATCATTAAGTTCTTCGATTTGCTTTTGGGAAAGCCTCAGGTCCGGTCGCACAATCCCGCATTCGCCGCAGCAGTAGTTGCCTTCGCCATAAACACTAATCGATGACCCAAGAATGATTTTGTTCACCTGGTGGCGACCAGCTCTTAACACATCGACTAAGTTGGCAGTGCCGGCAATATTTGTATTGACGAAATCGTGTACATGCTGTGCCGATGCGGCAACACCAACGGCGGCCGCTTTATGAAAGATCACATCCGAGCCGGCGACAAGCTTAGCGAGTAAAGCCTGATCCCGGACGTCACCGATGACTCTTTGCAAAGATTGCTCTTCATCTTTGCCAAAAGCCTCAGGGTAAGCCACGTTAGATGAGCGCGTAATAGTTGTTACAGAGTGACCTCGCCTGAGCAGCTCCGCGCTCAAATGAGAGCCTATGAAGCCCATGCCGCCGGTAATTAGAATTTTCGCCGCCATATTAAGACCATGCACTTCGCTGCAGTGAAGTGCCTATCAGGTAGTTATTGAGGAATTATCGCCTAAATCTCGAAGAATTATATTGTGCTCAGCTAATAAAAGAACAGCCTGTCGGACCAGATAGAATTGTCAACTGTAGAACTGCCGCTCGGGACAGTTCGCTGGGACGTTGTGAATTTGCTTTGATTCAGTTTGCCCCTACACTCGCAGCAACCAATGCAGCGCTCAAACAAGCAGCGCCAACGGAGCGGCTCAATGCTCTGACGTCACTGCGTTTTTTTGCAGCGATGATGATTGTCTTACTACATTTCTCGTCTTCCCTCTGTCCAGAAGCTTGGCAGTTCGTCAAATATTTAACTCTAGGCCAGGGAGTCGCTTTTTTCTACGTTCTTTCCGGTTTTATCCTCACTTACGTGTATCCTGAGCTTGCTGGGCTTAAGAATGTCCTGGCCTTTCTACGCGCTCGGTTCGCACGTATCTATCCGTGTCATCTCGTTGGTCTTGGATTGTCGCTCTTACTTGTTCCTACCGTCATGCCACATTCGAAGTTTGTGAAGATCCTGCTGGCGAACTTACTTCTGATTCAGGACTGGATCCCCATACGGGCCTACTACTTCTCTTTGAACGCACCGGCATGGAGCATTTCATGCGAATTTTTCTTCTATCTCACATTTCCCTTTCTGATCCATCGATTTGCTAGAACGTGGAAACAAAAGCTCCTTGCCTGTGCACTCTTGGTCGTATCGCTGATTAGCCTTGGCTGCTACTTAAACTTGCCCATGTATGGAGACGATAACTTCAAAGTAGAGTGCCACTGGTTCTTCGCTACCTCGCCTCTTGTCAGAATTTTTGAATTTTGCCTGGGCATGACAGCTGCACTTTTGTTCTCTCGAGTGCGCAATGTATTTAAAGCAACAAAAGTAACAACCTTACAAATGACAGTGATAGAGATTGTGCTGATGATAGCGGCATTACTTTGTCTGCTTGCCGGTGATCCCATGGCCATTTTAAAAAGCGCCCATACGAACATCGAAAAGGCATTTTTGATCTGGGCTGTTGGCAGCGGCGGGGCACCAATATATGCAGCAATCTTAATTACTTTCGCGCTGCAAATGGGACGAGTATCAAAACTGCTCTGCTTGCCGTTCTTTGTCTTGCTCGGCGATATCAGCTATGCCATTTACTTATTACACTGCCCGATTATTGGATTTATCACGCTGCACAAAGCACAACTCATAGATGTGCCACCAATTCTAGTCTACGCCGCTTTCTGGATTGCCACGCTATCTAGTTCTTATCTGTGTTTTGAGCTGATTGAAAAACCATTGCGTGGACTGATCGTGGGTAAGGGACTGACTATAATGCCCAGGAAGCTAAACACTGCTCTTGCTGCCAATCTCTGTTGCATTTTCATCTTAGTCGGTTTAACATGCGTTGCTCTAAACGCGCGAGCTTTCAATTGGCAGCTTTCTCGGGATAAAGTAATTGCCCTAGTGAATCAAACTCAAGCCGGAATTTCGGGCACCAAGTTCGGTGACTCATTCGAGTTAGAAGCATGTGCACTCCAACGTCAGGGCAAAGATTATGTGCTTAAACTGGTCTGGCGTAGCCGTGCCCTGCAGCCGTGTAAATATTACGTGGCAGTTCATGACATGGATGCTAATGGAAAGTTGCTGGGCTATAAGGACTATCCTCAAGATCTAGGTAAGCGCTGGGTTTGTCCTGGCCAAACCTGGCAAGATGTTGTGCCGATCACTAATTCGCAATGGCAGCAGACTAAACAAATTGGCATCGGCATCTATATCCCAGAGCCGTTCAGTATGTTGCCTTGCGATCGCGGCAGGCGCGATTATGCCGGTCACCGACTGCTCATTTCGGCAAATGAACTGCAGAATAAAGTAGAGGGAGGCGCAGCCATCTCAGACCATGCCTTGCGGCCGGTTGTTCACCCACAACAAGAAATGTGAGCACTTTGATTTCCAGATCCAGCACGAACTTTGCGGAGCAAGTCGCCGCTTCCCCTGCGGCAGTCGATGCCGCACTGCAACGTCCATCCGCACCGGTTCGACTAAACGCTCTGACATCGCTGCGCTTTTTTGCAGCGATGATGATTGTCTTAATGCATTTTTCCTCCAGCATCTGCCCAGAATCAGTGCCGTTCGTACAATGTCTGGCATTGGGCCAAGGTGTGGCTTTCTTCTATGTTCTTTCCGGCTTCATCCTCACCTATGTCTATCCAGAGCTTGCTGGTCCTAAAGGTGCCCTGGAATTTCTGCGCGCCCGCTTCGCCCGTATCTATCCGTGTCATCTCGTTGGTCTCGGATTGTCGCTCCTGCTTGTTCCTACCGTCATACCACATTCCCAGTTCGTAAAGCTTTTGAGTGCTAACCTACTGCTAGTACACGACTGGATTCCGATCAGTGCCTACTACTACTCATTCAATGCACCGTCGTGGAGCATCTCCTGTGAATTTTTCTTCTACCTCGCATTCCCGTTTCTAATCCATCAATTTGCCAAAACTTGGAAGCAAAAGTTGCTTGCCTGTGCAGTTCTGTCCGCATCAATGATCGGCATTGCCTGCTACTTAAACTTGCCTATGGTTGCTAATAATAGTTTCGCATTGGACTCTCAATGGTTCTGCACTGACTCCCCTCTCGTCAGAATTTTTGAATTTTGCCTGGGCATGACAGCTGCGCTTTTGTTCTTTCGAATGCGCAGTGCATTTAAAGCGACTAAAGCACCGACCCTGCGAATGACTCTGCTAGAGGTTGTTCTGGTCGCAGCAGCATTACGTTATCTGTTGGCAGGAACCATTTTATGGAGTGCCAATCCAAACATCGAAAAGGCTTTGTTTTGGGCTATTGGCAGCGGGGGAGCGCCTATATATGCGGCAATCTTAATTATCTTCGCGCTGCAAATGGGACGACTATCAAAACTACTCTGCTTGCCATTTTTTGTTTTGCTCGGTGACATTAGCTATGCTATTTATTTATTGCACTACCCGATCGTTGGATTTATTGCACTGCACAAAGCGCAGCTCGCGGTATTGCCGCCAATTCTGGTCTACGCTGGTTTCTGGATTGCCACACTAGCTGGTGCTTACCTGTGCTTCGAGCTAATTGAAAAGCCGATGCGTGGACTGATCATGGGTAAGGGCTTAGCAATGCTGCCCAGAAAGCTCACTACCGCATTAGCAGTTAATTTGTGTTGTGTCTTTGCTTTAGTGGGTCTGACAGGCACTCTTCTAAACGACCGGGTTTGCAATTGGCAGCAGCTTTCGCACGACAAAATAGTATCCCTGACAAAGAGCACCGCAGCTGGAATTTCGGGCACCAAATTCGGCGGCATATTCGAGCTGAAAGCGTGTGCACTTCAACGCCAGGGCAAAGATTATGAGCTTAAACTTGTCTGGCGCAGCCGCGCCCTACAGCCGTGTAAATATTACGTGGCTGTTCATCTTTTAGATGCCAGTGGCAAATTGCTTGGATACAAAGATTATCCACAAGATCTTGGTAAACGCTGGGTCTGCCCTGGACAAACATGGCAAGATGTTGTGCCGATCACCCATGCACAATGGCAGCAGACTAAACAAATTGGCGTCGGCATCTATACCCCAGAGCCGTTTAGTATGTTGCCTTGCGATCGCGGCAAGCGCGATTATGCCGGTCACCGACTGCTCATTTCGGAAAATGAACTGCAGAAACTAGCAGACAGTACTTCAGAAATCTCAGACCATGCAGTTCAGACGGTTGTTCATCCACCACAGAAAATGTAATCGCCTTGATTTCCATTTCCAACACCAATTTTGCAGGGCAAGTTGACTCTACAAGCGCGTCTACCAGTGCCGCAGTGGAAGATCCAGCTGTACCCGTACGGCAAAATAACTGCGCATCGGGAGGCGGCAACAGTATTTGTCTCAGTTCTTTTGTAACATCTCTGCTTCTGTTTATTGCTCTTTTTATTTATGTCACACACATAGAGGCCAATCAACGCCGTCGCGACGAGATAGATACTATGGTGTACCGGAACGCGACCGCCCGATCGTGTGGACGATTTGAGAAATTCATTATCGGCTCCGCCAATCCAGACATTATTCTGCTTGGTTCCTCTGTTTTTCTTACGCCGAGCGACCTTTACGACCTCAAATCTGCAAACGCTAAAAGGATGGGCCTAATACAACTGCAAAAGTTCTTGAACAACTATGTGACGCCAGTATCTTTCGTTCGTTGTCTGAACAAGCACGGGCTATCTAATGTCTCAGCCATTGACCTTTGCATGTCTGCGGCTGTGATTGCAGATGATGATTTGATTATCAAACAATGCCTAATCTACCGTAAGAGACCAAGATTGGTTATTTATGGAATCAACCCTCGCGATTTTGCGTTCCATCTCAGCAAAACTTGGATTACCCCAGCTTTCAAAGACATTCCTCTTCTGCCATTTGCCTGTCCACGCTGGCTGCGCTTGTGTCTTGTCGAGCTGCGTCCCAGCTCCATTTTGAGAAACTTGGATACTGAACGATCCTATTTCCGCCAAATGATCTTGCTTCCATCGAACTTAGTTCAGCAAACAAATGCTCATTTTGCCTTCCTGCTGTCGCCATTTACAAAGCAAAAATATAACGACATACCGGTGTCAGCCCTAGGCAAACTGCTCGAACCGAACAAAGACAAAATTGACTTAACAGGTCTAGATTGTTGCTTCGCTCCGCTCGATAGGGAATTCGTAAATAATCAATTCATCGCCCTGGAGAACTCGGCTAATTTGCTTCGGGAAAAAGACATCAAGCTGTTGATCGTCGAAATACCTTTTTGTCCTGGCGCGCAGGAGCGAATTCCCCAGGCGTTGAGAAATGAATACGAGCAAAGAATGCAATCGATCTGCAAAGAGTATGGCGCAATTCGCTACCAGCCTGAATCCGAGCAACAGTTTTCAACGGAAGATTATTTTGATTGGGTGCACATGAATGCAATCGGTGCAGCCAAATTGTTTGATGGCTTGTCAAATTTTATTAGCCAAAGACGTTCTCAGCTATTGCCCGGAGTCTGAAAGTAGCGTTTTGCGGCTCTTACAATGTGATGTGCAACGTATGATAAGCGAATGCCATCTTACCGCCGAATTTTTGACTTATGTGGATGACTCGATAATTGGATAGCTGAGTCTTGTTTTCGACCACTGTCACTCCTCTTTGCGCAAGCCACTGACATCCCCTGGTAAACAGTTTATGGGCAGTGCCTAGTCCTTGCAGTTTTGGCTCAATCGCATTGAGTACGCATTTTGCCAGCCTTTCATTGATCGCTCCTTGGTGATCTCTATCCAGTTTAAAGGTCATGAAACCGGTTGGGTTACCATTTTGTTTCTGAACCAGTATTAGATCAGCTCGATGCTCGATCACAGCATTGCGGATGAAGCGAGAATAAAGCTGTCCGATCTGTTCGCGGCGAAGATCGGGGTCGCTATTGAATCGATTGACGTTCTGCGACCGGTCAGTAAAACAAGCACAAGCGATCTCTTCTAGTCGCCCAACATCGGCTACCGTAGCTTCTTCAATAGAATCTCCACAGCTAGAGTTAGATTCTTTGTCCTCGGTGCACAGTTTGGTGATCGGAACATGGTAGGCGACAATGGTGTCTCGCAGTCTGTAGCCAGCAGTTTCAAGAGCATTAACGGCAGCGGCATCACCAGCAAATGCTGAACAAGAGATGTGTTTGATCCCATGCCTTCGCGCCACGTCGTGAACCTGCGCTAAAAGTTTGACGCCAGCCCTTACCCCTGGTGCAGACAAAGCCGCCGTTTGGGCAGAGAAGAAAAACTCCACTCTGGCTGTCCGCTGTCCGAAAACTTCGCTCTCTAGAGGCAAAAAGCGCAAACCGGCGAACCACTGCGGCTGATCGGGTTCAACCGTGCGAATCAACCAGACGGAACCATCCTCCGAAAACACGTCGGCATAATTAAACATCGAGACTGCCGCTTGCGCACAAGCGCTTTTTGACGAATATAGGCTGACGTAAGGAAGAAATTGCCATTCCGCACAAGCGTCTTCGAGCGCAAGTTCAGCTTCGGATCGAGCACTTTCAGCGACGTTTGAAGTCAAATCTCTGGTAGCCAATATCAAACTTATAAAACAGAAACGTTAATGCAGTGTAGCAGCGCGAGCTCTTCTGAACCTGAGGTTCGCATAATTTGTTTCCGCTTGCTGCTTTGAGCGGCTGCTGAAACTCGATTTAGTGCAGCTTGAAGTCCCAACAGAAATTGAGAAATATACCGCCGACTATATGAGGCACAAAAGCCAAGATTGCCAGTGGGAATTTCCAGAGCAATTCTTTGCGTGGCACGGTGCCTCGCAAAAAAAGATTGACGCAGAAGCCGGCAGTAGCAATGAAAACCAAAAGGAGAGCGAACTCTGCACACCAGCCGAAATTTATGCTTGAATAACGCATACCTGACTCTGCCAGGAAATATGCAAAAAAGCAGGCAGACAGCATCACAGCCCAGGCAAAATTAAGTCGTACGTCTTGTACCGCCTGCTTGAAGAAAAGCAGATAAACAAGAAGCGGACAAAATATTGAGAGGAGAAACTTTTCGCCCAGATGTCCTGAGAACACGGACATCGGACCGAATGGAGCGAATATTACTGAGGATTTTAGCAGACCGGTCTGAGTCACATAAGTGAAGTAATATTGCCATGCCAGGACGCCGGCAGCAGGCATAAGCAAACCAAACACCAGAGCGAAGCCGCGTGAGAATTGTTTTTTGAAAAAGTAGAAAGTGGTTACTATTGCCACCACCGGAGCCAAAGCCAACACATAATTAGGTTTGGCCAATAGCGCCAGGGCCGTAGCCAGCGCTAGCCATAAAACCGTGCTTCGCCGTGGCATCGGTGTAACCATCAGGGTGCCGGTCAAATAAAAAACCCAAATCGCTAAGGGCTTTTCCAAGAGTGCCGTGGGGCTGTGGAATACATCGAGCGGTATATAACCGAAAAATGGGCGTAGCCCGTGATTGAGGAGAAAACTGATCGGCCCACAAATG
Organism: Bryobacterales bacterium; assembly: GCA_963834525.1. Taxonomy (GTDB): domain Bacteria; phylum Cyanobacteriota; class Vampirovibrionia; order Obscuribacterales; family Obscuribacteraceae; genus CAWICA01. Next base: position 61,185 of record CAWICA010000002.1, read on the forward strand.
CTAATAGCAAAAGCCAACAGCGCATAAATTGGTAGTGAAATATTCATGTCCCTTCGCTGTTGCCGATCTTGCTGATCGACTTTGATGAGATAAGCGAAGATCGCTGGAGGCAAAGCAAAAGAACAAATCAAGGCAAGAACTCGGCGTATGATAAAGTCGAGGCTCAATGCCGGCAGCAGCTTGTGAATCGCAATTGCGAAAAGATGATACAGAGGATGCGGCACAGTCAATTGATGACTACGCATCATTTGCGCTGCATACATTAAATGCATATCGTAATCATAAGATGGCATACGGTTGAAAGGTAAATAGAAAAAATAGAGCGCGGTTAGGCCAAATAAGAGAGCTAGCGCAACAACACATGCCCGCGGTGCCGAGCGAAACGAATAAGTTGCGGTCTCAGAGCGAAAAGTATCTATCGCATTCGCCTTGAATGAGCCGCATTCACGCATGGCTGAACTCTCTTTTTTGAACTCAAAAAGTTGCATATAAACTCCGGCGCGGAAGTTAACGTCAGGAGCGCCTTTCTCCGAACCCTAGATGAACATTGCTGAACTGGGAAAACCGGCAACTGCGAAGTCGACGCTCTCAATTTTTGGTAGTTGATCGGGAGCCACGGCAGGAGCGGTAGCCGAATGTGCTGGATGGGCAGCGTCATGAACTATATTATCCATGTAGTAATCGACTGCCTCTTGCGGGTTTCCTTCTTTGACGATTTGCCCTTTGAACAGAACAATGGCCCGATTGCACAGTTCAATAATATGTTTGCTTTCATGCGAAACCAAAACAAGTATTTGGGATTGATTCATCATTTCATGCAGGCGGTCTAAACACTTCTGGACAAACTGCGCATCGCCGGCGGCAAATATTTCATCCATCAAAAGAATCTCTGGATCGCAGATCGCCCCAATCGAGAAAGCCAAGCGTCCATGCATGCCAGTTGAATAATATTTGATCGGCAGATCGATCATCTCACCAAGCTCAGAGAACTCGATGATCGCTTTTTCCAGCGCTCTCATCTGCTTGTAAGAGCGGCCCATAAGCGCTCCGTTCAGATAGATGTTCTCCCGCCCGCTCAGTTCATGATCAAAACCGGTACCCAGCTCGATCAAGGGAGTGATCTTGCCACGGACCAGAATCTCACCCGATTGAGCCGGATAAATGCCGACGATCATTTTCAACAAAGTAGATTTGCCGGCGCCATTCAATCCCAGGATTCCCAGCCGATCCCCAGGGCGAAGTTCAAGATTGATGTTTTTCAGAGCGTCGAATTCAGTTACGGTGTTGTGATTCTTCCGGCTCATTCTCTGAACCACCGTCTCCTTTAGGCCGGGCGACGGATTTCGGTAAAGACGAAAGCGCAATGAGGCATCTCTAACAATGACATAGACATCATTGTCGCTCCCCATGCTCTGCGCCTGCGCCGAACCTTCTCCTTCGCCGACGGTAGACACCGACGCCGTGCGCACAAGCAATTGCTGTTGATGGCGCCGGCTCAATTGCAGCCGTCTAAGGGCCCGGGGAGCGAACAAAAGAACAAAGCACAGAGCGGCCTCAATGAAAATTATGGCGAATGAGATCTGGGTGCCCTCTATCGACAGCCACCCAAGCGAGCGCACGCCAATGAAGACCGCAGTGACAAGAAAAACTGGCAAGCCAAGCTCGAATGCTTCCTTGATTCCTGTGTGTCCCCAATTACTTTTGTACACCCCGCAGAGCCAATTGACGAGCAACTGTAGAGCCACCACTATCGGTAGCAACCAGAGCAATTGATGAAGGTACCCGGCATCTGCCTCTGATCTAAACAGGTCGAAATGGAAGCGGGCTATAAACGCTCCCACCAAAGCGAGCGCAATCAGAGCCGCATCGATGACCATTTGCCCAAGCCGCCTGGCCGTCACATTGGCGATCTCGGTAGTTTGAGTTATACCTGAATCTCGCGGCTGGACAAGAGTCTCCTGCGTAGCTGGTTGCGTTGCGGATTCAGTTATGGGTTCAGTCAAAAGCGTGTTTGTTGTCGGTGCCATGATAGTCAAAAGATCCCCAGCAAATAAGAAACCGTCACAAGCGGAAAATGATGTCCTTTTCATTGCGCCTTAAAATCCAGAAGCCAGCGATTACTGCGATCACTGCATAGAAGGATGTCCAGCCCCACTGCTCCGCCGTGGGTACCTTACCGTCAAAAATGATCGTTCTGAATAAAAGAATGAAATGAGTAAACGGATTGGAAAGAAATGCCCCGGCATATTTCTTCGGCAGGGCATTAAGAGGCCAGATAATCGGGATGAAATAGAAGAAGCTTTGCAGCACCACCTTGACAATGTGAGTCAGATCGCGAAAATAGACCGTTGCCACGCCAAGACAGAGCGTAATGCCAAAAGTGAAAACGAAAGTGACGGCAATCGCAAAAGGAAGCAGGGCCAAACTCAAACTGAGCTTCAGACCCAAGAAAGTGGCCAAAAACATCATGCTGATCAAAGCCAAAACAAAATTGATCAACTCGGTAGAGCAAGTGACAAGCGGAAAGAACAGTTTAGGCACATAGACTTTCTTCATGAAGCTCTCGGCTGACACCAGAGAAGAACAGCCAGTGCTGATCGATTCGGAGATAAACTGCCAGGGGAGCAATCCTGTAAACATGTAGATACCATAGCTCTTCGGATCTCGATTGAATAAGAGTGAGAAAACCGTCGTCAAGACAATCATCATTAAAAGAGGATTGAGCATGCTCCAGGCAAAACCGAGAAATGAGCGCTGATAGCGCCGTCTCAGGTTGTTGACGACAAAGCTGGCAAAGGCAAATTTGATGAAGCGAAGCTCATTTAGCTTGCTGAAGACATAAGCAGCAAACGGCTGTGGCGCTTGCAGCTTGGTCACCGGCGAGCCGCCGACGCTGACACCCGGCAGCCCAGAATCCTCAGGCTGAAACGCGTCTAACAGAGCCTCGGTATCGAGCATTGCTTCGTTAACGTCGGTAGTATCGTGTTCGAGAACTGCCATCTTTGTGTAACTCACGGGCGCTGAAAGCAGACGAACTTCGCTGTTCGTCGACCGGACAATTATACTTGGCTACTTCGCCTGGAAGCGCTGTCTGAGATTTTCTACGCTTAAGAATATTCTTTCAAAGCGCTTCAAGAGCCGATTGCATGGGCGTATTGGTGGCTTACGTGCTAGCATTTTAATTTGGCGAAAAGTGTACGGCATGAAATCAAAAAATGTACTAGTTTCAGGCGGAGCGGGCTTCCTCGGCAGGCGTATTGTTGCTGAATTGAGAAAGAGAGGCTACGCTAACATTTTCGTGCCACGCAGTAAAGATTATGATTTGACTGAACAAGCTGCTGTCAGAAGGCTCATTCATGAGGTCAAGCCGGCCCTTGTCATTCATCTAGCAGCTGTTGTTGGTGGCATCGGCGCGAACAAAGATAGCCCGGGCAAATTTTTCTATGACAATCTGATGATGGGCACAATGCTTCTTGAGGAAGCACGCAAAGCTGGTGCCGAAAAGATAGTATCGGTAGGAACTATTTGCTCGTATCCTAAATTTGCCCCAGTTCCTTTTAAGGAAGATGACGTCTGGAACGGCTACCCGGAAGAGACCAACGCTCCATACGGTCTGGCGAAGAAAATGCTTTTAGTTCAATCGCAAGCCTACCGTGAGCAATACGGACTGAATGCCATCTTCCTGATGCCGGTAAATTTGTACGGACCGGAAGATAACTTCGACGAGCGAACGTCTCATGTGATTCCGGCGTTGATCAAAAAATGCTGGGAGGCAAAACTGGCAAATGCTCCCGAAATTGTTTTGTGGGGTGATGGTTCGCCGACAAGAGAATTTCTCTATGTTGAAGATGCGGCGCAGGGAGTGGTCGAAGCGACCGAGAAATACGATCAATCGCTACCAGTAAATCTCGGCTCCGGCAGCGAGATCAGCATCGCCGATCTCTCTAAACTGATCGCCGATTTGAGTGGGTTCAAAGGCAACATAGTTTGGGATAAGTCCAAGCCCAACGGGCAGCCCCGACGCAAACTGGATACAACCAGAGCGAGAGAGAAATTTGGCTTTGCCAGTCAAGTCACTCTAGAAGAAGGCTTGAAAACAACGATTGAATGGTATGCCAAATACCGCCAGGCAAATCCAGTCGCCGTTAGCTAGCACTCAGCTGAACTAACTTGATCAGCTGTTCTAATTCGGCCTTATGGCGCTCAACTAGGTCTTGGTTATTAGCGCCGATACACAGTCTAAGCAACGGCTCCGTTTGGGAGGCGCGTACGTTAAACCACCAATCAGGGAATTCCACACTCAGTCCGTCGGTGAAATCGAGACTGTCCTGCGCGAAACGTTCTTTCAATTGGTCAATTATCCGCCTGGCCTCGTGGGTCTCGAAATTTACTTCGCCGGTGCTTGCATATTTATTCAACGGCTTGATTAACGCCGACAACGAAGTTTGTTTAGCCGAGATCAAATTGGCAATTTCAATCAAGGCCCGCATGGCATTGTCAGTACAAACCATATCGGACCAATAATAGTGCGCAGATAATTCGCCGGACAAAGCCACTTTCTGCCTGCGCATATCGGCTTTGATAAAAGAATGACCGACCCGACACTTTGACGGCTTGCCACCAAGTTCGGTGATCCGCTCCGGTACGGCCCTACTTGATCGCAGGTCGTACATGATATTGGCGCCGGGATTCAGGGCGAGCACGCGTTCTGCGAGCAAGGCGATAATCAAGTCCGGACCAACAAACGCTCCTGATTCATCAACAAAGGCCACTCGGTCGCCATCACCATCGAAAGCAGCACCAAAATTCGCACCGGTGCTTTTTACCTTCTCGCTTACTTGCTGCAAAGCACCATCATCCAGAGGATTTGCTGAACGCCGTTTAAAAGTGCCATCGGGCTCAAAGCCCAATTCATGCACAGTTATTCCTGTTCCTTGAAAGGAAGCGGTCACTTCTCGTCCCACCGGACTGCCGCCTGCATCAACAACAATTTCCAGCGGCCCAGCGATGTTTAGATGCGATCGGAGATCTCGAACATATTCATCAAATCCAAGTGTATCGATCAGGAATCGACCCCGGCTTTCTGCCTGTCCTCTGGTTGCCAGCGCAGCTTTTTGATTGAGTTGAGCGAAATGATCGAGCTGATCGAATTTATTGAATCCATTGAATTGATTAAATATGTTCTCAATCTCAATCAGCCCATCTTCAGAACTAATCGGAATTGCCTCTTTTCGGCAAATTTTGAAACCGTTGTACTTGGCCGATAAGTGACTGGCCGTTACGGCAACCGAGCAGTCGAAATTGTACTGAGCACCATGCCAATAGACGCGCGGTGTGGAAGATAAGCCAATCATAGTTACCTGGGCGCCGGCTTCCAGCAATCCATCGCTCAGAGCCGCCGCCAATCCGGGTGATGCCGGTCTGGCATCGTGGCCGATGACGAATTTGTTCGCTAAGCCAAAATATTTGCTCAAAGGCCCAACCTAAGCGTTTGGCAAAGGTTTCATTTAGTAATTCACCATAAACACCTCTTATGTCATAAGTTCCAAAAGGTGATTTGGCAGTTTTGATGGTCATAGTGTCCTCTGAAATCTAAAAATTACATCCGTCTTTCGGCACGCTTTGGTCTTGAACCCGAGAGAAAGGCGATCTCCAAGCGGCCTCAGCAGCTTTAGGATTGTCTAGCTCAATAATGAAAGTGATATTGATGATACGACCTTAGAATTTTTGCTCCCAGGCGCTGCCAAGTGGAATGAATCCTGCCTGAGAGCTGTGTGCCAATCTGAACGTATTCAACGTCCTTTTCCTTAAGCCAATTTATGGTGGCGTGGACCAGGCATTTATAAATCCCACGTCCTTGGAACCCAGGTTTTACAGCATTAAGCGGAATGGTGGCAATGTTCTCGCCCGTTTGGCGCTCCTTCGTCGACGGCAGCTTTACCGATAAAAAGCCTGCCAGTTGCCCACCCTTTTCATAGACAAGTACTCGGTCGGCAAGGTCGCCGTCAAGACATCGGCTCACCCATTGGCGATAGAGAAGGCGAACCTGAGCCATGGAAAACATTGGATCGTTACTGAAATGGTTCACACTATTTTTACGATCGCCAAAACACTCTTCGGCTATTTCTTCAAGCGGCAGACGATCTGTTGCCACAGCCGGCCGGATGAGGGAATCTGACATCAATAGATCAGCTTGCCTTATTGCCAACCGATAGATGATCACAGTGTCGGCCAAGAAAAAGTTGCTTCTGGCCAACGCTATCGGCATAAGTCCATCATCAGCTTCGACAGAAGCAGTCAAATGAGTAAGCGCCTGTTTCTTTCCCTCCGCACAAATGAACGAGATAAAGTCTTGAGCCTCATTCACCACCTGCCAATTCAATGAACTGAGTGAGGGGCTCAAGATTGGCTCAACTTTGCCGAATCTTCCTTCAAAAAACTCTGAATAGAAGTCGACAACTCTCAGGCCAGCCAAATACTGATCGCCTGTAGCTGACGAGCCATAAAGCCAGGAAGCATCACCTTGAAGAAGCTTTTCCGAGACCAATGGGACAGCGCTTGCATTTTTGTCTCCGTCAGGACCGGACTGTCCAGATTTTGTCGCTTTTCTAACTAGATCTTTGGCGATTTTAAGATCCTCCTCACTTTGCAAAATGGAAGTCTGTAGCGGAATGGAGGAGCACGTCATAGTTAATAAGCTAGAACAGTCAGACAAAGGAGTTAGTAGCCTGGCTCACTGCTAGCCAGTGCAATCGTATGAAGAATTGCAATTGAATTGTACCTTACGGATTCCAGAGCTCGGCAGACGGCTAGAAATGAGAGCTCAAATTGAATTGCACCGAAGTTAGAAGTTTTGAAGGGTGCTGTTGCAGTCATGAACTTAAGAGATACTGCTTAAATAAGCGGACATCGGTGAAGCTCAGAAAATCTCATGCTCAGTTCGAAAGTCTTGAAAGAAGACAATTCAAAAGTCGCAGTTAAAACGCTAGCCGTCCTACAACCAGGCTACTTGCCTTGGCTGGGATTTTTCGATCAGCTGCTCAAAGCTGACATTTTTGTTCTTTACGATGATGTGCAATTTGATAAGAGCGGCTGGCGTAATAGAAACCGCATTAAATCCCCAAGCGGGCCGCACTGGCTTACAGTTCCAGTGCGCGTTAGCCATCTGGGTCAGTCGATTTTAGAAGTGGAAATTGACAATCGTCTGCCTTGGGCTCGCAAACATTTGGGCACGATCAGCCAGTTCTATAAAAGAGCGCCTTACTTTCAACAGTATTTTTCAACGCTGGAAGAGCTCTTGCATAGAAAGTGGGAGCTCATTGTTGATTTGGATATTGCCTTGATCGAGCAATTCCGAATCTGGCTAAATTTGACGACGACGATCGTGCGATCGTCTGAATTGAACGTGCCTGGCGATCGAAGCACCCGCCTTCTTAATCTTTGCTCATTATTTAAGGCCAATCAATACATCAGTGGCGATGCCGCCAGGAGTTATTTAGATGTAGACTTGTTTGAGCAACATGGTGTGCAAGTCCAGTGGCAACAATATGTTCACCCGATTTACCCGCAGGGTGAGGGAGAGTTTGTTCCCTATTTGTCGACACTAGATCTGCTGCTTAACTGTGGTGACGCCAGCCGTTCTATTTTGGCTGCTGAGGCGACGGCGCAATGAAGCACTTTAACTAATTGAGGAGACGAACTGATGACCTCGGTATTGAATACGGTGTCCTTCTTCATGCACGATTTAGGGCAGGCCGAATTGGATTCAATTGGCGAAGTATTGAAAGGCCCGATTTTAACTACCGGTGAATCAGTCGTCAGATTCGAAAATCGATTCGCTGAGTATCTAGGCGTCAGTTATGCACTAGGCGTGACGAGCTGCACAGGCGCCTTACATATGTCTTTGATCGCACTAGGAATCGGTGCGGCAGACGAGATAATTACTACACCCCAGACATTTATTGCCTCGGCCACATCAATTCTCGAAGCTGGAGCCAAGCCTATTTTTGTCGATGTCGAGCCTACTACCGGTAACCTCGATGCAGCAAAGATTGAGGCAGCAATTACCGATCGAACCAGGGCAATTCTTCCTGTCCATCTCTACGGCCAGATGTGTGATATGAAGGCAATTCGCCAGATTGCCGACAAGCATGGATTGTACGTAATAGAAGATGCGGCGCATTGTATAGAGGGACGCCGCGATGGAATAGCCCCAGGACAGCTCGGCGATACGGCTTGCTTCTCCTTCTACGCCACCAAAAATCTTACCTGTGGCGAAGGCGGCGCAGTAGTGACCAATAGTCAGGTTTTGTACGAAAAACTAAAACTCCTGCGCGTACATGGCATGAACAAAATAGCGGCAGATAGAGCGAAAGAGGGATACAAACACTGGGACATGTCCATCCTCGGCTGGAAATACAATATGGACAATATCCAGGCTGCCATTCTTCTTCCTCAGCTAGACAGACTGGAATCCAATTGGCTTAAACGCGACAACCTGGCAAAACGTTACGAAGCCTTGCTTAGCGATGTTCCAAGTGCCAGGCGACCGCAAACACAAAATGGTGTAAGACATGCCTGGCATCTCTTTCCAATTTGGGTCGACAAAGCCAAGAGAGACAAAATTATCAACGGCTTGCAGCAGCGCGGCATTAGTGTGATGGTCAATTACCGAGCCATACATTTGCTCACATACTTTGCCGAGCATTTCGACTTCAAACTGGGCGATTTCCCGGTAGCGGAGATGATCGGAGACAGCACAATTTCGTTGCCGTTTTATCCAAACATGCCTGTCGAACACGTCGATTATGTTGTGCAGTCGCTGCAAGAATTGTCAGATTGATTCAGCCGACTAATGCATCTCTTTCTTGCCGGACGCCGCAATGATCGGGATCTGGCGCATCCACATCTGAGGCTGCCACCATGCCTGGTTATGCTGATACCAATCTATCGTTTGTCGAAGCCCTTCTTCGAAAATAGTCCTTGGCTCCCAACCCAAGATCTCCTTGGCTTTCGACGCATCACAGGTATGCCGGAACACCTGCCCTGGACGATCTCCAACCGATTGGATATGGCTTCCTCCCTGGTTTGGATTGCGCAAAACAAGATCTGTTTTCCGACGTCCGCCGCCGACTGCTGCGAACTCCCGATCAGGAACTTCCATTTCTTTCTTTACCGCTTGCGCGATCTCCAGCACACTGCGATGCTCGCCTGTGCCAAGGTTAAATACCTGGCCAACCACTTTGTCACGCTCAACATGGATGAAACGATCCAGGGCATCGCAGTGATCTTCGACAAACATCCAGTCTCTAGCAGCAGAACCATCGCCATGTACTGTAATTGGCTCGTCCAGGATGCAGCTGGTGATAAAGCGCGGAATTGCTTTTTCCAAATGTTGAAAAGGACCGAAATTGTTGAACGGTCTAATAATCACCGCCGGAATCTGGTAAGTCGCCCAATATGAGTAAATAAGCCGATCTGCACCACACTTCGCGGACGCGTAAGGACTCATGGGGTTCAGCGGGTGATCTTCATCCATCTTGTCGGTGAGGGCACTGCCGTACACCTCTGATGTCGAAATATGCAAAAAGCGCTCCACCCGGTTGCGGTACTTGGCAACAGCATTAGCAACAGTCTGGGTGCCGATCACGTCGGTCTCGAAAAACAATCGATTGTCGTAGATGGATCGAGTAACATGCGACTCAGCCGCCATGTGCACAACGACATCTGCTTGCGACACAAGAGTGTCCATCAATTCGCCGTTGCGCACATCGCCATACCAAAACTCATAGCGTGTCGAGCCGAAAGCACCATCGGGGCAGTTCTGCACACTGCCAGCGTAGGTGAGGGCATCAACTACCAGAATGCGGTAATCCGGATACTTTGTATAAAGATGCTTAACAAAGTTGGAACCGATGAAGCCGGCTCCTCCAGTAATTAAGATGGTCTTCATGTTCCCTCGTTTTGGATAGCTCTGAAATGCCTGGCAGGCTAGACGCACAGGAGATGTGAGAACTGGATGGTATTGCTGGCGGACATAGTCACGTTAGCAGTATCCCTTACAATCACCGTAATCAGATCACTCTCTGAATCTTTTTAAATTGCACCTGATCGCCTGCCACTGCCTGGCAGTGCATAGCATGATATTTGTCATGAAGTAATATTGCTTAGCAAATAAGTCGAGGGATCTTACTGCACTGACGTTACCATCAGCTCATTACTAGCGTCGTCCTAAGTCATATAATTGCTAGTCGCAAGCAATTGTGCTGCGGGCACTTGCTGGGGCAAGGATTTCGAACATGGTCCTCCAAGTCGAACCGAAAACAGAATATGGGCTAAGACCTGGCGCAGAGGAATTTCCTCTCATGGTCGTAATGTCCATCATTTATCCTTGCAATTTCGGCTGTCCGATGTGTCCATACACCGATGGCAATTCGGACATCCGCAAATTTTATCGCGAGCGCGACGGCGAGCTATTCCCAGTCGAACTCTGGAAAAGCATTGCCGACGAGGCTGCCCTACCAGGCCTGGATGCGTTGCACCGGTGGCGGTGAACCAATGCTGCACCCTCAAATGGTTGAAATGGTGGAATATGCCAGAGAGAAGGGCGCTCGGATCTGGATGAACACCAACGGCAGCATGTTCGGGCCACATCCTAAGAGTCGCGCAAAACTGGAGCGCATCATTAACGCGGGCACGGACTTAATCGAGTTTTCGATGGATGCCGGCGATGCTCAAACTTATGCCAAGCTAAGACCACCAAGAGGCGGGTTGACCCGACCGGAAGAAGAGTGGTGGGCGAATCAAGTAGGCAATGTCAAAGCTGCCTTGGAATTACGTAAGAAGCTAGTGCGTCCGACTCGAGTCGTAGTATCAGTCATTCGTCAGGAAGCGATCGAAGGTAAGTTACAAAAGGCCGTAGACTTCTGGCTGAACGAGATCGGCGTAGACGAAGTGATTACACGCAAATTTCTCACCTGGGACGACAACACACAGATACCTCAAGGCAAGGCCCTGGATAAACACCTGTACCATGATTTGCCCACCAAAAAGGAGCAACCATGCGTTTGGCCTTTCGAGCGATTAAATGTCGACACGCTCGGGCGCATTTCATTATGCGGGCAGGACATTTCGTTTCGCACGGCAGACCTCTTCCCTAACGCCAACGACAAATCAATAAAAGAGATATGGCAAGGCGACGTTTTCAATTGGTACCGCAGCATGCATCTAGAAGGGCGCGGTGCTGAATGCTTCCCCTGCCGCGGCTGTTCAGCCTGGCTAGCTGGAGTGCGCGATTGGGAACATGGTTGGTTGAAAGTCCTGCGCAGTTCTGCGGATCACTTACGCAAGGTAATGGCTGAAGATCTTGGCGCCGAAGTGGAGATCTATACACCGCAGGCAGCGAAAACTTCCGTATAGCATTCGCTCTCATCCGGCAGTGCAAGGTGTCTAAATGACAGATATTTTCTCTACTATCCTCTCACCGCCTGGATTTTTTCATCCACAACTTTCGATTGTTACACAAGCGGCTTTCCGAGCGAGCTATGGCGTCTTGTTAATGGCCACTCTCATTATGGTGTTACCGCATTGGCAAAGATTCTTTCTCAGCGAACGTTGGGGTGGCTACGCACAATCAACTCCTGATGTGGACTTAATCCAGAATCCCATCGTTACGAGAATTATCGCAGTAGTCTGGCTTGCCCTAGCAATCATGCTTATCGTGGGGTGGCATCCGGTATTGGCTTCAGCGATCAATTTGGTTTTATGTCGCTATTTTTTCATCCACATGCGTTGGAAGGGGATACTTCGTGGGTTCGGAGCGCCGGGTTTCATCACCTATTGGACTGGTCTTGTAGTTTTTCTCTTGAGTTGACTTTGCACTACGCAATACAACAAAGGCCATTAGCTCTTTCGACCGCGCAGATCGACTTCGCTTTCATTATGCTGTCCGCCGGCCTGTATAAATTTACAGCTGGATATGCTCAAAACAACGGTATGGAGTTCGGCATGGCCAACCCGCAGTGGGGTTGGTGGTGGAAATTTTGGAAGAACATTTCGCCGGAAAACATCGTTTTCAAAACCCTAAATCATTTTGCCTGGAGTACAGAGGTAGCGGCCGGCATATTGATGCTCATACCGCAGACACGCTTCATAGGCGGTTCTTTGATTCTTCTTAGTTTCATTTTTATAGCCACCCAAATAAGGTTGGGTGTGCTTTGCGAGATGGTCATAGCTGACTGCTTCATTTTTTTCCATCCCGGCAGTCCAGGTGATCATCTCTTGCAAGCGTGTCTATTGTCCCCAATGCAGACACTCAACTTTGCACCACAAAATGTTCCGATCCTCAGTACAGTGTTGATGATTCTGCTAGTTGCATATCTGGTCATTCTACCGTTTGCCCATGCCGGACTCTTTTACAATTTCTACGGCCAAAAAGCTTTGCCTGGAAAATTGCAAAGCGTACTGGAAAGATATACCAATTTCTTCGGCATTATCATCTGGCGAGTCTTTTCAGTCGATCATACGAACTTCTTTCCGCTGATCTATCGCCAGAAGCGCGATGGCTCGGAACGCGAACTGATTACTAATTACGGCTGGCAAGGCGGACTGCGCTTCGATAATGTCGGTGAATCCATTGTATTGACGTGCCTTTTTACAACGCTCAAATATTATGCAAGTAATCAAACGCTCTTCAATGAAAGACTGCAACGTTACGCCCGCACTCTTCCTTGTTCCGCCGATAGTCTTCTCGAGTTCGAATACAAAAGCATCCGCAAGACGAACCAGGGTTTTGATTTTGTTCAGGTCGCCTCTTACTTAGTTGACCCGGTCAATAATTCTGTCATCGAAACAATCATTGACGCCTCTCATTCCGTCCATGCTGCTCACCACACTTCACCCGTTCAAGAAGGTGTCCGACCGGGCAGCTACGTTCCTCTAGGCAGGTAATTATGTGCGGCATCGCTGGTGTCTTTGGCAAAAATGACTTGGCTACGGTTGAGTCCATGCTTGATCGCTTAATCCACCGCGGACCAGATGATGGTTATGCGGTAAGTGGCACAAATTATGCCTTAGGAGCAAGGAGACTGAGCATTGTTGGCGTGGCTGATGGACGACAGCCTCTCTCAAATGAAAATGGACGCGTCTGGGCTGCGCAAAATGGAGAGTTGTATAACTACCCAAGCAAAAAATTGGAGCTAATTGCCAAAGGACATAAGCTCCACACCGGATGTGATACCGAGATGCTTCCCCATCTGTATGAGGAATATGGGAGCGATCTCGTCCAACATATTGACGGTATGTTTGCCGTTGCCATCTGGGATGAAGAGAGGCAAATAGGCGTTCTGGCTCGCGACCGCATGGGGAAGAAACCGCTCTATTATTACGAAGATAATGGTTCGATTTACTTTGCCTCTGAGATCAAATCGCTTCTATGCGTACCGGGATTCAACCGGCGTATAAATCTCCAAGCACTAAATTATTTTTTGAGTTTCAAACACGTTCCCTGCCCTCTAACCATTTTTGAGGGAATACATGTTTTACCCCCAGCTCATGTGCTCCTTTTTCAATCAGGTAAGTCTATTGAACTTCGTCGCTATTGGCATATCAATTGGTCAGTTTCTGATGAACTAAGCAACTTAAGCCAAGATGACTTAGCTGATATGCTACTCGACCGTCTTCGTAAAGGTGTTGAGAAACGCCTGATGTCCGATGTACCGATCGGTTTTTTCCTTAGTGGTGGCATCGATTCAAGTTTATCCACAGCGCTGGCTGCAGAAATATCTGCAAACAAAATAAAGACCTTTACGCTTACCTATGGCGATAGTTCGACAACTGCGGGCAAGGAAGAAGACAGAAAGTGGGCCCGCTTTACAGCGCAAAAATATGCTACAGAACACCACGAGGAAAACGTCGAATTTGCCGACTTCCCAGAAAATCTCCGCAAGATCATCGCCTGTTTTGATGAGCCTTTTGCCGGCACTATCTCTACCTACTTTTTGGCTAGCCTGATCGCCAAGCACGTAAAAGTTGCGCTCTCTGGTGATGGCGCCGATGAATTATTCGGCAGCTACTTGTCCCATCGTTTGGCCACGCCGCTATCTAATTATCCTCGCTTTTTGAAAAGCGGTGACTTGGACCTGATCAAGCCATTTCAGTCTCAGATCGACCTACTAAAACGTCTCTACGAGCCAAACGACTGGCAGTGGCGAGCGAAGCTCTGGGTCTACGAGGAAGATGAGAAAAGACAGCTACTATCGGCCGACATTTACGCCGCTCTCCAAGGCGCCTCCGCGCTCGAGCGGACTAGAGAGGATTTTTCGGGACTGACGGCCACCGATCCATTGAACAGGGTATTGGAAGCTGAGTACAAAACGATATTTCCCGATCAAGTTCTGGCATTTGTAGACAGGCTCTCGATGGCCCATTCCTTGGAAATTCGTAGCGCCTATCTGGATACTGACCTTGTGGAGTTCGCTACTCGCTTACCAGGCCATCTAAAAATTAAAAATGGCGAAACAAAGTATCTACTTAAAAAGGCTGCTTTGAAGTACTTTCCAAAGGAAATGGTGTTCCGCCAGAAAGAAGGCTTCCTGATGCCTATTACCAACTGGTTGCAAAAAGATCTCGAGAGCTATGTACGTGACACACTTAGCCCGAAAAGATTGAGTAAACATCAGCTTTTCAACCCTGCAACAGTTCAGCATTTGCTGGACGAACTTTATAATTCCGAGTGTGACTACAGGCATGTGAACAAAGTCTTCTCGCTAGTTGTTTTCCAAGAATGGTTCGAGCTTTATATGGATCACGCCGGTGCTTTACAAACAGGCTCTGGCCGAATTGCTTGCAGTTCTACTGCTATTCCCTGTTCCTGACGAGACCAAATGTTATATACTGGCAACCCTTGGTCGGGTTTGCTTATACGGGTTGATCAATGACGGAAAACCAACGATCGCAAGTCGCAACCAGCAATGAAAATTACATTCAAGCTCCTGAACTCAAAGCGTGGAGCCCAGGCAAGCTAACTGTTGTATTGCGCGCGCATAAAGGCGCTAATAGAGTCCAGCTATTGAATGCCCTGAACTCTCTAGTTGCTCAAGATTATGTGCCGATGGAGATCCTGCTTGTCACTGATGATTCAGACATGACAGCGCAGGAGAGTTTGCGCTCTCTCGTTGCTTCGAGCTTCAAAACTCAAGAAGAGAAAAAACAAGGCAAAGTGCTTTTTTGCGATTGCTCTGATCTACAAGATTCCAGATCTCGACTCCTTAACGAGGGGATACTCAGCGCTTCTGGTCAATATTTAGCCTTTCTGGATTATGACGACATAGTCTATCCGAGCGCTTATTCGACTTTGATTGATGAACTGATAACTTCTGGAAAGGCAGTGGCAGCAGGCGGCTGCAAAGTCGCACAGATGTCCTGGAATGGGGAGGACCTAGTTCAACTTAAGCTGCGTGATTTGGAACTGAAAGGCTCCTCCAAGTTAGATTTATGGCGAGCCAATTTCTTACCGATCCACAGCTTTGTCCTCAATCGAGCATTAATCGCAAACGAGCTTTTGCAAACGAACCAATCTCTCAACCGCTTAGAAGACTACTGGCTTCTTCTTCAAATCTCATTCGCCGTAGAATTTTCATTTACGCGAATGGACAAACCGGTCTGCGAATACAGAACTTTCAGTGCCGATCTTTCTGGTGCCCAGACTTCAGACTCAAAAGACTGGCAAAGCGCGAAAGATTGCATTGATTTTCTATTGAGAGATTCTTTTGCCAAAGTGCAAGTCGAAGAGGTATGCCAAGTGTTGCGCGAACTGAGACAAGCAAGTCTCAAATTGGCCGCCGCCTCTGAAGAAGTGTCTCACAAACAGGCAAGGATGACGGAGCTGAAAGCGACTATACATTCCCTACAACAAGAAAATAACCAGCTCGGCGAAAGAATCGCCAATCTCACAAACCAGGCAGAAGGACTGAAGAGAAACAACGAGCAGATGGCGTTGCAGCTCGACCAGCTAAACGCGATACTAGCGAGAAAGCCTTATTTTATTCTCTCCAGGCTGATGGGAGTGGCGGACCGGTTTAGAACACGCCGCTCAACTAAAGAGACACTGCAAAACGAGGGCATGTGACAAATTTAGCGACTGAGAACAACCTACCCGCAAGCGTCGTTCGCCCAGAGCGGAAGATGCCGACGACTCTATTAGTTACATCGACTAGGCCAGGGGTGGGTACAGTGGGCGAGATTTTCCTTTCTGCTGTTTGCAAATTGTTCTCACGCGGAGAGCTTTATTGCGTTGCCGGTGTTTCCGTGTACGACATACCTGTTTTGGATCCTGACCTTGATTGGCTCGAAATCAATTCTTTCAAACTCCCTGGCGAATTTCACTGGCAATATGAAGAAGAAACACCACTTAAAAAGCTGCTGAGAAAATTTCGCCATGTGGAGTTGTTGAGGGCCGACTTAAGTTCTCACGTGGAAGAACTTATCACAACAATCAAGAGAAAAAAAATTGAGCTACTTTTGCTCGTCTTGAATAGTCCAAGTATGATCCTGATCGCTGATGCCATTCTCAAACACTCCGACATTCCATCCGTTGCCATTGTTTGGGATCCGATTCAATCGATTACAGAACAACGCAAGATGGATCGCCTAAGTCAAGCCAAACTAGAAGAGCGATTTGATGCTGTGATCGGCAAAGTAAAAGCCTGCGGGGTAGCGTCGCCTGGCATGAAAGAATATTTGGCAAAAAAGGGCGTGCCTACCAAGGTGCTGATCAATCCAGTCAATCCTTATACCTCTTTTAAAGACAAAACAAAAGACAAGCTAATTATCAGTTTTGCTGGTTCAATCTATGCACACAAAGAGTTCAAAGCTTTACTCAAAGCGCTAAACAAATATGACTGGAAAATCAAAGATCGCGCTGTCGAATTACGCATATTCAGTCACTTTTGTGATTTGGCCATCCCTGCTTCGGGCAGGCGAGTCAATGTCTCATTTAAAGGCCATTTGCGCGAGCACGAATTGTTAGAGGAACTTGCCTCCTCACACGTAGCGTACTTGCCATATTGGTTTGACAAAGAATATGCAAATGCAGTAAAGATTTGCTTCCCTAATAAGTTAGCTACTTACGTCGCTGCCGGATGCCCGATTTTATATCATGGGCCTGCCGAATCCACACCTGCGTCATTTCTGGCAAGATTTCACGTGGGCAAAAGCGTGCACAACGTTGACGCAGACAATTTAGCCGAGGCTCTCGGATCACTCGTTGATGATCAGAAGTTTTTGGCAGAATATCCCAGCCAACGAGCGAGCGCTATCAGCCAAGAGTTGAGCCCAGATATTTTCAGAAGCAGGTTTCTGGAACTAGTAGCGATGGCGACGGAAAAGAAATGAAGCGACCGAGAGTACTGATCTTTGGCGGCAAAGGAATGCTCGGGCACAAGCTGGCTCAGACGATTTCCGAAACCTGCGAAACACTAGCTACGGTTAGAGAAACACAATTAGATTCTTTTACGAAGAAAGTTCTCGCTGATGTTGAGATCATCCCTTCAGTGGCAGTGGAGGATTTCGCTCAAATTCAATCCCTGATCAAAAAGATTCATCCGGCAGTGATCGTGAATTGCGTGGGAATCGTCAAGCAATTGCCGGCAGCGCAAGACTATATCAGTAGTATTGCGGTAAATGCCTTGTTTCCCCATCAGCTTGCTCAAATTTGCAGATCAGAGAGCGTCCGCTTGATCGCTTTAAGCACCGATTGTGTCTTCTCCGGAAAGAAAGGCATGTATACGGACTCCGACACACCGGATCCTGTTGATCTCTATGGTCGAACAAAATATTTGGGTGAAGTGCCTTTTGAGGGATGTCTGACTATACGAACATCCATGATTGGGCGGCAATTAACCGGCACACATGGGCTCCTTGAATGGTTTTTGAATCAGCCTGACGCAAAAGTAAAAGGTTACAAAAATGCCATCTTCAGCGGACTGACCACCAATACTTTGTCGCAAGTAATTGCGGAATTGATTTTTAAGCACCCGCAACTGTGCGGAATTTGGCAGGTAGCAGCTCAGCCCATTGCCAAATTTGATCTGCTTCATGTAATAAAAGACGTGTACAACTTAGAGGTATCCATCGAGCCGGATACGGCTTACGTTTGCGACAGATCGTTGAATGGAGAAAGATTTAGAGAAGCCACATCGATAGTGATTCCCGACTGGACTGATATGATTACCCAGATGTACAGAGATCCGACCCCGTATCCAGCGCGGAGCATGCTGCATGTTAAGTGATAAAAGAGTAGTTGTTTTCGGCGGCACTGGCTCGCTCGGCAAAGTTCTCGTGCGCCGGTTGCTGGAAGGGGAATTGGGCAAACCTAAGAAATTGCTGGTAGTTTCACGAGATGAAGCTAAGCAACATTTCATGAGACTCGAGTTTCAGAGACTGGCGGCAGCGAGCACGGACGAGATCTTTTACCATAACTACGAAAGGGTTTTGCAGTTCCACATCGGCGATGTGCGCGACTATAGCTCGGTTTTGACTGCGCTGAGAAACGCCGACTACGTTTTTAATGCAGCAGCATTGAAGCAAGTACCCGCCTGTGAATATTTCCCGTTTGAAGCCGTACAAACAAATATCGTCGGTGCTGAGAATATTATTCGAGCCGTTAGAGAGAACCATTTGCCGATTCAGGCTGTCGTCGGCGTGTCCACTGACAAGGCCTGCAAACCAGTCAATGTTATGGGCATGACCAAAGCGATCCAAGAGAGACTTTACGGCCGAGCCAATTTGGATTGCCCGAATACACGATTTGTCTGTGCCCGCTATGGCAACGTCATTGCCTCCAGAGGATCAGTGATACCACTTTTTCGCGAGCAAATTGCCCAGGGCGGTCCGGTCACCGTAACCACTGCCGATATGACTCGCTTTTTGCTGGGGTTAGATCGAGCTGTTGATACCATTCTCGAAGCATTGAAGAGTGGCAAACCGGGAGAGATCTATATCCCCCGCTGCCCGGCAGCAAAAATAATTGACGTAGCCGAAGTAATTATTGGTGACCAGCCGATCGAAATAAAGATCATCGGCATTCGACCCGGCGAAAAACTACACGAGTCGTTAATCTCAGCGGAAGAAGGCTATCGGACGATCGAACGAAATGGCTACTATGTCATTCTGCCAATGTTGCCAGAGTTGCAACCGGACAAATTCGAAGTCTACAAACTTGCGGGACGAGAGTACGATTCGCAATGCGATCTCATGAACAAAGAGCAAATCGAAAAGCTGCTTAGACAATACAATCTTCTCCTCGACGAAAGTACTCGAGTACGCATCAAACAAAGCCTTGCGGTATGAGAATAATGACCATTCTGGGCACTCGCCCAGAGATAATTCGACTATGCCGAGTAATTGAAAAGCTGGACAAAATATGTGAGCAACTCTTAGTGCACACCGGTCAAAACTTTGATCGGAATCTGAACGATATTTTTTTCAAGCAACTGAAAATTCGTAAGCCTGATCACATGTTGACGACAGCAGCTGAGACATTCGGCAAGCAAGCCGGAAATATTCTCTCATCCTGCGAAGAACTAATGCTGAAGCTAAGGCCCGACCGCTTGCTTGTTTTGGGCGATACCAATAGCGCCTTATCGGTCATACCAGCTAAACGGCTGGGCATCCCAGTTTTTCATATGGAGGCCGGCAATCGTTGCTTTGACGATCGAGTGCCTGAAGAGGTAAACCGGCGAATTATCGATCACTCCAGTGACATACTGATGCCTTATACCGAACGAAGCCGTGCCAACTTGTTGCATGAAGGAATAGAGAGCAAGCGCATTTTCGTGACGGGCAATCCAATTTTCGAGGTAATTGAATATTATGCCCAGGAAATAGAAAAGTCACCGATATTAGCAAAATTGTCCATTGAGCCGCACAAGTATTTCTTAGTCACTGCTCACCGTGCCGAGAATGTGGACGTCGAAAATCGGTTGCACCACATAATTCAGGCGCTGGAGACCTTGCACAAACAGTTTGGCATGCCAATTATAGTAAGCACCCACCCGCGCACAAAGGCTCGTATAGAACAGTTCAAATTCTCAGCAGGCAGTGCGGTCCGCTTTTTAGAGCCTTTCGGATTCCCCGACTTTGTTCAACTCGAGAAAAACGCATTCTGCACGCTCACCGACAGCGGCACCGTCCAAGAAGAGTGCTGCATCTTACACGTGCCTAATGTCACCATTCGCGACACAACAGAAAGACCTGAGACGATCGAAGCAGGCAGCAATATCATATCGGGCATCGGAACCGAGAGCATCGTACGTGCTGTTAAGGTAGCAGTGGAACGCGGTTGCAGTTGGAATGCACCGAGTGAATATCTCGCCCGGTCAGTGAGTGATACGGTTATTAATATCGTACTTGGCTATTCAGAATCACGAGTTGATACCCCTGTGCCCGATAACAGACAGTAATGCAGCTCTTGCAACATCCAATCCACAAGGAATTCATACGGAGGTAGTTAAGCGTGGAAGCATATTACACGGGTTGTCCAGCATGCTCCGATTTCGACCATGAAGTGCTCTTCCAAGCCTTTTATCATGGTGTCAATCATCCATTCGAGAACATTGTAATTTGCAGCAAGTGTGGCTGCGTCTTTAGAAATCCGGTTGTGCCGGACAATGGTTTGCACTATGCAAACGTACATAGCTGGGGGGACGGAAACGTTTTTAAACAGCGTTTTCAAACACTTTCTCAGTTCTTTCGCGATCGACAAATGTTGCTGCGGCCAGGAATGATCCATCTCGACATCGGCTCAGGACCAGGTTGGTTCACTGAAATATTACACCGCGATAATCCTAATGTGCGCGTAGTCCTTTTGGAACCGACTCCTGAGGTTGGGGAGTACGCAAGACAACTTAATCCAAACGCAGTGGTGGTACCGAGCAGAATAGATGAAGCAGTATTGCCAGAAGGGTCCTTCGATCTGATCACCGCTTGCGGTGTCGATTACCTGTTTCGACATTACAGACGAGACCTGGGGAAAATTGCCGGACTCCTTCACCAAGATGGAACATTTTACATTGAGCGTAACGTCTTCATTCCGCAAAGGGCATGGGCCTTGCAAACAATCCATGACATAGAAGACATGTTCGCCGTCAACAACACGATGAACGTGTGGTTTCACAGAGACCAATTCGTTGAGTGCATGTCCAGGATGTTTGATGTGGTCGAGAGCGTCGAGTATTCGATGAACATATCGCCAGCTGGCGGCAAGAGTAGTGGCAGTGAATTAAAGGGACTTTTCTGCAAGAAAAAGTCGGACAGCTCTAAGAATGACCACGTAAGCAGTTGGTATCTGGAAAACTTGAAGCATCTTCAAGGGTTGGCATACGAGACTTCGATCGCACAACTCAAGAGCTTGAAATCACAAGGGGTGCAAAACATCGCTATTTGCGGCACAGGCGAAGAAGCCCATACATTAGCAAATATCGTCCGACATCACGAGGTTTTTTCGATTTCTACATTTTTGTGCTTTGAAGAAGATCCCGCCAATACGCTCGGTAACGCGCCTGTTGGCGATTTGAGAGAATTCGAACAAGGCAACGATATTGATGCCATTCTTATCGCATCAATCGATAAACAGGACGAATATTCACGAGTTTTGTCCGAGAAAGGGCTTGCCGACATGGCGTTTCCATGTTTTCGGAAAGGAATAAACAGATTCGCCAGTACCACCAGTAAAGGCAATAAACTCCAAATCAAGGCATTCATGCCTTACACCTTGGCAGAGCAAAAGAGAACTGCACTGCAAGCCGCTCAGCGCGAGCCGACTCTGACTTCATGAAGTTGCCACCTGCGAACAAAATATAACCTGCACTAGAATTCATGAAGCTTGCAAAGAATTGGTCTTTAATATATGCAAAGCCTGAACCGGAGCATATAACGAGGAGCGAGAAGTGGCCGCAATTGACGTTCACCGCGAAGCGGATACAAAAGTAGTTGCACCAGAACAGTGGGTAGCTGAAGTAGCTAAGCTGGAAGACAAATATTGTCGCGAAATTCGAAGAGTCGATCCTGTCAAGGCTGTAAGTAACATCAGCAGCGGATTCAGCGCAGGTTACCAGGTAATAAAGCCTTATCTGAAAAGATATGAAAATGCGAAGGTACTGGAGGTCGGATCCGGCTATGGTTTTGGTTTAACCTACCTGAGAAAACTGGGAATCAATGCTTTCGGCGTCGAACCTGGCAACAGCACGGGCTTCGAGGGCAGACATAATCAAGCCAAGCAATTGATGGAAGCGAATGGAATCGAAAATGCCAGTCAAATTCTTTTTCCAGCAATGGGCGAGGCACTGCCGTTTGCAGATAGCTCATTCGACATTGTGTACTCCCTAGATGTATTGGAGCACGTTAGAAATATTGAGGACTGCCTGCGGGAAGCTTACCGCGTGGTTAAACCAGGCGGCATAATCATGATGGTTGTGCCCAACTACAATTCTTTCCGAGAGCAACATTATGATGTGTTTTGGCTTCCGCATCTGTTGCATAACAAAGCCGTTGCTAGGTGGTATGTTAGAACCTTCTTTGGACGCAAGGATTGGTTTATAGACGAACTGACATTCGTAACGCCGAAGTATTTCAAGAACTTAGTTGGCAATATTCCTGAGTTACAAGGTATGAACTTCCGCGTGAACATTGACCCGAATATTCCTTTTCTCAGCAAATTCTTTAGTCATGTTGCAGCGAGATATTATCAATTTAGATCTAAGAAACGCGTCAACTTGAGCGCGAGAGAAAAACTCTCTGGTGGATTGACTGAGCTGCTGCTAAATTTTGGCGAATTCATTGGAATGGCACAAGTTTGTTTTGTTATATGGGATCCGGCTAAGTAAAGCAGATTGTTCTAAAATGCAATAAAATCGAAGCCGGTGCGTAACACGAAGGTCGGGAACCGAAGGGAGTACAGCCGGTTCTAGCAATGTACTGCACTCAGCGCCCCAGAAGTTTTTTGTAAATATCCTCACACTGTCGAACCGAATCTTCTGGACCTAACTGGTTCACAGCGGACAAGCAAAGATCGCCAATATGACGACGGTAGTCCAAATCTCGAATCAGTTTACCAACCGCTTCCTTGACTTTCGCGAAGTCCCCTCTCGGCAATAGTACGCGAGGGTCGCATATGAAGCTGTCAGCAGGGGACCAATTTGTTTGATCAAACAGATGCATGTAGTCATTTTCGTAACAGACAATCGGGATACCCATTGCCATCGGTTGAAACAAAGTTTGCCCTCCACCGTTTGGATAGGTATCGACGATGATATCCGCGATGGTTAAAATTTTGCGAAAGTCCTTACGCCAGCCAAGACAGCGAACTCTGTCTCGAACGCTTGGCTGAATTATTGAATCTAGAAAAGATACATTTTCATCCGACGGGCCAGCAGCTAAGTAATAGGCCCTGGGATGCTCGCACAATATTTCGGAGATCATCGCCCAATGCACTCTGTCTTGAAATTTTTCCGGTCTGCCACCGCTTACCAGTACACAAGCATCTGGCGGCAAATGAAATTGCTCTTTCGAGTATGGTTCCAAGTCGGGCGCCTGCTTGCCAATCGTCTTAAATTCGACAAGCGAGCAATTGACAGGCGTATCCATGAGCGGATGCTTAGACCAACTGATGCACCAATCCAAAATTGGCGGCGCAAATTGAGCCGGCGGTCCGGCAATTATGCCAACCATTAGAGGAGCAGGCCGCAGCGAACACAAGAAATACTGAGAGTAATCTGCTAACCCAGCACAAGTCACCAGAAGATCTAACTGGGCAGAGGCGATTTGTTTAGAGACCGCTATAATACGCTCACCAAGGTCTTCGATATCCGGTGCAACACAAACAGTAACACCGCATTGCGCCAAGCGCTCTTTCCACATCAGCCCCTGTAGTGAGCTGGTTACGTATGAAGAAGGTTCAAGAGCAAAGCAAAAGATCTCAAATTTCGATTTGTCATGCAATCTGCATATCGTTAAATTGATGTCCATGAGTATCGAGTTTAATTCAACGATGCCTCTAAGCAAATAGCCAATTCTTATTTTCGCGGAGGCCGGTCGGCTGGTCGGGACGGACTGGCAGCGCAACGGCTCTGCTAGCCTGTTTAACGATGACATGATCTCATGGTCGTATTCCCACCGATCGATCCGATCGAGCAATGCATAAGTAAAATGAGCCTGGTCAAATTGTTCGATTGCCTTTTGAATGTCGCCCTTCTCGGCTGCAACTAGACCTAGACGCTTATGAGCTTCCCGTATCGCAGTTGTCTCTCCCAAGGCAGAATGTATATCTCGATATAAAGCCAAGATCTCAGCATCGAAACGAGAGAGAATCCACGCTCTCTCAATAAACGCTTTAGCTATTTCAGGCTTACCGGCATGATGATAGACATAGGCTAGCTGGTAATTAACGTAGACGCGATCAGCAGTATGCTCACGACAAAGAAAGGGCAGCAACTCTTTAACCTCGACAAATTCTAGCGCAGCGATGCGTTTGGTAATTTGATCGAATTGCTCTTTGCTCTTCGGCTCCAGAGATTTGCCCGTTGTCGCAGAGACTTGCTCACGATCTGGTTTTGCTTTGAAGACCACCACTGAGGAATTTTCTGGTGGCGAATAATTGTCAGAGTTAGTCGTTCTGGTGACAGGTCCCACCAGTTTACGCCACGATTCAAGGAACACAGATTTCATCAACAAGACCTGTTTTCAAACTACTTTTGACTCAAGCTTGACGGCTCAACGCGATTGGAGAACTTGCGAATTCTATTTTTAACACGCCTGGCCGTATGCATAAAAAGCGAGCGAACTGAAGGTCTACTGCCAGCTACTAGCTGTTGTGCCTGCCTCAGACCATCATCCAATCCTGCCTCGTACCCTTCTTTCCAGACTCTGGAGAGATGACCGAGTACCATTTCGCCCATGTTCTTGACCAGATTTGTCGCGTCAATTGCATTGTCGACCCTACCAGGTGAATCGGGCTGCTCGGCGTAAATAGCCATGGTGGCCGGCTGTTCGAGCATAGCCGAGATCATTCCGGCCATTACTTGAAAGGAATGATTCGGACCGGTGCGTACTTTGAACTTTTCAATTGCCTGTTGATAGACCTGAATAGACTGCTCTGCCACCAGGCGAGGATTACAAGCCGAAAGTACATGCTGCCGCCCTTGCGCTTTTATTTTGGTTCTAAGAGCATCGTCTGCGGCTAAATGTATTATTCCGGCCGCTGAGATCTTGTGGGGAATTCGGCTGCACAAGCCATGCTGTCTCACCATGTTTATGATATTCAGGTAGCCCACCAACTGCGGTGGCAACAACTACTCCTCCATACGATACTGCTTCCAGACATGCGTATCCGGCAGTTTCATATTTTGAAGGAAAGACACAGATGTCCGCGTCAACTACATTTTGCTTGATCTGTTCCCGAGAAACTCGTCCAATAAATTCGACGTTCGCAGCCAAGCCCATTTTCTTTAGCTCTGCCCGCATCACCTCGGCATAGCTGATCTCCTTCCCGTATTCCACCGATTCGCTACCAGCAATTGTCAGTTTAAACTTTGGAAAACGTTTGGCAATTACAGGCAGGCTGTCGAGCAATAGATCCGCTCCTTTCTGTCTTGTCACTTGCCCGAAACAGAAAAGACGCGGAAATATATCTTCGTTGGGATCTACAGAGCGTGCAGGTACAGCTTCTGGCGGTGACAATGGAACATGGATGATTTGAAAATCTTCCAATGCCCGGCCGCATTTGACGCTGGCGCGCCTGGCAACGTCTAAGGCGCAGGCGACCAGACAGTCTGCTTCGGCGATTGTTGCCTGCTCTAGAACTTCTACCAGTTCTGTGTCAATCCAAGTAGATTTGCCTATGTCACCACTCCTCATCAGGTGAGCGAGCGGACCGTAACTGCGCACAACCAGTGGAAACTTGTGTTCCCGCGCATAGAAGAAGGCCAGACCGTTATATTCTTGTGAATCAATAACATCCGGCTGAAATTCTTGAACGAAAGCAGAGAATTTTGCATGGAGCTGGCGTGCCTCCGCTGCAATTTGCGTAAACTGAGGCAAACGCAAGCCTCTACTCCAGACAGTTTCAGGAACAAATCGCACCTGGCGAACATTGATCCCGTCTAGATCATATATTCCGTCGGCTCCATAACGATCGAACGGATTGGCGAAACTGAGGACCGCCACTTCATGACCCAGTTTTCGCAGTCCCTGAGCCAACCCTGTATGCGCAGGCATCAAAGGATCCTCTGAGGCCTTCGTCGGAAATGTGTTGCAAATGATCAGAATTCGCATATCCCACTCTCACTTAGAAACGCTGGCAGATTTTCTCGAAGCTTTCTATCGAACCAATGTCCACCCATTCCTCTCTCAATGGGAACGCGCATGTTTTGCCATTCTGGATCATCAGTTGCTCAAATAAGGATGGCATGTCATATGCACCCTGCTCGGGTAACAAGGCGAGTACCTCTGGCTGAAGAACATACATTCCAGCATTGATAAACGAGACATGCGTAGGTTTTTCGCGGATATTCGTCAGCATCTCTCCGTTCGTTTCCACGACACCATAAGGAATCTTCCACTCATAGGGAGCAACGGCCATCGTCGCGTCAGCTCGATGTACTTTGTGATACTCGAGCATTCTGACAACTGGCAGCTGAGTCTCGCTAAAAAGATCACCATTCATGACGACAATAGGACTGTGCGGAAATTCCGGCAACAAGCGCAGGGAACCGGCAGTCCCCAACATGTCTTTCTCTCGCAAATATTTTATTTCCGCACCCCAGCGAGAACCATCACCAAAAAACTCCTCGATCAGTTCAGCTTTGTAGTTCACCGAAAAATACAAGTTCTTAAAGCGCTGTTCGATCAAGGATTCTAACGTTCTTTCCAACAAAGGCTTACCACCAACCTTCAAGAGCGGCTTTGGACAATGATCGGTCAATGGACGCAAGCGATTGCCGTTGCCACCGAGCATAAGAATGACCGGGATGAGCCCCACGCCAGAATTAGCCGAAAGGTGTTCGACCGCTTCGGGTCGTCCAGCGGCATCGAGCTTAACAACTACCCCTTCGCGCGTACGGAAGTTCTTGAGTTCGACGCGACCCGATGGTGGACTCAAAACTTTTTGCACCGACCGAACCGTATTTGCGCAACTGCTTAGAGCGCTGGCGATCGAATCCTGCGGAGAAACCCCCTGCAAAATCAATTTTCGCATCGTTGTATCGGCAAGCACCGTTACGAACTCGCCGAAATTGTTCACCACTACTGAGAACCCGCACTCAGTATCGTCAATCATAGCCAATGCGTCGCCAACGGTTGCGGAGTCGGCAATGATATGTTTCTGCCATTGTTCCATCGATAATTCCTGCGAAATTTGCTTAGACATTATAGACGTGTGGCTTGTAGGCGCTGAGATTTTCCTTCATCAGGAACCAGTCAACAGTTTCCCTTAGTCCCCTTCTTAATCCTTCAACTCCGCCGTATTCGGGAGTCCAATCTAAAATGGCCTTGGCTTTTCGGTTATCCGCAAGCAATCTGGTCACTTCGCTTTTTTCCGGACGCAGCCGAGCGCTATCGGTTTCCACAGCAATTTTGGCACCCATTACTTGAGCAATTAGGTTAACAGTGTCACCGATAGAAATCTCGAATCCGGAACCAATGTTAATCACTTCACCATTGGATTGTTGACTCTCTGCTGCCGCAATGAATCCCCGAACAGTGTCGAGAACATAGTTAAAGTCGCGGGTTGGACTGAGCGATCCGAGCTTGATCGTGCTCTGTCCGCTGGCGATTTGAATAATTGTAGCTGGAATAATCGCCCGGGCAGACTGGCGCGGTCCGTAAGTGTTAAATGGCCTGATGATCGTGACCGGCGTAGCGAAGGAATTGTAAAAAGAGAGAGCGAGCTGATCGGCACCAATTTTGGTGGCAGAGTATGGGGACTGTCCTTGTAAGGGATGATCCTCGCTAATCGGAATCACTTTCGCCGAGCCGTACACTTCGCTCGTTGAAGTGTGAACCACTACTTTCGACGCCAAGATCACGGGCTGCTTCCAAAATGTTGAGAGTACCTCGAATATTCGTCTCAACAAATGAGCCGGGGGCCTGATATGAAAAGGAATAGCGATCAGAGCGGCAAGATGTAAAACTATGTCTGAGCCACGCATTGCATTCTTCACACAATAGGCATCTCTGATATCGCCGCTGACAGCTTCGATCTCGCTTTTAACTTCAGCTGGGCAATAATCCAGATTGCCCCACGAATTATATGAGTTGTAGCAAATGAATGCTCGCACCTTGTAGCCGCGTCGCACCAGCTGCTCGGTGAGATGAGAGCCGATAAACCCATCTGCGCCTGTAACCAGGATTGTTTTATCTTGCGAAGACATTGCTGATTGTTACCTACTTTATCTGCGGATGGGTGCTGAGCATGATATCAGAGGAGAAAACTTGCCTTAATACTGCGAGGATGTTGCCAATACCGATCGGCCGACCGCTCGCTCCACAATTCCCCAAAATTCACGCTGCGCATACTGGCGTGAAAATTGCTCACTGGCGATCCTGGCGCGTTCGACCACACGGCTACGAAGGTCTGAATCGCTGCTTAGCCTTTTAACAGCTTCGGCGAGTTCACTGGCATCGTTCACAACCAGACCACACTCCTGCTTTTTGAAGAATTGACTAACGAAGGCGTCTTCCGGCGCATGAACGAGGACCGGTACACCACTGGCCAAATATTCGCCCATCTTCTGTGGTGACGCGGTCTTCAAGACATGGCGCATATCCAACTGAAAAGCCAATGGTAATAACAATATGTCGGCTTCTTGCTGAATCTTGTAGACTTCGTTCCCTTCGACATAATCGTGGAAGACCAGGCATTCAGAGGCAACTCCTTGAGTTTGCACGTATTCGGCGCTTTGCGCAGTGTAGACATGCAACTCAAATTCACCTGGCGATTGCTCGAGCGCTCTGAGAAAATTGCAAATGGCATCGGCCTGGGCGAAGTACAGTGAGCCGGTGTAAACGATGCGAATGGGTTTTCGCTGACCGCATTCTACTGAACTGCCTGACCCGAACGCCAACGGACTAATCGAATTGCGAACGACACGCGGGCGAATTCGTTCTCGCTCAAAAAATCCATCCGCGAGGAGTTCATTGGGAGCAATCAGCCCTTTGGCCAGCCTCGCCCAAACTCGCTCAAATAACAATGCCATTGTTCTGAATCGTCCCGGGCCCCACTGCATGACTGGATCATCGAACATGTAAACGATGAATGGAATCCTCAGCTTCAGGCTCGCATAACAAACGGCGGGAATATCTAACCGACTCCCCGAGCAGGCAATCAGGATCTCGGGATTAAAGCTCCTGGCAAAATGGCAGATCTCGTTAGCGCGCTTTCTGATTTCCAATAGCATTTCAGACGCTGTCTGCCAGCGGCTCTTGAACGTCCCAGTGATCTTTTCGTTGCTAAATACCGGCATCGACAAGTGTTCGTACCTGGCGGTTGATAGCTCTCCAGCTCTCTTTCTCGTCGTTCCCTGGTCGTCGGAAATAAACAACGTGTTGTCGCTGGTACTACCTTCAAATAGATGTCCCAATACCGTTGCCTGCCCAGTCGGCGAGGGGGGCACTGACGTGGAAACTACGACCGTCCTCGGTCGAAGCAATTTCTTTGGAGCGGTCAACGTTTGCATCGTCGCTACCAACGTCTAGAGATAAGGCGAGGTCTGAATTCGGTAATGTACACTGGGCATTGCCAAGCGTTCATGAAGTATCTCTCAATCAATAGTAAATATTAAGGGTGAATATTAAGCGATGATTATTAAGCGGCTCTTCGCTAGACTGTCCATGTACTGAAAGTCAAATACAGACCTTTTCTGCCAGTTTCTTAGAGCGCACAAGCAGCGATCGATAGCAATCGATCATTCTCTGCTCGCTAAAATTCTTTCTGACGCTTTCGTATGCACCAGCACCCAAACGCTTCGTCAAATCGCGATTATCAATTAGCCTCTGAATAATCGCGCAGAACTGATCAAGATTCCCCGGCTCGACTAAAAAGCCGTTCTCTCCATTGCGAATCATGATCGGAATTGAGCCGACGCTGGTGGCAACAACCGGCTTTCCATAAACCTGAGCATGTAATACGACTAGCGGCTGCCCATCATCGAGCGATGGAACCACCACCACATCTGATACCGAGACGAGCGGATCGACACTTTCGACAAAACCAGGCATGAAAATGCGTGCGCGCAAGTCAAATCGATCGATAAGACTCTCCACCCTGTCTCTCTCTGGTCCGTCACCAACCATAGAAAAGAAAACATTTGGCTGATCCTTCAACTGGTTAACTATACGAACAAACATGGACGGATCTTTCTCTGGTGAGAGGCGGCCGAAAAAGGACACAACAAATTTTCCCGCTGCATCTGCCGGTAGAGCGCTTCGTCCCTTAATCACAGACCGCTCGATTTCAAGTTCTGTCGGTATGCGAATACCATGAGGCACCACATGTACCTTGTCGGTAACGTCTTTCAGTCCTGAGCGCAACTTGCCAGCCAATATTTCTGAAGGCACCACCGTTGCATCGACATATTGATGCAATTTCTGATTGCTCAACATATGCTTGCCATCATTGAATTGCTGATCGATCACATTTATCGATGGATAGCATTGCTTGATCTCGGGCAGTAAATCGTAGCCCAATGTGCTACCAATCAAGAACACGTTGCCAAATCGTTCTCGCTCGATCAAGTCCAAAAGCTGCTTTTTTCGTTGATTGTCATCTGCAGACAATTCAGGCAACTTAAGGACCGAACAGCCTAGCACCTCAAACATAGGCGCACAGTCACCCATGTTGGGTAGCACATCTCTAGTTGTCACAGCACTAAACCTGTAAACCGGCGTCAGTGCTTTTATCAAAGCAGTGAACAACGTTTGAAAGCCGCCGACTGGCAACCAGGGGAAAACGAAAAGAACCTTGTCGCAATGTAGGGGCAAATCTGTACCGCTACCGTTTTTGCCCTCAAACAATTGCACAAACTGCTTGTTGATTACCTTTTCGTCAAATGTGGAGGCGCAAATCTCAAATCCTCTTGTCCCCAATTGCTTAGCTAGATCCGGGCGCTTACACAAATCAGCTATCTTTGCCGAGAAGCCATCGAGATCCCCCGGTTCAACTAAATAGCCGTTCACACCATCGATAACCATCGTCGAAATTTGGCCAACGTTCGAGGCAATCACAGGTTTTGAGTGCGTGAGAGCATGCAGCACAATCAGCGGTTGTCCGTCTGTTACTGAGGGAACAACAAGGACATCCGATGCCGCCACAAGAGGGTCTACTTTTTCCACAAAACCGGAAACGTAGATTCTGTTCTGCAGATCCAACTCGTCGATTAGTTTGACCACTTCCGCCTTTTCCGGTCCATCACCTACCAGACAGAAGAAGCAATCAGAAACATCTCGCAAGCGTTCAACGATACGCACAAAAAACAAGGCATTTTTTTCTGGCGACAGACGCGCAAGAAATGACACGACAAACTTTCCTTTCGCCGCATCCGGCAGTTGTCGCTTGCCGGAAGCTAAAGCTTGTGCTCGCTCGCTGGCGGAGGGTATGGCTATGCCACAGGGGATGACCACGATCTTGGTTTGGATCTCGTTTACACCTTGCCTCAATTGAGCGGCGATGGTTTCACTGGGAACGATCGTTGTATCGATGAAGCCGTTCAGTGCTTGATTCTTTTTCATGTGCTTGCCATCGTCCCACAATTCATCAATGACATCGATTTCGGGATGTCGACATTTAATCTCCGGCAGCAAATCGTAAGCCATGGTACAACCGACGATGATCAGATGATTGAATTTACCTCTTTCAACCAGATCGACAAACAACTTAGACCGCTCTTCATCAGTCTTGGCCAGATTAGGGAGATGCTCGACCTTACAACCAATGGACTCGAAGGCTTGAGTTCTGTCTCCCATATTGGGCATGGGATCGCGGGTGGTGACAACTGTAAAGTGAGTACCGGACATGTCCTTAATACGTCCTGAGTAGAGCGTTTCCACGCCGCTTACTGGCAGCCAAGGAAGCGCCAAAAGTACTTTTCGGCTGCGGGTCCCGAGATCCTCACTTTGATTGGATCGTTTGGAAAATATCTTCTCTAAAAATCGCATGAGCAGCATCTGATCAATAAATTCAGTAAGTTCAGTAAGTTCAGTAAATTAACGGCTTCCGGCCTGGACAGTCGCGTCGTCCGGCGGTTCTATTCCATGTTTTATAATCCGCAAATGCTATCATCTTGCATTAGCTTGCTATTACGACTCCGGACACGAGTGATTTTCTCCCAGCCATGACCGATCTTGTCTCCCCCACTCTAAGAAAGCATGGAGTTTCGGTCGAGATTCCGTTTACCAGAGCTTATCTGACCGGTAATGAGACTTTTTACATAAATCAAGCGCTTGCCGGCAACCACCTTTGCGGCAACGGTAAGTTCACAGACAACTGCCACAACTGGTTCAAAAAGCAAATCGGCAGCCCGGCTGCGTTTCTCACACACTCCGGCACAACGGCTTTGGAAATGTCTGCTCTATTAGCGGATCTTCATCCAGGCGATGAAGTGATCATGCCCTCGTTCACATTCGTAACAACAGCATCGGCATTCGCCTTGCGCGGCGCAGTGCCAATTTTTATCGATATCAGAGAAGACAATTTAAATCTTGACGAGAATTTGATCGCCCAAGCGATTACTGCCAAAACGAAGGCGATCGTGCCTATGCATTATGCCGGCACCGCTTGCGAAATGGATACAATCCTGAGCATCGCCAGGAAGAACGACCTGATGGTTATCGAAGACGCAGCCCACGGCTTGATGTCTTATTATCACGAGCGACCGCTCGGCAGCTTTGGTCAATTAGCGGCATTTAGCTTTCACGAGACAAAGAACATCGTCTCTGGGGAAGGCGGTGTGCTGATGGTCAATGATGAAAATCTCATCGATCGAGCGTTCACGATTTGGGAAAAGGGCACCAATCGACGTGAATTTTTCCTGGGCAAAGTCGATAAATACACGTGGCGAGAGCTTGGTTCTTCATTCTTGCCGTCTGAGATGACAGCGGCTTTCCTCTGGGCGCAACTCGAGCAAGCTGAATTCATTACAAAAAGACGGCGTGAAGTTTGGAAAATGTATCACCAACTTCTTCAACCACTGGAAGAACGAGCGCTCTTACGCCGGCCAATTTACAAAGACGATTCATCAATCAACGGCCACATTTATTACTTGATTTTGCCCACTCAAGAAAAGCGCGACGGGCTTCTATCGCACCTTTCTAAAGCGGGGATTGAAGCGGTTTTTCATTATTTGCCTTTGCATAACTCAGTCGCAGGACAAAAGTTTGGCAAGTCTTGTGGCACGCTAGCCAATACAGACAGATTGAGTGCATGCTTGTTGCGACTGCCAATCTGGGTCGGTTTGTCGGACGGGCAAATCGATCGCGTAGTGGCATTGATCAAGGAATATCTTGGATACGAAGCTACTCCTTCCGTAAAGACCGGCAAGCGCGCGATCACAGTCGATTAACATGAGGATAGTAAGTTGACTTACGCACCAGCCAAGTCCGGAGTAAATAAAGACACTTCCCTGCCTGAAAAAGCAGGAGCGTCTGGGCTGTTTTCTTTCGACAACGCCAGCTTCTTGTATGAGCCATATCCGATCGGCTTGATTAAACCGGCAATGGAGCCAAGTTTTTATCAGGATCTGGTCAATACATTTCCCGATATTTCTCTCTTCAAAGAAATGCCCTACCTGGGCAACAAAGGCTCGAAAAAATGGTCTCTGGCAGAATTGAATAATGGCGAGAACTATCGAGCTTTTCTTCAAAAGAATGCGGCATGGAAAAAATTCCACGATTGGGTGAAAAGCCCGGAATTTTTGGTGCAAACAATTGAGTTTCTCAATCGCAGCAATATAGAACTTGGCTATTTGCGTCCTGATGCCAACAGAGTTGACACCTGGTTGCAGAAATTAGATTTAGCGATTAGAAAATTCAAGAACGGTCACACATTGCCTTTAACAGCTCGTTTTGAATTTTCAGTTCTGCCGGCCGATGGCGGGCAGTTGCATCCTCATACTGATTCACCGTGGAAAGCGATTACTTATGTCGTATCCATGGCCAAGCCAGGTGAATGGGATCAGTCAATAGGCGGCGGCACCGATGTTTTACGGCCAAAAAAGGCAAAGCTAAGTTTCGGCTGGTTGAACGGCTATAAGGAATTCGACGATTGCGAAGTGATTCACACTTACGAATTCGAACCGAATCAAGCGATAGTTTTCGTCAAGACTTTCAATTCGTGGCATTGCGTCAGGCCGATTCAGGGACACGGTTCAAAGGCTCTGCGCAGAACGCTGACAATAAATATCGAGAAAATCGACAAGTCAATTTTGCCTTGACTTCAACTTTCTAAGCGGGGCTGTCACTTTCCACGACATGCTGTTGCCGATTTCGCTCAATGCTTGGCGCAATTCGGCAATCTCCTTGTCTTTTTCCATAGTCTCTTGCTTCAAAGAGTTGGTTGTCTCTAACAGCTCAGATTTTTCCTTGTTCCAATTCAATTCAGACTGAGCATATGCTCGTGCTGCTGCTTTGCCTTTGCGCAAGCCGCTTTGATACAAAGCACTTTGCAAAAATGACAAAATTGCTAATCCTTTTAATTCAGATGAAAGATTGCGCGGCTTGCCTCGCTCGCTAGAAAAGAACGAAAGCGGATCAGCTCCACCGCACATGTCTTGCAATACTGATGTTGGCTCCTGCAAGCGCTTGGCCTCGGACAGCTCGTATTCAAAATGGCGAATCACCATATCAATGACATTTAAACAATAATCTTCCGAGGTCAGTCCCGCTTTTTCCAGATAATTCTTGTACCTCGCGCCCAAAAGAAACCAATCCATGGAAGCAGTCATATCGGCTGAACGAGCTTGGCTCCAGCTTTCAGCATGGTGCCGGAATTTACACAGCTCATCAGCAATGAAGTAATAGTCGCCGTGCTGCAATAGGCGATAACTGTATTCCAGATCACCAATTTGTTTGAACGCCGGATCGTAACCAGTGCCCGCGTGTTCTCTGCGAAACATTTGCGAAACCGGCTCACCAAGCCAATTGACAGCCTCCTTGAGCGTTTTGGCAATCGCTTCGACAGCGGAGATCCGGGTGTCTTGGGTAAACGGCTTCATAACTTTAGCAGCACGCTGCGACTTCGCTTCCAGTACTTGTCCTTCGGCATCGATCCAGGATCTGGCGCTGGTCACTAAGCTAACACCGTGTTCTTTCTCAAGAACGGCAACCATCCTCTCTATAGCATCCGGTCTAAGAAGATCGTCGTGGGCAAACGGTTTTATGTATTTGCCGGTCGCACGCCTCATACATTCATTGTAATTGCCAAATAACTTCAAGTTTCGCTCGTTTATCCAATGCTTGATGCGAGTATCTTTGTCCGCATATGACGCAATGATTTGCTCTGTCTCGTCAGTCGATCGATCGTTAGCAATGAGCAGCTCAAAGTCTGAATAAGTTTGCGCCAAAACGCTATCGATAGCCTGGGACAGATAATTGACACCGTTATAAACTGGCAAGCAGATTGATACTTCAGGCATCATTACCTTTGAGCGAATGCTACTAGTTGTTCGGAGTTATCATGATCCGGCTGATCAGATCTGGACTTATATAAGTCACGCCATGGTTGCTGAATGAAACCAGCTGGTAGTTGATAATATTCCTCAGCCAGCGCTCTGTAGTCTTCCCCATGAACCGCCGCCAGAGAGACCAATTTCGTATCGAGAATCTGGTCGTTGATCTTGCCTGCCTGCTTCATCCAGTCAATGGGAAAAAGCGTTCCCCAATTGATTTGCTTAAGACGATTGGCAATTGCACCCAGATCAAAGGCGAATGGGTAGAGATTAGCGCACATGGCAATGCTCAATGTATAGGAAAATGTCTCTGGCCATACAGAGGCAAAGAAAGATGCGTGACAGCCGATGCGATCTATGACATCCATCACCTTATCTTCCTGGTAAGGACCGGTTATCGACACGTTAGGCAATTTGCCAAGAACAGCCTCATCAGTGCTTCCTCCGACAATGACAAAGTGCAGTGGCAACCTGCGTTCACAGGCGTCTTGAGCGCAAGCGATGACCACATCTCGGCCTTTGTTGAGAGCAAGCGCTCCGATCACCGCTACTTTCAACGGCTCATCAACGCTCCGTCTCTTGATCGGTAAGGGTACTGCGGGAAGTTTCTCCGGATACGGTTGCATAATTAAGTTTAGTCCGTCAAAACGGGAGGCGAATCTAGCCAACACGTCCGGATTCTGGACGATTACTGCTCGCATTCTCTTTAGTAGCCTTTGAAAATCAGCCCGCCATGTGCTGACGTTCACTCGTCCGTAGGCGCTGCCGTTAGCGTCGATACATGTCTGGCAGCTGGACTGATCCGGTTCCCGGCAGTATATGCCGCTGCCGTCGATAAAATTGGCCCGCGGGCAGATGACAGCATAATCGTGCGTACTGAAATCAATCGGCACGTCACAGTTGACCGATACCATTTCCACCCAATCTTTTACTCTCGGTCCATAACACGCTAGCTGATTGAAATGAATGTGGCCGACTTTGAGAGCTTTCAACAATTCCTCTGTTTGTGGCCAGGGCGCGCTCATATCGATCTTGATATTGGGCAAAAGTCCTGTATCTAGACAATAGACTTCGCCGATCTCAGCCGCCTTTCTGGAAGGGCGAATAATAAATGCCCGCACGCCCAATGCTTGCCAACGTTCCGCCAGGTCCAATGTGTGGCGCTCAACCCCTCCGCCTAAACGGTGGCCAAATAGCAAGATCGAGCGATCGAATTTCGCCGGTACAGCACGCGCTAGATCAATTTGTTGCCGCACCGACGCCACCGGATCAATTTTGCAAAAATCATCGATCAGCTTTTCATAGAATGGGTAGCGCTCCCGTATCACCTTTTCGCCGTGTTCCAGGTGGATGTTCTTGTCCGCACCAAACGATGCGTTACCAATATGACGAACGAAAACATCCGCCGCCAAGACGTTTCGCCAGCCGCGCGCAGTGGCTCTAAGACAAAAGTCATTTTCCTCGCCATAGCCTTTGCCAAAAGCTTCTTGATCAAAGGCTCCCACATCCGCAAGACATTCACGTTTGATTAGCATGCAAAAGCCAACAGCGGTTGGAATATCTACAATTTTGCCTGCGTGCAGTCGGGCGACGATACCATCGAGATCCCGGTATTCAATTTCCAACTTCTTGTCGTTGTTCTGCAAGAACTTTGGATAACTACAGATGATCGCATTGTTACTTAATGGCGTCACAGTTCCTATCTGAGGATGAGAGTGAGCAGCCGCCGTGAGCCTGTCCAGCCAGCCATCAAAAACGATCGCATCGGAATTCAAAAGAACGATGTCTGTCGAGGATGAAGCGGCAAAACCTTTGTTCACAGAACGCACGAAACCAAGATTTTCCTCATTTCGAATCAACTTGAACAATTGCAATTTAGCCAATAGATCAAGTTCAAAACTAAGCTCAGACTCCGGTGAAGCATCGTCAATGACGATCAATTGATATGGCAAGCTTGATGCCGCTTGTAACACAGAGTAGACGCAAGCTAAAGATAATTCCTTGTCTCGATAGACGGGAACGATCACAGTGACAACAGGCTTGCCCTCACTCAACAAACTGCTGTCGTTAGCGCTTGCCTCTGATTGCCGGGCCCGTTCAGTCGCTAGCTTTTGCCAATCGTCGGCCGAAGGAGCCTTGGGCACTGGCGCTATCTCTTGCCCTTGGCAAAATTCATCATCATCCAAGGGATTAGACATGGCTATTCCTGGCGGCACCGTACAGCGATTCTCTTTGGCACCGATTTGACAGTAATGAGCGAACGGACCATATTCATAAACGGCGACATCTGGATTCTGAAAGAGATAAAAGTCCTGGTCAAAAGCTCGGTTAGGTCGCATTCTGTCGTGACGACCGTATTGCAAATAGTGCTCCAGAGCTGTCTCATACTGGCTTAGTTGACCGCAATATTGCCTGTAATAAACCGTGTCGAAATAGGGATTGGGCTGGCGACCTTCTTGATCACCACACCGTATATAGTGGCATAGCGGCTCGACTTGCGCTGCTCTGACATCGGCATTGGCGGTCAAATAATAGAGTGGATCAAAAGTAGGATGAGGCTTAAATCCGCGCTTCCACCCTTCTGTCAGGTAATGGACTAAAGCAGACTCGACCGGTTGGCTAAGAGCCAGTTGTTTTTTGTAAAAGCGAACATCAAATAATGGATGTGGATTCAGTCCTTGCTCTTCACCTGAGTCAAGATAATGTTCGAGCAAAGTCATACCAGTTGGCCGCTTGCCTGACAGTTGACCGAGATAAAATCGAGAATCGAACAGTGGATGCGGTCTCAATCCAATAGCGTCACCCACAGATACATAATGTTCAAAAGCATTGGCGGCAAGAGGGAGATCCGCCTGGCTGCCGTAAAATAATTCGTCAAACGGAAGGAATCTATGTGGCGGTGGCGCTGATTTCGCCGGCACCTCCGGCAATTGAGACTGCCGGCTATAGGACAACTTACGCCAGGGTGGGAGCCAAGTAGGGAGCCGGAAATTCATTCTGAAAGCGCCTTAATCAGAGAATGGAATTATATCGGAGAAAATGTTCAGATAGAAAATGTTCAGATAGAAAATGTTCAGACAGTGCCTGTCCGCGCTATGTTCGCATAACTTGACTTCCGATAACTTAAATCCAAATCAGCTTGCCGAGCTCGGGCGGACTTTCTTCACATTGAAGCGGGGCTTCACAACCTATTGCTAAAGACCGCTGGTAAAGTGTCTGCACAGATGACATCATAATCGCTAAGCCGAGAATAAATCTGCCTTCGTCCCCTTAACTCGGGCTCCGCTGGAAAAACTGATGTACGATAAAATTGCTGTTTCGGTTTGCTTGCCCATTTTTAACGGCGCCAAATACTTGGAGCAGGCGATAAATTGCGTACTGGATCAAGATTTTCAGAACTTTGAGCTCCTGATATCAGATGACGGCTCAACTGATGACAGTTGGAGCATTGTTGAACGCTATGCCAAGCAGGATGCAAGGATATCTGCCTGGAAAACAAGCAAACAACTCGGGCTTTTTGGTAACTATAACGAATGCCTCAGGCGAGCTAAAGGTACTTATATCAAGCCTTTCGCTCAGGACGACTTAATTGAGAAGAACTGCCTGAGTCGCATGATGCAAATTTTCAACGAACATCGAGATGTCTCGCTCGTAACCTCAGCAAGAAATATCATTGATGGCCAAGGAAATCTTCTCTCGCTGGAACGACAATTCGATACCGATACCAAATTGACAGCCAACGAGACGATCAAAGGCAACATGGCCACATTCGTTAATTGGATCGGTGAGCCCTGCACAGTGATGTTTCGAAACGCCTCGAGCGGCCAGGGATTCGACGAGAACTATCGACTCTACGGAGACGTTGAGTATTGGTTTCGCGTTTTGGGCAAGAGCGATCTCTATTATATTTCTGATGCTCTATCTTCTTTTCGCAGGCACCTCGGTTCCGAATCTTTCCGGGCCCTTGAGGATCTTTCCTTTTGGACAGACATATTGATGCTGGCTTCGACATACGGCAATGAGCTGGCCGATTCAAACGGACAAACCACTTCGCTCAACGAATTAGTGTATCGAAAAGGACTTTTCTGGGTCTCAAAAATCAGAAAATTTCAACTACGTTGTGACTACAATTCGATTGAGACCGGCGCTGACGCAAAATCATGGCAGCTCGATCTATCATCAGACAAACTATTGAAGATGTTGCGGCTGTGCACTACATCCTTTATTCGCTGCTCCATCGAACTAGCTGAGGCGAAAGAACAAGCTGCCAGTGAGAAGACTGTTTTAGAGGAAGAGCTAAAACAAGCGCGCGAGAAAGTTAAGCTCCTCGAAGAGAATCAATTGATATTACAAAAGCAACTCGATGCCACTAAACAGTCGTTACATGCTGTGCAATCACGCATCACCTACCGGGTAGCCGGGAGGGTAACCGATGCGTTGCTGAGAATACGTTTGCTAAAAAAACTTTTCTCCAACACGAATCAGATATCCACCGCAGGAAAAGAAAATGGCGGTACCGCTGCGTCTCGAGTGGATACTCGTTAATGAGGCCTGGCGGCCCTTGCTTTTTGCCTTTGCTATTATGCGCAACCCCTCAGGAGGTTGACAAAAGTTTGATAGGATCTACGGGTCGGCAATCGAGATAAGGATAAATCTCGTTGGCAACGGCAATTTTTTGTAGTGGGGATCGATGCGAATTTTCATTTCAGGCATTGCCGGCTTCTTGGGAAGCCATCTGGCAGAACACTTTCTCCGGGATGGGCATGAGGTTATCGGCTGCGACACCTTGATCGGTGGCGAGTTGATCAATGTCCCGCCGGAAGCCGATTTTTATCAATACGACATTTGCCGCCGCAATTCGATGCTCAAAATCACCAAAGGATGTGACGTAGTTTTTCACGCTGCCGCCACTGCCTACGAGGGCCTGTCTGTATTTTCGCCGCATTTGATCGTCGAAAATATCGTTACCGGCTCTGCCTCACTGATTAGCGCCTCCATCGCCAATGGCGTCAAGAGAATTATCTTTTGCTCATCGATGGCTCGCTATGGGACAAATGAAGTGCCTTTTAAGGAGAGCTTCGTTCCCCAGCCCCAGGATCCCTACGGCATAGCCAAGCTTGCTGCTGAAAACATTCTGCGCAATCTTTGCGAAATACATAGCGTCGAATACGTAATCGCCGTGCCACATAACATCATTGGTCCGCGCCAAAAATTTGACGATCCCTATCGCAATGTAGCCTCAATCATGATCAATCTGATGCTACAGGGTCGACAACCGATCATTTACGGAGATGGCAATCAGAAGCGCTGCTTCTCTTTCGTCGATGACGATATTTACTGTCTTAAGGAAATGGTCTTCCGCGATAACATTCTTGGCGAAATTATCAATATTGGTCCGGACGAAGACTTCATCACCATCAACAAATTGGCCCGAAACAATTGCCGAGCTAATTAGCTTCGATCTTAAGCCTATCTATGTTCCCGGCCGCCCACAGGAAGTGGAGCTCGCTACATGCTCGGCAGATAAGGCAAGAAAGCTTCTTAACTACTCAACAAAAGTCACCTTGAAAGACGGCTTGCAACAAATGATTGATTACATCAAGGAGCATGGTACCAGGCGCTTCCGCTATCACCTCGATCTCGAAATCATCAACGAGAAAACACCCAAGACCTGGACCAAGAAAATGTTCTGATGAGGATGAAAGTGACTGAGCACGAGCCGCGCATTTCGATTGTCCTCCCCACTTACAACGGAATTAAGTTTCTCGGCGCAGCAATTGAAAGTGTTCTCAATCAGACAATGCCTGATTGGGAATTAGTCATCGGTGATGACTCATCCAAAGATGGAACGAAGGAACTTCTGCAATCGTATGCCAAACAAGATCCTCGTGTCACAGTCACATTCAACGAAACAAATCTAGGCTATGTACGCAATCAGGTAGCGACCTTTGGCCGCTGTCGCGGCGAATATATCAAAACTTACGCCCAAGACGATGCCCTAGAGTCAAATTGCTTAGAGATAATGCTCAACGCCTTCCAGGAACATTCAACGGTTAGTTTAGTCTCTGTTGCCCGCCGACATATTGATGAGGACGGCAAAGAGACAGGCGTCGACCAAAAATTCCCGCAGTCCGGGCTGTTCCCCGGACGCGACATGATCAAGCTTTACCTGAGGGAGTTTTATAATCGGACCGGTAACACC
Source organism: Bryobacterales bacterium (assembly GCA_963834525.1). Taxonomy (GTDB): domain Bacteria; phylum Cyanobacteriota; class Vampirovibrionia; order Obscuribacterales; family Obscuribacteraceae; genus CAWICA01. Next base: position 103,095 of record CAWICA010000002.1, read on the forward strand.
TCCCAAATTATGTTCCGTAAAAGAGATGCGGATGCTGGCTTTAACCCGGCTTACAACCACAGTGAAGATGCCGAGTTTGCTTTACGCTTATTAGAAAGGGCGACTTCTTTTACATCGCCGAGCCGCTACTTCGCTATCGTATCCACACTGAAACAACGACAATCAGCACTCTGGCTGACATGTCCTTTGCTTCAGACCACGTACGTCTCATCGATAGTTTCGGCGCCTATCTTCTAGAAGATGGCGTGAGCAAGGACGAACTCTGGAACTTCGCCATTCAGGGCTTGATAAAAAAAATGGGACACGCAATGTATGTTCGTAATATTTCCTACAACGATTTTCCAGTGCCTGTTGACTGGGACAAAACAAAACCAGGTGACAATTTCAAAAATGACGAGCCGGAAGCATTTCGCCGATTAGCCTGTCATTTGCTCAAATACGTAACCGAAAAGAGCTTTGGCTGGCAAGAAATTGAGAGACGACAGAATGAAGCGCAAATTGCCGGATCAAGAGATATTCAGCGATTGAGCGGAACAGATCGAACTATTGCAAGAAAAAATTGAAAAGTTGCAAGCAGAAGCCGATCAGTTGAAAGCAAGCACTTCCTGGAAGCTAACTGCGCCGTTGAGAAAACTGAAGCGATCTATATAATAGAGAAGTAGACGGCGTAATAAACGGTATCTTTACCACCGCGAAGATCCTTTACCGATGGATACCAGATTATGGTTTCTTCTTAGGATCGAGCGTTCCGTCTTAAGCTGAGTATGCGCCGCCGTTGGAGCGTGCACCTGGGCTTGGTTATTTGCCGCAGTCCTGTCCGCGGTTGCTGGTGTGACAGCATGATTTAGAATTGCGTGAGTGGAGGTCGTGTTCTGATTGGCTTGGTGGCGCCAGTGGCGTCAGTAGATTGTTGCCGTTGGTCCCCACACCCGCAGCTGATAGGCGGCTGGTAGGGCGGGACGCCGAGCAGGCGCAGCTCGGCCTCGGCGAGCTGATCGACCGTGGCCTCCGTGACACGATCGGGGTGCTGTCGGCACATCCGCAGCAACCCGAGCAGCCCTCCGGCCGCCGCGCTGAGCGCGATCTCGGCATCGAGCACGGTGAATCGGCCCGCCGCCTGCCCCGCCTCGATGTCGCGCAGCGCCCGCGGCGCCAGGCCGCCGGGGATGTCCAGGGC
>CAWICA010000003.1:0-10823 GCA_963834525.1 Bryobacterales bacterium
TGGGAAATTGGTCTCGCGCCAATATTTATCGAGCACTTTTGGTGTCATACGGGACATGGCTTGGATTTGAGCAGAATGGTATGTGCTTGGATTGAAATCGAGCATCTCAGAAACAAAGGAGCGAGCGAATTTGTCCACGGCCGGCTCAGCCAGCGGAGTTGCTGATTGCAGATCGCTTGTCTCGGCAGTGTGACTGGAAGGCGTGACTGAACGATAAAAAGCTTTATTGATACTGAGTATGGTGCCCAGAATGACGATGGGCAAACCGATTAAGGTTACCAGTGCCACCCGCTTGAGGTTCTCGTTTGTCCCGTGTGACTTTAAGTTTTGACGTTTTCGTTTGCTGTCGAACGTGCCTCCGTCATGCCTGGTTTGGTCAGCAATGAGCGATGACAATCCTCTATAGTCTTTATCGTCTTTATCGCCTTCGTCGTGAGCATAGTCGGCAAGAATTATCGACAATTTCAGCGATTCGTCAGGCGTCAGTGTCAGTGAGCTTGTCGGCGGTGTGCCAACGCGACGCTTGAAAGAGAGGGCGATGCGTGACTTAGACTGACGGACCAGAACGAGAAAACCAGATTGAGTATCGACAACACGCTGGTTCTTGGTTGGCGATTCCTGGGCTGCCTTTGCTCTTGAGAAAATTTTTCCTGTCTCGTCACCCGAGAGCGGCGCCGTCGGGGAGGAGTAGTCGTCTGAATAACTCAAGGTCTCTCCATCTGGGCTAATCCTATATTATGGAATACGGAATACGGAACTAAAGAAGAAAGCCCGAGCCGTTTTCGACTCGGGCTTATTTTTGAATTTTTAGAGATATTCTCTTAGCCGAGAAGATCGCCCAGGTTGCCTGAGTTTCCTTAAGGCCTTGAATTCTATCTGTCTGACGCGTTCGCGAGTGACAGCGAAGAGTTGGCCGACTTCCTCCAGCGTCCTCTGCCTGCCGTCATCGAGACCGAAGCGCAATCGCAAAACATCTCGCTCTCTAGGCGTCAGCTCATTGAGCATTCTGGCCAGATCCTGACGAAGAAGCTCGTGAGTCACTGTGGTTTCCGGCCGGTCAGTTTCAGCATCCTCGATGAAGTCACCCAGACGAGAATCTTCTTCCTTGCCGATTGGTGTTTCCAGAGAGATTGGTTCTTTGGCTGCTTTGATAATCTCATGCAGTTTGACCAATGAAACATCCATTGATTTAGCCAGTTCTTGTTCCGTCGGTTTACGGTTTAGCTCCTGAGCCAACTGCCGTGTCACTTTCTTCAGCTTATTGATCGTTTCGACCATATGCACAGGCACACGGATCGTTCGCGATTTGTCAGCCAGAGCTCTGGTGATCGCTTGTCTGATCCACCAGGTAGCGTAAGTTGAGAACTTATAGCCCCGCTCATGATCGAACTTTTCCGACGCCCGGATCAAGCCGAGATTGCCTTCCTGAATCAGATCGAGGAAGGATAGACCTCTACCTATGTATTTCTTGGCTATGGAGACAACCAGTCTGAGGTTCGCTTGGACCAGCTTGCGCTTGGCGATCATGTCGCCCTGTAAGATCTTTCTCGCTAATTCGATCTCTTCGTCTGGTTTCAGAAGTTGAATGCGACCGATTTCTCTTAGATATAGACGAACCGAGTCTTCGGTAGCGATCTCTCTGCTTGAAGGTAACTCGACCGGTTCATCATCATCGTCAATGTGATCTTCCTCGTCATCAATGATCGTGAACTGATCAGACTCATCGATAAGATCGAGCTCTTCAAGCTCATTGCGTTTCGCCATGTTCTCGTCTTCGACGAGCATGGAACCAACTACGCGTTCGCTGTCTCCAGATTTTGCTTTAGCCATAGGTGCCTCGTGATTTTGGGTCTGACTGGGCCGAATTCCGCGCCTTACATAGCAGAGCGCTGCTTATGAGAAATCTCTTAATTCATCCCTGGCGACTTATTATTTATTGTCCCCGAGGCGGACCTATGTGCAGTGGATGAACGGTTTTAGAGTTTTCAGGAGCAACTCCGCGGCAGTATCATATTTGCGGAAGTTTAAACGGCGAAGAATCTACATACTTCCATAAGCTTTTGCTGGCAATCTCGAAAGATATATATCGGAAGCAATGCCTGATTGTTCTGGTTTCCTCACGCAACTTGTGCAACCAATTGCTTGGCAACGGCTGCGAGCCTAGTATAAGTGCGCGATCTAACCAGTGCGCATCTTGTTAAGCGACTTTAACGACTAACTAGTGTAAATACGAAATAGGCAGGCAATGGCGCCGCTACTGCCTTTGCCTGTGTCGTGCCGCCTCATCCTGTAGAACTTTTAACTGATCGCGAATCTCAGCTGCTCGCTCATAGTCGAGATTCTTCGCGGCATTCTTCATCTCTTTTTCCAGCTTTTTGATCACCTGCGGCATGTTGATCTTTCTACCATCGATCGTCTTTATTTCACCGTTGATACCGGTTTCAGTCGCTGATTCAACCCAGGATTCAGGCTTTCCACGCAGGGCCTCCAGAAGACTATTAGCTGTCTCTTTGACTATTGTTGTCGGTGTGATGTTGTTTTCAACGTTATAGGCCATTTGCTTCTCACGCCGGCGGTTTGTCTCGTCCAACGCTTTTTTCATCGAGTCGGTGCGATGTTCGGCATACATTATTACCTGACCGGCTACATTCCTTGCCGCGCGCCCAATCGTCTGGATTAAAGCCCGTTCGCCCCGCAAGAAACCCTCCTTATCGGCTTCCATAATGGCCACCAGACTAACTTCGGGCAAGTCCAACCCTTCTCGCAGCAAATTGACACCCACCAGGACGTCAAATGCGCCCAGACGCAGATCTCGCAAAAGGGCGATCCGCTCCAGGGCGACGATATCACTATGCAACCAGCGCACGCGGACACCTATCTCTTGCAGATACTCGGTCAGATCTTCGGCCATCCGTTTGGTCAACGTCGTGACGAGCACCCGCTCCTGCTTTTGCGCGCGCTCTTTGATCTCTCTGATCAAATCGTCAATTTGTCCCTGAATAGGACGAATGTCCACTTCCGGATCAACTAGTCCGGTCGGCCGGATGATCTGCTCGACGACATTTTCGCTTAGCTCGGCTTCGCGGTCGCCAGGCGTCGCTGAAACAAAAATTGTTTGACCAACTTTAGACCAAAATTCCTTACTGGTTAAAGGTCGATTGTCCCTGGCACAGGGCAAACGGAAGCCGAAGTCGACTAATGTATCCTTCCTCGAGCGATCGCCCATATACATGCCCTGCAGTTGGGGCAATGTGACGTGCGATTCATCGATGAATGTAAGAAAACCGTCTTGGCCGAATTTGCGCACGAAATAATCGACCAGAGTCTGTGGTGGCTGCCCTGGTGCCCGACCTTCCAGAATTCTGGAATAGTTTTCGATACCGTTGCAATATCCGACCTCTTGCAACATTTCGATATCGAAACGCGTACGTTGTGTTAACCGTTGAGCCTCTACCAGCTTGCCCTGTGAGGTAAGTTCACGATATCTCTCATCCAGCTCAATTTCAATCTGAGCGATGGCATTGTCCAGTTCTAATTCGTCGGCGACATAATGTTTGGCTGGGTAAATGCGCACCACCTCGGGAAGGGATTCGATCTCGCCGGTGGTGGGATTGACAATGGCCAGCCGTTCGATCTCATCGCCGAAGAATTCCACTCTTGTGATTCGCTCTTCATAAGAAGGATAGATTTCCACAACATCTCCACGGGCCCGAAATCGTGAACGCTCAACGACCATGTCGTTGCGCTCGTAGTGAATACGCACCAGCTCTTTTAACAGCTCCTGCCGCTCTTTGGTCTGACCAGCGGTCAGTTCGATCGCTGCCGAAAGATATCGCTCCGGCACACCGAGACCGTAAATGCAGCTGATTGAAGCGACTACAATCACATCACTGCGTTCCCACAAGGAGCGTGTCGTAGAGTGACGCAGGCGATCGATTTCGTCGTTGATGCTTGCCTCTTTTTCGATATATGTGTCGGTGGATGGAATATAAGATTCAGGCTGATAGTAGTCGTAATAACTGATGAAGTATTCGACTGCGTTACCCGGAAAAAACTCCCGGAACTCATTCACTAGTTGAGCTGCCAGTGTTTTGTTGTGAGCTAAAATGAGCGCCGGCTTCTGTGTTTCTTGAATGACCTGGGCCATGGTCATTGTTTTGCCTGAACCTGTTACGCCTAACAAGGTCTGATAGCGATGACCACGCAAAAGGCCGGCTTTTAATTGGGCGATTGCTTTGGGTTGGTCACCGGCTGGTTTGAACTTGGAAATAACCTCGAATTTTGGCATTACCAGCTAGCCGGCAGGACTTTCCTCTGTCTTCGATGAGAATTTTTCTGCTTCTGGAGAAGTTTCAGCGGCACCGGCACCGCCAGTCGCTTTACTGTCAACACCGCTAACCCCTGTTGAGCTCGCTATCTTGGTTTGAGCCGGTTCCTCTTTGATCGCCGACTTCATTTCGTCTTGGGCGTCAAGGAGACCACGTTTAAAGTTACCGATGCCCAAACCGATTGCCTTGCCTAGTTCTGGCAACTTTTTCGGGCCAAAAAGGAGAAGCAGCACACCTGCGACCAGCGCTATGTCTACCGGACTTTGCAGCATGATTACGCCTCAAATTAACTCTTTCATGATCCTAACATAGTTTGCATTGTCAAATTTCTTTTCAGTCAGTGCTTCCGACCGAGGTCGTCACGTTGTTTGTTCATCTGTTATTTCTTGGCCGCGGTAGCTGGCGGCGTCGGCATACTGCCATTGTTATATGAGCAGAGCACGTCGGTCAAAGATCCATGTAGGTTTTTAGTCCTTTTACGATCTGCCAGTTCGGCGATCACACCTTCCATGTACACATAATCCGGTACGACGCCCTCGTTCTCCAGAAACAGCGCAATTTCGGAGGCATCGATCGGAGAGCCTGGTTGGTTGTTTTTAAAATTGCCTTTGTTCATGCCGGATACGGCGGCCATGTACATGCGGTCCGGATTGAGCCTGAGCCAGCGAACTTTATTGGAAAGCCAGGCATTATATTGCAAAGCGATATGAGGATGATCCGGCTGTCTTTGCAGATGATCTACTTCGCTGGCGAAAACTAAAACGAGAAGGTTGGGATATTTTTCGGCGACTTTGGCGATGTACAAGGAACCATCACGCTCTTCAAAATATGCTTCCGATTCCTTTAACGTAGCAATGCAATCAGGCCATGCCACCATTTTCTTATAGATCGCCGGATCGACGTGGCGGTGAGGCTTCGGTGCGACAGTGGCGATCGGATGGCGCATGTGATATTTGGTGCTTGGACTGAGCGCGATCACCGGTTTAGGCCAGCCGGCGCTCAGTGGCTGCCCGGAGCTATTAGCCTGAGTTGATCCAGAAGAAGAGTTTGTTTTTGCCGATGTGCTTTGGCCGCTGCCTGCCGCTGCCTGACCGCTGGCCGAACTACTGGCCGAGCTAGTTTGGGCGGTGGTCGGATTTGCAGAAGCGGATGCTTCTGCACTCTGGTCGTTGTCGGCGGCAGTGTAGGCACCGCCCATTTTATTACTGGATTGGTTAACGGATTGGCCGTTATCGGCGATAGCGTCGGTGCTGGCAATTTTAGTAGATTCGCTGTTGTCGGCGGCATCGTCGGCGCTGGCAATCTTAGTAGAGTCGCTGTTGCCGGCAGCCTTTTTCTGCACTTCTCCGCTCGTGGTCTCGCTAACCGTGATGGCGTTACCGCGCGCCTTATTCAGTTCTTCCTGAGTTGGCTCGGGCTTTAAGCCGTTCTCGACGCGCTTGACCATCGCCTCCTGCAGCGGGCTGAGCGGCCGGAAGTAATATTTGCGAGTCCTGGCAGCCGGCGGGATGATGGCCGGTCTGTCTATGGCATAAGCGAACTTGTCTGTCGCCGCGCTAACACTCATGCTCGTGATACGGTCTGGAGAAGCGAGCGGATCGATAGGAATGGTGTCTGGATCTTTCGGTAGCAACACTGCTTGCAAACCGCCCGGAGCTGGTTTGACGATCCTGCGCTTGGGCGTGATTCTTACGTCTTCGACGAAAACTAAGGAGCGCTCTAAGGCAGCGGTGACGTCCGGTGGATAGATCTGTTTGTCCAGCCCCACGTCGGAAGCCCACGAAAAAGCGAATTCGATTGATTCATCCCATTTCTTGTTGCCGTTCTCATCAAAGAAAATGACACCGGGAATCTCACTTTCGCCTCTTTTTTGATGTTCCCCCGGCGTGCGATAAATGTAGGGATCGTAACGCAGATTTCTGTAGTCCACCAGACAGTCGCCGGTGGCACAACTGCCTTGACGATAATGCTTGTTGTAAACCAGATCGTGCTCACCACCTAAGTTCGGCGGGAAAAACATTGAGCCCAACGGACTCTCATAAAACCCGATCCAGGCAATGAACGGCAATTGATCGGCGTACCTGTACATTGTTACAAGCGCTACATTCCCGCCGTTTGACCAACCGACGAGGCCGATGTTGTCTTTAGATATTTTGACCGGCACCAGGTCATAAATCTTGCGCCCTTCGCTGTCTGTAATTTTGCCGGCGGCAAAAAGCAGAACATCGCGCAGTGCCATTTGGGAATTAATGCCTCGGTAGTCGTAAAATCCGCTGGAGTTGAATCTGCCATGACGGCCGCCGGGAAACGCGAATCGAACTTCGATGAAACCGACTTGGGCTGCGTGCATTTCAAAGCTCAGACCGTCTGCGGCGGCGCCTCCCGGTGCAACCACTGCCACTGGAGCTCCATCAGGGTAACGGGGCTTCTTAGGATAGATTATGTTGACTGCCAGTCCTTTACCAGGCGCTGATTGTGAGGGTACATAAGTGCTGACAGAATCTTCAGGCACCATAGGCGGTATCTTTAAACTAGGCTCTGGAATTTCGGTAATTGCCGATGACGGCCATGGATGAGCTAAAAACGACAAGAGACAAATTAAAGCCAGGACAAGATTTGTTCGCGCTTTCTTGCCATGCCTGTCGTTTGCTCTTTTTCTTTTGTCGCTGTGATGTGCAGTCATTACTTGATTAACCTGGGCTCCAGGACTCCTTTTTTAGCGCTTGGCAACATGCGTTTAGGGAATCAAGGGTTGCAACTTAGGAAAGTCAGCAATCGTTTGGAATTGCTTATTGATCGTCCCCAGCAAAGCATGTCGATTCTTGCGTTTAGCAATGTCTTGATCGTTAACCATTACGTTGTCAAAGAAATTGTCTATCGGTTTAGCCAAGTGTTGCAGTCGATCAATCAAGAAACTGTACGCGCGATCGTCTCCCTGGTCGCCATTTTTCGGCAGCTGTGCAAAATTCTGCCTGAATGCTTGCCAGAGCTGCTTTTCTTCCTCTTGGCTGAATAACGTCTCATTCACCGGGTCGGCAATTTCCTCCTTCAATATATTTCCTATACGTACACCAGCTCGAATAAGTTCAATTCCTTTCTCAGATTTAACCAATTCGTTAATAGTTTGTACGCGTTTGACGGCATCAGGAATATTGCGAAGAACCATCGTCGTCGAAGCAACAGCATCGACCACCTCTTTCTTGTTGGCGATCGCTGCCAGATTGCCTCGCACCCTGACCATGAGAAAGTCACAAACTTCCGAACGGATGCTCTCAGGCGTTAGTGCTTTCTTCGACTTGGCGAGCCATGGCTGATAAAGAACAATCAACTCCTCAATCACGGCCACCAGATCGATCGTGTATGCACTCAGTCCTGTCATGAGAATATCGATTAATCCCTGGGCTTGCCGTCTGAGCGCAAAGGGATCGCTAGATCCGCTCGGTTTTTTACCGATAGCGAACAGTCCTACCAAATTATCTGTTTTATCGATCAATGCAGCAAATTGGCCGGCTGTATCTGCCGGAATCGGATCATCATTGAAGCGCGGCGCATAATGCGAGGCAATCGCTCTCACTACATCCGGCGATTCGCCCTCTCGCTCGGCGTACCAGGCGCCGACGTGTCCCTGAAGTTCCGGCAGTTCACGCACCAGATTGGTGACTAAGTCGCATTTGCACAAGGTCACTACTTGAACTAAACACTTCGTCAGACCGGCATCCAGATTTAGTTCGGCTGACAGTTTGTTGATCGCTTTAACCAGCCGGTCTATCTTATCCAGATAACTGCCCAACCCTTCTTGAAAAGTTAATTGGGCGAGGGCGTTTTTCCGTTCGCTTAATTTCAATTTTTGATCATCAAAATAGAAGAAGCGGCCATCCGCCAGTCTTGCCCGTAGAACTCGCTCGTTACCTTGCTTGATCTTGTTTGCCGCGCTTGGCGATCCATTATTGGCGACGGCGATAAAGTTAGGCAAAAGTCGGCTAGTTGTAAGGCCTTTGTTCAGACTCTCGCCGCTTGTAGATTTTTCCACAGGGAAATATTTCTGATGATGAACCATAATAGTTTCGATCAGAGTGCCTGGCAAATCGAGATATTCTTCAGCGAAATCGCCAACAATCGCTTTTGGCCATTCGGTGATATTGACCACTTCATCCAACAAGGGGGGAGATAAAAAGCGCGCCCTACCGCCTGCTTGTCGCGCTAACTCGTTTACCTCCGTCTCAATTATCTTTTGACGTGCCTTTGGATCGACAAGCACCGACGCTTTCTTCAATTCATCGACGTAGACTGCTGGGCTTTTGATGGAAATGGCACCCGGACTAAGAATCCGGTGTCCAAACGACTTTCTGTCAGCTACTACACCATTGATCGTGAACGGGATGACCTCGCTGTCCAAAAGTGATACTAGCCAGCGGATTGGTCGAGAAAACTTGAAATCAGAAGATCCCCAGCGCATCATGCGTTCACCCGATAGTTGAGAAATTACACTTGGTATCAGGTCTGCTAACACTGACGCTACTGGCTTTCCTTCGGTAACAACATTGGCCACTAAATATTCGGTGCCGCCCTGATTCTCAGTGGCGAGCTGGGCGACAGTCAATCCATGTTTGGCTGCAAAGCCGCTGGCAGATGGTTTAGCGCTGCCGTCCTCGTTAAAGCTGGATAGAACCGGCGGGCCCTTCACCTTCTTTGTCGTGGTCTCTTGTTTTGAGGCTAAGCCGGAAACTAAAAGAGCAAGCCGGCGAGGTGTGCTCAGGCAAGTGATCGTTTCGAAGTCTAAATGGGCATTTTTTAGAGCTTCAGCAGTCAACGCTTTGATCGCGGCCTGGGCTTCCAATATATATCCAGCCGGAAGTTCCTCCGTGCCAATCTCAAGCAAATAAGTCGACATGCTCTATTCAAGAAAACCGTTGACGAGCGCTAATTATATAGCCAGTTTCAAATTTTTCCGTGCTAAACAGCACGTAATCAGTTTCTTCTTAATCTTTTGACGAGGAACGCTTCTGCTTCCTTATTGCCAAGAAGACAGAAGCGATGGTTGCCTGCTGGTTTTGGTCAGATCCAGTGTATGGGAACTGCACTGCCCGTGGTGCTGGCCCCGGCAAGCAGCTCAGCCCAGTCAGCGGACTCAGGCGGAATTCTTGATTTGACGTTGCACTATGTGCGGGTAGATTTGAAATGCTGGCTTGACCACCGGTAACAAGGCCAACGCCTTGTTTACCGGGCCTTTAGAAGCCATTTTGCCAGTCAGTAAGGCCACCGCCGGATTCTCCCGGCCCAACCAGAACGCATGGGCGACGTCCGATTTCATCGACATCTCCACGATCGGCTCCCGGTCGCAGTCGCCCATCACTACCTTAATCTCCCTGCCGTCACTGCCATCGACAGTGACATAGCCTTCCGGATCTCGGTAATGGAAGCGAACAATCAGCCGAGACTTGAGTAGCTCATCAGACATTTGCTTGTCGGCTTTGATCTGTTCCCAAAGCTCATGCATGACGCTGTAAAGCTGCTTGGTATCGGCAAATACTGGCATAATCACCTTCTCCTGATACTTAACATATCATAATATTTAGTTTGCAATTGTAAAGAGCTGTCTAGGCAGAACTTTGTTCCACATTCGACCTCGTCGTTGCCGGTTGCATCTTGGGCTCGGACGCAGGCATCGGTGCCGACAGCGGACTTTTCATCCTTAGCTGAAATTGGCAGGCCCGTTTATTCGTTCAAATGATGGGAGGCGGGATAATTTCCCTGTGCGATCCGGTCCGGATGAGTGGTGGGTGGCGAGCTCTTTGCTGACAAGGACAGGTTTTTATGCCAATTGAAATTAGTGTTGGACCGCCAGTTCTGACCATAAATCAAGGCAACACTTTTATGGTCAGCGATCTAGGGGGCGAAATTGCCGCAGATAGTGAGCAGGGTGTTTTTAGCAATGACACCCGCTTTGTTAGTTATTATGCTATCTCCGCCAACGGCGAGCGCTGGCAGCGCATCTCCTCCAGTGCAGTCTCTTATTACGCCGCTCGCATTTATCTGACCAACCCTACTTTTGAAACTGAGGATGGGCCGGTCGCCTCCGGCACCCTGGCCTTGACGATCGATAGAGAGATCGGCGAGGGAATTTGTGAAAATCTGGCGGTGGCAAACTATGGTGCCACTCGCGCTCGGTTCAATCTGGAGATTGCGCTAAGATGCGATTTTGCTGACATTTTTGAGGTTCGTTCCCATAAATTTGTCAGGCGCGGCCGGGTTTTAACTGCCTGGGCAGAGAAAGGGCAAGCGCTGACAGTATCCTATAGCAATCGCGATTTCTACCGTCAATTCATTTATCGGGTGCTGGCCTGCGGCTCGGCCGCTCATTTGGCTAACGGGCGAATCACCTTTGAGCTGGACTTGGCCCCTGGCACAGTCTGGCACGTAGAGGCGCGGATGGAGCTAATCTCTGACAAACAAGTCGATTCATTGCCTGCATACCAGGTAGGCGATCTGACTGAA
>CAWICA010000004.1:0-1337627 GCA_963834525.1 Bryobacterales bacterium
ATGTTGTGTTGTACTTCGTTCGGTTTCAGGTGCTTGCTTCATACTGCCCACTGGTTTGTTGCTTGCTGCCAGCAAATTATCGGCGTCAGCAAATATTCTGATGCACAATTCGCCCACATGTATTGGAATATCCAAAACCGGTGCCAACCATATTCCGCACAAGTTAGGTCTTTTCAGCTCCAATTCGTAAGTCAGATAAGGAACACGCAGCAAGCTAAAACCTGGCTGCAATCTAAATCGATTAATGCCGCCGTGAAAAATGGCACTATCGTCTTTCAACTGTTGGAAATTGGAGTTCATCAAATTCCAGGCGTCAAAAGTGTTGCGAAATCTATCCGACCAAAAGATGACGCGTCGCTGTCTGAAAAGGTCCAATTCTTGGGCGATCAGCTTACCCTTATTGCTGATGTTGTCCAGTTCCCGTTCAAGTTCATCCACTCGAGCGCGGAGCCGTTCGATCTCCAAATCAGTGTCCGCTTTGTGGGAGAAATCGATCATGTCATTTCTCAACGCGCTACCACGTTGTTCCTTTTGTCGTAGACCATATGAATAAATCCGGCTTGTGGAGCCCAATAAGGCGAGTCTGTTTCAGGTGCATTTTCAGGTGAACGGATGAAGCGCAGGACAAATTCTTTGGCATGAGAGTTTCTGATCGGGCTGAAATTGAATTGCACCTGGCCGCTCTCGGTTTGGATCTGCTGAGTGGAAGCCGCTTCTCTCAATAAATTTCTTTGGGGAGTAAAGACCTCCAAAAAGACCTTTCCCAACGGATAACCATCGCCTGGGGATGCAGCCGGCAAAGTGAAACCGGCAAGATCGTCTTTGTCCGCTCGGATGATAATCTCCGTCACTTGGCGATGTGGACTATTTGTCAGCGAATAAACCGGATCTTTAGCGAGAATTTTAGTGATCTGCTGCATCCACTCATCTTCGACCACTTGCTGACGATACTCGTCGAATACTTGCTGATAAGCGGATGTTTGGATAGTCTTGCGCAGATCTTCATTCCGCACTAAAGTGGCTATGCCCTCGAGCCAGCCATTGTCGCTATTCTGAACGAGTAGACCGGTTTTCCTGGGCTCGACACAGGAGGAGTAAACCTGGACATCCGAATATATGCCTGCGACCCTGCAAGCACCATAGTCTCTAAACTTAGTGTTGGTTTTGGAACGGTGGAATGCGGTGTCTTCCATCGGTGCTAAACCAATATCGAAACCCTGCCTGGCGAATCGACGCAAAAACTGTTCGTAGTCGCTGATCAGAGGTGAAACATTGATGCCGCGGTGACCAACAAGATCGCCTGGACGGCAGCCCCAGATTGTGAATTCGATTTGCTCGCCGAACTGTTCCAGCGCTCTCAACAAGCCGCCTGCGAAGAGGCGGTATTGATTGTCGACTGTCCGGCTGGTGGCATAGACAATTTGAATTTTGTCTCTTTTTTGTTTGTCCCTAACCAACGGTTTCGCCGGGAGAAGACTAAAATCAAACCCGGCTTTTAAGAGGCGTACATTTTGGTTGAAGCGGCTAACTACCTTACCCATCACGGGGCTATAGACACGGATCAAACTGGCTTGAGTGAGATATTTTTCGAGCTGCTGAATGCGCAAAGGCAACCGATGATACCTGGCTAGTTCAGGATCCGTTTCGAAGGGAACGTCCCAGAAATTGTCGTCGAGGTCGTAGATGATCGGCTTGTTTGTTGATACTGCCTCGTTTAAGAGATAGGCATAACTTGGTTCAGTGTTGCGGCAAAAAACAACGAGGTCGGCGTTGTGCACTGATTTTATGCTAACGCGTGTTTCCAACTTTACGTCAAGCTGAATTCGACCGCGCTTTGCCAGAGCAGATAACGGCTTAATTACACCTATCTGGCAGGAAGCGATGAAGGAAGGAACAATCGCCACTATGTTTGGTTTTCGAATGGCCAATTTGCTTGCGGTTAAGAGAAGAGCTGAACTTGAGCCAAAATGGCTCAGAAAAACCAGTAGTTTTTCCAAGCCTCATTATAAGCCAGCGACGCCGGCTTCGTTCTTGAGTGGCTAAATTGGCTGCACTCCTTTGAATTGGGTTCTCGGGCCTGACCGCTGGTGCCTTGACGGGAATGAGTAGCGGTTAAGCTGGCAACCTTGATAACTTCTAATGGCTGCATCTATAAAGCGCATCCAAGGTAAGGACAGGTAATCTGCAAGTAAAATACGGAGATTGCGTTTTGAGTGAGAAGCTCAAAGCGCCAGCACTTATCCTGCCTGATTTGGGTGACAAAGTTGTTGGAAGTGACGAACACCACTCAAGCGATAGTTGGCGTTCAGAACGACGTCAGCGCCAAGCGCATCAGAGAGATCATCATCGATCAGTCGTACCGAGCTCATGTTGGCCATATCGGCTCGGCTTTATCTGTAGCCGACATTGTCGCCTGTTTGTACGGCACTGTTCTGAATGTGCCGCACCCTTCCGATCGTGAGCGAGACAGGTTTGTACTCTCCAAGGGACATGCGGCTTTGGCGGTGTATGCCGCTCTTTACCTGCGTGGCTGGATTAGCGAGGAGGAGCTGAATTCGTTTTGTGGTGACGATAGTAATCTAGGTGTTCATCCCGAGTTCTCCTGCCCCGGTATCGATTTTGCCACGGGCTCCCTCGGACAAGGCCTCTCCTTTGCCGCAGGAGCAGCCTTGGCCGCAAAATTGCAACGATCTACCCGCAGAGCCTTCGCTGTGATCAGTGACGCCGAATGTAATGAAGGGTCATTGTGGGAAACAATCATGTTCGCTGCGCATCATCAACTGAATAATCTCGTTGCCATCATGGATCTCAACGGGCAACAAGCCTTTGGCTATACGAAGGATGTTATTGATTTGTCGCCAATTGATCAGCGTTGGCGGGCGTTTAACTGGGATGTGCATATTGTCGATGGACACGATATTCAGCAAATGGCCGCGGTCATAGCGAACTTGAACTATCAAAGTGGACAGCCGCATGTTTTGATTGCTCGCACGATTTTTGGCAAAGGGGTGCCATACATGGAGCACCAAATAAAGTGGCACTATAATCCGCTGTCAGATTCGGATTATAAGCAGGCCAAAGAGGAGCTGAGACACCACATATGAGAGGTGCTTTCGCCAGGAGATTGACGGAACTAGCAGCCGTAGACGAGCGGATTTTCTTGCTTACCGGCGATCTAGGCTATATGGCCCTTGAACCGTTCGCCGAGCGATTTCCGAAACGATTCATCAACGCTGGTGTGGCAGAGCAAAACATGGTTGGCGTGGCTACCGAACTGCCCGAAGCCGGTTATTTACCTTTCGTTTATTCAATTGTCACTTTTGCCACCTTGAGGCCTTTTGAATTCATTCGTAACGGTCCTGTTCTGCATAACCTACCGGTGCGAATCGTTGGTGTCGGTGGTGGCTTGGAGTACTCGCACAACGGTGCGTCGCACTATGGGCTGGAGGACATTGCAGTCATGCGAACGCAGCCCGGGCTAACTGTCATCGCTCCAGCCGACTCTGAGCAGACAAGAAACGCGCTCTCGCAAACTTATGATTTACCGCGCCCAATATACTACCGGCTTGGAAAAGATGATCGGGCAATAATACCTGGTTTGGATGGCGAGTTTACCCTCGGTGGTTTGCAGAAGATTAGAACCGGACTCGATCTAGCAATCGTTACCGTCGGTGGCATTGCTAAAGAAGCGGTGCGCGGCGGCCGATTTCCTCAGTAATCGGGGAATTAGCGTATCAGTACTAATCGTTTCTTCTTTTAATCCCGCACCCGTGGCAGCATTGCGGGATGAACTGCGATCGTATAGGTGTGTCGTTACGCTTGAGGCGCACTATGCTGCAGGCGGGCTTGGTTCATTGGTTGCCGAAGTAGTGGCCGAAAACAACCTCGATTGTCGATTGACAAAGTGTGCCGTGGAAAAACAACCGGACGGAATTACCGGCAGTCAAGAATTTCTCTATGCAAGGTATGGAATTGCCGCTGAAAATGTGGTTGAACAAGCTGTGAAGTTTGCAGCCGGAGCGTTGGTGTGACCAACGGCTTTGTTTCGGTTATTTTGCCTGTATGCAATCAGCAGGATCATATCGCTGATGTTGTTGGCGCTTACGAAAAGGCACTGAATGCGGTGCCAATTGATCATGAGTTGATTTTAGTGACCAACGGCTGCCGCGATCAATCGCCTCAGGTCAGCCGCCACTTGTCTGACCAGTTCCCCAGTGTGCGCACCGTCGACACGCCGAACGGTGGATGGGGGCTAGCAGTGAAGTTAGGACTGCGGGAAGCCAAGGGCGATCTGCTTTGTTATACCAATTCTGCTAGAACCAGCCCGGAAGTTCTAACTTTGACCATCCTCTATGCTAAGGTGTATCCCAATGTTGTGATCAAAGCGAATCGAAAGGTGCGAGATAATTGGCGGCGACGGCTGGGCTCCCTGATTTATAATCTTGAATGTCGGGCGTTTTTCGACTTGCCGGTATGGGATATCAACGGCACGCCGAAAGTCTTTCCGCGCTCATTCGGTAAACTGTTGGCGCTAAGTCGAGACGATGATTTGATTGACGCCGAGTTTAATGCTATTTGCAGACGTGAGGATTACCCTATTTTGGAAGTCCCCGTCATTTCCACTCGTCGTCATGGCGGCAAATCTACCACTAACTACGGATCGGCCCTGAGAATGTACTGGGGAGCTTACGAACTTTGGCGAAAAATGCGACAGCTAAGCCACCAGTGATGGTGCGCAAATCCCAAGATATGGACTCGTTATGGTTGAGACATAATGCCGCTTGGCGCGAAACAGCTCAAATTACCAGCCAATGGTCGGATGCTGAGAATACGGATCCCTTGCTGCTCAAGTGTAAAGCCCGTGGGGATTGGTGGCGGATCCTTGAACGTTTGCAAATCACACTCCTGGTTGGACGCGAGTACGAACACCTGCTCATAGGCTTAAGCTATGCCGGCAAACCGTGTGTTACGTTTATGCCTATGCCGCATCCTTCGGGTATCGCCGTCGATCGCCAGCGGGCGATCGTGCATGTCGCCAGCACTCGTAACCCGAATCAGATTTTCGACTTGGCGCCAGTTAATGACGTAAATGAACGCATTGACGCCAAGTCCATAGCTCCTGCCGATCGCCCTCTTGTTCCGGCTAGATCAACGTTCTTTCCAGGGTGCTTGTACTTGCACGATCTGGCGATGTTAGATAATCGCTTGCATGCTAATGCTGTTGGTCAGAATGCAATCATTGCCATCGAACCGAGCGGTTCTTATAGCCAGGTCTGGTGGCCCAAGTGTATCGACACCGCAAAAGGTCCGGCCTTTGGTCAAAACTTTCTGCAATTGAATTCAATAGCGGCGGGCGCCAGCCTTGAGCGATCATTCTTTTCCGCATCGTCGGACAAAATCTCTAAGCGCCGTCCTGGACACAAGAACTATCCCGTAGATAAACGCGGTGTCATTTTTTCCGGTGCCACTCGCGAACCGATGGCTTGGGGTTTGACCCGGCCTCATTCCGCAAGGTTAGCGACTTTTCGGGGCGAAGAGAAGCTCTGGGTTGACAACAGCGGTTATGGTGAGTTTGGTTTCATAGAGGATGAAACGTTCTCAGCTGTTACAAAACTTCCAGGGTGGACTCGCGGCCTGACTTTTTGCCAAGATGTGGCATTCGTAGGCACTTCCCGCGTCATTCCGCGCTACAGTCAATACGCGCCAGGTCTGGATGTTAATGCCAGCATATGCGCAGTGCACGCTGTTGATATAAAATCCGGAAAGGTTCTGGGGAGCATGATTTGGCCTTACGGTAACCAGATTTTTGCCATCGACTGGTTGCCGATTGCACAGTCTGCGGGCTTTCCTTTTTTCGCCGGCCGGCAAGGTGGCGATCGCGACAGCAGAACGCTTTTCTATACTTTCGCTATCGGCATTCACAAGAGTTAGGCGCTAAACATTCAAACGAAAGTAGTGAGGGTAATTTGCGGCAGCGAGCCAAGGAGCACAAGCACATGAGTGGAAAGTTTCGTTTATTGATGTTGGGCGCCATGTATGAGAACGGCGGCAATACTACGCACAGATTTCTGGATGGTCACCCACAGCTTTTCGTTTATCCCTTCGAATCTCAACTGGGTACCAAATTTGTCAACGATCATCTGACCTCCACCTTCCCCGTTAAATATCGCTGGCCGGAGTTTCTTTTGGACGCTACTGCCGAACAAGACTACAAGGCGATAATTGACGAAGAAGGAAAAGTAAGATCGCGCACGCCGAATGTCAGCAAATTTCGCCATCAGCCTTTTGAATTTTCAGACGATGAGCGAATGGAATGTTATATTGCAGAGATCACATCCGCCGGTAGATCGCGTGCTAATAACGTTGCTGCTTTTTTCAAAGCGACATTCGAAGCCTGGCGGGACTACAAGCGCTCCGGTGAGAACGAAGTCTATGTCGGTTATTGCCCGATTCTTGTAGTGGATGCTGACAAAGTTCTCACTGATTTGCCTGATTCGCACTTTTTGCATGTCGTCAGAAATCCCTGGTCTGCTTATGCCGACACTAAAAAGCGACCGGTACCCTTATCTTTGAAGAACTACATGCTGGGTTGGACGCTTAACCAGTACTTTGCCTTGTTGTTTAAAGAGCAATTTCCAGAGCGCCTTCACATCGTGCGCGCGGAAGATGTGATGGCAGATTCGCTGAAGACATTGGGTGCAATCTGCGAAAGACTTGGTCTGGAAGCGGCCAATAGTTTGAAAATCCCCACATGGAACGGAACAGAGCTTGCGGAAGTCTATCCCTGGGGAACGATCCGGAAGCCAACTCTGGCAGCTAATTTAGCCACGGCCAACGAATTATCTTTAGCCGAGAAGGAAGAGATACGCCAGATGACCTGGCAATATCTTGACGTTTTCGATTACAAATCTTTCTTCAATCAGAAAATCTTGACGAGAACATGACGAGAACATAAAGAGTATGGCGACCGAAAGAATAGTGATCACAGGTGGTACCGGGCTGATTGGCTCGCATCTCACCGCTAGATTATTGGTTGGCGGTCACAAAGTAACCGCATTAGCACGAACGAAGCGATTTTCTGTGCCTGAGGCGATCGGTAAGGAACAGTTGCCGGAAGTAGAGATTGTTCAGGGCGAGATGACCGATCCCGAAATTATGTCCGATCTGGTTAATCGAGCCGATGTCATTTTTCACAAAGCGGCTAACCAGGGAATAGCTGCCGCTGTTGAGCATGCCCAGGAATTTATGCAGACCAATATAGGCTCGGTTGCCACTTTAGTAGACGTATTGAGAAAGGCCAGAAGCAAGCCGAAGCTGATTGTGCTTGGCTCATCAATTAGCGTCTATGGCGAAGGTCGTTACAACTGTGGTGGCTGTGGTTTGGTCAGACCAGGTTTGCGCTATCGATTGCCTGACGGTGAATTGAAGAGTGCTGAAGATTGGAATCCCCGTTGTCCTGAATGTGGTGGCAAGATTTCGCCCGTTCTGACGCCGGAAGTGGCGGTGCGACATGGTGAGTCCGTCTATGCCGTGACCAAAAAGTGTCAAGAAGATTTGTTGGCTGGCGCTTGTAATTTGTATGGTATCTCTTTCGTTAGCTTAAGATATGGCACCATCATCGGTGCCGGGCAGTCATGGCATAATCCTTTCACTCGTTTCCTCGATCTGCTGAGCACCGGTGATGCACCGACCTTGCACGAGGATGGTTGCCAGACCAGAGATTTCATTTTTGTTGAGGATGTCGTTGAGGCCAATTTACGCGCTTTGGCAGCTCTGGCCGATGCCCCGGTCGTTTCTCGCTTCTTCAATGCCGGATCGGCAAGACCGGTTACTCTCCGGGATTTTACGCATCAGCTGGCGACGTTAATGGCCGAAACTATTGACGGTGGGGATGTGCCAGATGTGCCGAATGCTATGGCGCCAGGGTATAAGGCCGATCATAAGCCAGATCATAAATCCGATCATAGGTCCGATCATAAATTGGGATACAAACTAGATTGCAAGTTTGTTCCTGGCGATGTGCGGCATTGTTTCGCTGATTGCAGCAAAATTGAGCGCGAGCTGGGGTTTAGGGCGAGCACCTCACTGGCCGCCGGACTGCGTCAGTTGGTTCAGTGGTACGTGCGCAAAAAGGGTCTCGCCGTCAATATTCCAAAAGCGCAGGCTGTCTAAGGCAATCCGGATTCTAACAAAATTAATTTCTTTGGTTGTCGCTTTCGTTGTCCAGGAATCAGGGCTTGTGTGTATGTAGTTGTGTCTACTACTACTACTAATTCCCTGAACAGCGAGGGCAATCGCAGGAGAACTTCCACATGACCAATTTTGACCCAAAAGCAGAGAACCAAACACTTCGTGATTTGGCTCAAATGGGCGTTGACCATCTACGCAGTTTTACACCCGCCGAGGGGCGACCCTACCAACCAGCTGAAATAGAGCAGAAGCTGAACGCCGAGGTGCAAAGCTAACCTTAGAACAGATCACGCAACTGAAGAAAGAACAAGTAGCCGAGCGTTCTTTTATGAATCCTCGAGATGGAGTGCCGGACTACTCAATTAATGAAGATGGAAGTGGTAATAAGACCATCACAATATTCAGTCGAGACCCGGGCATCGATTTGCGTCTTCACTCCAGTCCTTTCTTTTGTTTTCGGCCCAAAGCTGCGTTTAAGCATCTTCATCGTTTAGCTCATGGCTTAGATCGGCCATCAGCTCGCGCGCTCGCACCATGAGAGATTCTTTTCGTTCGGGTGCAACCTGATCCAAATATGTACTGAGCGCTGTCATTGGCGAAGCGGCAGATGATTCGGTTAATTGGGGTAATCGTGCTCGACTTTGTCCCGGCTTGATTTCCGGTTGAAACTTAACTGACAGGGCGTCAGCAGCTAGCTCGCGCAATTTGTCTTCTTCGATCATAGTCAACTGTTGTTCAGAGATTGTGTATTTCAGTCGAAAAACGCATCCAGGCCTAACTGATTTCTTAATCGCTTCTGTCAATTTGATCATCGGTTCACTTTCTTCGATGAGATTGACCGAAACTGTTACGAACGGTCGAGGGCCTATCGAGCAGAACTTGTAACTGCATTCGCCTCGCGATAGTGTCACGTGCATAAAACCTTTGTCTTCTTTCTCTTCACCAAAGTCGACACGCTCAAGACTGCCCGCGTATACAATAGCCGGGTGGTTGTCGCGAATAACCTGCTGTTTGTGAATATGGCCCAGTGCCACATAATCGATGCGTTGATCGACAAACATTTCTTCCGGAAACGTGAGGGTGTAACCGATCAATAGCTCTTGCTCAATTCCAGCCAGCGCACTATCGACTCCCATGTGCGCTGTCACGACAGCAGGTAAATTCGGATCGAGTTCTTCATAGTAGCCGCGCAATAAATTTGTGATGTGTTCTATCAATACACGGTCTATGGCGGCAGCAGGAAGATTGGCATATTTTTCCAGAGTCATCATCTGGTGGCGTGTTATATGAGGCAGGCCAATTAATTGCAGTGCACCATTAGCAGTATCAAGCCTTATCGACATTGGCCTGTTGATCGTAATAATGCCCGGAACTTCCAGGCTTTGAAAAACAGACATGGCGTGGCTTGAGTTTGAACGCATGATTTGGTCGTGATTACCGACGACCAGAATTGTCTTGATACCCGCATCGGAAACTCTCTTCAGCTCGCGGGCAAAAAACTTTTGATAGATTGGTTCTGGCGAAGCGTTGCGATAGGCATCACCGGAAAACAAAAATATGTCGGCTTTTTGTTCGATTGAATAATCGACTACTTTGCCTAGCGCTGCAACAAAATCTTCGAAGCGGATATTCAGCCCGGTTGCCGGATTAATCTTTCCATGCAGTTCACCGGAACCAAAATGAATGTCGGAGACATGGATCAGTGTTATAGGCATAGTTCACGATTTTAAGCGATCTCAAGACGGATTGCCAGAAATTTCATCTGAATCTTTGGCCCGCTAGCGATTGTCATACTTTTTCCAAAAGAAGCTTGGTGGACATCGCTCGCGCTAGAATAAGCTAAAACAGATGAACGAAAATCGGAGCTGATCAAGCAAGTTTGATGACAAAATCAGAGAAGACACCCCCGACGGGAGGCATTGTGAGCCCAATCGAGACTGGTGGCACGTCTTTGCGCAAAGGCGACAGAAAGATTGTCCGTGTGGAATCGATCGCGGTTGGTGGTGAGGGTGTCAGCAAAGACTGCGGAATTCCAATCTTTATTGATCGCGTGGCGCCAGGCGATCAGGTCGAGGTAGAAATTTTCGATGTACGCAAAACCTTTGCTCGCGGTCAGGTGGAAAAGATCATTGAACCTTCACAACAACGAACACAACCGCCTTGCTCCCTGTTTAAAGTTTGCGGCGGTTGTCAATTGCAACATCTGGGCTACGAGCATCAATTGGAAGCGAAGCACTTAATTGTCCGGCAGGCGATAAAACACATCGGCGGCCTGAGCGAAGATCTCGTCTGCTTCCCCATTGGTGCTAAGAACGATCTGCATTATCGAAATAAAGTGCAGTTTCCCGTCAAACATCCACATCGATCAAAGAGAATTTTAGCCGGCTATTACAAGCAGGACTCGCACGAATTAGTAAACATCAAACATTGTCCGGTGCAACCGCAGCTCTTAGATCGCGTGTTGGAAACAGCCAAAGAGTTGTGCGAGCAAAACCACATTAGCGCCTATGATGAAAAGACTCATACCGGCATTTTGCGGCATATAACAATGCGCTACAGTTGGGACAGAAAGCAGGCGCTGGTCACGTTCGTAATCAATTGCTTTCCTCATGATTTCGATCCTCAGTCAACAAAGGCGTTGCCGGAGCGTTTCCAACGTGTCGCCACCACAATGATTGAGCGCGTTCCGGAGGTTGTCGGAGTTTGTTTGAACTTCAACATCACACCAGGTAACCGGATCATGGGCGCGAAAACAATCTGTCTAGCTGGAGACGACTATCTGGAGGAAATTCTCCGCACTGACCGTGGAGATCTGCCCGAGAAGCTGAGAGCCGGAATCACTTATAGACTTTCACCGACTAGTTTCTTTCAAGTCAATACTGAGCAGGCGACTCGTCTGTTCGAAGAGGTTTACGATGCGGTCACTGAGCACGCTACCGTCAAACCGAAATTAATTGTCGACGCTTATGCTGGGGTAGGGGCGATGGCCCTCTGGTTAGCAGCCGGCGGTGAAGAGGTGATCGCCATTGAGGAATTGGCTTCTGCTGTAGAGGACGGGCTGAAAAACATAGAATTAAATGGTATCCCGAATGTGCGCTTCCGCCAGGCGACAGTCGAATCGGCTTTTGCCGAAATGCGTGATGAAGGTTTGGTACCAGATGTGGTTATACTCGATCCGCCCCGCCGAGGATTAACGGAAGAGGCGATAGATGCGTTAGTGAAACTTGCCCCGGCTAAAATCGTCTATGTCAGTTGCAACCCGGCCACTCTGGCTCGCGACTTGAAGATTCTGCAATCAGGCGAGGGGGCAAACGGGCAAGAAGATGTTCACAAAAGCCGTGCCGTCGGGTATAAAACAAACAAGATTCAGCCCATCGATATGTTTCCTCATACTCAACACATCGAAAGTTTTACGGTTCTAGAGAGGCTCTGATTATGGTCCTGTCGGGGATGTGGAGAAGGCATGAGGGTTCGAAAGAACCGCCCCCGAAATTAAGAATTAGCCACAATAAGGCTGTTTCACCGGATGAAGTGCAGGATATTTGCGCGTCTGTCGGTTGGAGTCGGCGCGATCCGATGCTCATTGCCCGTGCCCTCGATAATAGCCTGTCCGTGGTCTCTGTTTGGGATGAGAATGTGATGGTGGGTTTTGCCAGGGCTACCGGCGACAAGGTATTTAATGCCACGATTTGGGACGTGGTGGTGAGACCCAATTATCAGAGAAGGGGCATTGGTGTTTTGGTCATGCGTGAGCTGCTGAATGAGCTTGATGCTTACGAGATTCCTTTGATTACTTTATACGCTGACCCAGGTACTGACGGCTTCTATAAACGATTCGGCTTCATGTCGGACCCTTCCGGTGTGCGCGGCATGTTCCGCGAGAAGTTTATTTAGTTTGACTTTACCCGGCTCTGGCGCACTTCTTCATGTTTGCCTTAGTCAAATAGACAGAAAAACTGCCAGAATTTCTGTCAGTTTCTGGCAGATAACCTGGCAGTTTTTCTGTCGTCTCTCCTGTTTGGTGGACGCGATCTGTGCCCAGCAATTACAAACAAGACTTTACGAAAAGTGCCGCCGGGGCGACTTGCCCTCAGTAGATCTGGTATAAATTTGGCTTCCGCACCAGTCAGTTATAGGCAAGCAACGCCGCTTGGGGGATGTCATGAAGGTGATTTTGCAACAAACCGTTCTTAAGGTTGGTAAAGCCGGTGATGTAGTGGAAGCGTCGCCCGGCTATTTCAGAAATTTCCTGCAGCCCCGCAAACTAGCGGTTTTAGCCACTGCTGGTACCCTAAAGAAAAGGGAAGAAGACCTGGAAACGTTGCGTAAGAAGGCTCAAGCTGCTTATCAAGCGGCCCTGGAGATGAGCGAAAAGATCAATCAGCTCGGTCGCATTTATCTGAACATGAAAGCGGGCGAGGGTGGCAAACTCTACGGCAAAGTAACAACCAAGGAGATAGCACAAACTCTGCAAAAAGAGCTAGGCTTCGAGATCGACAAGCGGGCGATCAAGACTAACGAGGACATCAGTGCGCTCGGAACGTACAAAGTATTCGTCAAATTGGCGGCCGACGTGCAGTCCGAATTAAGTATTGATGTTTTGCCGGAAGGTGCTGTACCGAGCGCTTCTCCCGTAGTGAAGGACACAAGCGAGATCGCTGAGAAAGACGGCGAGCTTGCAATAGCGGAAGGCGCTATCGGCGAAAATCAAGCGCCAACCAAGAGAGCAAGAACCAAAAGAAGCGCGGCTAAGTCGGGCGAAGACAAAGGTTTAGCAGACGAGAATGCGACGGACGAAGAGCCGCAATCAGATAGCTGATTGCAAATGGATTTTATTGTCATGAGAGCGTTGCGCTCTAGTCTATGGGCACTTGTCGCGATTATCTGCTGCTTTCTGTCGCTTTCGAGCGGCATTGCCAATGCTGTAAATCGCAAGGAAGGCAAAGTCATTATTGATGGCAATTTGCCTTTGAGCGGACCGATTGCCGCTTTTAGTGGTAATTATCCAAACGGTCTGTTGATGGGTATTGATGATGGCTGTAAGCAGTGCTTGGTGCCGAGAGATTCTTTTAAAGTCGATTTTCAGGACAATGCCGGCAAGCCTTCGCAGGCAGTTTCAATTCTCCGCAAGCAGCTCATGGAGCCGGCAAGTCTTTATATCTCAGGTGTTTCACCAGAGTCCTTGGCCATTGCTCCCGAGATTACAGGCAAAGGGATTCCTCATTTGCTCGTGGCTTTTGATGCTTATATCTGTAGCCAGGGACCAAATCGGTTACGTATATTGCCTCACTATAAAATTGAGGGTCCCGTCTATGCCAACTACGCCAAAGCAAGACGGGCAAAGCGGGTTTTCATCATCGCCAATATCAATCCCGCCTATAATCAGGAGTTCGACAAAATCGTTGAACCAGCATTGGCTAAGGCAGGCATAGCCTACCAGCGTGAGTCGTTTGATTTTGATACGAAAGACTACCGCACCATCGCTCTTAAGGCCTCCAAGTACCAGCCGGACTTGATCATGATTGCCGGCTTTTCGGTTCATATCTATCCGATTCTTGGCGCGTTGAAAGAGTACGGCTTGATTAAGAATGGCAATGTGCTATGCACTCTCGACTTCATCGATCTGCTACACAACGCGACGCCCAAAGCGGAACTCGTCGGTATTCCATTCATCACGCCGGCCTTTGAGCTGACAAGCAGCCAAGCCAGCAAGAATGTTTCGGATTGGGTCCAACGATATGAGAGGACTTACAAGAAAAATCCAGCTTACGTGGAATCGTATGCTTATGACACAGGACGTATCCTTGTTGCTGCCTACAAAAAGACAGGGCGGTTGGATGCGCATTCTATACGGGCTGTTTTGCCATTCCATGGTTTTTCCGGCGATATTTCGCTAGATGAGGACGGTGACCTGACCACTAAACTGTACGTTGCAGAGATGGGAAGGGACGGCAAAGTGAAGCCTATTTATCAATAGGTAAAGTGACAGACTTGGTAAATATCGTGAATAAACGCATTGCATTATTGCTGTCAGCCACAGTCCTGTCATTCTTCTGCTTGGCCATACTGCACGCTCAGAGCGAAAACGGGGTCAAGATTGCGATTAACGTACCGCTAACGAGTCCAATTGCGGCATGGAGTGGACAATTTGCCAACGGCTTCTTACTCGGTATGGAGGATGAATGTCGCAAGAAGAATATCGATCCAAAAGTCTTTTCAGTAGATGTACAAGACAATGGTGGCAAGCCAGCTCAGGCGGTGACTATCTTCAAGAAGCAAGAGATGAATGGTTCTGATGTTTATGTAACAGTGACAACAGGAGCCGTTAACGCCATTGCTGGTCAGCTGGATGCATTAGGTAAGCCACAATTCATTGCCGCTTTTGATCCGTTCATTACTCGCCAGGCACCGGCCCGTTTGCGAGTGATGGCCAACAGCAAAATTGAAGCTCCCTTGCTAGTTAAATATGCAAAAGACCGCAAAGCCAGAAAAGTTTTCATCGTTCAAATCAACATGTCTTACGCTGAGGACGAGTTTGGCAAAATCGTTCAACCTCAGCTTGAAAAAGCTGGAATCAAGGTTGTTCGTGAGCGTTACAATCTTGAAGACCGTGATTTCAAAACGATTGCCCTCAAGGTTAAAGCGGAGGCGCCGGACCTGATTTTGTTATGTGGATATTCCTTTCACCTGCAACCCATGTTGCATGATCTGAGGTCCTATGGACTAATTCAAAAGGACAGAATCGTCTCAGTGATGGATTATGTTGACCTAGTCGAAAGCGGCATGCCGGTAAAGGAATTACAAGATGTCGTGTTTGTCTGCCCACTGTTTGATGTGCCCGGCAAAATAGCACAAGCGTCCGATTGGCGACACCGCTATGAACAGCGCTTTAAGCTTAAACCGACTTATGTTCCTGCGTATGCATATGACAATGCGACTTTGATCGTCGATGCATATGCAAAAAGTGGAAAAGTTGACATGTCATCACTAATGATGGCGATGCCCTTCGATGGTATCAGTGGCACGATAAAGGTCGATTCTGATCACGATATCGTGTCCACAATTACGCTGGCTGAGATCGACAAAAATGGCCATATCGTCGAAGTTCGGTAGGACAAGGCGACCTAGGAGAATTTGGTGATTTTTACTGTGGCGGCAACATTTTCACCAATGGTGGTGACACGTAGTCGAGAATCTCATCATAACTAATGGGGTCAGATCGCAGACATGCCTGTAGCAGCGAGCCTAAAGACCAGCGAGTTTTATCAACGGTACACCAATATGCGGCGAGATAGTTTTGCAAATATTTTCGGCTGATGCCCTGAAAGTTGCGGCGGACAAAATTGATCACTGCTGCGACATTCATTGTTGTTTCGGCAGTGGATACTGTGCAGCCAGAAGATTGAACGGCAGTCTTCTGTCCGCTTGGCTTCGAAACGTTGCGAACATACCGGTCGCCAGCTACGCGAATTACAACTCCTGCCAGTTCCAACATCGTAAGAGCAGATGATACTTTGCTAGCCGGCATCCCGGTGCGGTCGCAGATAATATCGAACTGAACAGGTTGTGTTGAGAGGAGGTCATATACTTCCTTCTCTGACCCGTAAAGACCGCCTGCATGGGTAGTTTCTTCGATGTCTGAGTTGGTTGCCTCCGGTGCTTTAGACAGGGAATTCGGGTCACTCGCAAATTTGACGATGGATGTGACAAGCGTCGACGACGCTGCTGCCAAATCTTCGCTTGCAGACAATTTGTTGGCTACCCCATCGTCAAGCAACTTTCGCTCGATTCTTTCTTCGGCAATCGGGTGGGCTCTTGCGGGCGTCTCCCGGCTGCGTTTGCAAAACAAAATAGAAAAGAGCGACGAAGGAACAACTAGGCCGTCTTCGCCCATCTGACCTTGAATAACTGTAGTGAGCTTCTTGAAGATGTTCAATGCAGAGGAGTATGCGATACCGACAAGCTTCTGAAATTTTGATGAACTGAGGCTTATTCCGTGTTCCATCAACCAGATAGCAGCCACCCAAGGACGGGCATGTTTTATGCGGTTAAAGAAAGTTCCTGCTGTGAGCCAAGTTTCTTTCTTGCATTGCCTGCAGTTAATCACCCTCTCACCGTAATTCTTCAAAATATCCGCGTTCCCACAATTGCGGCATTTGAGTAGGTGCTCTTGCGCGGCTCTTCTGTATAGCTCCTCTAAACAATCTTCCTCCGTTGGAAACTCAGTATTAAACCTCGTCCAGAAGAATGCAAGAATTGCCTGTTTCGTCGCCGGTGATCCCGCTGCATTTTCACGAACTGAAGGAATACTTGTCATAAGCTGCTCCTGAGCATCTGATTATTCAACGAGTGAAACCGCCAGAAAGTTCAATTGGAATTGATAAATTTTGTAGACTAACTATGCTGACTCAAGGTTCATTCACCGTAGTATCTGCCAAAAGCTCAACCGATATCGGTTGAGCTTTTGGCAGATACAGGCGATTTGAAAGTTCAATTCAGACGCTGTAGATTTTCGTCGCCCCAGACAGACCATTGCTCGGGAGTAACGAGCCAGTCGTGAGTCTATTCTTGTTCGGACTTTTCGCCGTCCACAGCGGCTGGTTGAAATAATTCGGTTGTGATCGTGCCTGCCGCTGTTCTTCTCAGAACTTCAACTTTCTGTTCAGCAGCCTTTAAAAACGTCTCGCAATCGAGACTTAGTCGCATACCTCGATCGAACAACTCCAGTGCTCGCTCAAGCTTGATCTCTCCGTCAAGTTCGAAGACGAGCTTTTCAAGTTCTGCTAAAGCAGCTTCAAAATCAATTGTCTGGTTCATTTCTATCAAGCCTCATCTCTAAGTCGTCTTCCTTTCAAACCATCTGTTAAAGATAGCTCGCATTAAGTCTCGTGAATTCAATTTGTTTCTACGATTCACCACTCTCCAGATTCGATTCGCCGTCTAGAGTTATGGCAGCGAACAAGTTAAGTTGCTGAGGACTGATCGATCTTTTCATTTCGTCGGATTTCTTCAGCTTTGAACGGCGCACCGTAGTTGTATTTTCGATCAACAGCTGACAATCGCCATTATTTTCGGCAGTCTCTATCGATTCAGTCACAGAGGTCACTTCATTGCTTGGGATATTAACTGATTCGGACAGCGTCGGGTTGCTTAGAGCGCTTTGGGCTATGTTGCTCTCCTCAACTCGTAACCTTAGGCTGCCGGAGCTCAAAATCGCCTCCACTTCCTCGCCACGTACGACATCCTCAGCACGACGCACGATTGAACCGCTCGCATTTCGTAAGATCGCAAAGCCGCGCTTGAGCACCTGCATCGGCGCCAAAGCTTGCAGTTTTTCGTGGTTGTGTCGCAATCGCTGTGTGTACCCTGCGAGCAGATTGGTCATTGCTCGCTCGATTGTCTTTTTTCCATGGGCTACTCGAAGTTGGTAGCGATGTAGTCGATCCTGATAACGTAGGAGAGCGCTATAAGGATTGAGCCGCTCAAGTTGCCGGCGGACTTTTGCCAATCGTTGCTCAGTGCGATAAATTAATTGCTGCTGCAAATACTTATGTTTTTCGAATAGTTCTTTGCTGCCCTGAGCGACCAGCTCCGCTGCTGCAGTTGGCGTCGGGGCGCGCAAATCGGCCACTAAATCGCAGATGGTGATGTCGGTTTCGTGTCCCACCCCAGAAACTACTGGCACCCGGCTGCTGGCTACAGCTCTGGCCACCACTTCGGTATTGAAGGACCACAGGTCTTCGATCGATCCACCCCCCCTGGCGACAATGATCACATCAAGATCAGCAATCTCTTGCAGAGAAATAATCGCCTGAGCGACTTCGTCGGCGCTACCATCACCCTGCACACGGGCTGGTGCGATGATGACGTTGACGTTTTTATTCCTTCTGGCAAGCGCGCTGAGGATGTCGCGAATCGCAGCACCGGCTGTGCTCGTCACCACACCAACTTTGCGGGGAAAAATAGGAATGGTCCGTTTGCGAGCGGGATCAAGCAGTCCTTCTTTCTCTAACGCGGTTTTCAATTGTTCGAACGCCAGTTGCCACTCACCGATGCCTACCGGCTCTAGTGCATTAGCGATGAGCTGGTACGCGCCTTTGGGCGGATATAAACTAACTTTACCTTGGACCACCATCATCAACCCATCTTCTAGTTTGAACTTGATTGATGCATTGGTTTTGCGAAAGCATACGCACGGCAGAGTCGCATCTTTGTCTTTCAGGGAGAAATACCAGTGTCCTGAAGGGTATATTTTGGCGTTGCTTACCTCACCCACGACACAGACATTGTCGAACACTCCTTCCAGAACGTCGGCTATTTGTGTGGTCAACTGCGAAACAGTCAACACCGGCGATAACTCATTTTCGGTTCTGGTGCTTTGCACAATGAGAATTTCCTTGTTGGGCCTTGCTTTAAGTAATACGGTAGATTGGCCGGAAAGTTCAAGATGGCCCAAAGCGCGCGAAAGATGCAAGGCACTCCCTCATTATCTCGGAACCTGGACGGCGTGTTTCAAAAACACTACTTGTTAACGACTTCTTCTTAAGCAGGATTCAAAAGTCCTACTACATATATGGAGTTTTTCGGCGGTCTGCCAATTTTATTTGACGACCGACGCTCCAATACTATATATTAGTATGACATACAAAAGTAAGGTATAATATCATCAACAAGGGGGGTGCGGGGATGCACAGGACTTTGTTTACGTCCTCAATGGTTGAAACTTTCCGGGCGTGTCGGCGAGCTTATGAACTTGCATTTTCCAGATACGCAAGTGGCGGCCCTAATGCCACAGCTTCGGCTATATGTAGGCGCTTTATCCTGAAAGGAATTGCGGAAATAAATAAGGGTCGCCTGAGTAATGTTAGTCAGGTTCAGAAATACATGGGGCACAATTGGCCGGTTGATCAGCTTGGTCGACAGCTTGCCGATAAGGAAAGCAATACGAAGGCATTCCTTTTTGCTTACAAGATTTTGGCACACTATGTCAATCAGCCGTATAAGCCAGAAGGTGCACAGATTGTCGCGGTTGCGCTCAAATTGCGAGCGCGAGTGGCGCACGTTCGCGTATACATTGAAGACACGATTGATCTAGTTTTGTGGTATCCCAATCAAAAATTGCTTGAGTGTATCGACTTTCAGACTCAGCCGTTAAAGCAAATGGATGCAGTGTGGCCGTCGGCGGACATGCTCTTCAAGCAGAACCTCGCCGAACGATTGAAGATGAGATGGCCCTTCGAAAAATTGGTTCTCACGTCCTGCCGGGTCGGTATCAGCGAACTGTCTTCATCCACTGTCAGTCTTGATGACTCGTCAACCTATCGTCTGCATTGGCAAGAAATGTTGACGACATTGGATGAGATGAAGCAACCGCCGGCGAAAGAAACCAAACACTGCTCAGCTGGCAAAGAGGAGAATTGCAAGTATTGTTCGGGTCTTGTGCCGGTTCTACAAGTATCAGAAGCAGGAAAACTGGAGTTTTTCTATAAGACAGCCTAGCGTTCGGCAAAATCTGCAGTGGCCGTAGCAAGGCTGTTTTGACAAACCGCCTTGCCGCGCGTTGGATTGCTATAATTCGACGATTACAGCGGCACTGCTCAGAATATTGCCCGCTTTGGCTTGTGTTTGGGCCGCTCTTGCGCCTTCGGGACATTGCCGCTGTCGCTGATCCGGTGCGCCGTCGCAATGTCACTCACAGATGCAAGGAGGAAATATGAATAAAACCAAGGTTCTGGAAGCTCTCAATCTAGACCTCGAACACGAGATGTCGGCTATGGTTCGCTACCTGCATCACTCTTTTATCGTCGGCGGCCCTGTTCGGGGTCCGCTCGTGCAGATGTTCCGAAAACAAGCTGCCGATTCCATGCAACACGCGATCAAGCTTGGTGAAAAGATCACGGCACTTGGTGGACATCCATCCGTTAAGATTCAGGCAATTTACGAGCCGGGTGAGCAAACAATCGAAGAGATGCTCAAAGAAGATCTGGAAGCTGAACGCCAGCATTTGGAAATGTACGAGAAACAACTAGAACTTGTGCAGGACAACACTCCGCTGCGCCTGATGATGGAACAAGTAATCGTCGAAGAATCGCAACACATAGACGAGCTCGAAATGTATTTGCGCAGCAGTTTGAAGACCACGGCAACGACTCGCGTATGACAAGACTGCGATAAGAGTGGTCGAGGCTCATGCCGGACATTGTCGCCAGCATACATGCCGAGATTAGAATTGAACGCCCAGATTGACCTACTTATATCGCCCATTGGTGAGCTTGTTACTCAGCCTGCGGGATTTCAGCCGGTCCACGGCAAAGAAATGCAGGCCGTGGACCGTGTTAAAGATGCAGCGATTGCTATCGCTTCCGGCAAGATTGTGGCGGCTGGTCCGCGCTCTCAAGTACTCAAGCAAATTCGAGTCGATAGTGATACCAAGCTCATAGAGGCCGAAGGTAGGCTTGTTACTCCCGGACTGGTCGATCCGCACACGCATCTTCTCTTTGGTGGCAATCGGGTTAACGAGTTTCTGATGCGCTGCCAGGGTAAATCGTATGCCGAAATTGCCGCGGCGGGCGGTGGCATTGTCGCTAGCATGCGCGGCACTCGTCAATCCTCACAAGAAAAGTTGTTAGCTGATGCCATCGTTCGGTTGCGTCGTATGCGAGAGCACGGAACGACAACGTGCGAGATCAAGACCGGTTACGGTCTCGACCCCGAAACCGAACTTTTATTGCTCGCCACCATATATAAACTACAGACATGCCAGGAACTTCGTCTCGTACCCACTTTCATGCCTGCCCATGCGGTACCCCCCGGTGTGGCAAGAAAAGAATATGTACAGCAGATTGTAGAGGTCATGCTTCCTATGGCGTCTTCGATCGCCGATCCGGTGGAAGATGGTTCTACCAGTGATATCAGCAAGCCGTTCGTTGATGTCTTCTGTGATGAAGGATATTTCACGCTAGATGACACCAGGCAGATCCTGGAAGCAGCGACGGCGCTTGGCATGCCGGGTAAAGTACACGCCGACGAGTTTCAGCCGCTGGGCGCCACCAAACTGGCGATTGAGATGAATGCAGCGAGCGTCGATCATTTATTGAAAATCAGCGATCAGGACATCGAATTGCTGTCTCGGAGCAATACGATAGCGGTGTTGCTGCCGGGCACGTCCTTTTGTCTCAATTTGTCCGAACATGCGCCGGCGCGGAAGTTGATCGATTATGGTGCGGCCGTTGCGCTCGGCTCGGATTTCAACGCGGGGAGCTGCCAGATCCTGTCCTTGCCCTTCATTTGGGGATTGGCTTGCCTGCATTTGAAAATGACTCCGGAGGAGGCGCTAACTGCCTTGACGACTAATGCGGCATATGCCCTCAAATGTGGTGCCATGGTTGGGCGGGCAGCACCGGGCTATCAGGCCGATATCACTATCTATGATGTACCGACTCTGGAAGAAGTACCCTATCAGATGGGACGGAATCCTGTTGTCGCGACGATCTGCTCTGGACAAATTGTTTGCTGATCGGGTTATCCTGCTCGAGACTTTTTTTCAGAAATTTGTGGCTTTTTGCTTGCCTTATTATCGCCTTTCGTTATAATTCTAGGGTGCCACCACAGATGGCGCGGTGGCCAGTACGATTGAACTGACGGTACGAGGTATATAGAAATATTGTCTCTGGGCAACCGCTAAAGGCTGGGCGCTCGGTGTCGCTGCTGCATGTTGCGGAGGAATGACTTAATGGCTGAAGCGAAGCGGAAACCCTCAGAAAATCCGGATAAGATTTCGGGCGCTAGTTATGAAGTAGAGGGGTTTGAGCAGATTTTTGACCCCTCAGACAATTCTGATGGACACGCCACCAGTTCCGGTGCTTTGCTAGGCGAGCCGTATATCCGGCAGCAAGTCGAGAAGTTACTTGAGCGCTTCACGGAGCTAGTATCGATCAGTGTCGATCAGCGAGTCGAATCGGCAAAGATGGCAACGCAGATCATTGAAAATCAACGGCAATTAATTGCCACTCAGCAAATATTGATCAGGCTAATGGAAAGGTCGATCGAGCTTACGCGTCATATTGGCTCCATCGAGGAGAGGCTGCCAGCCGTATTTGAGTTACCGCGCGTCGTCGAAAGTATGCGCCAAAGATTGGTCCAGCTTGAGGGGATAGACTGCTAACCTGACCGCCCAATTCCCTTCCTACTCCCGGCAAAAGACACATATTGGCTGGGACTAGTCGGCTATTAGCATTTTTAAATGTGGAAATTCCCACTGATACTCCGCTAAAACCGTTTACACTGTGCCGGAAACCACTAGAATTCTAGATACGGTGGCGTTTTCAAGCCTACACAAACCGTTTAAGGTGTTTCATGAGTAGCGCAGTAAAGGAAAGCAATAGCCAGGCGTTGGTCGGCGAAACCGGTCACCTTACTGGCCAAGCCAGCCAGACTGCCGGACATACCGCCAATAAGCTTGATCATCCCAATGTCTTTGCTAATAGTTGGCTCTCTCACCTGTTCGATCGAAATGGGCGACCGCATCCGTTGACAGCGCATTTATTTGGTCTGAATCACTCGGACGTCAACAGCCACCCGGTTGGCTCTCACCAGCGGCCGGCATCGGTTGGGCGTCACTCGCCAAATACCGCTCATCAACATGCCCTGGCCAATATCAAGCTATCGCATTTTCTAGAGGGCATACATGTTACGGCAAATTTTGGCTGGGCAGCGCTCTTCTCCTTCTTTATTCTTTGGCTATTTGTCGTTTACTGGGTGCGGCATCACGAGCCTTTCGCTAATCAGGTGCTCGGATCGGTCCCGCAGACTTCGAGTGTTTATGCCGATCGGCGGCTGGTGAACGGGATCAAGACAGCGTTCCCTATACGAATATCCCCTGATACCGGCACCGTATACGAGCCTCTGCCAGGCGGGCAGAACTCGACAACCAGCTTTGCTGCCGGGGCACCGAGTTCAGTGCAAGCGGCTTCAGTTAGTTCGACGCAGCTTTTTGGTTCGCCAGTGCAGGGGCAAGATCAGACAACTGAGGTCTCAACATTCCCTGGCAACAGTGCAATT
The DNA here is from genome assembly GCA_963834525.1 of Bryobacterales bacterium. Taxonomy (GTDB): domain Bacteria; phylum Cyanobacteriota; class Vampirovibrionia; order Obscuribacterales; family Obscuribacteraceae; genus CAWICA01. Next base: position 23,251 of record CAWICA010000004.1, read on the forward strand.
GCGGCCTCTAACTATGCGACGACTGCCGTCGTCCAGCCCCAAATGATGGTGGCGCCCACAGTGCCGACCACGTCTGCCGCGGCTTATTCGATCAACAGCCATGGGTCGTACGCGGTATCAGCTGTGCCATCACGCAACGGCACGAAACTCAAGTTCATTGTCAACGAATAAATTGGCCAATTGGACAATGGTTCTTTCATTTTTTACTGTGTCGATCGACCGGTATCGAGGCCAAATTGCCGTTCTTGCAGATCTCTGATCGCCGCCAAGTTCGACTCCGTTAGCGGCCGCCCATCCGACGATTGTAAGTTCTCTTCTACCTGGAGTGCATTTTTTGCGCCGGCAATAACGACCGAGACACAGTCGTGGCTTAAGGCATATTTGATTGCTGCTTGTGCAAGTGACTGACCTGTGCCAACCAAGAACCGGAGCTGAGCACAAGCCATGATCCGGGCTCGAACATACGGTGGCGGCCAGTCACGCCGGATGTCACCAATTTCGAATTGGCAATCCATTGTATATTTACCAGTTAGAAAGCCGTTGGCTAGCGGTTCTCGAGCAACAATCGCGCAGCCCTGGTCGCGGGCCTTGGCAAACAGCTCGACGCCCGGTTTCACATTGAAAATATTGAACGAAATTTGCAAACTATCTGGCTTGCCTACAGCCAAAGCGGCAAACCCTTCTATTTGATCAAATATTGAAACACCCCAGGCACGGATCTTGCCCTCTCTTTTCAATGCACGTAAGACCTCATAAGTTGCCGGTCTGTTGATTACCTTAAGGGGCGGATTGTGCAGTTGGTAAAGATCGATGTAGTCGGTTTTTAGGCGCTGCAAGCTCTTTTCCAACGCATAGCGGAGATATTCCGGTGTAAAAGTCTGACAGCCAACCCCTTGATAAAAGTCACTGCCGCCTTTGGAGGCGATGACAACCCGGTCTCTTTTGCCTTTGAAGGCGCGAGCTAACAGCTCTTCACTGTGTCCCCAGCCGTACACATCTGCTGTGTCAAAGAAGTTGCAACCAAGGTCAAGCGCCTTTTGCAAAGCTTCAAGTGCGGCTTTCCCATCAACAAAACCGTAGCTATTACCATGTTCGTTGCTGCCGATGGCCCAAGTGCCAAACCCCACTTCGGACACTTTAATACCGGTGCCGCCGAAATCCCGGTACTGCATTGCTCAGAACCTATCTTGAAGAAGTGTACACTTTTGATTCGCAGTCCCAAAAGTCCGATGGACAAGGCTTATACAGGTGTGACCATAATCTCATGATCTGCATCCGGTAACGTAATGCTTGCTGGACGGCGATTTCAGGACCTTCATTATTCATGAAAACTAGAACAATACGGTTCTCAGTGTATTACAATTAGCCGAATAAATTTAACTTGGCGTATGGTGGAGACTCTAGTTAACCCATGGATGTTTACGACATAACCATAATCGGGGGCGGTCCGACAGGTCTATTTGGAGCATTTTATGCAGGCTTGCGCGGTCTGAAAACGAAAGTGGTAGATGTACTGCCTGAGCTCGGTGGACAGTTAACTGCATTGTATCCGGAAAAATATGTGTATGACGTTGCGGGGCATCCGAAAATTCTAGCTAAAGACTTAGCGAAGAACCTCGGTACGCAAGCTGCACTTTTCAAGCCCGCCCTCTGTCTTGGTGAAAAAGTTCATTCAATCGCGCGCGCTGATGATAACTGGCAGATCATCACGGACAAATCAAACGATCATTACACTAAGTCGCTTTTGCTCGCCTTGGGTGCGGGCGCTTGTGTACCGAAGAAATTGGATGTTGAATACAATCGAGAATTGGAAAACGAGTGCATTTTTTACTCAGTCAAAAACAAAGAGCGATTTCGTGACAAGAACCTTTTGATCATTGGTGGCGGCGACTCGGCTGTTGACTGGGCCAATGAATTCTCGCACCTGGCCAAAAGTGTGACTTTGATCCATAGACGCGATCAGTTCCGCGCCGTACAGACTTCTGTCGAAGAAATGCGTCGCAATAAGATCGATATCAAGACATTCTACGAATTGAAAGAGATTCTAGGAAAGGACAAAGTCGAAGGAACGATCATTTTTGACAATCGCACCGGCAAAGAAGAACAAATACCGGTTGATGCAATCATCATCAATATCGGTTTTGTGATCAACCTCGATTTTCTCAAATCCTGGGGTTTGAAGATGGAAGTGAATGCGATTACGGTAAACGAAAAGATGGAGACAAATCTGTCCGGAATTTATGCTGCCGGCGATATTGCTGCTCATCCGGCCAAACTGAAGCTGATCGCCACTGGTGCTGCCGAAGCGGCGACTGCTGTGAATTTTGCCGTCACCTATATCAATCCGTCGGCCAAGGCATTTCCTGGCCACAGCTCGAATTTGAATTTAAGTATTTAGCAAAACTAGTCCCAGTCTGCCTTAAATAGGCCAGACCAGGTTGCGCTCTTTGATGAGGATCCGTTTTTCCGAAAGGCGGCAAGTTTTTCAAAGCAAAATGAGAGTGAATTCAATATATATTGTGTAAAGTACGCGAACCACCACTACATGTAGCGCCATACAAATGTAGTATAATGAGCCTACTGTCAGTCAAAAAAGACGAGATTTTTCATTTCTTTCCGCGAGGTTGGATCGATTAAATCAATGCTCACAAGCAATGCCATAAAAGTATTGGAGAAGCGCTATCTGCTGCGTGACGAGAACGGCGAGCTAGTGGAGACGCCAGCTCAGCTATTTCACCGGGTTGCTGACGCAGTGGCCTCAGCCGAATATAAGTGGGGAGCAACGGCTAAAGCTGTGGACGAGCTTGCCTCTCGCTTTTTCCAGTCCATGAAGTCTTGTCAGTTTTTGCCCAATTCACCGACATTGATGAACGCAGGCAAGCCCGGCGGCCAGCTGTCGGCATGTTTTGTTTTGCCTGTTCCAGACTCATTAGACGGCATCTTTGAGACGTGCAAAAATGCCGCTCTTATTCATAAAACAGGCGGGGGCACCGGTTTTTCCTTCAGTCGGCTGCGACCGGCCAACGATCGTGTTGCCAGCTCGTGCGGGGTGGCCTCCGGTCCAATCAGCTTTATGATGGTCTACGATGCAGCGACTGAAGCGATTCGCCAGGGTGGTACCAGACGTGGTGCCAACATGGGTATTTTGCGTGTCGATCATCCTGATATTGAGGAGTTCATTACGAGCAAGCGCGACACGACTCGCCTGAACAACTTCAATATCTCGGTGGCGGCGACGGATGAATTCATGCAAGCAGTCGAGAGTGATGGCTCATACGATATTGTCCATCCAAGAACAGGCAAATTGATGCGTCGGCAAAACGCCAGGGAAGTTTTTGAGAAGCTGGTAGAGAATGCACATGCCACCGGAGAGCCGGGGCTGATTTTCATTGATCGAATTAACGCCGCCGATCCGCTCAGGCAGACGGTCGACCAAGACGGTTGCGTTGTCGCCGGTACGGAGAATATTGAAGCGACAAACCCTTGCGGTGAGCAACCGCTGGGGCCTGGCGATGCCTGCAACCTTGGCTCAATTAATCTAGTCTCCTTTGTTGATGCGAAGAAGAACGATCTTGATTGGCGCTAAACTGGCTGAAGCGATCGCTTTGGCGGTTCGTTTTTTAGACAATGTTGTTGAAGTGAACAATTATCCGCTTCCCTTCATCGAGACGGCAACGCGCAATAATCGCCGCATTGGTTTAGGCATCATGGGTTGGGCCGAGACTTTGATCATGCTAGGCATTGCCTATGATTCCGAAGAAGCGGTGATCAAAGCGGAAGAGACTATGGCCTTCATCAATAAGGAAGCGAAAGAGTCCTCGCGCCAGCTGGCAGAAGTTCGAGGCTGCTTTCCGAATTGGCAATTTAGTACCTGGGCCGATACCGGTATGTCCTTACGTAATGCCACTGTTACTACTATCGCCCCCACCGGCACAATTTCCATTATTGCCGGCACCAGTTCAGGAATCGAACCTTTATTCGCTATCTCTTTTGTGCGTCGAGTTATGGCCGGGGCTGAGCTTGTAGAAGTCAATCCACTCTTTGAGCGGGTAGCGAAAGAGCGCGGTTTTTATTCACCCGAGTTGATGGAAAGAATTGCGCGAGAAGGAACTCTCAGTCACATTGACGGTATTCCAGCGGACGTTAAGCGGGTCTGGGTTTGCTCACACGACATTTCCTATGAGTGGCACGTCCGTATGCAAGTAGCTTTTCAGAAGCATACAGACAATGCTGTTTCGAAGACGATCAATCTGCCGCACAATGCTGCCGTTGAAGATGTAAGGGGTGCCTATTTGGCTGCCTGGAATAGCGGATTAAAAGGCATTACCGTCTATCGTGATGCCTCCCGGGCTTCACAGGTTTTGAATATTCGAAAGACGGACGCGATGAAAAATGATACCAAATATGGTGATCAGTATATTTCTAGTAGCTCTCCCCCTGCTCGCACTTTTGGTGGCAGCGATAATTCTGCCGGTGAACATTTTAATCCGGGCAATCTTTCTAATCAGATAGATTCGAATCACAAAAATTCTAATCAGAATTATTGGCATAGTTCAGGAATAGGGACAATCACTCTTATGGCGCCGCTCGCTAATGCGACGAATGTCTATAAAATATCCGATCGACGCTGCGCTGAATGTGGATCTGCTAGCGCTTTTGAGGCGAGGTATGAGGCCTGCATTATGTGCCGGGTGTGCGGTTATACTAAGTGCTGATCTATGCTAGGCGTTGATTTATCGAAGGCTGATCTGCTCGTCATTGAGGTTGAAAATGTCCATACTCGTTGACTTTGAAATCCGCAGGGAGATCGCTGAAGGCATGTTGGTTGTCGATCCTTTCGACGATGCTTTAGTGCAGCCGAATTCATACGATGTCCGTCTGGCTAACCGCTTTTCCTGGCATGAAGCACCTCAGTCGGGCGCTCAGAGTGGAGAAGCTGGGCGTAGTGACAAAGTGGGCGGCGCTTGTGGCAGCGAAGAGATCGACGATGAGCGCGAGGGCATCATCGATCCCTACATCTCGGAAAGTGTACAGCGCGGAGTCGTTGAGACAGTCGCCGAGGACATTATTATCAAGCCGGGGCAGTTTATCTTGGGGGCGACCTTTGAACGAATCTGTTTGCCCCGCTATATAGTCGGACAGCTAACAGGTAAGTCCAGCCTCGCTCGGCTGGGTGTTATGGTCCACGTCACAGCTGGTTTTATCGATGCCGGTTTCAGCCACCCGCCCGCTCAGATTACGCTGGAAATCGTCAATGTTGGCAATCGACCGGTTCGCCTCCATGCGGGCATGCCGATCGCTCAGATGGTCTTTACCAGAACTGCCGCCTGCCAGGTTGCCTATAACGAGAAGGCCACAGCCAAATATAACGGGCAAATGGCCGCCGCTCACAGTCTCTATTACTTAAATAAGCCGACCGCCAGCCGGTCATAGTTGTCTCAATCAGGACAAAATTGCAGGCTGCGGCAAGATTTTATCTTGCGCGAAGCTATGCTTTGTCATTGGAGTCCGCTGGAAAGCCCCTAGTGGTGGGCTTTTTCTCAAGGCAGTGATTATTCTCGGCGATACCATGGGGAGTCCCCCACGGAAGTGGGGGAATTACGAATGTACCTGGCCTTAAGAGAGGTCTAATATCGATTGATGTTCCAGTGATATGTCCAGGCTCAGCGCCAATTGCTCTGCGGTTACGAGAAATTTCACGGAATATTAGAAGATTACTGGAGGTCCTGGATGGCAGGTTGGGAAGGTCAAGATTCGGCTGGTAGCAGGCAGCAACCGAAAGACGAGGGGTTTGCGCAAGCACAACAGATTTTTGGCGGCCAAAGACAGCACCACGGACAATGGCAGTGGACAAGCTCAGGCGAACAGGCGGCCAGCGCAATCTGGCGGCATACCAGTATGTACGGGAGACGATAAGAAGGACCGTGGCCCCAACGGCAGGCTCAATTGTCAAGAAGGCGCGAGGGGCAATCCGTATACGTTGAACAGCGCCCAGCATGATGTTCTGGGTACACCGTTAGCGCCCACCGCGGGCCCGGACTGGAAAGCTAATCACCCACAGGGTGGCGGCAACAAGGATGGAACGGGCGATCAAGACAAGGCCGATCCGCATCCAGCACAAACGATGTATGTCGCTGCTCACCAAAATGACCGGGAGATCGGCAAAGCAGACAAAGCAAACTATTCGTCAGACACGAAATTTATCTCAGCTGCTGTAGTCGGTGGCTACGTCAGTTTGAAGTACCCATCCTGGCGGCGTCGGATGATTGCGGTCGAACAAGAGAATCATCCTAGTATCCGCGAACCACACCGTGTGTTCCAGTGGACAGGAGAAAGGCTCGATCAGGCGGCTGACTCCATACCTCGGCGGGTGCCGGGCCGAGTACGCCTGAGTGGAGCTTTGCGTGATGGCGCCGACCAAGTCCGCAACGAAAATTTCAAGCATGCAGCGGCTCGCATTTTCAACAGCTACGATGAGAAGAGCAGCTTGTTGTCAGATTTTCCAGATTATAATCAGCATCTGGCTGTAGTCGACAAGCACCTCCGTGCCATCTCACCTCGAATCGGCCAGCTGGAAAAGCAAAAGCATTTAAGTGACGATGAAGAGAGAGAGCTGGAAAATCTACGCCGATCACGGAAAACGATCCTGGACGTTTCTAACGCTCACGATCCCTATGTGCAAGCGGAAGCACTGAAAGCATATGAGGATGCACACCTAACGGGCCGTGGAGTAATCCCTACAGATGTTTTGGTTAGTCTCAAGACTCTGCAAACGAAGCTGGAAAGTTCCGCTGGAACGACTTTACCAGAGCGACTTAAGTTGCTTAGCTCAGTAACCCACGAGGTGGGATTAGGAGGAACCTGGGGACAAATCAAAGGTATTTATCGACTGAGAGGCATGAGTCTGCGCAGTCCAATACCTGAAGCCAGCGGTCTGTGGAAGGTTGTACCTGTAGTCGGTACGGCTTGGGCTGCGAACCATGTACTCGGGAATGTGTATGCCGATACCTTTCACGATCGAGGTGAAGCAGATCGGCTGTTCAGACCAGGTTGGATGGAGTTAGTCGGAGATGGCGCAATTGCGGCCTCCACGAAGGACGGGTTGACCACTTTCAAACGCGTTGCCGCCTGGGAGCTGATCACTAAAAATCTAGACATGAATAATTGGCAAGCGTTGGTGACAGATGCACTCGCTGTTCCGGCAACCTATGCTCTTACGCATAACTGGAAAACGGCGATCGGTTTGCCATTAACAGCGCTGGCAGCGGGCAGAGTCTATCGTTCGATATTCGATCAAACTGACAAGGTAAGAGGCCTTAACGATGATGCTGCACTGATGGTCATGCGCGATAGCAACAAAATGAATGGGCGCAGCATGAACAACGCCGTTGATGCTTACCGAGACTTAGGAGCCAAGTGGCCAGGTATTTTGCCTTTCTATTTGAATCAGGTGACTCCAGTTTTTAAACCGACTCAGCTAAAGTCAGAGCAAAGCCCGAATTATGAACGACAGATTGAAAGTGCCAGAACCCTTTCGGCTTTGAACAAAGCCTATGGGCTCAATATCCTTGATCGCGGTTTGGCTCATGGTGAAATTCAGGACATGTATTCAGGCAGAACCCCAGACGGTAAGCCCTATACGAGGTATCCTGGCGGGGCCGAAATAGTGGACAGTGGCCCTCATGAAGATCCGACTGGCGCGGCTTTGAAAAAGCTGAGTGCAGCATATACGCAGTCGTATGAAACAGTAGAGCTAATGACGGATGCGCAAGCCGTCCAGGACAAGAACGACAAAACTGCCGATCCTAAACAGAAGCTACCTGACACAATGCGACACCGCATCCAGGATAGTGATATTAATGATGCTAAAGAAAATATGGCTGATATCAACGGCATTATATGGAAAGATATTATTCGAGAAACACCTGACGGGAAGCCGCTTGAACCGCACGATATACAGGGACTGGTCGAAAATACGCATAACGATTTTATCAACGACCGTACAACGGTCAAGTATGGCAATGCCATAGACAATCAATTCGATGTCGGAGTGTTCGACAGCGCTAGTAGATTGTTCAGAGCGAATTTCAGCCTGACTGAGTGGGCACGACATGAATATGTTGCTGGGCATGGCTATAGCAAGGCGTACCAAAAGTTAGACACAATAGCAGTCGATGATCTGGTTCAGCTCCATAAATACGACACAATCGCCAAAGAACAAAAGGATGCGGCGGCGCAGGCTACCGGCGCTGATAAAGAGAGAAAGCAATTTGCTGCTGATTACTGGAGCAATAAAGATGAAATACAGAAAAAGCTTGTAGCCAAGGAGCTTAGAGATGCGGCATTGATGCGCTTAGCTGAAGTGAACGGGATGTTGCCACAGGATGATGAGGAATCGACACGACCGGATTTCAAACAGATTGCTAACAGGATCGGTAATAACGCTGATCAGGCTAATTTTAATAACATAAACGTAAATGGCACTGCTAACTACAATTCGTTGCTCAATGCAGCTGCTGCTCTCGATCCCAGCAATCCAGATTTGCAAGCAATCAGAGAAGAAGCCGTGAGAGTAATGAACAATGTCAATCAGACATACCGTGATACAGCCTCGGCAGCTTTCTATGAGAACGCGAAGATAGCGGCCACACCTGGGCATCAGCAATTCCAGGGGCGTTGAACCCGGACCCGGCGCGTTGAACTTTTTCGACTATCACGTCGTATATAGATGTAGAAGCACCTTAAGCGACGGAGAATGACGGACGATAGGTAACGCGCTTTCCCATCAGAAGATTTTCGTCTGGACTGTACTTGTGTGTACGGCTGCCGCTTATTGTGGGTTGTTTGGCAGTTTGCCCTGGTTGTTTGGTTTTCAGGCACTGTATGCGGTGCCATTTCTTCTAGCAATTGTCCGTCATTCTGGCAAGGCGCTTGTACCGGCGATTTTGTGCGTCATTGTTTTGCCACTCATGTCTTTTATCTACTCGGCTTGGCGTGTCAACGACAAGGCTGCTGATTCTGGCCCTCGCCTCTTTTGTGCAGCAAAACGTAATTGTGCAAGGTCGAGTGGATGAAATAAAGAAGAGTGCCACCGGTAGCGAAAAATATTATGTGCTGTCCTGTGACAAAATGTTGTTTCCCGTTGCCAGACAGATCGCCGGCAACTTAACTGTCTATGTTCGACCTGACGCTCATTCATCTGAGCTGTTCAGCGAAATTAGAGAAAATGACCAGGTGCTTGTGCGCGGCCGATTAGAGCCGCTTGTCCATGATCAAGATTTCTCGCGCTTACGTCAGCTTGGTTCAAGGCGCTACCAGACAAGCAGTTCTGCTAAATTGTGCTGTCATCTTTGCGCCGGCGCGGCAATGACAAAAGTCAGCCAGCCAGCGGCTGAGTCACCACCATCAACCGAGCTACTCTCATGGAATGACCGATCACCTTTTACCGCCTATCCACTTGGCGATTACCTAAATTCAGCTAGGGATTTGCTCATGGTTGCTGATCGGTCACTAACTGCTTGCCGTCAATGCATAGTCAAATGTCATACGGCCGCAATTGGTCCGGAGAATGGCGCTCTGCTGACGTCAATGGTCCTGGGGGACCGGGCGATCAGACTGCCTAAAAATGTAGTCCAGGCTTTTCGTAACATCGGACTTTCTCATATTCTTGCAGCCTCAGGGTTCAACCTGACCGTGGTCATCGCCATGACTTACTTTATTGTGCGGCTGATTAATCCTAACGAGCGCTTGGCTAACATAGGTGCTCTGATAGCGATGATCGCCTTCATTGCTCTAGCCGGGCCGTCGCCCTCGGTTATTCGCGCGGCCCTAATGTGCACAATGGTGTTGATCTCGCGGCTGAGCAGACGAAAAACTTCTGCGGCAGTAGCACTGTCTGTTGCCCTTCTTGTTACTTGGATCGTTTCGCCGCAACAGTTAACCGATATTGGCTTGCAACTTTCCTATGCGGCAACTGGTGGTATTGTTTGTGGTGCCAGGCCTTTTGCGGACTGGCTTCGGTTTGGTCCGGGCATTGTTAGCGAAAAGATCGCCGAGGCAGTCGGGCTGGCTACTGTGGCTCAACTCTCTGTTCTGCCTATCCAGATTTACTATTTTTGGCAAACGGGGTTGCTATTTATTGTCGCCAATCTCTCGGTTGTACCGATTGTCTCGCCGGTCACCATGCTCGGATTTGCCTCCTCCCTGGTTGCTATTCTAGGACTGGCTATGCCTGCAATCATGCCTCTTGTTCAGTGGCTAGTGACGACAATTGATGCGGCAACCAATCTACCTGTCAGCTATATGCTGTGGATTGCCAATTTTTTGAGCTCGATTGAAATTGCTCGTATCAGGCTTGGTCAGCCGGAACCAATGGCAATCGCCATCTACTATTTTTGTCTGCTCGCATTCTTTGTCTCATTACGTTGTTGTTTCCAGCGAAAGCTGGCGCTCAGCTTGCTCCTGATCGGTATTGGCGCTCTGACTTACAAACCTTCTCCACCCGATTTGACAATTGCCTGTCTGGGGCGGAATACCATCTTGATCAACAGTCACCGAGATGCGGTTGTTACCGCTTTTGTCAATGAGCAAGAGGCACGGGGTCCGATTAACGTGCCTGATCAGGACGTCGCTAGTAATTCAGTTGATATCTCTGTGCAGCGTTTCCTCAATTTTAACGCTGTCCGATTCGTCTCTTATCCTGACAAACCAAGTATTTTCGGACTATTGGCGCCTACTTTTGTGCAGCAAAAATTGTCGAACGACGACACGATTCTCTGCACAGATCGGGCAAGTGGAACTAAAGTTCTAATCATCAATGGTCTCTCCGGTTTGCTGCAGACAAAAAAATATGCCGACACCGGCCGCCTCTTTCACTTATTGCAGCAAGGACCAATGCGGATTCTGGTCATCCGCCTGGATCACTCACGGCAACGGCAGCCCGCCGGTTACCTGAAAATCCTGCTTCAATTTAGTTCCTCCCTTGTCGAGACTAATGCCATCGATCTCATTCTCTTTGTGCAGAAGGAGAATAAACTGAACGAATTGGCTGATGCTGTTAGCAATGGTGCTATGCAACCGCCGCCCGCTCAATTTAAGATTCGTGTCTTATCCGCGGGGTATGTGCAAGCTATCTTAGTCAGTCGCAATCAGTTAAGCCAAGCAGCTAAGCACTTCTAATTGGTTGTAATCGAGAGCTGTATCCGACTGACGTGATGCTGATCTGTGCACATCACTGCGCCTGCTTCGGCGGTGCTTCGGTCAATTCATCTGTTCTGTAATTGAACGTGTAGAGCAGATCGAGGTAATCGTCAGGGTAATCGGCGGGCAAAGCTTTATAGGGCGAACAGGTAGAGATGGCATGCATCGCCTCCAGGTCAGAGTCGGTGTCTCCGGATGAAGCGATCAGCTTAATTGACGCCAGCGCACCCGAGCGCTTGATCCGGAACAGAATTTCAGCACTTCTATTTTCCCCGGATGGCGGCGACCAGGCATGTTTTATCCGTCGATGCAGGTCTTTCAAATAGCTAACCAGAGCTGTTGGCGCCCCGGTTCCACCACTGGAATGTCCTCCCGGTTGCCAGCTGTCCTCACTCTTATCGCCCTGATTATCCGTAAGCTCGATCAATTCGGGCGGCGCCACTTCCTCGATTAACGGTTGTTGCGATCTCGCTTTGACCAATTCGCGTCGCGGTTTTCTCGTGCTGTCAGCAGCTTTAGGCGCTTCAGTAATCTTGATTGGGAAATTCTCGGCAGCGATGATCTCCTTAGGCGTGCTGTCGACGGGCGCTCCGCTCTTGGGCAGTCGACTAATGACGTCGGGCGAGTTGATCTGCCTGGAAAAAGGCGTCTTCGATTGTTGCGTGATTTCAGCTGAGGCACTAGCAGCTTTTAGTGAGCGCTTTTCCTGGCTGCCGGGCAAAATCTCGTGTCGATCGGCATAGTCTTTTGGCGAGACCAATTCTATGTCAACTACCTGTCGCCTTGGCATTGTTGATTGATTCGGTTTCAGAGAATGCTGAGATGTAATCCAAAGGCACAGAGCAATTGACATGGCTAAATAACTCAGGGCAAAGGTTTGCTTAAGAGAAATGGCCGAGTCGGTGCCCAAGGATTCCGGAACGAGGCTTTGTAACTGTGGCTTTGCCAGGTAATGGGCAAGGGCAACGAGCGAGCTAGCGAGCAGGACACAGCACCAGGGAGCTGCGATTTCCGTGATATTACAGCCAATGAAAATAATCAGCCAACAGATATTGGCGCAAACAATTAAAAGCGTCGCCGTCTTCTCACTCAGCGGTTTTCTTTGAATGACTTTAAAAGCGATAGATTTGAATGAGAACCGATCTTTATTTTGGTCTTTATTTTCGTCTTCATTTTCGGCGTTATGCAGGGCACCGGATATAATGCCATAGCCGCGGTCGGCCAATGCGTTATCGGTCAATAGAGATTTATTAGAACCGATCATATTCTCTGCGCCAAGCTAACCGCTTTGGAACCTGAACATGCTAGCACGCACTGAGTGAGTAGTTGCCAGCTGAGAGCCAGCTAATTTTGAAAGAAAAACTGGCAGAATATCTTTCAGTTTTGAAAGAAAAACTAGCAGAATTTCTAACATGCAGCGATCGCCAAAAAGAAAAGAGCCGCTCTCTAGTGGCTCTTTTTCAGTTATCTATCGATCTTGATCAGGCTTGATCAATCTTAACCAGGCTTGAATTTGCTTGATCTATTTTGCCCCTATCCTATTTGCCCATGGCGGCGAAATACACGGCGCAAGCGTGATCGATGTATTCGCGGGAGAGCCTGGGATCTGTCTGCAAAAAGGCGCAGAGATTGATGACCTGGTCCACGACGTCGCGCGGGTGACAGCAACGCATGTTGCGTCTACCGCTTCTGTATTGCGACTCGATCAAGTAATTGACCGCCTCTTCGTTGTACGGCACGCCAGTGCGCTGGCAGTACTGCAAGAAAATCCATTTGAACTCATCTTCAGTCGGATTAGTGATATTGATCTTGTACGGAATCCGTCGCAAGAACGCTTCATCGACCAGATCGCTAGGATTTAAATTGGTCGAAAAGACAAGCAACTGCTCAAACGGTACCTCTAGCTTCTTGCCTGTGTGTAGGGTGAGGTAGTCAACCCGTTTTTCCAGAGGCACGATCCATCTGTTGAGGAGCGATTTGTGGTCGATTCGTTGCCGGCCAAAGTCATCGATCAACAGCAAACCACAATTGGATTTCAATTGAATCGGTGCTTCATACAACTTAGTGCCAAAATCGAATTGCAATTCCAGCATGTCGATCGTCAATTCACCGCCAACCACCACGCATGCGCCGCTGAATTCTCACCCAGCGGTGATCGTAGTCGCGGGGATAATTGGCTGCCGAAACTTGTTCGTGGTTATGTGAGTCGTAAACACGGACGATCTGACCATCAATTTCCACTGCATAAGGAATGAAAATATGGCCTTTGAAGCTGCGGACGATCCGCTCGGCGATTGATGTTTTGCCATTGCCGGCTTCGCCGAAGAGGAACATCCCCCGACCCGAGTTGATCGCTGGGCCGACCGAGTTGATTGTGCGGCGATTGACCATAATGTCAGAGAAAGCCACTTCCAGATCGCGGGGAGTGACTGACTCTCGGCGGATCGTCTGGTACTTGAGCGAATCGATGTAGCGATTCCAGGGCACCGGACAGGCACCGACATAGGCGTTGTGATCGAAGTAAGCACGGGCACGATCCCGTCCTTTTTCTGTCGGCGTGTATTCATAATCTGCCAAACCACCCGAACTACGAACTTCAACGAGAAGTTGTTTTTTCAAAACCTCAAGTATTTCCTCGACAATTTTGAACGGCAACATGGTTCGCGCAGCGATTTCTCGACCTAACGCAAAGTTGACCAAGTAAATATCTTTGAGAATGAGTTCTTCCAGGAAGCCCTCTTTCAAGCCTGTGTCCTGGAGTGTCGCCGGATACGGCGGGACGAACTCTTGCTGCTGTTGAGTACCTGTTTTGACCTGTTGCACCATATGCTATCTCTCTTTTGAACTACGCATGACCGGGAAATACAGCCTGATCTCCACTTTATCGCGAGAGCAAGGTTATTACTAGCCTCTCTTGCCGGCAGACTTGTCAGTATACCGCCCACGAGACAGACTGTGTATTTTAGCCCCTAATTCACGAAGCTGTTTATAGTTTTCTTGATTGTGTCCGCCTTCGGCAAACCTTTCCTGCAAGTAAATATGGATGAAATGCTTGAATAGCGCCGGTAGTTCGGGCGGAAAGTCTTGCGCAGTATCTAGCGCCGCAAAGAATCTTTGCTTCAGTTCATCTGGCGTGTCGCTGGGTCGCCTAATGACTTTGAGGCGCTTCAAATCCTCGGCCATCTTGAGATAAATCAATGTGGCTGGCTTCACTCCTTTCAGCATCCTCGGGTTATTAGGATTCTGTTGCCAGCGGGAGAAGAGCTCTTTACCGAATATGAAAATAAAAGGAACTAGAGCCAAAACGCCAAAAATCCATTGCCATGGCAGGTTTACTGTTCCTTTTGCCGCTTGGCCGGAATTGCTCTCCGGCCCTGCCGCTTGGTCAGGCAGCCGAGTTGACCCGTTTTGCTCGCTATTGGTTGTTGTGCCTTCCCCATTCTCGCTTTTAGCTGTCAGATCTGGATTACTTGCCAGCGTGTCTCGCCCGAACTGACTGGGCTGAGCCCCTCTTCGCAGCGCGTCTTTCATTCTGATGCGATAGGCAATTTCGCTGTCCCTACCGATTCGGCGGTCAATTTGGCTGGCTTCAAAGGCAGCATTGGCCGCTTGCAATGTTTGCTTGATCGTGGCCAAGATGGAGTTATCTTCCTTGGGTGGTTCGGGAAGAGTGCCTGTTGGCGTACTATCGAAGGGCACCCAGCCGACCGTGGGGATGAAGACTTCGCCCCAGGCGTGTCCGTCCCTACCTCTAATCTCGCGCAGACCGGTGCTGGGATTGAGAGTGCCGGGACTATATCCCCCTACACAGCGGGCCGGGATGCCTACCGCTCGACACATGACAACAAAAGCTGAGGCGAACTCACCGCAAGCACCTTCTTTCTTAGTAAACAGAAATTCAGCGACAAGGTCTCTTCCCTTGCTTTCCTGATACGGCTCAAAGGAATATTTGTATTGCGTTCTCAGATACCGGCAAATATGTTCTGCTTGATCGAACCAGTTACTGTGATTCTCAGTTATTTTGTGAGCAAGCGCCCTGACCTCAGTCGGTAGATTCTTGGGCAGTTGCAAATACTCAGGCAATTGGCGGTGAGCTTCGTCTGTTTGAGCTTCATTGGCATTTAAATGACGAAGTTCATCCAGGTTGTAGATAGGCATTTTGGAGATCACTCTGTAAGTCATGTCTTCGCTCAACCCGGCTTGAATGCGAAGAATGCCGTAGCCGTCAACGGTGACCGACTCCTTGCCGATGTCGATTTTCTGAGGAATGTCGGCAGCAGGAATAATTTGACCGAGCGGCATGGCGACTGTTACTTCTTGTTCAACTTGCTCGGTATTGACTGTCGCCGGCACGAACAGAGAGGGGACGCCGCCAAGTTCCGCCCACTCGCCATTCAGTCTTTCACAGACTGCCGGCTTTTCATGCAGTGTTGCTTGCCAATGCTGCCCATCGTACTGATCGAAGATGATCCGCTTCAAAAATACGAGGCGGCTAGTTTGGACGGTCATAAACAGATCGCGATCGAAATTGGCCGTCTCTTTATTGCGGAAAACAAGTTGATCGCTTTCGGCCAGGTGCGCTCTGGCCCTTGGTTTCGCATTAACTGAGCCGCCCATGCCTTCTGTTGAACCCTGATCATTCGTCGCTCTTGAGTTGTTTGTCCCTGTGGTCCCTTGCCGACTTTGTGCCTCGCTCGATTCGTCAGCATGACCAGAGTTGGTTCCCCGATTTTTAGCTTGGCCGTCATTGCTGGTAAGACTACTGCTACTGCCCTTAGGCTTGGCTTGATCTCTGCCACTTTGATCGGCACCAGTTTTAACGGTATTACTGTTTGGCCTGTTGCTATTTCGATCAGCGCTTTTTTTATCGCCCTGCTCATTGCCACCGGCCCCATCCTGCCGATTCTGGGCTTGGCCGCTGCGGTTAAATGTTTGGTCTTTCTGTCCGCTCCCAGCGCCTTGTTGATTTGGACTTTGGCTGACGGGTGAACTGCCGCCTGGCAGAGGCAAACCAAGATCGCTTAAACGAAGAGATGGGCGGAAGTTAGCCAAAACAAAATCCGACAATGAATCGACTCTGGGCAGAGTCATGAATAAGAAAAGTGCCAGACCGGGGAGTGCTGCAATTGGCAGAATACCTAATCCGGAAGCGGCGCGGCGAGGTATGCCAACCGGTAATTGAGCAGCCTGCCGGTGCGCCCTCTCTTCGGTGGCTTTAGTACGCGCAATTGATTCATGATAAAGCATCACTGCGGATAGTATCATTAGGACCAGGATGTACAAACCGAAGGTTAGATCTCGGCCGAGAATTGCCGTGCAGCTAAACAGCATTAACGCAATTAAAAGAGAGATATTGATGTCTCCGCGCGTGCGCAGGTCAAATGTGTGGAGAGTCAAGAGTCCTGTCAGAACGTGAATAAACGGGACTAATGTTTTTACCCTGCCCAGATCGTATTCCGACATTATCTCTTGAGCAAAATTGAACATTAATAACAGCAGAGCCGCAATGATTATCAAGGTCATCCAAGTGTGGCGGTTGTTGCGGACGTAAAAGCTGACGTAACTACCAGTGGTGGCGAACCAAATATAGATCAACGTCAAAAGAGGTGGTGTCTCTGTATAATTGCAGGCGGCAGCGATGCAAGTTATTGTGATCAGCAGATTGACCAACCTGAGCGATCGGGAATGCTCAGGCTCTGGCATTTTTCTCTCTTGTTTGAGCTCGCTCATAGTTGGCCTATTTCCTCGGAGCTGTGCACAAGAGAGATGATTCTGCCTCGTGGATTGCCGCCAGGTTGTCGGCGGTTAACGATGCCTTGCTCGTGCACCGGCATGTGTACGTTCTGCATAGATTCGCCGCTGGCGGCTGTGCGTGTACGGGGAATCACAGCCAATTCCACCATCTTCGTTGGATCACCTAGTGAACTAGCATGGGAAGGATCAGCAGGGCGCACGGTCAAAAGTGCCAACCGGGAAGTCTCCTTTAGCGGAGGTAGTTGCGCGTCGCCATTGCCTGACCATTTTGTCGGTTCGACACGAGCAAGTATTTCTGCCGAGCGGGAAAGCCCTGAAGGTACGGCCGGAACGTCTGCCATAAACGGTGGCAGCTGATGCGGCTCGCGATCGAGATCCGGGATGACCAGCAAGCCGGGCAGCAGCCCGACTCTGTGACCAAGATGGATTAGAGAATGGGTCAAAGTCACAGCCAGCTCAAACTGCTCTTCGCTTTGCCAATTGGCCCGTAAATTCAAAAGCACATCAAACCCTGGTACGCCCTCTGCTTCAAAGTCACGCACAAGCAATTTACCGACTCGGGCGCTCGATGCCCAGTGCACGATGCGTGGACTGTCTCCATGCATGTATTCGCGGATGCCCTTAACCGAGGTAGTTTGTGCTCTGCTGCTGACTCGGCTGGTGAGAAGCCCGATTGGTGCGTCCGTAGCTGCTCTAATGCGATAGAGGAGATTACCTTCCATCAATGAGATATCCGGATAGACGGTCAAACTTGAGGCGTCGGAGAGGTCGCCCCTTTTTGCCAGCTCTTTTCTCGACCACCAACAAAGGCCGAATGGAAAACAGGAATAAAACTCAATCGCTGCCAGACGATAGACGCCGCGGTTCACCGGTGGAGTGATGGCAAAAACAAAATTTTCATTGCCTATTTCCTGAACGACAAGCGGTTCAAGTTGGCTGACTTTACTGTCGTTAGTCTTCAAATAGACTTTCAGCATTAGCCATCTGAGCGGAAAGAGCCAGGAAAGAGACCCAAAATTCCGCGCCGACTAAGCGTAAGTTTTAGTGGAACTCTTTCGTTGCGCACCGCATGCGGTGGCAAGGTGCAACTAGCATGAGCGTCCAATACGGCGATAAACGGCATTATCAAACCGAGCAGAAGAGCGGCAATGATTCCTCCGGCCAGCATATAAAACCATTGATTGCCTGTCTCTCCGGCGAACATATAGAGCACAGCTACCAACAGGCAACAAATAAAAAATCTCAGTTCCAACCAGAGCACCGGCGCCGCTGAGAAACCGAAAATCGGCAGCCGTAATGCCCTCAATTTCCATGGAGGAGATTGTTCTTCACGGTTTCTAAACGGGAACCGCCACCTGTTCCAGAACGCGCTCAATGAGCTCTCCATGACTTACGCGATTGTCTCTCAATTTGGGAATTATTCTATGACCGAGGACGCTAGGTGCAAGCGCTTTCACGTCTTCAGGCCTGACGAAATTGCGTCCCTCAAGAAAGGCCGAGGACTGGGAGGCGCGCATCAGCAATTGGCTGCCCCTAGGGCTGACACCAAGCACAATGGCCGGATACTTGCGCGTGCTGTTGACGATGTTCACAATGTATCTCTTAATTGATGGCTCTACATAAACCTCTTTTACTGCAGCGCGTGCGGCGAGAACTTCGCTTTCTGTCAAGACAGCATTTACTGCGAACGAATCGTCCTCCAAGGTTTTGTCCAGGATTTCTATTTCGTCGTCAATCTTTGGATAGCCAAGCGAAAGCGAGAGCATGAATCTATCTAATTGCGCTTCCGGCAAGGGAAACGTGCCGTGATATTCAATAGGATTTTCGGTGGCGACGACGAAGAAGAGGTCGGGGAGCTTGCGAGTGGCACCGTCTGTGGTGACCTGATTCTCTTCCATCGCTTCGAGCAGGCTGGATTGCGTTCGCGGTGTCGCTCGGTTTATTTCATCTGCTAACAAAATATTGGTAAAAATCGGTCCAGGAATAAATTTAAAAGCGCTCTCCTTTTGGTCAAAAATACTGACGCCCGATACATCTGAAGGAAGCAGGTCGGGCGTGCATTGGATTCTCTTAAAAGAGGCGTGTACAGACATGGCCAGACTTTTCGCTAAAAGCGTCTTACCGACACCAGGCACATCCTCAATGAGAACGTGACCGCCGGCCAGAAAAGCGACTACGGCCAGCCTGGTGGCGTGCGGTTGACCGACTAAAACGCTATTGATGTTTTTCAGCAGCAATTGAGCCTTCTGGCTCAACTCAGAACTTATCGGCACGCTCGCCTTAGTATTGGCAATGGTCTCAGTCTGTTTCACCCAATCTCCTTCGCTATAGTCAAGCGTACCTTTAAGCCGGTGTCTCTGACCGTTATGCCCGGACGCATTCCATTTTATACGCTTTTACCCGCGCTGGACGGTTGTCGGTTGCGGGATAAGGTCCCTGATTAGGTCTCGAATAAGAGGGTACAGCACCAGCCGACCTTGGCAAGAGCTCGTGCTAAACTGGGCTTTCGGTTGTGAAAGCTTTAGCCGCCGAGCATACGCTCCCAGCGCTTTTGGCTTCAATGGCAGGTGTTCCCGAATGACTTTGACTTTTCAACAAGTGTTGCAGCAATTAAATGCCTATTGGGGTGACCAGGGCTGTGTAATCATGCAGGCTTACGATGTGGAGAAGGGTGCTTCTACAATGAGCCCAGGCACCTTTTTAAAAGTGATTGGACCGGAGCCCTGGTTTATGGCTTGTGCCGATGCTTGTCGGCGTCAAACTGATGGACGTTATGGCGACAACCCCAACCGGCTGCAGCACTATTTTCAATACCAGGTGATTCTCAAGCCTTCGCCCGATAACGTCCAAGATTTGTATCTCAAGAGTTTAACCATGCTCGGGATCAACCCGCTCGAGCACGATATCCGTTTTGTCGAGGACAATTGGGAATCGCCGA
This sequence comes from Bryobacterales bacterium, assembly GCA_963834525.1. Lineage (GTDB taxonomy): Bacteria > Cyanobacteriota > Vampirovibrionia > Obscuribacterales > Obscuribacteraceae > CAWICA01. The sequence continues at coordinate 43,142 of CAWICA010000004.1, forward strand.
CACTGGGGACTGGGGCGTTGGTTGGGAAGTCTGGCTGGACGGATTGGAGATTACGCAATTCACTTATTTCCAACAAGCCGGCGGGCTGGATGTGAAGCCGGTGGCTGCTGAAATTACTTATGGGTTGGAGCGACTTTCAATGTATCTGCAAAATGTTGACAGTATCTTCCAGCTTAAGTGGAATGAGAATGTGACTTACGGCGATATCTATCATCAAAATGAAGTGGAGCAGTCGATATACAATTTTCAAGAATCGGATCCGCAATTACTGCGCACGCAATTTTCCCAACATCAGCAGGAAGCGCTGCGATTGATCGAGAAGCGGCTTATTATGCCGGCCTATGAGCAGATTCTCAAGTGTTCGAATACCTTCAACTTGCTCGACGCCAGGGGGGCCATCGGTCGTGACGAGCGAATGGCAAGCATTCTCAAAATCCGCCGCCTCTCAGAAAAAGTAGCAAGGGCGTATCTCGAACAGCGAATCGATCTAGGCTTTCCGCTTTTGCCCGCAGAGCACAGAGAAGAAATGGTCAATTCCTATCGCGACCGTTACTTAACCGCCGCTACTTGAGCTTAGCGGATGTACTGCCGCCTCGGTTAATCCATCCATAGCCTTAACGTCTGGCGGATTAGCGCGCAATATCTGTTGTACCGATTGGGCGATGGTCAGGCAGATGGCGTCGAGCGGTAAATCGTTAGGATCGCAGCCGAAAGGTTCTTGAATCTCTTCGGCGATCAGCTCGACGGCGATGCCGAAGTAAGCCGCGAACAGAGTGATTACTACCGTCGCCCAGCCAAACTCCCCGGCGATCAACCAGGGAAGTAGAGTCAAGTATGTGATCAGCCAGACCCAAATTGACGCTTGAAACCAGCCTGCGATGCGGGAGCCACGAATCCGTTCGCAAGCACCGCAGATATCTAAGAGAGCGCGCATATGACTATCTAAAAGGAGCAGTTGCAAGCGATCGTGCGAACTCTTCTTTCTGTGCCCTTCAACCGCTGCAAAGACTAATTTAGCCAGATGAAGTGGAACGTTGACCACACCTTGATCAGCTAAGGAAATGCCCGCCCAGGCGGGGTTGTACCTTAAGCTACGAAGATGATGCTTAAGTGAGAAAGCAAAGGCGATCAAAAGATTGCCAAAGATCGTTTTCTCTTTTTCGTCGGCGTCGAAATAGAGATCGAATTTTATGCTCAAATTGCGTAAATCGTTGACCAGCTGTCCCCATAATTTGCGCGCCTCCCACCATCTGTCGTAGGCACTGTTTATGCGAAAAGCAAAGATCAAAGAGATCGCTACGCTGGTGGCGGCAAAAGTATCCTTGGCTTCAATCTCGGGAATATGCGGCAAGCTCTTGTACAAATAGACAACAAGACAAGAATAAACAAGGACCGTGAACATCGCCCCGCTAAAAATGGGCGAATGGGGCAAAGCTGAGCGCAGTATATTTTGCATCCTGATTATTCCTTCAAACTTGCCGTCATTTTACCCGGCAGCTAGCGAGCGAGGCTGTGGCATTAATCAGCCTATTCAGTATATATCTCCTCAATAGCGCAGCGCCGCAAACGACCAGAAGTGGCTAAGGAAGCGGTTCTAAAGAGAATGCCGCCGATTGTACAATTGTAAGGTCCGCCTGAAAACTGGCTAATTGACAAGACTGGCCCTAAGAATCATTTTTTTTCAAGACTGTTAAAGTCTCTTTTGAAAGGGTATAAGTACATATAACCGTCAGTTGGCTAAAAGCCAAGTATATACTCGATTTTGGAGCGTGAATGGCAAACCCGATGGCAAATCCTCAAGCAAATCCTCAAAAAGAGCAAATGCAACTGAGGCAAACACCGCTATCACACGCATTCTCTCTCTTCGCTGCTTTCGTAGTCCTGGCTGGCTCATTTATTTTTGATTTGGCTAGTCTGCCCGCTGACGCTCTGGTAATTCGGGCCAATCCTCTCCATCTTCAGCATTTACGTTTAACTGAGCACAAGGTCAGAAACTACGGCTACTTGCCGCATCGTCCGGCTTATGCCGCTCGCTTTGCCACCGCCCACGGCAAGCACTTGACGAAAAGAGAGCTTAGGCTGGCTAAGCTCCAGGCAGCCAAGCTGGCTCAGGCAAGAAAATTGGCCGCCCGGCCGATTCCGCCGCAAAATTTTGCTGACCAATTAGTAAGTTCGGTTGTGGCACCGGGAGTGGTGCATAGGTATTGCCGCCGGCCCTTGAACATTCATATACTTGATATCGATATGGCGACGGCGCCGATCAAAGTTCAGCCTTATCTAGCCGGTGGTACTTTCGATCGACTGAGCGATGTGGCGGACCATGCTCGCGAATGCAATGCGATTGCCGCAATTAACGCCAATTATTTCAAAAAGAACGGTACCCCTCTAGGCACTTTGATCATCAATGGCGAGTGGGTTGCCGGTCCGATTTACGATCGAGTTTCAATGGGCATCACTGCCAGCGGTGAAGTGAAAATCGATCGAGTAAGTTTGAGCGGTTTGCTGACATCAGATAATCCAAATGCCAGCCGCATCTGGGTAAACAACATCAATCAACCCAGACGCAGCGGTAGCCATCTGGTGGCCTACACGCGCCGCTGGGGATCATTTGTGCGTATGGACTATTCAGGCTGTTTGGTGGCCGTCAATGCCCAGGGCGAGGTAGTGGATAAGGCCAATACATCTATGGGCATTCCATACGGCGGCTATGTTCTCAGTGATAGCAAAAATGGCCCGATTGATAATTTGGTCCGCGGGGACAAGGTAAATCTCAGTTGGCAAACAAGACCGGGCGATTGGCAAGACGTCGTGCAAGCTGTCAGTGGCGGACCAATGTTGATCAAAGACGGCAAGCTGTTTCTCGATTTGAAAGATGAGAATTTTAAGCGAGGCTGGACGGGAGCCCAAATTAAAGCGCGCACCGTGGCTGGTGTTACCGCTAATAACCACCTGTTACTGGCAACTATTGAAGGTCCCCACACTTTATGGGATTGCGCCAAGTTTTTGCGCAAGCTCGGTGCCGTTGATGCGATGAACTTGGACGGTGGTGGATCGACAACTATGATCGTCAACGGGCAACGTGTCACGGGTGTGTCGCATCAAAGACGAGTGGCAACGTCGATTGTTCTTTTGGACACGCGTAAAGGAGCAATAACACAAGGGCTTCACGGGCAATCTATGCAGCAGGCAATTGAGGCGGCTCGAGTGCCAAGCCCGATCAAAGCGGCGACGACCAATGAGCGCTCTGAGACGACAGCGGCTACAACTAGCCAGGGTTCTGAGATGACGGCAGTCTTGCCGCCGCGCGTCATACCCGTGGACAGCAATAAGTCAGGCGAAAAAGGAGAAGGTACTCCGGCGACACCTGGGTTAGATTCAGCCGGTTCAGCACCGGTGATGGTACCATAGCTCACCGAATTCACGTTCCTTTAGATCGCTGCCGCGAGACTACCGGCGCCTTATCTATTTTGATTTAGATCTATTTGTATTTGGAGCCCTGCCAGGTGCCTCGCCTGATCATTTCGTCATCGATCTTTGACATCACCCGCCTTTTATCAAAGGACCAGTCGGGTGCGATCATTTCGTCTTTTGTGCCTTCGGCGATCAGCCTCATCACTATCTGACTGGGTGCCAGTAATTCCAGAGAGTCAGAGACAAGCTGAACGTAGCGGTCTTCTGAAAGAAGTGGCAACAAACCCGTCCGGTAGTCTGCCTCCATCGGCGTACCTTTATATACGCAGAGTTGATGAATCTTCACTCCGTGAACACCGGAATTGGCCACAGCTTTAACCGTATCGAGCATCTGCTCATCGCTTTCGCCGGGCAAGCCAAAAATGACATGGGTCGCTAAATGCAAGGCACGAGCCTGGGCTCTCTCTACTGCGTCAAAGAATTCTTCTGCTGTGTGACCGCGATTGATCAGTGTGAGTGTCCTGTTTAGTGTCGATTGCAAGCCGATTTCAAGCCACACAAAAGTACGCTCGTGATAATCTGCTAGCAAGTCGAGCACGTTATCCGGTAGACAATCCGGTCTGGTGCCAATGCATAGTCCGACTACATCAGGCTCTTGCAGAGCTATATCGTAAAGATTTCTAAGAACGGCTTCCGGTGCATAGGTATTGGTGAATGCCTGAAAGTAAGCAAGAAATTTGTTTGCTTTGAATCTTTTGCGAATGCGGGCGATGCCGGAGCGGAGTTGTTCTTGGACGCTGAGCCCGCTCTGGATGGTCGGCGCTCCGGAGCCACGATCATCGCAAAATGTGCAACCGCCAAAGGCCCGCAGACCATCGCGATTCGGACAGGTGAAACCGGCGTCGATCGGCACTCTGTAAACACGCGCGCTGAAGCGCTCTTTCAAATAGTTATTGAAAGTGTTGTAGCGCGGCGCTCTTTCTGTTTCGTTCGGCAGGACCGGAGGTAAAATCATTGGTCTGGTTGTGTCAGGTCAGTATGTCAGGAATTATCGATTTTCAAGGCGGTGTTTGATGGTAAAGTTTACGCTTGCCGGAGTTAGGATTTACAGATGCTTGAGTTGACACTGTTTAATCGGGTTTGTTATTCTGGCCAATCGTTGCCGGAGTGTAAATTGCCTAGCCCCCATCGTCTAGAGGCCTAGGACACCTCCCTTTCACGGAGGCGGCAGGGGTTCGAATCCCCTTGGGGGTAAATTTTGCACCTGACATCAAAACGTTGCTAGTGTCTTCGCTTCGCGAATCTTCAAAGCGATGGCGATCGCTTGTTTTTCCAGACTTTGCTCAATCTGCTTGTTGCCCTGCTTGATGGGATGGGTGGCAAAAAATTCACGTGTTTTCTTGAGATAATCCTCAGAATCCAAGGCGACGATGCCTTCGAACATCCTGGAGAAGAATAATTCAGGGAAAATTTTGGCAATATTGTCCCAATTCTTTTCGATAAACTCCCAGGCAACGTAGCGTCCAACTGTATTCACCATGACCGAACGCACCAAAAATGGTGCGCTTTGCAAACGCACTTCGCCATTGAGTGTTTTCTTCAGGGTCTCACTCAATAAATCTATGTCGCGAAAACTGGCCAGGGAATACATGTAACGGTCTTCCACCTGGGCGTTGGGGGCGTTTTTGAATTCTTTGACGAATTGATCATATCGGTCTTTATTGCCGCTATAAGCCAGAATTGTCACGAGCGCTGGCACAATGTCTGGGTTGACCGACGATTTATCGGCTTTGTACTTTTCATACAACGCTTGCGCATGCTTCTGGATCTCTGTATCACCACCCATGGTGCCAAGTACGGAAATCAACATGCCGCGCAGTTCTTGAGTGAGCGCATCTTCGCCGTCTTTTGGTTTCCAGCCCAGCTTTGTAAATGCCGGTCCGCAAACAGTTCGCACGAAGTTCTGAAATCCCTCATTGTTGGGTGATAGTCGATCCAAATATTGCATGGAGCCGATCAGCACTGCCCACACGTTCTTATCGGTTTCGTCAGCGAATAGATGTGCCATTTCCAGGTAGGTCGACAAGGGTTGCAATCCAGCAACGACGGCCGCCCAGGTATCGTTGACGAGATTAAAGCGCTCAATTGCGCTTAGGGCATCCCGCAGATTGTTAGTCAACGCCTTTAATAACGGCTGAGCGTAGCGCACTCGATAAAAACCGTAACCAGCTTCGTTGACCACCACATATTGGACTGGATGGTCGAACTTAACTTGTGTAGATCGCTCTTGCAAAAGCACTCTCTTGGTGACAATGCCCTTGTTTGTTTTCGCTTTGAGCATGATCGGCACATGGAATAGAACTTCACCACTTGTTTTTCCTTTTGCTTTGCCGGTACTGTCATAGATGAAGCGCTGCTGGGTTAAAGTGAGTGTTGTGCCTTTAGCATCCAGCTCTGCCGAGATCAAGGGATAGCCTTCCTGGTAAATCCAGGAATCCATGATCTCGCGCACTGGTTGTTTCGATGATTCTTCGATGGCATCCCAGAGATCCGTGGTTTCCGTGTTGGCGTATTTATGCTTGCTTAGATAAAGAGCGATGCCCCGGCGAAAGACTTCCGGCTGCAAATATTGCTGAAGCATGCGCAGCACGGACGCGCCTTTTTCGTAAGTAAGAATGTCGAACATTCCTTGCGCTTCTTCAGGCCGTCGCACTGGAAACTCAATTGGCCGAGTTGATTGCAGTCCATCGATGAATAAGGCTGCGGCTCGGGACACTCCAAACGTCTCCCAGCGCTTCCATTCCGGCTTCCAGGTATCGACCGCCAACATCTCCATAAATGTGGCGAATGCTTCGTTTAACCAGATGCCGTTCCACCATCTCATGGTGGCCAGATCGCCGAACCACATATGGGCGATTTCATGAGCGACGACATCTCCCACTCGCTCTAATTCGCTGTGGGTTGCTGTTTTCTCGTCAACGAGCAAGGCCGTCTCACGAAAGATAACAGCACCCAAATTTTCCATGGCCCCAAAGGCAAAATCTGGTATGGCAATTAAATCAAGTTTGTCGCCGGGATATTTTATGCCGTAGAACTCATTAAAATACGATAGCGAATGGGAGGCGATGCCTTCGGCGAACTTAGCCAAATGCAGCTTGTCCGGCGGCGCCCAGATGCGGACCGGAGTGCCTTGTACGTCAATTGGTTCGGTGCTGGCCAGATTGCCGACGACAAAGGCCACGAGGTAAGTGGACATCTTCATCGTTTCGTGGAAGACAACTTCTTTTTTTTGACTGTTGCTCAGTTTCTTTTCCGTCTCAATTCTGGCATTGGATATCGCCTGCAGACCCTGATCTACAACCAGAGAGACTTTAAAGACCGCCTTCAAATCTGGTTCATCCCAACAAGGGAATGCCCGCCGCGCATCAGTCGCCTCGAACTGAGTAGTAGCGACGACTTGCTTTTGCCCCTTAGCGTCCGTGTAAGTGCTGCGATAGAATCCGTGCAGCTTGTCATTGAGCGTGCCGCGAAAATACAGTTGTAACTGCCATTTACCAGGCTGAAGTGTGTGGTCGAAAGTCAGGCGCACTCTTTCATTTTCTGTGTCGTAGGTAATTTTGGCTGTGAAATCATCGCCGCGATCGTTGCTTATTGCTGCCTGGTTGATCTCGAGGTCAACAGAGTTCAGAAGTATTTCCGTGATTGGCTCAGCGATGATGATCTGGACAACTTCTTGGCCAACAAAAGTGAATTGACTGAGATCCGGCTCCAGGCGAATCTCATATCTCTGGGGTACAGCTGATCTGGGCAATCGATACGATTGGGTGTCGGCGTCCATAACGGCCGTTGTTTCCTTTGACATCGAAGGTTGAACCTCACTTAATAGGCGGTAGCAAATAAGTGGCAGAGAGGTTAGCATATTGGCCTGCCGTTTACATGCTCGACCGCAAATACGAGCGCAGCGCGGCCGAAGAAGCGAATAAGCGCGGCGAGGAGCCGTGCGCAATGAGCGGGATCGTGACAGAGCGGAGGAGCCAAGCATAGCGCAGGCGACGGAGCGGATAAGATTGGAGCCGTGCGCAATGAGCGGGATCGTGACAGAGCGGAGGAGCCAAGCATAGCGCAGGCGACGGAGCGGATATGATTGGAGCCGTGCGCAATGAGCGGGATCGTGGCAGAGCGGAGGAGCCAAGCATAGCGCAGGCGACGGAGCGGATAAGATTGGAGCCGTGCGCAATGAGCGGGATCGTGACAGAGCGGAGGAGCCAAGCATAGCGCAGGCGACGGAGCGTTTACATGAGGATAAGCAGACATGGTAGAAGTTCAAACGACAAAAGTGCAAACACTTCAGCAGCTCGGGCAGCAGCTCAGAGTGGACAGCATCCGTTGCACGACAGAAGCTGGATCGGGACATCCGACCTCTTCAATGTCCGCGGCCGACCTGATGGCTGTCTTGATGGCTCAATATTTGAAATACGATTTTGCCCAGCCGCAGTTGCCAACAAATGACCGATTGATCTTCTCTAAAGGGCACGCTTCGCCTCTTCTCTACTCAATGTACAAGGCGGCGGGTGCGATCAGTGACGACGAGTTAATGACGCTCCGCAAGTTCGGCAGCCGTTTAGAAGGTCACCCGGTGCCGAAAATCTTGCCCTGGGTGGATGTAGCCACCGGCTCTCTGGGGCAGGGATTACCCTTTGGTCTTGGCATGGCTCTGGAAGGCAAATACTTGGATAAACTGCCGTATCACATCTGGGTGCTCTTGGGTGATAGCGAAATGGCGGAAGGATCTGTTTGGGAGGCCTTCCACGGTGCATCCTATTACAAGCTCGACAATTTGATTGCCATTCTTGATATGAATCGACTTGGTCAGCGTGGTCAAACCGAGCTGGGCTGGGACTCGGCTGCTTATGCTCAGCGCGCCAAGGCCTTTGGCTGGCAGGCTATAGAAATTAACGGGCATGATTATGAACAAATCGATCGTGCCTATGCAGAGGCCCTGAAAGCAAAAGGGCAGCCGACACTGATCGTCGCCAAAACCGAAAAAGGTCACGGTGTGCCTCTAGTTGCTAACAAGGAAGGATGGCATGGCAAGGCGCTCGATCGGGAGCAGGCGGCGGAGGCGATCAAAATTCTCGGCGGTGCACAGAATATCGTGATCAAAGTGCAAAAGCCTGAAGTCACGAATTTTGTCGAGAAAAAACCATCGGGTAAATTTCAATGCCCTCAGTACGACAAGCCAGTCGCTACTCGAGAAGCCTATGGCGACGCTCTTAAGGCATTGGGAGCCGTAAATCCCAATGTAGTCGTTCTGGATGCTGAAGTCGGCAATTCAACCTACAGCGAGAAATTTGGTAAGGAGTATCAAGATCGATTCTTTGAAATGTATATCGCCGAGCAGCTCATGGTCGGCGCTGCCGTTGGCTTGAGCGTGCGCGGCAAAATCGCCTATGCTTGCACTTTCGCTGCATTTTTATCGAGAGCCTTTGATTTCATTCGCATGGCTGCGATTTCGCGGGCCAATCTCAGGCTCTGTGGTTCTCACGCCGGTGTATCGATTGGTCAGGACGGCCCGTCGCAAATGGCTCTTGAAGATCTGGCGATGATGCGGGCGGTGCATGACAGCATAGTCGTCTATCCATCAGACGGTACTTGTGCTGCCCACCTGGTCAATGCACTAGCCAGTGCGCCGGGTATCTCTTATATGCGTACTACGAGAGAAAAGACGCCGATACTCTATAAGCACGACGAAACATTCCCAATCGGTGGCAGCAAGACGATCCGGTCGTCGAAAGAGGACAAGGCCACTGTTGTGGCGGCTGGCATCACTTTGCATGAAGCGGTAAAGGCATACGATCAGCTAAGCAAAGAGGGCATAAACATCCGGGTCATCGATCTATATTCGGTGAAGCCGATTGATGTAAAAACTCTTGTCGTAGCAGCGCAAGAGACAGGTACGATTATCGTCGCTGAAGATCACTGGCCGGAAGGCGGTATGGGCGATGCTGTTCTGGATGCTTTCGCCGCCCATGAGCAGACGAAGGACGACACAATTTCCAATGGCAAGAAAGTGTTGCCTAAAGTGATCAAGTTAGCGGTGAAATCAATGCCCGGCTCGGGTACTCCCGAAGAACTGATGAATGCGGCCGGAATTTCGCCCGCATATAGTCAAAGCGGTCAAGGCAGCCATCCAATAGAACCAGAGAATAAGTCAATAAACCCATTCTTCGGCGCGCAATAATTCTACGGCGATTTCGCGGATGCGATCGGCAAAGGCGAATTGTTTTCGTTCGGCTGGTTGCAAGGCAGCTACCATAGGCATCCCGAAAGCATCTCGAGGCGGATATTGTAAAGGCGCGTTCCAATAAGGCAACTGGGCATAGGCCTGTGTGGCGTGGGGATTCATTGCCGATTGAAACGGTATCTGCCCTTCTGTATCAAACCAATTTTGTAAGATTTGGGCGACGCGCTGGATCGCCTTGCGGTTATATTCTTTGCCTACCGGCGATTGTTGGCGCCGTCTCGCCGCAAAAAGCTGCGGCTGCTTTTCAGCCGCTGCCTGAGAAGCTTTAGCTAAAAGATACTGTCCTAATCTACTTGAATCTGTGGCACCATATGCGACACCGTTAAAGAGCTCTCGCATTATTGCCGTTACTCTTTCTACAGCCGCTTTCGTCCTTCGTAAACCCGAGAGAGCCATAGGCTGGACTTCAGGACGCAGCACTCTGAAGGAATCGGCGAAGCTACTTACGGCCGAGTCCAGTGAATGGTAAATAGTCGGATCTTCAAAGAGGGCCTCTGTGTCCGGGCCTCTGATCAAGGCTATTTTGGCAAAGCCTTCAGGATGGTTGTAGTTAATGGAATGATCACCAGCAATTACCGCATGAGCAATTTTCGATTCTTCATTTTCTGGATGCGGCACGTACCAATCGCGAATGTTGATCAAATTCAATAATGTCAATTCGTCATGCGTAAAGAGAATACGTGAGAGATCGTTGGTCAAATGGTATTTGTTAAAGGGATCGGCAATTTTTGCCCGAATCCGTCTGATCGTTTCTAAAGTCGAGGCGGAGCCAATCGGGCCTTGCCCGGCGTCAAGCAATTGCGGCGAGAGACCGACGGCGTTGCAGATCTGCACGGCGACGATCTTGCCCATGAAGCCTGGTGGCGCCACCTGATGCTCTTTAATCGCGCGCACAACGGCATTAATCATTTGAACATTGGCCTTATCTTCCAGAGGTAGGAGCTGAGACAAAACCCAAGCGGCACCTTGACTGCCGTGAATGTTATGTATGACAAAATTTGTACGATTTTTGATTGAATCCGAAAAAATCGAGGCAATTATGGCGTTACAAGTATCTTGAGGCGGCAGCGAAAGAGCTTGTGCCGCCTCATAAACTTGGTCAATTTCAGCACGAGTGTGCTTCCAATTCATCTCCCATTGATATCGGACGCCTCTGTCGCTGGCAACCGTCGATCGATCCAATCTAGCGAAATTAGATCGCACGAGGGCCAGGCACTGCCATATAAGATCCTTGTGTTGCCTCTCTAGCAACCGGTCGTTTTCTAGTTTCGTATAGGCGTTGGTGACCGGCTGTTTATCGCCAATTACCGGCACCTCTTTTAGATCATTTTTGGTTTCATCGATCTGCGCATCTAAATCGTCGGCAATAACAAAGGTTTCCCGAAAGCGAAAATTATCGGTTATTTTGTTCAGCCAGTTGCGCCTCTCTTCATTCAGCTCGCTGACTATGGATGCTCCGTCGGCACCTCTTTTAGCGCTTCCATGTTTCATAAGCTTCCCTGCATCCGGCTGCTTTCATTTCAGCTAGCCACAAACCCCAGCAGTTGTTATGCCCGCGGTATATTCAGATCAATCAATCGGTTAACTGGTTTTCTGAGAAAGGTTCTCGGAGAAAGTGTTCTCTGAGAAAGCTTACTTTTTTCGCAAATACCAGGATCCGGCTGCCCTGATGATACATTAGGACAATGGGGTCGGCGTCGGCTCCTGTAAGGAGTAGGTCTTGGCAACCTCTCAATCGGCTAAGGATCTTTCCCGTGAGCAGCCAGGCCTCGGTTTGGATCTGTTAATTAAGCAGCTTCGCCCCAAGCAGTGGGCGAAGAATCTGATTATCTTTGCGGCCTTGCTCTTCTCTGGCAAGTGTACAGTCGCTGGTGCCTCCGCTGCTGCCACCCTAGCTTTTTTGGCGTTTTGTGCTGTATCCAGCGGTGTGTATATCATCAATGATCTGATTGACGTCAGGGCTGATCGAGCGCACCCAACCAAGCGCTTGCGGCCGATCGCCTCCGCCGTTTGAGCCGCACTTGGGCGATTTTTTTGGCCGCAGTTTGTTTTGCCGGCGGCTTCTGGGCTGCCTTTTATGTACGTCCAGCGTTGGCTGCAATTTGTCTGGTTTACGTGATCATGAACGTTGCCTATTCCTACAAACTAAAGCATTTCGCCATTATTGACGTTTTGATCATTGCTTTCGGATTCGTTTTGCGAGCGGTCGCTGGAGCAGTTGCCGTGCACGTGCCAGCTTCCGGATGGTTTTTGCTTTGCACCATACTTGGTGCTCTTTTTCTTGGGCTGGAGAAGCGCCGCTACGAGCTAATGTTATTAGCGACGCAAACGACTGAGCACCGCCAGTCTTTGAGCGGTTATTCAGTGGCATTGGTGCAGAGGCTGGAGAGTCTAATTGCGCCGAGTCTTTTGACCGCTTACACCTTTTATTCTTTTTTGTCATTTCACGGTCAATGGATGCTTGTGACAGTACCGATTGTGCTCTATGGCATGATGCGTTACCAATATTTGTCCGAGTTCAATGCGGCGACCGGCACGCCGGAGGATCTTTTCTGGAAAGATCGTCCGATTCAATGTACACTCGTGCTCTGGACAATTGCTTGTGCCGCGGTCATTTATGGACACCCTTCTCAGTGGTTGCATGAACTCGCTCGGGACGTCGATTCTATTCGCATCGGCAATTGATGACCAACTCTATGCAAGCAGAGCAAGCTCAGCAATTGCGCACCGATGATTAACTCGCTCACCTGGAATAGACGTGATTGGTTAATCTTGCTCGCTCTTTTGTTTTTGGCTTGCCTGGCATCTTTCCCGGCCTTGGGTAGTTATGGCATCATCGATCCAAGCGATGGCTTGTACACGGAAGGCGCTCGAGAGATGGTGGAATCGGGCGATTACCTGACGCCACACTTGAATTACGAAAATTATTTTGAAAAGCCGATTCTTATTTACTGGCTGATCGCCAGCAGTTACAGGCTGTTTGGCGTAAGTGAGTTTGCCGCTCGCCTGCCTATCGGTATTTGCGTGGTGCTCTGCGCAACCATCTTGTACGTCTTCAGTCGGTCCTTGATCAGACAGAGGGCGGCATGCCTCGGCGTGCTTGCTCTATTGGGCAGCAGTCTTTTTTTAATCATTGGCCATGTTGCCCTAATCGATGTGCCGCTCACACTTTTCATTAGTATTGCTTCTATGTCCTTTCTCATCTATCTGCGACAGGCGAGAATCAGCTATCTCGTACTGGCCTATATCTCATTAGGACTGGCGCTGTTATTGAAGGGACCGGTGTCGCTCGTTCTGCTGGGAATCGATCTCTTTATTTACCAGGGAGTAAGGAAGCTGATCATGGGAGAGGAACTGCATCGCGGGTGGTGGCAGTATCTACTGCACTTGAAGCCTGTTCTTGGGCTCGTGGTAATAACAATTATTGCGGCGCCTTGGTATGTTCTTGAGGGAATGCAAACTGGCGGCGAATTTACTCGCGTCTTTTTCATCACCCAACATCTGGGCAGACTGGCTGGTGCGTTGAACCATGGTCAAAATCCCTGGTGGTTTTACGCTCCGTTTCTTCTGGGCGGTCTTTTTCCCTGGTCTGTAGTTTTGCTGGCCAGCGGGCCAATGCTGTTGCGGAACTTCAAGCACAAAGCGAAGCTCAGCCGGCAGCAGGACCTTTCAATTTTCTGTCTCTGCTGGGCGGCAACAGTGATCATATTATTCAGCCTGATTAAGACCAAACTCGGTACTTATGTTCTGCCAGCCTTTCCACCGTTGTGCTTGATTACCGGTGTAACCCTCGATAAGTGGATTCGCTTGCCCAAGGCAGGCTGGGGCAAGATTGCCATGCCACTATTAGCGGTGGCGATAATTGTTTTGGCAATCGTTTCTCTTCTCTATAGGAATAAACATCCCAATGTCGATCAAACAACCATCTCTTTTATTTTGGCAGCAGAAGTGATCATGGCGGCAACAGTCTTTTTTTGCAGCTGGAACTTGCGCCGGCAGCAGGTGCGCACTGCCGTTTGGCAACTGGTGGGAGGCACTTATCTGGCTGTTTGTTTGGCCACGCCAGCAATACTTGGTGTTGCGTATGAGGTGAGCCATGCCGGATTGCAAGATTTACTGCAGCTGGCAAGGCAGGCTAAGGCAAATCTCGTTACTTATCAGAGAGGATTCCCGGCGGCCAATTTTTATATGCGGGAAAGGCTGCCGATGCTTATCTCGTTTGAGGATATCGAACGCTACAGACTGACGCCAAAGAAGCCACATTATGTGCTTTGTAGTGAAGATACAGTGGGGCGATTCAAACTGTTAGCCAAGCCCAAAACTTTGATTACTTATCGAAATAAGTTGTACCTGTTCAGCTTAGAGTGAACTCGCTTACGAAGCTCGGCTATGGATATCTCGGCGACGTGCTGGCGTTCATTGGGGGAGAGCTAGGGACAGCGACCGTTGTCCTCTTTAGTATTGTTGGAACTAGCGATTGGAGCTGCCCGTCGTATGCGCCATGAGTTGCGTGGCAATTTAAGTGCATCTCGAGGCATAAATGAGGCATAAATATGGCAAAAATCATCAATCGTATCACCCAACCAAGCGTTGAGACGCTGGTCCGTCCGCGTAAGACGGGGCCCATCATCACCAAGGATGAGCCCAAAGAATCAAGTAACGCGGGCATGAATTTAGCACTGGTCCTGAGCGCGGTGCTGGCTGCGGCTTTAATCGTCTGGGCGGTTGTTGCCAAACCGCAATCCCATTTTACCGATGTTAGCGAACCAGCCGTTCAGAAGATGAGTACAAAGGCTTCTGCCACCGATAACGAAAAACTAAGATCGCTGGGCGATGAAAGCCGGGTTGGCAATCAGCCGGTGCAGGGCGACGCCATTACCAGCGGTACATTTGGCAGTGCCATCACCCATCGCGACGCCAGTACGAGCGAGGCTGCCGGAGCCTCTCGTTAATCTTTAGATGTTGTCGGTAAACGTTATCTGCAGACCCTATTTGCAGACCTTATCTGCAAACGTTGTCTGCTTCCCGATAGCTCACTGGTGCTCTCTGCGAATCTGCAAGACTACATTGGTCACCCAGCAGGGCAGAAGTGCCAGAACGACTCGAAAAAAGACCGGTTCGCGCGCCCACCAGATAATCGGATTGGCAGCGATCGCCGAATAGACGAAAAGCCGGCGCAAGAATAGCACCGTACGGCTAGTTTTCTTGCTATCGTAAGCCGAGTAAGCGTGCAAACTCAGCATCAAAAACACCATGGATGCAGCATCTTGCAGGATAATACAAAGTTGCTCAAACTGATTTTGCAAGGGATCAGAAGGGTCTTGATAGCCAAGCCATAAGGCCAAGGCGAACAAGCCAAGTCCAGTGCCATAGTAGATGTCGCCCCAGACTAAATGGCGGGGCATGGAACCCCTGCGGATGAACGCCTGGGAAACTAATCCAACGCAAGCCGAGAAAATCAAGATGCCGACGCGCTGCCACCAAAGCAGCTCGCATAGAGGATGCACGGGAGCACAGGCAAGCAAAGCACCAGTTAAGGCGAAGCTCCACCAAATCGGACTAAATATGTAAAGTGAGAGGGTTCTAGCGCGGGCAAACATAGTGATACCGTCTTGTACTATATTGTTCTACCCTATATTACAGATCTCAAGCTGGTTTGCAGCATGGAACGAGAGAAATCGTTAGCTCATTGAATACACGGATTTTCCGAATTGGGAACCACTCTTAATTTATGGGTATGTCTAAATTGCTCTCATCGATGGTGGCCTCCTCCTAGATGCCCAGAAGCTATACCGAAGAAGAAATTCGAGAAATAGTCTCTGCCGTGGAGTCTGCAGACAAAGCTTTTCGCGCCGGCGATTTTGCCATTGCCGAACAGATATATCAGCAAGCGATGCCGCTCCTGGAGCAGGCTCTTGGTCCAGAGGATCCAGATACCGTAGCCTGCTTGCAGAACTTAGCCGACTGTGCGTTTGGGATGGGGCGTTACGAAAGTGCCGTTGCGGACTATGAGAAATTAGTGAATATTGGCGAGCGGCTGCTTGGCAAGAACCATCCGGATGTCAGACCGTTGTTGATTAAGCTTGGACAAGCTTATGACTTGGCGGGACGAGCCGAGCAGGCGCAAAGCATTCACAACCAAATAGCAAATCCAAGCTATATTCAAACTAACCAGGGCAATGATACCGCCGATGGTGCTAGCCCGGCAGGAGACCTTTTGTCTCAGCGACAGCAGCTGGAGCAACTGCAGCGCAGCACACAGCAATATCAAGCTTTGAAACTGGCCACGAATGTTCCGGCGCCATTCTTAGAGAATGAAGAAGATGATGAGGCAGCGATGACTGCGTCGCAGAAATTAAGACGGGCGTCAGCTGCGAAACCACCAATAGCGTCCGAGCTAAGAAAGGTGGCCGATGCGCCGGCTTTGCCAGTGGAGCCAGACGATCTGCTGAGATTTTTGCGAGCTAAGGCGCCAATTTATGTGCCGATTCTCGGCGGCTTGCTGGTGGTGGTATTGATCGCGTTCATCTTCATTGTCATGCCATCGAGCAATCCGCCGGCAGCTACGGTCACCAAAAAGCCGGCGCAAAAGACAGCACCGGTAGTAGCTGCGGCAGTGGCCGATACTTACTATTCGACTGCCGATGAGCAGGAGGTGCTGAATATCGAAGAGGATGGGGCTGCCGTGACGATCGGTCACAACGCCACCAGATGTCCTCTCGTGCGTGTGGGCAAAAACTGGACTGACATCTTCGAAATTCTGATCGGTTCGATCACCAACAAAGAAATCTGGTATTGGGAAACGAGCGCGGGCTTGACCCGTGAAAACGGACCTCTTCTTTATGCGAAGTCTGCGCCGGAGCAACTTGTAGCTAAGATCATGCGCAGAACAAAGCAGAAGGCCGTAGCCTGGTATTTAGCGTCGCAGCGCTATCCCGACTCGACCGATCCGTTTCAGTCAACCGATGTGATGTATCAAAATCCTGATAGTCATGCGTTGATGCAGCCGATTTTGCAAAGATATGATTGTGCCCAGAAGGATCTAGGACAAGTTATCGATGGTGATCAGAATTTGACTCTTACCGAGGCGTTGCGTCACGTGAATGCTGCGACCAAAGGCACTTGGCGAGATGAGCCTAAGGCAGAGCCTTTTGCTGTGCACTGTTTAAGTGTCATTAGCACTGGCGATAACAGAAGCTATCAGTTCTTCATTCATGGCTTTGACCGCAACGGTAAATTATTGCGAGCCGCGGTTCCCGA
This sequence comes from Bryobacterales bacterium, assembly GCA_963834525.1. Classification (GTDB taxonomy): domain Bacteria; phylum Cyanobacteriota; class Vampirovibrionia; order Obscuribacterales; family Obscuribacteraceae; genus CAWICA01. Next base: position 60,117 of record CAWICA010000004.1, read on the forward strand.
TACTGTGTATTTGATCGGTTTGATCGATGGTGCTGAAATTAAAAGCGAGGTACCCTCATCGTTCCTGGATAACCGGCCGGTTCGGCCGTTTCGTGTCGTGATTGCCAAGCCGCCGGCGGGATTTGACGAGGCATCTATGCCCTACGTTTGGCGGCTTATTCATTACGTTTGGGCGATAATATTCTTTGTCTTGGCTGCGGTGTGTGTTGTCCTAGCTGGTTTTGAGCAAACTACTGAAGAAGGCAACCAATTTGGGGCAATCGCCAAAAGCACTGCAGCAAAGTTTGTCTGGGTGTTTGTTATCCTGTTTTTTGCAATCATGATCAGTTTGGTCGCACCGTAGTCCGTAACCACAGGTCGCTGAGATAGGTGAATAGCATGAAGTTGACAATTCTCGGCTCAGGTACGTGCGGTTCCCAGCTGCCTGGTGTTCCTAATCGATATCCACCGGCCTTTGTTATGGAGTTTGACGGCGAAAAGATCCTCTTTGATTGCAGCGAAGGTGTGCGCTTTCGCCTCGAACAAGCTGGCTTTTATTATGCGGACATTCATCACATCGCCATCTCCCATCCACATCCGGATCACAATGCGCTCGTCCATTATGTCCAATCAATTTGTTGTTGGAATGTTTGGGCCGGACCGGAAAATAAACAGATCGACGTTTATGCGCCAGCACAATTGATCGATGATTTTCCTCAGGTGTGGAAGGCGTATACGCCCGATGATCCGGAGCGCAAACTGCACCACTGGCCTAATCTTACATTTCATAAAATGCCTGATGCTGACGGGAACGCTGTTTGCATCGGCTCTGGCAAGTTAACAGCGGTTCCTGTCTATCACGGCTTTGGCAAAACCGACGCAGTGGCCTTTCGGCTGGAAACGGCGAGCGGTGTTTTTGCCTATTCGGGGGACAGTGGTGAGTGCGAGGGGATCCGCCGAGTCGCCAAGGATGCCGATCTATTTCTTTGCGAAGCGTCTGCACGCATTGGTGATCTTAAGAACCCAATCCAATACGGGCACCTGCATCCGCGCCTGGTCGGCGAAATAGCGCAAGAGGCGCAGGTGAAAAAGGTCGTCTTTTTCCACTATACCGGGCTGGATGACGACGCTGCGATCATTGCCGATTGCCGAGCCGCGGGCTTTGAAGGTGAAATTGTCTGCGGTAAGGACTTTCAAGTATTGGAAATGGTTGCCGATTCCACCGGCCGGGTTCGAAATTAGAGGATGTGAAAGGTCAGATGATTTTCTGACCTTTGACAATAGACAGAAAAACACACGAATTTCTGTCTGAACAGCATGCAAGGTTGGCTGCACGGTCGACCGTAGCCGATCTTGTTCGTCCGGATCAGTCCTCGCCAAACCTTCAACTTAATCGGCGTGTCTCGAAACACCGCCATATTCACGGTTCGCGGCAAGGAAAGAAGATCCTGGGTTTTTCTGTCATTAGAGAAAGGGCGGAAAATGATCGCTGCTCGGAAGGGGCTAAAAAGATCTTATTTCCAACCGATTTTGTGCTGATTTTGTTCCAGCTTTTCTCTTTGTCCTTTCGCCTGAATTGGTGGACGTCAATCACTACTTGCCAATCTGTGCCGGCTTGGCAAGAATCCAAGAAATTGGCGCTGAAGGGCAACAGAGCTTAACCCAACCATAACTCCAAAGGCATTAGGTTTGTGGCGCACTTTGCGACGATCGTCTAGAGCGTTCATTTGCTTGGTGTTTCTGAGTTCAACTATGACGTCAAAAATATACTGGCAACATGTTTTTGCAGAGATTGAACCTTCGTTTATGGTGGCAGTGATGGTGCCAAATATGGAGATCAGTATGGACCGTTAGGCTAGCAACTAACGGCAGTGGTGCGGTGGAAGAGAAATATGAAAAATGCAGGAGGGCTTATGCCAGCTATGCTCGCCCAAATTGTTAGAAACAAGAGAGACGAAATAACTGCTCGCAAAACTGCTGTTCCTGCCGACAGGTTGCAAGAACTGTTGCCGATAAGCAATGGCAGTTTTCTCAGAGCATTGGATAGACCAGGCACGAATTTGATTTGCGAATTCAAGCCCAAAACGCCCGGCGCCGGTGTGCTCCGCGCCCGATTGGACGTTGCTGCGGTCCTGGCTGCTTACGAAAGAGGAGCGACGGCCATTTCTGTTCTTACAGACTATAAATACTTTGGCGGTAGTCTGCAGCTGCTTGCAGATGTCGTTATGCATAGCACTTTGCCGGCTCTGTGTGCGGACTTTATTATCGATCCCTATCAATGTTATGAAGCTCGTCATGCGGGTGCGCAGGCGGTTTTGTTAATGGTCAAGATTCTCAGCGACGATGCATTTGAACTTCTCCATTCCACTATCAACGCTTTAGGCATGACAGCCGTGGTCGAAGTGCAAAATGAAGGAGAGTTGAGACGCGCATTGAATTTGCATCCGCAAGTCATCTTGATCAACAACCGCGACCTTGAGACGTCGCAAATTACGCCCAAGACGACGCTTGAGCTGGCGTCGAAAATTCCGTCAGATATTACGATAATCTCTGCTGGTGGATATTCATGTCGTTCCGACATTGAAATGATTTTGCCCTGTTGTCAGAACTTTCTGATCGGCTCCGCATTAATGACTGCAAAAGATTTGAACGAGAAGCTGTCCGAGTTGAAGGGCTTGATCTATTCAAAGCGCTAGAAGAAGAGCGTAATGACGAGAAGTCCCAAGTTACGCATTTAGTTGCTCGCGTCCAGCAATGACCGGACCGAGACAGGTTTCTCGGAGAAAGTTAGGCAGCGCTGATTTAACTTTTATCGCTTACGGTGCGGCTGTATGCGAGCGATTCTTGAAGAAATTGAATCCTTCGTATAGCGCGCAAAGACCAACTATTCCGTAGATAACATGTAGCACGGTTCCATCACCGAGCAACGATGCCAGCATATTGTAGTTAAAAGCCCCCATCAGACCCCAGTTAATGCCGCCGATGAGCAGCAAAATGAATGCAATAACATCGAGATTTTTCATATCGTTCTTCCTGAACACCAGATTCGCTAAACTCGGGAGAGCGTCTCCTCGACCTAATCTGCGTGCTTACGTACCAGTTTAGTACAAAGCCGGCTGACGTCAAGAGGCGATCTTCCAAAAGCCGCTATTTCCCTAGGTTTTAATGGTCCTACACCAAAAGTGGTGCCGGGTGTAACTAGTGCAAACCGGCATTGCTTGGGGTGTTTTGCTGGGCAGCAACGTTAGCACCAGGTTGGGGATGTGCTTTCAAGCCTTCTACGATAAAGTTCGCGATCAAACCCTGGCGCAGGCTGATCCCCATACTGGGAGCCGGATCCGGCAGCTGAGTATTAAAGGCGCCGGTGGAGTTGTTATCACAATGTCCGACGACATGCAGAACTTTGCCTCGGCCAAAATCAAATGTTGCTGCCAAAATTCCCAGATTATCGGGGTCTCCTCTGGCCGCCAGCATCTTGCTTCGGACAAGAACATGCACTAAAGCCTTGTGCCGAACGCGCACGGTTTGGCACTTATCATCAAGTTTCCAACGAGCATAAGGTACGCAACCGGCGGTTAGTTCCGGCACCGGATCAACTACTACGGCATCGACGATATCAGCATAGGAGTAACCACCGTTCCATTCCAGAAAGCCAGGGCTGTTGTACGAGGTAATGCGCGTCAAACAATTGTCTAGTGCCCAATCGGTCGTTACGAGATAGCCGCCGTTCAAGACAAAATTGCGGACGAGATCAAGAGAATCTTGATTTAAATTGCCCGCGCAATCGACGACAATCACCGCTGTGTTTCGCAAATTGGTTTTTAGCAAAGCAGCTGGAGAAACCCTGGTATAGCTCAGTCCAAGCGCGTGCAAAATATGGCCGCTATCGTCCCACTGGCCCTTAACTTCGACGATCGAATCTTTACTGTTTTGCGGTAAGCCAGGATGCGTTTTCTGCAGCCAGGCTCGAAAAGTTCCAGAGCCGACATTCTTCGGCTCTGGATAAGGAATTTTTGGTGCAGTTTGCAAGATATTCTCGGCAAACGCACCCAAGCCCTGATTATTTGCGTTGCCAGCTGTGCCGAGCCCAATGTCCGAGACGTTACCTTGCAATGTCGTCCCATTAACTTTGGGATGAGCAGCTGTGCCCGGTCCCTGATCGAGCACTTGCATTTCCGGCACACCTGCTGGTGCTTGAGGTGAATTTGAGGAAGTTACACTTTTTGGCAAGTGCGGCCGTGCATGCTCCACCTGCGGGGGTGGCACAATTTGTGTGTTGCTGTCTTCCACCCAATCGGAGGCAGTAGCTCGAGACGCCAGCACTAGGGCAAGCGCAACCAGCCCTAACGCAAGCACAGCCAGACAGAAGCCCTTGGATCTGCTCAGATGAAAACCTCTTCCAGTCAGCCCGGAAATATTTTAGGCCAAACCAGTAAGGCTTGCTCGCGGTTGAGCTCGTTTAGGATTGAGCTTTGTTAAAGGTGCCGCTCGTCCGTACTCGCAAACCATCGGCTATCTTATTGAGCTGCTCTTCCAGAGCAAAGTCTGGCTGCGGCTCTGCCGGCTGCGGCTCTCGTTTTTGACCTTTTTGCATGGCTTGTAAGCGGACGCTGCTCATGCGTGCGCTGACAGCACCTTTCTTTACCGGCTTATCGGCTGGTGCCGGTGGCTTTTTTAGAGCTTTAAGCCGCGTTTTAGTCATTCTAGTCGAGCTGATCCGCTGATGGAGCGTATCATTCGACAACGTAAAAGGGTCTTTAGTGCTCAAAATGAGCAGCTTTAACTTGTCCAAAAGTGCGTGAAACACTGTCGATACCCCGCCCTCAGAAACCCCGACCGTCACATAATCTTACTTATGCCCGAACTGACTGGCTTATAACGTGGCGGAGATGAATTATTATGCACGTTTCCGGCTGGCTCTAGCACCCACAGGTTCGATGCCATTAACACAACGTCTGAGTGATGCCAACGCTTGCAAGCTTGCGCCAAATTATTTCTTTCATTTCTTCCAGTTGATACTCGCCGATCTCTTTGCGCTCATATCGGCGACAGATGTCTTCCCACATCTCAAATAGTTTCTTGGGACAGCAGGTTTCTCTCGCGCGCTGTTGGAACTCGAGTAAGTCGAAAGGTTCTTGGTCGATGGCCCTGCCCTCCATACCCCTTTGCACAAGAGAATGCGTATAAATGCGCTTCCTGTCAAGTTATTCTTTTAAATGCATGGCGTTAGATATGGTGGCAGGTGTATGCACTGTATATGGTGTGTGGAAGTATCAGCTAAGCAATAGATCTGCATTCAAATCATTTGAGCAAAATTGCTCTTTCAAAATTGCAGTCATTTTATTAAGTGGAGACACTTGAGAGCGGTCGGCATTTCGGCTGAAAAAACTGTCTTGTGCCCCGCCAATCGCTCAACCGATATCGGTTGAGCGATTACTTGATCCAAGCGGCGATCAAGTGTTCACAGCGCCAGGTTCGCTTTTTCGGGAATCCCTGGCTGAGAAGCCGGGCATGGGAACTTCCCCATTGATAGCGACATGATCTAATCGTAATCTGGCGATCCTATAGACCTTGCGTACAGCACTTACGGCGGCACACCGGTCAGTTATGGTTAAAGGAAGCGAAGGACAGAACCAGCAGCAGGGAAGCGAAAACCTGCACCAAAGTCAGATTAGTTTGGCCAGCCTGCTCCATGGTGATTCGGCAGTAAACCCATCGCTCTTCAGCGACCTCAAAATTTCGGCGACTGGAAAGTCCGGCGCATCAGGAGAATCTCTACCAATCTCCATCGACCGCTCCCAGCCGAGCGACCAGCCTGGAGTCTTGCGCGCCGTCGGCTCCTCATTCGCGAACGAAATTGTTAACGGCACGGACAGCTTAGCAAAGCTGGCGCTATTTGCAATTAACGACAAGGCTCATCGGGAAGTCTTCTCGAAAAGAACCATCAGTGTATTTAATCGCGATCAGACGTCGAGTTCAGATCATCCTGTAATTCGCGAAATCACCTCGAGCGCAGCGCAAGTTCTTATGTTCATTGGCGCTGAGGCTGTCTGGCGGAAGTTTCATAATGAGGCAGGCGAGCGAGCTGCCGCCAGCCTGCTTACAAAAGGATTCGAAGCCGAAGGCACATTGTCTGCCGGTAAGCAGATGAGGGAATTGGAAAGTGTTGTCCTGTCCTCCTCTCGCATGGCTGGGGACTTGGCTCCACGGGGTTGGGTCGCTCGCTCGCTGTCGGCACACGAAGGAATGTTTGGGATCAGCGCTCAGCGGGCTGGTACATTCGGCTTCGTCAGCCAATTTGCGTTGGGCGGCGACAATAACGCCATGGACTCTAGACAATCGTGGCTGGAGAGGACCAAGCATGGTGTCGAGGGTTACGCGACCTTTTCGACAATGACTATCGCCTCCGAAGGAATCTCGGCTTACATGTCGGGAGGTCTCACTGAATCCTTAGAAACACGGGCTGCGACCAGGACCAGCAGTCAATTGCTCGGTAGAGCGCGTCAAGCCGGCTACCAGGGCTTCGTCGCGGCGGCTGCCGGTATCCCCGGAGGACTGGCTGGATCCTTCACTTATGCTGGTTTAAATGGACGCCTGCCAGAAAGAGCTGAGCTGACACATTCACTTTTGAGCTCTGCCGGTATGGGCTTGGTTATGGGTGGTTTGCATGGCGCGGTCGCCAGAGCGCCTGAAGTCACAGCGAGAAACCTGCCAGAGTTAGGCAAGCCGACAGTCGCCCGTGTGTATTCGGAACCAGCTGATGTGCCCGAGCCTAATGGTAAGCCGAAAGGTTTGGTCGAAGGTGCCACAGATGAGATTATGGAGCATCTGAGACGCACAGCGCCGCAAGATCCGTCTGCGCCGCCTCAGGAACCACCGGCACCGCTTTCCCAACTCGCACGACTGAAGCTTAAGAAAGTAGAGGCATATCTAGCCAAAGGTGGTGACAGGGGTAATCGAGCTGCAATACGTGAATTAGTTGGAAATACAAGCGTGGATGACGTTCTCACGCACTTCCCTTCCGATGCAGTCAGCGATGCCGCCGCCGCAAGCGAGCTGCAGCCTCTACACGAGCCAAGTGGATCGCCAGCTGGTGATGGGACCTTGACCGCCGCAACCGGGGAGACTGAGCACGGGCATCAGACTCAGCCCGAGACTCAAATGGCACCGCAGCCAGAGACTCAGCCCGAAAATCAAGTTACGGAAAGAAGCGTTCGTCTGGAACAAGTTGCTGACGGCATCCACGACGAGGCGCTGCGCAAACGTTTTGTCGCTCTGGCTAACGCCGATGACCAGACTTTGTGTAGGGAATTGATCACACTTGATGATCTTCCCAGCAACGATCGATCTGATGCCGTAGAGGCATTGGATTTCCTAGCTAGAAGCAATCCAGACCTGAAGATAGATCTTGAGGTTCTTCGTCGAGCTCAGCGCGGTGCCGCCCGACATGACACAATCGTGCTGATTGAACAGATCGACGCGTCTCGCGCCCCTGGTTCACCTAATCCAGATTTGGAACAGATGTTGAAGTCTATTTGGGTTCAAAGATCGGTCAGCGAAATCTATAAAGATGTTGAGTATGCAGTAAGGAATGAATTAAATCCGAGCGCAGATGGACTGAAGGATGTAGAGATGGCCAGACGTATCCGGCTGCAACCGATTATCGATGAACTTTATCCGCGCCCACAAGTCGAAGCAGTTTCCGAAGTGCCGCCAGACTCGCCGCCACCACCGCCAGAGCTCTCCCTGCAACAGCGAGCACAGGTCGCGATTCATGCGCGCATACGCGTAGTCACTGATGCCCGCATGAAAATACTGACAGATGGCGACCCAAATACTGTTACCCCTGAGCAGATGGCGGCAGTGCGGGATCTCGCTCCCACGCCGAGCAACTTGACGCCGCAGCAATTTCCCCAGTTCTTAGATTTTCTAGAAAGAAGTACTCACAACCCTCAGGACGCCGACGAGGCAGTGCACCACCATCTTAAAGGCTGGACAAATCTTATTGAATCGCCCGACTACAGAGCACTGCGAAACGAGATAGACAGGGATCCAGATTTCGCGTGGAAACTGCAACAATTTTTGGAACCGAGGGCCGAACTCGACAGTCCGGTTAGCAGGACTCACGATAATCGACCGATCTACCCGAGCGGCTTAGGAACTGATCCACAGTCATTGCCCAACGTAATGCGATATAACCTGGCAAGATTTGAGGGATCCATTGGTACGCCGCCTGAGATCAGCCAACACGTGCAATACATGCGAACTAGTGATCCACCAAGGCAAGAATGGGACAAGAGGGACAAGAAGGTAGTTAGGGCTAAACAAGGATTTAATTTTGCCGAAGACACGCAGGATCTGCGGTTGAGTTTGGCAGGAGAGCTGCCTCTATGCGGTCCCGAGGTTGCAAAACGACTGTTGGAAATCGGCCGTTATGATGCGCCAGCTCTAAAAGACGCGCTGCAAATTCTCAGTGATGGTCGCAATAATTCGCGAGGCTGGAAGAGGCTATTTGCCACGATGGCCACAGAAGCCAACGATATCGATTCGGTCGACACAGTATTGGAGTTAGTCGTTCACGGTCGCGACGCCAGAACTCCTGTTGAGAAAGCGCGCTATCTGCAGCTTGTCGACAACGTCGCGAAAGGGATGATGCCAGACAAGGTTCGTCTCCAAAGGATAGTTGCGGATACAGCCAATGACATAATTAATGGCAACGAACCCGAAGTTCGCGACCCGAGGCGGCCGATACCGCTTGATCAGTACTATCTTTTGCAGCCAGCTAAACCTGCTGTCCAACCCGTAGCAGTCGTGCCGGCGCCAGCTGAGGTACCAGCACCATCAGAACCACTAGCACCAATAGAGCCACCGCCTCTGTTACAACCAGGCGATCCGTTCGAAGTTCCGGGCACCTCGGAAACATGGATAGTCAGAGCGGTAAGGGATGGCAACTACTATCTCCGCACCAATCCCACGCAAGGATTCACTACGGGGCCAAGGCAAGGACTGTGGGAATCAGCGGCAGCTAAACTCTGGACCAGGGATACGAAACCGGTGCAAACCCCCTTAACCAACTGGACTCTATGGGAGGATGGAGCAGACAAGCGGATTTGGACAGATAATAGTACCGGCGATATATTTGATGTTCCGAAAAGTAAGCCAACAAAGGCTGTAGCGAGAAATCTCCCTGACGGCGTTAAAAAAGTTGAAGTGAACATCTTATCGGGCGACAAGACGACAACATATGAGAAGACGAACCCCACCGTTTCCACGGTGACCGAATATCTGATTGGCGACAAAAAGATAGTGAAGAGAGACAAATCCACCGTCTACGAATACGCAACTGGGGCAGCAGTTTCAATCAAAGGCGATCTGATCACCGGAAGGCTTGCCAATGGTGCAACGTTTGTAGCCGATGCAAGCAGTGGCAAACAAATAGTCACATTTAACTATCCAGCCGATTATCCAACTGATGCGCCAAAGTATTCAAATGATGCTACTGTCGCCTTTGATAACGATACAAACGAGCTTCGAATCACTGACAAGACTGAAACTACCACCTATCGTCCCGGTGGCAAAGCTTAGAAAACCTATTGATTGACAGCGATCTCCGACAGCGCCTCTTGATACGCCTGCAGTGTAAACTGATCGAACAAAACAAATCGCACTTCATCGATAGCGTGGTTGCTGCTGCAAAAACTTCTGACTGTCGAAAGCGCTATGCGTGCTGCTTCCGTAACTGGATAACCGTAGGCGCCGGTGCTGATCGATGGGAAAGCAATTGTACGGATCTCATACTGCACTGCTAACTGCAGGCTGTTTTCATAAGCGTTAGCCAGAGTTTGCGCTTCGCTTGTTGTGCCGCCGCGCCAAATCGGGCCGACTGTATGAATGACGAACTTGGCCGGCAAATTGCCACCACCCGTGATGACAGCGTTGCCTGGAGCGCATTGACCTTGCATTGCTCGAATCTGTTTGCATTCCTCTAATATGGCCGGTCCACCAGCCCGATGAATCGCACCATCTACGCCACCACCACCCATAAGACTAGAGTTTGCGGCATTGACGATGGCATCCACCTCCTGCCTGGTGATATCGCCTTTCGTCAGACAAATTTTCGTTGTGCCTGCTTTAGTTTCGCTAATCATCTCGTTGTCTCTCCGGTTGTGTTCCTCGCAAGTTGTCTGCGGTCATTGGACTCGCTCGGGTCATCTCTGCAAGGGAACATGCGCAGACGGCAGGGCGATTAAGACGGCCGCCTTTGACAGAATTACTAGCAGTTTTTCTTTCACCTCTTCTATACCAGAATCATCGAGCGCGGCAAAAGGCTCATCTAAAAGACCGCAGATAAAATTGGCGTTGTCCAGCATAGCGCTCAAAACCACTCTTTGTTTTTGCCCGCCGCTCAAAGAAGAAACTTTTCGCCCAGCAAACTCTTCTACACTCGTTGGCATCTCTGCTACATCCGCTAGCCAGAGAGTTTCAGACACAGTCAAGTCGGCAAAAATATTATCACGCGACTGCAGAAGAGACAGCCCAGCGTCAAATCTTTGCCAGGGGCTGAGCTTATTCAAGGACCTTCCGGCCAAGAAAATTTCTCCTTTTTGGCTGGGCAAAACGCCGGCTAATGCCTCAAGCAAAGTGGTCTTACCCCAGCCGTTGGGCGCGTGCAGAATGCCCAGTTCGCCCCGGCGCAAGGTAAATGAGATTCCCTTGCTCTCATTGGCAGGCGTGCTTTCGCCGATCACTAGTCTGGTGCCACGATGAACTATTAGATCGGCGACTTCTAGAACTATATCGTCGCCGCCTTTCACGTTCCACTTCTTTTCAATTCGCCTCTGTCTTTCGTTTCCAGCAAAGGATGTGTTCAAGCGAATCTTGGTCAACCAGGCGTCATTCGCCAGCGGAATTTCAGAAACTTCGCTGCCTTCGTCTGCGAATTTTTTGATCAATGTTTTGAGATCGTCAGCGGCTTGCAGCGACTTTCCCATCGTTAGCTTGTCTCGCTCTTCTCGCTCCAGCTTACCATTGCCCAAAGTCCACACCGTCGAGGCAATATTCAAAATGTGCGGAATATTGAAAACGTGCTCCACTATCACTAAAGTCAATTGCCGCTCGAGAGCGATCTGTTGCAGAAAGCTTAAAATGTCCTGAACGCCCTGATAATCAAGACCGGCCAATGGCTCATCCAAAAACAAAACGCGTGAGCCGGCTTGGATCGCTCTGGCGATCGCCACCCGTTTTGACTGACCAAGCGATATCCGATCTGCGTATGACCGCTCACGGCCTGGCAAACCCAGATTGGCCAGAATTTCATTGGCCTGTTGCAAAACCTTTTGATTTTGCCTATTGCATTCATTGAAACGCAAGACTGCCCAAAACGGATTTTCTCCTAGCTGCTTGGGATTAGCGACGGCAATGTTGTCTTGCAAGGAGAGAGTGCTGAACAGTCTGATTTCTTGCCATGTTCTACCCACCCCCTCGGCGGCAATGCGTTCCGGCGCGAAGTGGGTGAACGGATTGAGATTGCTCCACCGCCGGGCGGGAAATTGAAACGTCTCCTGCTGGCCGTCCAGAAATATTTTCACCAGTCCAGAATCAGGCTCCAAATTCCCCGACAGTATATTTAACAGCGTGGTTTTACCGGCGCCATTTTGACCGCGCAACAAAACGACTTCGCCCTCATGCAAATCGACCGTGAGGTCGTCTATGACGCGTTGTCCGCCAAAGCTCTTGCTCAGGTTTTCAATACGGAGAACTACCTTGTTAGCGGTGGTATTATTAACGGTGCTCATGTTTACCGCGCTCTCTTATCGCCGATTCTCTCCACACAGCCATTTTTATCCAGGTGCGCAACGAATAACTTCGTCTTCAGGTCACCATCTTGATCGACGTCGATGTCACCACAAATTCCCTTAAATGGCAAGGTGCGGCGAATGGAATTTTCATCGACCTTGCCGAATCGTTTATAGGCTGCAACTAAAATACGGCCGGTGTCGTACGCATAGGCTTCCACGTAGCTGGGGTTTCGCTTGAATCTTTGCTGGAAGGCTTGCCTCCAGGGTGCAGCCTCCCTTGCTGAGCTGGTTAATTCAAAAGGAGGGCAAACGAAGGCGACTCCTGCCAGCACCGATTGGGGTGTACCTTCTCGAAGGAGGTTGACTAAATCCAGACTGCCTACGACATTGTCTTTTTTGATCAAAGAGTAATTACGCAGTGCCTTGAGTATCGGCTCAATGTTCACGGCATAACCGGAAACTATAATGAAGTCTGGTTTGTACAGCTCGGCCGCAAGGGCGAGGGTGCGGTAGTCGTGACAGTCGAAATCGAATAGTTCGCCATGATAGTCTATTTTGTTTGTCTTCAGCTCAGGAATGACAATTTTATTGAACTCCTCATTGCAAGAGCTGATATTGCAGATCATGATAAATACGCGCTTTGCCTTTGCCGTCCGCAGATATTCAAGGTAGGCCGGTCCTTCGGTTTTGTAATGCGGCAAGATCCTAAGCCGCTCGGGATCACTGCGACAGAGAAAAGCATCGAAGGCGACAAGCAGATGGGCAATGTGGGCCTTGCTTACTTCGGGAGCGATAGCTTTTGACACTGCTGAAGTGCCGGAAAAATACACGGCCGGATCCGCTTGCAATTGCTTACGACAAATGGTGATTGCTTGGGAAGGCTTGCCGGCATTATCTTGAACATCCAGAACAAACTTTGTGCGATCCACGCCGAATTGCTTGCAGCCCTCGTCGATTCCCATCGCCAGTGCATTTGGGTATTGACCGGCGAAGGCGGCGATCGGTCCACTGAGCGGCAAATTAACCGCTATTAGCACCGGACTGTCGGCACTTACGGCCTCGCTCCAAAAGCGGGTTAGGAGAACGATACTAATGGCTGCGAGAATAGAAAGCGAGAATTTGCGCTTCATTGAATTCACCATTACTGAAGTGGAATTTGTTTGACCAGTCCATTTTTATCGAGATGGGCAACGCGCAATTTTGTATTCAGGTCGCCATCTTTATCGATGTTGATCTCGCCGCAAACACCTTGAAATGGCAAGGTTTTTCGGATCGAATCTTCATCAACTTTGCCGTATTTTTTATAGGCGGAAACTATTATGCGTCCGGTGTCATATGCGTAGGCCTCGACATAACTGGGATCTTTCTTAAACCGTTGCTTGAACTTTTCAGCCCAGGCATTTTTTTGCTGGCCAGCACCGGAGATTTCATACGGCGGGCAGGTGAATGCTACTCCCACCAGTTCGGATCGGGGAGTGCCGTTATGGATTAAATCAATGAAATCCAGAGTGCTGATGACGTTGTCCTTTTTGATCAATCCATAGTTGCGCAATGCTTCTAGAATTGGGTAGACATGCACTGAATAACCGGAGACGATGATCAAATCTGGCTTGTATTGCTGAGCTTTGAGAACCATGCTGCGATAGTCTTTGCAATCGAAGTCAAAGATCTCTCTCTGATGTTCGACACCAAGCTTGTCCAGTCCGGGAATGACAATTTTGTCAAACTGCTCGTTGCATGACGCATAATTGCACGTCATGAGAAAAGCGCGCTTTGCTTTTCTGGCTTTTGCGTATTCGAGATAGGCAGGTCCTTCAATTTTGAAATTGGGCAGGATACGCATTCGCCCCGTGCCCGCTGCGGCAAAGAAATGCATCGAAGGCTACAAGGAAGTGAGGAATGTGTGCGTTGCTTACTTCCGGTGCAATCGGCAATGACATTTGTGAGGTGCCGGAGAAATAGACTTTTGGTTCTTGCATCAATTGCTTGCGGCAGACAGTGACACTCTGCGACGGCTTACCGGCATTGTCCTGAATATCCATGACAAACTTTGTGCGATCCACGCCAAATTGTTTGCAACCATCGTCAATACCCATCGTCAGACCATCCGGATATTGACCGCAGAAAGCGGCGATCGGTCCACTGAGCGGCAAATTGACAGCGACTCGCATCGCCTTGTCCTGAGCGAAACTATTGTTAGGCGATAGCCAGAAGCACAGTATGTTCAGCGCGAGGATAGCAACAAAAGCTGCTGGCGTGAGAACTTTTCTTTGTCCAGGTGACGGATGGCTTAGATTTGCCGGCCTCAAAATCAACGGTTCCATTTTTGCTCTCCTTGATTGTCTAATTCAGTCAATGCGATAGGCTCCGGCTAGACCCTGTGGTCGCCAGTGAGTAATAACGAGAAGCAAGCAAGCGTAAATAATCAGCCTCAGATTGGCAGCGATGGCATCCGGAACAGTCAAGAAGCGCAAGATTTCCGGTATAGCGATCAGCACCAAGGCGCCGACGAGAGGGCCGCGAAAATTGCCGACGCCACCAACTAGCACCATGCATAGTACCAGCATCGATTCATCCAGTGAAGCAACCGTCGGATCAATATAGTTAACATAGGAGGCATAAATTGCCCCGGCTACGCCGGCTACACCGCAGCTGATGGCGATCGCCTGCAGTTTGGCCAGGCGGACGTTCTTGCCTAAGCCACGCAAAGCTAGTTCGTCATCACGCATACCCTTGAGTAATCGGGCCCATGGTGACGAGAGTAAGAGCTTGATCAAGAGCATAACGATCAACCCTACCGCTGCCGCCAAAATCGCAATGCTTTGAATGTCGGACAATTCATGCCCAAAGATCACTGGCTTGGCAATGGATGATAGTCCGAAAGGGCCATTGGTCAAATTAGTCCATGTGCCCGGCTCTGCCCCGGCTGTCGTCCAATTGAGAAACAGACTGAGGAGCATCTGTTGCACGGCCAAAGAGACTAAGACAAAAGAATCTCCTCTCAGCCGCCAGGCCGGTAAAGCAATGGCCAGGCTAAAGATAAACGAAACGAGAAACGCCAACAGAGTAGCCGTGAAAAAATCACAACCTAATTTCATTGTTGCCAGCGAGTATGTGTAACAGCCGATGCCAAAATAAGCGGCATGAGCCATGGTCAGTAAGCCGCAATAGCCGACTATGATATTCAGACTCATGGCGACAATGGCATAGATGCTTAGATAAATCACTAAATGAAAAGCGTAGCTCATGACTCCGCCTCCAATCGTAACTTCTGACCAAGGAGCCCTTGCGGTCGAAAAAAGAGGAAGGCAGCGAGGAAAGCAAATGTCGCTGCTTCTTCCCAGCGTGCCGAAAGATACCAGGTGATCTCCGAGCGACTGATGGCCAGCAACATTGCCCCAACCACTGGACCGACAAACGATTGGCGACCGCCAACAATGACGGCGACCACGGCCAGCAAAATCGCACTTAATCCACCATGCGGCTCGAAGCCCACATCATAGGCGGTGAGCAAAGAGCTGATTGAACAAAGCAAGCCAGCTACTGCAAAGGCGACCAACCGTACAGCGCGAACGTTGTAGCCGCGCAAGGCAAATTCTTTCTCATTGCTGGCCAGGGCGCGGAATTCCAGACCTAAGCGTGTGAGCCAGAGCCAGAAATAAAAAACTGCCAGTACCGACAACGATACGATTACACAAGTGATTTGCTCGCGCGTCAGAATGATGCCGTGTAAATTGAAAACATCGCTAATGCCCGAGCGCAGGACTTTGGTGTCTGTTCCCCATAATAAGACTGTGATCTGGGCAATGAGAATATAGATAGCCAGGGAAGAGATCATCTGCGTTCCTTCGCTGGCGCCGCGTTTATTCAGCGGCTCATGGTTCAATAAATCACAGAGAAGAGAAATGGCGCAGCCTGCCGCCACCGGTATAGCACAAGCGAGATAGGCTGGCTGTCCGGCCCGTAGTAATGCCAGACACAGGTACGGCACAATTGTATAGATGCCGGCGGCGGCGATAAAAAAGACTCGTGTGGGCAAATAGACTGTGGCAAACGAAAGAGCCAGAAGAGCCAAAGCTAAGCCTGAAATGACTCCGTTTACTAGTATCTGCACATCTTTCTGTCCTTGATCTTTCGAGATGAAACGATAGCAGAATTTTAGGCCCGCCAGCGAAAACAATAATTAAGTTCGCGCGGTGCTATGGTTGGTCGGGCACGGCTTTGCCGTTCCGGAAGACGGCCATTTCCACCGGTGTTTTCACAGTGCCGTCGTCATCGAAAAGCAGGCAACCGGTAACGCCATCACAACTGGTGGCACGAATTGCTGCCAGCCATTGTTTGGCGGTTGCTGGCAAGTGTAGACGTTTTGCTGCGTCATTGATGATCACGATCGAGTCGTATCCGTAGGCCTCCGAATACAAAGGCTTTCTGCCGAATCTTTTTTTGAAACGGTCAGTCCACTGTTTTACTTTTTCCTCTTCCGCCCTGGTGACAAATTTTGGCGCCGAGAAGCGGATCCCTTCGATTTCATCTTTGCCCAATATTTTCCCGGCATCAAGCATGTCATATGTGCTGATGGTATTGCCGTTACCGATCAGTCCTAATGGTCGGAAGGCTCTGAGCAGACCAACCAGATCATCTTGGAAGCCGCTCAAAATTGTCAGGTCTGGCTTGAAATCTTTCACTTTGAGTGCCAAAGTTTTATAGTCCTTAGAGCCAACTTCGTAGGGCTCGACCAGGATATGTTTGATGCCCATGCGATTTAGAGCCGGCACAATCGCTGACTCGTATTCTTCCTGCGTGCTGGGCAGGCGTACATAGACAATGGCCACGCGCTTTGATTTATGCTCGTCCACGTATTTAAGAAAAATAGCCGGCTCGATTTTAAAGTTGACCCAACAGCGCAAGTTATTTTCGGAGGCGGCATGGCCCTCAGAAGCTCTGTTGATGAAGGTGTCGAATACCCATTCAAAGTGCGGCGTCCCTTTCGCTTGAATTTGCTCTCTGATGGCCATCGATTGTGGCTTGACGCCGGACATATAGATATCCGGCGGATCGATGAACTGTCTTTGCATGATGGTGACGGTGGTTTTGGCATTGCCGGCGTTGTCCTGCCAATCTACTGTCAGGTGCGGTCCGTTGGGGTCCTTTTTTGACAAATCTTCGAGAGCCATAGTCGCCCCGTCCTTGACGGCGGCACCGTAGGTGGACAAATTACCGGTCAATGGTAAGTTGGCGGCAATTTTGACCATCTGGGAACCAGACGGCGAAGTGGCGGCGGTTGGCTGTTGACCGGCCGGCTGAGGCGCCGCCGGCATAGTTGAAGACGTTGAAGATGATGAATGTGACGAGCTTTGCCAGCTTGGCTGATTCGGAGGATGCGCAGAGTGAGATGAGTTGGCGCAGGCACAAAGGCAGGCAGCGCCTACCGTAGCGGCTAGAGCCAACTTTAGTCCTGCCTGCAGGCGATAGAAGTCTCTAGCCAGCTTTTCCAATGGGAAAATGCCCGTTTAAGCAGTGTCCAATTCAGCGAACCTCCGTATAAATATATAACAACGTCAACCCAAGGTTCACTCCTTTACATATGCCGCAAGCAGACGACGCGCAAAAAATTGCCACTGAGTTAAGTCAGAACAAGACCCATCAGGCGGCTGACGATCTGCGTATGCTACTGGGCACTGGCAATAAGGATGCAGCAGCTCACTTCAAGGATGTAGTCCGCCGGTTACACATAGTGCAGGGCTTGGATGCGCCAAATCAACTTGTCGTGGAGAAGGTTAACGGCAAAGACTATCTAGTGATCGGAAACATACGGACGCAGACAATCAGTGAAGTAATAGCGACTGATCCAAATAACAATCCCAGTGTAGTGGGACCGCCATACAAACTGACCAAACCAGGTCAGTCGTTCAACGACTTGCTTAGTCAAAGAAAGGAAGAAGAACTGAAGGTGAGAACACTTTTGGATTTGAATAATGAAGGGACAAAATTGAAAGATCTGGCACGCAAAGCAGAGTCCGCTTCTGATAAGGAGTGGGTGGCTTATACAGACAGAGCAGTCGCTCTCGCCTTTCTCGCTCTGGCCAAAGATAAAGACAAGAACGGCACTTTATCTAACAAACTAAGCGATTATGCTCGAAATTATTTGAACAAAGCTGAATCGCTCGATGCAGCTAATTCAGAAAACAAGGAGCTGGAAAAGTTATTGCCTCAGCAAAGTGTCGCCGGCAAAAATAGCAAGCGGGAGCAAAAAGGCTTCCACTGAAATCTTAGCTCGGCGCTTGGGTCATGATCTCGCGAGCTAAGACAACACGCTGTTGACTGAATTTCGAGCGGTCGCGGGCATTGCGCGCCAGTAAAACTACTTTGTCCAATTCCTGGCAGTCTTCGGGCACGGTGGCGACGCCGAAAGCTAAGGCCAGGCTGCGTGAATCCATGTCGGAAGAGAGCGGCGCCTCTCTGAGCACGTCAGCGATGCGGTTGGCCAGCGCGCTGGCGGCAGTGGAGTTAGTGTTCGGCAAAAGCATGCTGTAATCGTTGGTTTCATAGTGCGCCAGCATATCCACGGCTCGTTTGACCAAACTAATTCGCTGCATCGCACGCCTAATCGGTACCATTTGCAGCGGTTCTACACGACCATCCGATTTGCGTTGACCCATGCTGAAAATGACCAGCGAAAAGGGAAGGTTGAAGTGCTCATAGCGGAGATATTCCTGATCCAAGAGATAGATGAAGGCGGGATAGGTCAATATGCCGGTTTCTGTGCGAAGCAGATTCTTTAGTACACTCTGCACAGCGGCTTCATCGACGCCCAGTGATTTCAATTTGGCCAGCCGATTTTGGGTGGTGTTCGCCGGCGCCTGGTCCGTCAGTTGTACTAAGCCGCAACTAACAAGATTGAAGAGAATTGGCACCCACTGTGTTTTCGGCATGGGACGGTTGCGGAGCAAACCAAACAAGCTTGTCCGGTTATCAATTAGTTCGTAGAAGTCCAGTTGCTTATGCACGGCCAGCGGTGTGCCTTTGCCGACGCGTGCAGCAAATTCGTCTTCCGAGATCATGGCGTTCTTTTTTACCAGGCACGACTCCAATTTCAAGCCGGCTGTCTCTAGATACTTGGTTTGATCCAAAAGGGCCAGGTCTTCGGCCATCAAATTCTCAAAACGCTTGGTAATTGTTCGATCAAGACTTTTTTCGTCCTGCCAAAAACGAAACTCACCATGCAGCCAGGTGAGCAGCTCGCAAAAGGCGATGTCGCTGGTCATTGTATTGTTCAAGGCGCAATGCAGCGGTATACCGTCCTGGAAGTAGAGAGTGGCGCTGTCCGACAAAGTCTTAACGTCGAGCCGACCAGTCATTTTGGAGAGATTGATCGATTGCAGCAAGTTGGGCATAGCCAGATTCTTCAGATCGCCCTCGATCTGCGCTTTTACTCCGGGAGCTGGTGGTTCGAACGTGATACCAGGCACGATGGCAGCTGCCGCTTTCTCCTTTTGAGCATCAGGGGCGCGGCCGGTGAGCCTGCTTGTCGGCACGATATCTTGCAGGATATCGGCGTTGGAGGAAGAGGCGATCAAATTGGCCAAAAGCGGAACATCCCGGCATTGATGACTCCAGACCGCTAGCTGCTGGCCTGATTCGCTGACCTTGTACAAGACCGTAAACGGTTCCGCGTCACGGGACTCGTATTTGATCGAAAGGATGAATTGGTCTTTACTGTTCGGCAGCGACCAGGGTAACTCAACAATGCGGCCGGGAGTTTTTCCGGCTTCCTCCAGCAAAAACTCGATGTCTTCGTAGCCTGGAATGGCACTTTGCTTGGGCAGCCGTATGTTGCGGGTAACGGAGTCTTTTTTTGAAAACATTTACGGATTGAGGATAGTAAGGATAGCGCTGAAGGTCTCGGCAAGCATAGTTTAATGGCAAACCCAGCTCCCTAATTATTGATCTTCCACGATTGTGGCAACTATACTCTTAATCTCGCGATTTTATGGCCGGCGGCGCTGGCAGTGCGCTGATTTTGTCAGTGTCGGCGAGCTCACCAGGGAAAGGCTTCCTGCTGAGCTGAGCGGTCGTGAATAGCTGCGTTCGCCTGGTGGCTCAATGCCGTTAGGGATATAGCCCGCGCAGACGTTTGGCCTCGGCCAGTTTGGAGACACCGATGCGTAAGGCAGCCATACGTGGTCTTAGCCCGGTTTCGTTGCACATTTCGAAAACTTGGTCGCAGGCACGTCCCATGATTTCCTCAAGCCGGTTGTTGACTTCCGCTTCTGTCCAAAATAAGTGCATCATCCCCTGCACCCATTCGAAATAGCTGACTGTAACGCCGCCGGCATTGGCCAGAATGTCCGGCACAACAACGACGCCGTTTTTGTGCAACCACAAATCCGCTTCCGGTTCGGTTGGACTGTTTGCGCCTTCGACGACAATACGGCAGCGCAGGTTTTGGACGTTTTTAGCCGTAATCTGATTGCCCAGCGCAGCCGGAATGAGAACATCGCACGGTAACTCGAGCAGATCGGCGTTGGTGACTGAGCGTGTGCCGGCAAACCCATCAACTTTGTGCGTTTCTGTGACGTAGTCCAGCAAGCGCGGGATATCCAGACCATCGCGATTGTAAACCCCGCCGAAAACATCGGAGACGGCGACAATTTTGAATCCTGCTTCATATAATAGCTTGGCGGTAACCGCACCGACGTTGCCAAAACCTTGTACCACCACCGACAGTGCCTTCGAGTTTAACCCGTAGTGGGAGACTGCTTTTTTCACGCAAAATGCTACGCCCCGACCGGTTGCTTCGTTACGCCCTAACGAGCCGCCGATCGAAATCGGTTTGCCGGTAACGACACTGGGAACTGTGTGCCCCACATTTGTGCTGTAGGTATCCATGATCCAGGCCATCGTCTGCTCGTTTGTATACATATCCGGTGCAGGAATGTCTTTATCTGGTCCAATGAAACTAATAATCTCGGACGTGTATCTTCTCGTCAGTCTTTCCAGCTCGCCTAAGGACATGTTCCATGGTTCGCACCTGATACCGCCTTTGGCACCACCATATGGCAACCCCATCAATGCGCATTTCCAGGTCATCAACATGGCCAGGGTGGAAACCTCACCAAGATTGACGCCGGGGTGGTAACGCAGACCGCCCTTGGCTGGACCAAGGCTGGTATCGTGATGGACGCGATAACCGGTGAAACACTTAATTTTGCCGTCATCCATGCGTACTGGCACAGTCACAATCAAGGCTCGCTTCGGATAACGCAGGCGCTCATGCAGTTCCGGATTCAGCCCCATTTCTAGAGCGATTTCATCGAGCTGGCGCTGAGCCATGAGGAAGTGTTCAGTCTCGCATTCCATTGCCGGTCTTTGCAGCGACTTAACAGCGACCATCAGTTGAACCTCCCTGCTCAGACCTTGAACAATTTCTCATTGTTATGAGTATGTTACATGACTTGTCAAATGTGCGTCGAACTTGGCCGCCAGCGCCGAGTCGTAAAATTTTTCTCAGCGATCGGCGAAAGGACCTGGCGGAAAGCATTTTACGGGATTTCAAGCGATGGCCAGAAAAGCCTCCAGGCGCTCAAGCAGCAACAGTTGGTCTGGATGGATGAGCGTTTTCGCTCTGTCAATAGGCAAGAAAACGGCTTGGTCCACTTCCCAGGAGGCGCAGCTTGGTTCAGCATCGATTGGTGCGACACCACAAAAACAATGGATGCGCTTTTTACTTTTTTTGTATTGGATATGGCCAAGCGGTGCCAATTCGTCTGGTCTGACAGCGGTCTCTTCCCAGGTTTCCCGGCGGGCGGCTTCGAGCAAACTTTCACCAGGCTCAGGTATTCCTTTGGGAATGCTCCAAGGTGCTTTCTTGTTGTAATTGCCGGAAGGATGGACTAAAAGTACTTCCAGTCCGTGCTCCTGTCGACGATAAAGTAGCGTGCCGGCTGATTCTTTCATGGAAACTTGATTCGGCCTTGCCAATCAGCAATCTTTTATAGTCAGAGGGTATTCTATGGCCATGAAAAATTTCTGGCGCGTGGACAGCTTTTTCTATCTTTTCTTCTTCTATTTACCGTTGCCGATTATTGGCAAAGCGTTTGGTGCGCCGGATACTTTCATCTTTCTCACTGCCTGTTTGGCCATCGTGCCCTTGGCTTGGTTGATGGGAAAATCCACCGAGTACATAGCTGATCGAGTCGGTTCGGGCACCGCTGGCTTGCTTAATGCCACCTTTGGCAATGCCTGCGAACTGATTATCGCCTTTGCCGCATTAAGAGCAGGATTGATCGATATTGTCAAAGCAACCATCACTGGCTCGATCATCGGCAATATTCTCCTCGTTCTTGGCGGTAGCATGCTCCTCGGTGGGCTTAGGCATGAGACGCAGACCTTTAATCGCACTGCCGCCACGACCTCTGCGACATTGCTCGCCCTGGCCGCGATCAGCTTGTGTGTACCGGCCGTTTTTCGTTTGTCGGCATCCCATACAGCTCACTTGAACGAAGAAAAGCTGGCCTTAGCCATTGCCTCCATCCAATTCATCACTTACATTTTGAGTTTGATTTTCAGCTTGAAGACTCACAAACAGCTGTACGGTGGCGGCGGCTATGTCGATGCTGAACGCGAGGAAGCAATCGGTGTAACTGGCTGGGGTATGCCGAGGTCGGTTTCGATTTTGCTCACGGCCACTGTTTTTGTGGCCATTCTCAGCGAATATTTGGTTAAGGCCGTGTCCGGTGCTGCCGCCAGTCTGGGGATGAGTCAACTGTTTATCGGTGTGGTTTTGCTGGCCATTGTCGGCAATGCCGCCGAGCACTCGACGGCTGTATTGATGGCCATGAAGAACAAGATGGACTTGTCCATCAGCATCGCTCTCGGCTCGGGTAGCCAGATCGCCCTCTTCGTAGCGCCAGTAATTGTCTTCGCCAGCAATATCATGGGACGACCGATGAACTTGTGTTTTTCAGACGTAGAGATACTGGCGGTCGTGGTTTCGGTGATCATTCTTTCCTTCGTGGCCATGGATGGTGAATGCAACTGGCTCGAGGGCGTACAATTGTTGGCAACTTATGCGATTTTGGCTGCCGCTTTTTACTTCGGTTAGAGGTTTTAGCTGATCTGGCAAGATCTTGGAGGTCTTTTGCCCGAGCTACCAGAGGTCGAGACCGTTTGCCGCGGTCTGAGCGCCAAAATTATTGGTGATTCAATCGCGTCAGCGATAGTCTTGCGCCAGGATTCGATTGGCTATCCGGCGGTAAAGGATTTTATCCGCCAGGTGCCCAAACACCGATTCGAGAGTATTAGCCGCCGCGGGAAATACATCCTGATTGCGCTGGATAAGCGAGCGGCCTTGGTCGTGCATTTGCGGATGTCCGGCCGCTTGTTGCTTGTCGAAGGAGGCAAGGCAACCAGCCCATTTTTGCGTGTGCGGCTTTTGCTTAAAAGTGGCAGAGAATTACAATTTGAGGATATGCGCGTCTTCGGTCGGATCTGGTACGTGCCGCCGAGTAAGACACTTGAGCAGATCATTCCTACTCTTTCGGAGCTGGGTATTGAACCGTTGACGCAATTGAGCGAGGCAGTCCTAAAGAAGCTTTTCCAAGGCCGCAAGCAGTTGATCAAGAGCGCCCTCTTAGACCAGCGGCTGATTGCGGGCATTGGCAATATTTACGCTGACGAATCGCTCTTTCAGGCAGGTATTAATCCGTTACGCGCTGCTGGCAGTCTCTCGCTGTCAGAACTGGCACAACTTTGTCAAGCAATTAGAGACGTCTTGGGTTGTGCCATCGAGTCTGGTGGCACAACCCTGCGTGATTATACCGATAGTGATGGTGTCAACGGCAGGTATCAGCATCAGTCTTGGGTTTACGGTAGAACTGGAGAGGCTTGTCGAGTCTGCAAGAAGGCAATTGCCAGAGTAAAAATCGGCGGTCGCTCATCGCATTATTGTCCACAATGTCAGGTAGGGCCTCGTCCAAGGTCAAAAGCGGCCAAGTAGGGGCGACAGAAAAACTGTCAGTTTTTCTGTCAAGGTGGGCGGCCCTCACGTTAATCTGCTTGATCTGCCAGTTGCTCAAGCGCATCCTCATAGCCCTGCTTGATCAGATGGCGGGACTGTGCCGGCGTGAAATCGAGCATATTCGGCGTCAAGTGATCGCGCGGTTGAAAGACCTTTAGACCAAGCTTGTGTTGAGACCATTCTGGCTTGGAATTGTTGGCGATTATTCTGTTGTACTCCTTGACCAGGCGTATACCATCACGAGCTGAGGCATAGAGCAAAATGTCTGCACAGCGGGCTAATACCTGCACTATATTCGTGGGACAGGCACCGTCATTTTCGGCTTGAACCAAGACAATGTAGATTTCGCGAGCGCCCATATTGATCGCCGTCTGAATCGGCGTGTTGCGGACGAGCCCCGAGTCTATCCACATGCCCTGACCATCGAATTCGCGCGCGGGAAAAAGAATCGGAATCGCTGATGCGGCCATGAGCACATCCACCAGGTGAGGGAGCGATTGAATCTCTTCGGTGGTCGTTATCTTCGTCCGCAACGTGCAAAGATCAGTGGTCAAAAAACCGACTTTAGTTTTGCTGCCGATAAAGCGGTCCAGTTTCAGCTCCTGATAGAGAATTTTTTCGAGCGGTGCTGTGTCCAAGAGTCCCCAGCGGCTCCCGCTGATCATGTGTCGCATCTGGTGCAATGACGGCATCCGGAAAATATCCGTGGCAGCGATCGTGCACCAGAGATATTCCAGCCGCTCTAAATTGCCCTGGGCGATAAACGCTGCATTAATACCGCCGACGCTGGTGCCGAAAGCAAAATCAAATTCGATGCCGCGTTCGGCCAGCGCTTTGACTACACCTACTTCATAGGCACCACGTGCGCCACCGCCTGATAATACAAGCGCTCGCTTTGGCCGATCTGCGGGTTCGTTCGGATGAGCCATTTTGCTCATGGATAGCCAGCTTACACCGTTTTTCTGACGAGTAGAACAATTTTAGTAAATTGCTTCCATTAACTACTGTAACTTATCTCAGACATTTCAGCAGGACATCAGCGGATGAGAGACTGGCAGTTCTCGCTTCACTTGCCTTCAGCCTTAGGTTTCGCTTGGCTGGACTGAATGAGTATGCAGAAGAAGGCCGTGACACAGATTGCCACCACGAAGCAAAGAGCATGCATGATTGTGGCAAAGGCAACAGCCAGATCTTGGTTTACATCGGCTGCCAGAATCAGTGCCTGACTGGTGAAAAAGTGATAGCTACCGACAGAACCAGGCGATGGTATGAGGACGCCGATATTGCCGACCGCCATGACGATATATGTCTTGAGTGGACTGACCTGATCTTGCAAATGAAACGCCCAGATCCCTAAGTAGCCATTCAACCAATAGAAGAACCACATGGCCAAAGTTGAGCCAAGAATTGCTGGATAGGTAGCTGGTCTGGTCAAGGACTGAGTGCCGACCTGAAATTGCTCAGCCAAGGCCGCTAGTTTTGTGGTCATTTTTTCCGGCAATAGCTTCTTGACTGAAGGCAGCGCCAAGAAGTAATTGAGTGTGCCAGACATAAAGGGCAGGAACAGCAGAAGCGCGACACTGCTGACCATCATTAAGATGCCGCCGCCCGTAAGGAAGGGCATCTTTACCAACAAAGATTTGGGCAATATAGGTAGCGCTGAGCCGAAAATCAGGCAGAGGGCGGCTAAATCTAACAAGCGATCGATGAGCATCGTCGACAAAACGCCAGCCCAGGGCAGATTTTCGCTTTTGCTAATGGAAACAAGCCTGGCTACTTCACCACCCCGCGGGATGACTATATTCACCGCATAGCCAATGATCACCGCACAAAATGAATTCCATAATGAGATTTTTCGGTCAGTCAGCGGGCGAAGTAAAATAAGCCAGCGCCACGCTCTCAGTAAATGGCTGATAACACAAGAAAGGGCAACCAAGAACAGAAAGAAAAGATCGGCTCTCTTCGCGTAACCCCAGATTTGCTCGAGATCGCGTCCCCTGAAAGCCAACCAAAGAAACAAGCAACCAAATGCCAAAGCTGCCAGCTGTTTTGCGATCTGAACGCCGAGACGTCTTTCCTCTTTTGGCTTTTTCTCGTTTGGCAATTGTTCAACCAGTGCTATCGTTGTTGGCAAGGGACGGTTTTTGAAAGCTGGCGTTATCGTACCTGACTCAGTCCAGGCTAGCTGGTGTTAAGTAGACCGTGTAGTCCAGGAGACAGAGCGCAGACTTTAGATTTGCCAGGTTTAGGGAACAATAGGAACGGGTCTGATAAAGCGCTGGAGGTAATGGCTCGCTGTTGGGCATAAAGGGAGGGTAGAGCCGCCTGTCGGTTCAGTACCCATCTGTCCGGAGGGCCTGGAGGGAACGACGGATGCAACATGGTCGGTAATATCGCTATGGACCAGGCAAAGGCCCGGGTTTTGCTGATTGAAGAAAATGGCAAGGATGCCAGTGCGCTGCAGCAAGTGCTAAGTGAGGCTGCCGGCGCCGGTTTTGCCATGGAGCGCGCCAAACTATCCAAGGGACTGCAGCGTTTGACGGAAGGGGGCGTGGATTTAATCGTCGTCGACTTGGCGGTCGACGGGGGCATAGATGCCTTCTTGCAGGTCAAAGCGGCAGCCGGCGCTACGCCGGTCGTCGTCATTGGGAGCAGCAATCAAGAACAAGCGGCGGCAGAAGCGATCAAAAATGGCGCCCAAGATTATCTTGAGAAAAAAGGGCTGAGCGCCTCCACTCTTATTCACTCCATGCGTCAGGCGATCGAGCTAACCCGAGCTGAAGAAGCGCTGAAGGAAGCAACAAGTCGCTTGGATGCGGCGACAAATCGCTTGGAAGTACTGGCCAATGTCGATCAACTAACCGAAGTTCTAAACAGAATCGGTCTCGAGCGAGCTTTACAAACTGAATTCAATCGCGCTCAACGCCAGGGGTGGAATCTCGTAGCTACCCTACTTGATTGTGACGACTTTGACAGAATAAACGCTACGCTTGGTCATGCCGTTGGTGACGTAGTCTTGAAGGAAATCTCTGGCCGGTTGCGCGATACGTTGCGGCCCACCGACCACATCGCCCGCATCGGTGGCGATGAGTTTTTGATGCTCCTTCCAGATACTCGCCTGGCAGAAGGCATGCTTGTCGCTGAAAAGGTACGGCTGGCTGTAGCTGAAGGTCCGTTGCGGTTGGCTCACGAAACAATCCGGGTGACTGCTAGTTTGGGTGTTTTGGCTTTGCCTTATGAATTTTGTTCGATTGAGGAAGTTCTTTCTCTTTGCCGTCTGGCTGTGAGAGAGAGCAAGCTACTTGGCAAAAATCGTGTCTCTAGCGGTGAAAAACACAAGTTGCAAGCCGGCCCGGATGATGAGGCGCTTTCCGAACTGACTGAGAAACTGCGCCGGGGTGATTGCTTCCGGGCGGTTTCGATGCCCATTTTTAAATTAGACGAAGAGAAAGTAGTCGGCTACGAGATTCTCAGTCGCGGACCTGAAGGCGCTTTTGAAATGCCGGATGATTTATTTCGTGTCAGTTGCGAATACAATCTATTGACGATCGTCGATCTTAGATGTCTGAAAACATGCTTGGCGGCTACTGTCCTGCCTAAGTTCGATCAACGAGCACGCTTCCATGTCAATCTCTTCCCCTCCACGATTATCGATACGCCAATAGATCGTTTGATGACCCTATTCCCAGACGACGGACAGAAACGTGATTTCTGCATAGAGTTAAGTGAACAGCAATTCATTGGCGATCCAGCTTATTTGCGCGATCATGTAAATGCGCTCAAAGCACATGGTATTGCGGTGGCAATTGACGATGTCGGCTTTGGTCGCAGCTCTCTGGAAAGTCTAATCATTCTCGAACCGGATATCGTTAAAATAGATCGTAAATATGTTACAGGCATTGCCGTCGAACCAGCGAAAGCAAGACTTCTTAAACGATTGGCTAAAGTTGTTCATGCGCTTGGTGCTGAACTTGTTGCCGAGGGCATTGAAGATCGGCAAGAGATGGAAGTGCTTTTGGATGCTGGCGTCAATTACGGGCAAGGCTGGCTGTGGGGCAAACCTGCCTAGTCTAAAGGCAAATTCCTTGCTGCCATTGTCGTTCCTTGAGCTGGTGCTTTAGCATGGTGCTAAGCAGGGCAGAGGGACAACGTCTCTTCTCGTCCGTTGCCGAGTTGTTGCGAGGCGAGGAGCAGAATCGCGGGCTTGACGACGAGCAGTTCAGAGAAAAGGCCATTGGCCTTTTGCTCAGGCTTGGTGTCATAGCCATCTTAAGCGAATCAAATTGGAAGCGGCCGTCGATAAAAGAGACGTTGTTTAGCGGTGTGGAATATGATGGCATCGAGTTCGACAATTTCGAACAGATCGTCGATCAGCTGGCCCAATCATTAGACAGATCATCAGACAAATCATCCAGCAACAGATCGGCTAGGGAAAGTTTTTCATTGTCGTGCGCTTTTCAGCTAATTGATCTGGCCGAGCAGTTGCTTGATCTCAAGCTCGCCCAAACCCCACGCGGCTGGTCTGTGAAGAATAGCTTGCCGGAGCGAAGAAAGGAGGGCCGTTATTACACGCCGGCGAAACTAACCGCTCAGACCACCAAGTTAGCGCTGCATCGCCTTCTTGGACAGCAGAAAGTATCGGCGGCAATAAATACGAGAGCGACTCTGAAAGACGAACAAATCTTGGCCTTGCGCATTGTTGATCCGGCCATGGGCGCCGGCGCATTTCTGGTCTCAGTACTCGATTTGCTCATATCTGGCAGAGCGGAAGGAAGTCAGTCCAATTTTCCCTGGCAGGTTGCCCAATCTTGCCTTTACGGAGTTGATCTGAATCCAATTGCCGGCGAGGCGGCTAAGCTTGTGCTTTGGCTTTATTGCGTTTTGCAGTCTGGATTTTTCGTGCCCTTTGCTGGTTTTCTCGCCGATCATTTAAAGTGCGGAGATTCCCTGCTTTCTTGTTGGTCAGAGTATCTGGTCGATCTACCTGAACCCAGTGAACCGACAAAATTGCAATTCGATCATTTCCTGGCGCAATGGTTTCATCAAGGCGAGGAATTGACACTGCCTCACGACGTAGCGATTGTTGAAGAATTGGCTGGTCGCTATCGATTCTTTCACTGGCAGCTGGAATTTCCATCTGTTTTTGCCGGACCAAATCCCGGATTCGATGCCGTTATATCTAATCCGCCGTGGGAAATTGCGAAGCCCAACGCGCGTGAATTTTTTTCTGCGGCAGGGGACGACTATAAGGCCGTGGGCAAGGCAGAAGCGATTGCCAGGCAAAAGGAACTTTGTCAGCGAGATCAGAGCTGTCACCAAGACTGGTTGCGTGAAACTAGCGATTACCAATTGCGCTCTAAATTTTTTCGCGCCAGCGGTTTGCTTGCTCTCTCGGATAACGGTGGTTCTTGTGGCGCTGATTGTTCGGTCCCCTATCGCCCCTATAGAGCCCAGGGCGCTTCCGATCTTAATGCCTACAAACTATTTCTGGAGTTAGGATTTGCTCTTTTAAAAAATGAAGGCTGTCTGGCGATGGTTTTGCCGTCTGGTATTTACACTGATAAGGGGGCGGCGCCCTTGCGCCAGTTGCTATTGACGCATGGTGATGTTTTTGCAGTTCGCTCCTTTATGAATCGGGATCGGGCCTTCAACATTCATCCTTCGTTTAACTTCTGTATTTTTGCTTGTCAGCGTGGTGTCTTGGCAGATGTTATCGAAGTGAGCTTTGGCAACAGAAATGCTGCTACTTTGCTCGAGCCGGCTCAACCGCATATCTCCTATCAGAAAAAAGATGTGCAACTATTTAGCCCGCGCTGGCGAGGTCTAGTTGAGGTGGAGCACGCTAAAGATCTGGAGGTCTTGAAAAAGTTATACAGCAATGGTGTTTTACTGGGATCATCTGATTCTCGGCAAAGCTGGCATCTGGAGTTTCGACGAGAATTTGACTTGACCAACGACTCAAATTTGTTCCTTCGTAGAGCAAATGCCGAAAGCGATGGCTTCATTTGTGATGAATTCGGCAATTGGTTGAAAGGCAAATGGAAGCCTGGTAGCACTTGCTCTACCTGGCCGGAACCAGGCATGGTTCGCTCTCATGACGGGCAGGCAGCAATTGCTCTAGAGGCGATATCGCATGTCTTCTTGCCGCTGTATGAAGGAAGAATGTTAGGGCAGTTCGATTACAGTGAAAAGTTGTATCGATCTGGTTCAGGTAGAACAGCAATCTGGCAGACACAAAGAAGTTTTGACTCTCCAGATTCGTCAGACTCGCATGCCGGTAGAAGGGCGAGAAAGAAAGACTTGATCGGCGACCTTCTCAAGGCGACGCGGGCGATTGGACCACAATATTTGTTGCCATTGGCGAAATGTGCCGGTCGCTGTCCGTTGGATGGTCTCAAAACTGGCTATCTGGCAGTCGGATCACCAACGAATATCCGAACAATGATTGCCGCGCCACTGTATGCGGTGCCATGCGGCAACTCTGTCCCTGTATTTATTGGCCAATCGGACCCTGTATATTCCCTGGGTTTATCAGCGTGTCTGAACAGCTTCGTATTCGACTATGTGCTGCGGTTGCGCATGAGCGGTAATAATGTCAATTATTATCTGCTGGAGGAGTGTCCTTTGCCCGGCAAGGAGGCAGTCTTCGCAGTTCCCTTTTTGATGCAGGCAGCGGCCGCGATATCGCTTGGCCATCCCCGGTTTGTCGGCGCCTGGAGCAAATTGAGAGAAAGCACTGGATACCGGCTTGGCCTCGCCTCAGATTGGCAAGAGCGAACACGATTGCGCTGCATGATCGATTGTATTGTTGCCCATCTGTTTGCCCTGGACTGGGAGGAATTAGCTTGGATTCTTCGCCAGTGCGACCAGTCAGTCGATGCTCATCGAGCACTGCCGCTTAAAGGTTTCTGGCGGGTTGATAAAAATCTTCCACCAGCCCATCGTAGAACAAATCTGACTTTGCTGGCCTATGCAGATCTTTTGGAAAAAGGGCTGGAGCGTTTCATCGAACAAGGTTGCGGTGCTGGTTGGCAAATGCCGGTCGAAAAGTGGCCCGGTCAAATAGATGGCCAGAGAGGAAATATAACCAGAGTGGACATAGAGGAGACTGACAATGCTCTGAAAATTTTGGAGAATAATCTTGGCGCGCTTCTTCAAATTGGCAGTTATCAACGATTCTGATCTCACATGTAGGCAACCTTTGTCACCATTTCTACGAACTGGTGCACTAAGGCTTGGCTCGAAAATCGAGCATAAGCATTTGTTTGCAGTGCTGCGAGCTTGTCAAAAGCGACTCCTTGTGAACGGATTTCCATAAGCTTGGCAGTGAGACTTCCAGCCCGGTCCATATTAGTTAGCCAGTAGACATCTTCCAAAATGAACTGAGCACCAGAATGAGGATGACTGACCACTGGAATGCCGGCCATTGCCGCTTCGATCATAGAACTGGGTAGACCTTCACGGAAGCTGGCAGAACAAAGACATCGGCCATGGCCAGTACTTCTTGCACTTCTGGTGGTGTTAATGTAAGCCATTTGATTCTGTCTCCGAGCTTGCCAGTTCCATAAGCCTTGAGGACTTCAGTTTCTGATTCTGGCTGGCCGCACAGAAGAAGTTTGACCTTGGGATCTTGAATGGCGGCTACTTCGTCGATTAAGTAATCAAGCCGCTTTTGGAAGGAATTCCAGGCTGCTACGCAAATGACGATCCAGTCATCTTGTTCAAAGCCAAACCTTTTTCGCAAGTCATTTTTGCCAATTGGCACCTTTGTATAAGAAAGACAATTAGGTAAAAGCTGCATTTTTTCGGGCTTAATACCGAATTTGGTGGCTTCCTCCAGAGATTCTGGATGCAAATGTTGGATGTAATCGAAATCTTTGTAAGTTGATGGCCGGAAGGCGCCACCGTTGGCGAAGATAATTTTGTGCTTGAGATTGAACATATATTTGTAGACGAGCAGAAAGTGGGCGAGCGGCACCTCCTTCGTCCAAATCACGTCCGGCCGCCATGTCAGGATGTCAGCCAGGCAGAAGCTGAAAGTAACCTGCTCGCATATATAACAGAACTCCCAGAATGATCTTTGCTGCCAATGAGCGAGGACCTTCAGAGGCGAATTCAGCAATAGGTCGCGCGGTAGATTCAATATTTTAACGGCAGCGGGATAATCGCCGCCGGCATATAGCCTGGTTTCTAGCGATTGCTCACCTTGCAGTGCTTGATACCACCGGGCAGTTGTGATTTCAAAGCCGCGATTGATGTGACCCAGTCCGCTGCTCATCAATGCCAGGCGCAGTGGACGCGTCACGCCAGCCGGTCGGACCAGCTTTAAGTCAAGCTCTTTCGGCGGCAAGGTATTGTTTCTGACTACCATCTCGCTTTATTTTAGCTGGCCAATGGCGCCTCCGCTTATAGCTCTCTTTTATTTTGCGATCTTCACAAGGGTTTAGTCAGGCCAGACCAGCTCGGCATTGTTGCCGAGCAAAATAGAGCACTAAGTTCCTTAAACGTGCGGACAAAGCGGCCCGCTCAGGGCTTGGATTTACGACCGTTGGCGACCTGCACTTCAGCCTCCCGCATGAGCTCAGCGGGATTGACATCGAGCGCGAGCGCAAGACGGATGTAAATTTTAATCGAGAAGTTGCACGATTTTCTTTCGATCAAACTGACATACGTTCGATGCAAGCCTGCCTTTTCGGCGAGCTCATCTTGGGACAAGCCCAGCTCCATTCGGCGCTGTTGCAAAA
Organism: Bryobacterales bacterium; assembly: GCA_963834525.1. Lineage (GTDB taxonomy): Bacteria > Cyanobacteriota > Vampirovibrionia > Obscuribacterales > Obscuribacteraceae > CAWICA01. Next base: position 92,657 of record CAWICA010000004.1, read on the forward strand.
CGTGGCTAAGGGCACTGATGTGCTGGTCTGGCAATGAGAATTTTTTCTTCATAGCCGCACTCTATCAGATTCTTATCAGGTTGTAAGGAGCAGTCGGCAGAAATTGCATACCTAATCGATTTTTGCAAACATTTTTCACAGATCGTCTGATTGGCTCAGATCTTTAGGTGTGCCGGATCGGCAACGGCAGAAAATTGTAAAACTAATGCAGACTTTGAGGAACAGATTATATTCTCTATTCGCCTTGCCAGCGGGTAAATGCAGCCAGCGGGTGGGGCATTCACCCCTTTTGATTATTTTGTCGCTCAGTCAGGTCGTTTTCTGCGCTTTTCATTGGCCGGTTCGTTTGTTTTTACGGCTTGCCGCGGTTCCGTTGTTTTTTGCTGGCCTTTTCTTGTTTTCTGGAATTTGTTTGAGCGGCTGCTCGCTCTTTTCGTTCGGCCATGTTATTGGCTGCTTCTGGATTCAGTTGAATCAAATCCGGGACGCTGAGAACCTGGCTTCCGCGGCTAAGTAACTTTTGCAGATCGTTTTTATGATCCAGAATGTCTGCCCACAAATCGCCAACCTGACGCAGCCGCTCAGGTATAGTTCTGATCGTGAAGTCAGTTGGATAGACAAACCTAAGCTCATCCCAGCTTAGAGCTGTTGAGACTGAGGCCTCTGGCGCGACGCGGGGAGAATAAAGCGAAGCGAGCGATTTTGATCGAGCATTCATGTTGTGATCAAGAAAAACTTTGCCGGTTCGTTTGACAACTGCCCAATCCATTGTTACGGCGTCGGCATGCTCTTGCAGAACGTAGCGGCCGATGATTTCGGATAATGCCCGCACTGTGTCATAGTCAATTCGTCGGATGATCGGTATGTAAATATGCAGACCGGTCCGACCTGATGTTTTGACGTACGAGGTGATCGTTAAGCTATCCAACAACTCTTTGAGCCAGAATGCCAGGTCGCAGGCGCGTTGGAAGCCGGCTCTATGCAACTCTGGTTCGGCACCCTTCTTTTCCTTACCGCTATAAAGATAGGGGTCCAGATCGAAGACTAAATAATCCGGATAATTCAGCAAAGATTTTTGCAAGTTCTCTAGGGAGCCCCCGAAGGTCAGCGGCAAATGATGGCCGTCCGGTTCCGGATTGGCACGAGTGTGAGAAGTATGCAATTCCAAATCGGCTATTTGTCCAAGCCACAGCAAGGTAGCTAGATTATTACAAACGAGAAAGTCTTGATCCTGGTTGTCGTGCTCGGTAAATGACCGCACAGTCGCCACAAAATCAGGACGTCCACGTTCCCAATGTTTCTGGTAAAACTTGCCACCATAGATGCCATTGGGAAAGCGTAACAGGGTGATCAATCGGTCCTTCAGGTGTGGCAATAAATAAGGCGAAACTTGAGCAAGGTACCTGATGTAATCACGCTTTGTTATAGCCGCTGCTTCTTTAGTAGCCGGCCACATTTCCTTATCAAGATTGGTCAACGAAAGAGCATGACTTTCCACTTGCAGGATCAGATTGTTCTTTCCCGATGCCAACTGCTCGGATACGCCTGCTATCAGCGCGGTATCGTGGCTGGATAATTCGTTTTTGTTCAATTCTCCTCCGACTTGGCCGCTATTTATATTTTTTACCCTAGTTTGCTTTTCGGATGCGGGCCCGAACGCAGTGGTATGAACAATGGTAGGCGGTTTTACTTTTCTTGGTTCGATGTCTTCACGCAAATGCATGAAAACAGGAGCGCGCAGGATATTATCTTTCGTCCGTTCGAGATATTTGATTTCCGCAACCAACTGCGGTTTTACCCAGGTCGGTTTAAACTTGCCTGGCGGGCGTTTTTCAAAAGGACAAGTTTTTACTGTTAGTGGTGCCAACAATTTAAGGAGCGATTGCAAATTCTTCTGATTAAAGCCGGTGCCAACACTACCTACATGAACCAGCTTGTTTCGCTGATCATATTCACCCAAGATGAGCGCCCCCAAGGTCGTTAGACGCGACCCGCTACCAGCGGTATAGCCGCAAATGAGAAACTCGGCGGTAAGATTGGATTTGATCTTCAACCAGTTCTTAGAGCGGCGCCCGCTTTCATAGATGCTGTCCTGACGCTTACCCACGATACCTTCCAAGCCATGTTCGAGGCAGGCTTGAAAAGCCGCTTCGCCATCTTCGCCAAGCGAATCAACCAATCGCACTTCACGACTGGGCACTATCGATTGCTTGAGAATCTCTTTGCGCTCGGCGAGCGTTAGAAGTCGCAAATCTTTTCCGTCCAGATAAACAATGTCGAATACATAGTAAATGATCGGTAGCGCACTCTCTGCGGTATCAATATCCGAGTGCTTACGCAACCCTGAACGTTGTTGCAAATGTTGAAAGGATGGTCGTCCTTTTTCATCAAGGGCGACGATCTCACCATCTATGACGAGCTCATGTTTGTAACTGGACAATCTCTTCGCCAGGCTAGGATATTTATTGGTTAGATCAAGTCCTCGTCTGGAGTTGATTTGGACATTGTTGGCGCGAATATGAGAAAGAGCGCGGATACCGTCCAGCTTGGCCTCGAAAAGCCAGCCGTTCTGCTTGAATGGTGCATCTGCAAGAGTGGCCAGCATCGGTGCTACCTCTTCGGGAAATTTGGCCTGGCGTCCTTTTTTCAGTAGTTCAGTCAGGTGGCCTAAGCGAGGCGGATCTTTGTGCCCGCTGTCCAGCTCATCGAGTGTAAGCCCGCTTACTGCGGAGGTTGCCGTTTCGGTGATCTCTATGCTTGCGTCAGCGTACGAGTCGTGATGTTTGATCAATAGCCAATCTTTTTCTGTGTTTTTTAATTTGACCAGTGTCCAACAGCCTTTCAATTTGGCCCCATCCAAGAAAAATGAGAGTTTACCCAAACGCAGTCCTTCGCGCATGCGATCTTGTGCCTCTTGTCTGTTTCCCCAGGAAAGTTTGCCGGCATCATCGGGTGAATACACGCCTGTATCCCAGATGATCACCGGACCGGCACCGTATTGCTTTTCCGGGATCACACCCTCAAAACTGGCGTAGGCCAATGGATGGTCTTCGGTCATCACCGCCAGTCTTTTTTCAGCCGGGTTGAGGGAAGGACCTTTAGGCACCGCCCATGATACAAGGACGCCGTCTATTTCCAGGCGGAAATCATAGTGAAGCCGCCTGGCTGCATGTTTTTGAATGACGTAGGTCAATGCCTGTTTTGGGCCGGCTTTGGCACGCTTACTTGGTTCTCCGCCCGGTTCCGGTGTTTCGCCGAAATCTCTCTTGCGCTTGTACTCTTTAAGCATGGTGTTCGGTCCAAAATGTGGCGGCTCTTTTTAGCACTAGCATAGTCGTTCCAAATTTAGGCGCTGTTTAACAGCTGCTGCATCTTGATCAATTTGAGAGAATTCCCACGTTGGCTTTTTATCTAGACGACATCCGGACAATTTGGTGTCATGACGGAAACGCTAGCGGGTCAGGTTCCCTTCATGGTCATACATGCCAAGCAGAAATGACTCGACGAGAGGAATGAACGCTAAATTGGTGCCAACTTGATTCTAGCGGTAGTTTGACTTTTCTTTGTGCAGCGGCGTGGTTATTGGACCGTTGCGTGACAAATCAATCGGTGGTGTCGCTGGTAATGCTGGCGCTCCTGACAAGGGGCCGTCAGTTTGTAAGGACTGGATGATTTGTTTCATCTGTGTGGCGCAGTTGGCGATCGCCTCGATGTACTGCTTCGTTTGTTCGTCGCCAGTCTCTTGCTTCTTTTCCAGCAAGAAAACGTAACTCTGCAAAGCAACCAGAGGCTCTTCCAGATCGCCTGCTGCTCTCTTGGCGAATTGCACCGATTCTCGATTGGACTTTGTTAGTTGGTCGGTTCTTTCCGAGACCAATCTCTCCAATTCCGAATTTACTTGACGCAGATGTTTTTCTACCTGCTTGCGCTCCGTAATATCGTTGATGAAAGCACAAAGCGTATAGCTGCTACCTATCGTCACCGGGAAGAGAGCCATTTCAGCAGGAAATTGTGAACCGCTCTTATGCAACAACGAAATTTCAACTCGGTTGTTGACCAAATTGCCTCGCAGTCCTTTGATGAACGATTGCACTTCGGTATTAAAGAAGCTACGCATCTCGAGCGGAATGATCACCTCAGAAAAGAGCTTACCTAAAGCATCTTTCCGGAACCAGCCGAAAATAGTTTCAGCCTTTTTGTTCCAACCGGTGATTTTTCCATCCCCATCCATCGAGATAAATGCGTCATGAGCATTCTCAACGATCAAGCGGGTTAACCGCTCGCTTTCCCAGATCGTTCGCTCGAATTTGTGTCTCTCGACAGCATATCGAAGACAGCGTGCCACTGATTCATCGCTGGGAATGCCCTTCACCAGGTAATCTTGAGCGCCACCTTCGAGGGCGGCATTGGCAACCGATTGATCGCTTACACCTGTAAGGATGACAATTGGGATGTCGACAGCTTGCGCGTACATTTCATAAAAGGTGGCAATGCCATCGCTATCTGGCAAGGCCAGATCAAGCAAGACCACATCAATGCCTGGCTTTTGCACGCGCTCCAGAGCAATGCCCAGATAATTGGCGCATTCCACTTCAAAATCGCGTCTTGTCAGGTTGATGCGTAATAAGTTGGCCGTGGTCGGATTGTCCTCAACAACTAAGACCCGAACTTTGCTATCTAGACCGCCCAATACACTTCTCCTTTGCACTCCAAATGTAGACACACGCGACTACCAATCATGTTGATTGGATGACGAAGAACTCGCCGAGGAGTTGCCCACATGCTCCAATCTGTTTCAACTTATTGGACTCAACTTATTCAACTTGAGCGAACGGGTTGAGGTTGATTGGACATGATCAACTCGCTGAAGAGTTGCTACGCCTTACTGGCGCCACCTAATTGCAGAGGGTGTTTGCAAAGAGGTGCTATCAATATAACCTTTTATGCTTTTTAAACGCAGTTAATTGCGGTTCATGCGGTCGAGCTGAGCAGCTGTTTCAGCCAACAAGCACGGCCATTTTCAGAGCATTTTCAGTCCCTTTTCAGATATGAATCGCTTCTGGCACAACTTTGCACCATGGTCACAGATCGCCAAGACAATCATGGCCATTGGCTCGAAAGGGTGGTCGCCAGAAAGCAGGCGACAGGACACACCTTGATTCTACTGCCAACAGACAGGACCGAAACGGCATGACGCCTCAATCCGTAATCAATCACTCATCAATCACTTCTTGCTTGGCGAAGAGCGCTTACTTTGTCTGAAAAATTGAACTTGTCGGCCAAGCAAAGAGAGCATTGTATAAAATATACAAGAGTTCAAATTGGTAAATAAATTGGCTGGACCTAAGCTCGACATAAGCATAGAGATAACCATAAGAAGGTTCATACCAGGCAAATTTCTTTCTCCTCAGGGTAAGTTACCTTTAGACTAAAGGCGGTTCATGTATTGGGCTCTGGCTGTTGCATTTTAGTCATCAGACAGATGAGGGAGTGATGAAGACTTTTGCGGATCGGACTGTTCTCTTAAGGTTATGGCTGTGCCTGATATTGATGGTATTGATAGGACCGGCAGCGGCTCTCAATCAGCCAAGCTATGCTCGCTCTTTTGAGGCAACCGAGGCGTCTGAATCGCCGCAGTCCGAGCAGTTAAATAAGTCTCAATCAACTGATCTGCAGCCATCCCAGTTGGACAGCCAATCGGCGACGCCGGCTGATCAGATAGGCGGTGCTCAGAGCCAGACAAAGCCTGAAGATAAGCCGATTGTAAATGCTAGGAAGCAACTGCTCAGTGCTGCCAATTTAATGGTGGAGGGAAAGTACCCGGAGGCTGTTAATTGTTATCAGCAGCTGCTTGATGAGAGTCCTAACAATCTCGCTGCTCTAGCAGGTTTAGGGATGGCACTGGGCAGGCAGATGAAATTGGACGAAGCGGACACTCAGTTCAACAAAGTGCTTGAGCTAGACCCTAATCATGCGGTCGCCCATTGCGGCAAAGCGATGGTGCTGCTCAGTCGGCTGCAAACTATGCCGGAGTCAGATAAAAAAGCGCGAGCGAATTGTTTGAAGCAAGCGGGACGTGAGTGCAACAAAGCTTTAGATGCTGACGCTCGCGTCGTAGAAGCACATTATTTGTTGGGCAAGGTTTACAGTGCCGAGGGTCGTCTCGACCGCGCTGAGCAAGCATTTGCTGGCGCTGTCAAACTTGATCCCCACTATTCGAACGCTTGGGCGGCTTTGGGTGAGGTACAGGCGCAAGAAGGGAAATTCGCTCTGGCTGCCGAAACTTTACAACATGCAATATCCATCAATCCAAATAACTCGCTCGCCTATTTTGCACTTGGCCAGATGTATATGCAGCAAGGTCAAATTGATCGGGCTGTCCGTGAATACAACATGTCAATTTACAAGAATTCAATTCACGAACAGGTGCACCTCGCCTTGGCCAAGGCCTATGCCCTGCAGAATGATAATGTGGCGGCCATCAAAGAGTATCAAGAGGCGCTTAAGGTCAAGCCGGACGATGCTCAAGCGTATGTTGGCCTGGCGTCAGTCTATGAGGCCAAAGGAGAGATTGAGTCGGCGGCAGCTAAGTTGCGCCAAGGACTGCAAAGCTTGCCGAAAGACGTCGAGTTGCATTTGGCTCTTGCCGATGCCAATTTGCGCTTAGGAAAAATCAGCCAGGCGATCTTGGATTACCAAGTGGCCTTGCAGCTTTCGCCTGCATCGGTAGACGCGGCTACCGGTCTAACTCGGGCCCTTTATGTTCGTTCGCTGAAAGAATCGACTGGCGGATTTCTGCATGCCAGCGATTATGACAAAACAAAGGTCCTGATCAATCAAGCTCTAGCGGCTGACGGCAATGATCTAGCTTTGAAATATGCAGCAGCTGCACTGATTGCTCTTTCCGGTCAGTCGACGAATCTAGAGCAAATCGGTGCACCTAAGACTGATGGTGAACGGATCGCCTTGGCACAAGTTTTATTGATCCAAAACAAGTTTCCGGAGGCTGATGAACAATTGCGGCGGGTGCTGAACAACGTCAGTGAGGCAAAAGAGGCCTTTTCCCTTGCTGACCTGGCGTTTGCCTTAAGGGATCTGGACATAGCTGATTCAGCCTGCCACAAAGCGCTCACGTTTGCTAATGCTGATACACGTGCTCGGCAAGGCATTGAAGTGATCGGCAAAACGCGCCAGCTAGCCAAGGACAATTACACGCAGGCAGAGGATCTGCTGAGACGGAAAATGTTTGGGCAAGCGGCGGAGAAGTTTCATAGTGCCGTATTCGGTGACCCACGTAACGCCGAGGCTCGTCGCGGCTTGGCTGAATCACTGGAGCGATTAACCTTCGGCTCTGCCGCGGAGACGGCTCGAAATTATCGCGATGCCGCTCTTCAATACAAAGTCTATGTGCAGCTAACTCCAGCCATGCCGCCTAAAGTACAAGAAAAATTTACGAAAAAGGTGGGTCGTTTAGATGCAGAGGCTAAGAAACTGGATACTGGTCCAACCAAGACACCTGCCGACCAAGTTTCCGCGAGGTAGAATAAACCTGGCAGCCCTGAGAAAATCGACCTGCTAATCAGGAAACTGAGATTCGCCAAACGCCTAGTCACCCAAGCCAAATCACTCTTTTTAAAGATTGATTGTGCCTGGAGAGACCGGCATTTAGCTTTTGTACACCCACGATTTTGCCGATGCCCAAGCGGGGTACAAAATAGTTGACGGGGATGGTTGACAAAGCGCTGATGGACGGGGCAAAGAACGAAATTATCGCCAATTTCTCGGCTGAGCTGAGGACGCCGCTCACTCTAATGCTGGCGCCCTTGGAGTCGCTGCTCATGGGCGAACACGGTCCCCTGAGTGAAGAACAGAAGCTTTTATTGCAAACCGTACATAGTAATTCAGTCAGGCTGCTGCAGATGGTCACCGGACTGGTTGATTTTTCCAGGTCCCAGCCAGGCGATTTGAAAGTCAGTCGGCAGCCTGTGGATGTCGTCGCTCTGACGTCTTCTGTTGTGCTTGACTTTCAGCCTTTAGCTGAGCGAAAGAGAATCACCATGATTTTCCAACACGAGCCAAAACGGGCAGTGGTCAGCCTCGATCGATATGTTTACGAGCGGATTCTCTTCAATTTGCTCTCGAACGCCATTAAATTTACACCGGAGGCCGGGCAGGTCGGCGTAAAACTGGCAGTGGGGGAGGGACGAGTCCAGCTGACGGTCACGGACAGCGGCGTCGGCATTGCTGACGTAGACGATCCGCGACTGTTTCAGGATTTGCGCCAATTCGAAAATGCCTCTTCCCGTCGTATTGAAGGGCTGGGTATGGGATTAGCCTTGGTCAAGGAATTTGCCGCCCTCCTTGAGGGTACGGTGGCCATCCAGAGCGAGCTGGGCAAAGGTAGCACTTTCCTGGTCGATATCGTCGCGCCGGCAGTGGATGAGCAGGCAGAAAGACCACCTCTGGTCAGCAAGCTGGAAGAGTTAAGCAAGCTGATGCCCGCCGATGCTGAGCTGGAAATGGGCAAGGATGTTTCTAGGAAGCGACGTTTACCAAAGGTACTGGTAGCCGAGAACAATGCTGATTTAGCTGCCTATGTCGTACATTTGTTGAGCGATCTCTGCCAAGCCAAAGTAGCGGTCACCGGCGAAGAGGCGCTGGAACAATTGTACGATTGGCAACCGGATCTGGTACTAGCAGCGGTGACAAAGCAGGGCTTCGATGGTTTGTCGCTGTGCCGGGAGATCAAATCTAAATCCGAGACAGCCGGCACCCCGGTTATTCTTCTAACTGCGTTGACGCAACGCGAAGACATGTTAAAGGGATGGGAAGCGGGTGCAGACGAATATTTGTTCAAGCCGTTTCACCCTACCGAAATTGTTACTCGTGTTCGTTCTCTGCTTCGTAGCGTCCAGCAACGGAAGCGCGCGCAAGAGCAAATCGAGCGATTGAATGAAGCTTTAGAAAAGCGTGTCATTGAACTTGCGGCCGCTAATCGTGAATTGAAGTCTTTGGCTACAAAGTTAGAACAAGCTCGTGACCAGGCTTTAGAAGCTTCTCGTTTTAAATCCGAATTTCTTGCCAACATGAGCCACGAGATCCGCACGCCAATTAATGGTGTGATCAGTATGAGTGATATGCTCATGCGCACCGAACTTAGCGGAAACCAAGTTGAAATTGCTGGCATCATCCGTGATTCGGCCGCCACCTTGCTGGATATCATCAACGACATACTTGATTTTTCCAAGATCGAGGCAGGCAAGCTAGAGCTGGAAATCGTTGACTTTGATTTGTTGCCGGTGATTGAGGGCACGGCGGAGCTGGTAGCTGACCAAGCGAGGGCCAAGAATTTATCCTTAATGACCTATGTGTCGCCAGAGATGCCCCGCCTTTTCCGTGGCGATCCTGGCAGACTAAGACAAATACTTTTGAATCTTTTGAGTAACGCCATCAAATTTACTGACGGCGGCGAAGTGATCGTACGCGCTAGTTTCGACAGCGGTAGTAAGACAAAATCAGTAGTCAAAATAGCAGTTACTGATACCGGTATTGGCATGGGACACGATACGGTGCACAGGCTATTCCAGCCCTTTACCCAAGCTGACGGGTCAATCACCCGCCGTTATGGTGGCACTGGCCTAGGTTTGTCGATTGCCCGTTTGCTTGTTGAATTATTGGGGGGGCGGATCGGTGTGCGTAGCACCGAGGGAAAAGGCTCGACATTTTGGTTTACCGTCCCCTTGGATCACTCCGACTTGCCAGATGAGCGTGAGCTCTATCCTGCTTTACAGGACAGCCGGGTGCTATTGGTGGACGCGCTCCCCGGCTCGTCTCAAGTAATTCAAGATTACACCAGTGCTTGGGGCATTGATTGCATGAGGGTAAACTCGGGAGCCGAAGCTTATGAAGCAATGCAGCGCGAATTAGACTGCGGTCGTCCTTTTGATCTGGCGATTGTGGAACTGGTTGCCCCCGACATGGAAAGTTTTGCCCTGGCCAGCGTTGTTCGAGAAGATGACAGACTTAGCAAAACAAAACTAATCTTATGTACAGCATCTGATCAGGAACGGCTCGGCGAGCGGGCTTTGGAAGTCGGCTTTTCTGCGTATCTAGTCAAGCCGGTTAAACAATCAAGACTATTCGATTGCATGGCTTTGGTTTTGAACAAAGTGAAACACAGTCGTCTGACGAGCACAAATGACGGTAGCCTGTCCATGCTAGAAAAGACTGACTTTGAGAAGAGTGGTCTAATCTTAGTGGCTGAGGATAATGTGGTTAATCAGAAGGTAGCCCTCTTGCTGCTGAAAGAGCTCGGTTTCTCGGCGCATGTTGTGGGTAATGGTCGTGAGGCGATTGCCGCTGTCGAGCGAACTTCTTACGCGCTGGTCCTGATGGATTGCCAAATGCCCGAGGTGGACGGATTGGAAGCAGCAAGTGTTGTACGTCGACACGAGACGTTGACCGGTCGGCACGTTCCACTCATTGCCATGACCGCCCATGCCATGCAAGGAGATCGTGAAAAGTGCATTGCCGCCGGCATGGATGATTACATTAGCAAACCAGTGACGGCAGCTAAACTCAAAGAGGTGCTTCTCCGCTGGCTGCCGCAAAAAATACCGACGCCAAGCAAAGAACGGCCGCTATTAGCCTATTCCACATCGGAAGAACCGAATACGGAGACTCAAGTCAACCCTGCGGAACAAGCGCCCTTGAACTGGACCAGACTCAAAGAAAGCTGTGGCGATGAGGGTGCTCGAGAACTGCTTCGCATCTTTATTGATTCCACCCGGGATTTGTTCAAGCGTTTAGATGCGGGCATCGGCGGTGGCAACACTAAGAGCGTTAAGGCCGCCGCCCATGAATTGAAGGGAGCCTGTGCTTCAGTCGGCGCCGAGCTGATGACGCCATTGGCCAAGCGCCTCGAGGAGAGCGCAGCTGCCGAAAATTGGCCGCAAGCAGACCTTGTTCTTGTCGATCTAAAGGGTCGTTTCGAATTGATCGAGAATTTTTCTAAAACCGTTTTTGAGTCCAGCTCGACCTTGTATTGACCTTAGTCGAGTACCATCAACAAATTAGTCTGGCATTATATGCGTTACTACGTTGCTGGGCAACGGTTACGATTCCCTCGCAAACAGCAAATAACTAAGCAGTTGCGGAGAACCGTGTCAATTTGTTGGTACGGGCCTATGCAGGCTTTCGCGATGAAAATGGCATAAATTAGACAACCATCCAGGCATGAGTTTGGTTGCTCGGAATAGCTGATCGCGCTCGAACCGACCTGAATTGCGGAACAGCAAAGCAATTACCTTTGTATCAGTGCGATAGTTTAAATGCAGCAATGCGTTTATCGCCTTGCCCACTTTCAGTTTGTTTAGCAGAACTTTTCGGCAAGCCAACGCTTTCAGATAGATCCTGGTTTTGCCAAAACGAAATGATGTGCTGTGTCCTGTCGTTAGGAATGTCGGGTGGCTATTGCCCCTCTCGGTTAATGCCAGGTCCTTGGCTGAATCGGCGCCGTGCTGAAAGATCTGTTTGCCGAAGGCCTCAGCTTTTACTTGAGCGACTGCGAGTGCGCTCGGCTTTCTTCTTGGATGTGTCCTCTTCATGAAGACACCTGACGTCAAACGAACTATTTCGCCGGTTTTTACCATCAGATATAGCGCGTTATCGATGGCAGACCTCGTGCCATAAGGCAAAAAGTCGCGACTTACGAAGAGTTCGTGGGACCTGAGTCTGGCAATATGTCGACGAATGTAAGAGATGGACGATACCTTCATTTTTACCTCCTCGTATGTACAGAGAAAAACGCAGATTTTTCTCTGTAATTTTTGTATGCTGCTTTCTAAGTAATACGAGGCAGGGATTGGAAAAGTTCAATAGGAATCACCAATTTTATCTAGTGCTGTTCCTAGACCACAAAACTCCACTATAATTCAACGGCTCTACCATTAGCGAGAAACAGAATATGGTTTATTCCGTCAAAATACTTGCCTTGGCTGGTAGTCTCAGGCAGCATTCCTACAATAAGAGACTGGTGAAAATTGCGGTGGAGGGTGCTCAGCAAGCAGGTGCTGCTGTGACTTATATTGATTTGAAAGATTATCCACTGCCTATCTATGATGAAGATTTAGAAAAAGCTGAAGGACTTCCTGAAAACGCCCGAAAGCTCAAGCAATTATTTCTCGAGCATCAGGGCTTACTACTGTCTTGTCCGGAATACAATAGCTCTATCACCGGTGTGTTGAAGAATGTTATTGACTGGGTATCTCGCCCTCAACCGGGTGAGTCGCCTCTCGCCTGCTTTGACGGCAAAGTGGCAGCTTTGCTCGCTGCTTCCCCTGGTGCGCTGGGAGGATTGCGCGGTCTGGTAGCTGTGCGCATGATCTTAAGCAACATCAAAGTGATCGTCTTGCCAAATCAATTAGCAGTGCCGAAAGCACACGAAGCATTCGACGCAAATGGGAATTTGAAAGATCAGGAGCAACAGCAGCAAGCAATGTCACTCGGAAAGAGACTGGCTGACGCGACAAAGAGATTGGCCTCTCGAGAATAGAGGACAATAAATGTGGTGGCCAGTAAGCACGGCTTGTCCGGTAAGCGCGGCGCCGCCAGCTACGGGAAATATGCCGAATCACCTAGGCTTTCCAATTAACTCGGAAACTGTTTCGATGTCGAATCTGAGCCATTAAGATGAGGCTAGGCCGACAGCAGTGAGCTGAGTTTGTTGGTCGGTGTTTCTTCTTTCTCTGAGTCGCCAGGCTCGAGATTAAAACCGGAGAGCCAACCATTACTAGCGAGCATTGTTGCTTTGATTGTCTCAGTGCTGCCGTTGTGCAAGACAACGTCCTTGTAGACTGCGAGCAGCTGCAGAGTCGTCATCAAGCAGACATTCTTCTTCGACGCATACTCGGCTAACTCGGAATTGAAGTCAGTTGAGCCGAGTTGTGTCGGACCATTTTCACCAGTCTTGCTGATAATCAAAATTCCTTTCGGCTCGATTCCCTGTTCGCACCAATAACGAGTTTGAGAAATGGACAACTGACCCAAGTGAGTTCGATCTGCTTGTGTTTCAGTCCAGACGATTCGTACTATAGACGGGTTCTTGTCGTCGCTTTCGAGGCGCAATTCAGATTTGTCGTCATCGGAAATCTTCACGCTCCATCCCAAGAGACCAAGCACTTTACCACAGGCTTCAACTAACTCTTCTCCTTGCGCTGCCAGGAGCGTATTCCGTAGTCCTTTTGTCGTCACCAATTGCGCTTCAACGTCTTTGATCTTTTGCTGGGCCTTACGTACTTGCTCATTGAGATCCGCTAACTCCTTGGTGAGACTGTTGAGTTCGGCTGAGAAGTACTTCTTGCACCAGTCGGGAACTATGGTGGATTCTGTCGCTATGCTCATTACGCTTTTTGCTCCGTTGCTGGTTGTTTCCTGAACACTAGAGGGCTCATTTGCCGAGTCTTTGTCCTCAGCGATTTCGGACGGCTTAGATTGTTTGATTGAAGAAGATTCTCTCGAGGCTGCTGCATTATCATCACTTGCTTTGTTCGTTTCTGATGGCGACGAGGCCTCGCCAACGATCTCAGCAAACTTGTCTAGTGTCGCTGCTGATTTTTCTTCAACATCCAGTTGTTTGGAAGTAGTTGTAGGGATTGAGATATCGGCCATTGATTCTTCGCCGCGTTCTGTTACTGCCGATGGCTCGTTAGGACCTGCCGACTGATTGATTGATTCTGATTGATCAGTAGACTGTGCACTCGATGGTTCGTAAACTGCGAAGGATCCGGGTTCTATTTCGGTCTCGATAGAGCCAGTCTCTGGAGATGTCTTTGCCACATTCGCCTGACTGATCGAGTTCATCAGTGATGATTGCAACTCGTCGCCTAAGGTTTTGGTTAAGTCAGGATCAGCATTAAAAGTCTGTGGCTCTAGATCCCTATCTTTATCTCTCTGTTTCGACTTACCAGTGGCGGCATTATTCAATTCTTCGCCAATTCTGTGCAATGCGGACGTTGGCAGTTCAGTTCTATCCGCTTCTGATTTGCCTGTCCTTTCTGGCGATCTAGCTTGATCTTCCTTGAGATTCGATCGGTCGAGTGGCTCGGGTTTTGCCTTGCTTCGCTCCTCTCTTTTGCCCTTAGCAGGTGGGGTTTTGATATTGCTGCTTTCTTTCTCCTCCACATTCCCTTTGGCCGATTTGTCCGGTTTGCCATTGCCAGATGGTGGACTTGATGAAGCAGGTTCCGGCACCATGAATTCAAGCTCTTGCTGATCCATGACATCGATATCCACAGGACCACTCTGACTGGAGTCGCCCAGCGAAGCAGAATTTTCAATAACAAACCAAAAGAGCGATACGCCAACCTTCAGTACATCGCCATCATGAATCGGCTCTGGTGCTGTGATCTGATTACCGTTTAAAAAAGTGCCGTGGCGGCTCTTACCATCTTGGACGAAATACTGATTAGAATCTTTCGTAATGACGAAATGGAAACGTGAAATTGATTGATCGCCGCTGATCACTATATCGTTCAAATCATCGCGCCGACCTTGCAGCGTGGTGTGGTAATTGGAATTTTTCTATTGGAAACTAGATCTACCAAAAATGCGGTAGCCGAGTCGTCTGTATTTTCCGGACTCTCGACTTGCAGTCCTTCCGAGGCCATCAAACCGCTAACATCGAGGTCTGTAACTGTGCATTGAGTGCAGACGACGCCATCGTAAGGTTTTTTACAGATCGGGCAAATGCTTTCCATGAAGTTAGATTTTCGTTTTTCTCGTATGAGCGTGATGGTTGAGCATTGTACTCGCCATTCGCCCGTTCTAAAACTGGGACCGTCCGGGGCCCTTTAAAAATGTTCCACAAGTGCACGAATATAAACTTAAATATCGAGCCTAAAACGGGGCATCCGCTGGTTAGTTAACCACTTGAAAGCCCTAAGAAGCTGACGGACGCTACGATTTGCCCCCTCGAGCGCTCTTCCCCTGGCTGAGCCCGTCTTTGCCGTCTGGATTCGCCAGCTTGCGGTAAATAATTGAGTGGCAGATAACGGTGTCACTTTTCTGCCTCTTTTTCCGCGATAATTGCCTTATGGGATAGCTGTTATCGAGAATGGGAGTCAGCGATGGGTCGTGAAGAGAGCGCAGGACTTCCCAAGACTGTGCTTGTGCTCGAAGACGATAAGCAATTTCGTTCGCTTTTAGTGGATGTTTTGCACGGCGCCGGCGTCAAAGTGTTGGAAGCCAGCCATGCGAATGAAGCGACATCCTTGCTGGCACAGCACAACGTAGGCTTGGCCATCGTCGATTACGGGTTGCCAGATATTGATGGTGCGACCTGGATTTCGCAAGTGAGAGCATCCGGCAATCAAGTGCCGATCATCTTTCTTAGCGGGACATGGTGCGATCAACAGACTTTTGTCAAGTTACGCACAGTTCTGCGCGTCAGTTTGATTTTGCAAAAACCAATTCTGCCTGAATTATTTTTGGATCAGATTGGCGGCTTATTACCGAGGCCGCCCAGTCAGCCCGCATTAAGGCAATCGCCGACTGCTGCTCAAACGGAGGCAGAGGGAAAAGAGGGCGATTCTCAGAAGCAAACACCAGAGCAGGCCGACTTGCGCCTCTTGCTGAAGAGTGAATTAAGCGCTTCCGAACAGGCATCGTCTGCCGTCAGCGAGGGAGTGCGGTCCCCGGAGACTTATGGCAAAGACGCGATGCGCATGAGTTCTACTCGGCTTCCGGCATTTGAGAACAACTTGCAGAAACAAAGTTACGATCCTCAATTGTCGACGGCATTCAAGGATCTGCCACTGAGTACGGATAGTGCTCGAGAAATGGCGATCATTGAAAGTGCCGAACCGGATTTTGTGGAGCAAATTGCCGCATTCAGGCAAAGGCTTGATGTCGAACGGGTCTTGAAAGCAGCCCGCGCCAGTTATGCGAGAAGCTTGCCTGGACACGTAAACGATCTTGTCCAAGCCATTAGTGAACTAAGAACCGATCCGACCAATCCGGTTCGCCTGGACGAGGCGGTGCAAATTGCTCACAGGTTCAAAGGGACGGCTGGTTCCTTGGGTTTTCCTGAGATTGGCAAAGCCGCAGCCACTATCGAGCAGTTGCTTCTCCATGGTAGCGTATCTGATACCAAGATCGAAAATACAATTTGGACACGGATAGACAATGGCTTGAGACTCTGTGGTGAAATTGCCGAATCGCGGGCGATTTTACATCAAGCGGAAGAGGTCGATCGGTCGCAAGCTTCTTTGCATCGCATTCTACTTATTGGCCCATATGAAACTTTTTGCGGATTAAGCAAAGAATTGGCCCAAACCAAAATTGGCGAGGCCTATTGGGTCGAGGATATTGAGAGTGCGATCCAAGAAAGTACCGCGCAACGATTTGATTGCGTGATGATCGACATGCAGGTATTCGGTACAGCCGATCCCGCTCCGACCCTGGAGAGAGCGCGCCAGCATCAGTTCTTCCGCATGCTGCCAGTCGCTTTTATTGGGCGTCCGGAAACGAACCTGGCAGAGGCCGAACTGGTGTACCTGGGAGGTGAATTAGGCTTGCCTGCCGGGCCAGATGTGGACACGGCCAAGGCGGCCATAGAAACCTTGCTTGCCATGCGTGATGCAACCAAGCCGCGTGTTTTGACAGTTGATGACGACGTGGTATTGACAAGCTTTATCGAGGGGACCTTATTGGCCTTGGGCTATGCAGGCGCCGCTTTAAATGAGCCTATTCGGATCTTGGAGATGCTTGAGGAATTTGAACCGGACCTTGTGCTTCTAGACGTTGTCATGCCAGGGATCAGTGGATACGATGTGTGTCGGCTGCTTCGGTCTCTAGATCGCTGGCGCCATTTGCGGGTTTTGTTCTTGACCTCCAAGAGCTCGGCAGAGGCTCGGGCCGCGGCATTCAAGGCCGGTGGCGACGATTTTCTGGTCAAGCCCATTTTGACCGAAGAGTTGATGACTAGAGTGCGCAGTTGTCTCGATTCCTCAACAAGTTTGCAGGAGCGCGCCGGTGTAGATCAGTGGACCGGGCTATTAACACGCCGAGCTTTTCAAAACGGGTTGCAAGAGCAGATTGAACGGGCAAAAGCTGCCGGGTCTAACCTGGCAGTGGCCTTTCTTGAACTGGACGCTTCTCAGGACATCGCCTTGTCCCACGGTTTTCTGGCCCAACAGCTGCTGCTGAAAGATCTAGCAGCTCTCTTAAGGACGCGGTTTAGACTCAATGATTTGCGCACTGCCTGGTCTGAGAGTATTTTTGCGGTAGCGGCGGCGAATGTGGAAGCAAATCTTTTACGTCAAGCTCTATCCGAATTGGCGCTTGCTTTTAGTAAGCGCGACGCCGGGGAAGGCGAACAAGCTGCGAGCAAGCGCAAACTACGCGTTGGCGTGGCTGAGCTGATAGTCGATGCTCAAGACGCTGAGCGCTTGTTGCAGTGTGCTTATCAGCGCATGGTTCTCGGTTAGAAAGAGACCATACGTATGTCGTCGACTTCTTTGCCTGTCCTTAGCGGAGTATGATCCTGTACCGACATTGTTTGCCTCTTTTTTGACCATTGTGATCGTAACGAAGACATATCCAACCAAAGGTTTTAAAGATGACTGGAGCTGAAGGTACTTTCGTCAACACCGGCAATTTTCTAGAAATTCTGAAGGCACTGCCGTGGTGCAAGCAGCGGACTAACGTATTGGTGGCCGTGCATAAAGCCACGCCTGAAATCATTGAAATCATGCAAGATCACGAGTTGCGCGTGTTTCCCGGCAACTTGCTTGTGAAGATGCAAAAATCGACTCTGAACAATATGCAACAACAGTTTGATGAAGGGCAGCCACTACCGGTAGTGGTGGTCTGGAAAGAAGAAGGAGTAGAGATTTGGTATCGCAAGCATAAAGCGTCAGACTTTCCTTATGATGCCTGGAATAGTGACGTAGCTAAGGCTTACGAGCAAGAACGAGTGTTTGTCCCTGCTGAAAAAATGGGCGCCAGGCATAAACAGCTTCATGCCGAGCATTGCGCGAAATCAAAAGAATGCCCTGCCATGATTCCGGCGTACTGATCGAGTTTGCTGATTGAATTTCGCACCACATATAGTGCACAACCATAAACACGAACATAAAACGGATTGATCCTTTAAAAAAGGGCAATCCGAAATATGAAAGGATATGAAAGCGGGCGCTATTTTAGCGGTAACGTCGAGTGGCGACCTTTTACCAGTGACGCCAGGTCCGCACGTCATCAGGGGCTACCCAGGTGCGGTGTGAAGCCGCCATGCGATCGAACTCAGCCTGAAGCTCGCGGTCGCTCAAACGTTTTTCATCGTGATGATGACGGCACCAGTTGTAATAAGCGCTGCGAAATTCATTGTAGTTCCAATGATTGTCGTGATTGTGATCCCATTTGTTGAACCAGGGATCGTCAGCAAGCGCAGGTCCTGTCATGCTTCCGAAAGCCAACCATAAAGATGCCAGTAAAGCCAATTGTTTTTTCATGGACGCGTATTCCTCATATTAGGGCGACATATTAGTGCGAATGTTTATATAACCGGAGAGTCTCGCCAAGCCATACTCAGCAATAATTTCGGCGGCTCGCTGCATATTGTAGCTCAGGATCTGCGAAGTAGTTTATTGATAAGTATGGTTGCCGGGCTTGATTTGTCGTTAATTTGCTTGTGCGCAGACATTCGGTGCTCTACCGTTTTTGGCCTGACGCCGTCTGAGATAGCGAGACCATGAAAACATGGAACAGAAGCTTGGTTACTACGCAAGATTGTCTCGTATAATCAATTAATGTTTTGCGGATGAGTAACGGTCTAGCAGCTCAAATTTCATTGATCGTTTATCGATAGATTGAACGTAACGTCCATCACTGATCGTAAAAAGGGGACAGCGCGCCAGGAGAACAGCGGCCGCTAAGGATTACGGCTGCGGCGTTTGTCGCCGACCACGGCACCGTCTTTAACGCGGATGATTCGACGCGCGTGGCTGGCCGTTTCCGGATCGTGCGTGACGACCACGACCGTCATGCCTTGACCGACAAATTCATCAAGCAGCCGCATCAACTCTGCCGCGGTTTGACTGTCGAGAGCGCCTGTAGGTTCATCCGCGAGAAGAATCTTTGGATTGTTCGCCAATGCCCTCGCAATAGACACACGTTGTTGCTGCCCGCCGGAAAGTTGGTTTGGACGGTGATGCATGCGATCGCCCAGCCCGACCAGTCTCAAGACATACTCGGCTCGCTCGCGTCTTTGCTCTTTTGGAACGCCGGCATATGTCAATGGCAGCATGACATTATGCAGTGCTGTCATTTGCGCGAGCAAATTGAACTGCTGAAAAATGAAACCGATCATGCTGTTGCGCACGGTGGCAAGCTCGTCTTGGTCGCATGTCTGCACCGGCTTGCCGGCAAGAATGTATTCGCCCGCGCTTGGCCGATCGAGGCAGCCGATGATGTGCATCAAAGTGGATTTGCCGGAGCCGGACGCACCCATTATCGCTGTGTATTCACCTGATTCGATGGCCACGCTGACACCGCGTAGCGCATGAACAGGCTCGGATCCCAGTTGGTATACCTTGGTTATCTCTTTTAGATCTATAAGTGCAGTCACGCTCATTCTTCCCGCAGTGCAATGATCGGATCCAACCTTGCTGCGCGCCTGGCCGGATATATGCCAAAGAACAAGCCGATGGCGATGGAGACGATGAAAGAAAGGATCACTGAAAATGGTGTCACAATCGTAGTCCACTTAGCCATGCGCGAGACCAGGTCGGCGCCGAAAAATCCGACAAGAATGCCGATCACGCCGCCACCAACGGAAAGCACGACCGCTTCGATGACGAACTGACAGAGAATGTCAGCGTACTTCGCACCTATCGCCTTGCGAATGCCTATTTCTCTCGTGCGTTCGGACACTGACACCAGCATGATGTTCATAATGCCGATGCCACCAACGAGAAGTGAGACACCGGCGGTCGCTCCGAGCAGCACGGTGAACACTTGAGTCACCGACTCCGCCGTCTCGAGCAAGTCTGCTTGCGTGCGAATCTGAAAGTCATCGGGCAGTGGTGGCACAATCTTATGCCTCAGCCTTAATACGTTGGTAATTTGAAACATTGCCGGGGTCACATCGTCGCCATCTTTGGCCGCTATGAGAATGCTTTTGACGGATTTGCCGATGGATGTATTCTGGCCAAAAAGGCAGTTGTAACCGGTACTGAGAGGCACAAAGACAGCATCGTCCTGATCGTTGAAGCCGCTCACCCCTTTGTGCTCCATGACACCTATGACTTGGAATAACTCTCCTCTAATCAAAACCGACTGTCCGACCGGGTCCTGATCTCCGCTAAACAGGTTTTCAACCACAGTGTCACCGAGAACACACACACGGCTGTAGCTATTGACGTCGGCCTGGTTGATAAATCGTCCGCGCGCAACGTGAAAGTTGCGAACATCGCAGTAACTCGGCTCAGTGGCTTGAATCTGTGTTGACGTATTCTGATTGTCGTGCTGAACTTGAGCGCCTGTATTGTAGACGGGAACAGCATCTTCAACGGCAGGACAGATGTCGCGAATCGTTTTCGCGTCGTCATAGGTCAAGGTAGCGGCCGAGCCCTGTCCCTGTGAAACGCTGGACGCGCTTGCCGATCCAGGTCTCACATAGATGAGATTGGAACCCAGCGATTGAATCTGCTTCTGCGTCTCGACGGCGGCACCTTTACCGATGGCCAGCAAAATAATTACTGCCGCGATACCGATGATGATGCCAAGCACAGTCAGGATGCTGCGCATGCGATTGTCGGAGATCCCCTGCCAGGCAATGACAACGAGCTCCCACAGATTCATCGAAACATCCTCTTACCTGCCAAATGTTCTCGGAATTGGCGCACCACCACCACCACCGCGACCACCGCCGCCTCCATCTCTTCCCCTGCCGAAGCTGCCGTCGCTATATCCTTGTTGGTCCATTTGCTGCTTATTCAGACCTAAAAAGACCAGATCGCCTTCGTTCAATCCATGCATTACAGCGGTTTGCGTATCCACCGTCGGTCCTGTTTCCACCGGCTTAAACTTAGGAGTTCCATCGGGCTGAGCAACGAGCACACCTGTGTGTCCATGCTTGGACACTATGCAAACAGTGGGCACCAGCAAGGCATCGTTCAACTTGCCGGCGACAAATCTGGCGCTCACGTTCATGCCAGAAAGTAATCTGTTATGCAAAGCATCACCATCTTCCGAACGTCCTTTCGCGGTTGCTCCGGATTGTTGATCGGGTGGCGCAATTCCGCCGTCCCCGCTCAACTGGCCGGTTTTGTCTTCTCTATGTCTATGTCTGAAGCTACCCGACTGCTGATCTGAATCTCCGCTGGCAGCGTCGCCGGCTACGTTTCCACTACGGTCACGGCCGTGGTGATGATGCCAGTGTCTGAGAGCGGCCGCGGCACTGCCGCCGGTGCTCTCATCATCAATGGTAGTGTGCACCTCGAACGTTGTGACATTTTGCGTTACCACCGCCTCCGGTGCGATCTGGGTAACACGTCCGTGAAAGACCCGATCAGGGTAAGCATTGGAGATAATCTCGACAGGCTGTCCCAGCTTGATTTTACCAATGTCTGTTTCAGCTACCTCAGCCACCATTTCCAATCGCCCGGCGAGAGCAACGATCGAGCTGGAAGTCGCGGAACTGGTAGCAGCAGATGTGGTGGGCGTAACAATAGCGCCGGTGTCGGCGTACTTCTGAGTAATCACACCGGCAAAGGGAGCGCGAATGGTCATATCGTTGAGCTGGCTCTGCAACGTGTCCAGGCTACCCTTCGCTTGAATGACGGCGTGCTGCGCCTGAGCGATGTCTTCCTGCCTGAACCCGATTCTAGACAGTTCGTGTTGCTCCTGGGCGGCCGCGTGCTCGGCCTGGTTCTGTAACAACGTGGCCTCCGCCTGGGACAATTCTTTCCTGGCGGCATCCAACTGCGCATGAGTCATCTTCGACTGCGTCTCGGCATTGAGCTTATCTTGATCGGATATGGCGCCCTGATCATCGAGATAAGACTGCCGTTCGGCCATCGTATCGTCACGTATAGCCTGCTGCGAGACCGATTCTATTTGAGCTTTAAGACGGATGATGTTTTGCTCTGCTTGCTGAACGATGTTTCGAGCGCGCCTCTCCTGATACCTGGCGATCGCCACTTCCTGCGGGCGATTGCCGTTGCGCATCTTGAGATAGTTGTCTTTGGCCATCAAATAGTTACCGCGCGCAGCTTCGATCTGCCCCCGAATATTGCTGTCATCCATCTGGGCGAGAATCTGCCCGGCTTTTACTTCGTCTCCCTGTTGGACGTACAGTTGCTTGATCAACCCGGTATTCTTCGGACTGACTTTAATCTCGTTGACCGGCTTGATAGTGCCGGTGGCGATAATCCGCACATCGATGGATCCTCGCGTCACCTTGCTGGTGTTCTTGCGCCAGTCATCGGACCTCTGCATATTGATCAAAGCTAAGGCAATGACGCTAATGAGGATCGCCGCGCCCAGGACAGCAAGTAACAGATAGCGCTTTTTCATCTTGCGCAAGGCGGCAACGTTTCCAATTAGCTTTTTTGACGAGGTGCTCAGCGTCATATTTGTGGATTTTCCATCATTGTCATTGGCCTCGCTTCCAAAATCGAAGCGAGCCCCTAACTAAATTCTCTTACAGTAAATCGTTTTGACCGAAGAGGTCGATTCATACTATAGAGTTTTCCGTGTAAGACGGCCTGCCAACTGGATTTACTAGATTGCTGCCAAGCGCAAATGTGGCAAACGCGAGGTAGCACCTTTGCTTGAGGAATTCTGCCAGGGCCGGCTTGGTCTTGCAACTCCGAGCAAAAGGCGGTTGTGTGGCTTATTGTCGTCATTGTTGCCTCGAAGACAGGCATGCTTGAGGCCATCGACTGCAGTTGCTCAAGCTCGGACTCTTCCGGCCGACGTCTGGCGGGCAGAGAATGTTTCGCCCCGGAGATAGATTCAATTTAATTGATCTTACCGTTGGCTCCTGATTATTGCTCGTTGTCCCGGTTCTATACTTATCCCGTTTTACATGTGCGAAAACCCACTTCCTACACCATACTGGCCGAGCGGCCCATGAATGAACGGACGTTACTGCCGGTAAAAGCCCAAATCAGGCGCCATCAGCCGACTGATAGACAGTCGTCTTCTAGACGCGGGTTCACGCTCCGCTCGGTCTGCGTAATTGCTTCGTTGCTCGGCGTTTCGACACCGCTTTGTAGCCAAGCGTCCGGAACCGATGCCAAAGCCCCGAATCAAACGCCGGCAGCAGCAGAAGAAAGTGTGACGTCATCCGATAGCCTGCTTGGCGATCTGGCTCAACACTTGCAGGCGCTGGCAGCCAATGCTGAAAATAAAGTTGCGCAGTCTCAGGCGAATCCGACCAAAGACCATCCTGCTTCGGGATTCAAAATCAAACAGCTTCCTCCCGAGCCGGTTCTTCCTCACAGCGAAAACAGCACTCTGCATATGGGACCTTTTTACGACGGCCAGTTGGTGAAGATCCGGCTTTTGCAGCCAATCGAACTGGACGCCAGCTACAGCCAGCCGCTCACCCTGCAAGAGGCGCTTGCCTTTGCCATAACCCACAGTCTGGCCATCAAGATTTCGAAGGAGAGTTGGAACTACCAGCGGTGGCAATACTTGGGCACCCTGGTCACAGCGCTGCCGATACCTACCTTTTCCACTAGCTTGAACTTAACCAAGACAAACATTTTCACAAGCGCAGAGAGCTCCAATGCCACTGTTTATCAGGAAACGGTGCGCTTTCCCGTCTTTCAAGGCGGCGGTGCCGTCTACGCGGCCCTATCCCAGTATTACCGCGAGCGTGGATGGCAGAAGGCGTATTACACAAGCATCAATGATGCATTGCTTGACGTATATCAGAAGTACACGACGCTTGCTCTGCAGCATGTGCTCTTGCACATAAGAGCCAAGGCTGTCGAGGTCTCGGAAGCGCAACTGCGCCTCAATAACAGTCTCTATCTTGCCGGCTCCACGACCAAGCTGGCGATTATGCAATCTCGGACGCAGCTCGCCCAAGATCGTGAAGCGCTAATCGAGCAGCAGATCGCCGTGCGAGTAGCTTCGCTGGCTCTGTCCTTCGCCTTGAACGAGCCAATGGCCATCAACCTCATTCCCCAAGTAGAGGTCATCCAGGAGGCGCCGCTGGTGCCGCAGAATCTCAACATCAACGATTTTCTATCAATCGCCACCAACAACCGGCCCGACCTGAGAGAGTACGAGATGTATCGCCTGGCGGCAGCGAGAAACATTCCAGTGGCTGCTTCAGCGCTTTACCCGCAGGCATCTTTCTTCACTTCATACACGGCATCCACGACGGTGGTTAGACAGTTCTTTCCGCAGCCGGTCGCTGCAGCTAGTGCAGCTGCTTCGGGCTCCAACAGCAGCTTTCAAACTACAGCCGGCGCTGGTGTCTTTGGCGGCATGTTCAATACGGCGCAAGCCGGTTTTACTCTCAGTTGGTCGCTGCCCAACTTAGGCTTGACCGCCGCCATCAATACGAAGTCCGCGCAGATCCTCGCTCGACAGGCGTTGTGGCAAGCAAACCAGGCTTTGCTGCAAGCAGACGAGCAGGTGCGCGCTGATTATGATGGCATGCTCACTGCTCGCAATCGCATCGACAACAGCGCTTATGGAGTTGCTTCAGCGCGCGAAGCCTTGCGCCTGGCCAACTTGCGGCTGGCCTCAGGCATGGGCACCAACCTCGAATCCATACAGGCGGAGCGCGACTATATCAATGCCTTGGTCACGCAGGCGCAATCGATCATCAATTCGAATCAATCGCAAGCTCAGCTTCTGCACGACATTGGCATGATTTCGTATGCAAATCTGTTGGATGGATATCGGACGGGTGCTAAGCCATGACGAGGGAATCTAGCATGAGAGCATTTCCGTTACTGCTGGCCATCGCCATTCTTTGCCAGGCAGTAGCGCCGCAGTTAAGCAGCGCGGATGTCAAAGACATCGATAGTGCCGACGCTCTGAAAGTGAGCCCCTCTGTGAGAGCTGAGTTAAATAGCATCGAGAACGCCACCGCGGTGCCAGGCTCGAAAGAAGAGCTTGCTCAAAGGCTCGATCAGGCAGCCAAAGACTTACGTCCTCTGTCGATCTTCAAAGCCAAGCAGTTGCCGCCTCAATCACCTGAAGATCACGCGACAAACAGCATCGTGCACGTACCCCCTATACGCCCGGGAGAGCTAATCTCGCTGGCAGCGATGAAAGGGCTGGAACTCGATGCGCCGTACAGCGTGCCGATGACTTTGAAGGCAGCGCTCAATCAAGCCTTTTATCACAGCCTGCCGATTAAGATCTCTTATGACAGCCTCGGCTACCAGCAATGGCAATTGGCAAGCGCCATAGTCAGTGCTTTGCCGATCCCTAGCTTCTCGACCGGCTATGGCTACACGCGATCTAAGACACAGCCCAACACAGTTGAAACCTCCGAAGTTTTTCCAGTGAGCCTCACTTACTCTGTTTTCCAGGGCGGCAGCGTTGTCTATGCCGCTCTTGCTCAGTACTATCGAGAAGAGGGTTGGAAGCAGTCTTATCGCGGAACCGTCAACGACGCACTGCTAGACGTTTACCAAAAATACAACAACCTGCTTCTCCAGCAAGCGGTGTTGCGTATTAGAATTAAGGCGGTTGCGGTATCGGAAGCGCAGCTGCGCCTCACTAACGCGCAGTATCTTGCCGGTACCGGTACAACTCTGTCGATCATCCAGGCGCGCGCTCAGCTCGAATCCGACAAGCAAGCTCTGATCGATCAAGAAGTTGCTGTGCGCCAGGCGAGTCTGGCTTTGAATTTTTCCATCAACATGCCTGAGGCTGTCAACGTCGTACCCGCCGATCTGACGTTGAGAGAAGCGCGCATCGCCAACGCTGATGATCTAATAGAAGATTGGCTCCGTACTTCCTTAGTTGCCAATCCAAGCCTCAGGCAATATGAAATGTTCAAGCTTGCTGCTGACAGGAGCGTTTCAGTAGCAGTCGGCCCGCTTTATCCACGAGTCTCATTTAGCACCCTGTACACGTCATCACTGGTGAAGGTGAACCCGCCCGGCGGCACCGTAGGCGGAGTGGCAGTAGCCCAGATAACGTCAGCATTGAACGGACTGGGGACAGCTACCCCCAATGCGCTCGGACAAACAGCCAGCTTCAGCCCCACCGGCAGTACCACCGCCAATACCGGCATCAGCAATACGGTGGCAACGCAAGTCGTGGCAGCCAGCGGCGGTGAGCCGATCAACGTCGTGCAATCCGGCTCGATAGTTACCTCGGGAGCAGCCTCGCCCACGATCATCTCTTCCGGTGGAGGCGGCTCCAGCCCAAACGTAAATGGCAGCAATGCGCCTGGACAGGGCGTTTTTGGCGGTGCCACCAGAGATACCCAGGGTGTATTCAGTCTTGGCTGGACACTAAGCAATATGGGGTTGTCGGCGGCCGTCAATACGGCAGCAGCTGCTACATTGGCTCATCAGGCGGCATTGCAATCTGATCAAGAGCTGTTACTGGTTGGAGAGCAAATACGTGCAGATTACTGCACGCTCGTGAGCGCGAAGACCAGAATAGATAACGCAGCGCTTCAGGTCGCCTCGACTGCGGAAAGCCTGCGCATTACGAACCTCAGGCTGAGTGTCGGCACCGGCACCACCGTCGAAGCAATTGTGGCGCAGCGCGAATATGTCAACGCCCTGATTACGCAAGCGGTGGCAATTATCACATCCAATATCGCCCAGGCCCGCATGTTGCATGACACCGGAGTAATCTCTATCGCCAAGCTAACAGCTGACTCCCTGCAGTGAAGATCTGTTTCTAACGTGTGTTAAAGATAGACGCTTGATCCGATGTGTCATAGAGAGAGCTTACCGGCATCTGAATTGCCACACCGGTGAGCGGTTGATCGATATCAAAGTAGATGATCCCTTTGGTGCTCTCACCCGGCCAGACTATCCGATCACTAAACCGAGTAACCGACTCAATGCGGCGCTGTTCGTCTTTTCCGTAGCGATCTAATGCCGGTTCCGATTGCTGCACGATTCCTTTGGCAGTGGACACTGAGCCAATAGTGGCTAAGGCCACAGCACTGTGGACAAAGTCGGATTTGAGCCTGTGTTTCCCACTGAGCATCGGGTTCATTATTTTTTCTAAGTCGGCTTGCGAAACGCAAGCGATGGTTTTACCGGAGATGACGACCTCGGCCTGGTTGCCATGAAAGATCAATGTCCGATCCGTATTGTTCCTAACTTCAACATGCAGTCCGCGCAATCCGTCGAGCGACACCTCATCGCGGTCGACTTTCATGTCCGCATTTGGGTTAATTAGGCTCTTCAGAGGCACGACGGCCTTGTGCGGGCGCTGGGCAGATTCAGCCTGATCCATTCGAGCTTTTATATCAGCCAAGCTGCTGGGAAAGAATTTACTGCTGTTTCTGGGCGGCTCTTTGATACCACTTGCTTGACCGTTGTTTGTCGGCTGTTGCGGCTGAGTTGACGCTGGGCCCGGCGGTGGTGCCGTCTCGACACCAGGCTGAGACGACGATTGTTCTGCGGCCTTAAGCAGTGGCATGGCCATAGTGATCACAGTCGCTGCCAGGAGTAATCTATTTATCAATGTTATAAAACGACTTTGTTTCAAACAACTTTCTCACTGAACATCTAGCCCCAATTAATTATATGGGCGCATGCCATAACAGTGAGCAAGGTCGGGAAAATTAATGGCTTTGAGTTGCCTGTTAACACGTGTCACTGGTCGTATTCGGAATTTGCCAGGCGCCGAAGCTTATTTCCTTTCAGTCGCAATTCAACTGTGCGCAGGACAAAATAGACAACTAGCGATGTCAGCCAAGATTGCGCGGCGCAAATACCGACGTGAAAAATCTCCAATCCGGGGATTAATCCGGACGTTAGCGTGCCCACGGCCAATCCAAAAATTATCGCGAGCACTGCCGACCAGCGTACAGAAGGCAGTTGAGAAAAGGGCGGCACAGATTGAAACTGAGCTTCACGTTGGGCAGCGCTACTGAAACAGAAAAACTCCGCCAACATAATGACAGTGGCTAACGGTATCGAGACACTGGAGATCGTGCCGGCCAGTTCAAAAGCATGAGTGTTCTGAGATAAAATGACGGCGGCCGTGGCCCCGAACACAGCCATTATGGCTACTACTATCTTTCTCGGCATGTTCTTCAAATTTTCCATGCCATTAATACAGCCATAAAGATTTGAGTCATTGAAGGCGACATAAGTAACGATGAGGACTGAGGCAGCAACTATGGTTATGCCTCCAAAAGAATAGCGATTGAGCAGATCTGTTGCAGCTGCTGGATCAGTGATGCCGGTCAAGCGGGCCATCAACCAACCAGTGAGAGGAAACAAAATTTGCCCGATTAAGAGTGATATCGTCAGTGGTATCACTATGAATAATTTCCTTGGTCTGCCGTAACGCCAGTAATCGGCTTCATTTCCCCATGTACTGAAGCCGAGCACAAACACGGACACAGCCGGTAGCGCCTGACTAAACGGGACATGGGCCGCCGTTGTCAGCGTACTGCTTGGGCAGGTGGCGATGACCTTGGAGAAGGTAAAGCCAATCCAGGCGATGAGAATTGGCGCTGCCAAATAGCGAGCGAAATTAGCAATACCAGTGAAACCAAAAAAGTTATTGAAGGCCATCAGTACAGCTAACCCGGCTGCCAGCCAACCTACCGACCATTGAATATGGTAGAGACCGCACAGACCTTGGGCCAGAAAAATGGCGTCCAATCCGTACCAGATCAAGCCGGTCCAGATCAAGTTCGCCGAAACCAAGCGGGAGCCCCAGGCACCAAACACTTGCCGACTCAACAAAGAGTAAGTCTGGCCGCTTCGCGCGCCTAAGTAAGCAGCAGGAACGGTATAAATCAATAAGACCAAACAGCTAAGTACGACGCATTGCAAAACCTGCGTGAGCGTTAATCCGGATTTATACCAATCAAAGCCGACCAGTACGGAGGGAAAGCCGGTGACCATGGTCAGCCAGAGGAGGCCCAAGGTCAGTGGTCTGCGTCTTTCGCCGAGCGGCACTATGTCGCTGACATGATCTTGTCCGGCGATTGCAGTGTCGCTGTCAGCAGTAGTTAGTCGTATCTCGGTCATCTGCCTCGCCAGGCATGCGCTGGAATAGATGCACTGAATAGTCTACCCGGTCTAGGGTTTTGTGTTGTTCAGCAAGAAATCAGCGATATCTCGAGAATCGTCTTCGGATTTATCCGGCAGCATAACCGCTTTGTAAAGCAGCCCAGAATAAGGTCCCTGGCTCCTCTTGCCGTCCAGTCCTGGGCCATTCCAAACATGATCCCCACCGTAGAACTGGAGACCGTGCCAATAATACTTGCGAATAATCTGTTTTACAGCAGCACTTGTGCACTTATAGATAGTTACCTGATTTTGCTTGTCTTCAGTCACATGAGGATCCGAACAGCCATCAGCGGCTGCCCATGCGATAGCTTGTTGCAAAGGTTGCGATTTGGACAGCTCGGGTACGGTGATCATAACTAAACCACGCCCTCCATTTATTGGCACCATATTGTCGCTATCGCCCAGAACGAAGAGGGCCGCAATGTGGTCATTGGAGCCGGGACGTGGATCGTCTTCCCGTATCGTTGAATGATCGCCTGCCATTCCTACAAAAACTCCTTTCATCTTTTGAGCAATGTATTGGGCGGCCATGCCTCCTTCGGAAAAACCAACAATAAATCTTGCTCTTGGATTTACAGGCAACTGCAAATTCACAGCTTGATTGCTCATACGTCATAGAAAGAGGAGAAAACCTATGCGTGTGACGAATAAATCGGAATCATCGAGTGGATCTAAGAGTGGATCTAGCCAATTACTCCCTAGAAGGCGAGGTATGCAGCTGCACCTCGCGATGCAGCTATCTACTTGAGGGACCGGCGTTTCACCTGCTCGTCTAAACCTTCTCTCAGCGCCTGCTCCATTACGTTGAGAGGCGCGTCTTTACCTGTATAAAGGGCAAATTGGGCAGCCGCCACATGCACCAGCATGCGCTCCCCGGTGATGACTGTGCAATTTCTTTCTTCGGCTAGTCGAACTAGTTTCGTATGCAGAGGGGAAAAGATGACGTCAAATATGATCGTTTGCGATCGGATCGCCTCTGGCGGGACAGCCGACTCTTGCTCATTGAAAAATCCTACGGAGGTGGCATTGATCAAGATATCGTAATCGCCGACACTGTGCAGATCGCTCAAGTCACCGCCCATAGTGGCACCTAGGTTTTGGCAGAGCTCATGGGCTTTTGCCAGCGAGCGGTTGAAGACAGTTGCCTTCGCGCCAGCCTTCAGCAGAGCATAAACAATTGCTTTGGCCGCACCGCCAGCGCCGACTACAACTGCCCGCTTACCTTCAATTTTCGTCTGTTCTTGCAGAGCGCCTGTGGCCCCTACCCAGTCCAGATTGAAGCCGGTTAAACGGTCGCAATCATTGACAACGGAGTTGACCGCTCCGATTGTCTTAGCTATCGAATCCACTTCGTGGAGATATTCTCTTACTCTTGTTTTGTGTGGCACGCCTATGCTTAGCCCGTGCATCCTTAGATTCCTGGCTAAAGCGATTGCTTGAACTGTATCTTCAGTTTCCAAAGCGACATACGTGTAAGCGAGTCCAAGCGCTGCATAGGCTGCGTTATGCATACGCACGCCCAGATCGCTGGCGGTGCTGGAAATTGAGCCACACAATGTGGGAATTGTCCGTCTGATCAATTAAGACCTCTTTTGCGGTGCATGTTCTGATCGGGTTTGCCGGCGTTGACCAGGCAACGCCGAAAGGCATTCGCTGTTTCAATTGCCTCCTTATGATCGGCTGCTCGACAGATAAAATGGCCCATCTTTCTTTTCATTTTCGCTTGGGTTTTGCCGTAGATGACGACATCGATTACATCAGCAAAATTAGCCAGGCAAGATAAGTCCAACTCTAAGTCTTGTCGCTTCTGGGCAAGCCAGATGTCGCCGAGCAGATTTCCCATGCAGAAAATTTCCTCGCTGACCAGGCTTGGTTGTTCGAGCGGAATATCCAGAAGCATGCGCGCTAAAAGATCGAACTGGCTGACGTCACAAGCTTTCATCGTCACGTGCCCTGAATTGTGTGGGCGGGGAGCAAACTCATTGATCAGGATATACCAGCCGTCGATGAAATTAACTGTTGTGCTGCGCGGCTTTTGCCGAGAGAGGAAAAATTCGACGGTTAGCAGGCCTAAGACATTTAAGTGACGAGCAGCAGCTAATGAAATTTTCTGAATTTCTTTTTGGACTGACGGTGGGATGCGAGCAGGCACCAGAGTTACATCCAGGATATGTTCCTTGTGTTGATTTTCAAAGATCGGGAAAACAACTTCCTCACCTTGGCGCGACCGAGCAACTATGCAACTAACTTCCAGGGCAATATCAATTGCTTCTTCCAAAATATGTTCTGATTGCCGTGCTGCTTGGCCATCCTCAAAGAGAACCAGATCAGCTGGCGAGGCCAGGAGATATTGGCCTTTGCCATCGTAGCCGCCAAATGTGGTTTTAGCCAGACACGGCAAACCGAACTTTTGGATCGCTGCCACCGCTTTCGCTGGGTCATCTTTAGGCAAGATAGCAAATTGTACGTGAGGTAATTTGACGCTCGCCAAGAATTGCTTTTCAGAAGCCCGATTCTGGGTAATCTTCAGGACATTAGCTGCCGGCAAAAGTGGTTTCTCGTTCTCCAGACGAAAGAGCAAATCTGATTTGACGTTTTCAAATTCATAAGTGACGCAATCGCACTGCTTAAAAAATTCAGCTAGTTTTGCTTCGTCAGTCCAGCCGTTGTTGTAAACAATGTTCGTTACTTTGCAGGCGGGGGCCTCAGAATCGGGCTCGTAGATCGCCACTTCTGCGCCCAATCGAACCAGGCTCTGAGACAAAAGCAATCCCAGCTGACCGCCGCCCAAGATGCCTATGCGCTTCGCCAGTTAACTGTTCTCCTTGAGGCGGGTTCTCACCTGATCGTTGCCCTTGAGCGCTTGAGCTGCCCTTGTTTGTCTGTCTTTATCCAGTTTTTCTCTGAGTTTGACGTCGGTGATCGCTAGGATGCGGATGGCAAAGAGGGCGGCATTGGTGGCGCCACTGGTACCGATAGCGAAGGTAGCGGTTGGTACACCGCCCGGCATTTGGACAATTGACAGCAGGCTGTCCAAACCCTTCAGTGCTTTAGATTCGATCGGCACCCCTAATACTGGCAGTGGTGTCAGCGAAGAGACCATGCCTGGTAGATGTGCTGCTCCACCGGCAGCAGCAATGATCACTTGCAGACCGCGTGCTTGAGCTTGGCGAGCATAATCGAACATCACCTCGGGTGTGCGATGGGCGCTGGTGACTGAGATTTCGTAAGGTACGTTGAATGAAATAAGAACGTCCTCGGCGTGCTTGAGCGTTTCGTAATCTGATTCGCTTCCCATGACGATGCCTATTAAGGGATTCGCCAATTTAACCTCCTTCCAGACTTGATCTTATTTGATCTTATTGATCCTAACGATCTTAACTCAATCCTCAGTTAATTCAGTCAATCCGGACCGAATCGAAACCGATCTAGTGCTTGAACACGCGCTGGCCGGTGAACAACATTTTGATTCCCACCCGATCACAAGCGGCAATAACGTCCTTATCTTTGATGCTGCCTCCCGGTTGGATGATCACACTGATGCCTGCGGCGGCGGCCGCCTCAATATTGTCGGTGGCCGGAAAGAAGGCGTCGCTGGCCATTACTGCACCGCAGGCGGTACTGCCCGCTTGGGCCAAGGCGATACGCACACTGGCGATCCGGCTCGTCTGACCGATGCCGAAACCCAATGATTGACCATTTTTGGCGACGAAAATAGCATTGGATGTGAGGTGTTTTACGACTGCCCAGGCGAATGCTGCGTCGGCGATGTGTTCACTGCCCAAAGCTTCCCCGGAGACCCGTTGAAATTGCGCCAGTTGCACTGGCGGCTCCGTGTCTTTTTCGATGATCCAGCCGAAGTCTTGCAGATCTCTCAGATGCCAAGATGTTTCACTGCTTGGTTCAAGCAGATTTTGTTTTAGCTTGAGGACGCGTACATTTTTCTTGGCGCGAAAAACATCCAGCGCTTCCAGCGAAAAATCGGGCGCCGCCACTATCTCGACAAAGCCTTCAGTGATGCGCTTGGCTAGCGGCTCCTCGACCTTTTCGGTAAAGCCGAATATGCCACCAAAGGCAGCTGCCGGATCTGTGGCGTAGGCTTTTTCGAAGGCATCTTCGATATTTTTGCCGACGGCAACACCGCAGGGGTTGTTATGTTTGATGATACAGGCCGACGGTGTGCCGATGTCTTTCAGAATGCGAACTAAACAGTAAGTGTCGGTGATATTGTTCGAGGAAAGTTCTTTGCCCTGCAACTGCTCAAAAGGTGGGAAGTCTAAGGAACTATTGCTGCCGCTAAAGCGGCCATCCGAGTACCAAACCGCTGCTTGATGCGGGTTTTCACCGTAGCGCAGCGATTGGTATTGAGCCAACCTCAAGCTGAGCTCGTCTGGCAAACCGTGACGGTCTCCGTTCTTTTCCGACTTGAGCTGGGTAAGGAAATAACCGGCAATCAATCGGTCGTATTCGGTTGTTCGAGTGAAAGCCGCTTGCGCCAATTTTTTGCGAAACTCAAGCGATGTCTTGCCGTTGTTCGCCTTGAGCTCATCTATAAGCTCGGCGTACTGAGAAGGATCGCAAGCAACGGTCACTCGGGCAAAATTCTTTGCCGAGGCCCGAATCAAGCTGGGACCGCCGATATCCACTTGTTCAACCATCTCACTTTCTGACAACCCTTCTTGCAGTTTCTTCTCAAAGGGATAAAGGTTAACAATGACAAAATCTATTTGATCGATCTTATGTTCACGTAAAGTCTTCTGATCAGCATCTGTCTCGCGGCTAAGAATCCCGGCAAAAATGTTGGGATGCAATGTCTTGACGCGACCGTCGAGGATTTCGGGAAATTTGGTCACGTCTTCGATCGGCCGGCAAGCAAATCCTTTCTCTTTGAGAAATTTGGCTGAACTCTTAGTGGCGATTATTTTCAGATCGGCCAGTGCTGCTATCTTTTGCATCGCCAGCAAAAGTTCAGCTAGTCCAGACTTATCAGAAACACTGACTAGAGCGGTTGGCATTTTTTTTCTCCTCGGGCTTCCATCATTGAATTGACCTGGGCACATATGCCTGCGGCACAGAATTACATATTGGACACGACATACTTATAAGCGTTTTGAAAAATGCGGAATCCGTCCGGCGCGATCTTATTTAAGTCTTCAGCATTTGCGTCGTGAGCGCCAACGTTAGCTGTGGCCACGCGCGATTCTCTCCAGCGCTTATTTGTCCATTGTGGGTGCTGCGTCCAGCGAACAAACGCTTCCGGATGGGGCATCAGACCCATCACTGTCCCTGTTTTGTTACATAGTGCGGCAATTCGATCGTAGCTGCCGTTTGCCTCATTGATATAACGCAATGCAGCGTGACTTTTGACGATTGTCGCTGGCTCATTGGGAGGACTGCCGCCATTCTGTCCAGGCACCGGCTCCAATTTCAGGTTACCCTCGCCGTGGCGGATAGGTAGCTCGATTTTGTTCAGTCCGGCAAAAAAGACTTGCGCTTTGGGGTTTTCGGCAACCTCCATTTCAAACCAACGGTTGATGAACTTGCCGCCCTGATTTTTGCCGAGACTGACAAGCCGCGGTGTACCGGCATCGGAGAGAGGCAGAAGTCCCATTTGCACCAGAACTTGAAAGCCGTTGCAAATGCCGAGGACCAGGTTGCCACCATCAATGAATTCCTGCAAGATCTCACGCGCGGACTGTTGAATTTTAATCGCCAACACTTTCCCACTGGCGATTTCGTCACCGAAAGCAAAGCCGCCTGGAATACAAAAGAGTTTGCATTGCTTCAACTGGTGGGGATGTTTCAAAAGCTCCGTCACATGCAAATTACGTACACCGAATCCAGCACTCGTGAGGGCCCAGCAGGTTTCCTCGTCGCAGTTTATGCCGTCACCGCTTATTACTATCGCTCTAGGTGTAGTCATTGTCTTTTTCACGTGCTCCTCAATCAAACGGCAATTCATGACACCATGCGGCTTCCAGTTGGTCGGCGGTCAGATCGATAGCATTTGTCCGATCGGTATTAAGCTCTCCCTTACTGTCCCTGCTGGCACGTGTGATGGACAAACGTGGGTCGCTGGTTACGCGACCGATCGGCAGGCAAGTCACACCCTTCAGCAGCTCTTCGAACCGTGCTTGATCCTCCGGTCTGATGGAGACAATGATATGCGCAGGACCTTCACCGAAAATTATGGCATCCAGTCGCGTAAGAACCGTTTGTGGACGAAATACCGGTGAGCTGTCTGGCGTCAAACCAGGCAGGTCAAATTGGACACAGGCGAGTAACTGATCGCCATCCAAGCTTGCGCCCAGTCCACTACCAATGATGCTCTCGGAAACTGCTACGGCGATTCCACCGTCAGAAACATCATGGGCAGACTGTACAATTCCGGCCTGTATCGCTGCATGCAGTTTGACGTACAGGTGTGCTGCCCTCTCTAAATCAATGCCCGGCGTAAGCGCAGACTGCCAGCCGATGACCTCTTCATAGTGGCTGGAGGCCAGACCAAGCGTGCCGGCCGTCAACAAGTAGATCAAATCATCCGCTTGTTTGAACTCCATCGACAGGCAATGATTTATGTCTGGTACACGGCTGATGGCCGAGATTAAGAGCGTCGGCAGGATCGACAAACGCACGACGCCATCGTCGAAGTCATTTTTCATACTATCTTTGCCGGAGATCAGCGGTGCGCGAAAAGCCAACACCGCATCTCGTAAGCCCATGCAAGTTCGCACAAGCTGGGCTAATTTCATTTTGCCGTGTATATTGCCTGGTGCATATATAGGGTCCGGCCAGCAAAAATTATCCAGCAGAGAAATTGTTGTCGGGTCAGCGCCAACGCAAACTGCGTTGCGGATCGCTTCATCGACAGAGCAGACCGCCATTAAATAAGGGTCGTGCTGGGTAAGGCGCGGGCTGAGCCCATTGGAGACCGCCAGTCCGGCAGTAGCGCCGTAGACCGGTACGATCACCGCGGCATCACAAGCGGCCATTTGCTTGGCCCCCATCAACGGCTTGATCACACTTTGTGCTTGTACTTCATGATCGTATTGGCGAATAATTTTTTCACGACTGGAGATATTCGGATGCGAGAGCAGCTTGAGCAGCACGCCGCCCAGATCATGAGGTAAGGCGCCTGTAGACATGGTTATCTGAGACGCTTGCCACTCAGATTCGAGCTCCAGTGTCGGACAGCCATGATGCAAAAAGTCTAAATCCAGAGCGCACACCAATTTGCCCGAACGCTTTACAGTAAATAGCCCGCTTTTATCGAATTCACCAATGTTGGAAACTTCCACGTTATGTTTGGCGGCTAATTCTTGCAATGCCTGGAAATTGCGGGTAGCGATCGTCATGCGCTCCTGCGATTCAGAGACGACAATTTCCCAATCGAGAAGCCCCTGGTACTTGAGCGGTACCTGGTCTAATTCAATACTGGCGCCACTGGTGAGTAGAGCCATCTCGCCAACGGATGAGGACAATCCGCCGGCGCCGTTGTCTGTAATGCCTGTGATCAGCCCGGCGTCTCGCGCTTCGATAACAAAGTCCAGCAGTCGCTTTTGCGTAAACGGATCACCAATTTGGACGGCAGAGACCGGGGAGCCTTCATGCAATGATTCTGAGGAAAAGGTGGCACCGTGGATGCCATCTTTTCCTACTCGGCCGCTGGCCATAACGATTCTGTCCCCGGCCTTAGTATGTTTCTCGTAAGCTTTGACACCGTTGACGGTAAGAGGCAAGATGCCACCGGTGCCACAAAAGACTAGCGGCTTCGCCCGGTATTTATTATCGAAGAAGATGGCGCCATTAATCGTGGGAATGCCGCTCTTATTGCCGCCGTCTTCAACACCCTTTCTTACGCCATTGAGTATTGTTTGAGCCGGTAGCAGTTTGGGCCTATGAGCCAAGCTGGCACTGGGATAGGCAAAGCAAAACACATCGGTGTTGAAAATTGGTTTGGCGCCGAGTCCAGTGCCTAACACATCTCGATTGACGCCCAAAATTCCGGTTAACGCGCCACCGTAGGGTTCCAACGCTGACGGTGAATTGTGGGTTTCTACTTTAAAGCAGATAGCGTGTTCCTCATCCCAGCGCACAATTCCAGAGTTATCCTTGAACACCGAAAGCAGGTCCTTCCTGGTGGACATCAGCTCTTTGGTCGGCTCTTGAATGTATTTTTTGTACAAACTATTGATCACGCTCTTTTGTTTACCTGCTGGAGCGGACAAATCAGTGTGGGTAATTGTGGCGTTGAAAATCTTGTGCTTACAATGTTCGGACCAGGTTTGAGCGATCACTTCCAGTTCTACATCAGTCGGTGATATGGGCAAGCCTGACGCTTGTCTAAACTCTCTTGTCGCGGGCAACCGAAAATGCTCGCGGATTGCTTTCATTTCGTTCAGCGTTAAAACGAGAAAACGATTCTTGCTTATATCGCGTAGTTTGGAATCCGAAACTTCCAATGACACTGTTTCCACCGGCAGAATATCCGGCAATCGCACCTCGGGAAAGGCGAAGAACTCAGGCGGGTTAGTCCATTCCAGATCGTGTACAGACCAGTTTTCGATAATCGGATTGTATAGTTTGTAGAGCGCAAATTTGTTTATTTGTTCAATTGTTTCAAAGTTGCCAACTTTGTTGGCAAAACCATTCTTGGTGGGTGGAACCGTTGGCGGTGCATTGAACAGGTAGCCATGGCCGGAAGCGACGTGCAACGTGCCAGACAATCCTAGCAAACGTAGTGCCTCTTCAACTGTATGGGCAAGGTTATCTGTCACACCTGGAGCAAATTGCTTCTCAGCCCACCAATGGAATCCTTGAGCATGCCAGCTTTTGATCCATTCGGCGCGCTTGTGAGGTTCGCAGGCCCATAATTCCTCTTGCAGTGGATCAGTCAATACCTCTCTCAAGCAGCTAAGCAAGTGTTCGTAGGGCTGGTCCCATTCCACATGCAGCCAATACAAGGGAAAAGACCAGTATTCTTCTTTAGGGATTACAGCGAGACACAATGCTCGAGTTGAGGAGCCGTTAATTTCCATGGTTGAGAAAATTGGTGCCACTTCGGTCATGTTGTTACTCGCTCCTCCATCGCTCCCGGTATCCTGCCTTCTGCGAGCATTTGCAGCACCGCGGGATAAAGCCTGTGTTCAACAGCCAGACCGCGCGCTTTAAAACTTTCCAGCGTGTCCGTTTCTAACCTCTCGAAAGGCTCCTGCGCTAAAACCAGTCCATGATCCACCTCTTCGTCGACGAAATGAATGGTTACGCCTGAACGTGTGACGCCGGCTTTAAAGGCATCCTCGTACGCCGAGCTGCCTGGGAATGCTGGAAGTAATGAAGGATGGATATTAATAACCCGGTAAAACCCACGTACATCTTTGAACCGCTGCAAAAAGGCCGGCGAAAGTATGCGCATATAGCCGGCAAGCACGAGAAAGTCCAGATCGTGTTTGGCCAGCTCAGCTTGGACGAGACGTTCATGCTCTTTTCTGGTCAGACCGGTGTTTGGTATAGCCACTGCCGGCACATGGTATTCTCGTGCGATATCCAGAGCCTTGGCCTGGGCATTGTTTGAGATCACTATTGTGCTAATGGCGCTGAGCCTGCCTCTTCTTATAGCGGCAAGTATGGCTTCGAGGTTAGAGCCTCGTCCTGAAACCATGAATGCTAACTTAAGGGGCATTCTTATTTGGCCTCTCTTTTGGCTGCGAGTGATTCTTCTGCTGCGGATCTGGCGATATCTTGCCGGTAATCTCGGCCTTTGAAGGAGACCCGCTCAACTGCTAAATAGGCGGCGGCTCGTGCCTCGGCGATCCTTGGTCGAACCGCGGTAAGAGCGAGGATTCTGCCACCATTGGTGGTGAAGCCCTTCACTGTCGAGACCGTTGCTGCGTGAAAAATCTGAATATTCTCGGGTAAATCGCCAAAACTAATTAATTCACCTTCCGATGACTCGGTTGGATACCTATCAGCGGTGGCGACCACACAGCAGCTTGTTTCGGGAAGCCAATTGATTTGACCATTCTTAAGCGTACCATTTGTACAGGCCAGCAAAATTGGATAAAGATCGCTTTCTAAAAGTGGCAACAATACTTGTGTTTCTGGATCGCCAAATCTGGCGTTGAATTCCAGGACAAAAGCTTTCTTGTCCTCACGCGGTGCCTTACCGTTGGATTCCCTGGTTTCACTATCTTGGACGGTGCCAATGATGATGCCGACATAAATTATGCCTTGGAAATCCAATTTGCCTTCGGCTAAAGCATGGCGCAGAGGGGTGACGATGTTTTCATTGATTTCGCTTTCGTATTGCGAAAATAATGCCACTGGGGAGTATGCTCCCATGCCGCCAGTATTTGGTCCTTGATCGCCTTCGTACCGGCGTTTGTAGTCTTGGCAGGCCGGCATGGGCACGAGCTCTTTGCCGTCTGTGAAAAACAAAAGCGACAGTTCTTCACCGGTTATTCTTTCTTCAATGACTACCTTATTGCCGGCCGGTCCAAAAGTCTTTTCTTGGAAAATTTGCTTGAGCGCAATTTGGCAGGCTTCTTCTGAATCGCAGACAAAAACGCCCTTACCCAGAGCCAGTCCGTCGACTTTCACCACGCGAGCCCACGTATGTTTGTGAACAGCATCAAGAGCCTCGCCATATGATGAACAAACAATAAATCTGGGAGTGGGAATGCCAGCTTGTGTCATGAATTGCTTGGCAAAGGCTTTGCTCGATTCCAGGCGGGCTGCTGCTTTTGTTGGACCAAAGATAGGCAACTTAGCCTCGAGAAATTGATCGACTATGCCGTCAGCTAATGGATTATCGGGTCCTACTACCGTCAGCGCTATTTTGTTGGCGCGGGCGAAGTCGATCAAGTTAGTGAATTCAGATACCGCAATGCCGATGTTTTGCGTTTTATGCTCGTGAGCGGTGCCACCATTTCCCGGTGCGCAAAAGATCTTTCTCACTTGCGGGCTCTGGGCCAACTTCCAGGCCAAGGCGTGTTCTCGGCCGCCGCCACCAATTATCAGGATGTCGACTGGTACAGGCGAGTTGTTTCCCATTTTCTCTTTTGCCATTTTCTTACTCATTTGCTCTTTGCTTTGATAACGCTGGACAACTTTGTCAGAAATTCATCGAGCGGTGGATGGTTCGGAAAAACATCCGAGCCAATCAATGTGTTGGCCAACACTCCGTAAAGCTTGTCGGCTTGCTGTTTAAATTCGGCAGACAGCTTTTCTGGTTTGGCATCAAGTTCGTCTAGGCATATAGTTTTCCAATCCAGTACCGCTCTCTCCTTGGCTATGGATTGCGCTTCTTTCAGGCGTTGCTCCCAGACAGAGCCTCGGTAGAATTGCCGGATCAGCTCCTTAGAAAGCTGTTTACCGTCGGCTAATATGCGTAACTCGTCTGGACCGATACTATCGGCCAATAAGAGTTGCGATCGATTTGGATCATCGCTCCTTGCTTCCACTAACTCGATTTTGCCGTCCCACAACTCCAGACCGCAGCGAGCAAAAATCTCGTGCAAGGCGAGCGCCGTATCCAGAGCAATTTCAGTTAATTCGGCAAAGCTTTCCTCATTGAGATCGGAGAGTGTGGCTGCTTCTTGCCAATTGAGAAAACGGTCCTTGGGTTCGAGTTTGGTGAAGAATTCAATGACTGGATGGGCAAACCAGGTGTCTGGACGCGGCATGGCCGGCAAACCTAAGGTCTTAAAGTAATTCGGATTGGATGAGAGTCGTTCTTGTAAGGAGCTTCCTTGCGGCATGCCGAAACGGAAAACAATTTCCAGTGGGATCAAGCGAATGTGCCGGCTGTTTTCCGGCTGTGGGTAGAAGAAAAGGTTATGCTGCAAGATGGAGGCTGGCTGCGGACGATAAACCCGGCCACCTAGTACCTTCATCAGAAGGCTGCCACTGAATTCGATGGCATTGCTAAATGGTAGAGGTAAATCCTGTTCATTGGTTAGAGCGACAAAATGGCTGGATAAACCGGCTTTCTCCAAACCGCCTGCACCGCAAAATGTCTTGTTTGTAAACCGCTGTCCCAACCATTGCCGATCAAATTTGGCCAGATGCTTGGATGAAAATAACGTCTGCCACAATTTAGGATCTCCCAGCTCCTGAAAAAAGAAGGCGCCCATTAATGCCAGCGCTCTTCCTTTATTAGCAATTGTGTCGGGCATCTTTCCCCAATCGAAAATTGAGTAGTCATTGGTAAATTCAAACCAAAGATGTTCTTTGTCGGTTGATGATTGCCACACTCGCTTGACCGATCCTTCATATGACAGCGTCATGCTTGTGGAATTCGCTGTTGTCACCTGGATCTCTCCTCAGCAGCTTGAGTGTTTTGCCGGCACTACCTGGCGATCGAGTTGGCGTCGAGTAGCAAAATGCTTGCCACTTTCTACATCGGTCGGATACTCACCGGTCAGGCAGCCGGTGCAAATGGACTTCTGTCTCAGTGCTTTTCGCAACCCGTCGACAGTTTGGAAGACAACGCGATCAGCGCCCAGTTCGGTGGCTATTTCGGCTTCGGTCTTCTCATGGGCGATCAATTCGGAGGGATTGGGAAAATCGATGCCGTAGTAGCAGGGGAATTGGATCTGCGGGCAGGCTGAAAGCAAGATTACTTCCTTGGCTCCCGCTTGTTTCATCAGCTTGACGATTTGTTTGGCTGTATTGCCCCTTACGATCGAGTCGTCTACGAGCAGCAATCGCTTGCCCGCGATTTCAGAAGCGATCGGGAAAAGTTTACGCCGAATCGCTTCCTGACGTGACTGCTGCCCTTCCAAAATAAACGTGCGATTGACGTAGCGATTTTTGATCAACAGCTCTCGGCAGGGTAATTGCAAAAACTCGGCGATGGCCGTTGCGGAAATGCGGCTTGTTTCAGGGACTGGCACGACAATATCGGCTTCGATCTCTAAATCCTTGATCTGCTGCGCTAAAATCAGCCCTAATTGAAAACGTGCTTGATAGACGGAAGTGCCATGGAATTCCGATTCTACTCGAGCAAAATAGACCCATTCGAACATGCATGGTGATTGTGACTGCTGATTGAGGATTTCTTGTTTTACCTGGCCATCGTGGCTGATGAAGACCGCGGCACCAGGGGCAATTTCCTCAAGCTCTTCAAAACCGAGAAAGGATAAAGCTACTGTTTCGCTGGCAATAGCGTAAACAGAGTCGCCTTCGGCATTTGTTTTCCTGCCCATGACAAGCGGCCTGATACCATGCGGATCGCGAAAGCCAAAAATGTCACCATCTCTGGTGACACAGATGCAAGAGTATGCCCCGACTAACTTTTGCATGCACACTCTGGTAGCCTTGAATAATTCTTGCGCGTTTAAATCTTTGCCCTTCATTTCGTCGCTGAGAATACGCAAGATCAATGCCGAATCCGATTCTAGCGGCGTATTGCCGACTTTAGAATTGGTCAAGAGAATTTCGTCGCGCAAGGGATAGAAATTGACGATATTGCCATTATGGGCAAGACCGATGCCCGTGTCGTAATCCAAAAAAGGCTGAAGCAA
The DNA here is from genome assembly GCA_963834525.1 of Bryobacterales bacterium. Classification (GTDB taxonomy): domain Bacteria; phylum Cyanobacteriota; class Vampirovibrionia; order Obscuribacterales; family Obscuribacteraceae; genus CAWICA01. The sequence continues at coordinate 135,438 of CAWICA010000004.1, forward strand.
GTTAGGATCATCGCGGCCGATCGTAGCGTAACGTGAGTGACCAAGCGCTGCTTGACCGTGCAGGTTCTTAAAAGAACGCTCGGAGAAGACGTTTTCAATCAGCCCAGAGCCTTTTTGCAATTGAAAGCCGCCTGGACGGCTGGCATCGGCTGCTAAAATGCCGGCGCCGTCTTGCCCCCGGTGCTGCAGATTCATCAGTCCGTAATAGACTTCATAAGCTGAATTGAGGCTGCCGGATACAGCTATAAGGCCGCACATAGGTCGATCTCAACGGGGTGCCAACATTTTCACCAATAGGCGGCTGACCGCCCTTATCAGAATTGTCCTGCACCGGGGTTACTGCCAACCTTAGATTACGCCGTTCTGTCGCCAGATCCAAGGCCCGAACCGGAAATTCTTATATTCTTGATATAAGACTGAAACAGGTGGCAGTCTTGAGAAAGAACGAAGCGACTCTCGAGGAAGCCAAGCGAGCTGCTGAAAAGGGTGATTTAGATGCCCAATTGCGCCTCGCTTATCTCTTTTTAAAGGGAGAGGGGGTAGAACGTGATCTCGAAAAATCACGGTACTGGTACGAAGCAGCAGCCAGTCAGGGCTCTTCTCTAGCTCAGCACAACCTGGGCTGGATGTGTTGGCAAGGACAGGGCGTGCCCAGAGATCTACCTCGGGCCATTGAGCTTTTCCTCAAAGCTGCCGGACAAGGGGACGTCGACGCCCAATTCAGTTTGGCTCTGATTTACAGCGAAAGGGGAAATTCGCTTCAAGATCTAAGCAAAGCGGCTTACTGGTGCCGGTTGGCTGCCGAAAACGGTTCAGCCCGCGCCCAATACGAGCTGGCCCAGATCTACGAGGACGGTCGTGGTTTGCCCAAGGATCAAACGCAGTCAGCTTATTGGTATGGTCAAGCAGCCAATCTGGGTGTAAAGCGGGCAGCTGGCAGTGGTCAGCCAGACGAAAACGATTAATTGTGCTCGGTAGGTAAGATTTTCAATTTTTCATTGAAAAATCGATCCACTCGCAAAGCGGTGTCTCTATTAAAGAATTGGTGTGGCGCCCCTTTTACTACTTCGAACTGGACGTCTGCGTTGGCCTTCTTCAAGCACTGGTATAACTCTTCGCTTTGCGCCTCAGGGACAATAAGATCTTGATCGCCGTGCATAATTAAAAAGGGTGGCAGATTACCAGAAGCGACGTAAGTAACCGGACTGGCTTGGGCTTTCAGGTCCGCGGTATCAACACCGCCGAAGAGCTTATGGACGGCCGAGGCCAGTCTGTATGATGGGCCTGCTTGTGCGGCGATCGTGTTGAAATCAGTAATACCGCACCAATCACAAACCGCTTCCACTTTACTGGAGACATTTTTATTGCTGCCGCCGCCAAACGCTTTCTGATCTCCGGTAGTGCCCAGGAGAGCTACCAGATGACCACCTGCCGATTGCCCGAAGACACCGATACGGTTGGGATCGATCTGGTATTCATTGGCGTGCGCACGTAAAAAGCGAACAGCTGCCTGGCAATCTTCAATCTGGGCGGGAAATTTCGCTTGGTTGGTGAGACGGTAATTGATGCTGGCAAATGCGTAGCCATCTCTGACAAACAGGTCTGGAAATGCGTCTTCCTTATCGCCAATTTGCCAGGCACCGCCGTGTATCCAAATAATTAATGGCAGTTTCTGAGTATGGAAAAAGGTTTGCGGTGTGTAAAGATCAAGCGTTTGCTGGTTATTCCCCGGAACTTGGCAATAGTTAAGGTTACGTACGACTTTCACCGTCACCTCTTTTTGTTCCGCGGCTGCCAGCGCCATATAGACAACGATGACAATGAACACGAGCAGGCTCAGCGTAATTAATGTCTTATTCTTTGACACGCGTACCTCCGTCGTGAGATGGAGACTGTAGCGCCGACTCTAGAGTACGAGCCGATCTCAGCGCAAAATTCGACCGAGAAGGCAACAGACAGCTTCAACTTCGAAATGGTGGCTGTCTGTTCTTCTATCCATTCAATGTGCCCACATTTATCCAGTTCATATCCGAGTTGGACAGAGTCCCTAGCTCTACGTTTGTTGCTGCTTACGATATCACTTGGTCATCAGAATACCAGATCGATAGCCAGATCAATCCACGCGACAACTAAAGCTAAGGCAGCCTGAAAGTTTCTGCCACTCTCTGTGCCTAGTAAACGCTTGCTGGTATCGAATGTGGTGACAGCCTTCGACCTGACTGTCTTCTATCTGACAGAATGATCAGTGCCAGGCAAGGAGTCCAACCGTCTGAGCGCGAACAAACTGCGGTGGAACATCGAATCAAGCGGAACGTCTAATTCGTTATCCTGATCCTGCCCTAGTGCAATTTGGACAATGTGTGGCTCCCGCCGTGGATGATTGCCTCGTCACGTAATCAATTGATTACGGTTGAGTTTCCATCATCTCGATTCACAATTTCGCCACCATCTGTGTGTAACCTGGCTAATAGGAAAACTGTGAACTGGGGTTCCATAATGCAAAAAACATTCAGTGCACTAGTTCGCGTTGCTCCTTTCTTACTACTTACTACATGCACTTTCCCAGCCGCGTTGGCTCAGGCGCAAGTCTTTCAGGATGCAAAACTAGATTTTGATAGCAGACGTTACCATGCGGCGGCGGATGAATTTTCCAAAGTGATTAAGCAAAACCCCAGCAATGCAGAGGCTTACCTCTGGTTGGGGCGTTCATTGGCGGAACTGAAAGATGGCGACGGAGCTAAGACCATGTATGAAGCGGCCTTTAAACTAGATCCTTTTGGGCAGACCGGACGCCAAGCCAGATCGGCATTGATGGATTTGGAGACAAGACGGGCTATGCTCACCCATCCTACCGATGGGGCCAAGATTACGGCAGACACCGTGGGCAGAATCAACGCTCAGGCTAACGATCTGCGCCGTTTGAAAATGAGAGATGGCAACATCGGCGCGCAACAGAGTATTTATTCGGGCAATGGGCGAGTAGCCAGGTTGGGATACGACCAGCCGATGACAATCGATAATCTGCGTGATCCTAACGCCAACTTCGACAGTTGGAGAACATTGCAGGCGATCAAAGAGCAAGTGCGTAACGGCACCGGTTGGGATAACCGCCTTTCGGCAAATCCGCGGGACTTTGCCGCTGGCAATGTCCTCCCTAACAATGTCCTGCCGAATAATTTTGCTTACCGACTGTACAGGGGGCGTGATGTTAGCAATCTGCGTCTGATCGATAGCAGCTGGCAACGCGGGGATAGTCTGACGCAAGCAATGGGTTATCAATCGCAAGCGTTGAAACAAGCGGTTGAAGTACAAAATTCTGCCAACGATCTTCAGCGACTCCTGGCCGAACCGCAACGGGAGTCTGCCGTTCATCTACGCGCCTTAGGCACAAGTCTTTATGTGCGTAACTATAGCCCGTATGACGCAGATACTGGCGTTGCCGCCGATCCGCCGCTGGAGCTGAAAGCGACGGCCAAGAAATGGACAGAGTTGCCAGCCGGCAAGCCAAAAGGTTAGTTCCAGAAAGGTGCCCGGAGATTTTGCGAGGTTATGCCAGTGCTTAGATGTATCTCTCACCGCCATTTTATTTTCGCTACTTTAATAGCGGCTATTTGCCAGATCAATTTTCAGAGCGCTTTGGCACAAGAGTTGACTGATCGCCATCAATCGGCTGATCAGATGGCGGCCAGAGTTCACTCAGCGGAGGAGATTATTGGCAGCTGCCGAATTTTTGAAGCTAAGGCGGCTGCTTTCCATGCTCGTGCTGAATCGCTGATTGCGCAAGCTAATCAATTGCAAGGCGAGGCGCAAGTGCTGACGACGCGCACGCCTAATTTGCCGCTGCCTACTCGGATGAGCGACCGGGAGTATCGACTGGGCAGCCAACAGTACGATCAAGATAGGCAAGTATTTGCCCTGCATGCGGCGGCCTATAAGCAACATCTAAAACAGTTCCAGGATTCAGTTGGTGAATGCCATGCCAACGAAAAGGTGCTGGATGGAGTTTTAAAAAAGTACGAAATTCATGCCAGTGAGTTTCATGGAGCCAACGCCATTCGTCCACCTCATATCTGCGGCACTCTAAGAAATATGGTTGATCGAGATTGGAACCAGGTTGCCCATTCCATGCTGAACGATCAAATGCGGGTCTTGCAAGTTGAACACACCCTTTCCGTGCAGGAGGCAGCTTTGCATAATGCTGAGCAGGTCAACTCTGTTATTGGTGTGAAAGCGGTGAATCAATCGCAGAGGGAAGAGCGAGAGCAGGCACTGCTTGCTGAATTCGGCCGATTGAAAGAGGAATCCGACCTTTTACATATGGAGAAGCAACGGTTGACCGATTCGCATGCTGATCTTGGTAAAGTGTCCCACTCCTCCATTTCGGCCAAATTGCAAGGGCGCTAATCGAAATGGTGAAGGAAAAGTGGCAACCAAATCGCAATTCATTGGCGTATCTCTGAGACGACGAAGCGTCGCTGGGACTTTGATCACGATTATATTCATCGCTCTTTGTCTCGGTTTGCCCAGCCAGCCGATAGTGGCAATAGCTCTTGGCGATAGCCAGTCGAGCGACTTTAACCAGAGCGAACTGACCATTGAGGAGATGGCCAAATTAGATTGGCTGGAAAGTCACTTCTTTGGCCGAACATATGCGAAAGACTCGTTGTCCCTTCGTGTGCTCCGACTGGAAAATTTTGTCTTTGGGGTTCCCGCGGCGGGCCCATATTCTCTCCGCCTGACCAAGCTGGAAGCCTCAGCTAACACCGTTGACCCCGACGGTAAAAAACATCAACTACCGCTGATGCCGAAAGCAGCCAAGAGCGCTGTCGACAGCGACGGCGGTGACGGCGTGGTCTTGCCTCAAACCGCCAATGCTTATTTGCCAACACCGGCAGAGAATGGCGGGCAATCTTTGGGTTATATTCGACAATTTTACAAAGCAGGCGGTATGTTGATTGATGCAGCTAACGGTAAATCTGCGGACATTGGTGATGTGCCACCAAATGTAGTGGCAAAGCCGAATTCAGATCAATTGTCTATCGCTGCCGCCGCGCCAATTTCGCCAGGGGAATCCACGCCGATTATATTGCAAGTGACCAGGCAGTCTTTTATGACGGATGGCCTGCCGATTCGACTCTTGCGGGAGTTGGATTTAGCCATTAAGCTTCATCCATTGGACCCTGATCTTCTTTACGAGCGAGCAAAGGCCTTAATTCAATTAGATCGGATCAACCGGGCTGTTGCCGATCTTTCAGATGCAATCATGAACAATCCGAACGATTCGCAGTATTATCTGGCACGCGCCTGGTGCTATCGGCAGTTAGGAAACTCGGTTCTGGCGGCGGATGACTTGAAGCAAGCTAGATTCGTCAATCCGAATCTGCCTGACCAAGTTAATATATCGACGGTCGGTCGATGACAAATCTTCGGGCAAAGCAATTCAACACTTCTCGTCCGCTCAGAAGTCAGGCTCCCTGCTTTTCCGTTTCCGGCGTGGAGACACTCTCTTCGTATACTTTTGGTGTAGCATTGGCTACAGGCGGCTGGGCCCGCGTCAATCGCCAGACTTGGGCTTGCAAAGCTTGCTCCACACTGACTCTCTTTTGGGCGCAGTGCTGTAGCAAAACTATAGCGTCTTCGACTTCCAGCATATTCTGTTCGATTAGATCGATGCATCGGCTAGCGGCGCTGTAAGTCATCTGATCGATAATGAATGCATCGAAAAGACTGCGGGCTGTATCCAGTGAAGCGCCGCTAGCGAATGACTGCGCCCGTTCCAAGTCGCTGTCGGTGACCAGCCCGGCGATTTTCAGAAGATCGGCGGCCAAATCGCCCTTTTGCTTTTTACGACTAATCGCCTCTTGCACAGTCGAACCGGTTTTTTGAATGGAGCACAATATCTCGGATGCTTGCCGAGAATCGATGGTACCAAGAGAAGCCATCTGTTGTAACTCAAGGGCAGCATCTACCAGGTGCAATGGCACAAGCCCGGACTCGGTAAGCACACGACCCAACGGTTTGTGATTGAGTAGCCCTGTCTCAATTGCCGAAAGACTATCGCTCTCAGCCACTAAACCGGCCATTCCTAATAGTTCGCCAAGGCGAATAGAATTTTGTTTGGGCGGTACATAGATGCGCTCGAGTACAAATGCTTGTTCGATACTGATTTCCTTGGTGAAGCTCATTCTTAGCGCGCGAACAGCATCCTCGTGCGTAACCTGACCATTGCGAATCAAGAAGAGGGCGGTTAGCGCGGACGCCAGCAAGGCTGGTGAAATGGCTCCCATTGCCAGAAGCGTGCTCCCCAGCGGCTGATTGGTTCGTTCAGTACGCTCGATCGCTTTTTGCATGACTTCGTCTTGAAACAAGCCGGAAGCGATTAGCAATTCCGCAATCTCACTGAGGTTCTTTTCTTCGCGGTTTTGCCATCCATGCTTTGGCAGCGCCTCTTCTAAAGTAATGTGCTCGGTAAAGGCCGTATTTAAGACTGCAGTTGCCAACTCGACCGTCAATTGTCCTTCTCTGACCATCGTCTGGGCCGCCAGAGCGTTTTGCAGATCGCGTTCCTTCAGGTCGCCCGCCATTTGCATAATGCGGCCAACCGGCGATCCGGTTTTTTTAGCCAAATGCAATGCTTCAGTGACCGCCTGACTATCCATGATGCCGGCGGCAACGAGCAGTTCTCCGATTCTCACCAATGTTTGCTGCTTAGCGCCATTTTTCATGAGTCTTCCTCAGGCTCAAATTTCGCGCCACGGAAATTTGATAGTGCACAATTCTACTGTTGGCTGAACCAACGCTCAAATCGCCGACCGTAATCACAAAATTGTGCGTTGCTTGATATTAAGCGCTGCCAAGTCCGCCCAGAACAAACTTAGCTACATCTTCATTTTCATTGATTTAACCATACAGTGCGAATTCGGGGTTGTCAAGAATTCGAATTTTATGATTCGATAACAAATAGACATGTCTATTGATCAGGGAAAATCCAGCGATTCACCTTTGACAACTGGGAAAACGCCATAGAGCTCTTTCAAATTTAGGAATGGTCTCGTTGCTTTTGATTAAGTTGGACGCGTTCGGAATGCAATTCGATCGACGGATTTGATGATAAATCCCAAGCCAATTCTTGCAGGGCCTGGTCCACGCTCACCTGCGTGCGTACGCAATAATGCATGACAATTACAGCTTGTTCCACTTGCAAATGTCCGCCATTGATCAATTCCAGACAGCGATTAGCTGTTTTGAATTGAATCTCGTCGATTACCAATGAGTCGTAGAGACACTGGGATAGATCAAACGACGATCCTCTCGATAACGCTTCTGCTCGCACAATGTCACTGTCTGTAATGAAGTCGGCTATCTTGAGCAGGCTGGCCACCTGATCGCCGTTTCGTTTCTTACTGTTGACCGCTTCCTCCACCGAAATCCCGGTTCTTTCAATATTCCGCAAGATATCGCTTGCTTGACGAGCATCTATGGCGCCAGCGGTCACCATTCGTTGCAGCTCTACTGCGGATTCCACCACATGCGGTGACACCAATCCTGCTTCGCAAAGAATTTGTCCAACTAGCTGCCGCGATAACAAGCCTTTTTCAACAGCATAAAGATTGTCGGTCTCGCTGACCAAGCCCGCCAGTCCCAGAAGCTCGCCCAGACGGATTGAATAATTGTTTGGCGGACAGTACGAGCCATCGAGAATTAGTGCTTGCTCGAGACTAATGCACTTGGTGGCAACAACCCTGATGCCTCGTACAGCCTCATCGTGGTTAATCTCGCCTTTTCTAATCAAGACTAACGACGTGAGTACCGCGGCCATTACCGATGGTGAAACCAAATCCGTTTGAATAAGAGTACGTCCCAATGGGAGGTTCAATTGCTGGCTATTTTCGATCGCCTTTTTTAATTGAACACTGCTGAGGACGCCTGACATCAATAAAAGTTCAGACATATCAGTGAGGCTCTGTTGCTCGCTCCTGTGCCAGCCGTGTTTGGCAAGCGCCTGTTGGAAAGTCAGGCAACCTTTGAATGCAGTATTTAAAACTTCAATGGCGAAATCAAGGTCGATTTCGTTCTGCCTGATCATCGTTTGTGCTTCCAACGCATTTTTCAAATCGCGTTCTTTTAAATTGCCGGTCAATTGCAAGATCCGGCCAACCGGGCAGGCTGCTTTGCTGGCAATGTGTAATGCTTGTGCCAGATTGTCAGCGTCCATAATGCCGGCGCCAACCAAAAGTTCTCCAATTCGAGCCAAGCCGGTTTCCATTGAAAAAACCCTCCCTTTACGAAATGCCCATTCGGCAATTTCGTAAACGTGAAGCATGCTCTTTTGCCGAGACCGGTAGCGGTCTCGGTAGTCCTTGATCAGTACGGCAAAAGAGCGCTTTTATGCCTCCTGAAACATATCTGAGATATATGAAATTGATGAAAATAAGTAGCGGTGATGAATGGCCAAAGTCGGCACCAACGCTGGTTTGGCATTGGTAAAAACGGAAAAGTTTTCGCTTGCCGGTTGTCAATATGAATTTGGTAATTGCTTTAGCTAGAGCAAGACATTTTTTTTTCAAAAAGGTTTTCTACCTGACATACCGGCTGACATTTCTGAAAGTTGCCTCTACGGTTTGCCTGTTACCAAATGCTCAGTGGTCATTAGTCTCCTGGGAAGCAAAGGGCGGCAGGTTCAGAGGAGATCATCTCTTTGCCGAGAGGCTGCGCTCAGCAGAGTCACGCTTGTCCCAGCGTTTGTCGGAATCAACTTCCTCAAGCGCCAAGAGCTTTTTTGGCCCTGGTTCCTCCTCCGCAGCCAGAACAAAGATGCCGCCCAGAATCAGGATGCTACCCACGACTTGCACCACATTTAGTGACTCCCCTAGAAAGAGCACCGATATGATCAGAACACTGACAATGACGAGATGAGAAGCAGCAAAGGCCGGCCGATCGGTGCATGCTTAAGAAGAGTCATCCAGGTGATGAAAGCGCCTAAATAGCCAAGAATAGAAAAGTAAATCCAATGCGCTGTCAATACGTGGTTGATCCAGGCGACGATCATGCCGACATTGAAAATGTGCGGTGCAGCCGCATATTGCGCGGCAAGCTTAAAGCCGATTTGGGCCATGGTGTCAAAAATCATCAAGACGAAGAAACCGACGATATAAAAGCGCGTCATACTTTGCCCCATCCCACAAGAAACACACCTGTGGCGATTAAGAATGTGGCTAACATTCGGTGACCGGTTAGCTTCTCGGCGAAGAAAATTCTACCGCCAATCATGACAGCAACGATGTTCACACTACCCATCAAGATCCCTTGAGAAAGAGGCACATTAGAGAGGAAGGCGAGGTAGACGAAGAATTCGATTACATATGTACCAACGCCGAGCCACAACCAATAGTTGCTCAACATCAATCGCCAGCGATCGAGTACCCCTTCGGCGTCAGGCGCGTGCGCGGCCGCTTTGAAGGATAATTGCCCAAACGTGTCAATAAAGAGGTTGCATGCCCAAAGTAAAGTGGCGACCGGCGTCATTGGATCTGGCTATTCCTATATGTATACGATTGCTGGCTAGCTTGAGTAAATTTAGCACTTAATCCAGTATTTACTAAGGGATGAGGAAGCTGGCGATGAAGAACTTAAGATCTGGCGCTAAAACTTCACGCAGGTCGGCCAAATTCGCTAGTTAAGCGGGAATTAAGCACGGTGAGGTATTATTTAGGCATGCCTTTGCCGGTTATACAACTGAAGCCGCAGCGAACTGAGCGGCGCCGACACCCGTGGGCTTTCGATAACGAGATAGCCGTAGGTCCGGACAGCGATTTTAAGAACGGCGGGCTCGTTCAGGCGGCAGATGCCAATGGCAAAATTCAAGGTGTTGGTTATTTCAATCAAAACAGCCGCATCGCCTTCCGCTATTTGACGCGGAAGCGAGCCGAAGAGATTGACGAAAAATTTTGGCGCCATCGCATAGATGCTGCGTACAAATATCGGCGCGCTCGCTATGCGGCTCGCTCTCAATTTCCTCAAGCATATCGGCTAGTTCATGGCGAAGCTGATGCGCTTCCCGGTTTGGTAGTTGATGTTTATGGAGATTTTGCCGTGTTGCAATTCTTGGCGCTTGGCTTGGAGCCGTGGCGCCAAGAGATTATTGAAGCGGTCGCTGATGTTCTTTCGGCCAAGGGTCTATACGAGCGCTCTGACAGCCCGATTCGGGAACTGGAAGGACTCGAACAAAAAACCGGTGTGATCTGGGGAGCGATACCACCAGAGGTGCTGGAAATCGAAGATGAAAATGCCATATTGTTGGCCAACATTAAGCACGGCGCCAAAACTGGTTTGTTTCTTGATCAATTGGAAAATCAAAAGGCGGCGGCGGCAGAGGCGATCGGTCGTGAAGTACTCAATTGCTTTTCCTACACCGGTCTGTTTGGCTTGCGGGCTGCCTTGAACGGAGCTCAGAAGGTCACTGATGTAGAAATCAGTGAGAGCTTCAACACCCTAAATAATCAACAATGGCAACGTAATGGTCTGCTCGCACCGCACATGGTGCAGACGGCTAACGTATTTGATTATTTGCGCGAGCTCGATGCTGAAGGTTTTCGAACCGACATGGTAGTTTTGGATCCACCGGCATTTACCAAGAATCGCTCCAGCCGTGAGGGTGCATTCAGAGGATACAATGAGATCAATCGCATGGCTCTGCGCATGTTGCGCCCAGGCGGAATTCTTGTTACCTGCTCTTGTTCGCATCATCTGACGATTGATGAATTCATCAGCATCGTTCATGGCGCTGGTAATGACGCCAAGAAAGGACTCAAATTGATCGAGCAACGTGGACAGCCGCCCGATCACCCTACTCTCTTGGATGCTCCCGAATCGAATTACCTGAAATGCTTGATTCTTGCGGTGTCTTGAACGACTACTTTCGCAGCATATCGTTCAATTGCTGCAAAAAAGCAGTTGGCGGGGCATAACCGTCAATTTTTCCTTTTAATTGACCGCTTGGCGCCAAGACTATGATCGCCGGATAGCCATTCACTTGATATTTTCGCGTTACCCAATTGCCGAGTGTTGGATCATCACCATTTACTTTCACACAGATAAAAGTCTTGTTTAGATAAGCGATAACATCGGAATTAGTGTAGGTATCTCGATCCAACCTTTTGCACCAGCCGCACCAATCAGTGTAAACATCGATCAGAACGAATTTGTTATTGGTCTTCGCTTGCGTCATGGATGTGTGCAGATCGCGCTGCCAGGTCAATGTCGGTGCGGCAGCAATGATTTGTCTGTCAGTGCCGGCCGTCGCTGCTAGACAGGGGAGGATCAAAATTGCCAGCAAGCCAATCACACTTTTCTGACAGAGCTTGCGGTTCAACTTGCTGTTCCAGTTTGGCATAATCAAAAACTCCTTTGACTCGGCCACAATACCCTGTCTTTGGCCGAAACAATTGCCGTCCGAAAAGAATTAAGCTAGCGGCTATATGTGCCCATCAGCTGTCCCTCTCCCAGAATATGGTTTGTCATGAGACTGTGCAGTTGATCAGACGACAAACCAGGCTGGTCGTTGAGCATGGAGTCCAAAGCGTAGACCTTGAAGTAATAATGGTGTGGTTTCCCTGGCGGTGGCTTGGGGCCGGCATAGCCGCTCTGCCTGAAGCTGTTCGTGCCCTGACGCGCACCATTAGCCAAATTAGGGGACTTAGCTATGTTTTCGCCGAGCCCGGTTTCGGTCGGTGGCAAGTTGTAGATTACCCAGTGGATAAAAGTGCCCATTGGTGCGTCCGGATCTTCCATGATTAAGGCGATGCTTTTTGTTCCTTGTGGTGCGTGGCTCCATGTTAGATTAGGCGACACATTGACGTCATCCCCGGTATATTTTTTGGGAATTGGTTGACCATTTTTAAATGCAGAACTGGTGACATCGATTGGCATTGGCTGCACCTCTTTGCCAGTTGCTGGGTAAACACTAATTGCGCCGATGTCAAGGATGAATACAAACGACATAGCCAGTCCTAATTTTAGTAATTTACTTGTCGACATTTTCGGCCTCATTTGCCATTAGCGAGTCACTCAATTATTGCGCTGCTCAAAGACAGAAACAAGTTTTTATCTCTGGCGCAATGATTGCCAGCGTCTACCAGCAAATACTGGGCTATTCGATCACCAAGCGCCAGCGGCGCTCGGCGATGCTAGGAAGCCAGTGTTACTCGGCGGGACGATCTTGTTCATTTTAAGAGCCAGAAGCACTAGGCAACTAATCTAGAATATCCCTTAATGCTCTGTTATTAAAATGCGACATGCCTGTTGGCACTCCCTGTTTGCTCTCCTTCAATTGAATAGGATTTGCATGCTGGTGCCAGTCTGTCCATGTCACATTTTAATCATCTGCCGCTATCTCCAGCATTCACAAAACCGATCTAGGGTCATCTACCAGCAAACTCTGACCCTGTCGAGTTCCCAGCTCTTTTGCTATGCTGGAACTGGGGTCGGGGCACTAGTTAAGCACAAATGCTGCTTTGAGCGATTGGTTCAAATAGGACCATGAAACTACAATCTGAACTTGTACGGGCAGCCAATCCGCTGTCGGACACGGAGCTACTTAGGGAGCTCTTGCGTTCTCGCGATCGCCAGGTGCGCCTCAGGTTGGCTGAAAATCCAGCTAGCCCAATTGATGTGCTTGTCCGTCTGGCGAAGGATTCCGATCCGGAAGTGAGGGCTTCAGTCGCCTGCAACAAATCGACGCCAGGATATCTTGTGGAATGGTTAGCCATAGATGAGCATGATGATGTGCGGCTGTTTATGGCTGGTGATCCGCATTTACCGCTGGCGGTTCTGCGAACATTAAGTAGAGATGCAAACCCCTATGTTGGCGACTGTGCACAGAAGACTTATGAAGCAGCAGCTCTGGAAAAGGAACTAGAGGAAGAGTGCTTTAGAAACTATCCTGGTCAGCAAGGTCGCCTGGGCGAATTGCTCGTTCTGAGCGGGTTGATTGGTCGTACTGAAATGGAAAACCACGTTCGCTATGCCAAAGAGGCGCGTCTTCCCCTGGGGCGAGCTTTGGTCCAGGCCAGAATTGTTGATCGGCACATCGTCGTTTATGCGCTCAAGCATCAAACATTGGTCCGCCTCGGTCAGATGAATCTTGAGGCGGCAGTCAATAAGATCAAAGAATACGCTGGGTGCCCAAGTACGATCTCACCGACGGACTCGCAGATGGCCACGTTTTACGAGAGTTACAAAAAAAGACCGGGGAAGTCTTTTCCGCGCGTATGGTTCTATGGGCAAGCAGAGATTTTTGCTGCACTAACACTAATTGTGGCGGCTCTGATTGCTTATTCGGAATGGTTCGACAAGGAAGAGCTGATGCAAGCCAAACACTGGGCGACCGGTGTGGCTACGGTCAATTATTTCTTTGAACAGCCGCTGGATGCCGAGTACATCTCCAAATTTCATGATTATAAAGTGGCGGTGGCCTATGACTTCGCTGTCCGTGGTGTGACATATTCGGGCGTGCAGAGCCGCTTCCTGGCATTAGCTCCGGGGTATAAGTTGACTGCCAGTTTCGATGGTTTTCCTGTACGTCTGAACTATGGCTACTCTCAAGACAAAGAAGAATTGCTGAAGAAAGCTTATCCAATTGGTGCTCAGGTTCCGGTCTATTACGATGCCCATGATCCTCGGCACTCCTTGATCGACAGGCAACTGGCTGAGATTTTCCCCGATGACGAAGCACGGTCGAACTGGCTCATACTGCTTATTTGGTTGCCTGCCTTTGTCTGGATTATGGTGCGCTCCTTCAAGCCCCGCTTGAGCATAAGAAATCGCTTCGGTCGCTTGCATGGGTGAGTAACGGCAGAGCTAGACGGCTTTACTGAACATTCGGCGGAACAGCCGCTAGACAGGATAGGTGAATTTCGCCGTCTTTTTCGTCAACGACGACTTTGCCGCCGTGTTCGAGTTTGCCGAATAAGACTTCATCGGCGAGCGGCTCCTTGATCTTCTGTTGAATAAGACGAGCCATAGGCCTGGCGCCGTACAATTTGTCAAATCCTTTTCTGGACAGCCATTCTCGGGCAGCATCGGTCAACTCCAGCTCAACATTTTTTTCACTCAGCTGTGCTTTAACTTCCCTGACAAACTTATCGACAACCCGCACGATTTCCTTATGAGTTAAGGGATTAAAGACGATCCAGGCGTCCAGTCGATTGCGAAATTCCGGGCTGAAGGTCCGTTCAATAGCATCTTTCCCTTTACTGACGCCAATCGAGAGGGCAGGTTTGTCCTTGCTTCCCTCGTCTTTTGGCTCCTTATTTTCCTGCCTGGTCGCTGGAGTTTGAGCAGCGGCGAATTGAAAACCAATATCAGCAGCAACCATTTCACGGGCGCCGGCATTGGTAGTCATAATCAGGATGACATTGCGAAAATCAGCTTTTTTGCCGTTATTGTCGGTTAGAGTTGCGTGATCCATTACCTGTAAGAGGATGTTGAATAAATCTGGATGCGCTTTTTCGATCTCGTCAAGGACTAGCACTGCATGTGGTGTCTTGCCAATTGCGTCTGTCAACAAACCGCCCTGATCAAACCCGACATAACCTGGCGGTGCTCCGATCAGACGAGAGACCGTGTGCTTCTCCATGTATTCGCTCATGTCGAAGCGGAGGAAATTCACTCCCAAAACATGAGCCAGTTGCTTAGCTAGTTCTGTCTTACCGACTCCTGTTGGGCCAGAAAACAAAAATGAGCCGATCGGTTTTGTCGGAGCGCTCAAACCGGAACGAGACAACTTGATCGCCCGAACAAGCTGGCGAATAGCCTGGTCTTGTCCGTAAATAACTGTTCTTAGTTCCGGTTCGAGATTTTGCAGCCGCTCTTTGTCCGACCCCGATACGGTCTTGGCAGGGATCTTGGCCATGCGAGCCACTATCTCTTCGACATCCAGGGCGACGATTTCTTTATCCGCCCGCACATCTTCCGGCATCAGCTTAATGGCGGCGCCGACTTCATCGATCACGTCGATCGCTTTGTCGGGTAAAAATCGATCGTTGATATGCTTGGCGGCCAATTCGGCTGCTACCTTAATCGACTCGTCTGAATATTTGACGCCGTGATGTTCTTCATAATACGGTTTCAAGCCGTGCAGAATTTTGATCGTGTCCTCTATGCTCGGCTCGCTTATCTCGATTTTTTGAAATCGCCTGGCTAAGGCCTTATCCTTTTCAAACGCAGATTTGTACTCGGGATAAGTCGTTGAACCAATGCAGCGCAGCTCGCCACTGGCCAGTGCCGGCTTAAGTAGATTGGCTCCGTCCATGGTGCCGCCGCTGACGGCACCGGCGCCCACAATTGTATGGATTTCGTCGATGAATAAAATGACGCCCGGCTTCTTCTGCAACGCTTTTATTACGGCCTTCAGTCTCTCTTCGAATTGTCCGCGAAATTTTGTTCCGGCTATCAGGGCGCCCATATCGAGCATGTAGACTTCCGCATCTTTCAGTGCTGCTGGAACCTCGCCACGCTGGATTTTTAGAGCTAATCCTTCAGCAATCGCTGTTTTTCCGACGCCCGGATCACCTACATATATGGGATTGTTTTTGCGACGGCGGGACAAAACATGAATTGTTCTCTGTACCTCATCCTCACGTCCGATTAGTGGATCGATTTTATTTTCTTTGGCGCGTTCAATCAAATTGACCGTAAAAGCAGCTAGCGGATCGCGGACTGCCTTGCCTCCCTCTTCATGTTCTGCCGGACCAAAACCTGAATTGAGATCTCCGTCGTCATTGTCCGGATAAGGGCCAATCTTGGAGATGCCATGGGATATGTAATTGAGAACATCCAATCGAGAAATGCTTTGTTGTTCTAGCAAATAGACGGCATGAGATCGCTTTTCTTGGAACATAGCGGCAATGAAATTGCCACCATCTACAGTGCTTTGACCAGCCGAAGTTGCTTGAATAATTGCTCGCTCAAAAACTCGCTGGAAAGCAGCAGTAGGTTCGGGAATCTGTTCAAAGCCTTTAGGAACGGGCTCCATGCCATCAGAGAGAAATTTCTCCAATTCAACTTTCAACTTTTGGATATCACCGCCGCAACTTTGGATGACATCACAACCGGTCTTTTCGTTCAGCAACGCTAAAAGAGTGTGTTCCAGTGTAATGTACTCGTGGCGCCGTTTGGCTGCATCCTGGTAGGCGGCGTTAAGTGTGGCTTGAAGTTCTTTGGTTGGGATCATCTCTACTCTTCAGTTTCCAATTCTACTTTTCACTAGGACTTCTTCATATTGAGCGACAGTCAAGTTAAGATTATTGTTCTTCTTCTATTGTGCAAAGCAAAGGGAACTCCTGGGCTTGAGCGAGCTGGGTAACCCTGGTTACTTTCGCCTCAGCTATTTCATAAGTGTATATCCCGGCTATACCGATTCCCTGTTGATGGACGTTCATCATGATCCTGTACGCATCAGTATGATTTTTATGAAAGACTCGTTCCAACACGAACACGACAAATTCTTGGGTGGTGTAATCGTCGTTGTGAAGCAAAACTTTATACAAGGGCGGCTTTTTGAGCTTTTGTTTGCGCTCTTCCAGTACACCATGCTCTTCGCCTGGCTCTGGCGCCGGCGTCCAGTCGCTCATGGAAAGTCTCCTGACTCCCTATCTGTCGGCATCCTACCATATTGAGCAGGGACAGCTTTGCTGCCAATTTTTTTTAAGGAACATAGTTGGAGGGTCTGGTGTACATTGGTTGTGCATATTCTTTAAAGCTGAGATGCGCAGATGGCATGGATTACGTTTTGGTCCGTATAATCTTATTAACGGGCGATCAGTGCGGACTGTAGATCTCGTTAGAGGAGTTGACGGTGATCACAGCGCCGAAACAGGAGTCCACGACAGCTAAATTGCGCCAGGTCGGGAGAGCCAAGATAACGAGCATCGGGACCTCTGTGCCGCCGGGCTTGATCACTAACGCAGATTTGGAAAGGCTTGTCGAGACCTCCGATCAGTGGATTATTGAGCGGACCGGCATCCGCCAGCGCCATATAGTTGAGAAAGGTGTGGCTACATCGGATCTCGCGACTGAGTCCGCGCAAAAGATTTTGGCCGCGACTGGACTCGATCCAAATGAAGTTGACTTGATTTTGGTCGCTACTGTCACCCCTGATATGGTGCTGCCAGCCACTGCCTGTCTGGTACAAGATAGGATTGGCGCTCGCAATGCCTGGGGATTTGATCTCTCAGCGGCATGTTCTGGTTTCTTGTACGCTTTGCAAGTCGGAAACCAGTTTATCCAAACTGGCGCCCATAAAAACGTCATCGTCATCGGCGTCGACGTAATGTCGACGATAATCGATTACACCGATCGCGCGACTTGCGTCATATTCGGCGACGGCGGTGGTGCTGTCCTTTTGCAGCCGAGCGGGGCGCATGAGGACTCGGGTCTGATCGATTTTATACACGAAGTGGACGGATCCGGGGGCGAGGCGCTAACTCTACCTGGAGGTGGCAGCAGGCATCCGGCCTCGCATGAAACTGTCGACCAGAAATTGCATTTCGTGCACCAAGACGGGCACGCTGTTTTTAAAATGGCCACTCGAAAGATGGCAGACATCTGTGTCCGGCTCTTGGAGCGCAACGGCTTGAGTGGCACCGATATTGATCTGTTCGTTCCCCATCAAGCAAACAAACGAATCATTGACTCAGCAGCCGAAAGGTTGGGCATGCCCGGTGACCGGATCATCATCAATATCGATGAATACGGTAACACAACCGCCGGCACACTGCCGCTGGCCATGCATAGCGCCATCGAGCGAGGTATGTTAAAGAAGGGTGATCTCTGTCTTCTGGCCACAGTAGGCGCTGGTTTTAGCGCTGGCGCTGCCTTATTACGCTGGGCATATTGACGAGGAAACGGCAGATAAATGTGTGGTTGCGACCGCTGCACCGTATATGGTGTTATCCAATCAAACTCAGCATTTCCATGCTCAACGCCGGCTTATCTTGACCTTCGATTTCGATAGTAATTTCGCTGGTCATTAGCTGACCAAGCACTCTTTTGTTCTCCACGGAAAGGATTTTTTGCCGCAATCTGACCCGGGACCCGGACGGTACTGCGCTGGAGAATTTGAGCTTGTTGGCGCCGTAATTAATCATCCTGACAGCATCCTCCACTGCCAAGATGCTATTCAACAATCCTGGCACCAGGGAAAGAGTGAGGTAGCCATGAGCGATGGTTGTGCCGCCAGGTAGCTCTTTGGCTGCTCGTTCAGGATTGGTATGAATCCACTGGTGGTCTTCGGTGACATCAGCAAATAGATTGATCCGCTTCTGGTCGACTAATATCCATTCCGATGGTCCGATCTCCTTGCCGACCAAGTCTTTAAGCTTGCCGACCTTTACTACTAGCATACGCTGGGTTAACCTCAACTAGGAACATTCCGACGTCCAGGTCTAATTCTCCCACCTTGGCAATGGGGCGCGCAAAGTTGAGAGTCGCCAATATTGTCCGAATTTGCCTCAGCCGCGCAGATAGGTGAGAACGCTTTGTCGCTGGAACGGATCACGAAAGCGATAAATGAACGCGTCTAAAAAGTAATGCACCATGGCAACGGAAAAAATCATGCCGACCAAAACTTTTCTGACGACGTCGTGTGGTGGTAATGAATAAGCGGTGACCTTCGTCGCAATCAGGACGACAGCGATCAGTCCGGGCACCAAAAAGAAAAGTAAAAGCGGATGTCTGCCCGGGAGATTCTCTATCTCCTTGGTCGCATACTTACTCTTAATGAATTTGTAATTGAGCCCAATATATTGAAGCCAGTGCACGCTCACTGGAATGAGGAAGGCAACCATAAAGTTTTTGCCGATCAAGGCCATGGGGCTCAAACACATTATCGAAACCAGCCAAAATAGGAAGGCCGGCATGTTTAGATAAGCGCCGGCTTTAATCTGGTGCCACAATGAATACAAGTAAGCGAGACAGAAGGCGACTGCGACAAGCAATCCTAGGCCGATCAAGAAATCCAAGCCGAACCAGTTGAAATCGCCGAGAAACACGCGACGCAAGAAGATGAAGGTGAATACACCGCTTGTCGCATAGAGGCTCCACTGTTCGAGCTTGCGTGGTACTACTGCCTCGCCTTTGTTGTGGTTGTGGTACAGCAAAAGGATGCCAAAATTTTGCTGAACGATATGTTGGATAGACCAGAGCATGTAAATGAAAAAGACCAGAGCAGTCGATAAGAACTGGCCCAACATAGTCGCAGCTACGATGACCAGGGGGAACAA
The DNA here is from genome assembly GCA_963834525.1 of Bryobacterales bacterium. GTDB lineage: Bacteria > Cyanobacteriota > Vampirovibrionia > Obscuribacterales > Obscuribacteraceae > CAWICA01. The sequence goes on from CAWICA010000004.1 coordinate 154,718, forward strand.
TATGAAAATGCGTCGTTTCTTCGGGTCTTGCCAATAATGATCGATATTCTTCTTGTCGAAGTAAGTCAGGGAAGTGATACCGAAATGAAACTGTTCCGCGCCCAGGGCAGAGGTAAGCAGAACGAAAATGAACATCGAACTGCTGGCGATCGAGCTTTGGGCTAAAGCGGGCAGAAATAGTGCCACCGCCACTGGTGCGAAGAAGAAAAGCAGGTCATACCGCGGAGCATATAACCAGGGATATCGAATGCTAGTATTAGCAATGGCGCTGACTTGCTGCATCTTTTAATATTGGGGCTTCTGTCGAAATTAATAGTAAGGGGACGTTCAAGTAGCTAAAGACAGGCTGGGGCGAGGGTCATCAATTGGGACATCACCAGGGGAATCAATTAGGATCGCGGCCGCCTCGCTGACCTTTAGATATTATGCCCAGTACTGGTTCCTTTCAACATTACAAGACATTACGGGCGGCGAATGGTCCGGACACAAGCAAGGCTGCTGATAGAAACTGGTTTGCGGCTAAAAATGCCGGAATAAGCCTATTTCGACCGTGTTTTGTCGTTTTTCGGTGGCGGCAGTACTTTGCTGATGAGAATGGCCAGCGCGCTTGCCGTTAAGCCAAAGATAATGCCGGCGATAACATCGGTTGGCCAGTGCATCCCCTCATATATGCGAGCTAGACCGACGATCAAGGCCAGCATTATTGCCAACCAACCCCGCCAATTCCGGAAGTTCTTTAAAAGAAGGCCTCCGGCCGCAAAGGAGAGTAACGTGTGTCCAGAGGGAAACGAATACTGATCCGCAAATAGATTGTGCACTGGCAGCCAAAATTGATAGAGCGGGATTTCTGTCGGTCTCGCTCGATGGAAAACATGTTTCAATATTGAGATTTCGATTAATCCGATGATCAGCGCCAGCATTAATTGGATGGCCAACATCTTATAACCGCGCCACCAGAAAAATGCGGCGATCAACCACCATAAAAGTCCACCGTACGTAATTGCGGTAACTACATGGGCGCAGAACAAGAGAGTCGGGCTGTGAATCGAGCGAACGGCGGTCTCGAGAATTGCGTCACAATTCTGGATTTCAATTGGCAACTTTTTTAATCACCTGTTTATTTAATTGAATGCGCCAAGGGCGCCGCGGTCAATTGATCACGGTACCAGGCAATCGTTTCATTCAGCCCTTCCACAAGATCTTTCTTTGGTGTCCAGTCCAATAATTTTTTGGCGCGGGTGATGTCGGGCAATCGCCGTTTGGGGTCATCGGTAGGCAATGGTTTGAAAACTATGTCGCTCTTGGCCTTGGTTAAGTCCTTGATCAATTGCGCTAGCTCGAGGACAGTTCGCTCCTGAGGATTGCCGAGATTAACCGGCTCATGAAAGTCTACTCCGATGAGGCGAACGATACCTTCAATCAGGTCGGATACGTACTGAAAGCTGCGAGTTTGAGAGCCATCACCATATATGGTGAGAGGCTCATTCTTTAATGCTTGACCGATGAAATTTGAAACCACGCGACCATCGTTGAAACGTAATCGGGGTCCATAGCAATTGAAAATTCTGATAATCCTTGTATCTAGATTGTGTTTGTGATGATAAGCCATTGTTAGCGCTTCCGCAAACCGCTTCGATTCGTCGTAGACACCGCGAAGGGCCGATTGGGTTGACGTTGCCCCAGTAACTCTCTTTTTGCGGATGCACTTCCGGATCTCCGTAGACTTCCGATGTGCTTGCCAAAAAATACTTCGCCCTCTTCGCCAGAGCCAGTCCCAGTGTATTGTGTGTTCCCAGCGAATTCACCTTGAGCGTTTCAATAGACAGGTGCAAATAATCAATTGGGCTCGCCGGTGAGGCGAAGTGGATCACCCAGTCTAAATCACCAATCAGATGAATATGGTTGCTAACGTTGTGGTGAATGAATTCAAATCGAGAATTCGAGGAATGCGAGGCGATGTTGCTGAAGTTGCCGGTGACCAGGTTGTCCATGGCCACGACGTAATGCTCTTCGGCCATGAGACGATCGACCAGGTGAGAGCCGAGGAAACCAGCTGCTCCAGTAACAAGGATCCTCAATGTCCAACCCCCCGATAAATTAGTCCACCGGCTTGCACATCTTGTTCGGAAAGAACATTCCTTCCATCAATCACCAGCGGCCAACGCATCACTTTCGCTAGTTCATGCCAAGGTGCATTCTTGAATTCTTCCCATTCGGTGACCAAAACAACCGCATCTGAATCGTTGGCCAATTCTTTCAAATTATCGCAGTAGACGACATCCAGATCGGGATGAATGTTTCGGCAAACCTCATTGGCCACTGGGTCGTACACCTTAACTGTGGCCCCCATTTTAATCAATTGTCTGGCGATTGTCAGGCTGGGCGCATCCCGCAAGTCGTCTGTATTTGGTTTGTAAGATAGACCCATAAGCGACACTGTGCGCCCTTTTATGATTTTCAGGTCTTCCTGCAACTTTTTAATGACGACCAAGCGCTGCCGTTCGTTGACGGCAACAGTTGCCTGCAAGAGCGGTGTCGGATAGTTATACTCATGGGCCACTTGCATCAGCGCGCTGACGTCCTTGCCAAAGCAACTGCCGCCCCAGCCTACGCCAGCATTTAAAAAGCGAGAGCCGATACGGCGATCCAAGCCGATACCGCGTACGATCTGGCGAACGTCGGCTCCTACTTTCTCACATAATCCGGACATCTCGTTGGCGAAGCTAATTTTCATGGCCAGAAATGCATTCGCTGCGTATTTAATTAGTTCAGCGCTTGGCACATCTGTCACGACAAATGGTACGGTGTGGCAATCGTCTGGACGGGCTGCGTATTTGGGCGCTTCAAACGTTTGGTTTAGAAGCGGCTGATACAGCTGTTTCATTACGTTAATAGCATAATCGTCGCTAGCACCAACCACGATGCGGTCGGGATAAAACGAATCGTTAATCGCGCTGCCTTCGCGTAAGAACTCTGGATTGCTGACGACCGAAAACATCGGCGCGTCGGCGCGTGAAGCGCGGGCGGGCACCGGCTGCATGGATTGAACGCCTTGATTGACAAGCATATCCACCCAGTTCCCCGATCCAACCGGCACCGTTGATTTGTTGACGATCACTCGTCTCTTATTTGCATCCAAGGCGCCACCAATTGCCCGGGCAACCGCCATCACCTGGGAGAGATCCGGTTCGCCATTAGGCATTGGTGGTGTGCCCACAGCGATGTAAATTACCTGCGATTTGGCGACGCCAAATTCAATGCTGTCGGAAAAGGTGAGAAAACCCGAGCCGATAGTCTCTTTGAGAAATTCATCCAATCCCGGTTCAAAAAAAGGAGTCTTACCAGCTCTCAGGTCAGATAGTCGCCCTTTATTAGAATCGACGGCGATCACTTGATTGCCAAGATAGGCAAGGCAAGCACTTGTTACCAAACCGACGTAACCCGCACCTACTACACAAATGTCCACAGTATTCTTCCCAAGTTTTGATAACAGGCTGAAGCCGACAGTATCTCAGCACTTCCCAAATATAACAATAAGGTCGACTAAATGTAATCCACGTTACTCTCATGCTAGCCTCCACGCCAGCTGAATACTGACAGGGAAAAGATGATGGGAAGCCATGTAGATGCTTTTATCCAGACAGTTGCTCGCTTACGTGGACCGGGCGGCTGTCCCTGGGACCAGGAGCAAACGCACGCCAGCTTAGGCCGATATTTGCTGGAAGAATGCTACGAAGTTTTGGAGGCTATCCATGACGGGGATGGCCGGAAACTGCGGGAAGAGTTGGGTGATTTACTGTTGCAAATAGTCCTCAATGCGCAGGTGGCGAAGGATGCTTCCCAGTTCGACATTGAAGATGTAGCTGCCGACATAAATGCCAAGATGATTAAAAGACATCCGCACGTATTCGCTGATGCCAAGGCGGAAAATGCCGCTGCCGTGCTTAAACAATGGGATGAATTGAAAGACAGTGAAAGGGAGGACGTTAAATCGGCGTTGGACGGGCCTGCCCGCACATTGCCGGCACTTTTGCAAGCGCTAAAAATTTCCGAAAGAGCTGTTTATCAAGGTTTTGAGTGGAACACAGAAGACGAAATCTGGCAGCAGTTAAAAAGCGAAATCGATGAACTGAGGCAGGCGCTAAGCGAGCCAAAGTTCAGCAAGAAAAATCGCAGTGAAAAAGCCTTTCGGGACGTCGAACTGGAATTTGGCGACGTTCTTTTCACCGTCGTCAACCTGGCCCGCTGGCATGCCATTAACGCTGAAGAGGCTCTCCTTTTGGCCATTGAAAAATTTAAGAAGCGATTTGCCAAAATGGAAGAGATGGCGCCAAAACCGTTGAAGGAATTAAGCACGCGAGAATATGAAGAACTCTGGTCAGAGTCGAAGAAACTGGTTTGATCAGTTGATCAGACCCTTTGGCCAATCAGTTTTTTTCGCTACTTTCAACGGAATATTGTTGTCCAAACCCAGGTCTATGTACTCGAGCTTGCCACGCCACGATGCAATTGCCGGCATGACCGAAGTAAGCCGAGCCAGGCGCCTTCCCAATGTAGCGTCAGGCGTGCCCAGCTTTAAACAAAGGTCGGCATCTTTAAGACGAACGTCGAACGGGACCCTTAAATCAACCGACTCTACAGGCTGCTTTGTTTGTTCGGCGACATATTTTACCCAGCTGTCCCATTGACTGACATCATCCACGCTCAATTTCAAATTTGTTGGTCCGTAGATCTTTAAGCTCGGTTGAAGCATATTGGGGAACTCGTCAATTGGTATCATCCGACCCGATTGAGCGATGACGGCCTTAGGTTGGTCCTCGGGATCGGTATAGAATGTTGCCCACGGATATTCTTCCAAAATTTCGATCATCAGCTTCGGCTCAGGCAAAGCCCAGCGACGGACAAAGGCATATTTAACGGCGGGCAGACTGCTAATCCGTTTTTCTAGCTCCTTGGGATCCATCGCGTAGATCGGCTTATGCAAATAGGGAGAAATAACTTGCCGGATTTGTCGGTCCGACGTTGCCTGGTTTCCGGCAATAATGATGTCCTTTTCTTGATCGGTTAGTGTCCAAGGCATGCGCTGGAGCACATAGACACCGCCTAACAACATGGTAAGCAAGACGAGATAGCGGAACAATTGCCGGCGCAGACGGGCGGATTTTGCCCCTTTCCGCTTTTTTCTGCGGCATCGGATCCATTCTTGTCGTTGGTCTTGCCCATTGGCGCTGCTATTGGTCACTATCGCGCTGCCTCCCGCAAACCAGGTAGGCAGGCAATGTCTTCCAGCGCATGGATGTTCAAATTGCCGGTAAAAACTATTTGCGCTGGTCCAGTTAGGCGAACGTGATTATCTTCGCTAGACCAATCAACTTTCAGTCTCCCGCCTTCTAATTCAACGTCGACAAGGCGATGAAGGCGATTTTCCAAAACAGCGGCTACAACAGCTGCAGCCGCTCCACTGGTGCAAGCCAGTGTACGCCCGCAACCCCTTTCAAAAACGATGACGCGAAGGTGTGTTGGCTCTGTGCTCGTGGCAAATTCCACATTTACGCCTTCAGGGAATAAGGGATTCTCCTGAAGACTTTCAGCTACTTGTCTGAGTTGGTAGCGCTGCCTAGCGTTAAGTCCGGCAATATTGTTTCCCCGAACATCGTCAAACACTACGCAATGAGGATTACCCATGCCGACGCAAGTAGCAACAACTGTAAATCGCTCTCCATCCATTGCCACTTCTATCGGTTGAGAGATGAAATTATCTTGTTCAGTTTTTAGCGGGATTGCGGTGGGATGCAGCATAGGCTCGCCCAAATCGATGGTGATTTGAGAGCGATCGACAACATTGACCGCAGTGTCTCCCAGCGCGGTTGAGATCTCAATGTTTGTCGCTTCTACGAGCCCCTGGTATTTAAGCCACCAGGCGACGCAGCGTAGGGCGTTGCCGCAGACTTTAGACCAGCTGCCGTCTTGGTTTGTATAAGTCCAGGCGAAACGGGCGTGACCGGTGCGAGGATATTCTTGGACGAAATCAGGGATGCGGTTTTTCGCTTGATTGAGATCGAAAATCACGACTAATGCATCGGCACCGATCCCGAATCGACGATCGCATAAAATTTGCGCCCACTTTGGTGCATGTTCTTCCCAGGCTGACACCAGCTCTTGGCCGCCAAGTTTATACAAATCGCTGCCGCTTAGAACAACGAAATCGTTGCCCAGCCCGTGCATTTTTGTGAAAGGTAGAATCAACTCCCCAGTACGCCTCGCAGCCCAGCAAATGCCAGAAATTATAGCTGCTCAAACTTGACATGGGTTCTAGATGGTAACGTTCTTAGGTGTCGGCTTGTTTTAAGGCCGATTGAGGCATTGGCATTTTCTATGGAAGTGATAGGTTGTGTTCGCATTCCGTATATAGAACGGCGGCAGACAGCAAAATGTCCAAGATTAACGGAACCGTTCGTCGGCTTTGCTCGTCCTCACTGGCTGACTTGCTCATGTCGCCAGGATCACTTTCTTTTCGTCTTGAACAAGCAAAGGCTGATTCGCACTGGATCTTTCCTTAAAAATGTTAAATATAGTGCCTGAAGCGAAAGACCAGGTGCATCGGCGGGTATTAAGAACTGGTAGGGGCGGGAGTCAACACTGGACCAAACTGCTGGGCGGTTGGCGACTGGCGCATCCATTTTCCACTCGAGTCACCTCCACTTTTCGGGCTGTTAAATGTTCAACCAAAGTTATCAACAGATTTCCTTTCATCAACAAATCATTGCACTCAGCGCCAATTATCCATGCCCGCGTTGCAGCTCAGGTTCGCTTGAGCCGTTTGGTTTGACTGAAACTTTCAAATGCAACAGCTGCGAACGTAATTATGTGCCGCTGCGCGGCGGGCGCCTGTTACATCCAGCCAACCGTCTAGGTTGGAAAATTGCACCCACCTTCTGGTGGGATGGTTTGCGCTGGCATTGGGCCGGAACGACGGCCACAGCTAAACAACTTACCGGTATAGTGGCCCTCTTTCTTTTGCCGCTTTTCTTGTTGAATGGTGCATTGTCCTTGAATCTCTGGGTGGATAAACCTGAATGGTGTAGTCCGCTTCTTTTGACCGCTGTGCTTGGTTTATTGACAGTCCAGCTTATATACTTGCTTTGCTGGGACTTTGATTTTCTAACCAAGAAAAAGACATAGGATTTAGTGAGTAAACAAGACGTCCGCTTGGACGAACAAGACGGCGGCTTACACCAGTCCGTTCTGCTGAGAGAGGCGCTCGCCTTTCTCAATGTGCGTCCGGGAAAGACCTACGTTGACGCTACTGCCGGTGCCGGGGGGCATTTGCAGGCGATTGCTGACGCGCTTGGCCTGCGCTCGCAACCAGCATCGACAGCCAAAGACAATCGAGCTGGACTGGAGAAAGTCACCGTGCCTAGTATCATCGGCATTGATCGTGACCGGCAGGCTCTGGATCATCTCCAGGGGCGTCTGAATCGCCAGATGTCTGGCCAGCCAATAATGCTGGTACAGTCAAATTTTAGCGAAATCAGGCGGGTTCTGGATGAGGCTGGACTCAGCACCGTCAGTGGTGGCATCTTCGCCGACCTCGGTGTTTCTTCTATGCAGATCGATTCAGCTGAAAGAGGCTTTAGTTTTCTCAAGGATGGCCCGCTCGATATGCGTATGGATAGCGCTCAAGACCTTACCGCTTGGGATATTGTGAATAGATGGCCAGAGGCCGATCTGGCCGATATCATTTATCAATACGGCGAAGAACGATATAGCCGATCGATCGCTCGACATATAGTGGATTCACGACCGCTGCAATCGACATCAGAGCTAGCCGACCTTGTCGCGCGTACTGTGCGACACAGAGCGTCTCGAAAGCACAACGGCCGGCAAAAGGCTTTCGGCGGTCACAAAAAGCATTTTGACCACCATATCCATCCAGCGACTCGAACATTCCAGGCAATTAGAATTGCCGTTAATGATGAATTGGGTAGTCTGAAAAAATTCCTAGCAGAATCAATTGCGCTGCTGTCACCCGGCGCGAGGCTTGTGATCATTGCGTTTCACAGTCTCGAGGATCGAATGGTTAAACAGATTTTCAGGCAAGCAGCAGCTTCTTGTCATTGCCCCTCTAACCAACCACAGTGTACGTGTAACGGAAAAAGTGAGTTGCTGATAATGACCAAGAAGCCGATAATCGCCGATTCTGATGAAGTTCTTGCCAATATACGCAGCCGTAGTGCTAAACTACGGGCGGGGGAAAAGCTAGGTTAGGAGTATATATGCCGAGCACTCTATCAGTACGCAGCATAAGGGAAGAGGACATCGCAAGCTATTTGAATGGTGGCGTGTCTGGTGCTGCAGCTCCTGGCGTTGCGCTGCCCACATTTTCGCGTCCTTCCGATCAACCCTTTGGCAGAGCTGGCTATGGCAGACCAATTCCTGGCACTTCTGCCGCAGAGATTCATTTTTTGTCCAAGCCCACTGCCCGTCCGCAGCTGGTACCGCATATAGTTCCAACCCCAAAAGGGCGTCGATTGCCGCTTGTGGTGAGAGCGAATCGGCTGCTACGAACGGTCCTTGTCGCCATGTGTGGGGTGGCAATCGTTGGCTACGGTCTTGACGTAGCTGCTTCTCATGATGTCGGTAAGTTGCAGGACCAAGCGCGCCGGCTGAATGAGCAAAACTCTGAATTGTCAGCCCAACTGTTGAAAGCAATTTCTTATCAGGGCATTCAGGAGAATGTTTTGGGTAAATTCGGTTTGCACACTGCCGAGCACGTAATTGTTGTGAAGGAAATGCCACCGCCTAAGGTGCCAGTGTTTGGAGCGAAAAAGCATGGCTTGCCGGTAATGGCTGGCTTCTGATTGCGTCTAACGGCTAGCCCAACATGGTTGAGCCCGTTTAAAACAAAGTTTTTGACGGAGACGGACGAGCTTTGCCTACTTCCTCTAAAAGTTACGAAGCTGCATTTCGAAAAGGTTCAATTCCGGTTAGAAGGCGTCCCCGGTCTCCCCTTTGGCGGCTCCGGCTATGGCAAATGCTTTTGGCCGTAGGGTTCATTGGTATTTGCGGCCGACTATATTATTTGCAAATTGTCAAAGGTGGAGAGATCGCCAATGCTGCAGCTATACAAAGACAGCAGCACAACTTACTCGTACACCGTGGTGCGATTACCGATCGACATGGCTTACCCTTGGCCATCGACACCACCCGCTACGATGTCTATGTCCATCCAGATTTGCTCAAAGCCGGTCAAGCTGAAGCAGCTGAGACACTTGCCCGCATTACCCATCAAGCGTCGGCACTTGAATACAGTAAGATCAAGCACCTGCTGGGCTCTGGCTTGCCGGTGGTGACTATTGCTCGCAGCTTGGAACGAGAAGCGGCTGATGAACTGCAATCATTGAATTGGACCGGTATCGACATTGTCCCCCGCCCTTTCCGGCAATACCCCGAGGGAACTCTTGCTGCTCACTTGCTTGGTTACGTTAACATGGATACACATGGCCAGGGCGGCGTGGAGCAGGCGCAGGAGGAGTCTTTAAAGGACACTGGCGCGATCGCCAAGCCCGAACTCGACGGTCACGGTCACCCGATATTGCTGCCGAACGCCCAGCCTATGTGGGATATCACACCACCTCTGGGACGTCACGTCGAATTGACGATTGACAATTATCTTCAGCATTTGGCTGAGCGCGAACTCGGCGCCATGTGCCAACACACGCATGCCATGCGAGGCACAGCGATCCTTGCTGATCCGACGACCGGAGAGATTTTAGCCTGGGCCAATTACCCTTCCTATGATCCTAACAATTATTCGAAGTACCCTTTCTCGATTACCAAGAATTGGGCGATGGTTGATGTTTACCAACCTGGTTCAACATTCAAGATCCTGACACTTTCGTCTGCCTTGGATACCGGTGCGATCAAACCAGATTTTACGATGTACGATGCCGGTGTCTTGAGAGTTGGTAATCGTTCGGTGCACAATCACGACGGCGGTCATGGCACGATCGACTTATTGCACCTGCTCATTCACTCGAGTAATGTGGGCGCCGCTCAGGTTGCGTTAAAGATGACGGCCAAGCAATTCCACGACAAGCTTGCCGACTTCGGGCTCGGCAGACCGACTGGAGTCGATCTGCCTGGCGAATCTTATGGATTGTTGTTAAATGCCAAAGACTGGAAGCCGCTCGATCAAGCCTGTACAGGTTTTGGCCAGGGAGCGATGGCCGTGACGCCACTGCAAATGGTGGCAGCTGTTTCTGCCGTTGCCAACGAAGGACTCTGCGTTCAGCCGCACCTGATTAGGCGCGTCTATGATCCTACTACCGGCGTCACTGAGAAATGGACAGAGGCTAACAAGCGCGAAGTTCTGCAAAAATCAACGGCGCATTTAATGACGGATTTGCTCGCTAAAAATGTTGCCATGGGTTCACAGATTGCCGGCCAGGTACCAGGCTATCGGGTGGCTGGCAAAACCGGCACAGCGCAGAAAGTGACGCAGGGAGGGCGAGGCTATATGGCTGGTCAGACGATTGCCTCATTCATTGGCTTTTTGCCAGCGGACAACCCGCAGCTCCTTTGCATTGTAGTAGTTGATCAGCCGCAAACCGAAGGACGTTGGGGAAATACGGTTGCCGGTCCAGTGTTCAACGCGATCACCTTGCAAGCAGCACAGCATTTGGGAATTCCGACCGCTGACGATGTGAAAGATCCTGACGGCAAGCCAGTCAAGAAAATCGCACCGGTGATCCCGCCTTCGGTGAAGTATCCGCTCGAATCCGGTGGTGCACCGGCAAAAGCTCGATAGAAACTGGAATCACTCAAATTCGGCGATCGGCGCGAAGCTTGGTCTGGCTAATTGATGCATAGGAAAACGATAAACTGTCTGAATTCGTTCTGGCCGCGAGGTCACTTGCGCTTCACGAACTGCCGAGGAAACCGGCGTTTTAGCCCTGGGGCGCCGGTTTGGACGGGGTTTCATATTTGGTGCCATGCCCGGCAAGCTGTCAAACTCGTCCGCACTAAAAGCGAACCAACACCAACCGATGCTGGCCACCAGAAATAAAAGCAATACTTGCTGCCAGGATGCAGTGGCCAATAAGTAACAGGCAGCACACAGTCCCAGTGCGGACGTAAACGTCCTCAAGGCGCTTCTCATGCGTCTTCCTTTGCTATGAAATTGTCAGCCGACAAAAATGCCGAAAGTGTATATAAGATACAGCATGCAAATATCCAAACCTGACTATAAAAGACCTATAAAGCTCATGCTTGGCGGGTTGACCGAGATATTTAGCAAATTCAGGCAATCTTTATCAGACCGAGTCAAAGTCCCGAAACGCCCAGCAGGATAGGGATTGCGGATTAGGGAGAGCTTGCCACCACATGTAGTGCCATGCTTATGTCTGGTAGGCAACGTCAATTGGACATGGTCAACTTGCTTGTTTGCAAAATAATTTCGAACTTTTTTCGAGTTTCGAGCGTTAATACATAATGAGGGGCAGACAAAGGAAGCAAGAAGGATGACTGGCTACAACCTGTTCAAGGCGCTTAACTTAAGGCCGCTAATCGGTTTTTTGCTCATTAGCTTAGCTTTTGCTGCAATTGCCATGTACCGACCTGCCGACGGACAGCAGAGCGGACCTCTATTTAGATTGACAATTTTGCATACAAACGATCTCCATGCCCATGATCAAAGTTTCGTCGAGCATGGCAGGGTTGTAGGTGGACTGTCCAGGATCGGTCAGTTGATTCGCAGAATACGTCAAAGCAATGCCAATACGTTGGTCGTGGACGCCGGTGACATCTTTCAAGGCACACCCTTTTTCACGATTTATCACGGTGAGGTCGAGGTGCATCTATTAAACGAGATTGGCTATAACCTGTTCACCATCGGGAATCACGAATTCGATCAGGGTCCAGGCAATCTTTCCGAGCAATTGAAGAAGGCGAAGTTTAGCATTCTGTCGAGCAACCTGGACTGCTCCCAATTCCCAAAACTGCAAGAATTGGTTGAGCCTTCTGAGGTAAAGACGATCGATGGACAAAAAATTGGTTTCGTCGGGGCAATAACACCCGACCTGGAGGAGATCTCTCTCTCTCGTGGTCCAATCAAATTAAAGATGAGCGGCTCTAGCTGGCTAGTTCCGATCAAGACCGAAATCGCCCGTTTGCGATCTGAAGGCATAAACAAAATAATTGTCATTTCTCACTGTGGACTTGAGCGGGATAAAGAAATGGCGGCCGCTATCGACGATATTGATGCCATCGTCGGCGGTCACAGCCATACCCGTTTGGACAAACCTTTGCTGTTCGAACATCCAGGCTCAGGTACGACAATCATTGTCCAAACAGGATGCTACGGTCGGGCCTTAGGCAAGCTCGACCTGGCTTTCGACCGGGACGGCAAGCTAGTCTTTCCGGCTACAACCTACCATCTGATCAACATCACTGAGCGCCTGCCGGAAGCGCCGGATTTGAAGGCATATATCGCCAGTAAAAGTGGACCAATCAGCGCTTTGAAAGAGGTGATACTCAGTAACGCTACCGCCAATTTTAGGAAAGATTGGCAGGCGATGCCCTGGGATTCGGCCTTGGGTGATCTGATCGCTGATGCCCTGTATGAAGCAGCAAAGCCTGACGGAGCAGAGATCTCGTTTCTTAATCGTGGCGGCATTAGGGCGGCTATTGGTCCTGGTCCAATCACAGCCGAGCAAGTCGAAGAGTTGTTGCCATTTGATAATAAATTGATGGTGGCCACTGTGCCTGGTGGCACAATATTGAACCTTCTTGAGCACAGTTTAAGTGCGTCGCTTGGCGGCAAGTTTTTGGATGAGCACGGATTGAAAGTCGCCTACGATCCTCAACATGAGGTAGGACATCGCCTTGTATTCGCTCTGGCTAAGGCGAAAGATGGCAGCTGGGTACCTGTTGATCGTTCTAAGAATTATCGTATTGCCATCAACAGTTATTCATTTTCAGGTGGGGAGGGTTACGACTTAAGCGCAGCCGCTGATAAGGTATGCCTTCCCCATACTCTCACTGAGATTTTCAAGGAGTATTTGCAAGAACATCCCAGTGTCACTGCTCAGCCGTCTTCCAGAATTGTAGCGGTTGATGACTCTCTAGTCGACGCCCGGATCGAACGGGGGAAGCTTGAAATTCGCCTTCACCACATTCCCCCCGGAGCAAAAATCATAGTTTTTGGTGGTACCGCCTTAGGTGTTGAGTCGTGCTCAATTGGCCGTTCTCGTTCAGTGCCTGTGCCGCTGGCCAATCCGAAGTTAGTCGGGCAATGGCAAGTTGAGAAACTGGCAAAAGCGGAAAACGTGGATAATATTCACGTCAATAGTTTTGACTGCGTCCGCTTTTTCCCACGCGAAACCGTTGCTGCCGATCTGAAATTTGTTACTGCCGTTGTCTTCCCCGCCAATTCTCAATCGGACCATAAGTTGACCATTGCCAGCCCGACTCCGGTGCTCAACGAACGCTAGCCCTCACTTTGGTTGCCTTAACTGCTGAAGTTTGTTCAAATTTTCTTGGGCATCCTTTAGCTGAGGGTCCAATCGCAATGCTTGCCGGTACTCCGCTTCTGCCAGGTCCAATTTGCCCAATGCAGCATAGGCGGCGCCAAGGTTGTTGTGTACCTTGGCATTTTTGCCGTCCACTCCGATCGCTGCTTGGTAGTGGGCGGCAGCATTTTCCGGTTGTCCTTCCGATTGGTAAAGCAGTCCCAGGTTATATTGGGCATCATAGTTATTGGGATCGATTTTCAAGGCCTGGCGATATTCTTCATAGGCTCTGGCAGCATCACCTTGCATAAAATAAGTGATGCCGAGGCTGGTATGGGCCTGGGCGTAGCCAAGATTCCTCTGAGCTTCGGCCATGCCTGGATCGATCCGCAGGGCAGTTTCGAATTCAGCCATCGATTCTGGATACTTGCCGGCAGCGCTATAAGCTACACCCAGGTTATTATGCACTTCGGCGATATTGGGTTCGAGTGCCAATGCCGCCTTGTACTCTTGAATCGCCTCGTCTAGTTTTCCTGTCTGTTGATAAATTCCACCTAGCCCGTAATGGGCCAGAAGGTTTTGTGGTGCAAGCTTAATAGAGCGCCGGTAAGCTTCGAGCGCTTTGTCTTTCTTACCCAGTTTTTCGTAAATCAGGGCAAGGTTATATTGCGATTCAGAATTGTGTGGCTCCTTTTTCGTCACTTCTTCAAATAGTTGCTCGGCTTGGGTGAAATCGCCGGCGTCAAACTTGGCTATACCAAGATTGCATTTTGCTTCGGTCAATTTGCCGTCTGCATCGACAGCTTTAGTCCATTCTTTAATCGCTAACTCGAGTTTATTTTGCAGGTAGTAGATTTTGCCTAACAGATTGTGAGCGCGGGCATTGTTTGCTTGGGATGACAAGACAGTTTCCGCGTAACTGGCTGCTTCGCCCAGGCGTTTTTCCGCGTAAGCCTTCTCAGCGCTGTCCATTAACTGGGCAGTGGATTTCTGCGTACCTGACGCACTCGAGGCTGATTTGTTGTCATGCGCACCGGCAGCGAACGGTTGCATTGCTGCCAAGACGAATATAAATACGGCCGACAAAATCTCTTGTTTACGATCCATCTTTAATATTGGGCTCTAGTATTGGGCTCTAGTATTGGGCTTTAATATTGAGAACTCAACTCTGGACAACTTTCTAAAAGTATCACAGAGATTCGATCCCTGGACGTAAGCTCGTTTGGCTAAAGTCATGCTACCGGCTGATAACGATTACAATAGCTTTGAGCACAACTGCTTCGCCCGGCGTCAAATTCCGAATGGCTACCATTAGCGCGCAAACAATTCAGTCTATCAATCCGGCCACTAAGCAAATTATTTGCGAAGTGCCGGTCTTCTCAGAGGCCAAGGTAGAGGAGGCGGTGTCTAATGCCTGGCACGCTTTCTCTCACTGGCAGTCGACTGACTATGCTTACCGCGCCAAAAAACTTGAGGACTTTCGCCGTGTCCTTGTCAGAGAGGCTGATTCTGTCTCAGCGCTAGTGACAAAAGAAGTAGGTAAGCCAATAGTAGAAAGCTATTTGGCCGAGTTAAGCGGTCCGCTCGATTGTTGTCTTTATCTGGCAAAGAATACCGAGCAGATTCTCCAAGAACAGGCGATTCACTTTGCCAATCCACTTTTATTTTCCAAGCGCAGTCTCATTACTTTTCCGCCGCTTGGCGTAATCGGTGTAATTGCGCCTTGGAACTATCCATTTTCCATTCCGACGATGACCATTCTTGCTGCCCTTATGGTCGGCAACACAGTTGTCTTAAAGCCATCCGAAAACTCTTCGCTAATCGGCATGAAGATTGGGGAACTCTTTCAAGAAGCAGGCTTCCCTGAGGGCTGCGTTAGCGTAGTAACCGGGGACCGACGCACTGGACAAGCACTAACTAATTGCAAGCTGTCAAAAATTATTTTTACAGGATCAATGGTTAGTGGTACCAATGTAATGATTCAGGCAGCACCGAATGTAATACCATTATCATTGGAGTTGGGCGGTGTCGATCCGGCAATTGTCTTACCAGATGCGCCGCCCGATTGGACGGCTAAGGGCTTGGTTTGGGGTTCGTTTACTAACGCTGGACAGGCCTGCGCCTCAATCGAAAGAGTTTATCTAGTCAAAGGCAAAAATACGAACAGCCTGTTGGAAAGGATTGAATTCTATACTCGCCAGTTAAAAATTGGCCCGCCAACCGATCCCCGCACCGAGATCGGTCCTTTAATCAACGAAACTCAACTTCTGAAAGTCGCTGAGCGGGTCGACCAGGCTCACTCATCGGGCGCTAGTGTTATCTGCGGCGGCAAGCGGCGAGATGACCTGGGCGGCTATTTCTATGAACCGACTGTGCTAACTAATGTCAATCACACCATGTCGGTTATGACGGATGAGACATTCGGTCCGGTCATGCCGATTATGGTTGTCGATAGCGAAGGTGAAGCGGTGTCTCTGGCCAACGACAGTGAATTCGGCTTGACGGCGTCTGTCTGGTCGCCGGATCTTCCTAGAGCAGGGACGTTAGCTCGCCGGCTAAATGTGGGAACTGTCTTTGTCAACGATTGCCTGTTTTCACATGCCTCCCCGCAGGTACCCTGGGGGGGCTTGAAGAAAAGCGGATTCGGCCGCAGTCATGGGCAGTTTGGCCTGCTCGATCTGGTGAACATCAAACAAATCTGTACGGATGCCGCCGGCGGAGCTAATCGGATATGGTGGTTCCCTTATGGACCAACTCGTGTTAATACCGCGCGTGGTGGCATTGCATTTCTCCATGGATCATCACTGGCAAAGAGGATCTATGGCCTGGCCGAGTTTACCGGCAATTTGTTTAAGAAGGATAGTCGAGAGCGTTAGGAAGCCGTAGTCTTTTCATTTTGCTGAGTTTCGCTTGCCGAACTGTTTAGCCAGCTTGGGCGCCTGGGCATCAAGATAACTGACAAGAATATCTTTGGCATTGTTGAGAATAATACTTTCGTCTACATCACCGCCGATATCAGGATGTACCAAGCCTGACACAATCTGTTGTTTCCAGGCTTTGCTCACCGCTTCGTAGCTCAATGGTTCGTCTGCGGACAGTCCGAGTAACTGCAGAGAGCGCCTGATCTCCGGTGGCAAGGCTTTGGGGGTAGTACGTTTTTCCCGATGGGCTGCCGGTTCTTTTTTTGTTCGCCGGGTTTTGACGAACTTTTCTGCACCTGTCTCCTGGGCATCCGTTACCTCCTTTGCTTGCCAGGCTGCGATTCGAGATTCCAAGTCGATCGCATCGTATTCCCTGTTTTGCAGGCGGTAAAAGGCAGCCAAGATGCTGATTACAAAAATAGTACTGTCGTCGTCCAGACCAAAGGCTTGCTCAGCCTCACGCAGAGCCTGTTTGTACCTTATCTCGGCCTGGATCATATCGCCGCTGGCCACTAGCCCGGAAGCTGCTACCAAATATGTGTTGATCACGTTTAAGCGCTCAACTCGTGATTTGCGAGGCTTAGTCTCCACGCGCTACATCCATGCTGACTTCTTTGATGATGCTTCAACCAGGCTTGGAAGTCAAGGTTTTAGCATTAATCCATTTCAAATAATGTTCAACTAATGCCGAGTTGATCTAATCAGCTTATGCCCAACTTGTGCCGTCGCACCACCTGTGATGGCATACGTCTGGTTGCTCGCTATCCTGACGTCCTGGAATTTTCGGCACCAGCGATCGCTGTTTGTCTAGCTAGCCCTTGGCGCGAGCTGATGTGCCATTGGGATCTTCTTACGCGTCCTTGGCACTAGGTTATTAAAATGTGACATGCTGTCACCGTTTCATGAATTTGATGGGCCTTCTCAAGTGAGGGCCAGACTGCTCCTTCGTCTGGTACTACGCCCGCACGTGCAAGTGCTTATGTCACATTTTAACGATCTACGCATAAGCGTGTAATTGAGAACGGGTAATTGAGCAATGCGCTCTCCTAAAGAGCTAGCTAGTAGACATCGGCATGGCCATATCGGCAACAACATTGGCAAAAATATTGGTCAGGATCGTTGCTGCCTCTTCGCATTCTGCCAGAGTGTTGAACCTACCTGCAGATATGCGTACCGATCCCATCGCCTCGCCTGCGCTCAAGCCAACTGCTTTCATCACCGGTGAGGCTTCGATGATACCTTTGTGACAAGCGGAGCCGCTGGATATGCAGATGCCTTGTAGGTCCGCCTTCAAGATAAGGGTCTCTCCTTCAACTCCTGGCAAATAGAAGCTGGCGTGTCCAGGCAGCCTGCTCTCAACGTTTTCCGGACCGGAAGTTTTTAAAGTAGATACGCTTTTCAGTTTGTCAAAGATAATTTTTTGGGCTGCCCGTAAGTTTGCTTGATTCGACGCGAGCTCCGTCAGCGCTAGTTCGGCCGCTTTACCCAAACCGACAATGTTGGCTAGCGCTTCGGTGCCAGGCAGCAAACCCATCTCCTGTCCTCCGCCAAAGAAGATCGGCATAACATTTTGCTGTCTGCGCAAAAATAAGATGCCGATGCCCTTCGGCGCGTAAAATTTGTGACCGGAAAGAGACAAGGCGCTGGCTGGCACTTTATCTAGCTCGATTGGCAGCTTGCCCGGTACCTGCACAGCATCTGTATGGAAGAAGATTCGGCGTTCTGCAGCTAGTTGGGCGATTGCTTGCACAGGCTGAACAGTGCCGATTTCGTTGTTCGCCCAGATGATCGAGATAATGCTGGTTTCAGCAGTAATATTTTGCTCTACTGTTTTTAAATCGACGAGCCCATTTCGATCGACCGGCAAGTAAGTGACTTTCCAGCCTGTCGATTCTAAAAACTGTGCTGGACCTAAGACGGAAGGATGTTCTGTTTGCGTTGTTAGCAAATGACGTCCGTGGGCATTGGCTTCAGCAAATCGCGCCCGACCAAGAAGCGAGACATTGTTGCTCATTGTGCCACCAGAGCTGAAATAAACTTCTTCCGGGTGACAATGCAAAAGTTGGGCTACTTGCTTGCGTGAGTGTTGAATCGCTTTGGCTGCTTTTTTCCCCACGCTGTGAATTGACGAAGGATTGCCCCAATGGTCAGATAAATAAGGCAACATCGCGTCCAGGACTTCAGGGCGTGTTGGGGTGGTCGCGCTATTGTCTAAATAAATGGACATTGAAAGCTCGAGTTGGCATCGGCACTGCCTTATGATGCCACAGGCACGGTGATTCTGTCAGGCAAGTGAAAAACTGACAGTTTATCTTTAATAGCTATCAATCAGGTGTCGGGCTGGTGCCGAGAACCGGGCAAGAAGCACGATAGTCGTGGCCTAACCAACCACGAACTGGCCGCCGACACCCAAGGTCTGGGCCCCGTAATACGGTTGTTGCACTCCGTAATACGGCTGTTGCACTCCATAATATGGCGAGCCATACCCACCGTAGCCGCCGCCATAACCGTAGCCGCCGCCATAACCGTAGCCGCCGCCATAACCGTAGCCGCCGCCGTAACCGTAGCCACCGCCGTAACCGCCGTAACCACCTCCATAAGGATAAGCAGGTGGATAGGGATAATATTGCTGGTTGCTCAAGGCGTAGATCGTGCCACCGAGAGCGAGACCGCCGAGGATCAGTGGCCCATATTTCTGCCACCAGCTGGGTCCGTGTTGCTGGTTGCTGTGTTGAGAAGCTTCTTGTCGCGCTAGCAGATTTTCTGTGCACTCATTCTGCATGCGTAACCTGGCCAAATTCGCTTCCAGACAGTCGAGCTCAGGGGTCATCTGAATATTATTCGGCGTGCAAGGCTCGGTATAAATATATCTGCTCATCTCGGGGGTCATGGCAGTCATGAATTTGCTCCTAGAACCTTGTCCGCGGTTTGTGACGTAAACATATGATCAATCTCGGGCAAGACAGTGTCAATGGGAAAACTCCCACCTACGGCTGAAAACCCCTATTTATTGGGCGTTCCCCGGTGCTAAAAGCTTTATTTGAGCAGTAAACCGATTAATAAACCGATCAGGCGCGGCAGAAAGACGACCAGACCGGCGACTAAAGCGCATGAGGAGGCGATTAGCACTCCAGCCGCCGCTGTGTCTTTGGCGTAGCGAGCTGATTGGTGATACTGCCCACTGGTGGCGATATCGACGAGGTGCTCTAACGCCGTGTTCATAAATTCGGCCGTAATGACCAAGCCCATGCTCAGCACAAGAGCAAGCCAGCCGATCATATCGACTTTGAGTAAGACCGCTAAGACCGTTACCACGGGCACTAAGACAAAATGGATGCGCAAATTGCGCTCCCGCTTCAGCCCGATCCAGACACCGTGGAAAGCATGGTAAAAAGATTCGCCCAAATTCTTAGAGGCGCCAGTTTTCCGGCGCCAGGCATAAGGGATCAGTAGATTTTCCAACTCAGCGGCGTAGCGCTCAGTTGTATGTGCCGTCAGACTGGCACGTTCTGCTTCACTCAAAACCTGGATATTCAATGAAACATCCGTCTCATCGAATTGCATTGCTGAACTTGCCATTTATTGCCTTTCCTCATACGAGAGGGCCCATCAGAATCTGTTCGTCAATCGTCAACAGATTTCCGTGAGATAGCGATACCTCGATGATAGCTTTGCGGTGAGTGGATAAGCAAGGCTTTATGAAATTTAATTACCCGAGCCCATTTTCAATAAACTCTTAAGAGGTCGCCGATAAGCGGTTAATGCCGGCTCTGCTCAAAATCTGTTTCTGGCGAGAAAACATGTCCTGTTCTTGCTTTGGCGTCATGTGGTCAAAGCCTAACAGGTGTAAAGCGCCGTGGACAAAGAGAAAAGCTAGCTCTCTGTCTAAGCTATGGCCGAATTGATCCGCTTGAGCACGAGCTTTCGCCGCCGAAATGATCACTTCGCCAATTTCTACCGGTAATTTCATCGCCGACCGCTGCCACTGGAATAATTTGCCATCCAAGCAAAAGGAGAAAGATAAAACATCGGTTGCCCTATCTTTTTGCCGCCATTTTCTGTTTAGACCGCGAATTTTCTGGTTGGTGACGAGCGCCACACTGATCACGCCGCATTTATGCAATTCTTTGATTTGCTTGAGCGTGAGATGCCTGGGTGGGTGCTCGCTCAAGCTGGCAAAAACACCATCGGCTAAGCAATTTACGGCCGCCCGCAAGCGGGACATCGGTATTCTTACTTGCCGTTGCTGGTTGCTGACGGTTACTTGCATTTGGCGATCAGTTTTGGCGATCAAATCGAGAATAGCTCGGGAATCAAACTAAAGAATGAACCGAAGTGTTAAGCGGCAGGGTTAAAGCGTTAATAGGTGCCGCAATTCTTCACCCTCTGCTTGCTTGAAAAGAGCGGTCCATGTTAACATACAGCCATCATGGAAATCCGATTGTTGTCGTAGGCTATGAAATGTAGCTTACGGCATCCTTGTATTTGCGCTGTCTTTGGGCAGAGCAACAAAGTAAGTGCATGTCCGATAAGAAGAGTCATGATGCTAAATTAGCGGCCCTCAGCGCTTTGGCGGAAGAGGTTGCAGAGCAGTTTGGCTTGTCGGTGGTGGAGGTCAAATTTGGCCAGCAAGGCCGAAGACGTTCTCTCGAGATCACCATCTTTCGTCCTGATGGTTCCGTCAGCCACACTGATTGTGAATCAGTCAGTCGGAAACTAGAGGCATTGCTTGACGAGCGAGCCACACAAGGCCAGCCAGTGGTTGAAGGACCCTTTATGTTGGAGGTACAAAGTCCGGGCATCGACCGAGCGATCAAAACTGAACGTGAATTTCAGTTATTTGCTGGACAAAAAGTACAGGTAATGTGCAAAGAAAAAGTTGCTGATCTCGGTCACGATCTTGTCGGCATCATGCTTGGAGTAAGTAACGGCAGATTGAAACTGGCGCATGTGCAACCGGCGAACATTTTTAAAACAAAAAAGACAGTTGCCGGTGAAGGCAGTGCAGGAAAGGATTTGAGCATCGATCAGAACAAAATTACGCAGGTTCGTTTATATGCGCCTGAGCTAGCGCCAAAAAATAAATGACAGTACCGCAAAGGCTGACCAAAAAATTGAATAAAACGTTGGAGGAATAGAAGTGATTAAAATAGGCGACAAGCTTCTCGAAGCAGCAGAAGAGCTGGAGCGTGACCGGAACATTCCGCAGGAAGAATTCATATCTTATGTCTGCGACGCCATCGTAGCGGCCTACAAGAAAAAGGTTCCCGATCACGATGTCGAAGGCGTACGCGCCATTTTCGATCATGAGACGGGAGAGATTGGCATTTTCGCGCCGAAAGAGGTGGTCGACAAAGTTTCTAATGAATATCATGAAATCAGTCTTTCTGACGCTCAAGACTTGATTCCTGACGTCACCGCCGGTGAAGTTTTGGAAATCGAAGTGACACCAGCTGATTTTTCTGAATTCGGACGCATTGCCGCGCAAACCGCGAAACAGTTGATGACTCAACGACTGCGCGAAGCAGAGAAAGAGTTGATCAAGAAGGAGTTCGAAGCAAGAAAAGGCTCTTGTACCACCGGACAAATTGAGCGTATCGAAGTAATCTCCAACAGCCGTAACAATGTGATCGTCAACCTCGGCCGTGTTGAAGGTTGCATGCCGACACGCGAACAATTGCCTGGTGAAACTTATCGCGTTGGCAATCGTGTAAGGGTTTATGTACTAGAGTTGCGTGATACGGGCAGAGTGCCGCAGATTATTGTTTCGCAGGCGCACCCGGAATTAGTGCGGGAGCTATTTGAACTTTATGTGCCTGAAATTGAAGACGGTACGGTGGAGATAAAATCGATCGCTCGAGAAGCTGGTTACCGAACCAAGATCGCTGTGCACTCCGATGATGCTGACGTCGATCCTGTTGGAGCCTGCATCGGTACTCGCGGCGTGCGCATTCAAAATGTGGTTGCCGAATTACGTAACGAAAAAATCGACGTAATTAGATATTCTTCGGATCCTGTCGACTACATATCGAACGCTCTCAGCCCCGCTCGCATCACCACTGTTGCCCTTTACGAAGATTCACCCGAAATGGGCGGTAAACGTGCTGAGGTAATAGTGCCCGATGATCAACTCTCATTAGCGATCGGCCGTGGCGGTCAAAACGTCAGGCTAGCCGCCAAGCTCACCAATTGGAAAATCGATATCAAGTCAGAAAGTCAGGCTGGCGGCACCTTTAGATCGCTCAATGAAGTGCTGGAAACATAGCTGGTTGGGTGAGAGCCGAGGTATCGAGTATCCGCGAAAGAGTATGTGCCATTTGTCGAAGTGTCGGCCAACAAGCCGAGATGATTCGATTGACCGTTGACTCGTCGTCCCTACGCGTTGAGCTGAACCAGGGGCGGAAAGACCTTTCCGGGCGTTCGGCATATCTCTGTGGGCAAACGGTTTGTCTGGATCAGGCAATGAAAAGTACCCGCTTAAAATACGCTCTCGAGGGACGACGGATCAAAGGTGTTGAGAGCAAACGTCGGATCTCTTGGCCTCTTGAACCACAACTTATCCAGGTTATATCGACTAAGTGCACAGAAGCGCTAAAAACGTGCCAAAATACTGAGAGACGGGAGAGCAGTGCATGAACGATCGTGTCCGAATCTATGAGCTGGCGCGGCGAATGAATATCGCTAATGACGACATTATCGTTACGTTGCGCGAGCTTGGATACGATATCAAAAGCCACTCCAGCACAATTGATGGCAATACAGTCGCACGTTTTATTGCTGCTTACGGTAAGAAAAAACAAAAAGAACAAGAGAAAGCGAAACCGGTGACTAAGTCAACAGCAACCAAAACAGCTGCCAAATCCGCCCCAGCAGCAGCAACTCCACAAGCACCAATAGTGAAGCCGCGAGTTTTATCCCGTTATCGTCCGATACCTCAAGTTCCCGCCGAGGCGGGAGAGGCTGTCAATGCTTCTGTGCCGTCGGCAGCAGTGCATACCCCAGTAACCACAGCTGTCCAACCAGGCAGCCCGGTTTTGCCCGCTGCTAGTAGCGTGCCGGCGGTTGCTGCCGGTTCTCCTGTCGAGCCTCAAGTGCCCGCTGCCAAGGCCAGGACAAGAGATGCTGCAGTGCAAACAAAGATTGTTGATGATCCAGAAACAATTAGCAAATCTGCCCGCCGGGAGAAGCAGCCCGAGCCGGAAGTTTTCGAAGCAGTGCAGCCTTTAGTACCCCCGATTGCAGCGCCTCCGGCTAGCAAAGAGGAGAAGACGATTTCATTTGAACCAGAAAGCGTTGAAGAGGACTTTAGTCCCGAAGACAAACCTGAGGAATTAGCGGCACGCGGGCAGGTAGTCAGACCTGTAACACCGTCTGTCCCGATTAGAATCGCCGCGCCGTCCACGCGAGCAACTCAGCCCAGGCCGCCGAAGAGCCATCGGCCAGCTCCATCCGAGCGGCATATCGTGCGGAAAGAGGAGAAGACGCGTCCGGCGACGGTCACCGTGGAAATACCCAAGATTGTCGCGTTAACCACTGCCCTCAGTGTCAACGAGTTGGCAGACAAAATGGCTGTACCTGAAACAGAAATCATAAAACGCTTAATGACTAAAGGCGTGATGCGCACTGTTAATCAATTGGTTGAATTGGAACTGGCGAAAGAATTAGCTGCAGAAATGGAGTATGAGATCCTGACAGAGGAAATCGCTCCGCAAGAAGCGGCTGAACTGCCAGAGGAAGAATTGTCGGCTGCCGACCAGGCAGCTCTTGTCACCCGCCCACCTGTGGTGACGATTATGGGCCACGTGGATCATGGTAAGACCAGCCTTCTCGATGCGATTCGGCAGACAAAATTCCAACTCACCGATCAAGAAGCCGGCGGTATCACGCAGCACATCGGCGCCTATCATGTCGAGGTGGAGGGCGAAGATGGAGCGATCAGGCAGATCGTTTTTTTAGATACGCCGGGGCATGAAGCATTCACAGCAATGCGCGCTCGTGGCGCTAAAGCAACTGATATAGCAATTCTTGTTGTTGCGGCCGATGATGGTGTTATGCCGCAAACGATTGAAGCGATCGATCACGTGAAAGCAGCTGGTGTACCGATTATTGTTGCCGTTAACAAGATCGACAAAGCTGACGCTGATCCAGATCGCGTCTTGTCGCAACTTATGACGCATGGTCTCCTGCCGGAAAAATTTGGTGGCAGCACTGTCACCTGTGAAGTATCTGCGAAGAAGCGGACAGGTCTGAATGAACTTCTGGAAATGATTTTGCTTGTTGCCGATGTGGAAGATTTAAAGGCTAATCCCGATAAGCCAGCCATAGGAGTAATCATCGAAGCTGAGCTATCTCGGGGTAAAGGTCCTGTAGCCACGGCGCTTGTCGAAAATGGCACTTTACGTGAAGGCGACCTGATCGTCGCCGGTGCTGCTTCCGGCAGAGTGCGCGCTCTGCATGACGACCGCGGTGAGCGGGTGAAGGCGGCTGGTCCTTCGATGCCTGTAGAAGTGCTTGGCTTAGACGCCGTGCCGCAGGCAGGCGATCGCTTTGAAGTAGTTGCTGATCTATCTGCTGCTAAAGCCTTAGTCGAATCTCGCAGACTGGGTGGTGGCGATAGACGAACCCAGCACGTCAGCCTCGAGTCCTTGCATGATCTGCTTGAGCGCGGTGAAGTCAAAGATTTGAATGTAATCGTAAAGGCTGATGTGCAAGGTACGGCCGAGGCAATCGCTGAATCGATCAAAAAACTCAGCGGATTAGAAGTACAAGTACGGGTCTTGCGCACCGCATCTGGTGACATCTCCGAAAATGATGTCAATCTTGCGGCCTCTTCCGAAGCGATCATCATCGGCTTCAATGTACAACCGGATCAAAATGGAAAGCAGGTAGCAGAGGTAGCCGGAGTTGACATTCGAACTTACAACATTATTTACCAGATCACCGATGATCTGGAAAAGGCGATCCAAGGCTTGATCCAACCTGCCAGAAATGAAGTTCATATCGGGACCGCCGAAGTCCGACAGACGTTCAAGTTCGGCAAGAATCTGACCATCGCCGGATGTATGGTCACTGCCGGCAAAGTGCAAAGAGGCAGTATTGTCAAAATCGAGCGGGATGGGCTAATAGTTTACGAAGGAAAATTGGATACATTGAAGCGCTTTAAAGATGATGCTCGAGAAGTGGCCCAGGGATTTGAATGCGGCATGAGCTTCGATAAGTTCAACGATGTTCAGGAGGGCGACAAAGTCAATTGCTATGTCATTCAGGAAACGAAGCGCGAAATCACTAGAACTTGAAATGTTCTTTTAGATGCTGGTTAGGCCTGGCGCAAATCAGCTGCTTTGGTTGGTGTATCGCTTGAGGGATCGCGCCAAAAAGGAAGTGCTATATGGCAGGACAAAGATCGGAGAGAGTATCGCAGCAAATTAAGCGGGAATTGTCGGATATGATCCTTCGCGACATCAAAGACGAGCGTATTGGCGGTATCGTCTCCATCACCGATGTCGAATGCACTTCTGACTGCCGCTCGGCTCGGATCTTTGTCTCGGTCTATGGTACCGATGAACAAAGAGAAGGGACCATGGCAGCGCTGAATGAAGAGCTTGGCTACATTCGTGGCGAGCTTTGTCGGCGCTTGCAAATGCGTTTCGCACCGGAGCTGTCCATCAAATTGGACGACTCTCTAGAGCGTGGCGCTAAAGTGTCCGAACTCTTAGGTAAAATCTCGCGAGGCGAAGTTTAGAAGGCAGTGGCACAGCGGGCCGACGAGAGGACTGCGATAGGCTTCCTAAATATCAATAAGCCAGCCGGCATGACATCTCATGACGTGGTCAATCGGGTGCGCAAGGTCTTGCAGCTAAAGCACGTGGGGCACGGTGGCACGCTTGATCCATTAGCTGCCGGTGTCTTACCCATTGCCATTGGCTCTGCCTGCCGGCTTTTGCGTTTTCTAGCGAACGACAAAATTTATCTGGCCGAAATTTATCTGGGTGCCAGTACAACAACCGACGATAAGGAAGGTGAGATCATTGTTCGTGAAACTAAAGAGCTGAAGTTTACTAAAGCGGAAATCGAACAAGCGCTGAGCGCTTTCGTCGGTCAATTCAGTCAGCTGCCACCTGCCTTTAGCGCTGTCCACCATCAAGGCAAGCGTCTTTACGAATTAGCTCGCAGTGGAAAAATTGTCGAGGGCGTCAAGCGGCGCCCGGTTTTAGTTCACTCAATTGACTTTCTTGACTATGCGCATCCGATCTTGACACTGCGCATCGCCTGTGGTGCTGGTACGTACATCCGATCAATTGCTCGCGACCTTGGCGAAAAACTGGGTACTCAAGCGCATTTACATGCGCTCCTGCGGGAGAAATCCGGACCGTTTGCCATTCAAACGGCAATCTCTTTGACCGGTGAAGTCAATCGCCAAGATCTATATCAGCATTTAATCCCACCTCAGCGGCCGCTCAGCATGAATCAAGATTGCCAGTTATTGGAAGTTTCGGCGGCAGAGCGAAAATTGCTCATCACCGGACAAAGGCTTAGATTATCTAACAATCGATTGAGCGAGGATGACCTGGCTTCAGGTAAGCTAATTTTGGCAGTCTACAACGATGCCCTGATTGCGCTTTGCAAGCCGGCACATGCGGCCGAGATTGCTCCTGAAGATCCTGAAGGCAAGCAAAATTTGACTTCCTGCTTGGGGGAACACTGGTTATTGAAAGCGGAGGTCGTCATATCGAATGCAGAATAAAGCGCTCGATCGGGTAGTGATTCTGAATATCACAGTAGTCGTAGAGGCGGTTTTACTCCTAGTAGCAACGTTCTGGAGCCAACTTGCTGATTTGCCGCTGATGCCTTTATTCGTCGCCAGCAGGCTGGCGCTGACAACTGGCCTGTTGGCGGGTTTAGTGACAGCGGCAAGCGGTTTCTTCTTACTCTGGCTGGCCAAGCGATTCGCATCTTCGTTCAAATGGCTCGAGCAGCTGAGAGCCATAATCTTGGACGAGGTGGCGCCCTTGTTCGCCACCTTTACTTTCCTGGACATCTTGCTCGTGGCGGCAGTCTCCGGCTTTTGCGAGGAAGTTTTCTTTCGAGGCGTTATTCAAGCCCAATTGGGATTGGTTCCGGCCAGTATGTTTTTTGCTGTTTTTCATTGTCCCAGCCTTCGCCATTTACCTTACGGAATATGGGCTTTTGCGGCGGCGTTATTTCTTGGCTGGCTCTTGATCTTCACCGGCTCCCTTTGGGCGCCGATTCTGGCCCATGCGCTGAGCAATCTGATCGTCTTAACCTTTCTGAGATTCAGACTGAAGTCCTTTGTCCAGGGACCGTAATCTCAATTTTCAACGTCCGAGCTCTCTTGCCGATGGCTCTTTAGACCCTGACAAAATCTGCGTTCTCACAAAAATTTCATAGTAATGTGGGATGTCTAACATAGAACCCGACCGAGGCTGTTAGCATGCTCAAGGCAAGATACAGAAGATCCGCTGTCAGGCGGCGCCGACGTAAGCAAAATGGCAGCGCGATAGTGGAATACGCTACATGTTTATGCTACGTGGCGATTATTGTGGCGGGAGTCTACAACTTCATGGGCCATCCGGTTGGACCTACTGCTCTTTCGCCAGCGGCCAGTGGCTTTCAGGCCGCGATTCAAAAGCTCTTTTATGCACCAGCCAATGCTCTGAACACGGCTAGCGCCACGGCTGTTGGTGGAACCGCTCCTCCTGCTTTGCCTTAAATTTCAGGGACAAGCCGAGAGAGCATAAAATAAAGGGAGCGCTGCCGCTCCCTCTATGCATGCTGCCTTTTACTGCTTATCTTCTCTTCTTGGACTTTTTGCTGCCGCCACTCTTCTTGGCAGCGGCTTTCGGTTTGGCCGCTGCTTTCTTGGGTGTCGAGGCGGCGACGCCATGGGGCAATGCAGGCAACTTAGCCCGACCGTCAACAACGTCCTTCAACTCTTGCCCAGCACGGAACACTGGCACTCTCGCCGCTTCGATCCGGAGCTTTTGCTTCGGATTTTGCGGATTGACACCGGTGCGTGCTTGGCGGTGACGGCGCTCGAAGGTGCCGAATCCAACTAGGGTTACCCTGTCACCTTTGG
The DNA here is from genome assembly GCA_963834525.1 of Bryobacterales bacterium. Taxonomy (GTDB): domain Bacteria; phylum Cyanobacteriota; class Vampirovibrionia; order Obscuribacterales; family Obscuribacteraceae; genus CAWICA01. The sequence continues at coordinate 183,247 of CAWICA010000004.1, forward strand.
CCAGCGCTGCCGTCAATGTGTGCAGCATGGCAGCAACTGAATTCTGTACGTGAATTTTGGTTTGTCCAGTGGCTCCAGCGATTGCGTTTACTAGTTCTGCTTTGTTCATTGTTCTTCCTAACCTAAAGAATGGATCGGACAGGGTCACTCAATGCCGTTAAGCACTTGAAACAATTGCGGAATATACCGTGCTTGACGGTGAAGTTCAAGTAGCTTGAATAAGTCGTTCAACTAACATCTCCAGCAGAGACGCAGAGACGGTCTAGCCAACAATGTTGTGTGATAATGCAAGATTCCAGAAGAAAATTTCGCGAACATGATCATTTCTGACGACACGATCGTGGCCATCTCGACAGCCGCCGGCATGGGCGCCATCGCTATCGTGCGCCTGTCTGGCAAGGATGCCTGGACGATTGGGCAGCGGATTTTCACCCCGACCAAGAGCGCTGAGAGTGCAAGCAACACCAAAAATACTACGGTTTGGTCCAGCCACTTCGCTATGCACGGCTACATCAGGGATGTCGCTTCGCGATCCGTAATTGATGAGGTCATCGTTATTCCCTACAAATCTCCTCACAGCTATACCGGCGAGGACCTGATCGAGATTAATTGTCACGGCGGTAGTGTTGTCACTAACGAAATCCTCACCGCTTGCATATTAAGTGGTGCTCGCATTGCACGCCCGGGAGAATTTACGCAGCGAGCGTTTCTCAACGGGCGGATCGACCTCACCCAAGCGGAAGCGGTTTATGACCTGATTCAAGCGAAAACCTCGCGCCAGAGCCGTTTAGCTGTTTCCGCTCTCAGTGGCGAGTTAGGACAGCAAATAAGGGGTGTTCGTCAAAAATTGCTCGAGTTGTTATCACGAATCGTTGCCGGCATCGACTTCCCCGAAGAGGTAGGTGAGATGGCGCTCGACGATATTGAACAAATCCTCCTTCATTCGACCAGCAATTTAAGGCGGCTCGCAGACACTGCTCGAACCGGAAGATTCCTCCGGGATGGACTGAAAGTAGCGATTGTTGGCAAGCCAAATGCCGGTAAATCAAGTCTGCTCAATCAACTCTTGAAATTCGAGCGGGCGATTGTTACTGATATGCCGGGGACGACTAGAGACTCGTTGGAAGAGCTATTGGACATAAACGGCATTCCGGTCATTCTCACCGATACAGCCGGCATCCGCTCGACCGATGATCGAGTTGAAAAGATAGGCATCGAGCGCTCGGGCAAAGCGGTTGATCTGGCGGATGTTGTCTTTTATCTTTGCGATTTGAGTTCACCCTGGACGAAAGACGATTACTTGATCATGGAAATGATCGGCCAAAAGCCGTTCGTTGCGCTTGGCAACAAAGTGGATCTGCGACCTGATTTCAGCTTTACTCTCCCACTTGGTGAATCACGTCATCAATTTGCTGGTCCATCGGCCAGTGGTTGGCCATCAGTAAAAACTGAGGCCAGCGCAGAGGCAAAGCTCTTAGAGGCAACAGAAAACGCTCTTACCCGCATGGCGATATCGGCAAAGACTGGCGAAAATCTAGAGCAATTAACCGACTGGATTGAAGCGTGGGTGGTGAACGACCAACAATTGAAAGAGACTGGCGGTTCGCTTAATGTTCGGCAAAGTGAGCTATGCGAAAAAGCGATTTACTCGCTCAGTTTGGTTAGGGAGACGCTTGCCAGTAACATGCCACAAGACTGTCTGGCTACAGATTTGAAGAGCGCCATAGATCAACTTTCCGAAGTCTGCGGTGAAACAGTTTCGGAAGAAGTTATCGCCAACGTATTTGCAAATTTTTGCATAGGGAAATAAGCTGACCCAAGCCGTAATGCGCCTGTTAAAATGCCATTACTCTATAGGAGCGTGTTCCATGGCTAAGCTAACGGAAGTTGAACGCACGGGCGGAGGTGACAAGGTGCCACAGCCAGACGGCCAGATCACAGTCAAGCTGACTGACGGCTCGATTCAACAATTGGAAAAAGGCGCAACCGGTGCCGATTTGGCCAAGCTGATTTCGAAGGAACTTTATCGCGAAGCTGTGGGCACTCGCATCAACGGCCAATTGAGCGACCTCTTCATGCCGTTGGCTGATGGTGATACGGTCAAAATTCTCACCGCCAAGGACGATGATTCTCTTGAGTTATTGCGGCATTCGACGGCGCATGTCATGGCCCAAGCAGTACAGAACTTGTTTCCTCAAGCGAAGATTGCAATTGGGCCGACTATTCAAGACGGTTTCTATTATGACTTTGATATTCCCGACCACCCGCTAACACCAGAAGATCTCGAAAAAATAGAGAACGAAATGGTGCGCATCGCTAAGGAGAATCAAAGGATTGTCCGCTATTACATCCCAGATGTAGAAAAGCAATTGGCCGAATTTCACAATCAGGGCGAAAAGTTCAAAGCAGAGCTTTTGGAAGAGCACAAAGCTGACAACCCGACTCTATATTTGATGCAAAACAAAGAAGGCAAGACGATCTGGAATGATCTCTGTCGCGGTCCGCATCTCTCTTCTACCGGACATATCAAGACATTTAAGCTCTTGAAAGTATCAGGATCGTATTGGCGCGGTGACGAGAAGAAAGATCATCTGCAGCGTATTTATGCTACAGCTTGGTGGACCAAGGCCGATCTTGATGCTTATCTGCATAAGCTGGAAGAAGCAGAGAAGCGCGACCATCGCAAACTGTCAAAGCAACTGGATCTCTTCTCTACTCATGAAGAGGTAGGACCAGGGCTGATTTTCTGGCATCCGAAGCTTGCCACTGTCCGTACTACCATTGAGGATTTTTGGCGAGCCGAGCATCGACTAAGGGGCTATCAATTCGTATTCACTCCACACATTGCCAGCGAAGAGTTATATCGAATCAGCGGCCACCTGGAAAGCTATGGCGAGAATATGTATTCGGCTATGGATATAGATGGACAGCCTTATCGGGCCAAGCCGATGAATTGCCCCGGGCACATCATGATCTATAAGTCGAAATTGCGTAGCTATCGCGATTTGCCGCTGCGTTTTGCCGAATTAGGTACTGTCTATCGTTACGAGCGGTCAGGTGTATTACATGGAATGCTGCGCGTACGTGGTTTTACTCAGGACGACTCGCACATATTTTGTACTCCTCAACAGTTAGAGAGTGAGATAAACGGCATTCTCGACCTCATCGACCACTTAATGAAAACATTCGGCTACACATATAAAGCTTATTTATCTACTCGTCCGGAGATTTATATAGGGACGGAAGAAGAGTGGGCAATGGCTACCAGTGCTCTGGAAAATGCGTTGAAGTCGCGCAAGATGGAATATGGTATCGATGAAGGTGGTGGCACTTTTTACGCGCCGAAAATCGACCTTAAACTCTACGATGCGATTGGACGCGAATGGCAAGGGCCAACCGTGCAGGTTGATCTGAATTTGCCCACCCGCTTCGACGTCAACTATGTCGGCGAGGATGGCAACAAGCATCGGGTGATTATGGTGCACAGAGCAGTGCTCGGTTCACTTGAACGTTTTGTCGGTGGCTTAATTGAACATTATGCTGGCGTATTTCCACTCTGGCTGGCTCCAACGCAAGTGGTTGTGATACCGATTTCGGACCGCCATCACGAAAATGCCGAGCACCTGATGAAAATGCTGAAAGAGCACGACATTCGCGTTGAACTTGATGCTCGTCCGGAGACGATGAATTATCGAATTCGGGAAGCACAAGTCGAGCAAGTTCCCTACATGGTCGTGATCGGCGACAAAGAAGCCGCCAACGGTCAACTCTCCATTCGGCATCGACGCTTTGGTGATCTAGGCTTGCTTACGCCCGAGGAGTTTACCAAACGGCTGCATGCGGAAATTAAATTCAAAGAGTAACGATCGAGACTGATCAGGTGAGATTGGCTCGCATGAAGTCAAGAAGGCCTTGATTTGATGAGCAGATCGGGTACGGCTTTTTTTCAATTCTTTCTGGCTGTTAGAAAAACTTCGAGATTTTCTAACAGCGGTGGAAAGATAATTGACAGCCTGTGTGGCTTCTTATTAGGTAACGGCGAAAGAAGAATTGCACGGAATCGTTGTAAAACGTGAGCCCTGTTAGCTCAGGCAAATTGAAAGATATTCGAGAAGATTTTCTATCATGGGGCTCAGGTGAGTCGACAGTACTCTCTCTGAAGGAGCAGTATTGATCGGCATTTGGTCATCGCATACCGGTCTAACTAGCAAGTCAACTACTACGCAAGTGGCAAAAAGGTTGTTGATAAGCTGAGTTTCGTCTGGTAGAAATAACGCATGACTCAAACAAAAAAACCGGCTCCCCTTGGCGATCTCTTGGCTCAATCGGGATTGCTGCCTTCCAACTCAATCGCCGCCACGGCCAAGAGCTTTGTGGAGAGCGGACTGCCGCTTGGCAAGGCTCTCGTTTTGACCGGGCATTTGACGGATCGTCAAATGCGTCTTGCTCTGGATATTCAATCGCTGGTAAATGAAGACTTGATGCCTTTTGAAGTTGGCGCGAAGGTATTGAGCATTGCCTCTAAAGAAGGTACTACGCTCGATGAAGCTTTCGTGAGAGCTGGCTTCGCCCAGCCGGCTGACGTGCAAACAAACAGGTTGGGGCAATTATTGCTGGATGCTGGCGTGATCAGCAAAGACGAATTAGAAGAGTGCTTAGAGACCAACGCTCGCACCGCTCTGCCGCTTGGGCACGTTCTTTCTTTGCTGGCGATTGTTTCTACCGCCATCATCAATACAGCTCTGGCCTCGCAGCAATTTATACGAGAAAGGTCATTGGATCGGGCAGTAGCAATAGAGGCGATAAAGGCTGCTCTGAAAAGAGAACAAAAGCTCAAACCGATGTCCAGTCGTGGATATGCAAGGGCAGTTGTAAAACGGACTTTGATGCTGGGTGAGCTGCTTACTCAAGCCAACAAGATTACAGAACAGCAGTTGGTGGAAGCGCTCTATCAATCAATTATCAAAGCTAAATTCGTTGGTGAAACCCTGACCGAATCTTTCCTGATTGAGCCGCAAATAGTGATAGCGGCTGTCGCCTTGCAGGAAATGTTGGATAACAGAACTTTTAAACCTGCGTGGGCTATTGCGGCAATCTCAGCCCTAAAGGAAAACTACTCTATAGCCAGATCGGTTGCCGAAATTGCGATCAGTAAGTCTCAGAAGAATATGTCTGTATTGCTCATCGAAGTGCTTCTTGTTGCAGATCTGTTGCGTCTGGCGGATATTCCCAAAGAAGTGCAGGAGATGCTTAAAGACGACAACCACAATCAAGCCCTTCTGGCCGCAAGGATATTGGTGGATGCTGAACTTGTTTCGGAAAGCGCAATGACCAGCGCTCTGCGTTGCGTGCATTTGATGGAAGAGAATTTCCTTGATCTTGAGCAATCGATTATTGCTATGGATTTAGCGGTGCGCAAGGGATGGACAATCGATCGAGCAATCCATGAACTCGGCTGGATTGCCTGCACGAGGTTGCACACTTTCTAGAAGCAGTCTGGATTTGGCTTTGCTCTACCGCTTGGGCAGCGATCCGTCAACGTTTGGCACCAGCCAGTTAATCGTCTCCAGCGTCTTACTGTCTAAACTCTTGCCGGCCGGGACGCGCACTACGCCATCGCGATCTTTGAGCGGACCGGCAAAGACAAGAATTTGACCGGATGCGATTTTGTCGGCAACTGACTTGGCCTCCTCTTTCAATTTAGGCGATACAGCTGGACCAAAAGTAGACAAATGAACATATCCATCCTTGAGAGAATAGACATCGTTGCTGGGTTTCCAATCTTGTTTGATTACCGATTCGGTGATTTTTACATACAAAGGTCCCCAGTTGAAAACCGGGCTGACGAGCCATCCTTTTGGCGCGACGGAGTGAAGGTCCGAACCAAACGCGCTACTTAAGGCGCCTTCTTTTTCACTGACTTTTGCTACGGTCGCCGACGTGCTTAACTGGGACGTGATCATGTCGGCGCCGGAATCGATGAGACCTTTTGCTGCTTCCGATTCGTTGGCCGGATCAGACCAACTGTTGTTCCAGACAACTTTTACTCTGGTTTTGGCATTGGCTGCGTGAGCGCCCAGGGCAAAAGCATCTATGCAAGCAATGACCACCGGCACCGGATGGCCGCCGACATAGCCCAATTTGTTTTTCTTTGTCAGGCGGCCGGCGACGTAACCGGCGACATATTCCAGATCGGACGCGTTGGTGAAATAAGTGCCAACATTTTTCATTGATGCTGAACGCTGGCATTGCATAAAAATGACATCCGGATGGCGTGCGGCGACCCGTAGGGTTGGTTCCAGGTAACCGTACGAAGTCGAGAAAATGAGACGATTACCCTGACCGATCATTTTTTCCATGACTCGCTCGGCTTCCGCGCTCTCCGGCACATTCTCCGCTACGCTCGTTTCTACCTGACCGCTCAGCGCTTTCTCGAGATACTGCCGGCCTTGATCGTGTTCGTAATTCCAGCCGAGATCGCTTGCGGCGCCGACCAGAATGAAGCCCACTTTGAGTGGAGTCTGCAATTTGGCATTTTGGCTGTCAGCGCAATTGGCGGGTGCAATCACGCTGTGCGTTAGGAGAAAAAGCGAGAGCAGAATGTATTTGAACTTGTTCACTTGCGACCAATGATCAGGTTCAAGACAATGGTGATCAACAGACTGACCAAGAAACAGGTGGCCAATGGCGCATAGACCTTGATATTGCCAGATTGATAAACGAAATCGCCAGGCAATTTGCCCAAGATCGGCACTTTAGGGACCATGACGAAGACCAATCCGAGGCTCATCACGAGCAATCCGATAAACACTAAAGCTTTGCCGAGCGCACTTGTATCCATAATCTTTAATTTTGCCGCAAAGTTAACCGCCGTACATTTGAGTTGTCTCACCCGCCCTGACAGAAATTAATGACAGTAAGGGCCCAGCCTACGTATTTTCCCGAGTGCAGGATATATCTAATTCGCCTTAAATTGTAGACCTGGTACTGAGGATTCGTAGGTGTCAGTTTCGGAGTTTCGATTAGACCAAACCGTCGTCAACCAACGGTTTACAGATGCTACTAAGCCTTCATGTAACGGCTTAGAATGTTGGCTGCAAAGCCATCAAAAGGCTCTCTGGACTGCATCGTTGGCCGTCGGTGCCTTAGTTGTCACTCGCGGAAAAGCGCCCGAATTGACCGAGGGTGCCGGCCGGCTCATGGCAGATGTTGCTCGCGAAGCGGAAGAACAAAGCGCGGCATTGCGGCCCTCTGTTCAGGTTGAGGAAATGCTCGGGAAGCGCAGCACCAGTGGTCAGGTTGCCTTATTTAGTAATGAAAGCCAAGTTCGGCGAGTCTTGGTTCCTCGTCGTGCCTTCGAAAGCGAAGTCGAGCCTGCATACGAGGGGCGATACGTTCCTGTGCTTGAACGACAAGGGACAGGGGTCGAGGTTCTAGAGCGAAAATGTCCTACGGAAACCCCTACCGGCAAAATTTACGGAGACTATAGCCATGCTGTGGTGCAAGTTTACGGCCGCAATGGCAATGGCACGGGGGTAATTACGTCATATAGCGGACGGATCGCCACAAGCTACCATGTCCTCGGTGGAAGCTTAGCCGGTCTGACGCCGCGAATAAAATTGTGGGATGGAACTGAGTTAGCGACAGGCCTGGTTGCTCGAGACAAGGGTTCAGATCTGGCTATTTTGCAAATTCTCAGGATGCCCGAAGTGCTCAGCATAAGAGCGGTGCATTGGGCCTCAAGTGCGGAGATCGCGAACAGCAGGGTCCTTAGGTCTATTGGCTACATTGATGGCTTCAACGATCCTGTACTTGGGTACGGATCTCGCAATCAGCAGATCCTGCGATTTCATGTTTCCGACGAGACCCTCCGCTTGTTGAACGGTGACAAACCCAGCTTTGTTGCAAACCGCGCTCGATTTCTTATGTCCCGAAGGTCTTTTCCCGAAGATAGTCCAAGCAGCATTCGTCACGCATTGGTGGCTAAATTTAGAACATCGTTGCCGGCTCTACCGCGTACTTCGGGCAGCCCGGTCTTTGCGGAAAGTGGCGGACTGGCAGGGCTGATCAATGGAGGAGGCCCAGGGCCAGTCCCTGAGAACTCGTTTGTCACGCATGCTGCCCACTTGCAGGCGATGGATGCTGAACTCCCAGGACGAGACTTTAGATCCTGGCGTGACATAAGAACAAGAGCCGAAATGGTTGATGGGCAACTAGCGGTTCGGGTAATTTCCTCCCGAAAAGTGTCTAATGCCCGCACTCTTGGGGTGCTTACGCCTGACGGTTGAGCGCCATCAAGACAGACCGGCAGAGCTAAAGTGAAAGAAAGGTTACGGACCGATCTTTGACTCAAATCTTGGCTAAGATGAAATTGATAAGTGCACAAGAAATAAGCATACGCATGTAAGTAGATTCGACTTTTCGACTGCTGTGTTCTTATCTTTTGCCCGCCAGGAGAAATGATGACAATGATTGAGATGCGAGTAGGGGCAATTGCAGTAGATGCGCAAACTGGCGCCCCGATTGTTTTATTGAGCGATCCGGAAAATAAGCGAGCTTTACCGATCTGGATCGGCCTACCGGAGGCGCGGGCCATCACTTTGGCAGCCAATAATGTTCATTCTCGCCGCCCCTTGACGCACGAGCTAGTGTTGTCGGTGATCAAACAGTTCGGCTATGTGGTTAAGGAGATCGAAATTGAAGATATCCGAGATGATACGTATATAGCGGCGATTGTTTTGGCGCCAAAGAATGACAAAGACGGCAAATCGGTGATGAAAATTGATGCCAGGCCATCAGACGCCATAGCCTTGGCGACGATTGTCGGCGCACCTGTATTGGTGGCATCGGAAATCGTTGCTCAAGCGAGCGTGGATATTAGTGCGGCCGAAAATCTTGCTAACGGTCAACAAGTCGGCAATCAACAAGAAGGCGAGAAAATTCGCGGTTCACGGAGCCGGCTGACGGGCAAGAATCGAAGGCAAGATCCGGAACTAGAAGAAAGGGAAAGGCAGGAATTCAAAGAGTTTCTCGCCGGGATTAATGCGTCTGATTTCAAACTGAATCAACCAATTGAGTTACCGGACGATGACGATCCAGGCGAAACCGGCAAAGACAAGCCGGCGGATTTTAGTTGATGCCGATTGAAATTGGCAGACCTTCGTATTCGCCACATTGACCGCCCGCTCCCAAATACGATAGCTTGCTCCTACAATCAGGAGTGTGCCAAATCGTGGCTAGAGAGTTCTCTTTGCTGAATCCGGATGTGGTGGTTGAACCTGGTTCTTCGTCGAGCGCGCCCAGCTCGAAGCTGCAACAGTTCACAACAGACCAGGTCTGGGGATCGGGGTCGAAAACTGCTACCTCAACTTCTGAAACACAACCGGAGCTGCTTGCTCAGATGCAGAAACCGGAAGCCCGGGCTGTGCAGCCTTCAGGAAAATCCAACGAGCAGCCGCCGATCGAAAAAAGCGTTACATACTCGCGATTATTGGATCGGAACTTTAATGTTGGCGAGGTGCTAGTACAAGAGAACGTCGAAAAGCTTCAGATTCTTGTACCAGACACAGGTTCCTTCGATGTTGTTTCTGCCCAGCAAGCAAACGGTGTCAACGCCATCGTGCGACATTTCGACAACCAGGGCAACTTTGCCACCGGACAGCTTCCTACGTTCAAGATACCGGACCAGTTGGGCCAAATTAGTATTTATCGTGTTAACAACAATAACCAGCCGGTGGGCGAGCCCCAGCTCTACTTAGTGCGCGATAAAAGCGCTGCGGCAGACAAACGCATTACCCTGGTTAACGACCAGATCCAGTCTTCTTTGACAGAGCTTCTTGATGGGCCAGTAATAGAAGTACCTAGCTACAACGGCGGCTCGGCAATCGCCTTCGCCGGCAGAATGAGTCAAATCGCCGGGACAAAGCTCGATGATCTGGAAGGCACGCTGAAGGGAATGGACAAAAGCAATCCTTTTGTTGGCATCGATCTTGGCGGGATTGGGATTTTGCAGTCTATGCGATTGCTTTCGCAATGCTATGGAGCGAATCAAAACACTAAAGCGGCTACCGTCGACAGGATAAAGCAGAGACTCGAGGAAGCGAAGAAGCAAAACGAGGCAGCGATGCGGGTGGCTGCAAAATCACCCACCGGCGCTGCCAATCCGTTTCGACAGCTAGGATCAATGATGTACGGTGGTTATATCATCGGCAACTCGTTAGACATTGCCCGGTGGCAAGATATTCAAATCCAGGTTGCCTTGGCCAATATGAAGAAGATCACGTCTACCTGCAACGGACTTTGAAAAGACGTCGATGTTTGGCAAAACCCGCTCGCCGGATGAGCATAGTAAGATCTAGCTGTCTCTTAACTCAGGCGCACTTTGAAACATATAAGTCTACTTGGTTCAACCGGCTCGATCGGTAAACAGACTCTCGATATTGTCCAGTCGCACAAAGACAAGGTCAAAGTTGTGGCGCTGGCTGCCGGCGGCAAGAATCTGCCAGAACTAGCCAGGCAGATACAAGAGTTTCAACCAGATTTAGTATCTGTGCCGACCGCCGACGATGCGCAGGAATTGAAGCGACTTTTGCAAGACAGCCGTGTCAGACGTGGGTCACATGCCAGCAATTCGGGCGATGCGCAATGCAACACCGACTGCCACACCGAGTGCCGTATTGAATATGGAGAGGCGGGATTAGAACAAGTGGCTGCCCACCCAAAGGCGCAAACTGTCGTCACTGCTGTCGTTGGTTTTTTGGGATTGAAACCGACCATTGCCGCGATAAAAAAAGGCAAGACAATTGCTTTAGCCAATAAAGAGACTCTGGTGGCGGCCGGCAGTCTGGTTGTGCCGCTGCTCAAGAAATACAACGCCAGTATTGTGCCGATTGATAGCGAGCACTCGGCAATCTTTCAATCTTTAGCTGATGCGCAGCCGATGTCTCAGAAACATAGTCAGATCGCCAAGCTCATTTTGACTGGATCGGGCGGACCGTTTAGAACTTGGACGAAAGACCAGATTAAGAATGCCACCGTAGATGATGCCCTCAAACATCCTAACTGGTCGATGGGCAAGAAGATCACCATCGACTCGGCCACAATGATGAACAAAGGATTGGAAATAATTGAGGCGCGCTGGCTCTTTGCAGTATCGCCGGAGCAAATCGAAGTAGTCATCCACCCTCAATCAATTTTGCATTCGGCGGTTGAGTTTATCGATGGCTCGATCGTTGGGCAGCTGGGGGTACCGGATATGCGTTTGCCGATTCATTATGCGATTTTTTATCCCGACCGCGTCTTTTCACAACGCGCGCCGCGTCTGAATTTGACTGCAGTCGCCAAGCTGACATTTGAAGAGCCGGACTTAGAAAAATTTCCCTGCTTGCGCTTGGCGCGAGAGGTTGCCGGATGTGACGATACTTTGCCCTGTGTCCTCAATGCCGCAAACGAAATTGCTGTAGGTATGTTTCTGGAAGCAAAAATTTCCTTCACCGACATTCCAGTTTGTATTCAGCGCGTTTTAGATAGACACAAGCCCACACCTGAGCCTGGTCTTGAGGATATACTTGAGGCTGATCGATGGGCGCGGTCCGAGGCTCAGGCATTCGCTGGCGTGGTTGCTACATAAGCAGTGCTTAGGTGCGCGGTCTGATGAGACAGTTTAAATAAGTTGAGACAGGTAGAGACAGGTTTAGGGCAGGTTTAGGGCAGGTTTAGGGCAGGTTTAGGCAGGATGAAGACCACAACAAGCGTAAAGGTTTCGAACCATCCACTGGTTCAGGAATTGTTGACAAGAATCCGCGATCACCGTACTCCATCCGGCGAATTTCGGCTGCGAGCGGGTGAAATGGGGCAACTGCTCATTTATGAAGCGATGAGTGATTTGGGCACGCGAGAAGTCTCAATCGAAACGCCGATGGGACCAGCGAAAGGTATTGTTCTAACCGATTATGTGATCTTAGCGCCAGTCTTGCGAGCAGGGCTCGTTTTAGCCGAAGCGGCGCAAAAAATTCTGCCCACTGCTCGCATTTATCACATCGGACTGCGTCGCGATGAAGAGACACTTGAGGCCATTTCCTACTATGCCAAGCTGCCGGACAGTCTGCCGAGCGACTGTCGTGTATATGTTCTTGATCCAATGCTGGCGACCGGCGGCTCAGCTGTGGCTGCCATTGATTTATTCGCCAAGCTGAATGTCAGTTTCATTCATCTAATTAGCTATGTGGCGGCACCGGAAGGAATCGAGCGAGTGCTAAGGAAGTTTCCGTACGTCAAAATCATGACGGCAGCGATTGATGAGCGGCTTAATGAACATGGTTACATCGTGCCGGGGCTTGGTGATGCTGGCGATCGCATCTTTGGCACCTAATCTTCGAGTTTGAAGCCGATTTTGATCGTCACTTGAAATTCAGCCACCTGTCCGTCTTTGATCAGTCCGCGCTGCTCGACAACCTCAAACCAGCCCAAGTTGCGCAGATTTTTTCCTGCTCTCTTGACACCTTCTTGAACGGCATCGGCAAAGCTCTTGGGCGAAGTGCCGACAATCTCAGTCATTTTGTACGTAGACATCTCAGTATCTCCTTGCAACTTAAGTTTCAATTGATCAGTGCTTTATTTAATGCCTTTGATAACCCGGGCCAAAGTTGCCAACTTAAGCTGTGACAATCATTTACGTTGCCACAGCTGAGATTCTCCAGCAACCTTTCTTGACGTATCACTAAGCTCTTCTGTGAGTACGCACCAAATGCAGTGCATATGGCAGTCAGTTTTCCCCGAACCTTTTCGATCATCCGGTGCAATTTATTTTGAATCGGCTAGCGTTTAGTGATGGCGTCGGCATTGGACGACAGATCAGGAATGAACAAGCTTGGCGTCAGTCGGCTGATCTTGAGGTTCGGCTACTCTCACCTTAACGACTTCGACTGTGCATGGGGCATGATTTACCACTGCCGCTGCAACGCTGCCGATATGGGCTTGGCGGGCACCGGTATCACCATGCGAGCCAATGACAATCAAATCGGCATGCCATTCGTTAGCTGTTTCGGTGATCAAAGTCGCCGGGCTGCCTTCTACCACCTCACCGCTTACCTTGGTCTTGGGCAACTTTTGAGCCAGGTATTTTACTCTCTCATCAATAATCAATTGACATTGATGAAGCAATTGGTGCTTAGTGGTCCAATGAGCGTGCGATTGCACAAAAGTAGCCAATCTAAATTCAGTATTGCTTGACCAGTCTCTTTTGGTCACGTAATCGAGCACCTGTATGGCGAAACCGGAACAATCAATGGCGATAAGTACTTTCATAAAAGCTCCACAATTATAGTGAGTGACTTTACTGCTTATATTGTCTGGCATTGATTCGATGGTCGCATCTGCATCAAGAATGAATTATTCGTCGACAAGGGCGGCAACGCCGATTTTGCCCTGGCGCGCATCGTCCGTAGGGATGAATGTTACGAGCGTGAGAATGTGCCAGCATGCCCCCTGTGGTTGCAGGCAGTCGGGAACTATTCCTACTCAGTCACCATCTCATCCTCCAATGTTCGATGACGACTGTCTGGTACAGATACATTTTGGATATGGAATTTTCAATAAGGGAGACAGGCTGATGATGATTACGAAATTGCTCAAAATAAATGTCAAAGGTTTCAAATTTGCTTTCTTGGCGGGTTCGGCCGTTGGCACGACCATCGGCGCACTGACTGGTGCTGCTGTTGGAGTAACCGTCGGGGTCGGTCTAGGCGCTTTATTCGCCCCTAAAGCCGGAGCTGAGCTGCGTGAAGAACTGGGGACGAAGTTCTCCAAGGGTATAACGGCTGCTAAGACCAAGGGGATGGCCATGTTAGAGGGAACGGCGAACCTCTACAGCAATCTGCGCGGTGTAGTGACTCGCTCAGAGGCCGCATAATCTGGCTCTACACGACTAGTAAATATCAGCACAGCGTTCGCCAGAACGATGGCCAGAACTATCAAAAGACAATTGGTCGTAAGCTACTCACGACTGGATAGTGGAGCAGTGATCGTCTCTAGCGATTTGCGTTCTGCAGCGACGCCGATTTTCGCTTCCGTCGCTGCGGCCAAGATCATCAAAGCGGCGGCGCCGAGATAGCCCCAGGTGAGGTTGTCCCGCGAGCCGGTTTGAATCAGATCGGCGAAGAGCAAAGGCGCGAACACACCACCTACCAAAGTGCCTGTGGCGTAAAAAATGGCAATGGCTAACCCGCGTATTTCAAGCGGGAAAATCTCACTGACTGTAAGATAAGCGGCGCTGGCGGCAGAAGAGGCGATGAAGAAAATGACCGTCCAACAAATCGTTTGAGTGGTGGCAGTAAGCAAACCAGCCTTAAAAAGAAATGCAGTACTCGCCAGGAGCAAGCCCGCGCCACCATATGTGATGCAAATCATCGGTTTCCTGCCAATGCTGTCGAAAAGATGGCCAATGACTACTGGTCCAAGCAGATTACCTAAGGCGAAAGGCAGAATGTACCAGCTGACATCGCGCGCAGGGACGGCATAGAAGCGTACAAGCACAAGAGCATAAGTAAAAAAAATGGCATTGTAGAAGAAGGCCTGAGCGCTCATTAATACGAGCGCGAGAAAGGAGCGCGACCGATGATCGATGGCAATTGCTTGCCAAATTTCCGACCACGGTGTGTGCGTTCGTGTGCGGATGCGAATGGGGCGAATATCTGAATTTGGTGATGTCGTGTCTGACAGAGAAACTGTCAGTTTTTCTGTCAATGCCGCCTCTTCTTTCATTTGGCTTGGATTGTCCGATTGATTGTCCTCGGGTGTCTCCTTTTGCTGCCTAATTGTTGCTTCAATGCCGGCGATGATCCTTTCTGCTTCTTCATGTCGTCCATGAATGGTTAACCAACGAGGACTTTCCGGCACCCAGTGCCGAAAATAAAGAACAATCAAGCCAAGCAAAGCGCCAATGCCAAAAGCTAATCGCCAGCCTAACCAGACTGGAAAGATACGAGGATTGAGCAAAATTACGGTTGCTCCCGCTCCCAGGGAGGCACCAAGCCAATAAGTTGAATTGATGATCAAATCAACTCTTCCGCGCACTCGTGCGGGTATAAGTTCATCGATGGCCGAATTAATCGCTGCATATTCTCCACCGATGCCTGCGCCAGCTACGGCTAGAGAAAAGGCATAACTGCCGAAATTCCAGGAGAAGGCGATGAATAACGTGGCTGAAAGATACACCGCGAGAGTAATATAGAAAAGTTTCTTGCGACCAAAACGGTCGGTACTCCAGCCAAAGACCAGCGCACCAAGGACAGCGCCAGCCAGATAAAATGAAGCGGCTGCTCCGATTTGGCCCTCGCTTAAGCCAAGCGCCATCGGATTTCGGAGCGTTGCACCGATGGCTCCAGACAACGTAACCTGTAAGCCGTCTAGAATCCAGGTGATTCCCAACGCAATAACGATCAGCCAATGCCACCGGCTCCAGGGCAGGCGATCTAAACGAGATGGAATGTCAGTCTCAACCCAGTATCCGCTTGTTGTCATTGCCTTCCCGGCTGATTGCTCTAGCATATTATGCATGGCCAGCGCGAACAGAGATCCATCCGCATCGGAGTCTCATAACAACTCGATAACAACAAGATGCAGGTTGCCAGCTAGAATGCCTTGGTTATTTCTCGGCATCCTTAACTTTGAATGCGCTGCTGCGAACGATTCAATATTCTGTAGAACAGCACAGCGCGCGCAATTTTTACTATTTGTTGTTAACCTTGAGAGGCTAGCATGACAGATAAACCAACTCCAGAGGTCCGTCAACTAGCGGATAAAATTAAAAACAACGATTTAAGCGGTTTCCGCGATGAATTTATGAGGGAGTACGCGCAGCATGCCACTACCGGTGACGCAAAAGACTTCCTCGCTCAGTTGAAACAGACAAATGCAGCCGATTTAAAGGCTGATCAAAATCTGCCTGGTCTAGTAATAGATGATCAAGGACAAACAGTGGCTGTCGGCATTAGCACTCCGGGAAAAGTTTTTGGCAATAAGTGGCGGAACGAAGAAAACTTGGTGACGATTGTGGAAAGCGCCGAATACACCGCCAAGCCAGGTACGTTCACTATCGCCGACGCCGGAGCCAATGTCACAGCGCTGGAGGGAGCGAAGTTTGTTGCCGCGAAAGGCTCAAATGTGACAATGGATGATTGGACAGGAGTTCTAGACGCGAAAAGCGGTTCAGTTGTTGACGCTCAGGGTCCAGGTGCTATTGTCGAGGCCTATAAAGGCTCAATAAACACAGCCATGGCTTATTCGAACGTCGAAGTCGACGCTATCCATGGCGGCCCCGAAAATTACCACAGTGCCCCTAATACGCAGGAATGGTTCCTGCAGCATCCGGACTACAGGACAGTGAGAGATTTGTCAGATCCAAAGGTGGCTGAGGCCGATAAGCATCGGTTCAATAATATTGCCGAGTCTGGATCTCACGTTACCGTGAATAATGGGCGCATTGTATCTGAAGCTGGCGCGAGAACACATGCTCTAAGTTACTCTTTTCTCAACGCGCATGATGATTCAACTGTCGTTGCCGAGGCCGGTGCTCATCTTACAAAACGGAATCTCACTAACAGAGAGGGGACTTCAGTCGTGAGCATCCCCGAGCAAGACACAATTGTCGACACGGACCCCCGTCATAAAATCGGAATCTAACTGACCGATCGGTACATTTCCATCTGAAGGTTATGAGTTTGGAGCTGTTTGTCTGGAGGCGGCCAACTGCTGCCCGGATTTGCCGCTCCTAGATTGCCAATTCGACAAAAAGCGGCAAATGATCAGATTTAGTCGGGCGTAGCACTTTGCGCGTGCAAAGACTAATGCCTGAGCTGATACAGCAATGATCGATTGGCAAATAAAGAAGAGGAGCATAGCTTGGCCAGGAAAACTGTGGACCCATGCCCAATTCTGTATCTTGCAATTTGAGCTTGTTGGTGAGCTGCAGAAAATAATACGACCATGGTGTGGCGTTGTAGTCGCCAATGAGAATCATCTCGTCGCTTTTTTGTCGCAACTTTTGTAGAAAATCCAGCATGGCTAAATCGGCGCGCAACCAGTCTTCACGCGGTGGTCTAAATGTATGGAGGTTGACCAGTGTTACAGATTTTGGCCCGATCTGGAATGTTGCATATTGAATCGTAAAAAAATCAAGAAAAGGCTGCGATTGAGAAAGACTCTTCAGCGGGATGCGACTAAAAATCCCACACCCGGAAGGATCATTGACCGATTTGATCTCGGAAAACATGTACCGTGCTAATGCAGGCTTTAGGGCTTGCACCGTACGTGGTGTCAGCTCTTGAAAAACAATTATATCTGGGTCGGTCTCTCGAATTCGCTCGAGGACTAAAGCAGAGTCCCGAACCGTGAACCACAAGTTCATATTCAAAATCTTCAACTTCTCTGAACCGACTACGTGACCAGACGGAGGCGGAGAATAGAGATAGAGAACAGGCAATATATTGAGTATGGCAAATACTCCAAATAAAACGATATATTTCTTCAGCCGCAAAAAAGAGCAGATGCCGACTGCCGCCAGAAGACAGACAGCATATTGCAAACGAAAATGATTGAAGGTATCGAAGCCGATGTCGATTGGTGCCAGAAGACCGAGGCAACTAAAGACACAAATAGCAGTGGCGCTACCTAAAAGCGACAAAACGAGGAAGTGTTTGAATCTCACTGGAATTCGAAGACGGACAGATCTCACTGCGACTTCCCCGGTCAGCGGCTATTGCTCGAAACAGAGTGGACGGTCTGCAGTGAATTCTCAGCACCAGTGGCAGCGTCATTGATGCCGGGATGTGCTTGCAGTGCTGGTTGTGTTGCTGCTCCGCTCAGAGCTGGTTGGGCTTTTACCGACGGTTTAGTCGCGGCGCTTTCGGCGCCTTTGACTCCCTTTGTTGATTTAGCAAAGGAATTGTTATCTTCCGTTGCACCGCTTTTAGTATTAGATTTAGAACCGATCGACGATCCTGTGGCAGCATCACTGAAGCCCGGGTGAGCGATAGTGGATAATCCGGCAGTCGCACCACTGCCAGTGGATTGCGTGCGGATCGGCGATTTTGCAGCTCCCACAGTCGCTCTTGACGACCCGGTTGTAGCCGTATCTAAATCACCTTTGTCCTTCTTTGCGGTATCACTATTCGCTGCACATGGAGCTAAGACCAGTAAGCTGCACAGACAGAAAAGCGTCATCCGAAACGATTGAGCTTTCATAAGTTGTCCTTCAAATATTCTTCGTTGAACGAGGCACTGCTAAGATTGTCTCACCTATATCGGTAATTGAGGAACATTAAGTGAGCCGGCGTATGAGGCGAGAGTTCGCTATAGCTGAGGCCATTCTCTTATCGTTGTTGTTAGCCGGTAATGCCTCCTTCGCTGCCGGCGACAGCGCTTGGCAAAAGCTGGAAAACGATGGCGTTGCCGCTTACCAGAGTAAAGATTACGATCAGGCCGAAAAGTATTTAAAAGCGGCGATTCAAGAAGCTCAAGGAACTAGTGACGAACATCTTGGTCGCAGCCTCAATGATCTTGGACTGGTATACGCTAGCCAAAAAAAATATGACCAAGCCGAAGATTGCTATAAACGTGCGCTGGCTGTAAAAGAAAGAGCGTCGTCTGCCGGAGGCGAATGGCTGCCGACATTGAACAATTTGGCCTCGCTTTATGGAGCGCAAGGGAAGTATTTACAGGCACAGATAATTTGTGAAAGAGCCGAGAAAATTGCCGAGAAGACTTATGGAGCCGATCATCCGGCCGTATCTGTTGCCCTAAATAATCTGGCTTCAGTATTGGAGGCTGAAGGCAAATATGCAGAGGCCGAGCCATTGTTGAAGCGCTCGTTGAGCATTGTCGAAACTACATATGGGACAGACGATAGAGCGGTGGCCAAATGTCTGGACAATTTGGCAGTAATTTTGCGCGAGCAGAACAAGCAAGATGAAGCAGCGCAGTACTATGAGCGGGCGTTAGCGATTCGCTCAAAAACTGCTGGCGGGAATGAGCAAGCAGAAGGCTTGGAACGAGCACTCAGTCTGAATAATCTGGCTAGGCTATATCGGGAGAAAGGGCAATTTGAGAAAGCCGAACCTTTGTTGAAAGAGTCATTGGCCATAATTGAAAAGAACCGAGGTTCGCAAAGCGCAAACACAGCTGTCGCCCTAAATAATCTAGCAATGCTTTACCGCGAGCTAGGTCAATACGATACAGCCGAACCTTTGTACAAAAAGGCGCTCACTGTTCGCCAGAATATCAAGGCGTCCCCTGCCGACCTGGCTGACAGTTACGATAATCTTGGCGCGCTTTATGTGCAGGAGGAAAAGTACGATCTCGCTGAATCGATGTACAACGAGGCGCTTGAGATTCGTGAGAAAGTTGAAGGGACAAACGGTCGCAGTGTCCAGACCAGTTTGAATAACTTAGCTTCTGTCGCCCGCGATAAAGGGGATTTGGCACAGGCTATAGAGTTCGCCAGGCGGGCTTTGCAGATAGCTAAGCAAGAACAAGCAGGCAAAGTTGATTTAACGACCGATCTAAATAACCTTGCCCTTCTTTATCGCGAGCAGGGTGACAAACAGCATACAGAGGAGCTATTCCAAAAATTGGTGGAGATAGGTAGGCAGAACCCTGGTTTGGATCCGGTCGCCTATGCGAATAATTTGAATAATTTAGCCAGGTTATATAGGGAAGAAGGTCGCTATGCTGAAGCTGAGCCGCTCTATAAGCAATCTCTAGCGCTCAGGGAGAAAGCTTTGGGCGCCGACAGTCCTGAGGTGGGAGCGACACTGCGCAACTACGCGATACTGTTGCGCAAAGTTAATCGCAATGAAGAAGCTGCCGCATTAGACAAGCGGGCAGAAGCGATCGAAGCAAAATCTGCAATTGAAATCAGTCAGTGACATCCGCCAGCGGCTCTTCGTGACTATTCAGCAACTATTCAATAACTATTCAAAAACTATTCGATGCCCAGAATGGTGCAGTCGACATAAGTGACTCCTCTATTGATCGTTCCCAGCGCTGCCGCGCCGCCGCGAGAAAGATCCATAACCCGTGTCTTCACAAATGGTCCACGATCGTTCACTTTTACCACTACAGATTGTCCGGTATGTGGATCTTCCACTAAGACTTTGGTTGAGAAAGACAGCGTGCGGTGCGCAGCCGTTTTTCGCTGCATATCGAAAATCTCACCGGATGCCGTCCTTTTGCCATTGAAGTGTGGGCCGTACCACGAGATATTGCCGCTGAATGTTTTATCGTTTTCGTAATCCGCGTCCTTTGTTGCTTGTGATTGAGCGCCTTGGGCAACGGCCGCGGTCGTCGTCAATGATGAGACGAAGAGTGCCGTCAAGGCAGGCAGTAAGACGAAAAAGCAACTAACGATCCGTGATCGTCGCAAGAATTGGGTCGCTGACATTTGGTTGCTCTCTTGCCTCTGCATTCCATGGTCGAGTAGGTCGATCTAGTCCGCATTTTATGCAACTTTCCCTAGCCCTATATGATTTATGCCCAGCAGTTTGCCACCCATAGATTTGCATGAGATATCTCGCTTCATCAAATTAAGCTGTCAAGCATGGAAATCCTGTATCTATTGACAGGTTTGCCCCAGGCTTTAGGAGCCATTGCCTGGGCATACCTAAAAGTGGTGGGAAGTGACAGGAAGCGCGGGGTCGATTTTCCAGATTTTACGTCTACAGAGATTCTAGAGAGAGACTCTACAAAGGATTGTTATGTGTGCCGCTCGAAAAAGTTCGCCTAAACTCAAAGGCTCGAAATTTCCATATCAGTATCTGCTTGGCTGGACCTGGCCCGAGCATATCGAGAAGTTGTTGCGTCGATTGCTCTGGACCTCTTTGACAGAAAGCTGCCAGACGGAGAGAGGGCTCATCTCACCGACAGTGCAGTTGTCTGACTATGTAGCGATGCGTCTTTTCTGGTTGATCGCTGTGCATCCAGAGTCACCAGGAGCAGTGCTTGATTTAATATCTCGGCTGCACAATGAAAGGTATGCAGAGCGCGTGGCGGAAAATCCCCAAACCTGGACCTCGACACTAAGAAGACTGGCGGCGCATCCCTCGGTGCAGGTACGCATGGCTGTCGCTCAACATCCATCTACTCCCGCCGATGTTTATTTGCAGTTGTCCCGAGATGCCAATCCAGATGTGCGATACATCATTGCTGAATGTTTGCATCGCGATATCAACGTGCTGACGCAGCTGGCTGAGGATGAACAGTGCTATGTAGCGCAGCGGGCGAAACGCTCTCTGGCGCGCCTGCTCCTGCAAGAGCCGGTGCAAATGCCTCAGCGTTTACGAAGTACGCGGTCCAACCAGGTACCGAAAAGGGCTGCCCAAGGTTGATCCAGGCACACTTCGCTACCGGCAGCGGCGGCCATTACTGATCAGCCCTTTCTCCTGGGAGACGACATTATTCATGGCGTTTCGATTTTTTGAGGGCAAGCTCAGCATTTAGATCCGTCGGTTTCAGCTTTCCTTCTCGGATCGATTTTAGCTGCTGCCTGGCTCGCTGACTGTCCAGTTTGCCTTGGAGAGTTAACTTCAGAAGGCGGCTAGCCGCATCCAAAACCGATTTATCGACGACACCCAGAATTTTCAATAACTCGCCTGCGCGGATAGGATCCTCAAGTGCACGATGGAAAAACAGATCGAGGTCGCTTGCCGCAAAAAATCCAGCATCTTGCAAGAGATTGATCAAATCCGCTCGTTCCAATTCAGCGCCAGCCGGAGATGTTTTCTTCTTCTTTTTCCTTTGTTCTGTTAGCGACCGAGTTTTCGCCGTCTCTGCCGTCCGCGCCTCAACGACTGCAACTTCGCCAGCAGTAACAGGTTCGATGGTATACGGAGCGATCTCAACTTCAGTTGCTGTATCAGATTGGGGGAAGAGCGATCGATCCAAATCCTTAACCTGCGGTCCGCCGTTGGTGTCAGGTCCCACTGCCGACGCCTGTTTATCGTCCAGTCCGCCGCTTTGGGCAGGTTCCGCCGCCGGAGGTCCAAAGTCTAGCTGATCGAATATGGAAGTTGTCTGGTTAGCCTGGCGCGTTGCTGCTGGAGTATGGGCACCACTTTGCTCAGAGCCAGGTGGGTGAGGCGGTCCGGCAAAGGCAACCGCCGCCTGCGAGTGGCTTTGTCCGCTCATTTGCGGCAACGGCGGCGAAGGGTCGACCGGTTTCCAGTCCGGCTCTTTGTGTGGAGCGGATGATGGCGGCGCTGGTGCGGTCGTGTGTGCTGCTGGATTTGCCGTTGTTGATTGCGGAAGCGATGTCGTTGGTACACCAAAAGCCAATGCCTTTAATCTCGTGATCGTATCGGCAGGCAACGGCAGCCCCATAGGCGACCCGCTAGATTGATTAACACTGGCGTTGTTGCCAGCGGCGACAGCGACCGGCACTTCCCACAACTCTGGCTGAGAGGCACTATCTGCAGAAAAATCGGTAGCGGCGTTTTCGGCAAACGTATCTAATAGATCATTGATCCGCTGCTCGTCGTCATTGGAAATCGGCATAAACTGAGGAATGTCATCGAAGGTTGGTCTTTCGTGCTCGGCGAAATAACCGTCTGAATAGATAAACACTTCGTCTGAACTAGACTGCCCTTGCCCGCTGTTGTTCCTCGATTCGGGACCGCTGGCGGCTGTGGCTGCTCTGTACTGGCTAGTATCCCCGGCCGTTGCCAATTCCTGGGGAATTGCACCCGGCGATTGGGGCTGAGAGGAACTCGAATGATCCGCTCTCTGCCAGACGTAAAAGGCGCCCTGTAGTTCGGCAATCGCCTCTCCGCGCTTCAAGCTGTTAGTTCTAATCTGTTCCTGATATTGAACGAGAATCGGTAGAAGCGTTGCCGGAATGCACTTTTCGCTGACCAAGACGTCGCCCAAGGAGATATTTGTTTTGACGCTGTGCTCCAGCGCTTTAGCCAGTTTTTCCTCGGCTATGATCTGCGCTTCCTGGATCAGCTCCGCCAGTTTCAGCGTTGCCGTCCCGTACTGTGGCAAAACATCGAGTAGCTCCAGTGCCTGCCTGAGAGACATCTTCTCTTCAACGGCAAAACCGACAGCCTCAATCGCTATATCAAAAGTTAGTAAACCTTGTCTGATTAGTGCCTGTGCCTCGAGTGCACAGTCCAGCGCCTCTTCAGTCAAGCAGCCCGCCATGATTAAAAGTCGCCCAAATTGCACTTTCATATGGGCCGACAGCTTTTCTGCTTCTGATAAATCGGCAGCTGTGATTACTCCCGCTCGAACTAAAAGTTCGCCGATTCTAATTGAGCCGTCTTCTGGGGTCATAGAGTTTGCCGTCCTTAAGGGGTGAAAGAGTTGAAACCGGCTTCCCTTTGCGCAGTCATCTCTTTATCGATACTCTTTCTATACACCGAACCGGCACAAATCCAACCTCTAATTGGAAAAAAGTGCTCAATATAAAGTGGGCGGGTATAGAACCCGAACTACCTTTAGGTTTCAGACTTTAATTAAACGCCGACCGCTGTCTTTGCGTCTTTTTGATTCGGTGCACCGTTGGCCAACCGGATTCCGAGAGCGTCCTGGGCAATAATTAAACGTTGAATCTCGCGGGTGCCTTCGTAAATATTCAACACTTTTGCATCACGGAAGAAACGCTCCACCGGGTATTCGTCAGAATAGCCATAACCGCCGAAGATCTGCACCGCATTATGCCCCGCCCTGTTAGCCGCTTCCCCACAAAAGAGCTTAGCGAAGGATGTCTCCAGCGTATTACGCACACCCTTGTTTTTTAAATGAGCAGCTCGTAGATAGAGCAAACGCCCAGCTTCGGCGTCCACCACCATGTCGGCAATCATAGCTTGAACTTGCTGATGCTCACCTATCGGTTTGCCGAAAGTGCGCCGCTGCATAGCGTACTTTGTGCAAGCATCAATGCAGCCCTGCACAACGCCGACGGCGCCTGCGGCAACCGAGAAGCGGCCATTATCCAAAGCAGACATAGCCACTTTGAAGCCATCACCAACCTTGCCTAAGATGTTGGCTGCCGGCACGCGCACTTCATCTAAAAACAAAGTAGAGGTGTCCGAAGCTCTTAGACCGAGCTTGCCTTTGATCGGTTGGGCCGAAAATCCTTTCGTTTTTGTGTCGACGATGAAGCAGGTGATGCCCTTATGACCCAATTTGGTATCGATGGTGGCAAAAATTAAGGCATGCGTGGCTATCGAACCGCAGGAAATCCAAACTTTTTGTCCGGAAAGAATGTAATGATCATCTTGTTTTACCGCTCTGGTTTGCTGGTTGCCGGCATCGCTACCAGCTTCCGGCTCGGTCAGGCCATAGCAACCAATAAATTCGCCTCGGCACAACTTCGGCAGGTAATACTGCTTCTGTTCTTCGGTGCCCCATTTGAGAATGGTTAGTGCCACGAGTGAAGTTTGCACAGAGAATAAAGTTCGCGTTGAGGAGCAAACTCTGTTTACCTCTTCGGTCATCAGGCCGTAAGCAATGTAATCCATGCCTAAGCCGCCGTATTTTTCCGGAACGGGGCAGCCGAGGAAGCCTTCAGCAAAGATTTTCTTAGCTACATCCCAGTCGAATTTGCACTCGCGATCATTCTTCTGAGCGACAGGAGCAATCTCCCGCTCGGCGAATTCTCGCATATGCTTGCGCATTGCTAACTGATCCGGGGTGAAATCAAAATCCATTTTATTATCTCCAACTTTTTCGATTCCCTTGTCTATTTTCCAAAGTGGTTAAAGTTGCTTTTTAACCATTACGATTCTGAAGTTCTATTTGTCTTTTGCCGGTCTTGCCGTAGAATGGGTGTCAATTTGCGCTCTTTGTAAGCGGCCTGAGTAATCAACGTAAATTGACTTCCACTCAGTAAACTGATCGATGGCTGTCGAGCCAGCCTCGCGATGTCCGTTGCCGGTCTGTTTGATGCCACCGAACGGCAATTGAATCTCAGCACCGATGGTCGGTGCGTTGATATAGACGATCCCAGACTCCAATTCTTCCATGGCTTTAAAAGCCCGGTTTACATCTTTTGTATACATGGACAGGGACAAACCATATTCGGTACCATTAGCCACTTCGATCGCTTCTTCGAAACTTGCCACTTCCAGCAAAGCTACTACCGGACCAAATATTTCTTCCTGGGCGATCCGCATGTTCGGCTTTACGTCGCCAAAAATTGTCGGTGCATGGAAACAGCCATCGGCGAATTGGCCGTCACTCAAAATCTGACCTCCATGCAAGAGAGTAGCGCCTTCTTTTTTACCGATTTCTACATATTCATTGACGCTTTGCAGCTGGCTTTTGTTGACGACTGGCCCGATCTCCACATCTGGATTCAGACCATCACCTAGTTTCAGCTGTTTTGTGCGTTCGACGAACTTCGTCACGAACTCTTTGTACCGAGCCTTGTGAATGATCACTCGGCTGGCAGCCGTGCAGCGTTGTCCCGTTGTTCCAAAAGCTCCCCAGAGAGCACCGTCGATCGCCAAATCTAGATCAGCATCATCCATGACGCAAATGGCGTTTTTGCCTCCGAGTTCGCAAGAGATTTTTTTCATTAGCTCGCCGCAACGACCGGCAACCCGCCGTCCGACCTCGGTAGAGCCAGTAATAGAAATCATGCGTACCCGAGGATCTTCCACAATAGCCATACCGATTTTGCCACCGGAACCGGTAATGAAGTTGATCACCCCGGCAGGTACCCCGGCTTCAATCAGAATTTCCACCAGGAGCAAGGCGCAGAAAGGCGTATCGGTCGCCGGTTTGAAGACGATCGTATTGCCGCCTACCAGAGCGGGAAAGATCTTCCAACTGGGAATGGCCATAGGAAAATTCCAGGGCGTGATTAAGCCAACCACACCGATCGGCTGGCGGACTGCCATGGCAAATTTATCAGGCAGCTCGGAAGGCACTGTTTGTCCGATCATTCGTCGTCCTTCACCGGCCATAAATTTGGCCATGTCAATCGCTTCTTGGACGTCGCCACGTGCTTCCTTTATTACCTTGCCCATCTCGCGCACCATATTGCTAGCCAGGTCTTCCTTGCGCATTTCTAACAGACGGGAGGCCTTAAGCAGGATTTCGGCGCGATGCACTGCCGGCGTATGTCGCCAAGCAGGTAAGGCAGCTACCGCTGCATCAACGGCCTTCTTTACGTCATTAGTTGTGGAAGCAGCAAAATGCCCGATCACTTCCTTTTGATTAGCCGGGTTATAGCTGGCAAATGTTTCGCCGTTCTCGGCTTTCTGCCAAAGCCCGCCTATGTAGTTGTGATAAACCTTGGGCCCTCCCGCTTTGCCCTTGGTGTCCTCCAGGTTCTTTACTGTTGTGCTCATAACGTCTCCTACATTGTTGGACTGGTCTAGATTTTGTCTCTTATGCTCCGCTACCGCAACTATCCAAGCAATATGCTTTGTTTGATTATTTCTACGGCCTTTTCTGCGTCGTCATTACTAATATTGAGCGGCGGAATCAAACGAATCACCTGACCATACAAGCCGCAAGTAAGAACGATAAGTTTTTGCTCGAGGCATTTTCTGGCAACACGTTCAGCCATTTCCTTATTTGGCGGCCTTTTTCGTCATCGAACTCGATGGCGATCATCATTCCTAAACCGCGGACTTCGCCGACCTGACTGACGTTCTTGGTTGCCGTTCTAAGTTCTGTCAATATTTCTGTCCCTAGTTTTGCAGCTCGCTCAGGAAGCGCTTCTTCTTGCAAGACGTTGATAGTGGCCAAGGCGGCTGCACAGGAAACAGGGTTGCCACCAAATGTAGAACCATGCCGGCCAGGCTTCCATTTGGCTGTAATGTCTCGTCGCGAGATAAATGCCGAAAGCGGCATGCCTGAGGCAATCGCTTTGGCCATGAGCATAATATCTGGTTGAACGCTTTCGTGTTCGATGGCAAACATTTTTCCGGTCCTGCCAAAACCGGTTTGTACCTCATCGGCAATCAGAAGAATGCCATGTTCGAGCGTGATTCGACGAAGCTCGCTCATGAATCCTCGCGGTGGCACTATATAACCGCCCTCTCCCTGGATCGGCTCGATTACCATCGCCGCTATTTGTTCCGGGTGGACGATGCGGTGGAAGAGATCGTCGAGCTGCTCAAGGCAATCATCTACGCAGGCTTGCGGATCTTCGCGAAAACTCGAGCGGTAGACATAGGGAAAAGGCACTGTGAAAATCGATCCGGGCAGTGGTTCATATCTTTCTCGATAATAGAGCTTGGAGGTGGTAAGCGCCGTCGTCATCATCGTGCGGCCATGGAATGAGCCGCGGAAGTTGATTATGCCTGGCCGGCCGGTAACGTAGCGAGCTAATTTGAGCGCTCCTTCCACCGCTTCCGCGCCGCTGTTAGCTAAAAATACGGAGTCCAGACTGGGTGGTGTAATCTCCACCAGTTTCTCAGCCAACTCGATATAGCGTTTGTGGTGTGTAGTGACCGAAGTATGGATTAACTCCGCTGCCTGCTTCTGAATAGCCTCGACGACGCGAGGGTGGCAATGCCCGATATTATGAACCGCGATGCCGCTGGCTAGATCCAGGTAAGCATCGCCGTTCATGTCGTAGATCCAGGAACCTTGAGCACGTTCGGCAACGATGCGCGCTGTTCGTGAGAGCACCGGATTGACGTACAGATCGTCAAGTTCTAAGTAGGCGAGATTCTTGTTCGTTGGCTCAGCCATCACCATGCTCTCTCTCCTTCCCATATTATCCTGAATATTAGCTGCTGATGCAGGCATTATTCCTGGATGTCCGGCTATCACAGCACTTGTCTAGTACTAGCTCTTGCGGAGAATCTGCGCTGGTCTCCTTTTCTGGCGGTCGTAACCGTCTGAAAATGTCCCAAGGCCGCCTCAGTGCCAGTATTGCGGCGGAATAACCTCATCATATCAATTTTTTCAATTTCTCTCCCGTTTTAGTAAGCTAGCCATGTTGAGCCGGTTCAATAGGTGGAAATCAAGAGGACGCGGCGGTCGCAGCTGGAAGCGAGATGACGGAAGGGATTCACCATATTTGATACCATGGGCTACAAATCAAATGCGAGTTGGCGAGTCAGTTTAACTGTTCTTTTAGTTCTAGCATTTGTTTGCTTTTTTGTATGTTCAGTCAATGCCTGTCCCGAAGACCATTCGGTCAGAATCGACCACAGACAGTCGGGTCAACAAGTCGTTCTCTTTGTGCCGCCCGGGGGTGCCTTGGATGCCACTATTACCGTGCAGCTGCAATTGGAGAACTTAGTCAGTTCCGCGGGCGATACATTTACTACCGATATGCGCTATCGTCAGGATCCGTCGCATCCCTTAGACCTGACGTTACTACGGATGATCAATGCCAATCAACGCTATCGTTACCATTACGATTTCCACTTTCGTATCGGTAATCTCGGCGGAAAACCGGATCTCAACTATGTCTATGCTTTGCCGTTTCAGATCGGGGAAGGGCATCGCATCAATCAAAGCTATTTTGGAGAGTTCAGTCATCAAAGGGGCACTGATGACGAGTATGCGATCGATTTCGATATGCCACAGGGAACAACGATTTGCGCTGCCCGGGCTGGATACGTTGTTGCTGCCCGTTCAGATTCTAATGCCGGAGGGCCAACTGAAGAATTCAGAAATTGCGCGAACTATGTAGTAATCAGGCACAACGATGGCGGCTATGCGGAATATCTTCATTTGCAGCCGGGCGGTGCACTGGTGCAAGCGGGACAATATGTCCAGGTAGGTCAACCGATTGCATTATCTGGTGCTACCGGTTTTTGCCGCGGTCCGCATTTGCATTTTTCAGTTTATGTGCCGGTTTCTGGCTTCAGGAAGCAATCGGTACCTGTGCTCATCGCTACGTCCCAGGGGGTTTGCCCGCAACTAATGTACGGCTATTTCTACGAGAATTCGCCGCAGAGTCCGGGGAAGGGCGCCAGTACTTGAGCGATAAGGGTCGGCGAACCGGCCAAATTATTATGACGCTGGCATTCAGTCAGGCTAGAATTATGGAGCAAACGAGGCACAAAAATGTTGCGCGCAGTCTGGGTAATCTTTGCCATATTATGCGGGTTGATCATAATCAATTGGGTCTTTTGGCATCTATTAGGATTGGTGGCGATCTTGTTAGGACTTGCCTTTTGGTTGGCGGTGGTTCTTGTTATCGGTTATTTTATTTATTCTGCTCTCCAACCAAGCCTGAAATCCAATAAGGGGAACGATGTGATCGCCTACAAGCTATGGGATACTCACGGCCACCGTGTCCAGGTTTTTCGATCGAGGCCGACAATTCAAGACCTTGTTACGTCTGCCTCGGCAGCAGGATCCTCAGGGGAGTCCAAAAATACTTTTTCGATCGCTAACGACACGAGGGTCTCGATCTTAGAAGATACAGGAGGCGAGGCAATTAAGATACGAATACTCGACGAAAGTGCCAAAGAGAAATTGGGCTGGGTTTCACGCTCTGTTTTGGTTCGTGAATCAAATCTGGGCTAAAATCACCGCAGGTGATGGCATCACTGATTACAACTTCGGGAAGGACTTAAGTCTGATAATCGTCAATACAAGGAGTATGCGGAATGACTAGCGCTGTACAGAAACCTGGACTCCCTGGTTGGCTGAAAATCGTTTTGATTGTTACCGCCGTAATTGTTGTTTTGACTATCGGCTTGATTGGCGGATGCGCGATGTTCTTTGGCAATATGATGAAAGAGGTACAAGATCCGAATCATATTCGGCAAGTTGCTGCTTCATTTATGAGGATAGGTGAGCCATTACCCGCTGGTTTCCAATACAAGCTCGGAATCAACCTTTTGGGCAATCGCATCGTCGGTTTCAAGAACGAAAGCAAGGATTTGTTTATCGTGATTGGCGATTTCGCTGATAAAAGTATCGATCTTAGCGATCCGGAAACAGCGATAAACAAGGTCACGGCAACGAGCGGCTTAGCTGGGCATCATGGACAGCAGGCGCGCGGTTCAAACATTAGATTCGAAACAAAGAAAAAGGGTTCAGAAATAGTCGGTGGAAGACAAATGAACTATGTAATTGGTCCAGCAACAAACACCAGCACTGGGCGTACTAGCCAGACCTTTATCGGCACTTTCTCCCCCCCTACCAGCGGCACTGTTTGCATTTTCGGGAGCACAGACAAAGATACCTATGATCTTCAAGCAACAGAAGAGTTATTGAAAGACATACAGTCAATCTAACGACCGCGGGAATTTGTGCGTAATTGCACATTCTATTTCTGTCTTTTGTAAGTGATGATTCGGTCACCTGTTGTCGAGGTGATCAATATGCTTTCAAAAACCAAATCAAAGGCCAATTCACCGAGTACGATTTTAAAGATTACTGCCAGATACATCGGCGCCTGTCCCTGTGGTGCTTTGATCGAGCCGGGCGATGACATTCAATACGACACCAGCAATCATCAGGCCTGTTGTTATCAATGCGGTCGCGAGCGCTCGGAGTCCGGAGCGACCACCTTGCCGAAGCCGCAATTACCTGCCGCCGCGCAAGATTCGATCGATCGCTTTCGCATGCTGCGTGCCCTGGCTGGGCCGCCAAGCGCTGAGATTGAGCGAGAAATGCGGGCGATTCTGGACAAGTTTGACTGTGAATATTCCATGCATAATTTAGTACGCCAGTTTATTGGCGAAGTGGCCGACTGTAGTGATAATAACGCCGATTTCGTAGCGATTAAAGCCAAATACAGAGGGTTTTGTCGCCATTGTCAAAATCCTATTCTTGAATCCCAACTGTGCTTATATGATCGCGAAAGCAGACGACTGCACTGTCTGCGATGTGATTGCCTGAAATCGGGCACCACGACCCCCAGCTAAGCCTTTCGCTAGTAAATTTCCAGGCTGGCTCTAGGCGGAGAGCGAATAGAAAGCGAACAATCACCCCCCGAAGGGACAGCGCCTCGAATTTTCATTTTTCGATTGATAGAAAAACTTTGAGGATTTCTAACACGAGCTATTGGCCAGAAATGCCTATCTTGGCGGGTCCCGCATCAGACCAGTTTTTTCTTGCTGGCAGTGACCACCCCTTATCCAAAGATTGGCGGTTTTCTCTATCTCAAGCCTCAGTTAGAAATTAGAGAAGTTTTTCTCACTTATGGCCAATGAAGCAAAAGACAGTCCGACCACCGACCGTCCTAAATTAGGTTCGTATCTAGGCGCCAGCATGTTTCGTAGCCGAGCGTCGGGCGCTACTCGACCGGGCGCCGACGCGCCCATTTTTTGTATTGGTGATCATGTTAGATTTGTCTTTGAAGGCAATTGAGAATACTTCATCAAGGTGCGCCACCGGCACCAGCTGAACGCGCTTCTTAACGTAATCGGGAATGTCCTGCAAGTCTTTCTCGTTCGCGCGGGGGAAGAGAACTGTCTTGATGCCGGCGCGCAGTGCGGCCAGGACCTTTTCCTTTAGGCCACCGATGGGTAGGACCCTTCCACGCAGGGTAATCTCACCGGTCATGGCCAGGTTCGCCGAACTGGCCTCTTGGAAATGGCTGAAATCAAGGCAATGGATAGGGCGATTCCCGCCGATGGTCCATCTTTTGGGGTGGCCCCTTCTGGGATATGGACGTGAACGTCGTGCGTATCTTGGAAGGACGGATCGATGCCCAGCTTTTCGGCGTGGCTGCGAATATAGCTAAAAGCCGCCTGAGCCGACTCCTTCATGATGTCGCCGAGTTGGCCGGTCAATTGCAACTTGCCCTTGCCCGGCATGGTGTTCACCTCTACGGACAAAGTTTCGCCGCCCACCTCAGTCCACGCCAGTCCAGTGACAATGCCTACTTGCGGCCCTTTCACTTCGTTATCACGAAGTATCTTGGCTGGTCCGAGGTACTTCGTCACTAGATTTGGTGTCAAACGAACGTAACTAATGCGACTTTTTACAATTTCGGTTGCGACTTTGCGGCATATGGTGGCCAGGGATCTTTCGAGGGATCGCACTCCCGCCTCCCGCGTATATTCCTGAATTACCTTGCGAATCAAGGGAGCGGGAATTTTGAGTTGTTGACTGCTAAGCCCGTGCCGATCTAACAATTTAGGCAATATGTGTTGCTCAGCAATGGCTAGTTTTTCCTCCTCCGTGTAACCGGAAAGCGGGAGCACTTCAAGGCGATCGTGGAGCGGGCGAGGCACATAATCTAGGGCGTTGGCGGTGGCGAGAAAGACGACCTCACGCAAACTGAACGGCGCGTCCAGATAATGATCGGTGAAGTTGTCGTTTTGATCCGGATCCAGCACTTCCAACATAGCTGCGGTTGGATCGCCCATATAGCTGCGTGTCATCTTCTCTACTTCGTCTAGAAGAATGACCGGATTTTTCGTGCCGGCTTGCTTGATTGCCTGAATGATCCGGCCAGGCATAGCGCCAATATAAGTGCGCCTGTGTCCACGAATTTCTGCTTCGTCATTGACGCCACCGAGACTGATGCGCGAAAATTTGCGATTCATTGCTTTAGCGATCGATTTGGCTAGACTGGTTTTGCCCACGCCAGGCGGACCCACCAGGCACAAAATGGTGCCTTGAGGCTGTTTAGATAGTTTGCGCACGGCGAGATATTCCAGGATTCGTTCTTTCACCTTGTCCAGTCCGTAGTGATCCCGGGCGAGAATTTTTTCTGCTTGTCTTAAATCGATAACTTCGCGCGAGCGTTTGCTCCATGGCAAGGCTACCAGCGTGTCCAGATAAGTACGAATAACAGCTGCCTCAGCACTCTGTGGCATCATCTTCTCTAGGCGTTGCAATTCCTTTTGTGCACGCTCAAGCGCGACACCGGTCATCTTTGCTTTAGCAATTTTCTGCTTATATTCAGCGATCTCACCAGTTTGCTCGCCATCGGCGTTGAGTTCGTCCTGGATAATTCGTAGCTTTTCGCGCAGGTAATATTCGCGTTGTGTCTTCTCCAAATTGAAGCGGACACGATCGTGGATTTGTTGTTCCAGATCGGCTAGCTCCAGTTCTCTGGAAAGAAGCTGGCTGACGTATTCAAGTCTTTCGGTGCTGTCGAAAATCTCCAGACATTTCTGGCGTTCGGCGACTTCTAAGCCCAAATAGGTGGCAATAATATCCGCCAAACGCCCTGGCTGGCCAATGCCTGAGACAGCGAGCAAACTTTCAGGATTGATCTTCTTGGTCGATTTAACGTATTGCTCAAACTTCTCAACGGCTAGTCTGATAAGCGTTTTGGTTTGCGAATCATCGCGTACGGATTCTTCTTGTTCTGTAACAAGTGCGGCAAATGCCGATCCTTCTTGCTGAATTTCATCGAGGCTGATGCGGCTGGATCCTTCCACGAGCACTTTCACTGTGCCGTCGGGTAACTTGAGCATCTGCATCACTTCGGCTAACGTGCCGATCTGGTAAATATCCTCTTTGTTCGGTTCTTCACATTCAGGGTCTTTCTGCGCGACCAAGACAACCAGACGGTCATCCCTTAACAACGCTTGCTCAAGAGCAGCGATCGACTTTGGCCGACTGACAAAAAGTGGTGTCACCATTTGCGGAAAGACGACCACATCTCGGAGCGGAATGAGGGGGAAAAGAGTAGTACTTAGATCCGCCATCTAGCCCTGACCAATAGAAACTATGCACGCCGGTTATGGAGCGATTGTACTATGCTATTTCACCCTTGAGCTTAGCTTTAGGCAATTGGAGTAGCTCGGCTGTCGATCGCTTCTCCACCAACTCTTTAGTTATATGACAAATCTTGATGTCCGAGCGCGACGGCACTTCATACATAATATCGAGCATAATCTCTTCGACAATGGAACGGAGCGCTCGGGCGCCGGTCTTTCGTTTAATCGCCTCGGAGGCAATGGCGGCAATCGACTCCTGATCAAACTTCAATTCGACACCATCCAAGGCCAAAAGCTGTTGATATTGTTTGATAATTGCATTCTTGGGTTCGACCAAAATGCGGACAAGCGCCTCTACATCGAGGGCCTCGAGCACGGCAATAACCGGCATTCTTCCGACAAATTCCGGAATCAAACCGAATTTGAGCAGATCGTCTGGCGCTGTGTCCTTGAGAATCTTGCTCGCTTTTTGATCGCGTTCCCAAGCTGTTGCCGGGCTATCGGCACCAAATCCGATATTACGATTGGATGACACACGGGCTTCGACGATTTTATCCAAGCCAACAAAGGCGCCACCACAGACGAAGAGAATGTTCGCTGTGTTGATCTGGATAAACTCCTGATGCGGATGTTTGCGACCACCTTGCGGCGGCACATTAGCCAATGTGCCTTCGATCATCTTCAGTAGCGCTTGCTGGACGCCCTCGCCGGAGACATCGCGCGTGATACTAGTGTTTTCTGATTTGCGCGAAATCTTATCGATTTCGTCGATATATATAATGCCGCGCTCGGCCTTCTTGATATCATAGTCGGCTGCCTGATAAAGACGCAGCAAGATATTTTCCACGTCTTCGCCAACATAACCGGCTTCAGTGAGAGTAGTAGCGTCAGCGACAGCAAATGGCACATCGAGAAGTTTGGCCAAAGTTTGGGCGAGCAATGTCTTACCGCATCCGGTTGGACCGATCAAGAGAATATTCGACTTTTGAATTTCCACCTGATCAGCAAGTTCGGAGTTGTGACTAATCCGCTTGTAGTGGTTATA
The DNA here is from genome assembly GCA_963834525.1 of Bryobacterales bacterium. Classification (GTDB taxonomy): domain Bacteria; phylum Cyanobacteriota; class Vampirovibrionia; order Obscuribacterales; family Obscuribacteraceae; genus CAWICA01. Next base: position 217,894 of record CAWICA010000004.1, read on the forward strand.
AACTGCCACCGAGAGGATCTTCTTGGCTGTGGTCTGGCCTACAATGTGCTGATCGAGAAACGTCTTGATTTCTTGCGGTTTGGGAACGTCGACTAATTGCGGCAAAACCGTTTCCGAAGGACTAGCTGCCGGGCTGCCTTCGAAAAGCTCCTCGTCGAGGATCTCATTACAAAGATCCACACATTCATCGCAGATATATACGCCTGGGCCGGCAATCAGTTTTTTTACCTGGTCTTGGCTCTTTCCACAAAACGAGCATTTCAGTCGGTTGTCTGATTGCTTTGGCATGTTGGTCCCTTAACTCTCTAGTTTTTATTCTGACAGATCACGCAAATTGATCACTAACTAAAAGACGATCAAGGCTTGCCTAAACAGCCGACAAATTGGGCTGATTATCGAGCCTGACAATTACTTCATCGACAAGGCCATACTCCTTAGCTTCGTCTGCGGTCATGATGTTGTCCCGATCAGTATCTTTTTCAATCTGTTTGACGGATTGGCCAGTATGTAGTGCCATCAGCTCGTTCAATTGGCGCTTGATCCTGAGAATCTCGCGGGCTTGGATTTCGATATCTGTGGCCTGTCCTTGAGCGCCGCCCAGTGGCTGGTGAATGAGAATGCGGGAATGAGGTAAAGCCAGGCGCTTGCCCTTTTTGCCGGCGGAAAGGAGAAAGGCGCCCATACTTGCCGCTTGCCCCAGACAGATTGTCGAGACATCCGAACGTATATGCTGGATGGTGTCGTAAATGGCAAATCCGGCCGTAACCGAGCCGCCAGGCGAATTAATATACAAGCGGATATCCTTTTCGGGATCTTCGCCCTCCAGTAGCAGCAATTGCGCCACGACCAAGTTGGCCACTGTGTCATCGACCGGTGTGCCCAGGAAAACGATGCGCTCTCTCAATAATCTGGAGAATATATCAAAAGCCCGTTCACCGCGAGCGGTGGTCTCAATAACAGTCGGCGGATAGTAGGCGGAAGCCGCCATGGGGCTGATGCTCCAGAGAGCATGGAGTTGGGTTTTCGTGGGGGGTTGCCGACCATCAAATGACATGTGAGTTTCCTCGATGACTACGTTTCCATAAACATATCAATAAATCTACCGCGATTTCCAAGATTCTAGCGTTTTGACCGGAGGCTCTTGCTTAGCCTCATGTTAGCTCAGTTACCTGGCAACCATACTATCTTACTGAAAAGTGTCAAGCAGACATTAATTGGTGCGGCTGCCAGGACTTTCTATACCGACTGTGAGGTCGGTTTATTCTTCTCTTTTTGATCAGATTCTCTGGCCGCATTTTCTTCATGCTTGTGGTCGTGCGGGTGCTCATGACCGTGTTGGTCTGGATGGTCGTGACTATGGCTATGCTCCTTGTCGCCGGCCTCGGGGGTCGGCTCCGGCACGTATTCGACTTTCGCCTTGCTCAGCAACAGTTGAACAACTTTGCTCGTCAAAACTTCCTCAGCCAGTTGTCTGCGGACCTCCTCATTGTCTGCCACTTGCTCAACCGGTACGTTGTAGCGTTCGGACAGTTCCAAGAGATAGGGTCCAAGCTCATCCTCGTTAATGGTTAGACCCTCAGCCCTGACGATGGCGCCCAAAACAAGACTGGTTAAAACACGCTGGCCAGCTTCCGCCAATTTTGTTTGGCGGAGCTTCTCATAATCGGGCGATTGCTCGAATGTTTCCCAATTCTGATTGTTTTGCTCCAAGTACTGGCGCACCTGGGCCACGAGCAGGTCGCGTTCGCGCTCGATCATTGTCTGGGGGATCTCGACTTTAGCTTGTTTGACCACTACTTCTATGATCGCCCGCTGAGCACGCATTTCATTCTCTTGCTGGACTTGTTCTTCCAGTTGCTGGATGAGCGCGCTTTTCAGTTGCTCGACGTTTTGAATCTCAGATTGATTCAAAGACTTGGCCAATTCATCGGTGATATCCGGCACTACACGTTGTCTGATTTCGCGAATGACGACTTTGAATATGGCGTCTTTGCCGGCTAACTCCTGGTTGCGATATTCTTGCGGAAATTTGACCTTGACTTCGAATTCAGGTCCTGGCTCTTTGCCAATTAGCTGCTCACAGAAACCTTCAATGAAAGCACCTTCCTTCACTTCTAAAATCAGTCCTTCAGCTTTACCGCCGGGAGCTAGTTTATCGTCGACAAAACAGGTGAAATCGAGAACAGCAGTGTCTCCTTTTTCCACCGGTCGATTGGGGATCGTTTGCAAAGAAGCTTTAGTCTCAGCGATACTTGTGAGCGCTTTATCGAGAGCAGTCGCTGGCAGTGCCGCTTGTGGCACAGTCACTGTCACGCCAGAGTAGTCACCTAAGGTTACTTCCGGTCTAACTTCGAATTTGGCCGTAAATTTCAGAGGCGAACCCAATTCAAAAGCGCACGACTCGATTTGTGGTTCGGTTATTAGATCGATTTTTTCGTCGGTGATGGCGCTCGACAAGAATCTTGGTACGAGCGACTCAAGCGCTACTGCCTTTATGTAATCTACGCCGAAGGTCTTTTCAATGATCGCTCTGGGTGCCTTGCCCTTGCGGAAGCCAGGAATATTTCTGGCTTGGCTGATTTGGCGGCAGGCTTTTTCGTACTCTCGTAATGCTTTTTCCGCTTCGATCTCCAGTCCGAGGTGAACGATATTTTGACCTTCCCTATCCAGGGTGACCTTCATTTGACTTTTCCTATGTTATTACTCGTACAAACTGAATTGGGTTCTCAGAAAATTGAGAACAGTCCGCGATTTTAACACGCGGGCGCCACCGATACGCGGCTCCTTCAGCCATTTGTATCAATCGACGAATCAGTCTTACCGGCTGGGAATAGCGGTCATGCTGGCAAAGACAAAGGCAGCCGCAACGCCGATGTTGATCGCCACAAACATACCGATAAATATCGAGCCCAGGACCAATTGCCAAATTAACAGTGCTTGTCTGGGGGGCAATGTAGTGAGAATGCCAAATCTGTTTGCTAAATAGAAGCTCAGCGAGGCACCGGCTAACAGATCGACAACCGCCAGAAGGTTGATGCTGTAAGGGGCAAACGGGCGGACGATCAGGGAAAGAACAGTCAAGATGGAGACGATCAAAAGGGCAATACTCGTCGCCCGGTCTGTGTCTCGGATTTTGATTTCATTATCGTTGGCCAGCGCAGTAACGTATTTGAGCGCGGCAAAGCTGCTCTGCCAGCGAGAGCGGCGCTGGGCGAAGCCGCCGCCCGTAACAACTTCCCCTGCCCGCGGTGCTGCGCCTGCTTGGGTTGGATCGGGTGCCGGCGATGTCGGTTCAGTACTTTTCCGTTCCTCGCTCATGTCGGTTCCTCATACATGTATATTTGCCACTCCGCCCATAGCTCTCTGAGCTTTCTTGACCTAATATAGCAGCAGTAAAAAATTTGTTTAACGCTACCTTGTGGCAATCAATCTTGGCAACATCACTGGACAAATTGTCCATCCTTCCGGTAATGCAGTTGAACAGTGTTTGGGCCGAGGTGCTTGATTGTCGCCAAGGTCAATTTTAAGCACAGATCCGAGGGGGCAAATAATGGCAGCCCCTGACCGAAAAGAAACGGCTCTACATCAAGATAGAATTCATCAATCAAGCCGGTGGTAAGGATTGATCTATTCAGCTGGCTGCCGCCCGCGACAAGCGCTGTGGCAAAGCCATTTTCTCTGATGATTTGCAATGCAAGCCGAGGGTGATCGGCAAAAACAAAATTTTCGGTAGCATGTTTGGACTTGTCCGAGGTGACAACGACTGTAAGGGGATTGCCAATTTTGGCAAATTCATCTCCTTCTCTCATGATTTCGTATGTCCGTCGACCGATCACCAGGTTGCCGGCAGTGGTGACCATCTCCCTGTAACTAGCCCATTCCTCGTCCGACCAAGGTGTTTTGTCATTAGCGGTGGCAATGAAGCCGTTGGCGGAAACCGCCATATACAGGCAGACTTTCATCAGTTCGCCTCACGATCTACGTCAAAAAGCCAAGCCAAGATTCTGACAGGCAGCGCAGAACTTGCTCAGTATAGGGGCACAGAAATGGAGCGGGAGACGAGGCTCGAACTCGCGACATCCTCCTTGGCAAGGAGGCATTCTACCACTGAATTACTCCCGCAAAGCCAGAAGCCATTATATAGCCACAGTGCTCAAATGTGGCTCGTCGTAAATCTTATTAAAAAGCCCGGCTGGCTTGCATTAAAGCAGGAAGAACTAGCGAATCAGTGCCGTCTGATTGGCGCTGGGACGGCTGGAAAGGCGCTTCTCCACATCTGCCAAAATGCTAACCACTTGGTAAGCATTGTTGGCATCAGTGCGCGGTCGATCACCGGTTACCAGGCATTCCAAGAAGTGCTCGCACTCTAAGCGCAGTGGCTCCTGGTCGTCGTATTCAGGGTATTCGATCAGCACGCGCCCCTCTTTTGTCAGGCTATGCAATGCCAACTTATTTTCGGCTTGCGTATCGTTGAGGACTGCTGTCTTTAGATGGCCGTTCACTGTCAAGCGGACAAGCTTTTGCGGATCAATCCAGCTGTTTCGCACCTGGCCGGTAAATTGTCCGACCACCAATGGGGAAAGCCATATCAAGATAAGCGACATCGACAATGCCGTCGGTTTGTGTGTCCCAACCACCCACGCGGCTAACCTCTGGCGCATCGCAATCGAGCAAATAACACATCATTGAGAGGTCGTGTGGTGCCAAATCCCAGAGGACACTCCAGTCTCGGCGCCCCATGTTCAGATTCATGCGATCTGATTTGACGAACAGAACCTCGCCCAATTCACCAGAGGCGATCAAGTTTTTCAAACAGTTAACGGCTGGATGATACAAAAGCAGGTGTCCGACCATCAGGACCAAATTTTTCTCCGTCGCCAGGGCATCAAGCTCCTCGGCGTGCTTGACGTCGCGAGCTAGCGGCTTTTCCACATAGACATGCTTGTCATGCTGCAAAGTCAACTTAGCCAGCGAGAAATGGGTATCGCTAGGAGTAGCGATGACGACGGCACTGACGGCAGCTTCGTTGAGGACGGTGTTGATGTTATCGGTGACGCGCACGCCCCGATGTTCACGAGCAATTTGATCAAGCTTCTTGCTGTCTGCGTCGCAGACTACGGCCAGCGCACCTAAGTGGGCGAAATTGCGCACCAGGTTTTTACCCCAGTTGCCGCAACCGATAACTGCTACCTTTGGAACATTTGGTAGTTCCAAACGGGCCCCCTTCTTCCTATCTCCGCTTATTCACTGCTTCGCTGAATTCCTTGCCAACCCGGAATCCTGGCACACGTTTCGCTGGAATGTGGAGTGGTTCATTGGTTTTGGGATTGCGCCCGGTGCGTGCTTTGCGCTGCCGTGCTTCAAACGTCCCAAAGCCAACCAAAGTCACTTTTTCACCTGTTGAAACGTGCTTGATGATTGTTTCCATCATCTTGTTGATAACTTGTTCGGCATCTTTCTTCGTTGTGCCGGCGTCCTTTGCAACTACATCCACTAATTCAGCTTTATTCAAGACTCAAACTCCTCAACTAGCGTGAGACCGAACACGACCCGAGATTCCGGGATTCCAGAGATGCCGTTTGACTCCAAAACCTCCGTCTGGTTGCAAATGAGCGAATGTTTGCTACTTGCGCCAAACTCCTCTTACGAGACAAGGCAACCGATCATCAGTTTCTCCTGCCACTGATGAATACAGACGGGTGCAATGCTAGCATAAACTGCCACATCCACAAGCGCCTGAAATGGCTCAGAGTGAGAGAAATTACTAATGGTTACATCACATCAACAAGCTGCGTCATCTGTTCGAAGAGACGCATGGGTGGAGGTTGACCTGAGTGCCATCGAACAGAATATCTCGGTGATAAAGCGCTGGTTGGTACCCGATCAGGCGGCGACCAGCCACGGTTGGCCTCAGCCAGCTCAAATTATGGCCGTCGTCAAAAGCGACGCCTATGGGCACGGAGCGGCAAAACTGGCTGAGCTGTTTAGTGCATCAGGTATCGCTTGGCTTGCTACTGCCTCTGTCGATGAGGGTTGCCAGCTCCGCGACGAACAAGTTGATTTACCTGTCCTCGTCCTCAGCCCGACACCGCTAAGAGCGATCGGTACAGCTCTTGAATACGGATTGGATATGACGATTACAAGCGCTGCCGAGATAAAAACGGTGGCCGCCGCCGCGGCGAAATTAAACAAACAAGCCCGACTACATCTTAAAGTCGATACCGGCATGCATCGTCTCGGTTGCTCGCCAAAAAGCGCCAACGCTTTAATCGAGGAGATTAAAAGCTACGGTAACTTAGAATTGATCAGTGTTTTCAGTCATTTAGCCAAGGCTAATGATTATTCGTACACGTTGAAGCAAAAACAGCTGTTCGACAGCGTCCTTAAAAGAGCAAATTATGTCAGCGGGGCGGAGCAGGTTGTGGACAAGCAGACTGAGCCTGACGAGGCTATTGCCAAGCATCGTTATGCCCAACCATTTTTGGCGCATCTGGCGTCCAGTGAGGCAGCGAGGCTCTTCAAATTCACTCATTACGATCTGGTGCGCGTCGGCCTGCATATTTATGGATTGCAATCACGTACGCACTCAGGCATTCTTACTCCAGCCCTATCGCTTAGGGGGCGCATAAATCACTTAGCGGAGATCGAAGCCGGTGAAGCAGTTGGTTACGGTTTAACTTGGACTACAAACCGGCCAACTCGATTGGCCACTATTCCGGTTGGTTATGCAGATGGCGTTCCCAGGTTATTGTCCAATCGGATTTCCGGCATCTGTCTTGGCCGAAGAATTTCTCAGGTTGGAACGATCAGTATGGATCAAATGCTTTTTGACGTCACCGATTTACCGCAGGCGCAAGGTGGAGATGTTGTGACGCTGATCGGCAAAGACGGTGACTTATCCTGCAATCTGGCTGATTGGGCGGTGCTTTTGGACACGATCACGTATGAATTGGCGTGTCAGTTGCGTGTACGCTTGCCGCGTGTATATACGCGGCAAAGACATTTAAACATAGTGTAGGTGTTATTTTGCGACAGCTAGGTCTTTTTTGCGGCACATTCAATCCTATCCATCTCGGCCATTTATTGATTGCTGAATGTGCCAGGGACCAATTTCAGCTGGATCTGGTCTATTTCGTGACCAGCCCCAATCCGCCCCATCGCACAACTGGGCTCTTGCCGGCTGAAAGCCGCCACGAGCTGGTATCGTTAGCGGTGGCGGATAATCCGCATTTTCAAGCCTCCTCTCTGGAGCTTAAACGCCCGGGTCCCTCCTATACGGCAGACACGGTACGAGATTTAATCAATGCCGCTGGCGAAGAGGTGGCCGTAAATTTGATCATCGGTGGTGACAATTTGTTGCAGCTGAAAAGCTGGCACGACTCGTCATATCTGCTTTCGACCTGCCGTTTTCTGGTGGCACCGCGGACAATTTATGAAAATGATGCCCAGTCCGCTCGGAACCCGGCGGAAGCGGAGGCACTACCGGCAGTAGAGCCGATCTATAAGGTCGGTTCTGCGGCTAGTTACAAATTGCCGGGGGCACAGGTGGCAGTAATCGATTTCCCCCATATCGCCATATCTAGTTCTGCCGTACGGGCGAGGCTAAAGCGCGGTCAATCGGTATTGTATATGGTGCCGCCGGCCGTGAATCAGGCCCTCCTGCAACGACGTTTTTATCTTTAACCGCGTCAAAATCAGTTGTTTTGGGCACAATCTTCAAAGGCAGCTGACGCCGCTGAGACCACAAACCTCTTCTCACAATTACCATGAAGGCTGGGTCACGACAGCTGTCTAATCGAGATGGAGAGCTATATACACGAATTCGTGTATTTACTAGATACAGATCATTGCTTAAAGTGAAAATATGGGCAAGAGAAGCACGTCCAATAGATTAAAACGGATCAGCCGAGAGGCTTCATTAACGCCATCAGATTCGGTATCAGCTATGAAGCAGCTGCTAGCTGAGGCGGAGCAGGCCGGAAACCAAACCGGAAATCAAACCAGCGAACAAAAAGGCAAGAAGAGAATGGATAACGATTCTCAGCCCCTAGAAAATGGATCAGGCAAACTTCTGCCGGCAAGTCAGCGGGCCGAAGTCCAGCAATCGCCGCCGGCGGATAAAGATTCGACCGAACGAGAAACGCCAGTCGAGGAGATCGTCGCCGATTTTGCGCCACCTGATGATGGTGAATTGGCTCGCATCACCGGTTCCAATTTAACGCCAATTGAGAGTTTGCAAGCTGCTCGAGAGCTCTTGAGACCGCTCGATAGCTCCGCTTCCACCGGTAAGATCGACTCTTTGGCCAAGGCAGAAGTCGATTGCCTCAAGCCGCTGGTCGACCATGACATAGCTCCAGCTAGAGCCAAGCGAACAAGCGCCGATCGAGAGCTGCCGCTGGTGAGCACTTTTGATGCCCAGAACTCTCTTTTTCTGGATTCTTTAAAGAAGGTGAGTAAGAAGACGAATCCTTCATCAAGCTCGGTGACAAGTCAATCCATTCCAATGATCGATGGTACTGCCCTTAAGTTGCCGGAGAAATCACCACCTGAGGGCAAAGCCCAGAGCGGCGCTTGGATGAAAGATTCAGGCTTGTCCAACCAGTACAGAAATCAAAACAAGAGATTCAGCTTTAAAGATCAACTTTATCGCGGTCCAAGCCGCGCCCGCGGTGGTGATACAGCGCAATTGCCGCTCCCCTCTGAAGAGGAAGGCGCTGAAGAGATGAAAAAAGGACCCCGGGTGGTGCCTTTCACCGGGCGTCGTACAAGCGAGGGGCCGATTGCTCGCTGGTCACGTGATGCAGATTTCAGTAAAGGGCGGTCGGCCTGGGCCGGCGAACTAGGGGTGATCAGGCAGCCACTGATCGAACGCCCCACTTATACCTCGGCACGAAATTTGCGGCGCCTGATGTGCACAAACATTTTTAACGTGCGCGAATTGTATTCTCTCAGGGGGATAGCCTGTTTGTTGGTGTTTGTCGCACAGGCACAGTTGTTCGTTGGTCATAATCAAGCGGTGATGCCGTTAGCGATGATCGCCACGCAACTTTTCTTTGTTATGACTGGGTTTTTCGTCGCGCGCGCGCTTGTCGTCAACGAATGCGGCTCGATAGAGACAGATGTGTTCAGCTTCTATTCTCGCCGCATCTTGCGCATTATTCCCGCCTATTATGTCGCACTGATTGTCTTGCTAGCGTGGGGACATCTGCCTTTCGCCGAGTCATTTTTTGCCTGCCTGTTCAATTACAAGCTTTATGCTTTGAATCAGCTCTCCGTACTTTCCCAGTACTGGACGATCTGTGTGCAGGTGCAGTTCTATCTTCTTTTTCCGTTAGCTCTTTTGGCAACGCCGAAACGTATGCGCCTGAGCATGCTATTAGGCTTGACCGTACTGTCGCTTCTGGCAACTTATACCAGCGCCAAGCTCCATCCAGTTTCTGCCGAATTTTTACTTTTGCCCGTATGTGGTCAATTTATGATGGTCGGAGCACTGGCAGGATATATCGACAGCGCTACAGAACTCTTTCTCTGGATGAACGCAACTAAATGCTTCTTATTAGGCGTGGCCCTGCAAATTGGTTTGCAAATCTATGAACTTGGTTCACACGACAAGCTGAACATCTGGTCGCAAAACCTGTGGTTTGATCATGCCACTATCAGCGCTATCAGCTTTGTTTTGATTGTGGTGGGGCTTTGGCGGACAACAAACAGCATTCTGCATACCGTTTTTCGGAATGAGACTTTAGTATATTTAGGCAAGATAAGTTACGGTATTTATCTCCTTACTCCGATTGCCTTTCTTTTACAGCCAGTAATCAGCAGCTCTTCTCCGGAGTTTGGCCGCGTCAATCCGATTCTTTTAAGCGTCGCTCTGGTAACCATAATGGCCATAACTGCCTGGCATTACCTACAAGAGCCGCTTCTCAACATGCGTTCCCTACCTTCGAGAAGGTGATATGCCTAAGATTTCGGCTGTGCTGACGGCGGCAGGCTCAGAACCGATCGTCCAGCGTGGCAAGAAATTTAGAGTGACGTTTGCCAGATCGACATTGCGGTTGCCACGCGTTATATTACGTCGTGTTTAAATCAGCCGATCTGTTTAATTACCAGATTCGTTTGGTTAGACAGTTTGTTTAGTAACAAGCTTGTTTAATGACAAATTTGTTTAACTACTCCAACATTTTAACTGCCCAACTTTGTTTAGCTGCGAACATTTTAACTGCTTCAACATTTTGATTGCCAACTTAAGGAAGTGTTTTGACCGACCAGGAAACGTTGATTGCCCAGGGTGTGCCGGCACGTCTAACTGTCGGTGCAGCCAGGAACTGGATGAGCTCGCGAGTTTCCGAGCGTCGCTTTAAACATGTGGAAGGAGTGGCAGACACTGCTTGCGAGCTTGCTCTGGCATCCGGCTGCGATCTATTAAAAGCGACGCTGGCCGGTTGGCTCCATGATTGTTGTAAGGAACTTAACGACAAGGAGCTGGTTGATAAGGCGCGTGAATTTGGTTTGGCGTTGCATCCAATTGAAGAGCAAAACGGACACCTGTTGCACGGGCCGGTGGGTGCTCAGACGGTAAGGAGAGAGTGGGGGTTAACCAATAGCGAGATCCTCGATGCCATCGCTCAACACACGCTTGGCGAAATAGAGATGAGCACCTTAGCCAAAGTGATCTTTTTAGCCGATTGTCTGGAGCCACACCGGCCGCCGACTATACAAAGCCGATTCGGCAAGCGTTACATGGTGAAAGTGAGCAGAATTTTCCTAAGCTGCGAGGTGGCGAACTTGATCTGGATCTGGCGGTGTTAATTGCTTGCGACATTGGCTTGGCCGATTTGCTTAGATCCGGCAGGGTTATACATCCGAAAACGATCGAGGTGAGAAATTACTATTTAAATCTAGTTCGGCAAAGGGGGCGCTAAGTTGTTGGGTGCACAACTATCGGGAGCGAAGTCGAACACGAATCATTTCGTCGAGAGCGTGCGTTATGCAGGGACAATGCGAAGGATTTTTGCAGCATTCCTCGACTTTCTTTTTATATCGGCGATCGCTGGTATCATCGCCCTACCTATCGGTGCCTGCATATTTTATGGCGTATTTGGCGCGAATTTCACTGCCACCATTATCGGTGGTATCCTCGCCGTTATTGCTTATCTTTTTGCTTCGATTCTACCAGTGGTTTACTATGCAATTTTTGAATCTTCCGGCTGGCAGGCAACGCCGGCAAAGCGACTGCTTGGCTTGCAGGTTTGCACAGTTGATGGACAGCGCTTTACGTTCTGGGGAGCAGTGGCAAGATATTTGCTGCAAGGCATTTTTTATGTTGTGCTTCTTTTGATCGTCACCGTTGTTTTGAAAGTTGTCTTGTTTTGCCTGAATATTGACCTGGTGACATCAAGCGTTCTTGTCCAAAGCATCTTCGTTGCTCTCGCCTGGCTACCAATTTTACTTTTTTTGTTTGTGCCAACGTGCACGACCAGAAAGCAAGCTGCAAGCGATAAATTATTGAAAAGATTGGTGATCAGACCGTACCTATAAATGACATTTGACTGAAACTGAGTTGGCGCTGGAATCAGATTTGAACAGAGTTGTTCTTCGCCCTCATATTTGCCAGCGCTTTCGTTCTCTGGCTTATTTCGTGTTCGAGCAAGCGGGCGATTTCGATCGCTCTAGATAACTTGATCGTGGCATATTTGGCTTTCTCATAGCGATAAATCTGCTGTGGCTTTAAGCCGATACGGTCTCCCAACTCGGTTTGCGACCAGCCGAGAACAATCCGCGCTTCGATCAATCTCGCGGGAAGTTTCCGAAGATCTTCCAAAATCTGGAATTGAATGGTGCAGGTCCCGTTCGCTTTTTGAGAACAGCTCAGTGGTTGATCGCAGCTCAGTGGTTGATCGCAATTCAGCCGTTGATACCGTCTGAGCTGCTGATAACGCTCCAGTTCATTGCCGACTTTCTCAATCCGCTGATCAACAATTGCTATTACGTCGGGAACATCGATTGCAAAATTCTCCGAGAGACGCGTAATGTTTCTTTTAAGTGCCATGAGTTTGCTGAGTTGCCGTTGTCCGTGCAGGTATTGACGGTTAGTGTTCGCCATGGCAGTCTCCTCTTTTTTGACACCTAAGTCGTTTAAACATATTTGTTTAGACGACTGAGATAAGCATCGAGTTCAATACAAGCCTGGAAGGCACATGGCGGCTCGCTTATGGACTAATGCGCTGTCCTAATTTTTCATGTCATATTTTGAACAAATTTGTTCAAAGCGCCTAAGTGACATTTTGCCTGTGTACATTGGCTTACTGAAATTGGGCCTATTGAAATTAGGCCCATTGAAATTAGGCCCATTTACATTCTTTCGGGCGCGCGTAGCTACTTAAGTTACTGCTGGCGAGAAAACTCGTAGTTAAGACCGGTCTCGTCGGTGTTTATATCGCCCATGTAGCCGATCTTACTGTTGCTAATGCGGAACGTGTTCTCGTTTGTTCTGCTGATCGTTGTCACTGTATTGTCCGGTCTGGCAATCTGATAACCGCCTCCCGGCAGGATTTTCATCACACCTTGAACACCGTTTGGATAACAGATGGTATAGATGCCAGCGCCGGTTGGGCAGGCGTAAGTTCCGTCAGCGAATCCACCTTTGATCAACAAACTCTTGTCCGGAAATTTGACTATTTGAGCGTTAGAACCATCGGTCAATGTAGCCTCGGCAACAACATAGGGTTTGTTTCCACTGGGCTTTTCGGCATACGGATCATAATCCTGTACAGAAAATGCCAGAATGAGATCCTTGCCCATATCGTTGGCTGACATGCCTAAGTCTTTAGCCATGCCCTTCAATAGGCGGTGTTTCTTTTTGACCGGTTCCGTGGTTGATCCATCGCTGGCCATACAGTGACAGGGTGCGGGCGCCTGTACAGAAATCCCCGATGTTTTAATATCTGGTGCTTGATCAGCAAAAGCCGGAGATATTGTTTGAATGAAACAGAGAACAGACAGCATGATGCCGCTCGATGTCAAGCAATTGTTGGTCACGATTGTCCCTCGAATAATATGAGCCCTTCACATTAGCACTAATTTTTCGATAGCACTAACACTTGGACAGTACAAATTCTTGGACGGTACTAATTCTTCGCTAACACTAATTCTTCGGACTGGCAGAGTGAAAGTTTTTCAGTACCCTTAGCGTTTGTTGCACGTGCTTTTCTGCATCCAACTGGGAATTGAAGATCAAACGCACTACTCCTTGCTTGTCAATGACATAAGTAACTCGTCCCGGCAATATTCCCATCGTTGATGGCACTCCGTATAGCTTACGTATTGTGCCGTGTTCGTCGCTAAGCAGCTTGTAGGGCAATCGATTTTGCGTGGCGAAGCCTTTATGAGAATCTTGCGAATCAGAGCTTATACCGATTACTTCTGCACCAAGTTGAGTAAATTCCGCATATGAATCACGAAACGAACAAACCTCCTTCGTGCAAACCAGAGTGTTGTCCTTTGGATAAAAGAATAGGACGACTGATTTTTTACCAAGGAAATCTTCGAGGGCAAATACTGTGCCATCTTGAGCAGGTAATGAAAATTCCGGCGCCTTGTCCCCGATTTTAACGGCGCGTGGCTTATCATTGGCAATCACGGCAATTCCCTCAAGACTGGCGATGATCGCGATGCACGGTATCTAGCGACTGTATTCTTCACCGACATCGCTGCCACCGCCGCCGCTATCACGTTTGCTGCCAAGCAGACGCAAATTAATAGCATGCACATACGGTTTTACATTTTTGGTACCGGAATCATCCGTCCAGCGGTTGAAGTCCAGGCGCCCCTCAACTCCGATCAAGCTGCCTTTGCGCACGTACTCACCTGCTACTTCCGCCTGACGTCCCCAAATTTCAATATCGAACCAATCTGTTTCCTTCTCTTTTGTGGGGCGATTGACCGCCAGAGAAAAAGTAGTCTTCACTCGGCCAGATTCGAAATAACGCATTTCAGGGTCGCGGCCTGCCCGCCCGACAAGAACTACACTATTGACCATTTCATGCCTCACCTGCTCTAACTCACGCCTAAGATTATCCGGCAGATTAACCTGTTTACGGGAAACTAAGCCAATTCTCACGTGCTATGTTCTTAGCAAGCCTCTTGCCTGGGAGAAGCGGTATAACGTCGGCGGTACAAATCCAAATCAGGGAGTCACGCATTCAACCGGTGTGGCATGTGCTCGTTTTGACACTGTTAACGGCCGGCTGGTATGTGCCCTTCTGGTTTTATAAGACTTGTCGAGACCTGGCTCGTCGCGCTTCACAATCTACCGATGACTCTTTCAACTTCCTAACGCCTCTGACGATTAGCGAAGCAGCTGCCCTCCGTTACGTTAGACGCTGTTATCCGATCTTGCTTGCTCTCGGCACGCTTGTGCCTTATCTGCGCATATTCGTCAGCGCGTTTGTTTTCAAAACGGCAGCCCAGCTCTATCCACACACTCAATCGCCTGTGCGTAAGCACCCGGTTCTGGCAGCGCTTATCTTGGCAGCAGTCTATGCAACTGCCATGGGCACCGCTCTCCCCGGGGTAATGTATTTTTTGTACCTTTTGATTGTCGTGCCCATAGCTGTGGTTCAACACTGGCTGAACAAGTATTGGCTAAGTGTTGAGCCCGATGACGTGCTTGTTCGCCAGTCTTTCTCGGCTACCGAACTGGTCCTGCTCCTTTTTGGCATCGTTCTTACCGGCATGCTGATTTTGCACTTCTTTTATGGCGTGTAAGCGCTGGCTATCGTGTGTGAACGGACTTTATGGGGGCGAAGGAAAAAAAACCGGTTTTTCTTTCGCCATCAGTTGCTTTATGCTGCAAGCCAGAAACGCGCTTAAGTTGTGAATGCGTACGCCGCCGTTTGATTACGGCCACTGACGTATTTGCACCCGTGCCGCCGGTTTATGGACTGGCGCCCGCTCGCTCGGCGCCGGCGCTGCCGCCTGCCGTGGTGGCAACCTGGCGACAGATAGCCTTGCCGGCTAAGAATTGCCTCTTCGTTCGCCGGCAAATGACCGTACTGAGCCTCCATCTGCATCGCCTGTTGTCTATTTTGTGTTGGCAAGGCATCGTCGTGTTCCAACAAAATCTTAGTTTCAGGCAAGCCTTGAGCACCTGGCATGATTCTCGCCGAGCTTGGTGCTTCGGCCTTTTGCTTTGGTGTTCCACGCCACTTCGTCTGAGCATTGTTGCCCCACTGGTGGTCAGGGTTTGCTCCCCATTGCTTGTCCTCAGTCAGAACCGGGCTGGCCAAAACACAGCTGGCCATGAAGGCGATCATAATCCCCTGTAAAACTAGCATCGCGCCGCAGAGGAACAGTAAAGTGATTCGCTCAAAATTCGGTGGGTGCATTGTCATCCTGACCATATTATTGAGCGCTTATAGATGTGTGCTTTACGCCTTTTGTTGCGGCGACAATGGCGATTTTTGCGCCAAATTCCTTAAATAGTTCTTTTGTCGAAGCCGTATTTCTTTGCCCACTTAATCAGCTTGTCCGGCTCATCCAGGTCGATTTTTGCGCATAACTCAAAAACTTTGCTCATCAGTTCAGATTCGGTAATTCCCATGCGCTTGGCTGCTTGAGTGAATTTTCCGCGTTGAGTGATTTGTCTGAGCAGATTGCGCTCGTCAGCTGACAAACGGGTAACAAACTTAGGCAAAGCCGGTGAGAGGACATTTTTTGAGCCGCGGGTAACTAACAGCAAGGCCATGCGCACAAGAGTGGGCGGGTCAGTCTTCAAAACGTAGCCAAGGGCCCCTGCGTCGAGCAGGTCTTGCACTTCGGCTGCTGGCGCTTGGCTGGCAAACATAACAACCTTGACATTGCGCAATGCCGTCAAGCGCTTGATTAGATCGAGCGGTCCAATTAACCCCGGTAGATATAAGTCGAGCAAAACAACGTCAGGCAAAAGCTCGCGGCATATTTTCCAGGCTTCGTCTGAGGTTTGTGCCTCGCCAACTATTCGGATCAACTCGCCGGAATCCAGTTCCTTAATAATTGCTTGTCGGGTGGGAGCATGGTCATCAACGACTACAAGCCGAATTTCTGGCATCACTTGGATTCCTGAATGAGTCGCGGTTCTAGCGATAGAAGCAAAGCTGCGCGCCACCAATTGGTAGGCACCATTGCATCGCTTCACGCCTGGATATTTTACATGTTGTACAGTCTGTCGCCTGGCCGTTGCGACCAGATTCTCAGGACAGCCGCTAGCAATTTCAGCGATATATAATGTCTGTCCTCTCGTTTTAGGAGATAAGCGGATCAGTTATGGACATGAACAAGCAAGCAGTTAATCTATTCGTGGCGATCGGTGTGGTCTTTGCTGCAACAGTCGCCCTTCCTACTGAAACTTTGGCGCGTCACAACCAAACAGGAGATAACTTACTTATGGCACAAGCTCCGCAGGGCGCGGTTAAAAGTCCGTCCGGTTTGCAATATACAGATGAGAAAGTTGGTTCAGGACAATCGCCCAGGACCGGCCAGACCGTCTCAGTCAATTACACCGGCTGGCTGACCAACGGTAAGCAATTTGACAGTTCCGTTCGCCGGGGTCCCTTTCAATTTAGATTAGGGCAAGGCGAGGTTATCAGAGGTTGGGATGAGGGTGTCGCCAGCATGAAAGTTGGCGGCAAGCGCAAGTTAGTTATTCCACCGGATCTAGCCTATGGTCAAAAAGGTGTGGGAAACGGTTTAATTCCACCGAATTCGACACTGGTTTTCGAAGTCGAGTTGCTCGGCGTCCAATAGAAGAGCGGTTTAGGCGCTAGCGGTTTACTCGAAGAAGACCATTCCTTAGTCTCAGCCGAGGTTTTGCGAGAGATTAAGAATTTGACTTCAGTCGGTTCACTGCCGGCCAGTATCTGTATGATAAATAAATCGATCATTTACTGCAGTTCACTTTGTTGCGACTGCAGACTTGGTGGCTAAGTCCGGTAACCTAGGACGTGCCAAAGAGCGCGTGCTGCAAAGGAGAGAAGAATGTTGGAAGAAGTTTGGGGAGCCTTATCCAGTCCTTGGGGTCTTGTGGCTCTTGTCCTAGTAGCTTTGCCCGCCGGCCGCAAGGCAGTGAGATCTGTCGCTCGCGAGACTATTCGCGCCGGCATCGCTGTCAGCGAAGGCGCCAAAGACCTTTACGCTGAGCTAAAAGAAGAGGCTAACGACGTTGCCGCCGAAGTGAAAGCGGAACGGCAACACAACCATGGCAAAGTGGAAAAGCACGCCCATAAGGCTCACGAATAAACCAGCGTCGAAATTGTCGTAGACGGACCATCATTTGGTCCGTTCTTTGCTTTGATGGGGAGAAGAGGTTGAGGGAAGTCAGATCGAGATGACGAGAAGGTCTTTGCGAAAATTGCCGAGAAAGTCAAACGTGATTGCGCATCACTTGCCGCATCGCACTCGGATTAAAATCCCTCGCTCACATCGCGATCCAGCGATGATAAAGAAGATGACCGATTCGCTCAAGAAAGTCTCAAGCGTGCAGAACATTGAGATAAATCAACGCACCGGCAGCATGGTTGTTTTTCACGACCACGACGCGCAGATTCTTGACTCAATAAACACGGCGCTAACGGAAGTAGCCGGTAATTTGTTGGAAGCTGTTTTGGAAGCCGAGGAACTGGAGTTCCCTGGGCTAAGTATTATTGCCCATCTGATCCGCAGCTTTTTGGGCAAGGCGGACGTGAAATTAGCTGGTATCACCAACAATTTGATCGATTTGAAAATGCTTCTACCGATCGCATTTTTTGCCGCTGGCGTTTTTCAGGCTTCGCGCACGCGCAATTGGTTAGGAGCAGTGCCAGCCTGGGTGCTGTTTTTCTACGCTTATGATGCATATATGCGATTCCATGAGCCGATCCTGATACGTGATGCAGATGACAAACCGGCTACCAGTGTCGAAGGTGTCTCTAGTGCGCAGGCAAAGCCAACGATCATTACCAAACAGCGGCCGGCTACATAGAGCTATATAGATAGTCCGTTAGATATAGGATACTAAGCAGAAAAATAAATGACCGCAGCCAGCAAACGAGACAAGAACCCCCTGACCGAGACGACCGATGAGAGTGATTCGCCTAAATACTCGGCGACTCATCTGCTACCAGTGTGCGATCAAGACAAAGAGTGCGGTTTGACCTATGCAATCGCCCACTCGATGCCCAGCCGTCTGCGATTGCGGGTGGACAATTTGCGTTACCATCCGGAGCAGGCGAGCGCTTGTATTCTCCAAGTCGCCGATCTGAATGGCGTCCAGGAAGTGCGAACTAACTACTGGTGTGCCAGCACGATCATTCATTATGATGCCTCGGTCGTCAGCGTGGACGCGATCGTTGAGCGCCTTAATCGGCTGAATTATGATGCCAATGCCAAAATTAGCTATCCGCCGCAAATACACAGGGAGTCATTTCTTGAACGTTGTGTTCGGAAGTTATTGTTGTTTTTGGACAGGACTTTACCAGCTGGTCTGCAACTAGGGCTCGGCATAGGCGCGTTCGCTGCCGGTTTATTCGAGTTCCCAATGTTGGCCACTCAAGCCTTACTGGCCCTATCGGTGGCACCGATAGCCAGCCGCGCACTACATATGGTGCTGGATGAAAAGAAGATAGGCGTCGATGCCTTGGATGGTATTGCTGCTGGCTTGATGTTGGTGAACGGCCGAGTTGTGGAAGCTGGTTTTATGACAATGTTAATTGCTGGCGGCGAATACATTCGTGAAAGAACCGCGCGGCGTTGTGAAAAAATTGTCAGCGACTTGCTTGGTCTATCCGGTCGATTCGCCTGGATTGTCAGAGGCAAGAAGCGCATATGTATTCCGGCGGATGAAGTGAAAGTAGGCGAAACGGTAGTTGTCTACCCTGGCGACATGGTGCCGGTAGATGGCACCGTCATTAGTGGCGAAGCCGAAGTGGATCAATCGAAGCTCACCGGCGAATCAATTCCTATAGAGGTAAAAGCCGGCGACAAGGTTTTGGCGTCCACTGTACTTGTAGAAGGCAAGGTACATGTTCGCGCTGAAGCGGTCGGCACTCAAACAAAGGCTGGCTTGGTATTGGAATGCATTGAGCATGCGCCGATTCATGAAACACGCATTCAGAACTATGCGTCGGTAGTTGCCGACAAGCTGGTGGTGCCGATTTTTGCCGGAGCAGCCGTCTGCTTCTTGCTCACTCGCAACTTGAGTCGATTGATGAGCATGTTGATTTTTGATTTCAGTACAGGCATACGCATTGCCGCACCAACAGCAGTGCTAGCATCGATGCACAGAGCTGGGCGCCGAGGCATCTTAATTAAGAGCGGCGAAGCGCTGGAAAAGTTGGCCACCGTAGATGCCATTGTTTTTGATAAGACAGGCACCTTAACTTCTGGAGAGCCGAAGGTGGTGCACATTGAGAGATTCAACGGACATTCAGTCAACGAAGTTCTTCAATTCGCTGCTGCTGTCGAGCAACGATTACATCATCCTGCTTCACGCGCTATTGTCAAAGCTGCGCAACAAAGAGGATTGACCATACCCGATCGGACGACTTCCGAATTTATGCGAGGTATGGGCGTTAAAGCGAGCGTGGGAGATAACGTGATTATTGTCGGCAGTCGGCGGATGATGGAGTCTGAAAAGATCGATATTAGCGACGCCCAGGCATCTGAACTGCATGCGGCCAGTGTTGGCGAGTCCATCGCCTATGTGGCAGTCGACGGCAAGGTAGCCGGCTTAATCCGCTATAGCGATCAAATTCGCAAAGAGGTAGCTGGCGCTATGGCCCAGTTGAGGCGCCTTGGCATCAAGCGCTTAATTATGTCCACCGGTGACAGTGAAATGGCTGCGCAAAGAATCGCCGCCACTTGCGGGCTCAAGGATGTGCGGGCACGCGCCTTCCCTGAGGACAAGGCAGACTTGGTGAAAGAGCTGAAAGCAGCCGGTCATACAGTCGCCGTGATCGGGGATGGTATCAACGATTCACCGGCTCTGGCGCATGCCGACGTAGCTATTTCGTTGCATGGCGGCACTGAAGCTGCCAGGCACAGTGCCAACATTGTCCTCACTGATGATGATCTGCGTAGATTGCCGGAAGCGATTAAGATCGCCCGCGGGGCGATGGCTCTCGTTAGGCAGAATTTGTCACTGGCAGTAATCCCCAACGGCGCCGGTCTTGGTATGGCAGCCTTCGGCATGGTCGGTCCAGCCGGCGCTACCTTACTGAATAATGGATCAGCGATCTGTGCTGCTTTCAACAGCTTGCGACCGCTCTATGTAAACAGCTGGTCCACTGCCGAGCCGGTAGTTGATCATCGTGTCAAAGGCAATGGCAAGAAACAGCTTGCCTGAAGAGATCGCCATGAGGAATTGACAGATCCGGGCAGACGAATTAGATTCTGGCAGACGATTTAGTTCCGGCACTTTTGCCCGCCGGCTGCAAGCTTTTGAGCACCGCATTGCCGAATCTGTCGACAGCAACATTCACCTGATAACTGGAAGCGCGAATTTTATTTCCTTGTCCTTCGGCGATGAAATATTGTTCGATACCATAATGTACAAATGACTTATTTGATGGCCATGAGCGTTCGATTTTTCCTTTGATCGCCACTTCATCGCATTGCAGTTTTGGCTTTTTGGTGCTGATGCCAGTGGCAATCCAGTACGGTTCGTTTTTCTTTAGCACGACGTAGAGCTCTTCACCGGGCGGATAACCGTGGGCTTTCTCAAGATTCAGATCGGCGATGTCGTAGGTCAGGGAAAGATAATCGCCGCGGAAGAGATCGCGAGGATCAACAGGAGTTGCTTTGAGAACAACGTTAGTGCCGGTGAAGTATGTGAACGCATGAACACAGCCACTGCCTGCGAGTAAACCAAGCTGCAAAGCGACCGCCACGATGAAGAGGTGACGCTGCCGCTTATAAGCGCTCGATTGTAATTTGGCCAAGATGGTTTTCGGCACGGCGAACCTAATTGTCTCGTGGTCCTCGACAGTCTCTTCGCTGTACGCTATCTGTGTTAAGTCCGCATATTCGACAAGAAAATCGCTGCCGCTATTTGAATTGCTCGTCATTTGATTGTCCTCTTTGCTAATTGGCAACAGTTTAGGTTTGGGTTATGCCGACATCCCTTCGATCAGTTTGCGGCGGTTTTGTTCCAGATAACTGCCGACTGCCAGCAGCATCAGTCCACCGACCAGGAAGAAGATTGAGCGGTCAAACATAGCGAACAAATAATCGAAGTAACAGCAGACGATGTCTATGACGATGAAGACCATGGCCGTATTTACCATAGCGGGGCTTTTGTAGCGTTGAACGCCGGCGAAGAGAAGCATTGCCAGCGATCCGGCGAAGACCAAGTTGGCTAAGGCGATCCTCAAAGTACTGTCCGCAACCAGTCCCAAGCAAAGAGAAGAGACAACAATAATCAAGCAAGCGGTCATGTCCTTGCGCAGTTCCTTGTTTACTGTGGCGATAGCGGTCATGGCCAGAATGGCCAATGCGCTTATGACATAGCCCGTGGTGCCCCATTCGCGTGTCCACCCGAATGTAATGCACATCATTCCTATGAACGTACCAATCATCCCTGTGTATAGATATGGTGCGGACATGATCAGGCTTGAGTTTTTGGGCCATAGATAGCAGGCAAACGCCAGGCAAGCCAAAGCAATTGCGCCAAGTGCACCCGCTTTGCTAGCGAACAGCCAAATTAGAGCACCCACAAGTGTGGCGATCAGGGTCGATTTGCTGCGCAAGCGATAGGCGAGAAAGAGAGAGAACGCCAGTGTGCCCGAGAAGAATAGCAGCTCTTTGGATTCGGAATATGGGGAAAGCCCATAGCCCATACTTTCGAAGTTCCAGTATGCCAGATTGTTAAAATTCCAGGCAGCGATGAGGAGAGCGCTCAAGAGGCCAAGCGCACCGGATGTGGTGATCAGTGCCAGCGGTGCTGTACCGGCGAACCACAAGACGAGTCCATCCGCAAGACTAAAGTCCAGATGAAGGATTTGGCTGATCAGCCAGATGCCTGCTCCGTAGAAGAGTGAGCCTAATAGAAGTAAGGCTGAACCGAGCTTGGGACGTCTACCTGGTTCGAATTTGCAATACCAGCCAGCATAATTCGAGGACAGTACAGCTATAACAATCAATGATACTTTCCACAGGCTGGTCAGGTGCTGCCAGTTCGAGCCGATAAAAAGGATAGCGCCCAGCCCAATCAGCACCGCGCCTAAGGTCATTAGAATGCCGATTAATCGATTCTGCTCGGCAGAAATTGGATACATCCCTCGGAGGGTGGCGCTCAGGGAATGATCGATGATCCCTTCGCCTTCCCAGCGATCGATTTCACCCGCCAGTGCCAAGCGAAAACTTCGGCTTGTTCTTTCAGACATGTTGCTTTTCACCTCTGTGATGCGCAGCTTCTGAGGATATGTTAGTTTGCGGATGGCAAGTACTTGAGCCCCAGCAATCAGTTTTGAAACTGCGCGGGTACTTGCAGGCCCAACGGACCAGGTTCAACAACGTCGAAATGTCGTAAACATTGAGCTAGTTGGAAGACGCTATAATGCCGCCGCTCCTGTGCTAAGGCATAACATGATCAACTCGAACAAAAAAAGTCTCATGCAGTAATTAGTACTCTTTTGAGCCTATTGGCTCTGCATTTAAGTTGTTCTCCCTCTTTGGCTACCAATGACAAAGTTCTGAAGGTCGGATTTTTGTGTGACGGACCGATCACCGATCATGGTTGGAACTACGCGCACAATAAAGGGAGGCTTTATTTAGAATCGGCTCTGCACAATCAGGTGCAGACTACAATTGCCGAGAAAGTTCCGGAAAGCGCTGAGGCGGAGAGAGTGCTCGAGAGAATGATCGCGCAGGGGGACAAATTGATTTTCACGACGTCGTATGGCTTTCTCGAGCCCGGCATTGCGTGTTGCTGCAAGGCATCCGGATGTCGATTTCATGCAAGTCAATCGCTTTGCGTCTCAGAAGAACTTAGGAACGTATTTTTCATGGCTTTATCAACCGATGTACATAGCTGGAGTGGTCGCCGCGGACGACAAAAACTAACAAACTTGGCTTTATCGGTGGTCATCCTGTACCAGTAATTTTGCAATGCATTAATGCATTCACGATGGGCGCTCGCTCAGTCAATCCGAAAGTGACTACCCGAGTCGTTTTCATCAATAGCTGGTCGGATCCCGCGTTAGAGGCAGAGACGATAAAAACATTCAAGGAAGGTGGCATCGATGTGTTCACACACCAGCAGGACGATCAGAACAGTATTCTAAATAACGCCAAAAGCATGCACTTGAATGTAATCGGCTGTAATGCCGACACACCGGAAATGGCTCCACAAGAATGGCTCACCGGGGCGTGTCTGGATTGGGGACCGCTCTATGTGAAAATAGCCAGAGCGGTCTTAGAGGGGAAATGGATATCGACTGCCTATAGTTCAGGGATGGAGGAAGGATACATAAAGCTCGCCTCTTTTGGTCGTTCTGTTCCTGAGAGCGTTCGTAAAGAAGCGCTGGCAATCAAAAAGAAGATTGAAGCAGGAAATCTGGTATTTACAAAGGACCACTTGCCGACCGAGAAGGGCACGAACGGCTGAAACCGGGAGAAATTGCCGATATTAAGTGGCTTACCAGCATAGATTTTTTTGTTAACGGAGTAGAGGGCGTACCGCCCCGCAAGTGAACTTTGGCGAAGACTCAAAGGCCCAACTGTTTCCAGTAACGATCAAGCTCATTGTCTATATCGAACAGCTCTTGTCGATATTTGAGGAACTGTCTTGCGTTCAAATACCCGGCCGCTTCTTGCATTCTTGTTTGATAGTAGGTGATTTTGTAACCGCGGTTATTTAGCTCCTGCAGCCGTTGCTCAATACGAGTTTGTGCTTGCTTAACTCTCGATCGGCGCTTCTCAACGTTGGGGTCCGAAGATGATAGTTCATCGTTGTGTCCGTGCCGCGCATTGGCATTGCCGGCGGAGCCATCCGCTGGTTTTTGCTGTTGGCGACGAGAGCCTTCGACTTGCAGTCTGTTTTCACTGTCCTGAGCTAACTTGACCGCTTGTTCTTGCTCTTTCAGGTCATTGTTCAAATCGCGAATTTGCTGGCGCAGCGCTGCTACATTATTGGTTTTTGCGCTTTCTTCCGCCTGCGCGAACATCTTTTCTAATTTGGAAACATCCGTGCCCTGTTTCTTCAATCTCTGAATGCGTCCCAAGGCGATCATGCGTGAAGGTTGCATTGGTCCTGCTGCCACTTCCGTGCTTGCGTTTTCACTGTCTTCCATTGTTGTTGATTTCATTTCCAGCGAGGCAAGCAGTTGCTTTTCACTTAACTGGCCAGCACCAAAAAGTTTCACTTCTGAACGCCTGACAGAGACCTCGCTATAGGATCCCTGCTCGTAATCAAAGAACATCACTTTAATCCGCTGAATATCCGTTGGAACGACGTCAAAAGCCGTCTTGCCAATGAGAACCGCCTGAATCTTGCAATCGTTATCAGTCGATTTAAGCTTCCTTTGGGTATTGACCAATACTTCATCACCGGATATGGTGGCAGTAAGTTTGAACGCGGGATCAATGATCTTGGCACTACGGAGCGCTGCCACCAGCGCTGCGCCGCTCACTGCCTGTGTGGCGTCTGCTGCTAAGGCAGCAGAAGATGTCAGCAAGAGCACCAAAAGTATGAAAGGAATTAGAAACATAAGCATAAGAGTGGTAATAGAAAGCGCAAACGAGCTTTTCCGCACGCCGTCAATTTTCCATATTCTTTTAACTGGATTAGCAGTCTTAGTGTCCATGGCTTAATCTGACTAACTAATAAATCGATATTCTTACCCTAGCAGCTGAATTGTGCAGAATTTGAGAAACGGTAGTCTTTCACTGGCTTACTGAAGACGTGCTTTAAAGAAGGGCGGACGTTGAATTTATACCCCGCGGTTCATAATTGTATAGGGTAGCAGCTGTTTATAAATCTAAGGCCGATATCTGGGAAACGCTTTGACATGGCAAGAGGCACTCTCAATTTGCCCGAGTAGCGCTTGGATAGAAACAGGAGTGGCGCGTGCCGTCGTAAGTGCCATCAGAGGCGCCCAAGATAAGCCAATAACAGAGGCGCTACGCTATCGTCGAGATAGGCGGTAGCAGAGGCGGATTCGTTAGATACTCTCAAGGAATTCTTGGAGCTTTGGTAATGTACTCTAATTGAATTTTGTCGAGGTAAAGAATGAAGCCAGAGCGCGTCAGTGTTATAGGGTATGGGCGGTTTGGGCAACTGTTCGCGTCGATTCTCAAATACGATTTTGACGTCAAAATCGCTGACATTAATCCTGCCTTGGGCAAAAAAGCGCACGAGCATGGCTTGCACTTTGTGTCGGAAGAGGAAGCACTTCAGTCTGACGTCGTTTTCTATTGTCTGCCGATATCGCGCTTTGAGAGCACGTTGACGGACCACGTGAAAATCTTTTTCGCGAATAAGCGATTTCCGATTGTCGCAGATACGCTATCCGTAAAAGTATATCCGAAGAAGATCTTCAGAGATCTATTGCCACCAGATTGCCAGGCATTCCTAACCCATCCGATGTTTGGCCCGGACAGTGTCGCGGTGCAAGGGCTGGCTGCGCCAGTCGATCGTCGTCGATCAGTTTCGACTCTCGACTGAGAACTACAATTTTTGGAAGAGCATTTTTGAGAAAAGGCAACTCAACGTCATTGAAATGACTGCTGATGAGCACGACAAGCTAGCAGCACGTAGCCAGGGCGTTACCCATTTCATCGGTAGAGTTTTGAGTGAATTTGGTTTTGGACCGACCCTGATTGATACACTCGGAGCCAAGATGCTTCATGAAATCAAAAATCAAGTCTGCAATGACAGCTGGCAACTTTTCGAGGATTTGCAAACGTACAACCCGCATACTATTGAAATGCGTGTTCGTCTTGCTGATGCGCAGGCGCGCATATTCAACAAACTTTTGCCGAACAGAATCAATAAGGACAAGTTGGTAATTGGACTGCAAGGGGGAAAAGGTAGCTTCAATGAAGAGGCGGCCACATATTATTTAAGCAGAATACCCCAAACTCCTTACGAGTTTCAGTATCTATATACTACGGAAAATGTTTTGCGAGCGCTGTACGAAGGTCAGGTCGATCGAGGCCAATTCGCCATTCACAATTCAGCCGGGGGCATTGTCCACGAAAGCATTCAGGCCATGTCTAACTATCGCTTCAATATCGTTGACGAATACGCGATCGAAATTTCGCATGCGCTGATGACCGCACCGGGCGTTGATTTCAGTCAAGTAGACACGATCATGACGCATCCACAAGTTCTTAGGCAATGCAAAAAAACCCTGGCTAGAAGGTATCAGCGCCTCAAACAAACAAGTGGCGAAGGCGACCTCGTGGATCATGCCAAAGTGGCCGAATTGATGGTAAAGAGTGAAATTCCGCCTAACGTTGCCACCATGGGGAGCAAAGCGCTAGCCCGCATATACGGCTTGCATATCGTCGAAGACAATTTGCAAGATCTGGAAGATAACTTCACGAGCTTTCTCTGGGTCGAGCGCTCGCTGTAACGCTTGGCATTTGAGGTGATGGATCCTCGTTTAATCGAGTGAAGCACAGCCTAGTGACTCGGCGTTGAGCTATGACTTGCTTCAAATTAACGAAGGGGATCAAGGGAGTTCGATTTCCGTTCCTACTTGATTGATAGAAAAACTTGGAAGACTTCTAACGGGCGGTAGAGTAGAAGGTCCCCACAGGCTCAGGGAAATCGCTGCTCGATGAATTTCCTTCGATTAAGCCGGCAGGTTTTTTTCTGAATATTGAACTTTTTCTTCTCTCGAGTCGTAGTTAGAAGTAAGAGAAATTTTTCCAACTTACGGTTTCGGAGGGAATTGATATGTCCAACACCGGTCGTCCAAATCTTGGGTTTACTGCTCTAAATATTCGGATACACATTAATAAGATGGCTGTTCATCAAATGTTTGTCACTAAGGATGTGCTTGTCTATGGAACAAGAGCGGCGGTCGATATGGCTATGAGCCGGATGGTAAAGAAGGGCGCAATTATGCGCTTGTCCAGAGGCGTCTTTATGAAGATCTGTCCGGAGGTTAAATTGGTGCTGCCGAGTGTATGGGAGGTAGCCCGGGCAAAGGCGAGAGCATTTGGCAAGAAGCTCTTTGAGCACGGGGCGGATTTAGCGGCCAAGCTGGGTCTTCCCGCGGTGGCCAATGCAGAGCCTACGTATATAACGGATGGACCGCCGACGTCATTTCGTTATGGTGAGAAGAGAATATATTTCAAGACAGCAGCACCTAGGAAGGTGAATTTAGCAGAACTAAATCAGGGAGCGCTGATTAACGCGCTGTGGTTTCCGGGGCAAAGGCGAGTCAATGGCAGGAATTTGGGGGATGCAACTAGGCGCATAGGGCGAGAGGAGCGGCACGATCTTCATTCTTCCATGCGATTCATGCCCAGCTGGTTGTCTGAATATTTCTGTCCCATCTGGAAGACCGCTTAGGTGAAACTAAGACGGGGCGCCGTTTACGCGAGTGGATCAAAAACCAAGTCAGCCCATCGCCAAGCAACCATAGACACCCCGAAGTTGCAGGAATTGACCGGTTAAGCGTACAGCAATAGTCTTAGCGGGCTCAGTAGGGCCACATGTCAGGATCGTTTCGCAAGATGAATGCTGCGAGCCCCACACATATGCAGACAGTGCCCATGATTAGCAAAATGCCACAGGTTACATAGGACAGAAAATCATCAGTAGCGCCGCGACAGACAACCCAAGACATGACCAGGAAGAACCCGCCGGCCAATGTCCAGAGAAGATCAAGCGTAGTTTGTAAATCGTACTTCAAGGTTAACTTCATGCCTAATCTAACGCGCGGCGATCAAAACCGTATTGCAGCCTTTGTCTTTGGCGGTGATTAAAGCCTCACAAGCTGACTCCAATAAACCTTGCGGATCATTGCTGTGCAACGGATAGCTGGACACCGCCAACGTAGCCGTAACTTTGATCGGTTTGCCTTTCTTGGGATCCTCAATTTCGAGCATCGAGATGCGGCGACGCACACGCTCGGCTACCACAGCTGCACCTTCGGCGTCGGTCTCGTGTAACACAGTAACTAGCTCTTCGCCGCCCCATCTGGCAGGCATGTCGATCTCTCTGACTGAACTACGCAAAATTTTTGCCACTTCAATCAATACCTGGTCTCCGACTTCGTGCCCGTGACGCAGATTGATATCGCGCAGGTGATCGATATCAATGATCATTAACGATAAGGAGTAGCCGAGCCGTAAAGCGCGTTTCAGCGAATGTGTCAAATGCTCCTTGAATACATGTCGGTTGGCCAGCGATGTTAAGACATCTGTGCCAATTATTTCTTGAATCCGTGCTTCACAATTAGACAGCTGGTGACGGAGCCTATCTATCTCTCGATCCTTCTCTTTGGATAGCCTTTCCAGTTGAACATTCGCTAGCTGCAGCTTTCTCAATTGGCTCTCAGCTTGATGGTGACGGGAGTGGCCGTGCAGGTTCTGCAACATTTGTGTGAACTGGGCTTTCATCCTATAATCCTCATCCGACTGGTTAAGCGACTGGTCGCTTGCTTTTTGGTGAGACTTTCACCGCAAATTCATCGATGAAACGACAGAATTGCCTCAACATGTCGCCAAATCCAAGTCCAGAACCCGTTTTCTGGTGCGCTTTCGGCAATTGGTGCGCGACCGGATTATATTAGCTCTAATTAGGAATGAATGCCAGCTATTAGTGGGAGAAACCGCAACTTTTAATTTACAGGGATGCGGGACAGCTCTTTTTGTCCGCTTATATCATGCAGCGAAAGCCAGTATTTACGCTTGTCGCTATCTACTTCATAGACAATGGTTATATGCTCTGCAGTGTTCGGCGCGATCTTGCGGGTAAGCGCGGCTAAGTTCGCGTTAGGAAGCGGCAAAAAGCGCTTGTCGAAATCACTGACGATAACAATTTGCTTAGCACTGATCTCACGCTTGGTCCGGTTGTCGATGGTCATTTCGACTTCCAGGAGCCTTGAGTGCTTGTCTCCATAGGGGTCCTTGGTGAACTTGTGACGAATCACCGAGATGTTCATGTTTTTCAAAGAAGGGGCCGGTTGGTTTGATGTATAAGCGGTCCGGTTGAAAGCGGGCAGAACAATGGGTTCCACCACGGTCAACTTCATGTCATCACCGCTATATAGACTTTCCACTGAGCCGAAGCGTTTCAGTGCACCAAACAATCCGATACCGCCGCCGATACCGGCGCCAACTCCAACCGATATGCCGTGAGTAGCGATAGCGCCCGCAATGCCGGTAAATTGAAGTGAAAGCAGAGCCCCGCCTAAGGCGCCGGTCGCTGTATAGCGCGAGTCGGTAAAGACCTCTTTAGCCACTGTCTTGATCGTGCTGTCTTTGGTTGACAAAGTGGCGTCGAAGTCGGCATCAAATGCACCGTCCGGGCTGATGATTTTGTCGAACTGTACAATCACATAACCATCACGCCCACCACGCTTGCGACCCTGGGCCTCGGTGACAAAGCCGTGTGCAAACCAACCACCGGGCATAACCCGACCATTGCTGCCTACCACGTCTCGCGAAATACGGGCCCAAATCTCGTCACCCTTTTGCGTAAACTCAGAATTGATGTTGTGAGTAAGGGTCAGATCTATCTGGGTACCTTTGGGCACCACCTCAATTTGGCCGGTGAGAAATGGTGACGGTCGTTCTGTTTTCTCGACATTGCCTCTGAGAATCGATGATTCGAGCGCGGCTGATAACATGTTTTGAGCTGGGGCCGATTGCTCAACAGTAGTTACGGCGGTGGCGGTCCCATTACTGCCCTCGCTGGTGGCGGTCCCATTGTTGCCGTCTGCTGCCGTCGGCGAAAGGGGGCCATTGACTGGCGTCATCATTTTGGCGGCGTTAATCACATTCGGCGGTTCAGCCCTGTCGGTGCCCTCTTGTCCTGCAGCTTTCAATGAGGACAACGGTGACAAACAGACAGGACCGGCCAAAGCCAGGCAGAGCGTCAGCCTCGAAATCATTAATCTGGACACGAATAGCCTAAGTTATGACTAGCGAAAGCATTTTAACGCTTCTTGGCAAATAGATTCTTTATTTGATCCAAGATTCCTACTTTCTGGCTGGCTTTCAGATTAACGGTAGTCCGCGCCAGTGCCCTGATTCGCGCCTCCATGCCCTTTGCGTCGGCATCGCGCGGATCAATTCTGAGCGAGGCTTGCACCTCGGTCATAGCCAGGGTGCGCCAGCCTCGAGCCAAATAAATTTCAGCCAGCTTATTATGGTACTTAGCCTCAGATGGCACCAGGCGAATCGCCTCTTTCATGGCCGTTTCGGCTTCCTGGTACCGTCTCTTGAGAAACAGGTCCTCAGCTCGGCTCAGGTGCTTGTTCGCCCATTTAACATTGATATTCTCGTCTTCCCTAATTGTGGATTGGCCCTGAACAGCGCCGGCCTCGCGTGAGGTGGTGGTTTGCTCCTCCACACTATGATCCTCAGCAACGGCTTGGTCGCCGCCGGGCGCTTGAGCGCGCTTTTTGCTCAGTGAACGCAATGCGTCGTATTCGGCGCGCCGTTGCGCGTCGCAGACAACGTCATGGGCGCGGGTGACTTTGGCGAACTCGGTGTGGGCGAGAGCTCGTTGCTCCGGGTCATTGGGAAAACGGTCGGGGTGCAACTTTTTGGCCAGCCTCAAGTAGGCTTTGCGGATTTCACCCGGCGGTGCTGCTTCGTCAACCCCGAGAATCGCGTAGTAGTCTTCTTCGAATCCCTGCATTTTTCACTGATTCAATTTAGTGCGAAAGCACATCTTTAGATAAGCGCCGACCAATTTCCAGATCATATCTTAGCTGCTGTCGATGCTCTTGCCGATCTGTGGACCGGCAGGGCAGCATTTCATAAATAAATTATGGTCAAATATGAGCCGCTTATAACGACCAGGACATAATCTACATAGTTTGCTTGATTCAGCATTGAAAAACCGGAGTGCCTATGAACTTAGACCGCTTTACGAACAAGGCTCAAGAAGCAATAACCTCGTGTCGGGCAATGTTGTCCCGATTTGGCCATAGTCAAGTCACCCCGGAGCATCTGCTTCTAGCAGTCCTAGAACCAGAGGACGGCATTGCCCGCAAAATCTTAGAGCGTCTTGACGTAAAGCCAGAAGCAGTTGAGGAGGAAGTGACTGCATATCTTAATCGGCAGCCACGGGGTTCAGCTGTAAACGTTTCCAAAGATGAGCTGCCTGTATCGAATAAGCTCATGCAGCTCTTGGATGAGGCGCAAAAAGAAGCCGAGCGTCTCAAAGACCAATTTATTAGTATTGAACATATCATGCTTGCCTTCTGTGATGATTCGAAGAATCAAACTGGCACGATCTTCAAGCATCACGGCATAACTCATGAACGCATCCTCAAAGTCCTGACAGCAATTCGCGGTAAACAGAGAGTAGTAAGCCAAGATCCCGAGGCCACGTACCAGGCATTGGAGCGCTACGGCAAGGATCTCACCGAAATGGCGGCTAAGGGCAAACTCGATCCGGTGATCGGTCGCGATGACGAGATTCGCCGCTGCATGCAAGTTTTGTCTCGGCGCACCAAGAATAATCCAGTTCTGGTCGGTGAACCGGGTGTCGGCAAAACGGCAATTGTTGAGGGGCTGGCCACCCGGATCACCAAAGGTGACGTGCCGGAAGGTTTGAAAGACAAGAAATTGATCGCTTTGGACATGGGTTCATTAATTGCCGGCGCCAAGTATCGTGGCGAGTTTGAAGAACGTCTCAAAGCGGTTCTAAAAGAGGTGATTGAAGCCCAGGGGCAGATCATTTTGTTCATCGATGAATTGCATACAGTCGTCGGTGCTGGCTCTAGCGGCGAAGGTTCCATGGATGCGGGCAACTTGCTCAAGCCGCCTTTGGCTCGTGGCGAGCTGCATTGTATTGGGGCGACGACGCTTGACGAATACCGCAAACATGTGGAGAAAGATCCGGCGCTGGAGAGGCGATTTCAAACGGTGTTTGTCGATGAACCGAGTGTGGAGGAGACTATTTCCATCCTTCGCGGATTGAAAGAACGCTATGAGGTGCATCATGGCGTGAGGATTAAGGATTCGGCTTTGGTCGGCGCGGCGGTCCTTTCGCATCGCTACATCACGGATCGATCTTTGCCGGACAAGGCGATTGATCTG
The DNA here is from genome assembly GCA_963834525.1 of Bryobacterales bacterium. Classification (GTDB taxonomy): domain Bacteria; phylum Cyanobacteriota; class Vampirovibrionia; order Obscuribacterales; family Obscuribacteraceae; genus CAWICA01. Next base: position 250,138 of record CAWICA010000004.1, read on the forward strand.
GTGGATGAAGCCGCTGCTCGTATGCGCATTGAAATCGATTCAATGCCAACCGAGTTGGATGAACTTGAGCGCCGAAGAATTCAATTGGAGATAGAACGAGAAGCATTGAAAAAGGAAAGTGACAATGCCTCGAAAGATCGCCTTGAACGCTTGGAAAAGGAGCTGGCCGACTTAAAGGAACGGGCCGATGTATTACGCGCCCAATGGCAAAAGGAAAAGGAAGCACTTAATCGTGTTCAACAAATAAAGGCCGAGATTGAAGCGACCAAGATTCAAATTGAACAAGCCGAGCGAGCGACAGATTTGCAAAAGGCTGCCGAGCTGAAGTTTGGCAAGTTGATAGAGCTAGATAAGCAGCTGAAAAAGGAAGAAGAAATTTTCAGTGAAAAGGGCCCACGGCTGCTGAAAGAAGAGATCGATGAGGAAGATATCGCTCAGATTGTCTCTAAATGGACCGGTATCCCGGTTACCAAACTCCTTGAAGGGGAAGTCCAGAAGCTGCTGCATTTGGAAGAACATCTACATCAACGAGTGATCGGGCAAGATGAAGCTATTGAAGTGGTATCGAATGCAGTGCGACGGGCACGTGCCGGCTTGAAAGATCCAGAGCGGCCGATTGGCAGTTTCTTGTTCCTTGGGCCGACCGGCGTCGGTAAGACGGAGCTAGCCAAAGCACTAGCCGAATTTTTGTTTGATGACGAGTCGGCGATTGTCCGTATCGATATGTCCGAATATCAGGAGCGTCACACAGTCGCCCGTCTGATCGGTGCGCCTCCGGGTTACATTGGCTATGATGAGGGCGGGCAATTGACGGAAGCGATACGCCGCCGTGCTTATTCCTGCGTCCTTTTCGATGAAATAGAGAAGGCACATAGCGATGTTTTCAATGTCCTTTTGCAAGTACTCGATGAAGGACATTTGACAGATTCGAAAGGCCGCACTGTCGATTTCAAGAACACAGTCTTGATTATGACCTCTAACATTGGCAGTCAATTCATCCTGGACTATCAATTGAAGGCGGCAGTCGATGGCGATTCATGCTATCCAGAGATGAAGGAGCGAGTGTTAGCTGCCCTCAGAGAGCACTTCCGGCCTGAGTTCCTCAACCGGATCGATGAAACGGTTGTCTTCCATGCTTTGACTGCGGAACAGTTGAAGAAGATCGTTGATATTCAGTTGTCCTATCTGAATAAGCAGTTATCCGACCGCAAGATGGTGCTGAATGTTACAGAGGCTGCCCGCGAGTACCTGGCGCGAACTGGTTATGACCCTGTATATGGTGCAAGGCCGCTGAAGCGATTGATTCAGAAAGATATCGAGAATCCATTGGCGCTCGAGATATTGAAGGGAGAGTTCAGCGATGGAGACACCATTCAAATCGACTCGAACGGTGAACAACTATCCTTCAAGAAGCTGCCCACCTTGGTGGCCGTCTAATTGGCACCAGCGATCGTCGGTCACTCTAATCGCTTCGCGAGTCTGGACCATGGTCAGCGCCTTGATCGCTGTGAGAGTCTGGAGCGTGGTGAGCGACTTGATCGCTGCGAGAGTTCTGACCATGGTTGGCGCCCTGATCGCTGTGAGAGTCCTGAGCGTCCTGACGATCCTGATTACGCTGACCATCACCTCGGGCTGTGACATCAGGGCAAACGAGCCAGTGACCAGCGCTCGCCCGATTGACAAGCTTTTGGCTGGCGCAACCATAACGATTAATTCCCATAAGATCATTAAGCCGATATCCAAGTACCTTTTTGGCACCAATATCGAGTGGCCGCCGGAAATGAACGCAGTTTGGGATGAGGAGCATCACTGCCTGGATCAGCGAGTGATCGAGCTTAGTCGGGATCTCGGCGTTACGTTGGTCCGTTTTCCTGGAGGGGTTTTTGCCGATTATTATCACTGGCGCGATGGCATAGGACCCCCGGGCAATCGCTGTAAACAACCTCATGTCGCTGATGCAGGACAATCAGTAAGTTATCTAGGCACCGATGAGTTGATGCAGTTTTGCCAAGCTGTGGGCGCCGAACCTTTGCTTCAGGTGAATGTCATAACCGGCACACCGGATGAAGCGGCCGCCTGGGTCGCCTACTGTAATCAGCCTAATAATGCCGAACGGGCTGGTAACGGACATAAAGAACCATACAAAGTGAAGTTTTGGGAAATTGGCAATGAGCAATATCTGACTGATGACGATCCAAAAACTACCAGGTCAAAACTTCGACCAGAGACTTATGCTGCTCGGTTTTTGTCTTTTGCAGAAGCGATGCGGCGCGTGGATCCATCGATATCGTTAGTAGCCGTCGGCGGACGGAATTACGGGCGTTATCGTTTCGTCCGCTCTGATGATTGGGATCAGATTGTTTTGTCAAAAATTGGTAACGCTACCGATTATTATGCTACGCATAATGCCTATCAGCCAGTGTTGATAGAAAATGTTGACCATTCTGTTGAAGATGTTTATCGAACATTATTGGCTTCGCCAAAATTGATCGCGAGTAATCTGCAGGATCTGCATGCTGACATGGTCAAGTATGCTCCGGCGCAGGCATCTCACATCAAACTGGCAGAGACTGAATGGGCGCCACTCTTTCATGTAAGCCCAGGCAACAAATGGGTAGACCATCCAAAGACACTGGGCTCTGCACTTTATACGGCATCTGTTATGCAGGTACTAATCAGGGCGCAGAGCATGGACATGGCTACTTTCTTCAAACTGAAAGACCAGGTTTTTATGGGATGCATTAGTCTTAACAATGTACCGAAGGCGAATTATTACGCTCTCCAGATGTTCACCCGGCACTTCGGACATTATTTGATTGACTGTGAAACGACCTCGCCTGCTTATAATGCCGAGCCGCTCGGGTTAATAGAAACGGTCAAGGACGTTCCCTTTATCGATGCTTGTGCTAGCTTGAGTGCCGATCGGCGCAAGCTCTATCTAATCGTCGTCAACAAAAGCCTCGATTCAAAAATCCAAACTAGAATAGTGCTTAGCGATTTTGTGCCGCAGTCGTCTGCGAAAGCATTTTGTCTTACTGGACGGGCGATTGATGCAAATAATGGACCTGATTTGAAAAACTTTTGGCCATTTATTGTCTGGGCAAACCCCGCTCTCGCCAAGTATTCGGAATTTGAGAATGGTGCACCGAATACGGTGGCTACCTCCACCGCTGATGTTTACAAGGTGAGTGGTAGTTTCATTTGGACTTTCCCGGCGAGATCGATAACTTCGATCGAATTTAGCCAGAAAGAATGACCGGCCGTGTTTTTCGGGAATCGTTTGCACTATTTAATCCCAACTGGCTAGGCAAATGGCATAGTTTTTTTGCGGATTTACGGGCTGATCATCTTGTCTAACTGTGACTCGATGATAGGAAACTTCCAAGTTTTTCTAACTTGCCGTGTTTGGTTAGTTTCGGGACTATGGAGGTCGAACTTTTCCATCATTAAATTGGCCGCTGCTGAATTCAAAGCAGGACTCTTGGCAGTCCACTCAGACCGACAAATTTGCTGTAGTATTAGGCATGGCGTCCGAGATCCAGATTTGGCGGGCATAGGGCATAAATGAATGCATGTGGAAGGTCCAGCAGCATCTGCTATTGAGGCGGCGACGAAACTTCGCGAAGCGGGCAATCATGAGCAAGCCTTGCCGCTATTGGACGATATTCTCCGGTCCGATCCAGACAATATTGAGTGCATGTATCAGCGTGGTCTGGTTCGTTTTTATCTCGGGGATGAAGCTGGTGCCCTGGAGGACCTAAGTAGAGTGATCTCGCTTGTGCCTGGTCATGCTCAGGCTCATTACCAGCGCGCTGGTGTCTTTGTCCAAGGCGACTCCTACCCCCAAGCTATTGAGGACTATGCTGCCGCGATTGATATTGATCCGAACTTCGTTGACGCCTACCTAGGGCGTGGAGCTGTTTATACCGTCTTGAATAAGATCCAGCACGCCGTAGCTGACTATTCGAAGGCGATTGAGTTGGCGCCAGAAAACGCCAATGCCCATCGATTGCGAGGTGCCGCTTTAGCGGGCAAAGACGTCCACACGCGTGCGATCGACGATTTCAATAAGTCGATCAGTATCAATCCGGATGATTTTAGTGTTTATTTGCGCCGTGGCTCTTCCTATCGAGCTCTCTTTAACGAACAAAAGGCGATTCACGATTTCACTCAAGCTATCCGTCTTAAGCCGGATTGTCTGGCTGCTTATGTCAATCGCGCTCAATCGCTACAAAAGCTCGGCCGGCACCGAGATGCATTAGCAGATTTAACCGCCGCTCTCAAGCTCGATTCTGAAAATGCCTACATTTATTGCCAGCGCGGTCAGCAGTTGCAGATCTTGCGCATGCACAACGAAGCAATTGAGGATTTCACCCATTCGCTCCAGATCGACGCGACTATGGCCGTAGCGCGCCGACTGAGAGCTGTTTCACTAGGGAAACTGGGTGACGGCGAAGCTGCTCTGGCTGACGTGCATATGGCTCTTTCCCTTGATCCGTCGGACAAGGATACACACGAGTTGCGGGAATATCTCTACGCAAAGTACGGTCAATATTATGATGCCATTGCTGATAATTCGCGTTTGCTGCAAGAGCATCCTGACGACTCGGCTGCTTATTTCGATCGCGGCTACGCTTACTTGGAAATTGGTGAGTCGGAAAAAGCCGTCCATGACTTCACCGTGGTTATTAACCGCAATTCGGAGGATGCAAGGGCTCTTTGTAATCGTGGTAATGCCTTCATCAAAATAGGCAATTACAAGCTGGCTATGGCCGATCTGAATCGGGCGATTGCTCTGGCTCCATGGGATGCGGTTGCTTGGAATAATCGTGGTGCCGGCTATGCGAAGCTTGGCGATTTTCAAAAGGCGCTCGATGATCACAACAAAGCGGTTGAGCTTGATCACGGGCAGGCAAGCTATTTCTTCAATCGAGGCTATGCTTTTCTCAGGTTGGGGGAGGATGCCAAAGCAATCGTAGATTTTACTCAATCGCTCCTTCTGGACAACGATTATCCTCAGGCGTATGCAAAGCAGGCCATCGCCGCTTACAACTTGCGGCAATATGACCGCTGTATCGAAGACTTGAACAAGGCTATGGAATTGAATCCCGAAGAGCCAGAATGCATGTTTTATAGGGCTAGTGCCCGTCTACACTTGAAGCAATTTCAGCAAAGCGTGGATGATTTTAGCCAGGTGATTGAACTTGATCCGGACGATATTGCCGCGTTTTACGGTCGGGCGATGGCTTATATGGGATTGGGCCGGCATCAGAGAGCAGCTGAAGACTTTGGTCAGATTTTGTCGCGGGATCCGAAGAATGCCAAAGTCTATAACTTGCGGGCAGAGGCCTGACGAAAAACTTGGCCGCGAAGATCGAGCCAAACTGGATAGGGCGAAGGCTGAATCGCTGGCTGGGGAAAAGCAGCCACCGCCACCATTATCGGCGGAGAAGCCAAAACTGCCCTAGCGGTAGCGACCGTCGTTATCCGTACCCACCTTCTTGCGGAAAGCGGGAAATCCTTCGATGGCCGTAGCCTGCAAGATGCTGCTGTTAATCGCCTTAACCAGGGCGTCGGCGGCGGCAATGCCGACCAGATCGACACTGGTCCTATCGGTCATGTATGAAGTGTCACGATTTTCTCCGCTTAAGGAGGATAAGGCAAAGATGACATCGCCGTCTTTACTGGTATGAATCGGATGAATCGCTCTGGCCATACCGTCGTGAGCTAGTTCTGCAACTTTCATCAACTGCGTTCTTTGTAAGGACATGTTGGTGGCCACTACAGCCAGTGTTGTATTAGCGGGGGAGGAAGATTTTGCTGGTATCAGCCCATCTAAGCAGTCGGCGTCAGGTTTCAAGTCGCCGTTGACGAGTGCCTGCTTGCCACATTCCGAATAGAATTCGCCTGTTTTTGGATTGACTACATCTCCGACCGCATTAGTGACGGCGAATGCCGCTACCAGAATTTCGTTGATTGCCGTTGCCCCAATCCCGAAGCCGCCCTTCATACGAACACCACTCATCCATTTGCCTACGGTGGCGCCGGTGCCGACCCCCACGCAGCCTTGTCTATACTCAGTATCGGTGGCTGCTGCCGCCGCCTGGTAGCCGTTTTCTCGTTTAGGACGCACCTTGCTGTTGCCGACCGGCAGGTCGAATATCACCGCCCCTGTGATTAAAGGTACGATCCCGGCCTTGGTACTACTGCCGATACCATGTTCTTCACAGTAGGTCAGTATACCTGATGCCGATTCCAAGCCAAAGAGGCTGCCGCCAGTAAGCAGGACAGCGTGCACTAGTCGCTCAGCCGCTTTCGCTTCGTAGACGCCAGTATTGATCGTGCCGGAGCTGGAACCACGAACATCAATGCCAATTTGCGCACCCTTTTCGGCGATAAGAACGGTCAATCCGGTGATATTTTCGAGGTCGGTATAGTGCCCCAGTTTCAAGCCAACTCTCGCCAACAAATTCGGCTCAATCATTAGATCCTTGCCCCTTACTGCGATTCAGCTTAGTGAGCGCCTCCACTATCACTTCTTTCAAGGGCCTGCCTGAGTCGATTGCATATTTCGCGCAGTCCTCGTACTCTGGTTGAGCGTTGATTATTTGCCCGTTCAGATCCTTGGCAATTTTGATTCTGACCTTGGTTTCACCCAGCATGACCTCCTGCCATTCACGCTCGGCTATTTTGCGTATGGCGAAGTGGCTGCGCACCCCTAGGCTGGTCGTCTGAGTAAGAATGATTTCTTCTAGCTTGGTCTGATCAAGGGGGCGGCAGAGTACTTTGAGTAGATGCCCACTGCGCCCCTTCTTCATCACTGCAGGTAATACCAAGACATCCAAGGCGCCGGCAGCAAATAATCTATCCATGGCAAAGGAAAGCGCCTGTGGTGAAAGATCGTCTAAACTGGCTTCTAGAGTGACAATGGCCTCGGAATTGAATGTCAACGTCGTCTCTGTTTCGGCTAGACGTGAGTTCTTCTTTTCATCACCATTGGCCGCTCGATCATGTTGCGTATGGCCAATCAGCACGCGCGAGACATTAGGGAATTCAAACGGATCGAAGGTGCCCGCGCCATAACCGACAGATTCGATTCGCACTAAATTCGGCGCTTGCCAGCCGGAGGCGATTGTGCTCAAAATAGCAGCTCCTGTGGGCGTCAAACATTCGTGCTTGAACTGCGCGTCTGAAATTGCTGCTTGCGCATCGGACAGTAGTAATACTACAGCCGGTGCCGGTATGGGCAGAGTGCCGTGCTCGGTATGAATGATGCCGTTGCCCAATGGCAATGGCGAAACATAAGATCGCTCAAGACCCAGTAAGTGGTAACCGACGGCAAAACCGACGATATCAACCATGGCATCAATGGCCCCGACTTCGTGGAATTCAACTTCATTGATCGACAAGCCGTGCACTTTTGCTTCAGCTGCACCAAGGCGAGTAAAAATCTTACTGGCTAATTCTTTGGCTGCCGAAAGAATCTTCGCCTTCTCGATCAGCGCTAGAATCTCCGCCAACTTGCGGCGAGTGTCGTTGTGAGGATGCTGACAATGATGTTTAAAACACGGATGCTCTTGGGCGTGGTGCAAGTGAGCATGAGAGTGTGCATCGGGCGAATGCTCGTGTTGTCTTTCTTGGCGGGGCGAACGATGTTCATGCTTCTCTTTGCTAGCCGTGCCATGCTCGAGCTCGGCATATCCCGGCTCGTATTGGCGATTAATACCGGAGAAAACATTGACCTTCTTGCAAGCGATCGAACAGCGGATGACATCTTCAATTTCGATCGCCAGATTATCGGTGGGCAGATCAAATTTTGCCATTTCCTGTCGCCAGAGATCCTCAGGCAATCCAGCGGCGAACAAGGCGCCGAGCAGCATGTCTCCGGCAGCGCCAAACTGGCAATCAAAATAAGCTATTTTCACGCAATTTCCTAATGCGCCGTGGGTAAAGATATAACCGGCAATTCTTCATCGGCAGTGACGGTGAAGTCTTGCTCGTAATGATTAACCAGATTGGCATATCTGGTGTTGACTATGCTCAACTTTTTGCGGCCGGGAGTCAACGTCATTTCAAACCAGCCGTCATGACTGCTTCTTGCCGAGCCGCCGGCATCGACGTGGTGTCCGTCTTGCGCGCTATCGGCCGCCGAGACCTTTACTTCCAGACCTTTTAAGCCGTGTCCCTGGTTGACAATGCGCCCTCTGATCAGAAATCCCTTTTGCAGAGTGAGCAAGAAGTGTCTCTCGACGCCGCCCGGAATATTCTCTACGAGAGCAGAGGCTAAACCGCTTTTGGCATCCGGGATAATTTCCAGAGTACATGTCTGACAAATTTTGTGTTTCAGCTCAAAGGAGCCGGATCGGTCTGATTGACCGTTCTGCAAGCTTGCCCCTTTTTCATCGCTAAGGCGAACTTGGACGCCAGAAACTGGGTGACGGCTAAAGTCGATGATGCGTCCAGTGATTGCGGCCATCGGTACTTGTTCATCCGCCAATGTGCTGGCGGGGATGGCGATCAAAAGCAGAGCAGAAATGACTATGGAAATAACTATCCGCATCGAACTCCTGTCATCGGGTTAAATCGGTTGCTCAGTTGTTAGCACCATTAGCCAGAGTAACGTGAACACTATACACCAGCAAGTAGAGACAGATTATTTAGGTTATCCGCCAGGTCTTCAATCAAGTTTTCATAACCGCCATGAGCGGACTGCTCAATGAGCATCCAATAGAAAATGACCGAGGCCGCAATCGGCAGAAACGGCTTGAGCAGACGGGAACACTCGGCTCGATCAACCATCTCTGTTGAGTTAATGTAGCCAGCCAAAAACTTTTGCGCTCTGGCCAAGGGAATTGACTCTGGAGAGTTCTGGTTTTCAGCGATTTTCCAGTCTCTTTGCTCAAGCAAATCATTTGGCGCTGGTTTTGCCAGCTGCCATTGCCCGCAAAACATGATCAACCCATAGGCCACGTCATAAACCGGATGCTCAAAGTGGGCGTGTTCAAAATCGAGAAACGCTTTGATCCGACCGTTGCACCACAAAACGTTGCCGGGATGGAAGTCGCCATGAATGAGCGAGCTATGTTTTGCTGCCGGTATCATCTCTAGCTCTGCTTCACTATCTTGCAGAAGTTTGAGCCATGGCTCGCGGACAGCCAATATTTTTGTGCGCAGAATGTCACTAATATAGGATGGATGATCGAGCTCGTTTTGTCTCGGACTTATAAGACGGTCAGCTTCCAGGCTCAGTACTCTATCTATTGTTCGATTGAACCAAGACGCTATATATGGACGAACACTACCGACGCCGATGCGATTTTCAGTAGCCAGGCTAGGCGGCGCATCGTCCAGTTCGTATCCCCATGCCTCGATTTCTTGCTTATTCAGTTTGGCCAAAAAGCTATGTAACTGAGCCAACGCTTGGCCAGCAACAAAGCAATCATCAACTCCCCAGTTTCCCTGCCGCCAATCGAAGCTGCTTGCATGAGGCAAGAAATCGGTGAGCATACAACGCCTGCCCGCAGTTGTTGCATACGGATGACCGAGCCGAGATAGTACCACATGTGGTACTAAGAGAAATCCCTCTAGCCGCATCCAATGTTGTAAGCGAGCTTCCAGCAAAAATTGCTTTTCCCGCTTGTTTTCAGATTGCAATTTGAGCGCATATACACCAGCGCTGCTCGTCACCTTAAATATTTGTCCCGGTCCAAACTGGCCGTTGCTTCCATTAATGCCGCGATATGGCTCGATGTGCGTTATCTGGTGCAGGCCGTATTCCCTTGCTAGATCGGCTTTGATCCTGTCCAGGCTTTGCCGATCGCTCAATTGCTCGGTATTTATATTTTCCTGCATCGGCTCTTGCATTTTGCCAAGTTTATTCGTGGTCTAATGTAGCAGTCCGCTGCTGAACGATAACGTTATAAAAAAGTATTTGAAGGACTCAGTGCAAGCTTAACCGAATATGCTAGACGTGACAGAAAGAGAGTGTTAGCTGAGCAATGAAGATTCGCTCTAGATTGGTAAACCGAAGAAGCGAAAGCCTATTAGTGGTATGGGCAGCTTTACTCTTGTGCTCGCTTGTGCCATCGCCGGCAATGGCTGATCCTCGGCCTCAAATGACATGGGATCAGCTGCAAAAGGCGGGAGCGGAGGCGTTCTATACCGCAAGGTACGGTGATGCGGAGCGGTTGCTCAAACAAGCAGTTATAAAAGGGGCGGCTTTTGGCGAATCGGACTTGCGGTTTGGCAAGAGTCTAGGCGAGCTCGGCCGCCTCTATACAGTTCGAGGCCGTTTTGATGAAGCGGAGCCGTTACTGGAAGAAGAGCTGCATGTGCAGGAGTTGGCAATCGGTCCGAATAACGGCGATCTGATTCCGGAATTGGGCTCAATGATCCAGTTCGAACTGGCATACGGCACAGCCGAGAAAGCCGATCCGCTTGCCGAGCAAGTTCTCTCACTCATTCAAGGCAAATTGGGAGAGTACAGCTCGGCCGCACAAGGTGTAGTAAGACTGAAGAAGGGACAGCCCTTGACCGCATGGGCGGGATCAGCAGCCCAGTCTGCTCGCGACCCCTTGATCGAATGGGCGATTGCCATTGATGCACTCGGAGATTCTTATCGCGCTCGCCACAATTACGATATGGCCGAAAGGCTCTATAAAGCCGCACTGGACGTCAAGACAACCGTTCTTGGAAAAGAGCACCTGTCGTTGGCCAACAGTTATGACAGTCTTGGCTCCCTTCTTATGGAGCGAAACGATTATGCGACAGCCCAGCCGTATTTCCAGGACGCGCTCACGATGACGGAGCGGATTCAGCCTGCCGCCGACCCTCAGGTTTTTTCGCGCCTGGATAAACTGGCAAAGTGCCTGATCGCTCAGAAGAAGTACGACGAAGCAGAGCAGCTCTATTTGCGGGCGCAGAATTTCTGGAAGGACACACCATCGAAAACTGCCACTCAAGTGAGGGCAATGTATGCGCTCGGCAGTCTCTATGTAGATGAAAAGAAATTCGCAGACGCGGCGCCAGTGCTTAAGCACGCTCTGGAATCGGCTGAAGAATATTACGGTAATGATTCAATCAGCCTTGTTCCGTACCTTGAGCGATACGGGTATGCCCTGTATTATCTCGGCGAGAGAGACGAGACAGATCAATTGAAATCGAGAGCTAGTACCATCCTCGGTTACCGCGAGCAAAGTGAACTGACGCAGCGTCAATAAATACCTGGCTCGAATCAGCGAGGGCCACTACAAAATACGAAAGACTTGACTGATTCAGACCTTGTTCTTGTAAACTCTAGAAACAATGCCTATACAAATTGGTTCGCTCTGTTTGCAAAGCCGTGTATACGTGCCGCCCATGGCGGGCGTGACGGATCTTGTCTTTCGCCATATCATCCGGCGAGTCGACAGAGACTGTCTTCTGGCCACTCGAAATGGTCTCCAGCAGGGCGTTAATGCATCGTCCTGAGAATACGCGGATCATGGATTTGAATCCGGCTGAGCGTCCGACTGGTATCCAAATTTTCGGACATGAGCCCGACGTCATGGCTGTCGCTGCCCAAATGGCGGAAGCGAAGGGGGCGGATTTTATCGATATCAATATGGGCTGTCCTGTGCCTAAAATTACCAAGGGGAAGGACGGCTGCGCCTTGATGCGTGAGCCGGAGCTGGCTTTCGCGATTGTCACTGCTGTCAAATCGGCAATCCAGATTCCGCTGACTGTGAAATTTCGCCTCGGCTGGGATGATTCGAGCAAAAATGCTGTTCAGTTCGGGCAGATGCTGGAGGCGGCCGGTGCCTCAGCTGTCACAGTTCATGGCCGAACAAGACAACAGCTTTATTCAGGTAAAGCTGATTGGCATTTCATTGCTCAGGTGAAAAAGGCACTCTCGATACCAGTGTTCGGCAATGGGGACATTTTTGAACCGGAAGATGCTGCTTCGCTCTTGGAGGCGGCCAATGTCGATGGGGTGGCCTGCCCGCGGCACTCTGGGCAACCCATGGTTGATCCCGAGGATCACCAAATATCTTGATACAGGCAGGCTGGATGAGGGACCGAACGACGTAGAACGGCTCATTGCTGCTTATTTGCACTGTGTGGGTTTAATTCGCTACAAAGGCGAGCGCGTGGGTGTCAACGAAAGCCGGCGCCACCTCACTCACTACACGAAAGGCATCGTTGGCACTGCTCCGTACCGGGCTCGGCTCACTCAAATTGAAAGCGCGCGGCAAGCGGCAGACATTCTCGGCGAATTGGCTGAAAAGGTGGCTGGAGCAGCCGGGGCGAGACAGTTCTTACTTGCTGTAGAGCAGGATGATTTCGACAATGGCGAACAGCCAGGCGAAAGGCACGGCATAAGTGAACGCTGCTTCCAGACCCCAGTTAATGGGCGCGCCCTCGCGCCAATCGCAAAACCATAAGATACCGTTCATCAAGGGCGTCATTGTCCAGCCCATGATGCCCGCCATGAACGCTACAAGTATCAAAATTGCCCAGAGATCCATACGCCAGCCTTGAGACCTACACTTATAAGCGAGTAAACGGATTGAGACTTGCTTATAGATGAGTATTTCCTAAGAACGCCATCAGTCTATATGCCGGTTGCCGATTTGACAACGGGAATTCTCCCACCGCAGGCGCTGAAATTCAGTTTATTTCTCTGATTTTCGCTATGTGTGGCTGTTAATCAGGCTAATAAAGCGCGTAACCTGAGTTGGAAATCATTATCGTGCCATCGCCCTCAGCTGCGACCATTTGCAATGCCTGGATGACGGCATTTGTCGCTTTGTGCTGATCGCGGGTTTCCGTTTTGATTTGTTTGGCTCGCTGCGCCACTTTCAACACAAGCTCGTAGCGGTTGGTCTCTTTGTCTAAAAGTTGATCAAGAATTCTGGTTGTGCTCATCGTTGGAACCGCTTTCCTCTTTGTCACGTATCCTACACCGTTCAGCATACACGATATGGGTAAGATTGCTGACAGCTTCATCAACATCGTCGTTTATTACTTCATAGTGGAACAACCGGCGCTCGCGTAACTCTTGTCGCGCTTTCGTCAGGCGCAAAGCCATCTTCATGGGTGTTTCCGTTGCTCGAGTTTTGAGGCGTCTCTTCAAGGCTTCGAAGGAGGGAGGTGACAAGAAAATAAGTACCGCCTCCGGAAATTTCTCTTTGATCTGTTTGGCGCCCTGGACCTCAATCTCCAGGATGACGTCTCGTCCCGCTCGAATTTCTTGAGTGACCCAGGCTTTTGGCGTGCCATACAGATTGCCGCCGAATTCTGCCCATTCCATGAACTTGTTCTGGGCGATCATCTCTTCAAATTGAGAAGCAGAGCGAAAAAAATAGTCAACTCCTTCTGCTTCAGATTGCCGCGGCTCGCGGGTGGTTACGGATACCGACTTGGTCAACTTCGGGACCAGGGCTAAAAGCAGTTGGACAACAGTTCCCTTGCCGACGCCGGACGGTCCAGTGATGACGATCAAGTTACCCTGTCGCCTGATCGGCCGAATCGGCTCGTCACTTGTTGGTTTTTTGCCTATCAATTTAGAGCCCAGGGATTTCGGCGCCATTGGCTTATACCTGATGAAAATGAGTTCGAATCTCGCTTAGGGCGGCGTTCATAATCGGAGACGGTAATTTTGCTAAATTTGTCTTTAATTAAACCCGACTGGGTGATGCCATGCAACCATTCGACGCCTTGACGATCAGGGCAGTTCTCTTTGAAGCAAAGCCTCTTCTTCTCAATAGGCGAGTCGATAAGGTCTATCAAGTTGGCAGAGACGAGATTCTGCTTTGTCTGCGTGGTAAGGCTGGCATGGCCAATTTATTCATTTCCGCCCAAAATGCATACGGCAGAATCTGTCTGGTTCGATTGCCGTCGGCGACATCGGTCAACGATAAAGTGTCCAAACGTTACGAGCCAGCCCCAAAATCGGCCAGCGTTAACAGCGCCGGTGGCTCACCTTCGAGCTTCAACATGATTATGCGGAAGTATTTAACCGGTGCCACCCTTGTGGCCATCGAGCAACCAGTGGGTGAACGTACTGTTGACTTCATTTTTTCCTGTATTGATGAAGTTGGCGGCTCTTCTCACAAGATATTGACCGTGGAGATCATGGGACGGCATAGCAATTTGATCTTGTGGGACAAGAATGGTGAAAGAATACTGACGGCATCACATTTGGTGACCAAAGATATGAGCAGGCAGCGTGAAATAGCACCGGGACTAAAGTTTGTTCGACCACCCGAACAAGAGAAGGCGAATATTTTCACGTTAGAGCAAGAGGCATTTTTACGGGACGTCGGCAATTTGCAAGATTTACTGGCCACTGATGCTGTTCTTAACGGCCCAACGCCAATCGCTCCGGCCACGATCGAACAATGGTTAATGGCTACATACACTGGGCTGGGCAGACATCTTGCCGAGGAATTAGTTGACGCCTGCGGCTTGGAAAGCAAACTGACCAGATCTTCAGACCTGGCTTTGATGAAAGACAAACTTTGGGAGAAGATTGCCGCAGTCCAAGGGACCGGGAATTTTATGGCATATATGCGCCAAGATCTTTCCCGGTACAGCGTGCTTGGCTGGTGGCGCTCAATCGAAAAGGACCAGACATGGAAACACTTTCCTGCTGTCAATGATCTAGCAGAAGAATATTTTCGCTTAATAGAAACGCGTGAACAGTTCCAGCAAATGAAGGAAAGATTGTTGAGCGAATTGAAACTGGAATGCGAGAAACTGGAAGTTCGATTGGCGGCGGTGGATCAGCAACTGCAGGCAGGAGAAGATCCGTCCGAGTTAAAGAAGCGAGGTGATTTGGTCTTGGCCAATCTTCATATGGTGACGAATGGCCAAGAATTGCTTGTTTGCCCAGATCTCTTTGATCCAAGCAACGGCAATATCGAAATCAAACTGAACGCGAACATGACCGCTTCCCAGAACGCACAGCACTTTTACCGCCTCTTCGCTAAGCATAGAGCCAGGCAAAGTGCCGCCACAGTTGCCCGCCGGGAAGCAACTGCCCGCTTGGCAAAAGTGAATCAGCAGTTGGCGGCCGTTAGCGAGGCAAAAGAGACGGCTGAATTGCGTGAGCTAAGGGAGGGCATGTTTGGCCGCAAACACGAAACCAAGTCGCCGCATAAAGCGGATACGAGAAAGAAAACAAAGTCGAAGTTGCTTCAACTCACCTCTTCAGACGGCTGGACGATTTATGTCGGTCGCAATCGATACGAGAACGATTACTTATTGACCCGCATGGCCCAGCCAAGCGACATCTGGCTGCATATCCTGGGACAAGGTGGTGCGCATGTCCTGATTCGTGTGCCGGCTTCCAAGCAAGACCCACCGATGACCACTTTGCGTGAGGCGGCTCAAATTGCGGCTCGCATGTCGAAAGCAGGACCAGGTTCAAAGCAGCGGGTGGTATATACCCAATGTCGGTATGTGAAAAAGGTGGTCAAAGAAAAACCGGGGCTGGTCCGATACGAACACGAAAAGACTTTGGAGGTAGATACCGGTCTGCCTGCCCCTGCCATGATGAAAGAGGCGTTTTCTGACGAGACAATGCTAAATTAAACTAAGTTGCTCAGGCGTTGATTGAGGTCTTCTGCTCATTCCAAGATCACAAAGAGAAAGCGGTATTCATGCAGCTGTCTGGCTCAGCAATCTGACGATAGTTTTTAGTTATGCTGTCTTTATCGGTTGGATATTCAATGTAGGACTGTTGAAGAATCCGCTTTCTAATGAGGAGCCGATTGCTGTTAGTGCGGCGTTGGCATTTTTATTTGCCAGCCTGTCGCTGCAAATGTATACCCGCGGGCGAAGCACACTCGCTCGCGTTTTTGCGTTTGTGCCTTTGACTATTGGCACTGTCGTGATCACACGCCATCTTTTTCCCCAGTCAATCGATCTTGACCAGTTGTTTGTCCCCTACAAGCTGGCCAACACGACTGAGCTGGCCCCTGGCCGCATGGCCGCCAATACCGCTTTGGCAGTCAGTGCCCTTGGTGCAGCGCTTGTCTTAAATGATCGACGGTGGCAAAAAGCAGTTGATGCGCTGTTGTTATTTGTTTTACTTTTGGGCTTCACCGCATTTGGTGCTCATCTGTATAGTGTGAATGAGGTTTTGTTGGTGCCCTTTTCGACACAGATGGCCACCTTGACCTCGCTTAACCTGATTGCGCTTGCTCTGGCCGTTGCTTTGATCAATTCCGATCGCGGTTTCATTGCCCAGGTTACTGATGGGCGTATTGGTGGCTTAACTGCCAGACGCTTGTTACCATATGCGGTTTTATTGCCGGTTTTCGTCGGTGCCTTAACACTTTACGGAGAGCTGGCAACCCTTTATAACACCAATATCGGAGTGACACTGATTGTTTCAGCGACGGTATGCTTTTTGAGCGTGCTCATTTGGTGGACGGCGCGCTGGCTAAACGCTGCGGATGCACGCCGTGATCAAGTTGAGGAAGAACTAAAAAGTACCAACGAAAATACACGGCTAATTGTCGATCGGGCGAACGATGCCTTTGTTCGCATGGACGCAGCCGGTATCATTCAAGATTGGAATCCAGCAGCTGAGGACATGTTTGGCTGGACCCGCGCGGAGATTCTCGGCCATCCGCTGCACGAGACCATTGTGCCTGAGCGATATCGTGATGCCCATATATTTGGTTTGAAGCGATATCTTGTTAGCGGTCAGTCCCGGGCTCTAAATCAGCGGATTGAACTCAATGCTGTACGAAGGAATGGTACTGAATTTCCAGTTGAACTGAGTATCTTTCCGGTGAAATTCCGGAACGACGAAACATTCTGCGCGTTTATCAATGACATTACTATTCGCAAAGAAGCGCAACGGAGGATAAACGAATTTATTTCGACCGTCTCCCACGAATTGAGGACGCCATTGACTTCCATTAAGGCCGCGCTGGGCTTAATGAATGGGGGATTGGCCGGAGCTTTACCGGCGAAAGCCGAGGCTCTGGTCCGTGTCGCTGATTTAGAAACAGAGCGGCTGATCAGGCTGGTCAATGATATTTTGGACATCAGAAAAATTGAAGAGGGTAAACTGACGCTCAAGCTGGTGGATGCTAATGCGCAACATCTAATTGACCGAGCATTACAAGGCATCAACTGGATGGCCAGCCAGTATTCGATCAGCTTGCATAACGAATTTGATCAAACAGTGACCATTCGCTGTGATGAAGACCGGATTATCCAGGTATTAACCAACTTCCTGTCCAACGCCATCAAGTTTTCTTCCAAAAACTCTACGGTCAAGGTGAAAGGCGTGATGACCTCACCAGATGTGGTGCGGATCTGTGTTGAAGATCACGGGCTGGTATTGATGGCCAGCAAATAGATAAGCTCTTTCAAAGATTTCAACAGCTTGATTCCTCAGACAGCAGGCAAAAGGGAGGGACCGGATTAGGCTTAGCCATATCCAAAGCGATTATCGATGAGCATGGCGGACAAATAGGTGTGGTCAGCGAGCTCAACTGCGGTAGCACGTTCTGGTTTGAATTGCCTGTCGCCCCCAATTGAATGCCGTAGGGCATTATCGTTCTAGCCTAATAATTGGGCGGAGATAGGCGACAAATCTAGAGCTTTCTGAACAAGGCTACTACTGTTCCCTGAATCGTCAGGTCGTCGCGCGAATCGACAAAGATCGGCTCTAAGGCGCTGTTGGCTGGCTGCAGGCGGAAGCGCCCATTTTCTTTGAAAAACCGCTTGAGGGTCGCAGTGCCATCAGGCAAAAGAGCAACCACGACTTCGCCGTTTCTTGGAGAAGGATTCGGTTTGATAATGGCGTAATCACCGTCATAGATACCGTCCTCAATCATTGAATCGCCTTTCACCTGTAAAGCAAAACAACCCTCGGTAGCATAACGATGGTCAATTTCCAGATATTCGGTTGTTTCTAAGGCATCTATTGGTCGACCGGCAGCAATGGTCCCGGCCAGTGGCAAACCCGACGGCGGCAAGTCATCTTCGCCATGGCTCGTTTGCTGAATTTTCCTAGCGGCGGCCGTGCCCGAGGCTGTGCCAATTACTCTCAGTGAGCGGTTCAGCCCGGGTTCCCAATGGACAAATCCTTTCTTCTTCAAGGCGGCCACATGCTGGTGCACGGTCATCCGGTTCTTCAATCCCAGCGCTTTTGCTAGTTCCGCCAAAGTAGGAGGGTAGCCGTTCGCTTCTGTAAGATGGACAATTTGATCAACAACGTCCCGCTGCCGAGCCGGCAGGTTCTCTAAGGGCTCGTCTTTGCCTGACTCAATCATTTTTAAAACGCTCCGTCGTTTGCACCTGCTCGCTTCTCCGCTGTCTGGCTAAATCGCTCCGTCGCGCTCCTCAGAGTGTCGGCTAATTCGGTCGACCGCCTTGGCACATACGTAAGTATAGTATGATGTTTTGGCTGTGTCTATACCTAAGACATTCGGGAGACTTTCGGCAAAACAAAACTGTTCGCTGGCGGTGACTGAGAGAAGCTGTAACCGTATATGGTGGCGTAAGCACGTGCATGCCTGCTACTTCTTGACTAATTTGCTTAATTTCACAAAGGAGCGAGCGGTCGTCTTTTGATCGACTGAGCCGATCGACTAAGGGACGCTGATTTAGACCTCGTTCCTCACCTGAGAGCCGATGCGTTCATGCGCTTGCTGAGTGCCCGAAGTCACGGCTTATGTCCTTGTGAATGAAGACTGCCGCACAGCGCCGGCGTTTCAGAACAGTAACACATTGTAGTTTTCTGGCTTTGTATCAAGCACTGCCTCATGTCTCCTGGTGTATAATTTTCGGATACATTTGTCTTTCCCTGACGCGATCTCGTGCTGGAGTCACCACTCTTGGTTCTGCCGGATGAGTAATCATGGACTGCATGTTAAGCAGCCAGTCTGCCAGAAAGTCGTGAATGGGGTGTCGATCCAAAGGACATGGAGGTTCAAAGAAGTGTTTTCGAATTTGCGGCCAGTCTTCAAATTGTTTTTTCTGGCGAAGGCAGCGTTCGAGGTCGGTCGGGAGCGAGTTGAGGATGCCATCGATTCTCTGACGGCCAAAGCCGATGAATATAAGGCGACCGGCAACGATCAATTGCATGAATACAAAGAACAAGTAGTTCATGTTCTAGGTGAAGTTGGCCAGAATATTTGGCAGCGTTCAGAGGTACTGGAGAATCAGGCACGCGAAAAAGTGCGTCGTCAAGTGGCTGACATTACTCTGGGCGCACTGGGTGATACAACCGAAATAAATGAGCTGCGCGCAGAGATTGCCACATTGAGGGCGGAGCTAGCGGAATTGCGTTCGACGCGAGTGACTGTCTGAATTTGGGCGGTAATTATGGCGCCCAAGCTTAAAAGAAGACCTGCAGAGCCGCGAGCACGAGTTAGGCGAGATTGAATGTTAAGCAGGTTTTTGCGTGATGACCTCAACCAGTTCTTTCGAGCCAACGCCCCATAGATCTGAAGACGATGCCGGTCCGATAGAAGACTTAGCGCCAGAAAAGCACGAGCCAGCCAACGGTGATAGCGGTCCGGATGCTCAGGGCGTGGGAAATGTGTCCCTGTCCGGTCAATTCTTAAACCAATTGGGCGCCGAGCCCTTTTTCCTGGACGACAATCACGGTGAGCAAGCAGTCTCACCCCAGGCGCTGACGATCGCTACCCAAGAGGAAGCGGATGATCAGGCTAACGACGAGCAGGTGGTGGTTAAGGCGGCGCTCAGCCAAGCGAAAGAGAGAGGGCAGAGCGGGCAAGCTAAGCCAGTTAATGACTTTAGCCAAGCTCCTGGCTTGGAAGCGTCGCCTGTTTTAAAGTCGCTGTCGACGAGTGGTACTGGCGGTGGTGCGTACTTTGCCAACGTCTGTGGGCTTTCGCCAACAGGCGCTCCACTTTATGATCCAAAACTGGCCGATCAAGCTGTATTGCCGAGTCGTATTGTCAATGACAAACGGTTTTGGCGAATGGCCCGGACAGTGATCAGCTTGAGCAAAGCCGGTGCCGAAAATAAATGGTTCCCTAATAAGGAGCTCTCAGAAAAAGTAAGGCGGCAAGCTTTTGCCGTTCGGTTCCGGGAAGCACTTGTAGAATTCGGACCGACCTTTATCAAGTTAGGGCAATTCTTGTCTGTTCGGCGGGATTTCCTGACCAAGGAAATGGCGGATGAACTGTCGACATTGCAGGATAATGTGCCACCTTTTGAAAGAGATCTTGTCTATGAAACGATCCGCAAGGGATTAAGCAAAGCGCCGGAAGATTTGTTTGTTGAGTTTGATTACGAGCCGATAGCTTCCGCGAGCATAGGACAGGTGCACAAAGCGAAATTGCCTGATGGGCGGTGGGTAGTGGTCAAAGTGCAGCGCCCCGATTTAGCGCTGCGCTTCTATCAAGATCTTGGTTATATGCGAACCTTCATTCGCTGGGGAAGGCGTCTCAAACCGGATGGCGAGTGGGATAGTTGGCTGGCTTTATCGGATGAATTTGGGCGGACGCTCTTTTCTGAGATCGATTATCTGCAAGAAGGTAAGAACGCCGATCGCATGCGGGTAGCATTGAAGGAGCAAAACAGGATCCGCATTCCGCGTGTCATCTGGAAATATACCGCCGGCACGTTTTGACACTCGAATACTCACCAGGCACGAAAGTCGATTGTCTTGATCAATTAAGAGCTCAAGCCTTCGACCTGGAAGAAATTGGCAATGAGCTTATTTATTGTTATCTCGAGCAGGTTTTGATTCATGGGTTTTTCCACGCGGATCCTCATGCCGGTAATCTGGCCATTTGACGATCAAGGCAGAATTATCATTTACGATTTTGGCATGATGGGCGAAATCAGTGCCTCGCAGCGTGCTGCCATTGCTGGTTGTGTGACAGCTGTGATCGAAAAGGACGGCGAGAATATCGTTCCTCATCTGATTGAATTGGGAGTTTTGAAAGAAGACGCGAATAGACTGCCAATCATCCGCACGCTCCGCCCTTTTATCGATTACTACTCGGGAAAATCTGTGCGTGATCTGGATTTTACCGACCTGGAGCGAGACATTGATCAAATTGCTCTCGAACGAGCTCTGCGGCTTCCCGCTAATCTGGCGTATTTGCTCAGGGCCGGCAGTTCTTTGGAAGGTATCGCCCGCACCTTGCAGCCCAACTTCAGTTTTGTCGAGGCGGCAAAACCGTTTATTCAAAAATGGTTGTTGAGAGAGCCGACGGCATTTGGTCCATTACTAAAATTCTTTATGCACTTAGGCAAAGAGGCCTACCGCAACAATGCCGCTAAATGGCAAGGTGCCCAAAAAATGCTAAAGCTGGGTGCAGAGAAGCAGAGACCGAATAATGGATTGGTTACAACTGGCCGGGCTCTGCCGGACCGGCAAAGGGCAAAGAAAAAGACAGATGCAGAGCTGACTGAGCCAGCCGCCGCTAAACCAGACCCTAGCAAAAATGGAGCGAAAGCAGCCCCAGGCAGACCTGATGATCGAGACGGCGACACACAGAAAGCGACCGATATTACCTTAACCAAGGCGAATAAGAGCAGGCGCTCGGTTGCTCTCTCTCAAGAATCTTCTCTGCCTGAGGCGAAAGCGGCGGGGAATCGGCATGCAGTTGATCAAAATGACCAAACCGGTCGCCAACAACTTTACTTCTTGGAAACCAAGCTGACGAAAAGTTTGCGTCTACAAGTTACACTTAGCATCAGTAGTCTATCGGTAATAATGCTCTTTTTGCTTCAGACTTTTCTTCCTGGTTCTGGATCCTATGCCACCTATTTTTTGATTGGAAATGGTGTAATGGGGGCAATAATAATGTGGCATTTGGTAGAAGCTGTCCATCTTGGAAAGACTTTCCAAGACAGGCGGTAGTGCAGGAGGCAACGGAGAACAAGCGATGCTGAAATGGCGTGCAGCTGCACGAACTGACGCGGGTTGCCAGCGTCAGCGAAACGAAGATAATTACTACGTGAGTCCTGACAACCGGGTTTTCGCAGTAGCGGATGGAATGGGTGGAGCAGTTGGCGGCGCCAAGGCGAGCAAACTGGCAGTTGAGGCGATCGAAAAACGTTGGAAGGATTCGCCGCCACCCGCATCCGATCGCGAGTCAATTCAGAAGTGGCTTTTGGAGACGGTCAGTCTGGCGAACCAAAGAGTTTGGCAGCAAGCGGAAGAAGACCAAACTGTTCGCGGCATGGGT
Organism: Bryobacterales bacterium; assembly: GCA_963834525.1. Taxonomy (GTDB): domain Bacteria; phylum Cyanobacteriota; class Vampirovibrionia; order Obscuribacterales; family Obscuribacteraceae; genus CAWICA01. The sequence continues at coordinate 272,316 of CAWICA010000004.1, forward strand.
ACGACGCTTGTCGTTGCTGTCCAAGCTGATGCCAATATTTTGGAAATTGCGCACGTCGGTGATTCGCGTGCTTATTTGCTGCGCGATGGGAAACCTCAACTTTTGACAAACGATCACTCGGTCGTTCAAGAGATGGTCAGAGCCGGTAGGCTTACAGAAGAGCAAGCCAGGATAAACCCTTACAAAAATTTAATAACCAGATGTCTTGGTCATGAAGAGAAGGTAGAAATCGATCAAACTCCTGTGGAAGTCAAACCGAAAGATTGGATTGTGCTTTGTTCAGACGGACTGCCAACTGTTTTGCGAGACGAGCAAATTTGCGATGCTGTCGGCAAAAAGCATGCTGAGCCGGACGTAGTTTGCGAAGACCTGGTAAAACAGACGCTTGACGGCGGTGCGCCGGATAATGTCACTGTGGTGGTTATTCAGTATCTAGATGAGGACTCTGGTAACGGAGTCAAGTAAAACTAATGTCCATGGGCACTACGGAATGCGCTAAGTGCGGCGGTCTGCTAAATTTTGAAGGCAGATGCAGCGTTTGTGGGCTGTCTCGTGATCGTCAAGACGGTGAAGATGGCGGCAAAGGCGCGCCTGTCCAGCAAGCTGAAATGGTGCCGATGCCCAAGCGAGCGGGCACGGCAAAACAGACCCGACCGGCATTTCTCTTCAACAAATTGACGAACGAGAGCTTTCCTTTGACTCAGTCGGTCAGCAAAATAGGACGCGATCAAACTAATAACATTTCGTTAGCCAGTGATCATTACATCTCGCGCCACCATGCCTGGGTATTGCAAATGCAAGGAGGCTATTGGGTGGAGGATTTAGGCAGCACAAATGGCACTTTGCTCAATGGCGAAGTCCTGAGTGAGCGTAAGCAGATTTTTCCTGGAGATCGAATTACTTTCGGCAAAACCGAATTGGTCTTTGTGGTGGAATAACCCTTGATGACTGGCAACTTTGGTCAGTACGAAATTCTTTCTGAGATTGGTCGCGGCGGAATGGGCATCGTTTACCAAGCGCTTAGACCAAGCGATGGCCGTATCGTGGCGATCAAGCAGCTAGTTTTGAATAATATTGATTCCACAAAAGAGGGTGAATTTCGTGATCGCTTCAAGCGAGAAGCGGCGACGGCAAAGCGTTTACAACATCCGAATATTGTCAAAGTATTCGATGTCGAGATCAAAACCGATAACTATTTCTACGTCATGGAATATTTGGACGGCAACAGTCTGCGCAGATATTTGGAGCTGAAGGGTGGCCGAGTCACACCGAATGAACTTTGGCCAATATTGGCCCAAGTGATCGAAGGCCTGAATTTTGCCCACACGATGAACGTTGTCCACAGGGATGTGAAGCCGGATAACATCTTCATTCTCAAGGACGGCACCGTCAAAATTACCGATTTCGGCATCGCCCGGGTGGCTGATTTTGAAGAGACACACTTGACCAAAACCGGCATCATGATGGGCACGCTCGCTTATGTATCGCCGGAACAATTGCAGGACGCCAAAAATGTGGATCATCGAGCCGACATTTTCTCGCTGGGCGCTGTGGCTTATGAAGCGCTATCCGGACAAGTACCGTTCATCGCTGAAGGGATTGCCCAGACGATAGTCAAAATCGTGTCACAAGAAGAGAAGCCGCTGCATATTTTCATGCCTTTCATCAATGTCGAAACATCGGCCTGTGTGGGCAAAGCTCTGCGCAAGAAGGCGCGCGATCGCTTCCGCTCGGTAAAAGAGTTCGCTCGCGATTATGAAATCTCTCTATCAGCGCCAAATTTAGCCATCACCAAGGCGGGCGGCATCGAAGCGCCTCTACCTGAAGCGATCCGGATCGTCAAAGCAAATTCTGTCACTAATATTGAGAGTATTTCTAACTCATACTCGACGACAAGTGGTGGCAAACGTATTAGAAATGTCCGCGATCTGGCCAAGCAGAACGAGGAGCGGATCAGTACAGCCAATGCCTATTTCAACACACCAACAAAGGTGCCCAGCGATAGCGAGATCGGTTCGGCCCAAAACCCCGGCGCTTATATCGCGCGGTCAAAATCGTCGGAGGCCGCGGAAATTCTCAGACCGCTGTCGATCTTTCATAAACAAGGAAAAAGTCAGGAGGGCTTGCTCGAGCCAATGGCCATTTGCTATTGCTCGGGTAAAGTGATAGTCGCCGACGGTGCTTCTCGCCTCATCCACATCTTCAATGGCGATGGGCGCTGGATTTCCGATCTGTCCAGCTCGCCTGAAGCGGCTGCCCGTAGCGCTACCGGTGGTGGCAAAATTAGCAAACCTAGTGCTATCGCCGTGGATAATAAAGGGCGCATTTACGTAAGCGATAGTAGCGATCCCTACATCCGAGTCTTCGATAGTCGTGGCAATTTCCAGCGGGAGGTCTTGAATATTCAGGGCAAAGAAGGCGGCATTCAAGGCATGGCTATCGATTCCACGGACACACTTTATGTCTCCGATGCCACTAATGGATGTATTCAAGTGTTCCAATCAGATCTTGGCCTGTGGCTCCGCCGAATAGGCGCAAAGGGAGGCCCTGGCGAAGCCGGACAATTTCAGTTGCCCGCGGGTATAACTACCGATCGGATCAACCAGGTTTACTGTGCGGATTACGGCAAAGCTTGTGTCTTTGTTTACAGCAAATCCGGTACGCTTGTGAGGATGTTCGGCAAGAAGGGTAGCGGTGCCGGTGAATTCAACGTGCCTCGTAGCGTGGCTGTGGACAACAATGACAAAATCTATGTCCTTGACTCACTGAACCACCGCGTGCAGGTATTTACACCCACCGGTGAATGGTTTAGTTCATTTGGCACGCGCGGTAACGAGCCTGGACAATTTCTCGGTCCTTCTGATTTGAGCATCGACAAGGCCAATAACGTGCTCTTTGTCGCGGACAAGGGTAACAAGCGCATTCAGGTATTCGAACTTTGCCTAAAGTAAATGGCGATTCACCAAAGGTGTTGCCAAAAGCGATTTTGAAAAAAAGCCAGTCGCCCAAAACCAAGGCGCGGGTGATTTTGGCGTCAGCATCTCCTCGTCGTGTTGAGCTCCTGACCAGCCTAGGACTGAAATTTGACGTCATTCCCAGCCGCGTGGAAGAAGTGATTGATCGTCAATTGTCGCCAAAACATCTGGTGGAAAGTTTGGCTTCGCAGAAGGCTGATTATGTATTTAGCTCAGTCGCTAAAGGAAATGGCGATTTGATCGTTATTGGTGCGGATACGATGGTTTTCTTGGATGGCCATTTGCTGGGCAAACCGCTCGATCAGGCTGATGCCAAGCGTATGTTGATCCGTCTTTCCGGTCGAACGCACACGGTCTTCACCGGTGTGGCGATGATTGCTCGGATAAATGGCGGCGTTCAACAAAGTTTAGCGGCGGTCGAGGAGACCCGTGTCACTTTTCGAAATTTAGAAAAGCAGGAAATAATCGCTTATATTTCCGCCGGGGAATCAATGGATAAGGCCGGTGCCTACGCCTTGCAAGGAGTAGGCGCGGCGCTGATATCAGCTGTTCAAGGTTGCTACACAAATGTAATTGGGCTACCGATACCGAAGGTAGTATCAATGCTCCGCCAGCTCGGTGTAACGATTTTGGCCCTGCCGGCTTGCCAAGAAGATATTAATGAGGACGTGTCTCTTCCATTAGACAAGGCAAAAATTGGTCGAATCAAAACTGGCCGGCGCCGCAGTTACAAATAAATTCGCCCGGTGGCACGGTGATGCAAATTGCTAAGCTGATGTGTTAAAAACTAGAATGGCTCAATTGAAACGGCTTAAATTGAAAGGAGCAGCTCAGGTGGCAGGCATCAACTTTTTTCGGGTGGCCGTTTCCCCACTACTGGCTGCAGCTTGTTTAGCGGGTCTCGGGTTCCAAGTTGAGGCCCAAAGCACTGAAACTTCCCTGGACTCGTTGTGGAGCGATAGCGGTGCAAAGCATGACAGCAGCGCGGACGCCGACCTTGATTTGAAGCCGGCGCCGTCAGCCGCCAATAACGGCGGCACAAATGCCACTGTCAGTGGATCAGGTGCGGCTGGCGGCAAAACTGATGATCTAACACCCTCGCCGGCTGGATCATCGGGTGCGGCTGGCGGCAAAACTGACGATCTAACATCCTCGCCGGCGGCATCATCGAGCGCGGCTGGCGGCAAAACAGATGATCTAACACCCTCGCCGGCGGCATCATCGAGCGCGGCTGGCGGCAAAATAGATGATCTAACATCCACTCCGGCGGCATCATCGACTGCGGCTGGCGGCAAAATAGATGATCTAACATCCACGCCGGCGGCATCATCGAGTGCGGCTGGCGGACAGGATGCCTCGCTAGAGTCCACAAGCGCCAGCTCAACCGATGCCTCGGCAGCAGAAACAAGTAAAAAGTCGAAACATAAGGCGCCGAAGAAATCTGCGCATAAGGCCAGACCCGCCGATCAGGAGACTGCCAAAGAGTCGACTACTCCGGAGGACAATGTCGGTACCGCCGACACCGTTCAAAAGAACAGTCCCGCTCAGAGTGAATCTAGTCAGGCAGCGGCAAGCACATCGTCAAGCGGCAGTGCCGCAGCCAATCAGGCGGGAGCGAACGAGGAACCGAAACAGCAAACGCCGGCGGCATCGATAACCCAGCAGGAGAAGGCAAACACTGAGCCGCCAGCGGTGGGTGCGAGTAAGCAAACGGATGCTGCCTCAGCTGTTGAGTCGCCCACGACAACTGGGCGAGCGCCAAGCGCTTCAGAGGAGCGCAGTCGCGCTGCTGCTGCTTCTCAAACTCGCTCTCGTGGCAAGCGCATTCCGATGGCAGCACCACTTTGCACGATTGATTCTTTCGCTCGCAGCGCCTTGGTGCAGGCCGGCGCGTGGCCGGGAGTCGGACCTTTTAAAATGTCTGAGGATGGTGGTGGTCAGCTAATTGATGATTCCCACAACAGCATTAAGTTGAAAGCCAATCAGCAGCAGAAGGTGACCGGTGTTGAATTGCAGTTGAACGGCGGGCGAAGTCAGGATTTCATCAGCGTGGAGATGGCCACTGATTTTCTCCTGGAAGCGTTAGGCACTCGCCCGGCGAGGATTTCGGATTTCAACAGCCAATTGGAGCACATCAAGAAAAATCTGTTCGGTCACGATAATGCTGAACAAGATCTTAGCGCTGGCCACTATTTGATTTACCTCAAGCCCGGCAAAGGTACCTTCAATGTCAGAGTGAACAACGGTGACGCCAGCGTTAATGCGCTTAGAGAGATCTCGACCAGTGGGACCTTGACTCAGCCCTTCGAGGAAGATAATCCGATCGCCAGCAATGAAACTCGAAAGAGACTTCTGACTATGCTGGGCACGCATCAGGATAAGCCGAGCGGTGATGAACTGAATGCCACCAAATCTGGGGGCAGCCCGGTTAAAGGTGGTAAGCGAGGTCCTCTCGGTAAAGCAACATCGGTTGAAGCGGTCAGCGCCAATGCGGACGAGACATTAAAGGATACCTTTAAAGAACTGATCGAACGCTGGCAACAAATTAAGAAGGACGCGGTGAAGAGCCGTGATACTAAAGATCTTTCTAAAGTCCTTGCCGGCAAGGCCTTGGCCGTGCAGACCAATGGCGTGAAGTGGTTGGCGACAAATCATAAATACTACGAAATGGAGCCCGAAGGTGTGGAGATCAGCGCCTGTTCAGAGTTAGCAAAAGGCAAAAAATATTCCGTTACGGCTACCGTGAAGGAGTTGAGCAAGTTCTACGATGAAGCAAAGAGTGCTCTATTGCGTAATTCCGAAGATACTTACAACGTTAACTACACGGTAGAAAAGATTGGCAACCACTTCTTGATTAGCGATTCGGCCATTGTTCACTTTGCTGGGCCTGAAACTTCCGGCAAGGGCAATTCGCACTGATCAGCCTAGAGTGAGACGGCGGAACGAGCTATTATGCTGTGCAAGCGGATATCGTCGGCAGGGTATGAATCTTGAACAGATAGTATGAAAAGGTTCGAATGCCTATTTAAGCCGTTATCGTGCTTTTGCCTGGCGGGCCCGATTATGGCAATGATCATGGCCATTGCACTGAACACGGTGCCAACAATTGCCAACACGCTTCGGGCTCCGACGCCAAGCGTGACAAGCCGTTATGACCTTCAACTGCTTGACACTGATCATCAACCTTTTCAGCCCACCGCAGTTTTGCAAGCTCTAAACGATATTTGTTTTCTGGATGTTGACGGTGTCTGGGTAGCGAAAGGTGATCTTGGTTCTCTTGCCCAAGGCGTGCCGCTTATTGCTCGGCATTTCCCGGTAGATAAAGCGGGTATCGAAGGAATTCCCGTGCAAGAATTCAACAATTTTGTCTACTACCCGCCGGACAATTCGCTGATCATTTTAGACAAGGCGGGAAGCTTGTTCGAGTTTTTGCTGGATAGCCATAAATGGCGGACTTTTAGAGCAAGTGCTCCATTTCTGGCTGGCGCCCCGGACCCCGACTTCGTTGATTTGGCTTGCGTTGACAATCAGATTGTTGTTCTAGATCCTGAGCGAAACGAATTTTGGCGAATTGATCGCAAAACGAAGCGGCCGCAGCCGCTTTTCAAGCAGACGCTGCCTTGGCGGGTTAAGCCGGGCGATATTTATGTCGGTGACGGGATTTGTCTGGCGTATGACGGCAGTCTCTATATGCTCAGGCGAACCGGCTCAATTGCCAAATATAATCTATTCCGTGCAGCTCTTGGCGTAAAACAAGTAGGTTTCACCTGCCGGCATATTGCCGAACGCCGGCCGTCGCGGCTTGCTACTGTCAGTGGTGCGCCGCTATTTGTGGTTGAGCGGGAAAATAACCGCGTGATTGCCTACGATAAGCACACAGGTCAAGCGAGTCAGTTTCTCTTTCCGCAGTACTCGAATCTTAGGGGACTCTGGCCAAGTGCAGGTGGCTTCTGGATTATCAACGGCAATGTCTTGAACTACCGAAATCTTGACGCAGCTGATAGCTGGCAGACGCGGTTCGAGCCGCGTCTGATAGATAGCCGGTTAGAGGGTTTGACCTTACCAATTATTGGTACACGATTGCCCAGGCATGCCGGCGTTTACCCGGGTGCTCGTAGACTTTATCGCTATGGCGTTCATCAGGGAATTGATTTCTTCAATGATCCCAGCACTTCTGTCAAAATCGTTATGGGCACACCGGCACAAGCGGCCCAGGCCGGCAGAGTCGTGCGAGCTGACGCTACTTTCGTCGATATGAATAGTGAACAATTCGCAAAGGTGATGCGCGATTGTTGGCGAACTCATCACACCTCAGATCGCGATGAAGATCTTTTTCGCGGTTGTCAGGTCTGGCTGGATCATGGGCATTCACTAATTACTAAGTATGCGCATTTGACTAGAATCAGCCCGAGCATGCAAGTAGGCAAAGCGGTGGACACAGGTGAGACTATCGGTTATATAGGCGTCTCTGGGACAGGACAGAATTTACCGGGTAGAGCTAAGTTCCCTCACCTGCACTTCGAGGTCTGGCTGGATGGTCATTATCTTGGGTACGGGTTGACACCGCAGGAAACAGTAGGTGTCTATGAAGACGTTTTCAGCAAGCCCAAATGATGGCGTATCATAAGTAGTCATAAAAGCGGCAAACCAGTGGATTGAACTTGAACAACAGCGTAACAAATACCGAAAATGACCGGTCGAGCCAGACGGAAGTCTTGAGCAAGAGCATGAGCGCTTCTACCAAAACGAAGGAGACGCTGAACCTAATTGCGACGGCCGTCTTACCGGTTCTGGGTGCGCTAGGCACTCTCTTCGTCTTTTTGGCCGCAAATTTCTATGTTGGTTACGTGGAGGTCAAGCCTACGCTCAATTTCCATTGCATTGAGATTCACGCCTATAATCAAAGAGGACAGGAAGCTGTCTTTCATACACCGCGTTTTCAATTGATGCCGGACAGGTATCATTTTGAGATAGCCATCGATTCTGGTAGCAAGCAGCACGTGGACGCCAGTGTCCTGTTCCATGAGAAAACACTGATCGACGCTTCGGCTCCACCTCTCACTTCGACCAATTCTGACGATTCATTCGAACGCTCAAAGATCAGAAAACGTCATTGGTGGCAACTTTGGCACTCCGGTAAGTGAGCGGCGAATGCAAAAGAACGACACTTCCCATGGTATCAATGCTGCCGTCAAGCGATTGGCTAATCTTTCTGGCGAAAGTCAGCTTTCAGCCAAGCTTTCAGACGAAATCGCCGAGGTTATACCGGGTGGTGTTAACTCACCTTTTCGTTCTTTTGCTGACGTCGGCGGTCACACGATCTTCTTCAATCGAGCGAAGGGTTCAATTGTCTACGACGTGGATGGCAATCGCTACATAGATTACCTGGGCGCATGGGGCCTGCGGTCTTGGGACATTGTCCTGATAAAGTTATTGAAGCCTGTCAATCAATGCTCTCCCTGGGTCCGGTATTTGGGACACCTCATGAGCTGGAACTGGAATTTGCTAATTCTCTTATCGCAGCTGTGTCATCAGTGGAAATGATTCGCTTCGTTAATTCAGGCACAGAAGCGGTGATGAGCGCAGTACGGTTGGCGAGAGGTTACACGGGCAACGATGTCATAGTTATGTTCGAAGGAGGCTATCACGGGCATAGCGACAGCACATTGGCGTCGACTGGTCATCGCAGCAGCAGCGGCATTCCGGCTGGTGTTGCAGGTAACACCGTTGTCGCCCGCTTCAACGATCTTGAGTCATTGGCAGCGGTGCTTCATTCAAACCGAGGAAGAGTGGCGGCTGTACTGATCGAACCGGTGCCGGGTTCTATGGGCGTGATAGTGCCAGAGCCGGGCTATCTAAAGGGCGTTCAAGAGCTGTGCGATCAACATAACTGTCTGTTGATTTTTGACGAAGTTCTTACTGGTTTTCGCGTTACCTTCGGTGCTGCTCAATCGCTTTTCGGAATCAAGCCTGATCTTACCTGCTTCGGCAAAGCGCTGGGCGGAGGTATGCCGATTGGCGCCTATGGTGGCAGAAGAGAGATTATGAAGCAATTGGAGCCTCTTGGCGATGTCTATCAGGCCGGAACCTTCTCTGGCAATCCAGTAACTATGGCAGGCGGCCTTGCCGTATTGAAATTGTTGCGAGAGCCTGGGGTTTATGAGAGATTGGAAGCCAGGTCTGATCAACTGTTTAGGGGATTATTCCAAACCATTGCGCAGCGAGATTTGCCGGTGCAACTGCAGAGAGTTGGTTCAATGTTTGCCATCATTTTTTCTGATAAGCCGGTGAGAAATTTTGATGATTCTAAAAGGATCGATACCGAGCGGTTTGCCAGGTTCTTTCATTACCTCCTGGAGAACGGAATTTACCTGCCTCCGTCAGCAGTTGATGCTGCCTTTGTATCGGCAGCGCATAGTGAAGAGGACATCGAGCAAACGATATCGATTGGCGCGGCTGCCTTGAAAAAAGTGTTTGGTTGAGCAGGAAACCACTCAATGAGATTTGAGCGGCGAAGAACCGGTGGTTGCTACCGGTAACTTGCTCATGAAATCAACGAAAACCGCATTGGTCCAGCCGAAGCCCTTCACCGCCCCGTAGAGTCCTTCTTCGGGCAGGCGGTCAATGTCAACCACGTTATATTTTTCCCAGAGCACGCCTGTTTTCTCAAAACCGTAAGCGCAAGTTTTGCACCATTTCTGGCGTAAGCGAACGGCGTCGGCCGTAAAACCATAATTATCTAGGCCCTTTGTCACTAGCCATTGTAAGGGCGCCCAGCCGTTCGGGGCGGCCCACTGTCTGCCGGCAAGCGAGTCCAGAGTGGTGACAAGACCGCCTGGCTTTTCAAACTGATGTAGCCACAAATCCACCATGCGTTTCGCTTGCGCTTGGGTGGCGGCACCAGCAAAGAGAGGAAAGAAGCTAGCCAGACTTGGCGTACAATTCCGTTTTTGCTGGATATAATCGTAGTCCAGAAATATGCCTAACTGATCGTCCCACATCAACTCTTGCATTGTCTGGATGCGCGTTTCAGCCTGGCGATTCCAGTTTTCACTCTTTTCGCTATTGCCCAATTGGGCATGTGCCAGGGCTATATCCCTTTCACACACGACAAGTAAAGCGTTAAGATCGACAGGCAAATGCTGAAGCACCCGATCGTCGAAACGCGTGGAATGGTCCCAGCCACTTTCGCAATAAGCGAGAGAATCCACAAAGTTGATGTCGAAGTAACGTGACAAACCCTGGTAAACTCTTCTGTGATGTGGTTGAGCTTCACCAAGCCAGACTGAGTCATGCTCTTGCTCGGCGAGTTTGATCATCGTTTCCAAATACTCACGAGCATTCAGGTCACCGCGGTTGCCTAAAACTTTGTGAGCCAGCCAGATCATTGATGTGAAGAAAGGCGGCTGACTGCGCGACAAAAAGTAATAGCGGCTGCCATTTGGTATCAAGCCAAAGCGCTTAAACAAATAAGCCATGTTCTCAGCCATGTCCAGAATTAGATATTCGTACTTAGTGCCGAAAATGCCAAGGGACATGAAGTAGCTGTCCCAGTAATACATCTCTTGGAACATCACCCCATCGCTGGGTACAAGATAGGGTCTGGGCAAGCCAATCAACGTTTGCTTATCGTGTTCGTTAGACCGAATAAGGCGTGGCCAGTATCCCTGAATGTAGTCCTCTATCTGATCTTTCAGCTGGGGATTCATGCATATACCTCAATCCGGCGTCAATTTAGCGTCAGTTTCCGGGACTGCTGGTCTCTGATAGTGCTGAAATCAGTGGGCATCCGGATCGAACCAGTTAAAAAAAGGCTCTATTATAGATCTAAATCAGCTTTTTACTAAGCGAGGTTTTTATAGCATCTCAGAGTGTGCGGCATTGCCTTTTGGTCTACTCTGATAAGCATCGTCATGATCAAGCCATAGCGTTCATAACTGAAAGCGCGCACCTTTGTATCAGGTAGGCAGCAATGCTAGAAGGTTGAGCGCATTCTTACGAGGTCGGCGAATGTCTCTAAGATTACTGATAGCTTGCCGCCAGATGCTCCTTGCGACAGGCGTGGCAAATGCTCAATCGGGATCTCGACAATTTTGAAACCAGCGCGTTCAGCCCGAATGCACAGTTCGGCATCGACAAATGCTGTAGTCGATCGCAGTTGAATCTTCTCAAGAATCTTTCTCCTAAACAACTTGATTGAATTCACATCTTTATGCTGGTTGCCATAAAGGACTCGCAACACGGCATTATAAACATGAGATTGCAGCTTCCGCCGGAACGGATCGTTCCTTTGAACACGAAGCCCGATTACCAGATCGCTGTCGCTCAGCCCTTTGGCCATATTCAATAGCATCTTTGGCGCATACTGATAATCGCCCGGGAGTGAAAAAATTAGCTCTTTCACGCCAGCCTGATAAAGCTCTTTGATCGTTAAGCCGTAGCCGCGATTCACTTCGTGATTCAGCAGGCGAATACGTGGATTAGTCCGCGCTAGTTCTTGCAACAGCGCCCAAGTACCATCGCGACTACCATCATTGCATACGACAATTTCGTAGTCCAAGCAAACCTCTTTCAAGAGTGAGTTTGCATCAGTAATTAAGCGGCCAACGGTGGTCTCATCGTTATAGGCGGGAATAATCAACGATAGCGGCGGGAGATGAGTGGACGCAGTACTCATCGCGATGGTGATACCTGATATGGTGGCGTTATAGCCAGATCCTTTTTAGCAGTCGGTGAACTTTCACAGAATCGCTTGATTGTTGCGATTACGTAATCCACTTGTTCATCTTTTAGCTCTGGGAACATTGGTAAGCTAAGAATTCGCTTCGCCACATACTCGGTTACCGGCAACGAACCGGAGGCGTAAGCCAGATACTGGTAAGCATTCTGCCGATGCGCCGGGATTGGGTAATGAATCAACGATTGGATTTCATGATCGAGCAAGTATGACTGCAATTCATCACGCTGATTTGTTTGAATCACATACAGGTGATAGGCATGGCGAGAATCTGAACGTTCTTGCGGTGTTTGCACGAACTCTTTGAGAGCGTTTGTATAACGATTGGCGATTTGTCTGCGGCGCTCGTTCCACTCACTGAGGAATGGCAGTTGAGCTGATAAAATCGCCGCTTGAAGTTCGTCCAGACGGCTATTAATTCCAACAATATCGTGATGATAGCGTTTTGATTGGCCGTAATTTCGCAACATCACTAGCTTGGCGAAATCGTCGCTTGAGCGACAAGATACAGCGCCGCCATCACCAAACGCGCCGAGGTTCTTGCTTGGATAAAAGCTGAACGCTCCAAAGGCGCCAAGAGTGCCGGCGAGTTTACCGCGGTAACTGGCGCCAGTTGCTTGCGCGGCATCTTCGATGACTGGCAGATTATGCTTAGCTGCCAATTTTAAAATCGGTTCCATGTCAGCCATCATGCCGTAAAGATGGACAGCTACGATCGCCCTTGTTCTGGCTGTCAATTTGTTTTCCAGATCGGCCACGTCCATCAGATATAGATCTGGATCGATGTCTACAAACACAGGTGTAGCGCCGGTCATGCTAATAGCGGATATGGTCGGCACGGCGGTATGGGCAACCACCAATACCTCGTCAAGAGGGCCGATGCCGCGCGCTGCTAGTGCAAGATAAATAGCTTCAGTGCCTGAGGCACAGCCGACAACAAACGGACTATCCAAATAACTAGCGAAGGCCTTTTCGAACTGCTCCACTTCTGGGCCAAGTATGAATTGGCCGCTGGCCATTACGCGCGAAACAGTCTCGTCGAAAAGCGACTTATAGGTTTGATAATGAAGTTTTTGATCGCCAAAGGGGACTTTCACGGCTCTTCGCCTCGGATACAAAGCTCGTGTCATAGTAGAAGAAACAAACTCATCATGAATTAACGAGCCTTTACTTGCTCTTTGAAAACCGCGTTATTTAAAGCCTGGAAGCAGCCTAATGGGCCGCCCAGTTCTGAAATGCGCTGGAACTTGCATGGTAAAATCAACCGGTTTTGGCACTCGTTCGCTCGTCCTTGGCGCATTTCATCTTCGCGGAGATAAATGCAAATTAACAATAAACAAATGAATTACGAAACTTTTAATGGCAAGAAGGTATTGATCACCGGCGGTATGGGCTTCATCGGCTCCAACCTGGCGATCAGGCTTGCCTCTTTGGGTGCGATGGTCACCGTTCTCGATGCGATGATTCCCGGTTACGGTGGCAACGAGTTCAATTTAACGCCAGTTGCAGACAAAATACGCGTCAACTATTGCGACATCCGCGACGATATGGCGGTCAATTATCTTGTCCGCGGTCAGGAATATATTTTCCATTTAGCGGGACAGGTTTGCCATTTGATGAGCCTCTCCAATCCGTTTCCGGATATCGAAATGAACATTACCGGCACGGCGGTTTTGATGGAAGCTTGTAGAAAATACAATCCCAATGCGATTGTTGTTTATACCGGCACGCGCGGACAGTACGGTCCGTCAGTCTCTTTGCCGGTCAACGAAGAAGCTCCGACAAATCCGAAAGGCATTTATGAAATCTCCAATTTAACCGCTGAAAAGATCATCAAGGTCTACAACGACGTTCATGGTGTTCGCTCCGTCCTTCTAAGATTGAGCAATATCTACGGACCGCGCTCACAGATGCAGCATTCTCGCTTCGGTGTTTGTAACTGGTTCATCCGTCTGGCCATGGACAATAAGCCGATCGAAGTTTTTGGCGATGGCAGTATTTTGCGCGATTTTTGTTACGTCGATGACACTGTTGACGCTATCTTGCGCGTTGCTTTAGCAACACCCGCGTTTGGCGAAATCTTCAACGTCGGCTCGGATATTCCGGTTAGTTTTCTGGAGGTCGTGCAGGCCATTATCGAAGTAGCGAAACAGGGTTCTTGGCATTTCGCTGAGTTTTCACCGGAACGAAAGGCTCAGGAACCCGGTGATTTTTATTCCGATGTATCCAAGATTTATCGCATTGCTGGCTGGAAACCAACGACTAGTTTGAGGGACGGTTTGGCGAAGACGATCGAGTACTACAAGTTGCACAGAGATCATTACTGGGCGGAAGATCAGGCGACAGCTGGCATTAAGCAGCCAGTAGGCACTGCTTTTGGTGTCATTACTCGGTAGCTGAGATGCGAGCGAAGATGCTTGATTTTTCCTATTATCATTTTCAACTGAGCAGTTCCAACGAAACCGAAGCTAGTAACTGGTAGGATTTCCCTCGCCTACTTGATTGATAGAAAAACTTGGAAGACTTCTAACGGGCGGTAGAGTAGAAGGTCCCCACAGGCTTAGGGAAATCGCTGCTCGATGAATTTCCTTCGATTAAGCCGGCAGGTTTTTTTCTGAATATTGAACTTTTTCTTCTCTCGAGTCGTAGTTAGAAGTAAGAGAAATTTTTCCAACTTACGGTTTCGGAGGGAATTGATATGTCCAACACCGGTCGTCCAAATCTTGGGTTTACTGCTCTAAATATTCGGATACACATTAATAAGATGGCTGTTCATCAAATGTTTGTCACTAAGGATGTGCTTGTCTATGGAACAAGAGCGGCGGTCGATATGGCTATGAGCCGGATGGTAAAGAAGGGCGCAATTATGCGCTTGTCCAGAGGCGTCTTTATGAAGATCTGTCCGGAGGTTAAATTGGTGCTGCCGAGTGTATGGGAGGTAGCCCGGGCAAAGGCGAGAGCATTTGGCAAGAAGCTCTTTGAGCACGGGGCGGATTTAGCGGCCAAGCTGGGTCTTCCCGCGGTGGCCAATGCAGAGCCTACGTATATAACGGATGGACCGCCGACGTCATTTCGTTATGGTGAGAAGAGAATATATTTCAAGACAGCAGCACCTAGGAAGGTGAATTTAGCAGAACTAAATCAGGGAGCGCTGATTAACGCGCTGTGGTTTCCGGGGCAAAGGCGAGTCAATGGCAGGAATTTGGGGGATGCAACTAGGCGCATAGGGCGAGAGGAGCGGCACGATCTTCATTCTTCCATGCGATTCATGCCCACATGGTTGTCTGAATATTTCTGTCCCATGTCGAAGACCGCTTGATCGAGCAAATTGTTGATTTGTAAGCCTCTTGTACTAGCAAAGGCACCAAACAGAAAAAGGCCTTTGTCTAAAAGATTGGGTCATGCTTGGCGAACCTTTGCTGCGTGACATAGGCCACGATGATAATACTGAGAAATGCTACGAGCACGCCCACAACCACGGCGAACTTGGCGTTCGAAACGTAGCTGCGATTGCGTATTTGTTGACGAACTCGGATGAAAAAGATGATTGCTCCGATAATCGTGACGATGCCTATCACTCCCAGGAGAAGACCGACATTGGCTATGAAAATGCCGTTGTCGGGATCGGAAAACCTCGTACCAAGCAGGTAACGCAACTTAGCGAAGACGACGCCTAGTCCAATTGTGCCAATTGCTGTGCGCAACCAGGCCAGGTATGTCCGCTCATTTGCCAGATGATCACGGATGCGCTCGTTATCTAGCGATTCCGTTCTATTCTCTTCAGACAAGTTTTACCCTCGCCGAATGATAAAGATCTGGTTACCGGAGAGCGCCGGCTATCGAAAAGAAACGTCATTCGAAGAGACGTTATCGAAAAGGGGTCGACACTCATGCCAGATCCTGATACGTGCTAGGCGGCGATGTACTTGTGCAAGTCTTGCAGCTTGTTCACATCAAGCTTGATACCAGGACCCATGGTGCTGCTTAAATAGACGGACTTGATATATGTACCTTTGACTGTTGCCGGCTTCACCTTATTGATCTGATCAACAACAGCGGCGATGTTTTTCAGTAAGCGACTGTCATCGAAAGATAACTTGCCCACCGCCATTTGCACAAGTCCACCATCTTTTTCCGCACGGAATGCCACTTTTCCGCCCTTGAGTTCGTTGACTATCTTGGCTACGTCGAATGTTACTGTGCCATCTTTCGGGTTCGGCATCAGTCCTTTCGGGCCGAGGACCTTGCCCATCTTTGACAGCATTGCCATCGAATCTGGTGTGGCGACCAATTTGTCAAACTCAAGGAAGCCGTCACCAATCTTAGTGACCAAGTCTTCGGCGCCCACTACGTCTGCTCCGGCGTCTTGCGCTTCTTTGATCTTTTCGCCTTTAGCAACCACAGCTACTCGCACTTCTTTGCCTGTGCCGCCGGGTAAGTTGACCGTAGAACGAATTTGCTGGTCGTTCAACTTGGGGTTGATACCAAGTCGGAAATGAATCTCGACGGTCTGATCGAATTTGACCTTAGGCGACTCTTTCAGAATCTTGAGAGCCTCTTCAGCCGTCAGTGGTCCTGCCAACTGGGCAACCGTTTTTGAGAGCGTTTTCTGGCGCTTAGTGACTGTAGCCATTTCTACTTCCTTTAATCCGTAACCGTGATGCCCATATTTCGCGCAGTACCCATCACCATTTTCTCTGCCGCTTCTAATGTTGTTGCATTTAAATCGGGCATCTTGGTTTTAGCGATCTCAGTGATCTTCGCTTTACTAACCGTGCCGACCTTTTGTTTATTTGGCGTAGCAGCGCCCTTTTCAATACCTGCAGCTTTCTTTAGCAACTCGGCGGCCGGTGGTGTCTTGAGAATGAAATCAAAAGAGCGGTCTTCGAAAACTGTTATTTCCACCGGAATAATCGTGCCTTGCTTGTCCTGCGTTTTGGCGTTGTATTCCTTGCAGAATTGCATGATATTCACACCGTGTTGACCAAGCGCCGGACCGATCGGCGGTGCTGGATTGGCCTTGCCCGCCTGAATTTGCAATTTAACTTTGCCGACGACTTTTTTAGCCACGATGTTTGAATCCTATTAAGAGAGCGGAACCTATGATCTTATGGCAGTTCTTGGCTAGAATCCACCACATTTACACTTTTATAACCTGGTTAAACTCCAGTTCTACTGGCGTTGCACGACCAAAGATGATGACCGATGCCTTAATGCGCTCGCGCTCCAAATTGACTTCCGTTACTTCACCTGTGAAGTCGGCGAACGGTCCGCCAGTAATTCTCACGTAGTCGCCGACCTTAACGTCAATGACTGCAGGCTTCTTGCCCTTGACACCGCTGACTGCAATTTGCCGACGCAGTATCTTGCGGATCTCGGAATCCTGCACCGGAATCGGTTTTTTGCCGGCTCCTACATACTTCGTTACGCCAGGCGCTTCGCGGACGACTCGCCAAGAATCGTCATCAAGGATCATTTCTACGAAAACGTAACCTGGGTATTCGCGCTCTTTTTTCTCGACACGCTTGCCATCTTTGACTTTGGTGACCATTTTCTCTGGCACGATAACGCCGAAGATTCTATCCTGCGCTCCCATAGTGAGAATGCGCTTCTCAATATGTTCCTTCACTTTGTTTTCATGTCCGGAGGCAGTCTGAACTGCATACCAGCGCCTGGATCCGTCTGTTTTTATGAAACCCATTACCCCTTTCCTTACGCTTATCCGCGTCCAATGCCACCGCCATGCAGGTGGGCCCAGTGTTCTAACGGTCCAAAAAAGACCTTACTTAAAGCAAAGTCAAAACCAAGTACTAGTAAAGTGATGATGGCAACAAGAACCAAAACACTATAGGTTGCTTGAACAACCTCTCGGGCGCCCGGCCAGCTTATCTTTCTGAACTCGACTCTTACTTCCTTGAGGTATTGGATCAAGCTGCCAATCTTCTCCGGCAGCGAGCTTTTCTTTTTATTTGGTTCTTTTGCTGAGGTCCAGGCTGGGTTGCGAACTTTGACGTTTTCCACCTCTGGCGCTGCTTGCTCTGCAGCGCCTTGCTCTGTTTTGTTGGTGACTGGTCCTGACAGCATCTCTTCCTTCTGGTTTGGCATCACGGTTTTGGATTTGCTTGGCTTGGAGCCATTATCCTTTTCACTACTTTCATTTTTCTGAGAGCCTGAAGACCCCGGCTCGTCCTTCTTATCTGCCGCCATGAACTTGCACCGCTTACGAGCTGACTGGTCTGTACAGTGTCCTGCCGCCTGTGCTACGCGCTGTTATAACTCGCGCCCTGAAGGAGTCGAACCCTCAACAAAGGTTTTGGAGACCTCCGTTTTACCATTAAACTAAGGGCGCCCTTCTCGAGCCGAGTGCCGCCAGCAGCTGGAGTTGTCCGCCAACTATTTCTTGGTTTCTTTGTGTTCAAGGTGGCAACGGCAATAACGGCAGTATTTGTTGATGCTCAATCTGTCCGGATCATTCTTTTTGTTTTTCATCGTCGTGTAATTGCGTCTTTTGCAATTGCCACAGGCTAATGTGATGATCATCCGGTCGTCTTTCTTAGCCACAGTTTATAACTCCTTGCTTTGTTGTTTGGGGATGCCAAGATACAAAGCTCTCTGATATACGCCTGACAATGGCCCGGGTCGACTGTTCGGGTCGATAACCGCTTCATTTGCCAAAGCAAAGCAGAAAAAAACACCCCTTGCGAGGCGTCAAGTCAAAGTATATCCAACGTTCAGAAAGCCTGTCAACAATAATAGAATGGGGCACCATGAAACTTTGCTTTCAGAAGGATTTCTTCATTCTCTTTGGCGGATCCTTTATTAACGCTCCGTCGCCTTGCTTGGCTCGGCTTCTCCGCTTGTTCACAAACGCTCCGTCGGCTTCGTTGTGCTCGCCTACTCCGCGCCACAATAGGCCGTTCGGCTGCGCACGGCTCCTCGCCGTGCTTGCCTCACTTGTTCTGATTCTGGGCTGCCTGTCGTCTTGCGCGCTTAAGGGTGGCGGTCCGGAGCGCGATACCTTGCGGATGAATCTTGGTACAGAGCCGCCCAGCCTGGACTGGGAGGTGACCACCGATGCGACGTCGTTTGATGTGGTCACTAATTTGATGGTCGGTCTGACCGAATATTGCCAGAATTTATCAGTGGTACCTGGCTGCGCTGCAAAATGGGAGGTCCTGGATGGGGGCAGGCGCTATCTCTTTCATTTGCGTAAGGATGCTTTTTGGACCGATGGCAAGCCAGTGGTGGCAGGCGATTTTGAATACGGCTGGAAACGCCTGCTTGATCCTAAGACCGGCGCTCAATACGCCTTCTTCTTATATGACGTGGTGAACGCTTTTGAATACAACACCGGTAAAATCAAAGATGCATCGCTCATCGGTGCTAAGGCGCTCGATGATTACACTTTTGAAGTGCGACTGAAGAAGCCTGCCGCCTATTTCATTTACATCACAGCTTGTTGTATTTCTCTGCCTGTCCGCAAGGACATTCTCGAAAAGTGGGCAGATCGATGGACCGAGCCTGAGCACATTGTCACTAACGGGCCATTCAGACTCGACAAGTGGGCACATGAGTACAAAATTGAATTGACCCGTAATCCGCATTATTTTGGGAAAGAGCCGAAACTGAAGCGCATTAAGATGTTCATGATCCCCGAGCAAGCAACAGCTTTCGCTTTATACGAGAACAATGAACTCGATTATGTCGACAATCGCAGTTTTTCCACGCCTGATGTCGAACGATATAAGGACTCGCCCGAGTATAGAAACGTTCTACTCTTGAGGAACAACTATATTGGCTTCAATGTGCAAAAGAAGCCATTCAACGACGTGCGCGTGCGGCGTGCCGTGGCGATGGCTATCGACCGCGAGATTTTCCCCAAGATTCTTCGGCGTGGTGAGCGTCCAGCTACCGGTTGGATTCCACCCGGCTTGATTGGTTACAATTCAAAATCAGGCTTTAATTACAATCCGCGCGAAGCGCAGCGTCTTTTAGCTGAAGCCGGTTATCCGGACGGGAAAAATTTTCCTCATGTAGATTTGCTTTATCCTAGTCGGGAAGATGTACAAACCGTCGTTGAGGCAGTTCAAGATCAATTGAAAAGAAATCTTGGCATACAAATCTCACTGCAGAATATGGAATGGAAGGTTTATTTGGAGACCTTGCATAGAGATGCACCCCCGATGTATAGAGGTTCATGGGGAGCCGATTACCCGGATCCCGAAACTTTCATGAACTTGTTTACTACTTATAACGGTAATAACACAACTCGCTTTAGCGACGCTCATTACGATCAGTTAGTGAGCGAAGCAAGTGCCGAGCAGAATTCCCAGAGGCGGGCCCAATTGTATGATCAGGCTGATCGATATCTCTGCCAAGTTCAAGTACCTTGCGTGCCCGCCTACATCTCCACCCAGAATTTAATGGTCAAGCCGTGGGTAAAAGGCATCGAAATTAACAAACTCGATTTTCAATTTTTCGAGAACGTCTCTATCGAAGGGAATAATTGATGGTCGGCTATGTGTTCCGCCGATTGCTAATCGCCATTCCGGTGCTTTGGATCATCGCCTCACTTACTTTTATTCTCGTTCGGATTGTGCCTGGGGGTCCGTTTGATGCGGAAAAGAACCTGCCACCAGAAATAGTGGCGAATATAAAAGCAAAGTATCACTTAGACAAGCCGGTGAGTGAACAGTACCTTCTCTATATTGGCAGGCTTGCACACGGCGATCTTGGAGTCTCTTATAAATACGTTGATCGGACAGTCAACGATATTCTCTTTGATGCCTTCCCAGTCTCGCTGCAACTTGGCGGGTTAGGATTGCTGATAGCGGTTTTGGTGGGTGTGCCATTGGGAACGGTGGCGGCCTGTTAATCGAGGCCGCGCTCCAGATACGGTGGCAATGTTTCTGGCAACCGTCGGCATTTCCGTGCCCGGTTTTGTTATCGGCGCTTTGTTGATTCTGGTATTTGGCTTGTGGCTGAAGCTACTTCCGGTCGCCTTATGGGAGTCCGGCCGGCATATGATCTTGCCGGCGATCACACTGGCCTTCAGCCCAGCAGCTTACATCGCTCGACTGACACGGGCAAGCGTTCTCGATGTTTTGGAGAAGGACTGGGTGAGAACAGCTAGATCAAAGGGTCTTTCTAATCAAATGACTGTAATCAAGCATGTGCTGCGCAACGCTCTTGTACCGATTGCCACTATTCTTGGCCCTTTAACGGCAATTCTGATCACTGGTTCGTTCGTTGTCGAATACATTTATGCAATTCCGGGCATGGGGCGTTTCTTTATTACGGCCGTTGGCAATCGCGACTATGACTTGATTATCGGTACGACGCTTATTTTTGCTGTACTGCTGATAGTCGCGAACATGATAGTTGATATCGTCTATCACGCACTCGATCCGCGCATGCAACTGGAGGACTGAACGTTGGAGCTTGCGGAGTTTCGTCGGATATTTGGCCGCTTAAGGCGAATTCCAACCGCCTTCCTTGCCTTTGTAGTAATTGCTCTTATCTGCATTGTTGCTTTGCTGTCCGCGTTTGGAGTCTCATTGTCTCCCTACTCTTACGATCAAACCGGTGCGAATATTTTGATGTCGCCGTGCTGGGAACATCCCATGGGTACAGACGAACTGGGGCGTGATCTGCTTAGCCGCATCGTTTTTGGTTCGCGCTTGTCGATAAGTATTGGATTAACCACAGCGCTGGTAGCATTGGTAATTGGCACCATATACGGTGCCATTTCCGGTTATAATGGTGGCAAATTAGACAACATCATGATGCGAGGAGTGGATATAGCATATGCGCTTCCCGATTTACTGGTAATGATCTTGATCGGTGTTTTGGTCGGTCGCGGTACAACCGGCATATTAATCGCTCTGGGATTGGTCAGCTGGATGGGTACGGCTAGGTTGGTGAGGGCGCAATTTTTACAATTGCAAAACGAAGAATTCATTGAAGCTGCCAGAGCTGCAGGGCAGTCTGGCTTGAAGATTATCCTCAAGCACCTTCTACCAAACTCGCTTGGGCCAATTATTGTAGCCTTGACTTTCACTGTACCGTCGGCGATCTTGTCTGAATCGACGCTCAGTTTTATCGGTCTTGGTCTCTCGCCACCTGCCTGCAGCTGGGGCACACTGGCCAGCAACGGCTGGCGTTCATTGCGTGGTCATCCGCATCTGATCCTCTTTCCAAGCCTTTTCATTTTTTTGACTGTTTTGGCCTTCAACTTTCTTGGCGACGGCATACGGGACGCGCTCGATCCTAGAACGCGCTTTCCTTCCGAGCCGCCCAATGATAAGGAATTACCGCCTGCTGTTCTCAACGCTTCTCTACCGGCGACGAGTCAGTCCAATTGATCGCTTGATCGGCTCTCATCGCCCACTAGATTCAAGTTCCTCTTCGGTTGGCGCGGTCTCTTTTCTTGCTGGAACCCACTTAGCGATGATTGCCCTGATCTCTTCCACAGTAAAGGGCTTGGACAAATAGTCATCCATTCCCGCTTCCAAGCAGATTTCCCGGTCGCCCGGCATGACCCCGGCGGTGACAGCCACGATGGGCACGTGCTTGCCGGCCTGTTTTTCTAACGCCCGGATTTTGTTGGTGCACGCACAGCCATCAATCCCCGCCATTCGCCAGTCCATGAGAATAAGATCGAAGGACAACAATTTCATGGCCTCGAGAGCCTCGTCGCAGTCCGCGAAAACATGCGGATCGATGTCGATATGGTTGGCAATTAACTGCATTAATTTGCGATGCGTAGGATCATCGTCAATGACAAGGATGATTGGCTTGCCACCACTTTTGTGTTGGTGCTGCTGGTTGTCCGTTCTATTCATGGATCAGGACCGCAATATCGATAATTTGGTCCGACTGACTTGCTCATCCGGTCAATACGACTGTCTGCCAGATAAATTGTTCCACAATTTGCGCATCTAAGTCGCATTTTCTAAAAGCTAGTTTCCTCCAGCGCCACCAAGGGTACAAAACAGGCGGATACATCCCCAGTGGGAGAAAAACTGGTGCAATTGACTTTCGATCGCGGTTCCCTCTCTCGACTCGCTCTGTTTTGGCTCGTCATCGCCTGCACATGCCAGGCTGCGCTGGCGGCTTCGGCTGATAATCAAGGTTGGGTTCTTACCCAAAAAAGCCAGCGAATGGGGGATCAATATGTTTATATCAGTCAGCAAGGTCTGAAACTGGTCAATCCCAAACTTGGCTTTGCCATGGTCAGCCAGGCACCCAATTGGGATATATGCTTCTTCAACAATCAAACTCACAAGTATTACGAAACTACTGCCGATCGCTGGCAGAGGGCAGTGATTGCGCGTAACGGTGTCAGTCAATTTATGGGACGCAGTTGGCTGAGAGCCGGACAAGGCAGTATCGCCGGTCTTGGCTCAGTGGCTTATCGTATGAACGGCGCCTGGGTCAAGCGTGACGCAGATGGACGGCTGGCTCCCAGTGGGGTCACCGGTGCTACCTATTACGTGGCATCTGGTATTCGATTGCCGCCGAAGCTGATCAATCTGTTGGCTATCGCCTACGGCTTACCTGTATCCAATAGCTTGCCGCTCCGCTTAACATACACCGAGTCCGGGTCTGAGCAGACAATACTGGATACGTATCGCGTTGCCAGGGCAGCGCTGCCCATTGCCTATTTCGCTAGACCGGCCGGTTTTACGCGGGCGCCAAGCGACGTTGATGTGATGATGAGCCAGGAGCAAAGCAAAATGGTTCAACAAATGGCCCAAGATTTAGGCAGTTCACCAGACTCAAGACCGGGAGTTAGGCAAGCAGTGCAGAAATATGCTGCTACCGGCAATGCCAGCGAGGCGCTTAAACAGTTGCCCCCTGATTTGACTGCAGACGATCTGAAAGCTGCTCTGGAGACGTACAAACGACAAATGGGCAAATAATGCTCAAAGCACAAATGAAAAAAGATGCCATCAAAGCTGCGGTTAAACCTGAACATTTCGACAAAGGGTCTGATTATCGTTCTCCTGCCGCTGGCCTTGGAATTGGTCTTCGTCATTATTTTGGGCTTTCTGCTCAATAACGCCGAGCTAGAAGTGCAGCGCCAAGTTCGCTCGAAAGCGATCATTTCAGAGGCCAATGTCCTCTCTAAATTGTTTTACGATGCTGGCGTGGCAATGGGTGGCTACACAATTACGAGAAGCCCTCTGTTCAAGGAGCGTTACAACAAGATCGTCGGCCAGATTCCCGGCGATCTCAATGAGCTGAGAAATCTTGTTGGCGATAATCCGCGGCAACAAGAGACATTGAAAAATCTGGCGTCGATCACGGAGCGCGGCTTGAAAATCCTTGATCAAGCTAAAGCAGCGATCGACAACAATGACGTAGACGTGGCTCAATTTCGGGCCCGTTCTATGTATAAAGAGATACGTCAGCTGGCCGATCGTTTGCAGCAAGAGCTGCAGGGATTAACTGAAGACGAAGAGAAAATTGCCAATCAATCTCCTGAAAGCCAGAATAAGTCAAGGCATATGGTCAAGGTCTGGTTGATTGCCGGCGTCATTCTGAATGTTCTTGGTGCGTTGCTACTAGCAATGTTCTTCAGCCGCAGCATCACCAGGCGCGTTCATGTGATGATCGATAATTCGATGCGCTTGGCGCGTGGTGAACCGCTTAACCCGATCGTTTCCGGTTCCGACGAGATTGCTGTGCTTGATGGCACTTTTCACGATATGGCTGAAGCGCTCGAGCAGGCAACGAAAAAGGAGCGGGCGATTGTTGAGAATGCAGTCGATGTAATTTGCTCGATTGATATTGACGGTAAATTCGTAGCTATTAGTCCTTCATCCTATAGTACCTGGGGGTACCATCCTGAGGAGTTGATTGGGCGCCGTTTCATTGAAATTGTTTCGCCTGAGGACCAGCAGGAAACGCTTCGCGCGGCGCGCGCCGTGCGAGCGGCGAAGAGTACCATGTCGTTCGAAAACAAAACACGGCGAAAAGATGGGTCGATCGTCACCGTTCTTTGGTCGACCTATTGGTCAGAAAGTGAGCGTTCGATGTTCTGTGTTGCCCACGATATTACAGAGAGGAAATTGGCGGAAGAGGCGATAAAAGAGAGCGAGCACCGTATTCGAACAATCATCGAAAACATGCTTGTGGGTTTGATGATCGTCACCAAGGACGGTACCATCGGCTCGATTAATCCGGCCAGCGAAAAAATGTTTGGCTATCGAGGAGAAGAGTTGGCTGGCGGCATATGATGACCGTCTTTCACGACTCGACGTTATTTTCTGTCGATAGTCCGGACGACCGGAAAAGTTTCATGGATGCGTTATGGCAGCGAGGCTTCAATCGCGTTGGTGAATTTGACGCTCTGAGAAAAAGTGGAGAATCATTTCCGATTGAGCTGTCGCTGAGCGAATTGGAGACCGGTGACGGAACCGTCATTCTGGTTAACATTCTCGATGTCTCGGAGCGCAAAGAAGTAGAGCGCCTGAAGAAAGAATTTGTCTCAACTGTCAGTCACGAGCTGCGCACGCCGCTCACCTCGATTCGTGGCTCCCTCACACTATTGAGTGTTGGTGCGCTTGGCTCCTTGCCTGAGCAGGCAAAGAAGGTGGTCGGTATTGCGGAAAGAAACACGCTCCGTCTTATAACCTTGATCAACGACATACTCGACATTGAGAAATTGGAATCAGGCAAGCTGGACATGACCTTTGACACAGTGCAGATGAGTTCTGTCCTTGAACGGTCTCAAGAGTCTGTCAAACCTTTTGCGGAGCAACATGGTATCAAGCTGGAAATGCTTCCCACAGAAGCAGTTGTTTTCGCAGACAGCGACAGACTTGTTCAGGTTATGGTCAATTTGTGCTCTAACGCCGTGAAATTCTCGGGCAAGGATGCATCTGTGACGGTCTCAGTCGAAGAGTCAAAAGATGGCGTAGAGGTCAAGGTTATCGACCACGGTCGTGGCATTCCGGAGAAATACAAAGGTCTTTTGTTTCAGAGATTTCAGCAGGTAGAAACCTCCGACTCCCGTAAAAGAGGCGGTACCGGGCTGGGTCTGGCTATTTGCAGAGGAATTATAGAAGCACACGGCGGTACCATCGGTGTGGAGAGTGAGGAGGGTAAAGGCAGCACCTTCTGGTTTAAATTGCCGCCGGCAAGCGTGGCCAGAACAAAGTTAGGCCAATCGGCGCCAACCGGAGGGGCGAACCAGACGACATTAGCGATCACCCAGTAAGCGCCGGTTGTTGCCGGATTACCGGTTAGTTTTCCGAGAATATCTGTTGAGAATATAGCTGTTCGAATACTGGGGGAATTTGATACTCTTAATCCAGCACGCGCAAGCAGTGTCTGTGCACTAATTGTTGATAGGGCTAGACGGATTCTTAAATAAAGGAAAAACCGGTGACTAAAGTAAGCTTGGACCACAGGCTGCCGGGTATATGTCGATTAGCGGGCATAGGTGGAACCACAGAAACGAAATCACAGGAGTGGGATTGAAAGTTCTCATCATTGATGATGAAGAAGATACTCGGTCCATTGCCAGTATGAGCCTGAGCCTACTGGGTGGTTTAGATGTATTGGAGGCGGAAACCGGGGATGAAGGGATTAGCAAGGCGGCTCAAGAGCGCCCTGATGTTATCCTTCTGGACATGATGATGCCGGTGATGGATGGTTCACAGACTCTTGAGGCCTTGCAAAAAAACGAAGGAACAAAGGATATTCCGGTAATCTTCTTGACGGCTAAGGCCATGAGTTCAGAAATCGAGAGATTAAAAAGGATGGGTGCAATTGGCGTTTTAACTAAGCCTTTCGATCCGACGATTTTGGCCAATCAAGTGCGCCAAATCCTGGAGGGTTGAGCCATCACTATGCAGGCATGGCAACAAACATTTGGCGAGCTGAAAGATCAGTATGTCCGACGTTCGTCAGAGCGGCTTGGCAAAATCGTGGAGATGGTTAGCCTCTTGGCCCAGCGTCCAGACGATTTGGACCTCGTTACCCAGCTCTCCCGACAGTTTCACTGGCTTGCTGGATCCGGCAGTATGTACGGCTATCCGACCGTTTCCCAGCTAGGAAACGAAGGCGAGGAATATTGCAATATATTGCTCAGAGATAAGTTGGCTGCTCCAAAAGCCGATGTGGATAAACTCAAAGATATACTCAATCGACTCTCGTCCCAATTTCATTCGACTAACAGCGAAGGTGCGGATACGACAGCTATCCCCAAAGGGATAGTCGAGCACGGACCGGACGAGCAGCCCGATGTTTTGATCATTGACGAAGACATTGCCGATCTAGCCGCTCTAACACGAATGATTGAGGAAGAAGGTCCGCGAGTGCGCTCGACTCGCACCATGGCTGGTGCGCTGAGCGAGATCAGTCAGTTTATGCCTGACGCCCTGATTATCGAAATACCATTGCCGGACGGCGACGGTTATGAATTAGTGGAGAGCGTCAGGCAGATGGAGGGTGGCGAACATCCTGCAATCATCATTGTCAGCAAGCAGACCGGCTTCCTTGATAAAGTCCGCTCGATCCACTGCGGCGCCGACGCTCATTTCGAAAAGCCGGTGGACATGAAGGCTATGTTGCGTCGTCTCCGTTACCTGTTGGATAAGCAAAAGCAGATCGCACCGCGCATTCTGTCTGTTGAGGACGATCCGGATCAAGCTGCATTTATCCGGGCGTTTCTGGAATCGGCCGGCTACCAGGTGCGCACTTGTACTGATCCAAAGAACTTTGATTCTTACATGTCAGCCTTCAATCCGGACTTAGTTCTACTCGATGTAATTTTGCCGGGAGTAACAGGTTACGAGCTCGCTCGCTATCTGAGGCAGGAAGAGCGACATGCAACCATGCCGGTCATATTCCTGACCACTCAGGGCAATATTGAAGCTCGCATCGAAGGTGCTCGCTCCGGTGGCGATGAGCATTTAGTCAAGCCGGTGCCGCCGGCATTGTTGCTATCAGCGGTGGCGTCGCGCTTAGAGCGATCACGATTTTTAAAGACTTTGCTGCATCGCGATGGATTGACGAACTTGCTTAACCACTCGTCTTTTATGGAGCAAGCGCAAATGGTTATCGCCCAGCACAAACGCCATGCCGGCAATACGGCAATGATCATCTTGGACGTTGATTATTTCCGCTCGATTAACGAGCGTCATGGATATCCTGGCGGTGACAAAGTGTTGGTGGCATTATCATTGTTGTTGCGTAAACGGCTGAGGCAGTCGGACATCATCGGTCGTTATAGTGGCGACGAGTTTGGCATTATCGCTGAAGGAATCGACGAGCAGGAGTCTCTGAATCTTGCCTCTCGTCTTTTAGCTGATTTCGCGGCAACCGGTCATGCCACGCCATTGCACGCTGGTTTCTATGCCACCTGTAGTGCCGGCATTAGCGTGCTCGATTCGAGAAATATGGACTTAGACAAGTGGATCAAGTCTGCCTATAAAGCGCTCTCTGCTGCGAAAAATGCTGGACGCAACTGTGCCATTGTTTCCAAGGACGGGCAATTCACCAGTGCACCTCAGCAGGTGTTGTAGGCTGCCACTACAAAGATCCAGCCATCTGCTGTATCTCTCTGGCGACCAATTCCGGCACTTCCATCGGGATGAAGTGTGTTTGCTCCGGCAAATAGAGATCGCGCCCGTTTTTAAAATATGAGTCTAAATCGGGTGGAATTAGATCTTCGGTTTTTTGATTTGGTCCGGTTTTGGCCCGCATCACAAGTACAGGTGCTTCGATTGTCTCAATCTCTTTATAAATATTCGCACTCAGATCGTGAGCATGATTATAGATTGAGCCCTCTATTGCCGGCGGGCAGGCCAGAGTGAAGCCACCATTTGCGGTATCAGGCCAAAGACCGTATCGGCAATAATCTTTCAATACCTCCTCATTCCATGTATCGAACGGCTTTTTCCCCTGAAAGCGCTCGAACATCTGCTGCCATGAGTCCCAATGATTCTGGCGCTTTTCCACCGGATGACCAACTTTTGTCACTTTGCCATAGTATTTTTGACCAATAATAATTGGATCAATGAGAATCATTGAACGAATGGAACTTGGCTGGATCGCGCCGGCGAGCGCTATAGTATGCCCGCCCATTGAATGGCCGATGCCCAGATCGATTTGTAAATCGAGAAGACGCAGCAAGGCTGCTGTGTCAGTGCCGAAATCGCTCCATATATATGGAAGTGGTGGCTTGTCGCTCTGTCCATGCCCGCGCATGTCAAAAGCCCAGCAGTCGTATTGATCGAGGTGGGCGATTACCTGATCCCAGAGGCGGGAATGGAAGCCAGTGGCATGAATAAATAAAAGACGTGGACCAGATCCTGGCCAATGCCAGATAGCAAAGCTCAGACCACGTGCAGTGACTGGCTGCAATTCAGGCACTTTCCGGATCATCCGTCGATTCATACGTTTGAGCTAGTCAGTATTTCTTGAGTATTTCTGCTACACATTCGTCGACGGCAAATTTTTGTGATTCAGAGATTGTTGACACCACGAGCCTCCGATTCATTTCTTCAAGAATAGCAAGATAATCTTACCGTTGTAGAATTTGATTATGGCTGAAATAGAAATACGTGAACATGAGAGAGCAATCGGTCGTATTACTGCCGAACAGCAGGGTCTTTCATACTCCTCTGCAGGAACGCTATCGGACGCGCGCCGCTTACAGGATTTCGCTCTCATATTGGAAGGTGATTGGGGTGGAACCATATATGTCACCTGTCCAGTTGAAGCAGTTCGTTGTGATGAAGGAACATTAGCCAACCTTCTAACGGACGTGGATGACATTTTTCATTCAATTGCTGATGGTCGAGGAATCTATTTCGAATGCGCACCCATAGGGTCACGGATTGCAGGTGGCGATGGCGGAGCCATAGTCGAAAAAGGCGTTTGGTGCCATTCATTTATCTACGATATAGATATGGCTGCAGCGATAGAACAAGTTATTCTAAAGAGGGTCGACCGGTTGGTTTTGCCCACGATCGCTGAGTTGAAGAATAAGGCAGCATGCCAGGATGCTTGTGCTGCGTTTTTTCTTTTTCGAAGATTGAAGAAGTCGGATCCGGATGAAGCACATAATTGGTGTATCAAGGCAGCGAAACTTGGTCAGTTAGAGGCGCAAAAGAATCTGTCTCTCAGAGGAGCCAACCCGACAGAAAGGGCGTGTTGGCTGATCGCGATGGCAGCACGCACTGAAGATGACGAACGTATTGATCGGGCGCGTTATGATCTTGCTGACGCCTTCAGGCGCGGCAAAGGAGTCGAGCAAAACAATGCTGCAGAATTGGTGCTGCTGTTGCAAAGTTGTAATAGCCGATATCACGCTGGTGCTGCCATGCGTGTTGCCAGAATTTACCAACAGGGAATCGGAATAGCAATCGATCGGATTGCTGCATTGATGTGGGCTTTGTTAGGTTCATCTTCTGATAGAAGACAAGCACCTTACTGGCACAGGCCTGTTACGCGAAAAGAGTTCGCGGAGGCAGCAGTTCTCATAGCGGAAATTCGCGAAGGCATGACTGAGGAAGAAATTGCTCTGGCGGAAAAACTAGCGAAAGAATATTTCAGTGATGATCCACTTTGGGCATTGAGACGTTGCCCTCATCGCGCAGTGGTTAAGTGGTGAGAGTAGCCGAAAGTATAGGCGAATAATTTGGTGTGGCATCTCGCGCAGTTCCTTCGGCAAAAGACCTGGCTATGTCATATTGCGAGTTGCTCACCCGGGTAATAACTGGTAAAATATTACCTATTAAGCCCCTAAAATAGAGATAATAGGTAATATGTTACACTTTAGCTTGGCTACTACTGATGAGATCGCCCAGGAGTTTGGTTGTAGGCTTCGGGCTCATAGACTGGCCCAGAACCTACAGCAAAACGAGCTAGCCGCTCGTGCAGGCATATCTCCGAAGACGCTGGGCGATTTCGAGCGGTCCGGTCGCGGTTCCCTCAACGTGTTCTTGCGTGTAGCGATGGCGCTCGGACTCATCGAATCTATGTCGAGCTCGTTTGAGTTAAAGCCAAAATCCATCAAAGATATGGAGATGGCTAGTCAAAAGCGCCAGCGAGCATCGCGTAGATAACCCGAATGAAGAAGTTGAAGGTTGTCTACGTAGGCTGGGGCGAGCGATATGAATTGGGAGTTCTGGCTGATGACGGCAGAAATCTCCTTTTCGAGTACACAGCGCAAGCTATAAAGCGAGGACTGGAGCTCTCTCCGCTCAAACTACCGCTGAGTGCAAGATCTTACGGTGATTTTCCTGAACATCAGTTTCGATTGCCTGGCCTGATCAGTGACGCATTGCCGGATGGCTGGGGCCTGCTTGTGATGGACAGACTCTTTCGCAAGCAGGGAAGGCAGCTGAATGAGATCTCTCCAGTGGATCGCCTGGCGTTCATTGGGAACAACGCGATGGGCGCGCTGGTTTTCGAGCCGCCGATAGTGAAGCATTGACGGCAAAAGACGTGCAATTGCTAGATCTCGCACGGGACGTTCGTCAAGTTATGTATGACGATAGTGAGCTCTTATTGCGCAAACTAGCATTGATGGGTGGTTCGCCGCAGGGTGTTCGGCCCAAGGTCTTGGTGAACTTTGATCGCAAGAGTAATTGCATGTCCACGTCAGAAAGCGGTATTGGAACTCCTATGCTGGTGAAATTTCCGGCACAGAATGAGCACAAGGAAGTCTGTGCTGTGGAAGCAATGTACAGCCGAATTGCCAGTGCTAGTGGAGTTCGGGTTCCTGTGTCGGAATATTTTGATCTCGACCAGGAGCTTTCAGCATTTGGTATCGAACGTTTCGACCGCTTGGACGGCATGCGGATTCCGATGCATACGGCGGCCGGAGCAGCGCACGTGGATTTCCGAATTCCACAAATCGACTATGTTGCCCTTTTGCGGTTGACTCAGTTTATGACTCATGATGCCCGCGAAGTGCTGCAAGCATTCGAACGATGTGTATTCAACATAATGTTCAACAACCGGGATGACCACTCAAAAAACTTCTCCCTCCTCATGGAAAAAGATGGTCGATGGAGGTTTTCGCCGGCCTATGATCTGACATTTTGCGAGGGACCGCGCGGTGAACATCAGATGGATATTTGTGGCGAAGCACGCGCTCCGGCTCGCAAGCATTTACTGCAACTGGCAAGTAAAGCTGACATCGCGGAACGAGCGGCTGCGGAAATAATCGAGCGAATTGCTACCGTAGCGGAGCGCTTTAGTGACTTTGTTGGTGACCTTCCGATCAGAACAGAAACGCTGAAGTCAATTGCGAAAGTGGTGAAGTCGAATCGGGCGCGCCTAATTTAAGCGTGAGTATCTGGAATGACTAGCATCGGTAAGCTATTTGGCTCATCTTCACCAACGACTAAAGGCGAAGATGCGGTGGCCTTCGGGCGAAACCCTGCCGCTGCCACCACCGGCACAATTGTTTGCATCCGAGGTAACTTAAAGCTGAGTAAGCAGGCCAGCAACATGCAACTGGCCCCCAGCCAATAGGGACTGCTGGCGCCCATGGTGTCAAAGAGATAGCCGCCGGCGACGGGGCCGACGATGCGGCCCAGTGTCGACATCGATTGACCGATGCCCATCACACCGCCAGTTTCCTCTTTGGGAGCCAGTTTGGAGAGTAAACTGCTGTTGGCTGGATTGTTTATGCCCGAGCCGGTGGCCAGAATAATCAGACCAAGACAAAGGACGACTAAATTGTGAGTGGCGGGCGTGAGGATCAATCCGATCGCAATCAGGGCGGTACCAACAGATATCAGTAAAGCATCAGGATATTTTTTGCCGATTCGCCGAATCAAAACGCCCTGGACCAGCACCATGACAAGACCGAGACCGGTGAAAAGGTAGCTGTTCTGGGCCATGGTGAAGTTGTAATACTGATTCGTCAGTAAAACCAATGTCGTCTCCATGTTCGCAAAAGCAAAGGTCGAGATGAAGATGATGAACAAAGAGAGCGCGAACTTCTTGTTGGCGACGGTGCGGAAGTAGAAACCGGCACCAAGTGAGAAAGGGTTGTGAGCACCGTCTTTCCGATTTTCTGGTTCCGGTAAGCAACAGGCTGTAAAGATCAAGTCGACGATGCTAAAGAAAGCGGCGATAAATCCCAAAACATTGGCATGGACCCCAAAATAGCTGGCAATGCCGGCTATGGCCGGCCCGAGTACAAAGCCCAAGCCAAAGGCCGCACCGATCATACCCATGCCCTGGGAGCGATACTCTTCAGGCGTGACATCCGCGATATAGGCCTGGGCAACAGCCAAATTGGCGTTGCCAAATCCCGCCACTATGCGAGAGAGAAACAGCATAGCCAGCGAATGGGAAAAGCCCCAAATTGTATAACCGATCGCTGAAGTGAAAAGACTAATGATCAAGACGGGACGACGACCGATTCTATCCGACAAGCGCCCCCACATCGGCGCGAAAAAGAACTGCATCAGCGAGTAGGACATCAGTAGAAGTCCAACTGTTAATCCGCTTGCACCGAACTCTTTTGCATACAAAGGTAAAAGCGGAATGATGATGCCAAAACCGATCAGATCAATAAAGACAGTGAGAAACATAAGGCCAAGGGCCATGTTCATTTTGTACTTTTCGCTGCTTTTATCCTTTGCAACGTCGGCTTGGCCAGATCTGTGCTTCATGTCAACCACCACCAGAAAGAGCTGAAAGATATTCTCTTAGAGTTTCTGTCAACGCTGTCATCTGCATTCACTCTTATTTGATCGGCACTAGCTTAACGCAGGTTGGAGTCCACATTCGATTTAGTGTGGATGAGCTATTTCGCTGAACGATGTCAGTATCGAGTAAACCACAAGTTTTAGCAGAAACAAAACTGATGTGTATGTATTATTCAATTGCCGTGCAAAAATTATCGGTGCGCGTCGGAGATTTTCTTTTTATGAGCAAAAACCAACCGGCGGCGAATGTCTTTTTTGCTTTTCTAGACCTAACAAGAATACGCATCGTTGTCATGGTACTGGTCGCGTGTTCAATCGGATTTATTCTCGCTTATCGCGGACACTTTCCTCTTCTCCGCTTTTTCTGGACGTTACTTGGATTAGCCTTGGTCACCGGCGGTGCGTGCACGCTCAACTGTTATCTGGAACGAGAAGCGGATGCGATTATGCCGCGAACTTGCCTAAGACCTATCCCGGCTGGAATTATTTCGCCCAACGCTGCTCTGGCATTTGGTGTCAGTCTTGTATTGACAGGTTGTGGGTTGTTTTTTTGGAAAATCAACGCGCTTTGCGGCATTCTCGGTTTGGCCCTGGTCTTTATTTACTTGGCAATTTATACGCCCGCCAAGCGACTGACCTGGATGAATACCTCCATCGGTGCACTGCCCGGTGCCATTCCCCCCTTGATTGGCTGGGCGTCGGCGGCAGGACAAATAGATTCCGGTGGCTGGATTTTGTTCGCTATGCTTTTTGTCTGGCAACACACCCATTTCTTTCCCATCGCCTGGCTTTATAGAGACGATTATCAAAAAGCAGGTTTCCGCATGCTCCCCGTTTTGGAAAGCAAAGGGGAAAAGACTTTTCGCCTGACAGTTCTTAGCGCTATTGCCCTTTTGCCCATATCGATGCTGCTCTACGGAGCGGATTTCATAGGGTTTGCCTACTGTATTGGTTCTGGATTGGCCGGCATTGTCTTGATTGCAGCCAGTTTCCGTTTGTCTCGGCAACCCTCACGTGCGGCCGCGCATGCTGTCTTATCTCTTAGTTTGTTCTATCTTCCCGTAATTCTCGCGGCAGTTCTTTTGGATCGTTGTGGTGGCAGCTCGTCAGTCGTGTCTATGAATGGTTGGAGCCCGTTTTGAGATGGACCTAAGCACTGCACAGATATCTAACATATTCAACTTTGCCACCGAACAGGCGCGGACTATTGTTTGGTTGCAGATTGTCAATTTAGTGATTTGTCTCGGCATATTGCTTACAGTCGTAGGGCTTTTGACTGCTGCTGCTATCAAATTTCGCCAGCGCCCCGGAGATGGTGAACCCCGCCAGAGTGAGGGCAACCTGAAGCTGGAAATTACCTGGACGGTGATTCCGGGGTTGATTTTTTTGTTTCTCGGGGTACTGACAGGCATCGTCATGCATATTGTCAATCCGCCTGTGGGTAAACGCCAACCTGATGTGATTGTGAACGGCCATCAATTTTGGTGGGAATATCGTTATCCCAAATCTGGTGTTGTCACCGCTAATGAGCTGTATTTGCCGGAAGGCCAAGATTTGCTGCTGGAAATCAGAGGGGCGGATGTGATTCATTCATTTTGGGTGCCTGATTTTGGCCAAAAAATGGATGCCATCCCTGGGCACCCCAATAACCTTTTCCTCAAGCCGATCCGCCCAGGTCTCTTCATCGGACAGTGTGCTGAATACTGTGGTGCACAGCATTCGCTCATGCGCATAATGGCGACGGTGGTATCACCGCAAGAATTTGAAACTTGGACGCAGAGCCAGCTCAAATTACCGGCGGAGCCGACTGACAAAACGGCAAAGCACGGCGAAGAACTGTTTATGTCTAAGACCTGCGTGCAATGCCACAGTATTTCTGGCACGAAGGCCACAGCCCAAGTGGCCCCTGACCTGACTCATATTGCCGATCGCCAGACAATTGGCGACGGTGTCCTTGCCAACAACACCGAAAACCTGGCGCGTTGGATCATGAACCCGCAACAGTTTAAGCCCGGCTGTTATATGCCCAACATGCGATTGAGTTGGAGCGAGGCTCATGACATAGGCGTTTATTTGGAGAATCTCAAATGACCGACGCATCTCGAACACACAGACCGATCACTTGGCTGGCCGATATGCCGGAATACCAGGGGCTATGGAGCTGGGTGACATCGATCGACCACAAGCAGCTGGGCATCATGTACATTGCTTCCGCGCTGTTCTTCTTTATTGTCGGATTGGCATTAGCTCTGATCATGAGAATTCAGCTCATGCTGCCGATGAATCGTTTCGTTTCGCAGGATGCTTATAATCAGATCTTCACCATGCATGGTACCACCATGATTTTTCTCATGGGCATGCCGCTGCTTTTCGGATTTTCAGTTTATTTGGTGCCCTTAATGATTGGTGCCAGGGATATGGCGTTTCCCCGCCTCAATGCGATGGGATTCTGGATCTTTCTCTTTGCTGCCATGATGCTTTATTTCAGCTTCATGGGGGGTGGCGCTCCAGCTGCCGGTTGGTTTAGCTATGCACCGTTGACCGAAAAAGGATTTCTCTCTAACCCGGGCGTTGACTACTGGGCCCTCAGTCTCTTGGTCATGGGTATCGGTTCGGTGGCCACCGGTCTGAATCTGATTGTCACCATTTTGACGCTCAGGGCGCCGGGGATGACCTTGCAACGCGTTCCTCTTTTTGTTTGGATGATTCTCACCACCAGCTTTCTGGTCGTTTTGTCTTTGCCTGCATTGAATGCGGCGATTGTCATGATTCTCTTCGATCGCCTTTTGAATACGCACTTCTTTTCGCCTACCCAAGGCGGTTCGCCTCTCCTTTGGCAAAATTATTTCTGGTTTTTCGGACACCCGGAAGTCTACATTTTGATCTTGCCTGGTTTTGGGGTGGTGACGGAAGTTATTCCGGTTTTTTCGCGAAAAACTATTTATGGGGCTGGATTTTTGGCAGCCTCGACAGTGGCAATTGGATTTCTCAGCTTCGGCGTGTGGATGCATCACATGTTCGCCACCGGCCTTGGTTTTTCTGTCCTTTATGTTTTTGCGCTCTCGAGCCTTTTCATCGCCGTTCCGACTGGCATCAAAGTCTGGACATGGATCGCCACCATGTGGGGCGGTTCAATCAGGTTCTCCACTGCCATGCTTTTCGCCACGGCATTTATCATTCAATTCACGATTGGCGGATTAAGCGGCGTCACCTTCGCGGTGATACCACTCGACTGGCAACTGACCGACAGTTATTTTGTTGTGGCCCATATCCACTACGTGCTTCTGGGCGGAATGATGTTCGCCATGATCGCTGGGATCTACTACTGGTTTCCTAAAGTGACCGGGCGCATGCTTTCTGAAAAACTTGGCAAGTGGCATTTCTGGCTGATGGTAATCGGTTTTAACAGCACATTTTTTGTCATGCATTTCCTTGGCGTCTTTGGACTGCCGCGCCGTGTCTGGACTTATCCACATGGACTGCCGGTCATCTCGGCCTTGAATTTATTTTCGAGTCTTTCGGCATTTGTGCTTGCGGCCTCGATTGCGCTCTTTTTCTGGAACATGGCCTACAGCTTCGTCAAAGGCAAAATCGCCGGCGACAATCCCTGGGAGGCATGGACCCTGGAATGGGCAACCACTTCGCCGCCTGCTCCGGAGAATTTTGACCGGCTGCCACCTGTGTACAGTCGACGCCCGCTCTGGGATCTAACGCACAGTATCGAGGAGTCCGGACACAAGCTGGGAGAACAATCATGAAGAATAGGGTTCTTGTGGGGATGATTGTGTTCGTGGCGTCGGAGGCCATTTTCTTCCTTATGCTGATTCTCGCATATGTCAACTTCCACAAAGTAACCGGGCCGACGGCGGCTTCCCTTTTAGATCCGATTAAGACAGGATTGTTTTCCGTGGCACTTTTTTCCAGCAGTTTCACAATGTGGCTCGCTGAAGTTGCACGCAAAAAGGAAAATGCGACCTTGGTCAGATTTTGGCTTTTTATGACGATCGCTCTTGGTGCGATTTTTTTGACCGGTCAGGGATTTGAATATAACCGCCTTCTGATGAATAAGATTACGATCAGCCGAGACCTTTTCGGAAGCACTTTTTTCACGTTGACAGGTTTCCACGGTTTACACGTTCTGATCGGTCTGATGCTTCTGTTGCTTTTGTTCGGACTGGCCGTTGCTGGCCGTAAAGAGGAACCAGCACATGTTGGCATGCAGTCGGTAGCGATCTACTGGCATTTTGTAGATGCCGTATGGCTCGTCGTTTTCTCTGTGGTCTATCTGTGGAGATATGTATGACTGGTATGACTGGATGGAAGCTTCTTCTTCTCTGGGAATTTGAGCCGTCGGTCGTAATTGGCTGCGCCTTGTTATTGGCAATTTATTTTTACGCGATTCGTTTTAAGTTCAACGGCAAAGCGCTGGTTTTTACGCTTGCCGTACTGATCCTTTTTCTGGCATTGGTTTCGCCGATAGATGTGTTGGGCGACGATTATCTTTTCAGCGCGCACATGCTTCAGCATATGATGCTCGGCACGATCGCTCCACCGCTATTGATCGCCGGGCTTCCTGCTTCCATGGTTGAGACCTGGCTGCGCTACCCACTTATCGCCAGAATGGAGCGCATTCTCGGTTATGCTCCGCTTGCTCTTATAGTTGGGATTGGTACCTTTTGGATCTGGCACCTCCCATATCTCTACAACCTCGCTCTCGAAAACGAACAAATACATGTTATTGAGCATCTATTGTTTATCGCCACCGGCGTTATGCTCTGGTGGCCCGTTCTTAACCCTATTCCAGAGGGGCGACTGTCGCCCTTGGCGGCGATCATTTACCTGGGGATTGCGGCATCCGTAGGTTCGCTTTTGGGAATTATTTTTACCGTTTCCGACACCGCCTTCTACTCATTTTATGCTCATCCCAAAGATGAAACGGGCGCTCTCCACCTCATTCGCGACCAATGGGGGTTGACCCAGGTGGACGATCAAAAGTTGGGCGGTGCGATCATGTGGGAGCCGATGGGCGCTATTTTCTTATGGGCGATGATGGCGGCCATGATCGACTGGTTTAAACAATCGAAGAATGAGGCGATCCAACAAAATATTCGGAGGGCAGAAAATGCCGGGACAGAATGACGTTAATCATAATTGGAGGATCAGCGGGGCAAAAGCGCTGCCTGAAAAATTGCCACCGCCGACGGTGTGGCCGGTAACGCTGTCCCTGGGCATTACTCTAATGGCCTTCGGGGTCGTCACTTCCTGGATCATGTCTATGACAGGACTGATCCTCTTTCTTTTCGGTGCGGGAGGTTGGGTTGAGGATTTAAGACATGACTAACTGCGATAAAGAGCCAGAAAACCCTTCTAAGATTCTGCCGGACTGGAAACAGGTTTTCGTTAGCCGCGAGGAATTTCTAAAACTCTTGAGTTTGGCGTTGAGCGGTATGATCGGGCTTATAGCGGCGCATCCCAGGTTTGGCCTTTGTCTTGAATTACTTGTTTGTGCCGAAGCGTCTCGAATGGATCAACGTCGGCTCAGTCGCTAATTTCAAAGAAAGTGAAACGGTGCGGGTCGGCTTTAAAGACCCGTACATCCTCCCCTGGGATGGGGTGAGTGGTGATCGCTCGGCCTGGCTGCGCCGAGACGCCGAGGACAGCTTCACCGCTTTTGCTATCAACTGCACACACCTGGGCTGCCCGGTAAGGTGGGAAAAGAACGCGGAACTTTTCATGTGTCCTTGCCACGGCGGCGTTTATTACGATAACGGAGATGTGGCTGGTGGTCCGCCTCCGCGTCCGTTGCATCGTTACCCGGTGCGGGTTATTGATGATCACGTCCACATCCAAGTAGGTCCTGTTCTAACGGAAGGCTAAACTGACTGAAGGCTAAAAATTTGCCATGAAAATCATCGACAAAATTGCAGCATGGCTTGAGGAGCGAACCGGTCTAAAGCAGCCGCTGATCAAGATGGCCACCCACCTAGTTCCTCCGGGATCAAAGTGGTTCTATGTTCTGGGCACGGCGATCATGACGTCATTTATTATTCAGATAATCACCGGCATCGCCCTGTCCACCCTCTATGTGCCATCGGCGGGACAGGCTTACGAGAGTGTCCAGTACATCTCCAACCAGGCAGCATTTGGTCGAGTGCTTCGGGGAATGCATTATTTCGGCGCCTCGGCCATGATCCTCTTTGCCGGGCTCCATATGATCCGCGTCTATCTGATGGGATCCTACAAGTTTCCACGGGAGCTTAATTGGCTCACTGGAGTGGCCCTTTTGTTTCTCACAGTGGCGATGGGATTTACAGGACAGATTTTACGCTGGGACCAAAACTCAGTTTGGACCGTTGCCGTGGGTGCCGAGCAGGCTCTTCGCATGCCATTTATTGGCAAGATGCTGGTGGAAGTACTTGTTTCAGGAGCGGAAGTCGGAAGCGCGACGCTCAGCCATTTTTTCGCTTATCACGTCTTTGTTTTTCCCGCCCTTCTGATCGGCGCGATTGTATTACATGTTTGGTTGGTTCTTCATCACGGTATTTCCGAGCCACCGGTAGTTGGTGAACCGGTCAATCCTAAAACGTATAAAGAAGAATATGAGGGCATGCTGAAACGAGTCGGTCGACCATTTTCGCCGGATGCCGCTTGGCGTGACATCGTATTTAGTACGCTCGTTGTTGTCAGCGTTTTGGCGCTGGCCATTTGGGTCGGGCCTCCGCAAATTGAGAAGCCCCCTGATCCCTCCTTGATCAATGCCCAGCCCAAGCCGGATTGGTATCTCTTATGGTATTTTGCTCTGCTCGCGCTTTTGCCTCATAAGGCCGAGGATTACGTGATCATCCTCTTCCCGATGTTCATCGTCGTAGGGTTACTGGCAGTACCATTTTTGTCGAATGGTGGTGAACGAAGTCCTCGTCGTAGACCTTGGGCCGTTGCCATTGTGGCCTTTGTGGTGACTTGTGTCGGCGCCCTGACGATCGAGGGGTTCAGAGAACCTTGGACACCCAATTTCGACGCTGCTCCGCTCACCCCAGAAATCATCGGTGCAACCGAGGGGCCCATTTATGACGGCGCGCAAGTTTTTAACGATAAAGGATGTCTTTATTGCCATACTATTTCCGGTCACGGCGGAAAACGTGGCCCTAACTTGACTGATGTTTCCAACCGTTTGACGCGTGACCAGATCGTAATAAGGGTCATAAATGGTGGATACAACATGCCTGCTTATGCGGGCAACATGACACCCAAGGAACTCGAAGATCTCACTGCCTTTCTGGAAAGCCGAAAAGGTAATTGAAGAGCTGGCACCAAGCGACCAGGCGACTAGACGACCAGCCGACATCCTTGACAAGAAGATAGAATCAAAATTTCTCTGTGCGAGAAGTCAAGAAAGCAATGTCGGGTGCAAAAATAGCCATTCTTGGTGCAGGCAGCTGGGGAGCCACCTTGGCTCGAACCTTTGCTATGGCTGGGAAGAACGTCTGCTTATACACTCGCGATCGAGCGAAGGCAGACTCAATCAATCAATTACACCAGATAACCAAACCGATTGTTGTCACCATTCCGCGAGAGGTTACAGTGGTCAACGAATTGGACAAGGCGCTGGCAGGGGCGCGCGTGGTCTTGCTGTGTTGTACTTCGCAATCGGTTCGCGAATTGGTCAATCAGGTCCATCCCCATTTAAAGCGAAAGACCAGCGCTGGCTCTGAAGCAATTATTGTCAGCGCAGTAAAGGGGCTTGAACTGCAGTCGCTCTATCGCATGTCTGAAGTAATTCACGAGGTCATGCCTGATTTTGCAGTTTGTTGCTTATCCGGTCCCAACCTGGCAGGTGAAGTAGTGCAGGGACTGCCAGCAGCCTCGGTTATCTCGAGCACTAACGAGGCCGCTGCCAGCATCATTCAACAAGAGCTGAGCATTTCCCGTTTTCGTCTTTATACAAATCGCGACATTATCGGTGTCGAGCTTGGCGGTACATTGAAGAATGTTATTGCGATCGCCGCTGGCGCTGTAGACGGTCTCAATCTTGGCAGCAACGCGAAAGCGGCCATACTGACGCGTGGCTTGGCCGAGATGACAAGACTGGCGGTCGCGCTAGGCGCAAAGCCTTTGACGCTGGCAGGCTTAGCCGGCATGGGTGATTTGTTCGCCACCTGTTCCGGTGCTGCCTCCCGCAATTATCGGTTGGGTTACGAGTTTGTTAAGGGCAAACCGTTGCCACAAGTTTTCTACGAAATAGGAGCAGTAGTGGAAGGAGTGCCGACTGCTCGCGCGGTTTGTGAACTTTCCAAACGGTTAGACCTCGATTTGCCGATAGCCAAGCAAGTAGAGGACGCGCTGAGCGGGAAAACTTCGCCGGAAGGCGCGATAATGAACTTGATGAGTCGCCCCTTGGGAAGCGAGCAATAGGGCGCGAGGCGGGAAGCGAGGTAATTGTGGCGAAACGGCTATTGATGCTCTCCTGGGAGTATCCGCCCAGGATAATCGGTGGGCTGGCGAGAGTGGTTGCCGCTCTAGCCAGAGAGATTGCCAATACCGGTTGGGAAGTGCATGTCGTCACTTCTGACCATCCCGGTGAGCTAGAACATAGCATGGACGGCCGGGTTCACGTCCATCGCGTCAAGACTCAAACTGATACAACACCCGATTTCCTCTCCTGGGTAAATCGTTTGAACTTTGGTCTTTTGCAGTATGCCATTCAAATTCACAGAAAGACGCCGTTCGATATCATTCATGCTCATGACTGGATTGTCGCTGATGCGTCGTGGGTAATGAAAATGGGTTTCGGTATTCCCATTGTAGCCACCATGCACGCCACCGAATCTGGACGCAACCACGGTATCCATAACGATCTCTCCCGTTACATCCACCAGATCGAGTGGCGGCTGACTTTTGAGTCATGGGAGGTCATTGTTAACAGCCATTCCATGCATGCAGAACTGAGGCATCTTTTTAACTTGCCTGCGGATAAACTGGTGATTATACCCAACGGTACCGATCCTGCTGAATTCGATTTTTCGTTCGATCCTTCGAGCATCAGAGGAAATTTCGCATCGCCACACGAGCAGATCGTTCTTTATGTCGGGCGGGTCGTTCGAGAAAAGGGTGTGCAGGTGATGTTGGATGCCGCGCCTGCCGTGCTCTCTTCTTGTCCTAGCGCTCAGTTCTTAGTAGTTGGCAGTGGCTACTTTCTGGATGATATGAAACGCCAGGCTGAGCGATTGGGCATTTCTCACCGCGTCAAGTTCTTGGGCTATGTCAGCGACAATGATCTGAAGAAGCTTTATAAGATTGCTGATGTAGTTTGCATACCGAGCCTGTATGAACCTTTCGGCATTGTCGCTTTAGAAGGCATGGCGGCAGGCGTGCCGGTAGTAACATCGGATGCAGGCGGCCTGCGCGACTTTGTCGAGCACGGGGTAACCGGCATTACAACTTACGCTGGCGATGCCGCGAGTCTTGCCTGGGGCTTGCTCGAGGTGTTGCGCAATCCCGACTTGGCTAATCGCTTGAAAGAGACTGCGTATAATAAAGTCAAGCATATTTATAACTGGAGAGTAATCGCTAAACGAACGCTTGAGGTTTACGAGAAAGTCCTGGCCGAATCTAGCGCGATCGGGCACGATGGTGTATCAGCCACGCCGAAGCAGCCACTAATGATGGCCGCACCAGCTCTACCGCCGGGAGGAAAATCGTGAGTCCAGGACGCAATGGCGATGC
This sequence comes from Bryobacterales bacterium, assembly GCA_963834525.1. GTDB lineage: Bacteria > Cyanobacteriota > Vampirovibrionia > Obscuribacterales > Obscuribacteraceae > CAWICA01. The sequence goes on from CAWICA010000004.1 coordinate 315,440, forward strand.
GAAAGAAGATTTCCGCGGCATGAAGGCTGTGATCATGGCCGGCGGCTCGGGAACGCGGTTGCGTCCCTTGACCAGCAGCCTGCCGAAACCGATGGTACCGATGGTCAACAAGCCGATGTCCGAGCACATCGTTAATCTGTTACGGCAACACGGTTTGACCGATATCGTTTTCACCCTGCATTATTTGCCTGATCTAATTCGCAACTACTTTGGCGATGGTAGCGATTTCGGATGCAAAATCACTTATTCGACCGAAGAAGGTAGACCGCTCGGCACCGCGGGTTGCGTCAAAGCAGTGCAAGATCAATTGGATTCTACTTTCCTGGTCATTTCAGGCGATAGCTTGACCGATATCGATCTCACAGCGGCGATCAAATACCACAAGGAAAAGAAGTCCAAGGCGACGATCGTTCTCAAGCGTGTCGAGAATCCACTCGAGTATGGGGTAGTGATTACAGACGGCGAAAATCGGATCAAACGATTCGTAGAGAAGCCTGGTGCCAGCGAAATCTTTTCGGATACGGTCAATACAGGCATCTACATTCTTGAGCCGGAAGTGATGCTGTATGTGGTGTTAGGTCGGGAACAGGACTTTTCCAACGACCTCTTTCCGCTCTTGTTATTGAGAAACGAACCGATCTACGGCTACGTCGCCGACGGCTACTGGTGCGATATCGGCAACCTATCTGTCTATCGCCAGGCGCATGTGGATGTGCTGGACGGTAAAGTAAAAATCAATATCAATCTGCCGCAAATCGAAGACAAGGTTTGGGTCGGCGAAGGCACGCAAATCGACGCCACTGTCAAACTGGAAGGGCCGGTAATCATTGGCAAAAATTGCCGAATCGGCAGAGAGACCGAAATCGACGCCTACACGGTCATTGGTGACAACGTACTGGTCCAAGAGAAGGTCTCCATGAAGCGTCCCATCATTTGGTCGAACGCTTATATCGGTCACCAGGCAAATCTGAGGGCCTGTGTAATTTGCGAAAAAGCGACGATCCATGGCTCTGCAGAGATTCTGGAAGGCGCCATCGTTGGCACCAATTCGTCAGTCGGGCAGGAGGCGCTGGTCAGCCCCGACGTGCGCATATGGCCGGATAAGACTGTTGAATCTGGCGCTCGCGTCATTTCTTCGGTAATCTGGGGAACGAGAGCGCCGCGCACCTTATTTGGTGCGCACGGCGTGCGCGGTATTGCCAACGTCGAGATTACGCCGGAATTTGCCGTCAACCTGGCAGCCGCTTACGGCGCGACAGTTAAAGCAGGCCCGGTTCTTGTCAGTCGAGATTATTGGCGGGTCAGCCAGATGATCAGTCGTGTGATCACTTCCGGCTTGATATCGGTCGGTGTGGAAGTACAAAATTTAGAGTCGATGCCCTTGCCCATCTCCCGGTATTACGTCAAAACTCAGAGGGCAAGCGGTTTAGTGCATGTCCGCGTGTCCCAGCGCGAGCCAGAGAAAATCACGATCGAATTTTTCGATAGTGAAGGTATTGCTATTACCAAATCCATGGAACGTAAAATTGAGACAACATTTTTCAAAGAAGATTTTCCCCGAGTTCTGCCAGCGGATGTGGGCAATATCAATTTTCCCAGCCGTGTCCGCGAGTACTACATGGATGAATTTCTCAAACACATGAAAGGGCAGGTGTTTGAAGAGGATAAAGTACCTTTTTGTATCGTGCCCGGCTCTAATTATACGCGTGTCACTAAAACTGGTGGCTTAGCCACCCAGGCTCCGAAAGTAGTAATTGACTATGCCATGGCTGAGACGGCTGTGCTTTTGCCGGATCTTCTAGGGCAGGTCGGCATCGAGACTATCGTTTTGAATTCATCGATCAGAAACACGCCGCCTCGGCAAGAAGAGCGAATCGCTATGCGTAAACAGCTGGCGGATGTTGTGCGGGCGTTGAATGCTGAGCTGGGTGCGCAAATTGGGCGCAACGGTGAGCAGATGACACTGGTTGACGAGACCGGTCAAATCATTCGCGGTGAACTGTTGCTAGCTGTAGTAGCCGATATAATCTTGCGGGACAAGCCTGGTCGGCAAATTGTCGTACCGGTGAATGCCAGCTCAGTCATTGAACGAATTGCTGCTCGGCATAATTGCAAAGTCGTCCGGTGTAAAGCATCTGAAACAGAAATAGGCAGCACGACGGCGAAGCTGCAAGGTGCGGTGCTTGGTGGCAGCGCCAATGGTTGTTTCATTTTTCCGGAATTCCAAAACGGCTATGATGCGATGTTCGCTGTGGGACAGGTACTTGAGCACCTCACATTTCAAGGACGATCTTTGCATCAAGCAGTGGCTGAGCTACCACAATTGATCTATCAAGTTGATTCCGTCCACTGTCCATGGGAGAGGAAGGGCAGAGTGATGCGTCTGTTAGTCGAAAAGCACCACGATCGGCCGATGGAATTGCTCGACGGTGTAAAGATTCAGACCCGACCGGAACACTGGATTTTGGTTCTGCCAGACGCCGTCGAACCGCTGGTGCATGTCTATGCAGATGGTCTGGATCTCCAGCAAACTTCAGCTGATCTCAATGAATATACGCAGATGGTACGTTATCTCCAGCACGCCTGAACCAGGGCGGGCATCCGCAAGATTTTGACGGTGGCAAGACTGTTAACTGTCGACGACATCGACAGCGTTGTCCTTGAGTTCTTGCAGTGAGACATATTCAAGCGCATATTCGTGAGTCGCTTCGAGAACCACAGGCGGTGCAGCGCCAGCGTCCAGAGCCTCCTTCCAGCGGGCAGCGCAGAGACACCATTTATCGCCGGGCTTTAATCCGGGAAATCCGAACTCGGGCGAGGGTGTGCTCAGATCATTGCCGGCTCTTTTGGAGAAGCTGAGAAATGCCTTTGTCACTTGCGCACAAATTACATGTGCGCCCACGTCGTCTGCATGCATTTCACAAAAGCCGTCGCGACGAAAACCGGTCATCGGTGAGGTGCAACAAGCTTGCAAGGTTGTACCTAGAACATTTTTCTTTGTTGACACAGTTCACTCCTGTTTCCCAAATTCTTTTCAAGGCAAGCCGATCGTACCACGTCAGTCCCGCTTGAGCTTGTCCGCTCATCAGGGGCAGAACTTAAGATTTAGGCGCGAAAGAAAAACTGCCAGTTTTTCTTTCGCTCTTTTGCCTGACGTTAGTCATCTGTTCCTATGACCAGTCATCTGGAATCCCTGGCACACTCGTGTGTATATGCTCACGCTTTTCCGTTAAATGTAGCCAGACACCAATGCTCATAAAAATGGCGGCCAAAAGCAGGTTAATATTGATCGGCTCCCTCAGAATGGCTACAGATAGCAGTGCACCAATAAATGGTTCTGTGGAAAAATACGCCATCGCTCGAGCCGCTCCCAGTCGACGCATGGCGGCGATAAATAGCGATAGACTAATTCCATATGAAACTATGCCAGTAATTGCAGCCCAGCCGATGGTGCTCAAATCCGGCACGTGGTATCCGAGCAGAAGCGCCAGGCAGAGATTGAACGCGCCTGCCACTAAGCCTCTAAACTGGGCGATTTGAATCGACTCAGAATGGACGATCTGTCCAGCCAGGTTGGAGTCAATTGCCCAACACAAACACGCACCAATTCCTAGCAGCAATGACCACGATGCGGACATGTCCGTAGTCCAGGATAAGGAGACGCCGCCGCACAAGATCGCAGCCAGTCCAATGATTACGCGCAGTCCAAGATGTTCTTTGAAAACTAACCAGGCGATGAGGGCCGTAAAGACAACTTCAAAGTTGAGCAGTAGAGAGACTGTTGATGCTCTGGCGATGTTCATAGCCTCCATCAACAAAAGTGGTGCCAAGATACCGCCGCTTGCTGTTGAGCCGGCAAGCCAGGCGAAGTCTCTTCTACTGAAGCCCCCACGGCCTGTGCCTTTGCTCTTAGGCAAATCGCGAATAAACAAGATGCAACTCAAGCCAATGCCGGAACCAAGATACAGAAGTCCGGCAAGCATTATCGGATCGACATGTTTTAGAAGCAGCTTGGCGCTGGGCATTCCGATCGCGAAGAGAAACGCGGAAGCCAACGCATAGTATGGAGCAGGCACCTTCATTGTGTTTTTTGGTTAGCTGACTAATGTCGCTTGCGCGTATCAGTCCCCGCAACTCCGGTAGGATCGATAGGTGAATCGAAGTCGATAATAGCAAGCAATTCAGAGACTTCCAATCCCAACCCATAAGCAAGCTTGATAAATGTAATGCAGTCGATATCGACTGCCTGCTGCCATTCAAGTTCCGCTAGCTCGCGAGAGGTTATCGGTGTGTGCAGGCACATTTGGCGAACACTTAAGCCAAGTTGCATGCGGCGCTCTCTTATTAATGGTCCTAATGCAGCGAGCATGACGCCTCATTGAACGCATTATCATCATCATTGAAGAGAGTTTCCCAGGGCACAGCAGTTTCCGGGAAGTCTAGGAATTGAATGGGCTGATTTGGTTCGATGACGTTGTCGCGCACATCAAGATGAACCAGTTCAGCTACAGCTAGAACTTTCTTAGCTTGGTCCTCTTGAAGCTTGCGTAAAAGCAAGTTCCGCGGCGTATCCGCGTCAATCATGGTGTTCACTTATCTAACCGAAGGGTACAACGGTTAGCTAAGTTGCTAGCAGAGTTAGCCGCAGGTGTATAACGCTACTATAGTCGTGTTTGGTGTGATACTTCACGCCTGACGCTAATAAATAAGATTTGTTGTGACCAAGGCCAATTCTAAACGGCTTTAGAGCTGCGTCCGAGCAATGAGTAAGTGTCCCGTTTTAACAGATTGAAAACAACAAATAGCCATTTTCTCTATAAGCTAGAGACTTCCTGAACGTGCCTTGCCTGCATCGGTCTTAGCTCAGCTCTTTCTGCAACCTGACAATATGGCATCCGACGGCATTAAATCTAACGATAAAACACAAACAACCGCTGACTCGAACGCGGCCGCGCCGGGGCTATTCGATGTTGCGTCTGGCTTCGAACATATAATTAAATTGCGAAAGGTGCAAGATACTTCAGGCGCGAACTTGCAGGATCCAAAGGCGGAGCACTTGTACGGGACAGTACCAGAGGACAAGGGAGCCCACCCTAAGCATGGCGGTACAACCGCAAGTGAATTCGAGTGGCCGAAACCTGTGCGCACCGCGGATGGTGGCATGCTTATCACAGATAAAGAGGGGAACAAAAGTACCATCTATGATAATGGCGCCATGCGCGCCGAAAATAAAGACGGCAGCTGGTACACCCTGACGCCACAGCGTGATGGTACTTTTGCTGAACATCATTATTTCCCGACTCCTGAGTATTCCTGGATGATATGGCAGAAGGGTGGCCATTATGTCGATCAAGTGCTGAAGCCTGAGGCTGTGGCGGAGAGATTCAAAGAAGCGCTGCCACTTTTTCGTGTCCGTCTATTGACCACTGCTGAGGCTAGTATGTCTCTTGATTTCTTGGCGAAGTGTATTTATAAGTTTGAACAGCGCGCGAGCATTGATCACCTTAAGCCACAGCAGATTTCTCAAACTTATTTGGAAGTGGAGAAGTTACTGAAGGCTGAAGGTAACCAATATACTACTGAGCAGGAGAGATTGGTTCTGGCTGCTCAAATAATGCTTCAGGCTGCTGATCAAAGTCGTATCGTTCAGGGACAACATGAGACGTGCGGCATCTCTGACCAAGAAAAATTTGCCTACCGAACGCATCCTGAGAAAGCAGCCAGTATGCTGACACAAATAGCTTTAAGTGGTGAATACAAGCCGCTAACCGCTAAAGCGATCAAAGTAGATGCTCGCCCGCACGGGGAATCTAAGTACTGGTCTGACGGCGAGAATCGTAGCTATGCCAGCGAACTATATCAAGTGGCAGCGATGAACGTGATCATTGCCAAGCTTGAGGAGAGACATCCCACATTGCATCTCAAGTATTCGCAAGAAAACCCAAAGTCTCGTTCCGACACAGGCGAACGGCTGGAAGGTGAATTTATGGGCCAGAAAATCGCTGGCAGAAAGCTTGGCCAATGGGGAGAAGCGCTCTTAATCGCTAACTACGAGATTACCGGCGATAACAATCTAAACTATGTCGAGATTAACCGCGGACAAAAGCCTGTTCGAAAACCATTTTTTGATCCGTTTGAGTTTGATTCAGCCGATTCCGAACGGGTGGCAAATCATAATTTCAAAGTTCAGACAGAGGCTGAGCTGCAAAAAGTTTTAGAGCAGAGTCAGTCGCAGGTGATTATGGGAATCAATACTGATAACGGGCCGTTCGACGAGCCGAAACAGGATAGAGATGGCAATTATCTTGATAAACGTGAAATGGGCGCACGGCATTGGTGTAACTGACTATACAGCAGGAGCTACACCCAAGGCCATTGTTCACAATCCGCAAGCATTTTTGTCACCAGGCGACGAACAAGAAGTAACGATTCACGAGCTGTATATCGCAGGGCTGCCTCGCCCACTGGCGACGCAAGAGATGCAGAAAGATGTGGAGGCGAATAAGGCCAATTCAGTTGAACAAATGGAATTGCTTAGGCTTAAGGTTGAAGAGGGAAAGATCAAGCATCCGGAAGCGCTCGATGAACTAATTCGTTTAAATAGAGCCGAAATGAAAGACATCAGGGAAAAACATAGTGATCTTTCCGCTTTCCAGATGTTTCAGTACCTGCGCGCCGAGTCGCTATTGTTAGGTGAAGTGAAGGATGCTGTGAAGAACGATCCACGCCTCTCCAAGAAGGATAAGCAGGCTGCTGAGGAAAGTGCAGAGAGGATTGAATTCCCTACACTATAGTACGCAGCTGCTTGCACGGCGGTCGATCTATAGCGGGAGCGGACAGCCGCTGCATTGCGCCACTATATTCGGTGCGACTCGGTCAAGCAACTTTTAGGCAATGAACATACCGGCCAGTTAAGACGTTTATCCTGGCATCTGCTATAAATTCATTGGCAGGCTCTGGCGTTCGAGCTTTATCCGGGAGGATGCTTTGAGCGAGGCAATTAACATTTTGATCGTCGAGGATCATCTTGTCACATTGGATGGCCTGGCTTCCGGGCTATCGCGCGAGCCGGATCTGACGATCGTCGGTACTGCCACGACTTCCGACCATGGGCTTGAGCTTGCCAAGCAGTTACGTCCAGACATTGTCTTGCTCGATCTGCATTTACCCGGTTCAACCGGTCCGAAGACTACAGTTAAACAGTTTTGCAGTTTGGCCGGCACGCAGGTGGTTGTTTTCTCTGGCGAGAACCGGCTGGCCTTTATCCAGGCGATATTGGAATTGGGTGTCGCTGGCTATCTGCTCAAATCCGAAAGTATTGCCAAAGTAGCAGAGGCTGTGCGGCAAGTGATGACCGGAAAGAAACCGATACTTTCCGCTGAGCTGATTTCAGGCGAAACAAAGATCACTCGCTCAGAGCAGGAGGTCCTGAAGATGCTGGCCAGGGGGATGAAATACAGCGACATCGCCGAACGCCGCCAAGCATCGCCGGCCACAGTTCGCAAACAATGTGAATTGTTATCACTGAAATTAGGTTTGGAAAGTAGAGAACAGCTTATCGCTTGGGCCGTCCAAAGCGGTTATGGCAATCTAGAGCTCGAGGCATAAACGAGACATGGGTTTCAACCTGGACAAAATTGCTAAATCATTCGGCAAACTGGCAGCTCAAGCAGCTGGCTATGTGGGTTTAGAACGAGGTGGTGAGGATAATGGTCAAGCCGCCACCGATGCGTCGCCGCCGAGTCTAGCCAGAGCGCTCAGTGCCAGCGACGACGAATTTACCAGTATCCATTCAGGCAAACGCGCTCAATTTATCCTTTATCAAACGCTTTGGCTGCGCGATCTAGTCCGCCGATTAATTACCAACTTGACGGAAAATGCCGAGCCGATGCGACTGGAAAATGAGCCGGTGCAGCCGCCTGACCTGGGTGAAGTCAGCCTGGAAGCAGCTTTTGAATCGACGCGCCGGATGATGTCTTTGCTCTGCGCCACTTTTAAAAGTCTGGCCTTGGAATTTAATGAGCTGATTGCTGGGATCCCTGATCTGGCTAACATGCGGATCAGCACAACAGAGCCCAGCGATGTCCGCGAAAAAATGGTTTTGTTTCAAGCCGACGAGCTGCCGGCGCTAGCTCTGTCTGAAGAGACAGTGACGTATTCAAGATCGCGTGTCTCGTCGACTTCCTGGATCTTGAGCATGCGCGGCTCCCCAGGCAAGATCGATATCTTTCTCGTGCCCGCGGCAGAGATTTTCTCACTGGCGGCGGGTGAGACGCCGCAAAGACTGAAGAATGTTCTGACCATGAACAGTCGTGTTAATCCAGATGTCTGGACAATCGATGGGTTGACTGCCGATCCTGACGAACTGTTTTATCTGGTGCGGAATTTGTTTAGAGCGCTGATTGTGGCAGCTGCCCAGGATGCCAACGAGGAATTACTCGGTGCCCATATTTTGCAACACCTGGAAGGTGAAGCTCTGCGAGAGACGGTGAAACAGATTATTTTGACAGAGCAAAACATGGCCCAAAAAATTGTCAGCCAACAAGAAGAAATACAGAATCGCATAGCGCGTGATTTGCACGATGCAATTATTGCCGACATCATGTCATTGAAGCGCTCTTTGGCCTCCGAGAGCTCGCCGAGGCCGGCAGAGGTGATCGAAATTCTCGATCAGGTGAGCGCCCGTCTGAGAGAAATTTGCCACGATCTAGCACCCCGGGATCTGAAAGACTGGGGGCTGCAAACAGTAATCGAGGATCTGGTCGAACGTGTCGCCCAAAGGACAGGTGCGGATTGTTCTTTCGTCTGTGACGGCGAATTACCCGAATTGCCATACCAAGTGCAATTGCATATCTATCGTATTGTCCAGGAGTCCCTGCACAACATCGAAAAGTATGCTCAGGCGACAAAAGTCCTGGTCAAATTTGAGGTCAATGCCGGCAATATCAAGCTGACTTTGCGGGATAACGGACGTGGCTTTACATCGACGGAAGGTGAGCTGAGGACTAAAAAAGATGGCGGCATGGGCTTGAGTGGTATTAAGGAAAGAACCGAAATGATCCGCTGCTTTTTCCCAGCGAGACTGCTCGTTGTTTCAAAGCCAGGCAAAGGTTCGATTACCACTCTTGAAGTGCGCCTGTAAACGCAAGTAGTCAAGCCCCACCTTTGTCGGCTGTCAAGAGATCGGTCGCCCCGGCAAACGCTCGGTACATATATCTGATGGCTTGGAGATGGCCCAGGAGTGTGTCTCTCGAATCTCTTGCTAGTCAAAGTTTTTCGGCATTTTCTACGCTTTTTCGCGCATTTACAAGAAATGCACCCATCCCGATAATTTAAATAGGCAGGTAGATATGGCGAATTTCGATTCAAACGGATACGAAGTGGGCATAGTGCTTAGCGGGGCACGTGGAGGCTGGGAAATGTGGCACAACGGCGGTGGCTTTAAACAACGGGACGACTTTGAACCACGGCGCGATGCCGCCAAGAGTCCCAATTCCAATAAACGCAGCAAGCGCGATCCGAAGGAGACCGCTAAGGTGGTGCGTAAATTTCTTGACACCCATCCTTCCAAGGCGCCGCAAGCAGCGTTGAGCAAGAGCGTTGATCGACGAGCCTATGAAAATGTAGCGGCAATTGACGCCGCACCCTTACCAAATCCTCTTACCCAACAAATACTCGTTTACCATGAATCGGAACCGGCTGAAGCCGGCAATGATTGGATGTACAAGCTGAAAGAAGAATCGATGCAGTTCTTGGCCGATCAAAAGGGAGTAGAGCTTCAGAATCTGTATCGTGAGTCGGTTTACAAAAAAGGTATTGAAACCCTGATCGACAAAATTTTTGGCATGCTTCAACGTTACACCTTTGAATTCAACCAAATTGCTGCCGGTACAGATTTGCATGTCTCTGGCACTATATCTGGTGAAGTGACTGAGGTGATACGATTCAATAAGATGCGCGAAGCTGAGGAAACCGAAACCTATTTTCGTGCCCGTATTTCGACGCGATTTTATAGCCTCGTTATGAGAGGTAACGCCGAATGCGTCGAATTCTATTTGCTGCCCGTGAACAAAATCATGGCGTTGAGCAAGACGGAAAATCAATACAGACCGATCGCCCGAATTCAAGTGAGAATTACCGAGGACGGTATGATGTGGCGTATGGAAGATGGCGTTCCCAACGTCGATTCGCTGGATGAACTGTGCATGTGGTTGTTTAGCAATCTGATCAATGAGACGAAGTACAGTACATTGCGGCGCAGCCAGGAAGCTCTCAATTCCTAAAACTCTTGTATAAATATCGAAAGAGGATCTGACGGACTGGCTGATTTGATTCTATGATGGTGCTAATACCTAAGCAGGAACTGTTTTGCCTGGTTCTGGGTAGTTACTAGAGGAGCTTGAATCAGTATGCCCAGTGCCGATATGTTGAAAAAGCTGCTGGACGAGTTTGCCGATAAGGAAGCTCATACCCGGGAAGAGATCAATGTCATCAATCAACAGATTGGCGAGTTAGAGCAGCGTGTTGATTCGGCGGTGGCACGTCAGAAAAGTATTTCCGGCGATCGTGAGAAGATTTTGGCGATGAAAGATCGCTATGCCGGCCGCAAATATCTTAAGGGTGTGCCCGCCGCTCATGGCGACGTGGATGCCGCCAAGCTCGCGGGGGCAAATGCACCGGAACCGGCCTCGCCATCACCGGTCAATGAGCTGGCTGATGCTGCCGCGCAGCTGTTCGCGTCGCCGCCACCAATTAACATTCCCAGCAAATCGCCATCTTCAAAACGGCGAGGTGCACCAGCGCCGGCAAACGCTCCCACCGGCTGGGTAGAATCGGCGCAGCAATGCATTTCAAGCGATCATGCGGGAGCCAAAATCGGGGCCGCAAGCAGCTGCTTCGGCCGATGCTGACCAAGGTAGCAAAGATCCTAAAACAATGGATCTGTTCGCGTCGCTGGACGCCAGCCAGAAGGCAACCGCTGCCGCTCAAGCTGGTACCGAACAAAACGCCACCGAGCCAACGGTCGAAGCTGAAAGCAGTGCCGAGCCGCAAGAAGAGGAAGACGATACGGTCAAGAGCATCAATGATGCTTTGCGCGGCCTCTTCAGATAAAGTGTTTAGATAAAGTAGTTCAGATACTTGATTTCTAAGTGTGCCAGCGCTTTCCCTGGTGCATTTTTGCTACCATACGTTAATTTGCAGGCAGATAGCACTACTTAACATCTGCCTGTTTAAACCGGCGGGCTAACGAGAAGGGGCGTCGATGAAGCGAATTCTTTCAATGATGGCGGGAATGGTGATTGAGGTTCTCGTTAAACCTGGCGACCAGGTTGAAGATGGGATGGATGTCGCCATTTTGGAGTCGATGAAAATGCAACTGCCAGTTCAATCCGATCAAATAGGGAAAGTGACGCGCATCGTAGTCGACAGCGGCGCTTTTGTGAACGAAGGCGACGCTTTGTTAGAACTAGAATAGAATGCTTGAATATCTCGAATATGTAGAATGCTTGAATATGCTGACAACGACTGGGCCAACGACTCGGAAGATTGGCAGATTGCGTAAAGCAGCAGATAGAGATTGATTTTCCGCGGGATGGAATGCCGTGAATTTTCCCAAAGAAGTGAACATCGTCGAAGTTGGACCGCGTGATGGTTTGCAGAATGAGTCTCAGCATGTGGCTACTGCTGACAAGATCCGATTGATCGAAGCGCTTGCTGAAACGGGATTATCTCGCATAGAAGTCACCTCCTTCGTCAGCCCCAAATGGATACCCCAGTTGGCAGACGGTCTGGAAGTCGCGTCGTCCATAAAGTTGCCGCCCCAAGTAAGAGCACTAGCTTTGGTGCCCAACATGAAAGGCTACGAATCTGCTCGACAAGCCAAGCTTCCGGAGATTGCCTTTTTCTTGTCGGCGACCGAATCGCACAGCAAAAAGAATATCAACAAGACTATAGCCGAGGCGATCAGCACTTTGCGCGAAGTGGCCGGAGTGGCAAAGACCGACGGAATGCGACTTCGCTGCTATGTATCGGTAGCCTTTGTCTGCCCCTATGAGGGAAAAGTGCCACCGTCGCAGGTGGCGCATTTGGTATCGAGTCTTCTCGCGATCGGTCTGGATGAGATCTCGATTGGTGATACCATCGGTGCCGCCACACCAACTGACGTTATCGCTCTTGTCAATTCGCTGAACAATATACTGCCTTTGCCTAAATTGGCATTACACTTTCATGATACCTATGGCACAGCTCTGGCCAATGTTTTGCGGCCTGAGTTGTGGCGTAACCACTTTCGATGCCAGTATCGGCGGTTTGGGCGGTTGTCCCTACGCCCCCGGTGCTGCCGGCAATCTGGCCACTGAGGATTTGGCCCATATGCTGGCTGGAATGGGCATCAAAACCGGGATTGATCTGGATAAACTGGTCGATGCCGGCAAGCTGGCGCAAGACCTTTTGCACAGGCGGCTACCTGGTCGATACTTGCAAGCGGCGCTCTCGATGCGGGAAAAGGAACAAGGCAAGGTACTCAGCGGTTGATAGAGCTCAGGCACCCTGCAAATAAAGAGGTTGAGATTAAACGTGTCACAAGAACAAGTGCTTTTGATTGAAAAGGAACCATCGATCACTTGGTTGAAACTGAATCGGCCTCAGGTAATGAATTGCTTAAACCGAGCTCTCTTAGTGGCTTTACGCCAAGCTTGCGAGGCCTTAGCCAAAGACAGAGACACTCGTGTCGTGGGGATTATTGGTCTGGGGCTGAAAGCATTCTCAGCTGGCGCCGATTTGACCGAGCGAAAGTCGATGTCTCAAGCTGAGACTATTGACTATATTTCACTTATTCAAGGCACTATGCGAGCAATTGAAACGCTACCGCAAACGGTAATCGCCGCGATTAACGGCTCTGCTTTTGGTGGTGGAACGGAATTGGCTCTGGCTTGCGATTTGCGGGTAATGGTTGCCAGCGCCTCCCTGCGGCTGACTGAAGTTAAGCTTGGTATCATTCCTGGTGCGGGTGGTACTCAGCGATTACCGCGATTGATTGGCAAATCTAAGGCCAAGGAGCTGATTTTGACCGCTGCGCCTTTAACTGCTCAGAACGGCTACGAATTAGGTCTAATTCATCGAGTGGTCAGTGAGACGGCTGAGCAAGGTAGTGATTGCCACGATCCGTTAGTCAGAGAAGTGCGCTCTTGGGCCGCCGAAATCGCCACAGCAGCGCCACTTTCGCTAATGCAAGCGAAGTTTGCCATCGATCAGGGATTCGACCGCGATCTGGAAGCTGGACTCGCTCTTGAAACAAAAGCTTATTTGCAACTTTTGAATACGAAGGATAGGCTAGAGGGGTTGGCAGCGTTTGCCGAGAAGAGGCCGCCGGTTTATCGTGGAGAATAGCAGCAACCTAGCAATTGATGAACCTGTATTCAGGGAGCGGCTGCCGTTTCCTGTTACTGCGCTTGTGCTTGGTGGCGGTAAAAGCAAAAGAATGGGTAGAACTAAGGCCTTTCTTCCCTTTCAAAATACGACCATGATTGAGCACGTGCTGAATATTGTGCGTGAGCTGTTCGATGAAACTTTCGTCGTTGCCAACCAACCTGAGTTGTACGAAGACTTAGCTGTTGACGTTGTAAAAGACATACTGCCGCACCGGGGACCGCTGGGCGGTATTCTTTCGGGTTTGTTAGTTTCTAGTAATCCTTATGCTTTTGTCATCGCCTGCGACATGCCTTTGGTCCAGAAAGAGATTGTCGAAGAGATTGTTAGCCGCCGCCACGGCAACGACGTCGTTGTGCTCGCGCATCAGCAAGGCATCGAACCGTTGCTCGGTATTTATTCCAAGAACTGTATCAAGCAGCTGGAAGAGTCTCTCTTTGCCGGCAGCCGCAGCGTTCAGGATTTTCTTAGCGGTCTTAAGGCGCAGACTTATTTCTTGGATCAAGGTAAGTTAGACAACAATAGTCTGCCGCCGTTTTTCAATGTCAATACACCGCAGGACTATTCGCGGGTGGTAACTGGTATCAAATACGACATTTGTCAAATGCGACCAACCATTCAGCCGTTTGCCTGAGGTCTTGGCTAAACTTCGCCGCTAAAGGTTGACATGAGCACAAGCAAGACCGTTTCTTTGCTTTTTTACACAGCGGCGTTCTATGACTTTATGTGTGGCGTTTTGTTTTTGTTCGCCGGACCGGCAATTTTCGAAATGTCTCACGTTGCTCCTCCGAGCCACTGGGGTTATGTGGAATTCCCTGCGCTTACGGTCATGGTTTTTAGCGTCATGTTTTGGCAGATCGCTCAAAAACCCGAACGGAATCGCAATTTAATTCCCTATGGTGTCATGTTGAATTTAGCCTTTGCCGCTGTCGTCTTTTGGCATTGGTTCCAACATGATATGCCCGATGTGTGGAAACCTTTTGCTGTCATCGATGTGCTATTCCTCCTCGCCTTTCTCTGGGCGATGAATGCGATTGCCCAGATTACGAAGCCAATCCAGACTTATTAACAGATTGCAGGTTACAGATTACAGATTAATGGATCCTTTCCAATCTCTTCGTTGTTCGCTCGCCATTTTCTTCGAGCAACACTGAATCGAGGCCGATAGACACTACTTCGACGGACTCGAAGCGGTCGCCTGGACCAAGTACTAACGTTTGCGGCCACTTATTTTGGCGGCGCGCCTGCATGTCGGTAATGATGAATAATCCTTTTTGTCCAACTATGCCGGTCAATTTGAGCTTGTCACTAATTGAGGGACGCTCTGGAGGTACCGGTAACTCAGATACCGGAAGGTCTTCCGGCGAAATGGAACCGGTGTTGGGCGGTGGCGGCGGTACTAGTCTGAAGCTTTTGTCTGAAGATCCTTTTGCCGGCTGAGCCGCGGAGTAACTGTCCGCTTCATCTACGGGTAGAGCAGAGTTGCTGGGAAAAGGTTTGAATCCTTTTACCGGCGCCATGGGGTCGCTTCGCCCGGTTTTGCCTTTCGCTTGTTCTGCCGCTTGGGCTCGAGTTGTCGCCGGGACAACCGAATTCTCTGGCTGGCCGCCTGCCTGGGTACTTTCTGTCGGTGCCGGCGGCGGTGGTGGTGAGGTGGAATCATTGGCCTCAATCGCTGTTACAACTTGCGCGTTCAATAACGAAGCCAGGGCGATTAACGTTGAAAACAAGATCTTGCCCACAATGCACCTCAAGGCAAATAATAAACTGTCATCAAGAAGGACATCATTGTCTGGTTGACTTTCAAGCGGTTCGCTTTCTCAGCAGCTGCCGCTCGCGTGCCGCTTATTTGAACCGGCAACGCAACGGACACGTTGCTAACGCCAATAATGCGTTGATAATTCTCCAATTTGTGCAGCAGTTTGATGAAATTTTCATATGTGCCTGTAACGAATACCTGCTTGGGTAATTCTTTCAGGGTGGCTTGCACCGTTGCTTCGGCTTTGGCGCTCGCCGCCTCATTTTTCGCTAGCGATTTGGAGCCGATGGATAATTTCCCCGCGTTTTCGTTGCTTAGCTTTTGCATCTCACCTTCAGACGCTTTTATTTGCGAAAGCATTTCTGTGTCAGGGTTCTCTACTCCAACCAGATCGAGATTACAATCGTGACACAATTTTTCCAGGTCGAGAACGAGCAAATCCAATTCCGGGCTTTTGGGTACCGAGCCGCGCAATGCTTGAATCTGCGTTTCCAGCTTGTTTCTTTCTTCTTGCGTTTTTTTCTTGTCTTGCAGTTTTTTCAGCAAATCGCGATTCTCGTCGACGCGTTGTTTGACATCGGCTGATTTTTGTTCGACCTCAACGAACGCCGGATAAACGCGAAAGCAGCTGATGGCAGCGGCAAAGAGGAACAAGACCGTACACAGAAGAATTTTGTAAGAAGTGCGCATTGCTAGTTCTCACTCCTAGGGCTGATCGGATGGTAGATCGGGACGCAATCCGACGGTTCGTCCCATCTTTGGCAGCGCGGCTTGTGGCTGGTCTGAACCGGATGGCACAGGCTGTCCAGCAGGCAGTGGCGCGATTGTTTGGGCAGTCAATTGAGGCGCGGCAGTGACATCAGGATATTTCAATTTGGCAACAACCACGAACGAAATCTCTCGCGGTGATTTATCCGGCCTGGTTGCTGATTCAACTGCGCAGTCAGTGAGATTATCTGATTGACCAAGATTGACCGCTAGTTCCGAGATCCCGGCAAAGTCAGTGCTTTTGCCAATAAGCTTGAGTGATTGTTGATCGAAGACGATCGCATCCAAATGAACAGAAATTGGAGTTTTCTTGCGGATCTCGTCCAGGATATTGGACCAGCGTTGGGTCTTTTTCACGATCCGATCAAGCAATCGTTTCTTTGTCCAGAGAACATCATTGCTCTTTTTCAACGTTGTGAGCTGAGACAGCTCTTGACGGTTTGTCTTAATTTGCTCAGTCAAGGAGCTCATCTCGTATTCTTTCCTTGGCAGGGCAACATGGATCAAATAAGCCCAGACTGCCAAGGTGAAGAGCAAGGCGCTGATGGCACTTACCAAAACAGGCTTGAACCATTTCGTCGGCTTTTCATCGGTAGGCATGACCGCCGTCTTGCGTTCATCATAAAGTAACGGCAGCCGGCCTTCTTTATTAAGATCCAGATCGACAGTAAAGGAAGGGTTCCAACTGGGTTCTATGGAGCAGCCGACAAGTGCTGCGAGAATCGGGCGCATACTGTCGACGATCAAATCTTGCTCAAAGACCAGATCGCGCATCGGGTCGGAGACCAGCGTGCGGATGTTCATTCGATTGGAGATGAACTGATCTAAATTCTGGATCATGCAGCCCGGACCGCTGAGCAATACCTGATCAACTTTGACATCGCCCACTTGCGATTTATAAAAGTCCAGAGAACGGGCTAATTCATCGGCGATGTCACTAAATATGGTGCGGGCTACTTGAGCTGCCTGGCCCAAGCGGACATCTGTTTCCGGGGTACCGAAAAGAATGATTTCAGGCAGCAAATCGAGCGCTTCGTTGAAATGAATGCTTAAACTACGGGAGACCGCTTCGGTCAAAGTATCCAAGCCGACCATGATCGAGCGGCCAAAAAGCGGCATGGCGCTTCGGACGATGTTTATATCAGTGGCGTCATGCCGAATATTGACGATCATCGACAGATGTCCTGTCGAACCAAGATAACCAGCCAGCGCTAGACTGCGAACGACCGCCAGAGAAGAAATATCCACTCGTCCCAGGCGGACGCCAGCGCTATCGGCCATTCGCCAATAAGATTCGATAATCGATCGCTGAATAGCGGCGAGGATGATGTCAATACGTCGCACACCATCTGCGTCCGTGCGTTCTGTTGCCGGCATTGGCGACCAATCGAGGTTGGCGTCTTCAATGGGAAATGGTACGTGGTTGGTCGCTTCCTGGGTCACTACATCAGCCAACTCTTCTGGCGGCATGCCGACTGGCACCGGCATCAATCTGATGACCACGGCCTGCGCTGGCACTGCTACGTTGATCACCGGTGCCTGTCCGGAAGGCGGTACGTTTGCCGTGGCCAGCAAATCAAGGACCACCGCTCCAACCGTGTCCGGATCAGCGATGATTCCCTCGCGAATCGCATTGCCAGGCGTCGGAGAACAGGCAAAACGCGCGACCTCAATCCCGGCGCGAGTTTTTTCTAGGTGGACTAGCGTAATGCTGTCGCTGTTAATGTCAAGCCCAAGAACTGGTCCTTTCTTCTTGCCGAAACTAAACACGGCTCTACCCTTTGTCTTGCCTATCGCCCAGTTGTGCCGCTCATAAACGCCAAATTTCACCCAGTTTCATTATGGATCATCTTATCCTTGAGTATCTAATGGATTCCAAAAAATGGCCACGAGTGCGGCCAGCGCCAGAGCCGGCCCGAATGGAAACGGTTTTGAATACTTAGATCCCTCGGCCACGATGCCTAGAACCATGCCACCGAATACGGCGCCCAAGCCGAGTTGCCACCAGGGTTCATTGCTAAAAAAGGCTGATGGTCCCAGTTGCTTCAAACCAGTCGCTGCGTAGAGCATCCAGAGAAAACCTTCGGCCAATACTAAGCCGAGCACCGAATAAAGAGCGATTTTACCAAGTGAAGATCCTAGCGTTTTATGCTTGCGCATCTCGGCAACCAGATAAGCGGCTCCCATCACCGTACCGATGATGAAGCCGAGAAGCAAAACAAGACCCAATCCGGTCAGACCAAGCCAGGCGGCGATCAGAGCAGCCAAGACGGCGTCGCCGCCGCCCATCACTTCGAAGTCTTCATCAAGCATCCGCTCGGCTCGCCCATCATCCCCAACATCTACATTGAATGTTTCGTCGATCAAAGGGTCGGTATCGTTTACTGCCAGGCTTTGCCCGGGTGGTCCTAGCTTGATGGTATCAACTTCTCGATCGTCGCTGGCTGCGTAATGCTTGGCTGGTATCGGGCCTGGCTCTGTTGTTCCAGCTATTGTTGCCCGGGCCGGGGTAGACTCGACGATCTCGTTTTTCTGGCCATTGTTTCGGTAATAGAAATACTCGTAGAACTTTAAGCCATAAAAAGCGAGAAAATCAAAAAGCACGTAGCTAATACCGATGCCAGCCAGGCAATTGAGCAGCCCACCTTCTCGATAAAATGAACTAAATACGATACCAAGCAAAAGAGCCGGATAGGTTATTTCGTGGGGAATTAGCTTTTCCCGGAAGTCGGTTATGCAGATGGCAATCAAAGTACTGACAAAAAACACCATTGCCCAACCGGTGCATACGAAATGGGGGCTAGTTAAATCTCCGCCCAGGTGATTTTGCCCTGACTGGATGCCGCAATCCCAGCCGAAGCTTTGTAAAAGAACAACGAAAAGCACCCCGGTGAGAAATTCGACGAATGGATATTGCCAGGATATTTTCTCGTGGCAATACCGGCAACGGCCGTGCAAAAGAAGGTAAGAGGCTAATGGTATTAGATCTAGAAGACCGAGGCGCCGTTCGCAATGTGGGCAGCTGGATGGTGGCCATATAATTGAGCGTTCACTTAGAGTGCGCAGTGCCAGTACATTTAGAAAACTGCCCGTACATAAACCGAGTGGGAATTGCCAGGCTGCAGCTTGCCAGCTAAAATGCGACATCATCTGTTGAAGTGGGGCGACCATGCCTAGGATAGCTCTCTTTGCTCTGTTACGATTGACGCCA
The DNA here is from genome assembly GCA_963834525.1 of Bryobacterales bacterium. GTDB lineage: Bacteria > Cyanobacteriota > Vampirovibrionia > Obscuribacterales > Obscuribacteraceae > CAWICA01. Next base: position 334,606 of record CAWICA010000004.1, read on the forward strand.
TCATCAGAAGAATTAGAACATATGCGATCACATAACAGGTCATATACGAGATCACTTCATCGCCGATCTGGTTGCCGTACATAAGCAGATTGCGCACCCGGGTAAGGCTGGCTAAATCTGGCAATAGCCAGTAAATAAAGTCCATGAAGGCGGCTAAGACTTGGTTTTGGGAAAGTCTGCCCAGTTCACGCAAGGAGTCGCCGAAGTGACCGATCAACCAGAGGCTGAGCGTAAATAAAACGCTCATGACCGGCGTCGTAAAGGTCGAGAAGAATGTGGCCAGAGCGATAACAAATAGCAGCTCCACATACACTAGAGCGAGCGGCACCAACATGCTGGAAATTTGTGAGCTAAGTGAATGAGTGCCGAATAAGAAAAGGACACCGGTCATAAATAAGCCCATGGACACCAGCATTACCAGTAGAGCGAAAGCCAGGCCAAAATATTTGCCAAGAATGAATTGCCAGCCAGTTACCGGCTTGGTAAAAATTATGTAAACCGTACGTCTGTCCAGCTCTTTGAAAACTAAATTGGCGCCGGCGAAGATAGCGATGATACCGCCGATGAAACTAATGGATGCCAGACCGATGTCGCGTAGAACTCGTTCATCCTGCCCTATCGACAGGCTGCCGAGGAGGATGGCTAAAAGCATGACGAGGACTATGAAAACAAGAAAGGAGTACAGAATCTTATCCCGCACAGTTTCGCGGAAAGTATTAAGTGCAATCGCGTAAATTTTGGCTAAGTCTGCCAATGATCCTATGCCTCAATGCTGTTGGCGACAAGTTTATTCATGATGCATATCTACGCAGTATACGGTTAGTTATTGGGTAGTTCGCCGAGCGCCTTAAGAAAGTAGTTTTCGAGATCTTTGTAGTCACCACTTTTGGCTATATTTTCGATTTTTTCTTCGGCCACAAGCCGTCCTTTGTGCAACACTCCCACTCTATCGCAGACTTCACTGACATCCGGTAAAAGGTGCGAATTAAAAAAGATGGTGGTGCCTTTGGCTTTCAATGCTTGCAAGATTCGCCGGGCATCCCGGCGGCCAATGATATCCAGACCGGACATCGGCTCGTCCCAAAAAATAACTTCCGGATCGTTTAGCAGTGACTGCGCAATGCCGATTCGCTGCAGCATTCCTTTGGAATATTTATGCATCGGCACATCTGCGGCTTCGGTCATTTTGACCAGTTCTAATAGAGCATTAGCCTTCTGCGCGCGCTCTCGCCATGGCAGTCCAAATAATGCACCGACGAAGTCTAGGCATTCCCGCCCACTAAGATGCGAATAGAAGTAAGGGTTCTCTGGCAAAAAGCCAATTTTTTTCAAAATGGTGCGATCGCCAGCTGGTGCTCCAAGCACGGAGATTTTGCCGGCAGTGGGCCGGAGCAAGCCCAATAAAAGCTTTAAGGTGGTCGTTTTGCCAGCGCCGTTTAGACCCAGCAAACCGTAAGTCTCACCGCGCAAGACAGTGATATTGATATCCGCCAAGATACGAGTGCGCTTACGCAAGAACTGACTGGCTACTTCCTTAGTCAGTTGAGACGTTTCGATGGCTGCACTCTTCATGAGCCGCCTTTCTGACCGCCCGTTTTTTTGTTCTGAGTGATGATCTTGTATAACTCAGCTGTAGCAGAGCGCAATCTTCGCGAGACCTGCATCTGGGATATACCAAGTTGGCGAGCAACTTCGGTTTGGCTGAGGTCTTCGTAAAACGTAAGCTGTACTACCTCTCTTAATCCATCACGAAGTTGCTTAATCGCTTCAGCCAGCATGAAGCGGTCCTCTTTTGCTAGCTGGTTGCTTTGATAACGACCATCTATAAGAGTGTCGATTAAAGATTGCTCGCTGCCGGCATCATTGGAAAGAGCTTGATCCAGGGAGATCAACGTCCGCCGGCGGTCTACCTCATACAGCCTCATTGACTCGGCTGACCGGTATTTCCAGTTCGTGGGCAATCTCAGTATCGGTCGGTTCGCGTCCAAGACGGGCTGTAAGCGCCTGCACCAACCGGTTAATGCGGAAGGAAAGCTCTTGCAATTCGCGCGGCGCCCTGATCATTGCTGTCTTGTCGCGCAAATAGTGACGGATTTCGCCTGTAATCAAGTGAGTAGCATAAGTCTGGAACTTGGCTCCGGCATCGGGCTTGAATTGATCCACCGCTTTGATCAAGCCGATTGAACCAACCTGGATCAGATCTTCGACAGGGTCTGTGGAACGGCGAGCTAAGCCGTAGGCGATTCTTTTCACCAATGGTAACGAGGCCTGAATAATTGCATCCCTCAAGGAGGGATCGCGCGAGTCTGAGTAAACAGACAGCCAGTGATGAATCTGGTCCTGTCCTTTACCTAGCTCCAATTTCGGGCCGTTGTCACCGGGTCCCACGGCGGTCTGTTTTGCCTGCAAGCTCTTGCTCAATACGAGATCTCTCAACCATTTATCATATTGTAGAACCTTAATCCTGATTGTAAACGAAAAAATGCCCTCAAGTGCTCTGCCAATGTGGAATAAGGCGGAAAACTGTGGCGCCGCTCTCTTGCCCCCTGGTTGTCAGCGGCGACAGCTTTTTAATAAAAGCTGACCGGCGATGCCGGCTGTGGCCTACCGCCGAGCGACCTTAGGCAAGATTTGCATTCAGGTTCGGAGCTCGTCAATAGTGTGCATTTCGATAGCACTGCTGGGCAGATTAATCCTTTTCAGCAGCTCTAAAATAAAGATTGTAAAATACCAAGGGAAAGAAAAACGGCCAGTTTTTCTTTCCAGCTTTTGCCGAGCTTATCCGGAGAGGAAAACATGTTCTACCGGCCAAGTGCATTGATGCTGCCTATCTGCCTTGTAATTGCGTCTCTTCTCGTGGCTGTAGCACCGGAGCGGACATTGGCGGGCTAATGAAAGAGGGCCAATCGTACGCGCGCGAAAGTATCTATGCTGTTGGTAACAGATGGGATCAACAAGAGCTAACAAAGCGGGCCTCGCCTGAAATGCTCAAGACAATTGACGAAGATCCAACTAAGATCAGCAGATTTTTTAACGCCTTCGCAAAGAAGCTTGGTGGCATTAAAAGCCTTAAGGACCCGGAATCTCAAAATTACAATCAGTTCTTCGGTACGGACGGCGCCGTTTTTGATATCACCCTCGTGTATCCAGCGCAATTTGAGAAAGCCGATGGAAAGGTAAATATCACTGTGTCCCATAGGGGCAAAACTGGAAGGTCAAAAATCTCTTCGTCCAGTCAGAAAAGCTTATCACCGACTAATTGACTGCCAACTTGATCCTTGTCCAGTCACATAGATTTCCCCTGCTTTAGTCTTCTTTCCTGTGCCATCAGTCTAGTGCAGCTGATTGATAACCGTAAAAATCGGCAGATACATGCCTACGACCACCGAGCCGACAATACCGCCTATTCCGACGACCATAATCGGCTCGAGTAATGAGGTCATTTGTTCAACCTGGTGCTCTACTTCCATGTCGTAGAAATCGGCAATTTTACTTAGCATGTCGTCGAGTTTGCCCGTCTCCTCTCCAACCGCCACCATTTGGGTGACCATTGGCGGAAACAGTTTATTTTTAGCCATCGGCTTGGAAACTGTGCCCCCCTGCCGTACTTCGTTATAGACCGATTCGATCGCGCGAGCGACAACAGCGTTACCGGCTGTATCTTTTACGACATCCAATGCTGACAACATCGGCACGCCTGCGCGGATTAGAGTGCCAAATGTCCGGCTAAAGCGCGCCACAGCTACCTTCTTGATCAGCTCTCCAAACAAAGGCAGTTGCAAGAGAATGAGGTCAATTTGGAACCGGCCTATGGTTGTGTGGTGATATTGCCGGAGAAAGTATGTACCGATGGCGCAGCAAACCAGAAAAAGAGCCATCCAAATCGAACGCATGTAGTTGGACAAGGTGATCAGAAATTGCGTATAGGCTGGAAGTTCGCCGCCAATGTTCTTGAATAACCCTTGAAAAACCGGCAAGACGAAAGTCAACATGGCCCAGAAGACAAGGACGGCCACGGCCAGGACTACAGTGGGGTAAATCATGGCCGACCGTACCTTGGCATTTAATTTCTGTCTTGTTTCCAGGAATTCGGCTACCCGCATTAGCACTTCCGGCAGGATGCCGCCTGCTTCTCCGGCCCGGACCATGGAAACGTAAAGTCGATCGAATATGGCTGGATGCTTAGCAAGTGAATCTGAAAGGGAAATTCCGGCTTCCACCGATTTGCGCACGTCATCCAACTCGCGCTTCATTTTATTGTTCTTGCATTGTTCGACGATGATTGTCAGGGTGCGTAGCATTGCCACTCCAGACGATACCATCGCTGCGAACTGCCGGGAAAATACGACCATATCTTTCAGCGTGATGGTTTCAAAGACCCCGGTAATATTCAACCAGATGCCGCGCCAATTAATGGCTTCCTGGCGTTTCTGGATATCCACGACCTCCAGCCCGCGGGAAGTTAGTCGCGCTCGTAGTACCGAGGGCGACTCTGCTTGCGCGATAGCTTCTTGGATGCGGCCTAGCCCGTCTTTCACTTTGTAGAGAAATTCAGCCATCTTTAGAATCTACCAAAACCTTTACCGGGCTCGCGCACTGGTGCTGGCGCATAGCCACCGCCGATCAACCTTTGCAGATCTTCTGGTCGACTGGACTTAGCCAGCGCTTCGGCGTTGCTGATTAAGCCTTGCTTGACCAGATTTGCCAATGAAGTTTCGAGAGTTGTCATCCCCTGTGCTGCACCCATTTGTATAGCGGAATAGATCTGCGCTGTTTTGGCCTCGCGGATCAAATTCGCTACAGCCGGAGTATTAACCATTATTTCCAGAGCCAAAATCCTACCTTTAGTAATTGAGCTGCCGCCAGCTGCTTCTTGCAATCTTGGCACCAGAGTCTGGCTGATCACGGCCACCAGGCTGTTGGACAGCATCGTCCGGGCTTGTTGCTGCTGATCGGCGGGAAAAACATCGATCAATCGATCGATACTTTGAGGGGCTGAGCTTGTGTGCACTGTGCCAAAAACCAAATGCCCGGTTTCTGCGGCGGTCAAGGCCAGGTGGATCGTCTCCAGATCGCGCAGCTCGCCAACGAGGATCACATCTGGATCTTCGCGCAAGGCTGCTCTCAGCGCATTGGCAAAGCTTTTTGTGTCATTGCCGAGCTCTCTTTGGCTGACTACCGAGCGCTTGTGTCGGTGAATATATTCGATCGGATCTTCAATCGTTAATATATGATCGGCGCGATTTTCGTTTATCCAGTCAATCATTGAAGCCAACGTTGTCGATTTCCCATGTCCTGTTGGTCCGGTGATCAACACTAGCCCACGAGGCTTCTGCGCAATTTCTTTGCAGAGTTCCGGCAGACCAAGTTCTGCCATACTGGGAACCCTTGCTGCCACTACACGTAGTGCAGCACAATAATTTCCCTTGTCCTTGTAGACATTGACCCGGAATCTGCCGACTCCGTCCAGTCCGTAACTGCAGTCTAATTCATAGTGATTCTCTAAATGCCTATACTGGTCGGGACTAAGCATGGAGACGATCAACTCTTTAATGTCGCTGGCACTCAGTTCGGGCAGATTGAGACGGACCAGTTTGCCGGCGATCCGCAAAATTGGCGGTTGATCCGCCTTTAGGTGTAAGTCGGAAGCAGCTCGATCAACTACGAGCTGAAGAAGTTCCTGCATCTCTATGGCCATTGACAGAACTCCGTTTCGCTAGTTGAGATTGGATTCGCTTTGGCTTCTCACATACGTCAAGAGGATAGCACTGCTTCTCTGTTTGCATATTGCCTGGCGGTTAAGCAATACGGGCAAGTTACCCAATCACCATGTATTTCCGCCTCACATCCACGGCATACAGATTCACGGTTAGCTTCATCTTTGGTCAATCCACATTTGGGGCAACTGGCCCAGCCATCCTGCTGTAGAGTACCGCAACGCGAGCAGGAAATCTTCAAGTCGTGTTGACAAAACGGGCATTTGACAAAATCGTCTCCGATGGGGTTACGACAACGCGAGCAGAGCTTGTCTTCGCCGGCGGTATCAGCCAAAGTGACGCGAATTACCTCCTCACTTGTGGACAAGCCGTCCGCGACAAGACGAATGCTGTAATCTTTCAAAGGCACCATCCCCGATTGCTTCGCGGCAAAGCGGACCATGGCAGTGGTCGATCCCTTAGCTGCCATATCCCGAATTTCGTCATTTAAACGCATCACCTCGTAGACGCCGATTCTATTCTTGTAACCAGTGTTGTTACAGCTGTCACAGCCGCGGCCCTTATAGAAAATGGGCCAGCCATCGTTGTTCAGTTTCAATCGATAATACTGAACTGTCGAATCGGCCACGTGCTCCTGCCCTTTTTCGAGGATACCCAGATATTCAAGCGCGCTGCGATCCGGTAGGTATTCTTCTTTGCAATCGTTGCAAATGCGCCTGAGCAACCGCTGAGCGATGACGCCAATTGTCGCGGATGCCACTAAATACGGATCTACTTCCATTTCTGCCAACCGAGTAATACAGCCTGGTGCATCGTTGGTGTGCAGGGTGGTGAAGACCAGGTGACCAGTGAGAGCTGCTTCCACAGCGATCTTGGCAGTTTCTCGGTCGCGGGTTTCACCGACGAGCATTATGTCTGGATCTTGGCGCAGGAATGAACGCAGTATGCGTGCAAAATCCAGCCCTTTCTCCCGCAGTACCTGCACCTGCGTCACACCAGCCATTTCGTATTCAATAGGATCTTCGGCGGTGACAATGTTGACGTCCGGCGTGTTGCGTTCCGCTAAAGCTGAATAGAGCGTAGTTGTCTTTCCAGAGCCGGTCGGGCCGGTGACAAAGATAATGCCGTACGGTTTGGAAACCATGTCACGTACTACATCCAGCGTTTCCTGATCGGTGATCAACTTCTCCAGACCCAAAGTGGTGGTCGTCTTGTCCAAGATTCTCATGACGATTTTTTCGCCGTGTTTGCTCGGTATGGTAGAAACCCGGAAATCGATGTCTTTACCAGAGAATCGGACGCGGATTCGCCCATCTTGCGGCAATCGGCGTTCAGCGATGTCCAAATCCGCCATGATTTTGTAGCGGGAGATGAGAGCGGCGAGGACGGCCTTCAGGTAGTTTGCGATCGATAAACAGAACACCATCTAATCGATAGCGGACGATGATCTGTTTGTCCTGCGGTTCGATATGAATATCGGAACATTGCCTCTTAATCGCTTTGGCCAAAATCTGATTAGCCAGGTGAACGATTGGCGCATCTTGCGCTTGCCTGGCTAAATCGAGATCGTTGATCTCGTCTTCCATTTCGGCCATGATGTCTAAGGTACTCAGATCGACATCTGACTCGATGAAAGTCTGGTCGGCTAGCGCTTCACCGGCGGCATTTAGCTCATCTTGCTTATGAGCGTAAATGGTCTCCATGAAATGTTGGAAATCATCTTCCGTGCAGACAACAGGTTTAACGCGAATGCCGCGCAACCGGTATTTGATATCGTCGAGCGCTAGTAAGTTATTGGGATTGACCATCGCCACAGTCAGAATATTTTCTTCTTGACTGATTGGTACGACCTGGTGCTGTCTGATCAGCTTCTCTGGCAGAAGTTGCAAGGCTTCTGCTTGCACGTCTGATTTGGCTAAACAGACGTAGTTGACCCCAAATTGAACTTCCAGCGCATTTTTTAAATGCGTTTCGTTGGCTAATCCCAGGCGCGAAAGAATAAGGCTGATCGGCTCGCCTGTCTTCATCCTTTCCTGCTGAACGATTTTCAGTTCGTCAGCTGTGATGAGACCGTTATCGACAAGTAATTCGCCAATTTCTTTTTTGATCAGTGCCATGCAGTTCCTGCCCTTCTAGACTCGCGACCGCTGCACGCTCATTTTGCGAGGCCCCTTCCCCAATCTTCCCAATATCGCCGAGCCGGTATCAGGATTAGCGCCTTCGCTAATATCTTTAATGCCCAATCGGCAGCGTTTTAAGCGCAATTCGCCAGACCGGAACTAGACAATCCAGATCAACACATGTTCGCCGTGCAATGTCGGAATGATCGAGAGCAAACAGACTATCTCTTTGGAAGCTGACTGGACCCTGATATATCCATCCTGGCAGATATTGTTTTCCGCCAGGTTCAGGCGGGACATGATCTTGTAACGCGCTACGACCGCGCTGTACACAGTTTTAGGTAGCTTTCGCTCCTCTTGCAGAGCGCCATTAACGCGATAGCTGACAACTGCTTCGCGCTCCCCGGGCAGGACGTGAATATTTGAGCAGTGGCTCTTGATAGCGCCGGCAAAATCTGGTTGGCGAGTAGAACGATCGCTTGTTCCTGGGCGCGTTTATGAAGCTCGTCGGCGTCAGCGGTCAGCGGCAGCGCTTCCAAACCGGTCATGGTCGGTGTTCTCAATCGCGAGTCGATGTTGATTACCTCGTCAGCTGCCTGAGACACAGTGCTGTGCGCGCCGGATACCCGTTGGACGATGTCCTCAGTTTTTTCCAGGGCATGGGCACCGAGCAAGTGGGAGTTCGCCGATCCACTACCGTTCTCACCTGTTTCGGACTGCTGCTTCTGTCTGAAAAACTGATCAAGAAACTGAATCAGCTCATCTTCGACGCAGACAACCGGTTTTATCGTCAGCCCGGTCAAATGCTCTTTGACACGCTCGATGGCCTCGTTATCGCTGGGATCAACCATGGCCACAATTGCTCGTTCGCCCTGGCAATGGATGCAGACAAGCTGATATTTGCGCATCAGCTCTTCCGGCAAAAGCATCACCGCTTCGGGCTCGGGCGGATTCTTGCCTTTCAAAAGGGTGACGTAATTGACGCCGTATTCCAGCTCAAGGGCGTTCTGACAGTGTGATTCGTTCGCCAGGCCCAGCCTGGAAAGTACGCCGATAATTGAGCCGCCGGATTTTTGATGTTCGAGCCGCGCAAGTTCCAGATCCTGCTCCGTGATCACGCCGTTATCGACGAGTAAATCGCCAATTTCTCTACGTGTCACAGTCATTCGCATCACCTTTCGTGCTTCCAAAGCTCGCGCCCGGCAGGAATAATTGAGCTGATCGTATTTTTGGCGGGAAGTCTGATAATGTAGCGCTTGATCATGGTCAAAAGGACTGACGAGCCGCAATATTTGTGCCCGACCATCTAAGTGGTCAAACCTGTCGGACCTCTTTTGTAAAGCCGCTATGTGGACCGTCCGGGGTGCGTCACTGACAATCATAGAGCATGCTCTGGGCTTGTGCTAGCTGGTGGCTAGCTTTTTTAATCCTGTTCGATGCCAATTCAGTGGCACAGATGGTGGCATGGCAAAAGCAGTTACTTTGTTGTAGTCTGCTCCATATAACCGCTAGAATTTAGTATGCACATTCCTGAAGACAATAGTTCGGAGCGCCGATTTTACACGGCCCTGCATTACCAGGTCTTTGTCCTGATCAGCTTTGCCTTTATTATTTTTGAGATCTTTTTTCTGGCATTATATAGCGATAAGTTCTGGTTCAAGGTGGATCTATCGCCTTGGGGCATACCGGCCGCTTTGCTGGCGGCGGCGTTTGCGCACTTCCTATTGAGCTGGCAGGAAAGCGAAAGAGGCTGTAAGTTCTTTGCTCTCTTCTGGCGCGGACTACCGCCGGTTATTTATCGTTTGTGGTTTTTGACAAATGAGAAGAGCTCCGAAAAGGGCTTGCGGTTAGGCCTCAGACGCGTGGTTTGGCGGGCGATTGACCAAGTCGAATTGACATTCTTCGGCAATCTTTTAATTGAAACTCGATCGATTAGTGGGCCGGCCAGAATAGTAGAAAAGGGTGGCGGCCCAATCGATTTGAACCCACCGCTGGTCATACTTAAAGCGCCATTTGGTGTAGTTAGCAGAGCCTGCCAGCAAGAATTGATCCGCTGCTTAGAAAAAGAGAACGCCAACTGTCAGTTGAATTCTCGCTTGCGGAAGCAGCTAAAGAAAAACGAGCTCAAAGGAACTGAGCTTATCATGCTCATCGTTAGCGGGTTTTTCCTGTTATTTTATCTGGACGTTGGATTTTCAACCTTCAATTTTCTAGAGATCCTCAAGCATTATTATTTAGCTGAAGATGCGGCGATGCGTGCAAATCTGCCAGAAGCGCAAGCACACTTTGAGAGAGCTGATTCTCTCTTTCATAATCCTTGTGCAGTATCTTGGGTGACTCACAAACTGTTTGAGTCGAACACCACCAAATCCGGTATTTTGCAAGTGCGGGCAGAGACGCTGTGGCGAATGAACAAAAGACAAGAAGCGCTATCGGATCTTGAAGAGGCACGGGTTTTGAATCCGAAGAACTTTCGTCTCGATTTAGACCTTGCTCGAAAACTGACGGATACGGCTAAGGAGAAAGAGGCGCTGCAAGTTATTGACGACGCCATTTCCCACAAGAGCGATGCCTTGGTACCGCGCAGTTACAAAATCGCCTTGCTTAAGGGCAAAGTCGATGCTCGTACTAGTGCATATTCCAGCGCTGCGTTAGAATTTTTGCACGAATCCATGCGTGACTTCGACGACAAGGTCTTTGGCGAGCCACCGAATTGGCCGCCGAATGTTAGTCCGTTTCTACCAGATGTCTGGCACAAAGAGGACGTGCAGTTTGTCTTCGAACGGCTGCTGCGCTGATAAGCGTTCCCAAGATATTTGAGGGCTCTTTCAATAGCTATGTCTGCGGCTGATGATAACTCTGTTATTGCATCAACACTGATCGGAGATAGCCTGGTCCTTGTGGCCATGGCTTTGTTTGGCACATATTCATTGTTCCTGCGCTTCTGTCCGCACATCCCGACCTTGCTATTTTTGCTAGCCTTTCAGCTGGTGGGGGCCCTGGTCTTAGGAATGTATCAATGCTTTAGTAGACGCGAAGCGATAGGCAAGAAAGGCTGGCTCCTCCTTGGCGCCCTTACTCTGGTGGCTTCCGGCAATGATCTTTGTTATTTTGCGGCCTTTCGACTGACATCGATTGCCAATGCTGCGGTGGCGCACCAGACCGTTTCCATTTTCTTGCTGCTACTTGCACCACTTTTCCTGGGAGAAAAAACCACCAAATCTGAATGGCTGGCGATGGTTGTCGCGCTCTTGGGTGTGGCGATTCTTTACAGCGACCACATTGGGTTCAACCAACGCCATGATGCCATCGGTATATCGCTGGCAGTACTGTCAGGATTATTCTATGCGTTGCTCATTGTTGTGTATAGGCGCCTGCACCATCTGGGCCTTTCAATATCGACCATTAACTGGTGGCGATACTTCTTTAGCTCTATATTGCTTCTCCCGATCGTTCTCTCCTGCGAACGCTGGCAGCCAAATGATTCGGACCTGCTGGTATTAGCCGGCTTCGGAATGCTCTTCGCTGTCGTCGCCTCGTCTCTTCATATTTATGGGATGAGCCGCACGCGAGCTATGCATGTCTCAATTCTCGGCAAAAGCGAACCTGTCTTTGCCACCATTTATGCCTTGTTGTTCTTGCGTGAAATCCCCTCAGCTCAGGCTGTGATTGGCGGCATCTTTATCGTTGGATCCAGCATCTGGCTAGCTCTTACTAGCCACAGAAACAGCTGACAGGCAACTTTTTTCTATTGCCTGCCAATCAAAGCTAAGCAGAGCGGCCATACGCTGGTTACTTCATCGTCAAGTATCTGATGCCGATTGCCACCAGAAGGAGGCCAAATGCACGTTTGACATAAACTTCGGGAAGGGCGAGCGTAATTTTGGCGCCGAAAAAACTGCCGGCGAAAAGCCCCATCGCCAGAATAACGGCGGCGGCGACTTTGACATCACCTCTTTTGTAATATTCGATTACGCCTAAAATGCTAAATGGGATTAGGAGCGCAGCTAGCGAGGTGCCAATTGATTGTCTGAGGCTGAAGCCGACAACGAGCATCATTACCGGTACCATCAAAACGCCACCGCCAATACCGAACATCCCGGACAGGACGCCGACGGTTAACCCCAAACCGATCAATTGAAATATCTGCAGTGTTGTCATTGCTATTGGGAACGGCCTAAGTTTCGTTTAGTGCCATGTATCCACTCCGGCGTTCAGTCCGAGTTGATCTTGAGCATTGCCACCTGAGCGGACAGAGCTAGCCAGTTTTGGTGTACTGGCGACAAAATCGGCCAAACTGGCGAAGAACTTTTTGCCGCCGTAGGCATTTAAATGAACTGTGTCCAGATAGTCGTGCCTCACAAATTGTTTGCTTTCCGAAAGATCGCAAAAAACAGCGCCATAATCACGACAGGAGGAGTCAATGAAGTGGCGAAACTGCGACCAGAATGCGGTTGGCAGCAGGAGGCGATTCTCAATCTGGCTGGGCATGCCAACGATCACTACAGGAATATTTTTCTGGCGCATATCGGCTAACAGCGCTCTGAAAAAGGTCTTTTCAGAGGAGTAAATTGGTGGATCAAAATTATGATATCGGTGCAAATATTCTTTTGTATTGTCCATGTAAGCATCCGGCACAAACCTTGGCACAATCCATTCGCCTGGCTTCACCTCACCGATGGAACCGGAAATTGCTCGCAAGAAAAGAGTCTTCTTTGTCGATTGAGAGAATGAACCTGCGTCGGCTGTACTTGGCTTTGCTTGAGGCAGCGCTCGGGCAATGATCGTCTGCGCTTGTCGTTGCCTTTCTAGCCGCATCAGTTTCATCGGTATGCACTGGTCCAGTTGCCAGTCTAAATATGAGAAAAAGTCGGGATCCGCCGCATCAAGCACGTCGCCCAGGCTTACATAAGGTGCAAGATATTTGAATGTTTCAGTGGCGTTTAAGGCCGGTAAATCGTTATCTATGAAGTCTCTAGGGTTGACGCCGATGATCGCCAAGCGCGGTTTGTGTTTTCCTGTTAAAAGCGCTCTGTCCAGCATCAGTTGATCCGAGACCATTGAGCCGCCCATGGCAAAATTGAAGGTGTCAAAGTGTTTGCCGGTTCGCTTTAAGAGCTCTTGCTCTAAGGTTGAAGCTCTGCGGTACACAACACAGTCGAGATCTTTTTGTAAATTGTTGGCGTCAGCGCTGAAGGTGGCTGATCCCATCTGCGAACTGCCAAATATAATGATTTCTGGCGTCTTTTCTCGCTCTAAAAATGCCCGGGCGATCCACCAGGTCCAGGGTCCCTGCTGGCGTGTTTCATAGTCGCTGGATTGAATCGCCGCCTCGTCCAGGTGACTGGACTGTGAGTGCGCATGAAAAGCTAAGAGTGCATTCAGCAAAGCAAAGATGACGAGTGCAGCGAGAAAGCGTGCGGTGAACTTACTTGGTCTTTTGCTAAATGGGGTCATTTCATTGACTCCCTTTTCAGCTTATCGGGCGGCGCTTCGTCTTTCGCCGACTCCTGCCCCGCCTTACGTAAGGCGCTGGCAGTTCTTGGATCTTGAGCGAGCAAAGATACCAAGCGATCGAAGAACTTTTTGCCACCAAAGGCATTGAGATGAACTGAGTCATGAAAATCGTGGAGATCAAAGCGAGTCCAATCACACAGATCAAAAGTGGAGATGCCTTGATCGAAACCAAAGTTGCGGAGCTCTTCTAAATAACTGGCGAAAGTCTGCGGCTTGAGAAGACGGACATTCTGCCGAGTCAGTGGCATGTTGATGATCACGAGCTGGATGTTTTTCTGGCGACAATATGCGGCAATTTTGCGCAAAAAGTAAAATTGCGATTTGTACGTATTGGGTTCCGGATGCTTATAGCGCTCTTTGTAATCTCTTGTATTGTCAGAGAACTGCTTGGCCGCAGTCTTTCGGTCCAGCGGTCCGGCGACCATCGAACCGGGGATCAGTTCACCTCCCAAGTAATTGGGCAGAAGCTTCTGCCTGTCCCACCAGGTAAATGGGGTCTTGGTTGGCGGAGCGGGTACGAGAATTGCCAGCGCTTTCTGGATCTTGCGGTTGATGGACATCTGCAGGTCCAGCGAATATTGATAGAAGTAAATATTACGCTGCAAAAACCAATCAAGACGCATCATCGGTGAGCGATAAAGCTGACCGGCGACATCGTCGATGTTGACGATTCGTTTCAGATACCGAAACGGTTCTGTATCAGTCGGGCTAGACAACGTGCTGTCGATAAAATCGCGCGGCGCCACCCCATAGATGACGATATCAGGACGCTTGTTGGCGTTGACCATGGCTTGCAAAGTCAAATACGCGTCAGAGGGCATTTGCCCGGGGGCGGACAAATTGAAAGTGTTGAATGTGCCATTAAATGTGGTGCTAAGTAAATTGTCCAGATAGGAGGCTTTATGATATCGGCTGAGATCAATAGGCTTATTGAGGAAGTTGGCGTCGCAGCCGGCAACTGCACTAACCATCAGGGATGAGCCCAGGAGAGCCAGGTTGTGTTGTCCGCGGTCGTGTCGCAAATCATCCAATATCCACCAAGCCCAACCGTGATAAATGAATTTATAGGGATCAAAATCAAAGGGCGCGCTGATCGAGCAGGTGATGTTAATAGCCAAAAAGGCGATCAATGAAACTAGAAAGATACTGCGCTTATCTTGAACCCGGTTGCTAGTTCCTTTCTCCGCGCTACTGCCGTTGCCGGCAGAAATCGGCGAGCTCGACAAAGATTTAGCCGCCACTTCGTGCGCTTCGGCAATTTGCATCTTAGGCGGTGTCACACGACCTGGCAGTGTCATCGGTTTCAGTGTCATAAGACTGACCGCCTGCGCGAGACAAGTGCATGAGCACTGAGATCTTTTCCGAAATCTTTGCAGGTCTTGTTCTGGCTGGCAGCAGCCGGCACACTTTCCAGGTCGGTCTGTTTATCCGGTAATGAAGCCGCGGGGTGCCAATTTAAGGCTTCTTGAACCGGCCGGTCGTTTGCTAATTCAGTTGCCAGCATAGAGAGCATTTTGCGTCCGCCGCCTGAATGCAGATGCACGGTGTCTTCGAAATCGGCGAGGTCAAATTGTTTGGAACCATCAAGATCGATGAAAGTGGCGCCTTTGGACTTAGCTAAGACCGATACCGATTTTTTATATACATCTGCCGGAAAATCGCCAAGCAGTTGTCTATTCAAATCTGTAATTGGCATCGAGACTAAGACGAAGTGGATACCTCTCTGGCGTGCGATCTCCATGTTGAGAGAGAGGAAATTCATTTGACAAAGGAAGGTGTCCCACTTCAGTTGCTTATAGCGCTTCCTATATTCGACGAGATTGTCCACGAATGCTGGTCGCGGACGATCTACATATGGGCGGAAACGACATTCATTGACGGCGCATTCGAACGGATGATAGTCAGGTAGTATCGTTCGCCGGAAGGCAATATCGCGCTCTTGTCCCGGGCACGGGGCTAGGCGCGCCATTGCCTTAGTAAACAAGCGCTCGCCATCTGTCGCTAAATCAACTCGGTGGCCATAGACAAAGAACGTCCTGCCCAGCTCGTAATTAAGCCGCTGCTGCCAATCCGGAGCGATGGCCGCTATCTGATCGGAATAATCGCCGAAACGGGACAAGTAGATAAATGGATCAGTGGCCTGTGGACTGGGCAATAAATTATCCATGAAATCACGCGGGCCGACTCCATAGACGATGATGTCTGGCTTTTTATGACCTTGCAGCAAAAATTTAGTAACAAGATATGCGTCCGACGGCATTTCGCCAGGGATGGAGAAATTGAAGGTAGTTATGCGCTTGCCGGTCCGCTCCTTGAAACAGTTCTCGAAATAAAAGCTTCGGTTGTGTCTTGCTGCATCAATGTCCCGGTTGAATAAATCAGCATCGACACTTCCCAGTGGCTCAAGCACTAGAGAGGAACCGAGAAAGGTGATATTTGGTCTGGGGCGAGTCAGGTAATTTTGTATGGCGCAGCCGGTCCATGTATAGAAAGCGAAATCGAAAGGCTTGAGAATACCAAACTTAGTGCATGACCAAGCGACATTTAAAAGGACAAACGCTAGCAAAGCGGCCAAAGTGCGGCTTGTTAGCGCATTTGTTGCTTGCCGGGTACTTTTGCCAGTACTTTTATTCGTGCTTTTGTGCACTTGCGATGTCGGCTCCGCAAGCCCCTTCCCGGCGGGACTAATGGTAGGCGCTGACTGATTTGCCACAATTAGAATTGGAAATAAATGAATTTGGGACTGCTATCGGGGCTGAAAATGGTGAGGATGCACATGAGTGCAACCATGACCGTAACCTGCACCGCCCACGGTGGGCTTTGATAAAACTTCTTGTCGTTTAACCAATTAACAACAAGTTGAGAGATCATCAGTGCCGGCAAAACAAGCAACAATGACGGGAAAATGATCGGGTCGCGTATCTGTAGAATTGCGAGCTGACTGGCGCTAAAGTGCAACAGCTCAGCGGGGGCTGTGAACATTTTAGCGAGCATATTGATGGCGATTGGTTCCGAATCGGCGCGGAAAAAGACCCAGCCGATGCAGACGAGTTGGAAGGTGGCGACTACGGCGAACCAGTGGTAGACCTTCGACGAAACCAGTTGCGAATAAACGCCCACTTTTTCCAAGAATGCTTTCCATTCTCTGTGCGCAATCAAGAGGACGCCTTGATAGACACCCCAGGCGACAAAGTGAGTGGCAGCGCCGTGCCACAAACCGCCCAACGCCATAGTGATGAAAAGATTGCGGTAATTGAACCACTTTGATCCTCTAGAGCCGCCTAGAGGAATATAGAGGTAATCTCGCAACCACGTGGAGAGGCTGATGTGCCAGCGATGCCAGAAGTCCGAGACGTTTGCGGCGATATACGGCAAATTGAAATTGATCGGCACCTTATAGCCGAAAAGCATGGCGGAACCGCGAGCGATGTCGGTATAGCCGGCAAAGTCAAAGAAAATTTGAAAAGCGAAGGCGTAGGTAATCAACCAAAGATCACATGCCGAAAACTTGTCTGGATGGGCAAAGCCAGCTTGCACAACCGTGGAAAGATTGTCGGCCAGAATTACCTTCTTAAACAAACCCATCAAAATCAACTGCATACCTTCGTCCAAATATTCCCACTTGAATTTGGCCGGAATGCTGAGCTGCGGAATAAAGTCCTGATAGCGTTTGATCGGACCGGCGATTTGGGTGGGAAAGAAGGAGGCGAATAAAGCAAATTGCGGAAAAGACTTGACTTCGGGCTTACCGCGATAAACCTCAACGGCATAGTGAATAAACTCGAAAACAAAGAAGGAGATGCCTAAAGGCAAAATGATATGCAGATGCGGCTCTCTCCAAGAAATTTGGAATAAACCCAGCGCATCCTTTGTTGTATTGAGAAAGAAGCCGAGGTATTTGAAGATACTCAGAGTGATCAGATTGACGGCAACCACGACGCCGATCATCAACTTCTTGTTGGCGGCTTTCGGGATGAGAGGCACCAGAAAATAGTTTGCCAATGTCAGTCCGAGAATGAGCAAACCATAAACCGGTTTCCACGACATGTAGAAAACATAGCTTGCCACCAAAAGTAGTGGCACCCTCACTTTGTGAGGCAATAGCCAATAGAGCAAGAATACCGTGGGCAGAAACACCAGGTACTGCAGACTGTTGAATAGCAAGAGATTTCTCCTTCAGTTCCCAAAGCTTTGTTGCAAGCCGATCATGGAGTTTCCAATGGCTCGCATCACATAATAAATGGTAGTTCTCAAGATTGTACGGACTAGTGATTCTCTTAATCTAAAAAGTCTATGATGCAAGACCAGCATTAGAGCGCCAAATCGCCTGCATCGCTAACATTTATCGCTACTTTGCAACTTGGCTAATCTGGCATTCGTTGATCACTTAACTTGATAACGGTGGCAATTTAGTACGTGCTTGGCTATTCGCCGCTTGACATGATGGCGGGTAAGCTTAGTCCTTGCGACGCGAAGTCAAGAGGGAATGGCGAGAGACATGCGTTTAGCCTGGCCCTGAGCAGCACACCTGCAATTGATAGATCGCCTCGATCATAGAAAATATTTGGAATATCTATGAGGGACTAAAGCCGGAGCGTACAGCGGAGTGGCAGGTTCGAATAATTGAAGATTTTCTGAGACTACTTGGCAAAGTCGCTTAAGCCGAGCCTGATTATTTCCCGCTGAACATACGCATAATAGATATTCATGAGTTTTTCTATGTATCTGCAAACTGAAGTGTGGCCGACATGAGGGGTGGCAAGTGCCAAAGCCAACGAAAGTAGTGATTATTCATGGCAGTTTTGGCTTGCCGGAGGGAAATTGGTTCCCATGGCTGAAGGCAGAGGTAGAAAAACTCGAGCATCAGGCAATCGTTCCCAGGTTTCCCACTCCGAATGGCCAGAATTTTCAGTCCTGGAAGTCCGTAGTTGACTTAACGGTGGGCGGGTTGGACGAGCAAACTATTTTGATCGGACACAGCGTAGGGGCTGGATTTATTCTTGGCTTGCTTGATGCACCAGATGCGGTGCCAATTAAGGCAACTTTCTTCGTTGCTGGATTTTTAGGCAAGATCGGCATACCGGAGTATGATCTGATCAACGAGACGTTTGTCTGCCGAAATTTCGATTGGCAGAGAATCAGGCGCAACGCCGCAAAGATGTTTGTCTTTAGTGGCGATAATGATCCATACGTGCCTGCTGAAAAGTCCGCGGCATTATCCGAATCACTTTTGGTGCAACCAACGATTATATGCGGCGGCGGACATCTGAATGCAGAGTCCGGCTATCACGACTTTCCTCAGCTGCTCGAGCAGTTACTCCCCTTTCTTTAATCGAAGAACCGACTACTAGTCCAGATCTGGAGATGAACTATGCTAATTCGCAAGTTGACAAGAATATCGCAACTTGAAACAGATACATCTGGTATCGGTATTCGTGGAGCCTTGGAAGACTCATGGCAGTCATTTTGGCGAATCCGCCGAATGAACCTAAGGCCAGCCAGTAACCCGCTGATAAAGGAGGGCGATCTGGTTTCCAGTATAGGTACATACGACCAGAGAAGACTGGTTAATGTCTTCAAATCAGGCATTCTCTCCGGAGAGCTGGCGCTTCCAGCAAATGGTATTAACAAAGTGATTGTTGGTACTCGAATCACCGACGGTGAAATTGCGAACATATATGATTTGGCGAGCGACTACAGGCTAAGCCTAAATGTGTTCAGGGCTGACGGAAAGTTGGTGCGCAGTTCGTAGCCGAGCAGGGATGGCCCTAATTAACTGCGTGTGGCACCTGATATGGTGGCGCCACCCGATAAAAAGCACCGGGCGCCGGCTCGTACTTTTTCAGGATCTTTTCAATTTGGCCGCTGTTGATCAGCTCTTGCATGGTAATGTTGAGCACATCTCTTAGTCTGGTTTCGCCTGCTTTAACAACGTAGCAGTTACCGAATACCCTGATCGGTTTGTCGCCTTCCAGCGCTTTCAGTGAATGGGGATTGTTTTTCAAGAAGATATCGACTATCACCGGTTCGGCAAAAGTGAGATCGGCTTTCTTGGTCGTTATGTTCACGAGATTTTGCGAAAAGTCACTCAGCTGTGGCAGCGAAAGGCACTTCGCTTTGGGAAAATCTTCTTTGGCGATCAGATCTTCCATCGCTCCGTCTAAGGTGGCAATGGTGACAGACGGCGAGTTAATCTCATCCAGGCTGTGCTGGAAGCGAGTCTCGTTGGTGCGTCCGTATACTTTGATCACGTTATAGAAAAGCGGTTGAGTGAATTCACCGGCTTTGGCCCTCTGGGCATTGGCCCATAAGCCACCGGCGAAGACGTCGATTTTATTTGCTGCTAGTTCCTCAAAGAGTGTGCCGTATCCAACTTCGCGAGCCCAGACAATTTTCCAACCCAACTTTTTTCCGGCCGCTTCCATGGCTTCTACGAAAACGCCGCTTAGCCGCTTAGTGTTGGGATCTTTCAGACAGTACGGCGGATAGACAATGTAACCGCATCGCAGTGTGCCAGACCGGGCCACGCGATCGAAGACACTGCTTTGGATCGCGCCGGAGCCTGACTCGGATCTGATTAGTGATCCGTGTGCTGACCCTGTGGTAGATCCTTGTTCTGATCCTTGCGCCTGCTTGGCACTATCAGGAGAGAGACCGCAAGCAGACAAGCTTACCGCGGACACAATCAAGGACAGCGTCAAAATCCAGATCTGTTTTGACAAGATGCCAACCTGTTTTGACATGCGCGCACTAAAACTTACTCGCCCTGACCCCTGGAGAAGCCATCAGGGATCAATTGGTAGCCGCCACCATATACGGTTCTAATATATTTGCGGTCTGCGGTTTCCAGTCTGGTTCTCAAATGCCGGATGTGCACGCGGATCGTATCGACATCATCGTCTGGCGAATAACCCCAGACCTCTTCCAGCAACTTACCGGTGGAGACAGTCTGACCATGGTGCTGCATCAAGCAATGTAGGATTTCAAATTCAGTTGGCGTGAGCTTGACTATCCGATCGCGAACTTTCGCCTGCAGATTTTCCGGGATGAGTGTAATTTCACCTGCTGTTAAGATCTCAGGCAGGCTAGCCGAGTGCGGCACTGAGCCGGAGCGTCTCAACAAAGCACGCACCCGTACCTGAAGCTCGGGAATTTCAAACGGTTTGACTAAATAATCATCTGCGCCCGAATCGAAACCGGTCACCTTGTCCTTTGTCATGCCTAACGCGGTGAGCATAAGAATGGGTATGCCATTGGTCTGCGGATTTTGCCTCAATCGCTGGGCGACCGTGTAACCATCCAAAACCGGCATCATGACATCCAGCACGACAAGATCCGGCCGTTGTTGTTGAGCTAAGGCCAGTCCCTTAATACCGTCATTGGCAGTGGTGATCACATGCCCAAGTAGCTCAAGATTGACTTTCACCAATTCGGCGATCGCATTGTCGTCGTCTATTACGAGAATCCGTGACACTTTGCCTCCGTACATGTTGCTAAGCGGACTGTTCAAGCAGGGCTAGCGGTGCTTAATTTTACTGGAATTTTCAAGACTTTCCTGTTCCGTAACACACCCAATGTAACTACTTGACCCGGCTTTTTGCGCTCAATGTACGAAAGAAGATCATCTTCCGATCTAACCGGTACGTTATCGATGTTGATAATCGTGTCGGCTAATCCATTATCGACCATCTGAATGACACCACCAGGTATGTGATAAGAGACGATCTTCGGGCCTGAAATGCCGGCTTTCGCTGCCGGACCCTCCGGTTCAACATAAACTACACGCAAGCCGTTATCGGTCTCGATTCCTTGTATACCGATCTCCGGACGGCTGATGTAATGGTGAGCGATCAGCTCCGGAATAATGCTTTTGGCGATGTTGATTGGAATCGCCAGTCCGATCCCGGCTGACTGTCCGGCCAGGCTCTTGATTGCCGTCGTGATGCCGATGATCTGCCCAGATGTGTCCAATAGCGGACCGCCCGAATTGCCCGGATTAATCGCAGCATCAGTTTGCAGAATGCCTTTGATCACCCGACCATTTTCTGTCCTCAGTGTGCGTCCGAGGCTGGACACTATACCGATGGTCATCGTTCGATCTAAACCAAACGGATTGCCGATGGCGAAGACTCGTCGCCCGACTTCGATCTTGGCTGAATCGCCAAGTGGCAGTACCGTCAACGGTTTATTTGGCGGCGGATCGACTTTGATTACCGCTAAATCGTTGGATGGATCTTCGCCCACCAATTTACCGCGTAACGTCGTGCCGTCCCAGAGCGTGACTTTGATGATATTGCCGCCTTCGATGACATGGAAGTTTGTCAGAATGTATCCTTCGGCACTGATGATCGATCCAGATCCCACCCCTTCGTGGGGAATCATGCTGAAGAGAATGTCTTGATCGGTGATCCGCGAAATATTGACGACGCCGCGGTTGGCCATTTTGTAAACGCGTACGTTCACTGCTTCATCCGGCGTCAGGTCCTGATTACTGGAGATTGACTGAGGCTGTTTAGTCAATTGAGCGTTCAAACTTGACGCTTTGCTGGTCTTGCTCGCCAACGCCACAGGTGATGCCGCCGCAGGTAAGGCGAGGATCGGGCTGGCGATTGGAAAAGCAATGATACTAAGCCCGGTGCCTAGACTTTTTATTTGCTCTAATAGCAACTCTGTTTGCCTCATTTTCTCACTCATTTGTGGTTAGTTATAGAATTGTGCCTGCTTCTTTCTTAGCTGCATCGGTTGGCGGTTTTTGGCCAATGCGCGGTTCGGTGCCTTCGATCATTCTCTTGATGTTTGCCTTGTGGCGAAACGTGACGTATAGAAAGCCGATAATACAATAAGCAACATAAGCCGGTGGTGAGTGCAGGAGCCAAAAATAGACGCCGCACATGGCTACAGCCAGGATCGACGAAATAGAAACAATCTTAGTGATCTGTACTACAAGCAGCCATGTAAGGAAAGTCAAAAGTCCGCCCAACGGGTTTAAAGCAAAAAGAGTGCCGAGCCCTGTAGCTGCGCTTTTGCCACCAGAAAAATTGAGAAAAATGGATTTACTGTGGGCAATGAGGGCGGTCAATGCCACCAGGACCGGTACCAGCCTCGGATAAACATAAGTCAATTGGTGAAAGCCGCCCACATTGTCCACCTGTATGCGCCACTAGCACAGGCACTGCTCCTTTCGCCAGATCGGCAAAAAAGACAAACACCCCTGCCGCCTTGCCGACGATGCGCCAGACATTCGTTGCCCCAGTCGAACCACTGCCATACTGGCGAATGTCTATGCCTTTGAGAACCTTGGCGGTCCAGTAGCCAAATGGCATGGAACCAAGTATGTAAGCGAGGAGGATCGTTACTAGTGCAGCAAGCATATTTCACCTACCTGCTTTCTTTTTTGGCTCTCGCGACCAATCTAATTGGAGTTCCATCATAGCCGAATGCCTCGCGAATTTTTCGCTCGAGATAGATTTCATAACTTCTCGTCAGCAGTTTGTTGTCATTGGTGAAAATGACAAAGGTCGGTGGTGCTACTGATACCTGAGTGCTGTAATAAACTTTCAGCCTCTTGCCGCGCTTGGCGGCCGGTGGTGGTGTGAGAGCTACTGATTCATTGATAATCTGGTTGAGCACGCCTGTACTCACCCTCTTTCTGCTGGCAGCATAGGCCTTATCCACCGCTTCAATAATTTTGTTTACTCGTTGGCGTGTCAGAGCGCTGGTAAATAGCACTTCAGAAAAGTTTAGACTGCGCAGCTCAGCTTTTATCGTTTCAGCAAATTGATTCATTGAACGCGAGGATTTATCGTCGACCAGATCCCATTTGTTCAAGACAATTACCGCTGCTTTTCCGGCTTCGTCAATTTTGCTGGCGATTTTTTGATCTTGGTCAGTCACCGGTTGCGTTGCATCTAAGAGCATGACGACGACGTCGGCTCGATCAATTGCCTGCAAGGAGCGGACGACGGCAAAGGCTTCGATACCATAATCTACCTTGCTTTTTCGCCTGATGCCAGCGGTATCGACAACGATATATTCTTTGCCCTTCACTTTGATTTTTGTGTCGATGGCATCACGAGTCGTCCCCGGCTCGGTGCCGACGATCTGCCTGTTGGTGCCACAAAGAACGTTGACAATCGAAGATTTACCGACGTTCGGTTTGCCGACAATGGCCACGGCTATTGGTCCAGGTGGCTCTTCTTCCAGCTCGTCCAGAGGTGCCCAATCATCTTTCTTCTTGCGTTTCTTACCGTTTCTCGCCAACCCTAATGCATCGACAACTTTATCCAGGACATCGCCAACTCCACCAGTGCCACGCATGGCAGAGAGAGTTATCGGTTCACCCAACCCCAGTCCGTAAAATTCCATGGCGTTCGATTCTTCTTTTGGCTCATCGATTTTATTCACCGCCAACACAACTGGCTTTTGCGTGCGCCTGAGCAAATTGGCGACTTCTCGATCGGCGCCTGATAAGCCACTCTTTCCGTCGACCACGAAAATAATGGCATCAGCTTCTTCCATAGCCAGAGCGACCTGGTTGTAGATCTGGGAAGTAATTTCATCTCGACTATTTTTGACTATGCCGCCTGTATCGACGAGGATCAGCTGGTGGCCGGCCGAATCTGTTTCTCGATAGAGGCGATCGCGAGTCACCCCAGGTGCATCATCGACAATTGCCTGCCGGGCGCCGACGCAGCGATTGAAGAAGGTACTTTTGCCAACGTTAGGTCGGCCAACTATGGCCACCACTTGCTTAGCCATGTCGGTCCGGTGGTTTCGCTTCCTTGCCCTGGCTGCCGAATTTTTTGCCGAGCTTGGGTGCCTGGGCATCTATCCATCTGATCAGCGTATCTTTAGCCGTGTTTAAATAAACTGCCGCCTCTGTATCGCCGCCCAGATCCGGATGAACGCCAGGTGAAGCGATCTGTTTTTTCCAGGCATCGAGGACCGCCTGGTTTGTCAACTCTTCTGGACGCAGACCGAGAATCAAACTGGCTTTGCGTATTTCCGGTGGAATTGAGCGTACGACGAAACTGCTTTTCTTCGGGTCTTTTGGTGCTTTGCCGCCGACGAATTTGCTTCGATTGCGTGGTGACGGTGCCGGTTCTGCATCTTTAGAGGGCGATGCATGTCCGCCCATAGGACGGGGTGTTTGTTCCTGGTGTATTTCTGAGGCTTGTTGAATGCGACCTTGAATTAATTGACGCAGTTCATCACCAGTTTGGGGCGTCTCCGCAGCTGCGTGTAGTTTTTCGAGATCTTCGATGCCACCAAAAATGTCCAGCAAGTCCAAATCCAAAATGGATTCGTCCTGATCCGAATCTTGAGCGGCTGCTGCCTGACCATGCTCAGAAAGATCATTTCCCTGGTGGTGGGCCGTCGATGTGCTTCTAGTCCTGGTGAAGTCGAGAGCAGTCTCAGAAGGCAAAGGCAAGACTTCAGTCTCTTCATTACTCATATACACAGCCGCTTCCAGATTTTGCAGGCTGGCAATCTCTTCATCGGAAGGCAACATGGCTAAAATGTCTGGATCGATGAAGTCAGCGAGTTTGGGTCGTTTTTGGTTCGGACCGGGAACCGGCATCGGATTAGCAGATCTCGCTGCTTGGGGAACGTTGCGCGCGTAATTCATGAGATTGGAGACGCGGTAGTTATACACTGACTCCAAATCTTTCCAAGACAACTCCAAGAGTGGGTTGAAATCGCTGGCAACATAAGGGCCGGAGCGAGCAACGTTATAAATGCCGTCTTCAAGTTCAGAGAGTCTACTTGCTTTTGGTACGTGACCATAAGCACTGAGTGCCGACTCATTGGTAACAGGCAGCGTTACTTGTGGGTGATCGCCGGTGATCACCTGTTCGCTATACGCGACTTGCTCTCCGGTTTTATTGTCGATCGCTACCGCCGGTTCATGGGTCAAACTTTCCTCTCCATCCTCCTGAGGTTGTTCTCCTGTCTGCCCGGACAATTCACCGGTCGGATATTGCACCAACAGTTCTTTCAACTCTTCGACTAGATGCTCCTCCAGAGATTCATCGGCAGGAGCGTCTTCCTCGGCTAGATGCTCCTCCGAGACAGGCGCTTCGGCTGATGGCGCGAAGCTCTCCAGCTGGGCTTCTTCGGACTCCGGATAAGACGATGACTGTTCCAGATCGGGAGCAGATTCGCGCTCGGATTCTGTGGTTTGTTGCTGAATTTTATGGATATCCTGGTGGATATCTTCGTGCATGTCTTCGCGAACGTCCTCGCGAATATCTGGGCGAATGTCTTCGGCTGTTAGCGGGGGAGAGTCTGGCTCCGCTTGACGCCGGCTCGCTTCGGCTAGGCCAGCAGCGAAACCCATTGTCCAGGCATTTTGGACTTCGGCATACAGCTCCTCATTCTGCTTCTCCAATTCCCAAACCGCCTGGTCAAGCTGTTGGACGCGCTCTTCCAGCTCAAAGACGCGGCCAGCCTCGCTCAGTTGCTCGTTTTTGGCAGGCTCGCCCTGGTTACCTGTCTCTTGAGAGATGAGATCCATTAAATCAGCATTCCGGTAGATTGCGGAGCGTGGAATTTTGGCTTCACTGGCGACGGTATACGGATTGATATCCGCACCTTTCTGCTTCAAAGTTTGAATAGCTGCGCTGACAAGCTCTCTGTGTATTTCGTTTTGCTCCAAAGGACCCTGAACCATCCTGTTACCGGTTTTGCTGTGCAGCCTTGATAGCGAACGACAGTGTATTGCGTTCTGAAAGTATAGCCTTTCTCATATCTTATCCGTTCCCTATTTTATGGATGAATATATGCGACCTGCCGCATGTTCTAATTTTTCTGGGCCAGTTATGGAAAGGAAGGGGCGGCGACCATGGCGCAAGCGAGAATTTTGATTTCTGGACATGTTCAAGGCGTGTTTTACCGCCATTCAATGCGGGAAAAGGCGAGATCCTCGCTTCTCACTGGCTGGGTGCGAAACTTGGCCAATGGCATGGTCGAAGCGGAGGTAGATGGTCCGCGCCACTTAATCGAGCAATTAATCGATTGGTGCCGGCAAGGACCACCGTCCGCTGAGGTAAAAGCGGTTGAGGTCACCTGGCTGGACGAAGGTGAACTAAAGCCCGCTCAATTGCCATCAGCTAGTAAGCCCTTAACTCGTACATTCGAGATTCTTTAGCACTTTGACAACCGTTTTTAGGGACTCTAAGGCGTTTAGCCGATTAAACGTGAGCCCGGTCCTTCAAAAAGTTTATATGCCTCGTGGACAAGATTGGCATCGACCGGACGGCTAGTGTCTTCTCGCTCGAGCGGTGACTGTGAGCTTAGCTTAGAAGGGGCGGTGCTAACAACCATCTCTTTAGTCTGCCTGGCTAAAGTGGCAGTTGCACTGCCGGCGCCTGCTCGATTTAACGGTGATGAAGAAAGCTCACCAAAAGCGTTCTCGCCGTCCTCACTGTCGGCGTCCGCCGATTTGCCGCTAGTAATATTTGTCCTGAGCACTCTTTCCGGTTCGCCTAAGCTTTCTGCACTCTGACTTTCTTGCTCAAACGTGGGTGCGGCCTTGGTCCGTGTCGGCGGCAAAAAATTGGCCTCACTAACTACCTTGATGCGTACGGTGATGGACTTGCCGGTTAAGGCGGCGAATGCTGCTTTTATATGATCGGCCTTGTTTTCCAGAATTTTCTGGAAATTTTCTCGACGCACGCCAATAGTCAATTCGTTGTTGGTGAAATTGAGGGCAAAGGCGTGGGCCTGCACCAGACTGTAGGTTGGCAAATGCCGGCGCTGTAGTTCGTCGAGCAGATCTGACCAGAGCACCTCTAATGAGACATCAGGCTCGCTTTCACTATTCAGCGCTTCGCCAATTTCCGGAGAGGATTCTAGCAGCGGTGAGGCAGGCAAGGACTGGGCAACGGTGAGTAAATCGAGATTAGCCGCGGGGGTGGTATCATCAGCGGTATCGCTGCCTGATTCATCTATTAACTTCGTCTTGCTTTGCCTGTACGTTTCTGGGCCGCTGCTTGCTGGCGCATGCTCAAGGTCTTCCGCGAAGAGGCTGCCCGGCCTTTCATTTGTTTCTCCCATAGGTGAGGGCGCTTTATTCGGTTTCTCTTGATTACCTTGAGTCTTGTTGATTGGTGCGCTAAACGGTAGATCATTGTCAGCCAATGCCTTTTCTATGTTGGCAATGCGCTGTTCCATCTCTTTGCCGGAAGCGAAATCGTGGCGGTGGCAAATGCTGAGCAATCCTATTTCTAGGTTAAGAGCCGGTTGACTAGAGCGGCGGCAAGTCTGTTCAAGCTTATCCAACAACTCGACAATTTGGGCGATATCAGTTGGATCATAATTCTGGGCTTGGATTTTCAAGCTAACGAGATAACGGGGGGAACCGAGAACGGCAAGCTCACTTATCGCTTTTGATTGGTTACGATTTTGATAGCAAGCTTTGGCTAAATTGAGGAAATGCTTCGCCAACTCTTGAATGAGTACCGCCGGCTCTCGTCCTTCTGAAAGGAGAGAATTCACCGCCGATATTACCACTCCGCCATCCTTGTCCTGTACACCCTTGCTAATTTGCAACAAAACGTCTTCGTGAACGGCGCCAAGCAGATTGAGGAGCGCAGTCAGATCTACCGCTTCCGCTTTGGAGGACAAAAGGCTCGCTTGATCTAGCAGTCCAAGAGCATCTCGTAATCCTCCGGCGGCGCGTCTGGCAATTAGTTCGAGCGCATCCGGCTGAATATTGATTTCTTCTTTGGATGCGATATAGCGCAGATGTTCGATCAATTCTTCTTGATTGACGAGCCGGAACATCAGCCGTTGACAGCGGCTAACGATTGTCGGTGGTACCTTGAATTCTTCGGTAGTGGCCAGAATAAATATCACCTTTTCGGGCGGCTCTTCTATCGTTTTGAGAAGGGCGTTGAATGCCTCTTTCGTTAACATGTGGCATTCATCAATGATATAAAGCTTGAAGCGACCGCCTTGCGCGACCAGTGGCGCTCGTTCAATGATTGTTCGGGCGTCATCGACACTATTGTTAGAAGCGGCGTCCAATTCAAACACAGCGGGCGAGATACCGTCTCTGATTTCCAGGCAAGCTGTGCAGATTTGACAAGGCTTGGCGGTCGGACCTTTTTCACAGTTTAAAGATTTGGCTAGAATGCGCGCAGACGAAGTTTTGCCGGTGCCGCGTGGGCCTGTAAAAAGGTATGCGTGACATATGCGATCGTGCTCGAGCGCGTTTGTCAAAGTTTGCACAACGGCATGCTGTCCGATCAGATCAGACAACGACTGAGGGCGATACTTTAAGTAAAGTGGCTGATACTTCTGGGTCATACCCTTGTAGTCTCCGCGGTGTCGATCCTAACGCATGCCATGGCTGGCTGCCGCAGATTTTTTTTATCACGACCAACGGTTTTAATCAGTGCTTAGCGATCTTTGCCTCAGCTTAGAGATCATTTGGGTTTGACATCGAAGATCAACATACTAACTATGCGCGGCGCACCCTGTCCCTGATAACGGGATAGCTCGAAGCAGACCTGGCTGATGGGATAAACATAGTTCTTGCCCTCCGGCGATATTTGATGAGCAGCGGGCTCTGCCAAGATAAAGGTTGGCTCGCCAAACTTCTGTTTGATCGTCGCCAGGTCATCGCCTAATCTTATGCCGATATCCGGACCCACGAGATTTGGATCGAAAACTCTGATCGCTTCAACGATTCCTCGCTGTAAATACAATTGAACAGCGGCTTCTCTATGGTCCTGCTTCAAGATTGACCAAATTGTCCAATTGCCGATTTTCTGCTTAACGATCGCTGCGCTGTTTAGCTTAAGCGCCCGTTCAGCCTGGAGAGCGCTTGAGCCTAGCCGGACCATAGGAATACCATTAAGTACGCTTGGTGGTTGAAGAGCGATGTCGATTTTGTTGCTAATTTTGCTGAAATCTGCCAGCGAACTCTCGCTGCTAGCCTGACGAACATACTTGTATAAGCCTGGCTGGCTTGGGGCCATTGTCGCCGCTGCACCAAATTGGCCTGCGTTTGATTGCAGGTTCGACTCTTGACCTTCGGTGCTGCTAGGGGCACCAGCTATGCCCGGCGCTTGGGGCACAGCATCGTTCGCATTATGTTGATAGTCTTTTTTTGCTTGTCTGTATTCGGTAATCATTGGTTGGTTGGAAATGACAAAACCATCTCGATCGCGTGAGGCATTCTTGGTTGTGGCAAGTTGGACGCTTCGCCCGGGGCCATAGCTCTGGACATGAGGTGATTCCGCAACTTGAGTCAAATCTTGCATTTCGCCGGCGGCGTCGGCCAGATTTTTTAGCGATTTGGAAAGTCTAGATTCGGCCTCAGGCGAAAGTCGATTGTCATAATATTGTGCGGCGCTGCGCCGAGGCAGAGTAGCTAAAGAGTTGAGGCGGTTCTTTTCCGCCGGACGGATAGATAAAAGCTCATCAGTCGTACCCGCTGAACGTGGCAATGCGGCAATTTGCATGGACTTGCCGGCACTGAACTTGGCTAGTTGCGGCATAGAACGTAGCTTCTGGAAGATCCCTTCCAGCAATTTGACACCCGCCGCTGGTGACGATGGAAGCGGTAATTTTTCGATCTGCTTTGTCGTTTCGGCATGCGGCGTTTGATTGTCGGCCGCCCAGCTTTTGCCGGAGGCTGAAATAGAAACCACATATGACGCTAACAAAAGTAAGGACAGGCTACGACAAAGTAAATGCATGCAGTGGATTAGACTCCCTTAACCGGTTCCAACAATTTCGATTCCCATTCGTCCAACTCTGATTGATTGATCAGTCCTCGCTTGGTTGCCAAATGGACAGCCCGACATCGCTGGTTGTACTCTGTGTCGTGAGATTCGCTGCGACCGGGAATGTTCAGTTTCGCGTACAAAGATTTGAGTCGAGACTGGATTGCCTTTTCGGTCAAATACAATTTTTTGGCAATGGCATGGTCGGTGAGACCGAGAGCGATACAGACTAACGCTTCGTATTCTGCTGTTGTAAGACTGGTGGCACGATTCTGGGTGCGTTGAATCACCCGGGCTATACCGGGATGGATCCAACAGTCGCCAGAAAGAACGGCTTTTGCGGCTTCAACCACCTGTTCGTTGGAGGCATTTTTAAGAACATAGCCGAATACTCCATTTGGTGGCACAATTTTCCATAACTGGCGGACATATACTTCATCAGAAAAATTCGAGAGCATTATCACTCCAGTCTCTGGTAACTTCTGTAAGATCATTTCCGCCGCTTTGATGCCTGAAAGTTGAGGCATTTTTATATCTAGGAAGACAAGGTCAGGTTTAATTTTCAGAGCCATTTGCACGGCTTCTTGACCATCGTGTGCTTCCTGGATTGGGTGTTTTTCGCCGACGTTGTCGGCAAGTAGATTTTTTAACCACATGCGATCGCGTTCTTCGTCATCGACTATCAAAATGGTCATTGTTCAACCTATAGTTTGCTCTTCTAGAACTGGTATTCGCACAATTATCTCGGTGCCGGTGGTAAATTGGCTGGGCTTGCGCCAATCGACTTGAGCGCCGATTAGCTGAGCGCGCTGCCGAATATTCAAAAGACCGTGTGAATCTTTGCGAACAGCTTTGGCGTCGATTCCTCGGCCGTTGTCAACGATGGAAATGAGCAGATAACCCATTTTTTCGCCAATGCTCAGTTCAACCCGGGTCGCTTGTGCATGCTTTTGTACATTATTGAGAGCTTCCTGCACAATGCGGTATAGCTGCAATTTATTGAAATTAGGCAAACTATAATCTGATTTTTGATCGGTATCTACGAAGTTTGCTTCAATATGCGTTTCTTGTGACAGTATTCCTAGCAGATTTTCCAGTGCTGGTTTGAAACCCATAGTTTCCAGAACGGAAGGATGCAGATCGTTGATCACCCTCCGCATCTCCGCCACAGCCAGGTCCAGCTTTTCTCTCATCTCCGCTGGTATCGGATTACCGTTGAGCTCGCCAGAAAGCTTGTCGGCCATGCGGGCGACGGAAGAAAGAGCTGGCAATGTTTCGTCGTGCAAGTCTTCCGCAATACGTTGTCTTTCTTCTTCAGCCCGAATCTGCATCGATTCACGGGCTTGTGCCAGTTCACGATTGCGTAACCTTAAGCCTGTGTCTAGGTAGATAAAAGTGCCCAAGCTAAAGCTAACGGTTAGCACCGCAAGTGGTGGCACGACCGGAAGCGCTTGATGCAGCCCTTGAAAGGCGAATTGAGCGATTACAATTAGAGAGCTTACGGTAGCAAAAAATACGATAGTGCGCATTGCCAGAGGAGAAACTGAAAAAGCCGCACCAAATATGGCACCAATTAAGAGTAGAATGTGATGCGCAATATTTTTAGGAAAGCTGTAAATCACTTGATCAGCGAGCAAGGAATTGATCGCGTCGGCATGCACATCGACGTCCGCTACATTCTCCGACAAGGGGGTATGACGTTGGGCGTTGCGACGCTGGGTAAAGGTGCTGCCGATCAAAACGATGCGATCGCGGAATTGCAATGGCTGAAAACTCGGGTCGAGTGTGTCTCTCAGAGATACGCTGGGGTAGACTATTCTGTTGAACCCAATAAAGAGAGGCTGATCCGAGCGTGAGGCGAAAAACTCGCTGGTCGGCCCCACGCCTTTTAGCTGGCGGTGTAAATCGATTGTCGCCTCCGTCAAGGATGGAACGGAGGCGCCAAATTGATCAACTGGTCCCAGTTGACTGGACTCGGCGATCTTTTCACTAATCGGTAAACGGCAGATTAATCCTCCCTCTTCGCGGCTGAGCTCGTCGTATCCATAAGCGGCTGCGTGCGTCAAAAAATCGGCTCCCGGCAAATCGGTGGTGCCTTCCAGGTTGCCAAACAGAGCGATTACCACATTGCGATATCGTTTCATCAAGGCCACTAACTGCGGTGCTGTCGCACCGCGTAAGTCCAGATCGATGACCACTATTAATGGCGAACCTTGTTCAATTGCTTGCACAGCCTCGGCAAGGATTCTCTGCGAGCGCAGGTCGTTGAACCTGGCAATACCAAGGTCAAACTGGGAAAGATCGTCGAATTCGACGATGCTTATATCGCTCGACCTTGTCGGCTTGCTCATGGCTGTGGCTAAAAAGTCCGAAGTCTTATAACGCCATTCCAAAGTTGTTAGGTCCATGCTTTGTAATACCGGTGATTCGGCGAGCAAGAGAGTAACTAAGCAGCCAGTCAGCGCTCCCCAAAACAATCGTTGAAATAGAAGCCTGTCTTGCCCTTTGCTCGCCAAGCGATTGATCACGAGGCTGGGCGGTGCGAGCCTCATAATCTGCCTCGAAGCTTCTCGCTCCGCTTGCCAGCCAGTCTAACGCAATACTTGTTGCTTTTGGCTGGGGTTAACCCGGAATCGCACATAGGCTCAACGTAAACTGCAACCTTTTTTGCGCCTAAAATCATTATCGAATTTTATTTTTCCGTTTGCAGTCTGCCTTTCAAACTAGCGAGTCTCCGCACAGCCCGCCATCAGCTAATTATAGTCAAACTGCGACAGAACCGCGTGTCTCTCTTCGCCAGCAGCCAAGGGGAAAAGTGGAACACTACCTAGTCCTGGCCGTCATAATGAACTGTTACCGCTTTTGAAAGGAGCTGTGATGAGGACTCGATCGTGGATATCTGCCGCGCTATTGACGACCGTTCTGCTCAGCCAATTTAGTCTTGACTTAGCCTTGCCGGCTTTGGCTGATCCAGTGAATGTAGCTGGCAAGCAGGCGTTCGATGTGCAGTTAGGTGTCGGCAAGACAAGCGCCAAGCAGCGGGCCAGCATGATCGAAAAGAATATAGACAATGCCTTGGTCGCCTCGACCAATCGCTCACCAAATTCGGTAGCAATCATATATGTGAACAAACAGCCGATTTTGACATTAGGTGGCTTCTATGTCGCCTCGATCGACGACACCACAGCAAAGCGGCTCGGTTTGACGAGTGGCAGTTTGGCGAATCGGTGGGCGAGCGGATTGAAGACTGCGCTCAGCGATCGAGTGGCAGTCAACAGATACGTTTACCAACTGACCGGCAGCGCGAATGTGGGGCAAGCGGGTACGACAACTACCCAGTCGGGTTCATATCCTTATTATCGCCGTGGTGCCGTCATTTACGTCCCTGCAGGAATGACACTACCGGTTGTTTTGAACAACTCGATCTCGAGCGAATTTGCTAAGTCTGGTGATCCGGTGCAGGCAACGCTAGCCCAGCCAATTAATTTGGGCGATCGTCAGATTCCCGCACATTCTCTTTTGTTGGGGCAGGTGACGGAGTCGGTACCCGGTGCAAGAGCGTCTCACTCCGGTCAGCTCGGTTTGAAATTTAACTCATTGCAGACGCCGGACGGCAGCAATACACCAATCACTGCTCACATTATTGGCGGTCTGGCTAAGTACGAGGAAGTAGGTGGCTCAGCGAGCGATCAGTTTCACGGTGAAACCACAGGACATAAGATTGAAGACGCGGCAGTTCGAGGCGCTATTGGCGCTGGGAGTGGTGCGTTGGTTGGCACCGTAATCGGTGCTATTGCCAGTCACGGTTATGGCACCGGCAGAGGTGCTTTGGCCGGAGTCACCATCGGCAGTGCGTTAGGTGTGGCCGATAGTCTACTGCTGCGAAAGGGTTCAAACGTCACTGTTCAGTCTGGACAGGCATTGACTCTACAACTGGATGCTCCAGCCCAGATCACAGCGCCAGTATATTAACTGAGGCGAGTTGAATTGTTGTTGGCATGCCAGTGAGTTGTTATCAATGGTTGTCGGTGGCAATTCTAATTTTTAGCCGCTGGGCTGGTGGGCATTGCCAGTTGGCTAGACGAACTGGTTGTTAGTGGTACAACAAACCAAAAGTTTGAACCTTTACCAGGCTGACTGTCGCAGCCGATATTACCACCCATCAGTTCTACCAACTTCTTGCAAATCGATAAACCAAGACCTGTACCTCCATAGCGGCGGGTAGAGGAACCGTCCGCTTGTACGAATGGCGTAAACAAAAATTTTGTCGTATCCGGTGTGATGCCTATGCCGGTGTCAGTAATCTCGAAGCGTACGAACTTTTCCTCTTCGAACGTCCGATCTAAATCTGCTTTGACAGTGACCTGTCCACTATCTGTAAATTTGACAGCATTGTGAATTAGATTGAGTAGCACTTGTCGCAATTTATCACGGTCGCCGGTCAACTCCATGAGCAAATCAGGATCAACCTGTTTGGCTAAAGCAATATCCTTTTTTAAGGCAGTGACACCGATCGCTTGAATCGCTTCATCGATTACTTGATCGATCTTCAGCTTTTCAGGGTTGAGCGACATACGACCGGCCTCCAGTTTTGAAAAATCGAGGAGATCATTCAAAAGTTTCATCAATTGCTTCGCTGAACCAAAAATGTGGGAAGCGATCTCTTTATCGTTCGTATTGGGCTGCATCATCAGCTCGCTTAAACCAAGGATGCCGCTCATCGGTGTGCGTATTTCGTGACTAATGTTGGCTACGAACTGACTTTTAAGTAGGTTCGCTTTGATCGCTTCGTTCTTAGCCTCTATAGCCTCGTCTTTGAGTTGAGCTAATTCAGCTTTGATCCGATTCTCCTTCTTCACATATTGGCGAGTTGTTCGCCAGAGCCAGAATAATAAGCCCAAAATCAGAGCAGCCAACAGCGTCAGTTGAGCATAAGTAGCTAGGCGCAATCGTTCGAGAGCGGTTTTACGCTGCGAGAGTAGAGCCGTCTCCTCGGCTATCAGCTCTTTTATGCAGGCTCGATACTCATCCATAGTTTTTTTGCCTGGTGCAAGCGATATCACACTACCAATGGGAATTTTCACGTCAGCCCGGCGGCGAGCGGCGATAACAGCCTGACTGAAGCTGATCTTGGCCACCGCTAATTGCATTAGTTTGTTAACTCGCTGCTGTTGTCGGGGATTATCGACGGTGAGCTCTTTTAATCTTTGCAGATGAGTAGCGACGTGCCGGTAGCAGTGCTCGTACGGTTCCAGGTATTGATCATCGTTGGTGATCAGAAATCCTCTATAAGCGGTTTCGCAATCCATTAAACAGAGAAGGGATTCGTCGCTCTCCTTCATTACTTGTAGCGTGTGGTCCACCCACCAGCCCGCAGCCAGTAGGGCATTATCCAGATAATAAGCACCAGCGATGATTAAGATCACCGCACAAGCGATAACGCCAATCGCCCAAGAGTTTTTAGTTGTAAAGCTTACTGGCATGCGGTTTAGCCTTCTACCCGACAACTAGTATTGCAGACTTGAAGTGTCGTCGCCAAAAGAAAAAGATGATTTTGATTTGAAGTTGTTTGGACTGGTTCAGAATTTCCAGGCCGTACTGTTTGCACAAAGCGAAAATTCCTGGGGTAAACCCTGACGCTGGTGTTACGTTCCTCCGGCAGCCAGCCGGGTGATGCCGAGCTAGGCTGGCAAGTGTCGAGCCGTGGAAGCTCTGCTGGAGTTTTGTGAGGTGCAGCTATGAAGATATGGACAACGGTGTCTCTATTACCGATGGCAATGTCGGTTCTGTTAGCACCAGGCGCTCAGGCCACCGGTTTCATCGTCATCGACAACACTACTCAACCGGTAGCCATGCTCCCTGGCAGCCTGCCGATGGCACCGCCCTCGTTTACTCAGCCGCCTACGCAAAGACCAAGCAAAAGACCTGCCGGGAATTGGACAGCGATGCCGCCCTCCCGGTCGCCACTTTTGCAAGGAAACATCTCGTTTGGTTTGCACCTGCAAGCTGAGGAGATCAAAGTGGACGTCAGCGATCAAGTAGCTAAAACATACATCACGCAAATCTTCGTCAATGATACGGATCGCAATTTGGCAGGTACTTATCTTTTTCCTCTGCCAGACGACACTACATTTAGTTCATTCTCTTTGCATATTGACGGCAGACCTGTCGAGGGAAAGATTCTGGAGGCTAAGGAAGCTCGTCAACAGTATGAAGAAATAGTGCGGAAGATGGTGGACCCGGGCCTATTGGAATATGCAGATTACAAAACTGTGCGTGCCCGGATTTTTCCAATTCCCGCCCATGGCACCAAGAAGGTAGAGCTGGAGTATACGCAACTTCTTCGGGCGGACAATGGCATGCTCAAATACCGATTTCCGCTTAAGGCTCAAGGCGATGCACTACCGGTGGAGCAAATTAAAGTGAACCTGGAATTGAAGAGCAAGCAAGGATTGCGGACCATCTGGTCGCCCAGTCATGAAATTACCTCAAACAAATTGACCGATAACAAGGCAACTGTCGCCTATGCATCTCACAATTCCGTACCAGATCGGGATTTCCTCCTGTATTACAGCGTCTCCAATAAGGATCTGGCAGCAAACACTTTGTCTCACAAAGTACCCGGCGAAGACGGCTACTTTTTACTGACATTAACGCCACCGGTGAGCGCTCAAAAAGTTGTCGGCAAAGATCTGATTCTCGTTGCAGACACATCGGGATCGATGCAAGGCGAAAAAATTGAACAGACAAAGAAAGCACTGAAATATATTGTCAACGCCTTGAATCCCGAAGATCGTTTTGGCATCCTTCAATTCAATACCGACGTCGACGCCTTCAGAAGCTCTCTTTCTGCTGCTAACAGTGAAAGCAAGAAGCAGGCTGACGCCTTCATTGGTGAGTTGGAAGCCCGAGGCGGCACCAATATCGGTGGCGCTCTCCACATGGCCGCCTCCATGTTGAATGAAGCTAGCGCCCGTCCGGCCTATATCGTTCTTATGACAGATGGCGAGCCAACTGTCGGCGAAACGGACGTTAATAAGCTGGTAGCCGGTGTTCAGACAAAGCGAGATCTGCGCGTCTTCGATTTCGGTGTCGGTTATGACGTCAATACGCGGCTGTTGAACAAATTGGCCGAGAATCATCATGGCACCTCTCAATATATAGAACCGGGAGAAAATCTGGAAACAGCACTTGCCAGTTTCTATCAGAAGATCAAGAGCCCTGTCTTAAGCAACGTGCAGCTGACTTTTGATGGCATCGATGTAAAAGATGTTTACCCGCGCGAAGTTAAAGATATCTTCGCGGGTACACAAGTGCTTTTGCTCGGCAAATACAAAGAGGGCGCAAAGGGCAGCGTGCATTTGTCTGGTGTCGTTAATGGTGCCAGCAAAGCATATTCATTCCCGCTGTCATTTTCCGCAGATGAGCCTGGTCATACATATTTGCCCAGGCTTTGGGCGATGAGGCGCATCGGGCACTTGACCGAGATCGCTCAAGACAATCACGAAAACCGGGAAGTTATAGACGAGATTGTTGCTCTCTCCAAAAAGTACGGGATCATTTCGGCCTACACCTCTTTTTTGGTGACTGATCCCAGTGAAAATCATCGTTTGCCAAATATATCAAATATACAAGGCGTACCTGTGGCCCTCGGTGGCAGAGGTGGAATGGTCTCATCGTCTCTGCCACCAATGCCGATGGTCCGATTTTATCGAGCACAGGCAGATGAAAGAGAAGTCCGTGCTTCGGTCAACAGCCCTGTGCAGCAATCGTTGGGAAGACAAATTAGTGCTGACTCGCTCAGCTCTGCCGCCGTCTATGAGACTGGACGTGATGCTGTCGTTCAAGCGAAGTCAGTGAATAAGTTGAAGAGTTCCGCTGTCCTGTCAGATGCCCGTGTGCCGGGCAATCTCACTTCAATCAAAACAGTAGAAGATAAGACTTTCTATCTCCTTAATGGCACTTGGACGGACAGCGCTTATTCTGCAAAGGACTGGCGCCGCTTGGATGAAATATGCTTTGGCAGCAAAGAATATTTCAGGTTGGTGCACGATCTGCCTGGCATCGCCAAATATCTGGCGGTCGGCAAACAGTTGATCGTGATCTTCAACGGACATTGTTACAAGATCACCGGAGCAGTGACATAGTATCCTGGGGTAAATTTCTCTACGCTAAGTTTTGCTGGATCCAGAGTGCAGCTTGCGTACGGTCGCGCACGCCGACCTGAGTCAGAATCTTGGTGACGTGGTTTTTAACAGTTCCTTCAGTGATGTTCAGGATGCGAGCAATTTCGCGATTGCTCTTACCCTGTCCCAGCAGTTTGAGAACATCTATTTCTCTGGCAGTCAACATATTTCTATAATCAACGGTCGGTTCTGATTTCGGCTGGCTCAGGTGAGAGAGGACTTTAGGCGTGATTGTCGGACCGAGTAGAGTATGACCTTGATAAACCGAGCGAATAACCGCCGCAACTTGCTCTGAGGGCGTGTCCTTAAGTAGATAGCCGGAGGCACCTTTTTGCAAGGCTTTCATGATGTACTCTTCTTCGTCAAAAGTGGTGAGCACAATAACACGAATACCTTTGTGTTTTTCGTTGATGATACCAGTGGCGGTGACGCCATCGCATACTGGCATTCGGACATCCATCAACACAACATCGGGCAGCAGCTCATCTACCAATTTGCAAGCCTCTTCGCCATTCACGGCTTGTCCAACGATCTGAAGGTCCTCTTCAAGCGAGAGCAGTGAAGCCATTCCTTCGCGTACCAAAGCCTGGTCATCGACAATCAATACTTTGATCATTGCACGATTGCCTCCGTTTTAGCTGGGAACACTTACCTGTACCCTTGTACCCAAACCGGGCGTGCTTTGTATCTTTAGCGTACCGCCCAGGTGTTCAACGCGTTGGCGCATTCCAGGAATGCCAAACCCGGTAGTGTTTTGCGGATCGAACCCATCGCCGTCATCGTCAATTTCAACCAGAATTTTATCGGCGGCTTGTCTCAGCGCGATGCCGATTTTGGTTGCTTTAGCATGGCGCTGAATATTGGTCAGGCACTCTCGCACTATGCAGTAAAGATGATGGCCTTGCGGCGATGGCAGATTAACTGGTTCAAGCGCCAGCGTAATTTCGACAGTTTGATTTCGTTCGACTTGCTTGACTAGCGCAGGTAGAGCTTCGTTCAGATCAAAATCGGCCTCTTCGTCCGATGGCATGATCATGTTTAACGCCCGTCGCACATCATAGAGAGATTGGCTAGCGAGAACCTTGGCTGCATCAAGAGCGTCTGAGGATTTTGCCGAGTCCTTGCCCAACAGTTTTCGTGCTACCTCCAATTGAATGTTTAAGGAGGTGAGCGTATGTCCCAGGGCGTCATGGATCTCACGGGCGATTCTTGTGCGTTCCTGGTAGACCGCCAGCGTTTCCACTTCTTTGGCTAACTTCTCTACCTGGCGACGGCTCTCTTGCTCAGAAATAAGTGTGCGAGCCATGATCGCCACCAGTCCGAAAACTACAATCATAAAGATTTCGCCTTCAGACTTGGTGACTAGCAAATACGGTGCAGACTCAATCTGAGCTGGCAGTGGCAACTGTTCATGTAAGAGGAAAGGTCGTAACTGTGAGCCTAATGCGTGCAAGCCGGCGGTTGTAAAAAGTAGCAGCCATAAGCCTCGCACCGGCAATATCAGAGCACCTTTAGCGACCACAATGATGAACAAGAGTGGAAATAGCCGATAAACCCCGAAAATGCTAGCTAAGAAAATCAAAGTGACTTCGGTGAGCAAATAAGTGAAGCGTAGCCATGTTTGACCATGGATTGGTGGGTAATAGCATAGGACAGCGACCATGCCCATCAAATACAGAGAGACTAGCAAGGTTGGTGACAGAGTCATCGGCGCGGCCAAAGGCGTAATCAGAGCCTGCAGCAAGCCGGTAAGCATGAGAATGGCGATCTCTAAGTTACGGAGCTTGCCGAAAAGATCATGGTGAAAAACATAGCTCGGATTCGTCTGAGACATGATTGTTTAGAGATAGTGCCCAATCACGCGTGAGAAATTTGACAGAAGACCGGCATTTGCATGGTTTTCATTACCTGGCCGAGAGCGTCAACGGCGCTCATAATCGTTTATGCCCAAACCCAGGGCAAAGCCAACTGATCCCAAAACCAACTGATTTCCCTGGCTTGACCAATTTTGACAAAAGCACTAGTGGGTGATTGCCGCGCTCGATGCTGCAACCGTCGGATTAGGCGAATTTTGCTTGCTCGCAGCGTACCAACCTAACGAGACTGTCAAGGCAATGAGCAAGACCAACAACGCACTGAAAGCTGGTTGTGTCGCTTCGCTCCGCCCAGTCAAATGACGAATCTTCTCTTTCAAGTACGGAGAATTTGGGTCTTTGAAAGTCTGGATGTTTGTTCCAGTACAGCGTGGGCACTTGTTTGTGTATAAGTTGATGACCTTTCCACAATCGCCGCAAAGGATGATGTCCACAGAAACCTCCGCCTACCTACACAAACTTCCACAAACTTTCAGCACCAGCTTCCAGCCAGTAGAAAATTTCAACCGTGACCGGGCTAGGATATACCTAATGCACTGCCGATGTCAAGCCGATTTCGCTGCTACATAAAATGGTTCACACCTAGATTTTAGTAGCCCGAATTGGCTGTTATTTGACGCTCAGGTCCTTGGCCTGGATAAATTGAAAATCGTTTCTTTTGACCATATCAATAAGTTCATCTTTGCTTACTTTGCTGGAGTCGTAATCAACAGTTGCTGTTGCCTCTTTGGCTAACTGTCCCGGTCGTTTTTTCGAAATTGCCATGTCGACCTGCCGCACGCCATCTGTGTCATACAATTTCTTTTCAAAGTAAACGAGACAGGTCGGACAAAGCGAGCCGCCGAAACGCAATTCAAGACGACGCAGATTGGCATCGGGCTCTTTTTTTCCGTCAATCAGTGCTCTCGATTCATCACTAGCTTCAGGGAAGACAGGGACTGACGTTGATTGCTGCGCCGATCCCTCTGTTTGGTCATTGGTCTCATTGTGGTCAAATTGCGGCGTTTGCCACTGCTCTTTTGCTTGACCAGGCAAAGGCCTCAGCTCTTCCGGCTGGGCCCAGGCGATGGTGGCCACAGTGTTCGTCGTCTGGACTGACAGGAAAATTGCCCATGATAAAAGCCTGAGGAAAATTGACAATCGTTTTGCCAACGCTCGGGAAAGCTCAAAGGGCATATGATTTGACGACTTTTTCGGCAATTTGGTCACAATCCTTAATTGCATTGCAAAGTTCTGGACGGAGCTGCACCGGACGGGACAATTATGACTTTTCAACTCCCACCAATTGTAATGAGAAAGTCACAGGACAATTTATTAAGCTCGTCAAAATTACAGATTGATATGATTATCGCCGAGCTTCCGTCATAAGGAATCCCGGCATTCATGTATACACTTGCCAAGCCGACCACGACCTTTCTGGATGCCATTGCTGATCCGGGTGAATTGAAGCGGCTCTCGGCGAAGGAATTGCAAGATTTAGCAGCCGAGATTCGTCAGGAAATCGTGGCCAGCTTATCCAAGACCGGCGGCCATCTCGCTTCGAATCTGGGGATCGTCGAAATAACGCTGGGTTTGCACAAAGTTTTCGACTCGCCCAAAGACACGATTTTATGGGATGTCGGGCACCAGACTTACGTACACAAAATGCTCACCGGTCGCCGGGAGCATTTCAAAACCTTGCGCCAGTTTAAAGGTCTAAGTGGGTTTATCAATCCAGCCGAAAGTATCCACGATCCCTTTGTCGCCGGTCATAGCTCAACTTCTATCTCCTTAGCCGTGGGTATGGCCATTGCTAGAGATCATTTGAAGCAACACAAGAAGGTAATCGCTGTCATTGGTGATGGTGGCTTAACTGGTGGCATGGCTTTGGAAGCGATCAATCACCTTGGCCATATTCAACGCAATGTGCTGATCGTTTTGAATGACAACGAGATGTCTATTAGCGAGAATCTCGGTGGTATGGCGCAATACATGAAGCGCATCAAGGAAACGTTCTTCTACCGAGACATCAAGTCCAAGCTTGATCAAATTGAAGATAGACTCGACCAAGAACATCTCACAGCCGCTGTCTGGGAGATGATCCAATCTGTGAAGAAGCAAGCGAAGGAGCGCTTCGACACGCCAGGCATTGTTTTTGAGAAACTGGGCGTGAATTATTCGGGACCGATCGACGGACATGATGTTGGCGCTGTTATTTCGGCTTTGGAGGCGGTGAAGGACAAAGTGACACCGCAGATTGTGCACATCATCACGCAGAAAGGCAAAGGCTACGAGCCCGCCGAAAAGGATGCGATTAAGTATCACGGCGTTTCAGCCTTTAGCCTTGAGCCACCCTTGACGGAAAAGGTCGAGCCGGTTGTAGCGGTCAAACCTAAAGCAAAGACATATTCGGATGTTTTCAGCGAAGCATTGATTGAGCTGGCTGCCCTGGAACCGGATATGGTGGCGATTACACCGGCTACCGCTGAGGGTAGTGGACTTGTCAAATTCGGCAAGGTATGGCCTGATCGATTTTTTGATGTTGCCATTTGCGAACAGCATGCAGTAACCATGGCTGCCGGCATGGCCAAGGCGGGTCTGAAACCGGTGGTCTCGATTTATTCGACTTTCTTGCAGCGAGCTATGGATCAGGTCATTCACGATGTAGCGATTTTGAACTTGCCAGTTGTATTCGGCATTGATCGCGCGGGACTGGTGGAAGATGGCGAAACACATCAGGGTGTTTTCGATGTTGCCATGTTGAGGGCGGTGCCTAACTTCACGGTCATCGCTCCGAAGAATGCGCGTGAATTGCGGAATATGGTCTATTCGGCTTTGAAAGAGAATCAGGGTCCGGTGGCTGTCCGCTTTCCTCGCGACAAAGCAGTCGAGCCGGAAAATCTGGAAGGATTTGAATATATTGATTATCGTCGTTGGGAAGTGATCGATCCTGGTGCCATTGGCTTTGACCTGAAAGAGAACAACGGCCAGGGTCGGAATACAGCCAAAGCGCACTCAGGGACCAAAATCTCGAAGGATGCCACCGTAGGTGGTGTCAGCCCTGCGATTGTTATTCTGGCTTTTGGCTCCATGGTCCAGACAGCTAAGCAAGCGATGCCTGATCTGTCCAGCGCCGGTATTGACGCAACGCTCATCAATGCCAGATCGGCTAAGCCGCTTGATCAACAGATGCTCAGGCAGCTGATCGCAGAGCCCAATATCATATTGGTGACATTGGAGGAGTCCTGTCTCAACGGTGGGTTCGGTACGTCAATTCTGGAGTTTGCCTCTCAGGAAAAATTGCGTAAACCCGAACAAAGGCAAGCCGATATCTATTGTTTGGGATTGCGCGACCACTTTGTCGAACATGGCGCGCGGAATATATTGCTGCATGAAAACGGACTGAGCGTCGAGAAGGTAACCGAGTTCGTCATCGATTTAGCCAAAGGCTAATGCCGATTGCCGCGCGAATTGCTGGCGGCTGTTATTGCCTTGCGGTCGGCTTAGCCGATTAGGTTTTCTCGACTGCTTTGGGCTCAGGGTTGTCCGCCGGGCATCGCCGCATTTTTTCTGGCCATCGCCACCGTCTGCCCATCGCTAACTGGCGGCGGGGATGTGGCAACCTGTGCGGGAACTTCATGGTAGCCGGTGCTGTCCATGTAGGCGAGGGTGTTCGGACCGATCTTGGGTGTAATTGTCAGGTTAGTAAATGTCGGTTCGACAATGTGGTCGACACCAATGACATTGCCATCGCGAAGGACCGGAAACCTTATTTGCGATAGAGAGCCAGCTTGGCGATCCTGATACTCGAGCGGTGGTTCGGCTTCTCCTTGGTCCTTTCTGAAGCTCATTATCGAAAGGCTGCCTTGTTCGTTCTTGATAGCGACCCGATCGGGTATGTCATTATCGATCGCTGCTTTGTTAAAGGCAGCAGCTAGCTGATAAACAGCTTGTTTTGGATTGTCTGAACGCATGGCGTCCAGCCACATCTGGGCGTAAACACTATCTTTTGTGTTGGTTGCTAATCCGTCTGAATAAATGCCTGTAAGCTGCTCCCACTTAAGCGCGGCGGCCATATCGGTCGCTAGTTTTTCAGTCGCAGCCGAAGGCGAGCACGATTCTTGAGTTGGTCGGGTATAGCAAGAGGCAGCAAAATCTTTAGCCCAATTTTGAACATCGTTGTTTACGGTACGTTCGACCTTTGCTTCAGGAGTTTGTTGTTGGTCGAAAACCATTGATATGTTCTCTTTTGCCAGATATCACGCCGAGATCTGTGAAAGTCCACGTCTTGCCGGCTGATCGCCAGATTTACTCGCTTTTGCGCCGCGTTCGTAGGGAACGGATAGTAACCTATGTACTATACGGCAGGTTGTCAACCGGGACAAGCAGATTTTATCTTTCTGACCCCAGCCGGTGCGCAATCCGGCGGTTGAGACCGGACGCTTGGAGCTGGTGTGTCAGGACCTAGTCCGCTCGATCTAAACCTGCCGCTTGCGTGCCCTGTGCTGATTTAGGACGACATCGTCTGCCGGCGC
Organism: Bryobacterales bacterium; assembly: GCA_963834525.1. Lineage (GTDB taxonomy): Bacteria > Cyanobacteriota > Vampirovibrionia > Obscuribacterales > Obscuribacteraceae > CAWICA01. The sequence goes on from CAWICA010000004.1 coordinate 379,270, forward strand.
AATTCAGACCTGCCGTTGTTTGCCCTGCCCTGGAGGTAGGGGGAGATCGTCTGCCGGTTCAATTTAGACCTCTCGTCTGCCTTCCATGGCCCTCGTTAGAGTGACATCGTCGGCATACTCCAGGTCGGCGCCGACCGGCAATCCGAACGCGATGCGGGTGACGCGACAACCCAGCGGTTTCAAAATACGGGTTAAATAAAGCACTGTGGCATCACCTTCAATGGTCGGATTAATCGCCAAAATCACTTCGCTCACTGAATCTTCGTGTACACGATTGATTAATTCTCTGATGCTCAGTTGGTCTGGTCCTTTGCCATCTAACGGCGAAATCAGGCCGGTGAGTACGTGGTAACTTCCTTTGTATTCTCTCGTCCTTTCCAAAGCGATGACGTCGCGCGACTCAGCAACGACACACATCAAATGTTTGTCGCGCTTCTCACTGGTGCAAATCTCGCATGGATCTTCGGCCGACAGATGGAAACAACGGCTGCAGTTTTTTACATGCTCTTTTGCATCGACGATGGCATGCGCTAATTCTTTGACCGAATCGGGATTCATCGAAAGAACAAAGAATGCCATTCGTTGTGCCGACTTGGGACCGACGCCAGGGAATCGTTGAAACTCTTCAATTAATTTCGCTAGCGGCGGAGTGAAATACATTAGCCCCAGTTTGCGGCACGCTTAGGTTTTAGAAGCCCATTCCAGGCGGCATTCCTAGTCCACCTGCCTTTGACTGCGCCAGCTCTTTCGCTTTGTTAGTAGCGTCCTTTATTGCTGTCAAAACCAAGTCTTCGAGTGTGTCGATGTCAGAAGGATCAACAGCTTCTGGTTTGATCTTGACCGCGGTGAACTCAAATGCGCCGGTACAAGTAATTTTGACCGCGCCACCACCAGCTGAACCGTCCACAGGAGTTCTAGCTAATTCTTCCTGAATACGAACCAATTCCCGTTGCATCTTTTGGGCTTGCTGCATCAACTGATTCATGTCGGGCTGCATAACTTACTCCTAAATGTGCGAAAGCTCTTAATTATCGCATTGGATGATGTCCCAATGCGCTATAGTAATTTACTAGTAAATCTTTCTTAAGCGCTTCATTCAAGCAGGTGATTGTCGCTTCTGCATTTATCTATACTGAATCGGCAGAGCAAGAACTCTTCGTCATCGGGTGCAAGCTATGGACGAATTTGAAACGAAAACGGAAGGAACTGATTTCATCGATCACTCGGAAGAACGCGAGGAGAAGCGGGCTCGCATCGGTCTGGTCTTTAGGAACATTGTCAAACGCATTGTCATGTTCATTTCCTTCGGACCTGGAGTATTAGGACTTTTGTGGCTGATTGGTCGAATCTTAAGACGCTAGGGTTTGTCGACCCGCTTGGCGCGCTGGAAAAGCGTGTTCCTGGCTTTGTCAGTAAATATACTGACAAGGATGACGAGTTTGGATTCAAGATTGAGACCTTTGCCAAATGGGAGCCGTTTTTCCGTTTTTGCTACGACGACTATTTTAAGGTTGATATTCGTGGATTGCAGAATGTGCCGAATGAAGGATCGGCATTATTCATTGGCAATCACTCTGGTCTATTACCAATCGATGCTGGGATGCTGGCTGTTGCCCTGTTGAATCACCGTAAGCCGCCGCGTCGAGTGAGGTATTTAGTCACCGACTGGTTTTTTCAAATGCCAGGGGTGAGGGAGTGGGTCTCCGAAACCGGTCAAGTGAGGGCGACATTGGAGAATGCCACCAAACTGATCGGGAAGGGGGAGTTGGTAGGCATTTATCCTGAGGGATTACGCGGTGTTGGGAAGACCTGGAAAGAAAGATACCGACTAATTGATTTCCATCCGGGCTTTGTTCAACTGGCGATCGCCACGCAGACGCCGATCGTTCTTGTTGCCACCGTGGGCGGTGACGAAATTTTTCCGAATTTTATCAACATCAAGGAGCTCAGCAGACTTATCCAATTTCCCTTCTACCCCATTACACCGACTTTCCCGTGGCTGCCCTTCCCCCTCTATTTCTTTCCCTTACCGGTGCGCTGGCTGATCAATATACACCCGCCAATGAAACTCGATTATCCGCCGGAGAAAGCAAACGATCGCAAGCTTGTATTGCGGATAGCTCGCGAAATCCAATATGAGATTCAGCGCGATTTGAACCGGTTACTGCGCGAGCGAAAGTCAATGTTTACCGGTTGGGATGCCGATGAAGACGAATAGATCGCAGATCAAGACCAAATGGAATTGAAGTTGGAGAGCAAGCAGTGCCGAAATTCACCGAGAGATACCGGCAATACATCAAAGAAACTGTTCGCCAGGGAGACGACTTTGGTTTTGACATGCGCCAGTTGGCCTGGGCTGAACCATTGCTTGCATTCTTATACCAGGACTGGTGGCAAGTTCGAATGTCCGGTCTGGATGCGGTAGCCAACGACGAAGCTGCGCTAATCGTAGGTAATACGAGCGGCGTCGTACCCTGGCCTGCGCTCATGCTCATTTATGCCATGATGTCGCGCAATGCGCATCCAAGACGCGTGCGCATAGTGGCGGATATGGATTGGATAGACGATGCGCGTGTTCGCACTGCCTTGCTCGAATTAGGATTTGTGCCCTGGTCGTCTGAAAACCTAAAGCGATTGTTTAACAAAAACGAGCTGGTTGCGATTTTTCCAGAGGGGCTACAGGCAGTCAATAAGCCGTTTGCTGAGCGCTATCGTTTGCGCGAATTCGACTGGACTCGACTGCTACCAGCGATTGAGCAAGGCGTAAAGATTTATCCAATGGCTACGGTCGGATGCGAGGAAGCCATACCAAACATCTTGAGCTTCAAAAGACTAAAAAAACTGCTTGGCTTACCGGCGTTCATGGCGACGCCATTTTTTCCCTGGCTGCCGTTTCCTCTCAATTTTGCCTCCTTCCCGGTGCCATGGCAAGTAACTATCTGCAAGCCACTTACCTACAAAGTCGAGAAGAACCGCGACAAACTAGAAGAAATGGCGAAGAGCCAGACCTGTTTTGTGGAAGGAGAAATTCAATCTGAGCTGAATCGCATCCTCAGGCTGCGCCAGAAAAGCCTTGCTTAGTGCTTTCCGATTTAGCGATTCGATTTGATCAGCGCGTTGGACATCCAATCGGGCATTAGCCATGCTGATTCGCGCAAAATAGTTCTATCGATTTTACCGAGCTGGCTCATTACAAACGCAAGATCGCGTTGTACGTTGCATTTTCGTCGCATCTGTCGTATCGCCCTAATGGCCTGTCCTGGCAAAGAATCGAGTAGCTTAGCATCTCGCGGAGAGATGCCTTTCAGGTGGATCTTAGTGTTTTCGAAGGCGAAAGCAGTTGTTCGGCCCATTGCGCCGAAAATCGGTTGCTTATTTGAGTCAGCGGTGATACCGAATTTTTGAGCGGCTTGTGCACCATGAATTAGCAGCTCTTTTCCAAATGCGCGTGCCTTTGTCGTTGCAACATCGAAAGCAGATGGCAAGTTTGGCTTTGTTGCCCACTTTATAAAGATTCCTCGAGTCAGTCGAATGAGCTGTTGGTTTTTGACCATTCTATTCAGCGCTTGATCAATCGAGTTACGCAGCCCGTAGCTCAAGAAGTCTCTAGTCGAAAAAGGCTTATTCGATGGGATTCTGTATAAGTGCAAACGAATTAAGGCGGTTGGACCGATCTTCATTTTGAGTCTTCCTCATGTCAGTTGTTCTCTCCATATATCAAACGTTGCCGATTGAGGAAAAGTTCAAATGGCTGAGTGCCCCATCAAAATTTTTTGGGCCGGCACCATGTCAGATTAATGGAGAAAAATATGACGCTTCCTTGCGCAAGCGCGAACGGCAAGGGCATCCTTGTGTTTAGTTCCAATTTGCGAAAAAAAGGAACCTAGTTGCGTTATGCCTAGATGCGTCAGATATTTGCCCATTAATGTGACCTTGAGCCACAGGCAAAATCCAAACTCTTCTGCCAGTAGCGTTTTAAGAAATCGAAAGAACGATAGCCGGCCGATCTTAGAAGTTTTGCTGCCGGTGGCGTGCAAAACTCTCAGACTCAAGCACTTCGTAAGCTGCCTAATTCTTCTAACAATCGACGCATCGTCCGCTGAGCACGATAGGCCACATAAGGATTTTCGTCCTCGGACAGGACCCGCAGTACGGCTAGAGGTATTGTATAACTCTCTGCTAACCGAAGTCTGACATCAGCACTAGAATCGCGCGCAAGACGCCACACCGTTTTAATAGAAATGTTGGTATTCTCCGCGCAGGAAGCTCTTACTTGCGGCTCAGGATGAGACGAAAGCTTGACTAAAGTAGTAACGTGGGTACGTGGATTTTCCGCAATTCTTTCCAGCAAGTGGGCTTGATCGTATTTAGATAAATGATCTAGTACTGGCGGTGGTGTGTTCGGGTTGATCGCGAGGAGCCAACGAATGCGCGCAGCTTCGTCTTGTCCTGCGTTCTTCTTTTCGCTTTCAAGCGCTTTTGTTGCAGCCTTGCCTGGCGACTCCGCTAACCCGTTAAACAGCAAAACCTTCAACGCCTCCCGTACTTTTTTTTCGGGGACACCCCAGTGGTATCGATAAGCGAACGAAATATCGTACTGCTCGCTTTCCCCGCCAATCGTCGAGCCATTTTGAGGAAATTTACTCGAACCGCCACCAGAGCGCATACCCAGCTACCTCGGCCCGACCCTGCCGAAGCACCTCTACAGTGCCTTATACCAATTATTACCGAGCCGTAACGTTGTCATTGTTATCAAAACCCATAATTCACTATAGGAAAGCCAGCCGTGCCATCTCAAAGTGGTCGCTTAGTATACGCGAATTTGATATAAATTGTGACCAATCTCTGGTACCCTTCTAATTGGCTAAGTTTTGCCACCAGAAAATATACTGCTGCCTAACATAAACACGGCGATGGCTTCGATAGCATGAGATATGGGGAGGTGGTCCTGTAACCCAAAGTTCGGTATTTGCGGACCCAAGCGAGTTGGTATGCCGTCCCTTTCTATTAGGGGCGATCAAGGAAGCGGTTTTATGCCTGTCGACCACCATGATCGAAGTCGAGAGCGGTGTTTCAACTGTGAAAGAGAGCGACTGAGAGACGAACTTCGTCCGCTTTGGCATCTTGTCACCAATCCTAACGCGCCTGGCACAGTTTTAGATGATATATCGTATCTAGCGCCACCACTTTTGTTGGAGCGCATTGCCGAAAATCCGCAGGCGCTGCCAGCCATGTTGGAGAGGTTAGCTCGGCATCAGTCCGCTGAGGTGCGGTCGGCGGTAGCCGAAAATCCGAACACCCCACGTGCCATAGTCTATATGCTTGCGCAAGATCCCAACCCAGATGTTCGCTACAGCATTGCCGAGAATCACAACGCGCCAGTCGAATCATTGGAATCGTTGGTTAAAGACGAAAACCCCTACGTCGTACATCGGGCTAGAATGACTCTACAACGTTTGGGGTTGAGCGAATTGCATTACGTCGAGTTTGGTGTGAATAGAGCGTCTCAGAAAGAAGCTATCGGCTAGAAGTCAGCGGTTGTAGCCATTCAGATCTAGCGCTCTCGCGATTTTTTCAGCGCTGTCCGTTTCAGGACAGGGCGTGAAGATGCAAACGGTAAAGTTTGGATAGCCAAAGATCGTCAAAAGAACGTAACTGCCACTAATAGGGCCGAGTCGAGGATGATTCAATTGCAGCGTATGGTTAAGCATCGACGAGTCAAAGACCGCGTGTTGGGACCAAGCGTCCCTAAACTCTTCGCTTGCCTGTTTGAGTTGTTCGACGAAGTGCTTTAACTCACTGTCCTCCATGTAGTTAGTAGACATCCAACGAAAATAGGCCAGGACATGATTGAAATAGTCATCGTAATTTTCGTAGAAACTTTTGCGCCGAGGATCGTGTACTAATCGCCAGAGAACGTTTCGTTCCAACTCCGGCATGTTATCGCTGTAACCAAATACCAAGTCAGCCGCTCGGTTTCTAGCGATTACATCAAACCGATAGTTGAGGATCAGTCCCGGACAGACGCCCAGATTTTCCAACATTGTTAACAAGGCAATTGATGGCGTATTCGATATTGGACTAACTCTCGGCAACTCGCCGATCGCAAGTCGGAACAGGTGTTGCTTTTCTTGTTCGTTGAGTTTCAAGACAGCGGCCAATTTATCCAACACATTGGTCGATACATTGATGTTGCGACCCTGCTCTAGAAATGTATAGGTAGTTGTACCGATGTTGGCTAATTGCGCGACTTCGTCCCGGCGCAGTCCTGGTGTACGGCGTCGAGTGCCATTGGGGAAGCCGAATTCGACTGGCGAGAGTCTAGCCCGTCTAGTACGCAGGAAGTTTTTTAGTTCTTCTCGTCTGGCATTGTCACTCATCTATCTCGCAGCACCGTATTCGGTACTAAACTAAACTGCATGGAATTTAGCCACGGACATTTTTTGGTCTAGGTAACGTCTCGGATTTCAATGCCTAGCCTAGCACAGCTTGGCATTTTCACTGCAAAAATATTACCGATATGGTGGCAGCATTTATACTGGTATAAATGCTGCCTGTCATCTTTCAACAGGACAATGGTGACGGTTTCCCGTATCGCAGAGCGATTACGGATTGGCGCGGCGGTGGCGCGCGCGACAGCAATTACCGAGATCCGCTACGGTTCTCGGGCAGTTATGTAAACAATTACGGATTAGGCGTGCCTTTCGGCGTGGCTGGTGCTATTACACCCTGCTCCTGGTCCAGTCGCTCTAGCCGCGCTCGGTAGATCTGTCCTGGCAGCTCGTTCTCAGATTTCAGTCGCCCTTCTTTCTTTTCCTGTCGGTAGAAAGTGTTGAATTTGTCCAAAACGTTCACATCCAGCGCCACCTCATACGGGAGCGTGCCAGCGAACAAAAGCTCGGTTATTTTACGCGGAGCGGTTTGTCTACCATCACCAATGAGAAGCCCGGTGCAAATACCGAAATTCGCCTTGGATACGCAGGCCAGCGTTCTAATGAACATCGTCCATTTGAATTGTCTTCTTTCTTCGTCCTTTTCTCTGTTCTTCATTGCTTGAAGTGCATAGAAAGTTTCGGTTTCCATTCGGTATAACGCGTCTCTGGCAATCAAATTATTGAGCAGAGTTTGACCGCGGGCGGCTCCAGCATTCAAATATAAATCCTGTAAGTGTTTACGGTCCGCATCGAGATTCTCGGCCATTAACGACGGAATACCGTTCATATAGCTATCGATGAATCTTTGGGAAATGTGAGCGCGAATGCCACTGTAAAGTTTGGCCAGGGGAGGGGTGAGCTCAACTAAAGCGGCGGAGACAAGTTGTAACCAACCAAACTGAGTTAGGATTTTGGTTTTGTTTCGGCGCACCGCTTCTAACCCTTCTTGCAGAGAAAGTACGCCAGTCACTTTTTCGCCAAGATCCAGCCAGTAGAACATATTTTGATACGTTCGCAGGCGGCGAGCGCCGACGTAATAGTTTATGTACTCTTGCACAGCGATATCACGCAGGTCAGTGAGCACCTTTTGCTCTGCATTTTCAATATCTTTTTCCGGCGCGGTGACATTAGACGCGAGAACGAGCTTGTTGCGCTCGGCAAGCATTCCATCTATCTGATCTTGCAATTGCTTGGCTTTGATGCGTGTCGTTTTCGGATCAAAGCCTTTTTGTCTCGTTTTCCAATCAGTAAAATAGTTTTCGCTCAGCTCAAAAAGCTCAACTCCCACCGCGAACCAAACGCCCGGGAGGGCAGCGATAAAGGCGTGCTCAAGCACCGTCTTGCCTGGTGGTCTGAAAACTTTTGCATAGAGCAGTCCGCCAGGGAACAACGGTCCGAATTGAATAACGTGGAATTTGTAGCCGGTATGCAATGAACGCAGCGATTGTTCCACTGCCACCAGAATGCCGGCAGCGACCCCAATGGCGGCTGCCTCTTCGGAAACAAGCAAGCGCCATTTTCGCCATTTGCTTTGCCTTGTGGATTCGATCCGGAAATATGTATTGAGTCGCTCGAGTTCGAAAATTTTGAGGATAATATCGCGCGTTTGTCTTTCGACTGGATCATTGGTCTCTGTAATGATCTGCCCCTGCAGTAGTGGTGAAGGAGCGACTATCGATTTATTGCCGCCGGTGGCAGCGCTCGGACTAGGTTGAGAGTTACCGGCTTGCGTGGAACTGCTTGGCGCACTAGCCGCGGCAATTGAAGGTTGGTTATTTGGCTCTTTGCCGGCCGTTGCTTCCGAAGATGAGCTTTTGATCGGGTCGCGTAACGCTGCAGATGGCGGCGGCTGGTTCTCACTCGCTTTTTCAGTCCCAGTTGTTTGTGGCACTGGGGGTATATCTGCGCTGGCCAACTGCACCGCAGTACTGGCAGGCGGACCACTTGTCGTGTCGGCGTAAGCGATTGCGTAGCAACTAGTTATCTGCAGAACGATACTAAGGGCAGTGCCGAAGGAAATAGTTCTGATAAAACCTGTTTTCTGCCAAACTTTTGCTTGTTGCATGGGGTTTTCTCTTCGCTTCTATCGAGGGAATTCAAGAGATACTTCTTTGCGGCGGTGACTGGTTAAATAACAAAGAAGCGCAGGATTACCAGATGGGGGGCTATGGCGACCGCAGTGTCCAAAGATCTTGGCTGTGGAACAGCGATTTCTCTGTGATTTTACACGTTATATGTAGAGCAAAAATAATCAGGTTTTTCCGTCACCATCTTAGTTGTTCCGACAATGTCTCTAGTTGGCGATATCGTGCATGTTCCAACGTCGACGTAAAAAACAGGTTAAGATCGCATCATTACAACCGGCGGATGTCAGCATGATTTAGCTGATCACATTGCTAACGCGTTCACTATTACGTGGAATTACCTTGGCCGCTGGTTATCAGACGAAGGCAGCCTGGCGTATATATTTTGAGATGACATAGCGTGGTACTAGATTTGATACTACGTCAGCCGATTGAATTAACATCTTTCATTTGCTAATACGCTTTGTCTTTTTTATCATCGGCCTTTTAGAAATAGAAATTGGCATTCGTGGTGTCGAGTCCGGTATCATGTCCCGACTTCCATGTAATGGCCAACGGCGGGAGCTGAGAAGCTGCTTTGGCTTTTCTTTTAAACCGTGACCATCAATCTTGCTCTGGCTTGAGCTGGGTAAATTAGACGAACACCAGTTAATACGGCTTTCGTTGTCTCTGCTAAAGATAATTTACTTGTAACTTTTAGTCTACATTCGTGGTGTCGGTAATTGCCGGAATCGCATGTGCCGTGCGGATAGAGCCAATATGTCGAAAGACGACCATAGACAGCAATGAAGAACACTTAAAAAACCAGCTGGCAAGACCCTGGTTATTATCGCCAGGCATAGATCTAAGCCCTGATATCTAAGCCCTGACATAGATCAAAGTTTTAGTTATTCGAGAGATTGGCAATTGAATTTCAACTCCTTGCAGTTCGCCGTCTTCTTCCCAGTGGTTCTGATCGCTTACTGGCTAGCAAAGCCCCGTTGGCGAATCCCGATTTTGCTCGTTTCCAGCTACATTTTCTATATGGCGTGGCGGCCAGTCTATCTCTTCTTAATTCTGGGCTTAACCGTGGCCAATTTTTGGTTTGGCAAAAAGATCTGGCTTTCTCAATCGCATAAAAAAATCTGGATGTTTAGCGCGATAGCGGTAAATATCGGCACGCTTGCTTACTTCAAATATTTCTATTTCATGGAGGATGCGATAGCTCTAATAACCAAGCCGTGGTTGCCCAATTTTGACAAACTGCCGATCAATATTATTTTGCCGTTGGGCATTTCGTTTTTCGTTTTCGAGTTTGTTCATTATGTAATCGACGTTTACCGGGGCAGCGAACCTGTTCACGACTTCATGTCTTTCGCCCTGTTCCCCGCTTTTTTTCCGACACAGATCGCCGGGCCAATCAAGCGCTTTCAAGACTTCGTGCCGCAACTGAGAATTGAGCGTTCCTTTATTCTTAAAGAGTTTGACGATGGGATGTTTTTGATTCTCGGCGGTCTTTTCAAGAAAGTTCTCTTGGCGGATAACCTCGCTTTATTTGTGCAAGGAGGTTTTGCCAATCCCCATTTATTCAGCGGTGCTGACATGTGGATTTTTGCGCTGGCCTTTGACTTTCAGGTTTATTTCGACTTTGGTGGCTACGCCGACATCGCTCGTGGCGCGGCCAAATTACTCGGCTTCAAAGTGCCGATCAATTTCGATTTCCCGTATCTGGCTAGCAGTATTTCTGAATTTTGGCGGCGGTGGCACATCACTCTTGGGACGTGGTTGAGGGATTATCTCTACATCCCGCTTGGCGGCTCTCGCACTGGACGGACGAATGCTGCCCGCAATTTGATTATCACTATGATGTTAGGTGGGCTCTGGCACGGTGCCGAATTTCATTACATAGTTTGGGGCTTTTATCAGGGTGCGTGCCTGGCGCTGCACAGAGAGTTCAAATTAGTCCGTCAGGCTTACCCGCACATATTAGGATTCTTTGATAGCCGTCCTGGACATCTTTTCTCTATATTTTTGACCTTTGTAGTCACGACTATAGGCATGGCCATTTTTCGAGCGGCAAATACTGCCTCATCCCTCCTGATTGTCAGAAAAATGCTTTTTGTTGACGCGTTGATGCCGTCCACAGACAACTTGAGCACTCTTATCAACGTCAACTACCCGCTCATCTTTCCCAGCATTTATCTCTTGCTGCCGACATTTTTGATCGGACAGATAGTAGCAAGCAGATTGCAAAAGTTGCCGCTCAAGCGATCACCGCGCTTATTGAAAGCGGCTTATGCCGCGGTGCTCATGTTTTTAATTACCGCCTTTGCTCCCGACACATCGCCGCGCTTCATTTATTTCCAATTCTGATAGGCTCTGGAGATGACCGAATCGAATCATCTGAAAAATTGGCTGAAACAGCTATCGCGCAGCGACATCGCCTGGGCCGCAGTCTTATTTCTGGTTATCGATTTAATCTGCCGCCTCGGCTTTTTCGGCGAGCACAATCAAGACTTGACCCTGACTTTTGATGCGCCCTACAGAAGCAGAAGTTGGTGGGCCATTAAGGATTTTTTGCGACAGACTTCAACACCTGATCTTTTGTTGCTTGGCGCTTCAGATATGACCGCCGCTGTTTGTCGTGCGGATGCCACATTTCTAAAGACAGACAAGCAAGAGTTGCTCACCCATCGAAGCGAATTTCTCGAGAGGAAGCTAATTGATTTGGGTAGTCCGTACAAGACTTCATTTTGTCTGGCGATACCAGGCGAGATGCCTTCCGACGCATACTTTTTAGTAAAGACTTTGTTTGTCAACAGAGCCAAGCCGAAGGCGATATACTTCAGCCTCACTCCGCGCGATTTTTGTGATGCCACATTCGGTGACCCATCGACGAGCGACATTTACAAAATAATGAGCAAGTTTGATGGAATTGGTTCTTTTGAATGGTCTTGTCGAAGTTCTCTCTGGGACAAGCTCGACTTTCTTTGCACTAAGGGCTTGGCTGGCTACGGGCATAAATGGGAGTTGATGACCTGGCAACAACAGGCAGCGCACTCTTGCTTGAGTAAGATTCTGCCGCAGACTTACAATTCCATTCGCACGCCGGAACCAATTCGCAAAATGTCACTCACTGAATTGCCGGAAGACTTTGCCGCTGATGAGATCGTCGAACATCCCTACGATCCGAAGAACCCTGAGTTCAAATCGAACATGGCTGAATATCGAGCACGCTATCGTCAATTCAAGTCGAAGACCTTTGTTCAACAGTTAGAGTTTTTTGAGAGGCTCTGCCAGTTATGCCAATCGGAAGGCATCTATTTGGTTGTCGGTAATTCACCGCTGTTGCCCGAAAATCGGGCACTCTTGTCACGGCAAGTCTACGATTCATATTTGACAGAGCTATCGCGAACCGTGAAAAAATATGGCGGCAAGTTCGTCAACTTGGATATGGCGAATGTTTTCAGCCGAGATGATTTCAAAGACACCATCCATTTGAATGGGAAGGGCGGCGAGAAATTTCTTGAGCAGATCGCCCTGGTCTTGGCCAGTTCATCTGATATTGCTTCCGTCAACAAAGAACGGCAATAACCGCCGATCACGGTACGCGAGGATTGGCTGCAATCAGATCGAGGATCAAAGCATCTGTCAATCGATCGAATTCAGCCTGCGCGTTGAGGTCTGGGGTAAAAAGCCGTTTGGCGCTGCGCTTCCAAATGATAGTTTCGTATGCCCGGTCGGGCTGACGAAGTAGTCGAACTATGTCGGTTACAGCAATGACGAAGTCCATTCTCGGTCTAGCCGAAGCAGTCTCACCCAGGGCGTAGACAGTCAAGTGCGGGTATATTTTCGATGCCCCAGTCTGCGGGTGGACAGCGAAACCGGCCGTAGTCAATTTGTTCGAAACCAGAGCGCCAATTGACTGCACCGCCTTATCATCGATCACTTTTTTGTCCGCGGTTACCACGACCATATTTACGGTTATTTCAAATTGTTGAATTCCTTGCAAAGGCAAGCGACGTTGATTTTTGACGTCCGCCTGTTCAGACAGCTCTTGCTCGTCGTCGTAGGGCTCTAGTAGCGGCAGTGGTTCGCTGGACGCGAAGACTGGCGATGGTGGCTGCGCCGCACCGGGCTGTGTTGTGGGCTCGGCCTGACTTTGTGTTGTGTGGGCCGCATCGGTCCCAGCGGCCGGTGCAGCCGGAGGCGGCGGCGCTTTCGGAGCAGAGTATTCCAGGGAGGGCGGTGAAGTTTCTTGAGCGGTCGCCTGTGATCCGGTCTGTGCTTGAGACAACGCTGGTGGCTGGATGACCAAGAAAAGCGCCAGCGACAACGTCGTGAAATAGATGCTGCGAATCACTTTTGCTCTGTTCCTCTAACAACCCTTCCAATCTTGGCTCAGTCCAAAGCCGCACTAAAGTGTACCATTCGCTAGCTCTCACATTTTTGGTTTGGAACAATTGCTCGAGCCGATCAGTCTCCTTTGGCGTTGGTAACCGATTGACGATAGAGACCGATTGACGATTAAGCTCGGTGCGCTAAATATTCTCTCTTCTCGTTGACCCCCTCGAAATGCCAATCACAGCTTATAATCAGAATTAGGATCCCTTTTCGTCATGTCTAAACCTTGATTTCAGGCGGCTTATGGCCGCCGGAGTCGGCGCTGGCATTGGAGAAAATATGATGAAAACTTATATTGTCAGAAGACGGCGACTGAGCGGGATGCGTCTACTTTTTGCGGGCGCAAGTCTTGTGCCAATGGCCGTCTGTATACCTGCCACCGCCCACGAGGCAAGCGAGGTAAGAACACCGATCGAATGCCAGGCAGCCGCGCCGGTGCCTTTATTTCGAGAGCTGCCTAGCTTTTCATTGCCAGCCTTAGAGCCTTCTGTCTTTAGTGCCCATCCAGTGGTTCAATCAAAAATTGAGCTCAAAGGTTCGGTGACGGTCTACGAACAGTTATTCAGTCTGCCTGGTCCCGGCCAGGTCATCGATCATTTGGTAGAGACTGCGGTAGCGAGGGATACAGCTAGAGATCTACTCGAAAGCAAGGCTAAATATCACAATAAGAAATGGACTCTTTTCGTCGGCAAATCAAAGGACATGCTGCAATATATGACGTCCTATCAAGGATTCGAGTCTTCCAGTGAAGCGGCTGACGTTATTCTCGAGGAAAAGCTTAAGTTAAAGAGCAAGCCGGCGGTCGAATTTGTCCGGCAAAAACGTCCGGACGCCGCCCATGTTCAACTGACTTGCGCGGTGATGGAAGTGGCCATGGGGCTTGGCTTTACTGACGAACAAAAGAGAAAACAAGCGATCGAGAGTGGGCTGGCGGAAATGATACCGCTTGTCGGCAAAGACGAGGCCGAGCAGGGCGTGCAGACTCTGATTGCCTGGTCCAAGCAGATAAAGGTACCGGAGTCGAGCTTTGAGCGAGATACCTGGGATGTGTTGACAGTTGAACGGAAAACAGCGCAGATTTTGTCTGGCTCTCTTGCAGATGACGACGTGGTTAAAGAAATCGAGGCACGACTTCACCGATACAATCACATCAGCAATTTTTCCCGGGGTGCGTCCAAATTGATCAACACGAGCCTGAGCATCATTGCTTTTAGCCCGACAATGGCTTCACCGGCTGCTCAAACCGCACAATTCGTTTATATTGCTTGCACTGGCGGGCCAGAAGAAAAGAAACTTCTCAAAGAAGTTTATCTCGATCGGCGGTTCGAGAGCCGCTTTGAGCGATTGCATCAAGAGGCGATCTTGGCCGCCGACAACTACAACAACGCCATTCTTAGCCGCAATGCAGTTCTTTTGAGCTGTGCCGAGGCTTTGATGGCTGAATTGACCAATGCGGATATGGTCGCCAAGGTAACCGATCAGTCAGAAATAGCTGAGCGGGGAGTACAGCCCAAAGTTTTCGGCGAGAGGATTTAGCTAGAAACTAGCCGCTCCGGCTTATCCGTTCGAGGTTTTCTTCTCGATATCGTAAGCTTTCTCGATACACTTTTCGGCTGTTTTTTGGATCTTTTCTTTGTCCTTATCCGGCAAGTTGGGTGTTAGCGCAACATAGGCTTTGTACTGCGCCGCCGCTTCTCTCAAATGAGCAGGATCTTTTGCGTAATACTTTTTCAAAGCCTCAGCCAAACCGTAATGAGCGTCGGCCAGGCGAGGATTCAGGTAGGCAGCTTGGCGATAATTATCGATGCTGCTGGCCAATTGTTTTCGTTTGGACAAGTCATTGGCCAAATTCAAGCTCTTTTGCGAGTCGGCTCTCACTTTAGCCACAGCGTTCAGTCCGCGCTTGGCACGCTCATCACAGTTGGGGAAGCTGTCCGCTTTTTGATAGGCGATTGTCGCGCTGGTGAGGTCATGGATCATCAGCGATAGATCGGCTAGAGCGAAGAGTTGTTTGGGGTCAGTCTGATTGTTAATTACTGTTTGCATTTGCTGAGCCGCTTCATCGTATTTCAATTGAGCTAAAAGCGCTTCGGCGTATGCGACTCTCTCCGCGTCATTGTGTGGTGTGCCAATTGTGGAGAGGTCGACTGTCTTACCAGACATGGCTTGGAATTTGGCTTCGGCCAGCCGCAGTTCGAGATCATTCGGATTGAGCTGAATCGCCCTTTGGATATAGCGTTCTGCTTCCTCATAATTGTTGGAGACGAAAAATGCTCCCGAGGCATCCTTTTGAGATTTGAGCAGATACGCACGGGTTAAGCCCTTGACCGCGCTGGCATCGCCAGGAGTGATGTCGAGAGCGGCGGTGTATTCCTTGATCGCATTGTCAAATTTTTCCAGGCGGAGATTGGTATCGGCGATTCTCTTATGTAGAGATTCGTTGCTTGGATTCAAAACGAGACCCGATCTCAGATCGGCTAGCGCCATTTCTAAATCACCGCGGTCTTCATAAATGTCGGCGATGCGGATATAAGCGTCTGTATTCTCTGATTTGATGGCAATTGCCTTTTGGTACTCAGACAAAGCCGCTACGGTATTTCCTTGTTTGTTGTAGGCGTCACCCAGGGCGATGTGGATCGGGGCGCTGTTGCGGTTCAGCGACAGGGCCGTGTTCAGCTCTTTCAACGCATCATCGATCCGTCCTTCTCCCAAATAGGCGCGGCCAAGGCCGTAATGGGCTGCGGCATTAGCCGACCGCAACGAAATCGCTTGCTTCAAATCTTGCTCAGCTGAGACGTAATTACCTTGATCGAGATAAGCAAGTCCTCGCCGGGTGTATGCAACAGCAAATTTAGGGTCTGTGGTTAGCGCTTTGGTATAGTCAGAGATCGCCTCATTCAAAAGGCCTTGCTCTTTCTTGATCATGCCTAAAACTGTCAACGCTTCCGGCATTCCCGGATCTTGACTTAGAGCTGTTTGACATTCCGATTCGGCTGCCGACAAGTAACTGCTGCGCTGCTTAATGATGGTCATGTTCGAGGATTGGAGGCGATTCAGTTTGATGAAAGCCTTGCCGACATGGGCGAGCGGATCTTTGGCGTTTAACTTGATCGCTTTATCGAATTGCTGATCGGCGCCGTCTAATTTGAATTGCAATCCCAGGGCAAAGCCAAGTCCATCCAGCGCTGAAATGTCTTTGGAGTTTTTGTTCAAGGCTTTCCGGAATGATGACGATGCGTCATCATACTTTCCAGAAAGTAGCTGCTTCTCACCTTCGGCGGTTTCAGTCGATACATTTCCGTGAAATATATGCCCTTCGCCAAACGCGGCGTCAACTGATTTTCCTTTGGAAGTGGCGGCGAAATTTGGCGACGCCGAAAGCAGCATCGTTCCGATGCTGATACCATATATAATGGCAGTGCGCGGTGTTGTTTTTAACATTTTGGCTATCCTCCGGCTGAGTTGGAGAATCATAACAGTTAGGTGCGCACTGTTTCTGAGTAATTTTTGAAGCCAAGATGTCGGGCGAAGTCAAGATCTCACACGATAACTTATAAATGCTTTCATAACAAGCTTGTATGATCCGGCCATGTCTAATAGGAGGACGGAAAATGCAAGGATATTCTAATGCCGGGGAGATTAAAGTAACGACAACCATGGATTTTGAAGGTTATAAGGTTAAGCAATATCTGGGTTTGGTACGCGGCTTGATTGTTCGTTCGCCGACGATTACGCAAGGCTTAATGGGTGGACTGAAAATGCTGGTGGGTGGCAATATTGCACCGCTGGCAGAAATGTGCGAAACCGCTCGACAACACGCCTTCGATAAAATGATTGAACATGCGCGGACAATGGGAGCCAACGCTGTTATAGGCGTTCGCTATGACGCTTCTGAGCTTGGTGGTGACAGCAGTGCGACCGAGGTTCTTTGTTACGGAACTGCGGTTGTGATCACAAGTACATACTAGAAAGGCCCACATCAGGGCAAGGTAGCGCACTGAATACGATGCTGCTTTTCTAGTCGTTGTGCAGCCAGAGAGAAAACCAGATACTAAAGATGCCAATTGCCTCAATGGCCATCAGACGGTAATCGGGCTGAACCCAATTTTTGCCAAACTGATAAGTGTCGCTGTTTTCCAAAGCCGGCGGGTCGAAAGCCAAATGGTAACCGCAAAAACGATAGGCACGCAGCTGATCGCCAGTCTCAATTTCGCAGACTTGCTGCCAAGGAGGCAATACGAAAACCAATCCAAGGACCATGCCCGCGGACACGAAAAACTTTTTGCGAGGATCCATTACCAACCAGTCCCATCACGCAACCAGATGCATTATATGAGATGCATGGTAGCCGAATCGGCGCAGGCATCTATTACTTTTGTGTTATTTAGTGATCGAAACATTGCCTAATCGTGTTCCTTTGCATATGCGACTTTGCATACCGATCCATCCATAATCCGCCCAAGAGCCTGCCTGTTATCATTGGAGCGTCCCGCGCTTCAGATGTGGTGGCACAATGCGTTGTGGGCATGATGCTATCGGTTCATTGCCTATGTTGTTGATGTTGAGATGGAGACATCTTGGAGTATTTCTACCTCCTTAAGCAACGCCGGCTCGCTGCTCTTTGGCTAAGCCAAGTACTCTCGGCTATCGGTGACCAGCTGTATCTGATTGCTGCCATGTGGTTGAGTGTTCATTGGTTTGGCAGCCGAGCAGCATTTGTTGTGGCAGCGATCGCCATCGCTCGAATTTGTTTTGGTCTAATAGGCGGTGTCTGTGCAGACCGTAACAGTTGCCCGGCGATTATGGTCATAGCAGATCTCGCAAGATTCGCGGCGGTTTTAACGTTGCCCGTTTTTGCCGCTCAGGGGCCGGTAAATATTTGGCATCTGGTGTTGGTGAGCGCTGTCATTGGCATGTTCGGAGCATTTTTTGAGCCCGCTTTGTTAAAGACATTGCCGGCACTTGTAGAGACAAGCGCAATTTTGCCGATGAACGGCTTGATCGACATAACTCAGAGAATAGCCCGCGCGGTCGGTCCAGTTTTGGCCGGCTCATTGATCGCGTTCATGCCCATTCAGCATTTTTTCACACTGGATGCGGTCAGCTTTCTCATCTCTGCGGCAGCAATTGCTTCAATTGGTTCGCACATCGGTTGGCATGTATCAAAAGGCAAAAATATCAGGGAACAACACATTTTCTCTGATTTGCGAAATGGTATGCAGCTTGTCTTTGCCCATCGGTCAATTTGTTGGATACTTGTTAGCGAGTCGTTGAAAGATATGCTATGGTCTTGCGCATTTACGGTCGGCGTTCCCATTTGGGTTAGCCAGTTACCTCACGGCAGTGTCACTGAATATGGATTGATTGCCGGTGCTTACGGTGCTGGAAATGTCGTCAGTAACATCTTCATTAGCCATATGCGACTGAGACGAAAGAGGCTTTTCATCAGCCTTGGCTATGGCGTTCTTGGAATCGGCTTTGTCGTGCTCGCACTCATACCCAATTTGGCAGCGGCAATGTTCGGCGCGGCGTTTGCGGCCATTGGAGGGCCGATGTGCGTTCTGCCCACGATAACCGTATTGCAAACTGAGCTGCCGTCTGTGCATCTAGGTAAGATATTTTCATTCCGCATGATTCTTTCGAGTACTGGCTGGGCCCTTGGATTGCTGATTGCGGCCCCTCTCTATGCACATTTTGGGACAGCGCAGGTGATTTTCAGTTGTGCTCTCTTTTTGGTTTTTTTAGCAATTGCAGGATTCTTCTTATTTGGCGTAGATGCAAAAGAAGAAGAGACAAACTGCTAATATCGATGGTTAAGGACGAGCGCGAAGATAAGGAGGAAATCAAGAATGGCCAAGTTGAAGGACATTATTGACCCGGTGACCAAGGAATTCGTCGAGCAACCGCCATACATCATTCAACTGATTGAGCCAGCGGACTATGTGGCCGAAGCAATTTTAGAACACATGAAGTACGGTTATCAGATGACCAGTTTAACGCCTTTAAATACCGGACCACATGGTGGCAGACTGCTGCTTTTGTTTCACTACACCGGGCAATAGATAATTAGCCTAGGAAGTTGTGAACTCTAGGTGACTTTTGCTTCTGGCTGTGTTTGTTTCCGGGAGCGGATGAAGAAGATGATTAACGGCAAAGCAGTCAACAAGAGAAAGTTATTGATGTGGCCATGGCCCAGCAAAGTAACAGCAAAAAGTTGTGAACAACTTAGCGTTAACGCCAGGCGGCGGACCTCGCTATCTTCAGGCAACCAAAGGGCCACCGGAAAAAACATGACGATATACCAGGGATAAAATTTGCTGCTGATCAGGCACACGGCTAATAATACGGCCAAGACGCATATTTCAAGCATGCGCGTATACGAATAATCGCGACCGCTTTGAACAACTCGGCAAAACAGCCACACAGCCCATAAAGCAAATGAGACAATAAGCAAAAATTTGGTGACTGTTAAAAGTACGGCAAGATCGGATGAAAACCACTTCGGTAGGTGGTCGTGAAAGACAGCATGTTTCATTGTCAGTGAGAGTTGTTCAAATACGGCAGGCAAGGAATTAGCATTGACTGCCAGATTTTCTTCAATCTCGTCGTTGCGAAATTGGTTCCAGTCGCGCAGATAACTAAAGCAACAGATGAAAAAGGTGGCGCTTCCTACTGCCAGACTACGGACAAGTGTCCAAAGACCAGCTCGCCGCCAAATATAATGTGAGAAGAAAGGAAGCGCAAGACACCAGACATACTTGATCAAAATACCACCGACTAACGCCGACATGGCTATGACGAAGTTGTTGTTTGCTCCGCAAAAGAATCCGAGCATGACAAAGAACGTCATGAGAAGATCGTTGTGACCATTGCCCAAGGAATGAAGCAAAACCATTGGGCTGAAAAGAAACAAGTACAGGCTCAAGTCAGGACGGGCTAGCTTAAGCCGTTTCGCTCCGAAATAAATGAGATAGGCTAAGGCCAGAAAAGCGCAAAAATTCACGCATTTGAACAGCCATATTGTGACAGTAAGATTTCCCTGTCCGAGTTGGCAGAGCCACTTTGCCATGTGGGCAAAGAGAAAGCCATAAGGGCACGGATTTAAAACCCAAAATCCGGAAAACATTGGATCTTTGTCGTATCCTGGCAGACCGGCGATTAGTCTCGTATACGGATTTTCATGATAATGAGCTTGCTGCCAGCCACAATTCACATAGCTAAGTAGATCGGAAGAATAGAAGTTTGGTATGCACAAGGCGATGAGTGAGGTTGCTATACCAAATAGCACAATGCGCGGCAGAGAGATATGCGGGGATGCCTGCAAAAGCCTGAAGCCACGCCAATAGGTGTAGACGAGCAGGCTTAGCCCTGGAATAAGCACGACATTGCTGAGATTACGGCTGAAATAGTCTGCGGCGCAGAAAGCAAAGCGAAAATAGATTAAGAAAATTGTGTATACAGCAATGTTCAGCCAAAGACACGTGATCAGTTGGCCGACCGGTGACGATGCGCTTGTTTCGTTGGCATGCTTTAAATTTTGAGCCTTGGCTGGCATTATCCAGAAGGGTCTCCGCGAATATTTGGCTGACTGGTGGATAGATTAGGATACAACCAAATTGGCGCCAGCATGAAGCGGGGGCTCGCCGACGACGCTTCACATAGCAAGTTTCCATTTGCCCTCTAATATGTGGCAATTCCAGTTGGCAAGGTCGGAGCAGATTTGTTGGGAACCATCATAGTCGGGGCCGTGCCGGCCGGTAATGTGACGTTGAGAAAGGCATTATTGCCGGACCAGCCGCCGGTACCGGTAACAGGTGCAGTCGATAGACCAAGTGGCTGACTCTGGCCGACTATAGGTTCTGTGTCAATGGAACCAAAGACAATTTGGCCACCATAAAAGGGAATTGGGGCCGGAAGGTTACAGGTAATTTGGGTTTTACAAGTGACACTAGTGCCGGTGCTATCAAATGCGCAGCTGAGTAAGGTGGGACTGGAGCAAAGAGAGGTACTTTGACTGGCGCTGACGACATTATTTGCCGCTGCATACGCTTGCGGAAGGTTTGCTCCGGATGCGGCTTGCCTGGCGGCATGTTTCGCTAGTGCATCATTTTGCGTTTGAGCAATGACGGCTGCTGTTATATCGACGACGAGACAGGCTATTGGAACGAAAAAAAACAAGCCGGCTAAAGCCTCGCTTAGAGAGGCACCTATTTTTTTGCGATTATATCGGGCGGACATGGAGTTTTATTCCTCATTTCATAATTTGTGGATTCACGGCTGAGCGAAACTATTAGCACCATTTACGGTGTTAGCAAATTCTAGATGTCCAAGCAGGTTTCCGGCACCAGATGAGTCTTGCCATAAAGCATAATCATCTCCAGTTAGAGGTCCATAGCCTGCTACTGACTGGACCTGGTTGTATAGCTGATCTTCAAAGTTACAATCAGCATCGTTGGTTGCTGAATATGTGACCGGATAGGCCACTAATGTGTCACGCCAGCTGCACGTATTGATCAAATTCGGAAACAGTGGGTATTGTCCGAAACATTCATTGGCTGGGGTAAGCGGTTTGCCGTCTGGACGCACGCCACTGAATGCTGGTGGTGGACCGGTATCCATTACCAATCCTTTATTGATTGGTCCACCTTTGCCGGTTTGATCCGCACGGGGCAAATAAATATAGAAAGTTTGACCCATGGGCAGAGCTTGTGAATCAAGGAGCTGAGCGACGTCAGCCGGCGTCACCGATGGTTGAATTTGTTGGCAGCGCTGATACAGGGCAGCAAAGACAGTACCGCTCGGCGCTATCGTTGGGTAAGGCCCAGCACCGGGAGCAGTATAGCCGCCACCGTTGGGAGAATAATTCATTGGAAAGTTGAGATTGGTGCCGCCGCTACAAGCGCCACCTGGTTCGTTGTAAATCTGCTGCAGATACCACCAGGGAGAAGCTCCACCTATCTGACTCGCTAATTGACTATCAACCCAGCCCGCTACTGGCGGCGGTTGAACAAAGGGAGAGATCTGGCATTCGTTAAAGGCACCGATATTCAAAAATGCGCCAATTCCGGTTGAACAATTCATAAAACTGTACGGGGCTGGATAATTCGGGCTGTTTGGCGCATACAGATTCAGTGCCTGGACTTCTTGTTGCCGATAGGCATTGATCAGTGTTAACTTCAACAGATCAATATTTGTCCAGGTCGGTCCATATCCGGAAAGATCTGGCCCGACACCTGTAATTTTTGTTGTATCGGGCATGCCTCTCTGGTAAGTAGCGGCTATACAAGGCATCCAGTCCAGACAGTCAACTGGAGTGCTTTGTATCCAGCCAGTAGTCATCATCATATAGACGCAGTTGTTCTGGGTTTGGGAGATGTAATTCGGCGCATTGATTTGACTCAACAGAGGCAAATCGGCGATGGTAGCCGTACGGGCCGGGTTGGATGGAGATGTTGCTATATAAATCGAAGCATCCAGTGCTGAGGGACTAAGCGGAGCCGGAGTGCCAAAATTGTAGTTACTGTTTGAAAGAGGTGGTTGGCTGCCGCCGCTCGTATTGTAAGTGGCCCAGTCGTCTAGCAATGTTGGTCCAGGCGAGTAGGGAGCAGTTGGGGGCGGATCCGATACCACTGATGGTGCGCAGGAAAAGATCGCCGTACCCCCGGGAAGAACGACGAGAGATATGCCAGGAGCTCCGTACATTTCTTTATTGAAAATATTGTTGGACATATCATAGGGGGGTGTACCGCTGAGAGCTAGTCCCGGTCTATTGCAGACTTCGATATAGCCCCCTGGTAAAGACGCCGAGTAGCCCTGACTAACCGAGCCACAGATCGCGCAAGCCACTGCCCCGGCGAATAATTGGTTGGAGGTAGTGGCTTGCGATTGCACTTGCACTGCATTGGGCGGCGTAGCATTGTTGTTATCTGGCGAAGCTGTGTCATTGGCAAAATCTCCACTGGACACCAAATGCGGTGTCTGCTGCGGAAAGAGTGGTACAGTGAAAAACGTCAAGGTACCTGATGATAGTGGCACCCTAATCTGCTGATAGCCTGATATGTACGAGGTCGAATTAGGAGTTGTCGGCTGAATAATTGCTTTGCTATTAAAAGGAATGGTTCCTAATTCCCAGACGGGCAATTGGTCTTGCATGAAGTACATATTGCTGGAGGCGATTGCGGCAGGGCTGCTCGTTCCACCTTTCATGAAGGCGGTGGCATAGCCGGACGACTGTAACTGGTTGTTGCCAATCATGCGAGTATTGGCTAGACCGGTAATGAAACTGAAAGCTGATTGATAAGATGGGCCTTTTTGCAATTGATTTGTAAGATCGGCGCCAATTAGCTGGAGTTGATTGAAGACGTTTTGGGCCCCGGCAGCAGCCTGAGGTGTTCCAGACGCCTCGGCATTGAGCGCCACAAGCAAAGCCTGCCCGACGCATCTGTTATAAGTGCTTAGAGAGATTGGCTGTCCGGATGGCAAGCCGCAATAAATAAAGTCGGGCGCGCCGACGCTTTTTGGATCAGTCGTCGGATTGGTCATCATTTGCTGGGTTATGTTTAGAACACCACTATCAGTCACGTTGGTGACTTCACGCCCACCGCCAATTAGTTCGCTCACGGCAAACATACCGATACCGAGCAGCGTCACGACCAATACGCAGACCGCTACAAGCGCTAAAACAGCTCCTCTTGTGCGACGCTTTCTCAAAGCAAGTTCCCTCCTCTTTCTGAATAGAAAGATTTCCAAAGGACAAATGGTCGACCGCTGCCGCAGCGGTTTGAACTGACTGTTACTTGCCATGCAATATGGAAGAGCTTGCCAAGATTATACCTGCTTAATCTTGCTTTGGGAAGACAGCTGGTTGAGTCGAGCGGAACCGCCGCTGTTGAGCATTAGCTGTTCCGACACCGATCAAGAGGTTAGCTGAATGACGTTTCCTTTTGCCTAAATGTTGTCAGTTAACCGATTTTCGCTACGGATACAAATCAATCAAAATTCGAACTGCCGGCGAACACTAGCAAATGCGTGGCAATTGTTCGCCGGACAGCTTGTCGACAATGCGGCGGCCACCGACTCGCGAATGTAACACCACCCGTCCGGGATGTTCTGCAGTTACTTTGCCGATGACGCAAGAATCGTGAGCGACTTCCTCTCTTTTCATCACCGATAAGAGAACAGGGACATCAGCTCTGGCGACGATAGCCGCAAACCGGACCTCGCAAGCAACATACAATGGATCCAATCCTAATAGCTCACAAACACCGCTCACTTCCGGATGAACCGGGATTAAGTCCTCCTCAATCTCGATACCGACCTGCGATGAGACAGCTAATTCATTTAAGACGCTGGCTAAGCCACCGCGGGTGATGTCACGCAAACAGTGGATCGGGCAATCGGTCGATAGTATCTGTTGTACAACTTTGTGCAGCGGAGCACTGTCACTTAAAATGGCTGTCTCCAGTTCCAGACCCTCGCGTGCGGACATAATGGCTATACCGTGTCTGCCGATGTCTCCGCTAATTAAGATGGCATCACCCGGCTTTGCCAGATTAGCTGCCGGTGCCGGTAGCCTTTCAACGACTCCCAGACCACAAGTAGTGATAAACAACTGATCGGCAGCTCCCTTGTTCACGACCTTCGTATCTGCAGCGATCAGCTTGATCCCGCTATCAAGACAGGCTTGATGTAGCGACTTTACGACCCGGGAAAGGTCTTCAATTGCCAGCCCCTCTTCTAAAATGAAAGAGGCACAAGCGTACAAGGGCCTTGCTCCTCGCATAGAAAGATCGTTGACGGTGCCGTGAATAGAAAGCGAACCGATGTCGCCACCCGGAAAGAAAATAGGCGAAACAACATAAGCATCCGTCGTAATTGCCAGTGGCGTATCATTGATCGTTGCCACTGCCGCGTCATCCAGTTGGTTGAGGAGCTCGTTGCCAACAATTGGCAAGAATACATTCTCAATGAGACTGGCAGTCATCTTACCGCCGCTGCCGTGGCCTAGGCGGATGACATTAGATGTGGTGCTGGGTATTGGACAGGAAAACGTACTGGATCGAGGTTCTTCAGACAATACGATCATCTCCTAGGAAGGTTTAGCTTATTCAAGTGCTTTGGTGGATACGGCTAACGTTTTGCCAAATTTGTAGTAGGTTGCGCATGTCCCTTCCGAGGAGACCATCGTTGCGCCTAAGGGATGTTCTGGCGTACATTGTTTTCCGAAAGCCGAGCATTGAAAAGGCTTCTTCTGTCCCATCAATATTTCTCCACTGATGCAAACAGGAGACTCTTCAGTCGCAATGTGCTGGACGTCAAAAACAAGTTCCGCGTCGAATTGCTTATAGGCATCAGACAATTTGTAACCACTTTCGGCGATATCGCCAAGACCGCGCCATTTGCGATCGCTGACGGCAAATACTTGAGCGAGAATTGACTGAGCCTCACGGTTACCGTCAGCATTTACAGCGCGAGTATATTGATTCTCAACATATGCTTGTCCTTGCTCCAACTGTTTCACGCAGCGCAAAATGCCTTCTAGAATATCAGTTGGTTCAAAGCCGCTGATGACAATGGGCACTTTGTATTGCCAGCTAATCTCTTCATACTCATGCCATCCCATAATTGAGCAGACGTGACCAGGACCAAGAAAGGCTTGAATCTGGTTGTCTTTTGCTGACAAGATGGCGGCCATGACCGGCGGCACCGTGACGTGGGAGCAGAGCATAAAGAAATTGTCCAAGCCCAGTTGCTTAGCATGGTAAACAGCCATGGCATTTGCCGGTGCTGTGGTCTCAAAGCCGACGGCAAAAAATACGACTTTCTTCTCCGGATATTTTTTCGCCAAGAGTACAGCATCTAGAGGTGAATAAACCGTGCGCACGTCAGCGCCCTCAGCCTTAGCCTGAAGCAGATCTATGGTGCTGCCGGGCACCCTGAGCATGTCTCCGAAGGAGCAAAGTATAACGTCCTGAGTTTGGGCAATAGCGATCGCCTTGTTGATCAATTCCAGCGGTGTAACGCAAACGGGGCATCCCGACCATGAAGCAATTCAATTTCTGGTGGCAACAGTTCTTCCAAGCCAAATTGCAATATAGAATGCGTCTGGCCCCCGCAAACTTCCATGATTTTCCATGGACGAGTGACGACCTTCTTCATTTCAGCGCATAATCCTTGCGCTAAATTCCTGTTTCTAAATTCATCGACGTACTTCATTACTTTTCGTCAATTTTTATCCAATTGTCATCGGTCTTCATCTATTGCCTCCGTATAATTCGCCAATTCTTTCAGTTCATCAGCGCCTTGAAGAATGTTGAACGTTCGCTGAGCCTCCTCCTCATCAATGACGCTGATGGCAAATCCGACATGGACGAGCACATAGCTGTCCAGTTTCGCCTGCGGTGTATATTCGATGCAAGTGGACCGCTTAATGCCACCAAAATTTACTTTGGCCATTCTCAGTCCATCACTTTCGTATATTTGTTCAATTCTTCCTGGAACTGCAAGGCACATGCTTCTCGCTCCTCAATTTTGTTCTGCTATGCAATTAGAATTGGCTATGGCCACAATTGCCTGGCCCAGAGATAGACCACCATCGTTTACTGGCAAGGCTTGGGGGAAAAAGACGAGAAAATCACGCTCCGCCAGTAAATCGTAACAGCATCGAAGAAGGATATCATTTTGGAAGACACCGCCGCTCAGGCAGACTGTATTAATGCCTGTTGCGGATCGCAATTTTAAACAGACGGCGATCATCGCCTGGGCCAGCGTATAGTGAAATTTCGCGGCGACGACATTCACCGGCATTGCTTCAAGAAAGTCGCTATATGCTGCTTGCACTAGTGAATCTGTTTTGAGAATGAAAGGTGGCTGCTCCCCTTCAATAAGGAATGGATAGACATGGTTGCCTTCGATATTTTGCCAAGCAGATTGAGCAATCGCTTGCAACTCCGTTGCCGCCTGCCCTTCGTAAGTGGCGATGGGACAGATTCCCAGCAAAGCCGATACAGCATCAAAGATGCGACCCATGCTAGACGTGAGCGGGCTGTTGATCTTTCTTTCGATCTGCTTTTGCACGGTATCGATCGTTACTTTGCCATAAGCTCGGCGCAAGTTATCCAAATAGGGTCTCAGCAGGTAGGCATTGTTCTCCGACTGGGACAATAAACAGCTGAGGGCCATGCGCCATGGTTGTTTAATCGCCTGGTTGCCGCCGGGCAAATGATGATTTTGCAGATGAGCCATCCTCTGATACTCTTTGCGAGAGGCGAGAAAAAATTCGCCGCCCCAGAGATTGCCATCGGCTCCATAACCAAGTCCATCCATGGCTACACCGATGACCGGTTCTACGAGCCCATGTTCGGCCATGCAGCTGACGATATGAGCGTGATGATGCTGGACGGCAAAGGTGGGGCATTGATAGCGGCTGGCCAGTTTCTGAGCAATCGCTCCCGATAAATAATCTGGATGCAAATCATGAGCAATGAGCTCCGGCTGAAAATCAAATAGTTTTAGATACAGTTCCAGAGTTTCTTCGAAATGTTTCTCAGTCTCGAGATTTTCCAGGTCACCGATGTGCTGACTGACGAAAGCTCGCTCTTCCCGTACTAGTGCGAATGTATTTTTTAGATGACCGCCGCAGCCTAAAACACTGAGATTTTTCCGAGAAGGTGAGTTAGATCGACACGAGATCGACAACGAGGACGGCGACGAGATGGACGGCGAGATGGGCAACGAGATCGACGACGATGGCAAGGAGATCGGCGACGATGCGGGCAATAGCACCGGCAGTGGTGCCAGCCCTCGAGCGCGTCTGAGAATAGTCTTTTTGTCCTTAACAAACAGCACAACCGAATCATCGTAGCGAGAGCGGATATCCCGATTGTGGATGAGAAAGCAGTCGGCGATCTCACTCAAACGCTCTCTTGCTTCCTCGTTATCTATGGCGATCGGCTCTTCGCTATAATTCCCACTGGTAAACACGAGCGGTTGACCATAGGCGGCAAGCAGAAGATGATGCAGTGGTGTATAGGGCAGCATGACGCCCAGGCGATTGATCTGAGGAGCTACTTCCGGTGCCAATCGGCTGTTTTCTAATTTCTCCAACAAAACAATCGGCCGTCTGCTGCTATTAAGTTCCGCCAACTCAGCACTCGAGCCGCTGCAATAAGACTGAACCGTTTCCATGTCAGCGAGCATTATCGCCAACGGTTTGGCTGGGCGTTTCTTGCGTTTCCTCAGTGTTTGCACGGCGCTCCGATCAGTGGCGTCGCAGACGAGGTGGAAGCCGCCTAATCCCTTAATGGCAACGATTTGCGAGAGACTTAGACGCTCAAAAACCGCGCTCAATGCCTTTTCACCGTGCTCCAACGAAGTGCGATCACTAAATGTCAACGAAGGGCCGCAATGCCAACAGGCATTTGGTTGTGCATGAAAGCGCCGGTCGCAAGGGTCGTCGTATTCATGTTGACAGTCATCGCACATCCGAAACGGTGCCATTGTCGTGGCTGGGCGATCATATGGCAGCGATGAAATGATCGTAAACCGCGGTCCACAGTTTGTGCAGTTAATGAATGGATAACGAAACCGACGATTAGCACGGTCAAAAAGCTCGCCGAGGCATTGCTCGCATGTCGCTGTATCTGGTGGCACAAAACGTTCGTTGAACGACCCGTGCTTCTCACTAACTATGCTTTCGCTAATGTGAAAACCAGTCCCTTGCTCTCCAGTTTGCCTTTGTTGTTTTTGTGCGGACTGAATATGCACCGAGTCATTTTTCTGGTCACCTAACGGCTCTGTGCGAATGTTTTGAATTGATGCCATCGGTGGTGCTTGAGCTTTAAGGGCGATGATAAACGAATCGATCGATTCGGCGCTGCCGCTCACTTCGATATCTACAGACCCATTGTCGTTGCGGACATATCCCGCCAATCCGTATTTGTCGGCTAAATTATGCACAAAAGGGCGAAAGCCAACGCCTTGTACGACGCCTGAAACTGTTATGCGCATTCTTCGACCGAAACTTGTTTCGGACATTTTTTTACCAAATCAACGGGCGCTATTATATTAACGCTTTGGTGATTGCGAAAGTTCATAGCGCTGACGGTTTTTACTGGCGCCTTCCTCTAGCAACCAGTCGGTTTGAGAAAGCGATTGCAAAATCTCGGTGACCATAGTCGAGAAACCTTTCACTACAGGCTGATGACAGCAACTTTCGGGAATGCCGTAACGAAAGTATACCTCTGTCGGTCCTTGATCAACCCGCTCAGCTTGGGCAATGAACTGAAGATATTGAGTTTGATCATCCGACCTGTATTCAACACTGAGCAATACTGCCAATTGATTGCCTGTGCTACATTCACTCTGCTCCACTTTCAGGTGATGCCAGGAGCTGTACCGAGAAATGTCGCTGGCGATCTGGGCGATGGCCTGTTCGGGAGTCAAATGTTGGAATGAATAACGAACTGGCTCATCTTCAGGATCAAGCCGTTTGCAAACCAGGCCACATTCATGGCATTGCTTATCCATGTCGATGTTTTCCATCCTCCAAGCTGTTTATGGAAGGCCTCAGATTCTTGTAGCATGGCATTCTTTAAGGCACTCGACATCAGTCTTTGTATTGAGAGATGAGCGGAAAGATATTAATCATCCGGTGGATGATCCGGTCGGGGATTCTGCCGCCTAGTCTTGCCGCAGAATTTTTGTGTGCTGGCCAGAATACCCATTAGGAATGATGCGTACCCGCGCCTGGCGATGAGATTATGGGTCGTACTGGGGTCGGTTAAGTTTTTTCGCTGTCATCGGTACCAAATCGGCATTAAATTGAGCGGGAAGGCATGGTACTAAAATTTCCCATTGTCAGGTTACATATCAAAAACCTTATCGCTAAGGATGGTCTGAGCGGTGCTGCAGCGATTGCCAAGGCTGCCGCAGATTTCGATCTTATTGATGGCGATTCGGCAGATCAAATCGCATCTGTACTGAAGGGCGACGAATGTCGTTGCCTGGCAGCAACTAAGGCAGTATTAGCTAAATATTTTGCCCAGAGAAACAATCGAGACGGAATGCAGGACCATGATCTGGAAGCGATCTGGCAGTCGATCGAGACTGAAATCGAATGCCGCCAGAAGGAGCCTAAACAGCTATCCTACCAAACTGGCGATCGTCTCGATCAGTGTCTGAAAGATGCGCCGGTAATGTTTGATCTGCTTCTGCAGCAAATTCGCCGTTATCCTTAAATTGCCGATCTTGGCCAATTGCCTGCTCGTTAGTCGCTCGCGCAACCTCACGGTTTTGATGTGTAAGACTCGGACTTCGCCAGGGCCGCCATTCCTCTCTATCTGTCCATTCGTTCAACAGATCGATCAGAGTCTCCTGTCCAAGCGCTTTCGAGCTGTCGATGCCGTCTAAGATGCTGACGATGATCTTATTCTGATGCCAAATGTGAGTGACTAAAGGACCCAACTGGCGCTTTTTATCCTCGGTAGAGTCTATGATCCGGTCCAGATCAGAAATCACGAGCCCATCAGCTTTGCCGATTTCAACTAGAGCTTGCTTTAGGCCCGAACCCGGCTTTCCTGAATCTATGTCAATTACGTTCGTTATGTTGTAATGGTGGTTTCGGCAATACTCCTCAATGATTTTTCGTTGTTCGCTATTGCCCAAGGTAATACTCGGTCTTAAATAGGCGATCAACCGGGGTCTGTTGAAAGAACCCAATCGCTCATCCTCAAGTTGAGGAGTGCCACTCTCAAGCGACTTCTTTTTTGCTGGCACGCGAATGGTCAGCACCGAACAAGGGGCTTTGGCGTTGACAGAAAGAGATACACTGCCAGGAAAATATCTGCTCGCCCCCTTTTTTTCGTGTGAACCGACGACAATCAGATCTGCTTGTTGTTGTTTGGCAAGCGCGATGATCTCTTCAGCCGGGTAGCCAGAGCAGACATGTTCTTCCATCTGCTTATTGATATCGGCCTCCGAGAAAGCTTGCTGCATTTTGCCTTTCATTCGACGAACAAAACGTTCTATTAATGCCTTACTGTCTTCATTGATAGGCACTTCGGCCAGGCCAGAAATCCCTTGTCATAATTGATGACGTGCAGCAAACTAAAGTGAGCCTTCTTCAGGCTGAGATGTCTGGTGAGAAAGCTGGTCACAGCTTCTTCAGTGGCTTCGTCCTCCAGCGCAATCAGAACTTTTTCGCCACTTTCTTTTTTGCCAGTACTTTTGGTCGGACGAGCGATCATTACCGAGCAAGGCGCTTTAGCCAGAACTTCCAGAGAGACACTGCCGAGAAATAGCCGACTAAGGCCTCTTCGACCGTGCGAGCCCATAATGATCAGATCCGCTCGGCGCTGTCTTGCCTGATCGACAATCACCTCGGCCGGTCTGCCTTCAATGACAAGGCCGGCTATTTGGTCCTCGGCAAATCGGCTCAATAACCGCTGGCGGACGGACGAAACCAACCGCTCGCCGAACTTCTTAGATGCCGCCAGCGCTTTGAGGCTTACTTCAGGCATTATGCCTATACTCGTATTGCCGGAAACGGGGTTAATGGCGTAAACAATCTCTATGGAAGTTTTCTTGTCCCATTCATGATTGCCAATGAATTCTATACAGGTGTTGGCAAACTTTTCATCTTCGACTGGCATAATGATTTTCATCAGTAGTTTGTTCTCCTGGCGTGGAATGGATGCCCGAACATTTGTCAGATTACAGGTCCTGCGCTTAAACCAAAACGCCCATATGGTCGATCATCGCTCAACCTATAGGATGAGGTTGGGATGAGGTGCGAACCGTTCATTTTCGCACTTTTGAGCTTCGTGAAAAGAGGAGCGTATATTATGAATCGCCAACTGGGACGATGGCAACTTATCGGCCAGCCATCACAATTGCGACAGAGCCGGTTCCAGAGAAGATCGAGGTTTATAAAGGTTTATGGCTGAAGACGGTAAAGACAGCGCACCGCAAAAAGACAGGCAAAGCTCCTCGAGTGCGACCGATCCGGGTAGGACGGGTGAACCTGAAAATGACAAGCGCGGTGCGGTAGAAAAAGCATCACGAGTCGAGTTCATCATGTGGTATGGGCTGCTTGGCTTCTGGCTGGTGTTTTTAATGCTGGGCTTTCTTACCCAAGGTCGGATCGAAACAATTCCTTATAGCAAATTTCTGACTTATGTCGACCAGAAGCAGGTCGATAACATCTCTGTATCGCCCCAGCAAATTACAGGATTTATCAAAGATGGCAAAAAGGAGAAGCGGTTTGTCACTATACGAGTTGACGATCCCGAACTCTCCAAGCGGCTGGCTTCCGACAAAGTAACTTTCGAAGGCGTCGTTGAGGATAATTTCTGGAAGACAATCATTGCCTGGGTCATGCCAGCGCTAATATTTGTGGGCATCTGGTTCTTCTTTATTACGCGAGCAGGCGGTAGAGACGGCATGGCTGGTGGATTGATGTCTATTGAAAAGAATCGAGCCCGTGTTTACAAAGAGGACAAAGTTAAGGTCACCTTTCAAGATGTTGCTGGTGTCGATGAAGCAAAGGAAGAGCTAAACGAGGTTATCGGTTTTCTCAAGGAGCCCAAGCGTTATTCGCGGCTTGGCGGCCATCTGCCGAAAGGGATTCTCCTGGTCGGTCCGCCCGGAACCGGCAAGACGCTTTTGGCTCGCGCGGTTGCCGGTGAGGCGGGCGTACCATTTTTTTCAATTAGCGGTTCTGAATTTGTTGAGCTATTTGTAGGCGTCGGAGCAGCTCGCGTCAGAGATCTTTTTGCTCAGGCTCAGAAAAGCGCGCCGTGCATCATATTCATTGACGAATTGGATGCGCTTGGCCGCGCACGTGGTCTTAACGCTTTCGGCGGCGGGCACGATGAAAAGGAACAGACTCTCAACCAGTTGCTTGTTGAAATGGATGGCTTCGATCCCCGTCAAGGTGTGGTGCTTTTGGCTGCCACAAACCGTCCGGAAATACTCGATGCTGCTCTCTTGAGAGCGGGAAGATTCGATCGGCATATCCTTGTCGATCGTCCGGATAAGACTGGTCGAGCGCAAATACTGAAGGTACATTTGCGCAACGTTACTTTGGATCAGTCGGTAAACATCGAAGAAATAGCGGCATCAACGCCCGGGTTCACTGGAGCTGATCTGGCTAATCTTGTCAATGAAGCAGTGCTTTTAGCAACACGCCGTAAAGCTGACGTTGTGCAAGCTAAGGATTTCACAGCCGCGCTTGAACGTGTAGTAGCTGGACTGGAAAAGAAAAACAGATTGCTCAATCCACACGAACGAGAAGTGGTGGCATTCCATGAGATGGGACATACGCTTGTATCGATCTCCATTCCAGGCAGTGATCCTGTGCAGAAGGTATCGATCATTCCCCGAGGCATAGGTGCGCTTGGCTATACCATGCAGAGGCCAATCGAGGATCGGTATCTTATGTCCAGGCAAGAACTGGAAAACAAGTTGACCATCTTACTTGGTGGTAGGGCCGCAGAAACACTGGTGTTCGAGGAAATATCAACTGGCGCGGCCGACGATTTGAGCAAGGCTACTGATATTGCGCGCAGCATGGTTACTCGTTACGGCATGACAAAATCGCTTGGGCCAGTAGCGTATGAAAGTGAGCCATCGCCTTTTCTGAACGGACAAGCACCTGCCCCATATATGGAAAGTCATCGCTTCAGCGAGGCGACCTCCCGCGAAATTGACTGTGCCGTGCGCGAATTGGTTAATAAAGCACTAGAGCGCGCCATGGTTATTTTGGATGCACGGCTAGACCTGTTGCAAGATGCCGCGCGAAAATTGCTAGCACAAGAGACACTGAGCCAGGAAGATCTAACACAGTTAGCTAGCCAGTTGTTACTCCAACAATCAGATCCAATCCCGGCAGGATTTTCTGATTCAATCGATGCTCCGCAAAAGGAAGTAAACCCTGCTTAGGTTGATAATTTCATCAAAAAATCATTCCAAATGTGCATGTGTACGCCGCTCGATCCTAAGACAATGAGGACGATGAAGAGTAAGTTTTAGATCAAGGGTGCAGAGCTATGAACAAGAATATGTCAAGACGGGCAACAATTTCCGTCAAACGGGAGGGAGACAAGCGGACGTGGCGCCAGCAGGAACAGCTGTATCCGGACGTTGATCGCGAAGCTGAGACATTGAAAGCGGGCGGCCATCTGATGTGTACGCAGTGCAACGCTATTTCGATTAGAAAGCATTGGTCTTTTGATCAGGCGTTAGCCGCCAAGTTAAAAACCGATTCGAAGGTGCATCATGTTCTTTGTCCTGGGTGTCAAGCACTAGACAAAGAAGAATTTGAAGGAGAAGTGATTCTGCGAGGACCACTAGCAGATTCCTATGCTCAAGGCTTGCTAGGACTTATTAAGCACACCGAAGAGCACTGCCGCCAAGATAATCCCCAAGCACGCATGAAAGTACTGCAAGCTGATGATGAGTGCATTCGGCTTATGACTACTACCAGGTTTCTGGCTACGCGAATTGGCAAGGAAGTCGAGAAAGCTTTCAAAGGACATACTGAAACAACGGCGCGTCCGCGCGACCGCTTCGTTCGGATCAAATGGACGAAGTAGTAAAATTTGGGGTGCAGGCAGGGTGTCTCCCCGAACTGCTCCCTTGATGTCAGGAAGTTGACCGAATAAAGCTCCATTTCGATGACGCTCTGGTCAATTGGTTTGTCGAAGCGAATTGGCGCTGTTTGCTCAATCAGAAATAGACAATGGTTCCGGCGATCCCCACTCAGTTTCGAACCGGCGGGCGGTCTTTGGCTTATGATTCATGCGCAGTACATAAGCATAGTTTCTAACAAGTTCAGACATTGTCTGGTCATCTTCAAGGATGCCAGTCAAGTTATGAACGGCGAGTCCATACCAGCGCTCTGCTTGCGCATATTTTTTTTGCTTCATTGACAGCTCAGCGATGTGGGCTTCAGTGAAGCCGATCAGTTCTCGATCTTTTTGACTTTCTCGCTCTGCCTGATTTTCTCCGGTATGATGACGAAATATTTCTAAACAAGCAAGATAATGCTTCTCTGCGTCGACCAGCGCACCGCGTCGTGCGTTCAGCCAGGCCTGATTAGAGAGTAGAACAGCCACCCCCAGGTGGTGGTTCCCGAGCGTGTCGCGTAGTATATTCAAACCCGCCGCGTTGGCATTTTCAGCTAGATCGTAGCGATCTTGCTTGACGTAGAGGTTAGCCAGTCTGTCGTATTCCAAGGCTAGTTCAACGCTTTTTTTGCCTTTCACATTTATCATTGCTTCAATCGTTGCTTTGTAAGCATTCTCTGACTCTGCAAATCGCCGTTCAGTTAAATAAAGCTCTGCCAGTTGGTCACAAGCTCTTGCCACTAGCAGATTGTCTCCCAACACTTTGGCAAAGGCGACAATCGATTTCAAGGATCGCTCTTCCTGAGTCTGGGCAACGTCTTCAGCTTTGGGTGCGGACAGAATGTTGGGCCAATCCGACGGAACGTTCTGGGAAGCAGTAAATCCGAAGCTAGCACTGCTGATCGCCAAATTGAGAGTGATTGCCAATATGAGCTGACGACTGATCATTTTTCGATTACCTCCTCTTCCTCTATCTCATCAATTGGAAGAAGCGAGTCCTCTTCATGATTTCCACACTTTGGACAGACCAACTTAGTTTTTTCGAGATAGAAGAAACGAGCCTCACATGTTTGACACATGTATTCCTGCGCTTCAGGTATCGGCACTTTCAAATCTCGATTTTTCATGGTTCTTACTCCGTATTCGTTGGCTTGATTAAACTGCATTCCTGTCCAAAGCGCCTCCATCGTGGGCATGATTAGCAAGAACAACGTTCGCCTGTTCATGCCCTTGCAATATCTCTTTCATCCGATCGGACGAGGCAATATGTTGTTGGTGCCTGGTTCAAAGGAGCGCCGGCTTTCGAGATCATCCTAATTGCGGATGTCGCTATCGCGAACATTCGCGACAATATAGTTCTGAGGATTTGATGAACAAGGAGGATATATGAAAGGCGCTGTGTTAACGAAAGAAGAAAAACGGACTGGTAACATCGTTGCACCGCACGACGAACGATTCTTTGCTCCATTTCAATATGAAATGAACAAACTGTTTGAAGACTTCAGGCATGGGTTCGATTTTTGGCGCCCCAGATTGGCGGACACTACAAATCAGCTGAACGTCAAAATTGATGTAAAAGATCAACCCAAGGAAATCGTCTTGTTTGCCGAAGTGCCAGGCGTCGATATGAATGACGTAGATGTCGCCGTCACCGCGCACTATGTCAGCATTTCTGGTGAAAAGAAAGCAGAAAAGGAGGAGTTCGAAAAAGGATATCATCGTATGGAAAGGAACTACGGATATTTCCGAAGGATCATTCCATTGCCCTGTGAAATCGACAAAGAAAATGTTGATGCCGTCTACAAGAATGGTGTGCTCAGAATTGAGTTGCCGAAAACACAAGCGGCATTAGCGGATGAGAAAGGCCATACCGATCAAAGCTGGCTAGGTGGCGGCTCTCGTCCAATAAAGGTGGTGCGCAGTCCAGACCCCTGCTGGACTGCGCCGTCATTGTAATATTCTGAAAACCACACCTTTCTAGTCTATTTTGTTCCTATATGTCAGCTATTTGCTAATGTTTCCTCCTCAAATTAAATAGTGCAGGCTTGTTAAGGATCAACATGGATCAATTTTTCTTCATCAGCTCATAGACAGAAAAACTTGGAAGACTTCTAACGGGCGGTAGAGTAGAAGGTCCCCACAGGCTTAGGGAAATCGCTGCTCGATGAATTTCCTTCGATTAAGCCGGCAGGTTTTTTTCTGAATATTGAACTTTTTCTTCTCTCGAGTCGTAGTTAGAAGTAAGAGAAATTTTTCCAACTTACGGTTTCGGAGGGAATTGATATGTCCAACACCGGTCGTCCAAATCTTGGGTTTACTGCTCTAAATATTCGGATACACATTAATAAGATGGCTGTTCATCAAATGTTTGTCACTAAGGATGTGCTTGTCTACGGCACCAGAGCGGCGGTCGATATGGCTATGAGCCGGATGGTAAAGAAGGGCGCAATTATGCGCTTGTCCAGAGGCGTCTTTATGAAGATCTGTCCGGAGGTTAAATTGGTGCTGCCGAGTGTATGGGAGGTAGCCCGGGCAAAGGCGAGAGCATTTGGCAAGAAGCTCTTTGAGCACGGGGCGGATTTAGCGGCCAAGCTGGGTCTTCCCGCGGTGGCCAATGCAGAGCCTACGTATATAACGGATGGACCGCCGACGTCATTTCGTTATGGTGAGAAGAGAATATATTTCAAGACAGCGGCACCGAGGAAGGTAAATTTAGCAGAACTAAATCAGGGAGCGTTGATCAATGCGCTGTGGTTCCCGGGGCACAGGCGAGTCAATGGCAGGAATTTGGGGGATGCAACGAGGCGCATAGGGCGAGAGGAGCGGCACGATCTTCATTCTTCCATGCGGTTCATGCCCACCTGGTTGTCTGAATATTTCTGTCCCATCTGGAAGACCGCTTAAGCAACCTCGTCATTAGCAGGCATAAGCTAGGAACTTTGAAGGTAATTGCCGGAGCGGATTGAAATAATCCATAATCTGTGTCGTTTCTCAGTTTAAACTAACCGTGACCTCATAGACACCGCCTTCATTCAACCTGTGCCTGACTGGCAAGCCGGAATTCGCTAGTAAATCAAGCATCTTCTGATTTTCCGGAACAACTGTGCCTGTGAATTCAACAATACCTGCCAGCAAGGCGATTCGGCTTAAGTGTTTGAAAAGTGCACTGGCCACCCCGATGCCCTGATATCGCTCGTCTACCACGACAGCGAATTCGGCGGTCTTCGCCAAAGTTGATCTGTTTGAAGTGATATAGCGCGCCACACCTGCCGGCTCTTCCTTGCCGTTTTCGATGACCAGGGCGGCCAGTCCCACATGATGAACGAAATCGACTTCGGTGAAATAGGCAAGCTCTTCCTCAGTCAACGATTCTTTATGAGTGAAGAATCGAAAGTACATCGATTGTGGACTTAAATGGTGCATACCCTCTTGTAGGAGTTGCTTGTCGTTCGGCCGCACCGCTCGAATGAGGACATGACGACCGTCTTTCAGCTTGTCTTCGACCCGGTACTGTGCCAGGTTTAGATCGCTCAAGGCTTGCGCTTGAGTATGTCTACCGTCAGCCTTATACATTTCGTTGCCTGGCAACGGTGTCTGACTTTTGTTTGTGGTCACGCTTGGGTCTCATTATTTCGATTGAACAGGGAGCGTGCAATGCCACTGTTCGAGAAACGCTACCGATTAAGTTTCTTGGGCAAACGTCTTGACTATGAGCACCCAGCAAAATTCTGTCTGCCGACCACTCGGCTGCTGCGTCGAGGATCTTCTCCCTGGGGTCGCCTTCTTTGATTTCGTAGTGAACTTTAGCATTGGGAATTTTCGACTCTAGTTTCTCACGCACCGTGCTGCAATATTTGTCTGCATATTTGCGGCGTCTGTCGTTCGCCTGGATCACAATTTCTGCCCATTCATCGTTTTCGAACCCCTCCGGCGAAAGGGGTGCCAATACTGTCAATATTTTGAATTGGGTATTGTCCGGCCAGTGTCGTCTCGCCACGGACTCGCAAACGCTTTGCGAGTATACGGAATCATCGATAGCCAGAATTACTTTCATGAGCTCTCTCAGGTGGTTACTTTGTTAGCTTATCTGGTTCTGACGCTTTTGCCATTGCGCTTTGGAATGACCTTTGCTAAGTCCAACGGCCGATGTCCTTTGTATAATGCTCAGGTAGAGTGGCCGGAATGGTACACGTCGAGCATGCTTACAGATTGAGAACATTACAGATTGAGAACATTACAGATTGAGAACATTACAGATTGAGAACATTGCAGATCGAGAACATTGCAGATTGAGAATAACTACAGATTGAGAAAATAGCAGTTTTGAGAAAAGCTTCCAAATGGATACTCCCGTTAGCGCAGAGACTTTGCCGGTCGAATTAGATTCGCAACACTACGTTGCATATGAAAAGCTACGTGATGGGCGGGATATCGTTATCCGCTCCATTCGTCCAGAGGACAAGCCGGTTCTGCAGGAGGGCATGCATCATCTCAGTCGAGAGTCTCTCTACTTCAGATTTTTCACAGGCAAGACCGAATTGTCGGAAAAGGAGCTTACCTTCTTTACCGAGATTGATTTTATTCATCACGTTGGTCTCCTTGCCAGCTTGCTTGTGAGCGGTGCCGAAGCGGTGCCAATCGGTGTCGGCCGCTATATTATGACCGACAGAACCAAAGCCTTAGAAAATGCAGAGTTGGCGTTTGCGGTGGACGAAAAATTTCAGGGATTGGGCGTGGGGACACATTTGATGAAACACCTGACTAAAATCGGCCGCGCTCAGGGACTAAAAAAATTTACTGCTTTTGTGCTCCCTCAAAACATCAAGATGCAGGCTGTTTTTATGTGTTGTGGTTTACCCATGACACAAGTTCACAACGATGCCGGCGTGCTCGAGATGACCCTGAGTTTAGAGTAGTTTTCTAGACGTATGCTGTTGTTACCTTAGCTCAGCGATTATTTTGCTTCAGACAATTCTCTGATTTGTTCGGGCAGATCGTCTTGCGATAACTCGATGTCTAACTGTTCAGGATGTGGAACTCTGATGATCGCCACCGAACAAGGGGCGTGCGCAATGATTGCCTGCGAAACGCTGCCCAGAATCAGTCGATCAAAACCCTTGCGTCCATGCGATCCCATTACAATCATCTCTGCTTTCCAATCTCTAGCCATGGCCAAAATCACATTACGCGGCATACCGGTCAAAACAACAGTTTCAATCCGCGCTTCGACAAATTTCTTTCTCAGTGCTGAACTAATGCTTTCAGTCAACTCCCGACCGAACTTCTGATTATCAGAAAAGACTTTGTCTAAAGTGTACATAGCTTCCACCGAGCCAAATGAAATAGGCTCGACCACATAAACGATCTTGAACTGAGTGGACGTCGGCCATTGATGGCTGAGAACGAATTCGGTGATCGCATTGCCGAAAACGTGGTCCGAAACCGGAATTAACACTTTCATCGCTGTCATCTCCTTGCGCCACATACTTCACAAATCTTCTGGATAGCGGACAATTGCCGCCTCTCCCAGCCACTGTACCAATTTGCGATCGTCGCCGCCTCCGTCTAAAGGTCGACTGAATCACGTCGCGTTCACCCATATCGCTGCCGGTTTTCAAGTGAATGTTCGTGAAAGGCTTAATTTTAGTCATCCGCATGACTGATGCAGGCAGTACGGTATTCTTGTCTAATTGAATGGGTTCTCCCCATTAGTGGACCTTTTTGCAAAAACGGATAGCTGGTTAGGATGTTCACGTTATCCAAGCGCTACGCACCACATTCAGTGGCAGCACCTTCTGCTGATAGGCGTTGGCGTATTGTCAGCGCCACTATGCGCAAAAACGGCTATGCGCCAAGTGCACTGATTGAGACTTTGCACAGTGTGCAACAGGCGTTCGGCTATCTCGATGATTCAGCACTTGTTTATGTGGCTCGCAGCCTCCGTGTTCCACTCAGTAGGACTTATGGAGTAGCGACCTTCTACAATGTCTTCCGCCTCAAACCGCAAGGGAAGCATACATGTGTAGTCTGCCTGGGTACCGCCTGCTATATCAAAGGCGCCGCGAAAGTGTTGGTGGCAGCCGAACGCTTAACCCGGGTTCAAGCGCCGGCAACAACAGCAGACCAAAATGTATCATTGCTCACCGCGCGCTGCCTGGGCGCGTGCGGCATAGCACCAGCGGCAGTTTTTGACGGGCAGGTAATCGGCAATTTGACACCGGAGGCCGCTGTGGCACAAATTAAGGGATGGCTGGATCATGACTGAC
Organism: Bryobacterales bacterium; assembly: GCA_963834525.1. GTDB lineage: Bacteria > Cyanobacteriota > Vampirovibrionia > Obscuribacterales > Obscuribacteraceae > CAWICA01. The sequence goes on from CAWICA010000004.1 coordinate 420,063, forward strand.
AAAGAGTTTGATGGACATAACCTGTCCGATCGTAATGCGACCGACTCGGTGATCACCGGTGAAGAGTTGCAACTGCTCGCCGAGCAAGAACAAAGTCGGCAGAAACAGTTCAAAAATCGCATCTTTGTTTGTATGGGTACGGCCTGCCAGTCTTGCTTGAGTGGCGAAGTTCTTGCAGCGCTTGTCGAAGAGGTGAAAGGACGCGGTCTCGAGCAAGACTGCCAGATCTCAGCGGGGGGGTGTCAAGGCAACTGTGCTGAAGCGCCGCTGGTTGCCGTTCAGCCGCAAGATGTACTCTATAAAATGGCGAGAACGGCAGACGCTGCGCCAATTATTGATAGTTTGAAAGGACCGAAAATTGCCCGTCTCTATTGCGATACCAACCAGCCCTTTTTTACACGCCAGAAACGTATAGTTACCGAGTATCGAGGGCTGATCAATCCCGAGCGAATTGAAGAATATATTGCCGTTGGTGGTTATTCAGCGCTTATGGCAGTAATCGCCAACATGTCGCCAGAAGAGGTAATTCAGCAAGTCAAACGGAGCGGTTTGCGCGGACGCGGTGGTGCTGGCTATCCCACAGGGTTGAAATGGAGTACTGTCGCTAAGGCGATCGACCAGCACAAATATGTCATTTGCAATGCCGACGAAGGCGATCCAGGCGCGTTCATGAATCGCAGCGTTTTGGAAGATTATCCTTTTCGCGTGCTCGAAGGTATGACGATCGCTGCTTTTGCCGTTGGGGCGGATAAAGGATTTGTCTATGTGCGTGCTGAATATCCGCTAGCGGTAAAGCGCATCGAGACGGCAATACGTAGCGCGCACAAGCATGGACTATTGGGCAACAATATCAGCGGCACTCAGTTTAGCTTTAACATAGAAGTACGACTGGGAGCTGGCGCTTTTGTCTGCGGCGAGGAGACAGCACTTATTTCATCGATCGAAGGTGGTCGGGGATTGCCTTGCCCTCGACCACCGTACCCGGCTGAGCACGGTTTGTGGGGACATCCCACCTTGATCAACAACGTCGAGACTTATACGAACATCGTGCCAATTATCCTTAATGGTGGTGACTGGTACGCCGCGATCGGCACTGAGAAGAGCAAGGGCACAAAAACATTCGCCCTCAGTGGACGCGTCAAAAACACCGGACTGATCGAAGTCCCATTCGGCACAACACTGCGCGAGATGATCTTTGACATCGGCGGTGGTGTGCCTGAAGGTTTCAAATTCAAAGCTGTGCAAACAGGTGGACCAGCGGGCGGCTGCATTCCTGAAGCTTATCTCGATACACCGATCGACTATGAATCGCTGATGAGTCTTGGCTCCTTTATGGGATCAGGCGGCATGATCGTTATGGACAATACATCTTGCATGGTTGATGTAGCGAAGTTTTTCATGCAATTTTGCGCTACAGAATCTTGCGGCAAATGTATCCCCTGCCGCGTCGGTACTGTCCACATGCATGACATATTGAAAAGAATTACTCAGGGAGAAGGAACGCTGGATGAGTTAGCTCAACTGGAATCACTATGTGACATGGTGAAATACACAAGCCTGTGTGGACTCGGTCAGGGTGCACCGAATCCGGTGCTAAGTACCTTGCGCTATTTTCGGGATGAATATCTTGCCCACATTGTCGATCACCTCTGTCCAGCAGGAGTTTGTGGGCCGATCGGGCAGGACATCAGGAGGCCATTATGCGCGTTGTAACTTTGACCATGGACGGACAGGAAATGAGCGGACGCGATGATGAGAGCGTTCTCGACGTCGCTCGCGCGCACGAAATACAAATTCCGACTCTCTGTCAACTCGATGGACTCTCAATTTGGGGCGGTTGTCGCTTGTGCCTGGTGGAGATAGAAGGTAATCCAAAATTGTTACCAGCTTGCGCTACAACTTTGTCCGAAGGGATGGTCGTTCATACCAAGACGGAACGCCTGACTAAATATCGCCGCATGATCATTGAAATGCTCTTCACCGAAGGTAATCACATCTGTTCTGTATGTGTTTCCAACGGTCATTGCGAATTGCAAAATATGGCGCAGCAGCTGGGGGTCGATCATATTTCATTGCCATATTTGTACCCGACCCGTACGGTAGATGCTTCGCATGAGCGCTTCATTTTTGATCCCAATCGCTGCATTCTTTGTACGCGCTGTATTCGAGTGTGCGATGAGGTTGAGGGTGCACATACCTGGGATATGGCGGGGCGGGGCATCGAGTCTCATTTAGTCACCGACCTCAATCAACCGTGGGGCGAATCATCTAGCTGCACCAGCTGCGGCAAGTGCGTGCAGGTTTGTCCAACCGGTGCTCTAGCCGAGAAAGGCAATGGAGCCGGTGAAATGATCAAACAACCGGACTTCCTCGTTTATCTGGCTGAAATGCGAGGTGAAAAAGATGAGTGAACGCAAGCGGCTGGCTACTGTATGGCTCGACGGTTGCTCCGGTTGCCACATGTCTTTCTTGGATATGGATGAACGGTTGCTCTTTTTGCTGGAAAAAGTGGATCTCGTCTATAGTCCGCTTGTAGACCATAAGGTTTTTCCCGATGGTGTCGACATCACTCTGGTTGAAGGAGCGGTAAGTAGCGAGGATGATCTGTCCAAGATCAAAATAGTTCGTGAGAGAACGCATATTCTCGTCTCGCTTGGTGATTGTGCGGTGACAGCGAATGTGCCGTCGCTGCGTAATCCGATCGGTGTTAAGGCCATATTGGATCGAGTTAGCGCTGGAGCGTTACCCAAACAACCTGCAGACGTGCCTCTTTTGTGTGCTAACGCGCGTCCAGTTCACACCGTGGTCAAAGTTGATTTGTACGTGCCCGGCTGTCCACCATCTGCTGACACGATCCATTTTGTTTTAGAGGAATTGTTGGCTGGTCGCAAGCCCCAATTAAATGAAATCACCAGATTTGGTGCCTGAAATAAATATGAGCAAAACCATTATCATTGATCCAGTTACGCGCATTGAAGGTCACTCCAAAATAACCATTCATCTGGATGATGCTGGAGAGGTGCGAGAAGCGTTCTTTCACGTGACCCAATTGCGTGGTTTCGAGAAATTTGCCGAAGGGCGTCCATTTCACGAGATGCCCTCCCTTATGGCGCGAATATGTGGCATCTGTCCGGTCAGCCATCTTGTAGCCTCAGCCAAAGCCTGCGACATGATCATGTCCGTGCGTATTCCGCCGACTGCGGTCAAACTGCGCCGAATTATCAATCTGGCCCAAATCGCTCAATCACATGCGCTCAGTTTTTTTTATCTGTCATCGCCTGACTTACTTCTGGGCATGGACGCGGATCCGGCCGAGCGCAATTTTGTCGGTGTGGCCAGATCTAATTCGACGCTAGCTCGCAATGGTGTACGGCTAAGACAAGTCGGACAACAGATCATCGAATTGCTTGGTGGCAAGCGGATTCACCCGGGTTGGGTTGTTGCCGGAGGCGTAAATAAGCCGTTATCGAAGGAACACCGCGACCAAATTCTGGCTATGATGCCTGAGGCGATTGCCATCGCTGCTGCGACACTGGATTGGTTCACTGGTGAGCTAGAGCAATTTGCCGATGAGATCGCTGTCTTTGCTAAGGTGCCAACTTTATATATGGGCCTGGTTGGGGACGATGGCCAGTTAGAAACTTATGATGGTTGGTTGAGAATCGTAGACGAGAGAAGAAATCCGGTTGTCGATCGGTTGAAACCGGAGGAATACAAAACAATTATCGGTGAGGCGATTTCACTGCATAGCTATCTCAAATCACCATATTACAAACCGCTCGGGTATCCTGCCGGCATGTATCGGGTCGGTCCATTAGCTCGCCTGCATCTCGCCTCCCGCTGCGGTACACCGCGTGCCGATCAAGCGCTGACGCTGTTCAATCAGCTCGATCACCGCAGCTCCTTCTATTATCACTACGCTCGATTAATCGAGATCGTTTATGCCTTTGAGAAGATCGAGCAGATTCTTAAAGAACCGGATATTCTGGACGAACATATACGCGCCTTCGCCGGTCCCAACGCTTACGAAGGTTTCGGCGTCGCCGAAGCGCCCCGCGGAACGCTGATGCACCACTATCGTATCGACGGCAACGGATTGATCAAATATGCTGATCTGATCATTGCCACCGGCCATAACAATCTGGCCATGAATCAAAATGTTGCGGAAGCAGCCAAACATTACATCAAGGGTGGAAAGTTCTCTGAAGGCGTTCTCAACCGAATTGAGGCGGTGATCCGCACGTATGATCCATGTCTCAGCTGCTCCACTCATGCATATGGGCAGATGCCTTTACACGTGCAGCTGCTGGGCAATGACGGCGCCATTCTGGATGAGGTGAAGCGCTGAGATGTGGTTGGTAATTGGCTACGGCAACTCTTTATATGCCGATGATCGTTTTGGTATCGATGTCGCTGAGGAACTGAGAACGAGACTCGCTGCTGATGATATTGAAGTGATTAGTGGCGATCTTCTAAAGCCGGAATGGGCGGAGCCGATCAGCCGCGCTGATGGTGTCATTTTTGTCGACGCCTCGGATTCGCTGCCACCGGGCAAACTGCAATGTCTAGGATTAGATCCGGTTCTGCCTATCGATTCAGCCAGGAGTTCGATATTTACACACTATGCTACTCCCGAAATGCTGCTGGCGGCTGCCCGCGTGCTTTATGGTCGTGCACCTCTGGGATGGCTCTACATGGTCGGTGGTGAAGATTTTTCCTTGGGCGAAAAACTATCACCGACCGTTAAGAGGATGGTACCGAGAACCGTTGCTCTTATTTTAGAGAGAGTACACCCGTCGTAATCGCCTGGACACTTAAAAGCGCGAATCTCTAAATCTCAAAGCAAAAGGCGCTGCCACGACCAATCGTACTTTCGCACCAGATTCTGCCGCCGTGTCCGTCGATGATCCGTCGGCATAAATAAAGCCCAAGTCCAGTGCTGGCATAGTGACGGCCGGTCGATCCCGCTTGCCAGAAACGTTGGAATAGCTTTGGCTTATTCTCGTCGCTTATTCCTTTGCCAGTATCGGCAACAACAATAAGAGTCTTTTCGCCTGCCTGATCCATGGTGATCGAAATCGATCCGCTGGTAGGTGTGAATTTGAGTGAGTTGTCGATCAGATTTTGTATCACTCGCCGGATTTCTTCTTCATCGCAACGAACATCTTTAGCATCGCCAGGCAATGTGGCCTTCAGTTCGATCCCCTTTTCTTGCGCTAAGGGCATGCACTCGGTGACCATTTGCGTAATGATCGCCGCTAGATTGCAATCATGTATGTGCAATTCCTTTACACCGCTGTCAAAGCGATAGACATCCAAAAGCGTTTGTACGAGACGATAGAGAGCGGCATTGCTGTGCAAGATCGTTTCCAGCACATCCTTTTGTTCTTCCGCTATCGGCCCAAAATCTCCATCGAGAAGAAATTGCACAGCGCGATTGGTAGCCAAGACCGGAGTTTTCAAATCGTGAGTTAATGTAGCCACGAAATCTTCACGTTGTTGCTGCAGGATGACGCGATCGGTAGCATTGGCAAACATGGCAACCAAAGTGGTTACCTTGCCAGCATCGTCTTTCACCGGCCAGGTAGCCCAGTCCCAATATGTGTCGCTTGTATTATCCGTACCTGAAAGATTGAGCAAGTCGGCTGATCGTCGACACGGTTGACCTGAGTGCAGAACCTCCTGAAATGCTTCCATTTTGAGTTGTGGTGCAACCTGTAAAAGTGATTTGCCAATCACTGCCAGTCGATCAGGACGGTCGACAATTTGTACGAACTCATCGTTGCATTCCAAGCAGATTAGATCTTCGCTTAAACTGACGATCCCGATCGGAGCACTTTCCAAAATGCTCTTAGTGACACGTTTTTCCGTTACCAGTTCACGTATGAGATCTCGATGTTGCCGGATGGCAAACTCTTTTGAACCGATATAACTTTCGATTGCCAAAGTCATGTCGAAGAAAATTATCTTCATTAACGCAGCCATGGCTGCCGTAAGTTTCGCTGGCTCGTCATTTAGCTTCTCAACGATGTAAGGCAGAAGCCAAATGAGAGCGGCGTTATAAGCACCGATATACCATTTTGGATCAAGCTCAATGCGATGGTGTATATAGCCTATTTGCAGTCGATCATGAACGTACTGTTCATCATAATTACCTTTTGTTATCCGGCGGAAGTAATCGGCTTGGGCACTTTTTGCTCTGGTCAGGATTTCCGGATTTAAAAAGAAGCTGCGTGTTTCATCAAATGAAAGGAAATGTTCATACATCACATCCATTAATTGATCGATTCGATTGGCAATCACCTGATCCAAGTCGTGAGCGAGCAGCGCTTCATCTTTTTCATCGAACTGTAACCATTGCTTGCGCAGTTCGATTTCGCTTTGACTAAGCTTAAGGGTAAAGTCCTTAGGGACCTCGTGGTTTCCGGCGGTCATATTGACAAGCTCCGCGTTGTTCGCTCAAGGTATTTGATCAGACAGCATATATAATTATCGATGTTAAACCACTCAAGCAGATATTAACTAATCTCACGAAGAACAAAACTGTGATCAATTTACTGATTGTTGAAGACCATTCGCTAACCAGAATGGGACTGAAAGCGGCTCTAAAGCGCACCGAGGACATTGCGGTCATTGGCGAAGCCGGCAACGGCGAGGAAGCGGTAAGTGCAGCCGCTACGCTGAAACCGGACGTCATTTTGATGGATGTCGGTATGCCTGTGATGGACGGCATTGAAGCGTCGCGCAGGATCCTTAGCGCGCAACCCGAGATAAGAATAATCATGCTTACTCAGCACGATAACGATAGTGATATTTTGGCTTCACTGGCCGCAGGCGCTTCAGGTTATTGTTTGAAAGACGTTGCGCCGGAGAGACTTTATACAGCGATACGCGCCGTCAGCTCCGGAGATGCATGGCTAGATGCCAGTATTGCAAGTCGCGTTTTGAAACACTACACGGCACAATTGCCGTCCAAGCACGTAGAAACAGAGGTGCCTAACAAAGCTGCTGTCTTAGTTGAGATGGACAGACCTCTTGCCGAGCCGCTTTCGCCTCGAGAGCTGGAGGTATTGACGTTGATTGTGGATGGTCTCTCTAATCAAGATATTGCAGACAAACTGATTATTTCGCTAGCGACGGCCAAGACGCACGTGCGTAACATATTGAACAAACTGGCAGTTGATGACCGCACGCAGGCTGCGGTGCACGCAATGCGACGCGGACTTGTATAGGCGATGTTTGTAGTCTGACCGACTGCGGTATTAAATTACCGCTCAGACAGATGGTCGGGTTCGATTGTCTATGGTTTCAACCGTTAGAAAAGCTTGGGAGATTTCCAACAACCGCTTCGGTAAAGAAACGCCGCTGTTCGAGGAAATCGCTGCTCGATGAATTTTCTTCGATTGAGCCGGAAGGTTTTTTCCTGAATATTGAACTTTTTCCTCTCTCGAGTCGTAGTTAGAAGTAAGAGAAATTTTTCCAACTTACGGTTTCGGAGGGAATTGATATGTCCAACACCGGTCGTCCAAATCTTGGGTTTACTGCTCTAAATATTCGGATACACATTAATAAGATGGCTGTTCATCAAATGTTTGTCACTAAGGATGTGCTTGTCTATGGAACAAGAGCGGCGGTCGATATGGCTATGAGCCGGATGGTAAAGAAGGGCGCAATTATGCGCTTGGCCAGAGGCGTCTTTATGAAGATCTGCCCGGAGGTTAAATTGGTGCTGCCGAGTGTATGGGAGGTAGCCCGGGCGAAGGCGAGAGCATTTGGCAAGAAGCTCTTTGAGCACGGGGCGGACTTAGCGGCCAAGCTGGGTCTTCCAGCGGTGGCCAATGCAGAGCCTACGTATATAACGGATGGACCGCCGACGTCATTTCGTTATGGAGAGAGGAGAATATATTTCAAGACGGCGGCACCGAGGAAGGTAAATTTAGCAGAACTAAATCAGGGAGCGTTGATCAATGCGCTGTGGTTTCCGGGGCACAGGCGAGTCAATGGCAGGAATTTGGGGGATGCAACGAGGCGCATAGGGCGAGAGGAGCGGCACGATCTTCATTCTTCCATGCGATTCATGCCCACATGGTTGTCTGAATATTTCTGTCCCATTTGGAAGACCGCTTAAGCGGATTACCAACATTGACAGGCACAAAACCTATTCGCTGTCGATTACAACGGTTGCGGCCGTGTATCGCTAGTTGGTTTTGATCGCAGCGTTGAGTGGCTTTGCTTGCCCATCATCCAACGTAACGGGAGGACGGATTACTGCCACAGAGCATGGTGCCTGCATAACAACGCCGTTAGACACACTCCCTGAAATCAGCCGTTCCATTGTCGGTATAGTTCTATAACCCATTACAATCATGTCAGCATGCCACTTGCTAGCCATGGTGACGATTTCTAGAATGGCCCCGCCTCGACATATTTCCGCGGTAAAAACTGCATTTGAGAGGCTTTCCAGCCGCTGGACTACCTGGCTGACCAAGTTGTTGGCGGTATCTTCAGCTTGAAGTGCAGCTTGATCTGTAGCACTGCTTCCCAATACATGAATGACTTTGAATTCGGCGCCCGGTGGCCAAAGGTAATGTGAAACAAAATCGACGATTAAGTTTGCGTCTTCGGTGCCGTAAATGGGGAGGAGTATTTTCATCTAGTGCCTGCCTGTTGTCATCTCAGCTTAACCAGGGGAGCATTTTACAGTCTCTCTCAATGTTATCGCGGAAGTCCGGATGGGCAATGTCGACTAAAGCACGCATCCGCTCACGGAGCGTTCTGCCGCACAATTGGGCGATTCCATATTCAGTAACGACATAGTGTACATCAGCGCGTGAGGTTGTGACCGCGCCGCCAGCGGGGAGATGGGCGACAAGGCGAGAGATGGTGCCGCTTTTCGCGGTGGATGGCATAGCAATAATTGCCTTGCCGCCCTTGGAGCGGACCGCGCCACGAATGAAATCCACTTGTCCGCCCACGCCACTGTACAGGTAAAATCCAAGCGAGTCCGCGACGACCTGTCCAGTCACATCGACTTGCAGGGCGGAGTTGATTGCAGTCACTTTGTTATTTCGGGCAATAACGAAAGGATCATTGACAAAGTCAGAGGTTTGAAATTCAAACAACGGATTATTGTCGATGAAGTTGTATAGCCGTTTTGTTCCCATCACAAAACTGACGGTGATCTTGCCGGGAAGCACAGTCTTGGCATCGTTGGTAATCGCGCCTGATTCGATCAAGTCGATTATGCCGTCGGAAAGCATTTCGGTGTGTATGCCGAGATGCCTTTTCTTAGTCAATGCTTTAAGCACTGCATCTGGAATAGCGCCGATGCCCATTTGCAAAGTTGCCCCGTCTTCAACCAGTGTGGCCACATTTTTGGCGATTGCCTGCTCGACATCTGTGAGAGGCTCCGGCTTAAGTTCCGGCAGTGGGTGGTCAGTTTCCACTATGTAGTTCAGTCGGCTCACGTGTACAAAAGAGCGGCCGAGCGTACGCGGCATCTGCTTGTTAACTTCGGCGATGACGATCCGGGCTTTTTTTCTCGCTGAAATTGTGCAATCTACAGAAACACCGTAACTGCAGTAACCATGAGAATCCGGCGGAGAGACCTGGAGCAAGCAGACATCTACTGGAATTTCTCCTGAATCGAACAAATGCGGCACTTCACTGAGGAAGACGGGCACGTAATCGGCACGTCCATCGTTGACTGCTTGTCGCACATTGGCACCAATGAAGAGAGCGTGCACTTTGAATGAATCTGAGAATTCAGGCTTGGCATAATCAGCTTTGCCCAGAGTAAGTAAGTGCAATATTTTCACATCGCGCAGTTTCGGCGCTCTATCCACCATCGCTTGAACTAGAGACTCCGGCGCTGCGGCATTGGAGTGAATGTAAACGCTATCTCCTGAGTTGATAGCCATTACGGCCTCTTTTGCACTGGAAAGCTTTCTGGCATAGTCTGTTTGCCAGGCAGATGCAATCGAGCCCGCAGGTTCGATTGGAGGCGGAGATGCAATCGAGGGCGGGGATTCGATCGGGTCCGCAGATTCGAGCGAGTGCGGAGATTCGAGCGAATGCGGGGATTCGATCGAGTCCGCAGATTTAATCGGAGACGCTTCTATCGATGATCCCGGTGCTTGTCCACTGATCATGTCTGGCTTCCTTTGCTGTCTGTTGTGTGACGAGTGTGGGACGGGAACGTGACGAGTTATTACTTGGTGTACGATACATCACGGATCTGGCGAGCGGTTTGGGGAGCCACAGCTTGTGCCTGCATTTTGCCAGCTAAGAAAAGCGTTGCTGATGATTTTAGCGCTCGGGCCAAGGTTACCGGCTCGATTCCTAAGCAATGTTTGCGTCCCTCTCCGTCGGAGCTCACATAAATAACAGCAAGAGTGCCGGCAGCCACATCTACACTATTCAGCCATGCCGACTCGAGGAGGTTGCATTCTTGTCCTTGAACGGTTATGCCCTTGGAACTAGCTGCTTCCAATTTGACCTGAGAGAGCATCTCTTCGAGTTTCTTTTTGTCAGCGACGCATAAGATCTCTCTGGGAACAGACAACCATTCTGTGAGTTGGAGAAATGATCGTAAGCTCTCAGGATCGTAACTCGCATCACTGACGATAAACCTGATTGATTTCCACAACTGAGTTCGATCCTGGACAACCAAGAGTGGGCGCGGACAGCTATAAATCAACCTTTCAGATATGCTGTAGCGCGGCAGGCAAAATGGATCTGTATGCTCTGCATTCTCCTCTCGTTCCACATCCGCTGACTCGGTCGAAGATCTACGCCGTCCGACGATGACCAGATCGCTGCTCTCGGCTCTGCGGCATATCTCATTTACCGTATTGCCTTCGTCAATGAAAAACTCCGAGCTGATCTTTGCGGGGCCGATCCGCGCTTCGTAGCTGGCGCGCAAGACCTCTGCGGCAGATTTCAAGGCTAAGCGGGCTGCCTCATAGGCAGCTATATATGGACCACTGCCAATAAGTCCAGGACGGCCCTGGTCTATCAATTGCCAGAGCGCCTTAGTCTCGACAACGGTCTGAGCTTGTATGGTTGCTGATAGCGACCTTGCCAGAGACCACGCCAGTTCAGCAGCATGCAACGATTCTTCAGAGCCGTTAATCGCTAGTAGAATTGATTTCGTGTTCATTCTCTTCACCTTTAGTCAATGGCATGTCGTCTATCTTAGCGACGCTATCTGTCTGCCAGCATCAACCTAAGGGAGGAGCCCGGCCTGTTTTGGGGATGATCGCGATGACTTTACTGTCCACAACTCACTGAATCTCGGGAGTTGCTGAACGAACCGCCCGGCCTTACGGAAGTGTGCTTAGTTCGGAAGTTTTTGAGCGTCGATAAGATCTCATCTCGTGGATTATCCAATCGCTCCAATCGGACATACCCTCTCCCGTCTTGGCCGATAAGAGAAAAGTTTTGGTTTCTGCATTTAAATTGTGCACATAGCGCTTGGCCAGCTCAGCATTGAAATTAACATGTGGCAAGAGATCGCATTTGCTAAAGACAACAGCATCACAATTGCGAAAGATAACCGGGTATTTCAGCGGCTTATCATCACCCTCGGCAACTGATAGCAAAACGACTCGTTTGTGCTCGCCCAGAGGAAATTCCGCCGGGCAGACAAGATTACCCACGTTTTCGATCATAACGCCGTCCACCCCCCGGAAGGTTGATTGATGCAGCAGTCGTGCGACCATTTGGGCATCAAGATGGCAGCTGCGGCCGGTACAGATCTGGTGGACAATAGCACCTACTTTTCGCATGCGTTCGGAGTCTAGCTCACCAACCATATCTCCTTCAATAACGCCAAATGAATAGTCCTTGGCGAGCCTGGGTAACGTTGTTTCAAGCAAAGTAGTCTTGCCTGCACCTGGCGCGCTCATAAAGTTGATGGCAAAGAGATTCAACTCATCAAAATGCTGGCGGTTGTGCTCAGCCAACTGATCGTTGTTGGCGAGCACCCGTTCTAAAATATGCTGGTCAGCCGATTCGTGCATATTGCTCTTCTTCTAGTGCCGATGCCGCAAGCGCTATGTCAACTATGTCTAACTCTTCACCCGCCATTAGTTTACCTATACCTGCACCGCATTCGGTGCAACAAAAGGCATTGTTAAATTCGGGATTATAGAGATGATTGCCGCCACGGCAGTATGCGCGTGTCCGAGTCAGACTGGCTTCCAGTTTGCAGTTGGTGCAGCCCGCGTACAATGATTTTAGATTGTCAAAAGCGAACGTAAGCGCATCAATATCGACATTGCGAAATTCACCGACGATAATGTGAACATTCGTGACCGAGCAGGTGTTGGATGTCCGCTCAAGCTTGGCGGCGATTTTCTGCAGAATCGATTCTGCAATCGAAACCTCATGCATCGCATTTCACCGTTTCCAAGATTTTGGTGACCAGAAAAGACAAGCTTTGAACCTGTTTTTGCGGTTTCGTCTGCTGATTTTGACCGAGTCGGTCTTTTCTGTCAACCTGAATGTTTTCAACACCAAAGTTCTTATCAAAGTTTTCACCAAAGTTCTCAATGCCAAAAAAGATCAGTCTTTTTGGCAATATCCCTGATTTCTTCGCGTTACGCAGCTCAGTCCAAAGCGAACTGCCGTGGCACGATTGAATATTTGGCGGCGCTGTCTTATCCAGCACAGCGCCCAGATCAACGATCGAGACGGTACCAGGAGCGGTGCCGTTCTCTGTAGTATCGATTAAGACAACCGCTCTATGTCCCTTCAAGCATTCAGCGAGTTGACCAATGTGTGAGCCGAGATCGAAGCGACAAACATTGTTCAGAATAGCTTCCGACAAGCCGTCACATAAGGCAGAAGCAACGCCATCATCTCCTCGGGCTGAATCGTCCAGTGTAATCACTGCCAGTCCACTTGGCTCTTTTACTTCCAAATGCGGGCACTTAACCGCCTCAAATTGTTTTGCAGTGTGCATGGTTCACCTACCGGGCCTCAGCGCTTGAGAGCCTGGTTTCCTGTTTTATGTTCTCAGATTGTCTTTGTTGACGAATCGGCCTTAGTGCTGATCGTCAGGTTAGACCGAGACAGCTCAGACTTTGATCGTATTTCTTTCGTGCACTAGTTCGCGGACGTCATCGCAGGAGGGATTGGTTAATCTGACCAGCTCGATCGAGCAAGGTGCGTGAGTCGCCATTGCCTGAGGAACCGCACCGAATAACCGATTGGCTGCGTCTCCATGCGCGCCGATTACAATCTTGTCTGCCATCCATCCAACAGCCGCGCGCAAGATCTGGTCACGTGGACTTCCGTGGTCGATTTCCACGTGTACTTGAGCGTTCGGAATATTGTCTTGAAGCATTTTTCTGGCATGCATTGCCATTTCATGAGCAGCCTCCTTGCGCGCCTCATAAATACGTTTCGCGGATTTTTCCCATTCAGGAGTGTTGAAATGTTCCCACTGAAATGGCGCAATTACAGTCAGTACTTTGAATTGCGTGTCCGCAGGCCAAGGGCGCTTCAGGACGCTTTCAATGATCTGAATCCAATATGCTGATTGATCTATCGCAATAATGACTTTCATAACATTTCCTTTGTCTTGAACGGTGTCATACCGGTGTCGTTTTGAGTTCGCTATTGGTACTTTGCTTAGCTGTCACGCTCTTGTGCTTAACGATTTCAACAGAGCAAGGCGCGTGCGTGGCGACTCGTTCGGCCACACTGCCAAGCAGGAATTTTTCCAAACCTTTGCGTCCATGAGAACCGACCACCAATAAGTCGGCGCTCCAGTCAGAGGCCTCTTTGAGAATGCACGCCGGGACATTTCCTTCTAGGACTTCGCCTGTGGCTTTCGCCTTGGGAAACGCTTTCTCTAACTGAGCTGTTCTTGCTTCGATCATTTTGAGGCAGTAGTCAGTGTAGCTTCTCTGGGCTTCGATCATCGGTTCAACGTAACCGGCGGCAAGCGGATAGACAACATTAAAAGGCTCGATGACAGTAATTACCCGGAATTGACTATCGTCAGACCAGCTTCTCTGTAGGATGCTGTCAAATGCCGCCAATGAACAGTCAGAATCGTCAATGGCAATGAGAACTTTCATATACTCTTCAACCTCTAAAACGGGCCAACTGCTAACCCTCTTATCGCAAATTGTGCAACAAATTACTAGCCAGGGTATCCTCCGGAATGGGTATTTGCAACACTCATTCGCTCGGCTAGGCCATGCTGCTCTGCGGACGAGACGGCTCTGCGACAGACCGGTCTGCGGACAGACCTAATGTCATGCTGGACTGCGCATGCACTGGCGCTCACCCATGCCTTAGGCAACGGACTTCACTGGTCGCCTGGTTTCGAGCATGGCGGTCAGTTCGCTGCGAACCAGTTCATCAATTGCAGCAATCGTTGGTCCTTTGCGCCAGCCGTTCTCGCCATACATTTTCAGAACATCAATCGGCTGACCGACTTCTATAGAGACATCGATCGGACTTCTTATAGATTGGCGTGAAAAGATTTCTTTTTCCAGAATTTCGGCAATGTGTGCGAGTTTTTCTTGACCTGAATTTTCTCTAATTGCATCTTCACCTATAGCAAAGAAGTTGATGACGAACCGCAGGTCACGACTCATTTGACTGAGGATCTGATATCGATAATGGTGGCACTGGAAACCTAATTGTCTTTCGAGTTTCGCTTCGTACCAGCGTAGTTCGTAGAGGTGTAAATATAGCCGGTGGGCGAGCTCTACCTGCGAAATCTTGGGTGGAATCGGCAACCTGGTGTAAGTCGCTATCGACTTCAAAATCGTATCGCGCGTCAAATTAGCGCGGTCTCCCAGAGCGAGAGAGAAATCGCCATGGCCATTATATTTTCCGAGGATTGTTTCTAATACCACTTCGGCAGCTACCGTTAGCCGCGAAGGCAACGATTGTTCGTCGTCTGGTTCGATTCCCAGTGCTACTTCAATCTCATTGGTAATTCGTTCAAGTTGTCTAGAAAGATCAATTGAATGATCATATTTCAAGGCGATCGGCAAAATAAAAACAGGCTGCGCTAGTCCCTCTTCGCGCAGGCAGTCAATTGCCGAGCACGCCAGGTGTGCAGCTCCAGGTTTAATTGGCAGCAAGAAGTCATCCTGCCCTGAGATTTCGCCTTCGGGGAAGATGACGATTTTGTGCTTGCCCTCGATAAGTAGCTTTCGCGATGTTTTAAAGGACTGAACATCCGGAAAACCGCGGATAACGGAATAACAGCCAATCAGTTGCAATAGGAAAGCCCGCACCAGCGAAGCGCGTAGCACCTCCCTGGCGGTCAAAAAACAGATATCCTCACCCATTAGTCTTGACAGCTCAAACATTGTATCTGGATCGCAATGAGCGGGATGATTGGGACAAATAATGACGCGATTGCCTGGAATCTGTTTGATTCGCTGGATACCATCTTTTACGACCCGAACTTTCAGGTTGCCATATTTCAATTTTAGAAATGCCGGGTAGAGAATTTTCATCAGCCTGATAAAGCAGCTGCTGTTCTTTGGTGGCTTGAATTCATATATGTCGCAGTTAGCCAGTTCAGGGATGCGCATGAGTCAGTCCTCTCTTTAAGAGCACTTTATGCTGAGCGGCGGCATTTCGCCTCCATCCAAGGTATGGTTTTACTCAATTGCAGAAAGCTACTGCCGTTCAGGAATTGAGAGCAAAAATGCCGAGATCTTTTGGACTTCCTCTTTCGACAGATTGGCAGGTGGCATTACCGTGCCTCGCTCTGAATATTCGCTGTCGTTGGGCAGCGCTAGAAGTTCAGCGCCAGTAATCTGTGCTTCGATCGATGCCGCATCTTTTCTTTTCGAAACGCCATCCAGTGCTGGAGCGAACTGCCCGCCAATGCCGCCAATTGCATGGCAGGAAGCACATCCGTGAACATAGAACAGTTTTTTACCCGCCGCGACAGACTTTGGATCGTTCGATGTATTGGGCGAGGAGACGATGGTTTGTCCTTCGGTGCTTTGGCTTTGATGCCTACCAATTTTAAATCCACTGGCAGGTTCAGGCAGTGTAAGCAGATATGCCACGACTTGCTGGGCACTATTCTCAGCTAATCTAGGATGACGCATCAACTCAGGACCATAGATCTTGGCAAACTTCTCCTCTTCTTTGTCTGCCGCACTAATTCTCGCCAGAAGAAAATCCTTTGAACGTCTAGAGCCCACACCGATCAAGGGCGGACCGAGGCAACCACCAGCGGAGCCAAGTGAATGGCAGACAGCGCAGTTATGCTCCTTGAATAATTCTTGTCCTTTTTTACTATCGGCGGTTTCAGGAGCTGGCGTATAATTCACTGGTGGCTTCACAATGCTCGGTGTTGCACTTGACTTGCTTTCGTCGCCGCGGACTGGATTGGCAGCGATTATCCAGCCAATTACTGCACAGACCACCAATAGAACGATCAGAACTCGCAAGAAAATGAGCAAGTACGGATGAGTCGCCGAGGATGCTTCGTTTGTACTTGGTTTCTCTTGATTCAAGTTGTCCATCTCAACCTTCCGTCTGGACGAATTATAGTAGCAGAGCCGGGCATTTGCAGTCAGAAGTCTAGTTGTCTAACCTGTTCGCGGATGGTTTGTGCGCGCTCTTGCATTAATTGCGCTTGATCACTGAGTCCTTCATTTACCATGATTTGGGCACCCACTTCTAAGAAGTCGGCCAATTGAGGATGCCGACCGCCGGTGGCGATTTCAAAAATGGCTATTGCTTGCTGAATCAAATCGTGTGCTTCTTTGACATTCCCAGATTTGGCCTCCAGTTTCGCCATATCGACAAGAATTTCAGCCGAGAGCCTCTTATTTCTAAGCATGTCATTGATCACAAAAGCTTTCGTTAAGTACCTGTGGGCTTCATCAAGCCGATACTGTTCTAGACAAGCCACACCTAGATTTTTAAGTGTCGTCGCCAGGTCTACCTGGTGATTCTTTCCGAGTTGCTCGGAAATGGTCAACGATAGACTTCGGAGCATTTCGGCAGTACTTGGATTACCGACCTTTAAATATAGTTTCGCCAGATCATTCAAGTCATTTGCACAATTTTGCTCATTTGCATTGCAGGCAGACTCATCAATATGTAATGCGCGTTTATACAGTTCTTCGGCTTTGGCAAAATTCTGTAATTCGAAATAGCACTCAGCCAACCCGAACAGATTTTTGGCAAGCAGCTCGTCGCATAAGCTCAGTTCCTCGGCAAGAACCAGGGCGTGCTGATAATTGCGGCTAGCGGCGACGAAATATCCGGCCTCGTAAGCCATTCGACCTGCTTCCAAGTGCATTTCCCATTTGGATCGCGTCTTTCTTTGATCGTCATGATTCATCAATTGGCCAAACATTGAAAAAAACTCCCTTGTGGCTAATACAATCTTGATTGATCGTTCTTCGATCTTCATTGACACAAGGATTGATTTTGGCTCGACCCAAAGAATGATGCTTGTTTTCTCGCCGCTAGTCACTGATTCTCATAAATCCACGGTCATAACTGATCGTTCTCGTGCATAATGGTCTGGCTCACCCTCAAAAAAGGCCTAGATATGAACGGCATGAACAAATGGTCAATTCTTAGTATTGCGCTGGTGGCTATTTGCCTTATCCCCGATTTGCCGACAACTGCAAAGAAGCCTGGACAAAAAAAGGCGACCGGAGAGCAAATATTTCGGCAGCAGTGTGCAAGCTGTCACGCGGGCGGCGGCAATCTGGTCAATCCCAAACGCCCTATTTCAGGTTCTTCGAAGCTATCTAGTGAAGCTGTATTCAAAGACTATTTGCAAAATCCAGTTGGACATATGCCCTATTACAAAAACCTCCAGGTTGATCGGGCGGCATTGCAGTCCTTATACGAGTATTGCAAAACTTTCAAACAGCCACCTAAACAAGCGCTCTTAAAAGATAATGGTAGCGCTGATTGGCTTTCTTCCCGTTGAGCAGACGCTGACATCGCTTTGACTCGATTGTCATCAGGTTTGATCAGGCGGCTGTTCTGTTGTTGGCTTCGAGTGCTGAGTCCAGCCCCATCAGCAGCTCCGTCTGCAAAAGGTCGCCGACTTTCAAGGCGTGATCGAGGGCGACAGCGCTGTTTACATTCCAGCTGTATTCAATTGCGCAAATGCCTGGCGCCAGTAGGTCTTCGCATAGGCTGAACTTACAACTTGGCAATGCGGCCTGGCGCACCGCCTTTTCAAACGCGCATCGATCCGAGTCTGCCGTGTGGCAAGGCGAACTGCACGACCAGTCCTTGGGATCGCGCAGATTTTCTGCTACGAGAATCCAGTTTCTTGCGGTCGGTTCGATCAAGCGGACATTCATCGCCATTTATCTCGGTAACTCCGGTTTTGCCGGAGCATAGACAGATATTCTTGGTTGATCAGATTACAAAAAATTATCAGCCAGATCAATACGTAAGTCACGAGTATGGGCGGCTCGAGTGCGCCTTTTTCTATTCTATGACGGCGTATATGTCTGTATCTCGCCAGGTTCCCCGAACACACTTATGGCTTTTAAGGCGCCCTTCGTAAACCATACCTATCTTCTGTAGGACATTTGATGAAGCGACATTCGTAGGATCGACGGTGGCAAAGATTCTGTGCAAATTCAGCTGCGTGAATCCAAACGAGAGCAAAGCTTTGGCTGCCTCTGTCGCCATGCCCTGCCCCCAAAATCGCTTGTTCAGACAATAGCCGATCCACCCCTCTCTATGCAGGGCATTGGAGATATGTATGGAAGCCGCGCCAATCAGTTCGTCTTTGCCAACTGGTTCTACGACAAGTTCAAAGTCAACACGAGGGCTGATCAGGCTTTGCTCGATGACCCTGTCCACGAAATTCTTTGTGTCAGCCTCGGTATTGGGACCCCATTCAACGTATCGAACAACATCTGGATCGACGGCATAGTCGTGAACCGAACGCCAGTCATCGGCGCGGAAGTTTCGCAGCAGCAGACGCTCGGTTCTGATCGGTAAGTGAGTTAATGTCATATCTGGGCGGTGGTCATTCTTGTCTGCTATTCAATGAAGCTTGGACAAGTTGCATTCGTTCTTCGATTGTGGACTCTTTCAATATAGTTGTTGGGCATTTGAGTTCTTCGTAAATCTCCAGACACAACGACTGCAGTTTCAGTGATGCAGTTCGATCAAGTGAGCGTCCGGTTGCCGCACGATTATCGAAACTTGCCAGCGTTTCGCAAACGAAAGCGCAATGGTATGGATGAAGAAGTGCTTCCTCCCATAGTTGGTCAGGGATTTCAGTTCCAGTGAGTCTCAACATGGCGAGATAGTCGGGAATGCCACGATCAAAAAAGACTGCAGTTTTGTTAAAGAGCGCGGACTGAGTTTCAAGCACCATTTGTTTGTCTATTATCAGCTTATAGAACGCCAGCGGATTCTTGGCGCGCCATTCGCGTTGACCATCTATACCGAGTTTCTGATTGAGCTGAGAAACGATCTGTTCGCCGGCTTCAGCCACCGCTAGGTATCCAAGAGCTTCTAGCTGCGAAAGCAACGTCGTCTTACCGGCATAAGTGCCACCAGTGAAAACAATCTTCTGAAAACTCAATTTTTTTCGCACTCCTGGGGTTGTTCTGGTGGTGCTGCAAACACAGCCAATCAAGGGCCCATGCCAGGCGGTCCTTGTGGGGGACCACCGTCTGCTCCAGGGAAACCGCCAGGTCCCATGCCAGGCGGTCCTTGTGGGGGACCACCGTCTGCTCCAGGGAAACCGCCAGGTCCCATGCCAGGCGGTCCTTGCGGGAGACCTCCGCCTGGCCCTCTAAATCCGCCTGGGCCGCCCGGTCCGCCGCGGCCGCCACCGGGTCCGTGCCGCTGGAAGCTTTGATCTGGCTGTCCCTTATAGCCGCGCGGAATATAAGGAAAGGAGTCGGTGACGACATAGTAATAAGTACCGTTCTTATATTCCGGGGTGACGCCGAAGCGGCCATTGCAATCATCAAGATCACCAAGACCGGCGACGTATTCATAGTCCTCTACGAACAAGCCGTCGTATGGTCCGCCCGGACCGTTAGGTCTGGAGCCTTTCTTCAAGCGATAGCTCGATCTTAATTTGGTTACGTTCGAGTGCGCATCGCTTGCTTTGCTGTAGCCGAAAGGGCCATAAATGGGAAAACCATCTGCAGCGTAGCCAATAAGTACAGGGCGGCCAAACTGCGCTAGCCGTTCAAGCAAACCGGTTGGAATACCGTGGTAATGGTAAGCGCCATTCGGCTGTACGTGAGCGTTGTTGGCGTCCAATCCAAGCCGAGGTCCCAGAGACATCGCTTCGTAATGCCAACCGGAACGCGGGTCACCTTGCCAAAATTCGGCGGTTCCCGGATCAAAAGGCACTCCGTTTATTGCCACTCCAAAAGGCGACATCTTCAGCCAAGTAGTTTGCTCGCCATAAGTGCCGGTGAGCGGCATACGAAAACGATAGTTTTGCTCGGATATGGTATTGGGATTGCCGCGGTTGGGGAACTGACCGGTAGGATGATCGGGGATGCCGTTTGATTCTACATAGCGATAATTGCCATCGGTGTAAATGTGGACATTGTTGCTCTCGGCAGAAGCGGGCAAAGTGAGAGCGCGAATCAGTGAATCCCAGGGATCAGCTGGCGATTGTTTCTGGTTCACGTGCTTGGTGTGGATGTCCGCATCAAAATCTCCAGCTGTATCGTTATGCGCGTAAACCGGTTGTGTTGCAAGTAAAAAAGCAATTGATAGTAATTGGCAAATCTTGGTAGTCATATGAATTGAATAGCCTGCAGAGAATTAGCTGATCGCCATCAGACGATAAATTTAGCCAGTGTCCACACTGTGATCCTGTGATACATGTGATATTTCCGTTATTGCTGTGGCATGGTGCGCCACATTGTAAACCACAGTCTGTTAGTTTGTTCTCCGTATTTTGGAAATTTTCTGCCAAAACTGTCAAGTTCGACTTTGCCAGATCAGAATGTACAATTTGATCAGCATTTGGTACCGATTTGGGGCATGGCTATGAACAAGCAAGTTCTCGACAAAGCGATTGCATTCATCGATTCGTGGTTGCTATACCGCTATGAGCGCTTGGAGATACCAGGCTTTGTCGTGACCATTGCCCACGATGGAGAGATAGCTTTCAACCAAGCCTATGGTTATGCGAACCTGGAAGAAGGTGAACGGATGACGACGGATCACGTTTTTCGCATAGCATCACATTCAAAAACGTTTACAGCCACTTCGATCATGCAGTTGGCAGAGGAGAAGCGGCTCGGCATAGATGAACCGGTAGTGAAGTATGTTCCCTGGCTTAGCCAGCATCAAGATCCTCGGCTCAAGCAAATCACGGCACGACAGTTGATGTCGCATAGCGCTGGAGTTATTCGAGACGGGCTCGACAGCAATTACTGGCACTTGAACAATCCGTTTCCTGACTTTGCCGAATTCAAGAGCCAGATGACGGAGACAGATCTGATATTCGATAACAATCGGAAAATGAAATATTCGAATTTTGGCTACACGCTCCTTGGCACCTTGATCGAAGAAGTTTCTGGTATGCCCTTCAATCGTTACGCGCAGGAAAAAATAATGGCTCCGCTCGGTCTCAGTGATACTGGGCCTGAATTCACGCCAGACGTTATGCCCAGACTGGTGACCGGATATACACGCCCTGATCGGGAGAAGCATCGTCTGCCGATTACCCGGGACATCGATACCAGAGCGATGTCCCCGGCGACCGGTTTTTATTCGACAGGTTCGGATTTGTGCCGATATTTTCAGGCGCAGTTTATCGGGTCTGGCAAATTACTTGATGATCAGTCAAAAAAGGAAATGCAGCGGGCACAATGGACTGTGAAACGTTCGAGCGATGACGAAGAGTATGGGCTCGGTTTTTCGCTGGATCATTTTGGTGAGCGCAATTTATTTGGGCATGGAGGCGGTTTTCCTGGGCAGAAGACAAAAACGTTTTGCGATCCTGAAGCCAAATTGGTCGTAGTCGTTTTAGCGAACTGCATTGATGGAGAGGCGAGGCTGATGGGCAAAGGGATCATTGCTTCGGTCATCGAGCACTTCGAAAGGAGCGCTGAGCAGGCAGAGCCTTCGTCAATAAATGAACTTAGACGGTTTGAGGGCCGATTCATGGACTTATGGAACGAAATCAATATTGTGGAAAACGGTAAGAAACTCGTCGCCGTTTATCCAAGCTCCTGGTTGCCATTTGGTCATGACTCCGAGACACAACTGCTCGAACGAATCGACGATCGAACGTGGAGAATTGCCAGCGCTACATCAATTGATAGTGAAGGCGAGCTTGTCAAATATAACTTCGACGGCAACGGTGCTATTAAATCGATTAATTATGCAGGGTCTGACATGCTGCCCGAAGCTGAATACAACAAACTTTTGGCAAAAAAGAAGGCGGAGAGATCGCCGGTCGCTCTGCCAAGCTAAATTAGATAGCAACAGACTACGTGCCTCGTCTCGAGGCATAGCTTAAAGTATGGCTTAATGCACGCCCTAATGCCGCTAATGCATACTGGGCACGCTATGAAGCGAGGGATCGACTTGCGCCGGGACTGTGGCCAGCCCATTTAGCTCTATCGAGCCTGTCTTCACGGTGCTTTCCTTACCGGCAGGTTCTTCCCAGACGACAAACATCTTGCCACCAGATACGGTTACATCTGGGTGTATCCGCACGCATTGTTTGTTGTTAGATAAATCCATCACTGCAGTAAAACCGCTTGCGTTATCTAGCGAGGCTTTAGCAAAGATGCTCGGGGTTTTTGTTCCGGTGCTCGTGTCGGACCAGACAATCGCCGCCTCGCCGGACTGATCGGCCGCGGCGGCGGGCTCGCTGGAAACTCCTGGTGTATTAGAGACGTTGATCGGTTCAGCAAACTTGCCGTTCTTATCGCCCACTGCTAACCAGATATCGGCAGCGTTCTCTTTTTTGGAATTGTCCGACCAACAAAGAAAGACTTTTTCTTTGCCACATGAAAGAGCAGGATGAGCAGACACGCGCGGAGAGTGGCTGATGTTCACTGGCGTCGTCCACTTGTTGTTCGAGTTTTGTGTGTAAAAGATGTCCGGATGCGTCGTCCCCGGTGTGCTGTCTGCCCAAGCTACATGAATGATGTTATCTGGTGCAACGGCAATGGTAGGCTCGCTAGAAGCGCCGGTCGTGTTGCTGATGTCCACTGCTGGTAGCAACGGATCCTTAGCCCAGTGTTTACCTGCATCGGTTGAAGAAGTATAGTAGATATCCTTATTCTTCATACCTTTACTACTATCAGTCCAGACCACGTGAATTGAGTCGTCCGGAGCGATTGCCAAAGTCGGTTCACCCGATACACCCGGAGTGTTGGATATATCCATCGGCTCAGTCCAGGTTGTGCCACCATCGGCGGAGCGCACAAAAAAGATATCGGGGCTAATTGGGTCCGAGCCGGTATCCGACCAAACTACATCGAGTGCTCCGCTCTTTTCGACAGCAATAGCTGGATGTAGCGAAACACCCTTAGTTTTGGAAATATCTACAGGTGACGACCAGGTTTTACCATCGTCAGTGCTTTCTGAAAAGAAAATGTCTGAGATTTTCGTTCCTTGGGCGTTGGCTTCAAATGCAACGAACAAATGTCCCTTGCTATCGGCGGCGATTCTTGGTCGGCTGCCTGAGGCCACCATTTGATTCTGAACTGATTGGGATGCAAATATCGGTATACCCAAGACAAAGCCAATGGCAGTAGCGCCTGCTAAAATCGATCGTTTCACTTTACCTGTTCACCTCTTATTGCTGGGCGTATTTCAATGTAAGGTCAATAATTTTCGTTCTTGATTCTAGTTTTTGATCCTGGTTCCTGATCTTTATTCTTGATCTTTGTACTATTGACTACTCCGACGCCTGGGGCGAACCGAGAAAATGCACCCCGACCCCCGAGTGCCCTCATGTTACATTAAAACTGCTGTAAAGTGGCGTGAGCAATCGTAATTGGCCATTGGCGGTCGGTCCACTTCCTGTCAGTAACCTTGATCCAGCCGCTTGTCACTGATCGCTCTCTGTACGCAGTTCATCGCTTGATCAAGATGAGCGAGGGCGCGCTTCTGTAATTCTCTAGCCGCCCTGTCGTCCTCTTCCTTGGCAATATCGTGGCGCGCGCGCTCGAGCGCTTTCATGGATTCAGTCAAGCGCCCCTTGTGGTTAAGGTGAACATCGATGTGCGGCGCATCGACTACCGGTTTCCAATCATCAAGAGCTGCTTTTTTTATTTCTGATATCGTCGTGTCTAACTCTTGTATGGCCCTATTCTCGTCTGCCATCACGTTTGGTGCGTCGGGCCGCTCGAGCAAAGCGCGAGCATAACGGAGATCGGAAAGCGCGTGCAGATAGCGCGGATGATCGCCGAAGAAGCCTGCGAATGAGGCTTGCGATATGGTCAAACTACTGACGACAACGGTCAATAGTACTTGAGTAGTCCTGTTTGAAATTTTGATCTTCATTGACATTTCTCCCCTCACAAACCTGTTCGTTAAGTCCAAATATGGTATCAAAGCGTTATCAACTTTTGCCGATTCGCCGCTTAAAGATTGTAATCATACACGCATTACCACCAGTTTTTTTATAGACCGTTTCTATGACTAATTTGTGAATTGATTGAGGCTTTAATAATACAGCCTTAGAATTGATATCTGGCTAGAATAAGTCATAATCGGTTGGCGATGGGCTAAGGTATCCGCCTGCCGCTTTGATCGATTTGAGCATCTGGAGCATCTACTTAATGGCTAAGCAAAAATTAGTTCTTGTTACTGGAGCGGCTGGCAACATCGGCACAAAGTTGTTGCCATATTTGCAAGATCGATATTTGCTCCGTTTGGTTGATATCGATCCTCGAGGCAATCCGGAGATCATCAAGCTCGATTTGAGCACATACAATCGCCAGTTGGAAGAAGTCTTTCAGGGAGTAGACGCAGTTATACACCTGGCAGCCGATCCAAGCGAGAAGAAGACCTGGGAAGAGCTGGTACCCACAAATCTGGATGTCACCATCAATACATTTATCGCCGCCGATCGAGCTTCCGTCAAAAGGCTCATATTTGCCAGTTCTAACCATGCTATGGGTGGTTACAAGGACAAACCAGAAGTAAGATCATTGACTGTTGATCTACCTCCACTGCCAGGAACCCGCATTGTCGTGGACGGCGAGCGCATCGATAGCACGCCATATGGGTCGATGAAGCTGTTCGGTGAACGGCTGGGAAAGTGTTATGCCGAGGCCAGTAAGCAACTGTCCGTAGTGGCAGTGAGAATTGGCTGGGTGCAGCGAGGAAGAAATCTATCAGCTGATCTTCCACCGGAGAGCGACCTCTGGTACAGATCAATGTGGCTGTCAACTGCCGATTTATGCCAACTGATGGAGAGGTGCATTGAGTCTGAGTTGCCGGCTCCATTTGTTGTGCTCAATGGTATGTCAGCCAACTCCCCGATGGTTTGGGACCTTGAACAAACACAGGTTGCGGTGGGTTATGTACCTAGTGATGGCGTGAGGCTTTCAGCTTCGACTAGCTAATTTTCTTGCGTTTTGCCAGTGAGGGTACAATCAAACTTGTGCCAATACTTGCCATTCGGGCAACCCGAAACATTGGGTACACAGTGATGACGGCATCGTCTTCCAACCTTTTTAAAGTGCTGTGTGCTCTGTGCGCAACATATGGATTAGAATCCTCAGATAGCAGATTCAAAACCCTCTTATCGATATTGTGATTCTCAGCGAGTTGATAGCGAAGATCTGCGCTCTCATCCTGAGCCAATATCATCAGAGTTTCTAGTAATGCGCTGCGATTATCTGCGACTGCCATGCGTACGTCAACATCGCAATTGCCGGCAAGCATGGACAAGATGTCGGACGGAGCTGAAGGATCAGAAGCTGATTGCAAGACCCATTCTGTTGTGTTTGCACCGGCGCTATAGCAGGTCCAGTCGGCCGGATCGCACGCCAGGGAAGCATCGCCAGGCATTGCCTGCGGAAATTCCGAAATTGTTGGGGGAATTGCTGCAATCATCTTATTCACCTAAGTGTCAATTGTTTTACCATCAGTGAAGATAACAGCAGCTCTAGCAGTGCCTTAAATTTGCGCCACTCGTTTATATTCCTATCTGTACTTGATCATACCATGTTTGAAGAAACGGCGCTGCAGCAAAACCCAGTTAGCATCAGCATTTCTGTAGAGTAGTGCCTACTCCTGATCGCCACCGTATTTAGTGACTGCCTGAAGCCAACAGCTGGATATGGAAAGACTCAATACTTCATGATCGCTAAATCAGTAGGTATTCCGCACATTGCTTGCCACAACCGGTTTCCAGCGATTTCTCCCGGCGGTATGGCTTACGGCTGACAAATTCGTTCGTTTTCGCAGGCTAAACCGCGTATGATGAGAGTGGAAAAGAAACAGAGTGAATCTATCTTCCCAGTACGGCGGTCAAAAAACGGCTCGACTGGTTCTTTCAAGAAAACAAAAGAGACAACCTCCCCGGAGCCAGTGCGCATGATATGCGAACATTACTGGTCCCGGTTTTCTCTCTTTAATGGCAAGAATTCTGCGCTTCTCGATTGAAGCGACGAGGAAAATCAAATGAAAAGCACGACGATAAGACGCGACTTTAGCCCTGAGCCACTAGCTGGCGAACGCGGTGTGAATCTTGTTCAGACGGAGCTGCTGAAAATGACTTGATCACCTCGAATTAGTCAGATCAGTCCCGATTGTTGCATCCCTTCCCAGTCAGATTTGTCGGCATGGACGTTAGTGCCGAGTATATAGTCAGCCAGCGGTAAGACAACATTGAAGTTCTTATCTGGATGTCTGTGATGCAAGTAGTGGTGCCTGGCCAGAAACTTATACACCGGCCATTTCGTAAAGAAGCGTCTTTCGGGCATGTGCATCTCCAGGTGTATCTTGTTCCAAATAAAATGATGCAAACAGACAACAATCTCAAAAATGATCGCGCCCGGCCAAGAGACTATGGCGATAACGGCAGAAATCGGCAAGGCCTCAAGAAAACCCTCATTTATCTTCAAGCGGATACCCCGATCTGTGCCAGGAGCTACCGGCTCATCACTAAAGGCGCCGGAGTAATGCCCGTGATGAACACCCGCGTGGCGCTCGAATATCGTTTTTACATGCCCGATATACTTACTCAAGAAATTCTTTTTGTGCATTAGCTGACGGTGAACCTGGTGCTCGATGAAGGACATCAGCACTGTCAAGGCCAGGAACCAGGCAAGATAGCTGCTGATGATTATCATGATCGGGGCACCTCAAAATGTCACCGTGAGGGGTTCATTATAACCCTTCATTTGGTGCCCAATGACTTAAACTTCCGAAATCCGCTGCCCAGCGACTTATCGTCAAGTTATGTGTCAACTTTATTAAAAATGAAACTTTCTCTTCGGAGCGACGATCGCGGCGTTAGGCGTGTCCTCAAAAACAACCTCGAACTCATCTTTGCTGTAGCTCTCGTCATAAGCCTTTTCGAAATTAAGATCGGCGGCTTGATTGATCAAGCACAATGCGCCGAGGCGTCCAATTTCATCGGATGATTTGGCGGCGGCGCCGCAACCTCCAGTTGCCACATAAGTACGCTCGTCGATCCTACCAATATACGGACGTTCAGTTACTGTTTTGGTAATAACACAAGGTTTGCTGCTCCAGGACTCTGCACGCAGCCTAGGCAGAAGGTTTTGCAGGATACTGCGCAGTAAGTTCGCCGCTTGCGCGCCGCCGTTTGAATGAAACCAATTCTTCAGTGAATCGAGGTCATTGAACGTATGATCTGTCTCTAAGTCGCCGCCGATTTTTAGATAATAATGCCCATCTGGATACATTATTGGCGGCATCAAGTATATATAGTGGAACGGCTGGTTCTCGAGAAACCAAATGAGCGCCGGCGTGTCCGACATCGCATGTCCGTGCTCAGCAGAGACCGTTGCTAAGGCAGTCGTCTCTGCCGTGAGTATCAGCTTCAACTTGCGTGATGTGAGGCTGTGGAAATTAGAAAAAGCGCCTGCGCAAATGATAATTCTACCGGCACTAAAAGTGGTGCCGCGATCAGTCCTTAGTTCAACTGCTCCGCCGGTATCAATCTTGTCAACGACTGTTTCTTTGAGCACCTGGACACCCTGCTGTTCGGCCACGCATGTCTGGGCGATAACTAATTTGCGTGGATCGATCCAGCCAGCAGATTGTGTCTCTAAGATCGCTATCGATCGCTGGTTGAATTGGAAGTTGGGAAATTCGTCTTGTAATGCAACCCATGGCAATCGTCTAAAAGTTGCCCCGAGTAGTTTACCCACTGTCTCATTCACGGAGAGATAGTTCTCTCCCCAGCTATTATCTGGAACCACTTTCATGCACCCGACCGGATGGAAGAGGGACAATCCAGATTGCTTCTCAATGTCTGCGTATCGTTCAATAGAACGCTTGGCGAGCAACCCCCAGATCTTGTCCGTATCAAGCACTCGCGTGATCCGCCCTGAATCGTAAGAACTGGCAAAAACACCGTTGTGCGACTGCCAGTCCGTTGGTTCGTCCGGCCCGACCAACACTACTTTTGCCTTGCACATAAGCGATAGATGACGGGCACAGGCGGCTCCGATCAGTCCCTTGCCGACAACTGCCATATCGAAAAACAAACCGCACCTCTATGGGAAGAATTTCCCAATCTTACCCGTGTGTGCGAAGGTAGGCCAACAGAAGTTTTTTGTATTCGGCGACAATCGCCTGCCGTTGCGTCGGTTTCGCTTTGACGTATAACTGAGACATGCCTGCCAGCGTTTTCAGTGTGACGCTTGCGGCAATTTCCGACTCCGCCTCATCGAGTGCCGGTTTTAGTTTCGTCAACAGCCGGCTCATTTGCTTCACCAGCTGCTTGCGAATGGCCGCCGGTTTTGTCGCAGCAGGCGCATCGAGAAGCTCCCAACGGGCAGGATACTCTTCCAGCAAATTAAGGGCGGCCGATATGATCAAGTCTCTCAGCTTCGCTGCATCGGAAATATTACGCGCCAGACCGGCTTCTAGAGCTTGGCTGAAGACCTGGGCGTATTTCAGGCGTAGAGCTTGGGCAATCGCTTCCTTATTAGGAAAGAACTGATAGAGAGAGCCGATTGAGGTGTGAGCACGCTCAGCAATTAAGGTCATAGTGGCGGCATCGTAACCAAACTCACCAATGACTGATGCGGCTGCATCCAGCAAACGGTTGACTTTGTCTTCACCGCGTTTCTGTTGCGGAACCTTGCGACAAGTTGTTGACAAATGTGAGTCCATCCTCGTATTCTATCATATGTGAGTCCATCCTCACGTTTGTCCAACTGAGAGCAAACTATAAGAAGACGGAAAAGCGTCAAAAGGAATTATCAATGACTGTGACAAGCCTACCGAAAGCCAGCGCCCTGGTCCTTATCGACTTGCAGAACCTAGTTATCAATTTGCCTCTTCAGCCCAGGACAGGCCAGGAGGTTGTCAAAAATGCCGCCCGTTTGGTGTCAGCATTTCACAAACAAAAATTGCCGGTGGTTTTGGTTCGAGTAAGTCACAGCAAGGATGGTGGCGATATCATCCGATCGATCGTCGATTCACCTATGGCCATGAATTTTGACGCGTTACCACCAGGTTGGGATGAGGTGGTGCCTGAGCTGATGTTAAACGAATCGACGATCGTGGTTACCAAGCATAATTGGGGTGCCTTTTATGGTACTGACCTGGAACTGCAACTGCGTCGGCGCGGCGTATCTTGTATCGTGCTCGGCGGCATCGCCACAAATTTCGGTGTGGAATCTACGGCCAGGCAGGGCTATGAAAGGAACTTTCAGCAGATTTTCGTAGAAGACGCTATCAGCAGTCGCTCTGCTGAACTGCATGAATTTTCTGTCGAGCATATTCTGCCAAGACTGGGACAGATGACAACAACTGAGAGTCTTCTCCACCTGATGCAAACGCGTCAAGAAGCGGCAGAAGAGTCGCTCGCCAAGTGAGAACGCTTTATGGCAGCAGTAATCGACAAATCAGAGACGGAGCCGTCGGAGAATAAAGAGTCCACTAGTAAGAGTGTTTTCCACAACAACAACTTGCGGCTCTATTTTGCCGGGCAGATTATCTCCATGATCGGTACATGGATGCAGCAGATGGCATTGAGTTGGCTCATTTACCGGATGACGAACTCAGCCTTCATGCTAGGAGTGGTTGGTTTTGCTACTCAGGCGCCATCGTTCTTGTTCACACCATTTGCCGGAATTGTCGTAGATCGTGTAAACAGACATCGCCTTTTGATTCTTACCCAGACTCTGGCCATGCTGCAAGCGGGACTCTTGGCGGCGCTCGTCTTCTCCGGGCGAGCCCAGTTATGGCAATTAATCGCTCTTGGCGCAGTATTAGGGACAATCACTGCATTCGATATGCCAACCAGACAGACATTTCTCGTGGACATGCTGGACAGCAACGAGCAATTGCGTGGCGCTATTGCCATTAATTCATCCATTACGACTGTCACTCGTCTAATTGGCCCTTTCATTGCTGGTTTATTCATTGCCTGGGCGGGCGAAGCCATGTGCTTTCTGGTCAACGCTTTGAGCTATGTCGCGGTGGTAGTGGCGCTTTTATTTGTGAAAGCAAAGAAACGTCAAGTGAGCAAGCAAAAGCAAGATGCGGTCGCGCAATTGAAAGAAGGATTCGCTTACGCTTTTGGTTTTGCCCCGATCCGATCTCTGCTCTTGTTGATCGCGCTCATAGGACTATTTGCTATGCCATTCACTGTGTTGATGCCGGCTTTTGCCAAAGATGTATTTCACGGAAATGCATCAACTCTTGGTTTTCTAACAGCCGCAGCCGGTACTGGATCAGTTGCTGGCGCTGTTTTCTTAGGTTCACGCAACGGTATTCGAGAGCTCGGGAAGTGGGTGGTTTTGGGTTGCTTCTTATTCGGCATGGGCCTGGTGGTTTTCGGCTTTTCCCACTCGATGCTTCTTTCATTGTTTGTGCTGGTAGTGATTGGTTTTGGCAGCATGGTGCTAATGGCAGGAAGCGTCACCCTTCTGCAAACTATTGTTGATGAAGACAAGCGCGGTCGAGTGATGAGTATCTTCGTTATGGCCTTCATGGGCTTAGCGCCCTTTGGCTCGATGGTGGCAGGCACGCTCGCTGGTCGCATCGGCGCCGGTAATACAGTAATTGTATCGGGGCTTGGTACCCTCGTCCTGGCATTTGCTTGGGCCTCGCGCATAGGACGGATCCATTTAGAAATTGCGTCGCAACCTGCAGATTCTGATGAGCCGAAGAGAGTGGACGCAGCAAATGGCCCAAATGCTCAAGTAAGTTCTAGTTACTGAAGCCTGACAATGGCGCGGCCAGTCCTGGGCGATAAAGTTGTCAGCTCGAGCATGCCGTTTGTTGGATCATAGTGCCATCGCGAAGAATTACTGGCGTTGTCGCCCCGGTTTTGATCGCATTTAACCATCCTTCCATCCAGGTAGACTTTCTGCGGCTGATGAAGGCAATGCCAGGAGAGCTGCATTGACTCGCCCGCCAGACCCCTAAAAACAACAGTTCTTTGATCTTTGGAGATTGAATCAAATCGTCTTTTTGCCACTGCCACCACTTTAGTTGTTTCACCAAGAAAGGACAGTCCGGACGGCTCTTCGGGCGCGATGATCAAATAACTAAAGGAGGTTGCAGGCGACGTTGTTCCAGCAGCCTTTAGGCGCAATGGCTGCGATTCGTTCAAGTCGAAGCTGACTCGTTTGTCTGTGTCAAAAGTTCTCCAGTGTCCACTAAGTGCTAAGTCTTTGAGCGTCAACTGACAATCGGCTTTGATACCTGCAGCGAGAAGATAGTGCCAGGTTTGCCCGCCGATAGTGCTGGATGTCAGCCATATATCACCCTTAGGACCATCAGGCAGGAATGAGCAATTAATTGGAGTTGCCGGCTGATCTGGTTTGAGCAGAAGTCCATCTTCTCGGCACGCTTGCGTCAGTAAGTTTTTGTTGCCGCCAAGGGCATCACCCGGCCCGACTGGCCACAGCTAAGTATTGCGGAAATTAATTGCAATCTGGGATTGGGCTCCCGGGCGTTGGCGCCATACGGGCTGCCTGGCTCATATTCTGTCGACCAGAAAGTGTCTTTATACGGTAATAAGCCAAGCGACCAGGCGAGCATTGAATTTACTCCGATTCGCCATTGTTCATTGCCGGGATGATAATCATCGCTGGCTCTTATTTGATCGACCGCGGAGAGTTTGGTCGATTCAAGATAGTATTGAGGCAAAGGCATGCAATATTGAATGTGCAGGTTTGCGCTTGTTGCTGCCCTGTCCATAGAGCTGAGCCACTGATCGGCAACTGCCACAGAGTTTCTGAGAAAATCAGCCCGATCGTATTGGACATTCAACCAATCTTGCTCATAAACAACACAGCCGCAGTTTCTTGCCTCATTCATCAAGTATTGCCAAAACGTGTAGTCGGCAGGCAAGGAACATCTGTCGCCCTGAAAAAAAGGATACTTGTACTGACGTGGCGCCTCAGTTGACCACCAGCGATTGTGCATCACAAATGGGAGAGCCAATGCTTTATGCAAATGGGCAATGCCATCGGGAAAGACATCAGCCCGCGGTTGCCAAAGTGAGACTCCTTCATCAGGTCCTTTGTGATACCACCAGGAATCGAGCTGATAATAGCGCACAGGTATGGCGCGCTGGCGAAAATCCGCTGCCAGATCGATGAAAGTATCTGCAAAAGTCTTGTCGCTTTCCGGCTTGTAATAATAATAAGCGCCATTATCGGTCCAGTAACCAAGATAATTTAGGGACGGATCGGAATTTTCGCTCGCTCGACTCTTTCCGCCTAAGGTGAGCAGCTGCGAGCCCCAGTCAGACAGTGTCTTGTTGATACCATCACCGGCATAGATAATTGTCTCCTGGCTAAAGCCTTGAGGAATTTCGCTCACCTCACCATGCGTGCCGCAAGTGAGTAATTGTGATTGCATGCTCATTTCCGATGTCATAAAGTGATTGAGTGGCGAAATGACAGCCGTGTGCAATGAGGAATCGAATAAGATAAGCGGCGCACCGCATTCGGTGCCATGCCTGCCGGCATCAATGCGTAATCTGTCTGCCCGTGCTCCTATCTCCGGCTGAGCGAAGTATCCTTTGTAGACTAGATAATGCAAACTAGAAGCAGCGTTTTGTCCAAGGAAAAGTGCTGGAAATGCGCTGATCTGATTTCGATTCTGAGCCACTGAATAGTCGAAACTTTGGGGTAGCAGATGATTGTCGCGGTTGTTGTCCGGCAGGCAGGTTTCTTTGGCGCCGTCAGGATAAGACTGGGCAAAGACCAAGATCGGCTTATTTTCGTAAGACCTGATCGTCGTCTGATATGCGGTCTTGCCGGCCAACCACTGTATCGAATAGGCACGATAATGTCCCAGCTTATCTTGTCCGGAACCGGAGCGAGATGACACATAGACTAATTTGTTGGAAGCGGAATTGGAATCTGCAAAGTACCACTGGCCGTTGAGATGTACAGCAAGCATTTGGGTTGAAGTGGTAAACCATGTTTTTCCGTACAAGGCAACTGTGCAGCTTCCGTCTTTGGCGATCTTTATTGCCAATCGCTGATCTCCGGCTTCCCACAGTGCTGGCCCTTTGTGGAGATCAGATTGCTTATTGCTGCCGGCGAGGGCACCTTTTGTTTTTGCCGCTAGCCAATCTGCCGCTGGCGAACCAGCACAGAAAAAGGTCAAAAGAGCAAACACCGCCGCCGCCACGAATTTGGACGATTGCCGATCAAGAAGAATTTCCAGCAAATGTAATTTAGTTGACACTAAGTAACTCCAGATAGTTTATTCCCTGGATATTTTAAGCTCTAATGGCCACATTATCCGCCGCTGCTTAAAACCTTGATTTCTGGGAAGAAAGAAGGTTAGGCGAGGAGAAGTTTGTGGATAGTGCTGTTGCGATAGTTGCCGTGGGACTGCTCGTGTTTTTGGCGCACTTGTTTGCTGCCTTGTACGAGAAGACACGAGTGCCTGATGTGGTGCCGCTCGTTTTAGTCGGTATTCTGCTTGGACCGATTTGTAAGGTGGTCGATACCCATCAATTTGGTTCTGTGGGCGGCTTTTTCACAACATTTGCCCTGGTGATTATTCTTTTCGAGAGTGGGCTCAGTCTTAAACTCGAATCTCTGAAAAGGTCCTGGTATTTGGCCGGGAGAATTAGCCTTGCCACCCTTTGTGCCATTACGCTGACGACCGGTCTTGTCTCCTATCACATTTTTAATATCGGTGTTTTCGAGGCACTGATTTTCGGTTTACTTCTCTCGGCAACCTCGCCGATGGCCGTCTCTTCAATCATTTCCAAGTTGAAAATTTCTGACAAGCTCAAGGCTGTTTTGCTTCTGGATTCAACTGCTCGCGAGGTTCTGGCCATTGTGCTAACACTTGCTTGCTTTAATATGCTGAAGAACGCCGAGCAGCCGATGCAAATGCTTGGTGAGCTGATTGCCTCTTTCATTCTCGCTACGGCCATGGGAATTGTGGCAGCCATTATCTGGTCGTCACTTTTGAAGACAATGCGCTCTGTGCGACACAGTATTTTTTGTACACCGGCCTTTGTTTGCGTCGTTTTTGGCTGTGCTGAGCTGCTTGGCTATAGTGGTCCTTTGTCATCACTGGCATTCGGTGCCGTGCTTGGCAATATCGAGGAACTGAAACTGCCTACAATTCCCTTCCTGCCAAAGTCCCGGTCTAGTCTAACGACAACCGAGATTGGCTTCTTTTCAGCGATCTGTTTTCTCCTAAAGACACTTTTCTTTGTCTATCTCGGCATATCGATGCGCCTTTCTGACCCTTACATTTTGTTCTTGTCTTTGATCATTGCAGTGTGGATTTTCTTAGCCAGGCTCTTGATCGTCAAATACACGGTGGCTAAATCTCTCACTCCTCATGAAGCAGCGATTGTGTCATTTATGTTGCCCAAGGGGCTCGCTGCTGCTGTTCTGGCATCAATGCTGGTGCAGTCGGCTATGCCCGACTGCAAGGTCTTGCAACAGGTGGCTTATGGAGTGATATTGATCACTATTTGCTTGACTTCTTTGATGATGTTTCTCATCGAAAAAGGGTACCTGGACAAAGTCATTCTCTACGTTTTCCCGCCTGAACCCGAAGTATCCAGGAGTCAGGATGCCGGTACCGAATATGGTGCCAATATTTAGACTTGTGCAAATCGGATTTGCAGTGCCAGCTCCCTCGCACTAGAATTTATTTTTACCATCAATTGCCGGGCAGCGTCATAAGATAATCGGTGATCCGTTGAATTTGCGCGGGTGTTGCATTGATTGCTGGCATGGACGTGGGCACCAGCTCAAAAAATTTATCGGTTTTGACGGCGTGGGCTTGAGCGTTGGTGATGTGGGCAGCAATATAATCACGGCTGTGACGACCACCTACGCCATCAAGGGAGGTGCCAACGAATCCGCCTGCCTGTTGAATCTGGTGGCATTGTGCGCAACCGAACTTTTCATAAAGCTTTTTGCCTTCTTCGCTGGCGGCCGTCTTTTCAGCGGGTTGAAAATCCACCGCCAGGTTGGGCTCTTTGCTTATTTCAGCGTCGTGACCAAAAACTGCGAAACCGCCAGGAGGCTCTGGCAGCGTTAAGAGAAAGGCGACTAGGCAATGACTGATATCGGCAGACAACCGCACATGTGGCGTTAGGTTTTGCATATTCTGTCCGGTTAGCTTGGCGTAGGTTTTCAACGCTCCCGGGGTGTCAGCCAGGCGAGCATATAAAAAATCTGTCTGGCGACGCTGACCGATGCCGTCCAGCATCGGCCCGGCAGTGCCGCCCTCATCGTTTATCGCGTGGCAGGCAGAGCAGTTTGCTTGAGAATAGTACTTCTCGCCTTTCTCGCTTTCAGGCGTGGACGGTTGCGGTGTGTAAGCTTTCGGCTTAAGCAGAGTAGGCTTGGCTCGCGGCTCATTTTGATGAACCTGTTGTGCCACGCTCGGTAGCCGTAGCGCGTAGGCGAGCATCAGACTTAGCAAAACTGCTAGCGCAACCTGTAAAGCAAAAAAGATCTTGTTCAAGTTTTGCTGTCCACTTATCGATCGCGTCTATTATATTAGTTTACGGATGTCAGAGTAACTCCGTTACAATCACACTAGAACATGAATCCAAATGAGCGAGCATATTTCCAAGACCGAGCGATCAGAGCAAAAGTTAATGGCTGTGCCTGAAGCAAGTGGGGATGTTGATCTGCGCATTTCTGAGCTCAAGGGCGCCCGCTTGGTTTTGCTTCGGACCTTCGCGCTCAACTTTTTTGTAGCATCAGCCAAGATCATCTGGGGCCTCATAACCAATACCTTGAGCATGGCTGCCGACGGGTTTCACTCGCTCCTCGACGCATCTTCGAACGTGGTCGGGATATTCGGACTCTCTATATCGATGGAACCCCCCGATGAAGGGCATCCTTATGGTCATCGGAAGTTCGAGGCCTTGTCCGCTATTGCCATTTCGTTCTTCATGTTTATGGCTTGTTTTCAGGTCTTGTCGCGGGTAATTGAGCGAATTTTCTCGATCTCAGCTCAGCTGCCGGAAGTTTCGAGCATCAGCTACATGATTATGATTGGGACAGGCGTGATTAACTATTTCGTCAGCAAGTATGAGGCGAAAAAGGGGGCGCAATTTGGCAGCGAACTTTTGCTTGCCGACGCCAAGCACACGATGTCTGATTTATTTGTCACCGGCACTGTGCTTAGTGCGCTTGTCGCCGTCCAGCTAAGGGCTCCCGCGTTAGACATAGTGGCATCGCTGATCATTGTTGTTTTTATCTTTAAGTCCGGATATGAGATCATCACCACTCACCTTGGATCGTTGGTCGATGCTGCAATTCTGGCTCCCGACCTGGTGGAGAAACTTGTTTTGGCGGTGCCTGGCGTGAAAAGCTGCCATAGAATCCGCAGCCGGGGCATGAAAGGTCAGATATTTCTTGACCTCCATGTGCAAGTTCCCAAACATCTATCGATAGAGGAAGCACATCAGATATCGTTTCTTGTAGAGGATAAACTGAAGTCAGCCGATGCCGGCATCGTCGATGTCCTTGTGCACATTGAGGACGATGGACATCAATTGCCAGGTGACTGATTGAGGCGATAGGTCTAAATAAACGACGGGCGACGCATATCAGACTGACTCCGGCTGAAGGAAGTTCTGTATAGCTCTATAGCAAGGCGCTGGATTGTCCTGCAACATGAAGTGCCCAGCACCTGGGATTTCGATTCTTTCGATCGCCTTTGGTAAATAGTCTGCTTTTTTGGTGGATGCAGCGCCGTAGACAAAGAGCTTACGACAGTGCGCGCCCTCGAATAGATCTAGAATTTTTCTCTTCGCCGACCATTCGACGATTGACTGGCAAGCTTTGTAGAAGGCGAAGTCAGGAATCTCATCCACCCATCTGGCGCGATCGGCGCTGCCCCTGGCGGGGGAGTGCTTTAGACCGTTTTTGATCTGAGCGAACTCATCGCTTTGAAAAATTGAGTATGGATGCTGACTCACTTCTTTGCTCAGTCCGCAGTCCGACGAAACGAGATTGCCTTCCATGTTCACGAAAGACTCGGTAATATCTTGCAGCGGGCTGAGCAACAGCGTTCCGATCATGCCGCCAAGACTGTGTCCAACAATGTGCACCCTGCCCACGTCGAGCATCCGGATCACCGCCGCAACAACGTTTGCTTGATCTTGAATATCGTAAGAAAATTCAGCCGGCTTTGAAGATCTGGCCAAATCCCACTAGGTCTAACGCCATAATACTGAAGTTCGCGGCTAGCGGCTGCAAAAAGAGTCCGTCGAAAAGCTCTTTATTAGACTGGAGTCCATGGAGACACAATATCCATTCAGAATTCGATCGTTTGATATTGGCTGCGACGTCTATTTTTAGACCGTCTGCAACAACGGTAAAGGTATGCAATGCTTTCATTTTGACGACAATGTTTAGAGCCACGCCTGTGGGAATTGACAAAGCTGTTTGAGATAATGGACGAGTTGCCGGGCAGAGCGCTTAACAATGATTATTGGTATTTCTGACAGTTGTATTAGGATAACATCCAAGACGACATGAGAAACACAATGCTGACAATCCGCCCTGCAAATGCCGATGACGGCGCTTATGCCACATGTTCTTGCAGCTCCATTTTGGTTACGGTGCGTCACCAGACACCTGGACACCAACGCCACCGCACTGCTTGAAAGTATTCTTTATAACCGGTCAGGTTCTTCAAGAGAAATGTCTCTTCAAACAGAGTTCGCTTGGCCAATACAATCACAAGAATTACAGCTGGTACGAGACCCAACCACGAGCCAAGGGCAATAGACTGGCCGAACAAAGCCAGGGAAGCCGTTGCATAGCCGGGGTGACGAACGTACTTGTAGGGGCCGTCGGTAATGACTGTCTGCCCCCGATCTGTTTGCAGCCTGATTGCAGACGAGAAGAACCGGTTCACTGCCATCGACCAAACAAATCCGCCCCAGCCGATTGCCGAAAGCAGCAAACAAATAACTTGGACAGACTGAGGAATGTTATCAGAGATATGAAACCGCCCGACATCCAGCGCAGCAATAACAAGATTGAGCATCAGTAAAATGGATAGCAGCAGTCGTGCGTGTGGGTCCTCATCCTTGCCACGTGGTTTGTAGCGTTCCGAAAAAAGATCCGGATCAACTACAAAAACAGACACCAGTCCAGCCAAGGCCTGCAAAGCAAACACTGCCCAAAAGAAAGGTAGATCGAAACTGCCGGCGATGGCAAAAGCACCACCAGCGATGGCGACATACATAAGGACAACAATTACGCACAGTCCCAGCCGCTTCATATTCATCGACTAATGATAACTGAGAAATTAAATCTCGACTGGCAAAACTTTAGGTGCAATGCCACAATATCGCTCTTCCAGGTCTTGCACCAGTTGCGCGACTCTAGGGTCGCTATGTTTATAGTTATCGAGCGCAAACCGCAGGTCACGCTTGTCGTCCAGAGACAAATTGCTCGCTAAGTCGTCAAGCTGAGCCAGATCTTCGGAACGTTTTCCATGCCTTATTAAGTATTGCGCTTTTTCCTCGGGTGAAAGCCGTTCGAAGTATCGCCATTCTCTATCTTCGGCAGTGAGTTTCCGGTGTCCCTTTAGATGTTCCTCGCCAGGCTGGTCAGCTTTAGCCACCAATTCTTCAGTTCCTGTTTGGCCAGCGCCGTTATGCCATTTTCCGTCCTTAGTTCTGATCGAGCCGAGATCACCAATGCCTGCGAATTGGCTTCGGTCTATGTGCAACCTAGGCAGCACTCCGGCTATTTCTAAGGCCTCGCCAAGCTTGATCATCGCTAGCTGACGATCGTGATATTGTGCTAGAAACTCTTTTTCTAGCTGTTTCATCTCACGGGAAAAGGCGTGAATGTCATGATCGCCCATATGATCGGCAGCATATTTTAGATGCTCCTGTTCTTTTTGGATAAATGGTTGGTCTGATGACATTTTCGTTTCACCTGGCGTTTAACAACCTACGCACCTGAATCGGGCTAGTAATTATTTGAGCTCCGTAAACCAAATCTGCTGGAGTATGCCAGGATCTGGCGCTCAAGTCGTTTCCGAATTGTTAAATAGAGACCAGCATGTAGTCGATACAACACCTTGATCGGTTCTATTTTGTCGAAGTAGCTTGCACATTAGTTGTAGGCGGGCCAATTCTTTGCTGCAGGTCAATTAGCGGTTCGCGGCTGGCCTTGAGGAATCCTTCCGAGGGATTATCTAGATCAGCAATAATTGTCATGACGATCGCAAACGAAACAGTGAGGATGACGCTGGCGGTCCAGCTCCGTGTACCGGTTTTTCCAGCCTGGTAACCAGATGCAGTCATACCGAGCAAGATCATGGCATACAATGATACCCAAAGATGTTCGGGAATACGGGCATACAATGCTGCTGCTACCCGTTTCGACTGCAGATCTATAGTCTCATTCAGCGAATTGATAAACAGCTCAACCATAGTCGATTCTGGATCTATCTGGCTGACCGTCGCAGCCTGATGCCAAAGACGACCTTGCAACTTATTTGACTCGACAAGGATCTGCTCGCGAATCTCCGGGTCGGTCTTCACCCTCAGTCGTAAATCAAGATACTGGCGTAAGAGACTCTGAACCTCCTTCTTATTTACCTCAGGCAGAAACTCCGCGCGCAAGAACGTTGTCTCGATCGAGTTTGCTTCGTCAACAATTAAGATCCTTCTATCGTTGAAGCGTTGGGCAGCAACTCCGAAAGTAAATGCCACCATAAATGCCACCAGTGCCAGCGTCGAACTAACCATAGCGGCGGAAGCAGTCTCATTCACCGATTTGCCGCGCGAGTGGAGATAGACCGACAAACGAAAACCACATTCAATGGCAATCAAGACAAAGACAATTGTCAGGATGAATAGGGACCAGAGCGGGATTAGGTCAATAAAACGCATCAGGGCAATCTAATACGGAATTGGAGAAAAGCAGCACGAGAAGGGGTATTATAATGCATGGTCTGGTTCTATCGGGCCAAGACTTCAGGAAGGCGATCGAACAGGTATTCCGAAGTTGGGCGGTCTACGTCTGGGTGTCCCCGGTATCATCGACGGGAGTCTGAAGCAGGAAGACCTGAGCCGCTTGCTTTGCCAATGCCCATCATGCATTAGGGATAAGCGCTAAGGACAAAAGCATCGCCTAAGAGCGGATGTTTAAAGCATTTCTGCAGGAATAACGGGAATCCGGTATCTGGAATCAGGTATCTGGAATCCATGACATCAAATTGGAAGCAAGGCGTCTCTCTCTTAAATCAGGTGCAAGACCTGCTTCGAGAGGTGTTTTCCGGCTTTCGTAGGGAGGCTTTGATGCCTGCTCCTCTTATAAGAGCAATACTAGTGGAGGACCACCCTCTACTAAGAATGGGACTGAAAATGGCATTGGCAGCCATGGCTGAGATCTCTGTCGTCGCTGAAGTTGAAGATGGATTATTAGCCGTTGCCAAATCAATTGAACTGCGCCCGGATCTTGTGCTGATGGATATTCAATTGCCGGGCATTGACGGCATTGAAGCTACCAGGCAGATCAAAAATGCCTTGTCAA
Organism: Bryobacterales bacterium; assembly: GCA_963834525.1. GTDB lineage: Bacteria > Cyanobacteriota > Vampirovibrionia > Obscuribacterales > Obscuribacteraceae > CAWICA01. The sequence continues at coordinate 461,225 of CAWICA010000004.1, forward strand.
CAAAAGTAATACTTATTACATCTCATGATAATGACGAATATCTCTTTGCCGGACTTGCTGCCGGTGCAGACGCTTATTGCCTGAGGGCCATTACGAACAGCCAGCTGGCCAGTTGTGTACGTTCGGTCATGGAAGGAGCAGTTTGGCTAGATCCAGGCATCGCAAAACCAGTATTGGATCGAGCAATCGCGGCGAATGCTCGCGCCCAAGTGGAGCAAGGCAACATCTTTGGACTGTCCGAACGTGAACTGGAGATCTTGGCTCTCGTAGTTGAAGGACTTAGTAATCAGCAAATTGCTCAACGCATTTGTGTCAGCCAGGAGACAGTAAAAACCCACCTGCGTCACATTATGGAGAAGCTTTCTGTCTCCGATCGGACGCAGGCGGCGGTAAAAGCGATCAGGCACGGTGTCGTGAAATAAAGCGATCAGATAAGAGGAATTAACGAGAGACAACTTTTGCACTAACCTCATGCCATTCGTTCTGGTCTTCGGATTCCACGGCGATCGACATATCGGTGCAACGACCGGTGTCGTCGTAGTTTAAATGTGCCAGGTAACCTTTCTTCTCAACGTCTGCCATAACAATGGCAATTTCAGATAATGTGAAACTTTGCACTTCCACCTTAATGGGCAACCGTTCCGTAGTTCTGAGAAGACAGGAGACAATTTTCTTTAATTCTCTGATCTTGCTCCTTTCGAATTGACAGAGACGTTGAATTGTCTCTTTTGCCGTTGGAATGCAGATGTCACTTTGAAAACCTAAATCTGCTGGAATTGCGAAACTTGGCAGAGAAGTGAATTCCGTCTTGGTGGACATAGCGACAGTAGCAGGCGATAATTCCGACTGCGTTGCGCTCCAACAGTTAGGCTGGGCGACCAACCAAGTTATAAATAGAATAAGTATGCATGTGTACAACATTTTTGATCGCCCCCCTTCGTTACTTGAATTACAATTCCATCTTATGCCAATAAGGGTCTGCCGCCGTCCCGCAGTTGTGTGATTTGAACATCAGCCTTGCGGATGATATGCCCTGCGACCAAAGTGACTGCGTAAACTGACAATATCTAGGCAACAGCGGTTATCATGTTCATCGGCATTCGAGGCGATCATATGGTGCAACGTTATCTATGCAGGCAAATCATTTCAGTTGGGGAGGTTTGAATGCTTTACATTGCCGGTGACCATTATGCAGTGGAGCTGATGAAAAAAGTCGAGCGATATTTCAATTCCCTGGGCATCGATTACCTAAATCTGGGCAGTTCTAGTGCAGATGAGCAAATGGCGCTGCAAGAGATTATCCCAGGTGTCGTCGAAAATGTTCGCCGGCAGCCTGGTTCAACAGGCATTTTGTCCTGTGGAACCGGTGCTGGAGTCGAGATTGGCGCTAATAGATTTCGCGGCATTCGTGCTTGCCTTTGTAGCCAACCTGAACAAGCAAGAAATGCTCGTGTTTATGACAATGCTAACGTGCTTTGTCTTGGTTCGTGGATAATTGAAAACCCAGAGCCGATTTTGGAGGCATGGCTCGGCAGTGAATTTGATGGAGACGAACTCCGTGCCAAGATGCTCAAGGATTTTGATTCCTGGCAATAGATGCTGCCTTTACAGTTTGTCGATGAAATGAAGAGTAACCTGCCAACGAGCCTTGAGACGCCACGCCTTAAACTGCGCATGTTTGAGGAGAAAGACTGGCAGCCGCTTTGTGCAATGTTTGCTGATGAAGAGTGGGTCCGTTATACGACGCAAGTGCCGCTTGAAGATTGGCAAACCTGGCGCACACTTGCTACTTACCTGGGTCACTGGCAGTTGCGCGGCTATGGTCCATACGCTGTGGTGGAAAAGGCGTCAGGAGAACTAATTGGGCCGGTAGGACTGTGGTATCCGGGCGGCGATCGGCCGGAACCGGAAATCAAATGGGCCGTAGCTAAGCCTTTCTGGGGAAAAGGATTTGCTACCGAAGCGGCTGCCGCTGTTCGGGATTTGGCCAAACAGTGTGGCTGGCAGCGATTGATTAGTTTGATTCTTGTCGACAATGAGCGATCGAAGGCGGTGGCAGTTCGCCTGGGTGGACAATACGAAAAGACCGTTCTATTTCGTACGAAGCTAACTTCATGCATCTATGGATATGATTTGTCGAAATGAAGGCATGGCAACAACGCAGTTTTATCAGTTGCCTGGCGGCGGCGCTGATCGCCGCTACGACAGTCGCATCGGCTGCGCCATCGGAGAGTACTGTAGCCCATTCCTGCAACGACTTTGGCTTGAGATTGCTCAAGCAGGTTGCTCCTGCCAGCAAGGACAATGTTGTAATTTCCCCCTTTGGCGCCTTGTCCGAAAGCCTTAACACGTGATATGGGACCGGCGATATGGAGCACCATAATTGGTATCAAATCAATCTGATGTAATTATAATTGGAGCCGGCATCGCCGGGCTGTCCGCAGCCCGCGATTTAACGAAAGCTGGTCGTTCGGTGCAAATTCTCGAAGCCCGAGATCGCGTTGGCGGGCGGATCCATACACTGTTCGATCAACGCTCCAGCCTGCCGGTTGAGCTGGGCGCTGAGTTCATCCACGGGCGACCGCCGGTAATCTGGGAACGTCTGGCAAAATACAATTTGCCTGTCTATGAAGTTGGCGGTGAATGGGTGCATGTTAAAAAGGATCGTGTCGCGGTCATCGAAGAAGATCACAAGTCCGGCGACCTGATGTTAGGGCAGTTACCGGCAGAGTTGCTCGCTAATGATTGTTCATTGGCAGATTATTTGAACAAACAGGATTTTCGGAGCGAGGCAGAAAAGCAGAGTGCCATTTCCTATGTCGAAGGATACAACGCCGCCGACGTGGAGCTCATGGGGCTAAATGGACTGATCGTTAGCGACCGGGCTGCGAAGGAAATTGATGGTGAATGCGCCTATCGCTTCGCCCGTGGTTATTCATCGCTGATCAAGATTTATTTGAAAGAACTGCAGATGGAACTAACAAGGATACAGTTAAGCACCATTGTCAGCGAAATTAACTGGCAAGGCGAACATGTACTTGTGACAACCCGCTCGGCAACGGACAATGGACGAAAGCAGTACACAGCTAAGAGAGCGGTCATCGCCTTGCCGCTGAACATACTCAAATTGCCACCTGATCGGCCAGGGGCGGTCAAGTTTCATCCGGAGATTGCCGCCAAGCGAAAGAGCATAGCCAAGATCCACATGGGTAATGCCATCAGGGTAACATTGCTGTTTCGCCATTGCTTTTGGGAAAATTTGTCGTGGGTCAAGGGAAACGGTGATCTCCAACACATGTTCAGAGTATCCTTTTTGGTTGGTCGGCAAGAACAATTCAACTTTTTCTGGTCGACCCATCCTCTGCGGGCACCACGACTGGTAGCATGGCTTGCCGGCCGCGATGCCGAAGCGCTGATTGGTAAGTCAAAGCAGGAGTTGGAGAACATCGCTGTCCAATCGCTGGCGTCGATGCTTAGCGTGCCTGTCGATCAGATTCGTTCTGAACTGATCGCATCGCACACTTACGACTGGTTTGGTGATATGTTCTCGCAAGGCGCCTACTCTTACTTGGGAGTGGGCGGTGTTGAAGCACAACTCGAGCTGGCTAAGCCGCTGAAAGACAGCCTATATTTCGCCGGCGAGGCTACTAGCATCGATGGCCACATTGGCACCGTTCACGGTGCGATAGCCTCAGGGCAGCGCGTCGCTCAGGAGATTCTCAGCAGCCGGATCTGATCGTGACCGTGCTAGTTGCTGGACGCGGCATTACGCCAGCAACTCGGTTATGATCTGTCCGAATCGCTGCTCCTTTCTATTTCATCTGAGCCTTAAGAAGAAAAGATTGATTCCGGCCAGCGTAAGGGCGAAAATGGTGAGAACAATCGCCACTCGCACTAATTTTGCGCTGTCTCCTTCGCTAGAATTAAGCGTGTGCTCGCGCTTATTTTCGACCGCTTCCATTTCTTGAATTACCTTGCGGATTTTAACCATTATTTCGCGTCCCTTGCCGTCTTTAACGATACCGGCCGCGCTATCAAACCCGCTTTGTTTCCGGGCCATGATAATACTTTCCAGTCGGTCTACTTTTTCGTGAACGAGTCCATCCAAGTCCTTCAGCTTAGCCTCTTGCTCTGGCTCATCACTTACTAAACTTGTCAGTTCATCCAAGTGTGTTTCTACCTTGGGCGCTGCCGAAAAGTAGAGGTTAAGAAAGTCGTCTTTGCCTGTAATTGTGAAACCACGCACGCTCGTTTCTGCCTCAGTGACATCGGTCAATATTCGATCGAGCTTTTCATGCACCATATAACGATGCGTTACATGCCCGGTTTCGGTCTTTAACGTTTGCGTTTGATTGAAGGCGACGAATCCGACAACCGAAGTTGGTGCTAACGCACAAACAACAAGAGCTATAGCTTTGAGATCCAATCCTGTCATTGCCTTAGCCGCCAATTTTCAAAGCTTTAGTGAGAGACCGCTTATTGATACGCGGGTAGTACACCCCAGAAAGAAGCATGATATATCCGAAAAGGAAAAAGAACAGATATGGAAGATACTGCAAAATGTTGTTGCTGAAAAGTGAATTAGGATCTAAAAAGAAAAGAGACACAGCCATAATGAACGCTCCGACGTTGGCAAGCACAATTGGGACGAAGCTGTTTTCTTTCGATTGTTTGACAGCGGCCATCCCCTCGACATGTGCTACCACCTTTGCTGTGCTAATTGTGGGTGCAACCAGCATTCTGATCGTAAACGAATCTTTTGGATTGAGTAGAACCGGCCTGAGTACGACGTCACTACCGTCGGTGCGTTCGATGAGGGACGGGTTACTCTGATCGATTGCTAAGCGATCAGACAGGTCGGGTGGTTGCGTCTCGGCAACCTCGGACATCAACACTTTCGTGCTGGCAGGTAAAGAGATCAAAAATTTTCCGGCGAACTCGGATGCGCGGATTGGCACATTGCCGACATTAGTTATTCTCATCACCACGGAATCGACATTATGGACAATTTGCCCCTGACAATAGATTTGGATCTGGTCTTTCACTTCTTCTTGTAAAGAGAGAATAGGCGTGTTAGCGAGGATTTCGAAGGAAAGCTCTTTGCTCCTCAGATTCAATACCCAGAGCACAAGCGTGACGGCTATACCGGCGCTGGTGACAATTGGTGCTAGATATCGTGGATCGGAGAAAAAATCTGGCATGTTAACATCATTCCCTGACGACGCCCGAATCAAATATGCCACGAGAGATGCTTGCACAGTCGATCTTTGCTAAAGTGCTAATGTCAAATCCTGGCTGAGCCGATTTGAGGCTCTCCAGGCACTTTGAGAGCTCGCGAATATTCTTGAAATGCACGAACGTAGCTACATTTATCGGTCATTCGTAGCGGTGTTGTTGGCTGTCGCGCTAGGCGGTTCGTTCATCGCCGGCTCTCCATCGGCCAGCGCCGAGGATGTGCTGAAATCAGAAAGCGGCAGTGCCCTTAATTTAAAACCGGGCGAAGACAAAACGGACAAGTCAAGTCAATTGCTGAGTGAAGACGGTGGCAAACCGTTTCTCGCTCTACAGAGCACGGTGGACAATTCCTCGGTTGACGATCTGACTAATCGGATTTTGCAGAAGGAAATAGAGATTGAACGGCTGAATTGTCATTTTCGTATGGAAACCGGTTTGGTTAGCCGCTGGCGGCAGCGACGATTGTATTTGTATGGCGAAGCCAACGCTGCTTGCACCGAGGCAGGTCTGATCGAACAGATGGCCATTCGCTACAAACTCAAAAATCCGGTGACCTTGCCACCATATGCGATGACGTTGAGCGTATCTGCTCGCAACAATCTCAAGCGGATGTTGACGGTGGCGCGCTTGCGCGCTAACAAAGGAAAATTGGAAGCAGGAGTTGAAGAACAGCTGATTGGAAACTTCATTGGCTTGGCTGGAGACAGCTATGAGATGTCTTTGAATTTCTTGAACTATTTTCGCATCAGGCATCGTGGCTTTAACCCAGAGGCTTATCATCGGCGCATCCACATTCTTGATGGACAGCTAGACGCGTTGATCGACCAACGCAAGCAATTGCTGTTGGATGCCGCCAGCTCATCTTCTCCTTCGGACTTGGCGGTGGTCAATGCGGAAGGGAAGTTGTTGAAAGACATTCACGATTGTGAGCTCTCTGAGTATAAAGCGTTTCACGCCGGCACAAAGAATTTCTGGGTCTTTCAAAATATGGCTTTCGCTTTCGATTTTGCTAAGAACGGCACCGGTGCGGCTGGAAATATTATTAGCCTTCTCGGTGCACATTTGACTAAGGCTGCGCCGAGTGGGCGTCGCGTTATTCGCGTGCGTATGCAAGGCGGAGCCTCGTTGTTTCCGATCATTGCCGGTGCGATCGTGACAGTAACTCCGGTCGTCGGTCGCGTCACCGGTAATATCTCAGGATTGGCGGCACGCCGTCTGGTCTCTAAAGAGCTTGTGCACGTCGATGAGATTGATAGCGAGCAACTGGCTGCCGACCGCAAGCGATTGAGCGAGCTGATTGGCAGTGCTAACCAGCAAAACGATATCCAGCAAAACAATGCGTCAAGTAATCTTGGGGGAAGGACAAATTTGGTTGCGGCTCGTTTGCCTATATATGAGCATGAACAAGAGTTGGTGGCTGGCATGGAGAAAAATTTCGCTGCCCAGCGCAAGCGGGCCCGCAAGACTTTGGAAGAAAACGTCGCCTTCGCTTCGATAGTTGGTCCAGCTAGAATGAGCAGCGGCATTCTTGGAATATTTGGTGGCTGGCGCTATTGGACTGATCCCAATGTTGCTAACGGTTACTACGCTGCCGGTGCAACTGCATATGCTTCTGGAACAGCAGTCAATATGCTCGAGACCGGGCGCTTGGCTCTAGCTTCTGAATTGAGTAATCGAAAGATGGCACGCAAACATACTCTGCCGCGACAAGTAATTGCCGATCGTCTCAAAACCTTGAACGAAATGGAAGATCTGATCGCTAAAGCGCAGGCTGCTGGAGCTCACTAATTAATGGTATGTTGGCTATAAATGACAGTTTGCGCTGTTTGTCCTTGCGAGGTCGTTTGAATCATGGCAAATCAGCTGATCCCACCAACTGACCGATCTGGTCAAATTAAGAGTTATCTTCGCGCAGCTTACTGGATGTTCACTCATCCGATAGTCGAACTTGAAGGAGTGAAGATTCCCATTGGTCCTTACATGTCAGTCAACATGCAACATGTAATGGTCAGTGGGATATACGAGAAGACTGAATTGATCTTTGTTAAAACATACCTTCGACCGGACGATAGAGTGATGGAACTAGGAACCGGCATAGGATTGATATCTACATACTGTGCCAAGGCAATCGGGTCGAATAAAGTCTGGACTTTCGAAGCAAATCCTCAATTAGAGAAGCACATCCGCCGTATTTACAAATTGAACGGCGTTTGTCCGGAGCTTTCGATCTGCATGCTTGGGCGAGAGCAGGGTGTGCAAAGGTTTTATATCTCAAAGGACTTTTGGACAAGCTCCATAATCTCAACCAGGAGATCGGACAGGGCTGTGAATGTTGCTGTAAAGTCGTTCAATAGTGAACTTAGACGCATAGATCCTACCTTCTTGATCATAGATATCGAAGGCGGCGAGTTTGAGCTTCTAAAAGACGCCGATCTTGGTAATGTCAAGAAAATCGCTATAGAAATTCATCAAAATTTGCTTGGTATAGATAAGTCGGAAGAACTCAAATCCAAGCTAGTTGATTCTGGTTTCCAGATCAAGAAGCCTATGGGCAGCAGTCCTGAAGCTTCCAATGAATTTATGTTTGTCCGCTCCTAAGATCTGTTAGAAGCTGACTGGAGTTGTTAGAAACACAGAACGAATCGAAGTTTAAGGGTTGCGCCATGCCGAATTGAGTGAATAACTCCAGTGTGGCGTCGCGCATGGCTCTTGTGTTTTTTAAGGCATCTTCTTTTCGCCATGGTTTGCAGATCTTCGGATCGTCCCAGCCTGGCCAATGATCCTCAAAGCCGAAACGCCCCGGGTAAAATTCGATGCCGCCCACGATGCCTTTCTGCAGAAGCTCCAACTGGATTTTGAGAGTTCGCTTATAAAGATCGAGCTCCTGAGCAGGCGTCCAGGGGCCATTCGGACCGCTAATATAATCAATCCGGTCGTACGAATAAGATACTGCGATCACTACAGCATTGGGAAAGTTGCGTTGGACCAGGGCGACGTAGTTCGCAAATTTAAGTCCATTTTCGCGACGATGGAGACACAGGTGAATGGTGTCGATCTCGTTTGCCAAAGCCGGAGTAAAGCTCGGATTGGCCAGGAGAGACGCCAACTGATCCTCGTAGAGTGTCAGTCCAAACTTTAACATCTTATTCTTGGATTTAGTCCTGGTAATCACCTCGCTGAGGAGGCGAGTTGCACTAATCCTGGATCTTAGACACCAATTGTTGAAGTGGTCGATAAAGTCGTCGATATCGAGCTCACATAATCTTGGTTCGCTTAGGCTGGCCGCACTATAGTAAGCAGCACGGCTTCCTATGTTTGCATCATCCCAAATATTTAAGTAGAAAAGGTTGGTATGCTGACCCGTTAGCAGACCCGAAACGTCATTCATGCAATCTGCTGGGGCTAAATTGCAAGACCCACGCATCGCGTTGACGCCAAGCTTGCGATTCCATTCGGGCGTATTTTGACCAGCGATGATCAGTCTTGCTTGGCCGACTTGACCGAGGGCGCGCGGGCAGGAAGCGATCGTAACGAGCATGAGAAGCGCATAAAGTACATGCCACCATCTGTGGTGTAAGCGCCGTTTAGCCATTTGAGTTCATCTCCTTGAGATGTATGAACAACAAACGGCATTATTGCACGAATGACAATCTCGTGTACTTGAGTACCTGGTGTCGAATTTTGACAGACTGGCTGGATCTTAATCTGGCAATATTGCTCGGGACTCAATAATTTGAGTCCGGATAGACGATAATTAGGTCAACTTCTTCGTATGCACGTAGCTTTCGCTGCCTAGATTTGGTGCCTATATTAGTAGATGCGAATTCCCGAGAAAATTGTCTGTTTCAGTTTGTCCTTCTGTCTCGCGACTGTCTCTTCGTTCGCGCAGGGGAATGCTGCCCCACACATACAGCAAACCCCGCACGTCCAGAAAACATGCCGAGACTTTGTCCAGGGATTTTATAATTGGTATTTGAAACAGACGACAAAGGGGCGCGCCTCAGATGTTGCGCTTAGGTACAGAAAGTACGCATTCAGCTCCGAATTGTCTCAAGAATTAAAAGAAGACTCCCGGGCGCAGGACAAGGTTGTTGGTGAACTCGTCGGGCTAGACTTCGATCCATTTCTCAACGCCCAGTACATTGAAGATTCTTATGTTGTAGGAAAGATAACTCCCCGAGGCAACCGCTATTGGGCGGAGGTCTATGGCGTCCATGATGGCAAGAAGACAGCGACACCGGCAGTGGTGCCTGAGGTGATGCTAAGAGACGGTCACTGGATCTTCGTCAACTTCCATTATGGAAAGAGCAAATACCCAGAGAACGAAAATCTCTTGAGCATCTTGAAAGTTCTCAGAAACGAGAGACAACCAACTACAGCAACCGATGCTGCAACCGAAGTCGCCAGTGCGGCTAAAGATGATAGCGCCTTTCGAAGGCAGATTCTTAACGGCACCTGTTGTGTGCCTAACTTGTCGACAGGCTATCGAGCGATCAAACTGACTAACGGCAAGTGCCAGATCGGCGATCACGATACATCGGGAGAAATCTCAATCGAGCGAATTGAATTTGGTCAGCTAGACAAAAAGCCAGTGGCAGTGGCGATCATGTCAGATTGGGAAGGTGGCAGCGGCATCTTCAGGAGCCTCTTGCTATACGAGCTTCGTGGTGGCAGACCAGTAACTGTCGGATCATATGTTGTCGGCGATCGGGCGGACGTTAAGTCGCTGAGCATTAAAGACGGTCAAGTGCATATGGTACGCGAACAGACGATCGGCCCCGACGAGGGGAAGCAGACCACAGTCGCGCTCAAGCGATCGCAGTTTGACGAAGCTGAATGCTTGCAGGAGCCGCCCTCAAAAGAAACCCAAAACGATATTAGCCAGCTGATGAAAATCTGGCAAAGCATCTCTTCTGACAATAAGATCCTTACACCGGAGCAGAAACGCCAAGCGTGTGCGATCTGCAACCGCCACTTGCAAGATCGCACGACTTTCGCTAATCAATTTCGCCTCACTCTCAGTGCCGGCGGATGGTGCCCCGGTCCACATCCTCTCATCTTTGACAAAGAAGGCCACCCTTCGCTATGCGTTGACGACAATGTGCAAAATTTGCACGTCACTATCGAGCTGGCGACGCCTGGTATGTGAGTCCCTAATCAAACGGAGCATCTTGTTTTTCGAAACGCTGGCCCCAGCCTGTGTTTTTGGCGTCTCACGGTGGCAGTGATCCTAGTTCCTGGAGTCTGTATAGATCTCTTGACTCAAATTATACAAACTGCCATAGTTTGTATAGATCGGAGCCGGAAAATGATACAAAGTGGAGCGCTAAAAATTGGCAACCTGGTTAAGCAACCAGGGGGCTTTTTCGCGTTTGTACCTGGACCATTTCCTCCTGAAGGCGGGTTCAGTTTTAGCGCGAGTATCCTAAAAAAGAATGACCAGGCGACCAGACTGCTTGGAAAGCTTGATGGTATCACCAAACTACTGCCGGACTCGGACTATTTCCTGTCGATGTACCTGAGGAAGGATGCGGCTGCGTCCAGCCAGATTGAGGGGACGCAAGCCACGATGATGGACGCGATCGAAGCAGCCGCCCAAGTAAGCGGGTCGTTGCCCAAGGATGTAGACGACATTTTGCATTACATCGACGCACTCAATTACGGCATGGAGCGGGTGACTCAAGGAAATTTTCCTGTGTCGCTTCGCTTCATACGTGAATTACATCAAACATTGATGCTTGAGGCTCGGTCAACTCATTTTTCCGATCCCGGGGAATTTCGCAAAAGTCAGAATTGGATCGGAGGCACGCGTCCGGATAATGCTCGTTTCGTACCTCCGCCCGTTTCGGAGATGCTCAGATCGCTTAACGACTTAGAGAAATTCATTCATACTGATGACGGTACTCTCACGGTGATTAAAGCGGGCTTGCTGCATTCTCAGTTTGAAACCATACACCCGTTTTTGGACGGAAATGGAAGAACGGGTCGTATGCTCATTACCTTTTATCTCTGGCAAGAGGGCTTTCTTGAGAGATCGGTCTTATATTTGTCCTCTTTTTTCAAAAAGCATCAAGAGCTCTATTACGAGAAGCTCGCTGGCTACAATAGCGGCCGAGTCTCTGAGTGGGTGGAGTTTTTTCTGGATGGCGTCATCCAGATCGCGAGCGAGGCAATTGCTACGGTTGGAAAGATTACGGCCTTACGCGATCGCGACATGGCAAAAGTCCAAGCCCTTGGAAAACGTGCATCCGAAAGCGCGGTCCTAGTATTGCCAAAGCTCTATGGACAGCCAATTGTGAACGTCGCTCTCGCGCAGAAGTGGACCGGCTTCACCTACAAGGGCGCTCAGGACGTCATAAATCGCTTCATCGAAATGGGCATTCTCGCGCCCAAAGATGAAGACAAAAAATACGGTCAATCCTACATTTATAAGTCCTACACCGATATTTTTGCATAATGAGATGATACGCTCACAGCAGTTAATAGGAAGTTCGAATTGCCAATGATTCTGATGTGCGAAATCAGTCAAGGCAAGCTCATTAAGGTAAGGGAGTACTTCGATTTGCAAACCCTTACTGAGGCTGACACTCCGCACAAACTCTATTCCCTAAAAACACAGTTTCGAATAAAGAGATGACTAAAATGACAACCAATCTAAATTCCGATCCTGAATCAATAAATATTCGTGGTGGAGCAGCCACTGCGACAGCATCGGCAAAATCGACGGAAAGAACCGGAACAGTTTTCAGCGACACACCAGGTATGCCCCAACTCTTCCAATCGAACTTTGATTACCAACTGGTAAGAGGGATGTTAGCCGGTTCCTATGGAGATGGCGGCGCAGTCGGTGAGTCCTTTTCCACTGGACACCGGATTAAGGACAAAGATATAGAAAGCTGGACTCTTGAGTGGACCGCCACCGCAGAGAGGATAGAAGGCGTAGCCATTAAATGTCTTAGCGGTGGCCATCTTGTGAGTGCTCGCGAGGCGTTTCTCCGTGCATCTGTGTATTGGAGAACGGGCTTTTTCTACCTCGAAACCAAAGACGCACGCAAATTAGAAATGTACAAGCGTCACCGTTCATGCTTCAGGCAGGCGGCAATGCTGTTTGATCCACCGATTGAGACGGTAACCATTCCTTACGAGAACGGTAAGACGCTGCCCGGGTATTTCATGCGTGCTTCTGCAGACGCTGTTCCGCGTCCGACAGTGATGATTCTTGGAGGAGGCGACACCACCTGCGAGGAATTGTATGACTTTGGTGGTGGTGCTGCAGCGGTTCGCCGAGGCTACAACGCATTTTTGTGGGAAGGTCCGGGACAGGTGGGCGCATTCGCTGCGGACAAGACTCTGACATATCGCCCGGACTATGAAGTCCCGACACGATATGCTGTCGACTACGTTCTATCACGCAATGATGTTGACTCTAAACGGTTGGCGCTCTCCGGACATAGCATGGGAGGCTACTTCGCCCCACGTGCTGTGGCATTCGAGAAGCGCATTACCGCTGTGATTGCAAATTCGCTGTGTCCGGTAATGGTGCCCACTTTCTTGGCAATACTGGGCCTCAAAGACGCGTCTGTCGAGGACCTCGAAAGCAAGGTGGACCTCTCCGATCCAATGAGGAAGTTTGTTGTGACCGACTTGCAGGAACGGTGCGGTATGGCTGGAAAGTCACTCGCTGCCTTCGTGGACAATCTCGGCAATTACAATCTATCCGGGCTTGAGGGGAAGATTACATGTCCGCTCTTATATATAGGCGGTGAAGGCGAAGGACCATCCATGATCGCCCTGGCTCACGAGTTCTTCGAGAAGTTGACTTGCCCGAAGACGGAACGAGTGGTTCTCTCAGCAGAAGGCGGTGAGGCACACTGCCAAGTCAATAATCCGAGCCTCAAACACCAGATCGAATTCGACTGGTTGGATGATGTCTTCAAGAAAAACTAAGAAGAGAATGGTGCAAACGACCTTCCTTCAAGAGACTGACTCATACAGATTTGATGGAGAAGAATTTATGGTCACCGATTTTCTACGCGCAGTTCAGGTATCCGTCCGATGAACCGCAGGTCACGCGGTGATCTTTTGCAGTCTTGCCCAGTTGTCCGGTAGCAGGGATTCAAGATCGCAATCAGGATTTGCCGAAAGTTGATCAAGCACGTCGCTCAAATACCAGAATGGATCGATCTTGTGTCGCTTGCAACTCGCAATTAAGGTAACCCAGATTGCGGCGGTTTGTCCACCTTTGTCACTGCCGGCAAACATCCAGTTCTTCCGGCCGATCGCAATGCGCCTTAGTTCGTTCTCGGCCCAGTTGTTGTCGATATTCAGGTCGCCGTCCTCCAAGAACGTGTTTAAAGCTTGCCAGTTATTGAGTGCATATTTCACAGCTTTAGCGATTTGACTCTTCGGCAGGGCGACGACGATTTGTAAATCTAGCCATTTCTTAAAGTCATCCAAGAGCGGCTTTGAAACAGCGATTCTCAACTGACTCCGTTCGTCTGGATCCAGATCAGCTGCCAGTGACTCGACTTTGTACAACTGTTGAATGAAGTCGATCGCCTCGGATGCGCTCTTCCTGCTCGACGGCAAAGCATCGTAGAATTTTCTGCGCACGTGTGCCATGCAGGCACACTCCTTTACTTTCTTGTCTGCATAGATGCAGTCGAATCCAGCAAAAGCGTCCGCTTGCAAATATCCGGCATAACCGGCCGAAGAACTTCAACGGACCGTCGCGATTTCTCGATTCGGTGTAATCAAAAACCGAATAAGGATTACTCTTGTCACCGCGGTAGATCCAGATCCGTCCTTCTTTGATGTTGTCTTTTCGGCTCCGGTCCTGGACCTTCACCGGAGTGTCATCGCACCAGATCACTTTGCCGCTCATCACTCTCGCCTTCTGCAGCAAATACAACGGTTTGAAAATCGATGCACTTTCAGCAAGCCAGTCACACATTGTCGAGCGAGATATCACCGCTCCCTGCCGCCTAAAAATACCTTCTTGTCTGTGCAGCGGCAAATGGTCCGCGAACTTGCTTACTCCAATGTGCACTATCATGCCGGACGTCGCCAATCCTTTGGCTATCGGCTTGGCAGGTGTGGGAGCGATCACTACGCTTCCTTCGCACTGTTTGCACGCGAGCTTGGGTCTAACATGTTCGATAACGCAGACAGATGACGGAACGTAATCGTACTGTTCGCTAACTTCTTCGCCAATCAGCGTGCGCTCTGTTCCACAGCAAGGACAAATCAACTCGGATTCCGCAATCGGCACTACACATCTCTCGCGCGGCAAATCGACAGCCGGCTTCCGGCGACCATGCTGAGTACGCGGCTGCGACCCTGACACAGGTGCATCTTCTGCTAAGGTTTCAGCTTCCTGTGCATCGTCATCACTCGCCATAAAGAGACGCAGCTGATCTGGCGATATTGCTTCTGACTTGCGCCCAAACTTCTCTCTCAGGAAGATCTGCAGCCGCTGCCTCAGCTCTTCCTTCTCCTCCTGGACACTCATCAACTGCACCAGAAGCTCCTTGATGATCTTCTTGCACTCGGCAGGATCATCCGGAATCTTCTCTAAATTGACTGCGATTTCTGACAAGATTCTGGTATCAGAAGTGGTACTAAATCAACCCAAATATTGTACCTCCACTGCCAGCCGAAATCACTAGGTTGACACCTACCCCAAAATGAATTTATCGGATCTGCGCGCCGCAAAACCCGCAGAAATTGCGATTTTTGCATGAAATATAATCAATATGATCAGACGGTCACCTTCCCTAAACCGCTTTCCGCCGGCCTGCGAATTTCATATCTCTTTTGCTTGTAAGAACCGGCAATATTGATACCACTCAATACCATCGCCAGCGATGCTGCATCAATTTCTAATCCTGTTGCCAGATTGTCTGGCAAGCTGAATGTTCCTTCTTCTAGCCGCTTGTACCATATAGCAAAGCCATCTCGGTCCCAATAGAGAACTTTGACCTTGTTCTCTTCTCGATTCCGAAAGACAAACAAATGCCCTGACATCGGATCTTCTGCCATGAAATCTTTCACCAGCCCGGACAAGGTATCAAAAGATCGCCTCATATCCACTGGTTTCACGCAAACAAAGATTCGAACCGACGGCGGCAAATTCAACATCACGGAATCCGCACGATATATCCACCAGGCGTCACAATTTCCAAGCGCTCCACAAACGTCTTTCCAGATGTTTCTAGCACCGGCTTGATCTCGACGGGGACAAATTTAGCCAAATGTTTGTTCTTTTGTCTTTCCGCCGGATTGCCCAACTCGTCTTTTACCAACTTTCGCTTTCTCAATTCCCGGTGCCAGTAGTAAAATTGCTCGATAGACACGCCTTGCTGTCGGCAGAACTCCATCTTGCTAGAGCCACTCGCGCGCCATTGTTCGATTTTGTTCAGCCAATACTTTTGCTTCTCTAGGTCCCGATGCGGTGTACGCGCCGCCATACTGCCTCCCGATTTCAATCAGACACATCATCGCGGCAATTCTGAAATTTTAAAAGATGCTATTCACCGGACGGATACCAGTTCAGGACTTTTAAGTGGGATTGCATCTTGGTCTTTGCTCTTGCGATTCTTGACTTAACAGTGCCAATTTCAGTTTTTGTGCAATGAGCTATTTCTTCATAAGAAAGTCCATAGAACTCTCTCAACACAATCACGTTTTTGGAATGCGGAGGCAGTTGCTCCAGAGCGGCGTTTACCTGGACAATAATTTCGTTGCGCTCGAGCTTTTCATCCGGCAGTGCACTAGTGTCTGCAATTTCGTGGCAGGCGTTGTGATCACCGTCTGTACCTTTAAGAGGCTCGTCGATCGACATAACTGCTCTCGGGTTTTGCAACTTATCGATACACTTCCACACCCGGATAAAGACCTTTTGAACGATGTCATCGTGGCCTTGTGCCAGATCTGGAGACAATCGATGCAGCACTCCATACGTATAGCGCAGGTATCTCTTATATAAGACATTGAATGCAGCCTCGATTTTCTTCTGGCAGGCCAGCACTAGATCGTAATCATTAAGATCGGAATACGAGATACCAGAGACTGCTGAACGCATGATTTTAACTCCCAATTTCCATCTTTACACTCTCAGTATTATGAGCCGGAAATACCAAATGCCTATGCAGCTAGAGCATGATTCGCGATGCTCCTTTCGGATGATGTAGTACTAAATTAGACTTGCTCAGTTGAAATGGCAACCAACGTCTGTATTTTCCGAGCAAGTTGTCCATCGTTCGCGAGGCTGAATAAGCGGTTATATTCTTGATGAGCCATGGCGGACAACCATCGGAAAGAAAACAAACCGACGGTCAAATGTACGAATGCTCTTGCGATGCCTACATATCTATGGAGTGCCGTGTGCAAGTCGATCGCACCCGGAGCCGTCCGCCGAATTTGTTGGAGAACCAAGTTTTCAAAGTCACAACCGTGATCGCCCGTTGGAGTTGACTGCTTGAGTCGTATCAAGCTTTCAAGCAGCTCTCTGGCTTTTTCTATGCAGCCTTCCGCGAGTGCAACATCGACCAAGTCATGAATTACCGATTCGAGCTTCTGATCAACAAACTCATGGCACTCAGCATCACTTATAGCACCGGGGAGCAGCATTTCTGCTCGAGAATATTGGTGTCGTCTGCAAACGTCTACCAATATATCTAGGTAGGCGCTACGGAGGTGCTCACCTGGCACGGCTGTCATATCTCTCTTCCTCCTATTGAAAAATGTTCTTGACCAGTACGTCCTCTGATATATAGAACAAGTTCTAAGCAACAGAATCCGGTCTTTACTCGGACAATGTTCTCCGAATTCGACCTTCGGTTTATGCATCTACGGGATGAAAGTTACTCAGTCTGCAGAATGAATTTGCGTAGCTGTTAAGATGGTGCCAGCCAGCTGAAGGAATTGGCCTGTCCGCTTCGCATATTCTGCTCTGGCCAAATGTTCTGAATGGAAGCTTTAGCAATTGCATTCCGCAACTTTCATGGTATTGTCACGCGTTATAAAATTGCAATCAAGCGGGGAGATGAAATGAAAAATACGATTTTCGACCTATCACTGGTATTTGCATTTGCATTGAGCTTGTACAGTGGATGTTTGGCGGCCGATGAGACAGCTAAACCAACTAATGATCTTGGAAAAGATGCCTCAAATGCGGTGAAGACACTAGGCAAAGAGTCCGACAAGGCCGAGCAAGCAATACGATCTTCGGTCAAAAACTTAGGGAATGACAATAAGAAAAGCGGCAAAAATTCTAAGACGAGCAATGATTGGCAAAAAGATGCGTCGAACGCGATGAACACGGTCGGCAAGGAAGCTGACAAGGCTGAGCATTCAATCACTAGCGCGGTTCAAGGCATCGGCAAGAACAACAATAATACGGATAAGAACGAGAAGGGCAAGAATCGCTCAGGAGGTTCATTTAGCGAGTCGATGAACGAGTTTGGCAAGAACGCCAATAAAGCTGGTGCGGCGATGGAAAATTCTATGAAAAACATGGGCAAGCAGGCAGGCGAACAGCTCGGGAAAGCTGAGCATGCAAGCGAAGCCGATAACCAGAACAAGGCCGACAAAAAACCCTAAGCCGAGCAATAATTGGCAAAAGAAATGAGGACGTCAAAGCCTCTTTTCTGTTTCTTCACGCCCGATTTTGTCATGTGGCAATAAGCCGATAAGATGATCGCTAGTAAAAAAACGATCCCGAACTTATTGCATAATCTTGACATTCAGTCTGATGCTTCTTTAGCTATTAGTGACAGTATACGTTCTCAGTTATCCATGCGATCGCATCACTTGCAAATTGCACGAGAATTGCTCGCAAACGCGCTAATCGTGTTGCCCATCGGTTCTGCAGTATAAAAGTAGACTTCTTTGATTTCAAAGCCGCGCGGCAGCGGGCTGTGCATTTAGTTTGGCCAAGTTAGTATCGTGGTAACACTTGATAATTACTCGCAAATGTTCACAAATCTGCAAATCCTGTTGCCCGATTTATTGCGTAGTATCAAAGTGGACCACTCTCACATTAGAGAATCTTCCTTGTGTACATTTTCGCTGTATAGTTTGGGCTTGTAGTCGCTTCTGTTGTTTGGAGTCTCTGCCGTAAGACTTGAGGTCGAAGGAGACTTCTTATTATTTTCTATAAGCACGAGAAAAAGGAGCTTTGCATATGAATTGGGATGATATCAAAGGCGATTGGAAACAGTTTCAAGGCAAGCTAAAGGCAAAATGGGGCAAGTTAACCGACGATGACCTGATGCAAATTCACGGCAAGAAGGACGAGCTTGTCGGAAAATTGCAAAAGCATTACGGACATACGAAAGAAGAGGCGGAAAAGCACATTGATGAATTCATCAGCAAAGTGTGAAGGCCACAGTAGCGGCTTTAAGTGTGCTATTGGGTCTTAACGCTAGCATTTGGAGGAAAAATGAATCTTACAAGAAATCTAACAGCATTGGTTCTGCTAGGTTGCGGAGTTATATGGAGTTCGTCACCCAGTTCAGCTGACACTCAAACCACGACCGTCAGAACCACTTCCTTTTTGAGCAATGGGCAGCAACTAACGCTGCCGACCACCAGTACATATGTCCTGGTCGATCCAATTACTGGCATCGTCAAGGGTAATTATGACCCGACGCGCGGTTTTGCCGATACACAATTTGTTCAACCCGGATTGGTGATCATTGACCAAACAAGCGGCAAGATTATTGCTACGGTTGATTCATCTGGAAGGACCATCGATGTTGCCTCTGTTCCGGCTATCAATTCTCTAGTAGTCGCTGTCTATACGCGGCGGTGCGAACTAGAGCGCATGATTACAGATGCTCTGGCCAACGGCACTATCGATGCAAACCAGGCCAATCAACTGCGAGCAGATACTGACAGAATCGCAGCCGAAGAGTTCGCCGCTAAACAAAACGGTGGCATCCTCCCATACTCCGAAGCACTTTCTTTAGCTCTTGCACTCAACAGCGTCGGAGATCGACTGGTTTCATATACGCATACGAACGCAATAGCACCACTGCTTGGTTCTCGTTTTGCCAATGTCAACGGTCAAATAATAATGATACGTGGCTCGGAATATCGAGCTATGGAACACTAGTCAATATACGGCTCACTGACTAGCAACACGGCAGGTGCGTTGATATTCGATTGGTTAGGAACGTAACCAGGTTCACGGCCCTGTGTATTGCGGACCCTTTTATCAGTCGTGGTTACTCTGTGTGTTTGATGCTGATCAAACATTCCGTCTCCTGAGACCGCCCGAAACGAGCGAAAGCAAGAAGACGAGTATTGCTGAACCAAGAATGCAAGGAACAAGCGCGACTCCGGCGAGGTCAGGTCCGAAATGTCCGATCAAACTGCCGCCGATCCAGGCGCCAATGACACCGACGATAGCTGACGTTAGAAACCCGCCAGGAACAGAATTAGGCACCAGACGCTCCGCTAAGAAAGCGCAGACAGATGCCACTATCAGAAAAAGGATGAAACTAAGTATGCCCATGATTTAAACTCCTAGATTGTGTTTATTGATTTGCTGTTTGCTGAGTTAACAAATTAATTGCTCGCAGGACCGGTGCTGCTCGCGGTAGGAAATCATCCCTGATCCCTCTCACTGGAGACCCTGCGTTATCTTGCCTACTTTGTCATTTCTCTAGATGAACCGCATCGTCACCAGGGATAATTTGCAATTTAGTGCATTACTCCTTTTGGATGATGTAGCACTTAAGTAGACTCATTTGTTCCTATGCAGCCAAATAGCAGTTATTCAAAAATTGCACCACTAAAAAACCTTTTTGAAGAATCGCCCGGTTTCGTGCCAACCCTTTTTGACGCCTCCGGACGTTTCGGACGCACCTTTCTTGACACCACTTCCAGTTTCGTGCCAGCCCTTCTTGACGCCTCCAGACGTTTCGGACGCGCCTTTCTTGACACCACTTCCAGTTTCGTGCCAGCCCTTCTTGACGCCTCCAGACGTTTCGGACGCACCTTTCTTGACACCGCTTCCAGTTTCATGCCAACCCTTCTTCACTCCGTTAGAAGTCGCAGAGGCGCCTTTTCTCACTCCCTGGTCAGTCTTTTGCACGCCATCTCCTACAGCTCCCGCTTGAGCGGACAAGCCGCTGCCGAATGTAAGAAGGGAGACAACGATAATAATTACGTTTCTCATGTCATTCCAATTCGTCTGTGTGTATTCATGACCCGCGCGCAGACTCCTACAATGCGCAATGATTGTTTCGACAGCACCAAGCTCCAAACACCTAGGTGACGGTTGTAATTATACGCTTGCTCTTCTGCCGGTGAACAAATTAAGCACAAACACGATCAGCGCCAGCACAAGAAGTGTATGAATAAAGGAGCCGCCAATATGTGCAATCAGTCCTACAAACCAGAAAAGCACTAGCAGCGATATCAACGTGTAAATCATATAATTTCCTCTGTGTTACAAGTGTAGTGACTCTTGGCGGTTCATTTAGTTCCTTCAGCGCCATTAATGCTAACCTTCTCTACAAGCGATTGCATCATCCCGATGGACGAATCCGAAAGAGTAACCTGGCACAAGTTCCGAATTGTACGTCAGGCTCGTCGTCCTAAGTTTGTACGACTGAATGTTGAAGCTATTCAAGGTCAAATAGCATTGTGCGGACCTAATTCCGAACCAAGCTACCTGTGACAGCGAGTGTTTGTTGTGGTGCTCTCTCTCTCAAGAAGGTGTCAATTGAATCGCTTACCAATGGTCTGAGATGCTCTATGCCTAAAAGTATGTGACCGCATTTCGGTATGACCACCATCTGTTTGTCGTCTGTCCGCATGGCATCAAATACCTTTTTGGCTGATTTCGCTTGAAGCGTATGATCTTCTGATCCCTGGATGACCAGGGCGGACACCTTGGAACTTACACTTCGTGCATATTTTCGATTCTTGCCTATGAATTTTGACACTTGCATCAGTTCGCTCAAGGTAATAGACCTTCTTTGGAGAGGGTCTTCCATTGTTTCCTCCATCACTAATGGATTCTCACTGCCATACTTGAGCTGATACCGCACTATGTTTATCTGGTGATGTAGACGAAAATGGTTTCTCAAAAGGTCGCTTGCCACCCAGGCAAATTTGACGTGACACAGCTTGCTCCCCGCGCCGGCTAAGATCAACCCGTTGACAGTGCCCGGCGAATCTACTGCAGCTCGAAGTACCACAGAGGCGCCAATACTTTCACCTATCATGAATAGAGGCATGCCAGGATGCTGTTCTTTCAACGCCAGAAGAACAGCATCCACATCTTTCACTGATTGTTCAAAATCGCAACTGTAGCCGGCATTGCCGTCATGGTGGCAGAAGTGCCACCAACCATGCCCACGAAGATCGATTCCATATACTTGAAAGCCGCTGGCTACTAATTGATTGGCTAAACGATGCAAACTGCATGCTCTTTGAGTGAGTCCATGCACCATCAAGACCGTTCCTCGTGGGGTTGATGTATCGGTCTTCCAGTTATAGACTGGCAGAACGGCTTCGGTGGCGCTGCCTTGAAGGCCGCTCTCTGCATTTGATGGACTCGCTCCCAGCATCTGGATCAGTGCCGCAAGGCATAATACTTTGGTGTTTAATCTGAATCTCAAGGGTCTCATTCGTAGATAGATTCCACTTTTCCTGATAAGCATTACGAGCTGCCGGAGCGAAGCTCCAAACCTTGCCGTGCGTATCATCTGATGACGGGAATGTCGTCGGATGTGTGACAAAGTTCCCGGTTGGTTGAAATTGGTATGGAAGCTCTTCGGACTTGAGCGTCTAAGGTGATCGGGCAAATGCAACTAGTCTTTGCTTTCTTCCGTCCCTGGAAGGTCAAAGGATGCGTCAGAGTGTCCGGGTACGCAGTGACATAATCGAGGTCGCAATCCTCATCGACTACTTCACTGACATAACCTGCCGGTGGCAATGTGAAAAGTTCTGCTTGCACCAGGTGCAAGATCATATATTCTATCTTTGAAGCCGATTTTGATCGGTTGAGCGCTACTCTGGCAGGTGCATACTCTAGCTGTCTCTTGCGTGATTTCAAGCTGCACTGCCTGCTGCCTGTAGTTCAAATGAAACGATAGGCGTGTCAATTCTTCTGGCAAGCGTGGGTTCAACCAGAGCACGTCCCCTTTCATTACAATGCCGGTATAGCAACGTTGAACAATGTCAACTGTTCCTACCATGGCACCGGTGTGTAGCCCGTTGGTGGTGCTTCCTCCCTGGATATCGAAGAAATCGGTGCCTAATGCTTCCTCGAAAATGTTCCAGGAGCGAGGCAAAATGCCGGTTTCTATCGACTCGTGTTCCGTGCTGGCAGACATAGCATGCAAGTGCTTCCAACTTCTTGGGCGATCCATACGTGACAAAACCCAGGCTAAAGCGACGCGACTTAAACTCGAGTTGCTTGCAGTCTGACGAACGTAGAACTCAATGTTCTTAGGAATGGATTCAGTGTTAAAGTCGTAATGCAAGCGATCGAATAACTCTTTCAGTTCTTCCGCTGAGAACAAATAGAACAGCATTAAAACATCGGGTTGCTTAGATACCTGATACTGATTGGGCAAACCGGCCTCCTCTTTCAATACTTCCGGCAGGCGTTCAAGATCGACGAATCCATCTTTTCGCTGGGGGAATTGTTTTAGCCGTTCGTATCCTTCAAATTGGCTGATTATGCCATTGTCCTGCAGGGAAACAAACATTTTTCGGCTAACATCGTCCCACAATTTGCGTTCGTCGCCGGTTAGGTTTAAGCGCTCGCAAATTTCATTACATTGAACCTCTGGCAAGATTTCAAGCAACTCCAGCGCTCGACACAATGTCCACACAGCCATCAAGTTTGTATAAGCATTGTTGTTGATGCCTGGTTCTTTTGCACCTGGATAACGAACGTGGAATTCATCGGGACCGACAACTCCGTGAATTTCATAGCGATCACGTTTACCGTTGTATTTGGCAAACTGGGCAAAAAAGCGAGCAATCTCAACCAACAGATCTGCACCATACATGTACATAAAATGCAAATCGCCAGTGCCTTGATAATATTGCCATACGTTGAAAGCGATGGCTGCATTTACATGCACCTGCATATGGCTGAAGTCCGGATGCCAAACTTCTTGCTCCGCATCCCAACCGCCTTTCGGTGTTTCCTCGCGTCCCGAGCTCCCGCTTTGCCAGGGGAATCGCGCTCCGCCAACCCCCATAGACTTGGCTAGTTTCCTGGCCTCATTGAGGCGCCGATACCTGTATTTGAGCACTGCCTGGCTAATTGCCGGTGCCCGCATGTTAAAGAAAGGGAAGACATATAAGTCATCCCAAAATATATGTCCCTGGTAGCCCTCGCTCCATCCACGAGCAGGAATACCAACGTCAAGATCAATAGAATGATACGAGACTGTGGACAGACCGTGAAAGCTGTTGAGGTGCAACAGCAGTGAAGGTCGAATCTTCGGCGTATCCTCTTTGGTTTCGAGTGCTAAATCGAAAACGCACCAGGAGTGACGCCATGCTTTAACCTGATCGTCAATCAGGATCGTAAATTCTGGTGCATCAATAATTGCTTCTCGTGCGGCTAAGCCCGCCTCTGAAATAGCTTTGTCGTGTGAGGTGAACAGGGAAGCGATTTTTTGAATAGTGATTTGATCGTTTTCACTCACAGCAACTTGCATGTCTTGTGCTACGTAATTGCTTTCGATGAGGTCGGTTCGTTTAGCAGTGACTGGCTTACCATTGCGAAACAAGTCCGCTCGCGCTGCTTCGGCGATGGTGATATGAGACTGTGTCGTTTGCATCTTGAGATAGAGAACATTGTCGGTGGCAGAACTCTCAAGTGGTGCCAAATGTTTTCTATCGTGTTCCATGGACGTGTAAACGCCAATAGCATTAAGGACACGGCCATCTAGTGCTGAGCGAACAGTGAGTGTATCCGACCAGTTGTGGGCAGTAAGCTTTGTTTCCAGCCCGGCAAGATGGCAATGCCGCCTGTGAACGAATCTTCTTTCCG
The DNA here is from genome assembly GCA_963834525.1 of Bryobacterales bacterium. Lineage (GTDB taxonomy): Bacteria > Cyanobacteriota > Vampirovibrionia > Obscuribacterales > Obscuribacteraceae > CAWICA01. The sequence goes on from CAWICA010000004.1 coordinate 485,493, forward strand.
AAAGGGTGGTTTCGCGCCCTTTTTGGTCGCGAAAGCGAATTTGTCGATAAAGTACGCCTTCCCGCAAATTCAGATCTTGCTGATAAGAAAGGATCTGAACTTTTTCAAGTTCGAACCACGGATCTTCTTCGATCTTAAATGTGAGAGGCAACCAGTTCGGCGCGTTCACTAGATCCTCATGTTCCAAGGAGAGCCCAGCGACTTCTGTCGTAATACGGTTATAGACACCTGCAAAATAAGTGCCTGGAAAATGGATGTCGTTGGCTGGCGATTCCGGTGCAGCAGCGCGAGTGACAAAATAACCGTTGCCCAAGGCACAAAGCGCTTCCCGTCTCCCTTCTAGCTTGGGGACGAAGTCACCATATCGTACAATCCAATTTTTATCACTCACGCCCAGATCAGCTTGTGCCATACCAGGTAGTTTAGTTGACTCGCCTGCCAGGCTGACTTCGCCGAGATCGCGTACGACTACGTCAGCCCCATTTTCTCTAAGCCGGTCTGAGTTATGGTTGCGATCAACTCCTATGACCAGACCAAATTTCCCTTTGCGACCAGCTTCTACTCCGGCCACGGCGTCCTCAACGACCACCGCTCGCTCAGGTTGAACGCCCAGTTGTTTGGCAGCTTCAAGGAAAGAATCAGGCTCTGGTTTACCTTTTAATTTCAAACGAATGGCATCGAGTCCATCTACCTTGGCGTCGAAGATATGCACTAAATTTGCTGCTTTAAGAACGTCGGCACCATTTTCACTGGCCGTAATCACCGCCACCTTTATGCCTGCTTTCTTAAGCGATTGAATAAGAGCTACGGTTGTCTCATAAGGTTGTACATGATGCTCTTGCAATCGTTGGCGAAAAATCTGGTTCTTGAGATTGCCTAAGGCACAAACTGTCTCAAAACCTGGCGGTTCCGCCGGCTTTCCCCTTGGTAGTTCAACATTCCGTGATTTAAGAAAGCTCGCCACTCCATCGAAACGAGGCTTACCATCAACATACATGTGGTAATCCGATTCGACGCTAAAGGGCGCTGCTCCCGATGGAAAACGGCTTCTGAGAAAGTCATCAAAAGCTTGCTTCCAGGCAGCAGCATGGATGTCGGCTGTTCTAGTGACAACACCGTCCATATCGAAAAGGACTGCATCAAATCGATTGAGCGCGAGAGTTACCGGTTTAACAGCCGCCGCAGGCCGATGGTTCTTTTGGTTTTGCGACTGCCTCTCGAGTTGTTGTGATTGCTTGGCCATATCATGCATTTTTCCTCGATCAATTAAGAAAAGCTTTCTGACAAAGGTGTCTTACGGCTTAACCATTCTTTTTTCTTAACATGCGAGCCAATCGCGTGCATCCTGAAACTGATCAGTTTTGAACTGTCTAATTGGAGCCGATACAAAAGGGCTGAACAGTCGGGTGGTGATCTGGATCCACGCAGGCCCGCCAACGACAGCTATCTTCTCGAAGTCGTTTCTGTGTTTGAGTCCGAAACTCGCGTCGTCCCAAAAAGCAGCCAGATCATAGCCGCGAAAATTCTCTGCAAACTCAAACAAAAAGCGAATCTTCCCTTCACGCTCTATGGCTGACTCCAGCCGAGGAATGAGAACCGTTTTGTAGTCTTCATCTGTGACCTTGCCGATTGCTCTCAACCCAATGACACTCGCATCTGTTCCTTCGATTTGTTCGATCATTTGTAGAAATTCCCCCATAACTGATTTTGGCGTTGTAGCCTCGCAATTTGTTCCAGGGTGGAACAAATGGATATTTCACAGCAGAGTCTTGGCGAAATGTGCAGCCGCTTTTTTTAGTATTTCAACTTCCATCTTAAGTGGGAGACTTCATCTTTGCTGCATGGGGTGGGATATGACAATTGGATAAAATGATCTTGGCGATCTCGTAGACGCTATCTGTACGGTCTAGATTGTATTTAGTTGGCAGGGGTAGCTTCTCTCGATTATCAATGTGTTCAAGCGATTCAACAATGGCTACAATGTCGGCTGGATGATTGATTGGCTTGGCTAGACCCGCATCAATGAGTATCTCGGCAGTACCTGACTCCTGAGGCATTGGCTCGGTGAGCATATCTATGACCATGGGCAAATGACGAGCTACGGCCTCAAAGGTCGTAAGCCCGCCAGCTTTTGTTACCAACAAATCACATGCACTCATGGCATCGGACAATGAAGGCAACTCTCGTACTACAGCTGTTGGCAAAGCCACGGTCTTAGCCAGTTGTTCGATTTCTTTGTATAACTCTTCATTATTGCCACAAATTACTAGCAGCTGCACGGGCTTGGAAACATTTGCCAGTGCACTATAGATCTTCACAAAATTGCCACCGCCAGCCCATCCAGCCGTCAAGCATACCGTAACCAAATCTGGTTTAAGACCTAGCTCCTCAAGAAATTTCTCTCTGCTTTGCAATGGCGGATGTAAGAACTGCGGATCTACCGGCATGCCAATCGTGACAATTTTTTTCTGCTCAATGCCTAACGAGATCAAACGCTCTTGCGCGAGATTGTTCGGCGCTATGATCATGTCGGCATCACGGCATGCCCACCCGGTCCACAATTCAGCATTTGGGTCGAGAACTACCTCAATCAGCTTCGGTTGGTGTGGGAGTTTTACTTCATTCAATGCGCGAGCCAGGTAGTGGTTGGCCATCGGATGAATCGAGACCACAATTGCCGGATTGAGTGTGCGCAGTAAGTGTTTCGCGTAGCCGGAGGCCAACCAATATCCAAGTGCCGAGTTGTCGGGTTTGACGAGCTGGATCAAGCTGTAATAGTATTTCATCCACCCCTGTCGATAACGCAGCAAATAGTCATAGAGGGCTACGAACAGCCTGTGTATGATATTGCTATCCTCAACCACGTCGGCTATCACTATCTCAAAAGGGCTTCCTCTAAAGTGACCACTTTCCACCAGCTCGTCAATGGCGCTCCGGATTGCATTCGCGGCACTGAGATGACCACCGCCTGTATTCGAAACGCAGAGAAGAATTTTATTGCTCATTTGAGAAGTGTCCTTCAAACAAATGCTTCAAATGTCACTTCGCTAACAGCTTGCGAATAGATTCCAATTCTTGTCGACGTTTTGCGGTGGTCCTAGGATATGCCATCTTAAGTCCATTGAATGCTTCAAGGACAATTTGGGAAACAATCAACCGGGCATTCTCCTTATCATCGGCGGGAACGACGTACCAGGGCGCGTGATCTGTGCTTGTTGCGCTCAGGCAATCCTCATAAGCCTTCATGTATTGCTTCCAGTATCCCCTTTCGTGGACGTCCGAGAGGCTGAATTTCCAATTCTTGTCCGGCTCATCAATGCGTTCGAGGAATCGCTTTCGCTGCTCTTCGTTCGACAGGTGGAGGAATATTTTGACTGTTCGCGTACCGTTGCGATAAAGGTGACTCTCCAAGTCCACTATAGAGCGATACCGTTCCTTCCAGATGCTTTTCTCGTCGCGCAACTTCTCTGAAAGCCCTTGGCTGCGGAGAATCTCAGGATGCACCCGAACAATCAGCACTTCCTCGTAATAGGAACGATTGAATATACCGATCCGCCCGCGTTCGGGCAACCGACACGTGGTGCGCCAGAGAAAATCATGTTCCAGCTCTTCGGCGCTGGGCTGTTTGAAACTGAAAACTTCGCAGCCTTGCGGATTGACCCCGGACATCACGTGCCGGATGGCGCCGTCTTTGCCGGCAGCATCCATCGCCTGAAAAATCAAAAGCAAGGCATAACGGTTCGACGCGTAGTGAAGACGCTGCTGCGAGCTCAACCGCTCGACGTGTTCTCCCAGGAGTTTTTGATAATCCTGCTTTGACTTGCAAATGGGCTCAAAAATCGTCGGCCATTCTTTGAGTTTGACCTTTTCTCCTGGGCGCACCCGAAAATCCTTTGAATCGATTTTCATCTTCATCCCTTCCTTTGTACAGCCAACTCCACAACGCGGCAAAACAACGTCGTCATTGGGATCGCTCTTTTCATTTGGACTCCGTCAATGCAGTCCGTTGCCTTTGAGAGTTCATTTGACGCGCCAGAAGTATGGCGCTGGATCGTGGACTCAGTTTATAAGATTGTGGATCTTCCCAAAGCGGTTCTTCACCAGCAGCAAACAGATCTTCTTGCCCCTGCCGAGATGTATCGACCGCCAGATGCCACCCATATCCTTGTGGCAGTGGAGGCAAAGCGTATACGGCGCCATTCATGCTCGCGTTAAACAGCAGCAAGAGCATATCTTGTCCGTTTTCATGGATCAGACAAGCAAGTTCTTTTACCTCTGGATCGCTCCAGTTGGGCAGCCCACCCTGGGGACTAAACCAGTGGATCTCGGACTCTGCATAAAATTGTTCCTTGCTTAAAACCGGATGGGCTGAGCGAAAGGCAATCATGCCTTGGGCAAACCGGTAGATCTCCTGATGCTGTTCAAGATTGGTCCAGTCAACCCAACTGGTTTGATTGTCCTGGCAGTAAGCATTGTTGTTGCCGCCTTGCGTGCGGCGAAATTCGTCGCCGAAAAGCAGCATCGGCACCCCGCGAGAGATAAAGAGAGTGACCAGAAAGTTTTTGATCTGCTTTTTCCTGGTGGACTCGATCACGACATCCTTAGTTTCACCTTCAGCGCCGTAGTTTTCGCTCAGGTTGTCGTTTGTTCCGTCATGATTGTTTTCTCCGTTTGCTTCATTGTGCTTGTAGCGATAACTCACGAGGTCGTTCAGCGTGAAGCCATCATGACAGGTGATGAAGTTGATGCTGCCCTCGGGGCCCTTTCCTGACTTGGTATAAATGTCGGCACTGCCTGTGATGCGGCTGGCAAACGAGCCGACCATCCCATCATCGCCGCGCCAGAAACGCCGGACATCATCTCGGAAACGGCCGTTCCACTCAGCCCAACGCCGCTTTGAAAAGCTACCTACTTCGTAACCACCGGCAGCGTCCCACGCTTCGGCGATGATTTTCACGTCTCTCAAGATTGGATCCTCGGCGATTCGTTCAAGAAGAGGAGCATTGGCTAAGAGCTTGCCAGTCTCATCCCGGTCGAGAATCGACGCCAAGTCAAACCGGAATCCATCGACATGCATCTCGACCATCCAATAACGGAGCGCGCCCAAGATGTGGTCACGCACCACAGGATGGTTGGCGTTGACAGTGTTGCCAGTCCCCGTGTAGTTCTTGTAGTAGCGCTTGTCGTCCGCCAAGGTGTAAAAGATTACGTTATCTATTCCACGGAAACAGAGAGTTGGCCCCAACTCGTTTCCTTCCGCCGTGTGGTTGAACACTACATCCAGTATCACTTCGATTCCAGCATTGTGAAAGGCCTGGACCATTTCCTTGAATTCCAGCTGCTGCTGTCCTAAACCTCCCGCACTGCTGTAAGAAGCTTTGGGTGCACAGAAAACTACTGGGTCGTATCCCCAGTAGTTACTAAGCGGTTGACCTGTTTGCGGATTCCTGCGCGTCACAGAAGATTCATTGAACTCCTGCACTGGCATTAGTTCCACAGCGGTCACTCCCAGTGTTTTGAAATAGGGAATCTTTTCCATCAGACCACGGTAGGTTCCTGGATGGTCCACGCCCGACTGGGAATGAATCGTAAAGCCGCGAACATGCATTTCGTAAATGACTGTCTTCGACCAGGGATGTCGAAGTGGCTGGTCTCCATCCCACTCGAAGGGCTCGTTGACAAATACGCATTTCGGCATCGAGCCGGAATTGTCTGACTTTGAGAGGATCAAGTCTTTTTCCGGTGCTGAGGGATCGTATCCAAGTGCCGATGCAAAATCCCAATTGGACAGCTGGGAAATCGCTGTAGCGAAGGGATCGAGGAGAAGCCTGTTGAAATTGAAACGATGACCTTCTTTGGGTTCGTAAGGGCCATCCACGCGGTAAGCATAGAGTTGACCATTAGCTATCCCTTCCACCCAAACGTGCCAGACATCGCCGGTGCGGTTATGTGCTGAATCTAGATCGATTACTCGGGCGGGCTGTGCGTCTTTCGGATGATCGAACAACTCCAGTCGAACGCGACTGGCGTAGCGGCTGAAAATGGAGAAATTGACTCCTCCTCCCGTTTCCTGGGTTCCCAAAGGCAAGGGGGAGCCCGCCTTAACATCACCGCGCTCGGAGTTCTCCGAGATACGATCCTGCAGCTCGGGTTGGGGCGCTTTCATCATCGTTGCCAGAGGATTCGGTTGGATTCCAACGGAACCGCCACTCCGGATCGCTGTGGTATCATTCGAGCCGTGTAATCGCTCGCTTGACGGGCACTACCTACAGTGGCGTGATACAAGCAGCAGCCGGATGCATCAGCCATCGGATGCGCGCGCTTCATTTCCAGACATTCTGGAGCACCGCCATTAGTACCGTCGGCGTAGAGCTCAACTTGCACCGCATTTGGGTCGAGATCGCTGAGAAAGACTTCGACTTCAAACATATGGTAGTCCGCATAGGTTTCTGTCCTCAAGTCGCCGAAGCGCACCGAGCCCCACTTACTATCCACAACATGTTGCCAATCGACCACTTGTTTGCCCACGGCACCTTTATTGGCTGCGCGCTCACGATAGGCAGCTGCGGCCGGAATGTAATGATGCTCGGTGTATTCGCGCACCGAGCGGTTCGTGGAAAAGCGTGGTGTCAGCCGTGCCATGCTTTCCCTCATCCGCGCTATCCAGGCAGTGGGAATGCCCTCGTTGTCGCGAGCATAAAACTCGGGAATCACCTCGCGTTCGAGCAGCCCGTAGAGCGCCTCGGCTTCGACAGCGTCCCAGTTCGGATCGTCGCCATGTTCCTGGCCGTCACCCAAAGCCCACCCGACTTCAGGCGTGTAAGCTTCTGCCCACCAGCCATCCAACTCAGATAAATTGATGCCTCCATTGACGAGCACCTTCATGCCGCTCGTTCCACATGCCTCCCACGGCCGTCGTGGTGTATTGATCCAGACATCCACGCCCTCTACCAGGTGCTCGGTTAGGAGCATGTCATCGTCACTGAGAAAAATCGCATGAGGGCGCGCCTCAGATCGCCGGATGAAATGTATCCACTCCTGAATCAGGGCTTGCCCCGGTTGGTCTGCCGGATGCGCCTTTCCGGCGATGATCAGTTGGACCGGACGCTCGCGATTGGTCAACAGACGAAGCAACCGCTCAGGGTCGTGCAGCAGCAAGTTCGGTCTCTTGTAAGTGGCGAAGCGCCGCGCAAAACCAAGCGTCAGTGTGTTGGGGTCAAAGAGATGCTTCGCAAATTCAACTGCTTCGGCCGACTCGCCAGAAACCACTAATTGCTGGGACAAGCGTTCCCGAGCGAATTCAACAAGAGATTTTCTGGCGGCAGTGCGAAATTGCCAGAGCTTTGCGTTAGAGACGCGGCGAATGTCGTGCTCCAGGGTCTCTGTCGTTCCCAGCCAACGGTCCTTTCCACAGACTGCAGTCCAGAGATCGTCGGCCGAGACCGAGTCCCAGGTCGGCATGTGCACTCCATTGGTCACGTGTCCGATCGGAACTTCGTCTTCCGGCCAGCCCGGGAAGAGAGGCTCAAACATATGTCGGCTCACCTTCCCATGCAACCGACTGACGCCGTTGACCGATCCGCAGCCGCGAATTGCCAGATATGCCATGTTGAAAGGTTCAGACGAGTCATCCGGGTTCTGACGCCCAAGAGCCAAAAAGTCATGAAGCGTAATGCCAAGCTTTTGCCGCGCGTATCCACCTAAGTATTGCTCGATAAGGGCCGGAGCGAAACGATCCAAGCCAGCGGGCACCGCCGTGTGGGTGGTGAAGAGATTGCCGACTCGCGTTGCGGCCAGGGCCACTGCCAAGTGCAGTCCTGTCTCTTCCATGAAGTGCCGGGCACGCTCTAACACTGCAAAGGCCGCATGCCCTTCATTCAGGTGACAAACTTCCGGTTTGATCCCGAGCGAGTGGAGCAACCGCCAACCGCCTATCCCAAGCAAAAGTTCTTGCTTGAGGCGCAACTCAGGGCCGCCCCCATAGAGTTCGCTCGTAATCCCTCGATGAGCGGGAAAGTTCGCTGCATCATTGCTGTCCAGCAAGTAGAGCTTCACTCGGCCAACCTGAACCTGCCAGGCGCGCAGCCAGACCGAGTAGCCAGGCAAGGCGATCTCCAAACGCAACCACTCCCCATTCGGTTGGCGCAACGGCTTGATTGGCAACTGTCCCGGATCGTTATACGGAAAAAGAGCCAGTTGCTCTCCGTTTTTATCGATCACCTGACGAAAGTAGCCTTGCTGATAGAGCAGTCCCACGCCGACCACCGGTACACCCAGATCGCTGGCGGCTTTCAATTGATCGCCGGCGACATTGCCGAGCCCACCCGAGTAAATAGGAAGAGCTTCGCTCAACATAAATTCCATGCTGAAATAGGCAGCACAAGTCAAAGCGGTTTTCGCATGGCTCTTCTGAAACCATGCTGGCGCCTCAACCGCGTCTCGACTGGCTTCGACCAGTCCATCAACATGCTCGCGAAATCCTTTATCGCTCAACACGCGTTGAATTTTGTCACGCGAGACTGTCTGCAGGATGACCCACGGGTTATGCGTCAGATCCCACAGTTTGGAATCAAGCTTCCGCCACACTTCGTCGGTAGAGTGATTCCACGACCAGCGCATATCCAGAGCGAGCTCCGCCAGTGAATCGAACCCCTCAATTTCGGTGGGTGGCAGACTGTATGTGGCGCGGCTGGCGAGGGTTTGTTTACTCATGATTTGTTGCTCCCAGTGGATGTTGCCGCCAAAGTATCGTTGACCATCGACTGTGCTTCATCCAGGATGCGGCGTAGATGATCCGTTCCACGGAAGCTCTCGCCGTAGATCTTGTAGATGTCCTCAGTTCCCGAGGGACGCGCTGCGAACCAGCCGCTCGCCGCAATCACCTTCAACCCGCCGATGGGAGCGCCGTTGCCCGGGGCGCTCGTCAAGATATCCTGGATTTTCTCACCGGCTAAATCGGCTGAGCGAATCTGTTTGGGCGAGAGTTTGCTCAGCATCTCCTTTTGCTTGGTGGTGGCTGGAGCCTCGACGCGGTCGTACACAGGCTCGCCGAATTCCTCAGTCAGTTCGCAATAAATTTCGCCTGGATCGCGGTCCATCCTCGCTGTGATCTCGGCCGCAAGCAAAGCCGGCACTATGCCATCTTTGTCTGTCGTCCACACACTACCATCTAAACGGACAAAAGAGGCGCCGGCACTTTCCTCTCCGCCAAAACAAAGAGAGCCGTCGACGAGACCATCAACGAACCACTTGAAACCAACCGGCACCTCGTAGAGCTTACGACTGAGCTTTTCGGTAACCCGATCGATCATCTGGCTGCTGACGACGGTCTTACCCACTGCCGCTTCTCTGTGCCACCGTGGGCGGTGCTGCAAAAGGTAGAAGATGGCGACCGAAAGGTAGTGGTTGGGCGGTAACAGTCCGGCACTTTTGGTGACAATGCCGTGCCGGTCATGGTCTGTGTCGCAGGCGAAGGCGATCTGAAAGCGATCCTTCAGTGTGATCAAACGCTGCATCGCATATGGTGAGGATGGGTCCATGCGGATCTGTCCGTCCCAATCAACAGTCATAAAGCTGAAAGTTGGGTCGACGGTCTCGTTCACGACCGTGAGGTCTAACCCGTAGCGTTCGGCAATCGGTCCCCAGTAGTGAACCCCGGCCCCGCCAAGCGGATCGACTGCCATTTTGATCTTCGCGGCGGCAATGGCCTGCATGTCGATCACATTGGCGAGGTCAGCAACATAGGCATTTAGATAATCATGCCGATGCGTCGTCGAGGCGCGCAGAGCTTTCTCGAAAGGAATTCTCTTCAAACCCAGAAGGTTATTCTCGAGAAATTCATTTGCCTTCGCCTCGATCCAGTTCGTGACGGCAGATTCAGCCGGCCCGCCGTTCGGCGGATTGTATTTGAACCCGCCGTCATGCGGAGGATTGTGTGACGGTGTGATGACGATGCCGTCGGCAAGTCCTTCCTTGCGCCCCCGGTTGTATGTGAGAATCGCGTGGGAAACGACAGGGGTTGGCGTGTATTCGTCACCCTCAGCGATCATTACTTCCACTTCGTTTGCCGCCAACACCTCAAGCGCGCTGGCCAGAGCCGGCACTGAAAGAGCATGTGTGTCCATACCGAGAAACAGCGGGCCATTGATCTGATGCTGCTTTCGGTACAGGCAAATGGCCTGACTGATGGCCAGGATATGCCTCTCATTGAAGGCCTTATCGAATGCGCAACCACGATGTCCTGATGTGCCAAAGACTACCCGTTGTTCCGGCACTTCCGGGTCAGGTATCTCCGTATAGTAGGCCGTGATCAGTCTGGGTACATTCACCAGCATCGATGCTTGCGCCGGCTTTCCTGCGTATGGACTTATTTTCATCACTTTGTCCCTCCGGTGTTACGAGCGGTATCACGAGCTGCATCGGTTTCTCTTGCTCCCATCGCTCAGAAAGCGCTAGCGAAAGCCAAGCGAAGTTACTAAATCAACCTCCTTGCTTACCCTGGCCGGATGCGAGATTCTGCGCCTGGAGATATTCTGTCTCAACATCAGTAGGAACAGCGCGGCCAGCCTTTTTTAGAATGGCAATTGCCCTTCGATAAAAAGCGCTGGCATCTGCATACTTCTTCTGAGAGCTACTTACACGAGCCAATCTAAGCAGGTCCACCGTCAGATCGACATGCTCCATACCCAGCCTCTTTTCGTGCAGGGCTAGGTTTTTTCTGTATAGTTGATCTGCTTGACCGCCCGCTCCCTGCACGTAATAGAAATTCGCGAGATTAGCAGTAGCCTCCTCTTGAGCCGGATTATTGGCACCGAGCTTCTCGGCTTCTACCATTGCCGCTTTATAACTTTGCTCCGCTTCAGCTTTGTTGTCCCGTTTCACTGCTGCATCTGCGTTGGCGGTGAGCTGCTTCCAAGTATTTTGCTCAACTGACATCGCCCTCGTACCAGGCACAGACCTAGTCATCTGTGATTGACCACAAGCGCTGGTTAAGAACATTGCCGTAATTGAGGAAACTATAGTTGTCCACGGAGGCATCTTTTTCATTGTTATATGTGCGGTCTTCTCAGATGTCATCGAATCATGAAGCGGTCTTTGCGAGTTGTCGGTCTCGTCAAATTCATATTTGCCTAGCAAAATAGTCACGCTGCTCCTTACTCTGGTTGTTTCTTAAAGGATTCAGTCTATCTGAATTAGCTCATTCGGCTCCCTCCGCCTATTTTTTTCGAATCTCGTGCTCCGCCTCAGCCCAATCTTGGCTTGCTTGGCCGTTATTACGACCTCGCTCTTCATAGATTTCATATGCACGTGTGGCGATCTGCGGTTGAAGATCGAGCGGCTTCTTGTCCAGCTTCTTGACCGACACAGACGCCTTGATAGGGTCCAAAACAATGTAGGCAAGCAGTTTTGCACGGTCATTCACCAGCGCCCACGCCAGTGCATAGCCCCAGACGAACATTGCCCAACCCCAACCAAGCGGTGTCATAAATAGCCCATAAACGGCTATCAATGTCGCCAGCATCTGCGTGCCAAGCACAGCCACCCATAGAATCCGAGCGGGGCGTATGGACCAGAACGGGCCGCGTGTGCGGGTCAAGAAAATCGTCAGGTGTCCAGCCACTGACAGCTTTAAATACATCAGCGTCTGGATGTGCGCACGATCGAGATGAAAGACGCGTTCGCCGAGGAAAAAGAGACCGAACGCAGATACGACACCGAAGACTCCCAGCACCGTCGCAATCCCCAATACCACGCGCATGTTCCAGGCCTCGGGCTGATCTTTGTAATGAACATTGTCATACGCGATGGAGAGGATGGCGCCGTCGTTGAGCAACGCCAGCATGACGATCATCACCGCCGTCAACGGATAAAAGTTAAACACTAAGATCGCCAGCGTCATGAAGAACAGCACGCGTAGAGTCTCGGCGATGCGGTAAATGGCATAGCTGTTCATGCGTTGGAAGATGCGGCGGCTCTCTTTAATTGCGTCAATAATCACGGACAGTCCTGGCGTCAAAAGCACGATGGCCGCTGCTGCTCGAGCGGCGTCGGTGGCGCCTGAAACGGCGATGCCGCAGTCGGCTTTCTTCAGGGCGGGAGCATCATTGACCCCGTCACCTGTCATGCCGACAATATGACCGCGCTTTTGCAGGACATCCACAATGTGGAACTTGTGCTCAGGAAATACTTGGGCGAAACCGTCGGCTTTCTCAATGGATTCGGCGACCTGCGTCGACTCCTGCTTCTTTACGTCGCCTAGACCGGCGGCATCGAGAATGTTCGTGCCCATTGCCAATTTCTTCGCGGTTTCGATGGCGATGGCTAACTGATCGCCAGTTACCATTTTCACTTTTACGCCCATCTTCACTGCTGTCGCGATTGTTGTTTTAGCATCTTCTCTTGGTGGATCAAATAGGGGAAGTATTCCAAGAAACTGCCATTGACCTTGGCCGTCGGCCCGCGCCACGCCCAGCGATCGAAAGCCGCGTGCGGCAAATTCATCGACTGCTTTTTCCACTGCTGATTTTACTTGCGAAGCATTGGCAGCTAGCGCCATAATCGCTTGCGGCGCTCCCTTCGTCACTTTGAATGTTTTTCCGTCGGCGGCTTTGATGGAAGCCTCGGTACGTTTATGCACAGGGTCAAACGGCTGGAAATGGAGGACCTGGTAACCTTTCAATGCGTCTTTGTTTTTCAAACCGGCAAGAACTGCCAAGTCTATGGTGTCGTTATTGTCTGCGCGAGAGGCCAGCGCGGCAGACAAGATGACCTCATCTGCGCCACCACTAATCACACTGAACGCGTCGCCCAGAGTCAGCTTGTTCTGGGTCAGGGTACCAGTCTTGTCCGCGCACAGCACATCCATTCCCGCCAGTTCCTCAATGGCCACCAATCGGCTTACAATCGCCTGTTTTTTGGCGAGCAGACGTGCACCAACCGCCATTGTCACCGACAATACAGTCGGCATGGCCACGGGAATAGCAGCTACGGTCAAAACCAGGGCAAACTGGATTGTGGTGAGGATAGGGTCGCCGCGGAAGAATGCGACCGCAATGATCAATGCCACCAGAACCAAGGCAAGTATGATCAGGTAATCGCCAATCTTAAGAACCGCTTTTTGAAAGTGGCTAACGGTGTGCGCGTCCTGCACCAGTTGTGCTGTCTTGCCGAAGTAAGTGTTAGCCCCCGTTGCATAGACCATCGCACCGATTTCACCTTGACGGATGATCGAACCGGAAAATACCGCATCGCCGGATTTGCGTTCGACGGGCAGTGACTCGCCGGTAAGCGCGGATTGATCCACCTCAACCGGGTCGCCGGAAAGCAAGCGCGCATCCGCTGGCACAATGTCGCCCAGTCGCAAACGGATAACATCACCCGGCACCAATTCACGCGCAGCCGGATTGAGCCACTTCCCATCCCTTATCACCCGAGCCTTGATCGCCAGCTGAGACTTGAGCGCCGCAATAGCGTTGCCCGCCTCGCGTTCTTCCCAGAATCCAACCACGGCGTTGGCAACAAGCAAAAGCAGGATGATGAAAAAATCCGGCCAGTGCCCGACCACCGCAGACAGTATCACAGCTATTTCAATCATCCACGGTATTGGACCCCAGAAATAGCTGAGGAATTTCAGATACATGTTGGTTTTCTTTTCTTCAATTTCGTTTGGGCCGTATTTGGCAAGCCTTTTTTGCGCCTCGGCTTGGGTGAGTCCGGCCGGAGATGATTCCAACTTTTTCTCTAATTCCGGCATGGGCAGGGACTTCAAAGCATCGTTCGCGTCAGTCTTCGCACCCAGCTGCACTTCCGGCTTGGCTTTCGTATCAGCTTTAGGCTCTGCCTTAGACTGCGCTCCCGACTTCACTTCGGGCACCTTGCACTGGTCGGTATTGGCATTAGTTTTCATCTTGAATATTCTCTGTTTGTTCTGCAGTTCGATAAGTTGCTAATTGGGCCATGCTGCAGGTTGCATTACTTTCATCCATTGCTAGCAGACCCTTGTCGCCGGCGACCAGTGCATTTGCGGTGTCTATGAGCGCTTGCGGATTCATTTGGGATTAGTCCATTTCCAATTCCTAATTTCCGGCAGGTCCTGTCCGTGTTTATCAATGTAGTGCTTGTGCTCGATCAGCTTGTCCTCAACCATCTGCTTCAGATACGCCCCTCTTGAGCCCAAATTCGGCAGGCGATCGACCACGTCTTGCACAAGATGAAAACGATCCAGATCATTCTGCACCCGCATGTCGAAGGCAGTTGTGATCGTGCCTTCTTCCTTGTAGCCTCGAACATGTATGTTGCGGTTTGTCCGACGATAGGTTAGTCGGTGGACTACCGATGGGTATCCGTGAAAACCAAAGATGATGTGCTTATCTTTGGTAAAAAGCGAATCGAAATCGGCTTCGCTCAGTCCGTGCGGATGCTCACTCTGAGACTGCAGCTTCATCAGATCGACGACGTTGATTACCCGAATTTTCAGATCGGGCAGATGCTCGCGAAGAATGGAAACAGCGGCCAGAATCTCGAGCGTGGGCGTGTCTCCGCAACAGGCCATCACTACATCCGGCTCGTCGTTCTGATCGTTACTAGCCCATTGCCAGATGCCAATTCCTTCCGTGCAATGCACAACTGCTTCATCCATCGTCAGCCATTGTGGCAGCGCATGTTTGCCTGCTACGACCACGTTGACATAATGGCGGCTGCGCAGGCAATGATCGAAAACCGACAAAAGACAATTTGCATCTGGTGGTAAATAGACGCGCACGATATCAGCCTTTTTGTTGATAACGTGATCGATAAAACCCGGATCCTGGTGAGTGAAGCCGTTGTGATCCTGCTGCCAGACATGGGAGGCAAGCAGATAATTTAAGGATGCGATCTTCCGACGCCAGGGCAGTTCTAACGTTACCTTCAACCACTTCGCGTGCTGGCTGAACATCGAGTCGACGATGCGAATGAAAGCCTCGTAGCTGTTGAATAACCCGTGCCGACCGGTCAAAAGATATCCTTCCAACCAACCCTCGCACTGGTGCTCGCTAAGCATCGAGTCCAAGACGCGTCCTTCCGGTGCCAAGAATTCGTCATTGCCTACTTCCCGCGCTTCCCACTGACGATTGGTGACTTCAAAAACTGCACCCAAGAGATTCGAGAGGGTCTCATCCGGACCGAAAATGCGGAAATTACTTTGATCCTCATTCAGCTTGGCCACGTCACGCAAAAACTCACCCAAAACGAGCGTATCTTGCCCATCAACAGCACCAGGGGCAGGCACAGTTACCGCGTGTTGGTGAAAGTCGGGCATGCGCAGGTCGCGCAATAAAACTCCGCCATTGGCGTGCGGATTGGCGCCCATCCGTTGGTCGCCCTTCGGCGCCAGATCGGCTAATTCAGGAATTAGACGGCCGTTTTTATCGAATAACTCCTCGGCCTTGTAACTCTTCATCCAGCTTTCGAGCAGTGCGACATGATCGGGATGCTCGGGATCTACCAGGAGCGGCACCTGGTGCGCTCGGAAGGTGCCCTCGATCTGTAGCCCGTCCACTATTTTTGGTCCTGTCCAGCCCTTGGGTGACTTAAGGACGATCATCGGCCACCGCGGCCGTGTGGTGTCGCCTTTGGTGCGAGCATTTTTCTGGATTTGTCGGATGTCTTCAATGGCCCTGTCCAAGATGGTGGCCATTAGCTCATGCATCTTTTCCGGCTCACCACCTTCTACGAAGTATGGTGTCCAGCCGCAGCCTCTAAAAAACTGCTCCAATTCCTCATGCTCGATGCGGGCCAGCACGGTTGGATTGCTAATCTTGTAGCCATTGAGGTGCAGTATCGGTAGCACAGCACCATCTTTAATCGGGTTGAGAAATTTATTTGATTGCCAGGCAGTCGCTAATGGTCCCGTTTCTGCTTCTCCGTCGCCGACGATGCAAGCGACGATCAGATCCGGATTGTCGAAAGCGGCCCCAAAGGCATGGCTAAGTGAGTAGCCAAGCTCGCCACCTTCGTGAATTGATCCCGGTGTCGTCGGCGCAACATGGCTGGAAATCCCGCCGGGGAACGAAAATTGCGTGAACAGTTTTTTCAGCCCCTCTTCATCCTGGCTGACGTTCGGATAAATCTCACTGTAGGTGCCTTCAAGGTACACATTGCCAACAAGAGCCGGTCCGCCATGACCGGGGCCGGCAATGTAGAACATGTCCAGGTCATACTTATTGATAACGCGGTTCAAATGTACATAGATGAAGTTCTGTCCGGGCGTTGTGCCCCAGTGTCCAACGACCAGTGGTTTCACATGCTCCAGTTTCAGCGGTTGCTTCAAGAGCGGGTTGTCATAGAGATAAATCTGCCCGACCGAAAGATAATTCGCGGCACGCCAATAAGCGTTCATCTTATTGAGCAAATCTGGGCTGAGCGTCTTTGCTTGCCTGGTCGAATCCGTTTGCTTACTTTTTTGCAAAACATCCATTCGCTTGCTCCTATTTGTATGAATTCGACTGAGATTTGGTAAGGAATCGAATGCTCCGCGTCCGGAGTGATGCAGTACGTAGCGCGCGACAATCTCTTCCTTTAAATGGTCGGAACAACGGTCAATAAGTTCCCTAAAATGTTGCCATATTACGAGATGCAACTGGCGGACTCTCGATGCAATCTCTGGTCCTTTATGCTTCTTTATCCTTGAATGACAAGGCACCACTGCTGGTGCCTCGCCCTTGCCTTCAGAGAAGAGGCTTCGTAATATGTCACCTTTTGTTCTTTACCTACCGCAAGCTCTTCATAACGCCTTTGGAGCTTGCGCTAAGCATTCTTTTGTTGAGCTTCTGCTGCGGGCAGACCGATCTTTTCAGGCTGCCTGATGATATTCCGCTGTATCGGGATTGGTGTTTTTGATTACCTCACGAGCTCGCTCGACCTCAGCTGCAGCGCCGTGGGCAATCACAACGAACTTGCCACTTTTGATGGCCGTCTCGTACTTCAGAATACTGTCCTTGGGAATGCCGATACTGTAGATGCCGGCGCCTAATGCGCTCAGTCCGCCCACCACAACAGCATTTTCCAAAGCTCCAATAATCCAGGCTGCCAGTGGACCGCCGACGAGTACTGGGCCGATGCCGGGCACGAAAAAGAATGCCGATCCGAAAAGCAACCCCCAGAAGCCGCCCCAGAAGGCGCCTAATTTTCCCCAATATTTCATACGATCGCCGGCATTATAGTAGCCAACGACTGCTTCATCTGTGTGATAATCACGTCCCACAATCGACAATTTCTTCATGTCAAAGCCCGATTTCTGCAGTTCCTTAACGGCATTTTCGGCTTCAATGTGTGATTTGTAGATCGCAACGACTGAATTAGTTTTGGTGATGGTACTTGTCATTTATCTGCTCCTTATATAATTGATCGAAAATTCTCAAACTCGTTCAACAACGAAGTGCTCTTTGTAGGCAGGTTGTTCATTCTCAAGTGAATAGGCGTGCTGATCCTACCGCTAAAAGGATAAGGAAATGTGAACTGCTGTATTTAATGACGTATACAGTAATACTGCAAATCAAGTGGTACGCCGTCTATCTAAGATATATAAATTAATTGCCGGTTAGCCTTCAGTGACAATTGATAGCAGCTGAGTTGATATCCTGAAGGGCGAGTATCGAATATAAGGAGACGGCAATGAGACCGCTTACTGAAGTATGGCCAGACCCAAAGAAAGTGATTGAACTTGAACCTGAGAAGCTAGGGCAACATCTGCTCGGTTGTCTTAGCGATACCAACGAGCCAAACGTCAAACGAGCAATTATTGCCAAGACTCTTTCGTCAAACTACCATCAGAGCTTCCATGACGATATCGCTCAGGCCATAGAGAGAGCTCTTGATTGGCTGATCGCTCAATGTCTGCTTGGCGAAAGTCCTTACGACCAGAACTTGATCTTTCTGACACAACGGGGCAAAGAAGCAGCAGCTGACTACGCGGCCGAACATCCCGTTGATATAGCCTAAGCAAGCCAAAACAAAACGATGGTGAAAGCCAATCATCCCTACTGTAATAACGAAGAAGGTTTCGCATGATCAAGACAGAAGTTATCTCCGCCAATTGCTTGAGGATCACTGTGCCGGAGAAATTGAAAGCTGACGACTTCCGCCAAATTGCACCGCAAGTCGATTCTCTCATCAGTGTGCATGGGAAAATCAGGTTGCTGATCGATGCTTCTGGATTCAACGGTTGGGAAAACATAGAGGCTTTTGAAACTCATGCAGGGTTCGTAAAGAACCACCAACAGAAGGCAGAGCGCATCGCCGTCATAGCCGGGCACGATTGGCAGCATTGGCTGATTGGTGTGGTTAGAATGTTCGTTCATCCGCAGGTGAGAGCCTATGACAAGAGCCACGAGAGCGAGGCGCTTCAATGGATCGTCGGATAACCGTGACAGAGCATCGAACAAGTACTTTTCGTCCATGCGACTGGAATGCCATGCGCTTTGAATACGAGCAAGCAGTCAGGATTGGTCTATAACCATTTGTTTGCGGGCGTTTGTTGCCCATTCCCGTACGGGAAGATACGACTAAAAAATGGGCTTCTTTAGGGTTGTATTACCGTACGGTAATAACTCTTGAAAAATGCCTGTTTGAAATGCTATACTTCCCGTACGGTAATGTGGTTAAAAAACAATGCAGATCATAGATAGCCACGATTTTGGACGAATAATCAAAGAGAATCGAGTTGCGCAAAACCTGACACAGGCAGATCTGGCATTTGCCAGTGGTTGCGGTCCCAGATTTATTGTTGATTTAGAAAAAGGCAAACCGACTTGTGAATTAGGCAAGGCGTTATATGTTGCCAGAATGCTGGGGCTAAAACTTGAGGCTAACCTTCCGCATTCGGATGTTGAGCCATGAGTAGTCGTCAATTGTCAGTCAGGCTATGCGACGTACCGGTAGGAACGCTCGAGCTTCATAGTGGAAGCATGCGATTCGTATACGAGAGTGCGAAAAGACCACTATCTCTGAGCATGCCAATCCGGACCGAACCATATGCCAACAAGGCGTGTGAGGCTTTCTTTGGTGGACTTCTTCCAGAGAGATCACAACTAAAAAAGATAATTGCCAATATCTATGGGTTGAACTCCGATAGTAATTTCAATCTGCTCGCCATGATTGGATTCGACTGTGCAGGAGCCGTATCTTTAGTGGCTCCTTCAGAACCAGTGGTCATCGACCAGAGTCACAAGCTAAAGGGTAAGCCGCTAGCAGAAACTGAGCTGAAAAAACATCTAGACGAATTGCCATTCCGACCATTGCTTGCTGGTGTAGACGGCATTCGCATATCTTTGGCTGGGGCTCAGGATAAAGCCGCGCTCTGTCTAATTAATGATGTACTTTGTATTCCGGCGGCTGGCGTACCATCAACTCACATACTGAAGCCACCAATAAGAGCTTTACCACACTCAGTTGCAAATGAGTTTTTCTGCATGACGCTTGCAAAAGAGGTGGGTCTATCAGCGATCAATGTAGAAGTGCGCAGAGCTGCCGACATCGAATACTTACTGGTCGAAAGGTACGACCGGATTATTTTTTCCAATGATCGAATAAAAAGAGTGCACCAAGAGGATTTTTGCCAGGCGCTAGGTGTCGTGTCCACAAAAAAATATCAAGCAGACGGCGGTCCAAACGTGATTGATTGTCTCGAATTAATTGAACGCTTGTCACAACCAGCCAAGGATAAGATTGAATTGATTAAGCGAATTATCTTCAACTTTCTTATAGGCAACGCAGATGCTCACGCGAAAAATTTTTCGATTGTGCATCAAGAGGATGGCGTTAGTTATCTCAGCCCAGCGTACGATATTCTCTCCACGGTTATCTATGGCGTTACCTCCACAAAGCTAGCTATGTCAATCGGAAATGAGTTCCAGATAGATGCTATACGCAAGTCAAATTGGATCAAGTTTTGCGAGAAATCTAAAATACAACCATCTGCGTTTAAGAAGATCTGTCGAGCAATAGTCACGCAGGTTCAGCGGGCAATCCCGCAGACCAAGTTGGCAATGGTCGATGATAATCTCTGGGGAGAAGTTATGGACCAACTTGTTGCCGGAATACAGCAACGCATAACACAGTTGACGACTTCACTCGAGGCATTCTGATGACTATTCTGACCTGACCGTTCATGCTATTCAACGTAAGAGAGATTGAACAGTTTAATGTCTAAAGCTGTTGTAGTCCTGTGTATAAATAGTCATCGCGCGACAAGATGCCTGCAGAAGAGTGCAGAGAAGAGAAATATTCTATGGTGGAAGGGCAGAGACAAGAAAGTCAACTTGATCACCAGTCGATGGCGGTTAATCTGCAAGCAGCCGTAGATTTGTGCGATCCTGCAAGCAATGAGCTATGCCGGAAAATGAACGAACAGAATCGGCAACGCAATCGACTCCAAGCATCTTCCCAGAAAATAGACGGGGTCTACCTGGTGTGTTCTGATTCCGGTGACTGTGAAGAAGGCGGTAATTCGTCCCGCCAGTGGAACATTAGTTCGGCAACCCACAAACTTGAACGGATTACCGCTGACGTGGCACAGGTGCTAAGTTCTGGTGATGCGAAAACATCACTAAAGGGAGGATGGTCGACGACCATACCGCTATGCAATCATCTCTCCGCATGGACCCCCAGCTATGCACCTCCCATGAGCAGGCGCGAGACGACCAGCTACTGGGCAAAAGAAAGCCGCCCCTACGAGAAACTGCTTATCTCTCAACTTGCGGCAAGCCGCGGTGAGATTACACATACTACGCTCGTGAGTGCGGCCCTTAAGGTATGTAGAAACGATACGCTGCTAGCCTTACTAACTCTAGCCAACTTCACGAAGAACATGGCCGCGATCGAACGCCGGCAAATCAAACCTTCGCAAATTGAACCGAGTCTAAAAACTGCTTACGATCAGCAAACAATAGACTCGATATTTCATCGAATTGAAGGCATCGCAGACAATTCATCAGAAAAATACAACAAAGAAGGCGCAATTTATCACTTTTACGCAGCCTGTTTCCTTGCCTCGAAGTGGGGGCCGATCGCCAGCGTCGGGGTCGCCACAGACAACTTTATGTTAGCTGGCGGTCATGCGAAAGATGATCGCATCAAAGACGCTGCTGGACGACTAGGTGTGAAATGCTGGCTGTCCGTGGCAGATGCAGGCTCAAGTCCTGGATTCGTGACGGACGGCTTCTAATTAAGGCAAGATCGAATTGAACAGATACTATCGCTCACCTCTGGAGTGAATGGGCCATGTGGTCCAACTTTGATTCGGCGATTGACACCATTGACCCTGCATTCAACGACGTAGGTCATCGAGCCGCGCGTTAAACTAACAAAGGGTCTCAAAAGCGTTTAATCGGTCATATTTAACTTGCCTGGAGCCAATTTAGGTTACGGACTCTACACAGATAATGTAATCAATCATATGAGACCGCTTAGATCATTTTGTCTGACTGCATGCGCCTATCTAATATCTGTCGGCGCCTCGTTCGGTTTTATCTCACCAGCATCAGCTGAGCAAACAGCTGACCCATATTATTGTGAGTCCATACTCGTTGGTGAATACATCGGATGCAACAAAGATGCAAAAGACTGGAAAGATTCCGTTACTTTCACGACGCCACCGACCGCTTACTTTCGTATTGTTGAAGTATTGAAAGGACTGCCGATCAGTACCGAAACCGTAAAGACGCCTTTCGATCCTAGGATTCAAATCATATATGATTTTGGCGATGGTGAAGCGACACAACCGAAAGATTGGAAATTCGACGAATCGATGTTGCCTGAACTTGGATCCAAGTGGATATTATTCATCCCAAATGCAGTTCGCACTGGTAATTTACGGGCCTTTGAGACGTTCGATGGTAGCCTCGGCCGGATCGAGTTCAATCGCGACAATATCGAAAAGGTTCACGTGGAAGTGTATTTACACCAGTGTTTTGAACACTTGAAGAGAGAGTTTAGCCAGGGGACTCATCTTACGGCGGAGGTTGGCTATACGCTGACGAGAGATGGTCGCGTAACAAACGCGCATTTGATCAAAAAGAGCCAGAACCTTATTTTCGACGAATTTGCCTTATGCGCTGTCAACTCTATGTCAGGCAAGTCCTTTCTAGAATTTCCTGAAGGCTCGCAAAGTGAGAGTATTGAGAAAACTGCCTTTTTGACAAATCGTTTGTGGTACGAAGATTGCAGTGACTGAAAGCGTTGCAGCTATGTAGTACTATCAATTGAATAATCTGAGAGTTTTAGATGATGCGAACCTGTTTTTTTAAAAGTGCGGCCCTGGCATGGCTTTTAATTGTACCTTCTGTCTGTGCCCAGGATGACGTTGAAATTTCCGGACCGAAGCGGCACGAAATAGAACAGCAAAACAGGCAGCTATATTTTCAGAAAGAGCGGGAACTTGATAAGCTACTCGCGAGCGCGACTCAGTTCCCTGTTTATTACCAACTAGATGAAGAGCTTCTCGCTGATAAGCACCGCATAGTTATGATTATGCTGTTTACTAGACTTATCAGCCATTGGCATGTGCGGGATGTGACGAAAGAAACTGCCGGAGCAGGTTCTAAGTCAAATCGTTTTTGGGAAATCACTGCGAAAAGTCAGCCTCTCGCCCCCTGCTCAGAGCAAGAGGGGATAAATCCTGCAGTAATTGACCCTTGTTCGTACGATGATGGTCGTCCAGGGCCAAAGACTTATATGCTTGTAAAAAGCTCTACTGATAAAGATCTTGCTGCCATCTTGAAAATCGACAACGTCGGTGTGGCGAGCCTGAACCCTACAGATTATGCCTATCCAGCAGTTCCCAAATTAGAAGCCTTGACGATAGAGGAGGCGACCAAACTTTGGGGAACTCCAACCAAATCTTTTAACTACCAAACATTCGATTTAGTGACAACCAATGGTAAGCACAGCACTTACCATTTAGACGTGGAGTTCACAGCAACCTGGATCGCAGCTTACCGAGTGCGTGGAATAGGAATCACCAATCCGAAGTGGATTACAGTACGTGATATCTGGCAGGTACCGGATCGGAACGGCTGGTACCCTCCTTGCGATCTCGAGATTCGCTATTGAGCACTCCTGGTAACAAAGCGTTTTCAGATTTTGGC
Source organism: Bryobacterales bacterium (assembly GCA_963834525.1). Taxonomy (GTDB): domain Bacteria; phylum Cyanobacteriota; class Vampirovibrionia; order Obscuribacterales; family Obscuribacteraceae; genus CAWICA01. The sequence goes on from CAWICA010000004.1 coordinate 508,616, forward strand.
TGAAGACGCCCCGGGCTACCGAATACTATTTTCGGCAAAGTGTCAAATGGTATAAAGCGACGCTGTATCCGTCCGATGAACCGCAGGTCACGCGGTGATCTTTTGCAGTCTTGCCCAGTTGTCCGGTAGCAGGGATTCAAGATCGCAATCAGGATTTGCCGAAAGTTGATCAAGCACGTCGCTCAAATACCAGAATGGATCGATCTTGTGTCGCTTGCAACTCGCAATTAAGGTAACCCAGATTGCGGCGGTTTGTCCACCTTTGTCACTGCCGGCAAACATCCAGTTCTTCCGGCCGATCGCAATGCGCCTTAGTTCGTTCTCGGCCCAGTTGTTGTCGATATTCAGGTCGCCGTCCTCCAAGAACGTGTTTAAAGCTTGCCAGTTATTGAGTGCATATTTCACAGCTTTAGCGATTTGACTCTTCGGCAGGGCGACGACGATTTGTAAATCTAGCCATTTCTTAAAGTCATCCAAGAGCGGCTTTGAAACAGCGATTCTCAACTGACTCCGTTCGTCTGGATCCAGATCAGCTGCCAGTGACTCGACTTTGTACAACTGTTGAATGAAGTCGATCGCCTCGGATGCGCTCTTCCTGCTCGACGGCAAAGCATCGTAGAATTTTCTGCGCACGTGTGCCATGCAGGCACACTCCTTTACTTTCTTGTCTGCATAGATGCAGTCGAATCCAGCAAAAGCGTCCGCTTGCAAATATCCGGCATAACCGGCCAAGAACTTCAACGGACCGTCGCGATTTCTCGATTCGGTGTAATCAAAAACCGAATAAGGATTACTCTTGTCACCGCGGTAGATCCAGATCCGTCCTTCTTTGATGTTGTCTTTTCGGCTCCGGTCCTGGACCTTCACCGGAGTGTCATCGCACCAGATCACTTTGCCGCTCATCACTCTCGCCTTCTGCAGCAAATACAACGGTTTGAAAATCGATGCACTTTCAGCAAGCCAGTCACACATTGTCGAGCGAGATATCACCGCTCCCTGCCGCCTAAAAATACCTTCTTGTCTGTGCAGCGGCAAATGGTCCGCGAACTTGCTTACTCCAATGTGCACTATCATGCCGGACGTCGCCAATCCTTTGGCTATCGGCTTGGCAGGTGTGGGAGCGATCACTACGCTTCCTTCGCACTGTTTGCACGCGAGCTTGGGTCTAACATGTTCGATAACGCAGACAGATGACGGAACGTAATCGTACTGTTCGCTAACTTCTTCGCCAATCAGCGTGCGCTCTGTTCCACAGCAAGGACAAATCAACTCGGATTCCGCAATCGGCACTACACATCTCTCGCGCGGCAAATCGACAGCCGGCTTCCGGCGACCATGCTGAGTACGCGGCTGCGACCCTGACACAGGTGCATCTTCTGCTAAGGTTTCAGCTTCCTGTGCATCGTCATCACTCGCCATAAAGAGACGCAGCTGATCTGGCGATATTGCTTCTGACTTGCGCCCAAACTTCTCTCTCAGGAAGATCTGCAGCCGCTGCCTCAGCTCTTCCTTCTCCTCCTGGACACTCATCAACTGCACCAGAAGCTCCTTGATGATCTTCTTGCACTCGGCAGGATCATCCGGAATCTTCTCTAAATTGACTGCGATTTCTGACAAGATTCTGGTATCAGAAGTGGTACTAAATCAACCCAAATATTGTACCTCCACTGCCAGCCGAAATCACTAGGTTGACACCTACCCCAAAATGAATTTATCGGATCTGCGCGCCGCAAAACCCGCAGAAATTGCGATTTTTGCATGAAATATAATCAATATGATCAGACGGTCACCTTCCCTAAACCGCTTTCCGCCGGCTGCGAATTTCATATCTCTTTTGCTTGTAAGAACCGGCAATATTGATACCACTCAATACCATCGCCAGCGATGCTGCATCAATTTCTAATCCTGTTGCCAGATTGTCTGGCAAGCTGAATGTTCCTTCTTCTAGCCGCTTGTACCATATAGCAAAGCCATCTCGGTCCCAATAGAGAACTTTGACCTTGTTCTCTTCTCGATTCCGAAAGACAAACAAATGCCCTGACATCGGATCTTCTGCCATGAAATCTTTCACCAGCCCGGACAAGGTATCAAAAGATCGCCTCATATCCACTGGTTTCACGCAAACAAAGATTCGAACCGACGGCGGCAAATTCAACATCACGGAATCCGCACGATATATCCACCAGGCGTCACAATTTCCAAGCGCTCCACAAACGTCTTTCCAGATGTTTCTAGCACCGGCTTGATCTCGACGGGGACAAATTTAGCCAAATGTTTGTTCTTTTGTCTTTCCGCCGGATTGCCCAACTCGTCTTTTACCAACTTTCGCTTTCTCAATTCCCGGTGCCAGTAGTAAAATTGCTCGATAGACACGCCTTGCTGTCGGCAGAACTCCATCTTGCTAGAGCCACTCGCGCGCCATTGTTCGATTTTGTTCAGCCAATACTTTTGCTTCTCTAGGTCCCGATGCGGTGTACGCGCCGCCATACTGCCTCCCGATTTCAATCAGACACATCATCGCGGCAATTCTGAAATTTTAAAAGATGCTATTCACCGGACGGATACGCGACGCTAAGTCACAATTGCGCAATTGCGTGAACTAATCGTGACCATGCCCTTTTTTATAAATATAAGAAATCACAGACGTCCCGGATGTTTTATTGCCTGGACGTCGTGCCTTCGGTTCTCATGTAAGCATCAGCTTTCAGATAAGCATCAGCGATCTCATTTGACCAATGGATGATGTCTTCTTTGGAAGGATGCTGATTATTTTTGTAGAACTTGACCCACTGAAACCTGGAGTTCTCGAGAATTCCTAGAGTGGGAACAATCTGCAACTTATTTGACTTCCCATCTAACTCGTTCGACGTGAAAATTCCAGGGTAGCGAAACAACACTTCTTTCGGTATCAATAAATAGTCGAACTCCTTTGTAGGGTTTAAAGAAGCGTTTTTGTCCTGAGTGAAAGTAAAAGTGTAAATGCCACTGCCAGCAGCGTCTGGCGGTAAGAGCCCGCTCTGAGGTGCTGGCGGGAGCGGGATTCTCCAGTAGGGTGGAGCTGCTAGCGGGGAGGCACAATAAGCAGCATCGACACACGACAAGTCTACGTTTTTGTCGCCACAAGAATTTTGGATCAAGACGTCTCGGATAACGCCATCAGACGTAAGAAAGAATCTAATAGTTACATCTCTTGTTACTGGCGTAGACAAATTCCTGTAAAAACTGTCTCTCATCTGGTCCATGTATTTAACAAAGTCCGGTGGCGGTTCCGGCAATCTGCAGACATCACCAGTTCCAACGGCGATCTGCTTTGATAAACATGGAGCGACGGCAAACAAGCTCAATAATAAACACATAAACACAGTCTTTTTCATTGTCAGTATTCTCGTTCTTAATGGAGAAAATCCGTAACAAGTCCTTTGCCACGAACTATTATATCTCTTCGCCCACGCTCAGCTGCTTGCCAAATATCAGAACAATCATTGTACTAACTCGATCTATTCATAAATATAGTATGACAATGGGTCTTCCCCAGATGTCTGTGTTCGTTGCTACGCTGAAACTAGGCTGTCGACAATCCCGTCAGTTCAGATGCCGTTCTCTCATTAACATTTACTTCTATCGCCGGGTATAATTCCCGCTGACTGTCAGCAAACATCTTAAGATCGGAATCTAAAGCAGCGTCGCCGAGGGCTCATCAGTGAAGGCTGAATCTATCTTGCAGAGGGTCCAGGAAGCCTATCTTGCCTTTGAATCATATTCAGATGCTGGAACGGTTGACACGGTTCCTGCCATTGGAAAAACCTCTATGGACTTCAAAACATACTTTGTTCGTCCGGCAAAAATCCGCTTCGAGTGGCGTGACTGGCATCCTTACTTTGGAAAAGAGCAACCTCCAAATGAGAGCATTGTCTACTCTGATGGGGACCAGACTTATACATGGTTTTTGCGCAAACTGCAACGGGCTGACTGTTTGGCGCACGCGATCGCTAGTGCTACCGGCGTTTCATCTTGCTCCATACTCATGATATTGAAACTGTTGTTTCCCGATTCTGTTCAATGCAGCCGCCTTTGGTATGAGATGGATGATCCTAAAATCCTCGACGATGAGGAGATAAATGGCTATGGCTGCTATCACCTATTAGGCACGAGAAGAAATCCAGACGACACAGAGGCATGGATAAGCAAAGCTGATTTAATTGTTCGTCGGTTAAAAGATAGATTTGAGATCACGGCCGAACAGAGTGAACGGCATTATGCTATGGCGATGGAGTCACTGAAGAAGATGGGCATGTCCGCGGAGCATTTCCCCAAGCCAGGCCCTAGCAAGTATTGTCACGAATACAACTACAACCAAGTAACCGCCAATCAGCCGCTACCAGACGAGCTGTTCAATTTTGAACCCAGCTGACACGCTCGAGGCTGTGGACAGAACCAGGTATTAAAAGGACTAATGAAGAAAGAAATTGTTGCTGACGAGCTAATCGATGACATACTGACGCACGCTATACCTATAGATAGGCTCAAGGCGATGATTTCGTCGATGCAGACATGGAGAGTGTTAGCTTTCGGCGAGAGCCATTGGTTCAATAATCCATTCAGACATATGGTGGCAGAATGGATGAACGAGCTTGCTCAGAAGGGAGTGAGCAACCTGGCGATGGAATTTGAACAACATTTCCAGCCCGAGTTCGATCGGTTCTCTGTGGGGAAAATCAGCGCAGAGCAACTAGTAGGTGTGCTCAAAGGTTCCAATGGCTCGCTCACGTGCGATGACAAACCATGTGCCGGCTATCTGAAGATCTTTAATGCAGCGAAGCGGGCACGCATCCAGCTTCTCGCAATTGACAAGGAGAGGAACGAGAGTAGCGAGCACCCGGATTACGCAAAAGATCCGCGCGAACTGCACATGGCTCAGGCGATACTCGATCAGTTAAACAAACATCCTGAAAGTAAAACCATCGTTTATTGTGGAGCCAATCACATTTACCGTCGCCAAAAACGACAAGAGTACCCCTCTATGGCCGAGGCGGTCACTTATGAACTGGGCGCTGCCAAAAGTGAGCTTCTTTCGATCGGCGCGGTTCTACCGACTAAAACAAATCCGGCGGAGTTAACGTTTCGAAAATTGTACGCACTCAGTGATGAATTGACTGAAGCGAAAGCTGTGTGGACCAAAGATAGCGCATCCTTGTCGCACATTATTCTCGGCCATGACCGCCGCTGCCCTTGGGGTGGCTGTTTTCAGAGCGACTCGAATGAATGTCCGGGAATAAGCCATGAGATCTGCCAGAACATACCCATGACGGAAATCGACACCTCGTGCTGGGATATCTTAGTTTTGTTTCCTAAGAACTGGCCGATAGCTGCAATCTGTAGTTAAAGGCTTCGAATGTCGTCGTTTCATACAAACACTCTGAGAAGTGTATCTCATGGCGACTACCACCGAATATAAAGCAGTAAAAGTAGTAAAGCTAATGACTCTGCTCGAAAGATGGTCTAAACGCTGCATCGTCTGGTGTGCGTGCTTTGCTAGTTCCAGAGGTTTGAATGAATAAATCAATTAACCGCATTGTATTTGGGGGAATATTATTTCTTTCATCGCTTCCATCATCGAATGCACAAGTGGGCGCGGACGATCGAGGAATCTGGGCTTACAAATTCATCGGACCTGCCGACGCTCAGCTTATCCGCCGCAATTGGAAAGACGTTAGCCATGCTGTCTATGCACAAAAGGGATCAGATGGTCATATCTTCGATGATGCGACGCTATTTACAGGTCTTAAGCATGCCTCCCTTTGTGTATCAGAACACAACGAGGCGAATTTAAAATCGCTTGCGACTCACTATCCAAACCTAGTAAGCCTGACAATTATACAATCGCAACCTCTAAGCAAGGAGGAGGAGTCTTGTTTAAGAGCCTTTGTTGAACTTAAACTGCTGCAAATATCCTGTCGAGCAGTGAGTCCCGACATTGTGCTTAAAAACATCGGACCAAACCTGGAACAAGTGGAGATTACCAATAGCAATCTAGCTGAGTCTGGTGGCGCACTTCCTAAATCGTTGCAATTGCGCGACCTTCGATTGATTAATGGGAAGCTGCACCCTAACTTCCTCCAATATTTGGATGCGCCCAACCTGAACCGCATTTGTCTTCATTCAATGGAGATCACTCCTGGAGCCCTAACAGCTATGCCCAAGTTCAAGAACTTGCGCGAACTGGACATTTCTGGATCAACCTTGAACGCCGAAGAATACAGCAATCTCCAGACTCTATCACACGTCAGGATCGTAGACGTCAACGCTACCTTATATCACCCATCTGGTAAATGATTATGCAAATACGATTGTTCCTTCTGATTTCCATGTCGGCTGTTCTTCTGCAGTTTCTAATTACGGCGGCTAAGGCAGCCCCCGTTGAAAGTTTTGATATCAAAGCAGTCTATAAAGACCCTGTCTACGAACTTAAACAGTCAATCAATTCAGTGCTTTGCCTGTGGTCCCAGCTTCATGCTGGAGACGATGATTCTATTTCAGCATCGGAACCTATTTCGCTATTCGAGCGCAATAGACGTCGGCTAAAAACCACTCATTCCATTGGCGTGGACGATGGCGCCGACGAGTTTCTATTTGATGATGCAAAACAGTTTCGAGATTTACAGATAGTTTCTTTACGCTCGAATTTGCACAATGCCACTCATCTTAAACAGCTAGCCTTGAACTATCCGAATGTGACGGTGGTCTGTATCAGCCAGGAATCTCCGTTAGACGACGAGTCGTTGAAATGCTTGCAGACCTTCAAAAACTTAAGAGGGCTCGAGTTGTGGTGTCCTCTTGAGACTCCGTCCCTTTTTGAAGTGTGTCTGCCGAGTACCTTGGAGTATCTTCAGTTCGCGGGCACGCTTCCATTACGGAGGCTGCCCCATGTCTCCGAGCTCAAACTAAATCAATGTCGAGTCGACTTCACCTTCTTTCAGAAGCTCGAAGCTCCAAGACTAGAAAGATTGGATTTCTCCAACGTCGATTTAGGACCTGGGAGCCTGCAAAGCTTAGGCCGCATCAAGTCGTTAAGAGAATTATCGCTATATAACTCAAACATTAACGCAAGAGACGTTGAAAGTCTTCGCCTGCTCAAATATCTGCACTCTTACGCCTACGGAAGTGAAATGCAGCAAACTACTTGCTGGGACAAGGCTGAACAATTCTTCAAAGAGAAAAATTTTCAACAAGCAGCGAATCATTACAAAGCCTCTGTCTTCTCTAAGCCGAGCGCTTATGGGTACCTACAACTTGCGCGCTGCTATTTACAGCTAGGCAACACTAGATTGGCATCCGAATATTGTGCAGATGCAGCGTCCATAGATCCAACTAATGCTGAAGTAGCAGCTGTAACAGCAGAGGTGAAAAGTCGAAAGCAAGCTAGTCGTGACGCGTCGACGAAGTGACGGTTGACTTTCCTGCCTCTTCTGGGAATTGGAGCTTGTTTGGATAAATAGGGAAGATCATGATGTATCCGTCCGATGAACCGCAGGTCACGCGGTGATCTTTTGCAGTCTTGCCCAGTTGTCCGGTAGCAGGGATTCAAGATCGCAATCAGGATTTGCCGAAAGTTGATCAAGCACGTCGCTCAAATACCAGAATGGATCGATCTTGTGTCGCTTGCAACTCGCAATTAAGGTAACCCAGATTGCGGCGGTTTGTCCACCTTTGTCACTGCCGGCAAACATCCAGTTCTTCCGGCCGATCGCAATGCGCCTTAGTTCGTTCTCGGCCCAGTTGTTGTCGATATTCAGGTCGCCGTCCTCCAAGAACGTGTTTAAAGCTTGCCAGTTATTGAGTGCATATTTCACAGCTTTAGCGATTTGACTCTTCGGCAGGGCGACGACGATTTGTAAATCTAGCCATTTCTCAAAGTCATCCAAGAGCGGCTTTGAAACAGCGATTCTCAACTGACTCCGTTCGTCTGGATCCAGATCAGCTGCCAGTGACTCGACTTTGTACAACTGTTGAATGAAGTCGATCGCCTCGGATGCGCTCTTCCTGCTCGACGGCAAAGCATCGTAGAATTTTCTGCGCACGTGTGCCATGCAGGCACACTCCTTTACTTTCTTGTCTGCATAGATGCAGTCGAATCCAGCAAAAGCGTCCGCTTGCAAATATCCGGCATAACCGGCCAAGAACTTCAACGGACCGTCGCGATTTCTCGATTCGGTGTAATCAAAAACCGAATAAGGATTACTCTTGTCACCGCGGTAGATCCAGATCCGTCCTTCTTTGATGTTGTCTTTTCGGCTCCGGTCCTGGACCTTCACCGGAGTGTCATCGCACCAGATCACTTTGCCGCTCATCACTCTCGCCTTCTGCAGCAAATACAACGGTTTGAAAATCGATGCACTTTCAGCAAGCCAGTCACACATTGTCGAGCGAGATATCACCGCTCCCTGCCGCCTAAAAATACCTTCTTGTCTGTGCAGCGGCAAATGGTCCGCGAACTTGCTTACTCCAATGTGCACTATCATGCCGGACGTCGCCAATCCTTTGGCTATCGGCTTGGCAGGTGTGGGAGCGATCACTACGCTTCCTTCGCACTGTTTGCACGCGAGCTTGGGTCTAACATGTTCGATAACGCAGACAGATGACGGAACGTAATCGTACTGTTCGCTAACTTCTTCGCCAATCAGCGTGCGCTCTGTTCCACAGCAAGGACAAATCAACTCGGATTCCGCAATCGGCACTACACATCTCTCGCGCGGCAAATCGACAGCCGGCTTCCGGCGACCATGCTGAGTACGCGGCTGCGACCCTGACACAGGTGCATCTTCTGCTAAGGTTTCAGCTTCCTGTGCATCGTCATCACTCGCCATAAAGAGACGCAGCTGATCTGGCGATATTGCTTCTGACTTGCGCCCAAACTTCTCTCTCAGGAAGATCTGCAGCCGCTGCCTCAGCTCTTCCTTCTCCTCCTGGACACTCATCAACTGCACCAGAAGCTCCTTGATGATCTTCTTGCACTCGGCAGGATCATCCGGAATCTTCTCTAAATTGACTGCGATTTCTGACAAGATTCTGGTATCAGAAGTGGTACTAAATCAACCCAAATATTGTACCTCCACTGCCAGCCGAAATCACTAGGTTGACACCTACCCCAAAATGAATTTATCGGATCTGCGCGCCGCAAAACCCGCAGAAATTGCGATTTTTGCATGAAATATAATCAATATGATCAGACGGTCACCTTCCCTAAACCGCTTTCCGCCGGCCTGCGAATTTCATATCTCTTTTGCTTGTAAGAACCGGCAATATTGATACCACTCAATACCATCGCCAGCGATGCTGCATCAATTTCTAATCCTGTTGCCAGATTGTCTGGCAAGCTGAATGTTCCTTCTTCTAGCCGCTTGTACCATATAGCAAAGCCATCTCGGTCCCAATAGAGAACTTTGACCTTGTTCTCTTCTCGATTCCGAAAGACAAACAAATGCCCTGACATCGGATCTTCTGCCATGAAATCTTTCACCAGCCCGGACAAGGTATCAAAAGATCGCCTCATATCCACTGGTTTCACGCAAACAAAGATTCGAACCGACGGCGGCAAATTCAACATCACGGAATCCGCACGATATATCCACCAGGCGTCACAATTTCCAAGCGCTCCACAAACGTCTTTCCAGATGTTTCTAGCACCGGCTTGATCTCGACGGGGACAAATTTAGCCAAATGTTTGTTCTTTTGTCTTTCCGCCGGATTGCCCAACTCGTCTTTTACCAACTTTCGCTTTCTCAATTCCCGGTGCCAGTAGTAAAATTGCTCGATAGACACGCCTTGCTGTCGGCAGAACTCCATCTTGCTAGAGCCACTCGCGCGCCATTGTTCGATTTTGTTCAGCCAATACTTTTGCTTCTCTAGGTCCCGATGCGGTGTACGCGCCGCCATACTGCCTCCCGATTTCAATCAGACACATCATCGCGGCAATTCTGAAATTTTAAAAGATGCTATTCACCGGACGGATACTTCTATGTCATATGGTTTTGTACTTGCAGCTTCAAATTGGGCACGCATTGAAGTGACTTAGGAAAAGGACTCACGTCAGCAACCATCTATTTGTTGAAAGATCTCGCTTTTCAGTTTCTCTATGTCTAGCCCAACAGTGTCAAGGAGTTGAGGATCGGCACTTTTAGCCGCCTTTAGCATGGCGAGCAAAAAGTGCTCGGGTTTTATGATTCGGCCGAAAATTGCTGCTTGTCGCCAGGACAATTCCAGAAAATGTTTCGCAGCAGGACTTAATTCTAATTCTCTAGCCTGTGAAATATCATTTTGCAAACCTCCGGTGTGATTGGACAATAGTGTCACTCTAGATCGAGCAGCCTCTGGTGTGAGTCCTACGGATTGCAGAATTTTCGCAGAGCCGGTTATCTGCGCATGAGTCAGCGCTAAGAGAATTGTTGCTCGATCGACAGATGTATGACCGAGCCTGCGTGCTTCGTCAATTGCAATGACCATCGCTTCGATTGCCGAATCAGAAAACCAATCTGTCACTTCAGTCCGGGGTGTATCAGGCAAAGATTCCGGCTGAGCCAAGTTTTGCACAGTCACCGTTTCATACGCAAGCGGTTGGGAGTTTGCCACTATTGGTCGTGATCTTACGTCCTCTCCCATGAGGGAGTGCAACGTATCCAGCAATTTGCCACCTTGTGTGATGAGCGATATTGAAACGGCTACGCCGAACAAAATATGCTCAGGCTCGATCTCTGCCTTTCCCCTTCGTTCAGCTTGTGTGCGGGCCACGAGTAAGGCTGAAATGGAATCGTCCATAAGTTTGATTTCCGGCGAGACTAAACCCGGTCCAAGTCCAGCTACTGTTTTCGCATGAACTCGCAATTTCTCAAGAGTGACTTCGCACTGCTCCAATGCCTGCACTGCTATGCTGCCAGGATCAGCGAACAATCCCATTACAATATGAATTGGACGTATCACAGGCCAATCAAGGGCAGCCGCTTCAATTGCTGCTTGTTGTAGCACCTGTTTCGCCCGCAAACTGAATCCTTCCGTTTCGGCAGGCTGAAGCACGACTTTCGAAAGAAGCTCTGGATCGTTGGGTAGCCGCGGCTCCAAAGCGGGACGTGACGGAGAAGAAATTGGTAAACTAAGCTTGGAAATATCAACCCCAAGTTTACGCTGCTGAACGAGCTGCAAAATGCAGGTTCTCAAAGTCTCACGATCAATAGCCAACTCCGTTAGTATGTGATGAGCCGAGCACCTTGAATCACGCAGAATCGCTAAAACAAGGTGCTCAGTTCCTATGAAGCCGTCGCCTAATTGGCGAGATTCATCCCACGCAACTTGTAGTAGATTCTTTGCCTCAGAGCTAAGGCTCGCGTCAGAGACACCCTTAACGTCAGCTGGCGGAGAGACTTTAGAAACTTCCACTCGGAGGGCGTCGCGCGAAAGTCCGACGTAACGCACGGCGACTTCTGCAATTCCCGCGCCTTCAGTCATAAGCCCCAGGAGAATATGCTCCGACCCGGTACAAGTCTGTCCCCGTGCTGCCGACTCCTCAAACGCTGAAGCCATAGCCAAGTGAGCGTCTTTGTGAAACTTGTCAGTCATGGCAAAACCACAAATAGAAGATTACAACCGCTTTTTCTGATCTGTTGCTTAGAGACACCAGGTCGAAGAAATTTCGCTTCTTTGAGGGAACTGAATCCATTTTGCTGCAGGCGGACTACTATTACGCATGAGTATGATTATGCCGCATTTCGCCAGCGGATAGAATGGTCTTAATCACATGCTTCGAGACATGGTTTTACATTTCAGCATTTCAATGAGCATAGATACTGCAAACCACAACTGAAATTTCACTTGCCAAAGACAACTATGGCGCTAAAGTTACGCTATGAAGAAGAATCAGAGTTTCGTAGGACTAGCAGCAATGCTCATTATGATGACCGTTTTGACCGGTATTTGGTACGGAATATCTCGGGAGCCTAGCAGCGTTGTTTACGGTGGCTGGGTAGGACCATGATAGTTTGCCACTTGTCTGTGCTTCAAGTACCCGCACAATCTCTATGAAAGCGCATGTGACTTTATTAGCCTTTGTCTTCCTGTTAATGCTTACGACAGCCCCTATCTACGGGAACGTCTTCCATTCACAAAAACAGATTTTCGTGCCCGGACGGGGGTGGACTTACCGGTTTGGCCATTTCTTTGTCAACGGACTCTACGGGACGGAGCATCTTGCGTCCGACTACAGGCAATATCGATTTAATGATCGCATACAGTTACTCAAACTTTCAGTTCCTCGAAATCAGCTGGTAGAGCAAATGACGCCCGAGCGGTATCACCACAACACGGACGTCGATAAATTCCTTCGAGGCGAAAGTGACAATCTGTACGGTTATGATCCCGAGACTAATTTTTAGGTGATGACGCTTTCGACTGCTGATGCAACTAGCATGAATCGATGCCTATGACATTCTCTGACGAGGAACTGTTTATTCCAGATCTGTACAACATTTGTACTGCAGTGCTTGGTAAGCGCAAAGACTGCATGGCGTTTCAGCAACTACGCAAAGCACTTCAAGAAGAACCGACTAGCAACATATCGCTGTCCATGAGCTCTTACTGTTTTGAGAAGCACGGGATTATCCTTATCTACGACGAAGACAATGGATACTTTCAACTGATAGTCTTTCTAGTAATCAATTCGCCCGAGGTTAGGAACGGTCACATTGACCCCTATCGAGGCTCGTTTCTAGCTGACGTTACTCCAACAGATTTAAGATCACAGGCTGAACGCAAAATCGGCTTTGCTCCCACTAGCTATATGTCGCATGGCAGTTATTGGGACGGCTACGACTTTCCGGATCACAAAGTACAGTTTATTTTTGATGGGGTTACCGAGCAAATCAGGCAAGTGGGCGTCGTGTATAAACCGCCGGAAGAGGCGTAGGAAACATAACATGGATCAGTCTCTAGCCATAAAACTTCGCCGCGCAGGAGCCAGTTGTAATTGGAGTCCTGAAGAGAATGCATACATGGTCAGATCTCTTTATGTCCCTCGGTTTGTAGGCGTAGGCGAAACAGAAGCGACAGCATATGAAGCTTATGTTGCCAGCGTCCAACAGCCAAACCAGTGGCGTGTTGTCGCAGCCGAATACCTTCCGGATCTGGCCGATGAGATTTCGGATTCAGAAAACGCGATGTCTTTCTGGCTGGAACTTCAATTCAAGTTCCATTGCGCTTACGATGCGCCAGGCGGTGAGGAGACAATCAGTCGCATCTATGCTTTTGCTGATTGGTGCGATTGGCAGGATCAACCAGAAACCTGTGGTAGCGATCATTTGGTTACTTGCGTGAGCCTCGCGTTTTTTGAGCATATTCCAACTTGGGAAAGAGCTCGTAAGGACATGCCCAACTGGTTTACCTTAGAGGAAGTTGAAAGTATGAGAGAGATTTTTTCGTATCATTTTGAGGACTTCGATCAAATTAAAGCTCTTTTTCGCTCGCAGTTGACTTAAATTGATAGCTTAGCGTTATCCTATTCATTGCACAATTAGGATCCACCGTCTTGGCACTGACCTGGTATCTATCTTCGCCGCTATGATGGGCAGCTCCTTAGGATTTCAAATTATGACTGTCGACGAACTGAAGAGAGTAATTGAAAGTCAATTCTCGGAAGTGCCTCACCCTGGTGATGATAATTTGATGTGCCACCATGCGCACTACAAACATTGCGATGAGCATCAACAAGCAGAAAAGACATTTGAGAATAAAACGTGGAAAACGATGTTGCCGGAGTTTTTGGAAGCGAGCATTGATCAGCTCAATTTTCTCTCACCAGAAGCTTTTCGTTATTTTTTTCCGCCATATCTTGTTCATGCCTTAGATACGCCAAACGGCATGTTTTGGCTTTCTGTAATAATTCATTTGACTGGCAAGCCCGATGCTACTAGAAGGCAATTCGAAAGCTTTACGCCTGCCGAAGTGAAATTGTTGATCAGTTATTTGGAGTTTTCCAATTTACATTTTACTCCGGCTGGATCGGAAAAAGTGATGAAGAAGCGTTTCGCGTTTTGGCAAACATTGCTAGAGTAAAAAGAGTTACTGCTGAGGAAATAGCATTCGTGCGATCAGTCTATCTAGAGGTGAATGATAACTGTGGTCAAAAGCGTGGTAAAAAATTTGCTTCCGGAGTAACTATGGAGAAAACATCAGTTATCGACAACATTCTTGGAGCCGATCAGCTTGTTGGCTGGTTCGGACCGTGGCCCGATTTCCATGATGCAGAAGTCCTAGAAGCTCATCTGCGCAGAGAGGGCAGCTCCTGGATCAAACTGCACACTTGGCGCACAACAGACCAAATTGATAAAGATGCCTCGTTATTGCGCGACAAACACGCGATCGTGACGTTTCGATTGAAGGATGTCACAGATATTGATTTAGCCGGATTCAATCGCCAAAACGTCATTTTCGGATTGGAACTTCAGTCGACAGATGATGGCTTTAAGCTTTCCCTACTGCCATGCTTTGGGTTCAGCGGCACAATCACCGCAGGCGAAATTTCGGTTGACTATGAACCGAAGGCGTGCAATGAATGACATAAAGTTGCTCGAACAATTTGTGCCTTTGTTTACTTTTGAGCCGTGGGACGACGACGAGTGCTGCGAAGTTATTGCGCAAGACACACCGGCTGCTGCCCTGGATTGCATCTACAATAAAATTCGAATCCGCTATCCACGATTGTACGAAAAATTGGTGTTGAAATATCGGTGGACTCATCGCGCTATTGTATTGTCACAGCAAGGTGAATCGTTGCAATTTCTGGCTAATCCACCAGGACCAAAGTTGGACGGGCTACACGCGGAAATTTTTAACGACACTGTTTGTCAAGTGATTGTTTGAAAAATGGTTTTGTTCAAATTGGTTTCCAGGGCGAGACTTACAATCCAGTTTGTTTTGAGACCGCAAAGAAGACAGGCACTGGCGATTTCCCAGTTGTAGTTCTGGACCATGAAGAAATACTGTGTAATAGCGAAATCAGAGTGATCAGTCGCATAGCGCCTACTTTTCGCAAACTGGTGGAAAATGCGGTTGGTCTTTCTTGAAAGCTCTATTTATCTCGTGACGGCAGTCGCAAACTTTAATATGCTCAACAAAAGCGATCAGAGAAAAGAACTACGGTGGCTACCTATCTATGCCCTAAGCGGATTAGCTATCGCGATTATCCTCTTATTGCTGGTAGGAATTGCCTGCATCACAGTTATTGCCTTTGTCGCTCAGCCCAAAATGAATCATGAAGTGTCCAGGATCACATCGCCGGACCAAATGGTTGACGCCGTGGTAGAAGAACATAATCCAGGCGGTCTGGATCCCTTTACTTACAACGTCTACGTAGTTAAGCCGCACGCTAAGTTGGGAATGTTTAGCAAGAGAGTGGCTCGGGCGTGTGATGCCACATTGAATCGGTCGACTAACGGACTTAATTTACATTGGGAAAGCCCGTCTATTCTCTTGGTGCGATATTGGTCGGCGAGCCACGCTCAAATAGAACTGCCAACCGTTCGAATAAATGGGCAAGACGTACATGTTCAATTTCAGGACGGATTCCTGTGCCCGCCTGCAAAAGTCCGCGATCGACGCTCATCGGAACCGTCACATTGAGCCCTATCGGGGTTTGTGTCTAGCTGACGTAGCTGTTATTTTTGATGGAGTCACTGAGCAAATCAGGCAAGTGGGCGTCATGTATAAACCGCTGGAAGAGGCGCAGGAAACATAACAAGGTCCTTGGGGCGTTTAATGCTTAAGACTCGATCTCATTCGTGTATACCGAGTTGTCGAAGTGATCTTTCGGTGCAAGCATAGATGCTACGAAGATACGGCAATTTTCTATGCTTACTAAATTCCATACTTTGATTTTGAAATGTCTGATTGTTACTTGGACAATTCATTGCCTTTGCGCAGCCGGTGATTTGATTGCCTGGGCGTATCGCTATCAATTGGATCCTTTCTCTAACTCGCTTGACGAAGTTCTTCTAGCGTTTTGCGATCTAGTATGGTTGTACAAAGTAGGACCAGCAATCCACAAAGCCCACCGCTTTTCGCCTTCGATTTGGGCTGTTATTGCAAAGGACTATCCAATACTGGCCATGGCGAGATCGCTGTTTCTCGTTTTTAGCAGCCTGATTTTTGTTGTCTTCTCTACTTCCTATCTCTGGTTTTCTTTCCGCGATGCCGACAGATCACTTGCCTTTACTGCTGATGCTCTAGGAGGTCACGAGCTGGCTGAGCGCATTTATAGCCTACAGAGGCTAAGGGAGCCTGGCCTAAACCTTGCCATCTGGCTGAACCGCGCCGAGCCTGAAGCGACAAGGCTCGCACGCAACGCAGCGGTTGCCAAAGTTTACGGTCCTGAGAGCTTAGAAATGGCTCGCAGGTATTATGCCGTTGGACTCACCCTTGAACCTAAAAACACAGATCAGCTTTCGACTTACGAAGCCTATCCTTGGTTTGAAAAGTCTCTGCCTATCTTTTACCGGCATCATGCAGACCGCAGATGTATAGATGCCCTATCGCAAATGGCCATCATTCAATCGGCTAAAGAACATAAAGACGAAGCACGTTCCCTCGTCGTTGAAGCGTCTAGGCTATTGTCTAGCTCCGACGCTGGGAAGAGTTATTACCTGGGGGTGCTCTCAGGTATTGCCAAAGATCTTGGTGAAGAGAAGCTATCTAAAGCGTTTAGATTGAAATCAAGCTTAGCCAGCACGACACTGAGCAGCGACTACATCATATCGGACGCATTGTATGTATCGTTAGCGCTGTCGCTCGCTTTTAGTGTTGGGCCTTTCTCTCGTTTCTTCGAACAATTTCTTCTGCCTAAGCTTTACTCACGCTACAACAAGTTGCACCTTACCACCGGCAATGCAGATGAATCACTAACTGCATTGAACCGTCTCATAGACCTTGATCTGTACCGAGGAAATGTTGCCAGGGCCTTCGCGCTTAGTACGCGCCTTTGCCGATCGGTCGGGCTTGCAGTTAACTCGATGGATGACCACACAATCACTCCAATACGATCGACCGTGCGGCGCGTGCATGAGTTTATTCTGCAGCTCGATACAGCGCTATTGATATGTCTGTATATTTTATGTAGGTTGAGATTCTGAGAAGTTCGAATCAGCAGTTTTGATTTCTTCGTCGTCCTTTGCCTTGACCTTAATCGATCTTTCACTTCAAATCGTCAACTCTCAACTTTAGATCCCAATTCTCATCAGATTTCCAAGCCAATGGCTCGTGTCTTAGAAAATCAGAAACCATGGAAACGGCACGTAAAAATGCAGCCAAAGTATCATCACCTTGAGCTGGAAAAATCTCGTTAGCAATGACGATTTGCTTGTCCGACGTAAATTCGAACGGACATACGTAACTGTGTCCAAACTGAACTGGTTTGCCAAAACGTACTGTTAATTTTGAGTCCGGTTGATCACGCCATAGGAAAATGCGCTCTGCTATAACTTCCCCGAGTTCAAGCTTGGACGCACTGGATCCTGCGGTAGAATAATATCTTTCTTTCATGGCCTGATACTGCGAGAGAAGCAACAGCATCCATCAAAGTAACGCAGAACTGGCTAGATGTAAATCACTGATCGTTTTACGAGATACGCTTGGCTATGCCGTCTCATCCCGGGGTGTCTCAATAATGGCAACTCGATTACTTAGACTGTCAATTATTAATCGCATGTTCTCGACATTCTTCCCATAATCCATTAACGCTGTTGGTATACGGGGTTTACTGGAGATAGTCACCGTACAAGTATGGTCGTCAGCAGATGAAACCGTCAGCATAATCTTTTCGCCAAAAGATTTCCATGTCATTCCGGTATCAGCTCGAATAGCTCCGATCTCCTTGTTCTGCTGAGTAATCTGGCATTTCCTCAATTCCAGAACTGAACTGATACATGCCTCAAATGCCTCATCAAAAGACCGTCTCACGGTGAACACTTGCACTTGGTGTAAACCTAAGAGCATTTCGCTGTAGTCGGGGTTCAGTCGTTTGATTGAAGCTTGATCTAACCCTCCTAGGCTCAAAGCCAAGAGCGAACCGTAGGATACTCCGCCACCAAGACCAAATAACAAACCATAGGAAATTCCGGCACACAATCCATCCCGAATACCGATCATCGCAGTGACTAGGACTGCTGTAAACAGTCCGTAGTAAAGGTGACCTGACCCCTTATGCTATTCCACGTCAAGCAGATAACTCATCGGGTTCGAATTGATTTGCAAACTCCTTTGGTGTCTTGTAACCGAGCGCACTGTGCGGCCGGTAGGTGTTGTAATCTTCACGCCAGGCTTCGATCACCGAGCGTGCTTGTGCTAGGTCGAGAAACCAATTTTCATTCAGGCACTCATCTCGGAATTTGCCGTTGAATGATTCAACGAACGCGTTCTCGATTGGTTTGCCTGGTCGGATGTATTCGAGATGGATGTTGTGCTGCGTGCTCCAAGAAAGCATTGCGCTGCTAGTCAGTTCGGGACCGTTGTCCATGACGAGATGTGCGGGCTTGCCTCTGGTAAATATCAGGCGATCGAGGACTCGCGTCACCATGCGTCCGGGCATGCTAAAGTCAGCTTCAACGCACAAGCACTCTCGTGTGAAGTCGTCCACCACGTTCAGCGTTCGAAAGCGTCGGCCGTTGGCCAAACTGTCGCTGACAAAGTCGAGCGACCACCGCTCGTTTGGCCTTGTCGCTGGAGCAAGCGGCTGCCTAAATGTGCGCAATTTCTTCCGGCGGCGTTTTCTAACCTGCAGATTCTCCTTGCTATATATTCGGTACACGCGCTTGTGATTCACAGGCGAGCCCTCGCGTTGCAGCAGAGCCGTGATTCGGCGATAGCCGAACCGACGGCGCTCGTGTGCCAGAGCGACAATCCTTTCTGTTAACGGTCCGTCGTTCTTAACGCTCTTGCGCCTGAACGTTGCCCGCGGCAATGCTATGACGTCGCAGGCGTGTCTTTCGCTAACTCCCACCTCGCACATTGCGTTGATCGCCGCGCGAGCTTGCGAGGTGGTCAATACTTTTTTGTTAGGGCGTTCTTCAATCCTTCTATGTCTAGTGCCATGGTGCCAACTAGCTTCTTGAGCTGGTTGTTTTCATCCTCCAGCTGTCGTAGCCGTTTAACGTCACTAACCTGCATGCCACCGTACTTGGCTTTCCAGTGGTAATACGTTTGATTGGCGATGCCGTGCTTGCGGCAAACTTCTTTGACCGGGATACCTGCTTCCGCCTCCCTTAGAATGGCAACAATTTGCTCCTCGCTGTAGCGAATCTTCTTCATGGCTGACCTTCCTTTCTGCTGCAACTATGCCTGGAATTTTCAGAGCTGTCTAGTTGACATGGTTTCGCTTTTGGGGGTCAGGTCAGTTTAAACCTAATGCGGAGGCGCTGCCGCCGGCATTTGAAATCGATATTTGGGTGAACAAACTTATTTAGTTTCGTGAGCTTTTTTCGACAAAAGCCGCTAACTGACCAACGCTAATACTTAAGCGCCTTCCGATTCTGCATGAGCCAATTTCCTTGTCTTTAACAAGCTGCCTTAGTCTTTTCTGGCTGAGACTAAGGAAATTCGCTGCCTCAGGAATTCCAAGTAACTGGGCTTCATGGTTCATTTTGGATTCATTGGATTGCATTTTGTGTCACCCCCTTTCGTGGATTTGGCTAGATAAGAGTATCTATTTCCATTGTATCGGTGCGAGAAATTTTGCTTCTTTCTTATTCGGTTGGTTGTTGGCTCGTGTTATTTAGCTTCCTGGAGTCCATAAAAGCTTCAAGATCACTGAGCTTGTACCTGACCGTTCTATTCACCTTTGTGAATGGCGGACCACCACCGTACACCCTCGCCCTGCGGAGCCAAGCCCGGGTCAAACCGGTGAACTCGCTCGCTGCTTCTTCTTTCACGTAGGCATACTTTTGAAAGCTGAGTGCATTCGAAAGCTGTACATCTTGCATTTTCCTTTGAACCTCTGTGTCAGGGTACGCAATGACTATAAAGCGCTACGATTTTTCGCGCCCCCCCTGTTTTTTGAAAACCGGGGGATCAGGATGGCTCATTGGGGTTGCTTTTTTTTTAGGTCAGTTCAATAGATATCGCTTTCTGAAGATCGTTGTCTGAGTACACGGTAGAAAGAAATTTCGATGCAAGCTCTCGCGCCCTTGCTGGTTCATCAATTAGGCGACGACTACCTTTTCTTCTTTCGATCCAACGATCAAGTTGTTTTTGGCAACTGCCGCCGCAAACCTTCGTTTTAGGTGTTGTGGGAACGTTTCCGCACTCCAGACATCGTCTTGAGTAGTATTTGTATTTCGGCGGATTCTTCGAAGTGCCTATTGAATCTACCCTAATCGATAAATCGAGGAGAAGCTCCAAATATTCTCCATCTCCGAAAAATTTTGCCAGCAAGCGTGGTTCGTCAAACTTGGCTTCCAATTTAAGTCTTGGTATGCCGTCACCCTTAAATGTCACTCTCAGTGGAATGTCTTTGTTATTTAGAAGGGCGAACTGATAAGCCAGTTGCTCTATCTGCAGCAGAGTGTGAAGTGATGAAAACTTCGGATCGTTTTCATAATGATGCGACTCAGATTTGCTGTTTTTCTTGCTGGAAGGTTTCTTATTAGGTTTTGTCGCCGCAGTCCACCTGTTTGCCAATTCCATTATCGACTCTCCGGTTGACTCGCCCAGCTGGATTATTTGGAGACGAGATTCGCAGAGAGGTTCTTCGTCTGCGGATTCGAAGACCATCCTCAATCTCGCCAGTTTTTCCTCACCTAAGCCCTGTTCTTTGAGCATCTGAATCAGCTGGTCACGTGAACCATCGTCGATAAAGCCCTCAGAGAATTCCGCCAGTGCTTCCATTCTCAAAGTTGCTGCTTCAAGTTCCTGAAGAAAATCGGTAATATTCTTCTTGAATTCAATCCATGGCAAGAACCAGCTATCAGCGATCGAAAATGCTGCTGTTTGTTTTGCGACTAGCAGATTGGCGCTGGTCTTTCTCCAGGACAAAGCTAGTTGTTCAAGAATGGGTTTCTCGTTGGCAATATTCAATGGATGCTGGTCGCTCATCTTTTCCTCCTGCCAATAATTCACTCAAAACCTTCTTACCCGCAAAAGCTTCACTACATAAGTATCGAGTAGAAAGCACTGCGATTGTACTTAGCTTGCTTTCGATCATACCTTTTCGGTCGGCTTCGTCGGCATGGATCACTTTCGGCACGAGTGCATGAATAATAACTGTCGAACTCATGGCAGCGTGATTTGGTAGTCTCCACAAGGAGCCGATGAGCCGGAATATGCCAAGATAGAACCTGGCACCTTAAATATAGAAGGATGCTGGTTTTTCGCACGTCGTCAGCTTGCCGATTCCTGGGTAAGTGAAGGTCTGTGCATTTAAGTAGCTAAATAAGTTCCATCATTGAAGTCCTTATATATGATCCGTTTGCATCAAATTTCTGGATCGATTTGATGATGTTGTTTCTCCGTAGATTCTTAAATAAGTTTGTCCGTCAGCGGGTTGTAGCGATCCATGACCATGGTCCGCAGTCAGCTTTGTCAGTCGTAATAAAAAAACCGAACCTTTTTGGCCGACGTTGGAGATGATTGCATCAGGCTAAATAAGTAAAGGACTTCAATAAAATTTTGTGGTGTAAGGCAAAAGTTGAAATTACCGTGACTGCATACGAGTGATCGGATATTGATCGGAAAGAGGCGAAGAGCATGCCCCATAATTCCAACACTCAAAGTCCCGAAACATAGATACTGGGCGAGAGAGGACTTGAACCTCCACGAGTTGCCCCACTAGATCCTAAGTCTAGCGCGTCTGCCATTCCGCCACTCGCCCGCGAACAGACCGAAAGTATCTCAGAATATCATAAAAGCGCACCAGTCATCAAAGTTGTAATCCAGACTTTAAGCAGTGGAGCGCACGTCGTCGGCATCGACCAATCTTGCTTGCTGTAGATCTTTTTTCACTTTGTCACCGTCAAACAATTTTCCGTTCATTGCCACATAGACGCCCGGCTTTGCTAGAAACAATGAAGCGATAGCAAATCCTAAATTAAAGCTGGCGTCTGTTTCGCTGTATCTTGCCAGCGGATAAAAGCCGCCGGAAATCACGATTATTTTATCCTCCAGCCCCTTTTTGTTCTTTAAAAGAAATTGCGCAGTCTCAGGCATTGTGTAGGTGCCGTGAGTGATTAGTATGCGATCGTGACCACAATGCAAAATGTCTTGCAGAATTTTCTCTCTCTCTTGCTCACCGAGATCACGGCTGTCCTTCATAGATACGACTTTTTGACTGAGTGTGAAGTGAGGCTCGATTACCTTCTCCAGATAGGCGCGAACCTGGCTTTCTGAAGACAGTGCGGTCGTATCGACAGACTTGTCGAAGTACGAATCGATTGTGCCACCAGTGACGATGAGATGTATATGATTGGCTCGACTTTGATTTGGCATCAAGTATTACTCGATCAAATGAAACGAAACGGCGCGATCGCGATCAAGACCGCCTGAGAAAAAGACTTGGGCCATGATGGATTCGAACCATCAACCAACTGCTTAAGAGGCAGCTGCTCTACCGTTGAGCTAATGACCCGTGCGGTTTTTTGTCCGATACGTCAAGAGGATTATAACTCGCGCCCGGTTGGATTCGAACCAACGACAACCCGCTTAGAAGGCGGGGGCTCTATCCACTGAGCTACGGGCGCCCGTTGATCCGCTAAGGCGTATCTTCATATTTTGGCCACTTTTCAGGGTGCAAAGCCTCGAACTGCCGGCGCAATTCGAACGGAGGCAAATTATAACCCATACGCTTTGGCTTTTCGAAATCGGTTGTCTCCAAGGGTACATTCGGTTTTTGGATGACTTAAGTGTCTAAGGCGTATAAGCCGCCTCGAGTCATGGGAAACGTTGTAGCCCGATGCCTATTTGCCTGCAACTAGGCGGAGGCGCACAAAAGCGAGGGGCAGTATATCCAGCCCTCCAACAATACATTGAGATCATCGGTGGAGAGCGGATCTTTGTTCAGTTGTGGTGCAGCCTTCCATATTGCTGTCGCATAACAAGCGATCACCGCATCTAGTGCATGATCCGATTCGAGTGCGATCTTTTCTAGGTTCTTATTAATTGAAATTCTCGGGCACAGCTCGATGCCTTTTCTTTTGGAATCGCGGATCGTCACCAGTCCTTTGAGAATCTGCTTGCGCGTCTCAAGAGACTTTGTTGTATCTTTGCTTTTGTAGCCAATATCCGGTAAGCCCAGAGAAAAGAGTGTTTCTCGCGGGTAGGTTTCCATTACCGCGCAGCCGAAAGGTATTTCGTCTTGAAATGGCATTACGTAGAACTTTTTTGGATCGAGCGTGGCCAGCAGCCGAATTCCTTGAAATGTCATTTGCACCATCGAAGGATTGCCGCGATGAAGCGGGCTGAGGCGCGCCGGTTAAGCGATTTGTCAGCCAGGCGCTTCGGTTCAACCTTGAATTCGGTGGCCAATTCGAGGAATTGCTCGAAGGTCATGAAAGCTAGTGTTTCTGCAATTTCTTGCCACGATTGAAAATCGGCCCGCCTAATTTTCTCCGTGAGGAAGTTGAGAAACTCGACCGGCAACGAAAAAGGAAAGTCCAATCCGACAGCAACGAGGTTGACAGTGTTGTTCAATGCCTGGGCTAGTTTATGCGAACCGCATTGTTCTAGACAAACTATGTCCAGTCCGAGATTGGTGAGATTACCTACGGCCAGCCAAGTTTCATTTGGTACTGTTTTGGCGCCACTGAAATCAGCGCCGGCAATTAAGATCTCTGACATTTCTCTCTGGCTGCATCTTTTTCGTCGTCTCTATGATGCCATAAACAAAAGGCCGACCTTCAGATCGATTTGTTTTACGGTCTTGTATATTTACAGTGCTCACAAGGAAGGATCTAAAGAATGTTTCGCCATTCAGAGGTTGTTATGCGCCCAGAGCATTATAAAGAACATTATAAAGAGCTGTATTCAGAAGCTGTCGCCTCCATTGGTTATCTTTGTGTGCACCGGCAACTGCTAGCGCTGATCGCTATGTCGCTAGTCATAAGTATGTCAGTTATCGATCGTAGTTTGCCCGCCAGAGCCGCCGATAGCTTCGATGTTCAACTTAATAGTGCATCCGAAAAGCTAAACACCGGTATGCGCTATTGGATTGAATTGAATCGTGGCGGCGTAACATCCCATGTCACCCAAAAAGAAAAATTCATCACCGGCGACAAAATTCGCTTTCATCTCAAACCAAATATAGATGGCTTTGCCTATATCGTCCTGCGGAGCGGCAGCCGTGGCGAGCGGACTGTCCTCTTTCCGATAGAGGGCCGAAAAGACGACAATTGCGTTAGGCATGGCACTGATTACGCCATACCTGATGATTTTCTGGAATTCGATGCCCATCCCGGTCTGGAAAAGGTCAGTCTTCTTCTATCGCGCCAGCCGATTAACACTGACGCCTTGCTCACAGACGCGCCCGAGACTGTTGTTTTGAAATCGCAGCCCGGCTCTAAGGATTTAGTGCCAGCCAAGATCAAAGTAGTTTATGGCACTCAGGAAACAGAGACGACTCACAACCATGTGCCGGCTGGCATTGATCTGGCGCCGACCAAGGCAAACGGAGAGAACGTGACGATCATCAAGGACGATCCCGATAGTGTCCTGCATGTCGATATCGATCTGGAGCACACCGGCACTTAAGTGGTCAGTCGGCGTGTCCTTTTGGGCAAGACACTTAGGGCCAGAGGCTGAGATTTTAGTCATCTGCAATTCATTCTGATTAAGCGCGCTTAGTAATTGCCTGGCGACAGTTTGCAAACGTTACGTAACTAGTTACAAATGACTGAGACCCAGCCGCGAGAATTCGGTCCCCGCGGGCAATTACGCTGTTCTAATGTTTGCGACACCGGTTTTTAACCGGCCCTTAAACAAAGCGAATAAATATATTGTTGTGCCTACCCGGTAACCCCTAACCACCTAAGGAAATATGATCTGGATTCTTTCATTTTTACTGAGCGCAGTTTTGGCCGTAATGATGTTTTTTGTCCTTTATCCGGAGCTTTTCCCTGCCTCCATCAGGCAGCGGTGGCAGCGCCACTTCCATTATTTCCGGCACTGAACGGCAATTGCTTAAATATCTTTACAACTAGCCTGACCTTGGTGTCTCCTTAGTCGGCGGCACTTATAATTGTCTCGAATTAAGAGAGGCGTCTATGCCAGCAGCAGCAGCCGGATTGTTTGTAATCGACTTCATTTTTCGTCCTTTCGCCAAGATATACGAGAAATGGCCGCTTGTAATGCTTTTGATGTGTCTCATTCTGTACGGCTTCGTCGCCTATGCGGTTTTGAAATCGACCTTTCTGGCCGATAGTCATCATCATTATTAATCGCGCGTTCTAGGCGAGACTTCTACGAACTGGAGCCGTCTTGGTTCAGATCGTCAAACGAGAGCACCTGCTATTCAGGGGATACAGACAGCAGTTTGCAGCTCAATTTTTCGCTTTCCAGATGGACCAAGCCGACATAAAGTTCGATGAAATTTCTCACCGCTCCTGGTGGCACAGATTCTTCGATCGTATAAGTACCCTCGTCCAAAGGTACATTTTCGAAGTTGTAAGTGTTGTATTGAAAGGTAATGTTCTTGATCGGCACAGCGTTGAAATTGGCCACCCGCACCCAGCAAACAGGGCAGTTAATCACCCAAAGACCTGAAATGTGCCAATCTACCAGTTCAAAGTGGGTGTTTTGAGTGAGCTCTCGGTTACCCTCTTCGGTGCTACAGCCGGAAAGCATTAAAAAGCAGAAGGCGAGGCAGGCGCCAAAAGCCGATAGCGCCCGTAAGCTCGGCGCGCCGTTCCTGTTAGGAGACCCCCTGAATCTGAATTGCATGTACCTTGCCGGGTCGGCCTTACATCGTCAAACCTGGAATGAGCCCGAGATTTGCCACAATTCCCAAAATGACGAGTGCAGCAAAAAAAGCTACAAGACCAAAGAATACCGGCTCACCTTCAGCCAATTTTCATCTCTCCTTCAATGCTGCGACATGTCTAACCAATTATATAGAAAATCCTATAACATGGGTTGAGATCCTGCTTAACGAAGCGCTTTTTGGCTAAACTTTCTCTCTATCCCAATTATGCTCTAATGAGCAAGACTCTGCTCAAAGCCGGACAGAGGTTCAATCGCAGGTGATACCACGAAACACGAAGCGTTAAGTCCATTTTTTCTCTTCACAAATCCGCATGTGATGACGATTGCCGGTGCCCTCTGGCCGCGTCAGAAATGGATTGCCGACATGGCGCACTCCTCCGAGCCCCGATTATTTGCTGTCACACCACATACAAGACTGCTCGCCCACTGCTCGATCGATCACGCAGCGCCAGACCGTCCTACTCTCATAGTCGTGCATGGTCTGGAGGGTTCAAGCAGTTCTCCGGACATCGTCAGTTTGGCAGCCAAGGCGATGGCCGCACAGATGAATGTGGCGCGCTTGAACCTGCGTAATTGTGGCGATACTCTGCATCTTTCACCAACTTTATACAATGCCGGCAATAGCGCTGATCTACTGGCCGTAGCCAAAGAATTGAAAGAGCGCGATCGCTTGCGCAAAATCATCTTGGTCGGCTATTCATTGGGCGGCAACATCGTGCTCAAATTAGCAGGCGAATTGGCTGAGTCCGGAGCAGATGTGATTGAGGCGGTTTGTGCCATATCACCGTCGATTGACTTATCTGCCTGCGTGGCGGCGATGGAGCGAGGCTTCAACCGGCTTTACGAGCAGCGCTTCTTGGGCAGCTTGAAGGAAAAAATTCGGGCTAAGCACAAGCTTTTCCCTCAATTATTCACTCTCGATCATTTGCCGAGGATCAAAGGCATCAGACAGTTCGATGATCTGTACACGGCACCGGATGGCGGTTTCAGTGGTAGTGCGGAGTATTACGCAAAGTCTAGCGCGCTGAATTTTGTCGAGAAAATTGCTGTGCCAACTTTGATCATCACGGCCAAGGATGATCCGCTCGTGCCGTTTGCCTCTTTTCAATCGCCGAGCTTGCAGAATCCATTTATTACACTCATGGCTCCAAAACATGGCGGTCATGCCGGCTTTATTAATGGCAGGCTGGAACGGCTTGATAACGGCTCGACGCTCGATCGCTTTTGGGCAGAGAATAGAGTGATCCAATTTTGCGAAGGAGTCGTCGGCAATTGAACGGGCTTTTACTGCCTCTTCTCCATCAGCGGGACTGATGCGAATTGTATGTATATAATTGACTGGTGGAACTGGAAAAATGGATCGTCAAATTTAAGCAGGCGCACTCGCGCGAAGAGATTTTTGCGCTCTTAGATGAATTTCGCCATCTCGAATGGACTGATGAGCAGAGAGCGACCATCTCGCGTCTTTATATTCGCTTGCTGGAGAAGGTTAAGTCGAATCGGATACCGGCGGTACCGGTTGTAACTACTTCTGCACCGCAGGCTGACGAAGAAGTCTGGTACGAAAAAATGTGAAGGCGGTCGTTGATCCAGGCAATTCTAATCTAGGCAGCTAGGCGCATTTGCTAAGATCTGGCGACGGAGTTCGAAAACTGTTAGTTGGCGATTTGCTCATCAATCGTCGCGTCAAATCACTGGCCGCTGTTGGGCATCATTGAATAAATACTGCTACCTCAAAGGAGAGAAAATATGGCTGAGAACGATTCCGTTGTGGCAATTTTCAATAGTCATCCTGATGCCGAAGAAGCCATAAAAGAGCTGCAGAAGTCAGGTTTTGACATGCGGAAACTAAGTATCGTCGGTAAGGATTATCACACCGAAGAGCACGTGGTCGGTTATTACAATGTAGGCGATCGCGTTGCCAGCTGGGGTAAGGCCGGTGCCTTCTGGGGCTGGATCTGGGGCTTAGTATTTGGTTCAGCCTTTTTCTTTATACCGGGGCTTGGTCCGATTATGGTTGGCGGTCCGATTATTAGCTGGCTCGTCGGCGCCCTGGAAACTGCAGCGGTAGTTGGCGGACTGAGCGCTCTGGGAGCAGCGTTGGTTGGTATCGGCATTCCCAAAGATAGCGTGCTCAAATACGAGACAGCCTTAAAAGCAAACAAGTTCATTGTCATCGCCCATGGCACGCGAGAAGAGGTCGAGCGAGCCCAAGCAATTCTCGACAAGAGCAAAGCAGAAACCTCGCAAATCCATAAGGAATTGGCTACGGCTGGAGCTAAATAGCGCCGCAAAGCTTAGCGATAAGTTATCGACTTCGCGATAAGTTCTTCCAGCGCATCTATCCCAGTTTGCGTAAGCGTTCGAGCTTGCGTAGCGGTTCGAGCGCTGGCCGAGCCACCGGCAAGGCGACTGTTGGTTGGCTGGACAGCGTTACTGTTCGCCACCAGCTACTCATCGGATTGGCATCGATAGACCGTTTCAACGAGTGATTTCGCATTTTTCTTTCAGACTGCGACATGTTCAAAGCCTGATGAATCGAAGCGCTTGTTTGATGCGTCGCCAACGGATCGGCTGGCAGAGCATACTTGCCTAATTCATGCCAGGCGCCGGCGCCAGGTGAGAGTAAAAGTACACCGGGATTTTCTGCCTGGCAGGCAACAAACTCTTTGGCGGTCAAATTCAAACCATCGCGTACCGGATTGACCAGCATGGCTGTTGCATTTCTATACAGTGCTGACAATTTGTCCGGTTCAATTGCCGTTTCGATCCATTCAATCGGCTGCCACTCAGGTGTTCGCCAGCGTTCGTTTACCACCTTCGCTAGCCCCTGACAGTCTTGCCAATATTGGTCAAACGATTCAATACCTGCCCTGCTGCGACCACAGACTTGCACAAAGGAGACGCGATTTTGCCAGACCGAATTTTCGGCAAAGAATCGATCGATGATCCTCAGCCTTTCATGTACTGCTTTCGTGTAGTCGGCTCTGTCGACCGACAAAACAATCTGTTGTCCGCGCAGGTGTGCGAGATTGCCAGGCAGCCAGTTTCGATCGTACGAGGAGGCTAACTGATTCCACTCGGAGGCATTGATGCCCAGCGGATGAACGACGACCTGCGTGCCAAGATGGACCGGCGTCATCTGGGGGTAACGGTACGGACGTGTTATGTAGGCACTATCCACAAATGGCTCCCAATCAAGTTTTGAGTGGAGAGTGGTTGCTGACCTTGCCCGAACAATCTGACGATCTGAATTGGCCCGATCGAGACTGATCGAATATTCAGGCAGATGTTCACGCACAAAAGCGATGAAGTTATCTGCATACTCCTGAACATGGAAACCCAGTCCTTCAGCCGCTAGAAGCCCGCGAGCGATCTCGCTGAGTATAGTGACGAATTCATCATTTACTGTTTTTGGCCAGGGAATATGCCAAAAAACAATGCTTCGCCCACCAGCCCGGACTAACTCAGGCGGTAGCAAAGCTAGCTGATAGTCATTGACGAAGAAACGCTTGTGCCGTCTTTGCTCGAATCCTATAAATTGGCCGAAAAGTCGATTGAATTTTCGATAGTGACGAAAATCGTTCACCCGGTAAACCGCATGCTCAGGCAAATCATGCATGATCGGCCAGAGGAATTCGTTGCAGAATCGATAATGCCCTTTAACTACAGGCTCGGCTAATTGAGTAATGAAAACAGGGTCAAGAGCGGCTGTCGCCAGTGATTTAAGCGCGTTATCGGCTAGAAACCACCAGTTCGTGTCTGGCAACTTCTGATTGCGCCAGGCGCTGTCCAGAGCGGACGAGACACCGCCGGGTGCACCCGGTCCTCGATATGAAATAACATCCATAAAAGGAGACTTCCTGTACCAGTGTTGCTTCAACGCGATTTATCCATAAGCTTCTATCTAAAAGATATGCTTGGCTAAAGTATCCGTTAAGACGGGACCCGGTTGTCAAAGTTCCGAAAATCTTAACTCGGGGAGATGCGGACTGGCGGTTCTAGCGCTCTTGAATGTTGCCAAGTGTAACGTGGATGAGACTATTTATCCTGATCTGCTGAGACTTTTGCCGACCAGATTCAGATTCAGATCAAGATCCAGACCCAGATCGAGTCCAGATCCAGATCGGACTGATATTTCGAGCGGCAGGCTATGATTTGTCGAAGGGAAAATGGAACTTGGGCTTATGCAAGAAGATTTGGATGGTTTGGACGAAGGAATGCAGGTCGAGGTGCTGGCCAGCGCCTTAAAGATGGGTAAGTCCGAGTCTGACGAGCTATTAGAAACTCTAGCCACCAGGCTACAGCAAATCATGCCTGGCACAACCTCAGTTGAGCGAGCGGGCTGGATCTTCTCCGCGGCTAGACCGGTGCGCGAGCTGATTGTCCGTTTCGATGATTGCCATTTACAACTGGTCAAAGAGAAGACAGGAAACTTAAGCGCCAGAGTAATGAAAGTTGTGCGTGGCGTTGTATTAAAAACCAGCGCGACAACAATTGATGAATGGATCAAACTGCTCGCTCACGAATTGTCGAAGGCCGCCCGTAACAATGCGCAAACGCGCGAAGCGTTAAACAAGTTTGTCGTTGGTTAGGAGAAAACACATGCCTTGGTGGCGATTCTGGGAGCCAGAGAGCGAATTCGAAAGAGACGAGCGGGCAATGCAAGCGGCCGCCACAACCGCGCTTGAATCAGGCGACATTCCGCCATCGGCGAAAAAGAGAATTGATTTACAAATAAATGGCGACAAGAAGTTCTTTAGCAGCGATCTGTCAGTGAGAGAATTTTTGCTGACTAGAGAAGCAGGCATTGAAACCATTTCCCAGGTGATGGGCACAGCTTTTTTCAATGTCAGCTATTGGGGATCTTATATGGGACCCTGGCGCAGTACAGGTGAGCTTGAGGCTGTCACCCAGGCTCAAACAGAGGCGCGCCATTTGGCGTTGGCGCGC
Source organism: Bryobacterales bacterium (assembly GCA_963834525.1). Lineage (GTDB taxonomy): Bacteria > Cyanobacteriota > Vampirovibrionia > Obscuribacterales > Obscuribacteraceae > CAWICA01. The sequence continues at coordinate 539,564 of CAWICA010000004.1, forward strand.
ATGCGCAGAGAGGCTCAGCTTTTAGGCGCCACCGGCGTGATCGGTGTACGTTTGCATGCAAAGAAATCGAATCTGGGATCGCGGCTGACAGAGTTCACCGCCTATGGTACTGCCGTACGCATCCCCGGATATCCTCAGGCGCCGGAGCCGTTCACGAGCGATCTAAACGGTCAAGATTTTTGGCAGCTTTATAAAGCGGGTTATCGTCCAAAGGGTTTGGTCATGGGTCTTTGCTCTTATTACATCTGGACGAATTTTCGGGCCAATATGCAGATGTACGGAATTTTTGGATTTGGCAGTTTTCAAAATCAGGAAGTTGAACTTTATACGAACGGATTCTATGAAGCTCGCAACAGAGCTGTCAGTCGGCTGACTCAAGAACTTTACGAATTGCAAGCGGATGGCTGTGTTGGCATGACCATTGATCCGGACATCGAGAAGATCGAGTACGGTTCTGAAAACAATAAGCAAATTGACTTGCTCGTCAACTTTACAGCGATCGGCACCGCAGTCGATCAGGGCCCGCCTGTGCAACCAGCCAATCGTCTTCTCTGCATCGACTTGCGGAAAGAACGAAAAGCGGCGGCGATAGTCGACTTCAGCTGAATTCAGTGGACACTTAATTATGGATTAATAGCTTAGGAGTAAAAAATGGCTGACGATAACATAAGCCCGAGCATTCCAGAGGATGCCCACAAGCGTCTGCAAGAAATGCGAGGTCCAGGTGGTAAGCGAGCATTGTTCACGAGCGATCTGTCGGTGAACGAATTCCTTCTCGTCAAAGAGGTGGGGTTTGAGCCGGCAGGACTGGTAGTCGGCAGCTCGATTTATCATATCGGTTTCCAGCTTGCTGCCTGGACGAAAAACCAGGAAATGGATGTTCTCACTCAGGCTCTTTATCATGCTCGCGAATTAGCCATGAGCAGAATGGAAGAAGAGGCGCAAGAAATTGGTGCCGACGGCATTGTCGGTGTGCGATTGACAGCCAAGCGCATGGATTGGAACGCGGATCTGGCCGAATTTGTGGCGATCGGCACAGCTGTCTACCGCTCAGATGGAACTGGCAATGAGTGGCGGGTGGAGAACAAACCGTTTACTAGCGACTTGTCCGGGCAGGATTTTTGGACTTTGCTGAAAGCCGGTTATCGACCAGTCGGAATGGTGATGGGGAACTGTGTCTATCACATTGCCTTGCAGGGTATCGGGCAGATGTTCAAAAATATCGGCAAGAATGTGGAGATGACCAATTTCACGCAAGGTCTATATGATGCTCGGGAACTGGCCATGGAGCGCATGCAGGTGGAGGCAGAGAACCATCATGCCGAGGGTATTGTTGGTGTCGATATTCATGAAGGCAACTATGGCTGGTCACCGCAAGTGATTGAGTTTTTTGTGGTCGGCACGGCAATTGTGCCGATTCGTGCCGATCACCATATTCCGACACCACAGCTGGTACTTTCGGTTAATGATTGATTGGTCTTGTGCATTCTCAATTTGCAATCCCGATATGAAACGACTCACCCCATTGGAGTGAGTCGTAATCAATGACTGCTCGGTATCATACGCTATACACCTGCTAGACGTGTTTGTCTGGCAAGGTTAGCTAAGCGCGTGAGAAACCACGCGATAAAAGCGCCAGACAGAAGACCAATATCGCTGATCCAAGAATAGCTGGCACCACAGAAACGCCGGCTAGGCTAGGACCGAATTGTCCAAACATACTACCGCCGATCCAAGCACCGATAATGCCTACAATCGCCGATACGAAGAATCCACCCGGAATCGCTCCCGGTACGAAATATTCGGCTATCCACGCGCAGGCGGCAGCCACGATCAGAAAAAGGATAAAACCTAAAATACTCATTTGCTTTGACCTCCTTGGTCATCAACAATCACCGAGCTTACGTCGAATGTGCTTGATGATTTGTTCCCCAAGGAAGGGTCGCCACTGTTATTGGTGCATCCTTCTAATAGGATCGGAAAGAAGCAGTCAGCAGAGACAATCCAGCTCTACTGCTGATTAACCTGCCGTCTCTGCTGACTTTCTAAAAATAGATTGATCGATATAAGCTACTTTTCGAATTTAGCTGCCGCTTTTTCGGACCCGGACTTCAATTCATGCAATGCTTGCTTCAATTCCTCAGCAGCCTTGTCCAGTCCGTGTTTGAATTCCTGCCAAGCATCACCGGACGAAGACTTCAATTGATGAAGTTTTTTGCTTGCTTCTTCTTTGCGTTGTTTGAGCTCCTCTAGCTTGACTGCAGCTTGGTCTTTGGCTACGCCAGCTTTCACTGTCAGCTCATCGATTTTGGCGCCAATGTCGGCGAATTTAGACTCCATTTTGCCGACGTAATCCGCTTTCAGCTGAATCGCTTGGGGCTCTTCTTTTGAGCTGCCGCAACAATTTTCACCCATGTTAAAACTCCTTTTCTACTACTTTGCTTAAGATCATGTTTTCAAGGAACAAAGACCAACCTCAACCGCTAAAAGTTCCACTTTGCCTTTCTTCTATGAGCTTGATATACAATCGCTCATACGACTCTACCATTTTAGCAAGGCCAAAATACCTACTGGCGCGTTCTCGACAAGCTGCCGCTTTGATTTGCTTGACTTCCGGGAAGCGTCTGACCAGCTCATCGACCGACTGGCCAATGATGGCGGTCTCCGGGTCTGTTAATACTTCCCGGACAGAACCTCTATCAAAAGCTAATACTGGGGTACCGCTGGCTAATGACTCGACCATCACTAATCCGAACGGCTCATTAAAGTTGATCGGGTAAACGACCGCTATGGCGTTGGCATAAAGTTCGGTTTTCTGCTTGTGGTTGACCTCACCGATGTACTTGGCTTGAGGATATGCTTCCAAGCGAGGCTTTACTTCGCTGTCCACATAGGGCTGATCGTTTTTATCGATTTTCCCTGCCAGAATCAACGGCAGTCCAAGCTTTGCCGCTATGTCGATTGCTTCAGCGGTGCCCTTGTCGTGACCAAGTCTACCGACAAAGAGAAGATAATCACGCTTTGGCGATGGATTAAAAGTAAACGCCTCTACGTCGATGCCATTATATATAGTGGCGACATAGTTCAGCTTGTCGGGATAATTTAGCTGAATATATGAGTTGCTAATTGCGACATAAGGCAAATGCCCATAAGCAAAAAATATCTCCCGGCAATAAGTCTTCACTTGATTGTGGTTAGTCGTCAAAACAGCGCAGCCCATGCTTTCTAAATAAGGTAGAGCGGGATATCCCATATGATTGTGAATAACATCAAATTGCTCGCGCATCTCACGAACCTTCAAGCAAGTGCGAATGTCGAAAGCCGGCCATTGTGTCACTTTTCTCTTGGGGTCGGTGCGTAACGGTTCCTCGGTGGTGGGAACAAGCCTGGCTTTAGTCTGTGAATTGCCGGTGGCGAAAAGTGTCACTTCGTGACCGCGATTGACCAGCTGCTCGGTGAGCAGACTGACAATTAATTCTGTGCCGCCATAGCCATCGGGCGGTACTTTCTCTACATTTGTCGCTAGTTGAGCAATGCGCATCGTATCTTCTGAGCGGGGGGTTTTCGATCATACAACATAGAAATGAACATAGAAATAGAGTTTGAGCAACGGAACCTTTACTGTCGCCACCCGGTCATAAGTCGGCGGTACATTTTGTCACCGCTCAGCAGTTCTAAGCATGACAATGGTGCTACTAAATGTGGTGGCATCCTCGCCCCTTATAATTACAAAATACCCAAATGGGACAACCAAAATCTCAGAGCGCAAAAAGGCCAACTGGGCGATCGGCAGCTGATTTTATGCCGGCACTACAAGACTTAGAATCGCTCAGGCAAGCGGCAACAAAGTGCCGGGGCTGCGACTTATATCGGCAAGCCACGCAAACAGTTTTCGGCATCGGTGCCAAACAGGCGCGCGTTTTACTGGTCGGCGAGCAACCAGGAGATTATGAAGACAAACAAGGGCTGCCGTTTGTCGGTCCGGCGGGGAAACTTTTGGATAGAACGCTCTTAGCGGCCAAGTTGCCCAAAGAAGAGTGTTATTTAACAAACGTCGTTAAGCACTTCAAATTCGAATGGCGAGGACAAAGGCGGCTTCACAAAAAACCACGGCAAATCGAGATTACGGCTTGCTTACCTTGGTTGGAAGCAGAGATTGATTCAGTCAAGCCGCAGGTAATTGTCTGCCTCGGGGCCACCGCAGCCCAGGCACTTTTGGGCAAGAAATTCAAAATAAGCGAGCAGCGAGGTCGGCTGATTTCGTCCACTTTCGCCCCTTTTGTTCTGGCCACTGCCCACCCGTCATCCGTATTAAGGAGCAAGAGCGATGAGGAGCGTCATGCGGCGTTGGCTAAGTTAGTCGACGATTTGCGGCAGGTGACGACAGTTTTGAGTGATCTTGCTCGCCAGAAAACAACCGTTGGCCGCTGACGTCATATGTTGCCGATTGCGACTGGAGATTAGGCACTAGCACTAGTATATTCCGGGTTTTGCCTTCAGACGGCGACCAGACTATTGCCGATACGAGAGATGAGGAGATAAGATGATTGCAGGCAGAATTTTCGGTTGCCTTCGTTGGAGCTGTTAGTGGTCAACAACAAAGCCGACTTAATTTGGTTGCGCTATGAAACTGCAGTCTGTGAAGCGCTGGATCGGCACCACTATTTGAAAGCGTCCACAATTATCAAAGAAGCGCTCGAAGATGCCCGCAAGACTAGTGCGCCAGAGCCCAAACTACTCAATAGTGCCGATGCGTTAGCTAGCTTACATATTGAGCAGGGTGATTTCCAAAGCGCGGCAGCCCTTTATCGGTTGTCTCTCGAAGTGAAAAAGAATACGTTTGGGCCGACGCATCCGGATGTCGAACAAACGATGAAGGCATTTAAGCAGGTGCTGGCTGAAGCTGGCGGATTGATACCGAACAAAGAGACCACTCTCGCCAAATCATAGATTGGCGATTTCCGGGACTTATATTCGGATAACAAAGCGTTTCAAGCAGCGACGCCTGGGCATACTGCTTGAGAGCGAGCGGTAAGTTTTTGTAAAGCTCAATATGAAAATACCTGACCAGACCTAACTGGTTCAGCGCTGTGTCTGGGTACACAGCATTATCCGAGAAAGAGAAGTTTGATGAACTTTTGGAACATTCGGACAAGCACAGTTACCATTGGCTTTGTTCAGCAGCCATGGTGCAAATTGAATGGAGAAATCTTTGGAGCGTGTTCTCGCTATAACAAGCAAAAGCATTAGTAACATGGTGGATGGATTTTTTGCCATCCTGCCCAATCTAGTTATTGGCGTTTTTGTCATTTTGGTCTTTTTGCAAATTGCCAATTTGTCTAAGGGCATTGTCACTAGACTGGGTGAGAAGGCCAAATTAGATCTGACTCTCTGTCAGGCACTGGCCTCTCTCGCTAGTTTCGCTCTCTCAATTTTTGGCTTGCTTGTGGCTATGGTCGTGATTTGTCCCACTTTTAAACCGGGACATCTGGTCGCCGGATTAGGCATTACATCGGTGGCCATCGGGTTTGCTTTTAAAGATATTTTGCAAAACTTTTTTGCCGGTTTATTTTTGTTGTGGCAGAAACCGTTCAAGATCGGCGACCAGATTCGCACCCTCACATACGAAGGCACTGTTCAACGAATCGATATTCGGTCTACCCGAATCATTACGCATAACGGCGAACTGGTGGTTTTACCCAACGACGACCTGTGGACCAATCCGATTGTCGTCACTACGGCCTTCGACAAGAGGCGCAGCCATCTTTCCGTGGCGGTGCCGGCTGGTGTGGATTTTGCCTCAGCGCGTGCGGCGATTATCCAGACGTTAATGAAGAACGAGGGTGTTTTGAAAGAGCCAGAAGCGAAGGTTTATCTCGCCTCGCTGGACAGCGGCGATCTTAAATTCGACCTCTATTACTGGACAAAGCCGAGGGATTCTGATGTTCTCTCAACCACTGATCGCTTGGCGGTGGCGATTAAGTCGGCCATAGATGAATTGACTGCAGAGAAAAGCACGCAGCCGGACGCAAATGAAAAGTCTGGTGGCAACGGCGATGTTTCAGTGAACGTAGCCAGCCAATCGCGCCAGACTGTTTAGCCGGTTGAAACTTGAGGAACCTGCCGTTCAGGCAACGGCAACTTTTAAGAACGAGCGGGCGTCTATCGCCGTATGAGGAACGAGAGAGAAAGGCCAGCAAAACGCTGGAAAGTTGTTGTCAAAAACGACGCAGGTACTCCAGTGAGAGAGAACAGGGATGTTCTACCGCGGGCAGCACCGGACCTGCGACCAAAATTTACGTAGCAACAACAGTGTAGGCTTGGCTTAGCTCAGGTTCTATCGGCTGCCAGTTCAGCTCTTTTTGGGCTTTGTGCGAGCTGACTATCAAATTCATCGCTAAAGCATCAGCATAAGCGCCAAGTGTGGAACGCGCTTCTTGTAACGGCCATGATTGCACTTTGCCGGGAATGCCGACTATTTCGGCAAGAGTAACAGCCAAATCGTAGACCGTCATTGCTGCGCCGGCACTGCCGTTATAAATATTGCCTGGTCGGCCTGCCAATAATGCTTGCACATATAATCTACCTAGGTCTTCTACATGAATTAGAGACCAATAGTTCGTACCGGTGCCGACATATCGCACGAGTCGGTTCTTTCTAGCCAAGTCGAGCATGTTGCCGATCACACCGCCTGAGCCGCCATAGACCATCGCCGGTCTAATGACGATCGACTCTAAGCCATTCTTTGCCGCTTTCAAATAAATCTGCTCGACAAAAGGCCGCCAGGCCACTAAGGGTGTCGGTGCCAGTGGTGCTTCCTCAGTTATCGCTTGATCGCCGGAGGGACCATAGACCCATATTCCGCTTGTGTAGATCACTTTGGTTTCGGAGCCGCTAAGCTTGCTGACTAAATGATTGGCAAGAACATTTTCTACTTGTTGGGTTTCTGAACCATAAACCATTGCCGTATGCACGACGGCATCGCATTTGGTGCAAAAATTAGCAATGTTTTCCGGATCTTTGATATCGCCTTTGATCGGCTCCACCCCGGCTGATAAAAGTTTGCCGCTAGCCTCCTCCGAACGGGCGATAGCCAGCACCGAATGGCCGGCTGCCTTGAGCGCCCGAGCGACGCCTGAGCCGATATAGCCAGTGCCGCTGGTCAGTAATACTTTCATAAAACCTCCGGGGCGTCAGCTCTTAGTTATTGCTTTCAAATTCATCAAAGACGAGATCGGGTTGATTGGCATAAAGACTGTCATAGCTTTTATCGTCAGAAAGAGAATTCATAATTTCCCGGCATTTTGCAGCCAAGCGCTCGGCCGACCAGCTGTTAGTTGGCTCTTGTACGGCAACTGACAGGCTCACTGCATCGCTGTATTCATCCCATTTTGCGGTCAGTTCAAACTGCAGTTGTCCTTGATTATTTTCTTGTTCTGTCTTCACCGCCGATAAAGTAGAAAGCTGGTACTGCATTTTAGTCAATGTCCAGCCGTGTTCTTTCAGGGACGTGAGAAGCTTGTCGATTAGATCGTCCACGTCCGTGTGAAATTCTTTTGTCAACGATTCTGCGTTCATTGATTTTGCATTTACTGATTCTGCATTTATTGCTCTGGCACTTGACCGATTGCCTCGGGCTTGCATTGCGAATTGTTCAGCCACCGATCAACGATGTCAGCGATCTGTGGATTGACCGGCTGATGCTCCAACAATAAATGTCCCTTGCCGTTAAGAATGTTCACCGAGGTGCGACGTGATCCAATCTGGTCGACGAATTCGGGAATGCAGCTTGTCTTAAAGACGGCATCCTTTTCACCGGCGATGATCAAGATCGGCATTTCCTGAGGAATGTATTTGACGTCGCGCAAAGTGTCCTTGTTTGTAATGCTCGTTTTAATCAGCTGCACCGGACTCATCTGTCGGCAGATCAAATTATCCTGCAAGCAAGCCTGTGTCAAACTTTTATCGTCAGATAAATAGGGATTGATATACGGTTCGAGATTCATCGGTTTGTTGACGTCCCAGACGCTGGTGGCGAAATCTTTGAACCACCGCAAGCGGGGATGAACCCAGCGTTTATAACAGGGGCTGGTGACAATAACGCCGTCGACTAAGCTGGGTCGACTGGATGCTAACCAGAAGGCGACGTTGGCACCGATGCTTTCACCCATACAGTAGATTGGTACGTTTGGATATTCGCGGTTAAGAAAGTCGACTATCCTCAAATAGTCTTCTTTCGTCTGACTGAAGTGAATGTCGGGAGTACCACCGAATCGCTTATATTGCGTTTTCCAGCGACCAAATCCACGCATGTCTGCTGCGTAGAAGGCATAACCTTCCTCCGCCAGATGGCGAGCAAAATCATCAAAAGCAGCAGCGTAAAAGGTTAAGCCATGTACGGCCACAACGATACCCTTGATCGGCTGGCTGGGATCCGACCATGAATAAATGGGTATATTCAGCCGTTTCGAGATTTCTGGGTTATCTTGTCGAACTGGCGTAGCCAGAACAGTGGGTGGCATGAAAGTAGACAACAATGCCAGCAACAAATATTTTTTCCAATTGACTCCCAACTGTCTCCCCTTTTTGGCGGGATTAATGGACTGACAACGAGCAGAGTTAAATCTTAATTGTCCGCGGACATGTTGAGACCTGCCAAAATAGACCTCTCTGCTTGATCTTGACAGACATGCCATCTTTCATCTACTCATGACTACTGCCAGTCTGAAAAGGGTTCCGAACATTAATTGCGATTAAAATCTGCCGAGCAAGAAGAGAATTTCCAGTCGCCGATCCGCGATTCACTGGCCAGGGCGAAGATATTCGTCACCGGTGCCGCTGGTTTGGTCGGCTTCAGCTTGATCAAGCATTTGAACGCCCACCACTGTCGGGCCGTGGGAGCAGTGCGAGAGACATCCCGGACCGCCCCTTTGCTGAAAGTGGTGGAGATTTCCGACGGCAGGATTGAGCTGGTGACAGCCAATTTGAACGATCCAGCCAGTTTAATCGCCGGCATGCGCGGCTGTAAGGCAGTCGTTCATACAGCTGCAACGATTGACCCGAACGGACAGGGCAAAGAGCTCAGATCGGTAAACGTCGAAGGCACCCGCAATGCCCTGCAAGCGGCGTTATCAGCCGGCGTAGAGCACTTCGTCCATATCAGCAGCTTGGCTGTCATCACCGGCGAGGAGGATAAGTACAACGTCACAGAAGCCGAGCCGTTGCGTTACTGCCGCGAGCCTTACGCCAACTCGAAAATCGATGCCGAAAAAATCGTCATGGCAGAAGCAGCGAGCGGCAGAATTCAGGTGACGGCACTGAGACCGGGGTTTATTTACGGGCCCAACGAACGGGCCTGGATGCCTCGCTTGGTCGATGCATTGCGCAAGGGGCGGGCCCTGGTTGTTGGCGATGGTTCGAAGCAGACGAACGTCATTTATGTGGAAAATCTTTGCCGGGCGATTGAGCTGGCCTTGCTCAACCCGCTTGCCTATGGTCAGGTTTACAATTTGACTGATGGAGAGGTGGTCACCAAAAAGCAGCTGTTCGACACACTTTCCAGCGGTTTAAGTTTGCCTGTAGCCTCGACTTACGTGCCTTTGGTAGTGGCCCGCCTGCTCTGCGATATTTCGGCGGCGGCAGCGCCTGTGGCGCCGGCGTTTCTGCAACCGCTCTTGGCTCAATTCTCGCGCCCGGCCTTTCGACTGGCGGCGGTGAACCAGGGTTTCGACATCAGCAAAGCCGAAAGAGAGCTGGGTTATGTCGATCGCATATCTTTTAGTGAAGGCATGAACAGAACGCTGGCTGCCTGGCGTGACAATCCGGTTCGTCTTTGCTGAATAACTTTTGCTGGATTCCTTTTGGGGAGAATTTTTTGCCGAGATTCTTTTGTTGAGATTCTTTTGTTGAGAACCTTTTGTTGAAAACCTTTTGTTGAAAACCTTTTGCTGAAATCCTTTGCTCAACAAGTTTTGCTGTATTTAGGTCTACTAAACATTTTTGTTGATCGGTGATGGCAGATAAGTCTCAGGCATGAACAAGAAAGCAGCGGACAGCCTTAGAGGATGCACGTGAGCGGCGCTTGATCGACGTGAATGTTTTGGAGCAGCGGATAAAATTTTCGCGTGTCGCTGTCTCTTTATCGGATGCAGAAAAGCACTGTAGCTCTTGATTGCCGCCAGTATGTCAGTCAAGAGAATACTGATCGATATACATCTGTAGAGAAAATTGGTGCGGTTGAGTCGAGCGGCTTGGCCGGAGGTCCGTTAAGGTCATCATCGATTGTCTGGATCGCCCTGGAACGAGACGGACTCAACGATCGGATCGGCCACAAAGAGGATGCGATTTTCCGATAAATATCCGGCCAATTCAGACGCACACTCGTTGAAATATCAGACAATTCGCTCGATCTGTAAATCGTGTTGCATTGTCAATGCTTGATGGGGCGGCATTCTTCATGATTTCAAAAGAATTTGCTCTTGGCGGCGATCAAAATAGCGTGAAAGAGGATAAAATTCCAATCGCCCGCTGACTCCGTTGGCGACCTGCTTTTTAATCCCCCCTCCCCTGAGGCACTGTCAATGTTTAACGTGGCCGGACCGCCGAATGGCGTAGAGCGGCGTGCTTACCGCCTGCATGATGCAACTTTGGAGAACATACCCGCTCTTGCCACGCCTTTGGCGACGGCTGAAAAGCTTAGTAGCTCGCTCAAGCAGAGTTCGAGCCGGTCTCACTTCTTGCAGGTCTTGGAAGGACAAATTGAGCGGAGTATTCAAAGAAAATACCCTTTGTGTCTGGTTTTGGTGGAGTTTGAGCAGCAAACACACGAGTCGGTTGAAGCGGACTCGATACTACAGGCGGTGACTGGTCTTTTTAACGATCATCTCAGGCCGACCGATATTATTATCCGCTACCGCAAGAAAACTCTGGCGCTCATTCTGCACGAAGCCAATGATGACGGCGGTCTTTGTGTGGCTACCAGGTTAGGTCAAGTTTTGTCTAAAGGTGTGAAGATTGAAGGTAGAGATGTGCGATTGACGCCGCTCTTCGGTGTCAGTTCCAACTTTACCGGTGAGAAGGAGCGGGCTGCTAAACTCTTAGCAAATGCCGAGTCGCTGCTGCAGATTGCACGTCGGCATTAGAATTTGCCGCCAGAGACTCAGCGCCCTTGAAGGAGGCCCGCTAAATGTCTGAGTTTTCGCCAAGTTTTGGAACCGTGGAGCGACGTTTCTTTCGCAACGTCAACTCGACTTGGAACCGCCTGCCGGCTGCACCTAATACGCTACCTGCCTTTCGCTCCGGCAATCCGGACAAAGACAATGCCAAGCGTGTCGATCTAATTGAGATTTTGGAAGGGCAGATTGACCTGAGCATGCGTGGTCATTATCCTCTTTGTCTGGCCGTCTTCGAATTGACGACTAAGGCTCATGCGCAGCGCTTGGAAATGGTGGTGCGAGCAATCGCCAAATTATTTCGCATGAATTTGAAACCGACCGATATTGTCATTCGCTATAAGAAGACGACCCTCGCCCTGATCTTGCATGAATTGGACGAGGAAGCCGCACGCGATACTTGCTTCAGGCTGAGCAAATTGCTGGTGCGAGCCGTGCGCATCGGCAGAGAAGAATTCCGTGTCGTGCCAACATTTGGACTGGGCTTAAGTGATGGCGCTGGACCGAATCGGGCTGGGAAATTGCTGGCCGTTGTCGAAGGCGCGTTGATGCGAGAATTTCACTAGTTTGCTATGCAGACCGCGGCCGATGGCTCTGCCTTTGTCGTCAGTCGATGGCTCTTTTTGCGGTTACTCGGCGTCGTATATTTGACCGCCTTCGGCTCGATGGCGTGGCAGATCATCGGCTTGAACGGATTGCATGGTGTGTTGCCCACTCACCAGCTTCTGGAAATAGTCCGGGAAAGATTAGGTGGCCCAGGTTACTGGTTTTACCCGACGCTCTCATGGTTCGATAGCAGCGATTATGCCTTGCAGCTGATCGCCTGGGCGGGAACGGCTCTATCGTTTTTGGTCATTTTTGGTATTGCCACCGGACCGGCATTGCTTATGCTGGGGATTTTGTGGCTTTCGCTGGTCACCGGTGGTGGTGAATTTACCGAGTTCCAATCTGATGGCATGCTCTTGGAAGCGACATGGTTGTCGCTCTTTTTCGTGCCCTGGCAATGGTTCGAGCCGCCCTGGCCAGTGCCGAAGAATCTGGTCAAGCAAAGGCCACCGCCTAAAGCTTCGCTCTGGCTTCTGCGATTTATGGTATTCAGGCTGATGTTTGCCTCGGCGTTAGTGAAAATTGTCAGCGGCGATCCGACCTGGAGAGATCTGACTGCACTCGACTATCATTTCGAAACTCAACCCATTCCGACGCCGCTGGCTTGGTACGCTCACTGGCTGCCTCAATGGCTGCATCAGGGTTTTGTAGTTGGCATGTATATTTCCGAATTCGTCGCGCCAATTATGATTTTTCTCGGGCGCAAACCACGCGTCGCCGCGGCATTTTTGATTTGTTCATTGCACGTAATGATCGCTCTTACAGGCAACTACACCTTTTTGAATTTTCTGGCGATGGTCTTATGCCTGCCGCTATTGGATGATGGAGTGGTATCGAAAGTGGTGCCAGCTTCGATTGTCCAAAGTATAAGAGAAGCCCAAGATCAAACAGCACCAAATCCCATCTTTAGAAGAATCTTTAACATGGCGGCGGCCTTCTTAATTTTCATCGCGGCATCTGTTTTTGCGAGCCGAACACTGGGCTTGGCATTGCCTGAAGTAGTGGAGAGCATGATCGGAACCATTGCACCGTTTCATGTCGCCGACTCTTACGGATTGTTTGCCGTAATGACTACGTCTCGCCCGGAAATTGTATTTGAAGGTAGCAGTGATGGTAAGACCTGGCTGCCTTACGAATTCAAATATAAGGTAGGTGACGACCTTCACCGGGCGCCACCGTGGGTGGAGCCACACATGCCACGCCTGGACTGGCGACTTTGGTTTGCGGCGATGGAGCCGGTTGATGCCAATCCCTGGGTTCTCGGTTTAGTGCGAGCGCTCTTGGATGGATCTCCGGACGTAAACCAGTTTTTCGTCGGCAATCCATTTCCGGGAGCGCCGCCGCGTCTAATCCGGGCCTATGTTTATGACTATCACTTCACGACGCCAGAAGAGCGTCAACATACTGGGTGCTGGTGGCGGCGAGACAACAAGCGTATCTATTTGCCTGATCTTGCCTTGGTCAATGGTCGGCTGACGGTGGTGACCGATCCTAACTTGACTGAGTAATGCGACTAAGCAATGCGTGCGTGCCGTGCGTACCTAACAGGAATATATCTTCGAAAGCAAAAATTCCAGCGAAATTTTTATCTTAGGAAGTAAAATGCGTCAGGAATATATCTTGGGAGGCAAAATACCAACGAGGTAATCTCGTCCGTGCAATCTCGTCAATGGTGCAGCCTCGAATCTACGGTCTCAAACGGAAAGGCAGTTTGGTCGCAAAACCGATCGTGTGTTTAGTCGCCCGGGCAACATGAATTTTGTCGCCGTGTTCGTAGTGTACTTCTCGGCGGTAGACATGATGCGGCGTCAGATAGGCTGTCTTCTGGGTCGTCGCGGTCGATGTGCTACTGGCACCCGGTACGGCGGCGGGGTTTTCCTTGATTAAAGTAGTCGTCTCGCTAGCGCTTCTAACAACTGCCGAGGGAGGGTTCGAGTAAGTTGCTGTTCCCGGTGCACCGTTTATGCCGTTCGGCGTAACCAGCGGTCCTGGCGCTCCTGTTGTTACTGACGCTGGAGGCGGCGCTCCGGGCAGAGGCATTTGATCGGGAGCCACGCCAATTTGACTTGTAGGAACATTTGCTGGGGTATTGCCTTTGCTGAACTGATACGCCCCAAAGCCCAGCACTAGTGCTGAAGCCGCCAGGAGAATACCGATTGTCGTCTGCCTGGACATAGTTATCACCTCACCTAGCGCCCAATTTACCTTCGACCAATCTTGATCAACATAGTTGTTTGACCAAAGCGGACGAAGAAGAAGACGCCAATCTATAAATATGGTTGCTGTCGAATTTAATAAGTGTCGAATTAATAAGTGAGACTGGGATTTCCTCGATTAGCACTTAATTAGTAGAAGCGGACCGGCTGTCCTGAAACTTTTTCAGTCTTTGCTGAGCTTGTTGGCGAACTTTTTGCCGGGGCACGACCGAATGACAGTCCTAGCGTTTCATAGAGTTCAACGTCTTTTGGATCAACAAGGCGCTGAACAATCGCCGCTTTCACGTCCATGTATTCAATTTTGCCGCCGCGATAAGAGACAACAGTGACACCGAGTGTGCCCTGTGAAATGAGCTCAACAGCTGCCGCTCCAGCTTCCAATCCAAAATTGGCATCTAGCGCCGAGGTAAATCCGCAGCGGACGAGATGGCTTGGTCGGATCTCGCGCACTTCTGGAATTTCGTAAACGCCGGCAACAAATTGTCCGGTGTCTTTCATGAATTCTTTGATTTCGGGATCTGCTTTGATTCGATCCTCTATTTGCTTAACGACGTATCGTCCAGCGCCGATCAGTTTGCGGTGGCCAAAAGAGTCAGGTTCAGAGCTCATGTCGACGAGCTCGTTGCCGGAAGCGTCGCGCAGCCCTTCGGCGACAACGATCATCGCGGTTCCCGCGTGTACGTCGCTTTCTTCCACCCGTTTGACGAACAGATTTTTTATGTGCTTGTACAACACGTCGAAATCTACTGGTATTTCGGGAATCAGAACCGCGTCCGCATCTGCCGCTACACCGCCGCGAAAAGCGGTGTGCCCGGCGTAGCGACCAAAGACCTCCAGGACAATAATCCGATTATGAGTGCGCCCGGTTGTACGCAGATCGCGAATTGCCTCGGCAATGCGATTGATTGTCGAATCACCGCCGACGCTGTAGGGCATCAGATCGAGGTCCATCGTCTTGGGTGCGTGCACGCAAGGTATTCCTTGCGCCGCGAGATCCGCCACAACGCTTCCAGTGTCGTCACCGCCGGCGATTACGAGAGCATCGATGGCGAATTTTGTCAGACCGCTTTTAATACGCTCGTATTTTTTGTCGTCTTTTATTTTGGAGACCTTGACCCGAGAATTGCCAGCCTCGCTGCCCGATAGAAAAACATCGATTTTTTCTAACCGTTCACGGCTAAGTTCGGTCAGGTGCTTGAGATCCACGAGATTGTAAAGACCGGCATAACCGTTAGGAATGATCCAGGCTTTCATGCCCTTGCTCAAAGCCATCAAGGCCGCCCCCTTAATGACGCCGTTCAATCCTCCGCAGTCACCGCCGGATGTAATGATGCCAATGTTTTTCACGGGTTGATACAGACCTTTTCTCGGTGAACTACCGATATGTATCATCAATCAGGAACGATCTGCCAGCCACGTTAAGTAAATTGTCTATGTAGCCAGGTGCAACCTTTAAGATATGAGAGGTATGTTTATTTTTCTGATAGTATGTTTTTAGAGAAACCCAATGAGTAATAACGAAAGTGAGTTACTCTTGGGCAGCAGGCACCAAGCGCCGAGCTTGAGCCTGAAGACGCCGGTTAAACCGGCGTCTCGTTTTTGGCGCTGTTTTTCAATTTTCTGATGAACTTGTGGCGGTGCTCAATGTACGAGCATGGCTAACGATAAGCTCAGCTGCTATTTGTTGAGCATGTTGTCGATTAGTTTCGCGGATCAGTTCGGTTGGTTGATGAGAAACGTGGCGAAATCAGCGAAAAACAGGGAAAGGACATGTTTGTGCTGAGCAAACTCCGGCACCGTATCTAGTGCTTTGTCCATGGTTGCTATCCAGGCGTCGCGTTCGGCCTGGCCAATTCTAAAAGGTAAATGTCGTGCTCGCATGCGCGGATGTCCCCTTTGTTCGCTATATGTTTGCGGCCCTCCTGTGCGCTGAATAAGAAAGAGGGACAAATGCTTTCTAGACTCAGATAAGTCTTCTGGATAAAGTGGTCTGAGGAGCGGATTTTTTTCCACGCCTGCGTAGAATGTCTCAACAAGCTGGTAGAAGGGCTTGTCTGAACCGAGGCTCTGGTAAATCCGGTCGATCTCTGGGGATTGCATGCCCTGGTCTTATCTTTCCAATTCAAACTGCAAGCCTGTGCGATCCGGAATCGCTTCTCCCATATAACCGAATTTCGTATTCCGCAAGTGATAACGGCCGGAGGCTGACTTCTGCAACGTGGTTATAGTGTTGTCTGGCCGGTAAATTTTGAAGCCGCCTGCCGGCAACTTTTCCAATCGGCCGTATACGCCGTTGGGATAACCGACGGCAAAAGTGTTGCCCGAGAGTGGTGCAATAATCGTACCGTCAGCAAAGCCGCCTTCTATTTTGGCGCTGTTATCCGGATACTTCACCAGTTTGCAGATCGTCCCGTCCACAAGTCTGATGGAAAGATCGACGTAGGGTTTGTTCGTTGGTGCTTTCTTGGCGTATGGATCAATATCTTGGCAGGAAAAAACAAAAACCATGTCTTTGCCCATTCCGCTCAAGCTTGCTTTGGTCTCATTTTTAAGACCATTTAAAACGTAGCGGAGCGGTCCGCTTTTTTTATTTTCCGGTGCTGCTTTCTCCGGTTGTGCTGCCAAACAATTTTTGACGGCGTTTTCCATTTCTACACTGACTGCCGCTCTCACCGGCGACAAATTGAAGCTGAAAAGCGTAAGCCCGATAATGAGCACGCTTTGATATCTTCGATACATGAATTGTCTCGCTCCCGATCTGAGATTTGAAATTACCTTATTCTACCTATGACCTTCGCCCAATGATCAGATATTGATCAGAAAATTGTCTGATTGTTCCTTCTATAGACAGACAGATATGAGAAACGTCTCGAACTTGTCTAACTAGAACTGACTAGAATAGTCTGCATTGTTATTGACTGATTGATAAACTGCAGCGATAAGCTCAATGACAAAACTAGCGATGTTAACAGGAGGCTCGGCCATGTTTCAACCTATGAGGAGCGGCACGGCGTTTTTGACAATGCTCGCGTGCTTGGCTTCGGTCATCCTCTCCGGCAAT
This sequence comes from Bryobacterales bacterium, assembly GCA_963834525.1. Lineage (GTDB taxonomy): Bacteria > Cyanobacteriota > Vampirovibrionia > Obscuribacterales > Obscuribacteraceae > CAWICA01. The sequence goes on from CAWICA010000004.1 coordinate 556,618, forward strand.
GACATCGCCTTCGCCCGGAAAAAGTCGAAGAAGAATGCCGTTCCGGATTCGAGCCAGGTAAGCATGTGCATGTATCCGGTGGTCAAAGGGCCAGATGGGAAACAGAACATTATTACCAAAGCTGGATATGAAGTGCACATTCCCGGTCTGGGGATTGCGCCTGATGCTAACCAGATCGCCCTTTACGGAGATGGACAAAAGAACTTCTGGTACGTAGATAAAGATGGGCGCTCGGTCAAAATGACCGACCAGCAGGTGGAATGGGGACTAGCCCAGATCAATCAACAAGCTCAGGCCAGGCAGAGTGCGATGATGCATGGTCAGGCGACTATCTCTCACGCCGGCGCCACACCGCCACCGATAATGGTGCCGTCCACTCCACAGACAGCCTATGTTCAGCAACCAGCACCTACGGTTGTCGTGCAGAATGCGGCACCGGCTTCGCAAAGCTCCGCGGTAGGTTCGGCGGCAGTGACCGGCTTAGCAGCTGCCGGCGGGGCCATGGCCGGTGCGGCAATTAGCAATTCGCTGTATAGAAATAATTACTACGGAGTTCCATATGGAGCACCGGTATATCATCATGGTGGCAAGTATTATTACAACGGCGCCAACGGCAAAAAAGTATACGTAGCTCCTAACGCGCACTACACCAACCAGTGGAACCAACAGAACCTGCAGTACCAAAAAAACTATCGAAAAGAGCAATACAATAATCTGAATAAGAATCAACAGCAGATGATCAAGAACCAGGCCTACGTGAACAGCAAAAACCGTCAAGCCAATTTTGCTGCATCGGGTGGGCGCCGGGTCTCGCGCGCAGGCGTCCGGCGCGGCCGTTGAGACATCGCCTTGGACCCATTACTTCTTGCATTCAGCGCTAACGGTGTCGATCATTGCTCTAGTGGACTGCTTAGAGATTGAGGCGAAGTCCTGCTCGTTTGTTCTCACCGCCCACTCGGGGCTATATTCAAATGTGCTCATCATCTTGCAAAGGACACGATTGGCCACCGGTTCGCTAGCCGGAGCACAAACGTAGCCCCAGATATGGGGTACCAGCCAGGTGCCTGGTCCGCCGCCGAAAATGCCTTGGACAGTGAGAAGAATGTAGGCGATACATGGCTTGCCTCGATGCCAACCCTGAAAGTGGCCGGCAGCCGCTGTAAATCTTGAACGAATACCGGTGACGCTTGCATCTTGGTAAATAGTGGCAAGAGTGGCCGCAAGTGCTGGCTGATTTTGAATTGATGTTGTGGATATGTTGGTACAGATTTTGTTTAATCGATTTGGCCCGTAAGTAGCCAGGAACGTATCGGCAGTTTGATAACGTTCGACTGCTAGCTGCCGGCTCGGACCGCCAGCGGAACCGAGTCGAAATCCGCGATAATTGAGCATATTGTTGGGCATAGTGAATGGTGGCAATTTGGTATCACCCATAAACGAAATGATATCTCCATCTGGGGAGCCGGTTTGCAATTCCGCTCTGACATCCAGCGGGCTCGGTTGAACCATGCCGCCTCTGACGATCCAATTATCCGGCACCATGAGCGAGAATCCGCCTAGCATAGGATCTTGCCAGGGCTTGTATAGGGTGGGTGACGGCGGCGCTTGGTTAGCAACCAGTTTAGAAACTGGCTTAGAAACTGGTTTAGCAACCGGTTTTGCTGACTTTGTTGCCTGTGCCACCAAAAACGGTGCAGTTGCTGCACCGTGTATTGCACTATTGGAACCTAATTCATTGCTCACGACAGCGGGTGAATTGAGAAGCCCAATAACAAACAATAGTAAGAGCGGTTGCAATCTCATCATTCTAGTTAAGTTCGTCGTAGACTTTCCTTCATGCAATTTCGTTCAGGCAATTTATAAATGAGCGATGAACTTCTCAACTGCCGAAAATGTTAATTGGAGATCCTGGCTGTATATGTCATTATGTCCGGCGTTGGGCAAAAGAACCAGGGTGATCGGCTCTTTAGCTTGGGCGGCGATCCGCTCTGAGCAATTATAAGGAAGAATAGAATCTTTCATGCCATGGATGATCAAAAGTGGTGCATGGGTGGATCTCATAATTTGCAAGTTGTCCAAAAGCGGCGGTGGAAAGGAACAAGCGGGATATAAACGGAGGAGCGGCAACTTATCGCAGGCGCAATCGCGCATGGAAGTAAACGGAGACTGCAAAATTATACCGCCAGATTGTCTTTCTCTCGATAACTCGCTAGTGACACCACAGCCTATTGATTCGCCGTAGAGAACAATGTCTGCAGGTCTGAGATGTCGATTCTGAACAAGATAATCAAACGCCGCTACGCCATCTTGGCAGATGGCTGGCAAACTTGGCCGGCCGAACTTTTTCCATATCCTTCATAGTCGTACAAAAATACGGAGCAACCGGTCTTCAATAAAAGCGGACACAATGCCAACCGATTTTGGATATTGCCGCCGTTGCCATGACTGAAGAGAATTGTTTTTGTTGCTCCGGGAATGGCAAAGCACCAGCCGTGCAAATTTTCCCCGTCCGGTGCTTTGAAATAAACATCACTGAATTGACAGTGGCAGTAATTTTCTACCTTTTTGATTTCGCTACTTAGATCGTCCAGCTCGGCCTGCGGATGAAAGATAATCGCATTGTATAAGGGCATCGCCAATCTAGGCATGAGCGCCAAATAAAAACCGAGCATGCAAGAACATTCAACGATAATTGCCAGAAGCAAGCTGCGTTTTACGATGGACTTTGTGTCCTGCCGGACAACCATCCGCACAAAGGGGAGGTATGTGAGAAAAGTTCGCAGATTCAAGGCACTTTCTCGCTCTGTCTTTCACTGCCTGCCGCGGACATTGGCCCAGATTACACCCCAATTGGTAATCGATGTTTTGCCTAACCACAGTTAAGCAAGTGTTGGGTACCTGCCAGGTCGTTTCAATTAGCGCGTCTTCGTCGCGGTATGGTCGCTTGTATGCTTGTTGCTGGATGACGATGAGTCCAAAAGGTTTTGCAAGCCCATAGAAATAGCGTATGTAATTATGAAGCCCACGACGAAACAGGCAATGATCACCAATCTTCGGCGTGCAGACTGACGCTGGGAAAATAACGGCCTTTGGTCGATGCTCACCCCTTTGGTCAGTTTTTTCAGATCTGTCGCCAGCTGGTCTATTGTTTGATAGCGATCGTCAGGATCCTTTTCCATCGCTTTGAGGACGACCAGTTTTAGGCCGGCTGGAATCTTCAAGGCGGGATTCATCGGCGGCGGCGGTTCGAAGAAGTGTTTGGCGATGGTATCCATCGGGCTGGCACCAACGAATGGTGGCTCCCCATTGAGAGCGAAATACATGACGCAGCCAAGAGAATAGATATCTGTCCGGAAGTCTACTTTGGACAGCCTTGCTTGCTCGGGACTCATGTAAAGTGGTGTGCCGACAACTGATCCGGTGGTCGTTAACGCTAGCGATTGGGACGTGCTTTGGTCATCTCTGAGCACTTTAGCGATGCCGAAATCAACAAGGTGAGTCACAGTTCGCCCTTCTGGATCTCGGCTAAGCATTATGTTGTCCGGCTTCAAATCGCGATGTACTACTTTATGCTGGTGGGCGTGTGTCAATGCTGCTGCGACTTGCTGAAAGAGGCGCACTGCCTCTGGAACTGCCAATGGGCCGTCGCGGTCAATTTTTTTGCCTAGAGAGATGCCATCAATCCAATCCATGATCAAAAATGGCATGCTACCGTCGGTCAGACCAAAGTCGTGCACCTGGCAGATATTAGGATGTTTCAGAGAACTGGCCGATTTCGCTTCGTTAACAAAGCGGTGCAAAGCTTTTTCGTCCTCAGTGTAGTCTGGCCGCAGCACCTTGATCGCATATAAGGCGCCGGTATAGCGGTTGCGCGCCTTAAAGATCGCGCCCATGCCGCCCTGGCTTATCTTCCCGAGCACTTCGTATTGTTTGGGCAGTTGCTCCGTCAGCAGTTGTAACTGACCGGCCTGTTTGGCCGATGACACTTCTTCCAGGTCGTCGCACTCTGAATTCATAACTCAGTGCCGTTCACTATTTGGCGTGGGGGTCGGCACGTTATCGACAGTTGGGGCCTGGTTTCCCGCCGTTGGCGACCTCATTGCCTGTGGGCTATGAGCCAGCGTTTTCTCGGATGCGTTGATATCCTCCCCGGCAGATTGGCTGGAGCCGGCGACCACCCCCGGAATACCCTGAGCCGGTTGCATGGCTTCTTTAGCCTCAAGTGCGTCCGCCTCCTGATCTCTGTTTAACTGGCGCAGAACTTTGGCATATTTAGCCACGACAACCTTCCGCTTAGCGCTAGACACGGACGGATTAGCGTCACAGATGTCCAGAGATTCGCGCAACACCGGTTCTGCATTAACGTATTCCTGCCTGTGGACATAGGAATCGGCCAGATCCGACTGAGCATTTACTACCGCGCTTTGGTTTGGTACCTGGGAGCCTTTGACGAAAATCAAAATGGTCTTTTGAAAGCTGATTGCGTCGCCCCAATTGTTTTGGGCCTTACTGACGGTCGCTAAATGTTGGAGCGCGGGAACGCTCTTAGGACTGCCGGGGCCGTCGCGGAGGGCCGTAACCTGCAATACGTATTTGAATGCCTTCTCGGCATTCCCCCACTGTTTTTTTGTTTCGAATTCACAACCCAATTTCATGTACTGCTGGATGGCCTGAGTTCTGACTGCCGTTGCCTGTTCTACATCGACCGCGGACTGATATGTGCGCTGGAGAACACGACCGTGTTGTGAACTGGCGGCTACACCGGCGCCAAGCCCCACGGCGGATGCCTCAACACCGCCACCTTCGAAGATTCCCTGGGCCGAAACCTCTTGTCCGACAAGGAAAGACACAGCTAGTAACCAAAAAGCCGCAGCTTTCTGCATATTTTCACCACTAACCGCCCATAGTAACGCGTTTACTATACCCAGTTTGAGGATGAGAATAACGCTGGCAGTCGTCAGAAAAGTCAAGCTCAATTTCTATTTCGCGCTGAGTTGGCAAAATAATTCCGATCTTGAAATAATTGAAAAAATATTAGGCACCGCCCATAGTGGCGCAGTGCAAATAGCTTCGCGTTGCCAAGATCCGGTTTTTCAGGATGAGGTTCCGGCAACTGAAGTTTGATAACCTTAGTTATTCCTGTAAACTGTCAATCTAAATCTAAAATGAGAGAGGAGAGATGTGATGGCCAACCTCCCGACAACTTTGAGTGATCCGCTGATAAAACCGACGCACGAGTTTTACCAGAATCCGTATCCTGTATTTGCCAGGCTGCGTGAGGAAGCACCAGTGTTTTGGAGCGAAAAGGGTCAACGCTGGCTGATCAGTCGCTACGCTGATGCTCACTCCATTTTGGGAGATCTGCATTTTGAGAAAGGTATTCCTAAATGGAGACAAAACAACATTCTCGCCAAGCTTTTTAAAGATGGACCGATGGCGGCGTTCGGCACAAGATCGATGCTCAATCAGAATCCGCCGGATCATACACGCCTGCGCTCGCTCGTAAACAAGGCGTTCACGCCGTCAATGATCAACAAAATGCGTGAGCACATTGAAGACATTGCCAACAAGCTTCTTGATGCCGTTCAAAATCAGAAGAAGATGGATTTGATTGCCGATTTTGCTTATCCGCTGCCGGCGATTGTCATCGCTGAAATGCTGGGCGTGCCCGCCGAGGACCGGGATAAGTTCAAGGTCTGGTCTCATGCCATCACCGCTGCCTTGGATCCCAGCGGTCCGAATATCATCGACATGACCAGGGTCGTACATGCCTACCAGGAATTGAATGCCTACCTTGTGCCTCTGGTTGCGGAGCGCAGACAAAATCGTCAACCGGACTTAATTAGCGCTCTGGTGGATGCGGAGGAGGAAGGCAATCATCTCACTCAAGCCGAGCTTTTGGCGAATACAGTTTTGTTGCTGATTGCCGGACACGAAACCACGGCTAATTTGATCGGCAACGGCGCTTTCGCCTTGCTGAAAAATCCGGACCAATTGGCGTTGCTGAAAGAGAATCCCGATTGTTTGCCGACCGCTATTCAAGAGTTTCTTCGCTACGATAGCCCTGTTCAATTGGTTCGCCGCAGTGCCGGAGAAGATATTGTAGTTGGAGGACAAAAAATCCAAGCCGATCAGGACGTCTTTATATTGATCGGAGCCGCCAACAGAGATCCAGCTGAATTCGAAGATCCTGAAAGTTTGAAGATCACGCGCAGCAAGAATCAGCATGTCTCTTTTGGTCACGGCATTCACCACTGTTTGGGATCGTCCCTAGCTGGGTTGGAAGGGGAGATCGCTATGCGCAACTTACTTAGACGTATGCCGAATCTGAAATTGGAGAACGATCCGCAGTACAAACAGCCGTTCTCCTTGCGCGGACTAAAGGAGCTGCGCGTAAGTTTCTGAGTAACTTATGAGTAACTTGGGAGTGACTTGTGAGTAACCGATGCCAGGTCATCGCGATGGTGGTCCCAGTCGACTGAGCATTCGTTCGAACATTCGGCGAATTCTGTCGTCGGAGATGTCCTCGATGTTCATGCGTATTAGATGGAATGTCATCAATTGACCGTGGCGTCGAATTGTGACATCGACCGGCGTCCCTGCTTTGCCGTCGGTGATATTCCAATTTGAACGTTGATTATCTTCTCTATTCCAAACATGGTCGTCCGTTTGCACCTCGACGTCCCCCGGTCGGATACCAGCCAGAGCGGCCGGACAGCCAGGATAAACTTCCGTAACGGTCTGCTTGCTGCCGAAGATGAGCTTTCTAGAAACTATGCCGATCACTCCGTAATTGAGATTGCGGTACGCGGCAGCAGACATCTTTCGTCCGAAATGACCAGAGCCGCTGCTGGCACCAGATAACTTGTGCAGATCTGCATTGTCCTTGGTCTCGACAGTTGCTTGATGTCTGCGGTCAGCATTGTCGGCATTAGTCTCATCAGTGTCATCGCGGTGCACTCGGCCCTTTAAGGTTGAGGTTGGAGTTGACGTGTGGTCTGTTGTCTGAGTTGAGGTCTGACTTGACCTTTGATCGGTGATCGGTTGCTGTTCTTGTAACCCGGCGTCCTCCGCCGAGGCGTTGCCGGCACCAGGACAGACTTGTAAGCCGAGCACCAGTAAGATCAGACATTGAAACGCCAGGGAGCGACTTAGATCGGCGGCTCTGCATTTCATGCCCGCGCTTCCTTTATTGCGGAGTGCAATAATGTTACTGCTGTATAAATTACGACACAGATAACCAGCCAGCGCACCGCATCCAGTGGCAGCGATTTAACTAGAAATGCGGCGATCAAAACTCCAGGTATGCCACCAACTGTTAAGCCAAGGGCAGTGCGCAAGCTGTAGCGGCCGCTGCGGACGAAACGAGCACTACCGACAGGCATGAGAAATGCGCAAGAACCCATCATGATCGGAAATGCGGCATGCGGATCCATACCAAGCATGCTGACCAGTATCATGCAGGGTGCGTACAAGCCGATACCTAGAGTCATCAAAGCGCCGAGCACACAATTGCCGGCGACGCCGATCAAAAGCCGCGTTGAATGCAGGCTTAGTGCCGCGCCGCCACCCGGCAAAAGTTTGAGCTGGGTCATCAGCATGAAGACGGCGGCGACGAATAGAGCGAATCCTAAAGCAACCTGGATACTTCGTCTCGGCAATTTCGATACGACACCAGCGCCTAACCAGGCACCAATTACTGAAGAAGCGATCATGGCGATCATCGTCACCATATCTACCTGCACGATGGCGATAAAAATGAAGGCTTCTGCAATTGTCGGCATAGTATGGCCAACGTTCAGTGTGCCGGGTATTAATTCATCCGGCACAACTCGTTTTATTTTGAACACCGAGCTTGTGGTGGCAAAAGATCCAATGCCCAGTGTGTCAAAGAAATTAGTAATGAAGCCAAGGAAGCATTCAAACGGGGAAGGTAGTGCCCAGGCCAGCTCAGGCCAACCAGGCCGATTAGATGGTTCAGAAGATTTGAATCGTCCCGAATGTTCAGATCTTATCGCCGACGCCCAGATCCAAACAAAGGATACTGAGAAAATAGCCAGCGCTATGAGCAATGCCTCTTTCATTTACTGGCAACAACGCGGGTGATAAACCCGCCTAGCTTAGCAGATCGATGTCAGATTTATTGTTTGTGCTTATGACCGTTTGGTCGGCAGGGTTTCGGCAGGCAGTAATTTGCTTGGTTTATGGTTCTTCGCCAGGCGCCGGACGAATGCTATCGCCGTAAGCGCCGTCGTAAGTGTTCAGTGGTGGTAGCGGATTGATCCATATGAAGTAGCCGTGCCTGTTCATGTAGCCCCAGCGATCGTATTCTGGGTAATAGAAGGCGTTGTAGAAATACATGACGTTGATCACGCGATCGCTCATCCATCCTGTATAAGGATCGCGGATATGGATGTGCCTTGGTTCCAAAATTTCAACTGTAATTGGGCCAGTGTAATCAAAAGGCGGACCGGTGTCAGAATAACTAAATGCACCAGGTTGGCGCCACAAACCGTACGCAGGAATATAAACCCACGGTGTCGGAAAATAATCTTGAGCACAAACAAAGCCTTCAGGCGGTGGGCCGTAATAAGGATGCCATCCCCATCTCAGCCAATCTAAACCGCAATGAATCAGATTGCCCAGAGTAAAACCGTTTGACAGAGCCCAGTAGGGCTGCGGTTGATACCACGTCGGATATTCGTTAGGTTGAAAATAGCTGACAACGGTATTTTGGCGATTGATAAAGATGCGCTGATTGTTGACCACAGTCGGATAATTGTTGTAATAGTTATTGGACCAGTAGCTAGCTACCGGAGCAGCATTGCGCGGAGCCTGGTTAGCGGAAACAGCGATGAGGTGCGCTTGCAGATTCTGGGCAACTGTTCGCGCATGCTCTTTTTCGTTAGGATCAATATTAGCTTCGAGCACCGGCTGCGGTACCGCTTTGGCGATTGGCACAGTGCTCAAGGACAACGGCCTGGGTGTGGCTGGTCTGCGGGTGGCAACGACAAAATCTCGGGGTCCTATTGCCGTGGCTACTTTGTGCATGTCATTTGGTAGTAGCTGCTCGCGCGATTCTGGCCGCTTGGATTCTTGTATTTCCTGTGTTTTACGAGCTTCCTTTTGCTGTTCTTTTTGTTGTTCTTGCGCCTGCTCCTCTGCTCGCCGAGCTTCTTTCTGCTGCTCCTTTTGTTGTTCTTTTAGTTGTTCTTTTTGCGCTTGCTCTTCCCCTCGCCGACTTTCTTCCTGCTCTGCCTTTTGTGCCCTGCGCGCTTCCTCTTGTTGGGCTTTCAGCGCCTGTGTTTGAGATTTCCGAGCTTGCTCTTCTTGAGCACGAACCATTTGTTCTTGCTGCGCTCTTGCTTGTTGCTGCCGTTCCTGAACCTCGCGGGCTGCTGCCTGGTGCTCGGCCGATTGTTGCGCTGCTCTCTCTTGGTTTTGCTTGGGCTGCGCATTCTCTTTAGCCAAGGCACTCAAAGGAAGTACCTGCTCGAAACCAATAATTCCGAAAATAATCAATACTAGAAATCTCATTTAGACTATCTCCTATTTCTTGTTATCGGTATTGTCGATCGGCTCCGCAGCACAATAACTATTGTGACTTGTTAGCATCTCACTTCCAGATAGGAAATGTATAAATGTAGGCGAACATCTGTTGACAACGAATTAGCATTTATTCGCCGCTCCGCGGACACCGGGTAGACGTGGCGGATTCCAGCGTTTAGAGAGGTCGGCGCTGGATTTAACTGCGAGTTATGAGAGCATTGTCATCAAATTGTCAGCAAATGAATTGAACTTTTTCGCTCTGCTGAACGTATTACCTATTGGCGGGAGGTGAAGAATTCTGGCGAGACAGCAATCTATTAAGTTGGGGACAGCTAATTACGTTCCAGCAATCTGTTATCACTTATGGAGGTAATGTGTCGAGAAGAAAAGCGATCATCCTTGTCGCACTGACTATGCTTGGTAACTGTTTAGGAAATCTGAGCAGTGACCTCATAAGAAGCTCGTTCCGAGTAGGTTCAAAACTCTGGGCTCGCGTTCAACAGCAAAACAACAAACAATGGTTAGCCAAAGAAAAATTGGGACAATTCGTGCGACACAGCTAAATCAGGTGATCGCATTAGTCGGTGGCACGATTCTTTTGCTCGCCTGTCCGGCGAATGCCTTTGACGATGATGAAAACTCGTCGTCGGCATCAGATAGCGAGGCGCGGGCGCAGGCTGCCTCTGGAGTAGTGACTTCCATAGACGCCATCGCCAACACAGCCCATACCTCAGGGGCATATGCTCGCAGTGCCGAATATTGTCTGGAACACGATCAGATTGATAAAGCGATTTCCCTTTGCAAACTGGCCCTTGGCGAAAAAGATGATCCGGATTTGCATCAAATTTATGCTGAAGCGCTGGAGCGAAAACTGAAAGCGCAGGTCGACAAAGATCCCAAGCTTTTTCGCAAGTGTGTAGCGGAATGGCTCATTGTGTTGAGGCAGGAAGGTGGCGAGGAGAGTTTATCGTTTCATGGTCTCAGTCTTCCCGGACTGGGAAAATTCTACGAAGACGAGGATCGCACGATCCCTGCCAAGCAGCACATTACTCAACTAACAGGTCGGTTACCCAAAGTCTGGGAGACAAACGAGAAATTCCTCAACCGAGTGACGAAGGAAGCTGAATCGAAAGTGTCTGGGAAAATCATCACCGGCAAGTCTAATAAGCCTCAACAGACTAAGCCGCAAGAAGACAAGGATTTCTCGCAAACTCCTTAGCCTGTTTGGCCGCCAAGTGAAAATCGGCATCAGATCCCAGAATCAGGCGCTTCTTGCTGGAGCTGATTCTGCAGCATTTCGGATAGCGGACCTTGCTTGACCTTTGTCAAAAGGGCGATCAGGTCTGATCGCTCCTTTTCGCTCAAGTGCCCGAAGACTTCTCTGACGAAAGTCTTTCGCATTGAAGCAATTTTGTCCATATCGCTGCGCGTGGGAGCGGTAAGTTCGAGCAACAGCGCCCGCCTGTCGGATGGATCGGCCCGTCGTTGGAGAAAGCCATCGCGCTCGAGTCCGTCGACGATGTCTGTCGCCGTTCTTGGCGCGACCTGAAGCTTGGCTGCCAAATCGCCGATGCGGATGGTGCCTGATTCATGGACAACAAAGAGAACGCCGATTCGTGGACCGCTGAGTTTATGAAAATGCTTGTGTTTATTAATTTTGGATTCAACGAAGCGGTGAATCATTTTAGCGGCGCCCATCAAAGCACACATCGCACCGTCGCAACCGGTATCAATTGATTGTTTCGAGCTCTCAGGATCAGTCTTTTTTACTGACCTTGACACTGGCGACATTATTGAGTATCCTCAGTAATTGATGAGGCTCCTCACTATGAGGACGCCCTACAACATTAACTCAATAATACAGTAATTGACAAGAGTCGGTCGCCATCAGACGATCGAAGGAGGTACTCATGTTTGGATTTGGGGCATGCGGGGGTAAGCAGTCGCACGGTCCGTTCGGTTTCGGCCAAACCGTTTTTGGTTCGCCGCCATGGGCTCAGAAGACGCACGGGCATGGTTGTGGCGGGCCGATGTCCATAATTCGTGATTTGAATCTAAGTGACGAACAATTGGAAAAGGTTGCCGGGCTGAAATTGGAGGGAATGGCCGCTTGTGCCCAGTTGAAATTCTCCCTGGGGCAAACAGCGGGCCAGATTGCCGGCGAGTTGACCAAGGATCATATCGACAAAGCGAAAATAAAGGAGTTAGCCAAGCAGATCAAAGAGCACAAATCGCAAATGGGCGATGCAATGCTCGACCGAATAGTTTCCTTTGCCGAGGTACTAACACCTGAGCAACGTAAGAAGCTCAAGGCAACTGCAATCAAGCGGTTCCTCGATTTGGATGAATCGCCTGAGGAATAATCAGCTTTTCCCAAAAAAAAGGCATCCACCAGCAGTAGCAATTCAGATTACTGAATTGCTACTGAGGATGTTGGTTCTGGCAAACTAGATGTGGCACCATGCACGGTATCGCTAATTATCGATAACATTTCTAACCTAATTCTCTTTCTAATGCATTGAGTATCTCTCCCCAGCCAGATTGAGTTCGGTCCGCATAATCGGTCAGAACATTTTCATGAAGCAATGTGAGCTGGCATTCAGTGTTCATAGGAGCAATGTCTATCGATACTCGCGTATGCTCATTCCAATATTTCGGTACTGCAAAAGAAAACACCAGTCGGCGTGGCCGCGAGATTTCTAGATACTGTCCGACGTGTTCAATATCTTCTCCGCCGCGTCGATCTACGAAAATGAATGATCCACCTACATGAGGATCGATTTCCACACGCACCATTTCGCCGGCTTTAGTGGCAAATAGGAACTTACCAGCAGTGCTTGGATTTAGCCATGCGTCGAATACAGTTTCGGCTGGCGCTGAAAACCTATGTTGAACACGAACGGTAGAGCGAGTTTCAGCTGTCATCAGGGTTTCTCTCCTTTTGCTATCTTATTTCCTGGTGCGTTTTTCCATGTCCACAATGATATTCGACCGGCCTAACCTTAAACCTCAATTACCTTTTTTTAGTGCTATGAATCCCGGCGTTCTCAGCGGCAATCTGAGCGATTGCACAGGGATCGAGATCTCCTTTGCCGCGTCCAATTGCCGAAAGAAAAGCATTTTCGATGACATTAGCAAACGGCATGGGAACCTGCGATTCAATGGCTGCCATAATGGCCAGGCGTGTATCCTTTTCCTGCATGCGAACCGTGAAGGCGCCAGTATCGAACTGGTCGCTGGCAATGATCGCTCCGTATTTCTCATATGCAGGAGATTGGAAAAATTCGCTGGACATTATTTGCAAGAGTTTCTGGTGGTCGATGCCATTTTTTCGTACGAGAGCAAAAGCCTCCGCGAAAGTTTCAATCATTGAGCTGATCATAAAATTAGCGGCTAACTTGATCAGATTGGCTTGGTCGGCTCGATCGCCAACGATGTGTATGCTCTTCGCTATGGCCTGGAAGGCCGGTTTGCATCTCTCTATCGTTCGGTGATCTCCTGCCGCCATGACAATCAGTTCTCCACGTTGGGCGACATCTGGTCGGCCCATGACAGTAGCCGATATGAATGAGCGCTCGAGCTTGGCTGATGCTTCGGCGATGCGCCGCGCGAGTTGCGGACTGATCGTACTCATAGAGACGTGGACGGTATTCGTGCCCTGGTGCGCAAGCAGCGCTTGATCGCTATCGCCCAATGAGCCGAAGACAACATTAGTTACGGCATGATCATCAGACAGGATGGTGATCACTATGTCACCGCATGCGGTGCTGGCCGCATCGTGTGCTAACGTAGCGCCTTGTTCCAAAAGAGCTTTGGCTTTGTCGGGCGTCCGATTATAAACGGTGAGGCTGTGTCCTGCCGCGATCAAGTTGGCTGCTATTGCCGAACCCATCTTGCCCAGACCGACGACACCAATTTCCATACTGCCTCCGCAAATTATTGATTAGTCAATTTAAATGAATAAATGAACTTGATTGACTTGCACCATACTTTTGTTATTTACGTTTGTGATTACGTTGCAACCCAGGCGTACTTATGCGCTTCCTTGTAGCGGGGCAGAAACTCCTTATTTACAAATGTCTCGAATGAGGTGGCTGTCGTGGTCTCAGGCGAGCGCGGCTGCGTGGTCGAAATAATACCGGAGTTTATGCCCTCGACGACATCCATCATCAGACCGGCGACATTGCGCGAAACGCCGGTAGCGAGCATATTCCGCATAGTGTCTGCTGCCGAGATCTGAATGTAGCGCGCGTCAGGTTTGCCGATCGCTTGGCCAATAATCTTGGCGGCTTCCATCATGCTCAGGTCCCTCTCTCCATGCAACTCGCGCACAGAATGTCCGGTAAATGATTGTCCGAGCAGGGCGTCCGCTGCGGCTGTGCCGATGTCTTCCGTAGCGATCATCGGCAACTTCAATTCGGGTTGGTAGGGACCTGCAACATCCGATCCGGTGAGCAGCGGCTCGATAAAAGTGAGTGTGTTCTCCATGAAATAGCCTGCCCTGAGGTGGAGCACAGCCATATCTGGCAGTGCGTTTAATGCCGTCTCCAGACGATGAAGTCCGACTACCGGACCGGTTCCTGCCGCTTTGTCCGCACCCCAGCTGCTAAGCGAGACAACTCGTTTAACTCCTGCTCTAGTCAGTGCCGGCACCACAGAAGCGATTACAGTATCCTGAAACGCGCGGAAATCCGGACTGTCAGCGATGTAATTGGGCTGCAGCATTATCCAAGCAGCCGTCGCTCCCTGAAATGCAGCGGCCATCGCCTCCGGATCCTTTGGATCGGCTACGCAAGGCTCAGCGCCCATGTTCACCAAGGACTGCAGTTTCTTCAGGCTGCGGCCAACCACCCTTACTTGACGAGCCTGGCTGAGAAGCGCGTGCGCAACAGCGCTGCCTGTTCTGCCTGTGGCACCTGTTATTACATACATTGTGAATTTTCCAATTTGCTCGACGTTATTATAATGCCGCTCAGTTGCCAGCAAGCTCAGCCTTTCGTTATCATTAAGGTCCGTTATATTTGGCAATTAGTTAGTGTCTTTCTCTTGCGTACATATCAGGTGTTCAAAAATGATCGCGACAGCCATGACGGAATTGTTTCAATTGCTTTCTCAAAGAACAACGCGCGTGGTGGACCTCACCCAGGTAATTAATGAGCACACATTAACTTTGGCAGCGACTCTGCACTGCCTGTGGTGCCGTGGATTATGAGCGCGCGTCAACGCGTTATATTTTCGACAGAGGTAGTCGTAATAACCAAATCAGGCAGTCCTTCTCGGTTATAGCGGCGGATCTTGCCGTCTGGTTCTGCCAACACAACCTCTTGGTTCGATCCATCCACCGTCACAATGGTTATCGGTTCTATTTTTCGCTTTTCTTTTCTGTCCATTTCCATGCTGATCATTACGGAGGCCGAGAAAGCGGCAAAGTCAGCCGGGCTTTCGGCATTGCCCTTTGCCAGAATAATGTCCTTATATATTTTTGTAGGAAGTGTGTGACTTTTCAGAAAATCAGTATTTAATTCTGCCTCCTCAATGTCGATGGCGGTGGTTATCAAATCCGTAGCCTTTGCCGATCCGCCGCCTCTGACAAAATCTTCGGCACCTGGTTGACCGAGGTCAATGTACCGGCAATCGGGTCGTATCTTCCAATCTGGCACTTCGTGAGCTGGCGATCCGGGGTCAGGCGATCCCTGCGCTGCGGTGCGCACAATTTCGTTGTCGTGCTTGTTGTAATAGATAAGACCCTTTGACTTTTCGTCAACACCCAAGATTTGATAATCGAGTCGGAATTTCTTGTTAACTTCAGAACTAACGAACTGCTTATAAGCCTTCATTTCGGCCGGTTGAAGCTTTTGGTTGCCTTGCTGTCCCAGCAAGAGGTCGTTAGATAACTCACTCCAAAATGCTTTATCTGGGTCTTTGTGGTTCTGAATGCACTGGAGTGCTTTTTGCTCCAGCCCTTGTAGTTCTGCGCTCATTCCGTTACTCCCCATTAAGCATTCTGTCGAAGTAAATCACGGCTGGACTGGCTAAGCAATGGTAATCATACGCAGTCAATTTTAACTGTAGTATGATCTAATGGCGTGTACTTTCCGGTCAGAGCATCAGTCTCGCCGCTGCCAAGACATAAACACGTTCAATGAACCTGACTAGAATCACCCTGGCAATCGGATTGTAGTTGCGCGACTAGCAAGTAGAATCTCTGCCAATCTTGGTCGCTTAAAGAAAGCCTGTTAGATTGATCTCCGAGCCTGTTGAATTGAGCACACGCCTGAGCCCGGTTAATTTGTCCCTCTTCAATCTGCAGCCTTAGCAGGTTGAGCCGTTTAAGATACACGTCATTCCAAAGTGTAGGATTGTTCGCTTCTTTTTTGATATCCGCCTCGAGAGCAGTTATTACTTGCTTGCGAGGGAGCATCGACAAATAAAGATCATGAACCGAGATCCCATCGGCTGGACCAAACGGGAAAACCGCTCCTTGAGGGTTTATGACATGAACTCTCTCCGGGGGTCCAGCTTCATAGCTAGTGATTACGACGGAGTGTGCCCTGCCAGCCCACCAATCTTCGTAACCATCTTTCGCTTTAGCTGACTGGTCGAGCGGTTCATTGTCGGAATTGACAGAGATCAGGATTGGCATCCACCCGTTTTTCTGGGCTTTAATCAATTCCCTTCGTAAATCAGAATCGCCTTTTTTAGAGAATGAATGGTCACTTAAGTCCATCGTATCTAAGTTTTCCCCGAGCATAGCCCAGCTGGTTCGATATATTTGATCTTGATCCAATCCATTGAATGGGACCTCTTTTCCGTCTGGAAGCCATCTAAAATGGTCGCCGTCATCAGATTGCCAATACTCTCCCGCTTGCTTCGAATAGCCATTCTTATAATCCACTTGCAATGCGACATTAACAGCTGTCACTTGAAAAATCTGGCTGGCGTAACTGCGCGGATTCGTATCACTACTTGATGGTTTCTCGTGTTCGGTAGGATCGATCTTAACTGTAGTACCATCTAGCGCCTTATACTGACCGGTCAGAGCAACGTCGGCAACCGCCCTGGCAGCAGCTTCCGGGTGGCGAATATAAGCTCCTATTTCGATAGCGGTCGGGGCACATGTGTCATGATTTCCCTGGCAGATCCTGCTTGGATCGGCTGCTTGACTGATGATTTGTTGCGCAAGACAGCGGCGGTCGTCGACCGTAGTTGGCTTATTGTCCTCACAAGTTAGCAATCTGTCTAATTGTCTATACGTATCGGCAATTTGCTCTGGCCTAAGAGGTGGATGTTGCTTCGGCCGCTCTCCCTTCGAACTGCTTCATATCGGCCTGGAACTTTTCAAATTCCTGCTCACTCATATGTGCTTTAGCATGTTCGAGCAGCTCTTGTCTGTTTTTCGCCAGTGCATCAGAAACAGCCGGCTTTCGATCGCCTGTTTGCGCACGAACATCTTTTGCAGAACCATGAAGTTCAATGTTGGCAATGCTGGCATTGTTGGCATTGAAACAACTATTGGCATATAGATCGCTGCTATTGAAAATCAGTGGATCGCCAGTCACGCAACCAGCGGTTGCCGACTGCAACCTCTTGCCGTAAAGCTCAAAAAGATTAATTGAATCAATCGAGCAATCGTTGACCGGCGCTCGATTATCTTTTGTAATTGTCTTGTCTTGCTGTGCGCAAGTATCATATGAGGCCATATCTGGTTAGTTATCTTTGTGCAACGATAACCGGTGGTGCCAGGGACGTGACTTCGGTTTTGTTGTCTTTGGTTATTGTTAAAGTCATTTTGTCGCGGTCAATGGTCACGTCAAGTTCTGGTTTCCAATGATGCGTTTGATCAATCTGTTTACCATTCGGGCTAAGACTAATAGTTGTGATTTGTCCACTCCCATCGTAGTAGTCTGATCTTAGTGTCTCTTTTCCGCCGGCAAACCGATCGGTGATTGTCGTCCAGAATGGAATCTCAAGCAGTTTTATTGAGTGTCCGTCCGCGGTGTCTTTTCTGTTTATGCCAAGATTGTATTGGGGCGTGTCCCCAGGGAAATGCTGTTCCCTGACCATCAGATCGAGTCCGACTGTCTTGCCCGCTTTTCGATCAACGACTTGTTTCAGGTGATCGGCACGCTTAAGCGTAGCCAGCCATTCTTTCGGGCTCATGCCGGAAAGCTCCTGGTCGATTTGCTTCCGTGCGGCAGCCGCTCCATCTGGGTCAGATTTGGCAGCTTGCAATATCTTCTCGACGTTCTTTGCTTTGAGCTCTGTAGTACTTAGTTTCATGGACAGCCTCCTCAGGCCTTCCCAATGCGTATTCGCCTCTATACGCTTGGACGAGTTTTTCGACAAGCAAGCCCAGGTTATTTTTCAAAGCAGGTTTTTCAGGCAAAAGCCGTGCCTGAATTGCTTTTCTCGGCTCGCTCCAAAAGAAATTGCGAAAGTAGGTCCGCTTTTTCGAGATCACCGACGGTTAGAGCAAGTGACGTTAAGTCATGCAAAGCCTGATCGGTCATGGTGGCGAATTTATTCACGTTAAAAGCATCACTCGTCAACAACTTGTAGTCATTTGCCAATTTTGCACCATGACGGCCGACGACTATGTGGACATAAGCGAGGCACGCCAGGGTGATTCCGGCTAGACTTGAAGCAACAGTCGAAAGCGATACAGAAATTCGTGTTAAAAGCTTAAGAAGCCAATAATCAATTGATGTTGCGGGAGACATAAGCAATATCATCGAAGGTAAGAGCCAGAGCAAAAGCCAGGCAAGGACAAAAGTATTGAACAGAGCTCCGGTTCCGAATGTCATATTCCGGAATTTTGGAGAGAGCATTTTCTGATGATTGAGAAATTGCAAACCATAGAAGATTGGCAGAGTGCAGAGAATGCAGACCCGTACATTCAAAAAACAACAATTTACCCAATGAACATCCTCCTTCCACGAAGAATGTAAGGAGCACCAACCCAGAACACAGCCGGCCCAGAGAATGGCGATAAGATAAATCGCAATCTGACCTATCAAGGGCGGATGAAGTTGTTTAGCTGGGTAACATTCAGGCGGCGCGCCCTTGATGACGGTGAAAAAAGGATTGTGCAAAAGGAGATATCGATCTATCTTTTGGGGCAAAACTCGCTTCTTGCGCGACGCGGCGATCAGTAACAACCAAAGTAGCAAAGATGGAAGCAAAATGGCGATGGATGTGGCGTCATAAAGACTGAACATTGCCGCGCCGAAGTCTCTCACTGCTTTGTCGTAATGTCCCAAGTGCGCGAACGCGCGACCGCGTGCAAGATATGCCGCTGTGCAACGAGGAGCGATGGCGATAGCCTGGCTGCAATCGTCAATTTCCTTTTCGTACTGCCTAAGCTCACCATATGCCGATGCCCTATAGACAAAGGCGACAACGCCATAAGCGTGCAGCTCTATCGCGGAGTTGCAGTCGTCAATTTCTTTTTCATACTTTCCGAGCAGTCCGTGGGCGAACGCTCGATCACTGTAAGCGCAATAGTCTTTAGGGTCCAAGTGGATGGCTTCGTCGAAATCTTCTATGCCTTCTTGAACTTGTCCCAGTGCGGTGCGAGCGCAGCCACGAATTTGATAAGCCCTACAACTTGGCAGGATGCTAATGGCATGATTAGCATCCTCTATGGCCTGTCGATATTCCTCCCAAATGTTGTGCAAAAATGCGCGCACGCAATATTCTTGCGCGTCTTTAGGATTGGTGGCCACGGGCTGGTTGAATTCGGCAATTTTTTGCTGACGTGCGTTAACTTCCGCCGGAGAACCAGGCAATTTGCCGTCGGAAGCTATGACGTGGCAACAAGCGAATATCGCAAAGAGCGCGAGGAACGGAGCTATCCTCGAATTGATTTTCATACGTTGTGACCGGGTGAAAGTCAAAAACAATATTAGGACCGGAACGCACTTAACGCAAGTTATTTTGCGACTGCTCGCCATGCCGGCGGACGATCGAATTGCTCTATTTCCCGATCTAATTCGTGTATACCGAGTTGTCGAAATGAACATTCAGTGCAAGCATTGAAGTTGCGAGGATACGACAACTCTCCATGCTTACTAAATTCAATGCTTTGCTGCTGAAATGCGTCATTGCTACCTCGTTCTTCGTAGGCTTCGCCGCTTACGGGCGAGTTGAGGACCACATTACACTAAGCATTTATGTCTCCCGGGCCATGGCCCCAGCGGCTGAGCGTTTCGAGTGCGGAGATTACAAACGCGCGCTGCTGATGTTGAAGAAAGCGAAGATCATCTATCCATATCAACTTGAGGAATTGCACTATATAAGGGGACTTTGCCTTCAGTCTCTAAAACGATTCGATGAAAGCAAAATGGAATACGAATGGATTTTGGCGCGTTCCAGCGTCGGCGATCTTGCGACAAGAGCCACCACTGGGCTAAACGAAGTCAGCGAGAAGAAACAGACGCCTTCTGAGGATCAATGGAGATTTCCTCGCACCAGCCATTCGCCCGACATTTTCTAATTGGCAAAATCCCCCAAGCCAAGCACCTTAATATTTTGGTAGATCGATAATTTCAAGCTTCGGGAATTTAAGTATTACGCGACCGATCACGCGTTGTTCATCTAGCAGACCGAATACGTGACTATCTTCGCTGTGGTTACGATTGTCGCCCAACACGAAGAGCTGACCGGGCGGTACGACGATCGGTTTGGTGATATTGCTTGGATCGCTGTAAGGACGAATGGTTTGATTCGTCACGCTTCGTCCGCCAATATCTCCCAAAATATTCAAGTCGTAATTTACCGGCTCTTTTACGTAGCTGGTCTCGTCCAACAGTTTCCCGTTCACAAATACGCCCTGTCCTTTAACTATGCGAATGCAGTCTCCTGGCAGCCCGATCACTCGTTTTATGAAGGCTGGCTCGTACGGAAAGAACGGTAGCACGCTTAGTCTTCCCAAGGTTGGCATTACATTCCAACTCAAATCTCTTCCGCCCAGTTCTATTGGTGGTGGATAGAAGACGATAATTTCTCCGCGAACGTACGGTCTGTGCAGGTAGGGAAATGATTTCTCGAGTACCACGCGGTCATTAACGGCGAGTGTCGGTTCCATCGTATTAGTCGGAAGGTAGCGCGATTCAACAAACAGACGTGTAATGATTAATAGTACGAAGGTCATGAGAATGGATAGTATGGCTATTCCTAAGATTGCAAAGGCGCTTTTCATAACATCACCTCGTGCGCTCTGATGTGGTTATAGAGCACACACAGCGCGATAACGAGAAACGGTTCGAAGGCCAAATGCAATCCCGAAATAAGTACCCCTATGACATAAAGGAGCAGGAAGCCGGCTGCATACCTGGCAAACCCGGTAATCATTCGATGACTCGTGCGCAAGGATTTCAGCGGACCTGCGTTTTGATCGACTAATACTAATCCGAAGAGCGAAAATCTAACCAAGAGAATCAATCCCGGGACAATAAGCAGAACTAGGCCAAACGCGACTGCTACCGAAAAGCAGAGTGTAGCCAATAGCATTGGCAAGCAAAATCGCAGACCGGAAAAGAGGTCACTCCACTTCACCTGGTCATTCTTAGTAGCATTGAGGCAAAGCCTGAGATATCCTCCTTGCAGCGCGGACCACACTACAAATCTAACGAGGAGTGCAATCGTAATATTCCAGATCCTCAAATTTCCGAGCAACATAAACACCAAACCGGCCATGACAATCGATATCAGTTCGCGCAGAAAAGCAGTCGTCATCAAAATGAACCAATAATCTCTGATGGTGATCCACGTCGCGGCAAGAGATTTCTTGAATCCAAATTTCACGATGTCTTGGTCGGATGTCACTCGATAGCCTCATGAAGGTGGCGTAATTATATGTTAGTTCAGTGAGAACGTTAGCGTGACTTTTCAATTTCCGTCGAGTCTTCGATCATCGTGGCGCGTTCATCTCCGATATCGCAATGGTCATCTCTGTTTAAGATATTGGTCTCGCAACTGAGGATTATCTAGTGAGTCTATTGATGCACGAACGCATTTCAGTGAAATAACTTTGTTATTGCGAAGCACCTTGAATCTCGCTTCGCTTCCGCTTCTACCGCAAATCGAGCCGGCGACTTCTGCAAAAAGCCAGTCAGATGGAATGCTTATTCCATCGATAGCGATCAAGGCGTCATTTTCCTTGAAGCCGGCCTTGGCAGCTGGGCCGCCGGCGAACACCTTGTCGACAACCGGTAATGAACTGTTTGGGTGTCTGGAGAATCTAACTCCAATGATTCCAAATTTTGGAGACCCAGTTTGCCGCACGGCCGCTCGAGCAATCTTTGCTCTATCGATTTTGCCCAATGTTTCAAGCAATTTTGCATAGCTGAGATAAGTTTGCGAAACCGTGGTCGGATCGGCACCACTATCTTCCAAGACCCTTAGGTAATGGCGCATAATTGGTTCTGCTTTTGCATACTTTCCTTGCTGATAGAGTCCCTGCAACTGCTTATTCAAACGGGAAATTTCGTAAAAGCTTTCAGGATATTGAGGACTTGTTATTCCGCTGGGCTGGTCGGTGGTTTGAGCGCGCCGGGCGCGATCCATTTCAGTCTCCGAGGACGGGATCGACTCAGAAGTCTGGCATAACACGCATTGGGCTGTTAATGAGAACATTGCGACAGTTACCAGCAGTATGCAAAGTAACGACCGAAGCTTCGCTATTGCGCCGTTTTGGAAGTTACGCCGATTCATGTAGCAATGCCCGATTCTATGTGACCTCGGCTAATCTTGTGACTGTCAATACTAGAATACATACTCATATGCGCGTGGACATGTCGGACACGTGAATATAATGGCTTTTTCAACTTGTTCTGCATTAGAGCCGACAGGAAATAGAAGAACCGGGTCATCCTGTAGAGACTTCACGATTGCCTCGGCTAATGCATTAAATATCATATTGGCGGTCTTTTCCGACAGTTCGACTTTGACAATCTTACCGTCCTTTGTCACCACATAATGAACTACGCATGTTAGCGAACCATAGCAACCGAATTTTCCGAAAAGTTCAGTTCCACGTTTGATCAGCAGTTCATCAATTTGATGGTGCCAAATCTTCCAAGCACGTTGCGATTCTCCTTCGGTGTTCGGTTTGGTAATTTGATCTGTTTCCGCAGCAGCAGACGGCTCGTTCATTGTTTGATCGGCCTGCGTTTGTTTGTTGCCGGAAATATTCTTGCTGTCGTCGGCAAAAACGATTACGCAGCAAGGGAGACTCAAACTGCATAGAGCAATCAACATCATTTTCCATTGCACAACTAATTTGCTTATCATGGCTAAGCACTCATCTGATGTATGCGGTTCTAGTTCGCGTTTTGCTTCTCGAAGTATGGGTGCGGCAGCGTCGGCGGTTTTTGGAGATCTGCGCGGGATTTCTGAACTTCAACGTCTCTCAAGATGATTGATGGTGTGGTGATGCTGGTCTCGCCATCTGTTAGAGGATACGTCTGGGAATCGTCGCCCGTTGCCACAATATCACGCAGAATCCGCAATGTACTTGGTGCAAATTCGGTTCCACGCACAGGTTCCTCATGTCCATCGAATATGTACAACCGCACGCAATCGACTGCTAACGGCAGATCTATCCTATCTTGCCGATTATTGCCATTCCACATTTCGTCTTCGTCAAAAGAGTATCTGCCACGTAACTCAGCCCTTGGCAACCAGCTCAGTTTACGAACGATCAGCACATAGTGGAGTCCATCTTCCTTGCCGAATTCGAGTAGCTTCGCTCTCATGTTCGAAGGATCTAGCTTTGTATCTGATTGCACAATGAGATTGCTGATTCGGGGGCGGTCGTCTGCCTCAAGAGCATGTCCATTGCTGCTCTTTACTTTTAGTGTCGGCAAGCGGCTTGAAAGCAGCGTCTTTAGTATGCCCTTCTCAACCAGCATAACTGGCTTAGCACCGACACCCTGACCGTCGACATCGTAGCTTTGTGGCAATCTGGTTCCTGATTCATCTCTAAGATCAGGATCATCTTTAACACTTATAAAAGTAGGCAAAATGCGGCGACCAATCCGGCTTTGGCTCATATCTTCCGCAACCCTTTGTTCTTCGGAAGGTCTTTTTACTACCACATTTGGTGCTAATGTCTTGTTGAAAAATTCAGCAGCCGCTTCGCCTTGGAACATCACCGGACCTTGATATATCTCACATTCTTTGGCGTCAGCCGCCTGGGTAAGACGTTTGGCCAGTTGCCTTATCCTTGTCTCCAATTGGTCGTTTGGGGGGATGTGATGTTCGTCCAAAGCGGCTATCACAACACTGTCTCCGATCATCATACCGTCGTTTGCTTGGGCGACGCCAGTCGCCGTGATAACAGAGAGTTGCTCGTTTACGCGGCTCTTTGAGCCTTCGTTATTGACGAAATATCTACTGACGAGAAATTCTTTCAAGCCTACGGTCGACTGTCTTATTTTCGGGTATTCCTTGAATATCGAAGACAAGTTTTTGACCCGAGCTTTCCATGTATCGCGATCTGGTAGCAACTCTTGCTTCGGCTGAATCAGCACCAAAGGCTGCTCTTTTGACCAATCATCGGGACGTTCTTTGGCGTTTTTCTCCTGCAGTATTCCCTTCTTCTTTTCTAAATTCTCTACAGCATGCTTATACGCAGAATCGGTCTTCAACCATAACTTGTGACGAACAGCATAATAATCGTCATCTAAGTTCAGCGTGCCAGGATCTATAAAGTTGTCCCAGTAATCCCGACGCATGTTTCCGCTATCCAATTGATAACTACCAACGTGCACGTCTACCGACAGTGTTCTATGTCGCGACTGCTGATCCTCTGTAATGGCGCCAAACGACGCATCTATATCAAGCGTCGAGAAATCGCAGATGCAATAACTAACATAGTATGGCTTTTCATGTTTTTCGATTTTCAGTTGCCCAACTGAACGCGCAAGTTCGTCGTTCATTGCCTCAAACAAAACATCATCATTCGGCCTCATATCAGAGGCTGCAAGCGCAATAATCAATGACAGCAATACCGCTTTCATGTATCAGTTTCCTTTTACAGGTGGTGGCAAAAGTGGCGGCTTGTTCTGTTGCTTATATTGTCGCTCAACCTCTAGCGTTTGGAGAAGCAGGCTTGGTGACGATGCAGATACTGGCACCCAGCCGGATTCGGCGCCACAATTGCCGTTAAAAGTATCGCAGTCATCGGCCGAGCACATGATTGTCGCCAGCGACACCAGCGGCGTCCCAATTATTGATACGCCGCGCAGAAGTTCATCGGGCTTTCCATTTGTATAAACACGATAAACGCGTAAAGGCATGAGTTTGAAAACCTGCGGCATCCACGTTTGTGTCATGGTGAATCCGCCGGCAATTTCATCGAAAATTAGCCCATAAGGCTTGCCTTGTCGCTTAGCCTCAGCGATCAGCATCTGCCGAAGCTGAGTGTAAGGTACTTGTTTTGAGGATTCGACGATGAGATTTCCTTGTCTGGCAACAGGATCTGTACCGGGTGAACACCGTCCATGGCCGTTCGATTGGTTGAATCCCTTAATCGGTGAACGTCCTAAAAGAAAATTCTTCAATATTCCATGACTGACCAGAACCACGTTTGTTGCCGGTACGCCTTCGTCGTCATAGCGATAGTAACCATTAAGTGGTTTGCCCGCCAGCTTCTGGCAGCTCGGATCATCGCGAACAGAAATGAATGTTGGCATAATTTTCTTGCCGACCATTTTTGTAAATGTTCTGCCCTCTTCTTCATCTTTCTGTCGATGTCCTTCGGCGCGATGGCCGAACACTTCGTGAAAGAATACTCCCGCTGCCTTGGGACGCAAGATGGCCGGTCCCGCAAATGGCTCCGCAACGCGCGCCTCACGCAACTGCTCTACGGACTTAGCGAGGTTATTCACCATTTCCGCCAGTTTATTCTCATCGGGCAATTCTTTGACCGTAGGTGTTTCGACGTGATCGTAGAGCCACACACGCATGCCATCATCAGCTATTGCACTGGCGATCGTGAATAGGTTGTACTGGATCATCTCATCTTCTAACCTAGTGCCTTCGGAGGTTACGATATAACGGCGGATCTTGGTGGCGTGCAAGGTTACGTGCGAATCTGTAATCTTCGGGTATTGCTTATAGATGGAAGAAGTATGTCTTAAACGGTTTTGCCATGTGTCGACGTCGAGATTGAACTTTTCTTCTTTGCCGGTATAACTGTGAGGCTTCTCTGATGAAAAGTCATTGGATTGATCTTCTTCAGCGACCAATACGTCTTTGTCAGCCTGAACTTCCTTGAAAGACTTTTGGGCACTTTTAAATGCCAAATCTGTCTCATTCCACAAAATGGCGCGCAGTGCGTTCTCATCGTTCTCGACCGGCACGGGAACAGACTCCCGCCAGATGCTTAACCAGGCATTGCGGGCATGATGATTGCTGTCCAGTCGCGGGCTGCCCGCACGCACCTCAACATTCAGCTGGCGGCTGTGCTTTACCTCCGGAGTGTCTTCCAAGCCGCCGTAGCTTGATGTCAAAGATAGCGACTGGATGTCGTAAATGCGGTAAGCAATGAAATAGACAGGAGCAGGACCTGCGTTCTTCAATTTCGAAAAAGATCGAGCCAGCTCTTTCTCCATCGCTTGCGTAACAATGCTGCCTTCCGTCGGCGCGGCCTTCGATGTCTCCAGGGAGGCTGCCGTTGGTACCGAAGCCGCGTTGCTGTACGCACCTCCTGAAAGGAGAAGCGCTGCGCAGAACATTGCGAGGAATCTGCTTTTCATGGAATTGCTTTTTCTGGTTGGTACAACCGCTTCACGTACGTTTTGCGGTCAGGATCTTAGCAGATGCCAGTTTAAGGTGTGGTAAGCATAGTCTCAGGGCGTCTGTTTTACATTAATTGTCGGGCGCCGTAATGCCGTGTTTTTTAAACTCTTTTGCTATGTCCGGACGCGGAGTGCAACCTCTCCGAACGGCGTCTACATAGTATTTTTTGGCTACATCCCATTGTCCTCTCTCAGCGTAGCAACAGGCGAAATTCATCACAGCATCACCTTGCTTTGCATCGCGCTTCAATGCCTCGTCCAGCACCTTCTTCGCTTCTTCATCGTGTTTTAGCAGCAGCAATGCGAAAGCAAGGTTCGCATAGACAGGTGGGTATGTATCGTCACGTTTGAGGGTCTCTCGATAATAATGAACTGCCTGATCAAGTTTGTGCTGGATGCTATAGATATAAGCAACTCCAAAATAACCTGAGGAATACGAGGGATCCTGCTCAACGGCGAGCTGAAAGGAATTCAGCGCCATGTCATAATTCTTTTCGTCAAAGAACTGCCAGCCCATCTTAGTCGCAACGATGGCGTCTGTGTGAGGATTTCTTGGTGACTTTGGTGTGGTTGGATCGTTAACCTTCTCCTCGTTATCGGCGGTAGCCAAAGTCGGATCTCGTTTAATTGCTTCCTGATAGTAGCGTGCAGATTCTTGATCTTCCTTTCTGATTTTTTTAATTCTAGCCATGCCAAAATAGCCGCAAGCACAGCTAGGATCGATTTCAATCGCTTTCGAAAAAGCTTCTTCTGCGCTGTAGAAATATCCTCGATTAACCGCATACCAACCATATTTGCAGCCGTTTTCGGCAAGTCGGCGTTTTTCTTCTGGCTTGGCGTGTTCCGTACCAAAGAATTCCGCAGTCGATTGTGGATTTGGCTCGGCGATCTGTGTTGGCTGCGAGAAACCTGGCCCTATATATGAGGACGTTAGCGCTGACATTAACCCTAGCAAGGTTATCGATCGAATTGTTTTCATTGACATAGCCTCGTGCTTCGGGTTTCTACTTTGACACGGCGCCAATGGTATTCGATTCTGAGCAGAACAGTTTAAAGACTGTTGCATCAATTGAAGCTAAGCTCTGTCTGCTTGAGGATATTGTTTGTTCATGTCACTTCTCAGCGAGTTTCTCTGCGATCTCAAGCATCGCATTCATTATTTGGCCCAGACGCATACGTTCTTGGCCAGGCCGGTGTGGCCGTTAGGTATGCACCAACATTTCGTCTCGAGTTTTTGGTCCACCGCAACGCCTTATCAAGTTTTTCTGACGTCAATGTTGTGCTTAAACGCTTCCAAGCTCCCGGACTCTTGTGCACAAGGTAGTTTCTGATGTCACGCCAGGCGTTTATCGACGTTCTCATCGTCGGCGAGAGTAACCGGAATTTCTTTGCGTGATCATTATCAAGTAGTTTTTGCGCCTCCTTCACCAAATCGTTAGCCTCCGAAAGGTCATATTATGCTCGCGGGGATCCAGCCATCCCTTAACTTGACGCTTGGTGAGATGACTTATTGGTCCTAACACAATTTGACTTCCTAGTTTCTCCCCGAATTTTTCTGTCATCGTATTTGTAATTCTCTGCGCAATATCGTCGCGAAATTTTGTGCAGTCTTGATTGATATAGCAAACAAAAAGCTCAGAAATAAACATGTCCCAGGCCACTGTTGCCGAAACCATGCATTGCTCAGCAAACAAGTCGATTAGCATTTTTCGCGTGTATTTGCGATGTCCTGGAGTGTTCTGGGCTACCTCCAGCAGGGAGCCACTTTCAGTAAATATGCCCGGAGCTATCAGATCGAAGATCTGAGCACGGAAGCTCTTAAGCGCAGATATTTGGCTAACTTTTCTCATAGGCGGCTATAAAGGACGGGCTTATTCGGTTTGAGATTTGACGCTCGAAGTTCGCGATTACGCCTCAAATTGTAAACAAGTTTGCCAGAATGCGGGACCCACTGATTCATCAGGACAAAACTAAATTATTACATTTGATCTCTAAGTACGATTTTGGCATAGCGCCTAGCAGTTGCCATATAGCAGGTTCGGTAGTACACTGTACTACTAGGAAAGTAACATTCAATGACTGAAGAAAACCCGGAGCTCTCCAATGATGATCCTGCTTACGCGCCTGATGCCTTCGAGCACGGGATTACTCAAGATGAGATTGATGACGTTCTGCTTGCCGGTGTCGAGATTCCAATGAATCCAAGCGAAAGGGGAAACAGCTGGGCTATCCGCTCTAAGGCATGGCTTAATTGAAGTAGGTGTCGAAATTCGAAGCAAGGCATGGGGGGATGAATTTCTATGGATTTTTCATGCCGACCAGGCAAGCAGTGCTTCTGAAGCCGAGTTTTGGAGGAGGAGACCAAGATGACTGGAAAATACGACAACGAGCTGGTGCCAGGCACTGACGTATCACCTAGTGCTCGCAAGGCATTGGACAGGGGACGCAATAAGATACGTCAACGCGCCATAGAGCGGGGTATTGTGCAATTTCGTGCCGACAGACAATTCATGGAGGCATTGCTTGATGCTGCCGCGGATAGAAAAATTCCGCCTGGTGTATTGAGTCGGAATGTAATTTGGCAGTTCTTACAAAACAACAGACCGTTTGGGGATCTTGTCTCATCTATTCCGTCTAATTATGACCCGCATGCGCCGGCTTGTTTGGATCATGCGATTCGAGATTTATTATTACTGAAAAAATATATGTGCCAAGCAGAATCGCAGTTGAATCAGCCTACGAATGCGAGAAAGGCCAAACGAAAAGGTTGACTCGTTTCGCAGAATCATAAAATGTAGCGCTTTTGCCATGTATTCCAGCTCATACATGTAATTTCCGCTACATTTTGATAACTTTCAAGCGACTTCTTGTTTAATGGAACCGTTGCCGTATGATCTAAGCGCTGGGAGAGGACACGAGCTCTAATGAGTGCAATTCTGAAGGAGGTGACTCTGATATGACGTCGGCAGCAACTTCAACTGTCCGAACCGATGTCCAAGGCAAGATCGGTGTGATCACCATCTCCAATCCAGAAAAAAGAAACGCCCTCAGCAAGCCACTTCTGCAGGGCCTCAATGCTGCGCTTGCAGACTTTAAAAACAAAGAGGTGGCAGTGGCAATTTTGCGCGCTGATCCGGGAGTGAAAGTTTGGTCGGCTGGCCATGACATATCCGAGCTTAACGCCAAAAGAGATCCGCTCGGTTATTACGATGCGCTGGAAGAGACGATGCGCCATATCCAGGCTTTTCCCGGTCCGGTTATATGCATGGTGCAGGGAGGCGTCTGGGGCGGCGCTTGCGATCTTGTTATTACCGCAGACATTGTCATAGGCGATCCCAGTTGCACGTTTGCAATCACGCCGGTCAAACTGGGACTACCCTACAATGCCTCCGGCGTTTTACACTTCATGAACAGGGTAGGAATTAACTTCGCCAAGGAGATGTTCTTCACAGCAGAGCCAGTGTCGGCCCAAAGAGCAAAAGATCTCGGCATCCTCAACCATCTCGTCGCTGCCGAAGATCTGGAGCGATTTACTATGGACATAGCAAAACGCATAGCTTCCCATTCCGCTCTCAGCATCGCTGTGATTAAAGAGCAGTTTCGACTCTTGTCCAACGCTTACCCAATTTCGCCGGAGACTTTTGAAATGATTCAAGGTTTACGCAGGCGAGTTTACGACAGCGAAGATTATGCCGAAGGGATTAAAGCATTTACTGAAAAACGGAATCCCGTATTTAAGGGAAGATAACAAAATTTTGTGCATAATGTCTGATTCGAACCCAATTTAAACTGGCAATGGATGAGCAAAGATAATCTAGTTGGAGGTCGTTATGTCACGAACTGTGATTGAACATGTGCTAGCTCGCTTGCGGGCCATCGGCGTTAAGGATGTCTTTGCCGTAGCAGGAGACTACGCCTTTTCAATCGATGATGCACTCGTTAAGGATTCTGATATTCGCTATGTTGGTTGCTGCAATGAACTGAATGCGGCTTACGCAGCCGATGGCTATGCTCGCGTTAACGGTGTTGGCGCAGTCTGCACAACTTACGGCGTCGGTGAGTTAAGCGCCATCAATGGCATCGCTGGTGCCTATGCCGAACATTTGCCGGTGTTTCATCTCGTTGGTATGCCGAACATGCCGATGCAAGCTGCTCACGCACTTATCCATCACACTCTGGGAAATGGTGAATTCAATCTCTTTCAGCGCATGACTGAACCGGTAGTCTGCGCGTCTGCGATTATGACTCCGCAGAATGTAGCTTACGAGACTGAGCGCTTGATCGCTGAAGCGTTCTATCATCGGCGCCCGGTGTACATGGCTTTTCCTGGCGATCTGGCTAACCAACCGGTGGTCAGCAAAGCGCATACTCTGGATCAACCGACAAGCGATCCTAAATCTCTGGCAGAGGCGACTGAGGCCGTTGCCAGTGCATTGAATGAGGCGCGCAACGCCTGTATCCTGCCCGGCATTTTGGTGGCCGCATCGGCCTGCGTAATGTTTTGCAGAAACTCGTCGATGCATCCGGACTGCCCTTCGCCACGATGATGATGGACAAATCCGTGCTCGACGAGCAGCAGCCAGGCTACATCGGCATGTACGCCGGCAAATTGATGGATGAGTCTGTACGCAACTTTGTCGAGTCATGCGATCGCATACTGGAAGTTGGGTCGCTCATGACCGACTTCAGCACTGGTGCTTTTACCGCCTCTATTGATCCAAAGAAGACGATCCAGATCGGGCATCATCGCACGCACATCGGCTCGAAGGTTTATCCAAATGTGGAGATGGGCGACATTCTCAATGCACTCGCCAAACGAGTGAGCAAGCGCAAAGTTGTAACAGAGATTAAGCCATCCTCCCTCGGACCAATCTTGGGCAGCGGTGATGAGCCGATCAGCGCGGCGGCGCTTTATCCACGATGGGCAAACTTCCTCAAGCCAAACGACATTCTCGTTACAGAGACAGGCACGTCTTCCATGGGTCTGAGCTTGGCAGTGATGCCGAAAGGCGCGATGTTCCATAATCAGACATTGTGGGGATCGATCGGCTGGGCAACTCCGGCCGCGTTTGGTGCCCAAGTGGCGGCGCCCGATCGGCGTGTGATTTTGATCACCGGTGAGGGCTCGCATCAACTGACTGTGCAAGAAATTAGCCAATTCGGCCGTCTTGGCTTAAAGCCAATTATCTTCGTGCTCAATAATTCCGGCTATCTGATCGAGCGTTTGCTTTGCCGCGATCCAAAGGCCGCCTACAACGACATTGCCCAGTGGCGTTACTCCGAAATTCCTCATGCCTTAGGCTGTGATGGATGGCTGACCGCACGAGCGACAACTTGCGCAGAGTTCGATCGGATACTGGAGTCCGCGCAAAAAGCGGCGAACGGTGCCTATATTGAGGTGGTAACTGATGCTTACGCCGCGTCGCCGTTATCCATGAAAGTGCACGAACACGTGAAGAGCTTGTACGGTTAGTGATTGGCGTGCAGGAATTGCGTCGGCTTGTCGGGTTTTCGACACGCTTGGAATTAACTTGCCTAGATAACACACATGCTGTAAATAATTGAAGATTGTCAATAGCGCTTCTGTTTCACAAGGACGTGAATCTTGTCCTCGTGCCACGAACTAAGCGCGGTCCTTATCCCGAATATGCACTTGCCGCTTGTGCTGAGATCAGCTTAGCGCTATCCGACAATCGCAGCGCTTTGTTGTATTGCAATCAGTGTCTGGCACTAGATCCTGGTTTTTGCGACGCGATGATCTTGCGAATTGAGGCTTATGAACAACTGAAAGAACCAGCGAAAGCCAAGCAATGCTTGGTAGTATTCAAGCAGTTTCGGAAATTAGATCATTGATCTGTTGGTCATTTGGCTATCCTTGATGACTGGTCAGCTCGGTTTTGAACGTTCCGAAGAAGCTTTCGGCAACTATCTTAGAGCCACCGCTAATTTGACAAATAAAACCTTGATGTGCGGGTGCGTGCTCTTTCGATCTTTACTTTGGTTTATCCCGTGATTATTATGACGGCTATGGACGAAGAGGAATTGAAAGAGCTTAAATACACAAGGGACACTCGTCCATTCCATTCTGATCTTGGAAGTTCTGAGCAGCACTAATCTCGAGGAATTACGCATGTGAACGCTCGTCAATCAAAGCAAAGGATTGTGCCAATCGGTGTTATTCTCGCTGCCATAATTGCGATTTCGACGGTTCGGTCGGCTGGCGCCGATGTTCCAGCCTATATGCAAATGACTGTCCTTGATCAGCAAGAAGGTCAAGCCAAAGGCGAAGAAGCTCTGGACACACTGTCGGGTCTGAACGAGGGTATGTTTCCGGTCCATGAAAAAAGCATGGCGCTTTACAAAAAACACTTGAGGGAACGCATTCCGCTTATCATTGCCATGTCCGACGGCGACGGAGGCAATTTTGCTTTATATCGACCGGGAAAGGATGCACCACTTATGGCGCCACCACCACCTGCGGTGTATAAAATGGCGAAATTCGTGGCCCACAGCGAACTGGCCATTTATGATCTTCTAGCGCCATACTGCAATAGTTCAGAAGTGAATAAAAGCTGGGTTGGGCAATTGCGCGTGTACCGCACTTATATCCAGAATGCATCAAACTCTATCGACCGTCTGGAAAATGTAAGCGATCAGCAAAAGGCGCTCTTCAAAAAGACGTTGAACGATCAAGTATTGCCTTTTGTCGATAAGTGCTTGAGCAAATCCTCGTTCAGCTATGACGATCTGATCACGTTTGCTCATAGTGCTAGACCAGAAATTCAAAATCTGATCGCGATCGCCGCTTCAGCTCAAGTTGCTCACTGGTACAGGGTGCTGGAGCAATGGAAAGAGATGCTTGGACCCGATTGGGACAAAACATACGCACTTGTTAATTGCAGCTACGTAACGCGGCAAAACAATATCTTCTTTACTATCCTTGTCCAGCTCATGGGGGAGAAAGCGATAAATGATCGCCTGCTCTTAATGGAAACAAGCTGTGCCAACGCCACGCGCGAGGACATGATCAACACCTTTGTCCACATCCTTTCCGATCGCGCTCTGGCAAAATCATTTTTCGGCAATGATCGTCTAATGGATTACGACCTGCTTGGCGGCGCAGGGCGCTTAGCCATTAAGTCTGAAGCAACAAAACGTGGTCAACAAGCTATTCTTCCACCGTTGGTTCCTTTCAACAGTAATCAGTGGCCAATGAAAATAGATTCTCACTCCGGAAGCGGTCCATCTACCCTTGAGCAGATCCACTAACTCAATCCTGGACTTTACGGTCACTCCCTCTCAATGCTCAGTAAAATTGCCGCGTAAGTATCTGTACAAGCGGCTCGTTACTTCCGGATTGCCTTGGCTTGTGAGTCCTTGAAGCGAGCAGCTTCTTCGGAGCCACCGGTGGCATTCCCGGCCGTATAAGCATGTGCGCCAGCGCCAGCAAGCGCGCCAGCGTCGACGATCAGATACTCGTTGCGGATCGGCCGACCATCGAACCAGCATTCCAATATTTCGCGCACGCCAGCAGCGTAACGGCTCTGTGCGGACAAACTCGTGCCAGAGATGTGTGGCGTCATGCCGTTGTGCGGCATGGTGCGCCAGGGATGATCAACCGGTGGTGGTTGCGGGAACCACACATCACCAGCATATCCAGCGAGTCGGCCACTTTCGAGTGCACGGGCAATCGCATCGCGGTCGCAAATTTTACCGCGTGCGGTGTTGACGATGTAAGCGCCACGCTTCATTTTTGAGATCATTTTCTCATCGAAAAGATGCTCGGTCTCGGGATGCAATGGGCAGTGGATTGTCACCACATCGCAGACTTGCACCATATCTTCAACCGACTTGTGCCAGGTGAGATTGAGTTCTTTTTCCGTCGACTCGGGCAATCGGTAGCGATCAAAATAGTGCAGACGCACGTCAAACGGTTTGAGGCGCCTCAGAACTGCCAGCCCGATGCGACCAGCAGCCACCGATCCAACGTGCATGCCCTCGACATCATATGAACGGGCAGCACAATCGGCAATGTTCCAACCTCCCTTCACTGCCCACTCGTGTGATGGAAGATAATTGCGCACAAGAGACAGAATCATCATCACTGCGTGCTCGGCCACACTAATAGAGTTGCAGTAAGTAACCTCGGCGACAGTGATGCGGTGCTGCATTGCTGCTTCCAGGTCAACGTGATCCGAACCAATGCCGGCAGTGATTGCCAGCTTCAGCTTAGGAGCTTTGGCAATGCGCTCTTTAGTTAGATACGCAGGCCAGAACGGCTGCGAAATTACTATCTCCGCATCTGCCAACTCCTTCTCGAAACGGCAGTTGGCGCCGTCCTTGTCAGAGGTAACAATGAAAGTGTGCCCTTTCGATTCAAGGAATTTCCGCAAGCCGAGTTCTCCGGAGACGCTGCCCAGGAGCGCCCCAGGCTTGAAGTCAATCTTCTGTGGCGTTGGCAGCGTCTGACCACCCGGGTAGTGGTCGAGCTTGGGAATATTGTCTCGGGCGTAAGATTGAGGATATCCGCTGATTGGATCATCGTAAAGTACACAAACAACTTTAGCCATCGTGAGTTCTCCTACCTGATCACGCCCGTTTGAGTAGTAGATCCTAGCCGAAAACTATGTAAAACCACAAGGTTCGGGTTGCCATCGATTGATCATGCTACTTCCGAAAACGATATTGGCGTGGGCTTTATAGCGAATAATTAGCTCATCCATTGGGCGAGGGAACAAACCAATTCTTCCGGAGTAAAATGTGGTCTTCATCGAGACACGTCTCACAAAAAGCCTTGGGTCACAACCCCGAAGGAGTGAAAATGCAACAAACGCAAGAAAAGGTATTCTCGGTAGACGAACTTCCCTGGCATGATCCGAAAGGATTGCCGGGATTGATCGGACACGCTTTCGGCGAGAAAACACTTGTGCACGATCCTAGCTACACGACCGCGTATAGCATGACAATGGCGCGATTTGCTCCTGGCATTGCTTCAAAACGACATGTTGAGAAGTGGAATCACGCCATCTACGTAATGGATGGTACCGGAGAAGTTGAAATTGACGGGAAGACCTGGCCTCTGTCGACAGGCACTTTGATCAAGGTCAAAGCCGGAGAATGGCACACCATATCCAATACCGGATCTGGAAATATGATCATGATGGTAATTTACGATCCGCCCCTGCCGATAGTTGGATGACAGATTGATACGTCTTTATGGAAGACACTCGCCTGAGAACGTTTCTGCAAGTAGCTCGGCATGGCAATTTTACTCGCGCTGCCGAGGCGCTTTTCATGACGCAGCCGGCAGTGACGTTGCAAATCAAATCTTTAGAGCAGGAGCTGGGCTGCGCTCTCTTCGATCGCAGTGGTCAGAAAATTGCGCTCACTGACGCCGGGCGATTGCTCCTGCCTCATGCTGAAGCAATTCAGAAAATTGCTGAGACGGCCAGAGAGGAGATAAGCGCACTTCAAGGAGAGGAGCGCGGCAACTTGATTATTGGTGCCTCTACAACCATTGCGCAATATGTCCTGCCGCAGATGGTTGGCAGTTTCGCGCAGAAGCATCCCAAAGTTGCCTTCAAACTACTTTCGGGCAATACGGAGTTGATCGCCGAGTGGGTGGAGGAAGGGCGCGTAGATTTAGGGCTTGTCGAGGGTCACGTTCCCAGACGTAGTCTGAAACCAGAGCTGCTTTGTCAGGACGAGATTGTTCTCATTATTCCCAAAGACGATACCTGGGCGCCAGCCAGTCGGCAGCCGTGGACGTTGGACGATCTGAAACTGGCACCGCTAATAATGAGGGAAAGCGGCTCGGGCACGCGATCGACTGTTGAGAAAGTGCTTAAGGATGCCGGCTTGTCGGTTGCCGACTTGAACATATTAATGGAGATGGATTCTACTGAGGCCATTAAAGCCGCTGTGGCAAGCGGTCTGGGCGTCGCTTTCGTGTCGGTGTCTGCGTTGAAGAATGAGATCGCGCTCGACCAGCTACATATGGCGAGATTAGAAATCGGCGCCATCAAGCGCAATTTCGATTTCGTATTGTCTCGGGATAAGAACCTGTCTCGGCTGGCTATGAGCTTCAAACGCTTTGCCCACAGCGCGCATGCAAATTGAGCTTTACAAGACAAATACCAGAAACGCAGTGGAGAAGCCGAGTTTGCCAGCCCAAAGATTTGCTTATGACTCATCAGACCTCTTAATTGGACGGCCGGCTTGTCGTCGGTCACAATGATGGCAGGAAACGATGAGGAGGAGAAAATGATGTCTTTGCAGCAATTACGTATTGTCATCGTCGGTGGTGGCTACAGCGGAGCGATGACCGCTGTACATTTATTAAGACAACGCATAGCCTCGCTGGACATTACAATTATTGAACCAAGGCGTGAGCTTGGACGAGGTTTGGCCTACAGCACGACATGTCCCGAGCATTTATTGAATGTTCCGGCATCCGGAATGAGCGCATTGCCTGACGAGCCCGACCACTTTCTCAACTATGCACTCAGCAAGGACAATTCAGTTTCCAAAGAGAGCTTTCTGCCCAGGAAGATGTACGGAGAATATCTCAGTGGGCTGATTGCCAGTGAGCTGAGAAAAGCAGAGAGCAGATGTGCAAGCGTTGCGCATGTCCAGTCCGAGGTTATAGATATCCAGAAACTAGAAGAAGGCTATCGCCTCTATCTGTCTGACAGAGAGCCAATTGAGACCGACTACGTAGTGCTTGCTCTGGGAAATTTGAGCGGCAAGAAACCCGGTTGGCTTAAGGGCATTGGCATGGAATGCCAGAATTATATTCATAATCCGTGGCAGCCAGGCGCTATCGAAAAGATCGCTTCAGACGACGATCTTCTTATCGTCGGCACCGGTCTTACCGCGGTAGACAAGATCATCGAACTCAAACGCGCAGGACACAAAGGCTCTATCTTTGCCTTATCGAGACATGGATTGCTCCCCCGCGTGCATATGGAAAAGTTTCAAGGCATGGCCGCCGTTTGCATCGACGTCTAAATCTGCGCTGTCCGCGCTCAAGACTGTCAGGCAGCAAATTAGTCAAGCCATGCCCAGCGCTGACGGAGACACCTGGCGTCAGATCATCGATGGACTGCGCTCAACCACGCAATTATGGTGGCAGTCGCTGTCAACTAAAGAGCAACGCAGATTTTTCAATCATTTGCTCACTTACTGGGAAGTTCATCGTCACCGCATGGCACCAGATATAGGGCGCAAGGTGGCAGGCGCATGTTCAACTGGACAGCTGACAGTTCTGGCTGGAAGAATTATTTCCATAAGCGAATTGCCGGACTATCAAGGCCGGCGGTTGGCGGTGATAATTAGTGAGCGCGGCAAAGCGGAGGCGATGACGATCACAGTGAATAAGGTGATCAACTGCACAGGGCCTCAATCGTCTCTCAAGCAGGTGGATAGTGTGCTTTTGGCAAATCTGCTCAGACGAGGGCTGGTGGCGCCGCATCGTCTGGGCACCGGCATTGCTGTTTCTGCTGACGGACAGCTTCTCGACAAATTCGGCAGTTCTGTTGTCGGACTATTGGCAATCGGTCCTTTGCTCAAAGCCGAGTTGTTGGAGAGCGTCGCTGTCCCAGAGTTGAGGCAACAAGCTCTTGCTCTGGCGGCCAAGATCGCCGATATGGCGAAACTCAAAGACAGCCGACTAGTTGTAGTCGGCAAGACATCTGCGATCGTAACCACTACGATCTAAATGACCGGTACGATCGAAAAGATTGCTTGATTACTTTCTGCTCGTAGTTCTCAAAATCTTTTGAAGCTTGTGCCGTTGCCACCGTTAAAAACGTTATAGTCGAAAGTGAACTGTATATCGACAGGTCCTTTTTGGCCGGCAGGCAGCGGTCTGAATGGTGCAGCACTTTCGACTGCCTTGAGGGCGGCATTATCACAGTTCGGCAGACTACTAGAGCGCTCAATTCTCAGATCAGACAGCTCTCCATCTTGATGGATTTTGAAAAGAACGACTACTCGACGTGACATTGTATTTGGTGGCGGAAACCAGCTCCGTTTGATACGGCGTTGCAAGTCTGCCATGTAAGGGGCCCAGTTAATATCCTGGCCGGTTTCGACTTGGTTATCGGCCTGCGGGCGAGGATTTTCTTGCGATGTGCCCACACCTTCTCGCGCAGACCCTCGATCGCCTGCTGATGGTCGCAAGCGAGTGAAGTCGGCACTGGGCAAGCTAGCCAGTGAGCGAGGCACCGTCGGTTGTGGAGCGCTTGCGGATCCTTGTGATGGCAAATGCCTTGATACGGCAGGCTCAGGCATTATCTGCGTGGGCTTTGTTGCCGTTGGCGTTAAATCGGTAGCAATTGGGGCGGCAGCCATCTGAGAATGCGCTATCGGCATAGGCAAGGGCACGGGCCTCTGTGGCGCCTCAGCTGGACGCGGCACTGCCGGCAGTGCTGCCTTCGGTAATGGTTTTGCCGGCATGGGCAGGTCCGCTTTCGGCAAAGGCGCCAGTGGTGTGGGCACTGCGGGAGGTGCTTCGCTTGGATTTGCCCGAGGTGTGGGATGAGGTTTAACTATTGGCCTGATCGGCTGCATAGCTTGCTGACTGACGTTGGCCTTTTCCGAATGCGAGCCTAGCGCGCTGGCGGTGATAAGCTTTTTTGGGTCGTGTTTGCCGGAAGCCTCGACAGGTTTTAGAGACTGATAGTGCTGAGACTTTACTTTTTCATTTGGCTTTGACTGCTGTTCAAGAAACTGAATTTCCGTCACCTGACTGTGCGGCGCGGGCGGCACAATTAATAGAAATACGAGAATAAAGGCGATGGTGACGAAAGCCAAATGAATGATGTAAGAGCCAATTGCTGCTTCGCTGATCTCGATGACGAATGGTCTGTAAATCTCCTGCCTCTTCATAGAACGAGCATGCTGAATGGCATCTCGCCCGGCAAAGATAGTAAAGGAGAGGGAGAGCGTGAACAAAATCCAAGTCTGTCGAAATGCCATGTGTTCATCCAGACAAAGCGTCGAAAGTTGTTCGTTCAACTTGAAATGTAGGGCGTCGGCAACGGTTGAACAAGTCGATAGCAATGGCCGCCTGATCGACCAAAGCGTGAGGACTAAGAAATTGAGCAAGCCAGCGATCAAAAAAAGCAGACCCTTTCGTGTCTGGCCGTTATATATTTGACCGAGTCCCGGCACCACAGACAATACTGCTGCCAGCCGCGGGGACTTGGGCAACATTTCTCTTTCTGCAAGACGAGGAGGACTGCTTCGCAACTTAATCACCTGTGTGGTTAGTGATGCTGCCAAGCATAAAAAGATCGCTACTCAGAAAACAGCCTGTTAACAGCCCAAAGTTCCTAGGCTTTTCCCTATGCCAAGACTCGTGATCTTTGTAACAGCAAGCGTAACCTTTGTAGAATGGACGTTCTGCACCGGCGGGTGAAACATACGTGTTAGCGGCGGCGTGAAAGCCGAGCAATTCAGGCGATCTGAGCAAGGTGTCGCGATGTCGCTTCAGCGACTTGAATTTGCGCGACGAATGGAGTAACTTCTGTGTTTGTCTGGCCGGTATTGCTGTGTGATGGAACACTGCTCTTGGATGCCATGTCCTGATGCCGGTTGGTTGAGGGCAGTGACTACGCTGAAGTATTGCAGAGTACCCCGCAATTGGAGGAAGAGCCATGGACCGACAAACATCAGTTTCAACCAGGTCTGGTCAGGCAGTTCGCATCGCGCGACCCAAGAGCCCGTTCTCTATTGAGAAGGTCGATTATCCCTCTCTGCAAGGTGATCAGGTTCTTGTAAAGGTATCCGCGTGTGGCATCTGCCACAGCGATAGCATGGCCGTGGAAGGTTCCTTCCCGGGACTTAAATACCCCATTGTGCCTGGCCATGAGATCGCGGGAAGCGTTGAATCTAAAGGACCTGGTGCCGTCAGGCTCAAGATTGGCGACAGAGTCGCTATAGGTTGGCATGGCGAACATTGCGGACACTGTGACCCATGCCGTAGTGGCGATTTCATCAGCTGCTTAAATTTGAAGGTGCCCGGCTTCCACCTAAATGGTGGATGCGCTCAATACGCCATTTTTTCTGAATCGGCATGTGCATCCATACCGGACGCTCTAAATGATTTCGATGCGGCGCCTCTGTTGTGCGCAGGCGTAACCACGTTTAATGCGCTGCGCAACGCAGGCGCGAAACCTGGTGACACAGTAGCAATTCTCGGCATCGGTGGTCTTGGGCACCTGGCAGTGCAATTTGCAAAGAACATGGGATTTTATACAGTTGCTATTGCCCGCGGGAAAGACAAAGCAGCTTTTGCCAGCAAACTTGGTGCCAATCAGTATCTGGATTCGGAGTCTAATGATGCCGTCGCATCTTTAAAAGCGTCAGGTGGAGCAAATGTTATTCTCGCAACTGCAGCTAGCTCGAAAGCTATGTCACCCTGGGTTGATGCTTTGGCAGTTGGAGGAAAACTGATGATTGTCGGGATCGACAGTGAACCAGTTAACTTCGTACCACTCCAGCTTATTCACGGGCATCGCCAGATTATGGGGTGGCCAGGCGGAACGGCAAAAGACGCTGAGGACTGCATGCAATTTGCCGTTCGCTTCGGTGTTCGACCGATGGTCGAAAAGTATTCATTTGAAAACGCTGCGGATGGCTACGAACGCATGATGAGTGGCAAAGCCAGGTTTCGAGTTGTCATCGATGTGGCTGGTAAATGAGGATTGATCAAACTCTCAATTCTCCAGAAGAGGCGATCGGTATGTATGACCTCGACAAAACGATCATGGGGCGGCATTCAATTAGAAAGTTTTTGCCGCGCCCTGTGCCGAAGGATTTGCTTGACGAGTGCTTGGCGCTCGCCCAGCACGCTCCTTCGAATTCAAACATTCAACCATGGCGCCTATTTATGGCCACGGGGGCGGTCCGCGATCGGCTAAAAGAGGCATTGCTCACAGTGGCTCGAGCCGGACCTCCTAATGTTCCGCCTCTGCCCGAGCACTATAAGCATTTCCGTGTGGACCTGGGTGCTCAAGTCTACGGCGTCGGTATGGGAATCCCTCGCGAGGACAAGGAAGGCAGGCAGGCTGCCGTTCTGCGCAACTGGGAGTTCTTTGGCGCACCAGTGGTTGGCATTGTCTGCATTGACAAAGAGTTGGGTCCTCCAGATATCTTGGCTGTCGGGATGTATTTGCAAACACTGGTGCTAGCCCTTACCGCCCGGGGACTGGGAACGTGCCCGCAAGTTGCGCTGGCTGGTTATCCCGAAGTCCTATACAGAGAGCTCGCTATTCCAAGAGAACTATCGATCATCTGCGGATTGTCGCTTGGTTATCCAGACCCGGATTTCCCAGCGAACAAGCTGATTATTGGTCGTAACCCGGTGGAAAACAACGTCAAGATCGTCGGCTATTAGTCTGGTCGAAAGTTCGGTGTTACATCTTCCTTGAACACAACGTATGCTCGTCTCCATGGTTCATTGTTTATCAATCGCCATTTGTGTCCGGAACCTGTTGTATCCAAAGCGATCAGAATTTCTCCGGGATTTATAGTGAAGGTCTCGCCGCCACGCATCGTGAATTCCAAGATCCCGGAGAGCGTGATTACATACTGTCTGGTTGGTGCGTTGTGCCAATCGAGAGAGGAATGCGCCGGAGATTCCTCAAAATGAATTGATTCGGCAGTTATCGTTTCGTGATTGATGATGCTTCCACGAATCACGTGCGAGTTCCCACCAGATCCTGTAATTAGTTTATACGCTTTGATCATCACTTACACATTCTCAAGCTTGAGTACTGCCGCCGTGCTAGCACGGACCTGGCGACAAAGTTCCG
The DNA here is from genome assembly GCA_963834525.1 of Bryobacterales bacterium. Taxonomy (GTDB): domain Bacteria; phylum Cyanobacteriota; class Vampirovibrionia; order Obscuribacterales; family Obscuribacteraceae; genus CAWICA01. The sequence continues at coordinate 598,793 of CAWICA010000004.1, forward strand.
GATCATCGATCAACGATTTGCCAAAGGAGGGGATGATCTGAGTGAGCTTCTCTGACCAGCCGTTTTTAAGATCATTTTCAAAGCACCGCTGCAAGACGTCGAGCATGATCCAAACCGCGGTAGAAGCCCCAGGCGATGCTCCAAGCATGGCGACAAGGGAGCGATCGTTAGCGGTAACCAGTTCGGTACCAAATTGCAGGATGCCACCATGCCTGGGGTCTCTCTTGACGATTTGCACGCGCTGACCAGCAACTTCCAGTCTCCAATCTTTTTCTTGCGCCTCGGGAAAGAACTCACGCAGCAAAGCGAATCTTTCCTTGGGAGATTCAATTACTTGCCCGATCAAATATTCGGTAAGGGCGATGTTATCTTTGCCAACAGCCAATAGCGGAATAATATTTTCCGGATCGAGCGAAGTGAATAAATCTAGATAGGAACCATGTTTTAAAAACTTAGTCGAGAAGCCGGCATAGGACCCAAAGAGCAATGAGACTTTTCCTTCCACATGGCGAGTGTCAAGATGCGGTACGGACATAGGTGGTGAGCCAACCGCAGCTTTTCCGTACACTTTTGCATTGTGGCGAGATGAGATTTCCGGTTTGTCGCAACGAAGCCAGATTCCGCTTACGGGAAATCCGGCATAGCCTCGACCTTCATGAATGCCCGATTTCTGCAACAAGGGTAGTGAGCCACCACCAGCACCAATGAAAACAAATTTGGCTTTGACTTCTCCGTGGTCGCCCGTTTTTTCATTTCTCACTGTCAGGGTCCATGAGTCATGATCTCGGCGCAAGTCTTGCACGCGCCTGAAAAATTGCATGGCGAAACCCTCCTTGTCGCGCAGCGAATCAAAGAGAACCTTGGTCAGCGCTCCGTAGTCTACATCTGTACCAGTCACCATGCGAGTGGCCGCCACGACTTCCTTTGGCTCGCGACCTTCCATAACTAGTGGTGCCCATTCTGTAATCTGCTTTTTGTCGTCGGAGAATTCCATTCCGGTATAGCAATGATTTGCGGATAGCGCTTGAAAGCGTTTCTTGAGAAACGCTGCATTATCGCCACCGCGAACAAAGCTGAGATGCGGCACCGAATGAAGAAAAATTCGTGGGTCGGCGATCGCTCCTTCGTTGACCAAATAAGCCCAGAATTGGCGGGAGAGATCAAATTCCGTATTGATCACTAAGGCTTTAGAGATATCGATGGTGCCATCTTTTCTCTCTGGCGTGTAGTTCAATTCACATAACGCAGCGTGACCTGTGCCGGCATTATTCCAAGCGTTCGAACTCTCCTCGGCTGGTTTCTCCAACTGCTCGAAAATCTGAATTTTCAGACTTGGCTGCAACTCTTTCAGTAGGACCGCTAGAGTTGCGCTCATAATGCCGGCGCCGATTAGCACGACATCTGCTCGGTCTGATGCTTCATTATTTTGGGCATTCATGTGCGAGTTCCTCAGACATTACTTGAATTTTTCAACATCTCTAGCGGGGGCCCAAACTGTTCAATGCATTAATTCCTGACTGATACGGCTTCGACGAAGGCGTTTTTCTTTATTTCTTTGCTGACTATCGGTTGGCCGTTGATGATCACGTTATCGAAACGGACGTCTTCGACGTCGCTTACGGCGTCCTGCCCGGAAAGTATGATTGGTGGCTTAGCGCTTTCTCTGCTTGCTTGAATGTTTTTGAACGTTACGTTGCGGATTCTACCAAATCCGGTACCGCGCCCCCAGCCCGACTTTTTGATCGACAAGGATATAAGACCAGGGCAGTCTTTTTCGGGCAAGCCAGGCAAGCAAAGTTGATCGACTCGAATGTTCTCAAAGAGAACGTTACTGACATTGCCCGTGTCGGCTAAGTAGATGCACATTGCCCAGTCGTGGCTTAAGTCTCGAATCACATTATTGTCAATAAATTTGACATCACTGATATCCTTTTGTACGTCCGTTCCGATCGTCATGGCATGTCCTTTCTCGTTCCACAAAGTGTTAGCGCTGGCCACAATATGTGCGCAATGTCCTTCTGCCTCATGTGACTTAACAACAATCAAGTCGTCGAAAGTTCGTATGAAGCAGTTCTGCACAGAGACATTGTGACTGCTCAGGATATCGATTCCGTCTGAATTCAAGCGATAGCCAAGAATTTTCAAATTGGAGACAGCGACATTGCTAGAACCTTCTATGGGCATCGTCCAGTTGCTTGGATCTCGGAGAATGATACCGTCCATGGTGATATCCTGCCCTTTTATTCTAAGCAATTTTTGGCCGACAGGGACCAGGCTGCCATCAATTATGCCTCGCCCGCATACTTTAATTCCGGTGCCTTGTATTTTTATAGCCGGCTCGTAGATAGGCAGATTCCTCATCTTGTTGATCTGGAACGGCTCGTTCGGCTCAAGTGCTGTTTTTACGATGGCACCACCGGCGATGTATAAGGTTTTTCCATCACCAACAAGAAGATGATTGATCACATGAACGCCAGGACCGAAATAAATGACGTTTGGATCATTGGGAGATGGTTGATAGGTCTGCACCGGATTAGCGAAGATGTGCAGCGTCGAGACAATCTGATTGTTCAGCTCAAGGGTCAGATTACCCGGCTCTTTCAGACGAAAGCGAACAGTGTTGCCGCTTACTTTCAGCTTAGTGCCGGGAACGTTGGGCATGAGCCGAACGGAAACGATCGGTTCCTTATACGCGACACTGACTTCGACTTCACCTTGCATGTCGAAATAGCTGAATGCCGCCTCATCGAAAATGTGTCCGATGGAATTGACCGAGTAATCCATGGCTGCTAAGCGTCGGCTGGCATCGAGCGGCGCGACTTTTAGTTTGTAGACGGGAGTAGGCTGACCATCAACATCTACTGAGTAGTCGGAAGAAAGCAGCTCGCCCGCGGGCGCCGGGTAAATGGTGGCATTCGAGCCAAGCGCAATGGCTTTCGCGTTGCCCGCAAGCAAGACAACTATTGCTAAGAGAATCGAGAGGATACGAGTCATCTTGATTAGTATGCCGGTAGCCAATTTTTTGTACTACTTTTTGTATTACAGTTTAATTTTAAAGAGGCTGCGCATGATTATACTGCTAGGCAATAAGCTGCAGATCCGAATGAGCAAGTGTTATTGCAAATTGAGGAGATTCTATGACAACCATCAAGGCGGCCGCTGTGCAGATCAGCCCTGTGCTATACAGCCGTGAAGGCACTGTTGAAAAGGTTATCCAGAAAATTACTGAGCTTGGCAAGCGGGGCGTGCAGTTCGCTACCTTTAGTGAGACTTTAATACCGTACTATCCCTACTTCTCTCTTGTCCAACGACCTTTCGAGATCGGCGCAGAACACCTCAAGTTACTGGAGCAGGCGGTGACGGTGCCCTCCGCTACAACGCTGGCCATCGGTGAAGCTTGCAGGCGTGCGGGGTTAGTGGTGTCCATCGGAGTGAACGAGCGCGATGGTGGCACGATTTATAATGCGCAATTACTTTTCAATGCCGATGGTGCCTTGATCCAACGTCGTCGCAAGATGACTCCGACCTACCACGAACGCATGATCTGGGGGCAGGGAGATGCCTCTGGCCTGCGGGCGGTAGACAGTGCAGTGGGGCGAGTCGGTCAGTTGGCGTGCTGGGAACATTATAATCCGCTGGCCCGTTATGCTTTAATCGCTGATGGTGAGCAGATTCACTCATCGATGTATCCTGGTTCGTTTGCCGGTGACTCGTTCTCGGAGCAGATAGAAATAAACATTCGCCAGCATGCTCTGGAGGCTGCGTGCTTCGTTGTGTGTGCTACCGCATGGTTAAGCCCCGATCAACAAGCGCAGATCATGAAGGATACTGGTTGCCCAATCGGCCCAATTTCCAGTGGCTGCTTCACTGCGATTGTATCGCCGGAAGGCCAGCTTATGGGTGAGCCTTTGCGATCCGGTGAAGGCGTGGTCATTGCTGATCTCAACTTCACTTCGATCGATGAACGTCATCGGCTCATGGATTCTCGTGGGCATTATGGTCGGCCAGAACTACTCAGCTTGTTGATCGATCGCACACCGGCAGTCTATGTGCACGAGCGCACTGCGAAATCCGCATGGCCTGTACTTGATGCGACCGCCAGTCTGCCCGGGACAGCTCGCGACGGCAGCAAGTCTTGTGGTGGCAAAACAAATTCTGCCGAGTATTCAGCTGAGTATTCACCTGAGTTTTCATATGAAGGGCGAGCGAGGGGCGAAAATGAAAACTGAAACAAGGCGGATTCAAGTTGACCGTTGGAGCGTGACGTCTCCTCGCTCGTTTGACGAGATAATATCGGCGCTTGATGCGGCAATCGGTCATCCGGATATCAATACTTTTCTTTCTGGAGTCGAAGCGGCATCGCCAGCCGAAATGAAGGCGATGATAGAGAAAGCGCTGGGTCCATCTGGTTTCATGGAGTTCATCCGTTTTCATCCAGACAAGGTTTTAGCGAAAGAAACGAAAGAAACAAAAGGCTCGCCGCGAATCCAGCGCTTTGTCATCGGCAATCCGCTGATCATGAAAGAGATGGTCAAGCATGTTCCGGATGCCGCCTCATATGCGCCTGTAACGATACTGGTAGTCGAAGAAACTAATTCGGTACGTATTTCGTACGACACCATGGCCAGCTTGCTCACTCCCTATGGAAGTGCGGAGGCATCGCAGGTCGCTCGTGACCTGGACAAGAAAGTCGAATCGCTGATTATCGAGATCGCGCGCTGACAAAAGTCGCTCATGCAAGAACGAACTACCGTCTAACCGTCTAGCTTCCTGACTCTAGCAACTTGAACGAATCGAGAAATTTGTAAGCGTCGCTTGAATTCACCCACTCTGGTTTACCGACAACTATTAGTTGATACATGTTGCTGTTAAAAATGTAGATCCTCTGTCTGAAAAGTCCATCTCCGTTGGGCAATTTTCCTTCCACTTCTCGTCCTGGGCAATCGGGATTCAGCCCAATTTGTGACTGATTTGTCGTCTCTCCATGAATATATTCAACAGATGATTTGGCTGCGCCATCCAGTCCTTTCTGAACATCAAAAGTAATCGGTCCGTTGGACGGCATGCTAGCCATAATTGGATTGACAGCCTTAGCCAATTCTGCTGGTGGCGGGATTTTCAAATAGCTGATGGAAAAGGCGCCTTCTTGTTGTTGATGAACAGCGGTAGTTGTCCATAGATTCTGAACAATTTTGCGGTCCAAATAAATGGGCTGCGGTAGGGCAATAGCGAACTGAAAACCATCCGACTTGTAATTGGCAAAATGCAAAGGTCCTGACGGTAAATCGCTTTGGCTGGCTGGCAAAAGAGTACCGAGAAATGGAAATGTCTTCGCCCATTGATCGTAAGTATTGGATGAGTTCCTGCTTACCGATGCTCCGCTGGCCACAATTGCAGCAAGTATCGCCGCTGCCGTGTATTTGCTCGGATCGATTCCCCGTAATCTCAACAGCTGTAGGGGAAGGATAAAAAGGAGGGCAATAGCTCCTCCGGTTAAGCCGCCGACGAACGCACCTTTCCAGAAGCCTTGCCAAACTATTCCACCTGAACTTGGCGGCGGTCCTGTCTCTTTCATCTGATCAAAGTTTTCATATGAGGCGGTATCATCTGCGGTGTGCTTCTTATGATGGTGTCGGTGTGGGTTTTCTTCGCTGCCCGCATTTTTTGTCTCGCCTGTAGCTGAGCCTGATGCTGCCTTGTATTTGCTAGGTGGGCTGCCTTGAGATGATAGGGACGAGTAGGCTGGTGGCACCCAGACATTTTGCGAGCCATTGATTTCACTAGCCGATGGAGACGGTGCTGCCATTCGATGCGATGGCATAGTTGGATAGCCGCGGTTGCGTGACAAGTCAGGTGAAGGCGACGTAACTCCGAAGCTGCCGTAGTTTTGCGGGTATTGCCCTTGATTTGTCGAGCTGGAACCAGTTCTTAATGCGCTAGTACGAGCTTGCATCTCTTGCTGAGATTGATGTATTCGGGCGCGGCCCTCTTCAATTTTACGTCGGACCTCTTCTTGTTGTTGTCGTACGCGTGTTTCCAGATCTTGGGCTGAGCTGCTAGGCCCGGAAACTGTAGACGCTAAGGCCAAGAGCAGTGAAATAATCCAGAATTTGCCCATCTGTGTTTGCACCTCACCACCATCGTTCGCCCCAGACAGTCGGCCGGAGAATTCCGACAACAAAACAAATAGGACTGAAGAGACTGCCGGCAATACAGGAAAGCGCTCCGAAAATTGTGCTGCCTTGACCTGTTACTGCATCTTTGAGAGTTTCCAACATCAAGAGCGGCAATGCGCCGAGCGGACTCAAGAACATGCCGATCAGAAGTCCGAAGACGATGATTTTCCCGATGTTACTGCCGATCTTATAGTCGATGATTGTTGCCAACCAGCGACCGGTGAAAAGGCCGAGGAAATAGCAAATAATGCAACTTATAAATGGTATGTTGATAAACATCATTAACCAGCCGCCGCCGAATCCGATGGCAGCACAGATGGCCAATGTTCGCGCTATAAGTAGCGGTGCAACCGCTGTCACCGGATTTTTCGTTGCGCCGACGCAAGATGGGCAGCGAAATCCGACCGGGCACTGCACCAGGCAGTTGCTGCATATCGGATTGTTGCAATCAATGCAGGTCAATCGTGATTCTTCATGAGAGCACTTGGCAGCCAATCTCGTTCCTCAGAGTCTTTTCCGACAACGCATCTCAATTCTACCTTCCCAGAGTTAACTAGATGCTATCGGTCTCTGAATGGAAAAGCGCATCGCAACGGGTGGTAAACTGATCGGGTTAAAGTTGCCTGACATTATTTTCGATACTTCTAACCGTGACGCAAAATGCAAGAAGAGTTAGCGCGGTGGAGAACATACATAGCAGCAGGCAGAATGGCCTATGAAGCTGGCGATTTCACTCAAGCAGCGAAAGACTACGCCAAAGCGATCGGCTTCGCAGAACAATATGAGCCGAAGGGCGAGTTTCTAATTGCACCTTTGATTTATCTCTCGGTCTGCCATTCTGCGCGCAGGGATTACGAGCAAGCTGAGAAGCTGTTACGCAGAGCGTTGGAGATTGGTCAATCTGATGCCACCTCCGACCCGGTGCTTGTTGCGCTTAATTATCACGAGCTGTCCATACTGCTGTGGAGAACGGGACGGCAGGGGGAATCACAAGAGGCCAGCGATCTGGCATTGGTGTCACTCGATCGATCTAAGCAGGAACCTGCAGAATTGCGGGTAATGATTTTGAGGCATCAGGCAGTGTTGTTGTCCGAGCGCCAACGATATGATGAAGCTCAGAGGCTCTTGGACTCTGCGACGAACATTGTTCTCAGCAGTTCCTCTTTGGGAAAACATTCGCTGGCCTATGGTCAGGTGTTGGTCACCAAGGCGCTTGTCTGCATCGATAGTGGAAAATCTGAGCAGGCACAAGAGCTCTACCTTCAAGGCATCCAGATTATCGAGATGTATTGGGGTGCCCATCATCCTAAGGTGGCGGAGTTGTACGAGATCTTTGCAGTCCATTCTGACCATGCCGGCAAAGAAGACATGGGAGCGGTCTTTAGAAAGCAGGCACACGAACTGCGCGAATGGATTAAGCGTGAGTACAGACCGACGACAAAAATTCTCGTCGAACCGCCGTCGGATAAATGACATCGAAGGACACCTTAGATCGTCACGCTCGAGTGAGAAAATTGTAGAGAAGAAAATAGAGCTCTGCAAGTAGGACCACTGCTAAATCTTTCCTTGCCAATGGCTGGCTATTTCACTTCTCACTTCTTCCCGTTTGGACGTGGTTCCGATTATGCTCAAGGAAATATGTCCGCCGCTAAGCCAGTTGTCCAGCATACATAATGGCTCGAGCCAAAAGGGGTCAACTTTGATTTAGTATACGAAATGTCTGTCGGTCAGCGTGTTCGGCTGGGTGTAGCTGTATGCCTTTCATGCGCTGGGACCTATGGCTTGCAATCCAATCATCGTACTGGCCAATGTAAAACTTTGCGCAGTTACCTGTCCTTGAGCGGATTTAATGAATGTCTTGCGGCGACGATAGAGTTTTGGACACAGAGCCTACCAAAAACGTCGACCGAAATTGCGAATGCTCAAGTCGAACTTGAGAAAGCGCAGGTAGACTGGTGATTTCTGCATTGTCCGTTTCCATGTTCTATGTATAATGCGCTTGAATTGGTAGTTGACAAATATCGCAAAATTGCGATAATAGGGACTGAGAGTGCCGAGAACAGAAGTTCTCTTCTATGCTGACAAAACTAGGCGAGCTCCGCTCCTAACCTGGCTCGCTGACTTACCTGAAAAAGTTCAGGACAAGTTGACCGTACGCATAGAGCGATTGGCAGAGCTCGGACATGGGCTGCGTAGGCCAGAAGCCGATTTCCTGAGGGATGGCATTTACGAACTGAGGGTGCGTCATCAACGAGTTAATTATCGAATTTTGTACTTTTTCCACAAGAACGCGAAGTGCCAAACATCGACATAAACCGGGCAATCGCAGGAAAGAAACTATTCACGGGCGATCCTAACAAGTATACATTTGAGGCAGATGAAAATGGCGACTAAACCAAAAGCTAGAACGAATGCGCTGGAGATTATTAAGGAGAAACATTATAAAACCGCAGCCCGCAAGCTTGCGCTTGAAGAGGCTAGAGTAAATGCTGAAGCCGCTAGATTGATTTATCAACTCCGGACTGGCAAAGGACTAAGCCAAAAGCAGCTTGCCGACATGGTCGGAACAACGCAATCGGTAATTAGTAGACTTGAAGATGATGACTATGACAGCCACTCTCTTTCGATGCTCAGTAAGATTGCCGCGGCATTGAACCACAAGCTGGTTCTCACAACACGCACGGCGTAACTGGTTCACTGAGATGGCTTCATCACAGCAAAGTTTCATCGAAATCTGGAACCATGCTATGCGCTTTTTAGAACTCTTGCACTTTGTGAGCCTGTAAGCAGCCTACACTAAAAGCGGCCAAGATGGTGCCTTCGATTATTACGATCACCCTGAAGGACGGCACCAGAGAGGACGGAACGAAATTCACAATGGACTAATGTTGATACCGTATGCGGTATCTTCTTGCGGTTTATGATGTGGCGGGCTGCTGGGTCCTTGAGTCCTTCAGTTGAGCAAGGGTCGCCAGGGCCCGTTGGCGTGCTATTGAGTGATCAATGATAGGTGCCGGATAAGTTCGACCCAGCTCGACACCAGCGGACAGCAGGTCAGCATGCGAGGACTGCCAAGGTTTATGGATTAGCTTCGTTGGTAGGCGCCCTAGTTCCGGCACCCAGCGTCTTACGTACGCGCCGTCAGGATCGAACTTCTCTCCTTGAAGCTGCGGATTGAAGATTCGGAAGTAGGGCGCTGCATCCGCCCCGCAACCAGCTGCCCATTGCCATCCCAAGGTGTTACTAGCTAGATCCGCATCGACAAGTGTGTCCCAGAACCATTTGGCACCGTGAGTCCAGGATATGAGCAAGTCTTTGGTTAGAAACGATGCGACAATCATGCGCACGCGATTGTGCATCCAGCCGGTCTGCCACAATTGACGCATGCCCGCATCGACAATCGGATAACCTGTCTGCCCCTTTTGCCACCGTTTCAAATCATCGCGACGAGCTGACCACGGGAAGTACTTGAATTGTTCGCGAAACGGATTGTCGGTAGTGCTGGGAAAATGGAAGAGAACGTGATGGGCAAACTCTCGCCAGCCAAGCTCTTTCAAGTAGGTCTCTACACTTTGTCTTTGTACGGCATCGGTGCACAGTTGCCTGATTGTGTGCCAGACTTGAGGTGGACTGATCTCTCCGAAATGCAGGTGGGGAGAAATCATCGATACGCCATCTTGATCTGGTCGGTCGCGACCGATTGCGTACTCCAGCAGCGCTCCATCTATGAACTGCTTCAGGCGAGCTTGAGCACCTTCTTCTCCGGGGGTCCACCTTTCTCGAATTCCGGAAGCCCAATCAGTCGCTGGCTGAAGGTTAAGGCTTGCAAGCGGCAAGGAATGTACACGGGCCTCTGGTAAAACAATCGCTTTTGGCTTTTTCATCGGCAAGCCGGGCTCAAGGAGCGAGCGGCAGTGATTCCAAAACGGCGTGAAAACGCGGAAGGCATTTCCTTCATTGTTATGGACCTGAGATGGCTCGAAAAGCAGGTGCGAATTGTATGTCTTGACCGAGACACCATCTGATAGGAGCGCTGCTTGCACCTCGGCGTCTCTTGCTGATGTGCGCGGCTCGTAGCGTTTGCTGAAGTAGACGGATCCAGCGCCCGTTTGTGCAATCATTTGCCTCAAGACGGTCAGGCTATCGCCGGTGCAAACTATCAGACGAGCGCCAAGCTTTCGCAGATCTCTGTCAAGGCTGTCTAGAGATTGATGCAACCACCAACGGCTGGCCGCTCCAGGAGCCCAGCTGCCTTCTTCGGCAGGGCTCCAGATGTAGAGCGGCAGCACTCTGGTATTTTCGGCGGTGGCAGCTACGAGGGATGGATTATCCGCCAATCTCAGGTCTAGCCTGAACCACATTATGCCTACTGTACCTTCCACGCGCCTCTCCCCCATATTTGGTCTCATCAATGCCTGTCACGATGAATCTCACGTGGACCGAGCCCAATGGTACCTCAGAGGCACCACATATAGTGCTAGCAACAAAATGCTCGCTTCTTCTAACAGCTATGATCAACACCATTAGGTCCATCGAAATCGCCAGAAAAGCACAGCAAATTAGAGCCCTCAAAGTATACCCGGCATATACCCGAGCTCTTGACTGTACCCCAATAAAAAACGGCTTATCATATCAATATGTTATTTTCACGCCAAGACGTAACGTTTTCTGAAAACGGGAGGGTAAGCATGAAACGACAGAGGATTTTCATTGTCTTCTCTGATACGGGAGCAGGTCACCGGACCGCCGCAAATGCCATCAAGAAAGCGATTGAAGAATTGTGGCTGAAAAAAGACGGCAATGGAAACGAATTGGAAATCGTCATGCGCGATGTTATCGCCGAGAGTAACCCACTTAATCAACTCTTCGAACACTTGTACAATCGCCTGCTCAAAGATCACCAGGACTGGATGAAGTATTACTTTGCGCTCATTGAATGGATTAAGCCGAATGAGAACGAACTCGCTTATAAAGTCACTTCCAGCTATTCGAAAAAGCTCCTTTTGGATATAGATCCTGCGGTGATCGTATCGGTGCATCCAATGGTCAATCACTTTCTGGCTCGCACGTTAAAAGACCTTGGTCGCGACAAAGACATAAAGCTGATTACGGTTTTGACTGACCCGAACTCCACTCTTTGGACCGGTTGGGCTTGCCCTGATGCCGAATTGACGATTGCTCCGAACGATCTGGCCAGAGATCGTCTGATTTCCTTTGGGCTTAGTCCCGCACGCATCCAAGTTATTGGCATGCCGATTTTGCCCGAGTTTACGAAGGCTCCAACTAAGCCACGAGAAACGATGCTGGGCAAACTGGGGCTCGATCCAAATATGTTTACAGTGGCACTGGCTGCTGGCTCCACTGGTGGTGGCAACATGCTGCGAATCTACAAGGCGATGAAGAACGTGAAGAGACCAATCCAAATCATCTTCGTTTGCGGAAAAAACACCAAATTAATGGAGCAGTTGAAGACCGAGCAGCTAAACATACCATGGAAAACTTTCATCATGCCCTATGCAGACGAAGTTTCGGATGGCATGAATGCCGTCGATCTGCTCGTGACAAAGGCAGGCGGATTGACCACATTCGAAGCTGTGGCAAGGCGACTGCCGATGGCGTTTGATTTGCTTGCGGAGCCAATGCCTCAAGAAGCCGGTACTGTCGAATTGCTGATTGAGGCGGGACTGGCTAAGCCTGTTAGAGTGCCAGATGACAAAGTTCCCATAGTGGAGGAATTAGAGATAGTCAGGGACAAATTCAGCAAGCCCCTACCTTCCGTGCATAGCCTCGATCAAGTCGATGCAGTTTACAAGATCGCGGAAACGATTTTAAAGTACGTGACCCATCAGGTGGCTGTTACCGCACCACCCGGCTAGTTAGACTTGCCGGGTGCAAGCGAAAGAACGATCTCTGGTTGTCATGTCGCGCCCGCGATGGTTAAAAATCCGTCACCTGTGCTCTAAGCTGTTCTTTGGCAACTGATCCATATCGCGCCAGCGTAAAATTTCTCTGTTGACGCACTTTTAGTGGCCAAGCATTAGTTTCTGCTTCCGCATCACGAGCAAATGAACCCATTGCGTATTAAGTATGTAATTCAAGCACTTCTATGTTCATTCCTCAGCCTATCCAGGTCGTGTCAGATGGCAGCGTATGCGGCGGAAACAATCAACAGCCCGAGCAATCTGGAGCAAGCGGCACTGCGGGGATACAAACCCCAGACGGATAGTGAAACGAACTCCATCCGAGACATTTTCAAAGAAGCAAAGCCGGGTTTAACCATAGCGCCACCACCTGTAATACCAAGCGCTCCGGCTCCGCCGGATGATACGCGCTTTTCCGTTGACATGCGTGAGCCGGCAAGCATACCTGATATTTCACAAATGCGGCCTTCCGTAGTAAAACTCGATCAGATAAACCTCCGCCAACTGCCGATATTGCGAGCAGCAACAGGACCACTTGCACCAGTGCGCTTAGAAGCCAGCTATTCGGAAGCCGTTACTCTGAGGCAATTATTGACTCTGGCAGTTAATAACAATCTGCCAATAAAAATTGCCTCGACCGAGCAGAAGTCAAAAATGTACGATGTGCTGAGCAGGTTCGGCGAATTCCTTCCATCATCAGCAACCGGTTATGTGCTTCCCCGCACATGGACAAGAGGATCTCGAATTAATTCGCCGTTGTTCTATCAAATCGTCTATTTCCCGGTCTTCCAGGGCGGGAGAAATGTTTTCGGCCTACTGAGCGCGCGCCATGAACAACTTGCGGCTACACACTTCACTAATGCAACAATCAACGATCAGCTTCTGGAAGTCTACCTCAAATATCAGGATTTGATTTTTCAGCGGGCCCTGCTGCAGATCCGCATCAAGGCTGTAGAAGTAGCCCAGACTCAGCTTCAAATGAACGAAGACATGAAGGCTGCCGGTGAGGGTACCAGATTCGAAGTGCTCCAGTCGCGCTCGCAGTTGCTCAGGGATCAGCAGGATCTCTTAAAATCGCAGGTGGATTTGCGTCATGCTGCGGTCAATTTGGCGGCTTGCTTAAACCTGAGCCCGACAATGAATTTGATACCGGACGAACATGATGTGTCAGTAACTAACATTGTCGATCCGGCTGCGTCGATCTTTGATTTGACCAAGCTAGCTATCGAGCGCCGTCCGGAATTAAGGCGCTATGAAGAATTAAGACTGGCTGCCCGCCGTGAGGTGCAAGTAGCGGCAGCAGAGCTGTACCCGGACGCATCATTTTTCCTTGCCAATGTTCTGGACTCAACGCATGTGCACGGCGGGCAGGGTGGACAAAGCGGCTCTAATAATGACGTAGCCATTCCGGCAGGCACCGCTCTCGCCGGAGGATTAATCAATGTTGGCGGCCCGAACGCAACAAACGTCCCTTGGACAAACAGCTTCGCCGCAGGCTTCCTGCTGAACTGGCTCCTTCCCGGAATGGGCGTGCCGGCAGCGGGAAGAGTGCTCGCCCTCAAGCAGCAAGCGCGCAAGGTAATGCTGCAGGCGAATCAAACATTCGTGAATATCATGCGCGACCTGCATAATTCTTATCTTGATGTACTGAATTCCAGGGCTGAAATTCCAGTTGCCGAAGAGGCTGTGGTGACCGCCGCAGAAGAATTGCGCAACGCCGACATGAGGCACAAGTATGGCGTGGGCACCAATCTCGATGTTCTGCAAGCGCAAAGAGATTACATCAGCGCCCTGACGCGTCAGGCAGAGGCATTAATCGCCTATCGCAAAGCGCAAGCACAATTGTTGCGTGATACGGGGACTATATCCATTGATACGCTCACGACGGGGAAAACATTGTGATTGACTTCAGGCTACGCGCTGATATATGGCGGTCTTCACTCGCCTCATTCATTTGCTTACTGCTGATAGGCGGTTGCGCTAAAGAGCAGGCTGCGCCGCCGCCTCAGTCTGTAAAAGTAAAAGTGGAAGTAGTCCAGCCATCGGAAGTTTCCGACAAAAGCACGCTCATCGGGCGGATGGACTCACGTCATGCCATAGTGGTTTATCCAAAAGTGGACGGACACATTTCCCGCATACAGGTGCGTCCAGGACAACAAATTAAAAAAGGAGACCCGCTGATTGAAATTGATGATTTGCAACAGCAGGCGGCAGTTGCGGAGAAGGAAAGTGATGTGAGAGTGGCGCAAGCGGATTACGATAAAGAGGTGGCTGCACTGAAAAGTATAGAGGCTGAGAGAACGGCACAGGAAGCATCTACCGAGTATGAGAAGCACGAGTACGTTCGCAATTATTGGTTGCAGCAACGAGATGTTGTTTCCGCCGCTACTGTGGACGCTCATGATCGGCAGTACAAAGTCGCCAAGTCAAAACTACTGGCAATCGATGCGAGCATAGCAGCACAAAAACGGGTAATTTTGCGAGCGGCACGAGGCATCGAAAGCGCGCGGTCGCAATTAAAAGAGCAGCAAGAGCAACTTTCCTACTATCGGATAGTGGCACCTTTCAACGGCTCCGTTGGCGACGTGCCGATTAAGCAGGGAGATTATGTTAACTCACAAACCAAGCTTACAACCGTCAGTCAAATCAAGCCACTGGAATTGAAGGTACTGGTGCCTAAGGATCTGGCGCCATCTTTAAAAATGGGAATGACACTGGAGCTAACTGACGATTACGACAAGGTCCTAGCTAGCTGCCCGATCTTTTACATAGATCCGATCGTCGACCCCAGCAACCAATCGATTCTAGTAAAGGCGCTGTTTGCAAACGATGCCGAGCAATATCGGCCGGACCAAGAAGTGAAGACAAGATTGGTTCTCAGTGAAGCGCGTGGGGTGACAATTCCCACTGACGCACTGACATTCATTGCCGGTCGACCATTCGCCTATGTTCTGGCAAGCGCTCCGGGCAAAGGGCAAATCGCACAGCAGCGACTCGTAGACCTTACCCAAATTGAAAACAACCGTGCAACCGTGAAATCGGGCATTAAACCAGGCGATCGGCTGATTGTCTCTGGTGTTCAGTTTCTTAGCGACGGCGTGCCCGTCACTGTTGAGTAGGCAATGTTTACAGAATTCTTCATTCGTCGTCCCGTATTTGCCAGCGTTGTGGCTATCATCATGGTCCTTGCAGGATTAGTGACTTTGCCATCTTTGCCGGTCGCCCAGTATCCGGATCTGGCACCACCGCAAGTGGCGGTTCAAAGCACATACATCGGTGCCACCGCCGAACAAGTCGAGTCGGCCGTTACCACTACTTTGGAACGCCAGATCAATGGCTGCGATGGTTTGAAGTATATGACCTCGTACAGCGGAAATGACGGCGTCAGCAAGATTACTGCCACTTTCAATCTCGAGCGCAGTCAGGATCTAGCTGCTGTTGATGTTCAAACACGTGTGGCCAGTATTACCGGTCAGCTGCCGCAGGACGTACAGCGCCTCGGCGTAAGTATCAATAAGGTCTCAACGGCATGGGTAAACGTGCTTGTCCTCTACTCCGATGATGACCGGTTCGACACGAACTATCTCAGTAATTATGCGGACCTGTTTATCAAGGACAAGATAAAAGCGTTAAAAGGAGTCGGTGACGTAACCATCGTAGGTGAGCGCAAGTACTCAATGCGCATCTGGCTCGACCCTACCAAATTGGCCGAATTTGACATGAGCCCGTCCGATGTCATATCAGCGCTGCAGGCCCAGAACAAACAAGTCGGCGCCGGAGATATAGGTGGTGCGCCAGCGCCAACCGGACAACGCTATCAATACAACATCAAACTGAAGGGCAGACTGGCCGAGGCTCCTGACTTCAAGCACATGATAGTCAAGCGCGGAAGCAACGGTGTCCTCATTCACCTCGGTGATGTCGGGCGGGTAGAGCTCGGAGCTGAAAATTATACGACCAATTGCACGTACAAAGGGCATGACGCCGTGGGCCTGATCGTCTTCTTGCGGGTGGGAGGCAACGCAATAGAGGTATCGAAGGGTGTCCATAAGGTTTTAGCCGAACAAGGTGCGCAATTCCCTGCCGGCCTCAAGTGCGACGTCTGCCTTGATACCACAGACGCTGTCAAAGCGTCAATAGAAGCGGTCATCCACACTCTGTTCGAAGCTATAGTTCTGGTCACGCTGGTCATATTTTTCTTTTTGCAGGATTGGCGAAGCATGGTCATCGCCTGCGCGACCATTCCCGTTTCACTAGTGGGCACATTCACGGCTATGAAGTTGTTGGGGTTTTCAGTCAACACGCTTACTTTGTTCGGACTGACGCTGGCGACCGGGCTAGTAGTCGACGATGCCATAGTAGTTGTTGAGAATGTAAAGCGGCATCTTGAACACTCCCAGCTACAGCCCTTCGAAGCTACTGTATTAGCCATGAAAGAAACAGCCGGTGCGCTTGTCGCCACCGCGCTCGTTCTTGTATCCGTCTTTGTGCCAGTCGCGTTCATGCCCGGTACAACGGGCCAGCTCTATAAGCAATTCGCTCTTACGATTGCCGTCTCAATATCGCTTTCCGCTTTCAACGCTCTTACACTCAGTCCAGCGCTTGCAGCGTTGATCCTCAAGCAGGGCGAATCAAAGTTTTTTCTTTTTGTTTGGATAAACAATTTTATTGAAGGCGTGAGACGGCTCTATGGAAAATTGCTATCCATCACCCTGAAGCACGTTCCGATTGTTATCACGGCAGCAGTTCTTTCACTGGCAGTTGTTTACTGGCTGTTCAAAGTATTGCCTTCCGCCTTTGTGCCTGAGGAGGATCAGGGCTACTTCATGGTATTGGTTCGCTCCCCTGAAGGGAGCTCATTGCAATACACCGATGAGGTGGTGAAGAAAGTCTGCAAACTTATCGATAGTCAGCCTGAATGCAAGTCTTCCTCCGGGCTGCCGGGATTCGGCTTCAACGGCAATCAGCCGAACCTGGCTTTGCTCTTCTGCCCGTTGAAGCCTTGGGAAGATAGAAAGGAACGAGAACACCATGTATCAGAGGTAATTCGCCGCGTTGGCCAGGCAGCCGCGGGCATCACCGGAGCAGTCGTGGTGCCATTCAACGCGCCTGCTATTGAAGGATTGGGAAACTTCGGCGGTTTTACTTACGAACTACAAGACGTGTATGGAAGGAGTGTGCAGGCTCTTGGCGAGACCGCCAATAAACTAATTCAGACAGGAAATACTACTCCTGGCTTAATCGGTCTGTTTACCAGCTTTGCAGCCAACACGCCGCAGCTAGTCCTTGAAGTTAAGCGAGATGAAGCGGAACGCCTCAATGTAGATATAGGTAGCATACTGGACGCTGTGCAGTCGCTGTCCGGCTCCTCCTACGTAAATGACTTCGATTATTTGAATCGAAGCTATCGGGTTTATGTCCAAGCGGACAAAGTTTTCCGCTCCAATCCTAACAGCATTTTTGGATATTACGTGCGCTCACGCGACGGCGATATGGTCTCGCTCAGGAACCTGCTTAGATATACGTTCACTCTCACCGCGCAAACAATAACACACTACAACATCTTGCGTTCAGCGGAGATAAACGGCAATCCGGCACGCGGTGTCAGCTCCGGGCAAGCGATCGAGATTATGAACCGCATATCTAAGGACACGTTGCCACCAGGGATGACCCATAGTTGGACCGGAATAGCTCTTGAAGAAATTGAGGCCGGCGCTGCCGCTATAATTATTTTCGCGCTGGGTTTGCTCTTCGTTTATCTTGTGCTTTCAGCTCAATACGAGACTTTTGTCGATCCTTTCATCATTTTGTTTTCGGTACCACCTGCAATGCTCGGCGCGCTATTGTTCCAATGGATGCGCGGTTTGCAAGACGACGTGTTTTGCCAGATCGGTCTGGTCATGCTGATCGGTCTCGCCAGCAAGAACGCAATTTTAATTGTGGAATTTGCCAATCATCTAGTTGAGACCGAGCGGCTTTCGTTTATGGATGCGGCTTTCAAAGCTGCATCGCTGCGACTTCGTCCGATTCTCATGACTTCATTCGCCTTCATTGTCGGACTGCTACCGCTGGCTCTAGCCTCAGGAGCGGGCGCTGCCAGCCGCCAGTCTTTAGGAACGGCCGTCTGCGGCGGCATGTTAATCTCCACATTCATCAGCCTGTTTCTCGTCCCTGTAGTTTATGTCTTGATCAAGAATTTCTATACATCTATCCGTGGCCGCAAGCGTAAAAAACCAGTCGAAGAGCCGGAGGCGGAAGCAGCCAAAGCTTTATGATTAATCTTGTTCAACACAAAGCGGTGATAACAGCAACCTTGAGCGTGATGCTATTTCTCAGCAGCGCAATGGTACGAGCGCAAGAGTCCTGGAAACCTGAGGTCGGCTCAATGAAGCTGACGGCACGACAAGTCGATATGGAGTGTGGATTTCACTGCATCGAATTGCAGGTCTATAACAATTCCGAATCCCAGGCAGTCGTACTCGATGCCAGTAACGCTGAATGTGAGAATCAACACGCGACCTTGCCCCAGCAAATCTTCTGCGCCGCGGATCAAGCAGAACAAGATAAGGGCAGGAAACAAAGAGCACTGGCATCAATGGCAACAGCCGGACTAGGCAGCATGCTTGTAGCCGAGCATGAAGAAAAACACAATGGTCCTTTAGCCTGGCTTGGCCGTGAAACTAAGGATAGACAGATACGCGGGCGAATTTTTGAGCGAAGGGTAATCGGACCGGGTGACAGTACTGCAGGTTTAATTTACTTGAAAGACCGGCCACCGGATGTCGCGACACTCAGAATCCCGGCTATGTTCGTTAGCCAGTACGGTCAATCGAATCAAATCCTAACTGTGCCGCTCTCCGGCACAACCATTGATCGTCAAGCGTCAGACACCACATCCGACACCAACAACAGACTCAAAGACTAAGTGCCCAACCATCTGCCGTAAGCGCTGTGAGGATTTATGACAAGGAAAAACTTAACGGACGCAATTCCGTCAAACGACCCAGAAACTAAGATGTGGAAGTCTCGCTTTGCTGCTGCCAAAGGAGCGTATGAGATGGGAGAGTACCGACAATGCGAATCCCTTTTGTATCGCGCCATGGAACAGGCAAAGAATCTCAAAGACTCGACATTTGCGACGAACACTTGTCACGTTGGGCTCGGAGCAGTCTACATAGCGACGGGAAAGATAGACCAGGCGCGCGAACAATTGCAAACTGCAATCAGCGCCTTGTCCGGAAGCGGTGACTCGGCACTCCAGGAGCTTTCTGCCCTAGCGCGTCGCTTTTACGCTGAAGTTCTCACGGAAGCCGGCGATCAGGCAGGAGCAGAAGACCAACTGCAAACTGCCATAAGTACATTGGAACAACTTGGTGTTGAATGCGCAGTTCCCCTTGCCTATACGCTGAGCGATCTTGCCACACTGTACATTACGCAAGGAAAGCTAAAGGACGCTAAAGACTTGATATTTTCCGCACTGGATCTGCTTGAGCGAGCTCTCGGTCCTGAAAATCCCGAGTATATTCGAGCTTATTTGATTTACAACATCTGCGACTCGAAGGACGAGGAAGAAATGTTGTCTCAAGTTGAAGACGGCATTCTGAGCATGCAATATCAATTTGGTCAAAAGCACCCGAGTATAACAAGGGCACTGCGCTGGTACATGAAGAAACGCCAGGAACGCGGAGAGACAGAGAAAATCGCTGAACTGAAGGAGAGATTTGATATTCATGTAAAAACTTTGGGGATCTAAGATGCTGTTTCTGCTTGGCATAATTCTGATGATCTTTGTTCTACGCGATGTTTTTCATAGCGTGGTGCCACGCGGGATGAGCATGCGATTTTGCTTTACACCGTTTTTGGTGCGCAGAGTCTTTTGGCCGCCGTTTTTCTTCATAGCATCAAGAATCTCGTCGCCCACGTTGAAAGCCGAGGTATTGAGCCTATTTGCGCCATCCGTGCTGCTGTTATTGCTGATAGTCTGGATATGCCTGCTTGCAGCGGCCTTTGGTCTTATTTCTCTGGCGCTCGCCTCTCACTACTCACCGCCTGTTAATTCACTCGCCAGTGCGTTCTACGTCTCGGGTACATCCATTTTGACAATAGGAAGCACTGCGGACTTTGTGCCGAGGATGGACGACGTGAAGTTTCTGGTGTTAGGTGGAGCCTTAGTCGGAATGGTCCTGATCGCTTCCGTCATATCGCTTATCTTCGGGCTCATAGCGGCCATTCAACCGAGGGAGGCACTAGTGTCACTGATCTCTAATTTGGGCGGCTCTCCACCATCCGGTATAGCGATACTCGAAACGCATTTCCGGTTACATGGTAGTGGATCGTTGCCCGCATTTTTTGATGAATGCCATCATTGGTGCGCCGATGTGCTTGAGACTCATAAAGCCTATCCGATTCTTCCATACTTCCGGTCGAATGACCCCTTCACCTCATGGCTCACCGCCCTTGGTGCCATTCTTGACACAACAGCGCTTCTGTTGAGCGTCGCTCCCGACAGTGATTACTTTTCAGCCAGAACGACATATCTAATGGGATGCAAGCTAGTGCAGGACTTCTGTGCAATCTATAATCTTGGTTCATCCGAACAGAAAAAAATCAGTGATGAGGATTTTCACCAACTATATCTGCGTTTGCAGTCGGCAGGCTACTCAGCCAATAGTGAAGAAGCAGCCAAGGCTAATTTTAGGCTCCTACAACTGAAATATCTGTCTGCCCATAGCGCGCTTTGTGACTATCTTGCAGTTCCAGAGCCTTCTTTGACTAACGAAAATCTCGCTCAGTTGCCTGCCCTTATGTGTGCCCATTGATGCGAGCGAGCTAAACGCTTCTCTCAAGCTCTCGCGGCTTGTGTTTTAGGTGTGACGTAATTCAATATCACTTCGGCAATTTCGTAGACGGCATCAACGTGATCCAAGTAGTGCAATGAGGGTAGAGGCTGTTCCAATCTATTCTCTACAACGTTCAGTTGGTTTATTATGGGGACTATATCTTCCGGAGCTCGCACCGCTTTCGCCAGTCCGGCCTCGATTAAGATCTCCGCCGTGCCAGCTTCTTGCGGCATCGGCTCAGTGATCATATCCGTTAACCTTCTTTCTTACGACGGTGCCGGCCCACACAGGCGAAAATCACGCTGTCTTACGTCTACTCAATGATGAGATGTCTAGGCTAGTGGCAGTCACTCGCAAGTATGGTTATCCATGGACAGACGGTATCTCGCCCGTTTCAAGCAGTCTGTTTCTTGCTGAAGATGCCGTTGCCACACATCAAATCAAAAATGAGGCGGACCTGCCAAAGCTGACCCGCTTAGTGCAAGCGCGAAAAGGAAGACTGTTTAAAAACATGGATCATGTCACATTCCTAGACGGCTACCACCCCTTCATGCATTCGCCAGATCTCGTTGACGAACTGGCACCCAGCGACAAACCGCGACGGATTTTCGCCTGGCTCCTCACAGATCTTCTCTCACCTGAAAATGGTGAGAATGTCAGCAGACTGTCAGGGGCAGCTCCTTTTAAGTAGCGAAATTAGTTATTGCGCCGGCAATATTGTGATGCGAGCGAACTAATTAGCCATCAAAATTACGGCTGAACGTGCCGCTACCATGTACGAGTTACCTTTTATCATAGTTGTGTTTTTCGCCGTGCAAATGTCATTTGGTGGTTCCTGTGCGGTGTCCACTATTCTCGCCCACTCTCGTGGTGCTTTCAGCGCAGGCAGCTCGAACTCCAAGTCCTGCCAATAGGCGTTGAGCATAATGTGAAGCTTCTCGCCGCTGTCTGGATGTGTCATTGTTAATGCCAATGAATGTGAATCATCTGACCAATCCGGATAATAAAGTTTGACGCCGTGCCAGACCACGCTTGGTTGCTTGTCTGAAGGGTAATCCAGAAATGGGCGAGTTTGGCGGAATAGTTCAAGAGATTGCGTGAATGAAATCAACTCGCGAACAAATCGGTGCATCTCCGAGCAGCGTTGGACGTCGGCCCAGTTGAACCACGAAAGCTCTGAGTCATGGCAATAAGCATTATTGTTTCCAAGCTGCGTTCGCATAACTTCATCGCCCATCAGCAACATCGGGGTTCCTTGTGAAATGAATAGAATGGTCAAGAGATTCTTCATCTGCTGCTTGCGTAATTGCAAGATTTGAGCGTCTTTGGTGAGGCCTTCCACACCGCAATTCCAGCTGAAATTCGCGTCTGAGCCATCGCGATTGTTTTCGCGATTTATTTCATTGTGTTTACTGTTGTACGAGACCAAGTCATTTAAAGTAAACCCGTCGTGGCATGTCAAAAAGTTGATGCTGCGATTTGGTTCTCGCTCTCTCAGCGGGTAGAGGTCAGGACTGGATAAAATGCGGGCAGCCAGACGGCCGACAGTGGCGCGATCGCCTTTGACGAATCTGCGCACGTCGTCGCGAAACGGTCCGTTCCATTCCGCATACCATTGGCTCTTCGATATAAACGATCCAACCAGATAGAGACCTGCCGCGTCCCACGCTTCCGCGATTAATTTGGCGCCCGCGAGAACGTCGTCGCACTCAATGAGCCAAAGTAATGGCGGTCTAGGCATCGGGTCGCCAGATATGTCACGTGTTAATGCCGAGGCAAGGTCAAATCTAAAACCATCGACGTGCATCTCAGACATCCAATAGCGCAGCGACTCAAGAATAAGCCTGCCGGCAACGGGATGGTTTCCGCTGAAAACGTTGCCGCACCCGGTGTAATTCGCATATTGTGACAGGTCATTTCTGTCGAGGATGTAGTATAAATTATTGCCAAACCCCTTGAAACAGAGCGTCGGACCATCGCTGCCACCTTCAGATGTGTGATTAAAAACCACATCGAGAATTATTTCGATGCCTGCTTTGTGCAACGCCTTGACCATGTCTTTGAATTCGTTGCTCCCGGCGACCGGGTCAGCGCCAACACAATAGCCATGGTGCGGCGCCAGAAATCCGACGGCGCCGTACCCCCAATAATTCTTCAGCCCGTTAGCGAGATCGTTCGCATCGTATTGATATACTGGCATCAACTCCACGGCTGTAACGCCAAGTTCTTGCAAATACGGAATCTTCTCAATCACGCCGGCGAATGTTCCACGCTTAAAAGCAGCAACACCTGAATTGGGATTACGAGTAAAACCGCCGACGTGCATTTCATAGATTATCGATTCCGCATATGGCCTTCTAAGCGGAATATCACCTTCCCAATCGTATTGCGAATTATCGATAACCACTGAGCGCAATGCATTGGCACAATTGTCGCCAGGCTTGCTGGCGCGGGCGCGATCGTAGTTATTCCATCCAACAACTGCCCTGCCGTAGGGGTCCAGTAAAACTTTCTCTGCATCGAATCGCAACCCGCGTTCTGGTGCGAATGGGCCATGCGCGCGCCAGGCATAAACTTGTCCATGCCCCACCCCAGGCACGAAGACATGCCAGAAGTAGTAAGTCCTGTTCCGGGTAGGATCGAGGACAATTACGGTCTGAGGCGCAGCCTCCTCTGGACTGGTGAACAGCAACAGTTCCATGGCCGTCGCATCCATCGAGTAAACGCTAAAATTGACGCCGCCGTCAATTACCTGCGCCCCCGGCGGATGGCTCTTCCCATTTGTGCTGCGTTCGGTAGACATCTATATAAAATAAAGGTATGCAAAAGAAGAACGCCAGGACATTGTCAATAAAAGCTTCGAGAGTCCCTTTTCTTACTTGAGAGAATCTGTATGGTTGTCGGGAATGTGATTTTTCAACCAGGCAGTTAGGCCGTCTAACAAAACCGTCGATTGATCAGGCGTTTCAAATATCAAGTGCTCTGCATTGCCGAGGATGATCATTGCCCGATCAGGCGAGCTTATATTATCGAACATCTCGTATGTCCCTTGCGGCTTGACCAACCGGTCAGCCAATCCCTGAACAACAAGTACCGGTGTCGATTTGATCAGATTGCATTTTTGCTGAGTGGTAATCATAAAACGGTCGAGCTTAATCAATTCAATTGGTGAAAGCTTCTCTTTTGCAAGTGGGTCCTTTTTCCATAAAGTGATCAGCTCTGGATTAGATGTGGCTTGTGCTGCTAGTTTTGTGCCGATATCAAACGGTCGATTGGGATGGCGCAGTAAGTGCGCAGCAACACGAAAGGACATACCCGCTTCACCATAACGCTCGGCCGAGGGAACACTAGAAATGACGCCCGCCATGTCGCCACCAAATTCGGAGGCAGCTCTCAGAGCCAGCGCTCCGCCCATCGATTCGCCAAGCAGAAAAACAGGCAATTTCGGATGGCGTTCTTTGATCAACTTGATGACAAACTGGATGTCGGACAACGTTCTATCGAAGCTGATTGTTTCCCTGCCAAATTCAGATTGCCAGGCGCCAAAGCCTCTTACGTCCATTGCGTAGACCAGGAAATTTCGGGCTGTCATTGCCGAGGCAAAAGTCTCAAAATCCCTGTTTTCCAGCCCTAGTGCATGTATGCAGAGAATAACGGCTTTTGCTGTTTTATCATCAGCCGGTTGCCAGAATATTAGAGGGAGCGCTCGCAGACGATAGCTCGAAGTGAGCCACAGATACTCGGCCAGCGTTTTCGGATGGTTTTGCGCCACGTACTGCGACAGCAAAACCCGTTTCAGTTGCAAAGGAAATTCCACCTTTTGCGAGAGAGTCAACGGAGCATCCAGCTGATTGCGTAAGGACATGAGTTTATCCAATAAGGTAACAAATGATGTATGCAGATGTTCGTATTTATCTTGCTCGCCTTTGAGTTTGTAGATCTGCAGAAGTTCAAGCTCCGACCAAAGTAGAGGTCCGAAATTTACAAGTTGGTCATCACAAGCTCGCCGCTGACAGAGGGACACGAGCTCTTGTCCGTAAGCTTCCGCATCGGTCAGACTGCCCTCCTCGATCAGGCAACCGATCAAAGGTTCTAAAATCTCAACACGCAGCGGATCAAGCTCATTAAGTCCGCTACTCATAAGGAGGGCGGTCTTGTATTGTTTGAGCGCATCTTTGGTGAGCCGCAGGTGGTAATAACAATCACCAAGGCACTTGACCTGAAAGGCTCGATATCGATCTGTGCCTGCATTCTCTTGGCTCAAAACTTTATTGAGTTGTTTTATAGCTTCCTTGCAATCATCCGTTTGGCTGTCGATGTAGGCCAAGAGATATAAGAGCTCAGAATCAGCACCTTTTCCATTGGCAATCTTGGACTGGATTAGTATTTTCGCTTCAGCAGGCTGTCCTTTTTCAAGATATTCCAACACCTTTTGCTGCCAATCAGTCAATGACAAATCAGGCGTTGCGCCTAACGATGAGTCTTTCTCAGAAACGTTTATAGAAGGCACGTCAATCTTAAGCGATGACTGAGAATTCGTTTCAGCGAACACTGGAGCAAAGAGCATCAAGAGCAAGGTTAATAGGTAACCACAGACATTGCTGGGGCATTTAAGCTGGCTAAATCGGTTGTCAATCATCTACTGAACACACGCCTCAAGAAATTGTGATTAGCAGCCGGTCCGGCTAGTAATTGTAGTCGCATTTGCATATTGATAGCGAACATCTTCTTTTTCCTTCCGCTTGCCTGAGCATTTGTCTGGTCATGCATAAACAAAAAGGTAAAGAAGGAAGCTCAAATGCAGTAGCAAAGCGGCCTCCTTTCGCTGGTGTGACTGATTTGTAATCCAACTGGGCGCATGCTCAACAATCAAGGTAACATCGCTCACCGTCAATCGACCGCAACAAGTTAGAAACTCCCTAAGGGGGCGTTTCTAACTTGAAATGGTGTTGGAGAAACTAGGGCCAATCGAAAGATTAGCTCCTCCAGGGTGGAGCAAAGTTAGGATCTTTCAGCATTCCGCGTTTCTCGATCTCTCGGCGACCAGTCTCGCGGTCGTCATCAAATCGCACAGAGAGTTCGATATTGTTGCCATCGGGATCTTGAAAGTAAAGCGACAACCGGATCTCGCCATGCGAATCCTGCCGCACGATTTCAACATTATGCGCATGCAAGTGTTCTACCCACTTATCATAGTCATCAAGATCGATGATATAGCAGTGATGGTATCCGGCAGGAACTTGGCCCACCTGTTGGAACGGCCCGCCGATAGGGAAGATATCGATAAGTGTCCCAGCAAAATTGACGGTCCTGATCCAGCCGCCCTGTATGCCGTAAGCCTCCCATCTATGCTCGGTTGCCCCCAGAATTTCGGTGTAGAACCGCACGGCCTTGTCCTGATCTTTTGAAACAAAAGTCCAGTGATCCAACCGTTTCACTGGCGGTGGTGCCACCGCCGATGATTTTGACGTTTCAGCGTGTTGTGTATTTGCCATTTCTTTCTTACTCCTCTTGCTGTTGTTCTGCTTCTGGCCAGGACATTGGACTGAGTCCAAGGAAGCGCTTGATCTTAGCCAGTCTCAATCTCTTCCTTTGCTCAGGCGTGAGTATCTCTGCAAAAGAAAGACGCCGTACCTCCTGCGAATGCAGACAGTATTCGCTTCTTGCGAATTTTCTTGATATAGGTTATTCTTTTGTCATGCCTCATTGTGAGGCACCTCACTAATGAGGTTACTCAATAAAGTCGTTTATGTCAACCCCAACAAAAAAACAACCGAAAAAATCGGTCGCTTCGCGCGGCAAAGTAGAAGATTGCATGCGCGCGTTGATGTCAACGGCAAAAATGGTTCAGAGATATGGAACGTCCAAATTCTCTCAACACCCTCAGTTCAGCAAGCTGTCAGGACCAAGGGTCGGCGTTCTGTTTAAAGTTCACTCAGCTGGTACCATTCGGATGGGTGACCTGGCCACCCAACTTATGGTGGCACCTCGGACGATCACCGATTTAGTGGACGCACTGGAGCGCGACGGTTTCTTGCGGCGCGTCCCAGATCCATCGGACAGGCGCGCCACGCTTATTCAGGTGGCGCCGGAGATAAAAGGCGACTTCAACAAAATTGCAGTGATCCGTAAGGAATTTCTTGATGAAACGTTCTCTGTGTTGTCTTTGAAGGAGCAGGAAGAACTCATCCGTTTGTTGGACAAATTGCAGCAAGGACCACTTTGTAAGTTTGTGCAAGCAGCCGAATTCATCGAGTAACCTGTGTATTCGGTAATCCGTCGGCCACTGTCGTACGCGCTGTGACTTCTCGTCCACGACTCTTTTTTGCAATTGCCCGGATCATGCCACCGAAGATCACATTGTGTAACGGCAGCAATAGCTTCCAATACATTATGCCAAACAATCCGGACGGTACGAAGCGTGCTACTTGTTCAATTTCTGTTTGTCTGGCGTCGACGGCTTGAACTCGAAACCCAAGCAATGCCGCTCCAGGAAGTTTCATTTCGTTCTTGAGAAGCAACTGCTCTGCTGGTTTAACCAGAGCGACACGCCAGAAATCAAGCGCATCGCCGACCTGGAGGTCTGAAGGATGACGACGTCCGCGCCGCAGCCCGACGCCACCGATCAGGCGATCGATCGCACCACGCAGTCGCCAGAGCCAATTTGCGTAATACCAGCCGGTCTGTCCACCTATGCTGACAATTGTTTCCCATACTTGTTCTGGCGTTGCATCTACGAGTAGACTGCGCCGATCCTCGTATACCGTTCCGCCCGCCCACGTTGCGTCGTGCGGTTGGATCCATTCAGCTACTGGAGCCACTCCAGCATCTGTCCAGTGACTCTCGATCTGGTGTTTTTTCAATTGTTGGAGAGCCGACCTTATCGCTTCACGGCAGGACATAAGCTCATGTGGCAAGATAGACTTGATCCTGTTGTCTTTGCATAGAGCAGGATTGCGAAGTCCGTCAGCCAGCGGCCGAGCGATAAACGCTGGCACTGGTGTGACAAGATGGATCCAGTAAGAGCTCAATTTGGGCGTGAAAACAGGTACGGGAATTATCAAACGCTTCGGCAGACCAGCTTCCTCAGCATACATATCCATTAGTTGTCTGTATGTAACGACATCAGGACCACCAATGTCTAACACTTCTCCAGCCAGCTCATCGTGCTCGAGGCAGCCAACAAGATAGTAGAGTACGTCTCTCACCGCAATCGGTTGGGACGGCGTGCTAACCCAGCGTGGCGTGATCATGATCGGTAATCGGTCTGTAAGGTAGCGCAAGCTTTCGAAAGAAGCGCTGCCGGAACCGATGATCATAGCCGCTCTGAGGACAGTCACCGGCACCTTACCCGACCGCAGAATATTTGCTACTTCCGCCCGCGAACGTAGGTGTTCGCTAAGTTCATCCTCCTTCTCCCCAAGACCACCGAGGTAAATAATGCGCTGTAAATTTGATTGCTCAGCGGCAAAAACCATGTTCGCAGCAGCGGTGCGGTCGGCTCGGGCAAAATCCTTGTGTTGAGGACTCATCGAATGAATCAGATAATATGCAGCCCGACATCCGCGTACGGCTTCAACGCAGGATTCGCGGTTCATGGCATCAAGAGTCACTAGCTCAACGTTAGGCAGACTAGCCCAAGCGCGACCCCGCAGTTTATCAAGCGACCGGCGGCCGCTCTGACTCGATAGCCCTTCTTGAGAAGCAGGGGAGCAAGTCGGCCGCCGACATAACCTGTGGCACCGGTGACAAGAATTGGTTGTTGCGACAATTGACTCCTTGATTCCTTTGCAAGAACGACAAGGGATTATAAGATCATCATCGTCTATCTGGGGATAAAAAGCACTGGCCGTAAGACTGATTTTCGCCAGCGCTCTATTACTAGCCAATGTTGGAAAGTGTTCATTGAGCATTATCGCTTTACTTGAAAGCAGCGTTAAGCAAAAGGTTGGTGTTTGAATATGGAACCCATGCAATTAGTTAACTACGTGTCCTATTTTTTCGGCGGTGCATTTATCACAAATGCTATTCCGCATTTTGTCTGTGGAGTCATGGGGAAACGCTTCCAGAGCCCTTTCGCCAAACCGCCTGGTCAGGGACTTTCGACCTCCACTGTCAACGTATTGTGGGGATTTTTCAACATTGTTATCGGCTATGTGCTTGTTTGTCGTGTCGGCATGTTTGATTTGCGCTCTACCGATCAAGTGGTTGCTCTGGGCATTGGCGCTCTTCTTATGAGCGTTCTGATGGCCCGTATGTTTGGTCGTTTCCACGGCGGCAATTCTCCGGGCTGATCGTGAACGTCGCAATGAAGGGAACATGTTACGCAGACTCACAAACGCGGTATGGCTATCATAACCAAAGTCAAACTGAGGAGAGGTAAAGATTGGTGTCAGCCAGAGACCGTTGACGCCGAGGTGAGCCAAATGATCGAGCCTCGAGGTAATTCCTTTCAAGTCACCAGTTCCATCACCATTGGAATCAGCAAAAGAGCGAGGATAGACCTGATAAATTACTGGATCTGTGGGCAGATATTGAGACTTTGTCATGGCTATTTCCTCAATCAAGAACACGGCCGACCGCTTGTTCGAGATCGGTAAAGGACTGCTGGTAATTCAAGACTTCGTTCAGGTAGAGATTTTTCACCTGAATTCTTGTCTGTTGAGCCGTGAGAGCGGCGGTAATGTCTGTCTGTCCCAGTTTGTAGCTCAGAATGCCTAGCTCTGAAACATGTTCTGATTGACCGAGCAGCGTTTCTTGAAATTTGCGAATGTTTTCGCGGGCGTTGTTCAATTTGCGATATGCCAGCGAGACTTGACCTTTCACTATGTTTTGTTGGCCAATCTGTTCGAGTTTCAATTGATCGACTGTGGCTTTCAATCGAGCAAGCTCACCTTGCTGTCGATCGAAGATAGGGATCGGAAACGATCCCATCAGATACATGCGATTGAGGTTAGGCTCCGGCGTGTAATTGAGCTGCCTGTCGTAACCGAATGCCAACTGCCCGTTGGGGATGATATTGCCAATGGTGAGTTTGCGGGCTGCATAAGCGGCGGCAATTTCTTGCTTGACAATTTTAATCTCAAGGCGGTCATTTTCCGCGCGCTCTATAAATTGCGAGAGTGGTGGCAGAGGTCTTGCTAGGTCGGGCAATAGATCGTTATCTGCCAAGTGGTTCTGCACCTCCTTCAGTCTGGGCACTTTCAATTCTGTGTCCTCGACTCTTCCCATGAGGATGTTTAGTTGTTCGCGCGCTTGTAGAATGCGTCTTTTAGCCTGGTCTGAGTCCATTTCGGATTGCGAACAGGCCAGCTGCGCTTTCAATACATCCAACTTTGCGACATCGCCTGTGCTGAAGCGCTTCGAGGCTACATCCAGCAGTCTTCGCGTCAACTGAGTCAATTCCTGGGTCATGGTCGCTGATTCTTCGGCGATGACAAGCTCTGTATAAGCGCGTCGAATATCGGCTCGAAGGGACCAGAGAGCCTGTTCCATCTGTAACTCCGCCGCTCCCAGCTGAGTTTTGGCCGCATTCAGTCTGAAAATCAATTTCCAGGGCGGCTCGATCGGTATAGCAACGCCGACACGGTAACTCAATTCAGCATAGCCATTGTCAAACTCAATGGCCGGATTGGGAAGGATCTTGGCTTGCACAATCTGGGCTTTGGCGATACCAAGCATTGCCCTGGCGGCAGCCGCCCTCGGGCCTTGTAAGAGAGTTTGATCGAGAGCTTGTTGAACCGTCACCGCCCCTTCCAAAGTCGGGGTGAGCAGGACCGGAGGGGTTGGTTGAACCGGCGGTGTGGTTAAACTTGTCGGATTGCCAGCTGCATCAGCAAATTGCAGAACCGAGCAACTTGTCACAATGCTCGCGCCAAGGACAGACATGAATGCTTTATCGAAAGATCGCCTGAACATTCCGCTTCTGTATTTAGCAAATGCGTACCTGCCTCGTTCGGCTGGCTCGAAAGGACGATAGTCGAATTATCTTAGTTTCTGACGGCTGCGAACACTTTCGGCTGCCATAGAATATCATGTCAATGCTAAAGAGACGCCTTACATGAGCCGCTCATCACTCCTAACACTGGCACTCGCTCTGGTTGTCTCACTGGCAGCTTGTAAAGACGCAGCTGTGCAGCCGGAGCAACCGTCTCGATCTGGTTCTAAGGTTGAGTTGAAATTGCCTGTCAGCCCGATTCGCATTGAGACTTTGTGTGAACGAATGACTTTGCCGGGAGTGGTTGTTGCCCTGCCCGATCAATCGGTAAAAGTAAGTCCTGGAGTGGCTGGCAAGTTGATCGACATTAAAGTCGGTCCGGGCGATTCGGTGAAGAAAGGCCAAGTGATAGCGCTTCTTGATAAAAGACAAGCAACAAACTTGACAAGCCAGTCCCATGCCAAAGTACTTTTAGCTCAGGCGTCGCTTGCGCAGGCAAAGACCAATCTCGTTCTGGCTCAAAATGTTGCTGACAGAACAGCTAAGCTCATGCAACAAGAGATTGCTGCTGAGAAGGATCTGGTCGCAGCGAAAAGTCAGGTAGAAACTGCCGGTGCACAAGTAGTGGCAGCGCAGGCGCAAGTAGACGATGCCAAGGCCGCTGAGGCGGCGAGCAAAGTTCTTTTGACCTATACCGAGATCAAAAGTCCGATCGCTGGTGTCGTCGCGCAAAGATTTCTGAATATCAGCGATTCTGTCGATACCGCTATGCCGATCGTGCAGATAGTCAATCTATCTCAGGTGATTGTCGATGCATCTTTGCCGACTTCCCAACCGGCAAGAATAAGGACTGGCCAGACAGCTTCTATTACCGCACCTTCGCTGAATGGAAAATCGATAGGTGGGAAGGTCGAGAGCTTGACTCCGGTAACCGACAATCAGGGCACCACGAGCAGTATCAGAATTTTGTGCGAGAATTCCGATTACTTGCTGAAGGAAGGCATGCCTGTAACTGTTTCTATTTTGATGGCGGTGCATCCACATGTCCTTACCGTGCCGATTTCAGCACTCGTCTCGGATCCAAGCGAACCAGCTCAGCAAATGGTCTATGTCTATGAAAATGGAAAGGTGCGGCGGGTGCACGTCCAAGTGGGGATTCAGCAAGATTCACGCCTGGAGGTTTTAAGTGGACTGAACTCCGGTCAGTTTATAGTGACGTCTGGTGCCTACGGAATACCGGATGGCACCGAGGTGGAAGCTCTCAGTGAAGCATTACACACAGATTCTAAAGTCTCAAGCAAGAGCAATTGAGCTCTTTTTCTTGCTGGTAGCGGCAGCCGGCATTCTGGCCTATCAAGTTTTGCCGATCGATGTCTATCCGGAGCTTTCCTTCCCTCGTATAGCTGTCATAGCGGAGGCCGGCGATATGTCGCCCGAGCGTGTTGTTGTTGCCATCACGCGACCTCTCGAGCAGGCGGTCGGACAGGTCTACAATGTGCGTTGGATTCGATCAAGGTCGATTCGCGGCGCTGCGGAAATTAATGCTGATTTCCAGGAAGGGACCAATATGCAGTATGCCCTGCAGCAATTGCAAGCCCGAGTCGCTGAAATCAGAACCACCCTGCCGGCTAACACCAATCTAACTATCGAGCGCGTTACGCCGGCGTTATTTCCGGTCATTACCTACAACATAAGTTCAAGCACACTGACGCAAGCCGATCTCTGGTATCAAGCCAACTATGTCATTAAACCGGCGATAACACGCGTTCCCGGCGTGGCCCGAGTGATTGCCCAGGGTGGTGAGACACAGCAAGTTTCCGTGCAGGTCGATCCAATCAAAATGATCGCCTTGAAGGTGAGTCTCAGCGACATTTGTGATGCTTTGCAAAAAAGCACGCAAATGCAAGTATTGGGCAAATTCAATCGTGACTATCAGCTCAATCTGGTCGTAGCCAGACAGGATGTTCAGAACTTAAGTCAACTGGGCAATGTGGTGATTGGGCAGGCAGCCAAAGATCTCACTGCCACGCCTGTTCCGGCAGGGGAGCCTGGATCGGGCAAGAGCGAATCGGCGACGATGACGCCTAGCGCTCCTATTTTTTTGCATGACGTGGCTACGATAAGCTGGGGGGTTGCGGACAAAACGCAGGTGATAAGCGTCGATGGACGGTTAGGTGTAGCGCTTAGCATTTTTCGGCAACCCAATAGCAATGTGGTGGCGGTCTCGAAAGGGGTTAAGGCAGCGCTTGCCAGTTTGCAGAAACATTTGCCGCTTGGTCTGGATATAACTCTCGCTTACGACGAATCGAATCTGGTCACTGATGCCATCAACAATGTCAAAGAAGCGATTCTCGGCGGCATAGTCATGATCGTGATCGTTCTTTATTTGTTCCTGCGCCAGTGGCGCAGCACCTTAATTGCTGCTTTTACCATTCCGATCTCGGTTTTGGCAGTGTTCGGTATTTTAAAAGTGAGCGGGCAGAGTCTCAACTTGATGTCTCTGGGAGGACTGGCGGTAGCAATCGGCTTGATCATCGACGATGCGGTGGTGGTGATTGAAAATATCGATCATCAAATGAAGCAGGGACAGGAGTCGTTAGCGGCCGTCAGTAGCGCACTTTCCGAGCTGGTCGTGCCTGTGGTATCGTCTACGGTGACTACCGTGGTCGTCTTTCTGCCGCTGGGACTTTTGTCCGGCGTGGCTGGTCAATTCTTCAGCAGCTTTTCTTTGACTTTGACAGTAGCTGTTCTTTTTTCTCTGCTCTTGTCTCTTACTTTGACTCCCATGCTGGCGGTGCGCTGGTTGAAGAATGCAAGGTTGTCGACAAGAGCGGCGCAAAGATCGCCGAATTCGGCAGAGCAGCCGGCCACCACATCTTTCTATGCACGGCTTTTGCGCCAGGCCTTTGCCAGGCCAATTGTCGCATCTCTACTGGCACTGGCTCTGCTCGGTGCATCGGTCTTTCTGTCCAGGAACCTGGGCACCGATTTCTTGCCGGCAGTAGATGAGGGAAGCTATATGCTGGACTATCTGGCACCAGCTGGCAGCTCGCTTGTGGAAGCCGATTCGGTGGCAAGGACGCTCGAGCATATAATTGCCCGCTCGCCCGAAGTCAGAGCCGTAACGC
Source organism: Bryobacterales bacterium (assembly GCA_963834525.1). Taxonomy (GTDB): domain Bacteria; phylum Cyanobacteriota; class Vampirovibrionia; order Obscuribacterales; family Obscuribacteraceae; genus CAWICA01. Next base: position 632,795 of record CAWICA010000004.1, read on the forward strand.
GAAGAACTGGTGCGGAGAATGGCTTGTTTGCGACTGTCACCAACAAAGGGGACATCGTGGTCGTTCTCAAGCCGTCCAGTGAGCGCCATCGCACCATCTGGCAGATCATGGATGAACAAAGAGAAGCGGCGGCCAAACTCCTGCCGAATACCGATACAGATTTCCATCAGTTCTTGCAGGATGAATTGAACGATCTTTCTGGTGTGGAAAGTCCGGTAACCATCAAAGTCTTCGGTCAGGAGCTGCCTGTATTGCGGGGCATCGGCGAAGATATCAATGCAGCGATTGCACATGTGCCGGGGCTTGTCGATTTGATCGTTTCAGGTCAGGCTGGCGCTCCCGAAACTGATATCAAAGTAGATGCTGCCCGGGCCAGTCGAATAGGTCTGACTGCTCAGGACGTAATTACGCAGGTACAGGATGCGTTGTTGGGTGGCATCCCAGCCCAGATTCGCAGCAATGACCGGCTAATTGACGTGCGAGTCAGGCTAAATGACAGCATTCGCAAGGATCCGGCTGAATTGCAAGAAATTCCCATAACGGGCGGTGGGCATATTTTGCCTCTGAGCGCTCTGGCAACAATTGCTGTGGTGCCAGGAGAGTCTGAGATTACCAGAGAGAACCAGCAGCGATATATATCGGTGAGGGGCAACGTGGAGGGTCGCGACTTCGGCTCGGTGATCAAAGACATTCAGGCGAAGCTGCCGGCTATTGCCATTCCCGTGGGTTATAGTTGTGAGCTTGGCGGCACTTACGAAAGCCAAAAGAAAGCCTTTTCTCAGCTTCTTTTGATCTTAGGGCTGGCCGTGGTGCTCGTCTATTTTGTATTACTTGTTCAATTCAGATCCTGGCTGCAGCCCGTGACAATATTCACAGCCGTTCCCCTGTCACTTTTTGGAGTACTTGCCGCTCTGAGGATCACCGATACGTCTTTGAATGTCTCTTCTTTTATGGGTATCATCTTGTTGGTTGGTCTGGTCGTGAAGAACGGCATTATTTTGATCGATTTCACCAATAGGCTGCTTGAAAGAGGTATGAGCTTGGAGGATGCCCTGATTGAGGCTGGGTCTATTCGCTTGCGACCGATTTTGATGACTACCTTATGCACGATACTGGGACTCTTGCCACTGGCTTTGGGATTGGGCTCCGGGTCGGAGTTGCAAAAGCCGCTGGCCATAGCAGTTATTGGTGGATTGTCTTTGTCTACTCTCTTCACTCTCGTTTTCATGCCGGTCGTGTTTCGTGCGCTGGTGAGGCTGTCGCATTGAGAAGAATAAAGAACCGAGAATCACGAAATTTCCGGTACGGTTCATTTGGTACTCGCCGAAAATGCTTACATCCGGTGTAAACAGTCAAAATGCAAGAAGAGTTAGGGCGGTGGAGAACATACATAGCAGCAGGCAGAATGGCCTACGAAGCTGGCGATTTCAGTCAAGCAGCAAAAGACTACGCTAAGGCAATCAGTTTCGCAGAGCGATATGACCCGAAGGGCGAGTTCTTAATGGCGCCTTTGATTTATCTCTCGGTCTGTTATTCTGCACGCAGAGATTATGAGCAAGCGGAAAAGCTTTTACGCAGAGCGCTGGAAATTGGTCAATCTAATCCAAGCTCCGACCCGGTGCTTCTTGCACTGAATCATCACGAGCTGTCCGTATTGCTGTGGCGAACAGGACGGCAGGGGGAATCACAGGATGCCAGCGATTTGGCATTGCTCGCACTCGATCGATCTACGCAAGAACCGGCAGAGCTGCGCGTAATGATCCTCAGGCAGCAGGCAGTGTTGTTGTCCGACGGCCAGCGATATGATGAAGCTCAGAAGCTGTTGGATTCTGCTACGAACATTGTTCTCAGCAGTTCTTCTTTAGGAAAGCATTCACTGGCCTATGGACAGGTGTTGGTGACCAAGGCATTGGTTTGCATCGATAGCGGAAAATCTGAACAGGCAAGAGAGCTTTACCTGCAAGGCATCCAAATTATCGAGATGTTCTGGGGCCCCCATCATCCTAAGGTAGCGGAGTTGTACGATATCTTTGCAGTCCATTCTGACCATGCTGGCAAAGAAGACGTCGGAGCGGTCTTTAGAAGACAGGCACATGAATTGCGGGAATGGATGAAGCGTGAGTATAGACCGATGACAAAAATTCTCGTCGAACCGCCGCCGGATAAATGACATCGTCAGATCTAATTGCTGTCCGTTAATTGGGCTGAAGTAGACTGGTCAGAGTGAGCAACACACCGGCGCCAGCGTCAGGTATGCCGTAACCGTAGTAGGCTGGTTGTCCGCCAGATGGAATGCTCGATGTTTGCTCCATTATTTGCAGTACTTGTTGCGCGGTCAAATTGGGATTAACGCTCCATATTTGTGAAAAGACGCCAGCAACCAATGGAGTGGCAAATGATGTTCCGGACAGAGTGAAAGTTTGCCCACCAAATCCAGTGTTGATTATTGATACGCCGGGTGCGGCGAAAGAAATAGCCGGACCGTAATTGGTGAATGGAGCGGGTGTCAGATCCGGATTTAAGGCTGAGATCACGACCGATCCTGGAATCTTTTGACCATTCCAAATATTTAGCCCCACTCCCTCTTCATCGCCGTTGCCGGCAGATTCAAACAACATGCCGCCGGAGGCACCATAATAAATGATCATGTATTGGATCATGCCGAACGGACCTGGTGTGTAGTATTGCGTATAGGATTCCGTTCCGAAGCTCAAATTAGCTACTTTGCAGTGCTGAATTGCGGCAGCGGCAATTCCGGATGCGATGGCAAAAGTGGTGGCATTCTGAGAATTGTATGAGACGTTGATTGGATAGATTTGAGCAAGAAATGCTGGTGCGGCAAAACCGAAGTCGTTGTTTGTAGAGGCGCCGTAGCAGGTCATCGTGAACGTTCCATGCGATTCCCCTTGGCCGCTATAAGGACCAAAGAAATCATAACCATTGGGCTGATTTGTCACAGTATTCAGTCCCATGCTGACAAAACGTCCCTGCAAATCGGGATTGTAAAAATCGTTGCCAGTGTCGATTGATGCACAGACGATGCCCTGACCGTTTCCGCCCAATGACCAGGCGATCGGCACATCGAGCTGCTCAAGATAGGATTGCATTGGGAAACCGGGATCGTTTGGCGCAATTGGGATAGGGAATGGGATAAACGGTTGCTGCCGCACTGAAGAGATGCAGTTTCTTTCGACCATAACGAAGTTAGGGTCTTTGCGAGCTCTGGCATACTCTGCATTTATCTTCTTAGGATCGACTTTTACAAGCATGAATTTGCCGAGCGGATCTTTTTTCTCTACGGTGCCGCCAATGTCTTCTAAAGACTGTGCCAGATCGTCTTCGTCGAGATCTTGTTTGGGCATGATAATCAGTTCATCTGGTGTAGCGGCAAGGGGCATTCGCGACTTTTTCAATGCCATCACTTTTGGCTTGCGGACATTGTTATTTTGATTGTTGCTTTGAACTTGAATAGGATTGGCTGAAGCAGCAAAAGTGAAAGAGCTGCCAAGACAAAGTGACAATGCGACTGCGCCGGTAGTCAAGCCGGCTTTGATAACGTCACAAAGGTTCCTTTTGCCCGCTAAGACAATATTCATCACTGTCATTGCTCCTTTTCCGTATCCGCCGAAGGTCAACTTAGATCGTCATGCTCGAGCTAGAAAATTGTAGAGAAGAAAATAGAGCTATTCAAGTGTGTGACCGATATCCTCAGTTAGGCCGCGCAGAGATGTTGTGGATCGGCTAATCAAGCGTGCTGTCCTCATCCAAATGTGTTTGCGGTGACGGTATCGGAATATATGTGCCGCAGCGTATCTGGTAATCTCTTTCCATCAATGAATTAGCCCTTACGATACTCGTGCGAATAAGTCTTTCCTCTATCTCTCTGGCAATTTCGTACTGTTCCTTCGACTCTTTGAAGCGGTGCATTTCATCATAGACATCGCCCAGCACGTATCTTAGGTTCAAATTGGATGGGATACCGCCGTAGAATAGATCTTGCATTTCAATCTCTTTAAGCAAGATTTTCTCGGCACTGGGCAAATCATATGTTTGTAAATAGAAGGAATGATTGTACATGAGCTCTAACAGTATCTCATCGTGTTCCAGCCATTTCGGATCGAGCGATGCGAAAACCTGCCAAAAGAGATCGTCTGATTGAGAAGAAAGATTAGAACGTAAAAGCTCACTCGTAACAGCAAGCACTCGGGCGGCGAATATTTCCTTGCTAGAATTGGGAAGAGTCTCGTAAAAGTACTTCAGCTCGCTGAGCAAGTCTTTGAGTCGCCTTGAGTCTGCCGGCGTAAACACTCTCACCTTTATCTGTTTTACCGGTCCGGCTACCTGCTCCTTGAGCTTACCGCCAGGGAGTGCGTTTTCTTTGTCGAATTTGCGCTGCCACGACAATTGATAAGGCTTGTAATTTACGCGTTGTATTTTTTTGTGGGCGGTTAAACGATCGTGAGTGAGCATCCATTCAGTGGTAGTAAGCAGTTCATCAAAATGGGAATCGATTGGCAATGGTTTCTTATCTAGACTCCGGGCCGCATTATCACGTAATTTCTGATCCAGGTTGCTGTCGTTTGCTACTTGCTGAAGCTCGCGAGTTAGATCGGTTCGAGGGAACCAATCGTTTGCGACGGCTGCATTCAAAACGCAGGCGATCATTTTGTCGACCAGCGCTTTAGGTGGCATTTCGTACGCTGTCGATTGAGATGCCGCTTTCTTTGCGGGAACCGGATAAACGGATCTTCTCCCTGAAGGTCGAGTAGCTTGCGGACTTTTCAATGTGTTTGCCAAATATAAGGCGCGGACTGCAAGGAATCTCTGACTACCGGGCGGAATTTTAGGATAAACGGTGAGCCACTCCTCCAGCATCGGCGCCACCGGTTTGGGAGGATCGGCGTTTATGTCTTCACTTATGTCCCTTAGAAGTTCGTCTGCAAGCATGCCATTCTTCGTTGGAGAAGCTCGGTCTTGCTCGAGGCGCATTTTCCTCAACTCTTCGAAGGCTTCTTTGCGTCTTTGCTCGCTGTAAGGCGCGAACTTCTTGCCAAATGCAGTTTGCTGCTGCGCGTATGCAGGCGCCGCAATGAATAGGAATGAAGCAGCCGCGATGGCCGGCAGCAAAGTGATAACTCTCATAACGTCATCATGGATCATAATTCTCAAGCTTACCAGCCTAGGAATAACACAATCAGTAATTAATAGACTTGAAGATGATGACTATGACGGCGGCCTCTTCCTTAAGACCGGTGTCGATCTCCAATTCAATATATGCAAGCCAACGTGATGGGCGGCTAGCTCGCAGTTCGCCATCAGATTGTTTGGCCTTTGCCAGCCAACTGCGCGCATCACCGATCTGGCCCCATTGCACACAAACACTAGCCAGGGCCAAGAGACAATTTGTTTTATCGCGCGGTGTTGAATAAGCATCTCGATTGAATATTTCAAGTTGTTGCTTATAGATTTGTTCGGCCTGTCGATACTTTTCTGGCGAACAAAAAATTGGGCCAGGTCATTAAGAGTGCTGATTGAGGAGGTTCCGTATGGCGCTTCGAGTTTAGCAACTTCGTGAGCCTGCTCGAAAAGTTCACGCGCTTTTTCAACATTCCCTTCGCGTTCGCACTTCGTCGCCTCCGATTGAAGTTGGCCAATGTTAGAGAGCTTGTGCCCATGCGTAGACTCATCTGGTTGTAGAGTCGTCAGTTGATCTGCTTCTTTGTTTCGGCCAAGCTTGCGCAAAATATCAACATATTCACCCATACGGAATGTAACCGTGCGGCTATTGCCACTATGTTGTTTTTCGATATCAATCGCGTCGCGGTAACAGCGCTCCGCCTGGTCAAACTTGTGTGCTTTTTTGTATAACGCGCCTAAACAAAATAAGGTGTCAGAACCGGACACTGGGTGGAGCCTAAGCGAGCCTGGAAGCGCTTGCTAAAGGACGCCCGTATAATTGATTTTCATTTGCATGATCTAAGGAGAAGTCTGGCAAGCTGGATGGCTAACACAGGAGCAAACGTTTCACTCATCAAGAGTGCTCTCAACCACAAGGACATAAAGACAACTTTGACTGTCTACGCTCACACGGTTAAAGACGCCGAACGCTCTGCCCGCGACAAAGCGCATAAATTTATGCTGTCACATTCTTCTGGCAGGTCTGCCAAAGCACTTCCTTTTGAGAGAGCGACAGCAATTGAGTCAAGTTGAGCGTTTAGGTATAATGCCCCTGAATAGGTTGTTCCTGGCGAAACAAGCTTGACAAGTATCGCAATTTTGCGATAATAGGGATTGAGAGTGCCGAGAACGGAAGTTGTCTTCTATGCTGACGAAAACAAGCGGGCTCCGCTCCTAACCTGGTTCGCTGACTTACCTGAAAAAGTTCAGGACAAGTTGACCGTACGCATAGAGCGATTGGCAGAGCTCGGACATGAGCTGCGTAGGCCGGAAGCCGATTTTCTGAGGGATGGCATTTACGAACTGAGGGTGCGTCATCAACGGGTTAATTATCGAATTTTGTACTTTTTCTACAAAAAGGTGGCGGTTCTCTTTGCTGGATTGACAAAAGAAGCCGAAGTGCCAGACACCGACATCAATCGAGCCATTGCAGGCAAGAAACTGTTCGCTGGCGATCCCGGCAAGCATACATTTGAGGCAGATAAAAATGGCGACTAAACAAAAAGTTAGAACGAATGCGCTGGAGATTATCAAGGCAAAGCATTATAAAACCGCAGCCCGCAAGCTTGCGCTTGAAGAGGCTAGAGTAAACGCTGAGGCTGCTAGATTGATTTATCAACTTCGGACTGGCAAAGGACTCAGTCAAAAGCAGCTTGCCGACATGGTAGGTACAACGCAATCAGTAATCAGTAGACTTGAAGATGATGACTATGACGGTCACTCTCTCTCAATGCTTAGTAAGATTGTCGCGGCCTTGAATCACAAGCTGGTTCTGACGACGCGCACGGCGTAACTTTCTTACCATTGCCGAATTATTTTAGTGAACGTTGTTTTTCCATTTCTGTTCGGCTTCTGCTGCTTCCTTTTTTGCCTTAGCTGCGTCATCAGTTCTTCCACTCTTTTCCAATGTCCAGGCTAGCGACTGAAGCGCGCTCGACAAGTTTTGGAATCCCTGAGTTTTTACATTTGTACTTGCGATTGCCACCCAGCGCTGCCTCCAGTAAATCGCTTTGCTCCAATCTCCCAGAGATTCATATGTGTTAGAGAGCGCGACTTCGATACTGCTATCTGCTTCGGGATGATCCTTGAATCGCGCACTATTGTCGATCGCCGTTAAGAGGCTTTCCGCGCCGTAGCACCTGTTTTTCGTAGCTGTCAACGAGATCGCTTGCTGAATGTCTGGAACCAGGTCGCGTTTGCATGGCGCCAACTTTTTGACAGAGGCATCGGCTATTTCTTTCATTAGCTGGGCTGCCTGCGCTGACTTACCGCCTCTGCTATAAAGTTGGGCGAGCAATAGCTTATTATTGGACTTAACAAGGTCCGGATGCGCTAATGCTGCCACATTTTCTAGTTGGACGACAGTTGTGTATATCTTTTCAGCATCACCGGGCCGAGTTGCATGTTCAAATGAAAGCCCCAGAGTACCGAACATTACAAGATAATCTGGAGCATCAGTCTTGGTTGCATTTTGGCTTAAGATTGTCGCTGCTTTGTCTATGAAAATCCAGGCTTGATCGAATTGCTTTTGCGTTATGAGTTGCTGCGCGCGCTCGATGTATGTGCCTGACAAAAGAACAGAAGTGGCAAAGCGATTTTCGATCGCCGAGATCCAGAGCTCTGTGATTCTGTTGCACCCACCACGTTGCTTTTGGAAAGCTCCAATGAAATTTCTGGTGGCACTATCGTTAGCAATCGGGTTCTCTGAGAGTACGGCGAAGCAGACCTTTGTGATTTCTTGCGCCTCGGCATAATAACCGAGGTTGGCTAATCGAGTGACAAGAGTAGTACATTCTGATTGCACCTCATAGCTCATATTGAAACGTATGAAGCGCTGAATATCTCTACAATAACGAGGTACTAATTTTCTCGCCTTTGATGCGTTTCCATTTGAAAGATAGATATCTATGAGCTGCGCGATCTGCATTATGTCAACAGCAGTGTCCTCTGCTTCAGGCTTTTTGGATAAAGCTAGCAGACGCCGGAACAACTCTTTCTTCGATTCGATTCGCAGGAACTCTGCATGTTGCTCCTTAACGTGTCTGATGTAACCGTCTGATCTCCCTGCTTTTTTTGCCAAAGCAATTGCCGGATTGAATACTGAGAAGGCCTCATCTCTCTTTCCAACCCTCTCGAAGATCTGCGATAAAGAAAGAAGTTCGTCTATTACTTGGATTTGATTCTGAGCACCTTTCAAAGTGTAGGCTGTCTTGATCGCAGGCAGATAAAGTATTTTTGCGACATCGAGTTTGCCTTGTTGACTTAGCGTCTTCGCGAGGTAGAGCATGCGCGAGATCTGGTGAGCGCGATCCGTATCGTTTAAGCTTGGCGCAATGGCGATTAGGTCGTTCACCGTTTTTGGCAAATCATCGAAGAGACCGTGATCGATCTGAAAGCTGAGCTTTTTAAGAAGCGCGTTCGATAGATTGCTATTACCGTTTCCTGGCTTTTCTTTCGCCCGCGAGATCTCTTGCTCGATCTCAGACAGACCGTTTTCCTTTTTCGCTGTTTGTGCATTTTTATTCACCGCGGGGGCCTGCAAGCTAGCCGCTTCGGTATTGCGCTCCCATCTCCTGACCGCTCCGTCGCCGCGATTGGCAAATGTATTGTAGTCGAAAGTGAATTCAAATTGCTCGGCATCCTTCGCGCCGACAGGCAATGGCCTAAATGGAGCTGCATTCTCAACTGCTTTCAAGGCTGCATTGTCAGCGGCGGCCAGGCCGAAAGGTTTCTCAAGGAGCAAGTTACTCAATTCGCCACCCTTATGTATTTGAAACATTACAACAACACGATCGTACTCGTGTCCTTTCGGAGGAAACCATGCGCGCTTAATTCTCCGCTGGACATCCGCCATGTAGGGACCGAACTGGCTGGCCTGCGTGGGCAGAGTATAACTTGCCTGCGGCAACGGTGGCACCGTATGCAGTGGCGCCGGCACATTTGCTTTCTCCCCCAATTTGCCCGACAGCGCTTCTCCCTTATTCAGCACAGCTTGTGCTTTATCATCGCGTCCGAGCTTCTTCCAAAGCATCGATATCCATTGAAATGATGCTCTTTGTCCTCCGGGATACCTTGCAGATTCCTCCGTAAAGGATCGCTCGGCATTGTCCAAGTCCTTTTCGGCCTCTTCCTTAAGACCGGTGTCGACCTCTAATTCGACATATGCAAACCAATGTGACGGGAGGTGACCAGCTCGCAGTTCACCATCAGATTGCTTGGCTTTTGCCAGCCAATTGCGCGCATCACCGATCTGGCCCAATTGCACACAAACACTAGCCAGGGCCAAGAGACAATTTGTTTTATCGCGCGGTGTTGAATAAGCATCTCGATTGAATATTTCAAGTTGTTGCTTATAGATTTGTTCGGCCTGTCGATACTTTTTCTGGCGAACAAAAAATTGGGCCAGGTCATTAAGAGTGCTGATTGAGGAGGTTCCGTATGGCGCTTCGAGTTTAGCAACTTCGTGAGCCTGCTCGAAAAGTTCACGCGCTTTTTCAACATTCCCTTCGCGTTCGCACTTCGTCGCCTCCGATTGAAGTTGGCCAATGTTAGAGAGCTTGTGCCCATGCGTAGACTCATCTGGTTGTAGAGTCGTCAGTTGATCTGCTTCTTTGTTTCGGCCGAGCTTGCGCAAAATTTCAACATATTCACCCGTACGGAATGTAACCGTGCGGCTATTGCCACTATGTTGTTTTTCGATATCAATCGCATCGCGGTAACAGCGCTCCGCCTGGTCAAACTTGTGTGCTTTTTTGTATAACGCGCCTAAACAGAATAAGGTGTCAGTCACTTGCGCGTTGTCTGGTTGTAGCTTTTGTTTTTGGATAGTGAGGATTTGCGAAACCAAGTCGATTGCCTTTTGCGACTCACCCTGCTCTGAAAGTTGGGTGGCAATTTCGTACAAGCGCTGAATTGCATCGTAACGACCTAACATCGAATCGGGAGGAATTTGAGCATCATGCTCCGAGTAAATGTGCAAGATCCGGTCGACTGTGCTCGACATCTCCGGATACTTCTTTTCCATTTGATAGAAATTGGCAAGCTCGGCTAAACATATAGCTTCTTCGCTGCTGTCGTTTCCATAATGGGCTTTCGTTGCTTCGACCATTTCCTTCAACAGTCGCTCGGCGTCAGCGGCATGTTGATTAGTTCGCAGCCGATCAATAGCTGATTTAGGGCGGCTGTCGAGCATCGTCCTAAAAGGGTTTTCCATTTGATCGGTCTTTCGATACAGTGCGAGTGCGTGCTCGATATGCTCAATTGCATCGGCGTCATTTTGGGCATTCGCTTCGTTGTAAGCCAGATTGAACCATAATCTGTAAGCTCTTGCGCCGTCAGCACTCTGGGCAAGTTCGACGGCATGCTTTTGAGCCAGCAGCATCTCTTTTTTTCCCGCCTCGCTGGTGTCATACAATTGCGAAAGACTCCATGCCAACTGACTCCCCTCTTTGCTGCCAGTCGGTAGAATGCTAAGAGCACGGTTCAAGAGTTTGATTGCTTCTCCTCTATTTTTATCTGCCAGAAGCTGGGCTAACTCTTTCAGTATGAACAGCTTGTCCGCAGTGGGCAGATTATGTGATTTCTCTGAGGCAGCGAGAGCCTGTTCGAGCAGATATTGCCTGAGCGCTCGCATTCCAGGGTCACTGCCTGCCGGATTGGACAAATAGCTTTGTGCGGCGATATATTGGCTCGCTGATTCATCAAAGTCGCCTCGGGCAAACGCTATCTTTGCAGCTAAACAGTGGAGCGCCAGCGGCATTGTCACCACTGTCTTGTATTGCGTCAAGGCCTTCGATATTAGTTCTTCTGCCTCAGCTTTTTTGTGCTGTTTTTCCAAAATGCTGGCTAACTTCCATTGATAAAGTCCTGGTAGAGGAGGTCCTTGACCAGAGTAATAGCCATGCGGATAGACTCCTTTGTCGTAGGCACTAGTTAGAAGCGACTGCGCGTCTGCTATGCGATTTGCCTGCTCATAAGCGCCAGCGATCTGTGCCAACTTAATTGCAGTCTGAATCCCAACGCTGCGCTTGCTTGATAGAATATTTTCTATATGTTTCTTTGCCCCATCGAAATCTGAGAGATGAACTTCAACGAGCGCCAATTCTGCCTGCATTAGAGGCGCTGCCTCTTTCGCATCGCGTTGACCCTCTTGAACATCGCTAGCATCTATAGATCTTGCTCGCTGCAGAATGGCGTCAGCGCGTTTATATTGTCCGGAGTACGAATATGCCAGGGCCCAACGTCTCAACTTCTCTGAAGCCGGAAGATCTGGCAGTGAATTGGCAGGATTCGCGGTGCGCGAAATTCCATCTGTGGAGACCGGCCTGGCAGGTTCGTTAAAACAAAGAGTGTCTTCGAGTTCGGACCACGACTCCTTGCTTGGCAGATTCATTTGCTTTGCAAAAACGGCCCGCTCTGTCAGCACCGGAAGCAAAGCCACTTTATATTCATTGTGCTTCTTGCCGGCGACCAGCAATTGTTCAAAGAGTTTATTCGCGTCAGCGAATCTTGAATGATCAACATACACCGAACCGAGGTAAGTGAGCGAGCACCATAGATTGAGCCGCGTCCGGGAATCGGAATCATTCTGCGCTTCGTAAGCAAAGAGTAGCCTTTGAATTTGCGCGTCGGCTGACAGGTAATCCTTGGTCTCGATTGATTTCAACGCACTGGCAATTATTTCGTAATTGACAGCGTCTTGATTGTCAGCATTCTCCTTAGCCACAGGATTGAGTTTCTCAGCGCGCGTGAGCAATTGCCGAGCCTTGTCACCATTTCCTTCAGCCTCATAGCACTGGGCCAATTGGAGCAAGGGATTCTTCAAATATGGTGATTCGCTTCCAAGCGCTTTTTCGATCCGGTCAACTGCTCTTAGCAAGAGCGAGCTTGCTTTGCCGAAATTTCGCTTCTTAATATAAATCTCGGCAAGTTTTATCTCAACATCGCTGACCGTCGGAAAAAATTGTGGAAGCTTCTCGGTTTCAATCTGTTTTGCCTCATCAAGTCTCTTTGCGTAGAGATCGAGTCCCCTTTCCAGACTAGCGATAGCCTGATCAAACAGAGAGGCATTCTCTTGGATGCAAGCAAGCTTATAAAGCTCATTCACAAGCGGCCGATCCCTATCATACTTACGCTGTACTTCTGAACCGCCGCCCGCTTCTACTCTTTTTGTATAAATCTCGATAGCCTTCTCCTGCTGCCCATGTGCAGCATAATAGTCAGCAACCAATTGCACATCAGGATCCCATTGGCTTTGCGGCGACTGCAGCATTTCGCCGAAAACAAGCTGAGCATCTGCGTCATGACCTTCTTTTATAAGTAATCGGGCATATGCGCGGAGAACGTTGTAATGTTTGTCTGCGTGTGGAGCGTTTGCATCCCGTGTGCAATTCAGCAGGGCTTTGTAAATCTCCTCTGCGTCAGCATTGCGGTCTGTTTTTTGGAGATAGTCGGCAAAACTCAAAAGGCTTTGCAGACCGTCAAATCCAACCGAATGCATTATCTTGAATGCACCTATTGCCCGTCTTAGAGCAGAATCCGCTTGATGGATTCTGCCTACCTTATCGTAATATTCCGCAGCTTGAGTGAGTGTATTTATTGCCATCATCGACTTATCGTCGGGCCAATTTTTAGACAGCGTCACTGCTGTGTCGCAAAGTGCCGTTGCATAGGGCTCGACATTGACAAGCTCACACGAGTTAATGAGGCTCAGGTACGGATTGGGTAAGTCGTCGTCGTCGTAATTATCCAGAACATCTGATGCTTGCTTGAGATTTCTTTCCGGGTGCGTGTCAGGGTTTTTGTCGGGAATTGATTGCCTCTCAACTATTTGAGTGACGCTTTGTCCCCACATGTTAATAATCTCCAGTTTCACCTTACTATTGATCGGACCACGCAGCAATGCGCGCACCGCATTTAATGGCAAGCCTTTGATCGGTGTACCGTCTATTGCGATTATCCTGGACAGGTTTTCAATCTCCGGCTGGTTTCCAATTAAAGGACTGCCGGCGTAGACACCCAACCCGTCAGCTGTGTTCAACCGCACGTTGACGTCACCTAAATCTCCTCTCTTGTCTCTCTTGTCTTTGGTCATATCTGATTGTGAATTAGCCTGAGGAAAGAAGTCGCTGATGGGGCTGCCTTGTTGAAATCTTTTTGCGAGGACAGCACAAGCTGTAAGCGCTAACAGCGTAATAAAAAACCATTTTCGGAATTTTGTAGTTTTCAAAGTGCCACCGTCATTAAGTCAAGTAGCAGGACAATTAGTGTATAACCGTGTGAACTGTGTTATCTAATGCTTGGAAACTTTTGATATCCGATTACATGGACATTATCGCTCTATGGTCATCTTTATTCGGAAAATCTTATTTAGTGCCGTTACAGCTGCGTTAAGCAAAAGGTTGGTGTTTTGAATATGGAACCCATGCAATTAGTTAACTATGTGTCCTATTTTTTCGGCGGTGCATTTATCACAAATGCCATTCCGCATTTTGTCTGTGGAGTTATGGGGCAACCGTTTCAGAGCCCTTTCGCCAAACCGCCAGGACAGGGACTATCGACCTCCACTGTCAACGTATTGTGGGGATTTTTCAACTTTGCTGTCGGCTATGTGCTTGTTTGTCGTGTTGGCATGTTTGATTTGCGCTCTACCGATCAAGTGGTTGCTCTGGGCATTGGTGCTCTTCTTATGAGCGTTTTGATGGCGCGCATGTTTGGTCGTTTTCACGGCGGCAATTCTCCGGGCTGATCATGAACATCGCAATGCTGGCCACATTTCGTTGGCTCAATATCGCGAATTAATTTCTAGACTAAACCTCGTCGTTGTCTTGGAGCATTTTTTCAAAATATTCCTTATCTTCTTTACTGAGAGCGAGCCCTTTAAATCCGGGCCATTGAAATCCGGCAATTAGTTGACCTAGTGCGGAGACCGCGATTTCTCGTCGCTTCGGGCGAACATGACTGCATATTTTTGTTCAATGCTTTTGGCTTTGTCCTTTAGCTTGCGAAAAGACAAATTCTTTTCAGTGCGCAAAAATGTTACCCATTCCTGCCTCGCTTCTTGCATTTCCTTACTATTGATATATTCGGTTTTGATCAGTCGCAAGTTGTCCTGACAATGAATAAGGTTGGGATTTAAATTGGGGACGCAATTTAAAGCGTCGAGTGGAATTAGATGCCAGACAACTCCCTCTTTCTTGGCTTCAGGATGGGCTTGAAAGAAGGTCTTGGCACAGTCAAAGTTATTGCGCCTTTGACTTAAAAGGAAAGACGATTCTACTTCTTCAAATCTCGCTTCCGGAATTTCCCTCGGAAATACCTTAAACCCGGATGACTCGTTCACTGCTTCCAGGCACGCGAAGTCTGCCTGAGGAATACCGGAAGAATTTACCAACTTAATGTCCGCAAATCTGCCATCTTTCTTTATTCGATAGTGCACACTAATTCTTTTATTTGCGGGCAACCCACCTGGCTCCCAGTTGCTCATCACCCGGTCCGTCAAAGCCTTGGCCAGTCTTTCTGCCAGCGACGGCACTCGTTCGACTTTGGCACTTTTATATCCTGGCGGTGGCGTTGTATTCGGGATCGGAAACATAGGAGAGCCTTCTTGCCGAGGTACATGTGTTGGCTCAGGCGCTTGATTTTCTGCGGCGGAACAAATTTGAGAGATTGCCGCTGCTGTTAGAAATGCGAAAAGTAACGGAGATTTGCAAGACATAAAAGTTCCTTAGCTGAGCCATCGCTTGGCAAAATTCTAGGTTGCCTAATTGTCTCAGAATACAGTAAATACCCTAGACCATACTATCGTGAAATGAAAGATCGATCTTGGGGAGGCTTGTTCGCAAGATTGAAGCACATTTAGTAGTGATAGACTTTAACGAGCAGAGCGGAGGAGAATTGCCAAGAAATGGGAATTTCCATAGCAGGCGTCGCTATTCCAGACAGCAAAATGGCTCGTGAAGCAACTGAATTGGTGCGGAGCACCGAGTCTTCTTTGCTGTTCCATCACTCGACTCGTGTTTACTTGTTTGGAGCGCTGGCGGGCGCACGGAAAAATTTGCAGTTCGACAACGAACTGCTCTACATTGCGGCGATGTTTCACGACATGGGTTTGACGAAGGCTTACAGCAGCACCGCCGAACGGTTCGAAGTCGATGGTGCTAACGCCGCACGAGACTTCTTGCGGCGTTTCAAGATTTCGGAGGAGTCGATCGAAATTGTCTGGGACGCCATTGCGCTACACACCACGCCAGGCATCCCGAAGCACAAGAAGCCTGAGGTGGCCCTTGTTACAGCAGGTGTCGATATGGACGTTCTGGGTTTTGGTTACGCGGAAGTTTCCAGCCAGGATCGAGAGCTCGTTCTGGCTGCGCATCCGCGTGGCACAGGCTTTAAAGAGGGCATAATCCATGCCTTCAGCGATGGGTTCAAGCACAAACCGGCTACTACTTTCGGAACAATGAACGACGATGTCCTTGCCTACCTCGATCCGAATTTCACGCGCGAAGATTTCTGTAAAATCATTTTGGACTCGGCTTGGAGCGATTGATCGAGCCATCTTTTAGATGGTCTAAATTGATGGGCAGCAAGAACTTTTTCACTCAGGCAACGTGCTTCTCTTTTAGTGTCAGTTTAATCTCGTAACCAAGCTTTTCAACTAAACAAACAAGTGCATCCAGCGAAAACTCGCTAAGCCGTCCTTTCATCAAGTCACTTATTCGCGGTTGGTGAACGTCGAGCTCCTTAGCCGCTTGTTGTTGTGTCCAACCGCGATCCTTGATTGCGTCTTTGACGACCAGCATCAACTGTGAACGCAGTGTCAGATTCGCTGCTTCCTCGGCGGTAAAGCCTAGATCGACAAAGACGTTACCAGAGCTGCGCTCGATTCGCGGATTTCTATTTTTTTTGCTGACGGAAACTTTGGACTTCGGCATAAGCGGCCCTCGCTATTTCGATCTCGCGCTGTGGTGTCTGTCTTGTCTTTTTCTCGAACGCATGGCGTCGGTCCTTGCTTCATCGGGGAAGTTTTTCAGGTGGCGTCTACTGCCTCCCACGAATATTACTTCTTTCATTGGAGTATTATACAGGTTTCAGTATAATATGACAATCTTGCCAAATATAGGTTTTGATCGTTACTGTCAAAATGTATACATTTGACAGTAGCCAACGACGTGGTGTTGGTCGCGGTGCAACTAGCTATTGTAAGCCTTTTCCAATTCGGCGATGTCTAGCTTCTGCATCTTCATGATCGCAGCCAAAACTTTTTCGCGCTTCGCTTTGTCTTTGTCGGTCACCATCCGCTCAATGATTGTCGGAACCACTTGCCACGAGATGCCGAACTTGTCGGTGAGCCAACCGCACTGACTTGGGGAACCACCGTTCGCTTGCAACTTGTCCCACATCTCGTCAATTTCGTCTTGTGCTTTGCAGTTGACCACAAACGACGTCGCAGGTGTGAAACCGAACGCATGCTCAATCGGACTATCCATGGCGATGAACTGCTGTCCATCAAGTTTGAAGGCAGCATGTTTCACTGTCCCTGCTGCGGCTTCGAATTCTTCGTATTTGACGAGGTAATCGATGTCCGAGCTTTTGAAAATGGAAGTGTAGAACGTGATCGCTTCTTCGGCGCGACCGTGCTGGTCTCCTGTGAACATCAGACAAGGAGAGACTTTCTGCGACGTTTTGTCGGTGAGATTCAGCTGCCACGAGACGCCGAATTTGTCACTGACCCATGCGTATTTTTCGCTGAACGGATACTTGTTGAGTTCCATCAAAACGGAACCACCAGCCGACAAGTTTTTGTACAAATTGTCGATCTCTGTTTGAGACTTGCAAGCTACGTAGAATGAGATGGATGGATTGATCGTGAAGATGGGACCGCCGTTTAAGCCTAGCAATTCTTGATCGTCTATTGTCAGGTGAACGGTCATAACCGAATCTTTCGGTCTGTGATGTATTTCCTGTCCGCCTTCGCCATAGTAGGCGATCGAGCCAATTTTGGCGTTCTCGAAGATGGATGCGTAGAACTTCATCGCCTCTTCGGCGTTGCTATCGAACCACAAGCAAGTTGTGAATTTGTGCAGTGTCTTTTGCATGCCGTACCTCCATGTATCTCAATCGTTTCCTACATACTTGAACATAATTTCTTGCCATTGCTTACTTTCGATTATGCTCATAAGCTTATCGTTCATTTCGTCTTTCAGGGGAAATCGCTTGCGCATGGCAATGCCGAGAAAGTCCTGGCGCAACGGAAATGGTAACACCACAACCTTGCTCGGATATAAACTGTGCGCGTAGTAGACCATTATATGCCGATTACCCACAGCAGCGTCAAACTTATGATCGACTAGCGCTTGTAGCATCGGTACGACGTTGCCATAAAGACGATCGCATTTAATGCCACGATGTTTAAGATATTCTTCGCTAGTCGACAACCCCACGGTACCAACACTTACATGGTGCAGGTCGTTGGCACTGCGAATGGGGCCTGAATCTCCTTAGAAGTGAATACAGATGCAGCCGCAGCTGTGAGCACGGAAACAAGCACGACGCCTAAAATCATCCAGAACATGGCGAACAATCTTCCGGCGAAAGTCGTAGGTGAAACGACGCTCCAACCAACCGCTTTGGGAAATTCGCGTCCGGCCATGACCATTGTGGACCAAAAAAGGCTTTTGGCAAAAGATTTCATTGTCTTGCCTGAGTAATGTTCTGAATCTGACTTATGTTCCAAGAGCCACAAAATCAAAGCACCACAGACTGCCAGACCGACTACTCCGAGCACAAGCAATAAGAACGTCCAATTCAGGAAAGTAGAGCGGACTACTCGAAAAATGTTTGACTGTTGATCGGCATTGACAGCGATTGCCTCTGATGATGCCAGATATGGTTCTGAAAAGTCGCACATCTTTTGCCGTTCAGATGTTATGGAAAGTCCTGTCGCGGCAAGATCTACGCTTCCTGATTGCAATCCTTTCATCAGATCTGTAACTTTCTCGAAGCGCTTGAACTCATAATTTACTTTCAGTTGCCGCGCAATTTCTCGCCACAAATCTACCGTGATTCCGGACCAGTTCCCATCCTCGTCTTGCATCGAATAGGGCGGCGCTTGCGACACTGCCACAACTAACGTTTGCCTGATCTTGTTTTGCACGTTATGAGATGGCTCAGGCAATGCATTGGCCTGTGCACAAGCAAACAGTAAAAACAGGTTGAGTATCCAGATCACGAAATGTCTGCTAACCATTCCCGACACACCCCCATTTGAGCAAGGCTTTATACGTTTTTTTATTAGTCATCGATTTCCTCCAAAAGTGTGCGCAACTTTCTCAAACGTTTCCGCCAGAATTTCTCATAGTGCTTTAACCAGTTGAACAGCGGAACGAGGCCGGATGGCTCCGCTTTGTAATAATGAAATTTACCCCTCCGCTCCTCGGATACCAGACCAGCTTTTCTCAACACAGCTAGATGCTGCGAAATTGCCGGTTGGCTTATTTGAAAGCGCTTAGTCAAGCCAGCCACAGATTGTTCGTTGGCCACCAACGACTCGAACACGGCCAAGCGTGTAGGGTCGGCTAGCGCCTGAAAGAAACTCGGGTTGATGCGCGATTGGCTGCTCATACAAGCAATTACTGATATCACCAACGAACGTATAAGTCAATACTTATATGTACTTTTAAAGCTTGCAGGAACAATCAACCAAAGCGCACAAAGCTTTAAACACCCACTATTTGGGCAAGCTTGCGCTGAGAGTTCATCAGGGCCGTGGTTAGCTGACGGAGCTTGCGGCGAATAATGCAATTAATGCTGAAGCCGCTGGATTGACTCGTCAACTCTGTACTTCCAAATGGACTCAGTCAAAAGCAGTGCTTGTAGCACTTGTGTTACATCCAAACCGAGTGGCCGTTTGCTGAAAAAACTTACCAAGAGCCGACGCGCTGGATATCAAGCTGGATTGGATCTGAAAAGGATCTTCTGGCAGCCGCAATCAGTCTAGTTTTTGTGTTTCACGGAATCAGTCATGTCGCACTGATGGGATTCCAATGTGTGCAATTTTTTCGAAACCGATTCAGCCTCCGATGAGAATTCGTTGCGCTTCAAGACCTGAACGAGTTTTTCCATGTCATCCATTGTTGCTTTGCTAACACTCAAACCAGGCTTGTTGACGGATGCTAAGAAAGCCTCACAAGCATGCTTGGTTTTCACCTTATCGCCGCCGCCGCATAGAAATCGGCCAGTTTGATTAACCACATTCGCTCAAGCAAACTGTCACTACCGCGTTCAGCTTTGCTTAGTTCAAGCACGTTTGTCAATAAAGATTCACCTGATACGGCATCACCCGCAGCTTGATATTTTAGCGCTAACCCTTCGATAGCTTTGGCCACCATTTGAGCTTGATATTCGTTGGGCTCATGCAAAGACATCTTATACGCGACTGTATACACTTCACCGGCTTTGGCTAACTGATTTTTGTTTGCGAACGAGCTGCCAAGGTTTGCCAGAGACATGGATAGCGCATAAACAGGTCGATTTGGTGTTTGCAACTTCATCTTTTCAGCAAGGTCAACCGCTTGCTTCCACTTCATCTCGGCTTTGTCAAAGTGATTCAACCAGATAGACCAGTCGGCAGTCTGCATCATCGCAGAGAACAAGAGCGACGGATCATTTTCTTTAATTTTCCATTCTTCAATTTCTTCCAAATTGGACAGACCGCTCTCATCCACAGGATTGGCTGGATTAATCTGGTGGAGCACAAAAATTACGTTCGACGGTTTTGCCGATGCCTTCGCGTCGCTCAATAGTGCGTCGAATATTGTCTTTCGATTCGACCCGGCCAGATTCACATAATCGCTAAAGGCGTCGATCGTCGTAGAACCAAATGTGCAACCGAAATTTTTGGGATCATCTGGATCCGGAAAGCCTGCAACCATCCTAGCTCGAACGATTCGTAGCAACAACGGTGCACTTTCTTCCTCATGACCACATTTTCTTAGACGCCCACTTATATTCGTGAAGTAGTTATACATGCGTTGGCTATCTTTATTGTCTGCATTTTTTTCATATGTATCAACAGCGCTCTTAAGTAACTTCAGACCTTCATCACACTTCTGTTCATCGAAAGCACGGTATGACATTTCGGTGAGTGCCTCGATTTGTTCTGTAGGCTTCTGGGCGTTGTTAGAAGCTTGCGCAAGCCATGTATCACGTTTTTCACGAACTGATTCTTTCCGCGCTAGTTTTTCTTTCTCGTAAGAAGCCATAAGTTGATCGGCTTCAGTATTTCGATGACTCTCGCGCATGTATT
Source organism: Bryobacterales bacterium (assembly GCA_963834525.1). Taxonomy (GTDB): domain Bacteria; phylum Cyanobacteriota; class Vampirovibrionia; order Obscuribacterales; family Obscuribacteraceae; genus CAWICA01. Next base: position 653,277 of record CAWICA010000004.1, read on the forward strand.
TTTCACAAGGCTCGATCATCATTGGCATATTTCGTTCAAATGCATCAGGCCATTTTGCTGTTCGACAAAAGGCCATTCCTTCCTGCAAGACTGCTATCGCTTCCGAATTCCTTCCAGCCTTGTGCAACATCTCTGCCCACTCGACAGAAGTATGGCCATAGCCCATATTCATGGCAGTTTTCGTACCTTCTTTTTCATTTTCGAAGGCGGCACGATAATACTTATTTGCCTCATCGACGTTGGACTCTGCGAACATCTGCGCAATCATTCCGTAGGAAACGCGATCTCGCCATCTAGCGTAAGCGGGCGCAGTCGTGTACCTATAGTACTCATCAGCTATGGGAGCAGCTTCTGTGAACATTTTATTTTGCAGGAGAAACCACAAATCGCTACGCAAGATTGATTCATAGCTATTGGAGTCTGGGCTCTGCCTGGCAAATGTCAGCGCTCGGTCGTAGTACTTGTGAGCTTCGGCCTTATCGCCGCCTTCATCGAAAACACGCGCAAGTGTTGCTTCACAAGTTCCATAGGTCGGCGGCAGAGGTTTAATCGATTCCAAATCTTTAAGTGTTTCAAGTAAGAGAGACTCCGCCTCTTTGAATCGCTTGTGTCGAGAACAGCTCAGGGCCACAGTTTGCACTTCATAGTAACGCTGGTCCGGAGTCGACCCTGGGCGTTTCTGAAGGAGCTTGAGTTGCTCCTGCGCAAAGTACTTATAAACATCTAAATCGCGGTTTGTGCGGCTGCTCGAAATAACCGTGCTCAAAGTCTGTAGCATCTGCTTTTGTTCTTCAGGCGAAAGTTGTGCAGCCATTAAAAATGCTTTGTCGAAAGCCGGTCTAGCTCTCTCAAAGTTTCCTAAAGTATATGAATGCGCTGCGACTGCCAAATATTTAGCGCTGGCTTCGGAATAGTGTTTGGTCTGAGACGCTTGATCGGCTTCGCGCTGAACTTCTAGTGCCTGTGTGTCACTAGATACATTAGTGCTCTTGTATGCGGCGCTAAACGAACCTTCAACAGTCGACGCTAAAATAGGAGGTGCGCAGATTAGAGCAACAACAGCTAGGACAAGCGCCAAGAAAGAAATAGAGCGACTGATTTTAGTGGGGAACCGCAGAGCGGTGTTCATTTCAGGTCTCCAAGCGTTCTTCGTGTATTAGCTTACGTAGATTCAGTAAGTGTCACACCGGGAAAAACGCCGCATTTTAGTACTATGAGAACTTATTACCAGTGGTCTTTGCCAAGATCGCGTGGTGGCTTGTCGCTTATGACTTCACCCCATTGCCCGCCTTCAGATTTTATATAGTCGTTCGACTCGCCCTTTGTAACCAATCTAGCTTCTTCCCATTTCTGACCATTCGGAGCGGTATGAAACTCAATGAAATCGCCATTTACGTTGTTTTTGCCGTCTATCCTTACTTGAGTATTCATAGCAGAATATTTGTATATTTCGTCGACTGTATTCATCTCGCCATTTGTCTCAGTGCAACCTTTGTAAGCCGCATCGCAAGGACGTTGATCGGGAGAATTAATATCTTTCTGACCATGTATCTCCAGCAAGTTCAATCTGCTGGTAGTGTCTGCCGAAAGGACTGTAGTTGAAATCCGTGGGCGGTCACTTTCTTTTTCGCAATTGCTCATATTTGCCATTCCCGAATTAATCACTGAGCCTGCTTCGCATACTAGCAACAGGAGAGCCTATTGTTGTTGTGGAGTTGTTAACGCGCTGTCTGGTTTTCTCCATCTAGAAGTTAGTGAGCGAGATCCGTCCAGTAATTGCTATCAGGCGCGACGAATTTACTTAACTGAATAAGAAGACTCTCTCTATTTTGTCCCAAACAAACTAGCCGGACCTGAGCCTGACTGGGGATTATGTCTCCAAGGCCAATCGGTGCTGTTGAGAGGCTCCTTGTCTGGCAAAATATCAGTTAAGCCATGTTTCTTAGCCTCTTCTCTTATGATCTCCCATCCGCCATTAGCCACCAACTCATTATTTAGCCCGTAATAATTTCCGAGCATGGTTTCCGCCATCACTTCGTCTGATGAGATTCTTGCCAAAATGTTCAAGAGATGTTCGTCGGTATCGGTAAATCCAGTTGTTTCAAATAAAAACAGTCGATGATTGATTGCTTCCTTGCCCATAAACTCTGCTAGCATGCCGAAAATTAGATTATTTTGTCGCGTAACATACATGCTGTTAGTCATAGCGTAAGTTTTGTCCCAGTCTTTGCCCAACATCTTTTTCCATTCTGCAATAGTGTCCATCTGAGATTTGGCTTGGGTAGATGCTGAAATTTGGATAAGCTTAGGCAAGTACGGTCTGACTTTATTGGCATAAGCTTCAAGGTCAGCTTTCACAATCTTGTTTTGCGATATGCATTTGTTCAAGTAATCGTTAATGATGGTCAACACTGTTCGCAAAGTATCTTTGTTTTCAGTGGACATATCAGCGTCATCGAGTGTCTTTAACGCAGCCGCAACTTTGCTTTGAAAGCCTGATATTTCTGGCTTCCAACTCGTATCAGTAGTCGAAGTTGCAACATACGGTTCAGACATGTCAAAGGTAATCATGGCTGAGTGACCAACAGATTTCGCCAATTGATAAACTACCGGTGGCTCGGGAGCGACCAATGGCTCTTTCCCTGGACGATAGAGAGTCAAGTGCCCACCCGCTTCACTAAAGCGAGCGACAATGATCGGATGTTCGTTCATAAATCTAGTTTGAAACTTAGTAAGTTCAGCTTCGTAAATTGGCATCATTGCAGTGTCTAACGCCAATAAGTTGTCTCGCGCAGTGTTCTTGGCAGTGGTGCCAGGCGCATCACCAGCGATGGCCGCTCCCGCTTGTGAAAAGGACAGAATCATTGTAGAAAGAGCGGCTAATAGCGCTCTTCCATTGTTACCATTTACCCGAAATCTCATCATCTCTATTTATTATTTCAATTGGCCTGCCCGAGAGGATTCGAACCTCTGACCTCATGGTTCGTAGCCATGCGCTCTATCCAGCTGGGCTACGGGCAGAAGAATATGCATGTTAGCACAGAAACATAGTCAATTAATTGCCTGTTCAACTTTTCTATAGATCGCAGTCCACCATAGATCGCGACACATTCTATATAGATACGAATTTATAGATTCCGAAATTACGGTTGGCGGCGTTGGCGTGCCCAGTGCAGGACGTCCGTGTGCGCCTGGGGAACAAGATTGCCATGCACTTGCGCATTGGACTGTGCGCCTGCAGCGGCAGAAGTTGGCGCCTCAACTGCAAATTTCTTGTAGGGCTCATACTGGGCGGCCACTCCGGGCGGCAGTTTATTTGCTGCCGCCTTGTTAGCTCCAGCGTTAGTGCCAGTGTTTTTCCCGCTCTTATTCGACTTATTGGTGACGATGAGCTTGCCGTCCTTTCCTCTGAGCCCAGTCCCCGGCGTCGGCCCTTTTGTCGGCACGCCATTGTTGACCTTGGGCAGGGAAGTACTTAAGCCAGGCTGCGTTTCTGGCGGCGGTGAATACTGTTGCCAGCCAGCCTTTGGTAGAGGCGGCGCTCCGGCCGGCATGGCACCACTAGCCGCAGGCGCTCCGGGCGCGCCGGTCTTGTCCTTAATTATCGGAGTATTGTCCATGATCTCCCACTGCTGCCGGCCCATAAAGTAGTGGTTCAGGTTCGGGTCATTGGTTCGTTGTGCCCAAGCCGGACCCACCGCAGACACGCTGACCACGGCAAGCAAAACCGGTAGAATCAGTAAATTGGCTCGTAACATCTTCGCTTCGATTGTCATGATTGGCTGCCCAGGCGCTATTAGCTCAGTTTAATGCTATTTTCAAATCGATGTCAAGGAAGAAAAGGATAGATTCTCCTTTAACAATAAGATGGTTGCAAGGAACTACTTTGAATCTGATGTTAGACTGAATGGACCTCTCGGAAGAATTATAGAACTTGACCACCACAGCCTCGCGCCTCAAATCATTCATTTTAACACCAGATACGGTACTAGGTATTATTGCTGGCGAGGGTAAGCTTCCAGCTATTTTAGCTCAGTCAGCCAAGTCTCGCGGACATAAGGTCGTTGCTCTCGCTATGTCGCCGACCGCGTATACATGTATTGCACCACATGTGGATATAGCGCATGAAGTGGGTCCGGGGCAGATCGGTAAGAGTCACAAGTTGCTGCTTCAAGGCAATGTTGAGGCTGTTGTGTTTATCGGCAAGGTGCCCAAAATCAATTTACTGCGCAATCTCCACAAACTTGATTGGATGGCCATCAAGTATCTTAGCAAGCTGCCGAACTTTAGCGACGATACGATTCAGCTCGGTGTCGGCGAAATGTTGGAAGAGCACGGCTTCAAGGTATTGACGCAGAGCGAATTTTTACGCGATCTTTTTCCGCAAGTGGGCGTGATGACGAAACGTCAGCCGACTGCGGAAGAATATGTCGATGTTGAGTACGGTATGCGCATCGCCAAGGAGATCGCCCGATTGGACATCGGTCAAACAGTTGTCGTCAAAGATCGCATGATTCTAGCAATCGAAGCGATTGAAGGCACGGACGAGACAATTCGGCGGGCGGTGCGACTGGCACGCGGGCCGGTGGTCGTGGCCAAAGTGTCCAAACCTAATCAAGATCAACGTTTTGATATTCCGACGGTGGGCATGAACACGCTCGATGCCATGACCACTGAAAAGCAAGGTGGCGTTTTGGCGATCGAAGCCCGCGAAACAATGGTCGTCGAAAAGGAAGAGATGATTGCTTACGCCGACGCCCACGGCATTGCGCTAGTTTCGGTTTAATCAAGTCAACTAGGCTTATCACTAGTTCTCAACCCGGCTAATGCTAATTCGCTTTTGCCCGCTTCCTGCCATAATGTACTCTCAGCGGAGTTTCTCAGGAGCCCAAGTTAATGGTCAAGGTCAATTTGAAACTTAACTCAAGTGTGAGTAGGGCGCTTGCCGCCGGCGCTGTGGCCTCGGCATTGTGTCTCGCTATTACGCCCGGGCAGGCGTTGCCGCCGCCAGGTCAGCCGAGTCAATCGCCGAGTCAATCGAGTAGTCAGAATTCAGCAGTGCATGCAGTTTCGCCGGCAGCGGCGTCCCAAAAGCAATATGTAGATAAAGCAAGCGGCTCCGGTGATGACACCGCCGCTGGTGCCAAGTCGACACCCGGCGCTGGGTCAACAACCGGTGGTCAATCACCAACTGGCGCTCAGTCTACAAACGGTGCCCAATTGCCACCCGACTCCCAATCGCCAAACGGTGCTCAATTGCCGCCAGCCGAACAGGCTGCGATTGACGCGGCGATCGCTAGCAACAACGCTCTCGAACACTATTACCTGGCCCAAATGTACCTGCAGCATTTCGACTTGAAGATGGCCGAATTGGAACTGGAAGTAGCGATTATGTACTCGCCGACCATGAAGAGCGCTCACCGCGATTACTGTTTTGTCTCGCTCTTGCGAGGTCAGCCGATGCGAGCCGCGGCTGAATTCATGATGGTCGTGGGGCTGGGTGATCCAGTTCCGCTGAACGCCGCTGAGAAGAGCCAGCTCATCGCACGCGGTGCCAAATTGCATTATCAGAAAGGCTTGGAATTTGGGCGCAATCTAAAATGGAACGATGCAGTCAACGAATTTTCTTGTGCTCTAAAATATTCGCCGAATAACCCGGTGATTTTACGTTCGCTGGCCTTCAGCCAGGCGAGCAAAGGTGATTTCGAACAGGCCGAAATATTTTACGGGCAAAGCTTTGCTGTTGATCCATCAGACCCTTATAGTCATGCCGATTACGCTTATATTTTGTCTGACCATGGACAAAGGAATGAAGCTATCGATCAGCTCAATCAGGCGATTCACCTTGACCCCAAGGTTGCAGCATTGCATGTAGACATGGGCTGGATGGCCGAGGCGCGCGGCGATTTCAAAGCCGCCGAGTCCGAATTTCATCAAGCGATTCAACTCAGTCCCAAGCACGCCGGTCTCTGGTCGCACCTGGGGCGGGTTGAGGAGAGGTTGGGCAAGGCCCAAGATGCAAAAAGCGCTTATGCCGAAGCGTTGGCTCTCGATCCTAGCCAAGACGAAGTGCGCAAGCGCCTGACCGAACTGGAGAGCGCTGGCGGACAAAAAGATCAACCGGTTTCGCCAAAGCCGGCTAGAAAAGCCTCCTGAAAGCATCCTGAGAAATAACAAGACCCGCTCTGCGTAATTTCCCCAATGACAGAGGAAAGCCGGCAGATTAAATTGAGCTTGGGTTTTCAGCTTTTTCGGGCGGTATTTTTTGGTAGAAAGTTTTCAACCGAGTAGCAACAAAACATCATTGGGCGGGGAGCTGATAGGCGACTTGCTCAGTCGTCGTTTGTGGGCTGACGAATGCGGTGCAGACTTCCAAGACCATAAAGCCAAGCGCACTGCCGAATTTGTCGGGTCGCTTGCGGCTGGTGCGGCGATTTATCTAGTTGCCCGCAAAGCACCACAATTGGCAAACGATCTGGTCGGTTTACGCCGAGTCGCTGTCGTCGCCACCGTTGGTACGCTTGCGGTGGAATCATCTTTCCACGGTCTTAATCAATGGTCTGATTTTGTACACGACGCGAGCAACGTCAATGATCCAAGCTTGCGCGAACAAATCACTCGTCGACACGCTCAGTTAATCGCTCACAGATTGGCACCCTTTGTCGACACAACCTTGATGATCGTCGCTGGAGCAGGTGCGGGTCTTTTGTCCGCCGACGGTGCATTGTCGACTGAGCGTGGTAACGCCTGGGGCGATCGGTTTATGGAGAAGTACGATTATCCGCGCCGCCGTCGTCCAGACAGTCACCTTCTGTCTGAATTCGGACGCGGCAGTTTTACGCCGACGGTGGACTTGGTGAACGAAGATCAAGTCGGCGGTAAAACCTTTAACGTCTGGGCGGCACAGCAGGAGATCGACTCAGCGCAGCAACACCCGGGGTCTCAGGGCTGGTTGACGCGCTGGATCAGTAACCGAGATCCAGGTGAAAGAGGGCGATTGATCGATTTCGAGAAGAGGCGAAGCGGCAAAGGTGATCCTGCTCCACGAATCGGCAGAGAATATCGCGGTACACAAACTAGCATCGTTATACCTAGTCATACTGAAGCCGTCATTTGGCACACACATGAACGAGCGCCGCGTTTGAGCGGGTCGCCGCTAGCAAGCGTGGGCGACTGGGAGCCTGCTGTGCCTTTGCCTAAACGCCAGGTCGTCGGGCCGGTATTACTAGAACCTAAATCGCCGGATGCCGGACCACTATTGCCACAACGTCACGCCATGCCGCAACTGATCAGTGGTCGTCTCGGTCCTGAAAAGTATATGAGCCTCTTTGTACCAACCGGTTCGGATGAAGCTCGCACTGGTGTGCAGCTAGTCGTCAACAAGAATCCGCAGGCCCGCAGCGCTTTTCGCATGGAATTGTCTGCTATTCCGGTGTCGCTAGGCAAGCAGGACTTTCGAGGAACCGACCCGATCCCCGTTGATTATCATAGCGCCGTAGAGATGCTTAAAAGAGTCGATCCGCTCCATGCCGACCGGCAGATACTGGCTTTGCCTGAAGGTCCTCGACCTGAGCCAGCCGAGCTGAACCGCCAGTATCTGATTGCCAATCGCCAAACGCCTGCATCCAGAGCCGCAGCGCGAAGGGAGCTTTTGTCACAGTTTGACCTTCCCACTACATAAACAGTGCCATTCCGGTTGCCAAAGCGGTAAACTGATATCCCGAGCGTCTTAGCTGCAGTCTTGCCCCTGGTGGCAAGCGCTGGCAAGGCTTTATTAGCGGGAATGCGCAGATGAAGACGAGCGAAGGGTTGCAAGCCCATATATCCAATGAAGGGCTGAAAAGCTATACAAAGTATCTCTGGTTTGATACTAAGAAGCGACGCGAATACATACGGATTACCGATGATGTGCAGCAGTTTCTTTCTGAAACTGGTTTAAAAGAGGGGTTCATTCTCGTCTCGGCCATGCACATCACTGCCGGCGTCTATATAAATGATTGGGAAGACGGTCTGCTCAATGATATCGATGCATGGGTAGAAAAGCTGGCGCCGGTCAATCCCAATTATCGTCATCACCAGACCGGTGAAGACAATGGCGATGCCCATTTGAAACGGCTTTTGATTAACCATCAAGTGATGATCCCGGTCACTGGTGGCAAACTTGATTTGGGACCGTGGGAGCAGATTTTCTACGCAGAATTTGACGGACAGCGGAAGAAGCGCGTCATCTTGAAAGCACTTGGGGTATAGCGCAGCAGGAGGAGCTATGACATTTAGTTTAACCGAAAGTAAGAGCCGACCACACGCCCATCGCAACGGAAATTCCACACACGCTTCCACTCGGAAAGCAGCAGTGCAGAACATTCAAGGACGTGAGCCGGTGGCAGCAACTGTCGATTACACGAAGATACCAGTTTCCGAAATTTACGGCAGCAATGTTTTCAGTCGTAGTGTCATGCGCACGCTGTTGCCTAAGAATACCTTTAAGGCTGTTGTACGTTGTTTGGATCAAGGCGAAAAGCTGGACGCAAATACGGCGGATATAGTGGCTAATGCCATGAAAGACTGGGCCATCGCCCGCGGTGCTTCGCACTTTACCCACTGGTTCCATCCAATGACCGGATTGACAGCCGAGAAGCATGATTCATTTTTAGTTTCCAGCGGTGATGAAGCGCAGGCAATTCTCGAATTTTCAGGCAAGACCCTTGTTCAAGGCGAACCTGACGCCTCGAGTTTTCCATCGGGTGGAATTCGCTCTACATTTGAAGCCCGCGGTTATACCGGTTGGGATCCGACCAGCCCAGCATTTTTGATGGAGAGCACCAACGGCAAGACACTTTGTATTCCGACAGTGTTCTGTTCCTTCAGCGGCCATGCACTCGACAAGAAGACACCGCTTCTTCGCTCACTTGATGCAATCAGCAAAGAGGGGGTGCGCCTGCTTCATCTTTTGGGGAGCAAACAGGTAAAGCGGGTAACCTGCACCGTCGGTCCGGAACAAGAATATTTCCTCATCGATGAGTCTTTCTATCTGGCCAGACCAGACTTGATCAACTGCGGTCGCACCTTGTTTGGTGCCAAGCCGCCCAGAGGTCAGGAGATGGAAGACCATTACTGGGGAAGTATTAGAGAGCGCATTCTTGCCTTTATGATGGATGCGGAAAGCGAATTATATAAATTGGGTGTGCCGGTGAAGACCAGGCACAACGAAGTGGCGCCAGCGCAATTTGAAGTAGCGCCAGTATTTGAAAACAGCAACCTCGCTACCGATCATAATATGTTGTTGATGGAAGTGTTCCGCAAGACTGCACAAAAACATGGCTTGCGTTGCTTGCTGCATGAGAAGCCGTTTACTGGTATCAATGGTAGTGGCAAGCACAACAATTGGTCTATGGCTGACGATCAAGGTAATAACCTTTTGGATCCAGGCAAGACTCCGCATGAGAACACACAATTTCTTGTCGTTCTTTCGGCAGTAATTCGAGCGGTCAACAAATATTCCAAGCTTTTGCGAGCAAGCATTGCTTTCGCCGGCAACGATCATCGACTGGGAGCCAACGAGGCACCACCGGCGATAATCAGCATTTATCTGGGCGACAGGCTGACAGAGGTAGTGAAAGCGATTGTCGCCGGCAAGGCCGATGCCGGTAGCAAGGCCGGCTCCATCCAGTTTGGAGTCACCCATTTGCCGGATATTTCCAAAGACGATTCCGATCGTAACCGCACCTCACCGTTTGCCTTCACCGGTAATAAATTTGAGTTTCGGGCAGTCGGCTCCAGCCAATCTATTGCCTGGCCAAATACTGTGTTGAACACGATCATTGCTGAGTCTCTCGATTATGTGGCAACAGAGATTGAGAAGGCCCAGAAAGGTGGAGTAGACATAAACCAAGCAGCGCAGAAAGTGGTGAAGCAAGTTCTGACGGAAAACGAACGGATCTTGTTTAACGGCGACAATTATTCGCAAGCTTGGCATGATGAAGCCGAGAAGCGTGGGTTGCCGAATCTCCGCAATACCATTGAATCTTTGCCTGCCCTGGTGGATAAGGAGGCCAAAGATGTCTTTAAGAAGTACGGCGTGCTGGCTGAAGACGAACTGGTTAGTCGCTACAACATTATGTTGGAGACTTATTGCAAGACGATCAACATCGAATCTTTGTTGACCGAGAGCATTGCCACCAACATGATCCTGCCTGCTGCCCTGGAATATCAAAGCCGTGTGGCGACCGCTATCGTGCAGACCAAAGCGGCGGTCAGCAGCATCAACCTCACTGTGCAAGAAAGCTTGCTCAGAGACATAGCGGAGAAGGTCAATCAGCTTAAGACGTCATTGGAAGTGCTGGAATCTATACGCCGGCACGACAAGGAAGAAGAAAAACCTGAAGATGAAACCTACTCTCACGCCAGGTTCTATCAACAGAAAGTGATTCCGGCGATGAACGACGTCCGCACCGTGGCCGATGAATTGGAGATGATCGTTGACGACTCACTGTGGCCGTTACCGAAATTCCGAGAGATGCTCTATATCTATTAAGCTAACTGGCGCTGCCTTTGATTAGTTCGCCGACAGATTCGATCAATAGATCGATCTCCTCGTCGCTGTTGAAGTAATGCACCGAAGCGCGCAGGCACCGCGGGAACGGTATAGAACGCAGAAAAATTCGTCTCTTCTCGAGCCAGGATACAGCCTTGCCGTGCGAGCCACCCGTAAGAGAGAAAGTCACCAATCCGGATTCTTGCAAGCTCTCGTGGCATTCGACGCCATCTAGTTTGCGTAGCCCCAACTTCAACTTGGTCGCTTTCCTGATGATCTGCGCGTAGCGTTCTTCGGCATTGCCAAAGTCTTCATGCACCTCAATCGCTTTGCGCAGTCCACTTAAAAGAGGAAACGGCGAGGTAGCTGTCTCGAAACGAGCAGCGCCGGCTGTCCACCCAGCTGGTTTACCCGACTCGTCCCAGCCAATACCACGCCAACCGCAAAATGTCGGTTGCAGCTCAGACAGCCTCTCTTCGCTGACGTAAAGAGCACCGGTGCCTTCCGGTCCGCAGATCCATTTGTGTCCGGTGATGGCATAGTAGTCGGCATTGAGATCGACTAGATTGAGCGGCAGAACACCGGCCGACTGCGCACCGTCAACTAAGAGCGGCACTTTTCTTTCTCGACAGACTTTGACAATTTCTTTCAACGGCAGAACCTGGCCGGTATTCCACAAGACATGGCTTAAAAGCACGAGTTTAGTGGAGGGAAGCAGATGCTCGATTACTAAATTCGCGCAGTCTTCTGACGCCGCATTGGTCAGCGGGCAATATGTCAGTTCGACTTTGCGGCGTCTGGCAATTTGCTGGGCTGTGGCGACGATGCTTGAATGCTCGCCGTCGCTAAGCAGCAGGTGATCGCCCGGTTGCCATTCATATCCCCACATTACAATGTTGCATCCGTCAGTAGCATTTTGAGTTAAGGCGATCAACTCTTTGGGTGCATTTAGTTGTTGGGCTAATGTCGCGCGCGTTTGATCCAATTCGTTTTCCAGCCAAGAAAAAATGGCATTGGAAAAAGGTCCAATTCTCTGGACCTCCTGATATTTCGCCAGAATTTGATCGAGAGCAGCTTGGGGTAAAGTTCCCTGGCCGCCGAAATTGAAGTATGCCTTGTTATCGAGCGCTGGGAAGCTTTTGCGGTGCGCCGCTAAATTGTCAATCGCTTGAGTCATGATCTACCTTCATTACAACTCGGCAAGAGAATAGCAGGTTTGATGCTCTTGTGCCCCGGTACAATAGATGTAGCGTAATGCGACCATCAGAAAGCGGCAAGTGGCATGAATGAATCATCAGTGGTAGTCCAAGAGATAGAGCGTGTACCGATTGAGAATGCTCTGTCACTCGCTTGGCAGGGAACGAAGAAAAAATTTCTTTTGCTATTTACGGTCCTTTTATTATCTACCGTCTTTTGCAGTGTGCCGACATTGGTTGCTGTTTTCGGCGGTGAGGCCCTCAGTAAGCACTTGCTCGTCTGGTTGCTGCTCACTCTCTACGGGGCGGTGGCTGCGTCTGTGACATGGTTGGGATGCATAAAGTTGGCTCTGCACATCAATCGAGACCAGCCCTTTGCGCTCGATGATTTCTTGTCCGTTGGTGCCCTCTTGCCCAGTTTTTGGGTTGTCTGCATTGTCCGCACGATTATTGTCGTGCTGGGCTATTTGTGTTTCATTGTGCCGGGAGTTATTTTGCACATCAAGCTCGACCAGGCAGACTATTTTCTTGTCGATCGAAAAACTGGTCCGATTGCCGCAATGGATGCTAGTTGGCGCGTGACAAACGGATCGATCTTGATGCTCTTTCTCTTTGGCTTGATCATGCAGTTTGTGCAGTTTATTGGCTGGTGTGCCTTGCTCATTGGTGCTATTCCTGCGTACATGGAAGTTATGTTGGCCAAGGCCTTTATTTACGAGAGTCTCGTCAACACATCGACTGATCCTTCGATAGTCGCATTGGCCGCATCTGCCGCATTGCCCTTGCCACCCGCCGCCGATGTGCCGGCCCTCAGTTCGGAGCAAGGCAGTATCGAAGGTGGTGATCGTAGTGGTGAGCATAGTGATCGTAGTGATCATGAGGATCATGGTGAGCACACTGGCACCGAATCTGGTGCGAACAGATCAGATTCGGGCAAACCAGCGGACACTTTTGTTGAGCCGCCGCCGGATGTTTTTCCGTCATGACCAAGCCGTATATTCTGGCAATGATCTTCGCGACCGGCGCGCTTCTCGCGCCCGATTTGGATAATCAAAGTATCGCCTTCGGCAGGCAAGCATCGCCAAAGCCAGGCATCTCTTTTGTCAGTGCCTGGTCTGAGCAGGCGAATATGGATACGACAATGGTGCCACCTGACCAGAGCGTATCGACAAAAGCAGCACCATTACTTGATTGTCACATAACTCAGCAAACAGAACAAATATATTGGACAGAGTGGCACAAGCGTTTTCATGAAGCGGTGATCGCCAATCAAGCAGCATTGCTCAAACAAAACAAGTCCATTCGTTATGGATTAGCGGTCATACAATTCACTGTCACAAGTGACAAGCATGTGCAGGCTAAGGCTCTTGCCCACGACGATCCGACTTACATTCGCCTGGCCCAGGAGGCACTGGCTGGATACCACATGAGTCCGGTTAAGGCGGCAGTATTTATGGCGGCGAATCCGAAATTCGATAATCTGGTTGTGCGCTGTTATGAAAGGTTAGACGGCAAGAAAATTCTCGAGTTTCCGCCGAACTCTTTGCGCAAAAGCGTCACCGACACTCGTTGGCATTTAGCTGGTGCTGGTGTTGGCGATTACGTGCATTGGAAGACAGACGATCTCGAGCAGGTTTCACCCGAGTGAAATGTCTTTGTCTCACTGACCGTAATTTCTCACGTACAGCGATGTGCCTTCCGGCTTTAAATGAACGTTGCTGTGTCCGACTTGGCTGTTCATCAGGTCGTTGAGGTTGCTGGCTGATTCATCCAGGACGCGTTGCTTCTCCTCAGCCATTTTCTTGGTCTGAATCGCTTGCTTTCTAGCGATATCTAACGTTTGGCTGGCGTGGGCGGCCGCCTCTTGTCTAAGTGCAGCTTGTAATGCTGCTGCCTGGCGTCCGGAAATATTTTCAGCGTCCCTTTGGGCTTGCTCCTGCACCCACTTGGCGTGGGCAGAGGCGTTTGTCAACGTACTTGATTGCGCTTGTTCGGCTTGTTGCTGGAAGGAATTTTTTTGCGCTTCGGCTTGTTGCTGAATCGGTGTCAACTTGATCTGTTGTTCGGACGCAGGCGCCGGTTGACCAAGCGCCGCGGCTGGGCCGAGAGCATTTGGTGTATTGCCACCAGGTACAAAGTTAGGCAACTTGCCTGGTCCGCCGCCAGGCATGCCTGCCGGTATTGTCCCTGCGCTTGCCGCTGGTTGTGAGCTGGTGTTGCCTACCGGAGCTGTTGTCAGCGGTAAGGTGCCAGTTGTCGCTTTTTCAGTGCCGGCTGGGCTAGCTGTTCGCAAGCCTTTCAGTGCCCCTTCACAGCTGGCTTTTAAATCATCCGACTCGGCGCTCTCTAAGCTCGCTTGGTATTGTTTTGCGGCACCAGCTTTGTCATTTAATTTGAGCAATGTGTTGCCTAAATAGTAATGGGCGACGGCGTCCTCTGGCGCGGCTTCAATTGCTTTTTGCAATTGCAGTTGGGCAGCTTTATAGTCGTGCCTGTTGTAGGCGTTCATTCCCTGCATTAGCTCGTTGCCAGCCAAGACTGGGCTGCCCAGAAAAAATAAAATGGCAACTATTTGTACTGCGGCAAAAGTCAGGAGGCTGCGACTGTTAAGCGGCCCGGTAGAGATTATTTCGTTGATTGAGAGATGGTTCACCTGGATTTAATAAACTCCTCGATTACCCCCATATATAAGTGTATCTTTAATATAAGCCTCTTTAAGTCTGCCGGGGGCTGAAGCGACCGTGGGGTCGGTGATTCGGCATTTTGGCTCGAGGCTGGTTGAAAGAAAAACTGCCACTTTTTCTATCAAACTCTGAAAATGCTCAGGCGAGGATGATCAGCGGCGCGCTTTTGCGTGTTGCTTTGCGATTCGCACTTGCTAGACTAATGACTGGGCACAGCCCGAAGTCAAAAAAGGTAGTAAGCAATGAAGATCGATCGAAATAACTTAAGAGCCTTTGCCGGAGTATGCATCGCTTTGTCGGTCGCTTGGTTGTATAGCTGTATGTCTAGTTCATTGCCGGCGATCGCTGATAGCGAATCAGGTTTGTTCGTCTACGGTGGTGGTGAGTCGGAATCGGGTGGAGCAGCAGATACCGGTGCAAGCAGTGACTCTGGTGGCGTACTTTGGGGACAAGCCAGTACCCAGTCTGGTGGGCCGCAAGACAGTGGCGCTGAATCAGATTCCGGTGGAGTGGTGGAGACTGGTAACGCCAGTGAATCAGGTGGACCCGACTACCAGGGCAACACAGACGAGAACCGGCTTCTGATCAGAACATATCACTGGTAACGCTGGCAACTGGCGTAAATAGAGTTTCGACGTTCACCGCGGTGCATTGTTTGGCGCTTTCATAAATTGCATCAACTAGACGCTGCGCGCGGACGCCATCTGAGAGACTGGGACTGGGCTTCTGCTTGTCTTCTAAAGAGCGCCAATATGCAATGTTCTCATAGAGAAAAGCATTATCTCTCGAGTTTCGATTAAAGTCCGGGAAACGCTGAGAGAATTGAGCGAGCATTGACTGGGAAGACAGTATTACTGGATCTTGGTCCAACACTTGTGTTTCGATTTCACCAGAGAAGTCTCCCGTGCTTCTCAGCCATCCTTGTTCGCAAAATATTTCCAGGCGACGCTCGGAGACGCGTCGCTCTACGTTATGCCACACGGACTGCAAACTCGCCTGAACACCGTTGTCAAAAGTTAAGAGCACAGCCGCTACTGTTTCAATTCCGGAGTAATTGAAGAAATTGGATGTTTGAGCAAAAACTTGCTTTAGTGGTCCGAAATACCAGGTGAGCAGATCCAGATCGTGAATGCTGTGCTCGATTAGTGTACCACCACCAGATATGGTGGCATCAACGCGCCACTGACTTTGAAAGGCTCCCTTTATCGGTATACATTGATCACTGCGCAACACAGCCGCCATAGGACGACCAGAGGTGTGATCATCCAATAGTTTCTTTACCTCAGAAAATAAGGGTGAGTAGCGCAGCACTAATCCCACTTGTGCGAGGACTCCGGCGGCGTTAACACTGTCGTCCATGATCTGGGCATCGATGGCTGAAAGAGCGAGTGGTTTCTCGCAAAAAATGTCCAGGCCGCTCTTTGCTGCTTCCAATACTAAGTCTTTATGCTGATTGGTAGGCGTGCAAATATAAACCACTGACACGTTTGGATCAGCTAATGCCGCCAACGGATCGGACGTTGCATAGTCAAAGCCGAATTCTTGTTTGAAGTGCTCTGCCCGTTCGGTAACTACGTCACACGCTACTACTAACTTGGCTGAGATTGTCTTCGCCTCAACTAATAGTTGTAAGGACTCAGCATGGACACGACCAATATAACCACAGCCAAGTATGGCAATACCTCTTTCGGTCATGATCTTTCTCCGCAACTTAGTTAAGCCAAATAGCTTAGCGCTATTTTTCGTTCAATGGCTACTGGCTACTGAGACCACAGATTGAATGGAAAATCACATTCCCCACTCCTGCTCTCCTGATGATTCCACCTTCAAGGAGCGAGGGTTAACTCGAGCCGTTGCCTCTGAGCGACTTGCATCCAGTGCATCGATCAATGTCGCGGTCGCGTTTGTCCCAGGTTGAAACTTTCCTCCAAAGAAGAGATGTCTGTCGAGAGCCCGCAGACACTGCGGTAAGTGCGTTGCTGTCTTAACTTCGGAAGTCACAGGATTGTCTAGCAGACCATTGGGGTTCCAGAAGTTGACCGCGCCCGTACCTCCTTTTATCGCCAAATTGGTGAATCGTAACCTCAGCCACGGCAAAGATCGGCCGGTTTCTATTAGTTGCCGTTCTTCTGGGTAGAACTGGCTGGGAACAGCTCGAGCTTCGGCAGACGCCGCTGCCAACTGCGAATGTGCCCTGAACAGCTGGCCGGATGGCAATGCAAATGAAGTCCTTAGCTCTAAAGTAGCTGGATGAGTAAACTCAAAGCTGTATTCGCGCAACCAGTTGATGTTCATAAACGATATGGTTGTAGGCTCTCCTTTTATGGGTAACTCCTTGAAAAATGTAGGCGCCAGACCCGCTTCATTTTCTGCTTTTACAGAAGATCCACTAATAGCACTCAGGCGGCCAAGTCCTGGGCTGGTCATCACTCTCATATTCGGTAGGAGATATCGTCCAGGATATTGAGCATCGGAGACGTATACAAACCAATCATCAGGAACGCCTGGATGATTTAAGAAAGGCGAAAACTCAAGCCTGGATGGACGGCCGTAAGCTTCGAACTCAGCCACCGTTCTCGGTGGGGATAGATGCATGACGTACTCAGATTCTGACCATTCTTCTCCGCGTTCCAGTCGGGCGACTATTGGTTTGCCCTGCTCTACTGCGGAATTAACAGAACCCTCGACCGCTCTGTAAAAATCTTTGCCGGCGAATGCCGATAAGGTATCTTTGATAAGCAAGTCTGAAGAGGACAGCAGACCTCGACCGAAGGGTGTTCCTTCGAGTAATTCGACTCCCTCTACAACTGCTCTCTCCCCTAGAGACATCTAATTGGTCCAATGGTATTAGTGCGTCCGTTGGTATTGTTCGGCAATCGCGCCTGGACATCAATGGTGAAACTACGTATATATTTTCAATAATAGTGAATGGGACATATCCGACAAAAATGGGAACAAAAGGCAACTGCACTGGTACTACATTTGGTGCTGTGTGAACTCAAATGCCCTTGATCTTCATGCCGAGCAACAAAGCAAGCTCTCGGCCAAGGTCAAAAGCTTGTTGCGAACTGATGATCGCACCCTTAAGATCTGGCGGGTGTGCCTTCATGCCCATTAGTTCGGAGCCGCGAAAGTCAGCACCATTGAGCTTGGCATCATAGAATTCGGCATCCAATAAGTCGCAGTCAATGAAGATCGCACCCTGTAAATGGCAAAATCGAAAATCAGCGCCTCGCAGCACGCAGTTTTGAAAAACTGTGCTCTTGAATTTGCTGCCGTGAAACTGGACAAGTTCGCCAATGCAATTCTGAAATAGGCAATTCGACGCATCGGCATCAACTAGTTTAAAACCAGTCAGTTTGCAATCTGCCAACTCTATTCTGTTGATTTTGCTTTCCAGCCACTCTGTGTTTGATAAATCACATTTTTCAAAGCGAACATCGCTCAAGCGCAATTTATCCAACCGGCAATTATTGAAGCGAACGTGATCGAGTCGCGCACAATTGAGATTGACGAAACGACCTTCTTGACCGCTAAGATCATATTGGGAGAGTGCGAAATTAGCGTATTCGACTTCGTCCTCTAATTTGATCTCTGTTGATTTAGGCAAGTCCTGTTCTGCCGGCAAGAGCGGAGGTTTAATTGACAGTACCCCTTTAGCTTTCATGTGATTCTTCGTTGATGGCGACCGCCGGATATGCTTAAGCTGAGTGATATCATAATGCGGATGTCACCACTTTAGTATCGCTTCATGATCTCTACTAGAAGAGCAAAATCGAGTTCTGGCAAGAATGTCCGATGAAGAGAAATTGTCAGTCGCCATCTCGGCGCCGAATGCGGAGTTATGGCTAATGCTTGAAATAAGAAGGATGGAAGAGAAAGACATTGAAGCTGCCGCTCTCGTCCATGCTGCTGCTTTTCCTCGGCAGACCTTCTCCAAAGACTGGGTGACTTGCGGCTTCAAAGCATTTCCTAAAATACAATATTTCGTAGCCTGCTTGATGGCAAGATAGTTGGCATTATCTTTTGGACTGAGAAAAGTGGCCTCCGAAATGAGGCAGTAGTCGAGCTCGAGCAAATCGCAGTTTTGCCTGACCGCCAAGGACAAGGCATTGGCACGCAGCTGATCAAAAGGAGTTTACCAATGGTGGCAAAACAGATCGAAAAGCGCGGCGCTCGAGTGCGTCATTTATTGGTCAATACGAGAAACGACAATCACGCCCGGCAAATGTATGAACGGACGATTGGTGCCAAAGTCATTGCCACCATTTCGGGAATGTTTACGGCCGACGATTTATTCATGGCGGCGAATAATGTCAATGTCGATTCAAGTGCGGAAACCTATGAGATCAATCATATTATTCAATAGCAATCCATAGTCATCTGCACAACAAATTTGCCGATTCTACGTGTTTCCCCCACTGTCAGGAGGGACACGTAGTATTAATCTAGATCCGACCAGGAAGCATGGGGAGTGTTTGTGGTTAATCTCGGGGACCTTTTGGCCAATTCGAAAGTAGAAGGACAGCTGCAGTTAGGCAACGAAAATGCTGCGCCAGACTGGATCGGCCATATTCGCCAAATTCAGCAAGCCCAGCAGGAACCGAAAAAGTCGCTAGTAACAGAATCGGAGATGCTAGCTGCAGGTGTGCTGCTGGCGGCATGCGTGACGCACGTCAAACCTGCGCAGATAGAAGCAGGAGAGGAGCTGATCGAAGGACTGACAAAGGGCGGTGGGGCGGCCAAGGCGGTCGAAGGCTTAGGTCTAAGAGCAAGCGGCGCACTGACCGAAGGTGAAGCAGCAGAACATGCTTTCTCCCCCGAAAAGGAAAGAATTTCCACTGGAATCGAAGCTTTGGTCAGAAGACTTACAGACGACAAACCTCAGACAGATGCAAGCGGCAAGTTGCAATACTATTTCGGTGGCTCGATCGGTCCCAATTTGTTAGCCAGATTCGGTAAGTTCACTGAACTCGAGTCAACTTCTTTGCCGCAAATTGCGCGTGGCCAGACAATTGAATTGAACACTCAAGCGAGGACATCTCTGCAACATTTTGTTCGACAGATTGGTGATGTCGATGTGGTGAACATGCCTGACGCTACGCTTCGCTATGGCAAAGGTGGCATTGGACCGGCATATAGCGAGCTTTCCGATTCGGCGGTCTCCGCATTCAAGGCTCCGAAAGAAGGACACAAGATCATGTTTGATCCTGTGTCGACTGCCGGGTCAAATCATTGGGTAGTGGCCATAAACATTGGCGACAGAGACATATTCGTCACGCACCCTGTGTCCAGCGTCTCTTGGAAGATGGTGCACGGCTTGGAATCACTCAATTACGGCAAAATGGGCAAAATGACTGATGACTTTCAGCATATGTACGATGCTGTTGCCACTTTCACTTCGCATGAACAAATGGTTGCCCACGCTCGCAACGTGCTCGACACATACAGCTCTTCTTGGGTGAATGGCCTATATGTTCGTGATTACCATCCTGGATACACTGGTGTATTGAAGTCGTTTGTCGATGATGTCGTCGGGGCCGGGCAGAACGCACCGTATTTGAGAAATCTGCAGTTTGGGCGTGAACGTATGATCGGCATCGACCGTGTTCTCCGTCGGCTCACATCCGAGCCGGACAAAAATGCCGTCATTGAGTTCATCAACCGTCACCGCGATTTGATTGATAAATGGAAATTTGATGATACCTCGCCTGCGAACCGCACCCTGATCGCTAGGGAGATTATGGCCAACAATCCATCTGTCATCGAGAGAATGCGTTCGAGTTTCAAGATCAATACTGGCGGCCGGGACATAGAGAGTGAGCAGGATGTGGTACAAGCGCTGGGAGTCAACACTTGGGCAATTGACGAAGTCGGGAAAACCTTGGCGGACCCATCTGTTCTAGACCGAGCGCCGGTGCCCAGTGATACGTTGCAATTGCTCATGGCGCTCGATCCCAAGCACATTGAATTTGAGCTTGCGGAGCTGGATTATTTGCTGTCACGCGGATGCGAACCTCGGCATTTGGACGGAATTTTGAAGTCTGACCTTTTTAAAAATACTGACGCTCGTTCCTCTGTCTTTAGCGCGTTGCGTTCCGCCGCAGAAAAATTGCCACAAGACGATCTGCGGCGTCTTACCTTTCAGGTCTACAGCGGAGCCACTAGTACTTTGTCGAAGGCCTCAGATGCTGAGCGTTTAGATCAGATCAGACAACTTTTTGCCGATCATCAGATTATGATGTGACCAGCGGGGAGCTTCTTAAGCACCGAATTTGGCGCTCTGTACTGTGATGTCAAACTAGTTAAACGGCGATCAATTACAATCAATCAGTCCCAGGGAGGAGGCGCTCTCAAGTCATTGATGAGAATGTATTGACTATGACGAGACGAGCGCTGATTATCTGTAGAAACAAACCTTTCGGCTACTCGTCTAACGGCTTAGTCCACCTCGAGGTAGAACAAATGACTCTTGATACATTGCGTTTAACTCGCAATATTCTGCTTAGGACTTTCGTTGTTGGATATGTCTTGGCGATTTTCATTGCTTTAGTCACCTTTGGTGCTTGGGATGCTTGGATTGGGTTTTCGATGAAGTTGGCCCATACCGATCAAGCCACTCTCGCAGCAGTGGTGCTTAACTTTTTTGCCGGGATCAAATTCTTTCTGCTCTTTGTTGTGTTGACACCAGCTCTAGCTATACACTGGACGATCAAAAAAGAGCTATGCAGCAGAGAACGAGCCAGCAAGATCCAGAATGAAAGCGCATCCACATCTGCGCCTAGATCCGTAAACTCCGAAAACATTGCCGCTCAGCACTGAGCGATAACTGGGCTCTGGGCGGAAATCTCTCTCCCTCGATGGTTGGGTTTGTCATGAGCTGAATGGTCAACTAAGACGATCGATTGGTGTATATAATGGGTTGCACGTCGCCGCCCCCTCAATGTCCTAACGCACTAAATCATGACTGTTGTCAGAGCTGTTCTATTGACGATCGTGATGATCGTGAGCATCGCCGGTTGCCTGATTGCGCCTGCAGTAGATGCGGAGAATAAGCCGGCTCCGGCGCCTTTGACAGCACCTTTAGACATCGGCTTCATCATGTCCGGTCCTATTTCTGACTTGGGTTGGAACTCGGCTCATGAGCGTGCCCGCATTTATTTAGAGAGAGAGCTCAAAGGGAAGGTGCATACGATAATTGCTGAAAAGGTGTCCGAAGGCGCGGAAGCAGAACGAGTAATGGAAAAAATGATTGCTCAAGGCAATCGGGTTTTGTTCAGCACTTCTTATGGCTTCATGGAACCGGCTCTGCGAGTGGCTCAGAGACATCCCGATGTATTAATAATGCAATGCTGGGAAAATAAGAATCTTCATCCGCTGAAAAACGTGGGTACTTATTTTGCCAGCTATTACGAACCCATTTATGTAATTGGTACGGTGGCCGGACGGATGACGAAGAAAAACGAAATCGGTTACGTCGCCGCACATCCCATACCCGCACTGTTGCTCAGTCTCAATTCTTTTACACTCGGAGCGCGCTCGGTCAACCCAAAAGTTAAAGTAAGAGTTGTCTGGACCAACAGCTGGTCTGATCCGCTTACCGAGACGGAAGCGACGAGAAGCCTGGCCGATCAGGGTGTGGACACGATTGTCACCGACCTTTCCTGTTCCATTACGGCTGTGCAAGCGGCGGAGAAATGTCACGTCTATTCAGCTGCCTATAATGCCGACTTGCGCCGGCTGGCACCCAATGGTTGGCTGACCGGCTGTCAATTCAACTGGGGACCGCTCTATGTGGAACAAGTACAGTCTATGCTCAATCACACCTGGCAGGCGAAGGACTACCGTTATGGTGCTAAATATGGCTATTTGCAATTATCATCTTTTGGCCAGGCAGTATCGCCCACGGTGCAAACGGCAGCGCTCGATCTGATGAACAAAATTAAGGATGGCCAATATGTGATCTTCAAAGGACCGATTAAGGATCGCGACGGCAAGGTTGAACTCCGCCGGCAAAGTAGCTGACGAAGCGTTTCTACAAGGAATGAATTGGGTGGTCGAAGGCGTTTATGGCAGCTTGCCTAAGGACTCACATCACTAATATTTTGTGGTGAGGTTCAACAGCCATAAGTCTTCATGGCGATTTCAGCATCAATCAGCGAGCAAGGGCGGCTACAGCGTACTTGCAATCAGGCTTTGTGTTGTTATCGAGTTGCTATGGAGCTGTCAAATTGTTCTGTAGCCAACATTTCGGAACGTTTGCGAGCAGTACTGAATTAACAACTTCCTAATACCTTATTACGAAGTGTCAGATAAGATATTGACAATGCCGTAATTTTGCACGGCAGTTACTAAATTAACCACTTACTACATTGTTCAGGGGAAATAACAATGAAAGATGATCATGGGCCAAATGTGAAAGCAACGGCCACTCAACGCGTCGCATTTCCGTGGGAAGAGTTGTCGAACGACAGCGACCAAAATCCCGAGGACATCCCATCGGCCGAGAGAAAGCAAAATCCGTCGGAAAACGCTGTAAGCAACATGACTCCGTGGGAAATGCACTCGCGGCCGATGAGTGCAAACCCGTGGGAAAGCGGACTGATGATTATGTTGACCTGCTGCAAGCGACAGAGCTAAGTCGGCTGCGATATTACTAGCATTGTTCTTGCACCGATCATGCCTTTATGCAGCACTGGCTGGAGAGCTGTCTGCCAACCGATGGACAGACAATGATCCATGAGCGGACGCAAATAGCTATGTTCGTCCACTGCCGGGCCCTGGAGCGGATAGATTCTAATTTCTTTTCGGCATAAGCGGATCATCTCCAGCACCGCTTCTTTGTGGAACTGGAAATCGAATGGCGAGTTTTCCATGATGCCACCGTATTTAATATCAGCGTAGGCGAAGAGAAAGTTGCCGCTCAAAACCATATCGAAAGATTTGTCTGCCATTGGCAAATTGGGTAATTTACCGACAAGATACCTGCCGCTTTGCTTACTCTTTGGATAGTCTTCCAAGAATAACTCCATATACCGGCGGCGCTCGGTCGTCTCCATCCGGCTGTCATTAAATGCTTGCTTGTTGCTACGTATTTTCTCAGCTATAGAGCGCATGTCTCGATCGACAATTTTTCGCAGCTCCTGGACGTCATCATGTTCATACATTGGATCACAAGCGGTGACTGAAATTCCGTGCTCAGACGCCTGCCTGGCGAATGACGAAGGCCCAGCCGGACAATCGAGTACACTTGTTCCACGCATTTGATTCAGGTCCAGGTTGAACATGTTGACATATTCTTCGATGCCGCGACCGAAAAATGCTACGTCGTTTAAGCGAAATCCAGTTCCCATTTATTCAGTGGCCGTGTGGGGATAATCGCTAAGGGTCTAGTGTGAATCATACGCTTCCAAGGTGAAACGGTAAATTGTAAAGTAAGGCGATGCAGACGAGAATTGATGCCCAGATCAATAAAATTGGCGCTGGCGGCAGTAATGCAGTGCTGTTGTCCGCTTGTCTTGGCGGCCTTTTTGATGGCTTCGATGCGGGCATCTTTGGCATGGTTCTGTTTCCGGCAGTCTCCGAGCTGATTCAATCCAATTCTCACGCAGCTGTCGGTCCGATCGGCGCTGCGATATTGGCCATATTTATGATCGGGTGGGCCCTTGGAGCGATGGTCTTCGGCGTTCTCTCCGATCATATTGGCCGCGTGCGCACCATGACCCTGACGATTGTACTTTACGCCGTTAGCTCGGCGCTCTGTGCGATCAGTCACTCCTGGCAGGAGTTGGCTTTCTACCGCTTTCTCGTCGGTTTCGGTATCGGTGGTGAACAGGGAGCAGGCGCCATTCTTTTATCCGAATGGTTCCGCGGTAAGAATCGCTATTGGAGCATCGGTCTGATGGCCGCTGCCACAGCTCTGGGATACTTGCTGATCGCTCTCGTCAACCTGCTCCTTGGCAATGCCGGATGGCGATATATATTTCTTACCGGCATAGCACCGGCGCTTTTAGCCGTTTACGTGCGCCTGAAAATATCAGAACCGGAGCATGGCATTTCCTCATCACCAGCCGGGATTAAGCCAGCCATTACATCGCCGCTCTCGACTTTACGACGCACATTGTCTTCTCATGGGCGAAAGACGTTGGTGATCGTTGCTCTGGCCAGTGTGGCAATCGTCAACTGGTGGGCTGTTTTATCCTGGGTGCCAGCCTGGATCAATCAATTGACTGGCGGCTTAGCCGTAGTGGAGAGGTCGGCCGTGATGTTCGCTATGTATTCCGGTGCCATGGTCGGCTCTCTCCTCGGCGTGCCTCTCTTATTGCGATTAGGCCGCCGCCGAGCATTTGCCCTGGGCTTTATCGGCGCTCTAATTATCGATACGGCAATGTTTCTCGGCACGAAAGCTTATGGCCCGTCACTAATAGTTATGGCTTCCATTGCCGGCGTCCTTGCAGTAATGCCGTTTTCTTGCCTGTTTATTTCAGTACCGGAGTTGTACCCGACAGACATACGTGGCACCGCATTTGGTATTAGCCTGCAAGCCGGCAGAATATTCGCGGCGATTGCTGCCATTGCCGGCGGCCAAATCATTGCTGCTTGCCACGGGTCTTACGCCATCGCCGGCAGCTGCGTCGCCCTCATTAATATTATTGGTTTTATCGGTTCATTTTTCATTCCAGAAAAGGAGAATCATCTGCTAGATGCAGTGATCTGATCTGAAAGTTGGTCTAAAGGCTAATCTAAAGGCTTGGGATAGGGGAATCTCAAAGTGTCAATTGCTAAATCTGCCATGAGAACAATTGAAGTTCTAACGCTATTCTGTTTTGTCTGGCAAGCCAATTGTTGTGTCTTTGCCGCTAACGAAATAGCTGCGGCAATCGAGCCCAATCTATCGACAGTCAAATCAGCCGGATCGTCTTCAGAACGTGCACTTAGTGAGTCTACTGATCCTACTAATCTTACTAATCTTACTAATCCTACTGATGCTATTGCTTCTATTGATCCTATTGATTCTATTGATCCTCGGGAGGCGACTAATCGAGTCGAGGATTTGACTCGGCAAATTCTGTTGAAGGAAATCGAACTGGAGCGATTCAATCTCCATTACAAGATGGAAGTGGCTAAGCAAGGTCGCTGGAAGGGCTGGCGCTACGGATTCTGGCAAGGTGGCGTCAACTCGGGAATGAGCCTGACGGGAGCCATAATTGGCACCGCCGAGCGTGGTTCTCACATCCACTCACCGGATAAACTGCACGTGGCCATGCAAGAAAATGCTTGCTTTATCCCGATGATCGGTTCCTTTGTCGGTGTTGGAGCGGCCTTATTTGAGTTCATGGTAAACGAATGGCATGATCTTGAAGCAAGAGAGAAAGGTTTTTCGCCAAAGGCCGCTCGCGATCATGTCGATAGCCTAAAGAGTGAGATTAACAGCTTGCTTCACGAGCGGGCCGCTCTTGTTAAGATCGAAGCCGGCGCACCACTGTTAGCTCAACACGCGAAAGTGGATGCTGCGGAAGGGCAAGTTCTGGGAGACATTCGCGATCAGGGCCTTATGGAATATCAACGATTCCATATTAGCGCTCGTAAAGTTCTGGCATTTCAGCAATCGCAATATTTCTTCGATTTCAGCAAATACATGATCAACGCTCTCGGCTACGAATTCGCTTTTCTTTCTTTGCATAAGCACGACAGAAAATGGAATATGAAAGCCGGTGTGATGTTTGATATAGCAGGTCCGATCTATATGGGCGGCCCGATTGTCAGTCGATTATTTGCTAAAGGTGTGGGGGAATTGCACAAGCATTATGTCAGAGGCACTATTAAAGATGCAGAATCGAGCCAAGTAGCCACTCTGGAAAGGGATGAACAAACTTTGACCAACCTCTGCAAAGATGTAAGTCTGGCACCAGATACGGTTGCCGGGCCAGTCGATCGCGCAGCCATATATGGTGCTCAAAGCAAAGTTTTCCAAGATGAACTTTTGTCGGGAGCAAATGAAAGAAACAAAGCTAAGTTGAGCGCGACTCAAAACATTGGTGCTGGTATGTATGTAGGTTCGAGCAAATTGGCGTCAGGCATATTATTCACCATTCCGGGCTTTTACCGTCAATACAACAACAAGACTTTTTTAGCAGCGCGAGTCACCAACAACGACTTATTTGCGGCCTCTATCGTCAGCATTCCGGCCAGTGCATTTTCCATGCTCGATACATTGCGGATTAATGTGCGCGGTGAGATCGAGCGTCGCCAGTTGACGAAAGCCGGTATCAATCCCATTCAGCTGACAAACTCCCGACTGGCACAGCTGGATGCGATGGAGAAAAGTTTGCGGGTGCTTAGATAATGGTGAGTTTTTCGGTCATGCCATTTTCAGTGATTGCTGCGCTCGATTGTTCGATCTTCAAGCACCTTATTTAGTGCGGCGGCCCCTAGGAGCACGTTGCTGGAAAGCCAGAACCACAAGAGCAAAATGATCACTCCGCCCAGCGAGCCATAGACTGCATCATAAGTGTTCAGGTTTTGCACGTAGAGATGAAAAACTTGAGTGATGGTAATGAAAATAACAGCGCCGCAAAGACTGCCCGGCGTGATCCAAGAGGTCCGCTGCACAGAATGCGGGCCCACTCGGAAAGTGACGGCGAATGCTGCAAGCACGATGATAAATGCAGCAACAAAGTGAGCAAGACTGGCAGCAAACATGGCTAACGGGTGTAATCCCAACTTCTGCAGGATGAGCGGCCAGGCAGCCATTAGTGTCAGGAACATGAGCAGGATAATTGATTCGGTCAAAGTCAGAATAATGGCCAGGAATCGGCGCCGCCAGTATGAGCGTTTGTCGACAACATCATAAATATGATGCAGGGCGTCTAGCACTGCCATATATAAGGTTGAAGAGGCCCAGATGGACAAGAGCAAGCCGGTGGAAAGAACTGTGACTGGATGAGCCTTTTGCATGCGCACGATTTGAGTTTGCACTAGCACGTAGACTTCGTCAGGAAAAAAGTGGTGCAAGCCGCTTTCCAGTTCATTAATCGCTTTATGGTCGATGCCCCGTAAAGTGGCGGGCAAAGAGGAATCTTGGAGGAGTTGCACAGCTAGAGCTAATATAACTGCCAGCAAAGGAACAAAGGCGAGCATCGCATAGAATGACACCGCAGCAGAGCGTGTGAAGATCTCGTGCGTGCGGAATTGCTCCCAGACGGCTTGGATTAACTTGGCCAATCAGTTATTTTCTTGGTTCGCTTTATAGTCCGAAACAAAGCCTAACTTCTTTGCCTTCTCCCGGTCTTTCTGGGCCAAGCCTCGATACGCTTCGGAGCGATTGAAATATGCTGATGCCAGAGTCGGGTCGAGGCTGATCGCTTTGTTGCAATCGTCTATAGCTCTTTGAAATTCGCCCGAATGGCAATAGGCGTGGCCGCGATTTTGATAAGCATTAGCCAGTTTCGGTTCGACCGAGATCGCTTTATCGCAATCGGCAATCGCTTTGTCATACTTGCCGGAGCCGATCTCCGCGTGAGCGCGATTGGTATAAGCCAGACCAAGATTAGGCGCCAACTCTATCGCTTTATTGCAATCAGCGATCGAGGCGTCGTATTTGCTCAATTTGTTCAGGGCGTGCGCTCGATTAACATAAGCCATGGCGTTTTTTACATCCAGCTGGATGGCCTTCGTGCAATCATCTATCGCTGGTTGCCACTGATGAGTTTTGTTGTAGGCCCAGGACCGGTTGACATAGGCTGAGACAAGTTTGGCATCGATTCCAATCGCTTTGCCGCTGTCATCGATTGCCTCTTTGAATTTTCCCATCGCTGCTTCGACCGCCGCTCGATTGCTGAAAGCACGAGCATAATTCGGGCACAATTTAATGGCATCATTGAAACACTGGAGCGCTTCTCGATATTCCTTTTTGCCCGCGTGTTCCTTGCCTCTCTTCACTGCCTCGAAAGCAGCTTTAGAGCAAGCCTCCGGCGTAACCTTTTCGTCGGCACTTGAGGTGCTGCTCGCGGTTGCCGAGGTGTCTGATGAGGAAGACTGGGAATCAGCAGCTAATGCAGCTGATGGATAGATGAGGCTAACGGCGCAAAAAACGAGCGGTGCAAATGCTAATTGGAAGATTCTGAGCTTAGAGCTGGCAAACATCTTGGCAAACCTCCATCAAGATCGGTCAACATTATGTCAGGTTGCTTAGCCTCCCAGAAAGACCTGGGGAAGACAGATCAAAAGGTGGTCTAGCGCTTGACTGCCTGCTCCTCTGTTCTGGCGGACTAATACGGTGATGAAAATGGCGGCTAAGACCTATACTGTATTGAATGACGTTGACTAACTTTGCTGTTCGGTTTTTATCAGCTTGATCAGTTTGCAAATAAAATTAAAAAGAGAAGCGGCGATCTTTTTTTCATTTCCGTTTTCGTCGTTCTTTTCATTCGCATGTTCGTTGCTTTCGATCTTTCTTTCGTTCTTCCTTCCGTTATCGCTTTCGTTCTTGCTGGCGACCTTATTGGTATTGCCGGGCGAGGCGCTGCCTCTAGAGAAAATGAAGCTGCCGCCCGGGTTCAAGATTGAAGTCTTTTGTCCGAACATAAGCGGTGCCCGGCAGATGTGTTTAAGTCCAAATGGCGTTCTCTTTGTTGGCACGCGGGAAAATCCCGGCTCTGTCTATGCGGTTGTCGGTGGCGGTAATGATGGCAAGACTGCGCAGGTCTACACAATTGCCCGTGGGCTGTTTATGCCAAATGGCGTCGCCTACCGTCAGGGTAGTTTGTATGTCGCGGAAGTTAATGGAGTCAGTCGTTACGATAACATCGAGCAACGGTTGGCAAATCCGCCGGCACCGGTGGTGGTGAACAAGAGTTTTCCTTCGTTAACACATCACGGCTGGAAATATATTCGCTTCGGCCCGGACGATCTTCTTTACGTGCCGGTTGGCGCACCATGCAATGTCTGCCTGCGTGAGGACGATCCACGCTTCGCGTCCTTGTGCCGGATGCGGCCGGACGGAACGAATTTGGAAGTTTATGCCAAAGGAATCAGAAACACAGTTGGATTCGATTGGAATGCTCGGACAAAAGAGTTGTGGTTTACAGACAACGGGCGCGATATGCTGGGGGATAATTTGCCGCCCGACGAGCTGAATTATGCACCGCATCCTGGCATGAATTTCGGTTTTCCCTATCGATACGGCAAGAACGTTCCTGATCCTCAGTACGGAAGCAAAGATACAACAACCGCCTTTGTTCCCTGTGCAGAACCACTAGGTCCCCATGTTGCTTCTTTAGGCATGAGATTTTACAACGGGAAAATGTTTCCTAAGGAGTATCAGAATCAGATTTTCATTGCCGAACATGGTTCCTGGAATAGAAGCATTCCCTTTGGCTATCGTATTACTTTGGTCACCCTTAAGGACAACAAACCTGTCGACTACAAGATCTTCGCCGAGGGATGGCTTAATCCTGATGGGCATCCTTGGGGACGTCCAGTTGATCTCGGCGTTATGCCCGATGGATCGCTTTTAGTTTCCGACGATTATGCCGGGGCAATATATAGAATTTCATATGACCCCAAATCCGGTGCCAGCGGCCGGATAGCAAATTTAAAGAGCGCCTATCCACCTAATTAAGTAAGCATCAATTTCCTGATATCGTCATCCGGTACGGCATCAGATGTAGTACCAGTCGGTTGCATGTAGAATTTCGGCAGATAGAGTTTGCTGTCGTACAAATTGACAAATAGAGGGGCGATAGTTAACTTGGGAAAGAGCCTGAGCAGTCGATTGTATTCGGTCTCCAGTGCGGCGAGTTCATCGGAAATTTTGTGGCGCGCACTGAAGTGCTGCACGAATTGTTCGGCAAGGTCGCGTTTCCAACCTTGGTTGGCCAAAGCGTCGATTACTTCCGGCCCATGCTCGCTTACTTTGACCATACCGCAGTCGTTGTGACCAACGAGCACCAGATGCTTAACGCCGCGACTAATGACGTAGCCGACGGTAAACTCTGAGCCGAGCAACCGGCCGCTAGCCCGGCGAATTATATAGGCATACATGCGAGGGAGCTGTGGCGTGTATCTAAATTCGATACAAGTAACGATCAAAAGCTGCGGTCCTGTGCCTGACGGCAGTGGCCAGCCCAAATTCTGGGCCATGATCAACGATTCGATCGGTGTTCCCCGCCAGGCCGCTGGCAAGTCCTCAGGCGAACTGAGTTCGATCAATTTATCCCGATATTTGCTATCTGTTTTTACGGAAGGAAGTGTATCCATTACGCTCGGCTTAAGCTTAGAGACTATGTTGAGCCAAGCTCACTCCGGCTGCGGCATCTGGTATGCCAAATCCGTAATATTGCTGGGGAGCACCAGTCGGAACAGAAGCAGTTTGCTCCATAATTTGCAGCACTTGCTGAGCACTCAATCCGGGATTAGCGCTCCAGATTTGCGAGAAGACACCAGCCGCCAAAGGACTAGAGATGGAAGTGCCACTTTCCGTGAAGGCTTGGCCGCCGAAAGCGGTTTGGCTGATCATTACTCCGGGAGTGGCAAAAACTGTGGCTGGTCCGTAATCGGTGAATGCTGCCGGCGTCAAGTCAGGATTCAAGGCCGATACTACAACCGAGCCGGGAGTATCCACACCGTTGGGGATCAGATTGCCGTCATTACCGGCGGCGATGAAGAGCATGCCGCCAGAGGCACCATAATACAAAATCATGTATTTGATCCCCGCATGCTGGTTAGCAGCATAGAGACTGTAGTTGGGGTTGGAGATGCCGAAGCTGAGGTTGGCTACTTTGCAGGCCTGAATCGTGGCGACGGCGATCGCCGACTGAATATAGAAATCAGTTGAGCTATCCGAGTCCGGCGATATATTGACCGGATAAATGCCGGCTTGAAAAGCTGGTGCGGCGAAACCAAAGTTGTTATTGGTCGAGCCACCGTAGGTTGTCATGGTGAACGTGCCGTGTGAAATCCCATCGCTATAAGGTCCGAAATAGTCGTAGCCGTTCGGCGTCTGTGTTACCACGTTGAAACCCATGCTGACAAAGCGCCCGTATAGATCGGGGTTAAAAAAGTCGCAACCGGTGTCCAGCGATGCCACTTTTATACCTTGCCCGGCTGCTCCTAACGCCCAGGCGTTAGGGATATCGAGCTGCTGCAGATCTGCCTGTTGCGAAAAGCCAGGATCATTTGGCGTTGTCGTGAATGACACTTGTGTCTTACTGATACCGTTGCGTTCGACTATGGCGAAATTTGGATCTTTTTTCGCTTCTTTTAACTCTTCGTCGATTTTCTTCGGGTCTACTTTGACCAGCATGAATTTGCCCAGTGGATCCATCCTTTCCACTTTGCCGCCGATTTTGGCCAACGATTCATCAAGATCTTCTTTCTCCAGATCTTGTTTGGGCAAAATAATTAATTCGTCGGGTGTGGCTGCCGGGGTGTGCGGCGACTTAACCAATCCGATCACTTTCGGATTATTGACACTGCCTGGCTTAGCTTGATTGCTCACCTGATTATCAGCATTAGCGGTCAATGATAAAGAGGTGGTCAGCAGAAGCGAGAGAGCGGCTGCAGTAACCAGCGCCATCTGTTTGGCTGGACGAGAAACTATTCCCGAAGTCTTCATGACAGTTATGCTCCTTTTAGAATCAGACTCTCGCTAAAAAACTTTTGTTTGTGTTCACAGATCATCGAACCGATTCGGACAGAGCTTGATGTGACTTTGCGGTGTTGCCTTGCGTCTTGTTTCCTTACCTTTTCTCTGTCGCCGCATCTTGCTGCAGCCTTGTTTCCGAGTGTATGCCAAGTGGTAAGCCAAGTGCTAAGTGGTTCAGTCCAATTTGACGCCTGTTTTAATTAAATGATTGTAGAGAAGCGAAAAGAGATTCGCAAGCCAGTTGTCAAGCTAGATGTCTGATAATCTTGTTCCTGCATTTCAGGAATTTGAGATCACTGGAATTGTGCCCGGCGCTGGCGGACAAATCTCACTGATCACGATAAATTTTAAGGTGAAGGCATAGCACCGTTAGCGGTGGCAGTAGAACTCAGGCGTACCGTACCTTCGTTCTGGCCAGAAGATACTTTCATCATTTCCACGATCTGTAAGGCGCCGGGAAGCTGGTCTGGTATGGCCATCCTTATTTTCTGATCGGCATAAACAGTGGCTGTCGGTTGCCAGACCTCGGGCGCGGTCAGCCGAGTGGAGGCCACAGTGCCGACTACCGGAGCCGCCAGAGAAGACAGCTTGAAGTCGAGATCATCGTCTGGCTCAGGCAATTTGGCATTGATGTTGCCCAAATAAAGGTTGCTCCCTTTTTGTATGTATTTCTTGTCCAGATCGAATTCTCGTAAATCGGGAATGACCTGCAGGTTTTCTACGTTGCATTGCACTCCATTGATGTAGCCGAGCTTCACCTCATACATCTCCGGAAATGAAGCGCCAAACCACGGCAATGCTAAACGAGTACCGGTTGGCGCTTTCTGGTTGTGTAAAAAAATGGCCGTCTGCACATTTTTTACGCAAAGCTTGATCTGGTTTTTCCGCTCCTCTTCAACCAATTTGGCATTTTCTCTGGATTCCTCCAACAACTGTTTGGACAAGATACGGTAGAGCTGGTTGCGTGGCCACTGTGCTTTGTCGTCATTGGCTCTCGAGATATAAACAAGCTCTCGGCAGCGTTCGACGATATTGTTCATTTGCCCGATGTGGTCGCCGTCATTGAGCAGTCTCACAACGTTGAGAGTCGTCTCGTCAACGGTTGCTTGACCTTTTTTCTGCTGCGCAAGCAGCGTGTAAAAGGCGAACCCCACTACACAAAAGAGAAGCACGATGCCAAAGAGCAGCGCGGTCATCGTCAACAAGCTGCCCTTTTCCCGGCGGCAGCGATAATTCGTCGTTCGGTAGGTCATGGATTTCGGTCGATCACAGATTTCGGTCGATCATGGATTTCGGTAGGTCATGGATTTCGGTAGGTCTATAGATATAGCTTTCGGCGATCCGAGGGAGCCAATACTTGCACCTCATCGTTTAAGATAAGAAGGTAATTTTACCTGACAATTTTCCATGAGAAGATTCATTCAAATTGCGCTCTCTCTCATAATTCCCTTGCTGCTGGCCGCCCGGCGTTAGCGCAGCAGGATGACGGCGGGTTTGTCCTTGACGACAGCTCGCTCGACCAGCGATTTGACTGGGTGATCACGGTCAACGTGAAAATCATCAGCAACTATCTGAATTATCCAACTTCTTCTCTGACGCCGATGACTAAGTTGTCAATTGTTTTTCGCCAGACTCCTCGCTTGAACAAAGATCGAGTGTCCAAAGTAGTTGCTTTTGAAGAATTGTGGTATCACGAGTGCCAGGCGATAGGGTGCAGGCGTTATGCCGAGCTCGGCTTGACGCCGGGTGAGCAAGGAGCGATTCGCGTCATCCCTTCCAGTGACGCGATTAATTCCACATGCGCCATCGCCAACGCCATCACCAGACTAATGCTCGATGTCGGACTGATGCGCTGCTCCCTGGCGGCAGTGTATGTTCCAGCTGATGCCATCGATGGTGTCACTAACGATTTAGGCAAATTCAATTTCTTGCCCTATACGCCGGCCCCCGATCAGGCTGTTCGTTCATCGATGGCTCTGTTCATTGCCTCGGATCCGCCCGGGATCAAGCACTATCTCTATTACTACACCGGCCAATGATCGCGGGTTCGGCGGCGATCGCACCGCGGCTTCGGCGGTGATCGCATCGCGGCTCCGGCGCCGCTACATCTTCTTTGACTTGTAGTTCGGTTCGGCCACTTTGACGCGGGGGTCCAAGTTCGCTCGTTCGACGCAAGCATCCAGCTGATCCGCGGGCACAGACAGCAGGCAGACGAGCATGCCGGGCACCATTTCTTGTGTGGAGATGAGACTGGCACCGATCGATTTTGCCAGCGCTTGAACGTCAGATTCGGTTGCGTCAGGATTAAACATCACCAGCAATTCGGCGGTCTTCGATACTTCTGGCATCACAACTGCACCTTCAGTCACTTTATCGCTTGGGGGCAAATTGCGTTTGCGTATGCGGGTATGTTCTATCGCTTCGGCAAAACGCGCTTGCGCATGCGAATATTTTTTGGAGTTACTTCCACTAACTCGTCCGAACTAATATATTCAAGACATCTCTCCAACGGCATCTCAATTGGTGCTTGCAGCGCGACGAGGACGTCGCTGGTGGAGCTGCGTATGTTAGTCAACTTCTTTGTTTTGCAAACATTGATGTCCAGATCCTGAACGCGGCTGTTTTCGCCGACGATCATGCCGCTGTATACACGTGTGCCGGGTGTGATGAAGAAAGCTCCGCGATCTTCGGCTGCTTGAATCGCGTAAGCTGTGGCCACGCCTTCTTCCCAGGCGACAAGCGCTCCGTTGCGCTGACTGGATATTTCTCCGCACCACGGGCGGTATTCGACGAAGGCATGATTCATCACGCCATTACCCTTGGTTAGTCTGAGAAACTCGCTTCTGAAGCCGATTAATCCTCGAGTTGGCATGATGAATTCAAGAAAAGCTTGATTGTGATCGACATGCATATTTTGCAATTCGGCTTTGCGAGGTCCCAGCTCGTTCATCACCGAACCGGTGAATTCATCCGGTACGTCGATCAGCAGTCTTTCAAACGGTTCGCATTCCTGACCGTCTACTTCTTTGACGATTACCTCCGGTCGCGAAACTTGAAATTCGTAGCCTTCTCGGCGCATTGTTTCAATAAGAATGCCAAGATGCAGCTCGCCACGACCGCTGACAATGAATGTGTCCGTGTTGTCGGTTTCGTTTACACGCAGGCTGACATTGGTTTCCAACTCGTGGAATAGTCTTTCCCGCAATTGTCGCGACGTTACGTACTTGCCTTCTTGTCCAGCGAACGGACTGTCATTAACGAGAAAGGCCATTTTCATTGTCGGCTCGTCAACTTTGATGCGGGGCAGAGCGTTAGGCTCTTCCGGATTGACTGCTGTATCACCGACGTTGGCCGTGGCGAATCCGGCGATGGCTACGATCTGCCCAGCCTGTGCTTCACTTACGGCTACGCGTTTGAGCCCGTGGAAAGTGAAGAGCTTAGTGATCTTGCCACGCACCATGGTGCCATCTTCTTTCATCAAGCCGATCTGTTCGCTGTCGTGAATCTTGCCGTTGTATATGCGACCGATGCCGATACGACCTAGATAATCGCTGTAATCGAGAATGCTGATTTGCATTTGTAATGGTTTTTCTGCATTCCCTTTGGCCGCAGGACAATGCTCGATGATCAGATCCAAAAGCGGTCTCAGATCCTTGCCCTCTTCTTCCACTGTGCGTTTGGCGATGCCCAGCACACCGGAGGCAAAGATGTATGGGAAATCTAATTGGTTTTCATCAGCGCCGAGCTCGACAAAAAGATCGAAAACCTGGTCGACTGCTACGTGCGGGTCGATGTTGGGACGATCTATTTTATTGATGACGACAATCGGTCTTAGGCCGCGTTCGAGCGCTTTGCGCAAAACGAAACGAGTCTGAGGCATCGGCCCCTCGCCGGCGTCCACGACTAAGAGCGCGCTGTCGACCATCCCGAGAATGCGCTCGACTTCACCGCCGAAATCAGCGTGTCCCGGTGTGTCGACAATATTGATCAGATAGTCCTTATAAGTGACAGCGGTATTTTTGGAAAGAATGGTGATGCCCCGCTCTCGCTCCAGATCGTTCGAGTCCATGACACATTCAACCAGTTCTTGATTTTCTCTGAAGACGCCTGTCTGGCGCAAGAATTGATCGACTAGGGTCGTCTTGCCATGGTCGACGTGGGCAATAATGGCAATATTGCGGATATGCTCAAGGTCTGCCGGCTTGAGTTCATCGGTCGCGAATTGATCCGCGGGTGGCAGTTCGTTGCTCACACCGGCTACTTCTGTTGGGTCGATGCTGCTACCTTGATTCATGGTTACCGTGCTCATTGTTGACCTTTCCAATATTGCATATTTACGGGCGATTTCGCTGATTGTTCGCCCTGGTTGTTACCGGTGTTGGTGTATCCTTGATGTCGAACTCTCTTTACTCAGTCCGCATCAGTAGTCCAAGCTTTCATTGTGATTAGATGGTTTACGGAATTGTTCTAAGAAGTCATGCAGGAGGCTATCTGGTCTTCCAGGGTGAACAGAACTCCGTATACTTTTGCGCCGCCAGGGGGCGGATTAAAAAAGACGGGCTTTCGATCCTTACTGGTGATCGAGTCGAACTGGCGGAGACCAACGTCGATTTGAAGACTGGGGTGATCGTCGCTCGATTGCCCAGGCTCAATCTTCTCAGCCGTCCGCCTGTAGCGAACGTGGACCAGGCAATTATTGTACAGGCAGTGCATCAGCCCGAATGGAACCACCTGGTCTGCGATCGCTACCTGGTTCATTTTCAGCTGGAGCTGCCGGACGCGCCGCCTGTGCTCTGTTTCAACAAATGCGATTTAGCCAGTCCAGCGAGATTGACCGCTTTACGAAGTATTTATGAACCGCTTGGATACTTCGTCACATTCGTTTCGGCCAAGACCGGTAACGGTCTCGATGATCTTGTTAAAAGGATGAGCGGCAAGATATCGGTAATGGCTGGACCGTCTGGTGTCGGCAAGTCCAGCTTGCTCAATGCGCTGGTGCCTGGGCTAAATTTGAAAACCGGGCGCATGGAAAATGAGTTTGGCGTCGGTCGCCATACAACTACATACAGCGAGCTGTACAACATCGGCCCGATTGAAAAATATTTCGGCGTCGGCGCCGGCCGCGATTCCTGGGTAGCGGACACGCCGGGATTCAACATTCTTGAATTGCGCCATCCGGAGCCGGCCGAGGTGGTCTGGCAATTTCCGGAAATTCTCACACTCGCTCATGATTGCAAATTTCTCAATTGTCTGCACTTAGTTGAGCATGGTTGCCACGTCTTGCGCAATATCGAGAAAATTTCGCCGGAGCGATTTGCCAGCTATTGCGCGATTGTTGCTGATGCTCAGGCTGAGTACAGACTTAGGCAAGAGTCCTCGCAGAAAATTGAGACGAGCGTGAAGTCGGTTGGTGGTAAGGGCAAAGCCAAACAAGTGCCTAAACTGAGCGGCAAGTACAGAACAATTTCTCGAAAAACAGAAAAGCAAAAAATCGGTCGACACAGCGAGGCTGACGATCTAGAGAGCTTGGATTTGGAAAATCCCGAGAGCTTCGATAACACAGAATTCGAGAATTCCGAGAATATAGAATCCGAGAAAATTGAATCGGAGAAAATTGAGGAAGATCGATAATCTAGCCAGTCTGAGTTTGGCTTTGGCTATTGGCGGGAAAGAGAGAAACAGCCAGCGCGCCCGCACCAGTGCTCGTCGACCCCTTGAGAACCTCGACAAAGCACCCAGTCTGGAGGCATTATGGACAAGAAGACAGGTAGCCTTGCCGTGATCAGCTTGATCTCCAGTCTGCTCTGCCTTTTTGCAGGCGTCATTTTCGGTCTTTTTTATCAACCTGCGGCAGCTTCGTATGTGGACTCTTGGCCAAACGCCGATTACCTTTCCCAATCCATACCGGTGGGTGAGCATGGCGTTCTGCAGTTCCAATACAGCGAACGGCCGTAGTACTGGTCAAATCCGTTGCCATTTCCAGGCGCCGCGCTGAAACAAAGTTACTGCTGCCGCCAGCAATACGAATTGAGTGACTAAAATACTCAGCCAGCAGCCGCGCGCGTCCATGTGCAGCGTCACAGCCAAAAGATAAGCAACCGGCAATCTGATAATGATCTGGGCGATTATATTAAAAATCATCGGCCAGCGAGTATAGCCAGCCCCCTGCATGCCGCCGAATAACACTATCCAAACAGCAAAAGGAGCCTCGGCGAATGGCACGATTTGAAAGAACTGCCTGGCACAATCAGCAACCTGGGCATCGGCTGAGACAAAGTGAGCGATGGCTGATGCTTGCAAATAAAACACGGTTCCTAAGGTTAAGCCAATGGTGGAGCCGACTGCGGCCAGCTTCCAGCAAGAGTTACTGGCTCGTTCTGGGAGACCGGCACCGAGATTTTGACCGACAATGGTGGCACGGCCAAATTCAACGCCCAGATCGGCATACCAATAAATTCTTCGACCCTCATACCGATACCCCATGTCGCCTGGCAAGCAAGCGGATTTGATGTTTGAGCAAAAATGACAAAGAGGAAAAAATTGCCGCCTGTCCATGCAACATCTTGAAACGAGGCAGGAATGCCGATGGCAAATATACGCTTCGCCCAGAGACGCACCGAATGCAGTGTCACTTTTAGCAAATTCAAGCTTGCTGAGAGTGCTGTTCGGCGCAAAAGCAAGCACGAGCTCAACATACCTGTGGATGTTGCCACCAGCGCCACAACGGCGATGGCCAGGACACCAAAATGAAATGGTCGAATGCACAAACTATAATCGCCGACTACTGTGATGGCAGTGATTAAGCTCCAGATTGCCAGTGGTGTTTTGGCATCGCCGGTTGAACGTAAGAGAGCGTTGTTATTGGCAATCCAGGTCATCGGAAAGAGGCTGAGAGCGAAAATAGCCATGAACCGGACAGCCATTTGTTGAACTGTCAGGTCAGCACCCATGATCTGAAACAGAAGGCCAGACAAAGTGACGCCGGCAGCTGATGAAACAAGACCAAAGCATAAAGCGATAGCCGATGAGTTCCTGGCTGCCTCGACTGCTGTTTCAAAATCTCCCGCTCCCCAATAACGGCTGACAACGGCAGTTGTGCCGGTGGACAGGGCGATCTCCAGGAGAATGAAAAAGAAATAGACTTGGTAGGCCATACCTACGGCCGCCTGGGCTGGCGCGCTTATTTGTCCGGCGACCCAGGTATCGGCGAATCCGCCTAATGATATGACAAGCAGGTTCAGAACCAATGGCCAGGACATGCGCCAGATGGCAGCCCACTGCGAGCCCTGGGTAATGACGTTGGCGTTGAAATTATTCGGCTGCTCGAACTCGGCTACCAAGTTATGCACCGTGATCACTCTGAACTGTTAGATTACACTCAGATCGACTGATGGACAATAATCGAGTAGGCAACTCACGGCTAATGATCTTGACTAGCGAAGCTGATCTCAGACAAGATGCTAGGCTATTGGCGTGGTCCCGAACATTTTCTTCCAGGCTCTTGGGCAAAGCTAGAAAAACTAGATCCAAACTGCGGATAACAAATGGCGGCAAATAAAAATGATGGCACCATATTTGGTGTCGCACCAAAGAAGATCCTTTCAGGCTGGCTTTTGCTGATTGTTTTGTCTGTGCTTGGCATGGCTTGCTATGCTCGTTTTGACAAAGAGGTCTTCCCCTCTGCATCCATTGATATGCATTTGTCCAAGGGCGCCGCCGCCGCCAGATCGAAAGAGTTCGCCAAGAAGATTGATTACGATACAAGCGAAAACTTCGATTCGACGACGTTCACTTATGACGATGAAGCGAAAACCATGCTCGAATTCAAACTCGGCGTGGCCAAGGCTAGCGAGTTGATGCGGACTGTTGTGCCGATTTGGGCCTGGCGGACGCGCTTTTGCAAACCGCTGCAACACGAAGAGTTGAAAGTATGGTGGACAACCACCGGCATGCTTCAGGAGTTCGATCACACGATCGACAACGATCAGGCATTGCCCTCAGTGCATCTCGACCAAGCGCGAGACATTGCTAAGGATTTTGTCGAGAAAACAGCCGGCGTTTCGCTGTCACAGTACACGCTCTTTGATCAAGGTCCGACCAGCAAGCCGCATCGTACCGATTATCACTTTGTCTGGAAGAAGCCGTCTTATGCCGATTCCGATTTGCGCGTCACTTTGGAAGTCGCCGGCAATAAGGTCGTTGAATATCGATATGCTCTCGTGCCCAGCGACAAGTGGACAAGAGAGTACAAAACCATTCGCGAAATGAACGAACTTTTGGGGACGATCGCTGCTGTTGGCATTTTTCTGCTGCTCGTCGCTTGCATTGTCGCTTTTGTCAGCGCTCTAATTCGGCATGAGATCCGGTGGAAGTTGACTCTGGGTGCAGGTTTATTGGTATCAGTTCTGGTGATTTTAGAACAACTAAATAACTTCGCTTATGCCTTCGACAGCTATTCAACCTCTCAAGGCTATTCAGATTTTTTGCTACAAACAATCGGCCTGGATTTGTTATTGGCCATAGGCGCCTTTATTTTCACGGTGATGGTAGTTGGCGGCGCCGAGTACGTCTATCGTCGCCAATGGCCACGCGAAACAGCGGGCGAATATCTGTTTACAGTTAAGGGACTCTCTTTTGCCAGTGTGCGGCGCAAATTGTATCTGGGCTATCTGATACCAGGTGTGATGATGCTCTGGGAAATCGGCTACTACACATTGGGGCAAAAAATCGGCTATTTCTGCCCGCTCGGTGTCGATGATTACAAGGTGCTCGGCACGTTTTGCCCGGCCATTAGCGGCTGCGTGATCGGGGTGAGCGCGGCTGGTTTGGAAGAGCTTTTGTGCCGAGTAGTGGGACTGGCCTTATTCAAAAGGCTCTTCGGCAATTTTTGGCTGGCTAATTTAGCCCAGGCAGCGATCTGGGGTTTTGCGCACAGCTCATATCCTCAGGAGCCGGCTTATGCCCGGGGCATCGAACTGACAGTGGTCGGGTTCTTCTTCGGCTGGATCGTCAACACCTTCGGTGTGCTGCCTTGTTTGATCGCCCATTATCTTTATGATGCGTTTCTGACTGTTGAGCCGGTCTTCGCCTCCTCCGATCCAATTTTGATTGTGCCGTCCATTGTCATGCTTGTGCTCTTCCTTTTATGGGCCTGGTCGATTGCTGTCGGCAAAGACTTGGGCAAAGACTTGGCCACGGCTCCCGGCGAAGACAAAGCGCTCAATTTGCCGGTCAATTTGGCTGCCGATCAGTTGGCCAATTCAGAAATTACGGCGGCGCCTGCAGCGGCCGCTCATTCTACAGCGCCAACTGAGCAAACACCTTTTCGATATCAGTCATTATCAAGGAAGTCGATATTAATACTGGCTGTGGTGGCAATACTAACTGTTGCCGGCAACTTCTTATTGGAAGCAAAAAAGATTGGTAAGGATAAGCAACTGACTGTTACCGCCAAGCAAGCGGTGATCGCCGCCACTAATGCTCTGGCGGAAGATCATTTATCCGCCCCAGGCTATATCGCGGTGCCAAAATTAGTAATGAAGCCTGACGATAGTGAGCTTTCGACCTGGCAATATCTTTTCGAGAAAGCAGGGTTTAGTAAAACGCAATGGATATACGATCAAACAATGCCGGCCGTTGATTGGAGCGTCAGATTTTTCAAAGAGCATGAGCCGCGGACTTACACTGTATATTTAGATGGGCAGGGAAAGAAGCGGGCTTGCGACATTCAAGATCTTGATGATGCTCCTGATGCCCAGCTGACTGAAACGCAAGCCAAGCAAATAGCGGAAGCCTACATAAAGAAATACCGCCCGGAGCTGGCACCGCTTATCTTCGATGCCGCGCAAGCGACGACCAGGAGCCACCGCACTGATTACGGATTGGATTTTTTGCTACCGAAATTCAACGCGGCGAACACAGTTTGCAAGATTCACGCAGATTTGATCGGCGACAAGGTCACCAATCTCTTGCTGGTTTGGGATTTGCCAGATGAATGGTCTTTCGAGAGAAAGAAGCAAACTTTGCACGAACGCATAGCGGTTGGACTGAGAATTATTTTTCTCATTGCCGTTACTGTCTCTGCATTGCTCTGGAGTATTTCGGTAATTCGTCGGGTCGGTGTGCCGATGAAATTGGCATTTTGGTCTGGCGGCATTGTTCTGGCCGCCTCTTTGATCGATTCGATAAATAATTTGCCGCGCTTATTGGCTACATACAACACGGCAGAAAGCTTCAACTCCTTTCTTTGCACTGCCTTGGCCAACGAGAGCATCGGTTTTATAGTTTTTGGCACACTGAAGATTTTGCTTTGCCTGGCTGGATTTGCCTGCCTCAAGTTTAGCTTTCCCGATTTGATGGCCCAAATTAAGAGCAAGCTCTTTCTGTTTACGCGGCAGGGAGAACCGTCCGGATCTGCCTTTTGGCGCGATGCCTGTGTTGGTTCCTACGCATTCTTCGGATTATATGGCGGGCTCAGCTTGCTCAAAGATTACTTAATGGTGCGCTTTTCTCCCGTAGCACCAATTGACGTACCGCTAGGTCTTTCGAGCATTTTCTCGGCGAGCATACCTTGTCTGGAGTTGTTCACAACGATATTGATCTTTGCCATATTGGGCCCGCTGGCGTTCACTGTCTTAGCCAGTTTCATTAAGAGATATCTTTCAACGCGGCCGAAGATAATCACCTTCATTTTTCTGGTGGCGATCATTGGTGGCAGCTCGGCAAAATTTCTCAGGCAATGGGAAATTGATACGGCCTATCTTCTTTTAGTTTATGGTTTGACTTGCGCGTTTACCTATCGAGTTTTTCGCGGCAATGTTTTAAGTTATCTCTTTGTGGCCTTGGAGTTGGCTGCAGCGCGTAACCTTGGTCAGCTGATCGGGCATGCCAGGCCAATTGCGCTGCCGGAGATAGCGCTCTTGGTTTTCCTTTTGCTTTTGCCTTTACTTGGTTATCTCTTCATTCTCTGGCAGGAAAGTAGAGTCAAGCTTTCTTTAACTCACCGGTGACTCTACCTGGCGGAAGCATTGCATGTGCGCATCCAGAGTCTGCTCTAAAGCGGCTAGTTCCAGCGCTGCTCGACTGTCGTCCCAATTCAATAAGCCTTGCATCAAGCTGGCTACTTTGGGCGCGGCTGCCTTACACTGTATTTGGTGCAACATCCCCAACCGCATTCTCCTGAAAAGTAAATCTTCCAGAGAGACGGCCATTTCCGTCAAAACGCAAAACGGAACTTCGGCCATAATCGCCGGGAAATCAGGGCAGATTCGCTCGTTCAGCAATGGTTGTTTCTCAACCAGATCGACTACCACGCCCGCATCTTTACCGTAGCTGGAAATTAAGTGATCGAGAGTGGCCGGCTCGATGGAAAGCTTGCGAGCCTTCGCGGCAATTTGGGCGGTGACTGTCAGAAAGTCGTTCTTGTCTGTCCAGCCGCCGAGCATGATGCGCTTGGTTCGTGAAGTGCATTTTTGCTTGACCTCCGGCATCGGCGGTAGTCGATCAATAATTTTGTCCACTGCTTCATTGGCCATCAGCCGGTAATTGGTCAACTTGCCGCCTACGATGGCAATCATCCCATGTGGTGCCTCGATGATCCGATGTTGGCGCGACAGATTAGTTGTCTTCCGGCTCGCTCCCTGGCCGTTATTGCCTTTGGCCAGTGGCGGCGATTCGTTTATCAATGGCCGGATACCGGACCAGGCTGCCACGACATCGTTTGCGGACAGCTTCTTTTCACCGCTATAGCGATTGACTGCCTGCAGCAAATAATCAACTTCTGATTTTGTCGGCAGCGGATTATTCAGGTCGCCTTGATAAAAATCATCTGTCGGGCCGATCATCAATCCTCTCAGCCACGGTACGACGAAGACATAGCGACCATCTTCAGTAGGCAAAAAGAGGGCGCTGTTTGTTTCAAAGGCTGAAGGACGCACCATGATGTGCGTACCT
The DNA here is from genome assembly GCA_963834525.1 of Bryobacterales bacterium. Lineage (GTDB taxonomy): Bacteria > Cyanobacteriota > Vampirovibrionia > Obscuribacterales > Obscuribacteraceae > CAWICA01. Next base: position 697,290 of record CAWICA010000004.1, read on the forward strand.
TTGGCAGGCACAACTTTGGGCTGCCAGTCGGGATCGGATTTTTGCAAGAGTTCGTCTGTCCAAATCCCAGCGGCATCGACAACAATTTTGCAGCGAATGCTGATCTCTTCGCCGCGGCAGCGGTCTCGGCACTGGACTCCTTTGATCAAGCCTGATTCTTGCGTGAAGCCGACGACTTCCAGATAGTTGATAGCGTGCGCTCCCTCATTGCAGGCCGATTTGATGACTTCCAAAACCAGCCGGGCATCGTCTGTAATGCAGTCGTGGAAGCGCAGTCCACCGCTGACAAACTGGGGGGAAAGAGCTGGTGCTGCTTCCAAAAGTTCTTTTTGAGCCAACCGCTCATGTTTATGGATGCCCGATACTGAGCTTGAGAGAAGGTCGTAAAGAGTTAAGCCGATTTGTGCTTTCAAGCCAAAGAGGCGGTCACTCTTTGTCAGCGGTAAGATGAAGGAAAAGTCCTTGATCAAGTGCGGCGCCAACGCCTCGAGCACAGCTCGCTCGCGGCATAGAGCTTTGGTTAAGGGCAGTTGCAGCTGTTCCAAATAACGTAGTCCGCCATGGATGAGCTTAGTTGTGCGGCTGGAGGTGCCGGAGGAGAAATCGTCCCGCTCCACAAGCAAAACTGAAAGACCACGGCTGGCCGCATCTTGCGCCACCCCGGCACCAACAATGCCGCCGCCGATGACAAGGACGTCGAACTCGCGGAGTGTGACGATCTCCAGGATCTGGCTGCGATTTTTCATTTTAACTGCACAGGTGGATGCCCACAAAAAGATAGCAGACCGTTCGGACCACACTTAAGTATGACTTTGATCGAGGCAAAACGGCTTGCCCTATCCGGTCTGCGCCCGCTAGCGCCTAACATCATTACATATATTTGGTGGATTTAACTTGGCTTGCCTGCTGCACGTTCGACGAAACACCCATATTTACTGGTTTCTAAGTTATTTTTTGTGCATCTGGCTTGAAAGCTGCTTAAGTTCTGGGGAAAATGTGTGCACGCTTAGCGTATCCTTGAAAATCGCACTTTTCGCTTTGACATGCGTTATACAGTTAGAGCTCTGCTCTCACATCTGGCGACAAGCCAATTTTTGCAATGCGAAAGCAGAATGAGGTCCCACGTTGAAATTGAAACAGCCCTGTGTCTGGCGCCAAGTCGCCGTTAAACAGAGACTTTCTCTCGTTGTTGCCCTGGCCATGCTGGCCAATGGCAGCACTGCATACGGTATTACCGAAGCGGCCGAGAATGCCATCAAGCAGATTCCCATTGTCGACATACCGCAAACTGCAGAGACCATCGACAAAGTGAAGAAGCTCGAGCAGGAGGGGGAGAAATACTTCAGTCAAGGCTTGATGGACAAGGCTCTGGCTAAGTGGCAGGAAGCTTACGGCATGTCCATAGAGATGAAATATTCAGATGGAGAAGGGCGAGCGCTGACCAATATGGCGCGAGTTTATCTCGATCGCGGCGACTGGATCAAAGCCAAATATATCGGCGAGCATGCGATCGAGGTTTTAGGTAATTCCAGCGATCCGCGCGCTCTCGGGCGCGCAAGAGTGGCCCTGGCGCAGGCCTATTTCGGCTTGAACAATAACGAATCGGCTGTTGAGCAGTTATCAATCGCCATTAAGAGCCTGACTGGCCGGGAAGGCACCGACTCGCTTGAGGCCGGCAGACTGCTGAGCTTGGCCGGCAATCTGTTAGCGCGCTACGGCAAACTAAAAGACGCGATGCAGTTTTATCAACAAGCAGCCACTTATTATGCCCAAGGCGGTGATGCCGGTGAGGCTGTGCGCAATCATTTGATCGTGGTGGCCATTCTCGCGCAATACGGACTCTTCACAGCTGCTCTGGAAGAGTCGCAGAAGGCGGTGGCGGCTGCTAAGAATGCCTCGACTGAAAATTCCCCGACAATGGTGGCAGCGCTCTCCTCTTTGGCGAACAGTCAGTATGTTCTGGGTGAATTTGCTAAATCCCGCAAGAGTTACGAGCAGGCGCTAGCTATCGCCAGTAAACTGGATGCCAAACAATTCAACGCTCAATCCAGAGCCAATATCGATTTGGGCTACGCCTATTGCTTGGCGGCCACCGGCGATCTGGATTCGGCTCGGCAGGCATTTGAGCGTTGCATCCCGGTCTTCAATGCTGGAGCTGCGTCCACCAGTCTCGCTCAAGTTTGGAACGGATTGGGTAACGTCGCGGAACAACAAGATCAGCATGCCAAGGCGATTTCTAGTTTCACGCAAGCTCTCGAGTTGCAATCTGTTTTGCGGCCGCCTCAATATAAGATGCAGTTGACCGTCTTGCATAATCTTGCTTTCGCTCTTTCTCGGTCCGGCTCCAATCGAGATGCTCGCGCTCAGCTGGAAGCGGCTTTAGGTGTATTGAAGAAAAATCCGGATCCGCTTTTTGAAGCTCGTACTTATTGCGCCCTGGCCGAAATTTATTTCAAACTGGCCGACGCTGCTAATGCCGATCGCTGTGTGAGAAAGGCAATTGAGCTGGGCACGGCCATTAACGATGATGCTTCGCTCTGGCGCGATTATGTGATTCTGGCCAAGCTGCAGCTTGCTCAAGACGAACAAGGTCTCGCCAAAGACTCGTTAAACAGCGCACTCTCTTTCTTTCGTTCGCCGCAAGCCGGCATGTTTGTATCGCCTGAACGTTTAAGCTTTCCGACATCGCGAGAAGACCTGGGTGAACAGTTAGTGGCGCTGGCTGCCCGTACAGGGATGGCCGAACAAGCACTGCTGGTCGCCGAACAACTGAAAGAGGAAAGTTTCAGCAACGACTGGTTGAAACGAGGTGGTGAAGTAAAGTCTGAAGATCGCGACGTCTTTACTGATTTGGCTGTGCAGCGTGCGCATCTCCACGCTGCCGAGGCCTCTGCTGAGCCATCTGCTCTTGTCAAAGACTGGCAAGCATGGCTTTTACGTTTCCGCACACTGGTGGCCCAAAATCGCGCGCTGGCCAGAATGATCTCGCCAGTACCGAATCGTATGTCGGATATCGTCAAAGCTGTTCAGATGAGCAAATCAATGTTCGTTGAGTATGTTGTCGGCTCCGATTCCAGTGTCGTCTTCACAATTGATGGGTCCGGCGGCTTTCGGCTACGGTTTTGCCGGTAACCCGTCAGCAGTTGCAAAGTCAAGTGACGGCGTTATTAAATCCGCCGGGCACCGCCAGCGGTGATGGGGAAACTCAGCGGGAGCGGGCCATACTTCAATCTTTATATAGCGAACTTTTCCCGAGTGCCGTGCGTAACTTAATTCCTAAGAACCCGGATCAAACGATCTGTATCATTCCCGACGGTGTCCTCTTCAACCTTCCCTTTGCCGCCCTCGTTGATGACCAGGGTAAGTTTCTCGTGCAGAGCCACACCTTAACTCTGGCCTGTTCGATTGGTGCGTTCCTAGATATTCCACCGCGCTATGTGGACGGTAACAGCCTTGTTCTTACTTCGTTCAACATTCAGGCAAATTCCGGCACAGAAGAGACAGATCGGATCTCGGCTGCTTTCCAACAGGGTGCCGTTCTTAAATTAATGGGCAAAGATGCCGACATTGCCGCTCTGCGAGAACAAGTAAGAGGCCGAGCGATCGTTCATTTCGCCAATCCGTTTTCACTGTTAGCCAATAACCCATTAAATTCGGTTTTGCCGATCGCTCCTGAGAAGGAAGGCGGCAGTCAGAAAGTGACAGCGGAAACTCTGTTTGGCTGCAGTATGCCCAGCGATCTCTTTGTCTGGAGCGCGAGCTCGGTCAATACTAAGGACATTCAAGGTAATTCAGTGAAAGTATTCAGCCGCGGTTTGAGCTACACTGGAGCGCGCAACATTTTGTTCAGCTTATGGGTGCCGCCCGATCCAGAGCGCACCAATGAGTTGATCGACTTCTACAAGCAGAAACAGTCTGGCTTGAGCCAGGCTCAATCACTGCGCAAAGCGGAGCTGATCGCTCTCTCTAAAGACCCTTTGCCTCATGCCTGGGCGGCTTTCCAATTGGTCGGTCCGGGGTATTGAGGCAAATTACAGGGAGCCTTGGCCAAAACAGGTCTCGTTGGCAACCATGACAGCGCCATGAAAGTAGCTTTAGTGACCGGTGCCAGCAGAGGAATTGGTGCGTGTATCGCCGAAGGGCTGGCGGCAGATGGATATGCACTGGCTTTAGTGGCACGATCTAAAGAAGACCTGGAAAAGGTCGCCCGCCGGATCGCTAAAAATGAAGCGGCTTCCGCTCCGCAGGTAGCTATATATGCTTTAGATATACAAGACGAGAAAGCGATCGAATCGATGGTTTCATCTGTTATGTCCTCTTTTGGGCAAATTGATCTGCTGATAAATAATGCCGGTATGGCCAGAGTTGGCACGCTAAACGTGTCAGTCGAGCAATTTGACCGGCTTTTGGCGGTTAATTTAAGAGGTCAATTCAGCATGCTGAAAGCGGTTGTGCCAGGCATGAAAGAAAGGCGCTCAGGGATGATCATCAATATTGCCTCGACCGCAGGCAAAACTGGATTCGCCGAGTATGGTGCCTATGCTGCCTCCAAATTCGGCTTGGTTGGCTTGAGCGAATCTCTATACCATGAGCTTTTACCTCAAGGGATTAAAGTGACTGCGCTCTGCCCTAGCTGGGTGGACACCGATATGACCAAGGATGCGGGGATACCACAAGAAGAGATGCTCCGCGCCGATGACTTATTGACGACAGTCAGGTATCTCTTGCAACTATCGGCGCCAGCGGCAGTCAAAGAGTTGACCATCCAATGCCGTATCGATGTCAACTAGACTGATGTCAAGTAAATTGATGTCCACTGGCCGGGCTGTCGGTCGATGAACTTACAAATTTTGTCCCTAAGATTAAGTCTACAAGTCAAGAGATGTAGACGGTTATTCCCAAGTGTATAAGTGCACCATGGGTGGTATATAGCCTTGGCTGTTTGTCACTCGATGATCTGAGAAGCAGCAGGCAGAGACTGTCCGAAGCGCAGGAAGGTTGACGTTATGCAGGGATTTGCAGGCAGACCGCCAGGTCCATTGTTCACTCTACAGGTCGCTTTTTCACTTTTGCTGATCGGCTGTCCGGGATACGCCGCAGAGCGCTCCGGTATCACCGGTGGTGCCCAGACTGAAGTAGTGATGCTGCAAGGCAATGCTGAGATGAGCGCCAGCGTCACTAAATCTATTAAGGTGCCAGCTGACTTGCCGGTTAAGCTGCCTTCTGCTGACGAACCGCTGTTCATCGATAATGACAAAGCTGTTGAATCGAAGCAGACGATTCGGGATAAAGAGCTACCCACCGATGAGGCAGGAACTAAAGTCAAAGCTGGTGCTCAGTTTCCCGTGGTTATTTCTTCGCTAATTGATAGCAAGTCGGCTAAAGACGGCGATGTCATCGAAGCGCGTTTGAAGTACGACTTGAAGATTGGCGATCGTTTGGTTGCCCAAAAAGGCTCGATCGTTACCGGCCACGTCAAGTATTGCTTGCACGCGCGCACCGCCATGCACTCACTTTTCAGTACCGAACGTTGGTACCATAATTCCGGTTGCCTGGGCATCGCCTTCGATGAGATCATCAACGAAAAGAACGAGCATATTCCGCTAGTGGCCACGCCTGCTCACCAGGGGCGTATCGTCAAGAATAAAGCCGAAGGCCGCGAATTGGGCGTCAACAGCAATGGCGAAGTGACCGAACCATGGTCGCAGCAGCTTCGCTACAAAGCAGTGCGCATCGGCGTCAGTGCGGCAATGGCCCCGGCTGGTGTCTTCAGTTTTGGGGCGGTGCCGGTAGCGATGGGTGTTCTTGGGGCTGCCGATCCGTCTATTGCCTTCTCCAAACCGGTGGGCCAGAATGTTCGTCATCGCCGCATCAAAGGATTTTTCGTCGGTGCTTTCAGCGGTTTGCCCGGCGGCTGGGCCGTTGAAGATGCTGTGATCAAAGGGCAAGAGGCGATTATCAAACCTGGCGATGAATTTCTCTGTGAGTTCAAGGAAGAGTTCACCGGCGAACCGGTAACTGAAGCTACCCTGATACCGGAAGCATCGAGCAAGGTCAAAGGACGAGTTCTGCCTAGCAAGAAGAATAAAAAATCGGCAGCCTGAATCGAATGCTCTGGATCGACAAAAATCAGTGAAAGTCCAGACACGACCGTGTCACTAAGTAATGCTCCTCAACCGTAATCAGTGACTTCGAAGCGGAGATGGCGAGAATCGAAGCTAACAATTGTTGGTACGCTGCCTGCGCTCCCGTGGGCCAATTTCCAGGCTGCGGCCGCTTCAGGGCGAAAAGTTCCGGTTGGTGTATGCAACCCAATGGCCAAGGGAATGAGTACACAGGCGATCGGCAAAAGGAAAAACAGTGTCCAGAAGCGCAATATCATGCCCTCTGAGTAATCTGGCAGAGTTTGGAAAAAAGAGATAACAGATGTGCAGCGACGATTGTCTGGGCAATCAGGCTGCAGTTGAATGATCTATTGACAACTTGCAAACATAACACAGACTAGGTATCGCAGCAAATTAAAATCAACCTGGGGGATTCCAACCTGAATAATCTGAAAAAGATTCGTCTCCTTTGTCGAGAATTTAGCGGTCCCTGTATAAAGTAAGTACAGATAAAGACAACCGCTTGCACCTGCCTAGGGCGCAAATGCCAAAACTGGGAATAAATGTTTAGGACCTGGACATTAAATCGGACATTAACATTAAGAGGATCGAGGATTCAAAAAATCCGGCTTGAGAACCCGAGAGCTTAGAGGACAGAAAGATGGTCGAAAATTTCGAAAGTAAGCATGTTATTAAGCCGGGAGAGACAATACCGGGTATAGCTGCCAAAGTTATAGAAGATCAATACGGAAAGGTACAGAATATTCGGGACTGGCCGAAGAGGCAAGACTTGATCGACAAAGAAGAGCAGGCAATTATCGAAGCGAACAAATTGGGGAAGGCACCAAAACTTTTTGTCGGTGAGATCCTGGAAATTCCCGATCCGAAGACATTGTATAAGCGAGCAACAGAATAGAAAATGGATAGAGCGACCTTGTTTTGCCTTGGCCGACCTGAGGCTCAACTGCCGGCAATGGTGGCTGGCGCATCCAGTTGAATTTCCAGGCGAGTACCAGACGGCAAGGTGACATCGCGCCCTTTGCGCAAGGCCATGTCGGCTACGCCCAGCCCGCCACCGATCGCTGCTCCGGACCAGGCTCCTCTTCCTGCACCATGACCGGCTCCGTCAAAAGTGCCAGCGCCGGCAATCGCACCAACCGCGGTGCCAAGGGCCGCGCCCAGTCCGGCACCGGCACCGCCACGCAGTGCTGTTTGCCCCAGTTTTGCCGTTAGCCCTTCACCGCGCACTACCTCGTTACCATCGACGTTTTTCTCGGCATATTTGCCAATCGAGCCTTTCAAATGGCCATTGATCGGTACCTGAGCACCATCGGCGGTGCGAAGCTGGGTAAATTTAATACCAAGCTCGCCCGAGCGGCTGAGCCGGCGTCCCGATTCCGCCTGGGTGATCGTGCCTATTAATGCCGATCCAGCCGGAATCGATGAATCACCTAAGGGCAAAGTCTCACTCACCGAACCTTCGACTAAGTCGCCGGCTTTAGCCACCGAGGTCGAGATCGGGGTTTTTAAAACAAACGGGATTACTAAGCCAGCCGGCGCATAGGCCAGACGCCCTTGGCGATAGCCACTGTAATTAGGCGGCGGCGCATTGTAATTGGCCGGAGGCCCACCATAATAATTGGCTGGCGGCGGCGTTGCTGCTTCATAGCCGGTATTGCTGATTGGATTGGCATAGCCAGAGTTAATCGCCGCAGGCAATTTATTATTATTTGGTGCCTGGCTGCCGGGATTATTAGAAGGAGCGTTGGTTAGTTGGGCAATATAATTGCTGATCGTATTTTCGTCGGCCAGCGAGCTTCTGATTTTATCAGCCCAACTCTTAGCTAAGATCGCCGGTGTGGTCCTGGCGTTCTCGGCATCTTCGGCTGTGACGCTAACTACTGAGTAGCCATCCAGAGTTACGACCGGCAGGCCGTTGACGTAGGTGATACCAACTGCTGACGCCGATCTGTCTTTGGCAGCGACGAGCGCGTTATCTAAATTTTCTTGCACAATTGCCGCTCGGCTGGCGTCGGTTGTGGATAAGGCAAAGACTTGCTGACCGCCAATTCTGACCGTGTTATCAGCAAGCACCGACATTGGTGCTAGAAGCAACGATTGGCTCAATAGCCAGGCGCCAGCCACGAACTTGATCGAAATTTTTCTGCATCTAAATCTAATCATATTGTGTTATGCATCCTTGCAAGGGCACGCCGATGCCGCATAGTGCGACATATAAGCGCTAGTATTTTAATGAGGTGAGGTTAATTCCAGGGAGCGAGTTCGCCAACTAAGAAAGTAGACACGCGTCTGTTTGACAATGTTCCCCTGTATTCAGTCTCTCAGTCTTTGGCTAACGCTCATTATGTTTGCTCGTTTTTTGTGGAGATCGTGTGAATAGATACTGTCGTCACCATTGAGAATTTGGGTTAAGATGCAAATGGCCAACAGAATTGACTGACTGAAGACATTGACTGGAAACATTGACTAGCATAGCGAAAGAGCTAACCACAAAAGCATGGCAAAGAGAGCAGTGGCCTCGCACTGAACCACAAGGATTGACGATCCATCAGTCGCCATTATTGAGCCGCTATGCAACTTTCGTCGGGCATGCCTTCACCACTCGGCTGGGTGGGGAGAGCCTGCCACCGATGGAGAGCTTCAATCTTGGCCGCCATATTGATGATGAGAAGATTCGTGCCGATGCCATGATCAATCGCCAGCGGCTCTGTCAGGCTCTAGGTTTCGAGCAGCAACGGTTGGCGGTGCCAGAACAAGTTCATTCGAACAACGTCATCGCTGTCGAGCGAGTGCCGGATCGCAGCCTATTGCAAAACGTTGACGGAGTGGTAACAAACGTTGCCGGCCTGCCTATTCTTTTGTATTTTGCCGATTGTGTGCCGGTGATTTTGTTTGATCCGGTCGCTGTCGCTCTCGGCGTCGTGCATGCCGGTTGGAGAGGTACGGCTAGCCGGATCGTGATCAGGGCCGTAGAAAAAATGGGGGAAGCTTTTGGCAGCGAGCCCGGAAATATCAAGGCGGCGATTGGTCCGGCAATTGGCAGCTGCTGCTATCCAACGAGTGTGGATGTAGCGCAAAAACTAAGTGCCACCGTATCTGATGCCAAGGCTTTTATTGTCTATGACGGTGATGAAAAGCAACCAAGGCCGGATTTGAAAGCGGTCAATGCCATGCAACTCTTGGAAGCAGGAGTCGGTGAAGTAGATGTAGCTGACCTGTGCACCGCTTGCCTGCCGTCAGTGTTTTATTCCCATCGTCAATCTGGCGGTAATACCGGGCGGCAGGGAGCGATCGCCCAGCTTGGCCATCGCCAGAGGTGAATTTAAATGGGTCGTAGTTGAGTCGTAACTGAAAGGATCGGCGGTTCAAGGCAAGTTAAACATCGTCACTTTGCAAATAAATGGGAACCGAAGATACATTTTTTAATTCCCTTTTGCTATGCTCCGCTGTTTCAGTTCAAAATAGGTAGGCAAGGCTGAGGTGAAGTGAACGGAAGAAAGAGAGTAAAGAGTCAGTGCCGAGCGACCATCTTTTGCTCACTCGCTTCTCTTTTGACGATAAATTTGCCGGTCTTAGCTGATGATTTTAGTCAGCCGCTGAACTTCTTGGCGGCCAACGATCCTGTCGATCCGATGCAGTTGCAGTCGTCAGCACCGGCGTCCATGCTCTATGCCCATCCAGCTCTGCCTGTTGACGGTAAAGATACGGACGCCTCTGCCGAATCGAAGTCCGGCAATCAGACGAAATCTAAAGCCAGTGGCAGCCCAACGGCCGGGGTGGGTAACAACGGCAAAAACGCACCGGTGCCGCTTTCGGCGATGACGCCCAAGCTTCAACCGCTGCAGCCGAAATTAGACTCCGGCACCGCCAGTCAGGCTAAACCACCTGCTTCTACCAATCCGCCAGCGCTACCAGCTGAGGAAAACTATCCAGTAATTGCCACTTTGGAAACGGCTGTATTTGGCACACCGAATCCCGGCGCCAAGATAGAAGACCGCCTGTCCAAATTGGAGAACGCTGTCTTTCGTAAAGACTTTCCAGAGCAATCGTTATTCGATCGCACGGAACGGTTGAAAACAACGCTTTTGGGAGTTCAACAACCTACTTTTGATCTCGATCCAGGTTCTGCTCTTAATCGCTCACGTTTTGTTGAGCCAGGCGGCCAGGAGATGCAAAGTTATTACGATGACATTGCCGCCCGGCCAGAGAATCAGGTGGAGGTCTCCGACCAAGAGCTGATGCGATTTTTCGTTGAGCTGGTCAATGGCGAGCGCAATAAATTTGGTTTTTTCCTGGTGGTACCGGAGGAGTTAGCAGGCAAAATAGCCCAGACACACGTCGATGATCTTTGCCGCCGCGGTGTGGTCTCGCATCAAGACCAAAACGGCAACAATCCCGATCGACGATATACTTTGGCCGGCGGCACGGATTTGCTGTTTGAGAGCGTTGTTGCGGTCAAGGTAGATGACGCCAGCAGTTGTAAGCGTAATCGTGCTACCGTCGCCCGCATTTTTAAGACAATTTTGCGGCGGCAAGACGAACGAGATGCGTTGCTGGCCACCGACGCCACAGCGGTCGGTTTTGCTCTCAACTTTACGCCGGCGAAAGACCGAGTAATCGCTTGCTCCGATGTCATTACACACCACGGGGTGATGCAACCAATTGCCACTGATTGGCGAGTTGGCGACAAGGTAGATGTAAAAGGAGTGATCGCTGAGCCATATAAATTTGATCGAGTGACTGTCGCCTGGGAAGCAGCCAACAATAAGCTGACCTCGGTCGCTGATGAGTCTGATGAAGCTCTACCTTACTTTGCTCCGCTGGATTATGCCGCCTTTGCCAAGAGCTCGGACCACGATTATTCGACAGCATTAACTTTATTGCGCACCGCGGGAGTCGTGGCCGCTATTGCTGGCGGTGTATTCATGCCGCCTGTCGCTCTGGCTGCGCCGATGATCGCTATGTCCGGCGGCATCGGTCCAAGCGAACCTAAGCCTGTCTCCGATATTCCTATAAAAGGCGGCGTCCATTGTGACGGCAACGCCTTTAGTGCCAAAGTGCCGCTCAATCACGAAGGTAAGGAGGGGCTGTACTATATAACCGTCTGGGCTTCCATCACTAAAAACGGAAAACCAATTCCAATTAGTAGACGTGCCATACTGGCCAGCAGTGTGCAGGAAGCAACGACTGAAAGTGTTTCGGCCCAAGAGGTCAACAATGACAATCAGAAGGTCAAAAAACATAAGCACAACAAGAACAGCAATAACTACAACAACACCACCACCAGTAACAACAGTAACTAGGTCGTTAGTATGGCGAAATTGGTCTTGACACCAGATACGGTGTTAAAATCGGCGATGATTGTTTGTCTGGCGCTGTTTTCCCTTCAGCCGGTTTATCCTCAAAGCAGCGGTTATTCGGTGCCGGCGCCAGCGCGTGGTCGCTGGGGACAACCTTCCAATTGGCAACAATCGAACCTGCAATCGAATGCCATTAGAAGCGGTACTAGCGACTCACTAATTCAAGCGAATGTCCAACAAGAAGCCGGACCGGTAAACATCATGTTTTTGTTGGATGCTTCCTACAGCATGAAAGATAAGTTGGGCGGTTCGGAAAAGAAGATCAACGCCGCTAAAGAGGTGTTGGAGACCGCACTGGCGCGAATCCCTAACGATGTCAACGTTGGCATACGGGTCTTTGGCCAAGGTTTTTCCGGCGTGCCAGAGATTGACTGCCGTCAAACTGCTTTGCTTGTGCCGCTGGGTACGCACAATCGCAACTCAATTATTCAGCGGGTACGCACGATCGAACCGTTTGGTCTGACCCCCTTGGAATTTGCTCTGCGCCTTACAGCCGAGGAAGATTTTCGCAGCGCCCAGGGCCCCAAGACAATTATCTTAATCAGCGACGGCGCAGACACATGCGGCGGAAATCCCTGCGCTTTTATCCGACTTTTGCCGGCTTATGGCATCAGGATCAAATGCGATATTGTCGGACTGGCTTTGCACAACGATCCTAAATCGCGGGCGCAATTAAACTGCGTTGCTGAAGCGTCCGGTGGCAAATATTACGATGCCAACACTGCCTCTGAGTTGATCGACAGCGTTTCCCGCAGTGTTGATAAGGCCATCTCCGGCCGGGTCGTACCTAGAGGTGGCGCGCCAGAAAGTGGAGCAGCGCCAGGAACGGAATCGCCGCAGACTCCCCAGATTCCTCAGACCCATTCTAACAACAGCGCACAGCAAAATATTGAGGCTCCCGGTGATTCGACTGTGATACCAATGCCGGTACCAGTACCACCGCCAAAAGCAAACCCTTAGCTTGCCTGAGGTCAGGGTTTCATACTGATATTAGTGCGGGCCATTAGACTGGTGGCTAAATGATCGGCGACCATTTGATATTGTTTCGTCAAACAATAAGGATAAACGCCCAACAGCAAGATAAACGCGCACATCGCCCAAGACAGCGCTTTCTCCGAAAGGCGGGCATCGGTTAAGTGACCGCGCCACTTCTCGGGCTCCGGTCCGTAAAACAGGCGTTTCAACAGCCAGAGCATGTAACCGGCTGTAAGCACAACACCGGTGCAAGCCAGATAAATCCAAATTTTTGCTGCCGCTGCGTGCGGCCCGGTTGTAGCTACCCAGCTGATGAAGGCGCCATAGAAAACAGTGACCTCAGCGACGAAACCGGAGAGTGCTGGTAATCCTAAATTGGCCAGGGCGGCAAACATCCAAAAGTAGAACAAGGTCGGCATTCCGTAGGCCAGACCACCGCCAATTTCCGGTAACGAGCGGGTGTGCGTGCGTTCGTAGACACAGCCGACCAGATAAAAAAGAAAAGCAGAAATGAAGCCGTGGCTGACCATTTGAAAAATGGCACCGTTTAAGGCGGCTGCTGATAAGGCGCCTATACCCAAGAGGACAAAACCCATGTGACTGACACTGGAGTAGGCAATAATCCTCTTCATGTCTTTTTGCACTAAACAAGCGATGGCCGCCCAAACGATGTTGAAGCAACCAAGTGCCATGATCAGCCAACCATAATCAACAACAATTTGCGGAAAGAAACCGACGCAAACTCGGACCAAACCGTACGCTCCCATTTTCAACAAGAGTCCAGCCAGGATCATGGAAATTGGAGTGGGCGCTTCGACGTGCGCATCTGGTAGCCATGTGTGAAAAGGAAAAGACGGCAACTTGATGATGAAGGCCAGAAAGAAGCCCAGAAAAGATAGAGCTTGCACGCCGAGCGGTAAAAACGGCATCCTGTCCTGCATGAAGCCGATATCGAATGAAGCCCAGGTCGGTGCTTCGGCATAAAGATTGAAGTAGGCATACAACAGGGCAGCCAGCATCAAAATACCGGCGAAGAAGGTGTAAATAAGAAACTTCATCGCCGCATAATCACGTCTTGGTCCGCCCCAGATGGCGATCAAGAAATACATGGGCACCAGCTCAAACTCGTACATGATGAAGAACATCAACATGTCCAGGGAGACGAACGTGCCCAGTATGGAAAAGAGCAAAAGCATGACGAAACTGTAATAAAGTTTCGGTCGGTTCTGGCCAATCGAATCGCTGGCCCAAATTGAAAAGAAACCGACAATTGTTGTCAATAAAACGAGGCTGAGACTCAGCCCATCAATACCGATGTGAAAATCAACCGGGAAAGGTTGAGCGATCCAGCGCTTGGCGATGACAAACTGATAGATCGTCGTGTGCGGATCGAATTGCGTCAAAAGCCATAACGAACAGACAACGAGCAGTCCGGAAAACGTCAGTGCCAATTTCCTGGCCATCTCTGCTTTGCTGAAAGCGATGAAAATGGCGCCAGCCAGAGGTAGGCAGTAAATGATCAGGAGTAAATTGTTCGGTATGTTTTCCACAGTTCAGCCTAATTCGAAGTGAGGGTCGGATGCCGCCATAGTCATTAGTGATCAAGAGTGATCAAGTGATTGCCAGCTCTATTTTGTCCTTGATCGGCGGCAACCAGTATAACTAAGAGAGCAAAGCGAATACCACTTCGATCTTGCCATTTGCAGTTGCTAAGCGGTATCAAATCAACGCTAATACTTTTTTACAGCATCAATCGGTTCCGTTATCAAGCACGTTTCAGCCATGTATATTGTGTAAGTTTGGAATAGGTTGTACTGCCTTGGGAGCGGAGAACTAAATTGTTGTCACCGGAGACGATCATCAACAGTGCCTGGGGGATTATTGCCGCTCCATTTTGCGCGGCCATTTTGATTATTCTCTTTGCGCGCCGATCAAAGACGCTGTCGATGCTCTTGTCTGTCGCTGCTGTTCTCTACGGTTTTATTCATTCTTTGTTCATCTTTTACGCCTTGACCGCCGAGCCGTCTTTGGCCGCCAAACCGCCACTGGATTTTCCTTTCTTCATCTCCGGCAGCTTTGTGCTTTCAGTCGGTATTCTCGTCGACAATCTGGCAGCGATGATGCTGATCGTTGTTACGACCGTCAGCTTGCTTGTGCAAATCTATACCCACGGATATATGCGTGAGGATAACGGCTACGCTAGATTCTATGCTTATCTTTCTTTATTCACCGGCTCGATGCTCGGACTGGTTGTCGCCACCAACCTCTTCCAGATGTACTTCTTCTGGGAACTGGTAGCAGTTTGCAGTTATCTCTTGATCGGCTTCTGGTGGTACAAGAATTCAGCTTCGGCAGCGGCCCTGAAAGCCTTTGTCGTCAATCGCGTTGGTGATTGTCTTTTTCTCATTGGCATATTGATGCTTTTTGCCGCCACGAGAGATTACTGGGGCGCGCATACTGTGCTGGCCTTTACCGGGCCGGACGGATTTGATCTGGCCTCTGTCATTCAGAAGGCGCTCGCTGCCGGCACCTTGAGCTATTGGGGGGTGCCTGGTCTTTTTGTTTTATCGGTTTTGATCTTCTTTGGCCCAATCGCCAAATCAGCGCAGTTTCCCTTGCACGTCTGGTTGCCGGATGCCATGGAAGGACCGACACCGATTTCCGCTTTGATCCATGCTGCCACCATGGTTGCTGCTGGCGTCTATTTAGTCGCCCGCGCTTATCCAATTTGGGCAACGCCATTTCCTGCCGAACAAATCTTTCCGCTCTTAGGATCGACGCCTGGACTGACCGTAGTTGCCTGGGTCGGTGGTTTCACTGCTTTCATGGCTGCCACGATCGCCCTCAGTCAATTCGACATCAAGCGCACGCTTGCCTGGTCGACTGTCTCCCAGCTCGGATATATGTTTGTCGGTTTGGGGTGCGGTGCTTTTACCGGCGGTCTTTTCCATCTTTTCAACCATGCGTTCTTTAAAGCGATGCTCTTCCTATGTAGCGGCGCTGTTATTCACGGTGTCCATGGCGAACAAGACATGCGTAAGATGGGCGGTTTGTGGAAAAGCATGCCGATTACTGCCTGGTGTTTCTTGATCGGTTGTCTTTCCATATCGGGCTTTCCCGGACTGAGCGGCTTTTTCTCAAAAGACACAATTATTGCCGGAGCCTGGCATGGACATCGCCTGTTGGCAATTTTGATGATCATTACGGCGGCCTTGACTGCGTTTTATATGTTCCGGGCCTTTTTCATGACTTTCACCGGCACTTATCGCGGTGATGCTAAGCCGCATGAATCGCCACCATCGATGACAGTGCCCTTGATGGTGCTGGCTGTGCCTTCAATTTTGTCTGGATATCTTGGTTTGAACCTGGCGGCCTGGCAAAACCCGGGCACCGCTGTCCTCAATCATTTCGCCTCCTTTGTCTATTTCAACCATCCTGAAGCGGAAGCGATTAATTGGACTGTGATGAGCCTTTCCACTGTCGCTGCCATTTTTGGTATCTTCTTAGCTTGGGGCGTCTACTTTACCCGCGCCGTCACGATCAATTCTTGGATCGCTACCAACATGCCGGCGATTTACAACTTTTCGTATAACAAATGGTATTTCGACGAGATGTATTTAGCGCTCGTCAATTTCGTGTTGAACTTGTACGACAAGATCTGGGAACTGATCGATAAATACATTGTCGACGGCTTAGTTAATGGCACCAGCTGGGTGACGAATCAACTCGGTTTTCTCTTGCGCTATACCGAAAATGGACGCGGCCAATACTATGCCCTGGCCATTTTTGGCTGGGTGGCCATTCTTACTCTTGCCACTTTCTTTTTGAGACCGTAGCTTTTGCTCAGTGTGGCACTGGCAAAAGTGCTTGAGGAGTTTATCGATGGCAGATCATTTAGCTTCCAGTAAAGGGCATAACGACCGAGCGCACGATTCAGGCTCTGGACACGGCGAGGCCGCGCCTGATTTTCCATTCGGCGAAGTGATACCAGAGAAGAATTGGCAGGAAAATCTGCTGACATTTGTGGCGGCGGTGACTTTAGTTGGGCTTGGTTGGCTGTTCTTTATTTGGCAATCTGTACCTTTGACGGCCGCTGTTGAGCCAGGCGCAGGGCATACTCAGCCCAGACCGGCGACTCTGGACGACCAGGCGCTGCTCGAACGTCTTAGGCAACGGATAAAGTGACTGAGCTCTTGACGCCCCAACTAAACTTCCCGTCTGGCGGCCATTAGGCAAGACTTATGTAAATGCTGCTTACAGGGAGCGTTTATCGCCTCCTGGCAAGGTTATGATATGTTATTCCGGTCTGGTTGTCGCTTCAGCCTGGGGCACCGACTGAAAAAGTTGGTGATTAAGCCAGGTTTGATGGTCAGAGGTCGGCAGCAGAGTGGCGTTTCGCTACAATTCAGATTATCGTTAAGACAATGACGCCCATATAACAGCTAACGGAGCCTCGGCGGTTTGTCTTGTTATTTTTCGCAAGTGGTGAGGGGATTAAATGCAGGAAGTCACAATCGGTATTGCTGGGGCAGCCGGAGACGGTTTGGATAAGTCGGGAGACACGCTGGCCAAGTCATGCGGTCGTCTCGGGCTACACGTCTATGCTTACAACAGTTATCAGTCGATCATCCGTGGAGGCCACATCTGGCTAAAAGTGCGGATCGCAGATGAGAAAATCACAAGTCATGGTGACAAGCTGACGGCCCTTATCGCTCTCAATCAAGATTCAATCGAACGGCACGCCCCTGAAGTAGAAGAGGGTGGTGTGATCGTCTTCAATTCAGACAAGTTCAAGTGTGACCCTTCACTGGTGCGTAAGGGCGTGCAGACTTTGCCATTGCCGATGGCTGAAGTGACTGCCGAAGTGGTGAAGGTGCATGGGCCGTTGCAGCCGATTATGCAGAACACTGTGGCCATAGGGGCGATCTTGCAGCTGGCTCAGCTGGGCATTGAGGAAGCGACCGGTGTGTTAAGTGACACCTTTGGCCATAAGGGTCAAAAAGTAATTGACTTGAACGTCTCGCTCTTGAAAGCCGGCTATGACCATGCGGCTCAGCAAGCGAAGCCGATCTCCAAGAGCTGGAAATTCGATAGAAAGCGCCGTGCCATTTATTACCGGTAATGAAGCGATCGGCATCGCCGCTGCCAACGCCGGTTGCAAGTTCTACTCGGCTTATCCGATGACGCCAGCTTCCACCATCCTGCACTGGATGGCCAATCATACCCATGAGACAGGTATTGTCGTTAAGCAGGGCGAAGACGAGCTGGCGGTAATGAATATGACCATTGGTGCTGGCATTGCCGGTGCGCGGGCGATGTGCGCAACCGCCGGTGGTGGCTTTGCCTTGATGACTGAAGCGCTGGGCATGGCTGGCATTATGGAGATCCCGATGGTCTGCGTGGAAGTACAAAGAGGCGGCCCTTCGACCGGTTTGCCAACCAAGACCGAGCAAGCCGATCTTTTCCAGGTTTACGGTGCCTCGCAAGGCGAATTTCCCCGTTTAATCGTCTCGCCCCGCGACATTGCCGATGCCTATCAAACAACGATAGATTGCTTCAACTATGCCGATCGATTTCAAATGCCTGTTGTGATCATGTCCGACCTTTTGCTATCTGAGCATCCGGAAACAGTGGATCCGGAGGTCTTCGAGAAAGAGGTCCAAATTGACCGTGGCGAGATCGTCCACGAATGGAAAGCAGAGCAGGGCAAGTACAAGCGCTACCGCTTCACGCCGTCTGGAATTTCGCCGCGAGCGTTGCCGGGTACGGCCAATACGGCCCACGTATCTCCCTCTGATGACCATGACGAAGAGGCCATTCTCATCTCGGATATGTTTACTGCACCGCCGGTTAGGCGCGTGATCATGCAAAAGCGCATGAAAAAACTGGACGCATTGTTGAAAGAGTTGCCCGCGCCAAAACTGGAAGGGCCAAAAGATGCGGACGTCACTCTGGTTTGCTGGGGATCGACTTACGGCGTTGTCCGGGAAGCAGCTGCACTATTGACCGAACAAGGGATAAAGACCAATTACATTGTTGGCAAATGGATATATCCGTTCCACGCCAAAGAGTTCACCGAGATTCTAAGCAAGGTCAAGAAAAAGATTTCAGTGGAAGCGAATTATACGAGCATGTTCGCCCGCTATTTGCGCAGCGAAACAGGCATCGCTATGGATGGGCATGTGAACAAGTACGATGGCGAACCGATCGATCCCGCTTATGTAGTTTTGCATGTAAAAGAGATCGTCGCCGGTAAGAAGGCCACTCTGGAAGTCAGTGAAAATGAAGCCAGGGAGATCGCTTATCACTATTTGCGCACTCATTATCAAGAGAAGCTGCGCCCGATCAAGCTGGTGCGCGAATCGGCGAATGGACACGGCGAGCCGATTTGGAACGTAGAGTTCGCAGAACGTCTTTCCGGGACAAAAGGCGCGACCATGAAAATTGGTGCTGTCACTGGCGCCACCTACTCATTTACGCCGCATGAGGGAGGGTAAAAGAGGAATTGGAATTTTGAGATCCGCCTGGGACAAGGCAAACTGGCAACTTGTATTGAGGTAATGGCAAAAAATGGCAACTGTTATAGAGCTTCCGCTAGACACTTATAAAGGACCGGTCGATCCAGACTGGTGTCCTGGTTGCGGCGATTTCGGCGTTCTCAAGTCGGTGCAAACAGCAGCTGGCAAACTGGGCATCGAACCGCACAATCTAATGATTGTTTCCGGTATCGGCTGCTCGTCCAATCTACCCGGCTTTATTCATGCTTACGGCACGCACAGTTTGCACGGTCGCGCTGTGCCTGTGGCCACCGGCATTCACCTGGCGAACACAGATTTGAAAGTGGTGATTACAGGCGGTGACGGCGATGGATATGGCATCGGCGTTGGCCACTTAATCCATGCGATGAGACGCAATCTGGACATCACATATGTGGTCATGGACAATCAAATTTACGGTCTGACCACCGGACAGGCATCGCCGACAACGACGCAAGGGCATAAGACTAAGTCCACTCCGGATGGCAATCACGAAATGCCGCTCAACCCGATTGCCCTTGCCATTACTGCTGGTGCCACCTATGTCGCCCGTGGTTTCTCTGGGGAAGCTAAACAATTGGCCGAGCTGATACAGGGTGGTATTGCCCATAAAGGCTTCGCTCTGATCGATGTCTTTAGTCCCTGCGTAACTTACAACAAGATCAACACCTATCCCTGGTTCAAAGAGCGTGTCTACAAATTGGAAGACGAAGGCTGGGAGCCGACTAATTTCCAGAATTCGATTACCAAAGCTTTTGAGTGGGGCGATCGCATTCCGCTTGGTGTGGTTTATAAAGCCGATAAACCAACCTATGAAGACAACGAGCCGAATTTGCAAAAAGGCGCACTGGCCAAACAGAAACTCGGATTGAGCAAAGATGTCTTGAAAAAGCTGATTGAAGAGATGATCTAGACAGCTGTCGTCCAGGCCGATCAAAGCGAGAAAATCCACAAAAAAAGCTTGCCGTTAAGGGCAAGCTCCTTTCGTTAAGCGCGTGGGAGGCGCCACTAGGCCGCGCTTCACTTACTAAATCTGTCTACGTTTGACTGTTGTTGTCAGTCCAGTCCTCTTAATCACATTACAAATTGGTCGTGGATCTCTTGTGTATTCTCTCTATCTCTTTCGTATGCGCTAAAACAAATCTAGATTTGATATAAATTTGACTAAGTCGAAGATCGGTAGGCCGATATGGCATAGAAGCTGCACCAAGCGGCAATGCATATAATCCAGATCAGAATTAGCTGTTGCATCAAATCGACCATCGCTATACCGCTGTCCACAGATAAATGCCTCTGGATTATTGACATGATGCCGATGCCTGAATGCCCAAGACTTTGCCAAATTGAGCCGAAAGTGGCACTAAATTGATACAGTAATTGGCCGATCGGCTCGCTGCCGCCTGAGTAGTGTCGGTGTCCGGAGCCGACAGCGATGGCTGGATGCATTTCGAGCAACTTCATGACCTTCTGGCCGATGCCGAAATATTCCAAAGTCAAAGTCATTAATATGGCCGCAACGACAGGATGTCGCAGCAAATCACACATTGGCCTTCCCCCCGACATGCCAACGTCCGCCCCCACCAAAACCAACTTATCAAATGTCGAGCTCGCCGGGTTGTAAAGCGGACAACATATGGCGTGAGAAAAGGTTAGTTCTGATTTATGTCAGTTTGGCTTGTCCACTCAATCCCGCTGCAATTGGCACGGACTGAGGTTGTCGTACAAGGGACTACAAGCGACTACAAAGGACTACAAAGAAAGAACGACAAACGGAGAACTATAAAATAGACTCGGCAATTGAGAAGCTTATGGTCTATACGCAACAGATTCCCACTAAGAAAGCGAAGCAGGTCGTCGATATCACCGATTCAGTCGCATCGTTTCTGGCTAGTGCAGGGGCGGGAAATGGGCTGTGTCATGTTTTTGCTAAGCACACGACAGCGGCGATCACCACAGCCGATCTCGATCCGGGAACAGACCTGGATATGCTCGATGCTTTCGAAAAAATCGTGCCGAAACTGCATTATCGCCATCCTCACAATCCCGAACATGCACCCGACCATATTATGTCCAGCATTATCGGTCCAGGAGTGCTTTTGCCTGTGCACGCCGGCAGGCTGCAGCTGGGGACATGGCAGCGCGTCGTCTTGATCGAGCTGGATGGCCCGCGCCAACGCGATTTAGTTTTCACTTACATTCGGTCTTAAGAGACAGGCGCCCTATTCACGCAAGTAACTGTCGAAATTGAGATGGATCAATTCCCGCAAAAGCTGGAGCTCGCGCGGCATGGTGGCAGCAAATTTCTCGAAAAGCTGATCGTGTTCTTTCAGCTCTTTTTGCCAGTGTTCTCGGTCCAGCTTCATCAATTCAGTGAATTGGTGGCGTGTTATTTGCTCGAGCCCCGTCCATTCCATATCCTCGTACTGGGGATGCACGCCGATCGGGCTGTGTTCGCCTTCGGCACGAGCGCGGACGCGGCCTATTATCCAGCTTAAGACGCGCATGTTCTCCGAAAAACCAGGCCAGAGAAATTTGCCATCTTTGTCTTTCCTGAACCAGTTGACGTAAAAAATTTTTGGTGGATGGGCCACTGAATGTCCAATTCTCAACCAGTGTTTGAAGTAATCACCCATGTCGTAACCGCAAAAAGGGAGCATAGCAAATGGATCGCGGCGTACTTTGCCAACCTCGCCGGTGGCTGCTGCTGTAGTTTGCGAACCCATGGTCGCCGCCAGATAAACTCCGTAAGTCCAGTTATAAGCTTCGGTGACCAGCGGGATGGTCGTGCTCTGCCTGCCGCCAAAGATGATGGCGCTTACCGGTACGCCGTCTGGATTATTCCAATTGGCATCGAGTACCGGGCAATTCTCAATCGGCACTGTGAAGCGCGAGTTGGGATGAGCGGCAGTCCTGCCCGATTTAGGCGTCCACGGCAGTCCTTGCCAATCTGTCAGCTTGGCTGGCGGCGTGTCGGTCATGCCTTCCCACCAGACATCGCCATCCTCAGTTAAAGCAACATTGGTGTAAATGCAGTCACCTTTCTCGAGCATCCTCATGGCCATCGGGTTGGAGCGCTCAGATGTTCCCGGCGCCACGCCAAAGAACCCCGCTTCAGGATTAATCGCATGCAGACGCCCGTCCTTGTTCGGTTTGATCCAGGCGATGTCGTCACCAATGGTTGTCACTCGCCAATCTTTAAAAGCGGGCGGCGGAATGAGCATGGCCAGATTTGTTTTGCCACAGGCACTGGGAAAAGCAGCAGCGATGTAATCTTTGCTGCCTGACGGTGACTGAATACCGAGAATGAGCATGTGCTCAGCCAGCCAGCCCTGTTTGCGGGCCATGGTTGAGGCTATACGCAAGGACAAGCACTTTTTGCCGAGCAGGGCGTTGCCACCATATCCACTACCATAAGACCAGATTTCCTCCGTCTCCGGGAAGTGGACGATATATTTCTCTTCGCTATTACAGGGCCAGCGAACATCTTTTTCTCCTATTGCCAAAGGCCTGCCTACTGAATGCAGGCAAGGCACAAAATGGCCATCAGGACCGAGGACATCCACTACTTCCCGGCCCATGCGAGTCATAATTTTCATGCTTGCCGCCACATATGGTGAGTCAGTAATTTCCACGCCGATGTGGGCGATGCGTGAACCTAAAGGACCCATGGAAAATGGTATGACATACATCGTGCGACCACGCATACAGCCGACGAATAACTGGTTTAACTGGTCTCGCATTTGATCGGGAGCCAGCCAATTGTTATTAGCACCAGCCATTTCCCTCTTGGTGGTGCAGACGAAAGTCCTCTCTTCCACCCGGGCGACATCACTGGGGTCGGACAAGGCGAGATAGCTGTTCGGTCTTTTCTTTTGATTTAAGCGGATTAGCGTCCCGGCAGCGACCATTTCCTGGCAGAGGCGGTCGAATTCAGCCTGAGAACCATCACACCACTGAATCTTCTCTGGTTGACAGAGGACACTGATTGCCGCCACCCAGTCCAAAAGTTTTTTGTTGGTTACGGGATACGACGGCTCAGCCACCACCGCCAGGTGTCGACTGCTCACTGAATGATGGTTTTTGCGTTCGCGCAAGGCTTTGGCTACCTGTTATTTATGCTTTCGGGAATCATTGCCATCTGTGAACAAGTAATTGATCTAACCTCTCTTGGCAGTCTTTACCCTTTACACTCCAACTTATCTCAAAGCGACCGGGATGTGGTGGCGAATTCTTAGATTGATGAAGTGAATTTAGTGAATTGTCACAGATCTAGTCCTGCATATGCTCATCCGAATGGATGATAAATTGTCACTTCGAGAGTGTCAGACTTCACTTGATAGGAGGGAAGACAATGAAAGTGTTATTGGCAATAGATGGCTCCCCGTGTTCGCAAGCGGCGGTTGAGTCAGCGCTCAGCACCAAATACGAACCACACGTAGAGATCAAAGTGGCCTCTGTTGTCGATTTTTTCGAGCCGTTGCCCTCTGTCGAGGGAGCGAAAGAGCAGGAGATCAAAGAGGCACAAAACTTGGTCTCGCAAACTGTCAAGAGACTGCAAGATTATTTGCCGGACAACAAAATTTCCGGAGTTGTTCTAGACGGTTACACAAAAGAGGCGATCGTCAAAGCGGCTGAGGAATGGCCCGCCGATTTGATCATTGTCGGCTCACACGGCCGAGGCGGAGTATCTTCCTTTCTTCTCGGCAGTGTCTCTCGAGCACTGTTGCATAGCGCTCCGTGCGCTGTGCGCATCATGCGAATCAATAAAGGCGGTGTCGCCAGCTCCGGAAGCGAAAGGATAAATGTGCTTGTGGCGATGGATGAATCCGAACACTCACAATTTACTTTCGAGCATGTTTTGTCGTCCTTTTTTCCCAAGGACGTTAGTTTTAAGTGCTTAACTGTGCTGCCGGAGCCAAAAGAGCCGGCGCTTAAGCCGGCCTCGCACAAGGCAAACAGGCAAATGCATCTTGAAGAACAGCGGCGGCTGGCTATGGACTGGCTGCAAAAGTGCGTGGCCCGCCTGGAGCAGAAGTTCGGTTCGGCTAAAGCATCTTGCGCAGTACTGGAAGGCGATCCCCGCGAACAAATAATCCAGGCTGCCAAAGAATGGCCTGCAGATCTGATCATATTGGGCTCGCACAGTCGTCCAGTTCTCGATGCGCTTGTTTTGGGCAGCACAGCCGACACGGTTGCGCAGCACGCTCTGTGTTCTGCCGAAATTGTGCGCTCGCCACTGGCCGCGCGCAAGAAACTGCATGTAATTGTTTGAAATCAACTGGCGCTGGACATCGATCTAAATCATGCCGAAGCCTCATCACAAGGCAGAAGTTTTCGACAGGCTCACCCGCCTGGAAGTATTGCGGGCGAGCTTGGAAAAAGACTACGAGCAGGCACCGCACAAGAATGCCCTTGTTTTAGATTGTTTGGAGAGGGCGCATAAGGAGTTGAATCGTGCGGTAAGAGAACTAACCGGCGGCAAGGATAGCCAGGAAAGTCTACGCATAGCCAATATTGCCTGGTTGCTCATCAATTTTGGCCGTAAATTGCTGGATGCCGAAACTATCGAAACGTTGCTGGGCGACGGTGTATTTTTGGATTTATCGCAAGAGGTCGAAGGTGCAGTCCCAATCGAAGGGAAAGGCGAAGGCTATGCCGACCAATTGAAAGTCCAGTTCGCCTTACTGGAAAAGTTAGTCTCGGACTTATCAAAGGCGATTATAAAAAAGAGAGCGTAAGAGCGAGTACGAATCGTGGATCTTTTCAAAAAGTTTGAGCGCTATTTTGCCCGACCGGCATCGTTTCTCGGCAAAGAGCTGGAGCGGCTGGTGGAGGCCATTGCCGATTTGGATGCTCAGCTGGCAATTATCGAGAGTGAATGTCCGCCAGCAGCTAAGATGCACGTGGCCATGGCCACGGATGCTTATAAGGATGCGCTCTCTGCATTTACCGATAATCAGTATGACGATTGCCGGGACTTAATCGAGCATGCCCTTATGCATTTGAAATTAGCTGAGGCGGCGGCGTTTGTAACGCCGGACTTCAATTTTGATCCGCACTGGCCTGACGATTCAGCCGAGTATTTAATTGACTCTCTGCTTGCCTCAATTGCTAAAACAAAGTTGACCATTGAATATGGCCATTATCAAATTAGCGATCATCTGCACAAGGAATTGGTTGAGATCGTCAAAATGTCGCAAGAGGCAATTTTTGCCCTGAGCGATGAGGAGCCGGGGAACGCGGCATTGATAGCCGATGCGGCGATCCTCAAATTATTTTGGCTTGTCTCTTTGCTGCAAGTAGAAAATCGCCAGGCGGTCTTTGACATTGAGCTTCCGAAAGGCAGTGGTAACAAATTCGATGCGACGATGAAGGCGCTGGCCAAAGAGTTGGCTGAGTTGAGAAAAGCGCTGGCGGATGCCCAGCCGCTTGGCCAGCCGGTAGCCGACGATCACCTGCTGGCAGCGGAGGAGACATTTAACCGCTGCTTGAAAAAATTGGCTAACGCTGATCAGGAAGATTTGGAAAATGAACTAGAAGATGAACTGGAAAATGATTTGGCCAGCGCTCTGGCCTCAGTGAAATTGGGCCGCAAATTAGTTGAGCGGGGAGTGGTTAAGCAGTCTAAACAAGAAGACCCGAAACAAATAGGCCTTCAAGGTGAGAAAACTTTTCGCCAGGTCGCTTGGCAATTGAGCAAGATTGCCGGCAGGCTCAAGGTTAGAGATCTAAGCCTTCTCCAGAAGCATTTGCGTGCTGCCTACGAATACTTTGTTCGCGCTGGCCAGTGTTTGGCGGCAGGCGATATCGCTGAAGCTCAGCGGTTAGCCGACGCTGCCTATTTAGATGTGGATTTTGCCAAACAGATCGCTCTCACTGATCAGAAGCCGGTATATAAGGAGATTAAGCGGAATTAGTCTGGGGCAATTATCCTGAGAACAGTTCTTGCTGTCGATCTCATCTTTGCCAATTATTTTTCTCAGTCTTTGCCACTCTTTGTGAGTTACTCTATTAGCGTTCATGCCTTTAGGGAAACAAAGCTTTTGCCGCCACTTCTCTCTAATTACTACCTTACATACAAATGCAATTCACGTTGCACTTATTGTGATATTCCGATCAAACCGGAAAACATTCCGATCAAAGAAACCGCGCCTGAGATCATCATCGAAAATCTAGCTGCTCTCAAACGACTGGGCGTTAAGGTAATCGATTTCACCGGCGGTGAGCCGTTGCTCTATAGACATCTGGTCAAAGTGTTGCGTGCCGCCAAGGAAATGGGCTTTATCATCAGCCTGGCCAATACAGGCACTCTCTATCCCCGCGTGGCCAAAGAAATTGCCGGGCTAGTTGACGATCTGAAGTTTTCTCTTTCCACCACCGATGCTGAAGAATATAAGAAAGAGCGAGGCATAGATGGGTTGGCCAAAGTCGTGGAAAGTATCAAGCTCGCGCAAAGCTTAGGCGAGCATCCTTCGATCATTTCTACAGCCACTCCCGACTCTATCGTCGGTTTGGAGAAAGTGGTGCGTTTAGCGCAAGACCTCGGCATCATCATGTATCTGCAGCCGGTATTTGATTACTGCGACAATGAAGTTTTGCAGAAAGAAGGAATTGAGGAGATAAAGCGTCTGGCCAAATATGACAATGTCGATGTTAATTGGGCTTTCATGGAATTCTATCTCGATGGTGGCAATCAGATCGACAAGCCTCGTTGCCGTGCCATCAGCTCTGTAATCGTTATCTCACCTGACGATCATCTCCTTCTGCCTTGTTACCATATGCACGATGAGCGGGTAAAGATAACCCACACAAACGGGCGCTCCAATTTAGACGAACTTTGGCGCGGCACGCATGTACAAGAGCGGCGCAAAAAGGAAGGCGCCTGGGACTTTTGTCAGGGTTGCACGATTTGGTGTTATTTTGAACCGTCCTTTTACTGGCCACCTGATAAATACTTCTTTTTGCATATGAAGAGCAAAGGGCTGTGGGCTAAACAGAAACTCAGGCTGATGATCGAAAGCAAAACCGGGGTCAAGTTGTCCAAAAGACTAGCGCCGGGCCCGGCACCGAATTTAGTGCAAGAAAAAATGCACGGAAAAATGCCGGAAACGACACAAGAAACCGTACAAGAAAAAGTGCATCAAAAAGTGCACTGAGAAATATACTTAAGACGGACTGAGCAAGCCTATCAATTCAGACCGGCTATTTCTCTTTTCACATTTGGTGAGAGCACAAGGGTGAAGTCCTCCGCCGAGCGCTTCTCTAAGCTGAGGATAACTGGCCAGTTCTGAACGATAGACAAGTTACTGCGCAATTTCTGAGTTAAATCGGCATCGGCCCGGAAACTGTTCTCGATAATCGCTTCGTGTGCGCATTCAGCCGGATTACCAGCATATTTCAACTTGACCTTGTAACCAGCCCTGATTAAGTCGTTCTGGATTGTTTTGGCCACGCCGTCCAGACCGCGCGCATATTTCAGACTGATTCTCACCGGTTCGTTGGGACGACCTTCGCTGTCCATAATATCGGTAGTCGCAGCATAAGCTTCATCCGATGCCGGCATCTCCCTGTCCAATCCGGACCCGGCTTCACTGGCGTCGATGGACGTACCGAGCAACCGATTAAAAACAATCGCTGAACCAAAAGGATCTAAGAGCCAATAACTGCCGCCGTAGCGGCTGCTGGCTACGCCGGGCAAAGTGGCGGTTTGCACCGCTTGCGGCTGGATGTCTTTGCCGAAATTGGCAAGTTTAGCCATCTCTTCCAGCGAAAGGTCTGTCTGGACATATTCGTGGGCTAACTGAATTAACTCGGGCAACCGCCAGACAACTTGTGGTTCTTTCAGCTTGTTGGTCATCGCTCGAATGAACCACTGTTGGCGCTCAATTCTGCCGATATCGCCGCGAGCGTCATGCCTGAATCGAACGTACTCTTCCAATTGTTCCGGCGTCAATCTGTGCACGCCGGGTTCTAAGTTCACATGCAGACCGGCTGCATGATCGACATAATTCATCCGTTTTTCAACCAGGACCTCTACCGGCCCTAAAACTTGAAATACTTTCTTCAGCCCCTGCGTATCGATGACCAGATAGCGATCGACCGGCACGCCAAAATCTTTTTGCACTGTCGCCACCGCCAACTCCGGTCCGCCGAAAGCATGCGCGGCATTGATCTTGTCCATACCGTGACCATCGACTCTCACCCGGCTATCACGGGGGATGGAGACGATGCCGACCGTTTTCGTCAGCGGGTCAACGTTAACCAGCATCATTGTGTCTGAACGCGTATTGATAAATCTTTGTGCTCTCCGACCATTAGAATCAACGCCCATCAAGAGGATGGTCATGCGCCGGGGGTAGGCATTGAGGAAGACATTGATGATGCTTTGGGGAAGCGAGGCAATCTGGCAAGCAACCTGATTAGCGGTTTGGAAAAAGTCTTGTCCTCGCCTGAGGGCTGTCAGACTCAAACCGATAACAATGCCGACAATTGCCGCGATAAGGATTTGCCAGACGAGCGGCCTGGTGGCGGGAGGGGGTGAAGAGTATCTGAAATTAGACAAAGCCTTATCTCTTATAACCTCAATCTTACTAAGCTAAGCCCGCCGGCGCCTGGGAAATATCGCTAAACTGGGCGACTGAGGCTAGATTTTACGAGCGTTTCACATGAAGCATTGTTTTCTCAGCGTTGGCCAAAAGCCCGCGGCAGGCGTTAAGCTTATGGTGACTGTCGAGGTGTCATGGCCACGCAAAGATCAAGCTCTGGCTCTTTAGAACCTGGTCAAATTCAAGGACCCAGCGGATTCATGGAGTACCGCGGGCAGACACTGGTGGTCGATTACGGACGCGTCTATATGGACGGTACACCGATCGGCTTTCTCTTTGAAGATGGTTATCTTCAGGGAACCTCAGGCCTTTTGGGAAACACTGAGCAGCTTAAATTGATCGACGATCTGCGTGGTTGTGTTTTTCGCGGCATCGATGCCAGCGGTCTTGACCTGGAATTGCCCGGAATGGAACCCGGGCCATCAGGACAGCTGACATACAACGGATTGTCCTTCAATGTCTTGAATGGACGCGTTGCTTCCCACGACCACAGGTTAGTCGGTGAATTCGACAATCTCGGCAATTTTTATTTACGTGACGGCGCCAACCGGGAAGCCAAACGCCAACTCGACGAGAACGTACGACTGAATACAACTTTTGTTGGCGCGAAAAACAATGGCGAAGATTTCAAATATGAATTCACCAGGCCATTGTCGCGGCGTGATAAAAGTTATACCGAAAATGAGATTATTCGCTATTTCCAGGAATTCGACCAATTGACAGGACCGCAGAAAAAGTATGTCATTGAAAGCTTAAACTTGTGGTCGGCATGTGGATTGCTCCAGGTCGTTCGCAAAAGTGAAGGGAACTGCATGCTCGGCAACATCAAGCATGGTGCCGCTGGTGTCACCGGCGTCCGCAGCGGCTATGTGACGCTCGATCGAGACGAATTTGTCAAGGAGATTGATCTGTTTCGCAATTTTGGTGCTCTGGCCGTGGCGCCGGGAAAATCTAAACCGTGGTTGGAAGTGCGGGCTAATCTCGTTGTTGCTCATGAATTCGGTCATCAAGTTGAATTTTGTTTATCGCAAGCTGTGCAAGAGCGGGTACGTGAAATCTATGAAAACCTGCACAAACGATGTGAACGCGTCCATCGACTGCCGGCCGGTTACGACGGAATGTCTGAGTTGCTGGAGCCACAACAAGTGCACAATCGACATTTTGTCTCCGGTTATGCACGTACCTCGCATCATGAATATTGGGCGGAATGTCTGGCTGTATTCTCAGTGAAGGACGGTAGAGATAAACTGAAAACCGTTGATCCGGCCATTTATGAAGTGCTGCGCGAGTTGGTCCTGGCGCCGCAAAATCTGATCCGCCGAGTCTTTCACGATACTATTATTGACCTGCAAGCGAGCCTGAAATTGGGTGCCGAATTTAGTGCCGATCTGCTCAATCGGTAATGTAAGCGATGGAGATGAGGATGGTGCTCCGCCAGAAAATCGCATGGTTGCCGGCAATACTGTTAGTACTCGCGCAGTCATCGACTAGTCTATGTTGGGCTGAGAACTCCGCTGCCGATGTAACAGGCGAGCCGCAAAAAAACGATCAGGCTGCCGCCGATTCAACTCCGTCTGGCGAGCAGAATCTGCTTGTGCCGGAGAAACCTCGTCTTGACACGGCGGCGCCACCAGCATCAATGATCCCGGAATTTGGTAAGCCACTACCGGCAGTGCCAGCCAATACAACGCCCGATTCAAATGGGCAGGATTGGACAACCACACCTAGAGCCTCATCGACGATGCCGAGTCCTATCGAAAACAGGGTCTCACGGCTCGAGCAGGTGGCGTTCGGCGCCACTTATCCGGAACACGATCTTGCCGATCGAGTCGGGCACTTGGAAGAAGAGATTCTCAAGACGCCAGGAAGCGGACCACTTGATGGACGAATTAGCAAGCTCGAAGCAAAGGTATTCGGCGGCGCCTTCGGTGGCTCCACGGCCTATGCACCAGCAAATGAGGCGAATGAGGCAGCGCCTGATCCGACAGCCTCAGATAGCGCATTGTCATCGTCGGCCAATCCCTCCCTTCATGCCGCCGATGCCAGCTCTGCTCCGGAGACTAATGTGCCTGGGCTGAAGCCGTTACCTCAGGCTCAGTCATCGCCGGCACTGGCCGCGCGCCAGAACACTGCTCAAATTAAACCGCTAACAGATTATCCAGTTGACGAAAAGGCCAAGCCAAAACAACAAAACAATGCCGACCGTGGTGCAGCTCCTTACGTCGCCGCCGCCCAGCCGCAGTCGACCTGGAGCGGGCCCGCTTATTACGGCGCCCCCTATCGCCCCAGCGCTTACAATTACGGTCCGAGCCCCAGCGGCTACGGGGCGACCTATCAAGGGCCACCGGCAAATTACCAACCGAATAATTATCAACCGAGCTATTACCAGCCAAGCTATTACCAAACAAATAATTACCAACCAAATAATTTTGGACCTGTGGCATCGCTTGGCGGTGCGCCACCATATGTAGCTTCAACCAATTCATACAATGCCAACAGCAACGGGCGCCTGCCGCTGCCAACTCAGTCGCCGGTGCCGATTGCCGGTGCCGCCGGTTCTGCCAGCGAGCGAGTGGCGGCTGCTATTCCCTACGATGCCAAAGCTGGTGATTATTTTGCCGCCATCCGCAGTTTTGCCGGCGACACATTTGGGCGTTGGCAGACTTTCCCGGTGGCCATACATTTGCCTGAAAATTCGCCAGAATCCTGGCGGCGGAGTCTGGAAAGCGGTGTGCGAAAATGGGCCCTCTATGTACCGATAGTGATTAGCAAAGGGACTGATTGCGACATCGATGTGAAGTGGGTCAACGATTTGCCCATCCGGATCTTTGGTGTAACCAGGTGGGAGGGCACAGGCGAGCATTTGAAAATTACGGTGTATGCTTTGCGGCCGACCTTTTATCCAGCCGAAGTCCCTGAAACGACGCTCTCACCAATCTTTTTGCATGAGATGGGACACGCCTTGGGCATCCTTGGTCATAGCAGCAATGTCAACGACGTGATGTATGCCACAGACGATAAGAATGGGAAAAAGGCGGCAGTCAAACGTGTGAACAATCTTAGTGCCCGCGATTTGAATACATTGAAAAAGCTGTACAGTTCACCACCGCTGGTGCCTGCTTATCAATTTCCGCACCCGCTTGAATACAGTGGCAAAATTTGAAGTTACGGAGGTCAGTCATGCCAGTCCAGGTCAAAGAGATAAGCATTGCCCACAGCCCTGATTCAGACGATGCCTTTATGTTTTATGCATTGGCCGAAAAGAAAATAGATACGCGCGGGCTGAAAATAAATCAAGTGATGAAGGACATTCAAAGCCTGAACCAGATCGCTATGCAGGGTAAGTATGAAGTCTCCGCCATTTCATTTGCCGTCTATCCGGACATTGTCGATTCTTATGTGTTAATGCCTTGCGGTTCGAGCCTGGGAAATAAATATGGCCCAGTCGTTGTGGCCAAAAACGATTTAGATGACAGTCAATTGCCTCAAGCGAAGATCGCCATTCCCGGGCGGCAGACCACTGCCTGGCTGGCGTTGCAGTTGTTTCAGCCGGCGGTGACCTCTAATGCCGTTGTCGTGCCGTTCGATAAAATCATCGACTCTGTTTTGTTCGGTGAGGTTGATGCAGGCTTACTGATCCATGAGGGACAATTGACTTACAGCTCACTTGGTCTAAAAAAAATAGTTGATCTGGGAGTCTGGTGGCACACCCTAACTAATCTGCCGTTGCCGCTTGGTGGCAGTGTGGTGCGCAAAGATCTGGGACCGCCGCTAATCAAAGATGTGACTGAGATTTTCAAGGAATCGATCATTTATTCATTGGCTCATCGCCGAGAAGCACTGCAATACGCAGCCACCTTTGCCAGAGATATGACAGCTGACGTCTTAGACAAATACATCGATATGTACGTGAATGATCTGACAATAGACTTTGGACAGTCAGGGCGCAGAGCGCTCACCACGTTATTTGATATGGCTTACGAGCGAGGACTTTACCGCAAGCCTGTACGAACTGAATTTGTTGAGCTTTGAAACAAGGCGGGGCCAATTGACGCTTTCATCTTAGTAACTGAATATGATCTTTTATAATGTGCTGATGTGTTCAGGAGAACTTTATGACTCAAGTAAAGACAAGTCAGTTGCTCTCACCGTTTGATATGGCCGGTTTGCAGCTCAAGAACAGAGTGGTATTAGCACCAATGACACGATCGCGCGCCGGGGTCGAGAGAATGCCCAATCAGCTAATGGCTAAGTACTATGGACAGCGCGCCACTGCTGGTCTATTGATCACCGAAGCAACTGTAATCAGTCAGCAAGCAATCGGCTGGCTCAACACTCCTGGCATTTATAACGACGCGCAAGCGGATGCCTGGCGAATGGTCGTCGATGCTGTGCACGAAAGACAGACGCCGATTTTTATGCAGCTCTGGCACTGCGGCAGGGCATCACACAGTAGCTTTTTTGCCAATGGACAGCTGCCGGTGGCACCATCGGCGATCAAAATTGAGGGAGACTACATCCATACTCCACTAGGTAAGATGCCCTATGAAGTGCCGCGCGCTCTTGAGACAGAAGAGATCCCTTTAATCGTAGCGGATTATCGACTGGCGGCCGAGCGCGCTAGAAAGGCTGGTTTCGATGGTATAGAAATTCACGCCGCTAACGGTTACCTGCTCGATACATTTTTGCAATCCAAAACGAATAAGCGAACAGACCGGTATGGAGGAAGCTTGGCAAACAGATACCGCTTCCTGAACGAAGTCGTTGATGCAGTTTCTACCGTTTCGCGGCGAACAGAATAGCTGTTAGATTAGCGCCCAATGGCTCTTACAATGACATGGGCTCTCCAGATTACAGAGAGACCTTCTCATACGTCGCCGAAAAATTGAACAGCTATGGGCTGGCCTATTTGCATGTGCTAATCGGCCTGGCCTTTGGCTTTCACGAGCTGGGCGAGCCAATGCAGTTGACAGACTTCCGCAAAGTTTTTGAGGGGCCGCTGATGGGCAACTGCGGCTATACGAAAGACTCGGCCGAGGAAGCTATCGAAAAACATTGTGCCGATCTGATCGCATTCGGCCGACCATTCATCAGTAACCCCGATCTAGTACAGCGATTTGCCAATGGATGGCCGTTGAATCCTCCTGCGCGCATGAAAGATTGGTATGCATTTACGGAAGAGGGGTATACAGATTTCCCCTTCTATAGCGCTTAATGGGCAAAGACGATTCAACGCAGTGTTTTATTGAAAATGATCTGAAAATGATCCGCACGTTTTTTTGCTAGCCAGATACCAAATCAAGCCATTTCTCTAACATCTCTCCGATCTGACACTATATATGGTGCCAGATCGTTTCCGGTCGAGTTATTGCCCGGCCAATGCCCGAAAAAGTTAAAGCAGCTGGCCGTTGAATTTACGATCAAAATGGGCACTTTATATCCGGGGCCCGTTATTCGGGGAAATGCCATGAAAAAGGCAGATTTAACGGTGATCGAGCAATCGACTGAGAACGTCGGCTGGGAGAAGTATTGCGAGGCGGCGAACCGCGCCCACCACCTCTCGCGCAATGCCGATGCCCAAAAGCTATATCAGAAGGCGCTTTCCGAGGCGGAGAAAATACCTGAGGAAGGTAAAGCGGAGGCAGCCCAAACGCAGATCCACAGCGCTCTGGGCGACCTTTTCTGGTCGCAAGGCTGGTATGCAGAGGCCGAATCGTCCTACCGCCGAGCAGCCGCTTTGAGCGAAAAGCAGCATCCGGAGAGCACAACGGTGGAGACAGCCGAGATTTTGAACAAGCTCGGCATGGTCTATCGTGCTCAGGGCAAGTATTCCGAGGTAGAGCCGTACTTTCGCCGGGCGCTGGCCTTGTACGAGCAAAATGCCAAAGCCAATAAATTAGACGTCGCCAGCACGCTGGAAAGTCTGGCCGACTTTTTCCGCGCCCATGGCAAATATGCCCAGGCTGAGCCTTTATTTCAGAAAGCATTAAATATTCGCGAAACAATGCTGGGGCTGGAGCACCCGAGCATCGGCTCCAATTTGACCAATCTGGCTCTTCTTTATCATGCCTCCAGTAACTACAAGCAAGCCGAACCACTCTATGAGCGGGCTTTGAAAATTGCCGAACAAAGTTGGGGTGTCGACCATCCGAGCGTGGCTACGGTGCTCAATTATCAGGCTGAACTCTATCGCATGATCGGCAATTTCGAGAAAGCCGAGAAACTTCACTGGCGGGCCTTGAAGATTCGCCAAACACATCTCGGTCTGGAACATCCCAGTGCAGCGCAAAGCTTGAGCAATCTGGCGCTGCTTTTTCATGTGCAATGCAAATACGATCAGGCCGAACCGCTTTATAAAACACTATTGGATATACGAACAAAAGATTGGGGCCCAAAGCATATGCATGTGGCCGAGATCTTGAACTGCTTAGCTGATATTTATCGTGACCAGGAAAGATATGGGGAAGCCGAGCCACTTTACTGGCGAGTAGTGGCGATTTCGCAAGAGAGCCTGGGTCCGGAACATCCGAACGTAGCGAAAGCTCTGCGAACGCTGGCGGAACTTTACGAGGAGCAAGCTAATTTTCCGGAAGCCGATCGGTTATACAGGTGGGGTCTGGAGCTGACTGAACAGAGCTTGGGCGCCGAGCATCCCGAAGTGGCCGCTTTATTGACACGTTATTCTGCTCTGCAGAAGAAAATGAACGTTGACGAGTAGTTGATTTTTTGATCGAATCGCCTTGATCGAATCGCCAGCGCTAACTGGTTTCAGCGCCAAAACGTTACCCGGCGTTTAAGCAAGCATTCGACATCTGGTAATATGCGAGCTAAAAGCGTTGTTCAGTTTCAAGTTGGCTTTGACTGTATAGTGCTTTCAGGGAATGAATGAAGGAAAGGCTTTCGATCTTTCCAAGTCTAGCCAATCTTGAGAACCTTCGGAGTCCTGTTGCAGACTGCTAAATTACCACTCGATGCATTTCGACGAAATTGATGACAAGGAGTTTGAGGTCAGCGATGCTGAGTGGGCGCTGCATGCGGCGAATGTAGCCTACCAGGGCCAAAGAAATGAAGAGGCAGCTGAACTCTTCGCGCAAGCGTTGGCTCACTTCGATCAGACTTTCGGCGATGCCCATCCGGAAATGCCGGGCTTGTTATGGAATTACGGCAACACCCTCTACAATCTGCATTTATTTAGAGAAGCTATTCCTCTCTACAATCGGCTGATTAACATCCAGGTGCAAAAGTTGGGCGTGGACGACACTAAGGTCGTCGCTACGCTTTTTCGTATGGCCATTGTCTACGAGCGTATAGGCAATTTTGCCGATGCGGAGAGAACTTACGAACAAGCTCTGGCCTCGGCTAAGATCGCTCTGCCGCCTGATCATCCTCTCTTGAAGACGTTGGAAGAGAGTTGCGAAGGTATGGCCAGACGTACGGCTGCCCGTTTGGAAGGGCTGGTGTCGGAGCCCTTGACTGAGCCGCTGCAGGAAGAGGAGTGGGAGCAATACGCCGCACCATCGACTTTGTCTAAGGCGGAGATGGCCGCTTTGAACGCAATACCGACGCCGATAGGCAAGAAAGGCGGTGGCAAAGGAGATGACACAGCTTTCATCACAGAACTGGGAAAGCAGGAAGCTGAGGCAGCCGAAAGGTCTTTGCCCAGGCGCAAACAAAGCCGCCTGTTTGAACTCAGTCAAAAGATGGATGAGTTTACGCAAAATTCAGCAGCGGCGAAAATTCTGCATTCGCGGGTGATGATGTTCATTTTGACGGTGGTCTTTCTCTTAACTGCTGGTTCTTGGTTTGTCATCTTTAAGCCAACCCAATCAAGGCTCGGCCGTACCGATAGTCGGGTGATTGTCGTCCAGCATGATGAGGACTTGTACGGCAAAACACTACTGTCAGCCGACCGCCAGGAGTTCATTCAGATCGATAAAAATGGCGAAGCGCAATTGACTAAAGGCGGCAAGTTGGTGAAAGGTGCCAGCGCCATGTTGTCTGGTGATTTGAGCGACTTCTTGCGGGTTGTTCCCGGCTCTTTCTTTCACAAAGAGATCTGGTTCGAACAAGTGCCAGGCGGACTGCTCGATGAAAAGGGCACGATTCTTTATTTCCCTGATGCGCCTGAACAGACTATCGTGTCGCACATGAAAAAATTTGCTGAGTTTGCCGAGTCTTATTACGGCAAGAATCAGAGTTATCCGAAAGACGCCACCGATTGTCAGTCTTTTAGCACTTTTTCCTATATCAATCCATTTACCCATAGCCATGATGCTCCGTATTTTTCTTCGATGTACACCAGCAATCGCCAGACACAGCTTGACCGGCTAGAGGAGCAAGCAACAAAAGGTGAGAAATGGATCAATGAACCGGATCCCCGACCGGGTGCAATTAATTGTTGTGCGTTGGTGCTCAACCAAATGGCTAGCAAATCGGCGACTGTCGTGTCCTCCAGTAGCGACAATTATTCTTCCGACACGAGCCCAACCGCAACTTCTGTAGCTACCGATCTATTTATTCGCGGCTGCGATCGCGATGGGCGTTATATACAAAGCAGCACGCCGGGTACCGTTTTTGTACTTCAGCTGGATCAGGGCAAAAGCAAATCTTTGCTCGCGTTGGACACGCCGCCCGATGTCCGTCTTGGCGATACAGACATCCGTATCTTAATCGTTAAGGACGCAACCGAACGCGCGACCTTTAGCTTTTTACGCTCGACCTTACCGCCGATTGTCGCTCTGTTTTCCATTCTCTGTGGTGTAGCGGCCTGGGGTGCCTCCCGCAAACAGGACTCGGATCAAAAATTGCTGGTCGCCTTCCGATCGTTAGCGATCGGAAGCGCCTCACTTCTAGTTATTTGGTATGTGATTTGTATGTTCGGCTAACTTTCAGCAACTAACAGTCGCCACAAATGCCCGCTGCCGCTGTCACAGTTTAGTAACCTTCAGCCAGCTTTAGACCAGGCCGATGACTGCTTTCGCTCAACTTCTGTCTAATTCCTTCGCCGGCGAGTAAGCCACTGGTTGCGGCCTGTCCAACGCCTCTGGTCCAACTGCTGGAATCGCCAACGATAAAGAGGTTGGGCACATTTGTCTCCATATTTTTGCTGACAGAGATCGAATCCGGGTAGCTCTTGCATTCGGGTGCGTAAAGCAGTGTGGCATCATCAGCGGTACCAGGGCAAATTTTATCAAAGGCCTCTAAATATTCGATGATGCCTTCCAGAATGCGGTGAGGGTAAGCCAAGGAAATGTCGCCGCACTCAGCTTCCAGAGTCGGCTTGATCAAATTATTGGCAAGTGTTTTTGTGCGTCTACCGCCACGCAGGTCGCCAAGCCGCTGGATAAGCGGACCGCCGCCGGCCAGCATGTTGACTATCTTAGCGATCGTTTGTGAATAGAGCTGCGGATCCTTGAAAGGTCGAGTGAAAGTTTTTGACACCAGGACGGCGAAGTTGTTGTTTTCTGACTTTTCATACATTTTTGAATGGCCGTTGACTAAAACGTAATCGCGGTGATTTTCTGGTGTAACAAAGCCCTTGGGATTAGAACAAAAATTGCGGACGACATCGTTAGCATGGCGGCTCCGGTAATAAAGCTTCGGTTCATAGAAGCGCCTGTCGACTTCTTCCGTAAAATAGCAGCTGGTTTCTACGCGCACGCCGACGTCCACTTGTCCAGGATAAATGTCCAGAACCTTGTAAAACTCCTGTTGCGTCAACCACAAGGCACCACCACGGCCAACAGAAAGTATGCAATAGTCGAAACTGTCCTCTTGTTCTTCGCCCGGCTTACGATAACGGTCGTATTGCACGGCGAAACGCTCGGCTCGGCGTGAGACGGAGAGAACTTTTGTGTCCCAATGAAAGTGAATATTCGGACCTTGTTCAATTATTTCATTGAGAATACTGGTATTGATTGCTGGAGCATTATCCGAACCGCAGTGCAACAGCTCCTGGTAATGATAAGTCATGCTGGCCAAGGTGGCTTTTTTCTTGATCCAATCGAGGTCGTCTGCATTTGGCTTGACCACCGGAATTTCCACAGGGGCGTGTTGAAGAATGGTCTGCCGCACTTTATCCAGACGCTTCTGCAATTCCTGTTCACCGATCAAATCGTAAAGCCGCCCGCCAATCACGGGCGAGGCTGACAAAATTACTTTGAAATCGTTCCAACTGCCGGCTGATTGGCCGGGCGCACAATAATTGCAAGCCTTCGGCGGGCAGACCGTCAGCTTGCCTTGATCAATTGGGCAGGGATAACGCTTATCGTATGAGGGGCCGACGTCAAAAACATGTACTTCCACGGCAGCTCCCGCCAACTCCTTTAGCGCGAAGAGACCTGACGCACCTAAACCTACAAGCGCTAGCTTTTGCATGACCTCTTGCTTGTTCCGTATACGTTGACTGGGAAGTTCGGGATATCGTTTTTGCGGCCTGATCTGATGACGAATAGCGTTTAGCCGCACCAGAACATCATACAGGCACTTGCCAGGGGGCGCAAGATGGCGAAAACGCAGCGATTTTGTTTCAATCTAACAAAAGTGGTCGACGGCCTTTTTCCAATTTGATCAACATATCGGAAATTTGACGGGCAACTTCGTCGGTTACTTGATTGAGAACGTTTCGCTTATCCTTCTTGTATTCAGGATATCGCGCACTGACATTGATCGATTCGCCAACATCTAACAAAACACGGCGCCGCCCTTTCGGCGTCGGATCGCCGCCGATTATTTCAGTTTCCAGCCTCTCTAAGATATCGGCAAACCTTTCTTGCGTGTTTTGCTCTTTGAAGTACCCTTCGTAGATGACGATAAAATTCACCACTCGATCTAGATCTCGATAAAACCCCTTAATGATTGCTGCTTTTTGTTCGTGTATTTTTCGCTGATATTCAGACATTTTCTCTTCGTCTTGCACATAAACAAAATCGTCCATCGTATTGCGAAGAATGCGCACGCATTCTAGTGGCTTGGCGCTTTCGGGTAGTGTGATGTGCAGTTGAGCGGCCACACTGTTGAGGATGTGAGCGCGTAAAGCTTGAATACGAGCATTTATCGATGCTTGAGGATCGGGCTTGAAACTGTACTCAGCTTCGAGTGTGTCCAAAAGCTTGGCAGCAATTAATTGCAGCCGCTGATAGAAAGCGTCAACGTTTGACTCCTGAGGCTTTCTGATGTCGAGGCGATTTTCCAACCCGTCAAGCGCTTTCTTCAAAGCCGGCCGAATGTCGTCCGGATATGTATACTTAAGCGCCACCGGCGTCAAATAAATTGGTTCGAGTGAGACATTGTCTGCCCCGCTCATTTTTTGCAGTTCTTCCACTGCCCAGAAGGTCAGTTGTGCTGCACCAGATTCCAATGGCATGAGCGTGTCATTTTG
This sequence comes from Bryobacterales bacterium, assembly GCA_963834525.1. Taxonomy (GTDB): domain Bacteria; phylum Cyanobacteriota; class Vampirovibrionia; order Obscuribacterales; family Obscuribacteraceae; genus CAWICA01. The sequence goes on from CAWICA010000004.1 coordinate 737,271, forward strand.
TCTGGAAATCTCGCCCTCAGGGAAAAGCACCAGTTTCTTTTTGCCCTCGGCAATTATTTTGCGAGTCATTTTAAATGACTCACGGTCAGCTGCTCCCCGCACGACGGAATAGGCGCCAAGTCGCTGCAGCCACCAGCCATTAATACCATGATCCCAATCGAAGACTTCGCGAGCAGCAACATAATTGAAATCCTCGCGCAGTAAAATTGAAAGAGCAAATATCATTTCGGGGTCTAGTCGATTGCTGTGATTGGGGCAAACCATACCGCGTCTCTTCGCCACCTTTTGGAAGCGTTCGATTGCACCATCGACAGGATGAACTTCAGTACCACCCATCTGTATTTTCATATACCAGGGCAGCAAAAATTTGAAAGTGTTGATTAGCGCTGGCGAGTCTTTGGGTGGACGAAAATTAAGCACGGCGATTGCTCAATCATGGCAAAAATTAGTTCAACCGACCTGTGATTATCACGGTGATGATTATACGTTGTCAAACTGAGTCCGGCAAAGCCTTACTTGTCCGGCAAAGCTTTATCCGGCAAAGCTTTAAAAATATAACCCTGAGCCTTGGCTCTGAGCACAATTTCACGAGTGGCGTCGATTGTCTGTTTGGCGATGTGGTTAGCTTCATGTAAAACGATCAAAGTACCGCCAGCCAGTTTCTTGCACACCCGCTCGACTACCCGCTCAGTGCCTATGCCTTGCCAGTCTTCGGGGACACAATTCCAATAGACGATTGTCATGTCCACCTCTTTCAGGAAGGCAGCGCCGCGCTGGTCGATCATGCCGTAGGGCGGGCGGAAAAGTTTTGGCCGTTTGCCGCTTATTTGCTCGATGAGAGAATTGGTTTGTTCGATTTCAATTTCGATCATTTTTGTGGCCATGGCGGGCATGAAGTTGTGGTGGAACGAATGATTGCCCACCGTGTGCCCGCCGGCGATCATCGAACGAAGCAGTTCCGGATGTTTAGCTATTTTATTGCCAATGAGAAAAAATGTGGCCGGCACTGCTTCGGCTTCGAGCACTTCCAATAACGCTGCAGTGCTTTTTGGATTGGGGCCATCATCGAACGTCAGATACAGGGTTTTATCCGTTGCTGCCGCACTGTCAGTAGTGCCAAGCATTTCGTTTGCCGTCTCGCCGCCCCAATAACCGGCAGGCAAAATCGAGCGTCCAAGTTCAGTCAGCCAGCGCATTCTCAGGTGCGAAATCTGATCCGAAAATGTTTCTGTGCTCCGGACATCATTATACATTTAACGTTTCGCTCATTTTTGTGGCATTCTGAATCAGCTGGTGGATCGCTCTGCGAGCTCGATCGCCAACTTCACTTGAGCGTCTCTGGGCGATTGATTCGATGGCGCTGGCGAATGCGTAAAATCGTTCGATTGACATATGTGTCGCCCGGGGATGGGGCAACAGGCTGCGCATATAGCCGCGCAAATTATCGCTTTCCTTATCTGAAAGTGGATGGACAATCTCCAGAAGCGGTTTAAAGGAGCGCAGCGCCACGAACGCTGTTTGATAGATCAGTCCGCCTCGAGAAAGTGCTCTGTGCATCAGCACGCACTGCGGTAGTGGCGCTTTCCGGTCGCTGCCGCCTGGCGGCACGGTTTGCAAAAAGCCCTGCCATTGCTGAAAGTCATACATCATCTGGAGAAGTGAGTCTGTCTTGCGATTATCTGCTGATTGCAAAGGAATCATCCCATAGATGAACGGGCGTGCCTCGCATTTGTCTACTTCTTTGGATACCCGCAGCATTACTGCAGACAAAGAGACAGCTTTCAAAACAGTAGCTTGCTCGTTGACCTGGCTGATGCGCCCTGGCGTGAAACTAATCTCCTTCACTGCGTATTCCTGGCAGAGAAGCATATCCAAAACCGCGTCGCCGACAAGCCCGCCGAATTCGGCTGTGGTGACTGAGCCGCCACGAAGTAAATGACCACTGTCGGCAGTTGACGCCCAAATGAAATGCTTAAGGTGCCTGTGACTCGCTCCAAGCACAAGAACTGCATCACATTGAAAATGGTGCCTTCGCGCACGGCAGTGATGTGAAAGTTTATACCCAAAATGTCCCCAGCTGGGCAACAGCATTTAAGTCCAGACTAAATTATACCCAGATGGCAGCCTGCTCGCCTGAGCGCTTGCGGTGAGATAGGAATTACCAGAATTGCGAATTGATCGAATCACTTTTTTGCTCGCTCGATTAGCCAATTTCTTGCTATCCGGCGGTCATCAAAATCGATAGTGCGGTCGGCCAAAATTTGATAAGTCTCGTGTCCTTTGCCGGCGATAACAATTACATCGTGCTCGGATGCGGAGCCGATTGCCTGTTTGATCGCCTCCTCGCGATCCGGTTCCACAACGACAGTCTTGATCCGCTTAATGCCGGTCAGTATGTCGCCTACGATCTTGGCTGGATCTTCTGAGCGGGGATTATCGGAAGTGACAAAGAGTTGGTCGGCCAACTCCTCGGCGATTTGACCCATCTGCGGTCTCTTAGATGAGTCGCGATCGCCGCCGCAGCCGAATACCACGAATAACTTGCCATTCTCCGGCACTAAAGAGCGTGCTGATTTAAGAACATTTTCCAGGCCGTCCGGAGTGTGGGCGTAGTCAACCAGACAAAGAGGTTGCCGTTCATTGAAGGGTGGTGGACTGGTCACCACCTCAAAGCGACCCGAAACCCCTTGGAAATCGGCAAGAGCAAGCTGGCATTCCTCAAGTGATATGCCTTCAGCGAGTGACAAAAGAACTGCCGCCATGACGTTGTAAACATTGAAGACACCATTAAGCTTAAGCTCCAGAGCGAGCGGTCCTTGTTTAGTGGACAGGCTAAGGTGACTGCCTGCGAAATCGAAGTGCGCTCGCTCAACAAAGATGTCTGTGTCGGGTGCTTCATGCCAACCGTATTTCATTACCCTCACCGGCGGTTCGATGGCTGCCAGAAAGCGCTCGGCGTAAGGATCGTCAATATTGACCACGGCTGTCCTCACGGCCTGGCTACTGGTATTCAGCTGCTCGAAAAGCAATCGCTTGGCCTGAAAATACTGCTCCATCGTTTTGTGGAAATCTAAATGGTCTTGCGTCAGATTGGTTAAGCAAATACTGGCGAAGTGACAATTGGCGACGCGTTTCAAAGCCAGGGCGTGGCTGGAAACTTCCATGGCCACATGCGTTATTCCTTGCGTTTCCATTTGATAAAGGAGCTTTTGCAGGTCGCTGGCTTGCGGTGTCGTGTGTTTTATATCGATATAGTGCCTTTGCTCGTCGAAACTGGTGCGAGCGCCCAATGTGCCGATCAAGCCCGCTTTGCGACCGCTGGCGGCCAGAATATGCTCGACTAAGTGGGTAGTGGTTGTTTTGCCGTTAGTACCGGTGATGCCGATAAGCCTGAGTCGTTTGCTGGGCGAGCCATAAAAAGTGTCGGCTGCCTGGGCCAGAGCCAACCTGATGTCGGGAACCTGTACGCTGGGCACACTCAGGTAACGTTCCTGTTCGCTGAATATGGCGTTAGCACCACGTTTTAGTGCCTCTTCTATAAATTGATTGCCGTCCGTTCTTTCCCCTGGCAAGCAGAAAAAAGCACTGCCGGCGGTGACAGCTCTTGAATCATAGGAAAGATCGGTGACAAGAGGCGAACCGTCTGTCGAAGCATTGCTAACATGGGTTAGATTACCGGCTAAACCCAGCGCTTCCACCAGTTTGTTCAGTGGTTGCCGGGGAGCGGTTGTGGTTTTATTGGACAAACAGATCTTTTATCCGGGATAGACGCTGACCAGCTTGCGGCCGCGCGACATTTCGAATTTCACGATACCGTTCACGATTGCGTAGAGCGAATCATCACTACCGCGCAAAACATTAAAGCCTGGGTGGATACGAGTACCGCGTTGACGGACGAGAATGTTGCCAGCGGTGACGATCTCACCACCGTATTTTTTTACCCCCAGTCGCTTTGGCTGGCTGTCTCTGCCATTTCGGGTTGACCCAGCCCCTTTTTTATGTGCCATAACAAACCAACTCCTCAAATTCCGGGCTACCGAGAGCGATGCTCCCCATTCTAGCCCTTTTCTCTAGCTCTTTTTTGCTTTGCCTTTCGTCACCTTGGCGGCAGCTTTTTTGACAGGCGCCTTTTCAGCCTTGCCCTTTGACGATTTTTTCTCGGACTTTGCTGCTGGCGCTTTGGTCTCAGCTTCCGTCGCGCTCGACTTCTCTGCTTTTGGCTTCGATTCAGCCTTGGCCAGTACTTTATCCTTCAGCTCGATAGTGTCGATCAACACTCTCGTAAAATGCTGTCTGTGCCCTTGTTTCTTGCGGGTCCCTTTTTTCGGGCGCATATGGTAGACGATCACTTTACGTCCCTTCATATGGGAGAGCACGCGACCAGTTACTTTCGCTCCCTCGATGTAAGGTTTGCCCACGGTCGATTGAGCGCCGTCGACGATCATCAAAACTTTATCAAAATGGAAGGAGTCGCCTTGCGACCCGGGGGTCAGATCCAGATCGACGAAGCGGCCAGCTTCTAACTGATACTGTCTACCGCATGCTTCTACTATGGCGAACATTTTTAACTCCGAAATTGGTGCGCCAGGCAGAGGCTCCTCGGCTTGATTGAACTTTTTTGCCCGGTTAGTCGTTAATCCAAGGTGGGGGTGGATGCTAAGCACCCAAAAGAACCCTCACGCGAGAGATGCACTGAGGAAGGAGCATACTAGCAAAAGTGATTGTTACGGGTCAAATCAACGATTTCCTAATGTAATTACTGCTGGACCGGGTGGGCCGGCAAAAAATCAGCATTAATTTATCCAAATTTTGCCTGGGTCTTGCCTGAGGGCGGCGTTTTAGCACTATGTTGGCTAGGGAAATTATGCCCCGGAGAAAATGGCGCTTGTGGCCAAGACCAGATCGGTCGTTACGAATCACTTACATTTTCACAGCTGTTTGACGGCAGTTCGACAGCAGGAGGAATAAAAATGGCCGATACCAATGAAGCGGAGTTGGGGAGAAGCAAGCAAAGCGCCACGCCGGCTGAGCACCTGGCGCACCTGCTTGGTCTTGGCTGGAGTCCGGACAGCGCTCTCATTCAAAAGTACGTCTTAGAGAATCATTTGCAAAGAGAGTTGAAGGAGTGGCAAGCGCTCAACTCCGACCTGGACGGCAATAAGCAGGCAGCCAGAACTTGAAGATTTGGGCCCGATCTGAGCAGAGCCCAGCTGGGGAGCGGCTTAAAACCCGATTACAAAAAGATGCAATTTCCATTAAACCTTTCAACTTTGGCTGAACGCCGTTCTACCATAGGATGTTGATCCCACTTTTTGTCGCTGGAGTAAACGTCTTTATGTTGCAAGTTGGTAAAAGAGCTCCTGATTTTGACATGCCCTCCACAAAGGACATGAAGAGCCTCAGTCAAAATGTCCGCTTGTCTGATTACAAGGGCAAGTTCCTGATCATGTTTTTCTATCCGCTCGACTTCACATTTGTTTGTCCAACTGAATTGAAGGCGTTCAACGCCCGGATTGACGATTTGAAGAGAGCAGGAGCGGAAGTGCTTGCTGTCTCGACAGACAGTGTTTACAGTCATCGCGCCTGGATCAGCACACCGGAAGATAAAGGTGGCTTAGGCCCTATCAAGTATGTCCTCGCTTCCGATATCACTAAAGATGTCAGTCGCGATTACGGCGTTTTGATTGAAGACAAAGGCATCGCCTTGCGCGGATTGTTCATTATCGATCAAGACGGCATTTTGCAATACCAGGTTGTGCACAGCCTGAATATCGGCCGCAGCGTCGATGAAACATTGCGCGTTCTGGAAGCGATCAAGACCGGTGGGTTGTGCGCTGCTGACTGGAAGCCCGGTCAAAAGCCGCTCAACGTCTAATCGTCTTATTCCACTTTCCGCATAAAAGGCATCACGCCGATTTTGAGAGAGGTCGCTCAACGCAGCAGCCTCTCTTTTTTCGTCTACCTGTTGAGTTTTCCATTAGACTCTTGCCGCTAAACTCAGGATCGAGAGAAGATAATAATAGTAGGCTAAAAGTTTCAGTCGGGCGTGACCAGCGCTAAAATAGGCTCAGTCTGGGCACAGCGGAATATAGTTCGGAGCACTGACTGGCTGCTTGCTCGGGTCGAAAAGGAGGTCTTGATGCCACTGAGAATGGAAAGTCCTTTGCCTAGTTTAAAGGGTGGGACTGACTGGTTTAACTCGGAACCGATCACTGACGAGCAATTGGTGAATAAATCAGTGCTCGTTCATTTCTGGGCAATTAGTTGTGGAACCTGCAAAGAATCACTGCCCGATGTTAAGCGATGGATGGAAGAGTTTCGTTCGAAGGGATTACAAGTAATTTCTGTGCACATGCCGCGCATGGAGAGCGATACTAACGTCGAAGCGGTCAAAGAGGCAATCAAGGAATACGAGATAACCATGCCTTGTGTTGTAGATAACTGGCATGAGATCGCTGATGCGTTTGAAAACAAGTACGTGCCGGCGTTTTATATATTTGATCGGCAGCATAAGCTGCGCGATTTCAAAGCGGGCGAGAAAGCGCCGAAAATGGTGGAGCAGGCTCTGGAAAGGATCATTGGCACTGAACGCGCGCCTGCACCGCAGGCAGTGCCAGAGCAAGCTAAATAAGGCTTGCGTTGCCTTATTCTTACTTACCGGAAAATAAATCTAAGATGCTGGCCCTCAAAGTATTATAGGTAACGAAGATGACTACCGTCACTCCAATTTTATCGGCGACAAGATCCCATCTGATGTTTGAGCGTGCCAAGAAGGTCATACCGGGCGGTGTCAATTCGCCGGTGCGTGACTGCCAGGCTGTTGGTGCCGAGCCGGTTTTCATCGAGCGAGCAGACGGACAATATTTATACGATGTGGACGGTAATCGATACATCGATTATGTGGGTTCGTGGGGGCCGATGATTCTAGGGCATCGCCATCCGCGAGTGTTGGAGGCGATCGAAGCTGCTTTGCAGCACGGCACCAGTTATGGTGCCCCATGCAAAGTCGAGGTGGAATTAGCAGAGCTTATCTGCCAGATAATGCCTTCGATAGAGATGGTGCGCATGGTCAATTCCGGAACGGAAGCATGTATGTCTGCCATTCGACTGGCCAGGGCATTCACAAAGAAAGCGATTGTCGTTAAATTTGACGGCTGTTATCACGGCCATGCCGATTCATTTTTGATCAAAGCCGGTTCCGGGCTTGCTACTCTCGGTATTTCTGGCTCGCCGGGCGTGCCGGAGGAGCTGGCAAAATTGACGATTTCCCTACCATTCAACGATCTGGCGGCAGTTGAGCAGGCTTTTGCCGAGCATGGACCGGCTATCGCTTGTGTGATTTGCGAACCGATTGTCGGCAACGCTGGACTGATCTTGCCCGAGGACAATTTCCTCACTAAATTACGCGAAATTTGCACCGCCCATGATGCGCTGTTCATTCTCGATGAAGTGATGACTGGTTTTCGCGTAGCCCCCGGTGGTGCTCAAGAGTTATATAAAGTTAAACCGGATCTCACCTGTCTGGGCAAAGTAATCGGAGGCGGTTTGCCGGTCGGCGCTTATGGTGGCCGCCGGGAGGTGATGGAGCATGTCGCTCCCCAGGGTTCCATGTATCAGGCTGGGACATTGTCCGGCAATCCTCTGGCCATGTCGGCCGGACTGGCCCAGCTAAGAGCGCTGCAGCAGATGCAAGTCAACGAGCATCTCAAGCGCAATACGGAGCAGCTAGCCGAGGGTTTACGCAAAATTGCCGCGAAGGGCACAGTGCCGTGTCAAATCGTTGATGTGCCGGGCATGCTAGGCGTATTTTTCACAAAGAGCAAAGTGAGGAATTTTGCTGATGCGCAAACCTGTGACACCGATTACTTTGGGCGGGTGTGGCGAGCGCTTTTGGCAAAGGGAATTTACTGGCCGCCGTCTCAATTCGAAGTCGCTTTCATCTCCGCTGTCCATAACAGACACGACATTGAGCAAACGCTCACTGCCTTCGAAGAGAGTATGAAGAATTAGAGCCCGATCAAATTTCATCCATTCAAATCTCATCCATATAGATCGATCTAGTAAGACTTTAGTGCTGCTTGTTTACACAAGCTGCCTGGTTAGTTGACAAACGGTCTGGCACCTTGTAACTTTCTGGCAGATTGTCTTGGTGCTTATCCGTGTTGCTTTTGAGCAATATCACAACCAGTGAAAACCGACGTCGCCACGAATTCCAGGAACTCGGGGCCGTTATGGCGTAGCTGATTTAGCACCATGATCAAGGTTATTTCCCCGGGTTCGACGACCCGGGGTTTTTTTTTGAAGCTGAGGAAGTCTCAGAAATTAAGGAGTAAGAAGATATGGCTGTTACCCTTCCGGAACTAAATCAAGAACCAAACCATGAACTGAAAGCTAGTTCGCAACGGATGGCCAGTCCCCAGGGAAAATCCTTGATTGCGGATGTGCTGGCCGAGCCGTTATTGCGTGGCAAAGATCTGATCGGTATTGAACAGCTCAGCGCCTCTGAGTTACTTCTGATTTTGGACGTTGCCCACCGTCTGAAGATCAGTAAGTTTGATGAGACGCAGACCTTATTTGCCAAAGGGCAGACACTGGCCATGCTGTTTGAAAAGCCGTCCTTGCGCACGCGCGTCACTTTTGAAGCAGGGATGACGCAGCTTGGCGGACACGCTATCTATCTGGAAGGCAAACTCGGCGTGAGAGAGACCGTCGCCGATGTTGCTCAGAATCTTGATCGTTGGGTTGACGGCATTATGGCCCGAACATTTGACCACGAGACGGTGCAGGCTTTGGCCGCTAATGCCACAATCCCTGTCGTCAACGGATTGAGCGATCAAGAGCATCCCTGTCAGGCGATCGCTGATTTTCAAACTTTACTGGAGCAGAAAGGGCAGCTCAAAGGCTTGAAACTGGCTTATGTTGGCGATGCCAATAATGTGGCTAACTCGCTCATGTTAATGGCGGCGAAGTTAGGAGTTGATTTTGCTATCGCCTGCCCGGCTAACTATCAGCCCAATGCTAGCTTCTGGGTAAAGGCTCTGAACTGCGCTTCTCAATCCGGTGCCCAACTGACCCTCACTCATGATCCAATTGAAGCGGTGACCAATGCCGATGCCGTTTACACGGACGTCTGGACTTCCATGGGGCAGGAGAGTGAATCAGAGAAGCGAGAAAAGGCCTTTTCTGGTTTTCAGTTAAACGAATCACTAATGGCCCATGCTAAAACCGATGCCATTGTCATGCATTGTCTGCCTGCGCACCGCGGTCAAGAAATTTCAGCCGCGTTAATCGACGGCCCGCAATCGGTTGTCTTCGATCAGGCGGAGAACCGCCTGCATACGCAAAAGGCAATTTTATCCTTGGTTCTTTAATTGGTTCGTCTGCAACACGGAGTGCAAAGATATTTCAGATCGTCAAATTCAAAGTCTTTTCGGAGGGTGGTAATGAAAAAAATATTGTTGGCTTATAGCGGCGGTTTAGATACTTCCTGCATCCTGGCCTGGCTGAAAGAAAAATACGATGTGCCGATCATTGCCTACTGCGCTGACGTGGGGCAAAACGAAGATCTAGATGCAGTCAAAGACAAGGCGCTCAAGACTGGGGCTGCTAAATGCATTGTGGACGATCTTAAAGATGAATTTGTCAAAGAATACGTCTTTCCTTCGATCCAGGCCAATGCTGTCTACGAGAATGTTTATCTGATGGGCACTTCTTTGGCCAGACCGTGTATCGCTAAGGGTATGGTGGAAGCGGCCTTGCGCGAAGGATGCGATTACATCGCCCATGGTTCCACCGGCAAAGGCAACGATCAAGTTCGTTTCGAGTTGACGGTGAAATCTTTAGCACCGCAGTTGAAAATAATTGCTCCCTGGCGTCAATGGGAATTCAATGGGCGCAACGAGCTGTTCGATTTTGCCGAACAGCACAATATTCCCCTCCCTATATGTAAAGAAAAGCCGTATTCAATAGACGCCAACCTCATGCATATCAGCTATGAAGGCGGCATTTTGCAAGATCCATGGACTGAAGTGCCAGATGATATTTTTCTCTGGACGAAATCACCGGAGACGGCCCCTGATCAGGCTGAGTTTGTGACGGTGGAATATTTTCAGGGAGTGCCGATTGCCATCAATAATCAGCAATTGCCGCCTGTCGCTTTATTGACGCAAGCCAATAAGCTGGGAGCCGAGCACGGGGTGGGCAGAATTGATCTGGTGGAAAATCGCTATGTCGGGATCAAGTCACGCGAAGTCTACGAAACACCGGGCGTGACGATTTTGATGCAGGCCCACCGGGCAATTGAATCTTTGACACTGGACAAAGAGGTTGCCCATTTGAAAGACTCGTTGGCTTTGAAGATCGCCGAACTTACTTATAACGGTTACTGGTTTGCCCCAGAAGCCGAGCTCTTGCGAAACTTCGTTAAAGGCAGTCAATTCTGTGTGACAGGCATTGCCAAGCTGAAGCTGTATAAAGGTGGTTCGTCGGTTGTTGCCCGGCAATCTAAGCAGTCGCTTTATAGCAACAACCTCTCGAGCTTCGACGATATGACGAGCTTCAATCCGGCCGACGCCGGCGGTTTTATCAACATCAACGGTCTGCGCCTTTCGACATGGAGCCAAAAACATGCAAGTCTTGAGAAAAGCCTTCAACCAACAGCTTGACGATCTGGTTGGTCAATTTGTCAATTCGGTAGAAGCGGACAGTGCGCTTGTCGAATTTGATATTGCCGGTAGTATCGCTCACGCGCGTATGCTGGCAGTAGCCGGCTTATTGACCGAAGCGCAACGTGACAACATTATCACCGGTCTGCAAAGCGTATTATCAGAAACACGCTCAGGCGAGTTTACTCTCAATCCGCTTCACGAAGATGTGCATATGAACGTCGAGAAACGCCTCGAGCAATTAATCGGCGAAGATGCGCTGAGGTTGCATACAGCGCGCAGTCGAAACGATCAGGTGGCCCTGGATATTCGGCTTTATGTTTTGGCTCAGATAAGAAGCCTGAAAGAAGGCTTGGAAAAACTGCAAACATCGTTACTTATGTGTGCCCAGCAAAACCTGCATGTCGTGATGCCTGGCTACACACACATGCAGCGAGCGCAGCCTGTGCTATTCGCCCATGCCATGCACGCCTTCGTCCAAATGCTGGAGCGTGATCTGGGCCGCTTTGAGGACGCCGGCAAGCGAACCTCAGTTTCGCCGTTGGGGGCGGGTGCTCAAGCTGGCACATCTTTGCCGATTGATCCGTCAATGACCGCGGCGTATCTTGGGCTGAGCGCTGTGTTCGCCAATTCGATCGATGCTGTGAGCGATCGCGACTTCGTCGCCGAGTTTTTGTTTGCCTGCTCGCTCGCCGCAATACATTTGTCGCAGCTGGCTGAAACCTTAGTCATCTGGGGCAGCAGCGAGTTTGCTTTCATCAAGTTTGCCGACTGTGTGACGACCGGTTCCAGCCTCATGCCGCAAAAGAAGAATCCGGATCCAGTGGAGTTGGTGAGAGGCAAGGCCGGCACCATATTTGGTGAATTGATTAACGTCCTCACTACACTTAAAGGGCTGCCGCTGGGGTACAATCGAGATCTTCCAGGAGACCAAGCCGCCGGCGATCAGGGTGGCTAAGGAGCTTTCTAACGCACTGGCGACAATGTCTCTGGTGATCGACAATCTTTCGGTGAACTCAGACAAGACTTTGCAAGCCGCGTCTGATCCGGAGTTAATGACGACCGATTTGGTTGAGTATCTGGTTCGTCAGGGCGTGCCTTTCAGGCAAGCGCACGAGCAAGTATCACAACTTGTCTCGTTTGCCAGGCAGTCGAGCTGCCGCTTATCCGATTTACCGCTGGCCGAATTTCTCCGCTTTGCACCACAATGTGATCAGGCGGTCTTTGCGCTCTTTGATCCGGCAAGTCGACAGCGGCTAAAACATCCGCCGGCAGTACAGGACCGAAACTGGTGGACGATGCCCTCTCCCTTCTGGCCAAGAAATTGAACGGCAAAGGCTAAGATGAAGACGCTGTCTATCTTTATTTAGAACCTAAGCGTCAAGACGTTAGTGGTCTGGTGGTGGTGCCACCAAAATAAACAGCCTTGGCAATGGTCAATGCAGCGACGCTCTGTGCGCCGCTGTCCAGAGCGGCCTTGGCGCATTCCACCAGGGTGGCACCCGAAGTTGAGACATCATCTACTAAGACAATTGTCTTGCCGGCGACAATCGCCGGCTCTGCCGTAAAGGCCCCTTGCAGATTGGTCAACCTTTCTGCTCTCCCCAATTCTTGCTGCGGTCTGGTGTTTTTCGTGCGCTTCATCGCTTTGACCGACAAGGGTACTGACACTGCCTTGGCTAACTGGCGCCCCACTAGTTCAGCTTGATTGAAGCCGCGACTCTGTTTTCTCCGCCAATGTAGTGGTACCGGTACGATCAATAAATTGCTGGCTGGCATGTGCTCGGCTAAGATTGACCAGCCGTTGCTCATGATGCAGGCGAGATCGGCAGCCAAAAGACGATCGCCTTCATATTTGAAGGCACCGATTAAATCTTTCAATTTTCCTTCGTAGGCCGCACCGCTGGCGACTGGCAGTGTCACTTGCCTTTCATGTCCAAGGGCGGGAAAGCCAATTTGCGGCAAATCAATAGTTATATGTTGCCAGCATTCTTGACAGAGACAATCAGAAAAGCGTGGATAAAAGCATTTGCTCGCCGGTGCAGATAAAAGTGCAGGCGATGCTGCCTCAGATGAGACAGCGCCCGCAATAAAATCCACAGCTTCGCTCAGCAGATGAGCGTAACGTTGACTGTGATCTTTGACGAGAGACTTCAGCCGCTCGGAAGTATCTAACCATGACCAGGCTGAGGTGTAATTGGCGAAGAAGGTGCATCGATATGAGCTGGGCACCATTTTCGGTGCGATCGCCCATTCTTTTCGGGCTGGCTTTTCGACAAGCGGAAATGGGCTGCCAGACAGGGTAAGTTGGCGGCCGCAGAGCCGGCAATGCTCCAGGCAGAAACAAGAGACTAAGAACCTCTTTAGAGCTTGAATTAAGCGCAATAAGCCATGGTTCTCTTGGCCATCAAGCTTGGCTTCAGTTACCGGCATAGCTGTCTCCCTTTGCCCCGACTTCTTTTAATACGTCGTAAGCGGCAAAAAAGTTCAACGATTTTGGCAAAATTTATTTGTCAGCCAGTGACATTCGCTGACATGGTCTCAGGCCCGCGGCAAATTGCGTGTTCCAGCTTGACATTAAGAGCTGATTTAGGAGCGGCTATTCTTGTCACTCTGTTAAGCTAGCGATGAAGGGGTCAAAGCCCCAGTTGTGTGGTGGGCGACCCATTTTGTAGAGCTAAAATTCTCTCATCCGGGTATATTGCCTGCTCATTTCCCTACAATTCTCTATATATATCGGCTGCGGAGGGAACGGACTTGGTTGCACAACTACCCACTAGACAGCAAATACACTCTGGTGGCAAGTCCGACTTGATGATTTTGTCCGGAACGGCTAATCCAGAATTAGCTAGGGAAGTCGGCGAATATCTGGAGCTGAATGTGGCGCCGGTCAAAATTTTGCCCTTTTCCGATGGCGAAATTTACGTGCAGGTGCAAGACTCGGTGCGCGGATTAGACTGTTTTGTCATTCAGCCTACCTGTTCGCCGGTGAATGAAAACTTGATGGAACTGCTCATCCTCCTGGATGCTCTGAAGCGAGCTTCAGCCGGACGGATCACTGTTGTCATTCCTTATTACGGATATGGGCGGCAAGATAGAAAAGCAGCCGGGCGAGAAGCGATTACCGCCAAATTAATCGCCGACTTACTCACCACGGCTGGTGCCCAACGCGTTGTCGCGCTCGATTTACACGCACCGCAAATCATGGGTTTCTTCAACATACTGGTCGACCATCTTTATGCCAGCCCGGTGCTCTTGGACTATGTAAGATCAATGAATCAAACCGACATTGTCCTGGTCAGCCCGGACGTTGGCGGTGTTTCGCGGGCTCGCGCTTTTGCCAAAAAATTGGACGATGCGCCGATTGCCATCATTGACAAACGTCGTAGCGCGCATAACGTGGCCGAAGTGTACAGCGTCGTTGGCGACGTGAAGAACAAAGTGGTGATTATGGTCGACGACATGGTCGACACTGCCGGGACATTGGTCAAAGGTGCCGAGCTTCTCAGGAAAGAGGGAGCAAGAGCGATATACGCTTGCGCTACGCATGCTGTCCTTTCCGGACCGGCAAACGAGCGGATCGATAAATCTCCGATTGAGAAATTGATCGTCACCAACTCCATTCCGCACGATCCAAAGAACATTTCCAAAAAGATTGTTCAGCTTAGCGTTGCGAAACTTCTGGGCGAAGCGATTGCCAGAATTCACGATGATAGCTCGGTCAGCGAGTTATTTCTCTAAATGTTAGGCGACAAATGCTAGTCAAAAGTCTTCCAGTTGGTCCGTTGCAGTGCAACTGTTCAATCATTGCTTGCGAGCAAACGAAGGAAGCTTGCGTCATTGATCCTGGTGGTGATGTCCAGAAGATCCTCGATATCTGTAAAGAACATGGCTTAACAGTAAAGTACCTGCTGCATACGCATGCCCATTTCGATCACATCATGGGATCGCGGGCCATGCGTGAAGCGACCGGTGCCAAGATCTGTTTGCACAAGAAAGACGAGCTTCTATATCAAAACCTGGGCATGCAATGTCAGATGTTTGGCTTCACAGCGACAGAGCCGTTGGCGATCGACCAATATCTGAACGATGAAGAGGCGATCGCCTTCGGTAAACACAAAGCCTCTGTCATTTACACTCCCGGGCATACGCCGGGCAGCAGCTGCTTTCGCCTGGATGATGCCGAGAGCATTCTCTTTTCAGGCGATACTTTATTCCAAGGATCAATTGGGAGAACTGATTTGTGGGGCGGTTCGTTTGATGACATTATCAAGTCGATAAAAACTCGATTGCTGCCGCTCGACGACAGTACAAGAGTGGTGCCTGGTCATGGACCAGACACGAACATCTGGGCGGAGAAACAGGAAAATCCATTCTTGTCTTGATGATGCAGGGGCAACAGAGTTCTAACTGATCTAGAACAGCGCTTAATGCTCCGTTATTAAAATGTGACATTCCTGTCAACTCTCTACTGCTCTCTAACAACTCTCTAGCCATAGAATGGCACTGACTTTGCTCGTAATTGCCAATGTGCAGGTGTGCGGGTCGAAATGTCACATTTTAATCTCCTGCTCTAGGGTGTCTTTAGCTGAACACTAACTAGCAGGATTTTTGGAATTGCTGTTCGTTGCTTTTACTCTTAGGCTTTTGCTTTTAGCTTTTATTACGATCGCTGACGGATGAGTAAGTTCGCTTGCCACCACTTCGTCAAGGTTAAAATTTCGCGGCGCTCAATTTAAAGATACTGCCCTAAAGCGCCGCAAACCGCTCTAAATGCTGATTTTCTACCGTCGGCAAACTCAGCAATTGCGCCATGATCTATACCAGACGGGGTATGACTTTGGCATAATGGCTTCATATTCTTGTTGACTATCAGTGACCATCTTTGCAGGCAGCTCTTAGCATTTGCCAATTGTTTTGTTCGGATATTGAGTGAAAAGGAGAAGACATGCCGACCACCACCAACAACAACCATCGATCCGCTGAAAAGGTGGATGCTAAGCAACTCTTGAGAGTATTACGTCAGATGGCTCGCGGTGATTTCAGTGCCCGCTTGCCGATTGACGAAACTGGCATAAGCGGCGAAATCGCCGCCGCTTTCAATGAAGTTGCTGAGCTCAACGACGGACTCAGACATGAATTGGAGAGAATTTCTGAAGTTGTCGGTAAACAAGGAAAAATTACCCAGCGGGCATCTCTGGGCAATGCAAGCGGTGGGTGGTCCGATTGCATTACCTCAGTCAATACGCTGGTTGGCGATCTGGTTAGGCCGACTACAGAAGTTGCCAGGGTGATCGGGGCTGTGGCTAAAGGCGACCTCACCCAAACCATGGCTCTGGAGATCGAAGGTGGACCGTTGAAAGGTGAATTCTTGCGAACGGCTAAGACAATCAACACAATGGTTGAGCAGCTTGGTTCATTCGCCTCAGAAGTGACCCGGGTCGCCCGCGAGGTGGGAACTGAAGGCAAGCTTGGCGGGCAGGCGCAAGTAAAAGGTGTGTCGGGCACATGGAAAGATCTGACAGATTCAGTGAACTCAATGGCCAGCAACCTCACTGCTCAGGTGCGTAACATTGCCGAAGTAACAACCGCTGTGGCGAAAGGCGATCTATCCAAGAAAATTACAGTAGATGTACGTGGTGAAATCCTTGAGCTGAAAAACACAATCAACGTCATGGTGGATCAGCTCTCCTCATTCGCCTCGGAAGTGACACGTGTTGCTCGCGAAGTAGGAACCGAAGGTAAGCTCGGTGGGCAAGCGCTGGTCAAAGGCGTCTCGGGCACCTGGAAAGATCTGACCGATAACGTCAATTCAATGGCTTCCAACCTCACTGCTCAAGTCCGTAACATTGCTGATGTGACCACTGCCGTAGCGAACGGCGATCTTTCGAGAAAGATCACCGTTGACGTTAAAGGCGAAATTCTCGAGCTGAAAAAAACGATCAACACAATGGTCGATCAGCTCAGCTCGTTTGCTTCGGAAGTGACACGGGTGGCTCGTGAAGTAGGTACCGAAGGCAAACTGGGCGGGCAAGCGCAAGTGAAGGGAGTGGCTGGGACATGGAAAGATCTGACAGATTCCGTAAACTACATGGCCTCCAATTTAACTTCTCAAGTAAGAAACATTGCCGAAGTGACAACCGCTGTGGCTAAAGGTGATCTATCTAAGAAAATCACAGTGGATGTTAAAGGCGAAATTCTCGAGCTGAAAAATACAATCAACGTCATGGTCGACCAGCTCTCATCGTTTGCGGCAGAAGTAACCCGGGTGGCGCGGGAAGTAGGTACCGAAGGAAAACTGGGTGGTCAGGCGGATGTGAAAGGTGTGTCTGGCACCTGGAAAGACCTGACTGATTCTGTGAACTACATGGCTTCCAATCTCACTTCTCAGGTGCGCAACATTGCCGACGTAACGACGGCTGTGGCGACCGGCGATTTAAGTAAGAAGATCACCGTGGATGTGAAAGGAGAGATTCTTGAGCTGAAAAACACAATCAACGTCATGGTGGACCAGCTCTCATCATTTGCGGCAGAAGTAACCCGGGTGGCGCGGGAAGTCGGTTCTGAAGGAAAGCTTGGCGGACAAGCAGATGTGAAAGGAGTGTCCGGCACCTGGCGTGACCTGACAGATTCTGTGAACTACATGGCTTCTAATCTGACGTCGCAAGTACGAAACATTGCCGAAGTGACAACCGCCGTGGCGAAAGGTGATCTATCCAAAAAGATCACAGTGGATGTTAAAGGCGAAATTCTTGAGCTGAAAAACACAATCAACGTCATGGTGGACCAGCTCTCATCATTCGCAGCAGAAGTAACCCGGGTGGCGCGCGAAGTGGGTACTGAAGGAAAACTCGGTGGACAAGCTGATGTGCAAGGTGTCACCGGCGCCTGGAAAGGTCTGACAGACAACGTGAACTTGATGGCCGGTAACCTGACAGCGCAAGTGCGGAACATCGCCGAGGTGACAACCGCTGTGGCGAAAGGCGATCTATCCAAGAAGATCACTGTGGATGTGAAAGGAGAAATTCTCGAGCTCAAGAACACAATCAACGTCATGGTCGATCAGCTCTCATCGTTTGCGGCAGAAGTGACGCGGGTTGCCCGAGAAGTGGGTACCGAAGGGAAACTGGGCGGACAAGCAGATGTACGTGGTGTGTCCGGTACCTGGAAAGATCTGACCGACTCAGTGAACTACATGGCTAGCAATTTGACAGGTCAAGTGCGGAACATCGCCGAAGTAACAACCGCTGTGGCGAACGGCGACTTGTCTAAGACAATCACCGTAGATGTGAAAGGAGAAATTCTCGAGCTGAAAAACACGATCAATACAATGGTCGATCAGCTCGGCTCTTTTGCTTCAGAAGTGACCAGGGTCGCCCGGGAAGTAGGTACCGAAGGAAAGCTTGGTGGACAGGCAGATGTGAAAGGCGTGTCCGGCACATGGAAAGATTTGACAGATTCAGTGAATTATATGGCTGGCAATTTGACAGCCCAGGTGCGCAACATCGCTAACGTGACGACCGCTGTAGCTAATGGTGATCTATCTAGAAAGATCACCGTGGATGTGAAAGGAGAAATTCTGGAGCTGAAAAACACAATTAACACAATGGTCGATCAGCTCGGTTCATTTGCCTCGGAAGTGACACGGGTTGCCCGGGAAGTAGGTACCGAAGGGAAACTTGGTGGTCAGGCGGTGGTGAAAGGTGTGTCTGGCACCTGGAAAGATTTGACTGACAACGTCAATTCAATGGCTGGCAATCTCACCGGACAAGTAAGAAACATCGCTGAAGTGACAACCGCTGTGGCGAATGGTGATTTGACGAAGAAGATTACAGTGGATGTGAAAGGAGAAATTCTGGAGCTGAAGAACACAATCAATACAATGGTCGATCAGCTCAGCTCATTTGCTTCGGAAGTGACACGTGTCGCCCGCGAAGTAGGTACGGAGGGGAAACTCGGTGGTCAAGCCATGGTGGCTGGCGTGGGTGGCACCTGGAAGGACCTGACAGATAATGTGAACTCCATGGCGGGCAACCTGACTGAACAAGTACGAGGCATCGCCGGCGTGGTGACGGCAGTTGCGCAGGGTAACTTGAAACGTAAATTGGTCTTCCAGGCTAAAGGCGAAATTGCCGCTCTGGCAGACACGATCAACGAGATGATCGATACGCTGGCGACATTCGCCGATCAAGTAACCGGTGTGGCACGCGAAGTAGGCGTGGAAGGTGTACTGGGTGGTCAAGCTCTCGTGCCTGGTGCCTCCGGTACATGGAGAGATCTGGTCGACAATGTGAACAACCTGGCTGCTAATTTGACGACCCAGGTTAGATCTATTGCTGAAGTGGCGACGGCAGTGACCAAGGGCGACTTAACCAGATCTATCGCGGTTGAAGCGCGCGGTGAAGTGGCAGCGTTGAAAGACAATATCAACGAGATGATCCGCAACTTGCGCGAAACCACACAAAAGAACACAGAACAAGACTGGCTCAAGACCAACATTGCCAGATTCACCAGTATGTTGCAAGGACAGCGCGATATTTTGACAGTCTCCAATCTGATTCTGTCTGAAGTGGCACCACTGGTCCGCGCTCAAAGTGGCGTGTTCTTCATGAATGAAACCGAAGAAAACGAACCCATTCTTAAACTGATGGGCAGTTACGCTTACAACAAACGTAAGCACTTGTCTGATCGCTTCAAGTTGCGCGAAGGTTTGATCGGTCAATGCGCCCTAGAGAAACAAAGGATTTTGGTGACGGAGGTACCGGAAGACTACATTAAGATCAGCTCAGGACTGGGCGAAGCGACACCAGCAAATATTGTCGCGCTGCCTATCCTTTTTGAGAACGAAGTACGAGCAGTGATTGAATTGGCTTCGTTCCAATACTTCAGCGATACGCATTTGGCGTTTCTTGATCAGTTGACGGAAAACATCGGTATCGTTTTGAATACGATCGAAGCCAATATGAGAACGGAAAACCTCCTCAAGCAATCGCAATCGTTGGCGCAAGAGTTGCAAGCACAACAGCAAGAGCTGACGGAGACAAACAAGCGCCTGGAGCAACAAGCAAAAACACTGCAAGCTTCCGAAGACTTGCTTACCCAACAACAAGAGGAGTTGCAACAAACCAACGAGGAATTGGAAGAAAAGGCTCGACTATTGGCTGGTCAAAACGCGGAAGTGGAGCGGAAGAATCGCGAAATCGAACAAGCGCGTGTGTCGCTGGAAGAAAAAGCGGAGCAACTGGCCCTTACTTCCAAATACAAGTCCGAGTTCCTGGCCAATATGTCGCATGAACTGAGAACACCGCTGAACAGCTTGCTCATTTTGTCCAAATTGTTATCGGATAACATTGACGGCAACCTGAGCGGCAAGCAGGTTGAGTTCGCCAAAACCATTCATGCCTCGGGCGCCGATCTTTTAGAGTTGATCAACGACATTCTCGATCTATCCAAGATCGAGTCTGGCACAATCACGCTGGATATAGGCGAAGTTCTTTTCGCCGATCTCGCAGTCGGTATTGAACGCAACTTCCGGCAAGTGGCCGAGACCAAGAAACTTGAATTCCAGATTGAGTTCGAAGATGATTTGCCGAAATCGCTACGCAGCGATCCGAAGCGATTGCAGCAAGTGCTCAAAAACTTGTTGTCTAACGCCTTCAAATTCACAGAGGAAGGTGGTGTCACTCTTTCCGTGCGCAAAGCGACAGGCGGTTGGAGCGATGATAAATCATCTTTGAATGACGCGTCGACAGTAATTGCCTTCTCAGTTCAAGATACAGGAATAGGTATTGCCCACGATAAGCAAAGGGTCATCTTTGAGGCATTCCAGCAAGCTGATGGTTCAACCAGCCGCAAGTATGGTGGCACAGGTCTGGGGTTGCCGATCAGCCGTGAGATCGCCAATCTGCTTGGCGGTGAAATTAAAGTTGAAAGTGTGCCTGGTCGCGGCAGTAAATTTGTTTTGTATCTGCCGCTGATTTGTGTGCAACCGCAAGTACCACAGCGGCCAGCCAGACAGCCGCACGTCAGTGCTCAGCACGAAATCGGCCAAGATTCAGGAGAAACAATCGCTGAAACTACGTTGCTTCTGGATAGCGTGGTGGCTGATGATCGCGGCAATATCCAGGAGGGCGATCGTATTTTGCTCATTATCGAGGACGATGTTCATTTCGCTCGCTTGCTTCTTGATGAAGCGCGAGAAAGCGGTTTTAAGGGACTGGTAGCCGTGACCGGACAGGCCGCTATCGCTCTGGCGAGACGGTTTACCCCCGATGCTGTTACTTTGGATATCATTCTGCCCGATATGGATGGTTGGACCGTACTCGACCGACTCAAGCATGATCCAAAGACACGTCACATACCGGTCAACGTGATCTCGGCTGACAGTCAAGAACAACGCGGCTTCAGGCAAGGGGCGATCGGCTATTTGGAGAAGCCGGTAACCAAGGAAGCACTGAATGAGGCGATGAACGCAATTAAGGACTTTATCGAGCGGCCGGCGAAAAAATTGCTCATTGTTGAAGACGATGAAGTACAACGAAATGCCATTATCGAATTGATCGGCAACAGCGATGTTGTCTCCACTGCTGTCGGTTCTGGCGCTGAGGCGCTTCAACTTCTACGTGAGGAGCACTTCGATTGTATGGTGATCGATCTGGGGTTGCCCGACATGCCGGCCATGAACTGATTAACAGGACACAAGAAGAGCTAGGACTACATCACCTGCCGATTGTCGTTTACACAGGGAAAGAACTCTCCAGCTCTGAAGAGATGGAACTGCGTCAGATAACCGATGCGCTGATTGTCAAAGAGGCAAAATCGCCGGACCGGCTGCTTGATGAAACCGCCTTGTTCTTGCATCGAGTAGAAACAAATCTGCCGGAAAGCAAAAGGAAAATGCTCGAGCAAGCGCATAATCGCGATCCGGTATTGTCTGGACGGAAAATCTTGATCGTCGACGATGATGTGCGCAATATCTTCGCTCTGACAAGCATTCTCGAAGGGCAGGAGATGGATGTCATTTATGCCGAAAATGGACTGCAGGCGATCGAAGCATTAGAAGAACATCCTGATGTCGAAGTTATTCTGATGGATGTGATGATGCCGGAGATTGATGGCTATGAGACGACCCAGCGCATTCGCCAGATGAAAGAGTTTCAAGATTTGCCGATTATTGCCCTGACTGCCAAGGCGATGAAAGGCGATCGAGAAAAATGTATCGAATCCGGCGCCTCAGACTACATTGCGAAGCCGGTTGATACAGATCAGCTAATGTCGTTGCTTCGAGTCTGGCTCTACCAATAGATCTAGCAGTCGATCTATTAGTAGAATGGTTCTGTCAGGATAGACTAAAATCCCAATATGAACATCTTTGAGAATGCAGATGAGCTAGAGCAAATCGAGATCGATTTGCTTTTGCAGGGAATCTATCGCCATTATGGTTATGATTTTTGCAACTATGCCGCTGCTTCGATTCGCCGAAGAATTCTCAAATTCGCTGAAAGCGAAAAACTGCCGACAATTTCTGCTGTTCAGGAAAAGGTCTTGCACGATCCGTTGGCTATGGACCGGCTCGTTCTCTCGCTTACTGTCAATGTCACGGCCTTGTTCCGCGACCCGGCTTTTTACGCGACAATGCGTCAAAAAATCGTGCCGGTGCTCAAGACTTATCCATTGATTCGTATCTGGGATGCAGGCTGCGCTAGCGGCGAGGAAGCCTATTCCCTGGCGATTTTATTGGAGGAGGAAGGTGTTTATGATAAGTGTCGAATTTATGCCACTGATTTGAATGAACACGTCCTAAGAAAAGCAAAGTCCGGCATCTTCCATCTTTCACACATGCGAGAATATACAGACAATTATATTCAGGCGGGCGGCAAACAATCGTTTTCCGAATATTACGTGGCTAAATATGATCATGCGATTTTAGATCAGTCTTTACGGCGTAATATTGTTTTTGCCCAGCACAATCTGGTTACGGACCGTTCGTTTAACGAATTCAATCTTGTCCTGATGCGCAACGTTCTGATTTATTTCAATGAGCAATTGCGGGGGCATGTTCTCAATTTGGTACATCAAAGCTTGAGCCCGTTCGGAATATTGGCTCTTGGTAAACGAGAAACACTGCGGTTCACCAGCCATGAACGCGATTTCGAAGAACTGGATCCGACAGAAAAGCTCTATCGTCGCTGCGCTTGATGTCGTACGACCTAATAGTGATGGGATGCTCGCTTGGTGGCTTACAAGCCACTTGCCGGATATTGGCTGATCTGGATCGGCAGCAGACAACGCCTATTATTCTTATCCAGCATCGGCATAGAACTACGGGTTCGATGCTCGGCCGCACCCTGCAAAAGAACACATCTTTAAGGGTGCAGGATGCTGATGATAAGATGCCGATCGAACCTGGCAATCTGTACATGGCCCCGGTCGGCTACCACTTGCTTGTGGATGGGCATTCAATCGCCTTATCCACTGAATTACCGGTTCACCATGCTCAACCATCAATCGATGTGGCTTTTGATTCGGCCGCGCGGAGTTATAAAGAAAGGCTAATTGGTATCGTCATGACCAGTTCGTCGGCAGATGGGGCGCAAGGAGCTCAAACTATCGAAGATCGAGGCGGTTGTGTGATCATTCAGTCACCGGACACGGCTGAAAATCCAACTTTAGCTCAGGCAGCCATGGCGGCAACGAAGAAGGCGAAGATCGTACCGCTTGCAGAAATTGGTGCCGTGCTCAGACAGCTTTGTCCTTGTGAAGGCATTGCTGATCAAGTGAGAAGATCTTGAATTGCAGCAGTTAAAGCGGCTGATTGTGTAACAGATCGGCGACAAATTTAATCTGTGAAAATAGGCTATGGCCTAATATTGACATGGATCTCCGGGTTGCGTCTGGGAACAAAGAATGCAAGATTCCGACTTTCAGTTGAGTAATGTGCGAGCTCTTCCTGCTGTCAATCACAAGAGAGCCGATTGGATGCAAGACAGGAGGACAGTTGAGCACAAATAAGCCAATCTCCTTTGACGAACGAAAGGAGGAGTGCAAGCCGCTAGTGCTTGTGGTGGACGACGACCGTACGCATCGAAAATTGATGGAATTACTAGCGGATCGCCTGGATATAACAGCGCACTGTGTCAGCAGTTGCGCCGAGGCTTTAGCGGCAATGGAAATGTTTTCTTTTGACTTGATTCTTATGGATGTCCGCATGCCCGAAACAGATGGTTTGATGTGCACTGGCCGGATCAGACAATTAACCAACGAGAACGCCAGAAAGATTCCGATCATTGCTGTGACTGCAAATGTGATGCCGGACGACAAGGCCAAGTGCTTGAGCGCTGGCATGGATGATTACCTGCCTAAGCCGTTTACACTTGAAGAAATGCATGAAAAGCTTTGCTTGTGGTTACACAAGCGCGAACCAAATTAGATCGCCAGTTTTAGGGCTGTCGTCTGTGCTGTCGGCTATATCGGCTATGTCGTTTATGTCGGCTGTGTCGGCTATGTCGTTTATATAGAACATCCCTTAATGCCATGTTATTAAAATGTGACATGCCTGGAATTGAATGAGATGTGCCTGTGTGCGATACGTGGGCTGACCATGTCACATTTTAATCAACTGCCGCTATCTCCACCAACATTGACCAATCCAATCCAGGGTAATTCACTAGTAAAACCTGATCCGATCGCACTGCCGCATAATTTAGTTTTTTTCTGCTAGATTGAGCCTCGTGTTCCTTGTCAGCGGTAGTGCAAGAGCTACCTCTAACTGAGCAATTGCTGCCGAGAGTGAACAGACTAATATACAATGTCAACTGAGACTAATCCGCACGGCTGTGAGGTTGCTCCATGCAAGCAGACGATCATGCACTAATTTTGGTAGCAGAAGATAATGCCACCAATCAATTGGCGCTCAAGGCGCTTCTCAACTATTTCGGCCAGAATGCCGATTTCGTCGGCAACGGTCGCGAGGCGATAGAGGCTAGCCGGAGTGCACAATACGGATTAATCTTGATGGATTTGCAAATGCCGATCGTAGACGGGTTCGAAGCGGCCAAAACAATTCGCGAGAATGAATACGGCACGGGCAGGCATACCCCGATTGTGGCAGTGACAGCCATGGATCCTGAGCCAAACAAACAGAAATGCATAGATGCGGGAATGGACGATTATATTTGTAAGCCAATTGATCTTCAGGCCTTGAAGGCAGCCCTTGATCATTGGTTGCCGCAAGTTGCACCTGACCTGCTGCTCGACACCGCTGGTGCTACCGCTAACGGCCGACCAACTGACAATATTAGTCGTCAGCATGTTCAGTCGTTGTATGGTACTGAAGACATTGCTGAAATTCTGGAATCGTTTTTGAGTGTCACGGACAAACTGCTGGAAAGCCTAAAATCTGCCATCGAGACAAGAGATCTTTCGACCGCCAGAATTATCACTCATGAAGTAAAAGGATCTAGCCTGGCTGTCAGCGCCGGCGAAATGGTGACATTGGCAATCGAGCTGGAATTGGCGATCCGAGCAGAGAACTGGATGGACGTAGTTAAATGTTACAGCGCCCTGGCGACGACCTTTAAGCGTGTCACAGAGTCTCTCAAAACGCCTGTCGGTGCAATTCTTTCTGGCGCGAAGTAGGCGTTCATACATTAGTCAGTCAGCCTACTTGTCATGAGAATCTACTCAAATTCTGGCGCCGCTGGTGTAGATTTCGTCAATCGGCATGCTGGGCGGATTTTTGATTCAAAAAAGGTAACTCAGCCTTATTAGTAGTCATGTTATAGTTGACCAGTTCGAGAGGGAAAATCCTTTAATCTTGCGCATTTGTTTTATGCCACCACATTTGAAAAATCGCTGGTTGATTTTATTATGTTTGGTCTTCCTCTTTCAGGCGAGTGCAGTGTATGCCAAAAAGTCGGACGACGGAGAGGCTGATCCTAAACACGCAAAATTAAACGTTCCGCCATATCAGCCGTTGACTGTAGGGGCTGGTCCGCAAACCAATGACAGTGAGAAAAGTAGCACCGTCCCCGGTGCAACGGATCTGTCAGAGATCAAGCTGGATGGTGATTCGCAAGCGCAGTCTGAGCCTATCGTCAATTCGCCTGGCGAGAACGATGTGGATCGGCTGAACGCCGGTGTCACTGAGACGAAGTTTACGCCCGCCTCTTCCGTCAATACTGCTGATGTGGTTGTCGATCAGGGAAGCACTTCGGTCAAGCCGGCCAATGGAGAAGATGACGCCGCGGCGCTTGGTCCGGTGCAGTTGATGCAGTCTGATGACGAGACCGAAAAGAAAGTGGAAACTGCTCTCGATATGGAGCGGGCAGAACTATCTGATCTGTGGGATGCCACACTCTGCCGCAGCAAGGATGTGCAATTCGTTGTCGATAAATTGGCTCCAGCCAAAGACGCGCATCAGCAAAACAAATCACTGGTGAAGTCGTTAGCAGGCGCAGTCTATACCGCCAGCGACACCTTTGCCAGCTTAAGCGGAGCCAATCCAGGTTTGGGTAATAACGCTGGTGCGCAGTTAGTGAAGAAGGTTCTGGTGCAAGGGCAAACTGCCGCCGGCAGGAAGGCCGCTGTCACCGAAAATGAAGCGATCCAGCTCTACAGTATCATTCGCAATACCGCCAAACAGCTTGTCGAGAACTATTACAACTACAAGAAATATCGTAATGCCTTGAGCCGAGCAAACATCGATTCGCTGGATTTGCAGGCGATGGTCAAGGAAGCGGCGGCTAAAACTGACACCGGCAAGCGCGCGGAAATGGACTACATTTTGCGCAAGCAAGATCGTGAAATAGAGGCTCTCAAAGAAGATCTGCACAACACCAAACTATACTTGGTTGACCTGGCCGGCGAGCAAGCCATCGCCAAACTCGATCAACAGATCGAAATTGAGAACAAGCAGATTGAAGCCGAAACACATATGAGCGATGCGAAGAACACTGTGCCGCCAGCTCAATAATCAGCTTGCTTCAAGCCGCTACTTAGCCTTGGTATCACTTTTACTATCTTGAGCAATCAAAGTTTGAAATTGTGGCGACAATTTGATGTCAGCAGTCTTATGTTGAGCTAATAGAAAGTCGTTGATCGCCCGCATTTGTTTGCGTTGATCGATGCCATCGACAATATCAGCGCGCACTTCTGAAAGCGGTATATATCCAGGGCCTTCAGTGCCAGTCAATTTTACGATGTGATATCCATATTGTGTTCTGATTGGGTTCGGATAAATCTGACCGACTTTGAGAGTCTTTATTTTGGCGACAAAGTCTGATTGCAAATGGTTCAGATCTTTGAATCCTAAATCGCCGCCATTGTTCGCCTCCTTGGCCATCGGATCATCGGAGTTCTTCTCCACTAGCTTGGCAAAATCGGCACCGGGCTTCAGTGCTTGTGCAAGCACAGCCTCCGCTTTCTTTTTTTGTGTCTCTTCAGTCTCTTTGGCTTGCGCCTCTAGAGCGGCGCCTTTCAAATTCGGATTTTGCTTTTGCACTTGTGTGCGGATGCTCGGCGCACCAGGCATGTCTTGCTCGGGTGCAGCAATGATTATTTGACTTAGCCTAACCCTTTCACCATGCTTCAGCTGAGGCTTGTTCATGTTGTACACTTCCTGCAATTCTTTGTCTGTGGTAGCCGGTGTGGATTTCTTGATGTCTTCAACGGCCATCATGATCAATTGACGGTTAACTAATTGCGTCTGGGCATCTTGCTGGGAAAAGCCGCTGTCCTCAAGAAATTTCTGGTATTGAGGCGATCGCTTCAGCTCGATATATTTGTTGAAAGCGCGTGAGTCGTAACCTTTGGCCCGCGCTCTGCCAATGAGAATCTGTTGATCAACCAGCTCTTGCAAAAGCGTTTGCCTTGTCTGGTAAGCAGCATCTTTCAAGGCCAAACCGATGTCGAGAACCCTTTTGTCAAATTGACCGGTCGTGGTTTTGTTATCTTTCAAGTACTGTTTCAAAACGTCGCCTGTCGCTTTTTCCGCCTTATGTGCGGTCTCTATCAGACGTTTCTTCTCTTCGTCGGTCAAAGTAATGTTATTGCTAGCGGCGTCTTGCAACAGATTCTGTTCTAATTCAGGGCTGGCACTTAAATAGGCCTGAGTTTGTGTTTCACGCATCTTGAATTCATGTTTGTAGGCGCCAACCGTAATCGGTGTGCCGTTAACGAGGCAGATAACGGTGGAGTCAGGCATGCCGTCCAGTGGTACCTTTTTACTGGCGGCGCTGATTTGAGGTAAGTCATCGCCTATGACAGCTGGCGCTTGTAACGTTTTGTCCTGGGCGGCCGTCTTTGGACCAGCACCCGGCACTTGTTTCTCGTCCCCCGTGGCTGCCGTTTTATCGGTGCCGGGCAAAGAAGGCTGTTCATCTGCTTTCTGGGGCTGAGCCGGTGAACTTGAATTCGCTGCATTTTCCTCTTTCGGGGTAGCGGTGCCATTTTCTTTCTTGACAGCGCTCGCTTGCTCGCCGGCTGGCGTGGCAGATGTATTCTTCGGTTCTTTGCTGCAGCCGCATAGACCGATGAGAAGGCTGAGCGAAAATGCTAATACCAAACTGTTGCCGGTGGTGCCGGTCGTGATGCCTGTGCATGGACGGATGGGCAGCGGGCCTCTGATAGCTTTCACGTAAATGCTCCAAATTTAGCTGGCTTTTTCCTGATAACTTGCCACCATAGCACTAAGCAGCTCTTCCAGCAAATCCAACTGCTCGCCAGGAGTCACACCTTGGAAGCGGACGAGAATATAGGGGGTGGCGCCATGCCCTCCGGCTTGGCCCGGCTTGTAAGTAGTTCTTTGGCCTAAGTGTTTAGGCAAGCGAGCCTGTACTGGCAGCCACTGCTGCAGTCTGAAATTGACCGCCAGGCGGATGCCTTGCGCTTCGGGCTTGATCGCACTGACGCCCGCTTTGTTTGCCAATAGTCTCAGCCTGACGACAGAGACAAGTTGCGATGCTTCTTGTGGTAGTGGACCAAAACGGTCTTTCCATTCATCCACCAACATAGAGAGATGGCGTTCTGTTTTGACGTCCGCCAAGCGCTTGTATTCGATCAAGCGTTGCTCATTATCAGCGATATAAGACTCGGGCAAGAAGGCGGTGACATTGATGTCGACTTGTGTGTCCAAATCGATAGAGACAGA
This sequence comes from Bryobacterales bacterium, assembly GCA_963834525.1. GTDB lineage: Bacteria > Cyanobacteriota > Vampirovibrionia > Obscuribacterales > Obscuribacteraceae > CAWICA01. The sequence goes on from CAWICA010000004.1 coordinate 766,083, forward strand.
TTCGCCCTTCAGTTCGGCGACTGACTCTTCCAGAAGTTTGCAATAAAGGTCGAAGCCCACAGCGATCATGTGGCCGTGCTGTTCGGCTCCCAGGATATTACCAACTCCGCGGATCTCCATGTCCCGCAAAGCAATTTGATAACCAGAGCCTAAGGAGGTGAACTCTCTGATCGCCTTCAGACGATTTTGGGCAGTTTCACTCAAAACTTTTTGCGGGCGATAAAGACAATAAGCGTAAGCTTGCACATCACTGCGCCCAACCCGTCCCCGCAGCTGATATAACTGGGCCAGCCCCAACTTATCTGCTTCATGAATAACAATGGTATTGACATTCGGTATGTCTAAACCGGACTCGATGATTGTTGTGCACACGAGGATATCGAATTGATGGGCCATAAAATCGAGCATCACATTTTCTAATTCGTGCTCGGCCATCTGTCCATGGCCGATGACGATGCGCGCCTCCGGCACCAGCTGTTTCAGCTCCAGAGCGACCGGCTCTATCGATTCCACCCGGTTATGGACGAAATAGATTTGCCCCCCTCTCTCTATCTCATGCAAAATGGCCGTACGCACCAGTGGCAATTTGTATTCGCCGACAAAGGTCTTGATCGGCGCTCGATTTGTGGGTGGCGTGTTGATTAGACTCATGTCGCGCGCGCCCGAAAGGGCCATATGCAAGGTGCGGGGAATAGGCGTAGCGGACATGGTGAGGACGTCTACCATGACTCGCAACTGTTTTAACTTTTCTTTGTGAGCAACTCCGAAGCGCTGTTCTTCATCGATCACTATCAATCCAAGGTCCTTGAAAGTGATATCTTTTTGCAGCATGCGGTGAGTACCGATGACCACGTCGCATTCGCCAGTCGCCAGTCGCTGCACAACCTCGCGCTGTTCCTTGGCTGTGCGAAAGCGGCTAAGTAGCCCGACTTTTATCGGGTAGGGAGCGAAACGTTCGCTGACGGTGTTGAAATGTTGTTGGGCCAGAATAGTGGTTGGTACAAGAATTGCGGCTTGCTTACCGGACATGATCGTTTTGAAGATGCCGCGGATTGCCACTTCTGTTTTGCCGAAACCGACATCTCCGCAGATCAAGCGGTCCATCGGTTTGGTTGATTCGAGATCCGTTTTGGTGTCAACAATCGCCTGCCATTGATCCGGCGTTTCGTCAAAGGGAAAAGCTTCTTCCATTTCGTATTGCCAGGGCGTGTCTGGTATGGCCGCGAAGCCTTCCTGTTTAGCCCGCATCGCATACAAATTGACCAGATCTTCGGCGACCGCTTTGACTGATTTCTTTACCCGCCTCTTTGTCGACTCCCACTCAGCGCCGCCGAGACGCGACAGCCTCGGTGCTGAATCGCCGGCACCGCGATAACGGGAAAGCATGTTAATTTGATCGACAGGTACATAAAGCCTGTCCTCGCCGGCATATTGGATCGTCAAATATTCACGTTGCTGCGTGTCCACGGTGATCCGTTGCACGCCCACGAACTGACCGATGCCTTGCTTAATATGGACGACATAATCGCCTACTTTTAGATCGGCAACCGAGGTGAAGCGCTCGGTCGATTTTTCCACAGCCGGTCGCCTGTACGTGGTGGGCTTGCGCTTCAGTCCGAACATTTCCGTGTCGGTAATGGAAACAAGGCGGATGTCTTCCAGGCGAAATCCACCGATGAAGCCGTTTCGCGTCACCCAAACTTGATTGAGCATCGGCTTGCCGCCGCCTTGAAGGATGCTACCAAGTATGGTGCCATCAGTGCCGTGCTCGGCAGGCGTTCGCTGCCGCTCGCCATTTGCCTGGCCGTTACCACCTGCATCTGCCTCTTTAGCCAGCGGGGAATCGTTCGGGCCAGCCAAATACTCAGCCGGGCAGTCCCATTCCGTCAAAAGACCTAACAGCCTTTGTGGTTGTTCGGTAGAGACGAGGACCTGATGTCCCTCTTTCCGCCATTGTTTGATTTTTTCGATCAGCAATTGCATTTGATTGCCAAAACGTTCGATCGGGTGGCATTCAAATTGCACTACTGCCTCTTTTGCCGCCTCCTCAAAAATGGGCAAAGTGGAGAGATAGACACGTTGCTTCAAAGACATCGCTTCGGTTAAGTCGGCAATCGGCATATGTAGCGGTCTTGGCAACGGCAGCAAACGACCGGTGGTCAAGCCCTCAGCAAAGGATGTCGTCAGCTTCTCCTCATAAGTTTTGAGCGACATCATTACTGTGTCCCATTCGTCATAGATAACCAGCGAATGGTCCGGAATGTAATTGGTCAGAGTGCAGAATTTCTCTTGCACATAAGCGGCATAATATTCGGCCGATTCCGGATAAGCGCCGGTGGAGAAGGCGTGCAAATCGTTCTCCATGACCGAGCGCAAAGTTTCGGCGGCTTGCTCTGTCAGACTGGCCTCTGCCGCCTTAGCGATCTCAGCCAGATTTTTGATCAACTTGTCTCGCTCAGCCACTTCGGCGCTGAGAATAATCCAGTAGCGTGGGAGAATCTGGGCATCGCCCGCCTCCTCTACCGAGCGCTGGTTTTCGATATTGAAGACGCGAATTGACTCAATTTCGTCATCGAATAATTCGATTCTCAAAGGCGATCCCGAAGAAGGATAAACATCGATGATATCTCCCCTGATACTAAATTCGCCGCGCAAGGTCACCAGCGATTCGCGCGTATAACCCAGGCGGGAGAGCATTTTGGCGAAGCCATTGGAATTGATCGTGTCGCCTACTCGCAGTTGGATTTTGCTGCGCTCCAAGCTGTCCTCATCCAATACCCGCTGCATTAAGGCGCGGGCCGGCACTATGGCGATGTACGGCTCTTTAGGCTGCTTGAGAATATGGAGCAAAAGCTCGAGCTGTGGTGCTGTATTATCCGGACTACTGAGCACTTGTTCGTAAGGCGAAACTTCCGAGGCTGGATAGAAAAAGACCGGATAGCGGCTGAGATTGACAAGCTCTTGCTGAAAACGAGCGCCTATATGATTGTCAGCCACGATCAGAAATAAGGGACGCTTGATCTCATGCATGAGCATGGACAAGATCAAGGTCTTGGCCGAGTCTGTCAGAGCCGCAATGTTTAGCTCGCTGGCCGACGCTCTCGCTGTACGCGCCAATAAGCGAGCATACTGAGGACAATCCAAAAATCTTTGATGGAGCGCTGTGGCCAGGGCGTTTTCACGCATTAAACTATTCGACTTTTCTGTTGCCTGCTGCCGGATACCAGTCAATTTTTCTCATTCACCCTTTGCTCTAATCAGTGCGCGCTAAACGCGCTGCTCGAAAGGCTTTTCGGAAAAATGGAGGATTTAGTATCGTAGCATAGCCGCCCGCCGCTGTGCCAGTTAAAGCAACGAAAGTGAAACAAGACGTGCGGACGCTTATAATGATAGCCATGCATTGGAAAGCCTATTCCCGAAAAACTTGGCGCGCACATCACTTGGTCAGGCAGGTTGGCCTTTGCTTCCTGTGTGCCTGCGTGGCGTGCCTGCCGGTCCTTGGCCAACAAAAGCTTTCGCACACTTACACTCAAGCCATAGTTGATGATTTAGCCAGGGCCCAGATCAGCCTGGAAACGGGAAAGCTCGGCGACGCGCAAAAGGAGTTTTTGAGTGTCTGCGTGAGAGATCCCAAATGTCCTGAAGCCTTGATTGGCCTGGGTCGGGCCTATTTGCGGCAGGGAAATTTCCAAGCGGCCGAGGAACCGCTGAAAAAGGCTCTCGACTTACAGCCGGACAATGCCAATACCCTTAATGACCTCGGCAATGTTGCCTATCGCCAGGCTCACTACGATGAGGCGATTAGTTATTTTAAACAGGCTTTGGACCATGCTGGTAACGACGCGTATAAAGTGCATGTCAATTTAGCTAATGCCCTGAGCGACTCACACCAATTGGACGAAGCGATCAAGCATTTCGCGGCCGCCATTAACATCAACAGTGACTACGCTCCTGCTTACAATGGTCTGGCCAAGATGTATTACGACAACGGCCGCTACGAAGAAGCGATTCAACAGGCCAGAGAAGCCATTTCCCATAAACCGGACTATGCCATTGCCTACTACCATCTAGGCATCGCCCTGGCCGCCCAAAATAAGATGGAAGAGGCGAAAGCGGCTTTTGAGGATTCGTTGAAGTATGAAAAAAATCCGGACTATGCAGCGGACACACGTCGTATTTTGGAGAAGCTTGGTGCAACCAGACCGGCAGATGTGTCCAATCTGCCTGAGTCTGCCGATATCGAAAAATTACTGACGAAGAAACAATGGTTGAGCGCACAAAAGACCATTGAAGCGGTGATGCAGCAAGGCAACGACAGCGATCCATTGCTCTGGAATAATTACGGTTTCGCGCTCATGCATCAGCCCGATAACTATGCCAAAGCTAAAAAGGCGCTGGTCAAAGCGATTAATTTAAAAAATGGCAATTTTGCCATTGCCAATTACAATCTCGGCCAGCTGTTGCGTTTGATGAACGACAATGACGGAGCCGAGGCCGCATTCAAAAGGGCCATTGAAAATGCCCGCGCTTCTGGCACAACCTTTCCTCTAGCGCAAAACGCGCTTGGGCTGGTGCTTAAGCAGCGAGGCGACTTCAAGGGCGCTGACAGTGCGTACAGGCGGGCCTTGATGCAATCCGGAGTCGATCTGCCGGTTGTCCATTACAATCGGGCAATTCTTTTGGAGAGAATGGATAATACGCGCGAAGCAGTGAGAGAGTATAAAGCCTATTTGACCCTCGCTCCTAATGGGCTGAATGTGAAAGAGGCACGCGCACGCTTGAAGCGACTGGGCATCGATAGCGGCAGCTAGAAAGTTAGGCAGCTAGAAAGTTAGCGAGAACGTTAACTCGAAGGCGGACGATAGCTAAAGCTGAGCAGCGCCTGATGCCGATTATGTAATATAATCAACCTTTCGCAGTTTCGCTTTCCGCTTTCGCGCAGATTTCACCCGGGCGGCTTCCATCTCTTATGCAGACCAAAGAAAAAACAAACAACGTCCAAACAAACAATATCGATCGCTCAAGGCAATCGGCGACGTCGAATGCTGCCAGCCCAGAAGAAGTTTGTGCAGTTGCAGCAAACCGCTTAGCCAGCCCGGTTCCGGCCAGTAAGACCCGGGTGGCCGTTCTCATGAGTGGTGGCGTCGACAGTAGCACTTGTGCGCTCTTAATGCAAAAGGCCGGTTACGATGTGGTCGGGGTTACTGGTTGGTTGATTAAATCAGGTAGTCGCTGTTGTGACACCGGTATGGTTGATGCTGCGCGCGTTTGCGAGCAGCTGGATATCGAACATCATGCTGTCGATTTGCGTGAATTGTTCAAGAGCGAAATAATCGATCAGTTCCATCAATCGTATGCGCAGGCGCGAACACCATTGCCCTGCTCGTTGTGCAACACCATCATTAAGTGGGGCGCATTACTTAATTACGGGAAGAAGCTGTTGAATGCTTCCTACATAGCGACAGGCCACTACGCTCGCGTGCTGGAGACAGAAAATGGTCCGCGTCTGGCACGTGCAGTTGATCCGAAAAAAGATCAATCCTATGTCTTGTGGGGCATAACTATGGAGCAATTGCGTTCGACGCTTTTGCCTTTAGGCGATTACAGCAAAGATGAGATTCGACAAATTGCCAGCGATCATCAATTGGCGACAGCCAATCGGCCTGATAGCCAGGATCTTTGTTTTATTCCTGCCGCCAATCAGCGCAATCTTATCTCGCCAATTTGTTGGTCGAGGCTCCCGGGCCGATTATTCATGCCATAACCGGCAAAGTTTTAGGTGAGCATAAGGGCACTCATAACTACACAATCGGCCAGCGTCGGGGAATTGGAGTCGCAGCTGATGAGCCGCTTTATGTCACTTCTTTGGACCCGGAATTGCGAGTTGTTTATGTGGGACCAAAGTCGGCGTTATTACGCCAGGATCTAACAGCCTCGTTCACCAACTGGCTTTTGGATGAGCCGCCGACAGAACCGTTTCTGGCCTTAGCCAAAATTCGTTACAACAGCTCAGCCGCCCAAGCTATGGTGACACCGCTGCCAGACCGCCGAGTCAAGGTTGAATTTGAGGAGGCGCAACCGGCAATTACTGCCGGTCAAGTGCTCGGTATTTACGATCAAAGCAATACCTTTATCCTCGGCGGAGGCTGGATCGATTAAGAATGACGTGGGCAATTTAGTTGCTGAGGCGATCACCAGTACTTATAATGAGTGTGGCATCAGGGCTGGCATTTCCACAAGGTGAACATGAAGCTCAACCAATCGATGATTGTTCTTCTCTTAACCATATTTTGCCTCGGCAATAGAAGCGCTTTGGCCACTGTTGCGGTGCATAAACAGATGCATAAGCATTCGGTCAGCCACGCTTCGGCTGCCCATGCTACTCACTCCCGTGTGTCGGCAGGCTTAGACAAGCAGCATTTTCGCCGCAAGGTTGCCGGAGCAGTCGGGCAGAGGCGGCATCTGGTCACTGAGTATCGCGGCAAGCAAAGGCGAGTGGTAGCGGTCGCTGCTGCGCACCATGGGCGCCACCACAAGGGCCAACCGGTAGTTGTCGTGCATGCACCCAAAACCCATTATGCTTACCCTTTAAGCCTATTTATGATTAAGCCGCCTGAATTCGATCGCTCTCCATTTTCGCCAGACTTATCCTCTCAGGTGCAGTCATCTTTTAATGAGGGTTGTGCCGATGTTTACCCTGCGCATTCCTTAGTTAGAGCAGGTATCGTCAATTATCACCCGCTCCATGGCGGCATTTTTTGGCGACGAGAACCAGTAAAGTACATCATTCTGCATTCCACAGAAACCGGAGTGCCGCAGAGTGCACCGCGAGTTATCGAAAGTTGGGGGTCGATGGGCAGGCGTCACCCCGGCGCTCAGTATGTAGTCGATCGTGACGGCAGTATTTACCAGGCGGTCGATCCTGACTTAGCGACTGTGCACGTCAATATTTTTAAAACTTTGCCGGGGATCAACAATGACAACAGTATTGGCATTGAGATGTGCCATACCGGGCATCAAGAATATCCTCTTGCCCAAACGGAGGCGATGATCAAACTGGTCGCTTATCTCCAGGATCGATACAAAATAAGCGATGAAAATGTCGTTACTCATCGTTATGCTCAGCAGGGTGACCACACTGATCCGGTCAGTTTCGATCTGGAGAACTTCTTAGCTCAGAAGAATCACTTCCGCAGTCGAGCCATCGCTTACAAGTTGAACAAGCTCAATCAGGAAGCAGCCTCTTTACCGGCTGTTGAGGTGACGACTGCGGCATCGACTTACTTGCAACCACACCAGGCTCTACCGCTACCGGCCCCCAGTTTAGGCGGGCAAAATGCTACTACATTTGGTGCGGTGCCGCCGGCTTCGATCAAACAAAGTAAGGTCCTGCCGAAACCAGCGCCGTCTTTCAATTTGTTGCCGCCGGCCAGCGCAGCCGAGTCTGTGCCTGCTCATGTTGCACCGCTTCAGCCGTTGCCGGCGGACCGCTGGCGATTTGCGCGGGCCGATCGAAATGAATCCGAATGATCTAAAAGACCTCAACGATCTGCACGATGCAAGTGCGCCGGTCGTCAATCCAGAGCGAGGAAGAGCGGTGCCCAATAATCCCAGTGCCGGCTCTCCCGTACCTGGTGGCGGCCAATAAAGCCCAAGTTGTCAGCCGGCTAAGATGATCGCAGAGCGGCCATTTGTCTCTTTCATTTGACCGGCTGTTTGAGCCAGCGTTCAACTACCGCTCTTAGATGTTCTAGCAAAAATGGCTTGGTCATAAAGTCGTCCATGCCGGCGGCAACACAGGTCTCCCGGTCCGAAAAGCCGGTAACGGCAATAATGGGTACTCGTTTTTTGTTGCTCGTCCGTTCAAATTCACGGATTGATCTTGTCGCCTGCAATCCATCAAGAATCGGCATGCTCACGTCCATCAAAATCATTCCGTAATCGTGCTCCGCCACCCGCTCGACAGCCTCCTGTCCGTTCGTCGCTTCATGAGCGGGCAATTTGAGGACTTTCAATTGCGTTTGGAAAAGCTTTCGCAAGACGTCATTGTCTTCGACAACCAGGACGGTGTCAGGCGCCTTGGTCAAAGTTTCGGTTGGGGTTGCTTTCTTAACCAGCGATAACGGACGTTTGCTTTTAGCCATCTGGTTTTTCTTTTAATTGGTCGCTTAGAACAGGAACGGGCAATCAATCATATATCGCATATCTGGAAATGTGGCGCCCGGTCATGTAACAGATTTTTAGCCAAAACTAACGCACCGATGCTATCTCGAACGTCCGCAGAGTTTCATAGTCATTGGCTGCCTTACCTTGGTGGCTGGCGATGAGATGCACCTGGTCAAGCGATAGTTTGAGCGGCGTCACTCTGGCGGCGAATGTGCTAGCCGCCAGGGAAAAGCGCTTGCCATCCTGGGGTTCCGCGCTGGAGAGGGTCTTGAGCGGCTGGCTACCTATTCGCAACAAAGTTAGGTGAGGTCTGAACTTTTCTGCCGCCTCTGCCTGACAGAATTGGGCCATCGCCCCGCGGATCGAATCGGCTAACAATTGAAAATCGGGCGGGCGCTCAGTCGCTTCGATTACCACGGTTCTAGGTTGCTTTTTGTGCGGCCAGATGGAGATTCGGTCGAACACTAGGGAAGGAGCCGCCGGATCCCGGTCGCTGCCGCCAGGTAACGCTCAATTGCTCGACCAAGAACCTGAGCGATTAATTCCATCGTCTCTTCCGCGGTTGGGCCGAGATAGAACCAGGTCATGTGTAACTTCTCTGGGCGCACCCAGCGGATTTCTCTATTAATCAGCTCGGGTAACTCTGAATTTTGCTCAGGTAAAGCGGCGATTAGCTCCCGTCCTGCTTGATGCAAAAATGTGCCGACGAACAGTCTGGCCACGTCTAAATCTCATCGACTGCCCTGGCGTAAAAACCACGGTTCTCATCTACCAGCTTGCGGATAAACGGGGAGACCTCGCGTCTCACTGGAGTTTTCTGATAAATTTGTTCGAGATGCTCGATGACCGTAGGCAGGCCAATGGCATCAGCAAAGCGTAAAAGACCGCCGCGAAACGGTGGAAACCCCAGACCCATAACCAGCGCCAGATCTATTTCGCGGGCTCGGCGGATCACCTTTTCGTCCAGACAGCGAGCAGCTTCGTCCACCATCGGTAGTATCATCCGTAATGCCAATGCCTGGCTTTGCTCTTTCTCCACTTTTGTATCAGTTATAGTCATGCCCAGCTTTTCAGTAAGCCTTCGATCAAAGCCGAGCTTTTTGCCTGATTCATCCCAGGTATAGATGCCGACTCCTGTCTTCTTGCCGATCAGTCCCAAATTTAAGGCTTGCTCTAATTCGGGCGGCGGCGTCATTCGTTCACCGAACGCTGAATACAAAGTAGTTGCCACCATGTTCGCTATGTCCAGACCGACTTCGTCAAGCAAGGCCATCGGACCCATGGGCATGCCGAAATTAACAGCAGCTTCTTCCACCCAATTGAGTGGAATTTTCTCGGAAGCAATTCTTGTCGCTTCGACGATATAACAAGTGAGCAGCCGATTGACCAGGAAACATGGCGAATCCTTGACAATGACTGGCGTTTTGCCGAACTTGGAGATGAACCCAACGATCTGGGCAAGGGCGTTGCGATCGTAATCCTTGGCCGGAATTACCTCGACGAGAGGCATTTTATCGACCGGGTGAAAAAAGTGTATGCCAAACAGAGCACTGCCTGGCGCTAGATCCTCGCCTAACTCGGATATGGATAAAGACGAGGTGTTAGAAGCAATGACCGTGCCGGGACGGATTACAGTGACCAGGCGTTGAAAGACTTTCTTTTTCAGCTGCAGATCCTCGGCGCAAGCTTCAAGGATCAAATCTGCTTGATTTAACTCCGCATCATCGTTAATGGCAATTATCGGTGAAAGGTGCGACCGCTCATTTTCGGTTTCCGTAGTCGTCCTTTCATTTTTGCTGTTAATCTCTTTGACCAACTCGATAGCCTTTGGTTGCCGAGCCTTATCGGCTGCGCTGAAGAGAACCTTGAAACCATGAGCTTGGGCTAATTGAGCAATCGTTGAACCCATTAAGCCACTACCGATAATACCAACAGTGCGCACCGGTTCGACGCCCGCTTTACCGGCAGTGGCGATAGCGGATTGTTTGGCAAATTCGGCGGTGAAGAAAAGAAAGACCAGATTATGCGAGACGTCGCTGATCGCCAGCTCGCCAAAGGCCCTTCGCTTCTGCTGCCAATCCGGCTTTTAGACCGTTATCCAGACCGATTTTCATCACTTCCAAAACGCGGGTTTGGGCCGGATAGTGGCCTTTTGTTTTTATGCGCACCGATCGTTCCGCCATAGCCAGCAGGCTTTTCACTTTCTCCGGAGCCAAATCAGGATTGTCGTTTATCAGCTCGCTCTCTTTAGTGGCTTTCCAGGTTTTTAAAAGAGCGAGCGCCTCTCTCTCGACATCATCGAGCAGCTGGTCAGGGGTTGACAGTTGATCAACGATGCCCATCTCGTAAGCTTTGCCTGCTTTGAATGGCTCTTGAGCCAAAATTATTTCTAAGGCCTTACGTATGCCGATCAATCTAGGTAGACGTTGAGTGCCACCCAGTCCGGGGACGAAGCCGAGCTTTACTTCGGGCAAGCCCAACAGCGTGATTGGTGAATCGGTGGCGATTCTCCTAGTACAGCAAAGAGCCAGTTCAAGGCCGCCGCCTAAGCAAACACCGTTGATGCCAACTACAGTAGGTTTGCCCAGATCGGCCAGCGCATTGAATACAAGTTGCCCTCGCTGAGAAAGTCCCTCTGCCTGGTGGGCATCGGTGAATTTCAGAATCTCGTGCAAGTCCGCTCCCGACAAGAATGTGTCTGCTTTACCCGACACGATGCCGAGAGCCTTGATGCTCGCGTCCTCTTGCGCTTCCTTGACGCATTGCGCAAATTCATCGATCACAGTCGACGATAAAACATTATGTTTGCCGGCGCTATCCAGAATCATGAAAGCGACGCCGGAGCTTCGCTTTCTTATGTATACATTGGGTCTGGTCGCCGTGGTTTCCGAAGAACGTGCTGTCATTCTTTCGCAGTGAGTTTGTTCTGAATGCCTTTAGGGCCGCCTATTCCCTTGAGTAGGAGTGCTCCGCCTGCGGCAAAAGGCAACAATAGCATAATCATGCCCAAGAGAGTCATGCCTGGAAAAGTCATGACCAGACTACTGAGAACGGAAAATATGATCAGCCCGCAAACTATGGATGTTGCAGCCCAGGCAATTTTGTTTTTAGAATCATACATTAAGTAGCCCAGGCAACACATCAGCGGGATCAAAATCAAGCCGAAACCACCACCGCCTAAACCAAAAGCAGCCAAAAATCCAGTACCGACATGAACATGGTTAAAGAACATGAGAACGCCGGTAATGATCAGACCGATGCCCAGAAAATAACAAAGGTCTTGTTGAACTGTCGTCGATGATTCTTGTGATGTTCCGGAGGAGAGCGTGCCGGAGGTTGACAATCGTTGAGCGTTGACATTGGCTGCTGGCAGCGCTGTCGCTGGGGGTGTTTCCTTTAGAACTGTCGCTTCTAACTCGAGAAGCTTATGTTGGATTTCCTCGTCCTTTTTATTCATACGCTTATTTGTAAACCTATCTATAAAGCTACTGATAAACCAGTGTCAGTCAAAGGTCTTATCGTCACTAGCATATCACTGTTGAGAAGAACGCTAAATTTGCATTTGTCCGAGCTTCTCCTTGAAACCTTGCGCTATCGGCATTCTCCAGCCCACCCCAAAAGCTTGCGCGGTTACTTTTAATCCTGGTGCCGCTTGCTTTCTTTTGTACTCGTTGCGGTCGATTCGGTCGATTACATCGAGCACAATTTCGGGGCGATAGCCGAGTTTCACAATTTCATCAGGTTTTAATCTCTGCTCGACGTAAGCGTTAATTATTCCATCCAGTACCGCATAAGGTGGCAAGCTATCCTGATCCGCCTGCCCTGGCCGCAGTTCGGCAGAAGGCGGCTTATCGATGGTGCTTGGGGGAATAATTTGCCGTCCGGCGCGCTGATTGATGTAGTGAGCGAGTGCGTATACACCCATTTTTGGTACGTCGGAAATAACCGCCAGTCCACCGCACATGTCACCATATAGAGTGCAGTAGCCGACAGCTAGCTCTGATTTATTACCGGTAGTCAAAACTAAATAGCCCAGTTTGTTGGACATGGCCATCAAAATGGCGCCGCGAATTCGAGCTTGGATATTTTCCTCCGTCACATCCGGATTAAGACCGGCGAATTCGCCAGCCAGTATTTGATCGTAAGACTGCATCGCCTTGGCGATGGGAATCGTATGCATTTCAACGCCAAGATTGTCGGACAGCGCCCTGGCGTCGTTTATTGATCCTGGCGATGAATAGGGAGATGGCATGGCTACGCCAAGCACATTTTGACTACCAATCGCTTCGGCAGCCAACGCGCAAGTAACGGCTGAGTCGATGCCGCCGGAGAGACCGATAACCGCCCTTGTGAAGCCGCATTTCCGCATGTAATCGCGTATTCCTAGAACCAGCGCGGCATAGGTATTGGCCGGATCATCATCTGGAAATTGACGGGAATCTTTGTCAGCTTCGATCGCTTGCACACCGCCTTTGGTGGCATCAATAAGGATAAGATCTTCTTCGAATGCTTTCGCTTGAGCGACCAGATTGCCGGCGGCGTCAACAGCAATCGAACGACCGTCGAAAATCAGTTGATCATTAGCGCCCACTAAATTGACATAGACGATCGGGATTTTATGCAGCTGTGCTTGATTCTTGATCAAGTCGTGACGCAGGTGTTGTTTGCCCAGAGAAAATGGTGAGGCAGAAATGTTGATTAAAAGATTATTGTCTTGCTTGCAGATCAATTGGATTGGATCGCGCTGATAGCGTAATCGTGGTGCTTGTTTGTAATTCCAAATATCTTCGCAAATCGAAAACCCCAGCCTCAGATCGCCGATCGGATATGCGATGTAGTCTTGAGCTGGCTCAAAATAGCGATCTTCGTCAAATACATCGTAGGTAGGTAAGAGTGTCTTGTACTGCACTGCCTTCACCTGGTGATCTTCGATTACAGCCAGGGCGTTGTACAAGGGCCGACCGTCATTTGTATTGACGTCGACGAAGCCGACAACGGCGGTGATGCCGGTAAGCTTGGTTTTTATTTCTTGAATGCCCGCAAGGTTGGCTTGAACGAAGCTCTTTTTCAAAAGGAGATCCATCGGTGGATATCCGGAAACAGCCAGCTCTGGAAAGATGATCAACGCCGCTTTTTTATCCTTTGCCTTCTCAGAGAAGTCGAGGATCTGGCCACATTGCCCGCGATGTCGCCGATGGTTGTATTGATTTGTCCTAAAGCGATCTTCATCTAACTACAAAATTTAAGTATGAGCGCCATTTTCCAGTTTCCGGCGGGCGCAGCGCATTTCTGACAATTATCGCACCATGCGTGGTGAATTCGCCTGATCCTGAATACTGCCTGAATCACTGCCTGATAAGTGCGAAATTAATCTGAGGCTTTGCTCAGCGGATCAAGGATTAAAGCTGATCGATATCGCTTGACACCAGTGGCTTTTAGGAAGTCAACGGGTATAATGACAGATGTAGGTTTTAGTAGAAAGATGGGTATCAATGCAGATCTTCCGCGCCGTAGTTGTGATAGTCGCGCTAGCCTTGGTTATGTTCAACCAGCCGCAGATCAGTCACGCGTCCACGCCCGGGCCAGAAGGGCTAGCCGATGGACCAGGCATCTGGGTGAACATGTGGAACTACCCGGAGGGAGATGCCGAGGCCTATTGCCAGGCCCTGCATTCTAAGGGTATTCGCAATCTCTTCATCCAGACTTCACGCAGCAATACCGATGCTATTTGCCATCCAGATAAGTTGGCAACGATCATCGACGCCTGCCATTTCTACAAGATCCGCGTCATCGCCTGGTCCTTCGCTGAGCTGAACAACCCAACCGCTGATGCCGACAAGTTGATCGCCGCTGCCCGCCTGCTCAGCCCCAAAGGACAGCATGTCGATGCGGTGGCCGCCAATATGGAGAAGAATCTCGATCAAGCCAAGGTCGAGGCATACAGCAGCAGGATCCGCACGGCGCTCGGACCGAGTTTTCCGATAGTGGCAGTAGTCTACAGCCCGCTTAACCTGGCACCGCAAGTCGCGCATATTCCCTGGAAAATGCTCGATCGCTACTACGATGTAATTGCGCCCATGAATTACTGGAACAGCAAGTACAAGAAGCTTGATCCTTACGCCTACACCACGCTTACTGTCCAACGGGTGAGGGAATTAGTGGGCCGACCGGATGTCGAGATCCATGTGATTGGTGACGGCATGGGCACCCACGCCGATTCGATCATGCCCTTTTTGAAAGCTTGCCAGGATGCCGAAGCGACCTCCGCCAGTCTCTATCCAAACTTCAAGATGACCGGTGAGCAGCTTGATTGCATCTCTGAATACAGCAGTTACTTCCCCGTTAATGCTAGGTTCCGCCTCGCTGCTTTCCGCGAGCTGCGTAAGCAAGGAATTATGCAGGATCCGGCCAACAACAACCCAGCACAGCCCATTTCTCGCGCTGAGTTTTATAAATTGCTGGTTCGTCAAATGCTTCCCGACCAGTACGCAACAGATTTGACCGGCAAGCAATCGTTTGCTCTGTTAGCCCAAGCCGGAGCATCCGGTTTTATGGCGCCGGCCGCTGATGACGCCAGTTTGGAAGACCTTTTGAACTCACCTTTGTCGGCAAAGGAGGCGTTCAATCTTGTGGCGAAATTGGTCGATAAGCATGGCGAAATGAAAATTGTTGGACAGCCGGTTTTCAGTCCTGCTAAGACCCGAGTGGTAGCCTCGCATGTAGTGAAAAAGCATCCTCGCTTGGGCTGGTTTGTACAACCTGCGTTTGCCGATGAAGCAAAAGGCATCCAGCCTTTGAACGGTGCTAAGCCAATTGATTATATGGATGCAGCTCAAATAGTTTTGCAAGCTTCGTCAGGGCTGAAATAGCCAGCAAATTGCTTTGCTTTGTCGGCTGATTAGCTTAGCCTTGTCGCACCGTATGTGATACCGCAAAAGGGTTAATTAACCGGTCTTTCCCCGGCGCTCCTGGCATTCTTCGCATTTTGTCACTAGCCGCGAGTAGCGCATTTTCAGCCCATCGGCAACCTTGGCCACGACGCCGAAGCTGGGGTTGCGTTTGCCGCGCTCCACATTGCTAATGAATGCTCGGTCTACGCCCGAATCCTCAGCCAGCTCTTCCTGCGTTTTTCGCAGGCGCTTGCGGCGCGAGCTAATTGCTTCGCCCAAACAGGTGTAGAGGTGTTGATGCGATGAAAGATGATTGGTCATTTCTGCTTGCCTCCGACGCTGACAATAGCTCTGGCTGAGAATAAGAGAGAATTGCTGAGAAGCAAGGTCAGCCCTCCTGGGTATCTCCAGTCTTTGCCTGAACCTCAACTTGATCCAGCGCTTTGACGAAACGGCAGGTGAACCAGTTCCTTTCCTGGCTGTGGCTGACTGGCTACAAGCCGAAAACAGCGATCCTGGCGGTTTTTCAGGCTGTGCCAGAAGTTTAGACGGCAGCCGGGAACAGTTTCGTTGAACGTCCGTCATTGGCATGGTTAAGATCAGCAACAGTATCAAAGGGAAACACTGGAGGGAGCAGCTTATGAGTGGTCAGCAAGGAGACCTTTGGCAAAAGATACCGGGCGAACAGAATGTCGAAGAAGCTATTGAAAATGCTCTCGACCGCAGCGACCACGAACTTAAGCTGCTGGCTAATTTTTACCACCAACATGGCTATTTAGATTGTGCGCAAGAGATTTATCGCACTATCTTAAAAATTAGACGGGACAGGGATGCCAGGCACTCGGTTGACTCGACTGATGAAGGAACGGTTTAACGGAACAGACTAAATGAGAGCCGATGAGAGCTGGATTTCTCTGCCAAAAATTGCCGGCTTAGGTCAAGCCGAAGAAGTAAGTTTTGTGTTGTTTACCTGATATCGGCAAGGGGATATTATAGGTATATATAACTGGTTGCCACGTGGTTGGGCTTGAAACACCGGGGAACATACATATTGAATGGTTAGTGTTGAATGGTTAGTGACGAGTTTCGGCGCTATCGTTGACTAAATAGTCATTGACCAGTCGGCCAATCCCGGCCTGAACAACTCGAAAGTCAAGGTGTAGTCCTATTCTGCACATTTTTCGGTATTTAGTTAGTAAAGACTCTCTCCAAGCGCTTTGCCGCCATTGCAAGCTGTGCCGCCTCCAAGCCCGGGGGCTGGTCTTGCCGTTTAAGCTTTTGCTGTAAGCAAACTGTGAATTTTAGTTGGGGCGCAAGACAGGCTATTTGACTGAGGAGGAAGGTAAAAAGAGCAACGCGAATTCCTGAAAGTTGTTAGTGCGGTCATTTTCCCTTACCGCGGAGGTTCTACAGATATGAATGTGGTTGTTACCGGACGCAACATTGATTTGACGCCAGCCTTGAAGGACTACCTTCTCGACAAGCTGCAACGATCACAGAAACACTTTGATCATGCCTTAAATATCCAGGCTTTGCTGAGTGTGGCTAAGAATCCATCGGTGGCGGATAGTCAAACCGCTGAAGTGACGATTAAGCTGAACGGCTCCGTCATTCGAGGGGAAGAATCGACGGAGAATATGTACGCATCGATCGACTTAGTGGCTGACAAAATTGAGCGTCAACTACGTAAATACAAGACTCGCTATTATCACAAGGGCAACAAAGGGCGAGAGCTAAAAGCTTCCGACGCCATCGTCGATGTCAGCCCCCAGGTAGATACAGACGCCGAGGTCAATCGGGACCTGGCTCTTGAAGACGTGCGCCCGAAAATCGTCCGTTCTAAGCGTTTTCCATTGAAGCCTATGTCTGCTGAAGAGGCTTGCAAACACATGGATTTGCTGGGACATGACTTCTTTATGTTTATCAATGCCGACACGAATCAAGTAAACACGGTCTATCATCGCCGAGACGGCAATTACGGACTGATCGAGCCAGAAGGCTAAATAGCGGCTAGCGGAAGCAAAAGCTCTTAAACAAAGCAGCGCGGACATTTGACTTTGTTCTCGCTTGTTCTTTACTTCCATTTTTTGAATGAATTGATCTATCCGTGGAAAATCCGGTGTTTTCCACTGCCGCTATGAATTAGAATCCAACTGTTTGTCGAGTTTATAGATTCGGCATTCTGAAAATTGCTTATACGATCACGGATTACGGATTGACGGATTGAAGGGATTGAGGTTGCAAAGTTGACGATTGACGATTTGAAGAGACGATTATTGTCTGGGTTAACGCTTCTGACCTTGACATTGGGTTACCAGTTGGCGGCGCAAGAGAGCGAGTTTGCTGCTTTTGCGGACGCCAATACAGTCATTTCGTTGAATAACGATGGGGTCAAGGCCCTGAATAGCGGCAATTTTCAACTGGCTATCCAAAAATTCGAAGCGGCTTTGAAAATCGATCCTACCTATCAGCTCGCTCGGGACAATCTGGCGATCGCGCATAACAACTACGGTCTTCAGCTGAGAAATAATCCGAAGGAAGCGCTCAAGCAATTTCACATGGCCCTTTACCTTAATCGAAACAATGCCACTACCTTGCAAAACGTAGAAGGCATTATTCGGATGATGGGTAAGAATCCGCGCTCATTCAAAGACCGGGTCCAGTTGGGAGACGATGCCAGACTTGCCGGTGACTTTATCGGAGCGCTGATTGAATATTCCGAAGCTTGCAAGATCCAGGATGATCCGGCTTTGCACGTGAAGATGGGCGACATCTACCGCGTGCGGGATGACAACGATAAGGCGATCAATGAATATCAAATCGCTTCCAAAATGAAGGATTCAGCAGAGATCGAAGTTAAGCTCGGTCAAGCATATCAAGCCAAGAAAGATGTCCCCGCTGCCATCCAGGCCTATGCGTCAGCACTAAAATTCAACAATAGCGATCCTGATGTATTAGACGCACTGGTGGCTGGATGGGAAGAAGCGCTGAAGGAAAATCCGTTGGCGCCGGATAATCACATCGGCCTCGGCCAGGCCTTTTGCTTATCGTGGCGATTTTGGCCAGGCGCAAGAAGAATACAAACAATCGATCAGGCTCAGTCCCGGACGTCGCAATCCGACTGCCGAGCGTCTGTTAGCGCAGCTGCCAGCCATGCAAAAAGAGACGACGGTGAACAAGCATGTCAATCTCGGTCTCGATCTGCAAGGCAAAAAGATGTATGACCAAGCAATTCAAGAATATAAAATCGCTCTGCAAGCTGATCCGCAAAACGACACGGTGCTAGTCGATATCGGTACCGCCTATCAAGCGAAAGAAGATTACGATAGCGCGCTTGCTGCATACCAGGCTGCTTTGCGCCTCAATGCGAACAATACCGCTGCCCAACAGGGTATTCAAACAGCAACTGCGGCTAAGCAGGATAAACTGATCACCCAGAGCACCGAAGCTGGTGGTCAGCTTTTCAAACAAGGGCGTTACGATGAAGCGATCCAAAAATATCTGGCAGTTTTGCAGGTCAATCCCAAAGATGCAGCCACGCATTTTGATTTAGGCGCGACTTATCAGGCGAAAAAAGACTACGACAATGCCATTGATGAATACCAAAAAGCGATCGCCCTCGATGGCGATAACCAGAGCTACCAAAAAGCCTTAGAAGGGGCCAAGGATGCGAAGGCCCAGCCGATCATTGACGCAGCGATTAAGAAACACGCTGCCAAAGATTATGCCGGCGCCATCGCCTTGTATCAACAAGCGCTAACCATGCGGCCAAACAACGCCAGCCTCTGGTACGACTTAGCCAGTGCCCAATATGCCAGTCAGGATTATCTCAGTGCCAGAGAGTCTTATCAGAAAGCGTTGGCTGCAGATCGCAAAGGACAGATAGACGATCTGTATTTGATCGCTACGATTGACGAAAATTACGGGAAGGGAGCGCAAGCTCTAAGTGAATACCAGAAGTATCTGAATGACGCTCCAAGCGGGCGATATGCGCAAGCGGCACGCGACCGCGCCCAAGCCTTGGGCAAGGATACAAATAGTGTCGTGAGGATCAAGTCTGAAGCCGAGCTGGCGTCAATTAAACAGGCGGAGGATGCCTACAGCCAGGCCGTCAGTTTGCAAAGCCAGAAAAATTACGATGCGGCTTTGCCGCTCTATCAAAAGGCGATCGGCTTGCAGCCCCAGGATGCTGATTATGTTTACGGACTTGGCACTCTTTATCAAGTGATGAACAACATGGATCTGGCTGTCGATCAGTACCAAAAAGCAATTGCGCTTGCCCCTAATAACAAAGAGTTTAAAGCGGCGTTAGACACAGCGATCGGCGCATCGGTAGATCCGATCATCGATCAAGCTGTTCAGAAACAAACAAAGGGAGATGTGGTAGGAGCGATCGCTCTCTACCGTCAAGCTCTAGCCAAGGCACCAAATACAGCTCGCGCTCATAGCGATCTGGGTACGGCCTTGCAACAGACAGACGATTTTCAAGGCGCTCGCTCAGAGTACGCCAAAGGCTATGAGCTGGATGCCAGAGACGAAGTGAATGATCTATATTTGATGGCCGTCGTTGATGAAAATTACAATCAGGGAGGCAAAGCGCTTTCCGAATATCAGCGCTATCTGAAGGAAGCGCCGAGCGGTCAGTATGCTCAACAGGCGAAGTCCCGCGTGATCGCTTTGACTAAAAATGTCGCCGACACGCAAAAGATTGCCACCCAGGCTGAGGCTAAGAGCGCGCAAGAGGCCGAGGATGCTTATGCACAAGCGGTCAAACTGCAAGAAGCCGGTAAAAATGACGAAGCGATCCCTCTTTATCAAAAAGCGATCTCGGCTCAACCGAATCAGGATGCCTACGCCTATGCACTGGGCACTTGCTACCAGGCCAAAGGTGATTTCGACAATGCCACGGTCTGGTATAAAAAGGCCGTCTCCTTAGCGCCTCAGAACAAAGATTACCGCAAGGTTTTAGCGGCAGCTCAGTCTCAGCAGACCGCACCGATCATGGATCAAGCGGTGAAAAAGCATGAAGCAGGAGATTATGCAGCGGCGATTGTTTTGTACAAGCAAGCGCTCGGCGCTGATCCCGACAATGCTCATGGTTGGACGAATCTAGCCGGTGCTTATCAAGCCAGCGATGATTTTGCTAATGCCCGCATGGCTTATCAAAAAGCGTTCGATCTCGACCACAAGGGAGAAGTAGACGATCTTTATTTCATTGGCTCGTTGGACGAGACTCTCGGGCAGGGGACAAAGGCCCGGGAAGACTATCAGCAATATGTGCAAGCAAATCCGCACGGCCAATATGCCGCGCAAGCGCAAGCGCGGATTAGTGTCCTCAAGGTCGACCCCAGCAAAACGCAAAAGATAACCACCGCGGCTGAAACGAAAAAGTCTAGCGAGGCGCAAGATGCCTATAACGAAGGGATCAAGTTGCAGCAAGATAATAAATTTGACGATGCGATCGCTGCCTACAAGAAAGCGCTCTCGGTCTCACCCAACGAGGCGGCATATCTCTACGCTTTAGGTACGGCCTATCAAGCCAAGAACGACTTGGACAGCGCTTTGGAAAACTACAAGCGGGCATTGAGTCTCAGTCCGCGAGAGGCTGCCTATAAACAGGCTATTCGCATGGTTGCGCAAGCCAAAGCAGCACCGTTGGTCAATTCCGCAATAGAAAAGCAAACAAAGAAAAACGATATACCAGGTGCGATCGCTGACTACGAAGCGGCACTCAAGATCGATCCCGACGATGCCGGCACGCACATGAATCTCGGCACTGCCTATCAAGCAGCTAATAAACTGCCACAGGCGGCTGCCGAGTATAGGAAGGCGATTCAACTGGATCCAAAGAATGCTGACGTGCATTATTTCCTGGGCACCGTTCTGGAAACAACCAACCAGAAGGGCCAGGCAATTCAGGAGTATGAAGGGTACTTGAGGCTGGCTCCAAGTGGCAGTTATGCGGCAGACGTCAGAGCGCGTTTGAAGGTCTTGCGCGGCCGCTAAGTTCTAAGCTGTTTTGTGCTTGCGCTTGACGATCACTATCATGCCGATTATTGCGCCAATTAGGCAAATGAAACTGGCGATGACCGGCGTTTGAATGCCGTTGACGTAAGAGATCGTATCAACCCGCAAAGGCTCGATCAAAAGGCGGCCAACAGAATAACCGGTGAGGTAAATCATAAAGGTCAAGCCGGGGTAAGGTCGGGCTTTGTTAATGACGACAAAATAAAGCAAGAGAAAAAGCAGCAGATCCCAGATCGATTCGTAGAGGAAAGTGGGTTGAAAATAAGAACAGTCACGATAGCTTTCCGGACGGTTGGTCAGCGGAATGAATAGCTTGAGAAAGAAATGCTCTCCCACGGGCGGCCAAATAATTCTGAATTGAAGAAATTGCCCCATCTGCCCACTGCCTGGCCTATTGGCACACATGCCGCAAAGAGATCGCAGACTCTTAAAATGGGCAATTTCTGCAGGCGGCAGAAAAGTACACTGCCGATGGTGGCGCCGATCATTCCGCCATGAATGGACAGTCCGCCTAGCCAGGTCGCTGGAATTTGCAGCAGATGTTCCTTGAAATAATCCCAACTCAGGGCGACGAAGTATAAGCGCGCGCCAATGATGCCTGAGAGGAAGGCGACCAGGCCGCAGTTGATGAGAACTTCTTTTTCCAGATCAAACCGCTCAGCCAATTTATCTGCGGCCAAAAAAGCAACGACCAGGCCGAGTGCGATCATTACGCCGTACCAGTGAATCGAGAGCGGTCCCAATTGCAATAAGATTGGCCCTGGCGATTGTAGGATCATAGTGTGTTCTGCCCCACCTGGAGTTTATCTACTTTAGCATTGGCAAAACCCGGACCTTACTTTTTCACAAAGCGGAAGTCGCAGAAAATCAAACCAGCTACGTTAATCTAGCGTATCCCTTAATCCTAGGTGATTAAAATGTGACATGCCTGTCGACTCTCTATGAGTCGAATGGCACTATTGGTGCGAAATTCGGCATTGCCCGGCCTGACCCCATGTCACATTTTAATCACCTGCCGCTATGTCCATCTTTTAAAACCCTATCTAGGGCAAGATCAATCATTTTAGATCCAGTAAGATCCAGTTCGGTTTTGTTATTTTTGGCAATGGTCCCACAACTGATGGTTGCAAAGATTACAATTTGTCCAACCACTGCCTGATCAGGTGAAAAGATGGCTCGGATTAAGACACGCTGGATCTGTCAAGAATGTGCGTTCCAAACTTCGCGATATCTAGGTCGTTGCACCGAATGCAATACCTGGAATTCTTTTGTGGAAGAGCTGGTCGAAGACGAATCGGCTTCGCCACAGAAAGGTTTTGCCGCACGCTTGGCAGCAACAACAACCTTTGCCGCCCAGACAATGCCTTTGGCCTCGGCGGTGCCACTCGGACATATCGCCATGGACAATCGGGAGGGCGAAGGTGAGCGGCTGAAAACCGGACTTCCTGGACTGGATGAGGTTTTAGGTGGTGGGCTGGTGCCGGGCTCGGTTGTTCTGTTGGCGGGAGATCCAGGTATTGGTAAGTCCACTTTGCTTTTGCAAGTAGCGCGTGAGATTGCTGGCCGACACAAAGTCTTATATGTATCCGGCGAAGAATCGAGGACACAAGTGGGTTTGCGAGCATCGCGTTTAGCGGTCTCCGGTGAAGACATTTTGGTTAACGCCTGTCAGGACGTAGCCAGCATTCGCGAAAGCATGTTAACGACCAATGCCCGGGTAGCGATTATCGATAGCATTCAGTCTATCTACCATCCTCAGATTGCCAGCGCGCCTGGCTCGGTCAGCCAGGTCAGGGAAAGTGCTGCCATCTTGATCTCGGCAGCCAAGGCCCAAAATATTGCCACTTTGCTCGTCGGCCATGTCACCAAAGATGGTTCAATCGCCGGACCGCGGGTGCTCGAACATATGGTTGATGTAGTCTTGCAATTTGAGGGCGATCGAGCGCGGCAGCTGCGCATCCTCAAGGCGGCTAAGAATCGATTCGGCGCAACCCAAGAGATCGCTATCTTCTCGATGACCGATATCGGTTTAGTGGAAGTCGATAATCCGAGCGCTTTGCTTTTAGGCGATCGGCTGAGCAAATTGGGACGACAGCAGGCGCCGTCGGGTACAGCTGTAATTGCCGGTGGTGAGGGCAATCGGGCTCTGCTTTTGGAAGTGCAAGCATTGGTCAGCGCCAGCCCATACCCCAATCCGAGGCGTCTAGCCAACGGTTTCGATTACAACCGCTTGCTTCAGGTAATTGCTGTTTTGGAGAAAAAGGCCGGCTTGGCTCTATCGCATAACGATGTCTATGTAAATATTGTCGGCGGTCTGGATGTTAGCGATCCCGGCGGTGATTTAGGTATCGCCTTAGCGATAGCCACCTCCCTTCTCGATCGATCGATGGATCCCGGCCTGCTTTGTATTGGCGAGATTGGGTTGACCGGCGAGGTGAGACCGGTAGTGGGGTTACCTCAACGTCTGAAGGAGGCAGCCAGACTCGGATTTAGACGCGCTCTGGTGCCTGAAGGTAATTTACCTTTGACCACGAACTTCGAGAATATGGAAGTAATTGGTGTTGAATACTTGTCTCAGGCATTGGTCAAGGTGATGCCCGGTGTCCAGTTGAATTGCCGGGCTTGAATGAAAAACTGGCCCCGCCTGAGGCGATTTTTGCTGAGGGCGAGATAGACTAAAAGTGATGACTTTAGTCAAATCCGATGAGCTAGCCAAGCAGTTGGCGGTGGTCCCAGACGCCGCCGGTGTTTACATATTCAAGGACGAGCTGGGACAAATCATATATATAGGTAAGGCCGTCAGCCTGCGCTCGCGGGTGCGTTCTTATTGGAGCGAGACCGCCTGGCGGGAGCGCCCGAAGCTGGCGGTGATGATCCCAAAAGTGGCAGCGCTCGACACAATTCTCACCAATTCGGAAAAAGAGGCCTTACTGCTTGAAGCAACGCTGATCAAGCAGCATCATCCGCGCTATAACGTCTCGCTCAGAGACGATAAACGTTACCCGTGGCTGGCCATCACTTATGATGTGCCGTTTCCACGGCTGGTGATGGTCAGAGATCCAGCCAGATATCGTAAGGACAATCCGCGCGCTCGCATCTTTGGGCCCTACGTTGAATCCGGCAACATGTGGCAGACGGTGAAGGTATTGCGCAAAGTCTTTCCCATGCGGCAAAGACGCACACCCTTGTTTAAAGACAGACCGTGCATGAATTTCTATATCGGCTTGTGTTTGGGACCGTGCCAAAATCTGGTGACAGCTGAAACATACGACAATATGGTCAAACAAGTGGAGCTATTTCTTGCCGGGCGCCAGGCGGAGGTGGTTAGCCAATTGAAAGCGGAAATGGAGACAGCGGCAGACCGTCTGGATTTTGAACAAGCGGCCAAAATCCGCAATCGGTTGCAAGCGCTTGAGCGGATGATCGAAAAACAACAAGTGTTTTTCGAGAGCCAAAAGGTGAGCCAAGACATAGTCGCGGAGGCACATACGGCAAAAATGATTTCGATCAGTTTGTTGAAAGTGCGCGAAGGTAAAATGATCTCGGCTGAGACCGTTAATTTAGTCTTGTTGGATAAAACTGGCTGGGACGAAGCATATCAAAGATTCATCGACGAATACTACACGACCTGCGAAGACATCGCCGTTCCCCATGAAGTTATGCTGCAGCATTCGATCGAGGATCAAGGTGCCCTCCTTGAGCTGCTGAATAGTAAAGCACCACATGCGGTGAAGGTTACAGTCCCTCAGCGTGGTGGCAAAACAAGCATGATCGAAATGGCCCAGAAAAACGCGGCCAATTCCTTGACCAGGGAGATCCAGAATCAAAGCGAAATCGACGCCAAACTAATGCAGGTCATGAGCATCTTGCAGGCTGATCTTGGTCTGGCCAGGGAGCCTCACTGGATTGAATGTTTTGACATTTCCAATATTCAAGGCACAGATAACGTGGCAAGCCTGGTGGTATTCGAAAATGCACTGCCGAAAAAATCCGAATACAGGACATTTAAGGTCAAGAGTGTCGAAGGGCAAGCCAATGATTTTGCTTCCATGAAGGAGGTTGTTGGACGGCGTTATGGGCGGCTTCGCCAGGAGAAAAAACCGTTGCCCGACTTGATCATTATCGATGGAGGGAAAGGACAACTTTCTGCCGCTTGCGAGGCGCTGGCTGAACTGGAGTTGCCAATCGAGATCATCGGTTTGGCGAAAAAGCAGGAGGAAGTTTATTTGCCTCGTCGCTCAGCCCCGCTTCTCTTACCGCGCCGCAGCGAGGCATTGCATCTTCTCCAGAGAATTCGGAACGAGGCGCACCGGTTTGCTATTACCTTTCACCGCAAGAGGCGAGCTAAACGATCGATCATGTCTGAACTCGATCAGCTGCCGGGCGTAGGCAAGGCTCGCCGCAAGATTCTTCTCGATCACTTTGGCTCCTTCGATAAGATCAAGGCCGCTTCGCTACTTGAATTGCAAGCAGTAAATGGCATCTCCAAAACGTTGGCTCAAACTCTGTACGCAGCTTTGAATCCGGCGGGGACGGGTGGGGAATGAAGTAAACAAGATTGGTTTAGCTGAGCACAATGCCTCTCAACAATCGCCTCAACCTGTGCAAGAATAAAGTTCGCGGCCAATACCCCATACAATGTTCTCTGAAAAATAAGTTCTCTGAAAATATCTAAAAAGGACGAACGCCAAAAATGCTTTCCAAGTTTCGCAAAATCTATAAACCGGTCATCTGGGTGATGATTGTCGTCTTCCTATTTTCAATTTTGGCTTCGGTTTTACCACTTCTTGTGCTTCGCTAAAGCACCTGAGCTGTCCTCCATGATAGAAAGAGAGCTTTAGATAGGTATCGGGCCGCTGTGTCTGTACTTTTATATTTTCGGGCTATACTCTCCCGGTTGCCATAGGTCTCCCATCGTTTCATGGTAGAAATCAAAACAGGACAAGCACCACTAGCCGATCGGATGCGTCCGAGCACCTTGGCTGAGTTTGTTGGCCAAGAAAATTTGCTCAATGAGAATGGTGTCTTGAGGCAGATGATTGAGAGCGGTCAGCTCGCCTCCTTTATTCTTTGGGGACCGCCCGGGGTTGGAAAGACAACCTTGGCTCGCATTCTAACCGGGCAGACGACATGCCGGTGGATCTCTTTCTCGGCCGTTGTTTCCGGTATCAAGGAGATCAAGACTGTCATGGCCGAAGCGGAAGCGTTCTTTAACATGGAGAGACGGCGGACGGTCCTTTTTGTCGACGAGATCCACCGCTTCAATAAGGCGCAACAAGACGCGTTCTTGCCTTATGTCGAAAACGGAACCATTGTTTTGGTGGGAGCGACGACTGAGAATCCATCGTTTGAGATCAATTCGGCCTTGCTTTCGCGCATGAAAGTCTTTGTCCTGCACGAACTAACCGAAGGGCATCTGGTCGAGATCATGCAGCGAGCATTGAGCGATTGCGAACGAGGGCTGGGACAAGAAACGGTGTCGATCGCCGAAGACATGTTGCATTTGATCGCTGTCTATTCGTCTGGCGATGCCCGCACTGCCTTGAATAGTCTAGAGCTGGCTGTATTGCTCTCTCAAAGGCGGGCGTCCAAAGCAGTATCAGAGAGCGACGTGAAAGATGCCATTCAACAAGCCATCCTTAAATACGACAAAACAGGCGAGAATCATTTCAACTTGATCTCGGCGCTGCATAAGTCAATGCGCAATTCGGACTGCGACGCCAGCTTGTATTGGTTGGCACGCATGCTGGAAGCTGGCGAAGATCCTTTATATGTAGCCAGGCGGGTGGTGCGTTTCGCCAGCGAAGACATCGGTCTGGCAGCACCTAATGCTTTGACCCAGGCGCTGGCTGCCATGCAAACCGTCCAGTTGATCGGTATGCCGGAAGGGAAGCTGGCTCTGGCTCAGGCTGTGGTTTACTTGGCTTGCGCCCCTAAATCAAACGCTATCTATCGCGCTTATGAAAAGGCGGCGGCGGATGCCTTGAACACAATTCAACATCCGGTCCCCTTGCATTTACGTAATGCGCCGACAAAACTGATGAAAGAGGTAGGCTACGGGGCAGGTTATCAGTATGCACACGATTTTGCCAGCGGCAAAGCCGAAGACATGCGATGCCTACCAGAGGAGCTGAGCGGCCGCCAATACTTTCAACCGAGTGAGCGAGGCTTCGAGGGCAAGCTGAAAATCAAATTTGATGGGCAGGACGGCTAACGACCTCTTTTGTCAACCAATTGAAGAGAGGTTTCAGCCAATGCCACCAACGTCTCGATTTTAGTTCAGCCAGCTCTGAGCGTGCTTCACTGAGAAGTTGAGCGGCGCGTTGATTTTCCTGTTCGCAGGTAGTGACGAGCTCATCGAGGATATCTCGCTCCGTTTTCAACTTAGCTAGCCCGTCCATAAGATAACGACGTTCTGTCACTGCTGCTTCGCGCTCGAATTCGAGCGTCCGCATCTGCTTAAGTTGCCCTTCCAGGTGAGGTAATTTTTGCAAAGTATAGTACTGACTGACCATTACTTGCTTGAGCAAGGCGTTCTCTTCACTCAGCTCGGTCAATTTTTGCAAGAGGGCAATTACTCGACGCTGGAGATAGGACGCTTCCTCCAGTGCCTGATAAGCAGCTTGTTGCTCTCGCGCCTTCTGCACAACTTCGAGCACTTCGCGGCGGATTCTTTTGTCCCTTGCCTGACGTACCCGATGGTCTTCTCCATCTGCCACCATTTCTGATGCCCATCTGAAGAGATGCTCGAGGCCGTCGAGTTCAATTGCGGATTCGTGCAGGCCTTTTGAGTCGGTACTAAATGGGCTTTGTAAAGCTTCGGAATGTTGAGTGCTCACATGCCCCCCCTTTCTTGCCCAATATGATAAACGCAAATTTGCAGTTTTTAGCAAAAAATTTTTGCCACCGCCTGTAAGGTCTTTGTTTGCTCCAGGTTGGTTTTCCTCTTGGTATCACCGGCGGCGGCTCAACTGTATTAGGGTCCAGTGCCGCGCCCCATATATGGTGACAGTCTTTAGATGAGCCACGAATTAACATCAAATAGAAATGAGATCTGACAATTTTTGCCTAATCAGGTCTGTCCGCCTCCACCCTCATTCGCCATTTCGCCATTAAGATTGCCTCCTTCATTAAATGGTCCGCAGATAATTCGGCTAATTGCCCCGAGCAGCCAGCGGATTTCTGCCGGCTGCCCGCCCGGCACTTTTCTTGCAAAACAGTGGGCAAAACCGGGGGGTAGTACGTAAAACCACCCAAGACAACGAGCCGGCGGCGGGCTACCTTATTGTCACGCTCGTGTAATCAGAGCGCCTTCGCCCCCCCGACTTTGTTAAAGATGCCCTTTCACCAGTGAATAAAAAGCAAATGGCTCGAATAACCGTCGCGACAATGATCTTAACGATCTGGGGTTTAGTTGTGGTTTGCTCTCAGCCGGCCTCGGCGCAGGCCACGACAACATCCACAGATCCTTATGTAGCAGGCGAACAGGTCACACCGCCGAACACTTTGCCAGCCGGCGGTCCAGCACCTGCCCAAGGTAATGGCACGGCTGCCCCCGGTATCAATCCTGGTCAGGCCAGACCGGCCAACTTAATGCCCTGGGATTCCAGCATTCCAGTTAATTCAATTGATCAAAGCAGCAACCAGCTCTCCTTACCGTACGGTCCTGGGAGCCTGACGGCGCCTTATACACTAGGTCCCGATTTGAGTGGCTCTATCCCAGCACCATCCTCGATGCCTGGTGCCATCCCCTCGGTATTACAAGTACCTGCCGGTGAATCGCCATATGCCCTACAAGTAAATGTCTGCCCGCAAGGTGGTTTGCCGGATAGCGATCCGCCCACTGTTAGAACTGGGCGTCAATCGACACAAGATTATGGACTCTATTTCGGCAACAATGCCAAAACAAATGACTACGGTTACCCCATTTTGCAAAACCCGGACCGTGTCGGCCCTGTAAACCAACAGGACGATCGTCCGCGGATCTGTAATTATCCCGGTCAGTATGGCTGTCAGCGCAACGCTCAACCCAATTTACCAAATTCATCTTATGTAGATACGGGCACAGGCTTGCACACCCTTTTTCAGGGACCGGATCTGCAAGCCAGACAAACCATTGCCCCTTATTAGTATCAAAAACGGCTTAGGAGGCCACTATGTTCAACAATAAATTACTGAAAGTCGCGATTGCCGGCCTCGCCGTTGGTGCGATTACCGTACCGAGCGCATTTGCACAAGGCACGACGACCTTTTACGATCCTTATATACCGGGCACTTTGATCACACCGCCTTTGGTGCCGCCAGCGCCTGGACCAGCGCCGCCGCCCGGTGAAGGCACAGTGCCGCCATTGAGTCCGCCTGGACAGCCTTTACCGGCTGAATTGATGCCCTGGGTGCCGGCCATACCATCGAACTCGATCGATCAAGGTAAAACCGGCTTGAGCCTGCCGCTCGGACCGCCCTCGCTGACACCACCTGGCGTCTTAGGACCAGCTTTGAGCGGATTTATTCCGCCGCCATCTTCGGCCCCGGGCGCGATTCCTCCGTATTTGCAATCGCCCGGCGCTCCCTTTAACCCGGCTGAACAAACCCCAGTGCCAATTGGCGGTATTCTTCCTGGTACAGGTGGCTATTTCGGTAGCATTCCCAAATTCCGCCGTCCTGGTCAAAAGACAGACGAGTTCGCCTTCCAAGAGCTGCCTAGCATTTTAGGTGGTGGCGGACCGAATCAGGACGAAATTACGGAAATGGGTCCTCTGGCTGGCTGGGGTCTGCCCTACGGTATTCCTACCGGTGTTGGCTACAACAACGCTGGACCTGGAATAAACAACGACAACTATCAAAGTTCAGTCGACCTGGGCGGCGGTCCCCGTATGAAGATCTTATCGCCCGGTGTATATGGCGGCGGACCCACCGTTATCTCTACCGATACAACAATCCAAGACTACGGTGCTAACGTCTTTCGTCACTCGCCGATCGGCTTGTTGACTGCTCAGCAATCAACTGATTACGGCCAAGGTTTTCACGGTAGTGGCATCTACACCAACAAGACAACCGATTTCGGCTTCAACTTCCAACCCTGGAATCCAGCTAACATCGGTGTCGACGATAAAGTTGCCCCGCGCTTGAATCCGATCGCCGTGGAGACCAACTTCTAATGTCGAGTCGAGTTAAAGGGGGAATTTCCCCATGATCGTGGGAATCCCCCCGCTTTCCACCCGCCAGATTAACCCCTATATTGGACCCACAAACGCCCTTTGGACGGAATAACGATGAGAAGCTCAATGAACAACCAGTCAAAAAGAGATGGCAAGCAAATTGCTCTTAAATCAGCTATTGCGCTTAGTCTTCTCACAACTCTGGCTGGCCAATCGTTAATCTATATACCGGCAGCTCAAGCTCAAAGCGCGAGCCCGAGTCAAGATTCGCTTCTGCCACCGGAAGTGGTGCCACTTGATGCTAATGCTGGTGCAGCGATGCAAGCAGCGCAGACTAATTCATTTAATGCGCCTGCTGTCTCTGCTCAGCCTGCACAACAACCAGCACAACTTCCTCCCCAAGAAATGCAAACTTCGCAAGAATGGCGGAAAGCTGCTTATGCATCGCTTATGAACAACCCTAACGCCCAACCGATTGCCAATCAGCAAGCCCAAATGGCTCCGCCACAAATGGCTAATCAGGCGCCCGGTATGCAAGCGCCAGGCATGAATCCTAATATGAATAATGCCCCGCAGCAAGCCGGTCAATTAGGGCAATCCGGATGGATGGGCGGAAATGGTCAACCGACACCAGCCGCCAATCAAAGCCAGACATTAACTGGACAAGTGCAGCAACAACCGACAAACAAGAAAAATAGTACGTCGAAATTAACCGGTCTTGCCCATGCGGCGAGCATGGCTGCAATGTTCGGTAGTGGTGCCATGGTGGGTGCCCTGATGATGTCGCGCTCTCCTGCATACGGTGCCTACAGCACTGGCATGTTCGGTGGCTCGTTGATCAATTATGGTGCGCGTGTTCCGTATTCGATGTGGTAGGTCCAGTCATGAAAAAATTCACTTCCCTATCTTTAATACTGACCGCCGCAGCTGGCTTTGCCTTCACCCAAGCGGCACACGCTTCTGATGAAGATGGCAGCACCAAGGCGAACAGATTTAACTTTGCTCCCAACATTTACAAGGTCGAAGAACCGACCGGCGGCAGATACCGCCATGCCCTGGCCACATTCGCACCACCGGCTTCGGTGAGAAGCGGCTCAGTGCCCAAAGTAAGTTCGGTTCTTGGCGATCCAAGTTTTATTAAAGCAGTGACGCCAGTGGCTCAGCCAACTGTGGTGGCCACTGTCGTTCCCAAACCGGCCCAACTGCCTAAGGATTTCCAATCAGTTTTTGGCAAACCGATTAGTCAGGTACCGCTTGTTGCTCATAATGCAACTCCACTAGCTTTTAGCCCAACTATTCAGCCGAAAGCCGCTGCCAGAATTGCTCCTCGCAGAACGGCTGCTATGCGACCAGTTGTCGCCCATTCAAGTATCCCCTCTCACGGTCCAATCGTACAGAGCTACGGCCCGGCCAAGGCTTTATACCAGGTGGATCATCCTTGCCCACCGGTATCGGTGCAGGCAACTCAACTACGACCAGCGTAAGCGCCACGCTGCTCAACAAGAGACATTAAAGCATTCGTTGGCGAACGAAACACAAACACATCCCCCTAAGGAGGTTCGACATGGTATCTACACTCAAAACACTTTCGAAGAAAGTGGTCGCCTCACGGGCCTTCAAAACAGCAGCCCGTGTTGGATTTATGCTCGCTCCACAACTTCTACTCATGGCTATTGGTGTTTACGACCATGCCGCTCATGCAGCTGGTGGTTTAGTAGGTGCAGCAGTTGACCCGTCATTCGGACAAGCAAACGAAGTCGGTATGTTGGCTGACTACGGCTATGACACGGCAAGAGACATCTCCCGCGTCGTCACCGCTCTGTCAACGGTTCCCTGCTCGATGGCTGGTATGAAGATCGCCTTCGGTCAACGTGATGGTGGTGAATCCGCCATGAACGTAGCCAAAGGTCTCGGCATCGGCTTCGGCGGCCCAACAGCGTGCCACTTGCTCGGCACCTTCGCCATCAACAACTTCGGTGGTCTGGGCGGCGGTCTCTAATCCGCAAAAAAAGTACTGAGCGGGTCGGCATTTTTCAAGTGCCGGCCCGTTCGTGCATGTCTGCTTGTTGCCTGTTGGATATCGGCATGCTTGTTAAACAAGAACGCCAGTTCCCTGCCATCTGCCGGACCATCTACTGGATGCGAATGCTCCAAGACAACAAAGAAGAAAATTCAGCAAGAGAATTAGCTAAGACCGGCTACCTATCATTAAAGTTGACTGCTGAGCGCCTTGCATGGGAATTTCCCCAATGACAGTCTCTATCCTGCCGATTAATATCTCCCTATCTTAACCCCACAAAGACTTTCGGAAACAAAGCGCTGTGATATTGAACAGCATTAGCCACAAAAAATTGCTCCTCGTGCTTAGCGCGCTCTTTCTCTTGCTGGCGCCGAATTTTGCTTTAGTTGCTTTCGCCCAAGCCAATCTTCCTACCTCTTCTGATCCCAATAACCAAGCGCTCGATCCCAATTCACCAACTATTTTAAAAACTCCTGCTGTAAACACGCAAAGTACCGATCAGAACTTTGGCGATGAGAGCATGAACCAGGTCAATCTGATCACCCAAGCAGCAGAGCAAGATACAACGGCAGTCATTCAGGCAACCAATCAGCAGCTGAAGGAAGGCACCGAAGTCGGTGTCATTAACGATACCTATGAAGGTATTGTCAAATTCTGGGGTGACGATCTCGTCGACAACCTCTTTCAAAATATCGGTCAGCTGATCGGTCGCTGGCTGACAGAGTTTATCGATGGTTGGATTGCAGACACAGTGCACTTCTTAACCATCGTTTTGCGCACTTTCGTACTCAATCCTAATATTGCAGTCAATGGCGTGCAAAATGGTGTTGCTCCTGGTTCTACTGCGGGACCGGCAGATGATATCTCTCCTTATGTCCGGCAGGGCGCTGCTGTTATGTACGGCGTTGCTGTCGATCTTTTGCTCCTACTTTTCATTCTCTGCATTTGGAAGTTCTGGGCTGAAGCTGCCTGGCGCGGTGGCGCTGGCGTAATTAGCGCTGTCGGCAGGCTGATCTTCACTGCCGGTTTGATGCTTGCCTGGCCGACAATTTATGCTTTTGAGATTCAAATCACCAACGAAATGATCAAAGCGATTTATTTCAATTCCGCTGATCAGGTGGCCATGTTGGACACAGCAATGGCTTCGGCGGTTAAAGGTGGGTTGGTGTCCGGCGTCGCCCTGCTGAGTAATGCTTTTGCCCCCTTAATATTAGGAGCGGCGGGCGGTGTGATTTTGGGCACTGTCGGCGATGTCATCGCTTTCGCTGGTTTGCTCATCTATTTATTCGTCGGCGTCGTTTTGATTACCCAGATCATCTATTTGCTGATTTTGAAAGCGATCCAGACGGCAATTTTGACGGCTCAATATATGTTCGCCCCGATCTTCTTAGTTTTCTTTGCCACGCCTGACACCGAAAACGTTACCTCGGGCTTCGTTCGCTCCTTCGTCGAAGTAAGCCTTTGGACGTTTGTTTGGGTTGGCATGCTGAAGATCATGGTCATTGTGCTCTACTCTGATTACAATCCCTGGGGCAAAATCATCATGGCTGTCGGTGTTTTGCAATTGATGATTACCGTGCCCGAGTTTATCGCTAAAGCGAAAATCAGCCCGGCTTCGGAATTCATTTCCGCAGGCATGGTCACCGATGGATTGAAAATGGCTGTTGGTGCTGTTGGCGCCATGGCCTACGAGCGTTCCATGCAAGCTGTCGATTATTTCCAAAACCAGCAATTTGGTGCCCGTGGCTTGGCCCAAACAAAAGAGATCGCTTCCGGCTCGATGCCTTTGCGTGACCGTGAACTCTACAACCAGTTTCAAGCAGTAAAGGGCAGGGCTGCCCAGGACGGCGCTAAGGGCAAAGGCGGGGACACCCCACTCTTTGGTGATAATGGACATGCAATTCTTGCGCCTGGCCAAAGGTCAGGCAGACCCGGACAGCCCGGCAGCGGATCAACGCCTTCGAGTCCTTCGAGTCCTTCGAGTCCTTCGAGTCCTAATGGTTCGCCTACTAATCCACTCGTGCCACCGACTGGCAGCTCTGAACGACCCAATGGCAGTGGCTCTGGTGATGGTTCTTCGACCAGTCCCACTTCCGACTCGACAACAGCTGATGCTAATTTGACCAGTACCACTACTGCTGCCACTACCACTACCACTGCCACTACCAGTAACGCTACCGGCCCTGGTTCGCCTCCAAGCGCATCTGACCCCGAAAGAGCGGCCCGTAAAGCACAAGAACGTGAGCGATTATTGGCTTTTCTCGGCGCTGAAGCTCCAGTAGCAAGGGCAGTGGCGGCAGTGACCACTAACAGCAGCCAAGCAACAAACACCACAACACCTGCGGCCACCACTAGCCCGAAATTGCAAACCGCGGCCTCTGGACCTGATGCTAAGCCTGATCCTAAATCTGACCCTGCGTCATCACCGTCACCAGATAATCAGCCTGAAGTGGCTGAAGTGGTGACCGGACCGAATGCCGGGCAACAATCTGCAGTTAAGTCCACCACCGCCGATGTAACTGGAAAACCGCTGACAGCTGTTACCGGTGAAAATGAAACTCTAAAAGATAAGACAGCCCAGGGTCTCTTGGCCATGGCCACGGCAATGGCCGCCAAAAACGCTGGCAGCGGACAGACCGACCAACCAAACTCAACTCCAGCTTCAGGGCAGACCCAGCTTTTTTCCTCTGCTAGCTCACCCAGAGACGAAAAAGCCAGCCAGGACGTAGAAGTGGTGCCGGGTGCGACTGCTACAAATTTAGAGACTGACGCCACAGTTAGAGAGGGACGAGCGCCGGGACCGCCCTCGGTAAGTACTACTCAGAGCTTGAGAACGGAGGGCGCGGGCGCTTCTGTGACTACGCCTGATTCTCAACGCAATGCTAATCTCAATCTTTTGAATGCTGGAGTGGTCGGAGCAGCGGCAGTACTCAGTCGCCTGAACCCGACCTCGGCCGATCGGCTGGACCCTGCCACCATTCGCGGTGGAGTGCAACCGGTCGCGGGGGCGAGCGCAGGCGGAGCGAGAATGGCAGCCGTGCGTGAAATGCTCATTGCTGAAGGATGGGCGCCCGAAGCGGCAGCAGCAGCAGCGCTAAGTCCCGAAGTACTGGGTGTAACGCCGAATTTGCAAACCAGCCAATCGTTGAGTCAATCACCAAGTCAGGCAGGCCTGCCACCCTTAGTTATACCGACTCAGCCTGGTGCTACGGCAACAGCGGTGCCTGGAGCTGCTTCTGCGGTGCCGGGAGCGGTAACAGTGAGCGTACCGGTTTCTGGTAACACGGCGGCCCCCGGTGGCGTACCCGGTCATGTCAATGTCACCTTTGTTCCCGCAGGTGCTGTGACTGGCTCTCCTACTGCCGGCAGAAGTGTAGTGACGACCTCAACCGATCCCGGCAATGCCGGTGGTGGCGGCAATAGTGGGACAATCGACCAGCTCTTCACCGGTTCTCCCGTCGGCCCGCATCTTCCCGGCGGCGGTAGCAGCGGCGGCAATTATCAGCCGCCTGGCCTCGACAACTTTGCCAGTTATGGTCAGCCTAACTATTGGCAGTTGCCCTGGCGCGATACGGCTTATAGAGGTCGCACGTTTGATGGCGTCCAATTCATGGAGTCGTCCCAAGGGCCGGCTGGCGTAATCCACAGTCAGGACGGTGTTCACCAAATCCGTCACCGCCAAGGTGCGACACCGGTGGAAAAAGCGATGCAAGTGATCGCTTCCGGTTATGCTGAAACTTATACTAACGATCCAGTTGGTTATGATGCCGTGCGTCAATCGATGATCGATGCTGGCGGCGATCGACCGGAGACTGTTGGCGAACAATTGCGCGCGAATTTGCTGGCCTATGACGGTAACAGCTTCAAGCAAGGTAAGTACACCAAACAAAAAGCGATGTTTGCCTCCTTCGACCAAGCACAGCATGGCGCTGAAGACTACGTTAACGATCAACCGGGCGGCAATGCCTACTCGGTCTATTTGAGACAACGCTTCGGTCAGATGACCGGTCCGCGCCAGGCACAAGCGGTCAATATGCTTTTGGATGCGACGGCACCAAGCTCACCCTTTAACCCGCAATTCGATCAGTCCAACCAGGCTCTTAGCCAAGCGGGTATTGCACCAGACGACTACGGTCGGGCTGCAGCTCAAAACGCGACAGTCAAGTCCTCGGGCTGGAAGAGAGCCGCGCACATCAACAGCATGATTCCTTATCTCCATGAGATTACCGACGATGCCTTGGGCGCCGATGCTGATCCAATGGTGAAGCAGGTCTATATGGCTGAGCGCGCTAAATATATTAAGCCTGCCCAAGTTCAGGCTGTACACGAGATCGGTTCGAGAAGCGGTTTTGACAACTGCAAAGATGTCGATTTAGTGGAGAATGTGGCCGGCATTATTGAGCAGACCAATACTGACCCATCTACTGCTTATCTGGCTATGGATGGCTTAACGAAAGGCTTTGCCTCGACCGGGCAGGCGCCGCCACCGAGAAGCGTTGTCCAACAGATGTCCGTGCAAATGATCGAACGCGGATTGACCGGCTCCCATTTTGCCAATGAAAAATATCAATCAGTGCTGGTGCAACAACCGGAAGAGAATTATGCTGCCGCCGCTAAAATAGCCAAGATCTTCCCTGCCGAGACATTCAGGGATCATGGACCGCAGTTAATTGACACACTGGTGCAGATGGAAAACCAGGGCTATCCAGTGGACAAAGCCTCGGCTATCGACGTAAACGCTGCTCAATTGGCTCGCGAACTCGGTATCCAACCTAATGGCATGCAAGGAGCGCGCGGCACCGGCGTACCGAACGTACAAGTAGTGCGCGCTATGGTTAGACAAGGCATTGTGCGACCAGAGAATGCGACGGATGCCGCGGTCAAAAGCGTGCTAGCCTCGCTCACTCCCAGAGTGCCGACAGGCGGCGGCCGGCGCACACCGTAGAAATTTTCAGAAAAATCAGGATTTCATCGTAGTCTTCCCATGGTTGTGGGAGTCCCCCCAATTTACCCGGCCTGATTAAGGCCTAATCTAATGGAGTACGAGATTTCCTCCGCCATCTGAGCATTTGCCGCTATGCAGGTCATCGAAGATTTCATCCTCAACGATATTTCAGTAAGTTGTCCCGAGTGCCGGTTTCGCTTTGCCACCCCAAATATTGAGCAGATGCCTGCTCTGACCTGGCAATCACCGGTGGAGACAGATTTGCATAGAATTCTGCCGGCACCGGCCTTGCGTGCTGCTTTCATGGCGCTTTGCCCGGCTTGTCGATTTGCCTGGTGGATCAACAGCTTTACGCAAGACATTATGATTGATCCTCAATCACTGCCGCGGGCGGCAGATGTGCTGCCGTCGAAGATATTTGGTTTTGCTGTCCTTACCGGTCGCCGTCAAGGCAGAGCGCTAATTGACCTGGCTGTTGTCTCCTTAAACGGTCTCTGGGCTGCTCGCGAAGAGGCTGCTTGCGGTTTTGGTACTGAGGCAGAGTGTCTGCGATGGCTGAAGCTTGCCGCTTATCAAATAGACCAGGCTTTAACCGCTCCAAACTGGCAGGGCAACAGCCAGCGCTACAACTACATAATGGGCGAAGTTTTGAGACAAATGGGCGATTTCCAAGCCGCGATCAGCCGCTATCAATCAATCGACCGGCGTTCAATGTTACCGAAAGAACTGATCCATCATCAGATCGCTCTGGCGGTCGCTGGCAATGCGCAAGCCACTCTATTGCCACCACATTTAGTGGAGGAAATTTTCTGCCTGCGCCGGGATAATCTCGACGAACAAACGGCTGAATTATCTACAACAAGAGACAGCCAAGAATCTCAAGAATTTGAACAATCTACCGTATCACTAGCACCGCAGGCATTAGCCAGTTAAGTTAAAGACAAGAGAAGCATGGAAGACATCACC
Source organism: Bryobacterales bacterium (assembly GCA_963834525.1). GTDB lineage: Bacteria > Cyanobacteriota > Vampirovibrionia > Obscuribacterales > Obscuribacteraceae > CAWICA01. The sequence goes on from CAWICA010000004.1 coordinate 804,255, forward strand.
CCACTCAACCTAGATGATAAGCCGAAATTATTCGGGCTTCGCTATGATCAGCTAATCAGCTGCATGATCAGTTTGATTGTGGCCACGCAACTGTACTCCTGGATGAATCCAGTGCAGGTAGGCGGACAAGACTTACGTCTTGATTTTTGCATTTTCGTCGGCTTGCTGGGACCGCTCTACAGCCTGGTCACCATCAACAACTCCGCCTCGCACTGGGAAACAATCCTCAATTTTTTCGGCACTGCTCAAATTTTTATGCCCGGTCCCGATCCCAATCCGGTTCGGTTTCTCCTTGACGAAGAACTTCCCGATTTCCTTGAATAGAGAGTAAAACCAATGGTCTCCGCAATCAGCAGATTCAATACAAAAGAAAACGGCTTGTTAGGCTTACTCAAAGGCGGCAAAGACAAGATCAAGCAAGCAGCTGGGCAGTCAAGCCCAACATCAGAGGGCTTGGCAAAGCTGCCACCCTTGGCTGTGCCACGCCCGCATATCTCGGCGGCTGGACTCTTACCCTTGTGGGATTTATTTCAAGACGATCAATCAGCGCTCGGTATTCTTGTTCTGAAAGATGGCAGCTACAGATGTTGTTACGAACTAGATGGCGTTCATGTCAGCGGCTTCGATGAAGTGCGCCTCGTCTCTTTGATGGACCATTTTACCGGCTTTCTCAACGCCATTGACACTTCAGTCCAGTTGACCATTGTTTGCCACAACATCAGCAAACGAGAATACTTTTCCCGCCATCCAGTGGAGGTTATCGATGACGATTTTCTCAAGTATGTCGCACGGGTGGTGGAAAACGATGAGGCTTTTCTGCTTGCCAAAAATTTCATTCCGGAACTCAAGTTCTATGTCACCTTTTCCTATAAGCCTCCCAAACCGCAGGCCAAGAATCAAAACTGGCTCGACCGCGTTGTCGGCAATATCTCTGATGTATTCACCAATCAGGCGGCCCGACAGTCGCTAAATGCCCATCAGAAAAATGTCAATACATTGATTCAGAGAGCCAACGGTTACGTGTCCCAGCTTGGCGCTTGTGGCATGACAGCCCGTCCGCTCTCCGCGACTGAATATTTCCGCATGGTTTACACCGAGCTTAATCCGAAATTGGGAGCGGAGCCGGAAGCAACGCTGCCGACTCCTCAACGTCCGGTAGCTAAGCCAATTCCAGCTGGTCTCAGGCGCATTTTCCCGGACGCCGAACCGATGACTTTGCGTGCTCAGTTGGCCGAATCACGTTATGACTTTAGCAAGCCCGATCATGTTTTTATCAGCGACTACAGTGAAGAGAAAATAGAGACAGCCGACGGGCCGCAAGAGGCTGGTCGTTATATGCGTACACTCTATATGAATCGCTTGCCGGAACGCACTGGTCCGTTATGGCTATCACCGCTTCTTCGCTTGAATTGCGAGTGGCGGATGAATATCTTTGCGCACAAGCTGGACAAAGATGTCTTCCGCAAACAGATGCAACGCAAGCAAGCGCAAGCACATGCCAACACTTATCAAGGACTGCTCGGCCCGCGCTCAGCACCGAACCAGGAAGAGGCGGAGAAAGCGCAGGAAGCAGCTCAGATCGGCTCCGAGTTGTACACAAGCAACATGGAAGTCTTCAATATGTCCGTCTATTTCACTTTGGTTGGCGACACCCTTGATGATTTAAATCGAGCGACCGAACAAGTACGCTCAGCTGCCCCGCAATGCCGCGGTGCCCGCTTTATCGTTGGCTACTATGAACAAAAGGCTCTCCTGGTTGGTAGCTTGCCGGGCATGGGTGTGGATTTCGTACGGCGCGGCAAAATTGTGCGGACGCCGACGTTACGTAATTCATTCCCCTATGTGCACGCCAAATTGGGCTCAGCCGCCGGAGATTGGCTGGGATTTTCCAAAGAGACTCTGGAGCCAGTGTTCCTCAATCCTTACGATGAAAAATTGCCCAACGCCCTTTGTGTAGTTTTCGGTCAGCCTGGCGAAGGTAAATCGATGGTCGCCCAACAGATCATCCAAATGAAAACTTTGTCTGGGGCTAAGACCGTCATTATTGACCGTTCTGGCAGCTACCAGATGCTGACCGAGGTCTATGATGACAGCGCCTACATTAGGTTGGGTCCTGACGGCTCGGTCTGTATCAATCTCTACGATCTGCCTCTCAACGCTTCCGACGGCAGCGCTATCGATCCGGCCAATCCTCCGGAATCGCACGTGATCAAGATACTCAACTTCCATTCGGTGATGCTTGGCGAACAGGGCGAACAGGCACTGAACAAAGATGAAAAGCCGATTCTCATGCAAGGCATCCAGTCCATTTACAAAAAATGTGCAGCTGAGAAGCGAATTCCGATTGAATCGGATCTGGTCGGATGGTTGAAGAATGAAGCTGCCGCCAGTGCCAAGACCAAACGCGGTGAAACTTGTGAAGATCTGGCTAATCGCTTGAGTCTCTATTGTCGGGGAGCGATCTTCGGCAAGTTGTTCGATGGACCGACCTCCATTCCGATGGATTCTCAGTTGATGGTCTTCGATACTTCGGATCTCGCGCACGACAAGACGTTGGAAGCGGTAGTCACTTTGTTTGTTTCTGATTTTGTTTTGCGGCGGGCCGCGCAGCACAAACAAGAACAAATGCTCCAAGGCAAGCCAGCGCGCTTTGTCTTCTGCATAGACGAGTTGTGGCGCTTGCTCCGCTATGAAGGTGGCAAGACCCTCGTCGAAGATGCGTCACGCACCAGCCGCCACTTAGGGCTTTTGTTTATTGGTATCTCACAGGAGCTGGGCGACCTTTTAAGAGACGACCGCGCTCGCAACCTGGCGACCAACAGCTCAATCAAGATTATTCTCGGCAACGACCCCAGCAACTTTGAATTGATTCGCGAGGCTTGTGGTTTAACGCCGCAAGAAATGTCGGCGATATCGCATTTGACCAGAAAAAATCGCGAATATTCAGATGCATTTCTCATCTATCATAAACTTTCACGAGGGGTGGTAAAGTTGGTCGTACCGCGCTTCTTATACTGGGTGGCCACGACTGAGCCGAATACGGATCAGCCGATGCGTGCCAGGATGATCGATCTGTGTAAAGGTGATGCCCGTTGGGCATGCCATTTGCTTGGGCAAGGCATCACGCCCGAGACATTCACACCTGATTTGCTGGCTAGTTGAGGGAACGGCAATATGATGTTTGATTATCAAGCTGGAGAAAAGTTCAAACTGACACTAATCATGGTCGGTTTCGCTGGATTAATGGCCGGCATGCTTTTCACCATGTTATTTATGCCACCATCGACGCAGCAACCGCGGCGTCATCATCATTTGAAATATGAAATGAATCCGGACGTCACCGGTCAAGCGACGCAAGATGGTGCTGCGGTATCCCAGCCGGCCCAAGCAGCTGATACGACACCATCGGCTGCTGCTCGCCAAGCCGCAACGCAGGTGGTGGTCAGCGCCAGCGATGCCCTGGGCTTGATTAATGCCTGGTTGCCACTGAGCTGGGATCTGAGTGCGGCTTCCGCTAAAAACAGTCAGGAAAAAGCGATCATGTATATGACGCCGGAATGTGCTCAAGCCTATCGCCAAAATATCTGGACGGCCGATATTGCTCAACAAATCACGCAATCTGGTTTGCAAACCACTTTCAATGCCAACAAAGTTGCTGCCGGTCAGCCGCAAGCGGACGGCTCGATAGTCATCTATGTTGATGGCGTGCAAACTCTTTCTGTACCCGGCAAAGGTACCGAACAGCGGCCAATTAAATACGAATATCTGGTTAAGCTAACAGCGGACGGATTAAGAATCGCCGGGATTAGCGAAGGTGGAGGACAAAGTTAAGGTGACCGATTGCAGCATCAAATTCGCAGCAAAATTCGTAAGACCGCCTAAAGCGGCAGGCTAAGGAGAGCCCAATGACCTGGAGAGCACAGATAAATGACAGAGGGGTGATTACCCGCTTCAAGGATCTCGACAGCGGTGAGGTAATTACTGCTGCTGAATACCAGCGACGCATGCAAATGCAGGAAGGGACTGCCGCCCAAGATGGTTCACTGGTCGCGGCCCCGTCCGGACAGATGCTCGTAGCGCCGCCACCGCCAACGGTACCGATCGCCTCCGCACTCGGGCAAACGGCTGCTGTTCCCCAAATGGTTGCTCCTGGTCAGATGATGGTACCCAGTGCTGCTCCCGCCGGGCAAATGTCGGCCATTCAATCACCTCTGGCTTCTGCCCAACCGTTGACTTTGTCGCCCAATAATCCGCTTTTGCAGCCGGGGGCTCAGGTCCTGGCGCCAGGCAGTGCTACAGCTGATCTGCTTTCTGCCGGTGGCGTCAATGGCGCTGTACCGCAAATCGCTGCCGCCCCCAGTCCATTGCAAAATCCCACCACCGGCATCTCGCCAACCGCTGGTATGGCCATTCAAGGAAAGAGTCTGCGCATGGAAGGGATCAGGCGAGCCGAAACCCAATTGCCGGAGCATAATGTGAACAAGGCACACGGGTTTTTGGATGCCACATCAATCGCTATATTATTGCCGACGCTTGTGTTGCTGGCTTTGATTATTGCTGCCGCTCACAAGAAGCGCTTATTTCCCTGGCAAACAATCAGAACATTCAACCCGCCGTCTGGCTTGATGAATCCTCGCGATTACGAGCGCTCTTATTTGTGCCCGCCTAACTTAAGACGTCATGGCCGGATGGGCAAGCGCAATCCCAATGCTGCTTGGACGGAAGAGGATGGTGTGGTTTTGCCCTTTGGCTTCTTGGCGCGCACACACTTGCCGGTAACAATTCCACTTGGTCGCTTGCCAAATAAAAATATGTTCCTGGTTGCCCCGTCCGGTTCCGGTAAAACGACATTGATGCGAGCGATCATCAAGGCGTTGCTGGCCAAGCCTTGCGTAATCATTGCTCTGGAAGCGAAAGCCAATGATCCAAACTTGGACGAAAGACGGGAAGGCTTCAAGTATTCAGTGTTGCCCGAAGCTCAGCATGCTGGTTTTAACACTCTCTATTTCAACCCGTTGGACTCAGCCTCCATTCATTGGAACCCGCTCGATTTGGATTCAATTTCTTTTTCCTCATCGATCGTGCAAGACGTAAATTCCCTGCCGCCGGAAGAGCAACACTGGGCAGAGCGTGACCACGGTTATATCGCTGGTCTGGCTCAATTGTTAAAGTGGGGCGCTATTCAAGTGTCTGGTGAAGACGAGAATGGACAACCTGCCGAAGTGCAGCCATTGCCTTGCAATCCGCGCGGATTGATGCGTTTAGTCAATAACCGCCGCAACATCGTTGAATCCTTGCGTCGTTTGAAGAGCAATCCAGAGGTAGACTCCGGTGAGTTGAGCGAATTGACTCAGACGTTGACCTCAATCATTCGTACCGACTCTGATTGGGACAAAAACATTCAAGGCGTACGTGGCCGCTTGCGGATGTTCAAGAACCCGAACGTATTGCGGGTAACCGAACGTTCCAACGTTGATTTGAGGACCTGTATGCATAGCCCGACAGTCCTTATCTTCGGCGCACCGGCTTCTTTAGGTCCAGATGCTGAGTCTCTTGCTTCTTGTTTCGTTTATCAGTTGCAACAGGCGTTGCACACCAGATATGGTACTAAGAGCGTTCTGCCGTTATTCGCCTTCTTCGATGAATATCAAACTTTGAATATCGATCTGGCAGGCAGGTTATCGGCTGTTGTCCGTGGTGCCAACGGCGGTTTGACGGTCATTCTCCAAAACATCAGCCAGATCTCCGGTGGACAAAGTAAATCTGGCGATGCTGCCGGCGGCGGCTCTGGTGGTTCGGAAATCAAGACGATTTTCTCCAACAGCGCCATCCGAGTTTGCTTGCACAACGCTGATGAAACGACCGCTCGATTCTTTTCCGAAGAAATCGGCAAACATGCCGTCGTCGTACCCGGCATTGCCGACCACTATATGGCCAATGGCTTCGGCATTTTCCCCACCAGTTGGAACAGAATTCACTCCCAACAAGTAGTAGCACGGGTCGACACCGATTCGATTAAGCGGATGGAAAAACATCACGCGCTGGTTTATTTGTCACCAGCCGGCGATCCTGAGTACGGCGAAGTCAAACCGTTGATGGTTGACTTGCGCGGTATTGAAGAAATTGCTCGCTTGCACTTGTTACACAACGTCTCCAGTCGCCGGCCAATGGGCCCCGATGGCTCACCGCTCCCCGCGGACTTTGCTCCAGAAACAGGCGAGCCCGGCGGTGGTCAGGGAGATCCAATGGGCATGGCTGCCTATCAAGCGCCCAATTCTGGCAACCCATATGCTGGTCAATATGAATCCCAACAGATGGCTGTCGTTCAAGCGGCGGCGCCAATTCAAGCGATGGCCGTTAATCAGGCGAATAGTGGTGCCATGAGCCCAATTAACAGAATCTGTCCTACTTGCCACAAACCGGCAGGCAAAGGCAAGTTTTGTATTGAATGCGGCAACTTTATCGGTGCAACTGTCGATAACGGCGCTAATATTCAACTAGCGACAAGCGCTCAAATTGTTCAACCACAACCACAATCGCAACCAGCTTACATACAGGGCAATCAAGATACGCCGGCTGCCGCCCCGCCGTTTCCCAGCTTCGCACGCCCTAATGCCATGCAGATTGCTGAAGCAGCTCAACAGGCTTATGGAGTGGGACAATACGCTCAAGTCGACGCGCCGGCTGAGGCACAACCAGCCGATGCAGCGCTCACCGGCAGTGGTGGCACAGCCGTGACTCAAAGACAACCAGTGACAAGTTTCAACCTTGACCCTGCGAGGTTGGGATTCGCCCAACCATTGGCTCAAGCGAAAGGACAAAGCCGCCGGCCCGGGACAGAGTTTTGAACGGAATTCTAAGTAGAGTGGGGCTGAGCTCACCGAGCGTCTGAAGCATAGAATTGCCAACAACCAGTCTAACGAAGCGCATTTTTGCTCGGTCGGCCATATTCAAATAAATTGCCAAAAATAGACCGTTCCCTGATGACTATCCAAGAAGGGTCGTCTACAATTTATTTACGGGGTAGTAAATTGGGTACGCGTCTGGCATCCGAATAGCGGGTGCTGAGGGGGAACTCGGGCAAGCCAATGACTGATAAGAACCTGAGGGTCAAACAGAAAAAAAAGAGCCTGGTTTTAATGCAACGGGACATCTGGGCACTAGTCCAGCTCTACTTGCACCGAACAATCAGCTCCAGCCAGCTTGCCCGGCTATGCTTTCCGGATATTAGTTATGAGACGGCACGCAAGCGGCTTAGACGTCTGCAGCACGCCGGCTACACCGGCGCTGCCTCCAGCGGCCGGATGGAAGGTCGCGGCCGACCCGAACTGATTTATTTTTTGACGACCGCCGGAGCGAAAGCGCTGGAGCAACATCGCGGTATTTCCTGGGAGACGATCCCTACCGGCCCGCCCCATACCTATCACAAAGAGCACTTTTTGCGCTTAGTCGATCTCAGGTTGGCCATGGAGGATGCTGAACATCGCAATTTAATCGTCGATCTTGAATTCACCACTGGTCGTGAATTCTGGAAAGAGTTGTCCGGAGAATTGACCAATTCGGAGGAGCAGGCGGATGCCACTATCTCCTTTCGTTATCCGCAATCTGAACCGATCAAGGTTTTGCTGGAGATTGATACCGGCAACTTTCGCCAGACCAGGCATTGGGAACCGAAGATCAAAGCCTTTTTGAAAGCTGGTTATCCAATCTGGGTAGTGACTGGTAGCTTGCCTCGGATCGTCACCTTGCGTAAATGGACTCAACCGTTGCTCGACCAGGCTGGCGTGGGTCCAGGTAAGTGTGTGTTTTGTGTTTATACAGATCTGGTTGAGCGTGGCATATTCGGTGCTACATGGCAGCGCACCGACGGTACAATTACCGATCTCAGGCCTAAGTTAAAAGAAGGTGCACGTATTCCACCGGCGTGAGCTAAAGCAGTTTTGGCTGAGCGGTCAATTATGAAGCAAGCATTGAAGCGAAAATGAAGCCAGAGCCGCAAGAGGTTACGTTCGGTCACACGCCTGATGCTGATGACGCCTTCATGTGGTTCGCCCTGTCCACCGGCAAAATTGACGTCGACGGCTTGAAGATCAACCATCTTTTGAAAAACATCCAGGAGCTTAATCGCGATGCAGAAAAAGGGATGCATGAACTCTCGGCTATTTCATTCGGCGCTTATCCATATGTTGCTGACCGATACGATCTCTTGCCATGCGGTGGCTGCCTGGGATATGGCTACGGTCCAATACTTGTGGCCAGGCGGCAGTTAACATCAGACGATCTGCTTAAGGCGCGAATTGGTGTGCCCGGCCGATTGACGACCGCTTTTTTCACGCTCAGACTTTTTGCCCCCAACCTGCATGTAATCGAACTGCCATTCGATCAAATTGTGCCGGCCATTGAGAGCGGGGAAGTGGACGCCGGTTTGATCATCTCTGAGGCGCAGGTTACCTACAAAGAGATGGGTTTGCATAAAATTGTTGATCTTGGTCATTGGTGGCAATCCCAGACCGGATTGCCTTTGCCGCTCGGCGGCAACATAGTGCGCAGGGATCTTGATTCTCAGTTGCAGAGAAAAATTGCTACATTGATGCAAGATTCCATTCGCTACGCTTTAAGTCACAGAGCCGAAGCGCTGCCTTACGCTCTCCAGTGGGCGCGCGGCATTGAACTTACGCAAGCAGACAAATTCATTGGCCTGTACGTCACTGAGGAGACAATCGATTACGGTGAAATCGGTCGCCGGGCTATCAACACTTTGTATGACAAAGCTTTTGCACAAGGTATTTTAGCTGAGAAAGTGACGCCCCGCTTCGTCCAAATTTGAGGACGAAAAATCGAGGTGCGATTTGGAACTCTCATTGAGTGCTCCTCGTCTTATGTCGGTCAAACAGAGAAAGCTGGGTGGCAAAAGCCAGTTAGAAGTTGGTGGCAATAATTGAAGATCAGCGAATCAATATGTTTACTGCCTTCATAGCTAGCATTCGGTCGGTGGTGTGCATTACGGGTGTCCGGGATGTGTAATGTGTAGATGCCGCCATATTTTTGATCCTTACCGTCGATCTATAACGGTCCTGGTTGATCTCTCTAGGCGGTTAGATATCAGATTAGTTGCTGATTGAACTTTCAGATCACTTCTTCCGTTGTTTGTAGATCGAGTACGTGTCAAATAAGACTTCCCCCAGTGGACCGCCAAGTTTGGCGCTAGCCATCTTCAAGCGATCCTTCTCCGAATCATTTTGAGCACCAGTTTGCTGTTCGGTGTTCGCTCCCTTAGACTGCTGTTGCTTGGCCATAAGGGCATGAGTATCTTGCGACAGCTTCACCGCAGGATGTTCAGGATGGTCCGGCTGGGCGTTCCATTCATTAAAATTTTTGGGTGTTGTGTTTTCGATACCCATTTTCTGACCTCACATCGTCATTGAAAATCATGGCCGGCAGCCACAAAGACCCTGAAAGAACCTAGTAACTTTATTTAGCTCTCGCGGGAGCTTAGCATAGCGATTCAGATTTGTTGTGGTGGAGTTGTTAAAAGCACTCAACGCCGACAATGCTTGTAACTGTCCATCTTCAGGTGGGTGGGCAGCGGCGAGCGCTTCAATCGCTTCAGAATCCAGGCGGTACTTTGTCCAACCGGAAACGGGTTTGGCGCCTAGACTGAGATAGAAGCGAATTGCTGACTCATTCCAATCCAAGACCGACCACTCCAAGCGCCGACAGCGACCTCGTCGGGCGACATTTGCCAGGAATAACATCAGTTTGGCTCCGACACCGGCCGAACGAAACTGCGGGCAGACATAGAGATCCTCCAGATAAAGTGTTCTTGTGCCCTCCCATGTTGAGTAAGTATAGAAGTACAAGGCGAAGCCGGCCGGTTTTCCTTCGACTTCGGCCATTGCACACGCAAAAGGAGGGTTTGGCTCGCTGAGCTCACGGCCGAGATCCGCGACCGTAACATTCACAGAGTGCTCGCGTTCGTATCGAGCGAGATCGACAATCATCTCATAGAGCTGGTGGGCATCTGTTGGTCGCGCCGGGCGAATTGAAACTGCCATTACGTTTCTCCAGGATTGCGAGTGTAAACCACAGCAATTTACATCGCTCTTTCGCTGCTGTAAAATTTCTAGGCAGATCGGTATATTTATGCCACATATGTAATATTTATTACAACTTGGTTAAAGTCAGTGACATCGTTAAAAACATCATCTTCTCCTCCGAACCGGAGCTGACCGCACTTTCTCGGCATGTTTTGAATTTATCTGCATATGCCAAACGAATTCGGCCTGAAGTTGAGCGCCGCGCTCACAAACCTGTCCGAATCGGCACCATCGTCGTGGCACTGTCACGCATTTCTACCGAATTGACCAATGAAGATCCGTTACTACCGAAGGTTGAGCTGGATGGCATAGCAGTTAGATCGAACCTTGCCGAAATCACCTTTCATAAAACAGCGCCGAACAAGGTGCGAGCGCAAAGACTGTACACAGAGAAAGAATTCGCGCAGGCTGACTTTCTCAACATCACATATGGTGCCAGTGAAATTTCTATCTTTGCGCCAATGCCACTGGTTAAGCAAGTCCTGAGAAATTTTAAGCCGGATAAGCCCAAACTACATCTTGATCACCTGGCAGCTTTGACTGTGCAGTTTTCCGAACGTTATATAGAGATTCCCAACATGCATTTCGCTCTTTTTAGAGCAATCGCCGTTCGAAAACTGAATGTAATTGAACTGGTCTCAACCTTTACTGAACTGACATTTCTTGTGAGACAGCCAGACTTGAATGAATTATTTCTCTTGATGAATTCGCTCATGCGGCAAGTTCACTGAACTTAGCCGCCTGATCAAGACGCAAGGTTCTCCACGTAAGATCGGGTTTGCAACAGCCTGATGCGGATGTGCGGTTACTGATCCGGAAATACGACTAGGGTCACTTAGCCAAGCGATCCGGTAAGAGTGTTTCAGCATAATGGCAAGCGGAGAAGTGAGAGGGCGTGATCTCTCGCAATGCCGGCACATCGACTCGGCAGTTATCTTTGGCGATCGGACAGCGTGTGTGAAAACGGCAGCCGCTTGGTGGTTTAGCCGGACTGGGCAAATCACCCTGGAGAATCAGTCGTGAACTGCGATCGAAATTAGGATCGGGAATTGGCGCCGCACTGATCAACGCTTGAGTATATGGATGAAGAGGTGTGTTGTAGACATCGTCGGTTTTGCCTATCTCGGCGATAACGCCTAAATACATGACGGCAATGCGATCGCTTATGTAGCGAACAACGTCTAAATTATGGGCGATGAATAAATACGTAAGTTTGAATTCATCGCGCAAGTCAATCAATAAATTGAGGATTTGAGCCTGTACACTCACGTCTAATGCGGATACCGGTTCATCAGCAACGATCAAGCGAGGGCGTAAAGCTAGAGCCCGAGCGATTCCCACTCGCTGCCTTTGACCGCCCGAAAACTCGTGCGGATATCGATTTGACATCTGAGGGGAAAGGCCGACTAAGGTAAGGAGGTTCTGAACTTGCGCACGCAACTCGGCTCCACGCGCTACTTTGTGCACCTCAAGAGGCTCTGCTACGATTTGTCCTACGTTCATGCGCGGGTCCAAACTGGCATAAGGGTTCTGAAAAACGATCTGCATTTGCCGGCGCAATCTTTTCATGATCGCCGGCGAGCAGTCGAGCACATTTGTGCCGTCGAAGAGGACTTTGCCGCCGGTTGCCGGCAGCAAGCGCAGCATCACACGTCCGAGTGTAGATTTGCCGCAACCAGATTCACCGACCAGTCCGAGCGTTTCGCCCTCGTAGATTTTCAAGTAAATGCCATCGAGCGCTCTCACTGCACCAACTTGCTTGTTGAAAAAACCCTTCTTGATCGGAAAATGTTTTTTCAAGTTTTCAATTTCGACAAGCGCTTTAGCCGTATTTAAACGGGATTGCTCCCGTGGGCCGGCTTCTTCTCTTTGCGTCGAGTCGATTAAGTCTGGCATTGCTTCTGGCTGGGCTTCAGAAAAGAGAATTGCCGAGGGCGGAAGCGATCGGCAATTCGCATTATATAGAAGTTGAAAACAGGACTACGGCATTTTTACTGAGATATTTTCTAGCAAATTACCCGCATGATGGCGGAGCTTGGCAAGAAACCTTTCTGGTTCCTCTTTCTCAGCCGCAACCCAACCCCATCGAGCAGTCGCTTTCGCATCGCCAAGCACTGCGTAGTTTTTCTCTAAGTTCTCTATCTGAAGAAGATACTGTTCTAATTGCGTTTTGGTTAACTGTGTTTGAGAGGAAGTGGAAAGAGGATAGGCCGCCGTGGCACACGCCGGTCAAAGTAGACGTTCTGCTTGGCGCTTTCTTTGTAGTCCAAGATCAGCGTATCGAGGTCAGCCTGTGAAAAGCGTGCTGCGCTCGGTTCATAGCTGCCCCACAAGCGGCCTGTGATGCGGAATGGTTTCGGTTCACGAATGAAGACGTACCAAAATGCCGCATACAAAAACGCCAGTTCAAATGCGATCAATAGATAGGCGAACATTTAACGCCTCCCGGTCCCCCGCGACCTGGTTTAGTGATTCCTATATATTCGGAAAGTCAAAGCATCTTTTACGTTTGCTTAACTTTTGATTTCATTCTAAAGAAAAGTTTCAGAAAAGCTATAGGTTTCTAATAAAAACACCTATTTCCAAGTGATTAATTCTGAGGCTCGCAAACCGTGTCTCGGTAAGCGTCCCCAGCAATGGCGCTGCTGCCGGGAGATCTGGTTTTCCCTAATAGCCAAAATTGCTGAGTAATATCGACCGCTGATTCCCATCTTTGCATCTCGGACAGCTTTTTGCGCCGTCTGACGAAAAAAGTCTCTTCTTGGTTTGCGATGACTAAATGGTATGCATCATCTATTAAGCCCGGATTAAGCCCGGCATTCTTTAAAGAATACGGGCGGCAGGTTGTTCGCAGATGGCGTACTGTTGAGTTGTCGAGGGAAAGATTTCGGATTCGCTGGCAAGCATGACTGAGGTTTGTTGATGGAGCTGAATAAGCTCGCTGTGGTGGGTGCGGGAACGATGGGAGCAACGATTGCTGTTGCCTTGATCAGCCGTGGTTTCCCGGTCCTGATCAAGGATGTTGATCGAAATGCGATCGACCGCGGATTATCTACCATTGATCGCTTACTTAAATCACGTGTTGAAAAGGGCTTGCCACTGAAAGAAGCAGAGCAGCAAAGAGCTCTCATTGAAACGACGCTGGATTACGCCAATTTTGCCGAGATAGATCTGGTGATTGAGGCCGTACCGGAAGTTATCGATTTGAAAAAACAGGTTTTTGAAAGTCTAGATCAACACTGCAATGTCGAAGCGATATTCGCCACTAATACGTCGAGTTTGTCCGTAACTCAATTGGGCGCTTTTACCAGGCGACCTGACAAAGTAGTCGGACTGCACTTTTTTAACCCGGCGCACTTGATGAAACTGGTGGAGGTTATTCCCGGCTTGGAAACATCGCCTGAGACAGTTCAAGTCGCTCTTAGTTTTGGTCAAGCTCTAGGTAAGTTAGCGGTGAAGGTGGAAGAGTGTGCGTCGTTTCTGGTTAATCGCCTGCTCGGGCGCTATATAAACGAAGCTCTGTACGTTTTGGAGGAGGGCCAAGTCACCGTCGATCAAATCGATCAGGCGGCCTGTGATTTCGCCATGCCGATCGGTCCCTTGGCCCTGCGAGATATGAACGGGGCGGACATCGGTTTAGCGGTGGCCCGTTTTAACTTTCAAGAATATGGCGATCGCTTTAAGCCGCCAGCGATTCTGGAAGCGATGGTCGACCGAGAGCTGCTTGGTCAAAAGACGATGAAGGGCTTTTATCTTTACGATCAGACTACTCGCAAACGCACGGTCGTCAATCCGGCGGTGGCAACGATTATTGCGGATCTGGCCAAAACTGCCAAACCCGCAGAACCGTTTGCAGTGGAGCGCCTTTTTCTGCCGATGATCAACGAAGCGTTTCTCGTCTTGCAAGAGAAAGTTTGCGAAAAGGAGGATTTAGATCCGGCGATGATGGCTGGTTTGGGTATGCGCAAGGGACCACTAAATATCGCTCAAGAGATCGGCTTGGCCAATTGTCTATCTAAAATAGAGAGGCTGCATAAGCAATTCGGTGAGCGGTTCAGACCAGCTCCATTGCTCAAACGTTACGTCTGGGCGCAGAGGACGAGCGTATTATGAACTACGAACTAACTGTTGAATGGGTTGAATCAGCGCAGAAAATCAGTGAAGCGCTGTGGCAGGAGTACTTCCCGGCGCATTTGGAAGGCCGGTTCTGGTATCTTGCTCTGGAAAAAGCGGGCTTGGACGACCAGTTTCGCTTTTTTTACGCCCTGGTGAAACGCAATCATGAAATTGTAGCGATTGCGCCTGCCTTCTTAATGGATGTGCCGATCGAACTCGTGGCACCGGAGGCGGTGGCACGAGTTCTGCGCTTGATTGTTCCACTGTTGCCCTCTTTAGGCTACCAGCGAACTCTATTTGTCGGTTCACCGTGCGCCGATGAGTGTACGATTGGTTTGAGAAAAGATGTGGAACTTAGCGATCTGGTTTTCAGTCTCCAAACAGCCTTGGAGAAAAAGGCCGCTGTTCTTAAGGCGCCGATGATTGTTTGGAAGGATTTGCCGGACTCTTATAAGAACGCAATGAGCTTGTTGTGCGAACATAAAGACATGTTCCGCATGGTGAGCTTTCCAGGCACCGTTGTTGAACTGAGCAGTTCATCGATCGAAGATTACTATAAGAATTTGAAAGGTTCGCGCCGTCATAATCTGAAGAAGAAACTTAAACGCAGTAAAGAGCTTATTTCTCTTTCTGCTTCAGTTATTCAAAATCCTGACCAAAATACTTTGACAGAGATTTTTGCCTTGTTCTGGCAGACTTATGAAAAGGGCAAAACCAAATTCGAAAAGCTGAACAAAGAATTTTTCGAGATCATCGCTGGCGATGAAAAATCTTGGTTTGTTCTGGTGCGGGAGACATCTTCTCAACAGCTTGTGGCATTTATGCTTTGCTTCAGGCTTGGTGATCAGGTGATCAACAAATTTATTGGTATCGATTATCAACGACCAGCTCAGTGGTATCTCTATTTTCGTTTGTGGGAATTCGCTTTGCAATGGGTGCTAACCCAGCATTGCCGCCGATTTCAAAGTGGGCAAACCGGCTACCGTGCCAAAATTGACGTTGGTCATCGGTTGACAGAATTGACTAACTCCTGCAAACATCGCAATCCAGTGATCAATGCTGTATATGCCAGACTGGCTAAGACTGTCAGTTGGTCAACTTTGGATAGCGATCTGGATACTTATTTACAGGCTCATCCGCAACTTGACGAAACGCCAGCTGAAAAATTGATCGTCGTTTAGCCTGATCGCTCGCTACCTCGACTAACAGTTCGACCGTTCAGCCGGACCTCTTTCTCGATCAGTTTCGTTAACTGCCCAAGCTGCATCTCGAGCCCATGCGCCAAGCGCATCAAGACGATCAAGGTAATATTGCGAGTGCCTCTTTCGATATCACTAATGTAGGTGCGGTGAACTCCCGCTCTCTTGGCAAGATCGAGTTGAGATAAGTTCAGAGCTAACCGCCGTGCCCTGATTGCCTCGCCGAAACGTCCAAGTAATAATGCTTCCGACGGTGCGATCTGCCCACCTGACATTTGCCACTACCCGCTTAACGAAACTGTCGCATTCGATCAAAAGACATATACCCAAGAATAATACAGAACTTTTTGGTGATCCAAAATGTCCAGAGTGGACCCTGAAAATGATTGTTATCAAACGACCGATCAAGCGATGACCGAGCTTAACACCAGCAGGCGGTTGAGGTCAGCAATCAGTTTACCGGCACCGGCGACATTGATGTTTCAGCGTCAGCAGATAGTGGTGCCAATCTAGTGAGGAATTCACCGACAAACTTAGCGACGTCTTTTCTTCTTAAATCCAGGGTTAAAACATGATCGCAACCACCCAAGAGATAGACTGTCTTATCGGTCGAACCGAGCATGGTACACAAATCGAAGGAGTTCTTGATCGTCACCAGAGTGTCTTCAAGGCTGTGAACGAAAACGGCCGGGCATTGAACTTTACCAGCGTTTTTGCGGACCTCTTTGACCAAGAGCTCTAATTGTCTAAGCGAACCGGCGTACGTGCGTACCAGTCCAAACTGGGTATTGTCGCCTCTTTCCGCCGCTGCCGCCGATTTCAAAATTTGTTTTTGCAAACGCTCATCCTTCAAGCCAAACGGCGACTCTTTCGTCCAATAACCCAAGCGCCCGCAGAATGGGAAAAAGTCAACCAACCAGAGGAGCGCGCCCCAGGGCGAGGTGTTCTGCCCATCATAAGAAAGAGTGGGCGACAAAATGATTAGGCCGTCGATGCGTGGATCGTTAGCTGTCACCACGACGGACAGGAGGGCGCCCATCGAAAGTCCGCCGACAAAGACTCGATCGCAACGGCTGGCTAATGAATCAACTGCCTGCCTGGCGCACTCCACCCAATCTTTCCAGCCAGTCTTTAATAATTCCTGGTGCCCGGCGCCGTGGCCTGGCAGAATTGGGGTTTCGACAAGATAGCCGAGCTTTGTCAGATGTTTGGCCACCGGTTTCAGCTCTGATGGCATGCCAGTCAGACCATGGAGCAAGATCACGCCGACTTGATTACCATTTTTCAATGTCCCGGTTTGACTGGGCATTTGCTGCTTTCCCTGAGTGCCGATCAGTAACAATACGCGACATGAACAGCTTTTGTGAACCGAGATGTTAAGCGATTGTGGTCTTTCTAAAGAATGAAAAGTTCTTATGGTGGCCGCTACAATGACTACCTAGTGATATCTTGACAGTTTGGCAACGGCTTTGCCTACTTGCCGATCAAGCAGGCGATAGCAAGATTAGGACTTCATATGCGACTTTTGTTGGCTGAAGATGATGAAATTTTGGCGGACGGCATTTCCAAAGCACTGCGGCAAGCTGGTTTTGCGGTAGATCATGTGGCAGCGGGCACGGATGCCGATCAAGCGCTGGAATCGAATAGCTTTGACCTGCTCATTCTCGACCTTGGGCTACCAGGGGTTGATGGACTGGAAGTTTTACGGCGGCTAAGAGCGCGTAAACAATTGTTGCCCGTTTTGATTTTGACTGCCAGGGATCGTCTGGAAGACCGGGTCACCGGGCTTGACTTTGGTGCTGACGATTACCTGACGAAACCGTTTGATCTACCCGAGCTGGAAGCACGAGTACGCGCATTAATGCGGAGAGGGCGGGTAGCTGCCAATGTCGAAGTAACCTATGGTCCGTTGCGCTTCGACACAGTCGGTCGTCGGGTGACTGTCCATGATCAAGCTGTCGACTTATCAGCAAGAGAATTGTCCGTGCTGGAAGTATTGTTGCAACGGGGAGGATCAGTCGTCAGCAAGGAGCAATTGATCGAGCATATGTACGGTTGGGATGAAGAAGTCAGCCACAATGCGATGGAAGTTAACGTGCACCGTCTGCGTAAGAAGCTGGAGCCATCTGGCATTAATATCCGCACCATTCGTGGTCTAGGCTATCTGCTGGAGAGCAAGTCGTGAAAGTAAATCCGTCAATTCGGACTCAGCTTTTAGCCTGGCTTGTGATACCAATTCTGGTTTTACTTTTAGTCGGTACAGGGTTGATGTATGGGCTGGCGCTCAATCTCACCGCCGATGCTTACGATAAGTCATTGCTTGATTCGGTTTATTCTGTGGCGGCCTGTGTCCGCTACCAGAAAGGCAAGATCGTCGTTGATCTGCCACCGCAAGCATTGGCGATGCTCAAGGACAATATAAAAGACAAAGTTTATTATCAAGTACTTGACGAAAATGGTCACGTTATCAAAGGCGATGCTGAACTGCCGGCGCCCGATTTGAACAATCGAGCCGATTCGAGGACGGCAGATTATCGTGATGATACCGTCAATGGTGAAGATGTGCGAATTGCTTCCATCAGCTTGCCCATCGCTGGACAAAGGAAGGGAGCAGTTTTTATTCAGGTAGCTGAGACTCTCTACGGTCGCGAGCAAATTGCAGATAAGATTCTCAGTGGCGTTGTCTTACCGCAACTGGCAATGGTCGTTATGTCTGCCTTGGTTGTCTGGTTTGGGGTGACGCGTGGTTTGAGACCGTTGAATAGTATCCGCGATGCTGTTGCTTCCAGGACACCAACTGATCTGGGACCAATTGCTTTAGACAACGTACCGCGCGAAGTCAGGCCGTTTGCCCACGCGATCAATGAGTTGCTCGATCGATTACGTGAGGATTTACGGGCCCAAAGGCGCTTTGTCGCCAATGCCGCGCATCAGCTGCGAACGCCGATCGCCGGCTTAAAGACACAGTCGGAGCTGGCGCTCAGGCAGAGCGATCCGCTAGATGTGAAACATGCCCTGGCTTTAATCAATACAGGAGCTGAAAGAGCCGCTCGTCTGGCCAACCAGCTTTTGGCTCTGGCCAGGGCGGAGCCAGGAGCAGTCGATCCCGAACTATGGCAAGTAATCGATCTGAATGTGATCGCCAAGGATGCCAGCAAAGAATTGGTAACTCAGGCCCTGCCAAAAACATCGATCTTGGTTTTGAGCAATCGAGTGCACCAGCGCTGGTGCTGGGCGATCAGGCCAGCCTGCACGAGCTCGCCTCCAATTTGATTGAAAACGCCGTGCTATATACGCCGTCTGGCGGTAATGTGACGGTGCGGATTATTAATAAAACCAGGCCCGATCAGCAACGAAGAAGTGTAATGGTTGTTGAAGACGACGGCCCGGGAATTGCCGCCGATGAAAGGGACCGAGTTTTTGAACGCTTCTATCGCATCGTCGACAGCAATGTATCTGGCAGCGGCTTGGGATTGGCAATTGTTCGCGAAATCGCCAATGTCCATCAAGCGGAAATTTATCTTGGTGATGGTATCAATCACACGGGCACATCAGTAACCGTTGAATTTCCAGTAGCAAATAAAGTCGAGCAAGTCGTCGCTCACGATTTTTCTCCGCCCATCAATGAAAAACTGTTGCCGGCACCGGTTTCTCATATTGTTGAGAGCAAGTCTTCTAAATAAGATTCACAAATCATCCACACTACATTCTTATGCTAAAGAAGAGATAAGTTAGATCCTCATAGCCTATCTCTTGAAAATCTGGGGGCAATCGGAACTTAGGCAGTGCTGGTGGCGTCCATTGAGACAGTTGAGCTCGCGGAAGTTGTGGGGCTGCGTGCTGCATTTGCTTGTTCAAGACCGTTGAAATATCGATCTGGCATTGGGATTAAAGTGGCTATGATTTTGGGACGATGACCGCATTATGAACAGCTTCCGGAAGAACGTTCTTGCCCTGGTCTCCATTGCTCAGATAATTGTGCTCTTTTGTTTTCAGTGTCTGCCTGGCTATGCCCTGACCGCTGCCACCGCTGTCAGTGATGCAGCGTCACTAGAGGCCTATGAGAAATCTTTATATGGTTACGCCAAGCCCCAGCAATCGACAGAAAATCGATTAAGTGCTTTGGAAACCAGCATTTTTGGTGCAGTTCAGAAGGGCGATGAGAGCGCTCGTCTGAAAGCTGTCGGTGAAGCGTTGGATAAGAACAAAGTGGATTATTTGCTGCCGCCCTTAGCGCCGAAATTGGATGTAGACAACACCATGCCGTCTGGCTCAAGCTATAAGCCTGACTACAAGCCGGTTTCGCCGAACGCATATGCATCTTCTAACCGCCCGCCAGTTGACAATGGCTATAACCAAACTGGTGGTGCTACCACTATCAGTGAAACGACCAGGCAGACTTTGCAGCAAGCTACCTTACTTTATTCACAACACAAAGTGCCCGAGGCTGAGGGACTGTTCAAACAGGTCCTGCTCTCGGACCCCCGCAACGCCGATGCTTACTACAACTTGGGTGTGATTGCCGAGGGACGCGGCGATTTGCAGTCGGCATTGCACAACTACCAGCGAGCAGCGAGCTTGGACCCAGGCGATAGCGAGTTGGCAAGAGCAGTGGCCAGTCTGCAAAATAGGGTTGACGATAAATTTTTCGCTGACCGCCGCGCGAATTCTCAACAGCAGCAAGCGGCTGCACTGGCTAGTGCCGGGCAAGAGCGGGAGCGCCTGAAGGGCCTGGTGTCGGATGCTCAGACTGCATATCAGGCTGGAAAATTCGATCGGGCGATTGCAGACTTGCAGAGTGTAACCAGCCAAGCACCGAATGATCCGGACGTCCAGTATGCCTTAGCTCAAGCATACAGAGGCAAAGGCGATATCGATGCCGCCAGGCAAGCGTTAAACCGGGCTATCAGTCTAGATCCACGCAATCCGCTTTATTTGACGGCGATGAATGAATTGAACAAGAATGGTGCCAGTAGAGTCAGTACACCAGATGCTGGCAATGTTGCCAATCAAGGCTTCGAGCAAGGCGGTCGTGCTCCCAACAACGGGCAGTTAACGCCTTTTAGCGGTAATGAAAATGCTCCTGCCGGCTCTCTCACCCCTTTCACCTCTCAGGGTGAATCGCAATTAGCTCAGGAAAAGGGTTATCAACGAGGCTGGGCTGATACGGGTGGTCCAGGCTTCGGTTTCGGCGGCGGTATTCACGGCGGTGGCAGCGCTCGTTTGAAGCGGGCAGCGATTGGCGCCGCTTCCGGCATGGCCATTGGGGCCTTGATGGGTATACCATCGCACTCAGTTGGTCGTTCAGCGATGCGCGGGGCGGCTCTCGGTGGTGTACTCGGTCTGATTACCGGTGGGCTCTAGAAGGATGGACTGAATGTGGCATCAGGTTTTGCAAGCTAAAAGATCACTTGTATTGATCTCTGTCCTTATCTATTCAATGGCTTGCTTCGTGGACCAGGCAGGGCAAGCGGAAGTCTTGCAAGGCTCCATTCAAGAAACAGATGCGATGACACGCTTGAATCGTCAAGCCAGCGAAAACGGCAATGTCCAAGGTGTCGGTTCGCCGCCGACTCGTATTGGTATGCCAGTGGCTGCCCCGAATTTTCGCAGCGGGCAACCGCTAGCCGGGCTGCTTGACACTGCTGCTTTTACACCGCTGAGAGGAAATCTGGCTGCCGATAATGGCAGATTGGGACTCTTGAAGCCGCAAGAGTTCGGCAACATTCCCAATTCCAAGTTTGATTTAGGAGCCGAGCGAGGCGATCGAGAACTAGTTGTTGCCTGGGAGGCCTGGCATCATCAACTATCATCTGCTGTTTACCGGCGCTGGAGTGAAATGGCCAACACTCCTGGCCAGGCGACGATGCGGATTACTGTGACGCGTGAGCGGCAAATAATTCCGACCATGCTGCGCTCCAGCGGATCGCCCAGGTTTGACCGGGCCTTACTTGATGCAGTGATGAGTTTGAACGGTAACCCGGGTTTGACTTTCCCGGCCCAGTCGCGAAGACAGGAAGTGAGTTTCGAAGCCGACTATCTTGCCGCCACCGATATAAGGCCGGGTTTCAGCTGGGTGAAAAACGACTATGAGAAAGTCCACGATTCCTACTAATATTTCCTAGCTGATGTTTCTCAGAGCATCTTTTCTAGGCTGTCTACACTGAACGCCTGCTCGTTAAGCTGCTCCGATTCAATTTTGCTGCCGCTAACCGTTGACTGCAGCCAACATGAGATAAGCAAGGCGATGGACGACAGGCTGCCTCCTAACAGGAGAGCGCTTTTCATACCCAACGAATTGGCTACCAGTCCCCAGAAAAGAGTGCCCAGGGCAAAAGAGCCCTGAAAGACGAGTAAATAGATGGCTACGGCTCGCGCTCTCACCCAATGCGGGCAGGTCAGAAGCACGCCGGAGTTGTAAGCTGAAATGACGAAAATCCAGCCGATGCCGCCGGAAAGCAGGCTGGCGAAGCAAATCGTGTAGCGGCTGTTGAGGGCGATTGTGAATATGGTACCGATGAACATGGCTGTACCGGACGCGGCGATCGCGTCCATCGAAAGTACTTGTCTGACACGGGGAATGAAAACGGCACCTAACAAGGTGCCGATTCCGAAAGCAGTCAAGGCGATGCCGTATTGCGTGGAAGTGAGGTGGTATATTGACCGGCAGAAAAGTGGCAGTAATGCCCAGAGCACACTCACTGTAAAGCAGAATATGGCTGTGCGCAAAAGCAAAGCCTTCATCCTGGTAGAGCTGCTGATGTAAGCCACTCCTACCTGCAAAACGTTAGTCATTCGCTTGGGAGATAATGCACGTCTTTCTGTTAAGGGATACCTGGTTCTACTCTGACGCCAAAACAGAATGCAGATCCACATGTAGGCCTGGCACAAGGCATTTAAAAAGAAAGTGGCAGCAGGACCGGCGTTAGCGATCAGTATGCCGCCGATGGCCGTTCCTAAGCCGCGTGAACAATTCAAACCGACGCCGCCAAGTGCGACCGCAGGCTCGATCTCTTCTAGTGGTACTAAATCTGGTATCAGTGCATTTAAGGCCGGCGATTGAATAGCCGCTCCCGATAAGACACTGAAGATCAAGAGTAAAAGAAGCCACGGTGTGATCAAACCAGAGAATGAGAGACTGCCTAGGATGATGGCCGTGACGATAATCCAGGCCTGGGAAACGAGAAGAATAATTCTTCGATCGAAAAGATCAGCTAAGGCGCCCGCCGGCAATCCCAGGAGAAAAAAGGGTAGACTGGCCGCGGTTTGTAACAGTGCCACCATTAGCGGTGATGGATCAAGGGAGGTCATTAACCAGGCGCCACCCAACTCTTGCATCCAATTGCCGGCGGCGGCGATCATGCTGGAAAACCAGATCAGGCGGAAGACTGGACGCCTGAGCGGAGCGATAAAGGAAGCAACAGCTGAGCTTGACTGGTTGATATTGCTTCTCCGCGAGTGATTGATCGAAATTGTTGATTCGAGATTGTCGAGCGAAACCATTGAATCAACAGGAGATGACCAGCCAATTATACGCGTGCTTTGCCCATTTCAAAGTTAATGGAGTGCTGGGCCATGCGAGCGAATGCTTCTTCCAGGCGTTCTTTATCTGTACATAAGGAGAGACGGAAGAAGCCTTCACCGGACGGCCCGTAGGCCCGTACCCGGTGGTACAACTATGCCTGCTCGATCCAACATTTCAGTGCAGAATGTGGCAGAAGTAAGACCTTTCGGCGTGGGAAGCCACATGTAGAAAGTCGCCTTGTTCGGCTTGACGCTCCAGCCGAGAGCGTTCAGTCTTGTTATAGCTAGATCGCGGCGATGGACATAAAGACTGTTGCAATAGTCGATGTGATCGCGTGGACCATTGAAAGCAGCAATCGCAGCAATTTGAATGGCTTTGAAAATATCCGTGTCTATGTTCGACTTAATCGTGGCCAGAGCTTGGATGGCCTGGGCATTTCCAACTGCAAAGCCAATCCGCCAGCCAGTCATGTTATACGCTTTGGAGAGTGTATGGAGCTCAATACAAACATCTTTAGCGCCAGGAACTTCTAGCACACTGGGAGCTTTAAAACCATCGAAAGTCATCTCGGAGTAGGAGAGATCGTGGCACAAGAGGATGTTGTGTTTGCGGGCGAATGCCACAGCCTTTTCGAAAAAGGCTAGATCGGCAACACCTGCCGTCGGGTTGTTTGGATAGTTCAGCATGAGCAGTTTCGCTTTTTGCATGACCGCGGCCGGGATCGCTTCTAGATCCGGCAAGAAATTATTTTTGGGAGTGATCGGTAGAAAGTAAGGTTCGCCGCCGGCGAGAATAGTGGATGTTTTGTAGACTGGATAGGCCGGATCTGGGATTAAGTTCACGTCACCGGTATCAATAAAAGCCATAATCGTGTGGTGTAGACCTTCCTTCGAGCCAATCAAAGACGTGATTTCTTTTTCTGGGTCGATCTCCACTGAGAATCGCTTATGCATCCATTGAGCCGCGGACTGCTTATATTCTTTCGTGCCGCCGAAGGGCGGATAGTGATGGTTAGCCGGGTTGTCCAATGCTTGCTTCATCGCTTCGACAATATGCTTGGGGGTGGGCTGATCGGGATCGCCCATACCCAAATTAATTACGTCAACGCCGCGAGCAACAGCTTCCTGTCGCTTCTTATCTATCTGGGCAAAAACATAGGGTGGGATCGATTTGAGCCTGCGGGAAACTTCCATTGTTGAAACCCCAATTTGGAACAGTCGTTATATTGGTCGATTGACAAATCCTGACGATAACACAAAAAGGCAGTAAAGAAATACTTATCTTTAGTTTTTGCGTATCTTACTTTACGCACGCAGGGCTGATCTATCTTTCTGGCCAGACGTCCGACCAGAGCCAACTTATTTGTTTCAATCGAGGCAAATTGCATCGCCACAAATTGCTCGATTGCTTGCCCGGCACTTTAAGTACGCCACTGTATATGGTGGCATATCAGAAATATTTGACAATCGCCTTTCTCAATATGAGCTCCTGCTAAGAACCGCGCCGGCAAGCGCTTTTGCGCTGAATGCACTTGACAGGCGGCGCCAGCCAAAATGTCGCCGCCACGAATAAAAACTGTAAGAATGTCGTTAAATTAGAGCGTGCACGATGTAAAAGTTGCGTATTTCGTAGCCTTTCAAGTTTCGTTTAGACAGGCAATTGGTCATTTATTGTCGGCGCTTGTGTACTATGTAGAGTACCTGCGAGACCACATATATACTCAGGAGTGAAGCATGAAAAATTTGATTTCTTTAGTACTGGCATTGGGAATCAGTACAGCTGCTTTTGCCGCTGATACTACCCCAGCCGCAACCACCCCAGCCACGACCGCACCGGCGAAGAAGACAGCCGCCAAGCATTGTCCTAGAAGGGCCCACCGAAAGGCCAAGAAGGCAGCTTCCACTTCAGCAGCGCCAGCGGCCAACACAACCTCGGCTGCTCCCGCGAAATAATAAATTCGCTAAAAATTGAAGCTGAAGATCTCCACGGTCTAACCGTGGAGATTTTTTATGGCCAGAATATATATCAAGACTGAATATATCCAAGAAGAGATAAATCCAATAAGCGAACCGGGAACGATAAGCCCAGCAGCTGCGTCCACACTGTCATTCAAACTTGGGCTTGAACCTGACCTAGTTATGGTGAGGCAGTTAGAAGCTGCGGTGAGAATCTATGGAATTTAAAGCTGCCCATGTCTTATTGAGCCTGTCTGTTTTCTCTGCCATTGCCGGTCAAGCATTGGCCAATACCGAGGAGAGCACCACCGGGAAAGCCAACGAAAGTGCTCAAGCGAACGTGATTCAGCCGCCAGTACCGGGCTCAGGCAAAGTGATCTACACCAAAGAACAAAAGCAGCAGGCCGCCAAAGAAGCAACAAAGATAGAGGAGCAAGAACCGTTGGCGACACCGGTATTGCCAACGCCCACTGAAATGAAACGGTCAACAGTCGCCCTTGCTCTAGGCGGTGGTGGCGCACGCGGAGCTGCGCACATCGGAGTATTGCGAGTGCTTAAGCAGGAGAATATACCGATCGATTACATTGTCGGCAACAGTACCGGTGCGATCATTGGTGGTTTCTATGCGGCTGGCATGCCGCTTGATCAAATTGCTGAGATACTGCCGGCAGCACGCAAAGCCTACATGCCAAGCATGATCCCACCGAAGATACTGCTCTTGCCGCTGGTCAAGTTACGCTCGGTTAGACATCGCCCGTACTCAGGGCTCTGGACTGGCAACAAATTTCAACGTTATCTCGAGAAGAATTTGCCTGCCGGTTGCAATCGGGTAGAAGAGACAAAGATTCCTTTTTCTGCTGTGGCCACTAACCTGGTGGATGGCAAAGCCTACAGTATCAGTACAGGGGATCTGGCCACAGCCATTCGAGCTAGTTCGGCGATTTCGCCATTGTTGAGACCGGTGCCGATAGGCGACAGACTGTATGTCGACGGTGGCTACCGGGCCAATCTGCCCGCCTCAGCTGCCCGCGATACCGGGGCCAACGTCGTCATCGGCGTTCTCGTTGACCAGCCGTTGGGTCCTGTGCCGACCGACAATTTCCGCCATTTAAGAGGTGTCGCTAATCGGCTGGCCGATATTGTCTTGGCAGTGAATGACGAACGCCAACTACAATTTGCGGACATTGTCATCAGTCCTGACCTGGCCGGCATACCGGTACTATCCCGACGCAAGAAGGATGAGGAGCGGGCAATTAAGGCTGGTGAATTAGCGGCGAGAAAGGCGCTGCCCGCAATCTACAAGAAACTTGGACTGTCTGATCCAACCGCCGATTCAGTAGCAGCGCAATTGCCAGCTATTCCCGCTCGGCAATGACAAAACGTTTCAAAAATCCCGGACATTTCAAAAATTTCAAACAAATTGACCGGCGGCGAAGCCTGATGACCAGGCCCACTGAAAATTGTAGCCGCCTAACTGACCTGTGACGTCCACTACTTCACCGATGAAATAGAGACCATCAATCTTTTTTGCCACCATAGATTGGGAAGAAAGTTCATCTGTATCGACACCGCCTCTGGTGACCTCTGCTTTGCGATAACCAACGGTGCCTGCCGGCTTAATCTGCCAGCTCTTAAGCGAGTTGGCAAACTTGTCTAATTGTCTGTCTGGAATTTGCCAGACTTTCCCGTGTATGTTGTGGATTTGGCAAATGCGCTCCGCCAATCGAGTGGGGAGTCTTTGCGCCAATAGGTTTTTCAAATCAATTTTGATATCGGCTGACTTCAACTCTTTGAACCAGCTAAGCACGTCCGTGTCGGGAACCAAATCGATGATCAGTGGATCCCCACGATGCCAATACAAGGAAGCCTGCAAGCTGGCCGGACCGCTTAGGCCAGTATGTGTAAAAAGGATGTTCTCTCGAAAGGAGGCTTTGCGGCAACTGACGATAGTATCAAGCGAGACTCCTGCTAGATCTAGAAAATTCTTCAGATCCTGAGGCGAAAAGTTGAAGCCGTCCAAAGCCGGTGCTGTATCAATGATTCGCAACCCGAATTGTTTAGCGATGTCGTAACCAAAGGCAGTGGCACCGACTTGAGGAACGCTTAGACCTCCGGTGGCGATTACCAGAGATTCACAGACAAACACACCTTGTGTTGTATGAATATGAAATCTGGACTGCTTTTCGATATGACTTATTTGACAATCGAGAAAGAAAGTGGCCTTAGCCTGTTGACATTCGTCGACCAATAAATCGACGATGTTTTGCGCTGAGCCGTCGCAGAACAGCTGACCCAGTTTTTTTTCGTGAAACGATATCCGATGTTTCTTGACCAAACCGATGAAATCGCCTGGCGTGAAGCGCGCTAAAGCAGATTTGCAAAAGTGCGGATTGTTGGAGACGAACGCTTCCGGTGATGTGTGGATGTTAGTGAAATTGCAACGACCGCCGCCGGAGATGAGAATCTTGCGACCAATCTTAGTTGAGTGTTCCAGTAAAGCCACGCGCCTACCGCGCTTTCCTGCCTGGCTGGCGCACATCATGCCCGCGCCGCCCGCTCCGATTACCACAACATCAAACTCGTTCATCAGTTGTGATTTTACAGGAGGTATGGCCGCCACCTCCGGCTAAGTCCAGGATAGAATTGAGGCGAATCAATTGGAAGAGCCTTATCCTTAATGTCGACGTTCCGCGAAGAAGATTGTGCTGACCAACTCGGCCGTCTGCACGGCAAAATGATCGTCAAGGCCGTGAGCAGCCTCGATCAATTCCGGCTGGAATTAGAGGACTCACTGGCGCTCGCAGTTCAAGCTCGGCAAGAGAAGGGGGTAGCGGCAGTGAACATTGCCATGCTCAATTCGATTAATCTGCCCGCGTTGCAAGATGCCGTTTGTTCGGTGGATTGG
Source organism: Bryobacterales bacterium (assembly GCA_963834525.1). Classification (GTDB taxonomy): domain Bacteria; phylum Cyanobacteriota; class Vampirovibrionia; order Obscuribacterales; family Obscuribacteraceae; genus CAWICA01. Next base: position 832,052 of record CAWICA010000004.1, read on the forward strand.
AGCTGGATCCATGGCTCTAAAATAGAGACCATTGTCGTTTTGCCGACATCTATTCGATTCGTGTTGCAGCCGGCGGGCCCATTGACTGTCTCGGCGGCATTCTGGAACGGTTCACCCTTTTTGGCATTCCAGCCCTTTCAAGCGCCGAAGCGCGATTCTTCCTCTCAATCTTATTAGATGATGGAGCTGGCTTAATGTATATAAACATGGGAGCGCTACGCAGTTTTGCGTAATTTCCCCAATTGGCTTATTGCCTAACTTTACATACTATTGACTCGTCGAGACAAGCATATTGCAAAGGATTCCCCGGAGACAGAGTATGAACGGTGAAGAACAAAATTCAAGCCCAGCCAACTTGCCATTGATCGGCGAACTTTTTACTAGATCTGGCAGCAAGAAGAGCTCCAGGAAGACATCCAAAACCAACTTAGCGGGCGATAACTCCCGCCAAGCTGATGACGTCGTACTTTGCGCCGACGGCATTTGCTTAGTCACCTGGAAGCCACAAAGACCAGCTGCCTGAGCTTTCGCTTGCAGTTCATTATTTGTGGACGGAAGATGCAGCTAACGCTTTTTCCTTCAGCCTTTTTTCTAGCTGTTCAATTGAGAACGGATACGGACACCAGCCAGCGCCGTTAACTGGACAGGTTAAGGCGGAGATACGGCTACGCTTTTTTGGTTGTTTCCTTTTAGTCGAATTAGTGGAAGTATTTGAACTACTTGAACTGCTTGAACTTTTAGTCGGTCGCGTGGGAGTAACCATCTTCGGCATGGGAGCGCCTCCTTCCTGGTCCTAAAAGTGTTCTACCACATTTATCGGCTCTCGAATAAATCATGATCATGCTCGGAGCTGCTTCAAGGAAGCGCTAATAAATCCGATTACCGGCTAAGCACCAGGCAACCGGGCTTCTTATAAGTGCCTCCCGACAGTCGATAAACTGTTGCCTGCTCCTCAGAAAAAGAGCGAGCACTAGCTACTCTATGAGCATTACGAAACTCGGTTGTCGATGAGCGAGTCATTTGCGGAGGATGCTATGGCTAAGCACGTTATGGACAAGAAAAATATGTTGTCTGTTTGGTTCTGGAAAGTCGTGAATTGCCTGGTGTGCAAAGTTCATTTTCGGAAATTCGTTATTGCTGGCCGACGAAATATTCCCAGACGTGGACCTTATCTGCTTATCGCCAATCACCAATCTCGCTGGGATGCGCTGGTTCTGATGGAGTTAATTAATGGACGAGAGGCCAACTATATGACGCATCCCGATGAGTTGAAAGGATTGCAAGGCACTGTTTTGCGCTCAGTGGGGGCCTTTCCAGCTACTCGTAGTTTCCAATTGATGGATTTTGTCAGCGAGCAGATCCGAAAAGGGGAACCGATCGTCATGTTTCCAGAGGGTGGCATTTTCACTGATGGCATTCTGCACCCGTTCAAGACCGGTGCTGCACGCATTCTCTTGCATGCCTTTAAGAACGGAACAAAACTGCCGGTGATACCGGTGGCGATCAACTATATTGGACTCGATGGCGTAGAAGTAGTGGTGTCCAAACAGTTAGTTTTGCCCGCCGGCCTGAGCGAGATCAATGACCAGGGGGAGAGCGCGGTCAATTGCGAAATGTTTGAAAGTAACCAGTTAATCGCCGAATGGACCGAAGAATTGCACCGCAGTCTGAGGACCGCCAACCACTTCTGGCACTCAGACCGGATGGTTGAGAAGAGCGAAAGAAAAGCTGGTTGAGTCGATCTTTTTCCTTTGCCCTTGCCTGGATCAAATAACGTGTTAGTGTAAGCGAGGACAATTAGCTAATCTGCTTGGCATTGGCGAGGCGCGCAGGCATGGCGGAGGATTTCGAGAAACTTGGTGTATTTTATTTGGGGAAGGTCTCTTCGCCAACGGTTCAAGGATCGCAGCGCTCGTTTCTCTTATATGAGTCCAAAGATCTACTGACGCATGGACTATGCGTGGGCATGACTGGTAGCGGCAAAACTGGTTTGTGCCTGGGTGTAATTGAAGAGGCGGTGATCGATGGCATTCCGGTCATTGCTATCGATCCCAAAGGTGATCTGGGAAATTTGTTGCTCGCTTTTCCGGATTTGAGAGAAGAGGATTTTTTACCCTGGGTCGGCAGCGAAGAGGCCAAGCGTCTTGGCATCAGCGTTCAAGCACTGGCTTGCCGCCAGGCAACGCTGTGGAAAGAAGGTCTCCTTGCCTGGGATGAGGACGGCAATCGCATTCGCAAATATAAAGAATCGGCCGACTTTGCTATTTATACACCCGGTGGCACTCACGGATTGCCGGTATCGATCTTAGCCTCTTTAGCCCGTCCCACTTCACCAATCGAGGATGATCCCGATTTGATGCGGGAACGAGTGACCAATGTTGTGAATTGCTTTCTCACTTTGCTGGGCATAAGCGCTGACCCGTTGAAGAGCAAAGAGCATATATTGCTCTCGACCCTAATCGATCGTGCTTGGCGGGCCGGTAAGAATGTCGATTTACAACAATTGATTGAGGAGATTCAAGTACCACCAATCAAAAGAATCGGCGCGCTCGATCTTGAAACCTTCTTCCCTGAAAAAGAGCGATTCACCCTGGCCCTTTCTTTAAACAATCTTCTCGCCGCGCCAGGCTTTCGGTCTTGGCTTAACGGAGAACCATTGAACATTGATTCGCTGCTTTTTGGAAAGCAAGGAAAACCAAGGGTCTCGATCTTTTCAATCGCTCATCTTAACGACGCCGAGCGCATGTTCTTTGTCACATTGCTGCTCAATCAAGTGATCGCCTGGATGCGATCGCAGCCGGGCAGCAGCAGCTTGCGGGCCATTCTTTATATGGACGAAATTTACGGCTATTTCCCGCCTGTGGCCAATCCACCCTCAAAGACGCCTCTACTGACGCTGTTGAAGCAAGCACGCGCTTATGGCCTGGGTGTTTTGCTGGCCAGCCAGAACTCAGTGGATCTAGACTACAAGGGGCTAGCCAATGCGGGCACCTGGTTCATCGGCCGTTTGCAAACAGAACGCGATAAGCAGCGTTTGCTTGACGGATTGGAGGGAGCGGCTGCTGAAACAGGCAAAGAGATCGATCGACAGCAAATCGACACGCTTCTTGGTCGCCTCAAGAGTCGTCAATTTCTAATCAATAATGTGCATGCCGATCGCCCGGAACTATTTGAATCACGTTGGACGCTCTCTTATTTATTTGGACCGTTGGCTCGCAGCCAGATCAAGTTACTAATGTCTGAGCGCGAAACGGCGGCAGACAACGGTGAGGAACAGCTGGCTGGCGTTCGATCAACAAGTGCTGCCAATTGCGCCCCGAATATTAAGACGATTATCGGCTCATCTATTGATCCGACTGTTGATCCAACTATTGTTTCGGCCCCTAATGCCGACCGCCTAATTAGTCCGCCGTTTTTAGCCGGTGCCACCGCTCAACATTTCGTGCCGCCGGCGAGGAGGATCCAGGCGAATCAAACCATTGTTTACCAGGCAGTCATTTTTGCCTCTGCCTCCATCCGCTTTATCGATGCGAAAGCGAAATTAGATACAACGATCCAAAAATCATTTCTATTGCCGATCGCAGATTCGTTGAAAGCGATCGCCTGGGACGATTCGACTGTTATTCATTTATCGATCGACGAGCTGGCCAATGCGCCCTTGTCAGACGCCACTTTCGCCGTGCCGCCGCCGACAATGGCCAAGGAAAAGAATCGCGACGAATGGCGCCGTCAATTTAAATATTGGCTCGCCAGTAATGAAAAGCTCTATTTGCTGAAAAGCGTTGTGAACAATCAATTTTCTCAACCCAGGGAGGCAGAGAGAGAATTTCGCATTCGTCTCACCCAGGCAGCATCAGAAAATAGGGCAGCCGCCGTGCAGAAGTTGCGAGAAAAATATGCACCAAAAATCGCTAAATTGGAAGAGCGCATCCGAGCGGCCAGGAACATGTCAGAAGAGGCAGAGACAGCCTACCGCCAGCATCAAGTCGGAGCGGCGATCGATATCGGTGCGACGGTGCTTGGCTCATTCTTTGGGCGAAAACCTGCCAGCAATGCTTCATTGAACAAGGCATCTGCTGCTGCCAAAGAAATAGCCAAGGCGGTAGGCAAATCCAAGGACATCGAGCGCCGAAATGAGACCTGGCAAAGGCTCACGCAGGAACTGCTCGAGTTGGATAACGAGTTCAAAAGCGAGATGAATCAACTGGCCAGTAAATTCAACTCGCTCAACGAGCAATTTGAACCGGTCTCATTTGCAGCTAAGCCGAGCAATATTCTAATCGCTCTCTTCACGCCCGTTTGGGCGCCTGCTTGTGCTGCTGAATCGGGAGAGCTTTTGCCGATTTGGCGATAGCCAACGTAGATCTAACGTGAAGTTAGCGGCGAGAGAATATAAAATGTGGCACAGAGATCGGCTTGTCCTTTTGCCTCATTAAGGTGGTGCTTCTTGCTCAGCCTGTTTACAGCTGAGATGGCGAACAATCTGCTTTCTTGATGGAAAGACCATGTATGATCTTCACCTGGATGTAAATGATGAAGTCCCTCTAGCTGCCAGTGAAATCGAGTCTACTCAAAGTTTTCGCCGCTCAGTTTGAGCGCTACCGAATCTGGTTAAAGCGGCAAAAGCTGTCGCCAGCCAACCGACGCCGGTTAGCACTGCGAGCTAACCATTACTTAGCATATTTAACGCTGGCTGCCGATAACTATAAGAAGGCACTGCAGGATCCGGCAGTGCAAAAGAGGGCCTGTCAGGCATACAGGCGATTTTTGAAAAATAGCATGCAGCAGGACCAAATGATTTTGGACGAAGCATTAGATGACTTGCGAACGTTTTACACTTTTCTGGGGATGGGCTTCGCAGGGGGCAAAACCTCGCCCAGGAAAGCTCCGGCTCTGGGCAATCGCCTAGTTGTTCTTGAATTGCGCGGTCAGGTTAAGCTTAGTCGGGCTGTGGCGCGACCAGCGGTGCGCAGCAAAAAAAGTAACTGATTCCCTAACCTGAATTTGCCCTGTAACAATCGTCTCTCAGTTCAGTGTCGGCTTGCTTGCCAGCGCAGGCGGCGGCGCAAGGTCTGGCAGAGTTCTTGGACCATTGTCTTATTCGGTCCTGGCTGCAGTGGATAGTTCAGGATGCCGCGTCCTCTGTAAGCTCGAGGCATAGTCGGGCGGCGGGGGATGATATGGACGTGAAAATGAGGCACAGATTCAGCCAGGGTGAAAGTGTAGACTCGCTCCGGCTTGATTGTGGCTTTAACCGCGCCGACGAGTTGGCGCAAAATCGTACCGAAACTATGCGCCTCTTGAATTGTCGCCTCTGCTAGATCGATAAAATGGCGCCGTGGTTCAAGTACTAGATAGCCGAGGATATTAGTCTCAACCGAGTGCCTGGCGATCCACAAGTGATCTGCAAAAACAATTTCGCTATCGGCATTTTTTTGCCGTTGGCAAATTGGACAGACTGAGAGATCGGTCATCACTTTTGACCCGTAAACACTGATGGCTGGCTGTGTACCGGTTGATGCATTGTATCTTTGTCTATTTCTGATAACCGATTAATATAGGCTGGCATATATTCGCATATACGCAGACCGTCGCCGCAAGCGGGCTGGGCTATATAAAATACCAATATAAGGTCCCCCCTGGCTTGCGTATACGGTGACCCACTGAATTAAGTGGGTTCGGTTGTTGAATACCATAACTGCAAAACAACAGGTGCTACAGGCATCCAGATCATCTCGATGGAGGTGCGAAACAGATGGTTCTTAAGAAAAGGCTCAAACGGCGGCGAGGCCAATCTGGGCAAGCGATTAGTGAATATGCAGCGATTATCGCTTTCGTTGCCGTGATCGTCTTACTATGCTTCTCATTTCAACAAGGAAGGCTGTCTTATGCTGTTTCGGCGGCATTCGGCAGTGCGGCTAATAGCCTGAACGGCTTAGCCTCTGCTCCCGGTTCGTTAGGCGGCTCATTACCATAATTTGTCAGCGGGCATGCTTTCCGCCTGCCTATTGGCGCCTTACTAACTGTAATAATCTTCTCCACTGTGTAAGAAGAAGACACTGTTTATGGTGCTTGTGTACACGACACTTGCCAGTCGGTGCATGCTTAAGCCCGACAAGCTGAGATTGTGCCGGAGAGGGTGGGGAAGTCTGTTTTTTAGTAAGAGATCTCTGACGACGGCGAGCAGTCTGGCTTGTCTTAGCACTTGGGCAGCGCTGGCGCTTATATTTAGCCTGGCCGGTGCAGTAAGCGCTGAGCAGATGACTTGCTTCAATGCCGACATAGCGATCAACGCAGATGATTCTCTGGACGTTCACGAGACCTTGAATATGGACTTTCAAGGTGATGATCGGCACGGCATTATCCGCACCATCCCCAAGATATATGTTCGCAAGGGCGAATCTTTCAGCGTCGACTTGAAGCTTGTCTCAGTCACAGACGAAGCCGGGCGGCCTATACATTATGTGGTTCACCCGGATGGGTGGGATGAGCAGATAAATGTCGGAGAATCTGACAAGTTGGGGGCAGGCAAAGAGACCTATAAAATTCACTATCAAGTCCGCCGGGCGATAAATTGGTTCAACAATGCACCGGAATTCTATTGGAATGTCACCGGGCGAAAGTGGCATTATCCAATTCTCAGGACCACCGCTCGCGTCTATTTTCCCCAATATATAGCTTTAACCTCTGTAGCGCTCCTTAGTTTTGTCGGCGGCCTGGTGCCCAACAATGGGCGGGCGGCAAAATTTTGCCGGATTGTTTATTGTTTGCTTGCGGTAGGCTCAGTCCTGGCGAGGGTTTGGTCATTGGCGCGCGATTGCCTGCCGGCAGCATCCTCCGACCCAGCCAGATGGATGAAATTCGCTGGTGGTTGTCAGATTGGTGGCCGGTAGTGACGATGCCTGTACTCGTCTTAACATTGATGGGCACGCTTTGGTGGAAATTAGGTCGAGATTAAGACGGCGGTAAATGAGCGGAAGCAATGTTTATCGCTCACGACGTGGTAAAACGTGAGTATTGAGGACAGGCGTCAAGCGCTTTTCTGTCTGATAAATTCTCTGGCTTGGCGGGGAGAGTTGAATGATAAAGCTTCTTTGTATTTCGCAGTTTCTGAGTCGGTACCGCAGAGATCGAAGGACGGTCGCTCTGCTGGCAGCATCGCTTACTGTGGCCGCCTGGCAATGGCAGCCGAGTCCGGTCTACGCGGAGACCGGTGAAGCGGCCATTGGTGGCTCTGTCTTAATCACCAGGCATGCCAACAAAGCGGCCGAATATTGGAATCAAGGTGATTACAGAAACGCTCGTGAGGAATTCAATCGGGCCATCGCTTATGACCCTCAAAATGTCGACTTTTACGAAGGGGTATTAAATTGCTCGGAGAAGTTGAATGAATGGCCCCAGGTGGCGGGCTCGCTAGAGAAAATTTTTGCCATGAACCCCGGGAAGAAAAAATTCTACGAATATGACTATGGCATGGCTCTCTATCATTTGAACCAGTACGATAAAGCGATCCCGCATTTGAAAGCAGCGCTGGCCACTGCCGATATTGTGCCGCCGCCTTTCAAGCCGTTGCAAATCAAGGCTGATGACGAGGGCGCTGGTGCCAGTATTCCGACCATCGCTCCGGTGCCGCAAGCCGGCACTATGACAGGGACTGTAGCGGTAACGCCCCCAGGCATTTTTGGCAGAGTCGATTCCGAACTGCCGGGTGTGGACTCGACCAGCGGTGAGGTTAAAGTCGGGCATGATCTTTTGAATTACATCAATGCCATTCGCTCGGAGGCGATTGTTATCGCTGAATATCGTGGCTATGACAAGGCCCCGAACATCCGCTATAACTCGCCGCCCCAAGCCCATTATCGGATCACTGAAGTTTTGAAAGGACCGCCTTTGAACAAGGATCTACCTATCCGTTATGCCTTCCACACCCCCCTGTCGGAGGATGCACCACCAGGATGGAAATTCGACGACAAAATGATGCCGGAAAAAGGTAGCAAGTGGATCTTGTTCATCGAGTTTGCTGTACCTGAACGGGGACAATTCAATACTTATGAGGGTTCCTATGGCCGACAAGAAGCCAGCGAAAAGAATCTCGATAAGCTCGATAAACTGTTGGAAAGCCATAATATGAAGTTCCTGCAATCGACGCACTGACATTGATTTGAACACCATTGCTTGGAGGTTTGCATGCTCGCGAAAACTTTGCTGATGGGTGGCGCCGTATTTCTGGCTATTGGCTTCATAGCGTCCACAGCAACAGCTGCTACTGCCGATGGTGACGATCGCAAGGAGACCATTTTGCGCGCGCTCTACGATATCTATAACAAGACGAATCAACCAGCGTTGGCCGTCCAGGAGCTGCACGCCTTAATCGCTTTGCGGCCAAACGACCCGCAACTGCACTGGTATCTTGCTGCTCAATTAATGAATGACCGAAATTACAAGGCGGCCATTCCAGAGCTGATCAGGGGCAGCAAAATTAATTCAGGCAATTTCGAGTTTACGGGAAATTTAGGTCGCTGTTATATGCAGACAGCAAATTATGGGGCAGCTGTTGCTGCCTATACCAAAGCGGTGCAGTCTCAAAGGCCAGGTGGTACAGATTGGCGCGGCGAGCTGCAAACAGCGCAGCAGTATGTGCAGCATCAGATTGCAGAAAAGCGCTACAAAGAAGAGCAACTGAAGAGAAAGAAAGAGGACAAAGATGAAGGTGATGATGACGATTGATTCGCTCGGGAGATTCTCTAAGTGATTTCGCGTAGCATTTTTTCTTTATTTCTATCGAGCGCGTTGGCTCTTATCCTTGGCGCCAATGGGCAAGCTCAGACGACGGCCGCTATTCAGACAGACGCAGCGGCTGGCACTACATCTGCTGGAGAGGCAAAGAGTAAAACTGACACCACCCTCAATGCAACTCAGGGTGGTGCCACTTCTGCCCCGGGCGGAGCAACTTCGGCTGGGAGCGCAGGAGCTTCAGCCCAGGGTGGAGCAAGGGCCACTCAGGGCGCAGCAACTTCAGCCGCAGCGCTTACCGAAGGAACGAAAGCGACGCCAGAGCAAGCTGCTGCGCGCAGCGAAATGATTCATCGCGTTCTCTACGCAATTTATAAGAGATTGCAGCAACACGACGACCAGGTAAGCGAACTGGCTGCGCTCGCCATCCTTAAGCCGACTGATCCTACTTTTCCTTATCTGGCCGGGGTCGTGAAGACACAACAAGGTAAACCGGAGGAGGCGCTCCAGAGCTTTGAGCAGGCGATTAAGCTAAATCCAGAATATGCTGATGCTTACGCCATGGAAGGTCAGGCCTACGCAAAGATGGACAAGTATCAACTGGCTGTTGATAAGTATAAACTAGCCCAAGCGCATGCCAAATCAGGGCAAGATTTTAACGCGATGATCTCTGTCAACCAGCAATTGCTCGAACGTCAACAGCAGGAACAAGCCTATTTGAACGCCCTGAAAAAAAGAGGGAAATGACAAGGGCGATTAGTTCTTTCAATCATTTCGCTGCTTTGCGGGGATTCTGCCAGCCCAGTTCATCCATCGCAGTATCGAAGTCGACTCGGCTACGGCTGCAGAAGTTCAAGGCAATGATGCATTGTTCAAACTTCATTACTCCGTCCTTGATTAAGCCCACACATGTTTCGGCAGCCTGATAAGTAGTTATGTCCAGCTTTCCGGCTGCTTGCAAGATAGCGACGAGGTCGCCACCATGCTTGGTGTGCACTCCATGAGCTGTTTTTAAATCTTCTTCCTTCAACAAGTCCGCTTTTTGCAGTAGATCAAACGAAGCGATCTCGCGCTTGATTTTCTCGCGTTGCGGTGATTCCGGCTGTTCATCACCTTTCGCTTTGTTAGACGCGGCCGGCTTATTGATGTCAAAATCGGCAGGGTTCAAATATTGATCGATACTAGAGCCCATGTTATGGTGCTTTTTCAGAATTTCGCTAGCTTGACCACTGGACATTCTCTGGTCGCGCACGAATTCCTGGACCTTCAGCGCGGCCTCTAGAGTAGGCTCGCTGATTAAGCCAGCCTCAAATAAAAGCGATCCCAAAAGGACGTTCGCTTTTTTGTGCAAGAGCTCGTTGTAGTCGACCGGTTGCAGCCGGTCTCCGCTACGTAACGCTTTTGACGCAGCCGCTGCCTCCGATCCTGCTACTGCTGGCTGAGCGCCTGGTGTATACCCTGGCTGCCATGGTGACGGTGTCTCAGGAGCAGCCGGTTGGGCATATGGCGCCGGCGGCGGTGGCGCGTAGGGCGACCCTGGTGCGGGATAAGGTGGTGGTTGTGTCGAATAGGGCGGCTGTTGCGGTGGATAAGGCGGCTGTTGCGGCGGATAAGCCGGCTGTTGCGGCGGATACGGCGGCTGTTGCGGTGGATAAGGCGACTGTTGCGGCGGATACTGTGGTTGTGAATAACCAGGATATGGTGTCGCAGGCGGTGCCGGTGGATAGCCAGGCGGCGCAGCTCCCGGCATTGCTCCGGGACGGAATGAGCCTGCACCTTCACGCTCCGGCGTCGCCGCTCTAGGTCGCAGATCGTCAGGGATTGCCACATGCTCAGCCTGATCAGGACAGTTCATGGCGATCACGTCATACATTATTGGGAAATCTTTGACTTCGAACGGTTGGCTAAAATGCATTTTTGATTGCGAGGCGTTTTCTTCGTACAAAGTCCAGATCGGTTTTTCGACGCCGTCTCCCCACTGCACAATAAGAACGTACTTTTGCTCTGGTCTGGAAGTTGTCCAGGCTTGTTCGACAACCAACCCTCGTTTCTTGGTCGCTTCATCTAATTGCTGACGAATAACGCTACTTTTAGGCATGCCGTGTTCCATGGGCATGACCAGCTTGTTTTTATTCGGTTCGTCTTTCTTTGGTTTGAACATTAATATCTTGTAAAAGGAGGCAAATTGGAGCTGCTTGAATTATAGACAAGTTGGCAGGCTATAACGTGAGTACATGTCAGGAGACCTTGGTTTGGCTGGATCTTTCCCAAATCGAGCGTCCCCCTTCTAATGCATCGCCTAATTTATTTTCGGAACGCTTGCTGACACTGTATTCCACGCTTTTTTACCTTGTTAACGCGCTAAGATTGACCTCGATTTTCTCAAAACTGACTGAGAATAAACGGGCGCAGCGAATTTGATGGTTGTCGTAAGACATAAAGAGACGCACTTTACTGCAACTGATCTGGTCCGGGACATTGTCATCGGTATGTCGGACGGATTAACTGTGCCGTTTGCCTTGGCAGCCGGATTGTCCGGCGCTCAGGTGTCTTCCAGCTTAATAGTCACCGCTGGGCTGGCTGAAATTGCGGCTGGGGCAATTGCCATGGGTTTGGGCGGTTATCTAGCCGCAAAAGGTGATTTTGAGCACTATCTCAGCGAACAGCGACGAGAACTGAAGGAGGTGGCAGAAATACCCGAAGAAGAGGCAAAAGAGGTGCGGATGATTTTTCGCGAATACGGCTTAACCGACGAAGAAATCGCGCCAATTGTGAAGGCCTTGTCGGCTCGTCCAACTGATTGGGTAAACTTTATGATGCGTTTTGAGCTTGGTATTGAAAAACCCAATCCGTTGCGAGCACGAAGCAGTGCTATGACCATCGCTTGTTCTTACGTAGTTGGTGGACTGATTCCACTTTCGCCGTATTTTTTTGACAAAGAACCGCATGTGGCACTGTTTTATTCAGCAATATGTACGGCGCTGGCCTTGTTTTTGTTCGGCTTTATGAAGGGCCGATTTACCGGTGTAAAACCGCTCGGCAGCGCTACGCAAACGGTGGTGATCGGTGGACTGGCGGCGCTAGCTGCATTTACTCTGGCTAAGTTGATCAATCCTTCTTAAAATGCCCTTTCAAGCCGTTCCAGCAATCCAAATAGTCGCGCTGCAACAAGTCGGTCGTCAAAGCGAATTCAGTTGGCTGAAAGACAAGAGAGCTTTCAAACATGAATGCCAAGGTTTGACCCAGGAATTGCGGTTTAAGTTCGGCATTGATTGCCTGTTCGTAGGCCGCCGCGTCTGGTCCATGGGCAGCCAAGCAATTGTGTAAGCTGGCTCCGCCTGGCGCGAATCCTGATTGTTTGGCCTCATAAACGCCCCGGATCAATCCCATAAACTCACTCATGACATTGCGGTGATAATAGGGCGGTCTAAATGTATGTTCAGCAACCAACCATCGTGGTGGGAAGATGACGAAATCGACATTGGCAGTGCCTGCCACTTCAGAGGGAGAGGTGAGGACGGTAAAAATTGATGGATCGGAATGGTCGAAGCTAACAGTATTAACTACCTGGAACAAGCTCAAATTATATTTGTATGGCACATAGTTGCCGTGCCATGCCACCACATCCAGTGGCGAGTGATCGAGCGAACATTGCCACAAATGGTTTTGAAATTTTGTAATTAATAGATAATTCCCTTCCTTCTCTTCATATGAGGCGACCGGAGTTTGAAAATCGCGAGTATTGGCTAAGCCATTGGCACCAATAAGCCCAAGAGTAGGCAAACGAAAAGGCAAGCCAAAGTTTTCGCCGACGTAACCACGCGCGTGTTTCTCGAGAAGCTGGACTTGAAAACGAATGCCGCGCGGGATAAGAGCAATTTCGCCTGGTGATACAGTCATGTCACCTAACTCAGTATGCAGCAAAAGCTCACCCGATTCCGGGACAAAGAGCAAATCCCCATCAGAATCATAAAAGAAGCGGTCACTCATCGATTTATTGATCGCGTAAAGATGAACAGCACAACCTCGGTAACTGTCCTGATTGCCATTGGCCGCAAAAGTGGTCAGCCCGTCGATAAAATCAGTGGGTTCCGTGGGAAATGGCAAAGGGTTCCAACGAAACTGTTCTGGCGACAATGGCCGTTTATCTTGAGGCTTGCCGTGGAAAAAACGCTGATCAATTTGTCGAAAATGTGAATGAAGAACTGACGGTCGGATGCGGTACAGCCAACTACGTTGATTTTCGTGACGGGCACTGGTGAAGGCGGCGCCGCTTATGTGTTCGGCATAAAGCCCATAAGGTACTTTCTGTGGGCTGTTTTGACCTTGTGGCAAGGCATTTGACAGAGCTTCGCTGGAAAAGTGATTGCCAAAACCGCTTTGATAGGTAAGTGTTATTGCCCCCTTTGCTGGCGGCTGTGTCTCTTTTAAGTGCTCCGTCACCATGCGTCTCAATTCCTCTTTCACTTAATGGCTGTGTTCCAGTCCCACTATTTAAGCCGACTGCCGCAGTTAACTAAAGGTCTTCGATTAAGGCCGGGAGAATATGGCTATCGCCTTTCTATCCAGCTTATCCGCCTCGTCAACGCGGCGCTGCTCGCAGCATTTTGGCGTAGTTTTCCAAAATCGGCACTGTATCTTTGTGGAGTGCACCGACATTGCGTTCTCTTATCTCAAGCGCGCGCTTATATGCTGGCTCCGCCTCAGCATACTTACCTTGTTGACGATAGGTATTGGCTAGATTGAGCAGCACTTGAGCGACTGGTGCGCTCTCCGGACCTAATTTTTGCGCTTCGGCTAAAGCTAACTGGAACTGCGATTCTGCTTCCGCCGGCCTGCCTTGCGACGCAGCTTGCTGCCCAGCTACATTATGTCTTTCCCACATCTGCTTACCCTACTCTTTGTTTGGTATTTGTTTGTTTGGTTATTTGGCTGATAATCAGGCGCTGAACTGGCGTGCCATTTTCACTGGATTTTGAGGTGGCTATCGTTGGCTAAACGGCGCTTGTGCTCACTCTAGTTTTTCTGACACAATTTATCGAAAGTGTACCTGCCAGGAGAGACTGTTGCATTATCTTTAATAATTAACTCTGGGTAGCATGCGATGACGCCGCTGGCGTAGCTCATGTCTTCAGATCAATGTTCGCTAAAATTTGATGCTCTCGCCGATGACGGAGCGAACCAGGTATTTATTTATGAATCCTCTCAATCAGAATCAAAAAGCTGCTTTATGGTTAGGAATTTCGCTAATCATTGTGATGGGGCTCTACCCTCCTTGGACAACTGGGATTGGTGCCCGGCCGCTGCCATACGCGCCGATTTTCATGCCGCCAGGAAGCTCTGATCTGGCAGCGCATATAGATTTTGAAAGATTGATCGTGCAATGGATTATGGCCATTGTTCTGGCCGCCGGTTTAATCGTCTCCAGCCACAAATCGATAACGACGAGAAGCGCTCGCGCCTCAGCAGAAGCTCAGCCGGGCGAACTTGACCAAAGGCAAAGTGAGAAAGATAAGGGCGGCCGCCGAATTACCAGTGTGGCCGAACACGAACTCCAATTTCCAGAAGGGTCTTCTATTGGTGAGCTCTTGCGTGAAGCAGAAGACGACCCGGAATATTGGCAGTTTTTGGCGACCGCCAAAGGTAGAGTGAAGGTACCAGCTTCCGACCGTTTGCAGCTGGAACTAAACAAAACTCGGCCTGTGGACCTGTCCGCCTTAGCCAAACTGCCTGCCGATTCATTTTACTCTCTTGATCTTTCCGGTTCTCATGTTGTTGACTCTGATCTGGCCAATATCGTGCGCTTCACCGAATTATATGAGCTCGATCTTTCTGATACGGCCGTAACGGACGAGGCCGTAAAACATCTGATTACCTTAAAGAAATTGCGCAAGCTATGGTTGGACAACACAAAAGTGACCGAACGAGGAATAGAGGATCTGCGCAGCTTAGCCAATTTGGCAAAGTTATCGCTGGTCGGATCTAAGATCAATTCATCACAAATTCAAGTTCTGAAAACCAAATTTTCGCAACACTGTGAGCTAGTTGGGAACGAAGATAAGGCTTGAGACTGTACTTGTAGCGTAGCGACAGTACTTAGATAGCGTAGCGAGAGTACACCTGAGGTTAGTGATTGAGTCCAGAAGTTAGCGCTGAAAATACTTGGCCGAGAAGCACCTGCTTGGTTTGCGGGGAGGAATTTTTTGGCTATAAAGTCTGCCCCAATGATGGTACGCCGCTCCAGCCGATTGCCAACGATCCAGTTGTCGGCACAGTCATTGCCGAAAGGTATGAAATTTTGTCCAGGATTGGACAAGGTGGCATGAGCTCTGTCTACAAGGCTCGCCATCTTCTGATGGATAGGCTTGTGGCGATCAAGCTTTTAACAGCGCTAGATGCCCAGAGCCTGAAGCGCTTTCAGATGGAAGCTAAGTTGGCATCTAGTTTGAATCATCAGAATATTGTCTCAATTTTTGATTTCGGCGTCAGCAGCCAGGGGCAATCATATTTAGTAATGGACTACCTGGAGGGCAAGACACTTAGCGAAATGGTCGACAGCGACCGGTCTGTGCCCTGGGAGCGGGCAGTCCCTATTTTCAGTCAGGCTTGCGATGCGCTTGCTTACGCACATAAACGGCAAGTATTGCATCGAGACCTGAAGCCCGGCAACTTTATGATTGTCAATGATGCCGAGCATGCCGATCTTTTGAAACTGCTCGATTTTGGCATCGCCAAGCAGCTCAATCTTGAAGGCGCGGAAGGGCAAGGTCTGACCAAGACCGGTGAAGTTTTTGGCAGCCCTTTATACATGAGCCCCGAGCAATGTCTTGGCAGAAAACTGGACGAAAGGTCGGATGTTTATTCTATGGGATGCGTGATGTACGAGGTACTTGTAGGCACACCACCCTTGATTGGTACTAATGCTCTCGATACTTTGCACAAGCACATCAACGAAGATCCGCCACCATTTGCCAGCGTCAACCGCACTGTAGAAATTCCGCCGGCCTTAGAAAAAGTGATCTTTCAAGCCTTGAAGCGTGATCCGGATGTGCGCTACCAGACGATGCTTGAGCTTTGGACTGATCTGGAAGTGCTTCGCCACAATATTCCAACGCAAATTGGTGCACACTCCATATTGTCTACGACCGGTCCGTTACCGCCAGTGTCGCCGCTGTCGCCAGCGTCGATGGATTCGACCAAGGAAGCGGATCAGCTTCGGGGCGGTGCTGATTTGCCGCCTGTGTTACCAAGCCTTTCCTCTGCCAAATCTCGGGCCCAGCATGCGGATTGGAGTGCCGATCGTCGATCCGACCCGCAGGTGGTGGCGCCCGGCGTGGTGGTGTCGGGAGTACCATCACCGGCGGTGCCTGATGGTTTAGCGGCGTTGAACATGCAAATCGCTCCGCATCCGGCAGACAAGCCGGCTATGTCCTCTCCAGCTGTGCGGCAAATTTCACTAAAGCAGGGTGTAACCGTTGGCGGGCAACCCACCAATAAGAGAACTGCCTTGCTTGCGGTCGTGATTGTTGCTGCACTGCTCATTTTGACCGGATTGTATGCGTTATATTTTCCTCGATCTTTTAATAACCTGCGCCTGGAGCCATTGGCAGGGCAGAAAAAAACTGGTACCGATCAAGGTTGGTCTGCATTGGAAAAGCAGGGAGAAGATCTGTATCGCAACGGTCATTATCAGCGGGCACTCGAGACTTTTCAGAATGCGGTCGCCCAGGCTCGCGACTTTGGCCCTAAGGATACTCGATTAGCGACTGCGCTTAGCAACCTGGGTACTGCTTACTGCCAAGAAGACGAGTATGCAGAGGCCGAGAAGACTTTGAAAGAAGCGCTGGAAATCAAATTAAGTCGAGAGGATGAGCTTTCAGCGGCTGATACCATGACTGATCTGGCCATGGTTTACTGTGCCGAAAGTCGCTTAGATAAAGCAGAGCGATTGTTAAATAGAGCACTGACTATTCGCAAGCGCCAGAGCGGCCCGTGGAGCGATGAAGTAGCTGACAGCATGGCTTCCCTGGCGGCTCTGTACAATCGGCAGGGCCGAGCAAGTGATGCTATGAAGGCGCTCAAACAATCTTTAGATATCCGCAATAAGGAAAAGGCACCAAACGCTGGTGATATCGCTCAAACTGAAAACAGCATCGCCACGGACTATCAGATTGAAAATAACCTACCTGCAGCGAGGCTCTGGTTCGAACGGGCCATGAAGCGAGCCGAAAGCGCTTATGGGCCTAATCATCCACTAGTTTCTGACAGTCTGGTGGGATTGGCTAGTTTGGATTTTCTGGAAAACAAATATGACGATGCTGCAGCTCGGTTCGATCGTGCCAGGCTGATTCGTAATACTGCATATGGGCCACAGAATCTGAGAACCGCTGAAGTCTTGTCGTGTCTGGCAATTTTAAAAGAGCACCAAGGCAAATATCCTGAAGCTAAGCCATTATTGCTAGAAGCTTTGCAAATTAAGAAGAGCATCCTCGGCGCCAATAACCCAGACGTGGTACGCACCAGCCAAAATTACCACGATCTTCTCAAGCATATGCCAATGCAGTAGACGTGCAATTTGCCAGAGTAGTCGACGCGCAATTTGCCAATGCTTAGGACGAACTAGATGCGTCTTTATGGTTGAGTCGCGGTTGAACCGATATCTTACCGTTGTTTTCTAAGATGGCAAAATGGACCTCAGCCTGCCCGGCACAACCTGCGGATCGCAAGGAGGACATTAGTTCATGGTGGGTAATTTTTTCCTTGCGCATCATTCGCTCGTCTAAGTGACCGTTGTGGATCAATATTTGCGGGCGCCCCTCAATTAACGCTTCTAATGTTTTTGATTTGTATGTCGCCAGACCGATCAAGCCATTAACCGTAATTAGAGTCGAGCACAGAATCATGCCGCCTCCAACAGAGTTATCTGGACCAGTCATTGCGTTTTGAACAGCATTACTAATGACAAGTAAGAGGACAAGGTCAAAAGGTGCTAATTGTCCAACCTGTCGTTTACCGGTCATTCTCAGGACAACCAGTAAAAAACAATATATGCAAAAAGCTCTTAGTACAAGTTCCCACCATGGTACGGCAAGATTCCACACGGGCCCTCCTTTGCGCCAACCGGATGCTGCGCTCGTCTAATCCTAGGCACCTGAAGAGTAACATGTGTCCCAGACAGCTAAAAGTAGGTTTAGACCGTGGTGTTGCCGTCTGGATCAGAGCGTGAACTGCATTTTTAGGCTGCGGCAGTAAAGGTGGCACAAATCCGAGAGCCAGCCAGGCATAATCGGGTTAGCTCGAAATAATTCTCGCCGTTCTCGCCGGCCAAGACTGTGTGCGACTGTGTTCAGAGTCTGTGTGTTAGCGCGATTATTGTCGTACAGAAGTGCGGTGATCATTTTGCCAACCAGCAATTTATTCACGAGTACTTTTCTCGAAGCCAAAGCCTTCAAATGAATTCTGGTTTTGCCAAAAGCGAAAGAGGTTGTCCTCCCCGTCGTTGCGAATGTAGGCTGTCCGTGGATTTTGGCATTAAGACCGAATTCTAGTGCCGCATTGGCACCATGCTCGTAAATCTGTTTGCCGAAGGCTAATGCCTTCACACGTGCTACCTGAAAAGCCGATGGCAACCTAAGAGGATAGACTGTCTTCATAAAAACGCCTCTTGCCACCCGCACAATTTCCTGAGTTTTGACCATCATGGATAAGGCATTATCAATAGCATAGCGCGTACCGTAGACCAGGAAATCGCGGCTAACAAAGAGCTCGTTCGTCTTCAATTTTGCTATGTGTCGACGGATGTAGGATGTAGTCCACATGTTGGTTCCTCCTTATACAGAGAAAAATAGCCATTTTTCTCTGTATGTAATTGTGGTTCTTTTTGTAATACGTCAACTCAAGACAAAAAGTTCAACGCCTCTTTTGGTTTTCTTCGCGCCAGCTCTGACCATAGGTCACACTTTCTTAAAGCAGGGACACTTTGTCAATATTTCTGGTTAGTTATTTTTGAGCGTTCTGCGTATTGACCAACTCGCGGGCGCGTTCCGCCGCTTTTACCACCGCTTTGATTAAGGTTACACGCAATTTGCCTTCTTCTAATTCCATCAAGCCATCTATAGTGCAGCCTGCAGGAGTAGTGACCAAGTCCTTAAGCAACGCAGGGTGCGCCTTCGATTCCAGAATCATCTTTGCTGCACCGAGCATGGTTTGGGCCGCGAGTAAAGTGGAGGTCTCCCTGGAAATGCCCAGTTTTACGCCCGCTTCTGCCAACGATTCGATGACAACGTAAAGATACGCGGGACCGCTTGCTGAGAGTGCCGTTACTCCGTCCATTAAGGACTCATCGACAAAGACTGACTCTCCTACACATTTGAATATCTCCTCGGCTAACTTCAGATCCTCACTTTTGGCGTGCCGACCTCCACAAAGGCCAGCCATACCAGCATTGTAGATGCTGGGAGTATTAGGCATGGCGCGAACTACAACTACATTCGAGTTGAGTCTTTCCTCGACAAACTTGGTGGTAACTGACGCCGCAACTGATATTACAAGCTGATCGCTGGTAATTTGATCTTTCAGTTCTTTCAAGACCTCGTCCATATTTTGAGGTTTCACGGCAAGAATAATGATCTGGCGGTTCTTGCTTGCTTCCCTGTTGTCCAGAGTAACTTTTATTCCTAGCCTATCTTGGACGCGCTCACAGGAACTTGCGTGCGCCACACTACCGGCGATGTCGTCTTTATTCAAAGCGCCGTTCTTTAGTAAACCCGCGATCAAAGCTTCACCGAGTTTGCCTACTCCGATTACGGCGAGCTTTTTTCCTGTGAGCATTATTTTGTGTCCTTGTTATTTAGTATGTCTCTATGAGTAAATGCTCTCGCATTTTGACCCATGTAATTATTGACGACATGACCATTGCCGACAAGCTTGTATTTATATGTCACTAGTCCGTCTAAGCCGACCGGTCCGCGCGGGTGGAGTTTACCGTTGCTGATACCTACTTCGGCACCAAATCCATAGCGAAATCCGTCCGCGAACCGTGTCGAAGCATTGTGGAATACCCCCGCCGAGCAGACCTCATTGCAAAACTTTTGAGCCGACTCAGGACTCTCGGTAACTATGGCATCGGTGTGATTGGAGCCATGTTCATTTATATGTGAAATCCCTGCATCTAAAGATTCAATTACTTTGAGAGAGACGATCATGTCGCCATATTCAACACCGAAATCCTGGTCGGTTGCTCGCTTCGCCTTAGCAAAGGTGGAGATGTCGGCAAATTTTTCGATTGTGGAGTCGCATCTCGATTCCACGTGAGCAGAAGAAAGTGCTTGCAAAAGTTTTGGCACAAATCTGGAAGCGATATTCTCGTGGATGAGAATTGTTTCCACAGCGTTGCAGGCGGCTGGGTAATTAGTTTTTGCGTCTAAACAAATATTTAAAGCCTTGTCCTCGTTCGCACTGGCATCGACGACAATATGACAAATTCCGGCAGCATGTCCGAGCACGGGAATGCGTGTATTTTCCATAATGGAACGCACCAGTGCATTGGAACCGCGGGGGATAATCAAGTCGATTAGATTGTCTGCTTGCATGATAGTTTGCACAATCTCTCGTCGATGACTCAGAACATACGCCGCAGGGTTTATGCCGGAGGTTTGCAACGCTCGGACAATTGATCGAAAAATAGAGTTGTTTGTGTTTTCAGCCTCTCTACCACCTTTGAGTATTGCGGCATTCCCGCTCTTCAAGCATAGCGAAAGAATTTGAGGTAAGACGTCTGGTCGAGATTCGAAGATTACAGCGATCAAACCGATCGGATAAGTTATTTGATAGAGAGTGAGATCTTCGTCCAGCTCGCGAGCTAGCAGCTGCCGACCCAGTGGATCCGGTAGACCGGCTACTTGGCGAATGCCATTGGCGATATCCAGAATTTTGCCCTCGTTTAATGCGAGTCTTTCGACGCCCGCTTGAGTCAGTTTGCCAGAATCCAGGAGAACCTTTGCTCGACTTAGATCCTTGCTATTATTTGCCAGAATTTCCGCAGTTGAGCGCTCGAGTTCAGCAGCCATTGTCATCAGTGCATTGGCTCGTCTTTCATGACTTGAGCTTGAGAGTTCCAAACCCGCATGTCTGGCTGCGCGGATCATCGATTCTATTGTGTCCGGGTTGTCCGAGCCGTTTGAGCCGGCTGGGACCGAAACAATATAGTTTTCATTTGTCTTTGGTTTTTTCATTGAAGGATGGTGCCCAGAATCACTTTGTTTCGATCTTCTTCATCGGTTCTAAAAAGACAAGGTTGTCTCGAGTAATCACGGCATCATAGTTGCGATCGTCAATCAGTTCGCCGATCGCCGCCGAGTTCAGTCCGGAAATCTTTGCCGCTTCGTCGCTGGAATAGTTGACGATACCACGGGCAAATTCCATGCCTCCTTCATCGACGATGCTGACGACATCCCCGCGCTCAAAATCACCGATTACTTTGGTAATGCCGGCAGGGAGCAGGCTTGCTTTTCGTTTAATCAGAGCATCCTTGGCCCCCTGGTTTACTGCTAATTGCGCTCTGACGGTGCTGGCGAAGGCGATCCAGCGGTGTTTACCTGTCAGTTGACCTTGCGGCATAAACATCGTTCCCAGCTCTTCGCCTGCCAAAATGCGGCGGATGACGTCAGGTGATTTGCCCGAGGCGACGATCGTCGCACAACCTGAATGTGTGGCAATTTTCGCTGCCTCCAATTTCGTGCTCATGCCGCCGCGACCCAATTTAGAAGCGCTTTTTGCTTCACCGTTACCGAGGATCTCTATCTCCGGCGTAATCGTCTGAACCAAGGGGATCAATTTAGCGCTCGTCGATGTCCTGGGATCGTCCGTGTACAATCCCTCAACGTCAGTCAGAATCAAAAGCAGGTCAGCTTCCATCTTACTTGCTACCAAGGCTGAAAGCTTATCGTTGTCGCCGAAATTGACTTTCAAATGAGGCGATTTCTTAGACTCGATTTCGGCGGTGGATACCGTATCGTTTTCATTGATCACCGGAATCGCTCCCATACGGAGCAATTCGGCGATTGTGCTGCGCAGATTTAAGTAACGATGGCGGTTGCTGAAATCTTCTTCCGTTAAGAGCACCTGGGCTGTGGCGATGTTCATCCGCTCGAAGGCATCAGCATAGAGGGACATTAAAATACCCTGGCCAATTGCTGCACAGGCCTGCTTTTGCGGGAGCAGCTTGGGCCTGCTCTCCATCTTCAATTTCTGAACACCTAATCCTATGGCGCCGGACGTGACGATCAGAATTTCTCTGCCGCTAGCTTTTAGCGCGCCAATGGCCTCGATGAACGAGTAAAATCGCCCGAGGGCAATGCCCGAGACTTCATCCACAAGCACAGCAGTGCCCAGTTTAACCACGATTCTGTGGGCGTTGTCGACAAACTGTTGGCGATTAAATGTCTCTTCTACCACGTGTCGCCTGTATTAATCTGAGCTTAGTCGGCATCATTTGAACCCGCCGTGACCAAGTTTTACAACTCTTTTGCTTTTTTGGGTGTATGCTCACGATAATCTCACAATTGAGATGCACGATGATAAGGCAAGGAGGCGAAAATTTACCAAAAGATGGTGCATTTGAGTGTGCGGTAACTTTTGAAATGGTCAGTTCAACTTAGCTCGGTTCTAATGTAAAGCGTGAGCGGGTTGTACGAGGGTCGAAAAGTGAGTGAGCGAGATCAGCAACCTGCAGGCGAACGTCCGCGCATTACATCGACGCAGCTGCGTTCGATGCGTGAGCATACAGCCAAGTCTGGAAATTCTCTGGGCAGATTGTTATCGAATTTATGGGCGGCGATCCGTTCTGGATTATCCCTGTTTATCATGCCAGCGCGGAGCAAGAAGACATTCTGTGAACTGAACGGTCATTCGGTAATGCGCACTGCAAACGGCTTTGACCCTTATTGTCGCTATTGTGGTACGCACATCGAAAATATCGAAGAACTTAGTTCGAGGAGATAAGACGCGGGGTCAGAGAAAAATGGCTGTTTTTCTCTGAGTGCTTCCGGCAGAGACGATTATCAATAAAGTTTGCCAGTCCCAGGGGTGGGAAAAATGTAGGGCGGCCTAATAAGCCGCCCTTTACATTGGCTAAGCAAAGCATACCTTGCCAAGATCATTCTCTTGAGCTATCCTGGTTCAATCAAATAATTCAAAAACAGGTAAAAGAAGTGAAAAAAGTATTGATCTTACACGGGAAACGCCGCCGTCATTGACGAGCGTTCTCGGTCGCATATTGGTTTGATATTCGCGGCAGCCCAGGTGGGTGTCGGGTAGTTGTAACTGTGCTGAGAATGCTCTCTGACGAAGCTGTCAGAGTGTTTCATGCATCTCGTACGGTCAACAGCTGCCCGTTTTTTGCGTGTTTTTAGGGATTTTAGGAGCGTGTTGCGATGTTAAACAACATTGTTGAAGTGCGCGGGTTGCGAAAGGAATTTGGTAACACCGTGGCCGTCGAAAACCTGAATTTTGCAGTAAGACAGGGTGAAATGCTTGGTCTTCTAGGTGCTAATGGCGCCGGTAAGACGACGACCATTCATATGCTCTTAGGTTTGGTTACACCCACAAAGGGCACTATCAAAATCTTTGGTCAAGAGATACATTCATCGCGAGTGCAGATACTTCAGCGTATGAATTTCGCTTCGGCATATCAGGCTCTTCCCTACAATCTCAAGGTGTGGGAAAACCTATTTGTTTTTGCTGAAATTTATTGTGTCGAAAACGGTAAGCAGAAGATTGAACAACTTCTTGAGATGTTCGAACTGACGCATCTTAAGAATGCGCTGACCGGCACGCTCTCTTCTGGTGAGCAAACTAGACTGACGTTGTGCAAGGCGCTCTTGAATGATCCACAGTTGCTGTTGCTGGATGAGCCTACTTCTAGTCTAGATCCGGATCTAGCCGACAAGGTTAGGAAGATCCTTGCTTCGCTACAAAAGACTAATGGCATGACCGTGATCAACACATCGCACAACATGATCGATGTCACTGAGCTTTGCGATCGGATTCTCTTCATGCAAAAAGGGAGGATTATCGCTGATGGTTCGGCTGCTGAAATTCTGGATAGATTTTCGAGCAAAACGCTCGAGGAGGCATTCATAGCCATCGCCAGAACCAAGACCATTCAATCCATTCAATCCGTTCAAGAGGAATATAGTTATGAACTGGAGAATAATTAGAGCGCTGATCATCAAATACGCATTTGTTTGTTCGCGCAATACATTCAGAGCGCTGGACCTGACCTTCTGGCCGGTAATGGATCTTTTGCTCTGGGGCTTTGTTAGTGTCTATATGATGAGAGCCAATCATGCGATGCCAACTCTAGTCGCGTTTCTAATCGGGGCGATCATCTTATCAACCGTCATGTATCGAGCTCAACAGGCGGTTGCAGTTTCATTTTTGGATGATGTCTGGGCAAGAAACTTGCTCAACATATTCGTTGCCCCAATTAA
The DNA here is from genome assembly GCA_963834525.1 of Bryobacterales bacterium. Taxonomy (GTDB): domain Bacteria; phylum Cyanobacteriota; class Vampirovibrionia; order Obscuribacterales; family Obscuribacteraceae; genus CAWICA01. The sequence continues at coordinate 856,276 of CAWICA010000004.1, forward strand.
GGCTTCCGAATATGTTGGGGCTAGCTGCTTGATGGGTTTTATTCAGTCCCTATTTATCCTGGTGTTATTGTGCACGCTGGCGATGGTTTTCGACTCCGTCAATCTTTTTGGCATCGGTTTGAATCTGGCATTTTTGTTTGCCAACTTGATCTTGATGGGTTGGTCGATGGGTCTTCTGGCGACGGCATTTGTCCTTCGCTGGGGTCCGCCCGCGGAGGCGCTGGCCTGGGCGATTCCCGGATTACTGCAGCCGATATCGGCGGTCTTTTATCCGGTTAGCGTGTTGCCCAACTGGCTACAACCGATAAGCCTGTGTGTTCCGGCAACACACGTCTTCGAGGGTATGCGCCAACTTCTAGCGGGACAAACCGCGGTCGCCAGTCATCTCTGGTCGGCGCTTGTGCTAAACGTGATTTATATGACTGTCGCGGCACATGGTTTTCAAATCATTTTTGGATGGAGCTAGAATACGTGGCTCCTTGTCTAAATATGGAACCTAAAGCCAGAGGCGGGACGATTAATCGTCCCGCCTCTGTTGCACTACCCTAAAGTCAGCAGTAAACATCTTGTTCTTTTTTTGGCTAATTAAAATGCAGACCCAAATCCTCTATGATCACACTATACAAATCAAACGTTAATAGCATGCGGGAAAATAATGGCTGGCTCCTTTGACATCCGGGCAAATGTATCAACCTAGAAAACACATACGGCTTGATCCGATTGACAGACTGCCGACACTTGATGAACTCAAAAATTTGCTAGCCAGGGCGCAGTCGTCGGTCGGCGTGATCATCGAATTGCCGTGGCAATCAAAACGCACTGGCCGAAGCTTGAGCTTGACCGCTCGTATCGAACTGGGCGGAATTGAACCACTTTGGACACTTTTTGAGGGAAGGGAGCCCAATTGTCGAGTGTTGTGGAGCGTCGCATTTAAGGATGTTTATTTGCTGCATGACGTTCTTGTCTCTTCTTTGCCAAATGAGGAAAAGGTAGTAGAGGTAGAAATCCCTAATCCAGATATGTCGCCCCAGGCAATGCCAAATCATCCGGCGGCACCATATTCGACACTACGGTCCAATCCTTCGTATACCGCTCCATATGTTCATCCTGCTAGCGAGCAACACGCCGCCTCCCCGCCCGTTCATAGTCTTCAGCCGGTACCCAATCAGCCATATCCGAACTATGCAACGCCCCCTTCGGCGAATGATGGAGCGGCTGGTCATATTGGGGTGCCGCCGACGCAAGTAGATATGACACCAAATATGATGCAAGGTAGACAGTCCTGGAAGTCTACGCTGACTTCCTCCGCCGAACTCGATTTGCTTTCGAAGCGTCCGAATATTTTGCTCGGTAAATTTCTCTTGGATGCTGACTTGATTCCTCAGCACACGCTTGATGCAGCGCTGGTGCTCCAAGATATGGTTAAGTCTGGGGCTTTGGACACCAGCCAGGCAGCCCAAGCTTTGGCCCGGGCGCACAACAGAAGCGGTGCATTCGAAACAAATATTTTCCTGGCCAAACCCAATCCGGATGCGCGAGACTGGGCTATCGTTGCCCCGCCGCTTGGACAAATACTTTTGGAAGCAGGATTAATCAATGTAGAGGCCTTAAAGTTGGCGTTGAGTCTGCAAGAGGCGGTACGCACCGGTGTTATGACAAGCGACGAGGGTCTCTCGGTATTCGCTCATGAATGTTTTGGCAAACCTCGTTCTCCAGCGAACCAGGACACACCTGAGGTGGAACGAGCAATAAATTTGCTGCGATTTGCTGGCATGCTCCAGCCGCAGGATATTCAGGCCGCCGAAGCAATTCAAAGAAAGCATGGCGGCGAACTCATGAAGATACTTGTCACGGCAGGTAAATTGGATGAATTGACGATGGAGGCCGCCATCCGCTGTCAATATCTTGTTCACCAGCAAAAAGTAAAGACGGAGCAGGCGGTTATCGCTTTGCATTACTGCCAGCGCAGCCGCGTCACTTTTGACGATGCGGTTGAGGAACTGGGTTGGAATCAACAATGAGCAGCGATCTAAGTAATCAAAGCAACGCAAGCGGTTTGAGCGTTCCAATGGTACGGTCATATTTTGCGATATGAAGCGACTAGTCTTACTTGGTGTGGGCAATGTAGCTACGGCGGTAAATTCAAGAGCGAGGGAATACGAGGAAGTAGTAGGCACCACTCGTAGTACCGAACGCCAAGACCTAATCGCCAGCCGGGGGATGACTCCATTTCTGTTATCGCCTGCATCATACCGACAATTGCAAACACTGATTCAAGGATCCGATCTGCTTGTTTCCTTTCCGCCAGATATTGAGACGGAGCGAGATCTGGCCACTCTGAGCATTGATGCCAACAAGATCGTGTACATTTCCAGCACTGGTGTATACGGAAAAATGCGGGGACGAATTGACGAGACAAGTCCTGTCGATAGAAGTGATGTCAATGCCGCTGCTCGTCTCAACGCAGAAGACATTTGGCGCAATCTTGGTGCTGTCGTACTTCGTGCCGCAGGACTATATGGAGTAAACACCGGCTTGCATCTTCGACTACGCCAAAGCGATTACCGCTTAGTTGGCGATGGTAATCGATTTGTTTCGCGCATTCACCTTGACGATTTGGCACGCATTGTTCTTGCTGCATTCAGTTGCGCTCAACCGGGAGCGCTTTACGTGGTTGCTGATAAAATGCCAGCTTTGCAGAGCGAGGTTGTGACCTGGATTTGCCATCAACTGAACATCGCCGTTCCCGCATTTGCTCAAGAAAAAGAGTCTATCTTAACGAGGCAGGCCGATCGGCAAATCATTGCCAGTAAGGTATTATCCGACCTGCAGATAGAGCTTGCTTATCCTTCATATAAGGAAGGTTACGCTCAGTGTATGGCTTTGTAAAAGACAGCCTCACCGACCGCTGACTGACAAACTGCTGCCTTGTAGCGGAATGAGAGTTACTTGATTCTCTTACGACGTGCGTTGAAGGGAATCTCGTAGACAACGTTTCCAATTGGCACAGTCAACAACATTCGTTCAGGTCTGGTATTCAAATAAAATAGCTCGCCAGTGCGCGACTCGAACGGCTCGAGTGTCAGTGGCACCAAATTGGAGACCTTGATGCTACTCGATCGAACCAGACCGGGATCGATCACTGCTTGCGCCTGATATTGCACTCTTTCCGGAGACGGTTCGAGCATAAACGTTTGTGGCAAGTCCCGAGGCAGGGCGTTCCATTCACCGTAAACGCCAAATACATTTGGGCCCCGAAATAAATCATGACCATGCGGTGGTACAAAGCCGCGCTGACTGCGCGTTTTTTGCATATTAGCCAGCCAGGGACGGTTTTGTGTCAGATCCCACATCACACGTTCTCTACGGATGCGGTCAATGTTATTGGGATCGATCAATTCCATCGGCTGTAAGTGAACATGAAAATCGTCAGCCGAACGGCTGAATAATGCCGGCTTGCCCAGACCGAGGCTGACCTGTTCGTCACCGACATTGGTAATGGAGATCAAAACCCCTTCTAACTCCCAGAGATCAACGAGCGTGGCAGCGACGCGCACATTGTTTACTGATAAATATCTAAGTGGAAAGTCCACGTCCGGAATCTCTTGCGATTGAGGAGATCCTTCTTCCCAACAAAGACGAACTTCGCCGGCAACTCCGGGAGGGAGATTCAACTTTGCCAACTGATTGAGGATTTTGTCACTACTGTCGAACAGCTGCCCGGCCACTTGCGTGCGCCCGTGGCTCTGAAATAGACGCGCGGCTTGTGCGTACGCGTCGGCAAGGTCCATCGAGTTGGAGGTGGGATGCTCAACAAACATCTTAATGCCACTGCGCATGGTGTCTTCGGACTGTTCGATCCAATTGGTTTTGCCTTGTAATGTACCTTGCAAAATAAGACTCTCTGCAAGCTCGTGAGAAGGTCCCAACAATTTCTGACGTATTGTGATTGATTGCTTGATCATCTCTTCCGCACGCGCGAACTTGCCTGTTAGCAAATACACTTTCGCCAATCCGAATTGACAATCGGCTGTTTCCAGTGAATTTATGCCAAATATTCGTTTCGCGCCCGGCATGGAAAGCGAATATAGTTTTTCTGCCTCGTCCCACTGCTCTTTGGCCAAATAAACCTTGGCCAGCAAAATGCGGCTCAAGAGTAACTGTCGATCATCGGACATTCCCTGCTTAGCTATTTTGATGGCGGCCAATAACTTGGCCTCGGCTAGGTCAAATCGGCGACTAATATAGTCACGTTGGCTGCCTTCATAGTAGCGGCTCCATTCATCGGGCTGTTCGACGAAAGCTACTTGTCCTTTCGCTTCTGATCCGGCAGAGTCACTCGATTGCAGTGGTAGTGTTTTCTGGCCGCTTTGTTCCTCACTCGCCGGACTGAGCGGAGAGGTTCGCTGATCGAGAGTTTGACCGTTGTCTGGTCGAGATTGATTCGGCATCATGTCCGATTTGAGCAGCAGTGCAGCTTGATGGCTCTGTTCGTCGTTATCCAAGTTAGTGTTGCCCCAGTTCGTTTCCTGGGGCACGCTCAAAATGCTCTTAGCTGTGCATGGAAAATTTCCAGCTAGCAACATGGCTGCGCTCAAAGCTGCCAGCATCCTTATTTCGAAAAGCATGTTATGCCTCCGTCGCCAATTTAAGCATAGTGGGTGTTCATACCACTCGGGTTGACAAGGTTTAATCTATTGCGCAAATGACACTAGCGATCTGGCGATACCGTCTGGGCCTGCCATGGAAGGCCTCAGAGAAAAACAGCTGTTTTTCTCTGAGGCCTTTATCACAGAGTTCCTTCAGGTGTTGTTATCGAAGCGGGTTGCTGACGAAATCGTACCTCTATATTCATTCAATTCACTTTGCAGCCGGCTGAATTTTCGACTGCATTCACACATGTCGCCAAGGTAATGAGCTCATTAAGCGCTGTGCTTAATGGATTTTGGTCGCTTACCGATTGTGGATAGTCTACTTGTGAACAACTGGCCGTAAGTGAGCGATGCCTTACTGGTTTTTAGCCTAACTATCTTGCGGTCACCCGCTTTTCCAGTTTCTTTTTTTGAATGTCGACTGAAATGCTATTTAGCGACTTTTCGATCTTGCCCTCGTCTTTGTAGCTCAATTTGCCGGCATTTTTCGCTTTGTCTTTGGCTATATCTGACGTAACACCGGCTAGCCTATCGCGAAACCCATTGGCCTCTTTAAGTGTTAATTCGTTAGCTCTCTGACCCGCATCAACCTCTTGCGTTAGTGCCGCTTGCCGCTGCGTGATCGTCCAATGTCGTTTAGCATCGACAGGCTGCGCAAATGTCGCCAAACCCAACCAACTGACTGCGGCCAAAATCAGCGTTGTTTTGATTCCCGTACGATCTGTCTTCATGGACAAACTCCTTCGTGGATTATTGGTGTGGTTGGTACCGTGCCACTAATGGTAACGGTTGCTTGGCAGTTCGTAAAATCTTGATGACCCTAATTGTCGGTATTTCGAGAGAGAAGATTTAGTCGGTGATGCCGGTCTAAAGACAAAATGGCAGGGCATAGGAACAATTTATTGGATTTATCTGTCTATCTATAGAGGGTTGTTTCGGTCTTTAAGGCCAGCAGTGAAAGGTCTTAATTGGGCTCATCCATAAGGAGATCTGCTATGGTTCATTACGAGGACGATGCTTCCATCGGTCTCAAACATATTGTGGCTGTCGTTACTATCATCACCTTACTGGCTTTTGGCATCGCTTATTTCGCTTATGCTATGACGCAAGGACGAGCAGGCGAATTCAATCAACAGCCGGCCATTCAGTCACCAGCCGAGCCAGCCCCTCACTCGCACGTATAAGTGTGATTACAATGACTAGCTTCGCTTTTGGCTTTCGATTTCAGTCCAGGTGGCGAACCATTTAACTACGTGCCCTTCGCGTCCTCGCAAGGCAACGGCGCGACCCAGATGCCACCTATAAGAATTGCCCTTTGATTTGCCAACGCCGACTGCTCTTTTCAAACGAAATTCAATTTCATGACTGTCGCCAGTCATCAAAGCTTTTCGCCATTCGCTCATATACCTGGACAAATCGTCCGGGTGAATCAAAAGTTGCCAACCATTATTTAGACTTTGTTCAAGGGTCAATCCGGTATATTCAAACCAACGTTGATTGAAGAAATCAATCTCGCCGCAACCGTTTGCTGTCCAAACAATTTGTGGTATAGCATCGGCAAGTGTGCGGAATTTTGCTTCGCTTTTGCGAATCAGTTCTTCCGTCTTGATCTGATCGTCTATGTCCGTGCATGTCCCGAACCAGCGGCTCTCCTTCGTGATCGGATCATGCATGGGAATCGCTCTAAAGAGGCTCCAGTGATATTTGCCAGAGCGCATTCTGAATCGTCCTTTCACTTCAAAGGGCAGATCTAAACGCTCCGAATTTCTTGCTTCTTGTATAAACATTTGTCTGTCATCGGGATGGATCGCTCTCAACCAGAGGAAGCCATTTTCCTCTTCGCGCTTCAGCCCGGTAAGATCATAAAATCGTTGATTACAATAATGCGTTTTTCCATCACGATCGCTTATCCAAACGATCTGAGGGATTGCCTCAGCCAGTAAACGAAACTGTGCTTCGCTTGCCTTTAACCGAGCTTCTGCGTTTTTCTTGTCGGTCATATCAATCAAAAAGACCAGACAATCTTCACCGGTTGTGTCCGATCCGGTAACTATGATCAAAACCGGAACGTGCTTTTTGTCCTTTCTGATCAGAACCTTCTCCCAGGGCGTTGCCCGACCAGTCGCCTTTATTTGAGCAATGGCAATCTCTTCCAATTCCCGGTATTCTGGCGGCGTGATATCAGTCCACTTGATCTTCCCGGAAACTAACTCTTCTTTGTCGTAACCAAGCAGGCGAACACAAGCATCGTTGGCTTCATAGATGTCGCCGTTAATGTTACTTCGCTTGACTGCCACGATATTTGAATCGATGAAATGGCGTAGATGCTTCTCACACTCAGGAGACCGCAGAAAAGAGGTATGGGTATCAATACGGCTATCGGCCAATGATTGCTTAGCGGCTCTTGCTTGAACGATAGCTTTCTCAAGCTGTGAAATCTTTTGCAAAAGCTCTTTCCGCCTTTGGTCGGGCGGAACATAACTTGTGGCTACGTTTGAGTCTTGATTGACCATACAATTCAAATTGAATCCAAATGTTTTTTACGCTTGCGTTTCTGATCTTCTATTTCGGTCCAGGTGGCGAACCATTTGAGGATTGAACCATCTTCGCCGCGCAATGCCACCGCCCGGCCGAGGTGCCAACGATAAAGATTGGATCGTTTCGAGCCAATGCCAACGGCACGCTTTAGCCGAAACTCACGCTCATAGGTATCGCCTGCAGCCAAGGCTTTGCTCCATTCATTTAAATAGTCAGCTCTGTCTTCCGGATGAATCAGCAAGCTCCAGCCATTGTTCAGACTTTGTTCTAAAGTTAGACCTGTGTATTCCAACCAACGGTGATTAAAAAAATCGATTTGACCGCTTGGGTCGGCGGTCCAAACAATCTGGGGAATGGCATCGGCTAATACGCGAAATCTGATTTCACTTTCTTTCAATTCTTCTTCCGCGCTTTTTTGCTCGTCAATATCGGTTAGAGTGCCGAACCACATTGACACTTCTTGCTTGGCGGTGGTTACAGGCATTGCTCTGGCGATATGCCAACGATAGGCGCCGTCTGCGCGACGGCAGCGGACCTCGATTTCGTAGGCATTGGGGAAAGTCGCCGACCTGTCCCAATCGTTTTCCATTCGGTTAAGGTCATCCGGATGCACCACTTGTTGCCACCGCATGTCGCTATGCTTGCCGCGAGGCAAGCCGGTATAGTCGTAGAACCTGTCATTGGCATAGGTGGTTCTTCGTTGATTGTCCGCGATCCAGATCATCTGTGGTACCAGATTAGAAAGCTGTCTGAACCGAGATTCGCTCGTTCTCAGCGCCTCTTCTGCTTGTTTCTGCAACGTCAGATCGACTACAAAAGCTAAGCAATTTCTACCGGTGGCATCAATCGAGGATACTGCGATCAAGACCGGTACTCGACGTCCATCTTTATGTACGTATTGCTTTTCGAAGGGATCCGCTTTCCCTGTCGCCTGGATTTGTTCTATAGCGCGTTGATCGAGATGGGTAAATTCTGGTGGCGTAATCTCTGTCCAACGAATCCTCCCGGCTTCAAGATCTTCGCGTGTGTAACCAATGATCTGTAGAAATGCATCATTGGTCTCAAATACCCCTCCATCGACGCTGGCATGGAGAACACCGATTGCATTGTAGTCGATGAAGTTACGTAAGCTGGAGGATGTAATAGGACTGGTATTGTTGGCGGCGGATGATGATACCGTATCTGGTGTGTAATTTGGCGGAGGCAAAGTCAACCCGTCATACTCTCTCTGGAGTTCTTCTAAATACTCCTCGAGTTCTTGATCGGACTTTTGCAGGAGAACCGCTGAATGTCGATTGTTTAACTGCATTCAATATAGACCAATAGACCCAATAGACTCAGTAAACCCAGAGGCACGGACGATGGAAAAAGCCGCCGTAAACATGGAGGAAGCCAGAGATCTTGTGGAACAGGAACTCGCCATGCGATCGACCGACGGTTTGCCAAAACTTGCCAAAAAGAGGATGGGTTACCATCGCCAATTTTTGCTGTCTGAGGCAAACTCTCGCAATCGATATTATGTCCCATTTGTCTATTCCGGGCCACTTTTTCGGAGCTTGACTACTTAGAAAGAAGTAATCAGCTACCGCTCCGCCGGCAAATCCCTGCCAGCCAAGCATCACAAGGCTTTTCCGCCTTACATATCTTTTTTTCTATTGGCTTTAATTTGCTCGAAATTAGCGCTTCACGAGCGACCGGTTGCCACAGCCTGTTCAAACCGCTTGGCCTGCTGATGACAGTTTTTCTGGACTGGCGACAAGTAGCGACAAGGGCGACAAGTTACACTGACGTTGGAGTAGCTAGGCTGGCTAAGCCGATGCTATTCTGTTGAGCCCGAGGCGGAGAGGGTGTGATGGCTGAAGCTATAGACGATGACAATGATCCCCGGGTGGAGACGATTGGCGGAGACGGTGAGTTGTTGCCAGGTGTGCAAGTTGTCTCCAAGAGCGATCATCGTTTGGACTACCCAGATTCCTTGAACTCTCTAGTTTCTTCTGACTCAGAAGCAACCAATTCACTCAATCTCCATTTGCAGACGCAGGGATTAGCCTTGCAGTTACAAACTCGCGCGTCGTTATCGCCTCAGCTGGTGGCGCTCACGACTCGGCTGGAATTTGCTTTGGACAAGCTGAAAGAGACAGAAGACCGCTTGAACACGGCTATCTATAAAGTTGGTTATTTGGAAGCTCAGCTTGAGCAAAAGAACAAAGAAGTCTCGCTTTTGGCTGAACAGAGACAGACGACAGCGAGGAGAGGGCAGACCGCTCATGCAATCGATCGGGTTATGCCGCAGTCCGATTGAAGGCTTACTATCGTGTTGTTCACTGCTGGGTTTGGCGTTGGTCTCCATATCTTTTGCTCGGGTTTCCCACAGTAATTGGCTGAAAAGCAGTCATCGAGCCAATTTTAACGTGCTCTCTACTTCATTAATATGATATAAATGGGAAAGACATGGCGACTAGGGCCTGGTAATTGTGCGGGGTCGAGCCTATGCATTCTCCTATGCATCCTCCGGATCATTCGGATCATTTGGATCATTCGGATTGGAGCAGTCCTATGGCTTTGCCGGCAGACCCATATTCTGCCGGCTCTTCGTTCGAGTGGCACTGGCCGCTTCATATCGAACAGCTAGCGAAAAAGCTGGTCTGGCTATGCTTGAGCGAGTTGCCCGAGCAGCCCGAACCTGATCAGGATTTTGCCCAAAGGGACTCGGAAAAGGACTCCGATCGGATAGCCAAGTATCTCTGCTGGTTGATCGCTGTTCATCCAGAAAGCTCGCCAGCCATTCTGGACGTCTTGTCCTGGCAGCGATCGGAAGCGCTGCTGGAGCGCGTGGCGGAAAATCCTAATACAGCCGCTGACACGCTAAAGCGTTTAGCCTTGCATCCGTCTGAACGTGTACGCATTGCTGTCGCCGAAAACGACGGCACACAGTTTGAAGTCCTAAACTCTCTGGTTAACGACGAAAATGCCGATGTCCGATATGCAATAGCAGAGAACCACCGCCTCCATGAAAGTCTGTTGCATAATCTGGTTGAGGACGAAAATTGTTATGTATCGGCCCGGGCGAAACAGACATTGATGCGACTGAATCCAGGACAGCCGAAGAATCTGGTTCGGACACAGGATCTACCAGAGCGTCTGGTCAGCTAAGCCGCGGTTATGCACAGTCCTTGACGTACGGCTGCAACATATTTTGCACTTTGGCTCGAGCGCGGGCGATCCGTGACTTGACCGTGCCTCGCTTCGTGTGAGTGATCTCGGCGATCTCTTCGTAAGACAATCCTTGTAGTTCGCGCAAAACGATCGATGTGCGGAACTGCTCAGGCAGGTTGGCGATTGCTTCATGAATCGCTCGCGACAGATCTTTGCGTTGCAAAATGTCATCCGGCAGTGCTTGCATATCGGGCAACTCCCGGGAGATTCCCTCGTCCCCGTCTTCACCGTTTATCGGCTCATCGATTGATACAGTCATATTACGTGGGTGCTTGCGAAGCTCGTCGTAAAAGAGATTGGTGACAATCTGATGTAACCAGGGACGAAAGGCACAAGGATTACGCAGCGTCGCGATTGAACGCCAGACACGGATGAATACCTCTTGAGCTAAATCCGAAGTGTCTCCCCAATCTGCAGCAATCTGATACAACACGCTAAAAACCTGTCGTTGATAGCGCTTTACTAATTGCTCAAAAGCGATTTGGTCTTTGCTCTGGCTGGCGATGATCAACTCTTGGTCGCTCATTTGTGTATAGTTTTTTCGAGCGCCAGGAATTATCGACAATGTCGACGATTTAATGCCGTCCATGGTTCTCGGTTTCATGGAAGTCTCTCCTTTTCGGCATTCATGCCGATACCATGGTCCTTCTATTTGGTTAGCTATCGACATTCTAGTCAGCCTCAACCCCATACGCTAGCAGGGGAATCCCGTGCTTATAGTCGACCGAATACAGACAAATAGCTGAGCCTTAATTCGTACTGTTACTGGCGATGGTTGCTTGACTCGGTTAAATTTGTGGGGGGGCCTAGGGAAAACCCGACAACAAATGTGTCACATTTGTGAGGTGCAGACTTGATTACTACGTTATTGCCATGCTGCAATTTTATTGTGTCTTGCCTGGAGCAAAATGAACCGACTTACGTCACGGAGTCCGGCCAGTGACCAAAACTATGTACTCCTATGCAGATGTAATGGGAAGGGAAAAAGATAGAAACTTTATGAACAGCAATCAATCGCTCCGCTCACTCGTTGAACAGGGAATTGAGGAGACAATCAACGAAGTTTTGCGGCAGAGTCTGCCAGAGATCGAGGCAAAGGTGAGCCGTCGCTTGGCTGCCAAGCTAATGGCGTCATGCTCGCGTACTGCTGAGCTCGAAGACTGCACAACTTCGGCGGATTCGGGTGGGCCACCGCCTGTGGTGAAGTCACAATCAAAGCCAATGTTTGATCCACTGGCCGGGCCATGAATTGACCTGTATACTCTCTCGCCTTCGGCTCTCTAGGAATATTGCAGAAGAACCTGGGCACTCTGGATCAATTTCGGCGGCAAATAGACTAGTGGCTTGATAGTCCGGATGTTGAATCAGGTATCCACCTGCAGATCATCTGCCTGAATTCTTCGGCTGTGAAAGGTTTGCTCATATAATCGTCCATTCCAGCCACGAGGCATTTTTTCTTATCGCCTTCCATGGCGCGGCCGGTAATGGCAACAATTGGTGTGTGGTAACCGCGCTCTCGCTCTAATTCCCGAATTCGCTTGGTGCAGTCCAATCCGTCGGTGCCTGGTAGCTTCCAATCCATCAGGATCAGACTGAAAAGTCTGCCCGACTCGATCTCGGACAAGGCCTCTTCGGAAGTGGATACTATTTGGACTTCGTAACCGTATTTTTGAGCCAAAAGGAAAAGCAGCTTTTGCTCGATGATGTGATCTTCAACAACCAATATTGCTGGTTTCTGCATACATCCCCAATCCAGAACATAAAGCCTATATTGTACGTTGTCTCCTGGTTTATTTCAGTTTTCTTCAATGAATTTATGGAAGCTGCTTTGCCGAGTGGAATAGCTTCGGCTCCGGTCCAAGTTGCTACTTTACCTTTTGGCAACGGAGCAGGAACTCTGACCGGACGCCTGCGTCTACGTCGCGTCTGGGCCCAGAGAAGGATAAGGTCATGAAAAAGCCAGCGGAGCAAACGAAACTGCAAAAAGAACAATTTGAGAATATCGATTATATGCACCCCGACGGGATTCCCATTGTCAGCGAAGAGCAGAGGCGAATTGACGAGTCCCAGCGCAAGCAATTGCGCCCGCGCACAAAGTCCATTGATGAAGCTGATGGTCACCATATGTGCTCGGAGCAATGTCGGGCAAAACATCGCCAGTAGTGTAACCATTCCTTATTTTTTGGTTGCTCAACTTGACTCCCCTCATAAACAGGGAGCAACTTGGCAAACCTGATTTAATATGGCCACTCTCTCACCGTCTTCTTGTGAGAGAATGTAGCACCGCCGGCGGTGCTGGGCACGCTGCTCCCAGATGCGGTCAGTCAGGTCCAAGTGTCTGCATGTCCGGTCTCTCTCGGGTTTCTTAGATTGTTTCCCGGTTAATCCCTGTCAAAGCTGGGCAAAAAAGAGGAGAGAGCTCTTGTTCAAGGCTTATTAATGCCATTATTCTGCAACCGTAGTTATGCATGGCGGCGACCACTAGCGGCATTGCTCAGCTTGCTGCTTGTCGCAGGTAGTCAAGCGGTGCTTGGCCGAACCGGTGAGGATAAGCCGAGTGTACTGCGCGCCTTGAAGCCACAGATGGCGGCGCCAGCGCAATCATTGAAGTTGGAAGGAAAGGCGGAGATGGCCGCACCGCTTGAAGGATGGCAAGCTTCGCAAGCTTACAGGCAAGGCTTTGCCGCCATGGCCTCCAGCAATTTCGGTGCGGCTGCTCGTTACTTCAAGGACGCAGGCGATAGTTTTGAGGCTTCCGGTGAAGGCAAGTTTGCTGGCCAAGCTCGCTTTGCTCAAGCCCAGGCGTGCAGAATGCTCAAGCAAAACGTCCAGGCAGCCAAACTTTATGGGATGGCCGCGGCTCTGCTTCGCAAGTACGATCCGGGAAGTCCGTATTTGAAGACGGCGATCGCTCAAATGGATACTCGCAAGATAACTCTTTACGGCAATACTTCACAAACCGCTGTGACCTTACGTGCTTTGCCTGCCCAAATGGAGACAGTGACTAGAAACGTTCCACTGAAGGGGAAAGTAACTCAACTTGAAGACGGCACGAAAATCGCTTCACTGCATAACGAAGATTTTTTCAATGGCGGCTCCAAGCGGCTCTTGCCCGAAGCAGCTGCCTGTGATGTGGCGGATGGCTATGTCAAAGACCAGATCTTGAAGGCCTTCGCCGAAATGAATTGCTTGGAATTTGCAGCCTTAGGCGGAAACTCTTACACCGCGGCGGACAATTACACAGCTTTGAAGTCTGGCGATAAGACAATTGTCGTCGGGGCCTCTGATGAATTTTGGAGCCCGAGCATCAAGCTTTATTTAAATGGGCGACAGTACGGAGTGTGTATGGACCTGCCGGGCATGAATAAATACAGTCACAATGTGCTTGTCGTCACCGATGGACAACATGTTCTGGCGATAGATCCGAGAACCAAAGATACCTGGAAATTGATGGCATCGTTCGCGAAGAAGACACCCGAATTCAATTGGGAAAAGCTCTCTCATATCAAAAAGAGCACCGCCTCAGTATCAGTAGCGCAGTAAGCACGTTGTGTGTGCCGCTGTTATCGTCCAAAATTGTTGTTGTTGTTACCGCCGCCCTTACCACTAGTGGTTTTGGTGGTGGTGGTGTAGGTCGTTTTGGTTGGCACTGTAATTCGCGTTGGAATGTTGGTTGGCATTCGCATTTGCACTGGTGGTGTCGTTGGTCTTTGTACAATAGTTAAAGGAATAACCGTCGAATGATGTGAGTGATGCGTGCCTACCGCCACGGCAATCGGCACAGCTATGGCTGTTGCTACTAATACCACCGTTGTCATGACAATCATAATGCGTTTGACTTTGCTGCTTTTTGTAGCGCCACCAACTAAAACTAAGCAGGTGGGTGTCATTTTCATGGTCGTCTCCGGCGACGTATTCACCGGCACTGTGAACTTGAAGGCGTGCGCTGAGTGCAAGTCCTCTATATCGCTGGCCTTGACGTTTTCGACACCGCTCGTCGTCTCCATTGTGCAGCCGCTGGCTGTTACAGACGTAAGGTTGCCGGATATAGTCTTGCCGTCAGCCAAAGTGATCTTATCGACGCAGCGTCTCTTCCTCAGCCGCTCGAAAAGTTTGCCGCCGGTAAAATAAGCAGTGCCGACTACGTTGGCATTGTTATCAGCACCTTCCAGCCGGCTGTTTAGAAGAACGCCCGAGAGTAGATCATTTTCTGGTGCATTGGGCGCCTTCTCTTTACTCTCAATTCGGATTTCATTGCCGTTCAAAATCGCCAGGGCGTCGACAGCGAGCAACGCGCCGATCTTATTAATTGGCACCTGACCCTGTACACTAGCTGGCGACTCGGGTGTGGCACCGGTGAAATGAATTGGCTCGGCAAACGCTGGTGCCGGCAAGAAGGCAAATTGGACCAAGGTAATGATGGTCAGGATAGTTGCGATAAGTTTCAAGTCTTCTCTCCACCAACGATCCTGTCACGGATACAGGGCAAATTATGGTCAGAATTGGGGAGGATCGTCAACAAGCCAGTCGTTCTTGGCAGCTCGTCTTCTTTCTAATAGAACGGTCGTATTGGCCGAAGTGAGTTTGTCTTGTTGGCGATGGGCAATAAAGAGCGTTTTGCCTAAAGTTCCGCCTAATTTTCGCCTGCCACCGGTAATCTAAGCTAGGGAACCAATTGTCTATCCTAACTAAATTCAGTGAATGGTCTAACCATGCTTTTCGACACTAATCAAGAGCACTTACGACGCTTAGTTGCTTCCGCGTTCTGCCGCTTTGTTGGGGAATTCACGGCCACTATTGCCATCACTGTAATCGCTTTGACTGCATCGCTTTTTTGCTTCTGCCACGCGGCAAATGCCCTACCTTTAGTCAACGCAAACGTAGATATCAAAGTAGATGCCAAAGCAGAAGTTAGCGCTGCCCAAACTAGCGCCCGTTTGACGCGGTACTTGGCCCAGGCACCACATACGATGCCTTTGTCGACCGGGCAAAGAGTTAATTCAGGCGGGCCGGCTAAAGTTACTACCTTAAGGTCTGCTGTCAAAAATGGCCAAGTATCGTTCTCTCTCAAAGGCGACGGGCAGACGACCTCTAGTGTTCATTTGCAGTTGAGAAACAAGACTGCTCAGGCCTTGAGCTTGGTCATTCCAGAAAACGAGGTATTTCGACCAAATTCAGCCAATGTGCAAACAATGATGATCACTCGTGACCTCCTTGTTAGATTGGCGCCCCATGCCCAGGTGGAAGTCAGTGCTGAGACTGTCTGTGCTTCGTTCAAATCATTAAAACCACCACCTGTCGATGGTGTCAGCTTCGAGATCGGTTCCTATCCCGATCTGGAGGCGTGGCAACAGCTGTCTAAAATCATGGCTGCTGCGTGCGATCTAGACAAAGGCGGTGCGTTCGCCGATGTCCCAATCTCTCAAAACAAACGACACACCATCGCCCAATACGCGATCTGGTTGTTCTTGGGACGGCGCAGCGACCGTTCTGAAGATCAGTTAAATAAGAATGCAATTGAAGCTGGCTGGCTTCAAGAAATTGACAAGCAGTTAAATCAAAATCCAAATTTTCGCAACGATTTGAAAAATCAACATAAGCTGACGGAAGCTGGCGGTTACAAACCGAATCAAAAAGAAAAGGAGGCAATGGATCAGCGAGTAGCGCTGATTCTAGATGCAACTGATTTGACGCTTAAGCGGTCCAGTGAGGCGGATCTGAAAGGCATCGCCTCCTTGCCTGAGGATTCCAGCTGGGCCACTTTAGATCAAGTGGGAGTACGTGCCTTTGAGAAGGGCGATTACACTGAAGCTCAGGAATTGCTAGAAGCAGCAGTGACAGAAGCGGAAGCGCTTGGCGCTTTCGACGCGCGCCTGGCGATTAGTCTCAACAATCTTGGTCGCTGCCTGACGGAGGAAGGCCTCGCCGATGAGGCGCAGCCGCTATTGACGCGCGCCTTAGCCATTCGGCAAAAGAGTGCTGCACCGAATCACTGGAAGTGGCTGATGTCCTGAGCAATCTCGGTACGTTATACGAATTGCTCAAGAAACCAGATGACGCGGCGCAATCGTTCCAGCAAGCACTCTCAATTCGGCAGAATAAACTTGGTCCTAATCATGTAACTGTGGCGCAGAGTCAATTTGACTTGGGTAATTTGTACTTGAGCCAGGGTAAGCTGGACAATGCAGAGTCGCTGTTCAAGCAAGCTCTGGCCACTCGATACAAGAATATGGGAGCTGATTCACCGGAAGTAGCGGCGGTAAACGTGGAGTTGGCGGCTATTTGCTTGAAGCAAAACAAGTTACCCAGGCCGAAAAACTGTATTTGCGCGCCCTGGCGGTTGACAGAAAGGCGCTAAGTACGAACAATGTTTATCTCGCCACTATTCTCGACGGCTTAGTCGCAGTCTATACGGCGGCCCATAAGGAAAATGACGCTAAGCAATTTGCTCTCACCGCTCAGACGATCAGGGAGAAGGCGCTGGGCAAAAATGCTGAATTAATAGCGTCATTGCCGCCGGATTATCAATTTCTATCGCGTGTGCAAAATTATGCAAGCGGCGCCGAAAGCATCGCTGCCAGTGTTAAGGAAGTGCAATCAGGTGCCGATCCAAAGTTGTTGGCGGCAGCTGAAGCTCAGAGAAATGCCAAGGCCAATCGACCGGTTAAAGACAAATGGGCTCTGGTCATTGGCATTAGTAAGTATCAAGATCAAGGCATCAATCTTAAGTACTCGGCTAAGGATGCCAGAGATTTCTATAATTATCTGATTAAAGAGGCTCATTTCCAGCCGGATCACATTCGCCTCCTTTTGGATGAGCAAGCAACCAGGGAAAATATTTTGGCCTGTTTAGGTGACAAGTGGCTGCCGCGTGTGGCTGGTCCTGACGATCTGGTGGTCTTTTACTTCTCCGGTCACGGTAGCCCGTCAAAAGCCGATCTGGAAGGGAACAATTATCTGATCGCATACAACACCGACAAAGACAGCTTGTATGCGACCGGCATCCGTATCCAAGATTTTACCGACATGATTAAGGAAAGAGTGCACTCGGATCGGATGGTCCTCTGTATGGATGCTTGCCATAGCGGCGCCGCCGAACCCGGAAGCAAGTCCGTTTATCGCGTCAGTAATTTCAGTGTCGATCAAATTGTGCAAGGCTGTGGACAGTTCGTTGTTTGTTCGAGTCAGCCGAACCAAGTTTCCTGGGAATCAAAGGAATATCCAAACGGTGTCTTTACGCATTATCTTCTCGAAGGCTTACGTAAAAATGCCAAATTAGGTGACGCTTGCGATTATATGAAGGAGATGGTGCAGCGCGAAGTGCTCAAAGATCGCGGCGAATTGCAAACTCCGGTGATTGGCAGTCACTGGCAAGGCGAAGCAGTTGTTCTAGCAGTGCCGCCCAGCAGCCCCAGTCCGGGCATACCGGACGATATCATCAAACCATCAGCCACCGGTTCCACACCAGCCATTAAGGGCACAAAGTCGGCAGCGATGGTCGGCAAGTCAACTCAGACATCGACTAAGTCATCGATGCAGCGAAAAGGAGGCGCGAGTAAGCCTTAGTACGCTCGCCTTTGACGCTGCCTTATGCCTTTAAACAAATTTGTTTGCAATTTAATATGACGCGAAAATGAAAGCTGTTGTCGCAAAGTTCCTCTATTCTTGCTGTTCAAGCTTTTTGTCTTTATCTGGGCTAATCAGGGGATTTAAACAAAAGTGTTTAGTCGACTTAGGAGGTTGAGAATTGGTGGGCAGCCGGATCCCTTCGGCAGCTGGTCACAAGGGGTTAAGAGACTGGGCAGTCTATGAAGCAGTGCATTTTCTTTCATGAAATAGAGAAAATCAAGTAAAGGGGCGAAATGAGGGAAAAAATTGGGTACAAAATAGCTGGACACTGAAACGGACCGATCAGTTTGACGATAATTCGCCCAGCTGGTAGGTTGGGATTAGATCTTTTACTACGTAACGGAACAATATGCAGGCGATCCAGCGGGGAGGCGACTTTCCCATAAATGAACGCTCGGCTGAGACCGCTCAAGCCGAGGCGCCCTATGGTTGGGTACTTAACCCGGTCATAGATTTGCTTTTCTGCTGTGGCGGTTTGCTCTGGATTCTATTTTTTGCCAAGCTGTTGGTCGCCGGTCCCGGTTGGTCCTCGCCGTCTGGACAGTTTATTTGGTTCTTTAATGCTGCGGCCATCATATTGCTGGCCGATGCGCACGCGCCGGCGACTTTGCATCGGGTTTACGCGAATGCTGACATGCGAAAGAAGTTAGGAAAATTCAGCAATGGCTTTGCTCTATTATTCGGTGCTACGTTCATCGCTTCGATCTGTTCGCAGCCAATCGCCTTATTTTTCTACAAAATATATTTATTTCTGATTATTCAGCATTACATCAATCAGTCTTACGGAATCGCTCTACTCTATTGCTTCAAAAGAAATTACTTCCTGCAAAAGTGGGAAAAGGATCTACTGTTTTGGACATTTCAGGCAACGCTTATCTTTGCCTGGTTGCGCATGTTAACTTATAAAGAATACAACACGATCACCATTCTCGGTATGAGAGCTCCGTTCTGGGGACCGTTACCTGAGTGGATTCTGGCGGCTTTACTTTTGTTCTGCAAGCAATGATTGTGGCGTTTGCAGCAGTTGTTATTCGTAAAGCGATTGTCGAGCGGAAAATCATGCCATTACCGGCGATACTAACCATATTCACCGGTATTACCATTTACTTGCTCAATTATTCTGCGGCGGCGGCTTTGTCTATCCTGTTGCCGGCATTTTGGCATGGCAGTCAATATTTAGTTGTGACGTCGGCTGTCTATTTCAAGCAGCAGGGTTTGCCGGCTGGTATGCGCTACTCTGAAATTGCCAAACAGTTGAAGACCAAGCTCGCCTTGAAGTACTTTGCCCTCGTTTGGTTTATCGGGCTGGTGATATGGGTTGGGATACCAGCCCTTTTGGTGCCTTGTGGAGTAGCCTATGGTTTAGCCATGATCTCCATCCAGGCGAATTACAGTTTCCACCACTTTTTACTCGATTCGGCGATTTGGAAAATGCGCGATCCGGTTTTGCGTAAGCTTTTAGTCGCCTGAGCGAATCTGGTCTATGCCCTGACTTTGGCAGAAATGGCCATAGTTAGGCCTGAGTTGATGTAGACTATGGCGAAAAATTGAATCGGTGAGTGCCGGTCTATGAATTTGTCTGAGCGCAAAAGAAACAGCACCAAACCGTCAATTCTGTTCTGGTTGCTGGTTTCTGCGGCCGTGGCGGCTGGAACGCTTTTTCGTTTGACCCATCTGGACTCAAAATTTTATTGGATCGACGAATCGTATACCCTCTTGCGCGTCTCCGGACACAGTATCTCAGAAGTCAAAAAACAGTTTTATGATGGGCATGTTTTTCAAGCAAAAGATCTTCAGCAATTACAGCAGATCAGCGCTGGCAGAGATTGGACTTATAGTCTGAGCGCGCTGGCTCCGGATTTTGATCAAACACCAATTTACTACTTATTGGCTCGTTTCTGGGCAGAACACTTTGGCACCGAAATTGGTTACACCAGACTTTTGCCGGCCTTGCTGAGTCTATTTGTTTTTCCCGCTATGTATTGGCTTTGTTTAGAGTTATCCGGCTCAACCAGGGCAGCGGCATGGGGCGTGGCCTTAGTTGCTCTTTCGCCTTTTCACGTTCTGATGGCTCAGGAAGCAAGACCATACAGTCTCTGGACAGCGACGACGTTGGCGTTTTGCGCATCGTTAATCATGGCCATCCGCTTGCGCAAGACCGGCTATTGGGTTGGATGTTCGGCGATGCTGACCGTCAGTCTTTACACTCAATTGCTCACCATTTACGTCGGCTTGTCTCAGTTACTGTACGTGTTGATCAGCGCTAGAGCCGCGGGTCGGCGGATTATAGTTGCGTATCTAATCGCCTTGGCAGCGGCTCTGTTTTTCTTCGCGCCATGGTTGTTCTTGATCTACCTGAACTGGACAAACATGATTAACCAATTTTCGTGGGTAGAGCGAAAAGTACCAGCACCTGAATTCTTCAAGGCGTGGGTGCACCAGTTTGGACTGTTGTTTTGCGACTTAAATATCCCAGCCGGCAGCCCTGCAGACGTGATGATCTCTCTGCTTGCCTTGCTGCTGATTCTTTGGGCCATCAATTTTCTTTGGCGGAAGCGCGACAAGCGAGAGTTCTGGTTTGTAGCTTGTCTAATGGGCAGTACAAGCATTCCTTTGCTTGTTCAAGATTTGCTTTTTGGTGGTTTTCGATCTTTGGTACTACGATATTTGCTCCCCTGTTATATTGCTATTCAGGTAGCTGTGGCCTTTTTGCTTGACCAGCAGACTCTTGGCGAAGATACGATCAAGCGCACAATCTGGTGGGGCGTGGCCGTTTTTGTCTTGTCGATTGGAGCAGCATCATGCTTGGTAAGCAGTCAGTCATGGTTTTGGTGGAACAAATTTGATGGTCCGGAAGCTGCTTCTGTTGCTCGCCAGGTTAATCATACGCAAGCGCTATCGAAATCAACTTTGCTGATATGCGGTGGCGATGCGGTAAATAGCTTGGGGCGGTTGCTATCACTCGCTCGCCTGCTCGATCCTGATGCAAAAATAGCGGTGGTAAAGGCGGCGAAAAGTTGGCGTGCTCCCGAAGGATTCGAATATCTAATTCTCTGGCAGATTCCCAGAGCCGAATTCGAACAGCTGCGTAAGCCTGAGGCTTTTTCCTTTAGTCAAGACAAAGATCTTGGCGATCGCCTGTTCATCGGCAAGAAAAGAGATTAGATCACCAGTATCCTCGGTTTGTCGCTTGTAATAGCCATCAATACAATGCATCTGTAGCAACAATACAAAATGATATCAATTGGTCGCTTTTGCATATGCGATTGGTATTGATTCTGTTATCGCTGCCTTTTGTAGAAATACCAAACAATCTCAATAATTGCGCTCTATAATTGGGCGGAGTCTGTTTTCTCTTTTTGGATCTGAGATGTATAGAGCGGTGCAGCAACTCGTATGCTCGCTAATTGAGGCCTAAAGATGGAAAAGGGTTTCGATCTGCCTCAATCGAGCATTGCGTTAAGGCTTGGCCTTGGTTTGACTGCGATGGCCCTGGTGCTGTTGGAGCTGGTTTTGACGCGCGTATTCAGTGTCACAACCGGATATCACTTCGCCTTCATGATCGTGTCGATTGCCATGTTTGGCATGACTCTTGGTGCGCTCGTTACACTGGCGCGAATCGAGCCGGGAATCGAGTGGGTTGAGAAAACATTGGTCAGAAATTCTTGCCTGTTTGCTTTGAGCACAATTATTGTCTTCGTTCTTTACTCAGCTGGCAGCCAGTTGATGCTGCAAGCTGGAGCGGCATTTTTGATTGGTGGATGCTTTCTTCTTTTTTCGATTCCATTTTATTTTTCGGGTGTATGCATCTGCTTGTGCCTCAGTCGCTATCAGGATGTCGGTCGACTTTATAGCGCCGATTTAATTGGGGCTGGTCTGAGCTGTCTGGTGTTGGTATTGGGATTGAGATTTACCAATGCTCAGAATATATTGAACTTCGCCGGTCTGACCGCTGCCCTGGGCGCAGCATTTTTTGTCGCTCACATGGGACGCTCAGCGAGTTATCGAAATCACAGTAAAGCTATTGCGGCGCTAACAATCGGACTTTGTTTCTTATCATTCTTTTTGCCTGAGCCTGCGATCAGCATAGGAGTGCAGGATCCAATTGAGTATGTCAAATGGAGTCCGGTTGGGCGGGTGGTGGTCACCGATTTTAGAGGTCCTGCAGCAACCTGGGCAAGAGAGAATCAAGCCAGTCCGCCCGCACTTCCGCAAAAGGGACTCTACATAGACTTTGGTGCTTTCACTGTCATGACGAGCGGTCAGGCAACGGCTGCGCAACTTCAACCGATCAAGAATGATATTACAGCGGTGGGCAATTCACTTAGACCGGGCAATAGTCTGTTTGTAATTGGTGTCGGTGGTGGCCGCGACGTGCTCACCGGTCTTTTATTTGGACAACGGAAAATTGATGGAATAGAGGTGAATCCAGCAATCGTCGACATGCTGACAAAGAAGTATAAAGACTTCACCGGTAATCTTGCCTTTCGAAAAGGGGTAAACATTGTCAACGATGAAGCCCGCAACTGGCTCGCTCGCTCACACGAAAAATATGGGCTGATTCAATGTTCTCTTGTCGACACATGGGCGGCATCGTCGTCAGGCGCATTTATCCTCACTGAAAATGTGCTCTATACCAAAGAAGCATTCGAGCTTTATCTTGAACATCTTGAGCCGCACGGCATTCTTTCATTTCTTAGATGGGGTGATGAAAACGAACCGGGACAGATTCTGCGCATGCTCAATTTAGCTAAGAGCGCTCTTTCTAACTTGGGCATAAACGATTGGGGAAAGCATATCATTTTGATTGGCGCTCCCTATAGATCGGCTGATCACAATATCGGCGATATGCTTGTTTCGCTCGAGCCGTTTTCAGATCAAGATATTTCACACATAAAGGATCTTGCTCAAAGTGAGGGATACAAACCGCTCTGGCTGCCGACGGTTGCGGCAAAGGAGCCATTCGCCTCTTTTATAAACAGCGAAAGCTCAAGCGATGCTGGTTTGCCCAGCGATGACTGTCCATTTTTTTTCACGCCGGTGCATCCGAGCAAGACCGAAAGCAGCATTGCCGAGCCAGCTCAAGGCAAGGGCTTGCTTCTTTTGCAATTCACTTTCATCCTCTCAACCATACTGGTGGTATCAACAATTTTTGTACCAGCCTGGACGCGCCTCAGATTTAAGATTGGTGACTGGCGAGATATTGGCGTGTCCTCAATTTATTTCAGTTGTCTTGGCCTAGCATTTATGCAGGTGGAGGTTGGACAAATAGAACGTTTGACAGTTATGCTCGGCAACCCGACTTATAGTTTATCTGTGGTTCTATTTGCACTTCTCCTTGCTTCCGGATTAGGCAGTTACGCGGTCGAGAGTCTCTTAAAACGACGGGATGATCCGGTTGTGCTTGCGCGACAAGGTCTAGTTCTTGTCGGCGTACTAGTCGTCGTATCGGCATTGGTTTCCTTATTCTCGCTGAATATTCTGGCTGCCGCACCGACGATAGTGAGAATTGTCGCAGCGATATTATTAGTTTCGCTGCCGGGTTTCTTTATGGGATGGAGCTTTCCATTGGGGATCAAGATCTTCATGCGTCTACATCCTTTAGCGGGTCCCTGGTTCTGGGCGATCAATGGAGCAAGTTCCGTATTGGGTTCAGTTGTTGCGGCGATTATATCGGTAACTTTTGGTATCACTGCTACTTTGTTGACTGGTGCTGCTCTCTATTTTATTGCCTGGACGACTCTTCTTTTACCGCTTGGGCCAAAGCAAGGATAGACAGCGTAGACAGGTGATTGTCATAGATACAATTTTTTGTCTGAATGCATTAACGTGATCAATTCAGTCAATTAATTGGTATAAATTAGTGCCGCAGGCAAAGCCGCAAGGAGCGAGCATTGACAGGAATACTATTGGAAGCAACTGTTACGGAAGAGCTGAAAAAGGCGGCGCCTTCTACGGTACTAAAGAGGCAACTCAACCATTTGACTAAGTGCTTGTTATTAAGCACGGTTCTTGCTTATCTTAATCTTGGTCTTGGGGCAAGGGCAGCCGGTGAATTGAGTAGAGTGAGCATTCTTGACGCCAGCCTGACTAGCGGTAGTCCGGAAGTTGTTCGCAATCGACTGGATTTTTATAAGGGATTGGGACTCAGTTTACTGAGCTTCAATATAACTGACATTCAGAAAACGCTCGTTAATAAGCCGGTCTTTGTGCGCCCGCTTGCATTACCAAGGGAGAGCGAATTTCGTCTAAAAATTTCTGCCAGGACGGCAATCATGCCTGACTCCTGGTTTGATACTCATAACCAGGCACAGTTATACGATTGCCGGGATCTGCGAACAAGGCGGCTTTTGAGCGTCTTTTACTCGGATATTGACCATGTGCTTTTAGACAATGCCGACAAACTTTTTGCTGGTCTAGGCAAATTCGATATTTTGAACAACGTGGACTTCGTGACGATTGATCTGGGTCCAGATTGTATTGCCAACTATCCTCCACAGTCTGATGGTTCGCCGTGCTTCTGGCTTTACAGCAGTGATGCAACACTCGATTTCATCAGAAAGATGCACACCAAATATGGTTCTTTAGACAAAGCAAATTCTGTATGGCATACCGATTTCAAATCATGGGAAGGTTTGAAGGTACCGATGCCCGGGCGTGTGCCAGGTGCGATGTGGAATGATGTCCTTGAGTGGTACCGCGACAAAAAACGCAGTTTCATCAATTTTCAAATTGAGAACTATAAAGTCCAGATTTCTAAATACTGCAAAGAACACCCGCCCATCTTGATAATCAAAATGGCCGGCAAACACGTAACCGCCGACGAATGGAATCAGGCCGTGCAATCTGGATCAGGCGATAAGTCTGTTGCCGCCATGTGCGATCCGGAGTTTCTACTGGACACGGCCAACAAGCAAGGTTGCTGGCTTCAGTATTCAGGCAACGACCAATCAGAAATCGAGTACTTGCAGGCTTATATGAAGGAGCATGGATATCACATTCCGATGTGGATTGATAACGGCACCAATCCAGCTCTCTCTTTGGACGAATTGACGGCAATCGTTGCCCAAAACAAGCTCTTTGGTTTTGAATATAACTGTGAAGATGTGGGCAAGCAAAGTGATACTAAGAGTCAACCGCTGGAGGCGCTCTCGGTCTCCATAAAGAATGCCATTCAAAAACTTAATGATAGTGCTTTGCCCGGACCGCCAAAGGAAGAAACGGCAAATGCATCTGGCGATCAGCCGGGTGCAGGAGGGACGAAGGTCAACCCAGCGGCTGAACCGCAGTCTCGTATGGCCGATAGATGGTGGGCGGATCACCACGAAGACTATATCGCGCTCGCCCGCAAGAGCAATCCGGGCATTCTTTTCATAGGTGATTCGATTATTCAGAACTGGCAAACAGATGGTCCTAGCAAGTACAGAAAATTCAAGCCGATCTGGGATGATTTCTACGGCCCGCGTCAGCCGCTCAATTTGGGACTGGCCGCCGATTCAACGGCTAACGTCTTATGGCGTATTTGCAATGGCGAAGTCGATGGAATCGACCCGAAAGTGGCGGTTCTTCTGGTGGGTGTGAATAACTCTATGCTGAGAGGCTGGACAGCCGAACAGACAGACGGCGGCATAGACGCTATCGTGGATGAACTGCACAAGCGACTGCCGAGAACAAAAATTCTATTGCTGGGGATTCTTCCTTGTGAATGTACTAAGCAAGTTTGGGATACGAATGAAAGCGTGAATCGTTACCTGGCGGCAAAATACCGTCGCAGCAAATTTGTGCATTTTGTGGACGTCTCAGATTTGTTTATGAAAAATGGAGAGGTTGACAAAAGTCTCTATCTCGAAACTTATGATAAGCCGCCCCGTCCACCTCTGCATCCAACGAGTGTTGCGATGGACAAAGTCACCAGTAGAATCGAGCCTGACCTGGATAAACTCTATGAGAGCAAGCGCTGAGCATTAAAGTTAAACATCAAAGTTAATCGTCAGAAACTGCCGTCAAAATTGAATCCAGCTAATGTAAGGGGATGCATTTTTCCATTAGTATCAAGTTCAGCCAAAGCAAAAACTCATATGAAAGCTGAACTGCAGAGCGCCAGAGAGAATCGAATAGTCCTGTCGCGCCTGAGTCCTGCCTCAGCTCCGGACAATTTGCCGCTGGACATTTTGATCGCCTTCTCGCTCTCGGCGATCACGATAATTTTAGTTTTGACCTGGTTTGCTTTTGATCACCGCATTCCCACTCCGGACGAAGGCGTCCATATTTTCAACAGCTTTACAGTTGCTGAACTGGTCAAACACGCGCGGCCCTGGCAATACCAGTGGTGGTATCATTTGGTTGCCGTATCCACTTTTTACCCGCCATTTGTCTATTTCGTCAACAGTCTGGTGCTTTTGGCTTTTGGCGAGTCTCGATACACAGAAGCGCTGTATACATCTTTGTATAGCGGGCTCCTGGTCAGCGCTCTTTATGCTGTTGTGCGTTTGCTGAACGGCGGTCGGCTCGCTGCTTGCTGCGCCGGGCTTTTTATTTGCGCCTATCCGATCATCGCCTGGCTGAGCCATAGCTGGTTCATCGATCTGCCTGGTTGCGCAATGGTAGCGCTGTCTCTGGCGATGTTTTTGTGGTGGCGACGTTCGGACAAGCCATCTATGGTCAGGACCGGTCTGGCCGGCGCTGTGATTGGACTCGCTTGCATGAGCAAGCAGACGGTGTTTGCTTATGTCGGGCCTCTAGGAATATACTTTTTGTTTTTGGATTTGATCGCCGGGTTGGGCGAATCAAAACGAGCAGGGAAAATTGCCGGTTTTTCTTCGGCGATTCATTCTCTATCTCTAATCTTGATTGCAGCAGTAATTAGCGCGCCGTTTCTATTGGTTAGCCTCAAGCTGTATCGGAGTTGGTTGAACACTAATGCCCAGGCATTTGTCGGCGGAGGCGTGCATCATTCCTTTGTTACTAATCTAACTGGTTATTTGGCCTTTTTTGCCCGAAGTAATGTCCTGGCCATTACTTTTAGTATTTGCCTTGGCGCTCTTTTCTTTGCGGCGCTCAGACTTTCGCTCGCTGCTGCCGATTATCGTCTCGGCGGTAGGCGGACTCCTCCTTACTTGCACAAGCATGGGACTGGATATCGAGATGCGTTACCTGGTGCCGTTTTTGATCGCTCCGGCTGTTGTTTCCGCTTTTTTTGTGCAAAAACTATTTCGCTCGGCGAATGCGGCAGGACGCCTGGGCGCAATTGTGGCAATGGCGGCAGCAGTGTGCACATACTTCAATTTCAACTTCTGTCCTTATCCTGTGCCACTGAATACGATGCCCTGGGTAATGAAACTGGGTGGCACCAGCGGCAATCCCAGCATCTTTGGTTACGAAGAGTGGGGCTATCCATTTGTCGTTGAGAAAATAAGACAAGCAGACCCGGCAAAACCGGTTTACTTGAACATTTTGCCGAATCATTATGCCTTGCATGAAAGCGCCTTCAGGCTCTTTCTCGTGCAACATAAAATATATGCAATCGTGCCGACCAACTCCCGCTCCTGGACCATTGTCGGTGATCGCATGCAGTTTGATCCAGAAACGGCATGTCGGCCGAGGTGGTACCTGGTGAAGACTGGCTATACTGGATTTCCCTTAGCCGATCAGGAATCGAAAGACAATTATGCTAAGTTGATTGCTTTCCTGAGCGAGAGCGGCAAATACAAACTAATGGGCAAAAAGCTGCTTCCCGACAATAGCGATTTACTGGTTTACCGCAGAACATATTGATATTCTTTTGATTCTTCATGTGATTTTTCATGACTCAATTCAGGTCAATCGTTAATGAAAGTGGCACAAGCTTGACGAGCGATCGAGAGGCTCGACCGGAAGCTCAAGATAAGTCGTTCGTTGCCGGGCAAAAGACAGAGGGTGACAACCGCAGCCGAGGAGTGGACTCGACATCTGCATTGGCTCGTTCCGATACGGCAAGTCACGGTTCGCCAGTTCATCACCGGGAAGATCTTTTAGTCTCGGCAATTTTTGTTTGTGTTCTAACGTTTTTCTTCTTTTCCTCCATTTACACCTGCCTGACCACGACCAAGCAAATCGCCGAGCAGGAAAATCGACTTTTGGCGCCATTCCCACGCCTGCGTAATGTTCGACATGATCTGCCGTTGTTCGCCGATAAATTCGCCAGTTTCTATAACGATCACTTCGCCTTTCGTTTGCCTATGATTTCAGGGCGCAACTGGGTTCTCTTTACTTTGCTCCGCTCATCCGGAAGCCCGATGATCGCCATCGGCAATACCGGCTGGTTATTTTTCACCGACGAGCCCACTCTGGCTGCGGAGCTCAACGATACGCCCTTTAGCGAAGACAATTTGAAGCTGTGGGCAAAAACGCTATGCATGCGCCGTGATGTTTTAGCTGCGCATGGCATTAAGTACATATTTTTTGTAGCGCCTGAGAAAGCGAGCATTTATCCCGAATATCTGCCTGTGGGTTGGAGACGACATCCAGGCATCACGCGACTCGATCAACTTCAGACGTATCTGAAAGAACACACTGATCTAGATGTGTTCGACCCTAAATCGATAATTTTAGAAAACAAGCCAAAGGGACGGGTTCTCTATCATTCCCACGATACGCACTGGAATCAGTATGGTGCGTTTCTTGTCGCGCAGAAACTGCTCAATCATATCGGCCAATATTTTCCCGTTGTGAAACCATTTCCACAACACACTGTGGCTATGGAGGATGGCTTTAGAGGCGACATGGCTAAAATGCTGGGGCTGGGAGGGCCGCTTTCTGAGCGGACATTCGTCGTAAGCGTGGGTACCCTGCGTGCATATATAAAGACAGATGCGAAGCTGCCTTTGATCGAGCATTCTCAGAATCCGGCCGTGGCTTATGTTGTAGAAAATCATCAGGAGCTGCCGCGAGCGCTGATTTTGCGCGATTCATATACAGGCTACTTGATCCCCTATTTGTCTGAATGGTTCCGCTTTGCCGAATATCAGTGGACGTATATATTTAAGCCGACGGCAATTTTGGCGGAGAAGCCGGACATTGTCATTGATGAAATTGCTGAGCGCCATTTATACGATTATTTCCCGGATAATTTGCCTGATTTTGGTAAGTATCAAATTTCAGCAAAGAGCAAGCCTTCAGCGATCGTCGATGAATTTGGCAATAAAGTGCTGGCCAATTATGCCAATTTGGTTGAGCTAGTCGACATGAGCGCGGTACCAAATGCCGACGGCTTATTGATCAAACTCTACTGGAGGAATCCAGGAAAGGCTACAGTGAAATTGGACATGTCTGTTGGTGTGCAATCAATCGATGATCAGGGAAAAATCATCGGTGCGAGAGATTATGCTCAGGATTTTTTCAAAAGAGAAGTGCCGCCCGGGGCGCAGTGGGTTGACACAATTGAATTTCCGGCAAAACGGATCGGTGATGCCAGCCAATTTGGCGTAGTCATTTATCCAGCAAGTAAAGCTTGTGTTTTTACCACAGCGAAGAAGAGAGACTGGGGCGTCGTCAGAGTGCTTTTGCCAGTCGAGGAGATTGAGAGAAGCGGAAGTAGCCGGGCCGTGGAGATAACTTCGACTGGCAAGACTTCGGCAAGATGAGATCGCTGTTTTCGCCATGTGATATGGCGCGAGCCGCGGAAAATTTGCTGGCAAAATGCTGGGTCCGCTGGCGAGCAGTTCATTGATGACAGAAAAACTGGAACTATTTCTGTCACAGTTGTGACAGAAATCAGTTAAGGCAGTGCACAAAACAGTGCACAGGCTGCCAAGTTCTTGACCTGACTGATGCTGCAATCGCTGTGCCAGCAAGCCTTTTCAATTTTGACAATGTTAAATGGGGCAGACGAGGGGACTCGAACCCCCGAATACCGGAACCACAATCCGGGGCCTTAACCACTTGGCGACGCCTGCCATAAATTGCGACTGTGCGGGTCGTATGCGGAAAATTATACTATCACGCCGGTCGGCATCGGCTGATCTTGGGCAATCACGCTCACTTCAGCAACATCTCTTTTCCATTTAAGGTCAGCTTTGGCGCTGTCCAAAAAGGATGCCTGGCGCGTATACCTAGTTGTGCCTATGCCAAATGAGAGAGATGACGATGGCAGACATTCCCAAAACATGTGACCAGCCGCCGCCTAACATTTCGGCAACCGATTTTGATGTTGCCGGCAGTCTTTTCGATTGTGCGTACGGAATCCAACAAAAAGCAAAGATATTAACGGACCACGCGAAGCAACCGGTGGAGGACCAAACCAATCAGCCAGCGGCGGAACAAACGAACAAACCGACTGCGAAAGAAGCAAACCAACCGGCGAAAGAAGCAAATCAGGCGACAGCGAAACAAGCGAACCAAGGAGCGACGGATTCCGCCAATGCCTCGGTAACGCCGCAATCGGGCTCAGCTGGCGATGGTACCGTTCAGACCCTGACTAAGGATCAACCCTTGCCGGGTGGCACAGTTCAGTCTGCAACCAACGGCAGCGGTGAGCGTAACGATCAAGGATCGGCTCCTGCCGCGCCTCTGGACAAACAAAGCGGCTCTGCTGATGCCCTTATGTCCGCGCCAGCCGCAGCCGAGGCTGAATCAGCCACTAATGCTTCATCGAAACTGACGACTGCTCAACTGGACGATGCCCGCAATCGGGCTACTAGTCTTTTTGGTGCCGACAGCGCTCAAGTTGCCAGAATCGCTCTGGAACAAGGTTTAAAATATCAAGCGCAAGAGCCGGAGCGTGCCGATGGCTTCTTTCAAGAGGCTATCCAAAAGGCCGGCTATCAAAAGGCTGACGCCACCCTGTCGGCAGCACTGCGAAAATATGCCGACTTCAAGGAGAAGACTGAGCATGACGCTGCCGGAGCGCAAGAGCTAAGGCAAAGAGCGAAAGGCGTCGACGATATGATCAACTCGTCGAAAAAGCTTATGGATGCACTATCTGCAGGCAGTAGCCAGTCTCAATTGGCAGACCCGCTTTTGTCTTATGCCGAATCAGTGCTGGAGAACGGAGATCATACGCGGGCAGACCAGTTCTTTCGTAAGGCATTAGAGTTCACTGACGACAATCAGCAGAAATTGCGTCTGATGAATAATTATCTTCAGGCTGAAGCCGATCAAGGCATAAATGACACGGTTTTGCAGAACGATATAAAGACTTTGCAAAACAACACGGGCAATCAAAATGACCAGCCACCACGAGGCTCAATCGCCGGTCAATCAACTGTTGTCACCGATCAAGCCAGTTCTGGTAATGCATCTACAAATGCCCAAGTTTCGACAGGACAAAGTGGAGGGCAACCAGCAAGCGCTGAAGCCGGTTCTGCTACTTCAGCAGTCGCTCAGCTGAAATCGGGAGACGCCAATGTCATGCCGGGATCGGTAACTAAGGGAAAGGCTGCTTCTAAGCTGCGCTCGGCTCATTCTTCTGCCGCCAGCGATGCCAATCCAGCGCTCGCTGCCCTCATGCATGGTGATACTACCAGTAGTGCCAGCCAAAATACCTCCGGCGATCATGAGCAGGATCTTCTCAGAAATACTTCGCTGGCAGCCGAAATTTTTGGTGCGAGCTCGCCCGAGCTGGGCAAAATGTACGGAAAATTGGCTGACTTCTACGATAAAGAAGGCGATAGCCAACAGGCATCAGCTTACTATCCGCAGGCGATCGCTTACCTTGAAACATCGCCAGTGCAAGATCCAGCAGCTTTGCACCAGACATTGCAAGCGTACGGCGATCTGCTCAGGCAGGGCGACTCGCAGCAAAAGCAGGAGGGCGAGAGGATCATTGCCCAGAAGCTGGCTCTAGACATCGAAACGAAACTAACCAAAGAAATTGAAGATGGTCGTTTTGATGGAAAATATGCTGACGATTTAGCCCATCTTGCCTCTTGCTATCGCTCGATGGGCGATATATCTAGGTGGCAATATCTGAAAAGCCTGGCTAACTCTTCTGGTGCAGATCAAACGCAAGGCATGTAACTAAGCGCCGAGCACTTTGAAAACATATGGCAATAGATGCGCGAGCAAGCCGCCGATAGCAAAAGCAGCGATCCATGAACCGAACCAGATGGAGACGGCGATTTTCGGTCCCCGCTCTTTCATCATCACTCCGACGGTGGCGATGCATGGCACAAAGAGAGTGATGACAATCATCGCTGTTACCGCTTGCACCGCTGTCAGTGGCACCTCGGTCAAACCAAAAGAGGCAAAATCTCTTCTTACGATACCCAAAATAAAGGTTGTGGCGATGCGCGGATCGTTGGGCAAGTGCAGCCAGGAGACCGTTATTGGTTGTAGGACTTTGATAAAGGCATCGAGCAAACCCACCATCTGGGCGATAGTCACGGCAAAGCCAGCCAGGAAAAACATCGGTGTTGCGTCTTGCAAGAAATTAAATGACTTAGTCCAGGTCTTCTTCAAAACATTGTCATGCCTGGGTAAGCGCATCGGTGGTAGATCAATAATCAGCCCAGTGGACCTGCCTGGTAAGATCATGTTCAAAAGCAGGCCGGTAATCGCTAATATCGAGGCCACCACGGTGCCATAGACAGCCCAAGCGTAAACACCGCCGACTCTCGCCAGAGTGCCTGAGACAACGCCGAGCTGCGCTGAGCACGGAATCGCTACTCCTAATAAAGCTGTAGCAATTATTTTCTCGCGGCGCGTGTTCAACAAGCGTGTGGTGATCGTGGCCATCGTCACGCAACCAAGACCAAGGATCAACGGGATTATTGCTCGACCATTCAAGCCGATCTTGCTCATCATCCGATCGACTAAGACAGCCAGCCTGGGTAAATAGCCCGAATCCTCCAACAAAGACAAACCAAGATAAAAGCCAAACACCAGGGGAAAGAGAAGACCGAGCAAATAAGTAACGGTCAGTGTCACCAGCCCATATTCGCCCACAAGAATATTGCCGAGAGCAGCCATAATGCTTGGGGACTTCCAGAAGTTAAAGGAGACATCTTGCGGCTTGGCTGCGTGCATGGCGCTGTCGACTAGCTTGGCTTCGTTCGGCTCCTGCAAGGTACCGTCAGGGAAGGCGAATTTTTGCTGACCAACGGTAATTTCGCAGGGGAAAATTGTCGCGGCCAGGCGCCTGACAAACGGTTCGTAATAGACTTTCATACCCTTTTTCTCGGTGATATCCACGAGATTGCCGGCGATCCAGACACCGAGCATTTGATAGAAAATCAAATAACAGACGGCAAAGGATATTAGCATTCCGTAAAAGGGATGAAGCAAGAAGCGTCCCAATTTTATGGAAAAGCTCTGGCTCTTCAGATTTTGGATTGTGCACTGCTCAACTATTTGATTGACGAGTAGACGGCGCGAACCATAGATGGCGGCCCGGTATTGCTCCGGCTTCACACCGTATTTAGTGGCACTTGGTTCATCGCCCTCAGCGATTAGCAAAGCATGCGCTTGATCTATCTTTTGTTCCAATAGCGGTTCCAAAAGCTGTTCTACTTCGGAGCTAATTTTGCCTCGCTCAGCCAGGTGAAGGCTGTTAGCGATATTGTCGATACCTTGCTTTAGGACAGCGACGCAGGTAATGACGTGCACACCAAGTAACTCAGAAAGCAACGCCGTGTCGATTTTTAGACCTCGATGCTCGGCTTCATCCCACTGGTTAATCACCAGTAACAGCGGCATGCCCATTTCGATCAACTGCAGAGTGAGAAACAAGTCTCGATCTAAGCTTAAAGCTGAAATGACGTTAACAATGATGTCCGCTTCCAGAATGATCCGTCTGGCTGCTCGTTCTTCATCATTGAAGCTGGAAACTCCGTAAACGCCTGGAGTGTCGATGATATCGTCGCCCGCCAGTTTGCCTCGGGCGATGTCGATTGTCGTACCAGGATAATTGGAGACGTCCGCGCTCAGCCCTGTCAGGGCATTGAAAATGACCGATTTGCCAACATTTGGATTGCCGGCCAGAATAATTTTCTTGGCTCGCTTAGTTGCTTCCAGCTCACTGCCGAGCCGAGATGGTTCTCGAAGGGAAACAGTCATGCGCGCTCCAAAACTTCTAATTGAGAAATATTATCACTAAGTCTTGCGGTTGAGATTGTCTTGTCTCGCTTCTGCAATCCTTTTTATATGTCCGATTGATGTAGCTTGTTCATATTCCTGGTCTTGCCGCTCTCTGCTTGCCATAACCTTTGCAATAACTCTTTGCAACCGCTGGTTGGAGAGCGCGGACCGCTCAGTCTCTGGTATAAGCTATTTGTTTGCCGGCGGCGGCGTTCGGCATCGAATTGGCGATTGGCCCAGTATGCTTCACTTTTCAGTCATCTGTCGAGAAAGAAAGCGGCTCTTTTGCTTATTGCAAATTGTCGCAATTTTAGCCGGCTGGCTTTGCTTTCGATTTGTGCCGTCTGCTTGGGCCTAGATCGGTCGCTGGCAGCTTCAGCTGACGAAAACGGTGCCAATCAACATATTTTGCCGAACGGCTTGAAAGTTGTGCTCCTCGAGGATCACTCTTTACCTGTGGTCTCCTGCTTTGTTTGGTATAGAGTTGGTGCTCGCAATGAGACGGCTAGTGTCACAGGTATTAGCCATATCGTTGAACATCTGCTGTTTCAAAATGTCGGTCGTTACCGAAAAGGTGAATTGGGCGCGACTATCGTGGCTAACGGCGGTCAATTCAACGGTTTTACCAGCGATGATTTCACAACCTTTTTTGAAACAATATACCCAACCAAACTCGCTCTCGCTTTGCGCATAGAATCTGAGAGAATGCGAGGCGCCACCTTCACCGAGGCGGATCTGAAGCATGAACTGGCGCGCGTCAAAGCCGAGTTGGAACAAGAAGAAAAAGATCCGTTATTCAATCTCAATCGGGAAGTCCATGCCACAGCATATGTGCGACATTCTTATCGTAATCCGGCTTCTGGTTGGAAATCAGATCTCGACACAATCACCTGGCGCGATGCCAAAGAATATTATGATCGCTATTTCCATCCGAACAATGCCACTCTGGTGATTGTTGGTGACTTCAAGACACAGCCGACCTTAGCCGCGGTTGCCAAATATTTTGAGACAATTCCCCGCTCTGCCGCCCCAATTCCAGACACGCGGATTGTTGAACCGCGCCAGTTGGCTGAGCGGCGCGTGATTCTGCGTTATGCCGGCAAAAAAGATCAGTTAGAAGTTGCCTATCATGGGCCTGCTTGTGTGGATGCGGATGCGCCGGCGATGATGGTGCTCGAGAAATTACTCAATGCTTCCCTCTCCGGTAAACTGAAGATCAAATTAGTAGACACCAAATGTTGCAACTGGGCTAAATCTGCGTTCGAGTTGAAACATGACCCGGCTTTATTTACTGTATCTCTGGCGGCGCCGGGAGGCTCAGGAGCGCAAAAATTGCTAGAAGCATGGGATGCACTGGCGGGCGAACTCCGCTCGCAGCCTGTATCCACTGATAGCGAGCTTAAGCGGGCGAAGAATCAGGCAGAATTTGCCCTGCTCAGTGAAAGCGATAGCCCGTACAAGGCCGGTTTTCAGCTCGGTTATTTTGACATGCTGCAATCCTGGCAAATGAGACAGGCTTGGAACGAAAGGGTGCGCAATGTCACGGCGAGTGATCTATTGCGAGTTTGCAAAAAATACCTGACGCCGGAGAATCGTGTTGTCGGTGTGCTTGCGGCCAATTGCCCCAAACCAAGCAGCGGCACAAGCTCTGGCTCCGGGCCAAGGTCGCCAGTTAAACAGGCGCCCAACGGTCACCCGCTCATGTCCAAGACGCCTATTAGCCAAGCGATCGAACATGTGAATTTATGCAGTTACAAGGACAAGGACGACGCGCTTGCGCCTGGTTATATCGCTACGTCTGATGTTGCCTCTAGTGATACCGGCGATGGTGAGCGCCAGACAGACCAGATTTCCACCGAGCCAAGCGAGCCTAAGATTGAAAGTGGCGCTGAGTCAAAAT
Source organism: Bryobacterales bacterium (assembly GCA_963834525.1). GTDB lineage: Bacteria > Cyanobacteriota > Vampirovibrionia > Obscuribacterales > Obscuribacteraceae > CAWICA01. The sequence goes on from CAWICA010000004.1 coordinate 892,264, forward strand.
TCATGGCCCCGCCGGCTGCGGGCGTCCCCGAGCCGGCCAGTATTCCGGGACAGCCGCAATTCATCATTCATGTGGATGAGCCGACCAAACAACCGGCATTGAACGCTATGGAAACGGCAGCCAGCGAAGTGCCGAAAATTTTACCGAGTACAGCAGCTGCATCGTCACCGCGCATCCATCTTAAGACGTTGAAAAACGGCACGGTCGTAATTGTGCTTGAAAGCCATTTGACGCCGATTGTGCAGATCGAAGGGGCGATTAAAGCTGGCGACGTTTTTGATCCGGTTAATAAAAAGGGTATGTCCGATCTCTGCGCGCATCTCCTTAGCAATGCTTCCGGTAAACAAGGGCGACTGCAGATGGCGCAATTGCAAGAGGATATGGGTTTGACGCCGCAAGCGATGCTCAAGTTCGAGTGTGGACCGGAAACGATCAACTTCCGAACTCGTTGTCTGTCTCGAGATATAGCTGCTCAGCTCAATCTGCTCGGCAGCTCGCTAAAGGAACCACAATTGCAGGATGCAGATATAGAGAAAGCTAAAGCAGATCTATTTGCTGCCTTGAAAGGTGCCGAAGATTCGGTGACTGTGCGCATCAATCGAGCGCTTTTGCGCAGTGTGCTCGCTTCAAATAGCGCTTATTATCCGGTCGATCCATCGGATAAGGCAAGACAGATCGATCAACTGAAGTCGACCGATGTAAAAGATTTCTTCAATCAGTACATAACCCCAGACGCAACAGTGATCGTGATTGCCGGTGATATCAGTGCGGAGAAAGCTTTCGCTTCGGTAGACAAGGCTTTCGATGGCTGGTCCGTCGACGCCCCGGCGAAAGTCACACGCGCTTTTCCCGCTGCCGTTGAGAGTCAAAGAAGACTATTGAAGGCATCTATTCCTTTTGGTAGTGAAAAGGCTAACAGTGAAAAAGCCAAGACTATGGTCAGCGTCGGTCGTTTGATGAACGTAAAGTCCGACGGGAAGGACTATTCGACTTTATTGATTAGCGATTGCGCGCTTTGTAAACATCCCCTCTTTTCCAGAATGATCCTCAGGCTGAACGGGGAGCCCGGCTTGGCTGACAGTTTGTCTTTTGAGGACATGGAGTCCCGCTTTTTGCTTTTTTCCAACATGATTAGCTGGTCGCTAACTTTTCCCGTAGAGGCCAGTCTGACATCGAAGGCCACGTCAACCATACAAATTGAGCTGACGAAATTCACTAATTCTGGTATCAGCGCCGAAGAGCTGGCTGAGATCAAGCGATACCTGACCTTGGCGCTACCTGTACAATTGATGTCATCTCCCGCTGAAGCCAGCATCAATCTCTTGAACGGCTACTTCGCCGGCACCGAGACCAACTTCCTTACCAGCTTGACCAATCAAATTCGCTCGGCCGATCTGGAATCAGTTAATCGATTCATCAAAAACCAATTCAAACCAGATCAATCCGTTTTAATAATTGCCGGGACAGCCAAGTCTATTAAGCAAGTTTCGGTTTCGGCAGTCGGCACCAAATCTGGTGGTACCGGTGAAAAGGACGAAACAGAAATGCATTTAATAAAGGATTAGATATCCAGTCAACAGCCGCCCCGGCACTCTTTCTCAGAAGCGCTCTGAGATTAAACAATTGATGTTGTCAAGTGCGACCAGAGAGCGTGAATTAAGTGCGCTTTATTGCTGATTTATATAACTAACTATATGCGTAATTGGATGTATAGCCGGATGAATTGCTATGCCGTAATTTTTAGCTGTGCCAGGCAAAACCCTGCTTACCTAAGCCAGGGACTATTTTCTGGATTCAATCAGAAGAGGATGAACGAAGCATATATCATGGATTGGCTCAAACAGTTGATTGTAAACATGACAAGAGTTTGTTAGTTAATTAATCTCGGAACGGTCTAAGTCTTACGGGCTGGGGGTTTCGAGCATTTCGATATATTTGTAATCCAGCAAAAACCCGGCCCAGCAGGGTTTTTTGGTTCTACCCTTCGGTTTGACTTTCCCGTGACAATTTAGATAATATGCAGCGTCTGTCTTGGGCCGCATTTTTGCGGTTCCCAAAAGATATCAATCAATGGTTTTACACTGTCTTTGAGAAGGTAATCCAGTGGCATTAAAAGAGATGACTACGACAATAGATTGCGAACGACAAACCTTAGAGTTCGATGCTGTTCCGGAGTACTTAAGAGACACTCAACTACCGACACGTGACGTTGCGGTGAACATTGCCTCCAACTTGTTCAATCAAAGAAGTATTAATGAACATCTGAGTGGCATTCTGCCGACTGAATCTGTTGATTCGGAAGCGCCGAAGTCAGAAGAGTTGGAAGTGCTATGGCCCGGTGTGCATCACGAGAACCATGACTTTTCCCCCACCGCCAAGCGCTCGTCTAGTTTCTTTCTCTGTGTGGGATTTGCTGCCGGTGCTGTAATCTCCCTGGTCTCAGTGTTTGGCTTCTTTACGGTCTCCAACTGGGTGACCGCGAGCAACAATCGTGCCGATAACAAAGTGGTTATCGCCGGTGGGCATACTACTGCCGGTGGTGCCGGATCGCAAATTGCCGAACAAGGTTCTAGTGAGGTTCTCTCGCCAGCCGCAGCTGTTTATCAAGTGCAACCAGGAGACACACTTGCTGGTATCGCTTACAAGAACTACAAGCGCATCAGTCCCCGGCTGCTGGACGAAATCGCCAAGGCCAATAATATGCGCAACGCCAATGTCCTCAATCTTGGACAAAAGCTCAAGTTGCCTGAATATCGTCCATCCAGTCAGACGGTAGCCACAACTGCATCCGGCGCAGTGCAATAGTCAGTGCACGATGGTTCTTCAAACTTAAGCACCGAGTTCATATTCGCTCGACTTTCCGAACAATTGGAAGCGTATGAGCATCGCCACCAACAATTAGAGCTGGCGCTCGACATTGAGCGGGCATTCGCCAGCGGTAAAACAGGCCTTTTCGAAGCCGGCACCGGCATAGGCAAAAGTTTCGCTGCTTTGATTCCAGCCGTGCTTTCCGGTAAGAAGGTGGTGATCTCGACCAACACGATCTCGCTGCAGGAGCAGTATATTTACAAGGATATACCAGCTCTGCAAAAGGTCTTTCCTTTTGCCATTGAGGCGGCCTTGATCAAAGGACGGGGCAATTACTTGGGTTTGAGACGCTGGCAAGATTATCTTCTCGAATATGGCGTTGATGATCAAATGGCGGACTGGGTTCACAGTACTGAATATGGTGATATATCCGAGCTTGATTTTGTCCCTCACTTTGATACCTGGTCGGAAATTAATTCCGATTCGGATGATTGCTTACGCAATCGCTGCCCTAAATTCAGTAGCTGTTTTTATTTTGAAGCTCGCCGGCGAGCTGAAGAAGCGGACATCGTCGTAGTCAATCATGCGCTGCTTTTGGCCGATGCATCATCCAAAGGTAATATATTGCCGAGTTACGATCTGCTGGTCGTTGATGAAGCCCATCACTTACCGGATGTGGCTACGAGTGCCTTTAGCCTGAGCATGACTAATCGCGGCTTACGCGCATTTTGTACAAAAGCGATCAAGCGCGTGAGCGCACCGGCATCAATGGTGCATGACATTGAAAATCAGGGTGCCGAGTTTTTTCAGCACTTGAATACGCTTTGTCAGGTTCAGAAAATGCGTGTACGGTGTGCGATTGAAGGTGCGCCCGATTTATCGCTCAGTCTGACCTGCTTAAAGAAGTGGTTAGAAGAGCAAACCTTTGAGCATTTGCTCGATGTCGATCTGATGAGAGAAAAAGCGAAGCTGAAGGCAAAGGCTTTAGTGTCTACCGTCAATGCCTACTTGGCGCTGCTCGACCACCTCGCCCAACCCGATCCTGATTGGGTCCTCTGGATCGAACGCAACGACCTTGCCGGGTCACGCATTGAAGTCGTGGCCGCGCCGCTAGACCCTTCAGGTCTCATTCGAGAACATCTATTGGAGAAGGAGGGTTTGCAATCATCAATCTGGATGTCCGCCACGCTAGCTACCGGTGGGGAAGATCCGTTCGGTTATTTCAAACGTACGACTGGTCTTGACCATGTGATTCAGAAATCAATTCCGAGTCCGTTCGACTATGGCCGGCAAGCTGTTCTCTATCTGCCGGCTAAATTGCCGGATCCCAACCAACCGGAATTTCTGGCCCAAGCCGCAGATGAGATCGAGCGCATTTTAGAAATTAGTGGCGGGCGCGCCTTTGTTTTGTTTACCAGTAAATCGGCATTGAACTCTACTTATGAATTGCTGTCGCCCCATCTAGCCTTCCCCTGCAAAAAACAGGGCGACATGCCCAGGCAGCGCTTGATTGATTGGTTCAGGACGACCGACGCTGCAGTTCTTTTTGGCACCGCCAGTTTTTGGGAGGGTGTTTCCGTGGATGGAGAGCAGTTGAGCTGTGTGATTATCGACAAAATTCCTTTCCAGGTGCCTGACGATCCTGTGCATGAGGCGCGCTGTGATGCGCTCAAGCAAGAGCCAAGCAAAAGCTGGTTCAACGACTTGGCTTTGCCGCATGCAACGATGAGATTGAAGCAGGGTGTTGGCAGATTGATCAGAACCAATAAAGATACTGGCATTGTCTCGATACTCGATCCGCGCATTACCAGTAAACAATACGGTTGGCGCATTCTTGAGTGTTTACCGCCGATGACCGTTGTTCGGGCCCTAGCTGAGGTTCAGCTCCCGAGGTTATCGGTTTCTTCGCCCAGTGGCGATGAATCATCGGCTACATCGATTGTATCTCCGACAAGTTCTGTTCCGGCTGCACCAAGGTCGATGTCACCACGGACAAAGCAGACAGAAATTGGGCAATGATCGAAAACGTAATTGGCGATTGGATCATGGGCCAGAGCGAAAAAGGTCTTTGTGCCGGGTCCCGACGTGCCAAGGAATAACAAGTCACCCGGTAGCTCTTTCATGGTATCGACGATTCCCTGGGCTACCTGTCCAATTTTGACAATGCCTGACGCCTTAACCCCTTGCGATCTCAACTTATCGACGATCGCTTCCACTTGTTTGGTCGCTGTGTTGTAAGGCTTATCAGTCGAGATCAATTGGGCGACCACTCCCACTTTACGGGGATCCGGGACAATTCTCAGCAAGACCAATTCTGCATCCAACGCTTTCGCTTGGGCCGCAGCCAGACGTACAGTTTTCTCGCTGCGTTTGGGACTGCTGAATGCCACCACGAATTTCATTGTCAAAGCTCCCACGTGAAAGTGCTGGCTCAAGGGTGCCAAACAACCCGCAGTATCGCATAGCTGACTGCCGAAAAGGTAGCGGCTATTGGAATGGTAAGAATCCATGCCGTCGCCAGCAGTCGCAAGGTATTGGCGTTGAGCTTTTGTAGTCCGTGTGCGGGTATTGTGCCGCCGGCAACGGCCGAGCTCAGCGTATGGGTAGTGCTGATTGGCAAACCCAAACGAGAGGCGATCAAGATAATGACTGCAGTGCTCATTGATGCGCCAAAGCCTTGAGATTGACTGAGACGTTCCCGGCTGATTTTCGTGCCAACTGTTCTGATCACGCGGGAGCCGCCAGATATTGTTCCCAGCGCCATCGCCGTTGCCGCTGCTGCCATAACCCAGGCCGGTACATGATCGGCAGTGTAACCGTATTTGGCAAAATGGGTTGCCAAAATGAGAGTGACGATGCCCATTGTTTTTTGACCGTCATTGCTGCCGTGGCTAAAGCTGACCGAACCGCTAGCGACTATGTGTAGCCAGCGCATCAGTTTGGGGCGGTGCTTCTTCTCCTTTTCTTTTTCACCGGACAATCGCAGAGTAATGTAGGTTACGACCGCACCGCTGATAAAGCCAATGATTGGGGAAAAGAACAGGGCGGCAATTACTTGCCATAATTCGTGCCAGTTGACCCCGCCTAGCCAATTTCCGCGGTTCAGTCCGGCAGAGGCAACACCGGCACCAAACAAGCTGGCAATCAGACAATGTGAAGAACTGATCGGAATGGTGAACCACCAGTTAATCAGATTCCAGAGGACAGCCGCCATCAGAACTGATACCACCATCGGTAGCGTCACATCTTGAGGTGGAATTATTTTTGTAATTACCATGGCTACTGCAGTGCCTACAAGAAGGGCACCGCAAAAATTCAAAATGCTGCTCATGACGATAGCCACAAGCGGCTTTAGCGATTTAGTGTAAATAATGGTGGCAACTGAATTGGCCGTGTCGTGGAAGCCATTGACGAAATCAAAACCCAATGCAAGTACGATTGCGAGGGCGGCAATGATTGTTTCAGTTCCCATTCGGGCAAGCTCTTGTTGCGGCTTTTGGAAGACGTATGGCGCCTGAGTTAGCCGCCAGAAATATCTAACGAATTAAATACGGGTCTGCCGGTTAAGGAGCGATTAAGCTAGATCTCAGGTAGAACGGTAGGTAGATAAGAATAGCTAAATTCCTTAAAACCGCGAATCACTATAACAAGTACGGCTCGACAAAGACATGCAAGAGGGCTAAGAGAAAGGACAAGATAGTCTCTTGGCAAAGCACTGGGCGAAATACAGTGGGCGCGGTGGCATTGTCTGGGCTACGCCGGTCTGGCCTCTACTGCCTCTAAATAATCCGGCTCCAGATAGACCCATAAATCGCCTGGTCTCCAGGTCAATGGAATATTCGATAAATACTTGTAAACTATCAATTGGCGAATGATTCGCCGCGCAGTAGGATTTTGTTCGCCTCTGCGATCATTGGCTAATCTTGTGCGCAGATGTATTGCTTCGCGCTTTGTCCAGCAGTATGCCGGGCCGGGTTATCACCCCGAGAGCGGCAAAGAATCGCTACTTTTCCTGTGGGCTGCTGCCAACCTAAAACGTAATAGACATCGTCATTCATATCATTCATTATGATAATTCATGCCTGCTATAAGTCCAGTGAAGCCTAGCCAATAATGGACGCTTTTGGAAACATCCTAATTTTTCATCCCGCCGCCATTGGTGATGCCATGCTAGCAACGCCGGTGGCAGCTACTTTGAAATTGAACTTTCCGGCGGCAAAAATCACCTACTGGACACATCCGGAACTTAGGGAGATTCTTATCAGCCTTTGTCCGAGCGTAGACGAAGTAATTGATTACGACCGGCAAACGAGCGTATTCGAATTGGCTAGGACCTTTTCTTCCGCGCAGCCGGACTTGTTTGTCGATCTGTCCAACTCCCCCAAAAGTGGGGCGATGACCTGGTTTAGTCGGGCGAAGGTTCTTCGCTATCAGAAGCAGCCAGCCGAGGCTCGACCGATCAGGCATGCCGCGGCAAATTTTTTGGATACGATTCGGCCCATATGTTCTGAGATTCCTGAGAACTTTTTTCCAACAATTTTTCCGGAGGCGCTTTCTGATTCAGTCGTGGACCGGTTTTTGGACGAGCGGGGTTTCGCCAGAATGCCGGTTATTGGTATCGTGCCCGGTGTTGGTCAATTGCGTCCTCATAGGGCTTGGGTTTACGAATGTTGGATATATCTTTTGCAACATATTTTGCGCTGGCAATCGCACATACCAATCTTGATCGGCGGTGCCGACGAAAAACAGTTGTGTGCCGACTTAAGTGCGGCGGTGGATGATAATTGTTTGAATTTGGCCGGCGAATCTTCGTTATGTGAGACTGCAGCAGTATTGAAGCGCTGTGACATTGTCGTCGCTGGCGACACTGGACCAGCACATTTGGCGGTGGCTGTAGGTACTAAAGTAATCGGCCTTTACGGACCAACTTTTCCGGAGCGCAGCGGGCCTTATGGCTGTCTCGATCTAACTTTAGATCAAAGCGAGAGTTGCGGCTGTCATGAGCAAAAAAGCTGCCAATATACAAATCGTAGCGATCCTGGCCAGTGTATGGCTCGGATTATGCTGGCGGAAGTGGTGGAAAGGCTTGATGGCGTCCTGCATATCAAGCAGGCGGACTAGCTATTGCTCCAAGCTCTGTCTGTTGTGCACGAGCCTTCTAACAGGCGACGTAGGTCTTGATATAGGTGTGCCAGTTCCATCGTAAGTCTTGTTCGGCCAACTGGCGGGCCACTGCCGATGGTAGCACGATCATATTCGACTTTGTGCAGCCTACTTGAGAATAGACCTGCCTGAGCACTTGTCCACTGGCGGTTGATTGATAATCAACCAGGGTGAACCAGATGCCGGCAAAATTGGCTTGCAACTTGATGAAAAACGATTGCAATTGATCCTCTCCTCGCAGGATACGACAATTGGCGTTGATCATTGATGAGCCAAGGTTATTTAAGGCCTCGGCGGTTATTGGCTCTGTATCTGCAGAATCAGCTGCTTCGCTGAGTCGATTCAGAAACCGAGCCTGCGATCTGGCTGGCTCAGTTTTCATCTCCTGCGGTGTGACAGATTGACGGTCGCCGGAAAATCTAACGTGGCAAAGTTGCTGCCGGATCGTCCGGCTGGCACCACCGCCAGCACCATCAGCATATTTTTCCGGAGCAAAACAGATGATCTCGTCGTTCACAGCCTTGCTCTTAGCTTTTTCCACTGCTTGCCTGCCACCGCCGGCTGAAATGTGCTCGGCCAGAATTTGACTGTTCAGTTGAGTGATGGCCCGCCGCAGAGAAGGAACGTTCGGAGTTGCCACTTGACCGGCACCCGAATGGACGTCGACTGGGATCTGCTCTGCCAATTTTGGCGATGGTTCTCCGCGTTGCCTAATTTGCTGAGCTCTTTCTGGTCGAGACGGTTGAGCAATGCGATTGGACAAGCTAAGGCGTTCTTTACTGATGATTTCGGCATTGATGATTTTGGCTGAAACATCTCGCTTGTCGTTTTGAACAAAATAGTTGCGGCGATAGATATCTAGCTCCAGGCCACTCGGTAGCCATAATTGAGAACCAGGGATCAATTGCGCTTCAGAGCCGGCGTCAGTTTCTAGATAGACGACACTGGCTCTGTTAATGGTGATAATCAGATCCCCGAATCTTTTGTCGCCGAACAGAGTCTGAGCGATAGATCTTGGTGTGTCGCTTTCATTAACGATATAGACCAGACGGTTTTGCGCAGCTGTTTTCTTGCCGGGAGCGGCAGATAAGTTCGGGGGCTGACTGATCGTCTGTCCCTGACTCTTTTTGCCGACCAATCGCGGTAGTTCCTTCCAGACATCCCCAATTGCCCTGGCCCGAACTGACTGCCGCTCGGGCGAAAGTGATCTAACATGGCGTGGTCCGCCATGTTTTTCACAAAGTCCATTTTTCATGTTGCTCCGAAAATTTCCAAAAACGCGTGTTCTTCCCCGATCGTGGATGTCTATACGACCGGAGGCATTTTTAGACATGACCGCCATTGAATTTATTGACAACTGTGCAGCTGTCACCTGGCGAGCGACGCCATCTTTGGCGGTGCGCTAAGTTAATGACGGCGCTCGCCAGAGAGAAACTGGATACGGGTAAAAGAGAGGAAGAATGAGGATCGTCCAAAAGTGAGTGATATCCCAAACAATGCGGGCGTGCCAAATCCGGCCGCTGCCGACAGCATCAAGGCGGCGCCGAAGTTCGATAATGCCAAGAGACAGGCGTTGCCCGGACCGAATAGCCTTGTGGATGGCTTAGCGTCATCAGCTGCGCCCGGTGAACCTGGGCACGGTGAACTGGCTGAGCCTCACGAGCAACAGGAGACTGCTGACTATTTGGCTGGGCAAAGCCAATACCACATTTCACCAACGGCTGGCCGTATAGACAATACTGTGATCGGTATTCAGACCCAATCGGATCGAGCGCAAGATATCTCTGTTCCCAAGCCGCTCAAAATCACCACTGCCGCAGGAACAATGGAAGGTTTCCTGTACACCAATCGCCATGGCAGCACGTTTATCACCGGCGATGGAAGCGAAACCTACAAAATCAATTTTGATGGCGACAAAGTCGATCTTACGCCAAGCAAGCCTGGTAGCCAGCTAGTACACGATGTACTGGTAGAGAGGCTAAAGGATCCAATCAGTGTACAGTCTAATTACAATCGCACTGTCGTCGGCGATGCTTTGACCGAAAAAAAGATCGGAGAAGATCGGGCGCCATCGGCGGACCAAGGCAAAACCGAACAGTCTGAGGAGCGCCAGCCCAACAATTTAAACAAATCCGACGATTTAAACAAGCCGGACAATTTAAACAAATCCGACAATTTAAACAATTTCGGCAAGCCGGACAATGTCGATATCTCTGTCAAACCCGATATCTCTGTCAAGCCCGAAGATAGCCAGAGTAAACAGATCGATGCTGGCGCTGACGATATGAAAAGAGCAATTGATGCCGTTGCTCATACAAGTGACGGGCGGAACATTGAAGAGTTAGTGACTAAAGAAGCGGATCAGCTTTTTGAGCTGCAAGAGCCGGTCGTTGAAAACAATGTTTCCAAGGAGCAAGACAAAGCAGACGTTTTTAGTGAAGAGGTTGCGGATGCAGAGTCGCTCTCGAGCAGGGCGGCTCGCTCATCGAAAGAAAAGGACGAGCCGAAAGAGCCAGCCCAGTTGAATGAAAAGGACCGTAAGAAAGAGGACAGCCAGCGGCGAAAGTACCTGGTCAAAGCCAACGATACGCCGGCTTCGATCGCCAGCAAGCAGCTCCGCGATGTTCGACTGGCCGGTTTGATCCTCCAGCTCAACGAGGAAGTCATTCAAGTCACTCCTGGTCAAGACGCACTTAAGCAGCGGCTCACAGCCGGTACAATGATCTGGTTACCGTCGATTGACGATATAAAGCGATTCAGAGCTGGCAAGGCGGTAATTATATCCGACACTATTGACGGTGGCGCTGCACTAACGCCAGAGGAAGAATTGGCTCAGCGATTTGGCTCGAGTTGGCATGGTTCAGTTGCAGACAAACGAGCGGAAAATAAGGCGCAGGCTGGCTATCGCGCTCTTACTTCTGAAAACACGGCGCGGCCAAGAGCAGCCCGGCGGCAGAATATAGAAAACCTTTTGGGACCGCTCTCGGACAAGTCCGACAATGGGATTCGCTACATTGTCCGCTTGGGCGAGTCGATCAAATCAATCTCTATGAAACATCCGAGATTGCAGGATATCTCGCTGTGGGAATTGCTGGCCACTGTCAACGGACTATCAACTAACGTCGATGCCAAAGGAGTGCCAACAGCGAAACTGCATCGAGGAATGGATATCCGCATACCGAGCCAGGAGGAGATCGACGAGTTCAGAGGAGTTAAAAACAAGACGCCAGTGCAGGCAGTGGAAATCGGTACGACTACCGAGGACAGTCCTGAAGAAGCTGCTCCGGCAGAGTCTTCCTCTGCCGAGACTGGGATGAAAATGAAAGAACTAGAGCAAACGGCTCAACCGGCTCAAGCCTTTCAATCGGCACCGGTCCTAGACAAAACGGTGCTCGTGCCGGATAAGGTGCCAATAAGCATCGATTCTATCGTCGCCGACGACCATAAACCGAAGAAAGCCAGAGGAATCGAGCATATTCGCAAGCTGGCCGATGACTGCCGGATTGTTCGTCGACATCTGGCCAACACCGACGGTTCCCGCTCCTATCAGGCGCAACTGGACATTTGCATACAGGGAACCTGGCAAAGTGTGGTTATTTACAACGTTTCAGATCAAGAGTCGTGGTGTAAGCGATTGGCTGCCGATGGCGGTGTCGACAAAGTGCCGATCGATTTGCCGACAAGCGCCATTCATCAAATGCTGGAAAACGATTTCTCGTCTAATTGGCAGAAATATCGAGAGCAGTTTACTCGATAAGTGCTCAATCCGATTTCAGATCGGGAAAGATCGCTAATTCTCCATCGTGAGTCTTATTTCTCAACTTGAAGGCGATGCTGGTGGTCACAATCTCGTTCTGCACATACAGTTTGTGCACGTTATTCTGCTCATCAAACCAACCAACCAAATGTTTCAGGGTATCCGGCTGTGTTTCGCCTAGCCAATACACTTGATGACCATTGTATTTGGCGCCAGGGATTTTCTTTTGATTGCCGAGTTCATCCAATAAGATGCCATTGCCATCCGCGTGCTTTGTGATCACTTCAGAAGGACCAGATTCGTGGAACGGCTTCTGTGGCGGTCGCATCACCAATTGATCTTTAGTGAATTCCCCTACTGGCGAGCTTTTACCGGCGATAGAGAAAAGTCTTCCCCGGCCACCTAATAGTGGCGCGCTCAAATCTTCGATACCAAGCTCGTCCGCCAGAGTTTGTCCGTCATCTCCATTGGGAGAGCTGGCATTGTTATTCGCCACTGGCAGGCGCTCCCTCTTCTTGCGGTGGTGCGATCTCGCCTTCGTTTTGGAAGTTTTCCAAGGCGTTGCGCACTTTATGGAGCAACACTAGTTGAGCGTCTGTAGATAATTGTTGGTCTTTGATTAAGTGCACTGCCAAGCAGTATGAAAGATCGACATCGGCTTGACCTATTAATCGCTCAGTAAGGAGACGGCAAAACCAGGCCGCAGAATCGGATGCAGGGCTGTCTTTGCGGTTAATTGATGAATTGAAATCGAATTTGATTTTGGGATCGCGCACCACCTCGGATACCTCAAAGCGATATAAGCATTTCGATGTGCATGGACCACAGGTTGGCAAAGGTCCCTGGTCGCGTTTGTGTAAGTCGAGGAAGTCGTCTCGCCATTGCTTGAGAATGGATATGTCTAACCTGCGGTTTACTTCTGTGGGCTGAAAAGCAGGTCTGAGTAAATTCAACCAACGCAGGTGCTGTTCGCGCACCTGGTCATAGAACCAGTAGTTCTCTTCGCCTTTGCGTTCAAAATATCTTTCGGTCGCTTGAGTGAGAACACACCAGGTGATGCCAGTGATATTTCCCGACCGTGCTCGACCGCCGATGACGCGCTGAATTTCATGAATAATTTGAGCGCGAAAATGCACAAGCTGCGTCAGGTCTTTCAGCGTCGAAAGAACGTAACGGTTGTAGACCTGGCGGAAAAGAGAATCGTCGGCGACAAGAACTGCTGTATCTAAGATCGCTGAATCGCATCTGTGTAAGCAGAACTTACAGCCTAAGTGGCGGTCGAAAGTCTGGACAATGTTCAGACCTTTCATTGCATCTCGCACAATTTGATCCGATTCCTCCGGTGTTTCCGGTGGTGGCACCTCCTTGGTTTTGTCGAACATGATCGCCAGGTGGTAAGGTTGCTCCATTTTTTCCGCATACACCAGAGCTCTCCCCTGACCGAGTGCGGTGGCATGCCGTTTCTGAATATCATCAAGATTCATGGTACCGCCCATGGAGTCGCGGTCATCAACTGCGACGATGCGGTGCATGATCTTCAAGTTGGTATTCTTCAGCGCTTCCGGAGCCAGCTTGTTTGGAATTTGGTCGGCGATGATGAAACCTTGTCCATAAGCCCGAATTTCAGCAAGCATATTGGTAAAGAACTCGACAGCCTTTCCCGCCGGGTTAGCATTTTCGCCGGATTGTCCGGTGGGGACGTTCTTTAGAAGGCGATGCGCTTCTTCGACTAACATCACGTGCTGCAGGCTATCGTGTGGACCTAAAGACTCGCGATATTCATAAAGGAAAACCAGGAGCATGCCCATGAGAAATGATTTTTCGCTGTCTTCCGAGACCATTTTTAACTCGACGACTGTTGGTCGGCCGAACAGGATCTCCGGCGGGATTGAGCGGCGAGTGTTCAGCATCTGTCCTTTACCGCCGATGAGCAAGGAGCCAATTCTGGCTTTCAATGCCGCTTGAACGTCAGGACCGATTCTTTCTGAATAACCAAACGACTCTGTGATTGGCTCGATGATTTCGTACAGATCTTTCATCGTTGGATATATTTCCGGCGGGCAATCCGGATCGCCAGGGCTAACGCCCGGCGGTAAGCGCCTGTTTTTATTCTGCACTAAGTCCCAACCGCGAACGCTGTAAATGGAGTTTAATGCTTTTTCCAAAACTTGCGGCATCGGAGAATACATCTCGAAGCTGGCATTGAACACCGATTTGAGCGCGTCCAGGTGCGTCTGTACTTTCACGCCCTTCATAATTTCAAACGGATTCAATCGGAAAGGCGATACGGTTTCATCGCCGAGAGAAAATGCCTGTCCGACCCCTTTAAAAGTTTCCGACATGAGCATCATGTGACGATATTCCGATTTGGCTGGCTCGCAGACCATGAAAGGAATGCCGTGCTTCCATAACTGCCCTAATAAGTAGAAGCAAGTATTGGTCTTACCACCACCGGTGACACCACATACAATCGTGTGCTTTTGTAAGGCATCCACGTCCACACTATAGAGATTGCCTGTATCCACGCCGCGGTCAAGAATATTTCCGACAGCAATTACCCGGCTTGGATCGCGAGGCGGTATTTCAGCCAGGCTGAATTCTGCGGAACGGCGCACTCGGAAACCGGCCATCTCACGTTTAGGGAGGTGGATATAAGCGGAAAGCATGCGGGAATTTAACGGCGTTAAGAGTTTGTAGGTGAGTAAGGTTTGAATTTGATCGCCGGTGCGCTGATTCTTGACCAGACCGAATTGTTCAAGATGTTGTTTCAATCCGCGAATCTCGTGGGTGCGCAAGGGAGTCGGTCGGCTAGTTTCATCGACGTAAGTGGCTCGAATCAAAGATTGCAGGCGAACGAAAACCGAACGGTTCGGAGCGAAGAAATAGGCGCAGGTCTGCCAACTGCCAATTGCCGTACCGAGTTGAATGTGCTTCAAATAGGCATCTTGCAATTCGAGATAATACTTGATCCGCCGCTTCTTCTCTGGATCTTCATTTTCCTGAGCACGCTGGATCTGATCGACGACTGAGAATTCTTCTCGGTTAACATATTGGCTGGGAATAGGCACTGCCAAAATGAGCATGCCGAAATCGTGTCCTTGCAGCCCGTTAGCCAGTCGCTCGATTTGTTCAGATTCCATGGTATCGCCGCCGGTGGACTTCAACGCTGGTATGCCGGTAATCAGGCCGATATTGTCGGCTAAAGGCGAAATCATCGATTTAATTGTCTCGGCACTGAACGGGTCTTTGCAAATGTCGACCCCGTTATAAACACTGTGCAAAATCGATTTGACGGCGTTGAAAGAGATAGCGCGAGCATCGGCACGACTACCGTTGCCGCTCTCAGTTACTGTGGGCATGGAAATGCCCATGTAATAGGTAACGCCGTGTTTGTTGCCCAGCACCAGAAACGCCAAATGCGTTTTCTGACTGTGCAAGCCGGTTAATGCGTCTTCCATCAAATACATGCGTTTAGGCACTGCATTTGGGTCATTTTGTTGCTGCGGCTGTTGGTTCTGTTGTTGCTTTTCTCGCTCAATGTCCCATGAACGCAGAATGCCATCGATGCGCACAAAGGTTAGATCGGGCACCGGCCAACTGCTGATATCGGCAGGATTGAGCGGATCGGTGTCCAGCGTGTCTAGGTCGTATCGCCTCAGATCGGCAATTTTTTCTTCCCAGATATTGCGACTTTCGGGTTCCTGAACCATTTTGACCTTAAGCCTGTCGATGACCGCTTTAGACAGCAGCCTCAGTAGATGATACCCAATTAAACTATACTATTTGTGCTCGGCAAATGCCCAGATCTAGGAAGGCTGCTGTGGCTGGCCTGTCCATTGGTATTGTCAGCCGTCTTTATCAGCCGCTTTCTTTGACGCTCCATGCATCCGTTCGATCAGCTTCCAATTGACGTTCTGGTCGGCGATATCGTTGAAATCGGTTGTCTTCATATGGAAAACTCCGGCCTGGCTGCCGACGCGATAGCAGAAAAAGTGCCTGGCGTCTTGACCAACAACGCGATCGATATTCAACTTCTCTTCGTCGGAGATCAATTCAAATTGTGGCGAGGTATTCACCGGATTGAAGAAGTTGGACATGGTCTGATGTTTGATTTTGCGCCCATCTACTCGGAACATCTGCGGGCCAAGTAAATCGCCATCCTTCTTGGAGAGAGCGAAACAGCACATCGTTCCCACATTAATAATCAACTGGTTGCGGAAATCTTCGGGCAAATGTTGCAGCGTTTTGACCGCACCAACAAAGCCAATTTGGAATTTCTCGGTCTCTGAAGTAATGGCTTCCAAAGTGTCCTTTTCGATAAAGTTGTCGAATTCATCAAGGTAGAGGGCCACTGGTTTTTGTTTGTGCTGTGCACAAAGCGACATGGCTGCCTGCTTAAGACCGGTGACGATCAAGCTGCCAAGCAAATTGGCATTTTGATCAAGATGCCCTTTGGTGATTTTGACAAAGAGAATTTGTTTCTCTCGAATGATTTTGGTCAGGTTTATCTCGCCCTGTGGCTTCGTCAAAATTGGACGGATACGTGGATCGCTGAGCATCGGTCCAACACGGTTGAGGATCGGTTCGACCCAGTTGATCCATTGGTCCGTTCTGGCTAGCTTCTTGTATTGACCCCAGGTGTCGAGCAAAGTGCCGTATTCAATTTTGTCTTTCTTTTTGCGTTCTACTCCTTCCAGGAGAATATCTCGAAAGTCATTGTCCTGCAAAAGCGTAGGCAGATCGATCAGCGTCTTATTGTTAGCCATTAGCAAAAGGGCCGAGTTACGCAGAATATTCGCCGTCTGGGCATTCCACTGACTCTGCGAACCGGGCGGCTCGGTGTAAATGGCCTTGAAGCCGTAAACAATGGCTGAAGCGGCCGACTGCAGGTCTCCGCCTTCGGGCATCTCGAGCGGGTTGTAGGCAAGAGAGCCGCTCCTGTAGGCTGGATCCAAGGCCACCACTCGCTTGGCGAACTCCTTGCCGCGGGGATGATGGGAAATCCAGCGCGTCATCATGTCCACCAGGTTTCCGTCTGAGTCAATGACCACCACTGCCCGATCGTTGGCTTCGATATCGTGCATGATCATGTTGGCGATAAACCTGCTCTTGCCTTTGTCTCCGGCACCGAGCACGAGAACATGCGGGTCTTTCTCGCGGACCTCCGGCGGCAACGAGATATTCTTCGGTTCCCAGGGTAAAAATGGCTGCCATTCACAGCGCTGTCCTAACGGCATGCTGCCCGGTCGGGCTGGCTTGGTAAGCTGGCCGAGAATTTTGCGATGTTCACCTTTGTACTGTGAAGGTATGTACTGCCGTTTGCCCATGATGCTGAGCAGACCGTTGGTGCCAAATAATTTCCAGACTAGGACAACCAGCCCTGCTGCAACCAGGACCAAGACACCAGCTACTCTGATCCAGGTTACCCATATCGGCGTGGACGGCGTTGTCTCAGGCGCTTTGATTGATTCCGCCCCGGCAGGAAGAGGAACGTTAACATGGGTGCGAACCCGGATTTGTTGGGCGATCCAAAATCCGGTTTTCACTTCCGTGTGCGCTTTATAAAAGACACCTTGACGCTGCTCAAATCGCCAAATTCCCTTAGCGGTAGGCGTCTCTTGCGTTAAATCGAAATCGCCAAAGTACTGGATCGGCTTGCCGAAGGAACCATCGATCTGCCGGTAGGCTTTGCTAAAGGCTATGTGATCGGGTTTTGTGATTTTTCCTGACAGATAAAAGGGTGCGAAATCCCTGCCCACGCCATAAATGCTGTCGCCGACTTGCTGCAATTGGATTTGGCTAACCAACCGCCTCTGGCTCGTTTGCTCCTGCGTTACTACCATCTTCCAATCGCCGGTCAAAGGCGGCAGTTTTGGCTCTGAAGAAAACTGCTGCAAGAGCGGGTTGTTTGGTGAGACCAAGCCGCCAACAAAAAATATGACAATTGGCATGACGATCAATGCGCTGGCGGCGATGATCAATTGGGTTTTGCGGGTTATTGTCTGACCGAAAATGTGTACCTTGTGCTGCAAAAATCGAGCTGCTGGTGGCAAAGCTTGATTATCTTCATCGTCTTCATCATCGGTTCGGTCCTCAGTGCGACGTCCGAAGTCTTGTCGTCGTTCGAGATGCGGGCGGTTTGAGGCGGCCGGTTGCCCGCTACCGGAGAATGAGCGACGTGCCGGCGGCAAAATCGGCGCCAGCGCATCATCGTCGAGATCGTCGTCTTGATCGTGGCTGGCTAATTGATTAGACTCGGTTGGCGGCCCACCTCTCTTGTTCAGGGCACTTTCGCTGTCCCCTAACCGAGACGATAAAAACTCTTCATCGCTCTTAGGACCCTGTTGCCGTGACGATGTTGAGATCGCCTGCTCCTGAAGATCGACGACCAGCTTGGGTTTTTCCACAGCTTTTGTCCTGGCCACCGAAGCGGGTTCGAAAGCGGTCGAAGCAAAAAAATCCAAAGCTGGTGCTGGTGCCAGTGCTGGCACAAGATCATCTGGCAAGCCTTTGTCCGTCTGGCTTGCCACCATATTCAGTGCAGACTCTGCCTGGTCAGCCGGCGCACCAGGGTCCGACTGACGTTCAAGTTCAGGTGGCGTGCTCCCGCTTTCAGCCTGGTCGACCCGTGGGGCAACGGCGTTAGCGAAAAAGTCTGGTTTGCTGGTGCCAGAATTATCAGGCGAAGGCGCGACAGGAGTTTGAGGAGTTTGGAGAGCCTCGTTGTTGGTTAATGGCGCCGCCGTGGTCGGGGCCGGCGGGAAAAAGAAGTCAGTTTGCCCGGCTAAGGCCGGTTGACCGGTAATCACTTTGGCTGGATCAGCCCAGGGCCCCCTGCCTTCTTTGCCGCCATTGGTGACGGACATGGCGATCGGATCTTTAGCCGTAGTTGTCTCGCTGACCCTTGTTGTGGCTGGCGTTTGAGCGTTAGCTGTCACCGGCTCAGCGCTGCTGAAACTCATGGTATTCGCTACTTGTGGTCGAGGTGATGGTTCGATGAAATTGTTGTTCAAGCTTCTATTGAGAAAAGCTTGATCGGTTTGGTCGCTAAGTTCTCTTTGATTTGGCTCGGAGGCGGTACCACTTTTGTGTCCATTACCATTGTCAAAAATTTCGGCTGCGTGGCCATTACCGTTCTTGCGCTTGAGCCCTATGCCGGCTGCCTGCCTAACTAATGCTCTTTCCATCAAGATTGGATCCGGCCTGACTACCACCGCCAGCGCCCGATTGCTGTTGGTCAATGTGGGCACACTAGTTGGCGCATGCGAAGAGATGATTAAGCCGCACCCGGCGCAATTTTTGGCTTTGCCGCGCAAGACAGTACCGCAAGACTGACAAATCAGGATTTCCAACCTTAAACCACCTGAAGGCAACTAGATGACCTTCATCAGCGCTGATTCGATGATACCGTCATTTGCCGGGCCGGGAGCAATTATTCCGAAATAGACGCGCTAGTAAATAAGGCCGGTCAAGTTGTAGCTGCATGGTACAGGCGCCTTTGCCCCTTGTCAAGGGACGATTAAACGTCTCTGGGGACTGAACAAATAAGCGGTTCAATATGTTTTGCTTATGCTTATAATAGGTTTCAGGTTTAGCCACCCTGGGCGCGGAGCGCTCTAGTCAGAACAGTTTGAATTTCTCGGCCAGGCTTACCTATCCAGCCGACTAGAGAGCGAGGGCTACGAGTGCTCGGCTCTGAACCTGGGTACATAAAACATTGAGGCATTAGATTAGTAACGACCGATAAAGCTCATGGCCCAAGAAATACCGGTCAACTAGCATCAACTAGGATCAACTAGGATTGGTAAGAAAGGCTGGAGGAGATTAGGAAGCGCGATGGGTTCTTACGATGAAGCGACACCAAACAAGCCGCATGAGAATGCTTCATCATTGGCGGCGCGACGGGCGCGCCTCAGGGGATCATTAGCCAAGCAGGCACTGCCGCCAGATCCATATCTGGCAGTCTCCGCTCAGGATGATGCGCAACCTGATGCAGATCTGGTTGACGAACCAAATGACGGTGCCGATGCTCCGAATAAGGATTCCGAAAATATTCCACTTGCGGCGGAGAGCCAGGCAGATGTCCAATTGAATTTGGCAGGCGAGACAGGTGAAGCTGCCGTATCAGTTGGCGGCAAAGAGCGCCGTGCTCATCGCTCGGCAAAAGAGCCAGTTAGGGTGCTCAGTGATGAAGTAAAAAACGACGAGCTGTTTCAAGCACCAACAGTAGTATCATCTACCGACTCAGCTGATCCCGCTGCGCAAGTCCAAAGTATCCAATTGCAAGAACCAATTACAGTGGCTGCTAATAATGCTCCGCAGCAGGTGCTGGAACTGCTGAACAACATGGACCAGACAATGGGTGTTTGTGCCATGAATTTGGCCGCTTTGCAAAAAGCAGCAGGCGAGCAAACAGAAGCTTTGCGGACTTTGACCCAGACTTTGCAGCACCAAACCTTTTCCGAGCTCGGGCTCAATCTAACCAGCCTAATGGAATCAATGTCTGCTGCTCTCGAACCGATGAAGGCAGTGGGTGAATTGGTCCCCGCTATCGATCAACTTGTTTCCAGCATGGAGGCCAAGGTCTCCAGCGAAGGACCAGCAACCAACGTAGGCCCCGATGTTCTGCTAATGAGTTTGGCGGACCAGCTAGGCGCGGACACAATCGACGCTAGGACTTTCAAGAGCGCGTACATGGCTGTCTATCCCGGCGATCACCCTGCGGATCTGCTTCATCGCTTAGTCGAATTACTGGGAACGCAACGTCTTTCGGGAGATCTGTTTAGGAAAGCCTATGATGCGGTGCAAATGCCTGAGCCTGCACCATATACGGTGACGAGTTCTGGAACCGGTGATGCAAGGCAGGTAGAGCCTGATCCCGCACTTATGGCGGAATTGGAGGAGCTTAAGCGCAGCCAACCGAATTTCGAAGAAAAGATGCGGCAGCGGGAGGACGAGTTCAAGAACATGCTCTCGGTCAAGGAGCAAGAATTGCAAGAGGCGCAAGAGCTCCTCAACTCCCGTTGGGAGGAGTTCAATTCTCGCTATGATGAACTGACCGAATCTCTTCAAAAAAGAGACGAAATGCTGCAAGAGAAGGATGCGGAAATTACACGCAAGGAATCAGAGAACGTTCAGTTGCGCGCACAGATGGAAGAACTGCGCGAAATGATGACTGACTTGCAAAAGCAGTTTAGCTCGGGACGGCCAAGCGAAGACAGCACGGACAAATCAGGCGGTGGCTTCTTTGACGTTGCTCCTGGACAAAATCAACCGCCTACGCTTTTTGATGCTGCCCCCGCCAAGCCGCTTTTCGCCGCTCCGGCCGAGCCCGCGAATGAGCCGGCTCAGGAGTCCGGTGCGAGCCAGACCGCGCAGTCGGCTGGTCAAGGCAGTCCTTCTTTACCAACTTCAGGAACTCCTGTGCCGGCTCCAGCACCAGCACAAGCAGCGGCACCACCGGGAGGCCAGGCGGCTCAGATGCAAATGCCGTCATCACAGGCGGTGCCAAGACAATCGCCAGCTGCCACACCCTTCACCGGAGCTGGACCAGGCAGTTATGGCAGCGGTGTTCGTGCTCAGGTATTCGAAGTAATTGTTCGGCAAGCCTTGGCCGGTGCTCCGTGGCGCGAGATTTGTGCCGGTCCGATGCAAGTTAACAACATATCGCCAGATGAAGTGGAAGCCGAAGTAAAGCGACGCCAGGCTCTACTCAAGAAGTAAGTTCAGCCGTTTGCTGGCATGTTGTGGGCAAGAGATTGACTGCTGCGGTAACCGCTTTACTTAGTCACTGCTTCGCTGCGCTTTATGTTAGCTTCAGCGGCGCGCCATTCTTTGACAATCGGCTCCATGTTTGCCATGTAATGCAGCACAATTGCCTGCGGCAAACCGTTGAAAACCTCGGTCAGAGTGTAAAACATTACTCCCAGCATGGCTAGCGTGCAGATGATCGTGACCGTGCGCGTAAATCGTGCTTGATCTTCGATCTTCTTTGCGATTATTGCTAGTGTGAATTCGTCTCCGCTACTCATTTTGTCCTCACATTCCTAGTAAAGTGTTCTGTAATGTGTTCCGCTCTTGGAGCGCAATCCTAAAGAAATCGTCTGTAAACCTTTGTCTGCCTGATTGACCATGTGAAAAATTATAACCTCTTGATTTGGCAAATCGAGGTTTTGGCAAATGTGGCTTCGGGCCGGAAAGTCGAGGGCAGGAGAGCTGCTTGATATTGTTCGGATATCTTTATTGAGGCGTTATGGTTAAAGCATTGGAAACTTTTTGATCTGCGTTCTCAATCGCTTCTCTTAAGTCGCCCTCTTCACAAGGATCAACTGTCCGCAAATCGACTATCACTTGTTCTGCTGAGATAATTGAGACTACCGGCGGCTCATTTTCTCGCAACAAGGAAGCAACCTCGTTGGCGCCCAGATCGTTTTGTCGCTGAGCGTTGCCACCAAATTTGATACCAATACTTAAACCGAAGCTCGGTAACTGTTGATTGGGCATCGCCCCACCGCCGAAAGCCGATGTGGTCGGTACTACCGCACAGCGCAGATTTGATAAACGCGGATTCAATTGGCCAGCCAAGTTCTCCGCTCGCACCCGCAATTCATCGGCACCAAGCTTGGCCATGCGAAAAATTGGCAGCCGACTGGCAACGTCGGTGCGCATGTATTCAGCGAGTATGTTCTCCAAAAGTCCGATTGCCAGCTTGTCTGGACGCAATGCTCGATAAATCGGCGTCCGGCGCAAAATGTCAATATACCGTTTCTTACCAACAATGATGCCGGATTGACTGCCGCACATTAGCTTATCGCCCGAAAACAAGACGATGTCAAGACCGATGGCGACAGATTCTTGCACGGTCGGTTCAGGACTCAAGCCCAGTTCCGAGAAATTGAGCAAGGCGCCGCTGCCGAGATCTTCCACTAGCGGTAGATTTCTTTCACGGGCAATTTTTGCTAGCTCTTTTAAATCCGCCTCTTCCGTGAATCCGCTTATTTCAAAGTTTGAACGATGGCACCTTAACAGTAAACCTGTGTTTTCGCTCACTGCCTGGCTGTAATCAGAGAGGCGCGTCCGATTGGTTGTACCAACCTCCTTCAAGATACCGCCGGCAGAGACGATCACATCAGGCAAGCGGAAGCTACCGCCGATTTCAATCAATTCTCCCCGCGAGATAATCACTTCCTTGTTTGATGCGAGAGCAGAAACCGAGAGCAACACGGCCGCAGCATTGTTATTGACGACGATTGCTGCTTCGCAGCCGGTGAGCAAGATCAGCATTTTTTCTATTGTTGCTAAGCGCTCGCCTCGCTTTCCAGAATGCAAATCAATTTCCAAAGAGGAATAGCCGGACAGTATTTCACTCAATGTGCTGGTAACCGATCGAGGCAAAGGTGCTCGACCGAGATTCGTATTGAGAATCACGCCGGTGCCGTTGATCACCTTGGATAAGTGACCGCCAAGCATTTCTTCTGCTTGCCGACAAACCGTTGCGGCTACGTCATCTAAGCTTGGTCCAGCTAATTCGGCAGCGCTCGGCTTTTCCGTCCGATAACGGGCAAGCACCTGCCTGGTCAGTGCGGCCAGGATTTCTCGCCTGACGATCTTTTCTTTCTCAACCACAAGTTCGTGACGTAAAACGCGATCGACTTGCGGTAATCGAATATTTTCTGCCACGGACTGGACCTTATCTGGCATCTTTATTATCCTCTGTCTAGAGCCTGGGCGTTCCTCTAGCCTCTTTGCCTCGCCTGTTTGAATTATCTGGCTGGGGGCAAGATTGGATCTTGCCAGATGGGTTGCAATGACCCACAATTAGAATATGTAGTATGTGCAATACAGCTTAGCCGATTGCTGGACTTAAGTGAGGTTGATCGACACGTGGGCAAGACACTTAGAACCAAAACACTTTATCAAGACAGAGATTGGCTCTATCAGAAGTATATAAAGGAAAAGATGAGCACAGTCGAAATCGCCAGGGCGTATCGCGAAGAAGAGAATAAGTGGTGTGACCCGAACACGATTTCGCGCTGGCTGAAAAAACACAACATCTTGATGCGTACTCTGGCAGAGGCGCAGCAAAATAGACACGGGACTAATCTGCCGCCGCCTACCGTTAGACGAGCTAGGAGCTCCTGATCGAAAGGGATAAAGGAGCAATAAATCAGGACGAGACTGTTCTCAGTTCGCCACCAGATTTGGTGTGCTCCTCGCCTGCGTTCCTGCGGTCCAGACAATTTGCAGGAATAGCTAACTGAAATAGCTAACCAAAAAAGCTAAATTGCTCCGGCACCGTCGATGCCTACCAGGGCGCCGCCGGTCATCATCGACACTGTTAAAAAGAGCAAAACTTCTCGACCACCGGCTAAATAAAAGGCGCAGTAGGCAAAGAAACTAAATGCTGGCCGCCAATATTGCACGTCTTCTTCCCGAATAGCATGAGCGGCCAAACAGATCGCCAGGGCAAGCGGACAGCCAAAGAAGAATATATCGAAGAGCATGTCAGGGTTGTCTAATTCGGTACTGGGGATCGATCCATGAAATAACACCATTTCGCCCGGTCTGTCTATGGTATTTTCCCCCTACGACGTTCGCTTTTGAGTTGGTGAGGGTGATCAATGCGTGACGAGAATGTTGATGAGGAGCTGATTTTTGGCAAAAATGCCGTGCTTGCTTATCTTGAGCAGCATGGCTCGGGGCGGCGGTCTACGGCCAGTGTAAACAAGCTATTTGTGGCCAATAGTCCGCATCCGGACGCCCGACTGGAACGGATCCGTTCTTTGGCCCGCAGTTTGAAAATTCCCCTGGTAGAAAGCGATCGCAAACGGTTAGATCAGCTGCTCGGTGCAGGACAAGCGCACCAGGGGGTGGTGGCCCAGATTAGCCCAGCTCCTTTCCTGACTTTGGAAGCGTTTCTCGCTTCTTTAGATTCTGAACGGCAGCGCTCTGAAATGGCCAAGGAGCCGGATCCTTTTAAGACATGCATGATCGCTGTTCTTGACGGTATTGAGGATCCGCATAATGTGGGGGCTATTGTCCGGGTTGGTGAGGCAGCTGGATTGAAGGCTTTGCTCTTGCCAGACCGACGCTCAGCCGGAATCACCGGTACCGTAGCGAAAACCAGTGCCGGGGCGTTGGCCTTTCTGCCAATCGTCCGCGTTAGAAATCTGACAAACACACTGCTGAAATTGAAGGAATACGGCTTCTGGATTGCTGGACTGTCACCTGCGGCTCAAGAAGACTATTTCGCTTTCGATTTGCAGCGGCCTTTGGCCATTGTCATTGGCGGCGAAGGCGGTGGCATCGGTAGATTGGTAGAGAAGAACTGCGATATGTTGCTCAAGATTCCCATGCTAGGCAAAACCGAATCGCTAAATGCGTCGGTGGCTGCCGGCATCATTTTCTATGAGGTGGTTCGCCAACGTCTGAATAATCAGCTACAGATGCCAGGTGTTCGGAATAAATCGCAACATTAGAAAATATTCGATCTCTGCCGATCTTCATGATCAAGCTGATGATAGGACGGAATTTGACACCATTTAAAATAAGCTAGTAGAATTGCCGATCGCGCCCGTACGCCCTATGCCGGTGTAGCTCAATGGCAGAGCAACGGTTTTGTAAACCGTAGGTTGCGGGTTCGAATCCCATCACCGGCTTTCTGGGCGGATGTCCGAGTGGCTAAAGGAGACGGGCTGTAAACTCGTTGGCGAAAGCCTACGCTGGTTCGAATCCAGCTCCGCCCACCATTTTTTGCCCCACCGCGATAGTGAGGCGCCAGCAACAACCTGGAGGTAAGCAAGCAAAACTGAACAGACCTACCGTAGCGCAATCAAGCGGATTGAAATAAGTAACGGGCCCATGTAGCTTAGCGGTAGAGCACCCCCTTGGTAAGGGGGAGGTCACGAGTTCGATTCTCGTCATGGGCTCCATTTGCCAAAGGCTAAATAATTTTGTGGATCAAATGCCACGATAGATAGAAGACGGTTACTTTAGGAAAACACACACAAGTAAATAAACTAAGGAGTGAGAGGATGGCCCGCCAGAAGTTCGAAAGAAATAAACCTAACGTGAACGTTGGCACGATCGGGCACGTTGACCACGGCAAGACTACCCTGACCGCGGCAATTACAACTTTTTTGGCTAAGTCCGGGAAGAGCAAGGCTAAGAAGTACGATGAAATTGACGCTGCCCCGGAAGAAAAAGCACGTGGTATCACAATCAATACCGCGCACGTCGAATACGAAACTGACAAGCGCCACTACAGCCACGTCGATTGCCCGGGACACGCTGACTACATCAAGAATATGATTACCGGCGCTGCCCAGATGGACGGCGCGATTCTCGTGATTTCTGCCTCGGACGGACCGATGCCGCAGACACGCGAGCACATCTTGTTGGCTCGCCAAGTGGGCGTGCCACATATCGTAGTCTATTTGAACAAATGCGATATGGTCGACGATCCGGAGTTGCTCGATCTGGTGGAGTTGGAAGCACGTGAGCTGCTGAGCAAATATCAATTCCCTGGCGACACCATTCCCTTTATTCGCGGTAGCGCCTTGAAGGCTCTGGAAGGCGATCCAAAAGAAGAAGCGAAGCTAACAGAGTTGATGAATGCGGTTGATACATTCATTCCCGATCCGGTGCGCGAGATTGATAAGCCGTTCTTGCTCGCTGTTGAAGACGTTTTCTCGATTACCGGCCGCGGCACCGTCGCTACCGGTCGTATTGAGCGCGGTCAGATCAAAGTCGGCGAAGAAGTAGAGATCGTCGGACTACAGGAAACGCGCAAAACAGTCGTCACCGGCGTGGAAATGTATCAGAAGACGCTCGATTCCGGCATCGCAGGCGACAACGTCGGCGTGTTGTTGAGAGGAATTGAAAAAACGCAAATTGAGCGCGGGCAAGTGATTGCCAAGCCGGGCTCGATTAAGCCGCACACCAAATTCAAAGCTGAGGTCTATGTCCTGAGTAAAGAAGAAGGTGGACGTCACACCCCGTTCTTTCCTGGTTACAGACCGCAATTCTACATCCGGACAACGGATGTCACCGGCTCTATCACACTGCCGCAAGGCGTGGAAATGGTAATGCCTGGTGATAACGTGGCCATGGAAGTGGAGTTGATCCAGCCGGTTGCCGTTGAAGAAGGTATGCGCTTCGCTATCCGCGAAGGCGGCAGAACTGTCGGTGCGGGCGTGGTGGCAAGCATCATCGCTTAATGGCCATTGCTGCTAATAACAAAACTAGGGCGCCTTGATGGCGCCCTTTCTTTTGCTTGGCCTTTGGCCTAGGAGTGAAAAATGGGGAGCTGGAAAGTCGGTCATAGACGATGTTCTCCAGCTGCTTCGGAACAGCGGTGAAACATAATCGTTCAATATCGCACGGATGTTCTTTTTATGTTCGCTACGTTATTACCACATTGACAGGCAATGCTTAGGCAATCACAGTCAGCATGTAGATCTGTCTACCGAGACTTAGAATCCCGGAATTAGTGGAATGTAAGATAGGCAACAAGAAAGCCAAGGATTTTTGCAGAATGCGGAGACGTGGCTCAATAAAGCCCTCGACGAGTCCTACGCTCAGGGAATACAGCAATTTGCTGCTAAACCTACCGACTCAAAACTCATAGCCGCCGGCAAATGTTACGCGCGCGCCGATGTCTGGAAAGAGACGACCGAAAGTCGGCTTGAAATGACTATTGGCATCGGCGCTGTTAATGAGCTTATCCACCACCCTGTAAAACTGGCAGGCGAAGTGGTAGCCGGTGCAGCAATAGCCTATGGAGCTGCATGGGCTGGAATACCCGCCACGGCGCTGGCGATTGGAACGCTTGTGATTGGTGGCACTTATGTAGCGTATAAAGGACTTAGCAACGCGCACCAAGTAGCCGAGGAAAAAAACATTTCAACTGCGTCGGCAATCCCTATAGCTCTGAAAGAATCTTATCGCTCCGCAAAAGATGCGGCACTGACAACGGCTATGTCCGTTGCAGCACCAGAGAAACAAACTCTATCGCAGCGAGCTGTAGGTATAGAACACCTGCACGGGGTTGGCGCTGCAGGCGCCGATTTTACAGCAGCCTTTGCGGGCGGATTGAGCAGTGGCTTAATCAAGAAAACGGCAGGGATGGCGGTATCTGCTACCGATGGTTTGCTTACAAGGACGAAGATCGGTCTTGATGATTGGGCAGAACGAGCTTCGACAGGTGGATTCAAGTGGGCTTACCAGTATGAATATGATCTTGCTGCCAGAGCGGCAAAGGTAGAAGCTTATTTCGCTAGCCGTATTCCTATTGAAACGAGGCTGGCAGGCGGACCAGGGATTGGCTTGTTCATGAACAGACCAACTACCGAAAACTTCGATATGAGTACCGATAGCTTACCAACGGCGCCGAATGTTCAAAATCCTGAAGTTCAACAGCGTATACAAGTTCCACAGGCTGTACCTGGTGTACTGACGAAGGTGGATGTAGATTCAATGGCCCAAGAACAGTTTGCGGCTATTCAACGCTCGCTGCCCAAAAAGAACCGTGGTTTAAGCGGCCTGATCGTTGTAAGCAAAGATAGAACTGCCTATTGGAACGGCTTTCAGTTCGAACGTTTTGGCACTGAGAATCGAGGGGTTCCTTACATATACAGAACGTTGCGCGGATTGCGACAAGCTGCAGTTCGCGAAGAAGGAGACGTGGTGCTTTGGACACACCCAGAGACATATTGGGGGGATAGTCCAGGGTTGACACCACGTGGGACTGCGATGCCGGGTGGTATGTCCCGAAAGTAATCTGACTAGCGAAGTTCAACGTGACAGCAATCGCTAGGGGTATCAACGTCTTTTCGATTCAATTAACAGATTTGCGGACGCAACGAATAAATCTGAATGAATGAGCTGGTCTTTCGTCACTGCGCAACGAACAACTTCTTCCACCGTGGGTTCTTTAGTTCTTGAACCATGGCGGTCAAAGCCTCAATTGTCCTTGCATAGCTTTTGCCTGGACTTCTTTTTTCCTACTAAGCGTTGAATTTATTCGTCAGCTCTGGTCTGAAGCCATCGCGGTCAGCGCAACTGGGAGGTTGCTGGCCAAAATAATATTGTCCTCGAATGGGTACAAGAGAGTCTGGAATCCAGAAGATGAGAGCGAGTATGAGCGATGAACAAAAATGAGCGATCAAAGTAAACCAAATCGGTGGTCGAGAAACTACAAACCGGACGTCGCTGAAAGCAAGGCGCTGCCGCTGCCGCCTCCAAGCAATAAGCAAAATGACTATAAAAAGGATTGGACAGTCGAACAGGCTAAAGGGACAGAAAATATTGATAGCCGGCGGCAGCCGCCTCGGCTGGCCGGCACAGAGACCGCAAAACCATTTTATGCGGCCTCCCCCAGTTAGAGGAACCGTCGCCAAAGTTCAAGGGGCCTAAACTGACTGGATTGATCATCAAGGCTGCACTTCTATCCGCTCTTTTAGTTTGGTTGGCGAACTTTCTTACCAAATCCGATGCAGGCCATAATCTGGCGAATTTCCAGGCGAGTAAGACATCGCTTGCGAATACATTTGCTGGTTGGCTTGCCGATTTTGGGCTGTATAGTCTCGCTGAACAGCTTTACCAATCTTCCTTCGATGCCAATCCTAAAGATATTCAACCATTGATCGAGATTGCCAGCCTGGAGCAAAGGCAGGGTTTGAACGATCGGGCCATTACCGACTTGCAAAAGTTGCTGGTTAAGGGCGGTGGCAATGCGGCAATCTATGATGGTTTGGGCAAAGCTTATGTCGGTCTGTGCCGCAACGACTTGGCCTTAAACTATTTCAGTCAGGCGATCGCCACCAGTCCGCAGCAACCGAAAGCCTGGTATGACCGTGCCGGCCTGTACTTATCTATGCGCAATTATGGTGCTGCCTTGCAAGATCTGGAAGTGCCGATCGCCGTCCACTATGGACCGGCATATTTTCGACGTATCGAGATTTATCGTCTGGTTGGCCGAAACGATTTGGCTGAACGTGACCAGCAGTCCATTAAGCGTTTCAATCTCAGTGACAGTCCAGCAGGGCGGTAGGTCAAAAGTGCACGTCAATTGTTAAATAGCTGAAAAGTTCTCGGGCAAAGTTTCTCGAAGCAAATCTTATTCTGAAATAAAATTTTCAGTCTGATCGTTATATAGATCTGTACAATGTGTGGTTCGCCGGTCGAGATGGTCACCCCGTGGCGACTTCATTTATAAGACTACGTTAATGTGAGTCTGATAATAAGCAAGTCGGCAGAAAGCCTGATTCTACGGCGAGCAGTGCCTGTGGGCGCTGGCTGTTCTATCGCCTTCGACCGTTAGGAAAGACTAGGAGAAAAGCGCTGATGGTACGCTCGACCAAGACACACAAAAATGAAACCGCTTCCTCCGCGGTCAAAGTGCAGCGCATTCGGATTCGTCTGAAGTCATACGATCACAGACTTCTAGATAAGTCGGCTGATCAAATCGTCGAGACTGCCAAACGTACCGGTGCGACGGTTTGTGGTCCGGTGCCGTTGCCGACAAGAAAGCGTGTTTACTGCGTATTGCGCTCGCCACATGTGGACAAGAAGTCCCGCGAGCATTTCGAGATCCGTATTCATAAGCGGCTGATCGATATCAATGATCCAACGCCGACTACAGCTGATGCGCTCATGCGCCTTGATTTGCCGGCTGGAGTCGACATCGAAGTGAAACTCTAGAGAAGACGTTGAAGGAAGACAAGATGATTTTAGGCGTAATTGGCAAAAAGGTCGGTATGACGACACTCTTCGATCAAGAAGGGTTGTCGGTTCCGGTGACTGTCGTCAAGATCGGTGAGAATATTGTGACGCAGAGAATCACTACCGACAGACATGGCTATCAAGCCGTTCAAGTCGGTGGCTTTGTTGTCAAAGAGAGAAAGTTGAATAAGCCGGAGTTAGGCTCCTGCAAGAAAAATTCTTTGCCGCCCTTGAAACCGTTGCGTGAGTTCCGGGTGGCCGATTCATCGACCTATAACGTCGGCGATCCGCTGAAGATTGATGTCATTTTCAAAGAGGGCATGCTGGTCGATGTCCGAGGTCGCTCGATTGGTAAGGGTTTTCAGGGGACAATCAAGCGTTACCATGCGGGCCGGGGACCGATGAGCCACGGTTCCAAATTCCACCGCTCGATGGGTTCGATTGGTCCCGGTACAACGCCTGGTCGCACTTTCAAAGGGCTACCTATGCCGGGACAAATGGGCAACGTCAATGTTACCGTTCGTCACCTGAAGATCTTCAAAATCGATTTGCAAAAAAATCTGTTGCTAGTGCAGGGCACCGTGCCCGGTGCCGAAGATTCGCTGGTCACCGTTCATCCGTCCAAGACGAAGTGGAATTAAGCCGTTTAAGTAAAACAACAAGAGAGAATCAAAATGACATCGGCTCAAGTCGTAGATTTGAAAGGGAAGAAGCTTCACGAAGTGGGGCTCGATCAAGATATTTTCGGGATCAGCCCTAACGAGCATGTGATGCACACGGCATTGGTTCGCCAATTGGCTAATGCTCGCTCGGGCTCCGCCAACAGCAAAACGCGTAGCGAAGTCAGAGGCGGCGGCAAAAAACCCTGGCGTCAAAAGGGTACTGGTCGCGCCCGTGCTGGTTCTATTCGTTCACCGTTATGGGAAGGCGGCGGTGTTATTTTCGGACCAAAGCCCAGAGACTTTACTAAATCGCTACCGAAGAAAGTTCGCATTCTCGCGCTCAAATCTGCATTGGCAGCAAAACGTGACGAACTGGTTATTGTGCAGAATTTCGATGAGATCAAGCACGGAAAGACAAAAGAGTTCGCCAGCGCTTTGAAGCAGCTCAAGCTAACCGACAAAAAGATTGTGCTTATTCTCGATCACTCGTCTGCTGACAGCAAAAAAGTAGAGCAGGCAGCGCGCAACATTGAAGGAGTTACCGTTCTTCACGTCAGTAACTTAAATGTCAGAGATCTACTTACTTGTCATTCTGTTCTTTTAACTGAAGCAGCGCTGGAAGCGGTGAATAAAAGGCTAAAGGGGCTGCATAAAGAAACCAGCGAGCAAGCCACAAAGTCTGGGCACAAGCCGAAGAAGTCCGTGGCAAAGAAGCAGGCAGCCGAGCCAAAGGCCAAAAAAGTTACGGCCAAAGCAACCGACGAGAAACCGACCAAGAAATCAGGTCAGAAACCGAGCAAATAGAAACATCTTTCCCGTTACCTAAAGGACCCACCAGGAAGACATCCCCATGAATCGCCGTCATTCAGAAATTATCCTTCGCCCGCTACTCAACGAGAAGACGATCTACTTAGGTGAGATCGGTCAATACACTTTCGAAGTGGCCAAAGACGCAAATAAGATCGAGATTGCCCAAGCAGTTGAACAGCTGATCAAAGAGCTCTATCCCAAGAACAAGTCTGAGGTGGTCAGTGTGAACACTTGCGCTATACGGGGCCGCATTCGACGTTCAAAAAGACATGGTCCGTCCCCAAAAGATAGCAAAAAGGCGATCGTCACTATTCAGGGCGATCCGTTAGATATTTATTCCGCCTAGTGATCATTCTGTATTTTCATCTCGCTCACAAAACACTAAAGGTTTAAAAGGTTTAGGACAAATGCCTCCCCGGAAAGTCAATCCAACATCAGCAGGTCGCCGCAATATGACTAGACCCGATTTTTCGGATCTAACGGCCTCCGCTCCTGAAAAGACCCTGCTTAAGAAATTAGAGCAGCACGGTGGTCGCAATAATCAAGGGCGCTTGACAGTGCGGCATAAAGGCGGCGGACATAAACGACGTTATCGGGTGATCGATTTCCGTCGCGACAAAGAAAATATTCCGGCTCTGGTCAAAACGATCGAATACGATCCCAACCGCAACACTCGCATTTGCTTGGTGCAGTATGCCGATGGCGAAAAGCGTTATATTCTGGCACCGCTTGGCATCAAAGTTGGCGAGTCAATTATGGCTGGACCGGCGGCTGAAGTGAAAAATGGCAATGCCTTGCCGCTTCGTTCTATCCCACTAGGCACCATGGTCCATAACGTGGAAATGACACCGGGCAAGGGCGGCCAGCTCGGTCGTTCCGCCGGCGCGCAAATCCAAGTATTAGCCAAAGAAGGCAAGATGTGTACGCTGCGTTTACCTTCTGGCGAAATGCGCATGGTGCAACTGGACTGCAAAGCGACCGTCGGTCAACTTGGCAATACCGATGCGAAAAATGTGCGTTCGGGCAAGGCTGGACGCACGCGCTGGTTGGGAATTAGACCGACCAATCGCGGCGTGGTTATGAACGCTGTCGACCACCCTCATGGTGGTGGTGAAGGTAAATCGCCGATCGGCGGCAAGCCCCAAACGCCTTGGGGTAAACCGGCCATGGGTTACAAGACCAGGCGTGGTAAACACAAGACTTCAGAGCGTTATATCGTCAAGCATCGCAAATAGTTAATTAGGAGAACGAACACAGTGTCGAGATCGCTGAAAAAGGGACCATTTGTCCATCCCTCGCTGGCCAAGAAAATTGAAGATATGAACAAGCGGGGCGATAAGCGCGTGATCAAGTCTTGGTCCCGGGCCTCGATGATCGTGCCTGACATGATCGGGCATACTGTGGCGATTTATAACGGTCGCAAACATGTTCCTGTTTATGTAACCGAGCAAATGATCGGTCACAGACTTGGAGAATTCGCACCCACCAGGTTTTTCAAAGGTCACGCTGGCGGCGATAAGACCGCCAAGCGAGCAGCAGCACCAACACCAGCGGCAGGTTAATCATGCAAAGCAAAGCACAAGCAAAATGGATCAGGATGTCACCGCGCAAGGTGCGTCGCGTCATCAATGAGATCCGCGGCAAGTCGGCTGCGGAAGCGGTGACGATCTTGAAGTTCATGCCGTTTTCCGCCGCCCGGGAAGTAGAAAAGGTTTTGCGGTCGGCGATGTATAACTTGATCAACTCCGAAAAGACAAATGTTTCCGAGAAGGAAGCCGGAGAATTGAAAGTTGTGGAAGTGTATGCCGATCAAGGCCCGACATTGAAGCGGATTCAGCCTCATGCCCGAGGCATGGCTAAGCCGATTCTGAAAAAGTCGAGCCACATAACTTTGGTACTCTCAGATGTTTAAATGAGGAGAAGCGAACTAGCGCGGCGAGGAGCCTAAGCTTCGTGAGCGGTGATAGTGACAAGACAAGCGGAGAAGCCGAGCAGAGCGAGGCGACGGAGCGGATAAAAAGGAGAAGAATTTTGGGTCAGAAAGTTAGTCCAAACGGTTTCCGTCTCGGCATCCACAGGGGATGGCGGTCAAACTGGTTTGTCTCCGATAAAGACGTCGCTTCACTGATTGAAGAAGATCAGCGCATTCGCGTGTTTTTGAAAAAAGAACTGGCCAATGCCGGTGTTTCGAAAGTAGAAATTTCACGCAAAGCGGATCAAATTCAAATTGAAATCTTCACTGCCCGACCCGGTGTGGTCGTAGGCAAAGGCGGTGCCGGTATAGAGACCTTGCACCAGAAAGTGAAAGACATGCTCAATCGGACCGGGGTTGACGTGCGGATAAGCATTTTGGAGATCAATCGAGTCGATCTTGAATCGCAATTGGTGGCAGAATCGATTGCCCAGCAACTGGAAAAACGTGTTGCTTTCAGAAGAGCGATGAAGCAAGCGATGCAACGTTGTATGCGGGCTGGCGCCATTGGCGTCAAAGTAATGGTCTCCGGCCGGCTTGGTGGAGCGGAAATTGCGCGCACCGAGTGGGCAAAAGAAGGTCGCATTCCACTGCAGACCTTGCGTGCTGATATTGATTACGGTTTGGCCGAAGCGAGCACCGTTATGGGACTGATTGGTATCAAGGTCTGGATCTTCCGCGGTGAGCTAGAGCCAGGTCAATGGTCGCCGCCGAACGTTAAGACGCAACAAGAGCGTGGTGCACAGGAAGGGCCGCGCGAGCCACGACAAGATGGCCGCGGTCAAGGTAGAGCTGGTAAGAAGACCAGGAAGGCAGGTTAGAGATGCTATTGCCCAAGCGAACGAAATTTCGTAAGCAGCATCGCGGGCGGATGACCGGCTGTGAAACTCGCGGAGTTGATGTGCAATTCGGTGAGTACGGACTACAAGTACTTGAGCCAGCTTGGATCACGTCTCGCCAAATTGAAGCTGCCCGTAAAGCGATGACCCGATCGGTGAGAAGAGGTGGACAGCTATGGATCCGCGTGTTCCCCGACAAGCCTGTCACTAAGAAACCGGCTGAAACTCGGATGGGCTCGGGCAAAGGCAACCCCGAATTCTGGGTAACGGTGGTCAAGCCGGGCCGGGTGATGTTTGAAATGGCTGGTGTAGGGGAGAAGGAAGCGCACCACGCGCTGGGATTGGCGGCGCAGAAGTTGCCAATTAGATGCCGCATCGTCGCCAGACATGCAGGAGGCCAATGATGAAAGTTAACGAGATTCGAGAATTGACCCAAGACGAAATTAAGACTCGAATTGATGACAGCCGCAGAAATATCGTCGAGATGCGTTTTCAGTTGGCTATGAGAAAGTTGGAAAGTCCGGCCAAATTGCGCGCCGTTAAGCGGCATTTGGCACAACTGCTGACCATCCAAACCGAGAAAGTGAGAGGAACGGCCGGCAAAGCTGACGTCCCAGACGGCCAAGTTAGTGGTGGGTCAAATAAGAAAGCACCGGTCA
The DNA here is from genome assembly GCA_963834525.1 of Bryobacterales bacterium. Taxonomy (GTDB): domain Bacteria; phylum Cyanobacteriota; class Vampirovibrionia; order Obscuribacterales; family Obscuribacteraceae; genus CAWICA01. The sequence continues at coordinate 927,657 of CAWICA010000004.1, forward strand.
AGGCAAAAAAGAGCGCTGCCGTTAAAGATGTTCATGCCCGAAAAAGTGCAGGCGTTGCCAGCAAAAAGGCTGAGGCTAAGCCAAAACAGCCGAAGGCTAAGCAGGCTGCAGCTGAGAGCTGAGCCAGACAAAGCACTAAACGACTAAGGAAGTCTGATCGCTATAAGGATACGAGCAAAATGCCCAAGAAAGAATTAGTAGGAAAAGTAGTCTCCAACAAAATGGAGAAGACTGTGGTCGTAGCTGTAGAGAACTACGCACCGCACCCTAAGTATGAAAAGCAAATCGCCAAGACCGCCAAATTCAAAGCGCACGATGAAAAGAGAGCTTGCAAAATCGGCGATCGTGTACGCATTCGGGAATGCCGTCCCCTTTCGCGAGAAAAGCGCTGGCTAGTGATCGATATCCAAAGTGGCGGCGACATAACAAACATTCTTGAGGATTCAAACGTATGATCCAGCAACAAACACGTTTAACCTGCGCTGATAACACTGGCGCCAGAGAGTTGCAGTGTATTCGCGTCCTTGGCGGTTCTAATCGCAAATACGCGTCCGTTGGAGATGTGATAGTTGCTGCGGTCAAAGATGCTCTGCCTAATATGCCGGTGAAAAAATCGGAAGTGGTGCGAGCGGTTATCGTCCGTGTACGTAATAATGTGCGCCGACCGGACGGCTCGACAATTCGCTTTGATGACAATGCTGCTGTGATTGTTCAGAAAGACGGCAACCCAAAAGGAACGCGCGTTTTTGGTCCCATTGCTCGCGAGCTCAGGGACAAGAATTTCACCAAGATTCTCTCTTTGGCTCCGGAGGTCCTCTAATGCATAAGAGTCAAATGCCGACGAAGCGTCAGGTTCGTTTCACCAAAGCGGCGATCAAGCAAAAGAATAAATTCGGAGGCCGCATTGTTGTTTCGCAGGCCTTTGTCAAACCCACCGTCAGCAATCTCCAGCCCAAAGTACATGTGAAGAAGGGCGATCTGGTCATGGTCATTTCTGGCTCGAAAGAGATGGGCAAGGGCAAGACCGGCAAGGTGCTGGCAGTATTTCCCGATCAAGGAAAAGTGATTGTGGAAGGCGTTAATGTCCGCACGACAGCCAGTAAGCCGCGGACGCCAATGGGCAAAGGCGGTTTGGTGAAAAAGGAGGCTCCGCTTTCTGCCTCCAAAGTCATGCTTTACAGCACAAAATCAAAGAAACCTGTAAGGGCGGAGAAGAGAAAGCAAGAAGAGATCGATTAAAGGCAATTCGTGCAATTGGAAAAGAGAAAGGGACGACGAAGACCGTCCCGTCAAAGAGAAGAAGAGGTCCGTTGACAATGATCAAAATCAAGGAGCACTACGAAAAAGAAGTAGTTCCCCATTTGAAAAAACAATTTGGCTACAAAAACAATTTGCAAGTACCTCGCTTGGAAAAAGTCGTGGTTAACATGGGCTTGGGCGAGGCGACCGCCAATGCGAAAGCGATTGATGGTGGTGTCAAGGATCTGGTGACCGTTACCGGACAGAAGCCGATTGTCAATCGTTCGCGGAAGTCCATCGCCACGTTCAAAGTGCGCAAAGGTATGCCGGTTGGGGCAAGCGTCACGCTACGCGGAAGACGTATGTACGATTTCATGGCCAAGTTGATCCATATCGCCTTGCCTAGAATCCGTGACTTTCGCGGATTATCCAGCAAGTCATTCGATGGCCGTGGTAACTATTCGGTCGGCGTGAAGGAGCAGTTGATTTTCCCGGAAATTAACTACGAACAAGTCGATGCCGTGAGGGGCATGGATATTGCCATCGTCACGACAGCCCGAACCGACCAGGAAGGTCAAGCGTTGTTGGCTGCGCTGGGATTCCCCTTCAGGAAGCAATAAATTCAGGAAGCAATTAATTCAATTAATAAGGACTGGAACAAGAATGGCTAAAACATCGATGGTCGACAAAGAGCACAAGCGCAGGGTGCTGGTGGCAAAGGGAAAATATCCCGGCGTGCGCTTGCACAATCGTTGTCGTCTCTGCGGGCGCCCCCGGGGTTATTATCGTGACTTCGGGCTCTGTCGTTGTTGCCTGAGAAAGATGGCTCATGAAGGTCTTATTCCTGGTGTCACGAAGTCTAGTTGGTAGGAGATAGTAAATGCCGGTTACAGATCCAATTTCTGACATGTTCACACGGCTGCGCAATGCGGCCAGAGTGCAGGCACCAGCAGTGGAGATGCCAGCATCCAAGCAAAAGGTGGCTCTGGCTGAGCTTTTGCGCAATGAAGGTTTCATTTCGTCGTTTGAAACAAAGGCGTTGGGAACACCGCAACAAAAAATGCGGGTGGTCCTCAAATACGGTGCCAAGGGCGAGCAAGTGATTCAAGGAATTAAACGGATTAGTCGTCCCGGTTTAAAAGTCTACCGGCCGGCGAAAAAGGCACCGCGAGTATATGGCGGGTTGGGTGTGGCCATCATCAGCACCAGTCATGGACTGATGACCGATCGCCAGGCTCGTAAGAGCAATTTGGGCGGTGAAATTGTCGCTCACATTTGGTAGAGCGTTCGGACTCATTGATGCAGAGGAAATAACGATGTCTCGTATAGGCAAAGCACCAATAGCAATACCAAGCGGCGTCACCGTCCAGGTGACTGGCGGCGACGTAGCGGTGAAAGGGCCAAAGGGTCAGCTAACAACGACAATCCGTCCTGAGTTGTCGGTCAAACAGGTGGACGGCAAGGTGCATGTGGAGCGCAAGAATGAAGACAGATTGACACGCAGTCTCCATGGGCTGAGCAGAACGTTAGTAGCAAATATGGTGAAAGGTGTCACTGAAGGATTCGAGCGGCAGCTGGAAGTAGTAGGCGTCGGCTATCGTGCCCAGATGGAAGGGAAAAAGCTGATTATGCAGCTTGGTTACTCACATCCGGTAGAGATTGAACCACCTAGTGGTTTGACGATCGTGGTGGGCAAGGGCAACGTGATTACGGTTACCGGTATCGACAAGCAGGCCGTCGGTGATTTGGCTGCCTTGATTCGCAGCAAGCGCCCACCGGAGGTTTACAAAGGCAAAGGCGTCAAGTATCAAGGCGAGCACATTCGTCGCAAGGCTGGTAAAGCCGCAGGTAAGAAGAAATAGTGGCAAGCCACTTTGTTCTCGAGGACTCAAAAGATGATTTCAAAACCAGACAGAAAGCTCACCCGACTTAAGCGCCACATGCGGATTCGCCGCCGTTTAGCAGGCTCGCCAGAACGTCCGCGTTTGTGCATTTATCGTTCGAACAAGCATATTTATGCCCAGATCGTAGACGATTCCCAAGCTAAAACTTTGGTATTTGCATCCACGCTCGATCCTGAGTTGAAGAAGGGTTTAAAGAAAACGTGGGATACGGAATCGGCTAAATCGGTCGGTGCGTTGGTGGCCAAACGGGCTAAAGATAAAGGGATAAAAGCGGTGGTATTCGATCGCGGTGGCTATATTTATCACGGACGAGTTGCTGCCGTGGCCGAAGCGGCCCGGGAATCAGGTTTGGATTTTTAGGAAAGGCTCTGAGGTAGGTGAGCACCGCCTCTATTAAAGGACTGAGAAATGGCAGACAAAGAAGACAAAGTAGCTCCAGACGATTTGAGCCAGGCGCCTACGCCAGCCGGCGAAGCGCCCGCTCGCAAAGGTCGTCGCGGCAATCGCGAAGGCGGTGGCCCGCCTCGCCGACATTCAGATGAGCCGCGGCAGCAGCGAGAGCAGTCTGAATGGGAAGAGAAGATTATTCAGGTTAGACGCGTTACCAAGGTAGTTAAAGGCGGCAAAAAGCTGAGCTTCCGCGCTGTCGTCGCTGTGGGCAACGGCAAGGGACAGGTCGGTATTGGTGTTGGCAAGGCGGCGGAAGTGATTAGTGCCATTCAAAAAGGTGTGGTTGACGCTCGCAAAAGTTTGGTCAAAGTGCCGCTAGTTGGTACCACCATTCCTCATCAAATTATGGGCAAGCGGGGCAGCTCTCGCATCATGCTCAGACCGGCAGCAAAAGGCACCGGAGTTATTGCCGGTGGTGCAGCCCGGGCAATTCTTGAATTAGCCGGAGTTGGTGACGTTCTCTCGAAGTCTCTCGGCTCACGAGCTCCGCTTAACGTTGCGCGGGCGACAGTCAACGGTTTAAGCAGCTTGCGAACATTCGAAGAAGCAGCTCGCCTCAGAGGCATTAGCATCAAGCAAATGTTTGCGTAAAGAAGAAGCGAGCGAGCGCGGCGAAGAGCCGTGCGCAGCGAGCGGGATAGTGACAAGCGGAGGAGCTGAGCGTAGCGAAGCGACGGAGCGGATAAAAAGAAGAAGAGCCGTGCGCAGCGAGCGGGATAGTGACAAGCGGAGGAGCTGAGCGTAGCGAAGCGACGGAGCGGATATAAAGAACAACGGATAAGGATATGACAGCCAATATGATCAAGGTCACTCTCGTCAGTGGCATGGTAGGTAAAAAAAAGACACAACGTCGCGTTGTGCAAGCGCTCGGACTGAAGAAATACGGCAGCTCTGTCGTGCATGCCGATAATCCGACAATACGCGGTATGGTGACGAAAGTGAATCACCTTGTCACCGTTGCCGCCGCCGAAGGCACCACGGGCAAGGGCAAAGATAGTGAGAGCAAAGCTCTCGCCAAAGCCAAGGCTGAGGTGGGAAAGAAGTCGACTGCCAAGGTAAAAGAAAGCAAATAACAGCAAGTGAAAGAGAGCCGAGTCATAGGGCTGGACCCTTTTGGCGCAAGGCAAGGAGGACAAATGTACATCACTGATTTACGCCCGACAGAGGGCGCACGCCGCGATCGCAAGCGAGTGGGTAGAGGTCGTGCTTCCGGGCACGGCAAGACAAGCACCCGTGGTCATAATGGCCAAGGGCAGCGCTCTGGCGAGAGCAAGCGCTTCGGCTTTGAAGGCGGACAAACGCCGTTGTTCAGGCGCTTGCCCAAGATTCACAATTTTGATCAAGTGATCACCCGTCAATGGGTAGAAGTCAATGTCGGTGCGCTCAATGTTTTGCCGGCCAATGCCGAAGTCAATGCTGACTTTTTAGTCGAGCACAATCTGTTGCGCAAGTCGACAGACAGTCTACGCATTCTGGGTCAAGGTGAACTAAAAGTGGCGTTGAAGGTGAGGGCGCACCATTTCTCGGCTGGTGCTAAGAGCAAAATTGAAGCTGCTGGCGGCAGCGTTGAATTGATCGAAGCCAAAGAAGAGAAGGGCAAGCGGGCTAAGCGTCTGGAAAAGGCTATTGCGCTGGCCGAAGAGCGCCGCAAAGCGCCGAAACCATCTGACGTGTTGAGGGCGGCCAAGGCGGCAGAGGCCGAAAAGGCTGCTCTCAAAGCTGCCGAAAAGACAAGCAAGCAGGACAAGGGCAAAGATGGTGGCGAGAAAAAGCCTGCCGACGAGAGTAAGAAAGGTGTGGCCGAAGCCAAAAAGCCGATAGCCAAGTCCCAGGACAAACCGGCTAAGTCCGCCGACAAAAAGGCTGGCGAGAAGAAGAAGTAACTTCATTAAACGAAGTGTAACTTGTGAGCTTTGCTGTGAAGTATGCGCTTCAATAGCCTTAGGACACAGTAAGGGTCGACCAGGAAACGGAGCATAGACTGCATGCAAGCCAGGCGTGGAAGCAGAATTGGTGGACCCGAAGATCTGTTCAAACTGCTCAATGCTGCGGGTTTGAAAGAGCGAATTTTTTTCACGTTGGCGATGATCGCCATCTACCGCTTTGGCGTGCATATTCCCATTCCCGGTGTGGACCCCAGCTCGTTTTTGAAACATCCGGAACTAGCTCAAAACTTGCTAGGCATGATCGACTTGTTTACCGGCGGTGCCTTGAACAAGTTATCCATCTTCTCGATGGGCATTGGACCATATATAACTGCGTCCATCATCATGCAGCTGATGACTGTAGTTGTGCCAAAGCTTGAAGAGTTGCAAAAGCAATCGGGCGAGCAGGGGCGTAAACAGCTACAGCAATACACGCGCTGGGCAACTGTCGTCTTGGCTGCCTTCCAATCATTCATGCTGGCCAATTTGCTCTCGAAAATTCACAACCCGGACGTTGTCTTGACTCCTGGCCTGCCATTTCTGGTGAATACTACAATTATCCTCACGTCGTCAGCTGTCTTTATTATGTGGATGGGCGAGTTGATCACTGAGCGTGGTGTTGGTAATGGTGCCTCATTGTTGATTTTCCTGGGTATTGCTTCTCGCTTGCCCGTGATGGTGCACAATACATATGATGCCGTGCAGACAGGTCAGTCGCCGGTTTGGGGAGTGACAGCCTTGTGCGCTCTCTTTCTCGGGCTAGTTGTTTTAATTGTCTGCCTTCAACAAGGTGTTCGCAAAATCATGGTACTTGGTGCCAGGCGGAACGTTGGTCGTCAAGTTTTTGCCGCTCCGGACGATTATATGTATTTGCCGGTCAATCCCTCCGGTGTCATGGCCATTATTTTTGCTTCGTCACTCTTGATGTTCCCGAGCACGATCATGTCTTTCGTCGGACGCCGCGGTGGCGATCCCGGCGCTGCTCTGAGCCACTGGCTTGAGAAGGTGCCGGTCGTAGGCAGCGAGATCAACAAGCTTACCTCGCACTCTTGGGCTCAAAATGCCTGGAGCATGATCATGACAGAGTTCGCCAATACTTTCTCTTATTATCATTGGGAACACTCACTGGTCTACTTTGTCTTGATTCTGTTTTTTGCCTTTTTCTATGCGTCGATCGTCTTGCCAGTCCGTGATATGGCTGAGAATCTGAGGCGTAGCGGACGAGCCATTCAAGGCGTTCGTCCCGGCAGGCCGACTGCCGAATATTTAGAGAAGACACTGAACCGATTGATCGTCATCGGTGCCGTCGCCGTCGGTATCATTGCTATTTTGCCGATTCATGCGGAACAGCTGTTCTACGTGCAAACTCTACAGGGCTTAGGCAGTACGTCATTGATCATCCTTGTGGGTGTGGCAATCGATACACAACGTCAGATTCTTACCCACGCTTTGTCGGCAAAGTATCAAGCGCGGGGATTGTTCAGAGAAAATAAGGAAATATAGTATGCGCATACTCTTTCTTGGTGCTCCGGGATCCGGCAAAGGCACCCAATGCAAGAAGTTGGCCGAGAAATTGAAGCTTTCCCATCTTTCGTCGGGAGATATGTTGAGGGAGGCGGTCCTCAGAGGCACTGAGGCAGGCAAAGCAGCTGCTGACTACATGGATAAGGGGCAGCTTGTCCCTGACGCCGTCTTAATCAAGATGTTTCGCGAAAAACTTGCCGGCAGCGAATGCAAAGACGGCTTCATTCTTGATGGCTTCCCGCGCAATATCGACCAGGCGAAAAGTCTGGACGAACTATTGAGCGAACTGAAAGCCAAATTGACAGTCGTGATCAACTTGCAAATTCCCGATCATTTATTAACCGAGCGAATTACCGGCCGTCGCATTTGTTCGAATAAGAGCTGCAATGCTGTTTATCACATTACTTTTGCGCCACCAAAAGTGAATAACAGATGTGATTTGTGCGGGCACGAACTCTATCAGCGTTCAGATGATAAACAAGAGCTGGTGGAAGAACGCCTTTCGACTTATCACAAGCTGACAGAGCCGTTGATCGACTATTACGATAACAAGCTTTTACTGAGGACAGTCGATGCGCAGGGTAATCCAGACGAGATCTTTGCCGACATTTTGCAATCCCTAAACGTGCCGGTCTAATCGCGCCATGATACTGACGAATGATGAGGACATCGAACTAATACGCAAAGCAGGTCAACTGGCTGGCGCAAACGCTGTTTGCTATCGCCAAAATGGTGGCACCGGGAATAACGACCTGGGAGCTCGATCAGGCAGCTGAAAGGATGATCCGCGATGCCGGTGCAATTCCTACGTTCAAAGGCTACCGAAATTTTCCTTGTACGGTTTGTGCGTCAGTAAATGAGGAAGTAGTCCACGGCATTCCCAACAAAAACAAAATCTTGAAGGATGGCGATATTATCAGTCTCGACATTGGCGCTACTGTGCGTCGAGAAGATAATGGCAAGAAGTTTGACTTCATTGGCGATACCGCGCTAACTTTGCCGGTTGGCAAGATATCCGCCCGCTTAGAGAAATTGTTAGCCGATACGCGGCAATCGCTTTACAATGCGATCAAAGCTTGCCGGGCTGGCGCCACACTCGATGATATAGGCGGGGCCATCGAAGATGTGGCCACGGCCAATCAGTATGGACTGGTGCGTGATTACGGTGGGCATGGCATTGGTCCGGATTATCACGAAGATCCCTTTATCTTCAATTACCGCACAGGTAGCAGGGTGAAGTTGAAACCTGGTATGGTTATAGCGGTCGAACCCATGTTCAATCTTGGTGGCGATCGGGTGAAAACCAAACCCGATAAATGGACAGTTGTAACGCAAGATTACAAGCCATCCGCTCATTTCGAACATTCACTTTTGATAACCGAAGGTGAGCCGGAGGTCCTGACCAAGCGCCCGAACGAGGTAATCGGATGACCAAGCAAGGTGTAATCGAGTTCGAGGGGACGATTCGCGAATCGCTCCCAAACGCGATGTTTCGCGTCGAGCTCGATAACGGCCACAAAGTGCTGGCTCATATTTCAGGCAAAATTCGCAAAAACTTTATTAAGATTCTGCCGGGAGATCGAGTCCGGGTAGAGCTTACGCCGTACGATCTGACACGTGGACGGATTACCTACAGAATCAAAGATTGATGTACAATTGGATGTTTGTCCGCACTGCCCCGGCTTGAGCTGCCTTTAAGCTGAACAGAGTCCTGTCTTCGGCTTAAGAGTTCTCGCTTCTGGGCGAGAGGAACGTTGTAAGAACAGTTTTGCTTGGCCAATTAAGAACGAGAAGAAATCATGAAAGTGAGAGCCTCAGTAAAGAAAATCTGTGACAAATGCAAAGTCATTCGCCGAAAAGGGCGAGTGGCGATTATCTGCGAAAACCCCAAGCATAAACAAAGACAGGGCTAAGGCGGAACTCAGGCATCTGAAACAGAGGCAAATGGTGGAAGTGAATCGCGGCTAATGCCAGTGAATTTTAGCCACAAAAGCAAAGGGAAGCAAAGGGTTGGAGGATAAATGGCTCGAATAGCTGGTGTAGACCTGCCGCGCATTAAGAGAACGAAGATCGCCCTGACGTACATTTACGGCATCGGCCGTACGACTGCAGCCAAGGTTTGCCAGCGGCTCGGCATCCCTGATGAACGCCGGGTGCAGGATTTGACGGAAGACGAAGTGAGCCGGCTGCGCGATGAAATCGAGAAAAGTGGTTTTCAAATCGAGGGTGACCTCAGGCGGATGGAAGGACTAAACGTAAAGCGATTGATCGAGATCAATTGCTACCGCGGCCAGCGCCATCGTCGTGGACTGCCAACCCGCGGGCAGCGAACAAAGACCAATGCCCGGACGAGAAGAGGACGCAAACGCCTGACGGTGGCCGGCAAGAAGATTGCTCCATCAAAAGGTTAATCGCTTTAATTTCGGCAATATTAGGCAGTTATCGACGGAAACGCACTGGCAGTTTGAAAAAGGACTAAGCAAAGAGCAATGGCAAAATCGCCCAAAGCAAGAACAAAGAAGAAAGAACGTCGTTACGTGCTGCAAGGTGTGGTGCACATTCAAAGCACGTTCAATAATACGATCGTCGCCTCCACTGATCCGCAGGGGCAAGTGATCGCCTGGGCATCGGCCGGCACAGTCGGCTTTAAGGGTGCCAAGAAAGGCACGCCCTTTGCTGCCCAACAGGCGGCAGAGTCAGTGGCCCGTCGCTCGATGGACCAAGGCATGAGGCAAGTAGAAGTGTTGGTAAAAGGTCCCGGTGCTGGCCGCGAGACCGCGATTCGGGCGCTGCAAGCGGCAGGTTTAGAAATTACTTTGATCAAAGATGTTACGCCGATCCCTCACAATGGCTGCCGCCCTCCAAAGCGGCGCCGCGTTTAGACTCGCTTTCAGGAGAATAGAAACTTGGCTAGGTATACGGATTCAGTTTGCAAGCTCTGCCGCAACGAGGGGGTCAAGCTTTTCTTGAAGGGCTCGCGCTGCTACTCGACCAAGTGTGCAATCGAGCGCCGCCGGTATGGTCCAGGACAACATGGACAGGATCGTAAGAAGCAGTCTGAGTACGCTTTGCAGTTGCGCGAAAAACAAAAAGTGCGGCGATTCTACGGTGTCTTAGAACGGCAATTCAGCTCGTATTTTGAAGAATCCAGCCGCCAGAAAAAAGTCCCTACTGGCTTGCGCCTTTTGCAATTGCTTGAGATTCGTTTGGACAACATCATTCACCGTTCAGGTATGGTGCCTTCTCGAGCTCAGGCGCGACAATTGATCCTGCATGGACATTTTGCGCTCGATGGCAAAAAGGCCGCCGTTCCTTCTATCCAGGTTAGACAGGGTGCGGTCGTTTCTGTTGCTGAAGGCAGCAAAAAGCTGATCAAAGAAATTATTGAAGCTAATCCGGCACCAGTTGCACCGAATTGGCTCAATGCCAATTTAGAAAATCTGACGGTTTCTATCGTCAATCTTCCCGCCCGCGAAGACCTTGATCAGACAATCAAGGAAGCGCTAATCGTGGAGTATTACTCACGCTAAGGCCAGAGCGAGTGAGGCGATGGACCAACTATCACGAGCTTAACTAAGGTCAGAATCAGATTCATCAATCTACTACCCCGCAAATTATCCCGCAATTACCCCGAATCAATTACCCCGGCAACCTATTCATTGATAAAGAAATGACGGAGAAAATATGGAACCTCTAAAGATCAAATGCCTAGAGAATAAGACTGGTGCAGACGGCTCAATCTATGGCAAATTTGTCATTGAGCCGTTGGAAAGAGGCTATGGCACCACGCTCGGTAATGCGCTAAGGCGAGTCCTGCTCTCATCTTTGGACGGTTCAGCAGTGACCGCTGTGCGAATTGATGGTATCACGCATGAATTCACCACCATCCCTGGTGTCGTCGAAGATGTTATCGATGTAATGCTGAATTTGAAAGGCCTGGTCGTGAAGACATTTAGCAACGACCCGCAATATCTACACCTTGATGTGGAGAGAACCGGTCCGGTAACCGGTCGCGATATCTTGTGCCCGGCAGATGCCACCATCATCAATCCAGATTGGCAAATTTGTACATTGGCTGAAGGTGGGCGGGTACGAGCGGAAGTAACTGTGGAACGAGGCCGTGGCTATGTACCTGCCGATTCACACAGCCACTATAAGCAAGCGATAGATGTGCTGCCGATCGATGCGGTCTTCATGCCAGTGCGCAAAGTGAGCTACAACGTGGAGCCCACTCGCGTGGGTGAGTCCACCGATTTCGACAAGCTGACCATGGAAATTTGGTCGAACGGCTCGATCGATGCCACCGAAGCGATCAGTCAGGCTGCTCGGCAGGTAATCGAGCATCTGCTGCCGATCGCCGAACTCTCTGGTAAACCGATGGTGCCTGCGGCTACGCAACCTCAACAGACCGATGGCAAACATAGTTCCATTTCCATTGAAGAACTGGAGTTGTCGGTTCGCGCGTACAATTGTTTAAAGCGTGCCAATATCAACTCTCTTGGCGAGTTGCTCAAGCTCTCCTACGATGATTTGATGAATATCAAAAACTTCGGCAAGAAATCAGCAGACGAAGTGATCGAGCGCCTTAGGCAATTCGGTCTGACTTTATCCGACACGCCGAAGGACAAGTAAGCAACCAAATGAGAAAAGGATAGACAATTTTTCTCGAGAGTAAGCTTGAATAGTAAAAGAAGGATCTCATCATGCGCCACCGTGTACCAGGAAATCGACTAGCCCGCCCAGCAGATCAACGCAAGGCTGTCTTACGAGCTTTGGCTACGGAACTTCTGCGGCACGACGAGATCATCACCACATTCGCCAAAGCAAAGGCTGTGCAACCTGAAGTGGAAAGGCTGATCACAATCGGCAAAAAAGGTCACTTAGCGGATCATAGAAAGCTTTACGATAAAGCAAAGGCTGGTGACCAGGAAGCAGCGAAGAAGGTGGCGCGCTCCGTCCATCTGCATCGCCAAGCGAGCGCTTATTTATACGATCGTGATGTGGTCAAGCGCGTATTTCAGGAAATCGCTCCGCGTTATAAGGATCGCCAGGGCGGCTACACAAGAATCGTCAAAGCCGACCCCGCCGTGGCGATGCGACACCGATGGCCATTATTCAGCTTGTCTAGGCAGAGCCAAGTTTGTTGATTAAGCTGGCGCAGTTTCAAGTTCGAATGCCGATTTGTCGTCGGCGGTAGTTATTTTTGAATGCTGATTTGTCGCCGGCGACAAATTCTTGTCGATGCCGATGATCTGTCGAGTTAGCTGTCGATGACAATTTTTGCACGGTGTGATGCAGACCAAAGTGGCCTCATTTTTTTTTGTGCAACGACAAAGGTCCCGCTCTTCATAAAGTATTATTACATCAGCCTTTCGGGGTATTCTTCTAGCCGAAAAGCTTTTCTATTGAGGCTTTCGAGCTTTATACAATCTTAATATTTCTCGTTACATAAATTCGGCTTGAATTGCCAACCACATTTTTTTAGCCTCAACCTGCTGGAAAACTGTCGATTCACCAAAAGTCTCCAGGCGACGTTATTTGCTTTCATCGACCCTTATCGACTTTCATCGACCCTCATCGACTTTCAAGGAATCGTAGACATTGTCTCGCATCGCCTTATTGTTGGAATATTCAGGCAAGCGTTTGCATGGTTCCCAGTTTCAGCTGGGTGTGAGAACGGTGCAGTCGGAGCTGGAAGAAGCGCTTTCGACGTATCTTCACCAGAAGACTAGAGTCGTGTTTAGTGGTCGCACTGATTCCGGTGTGCACGCGTCCGGTCAGGTAGCTCATCTTGACATTTACGACATGAACGGTTTGAGCGAATCAGGCAGCATTGTTGCAGACGAGCGCTCGTCTCTCTGGCGTTTTTGCTGGGCTCTCAACGGTATTCTTGCTAAGGATATTGCTGTGCGGGCAGCCCAGTTCGTGCCAGACGATTTTCACGCGCGCTTTAGTGCTGTTCGGCGGGAATATGTTTTTCGTCTGCTCAACCGACCGCAACGCTCGGCGCTTCTACAGGATGATCATTACTTCATACCGCAACCGCTTGACAAAGAAGCAATGCAACAAGCGGCGGCAAGTCTTGTCGGCGCGCATAACTTTGCCTCTTTCAAATCGACGAATGCTGATCGGACCACAACCATCTGTCATGTGTATGATTCTCAATTGTTGAGTAAAGGTGAAGGCAAGCTTGAGTTCTGGATTGCCGCAAATCACTTCGTGTACAATATGGTGCGCATAATTGTCGGAACCCTGATTGAGATAGGGCTGGGCAAGAAATCGCCGGATGCTCTTGCGACTGCGCTTTCGCAAGGGGATCGTAATCTCGCCGGACCAACCGCGCCTGCCTGGGGGCTGACGCTACATTCGGTAAGATATCCCGAGCACTTCAAGTTATTTGAAGAGGCTCAATAAAGTAGATAAGCAGGAGATTGCATTCGTGAATACGCACTGCCCGAAAGTCGAGGAGATCACAAGCAACTGGTATGTGGTCGATGCCTCTGGAAAGATGCTCGGACGCCTGGCAACCGAAGTAGCTAATCTGTTGCGTGGAAAGAACAAACCTCAGTTCACACCACATCTTGATTGCGGCGATTTCGTTATCATCATCAACGCTGAAAAGATTGCAGTTAGTGGTAAGAAGGAGACGCAGAAGATCTACTATCGTCATTCAGGCTTTCCGCACGGCTTTAAGCAAGAAACGTTGAAAGCTTTGCGGGAACGAAGGCCAGAGGCCATAGTAGAAAGGGCGATTCGGGGCATGCTACCGCATACACGATTAGGCGATCATCAATTCACCAAGTTGAAAGTCTACGCAGGCAGTGAGCACTCACATGCTGCACAGAATCCCAAAGTTTACGAACTAATCGGCTAGGACATAAAGTGAGAGGACTTGTTTAGATGACCAGCGTGATCCAATACTACGGAACCGGCAGAAGGAAGACAGCCACAGCGCGAGTGCGTCTCGTGCCTGGAACTGGGCAGGTCACCATTAATGGCCGCACCATGGAAGATTACGTTGGCGGTCGTCCCGGTTTGAGCAAGGAATTGTTCCAGCCTTTTCATGCCGCTGACGCGATGGGACGCTTCGACGTCTTAATTTCCGTATGCGGCGGTGGCATTACTGGCCAAGTCGGAGCCATTCGTCATGGTGTTGCCAGAGCGCTCGCTGAAGCGGCGCCGCAAAATCGGCCAATTTTGCGAACCGAAGGACTGCTGACGCGCGATTCACGCGTCAAAGAGCGTAAGAAATATGGCCGGAAAAGAGCACGCAAGCGTTTCCAATTTTCAAAACGCTAATCTTGTTACTCGTTATCCGTCCTTGTCCGGATGTGTGATTTGGCCAGTTTTGATTGGATGCAGCATCTCTGATTCCGTCGTGCTTTTGTCTTGGACCAAAATGCCTTTCGCTCTCAACTTATTTTGAAATCGAATTAAAGCGATGAAGGCCAAAAGCATTGTGATACCAGCGACGGCGACTAAGATCCAGCCGAATGGTTCACTGTTGTATATCAAAAATGTACCGGCAGCCATCATGATGCAGGCGAGGAAGAGAGAAAACGGAATAAATAACGCCTTAACTGATTGAACGAACTCTGCCTTTTCTGCCTCTAATGTTTTATCTTTCATGCTCTTACCAGCCGGATGCCGTGCTAGATCCTACCATTGGCATTAGATCATGGTTTTGTTGTCGGCCTATCCTAGTCCTGCCAAATGCTAATATGGCAGAACGCTCAGCTTGGGCGTCGTACGCCAACTTTATGCCTAAACCAAAAGAATATGCTGCGCATACTTAGCACATATTTATGAAAGTCGAATCTACTAAAACAGCTGGTTCAAAATGTCCGGAATGCGACGCTGAGACTGGCGGTGAGGATTTCTTCTGCCAGGATTGCGGGTTTACGCTTCCGCGCGGATCGCCAAACACCCTCAGTGCGACATCGAATCTCACCGGTTTTTATTCTAGCTTTGAACCGTGGTCTCCGCCGAAAAAGACCTGGTTTTCGGTGGGACTCAGTCCGAATCTCGCTAAACCAGTAATTCGATTACCAGTCATCGTATTTGTTTTGCTACTTTTAGCGCTGACACCATTTGCTGTAATTCTGGTTGCTAATTCCTACGATTCGCTTAGCGAACAATATATTGTTGAACATGCACAAAAGGCTCTGCAAGACAATAATCCGTGCGAGGCGGCTCAATCACTGAAGCAGCTCTATCTTTGTTCCGCCGATAAATTGCATCCGGAGACTGTCTCTCTTTTAGGTCGCGCTTTATTGGCTCGCTCGGATTTTTACCTTAAGCAGAACCTGTTATCGTTGGCAATTAAGGACTTGCAATCTGTCCCGGCGAATTGCCCGGAAGCTTCTCTGGCGGCAGCAAAACTTAAGGCCTTAAGTCCACCAGCCGCTTCTCATTCAGTTGTTCTTGCCCCGAAAAGGGGCAGCTTCTCTGACTTATCAAAGCATAAGCTGCGAGTCTCATTGGCATCTTCTCCAGGCACCAAAGTGACGAATACTGTCGTTCAGTCTAAAGATCTAGCCGCTAAACATAACGATGCTAATTTGCCGGCTGAGAAAGTGAGTCTGTCCGGAGGCGAGCAAGAGCTGGGGAAATCAACCATCAAAACCAACAAGCCAGGACTATATGGGGCGGACGACGTGGCGCGCTATAACGAACTTTTGCCGATTATTTCAGCCAAGAACATCAGCCAAAAGGAGCCGAGGCCAGCTCGGCCGCTGAGGAACCGCCATCTTTCAAAGAATGGGTAAAGAATGGCAGACCGGACTTCAGGTAAGGTTATGCCAGAGGGCAAAGAGCCATTCTCCGAAAATCGCAAATCGTCGAAAGTCTCCAACTTTTCGAGATTGGCTAAAGCGGTCCCGCATCGCGTTCCGCGTGCTCAAAGCAAAGTGGAAGAGTTTAAGGCTGAGCCAATTGAACCTATCGATTGGAAGAGGCTTCTGGCCTGTTGCGGCATTTTGCTCTTATCGATTTATCTACTTTATGGCTTGATGCTGACCGGCAGGCCCGTTTTTAATGACGAGATAAACTGGCAGGCTCTGACCACCGCCTCCGACGACAATAGTTTCTGGTTAATGCTCCTTTCTAAAGCCTTTGGCCTGCCGCTAACTGAGCCCTGGGTGCGACTGACATACGCCCTGGACGTAGTGTCCTTTCCGCGAGCGCCGGCCTTTTATCATTTAGTCAACATCTCACTGCATACGGTATCATGCATTTATTTCTTTCTCTTTGTATTTCAATTTGTTCGCCGACTAAGAATTGATCAGAGAACAAAGGTTGACCCGATCTACGCCGGTGTGTGGGCCGCGCTTCTTTTGGCCTGCCATCCACTAGCCTCGGGCGCGGTGGCTTATGTCTCAGGGCGAGGACCAATCTTGGTTGCTTGCAACTATTTCCTGTCCTTGAACTTTTTCTTGCTTGGCTATTACGCCAAATCTGTGGGCGGTATTGTTCGATATTACCTGCTCACTATATTGTTTATAATAATTGGTGTTACATGCGGTGCATTGGCGATCACCACTCCTATGGCCATCGTGGCGCTAGTTCTAATATTGAAACCGGTCGGTATTTCGCAACGTGACTGGCTCCGCGAACGTTGGCAGGATCTAGTGACATTCACTCTTATCGCCGCAGTCGCCTTCCTGACGGTTTTGACTCCCAGACCGGCTTTGCTGGATAACGGCGTCGATTTGGCTATCTTGCCTACGGTTAGCTATTTGGCGACGGAGGCGAAAGTTTTTGCCACATATTTCTTGCGCTGCTTTTTTCTCCCTTTCGGATTGAGTGTCGCTCCGCCGTTTGTTGTAGCCGCTAATTTTCTTGATCCCTTCGCTATCCTCGGTTTGCTTTTGCAAGGGACTGGCATTGCTTTACTTTTTCGATTTCGCCAGAAGCCGGTTTTGTTTTTTGCCTGTCTTCTGACCTTGCTAGGGCTGCTGCCA
This sequence comes from Bryobacterales bacterium, assembly GCA_963834525.1. Taxonomy (GTDB): domain Bacteria; phylum Cyanobacteriota; class Vampirovibrionia; order Obscuribacterales; family Obscuribacteraceae; genus CAWICA01. Next base: position 944,661 of record CAWICA010000004.1, read on the forward strand.
AACGTATTTCTTGTGCAGCATGAGTATGTTTCCGATCAACGTTTTTATATCAGTCTGGCTGGTCTTTGCCTGGCAGTTGGTTGGTTGACACTGCCGGCGATTGTCGGTCCCAAGGCAGACAAAAACGTCAAGCTCTGGCCAGATAGAAAAATTCAACTGCTCACCGCATTCAGCGTGCTGCTGCTTCTGGCTGGCTTGACTGTCTGGCGCGAAACAGCTTGGCTAACGAACGATAGACTTTGGCGAGGCGCCCTCAAGTTGAATAGAAGCGATGCCCGGGCATTGGCTTGGCAAGCTCGTGCGTTGCAGTTGAGAGGGCGTGGTGACGAATCGATCAAAATAGCCAAGGAGGCATTGCGGCTTGACCCGGCTCTGCCCACTGCTTACCACAACATCGGCATGGTCCAGCTGGGTAAGCGTCAGTTTTCTCAAGCTGAGGAGAACTTCGAGCGTGCCTATGAGCTCGCCCGCGCGAGACAAACTGCAGAAGATCAGGTTTCGATTTACGCCACTGATCTTGCTGATGCGTGCTGGCGAAGCGGTGATTGGCCAAAAGCCAAAAATTACGCGATTATTGGGATGATGTCTCGACCAACTAGCCCACTTCTCAATCTGTCCATTGGCGAGGCATTGGTCCATGAGCATCAGCCAATGCTGGCGCTGAAATATCTTCAGCGAGGGTTTGAAGCGGATAGGCAGAACCCGGACTTTCTCGAGCCCTTGGCTGATGCTGCTTTGCAAATTGGCGGCAAGAAATATGTGCAGTTTGCCTTTGAGATGGCCAAGCGGGCTGTCGCGATCAATGGTACGCCCAGCGCCGATCTGTTGTATATTCGTGCCGCTCTCGATATGGGCTTTTGGAAGACGGCATTTTTCAAGCTAGAGCAGTTTATTCCCAGGGCACCCCATAACGCCCAGGCGGTTTACTGCATGTCTTATTTAATGCACTTTCTTAAGAACGACGCAGCGGCCAAACAGTGGGAGGATCAGGCCCTGAAAATTGATCCCAATATCAAGAACGAAGGCTTGATCAAGCCGGTTCAAATGGCCACTCCGCCTGCCACCGGTGGTGGTGCAAAACCTGCTCAGCAAAAAACTGATTCAACCTCTCACTAACTTCTAGCCAAGTTTCTTGTGCATTTTTATACAGATCATCTTTCGTCCACTTTGTAACTGGTGTTCACCTCGCCCGTCACTGAGGTATCCATTTGCCAAATAAAACGACTCTGCCGTTAATGAGGAGTGCAACCACAAATCAGGAACGCCTTGTTTGCGGGCTGCCGTTTCCAATTCTTGAAGCAGCGCTCTGCCTACACCCTTGCGACCTGCCGCTGGTGAAACATAAAGCGCCCGTAGTTCCTTGTCGCTTGGATCTATCTCACCGAAACCGACAACGTCTCCGTTGATCTCGGCTACGAGCATATTTGTATTTTCGGGATTGTTACCGATGCGGGCTTCTATTCGCTTAACACCGTCATTCGTAACACTATATGACCAATCCGCGATTGTCGTTGTGTCATAGTCTCTGGCTGCTGTTACATGAACGGCGTCGTAGTTAACCTGGACAATTGCAGCGGCATCAGTCTCCGTAGCTTTTCGAATTAGAACCTTGGCCGGCTGGGATGTTGACTTTGGCATAACTATGAGTCTTCTTTAGAGAATTTCAATTCGGGTAATTTTAACGCTTTTGCCTGAGCGATTTGAGCAGATGCATTGCTAACAGTCCAGCGACGGCGGTTGCCGCGAGCAGGTATTTCTGGGACAGAAACGCCTGGAAAGAAAGGTACACCGTATCCGGTGTCATCTGCCATATTCCTCCAGCCCAGGCAAGACCAGTTTCCCAAAAGGCGGTGTTTAATGGTCTGATGAACCAGAGTGCAGCAAAAAGCAGGAAGATGCCGGCCCTTGCGTATTGCCTCAGAGACAGCCGGATAAAGTTGGGTAACCAGGGTTCAATTACACCAAAGCCGTCCAGTCCGGGAATCGGCAGTGTATTGAGCATGAAGGCCATCAAGTTAAGAAGAGTCAGTGTCATGCAGCTGGAGATTATCACTGTCGACAGGCTGCTTTCGAAAACAAAAAATCGTGGCAGGCTGAAAAGCTCGGCGGCGATCAAGGTCATCATCGGACCGGCCAAGGAAACGGCGCTTTGCCAAAATTTATTTCTTAGCAATCGATTATCGATATAAACCGCTCCGCCGGGCAATGCTATGCCGCCAAGCAAAAGAAATATTATTGGCAAAGCCAGCGATAGTTCCGGATCTGTGTAACGCAATGGGTTGAAGGTAAGATATCCCTTGTCCTTTACGCTTTTATCGCCGCCCAGGTACGCTACGAACGCGTGCCCGAATTCATGCAGGCATAATGAGAAGATCCAACCGGCAAAGACTAGCAGTGCTGAGAGCATTTCATTCACCCGAGGCAGCCGTAACTTGGAGCAAACTCATTTGACCGGTGTGGCGCGTTCGACCGCAGAGTATTGATCTTGAAGAGCCTGATATTCTTCTTGCAACGCTTGCGATTCTTTTTCGATTTGGTCGGGCGTTATGTTCGTCTTGTTTTCACTGCGAGCACTTAGTGGACTGAGGAAATCTACGTACATGAGGAAGCCTTTGGATAGCTGGCTGTGTAGATGAACTCTTTCTGCTTCAGCGTTCTGCAATGCAGTAGTGCGTTGAACGTCCTGGAAAGTTTTTCGTGCTTCGACATAATCTCCGTTGGTCATCGCTGCTTGAGTTGCCGAATGTAGTTGATCCGATATGGTTGCGTCCTTTTGTTCAACGCCATGATTAAAGGCTAGAGCCGTACCCTGAACTTTGATAGCGAATGACTGGGTACCGAGCCACTTTTGCATGTAGAGATTGGGGTCGATTTTGCCCTTCTCAGCTTGCAATAATTGAATCATGCTCAACAACTGTTCCTCAGAGTCCTTTAGTTGTTGTTCCACGATCTGCAACTGGGCGCAGGCGTCGTTTACTTGGATTTTTAGCGGCTTCAAATTGGGTACTACTAACGGTGGCAATGCTCGATCTTCCTGTTTGGCTTGCTGATGATATTCTCTGATATGTTCATCAAGCTCTCTTCTGTGTGCTAGATACTGGCTGCGTTTTTGTTGATAGGAGTCAAGTATTTGTTGGAATTGTTCATCACCGGCTTTTTTATCCAACCGCTGCTGGTCAATATGTTCTTTTAGATCGAAATGCTCAATACCGGCCGGCTGGCTTGCGTCTTTATCGATCGTCGATTGACAAAGCGTCTGGCGAATCGGCTGCCTGGCTAAATCTACTCTTCTCGCTGGTTTTGTCTCATTGTTAGTTTCTGGGTGCAGATCAAAATAAAGGAGCAGTCCCCGCTCGATCAAGAAATTGTTTGCCTTTCGTAACTGAGCTGCTTCGCCGATTAACTGGTTGGCACTGGCTAATCGCCTGACCAGGAGTGTATTGGAAGTAGAGGTGTTGAGCGGATCAAGTCCACAACAACTGTTTGCGGTCAGCAATAATACTGTGCTTAGATGACTTATTATGCTGAAGTTTTGATAGGCCATCGCGATTAACCTGTCGTGACTATCTCCGTATCGCATGTGCTCAACGATCGCTCCTCCTGCTCATTTTTTCAATTTTATTTTTTAAATCGTCTAGATTAGTAATTGGTTGGTCGCAGGCAAAGTTCTGGCAGACATAGACAGTTGTCTGTCCGGCTTGGAGACCGCGTCCTTCCAAGATGGCGATGCCAGCGCTCAGCTCTTTCCGTAGGGAACCGACAAGCTGTGCATGTTGGCCATCTTCACCGATAGTGTCGATCAAGACAACCTTATTTGGCTGGTATCGGCTATGGATTGTGTTTACGTAAGGTCTGCCAAGATCTGGCTTCGATTTGTTCTTACCGTCTAATAAGCAAACAATCTGAGGCCCCTGAGCAAGGTGAAAGTCTAGAGCGCATAACAAATTGGCGAACTGATCTGGAACTTTGACTGCGTAGGGCATGTACAAATTGAGCAGCTGTTCGGCTCGCCTCTGATACTCGAGATTGCCGAGCAGCTTGGATAAATGGAGCAGACATTGAGCAGCCACTGATGTTCCGGAAGGAATCGCGCCATCATAGAAGCTCTTGGATCTGGTAATTAGCTTTTCGTGGTCGTTAGCAGTGTAAAAGAGACCACCTGCCTCATCGTCCCCAAATAGTCTGAGCATCTCCTCCGTTAAGCGAACAGCGTTGAGCAGCCATTGAGAATCAGGATCCACAGATGCTAATTCTAAAAGAGACTGAATGAAGAAGGCATAATCGTCCAAATAACCGTTTAATTTGGCTTGTCCTTTTCCCCATGTACGCAGTAATCGGCCATCAAAGGTCAGATTTTTGAGGATGAAATTAGCGGCTTCTTTTGCCGCATCGAGATAGGTTGTCTCGCCGAGCGCTTTATAGCCGGAAACGAACGCCGTGATCATCAAACTGTTCCAACTGGTCAAGACTTTCTCGTCTCGTTCGGGGTGCGGCCGCTTGTTGCGGATCGTCAGAAGCTTTAATCTGATCGGTTCCCACTTTTGCCAGAACTCCGTTTCTGTCAGTCCTGCCAATTCGGCGCTCTCTGCCGAACCGTGCTCTAAATGAAGAACATTACTGTGGTGCTCAAAATTGCCCCGCTCAGTCACCCCGAACGTCTTTGTCACGAACGAGAATTCATCTGGCTGCAGATTATTGCGCAACTCAGCTTCAGTCCACACATAGAATTTGCCCTCCTCCCCCTCGCTATCGGCATCAAGGCTTGAGTAAAAGGCACCGCCATCAGTGCGCAACTCATTTAGCACAAAACTGAATATGTCGCGTGCGACCCGCTGCCAATAATCTACTTGAAAAGTCAAAAATCCGTCTAAATAGACGAGCGCCAGTAACGCATTGTCATAGAGCATCTTTTCGAAATGCGGTATCAACCATTGCCGATCGACTGAATACCGGGCGAAACCGCCGCCAAGATGATCATGGATGCCACCATATGCCATGCGATTTAAGCTCGTTGAGAGCAATTCCTGGCATTCTTTGGCCAGTGTCTCTTGCCCGTGCCGATGGATATAGCGCGTGACCAGGGAGAGGCAAAATGTGTGGGGAAATTTTGGCGCGTTGCCAAAGCCGCCCCAGCGAGTGTCGAACAGTTTAGTCAGCTTTTGTACTGCTTGTTCGATAGTCGTCTCGCTAAGAAGCTGGTTGGAGTCGGGATTAATCGCCAGCTTGTCGAGAGAGCAAATTTGGGCAGTGAGCTCATTGCTGCTCTGCGTAATTTCTTCTCTTTGTTCCTGCCAGGCATCAGCTAGTGCTTGCAAAAGTTTTCTGAAACCAGGTAAGCCATGTCGATCTTCAGGCGGGAAATAAGTGCCACCATAAAAGGGCTTTAGGTCCGGTGTCAAAATGACCGTCATCGGCCAACCGCCATGACCGGTCATCATTTGCACAGCTTTCATATAGATCTCGTCGAGATCGGTGCGCTCTTCGCGATCGACCTTGACATTGATGAAATATTTATTCATCAATTGAGCTGTAGCTACATCCTCAAAGGATTCGTGGGCCATGACATGGCACCAATGGCAGGCAGCGTAACCAACGGACAAGAGAATTGGCTTATCTTCTCTTTTTGCTCTGCCAATTGCTTCGGGGCCCCAGGGGTACCAATCAACAGGGTTGTGAGCGTGCTGTTGCAGATACGTGCTCGTTTCGTCGATCAGCCGGTTTGGTTTGCTGACCGGATCAGTGCCGGCTAAATCTGCCTTTCGTGTCATTTACATTCTCGGCTCACCGAGTCTTCGATGCAGTCTAGATCAATTGCTGCCATTATCTCAGGAGCAACCGGAGAACAGCACAACCTGCTTGTGGCACAGCTTGTGTTGTCAAAAAGTTCAAGCCAACAATAGTTCGAGAGTGCGAGCAAAGGTGAACTAGTTGTTTCCCGGATTGGCTGGCGACGAGCCGGGCCTGTTTTGTCCTGTCCCGGCACCTGGGCCGCCCCATTGGCGACTACCTTGAAAACCGCCCGGGCCTTGTCCAGGTCCGCCACCACCAGCCTCTCTTGCTGCCCGTCGTTCTTGCATGAATTGGCGCATCTTCGCTCGTTCATTATCATCGAGTACGCCATCACCATTGGTATCAAAACGCTTGAGCATCGCTTGCCGTCTTTGTTCCGGTGTTAAACTGCCCTGTCTGCCGGTGTTTGCTCCGGGCGGGCCACCTGCTGGTGGTCCACCTGCTGGTGGTCCACCTCCTGGCATACCGTTGGCCCCGGCGCCTTGAAAGCGGCGTCGCAAAAACTCTGGCGGTCCCTCTCCACCAGCGCCGTTGTTGGCGCCTGGACCTCCCCTTTGCCATGGGGGGCCGCCGGGTGGCTGGTTCTGACCTGGTTCAGTTCCGGCGCCAGCCGGGCCGATGCCCGACTCAGGTTGGGCAAAAACCGGCATCAGCGTCGTCAGAATGGTGGCCACAAATATGGCTACCGCTTCTCTTCGTTTTTCCATAGTTTTCAATCTTGCCTCGTTTCAAATCGACGGAAAGGCGCAACTATCTATATCAGAAAAAAGCAGCTGAAATGTGGGTGAACAAATTATGCCTCTCATGAGTTGTACTTAACAGTAAAACGTTGTTGACAACCAAAAGCGTAAAGGATCCGATTAATTCACGAAAGTTCTCAGCCTAATTTTTCGCGGATTTGTCTTTCCGTTCACAGGGCAGTGATAAGCGCTTACGTAAGACATCCGTGCGAAGAGGCATGGGTAAGCCGCTGCTAAAACTCAGCAAGGCACCCTGCTGCAAACACTTAACTTTATCCTCGGTGTGCACAACTTTTGCCCACCAGATACGGATCGGCAGCAGAGGCGATAGTATAATGCAAGCTCTACTTAGCATGGAACAATGGTATGAACAAGAAGTTGCTTTTATTGCCGCTGGTATTGCTTTTTACTACTACCAGCACGCTGGCTTTAGAGAAGACAGCGCTATATGTAAACGGAAACAACGATCAGCATGGCGGCAGTTGCATCGCCAAGCAGTCTGCCCACGTGAATTGCTATAACGACGCCGATGTGCGGGCGTACGACAACGCGGTGATCAACGCCTATGATACGAGCACAGTAAGCTCGTTTGACCAGTCGGTGGTTTATGCCCATGCTAATGCGAAAGTGAAGGCATTCGACAATTCACGGGTTATCGCTGGTAATGAGGCGGAGGTAGACGCGGTAGGTAGTGCCAATGTGCAAGCTTCCGGCAACGCGATCGTTGTAGCTCACGGCAACGTCACAGTCTTTGCTTGCGATAACGTCGTGGTTAAGGCTTACGACCATGCCACAGTTTGTGGACAGGGAAACTCCAAGGTTGAAGCTCACGACAGATGCATCGTGCAATCCCAGCAAAATTGTCATGTCAGCGCTGTTGGCGATGTGGCTATTTTAGATAATGCCAAGAAAACATTCGATTTGTCTGCGGCAGTATTCGGCACCGCGAACGACCCGAGTAGGGCGTTCAGAGATTTGTCGTCCAGGCTTGATTTGAATCCAACCGATGAGATTGCCCTCTACAATCGAGCTCAGGTCGATCTGCGCTTGGGCAAGATCAGTGCTGCTTTTAGTGATATCCAGGATGCCTTGCAGTTGAATCCGAACAATGCCAATTTTTATCTTGTTCTCGCGTATATTCACCATAAGCAGGGTGAAGAAGCGCTTGCCGTGGAGAATTTGAAACGAGCACAATTTTGCGATTCATCGGTTCCGACTAACGTGAATCTCAACAGCCTGACTGCTCCCAAATCGGCGAAGAACAACAAGAGCTTGTCGTCGTCATAACAACAAAAAAGAGTCTCTTTCAGGCAGCGAGGCCTGGCAGGTATAAGCTTCTGTCGATCAGGGTGACTCTATCCGGCTTGTCGAACCGAGTCTATCAACTCGTAGCCCAGACTGTCGAGAGAGTCTAACATTCGATTATTTTTGAAACGCTAAGCAGAGGAGCAATCTTTCCGACAATCTGGAGGGTCGCTGCAGATTATAAATTCAAACTTGGTGCTTTGTAGCAATCTCAAACATCATCCCAAGGTACTGGCCCGGGTTATTCTGTATGGCGCTCTTTTGGACAAGAGGTACTGGGCGACTTCCTCGTCGGCTGTAGCAAGCAGAATTGATTTATAGTTGCAGTTACGCACGCCCATGAAATAATGCTACAGCGCGTTCGACTCATATCGCGTGCAAGCCATGTGCAAGAATGAAACGTCGTCATTTATCAGATATCTCGGCTGCTAGCGCGCAACCGTCACTTAACCATGGTAAAACTGAATGCAAAATTGTGGATCAGCAAAAAATGCTGAGTGTTTTGATGTAAATTGACAATTACATCCCACAGGCTGTGGCCATGTCCAAAATCCTCTTAATTGAAGACGAGAGAGAACTCTCTATGATGCCTGGATTTAGATAAATTGGTAGGGCAAGCCGATCGTCGGCTTGCTTTGCCTTGCTCGCTAGAAATCTTTCTGCAATGTCTTTGCAACTTTCGAAAGATATTGCTTCTGGCGTTGTCTGCATATCTAGTAAAAGCTCAGGTTGATGGAGTTGGTCGCATACTTGTACAATCGCTCAAACGAATCTGGGAAGAGATCTGGTCTCACCTCAGCCGCATACTTCTGATGATCAAAATGTCGCAGGCGATGCAGAAATTATTGAGGACAATTTCGCCTTGGGTCGTTGTCTCTCTTCATTTTGCGTTGACGATAATTGTTGCAGTCTCGGCAACAAACCGTTGTTTTGCTGATTCGGCCTTGACCGGTCTTGGTGAGCCAGCAGCAACAGGAAGTCTGGCCGAGCCATCAAGGATAATGCCGAATAATAGCGATGTCGATCAAACGATGCTCACCCAGCCGACAATGGTTACACCGGCTGCTGGCGGTAAAGATAAGTCATCAGGCGGTTTCTTGCGCCCATCAATTGCCCTGCCATCTGCCCCGCCATCTGCCAATACCCCGGACTTGCTCAAGCCAGTAACCGGCGGCAACGCGCCTGGCAATAGCTCGGGTACTTTGATCTTTCGTCCGCACATAGAACAGCAACAATTCGGCCCGCTCACTCTTGTCGGCGCCATCCAATACGCAGATCAAAATTATCCGACAATCAAAAAAGGAATAGCGCAGGTCAATGCGGCCAAAGAAGGCGTGACGCTGCAAAAATTGAACGAATATTTGCCTGATTCACTCTTTCAATATCAGCTCCTTCTTTCTTCTCACAACAAGCTGACGGAGATGTTTTATGGCAGTCCGGTCTTTCCTTCTGATTCCGGACCCGGTTACCCCAGGACCTCCTTGCACCCTTACTTCTACAGCGGTGCGGGCTTCAGTTTAGATTGGGCGCCGATTGATTTCGGATTGCACAAGGCCCGCATTCAGTATGCCAAAACTCAGTATCGGCAGTCTCAGGCCGGTTATGAAGTGACAAAGCTTGATGTTCAGATTGCCACTGCCAGTGCCTTTCTAGACGTCGTTGAAGCGATGGAGCAAGTGCGCGCGATGGAGGAAAACGTTGCTTCCTATAAGCAGTTCTACGATGTCGTTCATGCCCAGGTGGGGGCTTCTCTGAAGCCGGGCGCCGATCAATCGCTGGCTGCGGCACAGCTGGCTAATGCCCAGAACCAGCTTCTCAGAGCTCAACTTTCCCAAGATCTGGCCGTTGCCGCCTTGGCCAACGCCATAGGACTGGGCGGGCAGCTTGTGGCTATTGAGCCGAAAGGAATAGTTGCTGACAGCGAGCCGAGAGAGGTCCAGAAGGCAGCTCCCATTTTCGAAAATGTTCCGATCGTTAAGGCATCGCAGGCGGTATTAAGCACGGCCATGGCCCAGAAGAAGGTTTTAAACAAAGAGTACGCACCGGTCTTTCATTTTCTCGGCGGCTTCAACTTGCGTGGCTCCGGGGAGAACTTGTTGGCAACTCACGCCCAGGATCTGGGTGGTTCGGGCATCTTTCCGGTCGTGCCCAATTATCAAGTTGCCATGATTGTCAACTGGAATTTTCTCGACTGGTTTCGCATTCACCAGGAGAAAAAGATTCAAGATCAAAGAATCGCTGCGCAACAGCAGGACCTCAATCTTGTCTTGCAGAACATCAAAACTGAAGATTTGAAAGCTCGTTCTCAAATAAGCACTGCGGTGGCCTTGGCCGCCAATATGCCGGTTCAGGTCGAGGCCGCAGCGGTAGCGGTGAATCAAGCACAAGCGAGATATAAAACCGGTCTGGGCTCAGTCGCCCAGGTCGCGGAAGCGAATACTGTTTTAGCTCAATCCCGCATGCAAGAAGCGATAGCCAGAGTTGGTGTCTGGAGAGCGATGTTACAAGTCGCCGCTGTGCATGGAGATTTGCGCCCGTTCATGGCCGAAGCCGATCGAATCCAAAAAGGAATTTGACATGGGGCTAATTAGGTTTGCAATGGGTCGTCCGGTCACTGTCATGGTGGCTGTAATCGCCGTTGTTTTGATGGCTGTTTTGGCTATCACCCGCATGAAGATCGACATATTCCCGACCCTAAATTTGCCGCGGGTGACCGTCATTCAGCCGTATGGTGGCATGGATCCGGGTCAAATGGAAGGTTACTGCGTCTCGTTTTACGAGCAGCATTTCTTCTACATAAGCGGTGTTGATCATGTCAGCTCGAGATCAATTCAAAGCGCTGCCGTCATGGACATATACTTCCAGCCTAATACGGATATGGCTGATGCCATGGCCCAAGTGGTCGCTCAAGTTCAGCGTAGTCGTGCCTACATGCCACCAGGGACGGTGACGCCCTTCATTATCCGCTTTGATGTGGGCAGCGTTCCGGTTGGCTATCTTGTTTTTGACTGTCATACGAGAAGTCTTGGTGAGATTCAAGATCTGGTCTATGCGCGGGTCAGACCAATTGTCGCTACCATTCCCGGCGTATCCACCCCACCTCCATTTGGTGGCAATCAGAGATCTATTGTCTTGACTGTGGATGCCAATAAGCTCAGGGAGTACCATCTCTCGGGCGAAGACATCGTCACCGCTTTGAACGAGAACAATACGATCATGCCATCCGGAATTGTCAGGACAGGCGATCTACAGCGCATGTCTTCGATCAACTCGGTAGTGGGAGATATCCAGCACATAGGCACTATCCCTGTTAGCCGAGGAGAAGGACCGGCTGTTTACATCCGCGATGTGGCCCGCATACAGGATACGACCGATATCGATACTGGCTACGCGTTAGTGAATGGCAAGCGGACTATTTATATGGCCATCTCTAAACAGGCCAGTTCATCGACTGTCGCGGTCGTAGATGGAGTGAAAGCCAATGTTCCTTACATGCAGTCACAACTACCTCAAGACATTAAAGTAGCATTCGTCTTCGATCAGTCCGTATATGTGATTGAGGCCTTAAAGGGACTCTTAATAGAAGGCGGGCTGGGCGCACTCTTAACAGGCGGCGTGGTCTTGCTTTTCTTAGGCGATATCAGAAGCTCTCTCATTGTCGTTTTGAACATTCCGTTTGCGCTGTTGTCTGCCGTCTGTGGCTTGTGGATAGGCGGCCAGACGATAAATATCATGACCTTGTCCGGTCTGTCTTTGGCGGTCGGCATTCTCGTAGACGAAGCGACAGTGACAATTGAGAATATTCATAGCCATATTGCCACAGGCGTGCCGCTTGCCGACGCGATTTGGGATGCTTCGCTAGAAGTGGTCATTCCCAGGTTATTAGCTATGCTCTCGGTTGTATCGGTTTTCATGCCGTCCTTTTTTATGGTGGGAGTGACTCAGTCACTTTTCATTCCGCTGTCGATGGCCGTCGGATTGGCGATGTTTTCTTCATACATCCTTTCCGGTACTTTCGTTCCGGCTCTGGCATCATGGATTTTGAAGCCGCATCATCATCTGCCAGAAGGTGAAGGAGCTAAGAATAATTCGCCCTCTGCCGGAAAACACCAAACCCGCACTAAAGAGCGTGGTTTCATGGACAAAGTGCGCAAGAACTATAGAAGAACGATAACGCGCTTTTTGTTTATCAGACCGGTGGTGTTCACGGTTTTTTTGATCCTCGCGGCAAGCTCGATTTTGATCTACCCAACCTTGGGACGCGAGCTTTTCCCGGCGGGCAATCCCAGCACTTTCCAGCTTAGAGTGAAGGCAATCACCGGAACCCGGTTTGAAAAAACAGAGGTGATCGCCAAAAAAATCCTTGATTACATAGCTGCCGAAGCTGGTGACGACAATGTTGAGATATCCATCGGCTATGTCGGAACACAGCCGCCAAGTTATGCCATAAGCAACGTTTATATGTGGACCAGCGGGCCACAGGAAGCTATTCTCATGGTCCAATTGAAAGAGTCGGCAAAGATCAATATGCGAGACTTCCAGGAGAAGTTGCGAAAAACTTTGGCGGCAAAGATGCCTGATGTGAACATCAATTTCGAAGCTGGGGACATCATCAATAAAATTATCAATCTTGGCTCGCCGACACCTATTCAAGTAGACATCGCCGGTCCTAATTTTGAGGACGACAAAGAGTACACTTACAAGCTTTTGGCTGAGATGAAGAAGATCTCTTACCTTCGCGACGTTGGTATTGTGCAACCTCTGGATTATCCAACTGTGAGGGTAAATGTAGATCGTATTCGTGCCGGGCAGCTGAATACAACTGTGCACGAGATTGGACGCGCGCTGATAGCAGCCACTTACTCCAGTCGCTTTGTTTCGCCTATTTATTGGGTAGACTCCCGCAATGGCTTGGCCTATCAAGTACAGGTTCAGGTGCCGCAAGGCGACATCAATTCAATTGCCTCCTTGGGAGCAGTGAGAGTCAAAGGTGGAGATGTTCAAGGACCATTCGTGCGTGACGTGGCTGAAGTGCATTATGGTGTCATGCCTGGTGAATATGACCATTACAACATGAAGCGAACGATCTCGATAGCTGCCAACATCGCCGGCGATGACCTTGGCAAAGCAGCAGATTTGGTTGACGCTGCTGTCAAACGTGTAGGCGAACCGCCCCGCGGGGTAATAGTGAAGGTCCGCGGTCAGGTGCCGGTCATGCAAAGCACCTTTTTCTCCTTTCAACTAGGTGTTTGTTTTGCGATCGTGGCCATTTTCCTCATGCTGGTAGCCTTTTTCCAGGCGGTGAGACTATCTTTGATCATCATCTCCGTTGTCCCAACTATACTCTCTGGCGCTCTCCTGGCTTTGTTCATCACCCACACCACGCTCAATGTGCAATCATTCATGGGTGCAATTATGGCCGTTGGCGTCGGCGTGGCCAATTCAATTCTCGTTGTTGTCTTTGCCGAGGAGAGACGAATGACTGGCATATCAGCAAAAACTGCTGCAGTAACTGGTGCGGCCGCCAGGCTCAGGCCGGTTCTAATGACCAGTATCGCCATGATTTCAGGCATGATCCCGATGGCCTTGGGAATGAGTGAAGGGGGCGACAGAACTGCTCCCCTCGGGCGCGCCGTCATCGGCGGTCTGTTAGTATCAACATCAGCCGTACTTCTCGTTTTGCCTTTGATCTACGCGACCGCTCAGCGCAAGGCTAGCCGAAAAGGAGCTTCGGTTTTGCCGAAGCGAGTGCAAGAACAACAAGAACAACTTGTTCATTAGCAGGGGAACTAGAGTAGGAGAACTAGAGTGATAAAAGTCGAGTTCAAAATCTGGCAAACTTGCATCTTACTTGTCTGCTGTGCATCGCTTTTTTCCTGTGGTGGGCCAGAGAAAACTACTGCCAACAGCTCTGATGCAGCCGAACCGACGATCAAGGTGGTTAAAGTTAAGGAGCGCTATCTCAACGAGAGCATGACCTTGCCTGGTGAGCTGAGAGCTTACCAGGACGTACCCATACATGCCAAGGTCGAAGGGTATATCTCATGGATCGGGGTCGATCGAGGATCCGTCCTTAAAAAGGGCGACAAGATGATCACAATCTTCTGCCCTGAACTAATCGAGAAATTGAAGGAAGCGGCAGCCAAAGTCAGCTCGGCAAAAGCTAGTTACAAAAGTAGCAAGGCTGCTCTGGATACGGAGATCAGCAAACAAATAGAGTTTCAGGCAAAACTAGATTCAGACAAGCTTACATACGAACGCCTGGCTGAAGCGGCTAAGACACCAGGGGCGGTGGCTCAGAACGAGGTGGACATGGCTTTTCAAACCGTGGCTGCAGACAGGGCGCGTGTAGCGTCACAAAAAGCATCAGTAGCGGCAGCACGGTCAGTAGTGGTGGCTCAGCGTGATAACGTGACGGCAGCAGAAAATGTCTTTAAAGCAATGCGGGCAATGCAATCTTACCTGACTATTGAAGCGCCCTTTGACGGTGTGATCACCGAGAGAAATGTTCACACCGGCTCGATTGTCTCAGTAGATGCGACAAGAAAAGGCGTGCCACTGGTCCGCATTCAGCAAATATCGCTTTTGCGGTTGGTTGTGCCGGTGCCAGAAGAAGCAACCGGCGGCATAGAGTTTGGCAAAACTATACCGTTCACCGTGCCCGCCTACATCGGTAAAACTTTTACCGGAACCGTTGCCCGTCTGGGCTTTGCTCTGGACAGTGCAACTCGCACCATGCCGGTTGAGCTTAACGCCTGGAATCCCACCGGTGAGCTTGAACCAGGCATGTTTGCCACTGTGCAATGGCCAGCCACACGTACTTATAAAACACTTTTTGTGCCATCGGCCGCTGTGGGAACAGATTTAAAAGGTACTTACGTGGTTAAAATAGAAAATGGTCTCTCCAAGAGACTGACAGCGAAAAGAGGACAACCAATGGGAGATTCGGTGGAAGTGATCGCCGCCGGCCTCAAGGCTGGGGACGAGGTGGCGTTAAGGGCTACCGATGAAATTCAAGATGGTACCAAGATTGTCGCTAAGTTGGCTGACGAAAAGGACATAAAAGCATCAAAGCGGACAACCCAAGCTGGTGGAGACTGATGGATATTCATAGACGTGCGCTGATTATATCAATTGCGTTAGCGTGTAGCGCCCAAGCCTCTTGCGGGCAGGCAGCGGGCAACGCGCTGGGAGACGCAAACACCAATGCCAGTCCCGATAAGATTTTTGGTTCGACCGGCAATCCTTATGAGGTCGGTGACTTCAGTGGCGGCTCCCAAGAACAGAATACTGGGACATTTGTGACTCGACATAGGCGCACAGGAAATGCATCCGGCATAGGCGGCTCATTTCTAGGCACCACTGACATCACGTCCGAGAGTTCGCCAGCTCGCAGTGGCAGGATACCAGAAAATGCTGTTCGAGCATTGACACCAACTGCTGGGGTGAATGAGACTCATACCCGACTGTTTTCGGAATCTTTGACTGAGCCTGTCTCAACATCTCTGCCTGAATTAAGTCCCAATATATCTAATCGATGGAACCCGGCCCTTCCGTCGCCTAGCGTTGGCTTGCCAGCATCTACAGTCAATTTTTTCCCCGGTCGTACAAAGTCGCCTGCATCTAAAACGTTTTCCAACACGATGAGTGTCCCATCCTTCGATTCCTACTGACTAATCCTGCAGCGAAAGCGGATTGGCAGTGCAGGTCCAACATCCATTTATGAAAATTCTCGTTGCCGTAGACGGTTCTGATCACTCCAATGCCTGCCTTCGCACTCTGAGCGGCATTTCATGTATTGAAACACCGCCTGTGCTGACTTCAATACAAAACTTTTGCGCAACCGAAATCCGACCCTTACCAAGGACGAGACAATTTACGCCAGCATCTCATCGTTGGCTTGCTATCGCTTTTGGTGGTTCTAGATTATCAATGGCGATACTTTCGGCCTTGTCCTCTTTCGATAGCATGCGCCAGGTTAAGTAACCACCGGGGAGGTTCTTGGCAGACAGCCCCATTTGTTTCAATTGGCGTGCAGCAAAGTAAGATCTCTGCCCGCTCTGGCAATAAACAAGGATTTCCGATGCCGGTGGTAGCTCTGCGATCCGCCTCCTTAGTTCTGGCAACGGAATGTGCATGCTATTTGGAATGAAGCCGTTTTGTCGTTCGGATGTGCTTCGTACATCTAATAGACAAGTTCCTTCTTTGTATGTCTCCTGCCAATCGGCCTGTTCGACAAACCCATCGAGGAGATTGGAAGCGGCCATGCCGGCTAGATTGATCGGATCCTTTGCCGAGCCAAACGGTGGTGCATAAGCCAGCTCCAGATCGGCCAGATCGCGCACTGTCATCTGTGCGGCAAGCGCAGTAGCGATAACGTCTATTCTTTTGTCGACGCCTTCTTTGCCTACGATCTGGGCGCCCAATATCTTGCCGGTTTCTTTGTGAAAGAGCAGTTTCAAATCGACACGGCAAGCGCCTGGATAATAGCCAGCATGCTGAGTTGGATGAATAAGCACAAACTGGTACGGAATCTCTTGTTCTTTCAGCCGTGCCTCATTCAAGCCGGTAGTGGCAACTGTGAGATCGAACACGCGCAAAATGGCAGTTCCGATCGAGCCCTTAAAGGCAGATTGGCCACCAAATATATTGTCCGCCACAGAACGTCCTTGACGGTTAGCGGGACCACCAAGCGCAATTAGAGCCCAGTTATCACTAACCGGATGCTTCACTTCGATGACGTCGCCGACCGCCCAGATATGAGGCACATTGGTGTGCAAATATTGATCGACTCTTATGCCGCCTAATTCACCGATCGATACAGATGCCTGGCGGGCAAGCTCCACCTCCGGCTTGACGCCTAGCCCGACAATGACCATGTCCGCCGGAAACGGCAAATTGTTTCCGGCCAGTACCCAACAACCTTTCGGTTCTTCGGCGACTGTCTGTATCTCGCCAGGCGCTTTGAAGCCCTGGATGCGACTGCCAAGAACGAGGCTTACACCGTTCTTGATCAGCTCCTGCTCGACGAGTCCCGACATTTCCGGATCGAGTGGTTGAAGTACCCGTTTAAGGCCGTCGACAAGCGTTACTTGAAAGCCTCGCCGAGTCATCTGCTCTGCCATTTCCAGCCCTATGAAACCAGCGCCGGCAATTACCACTTTCGTTGGTCTTTGTTTGACGATCCAACTCTCTATAGCCTCTACATCTTCCATGTTGCGCAGAGTGAAGATACCAGGCAGATCCATGCCGGGCACCGGCGGTCTGATTGGCTTAGCGCCGACAGAAAGAATCAGCTCATCATACGATTCATTGTAAGTTTTTCTGCTGGCGCGATCCAGCACCGTCACTTTCTTACCATTAGTGTCGATAGCGGTGACTTCGCAGTTCAACCGTACATCGATGTTGAATCGCTCTGAGAGACTCTTTGGTGTTTGCAAAATAAGCTCCCGCTCTTCTGAGATTTCTCGTCCGAGATAATAGGGAAGCCCACAATTGGCGAATGAAACATAGCCGCCGCGTTCGAAGACGATTATTTCAGATTGCTCTGATAATCGGCGAGCGCGGGCAGCGGCACTCATGCCACCAGCTACGCCACCAACGATGACGATCTTCCTGGCCTTCTTTCTAGCGTCCATTAGTCTTTCCCTCGATTCTCGTCTACTATTTTTCGGCTACTATTATTCAGCCATCGCCGTTCGGTTGCTGCTGTTCAATTGCTACAATTCAGTTGCAACAAGTTGGCTTGCCTGTCTTGGTCTGGTTCTGTTCGGGCTCTTTGCTTTTGTGACGTTGATTCCAGGGAGCTTTGGCGAGCAAAACGGCCAGTCCGCAATTGCCGGAAAGTCCCGCGTATGTTAGCCCGGCACCGAATATGGCCGGCAGGACAAGAAACCACCGGCTGATTGCGGCGGAGAGGGCAAGTCCGGTTAAAATGCCCACTCCAATTGTGAGCTGGGTCTGCCGCTCGACCGAAAGTCTTTCCTTCCCTGCTTCAGCCGGTAGGCCGCAGGCCAACCAACCGGTCAGTCCGTCTTCCAAGATCTTGGGCTGAAAGCCCGAGTCCATAAGCATCTCAGCGGCGTTTTTGGCGCGTTTGCCCGATTTGCAAATGACCACCATCTCGGTGTCTTTATTTAGTTCATTGATTTCATTGGCGAACACATCAAGCGGTACATTAACAGCCTTTTGCAGGTGCAGGTCGGCGAACTCTGCCGGTGACCGCACGTCCAAGAGAAGTATGTCCCGAGATGGTTCCTTTCGCTGGAGCATCCGATTCAGGTCTGGCGCACTTATATAAGTACAGAGTTTTTGCTGCGTCATGTCAGCACCTCCAAAACTACAATAGGTATTGTATAACTATATAGTTATATAGGCAATCAACCTTAGGAGTGATTGACGATATGGATCATTAGGGCTAAACTAGCCTTGGAAGGTGATTATGAAAAAGAAACTCTTATCAAGAGCAGCTCTGGAAGTAATTGCGGCCAGATTTCGAGCCATGGGTGACGCTTCCCGCCTGCAGATCATCCAATGTCTCTTTAAAGGTGAGAATTCAGTGCAGGACTTATGCGAACTTACTGGTATGAGCCAGGCAAACGTGAGCAAGCACTTGAGTATTTTGGCGGAGCAAGGAATCGTCATGAAAAGGCGACAGGGATCATTTATGCATTACAGCATTGCCGACCCCAGCATTTTCGAGCTGTGCCAGCTTGTCTGTAGTGCTGCCGGCACCCGGTACGCCCAAGTGAGTAAAGAGCTAGCCGGTGTTTAGTGAAGGTTAATCCACCTCCGCTTAGGCCCAATCAGCAGAGCTTTTGCCGATATGAATTCTCTCCTGGCTAAAGTTGATCACCGTCAATATCCGCCGCCGCGCACACCGTGGGTAATGACTCAGACCTGGTCGCAGCTTTTGTTCGCTCATTGGACGGTGCCAGCCGACCTGATGCGGTCATTAGTACCGGCGGACTTGGAGCTCGATCTATTTGAAGGTCAGGCATATATAGGCGTGGTTCCTTTTAAGATGAGCGACGTGCGGCTGCGTGGCACGCCTGCCATCCCTGGCTTGTCTACATTCCTGGAATTGAACGTCCGAACTTATGTCACCGTGGATGGTGTCGCGGGTGTTTTCTTTTTCAGCCTTGATGCTTCCAATCCGATCGCTGTGCGTATTGCCCGAGCCTGGTATCACTTGCCGTACTTTGATGCTGACATGAGCTTGGTTTCCACAATGGCTGAAGAACAATCTGACTTGGTGGCAGACGGTCACGACAATTCTGGCTGGGTTCATTACGTCAGCAAGCGTTTCCATGCGCCGAGTGCAGTGAACTTTTGTGCGCGCTACCGACCGATAGCGGAGGTGCAATTGGCAAAGAAAGGATCGTTGGAGTCATTTCTTACGGATCGATATTGTCTCTATGTACAAAATCGTCAAGGTGTCGTGTGCCGCGGAGAGATTCACCACGAGCCGTGGCCGCTGCAGCTGGCAGAGGCCGAGATCGACATAAATACGATGGTCCAGCCGTATGGATTTGATCTTTCTAGTGCGAAACCACTGCTGCATTTTTCTTCGCGTCTGACGACCATCGAGTGGCCCATTGGTCCGGTTGTGAGTTGCTTCAGACAGCCAAAGTGATATGAAGGCTGCATTAGATAAATTAGCCCGACCTTAAATCAGCTGCTCGGTCGGCCACATCAGGATTTCATTGATGTTCACATGACTGGGGCGTGTAAGGGCCCAGATGATGGCGTCGGCTACATCCTGGCTTGTGAGCGAAGCCATTGATTGTGTTCTCTCAACTCCTGCACCTTCGCTGCTCAACGCTCTGGCGGTTGTTTCACCAAAACCGGAAGATGCGCCGGTTACGTTTGCCACCTTTCCATCGAGCTTTCCCATACCTCTTGCCAATAAAACATTTGTGGCCCGAGGAATCGCACAACGTCTTTACCAGTAGCTACCAGACTTGCGAACCAGTAATTCTAGCTGAGAATTCTGTTCTCTGTTAGCTTACTGATTGGCACGCGCTAAAGTGATGAGCCCTACGTGTCGCTTCGCCTAGGCTCGAGTTTTCAGTCGGTTTTGACAATTAATGTAGTCTCTGTCCAAGAAGTTCGCACCTTGTGTACAGACAGCAAGAACCATCCAAAAAGATCGGAGATACAGTCATGTCGGACAAATTTACAGAAAGGGCGCGTCAATTGACTGATCAAGCGGAGTCTGGTCACTTACTAGAAGCGCAAAGAGAATTGGATCAAATGCCGTATTCTCAAAAGGTCAACATGATCAATCAAATGGTAAGTGATAGCAAAGTCGACCATGAAAAGGATTCAGCCAAGCCCGTATTGGAAGCGGATTTGACACAAGGGCAAATAAAACTAGCGGGAAAAACAGCAGACGACGTCCCGCTAGACTCTTTTGACAAGACATATATGATAGGGGGAGCTTCGGGTGGTCTTACAGGAGCGGGCATAGGGTTTTACGTTACCGCGGGACCAATTCCAGTAGAAGCCGTTTTAGGAACAATGTATGGAACGCCCATTGGTATGGCAATAGCTGCGTTCGGTTATGCCGTTTACAAAACTGAACAAAAGTACCCTGGCGTATTGTCTGAGCCACCTTTCGTTGATTAACTTCGCGCTTAAGTCAGGGCTGATCGTGTTCTCTGTTTTACTTGCTCGCGAATGTCTTCGTGAGGGATGTGATCTGCCAGCTCTGTTTTAGCTACACTGGGCTCGATGATGGTGACCCGAATATTCTCGCTGCACACCTCCCTGCCTCAATGCCTCAGAGAAGGCACCAACCGCCCATTTAGAAGCATTGTAGCCGGAACTTCCGGCACGGGCGATACGTTTGGCAACTGAGGAGACATTGACGATGTGCCCCGACTTCTGATTCTTCATCAGCGGAACAACCAGACGCGTGAAGCACATCCTTGTTTTGGGGTATTGCCTAAGTTGGTTTGGTGCGTGCACATTTTCTCCACAAACTCCTAACGATCGTTTTACGCAACGAACGGCTCAGTCCATCCAGAAAGTGCGCTGCTACAGCCAAACGCGAGCTGTTTACGCCATTCTCCTGATTCATAAAATATGCACATCTTTGATGGATGCTCTAGGCAGGTCGAAGGACTTGACGCCTTAAGGAGAATACTCATGGATAAGATCGTTTTGCAAAGAGCAGGCGTACCGGCCTTGCTATCAATATTAGTTTTAGCGAGCACTGCCCCAAGCTTCGCCCAGTCTTGGTCGCAAAAGCATCCTCGCCGAGCGGAAGTTGTGAGACGCGATAACAATATCAATCGGCGGATCAATAACAACTATGGCCATCTTGGTGGCAAATATGGTCATCTAGAAAACCAAGATATGTCAATTCGGCGCCAGGAGCAGCAGGACGCCAGGAACAATGGCGGCTACATAACTAAGGGCCAACAAGGTCAACTGAATCGAGAAGAGAATTCTCTCAGTAAAGAGACATTTCTCGATAACAAGAACAGCAAGTTTGTTCAAAACCATCCACGCCGATCGGAAGTGTTGAGCCGTGATGCAAATTTGAATTACAACATCAACAAGGATGAAGGGCATCTTGGCGGCAACTTCGGTAAGCTCGAACAAGACGACCATTCTATTGCTCACCAAGAACAACGTGATGCTCGGCAAAACGGTGGCTATATCACCAAGCAAGAGCAAGGTCAGTTAAATCGAGAAGAAAATCGATTGAACAATTTAGTCAAAAAGGACGACGGACAGTAGACCAATCCGACCGCCTGGACATGACTATTTCGTATGCATTTAATGTGGCATCGACAGTTTTGTCCCAGGTGATTTGATCGGCGCAAGTTTTGGCCTGGCTGGCCATTAACTGGCAAAGATCAGGTTGTTCGATCAGTTTTTGCATCAATTGAGACAGCTCAAAAGGTGATAGGTGATCTTGCAAAATCAAGGAATTGACGCCGTCCGAAAGCACTTCCGCCACGCCGCTGACTTTGCTGACAATCGGCACAAGTCCCTCCAACATGCCTTGCACCGGGGCCATGCCGAACGGTTCGATGCGCGACGGCAAAACAACTGCTTTTGCCTGGGCAAACACTGTTTTCATGTCTTTGCGAAAACCGAGATAATGAACGTCTTTTGATAGTCCCAGTGCCTTTAGCCTTAAGCGATCAATTGGTTTTTGTCTTAGACCGGCGATGAGCAATCGAAAGTCGATCTGCTGCGACTTCAATTTGTGGCAGGCAGAAAGCAAAATATCCAGTCCTTTTTTTCTATATCCCTTGCCGACAAAGAGAAAGGTGAACGGTGTTGTCGCGGCCAATTTCGTGTCAGTGCTGTCGCTGGTCAGCGCTCTTGTCTCTTTCTCAGGAAAGCTAGCTCCCGGGTGCGCCACCACATATGAGGACAGATCATGTGTTCTATCCAGGTTATATGTTTGTCTGAAATCATCTCGCATTACATTGGCTGGAAACATGAGGACCGGCGCGCGACAAAGGATTTCGTCCTGGCGATATCGGTTCTTATAAGCGGTTGAATAAATCATCTTCGCTTTCGTCAGCAGTTGTTCCCAATTCTGACCGACTGCGATTAGTCTTGCTGCCGTGTGATTGTGGAAGCTTACGACATCAGCACCTTGCATCGGTAAATGCTGGCTGTGGACGATGTCGAAATAAAGTTCGCCATGCAAATTTTTGAGTCTTTGCACGGCCTTTGTCGCTGCCAAATAATGATGTTTGATGCGATCTGACTTTCTCAGTCGGCAATTCGCCTTTTCAAAAAACTCTTTCTCACAATTGCCATGGGCAAAAGAGGAATCGGATTCCTCGCAGACAACTGTTACGTGATGCCCTCGTTCTACGAGGCCTTCGATGGTCCTATGGGCGTAAAGCTCCAAGCCGCCGTGTTCAGAGAAGGAGCGAACGGCCATGATTATTTTCAATTTGTCTTGTCTCATGTCGACCGAATCGCAGCTAAGAATCCGTCGTAGAGCAAAGTATTTGCTGCCAGCACGCCCTTGAGTCCTCTTAGAACAGCGCTTGGCTGATCAAATTCGTCGATGAAATGTTGAGCCAAGGCTAGCGACTCAGCTTGATGCTCGACCTCTACTGTTACATGATCGAACCAAATATGTTTGTCCAAACCAAAGTGCTTAAAAGCGACCTGCATGGATTCGAATTCATCAATTGCCAGTATTTCGGTCGCCGTGATTGCTCCGGCGGAGATGGCGGCTTTGTGCTCGTTCGTATGGCTTTTTTGATGCAGCGGAAAATACAAAGGCGTGACTGATTTGATAAAACTCTTGACGCCCGGTTGAATCGGAAAACTATTGAATTCCTTCAGCGATATTCCACACTGACATGCCAAATCGAGGAGCTGAAGCTGATGTCTGTCTTCGTAGTTGCCGGCACCAAATTCGGTGCGCACGTTTTCTAGCACAAAACCGACGGCAGAGTCGGGCATGATCGAAGCGGCTTTCAGCAAAAGTCTTCTCAGGACGCTGGCGTGAGCATCATAATTGCGCAGCAATGCTCCCGCTTGATCATGGGTTAATCGCGTGGTTCTAAGCACTTGAAAGAGAGGATGTGTCGCGCATGGATGAGCGCGAGCGATCTTGACTAGATCCGGCTCGGCAATAGTAGACGGTACTTCAATTGCCGCCTTTTCCTGTAAGCTACCCGCTCTCATGCTGCCCGCCTGCATAGCTATGGTTTAGCAAGCGCTTCGGATTTAGGCACGGTCCCAGTCACTGGCTTTTTTTGTGTCTGGGAATCTTCTTCTGATTCCAAAAGCCACTGCGCTTCTAAAGCAGCCATGCAACCAGTGCCCGCGGCCGTCACCGCCTGACGGTAAACTTCATCTTGTACGTCACCAGCAGCGAAGACACCTTTGATTGTAGTTTTGACACCGTCTGTTTTGATGTAACCAGCTTCGCTCATGGCAATTTGGCCGACAAACAATTCGGTGTTTGGCTTATGGCCGATTGCTATAAAAACACCATCGGCTGGAAGTTCTTCTAGTTTATTCGTTTTCAGATTGCGCACCTTGATGCTTTTCACTTCACCAGCCGAGACGTCGGTTATGTCTTCTAGCACTGAATTCAATAAATAGTGGACCTTTTCATTACGCTTGGCTCGATCGACCATAATCGCCGAGGCGCGAAATTGCTCACGGCGGTGGATCACCGTTACTTTGGTGGCAAAGCGTGTGAGAAACATCGCCTCTTCGAGTGCTGTATCGCCGCCGCCAACGACATAGACTTCTTTGTCTTTGAAGAAGAAGCCATCGCAGGTGGCGCAAGCCGAAACACCGTGACCCATTAGCTTGCCCTCCGGTTCCAGCCCCAGTAATTTGGCGGAGGCACCAGTGCAAATTAAGAGAACGTCCGTGATTATCTCTTCGCCACTGGTACGAACGTGGAACGGACGGCTGCTTAAATCTACGGATTCGGCGTTGTCATAGATAAACTGAGTGCCGAACCGCTCGGCTTGTTTGTGCATTTCTTCCATTAAATGGGGCCCCTGGATGCCATCCGGGAAGCCGGGGAAGTTTTCCACTTCGGTCGTAATCGTTAGCTGACCGCCCGCCTGCAGACCTTGCACTACAAGCGGTTCAAGATTAGCCCGGGCGGCATAAATGGCGGCAGTCAATCCTGCCGAGCCGGATCCCAGTATCGTCAACTTCTTTCTTATTGGCATCGATTTCCTTGGTTTGCACTGGAGCTCGCCCGAACAAGACTGGAACGAAGCGAGCGGAAGGGCTCTTAGCCAGCCTTATTTTATGTCGCTCCAGTGCAAAATTGCCGTTGCATAAGCTTTCATTATAGTTTGAAGCTTTTTAGAAATCGCCCTTCAAGCTCGAAAGCTAATATAGGCAAGCTCTAATTCAACATGTCATTAATCAATTCTTGCGAGCGTTTCAAAACAAGTTCCTTGCCGCCGCGGGAATAAACGGCGCGCGCTCGCTCCAAGAATGAAGGCATCGTAACCTTCTGATGGACCGGTAAATGATAGGGCTGCCGGCAGAAGGCAAGCAACGGTTTGGCAGCCTCTTCCCAGGTCATGTTAGCTGCCAATTGGGCACAAGCCAGGCGACATTGCTGATTAAAAGCGTGGTCAGTAAGAATAGTAGCGATGGCCCTGGCCCAAGCATCTACGTCCTTGTAAGGAAGAGCAAATCCGGCTCCCTTAAGAGCAATCAGATCCGCCAACCGATCGCCGGCGGTGGTGAGAGTCGGCAGATTTGCCCAGAGATTGTCGAGAATGCGGGTGCGGAAAGAGAAGCGGGTTTCGATCGTATCAAAATGCGCGGAGACCGCAGCATCTGCTTCCAGCAAATAATTGGCCCGCTCTTCATAATTGACCCAGGTTTCATTGAAAAAAACTACTTTGTTCAGGAGTTTGAGGTCGGCAGCTAATCGCTGTGCTTCTAAAGCCATAGGCATAAGCGGCACCTGGGGGTTCGGCGATTTCATGCCCATAAAAAAGAGTCTCAATTGCGGAATCTCTTTATGACATCGAGCGACCGCTTGAATTACCGTCAACGGATCGAACCAATCCCAAATGCCGCCTGTCCAGAGCAGCACTTGGTCGTCAGCGGTGATACCAGGTACGATACCCTTGATTGCCGCTTTCTGATGCACCGGCTTTTTGTTGGGCAAACCGTAAGGCACGACATCGATAAGCTTGCGTGCTGTGGGATCGAGCTTACACATCCTTGGATCAAGTCTACCCAGTGCACAGAAACGGCCGAGCCAATAATCTCTCTGGCGCTCTGAAGCGCAGACCGTAAAGTCAGCAATCAGCATATGGCGTTCCAACACCTGATGCATCAGTCTGTAGCTGGAGGAGGCAGTTGCCTGGTCATTTGAGTATTGAGCGAGCAAGGAAAATAAATAAGGGTCGTAAAGATCAACAACGACAAACTTGCCGGCATTAGCCAGGTTGGGAAACGGCTTCAATACATTCGCTTGCAGAAAAATGATGTCGGCGTCATTCGCTATTTCGTAGATCTGGCCCTTGCCCAAACCGCTTTTGACCGCCATACCCGGGGGCTCCGGCAGCGCCAGCTGGGGATTAACTGCACAAGGTGAAGCGACAGTAACATCGAATTCTTGCGCTAGCTGTCGGCCAAGTTCCAGGCAACGAATGGCGGGACCGGCCATCAGCGCTGATAGCGGCTCGAGAGTGAGGCAAAGTATTTTCTGTCGCTTACTGGCCACGAAAATGCTGCGAGTGTGGGAGCTCAATTATATCTGACATTACAAAACTCTTCGCTGGCATCTCCTGGCAATCGCGGTAAAATGACCGCAGTGGCTGTGTTTCAGCTCGTCTCAGCTCGTCTCAGTTCCTTTCGGTTGGTTTCAGTTCTAAGAATAGTGTCAAACAACGGCGATAGTTATTGCTCAGTGAATGGCCAGCCTGGGCTGGTCAGTATCGTCATTCCCAATTGGAACGGCAAGAAATTTCTGACAGGTTGCCTAGACTCGCTTGCTCAGCAAACCTACGGCAATGTGGAGATCATCGTTGTCGACAACGGCTCTAAAGATGGGTCCGTCGAATTCTTAGAAAGAAACTATCCGCAAGTAAAGCTAGTGTTATTTCCGACTAATACTGGGTTTAGTGTGGCTGTTAATCGCGGCATCAGAGAATCTACTGGCGAATACGTGGCCCTCTTGAACAATGACACTGTTGTCGATTGCAAATGGGTGGAGGAGATGGTGACGGCCATGCAGGCGCACCCGGAAATCGGTAGCGCTGCCTGCAAAATGCTCGCCTACGATGATCACACAATGCTAGATGGTGCTGGAGACGGGTATAGGCGGGGTGGACTACCGGGTAGAATTGGCCACCGCGAACATGACACTGGACGGTTCCATACCGCTCGCTACATTCTCGGCGCCTGCGGTGGGGCCGCGTTTTACAGGCGATCTCTGTTTCAGACGGTTGGCTATTTCGATGACGATTATTTTGCCTACTTGGAAGACGTAGACTTTGGCTTACGCGCCCAGAGCGCTGGCTATAAATGCTATTACGTACCCACTGCCGTTGTCTATCATCTTGGCTGTGGTACTACCGGTAGTGGCTACAACCCTCTTGTTGTTAGGCTGTCATCGCAGAATAATATCAACACAATCGTAAAGAACATTCCGACACCGTTGCTCTGGAAGTTCTTGCCACAAATCTTTTACTGGCAGCTATATTATCTGGCTGTAATTCTCGTGCGTAGTGGCCAAATCGCTGCCTGGTTTCAAGGTGTTTGGGGGGCGGTCAAGTTATTGCCGAAGATGCTGGTCAAGCGCCAAGAAATCGAGGCGAAGCGCAAGGTATCTTTGCGTTATTTAGAACAAATCATTTTCGAATCGGAAGTTGACCTAAGGCAATCGAAGCAACGTCTGAATCTGCAAGAATCGGCCGGGACAAACGCCGAACGAACGCTGGCAGTGCTGGCCAAGAGACGCTAGGCGGAACTACCTTTAGTGGCCAAAGTAATCGAATCTTGGCAATCTTGTATGGCCTCAGTCAATTTATCTATTACTGTTTGCACGATCGCGACGCTCTTGCCCAACTTGCGCAACTCCAAAAGTTCGATCGCTCGAGTCAGCTCTTTTTCGCTGTTCTGAGCTAGCTCCATGGCGCTAGCTAGGTGAACGAGACTCTGCTGTAGTTGATGTCCAAAGTCGTTGGCACTGCATTCTCGGCAATAGCCAAGAATATCGAATCGGCTGGATGTGTGTTCAAAGCCTTTCCGTTCCGCGACATTTTTACCGAAGCCGGCAATCAGCTCATCAACAAACTCAATTGTGGTACCGCAGCTTAAGCAGATCAGGTGGCCGTGGTTAGAGGTTGCATCCGCAATTTCATAACGTAAGCCGCGTTCACCGCTAACTGTGGAAACGTTGCCATGCAATTTCAAACGATGCAAGGCGCGATAAACGGTGGACAGGCTTACGTCGAGGCCTAAATCTCTGGTCCGTTCGTAAACTTCTGGCGCTGTCAGGTGAGTGCCTTGCGGCAGGCGTTTGACGATGTCAGCGATCATTTGTTGCGTCTCGCCGTAGCGTGGCGCGCGGCGCTTGGCGAAATCGGCAGCCATACAACCTCTTTTGTGTGTAGTACCTGGATGTTCTTCAAACGATCGAGAGTTCTATGAAATTTTACGCTAGGTAGTGATTCCGATTTACATCAGGTTCTTTAGTTAGAAAAACTCGGAAGATTTCTAACACGGACAAAAGTATGAAAGCGCGGCGTGTTGGGGAAATTTGCATCCTGATAATCTTCCCAGGTGGGGCAAGAGGATCATTATTTGGCATGCTGTCGCTCTTCAGACTCAACCCCGCTTTGTTAGAAGAAAAGGCAATTTTTCTAACTAACGATAATTTGTTGGTCGGAGCTGTACTGACAAACGACTCGGATGAGAACGGTTGGATTCTCAAGAGGACGCTTCGTTCTTGTCGCTTTTTTGAGAATGTTATTGAGAATAAGTGCAGATTTGTGAACATCTAAAGATCCAGGCTATTGCCAGGATAGCTTGATTGTCCGATCTGACTCGAGCGCCGTAGTCTCAAGACGCCCGATAATAAGCAGCTTGTTAGATACATTAGTTACCAATTAATTGACTGGCATAGAACGGCGTAGTATCGTAACTGCTCATTCGGTAATGAGAATTATTCGCAATAAATGACAGGCTGATTGCATGTGATTTTCACTATCGACTAAGTTTAGTGTAAATGAATGTCAGGTCGCTAGGCCAACCAGTAACCCGTAACTTATTGAAGGAGACGAAAATGAAACGAAGAAGCAGAAGAGGGCAGAGCATGGTCGAATACGGAATCGGCATCGGTTGCGTGACTGCCGTTTGCATGTTGGTTCTGGGTGGATTGGGACACGCTTCCGCAGACGTTATCCGCCAGGTTCTAGTGAATATTAACGACCCAGATGATCAATCCGCCGATCCAGGTTCGATCTTTACCAACGGTGTCAGCGGTAAATCAAATCCGCCTTGGCAGCCGCAATAACGGTAGTGACCGGCACGAATAGGCCGCCTAACGGGAGGAAGTCCGCTCAACTGGATTCCTCCTGCGACATCCGTTAGATCAGTCGCAGCTTGCCATTTGAATTGAAGAGGCAAATGATCAAGAGAAACGCACCGAAGAAGAATCGCCATTGGAAATATCAGAGAGGGCAGTCGATGATCGAAATGGCCCTGTCTTTTCCATTTCTTCTTTTACTTTTAGTAGCCATTCTTTTCTTTGGCAGATATTTTCTGATCACGCAGGTATTACTGTACGCAGCTCAAGAAGGGGCCGAAAACTGCTTCTCGGACACCGGATTTGAGCGACGATGCTGTGCGCAGCATGGTGCGTGGGTTTAGCGTCACCGGTTCTCCGACCAATCCTAACTCTGTGATTTACAGTGCGCTCGGTTCGGCGGGACTGTTATCGCAAGGCTCAACCGGTAACCTACCGTATGGTTCTCGCGTGGAGATTATCCCCTGGGACGCCGACGGGGTCGGAGATACAACGCCAGCTGGCACGGTGCAAGTAAGAATTGATTATCCGTTTGAATTGATCGCCAATCCATTCAGTAAGACGACCACGCAAGCTCCGTATGTAAACATCGTACCGGTCAGATTTCTGAACTTCACAATCACACAGCGGGCGACTGCCGGCGAAGAGATTTACCAACAATAAAGAGGATATTCCATGGCCGCTCCAACAGCACCTAATCTGGCAGCCGTCACTTCTTGGGACAAGTCTGTGTCGCAGCTGAAGCCAGCCCGCAAGAAAAACAATTCACTTACTTTGATCGCCGTAGTGGCCATTGTTCTGCTTGCTGTCTCAGGAGTGTGGCGCGCGACTCATCAGGCGGCTCCCGGGCAGTTCGTTCAGGTGGTTGCTCCCAGGCGCGATCTGCCACCAGGCACCCGACTGGGTTTCATGTCTGTAAGTTTTCTCGCCGTACCGAAGTGCTTTGCTACCAAAGATATGATCACCTCTTTGAACGATATCGACGGTCGAGTGACCAGATCGTTTTTGTCTGGCGGGGAGCCAATCACGATCGACATGCTTTTCCCCGGGCACGATGGTCTGTCGTTAAATTTGGAAACCCACGAGAGGGCGATTACCCTGGCGCTATCTGACGATGCTGCGGTCGATCATGCAATTGCGCCCGACGATCGAGTGGATGTTTTGGCAGTGTCTGCGAAGGACGGCAAGAGATTCACCAAAACTATCTGTCAGGATGCAAGAGTGCTGATGGCTGTACCAAAAGAAGCGACCTTGGGACGAAGCAATCAGAGTGCCAACAACTTGATTACCTTGGCGGTGACGCCTGATTTGGCGGAAGCAATTACCGAAGCTGCCGAAACCGGCAAAATTCGTTTCGTCCTTCGCAATCGGTTGAGCCGGGTAGAGCAGCAACTTAATGGCGCCAGTCTCGATGATCTGCTACCGGCGGTAGCCAAGACGGACAAGATTATCGCGACAAAGGCAGCGAGGGAAGCAGCAGCTGGCCGAGTGGCGGCCCTGCCACCGCCGCCTATACCACCGCAGATCGAGCTCGACACGGAGCCGGGCGCCGGGCCTTTGCAGTGGATGGTAGATATTTTCGCAGGCAGTCATAAGGAGAGGGTTGGTGTCCCGCAGCAATAGCGGATCAATTACTCCTTTTATCGCCATGGCCGTCATTCTGATTATGGGCATGGTTGGTGTCAGTGTCGATATGACCAGAAATTTCGAAGCTGTCCGCCAACTGCAATTTGCGGCCCAGACCGCTGCATTATATGGCTTATCACTTGCCACCAATAGTAATGGCAGCTATTCCACAAATAGCGCCCAAGCAAATATCAGCTCTGCCATTGTCTCCGCCGGAGCGGCTGGCTGGAATTGGGCTGAATCAGGTCCACCTGAACCGCCCTCTAATCAAGTACATATGGGGGTATCGAGTCAGCCGGTTGTATTTTCCAACGCGGACATTCAATTTGTCCCGAATCCGCTCGATTCTCAAGAATTCTTTGTCCAAGTCAGCGGCGTCAGAAGTGACACCACGGCGCTGCAACAATATTTCTTGCCATTGCTTTATACGACCTTCAGCCAGGGTGTGCCTCAGAGTGTTCGAACTTTCAGCTCGACCAGGATGGTGGAAGTTTTGGGACAGCCGGCAACACGTATCGGTGCCGGACCACCGTCCTCGTCGCCGGCCAATTCTCGGGCGGCCGATTTAGTCGGTTTTGCCACCCTGCCTTTGGCGGTGAGCAATTTGGAGTTCGCGCCGATCACCAGCTCGTCGGGAACAGTTAGCACTTATACAATTGATCTGGTCTCCCCTGCTTCTAGCACTACGACGCCAGGTCATCTAAAAGGGTGCTTGGTCAATGTATCCGCCACCGGCAGTGGTGCTAATTTTTCCAATTATTACGGATCGGCTCAGGGTAATGCGGCGATCAACCAGTTGGAGGGGCTGCTCAACTATTTTGGTGCCATTACTGGCCAGCCGACAATTTTACCGGCGACAGTCGAAAATGGCAGTCAGCTGTATGCCTTTAATCCGCAAGATCCGACCTTTCTTTCCAGGCAAGTGCAAATTGCCCAGGCAATGGCTACTCTGCCAGCAAGATTTTATATAATGCCGATTTTGGCTGCTGATCCGCTTTTTGCTTCTGCTAATACCGTCATTGGTTTTGCTTACTTAGCCATCACTCAGGTTAATTTCGCAAGCAACCCACCGACGATCACGGTGACCATCGGCCGCTCAGTGCCAGTGCGCAATGCTAGTTCGGCCACAGGATTTTCCGGCATCCCCACTAACTTGGGGATACTTTTACCGCCAGCCGTTGCCCCATTTCTTCCCAGACAATGGGACCCTTCGACAAACGGTGTGACAGCATGCCCGCGTGGACTGGTTTTGGGCCCAGCGTTATCACCCAGACCGCTAGTGACCCAACGTACAGTGACAGCTTTGGCAACAGATGCAATAAAACAGGTGCAATAAATTTGATTGGTAACTCATTGATTTTGAATCGATTTTTGGCGAGAGGCAAGAGCGTAGCCGATCCGCACACGTCACCAGCGGCCACTCCGGTGCCCACGGTTGCGGCAAATGAGCCTGCATCCAAGGAGGCTGATATTGCTGGAACCACTGATATTGTTGAAATTCCGGCATCACCAATAGTGGCTGTGCTCGGTGCCAAAGGTGGAGTTGGTGCGACAACAGTGGCTGTGGATCTAGCAACAGTGTTTGCCCAGCAACAGATTTCGACGACTATCCTCGATGCTAACTTTCAGCAACCAGACATCGCCCATCTCCTGGGTAATGAACCGCCTCATTCCATTTTGGCAATGGTTTCTCGTCTACCGAACATCGACAGACAATTGTATGACGCATGCGCGACAGCGGTGAATGATTCTTCTTTGAGCTTCCTGTCGGCACCGCTTGATGGACAGGCTGGTATCAAAACTGATTTGACGCAAATGGCCGATTGTCTTCGCTTAATCCGCCCCTACAATGAGTTTTGGATTGTTGACCTGCCCAGGCATTTGGACAAGCACTTAGTCAACCTTACCGATCTGTGCGACAAGATTGTCCTGGTCTTTGAGGCAACAGTCTCGGGTGTAGCAGCAACTCAAAGATGGCTTGGCATCTTTCGCGAACTCGGTTATGAGCAGGATAAAATCATTTGCGTCTTAAATCGATCGGGATCAAAATATAGAGCGGTGGAGCAGCAACTAGGCGATTGCTTCAATGAGCAACCGATTCTCAGCTTGCCCAATGCCTCTCCCATCGCCTGGGAGTGTTCAATTCGCGGTGTGCCGATCAGTATGGCCCACCCGACCCATGCCTATACAAAGGCTATTCAAAAACTTGCTGATCGCATTAAGCGGTCAGTCTGTGCGAGGTAGTACCGTGTCTAATCTTCGTCAGCTGCTTTTCCAAAACGAATCCCAGACGGCTACCGTTTTTGATCCTGCTCAAGCGAACACCGGCAGTTCTGCTAAGACTTCTCTTGGTCAGTCCGATGATCAGCGCACGCCAGGCTCGGCCAGGCTGTCTTTATCCGGAATGCTGTCAGGGCGCAGTGGACACGCTGAGTTAGAGGACGCGGCACTCAAAGACGCAGCGCAAAGAAAAGCGTATCAAGATTTAAAGAACAGAATTCACACTCGTCTTGTTGAAAATATTGACGTTCAGGCGCTCATGCTTTTGGATCAGGCGGAGCCGTTAGAAGCAGCCATTGAGCGTACCTTACACGTTCTGATCGATGAAGAACATTTACCCTTGACGGTAGACGAACGTCATAGAGTAGTGCGCGATGTCTTGCACGAAACGCTGGGACTGGGGCCACTCGAGCCATTGTTAACCGATCCGATGATCAACGACATTTTAGTCAATGGTTATCAGAACGTTTGGATCGATCGCAATGGCGTTTTGGAAGCAACAGACATTCGCTTCCGTGACGACAGTCATCTTTTGCACGTTATCAACCGGATAGTCGCCCGCATCGGCCGCAGAGTAGATGAGTCATCGCCCATTGTCGACGCCCGCCTGCCAGACGGCTCGAGAGTGAATGCTATTATTCCGCCTCTAGCCTTGGACGGGCCGACGCTTTCGATCAGGCGTTTCCGCAAAATACCATTTGCGGTGAACGATCTCATTGCCAGCGGCGGCTTAACTGCAGGAAATGGCTGAATTTCTCGCATTTGCTGTGCAAGCAAGATTGAATATTCTCATCTCCGGCGGCACATCTGCTGGAAAAACCACACTTTTAAACACCCTTTCTGGTTTCGTTGGCGATCACGAACGGATTGTCACCATCGAAGATACCGCAGAGTTGAGACTGCAGCAAAGACATGTTGTCCGGCTCGAGTCAAGGCCATCTAATATTGAAGGTCAGGGTTCGGTCAGCCAAAGAGACCTCGTCAAAAATGCGTTAAGAATGCGTCCGGATCGAATTATAGTTGGCGAGGTACGCGGTCCCGAGGCGCTCGATATGCTGCAGGCGATGAACACTGGCCACGAGGGATCTCTGACCACTGTGCACGCCAACTCTCCGCGTGATGCTCTCAGTCGCATTGAAACACTTGTACTTCTGGCAGGGATCGAGCTGTCACAACGGAGCATTCGCGAGCAAATTGGTTCTGCTTTTGATCTAGTCGTGCAGATCAAACGGATGCCGGATGGCACCCGCCGTGTCGTCAGTATCGCTGAAATTACCGGCGTGCAGGACGGTGTTATTAGCCTGCAGGAACTCTTCGAGTTTCGACAACGGGGACTGGATGGTGCTAAGAGAGTGTTAGGCGCCCACGTCGCCTGTGGCTTAAGGCCCTACCACGAAACAAAATTCAAAGAGGCGAGTATAGAGTTGCGACCGGAGCTATTTACCGCGCCGGAAAAGGCCAAAGTGGGCGAGGCCCAAGATGAAGCTTGAATTTATAGTGGCAGCTCTTTCTGTGCCGGTGATCGGTGGGGTGGTCTTCACCCGCATCCGCTTTAAGCATCGCCAACGTGGTGTTATCGCCTCACGTTTAGCCAGATGGCAATCACAAACTGCGACAAGTGAAGTTCCGGTCAGTCTCCTCAAAAATCCCGAACGCTTCGCCAACAAGACGTTCCAGTTCAAATTGAACTGGCCAGGCTTTGATGTTTTGCATGATCAGTTAAATGCTTTGCAGGATCTCGTGATTGAAGCGGGAATGGAGGAGCAATTTTCTGCGATTGTTTTGGTCGCTACCGGTTTGTTTTGCTTGCCCATTCTCTTGGCTTTTGCCTTGGAAGCTAATTTGTGGTTGTCTGCTTTAGCTGGACTGATCTTAGCGGCTTTGCCGCTGTGCTTTTTGAAAGCCAGGGCGGAAGCCAGACGGACGAAGTTTTGCGAGCAACTGCCTGATGCTATTGATCTGATGGTCGCTGTTTTACGGAGCGGGCATAGCGTCGCTCAAGCGGTAAAAGCGGTAGCCGACGAAGTACCTGATCCTTGCGGCGAGGAGTTTTCGGCGATATTAAACCGCATGAATTTAGGGCAGCCCTTGTCTGAGTCGCTCGTCTATTCGGCCAGACGCTTCCGCTCATACGAATTGGATCTGATCAGGCGGGCAGTGGCCATCCAAGCGGAGGTTGGTGGAAGCCTCTCTGACTTACTCGACAAAACCAATTACACATTGCGTGAGCGTTTGAAACTAAAGCGCCAATTGAAAATAATCACATCACAAAGTCGATTGTCGGCCTGGATTGTTGGTTTGCTCCCGCTCTTTTTAGCGGTGGTACTAAATATGATGAGCCCCGGCTATCTGCAATTATTGACACAAGACAAAATGGGTCAAGGCTTGCTTTGTGCGGTGATAATTTTAGAGGTAGCCGGCATCTATGTCATGCGGCGAATGTCAACGATGAGGGTCTAGATTCAGGTGCAAGCAGCAGCTTTTTTTGAATATCCGGAATTTTGGTTGGCTGCTCTGCTCAGTCTTGTTGTGCTGGTTTTGGGTGTGGGCCAGGAAACGGAGTCTCACAGCCCAGGTTGGCTGGCAAAGCCTGCGCGAACCTTTCTTTTGTTGTTTCCGGAGAAATATCTCGCTAGGACTAATAGACTCTTGATTCAAGCCGGTTGGCGGAACAATCTGATCTTTGGTGATTTTGCCAGTGTGAAATTATATTTGCCTTTTCTTTCATTGTTTCTGTTGTTTGTGTTGCCACTATATGTGGTGTTAGCTATTGTGCTTGTCTTGTGGTTTATTCCAGACGTGGTTCTGGCCGTTTGTGTTACGCGCAGACAGAATGAAATACGAAAAGCGTTGCCGCAGGCTCTCGACTTGATGATTCTTTGTGTTGACGCCGGCGTCGGTTTAGATTCCGCTGTGCAGAAGGTTTCCTCTGGTGACTCCGGCATAACTTCTGCTCTCAGCGATGAATTGAATACTCTTGGCCGCGAAATATTCCTGGGTGTGGATCGGGAGAAGGCTTATCAAGATTTGTATAATCGGACCGGTGTGGATGAACTGAAAACAATCGGCTCGGCTCTTGGTCAAGCGAATAAGTTAGGATTGAGCATCGCTAGGATACTGCGCTCGCAAAGTGATTTCGTTCGCAAGAAACTTAGTCAAAAGGCCGAAGAAAAGGCAATGAAAATGCCAATCTATATGGCATTTCCGTTGTGGTTTTTGATTATGCCTTCTCTGATGCTCTTGGTTTTAGGCCCATCGCTGATCAAGTTTTATCATGCTATGAACGGATCATTTCCACATTAAGATCCACGTTCAGATCCACGTTAAGCAAGCGCCGGTTCGCGTTGAGAAGAGCATGGCGAGCCTGCCGACGTTATCCGGTTTCCTTATTTGATGGACAACACAGGTTCCGCTTCTGCCGTAAGGGCGGCTTCGCTTGGAATTTTTCCGGCTAGTTCTATCTTCGATAATTGCCGTTGTCCAGCCTTGATCGCCAGCATAACAACAGTAGCTGTAATTACCGAGTCTAGCGTTGGCAAAGTCGTTAGTTGTATCAGTCCTAAGCCAAGCGCTTCTTTGGGTGTGGCGATGAATCCGAGTGTCGCCCCGCAAGCCCAAGCGAAAATCGGTCCCCAGCGCCACTGCCTGACGGTATCTAGTTCTTGGAGGGTGATCGGTGCCCGGCGGCCAAGGCCGTTGACCACAAAGACACCAGACATCGGTGC
The DNA here is from genome assembly GCA_963834525.1 of Bryobacterales bacterium. Taxonomy (GTDB): domain Bacteria; phylum Cyanobacteriota; class Vampirovibrionia; order Obscuribacterales; family Obscuribacteraceae; genus CAWICA01. The sequence continues at coordinate 981,143 of CAWICA010000004.1, forward strand.
GATCAGAATTCCCAACAGGGTGAGGAAAGAGATCATATGCTCAGCCAGTCGAAACTCCGCCAAACAGATGCCGATTATGCCAGCGACAATCGCCAATTGCGGACGCTGGAATTTGGGTAGGACAGCAGCCAGACTGAGTGATGATGAATATAAATTGCAATCGTTAGCCGCCCAGGTGGCAAACATCATCATTACCAGAACTATCCAGGAAAACCCGGCTGGCACCAGGTGGATCATAATGTCATTGCTTTGAAAACCGATAGCGATGACGCCGCAGGCGATCAAAAGCAGTGGATAAAGAACGGCATAATCAGCGAGAGCATAACCAACGGCGTGGCGAGTGTTGCGGGCGAAGCGGCTGTAATCAGGATTCATCGCGGCGCCGACAATGAAGCCACCGGCGACGGTGGCGGCAGCAGCGCCAAAGCTAAGTGCTGAATGAGTGGGTTGGTAGAGCAACACCTGTTCGATGGTGCCGGCTTTGACTACTGATGTTAAGGCATACAAAAGCCCGGTGATCAACAAAGGTACTGCCAGATAGCTCAATTTCCCGATCGCCCGGATGCCTAAGGCGGCAGTAGTGATCATGGCCATGCCACCGCAGAGGATGGTGAGCTCGCGCGATAATGATAAATGAAATAACTTGTCTGCTAATTGGACAATGGCGTTAGCAAACATTTCTGTCTGCACACCCCACCAGCCGATCACGCCCATAGCCAGGAGCATCGAGATCGCAGACGCACCTTTCTCGCCGAAGGTGATGCGCGCGATCAGTGCGGTTGAGCAGCGCATCACTGCGCCAAGGCGAGCAGTCAAGCTGCCAATCACGCCAAGGATGGCCGCACCGGCAAAGGTGGATAAGACCAAATCGCGTAATGTCAGCCCGAGCCCTAATTGGCCGCCGACAACGAAGATCGGGATGCTGATCATTACACCCATTTCGATGATCAAGAGATACCACCACGGGCGTAGATTGAAATTAGCTACCGGTGAGCGGGAGAAATCGTCGTGCAGTGAATGGGTCATGCTGGGGAGCTCGAAATTTTGATTAGCGTCAGTGTCAATTTCGGATTGCCGTTTGCGGAACTTAGCCCAATTTATTAAGATTTGGACAACGATCCAATAGAACGATCCAGAAGGAAGAATAATTGTGCTCGCTTTTAAAATCAATGTGGAAAACACTTAGTCGGCACAATACATCCTTGATTCATTGCCAGCTCAGCGATTTTCGCTATTTCCGCTATTTAAGAACCTCTGTATCATTAATCAGATAAAGGACAGTCCAAGTAATTTTAGCTAACCTTAGCTCACCTTAGCTAACCTTCAGGCGGCTTCTGGGCGATGAAAATCACAATCAACAAAGACAGCGTCGTTCCCATTCGCGATCAGATTATTGAGCAGGTTGGCTTGCAAATCGCTGCCGGCATTTTGCAGCATAAGGAGAAGCTGCCTAGCATCCGGTCATTGGCTCAGAGACTGGGCATTCACTATAGTACTGTCACAGCCGCTTACAATCATTTGGCCGAAGTAGGACTGCTGGATATTCGTCAAGGCAGTGGCGTGCGGGTAGCCGGTCGGACAGACTCCGTTGAACTGAATCGCGAAAAGGACTTGGATGCGATGGTTGATCAGTTTCTGGCCAGAGCCCAAGAGCGCGGCTATTCACGCGAGCAACTAAAACAAGCTTACGAAAGAATAGCTAACCGCCCACCGCTTCGCCGGATCTTGGCTGTCGACGCCAATGTCGACTTTCACCCGATATTATTGGCTGAGCTTATGCCGCATTTCGATCTGCCGGTACAAACATGTACGATCGAACAGTTGAAAAGTAACAACCACAACGATGCTTTAATTGTCACCAGCTTATACCATCTGTTTGCCTTTCAAGAGTTGATCTCCGATCCGACTCGCTTGATCGTCTGCAACATCGAGCCAGGGAGGGCCGAAATCGAGACGGCCACTCAATTGCCGGCTGGCAGTTTGGTTTTGCTTGTCTCAGTTAGCGAAACATTGACGCGTATCGCCACCAAACTCGTGGCAGCCAATCGCGGCGAGGAAATAGCTGTTCGCAGCGTCGTTCCATCCGATTTGAAAGAGCTGAATTACATGATCAAACATGCCGATCTGATCATTTGTGATATCTCCGGGGAAAAGGCTGTGCTGCCGATTTCTGGCAAGAAGAAGATTTTGAATTTCCGACTCTATGCACCATCGACGATTGACTTGATTAAGGACCGGATCGCCAAATGGGGCTGATGAACCGACCGCATCATCACCCCAAATAGCGGGCGCGCGAAGTACCTACGGCTCTAATCCAAAATCAAGCGTGTTTTTGCTAGATAGCTGTCTGGGTGACTTTCGAGAATATTGGAGCTTCACCGTTGATAAATCCGTCGAATTGTGTTCTTATCACGTTCACTGAGCTTGTCCTCACCATCCCAAACAGCACTGGGGAACATGATATCGTCCTTGTTTGGCGAATGGCCGTGCATTCCTAAGGCATGTCCCAGTTCATGCAAACACACTCTCTTGAGAAACACCGGACTACGGAACGCTGACGCTGTCGGGGTATCCTTTACTAAAATCACGATATTTGCCTTGTCAGTCTTATTGTCGTCCATGCGAATTCTCATTTCGGTAGCTCCTTCCATACCGAGTTCGTGGATTGATGTGCAAAGTTCCTGGTGGTCAGTATAATCCCAGATCAAATTTGCGGAATCCGCGTTATCGACAAATCTATACGAGAAAGCATTGCCGCTGGCATTGCACCATTCTTCCATCGAATCATGAACCATCTCCGTGAATGGTCTATAAAAGCTTGGAATTTGAGGATTTTGCCTCACATACACTTTAAACGGCATTGCATTGTTAGCCCACTTAGTTACAGAGACCAGGCTCGATAAATAGTCAGGAGAATTTAGGGAGCCTTTCGGATTGTTTGCTGGATCTCGCAACTTACTGATCGCAGCTTGGGTCGCTGGGTCAGCTGCCATTGTCGGATCTACCCCGCAGCCCAATTTCAACCAGGATAACGCCTTATCAGCCTGACCTAATCGCTGGTACACCGCCGCCATATTATTGCATTGGATGGCATGCAATCCACCAGCCTCGATTGATTTTTGGAAATACGCAATCGCTGTGTCATAGTGCCCAAGCTCCATATAACAGTTTCCGATACTCTGTAAAATCTGCCAACTCTTTGGACTGTCTTTCAATGCCGAATTGAAGCACTCGATAGCTTTGGCATAGTTCTTTGCCTTGATGTAACCGAAACCTTCCAATTGGAAATCGGCGGCAATACATGGTTGCAGAGTTACCTCTGAAGCCACCACAAGAATTGCAAGCGCGAACGCTAACTGACGGGAATGTTTTGATCTATTGCGACCTTGTTCCACAATTCAGATTGATGTTGGGCGGGGTAACGGGCTTATGGAGGCGTCAAATGACAGATTTGAATACGTATAGTCCGTACAGTACCGACAGTCCGCATGCTGCATTTCCAACGGAGGCGCTATCCCACGTTCAGACAATCTAGCCATAAGCTCTTTATTTGCGAGGAAGGCTTCGTGCTCGCTCTTAGATTCAGCAGCCGTGCGCGATTTATCTTGAAGGACCCGAACCAAGCTAAAGTCATTGGTTGATACCCAAAGTAAATGATCGCCTTTCTTAAACAATGAGCCTCTTAAAACATAAGCGTTTTGACCTTCCAGCACTTCCTCTCGCAGCACCTCTAATTCCACAAGGTTCAGTATGTTCTTGGAATTGGAACGTACCTCATCAAATAACAGCGATGACACAATATGAGCTGCGCCAGCCGAGGAGCCGGTTGCCCCAGCAATCGCCATTCGAAGATTTTCCACCTGTTCCAGACCGTGAGGAGAGGACCTAACGATTTCCTTTGTGTTGGACCAAATCATGGAAAACTCTTCTGATTTCCCCCGTCGCGGACCATAGTCTTGCCATTCAAAGCAAAAGTAGTCCGGCCTTATAAACCGGGTCCTGAAATCAATGCGCTCTTGCTTGTTTTGTACAGTATTGAAACTCGCCATTCCACTATCGGAGTAAGAACGGCATTGAGAGTATCTGTCGGCTAGGCGTTGAAGGATGTCTCCTGGGTCCACAAGATCGGTTCCTATGCGATGGAATCGGCTAATAACCACCCAAGCATGTGATCATGCAGTCTTCCCATTCTGGAGTTCCCTCGCCCCAGCCGTTGCATCTCACCAAACATTCGTTCCATTCGAGCCCGGGATCATCACCATCTGACGGGCATTTCTTTTTCTTGTCAGGTTTTTTGGGAATTGGCTGAGGCAATCCAATGGACAGCCCGCTCGGATCGGTGAAACTGATAGGATTGTTGTTCACGTAAACATAAGCGTTCATTATCTTAGGTAGGCGGATACTAGCTGAATTCAAAGTCACTAACTGTGCAACATTGCTAGCTGTCGATGATGCGTATGGCTCTCTTGGTTCGGGCGAACGCGGCGTCATCCTGAACGTCGGATCATTAATCGGATCTCGATTCAACCAACGGCCTAACGCGGGACTATAAACTCGATGAACAGCGAGATTTAATCCACTCGGTTGATGAACGTACATTCCTGCGTATCCAAAATCGCTGCTTAGACTGCCTTGGATTTTTGTCTGCCGTCCATAAGGATCGTAGTTATATTCAGCCTGAGTGTTTCCGCTCGAATCGGTCATTTCACGAATTGAGGCGGGCCCATTTCCGCCGCTATAAGCGTACTGCGGTTGAATAAGGCTCATCTGGTTATCTCTCTCGACAATTGAACCGCTGGTAGTTCGTTGAGTATGTGTTGCGAGCCAGTTATGACCTCGATGCAATGGCGGAACATAAACCGGTCCGAACCGCTGCCGCGTATAATTGTCAAAGATCTTTTGATTTTGAGCCTCGACGCCCTCGCGGCTAAATCCTGGCGTCAAGCCCGCTGCCGGATCTGCTGGTACACCTGCAAGCTGGTCAGCCATCTCTGGTGTTATTGGACCCATTTGCGGCATTTTCGGAATCTTTGGCAGTGCGCCATAAAGTATGGCAGCTTGTTGTGGTGGCATGCCCGGTGGCACGTAACCGTGCATGATCAGTTGCATCTGGCTGGTTCCATGATGCATATATCCATTCTCCAAAGCCTCTAGCCCGTCAGCAGCCTGTTTGGCATCCACTGCTACTTCAGCTTTACGGATTGCCGCCGCTACACGTGGTGACTTGGCTGGCGCACCATACTTATCAACAAGACGCTCCGAAGCGCTCGAATTGTTTACTGCTGAATAAGCAGGAGGAATTGATGCCGCTTTTGGCGCGGTGTTTTTATTTGGATGCGCAGTAGTTGTCAGCTGCCCTTTGAGCAAGCCATTTGTAGCACCAACGCTAAACGCGACTGTTAATGTCACACCCAGTATCAAGGGAAGCGCTATTTGAACAAATTTGCCACGCGTTTGTTTTTCGACCGAACTGGATACCCTAAGCCGATTTTTCATGATGATCACGCCTGTGGGTGATTGGGTATGAAATAGCAGCTTACGTTATTGGCAAGCTGTTGCTAGCAACTTTTCATAATCGAATCTGCAGTACCAAGAAAGGCGGTTCTAGCACCACAAACCGTTTACTGACAACTGGTGAACTAGGCTTTTATGGTGAAATCACTAATGAGGTGAACCCCTCTTCAAATTCAGATGTTGCCATTTGAGAGAAAAACTGTCTGTTTTTCTGTTAATCCTTGGGAGCGCGCGCAACAACACCAAGTCCTGGTAGATCTGGCATTTGCATAAATCCATTATCGTAGCGAGCTCCCTGATAAGGATCATCAGCAAGTAACAAAGCGCCATCCATATCGAGGTGATCGCACAGACCTTGCAAGTGCAGGGCGGCAGTGACACCGATCGACGATTCGATCATGCCGCCAAACATCACCTGCATCGAATGCGCACGCGCTGTATGAATTACTTTCAGTGCTGGCAAGAGGCCACCGGTTTTGGCCAACTTCACAACCACACCATCGATAGCGCCGGCCAGTCTCGCTACGTCACTTGACGTGCAGACGCTCTCGTCAGCAAAGATCGGTATCGGCGAGTGCTCCCGCACGAAGCGAAATTCGTCAACCTGAGCAAACTTTGGCAATGGCTGCTCGATCAGATGTACTCCCTCTTCGGCTAGAAACTTAGCCATTTCCACTGCCTGTTTGGCTGTCCAAGCACCGTTGGCATCAACTCTCAGCGGTATGTCTTTGGCTACCTTGCGTACTCTTTTGATAATCTCTCGATCGTTTTCAGTGCCTTGCTTCACTTTGAGAATCTTGTAGCCAGAGGAAAGCGCCTCAACTGTCTTTTTCTCGATTTGGTCTAAATCGGCGATGCCGATTGTAAAGTCGGTGATTGTCTGCGGCAGACCAATTAACCCGAGCATCTTATACGTAGACATGCCCACTATTTTTCCAGCCAAGTCGTGCATGGCCATTTCGATCGCTGCTTTGGCTGATGAATTGCCGCTCAAGGCTGCATCCATTCGCCTTGACACGGCAGCGATGGCCAACGGATCGTCGCCCAAAATCTCCGGGCAATTGAAAGTCTCTAAGGCAGCGGCAGCCGTCTTCGGATTTTCGGCGTGATATTTGGCCGGTGCCGCTTCGCCCAGACCGACGAGATTTTCGTACTGGAGCTTGACCAACAGGTTGTGGTGGCTCTCTCTTGTGCCGTAGGAAATGCCGAAAGGATGAGCTGTTTTCAAGATCAAAGGGGCAAAGGAGAGACTTAAATGTCCCAGGCGTGTTTGCATTAAGCAATGTGCTCCTTATGAGTGAGAATGGCGTCGAGAAGCACTTCGCCACCGAATCTGACCGGATCGGTGCAGGGAAGATTGACTTCTCGCTTTGTCTTTTCAATAGCTACTTGGGCTGATGCTGTATCCAGGCCGCTGGTATTAAGAGCGATGGCGACAATTTTTGCTGGCTGCATCAGCGCTGCCATTGCTTCGTTTATGGCAATGATTCGCGGCAAACTAATCATGGGAAAGTCCGCTGATTTGCCGATTAGGGTGCGGGTTGGTTGGTGGCAGAGGATCATGGCCTTCGGACAAGCTCCATGCATAAGGGACAGACTGACGCCGGAGAAACCGGGGTGGGCAAGTGAGCCTTGCCCTTCAACAAAAACAAAGTCGTTGTTTTGTGCTGCTTCGAGCACTAAGCGCTCAGCTGCTCCAGCCATAAAATCACCGATTACTCTATCTATCGCTATTCCCTCGCCTCCGGCGATCATTATTCCCGTTTGGCCGGTGGCGACGAATTTGCCCCTTAAACCGCTTGTTTTTGCCGCTTTGACGATTTCCAAGGTGGTAGTCATTTTGCCGATCGAGCTGTCTGTACCCACCGTTAAGACGACAAAGGCTTTGACCGCTCTTGCCTTTCCCGAGGCGATAGACAAATCCGAGGGCGGTTTGCGGACGTCTAAGATCGTGCGCTGGCACTTGTCGGCAACGCTTCTAATCTCAGGATCTTCGCCCAGAAAGTCGTGCAATCCGTTGACCACGTCCAGTCCATTGCGTAGAGCCGCCACGATATCTTGGCGCCAGGTGGCTGGCAGCTGGCCGCCGACCGGGGCGGTGCCTAAAAGAAGGGCATCAGGTTTAAATGGCAGGCTGGCTTGCAAAGACGCCACGATCGGTGCCGGGCAATCAATGCCCATTGTTTCCCGGATGCTCTTGCCAGCGCACTTGCTGTCAATAATCGCGGCGATCGGATTGCCTCCGTAACGAATTACACCAGCGGCAGTCTTGGCAGCTAGTTGGTCTAATTGCCCTTCGGCATAGATTGCCAGTCTCGCTGATGGACTGAGATAATTCAAGTTGGCTCCTTGCCTTGACTGCTATGCTTAGCGCTGGCGGCTTTGATCACTCGATTTGTCGCCTTAAATGCGTCTTCTACTGATAAAGCAGGTGAGCACCGAGAGCGAGCGTTGCGTGCGAATACTTTAAACAAAGCTCAGCTTTTGTTGTTAAAAGACTAATCTCGCGGGATTGCCTCCAAGGTGCCATAGAATTATAGGTTAGAACGATTCTGCCAAAGTCCATGATATTGCGGTCTAGCTTACGCTTACAAAGCTGACTCCACTGGGCATGGGTGTATTTGTAGGAAGTGTTCCGAAAAGCTGCAATGTCAAGATTTTGTGGGAGACCTTTGCATGGCGATGGATGAGGATAATCGGAACGGTGTGAGCAGCACAAACTCGACAGATTCTGGCGAGGTTAAAGCAGCTGCCGACACAAAAAAAGCCGAAGAGGTCGCTGGTTCGGGACCGCCGCCTAAGCATGAAGATGCTAATGCTGTTCAAGATAGACGCAATGCCGCTAAAGCGTTTTATCGAGCCATGTACGCCGGCGAGGATGTCGAACCGGAGCAATTTGGCATCGGCGGCCGACCGCCCCAGCCAGCAGATGTTGGTCCATGCCCGAACTGCTCGGCTTTGGAAGCGGAGAACCGGGAACTGGAAAAACAGAAAAGTGATGCCGAGAACTATTACAAGCGGATCCTGGCCGATTTTGAAAACTACCGCAAGCGCACCGATCGGGAGCGCGAGGAATCGGTCAACGTGGGCGTGCAAAAGGCGGTTGAGGCAATTTTACCGGCCTTAGATGATCTGGATCGAGCAAAGTTGATGCTGAGCACGGTTGCCGACCCGCGCGGCGTCATTGAAAGTCTGGATTTGGTTTTTGCCAGGTTCGCCAAGTGCCTCGAGCCGCTGGGAGTAAAGTCTATGGACGTCCAGGGCGAAGCATTTGATCCAAAAAGCCACCAGGCAGTTCAGGAAGTGCAGACAACAGAACATGCCGATGGCACCATCGTTCAAGAACTACGTAAAGGTTATATGATGAAGGACAAGGTAATTCGACCTTCCTTGGTCAATGTGGCTTCTAATGGCAGTGGCCTTGCTCTTCCGAAAGCGAAGGCAAAGGCTGCCGATTCGCCAGAGCCTGAAGCGCCGAATGTGGCGAGCGATTCCGACGCTGTCGACGATTCGGACGTGGGGACTGGGCGGAATGAAGTGTATGAAATTCCCGATCTCGACGAATCTGAAGAGGTTCTTGATAGTGCTGAATTGGCAGAGCCTTCTGCGACAAAAGAACAGGTGCTAGATGAGTAGTGACAGGATTATCGGCATCGATTTAGGAACAACCAATTCTTGCGTTGCCATCATGGAAGGTGGCAAGCCGGTAATTATCGAAAATGCAGAAGGGGCAAGGACAACACCTTCGGTTGTTGCTTTTACTCGGTCTGGCGAGCGTCTAGTTGGGCAGCTGGGCAAGCGGCAAGCGGTGACCAATCCGTCACGCACTATCCAGTCGATCAAGCGAGAAATGGGGACAAATTATCGAGCGGCCATCGATGGTGTCTCGCACAGCCCCGAACAAATCTCAGCGATGATTTTGCAAAAAATCAAGTCGGACACCGAAGCATATCTGGGTGAAAAGATTTCGCGCGCCGTCATTACTGTCCCCGCTTATTTCAACGATCCGCAGCGCCAGGCAACACGTGATGCCGGTCAGATTGCCGGCCTGGATGTGCTTAGAATTATCAACGAGCCGACGGCAAGCGCCCTGGCCTATGGCTTGAACAAGCTGGATGAGCATGCCACTGTGCTGATATTTGATTTGGGTGGTGGCACTTTTGACGTCAGCATTCTGGAGATTACTGAAGGTGTATTCGAAGTAAAGGCGACCAGTGGTAATAATCGCCTTGGTGGTGATGACTTCGATCAATGCATAATCGAATGGATGGTCTCCGAATTTTTGCAGCAGACTGGAATTGATGTTTCCAACGATCTAATGGCCACCCAGCGCTTGAAAGAGACAGCGGAAAAAACGAAGATTGAATTGTCGACGGCAGTGGTTAGTGAGATTCATTTGCCGTTCCTCACGGCTGACGAAACAGGACCGAAGCATTTGGAATCGACGCTCACTCGCACTAAATTCAACGAGCTGACGGCGCATTTAGTTGAAGCAACGCTTGGACCTCTGCAACAAGCTATGAATGATGCAGAATTAAGTACTGAGAAAATCGATCACATTATTTTGGTGGGCGGCAGTACGCGTATTCCGGCTATTCAAGATACAATCCGTCGATTTTTCAGCAAGGAACCGTCCAAATCCGTGAACCCTGACGAAGCAGTTGCCCTCGGTGCTGCGATTCAGGCTTCGATCCTGGCCGGAGATGTTCAGGACGTACTTTTGTTGGACGTAATTCCGTTGTCGCTTGGTATTGAGACTGCCGGCGGGCTCTTTACCCGAATTATCGAGCGTAATACCACCATTCCAACCAGTCGAACGATGACGTTCACCACCACAGAAGACGGTCAAACCTCTGTTGAAGTCCACGTGTTGCAGGGTGAAAGGGAAATTGCCGCCCATAACAAGTCGTTAGCGAAGTTCCATCTCGCTGGCATTCCGGCGGCCCCGCGCAGTGTGCCGAAAATCGAAGTGACATTTGATATCGACGCAGATGGCATATTGCATTGCAGCGCTCGTGATTATGGTTCGGGAATCAAGCACTCAGTAACAATCCAGCGGTCGAGCGGCTTAACACCGGAGGAAGTGGAAGCCTTTCAGCTCGAGGCGGAGGAGTTTGCTGAGGCCGACAAAATTCAACGTGAGCAAATTAGCACGCGCGTGCATGCCGAGGCGCTATGCGCGGAAGCCGATCGCACGGTGCAAAAATACGGTGAACGCGTGGAGAAGACCTTTGTCGACAAGGTGACTCGGGCACTGGAGGCAGTGAAGGAAGCGTTGCAAAACGATCAGTCCGATGATCTCAAGGCATTGACAGCTGGGCTCGATGTCTCTTTACTAGATCTGGGCCGGGCCATTCACTCGGGCAACCGGCAGGCGATGCCGGCGGCAAAGAAGCGTCCGCTGCAAGACTCAGAGCCTATCGAGCTGGGTGAAGCAGCACGCGCTAAGCAGGAAACAGCGACTACTGACTAAACTGGGTATCCATTTTGGCTACTATGGCAAAACGAGACTACTACGAGGTGTTAGGCGTCGCAAAAAACGCCAGCGCGGATGAGATAAAGAGATGTTTTCGCGATCGAGCTCGCAAGCTGCACCCGGATAACAAGGACAGCGGCGATGAGGCTGCCTTTAAAGAGCTAGCCGAAGCTTATGAAGTGCTTTCCGACGAAAAGAAGCGAACGCAATATGATCGCTTCGGTCACGTCGCCGGCGCCGGACACGGCTTTGACAACGTCGATTTCAGCTCGTTTGCGGGTTTCGGCATCGACGACATCATCGACATGTTCTTTGGTGGTGGCATGCGCTCGGGGTTCCGCCGTAGCGGCCCGGAACAAGGTGCCAACCTGAAATACGATTTACAGATAGATTTTCTGGAAGCTGTTTTCGGATGTGAGAAAAAGGTAGCGATCAAACGATTTGAGGATTGTGAGGAGTGTCAGGGCAGTGGCGCTGAACCAGGCACCTCGTCCAGCGCTTGCACTACTTGTGGCGGCATGGGACAGGTGCAGCAGGTGATGAACAGCTGGTTCGGTCAGAGTGTGCGGGTAATTGAATGCCCGTCCTGTCATGGCAGCGGTCAGAAGATTGATAAACCGTGCAAAAGCTGTCGCGGCGAAGGTCAACAAAGGCGCTCACGTGAATTCGAGATCAAAATTCCTGCTGGTATCGAGCCTGGTGCACGCTTGAGGCTCTCTGCTGCCGGAGATAAAGGGCGGCGCGGTGGATCTTTTGGCGATCTTTATGTGATCGTTCATGTACGCGAAGACAAAAGATTTATTCGAGAAGGGGAGACTATTCACATCCGTCAGCCGATCTCTTATTCAATGGCTGCACTCGGCGGTGAACTGATGGTACCAACCGTCGATGGCCAACGGCCGCTTCGTATTCCGGTAGGAATACAAAGTGGCACAACGCTAACCATGCACGATTCCGGTGTACCACGCTTTAATAGCACCACCGGCAAACGGGGCGATCAGATTGTCCATATAGCTGTCGAGACTCCACTTAAATTGTCCGATTCTGAGCGAACATTATTTGAGGAGCTGGCCAAACTACGCGGTGAGAGTCTCACTATTACAAAAGAGGAACGCGAGGCATTTGAGGCGGAACAAGCAAAGCTAGCGGGAAATGGAAAACGAGCAAAGGGTACCGAAAAGTCCGACAAAAAGGCAGCAAAAACCAAGAGCCAAGGCAAAGACGATCCGGTCAAAGAGGATTCCTCCATCCTAGACAAGCTTGGAGACTTTTTTAGACCAAAAGATGGTGAACATTAATATAAACAGGATGTTCAGGTTTTTTTGCTACGCGTTCGTGGCAAGTACGATCGTGACACTGTGGGCGGTGCTACCGGCTCATGCCACAAAATTGCCGCCGGAATTAGCCAACTATCTCAGGTCGACTTACGCCGACGTGGGAGTGAGGATTGATGGGGCGATTAAGCTCGATAAAAGCGATTTGTATTTGCCGGTTATCCCGCCGAGTTTCCACAAAGGCGAAAAGGTTGAATTGCTTGGAAAATTTCCTGCGGATAAAACACCGGATATCCTGGTGTTCTCAAATGGATGGTGCTTTCTCCGGGTTGTGGAAAGGGACGGCATGAAAACAACATTGAGTGGTAACGACCTGCCCGAGGCGTTCGATAAGCAGCTGTTAAGTGGACACTTCCCGAGCGACTTAGTCGTTCCGGAAAAGTTTGTCTTACCCGAACGTTTGAATCCGTTAGCGAAAGGGCTTTCCTTGATTTTGCAGGCCGAGGTGCCCAAGAACCTGCCCTTGAACCCGCGCATCGTTGTCAAGCATCCGGGCAATTCGACAGGGGGAGCAGTCTTTGTCACTTCGCCGGCGGTAGGAAAGGTGACTTTGCTGGACGAGCATACCTTGGCTAAGTTGGCAGAATTTCCCACCGAGGGAACACCTGGTAGTCTGACCGGTGCCGATGGGAAATTGTATATTACCGATCAATCTAAAAATCGAGTGCTGATTCTCGATCCGAGAAAGCGGCAATTTATCGGGCAGATTGATCTACCGCCGAAAACTTCTCCTAAAGGCATAGTGTCACTGCCGAATGGAAAGTTACTGTATGTGTCTGAATACACTACCGACAATATCGATGTGATTGAAGTTGATACCAACAAGGTTCTTTTGAAGACAAAAGTTCCGGCCGGTCCTTCGCGCATGGGGATCACTGCCGATGGGAGCACTGTATTGGTTTTGAACGTGCCGGCGGGGCGGGTCACTATGATCTCCACGACTAATCAGAAAATGTTGGGTAGCGTGAAGGTGGGAACGCTGCCTAATGCTCTGGCGATTACAAAGGATGGCAGTACGGTTTATATCTCGAACCGCGTGTCAAACACTGTCTCGATTGTCGATATCCCTTCTCGTCGTGTCACTGGTACTTTGAATACCGGTACGGCCCCAACGGGATTGGCTTTGGATCATGAAGGTAAGCGACTTTTCGTTGCCAACGCAAAGGACAACACGATTAGTATCTTTGATGTGTCGACACGCAAAAAAACCGGCGACATCAAATTGCCGCTCGATGTCGATTTTCCCGACGGCTTGATGCTCATGCCGGATGGCAAACGGCTGATTGTTTCCAGCGCATCGACTGAAGCGATTGGTGTTCTCAATATGGCTGAACTGAAATTTGAAAGTCAGCCTGTCGTTGGTTATCCGACAGATCAAGTATTCTGGTTGGCAGTTGATTGAATGACTTAGCTGTTAGTTAGCTGCATATTGATTGTGCACCTTATTCAGGAAGCGGGTAATGCTGGACTGAAACAGGAGCTCCGCAGTACCGGTTGGCCCATTGCGCTGTTTGGCGATAATAATCTCTGCTTCTCCTCGCTGTTCACTTTCCGGATTGTAGTACTCATCGCGGTATATAAACATGACGATGTCTGCATCTTGCTCAATGCTGCCACTCTCTCTTAAGTCAGACAGCATCGGCCGCTTATTTTGTCGCGATTCTACCGCCCGCGATAGTTGTGAGAGGGCGAGGACTGGTACATTTATTTCTCGAGCCAGTTGTTTCAGACTGCGCGAAATTTCACTCACTTCCTGGACACGATTGTCTGTTACTTTCCGTCCTTGCATCAACTGGATGTAATCGACCACCACCAGTCCCAGCCCTTTCATTTCGGACTTGAGGCGGCGGCACTTGGCTCGAATTTCCAAGGCATTGACTAGAGCTGAATCATCTATCCAGATTGGCGCTTCACCCAACCGGCCCATCGCTAGCGCCAGATGCGTCCAGTCGTTCGTATGCATGTGCCCGGTGCGCAAGCGATTGGCATCAATTTTTGCTTCAGCGCATAACATTCGCTGTACGAGTTGTTCCTTGGACATTTCTAGACTGAATATCGCCACCGGCAGATTTTGTTCGATCGCCACATGTTGCGCGATATTCAAAACAAATGCTGTTTTGCCCATAGATGGACGAGCGGCGATGATCACCAGATCTGAACTCTGGAAGCCAGCGGTCATTGCGTCCAGATCGTAAAATCCGGATGGAACACCAGATAATGTTTCGCGATTTTCGTAACGCTCTTCAATTTTCTGGAATGATGCCTCGACGATATGCTTGATGTGTATGAGCTGCTGCATATTGCGCCGTTGGGCCAGACTGAAGATCATGTGTTCCGCTTTGTCTAGCGCCACATCTGCTTCGGTCTCTTCGTAACAAGAACCGACGATCTCCGAACCGGCCTTGATCAAGAGCCTGAGCAACGCTTTTTCTTGGACGACTTTCGCGTAATATTCCAGGTTGGCCGTTGTCGCTACCGATAGCGAAAGGTCTGTAATATATTGCCTGCCGCCGACGTTTTCCAGTTTGCCCTCGTCTTTTAAATATTGGGAGACAGTGACTATATCGATCGGTTCATTTTTATCAAACAGGTCAAGCATGGCTGCATAGATAACCTGGTGGGCCTTGCGATAGAAAAATTCGGGTTCGACTATATCTACGACACGCGCTACGCCGTCGCCTGAAACAAGCAGAGCGCCAAGCACAGCTTGCTCAGCTTCCAACGATTGCGGCGGCAGTCGTTCGAGATTGGAATCGTTAACAGCTATATCGGCATTGATCATCAATTACTTATACGTTGTGCCGCTCAAATAAGTTCAAATTGGGGTGATATTTGTAATCTTGGCATATCAGAAAGGCGCACATTTCATATACAATCAAAATGCGACTTCGGCTTGGAGAGCCGGTTTAGCCAATCGTATTGTCAGTCAGAATGGATAGGATAAAACATCCGCGGTGCAAATACCGGCGAAGATCTTTCTAATTGGCGATTTACTATATTTTGCATGCAGAGAGCATACTTAATCCTCCTCTAGTGAGGATAGGTCCCCAGTGGGCAAACCTAGTTCCCATGCCTTGAGGAGACGACGCATAATCTTGCCGGAACGAGTCTTTGGCAAACTATCACGTACTTCGATTTCGCGCGGATAAGCGTGCGCAGCCAGCTGCTTTTTTGTGAACTGGCGTATCTCTTCCAACAGCTGCTCGCTTTGTTCTATGCCATTGCCTAAGACGATAAATGCTTTGATTATTTCGCCTCGCTCTTGATCGGGTTTGCCGATTACGCCTGCCTCGGCCACGGCAGGATGTTCAACGAGAGCGGATTCAACTTCAAACGGACCGACGCGATGGCCGGAGGTGTTGATCACGTCATCTGCCCGGCCTACGAACCAGAAATAGCCGTCCTCATCCTGCCAGGCGTTATCGCCACTTGTGTACCAGCCGGATATCTTGAAGTATTCATGGAATTTCTCTTCGTTCCTCCATACCTGGCGCAATATGCTTGGCCAGCCCGGTTTTATAACCAGGCGACCGAGTTGTCCCTTGCCCACTTCTTTGCCTTCGTCATCCACCACCGATGCTGTAACTCCCGGCAGCGGTTTACCCATCGAGCCTGGCTTGACTGGCAAACAAGGTAAATTGGCGATCAACTGCATGCCGGTCTCGGTTTGCCACCAGGTGTCGTGAATAGGCAGTCCATATACTTTCATACCCCATCTAATCACTTCCGGATTGAGCGGTTCACCAACACTGCAAATATGGCGCAAGCTTTCCAGGCAATGACTGTAAACAGACTGATCTCCCGCTTTCATCAGCATGCGCAGGGCGGTAGGAGCCGTGTACCACACGGTTACCTTGAGACGGTCAATCAGCGCGTACCAGGAGTCGGCATCGAATCGACCTTCGTAGCTAAGGCAAGAGGCTCCATTTGACCACGGACCAAAGATACCGTATACGGTGCCGGTTACCCAGCCGGGATCGGCTGTGCACCAGTAGACATCATCCTCGCGCAAATCTAATACCCACTTAGACGTCATGTGGTGCCCTAGAATATCGGCGTGTACGTGGACGATACCTTTCGGCTTACCGGTGGTGCCGGATGTGTACAAAAGATAAAGTGGATCTTCGGGGTTCATCGGCTCACACGCCAGTTTGTCGGACTGTTCGGCGGTCAGCGCTGTGTAGCTTAACTCGCCGGCTTTGAGCTCTTGCTGGTCGGCGTCGACGACGATCACATATTGGAGATCTGGCAGTTGATGCTTGATCAAATCAAGCTTGGCTTTCAGTGCTTTATTGGTGACGATCACTTTCGCTTCGCTGTCTTGCAAGCGATCACGCAGCGCATCCGGACCAAATGCGGAGAATAAAGGTCCTGCAATAGCGCCGATTTTGGCGATGGCGATGGTGGTTGTGTAAAGCTCAACCACGCGCGGCAAAAACACAAAGACCCGATCACCTTTGACCACACCCAATGCTTTCAGGGCATTGCCCATGCGATTCGATTGTTCGAAAATCTCCTGAAAGGTCAGCTTGCTCAGCCTGTTGTCGGCATCCACAGCGTATAATGCCACTTTGTTTCGCCGCCCTTTTGTCAGATGCCGGTCGACGGCATTGTAGGCAGCATTGATTTTGCCTTCGGCGAAATGGGAGATCTCTCGTTTGGCTTTTTCCCAGGAAAAGGTCGCGTATGTTTGATCGTAGTCTTCCAGATTGGCTCTGACTGAAGATTTTTTGATGATTTCGGAGCGAGCCTTTGTAGTTTCAGTTGTTTCTGCTGTTTCGGCGTTGTTAGTCTCGCCTGCCTTGCTCTCTCGTCTTTGCACCAATTTCATTCACACCTCCCAATCGGTGAAAGAAAAACTGTCCACTCTCTTTCACGCCATTCGCCGGGCAAAGCGCATAACTTGCGGATTATTGCGTTCCTTGTCAGAATGCCAAGGACGCCTCACTGTAAACAATACTGGATCGGCTGTGTCTGAGAACGAAATCACCCTTAAATTTTTTCCGCATCGCTGCTAGCCTGCTAACGAAGATGCAAAGGTGAGCAATGCAAACTCGCTGTCCTTATCAAGATTGCCAGAAGATCTGGCAGACTGACCAGAGCCAGACCGCTATTTATTCTGCTGCATCGAACGGTTTTCTTCGTGGTCTTTGCTTATACTGTCAGCGCCCAGCCACTTTTAAACCGGCGGAATTAATCGAGCAAATAGCGGCCAAATATGCTCGTCTTGAAGGGCAGCAGATGACCAGCGGTGGGCCTGTGCCTGCCGATAGTTCCCGCTATCTTTCTGCTCTATTGGAAGATGTTCGCAGTTTGCAAAATATAGGCTCCATCTTTCGTTCCGCCGATGCCCTTGGATTCAGCCGCATCTATCTGACCGGCATTAGCGGTACACCGAATAGACGAGAGTTTATGAAGACCAGCCTCTCCGCCGAGCAGCATGTCTTCTGGCGATATGAGCCGAGCTCATTATCGTGTCTTTGGAAACTCAAGGAGCAAGGCGTGTTATTGGTCGGACTGGAGAAAACTAACGCCAGTTGTGATCTGGCGGAAATTTGTAGAAGTTCGGCTTTAAGTACGCCACTATGCCTGGTGCTCGGTAATGAAGTGTCCGGCGTCAGCGAAGAAGCATTATCAGTTTGCGATGTCGTCTGCCATATTCCGATGTGTGGGCATAAAGAGTCGCTGAACATCGCTGTTGCCTTTGGCATTGCTGCGTATCAAGTCGCTAATGCCTTGGCAAATAATAGCCAACAAACTTCTTTGCCCACCGATCTTTTGCGGCCAATTTCGGGATAAAATTGAGCCTTCTGCGTAAGAGGTGCCGCCGTGGCTGTTGATTGGATTTATCATCGTCCTGGTTGAAAAAGTTGCGGTAAGGCTCAAGAGTTGCTTGGGCGCAAAAAGGTGTCGGCGAACACACAGGTTGATGCCAAAAAGAATCGCTTTGGTCGTCGAGAAGCGCTGGCATTGGCAGCCAAGGCTGAGCAAATTTATGTCAGCAAGGGCAGAAAGACAATCCATTTAGATTTGCGGAAGACCGAGCATAGCGAAGATGAGATCGCCGGTCTGCTGTTAGGACCCACCGGCAATCTTCGGGCACCGGCCTTGAGGGTCGGGCGGATCTTGATCATTGGCTTCGATGAACAGGTTTACTCAGAGATTCTTAACTGACAGTAGTCAAAAGCCTGACCAACTCATCCAACTCTGTCACCATCTCCTTCATGATCTCGGTTGCCCGTCCAGGGGGGCAATCGGCGGAGGCGAAGCCGATATTTCCATACTGCTCTTCGTCTTTGTGTTTGGCCACGATTTCACGCATGCGCGCAAAAAATATTTGTGACTTGGCCGCATCACCTGCTTGCGCCAAAGTTTCAGCAAGGTCCATGCAAAGAATACCGGATTGCATGCTGTTCTCGCCGTGGATGAGTTGAACGGCAGCCAAAGCCTTTTCATAAAGGTCGGCAGCCTCTGCGAAATTTGCCGATGCTTTGGCTATCTCAGCCGCAGCCACTAGGATCTGCGCCTGAATGTCCAAGGAAATTGTCATCCCCCCATCCCCGGTCTGGCGGCCCCTTTTCGGTGCCATGTAAGCTGCTATGCCCCGCCCTGATCTGGCAGCCCATCTATTAAATGTGCCATGAAACGGCCACTTTTAGACAGGCAGCGGGATGCGGGCGATGCTCTCTGAGGATTGCTGGCCAAGGGCAGGGCAAAATTCTCAAAAACGTCTGAAACGAGCTCCTTATCGGGAATTTGACTCGTTAAACGAAGATCGCCGCCGCCGAAAACTGTAGTGTGCAATACAAATAATCATTTGGCCGGTTTCTAAATTTCGTTTAATGCGCTATATCTATGTTAGCGTTGTTCAGCGTTGGCAATTTACTATTCTCATTCACACTCCACCAATAGAGGATGTGCCAATGCCTGCAAAACGTAAGAAAACCGGTGCGACACTGGGCCTGGTCGCTGTCTGTGTTTTAGTGCTGATCATTCTCGGCGTGGGGTTTTTCTTTTTTATCAAGATCTTCGGCGGTGGACGGGAGGTCGCTAACGCTACCGATGCGGGTACGTTGAACGTGGCCAAAACCGCTATACGCTGCCAGCAAGCTTCGACGCCAGTGCAATCTGATTTTTACTTCTTAGACGACCCGGACTATCCGAGCCGAACAACGCTTCTTACTTATAACCGGTCTGTGGGACAAACTTTGCTTGTTCTGCTCAACGCTGCTGAAGAAAAGCAGGAAGACAAGAACAATGTCATGGCTTTGAAAAACGCCGCCAAGGTTTTGGCCGAATTACAAACAGAAGGGCAAGCTCTGCGTGGCGAGCTGACCAACGCTGGCTCCTTTGTTGGAGACTTCACGCTTCTATCCGATGCTAACGATATGAAGATGAGCGGCAACAATCCTGTCAATCAAGCAGACTACCAGGCCTCGATGATGAAACCTGGTGAATCGACAAATATCTATTTCAACTCCGCGTCCTTCCCAGATCCCGCTTACGCTCAGAGCCTGCATTTCTACAACGATCAAAATATCAACTTGCCGCCGCGTGATCCAAACGCCAATCCTAAGTATTATATGGCTGGCTATAAGGCGCTCAATATTGATGGCAATGTCATTGCTGGTGTGCCGGTGTTTCCGCAAACCAGGCCGCATTTGGTGTCGCTTGGCGATTTTAACAATCTGACCTTTAACGATCCGCCAGTAGGAAAATGGACGCCTCCGAATTCGTTTAAAGTATCCTCGAGCAGTCTTGATTCAAAAGCCGGTGCCTTCGGCGGAGCTACGGCTTGCGCTATTGTTGGTGCTACCCAACTACAAGGCGGTCCAGCTGCCGATTTCATCGCCTGCCTGCCAGGCGGCTACATTACGATCAGCAACGCCCAAGCAGCAAATTGTAATGGCCTGTTCGGACCAGCAGACGGTTCAAACAGCATCTTCAATAACGAATTGTGGTCGGGCGGCGGCATTCAAACCACTGGCGCCGGTCAGGTGGAAGTGTTTAGCCTGGATACAGCCCAAGTCGGTGCCTGGCAATCCTATAACGCTACTTATCCAGCCAATCCTCCGTATCGAGATCAATACGGTCGGGATAAGCGCTTTTATCCGCCAACACTTGGCTATCAAATCAGCGATATGTGGACAGCACCTTCTCCTGGAGCAGCGCAGACATCTACTGTGGCTGATTTACTGAACGTCAATAGTACCGGTACAAACTGTCTAGACCAGCTGAACGGCAGTGGTGAACTGAGCGGCGATTGTAATACATATCTGCCGAGCTTCAACAAGGCTTATGGCCGCTCAATGGGGACGATTCCGCCATTGCCAGCCGGTCAATATTCAGATATGGATAAGATGAAATTGGAATTGATCAATGCCTTCCAGCAGGGACAATACCACACCGACATCAGCGCCTTGCCGGTTTCGGGCATGGGTGTTTTGAAAAATCCAGATGGTTGGTATCCGTTCGCCAAACCATCCGATATGCCGCTGGAGACGCCAAACGGCACAATTCTGCAAATGTTGCAGCAAATCGGACAGGGAGAAGGGCAGATCGTTGCCGATATCACGCAACGATGCAATGAAATCAAGCCTGGTACGACCAGCGCCTATGTCACCAACACCTTGCTCAACGTGCCATTACCGATGGGTGCAACCTTATACATCCATCTCCAAAATCCGCACAATCTGGCCAGCCCGTTGGTCATAGACAATATGCCACCGGCCACTTTTGTGCCCACAGCGATCGCTGATGGACTGACATTCACCGGCCAGCATGTCTATGATCTCTTAGAGATGGGAATTATTGACACGCTTAGCCCCAATGGCCACAACGGTGCTGATAACAACTTGCACGATCGCCCATTTCAATCAATAGATGGGCAGCACATCACCAACCAGGATGGCTCAATAGCCACAGACACTGCCAGTTGGACCAAATCATCTGGTTATCAAAACTTGTTGGGTCAGCTAAACTTCTATCAGACATCGTCTGGTTTCCACAATTTCAGTAAGCCGAACTAGTTCGCGTGAGCGAGAAAGGCCAGTAATGCGACGAGCCAATTTGCTGACAACGATCTGGGTTGGGCTAGCTTGTGCCACCGCCGCCCAAGGTCAGGGTCAAAGCCAAGGTCAACCGAAACCACCGAAGTATGAAAGGATCACCTTTCAGGATCTACCGGATTTCACCGGGCATTCCAGGTTGGTGATTCAGCATACGGCGAAAACCGACTTTGGCGTGAACTTGATTCAAGTGCAGCGAGCCAAGGAGACTCCTCAACAAGTGCATGACTGGTATGACAATGTTTTCAAAATGAACAAGTGGAGAATTATCCATGACGATCCCAGAGACATAATTGCTGAGAAAGATGGCAATAAGTGCAATATCCAGATCAATGCCGGCACGGAAGTAGCTGAGCCCACTGAGTTTGAAATCACTTATTTCTTGAATACAAGAAAACATCCGCAGTCAGACGTTGAATGATCTACTTTGATTGGTCTACCTTGCCCTTTTTTCAGGCACCGGCAGATCCGGGATCACTGGGTGATTAGTCTTATACGAATTGCCCCGAAATAAGGCTACATTCTCTCCCGAGCGGTTGGAGATGACAACATCATAAACGCCGGTCTTGCCATTTAGTGCTCTTTCTTGCGCTTCAGCCGTCAGCGTATCACCTTCATAGACGCTTATTGAGTAAGTAATTGTGCAGGAGAGAGCAAGTGTCTTTTCGTTGCGGGAGTTGCAAGCGTAGGCGAATGCTGTATCGGCCAAGGTATAGGTTATGCCACCATGGCAAATACCGAGGCCGTTGAGCATATCGCTTCGGATGGCCATCGTCATCTTGGCGAATCCAGGCCCAATGTCGTCCAACTTAATGCCCAAGACATTTGCCACTGCATCCTGTTGCCACATACGCAATCCGACTTGTTCGGCGATTGTTTTTTCCTGTTCCGGCATACCGACTTTCAGCTTTGTCTGGAAATTATTTCGCTTGCTAGTCGCAATCTAGTTTTTCTAGAAATTATGGCAGTTGTCGAACTTCCACTAATTTTTGTTGGAATTGAAATGTTTGTCGTCGGTCAAGAAGCCGAGCACCAAACCGCTAACGCCGCCGATGACCGCGCCCCAGACGAAACCTTCCTTGAAGCCGAAATAGGGTGCGACACTCGCCGGTAATGGCCAATACTTGATAATGACAAAGCTGGCGCCGCTCACAATCCCGGTCAAAATACCGATCACAACCGTTGCCAGAACTGGCAAACTGAAGACTTCACCTTCTGGCTTTTGTGTATGCTTGTCCATTTTTGTTCCTCGGCGGCTTAGCCTGAACTAATCAAGCTTGTCAGCCCGCCCCACATTTATATTGATCTGGCTAAAGTACAAAAGTATAGCATGATGAAAATCTGTTGCTTGGTC
The DNA here is from genome assembly GCA_963834525.1 of Bryobacterales bacterium. GTDB lineage: Bacteria > Cyanobacteriota > Vampirovibrionia > Obscuribacterales > Obscuribacteraceae > CAWICA01. The sequence continues at coordinate 1,003,889 of CAWICA010000004.1, forward strand.
CGAGCGGCCGATGACCAGAAACAGAGCGGCAATTTCTAGGTTCAAGGACAAGCGCTACTGCTCAGTCCCCACAACAAGCCAATACCGGCTAAGGTTTTGGCGTCTCGGATTTTACCTTCAACGGCAAGCTGTGTGGCTTTAGCTAACGTAACGACCATAACTTCTGTCTCTTCATCTTCATCTAATTCTTTCTGATACAGCTCAACATTGGTGGCTAAATAGGCGTATAGCATTTCGTTGCAAAAACCGGGCGCTGTAAAGAAGCGCGCTATCTCTTGCCAGTCTTTCGCTTGATAGCCTGTCTCTTCTCTCAATTCGCGTTTGGCTGTGAATGATGGCTCCTCGTCCTTTTCAATCCGTCCAGCCGGGAGTTCGATCAAATTCTCATTGACTGAATAACGATACTGTTTGATTAATACAAGATGATTTGGCTCGGGCTGACAGAGAATTACAACACCGCCCCGGTGTTCGACAACTTCTCTTGTCACCTCTTTGCCGTCGGTTCTGAGTGTATCTACGCGCAAGTTGATAATTGAACCGTCGTAGACTCGCGTGCTGGCAAACAGATGCTCACTGGTGAATAATGTCACGAAACCTCCGTAGGCAGAACCTCCGTTAACACGAACATTGATCGAGACTGGTAACTGCCGATCAGTTTCTGCCGACCATCCTAACAGGTATGATTTCTGCCAGGTGCTTTGGTGAAGTAAGTAATGAATTACTTGGAATCAATAGCGTATTTGGATGGGCTGGCGCCTACTCTAGAAAAGCCGACGCTAGATAGAATCGCGGCTTTTTTTGAGGAATATGGCAATCCGCAAAATTGCCTGCCGTGTTTTCATGTTGGTGGCACGAACGGCAAGGGTTCTACTGTCGCAATTTTGGCTAGCGTCTTGCAAAAGTGTGGTCTATCTGTCGGTCGATTTACCGGGCCGCATTTACTGCGTTGGAACGAGCGGTTCCAGATCAATGAAGTGCCGATTCCTGATTTTCAATTTGCTCAATATGCTACCCGCCTGAAAAGCATGTCCGAAGAATTTGCCTGCCGTCACCCCGAGCTGGGGCCATTAACCTGGTTTGAATTTATTACCGCGATTGCCTGCCAATATTTCGCCGAGCAAAAAGTTGATGTGGCGGTGATCGAGGTGGGGCTCGGTGGACGTTTCGATGCCACAAATGTGATCGCCAATGTGTTGGCTTCCGTGATCACCAATGTTGATCTCGATCATACGCATATTCTTGGAGAGACGGTGGACAAGATCGCCCTCGAAAAAGCCGGGATCATCAAAGCCGGCATTCCGGTGGTCACCGCTGTTGGTGGCACAGCTCTGAGAGTAATCGCCGACCGGGCATGGCATGCCGGCGCTCCCTTATTTGTCGCCGAATTACCGAGGCTTATCTTCCCGGTTCCGTCCGGCAGCCAGAAGTCCGCCGCTCAGCCGCCGGCGCTGTTCTCATCTTCGGCCTTTAACAATGAGATCGAACGCCAATTGCAAGCCTGCCGTTTCGATGAGGCGCCTTGTTCGCTTGTGGGCGCGCATCAAAAACTCAATGCTCTTCTGGCCTTCGCCGCTCTTCACCTGTGCCAGTACCGAATCGAATCGAATTCTTCGAATTCTTCGAACTCCAATTCTCAGGAGCAACGCCGGGTGATAGTCGAAACGTTGCAGCGGCAATTGCCATTAGCCTGGGCACCCGGTTTGGCTGCTGTTTACTGGCCAGGCCGCTGGCAGTCGGTGATGGGACAACAATTAGTTCTGGATGTTGCCCATAATCCAGCAGGCGCTCGCGCTCTGCGCGCTTCGCTAGAGCAGGAATGGCCGGATAAAAAATTTCTCTTTGTCATCAGTTGTTTCGAAAACAAAGATGTTGCTGGCATCTTGTCCGCCCTTGTCAAGCCGGGCGACCGTCTGTTTTTCTCAGAGGCCCAGGCTCGCCGAACTACCTTTAGCATAGAACGGCTAAAGGAACTGGCCCTCCGAATGCAACTGTTGTCATCTTATTTCTCCAGCATTGCACTGGCTCTGGATGCCGCTCAATCCCAGGCCAGGGATGGGGAAATTGTGGTGGTCACAGGCTCTTTGGCAACGGTGCGCGAGGCGATGCTGGCTTTCGGCTGGCAGAATGTAGAGGATGGCCGGCCAGAATCGGGTAAAATCGGTGCATCGAGCTTCCATCGCTGAGAATGTGGGAGTGCTGTTTGACAACCAACGTCTTGACCTATAATCTCTCCGGGCAAGTGCGTCACCAGGCTTTGCCTGTTTCCGGGGTAGTTGTCACACTAAACGGCGTTCGCCAAGATTCACCTGGTTCTCTGGCCTCTGCTAACGTCTTTCGCAAACAACAAATTACCGGTCCCAAAGGTGAGTTCACTTTTCCGGTGAGACCCGGTACTTACCAGATTGACGTAGAACCCGATCGGAAAACGCGCTTTCTCAAGCATTCGCTGTCTTATATCAGCGTTTTGAGTAACACTACTTGCAATGTCAATCTACAAACCGGTCTAATTCTTAGCGGTTCAGTCCGCACCGCTAGTGGTGCCAATGTCGCCAGCGGCGAAGTAGTGGCGATTAGCATTGAGCCATCTTCATATCAGGCAAGTGCTATAGTGGCTGAAAGCGGTCACTACGCTCTTATGTTGCCGAGGGGAAAGTATCATCTCTTCTATCGATCCTATAGATCGGCGTCCCGCGAAAGTGTTGAAGAGAGTGAAATTGATCATTGTTTGGACGATGCTTTTGTAGCGATTGTGGTGACTGCGGGTTTTGTCGTCAATATTGCGGTTGATGATGAATACGATTTGATTCTGCCTGAGTTGATTACATTTGCTGGCACTGTTACCGATACCGCCGGTCAACCGGTAGCAGCGGCAAAAGTAAGTGTCAGTCCGAGTGTGCAACCTGAGCCTCTTTTGCCTGATGAATTGTCATTGGCGGCAGTTGCCGTGACCGACGGGGGCGGGCGGTTTTCATTCCAACTGGAGCCCGGCGTTTTTGATATTGTCGTCGAGCCCGCGCCGGGTGGACTTCTCTTTGGCAGCGAAGAGAAACAAGTGGCGATTAAGAAAGAGACGTGTGGCAATTTTCAATTAAGAGAAGGTTTTCGGTTACACGGACACGTACAGGATGGAGAGCAGCCTTTACCCCAAAGCCTGGTCAGAATCACAGGCCTGGACAAAAAGCTTGAGCTAACAACAAGAACGGACTGGCAGGGACAATTCGAAGCTAGTGTTCCTGGCGGTGAATTTAGAATACTAATTTCTGCGCATCCCAAGCACAGCCAGACTGTCACCATCAATGGTGTTGAACATGCAGGACTTGCTCCCTGGTCGAAGACTGTTATTGTTGGTGGCGATACCTACGTGGCTGCTCGGCTGCAGCAAGGTACTGCACTCTACGGACGGATCTGTGATAAATCAGGGCAGGCTCGGCCGGGAGCGATGGTCTCGGCCTTTTCAGCCGAGTTGGCGGAAAAGAGGAACGAGCATAAGTTGAATGGCAGCATCAATAATGCCATCGCCGATGGTGAAGGACGCTATTGTATCTTTTTGCCGCCTGGCAGTTATCGGGTGTCGGTAAATCGCGATTTTGCCCGGGCCCGCACGGTAGAGGTGCAAAATGTGCCGGTCAACTTGGATATCGAATGGCACGGATGGTGCCAGGTCCGATTCGAAATTGGCGGTGATGACGGTAAACCGATACCACGTTGTCGAGTGACTTATTCGCCGTACGGCATAAGCGAAAGTGCCCTACCCGAAAATAGACAAACCATCGAAGAAATCAGTGCCGAAATCAGCGAAAAATTCAGCGAAAAATTCAGTGTAGATCAGCCAGATTCGGCCGTCAGTTTGCCCCATGGCTGGCTGATCACAGATGAAGATGGTGTCTGTCAGATCAGCCTGCCCGCCGGCATCTATGCAATAGATTTCAACCCGCCACAAAAAGGCTCCTATGAGAGTAAATCGATTCGCCAGCTTTCAATCAGCGGTGATCTGACCAGGACAATTAGACTACCGCTAAAAGCTTGAGCTAGTGAACCGGTCGTAGCTGAAAGAAGACCCTAGATTGGCTTTATGAATGTTACCTGGCCGCAGGTGATTAAAATGTGACATGGTCATCCCGGGCAGCTGCATATGCAAATTGAGGCAAAGCCAGTGCCATTCAGTTCATCCAATTCCATCCAATTCATGGAGAATTGACAGGCATGTCACATTTTAACGATCTAGCATTAAGGGATAACTCTAGATTAGTTGTGTAATGCTTTGGGCTAATAAGCAGGAGGTAATGCTTTTTACGACAGCGGCACCGTCGGTCGCGGGCGCCGCATCTCATCGATTTGATCGCCCTTCATCACAAAAGTAATGCCGGCTTGATCAAACAGTATTTTTTCGCCATCGGGCATTTGCAGTGTTCCCAATTTAGGACCAATTTCCAAAGCGCCACCGTCGCCCAGGTCGTACTTAACACTTCCGCTGGCTGAGTCGACGGGAGTACAAGCTTCAAAATTCAGATCTTGGCCGTTCTTATCGACTAGCGAGATAGTCAGGCCTTCCGGTAAGTTGAGCGTCCTTAGAACATAGCCGTTGCTCATGATCAGCTCATCTACGAAACCGTCGGTACGGAAAATATGTCCGGTGTTCAGTCTGCGTTCGCGCATCTGATTAGGCGAGGGGAGACGCCGTCGGTTTGGTTCCCAGCCCAGAGTTTTGACCAATGTTTTTGAAATGAATTGCCAAAACTTCAATGGTCTTGCCCTAAGCTGTGGCTGGAGCAATGGTCATATTGCCGGTCCAGGTAGCCGATTCCACCGGTGTTCTTGCCGATTTGAATGCAGTGGTGCTCGATTGGTCACAATGCTGCCAGTTAGCGTTGGCGATACCAGATTTGTAGAGCTCGTGGTGTGTAGCGAAGAGAACTTTCTTTTGCGTTTGGGCGGACATCGTCGCTACTTTTTTCTGCAATTGGCTCTGATGCGCATCGTCGCGGCAGATGATCAAAACCTTGTCGATGCCTTCTTCTTTGAGAGCGGCTTCCACATTGTTTGTGAGCTCATCGGCGAGAGCAGGATGATTAATCAGACCTACTCTATGGAGTTCGTCGTTAGCTCGGAACACTGCTTTGGCATCCAATCGCCTGTTTGCACCCTTAATGGTTGTCCATTGGAACTGGCTGACAGAACCTTCTTTCACCCCTTGAAGGTAGAGCATCCGCAAATTGGCCACTTCGAGCAAATGACGTTGAACATCGCTGTCGAATAGATCCATCTCTTGTTCAGGCAAGCCCGAAATCGAGCGGGTCATGGACGACAATAAGTAGACGAGTGGCTTGGTTGGTGTTGTCCACCAGGGCAATTTTGTGCCATGGCGATGGCAAAGCAGGTAATCCAGATAAAAGAGCTTGCGCAACCGATCACGGATCAAAACCGGCTTATCGTCGCCGGAAATAAACCAGGATATATGCTTTTCGAGAAGCACCTGGTGCTCGTCGATCAGCTTGAAGATCAGTTGATCTCTGTCGTTCAGTTGGATAGCCATTGCTCTGTTCCTCTTGGGGTGTGGGTGGGGTTGGTGAAGCTGAATATCGGTACTTTATTTACTGGGCATGCCGTTTTTGTGGGATATGTATTTCCACAACGGATCGGTTGGCCTTGCCGCATGGACGCTATATTTTTGTCTGAGCTGGTGGTCGATGGCCAGTAACTCGACGCCATTTTTCTTCAAAATCTCTGAGCGCTGTTCGATTTTTCCCAGTTGATCATTAAGATCTTCGATGGTGTGGGCCGGTGCTTGGGGTTTGATCAAGTCTTCATAGACCTGCGCTTCGTCAAGGAAAAAATCAGCTTTGGCATTGCGATATTCCTTGACGCCAGGCCAATCAGCTTGCACCGGCATCGCTCTGAGAGACGCAGCCAGCCCGCGATAGCGCTTTGCTATCTGGCTGTAGGCCTTTGTCATTTGTTCCACTCGCTCGACTTCCTTATTCATCGGCCGAGCCAGTATTTCCTTTTCCTCCTGTGTGACCATGCCATTTTCAATTGTTTTGTCAAAATTCTCGAACCAACGGACGATTGAGGTGTTAGCAGACATCATGGCGCCAGGTCCAGCGCCAATCGATGGTGCGGTCATGTTCGCGGACGTTGGTAGCTTGCCGGACGTCGTGCTGTGGGAGAAGACATCACCGGCTTTAGCAGGCAAAGCCAACAGGCATACGGCCAGTAATCCGGCTGCGCTCTTTGCTATGGCTAGTGAACTCTTTAACATTGACCTGACTTCCTCAATTCTCGATTCGTTAAATGTAGGGGTGGTTACCTTTAGTTGTCTTGTCCGTGTACTCCGTCGATTTGCTTACTTAGTGCTTACTCAGCTGCCGTCTTTACCTTCTAGCGGGTCGACTGGTGTGCCACTACGCCCTGGTGGGAACTGCGGTATACCTGGGGGCGCAACAGGCGGCAGACCAGGCGGCTGCATGTATGCTTGGGACGCGTCTCCAGCATTTGGCCTGGAAGAGTTGACGTCGTTGATGAAGTTGGAAGGGATGGCATTGTAGGTATTCATCTCGACGATCTTCCAAATCGTGTAGGCAGAAAGCAAAAGCATCAAACCGAAGGCTGTGCCGATGACGCGCGAACCGGCATACGGTGTGCCAAGAATCATGCCGTAAGCAGCCAAAGACATCCAGATCGTCGCTGCCACTACACCAAGGATGACCAGATAGCGGCAGAAGGTCCGGACGGTGGGTAAGGTTGGCACATAATTGGTCCAAGCTGAAACCTCAGCGGGCATGCCGGGTGCCGGCAGATCCTGAGTAATCACTTGCTTGCCCTGAGCATCAATGGTGGCAACCGGATAAGGTGCCAGGATGGTATCCAGCTGTGCTAGTTGGGCATCCGTAGCAATGACATTGATTACCGGCTCGCCATCGAGCATGTTGATACCCAAAAGGCCGTTGATTTGGCTGATGGTGTTAGCATCCAGAGTGGATGGAGTGAGCGTTCTGTCCATCTTCAAGCCGCGGTTGCCCTGCTGTTGATGGAAGATATAAACAATGGTCGGATCGTGACTGGGTTGCGACTGGAAAATGTTGCCTGTGGTTGTGTCATAACCGGGGTTTGTCTCCACCGGTGGTGTACCGACATCGCCTTGAATTTCGGCAGGATTGTCGCCATTTCCGCTACCGATTGGTGGCGCTGGGCTCTCGGCCGGTAGTGTGTTGGGCTGGGTGGTAGTGGCATCGCCAAAGCCGCTGTTGTTGCCGCCCAGCGGCTGTGCGAATTGAGCGAAAGCAGCAGTCAAGCTCAAGCAGCTTTGCAATAAGATGACGCAAGCCATCGCTTTGAGCGATTTTTCCATTATCTTTGTTGACCGGCTTAACATCACAGTTGCTCCACTTCCTATATTTGCTCGTCTTCGTCATCATCCATGCCCAGGGACTCCAGGCGGCTGATTACATCAATCTGTTCGTGATTATTCTCGGCAGTGCCGTTATGGCTGGTACGGCTGGTCGCTTTCGCGCCGACGCCTACTACATCTATTTTGCTGAGGCTCATCAGCTCTGCCGCCAGCGACTGCAATTCGTTCAATGAAGGAAAATCGAGCGAAGGTGCTGTTGTTTCCCGGTGTTCAGTTGTGATCTCGTCGGCGAGCTGTGAGTTACTGACTGTCTCTTCGCTTACTTGCGTCTTTGCATCGCCGGTCTGTGCGGTCTGACTCGACTGGGCGAGAGCTTTTTCATCGCTCAGGTTTTGCTCGCTGCCTAAAAGAATGTCTTTTGTTTCGTTCTCGATGAAGTCGTTCAGGAAAGCTGGAGCATCGGGATCGTCGATATCTTCGATTAACGGCTCTTGCGAAATTTCGACTTTGGGTTTGGCACCATGCTTGCCACTGGTGATGGAGGTAATGATCGGCGGAGCTGGTGGGCGAGTGACAGGCACGTAGTCGCCAGCTGGAATTTCCAGCATTTTGACGCCTTCGGCTTCGATCGTATCTACCGAGGAGACCATGTACTCTTCTGCCAGAGTTTGCCGGCCGCACTTCCTGACTGCAGCTCTTATCCGGAACTGGCTCGAAAGTATCAACGATGCGACCGAGAGTTACTTCCATACCCAGTCCGCGAATTTCGCAACACAGACCGTCGAAGGCCGCTGTGCGACCAGGTGGGGAAATGTTATTGCCTTGGACGATGTCGGCATACGATTGATGACGTCCTTGAATGTCGTCGGCTTTGATGGTCATCATTTCGTTGAGGATATGAGAAGCGCCGTAGGCTTGGATTGCCCAAACTTCCATTTCACCCATGCGCTGTCCGCCGTGGTTGGCTTTGCCGCCCACCGGTTGCTGGGTAACGGCGGCGTAAGGACCACCAAGACCGGAGCGAGCGTTGATTTTATGCAGAACTAACTGATTCAGTTTGAGCATGTACTGACGGCCGATCAGAACCGGTCGATCGAAAGGTTCGCCAGTACGTCCGTCGTATACGGTCGCCTTGCCGTCTTCGTTGATCCACTCGTAACCGGGTGTCTTGCGCACTTCTTCCAGCGCCTGTTGAACGAGTCGATAGGATGCATCCTCGGCGATCGATTCATCAAATTGGTGAATTCTGTAGTAGCGGTTGAGAATACTTGAATAGAGTCCCAGCTGGGTGTCGAAAACTTGCCCGACGTTCATACGGCTGGGAACGCCCAGTGGATTTAAGACCAGATCTACCGGCGTGCCATCCGGTAAATAAGGCATATCTTGATCCGGGACGACGATCGAAACAATGCCCTTGTTACCATGACGACCGGCTAATTTGTCGCCCACTTCCAACGGGCAAAGACGAGCGATGAGAACTTCAATTTCACAAATAACGCCAGCTTTCAATTCTGGTGTGGTTTCCGGTGTGAAGATGCGCACATCAATCACTCTACCGCCGGAGCCGTGCGGCACTCTTAGACTGGTGTCGCCCATCTCTTCGGCGACTTTGCCAAAAACTGCCTGGAGCAGCTCTTCTTCTGCGCTCAATGCCCGTTGCTCTTTGGGGGTGAGCTTGGCGACGAGAATGTCACCGGGATTGACATAACTACCGATTTTGGCGATGCCGCGTTCGTCTAGATGCTCGAGATCTTTCACTGCCACGTTTGGTAGCTCGGGCGTCAAGATTTCAGGACCACGCAATGTCTGATGCACGCCTATAGCGTGCTTCTCAATCTCTATGTGACTCAGTTTATGGTCTTTCACTAAACCTTCCCGAACAACGATTGCATCTTCGAAATTCTGCCCTCTCCAGGGGAGGAAGGCAATGAGGAGATTACGACCCAGCGCTAATTCGCCGCTGTCAATTGCCGGTCCATCAGCGATGATTTGACCAGCGTCCACCTTCTGTCCTTCCTGTACTGCTGGGCGTTGATCGAGGATCGTGTTTTGATTTGTCCGGTCAAAACGGATGAGGGGATAATTACGGGATTCGCCACTAGCCTGGCTTACAACGATCTGGTCGCCGGTGACTTTGGTGATAACGCCAGCCCGCCGGGCAACTACCGAATGACCAGAAGAACGGGCCACTATTTTTTCCATACCGGTACCCACACGGGGACGTTCCGGTTTAATCAAAGGCAGAGTTTGACGCATCATGCCGCCGCCCATGAGAGCGCGGTTAGCGTCGTCGTGCTCCAAGAAGGGAATCAAGCCCGAACCGACGGAAATGAAGCCTTGCGGGGCAATGCCGATCATGTCCACAGCTTGCGGCTCGATTTGGAAGAAAAGCTCGTCTCGTCGGACGCTGACCAATGGTCCTACGATCATGCCGTCTTCGGACACTTTTGTATCTGGCGGAGCGAGGTTGTATTTTTTGTCGTCTGACGGTGCCAGGTAGACTACTTCGTCCGTTACTTTACCGTCGACGACACGGCGATAGGGGACGGTCATAAAGCCATCGTCGTCAATGCGGCAATAAGTAGCCATGTAAGAGACCATGCCGCAGTTCTTGCCTTCTGGCGACTCGACCAGACAGACGCGCCCGATCTGGCTGGGATGTACATCGCGCATTTCCACGGGAGCGGCATTGGGATCGATACCACCGGGACCGAAGGAGGTGATTCGCCGGCGGTGGGAAAGTTCAGACAGCGGATTTTGTTGGTCCAAGTATTGGACAAGCGGATTTCCAGCAAAGAATTTGGAGACCGCATTGCTGAATGGTCTGGCATCGACTAAATCGTTGGGGGCACCTATCTCTTCGTCTTCGTTCAATTCCAGTCTCGTTCTAATCGAACGGGTCATCTGGGCGAGAGCCGGTCTGACTGAGCGCGTGAGAATATCGCCAACCCCTCTCAAATGACGGTTTTCCAGGCTGTCGATCGTATCTACGGTGCCTATATCATGAGGCAAGCCGAGTATATATTCGATGGCCGACAAAAGGTCGTCTGCGGTCAATTGCAACGTGGTTGTTTCCAAACCAAGTTTTTGATTGAGACGGCGGCGTCCGAGGTTGCCCAATGAATAACGTCTCTTGTCGGTCAATTCTTTCAGCGCGACAGTACCGCTATTGACACCGCCACTGCCATCAGGTTTCCAGCCGCGACCAACGATCGCCAGAGCTTCCTGTTGCGTCAGCTGTTTCCATTCCACTCGGCTGCGAATGAGGAGCTTGCCCAGGCGCTTCTCGATTGTGGCAGCATCGATGCCCATGGCCAGAAGTACTGTGGTGGCGGAGACCCAGCTTCTTTTCGGCAACTTGATCCGGCATTTAGAACGACTGGTTTTGGAATTGCTGTAATCGATCTCCAATTCGAAGCTCACCGGTGCGCCTTGTTCGGCTAACAGTAAAGCTTTAAAAGTGCCTGGCGCGGGGTTCTGGTAATAGATTCCCGGCGCTCTGACCAATTGACCAAGCACCACCCTTTCCGAGCCGTTGATGACGAAAGTGCCTCGATCGGTGATTACTGGTACATCAGCCATATAGGCAGTCGATTTGCGTAACTCACCTGTCTGCGTGTCACGCAGCCAGATCTCCATGAGCATGCGCCGAGCATGCGTCATATTGGACTTGCGCGCTTGCTCAGCCGAAGTCGGGTAACCTGAATCGATGGCGTAATCTTCAAATCGCCAGTGCGCTTTGCCGTCCGGACCGATGAATGAAATTTCAAAGCGAGGGCTGAATTCGCTCCCTACCGGCGAAATCTCCGCGAACAAATTGCCGATTGTCTCTTCTAAGAAACGTCTGTATGAACGTCGGGGAAACTCGGCTAAGTCTGGCGCCTGGAAATAAAAGCTCATTTACTGGCTCCCATGTCATCGAGACCGGATATTGATTTCACATCTTCTGTACTGCTGCCGTCGAGCGAATCAGCGGTTAAGCGTTGTTTGTGCATGGTCATCGCCCGGTCTAAGTCATCTAAGTATTCCTTGCGCTCGGGCGCCAGTGCACTGGCCAGGCGGAATTCAGGAATAGCCTCAGCCAGATCGCCAGCTGAAACCAGATCTGTGGCTAGGCGGTGATGTAAATTGGCATTTTGCATATTGGTTGGCAACAGCTGCTGCATAATATTGATCGCCGCCTTGTAATCGCCGTGGCTTTCCGCGTCAGCGACTTGGGCGACAAATTCACTCAAATTAGAGACCGTCTTTGGTGGCACTTTGGCTGCGTTGGCGAAAGGATTACCAGCGCTAATACCGCTCGCTTGTTCGGCTTGGGCGGCTGGTTCTGCCGATTCGTCGTGAGTTCTGAATTGCAGCTGGCTGTTGGGCAAAGTGGGAGCACCGGCTCCTTGCTCGAACATGTTTTTGCCTGTTACTGCACCTGCTTCGACGCTGTTCAGCGGTTGACTGACCGCTTGTGGTGGCACATATGGTGCTAGCGGCTGCACGGTTGCTGGCGCAGATTGCCCAGCCATTTGGGCACCTAATCTGTTCGCTAGCTGCGCTGTCTGAGCGGCACTGATGCCAGTATCGCTGTTACTTTGCATACGCTTGATGCGGGCAGCGGCTTCCTGATTGTTTTGCGGATCAATCAAAACACAGGTCAAATAGGCCTGATGTGCTCCTTTATAGTCACCGAGCGTTTCCAGGCATTGACCAAGCATAAATTGATAGTGAGCGTTGCGTGGTTCGAGCATTACCGCTTGATTGATCTCGGCTAACGCTTCTTTATTCAGTCCTTGACTGAAGAATGTTTGAGCCGCTTGTTCACGCTTTTCCGCTTTCTGATGTTGATAAGCTTGGGCCAAGCTATGAGCAGCCATTTCCAGTTCTGGATTGTTCGGTTCAATTGCTTGCACTTTGCGATATTCACTTTCAGCGCCGACCAAATCACCAGTCAGTTGCAAGGCGCCAGCCAGTCCCAGATGATTTTCAGCGACGTTCGGGGCTGCCGCTACTTGCCGCCGCCATAATTCAACCAGAGCAGTGCCGGCGGCGGTATCCTTAGGATCCAAAATGAGCGCTTTGCGCAGAGAGGCGGCGGCGCCTGTGTAATCCTTATTGGCCATTTCCAGAAAACCGATTTGACGGTGGGCTGCACCGCAATCCGGATCTTTGACGATCGCTTGTCGATACCAATTCGCTGCCTGGGCAGTTTGGCCGAATCGATAGATGATATCGCCCATTTTTATATAAGAATGAGCCGATGGTTCGATCTGCATCGCTGCGTTATATTCAACGTAGGCACCTTCGATATCACTGACATCAACTAATTGATCGCCCAACTTAATTCTAGTTTCAGCATTGTTTGGATCAAGTCCGCTTTTTTTCAAAGCAGCGGACAAACAACGGCTGGCTAAAGCGTTGTCTTGAGCTGCAACCAGCGCTTTCCTGAAGAGCGCGGTAGCGGCAGCGACATCACCTTTGGCTAGTAATTGCTGGCCGTAAGCGGTGCGGGCAGCTGATAAGTTAACTCGGAACTGTTTGTTGCGGGGGTCATATTGAACGGCTGTTTCGTGTGCCTGGATTGCTTCTTGCCAGCGTCCCTGTTTGCCCAGGGCAACCGCCTCGTTGTTTGCGTCAACCGATTTTTGCAGCTGCTTGTTGTAATTATCGATTTGCTCTTGTCTTGCTTTCTGAGCATTTACGAATGCTTGCTTTCCAGCTTCTTCCGCCTTTTTGGCTGCTTGTGCCTCTTGTTCTTTCTTATCCGCTTCTTCTTGCCTGAAATCGGCTTTGCGGTGCCAGCGAGTACCGCTTGTAGGAATGTCGATCTTCACACCGTCTTCTGTATCGATACCTTTATTGGCCAGGTCTTTCTTGCTTGGCAACGGTGGGGCATCCAGCTTGGTGGCATAAGCACTGCTGCACAGAAGCGCTGTACCTAGGGCGAGGATTGTGGCTAGAGAATAAATAATGACTGACCGGTTGCTCATCTGTGCCTGCAAATTGACTAAGGTGGACGGCGATTTTCCGCGGTTTTGGAATGTCAACAGCTTAGCGATGCGAGTGCCGGCAAGTCTATTGGGGTTTATCCCAATGACTGCGTATTTCTCCCATGCTTGAGGGCAAAAAATCGCCTCGCAGGGCGTCCTTGGTCGCTTTTCCCCTTGACGAAGGTCGGCGCATACCTTACCTTAGCCATGAAGTTGGCATTTTATGGAGCAGGTGTCGCTTTTCGCTTCCGTTGTTACAATTAGGGCGTAGCTAGGTTAGCGAACATGTCAAACTAAAAACCGGAGTTCTCTTTGGACGCAGCATTATCACCCGTCGTTCGACATTCAGTGTTTAGACCACGAACAGTTCTATGCGAAAGGCATGAGTTAATTCGCTTTGGTCTGAAGCGGGTTGTCTCTGAAGTGGTGGAGATCGTCGGCGAAGCAGCCGATGGCATGGCAGCTACGGAAATGGTCAGAAGACTGCGCCCGGATTTTGTCATCCTGGACGTCGATCTTGATGTTTTGAACGGCGTTGAAGTCTGTCGACGAATCAGTCAGGAATTACCCAACTCGAATGTTTTGGTTTTGACTGATTCCTATCATGCGACTAAGTACCACAATCAATTAATGCGTGCTGGGGCACGTGGTTTCTGTCTGAAAAGTTCCGGACCGCGCACTTTGTTTGAAGCCATTGAACAGGTAACCCGCGCTTTACCCTATTGCGATCCGAAAATTACGCAACTGGTCAAACAAAGTCCGACAATCTCCATGCCCAATTGCAATCTTACCGATCGTGAGATCGAGGTATTGATTCGTTTGGACTTGCGCAACAAAGAGATCTCTGAAGAGTTGGACATGAAGTTGCGCACGGTGGAGAAGCATATCGAATGTATTCTGGCCAAGCTCAAGGTATCCACACGCACGGCGGCTGCCCTGAAAGCAGTGCAATTAGGATATGTCCTTTTGCCGAAGATGCCAGGGCGAGATCCAGTGACAGGTGTCAGTCACGAACAGACAGTCGCCGAATTGCATGCTGAGCTAGCGATTGCCAATGAGCACCTGAAGGCATTATTGAAACAAAATGAGCTCTTGAAAGAAGCCTTGAACGAGCGGATGCGCGGGCAAAACCAGGGCGACAAAGAATAGATCGACAAAGAATAGATAAAGAATAAGAGCGATATTTATCAAACCGCTCATTTGCTGTCCAAAACAGCGGTGGACCGGATATAACGATCTGCACCCCTTATGGCGTATGCGTTCTATCAGGGGGGTGGTTTTTACATGCGTGCGAAAAAAATTGATCATCGTAACTCTTTTGGAGATATCTCACTGGCTGCTTCGAAAATCGATGAGGAGATTAAACAATTGGGGTGGGAGGCGGCTATGGCTGAACTCGCCAATTACGGAGCAAGTTGGCAGGAACAGATCCTGGCGTTGCTGGCAACCGTCGATCAGCGGGCGGAGAGCTGTTTGACTGTCGGCAAAGTGGTTGGTGGTGATAACGGCTATTTGGAATTCAGCGAAGCCAGCTAGCTGTGTATAAAGCCCCAAAGCTCTACGCAACTAATCCAGAATATCCCTTAATGCTAGGTTGTTAAAATGTGACATGCCTGTCAATTCTCCATGAATTGAACGGAACTGGATGAGCTGAATGGGACTGGCTTTGCCTGTATTTGCCTATGCAGCTACCTGGGATGACCATGTCACATTTTAATCATCTGCGCCTATCTCCCAGATTCACCAATCCAATCTAGGGTCAGTCACTATCAAACTGCTGAAAAGCCTGATCATTTCTAAGTTAGGCCAAAATTAAGCCAATCCCATCATGAGCCAGAGAAAGCTTTGTTATGCTGCTAGCAACACTAATGGTGGTTGAAATCGCGTGTTGCGCGCCAATAAGTATCTTGTTCATCGGCTCAAACAGCGTTTTTTGACTGGCGCGGCAGTTGTGGCCGCGTCAATATGCTGCTCGCCCAATGCTCACTGTCAATTACCGGCAAAAATACCGGTGAGTAATGCCGGCGCCTCATCTCCAGCCGCTTTCCCACTGAGCAGCAAGGTCAGTCGCACGGTTCAAAGAGTGACCGGTATCAACTTTTTGACCGGCATAGTGACGAGTGAAGTGGCGAAGGTTGTCTTAGAACGCAAACTCGGTGGCAAAGTGAAAGTGAAAGTAAGCACTTACAGCTTGACCGACCTGGTCGCCGGCAAAATCAAATCAGTAAGAATCAAGACCGACGGTAGTACAGCGATTGGAAAGATACCGCTAGGACCGGTTTTGATCTCCTCAAACAATCCGATCTGGTTGAATTACCGTTTGCATAAAGGTCGAAAACCTGGGTTGAATTTACCGCTCACAATGTCTGTCCGAGCTGAGTTGGATGAGCAGCACCTCGGTGACGCTTTGGCCTCGGAGACATTAGCTAAATCCTTGCGAGGTTTGAAAATGGACTTGCCAGGGCTAGGTGAGCAACAGCTTCAAGTTCTAGAGCCGCATGTTCAGCTGACAGCGGACGCTATAAAGCTGGATGCCATACTCATTACTAAAGGTGCCAGTCCGGACACCGGAGTCTCTCTGCAAATAGTGGCTAAACCGGTTTTACAAGGATCGAAAATTGTTCTGGCCGACATGCAAGTTTCTTCTCCTGATATTGAAGATCCATCAGCATTTTCCAAGTTTGCCGAAGAATTATTCAATCCAATCGTCGATTTCGCCAGGTTCGATCGAGCTGATCATGCTTTTCGTTTAACAAGTTTTGAGTTGCAATCAGGCAAAGTCATTGGCACTGGATCGCTTTTATTGGCACCAAAACAATTGGCCCAAACAATTCCAATTTCCGGCCCAATTTCTGGCCGAATTTCCGGCCAGATTTCTGGCCAAAATTCTGGCCGGCGAAGTAAACTATACTGATTTGCTACCCTGGTTGAGATTGGCTTTTCGGAGGAGGCGATGATCAAATTTATAATAAGGTTGGCACTGACTGCTGCCATTTTCATGTTCGTTTTGCCACACATTCCTGGCATTGCCTTCCATGGCCATTTCACTACCGCTTTGATGATGTCATTGGTTTTTGGCATCGCCTCCTTCTTAGTTGATGTTCTGGCCATTTTCATATCGACTGTACTTTCGATTAGCACGTTAGGACTGGCTTTATTAGTCTTAATTCCGCTTTGGATAATTGGCTTTTGGCTTTTGCCTGCCGTAGCACTGAAGGTGGTGGCAGACTTCATGCCGGCAAATCTAACGATTAGCACCTGGACCGCTGCGGCCTTAGGAGGGCTGGTGATGCTGATCGTTAACGCAGCCACAGGCAAGATCAATATCTGGTCAAATAATAAATGATGAGCAAGTTCGCGGTACTGTATTTAGTGCTGTCTCTCAGCATCTTGCTCGGAAGCTGCACCTTCCAAAATCGGGAAATCTTGCAAGAGACAGCTCCAGTCACTTCCAGCTTGAATTCAATTCAGTCGAGTAAAACAAGCGGGCAGGTCTGGTTCGTCAAGGAACAAGGTGCTAATTTAGTGCCGACTCCGGTCAAACGAGCGATTGACAGAGAGGAACCGATTAAGGATTCAGTCAATCAACTGTTGGCCGGTCCGACCAAAGAGGAGACCGCTGCCGGTGTGAAAAGTGAAATACCGGCGGGCACCGTTCTCTTCGGTGTTGAGAAACGGAAGGACACGGTGGAACTAAATCTGTCCAAACGATTTGCCGTCGGCGGCATCGACTCGATTCAAACCCGCCTGACGCAGCTTGAGCGCACTGTTAAGCAGTGTGCTGGAGCGAAGAAGGTTTACCTAAACGTCGATGGAAAACGATTGCTCACAGCGGGAGACGGGCTCGAGATCAAGCAACCGCTTAATTAGGATACAGTTCAAATGACTCATGTATTCGAAGTTCGCGGGCTGACGAAACAGTTCACCTCAGTTGCGGGAATGAGGGCCACAGCGCTTAACGATGTCAGCTTCTCTGTAGAGCAGGGCGAATTTCTGACAATTGTTGGCCCGTCTGGTTGTGGAAAATCGACCTTGTTGCAAATACTGGCCGGAATTCAAAATCCAGATACAGGGTCGGTCAATGTCAGCAATTCTGGCGTGCCGCTGAGATTTGGCTTCGTCTTTCAGGCAAACTCCGTTTTCCCGTGGCGGACTGTGGAGGGCAATCTATCCTACGCTCTTGAGCTGAAAGGCCTTGACAAAGCTGCGCGCCGCGCACAGGCAACAAAGATTGCCCAACTAGTTGGACTGGCCCCGGACAAATTCTTGAACAAATTTCCCAGAGAACTGTCAGGGGGTGAAAACAGGCGAGTGGCAATTGGTATGGCATTGGCCTACGACGCAAATGTTTTGTTCATGGACGAACCAACTTCGCAGTTGGATTTCATGACAAGATTCAAGATGCAGCAGATAGTTCAGGAGCTATGGCTTAAGAATCAGTTCACAGCGGTCTACGTCACTCATGATATAGACGAGTCTATTTTGCTGGGTGATCGTGTGATGGTTCTGGATAAGGGAATCGTCAAAGAGATCATTCCGGTGAAATTACCCAGACCTCGTAATAAGACGACGTTCGCTGATCCGCGGTTCATCAGACTGCAGGAAGAGTTGATCTCATGCTGCGAGAGATAACAGTCAAGAGCAATGACAGATTCCCATAGAAACATATTATTGCGCTTAGTCTGTCTGGCCGCGATTCTCATCGTCTGGCAAGCATTCAGCGTGGTTATCCACGACAGCCGGCTATTTCCAGGCATCGATTATGTTTGGCAGACTTCGCTTCCCAGCATAGCCTCTTTCGAAGGGCGTGATGAAAACATATTCACTGCTCTTTTGATTGTGGCCAAACATGCTGGGATAACGATATTCCGCATTGCCATCGGTCTTAC
Source organism: Bryobacterales bacterium (assembly GCA_963834525.1). Lineage (GTDB taxonomy): Bacteria > Cyanobacteriota > Vampirovibrionia > Obscuribacterales > Obscuribacteraceae > CAWICA01. Next base: position 1,022,104 of record CAWICA010000004.1, read on the forward strand.
CTTTGGTTATATCATCGGCACAGCAACGGGCATCGCGGTGTATTTTTTTCACCAGACACGTCATGCCAACATTTTTCTCTTATCGGCTATCAGAGCCGTACCTTTATTTGCCTTGATTCCACTCTTTGTCTACTGGTTTGGCGGTAGCGAATTCGGTATTTATGCTTACATTGGCTTCGGTGTGTTTGTCATTGTGGCAACAAACACTTATGAAGCGGTTTGCAATGTATCGCCTGATTATGTTCTCCAGGCGAAATTACTCGGTGCCAATCAAATTCAAACTTTATTGACCATACACATGCGTGCGATTGAGCCGGAAATGTTAGCAGCCATGCGTAATGTCGTTGGCTTTTCCTGGGCTTTTTCTCTGGGTGCCGAATACCTTTCATCGACGAGCGGACTGGGCTACCTGGTTTACCAGTCCTATCTATATTCAGATATGGGCAAACTGATTATCTTTGCTTTACTCTATGGCTTCTTGGGCGTAGCGAGCTATAAACTATTGCAAGTCTGCTCGGCCAGCAGAGTCAGCTGGCGTATGGCCGATCCTTCTACATGAAGCAGGTACATGTAGCCCGCTACATGAAACCGGCTATCCGCAACCTGCCTTGTGACCGAGGCGCCCATATTACAGGAAGGGAAAATGAATATTCGTCTCGTCGTTCTGCAGTTATCTTGTCTTCTCTTGTTTGGCTGCTCTCAAGAACAAGCGAACAACAACGCAAATACAAGTAACCCAACCACTATCAGTCCGGCTGCTACATCTCCTGCAACTGCCCAGGCCCCTGAGCCTGGCTTAACGAAAGTGCGTTTTGGCATGCTGCCGTACGGCGATCATAGCTATGCGATCATTGGTGTGAAAAAGGGATTTTTCAAGGATGCCGGCATCGATCTGGCCTACGAGACGTTGAAGGTCGAAGATGTTGTGCCCTATTTGAAGAATGGCTCAGTGGATGTAGCTTCCTGCCCACCGAGCTTTTTGTTCGCGTCATACGAGATGGCACCGAATCTGGTGAATTTTGCTGCCGGCGATTTATTCCAGGGTTATTGCATCATGGCCCAGCCAGACGGTAAGTACAAAAGTTATGCAGAATTTGTTGCTAGTGGCATGAAGCCATCTGACGCGCTAAAAGCGGCAGTTCAGCAGATGAAAGGCAAGACCTTCGCTTATCCGGCTGAGGCCGCGATCAAGCCATTTATTAATATCGCCTTGCAAAAGGGTGGACTATCGAGAAATGATTTTAAATCACTGGTCTTCGATGATCCTTTGACGGTCAACGCCATGCGCAAGAAAGAGGCCGATTTTCAGGTGGGCGGCGCTCCGTCTCGGATCCTTTTGCAACGCGAGGGATTTAAGCCGATTTTGAGTTCGACCGACATAGCCCATACTGCTGATCCATCACCCAAGTCGAAAGAGCTGGCTAGTGTTCTTGAAGATGGCTGGGCGACGACTCGAGAATATTACAAAAATCATCACGACACCATTTTGAGAATGGCTGGTGTTAACTTCAGGATAACGCGCTTTATGCACAATCACCAGCAGGAAGCACTGGAGATTCATATGCCATTCCTCAGTCAAATCACCGGTCAGAAATTTTCACCTGCCGACGGCAAGATAATTTATGATGACCTCGATCCATTTGTCACTTTCGAGCAGCAACGCGATTGGTTCGATAACCCAAAAAGCCTTTGGTATTACAAGAATGCGGATGGCAGCGCTCTAAACGATTTCATCGGCCAAGGAATATACAAAAAAACGCCGCCGAAGCTGGAAGATGTGATTTTCGCCAAAGACATCTATGAAGAAATGGCCCAGCTAAAGGCGAAGACCGATGTCTTACTAGCGAAGCTGGCGAAATCTGGAGCGCTTTCAGCCAACAGCGCGGCCAAAGCCGAATATGATAAAGCCAGGCAATATTATGATGCTTATGATTTTTTGGATGCCGAAAAGCAAGCTGAGCTTGCCTCCAGCGATTTGAAAATGAAGCCTTGATAGAAAATTTTACAGATTTGCCAATGTGCCTATGAGGTCAAACTGGTTTTCTTTAATTCTCAATGTCGTTTTGGCTCTGGCGGTCATTGCTGTTCTTTGGCAGCTCTTGTCGGCGCTTATGGGAACTTCGCGTTTTCCGGATCTGCCGCAAACCTTGAGCGCGATTCAGAGCAGTTTTTTCCACGATTCAATAATTGAAGCGCAGGGCGGTGGATCGAGCGGTTACTCGCGGCATGTGCTGGCAACGACCTGGAACTTCGTTTGTGGCTTCTGCCTGGGTAGTTTGATTGGTTTTATCCTGGCGATTGTTATCGCCCAATCGAAATTGGCGTTAGTGATTCTTGATCCGCTGATCGAATTCTTTCGCGTCATGCCACCGCTTCTGGTTATTCCTTTCGCTGTTTTGCTTTTCAGTTCGACTGAGACCTTGCCGGCGTTTGCAGTCGCACTTTATTCTGCTTTTACAGTGGGCGTTTATTGTTTGAATGCACTGGCGAATGTCCAACCCAATTACAAAATCTTGGCTAGGCTTCTCGGCGCGTCACGAGTGAGGCAAATACTGGATGTGCAAATACCGGCCGTCTTGCCTGAACTATTGGGCGCTTTGAGAGTTAGTGTTGTGCTCAGCCTGGGTATTTCTGTTGTCACCGAATACATGGCCGCTCCCGCCGGTATAGGGCGGGTGATGAAGTTCGCTATCTCGTTTTCGAGAGTCGACCTTTTATTTGTTGGTATCGTTTGGGTTTTGCTAATTGTCTTGAGCGCTGAGATTTGCCTGGGCTTGATTTTCTATCCGCTCCTTCGTTGGACGCAAAGGGAGCGCTTGCTGGAGATTACCGGCTAACACTTTTGTTATTCGGCCAAGTGATCTTGGCTCCCAGATCTTAAATCTCAGAATCGTTCTTCGTAGAGGGCAGGTGTGGCCGCGATGCCTCGATCGATCGTTGCTTGAATATTGATCGGGTTTGTCTCGATCGGCAAAGGTGCGCTCATACCCGGCGGACGTTCAAACATAGTATTGGCGAGAAAATGGAGCGGTGTTTGCTTTAAAGCAGCGTCGAGAACATCGTTATGCTGGGCAATTTCATGGGCCATCTGTGCTCACTTTCGCTTGCGCGCTGGGAACTGTTGCCAAAATAAAGCTTCCCTTAAGGCTTGTCAAGGGAACATCTTGGGCTTTTCTACCTGAAAGGACCAAACGATTGGGCGGTAGCGCTGTTTGAGCTTGTTCACCAGGCGGGGCAGCTTGATTAGGCATCTGCTATGATATTTCATTCGGGACTCGTATCTTAGAGCAAGCCGGAAGGCAGACTTGGCGACGCTGACGAATCTCTGCCTACCTGTCTTAAATTCCCAGTCTCCCAATCACATCTCAAATCACATTTTAGAATCACGGTGTTCTCATGAAAGAAGGAATTCATCCCACATATCACGAAGTGACTGCTACTTGCGTGTGCGGCAATAAAGTCGAACTTGGCTCAACCAAGCAACAAATCCGCGTAGAAATTTGCAGTAACTGCCACCCTTTTTATACAGGGCAACAAAAAATTGTCGATACAGAAGGTCGTGTTGATCGCTTTGTCAAGCGTTATAAGCTGGATAAAGCCACAGCCAAGACCGGCTAACTAAAGGTGAGGCGTCGCCTCGTCCAGACTTTCCAAAGACTAGAGACTTGGCGCATGCAGATAGCCGAGTCTTTTTGTTTTCGCTAGGTTTCGGTTCGATCGCACAGTCAATCGAGGTGAAGAAATTGTCCACGCAATCCGCTCTCTTGACGGCAAAAGAAAGGTTGATAGTTGCGCTCGATGTCAACGATCTAGACGAAGCCAGGCGCTGGATTGAAGAGTTGCGCGAAGAGATCGGTCTTTTCAAGATCGGGCTGGAGCTGTATGCCAAATATGGCACCGTCTTGTTTGACATTATGCGGCAAGAGAAAGCACCATACTTTTTCGATTGCAAGTTTCTCGATATACCTAATACCGTGGCTGGTGCTAGCCGAGCGCTCATTGGTCAAGGCATGCATATTTTCAATGTGCATGCTACGGGCGGTTCGGAAATGCTGCAGGCGACCATGGAGGCAGTGGAAACAGAAGCTCAAAGCCAGGGAGTAGATAGGCCACTGGTGATTGCCGTCACTATTTTAACTAGCCTGACACGCAATATGCTGGATGAAGAGCTGGGCATTTCTCGCTCGCTTGAGGCGGAAGTAGGCAAACTAGCAATAATTGCTAAACGAGCAGGTTTGGATGGCGTGGTGGCATCCGCACAAGAAGCGCAGCCGATCAGACATCTTTGCGGCAAAGATTTTCTTATTGTCACACCTGGTATTCGACCAAAATGGGCAGCTGAAGACGATCAAAAACGGATCGTGACGCCTGCTCAAGCGATCCAAAATGGTTCGGATTACATTGTTGTCGGCAGACCGATTACTCGGGCGGCGAACATGAAGGATGCTGCGCGCAAGATCGTATACGAGATGGAAGCAGCATCTTCATAGTTTGGACAATCGGCACTCAGCAAAAAGATTCCTCGCCGTTCGAAATAGCTAGTTTCTAGCACAAGCGGTCGCTTGCGGTCAGCGGTCCGCAGCGGTCATGCGAGAGGAGCAGATTAAACATGCTTGACAATCAGATCTTTTACGCTTACTGTTCGCAGTTATTGTTGGTTTCTTACTTGAGGAAAGGCTTATGTCGGACGTATTTGATAGATGCGGTGATCCAGCCTTGAAGTTTGCCAAAAGCGCCCTGTTCAAAGGTTTCGCCATATCTTTTGATATGATGAACTATTGCGCCTTTGGCGACAGTAAGCCAAATATTACTGGCGAGGAGCAACAAGCGCAGCTAGAAAAAGAGCTGTCGCAGAAAATCTATCCCGAGCTAGACGTAACATAGTCTGAACATCTGTTAGAGTCCGCTTCTTTCTTCTCCACGTTAGCCTTATCTGCTTCGCTCACCAAAACTGATTTAGCGGCAGGAGCTTGAGACTTATTGGTGCGCTGTCACTGGTTGTGAACGCGCGCGTGAAGATCAGACTCTAAAAAAACGAACCGAACTTTTCTGTGGCCTCACTGAGACTTGGAAGGACTCTTCATCCCCGAGCTGCGGATTGAGAATGTGGAATTCGGTCTGCCCGCGCGCTCCGGCGAGAGTGAGCACCACGTAGGCTCATATTCGCTAGCCACGCGGACTACATTTAATTTGCTTAACACAGCCGAGCTGCGTATATTTGACCTTGACTACCGGTGGGGTACAAGGGATGGCAGAGATCGACATTGGCAAGTTTGCTAAACAGGTAGAAGCAGGGCATGGCTGTGCTCTGCAAGCACAGCTATGGAAGATTCCCTTTGACGACAGCCTGAGTGTGATGAAGCAAATCGCAAACCAAATCCAAACAGACCGCAAAACAAATCAAGCTATCTCTGACATACGCTATTATTCCGAGTTGGCTCCTCATAAAGAGACTGGTCCTGGCAATGAACCTCAGGTAGAGGCAGGACTTGCGGTTCCAGCGAATCGCTGGCACGACACCCAAGGACCTAACCCCGTTAGTGTGCACGACACCCATGGGACTCCCATCGTTAGTGAAGGTGTGGCCGTGGACGATACGACCCATCAAAAGGCTGGGGACCGCTTTGGTGTATGCGAGCAATGATTGGGTAGCTATTGGCTCCTTAGTCTCTTTCATCCCTAGTTTCGTTGAATACGGGCTTGGTGTGCGTGTGCGGCTCAGATAATCAAGCTTGCTCAGGCTCCGACTTTGGTGCCATATTGATCGTTTTCGCCGGGTCTTCTTCGCGATTAGTCTTATCTGCTTCGCTCACCAAAACTAAATTAGCGGCGGGAACTTGAGGCTTGTCGCTGCGATGTAACCAGTTGGCGAATGCGTCCCAAGGCATTAGTTGCTTGGCGGCAATGGCTTGATCGTAAATATAGGAAAGTGGATCTGTCAATTCTTCAGCCGAGTTGTAGCGCACCAACATGCCTCTGCTTGCCGCTGATATCGAGCCGGTCTCTTCCGAAATCACGATACATAATCCGTCGTATATTTCGGACAATCCAATTGCAGCCCTGTGCCTCGTCCCATACTTACTGCTCAATTTGGCATCGGCTGTCATCGGCAAAATAACGCCGGCAGCGATAATCTTGTGTTGGCGGATAACTACAGCGCCGTCATGCAAAGGCGACTTGGGAGAAAAAATGGACGAGAGCAAATTGCTGGAAATGTCGGCATTAATGGCGGTGCCCGGGCTGAGGTAATCGCGTTCTCCGGCCGGTGGCTCAACTACTACTAAGGCGCCAATTCTGTTGCGGGACAAGTCGGCAACCGCGCTAATAATTTGTTCGATATCGCGTTTTGATTTATCTGATTCCAAGTTGGGCAAGGAGAGGTCCAGCCTAAACTTGTCCATTTTGCCTAAATAACCCAAACCGCGACGGATTTCAGGTTGAAATGTGATCAGCATGGCTAATATCGCCACTGGTATCAAATGTTGCAAGATGGATGTGATTAGGGTCAGCCCCAACATTCCCGAAAGCAGGCAAGCAAAAATCAAGACAATCAAGCCTTTGACCAGGCGCTCTGCCTGAGTGCCGACTATTCGGCGCCAGAGCCAGATCAAAGCATAGGCAATAAGAAATAACTGAACCAGGAGTTTTGGTTCGGTCAGCCATTTGAATTTTTCTAGCCACAAGAGAAAATCAGGCAGCATTGCTTTTGCAGAACTCCGTAGCATGGCAGTAAGTGATCTTGATGCGTGATCTAAGTTTTAGTAATTTACTGAACTGCAGACGGCTAATGATCTAAAAAGCGCTGAGGAATACGATCTTGTTTGATCAAATCTTCTTTGTTCTCTCTTTCGATTATTATGTCTGCTTTTCCATCTTTCACTAAAACACAAGCGGGCCTGGTCGTCCGGTTATAGTTGGATGCCATGCTGTAGTTATACGCACCGGTGCCGAAGACAGCGATGATGTCGCCAGTTTCGGCGGCGATGTTGGTTTCCTTAATAATTATATCCCCCGATTCGCAATACCTGCCGACCAGCGTCAGGGGAGTAGCCGCTGGTTGAGCCTGCACTCTATTGGCGACGCAAGCCGTGTAGCGCGCCTGATAAGTAATTGGGCGAGGATTATCGGCCATACCACCGTCCAAAGCCAGGTATTTGGTGCCGCTGGCTACAGTCTTTGTGTGTCCAGCGCGATAAAGAGTAATTCCGGCGGGGCCCACGATAGATCTTCCCGGTTCCAGTGCTAGTTCCGGCAGTGCTAATCCTCTTTCGGGGAAAGCGTGTTTCACGCGATTTGCCAGTGATGTTGCCCAAAACTCAATCGGCATTGGTTGATCGTCAGACGTGTAGGCGATTCCCAGACCACCACCCAAATCCAGCAAAGACAATGATAACTGGTGTTTGTCTCTCAATTCTTGAAAGCAATCGGCCAATACATCCACCATTTCTAGATAGGGTTCGATTCTGTGTGTTTGACTGCCAATGTGGGCATGTAAACCTTTTAAGTCAAGAAAATCACTTTCTTTTTTGATCAACTTTACTGCGGCGTCTAACTCATGGAGAGCGAAGCCGAACTTGCTTTCCAGGTGTCCGGTTTTTATATGTTCATGTGTGTCGGTTTCAATGCCTGGGATCAGGCGAAGAAGTAGTGAGACTCTAACTTTCGCCGCTTTGGCCATAAGAGCGATCATCTGTAATTCAGATTGACTATCGGCGACGATCGTTACTTTTTTGTTTTCTAGTATTTGAGCGATTTCGTCAGCCGATTTATTGTTGCCGTGGAAGAAGATCTTTTCTGGCGGAAATCCGGCTTCCAACGCGGTGAAAAGTTCGCCACCTGAGACTACATCCAGATAGAGTCCGAGTTCATCGATTAATCGACACATTGCCAGGCACAAAAAGGCCTTGCCGGCATAGAACACTCTGGCCTTTGGGTAGCCGGCTAAACTGGACAAACAAGACCGGGCAGCGCTTCTGATAGTCTCTTCATCTAAAACCCAGAGCGGTGTGCCGAACTGCTCGGCCAGTTCGACTGTGTCGCAACCACCGACGAGCAAATGATTTTGATCATTGATCGCAGCAGTAATTGGCCGAATTTCGATATTTGGAGAGGCAGTTTTCATCAACAATGAGAGCTTTCATCGTGGCAGCCCTTATTTTACATGGACTGCCAGGCGTGCTCGCCATCGAGACTTATCCTGCTCTTTAAATTCAAGCGAGCAAGTCAGCCTCTACAAGCGGTTGGCACGTCCAGTTGGAAGAATTGCCAACCAGACCGGTGAGGCTAAAACATAACTGTTCAAGTTTGGCTTCGCTGACGCCATCAAGAACACTGGCAGTCACTTTTGCTCCAGACGTTGATTGCAGGCAGTGAAGCCCAGATTCGAATAATGGTTCCAGCCAACCTTCAGCGTACGAATAGACGCCAACGATTGAACCGGCAGCGATATAAATCAGGCAGGATGCTAGATCGCTCGCATTTTTGACAACAATACAACCGGTCTCTTTATTTTTGCCCATGTTATAAATTGCCAGTTGATAATGCTCTGTTGGTGTTTGGTGTAGATCGGGCTCCACGACGTGTCCGTGAAAGAGCGACGCGGAAGCGACAACAATATCTTCAGTAAGCAAATAGACATCGACAATGTTTTGTGGTTGAGCAAGCTCAATCAGCGCTTCCTGATGAGCCTCTTTGCCGAATAACTGGTGGGCCTGCTTTTTGCCGTAAATACAGCCGATGACTTGACCACGCCAGACCATCATTGCCGCGCGTGATTGATTCCTCTCAGAAACTATCCGCAAGCAGCAAGTGCGTTGCTGTCCTTCAATTGATAAAAGCAGACGTTTGAATCGTAAGTTGTCCGATAAACAAATGTCGTGATGCTCCGGACCAGATGGCAGCGGTATAAGACTGGTCGCTCTCCGGTTATCGCCCTGAGAGCGTGGATTTATTGAAAAGAGTCGTCTTCTTTGGTCGGTAGAATTTCTTTTTTCTTTCCAAGCAAGCATGGCATTGCACCTTTCTAGTGGTTGAGTTGTTTTTTGCTGTTAAGAGATTTCCAAAGGATAGGTGCAATATTCAATTTTGTTCTGCTGCTGAACGCAATTTAACTCGCCTCTTTACAATCGCCGCGCCAGTGCCTACGCGATGTAAACCAACATCACAGGTTGTATCGCTGCTAACAGAATGCGCCCTCAATGTGTCGAATGATTGGGGATAATTCCGTCTTAAGGAAATGAGTAGGGTTTGTCCCACTCACTATGGCTGCAGAAGAATTTTCTCTGGAAAGTGGATATTCGACCACTATTACATCAAAGCGGCACTGATTATTAGCTGGCTTTTGCTTGGCCATATAACTTTGGGCACAGGAGATAATTTTCTTCTTTTTGCGCCAGGTAATGGATTCGAATCCTTCGTTTCGAAAACCGCTTGCCGGCTCCTTTAGCACTCTTGTTTTCACTTCGATAAAGACCAGCGTCTCTGCGCAATCAAGAGCGACAATATCGATCTCACCGAATTTGCTCGCGCGCCAATTTGTCGAGCAAATCTGCCAGCCAGAGCGCTCTAGCCAGGACACCGCCGCTTGTTCTCCTAGACGCCCCAGCGCTATCCGTCTTTTGCTCTTACTCCATTCGAGTACAGTTGCTGCTGGATCTGCATTGGCCATGCTTGGGATTCTCTTGGGATTCTCTTTCGCGCTTGACATAGAAGAATAGGCTGGTGATTTGGACTGTATAATGCTAGGTCTCCCCTGCACTCTCCTATATCAACGTCATCTTTGACGAAAAAGTTCAATTGAGATGCAAAATGCTTGATTTAAGATTGATTCGCGAAAAGACGGAAGAAGTGGAAAATGCACTTGCCCGTCGTCATGCTGGTTTTTCCACGAAAGAGTTGATTGAGGTTGATCTCGAACATCGCAAAGCGCAAGCGGAGTGGGAAAGCCTGAATCGGCGCAGCAATGAAATTACAGAACTATTCAAAACCGGCAAAGCAGAAAACAAAGATCAACTAAAAGCAGAGCAAAAGGAGATCAAATCCCGTCGCGAAGAATTAGAGAAGACATGGCAGCAATTGGATGAACGTCTGAGCGAGCTGCATTTGGGTTTACCAAATATGCCCGAATCCTCTGTTCCGGATGGAGAGGACGAAACGCAGAATGTCGAGGAGAAGCGCTGGGGACAAATACCGTCGATCAGTAATCCTCAACAACATTGGGATTTAGGTTCGCTTTTGGGTATCTTTGATTTTGAGCGCGGCGTCAAAATTGCTGAATCTCGCTTCACGGTGTTACCGGAACACGGGGCCAAGATGGAGAGAGCATTGATGAATTTCATGCTCGATCTCCATTCAAAGCGGGGCTATCGAGAGGTCTTTCCGCCAATTCTGGTTAATCGCCAGTGCATGGTCGGCACTGGGCAGTTGCCTAAGTTTGCCGGTGACTTTTATAAATGTGCCGATGACGAACTGTACTTAGTGCCAACGGCGGAAGTACCAGTTACCAATCTATATAGAGATGAGATCCTGGAAGAAGACGAGCTGCCGATCAATCACTGCGCTTACACACCGAATTTCCGACGGGAGGCGGGTAGCGCCGGTAAAGATACGCGTGGCTATATTCGCCAACATCAATTCAATAAGGTGGAGCTGGTGAAATTCTCTCTTCCCGAGAACTCTTTTGCCGAACATGAGAAGCTGACCCTGGATGCGGAAGCAGTATTGGAAGCGCTTGAGCTGCCTTATCGCCGGGTATTGCTTTGCGCAGGCGATCTCGGCTTCAGCGCTCAGAAATGCTATGACCTGGAAGTCTGGTTCCCTGGACAAGATCGTTACCGGGAAATCAGCTCTTGTAGCAATTTCGGCGATTTCCAGGCGCGCCGCGCCAATATTCGCTATCGCCCCTCCGGTGGTGGCAAACCGCGCTTCTTGCACACACTTAACGGCTCTGCCTTAGCGATCGGGCGTACTCTAGCGGCAATTTTAGAAAATTTTCAGCAACCGGACGGTACCGTCAGAGTGCCACCGGTATTGGTGCCCTATCTGAACGGGCTGGAAATCTTGAAACCGATGCCGATCATTGGCCAGACAAAACAGGCGGTTACGCCGTAAAAAGATAGACGCACCGTCCCTGTTTTTATCCCAGATACAACTCTGTGGTTTGGACGGTGCGTCATAGCCGATTGGTCATAGATCGAATCGTGTGTCTGCCAAGACCGTCCTTGGGAAAAAAAGTTCCTTCAGTCGTCACCTCTCGCCGCTCTCCTTACAGCCAATTTGATAATGGCTGGATTGATATCCCTGCCAAGTTTAGTTATGCTTGGTATTGGAGAGGTCAAAAGCAGGCAGCTTGGTACCGAATGCTCTGATTATTGCACCCTTTTGGGATTCTCTGAGATTTTCACTCGTATCTCCAGAAGGAGAAATGGATGGATTGGCTGGATGCATTGCTGCAGCAACAGGGGAAGGGCTCTGAAGGTCAGCCGCTCTATCTCCAGATAGTGCAGGCTTTGAAGAGAGCAATTGAAACAGGCCATTTGGCTGAACGTTCGAAGTTGCCTACGAACAGGGAACTGGCCATTTTATTGAATGTAGACCGCTCAACAGTATCCAGAGCTTACGCCGAATTGAGTGAGGAGGGGTTGATCGAGAGCCATGTTGGACGTGGTACGTTCGTCAGGCCGTTGCGCCAATCAGCGCGGGCATTTTCTTCCAGCAATGTCGGCCAAGATCTAATCGAGTGGTCAGAAAAATTTTCTTATGCCAGCCAGGTCGCCGATGATTTGTTTAACAAGCAGCCAATTGCTGCCGCTCCGCATGTCGACTGCATTTCATTCGCTGGCGGTATCCCGACGGCGGAGTTTTATCCGCACGAACAGTTCGAACAAATTGTCCTCGACTTAATTGGTGCAGGCAAAGCCAAGGAGATGTTTAGTTATAGCCCGGTGGAAGGGCATCCTGCTCTAATTGGCGAGGTGCAAAAGCACTTGCTGACACAGGGAATCGAAGCAGCAGATGACGAGATTTTGATTGTCAGTGGCTCTCAACAAGGGATCGACCTGATCACAAATACGTTTGTCGACCCTGGGGATGCTGTTGCTCTAGAAGATCCAAGCTATTTCTGGGCGATCTGCAATTTTCGTTCTCGGCGCGCCGATTGTCTAGCCTTGCCTGTGGAGGCGAATGGTATCAATCCGCGCCGATTAGAAAAGATCTTGGCTCACAATAACGTCAAGCTCTTATATATCATGCCCAACTTCCAGAACCCCACTGGAGCTTCGATGCCGCTTGAGCGTCGGCTGGAAGTGGTGGAAGTTTGTAAAAAATATCAGGTGCCGGTACTCGAAGATGATTTTGTTGCTGATCTGCGCTATGAAGGTGAACAGCCTTCACCGCTTAGCGTGTTGCCTGGTGGAAAGGATATCGTCATTTATCAAAGTACCTTTTCGAAGGCGCTCTGCCCGGGGCTCAGGCTTGGCTGGCTAGTCGGACCGGCGCCGGTGATTAAACGCCTACGAATGGCCAAGCGTACATCCGATCTATCTACCAATTCGCTAGCGCAAGTTGTTCTCGCAGAGTATTTAAGACAGGGCTTGTATGAGACGCATCTGCAACGAGTTCGTTTAGCCTACCGGCGTCGACGTGATACCATGCTCGGTGCTCTCCAAAAATATTTCGGCAATCAAAACCTGGCTGGCCATTGGCAATTGATGTGGACTAAGCCAGCCGGCGGTCTTTTTCTTTGGGCTTCGCTGCCGGCGAATTGTTCGGCCCGTGAGTTGTTGACATTCGCTGAAGAAGAGGGAGTCACCTTCTCCTTGGGCGAGTTGTTTTCCTTAAACGGTGAGCACGGCGAATTTTTGCGCTTGTGTTTCATCCAGCAGGAAGAAAAGCAAATCGAGGAGGGGATCAGGCGTTTAGCCAAAGCGGTTGAGCGTTATTTGGACTCGGTCTCTCATCGCTCAAAGCTACTTTTGGCGGCGGGTCGACAACGTCGGCCGGAGAACTTACTGATCTGACTATGAGGAGGAGAGGATATTTATGGTCATCGAAGCGAAACTGAAATCAAAGGAAGGACAACCTGTTACCGGCACACAGTTGGTGAAAAAGGCACTGCCACAGATGTTGAAGGGCGGTGTGATCATGGACGTGGTCAATGTTGAGCAGGCGAAGATTGCCGAGGAGGCTGGCGCCGTGGCGGTAATGGCCCTGGAGCGAGTGCCGGCGGACATTCGCGCTCACGGGGGAGTAGCCAGAATGAGCGCCCCCGAACTGATCAAGAAAATTATTGAGGCGGTCAGCATTCCGGTCATGGCTAAAGCTCGGATCGGCCATTTCGTGGAGGCTCAGATCCTGCAAGCGCTAGGAGTCGACTGTGTTGACGAAAGCGAAGTGTTGACACCGGCCGATCAAGAATTTCATATCGATAAGCAGGCTTTCAGTATCCCATTCGTTTGTGGCGCGAGAGATCTTGGCGAAGCGCTGCGTCGCATTGGTGAAGGTGCGGCTATGATCCGGACAAAAGGCGAAGCGGGAACAGGTGATGTCGTCGAAGCTGTGCGGCACGCCCGCAAAATTTTTGGTGAGATTCGCCTCCTTGTCAGTCTGCCAGTTGAAGAGCGCATGGCCTTCGCCAAGAACATTGGTGCACCATATGAGCTTGTTTGCCAAGTTGCAAACGAAGGCCGTCTGCCGGTCGTCAATTTTGCTGCCGGCGGGATTGCCACACCAGCTGACGCTGCATTAATGATGCAGATTGGTGTGGACGGCGTGTTCGTGGGCTCGGGCATCTTCAAATCCGGCGATCCAATTCGGCTTGCTCGAGCAATTGTCAAAGCAACGACATTCTGCCGCGATCCCCAGGTGCTTGCTGATGTGAGCTGCGATCTGGGCGAGCCGATGGTCGGCCGATCGGCGAGTGCGCTTTTGCCGGCAGAGGCCTTAGCCACACGGGGCTGGTGAGAGTTGAGATTTGAAAGAAAAACAACATTTTCTTTCAGGCGCATCATATGGAATTTCAATGGAATTCGATGTGTGCCCGCCCCAGCGCATTGAGAGGTGAATGATGAAAGCGCATATCGGTATCCTGGCCTTGCAAGGTGATTTCGCCGAGCATGCCGAATCAATGCGACGCTTAGGAGCAAGCACATCGGAGATTCGCTGGGCTACCGAGCTCGATCAAGTCGATGGTCTCATTATTCCGGGCGGAGAATCAACAGCTATCGCTAAGCTCACGGCAGATAATGCCGATCCGATATTTGAGACCATCTGCGAACGGGCTCGTCAGGGCATGCCGATTTATGGTACCTGCATGGGCTCAATTGTGTTGGCCAAAGAGATTGAGGGTTCGCGGCAAGGACGTTTAGGTTTGATGGACATTAGTATTAGGCGTAACGCCTTTGGGCCGCAGCGCTTTAGTTTTGAAACAATGCTCGGGATACCGGCCCTCGGTGACCAGCCGTTCCGCGCGGTATTTATCCGCGGGCCGATCATCAACCGCGTCGGTGGGAACGTGGAGGTGCTGGCCCGTCTGCCGCAAGGTATCGTCATGGCTCGCCAGGATCATCTGCTGGTAACCGCTTTTCATCCTGAAATCACTGATGATTTGCGGGTGCACCGGTTATTTCTCTCAATGGTCGAGTCTCGAGGCTAAATCTAGTAACAGTCGGAGCTCTCAAAGTTGCAGCCCTTTAGCATGGGACGATTACTAAACTGAGGGGTAATTCCACCAATCGACGAGCGCTATTTGCTGACATATGATTGGAGCGAGAGATAAATAGGCATCCGGCATCTAAGTGACAGCTTGTCAGACTGGCAGTACCTGCCGGACCCGAAAACAGCCCAGACAGAGTCAATGCTTTCTACAGGATAGAATGTTGGCCGGAGCTGGGAGTATAAACGGTGAACAGGAGGAGGGGAACCTTCCTCCTTCTCGTTTTAAATCAAAGCCTACTCTATTGACGGAATAAGAAGCGGCTACTAACGCGGGAGAAGTTCTGCGGTCAATGGTGTTCGTTGAAAAAGCGCTGCGTGAATTTTGCCAAGATCGGCAACAATTGCCTGCAGCGTGTAAATATCAATGGATTGATCGGAGTCGCTAATTGATTGATCGGGCGAAATATGTACTTCCAGCATAACGCCATCGGCACCGCAGGCGATGGCAGCTCGAGACATGCGCTGTACGAGGTCTCGCCGCCCAGTCCCATGACTAGGATCGACGATTACCGGAAGAGAAGTCAGATCTTTCAACAATGGTACGGCGCTCAGATCGAGCGTGTTGCGCGTACGGGTTTCAAACGATCGAATGCCGCGTTCGCACAAAGCCACTTGTAGATTCCCTTGCAGGAGAATATATTCAGCAGCTTGCAAAAATTCATCAATAGTGGCTGACATAGCTCTTTTTAATAGAACCGGTTTTTGTGATTTGCCCACCTCTTTTAAGAGTTCATAGTTATACATGTTGCGAGCGCCAATCTGGAACATATCGATAAGCGGCTCAGCTATTTCGACCTGTTCTGCTGACATTACCTCGCTGACGATCGGCAATTTTGTTATTTGGCGTGCCTCTCTCAAATATTCGAGCCCTGCCTTGCCCAGTCCACTAAAGTCGTAGGGGCTTGTTCTGGGCTTAAAGGCACCGCCGCGCAGCATCGTGGCGCCAGCTGCTTTCAACGCCTTGGCTAGTTCAATAATCTTTTCCTGACCTTCTATCGAGCAAGGACCAGCGATGATCGTCGGCGTGTTCTCCGGTACGAAACGGCACTGATCGAGAGAGTTGTCGAAATCGATGCGCCCAAGCTTCGGATCGGCAACCAGAGGTGTACGTGACGATAGATTGACAACCTTCTCGACCCCATCTAGCTGTTGGAAAATATGTGTTGGTAAGGCCCCGGTATCGCTCTGAACCATTATGATGGTTCTTTCGGAGGACCTCAAACTTTGGCTATCGAGGTTGTATTCAGCGAGCTTTGATCGGATCTGTTCGATCAAGTGTTCTGTCGCATCGGGTCTGAGAACAAGGATCACCGTTGAGCACTCCGGAACGTTTTGTTGATCTTCGCATATTTTGACGAGGCGGCTTCGTTGTGTTTAGTTAGGTTGGGAGTATATTAAGCAAACGCAGAGGAGCAAATTTTGCAGGACGGCAGCGCTCAACCCATTTCGCCGGCAGTGCCTAATAGTCAATCGCCTGAGCTGGTGACCGTCGGGTCACCCTGGGCAGTATTCAAGGTGATTGCCGATAAACGTTGGCTGAAGAACACTTTCAGGCTCTCTTGGTCTTATGCTCCGGCTTGTATCATGCCGGCAGTGTTAGGCGTGGTGGGCAGTTTGTGTTGTCTATTCGGTTCTTATCTATCGGCAAGTTCGATGACCGACTCCAACTTTAACGCTTTCAATGTGATTAAGGCCATGCTTGTCTTGCTCGTTGCCTTAGGCATAGCAATCTCGGCATTTGTTTGGAGCTTGAGCGCCTGGCTAATGAGGCTTACCACGTTCTGCCGGGCTTTTGAGAAATTGACCTCCTCACAGCTTTTACAGCCGATGAGCAAGGACCTCATGCTTACTGTGTTCAGGCAATCGGCGCAAGAAATAGAAAAACGTAAGGTTTTTCTGACCAAATTTTATTTTGTCGTTTCCTTATATATGGTCGTGCCACTGCTCGTGTTTACAGTCTCTTTCGGACTAAAAATGATGGTGGACTATCCTCAACTCCTGCCAGGCGTGACAATTTCTCTACCATCCTGGTTAGTGACTCTTGCCGGGCTGAGCGCGGTAATATCGGCAGGATTCCTTTGTGTTTTGTCTTTGATCTCGGTAGTGGTGTCGGCAAATTCTCAGCGACAGGCGGCGAGCGCGGCGACGGAAGCTTTGTCTCTTTCTTTCAAATATTGCTGGCCAGCGTCTGCGCTCACGGCAGTGATGTTGCTTATTTTCCTTTTGCTCAGCGATCCGCAAGCTATTTTTGGTTATGCTAATCGCATGCAGTCTTTTCTCTCGCCAGGAATGCTATTGATGGAAAGCGGTCAAAGCATTTGGCAGGGCGCGGTTACAGTAATTATGCTGCCCTTGATGATGTCCCCATTTTGTGAGTTGCTACGAGGTCGTGTGAAGTGAGCGCGAGACATTCTGGTCAGGATTTTTTGCAAGCAATTCACGATCCGCATGAGAAACTCGATCACTTGCGCCAGATTTTAGGAGCCGGTAGTGCGGCTTATTACCTGTGCCTGGGCGGTACTGCGACAAGCGATATCGATGGTGTGTCCATGGCTGGGGCAACGCCCGAGATGCGACGTTTGACTCCATCATTGGATGCCGATATCTTGGTTGCTGGTAAAGCCAGACCCAATGAGTCGATACCTGTTTCGCCGCTGGGCATAGTATCACCGGTGGTGATCGTTCGCGCCTGCCTGCGCTTGTTGAATGTGCGGCCGTTCGTTGTCGATTGTGGAACGTTTCGCTCGCCTTTAGCGCCGGACATGGTGGCCGGCGATCAGCCAGCAGAATGTGTCACCACAGGACGCGCTCTCAGTGAAAGTGTAGTCAGATCTCTGTTTAATCTTGGCTTGCAGCTAGGACGCGAGCTTAACGGCTTTAACTATGTGATGCTCGCCGAGTGTGTGCCTGGTGGCACAACTACTGCCGCAGCTTTGCTTCATGCGTTTGGCATTGATGCCTCTTCTCTTGTGGCCAGTAGTGTCCGCGTTCCTGATGTGGACAACCGCCGGCGTTTGATCGAAAGAGGGCTGACTGAAGCAGGATTGAGCAGGGAGGCAGCTTTTGCCGATCCGTTGAAAGCTGTATGTGCTGTCGGTGATCCGATGCAACCGTTTGTTGCTGGCATGGCACTTGGAGCCGCTGAGCGAATGCCCGTAATTTTGAGTGGCGGTTCGCAGATGTTGGCTGTTTACTTTCTCGCCAATCTCCTCGCTTCGACGTTAAATTGTCCGACTAATTGTCATAATCTCTATGTCATCACCACCAAATGGGTGGCCTTTGATCCGACGAGCGATGCCCAAAGACTAAGCCATCTGGTCGCGGCTCAACTATATGCCTCCTCTGCCGATTTCAATGCTTCCCGGCATGCAGGACTGCGTGCCTACGAAGAAGGAAATGTTAAAGAGGGAATGGGCGCGGGTACGGTAATGGCTGCGGCACAAGCAGTTGCTCAGTTGGATAATGCGGCACTTTTGCAGGCGATCGATGATTCTTTCGAAGAGGTTGTCCTGGGTAAATCGCTCCTGTTAAGTTGACATGCTGTTCGCTAAGCGCCACCATTACCTTCGCCTTCGTAAACAGCGACGCGGTTGCGTCCCCCTTCTTTGGCCTTTTGTAGAGCCAATTTAGCATCGCGCAAAATCGTTTCCGGGTTCAGGTCTTCCATGTTGAAATTACTGCAACCGACACTGACTGTAATATGCGGACCTTTTCGACCCGGCCCTTTGACGAAACCCATTTGCTCTACTTCTAACCGCACCTTTTCGGCTAATACACGCACCCCATTTATATCTGTATTGGGCAAGACTACGGCGAATTCGTCTCCGCCGTAGCGGGCAATGAGATCGCTGGAGCGAGTGACGTTCAACAATCGATTGGCGATCGTGGTGATTACCACATCTCCAAGCTCAAATCCGAATTCTTCATTGATTTTGGCAAAGTTATCGATATCGATAATGGCCATGCCCACAGCCAATCGCTGTCTGAAAGAAAAAAGCAGCTGTTGTTGTAAGAAGCCGACCAGAAATTCCAAATTGTATAAGCCAGTTAAAGGATCTATCGAGGCCCGGTATGCTTCCCGCACTTGTAACGCTTCGATCTCATGCTTAGCCAACAATAACTGCATCACTGGTTGCATATGGGTCTGCAGCTGCGTCATGAATGCCCGGGCGATGGCATTGAAGCTCTTCTTTTGCAGGGAACCAAAGATCAATGCCCCTTGCCCTTTCTCGCTGGCCACCGGCAGAATCTCATATTCAGCGATTGGCTTACCGTTGTCGGCTAAGGTACCGATGACATCGATGTCCGTCTCTCGATCCGATGTGAGTTGTTTACTGATTTTGGCGCTGAGTTGTTGGAAGGATTCAGTCGATAGACCTTCAGCGACGTGATATGCCGCCCACGATTTTTCATGATTGGCGACAGCTATACCCAGTAAATCGGGGCGAAAAATTTGAGAAATGACAGAGAAATATGCCTCGGCGAATTCTTTACGTGGTTCGACAAAGGCTACTAAGTTTCGACAAGCGCGGATGACTAAGCGCTCAATCAGCAAATTATCCAAAAGACCACCATAGCTGGCGATCAAATTAGCGCTTGAGAACGAGCGAGAGGGGATCAGGAGATTCTTCACCAGGCTGGGCTTCCAGCCCTGGCTTTTAGCCGCACCCACTAGTGCGCTCAGGGTTTCAACAATTTTCGCTGGATTTTCGGCGTCATCGGCAGAAAAGATAAGGTCTGCTTGGGCAGCTAATTTCCAGAAGTCATCCTGCTCGACTGGCTCACCTTTAATCAAGGCTACTGGCAGGCGGTTAGTGCGGTCGTTGGACTTAATCAAAGACGATAACTGATAACCGTTCAAGTCTGGCAGTGACGTCAACGCCAAAACGGCATCTGCACCCTGCGAACTGAGCTCGTCAAGGGCATCAAAAGCGCCTGTGCAGCGGATAATTTCGAAACCGGCATCGGTTAAAGCTGTCCGCAGGTTTTCACGCGGGGACCGATCGTCGTCAACCAGAAGTAACTTGATTTCCGTCATGGATGAACGTTTCCTTTCGGCAGCAATCCTCAAAGATGAATTCTACAGGACTGGCATAAAAATGCATGCCGGCTGGAGCATTTTGTCTGCCTGAAACGGTCTGAACCCTAGAGCCTAGAGTGTTATGATCATCTTTTGAGACTCCATAAAGCCCCAACTGAGCCTCTTGTGGTTGTCAGCCGCACTAGTCAGAGACAAGGATCCAGACGATGGTTGTTGCAGCGACCCAAACAGATTTGCCGCTCACGTTTCGTTATTCCGATGAGCAGTTGTTGATCAGGGAGACTATTCGCGAGATTGCTCAAAAGGAGTTTGCTCCGCGGGCTGCTGAAGTTGACAAAAACCATCGTTTCCCGCGAGAGAATTGGGAACTCTTAGGGGCGTCAGATTTTTGTGGCCTGTTTTTTCCCGAAGAGTACGGCGGCGCTGGTCTCGATCATGTCTGTTATTCGATCGTAGTGGAAGAATTGGCCAAGGTTTGCGCCACCACATCGGTGATGTTCTCTGCGCATTCGTCGTTGTGCGCAACACCGATTTACATCTTCGGCAACGAAGAGCAAAGGCAAAGATGGCTGCCGGACATGTGCAAAGGTAAAAAAATGGGAGCGTTTGCCTTGTCCGAGCCGGGGTCCGGTTCAGATGCGGCGGCGGCTCGCTGCACAGCGGTGCGCAAAGATGATTTCTTCTACCTCAATGGCTCAAAGAACTGGATAACCAATGGTATTGAAGCAGATTACTACTTGGTCTTTGCCCAAACCGATGCATCATTGAAGCATAAGGGTTTAGTGGCGCTGATCGTCGAAAAGGGTACCCCGGGCTTTACTTTCGGCAAACTTGAAGACAAACTTGGTATCAGAGGCTCTTCCACCTGTCAGATTAGCTTTGAGAATTCACCTGTGCCGGTGGCCAATATGCTTGGCCAAGCGGGAGAGGGTTTCAAGATAGCGATGGTCACTCTGGATGGTGGCAGGCTTGGTATTGCCTCGCAAGCGGTGGGCATTGCTCAAGGAGCATGGGAGCACGCTTTCCGTTATGCAAAGGAACGTGTTGCTTTCAACAAAACAATCAACAAATTTCAAGCGATTCAATTCATGCTGGCCGAAATGCAGACGGAAATAGATGCGGCGCGACTTCTGACCTACCAAGCCAGTATTTTGCAAGACCGTGGTGAGAAATTTACTCGCGAAGCAGCGGAAGCAAAACTTTATGCATCGGAGATGGCGATGCGTAACACGGTCAAGTGTGTCCAGATCTTTGGCGGCTATGGCTATGTCACCGATTATCCGGTGGAAAGGTATATGCGAGACGCCAAAATTACTGAGATTTACGAGGGCACTTCCGAGGTACAGAGAATAGTAATAGCAAACAATGTTTTAAAGGATAAGTGAATATGTCGTGGCAACAACCTCCCCAAAGACCGGGTGGAATGGGACCTGGTCCTGGCGGACAAGGTCAATCGGGCGGACAAGGTGGTCAACCAGGTGGCCACGCCGGTCAACCGGGTGGCCAGGGCGGTGCGCCAACAGGACAACCTGGCGGTCAGGCTCGTCAACCAGGTGGCCAACGAAGTGGCCAACGAAGTGGCCAACCAGGTGGCCAACCAGGTGGGCAACAAGGTGGGCAACCAACTGGTCAATTTCGGCAGCCAGGCACGCAGGGGGTGCGGCAGGGCGGCGCGCCTGGACAAGAGCCAAGTCAGCCTAACGGTAAGCCGGAACCTTTGAGCCTCTATCAACTCCTGCATGTGGACAGAGATGCGCATGTAACGATTATTCGTTATGCCTATCGCTTCTTGGCCGCAATGTACCACCCAGATAATGGCGAAACTGGGGACGCAGAAAAATTCCGGATCATTACCGAAGCCTGGAAAACACTTTCCGACGACGGTAGACGTCAGGCTTATGATCTGTCCCTGAACATGAAGGAGCAAGCGCAAGGGCAAGCTCCGCACAAGCCGCAACCGAAGATCAATGAATTTGGCAAAGATTCACTGCCGCATATTCCAAAAACTGGTCTGACCTGGAACGAGATCGAATTGCGGATCGCCATTTTGCAAATTATGCTGGCCGCGCGGAAAAAGAAACCGCGTGATGGCGGTGTTTCGATGACGATGATCATGGACATTCTCGGGGTAACCATTGTGGAAACAGAGTTTGCCCTGTGGTATTTGCGAGAAAGAGATTTCATCGAAACAGGCGAGCGCGTGTTTATGATCACTGGGGCTGGATTAGACTATCTGGTCGACCAGCTCGGCAAGACTCAGGTGCTTGACGGTACTAGCGAACTCGAGAAAAAGACGAGCACTGTCGTGCATGCTGGTTTGCCAGCCACGCTCAGGTAAGTGCCTCTTCTGGTTCTTCTTTATTGATTAAGTGATCAAGCGTCAATTGCTCGATCAAATGTTTTTCGCAGAAAATTCGGCGGTGCCATTCAGTTATGCCGTACGTCTTGATCGCCTCGCGGTGTAGCCGAGAACCGTAGCCTTTGTTCTGATGCCAACCAAACACTGGGTATTCTTGTGCTAATTGGGTCATGAAACGATCTCGATGGACTTTGGCTATGATTGAGGCGGCGGCAATCGATGCTGATTTGCGATCGCCATCAACGACGGTTTGTTGAAGGTGTTCCGACTCTTTCAATTTCTGATTGCCGTCGATGAGGACAAGTACAGGTAATCTACTTAAATCTAAGGCCACACACAGTTTATCGATCGCTCGCTGCATAGCCAGCAGGCTGGCCTGGAGAATATTGATGCGGTTGATCTCAGAAGTCGTTGCTTCACCAAGCGCCCAGTGACAATTTTGTTGCAGGATGGCCGCCAGGCGTTCGCGTTGATCGGCAGTGAGCACTTTCGAGTCGTTCAGTTCACGCAAATCTTTGGCCAATTGGGATGTCTTGCTGAGCTCGGGCATGATCACCGCGGCGGCAAAGACCGGTCCAGCCAGGCAACCACGTCCAACCTCGTCGGTGCCGATCAGATGACATTGCGCTTTGGTCGATTTGCCGAAATAACGATGTTGACGATCAAAGTCTAAAAGCTTATTCAGAACAATCGTTGGTCCTTTTCGCTTTTTGCGTGGCGGCTCGTTATTTTTCGTTTCAGCCAATGGCAATGCCGTTTCCGGCAATAAATGTTCGATGCTAGGTGATATTGCCGCTGGAGCTACCGGCTTCAAACGATTGGGCGATGACAGTTTGGTCACCTAAGTACCTCCTCGAACTGAGACCGATTATAGGCTCAAATCGAAAACATACTTAGTCCAAAGTGATTCGGCCTATTTTACCTGCTCGCAGATCTGTGAGAAACGCATTCGCAGCCCTTACGTAATCAGGCTTTCCGCCGGAGGTTAGAAAATTCCTTTTTTCTGCCAGTGCTTCTAGTCCGGCTGAGGCAGGCTCGATGTTCGGTATATACGCCTTTAGTAGTTCGGGATATTCATCCCAGAGAATTTTCAGGCCCTCTCTGGCGGTCTCTTCCACCTCGTAACTACCACCAGGTATTAAATTGAAGATGGCTAAAATGAGTTTTGCTTCCGGACTTAGGCCGGATACAGGTAGAATGCCAGGTGTATCGAGCAGCTCGATCTGCGGGTGCACTTTTACCCACTGCGTGCCCTTGGTTACTCCGGGGCGATCGGCAACCTTTGTCTTATTGACGCCGATCAGCCAATTGATCAGGCTCGATTTACCAACGTTGGGCATGCCCACAACACAGACGCGGATCGGCCTGGGCAAAATACCTTTGTCTGCCAGCGATTGTCTCTTCTCTTCAGTCAGCTGAAGGACACGCCGGATGAGTTTTTCTTTGCCGCTCCGATTTTTTACTGAAAGTACGAACGCTTGCTCTCTCCAGCTTTCGAGCCGGTGCTTGTCAGCTAAATCCTCTTTCGTAAGAACGAGCAGACTTGTCTTTTGTCCGAAGATTTGATCGCTGTGCGGGTGTCGACTGGCACGAGGGCAACGCGAATCACACACTTCGAAGATCAGATCGACCCATTTTATTTGCTCACGCAAACGCTGAAATTGAGTCATCGGCGATCGGCTATCAGCCCCGGTTCGTGAAGATAAGGGCATTGTTCATTGCTTGCATCACGTCTTTGCCAACGGCAAGTCTATTTTTCCGCTTCATTTGCGGCGGTGCTTACCGCCGCTTCTGATGCTTCTTGCACCGCTTCCGGACTAGACTCTGGACTTGCTTCTTGAACTACTTCTTGAAAAGCTGTTGCACTTGAGCCCAGGTTGTCTTCAGCCGCTGGATTCTGCTGTCCCAGGCCGACGCGTTCTTTGATCCGTGTGGCTTTACCCGTTCGTTCACGCAGATAGTAGAGTTTCGAGCGACGCACATGACCGCGTCTTTGCAGCGTGATCTTCTCCACCCGGGGAGAATGAATCAAAAACACACGCTCAATACCAATACCTTGGAATATGCGGCGCACAGTAATTGTCTGCGAGACACCGCTGCCGTGACGCTTAATGACTACGCCCTCATAGCCTTGTGTTCGCTCTTTGCCGCCTTCGCGAATTTTCACGAAAACCTTGACCGTGTCGCCGATATCTATTTTCGGCAACTTCGACTTAACGACAGAAGCTTCGAGCTCCTTGATAATCTGATTCATTTTCCTAGACTTCTCTGGATTCGGGCATAAGGCAGTCGTCCATTCTAACATGCTGTGGTCTGCCTGCCCTTTATTGGACTAACTGAACGTTTGAAAATCACTTATTGCGATAAGAAATCGCTCAGATTGCCGTCTTTCCGGGTGACGCTTGCGATTAAAAAGCTCCATTTCCCTGGTTTGGCGGCTGCATTAGTTGGTTCGCTCTTAATGATTTTTTCCAGATCGGCGGTAAAGCCTGGGCACAAGGCTCTAGTCTGAAGTAGCGATCGTAGTTGTCAGCTATGGTTCAACGGACAGCGAAGCGCCGGTGGCGAAGGTAGTCATCTTGCGAGCTATCGTTGTTGCCGTAGATGAATCATTGCAGTCAAGCACGATCAGGTTCGTCAGTATTTGAGGAGTTCGCATTGAACTGCTGCACCACTGCTGGTGCCGAACCGCCATGCGGATATATCGCCATGCAGATATCGCCATGCAGATATTGCCGTGCAGAACCGCCGTGCAGAACCGCCTACGTGTTGGCAGACCATTATTCTGTCAGCCGATGGATTAGCGGTCAAAGCCATTGAGCAGCGCTGTCTCCGACTCGCCCTCGACGCTCGTGGAATTCAATAAAAGCTTTGTATCTTTCAATGTATTGAGTTCGGCGATGAAGTCCTCGATCGATCTGAACTGACGATAGACCGAAGCAAAACGAACATATGCTATTTGGTCTAGATTTCTCAGTCTTGCCAAGACCAATTCTCCTAACAAGGTAGACGGCACCTCCTTCTTGCCAAGAGTTGCTAATTCGTTTTCGACTGATTCGACAAGGTCGTCTACTTGCTGAGCTGTAATCATGGTTTTGGCTGCGGCGCGGGCCACACCAGCTTGGAACTTCTGCCTCATGTACGGCTCGCGATTGCCCGAACGTTTGACGACCAAGAGCTGAATCACTTCAACTCGCTCGTATGTAGTAAATCTTTTCTCGCAATGTTCACATTGCCGGCGGCGTCTTACTGAATTCTCGCTGGTCAGGCGTGACTCCAAAACGCGACTATCTTTTTGATTGCAAAAGGGACAGATCATCGTAGCCTAATTATAGAACAGCGTTAGTGGAACAGCTTAAACCGCGTGCTCAGGCGTGTTGTGATGGCAAAGAGAGCAGCAAGACGATAAATTGGGGCATAATGAAGTTGTTTACTTGGGCGTAATCACACTGACCATGGTAAAAAAGCCGACCAATCTTTATGCACTGCTTGGGCTGAAGCCTGAGGTCAGTTTTTCGGAAATAAAGAAAGCCTATCGACGCCTGGCAAAGAAAAATCATCCAGACTTTGGATACAGTGGACAAACAGCCAAGCAAAGAGATCGGGCAACTGAATTCATGATGCATTTGAACCATGCATACGAAACTCTCGCCGATAAGAACAAGCGTGCCGAATACGATTCCCTAATTGGTGCCAATGGTCACGGTACCGCGAGAACTCGGTCAGGGCAGTTTTTACCGATGTTAATGAAGGCGAAAAGCGTGAGCTCTTCCTGCGCCAAATTTTTCATCCGTCTCGTCATTCCATCGTGCGGGTGATTGCCAAATATAAGAAGGAACTTCACGACCTTTCCTTTGACATATATGACGATGAGTTAATTCGTCATTTTGCAAAATACGTCGACGAACTGGAAGATGTTTTACGGCAGGCATCGACCGCTTTATCCAGTCGATGCGTGCCAGGCTCGTTGGATGCGGCGGTGCAAATGATGCGCTATTGCATTGCCCAAGCAGCTGATGCCTTGGATGAATTGCGTCACTTTTGCCGAAACTACGATTATAACCATCTTCATATGGCAGAGAACCTATTTCGCCAGGCAACTGATCTTTCTAGAAAGGCTCTGCAATTGACGAAGAGCTGCTAACAATATTTACTATCCGATCGATAAAGAGGCAAGAAGAATTCACTTAACCAAATCGGCATCAAATGCGGCGATTTACGCAACTGATGGCGTTCGACTCGCCCCAAATGAGCTGTTGCTGCAGGTAAAGTGGTCCCAGTAACTCGTCGCTTACCCGCATACCATAACGCGTTGATCAGAGGGCCTTGCTCTTTACCGCCGAGATTTACTTTCCTTGGGGCCGCGCCCTTGAAATAAATTCTCGTCTCTCCGTAGAGAAACGAGCTTGTTGGACCATCGGTAATATAAGTTGGTCCCGGATGACCTTGTTCAACTAAGCGCAGTTTATGAGCCAAT
Source organism: Bryobacterales bacterium (assembly GCA_963834525.1). Classification (GTDB taxonomy): domain Bacteria; phylum Cyanobacteriota; class Vampirovibrionia; order Obscuribacterales; family Obscuribacteraceae; genus CAWICA01. The sequence goes on from CAWICA010000004.1 coordinate 1,048,693, forward strand.
TGAGCGCCATGGTCAAATATTTTTTTGCCGAAAGCTCTAGCCTTGATGTGTGCCACTTCAAGGATGCTCGGCAGCTTTAACTTGAGGAGAGGATTGATTTTCAAGAAAACCCCATTAGTCAGGCGCATTATGACTTTGGATTTCACCATCCTACTTAAAGCGATATCGACAGCGTTGCGTGTGCCATAAATGAGGCAGTCGCGTGTGACGAATACGGCATGATCGGCCAGAGCGTTAATATGCATCCTGATGTGCAATGTCGTAAACCCAGGTTTTGGACGATTTCTAGTGGTCATATCCATTTTCCTCCTCAATCGTTAAGACAGGAATTCGCACCTATATCTTTCAACGATGTGAGAGCTGAAATGGTTCAAAATTCGGCGAATTTAGCGTTCCGATGTCCCAACGCGAGCGCTCAGAGGCGAGAGATCTCGATAATTTGGGGAAGTCAAGACCATGCATAGACAGATCATCTCGCGTTTTTCTTTCAAACGGACAAAGTAGCTTTCAGCTAATGTACTTTTGCCATCCGTTACTAGTGCCTAAACCAACGGCACTATAGGCTAGTGTTGCCGGCGGCAGTCAATATTCGACCTATGGGTAGGCATTTGCTTATCTGTCGTATGCCACCGAATATAGTGGCATATTAGGAGCGATAAGCGGACCGGTAGACATTTTTGTTTCGGCCGTATTCGGTTATATCAGTCTCTTATTCTGGAAAGACAGTCACTGAGCTGCTTTCATCTTTTTTATATGATGCTGAGCTAATATCTGCTTTATGATCGTTTGCTATTGTTTCATGGAAATTCCTCGGAGTTCTTTTCCTAGAAGGCTATTGCGGTCTGGCTCATGAGCAATAGAGTTCTGCTTTTTCTAGTTGTAGCGAGTTGCTGCGTATCTCTGAAGCTGGCGATGGCATCATGTGGCGCTATGCTGCCGTTCATTCTAATTCTCGCTGCCAGCGGTGCAGCCGTTCATACAATGTGGCTGTTCGTTGCTCAAGAGATTGATTTGCGATCTTGTCGACGGACAATGCTGGAGCGACTCCTCGTCGCTTCCCAAGATGCTGATAATGGTGTGCGGTCCTTGAGTCTTTCCGTAGCCGGTAGACGATTGCAATTGGTTGCGGACTTACCTTATGCAAACTTACCTTATGCGAGCCTGTCTTCCGCGAACTTAATTTCTCCGGACTTAGTTTCTGCCAACATATCTTCTCCGAACGTAGCTTTTAAGGCATCTGCCTGGCTTCCAAAAATTAGCGTGCTGGTGCCGGCCAAGAACGAAGAGGCGGTGATCGAAAGAGCCGTACGACAGCTTTTTAAGCTTGATTATCCGGATTATGAGGTAATCGTCGTTGATGATGCATCGAGCGATAACATGCTATGTGTGCTGAGAAGATTGCAAAATGAGTTTCGCCAGTTGCATGTACTCACTTTGTCAAACGGACATCCGGCAGGCAAATCCTACGTGCTCAACCAAGGTCTTGAGCTGTGCCAGGGCGAAGTAATTGCTGTCTTCGATGCCGATGCTTTTATCCAACCAAATTTTCTACGTTTGATGGTGGCAGAACTGGAACCTCTCGATATAGCAGCCGTTCAAGCTCAGAAGCGAATCAGCAATGCCCAGCACAGCTTGTTGACGCAATGGCAAGATTTTGAATACGCCTTTGATACGAGCCTGCAATCGGGAAGAAATGGCATTGGCGGCGTAGCCGAGCTGAGAGGCAACGGCTTACTGGTGAAGATGTCTGCTCTGAGATCGGTAGGTGGCTGGAACAATGAGAGCATCACTGATGATCTGGATCTGACGATGCGATTACTGGCCAGAGGTTGGCGTGTCAAGTTTAATTCCCGCGCTGTCGTTTGGGAAGAAGGCATTACACATGCTAGCGGGCTGTTGCGGCAGCGAATCCGATGGGCAGAAGGGAGCATCCGACGTTTTTTGGATTATATGTTCCCCCTATTTCGCTCAGGAGTACTGACTAAGAGGCAGCGTCTGGATTTGATCGGATTTATGATCGAATTTGTCTGGCCGTTTCTTACTGCTGTTGCCATTCTCACTGAAATGGGTAATGCCTTTTCGGGCGAGCAGACTTCTCTTCGTCTATTGAGTGCGCCACTGGCGATGGGTGGGCTGGGTGTTACAGCTTTTGTATTCTGGAGCCTTCGCACGCATCGTCCGCCAATGTCTGTGGGCAAGGCGGCAATCAACGCCACATCCACTTCGGCGTACTTCTTCGTACTGTGGTGCCCGTGCATACTTATTGGTTTGCTGAAGATTCTTTTTCAACGCCGTACTTCGGCTTGGGCGCTGACCGAGCATCGCGGGCACTGTCATTGAATGGCTGCTTTAGTCACGCTCTAATTGACTAATTTTCAATTCCAGCGTTACACTTACCAAAGGCTAGGAGAAAATCATACGGCCAGGTAGCGCATATAGGCTGGCAATGGAGATTTTTGCCATTTGTGTGATCATGTTCTTGGTCTTAATTGTTGCGTCCAGAATAGACCGGAAAAACGGCCGATTATGATTAGACAGAAAGCCGATGATTAGCTAAAATGACCGATTATTAGCTGTCGCCAATTAATCGTTTGGAGTTGTCCGGGTCAGGCGTTATGAATATTCAATTGCGGTGCCATACAAGTCGTACGGTTTGGCATTCTCGATTCGCACGCGAACTAATTCGCCCATGCTCACTAAATCGCCGTCGGGATCGCTCACATAAACTTGATTGTCGATCTGTGGGGCATCCCATTGTGAGCGGCCGCAATAGAGCTTCTTTTTATCGTCGCAACTTTCAATCAAGACTTCGACTGTTTGGCCGACAAATCGTTGATTTAGCTCTTCTGAAATCTGGTGCTGGATCTTCATGATCCTTTGGCGTCGAGCCTTTTTGACCTTCTCTGCCACCTGCTTTGGCATGTGGCCGCTTGCAACTTCCGTCTGCCTGGAGTAAGTGAAGACACCCAGGCGATCGAAACGATATTTCTGAACGAAGTTCGCCAAATCCTCAAACTCTTCCTCTGTTTCACCCGGAAAACCAACAATGAATGTCGAGCGAATGCGAACGTCCGGTATCAAATCACGAATACGCTCGATTACTGAACCAGGATCGAGTGGCCTCGCCATCGCCTTCAAGATGCGAGGGTGCGAGTGTTGCAAGGGAATGTCTACATACTTGACGAGTTTCGGTAATTTGGCCATCGTTTGCAACAAGTGATCATCGACTTCACTGGGGTAAGCGTACATTACCCTGATCCACTTCAGCGCTTCTATATCGTGCAACTTTTCCAACAGCTCTGGCAGTGCCTTTTTTTTGTAGATATCCAGACCATAATAGGTCGAGTCCTGAGAGACGAGAATAATCTCGCGAACACCAGACGCGCAAAGAATGCGTGCTTCTTTGACGAGCGATTCGATGGTGCGCGAGCGAAAATCACCCCGTAAAATGGGAATTATGCAAAAGCTACAACGGTGATCGCATCCTTCGGCAATTTTCAAATAAGCAGATGCACCGATACCGGTTTGCAGTCGAGGCAACACCTCGTCTTGATAGTCATTAGGCGTTTCACTGACTTGCACTATCCGTAGTGACGAATCGCTTGCCACAGCCGTGACCACGTCGACAATGCTCGCGAGATCGCCGGTGCCGATTATTGCTCTTGCTTCCGGGATTTCACTGAGCAGCTCTTCTTTGAAATGTTGGGCCAGACAGCCGGCGATGATTAACTCTTTGCCCTGCTCGGCTAGCTCCACGAGAGTGCGCACCGACTCTTTGCGGGCATCTCCGATAAATGAGCAAGTGTTGACTAAGCACATGTCGGCTTCGTCGATATCGAACGTCACTGGAAAGCCTGCTTGATTAAGCAGGCCGAGCATTACTTCTGTATCTGTGGCATTCTTCGGACAACCTAAAGAGACCACGCCGATTTGCGGGTTGCGCATTGGGAACCTGTGACATTATTCCGCTGGGCTTTCAGTATAGCGGTACGGAACATCTATTGGCGATTTGCCCGCACTACTCTCATTATGTCCTGAGTCATCCAACGTCCTGGGACGGCGGCGAATCGGTAGATCAGACGTGGTTGGCCGTTTTGCCACTTTCTTAACAGAAGCTGCTTTTAGGGCAGCTTGAGCGGCGAGCGCCTTTGCGTCCGGGACCGGAGCAGTGGCGGTCCGTCGTCGCTGCTTTGTTGGTAAATACCTTTTCGGCAATCTTGCCGGCTAATCCTAACGTTTCGCTTTTACCTTGATTCTCGACAGTGATACTGGCGCCATTGGCAGCGTGCACTCGTATTCCTTCCGGATCTTTAAAGTCTTTGCGCTCGCCGCGCTCCATGTCGTTGGAAAACAAAGTCTGACCGTTACTTAGCGCAGTTACTTCTACCCAGACATGCTGGCTGGCATTGACCGCAATCGCTGTCTCGGTGTCTGCCGGTGTGGTAGTCGGCGCACCTGGCTGTTGGACACCCTCGGTTGGTGGTGCAGCAATTGGTGCGGTCGTCGCCGAGGTCGGCTGGGCACCGCTGAATACACCGTTGTAATTCCGCTTGTTGAGCAATTGTGTGGCGACATCCGGTTGATTATTTAGTTGCGAATTTAATTGCCAGGAAGCAAGAAAACTCATAATACCCAAGACAATAACAATGAGGATGGCGTATAAAAGACCTTGCTTGATCATGCTTGGTGGGCGAACTTCCAGGCCGCTTCTGACCGTACTGCTGGTGAGAACAACCGGCTGATTGATCAGGCGTGAACTCCAGGACGGACTTTCGTTGAAATCATTATCGCTCCCGCCATTCTGGCGGCGGTATTCATCTGATAAGTTCTGGCCGTTCAAGCCGACGCAATCAGCATAGCGTTTGATGAAGCCAGCGACGTAGACTGGCTCTGGCAGCTCGTCCGCCAGCCCATTGTCGATTGATTGCAGATGGTTGATGGGAATTTTTGTCCGCTCATAGATCTGCGAAAGAGATAGTCCCTGCCCCTCTCGTGCTGCCTTCAATTTTTGACCGATCTGATCGAGACCCATTTACCAACCTGAGCGCAAAGTCGCTACCTCTGTTGCGGTCAAATGCCGCCAGTGTCCTGATTCTAGTCCTGTCAATTGTAACTCACCGATTGCCACTCTTACCAAGCGGATAACTGGATAGCCCAGTTTGGCGCACATACGCCTCACCTGTCTGTTCCGACCTTCACTAAGTGCGACTTGAAACCTGGACAGGTGGTTAGTGCATTCTAACAATTGTACGTTGGTGGCAGTTGCTGGTCCATCGCTCAGTATTACGCCGGTTTCCAGAATGCCCAGTGTGGACTGAGCAATTGTGCCGCTCACTGTTACTTCATACAGCTTAAGAACATGGTGAGATGGGTGAGTCAGTCGTTGAGCCAGAGCGCCATCATTCGTCAAAATGAGCATGCCTTCAGAGTCCATGTCCAGTCTGCCCACCGGCCGAAGATGTTGTAAATCGCTTGGCAAAAGGTCGAGGACGCTCTTTCTGCCTCGCTCGTCTTTGCACGTCGTGATCAGCCCTTTGGGCTTGTTTAGAAGGATGTAGGCCAGCGGCTTCTCAACAACAGGGTTGCCGTTGATTTCCAGTTTGTCCTCTTCCAAATTAACAAGATAATTGAAATCTTGAATCTTTCTTCCGTTTATCCTTACCTGTCCGGTTTTGATTAGCTCATCTGCTTGACGTCGTGAATACAAACCGGACTTGGCGACAGCCCGATTTAGCCGATATAAGTTTGTCTCTTTTTTGGTCATGCTCAGACAAAGTCGAATTGGCACCCTCTTGTTCCCTGTCCGAGCCCGAGATACATGTGAGTATGAACGGCCTCAACAGTACAATAAAACTTGCACCGTCAGCGGTATCATGATCATGCTCCAGCCACTAAACAAAGACTCTCAGCCTGATGTCATTGACTCGACATCGTCAACGAGCACATTGGTACTTTGTCCGGCCAGTTCGTGAAGCTTGTTTGAAATTTGTTCTTTCGTACCGTGCACAGTGTCGCTGGCTCGCTTAATTACTTCGCCGCTTCTAGCCTGCATGTCCTTGATCATCTCTTCGCTTTTTGTTTGCATTTCGGTGATCGCTTTATCACTTTTTTTCTTCAAATCTGTTAACTGATCGCTTGCTTGCTTATACAGATCTTCCGAGCCATCCGCAATTTGCTTGCGAAGCTCGGCGCCTGATTTGGGCGCTGACAGCATGCCGAATAAGAATCCTAAAATTCCGCCGACAATCAGCCCCTCAAAAAATCTACCGCTTGAGTCCGACATTCTCTTCACCTCGGTCAATTGTTATTTGCTTTGCGCTACCTGAAGGCTCTTCGCCTTTTCCATGTTCCCGTTTTTCGTTTCTCTCGCTTTTCCCTTCCAAATACGCTCTTAAACCAGCCCATATGCCAGCGCCCATCACCGACGAGTGTTTCTGTGCACTGCCTGCCGCCTTGGTTAACGAACCAGCGACGTCCTCAACTTTTGTACCCACTTGGACCACGCGTTGCTGAGCGATTTGTTTCAGCTCGCCGACGCCAGTAACAACTTTTTGTACTTCTTGAAGGGTTGGACCCAGTTCTGAATCTAGAGTTTGGGCTAGATTCTCATAAGCATTGAGTGTGCGAGTGATTTGGGCCATTAAGGGGAAAGCCACCGCCAAAAGCAAAGCCAGGCAGAGAGCGAAAAATGCGAGCGATCCGACAGCAATGGCGTTCAACAGATTTGCCTGGTCCAAAGCATTTTCCTTTCTAAAACTAATGGCAAGCGCTATTCTATGCCCATCAACAGCCGATCAACGGTGTTGGAAGGGCAATACAGACGAACCGCCGAGTTCCAGCTCTTCACGTTTTTTAGCAGCGGCCAATTTGCCAGCGGCGACCGCTCGCTTGAGGCGCATCGTTTGCTCTTCAACTACCAATTGACAATAGTTCAAGGCTGAAGCATAAAGGTCGAGCGAGTCATCAACTAATTCACTCAATCGATCAGGAATGTCAGTAGCAGTGGCCTGGATCGCACCGCGCATCTCGTTACCAGGCTTAGGCGCCGTCAAGAACGCCAATGTCGCTCCGCCCAGTGCACCAACTAACAGGCCGAGTAACCAAGAACCGGTGCCCGAACTGGAGCTTTCTCGTTCTTTGCGGTATTTACCCATAGAAGTCTCCCGACGTTGTCAACTAAGGATTATTGCTTTGAGCCGATGACGGCTCATTAGCAACCGCGGTTTGGCGAACCGCCTTACCATACAGGAGTATAACACCATTCCCTTCCTGCGTAGATGCTGGTGCCTGGTTCGATAAGCTCAGATTACTGGCGGCTGGGCGCTTTCTCGATCGCATTTAACTTGCCGGCCAGAACGTCGCATAAGTGCTCGGCAATAGCCCGTTTCGGCATGCGAGGTAGGTTCTCTCTGGTGCCGTCGGCGCTCAAAATGACCACGGCGTTATCATCGCTGCCAAAGCCGATATCTGGCACAGTGATGTCATTGGCGACGATTAAATCGAGATTCTTTCGTTTAAGTTTCTGAGCGGCGTTGCTGAGAAGCTCTTCCGATTCGGCGGCGAAGCCGATGATCACTTGGTCCCCGCGCTTTACCCGGCACAAAAGGTCGAGAATGTCTGGATTTTTTGTTAGCTCTAACTGTATATCGTCGGAATCGGTCTTTTTGATTTTGTGTGATGAGACGGCTAGTGGACGGAAATCGGCAACTGCTGCCGTCATTACTAATGCATCGCAAGAGTCAAACTCACTCTCCACTGTCTCTTGCATTTCAAAGGCTGTCTCGACCAAAATCACTGGATAAGCGCGATCGACTTCCACTGTGGAGATCAGTGTCACGTCGGCACCGCGGGAATAGGCCGCGTCGGCCATGGCGATTCCCATCTTGCCAGACGAGCGATTGCCGATGAAACGCACCGGATCAATAGGTTCTCTGGTGCCACCAGCGGTGACCATGATATGTTTACCGGCCAATGTATGGTGAATCAGCAGTTTGGCGGCGACCGAAGCAACAATCGACTCGACTGAAGCCATCTTGCCAGCTCCCCAATCGCCGCAAGCGACTTCGCCGTATTCAGGCTGAATTACTTCGTAACGCAACCGATTTTGCAAGATTTCCAGATTGTGACGTGTGGCTGGATGTTCTAGCATGATTGGATTCATGGCCGGTGCTACCATCACCTTGGCTTGTGCTGCCAGAACTAGGGTGGTCAATAACTCGTCGCAAATGCCATGAGCGAGTTTGGCGATGATATCGGCTGTCGCCGGTGCAATCAAAATCAGATCGGCTTTCTTGGCTAAATCGATATGTTCTGGTCGCCATTGCACGCTCGGACCGTATTGCTCGCTATGAGCTGGATTTCGAGTTATGGTTTGTAAACTGAGCGGGGTAATGAATTCTCGGGCATTTGTCGTCAAAACGGCGTGTACATCCGCTCCCGCTCGTCTGAGGCCAGAGGCGATATCACATGCTTTGTAAGCAGCGATGCCGCCGGTAATGCCAAGCAATACCGTCTTGCCTGCAAGCGGACTGAAATCCTCTAAATTCTCTTGCCTCTCGTTCTTTCTCGCCCTTTTCATTTGTTTCTCCCAAACAGAGAGGATAAGCTCCGTATATTATTATGATCCGATTAAAAGAAGTTCGCCAGATGCTTGATTTCCGCGGGCGCCTCCTTAAAATGCGCTTTGCAATCCTAGACACGTACAGACACATACAATAGGACAAATGGGCGAAGCAGAGGTACTGATTGAAAAAATTCTACGTCACAACTGCGATCGACTACGTTAATGCCTCGCCGCATATAGGGCATGCTTATGAAAAGATTGCAGCAGATATATTAGCTCGTCATTATCGGTTGCGGGGGCGGGAGGTCTTCTTTCTCACCGGTGTCGACGAGCACGGGGCGAAAGTGCAAAAAATGGCTGAGGCTGCCGGTAAGACACCAGAGGCGTTCTGCCAGGAAATGTCTGCCAGATTCAGAGCGGCCTGGGACGCTCTCGGTATCTCGTACGATTACTTTATTCGCACAACTGAGGATCGTCATACTCGAGCCACGCAAGAAGTGTTTGCCAGAGCCCGGAACAAAGGCGACATATACAAGACCAATTACGTCGGACTTTATTGCGAGGGATGTGAGGATTTCAAACGGGAGCGAGATCTAGATGAGAACGGCCTTTGTCCAACGCACAAAGTAGCACCGAAAAGAGTTGAGGAAGAAAATTACTTCTTCAGGCTGAGCAAATACAAACCGCGATTGAAAGAATGGATTGAAAATAATCCGGACGTCGTACAACCAGAGAGCCGGCGAAACGAAGTTCTGAAGCAACTCGACGACCCCGAATTAGGCGACTTCAGCGTTTCGCGTGCTCGCAGCTCGCTGACCTGGGGGATTGCCGTTCCTGGCGAGGAAGAACAGGTAATTTATGTTTGGGTCGATGCCCTGATCAACTACATAACTGGTGTCGGCTTCGTCGACGATCCTGAGCGGTTTGCCAAATTCTGGCCGATCTCCACCTGGTGGGCAAGGACATTATCAAATTTCACTCGATATATTGGCCGGCAATGCTGATGGCTGCGGATATCCCGGTGCCCAATCAGATTTATGCGCATGGTTTTATCACCGTAGAAGGTCAAAAGATTAGTAAAAGTCTGGGCAATGTCATTGATCCTGTTGCGCTTGCACAGAAATACGGGGCTGATGCTGTCCGCTTCTTTTTATTTGCCGGTACCTCCTTTTATCAGGATGCTGATTTCTCACCGGCGCAACTGGTGAAAAAAGTCAATGCAGAACTGGCCAACAACCTTGGCAATTTACTCAATCGCACCCTGACTTTAGTGGTGAAAAACTGCCACTCCCAGGTACCGCTCGGCCAGCCGGAACGCCAATTACGTGAGACGGCCAACACCATTCAAGTGAAGGTTGACGAACATATCTCTCGGCTTGAATTCGCCAAAGCGGTCGAGGCGATATTTGCCCTGGTCGATCAGACAAACAAGTACATTGCCGACGAGAAGCCGTGGGCTCTCTTCAAAGAAGGCAAGCAAAAGGAGGGCGAGCAAGTGCTGATTACAGCGCTGGAAATATTGCGCCGTACTGCTTTTAACCTCTATCCCTTTACGCCGAGACTGGCGGCTGCTATCTGGCATCAATTGGGGTACGACGATGATATCAGCAAGTGCACCCATGCCGGTGGCGAAGATGTCGATCTGGTTCCGATTCCGAGCGGACAGACTGTCCGCAATGAAGGCCCGGTTTTTAAACGCTTTGAAGACACAGAAGAGTCCTGACTTGCTGACAAACGGGCTTGTGCATGCTTTGTGGCTGCACCGTATGTGATACTGCATGAATGGGGCTATTTTCTTCCATCCTTGGCGATTGTAAGGAAGTGCGAAGAAAATACTTAAACTTTTGCCGCGTTATTTATTGCCGGGGTCGTCGGATCATTTGAATAGTAAGGGATGACCCGATGGCAGAGGTTTCTCTGGACGGTTGGAGATTAGTAATGCTCGAGCAATTGAACGTCACATTTCCAGCGAAGCACTCGCTCGGCAGTCTATTTGTTGCAGAGCGGGCATTCCCTCATCATCGAAAGTGGATTGGCGAGGCCAAAGGTGCGGTCGACGTCAAGGTGCCTGACGGTAAACTGTTAGGGGTGGCCCTGGGGCAGGTGGGGACGGAAGGCTTCAGCTCAATGTCATCGCCCGATCTGTCACGCATCGGCTCGCTTGATTTCTCAGCCAGCTTTTTCAACGAGAAAACCGCGCAAACTATATCTGTACTTGGCGATGTTATGACAGCGCTAATTGAATTGCGGCTGGACTTTCTCAAGTTCTCCGAGCGGGAACTCTTGTCGGTGAGACACTTTCAGACTTTGGAAACTTTATGGTTGACCGGGGCAGAGATCACCGACGATCTTTTAGAGTTGATTGTCGCGCAGGAAAACCTGGTCAACCTGGTCCTCAAAAAAACGCGCATTACAGATAGTGGCATCGCCAAATTGGCCGTCATGCCTCACCTTCAGACTTTGAATCTACCATCCCAGATCACTGATCGTGCGATGCCTGCACTCAGCCGGTTTCCCGCCCTGCGCAGATTAGATCTGTCCTTCACTGCCATTACTGATCAAGGCATTGGTGCATTGGCCAAAATGTCTAGTCTACAAGAACTCTACTTAAACGATACCAAACTGACCGATGCCAGCCTGCCGCATATTTTGCAGTTTCCCGGCCTGAGAACTCTCTTTTTCAGTGGTACCAACGTTAGTGATTCAGGACTGGTTGCCCTGGAAAGTTTGACCAACCTTAAACATCTGGAGTTGCGCGACACTCGGGTGACCGAATTTGGTTTGGCTAACCTGCGTCGAAAATTGCCTGATTGTGCCATTTTTGGCCCTTGATTTGGGCGCACTGGCATTACTTGGCGGCGTTCTTTTCCGCCTTTGTCGATCGGCTTGTTTTGGGCGCCTGGCCAATATCGAAAGCTGTGACGATTTCACCTTCCACTAGGTTCGTATTGGATATTTTGCCCAAAGCGTCTTGTACATTCTCGAGGGCACCGGCAGGCGCTCTTTTTCTTCTATGGCGCACAGCGCCACATCCTTGACAGTCAAGAGTGTGCCCTTTTGCACGTCGTGTCTGACTGTAACTCGTTCAACTTTGTGGGCAGTGCTGTCAATCTCATTGGTATCGGCCGAGGAGCCCGAATCGGTCTGCATGCCGGGACTCGCCGGTGATGCGTCGAACCTCGCTTTGATCTTTTCGTTCAGCAAAACACCGCAAATTAGTAAAATGAATCCTACCAAGTTGCCGATGATGAACCACCGCAGTTTGTCAATGTTCATAATCACCAAACCTAAAACGCCAGGTTGGGCCAAGCTTAGCATTTGAGCCTGGATGAATCAAAAGAAGACCTGAAGTCAGTTATTGGCTATCGCCTATTTTTCGCCTACGCAAGTGATGAGCCAACGTCGGAAAGCCATCCAGAGAGAGGCATCTTTGCTTTTATCAGGCTTACCAGAATCGGCCGGCGACTGGCTCAGCCGGTCAACTTCAGCTTGTAGTTTGCTTAAATCGTCGCGCAGAGTCTCGGCGTCTGTTGGCGAGGGGAAAGCAGCATGCCTTCCTCTTTGCAAATCTGGCAAAAGTTTCAGCTCTGATTCAAGAGAAGCAATCTTCGATCGATCGTCCACGCGGTCCGTCAGCAGTTTGATAATCGTGCTCTGGGCTTCAACGAGCAATGTCTTTAAGTCGTTGATTTCAGTGTTCTTTTCTTCCAACTGGGCAATGAGCGGCGCCGAAACCTGACTGGTCGGTTCAATACTCATTGGCAGATTGCTATGAGGTGGTGCAAAGCGTCCTTCGAAAACCACATTAACGAATGATTCCAGAACAGTAACGAGGTCGGACTGGGAAATGAACCCGTTTTGAACTGTCGTTGCTTGATCACTCGACTGGGTAACGATGTGATCGATCGCCACTTTGGCGCTCTGACCTGGTGCAGAAATTTCCTTGGCTTCCGCCTGTGCTACTTCATGCTGATCAGATTCTTTCTCGGCCTGAACGGTATGAGCAGATGATGTCACCTCCGAATCAGCCTTTTCTCGCACTGAATTTAGAGCGTACTCGTCGATTGGATGCCCAGAGAGTTTATTTAACTGCGCATCACTGACCTCCTTCGTGACGTTTTCGTCGAGCGAGGGAATCGCAAACAAATTTCTTAAGACATCCATTGTATCTGGATTGGCAGGCAGTGGTTTAGCAGCTGACATAGGCACTCCGCCTCAAACTACTGGATCATTATCGACGTTTGGTTATTAATTGTCTACGCCAATTGTGCCGCTATATGCGGTGCATATCACTTAATGGCCTTTTGCTTTGCTTTTTGCATTGGCCTTTACCTTAGTAGTTGGGCTGCTCGGTTTTGTCGCTGGTTTGCCGTGATCAATGTGGAAAAACTTCTCCAGGATCTCTTTAGCGATCGGGGCGGCGGCCGAGCCTCCGTGTCCGCCGTGCTCGACAAAACAACAAATGGCGATACGAGGCTTATCGGCAGGAGCATAGCAGGCGAACCAGGCATGTGTTTTGCTACCAGCTGGCGGTGCTTCTGCCGAGCCGGTCTTTCCGGCTACCTCAATCTCACCCAGTTTGGTGGCGCCACCGGTGCCGGTGGCCACTACTGCCTTTAGCCCGGCCAATACCAGATCCAGGTACTCTTTATGCGTCTTGGCATATTCCATTTTTGGCGGCGGTATTTGGCGATTGCCTATCCGCTCCACAAAGTGAAGGTTGGGAATTCTGCCGCGATTGCCGAAGCCGGCATAGATCCGCGCTCCCTGAGCCGGTGTCAGCTGCACATAGGTCTGGCCGATGGCCATATGCAAAGTATTCCCGGGGTACCATTTCTCGTGGCAAACACGAAGCTTCCATTCAGAATCTGGAACAAGTCCCGCACTTTCATGTCTGAGCTCCAGCCCGGTTGGTCTACCCGCACCAAACTTGACTCCCCAGTCTTTGATTTGCTCCGGTTTTAATTTCAGTCCCATCTGATAGAAAGCAGAGTCTCGCGACCAGGCCAAACACTGGACCAGGTCGTACAAGCCGGTCTTTTTTGTCCAGTCGCCAAAGAAGAAGCCACCGAGACTAATACCAGCGCCGACCTGTAGTTTGGTATCCGGCTTAACGACCTTTGATTCAAGCGCGGCTAAAAGGGTAATGGCCTTCCAGACCGAACCTGGTGGATAGCCTGACATGGCTCGGTTATACAAAGGATGGTCTGGTGCGTTTATTCTCTTCCAAACATCCGGTGTGATCTTCCTGGTAAAGACGTTAGGATCGAAACTTGGACGTGAAACCATCACCAGGACCTCGCCTGTCTGAGGATCGACAGCTACGACAGCGCCCGATCTGTTACCCAGAGCATCGTAGGCTGTCCGCTGCAGGTCTAGGTCTAAAGACAAAACGATCGGTTTACCGGCTTGTGCCTCGCGAGTGATCACCGGCTTAGAGGTTTCCACCGAGACCGATTGGCCAACGGCATTAACACGCACGCGTTGTTCGCCGTCGACGCCGCGCAATTGCGAATCGTAGAGACGTTCAATGCCGTCCTGTCCGACGATGTCTCCCATCCGGCGTTCTGGATGCCGTTTTAGCTGAGCTTGAGTAATCTGACCGCAATAGCCGATGACATGTGCTGTCAGCTCGCCTTGCGTATAATTTCGGCTGATGTCAGGCAAAATATCAATACCAGGCAAGAACAGTTTTTGATCGTAGAATCGACTGACAGTATCGACATCCAAATCACGCTCGATTACCACCGGCAAAACCGAATTCGATGCCTTGGATTTAAGCAAATTCGCCAGCAGTTCTGGAGCCGGCTTGTCTAAGACTTTTGCCAAGCGATTAGCCAGATCCTGGGGATGTTCGATCTGAATCGGTATAGCGATCATTGATAATGATTGTTTATTTGTTGCTAGCAAGTTGCCATGGCGGTCATACATAATCCCCCGTGGTGCCCGCAAAAACGTCACACGCGTAGAATTTTCGATCGCCTGCGCTTTGTAATAGTTGTTTTGCAAGATCTGTAGCCAGGACAGCCTGGCGATGAGCGTTATCGTGGCCAGCAAGATTACACAAAAGAGAACGATGACTTTACTAATGGGCTTTGGAGATGATTCGTAGTGAACGCCGGAATCGTCCAAAATTGCTGATATTTGGGCTCTGGTGAACATTATTTATTCTTCTGCCGATACAAGATAGTGCTTCGAAAATTCATACCAGCTGAGCATCGGAAACAAGGTCAACGGCGCGATTATACTGTTGACGGCAGCTTCCGGAAGAGCAACCTGAACAAGATTAGTCAGTACATCCGGTCTTTGACAAAGAACAAGTTGGCCGGCCATCAATGTCTCGGCAAAAATGGTGGCCAGAAAGACAAGCGGAATACATAAGAGTGGTGCTTGAGAGAAATCCTTGAGACAAAAATAGCCGGCAATCCAACCAATTATTGGATAACAGACTGGATAGACAGGAATAACGGAAGCGTATAATGCGCCAAACGTAGCGCCGACTAAGGCGCCGCTAATCGAGCCGGCGATCGCTTGGCGCAACATCACTTCCGATAGGCTGGACTGCCGTAACTCTTCCGGCGTCAGCGAAGGTAAATTAGAACCAAAAACGGCTCCCCAAACGATGGTCATCGTCAGCGGTAAACTGCAAATCACTCCCTTAAACTCGATCCCGCTCAAGACGGTTAACTGCAAAAGCCAGGCAAAGCAAATAATTGCTCCTGCTAAGCTGATTTCCCACACTCTTGTTCTTGTACGCAGCGAAACTATTGCCATCTGAGACCTGATTAGCCTTCGGGAGTTAATACCAGCACCTGATTCAAATCGTAGCAATTTTCTGAGAGCTTAACTTCGATTTGCAGGGATGCACCGCTTCCATCTCGACGAACTGCAATTACTTGCCCGACCGGATGACCGTCCGGGAAAACGCCGCCTTTGCTGACACAAACAATTTTGTCGCCGACATCCACATTGGTGCCAATCGGTACATAGTCGATTTTGGCCATGCCGGAACCATTGCCCGACAAGATACCGGTCAATTGTAAGCGCTGAATGACGACGCCGAGTTTTTGTTCAGGATCAGTGAGCAGGCGGACAACAGCCGCGTGAGACGAAACGCTTGTTACCTGGCCGACAATGCCATCGTGAGTGATTACAGCCGAGCCTCTCTGGACGCCCTCGGTGCTGCCCTTATCGATTACTACCTGGCGAAACCAGTTGTCTGGTTTTCTTTCCGTCACCTCTGCGGCGATTGTGCGGCGCTCGCTTTTTTCTTTCAGATCTAATAAAGCTCTGAGCTTATTTGTATCGCGAGACTGTTGGCGCAATCTGGCGTTTTCGAGCTCGGCTTGAGCTAATTTAGCCTCTAGGGTATTGATTCGCGCTGATGCTTGCAGAACTTGTGTGGCCAGATCTTTCGTCGAACGAACCTGGGTGGCGCCGTGAGCAAAAAGTGATGTGATAAAGGCCTGTGCGCTGAGAACGAAACCGCTAACCGGTCCGGCGATCGACCAGATCAAAATGATCAAAAACAACACTTCTGCTGTTGCTTCTGAGCTCACGGGGATGCGGTTTCTGACTGGAGTGGCCACCGCATCAATCCTTATCGGGGATAGAGTGACTGTTCAAGAACGCGGCGATATGATGGTTCACTGAGCATCTTGCCAGTGCCCAGCGCGACACACGAAAGCGGATCATCGGCGATGAATACCGGTACTTCTGTTTCGTTGCTGATCAACTCATCAAGCCCCTGCAAGAGTGCACCGCCGCCGGTGAGAACAATACCGCGATTGAAAATGTCGGCCGCCAATTCGGGTGGAGTGCGCTCTAGTGTCCGGCGGACCGCCTCGACAATGGTATTGAGCGGCTCGCCGATCGCCTCTCTTACCTCGCCTCGACTGACAGTGACTGTGCGGGGCAAACCGTTGATCAAGTTCAAGCCGCGCACGTCGTATTTGTCATTCTCCACTGTTTTGTAGGCAGAACCAAGCCTGAATTTCAGCTCCTCAGCAGTTCTTTCGCCGATTGCCAGACTATGCACTTTCTTCAAATATTGAATGATCGCCTCATTCAGTTCGTCGCCGGCTATGCGGATTGATTCATTGACGACAATGCCGGAGAGACTGATCACTGCTACCTCAGTCGTGCCGCCACCAATGTCCACGATCATTGAGCCGGTTGGCTCTGAAACTGGAAGCGATGCACCAATAGCAGCTGCCATCGGCTCTTCTGGCAGATAGATTTGTCCGGCTTTGGCATTGATCGCCGCATCGCGGATTGCCTTCTTTTCCACCGACGTGATCCCTGAGGGTACGCCGATGGCGATATTTGGATTGCGCATGACCAAGCCGTTATTGGCAGTGACCGTGGCAATGAATCGCTTCAACATCTCTTCGGCGAACATGAGGTCGCAGATGACGCCATCTCTGAGCGGCCTGAGAGCTCGCACTCCCTTCGGTGTGCGACCGATCATCGCGCGAGCCGCCTCGCCTACAGCCAGAACATTGTTCGTCTGGTCATCGTAAGCAACGACGGAGGGCTCTCGCAGCACGATGCCCTGGTCATTGACGTAGATCAAAGTATTGGCAGTGCCAAGATCGACGCCTATTTCTTGGTGAAACCAACTTTTGAACAAAACAGCACCCGCGCTCAGTCTAATGGTACCGCCCATAAGCCGTAGCCAGCTCCAGTTTAACATGCTTACAACCTGGTTCGGACAAGAACCAGGTTAGCCAATGCGGGGCTTAGATTGCGGCTTAGAGATTTGCCAAACTTGACAGATTTTAGGGGACCGGCTTTACCAAACGATATCCAATCACACCTGCTTTAAGGAGCGTTATCGGATTGTCGTCATCTTGCAGAATGGAAAACGACTGTTCGTCAAACCAACGTAACGTGCCGACGTACTTATCGCCATTACCAAGCAAAAACTCAATCTTCGATTTGTCGCGAATAAATCTCTGTAATTCGGCTATGCTTGGACCTTTATTTTCTTGACTGTTCGTAGCCATGCTCTTTTTGCCAATCTCTGCCTAAAATTTGTCAATGCCCAATATCTTAACCTAACCTGGGGATGGATACGTCTCAGGTCAGGTACAGCTTGAAGATAGATAAGAAGCCTGAGCGCGTGGCCTGAATATAGCTGGTTCATCGCTTTCAACTGTCCAAGCGAAGTCAAGTTATTGCGCAAATTGTCGTTGAGGCTTCTATTCAGTGGGTTCGCCAGCGACTGCTTTCGGCTTGCTGCCTGTTACCGGGCGGATTGTTTTGGAGGAATTGACGCGATAATGGCGCCCCTTCCAATTCACCTGTCCACCGCTTAAGACGAGATAGGAGGCATGCAAATAGAGAACAGTCACGGCCAGGCTGCCGATCGGCAAAGTGAAAAAACTTAGTCCGTTGAAACCGGTGCGATGTTGCTCTGTTAGTTTGAACCAAAAGGCGAGCATAATGAATTGCGCTGCCGTCAGCTGTGTCAGCACGATTAGCCCGGTTGACTGCTCACCGGCCAACCACATGGCGGCCACTATACAAAGCTCTAAATAAGGCAAAACGAGGGTCATGTTAATCAATAACAAGATGACAAACAAAAAGACGACGCTGCTATCAATCAATGAATAGAGATTCTTGGTCCAACCCTGCCAAAGACTGACCAAGTCTGTGTACATGCGTACTCTGTATAGCGTTTTGCCATCGGCGACGAGAATCTTGTATCCCTTCTCTTTAAAAACTCTTCCTAATGCATGATCTTCGACTATCTCATCCCGAACGCTCTGGTGTCCACCAACAGCCAGGTAAGAGCTGCGTCTACAAATAATGTATTGACCGTAAGCATAGGCAAACAATTTTGCCTCCGGATTATTCACCTTGTGAAAAGGATCACCGACTAGAAACGAACTTAAGAGCACCGGCATGATTAACCGTTCCCAGAAGCTGACTAATTCTTGGAAAGGAATGAACGATACAAGATCTGCTTTGTGACAAATTCCGTGCGAGATGGCATCGCGGATGGAATTTTCGTTGTGACACGTGTCTGCGTCAGTGAAAATGTACCATTCGCCAGAGGCGTAACCTACTGCATGAGCCAGGGCATTGCACTTACCGATCCACCCATCGGGGGCATCCTTGCCTTGTACATAAGTGACACGTTTGTCCTGGCGAGCGAACTCCTCGATGATCGCCCCTGTTCGGTCTGTCGAACGATCGTCAATGACGATTAGTTCAAAATTTGGATAGTTTTGCTTTAGCAAAGACTCGACGCAGCGAGCAATTTTTGCCTCTTCGTTGCGAGCTGGAACCACCACCGAGACAAACGGCAAGTCACGGTCGGAGATTCTCGACTTGTCGACACTTCGGATAAAAGTGTAGAACGCTGAGGTCAACGCAAACAGAGTCGCTATCACCACCGTGTTGACCAGAAAAATAGTAAAGATGATCAATTGGCACCGCCATATTCATAAAAGCCCCGGCCTGTTTTGCGCCCGAGATGACCTGCGCTAACCAGCTGTTTGATCAAGGGGCAAGGTCTATATTTGGGATCTCCAAAGCCAGTGTGTACAGTCTCCATGGCATGCAAACAGATATCGAGACCGACAAAATCCGCTAGAGCGAGCGGTCCCATCGGGTGATTGTAACCGAGGCTAATTCCTTTATCAATTTCTTCTGCGGTGGACAATCCTTCCATAAGAGCGTAGGCGGCTTCATTCATCAACACCATGCCGAGTCTCGTTGTGATGAAACCCGGCATATCCTTGGCTGTAATTACCGTCTTGCCCAATGCTTCACCGAATGCTCGAATCGTGCGCACTACTTCCGGTGCTGTGTCAATGCCTGGAATTACCTCCAGTAATTTCATGATATGGGCAGGTGAAAAAAAATGCATACCAATTACTCGCTCTGGTCGCTTGGTAGCAGAAGCGATGCTGGTAATCGGCAGAGATGATGTATTGGAAGCAAATATTGAGTCTCGCTTGCATTTGCTGTCTAACTTCTCGAACAGTTCCCGCTTGAGAGGCAAGACCTCGGCAATGGCTTCGATAACCAGATCGGCATCAATTGCCTGGTCCAGGTCATTTACAATCCTTATTCGTTTGACTGCTTGGTCGAGTTTATCGGCCGTGATGAAGCCCTTCTCGACAGAACTAGCACCCATCTTGTTGATAGCAGTAGTAGCATTTTTTAACGCCGTGGCTGATACGTCGTAAAGATGCACTTGGGCGCCTGTTTTTGTGGCCACGAGATAGGCGATTGCTGATCCCATGAAACCGCTACCAGCCATAAAGACGGTTTGTATCTGAGCCGTTGTCATTAAAGCGGTCTCCTGGCGCTCTTGCCATTTCGTCAATTGTGCCGAGTCCCGTGAAACGCTCTTTTACAGTCGCTTACCGCTCACCGGGGAGCAATTACGGCAAGATCGTACCATCTCGACGGCAACCGTCTGCGAAAAAGGGGAACCGTCTTCTCCAACTTCAATCGTCGACGAGTCTGGCAGTCTTTTTGCCTGGCGGTTTCGGCTAGTTTCTAGTCGGCAATTTAGGAGATTCTAATTCCGTAATTGTCATCAACAATAAGGTTTCCTCGTACTCTTAAGTAGTCTTGAAAAGTAATTTAGTTTCTGGCAAAGCTTGGAGAAACATCTCGAGTGGGAGGTCATGTTTAGCAAAATACTGATTGCAAACAGAGGCGAAATTGCCTTACGAGTGATCTCTGCTTGCCGAGAGCTCGGTGTCAAAACCGTGGCCATATATTCCGAGCCGGACAAAGATAGTCTTCATATCCGGTGGGCAGATCAATCATTTAGACTGGACGGTCAGCCGGGGCACGCTTACTTAGACATAGCACAGATCGTCCGGCTGGCAAAAGAAAGTGGCGCTGAGGCAATTCATCCGGGCTATGGGTTCCTATCCGAGAACGGCGACTTTGCTGAGGCGTGCCTCAACGCGGGCTTGAAGTTCATTGGTCCTAGTCCCAACGTCATTCGTCAGATGGGATCTAAAATCCAGGCCAGGAGGCTCATGGAGAGTGCCGGTGTGCCGGTCGTGCCGGGTACAATCGAGCCAGTGACTGATGCGCAAACGGTGAAAAGATTTGCCGCTGAATTTGGTTATCCAGTAGCGATCAAGGCCAGTGCCGGTGGTGGTGGCAGGGGTTTGAAAGTGGTACGCGCAGAAGGAGAGATTGATTCGGCACTAGGTGCGGCACAACGTGAGGGCTTGAGCTACTTTAATAACGGCGAAGTCTACCTGGAGAAATATTTAGCAGATCCACATCATATCGAAGTTCAAGTTATCGGTGATGAACATGGCAATGTCGTCCATTTAGGTGAGCGCGATTGCTCAATTCAGCGGCGACACCAAAAAATCCTGGAAGAATCGCCGGCACCAATTTTGTCAGAAACTGTCAGGCAG
This sequence comes from Bryobacterales bacterium, assembly GCA_963834525.1. Classification (GTDB taxonomy): domain Bacteria; phylum Cyanobacteriota; class Vampirovibrionia; order Obscuribacterales; family Obscuribacteraceae; genus CAWICA01. The sequence continues at coordinate 1,069,660 of CAWICA010000004.1, forward strand.
CAGCTTTTGGAAACAGCTGTACGCGGAGCAAAAGCACTAAGCTATAGCAGCGCCGGTACGCTTGAATTTCTTGTATCGGCAAGAAACTTGTATTTCCTGGAAGTTAATACACGGGTGCAAGTGGAGCACCCAATAACGGAGATGGTTACTGGTATTGATATCGTTAAGGAACAAATCAATGTTGCCTGCGGTAATGCTCTCTCGTTCAAGCAAGCACATGTGCAGCCGCGCGGGCACGCCATCGAATTTCGCATCAATGCCGAGAATCCGTTCAAGAATTTCATACCAATGCCGGGCACCGTATCTGGTTATAGTGAACCACGTCTGCCCTGGGTAAGAATTGATTCAGCCTGTTACTCAGGTTATAAAATTTTGCCTTTCTATGATTCTCTCCTAGCCAAATTAGTAGTTTGGGGACGCAACCGTGCTGAGGCAATCGCTCGCGGGCTGGTGGCCCTGCAAGACTATAGAATTGAGGGCGTGCCGACGACAATTCCGTTTCACCTTGCACTTCTTAAGGACGAAACCTACCATGCGGGCCTAGTGGACACAAAATACGTTGAATCAGTGTTTATGCAGCGATTTACTCAGGATTCGGCGGATAGATTTACTATCGGCGGCCCGCTTCTGAGGGATCTCCGGGAAACTCAAATGGTGCCAAGGCTAACATTGAAATGTCGGCTGCCCGAACGTTTGCGGTTGAGATAAATCAGAAACAGTTCCAAGTAACGGTTAGTGAGCTTCTGAATGACGAGGAAAAGAGGCCGGTCGGCGACAAATTGCCCGACCGCGCAGCAAAAGACATGCCCGGCGACAAATTGCCCGACCGCGCAGCAAATGACATGTCCGGCGAAGCCTCTGTCCGATATTCGCCCAGCAGGCGGAAACTTGGTTCGCGTCCAGCTGCAGCTACTAGTTCTTCGGTTAAGCCTTGCCCAGAAGGTACCGATGTTTCAAGAGTCGACGCGGAAGGTATCGTGCGGGCAACGATGTATGGTTTGATCAAGGAGATCTTTGTGCACGATGGTGATTTGGTGCAAAAGGGAGCGAAACTCTTGATCTTAGAGGCAATGAAAATGGAATCGGAGGTACTCGCTGATCGAAGTGGTAGAGTGTCGGACGTGAATGTAAAAATTGGCGACACGGTAGAAACTGGCGATCGATTGATCACATTGCTACCGGAATAGATTTGGGAATGGGGTCTTTAAATGAGGATTGGCCAGGGTTTTGATATTCATCGGTTGGACGAGGGCCGCAAACTTGTTCTTGCCGGCGTGCAAATCCCCTTCGAAAAGGGGCTTGTCGGTCATTCGGATGGGGACGTATTAACACATGCGATCATTGACGCCTTGCTAGGAGCTGCCACCCTGGGCGACATTGGTGTTCATTTCCCGGTTGACGACAAGGCTTACGCCGGAGCCAATAGTATGGACTTGTTGAAAAATGTAGTGGAGTTGTTGCGCCAGAATCGCTATAGGGTAATCAATATCGATGCCACTGTATTTGGTGAGGAGCCTAAACTATCGAAATGGTATTCAATTATGCGGCAGAGTTTAGCCGATGCTCTAGTCATTCCTGTCGATTGTGTTAGCGTTAAGGCCAAGACGACGGAAAGATTGGGAGAGATTGGCGCTGGCCTGGCGATTGCTGCGCAGGCCATCGTTTTAATAGAATAAAAAGCGCATTGACATGAGTAAATTGAAGCCGAAGCAATCCAAGAGTGAGGGGTAAATTTGCTGCGTCGTCAGGCACGCAACCTCGGTTGCGAATTTATCGACTGCCGCTCTATTTGGCCTAAAACCGACCCTGGCGCGGTGTGGGTTCGGTTCCTACTTACCGCCACTGGAAAGAAAAATTTGAAATGCTTCTAACACAGTATAGATAGAAAAATGCCTGCACGCTTGCGGAATTACTGCTCTAATAGTTTACCTTCGATTAAGCCGGAAGGTTTTTTCCTGAATATTGAACTTTTTCCTCCCTCGAGTCGTAGTTAGAAGTAGGAGAAATTTATCCAACTTACGGTTTCGGAGGGAATTGATATGTCCAACACCGGTCGTCCAAATCTTGGGTTTACTGCTCTAAATATTCGGATACACATTAATAAGATGGCTGTTCATCAAATGTTTGTCACTAAGGATGTGCTTGTCTACGGCACCAGAGCGGCGGTCGATATGGCTATGAGCCGGATGGTGAAGAAGGGCGCAATTATGCGCTTGTCCAGAGGCGTCTTTATGAAGATCTGCCCGGAGGTTAAATTGGTGCTGCCGAGTGTATGGGAGGTAGCCCGGGCGAAGGCGAGAGCATTTGGCAAGAAGCTCTTTGAGCATGGGGCGGATTTAGCGGCCAAGCTTGGTCTTCCGGCAGTAGCCAATGCAGAGCCTACGTATATAACGGATGGACCGCCGACGTCATTTCGTTATGGTGAGAAGAGAATATATTTCAAGACAGCAGCCCCTAGGAAGGTGAATCTAGCAGAACTAAATCAGGGAGCGTTGATTAACGCGCTGTGGTTTCCGGGGCAAAGGCGAGTCAATGGCAGGAATTTGGGGGATGCAACGAGGCGAATGGGACGAGAGGAGCGGCACGACCTTCATTCGTCCATGCGATTCATGCCCACCTGGTTGTCTGAATATTTCTGTCCCATCTGGAAGACAGCTTAGACGCGAATTGGTAACGGGACAGGAACACTAGATCGTTGCTGCGCCGCTGCCTTTAAGTTCCGTTCCTACCTGAATCGCCTGCAGGATTTTTTCTGGAGCGGGCGTGCCGCGTTCGTAAAAGATGATTTTACCTTGGGGATCGATGACAATCACGGTACGTTTATTCCATGGTAGCCAGGACATTTGGGCTCCATAGCTGCGAGCTACTCGACCGCCAGTGTCACTTAGAATCGGAAACTGTAAACGGCGACGAATACAGAAATCTTTGGCCTTTTCTGCCGATGCCGTATTCACACCGAATACGCGAGTATTGTGTTCCAATAGTATCTCAGCACTGATACTCAATTCGTCTAATTGTCTTGTGCAAGTCGGTGTGTCATTGGCCGGATAGAAAATCAATATCACGAACGAGCCGCGCAAATCGTTGAGGCTAATGTCGAATCCGGTAGAAGCAGCGAGAGAAAAGTCCGGTGCCAGAGTATTAAGCATAGCCAAATTTCCTAGTCAACGGTAGATCCATAGAGGAGATTACTTGATTTGATATGCGAACCCCAGAGAGTCAGCAATAAATTTATCCTTGTCCCCAAGTCCTTACGGAACTGAGACGACGTCGAGCTTGTTACACCGATTTCAACAAATCTGCTGAATTCGTCAGAAAGATAACCGAACAACATACGTTCGTCTACTTCCTGGTGCTGGATCATCTGATTGAGCAAGGCAAACAGGTCGATTCGTGGTTGGTAGAAATGTTCGACAAATGCTCGGTATTGGTTCGAATCGATTGGCTCGTGCAATGGATCAAAGTTTTTTCCGTTGTATTCTTTGAGCTGTATGTCCGAGTCGCGCAATTCTTCTCTATAGAATTTGACAAATTCCCAGGAGCGACGCCAGCGTTCCTGGTCGTCGTTCTGAATCATTTGCTGGTTTACCTGTTTCATTTGCAGATAGATCAACAAGAGTACAACTGTATTAGCTATGGCCTGTGCCCAGGCTGCTAAGATAGCCCAGTCAATTTTCACGTCAGTTCACATCAGTTCAGCCATGATTTTGTCCAGAGCTTCCTTCGGCGGGCGCAGCCTGTCTTCTTTGAGACTTGCCAGCGGCTCGTCTACAACGTCCATGAGCTTGACGAAATCCTGCTTGTCTTCATCAATGAAAAGCAGGCCAGTCAAAAAATGATGCGACTTGGCGGCATCTGCGATTGTCTGCACAGCGGTCATTCGATCTCTGAAATTGTAGTCGTGATCCAATTTCTTCAGGCGTAAGTGGCTGCCATCGTGCAATTTTACATCTTGTACTTCGCCTGGATCGTAGTCCACCGTAATTTGCTCGAAGAACGGAATATAGCCCAACTCATGTAAAGGCGTGTCCATTTCCTTTGCGTATTTGTAGCTCTTAGTTGATCCCTCATGATTGTTAAATGTGACGCACGGGCTAATCACATCCAGCACGGCTGTACCGTTATGTGAAGCAGCGGCCTTAATCAATGACACCAGTTGCTTAGGATCTCCGGCAAATGAACGCGCAACAAAGCCACAACCAAGTTCAATAGCTAAGCCGCATAAATCGATAGGTACGAACTCATTCAGTACGCCCGTTTTTAATCTTGAACCAACATCGGCAGTGGCGGAAAATTGTCCCTTGGTCAGACCATAGACGCCATTGTTTTCAACTATATAAATTATTGGTACGTTACGGCGAACCAGGTGGCAGAATTGGCCCAGACCAATGCTTGCCGTGTCGCCATCGCCACTAACTCCAATCAAGTGCAAACTGGTGTTGGCCATATTAGCGCCGGTAGCGATGGATGGCATGCGACCGTGTACGGCATTGAAGCCGTGAGAGCGATTCAAGAAATAGGCCGGTGTTTTGCTAGAACAGCCGATGCCAGAGAGCTTAGCTACCTGGTGTGGCTCAAGCCCCAGTTCAAAAAATGCTTTGATAATTTGACTGGTGATTGCATCGTGCCCGCAGCCATCACAAAGTGTCGAGGGTGCTCCCTTGTAATCAGCCAAGGTTAAACCTGCCCGATTCTTTTGTGGTGCTGGAGAACTCGGATTCGTAGGAGTTTGTACCATTATCTTTGCCTCTCGTTCTCCATGATCGTCTCGCTAATGAATTGTGCGTCTATGGGCAAACCATTGTAATGAAGAACCGAATGGAGCTTCATTGCCAAATCGGGCACTGCCAGCCTTAAAAGATCACGCATCTGTGCATCGCGATCTTGCTCAACTACATAAATGCGTTCATGATCTTCTACAAATTTCCGCAGTTCCGCTGTAAATGGCAGCGCCCTCAGGCGGATGTAGCTTGTCGGTATGTTGGCTAGCGCCAATTGATCCCGTGATTCTCGCACGGCAAAATCGGACGAGCCAAAAGCAATAATGCCGATTTTGGCACCATTTGTCCGATCCACTACTGGTAATGGCACGTACTTTTTAGCTGTTTCGAATTTCCGGCTCAATCTGTCCATCAGGTTCTTGTAATCATCAGGTTTTTCGGTATAGCCTGCTTTCTCGTTATGACCGCTGCCGCGCGTGAAATAGGCTGCCAGCGGGTGGTTAGTGCCGGGTAGTGTGCGATAGGGAATGCCGTCGCCGTCGACATCCTTATAGCGCGCGAATTCACCGATCTTTTCTAACTGATCGGCGGTCAAAACTTTTCCTCGATCAAACGGTTTGCTCGGATAATTGAAGGGATCGGACATCCAGTTATTCATTCCCAGATCGAGATCGCTCAGAACAAACACCGGCGTTTGGAATCTTTCGGCCAGATCGAAGGCTAACATACTGAACTCATAACATTCGCTGACTGACCCCGGCAAAAGGACGATGTGCTTTGTGTCGCCATGCGAAAGGAGATGAGCGCTGATCAAGTCAGCCTGCGAAGTCCGTGTTGGCAAGCCGGTTGAAGGACCGACGCGCTGGATATCAAAAATCACCGTCGGGATCTCAGTGAAGTAGCCAAAGCCAACGAATTCTGCCATTAGTGAGATGCCCGGCCCGGAGGTGGAGGTCATCGAGCGAGCGCCTGCCCAACCTGCGCCAAGGGCGATGCCGATGGCTGCTAACTCATCTTCGGCCTGAATGACGGCGAAGGTATTCTTACCGGTCTCCTTATCTACTCGATATTCATTCAGATAGTCGATCAGCGATTCGCAAAGGCTGGATGAGGGTGTAATCGGATACCAGGTAATGACAGTGGCGCCAGCAAACATCGCGCCAAGAGCGGCGGCGGCATTGCCATCGATGATAATTTTGCCCTCTGTTTTGTTCATCTTTTCTAAGATGAAGGGGTCATCCTTTTGCAAGTTTTCGCGCGTCCAATCGCGGCCTATTTTTGCTGCATTCAAGTTCAGCTCAATAGCCTTTGCTTTGCCTTCGAATTGTCTAGCAATCGCCTTGTCAATTTCGCTTTGCTCGATCCGCAAAAGCTCAGCTAGAACACCGACATAAATCATATTGTTCAGCAATTTGCGCAACTTGATATTATCAGTAGCCTTGGCTGCCAGCTCGGTGAACGGCACTTGGTAGTGCTTAACGTCAGGCCTGACTTCAGCCAATTTCAATTCCACGGGGCTAACACAGACGGCGCCGGAATAGAGCGACTTGACGTCTTCAAACGCAGTTTGAGCGTTCATCGCCACTAAAATATCGCTTTCTTGCTTACGGGCGATATAACCATCCTTATTTGCTCGAATGGTAAACCAGGTTGGCAAACCGGCGATGTTGGAAGGAAACAGGTTCTTGCCGCTGACAGGAATTCCCATTTGGAAAATCGAGCGCATCAAAACGGTATTGGACGACTGGCTGCCAGAGCCATTTACGGTCGCTACTTGAATAGAGAAGTCATTGACGATGCGTGTCTTTTCTGTTCTCTGGGCGCTGTCAGCAGCTAGAGTTTTCACGGTGTAGAGTACCTGTAAGTGGAGCCTATTGTCCCAAGTTTAGCAATTGCTAGCCGTGAGGACGCACAAATACAAAATTCGCTAAGCTTTGGCTGAGGTAGAGTATGCGCACGCCAACCGTAAAAGCCGGTTATACAGGGCATTTACCTGCTCCGGCCTGGAGCTGACAACATTTTTGCGAACTTTACAAGGACCGCTTAGACTAAAAGTGAATACTTGACAAATGGCAGTTCCACCTAGCGAACTGGCTAATAGTGAGACTAGCGGACATCGAAGCTAAAGGAAACAGTTTCGATCTTGGAGTTAATTCTAAATTGACCCCATATTTTGTACCTTCCCGCCGTCGGTACAATCGTATGGAACATAATCGGTGATTGAAAAAGTTTGTTAGCTGACGGCTGTGAGACCGGAGCCGTGCGGATAACGCGGTCTCCATTCTCACTGATGATCACGGCATAGCCGGCAACCTTAGGCAAGCTTTCCTTGATCGACTGGATGTTGGAGAGCGGCCGGCTGTCTCTCGTAATTCGAAAAGTAGGCATGGCCATTTGCCCCGCACGCTCAGGCAGATCGCTGACTGAAAATTCGTAGCCGTCTACCACTTTAGCTTTATCCGCGTCGACCTCATTTCTGGCAGAGCCTGTCGCTCCTTTACCGACTGAGAGTTTTTGCACTAGAACGTGATTCTTATTGGAATTGGTGGTAAATTGCCAGGCCAATATATATTCTCCCGGATGAGAAAATCTTGTGGAAACCAGGATCTCACCAGCTTTCTCTTGCCTGGGCGAGAGATTCTGAAATTCGTCAGCGTCTTTACCGATAATCAAAATGTGCGATTCAGAACCGTTAATTAGTTGCGCCTCGGGCTCTGGATGAGAAAGATTTTGCAGCCCGATCCTCAGCTGGACAACCTTATCTGGCAGAATTTGAGCAGGTTCCAGTACTTTCATTTGCCAACGTTCTGTCGTGTCTTCCACTGGCACTCCCACCTCCATCATTGTCATCGGTGGTGTGCCGGCTTCCTCTAACGACGGTTTGGTTCTGCTGCAGGACTGAAGGAGGGTAGCCATGACCAGCAAAATCAATGACCCTGACACCTTCAAGACCTTCAATCGCTTGATATTATTCATGATTTCACTCATGACTTGGCTGACAATTTGACCGGCGACTGCATTTACGATTTCACTGATGACTTTATTTACGACTTCATTGATGATTTTATTGATGATCGAGTTCTAGTAACGGGCATGGGTTAATGTCCAGCCACTGTTCTAAGGCTGGTTCGATCGGCATAATCATACATCGTCCCCAATCTCGTTCGATATAGGAGAATTCGCCAACAATCGGCGAAGCATTCGTGCTCGCTGGCAAGATACTGCTTAATTTATAGCCGGGACTGAAATCTCGAGTCACCCCTTCCCAGCCACGAATGCGTGTAAGCTTCAAGTCCTGCGCTCGCTTCAGTAGCGTCAGCCAGATCAAATCACGCCCACGTTTTGTGCCCACTATTTCCAAAATACGTAACGTCTCTCCATTCTCTTCAGTGATTGCGTAGCCAGCAGTTTGCCAGTCCAACACTAGTTCTGTTAATGCTAGTTGTGGCCAAGAAAGCCGTGAGTTATTGTGAAGAAAATTCTCCCGACTGATTTTATAATGCCAATAATCTTCGCTACGAAAGATTCCGAAGGGCTGAGTGCTAAGCCATTGCCGATGGTGCTGCGCAATTCGTGGTACGTCCGCATGGTCGAGAGCCTTTTGTTTTGTCGCTAAACAGATCCGCCGTTCAGGCTCGGACAATTCCGTCCAGAAGCTCGGCCGAAGCACTTCCAATTCGGACAGGTCAAGTCGGAATTCAGCACTGCCTAACTCGACAAAACCGAAGCGTTCGTAGAGCTTAGGTCCAATTTCCGAAAATAGAAGGATGCCATCTGCCTGATTTTGACGGCATAACGCAATTACGTTCTCGATCAATGCTTGAGCATAATTTTGATGCCTATACTTCTTTTGCGTATAGACGGCGCCGATACACGGGAAGTGATAGTGTCGCCCGCGCGCAGTCATAATTAAATTGTAAAGTTTGCAACTGGCCAGGACTTCGTCCTTATTCTTGCAGACCAGGTAACGAAAGTGCTGACGCGACCAATAATGGTCCATTTGCAGAGAAATGTATTGGCGGTAATTCATTGGGGAAAGACCAGCTGACCAGAGATCGACAGTCTCTCTGAGGATCGTGAGAACATCTCGCCAATCGGCTTGTTCTAATTTTAAATGTCTTACGTCCACTTGGATTCCACTTTCCTGTTACCGTGTCGATGATCGCATAACTGGGAGACATTTGGCAGAGACGGTAGATAAACCGACCCGAATAAATTAGAATGAGAGCCGATCGGGCTGAATTCCTTGTCTCGATACCATTTTGATACTACATTTTTCTTTGATACTGTATCTGATGGCATTGGCAGACTATTGATAACGGCCAATTGAGTAGTAGCCAGCAAAAACAATGACTGCCAATATCAAAAAGCACGTGATCAAGGAAATCTATTCTGCCAAACAGATCCAGGACCGGATTGAGGACTTAGGCCGGAAAATCAGCCTCGATTTTGCCGACCTGGAAAATCCCGTTGTCATAGGAGTGATGAAAGGCGCTGTTTGCTTTCTCGCCGATCTGGTCCGCCAAATCAAGACAAAAGATCCTTTGCAGATAGAATTTGTCCGTTTGTCCAGCTACGGCAGCGGCATCGAAAGTTCAGGCACGGTCCAGACCCCCTACCTTGAGCTGCCGAATATTAGCCGGCGGCATGTTCTGGTGGTCGAAGATATTGTTGATTCCGGACGGACGGCCAGATTTTTTCTGGATTATCTGCACGATCAATTTAAGCCGACTACCTTAAAACTAGTGGCTTTTCTGGACAAGCCTTCTCGACGTGTTGTGCCAGTCCAGCCCGACTATGTCGGCTTCCAAACAGCCGACTTGTTCCTGGTTGGTTACGGGCTCGATTATGCCGAGAACTATCGAGAGCTCCCCTATTTGGGCGAACTCGTCGGTATATAATTCGAGTCTCGCTGCCAATCAGTTAACATGTTATAAAGTTGACAGTCAAGCAGACTGAACCGGAGAGATATTCTCAGTTGATCAATGAGCCAGGTGGAAATGCAGCAGGCAAAGAATCAACAGCGCAATCTCATTGATCTGGCTATTGCCGTTTTTCTGCTGTCTATCTCGGCTTTGCTCAGCGCCAATATTTTTGTCATATATTCGGCGATCGCCCATAATGATGAAGCCTGTAAACAGGCTACAATCGCCGCTGCTGAGGCTGCTCGGGAGGGCGAGGATCAGTCCGGCATTGTTTATGCTGCCCAACATGAATTGAGTCGTTGTGGTGTGGGCGGTTTCTTTATCCGTGGCCCGGAACTGAAGTACTTTACGCACGACTTTTCGGCTGGCAAACATCGGTTGAAGGTCAAAACAAGTGTAGAGGCGATATTACCAGCCCCAGCCTTAATTGCTGGCCTTGGCGGGCGCTCGGCAGTAGTCTTTGAGCGCACGTACACTATGGATTTGATTGTTCCAAGCGAAAAAAGCAGTGAAGACATCGATTCTCAGAGGTCTAATGCCAACGATAGCTCTAAGGCGCACTAGGGCTCGGTACTTTTTTAACCAAGTATGCGCTTTCCTAACGGCAAACTTGATTTTGCTTTTGCCAGTGCATGGACAGACATCTGACGTTCAGTCCAGCCAGTTCGTAGATAACGCCAACCATTTTTTCTGGCGAGGTGAATATGCTCAAGCAAAAGAAGAGCTTTTGAAAGCTCCAATCTCGCAGTTCACTGGGAGAGAGCCGCGTTATTTGATCAATCTCGCTATTTGCGAATCTCAAATGGACAACTGGCTAGTGGCCGAGAAAGAGGCTAAGAGAGCGCTGTGGTTATTGGGAAAACAGCAAGACGCATCCTTGTTGGACATCAGTGATGCTGAATCGACATTAGCCCATTGTCTGGTGGTGGAAGGAAATATTGATGCAGCAAGAGAGCATTTTGTGAAGTCATTCGCTGCGGGCACAAAGCAGCTCGGCGAGTGGAATGTAGATGGTGCAGCGATCTATGAAGGGCTGGCCGCTTGTGATTACGTGCAGAAGAGATTCGCTGAGTCAGAACCTTTGTACAGGAAAGTAGCCGAGTTGGATTATCTCAAATACGGACCAGATGATACTCACCTGGCCTGGAGCTTTGTGTCCTTATCGGATGTCTACTCTCGCCTGGGCAAAACTGAACTGGCACACGAACTTTACAAGAAAGTCTTTTGGAATTTTCGTAAATGGAACGTGGATTTGATTCTTAGTCAATTGAAAGAGCATCCTGATCAATCCCAGCATCTGAGCGAAGAACAGTTGAAGGAGAACTTGCAACAGGACATCTTTGGTTTTCGAAATTCGATTGCTAATCAGAACTGCGGTATCGATTGGTTGAAGAGTCAAATCCCTGAAGTGGCCAATGGCTCAACTTGTCGAGTAAAAGACTTCAACAATTGGTTTAGACAACGTGATGGTCGAGAAGAGGCACCTGGGCTGGTGGTAATTGATCCAAGCATACCGCTCAAATGCCTGGTCGTATGCATCCACGGATTGAGCTTGAATCATAATGCCTTTAGCCAATTCGCCCATAACATTAGCAAATCGGGAATCGGCGTCATCTCCTTCGATATCCGCGGCTTTGGGTCATATCGCAATGATCCGGCCTATCAGCGCATTGATTTCGATGCGATTATCAACGATATTAAGCGAATACTGGCCAACCTGCGTCCTGACTATCCCGACATACCAATCTATTTGCTGGGTGAATCAATGGGTGGTGCGATCGCTTTGAGAGTAGGTGCAGTTGCTCCGAATCTGGTAGATGGCATCGTCAGTTCGGTGCCGGCTGGGGATAGATACAGATCTAGCCAGACTGATTTATACGTGGCTTGGCGTCTTTTGACTAAGCCCAATAAGCAATTCAATATTGGCTCTCGCATTGTTGACCAAGCGACGCAAAAACCATCACTGAGGGAAGAATGGCAAAACGATCCACGTACTCGTCTCCAACTGTCTGCCGTTGAGCTTTTGAAATTCAATCAGTTCATGAGAGAAAACATTAAGTTTGCCCATCAGTTGAAACAGCGGCCGACGATCATCTATCAAGGATACAGCGACAAATTGGTGAAGCCGACCGGCACGTTCGATCTGTACCGAGCGATTGCTTCAAAAGACAAAGATCTGGTGATCGTTGGTCACGCTGAGCATTTGATCTTTGAAGAAGGTCAGTATGATCCAAGTGTCGTGAATGGGCTGAAAGGCTGGATTAGCTACCACAATGCTCTAAGAGAACAAGCCGGCAGAGCGGGGCATACCGCTCAAGCCGAGGTCAAGAGCCAGTAACATGCTTGCCTGATTCGGTACTAAGAGCACCGGACGTATCATAAACTTCAACCGGTCCGAAGTAATCGAGCTCCTTCTTGATTTTGGCGGCATCGCCAACGACAGCGATGACAATGTTATCAATGTCAATCAATCGACGAGCCACCCTTCGTACATCATCAGCGTTAACCGCCATCACCTTCTCTGTGTATTTTTCAAGATAGTCGGACGGCAAGTCGTAGAGCTTCGCTTCCAATAAGCGCTGGGCTAAACCCGATTGAGTCTCCAGTCCAAGCTGGAAGGAACCAACGATGTAATTTTTCGCATCCTTCAACTCTTTGTCTGTCACTCTGACGTTGCGGATTCGGTCTAGTTCGTAGAGAAATTCTTCTAAAGAAGGAGCGGTAACTTCGGTGCGCACTTCTGCTTCAGCCGAAAAGCTGCCGGGCTCCCGGCGGGCCGCCATCTCACTATAGGCACCATAGGTATAGCCTTTTTGTTCTCGGATATTGAGAAATAGTCGGGCTTGTGTAGCGCCGCCAAGAATTTCATTGGTGACGAGCATCGGAAAATAGTCCGGATCGGTCTTTTTGATCGCTACATTACCTAAGTGAATTGAGCTTTGCACCGAGCCGGGACGGTCGACCAGATAAATGTGGCGACCGTGTTGCTGTGGCGCGTTAGGCAGCTGGGCGATCGGCAGATGACCTGTTTTCCAGTCGGAATTGAAATGGGAATTGATCACTTCTCTCAGCTTCTGCTCATCAAAGTCACCAACGACAATGAGGACACTTTCATTGGGCAGATAGAAACGGCTGTGAAAATCTTGCAAATCCTTGCGATTAATTGCCTGTACCGTTTTCGGTGTGGGGGCAACAACTGCATAAGGATGATTACCAAACACCACCCGGTTGAATCGTTCTTCAACGAGAAAATCCGGCTCGCTGCGCTTCATTGCCAGTTCTTGGAGAAGGTTGGTTTTCTTGAGCTGTAATTCGTCTTCCGGGAAACTGGGATGCAAAAGGACATCAGACATCAAATTGAATAGACGGTCCGTGTATTTTGAGAGCGCAGAGCCACTAAGAAGAGTAAAGTCATAGTCCGACGAGGCTTTCATACCGCCACCGATAAAATCGATCTCGTCGGCAATTTCGCGACTCTTTTTGGTGCTGGTACCTTCGGTGAGCATGTCCGCGGTTATATCCGCCAACCCCAGCTTATCGGGAGATTCGTAACAGGAACCAGCCTTAATGCCCAAACTAACAGTGACGAAAGGAAAGCGGTGATCGGGAACGAGCTCAACTTGCAGTCCGTTATCCAGCTTGTAGCTGGTTACAGGTGCCATTTTAAACGGCCGAGGTGCTGGCAAAGTTGGTGGTGTTTTGCGCCAAGTCTCGTTTGTCGTTGTGGTTGTTGTCGGCGATACAGCCGCAGGCACCTCCGAATTTTGCCTGGTATCGCCCGCGTGTACTTCAGCCGCTGCCGTTTTTGGAGAGAAAATCGCGGCAGACAAGACGAGGACCAGAAGACTACAGAATATGCTTATTTTTCTGGCGCCGTCTATTGCGCGAGTGGCTAAGTGCATTTGCTGGCATTGATTCATAACGCTTTCCCTTTGGCCTTCCATTTCTACGTCTTACTGGGGCGATCTGAGCTAGATTTATCGCTGGTTTGCTTCTTGTCGGGAGTTGGTACAACATCGAGTATCGTCGCGCCTTCTTCTGTGAATATCTTTTTCGCCACTCTCTGCACATCTTCGGTGGTGACATTGAGATAAGCATGCAGATCTTGGTCGATCAAAGATGGATCGCCATAGAATGAGCCGTACTCAGCCAGCAATTCTGCTCTCGCCAAGCTCCGCTGCAGCGATTCGTAGCTGCTCGAGGCGAACAGGCCCCTGAGCATCTGATTTTTGGCTTTTTCCAATTCTTCCTTGGACACAGGGTTACTCTTCAACTTATCTAACTCCCGCCAGAGCAATTTGCGGGTAGATTCAGCTGTGGCGCCCGGTTTGTAGATGACGAAGGTCTCAAAGGCGCCCGGCCCGCGCCGCTCCTCGTACGAAGCATCCGCTTTCAAAGCAACTTGCTCGCCTTTGATCATGCTTTGATATAGCCTTGACGAGTCACCAGCTCCTAGTAACTTTTCAATGATGCCTAAGGCGTAATAATCTGGATCGCGCCTAGCAGGCGCTTTCCAGGCTACCCAAAAGGCTGGTAATTGGGCGTGCGGGTCCAAGACCTTCAAGTATTTTGCTTTGTTTTGGATCGGCTCTGAAACATCAGGTCTGACTGGTTGGGGCTGAGCGGCAATCGTGCTGAAGTATTTTTCGACCCATTGATGGATTTGCTTGGGATCCACGTCACCGACAATCGCCATAGTGGCATTGTTTGGCGCGTAGTATGTTTTGAAGAAATGCTGAACGTCTTGAATAGAAGAAGCTTCTAAATCCTCAAAGTAGCCGATTACTGGATGGGCATTTGTCCAATTGTCAAAAAGTGTCTCCTCTAACTTAATCGCCGCCGGCATATAAGGCTGGTTATCGACGCGCGAGCGCTTTTCTTCTTTAACTGTTTGCAACTGATTTTCAAAATTTTCCGGAGTTACTTTTAAAGAGCGCATTCTGTCAGACTCGAGCCAGAGCGCTAATTCGATCTGATTGCTGGGCAGCTTTTCAAAGTAATTAGTGAAATCTTCATGTGTTGATGCATTGAGCAAGCCGCCAGCCGCCTCTACATATTTAAAATGCTCCGTTTTGCCGACGTTTTCCGAGCCTTCGAACATCATGTGTTCGAATAGGTGAGCAAACCCTGAACGCCCTTTTACTTCATTTCTAGCGCCCACATCATAGACGATGGCTAAAGCCGCTACTGGCACCGAATGATCTTCGGAAATTATTACCCTCAGACCATTTGCCAATTTAAAATCTTGGGTGACAGGAATGAGCGGTGTGTGCCAAAACTCTTTATATGTATTCTGACTAAAAACGACTAACGAAGAGGTAAGCAATAAAACTGCAGCAAGCAAAACCGGAATGATTGCTCGCGCTCTACAGCCATTTATATCCCTATTCTTCATCGTCTTCTGTCCCCAACGAAACTGACGTCCAAAATATCGAAACCACTAAAGCACCCAGAATGCCACAGCCTACAGCAATTTTGTCCGGCAGTCCTATCCTTTTCATCAAAAGGTAACTACTTAAGGCTAAGACCAACCCCAGAAGAGCAACTATATGATTGATCGAAAGAAGCACCATGAACTTTTCATCCTGCTTTCCTTTCGCTTTTCTGCAAAATGCAAACAAGAAGCCGCTTGACTAAGTGCAGTGTCAAGCATAACAGAGGCTTCTCCGGCCGATCATAAAACGCCTACTGAACAGCAATCTTTTTAAGCCTTTTAAGTTAAGCCTTGGGCGGCTTGTCAAGTAATTCTCTCTGGCCTTGAAGTTGGAAAAACTTTTCTTATTCCTAACTTGGGTTCGCGACCGGAAAGGGTTCAAAGTTCGGAAAATCCATCTTGTTCAAATCGAAGCAAATTTTGGGAACCGAAAATTTTCGCTAATTGCGGCGACTATTGGTTCCAGGATGCGTGGGAAATTCTCGAAGTTTTTCAAACAGCCGGAAAAATAAGAAAGAGCGAACAGGCATTCTCGGATGCAAAAAATCACTGCGTCAGAGCGCAAATGGCCCTGCAAGGCTTAGTTTATGGCGAACTGGACAACAACAGGCGAGAGATAGGCAAATGCTCAGCAGCTCTATCCTGCCGTATAGCCCCAAAGTTTTATGTATCTAGACGAGACGGGCATGCTCCAGCGTGCGCGCGCACTGGCATTTCTCACGTCGTGAAGGAGTAATTTCGATCAATTTGACTAGCAGTTTTTGCAGCTTGCCCAAATTAGCATTGAACGCTTCTACCACTTCACTGTGTGAGACCGGCTCGACTGCTCCGAGCAGTCCCGCATCATAGTCGGTGATTGAGGAGATGTTGACGACGCACATTTCTAACTCTTTGACCAGATGCACCTCAGGAAATTGCGTCATGTTAATCACTTCCCAGCCTAACGAGGTGAACCACTTAGACTCAGCCTTCGTGGAAAATCGGGGACCTTGAATAACAACAACGGTTCCAGTAGGGTGCATTCTGATACCTTCGGCTTCGCCGGCGGCGACGGCAAGCGGGCGCAGCTCTGGGCAGTAGGGCTCGGCCGCCGAAACGTGCGTGGAGATTGGGCCGTCGTAGAAGGTATCGATGCGGCCGTTGGTGCGATCAACATACTGATCGCAAACGACAAAGTCGCCGATTCTCACGTGTTTCTGCAAACTTCCGGCTGCGCAGGGTGCAATTACTCTCTCGACGCCGAGACTCTTCATGGCCCAGACGTTGGCCCGATAGTTGATTTTGTGAGGAGGAAACTGATGATGTCGGCCATGTCGAGGCAAAAATGCCACCCGTCGTCCGGCCAGTTTACCGATGAAGACTTTGTCGCTCGGCGCCCCATACGGGGTTTCGACAGCGACTTCATCGCATTCGTCGAAAAGCTTGTAAAAACCAGAACCGCCAAAAACGCCTATTTCAGCCGTGGCTTTTGTCATCAGCTTCAAACTCCTTACATATTCAGCGCCTTAGTACAGCGCTGATGAATAATCGCCAAACGCGACTTTTATAGTAGCAGCTTGTGCTTGGAGGACCGAAGCCGGCGGCGATTAGTTCACAGACTGAAACTGAGCAAGAATCTCCAGACAAGTCTCCTAATTTCCAGGGCAAGAGAGTGATCTCGACATGGACAGGGATTGGAATTTGAGCTTTGCGGGTATATAGAATCCGCTATGGAGGCTCTTTTAGTAAGAGCAAATCCAATTCAACGGCTCAATTGCCGCTCCCAGACTCGGTTTGCAATAATTTCGGACAACTCAACAGGTTATGCGCTGGAAATTCCTATTCTCAATTCCTCTGTTCTTAGCAGCTTCCCTCAGTAATACCGGTGGTCTTTACGGCCGCGAAACATCTGCCACAGAGACGTTGACCGTCACCAGAAAAGTTGCGGCATCAAGAACAGTTGAACCACAGGTAATTTACAACAAAGTTTGGAACCTCATTTATCAGGATTTTTACGACCATACGTACAACAGCCAGGACTGGAAACGATGGCAGCACAAGTACGACGGCAAACTGCAAACGTTAGACGACGCGCATGAAGCAATTTCAACGATGCTCTGGAGCCTTGGCGATCGCTACACCCGGTTTCTGGATTCCGACGCTTTTGACGATGAAAAGTCACAGATCGACGCAAGATTATGTGGAATTGGTGTTCAGATCGGCATCGATAAAAATCACAAGGTGATTGTCATCGCTCCGATTGAAGGAACTCCTGCCTACCGGGCTGGAGTGATGGCTGCTGATGAAATAACCGAAATTGACGGCAAGACGACCAAGGGCTTTTCAGTAGAAGATGCGGCGAAGCATATTAGAGGCGAAGCTGACACTCAGGTCGTTTTAACTCTTCTGCGCGGCAAAAAGGTATTGACCGTGCCCGTAATCCGGGCTGAGATTCAGATCAAAGCTGTGCAAACGGCCAAAATGCTCGATACCCAAGTGGGTTATATCCGCCTGACCAGCTTTATCTCACAGCAAGCTAACCAGGAAATGAAGGATGCGCTCATTCGTCTCTCGTCGGCGCGTGGAATTATCTTTGACTTGAGGGATAATCCGGGCGGTTTGCTGACCAATGCCATCGATATTGCCAATATGTTCTTGGACAGCGGCAACATTGTCTCCACTGTCGATCGCGACGGCTATAAAACCCCAAATTTGTCAGACGGCAAGCCTGTCTGCCATCTACCGTTGGTTGTCTTAATTAACAAAGGCAGCGCCAGCGCCTCAGAGATTACCAGCGGCGCCCTGCGTGATAATGGGCGGGCCACGCTCGTTGGACAGACTACTTTCGGTAAAGGACTCGTACAAGGAATCAATCGATTGGAAGATGGCAGCGGTGTTAACGTCACTATCGCTCGTTATTTGACACCTTGCGATACGGATATCAACAAAAAAGGAATTGGCCCGGACGTCGGCGTTAACTTATCTGATGCCGACATAAAGGCTGGTAAGGGTCCTTGGTGGGAGGATCCAGATGGTCCTGTGACAAAGCGCTCTCCAGATGATCTCAAGGATGTTCAGCTGAAAACAGCCATTGAGGTTCTCAAGAAAAAAATCAACGAGGATCAATCACCACTAGCCATCCGCGCCCAGGCTCTGAAGGACTGAGTAGATTAAACTTCTTGGTGATAGCGGACAATTTGGGCCGCCTTTATGTTAAACATTAGTCATCGCGCACCGGGAGCGCAGCTCTTATTGGACGTTGTTCTGTCCTCTCCCAATCGCTTGTCAAATCGTTTGTCAAAGCAACCACTTGGAAAAGCGAGACACAACCGGCAATGCCATCTCCAACGCGGCGCCTACCAGCCAAGGTCTGATCGTTTTTACGGTCTCGGACTCCAGTGGTGAAACAGCCGAAGCAGTGGCGCGCGCTGCTCTGGTTCAATTTCCACCTGGTGGAGTGTCGATTTATAGGTTGCCGCAGGTACGTAGCTGTCAGCAACTAACCGCCTTGCTCAAAGATTTGCCGCATGCTAGAGCGATCATCGCCTATACTCTGGTTTTGCCTGAGTATCGGGATACTTTGGAAACTGAAGCGGCAAAATACAATGTACCGACGGTAGATTTGCTCAGCCCGCTAATCGCTCGAATCGCTTCCACAACTGGTACACTGCCCATGTACCAACCGGGACGGTTACACGTTCTGGACGAAAAATATTTCAAAAAGATCGAGGCGATCGACTTTGCCATTCGCTTTGATGACGGTAAGAATTCAGAAGGAATAAAACAGGCAGATGTTGTTCTGACCGGCGTGTCGCGAACGAGCAAGACTCCAAATTGCATGTATCTTGCGCATCACTACGGACTGAAGGCGGCGAACGTACCGATCATTTTGGGCGTCGATCCTTCGCCGGCGCTATTTGAAATCCCGCCTCGAAAAATTATCGGTTTACACATCGATCCGCACGTTTTACAAGGCATCCGGATAACCAGAGCACAAGTCTTGGGCATGCCTGCTAACACCGAATACGCTGATCCCGACCGGATCGGCCAGGAGGTAAGACAGGCAAAGAAGCTTTTTCGCGAGTTGAAATGTCATGTGATTGAAGTGTCCACTAAAGCGATCGAAGAAACATCGAGCGAAATCTATCTGCACCTGCGTCAGTAATACTGGACGAAAAGCCAATCTGAGAGGAGAAAGCACAGTGATCAGCACCGGATCGAGCAAGACAAAACCAGGCGTTGAATTGAAGAGAGTCTACCTGTTTGGGGATGGATACAAGGCATTCGTGCCTGACGGTGATTTGACGAAAGGTGCTCGTAATCGGATGCGAGAAGCGCTGGGTGGCAAAGGAGCAGGACTGGCTGAGATGACCGCTTGTGGCGTCAATGTGCCACCAGGTCTGACCATCCTTACCCAATGTTGTCGTGATTACGATGAGAACGGGCAGAAAGTGCCGCCAGGGCTGATGGATGAAGTCTTTGAAGAGCTAAAAAAGGTGGAAGTAGCGCTCGACCGAAAATTGGGCGATCTGCAAAAGCCGCTTCTCATCTCAGTGCGGTCGGGTGCCAAATTTTCCATGCCAGGGATGATGGACACTGTGCTCAATCTTGGGTTGAACGATCAAACGGTGGAATCATTAGCTAAATCCACCAACAATCCCCGTTTCGCCTGGGATAGCTATCGACGTTTTATGCAGATGTACGGCAACGTTGTGCTGGAAATCAGCAAAGACAAATTCGAAGATCTATTGCACGAAAAGAAAGAGGAGTTGCACGTTGGATCGGATTCGGATCTCAGCGAGGGCGACTGGAAAGATCTTGCCTCCGCATACAAAATCCTGGTTAAAAGAGAAAGTGGCAAGGATTTCCCCCAGGATAGCAGAGCGCAGCTGGAAGGTGCAGTGGAGGCTGTCTTTCGCAGTTGGAACAATCCACGGGCTACCTACTATCGCAATTTGAACAAAATTGACCACAAGCTCGGTACAGCGGTAAACGTGCAAGCAATGGTCTTTGGCAATTTAGATAATGACTCAGCCACCGGTGTCTGCTTTACTCGCAATCCCAGTACTGGCGAAAAGACGTTGTACGGCGAATATTTGATTAATGCTCAAGGTGAGGATGTTGTAGCTGGAGTACGCACACCTAAAAAGGTATCTGATTTGCAGCGTGAGATGCCGGACGTTTATCAAGAACTGTTGGAAACAGTTGGCCGCCTGGAGCAGCATTATCGCGATGTGCAAGATATTGAATTCACAATAGAGCACAAACGTCTGTACATATTGCAAACTAGAACCGGTAAACGCACTGCAGCGGCAGCAGTAAAAATAGCTGTCGATCTGTGTAACGAGGGAGTGATCGACAAAGGCGAGGCTCTTTGCCGAGTGGAACCACATCAATTGAATCAGCTGCTTTTGCCAAGCTTTCAGACTAACGATCGGGAAGTAGCAAAAAGGGAAGGACGATTGCTGGCAACCGGTCTAAACGCTTCGCCGGGTGCGGCAATCGGCAAGATTGTTTTCGATCCGGATGAATCAGAATCGATGGCTAAAAAGGGCGAGAAAGTGATTCTCGTCAGAATCGAAACTTGTCCTGACGATATTCATGGTATTGTCACCGCCGCCGGGGTGGTCACCGCTCGTGGTGGCATGACCAGTCATGCGGCTGTAGTGGCTCGTGGTATGGGTAAGCCTTGCGTCGCCGGTTGTGAGGCGCTGCATATTGATCTGGATAAAGGTACGATGACCGTGGCCGATCAAGTGTTCAAAAAAGGTGACGTGCTCTCGATTGATGGATCGACAGGCGAGGTGTTTAAAGGATTAATCCCTACGCACGAACCCAAACTGTCGCCGGAATTTCAAACACTGCTTTCTTGGGCGGACGAAACCCGAACGATCGGCGTGCGGGCCAACGCCGACACGCCTGAGGATGCAAGAGCAGCAAGAGAGTTCGGCGCACAGGGAATTGGCCTTTGTCGAACCGAGCATATGTTTATGAGCCAAACTCGTTTACCGGCGATGCAGGAAATGATCATGGCTGCAACGATCGAGGAGAGGAAGGCAGCGTTGATCAAATTGCTGCCGATGCAGCGCGAGGACTTTATCGGCATCTTTAAGGTAATGAAAGGGCTGCCGGTGACCATTCGTCTGCTTGATCCGCCACTGCATGAATTTTTACCGAAAATGGCAGCATTGATCGATGAAGTGGCTACGATGCGCGCCAAGGGCGTGAGCGGTGCTGAGCTGAGAAGCAAGGAAGCACTGCTTAGGAAGGTATCCCAACTGCATGAGGCCAACCCAATGATGGGGTTGCGTGGATGCAGGCTAGGTCTTATTTATCCTGAAATAAATGAAATGCAGGTGCAAGCTATTTTCGAGGCGGCAATTGCTTGCAAGAGAGCAGGCATCGATGTCCAACCGGAAGTAATGATTCCCTTGATCAGTCATGTGGAAGAGCTGAAAACAGCCAGACAAGGGCTGGAATCGGTTGCTTGTCAGGTGATGCAGCGAGAAAAAACAGAGATCAAATATAAAATTGGTACGATGATTGAGGTGCCAAGAGCTTGTGTGACAGCTGATCAGATTGCTGAGTACGCCGAATTTTTCAGCTTTGGCACCAATGATTTGACGCAGATGACGTTCGGCTTCAGCAGAGATGATGCTGAAGGAACGTTTTTGCAAAAATATCTAGAAGGCATTGATTTGAATGGGACCAAACATAAGATCCTCAAAGATAACCCGTTTGAGATTCTGGATCGAGATGGCGTAGGTAAATTGATGAAAATTGCCGTAGAGTATGGCTTGCAGACCAGACCCGACCTGAAGTTGGGCATCTGCGGCGAGCACGGCGGCGAGCCTTCGTCGATTGCCTTTGCTCACGAGCTTGGGCTCACTTATGTCAGCTGTTCGCCCTACCGTGTACCGATTGCTCGGCTGGCAGCTGCCCAAGCCATTTTAATTGACGAGGAGCGCGATAAGTAGATGTCCATCCGAGCATCTCATACCAAAGAAACAGATCTGTTGGTGAACGCGCTCGCGGAAAAAGAGCGATTGCTAGGAGCGCAGTCTATCGACTTCGCTGATTATCTAAGCCGGGTCGGCATGGCACTTTACAATGACAGTCGCTTCGCTGAGGCTGAGCCGTTGTTCAAGCGGGCACTTGGCATTCGCGAAAAGATGTTGGCCATTGATCATTTGGACATCGCCGAGGCCCTTAATAATTGTGGCGTTATCTACTTAGCGCAAGCTCGATATGCGGAGGCCGAGCCGGTTTTTAAGCAAGCTTTGCGAATTCAGGAGCGGGCACTTGGCGTTGAGCATTTGAGCATTGCTGCCGGCTTGAACAATCTGGCCGAACTCTACCGAATCACAAGCAAATATGAGGAGTGCGAACCTCTATACAAGCGAGCGAGCGAGGTCCGTGAAAGGCATTTGGGAGCTGAGCATTTAGAAGTGGCGGCGGTCTTGAACAATCTGGCGCTCATGTATTACGACCAAGGGCGGTTCGAAGAGGCGGAACCGATGCTGCGGAAGGTCTTAGCCATTCAGGAGAAAAAATTGGACCGCGACAATCCGTTAATAGCTACTACCTTAACCAATCTGGCTAATCTGTTCACCGAGCGCGATCATTTCGATCAGGCAGAACTGTTGCATCGCCGAGCCTTGAGCATTCGTGAAAATGCTTTTAGCAGCGAGCATCCCAAGGTAGCTGAGAGTCTGAATAACTTAGGCTGGCTCTATCATCAACATGGCAATTATGCTCGAGCTGAATCACTCTACGCTCGTGCCATCGAGATATGGGAACGGACGCTCGGACCGAACCATGCTAATGTCGCTCAGGTTTTGGAGAATTATGCTGATCTCCTCCATAAAACAAACCGTGAGATTGAAGCAGTTGCTCTCGAACAACGAGTTTATCTCATTCGTCATAAATCGGATGAAGTCTGAGTTCAAGCTCTAATAATTACGTCATTCGCGTGGAACCGCACTTTGGCTAATTGACCGTATTGATCATCGGCAGCGCGATAGCCGAGTGCGCACATGACGACAGCGTGGCAACCCTTCTCTTTCAATTTGAAGAATTTATCGTACTCTTCCCGATTCAATCCTTCCATGGGGCAATTGTCCACTTTCAGAAGAGATGCTGTGGTGAGCAAATTGCCCAGCGCTAAATAGCATTGTTTTTCCATCCACTCCGCCAGAGTCGCAGGCGTATTGGATTCGACAAAGCCGAGCATCATCTTAGTAAAATCGCCGATAGTTTTGATCGGAATGTCGCGTGTCGTTGCCGTGTGTTCGGCATAACGGTGTACATACTCAACGGTCAGTTCTGTCAGGCGACAGATGACGACGAGATGCGAACAATCAGCTGGTTGCCGTTGATTCCAGGAGATAGACGGCAGCTGTTGCTTGATCTTTGGATCAGTGACGACGAGAAATTTCCATGGCTGCAAACCAAAGCTTGACGGTGAGAGGATAAGCGCGTGTTCAATTTGTTGCCAGGTTGACTGATCAATGTGGCGTGTTGGATCGAATTTTTTTGTGGCATAGCGCCACCTAAGACTAGCGACAATGTCTGGACTGATCATGCTGTTAGCAGTCATGAGTTTGCCTCTTGACCAGTATCTGAGTTAGTAATTTTAGCAGCATGTATGTATCCGTCGTGCTAATGAAAGGCGCTTGAGATTGAAGCCTTGAGAGACTAGACTGAAAATTCAGATCTTGATATCTAGGCCTGATAACTCAACGCTTGAGTTTTGGCTCCCTTTAATGCCGCCTCTATCTGTTCCGCATTGAGCCAGCGTTTTTCTACGTCCAATGCTGTTGCTCTGGCGACGATTTCATTTATTTCTGCACTGATATCTTCTCGTTTGAGAATTGGATTGGAACAAGTGATTGGTTCCGGATCTTGACCGATCAAAAGAAAGTATAGAGTTGCTCCCATGGCATACAAATCACTTTGAGGAACCGGTTTGCCGCGGAACTGCTCGGGCGGTAAGTAGCAATGTTTGCCGACCACCGTACCGGTAGCTGTGGACTCGGTTTGTTGGGCAACATTGAAATCGACCAGCTTGAGCACGCCATCAGCGCCTAAAATCAAATTATCCGGAGTGAAGTCGCGATGCACTACAGGCGGTGACAATGAGTGAAGGTATTCAAGCATCTCACACATCTGGGTGGCCAAGCTCCGGACTTGCTCTTCTGGCATTGGGCCTGAATCTTCTACGACTTTGCGTAACGAATATCCGTCGATCAATTCAAGCACTAAATAGCCTCGGTGATCCTCGACGAAAAAATCAAGCAAGCGTACGATTCTTGGATGATCGAGTCTTCTTAGCATGGCTGCTTCTTTCTGCATTCGTTCTAACGCTTGCCGTCTGACGTTGAGGTCGACGTATACCGGCAGGATAAACTCTTTCAGCACTACCTGAGCGCTGTTGTCGGTGCAACGAGCCAGGTAGGCAGTACCCTGTCCTCCCACACCAAGCTGATCAATGACCACAAATCGACCGTCCTCTAATTCCGCTTGCGGGGAAAGCGGTGCCAAACGTTCTCGCTTGGGCGGTGCCGACAAGGCCTGCATCCATAACTCTGTGTAACTGTGATCCACTGGTGGCTTCAATACTTCAATTAAGTGAGGGTCTCGACGAAGATCGCCCGCCCATTTATCAATTCCCTCCTGCAGCCTGGATCTTTCTTCTACCGTCGTAATTGCTCCCAGCTTCAGAGACAAAGAAGGTGAACCGGTATTCCCTTTAAAATTAACGACACAGTCTTGCTGCGCAGTTTTCCCCGCTGGATAAAACATCTCGATGCGAGCCATTTGCTGCCAAGGCAGAGCCTTGGCTAACTTCAGACCTAACCTGGTCCACTCCAGCCGAATGCCGTTGTAGTTCAAGCGCAATTGCGTCGGTGTAGCAGCATAAACGGCCGTGGCCACAAGCGCCAGCGCCGAGAGAATGCCGAAAATTAGTTCTAAAGCAATGTAGGGGTTACTGACTGCGCTTTTAATACCCAAATAAGTGACTAAAGAGCTACCCTGACCTATACAGATATCTTCGATGATCTTGCATACTGTTCCTGGCCCGCCAAATCCAAAGAAAATCACAACCAGTGACATGGCAAACCAGGCCTTGAAAGTACTCCAGGCGGAGAAACGATACTGGACCCATTTTTGAAAAGCGGCGTACGGTTGATAGCGAATGACGATCTCGTCTGAACCCTGCTTTGTCGAAGCCGGAGCTGAAATCTGTTGCAATAGACTTGACTCGTTCCCAGTCGGTGCCAGTCGTTTTCTAGCTGCCATTTTCAGCTCCCTTACCAATTGCCACGACATCGCTGCCGCCAAGCTGGTTTTTGGGTGACAACAGATCGTTCAATATTCGACAGAGTTCTAAGGCTGAAGGGCGTTCTTTTTCTTCCATTTGCGTGCAACGTGCCACCAGGTCGTCTAACTCAGGCGAAGTCTCTGATGCTTGTTGGCGTGGACGGGAAGCCGAGAGAGCCTCTGGATCTTTGCCGGTCAAGAGAAAATGAATGGTACCACCGAGTGCGTATATGTCACTAAGGGTGGTGGCTTTCCCGCGCAATTGTTCTGGCGCTATATAAGATTGTTTACCAACGAGAGTGCCGGTTGCCGTGCCAACAAACTCATTTGCAGCGCCAAAATCAATCAGTACCAGATCGTTGTTCTCACGCCGCACGATGTTATCCGGTGTCATGTCACGGTGAATAATCGGCGGCTCTTGCTCGTGCAGATAGTTCAAAATATTGGCTAGCTGTTGGAACCAAATGCAGACAAGCTCCTCTGATTGAGCACCATGTTGCTTGATCAGTTGTCGTAAGTCCTGCCCTTGTACATATTCGAGCACTAAATAGTTTCTACCTTGATCTTGAAAGTGATCGAAGACCTTGGCGATGTGCTGGTGATTCAACTTAATCAATAGCTGTGCTTCTCTAGCAAAATGTTCGCGTGCCTTTGCTTGCGATTGCTCATCGGCGTTGGCTGGAACAACAGCCTCTTTTATGACGACCAAGTCTTTTTCGTTTCTTTGCGCCAGATAAATGGCCGAAAGACCGCCGAAGGCCAGCTGTCTAACGATGCGGATCGTCTTTGCCGCCAACAAATGCCCGGGTTCGAGCGGCACGAAGGAGGTGGCATTGAAGCGCCTGGATAGCTCTTCTTCCCACATTTGCGTGTAGCTGAAATGTTCAAGACCGCGGCTTTCGTTTTGCAATCTGCTCTGGTATGCCAGAAGCTCAGGTGCTCTCTCGCAATTTGCTCCCCAAATTTCGAGGGCGAGAAAGAGCTGCTCTAGCATCGGTTTGGAAATCAGCGTTAGCTGTAAGGGAACCTGACCGCCCGAGCGAAAATTAAGCGAGAGCTGTCCGTCCAGATTGCCATTTTTCACTTTTCCGGAGGGGGAGAGCGAAATCCGGGCAGAAGCCAGATCAGACCATAATCGATCGCGCCTCAAGCCGAGCCTGCCGAGCATGGAAAGAGGAAAGGACATTCCTTCTTTGGTGATCAAAATACGGTCATCTTCGCAGATCGCTGACAAAAAGATAGCGGTCAACGGGATACCGCTTAAGATGAAGATAATCATCGCTTGCATCAATGGGCTAACTTTCTCCGGCTCACGCATGACGCCAGCGACAAACAAGCCCAGACAGAACGGAATAACTATCGACCAGAGAGGCATAGAGGCGCCCATCAGCCATAAGCCGAGCCTGGCGGGCAAGGTTCTATATTTGATTGCTAATTCAAATTCGGCCAAGCGCCTGTTTCCTGACACCCTCTAGGCATTCTACCCAGGTAGATCGGAAAAATAGCCAATCAGGGATGGGAGTTCTTGGCGGTGTCCCAGTGCTCTTGTTTCACTTTCCCCGAAAGTGTCGCCACAACACCCGGGCAAAGTGCTTGCAGCCGTTCGGCGAAGATGCCCGGGATAGTCGTCACCAACTCACGACTGCCGCCTGCCTCTATGGCTTCGACGATCGATTTTGCTGCTTGTTCGGAGCTGCTGCTCAATAAATAACGCATGAGCAGGCCACCGAGATCATTTTTTGCGGCAATTTTAGTAGGATTGGTGGCGTCCGTTTGCCCGTTTTTTTCAAAAAATTCTGTGCGTACCCAGCCTGGACAAACCGTGATCGTATCAATTCCTTTCGGCGCTAATTCGGCGGCCATGCCTTCTGATAATCCGGTTAGAGCGAACTTACTGGCGGCATAACAAACACTGCCAGGAAAGGCTACCTTACTCGCAACCGATGAAATGTTGACGACCTTACCGCGTTTTTGCACCAAAAAATGCGGCATTACTGCGTAAATAGCGTAAAGTGGCGCGAAAAAATTAACGCGAAAAACTCTTTCCCAGTCAGCCGGGGTAAGTTTGGTCATCGCTCCTGGTTTCGCCAAACCAGCATTATTGACGAGCAAGTCAATGCCTCCGTATTCGAAGATGCAAGTGTCGGCGAGTGCTTTGGTAATGCTGAGATCTTCGCCTATGTCACCACATATGGTGAGGCATTGACCACCGTGAGCAATTACTTCCCGCTGTGTTGCTTCAAGAGATTCTTTCGATCTGGCAGTGATCACTAATTTGGCGGCATATTTTCTAGCTAACAAAATCGCTAACGCTTTGCCTATGCCAGAGGATGCACCAGTAATTATTCCGGCAAACCCTTTGCTTAAGCCGTATTTAGTCATATGCTTCTCTCCGATTCATCTGCTGGCGGAATTATAGATGGTGCACTCGATTAATCGGTCGAAATTGGAATGCTGTTGACGACAAAGAATTACTTACTGTTTTTCTATGGCCTTAGTTTCAAGCAAGGAAGAGTAACGTTTCAATGCCATAAAGCCCAACAATGTAAGAAAATGTCTGGTCGTATTCGGGTGTTTGCAGAACTTTTGCCAGCTCATTCAATGGACTGAGACTTTTAATTTGATTTCTCACCTTAAGCACCAATCGGTCGCCCTTTTTGGTCGGCCATTCACTGCTCACGATTTGCCAGCCGCTGATCGACAGATCAATCGATAACCAAATAAGCAATGCCAGAAGAATAATAAAAATACATATGCCAGTCAGGTCGAACACCGGGAGAAAAGCTGAATTAGCCATACCTCCGTCAAGAAAGCGTGGATGGCCCAGATGAACATAGAGGAAGGCGACCAGGAGACCGCCCAAGAATGTAAAGAGGCTAGCCAGATAAAAACCGAGACGGAAAATTGCCAGAATCGCTTTAATCAGACTGATGCGCCAACTAATCCGGTGAATGTGGATGAGTAGATTGAAGAGATCTGCATAGTATGGCACCAACTGCTGCATCAGCAAAACCGCTCTTGCTGTGGCCACACTGAACAAAAATATGAGCCAGAGCCAGAAATCGAAAACCTGAGTGGCGACCAAAAAAGAGATGCATAATCCGGCCAGACCTAAAAGCCAAAAGGCTTGAGCAGCATGAGTCTTCCTCTTTCGTTCAACCAGAAAGCCACGCTGGAGAAGGTCAGTTTGTAATTCATTTTCAAAAGATTGCTGGTAACCGGCAGTGGAAAAGTCTGTCAGCAGTTTCCAGATGCCACCAAAGGAAAAATATCTGCGCAGGTGTCTGGGATCTTTGATGGTGTCGCCGACAAAAGATGCTAAAGTTTGTCTGAGGAATCGATATATTTTCGACATCCGCTTGGCATAGCCAACTGGATCCTTTTTAAGACTTTCAATTAGTACTGATTCCTTAGTCTCTTGAGCCCAGTTTTTCATTGAACGTTTGACCATCTCCCACATGGCAATCTCATAGTTGGCAAGGGCGATTTCACTGTTTGAACTTGATGTTTGGCTTTTGATGCCGCGCTGAAGCAGATCAACGCCGAGAACGGCCAATGCGTGCGCCGTATCGCCGTGACGGCTTAAGTAAGCAAATTCAACTGGGCGCAACCGATCGTCAGTGTCTGCGGAAACCAAATACTGACTCTGGTTGGAGGCCAGCCAGGAAAAGATGAAAGCCCGACAAATCAGCAAGGCGATGCCGAAAAGCACGACTCCAGTTAGCCAGGGAAAGATTTGTGGAAGCACCGCGAGCCCCAGGCCAGCAAAACTGAGCTAGCCTGCCTTGGTCTTTGGCATATTGGCAGCTGCGTGGGCTATTCGACGTTTGTTTGTGGTTTTGCGAATGAACTCGTAGAGTTCAGTGATCGAAGCCGTGTCTTGCAGGTAAAAATCAGATTCCGCCAATAGTGCCTTGTCGTTGGTGTTTTTCGGCTGCTGACCCATTACCACAATTGCTGGCGCATGCGGGTTGGCTTTCAAAGAGCGAACAGAGGCGATTGCATCATGAGGAGCATGAGGCGAGTCACCGTTCATCAGGACCACATCTGGACGGCTTTCGTTCATGTAATTCTGGATGTTGCGAACGTCATCAATAACTCCGGCAATTTCAAATTCCGGAAATTGATCTAGCCACAGCATGAGATTGACCAATTTGGCGCAATCATGTTCGATGACGAAGATTTTTGTGCGCTGATCCATACTTCTTACTCCGAATCTGAACCGGATTCCTAGTGTTTCATTAGCTGTGTAGACGTATGCTCGCTCTCAAGGTTCGGGCAAAAATCCTAAATTTGATCTAACACCACTGCACCGTATCTGGTGCGGGCGTCTTGGCAGCTATGTAACGGAGGGCTTAATTAATGATGCAAGTGTATACCCTCAAGTAGAGAAAGAGAACATCTAAATATGGTTGGCGGATATTGCATCAGGCTTAGTGAAGATCGGCTTGTCGTCACGCTTTTGCTAATTTGTCAATAGAAAATGTTCAGAGAAAGTTAATGCGAGTCGGCTCAAATCCACGACTTTGGCTGCCTTTTGGTACTGGACATGATCAGCGTATATGCGCTCAGACATACGCCATCGGTGGTGTTTGCGAGTCCGGAGGCGCTATAGGGCGAGCACGATCGAATAAGGGGAAAGACTTAGATGGCTATATCCAAAACAGATATGCTCTATATATAAGTGGATCAAGGTGGTTGGCTAGACGACACTTTTTTTCAGTCTAAATGCAGACGCTACCATTGAGGAAAGTAGTTCAGGAATCGTTGATTTTGAACAAACCGCTTACCAAGTGTGGTTCTTATGACTGCGATTTACGGTACTGACATCGCCCAATTAAATTACGCGTCGACCTCTGTCCAAAATTCAAAGACGCCGTATATATATCGTTAGTAATAACCCCGGCGGCTGTCGTCGCATATTTCAAATAGAGGAAGCCCCTATGTCTGACGTGCAACCTGATCGTAACCAACTGATCCAACAGACGATCACTGATTTTCAATCGCATCACTTGGAGAAGGCTAGAGAGGACGCCACCAATTTATTTCGGCAGGACTTAGAACAGACAGAAGGTAAGATGCCCCATGCTCAGAAAATTCAATTGCTCAAGCAAGACGTCCAAGCTTTAGAAGCAGGCGGCATCTATGGGACCACACTGGCGCAGGCACTAAAGGCCGCCCAGGACACAACTCAAATACGATTGACCAATTATGAATTGCAAGGGCTTGGTTTTCCGGAACTGGCTCTAGAGCAGATGCCGGTTCGTGCAAAGAGCTCTTTGACGGTGACGGACGTGTTGCAAAGCGCCAACGTTCATACGCAACGCCAAATTGGCGAACATGCACATTGGGCCAGTGATGCAGATAACCCAACAGCCTATCCCTATGTTTTAGATAGAGGTGAGGGACAGGTCAACTTTAAGAAACCAGACGGCACACTTATGCCGATCGGGGATGGACACTACACAGTTAAAACTTATCAAAACGGCGACCAGCAGTTTGACTTTGACTCAGGCGGTCAAACTAGCCCGATAACACACGAGATGGTCGAGATCAAAAACGGTCCTCAACCAAAAACGATCACGATGGACACCTGGCAAGATAAAGGGCCCAAGACTCACTATACGTTCTATAGCAGCGGGCGAGAATTGTGTGAGCGCCCAGACGGTACTGGTTACGACCGATCAAGGACTTCTTCTGGGAATCTCACTCAATACTGGACGAAACAAGGTGGCCAGCAAATCTATGGTGACCTAGTACTTACGCGTCCCGACGGCTCGCAAGTTGTGCTTCATCCTGATAAAACAATAGAGAATGTACCGCCGCCGCCGCCTCTTCCTGCGTCCACCAGTTAGATCCTGGTAAGCAAGACAAGGCTAAGTCCTCGCCTGACAGAACCCTGGTCGGTTCTAACCAGATCCAACCCTGCTTGGAAACAGCCAGGCGCTGACGAAATGCCAGATCATCCAGATTCGGATAATCTTCTCGACAATGGGCGCCTCTTGATTCTTTGCGGCGGAGAGCGGCAGTGGCGATGAGCTCTCCTAAAAGTCGCAGATTGCTGGCGACAAGATGTTCGTTTGATAGCTGGTCAATTTCAGCGACATACGAAGCTGATTGCATTGTCTCTAGCGCTGTTTCCAAACTGTTTTCACTGCGGATCAAACCGACATGCCTATACATCAATCTTTTAAAAGCCGGCAGATTTGTGGGCATCAGATAGGAGACCGGATGATCGTTATCAGTTTTTGTGATGGCCATATCCGGTTCTGCCAAGCGTGAGATTCTGGGACCTAAGTACTGAGTTAATCTCATGGCCATAACACCAGCTTCCAATAATGAATTGCTGGCTAAGCGGTTGGCACCATGCAGACCAGTCGAAGCACATTCACCAATGGCGTATAAATTTTCTACTGTCGTCCGGCCGATTAAATCGGTCCAAATGCCGCCCATGAAGTAATGCGCGGCCGGGCTGACCGGAATGGGCGTCTCGGCTGGGTTAAGACCTAACTCGCGGCAGGTTCTAAGAATATGGGGAAATCTTGATTCGAGTTTAGCTCTGCCGATCGGACGGCAGTCAAGAAACACAGAATGACTTTCGGTCTGGAGCATCGTTTTATGGATCGCTCTTGCCACCACATCACGGGTGGCCAGTTCGCCGTCGGGATGGAACAACTGAGCGAATCTTTGCCCATTTCTGTCCAGCAACACAGCACCGGCGCCGCGTATCGCCTCTGAAATGAGAAATGCCGGCGAGTGGGGTCTGACTAAAGCAGTGGGGTGGAATTGGACAAATTCCAGATCCACCAGGCGAGCACCGGCCCGATAGGCAAGGGCGATACCGTCACCGGTGGCTATCTCAGGATTAGTTGTACAAGCGAAGACTTGACCTAATCCACCGCTGGCCAAAATGGTCGAGCGGGCAAGGACAACAATCGCTTGGCTATGTCGTGAAAACTGAGCACCGACGCACCGGCCATCTTGAATGAGCAACTCTCTGGCAAAGGCTGAGTCAATAATCGTTAGACTACCGTCAGATTCAGCTTTTTTTTCTAGAAGTCTGGCGATCAGTTTGGCAGTTAAAGCTTTGCCGGTGGCGTCTTTATTGTGGAGGACACGAGCAGCTGAGTGACCGCCCTCCAAATTTAAATCGAACTCTCCGGAATCTTGGCGATCAAACGATACACCCAAACTCGTCAAAAGCCTAATGAGATCGGCTCCTTGAGAGACAATTGCTTGAGCGACGATCGGATCGGCCAGTCCACTGCCCGACTTGATCGTATCCAAAATGTGCTGTTCGACGGAATCAAAAGCATTTGTCTGGGTCACTGCGGCCAGACCACCTTGCGCCCAGGCAGTATTACTTTCAGCGAGGTCTCCTTTGGTCACCAAAGCTACTGCCAGACCCTGATCGATAAAATTGAGCGCAGCTAAGAGTCCAGCTAGACCGGAGCCTATCACCAGAATGTCGGTTCTGATTATCTTGTTCTGCAACATGGTGGCGGCCTCGATTGGTTCTTTTTAGAAAATAGAGATCATCCGGTCGATCGCCTGCCGCGCTCGGCTCGCTGTCTCTTCCGGCACTGTTACTCTATACACATCATCTTTCAGCGATCGATGGAGCTTGTCGAGAGTGATCATTTTCATGAACTGGCAAGTCATCTCATTGTCGATTGGCCAGAATTTCTTTTTCGGATTTTCCTTTTGCAATCTATGCAGTAGGCCTAATTCAGTAGCGACGACGAATTCATTAGCCTTGGAACTTTGCGCGCGCTTAGTCATCCCCTCGGTTGATGCTACTTGCAGGGTGTCATCAGGATTGAGGCGGGCAACCCGGTCTAAATACGGTGTCAGACATCCGCATTCGGGGTGCACAAGCAATTCTGCCTGCGGATGTTCCCGCATCTTTTCCTCTATTGCCTGAGGATGGATGGCCGAGTGCACGTGACATTCGCCCATCCATATATACATGTTTTTCCGGCCGGTCATTTTTTGTACCCAGGAACCAAGAAACTGATCGGGCAGAAATAGTATTTCGCGATTGTCCGGTATAGAGCGGACGACCGCTAGTGCATTGCCCGAAGTACAACAATAATCTGATTCCGCTTTAACAGCCGCCGTTGTATTCACGTAGGAAACGACGACAGCGTTTGGATGTTCGGCTTTCCACTCTTTTAGTTGTTCTACATCGATTGATGCCGCTAAGGAACAGCCTGCTGCCAAATCTGGTATCAGAACTTTTTTGTCTGGACAAAGTATAGCTGCTGTCTCGGCCATAAAGTGAACGCCGCAAAAAGCTATGACATCGGCTTTTGTCTTTGCAGCTTGCTGTGATAGACCGAGCGAATCGCCGACAAAATCAGCGATATCCTGAATCTCGGCAACTTGATAATTATGAGCCAGGATCACTGCATTCTTCGCTTTTCTCAAAGAATTTATGGCAGAAACCAGCTCAGTTTTATCTCCCGTATGCACCGAATCAGCCGGCTTATTGATCGGTTTAAGGGCAATGCTAGTCATAAATTGTCTCCACCTCCAAACTCATGTCGATGTTCGGTGCGGAATGCGTTAGGGAACCGCAAGATATTGCATCGACACCGGCGATCAGATAGTTCTTAATGGTATCAAGAGTGATACCGCCAGAAACTTCGACAAACGCATTTTTATTTATCAACTTAATCGCTTGCCGGACTAAATCTGGGCTCATATTGTCCAACAATATTGCATCGGCTTTTTCCTGTAGCGCTTCTGCAACTTCAGTCAGGTTGGTTACTTCTACTTCCAGTCGCTTAAGTGGACAAGCTTTGCGAGCCAATTTAACGGGCCGAGCCGACCCCACCGGCAATGCGCACGTGATTATCCTTGATCAATATTGCATCAAACAATCCGAAACGATGGTTTACGCCGCCGCCAAGCTTTACCGCCTCCCTCTGTAGCTGGCGCATGCCGGGCGTAGTTTTGCGAGTGTCCAAGATTTGAATGCCGAATGGCTTAGCCAGCTCCACAAACTGGCGAGTAGTGGTGGCCACGCCCGACATTCTCTGCAAGATGTTCAGAACCAGCCGCTCGGCTGAGACAAGTGATCTGGCTGGACCATGCACGAGCGCCACTTTAGTATTGCCTGCCGCAACCGAGGTTCCGTCTTCAACAAAAGTGGTTACCGCAATGCGCTGGTCGAACCGAGCAAAAATTCGCTGTCCGATCGCCAGCCCGGCTATGACTGCCGGTTCCTTGCAAATAATTAGGCCCTCGGCTTTGAGGTGTGGCGACACAATCGCAGCGGATGTAATGTCACCTTCTGCACCCAGATCTTCCTTTATCGACAAATCCAACAGCGACTCGACCAGTTCCTCATTTACTGAAGAAAATGAAGAGGACCCAGGCCCTGGAGTTTTTGCAATTGTTTTCATCTTTCCGCCTGCGGTTGTTTCACCCGCTTACGGTTTAAAATTAGCTCTAGTAAATGTATAACATACGTTATGTAATTTTCCTCGAGGGCCAGCGCAAATTAATCTTTCCGGGCGGCTGTGGTCCAGTTAGCTGAGCAGCAGCGGCGCTTCTCAGTCTTTCTTCGCTCGTCGTATTTGTAAACTATACATAACATTCGGGCTTAGGCAACTGTCCAAATAACGCTAGTCTAAAAGCTGGTGAACTTATTTACGCTACCTCTGTCTGAGCAAGATTTTGCCGGTGCCGCTCAGGACAACTTTCGGATAGAGGCCGCGACGCACATCTATGTGACCGGCTTCGATCAGCTCATCTATTTTGGCCAAGATCTGAAGTTCTTTGGCTCCCTGCCATTGGCCCCAGAATTTGGAATCATGTAAACCCTTTTCCCGCAACCGTTTGGCGTTGCTGCCGGCAAGGATGGAGGCGATTGTAGTACGACCAACTTTACCGTTCAGGTCACTGGTCAGCTCGAGAATTGATCGGGCAAGCTTATCGATAAGAGCATGGCCGTCAGTGTTCGTTTCAGATTTGCTATTTATAGATCGACTGCTGAGGTCCGGCGGCTCGACTGGTTTTGAAATCAGTTGATCGAAGACTTCCGGGTGGCAGACATCACATCCGGAACAAGAGTGAAGGAGTTCCTCGCCGAAGTAAGAAAGAATTTGTCGCCGGCGGCACATATTTTCTTGACCATAGCGCACCATCCGCTCAAGCCGTGCGGCGTCGCGCATTCTTCGTTGGCCAAGTAGTTGAAATCGATTGCCGGCTGCGACTGCTTGTTCTGCTTGGCTGTCAACTGTCCGCTAGCATCCATATCAATTAACTCGAGATGTTTGAGCAGATCGAGGGTGCTGTTTAGCGCTGATTCCTCCATGCTCACCGACAAAAGAATTTCCGGGGCACGGACGATCGATGCCGTGTTGGCAGCTATGAATCTGTAAACAGCATTCACTTCTTGGCTGGTTGGGAAATTCCTATCCATCAACCAACGTTGGGTATTGGCGTCCTTGGGCTGATAAAGCAGAGTGCAATCGGCCGGTTGACCATCGCGACCAGCCCGTCCCGCCTCCTGGTAATATGCTTCCAGAGAGCCAGGCAGATTGTAGTGGATAACATGTCTGATGTTCGATTTATCCACGCCCATGCCAAAAGCTACAGTGGAGACAATGATTGGCACTGCTTCTGTTTCAAAGTCGCGCTGAGTACGCTGGCGCTCTTCTTTGCTTAATCCGGCGTGATAGAAAGCGGCTTTAATTTTTTCAGTTTTAAGCCGCCTGGTTAACGCTTCGCTCTCTCGACGGCTGCTCGTGTAAATGATCATCGGTTGATGCTGAATCTCACGACGACGAGCAATTTTAAAAACGATGTCATCCTTTTCCCGCCAATCAGCTACAGAACGAACACGCAAGTGCAGATTAGGACGATCGAATGACGCCAATACTATCTGCATATCCCCAGCGGCCAGTGTATTAATGATGTCCTTTTGCACTAGCGGAGTGGCCGTGGCAGTCAGTGCCAGAATAGTAGTCTTGGGCAGGTCGGCCAGATGATTGCTCAAATTGCGATACTGCGGCCGGAAATCATGCCCCCACTGACTGATGCAGTGCGCCTCGTCTATGACGATCAAAGAAATTCTCATGTTCTCGAGCATCGATCGAAAGCGAGGTGATTCGAAGCGCTCTGGCGCTACGTAGATAAGCTTGTAAGCACCAGATTTGATACCGTCAATTCGTTGGTGCTGTTCTTCTTGCGATAGGCTGCTGTTGAGGAAAGTGGCGTTCGATATACCTCTGCGTAACAGGCTGTTTAACTGATCCTCCATTAGCGCAATCAAAGGTGATACCACCAACGTCATACCGGGTAAGACTTGGCTGGGTACTTGATAGCACAGTGACTTACCGTAACCGGTAGGCAGCAACGCTAATGTATTTTGACCACTGAAAATACAATCGATTACTTCGCTTTGTTTGGGTCTAAATTTGCTGATGCCGAATTGATCTTGCAACACCGCTTCTATCAACATGGACGAGCTAATCATTTTAACTCTTTGACTCTCGTGATTCCCTGATTCTCGGCGGCCGACGCTCTTTACTCTCGCCCCATGATACTAGAGCGGCGATGACAAATCCGGCTCTGTGCAATTCCACATTCAATTACTTCGCGTATCCCACTGATAGGTCAGAGCGATTCGATAAATATGCCAAGGGTGCGATTTTTGTATATCTAGATATCTAGTCGCTAATTTAATGGCAGGTTAAAAAACGAAAACCGGCCGATCGGGCAACCGCTCGAATTCGTCTTCGGCAAAGTTGTACAATCTGGCCGGACGAAACGAGCCTTCTTGCGTCGTTTCGTCCAGTTCTTGCAAAACGCCGGTATTGAGAAATTTCTTTCGGAAATTGCGGTTGTCGACTGAGCGTCCGAGAACTGCCTCATAAACCAGCTGTAGATCACGCAAAGTGAATTTTTGCGGAATCAGCATGAACGCCGCGGGTGAATATTCGATTTTGTATTTCAATCGTTTATGAGCATAATTGATAATATCCGCGTGATCGAAGGCTAGATCCGGCAGCTCATTTACCGGCCACCAGGCAACGCCGCTAGCATCCGAGCTTGCCTTTAACTCCAGTTCTTCTTGGCGCAGTAATGCCAGGTAAGCAACAGTAATTGTTCGTCCCCGGGGATCTCTGCCTTTATTGCCGAAAGAATATAATTGCTCCAGATACACGTTGCTTACGTTTGTTTCTTCTTGTAATTCTCGTGCTGCTCCTTGATCGAGTGTGTCGTCGCGATCGTCGAGAAACCCGCCCGGCAGCGCCCAATTGCTCTTAAATGGATCATACTTACGCTTAACCAGGAGCACCTCGAGGATACCCTGCTCAATAGCAAATGCCACTGTATCGACCGTTACTTTGATTTCGCTTGGCATGCCGGATTTCAGTAAGTAATCTCAATCAATTTGTATAAGCGTATGATACACGTTAACTGGCAATTGATATATGCCGAGAAAGCAACTATTCACATTGGCTAAAATTTTGGCTCTGCTCAAATCTTGTCTCAGGCTAGTAGAGAAAACTTGGGGAGAGCGATCAAATCAGCTAGACTATTTCCATCTCCTAGACAGCAACCGCTATGCCTCCTTCTGAAAGCGATCCAGTGACCGACGCGTCAAAAAACTACAAAGACCGCCTCGGTCGCATTCAGCAACAGGCGGCCATCCTTGTCTTGGCTTTAGTGGCGCTTTTTTTACTGTTCCAGCTCGGTGCTTATTTTGCAGACATATTGCGGATTCTTACCTATTCGGTTTTGCTGTCTTACTTGTTCATCAATGTCGTTGATTGGCTGGAAAAATATGTACGAAATCGAGCCGCGTCCATTTTGATTGTCTATGTGTTTTTGGCGGGCGTCACCGTATTTGGTGTTATTGTCGTAGTTCCGGCGATTATCTACCAAGTTTCACAATTACTGAGTAACATTTTCAATCAAATACCGCAGGCCATTCAGTATCTCGTTTCGATGTTGGCGCCGCTGGAAGCTCGTCTTCACGACGCCCAAATTCAGGTGCGCGCCATCGATATCTTGACCAACCTGGCAAGTAACATGCCGAAGCCCGATCCAAGCCTGTTGCTTGGACGCATGAGTGATGTGGCAATGTCAACGATGACCTGGCTACTTTACGGCTTGAGTATCGTTGTTGTCTCTTTCTGGCTTTTGTTGGATGGACACAATATCAAAGAAAGTGTTATCCGCCTTTTTCCTCGTCAATATTATGTTCTTTTGACGGTACTGGCCACGGACATGGACCTTACTTTGCAAATGTTCTTTCGGGGACAGATCGTGCTTGGTCTTTTGTTCGGAGCGTTCATGGTAGCAGTCTTTCTATTTATGGGAGTGCATTACTCGCTTTTGCTCGGTGGCTTTTTAGGGGCATGCGAAGTAATCCCTGTGATCGGTCCGACCATCGGGTTTATCCCGGTTTGTGTCTCAGTTGCCGTCGACGGCATGGATAATGTCTATTTGAGCCGGGTGTGGCAGGTTGTAGTGATCTTCGCTGTGCTCAATTTTGTGCAGTGGCTAAAAGA
This sequence comes from Bryobacterales bacterium, assembly GCA_963834525.1. Classification (GTDB taxonomy): domain Bacteria; phylum Cyanobacteriota; class Vampirovibrionia; order Obscuribacterales; family Obscuribacteraceae; genus CAWICA01. Next base: position 1,108,574 of record CAWICA010000004.1, read on the forward strand.
CAACATCGTGGCGCCAAGATATATCGGCAATGTTATTGGACTGCATCCAGTGATGATCTTCATTGCTATCATGGTTGGTGCACGTTTGGATGGTATGTCCGGTATCATTTGTGCGCTGCCGTTCGCTTGTGTAATTAACGTATTGATTAGTCACGTGTCGGCGAGAGCCAGTTCAAACACTGGTTCAGCGAGCACAGCAAATAGTGCTTTAGATGAACCGGCCACAGTCGGCGGCGAAATTACCGCCCAGACGGCAGAGTCGCGAAGCGGCGACGGCAGTGGCAGCTAGCGATCGCTAATGCTTTTTCGGCGGCAGAGTGCCAAACCCAGGAAAGGGACGTGGTGATGTTTGAGGCTTGCCCTGGGTTTGAGCGCCATGGGGAGTTGTTGGAGAGCTCTTGCCGGGGTTGGTCGTGTCAGCCAAGCGGTGCGGCATGAGGTTTTTAATGACCATCGCTTGTAAGTAAAAGCACAAAAGCAGGATGACGATCAGAAACCCGAGAACCATCAATACGTTTTTGTTCATAGCCTCTGCTTTCGTCTAGTGTGATTTGCCTGCTCGATATTGTTGCCTTATTTTAGCGATCAGGTGGACTCAAGTACATATTGCAGTTGTTGTTGGCGGCAGTTTTTGCCAATGGAGATTCTTGTCCGATTATTGGCAAGAGCAAAGGCTCAGTCAGTAGTTAATAGAAGATCTTGACGAACCATACATTTGTATGGTTCAATGAAAGTCAATCAGAAATATATGCGTGTGAATTAATAGATGGGCATGCGAGGCAATATTGCCACTCTCAAAGAACGTTTTGAGCAGCTGTTCCCTGGAAAATGGCTTCTGCCGGAACGTAATCAGAGAAATCTTCAAACTGGTCTTGCCACCATTGATTCTGGTCTTTCTCGAGGATTGGCAAGAAAGCGAGTGACTGAGTGGGTAGGAGCGACTTCCTCAGGTAAAACAACTGTGTTAAGAGCGGTTATTGCCAACTGGTGTGCTGCCGGTCTACACGTGGTGTATGTGGATGCTATGAACAAATTGATTCCTGCTGATTGGGCTTTTGTAGAGCAAGGCCAGGTTGATGGAGCGCTATCGCCTATGGTGCGGATTCAGCAAAACAAGCAGGCGCCTGCGCTTGTCCAGGAACCACCTGTGTCAGGTAAATTCTGGGTGGTCCGCAACTTGGTTGACAATAACCAGAGGCATAAGCAAAACGCTTTATGGGCAACCGAGCAATTGATCCGATGTAATTTATTTGATGTGGTGGTGTTGGATGCAACTGACAGCCTACCTCTTGAAAGTAGATTCTATGCTCGTTTGCAAAGATCGCTGGATACATCAAAGGCGGCTCTTCTGGTGGTGAAGGATAAAAGTCCCGATGATGATAAAAGCGATAACAGTATTGCTGGCGTAAGTTGGGGAGCACATGCTCGTTTGCACTTTCAATGGTCGACACCCATTTTGTGCCAGCCTGGGTTGAACGGTATGGTAGCGATTACACCAACAATTCGTGGCTTTATTTATCAGGATGGATTGACGAATAATCTGGAGGTGGCAATTAATTCTTATGCCGCGAATCGCTTGTTTACGCATTCCCAGGTTCCAGATCGTCGTGCACCAAAAGCACGAGCCGACTTTAAAAAATAAGCCCTTCGTTCTGGTAACGGCAAAAAAGAAAAGTCGCCCATTGAGACCGGGCCGCGTCTCTTTCAGCAATAGCTCGAGCTTTGGCAGAATAGCCATATTTATGTGTTCGCCAGAGGCGAGCAAACGGGGTATTCGCCCTGGCATGAAGTTGTCTGAGGCGAAGGCTGGTTGTGCAGAAATTATTTGGCGAGAACTTGATGAAAAAATATGTACTGAAGCACAAACGAAATTAGTGCGCGCGTTAGTCGCATGTTCACCGCAAGTGATGGCACATCACCCGGGTGTACTTTTACTAGATGCTCAGGGACGTCAACGGCTCGGCGGCGAAGGTAAACTTTGCCGAGATATTTTAAAGCTAGCCAGTCAAGCAGGTTACGTCAATGGACAAGTAGGAATTGCCGATAGTGCTTTTGCCGCTCTTGTCGCCACACGGTTTCCGAAGCGACGCTGGTTTGTAGTCAATCCTGGCGAGGATGTAAAATTTTTGTCTGACTTACCGATCGATCATCTACCTATCAGCCAGGATCTTCACGGCCTGTTTCTCGATCTTGGTCTGCAAACGATGAGGCAATTAAGCCAATTGCCTGCAGATCAGATCATCGATCGCTTCGGAGCAGAAGGCAAAAGTGCGCACGAATTAGCGTCTGGCCTGGATTTGTCTTGGCCGCAAATACCTGTGCTTGAGAAGCAAAGATACTGTATGGTCGATCTTGGCGGGCCGATCGAAGCTCTCAATCAAACTATCTTTGTAGTTAAATCTATGCTGGACAAATTGACGTCCGATTTGAAACAAGAAGGATTGCATGCCGAAGAATTGACCGTTTCATTCTTTAACGATGAAGAGATGTTTGACGAACGACCTCTACGTTTGATCCGATCTTCCAATAATGCCAAATTTTTAGTGGAGGTGGTTAGGCTGTCTCTCGAAGCACAACCGTTGAAGCGCCAATTCACTGGCATCAAAATAGCTATTTCTCGATCTTCTCAGGAATTGTGGGAGCAACCATCTATTGCTCGCCTGGCCCAAGATAACGAGCAAGGAGGTATGCAACCAGAATCGCTCAATTTACTCTTACAGCGATTCATTACTCGTCTAGGTGAAGACGCCCTAGTTGTGCCTCTGGCTAACGATCAATATTTGCCTGAAAAAGCTGGCTTCTGGCAAGCAGTTGGTAATCGCAGCGAGCCAAGCGCGAGCATTGAAGTTGATTACATCAAGGCTCTTGTGGGAGAAGAGGGTCTCGTTTCTAATCTTGTATTGAAAAGCAACATATCACCAGTACCGGTGCTAATAGAATTTAACGATGGCAAACCAGCGGTAGTGCGGTATCGTGGACGGTGGCATTATATTAAGCAATTGACGACTGCTGAATGTATCTCCGGCGGCTGGTGGGATAAGCCAGTTCGTCGTACTTATTTCAGGGTATTGATCGACGCCAGACCTGAGCCACTTGAGGCGCTTGAGGAAATGCTTCGACCAGCTTTGCTGTCGCTTTGCTATGAACACGATGCCAAAACATGGTTTGTCGATGGCGTTTATGACTAACACTTACGGCTAACGCTTAAAAAACATAGACAACGACAACAAAGAGAAGGGCGTTTTTTCTGTCACCAATTTGACTAGAAACGGCTGGTTTTTCTAACCGGCATGGGAATTTCCCCATTGATGCCAGGTACCGCTAGATCGTAATCTCAAAGCCTGGCACAGAGTGAAATTTCGCCACATGGTTGAAAACGGCTACACCAAAGAAATAGACAGAAGCAGTGATGGTCGAGCAGGGTTATTAACTCTCGCCGATATTACCTCTGTAGCTGATATGCGTAATCTCAGAATAACCCGCGAGGCAGGTCGGAGCAGCGATCTCAGCGGGCTTCTCGATTTTTCTCATCTCTCTGATCTCTCTCATCTCTCTTATTTTTCTCATAAATCACCGACTACTGGCGACAAAACAGGCTCCCCGCTCCTATCCTCCAAAGTTGAAAAATATGGGCTTGTAGCTGTTGGTTTACTAGCGCTTTATGCCGGTAGAGAACTTTTGCCCAGCAGAGAACTTCTACCCGAGTCAAAGCTCTTGCTTAGAGATGCAGGCGAAGCTGAAAGAGAGCTGGCTGGCAAACAGACAACCTCTTTTGTATTTTCCGCTCCGGGTGCCACCCACGACGGCATAGCGCCCACAGTGGGAGCGGCCCCGAGGATTGAGCAAGCTGCTGTTCCTGTTCGACCGGCTACTGCGGAAGAAAAACAGGGAGTCGATGCATTGATGCAACCCGATCGGCTGCTCGAGCCGGTCAAAGCCCGGGAGCCTGGCGAGATGCCGAGTGCAGGTTATAACCCGGCACGATTGCCAGAAAAAATTGTGCCGATCTGGCCAGGACATAGAGATCGATTGCTCGATACGCTGGTTGAGGCTGATTCTCCGCTGATTAAGTTATCTGGCGTTACACGCGTTGCTTTTCCCGATCCAACTGAGATCGGTGTACCGACAGAAATTCATTTTAGAGGTCATTCGGGACCACTAGAATTGGATGCTGCAGCCGTTACCTATCGAGATCCTCAACACATCCCTTTCTGCGGCGGCTTTGAGTCTGATCTCGTAATTTCAGCTGGTACGGTGCGACGAAGTGATGCCATTCCGGAAAAGATGATCTTCCATATCCCAGAAGGTGAGAACGGCAACGGCAGACTGCGGACTATTTATCGTCACGGCGGAATGGTCACCAAAGATAAGAAGGCAATTCTCGAGGGAGCAGTGAATTTTCCCGACGGTGGCATAAGTCCGGTCAACGTGCAAGATCTCTCGCTCGATAAAAACGGAAACCTAGTGGTCGAGACCGCCTTACACTCAGTGCCCGACACAAATTATATTCAGTTCGCCAATCAGCAACAATTCGAGCATCCGCTTTTGGTCGGCGGTGGCAGAACATACCACAGTGCTTTATTTCATGGTGGAAACATGGGACAGACGATCTGGACTGACGACGGTGGAATGATCGACTACTTTGATAAAGCACCAGCCAAAGTCACTTTTATCTATGCCAACGGGCAAGAAAGGATGAAGGAGTTCGCTTTAATTGAGCGCACGCCGACTCATGTCGATTATTACGAGGGTGGTGAAAATAGGACACGGATCAGGCTCAGTCTTAGTGAACCACTTCCAGCTGCAGTGAGGCAGCCGCAGGAACCACTGAATCTGACTCTGTTGGATGAAGATGGTGATGCATGGGGCAGATTTGGTGTGGCACAAGTAAAGGAAAGCTATTCTCCGGAGGGGCATGCAGGAGATTGGCCGGCTGTGAGAACCCGATCGGGACGGGCGCTTGCCACGGGCAGACCAGTTCCTTCTGGGGGGATAGCAACTGAGCGGCTATACGTTCATCCGGGCTATTCCAGGCTGAAAGTGTATAGCGTCGATTCTGACAACAGACTTGTAGAGCAAGACTTCGGCATTAAGCCGGGGAGTTTGGCACCGCTGGAAGTAGCTCAATCGCCAACGTAATGGTCTGCTCAGGCATTTCTTTTAAGGGCGAATTAGCTTAAGTTGACATACATACATATGTATGTTATGCTGAAAAGCATCAACAAATCAGGCAATTCCGGCTGTCCTTGCCCCAGCTGGAAAAGCTTGTTTGACCCACTCACATAAAAACTAGAAAGCGTGATGGCATGATCAATGAATATGCTGAACTCCATTGTCATTCGTCCTTTTCTTTTTTGGATGGTGCATCCAATCCTGAAGAATTAGTTGCACGTGCCAAAGACATCGGTTTGCGGGCACTGGCTCTTACTGATCATAACGACCTTGGCGGTATCGTCAGATTCACTCATTCGGCAAAGGCGCTTGAATTGGAAGCCATCGTAGGCTCTGAACTGACCATGGAGGATGATACTCATCTGACTGTATTGGTGGAAAATCTCACTGGCTATAAAAACTTGTGTCATTTATTGACGCAGGCTAGAGCTGTAGGTAATCGAGGCAGTCCTCGCATCCTTTACGAACACTTGTTTGCCCGGGCAGATGGTTTGATCGTTTTGTCAGGTTGTTCTCACGGCAGGATAGCCACTTGTCTGGCACGGCATGACAAAATCAGTGCGATCCAGATCTCGCAACAATTCCGCGATGTACTTGGTGAAAGATTCTATTTGGAACTTTGGAATCATCAGATCAATCAAGAAGTAGTAATTGCTAGAAATCTGTTGGACATTGCCCATTCGCAAGCAATACCATGGGTGGTGACAAATAATGCTCACTATTCTCGGCCGGAAAAGCGAATTATTCACGATGTACTAACATGCATCAGGCATGAAGTAACTTTAGCTTCTGCTGGTCGAAGACTCAGACCAAATGCCAGTTGGTACTTGAAATCGCCAGACGAGATGGCTTTTCTATGGAGAAATTATCCTCAGGGAATAAAGAATACTCTGGTGGTTGCCGAGCGATGTCAATTCCGACATGGACTTCTGAAAGCACCGCTGCCGCTGTTTTCCCTGCCGCCTGGCAGTACTAACGGAGGTACACTAGAGAAACTGGTTTGGGAGGGAGCAGCCCGACGCTATTTCAATTTAACTGAAAAGCACATCAAACAAATCAATCATGAGCTGGACATGATTGCGCGGTTGGAGTTAGCTCCTTATTTCCTCATTGTCTGGGACATTGTGCGCTTCGCGCGCTCTCAAGGCATTGCTGTGCAAGGACGCGGCTCTGCGGCCAATTCAGCAGTTTGTTATTGCTTATTTATTACTGCAGTTGATCCGATCGGCATGGATCTTTTATTTGAACGCTTTTTATCTGAGGGCCGCAATGAGCCTCCAGATATTGATCTGGATATCGCCCATCAGGAAAGAGAAAAGATTATTCAATATGTTTATGAAAAGTATGGTCGGGACCATGCAGCAATGGTTTGCGAAATTATTACTTACCGCGGCCGTTCAGCCGTGCGTGATGTTGCACGAGTACTGGGATTTTCCCAGGAAAAGACCGATCAACTATCAGCCCAAGCAAATTATGACGAGGCTAAGATCGCCGCATTTCATTTAGCTAGTGGTGGAGCGGAAGCAGCTGGTCTAGATACCAGAGATGGGACAGTCCAACAATTGATCAAAGTAGTAGCTGGTTTACATCAATTACCCAGGCATCGTTCCATTCATGTCGGTGGGTTTGTCCTTTCTGGTGAATTACTTGGCGACATAGTGCCGGTCGAGCCAGCTGCCATGGCTGGCAGGACGGTTATTCAGTGGGATAAGGACGACCTTGATCTGGTTGGCTTGATCAAAATTGATTTGCTTGGTCTGGGAATGCTCACCTTGATCCAAGAGGGGCTGAAGCTGGTCAAACAACATCGCCATTATGAAATTGAGTTGGGGCAGTTGGATATGAAGGATCCGGAAATTTATGAGATGCTTCGCCAAGCCGACACGGTTGGATTATTCCAGGTTGAATCTCGCGCACAAATGAGTATACTGCCCAAGCTTAATCCGACCTGCTTTTACGATATTGTGGTCTCCATTGCTTTAGTCAGACCTGGTCCAATTCAGGGCAATATCATTCATCCATATTTACGCCGTCGGCGCGGCGACGACCCAATTACTTACCTGCACCCGTCGCTCGAGCCTATCTTGAAAAGAACGCTCGGCGTACCGCTTTTTCAGGAGCAGGGCATGCGTCTGGCTGTCGTAGCCGCTGGGTTTACACCGTCGCAAGCCGACAACTTGAGGCGTGTTATGAGCCACAAACGTTCGCAAGAGAAAATGGACAAGTTATGCCAGGAACTGGCTCAAGGTATGCGTTCTAATAATTTTTCTGAGGCAGCAATTAAGACAATTACCCACCAACTCAGGGCATTTGCCAACTATGGTTTTCCAGAAAGTCACGCAGCCTCCTTTTCGTTGCTTGTTTTTGCTTCGGCGTATTTGAAGCGTTACTTTGCGCCGGAATTCTATTGTGCGATTCTCAATGCACAACCCATGGGTTTTTACAGCCCGGCAACCTTAATTCGAGATGCGAAAAAACATGGTGTGGAAGTTGTGCCGCCTGATCTGGCGCATAGCCGCTGGCACTGCACATTGGAACCCAGCTCTATCGAGAGCCTACATCCTCTCCGGTTAAGGCTTGGTTTGCGGTATGTCCAACGCTTAGGCAGTAAAGCAAAAGAAGCTTTAGAAAAGGCTTGGGCAATTGGCGGCCAATTTACTTCTGTTGAGGATGTTCTGGCACGCAGTGGTCTGGGTGACAACGAGTTCAAGCTGTTGGCGCAAGCTGGTGCTTTTCAGACGTTTCTTCCGGGTCGCCGTCAGGCTTTGTGGGAGACCCTCTGCCACTTGAGAAATCGCCGGCCGACACCCTTATTGGATTTGCTCAAAGCAAAAAATCAAAGGATTAGAGAAGAGAGAATTGAGGAAATGACAGAAATGGAGGAGATCACGACTGATTTTCGCATGATGAGCTTGTCTACCGGCGAACACTTGATGAAATTCTATAGAGCATGGGCGAATAAGCAGAAAATTTTTGCTTGCCAGGATCTCAAAAGTGCAAAGGATGGTACGAAGCTTACTGTTGCCGGTGGTGTAATTTGTCGGCAACGTCCCCAGACTGCTAAAGGTTTTGTTTTCGTCACCCTGGAAGATGAAACCGGCATGGCCAATATTATTATTAAGCCAGCAAAGTTTGAAGAATATCGCCGGACTATCTTAGGTGAGTCTTTTTTGTCAATAACCGGCAAACTTCAATCAGAACAAGGAGTTATCAATATTCTTGCTGAGAAAGTGGAAGCGCTACCGAGGTTGCCCGGCGATCCTAAAATCCCAGCTCGAAATTTCCAATAGGTATTGAACCGACTAGACCATCTAAGCGATACACGTTAGACTGAATGGGCGGTGTGACAAAATGGGCTCAACTGACCCACTTCGCAACAATTTAGTTGGTAAGATGAAGCAGGAGCAGTTAGATGCAGGGCATTCAAAGTATCTCGGGGAGCAGGAATCCGATCGAAGCGAAGCAACCTACAGTAGAGCAGGTAGAGTTTTGGGAGAACCTGTATAGAACGCAATTTATACCATGGGATATTGGTAACTATGCGCCGCCCTTCAAAACTTTCTTGGATTCACCATATGCGGTACCACCGGGAACAATTGCCGTGCTTGGATGCGGTAGCGGCCATGAATGCATGCTCTTCGCCGGCCGGGCTTTCGCGTTGTTGGTATAGATTTCGCACCTTCGGCGATCGCTCTCACCCGCCAGAAGTTCGAAAAGGCTGGTGTTTTTCAGACCTCAGGATTTGTCATCGAAAGTGACATCTTCTCTCTGGATAAAATTTACGGCAGGTTTGATTATGTTCTTGAACATACATGCTTTTGCGCTATTCATCCGTCTCGAAGGCGTAGCTATTCTCGAGTAGTGCGCGATCTACTTAAGCCCGGCGGCAAACTTATCGCCTTATGGTGGCTTCTAGACAAGCAAGGCGGACCACCATTTGCTGTCGATCGCTCTGAAATCTTCAACCTGTTTAAAGATGATTTTCATTTTGATTTTGTCCATGAACCGCTGGATTCGACATCTGAAAGACGCGGTCAGGAACTATTTACTCTAATGACGCGTGTCTAAATAACGCCCGCCCGATAGCTAGCCCAGAGTATCCCTTAGTGCTAGGTGATTAAAATGTGACATGCCCCTATTTGCCTATGTGCATTGCCGGGACTGACCGTGTCACATTTTAATCACCTGCCGCTATCTCCAACATTCACGCATCCAGTCTAGGGTCATTCTCGTATTTGCTATTTTTGCCGGTTTTTCTCGGCCAGAATTGAACTTTTTCCGCAGCAGTAACGTATATATATAAAATCGGTCCACACAAACCAACTGGGGAGATGGTTTACCCGACTGGTTACCGTCCGCCTGTTCATTCGGTCAACATGTTTCCTTTTGAGCAAAATATCCGCAGCATAACTAGTGCTGCGGATATGGACGGTTGTTCCAAGCGCTTCTCTAACCTTAAGGATCCCCGTTTGAGAACTCTTCGGTCATGAATAGCACGCCGGCCCTGTTAACTGCGATGCCCACTCCTACTGATTGACGCTCTGACGCCAGGATATTGCTTCGATGATTGGCTTGATTCGGCGGTTCAGCCATCATGGAAGCCTCGCATGCTCGAGCATTTCCCAAAATCGTTCCGTAACCTTTGCGAAAAGAGATATTTTCGAAGACACCGGCTCTAATCCCGGCGGTTCTAGCCTTTTCTTGCGGGCCTATCCCATCTGGATCGATGTGGCCAAAATAACCGCGAGTAGCCATGTCTTTTGAGCGCGATCGAGCGAAGGCAGTCAAAGTTGCATTTTCCGTTACTGGGGAGGAACCGTATCTGGCCCGATCGTTATTGATCACCTGGATCATTTGCGCCTCGACTTGAGCTATCTCGGCCAACAGGTCACTGCTGACTTTGCTTGAATCTCCGCCAGATCTTATTCTTAATGTTGGCTCCTCTACTCTCGTTAGAGCATTCTCTTTCGAGTAACGCATCTGTCCTTTATATAATTCGAGCCCCTTGCCGGAATCGTGCACGAAGCAGACACGGACGATTCCCGGCGGCGTCTGAGAGAGGATACCATCCGCCTCGCGAGCGGTCAGAACGACTCGCTCGTTCAAGGAAATTAGCACGTCGCCAGCGCCCATACCTGCAGTAGCGCCAAGTCCTCTGTCATCAATCGCTTTGATCAAAATGCCTGAATTGGTACCGGCAGCGGAAACCACGTACGCCGGTTGCCCGTCAAGCGAAAGTAGCTGAGAATGATCAACAATGTCTGAACGAATAAAAATTTGCTGTTGTTCAGTTTTCGATCTTTTCGGTGGCGTCTTGGCATAACCAAAGGCAGTGCTGATTGTTACGAGCGCCATCGCTGAAACTGCAATGAGAATGAGTGATCTGGATCTTTTGAGAATGGCGGCATAAGCGACAATAATCGTCAATAAAATCGTGGCCAGTCGCAATTTAAGGGCCAGGCGCCGGACACTCTCAAACATTTTGCTCACCGACGTCTGTCGCCGGCAAGCTGCTTTTGCTGTTTCTGTCTTTTTTGTTTGCCACAATCGCATCATGATGTCCAGGTAATCGACGGCCTCGTCGGTCTATTAGAGCATAGAGAGGCGTCTTTGACACCTATCGTTTCTAACGTTGCTTGGTCTTCTTATGAGCATCATGTAAGCGTATTCAGTACATAAGACTAGATGAAGTCGCTTTGCGCAGCGCATTGTCAACTGCTTGCTTGGCCGCCCTAATCGCCGATTCTGCGCAGGCAAGCCCCTGGGTGCTGTTGTGCGCAAGAGAGTAGCTATCGTCTGTACACTGGCTCAATTTCGTCATTCGTCCAAAATAGCCAGAGTCAACTGCCAACATGGCGTGTCCCCAACGGGTCAGAACAACTCGTTCAAGAGACTCCGAAAGACCGCTAGTTAATGGCTGTAATTGCTCAATAAGGGAGCGAGTTAGCTTTCCTCTGTCTCCCTCCAATAAAAGCGTGCGGCCTTCTGATCCTGGTGTATAGGGCTTGTATATGGTTAGCACTGAACCCATGCTGCGGGAATATTCACCTAACTCCTGATACGGTATCTCAGCAATGAGAATGTCGGCGAAGTCGAATGGTGTGGTGCACCAATTTTCGAGCGTGCCTTTGAAGACTGGTTGTTTAAGCAAACAGTTGGCCACTAAGTAGGAACCGTACCTGAACGAGAGCATCTTTGCTTTAACGTCGTTGCCTACATTTTTTAGTATTCTTGCCGATACCATTGGTGGTGACGTTACAATCACATAACGGCAGTTTACTCGATGAACGGTCTGCGACTTATCGCTGTAGACCACAGATGCACCGGCGTCCTTAATCTCCACCGACCATACAAAGGCTTCGACTTGACACCGCTTCCGCCGGTCTTGAATCGAATCAGCAAGCGCTCTGGCAATTGCCGTATTGCCGCCTTTGAAAAGCGCGGCAGGCAGAACTAAATCTTCAGTAATAGCATAACCGGCCAGTGCCGAAATCGAATCAACACTGGTGCAATTGTATTCCTTGCACATGCTATCGATTAGACCAATGAATTCAGCGCTGTGCGCTCTGAGATGCTGAGAAAATCGCTCGCTGTCCAATTTCAGCAATTGCGGATCTGTCAGCGGTATTTTCGCCCGGCTTTTTTTGAACAAGCGCCAGATCGGACTCGCTTCGTTTTTGAAGTCAGTGAATTCCTTGTATAAATCGGCGTGACTCTCGTTGCTCGGAGTTATCCATTCGCGGCCATTGCGAAAGCGGTTGCGATTAGCGCTGAGAATTATCGGTTTTAAATTCAGGTCCGTAAATAATTCGTCCATGACGCCGTCCGGTACACCGATCGTGGCGGCCCCAGGTGTATTCGATGCCCTGAAAGGAGCCTCCGCGCGACTGTCCGCCTAAATCCGCGTATTGTTCCAGGAGAAGAAAGTTATGATCTCGCAAAAAGTGCGCAGCTGTCAGCCCAGCTATGCCACCGCCGACGATGACGAAGTCCACGCTGCGTTCGCTTTCGATTACAGCCGGAGGAAAATCGGCATCTCGCAGTCTATGTCCCAGGACAAAATCATCGCCAGTCCATGGTGCTATTTCATAATGCCAATCTCGAGCGACGTCATAGGTATCTGCCGTTAGCCCAGCCGGGGAGGTTCCGGAGCCGGCCCAGGCTCTATCAATGAAAACTTCGCTGGTCACCGTACCAAGCAATAGTGCTAAATATTTGAGAAACGATCGCCTTGCCAATAACTCATCGTTGCTCACGAACGGTCTCCCGCAAATCCTGCTGGACAGTTTCCTGAACTATCTGTAATTCGCCCACCGTTGGGGCGTGCCATTCATAAATGGGCTCCGTCATTAGCCCGTTGCCTGAAACCGCCATTATAGCGGGCGTTTCTAATGATTATGATAATTGTCGTAAAATACGGCAGAATTAAAAGCCAAAAGTACAATACAAAGCCACGCCGTTTGCAATAACTGGTGGTTGGGGATGGAAGTTAAATTGAACGAATCAGAAAGCAAGCTTGCCGCCAAAAGCGCTCAATTCGAAGAGAAGAAGCTGAGAATTGGCAAAGGTGGTCCGCCCAAATATCATCAGAAGCTCAAAGACGATAAAAAGCTCTTTGCGCGTGAGCGGCTTAGGCTCTTGCTTGATTCGGGCTTTCAGCTGGAAGACGCCGAATTGGCCAACTGTCTGGATGAAGAATTGCCTGCCGACGGTGTGATCACCGGCATTGGTCAAGTGGAAGGCAAAACGGTTTGCTTCATGGCCAACGATTCCACGGTCAAAGCTGGTTCTTGGGCCGGCGTACCGTAGAAAAAATTATTCGCATCCAGGAGACGGCGACGAAATTAAAAGTGCCGTTGATCTACTTAGTTGATTCGGCCGGGGCGCGCATTACCGATCAGATAGAGATGTTCCCCGGACGTCGCGGTGCCGGCAGAATTTTTTATAACGAAGTCCAGCTGTCCGGCTACATTCCTCAAATATGTCTGTTGTTTGGTCCATCTGCAGCGGGTGGTGCATACATACCGGCGTTTTGTGACATCGTCATAATGAACGAAGGCAACGCCTCAATGTATTTGGGATCACCTCGCATGGCTGAGATGGTGATCGGTGAAAAAGCCACTCTTGAAGAGATGGGTGGTGCGCGCATGCACTGTACTGTCAGCGGTTGTGGAGATATTCTCGTCACATCCGAAGAGGACGCAATTAAGTTGTGCAAAGACTACTTGCGCTTCATGCCCAGCAACTGCAGCGAGCGGCCGCCTCTGTTACCTGCTGTCGATCCAGTTAACTCTGGCAAGAGTCTCGATCAAATTATTCCGGAGAAGGAAAATCTACCGTTCGACATGTATTTGGTAATAAATCAACTGATCGATCGCGATTCGTTTTTCGAAATTAAAAAGCTCTACGCGGCCGAGCTTATTACCGGTCTTGCTCGGATTGGCGGCCGTGCGGTGGGCATCCTGGCCAATCAGCCGAAAGTTAAAGGTGGCGTTCTTTTTGTTGATTCCTCGGACAAGGCTGCCCGATTTATTTGGTTGTGTAATGCTTTCAATATTCCGCTTCTTTTTCTGGCTGATGTTCCCGGTTTTATGATCGGCAGCCAGGTCGAGCGAGCCGGCATGATTAGAGCCGGTGCCAAGATGATTTCCGCCGTCTCTTCGGCGACTGTACCGAAGATATCCGTAATTGTTCGCAAGGCCTATGGAGCTGGACTATATGCAATGTGTGGACCAGCGTTCGAGCCGGATGCCTGCTTGGCCTTGCCCACTGCCTGGATTGCTGTCATGGGGCCGGAAGCGGCGGTAAATGCCGTCTACTACAACAAAATCATGGAATTGCCGGAAGCTGAAAGGTCAACATTTGTAGAACAAAAGAGAGTTGAATATCGGCAGGATGTAGACCTCTACAAGCTAGCAGCGGAGATGGTGGTGGATGCGGTGGTCTCGCCTCGAGATTTGCGCTCGGAATTGATTAACCGGTTTAACGCGTACGCCAACAAGAGCGTCGCATCGCTGCCCAAAAGACAAAGCGTTCTGCCGGTGTAGATAAAGCCCACCTCTTCCAAATTGGTAGTTCCTTGTGTGACGGCATTTAACTAGAGACGGCATCTAACTAGATAGGAGTATTCAACAATATGGTATCGAATATGATGACAATCACTACACGTGATGGAAAGAATTTTCCATGCTACATCGCTCAGCCAGGCAAGCAACCGGCGCCAGTAATCGTCATTATCCAGGAGATCTTTGGCATCACAGATTGGTTAAAGAGTTTCGCGGACAATCTGGCTGCTCAGGGGTTTATCGCTCTCGTACCGGACTTGTTTTTCCGCATTGAGCCTGGTCTCAAGTTGGATGATCGAAATGAGAAAGATCTAGAGAAAGCCTTTAAGTTATATGGCGAATTTAAGCAAGACCAGGGTATCGAAGATCTAAAAGACGTGGTGAAACATGCTCGCTCGATCCAGGGAGCCAATGGTAAGGTGGGGTGTGTTGGTTTTTGTCTTGGTGGGCTGATGACTTATTTGATGGCTTGTCGCTCCGACATTGATTGCGCGGTGAGCTATTATGGCGGCGGCATCAACCATAAACTGAACGAAGCCGGTTCGATCAAGAGACCTATTCTGCTTCACCTGGCCGAGGCAGACAAGTTTATTGACCGAGAAGCGCAGAAAAAGATCTCTGAGCGGCTGGCCAATGTGCCTGAGGCCAGCGTGGAGATCTATCCAAATACAGACCATGCCTTCGCCAGGACAGGCGGGCACGCTTACGATAAAAATGCAGCCGATAAGGCCAACGCTAGAACTCTGGAATTCTTCAAAAAACTTTTGCTCAGTGCTCCCGTGTCAGCCTGAGTGAAGGTCGACAATTGAGCGGAAATGGGCTGGTCTGATCTGGCGGAAACCTTTTGCGCCAGAATACATCAGAACACACAGAGGGAACATATCAAACGGGACATATCAAACGCAATACATCAAACGGAATACATCGATTGGGCATAGATCAATACAGGCGAGCGGCGGAGGTAAAGCAATTTATGTGGAGCGATGAACAACTCAAGGACGCCATTCAGGTGCTCCTGAACAGTTCCGATCAAAAATGTGTGAAAAAGGTCGAGGATTCAGTTAGAGATGGCACGAAAGAGACTTACGTGGTCGTTGGCGATGTCACTTATACGGACAAGCTTTACGTTGAAGCTCTCGAGAGATTAGTCAAAGACGGACGCTTCAAAAAGACTGAAGATCACCAAGGGGAGTGCGTCTACAGAAAAGCCTAGACCCTACCGAGGTGGATAATCCGGTAACTTTCACCAGTTGCTGGAAGTGACGTCGCCATCCCAAATCCCACTCTCAATTGCCGTTCTCAATTCCCGATTTTAGCTCGAGACTGCCGGTCGTTGAAATTGGGCGTTAATCAGCCGGGCATAAGACGTATCGGTGGCGGTTAATATTTGATGGGTGCCTGACTCAACAATTCTGCCGCCTTCAAGAACGAGAATTTCGTCGGCATGCCGAACAGTAGAAAGACGGTGAGCGATGACAATTACTGTGCGGTTCTTCATAAGATTATTTAACGCTGCTTGTACAGCCGCTTCCGATTCGTTATCCAATGAACTTGTCGCTTCGTCCAGAATCAAAATCGGCGCGTCTTTCAGAATTGCCCGAGCGATGGCGATCCGCTGTTGTTGTCCGCCGGATAGACGTGTGCCTCGTTCACCGATCAGTGTTCTATATTTGCGAGGCAGCTGTTGAATGAAATCGTAGCAATAAGCGGCCCTTGCCGCTTCTTCTATTTCGTCGAAAGTTGCCTCAAGGCGACCGAGACGAATGTTCTCCTCGACGCTGGTATTAAAAAGAAAATTGTCTTGAGTAACGACGGCGATCTGCGAGCGCAGCGATTTCAAACAATATGTCTGCAGCGGGCGGCCATCAATCAGAATGGCACCTTCAGTAGTATCAAAGAACCGCGGTACCAAATTGGCCATTGTTGATTTGCCGGAGCCCGACAAGCCAACTAAGGCAACCATCTTACCGGCGGGAATGGTCAGGTCGATGTTTTTTAAGACGAGGTTTGGATGATTGGGATAGTGATAAGAGACAGCTTCGAACCTGATGCTGTGTGGCTGGTGTGGCAGCTCGACACAGCCGGGAAGGTTCTGTAGCTTTGGTTCTAAATCCAGTACTTCGAAGACTCGTCCGGCGGCTGCCAGTGCCGGTTGCAATACGCCGTTGATGCGACCAATGTTCTTGATCGGTGAATAAAGTAAGAGAAGGGCAATAATAAACGAAGTAAGTGCACCGATCGTCATAGTGTGATGGACAACGTTATATCCCGCCACCCACATAACGGCTGCAATTCCGCAGGCGCCGATCATTGCCAAAATAGGAGACAACATCGCTTCGGCTCGAACGGCTCGCATTGTGTTATGCATGAAACTTTCGTTGGTTTCTTTGAAACGTGCTGTTTGGTAGTGCTCTAAATTAAATGATTGAACAATTTTCGCGCCCTGGATTGATTCGCTGAGGACGCTTACCAGATCGCCGATTGCCTGTTGGCCACTACGTGCCGAACGGCGGATATTTCTACCGAGTATGGAGACTGGCACCACAATCAGTGACAATATAGTCAATGCAATTAAGCTCAAGGAAACACTTTGCATTAATAGGACTACTACCAGCGAAATCAAAGTCACAGTGCGGCTGATCATAGACTGGAAGGTCTGTGAGATTGCATTTTCAATCACGCCGACATCGTTGGTCATGCGACCGATCAGAACACCTGACGACTGTCCTTGAAAATATTGGAGCGGTTGTTTTTCAATGTGTTCAAACAGCTGATTGCGCAGATCCCGGATTGCTGAAGCGCCGACAAAGCGAATGCAGTATGTCTCCAGGAATCGGAACAGGCCCTGAGCAAAGGCAAACACTAAAACAACAACAGGTACGAAGTAAATCAGATGCTCGCGATGGTCCACAAAAATCTTTTGCAGACCCTGTCCGGCTAGCCAGGAAATAACACCATCTAACGAGCCACCTGGGATAGCGGCACACATGCCGGCTACAAACGGCAGCCAGTAGGGACGTATGTAGCTAAGAAGGCGGAGATAGTGCTGATTATGGGTGGCTAACTTAAAAATTTTCAACAGTTACCTAATTGATCCCGTAGTTAGTTTATTGCCTGATATGACTTTAAGAATCTCATCAGCGCAATTGGTAACGTAATCGCGCTCACCAAGTTGCGTCTTCAACGAGATTAACTTATCGGATATCTCCTTTTGTAGCCCAGGCACATCCAGCAAGTCGCAAGTGTATCTTACGACTTGATCCGCTCGACAATCTAGCTGAAGTAGTTCAGGAACCAGATCGTATCCAGCCAGTATGTTCGGCCAGCCTACTCTTTTCACGCGTTTCAAGAGACAAAAGAGTAAGTAACTAATCCAGAGAGCTCTGTAATATATGAGCATCGGCTTACCAAAGAGAGTGGCTTCCAAGGTGGTCGTGCCGGATTTCGCCCAGACTAGATCGCACGCCTTCAACAGTGCGTAGTTACTGGATGGGGGCATGACGAAGAGATTCTTGTTCAAGCTCTCAGACAAATTTGCGTTGCCGATATTGGTCCGGATTTTGTCGGCGATTGCCTCATTGGCCGTGGCAATCACAAACTGCAAATGTGGACGTTTCGCCAAGAGCTGGCGGATGGCATCCAAGGTAACAGGCAAAATATCTGAGATCTCTTGCTTACGACTGCCAGGAAATACGGCAATGATCGGACTATCTGGATCAAGGGCAAGCGTCTGACAAAAGGTGCTCTTATCTTCGATTTCATCCAGGCCCGGGATGTTCCTGGTAAGAGGATGGCCAACGAACTTCGCCTGAATATTCCTCCGCTCATAAAGACCCTCTTCAAAGGGGAAAATAACAAGCATTTTTGTGATCGTTTTGGCAATAGTATTGATTCGCCAAGGTCTCGATGCCCACACTTGAGGCGAGATGAAATAATAAATTGGTAAGGTCGGATTCTGCTTTCGCAAGGCCTTCGCTAACCGCAAATTGAATGTACCAGAATCTACCAGTAGTACCATGCACGGTGCGCGAAGCCGAATCTTTCCGAGTATTTCTAAACCGAGTTTTCGGAAAAAGAAGTAGTTCTTGACGATGCCCTCCAGACCGACAATCGAAAAGTCGAGACAGTTAGCCATTAACTCTACGCCTGCCGATTGCATCGCTGAACCACCGACACCCCAGACATCCAGGTCGGGCGCCAATTGTCTCAACTTCTCGACCAACTTGGCCGTGTGCTTATCGGCTGATTGATCACCGACCATAATAAATAGCGATTTCCTGTGTGGTGCCACAGTGTCCCCGTTAATCTCGTTTCGACGATCTTTTATAGACATAGACACGGACTTAGACATAGACTATGGACATGCAATAGTGACACAAATAAGTATAGACACAGACAAGCTTACAAATTTTTGCTCTCGACTGATTTGTTGGGTACGGAAGCAACATGCAGAGCGACTGATCCCAAAGCCAATGGGATATACCGAACATTAGTCAGTCCGGCTTTGGCAAAAATCTCGGCGATACCATCCGGTGTTGGATAGGTGGCTAAAGACGCAGGTAAATAGGTGTACGCGCTCCGATCTTTTTGCAGGATAGCGCCGACCACCGGTACCACATGGCGAAAATAAAAAGAGAAAAGCTGTGCAAAAACCGGCACAGTCGAATGACCCAGGTCCAGATTTACGACGCGTCCTTTCGGTTTTACCACACGTGCCATCTCGCTTATGCCCTTTTCCAAAGACGTCAAATTGCGCAACCCAAAACTAATAATCGCGCCGTCAAATGTATCGTCAGCAAACGGCAAATTTTGTGCGTCGCCGCATACCCATTCGATGTTGTTGTTGTTGTTGTTCTGGCCATTTTCATCGGTGATCGGATACGATTCTGAATGCTCCTCTGGCCTTGCTCTTCTTTTAGCAACAGCCAACATCTTTGGCGAGAAGTCGATACCAGTAACAGTGTGCGAGTTCTTCAGATAGCGCTTAAGATAACGTTGGATTGTCAACGCTAAATCACCTGTGCCGCAGCAGACGTCGAGAAATCGATCTCCTCCGCCGTGACAGAGTTCATATACGGCTCGCGCTTTCCAGCTTCGATGCATGCCGAAGCTAATCACATCGTTGCCGAGGTCATAACCGTAAGCGATCCGGTCAAATTGCTTGAGAACAAAATCGGCTTTTTCGGTGGCGGTCGGCAGCTGAAACGGCATAGACACTATCTGACAATGCCAAAACCGAGAAGCATGCAGACAAATAAAAACAGGCTGATGGTGATCCAGGTTAACCGATCGAGTCCGGCTTCAGCGCCTTGCTTGGCACTGAACATCGATGCTCCTGTGCCGATGCCGCCCATACCTTCGCCCTTGGGAGCATGCAACAAAATCAATGTCACCATGAACAGGCCGAGAATTGCTTCACAGACCAGCAAAATAACGTACTGAGCGCTCACGTTAAAGTGTCCTTTTTTCTGCCGGGACCGCAATTGTGCGATAAGTGGCGATTATAGCTCATTTCTTATTGATTCTGTTTGATCGACCTTGAGCCAGCTTTCTTAGGCAGAAGGAGGTTCTTGTTTGCTGTCCAGAAATTTCTGCAAGATGATCGCCGCCGCTTGCATATCGACAAGCTCTCGATTTTTTCCGGTTTTGACCTTTTGCAATGTGAGAGTGCGAATTGCCGAAATCGTTGTTAAGCGCTCATCTTCATAGATAACAGGCAAGTCGGTGGCCCTAGCTAGTTTGCGACCGAATGATTTGACCTTTTCCGCTTGTGTACCGCTTGTGCCGTCCATGTTCAGCGGCAGTCCTAAGACAATTGTCACCGCTCCATGCCTTTCGGCTAACTGTTGAACTTTGCGAATATCGTTTTCTGTATTGCTACGTTCAATTGTTTCCAACCCCGCTGCCGTGTATCCAAGCGGGTCGGAGATGGCCACGCCGATTCTTCTATCGCCAATGTCAAGACCAATTACTCTCGGTTTTGTGCTCATCGATTCAATATACTACCCAATTAAGATCGTTAGACTTTGATACGTGCGCTTGCCCACGATCTAAAGCCACTATTCAAGCATTTAGAATTGGCGCTATGAAGATTTACTTAGTGAGACACGGTATTGCCACCGAACGACTTGGCGGTGGCGTTGTCAATGATTCGCAACGGCCGCTCACAGACGAAGGAAGAGCCGAAGCTCGACAAGTGGCTCAAGGCTTAAAGAAATTGGGAGTCAGGCCAGAGCATTTTCTATCCAGCCCGCTGGTGCGAGCATGCCAGACGGCAGAGATTTTCGCCGATGTTCTTGGCTCTAATGCGGAAATAAAGCTCACCGATGCGCTGGCTCCGGGTGGCACTGCCGGTAATCTGTTCAAATTTGTTAAACACTTACCGCCAGCCAACGAGCTTGCCATGTTTGGCCACGAGCCGGATATCGGACAGTTAACGGCTGTTCTGCTCTGGGCTTCCGATGCTCTGGACATTCAATTCAAAAAAGCAGCCGTCTGTCGGGTCGATGTTGATGATCTGCCACCAACGTCTCAAGGTGTTCTAAAGTGGTTTATAACACCCAAAATAGCCAGTCTGCTAGCCAAATGAGCGCCTAAGCTGCCGGTGGCACTTATTGATAGTATTGGCCCTGGAATTGAATCCAGCCGCCTTCGTGGCGCGGCGAGTCGGAATGATGCGTCCAGTGAATCAAACCGCCTTTGCTATTCCAAATATAGGAACCGTGAATGGTAATCTGATCGCCAGGAACGATTGGCACTTTCGGAGCATAAGAAATATCGTGTGCGACTAATATCGTAGTGCCATTAGATAGCTGGAGCAGAAATTTCTGGTGCTGCAACCCTTGCCGATCGTCCGGTAAAAGCTTGAGTACGACGGCTTTTCCCGTGACCTCTGCGTTGATCATATGGGCTTCCTGGGCCTGGCGGATCTGCCGATCATCATCTGCATTGGCAGTGGGATAATTAGCGAAATCTCCACCGGGCGTTGCTCCAGATGCTGGTTGCCGGTTAGGATCTTGAGCGCTACCTGAGGATCCGCAACCAACTACGAGCGGAAAGACATAGCAAAGGAGAATAAATTTGCTAAATGATCCCCTTTTCTTCGGGACAGAATCTCGCTTGAGCTTTACTCTCAGACTGGGCATAGCGAATTTTTCTAAATAGAGGGAACTTCGTTGGTTCATGATTCGATCCTTTGGTCAAGGTGCTGGTCAAAGTGGCTGCCGGCAGGGAAACAGGGAACAATACGGAGCTTGTGGTATATAGTGAACAAGAGTGACTCAGCCTTGCCGAGGTTTACCAAATCGATGTCTCAGAAAGGAGTTAGATAATTCCTATGTATTCGTCGGTTTACCTTACTGGAGAAACGCTCGAAACTCAAGGCCTGATGGCGAATGCTTCGTTGCCGGATTGGCGTTCATCGGCGATGAACAAGCTGCAGCGATATGGGCTGAGGGTAGTCAACCCTTTGGAGTTGACCTGGTCTTTGCCAGACGCGGAGATGTTTGAGTTCAGCGAAGGATCGGATCTGCGCGTTCGTCGTGCTTTGGATTTGATCGATGAATGTGACACACTGCTGGCCAATTTGAATCGTTCCAGTTACGGCACGGCGATGGAGATGTTTTATGCATTCCGGCGCGGCAAAATGGTTACTGTCGTTGGTCAATCGCCGTTTAATCCTTGGGTGCTTTCGCACTCCCAGGCACGTTTTGCCGACATCGACGAAGCGATTGAATATATCGTTGGCGAAAAACCGCAAGCACTTCCGTTCAACTGGGCGTTGCAACATGAGGCTCTATTGTCCGAGCGTTACGAGCAATTTCCACCAGCAGGCGAACCCGATTACAAATTCCTTGGCGGCCGATTGCCACTGTTGGTTCTAGCACCACATGCCACGGCGTTTTGGCGAGAAGGTGAATTCCACGAACCGGATGCTTATACAGGAAGTATGTCTGCCTTGCTTAACCGCATGAGCGATTGTCACGCCCTGCTCACTAACTATTGTTGTGTCGCCGATCCTTGTTGGTATTTGGAAACACCGATGAGAAGAGCATTTGCCGACATCGTCAAGGCTGGTGAGATCGGTCTTGTTCTTTTTTTGCTGGGCTCCTCATGGCACGAAGCGCCCGGGCTGCAGTTGTCTTGTTACGGGCCGTCCGCTCATCAATGCCAGGACTATACGACGAGATTGAGGAATAAGCTCTCGGCTTTGGAACCAGTAGCACCTGGTAGTTTCGACTTTCAAGTCAAACCGTTGGTTCGCTTTGCTGCCGAGGAGTTGGCTGTACCGACTATCGTTTTGAAAATGCACAAGCGTTATCGAATGCCGAGATTGCAGCCGGAGACCTTCGGGCAAATTGTGCGTTTATTGCATGAGTTTGTCGTAGAAACTGGTTCAGAACTAGAGAGGAGTACAGCTTAAACGTGACAGATGAAATCATAATTCTCGTCACGTGCAAAGCGGCTGAGTCCGATAAGATCGCGTCGCATCTTGTGGAGGAAAAACTGGCGGCCTGTGTCAATATAGTGCCTGGAGTTCTTTCGATTTATGCCTGGCAGGGCGAGATTTGCCGGGACAGCGAAAATTTGTTGATAATAAAAACAGAAAGAAGTGTCTGGTCGGTGATCGAGCAGCGCATCCGTGAACTTCATCCGTACGACGTCCCAGAGATACTCTGTCTGCCGATTGAAGCCGGCCATTCAAACTACCTTGATTGGATCAATGCCTCAGTTAAAAGCTCGGTCTGCTAAGCGTTTTTTATAGGCAAGAGTCGTGGGAAGGACAGCAAAAATTGGCGAGAGATACGATAGTCGATGTTTTCTGGCAGTGGGTGCGTAATGCGCCTGAACGCCCGGCGATCATGTACAAGGTTGCCGGTACTTACAGGCCGGTGATTTGGCGAGAGCATGGCAGAATCGTCGAATTAATCGCCGCTGGGCTGTTGAAAAACAACCTTCAGGCGGGAGAAAAGGTCTCGATCATTTCCCAGAGCCGCCCGCACTGGACCTGGGCGGACTTGGCGATCATGTCTTGCGGCGGTGTGACCGTGCCGGTCTATCCCACTCTGGCTGCTCGCGAAACCCAGTACCTGGTAAAGCACAGCGACTCGGTGGCCATATTTGCTGAGAACGAATATCAAGCTAAGAAAGTTCTGGAGTGCTCAGAATTTCTGCCGGGACTCCGCCTGGTTGTGGTTATCGATGGTGAGCCGCCACTGAGTAAGGACAAAATTAAATGCATCAAGTGGGATGATTTATTGAAGGACGGCGAGATATATCTTTTGCAGCATGCCGATGAACTGGCTAAGCGCATCGAAAGCGTAAAACCGGCGGATCTAGCCTCGATCGTTTATACATCGGGTACGACCGGCTTACCTAAAGGCGCGATGCTCTTGCATTCGAATTTTCATTCTGTTTGTCAAATGATGACCAAGCTGATTGGCTTCAAAGCTGATGATCTGTCGCTTTCATTTTTACCGCTTTCGCACGTGTACGAACGAGTGGGCGGGCAGTTTCTAGCCATTTTCCAGGGGCTGGTTATGGCTTATGCTGAATCGATCGAAAATGTGCCAAGAAATATGATGGAAGTTAGACCAACCGTTTTGAACGGTGTGCCTAGATTTTATGAAAAAGCGTATCAGCGAATTCAATTAGAAGTACGGAATTTACCCAAGCCGCAGCAATACCTGATTCGTTGGGCGTTATCTCTGGGCAAGCGTGCGGCCAAAGCGAACAAAATGCTCGGCTGCAATGAGATGATGCGCAAATTCTACAAAGGTGAGTTGCGGGTTGCTGATCGAATTGTCTTTTCGAAAATCAGAAAGCGATTCGGCGGGCGGCTCAGGATCATGGTTTCCGGTGCTGCACCACTTTCAGAAGAAGTGCAATCATTCTTCGACATCATTGGTTTTTCAATGGTCGAAGGATATGGACTGACCGAGACTTCAGCACCAATCTCATGCAATACTCCGGAAGACAACAAGCGAGGTACAGTTGGCAAGCCACTTCCGGGAATGGAGGTCAAAATAGCGCCTGACGGTGAGATTATGGCCCGTGGTGCCAGCATTTTTGCTGGTTATTACAAAAATCCTGAAGCTACGCAAGAAGCATTTTCCGATGGTTGGTTCATGACCGGCGACATCGGTGAGATTGATCAAGATGGTTATATGCACATCAAAGATCGCAAGAAAGATATCATCATCACATCTGGTGGCAAACACGTGGCACCACAATACATTGAAAATATGTTCAAAGGCGAGGGCTTGATCAGCAATATCTTGGTTTACGGTGACCGGCGAAAATACATCACCGCTTTAATCACCCTCAATCCAGATGGATTGAAGGCTTTTGCCAGACGCAATGGTATTGAATACCAGGATACGGTTGAGCTGGCGCAACATCCACTTGTGCGAAAGGACATCGAAGAGCTGGTGAAGACGAAAAACGAACAGCTAGCGAACTTCGAGCGAATCAAGCAGTTTACTATTCTCGACCGGGACTTCAGTGCCGAAACGGAAGAGCTAACGCCAACCTTCAAGGTCAAACGTAAAGTCGTTACCGAAAAATACAAAAACGTTCTCGATGCCATGTACGACAAAGAAGATTTAGAATTGGAAGATGGGAAAGAGGCCTCCAAAACCGTCGTTGGAAAATAAATTCGCGGGCAGTTACTGCTTTTGATATAAAAAATACTTTACTTTCGCTTGGCAACTGCATACAATATGGGCGCGGTTGGTGCTTTAGCCGCTTTTACTACGACCGTCCAGGCAGGACGGCGGCACGAGGAAATTGACAAACGATGCTTGATTCATTTGGTCGTGGACTGAAGATGATCTGGGCCAGCATCAAGATGGGCTTAAAGGACCAGAGATTGCTGTTACCGTCTGTCCTGACGGTCTTTGCTAACTTTTTCTTTGCCATCCTCCTTTTTGGCTTTGGCGAAGAGAAGCTGAGCGCCAATTTGCCTGGATTGCCTGGACTGCCAGGCCTGACGGGCGCTTCGGCTCCCAGCGCCATGGCCGGTATGGCTCGAGGCATCGCCCACAACCCTCAGCACCTCCTCAGGCATGGCCACCAGCCAGGCATCATGAATTTAGCCGGCGCTGGGTCTGTGCAGCCGGGCAATATTATGGATTTGTCCGGCGTCAATGGACCGCTAGACATGAGCGGCTTTCAGGCGATGGGCGCCCAAGTCGGTGACGTCATTTTTTCCCAGAACACTTTGATTGTGCTCGGTTTGCTTTGTCTGTGGTGGCTGACCAATCGTTTTCTGGAGGGTGTCACCACCGCTTTGACCTACAGCCATTTAACTGACGGTCCGGGCTCTGGCAAGTTTTCCTTGGCCTGTAGGGCAGTCTTTGAGAGTTTGCCAGCAATCATCGTTTTAGGCATTTGTACGTTCATCGCTCGCAATTTGGCCAAATGGATGCGCTATAAACGCGGTACTGGGATGTTCGGCATCGGCGTCAATTTTCTCGCCGGTATAGTCGAAGTCTTCTGGACCTTGGCTGGGCACCTGATCCTGCCGGCCATTGTCATCGAAGGCACTTCCTTTGTCGGTGCCATGAAACGGGCTGACCGCATCGCCTCAGGCAATTTGCTCGCCATCGGTGTAGGTGAGGTGGGCGTGGATGGCATTTGCCGCTTCGTTTCCTGGATTGTGTACCTGGTTGGAGCCGGTGCCGCCGGTTTGGTTGTCTATTTGAAGATGTTTCAACATACCCCGATACCGCCTGCCGTCATCGGTCTCTCGGCCGTCGCCTGGGCTTGTCTGGCGATTGTGGTGACAGCCTTCTCTATTTACATAAGAGCTGCCTTTTATACCTGTCTCTATGTTTGGGCGATCGAAGCGGAGTCTGTCGCGCATACCGAGCGCGTCCTAGTAAGACCGCCGGCGCCGCTCGCCCATGCCCTGGCCTAAGAGCGGGGTGGCTGGAAGCGAAATCATGTTGTGGTCTGATAGCGAGCGATCTGAGCGATTTAAGTGCTCCGAGCGTTCCGAGCGTTCTTAGCGATCCGGGCGATCCGGGCGATCTGAGCGTTCTGAATGACCCTAGATTGGATTCGTGAATGTTGGCGATAGGCGCAGATGATTAAAATGTGACATAGTCATCCCAGGCAGCTGCATATGCAAATACAGGCAAAGCCAGTCCCATTCAGTTCATCCAGTTCCATTCAATTCATGGAGAATTGACAGGCATGTCACATTTTAACAACATAGCCTTAAGGGATATTCTAGATTAGTTAGCCTGCAGTTTTAAGCAAGGAGCAAACCAATGACTAAAGCAACTTTTGCTGCTGGGTGCTTCTGGGGAGTGGAGGAAGAGTTTCGCCAGGTCCCAGGCGTGGTGGATGCCACCGTTGGCTATGCCGGCGGGCATACGAAAAATCCGACATATAAAGACGTCTGCTCGGGCACAACCGGTCACGCCGAAGTCTGCCAGGTGCAATTTGATCCTGAGAAAATATCCTACGAAGAGCTGGTCAATCTATTTTTCAAGATCCATGATCCAACGGTTTTGTTTTTACACGACCAATACAGATCAGCGATCTTTTATCACGACGAAGAGCAAAAGCAAACGATCGAAGCGATCAAAGAGAAGTTAGTACGAGAGGGCAAATTTAAGCGCCCGATCGTGACGGAAATTGCTGCCGCTTCCACGTTCTACCCAGCCGAAGAGTATCATCAGCGTTATTTGCAAAAGAACGGCATTTCGCATTGCCATGTCTGAGGTCGTGCCATTTGCCTTGGTAGATCTTGCTCTCAGTGTGAATCGTTTTAGCGGACACCGATCGACTCTGAGCAATAACAATAAGTTTTGGCAAGCGATATTTTGCATTTTGTTTTGCGTCGCTATCTGTCAATGCCGGTGTCCGACCGCCTCATCTTCTCCAATGAAGAAGGCAGCCGATCGCTCTCAAACGGACAGGCTGAACGAAATTATCAAACTGGTTAATGGTCAGGAAATATCCTCCTCGACGTTAGCGAAATTGGCGAATTTTCTCGAAGCAAATCCTCACAACTTTCAAGCATTACTGTTACTAGGTATCTGCTACGACAAATTGTCCCTACCTGATCAAGCCAAAGAGCAATTCCAGACGGCCGCCAGATATTTACCCAACGATCCAATTGCTGTCGTAAAGGTTATCCAGGCGCAAGTAAGTAACGGCCAATTGCAGTCTGCCGCGATTTTGGCGCAAGCAGCGGCCCGCCGCTTTCCAAACAATGCCCAGATCAATTTTTGTCTGGGCGATCTTTTTTCGGGTGAAGACCAGATCAGTCAAGCTGAGTCTGCTTATTTGAGAGCGATCGAAAGCCACCAGAAGGTAATCGGTTTACCGACTGCCTTAGCCAGGCTGCGGCTGAAACAACGTCGATTTACTGAGGCTTATTTGCTGGCCGATCTAGACATAAAGCGGGCTCCCGATTTTTGGCTGGCTTACCAAAGCAAAGGCGAGGCAGCAATTGGTCTTGCCAATTTCGAGAAGCGATGAAGTTGCTCTTGATCCCGTTTGGTCAACCCAGCTATAAAACGCAGGTAGCTCCAGCTCTGGCTTTGGCAGCCTATGGTGCCGGTAGATACGAGATAGCGCTTGAGCCTGCACTTATTGATTTGGCCCAGAACTGCTCAACAGCGAACATGCCGAGAGTTGAAGTGTCTAGCAAGCCAAAGAATTTGGTCAGATCAATCTGCCGCAAATTGCCAGCAGATCAGGCTTGTGCGATCATCATTCACACCGAAGCGGAGAGCGGATTGTCACAAAATGCTGCCTATCACTTTGCTATGGGCGAGCTTCTGGACGAGCTGGGTCGCAATCCAGAGGCTGTGCAAGAATATCAACGCGGACTGGCGGCCAAACCGGATTTCGGCTGGGCGCTCTTTCGAATCGGTAGAGAAATGGAGCTGTATTATCATCGCTATGATGATGCCTTGCAAGATTACATTCAGGCATTGAAGCTTTCGCCCTATGATAAGGAAATCGAAAACAATTTGATCAGGTTGCAAGAACGCTTGCCGAAGCGCCAATCGGATCCGTCCTGGCGCCTGAAAGATATGCTCGTGGGCTCATGGCGCTGGGCTCAATCACGCTCTTGACGTTCTGGGCAGCAGCGAGTTCATGCTTGGTTCACAAGCCATATGTTTGAACCAACTCACGGATGCGCTCAGCAATACTGCCATCGGTGGTACGAGCATTTGTGTCCCGCTCGAGGCTCTCAAGACGTTTGAGAATCGGTAGACCATTTTTGGTGCTTCCGTACACTTTCGTTTCCAGAGCGTCTAAAGTTGATTCCAAGCTCATTGATGACCGTGAACCGGCAGGATTGGCCGAAGTTATAGCGGCAGGCATGGACGATTCACTAGCAGCTGGCAAAGTAGATGCGGCCGGTGGCGTGGTACTTGTTGAAATTGACGCAGCTGGCGAAGTTGAGGCGGTAGCCGCTGGAGCAGGTGTAGATGTGTTATTGGGCATAGCACCATATGCGGTGTTACTAGGACTGGCGGGTTCTTTGATCGTGCCGACAGATCCAGATGTTCTGGTCAGAATTTGACTGGGAAGAATGATGGCGTTTGATTCTTCGTGAGGTTTGGCGTTGAGTCCTGAAGGTATGGTGCTTGCTGCTACAGGCCCAGAGCCGTCATTAACGGTCTGCGCCTTGACGAATTGGCTTGAGGTTGTTGCTTGTTCGGTGGCAGTTGGAGCATGCGATGACTGCTTAAATCCGGGCGAAAGCAAAACAACACCGGCGGTGGAGTTATCGTCCTTAGCGGCATTTGGCAGTCCCGTCGGCGACGCTGCTTTCTTGTAGGCTGATGTAGTTCCGCCTAACCGAGCGAGCTTATTTTTTAAAACCAGCAAATTATTGCGGGCATTGCGATCAGATGGATTTTCATTAAGCACAGTGTTCCATTCGCCCGAGCCTCATCAAATTTGCCTTGCTGGAAGTACAAAATGCCCCAGTCGTTATGAGTAAGGGCAATGTTGTCTCTGGCAATCGTGCTAGACGGATCGAGAGCAAGCGCAGTTTGATATTCAGCTATCGCCTGTTGGAATTGTCTTCGACTCAAGAAGGAGTTGCCCTTTGCAATGTGCTCGCGGACTGTCAGTGCATCATCGCGAGAGGTTTGGCCCAACGATTCGGACGGCATAGTCATCTGCCAAAGGGCGAGGAGACACAGAAACAAGCGCTGACCAAATCCGAGATTTGTCAGGTGACCCGGCGGTAAGTTGTGCATTGCTGGCTTCACAGTACGAATTCTTTACATGCAGGAACTTTCAGGTATTGCTTAAGTCTTTCACTCCTTGACATCTAGATTTGTAATACCCAACCTTAAACGAATCAAACTATTAGTAACAAGCTGACCTTAGCAACTATACTCAACTCAGGAATAGAGGTTTATGCTGATAAATATCCGGAACAACAGGCTCTCTTTGACCAACGCAGTTTTAGTTGCTGGTGCCGTCGTTATTGGACTGCCATTGATTAGCCTGGCTGCCGACGAGCGACTGGCGGTTGTCGCGACAGTGAGCGCAGTACCTTTGACTAACCCGTTATTGACCAGGCAGATCAATTTTGACGATGAGTCGCGCCAAGCGCAAGAAGTTAACATTCGTCGCAATACCAATCGGCCTGCAGTACAAGAAAGAATTGTTCGCTCGGAAGATATTCGTTTGGAAACGATCCGTGGCCAAAAGAAGAACAGCGATAAGGTCTTGATTTTGGGCGGATCGGCTGTTGAACCGATGTGATAGCCTGAAAAGGCATGTGCCCTGGTATCGCATTTGGTGAGTGATCTGGCTCCTGGTGATTTAGCTTCTGTCGAGCTGAGCTATGATGCCGGCAATAGCCTTGTGAAACTGCTCGGCTCAACAATCGGTGCGCACTTTGAGCGCGTCGTCTCTGATAATCCAAATCGCCAGGCGATAGTCGGCCGCCTACCGTTTCAGGAACTCACCTATTCACAGCTCAAAGATCGAGTCGAACAGTTGGCCCGCGGCATGTTGGCTCTGGGCATCACCCGCGGTGAGCGAATCGGCATATGGTCGACAAATAACGTTGAGTGGTTAATTACCAAATTGGCGGCAGCCTCGATCGGTGCGATTTTTGTTAATATCAACCCGGCTTATAAATCGGCCGAACTCGAATATATTCTCAAACAGTCAGGCACCAGACTGTTGATCGTTATTCCAGAGAATCGCGGGGTTAATTACCTGGGGATCCTTGAGAATCTAGCGCCCGAGCTCTTTTCTCCCGATATTGAGAGCCAAGAGAAAACCAGCCAATTGGAACATATCGCTGTCATCGGCGCTCAAGCAAACATTAGTCCGCACATAATCTCGTTCGACAATATGTGCCGACTAGGCGACACCATCTCGCTCTCGCGGTTAGTGGAAGAGCGTCTTCTGTTGGATATGGATGATCCGATCAACATTCAGTACACATCCGGTACAACCGGTGCACCAAAGGGGGTGACGCTCAGTCACCACAATCTTCTCAACAATGCCTGGCTGGCTGCGAAAGCCATGGGCTTAACCTGCGAGTCGCGCTTTTGTATACCGATGCCTTTCTATCACTGCGGCGGCATGGTCAGCTCGGCCCTGGCCACTCTTGCCGTAGGTGGCACAATCGTCATTCCATCCGCCTATTTCGCGGAAGAGCAAGTGCTGCAGGCTGTCCAAGCTGAACGTTGCACACATTTATCTGGGGTGCCGACAATGTTCATGGCTCAACTTGAAAACCCGGACTTCAGCAAATTTGATCTCAGTTCGCTTAGCGGCGGCTTTATGGCTGGTGCTCCGTGCCCTGTCCAGTTAATGCGCCGGGTGGCAAGCGACATGCATATGCGCGAGATCATCATTTTGTACGGTTTGACGGAGGCATCACCGCTGGTGACATGCACGACGGTCCAAGATAGCTTGGAGACTCGTACAACGACAGTTGGTCGGGTTATTCCCGGGCTTGAACTGAAAATTGTCGAACCTCAGACAGGCAGATTATTACCGCGCGGAAGCCAGGGCGAACTGTGCACTCGCGGCCATGGTGTGATGATCGGCTATTGGAACAACGACTCGGCAACGCGGGAAGCGATCGATCAGGCTGGTTGGCTGCATTCAGGCGATCTGGCAGTGATGAATGAGGATGGCTTGATCAATATCACCGGGAGAAAAAAGGAAATAATCATTCGCGGTGGCGAAAATATTTATCCACGCGAGATTGAGGAACTATTGCTGGATTATGAAGCGATCGCCCAGGTCAATGTATTTGGTGTGCCTGATGCATGTATGGGCGAAGAAGTGGCAGTTTGGCTGAAGTTAAAACACGGCAGATCTCTGGAGGAGAGCCATTTGATCGCCTGGTTGCGGGAACGAATTGCCCTCTTTAAAGTGCCCAAATATATTCGTGTTGTTGAAGAATTTCCTATGACTGTTACTGGAAAAGTGCAAAAATATGCCATGCGTCAAAGCATGATTCAAGAACTGGGCTTGGAAGAGATAGCTGCTATTCAAACCGCCTGAAGCTGTCTGGGCAGTGTGATATTAGCGTCGAAAAGCCGCCAGGGAATTTCGTCCCGACGAGCGGCGCGAATGGAAGAGACAATCTCGTCTTCTCCTAACGCTTGCAGCAACTCCAAATAGCGATTGACGAGTAATTCAACGCTAGGGTGATGATTGCCTAAGGCACTAGCGCGGATCGGTATTGCTTTCTCGTAATGCGTTCTCGCCAACTTGAATTTTTCTTGCGCATGATAGAGCAGAGCGACGTTATTGTGGGCTACTCCCAGGTCTGGATGGTCTGCTCCGTATAACTGGCAATAAACTTCCAGTGCTTGAATACAATAAGGCTCAGCTTTCTTGTACAAGCGTTGAGCAAAATATATGCCAGCGATATTGTTTAAGCAGCTTGCCACTTGGGCATGTACTTCACCGTATACATTTTTGGTTTTTTCCAGAGTCTGCAGAGCAAATGCCTGGGCTTTGTCATACTGGCCCCAGACGAAATAGAAGTTTGCCAGGTTATCCAGTGTTTGCGGCAATCGTGGATCTTTGGCCGGTAATGTCGCCGAAATTTCCAGCGCTTTCAGCCACAGCGTTTCAGCAAGTTCGAACTTACCAAGCTGCAGGGCCGTCGTCGCTTGTTTATAGCAAGCGTCCCAGTCTTGATTTACTTGATTTTCGACATTAGCCAAGGTCTTCTCTGAAGTTGGCATCGATATTCTTGGTTGCTCTGTCTTTTGATCGCCTCGATCCGAATACCTAATGCGTCTCAGTAATTGACCAAAGACTTCTTTGCTTTCGAACCTTGCTTCAGTGCCAGCCTCTCTCATCAAGAGAGCATGCTCTTGCCCACCGGGCATGGCCGAACCAGAAACCGAATGCATTCGAATTGCTCCTTCGCCTGTATGCTCAACTTCGAGATCAGGCGCCTGCGGATATATAAATTGCAAAGAACTGCCGACAGAGATCGAAAATCAATAAGCGATCTGTCTGTAAAGGATCTGTATGTCTAGAAGGGCTGATGAAATTGATTTAGTAATGCCGATGAAGTCTATTGTAATTAGGCTCCGGCGCATGTCAAGTAAAACCTTTTCCTTTTCGGAAACAAATTTTTGGCAGCGCTTTCGACACTATAACTCACCTCTAGTGCGTCACTTGAAGATACGATTCAAAGCTTTGCAACTAAATTGGTAAACCCTTGCCTAATGGGACAACGTCGCGAAAGCTATACTGTTTCTGCCCTACATCGTTGAGCTTTATGGTTAAACCGAACGCTGCCACACCTCAAGACAAGAACAATCCGATTAGTTGGGGCATGCTTCGGAAGTTGGAGACCTTTGTTTTTGCCTTTCTGTTTTTGGCGCTGCCCTTTTTCGCTTTTCGAGTTGTGGATGCCACCACCTCTTCGCTATCAGTGAAAAACACAGCTGCCGAATTAGTGCAAGATTTGATTAAATGGCAACAAACTGCTGCCGAGCAAGGCGTGTCGGTGCGAGTAACCACGCGGGTTGGCAAAGACAGCAAACCATTCGCTTATATGATTCAACGAAATGACCAGACGGTTGAAGAGGTAATGTTGCCGCCTGGTGTGCAGATCATTGGCTCGGTAACCTTTCAAGGTGGGGTGCCGAAAGCTCCTGCCTCATTCATTATTTCCAAAGGACAACGCACAGCCCACGTAGAGGTTGATGCGCAAGGTCTGATCAAATCGCCCTAGTCTGACAAATTGGTTTGTGGGACTGGCTTGTTCAATTAGGGCAAAACCTTTGGGGAAGGAGAGATAACTGTGGCCAAGCTAAAAGGAAGGCGCGGGCAAAGAGGCATGTACTTGATCGAACTGATTGCCGCCCTGGCAATCAGCGGCTTCTTGGCCGTTATCCTTGGAGCCAGCCT
Organism: Bryobacterales bacterium; assembly: GCA_963834525.1. GTDB lineage: Bacteria > Cyanobacteriota > Vampirovibrionia > Obscuribacterales > Obscuribacteraceae > CAWICA01. Next base: position 1,142,200 of record CAWICA010000004.1, read on the forward strand.
CAGCTCGACCATGCGCTTTTCCAGCGGCGCTCAAAATCAGCTCATGGCCGCCGACGTGGCTCAGGAACTACTCGATCGATTCAGAGATTACTACGTACAAAATCTGTATTCCGTACCCAACGGTGTATATGCAGTTCACCTCGACTCAAATGATGGTGTCACTCCCAGCAACTACCCATTTGCCCTGACGCCGTTGAGATTTGATGTGACCAATCTGACTTACCAGGGGCAAACGCTGGCGTCCAGTTTTGGTGGGTCTTTAGTTGGCACAGTTAACGTCACTTTGGCTAATGGTCCTAATCCGGCAACCGATCGGTTGGTGACAGTCAACGTCAATTGGGCGGAGAACCAGGCGATTCGCACATACAGCTTAAGCACCATAATTACTCAATATGGCACTCATGTATTTTGAAGGATGGCAATGAGACCGAAAAGACGCCAGAACAGAAATCGTTGCCTGACAGGTCTGTCATTGATAGAGCTTTTGGTATCAGTTGCGATTTTGGGTATCGCTATCGCCGGCATTACAGAGGTATTGTGGGTGAACGCCAGTTGGGCTACCCGCATCAACAACAAACTAGATAATGTTTACGACGCTAAATTATTTGTCGAAAGATTTGGCAGAGATGTGCGCATGGCCAGAAACGTTGGCGATTTGACGGTCAATCCGGCATCGACGACTTACACAACATCTTATGCGACCTTCGATATGAATAGTGTCGTCAATCCCACTGTGATCTTGCAAATTCCGGTTTACGACAACAATGGCGACAATAACAATCCTCCTACTCCTACGTATGGTTTCCAAATTCCTTCCGGATCAAACCCTCCTAGTCCAGTTGTCGATACGGTCGTCTACCAGGTAGTAGCCGATCCATCCGGACTGCCCAATCTCTATGAAATCCAATATTCTGCCGTCCCAGGGCCGGGGTCAGCACGAATAGCTATAGCGCAGCAAGTTCTGCTCAAAGGTTTAGTGGGACCATTCTACCTTGGTAACACTCAACTGGCGACCTTCCAATTAGTGGACAAAGATTACGGAGCGCCAACTTCCTTTACACCGATCGCCAAAACTCAATTAACAAATATTGCCGGCATCATGCTCAATCTGGAATTGCAAAATTCCGGGCAGCCACAAAGCAAGTATCAGCTTTCCAGCGTTGGTATCCGATCAGAAATTTTCATGAGAAATAATGTCAATCCGAATTGAATATGTCTAAACGCACAAAAAATAGAGAGGGATTTTCCCTCGTTACTGTTTTATCGTTCGCCGCGATTGCGGCGATGCTTTTGTCGGCCATCATGCTGGCCATTCTCCCTGTCTATGAGAGAGCCAGCCAGAGTCGCTACTATTCGATTGCGCGCACTGCCGCCGAGACAGGTATTGACTATACTGTAAGCCAACTTAATGCAGCAATTCAGCAGAACAACATATCTGCTTTGGACGATCCGACGGTAGGTCCTCCTTACACGGTGACAACTTTACCGGGCTCGATCACAGGCCCGGCGACGGTAACTGTCACAGTTGAGAATATCGCTATGCCGAAGACGGCCTACGGTTACGATACCACCAGAGATCCAAATAACGCTGCGAGTGGATTAGTAAGAAATGACTGGCGAGTGATTGAGGCGACAGCACAATATGGCGTAGTGACGCGCAATATAAGAGTTATTCTGCGACCAGGATATCTTCCCAATCCTGCCAGCGTCACCTCGCCGAATCCTTATTTCCAGGGAGCGGCGCAATCTGCGCAGCAATTGACTTTGAATGGATATGTCTCCACTGATGGTTACAATTCATCTGCTGGTCCTTACTCGGCCAGTAAAAATCCTCTTGGTGGTAACTTAATCACTAATACTGGCGCTACGCTTTCAGGCACGTCGCTAGCACCCATTTCCATTGGTGGCAACCTGACGGTCGATAATCAAGGTGCTCCCAATTCTCCAGTAGCAATTACGGCTCCTACCGAAAAGCAGTTCAATGTTGTTGAAAACCAGCTCACGCTAAATGGAATTTATACAGGTTACGGCACCGCCACTCCAGGATTTGTGCCTTCGCCAACTAATCCGCCACCGGGAACCGGGACATACAATGTGCTTGGTCTCGGCCTTCCCCGGGGCCGATCAGTCCAATTACTGTCCAGAACTCCAACCCTGTAAGTGGATTGCCTCCTGGTCCCGATGCACCTCCCGGTGCAACGTCCCTTGGTGACATTGCCTTGAGCGGCAATACCACGCTCTTAATTAAAAGTGGTGCGACAATGACCGATGCGGATTTAGCCAACGGCCAAAATCTTGGCGTGGTCACTGTGCCGCCCGGTGATTATTCGCTCAACAGCCTGAATATTTCTGGCGCCGCCAGCATAATAATCGACCCCAGTGTTACCACTCCGGTGCAATTCTTTGTGGATGGGGCCACCAATTCAGCACCAATCTCAATTGGTGGTAATGGAATTACTAGCAGCAGTCAATCCTCGCTCAATATGCAGATTTATTACAACGGGCCGTCAAACGTATCGGTGAATCCCAATCAAGCATTTACTGGCAACATTTATGCTCCTAACGCCAGTATCAGCTTAGGTAATAACAGCGGCTCTCAAATCGACTATTTCGGTAGTTTTGTCGGTAACCAGGTAACTGCAACTAATGTTTTTCTGCACGCCGATCAAACCGTCCTCAGTGCTACCGGAGCCCAACTTCTTGCTAGTGCTATGGACTCATCGCCTGACACCCCTAATGGTACAAGCATGCTGGATCATCTCAAAGTTGTGAGCTGGCAGGAATTTAACAACTGGGGACTCTAGAAAGCAAAACGGTGGTGCCCCGCTCTTTTTCTCCTTTAATACTTGGGCATAGAGGGGTCGACTTCGTCGGACCAGGCTAGGACTCCGCCTTCCAGGTTCAAGACACATTGAAAGCCTTGAGTGCGGAGGAAATTGGCTGAATGAGCGCTGCGACCGCCAGAGCGACAATAAACAACCAGTTCTTTGTCTTTCCAGGAGTTGAGTTCGCCAATTCTCGTCGGCAGGTCAGCCATGGGAATATGAATTGTGTCCGATAGCTTACAAATCTGCCGTTCGTGTGGCTCCCGAATGTCCAAGATAGCAATGTTTTCGCCCGCATCCAGACGCTTTTTTAGGGCCCTTGGGCTAATTTCCGTATTCCGCGTGCTCAAATCCATGTTTGTCCTCTATTTGCTTGGCTTCAGTTTCAGTATAATCTCCTATCAACAGCGCCAAGTAAGGAGGCAGACAAGTGGCTCTTAAAATGACACTTGAGGAAGCTCTTAAAGAAGCTCTTCAAGATGATGGGAAAGTTTCGAAATACGAAGCGAAGGTAATTCGCGAATTAATCATGGCCGACGGGAAATTTTCCAAAGAAGAAAAACAGTTTTTGGAAAAAGCATTGAACAACAATCACTTCGACGATGAAGCGTTCGAATTGCTCAACGGACTTCTTTTGCGGTCGGACACAAATTAATCGATAGTGTGTTGCCACGCGATGAAGAATTAGCCGTCGGCGATGCCCTGGCGGCTCGCTTTATAGCTGGGCCGCCATCGGGTTCCTGCCTGCTCTGGGCATGATCACTGGTTGCTCCTCCTTGTTGGTTAGTCCGTAGCCGCCAGAAGCTCGCTAAACTTCGCATTGGAAGTGCGAAGAGTTGCGCGCAAGTCATATAGCATCACTAGTCTATTGCGAATCAAACTGATAGTTTCAGTCCACCAACTGTGTCCCCTGCCTTCTGCTGTCAGTTTTTCGATGTTTGGCTCTTTCCCGACATCGATGTTCAGAACCTTTGAATAACGCCAATATTTGAGAAGCGCCTGCCGGCGGGACATACCTGCATCAATTGCGCTAGGCAGGTCCAGATATCCGGCACTGGTAGGGGATAACTTAAGTGAGTGGGGTTGGTTGTCGAATGCGCTGGCGATCAAATTGGGCTCGGCTTCGGTAGGTCGTAGGAAACCGCGAGTCTCGGCCAAAGCTAGAATTGCCAGGCAGGAGACAAGATAACCAGAAACAATGTTGACGTTGTTTCCAGCGAGCACATAATTGCTATGCGAAGAAAGCCCAAGCGAATTTGAAATACTGCCAAGGATGTCAATTTGATAGAAGTTCGTTATGTTCGTTAGTTGGATCGCCAGATTCCGCTGTCGGATCATCCGGTTGAGCACTTGGGATTCGATTGTTATCTCGCGCATCAAAACATCGGCATCAACGTTTGTTTCTAAGAATGCTTCAAAGACGATCCGATCAATGAGGAGTCCGCGGTTAACGTCTGAGCTGCGCGGATCTAGCAGCCCCTCAGCTTTGAGTAATTTTGCTGTGGTGACAGTAGACGGGCTGGCATTGGCTATGTTTGCATTGGCTATATTTGATCTAGGAATTGCTTCAGGACGCGCCCAGACATCTCGCAACAAGCTGAGAAGATAGCTATCGAAGTCGTGGAATTCATCACGCAACGAGCTGAGCAGCGCGATGCGATTAACGACCAGATTTATGGTATCTGACTTGCAACTGGGCATGCTTGCCAGTGCTTCACGGTTGTGCCGATTGTTCAAATCGATCGAAGAGACTCGCTTTTCAATCCAAATCTTTTGCAAGGCCTCTCGTCGAGTTTCGGTGCTTGTTTGGCTCGGCTTGGGCATATTCAGGAAGCGCCAGGCCAAGGGTGAATATCCACCGGCGTCAGGAGGTATCAGTCCAAAAAATGCCGCCAGCGAATTAGGCGGCCTTTTGTTCTTGCGATAACCACCTTGAGTAGCAAGTAAAGACAGTGTATTAATTGCTAACGAATTACCACTGGCGACGATAAAACACTCATTGCCAGCTCTGGCATTGTTATGCAAATAGTTACCGCCGGCACAAGCACCCAGCACATTTGCTTGAATGAAGTTCGCTTCGAAAGTGCGCTGGAGGAACTTTCCGCGCCTGGACATCAATTGAGCCAATACCACGTCATACTGATAATTCAGCTGTTCTTGGCATTGATCTTTGGCTATGTGCGCTCCCAGATAGCCATGCAGCATTCTTTCTAAGACTGCTAATCTCAGCTCCCTTTCGCGATCGCTATTTGGCGAAGCGGCCTTCAGCTCAGCTAACATTGGCTGCAGACACAAAAGAATCACAGCATGGTCATGTTCATTTAGTGACTGGGATAATTTGGGAATGCTGTAGTCATGGGAGCTTATATGTTCACTCACCTCATCAAGAAGAGCCAATAGATCACGATTAAGTCCTTGCACAGTTGTATAAAGCGACCATAGAAGCTCGATCCGCGTATTCAACAGGAAGAAGTTTTTGTCTTTGTTATCATCGATTCGGCAAAGTGTTTCAGGCTTGCTCATGTCGACGTGATAGTGCTTTTTCCAGATTTGGTTGAGCAACTCTCGTCGAGTTAGTACAGATCCAGGCGGCGGGGAGTCCAAGTAGCGCACTGCCAGCGGTGGCAAATCCGTACCGTCAACCGGCTTGCCTTCAACCAGATTAGTGAGATAGCTAGGCGGTTTCAAATGTGTTGCTTTGGCTTGTTTGTCATACAAGATATTTAGCGTCGGCAATAGAAGACCTACACCGGCACTGATACATGTCAGAACCGCAGATGCATTAAAACGCTTATCAATACGGGCATATGGCTCTATCGTATAGAGAATACCGAACTGCAAAAAGTTGGCGATATTGAAAAGCTGGTTTGCGTCATTTATCCGGCGCTGTTCCCGCCCAAGGACATCATATGTGTACACGATCTCCATTTCGAGCCGATTTTCAGCAGACTGTACTTCCATGACCGCCTGCAAGATCTTGCGAAACGCCCGTTCTCTACTGGCCAAATCTTGTCTATTTACAACATCGCCAATGCCGAGCAACTCCACTGTTTGCTGGCTAGGTGTTTTTATACTTGACGATTCTTCCCCAAAGCACGCACTAGAAAACGGCATAAACCAACAGAGGCATGCGCACAGGATCTTGCGGGCGAGTCTTTTCATCAGCGCAGAAGGGGACTCTTTGGTTTCAGTCGCTAATCGTACACATAACATCACTTATGCGTCCATCATGGCAACTGCCATGCCGCCCTATCTCGCGTCTTAGATTATCTTTTCCTGAAGACACAGGCGCCTGAGGTAATCACTTTGCTGAGAGTAGATATAGATCACAAACGACGGCATTTCGCAGAGAGCACCATCGACATTTGATCAGAGCGTCTCACTCCCATAGAAGGCGCTGGGCTAAACTTGCCCCAGACCGAAATAACGCTCTAAAAGTTCTGGCTTGGTTTCGGTGGCGACGATGAAGCCGGGACTGACGTATTTATTCCAGCTCGTCTCGAATGCTTTGCGCCCCTTCTCGGAACGGGCAAGCAAGCTGGGGACTGCATGGTAACAAGCAACGCGGGGCTCGGCTCGTCCTCTTAAATAACCACGGAAGAATTTCTTCTCTTTGACCGGGTCGATCTCATCATCGCCACCGATGAAATACTCATACTTTGGAATTAAATATGGTTGATTGGTCACCGGTGCAAGTGCCTCTTTGAGACTGTTGATAAATATCTTGGATTGAGCCGGTTCGATATCGTCTAAGAAGACTCGATAGGTACCGTCTGAGCGAATGCTGGTCTTAATGCTTGATTTGGTTACATATTTCGGCAGGAGTTTGACAGTTTGCATGGCAGACAGGATGGCGAAGGCAATGTCGGTGAGAGATGACTCCTGCGTGTTTGGCTGGCAGACTTCTCGCTGCAATTTGGTAAATAACTTGCTGTATTTTTTATTGGCTAGAAAAAGCGAGACGACTAAGGGCAGCCAGGCAAAAGGAGCGAGCAACGGTTGCGCAGCGCTGGCGATGAGAACAGCTATTGATGCCAGTGAACCGAGGGCACCATATTCCAACCAAACGCCGTGCAGCGCTGCCCGCAGTTGACGCGCGTGCTCTTTATATTTCATATCCCGACGAATATGAGGCGGTGTCAGAGCCAGCTTGCGCAGTCTGTTCAATTCAACGCAGCCCAATAATCGATTGCGATATGGCTGTCCGACTTTCCATAAATCATAGATTTGATCGCGCACGAGCGCTCTCTGGGACATCTCTTGATTGAGCTTTTCGGAAGAGGCGAAAACTTCCACCGGTGTCAATTCGGAGAGAGATGGGTGCACATGACCAACACCACTTTCGATCTGTCCATCGTCACAAAGACCGAAATAGCCATCATGCTTGCGCACAAATCGTTGATAATCGTTCAATCCTTTTTCCAGTTGGGGAGCGATGCAGACAACATCCCAGTTGTTTGCGAGTTTGCGAGCGCTGAGCGGATCATTGGTTTGAATGCGAATCGATCGCCCGCGCAGCTGTTTTACCGAAACAGGAGAAGTTGTTGTGGTCAAATCAATCAATGTGTTCAATGCCTGGCTGTCCCAACCTTCGCCGAATAGACCGCGCGTGCCGATCAGACATTTTGTGATGCCTCGTTCAAAAATTGTTGTTGCCAGACCGACGTACAAGCGGGACTCCCATTCAGAGCTGGCGGCAGAGATTTCACTATAAGGCGCATCATCTTGATCTTTGACGATCAGTTGAATATGGCGGCCCTCATTTTGCAGTATTTGTTTAGCTGCTTCCACGAAGTCAGTCGTAATTCTTTTGTCGGTTAAGAGATGAGAACCTGTCACTAAGCAAGGATTGACGAAAGCGCTGATCGGGTGTGAAAGCAGTATGCGCATGACCGCGATGGCGCCACCAGACTCTTCGTCTAGCACGCCTTCGAGCGTCTTAACTGAGGTCGCCGACATCTTTTCGAAATCGGTCACCACTGCTGCGCGCAGCCGATCCTCGAGCGAGCGAAATTCGAGTTCAAGGATCTCCGCCACCGCGTAAGGCTTGCTCCTGCTGAAAGCCAGTACTCTGTCCACCGGCGAGGCTTGCCGGCGAAGTCCTTGCTCAGTGATGGCGTAGCCTAGCTTTCTGCTGGCTGAGCGAATCTGCTCGTATAGTTTGTGATCGGCTGCAAAAGAGCTAATTTTCAATTTGCGAGAGGCTAGATCTTCAAGTAAAACCATCCAGTTCTCAATAGTTGGCTCCTGCTGCATCGTCTCCGACTGAATAAGCTTGATGCCAAAATCTTGCTTATCTTTATACATATAGCGACTGATCGCGGCAGCCAGTTCAGCGTTCTCCTGAACGAATTGTCGCCAGGCGAAATCTGGCTCTTTTGGCCGGGAGGCGATGATCTGATCGATGCGCTGCTTGACCCAGGCGCCCAAAATTGAGTTGCGAGTTGAGCCATTAATTGACTCGTGAATTGTTATTCGCTCACTTGTCTTTGGGTGTCCAAAGCCATCTTGATCAAAAGATTTGTCGAAAGTATTGTCGAAAGCTTTGTCGAGATTTTTGTCGACAGTTTTATCGAAAATTTTCTCGGATCTTTTGTCTGAAGACGGCAGCGAACGTTCTTTGTCGGCGTTCAAAATCTTGTCTAGTTCTTGCCTGGACCTGGCCTTGGCCTGAGCGGCGAGGAAATAATCGGCAGCGGGACTGGCATACCAATTTGATTCGGCATTTTCAGCTTGTGTCTGGAGCAAATGCGGTTGCAGATTTTCCTTTTCTTGATCGTCGTCCGGAATGCCAGAGATAATGCTGTGTAGCGTTCGCCGCGGAGCGCTGCCTCTGAGAATGCGTTGATAAGCCATTTTGGCTAGGTGCTGGGCATCGGGCGGATCGATAGTTTGCTGATTATGATCGCCACCAATTGGACCGCGAAATGCCGCAGTCGGTAAGAAAGACGGATCTGGATCGGTTTTTGTCAGCTCGCTAATCAGCTTATGGAATTCGGCGTGTTGTTCTTCCAAGAATTGAAATTCTTCTTCGGTCGGCTCCGTAAAGTAGACAAGATCTTGAAACGGAGCCAGCCCACCTTCCTTGACTAGAGCTGGCGTGGGCACCTGGTAATCAATGTCACCGACTAGCGATAAGTAACGTTGCTCTTGCGATGACGACTTGCCTTCAGGTGGTGTACCGGTTAGTCCGACGATTACCGGATCGCCCAGCTGCTTGACGAGATGGGTCATGATCGCCGCCCAATAATCGGTGAGATGGTGGCATTCATCAAAAATAACCAGACCGAACTTTTGTCGCCTCAATGCTTGTAGCAACTCAATGGCATTGGTATGCAGCACGTCTTTCAAATCAAGAACTTCTGTCAACTGCTTGCGTAAACGGCTCATGTGGCGGGAAATTTCTTTGTTGTAGGCTTTCGGATTGTTTTGCATAATCTCTAATATGCGCAACTCCGCATCCGCCATCGATAATGAACGACCTTTCGTCAATTCGTTCACCCAGGCTTGATGAGCCAATTTGTCGAGATATTCCTGTTCTTTGCCGGGTGTAGATAAAACCTGATACGTAAGCAGGGTGATTGGCTTGAGCGGCTTATCTTCATGTGTTCCCAGGACATCGCCGAGAAGCTTCGTGTCCAATTGCGGTGGAAGAAACAGATCCAACTTCTGCCCCCACTGGGACTGGATCGTTGTATTTGGCGATAAGATCAAGCTTGGGCACTGGAACTGGCTGACGATTTGCAAGCCGATAATTGTTTTCCCTGCTCCTGGCGGTGCCACTATGTGAAAGCTCTTCTCACCGGTCTCGAGCTTGCAGTTAATCAGCGCGAGGATTTCCTGCTGATACTTGCGCAGCGGAAAGCGAAAAGCTAAATCTCTCAATCTGGGATCTTGATTTTCTTCGGCAATCAAGGACCTGGCAGCGCCAGACTCAAGCCCGGTGGGCACTTTGTCCTGCCATCCACTGCTCGCGATGCGAAGCTTGTTCAAAGAGGCGCCGATCAAGAATAATTACTTTCTAGGCATCGCCCAACGCGACCGCACGATCATGAAAATACGCTAGATTGGCCAAGCCTGCAAGCCTTATCTGAGGCTTTGCCGGTTGTCATGCGGAAGCTGTAATTGGTCAACCATTGCGGTTTGATGAGTCGTGACAACTGCGCTCAACCGTTTGCATAGTCGCTAGAATTGACTTCGCCCGGGGACGAATCAAAGAATGAGCGGTCTGACGCCAACGCATATTGAATTGAGACAAGTCGCCAAAACATATGGCGAGCATAATGTTCAGGCTCTGTCCGGAATCGATTTATCGATTCGGCGCTCTGAATTTATTGCTTTAATCGGTCCCAGCGGCTGCGGCAAGAGCACCCTCCTTAATATTATCGGTGGTATCGACCGACCAACGACTGGCTCCGTTTGGCTGGACGGCGAAAATCTTGGGCAACTAAACGACAATGCGCTGACGGCAATTCGGGCTAAAAAAATCGGCTTTGTTTTTCAATTTTTCAATCTGCTCTCAACAATGACTGTCCTGGAGAACGTTCTCTTACCGCTTGAGCTGTCGGGCAAGTTCAAAAGTGCCGAGAAGTTGAAACGCGCTCGCTCAATCTTAGAACGTGTGGATATGCAGGGCAGGGCAGATTTCTATCCAGCGCAACTGTCTGGTGGTGAAATGCAGCGTACGGCGATCGCCAGGGCGCTCATTCATTCACCAGAGCTGATCCTCGCCGACGAACCTACCGGCAATCTGGACACGGAAAACGGCAGGCTCGTGTTGGCTATGCTCAAGCGCATTAATCAAGAGAATGGCTTAACCGTCATCATGGCTACGCACAGTGTGGAAGCCGCGTGCCTGCGCTAATCGAATCATTTCAATGAAGGACGGATCTATTAGCGCTGAGAGTGCACAATGTCCAGCTATCTAAGGTTATTTAGCCGCTTCATTTGGCGCGATCTTCTCAAAGATTGGGGTCGCACCGGGCTGACGGTCTTTGGTATTGCTCTTGGTGTCAGCGTCTTGCTGGCCATAAGCCTGGCAAATTACACAGCTCTGGCCAAGTTTAAAGAGACCGTTGATCTGGTTGCTGGCAAAGCAAACCTCGAAATACTGGCGACGTCGGCAAGAGGTATCGATCAATCGGTACTCGAACAAGTGACCTGGTTGTGGCAACTTAACGGCAAATTTACCCCGGTGATCAAGGAGAATGTTGTTCTGCCGGCCGTGGGCTTGGCAGATCGTTCTGGCACACAAGAAGATCTGCTGCAATTTCTCGGTGTCGATATGCTGGCCGACGCTGATTTCGCGCGCTTTCACTCGCAATCACCCAATTCTGGCCAGTTTCTCGGTATATTCTCACCGAAGGCAGTGCTAATTGGACAACGACTGGCTGACAAGCATCATTTGGCAATCGGTTCAGACCTGGTTTTGCTGATCAACGATAAGCTAAAGACTTTCAAGATCGCCGGTATCCTTTCCGGAGAAGGGCTTGGCGGCGTATATAGTGGCAACTGCATAGTCGCCGATCTTCGTACGGCCCAGGATGCTTTAGCTATGCCTGGCCTTATCAGTCAAATCGAAATCATTGTCCCGCCGAAAGAACTTAAGTATGTAAAGGAAAAGCTCGAGCGAGATCTTCCCGCCACTTACTCGATTGTCAGACCGGCGAGCCGCGGCGAGCAAATCGAGAAAATCACCAAGTCTTTCGAGTACAACCTCATGGCATTGACGCTGATCGCGCTGATGGTCGGCATGTTTTTGATTTACAACACTATGACTATCTCAGTGATCAGAAGGCGTCCCGAAATCGGTACGCTGCGGGCACTAGGGGCTCATCGCAGACTGATTTTATCCTTGTTTAGCGGTGAAAATTTGCTTTTAGGAACCATTGGTACAACCCTTGGCGTTCTGCTTGGTCTCGCTTTCGCCTCGACCGCTTTACACGCAATCGCTGGTACATATCAGCATTTCTACTTTCAAGATCCACTGGAAGCCATTGTTGTCAACCCGAGTACCATCGCCATTTCATTTTTACTGGGCATTGGCCTCACTTTTGCTAGTGGATTCGCGCCTGTTTTGGAAGCAACCAGTGTCCAACCGGCGATCGCCAGCAGACCTGCATCTTATCAATTCAAGATCGCTTCTCAATCAAATGTCTTGGCGCTTTGGGCGGCCGGATTTTTCTTAATCGGCAGTATTACTTGCTGGCAGTCTCCGGTGGCTGATTTTCCATTGTTTGGTTATATTGCTGCCCTCTCTTTTATTTTGGGTTTTGCTTTCCTGATGCCCATAGTTTTGCGTGTTCTGTTGCCGCTGATCGCCCTGATTCTTGCGCCTGTTATTCAGCCGGAAGGCAAAATTGCTGCCCATTCACTACGGGGGGCGTTGTCGCGAACGGCAGTGGCCACAGCTAGCCTGATGATCGGCATTGCGATGATGGTCAGTCTGGCCATTATGGTTGCCAGTTTTCGTCAAACCGTGGGGATCTGGATCGATCAAACATTGAAGGCTGATCTCTGGCTGGAATCCAGTGCCCGGGCCGGTGGTAGCCAGAACGCGCGACTAGAACCGGCGATCGCCGAGCTTATAAAGAGTGTGCCGGGAGTCGGCCGCAGTCGATCCTTTTGTTGACACGATTATTGAGTATGGCGGGCAGTCGACGAATCTTGGTGCCGGCGATTTCAACGTCATTCGTGACTTTGGCCATCTTCATTTTCTCTCTGGCGAATCCAATAAGCAGGTGTGTTCGCGCATGGACGATCATTCGGCTATTGTCTCGGAAACTTTCGCCATTCGCAGAAATGTCAGTCTTGGTGACAGGCTTGTGCTCAAGACGGCAACTGGACCTTCATCGTTTACAGTAAAGGGGATTTATTATGACTATGCCAGCGATCTCGGTTATATTCTGATACCGTTGCCGATGTACAGGCAGTGCTTCCACGATCAGACGATTTCTAATTGTGCCATTTATCTTCTTGCCGGCGCTGACGCTAATCAAGTGCGCAGTGAAATCGAACGACGGGTGGGAATCTCAAGCCAGCTTTCGATTCGCACTACCGGTGAATTGAGACGGGAAGCGATGAGAATTTTCGATCGCACCTTCTCTATCACTTATGCCTTGCATACTATCGCCATTGTTGTTTCGATGTTGGCGGTGATTAATGTCTTGTTTGCGCTGACCCTGGAATCCAGACGTGAATTTGGTATCTTGCGTTACCTGGGTGCCACCGAGTCCCAGCTGCAGAAGATCGTCCTGATTGAGGCCGGCATATTGGGAGTAATAGGAAACTTTTTCGGTGTGATCTTGGGATTCATTCTTTCCTTGTTGTTGATTTTCGTCATCAACAAGCAATCTTTTGGCTGGACCGTGCAACTGTATTTGCCAGCCGATTTTCTTGTGCAGTCGACGTTGCTGGTCGTAGCCACAGCTATTCTTGCCGGTATCATACCTGCTCGTTTGGCAGCACGGACGTTGGCACCGAGTGTGGTGCGCGATGAATAAGCGGGGGATTAAAGATGCGGGAATGAGGTGTAGGATAAGAGGTGTGCGATAAGAAGTGCGGGATGAGAAATACCGAATGAATGGATGTCGGACAAATAAATGTCTGATGAATATCGGCATGGTGGCGATTGTCTTGTTCGGAGTTTTTGATGCGTCACTACCGGCGGTGCAGGCGCGGCAATTTCGTCAAGCGTTGCCCGGATATCAATATGCTTTTCCGCGCGATCATGCTGCTCACGAAGACTTTCGCACTGAGTGGTGGTATTACACCGGACACTTAAAGAGCGCTGATGGCCAGCGATTTGGTTACGAGCTGACTTTCTTCCGCAACGGCGTCAGCGAAGCTAGAGAAGGCGACGAGCATCCGTGGAAAATGGACGACATCTATCTCGCTCACTTCGCTGTCACCGATCGACAGAAAAGAAAATTCTATTATTTCGAGAAATTAAATCGCGGTGGTGCTGGACCAGCTGATGCACGTGCTGAGAATTGCTACGTGGTGAATGAAAATTGGTTCATCGAACAGCTCGGCGACAAGTTTGTTTTGCGAGCTGAGGCGCCCGGCTATTCGATCCATTTGCTTTTGGATCCGCTCAAGCCGCCAATTATCCATGGCAAGAATGGTATTAGCCAGAAAGCATCGGCCCCAGGATGCGCGTCACATTATTACTCTTTGACCAGACTGAAGACAGACGGCTACATCTATATCGACAAGAAGCCGCTTAAAGTAAGTGGATTGAGCTGGATGGATCACGAATTCGGCAGCAATCAGCTGACTGCGGAGCAAGTCGGCTGGGACTGGTACAGCATTCAATTAAAAAACAATACCGAGGTGATGCTCTACCTCCTGCGAGATGCGCACGGTGGTGTCGATCCCAATTCCAGTGGCACGATCGTCTATACGGATGGGCGAAGCAAGCACCTGGCCCTGGCAGATTTTAAGGTTGAGGCGCTTGGACACTGGCGCAGCGATAGAACCAAAGGTACTTACCCCATGGGCTGGCGTGTGGACGTGCCTACGGAGAAGTTAGAGCTGACGATCAGGACCGCTTTAGTAGACCAGGAGCTGGTTACCGGCAAATCTACTAGAGTGACATATTGGGAAGGGGCAGCGGATGTTTCTGGCTCCATGGCTGGCCAAAAGGTCACTGGGCAGGCTTATGTGGAAATGACCGGCTACGCTGAGAAATTCCAGAAGAAAATCTGACCGGCGCCTTGCCAGCACTGCATTGCTTCGATCTCAGTGGGAATCTTACGAAAGAAGAACTCTGACTATGGCAGAAATACGCTTCCTCAGGCTCAGCAACGCTTTTAATATCTAAGTGCTGCTAGGCAATGAGCGAGCAGCTGGGGAGAACAGGGACCGAACCGGTCCAGGCATCAATTAGGGGAACCAATTAATGGCAGGATTTGCAGGGGAGCTTGCGGAAGTCGCTTCGTCCGCGCCGGTTAGGGAAGCCGCATCTAAATTCGTCAGTGAAGTCTTTGGGTCGCCGACTGGCAGGGAGATTGGGTCGCAGGTACTGCGAGTTGGCGATAGAGTTGCCGCATCCGGCAGCTCCGGGATAATCGGCGCGACCGAGTATCTCAACCGCCTCGAACTTGCTCAACCTCAAGCGATTCGCAATGCTGGTTCTCAGGCTAATCCTGGACGTTTGATCAACGGAATTTTGACTGAGCTCAGTCAGGAGGGTCGCATTGATTCTCACTGGAAGCTCTATTTAACTGAGCCAGGTTCTCCCTTGGATATGGCTAAGGCGGACGCCTTGCTTGTCCACGCTCAGAGCGGGGCAGTTCATCTGGTTGATTTCACAAAGACTAGTTTGCTCGACGACAATAAGGTTTACGGCAATCGGGCTATGAGAGAGCAACGTGTGGAGACGTGGTTCGGCCCTGGCGAGTATGGCTATGTACCACCGTTATGTAGAGATGGTCTCGCGCGTTATGCGGAACGACATTTTGATCAGTTCGGAGCATTAAGTGATGATCCGAACATTGTTGAGTCCACTCAGCGCTTTCGCTCAAGGCTGACCACACAAATAATTGGTTTGACCGACAAGCCCAGCCCGTTGAATTTAAATGAAATGCCTTATCTCGATTCTCTACCGCAAAAGCCGCAAACCGCATTTCAGCAGCTGCAAAGATTTCAAACCTGGTCGCTCGCTCACCAGGAGCCTCTAGTTCAGGACTATGGCCATCATCTCAAAGATGCTGTGGCTCACGCGGACGCACAGGCCAATGCCGGCAGTTCAACTGCACTCAATCAGGTTTTGCAAAGACATGCCGAGCGAGTGATTTTCAAGCATACAGTCACAGAACAAATAAAACCAGGAAGTGCCTTAGCTGAGATCGGTCCTAGAGCCGTATCTAGCGCTACTGGCCCTTTAGTAGAATACAACCCAAAGAGTGATCGACTGAGCTTAACGCATGCGGGTAAACATTTTGAAAGCGATCCGTTGACAGGGCGAGATGGAGTTTTCAACCGGGCCATAAAAACGTACTTGGTCAAGTGCCGCAGCTCTATGGCAAACTTAGCGAAAGACAAAAAGCGCTACTGCGCACGGCTTTGGGAAGCTCAGACGATTCCCATGCCCAACGTCAACTGGTCAATATTCTTACAAATCGTCGAGCTGTAATTGAAGCCGGTGGTCAGGCAGGAGTACAAAGATCGGCGCCTCCGCTGACACAGCTTTTGATTGATCGAGTAACTAAACTGCCGGTCAGAGACCTACTTGGTGGCTAACTCGCTTAGCAATTCTTTGCCGTTGCCATTTGAACGCGTAACTTTTGTATCCTGGTGTGATTGTCATTGAGCGCCTCACTCTTCTATCCTGCTGTGGCTTCCCTGTTTGTTGTTGCATTGGTTCCTGTCATTTTTAAAGTGTGTGTCCTAGACCACACAGCCTCGGTCGGCTATCCTATGTAAGCCTTATACGTAAGCCTTACGCGTGAGCTCGCAGTAAGTTTCAGCAGTAAGTCTTCAGTTTAGGCATTCCGCCAAGGAGCTGACCTAATGCCGCAAGACCTTCAATCCGCGAAAGTTAAGTCTCAAGAAGTGCTCAATCTGATTAGCCAGAAGACTCTGGCGCCAGACGATCGCCAGCGAGTGATCAAGGAATCCGTTCAGTATTGGAACGAACACGTAAATGCTGGATTTTTGCAGTATCGCAAATCTGTCAGCACGGACTACACTGCTGTTGAATGGCAAGATGAAGGCGCTATCTTCCGCGACATAAACGGCAAGGAATTCATTGACATACTTGGCGGATTCGGCATCTATACAGTTGGCCATAGACATCCAAAAGTTCTGAAAGCTGTTCGCGACCAACTCGATCGTCAGGCCATTCACTCGCAAGAGCTAATTGATCCGCTACGCACTTATCTTGCTCACCTGGTTGCCCTGATCACACCTGGCGATCTGCAATATTCCTTTTTCACCAACTCCGGCACCGAATCGATCGAGGGTTGCCTGAAAATGGCCATGTTAACCACGGGACGCCATCACTTTGTCGGTGCCATCGGCGCCTTTCATGGCAAGAGCCTGGGATCGCTCGGCGGTACATCGAAGGCCTTTTTCCGCGAACCGTTTCTGCCGCTCTTACACTGGACACACGTTCCGTTTGGCGACACACAAGCGTTGAAAATGATCCTTGAATGTTGTGATTTCTCCGGTGATCGAGTAGCCGCTGTGATTTTGGAGCCGATTCAAGGCGAGGGCGGGATTAACGTCGCGCCCCCCGGATATCTAGCTGCTGCGCGAGAACTCTGTGACAAATATGGTGCCATGCTCGTCTTCGATGAGATTCAATGCGGCATGGGACGCACAGGTAAAATGTTTTACTGCGAATACGAGGGCGTGACACCAGATCTGTTGGCGCTGGGTAAAGGATTCGGCGGCGGAGTCATGCCGATCGGAGCATGTGTGGGCACGCCGAAGACGTGGGAAAAGTACGTTGAGAATCCCTTTTTGCACACCACCACTTTTGGTGGCAACCCACTAAGTTGCTCCGCCGCTATCGCTACAATCTCAGTTCTTTTGGAAGAAAATCTTCCCCAGCAAGCCAAAGAGAAAGGCGATTATCTGATACCAAAGCTCAACGAGCTGGCCAGAAAATACCCTCAAGTATTGCTGGGTGCACGTGGTTGCGGATTGATGCTCGGTATGGAGTTTGTCAACCACGAACTTGGCTATGCAGTAGCGAAAAATCTTTTCGCGCGCAACATCCTTATCTCAGGCACATACATAAATTCACGCGTGCTGCGGATAGAACCACCGCTGGTGATCACTTATGAGCAACTCGATCGATTCCTTCAACTGCTGGAGGAATCGCTGCAAGCTGTCCAAAAGGAGCACCACCTCGGCGCGACAGCATATTCGACCGTATAGTCCGGACGTTTTAATTCCCGGCAGATTAATCCCGGGTGCAGTTCAATTCCGAGTGCACAAAGCTCAATTCCGGATATCTCAATCTTGGGTTTGGAGAAATGCGATGCAAGAGAAAAACTACTGGCTGACCACAGTCAAAAAGACCACGGTTGATGCGGCGCATCCCGAGCAAGTAGATGCCGATAAAGTGAATGCCGACAAAGCCAGTGGCGATAAAGCGAGTGCCGATCGGAACCGTCACTTACCCGAAAGTGTAGATGTTGCCATCGTGGGAGCTGGTCTGACCGGCTTGTCTACTGCGCTTTTTCTTGCCAAACGCGGCGTCCAGGTCGCTGTCCTGGAGGCGGAAGAGTTTGGTTGGGGAGCTAGTTCGCGCAATGGCGGTATGGTGTTGACCGGGCTAAAACTGGGCGTGCCTACATTAGTCTCGCGCTATGGCACAGAAGCTGCTCATCGCATGTATCGATTTTCACTAGCCTCGATTGACTGCGTGGAAAAAATTATTAGCGAGGAAAAGATTGACTGCGACTTTGATCGCTGTGGACATCTGGAAGTTGCCTGTAAACAGCAGCATTTTGACGATTTCGCTGAATCGGCAGAACTGCTGGCGCGCGAATTCAACCACCAACTGAGAATTGTGCCCAAGAGCGATTTGCAAGCTGAAATTGGATCGGACATTTACTTTGGTGGGCTAGTAGATGAAATTAGCGCCGGCTTGAACCCAGCTCGTTACGTCTCGGGTCTGGCGGCGGCAGCGAAGAGAGCCGGCGTACAAATGTTTGATCATGCACGAGTGGAGAAAATTGGGCGTGAAACCAACGGTGGTGTGCGCAAGTTTCGCGTTCATACAACTAAAGAAAGCTTGCTTGCCTCGAATGTGTTGCTTGCCAGTGGTGCTTACACAACAAAGACAACACCAACCCTGCTTAAGAAAGTTATCCCTATTGGGTCATACATCATTGCCACGGAAGTGCTATCCGCAAATGTAGCGAAAGAGCTAGTTCCGCGCAAGCGAATGATTTATGACTCGAAGAACTTCCTCTATTACTATCGGCTCACGCCAGACAATCGCATGCTCTTCGGTGGTCGCGCTGCATTTTTCCCGGAAACCACAAACACTGTGCGGCAGAGCGCTGATATTCTTCAACGGGGCATGATTGAAGTCTTTCCACAATTGCGTGACACGAGGGTCGAGTATGCTTGGGGTGGAACGATCGATCTAACTTTGGACATCATGCCTCATGCTGGCCGAATTGATGATATGTTCTATGCTTTGGGCTTTGCTGGGCATGGTGTTTCCATGGCCACTCACTTTGGCGAGAAGCTGGCCGACATCATTTGTGGCGATCCAAGTGATCTGCCGTTTTACGACATTCCATTCTCTGATGCGCCGTTTGGCTTGAGAAGCGGATACACATGGGCATTACCGCTGGCGGAGATTTACTACAGGTTCCTCGATGTAGTGAGCTAAGCGGTCTTCCAGATGGGACAGAAATATTCAGACAACCATGTGGGCATGAACCGCATGGAAGAATGAAGATCGTGCCGCTCCTCTCGCCCTATGCGCCTCGTTGCATCCCCCAAATTCCTGCCATTGACTCGCCTGTGCCCCGGAAACCACAGCGCATTGATCAACGCTCCCTGATTTAGTTCTGCTAAATTCACCTTCCTAGGTGCTGCTGTCTTGAAATATATTCTCTTCTCACCATAACGAAATGACGTCGGCGGTCCATCCGTTATATACGTAGGCTCTGCATTGGCTACTGCCGGAAGACCCAGCTTAGCCGCTAAATCCGCCCCGTGCTCAAAGAGCTTCTTGCCAAATGCTCTCGCCTTTGCCCGGGCTACCTCCCATACACTCGGCAGCACCAATTTAACCTCCGGACAGATCTTCATAAAGACGCCTCTGGCCAAGCGCATAATTGCGCCCTTCTTTACCATCCGGCTCATAACCATATCGACCGCCGCTCTGGTTCCATAAACAAGCACATCCTTAGTGACAAACATTTGATGAACAGCCATCTTATTAATGTGTATCCGAATATTTAGAGCAGTAAACCCAAGATTTGGACGACCGGTGTTGGACATATCAATTCCCTCCGAAACCGTAAGTTGGAAAAATTTCTCTTACTTCTAACTACGACTCGAGGGAGGAAAAAGTTCAATATTCAGGAAAAAACCTTCCGGCTTAATCGAAGGAAATTTGTGTACCGACGATTTCGCTCAAGTGCTGCGACTCCGCTCTCCAGGTCATGTTAGCAAACGTTCGATTTTTTCTAACAACCGAATTGATACGAAACGCCCAGGTGCATGCTTCGCATTCGTTCGGGGTCATTTGCTTTGCAGCTAACGCTTTTTGTGGGACTTAGCGGAAAGCGTCTTAAGTTTGGCAGTTCGATTTTGCTGCACTTGCATGCGAGTATTCAGATTCTTCAGCAAAGATTGAAGCGTTCTAATGCGCATTTTTGCTTGATCAATTTTACGGTCAACCTCGGTCGCGTCTTTTTGTGCAACCTCGAGTTCGCGTTTGCTAATTACACCCTCCGTATAGAGCGCTTCGAATTGCTTGGCTTTTCCTTTGGTAGCATCGGCATCTTCCTGTCTTTGTTTTAGCTCCTGTTGAGCGTCGTTCAGTTGAGATGTCAACTCCTTTTGTTTGTCCTTCATCGCATCGAGTGACATAAGTTCAAACGACGGGAGGGAACCGAACAGTCCATCCGGAGCTTCTATCAAAGCCGGCGTATCAGGTGGTGGTGGCGGTACAAGAGGAGCTGTGGGTTTCTTGGTATGGCTCTCGCCAATATTGGACTTAGTTTTTTGATTGGTTGCTTGTTGCCGATTGGTTGGTATAGCTAGACCTGCTTTGGCGTGCGTAGTTGCTCGTGCATTGGCGGTTGTGTTGGCTGGCTGAGGCTGTACAGCTTGACTAGCAGGACTGGCGGCCTGCGGCCAGTGCTTCTCCTGCGCTAAGGAACAGCAAAAAAGCAAATTGCTGTGTCCAGCGCCACAGACCACCAAATAAAGCGAACATTTTGAAACTTCTCATGCACTTACTAGCTCCGATCATGATTGTAAGGTATTCTCTAAGCATGGTTACTGAACATAACATCAAGATTCTCTTTCTGGGAGACGTTATTGGAAAGCCCGGGCGGCGAGTAGTCCAAACCTTTCTCGGACGTAACACCGAAGAGACTGACATAGTCATCGCCAATGTTGAGAATGTGGCACATGGGTTTGGCCTGTCAGAAAGCAGCTTGCAAGAGTTGAAAGACTGTGGAGTACACGTATTCAGCGGTGGCAACCATACTTTCCGCCGCAAGGAAGTTTTCAATTTTATAGACAAGGAAAGTTATCTGCTTAGGCCGGCAAATTATCCTGCCGGTACGCCGGGACGAGGCTATTGTTATGTAGATGTCGCTCCTGGTTTTAAGGTTGCCGTAATCAATTTGTTGGGACGAGTGTTTATGGAACCATTGTTGTCACCTTATTTAGTGGCAGATCAAATACTCGAAGAAGTGCGCAAACATACGAAGCTTATTTTTGTTGACTTTCACGCCGAAGCCACTGCTGAGAAAGTAGCGATGGGTTGGTATTTGGACGGACGGGTCTCAGCTGTTGTCGGCACACACACGCATGTGCAAACCGCAGATGAACGGATTCTACCTGGTGGTACAGCGTATTTGACTGATGCCGGATGTTGCGGACCGAGGGATGGCGTGATCGGTATGGATAAAGAAGGTGTTTTCAGCCGCATGATTCAGCAAATGCCAGCCAGATTCGATGTAGCCGGTGGTCCGGCTATGCTCTGCGGCGTGCGATTGTTGATCAATGCCCATTCGGGCAAAGCGGAGAAAATCGAGCGCGTCCAGTTCGTTGAAGAAGAACGAGACTCGACTGATAAAACTGGGGAAGAATCACACCGACAGACAAAAGTATCTGACGAAAAGACCAGCCAGCAGACAATAAAGTCCAAGGAAAAGATCAGCCAGCAGACAACAGCTAATGTCTAAGCTCAGCGTTGGCGAGACTTAGTCGCTTTAGTCACCGTACCTTGTCCAGTTCCCTCTTGATCGTGGCTGTGTTAACTTCACCTACCTCAGCCCAAGCCACTTTCCCTGACTTATCCAATAAAATCTCGTGGGGAATGTAGCCCTTGTAATAACTTTTAACCAGGTTTTTGGCTTGTTCGTTACCAGGTCGATCTACGTCAATGACGATGAATTTCACGGATGCGTTTCCCTCTTTGCGATAGATTTCAACAAACCGCTTTGCCTGCCGGTTGGTATTAAAATCTCCGGACGCGCCAAAGAATATTAGCGTCGGTAGTCCATCAGCAATCGTCGTATCTGCCAAATGGTTGCCGACAATGGGAAAGCCATTGTCTATATCCTGATTGAAAGAAATCCCAGGCCTCAGCTGCAAGTCATCTGCAGCCAGTACAGCATTGCCGACAGGGCCCAATAGACTGCAAGCAACACATAATGAAAAGGGCGTCCGCAATTTCATGTCTGCAATTTCATCGCTGCAATGTCATGTCTGCAATTTCATGATGATTTGGTGCCGCGATAGGATTTCTCAACGATCCAAAAGTCGATCGGAAAAATCGCTGGCTTTGAGAGTGTGGACCCAGCGAGCCCATCGTTGCTGCTCATAGCTTTGGCAATACTCATAGAGGCTTTTCAGCAAACGTTTTCCGGAAAGCGAAGTACCACGAAATACATAAGTCACCCTTCTCGGTCCCGGCGTGTTTTCTGATTGATTATAGGCTCTCTTCGAGCCGCTCACCTCGCAAATGGCCATTTCACAATGCAGCACTCGGTCGACGTTGTTAACTGGCGGCACGCTCAAGCGTTTCCACAGCCATTGAGCCAAAACATCAGTAGCGGACAGTTTGGGGTCCGCGGAGTGCAAATATTCGGCAAATGCTTCCAGAATCACCTTAAGGTCCTCAAAAAGATCCTCAAACGCAGCAAATTAACGCCTTTGGTCGAGGCTTGCTTGGGCTGCATATGTCCTTTCTGCGACTATATCATAGGAAGACAAGCGGGCGATGGTATTAAGGTCCCAGATAAATGCTTTCAGTGCAAGTTAATCAATCAGGCGAGCGGCTATTTGAACAGTACCGCCAAGATTGGCAGGTCACAGTCTGCGCAAATTAAAGTTTTACAAGCGCCCTAACAATGGCTGCCGAAGCGCTATAATGGGGGCACTTGAGGGCATTGGCTCAAGACCCTTTTTCACTAGCTTGATTGTCTGGTACTGAACTCTGGAAGAACTAGAGCCCATCAGTGTTGCCGAACATAGTTCTCAAGTGTAGCGCTTCCAAGGCCAGACCTCAGGAGCGCCATCCCACAAAGCTTTTAGATTTGCCGCTAGTCGCATCCCTTGATAACTTATCAATCACGAGCAGCCGGCAAGTCTCCGCCAAGTTTGGAGTAGAGCCATCGTTAAGTCAGTTCTAGGTCAGCGGGTAAGAGACCCAATCTGCCAGCAAAGAATCAGCGCCGACGTAGAGGAATTCTCCCGTGTGCTGACAGAAGATTTGCTTGAGCGGGTGGTCAGACCTGGGCAATATCTTGGTAACGAGTGGGGTACCGCACGTAAGCCTTTTGACTCTGCCGACGTCCACCTCGTTCTGGCGTTCCCTGATCTATACGAACTCGGTCTCTCCAACTTTGGTCTCAAAATTCTCTATCAAATCGTCAACAGTCAGCCGCATCTGTTGGCTGATCGTACATATGCACCAGCTTCTGATCTCGAAGCGCTATTGAGACAGAGAGATCTGCCTCTTTGGGCCTGGGAATCGCGGCAGCCGCTAAGTGCCTTCGAATTGTTGGGATTTAGCTTGCAGTATGAGCTGACTTACACCAACGTCTTAAACATGTTGACTTTGGCTAAAATTCCGGTGTTCGCTGGCGATCGCCGGAACGTTTTCCCGTTGGTTTTCGGCGGTGGACCATCATCTGTAAATCCGGAGCCGATGGCTGATTTCATGGACTTTTTTATCATCGGCGATGGCGAACAGGCGATACCTATGGCCATGGAGGTGGTGCGAGAATTTCAAAAGGACCATCCGGATTGGTCTGATGCTCGGTTACGCCAGTATTTGCTTTGGCAACTAGCAACTCGTGTGCCGGGCATATACGTGCCCAGTTTTTATGCCCCAAGCGAAAAGAGCGCTGTCGTTTCCAGAAAAACGCTGGCAGATATTTTCCAGAGCGATGAAATTGTCTGGATCGCTGAAGCAATCGCTCAACAAACTGCTCGCTCCATAGAAACAGGGCAATCAAATCAAAATCATCCCGGATGCGAGTTGCCAGATCGCATATTCAGGCAAGTCGAACCGCTTTCCGACAGCAATCAGCCAACGGCAACGATCGTCCCTTATTTGAAGTTGGTTCACGATCGGGAAGTACTGGAAGTGAGACGTGGCTGCGACCGGGGTTGCCGCTTTTGCCAACCAGGATATACATTTTTACCGGTGCGTGAGCGCTCAGCTGATGATCTGCTGCGGCTATCGAAACAGTCTTTGCAAGAGAGTGGCCATCAAGAATATTCAATGTTGTCCCTGTGCGTCAGTGATTACACGGCCCTGCATGAATCAGTACGGGCCCTCAATGCCGAACACTCGGCCAGACGCTCCTCGCTATCGTTTCCGAGTCAGAGAGCAGATCGGATGAATCTAGATCTGGCAGACGAGCTGAAAGTGGTTCGCAAAAGTGGAATTACTCTTGCACCGGAAGCCGGCACTGAACGGTTGAGAGCTGTGATAAACAAAGGCTTGTCGCATGAGCAAATCATTCAGGCGATTGAATCTGCGTATCAATCCGGATGGTCGTCGATCAAGTTGTATTTCATGTGCGGTCTGCCTACCGAGGGTGACGAAGACCTGGTTGGCATTGTTAGTCTCTTACAAGAAGCGCATCGCCATTGTAAGTTAATACGCCGTGCTAATCCCCAGCAGTATAGACGTGATCTCGAACTAACCTGCACTATCTCCAACTTCGTACCTAAACCGTTCACCCCGTTTCAATGGTTTGCTCAAATCGATCCCGGAGAGACAGCCAGGCGCCACCAGGTATTGAGGGAGGCCCTCAAGGCATCGGCATTGAAGAATGTGCAGTTAAATATTACCGATCCTCAGATTAGCCTGCTGGAAGCGGTAATTTCGCGGGGTGACCGACGGATCGGCGCTTTGATTTATGGAGCTTTTGCCAGAGGTGCCACGTTCGACGCCTGGGATGAACGCTTTCAACCGCAAATCTGGCACGATGTCGCAAAAGAAATGGGCATGACCCTTGAATCATTGGCTTGTGAAGCGCGCGAGGTCGGGAGCGTACAACCTTGGGAAATCGTCCACATCGGCTTAAACAATTGGTGGCTGGTGCGGGAATGGGAAAAAGCGATGGCGACGCTGGAAACAGCACCGTGTACGGAAAATACCTGTCATGCTTGCGGTGTTTGCACCGAGCTGGACACAGTGCATACGTTGGCCGCACCAAAAGCAGAAGTGATGAAACGCAATCCGTTCGTCAAGGAACTCGATGCAAACAAGAACAACATCGAGCATCACCCTTCTCTCTTCTTTGCGCAACCAACGCCCAGTCTTACCGCGGCCACTAACTTGCGCATTCGGTTCCGCTTTACAAAATTAGGGGAGTTGCGCTTCATCTCTCATTTGGATTTGCAGCATTTACTGGCTCGGGCTGCTCGCAGAGCCGGTATAAATGTTGCTTATACACAAGGTTTCAACCCGCAGCCTAAGTTAAATTTGGCCGCGCCGCTAGCGTTGTTTCAGGAGTCGAGCTGCGAAGTGGGAGAAATAGATCTCGCCGAACAACTTGACACCGAACAATTTTGCTTGCGTATGAATGAGAAGTTGCCCATTGAAATACAGCTGATGGAGGCATTTTCGGTGCCGACAAAAGCAAACGGTGCTGCTCTCGCTGCCAAATTGGGCAGCGCAGTTTATCAGGCAACTGTGAATGAGTTCGCTTGTCTTAAGCTCGAAGAGCTGGAGCGTGCAGAACTGAGAGCGACGCTCAAGAGCAGAGTCGATGAAATCAATGGCAGCACGAGATTCCTGATCACATCAACGACGGTAGCGGATAGTCAGGCTTTCCATCAGGATCCTGAATTACCGAAACAAAAAGACGTTAGAGATGCGATTCGCAGTCTTTGCTTGGTTGATGATCAATCATTGACGCTGTCGATGGAATTAGCACATGGTTCAAAGCAACACCTGAAGCCGACTGATGTTCTTGTACATCTCGTACCGGACGCAATCGCTTCCCCGTTCAGTTGGAAAATAAAACGCCTGGAACTAAAGGGCCAGGATGGGACCGACCTTTTTTTTACTTAATCAATTTGGAGTTTTTGAAACTCTAAAAACCATATTTAGTTAGAGGAGCTATATGAAGAAGTCACTAGTTATTTCAGAACAAGACAGCATCGCCGGGGTGTTGGAAAACGACCGGGTTGTCGAGTTCTTTGTCAATCGAGGCGAACTTTTGCTGGGCGATATCTATTCGGCCACGGTAGAAAACATTCTTCCAGGCATCGACGCGGCGTTCGTTAATCTCGGCAAAGATAAAATGGGTTTTTTGCATGCCAACGATGTTCCTGGCCAGGCCTGCTGAAAGAAAGGCTGGTGCCTAAGCAGAAATTGCTTGTGCAAATCACGAAAGAGCCAACCGGCCATAAAGGACCGAGAGTGTCAACAGCGATCAGTTTGCCGGGAAGGTTTCTTGTCTTGGTACCCGAGGAACGTGGTGTTTCCATCTCCCGACGAATTAGTGAGGCGCGAGAACGGGCCAGACTTAAGTCGGTCGTCAATCTGATGAAGCCTCCAGGCATCGGCCTAATCATCAGAACGGAAGCGAAAGGTCAAGGCGAGAACGAGTTATTTGAGGACTTCGAGCAGCTTTGGGACCGTTGGCAAACTGTCGTTTCTGAAGGCGAAGCTTCTATCGGTCCGACCCTGATTTATCGAGATCAAGATTTGCTTTTCCGTGTTATCCGAGATGCCTACTCCCATGACGTCAGCGAAATCATTTGTGATACCGCCGACGGACAGCGCCGTGCTCAGGAGTATTTGCAAGGATGGGCTAGCAAACAAACGCGGGTTACATTTCACACAGGCGACGAGCCACTCTTGGTCGCTAAGGGCATCGATCGAGAAATTGAAGCGGCGCTTTCTGATCGAGTTGAACTGCCAAGTGGGGGCCATCTCAACATTCAGCCGACCGAGGCCTTGACTGTGATCGATGTGAACTCCGGGCGATTCACCAGTTCGCGCACCCAAGCCGAGACTGTCCGTCGCACCAACTTGGAAGCCTCTCAAGAAATACCTCGCCAACTCCGCTTGCGAAATATCGGCGGCATGGTCATTGTCGACTTCATCGACATGGACAGTCGTAAAGATCAACAACAAGTGTTGGAAGTTTTCCAGCGAGTATTGGAGGAGGATCGAGCTAAGCCGCAAATCGGGCAGCTCTCCGACCTGGGCTTGGTCGAGCTGACAAGGCGCCGTCAGGGACAGAGTTTAAGAGAGCTATTCACAGCGCACTGTGGCAGCTGTCACGGCATGGGAGTCATTCCCACTCTAGAACTCGGCTCTGCGGAAAACAGGCGAGTTATCAGCTTCAAATCTCGTGAAGAAGAACTGGCCAAAGGGCGTGGCAAGAGACCAGTTCGAACCGCCGGGACCGTTTTGAGGGCTGCCACCGCCGCCAATGGCAGGATCATGCCTACTGTCGGAGAACCGGATGAGGAAGATGCGTTGGCCGATTTGCCCGAAGAAATTCTGGCACAATTGCCCGACGAGCTTCTACACAAGGCGGATAAAGCAGGACATAAAGGACAGTTTGGCGGCTACGCCGGCAGCGTCGAGGGTGATGAGGCTGAAGAGAGCGAAGAAGTCGAAGATTTGACGTTCAACAAAGATCTCAGGCATGACTTCACGCCAAAATCTAGAATCTTTGAAGAGACCTTCGAAAGTGAAGAGGACGAGACCACAGTCGATCACCTAAGCAACAATATTTCGGCTGTAGAACAGGTCTATCAAGATATGGGTAGCCGTACGCGTTCGCTCGAAAAAGCTGAAGCGGTGGACGAGGGTGTGGATATCGAAGATGTCATTGTTATTTCTCAAGGTCCTTTGGATGAAGCCAGCTCGGTCATTGACGAGATAACAGACGAAGCGGAAGAAGAAATGGAAATTGCGCAGAGGGATGAGTTGCCCAGTTCGCTTGAGACCGAATACGATCCGGTCACCGGGGTTTATCGACTGAAAACGAAAAATTCGGAGGAAAACGACAGCGCAGAGTCGGTAGGCAGGCAAGGTCAAAATACCGGTGACGAAGATGAATCTCGTATCCTCCACACTAACGAGGACGAGCATTTGCCGAATCCGCAGGCAGCGACGACCGCGCTCAATGGGGATGAACAACTAACGATACCCATTTATGATCTTGGACAAGCTCATGTTGGTGACAACGATTCACTGAAAACAGACGAGATGCGATCAGACTCTTCTCAGATCGGTGACAGACAGCTGACCGGCGAGGAAGAGCAGGACAAGGAAGAGGGTTACGAGCACAGCGGTTCTGTTTGGAATCCTAATCCATCTGGAACCGTCTAGGGCTGGAACCGTGTAGAGAATCGATGTTAGGCCTTTAAAAGGGCTCGCTGCTCGATGAGCTGTTTCTCTATAGCCAGCTCAGTCGCCAGAATAGCACCACCGGCAGCACCAAGGATGGTGTTGTGACTAAGCGCGGTAAACGATATGCTCTCTAAATCAACCCTTAGTTGACCTACGGTCACAGCCATACCTTTATCGGTCATCACATCTAGAGTTGGTTGGGGTCGATCGGGCTCGCTCCGGTAATGGATGAATTGCGAGGGCGCCATCGGTAAGTTCGGACAGGCAGCGAATTCTTGCCAGCAGGCGAGGACTTCTTCTCTTTTCGGAGCGGTGGCGAAACTGACTTCAACGTAGGCGGTATGCCCATCCTGTACAGCTACGCGCACGCATTTCGCTTTGATCTGCGGACTTGTCGCCGACTGGATCCCTTGATCGGTAATTCTTCCCCAGATCTTCAACGGTTCGGTCTCTGATTTTTGTTCTTCACCATTGATAAAAGGAATCAGGTTATTCGTCATTTCCGGCCAGCTAGCGAAGGTTTTGCCAGCCCCCGAGATCGCTTGCTCACTATGCACGCGTATTGTTTTCAAGCCAAATCGTCGTAATGGTTCCAGCGCGATGACATAACTTTGTATTGAACAGTTGCTCTTTACAATAATTGCTCCACTACCATAGCCTCGTTCTTGACGCTGTTTTAAGATGACATCGAGATGCGAAGGATTAACAGCGGCGATGATCATAGGCACAAGCGGGTCGCTGCGAAAGGCGCTGTTACAAGAGGTGACCCAGGCCCCTGCTTTGGCGTAAGCATCCTCCAGGCGCAAGACTTCTTCTTTGGGTGCTGAGATCGCTGAGAAAACTATATCCACGTCGGAAGCGACTGCTTTGACGTTTTCTGCATCCTCTACTTTGAGCGCGGCAATTTTAGCTGGAATGAGAAAATCCATGCACCATCTATCGCTGACTGCTGACTGGTAGCTCTTGCCGGCGGAGTTTGCGGAGGCCGCAACGGCAGTGAGCTCTAACCATGGATGATTCGCTAATAAGCGAATTAGTTGTTGGCCAACCATGCCGGTTGCGCCGACTATCGCTGCTCGGAATTTCGGCTTATGCGAACGAATTTGCTTGGCTGTGTCGCGACCGTTTATTTGTTCAATTGACATGCTTTGTTCCGTTGGCAATAGCCGGTGGGAAATAGCCGCCAGGAAAATTGTGGCTGCCCCAGCAATGAGCATAGCCATTTAGTCGAATTTGGTCAAAGAGTTGCCGCCAATAATATTAAGCTGTTTAAGACAATAAGTTAATTTCAGCCTGGCTTGGCCCTAGTTTCCCATTTACCGACGAGTACGAGCCATGCTCAAGCTAAAGCCAAAGCGCACCGCGCTGGAGGTCATTTCCGCCGGCAGTATACTCGCTTCGACATATGCATCCCTGTCATCTCGTAGCAGCTCGTAGACAAACTCTTTCTCTTGTGAGAAATATTGATCTTCGACATAAAATGCACCGCAAAATTGGCCGGCATAAATGAAACCGAGGCAAGTCGCTGATTTCCCAGGCAAAGCGATGGCCAGGCAAGCAGTTTGTTTCTTATTGGCGAACCAGCTGCAAATGTAGTCCATATAGGCTCGGGCATCGTAGCTGTCATCGCGCTGCACCGGATAACCGAGAAAAAGCGCAGACATGGAAAGCGTAACATTTTCCGGCAAATCGTACAGGCGAATCACAGTGTCGGGCAACTCAAGATCGGCCAACATCCCATGAAGAGCTTGTTCTGTCGGCATCGTGTCTGGCATTTGCTTACTGCTGTGGATACATCCTACTGCCCGTCCTTTGTAGAGCAATACGGCCGATCGAGAGCGTTTTTCCTGGGAAGACGCTTTTACGCAACCGGTGCGCATGCCGCCTTCTAGATCCGTAATCAACCATTCCACGTCATAATCGGCGATTTTGAATTCTTTTAGTCCCTCAGCTGAAAGTGGCGGCAGAATCAGGTCTGTCGCCCTTTTGAGGTTAAACTGGCGTGGTTGCGCATGCGGTGCCCAGACGCCGAATGCTTTTTCCGCTTCCGTCAGTTCATGGGGTGTAGGTTGAGAAATAGCCGGAGCAACTCCGGCGGAAATGTTGGCAGTGCTCTGATCGATGCTAGCATACTGCCCCTCCTCTATGCCGGCTGGCCCTGCGTAGATGCTGTTATCCGGAGCAAAGTTAGCGATCGCCGCTTGGTTCTCATTCCCCTCCAGATGATCCTCCCAACGCACCTTTTGTGCTTTTTGTTGGGGAGCGCCTTCCGAGTTCGAGCCGAAACGCGCGGAAAGGAGGATACGGTTGTTGTGTACACAGACGAATTGCGCTAATACTTCTTCGCCGCGCTTAAGCGCTACTTGAGTGGGCAAGAATCCAGGAAGATTATCTTTCGGGATAAGAACGGCGTATCCGCCAGGCTCGGCATCGGTGACCCTGCACACTACGTTTTGACCAGCTTTGTAGCCCGTTAATTTCCAGGGATTTAATGGCCTACTCATTAAACAACCCTACAGCTTCCGTATCGTTGCATCATCTGCGGTGACTATTGTCACCACTCTTGCTGGAGCTGAGACAATTGCCCAGCCAGCCGGTCTCACAAGCTCTATCTTACAGGAAAAGTTTATGGAACACCGTTTTCCACGCATTCGTAAGTGCTCCATTTCCGCTTGGATCAAGATCCCACCATTGCTTCTTTACCCCGTTTGGCTGGGGACTCTCGCATTCTCTTTGCAATTTTGTTGGATCGGTTTCAACGCAGGCGCTGCTTTCTGCCTTTTCTGCTTTGTGACAGGCTAAACAACTGCCAACACAGGCAGGATCGATTGCCAACCAGGTGTTGCAGCGCGGGCAATTCACCGCGGTAGACTGCCCCGAAGGCGGGCTAAGAGGACATTGGCAGTTTGCACAGATCAGGCGATTGAAGACCATAGTGGTTTTATTGAATCATTTGAGCGTTAAGTGATACGCGGATCCGGGTCGCGAGTTGCCGGCCGATGGCAATCTCCAATTGATTTTTGCTGATAATGACCGGGCCGCCGGGAATATTTTTTTGAATCTGGATTTGCGAACCCTGACCGATGCCAAATCTCAAGGCTTGCCAGGTAATATCGTCTCCTTCAGTACCGGTGACTGTCAGCAGTTGTCCATCTTTTCCTTCACTTAAAGTCACCTGAATACCTCATTTTCGAGAGCTGGCTGGAGACAATGTTAGCAACTATTAACTTTACGGCTTTTCTCGCCCAGATGCGCGATTCAGCCGTTCACTAGCCGGGCGAACACTATTGGCTGGCTTGTGCTGTTCTCGGCAGTTTGGACATAAGCCGAAAATCTTAAACTGCGCATCGATTACTTCAAAGTTGTGCTTAGCGCCAATTTTTTGCCCGGCCTCTTCGAGAAAATGATCTTCGAATTCTAGTGTCGTATTACAGCCGATGCAAATAATGTGCTGATGAGGGAGGGTGTCTTGCTTGAGCTCGTAATGCTTGTGTCCTTCGGCAAAAGCCAACTCCCTTAGTAAACCAAGCGATGACAGCAATTTGAGCGTCCGATAGGCTGTGGCCAGGCTGACATTTGAACCACGTTCATTCAATTTGATATGCAACTCCTCTGCGGAAA
Organism: Bryobacterales bacterium; assembly: GCA_963834525.1. Lineage (GTDB taxonomy): Bacteria > Cyanobacteriota > Vampirovibrionia > Obscuribacterales > Obscuribacteraceae > CAWICA01. Next base: position 1,174,198 of record CAWICA010000004.1, read on the forward strand.
GGTGGTCCCCGTGAGGCAGCTCTCTAAAGATTTGCAAAATCGTTTCACGCTGGGCAGTGATGCGATGTCCCCGTTTTCGAAGGCTATCGACTACAGGATCGGCATTGACCGTTGCCACTTCTTCCGGGACCGGCTTCTCGTCCATAGTCTTCACATCAAACTCAGTCTTTCACCACACCAGAAATAGCTTAATCTGAAAGGATGGTTTGTCAAAACCTATCACAAATAAAGACGATTCCCGCTAAATGATTGTTTACTTGGATTAGACCAGCGCCCGTCGTGCTCTCAATGCCGGCCCCAGGAATTGGCCAGTATGCGAGTGAGTGACTTTGTTTACAGCTTCAGGCGTTCCTTGGGCGACAATTTCGCCACCTCTTTCACCGCCTTCCGGGCCAAGATCAATCAGCCAGTCCGCTTGCTTGATCACGTCCAGGTTGTGCTCGATGATCAAAACCGTGTTGCCAGCGTCCACAAGTTTGTTCAAAACATGAAGCAACTTGTCCACGTCCGCAAAAGATAGCCCGGTTGTAGGCTCGTCCAGTATCAAAATCGTTTTACCGGTGGAACGTCTCGAGAGCTGTTCTGCAAGCTTAACTCGTTGCGCCTCTCCACCGGAAAGAGTGGTTGCCGACTGACCTAACTTTATGTAATCTAAGCCGACTTCATGCATGGTCTGCAATTTGCTCACGGCTTTAGGAATATTGGCAAAGAAAATCAGAGCCTCTTCCACCGTCATCTCTAGCACGTCCGCAATCGATTTGCTCTTAAACTTTACTTCCAATGTTTCTCGATTGTATCTGGCACCTTTACAGACATCGCAAGTAACGAAGACAGACGGTAGAAAGTTCATTTCTATTTCGTTCATACCCTCGCCGCGGCACGCCTCACAACGACCGCCTTTGACATTGAATGAAAAGCGGCCAGGTAAATAGCCTCTAGCCTTTGCCTCGTTGGTCATGGCAAAGACCTCACGTACGACGTCAAACAAGCCGGTATAGGTAGCCGGATTCGAGCGTGGTGTGCGACCGATTGGTGATTGATCGATGTCGATTACTTTGTCTAAGTGCTCTGCTCCCACGACTTTAGTCAAGCCTCTCGGTACCGGTACTGTGCTGTTAAGCGCATGTCTTAGATACTGATACAGCAAATCATTTACTAAAGTGGACTTGCCTGAGCCACTGACACCTGTGACCACAACAAATTTATTCAAAGGTATTTCCACGTCAATATTCTTCAAGTTGTTGAGCTTCGCGCCGAATATCTTGACGGTAAGCCCATTCCCGTTCCGCCGCGTTTCAGGCACGGCGATTGATTTTCTGCCGCTCAGGTAAGCTCCAGTGGAGGAGGCTGCTGCACTCATAATTTCTTCGATAGTGCCTTCTGCCACCAAATAGCCACCATGCAAACCAGCACCGGGGCCAATATCAATAATCCAATCTGCATGACGAATCGTATCTTCGTCATGCTCGACTACCAGCAAAGTGTTCCCCAGATCACGTAACTTTTGCAGCGTGCCGATCAAGCGATTGTTGTCTCTTTGGTGTAGACCGACGGAGGGCTCGTCCAATACGTAAAGCACACCAGACAAGCCGGAGCCAATTTGTGTCGCCAGGCGGATGCGCTGTGCTTCCCCTCCGGAGAGCGTGTTGGCCTGCCGATCTAGGGTCAAATAACCGAGTCCGACATCGGCGAGAAATCTAAGTCGCGAACTGATTTCGATCAGAACCTGATGAGCAATTGTTCGTTGTCTATTGGTCAACTGATCGGGCAACTCGGCAAAAAATTGGAGAGATCGTTCCACCGACAATGCGCAAGTCTGAGCAATAGAGAGGTTCGCGAGGCGAATGGCCAGGCTCTCATTTTTGAGTCGAGCGCCATTGCATTTAGTGCAAGGCATTTGCGTCATGTAATTCTCTATTTCTTGCCGCGTCCGGTCTGATGAAGATTCTTCATGGCGGCGTTTGAGATTATTGACTATACCTTCAAAAGGCTTGCGATAGGTCCAGGTCTCCTGGCCATCGAATGAATCATGGACGAGGCGAATTTCCTCGAGCCCGGAACCAAAAAGAAGCACCCCTTGCTGAGCCTTGGTCAAACGATTGAACGGCACGTCTACTCTAAACTTGTAGTGTTTGGCAACACAAGCCAGGATCTGATCGTAGTAGGTGTTGCTTGTTTTGGCCCAAGGATAGATCGCTCCCTCTGCCAGCGTTTTGTTCGGATCGGGCACCACTAATTGAGGATCTACTTCAAACGTGCAACCAAGCCCATGACAGTCAGGACAAGCTCCGTAAGGGCTGTTGAAACTGAAAATCCGCGGCGAAATTTCAGCAAAGCTGACGTTGCAGTTGGCGCAAGCAAAGTTTTCCGAAAACAAAAGCTCTTTGACCTTGTCTGCTTCAGCTGATTTGGCTTTTGTGGCGGGGATGTCAACGAATGCCGGATCGATCTCCTCGCTCATCTGTGCTCTCGCTTGGTTGTTGCTCGCCGCCGATTTATTGTCGACAATCTCGATCAAGACATTCGACTTTCCCCATTTCAAGCCGAGGGCGAGACTGTCCGCTAATCTGGATTGAATGCTTTGGCGAACTACCAGCCGATCGATAACCAGTTCGATCGTATGCTTTTTGTTTTTATCTAGTTGAATTTCATCTTCTAGCGCTAATACTTGACTGTCCACTCTGACTCGCACAAAACCTTCTTTGCGCAAATCAGCAAAAAGTGACTGATATTCTCCTTTGCGACCGCTAATGAGCGGTGCCAGGATCTGGATACGAGTACCTTCACCAAGGAGAAGAACCTGGTCGACGATCTGATCAATTGTTTGTGGGTTAATTAAACGCCCGCACTCAGGACAATGGGGCGTGCCACATCGGGCATAAAGCAGCCGCAAATAATCGTATATTTCCGTCACTGTGCCGACTGTCGAACGCGGATTGTGGCTGGTCGACTTTTGGTCTATCGAGATAGCCGGACTCAAGCCTTCGATGGCATCGACATCCGGCTTGTCCAGCTGACCTAAGAACTGGCGAGCATAGGCCGAAAGGGACTCAACATAGCGTCTTTGCCCCTCGGCAAAAATTGTGTCGAAGGCCAGCGATGATTTCCCTGAACCGCTGACGCCGGTAATAACGACGAGCTTGTTACGGGGTATGCTCAGATCAATGTCTTTGAGATTATGCTGGCGTGCTCCGCGGACAACGATCGCCTCGCCGGCTTGTGGGGGTCGGCCCCGTTTTTCGGCCCGGTCATGGTTACCTTCAAGTAGCCTGCAAACGGCTCTTGCACCAGAGCTAAGCAGGGATGATTTAAATCATAACTTGTTTTCTTGGCAGATCTCTCGACTGTGTATGACCGTGGCCGGCTTTATTTTGCCCAATGAAGCAGGAACCGGCAATTGTCAAGCCATCGTCTGGTCTTAATAGCTGAAATTTTCTGCTTGTTCAGTTAGCGTTAGCCTGGAATCGGGTACATCGAAGTTAGCTTAATACCGCCGGGCCAAGGCACTATATACGCGAACCCAGTGATGGACTGGCGACCGAATATAATTTGTCCAGTACCAAACAGTGGATCGGAGCCAGATGCATGTCAGACAAAGACAAAGCGGCAAAAACCAAAACTCAGCCGGCTAACTCGCAAAACGCCGGTCGCAAGGCAGCTGGTTCTAGTCGCTATCGCCTGGAGGCAGCCCCAGTCGAGGATGGTGGGGAACAAGCCGTAAGCGTGGACGCAAAAGCGCGGGCGCAAGAAAAAATCGAGAAAAAGGCACTGGAAGCAGCGGCTAGGCAGGTGGCAATTAAAGAGAACGCCCTGATGGAGGCGGCCAGACTGGAAGACAACGTGCGCGGTCTCTGGAAGAGCCGTGTTTTAGCATCGTACAAAGGACGAAACCCGAAAGACTCTCATACCTTGCTGCAAAGGGTGCACCCATCAGGGAGAGCCGCGTTACAGGTAAGCGAGCATTACAAAGCCGCGGCCGTGCAGGAAGCGATGATCGCTACTGTCGATCACATGTTCGATCTCCTCCAAAACTGTGCCTACGAATTCAATAAATTCGCCCAAGGTACAGAGCTGGAACTAAATTGGATTCGCCCTTTTGTTGCCAAAGAGGGTTCGATCAGCTGGCATTCCAACGATAACAAAATGACGCTCGTCTTCAGCGGAAGAATGTCGACACGGCGCTGGACGATGGTGGTAAAGGGCACGCTACTGTCTGTACAAATTTTCATTTTGCCAGCGGACAAACTGATCGGCTTTGCGCTCAGCAATCAAAATTTCAAACCATATTTTCAAATGGAACCATTTTGTGATGGACTAGACGTAGATTGGCGGATTGATGATTATGAAATCGAATCAGACAATTTCCCAATAATCACAAAAGAGATATTCAATGCGCTGATCCGGCATGCTAAAGACGAGGCTGCCGAGAATGAGAGTTTTGATCTTAGAGCCGCTGGCATTTTGCCGCCCGAGCCACCTGAAGATCCAGCGGTGACCCTCGAACGTCAACGTTATTATCAGGCGCAATTCCTTGAAGACATCAAAGAAGTCTCGGTAGTCGGTGTTAATTCGCCCGATGTAAATATCAAGACTGGGGCCTGCGCTGCTAAGGAGCCGACCGGAGTGAGCCTTGCACCAAATACAGTGGCACAGTCGACCTCCCCAAGCAGTCAGCCAACTCAATTCCGGAAATCACGAACTAACATGGCTGCTCTCAAAACCGAATCTGGTGCCTCACCTAAAAGCAATGATGGCGATTCCTGGAAACGCTTGCCCCAAGGCCGATCTGAAAAGGATGGACTAAATCTCGAACAGCAACGTAGTTTGCAACGCATGGCTGACCAGGCGGGATTGACTAAAACCGACTCCAACGCTGGCGCTACCTCAGAGATGAAGGGCGGCGCTCAGACCGAATCAGCTCTTGGACAAAGCGCCGCTGCTAAAAACTCAGAGCAAGTATTGGGCGCGACCAGACTACCAGCATCAGGCATGGTGCCCGGTCCCATGAACTTACCAGCTGCTCTCGGTATGTTGATCACAGCTCTCGACCGAGAGTTGCAAGTTATCGCCAAAGCAGGATCCGAGGCCTTTGCTGCTGGAGACATCGCGCGTGCCGATGCCGCCGTTAAATTCTCAGGTCGTTTAGGCGAATATCGTAAGCTCAGCCAAGAATTGCTTGACTACTACCGGCGCAAGCGCTGAAGGCGGGCCTCAGTGGTAAGCACTTATTCGGACTCTGGCTGGGCTTGAGCCGGCTGATTAGTAGTGTTTTCTGCCGGTCCTTCAGGCGGTTGATTAGTTGTGTTTTCTGCTGGTTCCCCTTCAGGCGGCTGAGCAGTTGTGTTTTCTGGCGTTGCTGGAGGCGGTTGATTAGTTGTATTTTGAGAAGATGGCGACTGGTCAGGATCACGTAAGAGCATAGGTGTTGTCGATTGATTGCCCGCCCTAGGCTCCGTTGTCGGCGGCTCAGATGATGAAAATTGGCTGGAGTCTGTTGACTGAGTCTTTGGCAATTGATTGCTTTCACTTTGTTCGGCCTCTTCGCGTAAGCGTTCTTGCCAGCGCTTGGACTGAGGTAGTGCCTCGCTGAGGATCTCCACAGCCAGGGCGAACAACACCAAAATCAAAAGAGAAAGAATGCTGTTGGTGAGGATTCCCATTGGTGATGGCCCAGTGGACCCGCCTCTATTCTCGTTCGGTTCAGAGCCAGGATAAACGGCTTGCCTGCCCGATGTCCGCCCCGTATAAGGCAGATTTTGAGCGGATATGCTGCCTGCGGACGCGTGGTAACAGACCTTCGCCGCATTTTCTCAGGCGCTGGTTTCTTCGCGCCGCCGCTTTTGTCGAGAACATTCGGCTTTGGTCTAATCCTTGGCACTGACCTCTCCAAATCAGCTCTTAATTCAGCCATGCTTTGATAGCGCTTATCGGGTTCTTTCTCCAGCGCTCTGCGGACAACCTCTTCCAGACCAGCAGGGAACGCTCTCCCTGGGCAGACTTCATTAAACGGCTTGGGAAAGGACATGATTTGCATGGTCATTGTTTCAACATAGTTCTTGCCCAAATGGGGAACCCGACCGGTTAGTGCTTCGTACATGACAACTCCCAGTGAATAAATATCTGAGCGGGCGTCGAGATTTCCGCCCATACACTGCTCCGGACTCATGTACACCGGGCTCCCCCAAACTTCACCCATACGCGTCAAGCGCTTTTCTTCTTCCTCGAAGCGAGCAATGCCAAAATCGACGACTTTGACAAAGTCTTTTTGGCCTTCCTGATTGAGCAGCATCACGTTGCCTGGCTTCAAATCACGGTGGATGACACCGCAGCGATGGGCATGATGAACTGCTCCGCAAACCTGACTGAAGATATGCCGCATGCGTTCAGGGCGCATTGCTCCCTCGCTCTTGAAGGCATGGGCGAGGTTCTCGCCGATCAAATAATCCATAACAAAATACGGTTGCCCGCGCATGGTAGTGCCGTAGAAAGAGACCTGGACTATGCGTGGATGATTCAAATGACTGAGTAATTCAGCCTCCCGTTTAAACCGCATCACCGTTCTTTCGTCAGAAAGGCTTTGCAGCCTTAAAGTTTTTACGGCCACAACGCGCTGTTTTTTTAACCATTTGGCTTTGTAGACGACGCTCATGCCACCATAGCCGAGCACAGACAGAATGTAGTACTGCCCGGCCAGAGTCTGGCCGACCAAAAGGTCACGAGCACTGTCTGGGATCTTGACGCGATAACGGGGCATCCGGTCGGTGCCCGCCAAACGGCTGACTGGCAAGGATAAGGCGCGTAAAAATCGCCTTTTCTTTAGTACCGGAATGGTTTCTTTGACAAGCATGGTGGCCCCGATAGCCAATATTAGCCCAGCTGGTAGAAAAACAAATCGCCTCGAAACAAACTTGCCTAAAGGCTTCTTCTGGCACTTCTTGTCAGAAATCGAGCCGGTCGCAGTTTAACATTATGGACGGTCCGAAGAAGTGGCCAATACCATATGACATGCCACATGACATGGCACTGCAAATGGTGCGGCGGGGGAGTTACGGGAATACAGCATTAAACAAGACTTGAGTAAAGCCCATGAGAAAGCCGATTAGACCGCCGAAAAATTCCAGCCACCTCAGTTCTCTATCACAGACTCGCCTGACTAATCGCTCTAACTGAGCGGGTGAAAACAGTTCGATTTTTTTTGAGATTAGATTGTACATTCCCAGTGCTGGTATGGAGCGTTCTAAAAGCACGCCCAACTCTCGTTTCAAATAGGCATAGGCAAAGGTAGAAAGATCATGTTTAGTGCGCTCGATCCAGTGCGGCGGAATCGACTCAGGATTGAAACGAATAATGACTGATCGTACCGAAGCCATGGCCTCGCCCTGGATTTTTGTAATTGCGTCCAAAATATCCTGTCTGTGTTGCAGCAAAAATGTTTCGACGAACTGAACCAAGTTTTCCTTTAACTTTGCCACTGTTTGCAAGGGCAAAGAGCGCATATCAAAATTGGCGATTGCCACCGCTATTTGATCACGTATGCCGAATCGTTTGACCAGGTCGCTGATTACCTTCTCAGACTCTTCCGGTTCTTTCTCCAGGAAATTGCGCCATTCATAGCAGACCCGTTTGATACCGATGATTCGCGCTAAGATTCTGTAGGGTCCACCGGCATGCGCCTGAATCGATTCATCAATAGCATTGATGTTTTGCGGGCTCAATCCGGTGATCACGATATTTCGAATTTTGGCGGGAGTAAAAAACGATTCGATAATCCGATTAGCAAGCTCGGTCGACTGATCCAGATTTATTCGTGTGTTGACGATAATCTGATCGAACAATTTCTCTGTGACAGCGGCAACTCGCGTCTCTTTTCCTGACTCCAATCCATCGATCGTCGAACTTACGAAATGATGCAACAACGTCGGACTCAGTTCCGCCAAATCCGAGGCTAACCGGTGTAATTTTGTGGTGTCGCGAAATTCCTGCAGAACCGAATCGACAAAAAGATCGACCGATGAGTAAATATTATCTTCAGTTAGGAGCGTCTCTACCTGCGTGCGAATATCAGTTGTCGTTAAAAGGGTTTCGGTGATTGTCGTGGCAACAGCATTAGCTAATTTGGCTTGCCGCTTCGGAAAAATACCAGGAGTGAGCGGTAATTGAACTTTGGTGCCTGGAATGAACCAGGCTTCGTACGGTCTGAACAACGCTAGTACGGCCATCCATGTCGCCACATAGCCGTGAAAAGTAAAGTACAAAAGCGGAAAGAATATTTTGACAAAAACGGTCTGCTGATTTCGTATCAGCGCGTCCCAGTGAAAAAGGGAGAAGAATGGTTCCATTTAAAGCATTCACTACGGCAAGAATTGAAAGAGTTTACCAGCGACCGCGGCAGTCCCTGCTAGCAGTTTACTCGTTTGCCAAAACTTAGACTGGACTTATTTCTGATAATGCTTAGTTTGCTTGTCCTGGTTGCAAATATAATGACTGCATGCCTTTTTCTTTGACGAAGATTGTGTTCAACGAGCAGCGACTGACAACTGGGAATTTCCGGCTTGGTCGACTATTACCAGGTATTTGCGGTGCAGCAAAGACGCTTGGGACGCTAACTATATGTGGTGCCATGACGCTACTTCATATACTGCCTGTATATGCGAAGCCAGATCACTTCAATCAGTTAATCGATGCCGGACAAAGGTTTCGAAAGGAAAATGCCATCAGCCAATCGATATCGGCTCTGCAAGAAGCAGTTCGCGAAAAGCCCAATAGCTGGGTTGCCCATTTGGAGCTGGCGAAATCATTGAACGTTGCCGGCAAGCCAGATCAAGCGGTGATCGAGTTATTTGAATCGCTCAAATGCAATTTGAAAAATGTGGAAGCGCGCAAAGAGCTCGGCAACATCCTGATCAAGCGAGGTGATTGGGATGAAGCGGGCGGCCAGTTTAAACAAGCTATCCTACTTGATCCTCACGATATCAGTGCCCGAGGAAATTATGCCATTTGCTTGGAGGAGCTGGGTTTCGTTAATGAAGCGATTGTGGTGCTCAATACCATTCTCAAAGATAAACCGGACGATACCGGTGCTTTGTACGACCTGGCAGTGGCCGAGCAAGTTGCTAATCGCCCTGATCAAGCGATCTCGACATATTTAAAGCTGCTCAAGCTTAATCCCAAGAACTCGCTTGCCTTTGCGGGACTGGGCAAATGCTACAGCCAAAAAAATGAATTCAAATTAGCGATAGCAGCTGAAAAAGAGGCAATTAAGATATTGCCCACTAATCAATTTGCCTTTCTCGCTCTGGGAGAAGCATACGAAGGGATGAACGATAATCTGAACTCGCTCGACGCGTACCGCAAAGGTATCCAATTAAATCCCAAAGACCCGGCCGCCAGGCGTATACTATCTAGAATTTTGCACGACAAAATGGCAGCCGCTACCAACGATCAGACGAGGTAAAAAATGTGCATTGCTAAGCAATTGAGTTACGGCTGCTCGCTGGTAGCCGTTTTATTGTGGCTGAGCAGCCCGGTCACCTTGGCTGAAACCGACAAGGAAGACATAAATGCCACCATCATTCGCTTCAAAGCCGGCATCGAGGCTAACCCGAAGAACTCAAAAACACGCAAAGGCCTGGGCAATGCTTATTTGACCGCCGGTGATCTAGATCCGGCCATCGAGCAGTTCAAGCAAGCGATTAAGCTGAAGCCAGACGACATTGAACCTTATGTCGGCATGGCCCGCGCCCAAATGCGCAAAGGGTTATACAAAGATGCGGCACAGTCGCTAAGAAGCGGGCTTAACATGCAGCCGAATGATGCCGATGCTCACTATAAACTTGGCCAGGTTTTAAGCCGAATTAGTCCCAATGGCGATGACGCAATCAACGAGTTCAAACAAGCGATCAAGTTAAACCCCCAACTCGCGGGCGCTCATCGGGATTTAGGCTCCATGCTCGGGCTCAAGCGCGACCTTGACGGGCAAATTGCCGAAGAGAAGAAAGCGCTGGAACTGAAGCCGGACGATGCCGATTCGCTTTACTACTTAGGCAATGCGTATGCCATGAAAAATGAGCGTAAAGAGGCCATCAAATGTTTACAACGCTGCGTGGAATTGGATGGACAAAACGCGGATGCCTTGCGCTTGCTGGCCAGTATCAACGCGGCGGACGGCAATTTTCCATCGGCGATTAAATATGCGGAACAGGCGTGTAAGTTAGAACCTGATAACAAAGATGCAAAAATGACATTGCAAAAAATCAATAGTGCGGCGGCCGAAGCCCGCAAATAGTGGTTTGATAAATTTTTTTGGGCAAACCGGAGCCACCGACAGCCAAGGTACTGGCAACTCTTTTAAACCTTAACGGGCAAACGTTCTGATTGTGAAAAGGTTTAACCGAGGAGTTGTTTTCTACCTTGCAAATAGACAGGATACCCTCTACCATTACGCAAACGATAACAGATGGACAGGCGTTGCGAGCGCAACCTGATATGTGCAATATACACTCAGGCTGATCCCTAAGTTTTCAAACTGAAAATAATTTGCGACCTAAATCAAATGAGGTTCTAAGCCGTGCTTGAGCGAGTGGAAAAGAGCGACAAGGCTAACAAAATGGAATTGAAAGCGAATATAAAGGTGTTTGGTGTTGGCGGCGCTGGCTCCAATGCCGTTAACCGGATGATCGCGGCGGGTCTAAACGGCGTCGAGTTTTGGTCTTGCAATACGGACGCTCAGGCTCTTGACCTTTCGGCAGCGAAAAATAGATTGCAAATCGGCAGTAAACTGACTCGGGGCTTGGGTGCCGGCGGTAATCCTACTGTGGGTACGAAGGCGGCCGAAGAGAGTCGCGAAGAAATTGCCGCGGCGCTGGCCGGCGCCGATATGGTATTTCTGGCAGCCGGCATGGGTGGTGGTACCGGCACTGGTGCCGCCCCGATCGTCGCTGAAGTGGCCAAGGAAATTGGTGCATTGACCGTAGGCGTCGTTTCGAGACCGTTCTTGTTTGAAGGCCGCCGGCGCAGCAATCAAGCGGAGGCCGGTATCAACGAAGTTAAGTCACGGGTTGACACGTTGATCGTCATTCCTAATCAGCGCCTGTTGGAAGTAGTCGATCATCGTGCTTCCATGCAAGAAGCGTTTGTGGAAGCGGACAAAGTGTTGATGCAAGGCGTGCAAGGCATCTCCGACATTATTACTGTACCTGGTTTGATTAATGTAGACTTCGCGGACGTCAAAGCAGTAATGCAAACGGCCGGCTCGGCGTTGATGGGCGTAGGTCGTGCCACCGGCGAAGGAAGAGCGGTTGAGGCAGCACGCAACGCGATCAACAGTCCACTGCTGGAGGCTACCATTGATGGCGCGTCTGGTGTCATATTTAGTGTCACCGGCGGACCGGACTTAACCTTGCATGAAGTGCAAGAGGCTGCTAACGTCATATATTCGGCGGTTTCCGAAGACGCAAACATCATTTTTGGCGCCGTGCTCGATGACAGGCTGCACGGTGAAGTGTTGATTACGGTCATCGCTACCGGTTTTGACATGGCTTCACAACATCCCAAGGCACCGGTAGCGGCGGCGGCACAATCACGTCTCCCCCAAACCGCTCAGCAACAAGCGGCTACTTCCAGCAACAACGAGTTCAAGAAAATCGCCAGCGATATTCTCGACATTCCGGAATTCTTGCGAGCTAGAAACGGCCGTTAGTGAAGCGTTCGCTTGGACAAACTGTGCTTGGCTGCGGGACCTTGCCGCTTAAGTTTGAGCACGGACACTTGCTGCTTGTAGACCAGCGGCAGCTACCGCACAAGTTTGTTTACTTTGACGCGACAGAATTTGACGAGATTTGCTTGGCCATTAAAGACATGATCGTGCGCGGCGCACCATCAATAGGTGTGGCTGCGGCCTTTGGCTTTGCGCTGGAGGCAAACCGGCAGTCCAAACTGAATTCACGTGGCGAACTAAAACATTTCCTAGAAGTGACCAAAGAAAAGCTCGATCAGCTAAGGCCTACGGCAGTTAACCTGCGGTGGTCAACCGACCGTATGCTTTCTGCGGCTCTGAATTTATTGTCAAGCAAAGTTTCGACGGAGGACTTTTGTTCTCAGACGTTAGCCACTGCCCAAGCGATATTGGATGAGCACCTCGCCGTCAATTTGAAGATCAGCAATTTTGGTTGTACCTTGCTGTCAGCAAACGCGGCCATTCTTACCCATTGCAATGCCGGCCCTTTGGCGGTATGTGGCTGGGGAACGGCGCTTGGTGTTGTGCGCGTAGCCTATCTCAACGGATTAAATCCACATGTCTATGTAGACGAGACGAGGCCGCGCAACCAGGGCGCGAGACTAACAATGTGGGAATTGCATCAGGATCAAATCCCCGCCACACTAATCTGTGACAGTATGTCTGGCTACTTGATGAAAAAGTCCAAAATCGACATGGTGATCACCGGTGCCGATCGCATAGCGCGTAATGGCGACAGCGCGAATAAAATTGGCACTTACAATTTGGCTATCGTGGCCAAACATCATGGTGTCCCGTTCTATATCGCCGCTCCGCTTTCCACGTTTGATGCCACTACGGCGAGCGGTGCAGAAATTCCCATCGAAGAGCGCCATCCGTCAGAAGTGCTTGAGCAAGAAGGGGCGATGACAACAGAAGCTGGAGCATCTGCGCTCAATCCGGCATTCGACGTTACGCCTGCCGATTTGATCACCGGCATTATTACAGAAGCAGGAATACTTAGACCTCCGTATGCTCAAGCAATTAGCCAGGCTTTGTCCAACCAACATAATGACCAGCATAGTATTTGAACAACTGCTTCTAATTTTGCTCGCTACCTGCTTTTTGGGCAACCTTTATTTGCCAGCCGGCGCGGAGCCGTTGCAAGGCGGTGTAAGTTTGAGCGAGACACTGCCGGCGGTTGAACCAGCGCTGAGGGCAGGCTCAACCTTTAACGAAGCCAATCTCCCAGCGATGGGCACCACTCAAGGTTGGTATTGGATTCCCACCTGGGCAGCCGGTATTTGGCACCGTGAAGTGATGACGTATCTCGGTCCGGATGGCACAGGCCAAACCCAACTCAGTCGAGTCAATCATTTTTGGGGAGACCAAGTCGACAACCAGGGTGGCATATGGCACCATCATAATGAGCCATATGGCGAAAGAGAAGACCTGCCGCAATGGACCGAATGGAAAACGGTTTTAGTACGCGAGCCGGTCTTAATCACGGCCCAGCAAATGCAAATGCATTTTCGCGCCACGACCATTCAGGTGGAGAGAGCAACAGGAAAAATCCACGAATCGTATCAGCAAGAAGAAATGCAATATCTTAGGCCAGAAGGACCGGGAGCGATGTACCAAGAATCGTGGATCAAATTCTTCGATCAAATGGGTAAGCCAAAAGGCATGGAACACGGCGTCGCCCATCTGGCTCTCATACAACCGTTTCAACCGGTGCCTTATGATCGAAAAACGGCGCTTGATCTACGTCAGGATTTCCAGCTTTATTTGGCGTCCCACGGTTATCAATATCTTGTGCCAAATAATCAAATCCGATCAGGTCCGTAGACTGAACTTTAGCGAGAGCGGCGAGATTAGAGGAGCTGTTGTTGAGGGAGGCGCTATAAATGACCGTTATCAGCTGGAGACTTGTGGCCGTAATCTTGACCATGTACCTGGTCACAACCTCGATCAATCTTTTCGCTGTGGCCAAGTCCGAAAATGAGGTCTTAAGTTCCGGCGCCTTCGAAGAGGAAATCCCTGCCTATAATGCCCGGGCGTTGCATCGAGTTGATTTTCGTGTCACCGGCAAGAGTTGCGCCATCTGTTTGCATAAAATTCAGCAGCGGATGAAGGGACTGCCAGGTACGGTAAAGGCGGCGGTGATGCTGCGCCCGCCCTACGGCGCTGTCGTAATTTACGATGCCAGCAAACTATCTTTGGAAAAGATTTTGCAGAGCGCCACGGAAAATGAGCCGGCAGTGAAACTGGTGGACGTCAAAGATATAGCGATCAAGAAATTGCCAATTGTGCTTGTGCCGGAGTTAACGCCAGGGCCAAATACTGCCACCAACGATCAAAGCGAAGCTGGTCACTGATCGAGATCACTAATCACTGTGGTAGTTCGCCGACTACCGGTTCAGAGTCTGTGGACTGAAAGTTTTGAGAGGCAGGACCACCGAATGGAACAGGCACAGGCAAGATGCAAGTTACCTGAGTAACACAAGTGACAATACCGTTAGTTGAGTATGTGCATGACACAAGCTTGGCTTGAGAGCATAAAGAAGGATTACCGGCAGCGAAAGTATTAACCACATCTTGAGCCGCCGCTTGTCCCTGCCCGGTGGGTTGGTCAGCCGCGGCACGGGCAGCATGCTTGGCTAAGGCGTCGTTTTCAGTCTGTGAAATGACCAGAGCCGCCGCATCAAATAAGAAAAGAAAGACAGGAATGAGAAAAATCAAGCCGGCTGCAGTCTCGGCCAGACTACCGCCGGCTTTAGTTCGCCTGCCACGCACTTCAGCGTTGCCCATCAATTTACTTAAATCCTTTCTCTTCTTGCGGTCGTTGGTCGTCGTAAGTAAGTGTAACTGGTGCATTCAGCCCAGGTACTGCGCCAACCCAAGGGAGCTGCACAAAAGGATTGATGTTCATGGTGGTTTTGACGTTGCAGAAACCCACCTCTTGATAGACCCCTGGTGAGATCTGCATAGGTGCACAACCAGGTCCGGCAGACACTGGAGAACCGATGGGGTTATTAGTCGAGCTATTAATGAGGATAAAGTTCACTGTATTTACCACCCCGCAGTTGACCGGGCCACCGAGCCAGCCACACAAGCCGGAATTGCCCCATACTTGCGGCACGCTACCGGGAACACTCGCAGTAGATATGTTGTAGATCGTGGATGCATCGGTCGGATCGTGACAGGCGACCTCATGGACGCAGAGATGGTTCTCATACCAACCGGAAGCATAGGCAGCGGCTAGATACAGCATATCCATGATGGGGAACAAGAACATGATCAAAATGATAAACAACGCCGGTCCAAATTCAGCAATCGCTGAGCCTTTGCATTTTCGATTGGTATATTTCATTTGAGAAAATCCTCAAAACTACCTTTGACGGATTCCGGCGACTGAGCATTAGAGTATCGCAGCTTACAATTAAAGATAAACTTGATTTTATTATACCCCCACCATGGATGGCCATGCGCTAAAGAGCAGATTAATCACCTCTTTTTGGCTCCTGCAAATATCCGAGCGGACAAAGAGAAGAGAGCGGACAATATCGTACATTTGTAATGACCGTACTGTCGGGCCAATTCGGACAGACACGGTTGAATGATCACACTCAGCTCAGGGAGATAGCGTGTTCCGAACAAAATGCAGAACCACGAGCCCTTTCGGTGCCGCCCTGTTGTGTGCCCTGGCTATCCTCGTTTTGAAACCGCTGATTGCCCAAGCGGCGGCTGCAGCCGATTCATTCTTGCAAAAGGCCGACCTCGAACTGAAGAAAAATAACAGGCCGACTGACGAACTGCTAAACCAATTAGGCAGCTATATCGAGAAAGAGCCGAAGAACTATCAGGCTCATTTTCTTCTCGGCATGTGCTACGACCGCCTAGGCCTTGTCGACGAAGCAACCCGCGAATTTGATCTGGCGACCAAATACAGTCACTCAGATTCCGGCCCGATTACAGAATTGATCAAAGAGCAAATGGCATTGGGTAACGATCGCACCGTAGAAAAACTGCTGAAAATTGCCCAGACTAACTTTCCCGACGATCCCTCCGTCGCTTTCTGGAGCGCCCAATATTTGTTTTTACGTAAGCACGATCTCTATGATTCGGAAAAGCTGTATCGCATAGCTGCCCACTCTGGAAAGGTGATTCCCGGTGCTCATCTTGGCTTAGCGCGGGTGGCATTGGAAAAGGGACGAAACTGGGATGCGATCCTGGAAGCCAGTCAAGAAATGAAAGTTCAGCCCAATACTCCTTTGGCAGCTTTGACCGCTGGTATGGCATTCGCCAAGTTGGGTTCGTTCAAGGCCGCGCTTTTACCCTTGCAGATGACCTACCCGACCTTCAAGACACTGCCGGAAGTGGCTACCCTATATGCTCAAACTGCCTATTGGTGTGGACGCTATCCTGAAGCGATCGAACCGGCGATTGTCCAAATGGCTCTCAGCTCTAAGCGCGATCCGACAACTGACGATCAACCGATGAAGAGACTATTGACCAGATGCTTGCGCCATACCAATAGCAAATTAGCGGAGTCAATTATCGCTAACACTAGCTACAATCTCGACCACAACCAAAAAATCTTCAAATGGCCGTCGTTTCATCGCGAACTCGCTGACGTATTGGCAGATGTTGGTATGCATCGGCTTGCCGTGCAAGAATACGCCAAGTGTATTGAGAGAGACCCTCGGGACGCAAATGCTGTCTTTCGGTTGGGTCATGAATTTGAGCTGCATTTTCAGGATTATAAGATAGCGCTTGCCTGCTATGAGAGGGCGCACGCGCTGGATGAAAATTTGCCGTCTGCGGATGATTACATCGAACGCTTGCAACAACGGATCGCGGATCGCGACCTGGACATTTCTTGGCGGACTAAAGACTGGCTTAATCGCATCGCCAATCAGATCGGCACTACAATTGGTGCTTTATTTGATCGCTTTACGCAAAAACCAAACACAGCCAATCAGTTGCAAACAAGCAAATAGACGTAGCATCGTCAATCGAAAGCCAAGACCATCACCAAGTCGATTTTGGAATCTCTCTTGGCTTGATGTTGAGTTCGTCTCCAAAACCTAATAAGCTAAACAATCTAAGATGCTAAACGCGATGATGCAAGAGTCTGAGCCCAAAGAGATCAAGCAGGAAACCAAGCACTTCGTTGGCACGATAGTCGCGCTGCAGATGATTTTGCTCTTAGCCGCTCTGGATCAGACTGTGATCGCCACAGCAATGCCCCGGATCATCTCTCAGCTTGGTGGCTTCGATCGCTATGCCTGGGCGACCACAGCCTATCTTTTGACATCGACGATGACGGTCCCTGTTTTAGGCAAAGTGTCCGATCTGTATGGGCGCAAAATCACTCTTTCCTGCAGTGTCATTCTATTTATTTGTGCTTCGCTTCTTTGTGGCTTGGCTGGCAAAATTTACGGATTGCCAGGAGATGGCATGGATCAGCTAATTTGGGCCCGGCTTGCTCAAGGTATCGGTGGTGGTGCCATTGTCGGTCTCTCATTTAGTGTGGTCGCCGATTTGTTGCCGCCCAGAACGCGGGGTAGGTATCAAGGCTTATTCGCGGGTGTGTTTGCCGTAGCGTCAACTGTCGGTCCGGCGTTGGGCGGATACGTTGCTGATGTGGCTTCTTGGCGTTGGCTGTTTTTTATCAATCTCCCCCTGGGTCTGCTCGGTCTGCTCATCTTTGTGCTCTGCTTTCCAGAAAAGATGATCGTCAAACAGAAAGCAGATTTTGTATTGCAGTTCGATTTGCAGGGCGTATTCGCCTTTTGCCTGGGGACGGCAACCTTGTTGCTTGGTTTGAGCGCATCCCCTGACAGACAGCCAATGACTTTTCAATGGTTGTGGTTTGTCACTTCGGCACTGGCCTTTATTTTGTTTGTCGTGTTTGAACGCCGGGCAAAAGCGCCTTTTCTACCGTTATCTCTGTTTGGAAACCGGCTGATCGTCATTTCTCTTCTTTTCTCTGGCTGTCACAGGCGTGGGTATGTTTGGCTCAACCCTTCTGATTCCGCTTTTTATGCAAAGCGTGTTCGGGCTGTCGGCAGCTCAATCCGGCATATTGCTGAGCCCTCTGATTATCAATGTGGCCATATTCAGTGTCGTCGGTGGCTATTGGATGTCTCACTCAGGCAAGTACAAAGCCGTGATCTTGACTGGCTTGATTTGCATGACTGTTGGTGTTTTTCTTTTATCTCGAGTGACTGTGCATTCATCGATCCCTTTGATTTTGATCTGCATGTTACTTGTCGGTGTAGGACTGGGATTATTGCTGCCCATTTATACCGTTGTCATCCAAAATGCTGTCAGTGACGATTTGCTCGGCACGGTGACCGGTCTTTCGCAATTTTTTCGCTCGATCGGTGGAACGGTAGGCGTTGCCAGTTTTGGCGCCCTAATGTTGTCTTTCTACAACGGGCAATTGCCGCTCAATTTGCCAGCTCGGTTGCCCCCATCTGTTATGCAAGCTCTTCATCATCCACTTGCCTCTCAACAGTTAAAAGCGGTCATTGCCCAGAATTTGCGGCTTTATGGCGGTTCTGCCGCCGATGCCGCCAATCTTAGCCATCTTCTAATTGAGCATGTGCGCGTTTGTCTGGTCAACTCGATCGACCTTGTATTTCAGCTCTACGCAGTGCTTTTACTCTGTACGACAGCCGTTAATCTGGCTTTAACTGAGTTGCCGCTGAGGTCGGTCAAAAGTTCTATTCTCCCCGAAAAATGCCAGAAAGCCTGATGACGGCATTATTCTCTGCGCGGCAAAATTGTCGCTTGAGCCGGGGAGGCGTCCTCAACGTCTTGTAGAAAGTGGCGAACAGACTGGAAGGATCCACCGAGAGCGTCGAACGTGTCATTGGCCTCCGGCCAATCTCTCAAGCCGGCCGCTCGTTCAAGAAATAGTGCCAACTTAGCCATCTGCTTAGCACCTATGGAAGCACTAGAACCCTTCAGCTCGTGGGCTAAATGAGCTAGTTGCTCTGCATTTCGCTCGCTAATCGCCTTTTTGATCTCGGCAAGGTGGCTCTCAGTTGCGGCGATGAACGTCCGCAAAACGTCATCCAGGTCGCTCCCGTAAAATTCGCGCAATTCGCTGAGTGAGATCGGTTCGCTCTCGGAGATCGGCGTAGTCATCGCTTGATCATATTTCCGTGCCAGTTCCTGGTTGCGCAAAACAAATTCTCTTTGCAGCCAATGATTCAATTTGATCTTCAAAACTTGCCGGTCAATCGGTTTGGAAATGTAATCATCCATTCCTGCCGCAATACAGCGCTCACGATCACCAACCATGGCTAAGGCAGTAACAGCGATAATCGGCGTGTAGCTATTGTTCAATGCCTCTAATTTTCGAATCGCTTTAGTGGCCTGGAAGCCGTCCATTTCAGGCATCTGACAATCCATCAGGATAATCGCATATGCTCCATTTTGAACAGCTTGAACGGCTTGCGAGCCATTGCTAACCACATCGAACGGCAGCCCCAACTGCGTTAAGAGCAGCGCGGCTAGCTTCTGATTGACGATGTTGTCCTCAGCGAGAAGGACTTTCTTGTTCTCTGCCGCCATCAATTTTTCTCGGATAACCAATACTCAGTATTAGCATAAGCCGCTGTCAGTCCGCCATATGAACCAAGAATTTAATCATGATTGTCGACAATTAGACTGATCCGTTTATTTTGCCCTACTTACAAAGGGCTTCACTGCTGGTGGTATCAAGTGCCCCAAAAAGTCGAAATCTACCTTTTGCTGGTGCCGGTATGCAGGTTAATGATCGGGTACGGTATAATTGATGGCACGCTATAACTGGCTCACCGCCATGATCATGGCAAAAGCACAAACATGCAAGCACTTTGGGTGCTAGCAATTGTCCCAAGTTTATTCGGCTTCTGATCCCGGACAAACTAACGGCTGAACCCAGGCCAAAAAAACCGAGCCGCCAATCGAAAATTGGTATTTTCTTCGTCTGTCAGTCAGTCATCAATTTATCTTACGAAAAGCTTGGAACTACGTTTACTCAATCCAGTCTTGTCAATATAGAGACTAACTTAGTCAGGGCGTAGAAATTGTGGTAATTAGTAACTCGATCAAAGAATCGCCTGCCAAGCATGCCCGCCCGATTGCCTGGCCAATGTATTTAGTCTGTGCTCTGACAATGGTCTCCTTGGCAGCGCTTTCTATTCACCTGCTTGTCAACTACCTTGAGAAAAACTGGACCCAGCATCGGCTGGAATTGGCGATCGGGCAAAACATTCATCGTCGGGTTGGCTGGCCAGATCAAATGGAAAGTAGATTTCGACGGATTAGATTTCGAGACGACAGCGATAAAAATTGATGAACTCGGCGGCCAACCTTTTATCAATGCTGGTTCGACTCACATTTCGTTAGCTTTGCTGCCGCTCCTAGGCGGCCAGGTTTGTCCTTCCCATATAGAATTCCAAGACCCGGAGTTCTGGGCGATTCGCCTGGCGAAAGGGAAGTGGAATTTCTCCGACCTGCAGAATTTTGAAGGTCTGAGAAACATTACATATGTTGTCTGCAAGAACGGTCTTGTGCATATCCGGGACGCGAGCACAGAAGGTAACGGCCTTTCGCCGGTAAAAGCGCTTAGCGTCGATCTGACTAAGATTCAGTTCAAGCTTGATCGGTCGTTCGGCAAAATCTTCTGGCCGTACGCACTATCGGTATCGATTCCGCAAGCTCGATATACTACACGGGTCTCCGTTTCTGGCACCGGCAGTGGTGATTTGAGCCAATGGCGCCAGAAAAATTGTTCAATTGATGCAAAAATAGATGATTTTGACCCAAGTAGCCTTTCAGTCTTGGGATTTTCACCGCCGGCTATAACCGCCCCAGTCGAGTTGAAGATCAAAGCATCTGGTATCCCCAGCAAAGAGTTGATAGCTAGCCTGCTTTTCCAAAACCCGAGACTTCGTCTATCTGTCGACAAACTTCACACCAAGGGGGACTTAGTTGAACAGATTTTTCTGATAAACACTGACGAACAGTTCTCGACATTAGCCGGCAGCCACTCAAAAATCAGAAAACTCGAAAATACTCAAGCACACTCTGCTCTGAATACGGATGGTGCTATCAAAGGTAATGGCTGTAGCATCGACTGGCGAGGCGCAAAAATTTCGGTAGCCGGCTCCGATTTTGCCCTTAACGATTTGAGCGGCAGATTGAAGTTGGACAAAGACTCGATCGCTGGTGACCAGATCAAGGGCAAAATTGGCGCCGGAACCTTTACTCTCAAAGGTGCACTCAACGATAAAGGCGACTTTAACGCTGTCCTGGGTGTTCAGGCTGTCGATCTCGGCACGGTTCAACAGTGCCTGACTCAGCTCAATCTCATGACCGATTTACCGGCAGCGCATTTGTTGAGCGGGGTAGTTCAGTCAGCTCAAGCAAATGTCACAAGAGAGAAGCAAAAGATCAGCTTGGCGGTGAACATTCAACCGGCAGGAATTTGTTTGCGACCGAAAGGGCAGGCCAGGTTGCTTCAACTAACCGGCGGTCAAATTCATTTCAATGGACAAAACTACTTAGTGAGCGATCTTGAGGGGAGACTCAAAGGAGGCTCATTTGTAGTCAGAGGTTTGATCAGCACCGATCAAGACCGACCGGTAAATATGATCGCCAGCGGCACCAAGATTGATCTTGAAGCAGTGCGCTCTCTCGCCGACTCATTGTCGATTCATTTGCCCAAGACGGCGGCGGATCGCCTATCCGGGCAATTGAGTTCGGCGAAGTTGAAGGTCTCTGGCACGCTCAGAAGACCAGCAATGTTCTTGGACTCTCAGGTCGGCAATATTTATATACAAGACAAAGCAAAAACGAGAGTTTTCCAATTGACAGGCGGCAACCTGAAAATAGACAAAGATATGGTGACCTTGAACAACGTACAAGGCAATATTGGTAAAGGACAGTTCGCCTTGAGCGGCAACGCGGTTATGACCAAACGCCCCGTTTTGAATGTTCGCCTGACTGCTCGGGACATAGATCTTTCCAACGCCAAGCTGGTGCTAACCGATCTGGGCGTAAAGTCTCCATTATTGGCCGAACAATTACTTTTTGGCACTGTTAAAAAGATAGATATGCGAATTTCTGGCGGCATCGAAGCACCAGCCATAACTCTCGATGTCATTCCTGATGATATTTCGTTTGAGCCGTTCGGTTCCGACAAACCAATGCATATCCAATCGGGACACGTGTCTTACGACCACGACTCGTTGAAGATGGAAAACGTGCAAATCAGCACGCCTAGAAGCGATTTGCGAGCGAGCCTAACGATCGATACTTTATCCAAAGATTCTCGTATCAGGAAACTGATCGTCCATTCTCGAGGCATGGGGTTGAAGGATCTACATTCTTACTTAGCCGCCGATAGGACACCATCTATGGTGCGGGAGCCGTATCTCACATTTCTGCGTCAGAATGCGATCGAATCACCGTATGGAAAAGTGGCCGGGTATTTGCATTACCAAGCCGATCAGTCTGGCCACTCAGTAGCAAAAGGTAAATTGCAGTTACATTCGTTGTCTGTCTCGCTAGCTGCTATGCCGATCCACGGCGTGAATGGATTATTGTCGATTGATAACGACATTTTGACGGTCTCTAACGTGCAAGGATACGTTAGCAAATCAGGTTTTGGCGCGGAAGGACTGGTTAGAAACGTTGGCGATTCGGGCAGGAGAAGCTATCAATTGGATCTGACCTCCAATCTCGAGGCCAACGATCTTTGTCAACTCCTCAACTCTAACTGCCAAGTGTCAGCACAAAATGCAAAAACTCTCGTTCTCAAGGGCACCTTGGCACAGAAAACGCTAGAGTCCTCCATTTTTTTGGCAAGGCTGACAAAGCATCGCCACTTCTTGTAAAAACGCCGTTTGGCAACTTTAGCAAAGCAGCGGGCACTGATGCCTCTGTCCAAGGCAACCTTTCTATTCGTCCTGCATACACGTCCCTTGATGATGGTCAAATCGCGGTTGGCAACTTGGTCCTTAAAGCTGAGGGTACGTACGACAACAGATCCTCGACCGGTTCTCCGCAAATCAGTTGTCACCTCTTCACACCGGGCTTCACTTCAGTCCAGGACTTAATTGCGGCGGCGCCGACGGCCGGCAATATGCCGAACGACGCTGCTGGCACCTTTCGTGGTGGCGTGCGTGTAGAAGGTTCTTTGAGCGACCCGCTGATTAGAGGCGGTGTTAGGTTGAATAATCTAGCAATTCCCAGATGGAATCTCAGTCACGTCAGCGGAGTGATCAAGGCTCCTGATTGGTTTAATCCACCAGGTCCCGGTTCCCAGATGATCGAAGGTTCGCTGAACCTGGATATCGCCAAAGCGACAGTTAAAAAGCTAAATGTGACTAATTTAAACGGGACGATATCGCCGGCAAGCAACTCCAGTTACAACCTAAAAGTAATGGGCAATTTGGCACGTGGCAGTTTCCAGCTGAACGGCTTAATCACGAAAGATGGGGATTTGAAAGGGCACATTCAATTCAATGGTTTGGATGCCGATACTCTGCTTGCGGGATTACTTGACGCTCCTAAGGAGCTAACTGGGACGATGGACCTTGATCTTGATTTGCACACTTCAGTGCTGGCCTTTTCGCGCCCAGATTTCTTGAGGACTGCCAATGCTTCCGGCACAGTGAAGATCGCCAACGGTAGTCTAGCTCGCGTCGGCTTGCTTAAGAGAAAAATCAATCAGGCGAATTTGCTCAAATCAGGAGTGTTGGGTTTCAACTTCAACAATGTGCTGGCTAGCGTGGCGACTCCTGACTCCGGCGATTTCGATCAGCTCAGTTCTCAATTCCAATTGCGAAACGGCAGGCTCAATTTTGAGAAGTTTGCTCTCGCCTCATCTGATTTTCGGTTGCAAGCCGATGGCTTGGTAGATTTAAACAATGATAAGGTCAAGATGCAGGCACTGGGGACCGTTGCTCGTGTAGCAACGGGAGGGCCGTTGGGTTTCGTCGCGCCATTCTTAG
Source organism: Bryobacterales bacterium (assembly GCA_963834525.1). GTDB lineage: Bacteria > Cyanobacteriota > Vampirovibrionia > Obscuribacterales > Obscuribacteraceae > CAWICA01. The sequence continues at coordinate 1,197,931 of CAWICA010000004.1, forward strand.
GCGTGGAAAAAATAACCGATGTGGTCAGTGACATTCCGTCGATAATTACCGCAGGCAGTAAAGCCGGCTCAACTAAGGAAAATGCATCCAGTGCCAGACCTTTTGCCTTTACCGCTAACGGCACTCTTAAGAACACCGACACAGTCAGCGAATCCATATACAAATCCTTCCACTGGTTGACTACTACCACGTCTGAGCCACAGGCGCCAAAGACCAGGAAGACCAGTACTCATAGCTGAGCTCATGAAAAGACAAGACAATAAACGCGACTGCAGCTTGGCTACTCAATGTAACGCCGCTGTACATCGAGCACGGCATTTGCTTTACTGTACGGTAACAGACGTCGCTTGTTCGTTTTGGCTCGCTTGCGTAGGGTTCACGAAAGAGGAGGTTATTGGATGAGACGATTTATTATGGCCGCCGTCCTTGGATTAGCACTGTGGGCCATCGGCTCTTTCAATATTTGTCAGGCTGAAGTGCCAAGCACGTCAGACGCCTCGTTTAAAAATGATGTTTTAAATTCAAAAGAGCCAGTATTGGTAGACTTTTACGCAACATGGTGCGGTCCATGCAAAAAAATGGCACCGGTGATTGATGAACTCTCGAGTGAGTATGCCAATAAAGTCAAATTCCTCCGCGTAGATGTAGACACCAACAATAAATTAGCCGCGGAGTTCAAAATCAACTCCATTCCTACTTTCATTACCTATAAAAATGGCAAGGCGGTGGACCGAATCGTTGGTTTATCGCCGAAAACGGAATTGTCTAAAAAACTAGACTCTCTGTTGCAATAAGACGGGCGCCGGTCCTAGTTACTTTATAAACAAAAAGATAAACAAAAAGGGGCGGCAGCCGCCCCTTTCTTTTGGCTTACGGAAATCTGCAATAGATTTACCCAGCCGTTAATGGACCATTTAGATCGCAGTCCACCTTATAAATACCATTTGCCATGCAGCAAAAACTTGAAATCAATTTTGCACAATCGCTGAATTATCATTCAGAATGCTGAAGAATCGCTAAGCGTGCGCCATGTCATCAAGATGCATCTGAAACAATCTCGTTAACATTGAGCCGCTTCACAGCAATAAGAGCGTCTCAGTTTAACAATTTCGTTAGTATTTGGACTGTCACTGTCCTTGATCAGTTACCAGGTTGACGATCGATCACTCGTTCTGCGGAATCTTGGCGACGATTTTACCGCGGACGTGCCGCATCGACAGCCGCACTAACGCGTCAGGGATATCTTCCAAGGTTACAGTCTCTTCTACCATCGGGTGAATGACCTTTTTGACTACGAGCGCGCCTAATTCCATGCCGATCTTCGCCAAATCATCCAGCGCTTGACCATCCTGCGTAATATACGCTCCACCTAAAAAGACCTCGTGTACCGACGGCCCTTTAACAAATGGCTGAAGTTGAGTCATGTCAGGAAGTCCGGCGATGCAGGCGATCGCTCCATTGCACGCGAGCATTTCCAAACCAATAGTGGCACTCTCACTACCGACGGTATCAACAATGTAATCGACACCTCGACCGCCAGTAAGATCGTTAATTCTTGTCACGACATTCTCATTTTGATAATCAATGATTTCGTCAGCGCCTAGGTCTTTGACGAACTTATTATTGTGCCGGGAGCAAGTAGAAATGATCTTAAGCCCAGCAGCTTTGGCTAATTGTACGGCGAATCCCCCAACACCGCCGGCGCCACCATGAATTAAAATTGTCTTTCCAGATTGCACACGCAACTTGCGATGGATGGCTTGAAAGGCCGTGAAACCAGCGCAGGGCAAAGCGGCGGCATCCGTAAACGACAATCCGTCCGGCAACCAAGCTAACGTGCGGGTCGTCACGATGGCATATTGCCCGTAACCGCCGGGACGTGTCAGATCACCAAAATAGTAGACTGGGTCACCGGGCTGCCATTCCTCTACATTTGGGCCTACAGCATCAATAACACCGGCGACATCCAGTCCGAGAATGAAAGGGTATGCCCAACCCGGAAAACCGGATTTCGCCAATTTGTAATCGACAGGGTTGAGGCCAACGGCGTGAACTTTCACCCGCACTTCCCCAGCTGCCGGCATTGGCTCTTCGATATCTGATGGATATAGGGTTTCCGGTGTGCCTGGTTTATCTAGAACAAGTGCCTTCATTTAGTAAATATGACTCCTTGAGCAAAGACTGAGGCAAACATTCTAGCCTTAAGTTTGCTTGGCAAAGCCAGCCACAGAATAATGTTAAGGGTTGCCACCTGTCGGAAATGTTATCTAGCTACTTGCGGAATTCTAAATTTGCGCTAATATTTGGCAAGCTCTCTTTACTAGATCCCAAAATTGATTCATTGCGTTTGCCATGTTTGACAGATTAGCAACTTGTCCAAGACAGAATTTATTGGCGTGTTTGGTCGAGGTTAATCGTGGCAAAATTCACGTGCTCGATCGCGACGAATTGGTAATCGGCCGATGTTCGAGTGCTGATATCCAAGTGAAAACAGACAGCGCCATTTCTCGGCGTCATGCCGTTATTACGCTGATCAATGGAGAGTTTTATATTCAAGATTTGGGCAGTAAAAACGGTACAGTACTCAATACAAAAAGAGTCTTGGCCGGTCGATTGAAGTTGAAGCCCGACGATAAGTTGACAGTTGGCAAGACAGTATATTTCTTCTCTCCGGTGGGCATTAGTGAGGCACTATACGGCTCCGCCCGCCAAAAGCTGTCCTGGTCTAGCCGATTGCAACTTCGCCTCAAGGCCTGCCGCCAAATAGCTGGAGGTCTTCTGCGCATAAGCAATTTCAATTGGTCGTTCAAGCCTCTCCGGCAATGCAAGAAAGATAGACGGGTTGTCGATGACGATGCGATCACCGAGCCGATTCAGTACATAGAACTGGAAGACATTTCGCGCCACCGAATTTGATACTGCGCTCTCCCCTTTCAAAATTGGACAGATCCTGCCAGTCATCAGGGTTCGGCCCGCATTGACCAGTGCGTTGGATAATTCTCATCTTTAGTGAAAAAGAGAGTCCTTAAACTATATTGACTCTGTTCATTGATTTGCGCGGGGCGACAGGTGATGGCACGCAGTTTGGCTGAGAAAAAAGAATTTTGGTTTTCCAGACTGTTCGAGCCGAATATTGATTTCTTCGCACTTTTGGTCGAACAGTCTCAAACGACATTGGCTGGCATGGTGGCGTTGGAAGAATACGTCACCGATGGCGATGTACTCTTGGGGCAAAAAGTCAGAGAGTTGGAGCGGCAGGCCGACGAAGAGAAATTGTCACTTGAGAAAAAATTGGCCGACAGCTTTGTCACTCCCTTCGATCGAGAAGATATCTACGATATATCCATCTTTATGGACGAGATCATCAACTCAGCTAAAGCAACTGTGCGTGAAATTGAAGCGATGCAGATCTCGCCGAAACATCCGTCCTTTAAAGAAATGGCGAGCACGCTTGTCGAAGGCACGCGCTCGATCAACAATTCTGTGCACCACATGAAGGCTAACCTCCGAGAGGCTGCAGAATACGCCCAACTGGCGCGTAAATCAGAAAATAGATTCAACAAGAATTATCGAGCGGCGATGAGTCAGTTGTTCGTTCAAACTGATTTCAAATTGATTCTCAAAACATCTGAGGTCTATCGCTCGATGATGAATGGGGCAGAAAAAATCGATCGGCTGGGCGAGAAATTGCTGCACGTAATAATCAAGATGAGTTAGGGCGGCGCGAGAAGGAATTTTCAAGTTGTCTGTACTGGCGCTCGTTGTTTTGGTCGTCTTCTTGAGCCTTTTGTTTACGTTTACAAATGGTTTCCAAGACGGCAGTTCAGTAGCGGCGGCAGCGATCGGCAGCCGGGCCATGACTAAATTGCAAGCGATAGTCTTGTGCGCAACCTGCGAGTTCTTGGGTGCCCTGCTTGGTGGTTCGGCAGTCGCCGATACGATTCGCCATATCACTAGCTGGCCTGCTCAACCAACCCTATTACCGATTCTCGCTAGCGGACTATTCTCTGCCATTCTTTGGAATTACATCACCAAAGTGATCAAGGTTCCTTCGTCATCAACGCATGCTCTAGTTGGCGGCATGATCGGCGCGCTGTTTGCCGCCGGTCATGGTTTCAAATACGTCGTGTGGGGCGAGCTGGGCGGCTTTATCCGACCGACTGGAGTGTACAAAGTCGTGATTAGCCTCTTTGCCTCGCCATTAATCGGCTTTTTGGCTGGCTATCTTTGTTTAAGCCTGGCAATCCTCTTATTGTCGCGATCTACGACGAAGGTCAATGCCGCTCTCAAATGGCTACAGTTTGTCACCGTTTCTATTCTGGCCTTTGCTCATGGGGCCAACGATACTCAAAAAGCGATGGGCATCGTCGTCTTGGGCTTAAACGCAGCAGCGTACCTGCCGAACACTGAAATTCCCCACTGGGTCAGATTGATATCCGGGCTGGTAATGGCGCTCGGTATAGCCTCACTGGTTCCAGCCATTGTTAAACGAGTAGGTGGCGACATTTATAGATTGCGGCCGGTGCATGGTTTCGTAGTGGAGTTCGCATCGGCATCGGTAGTTTTGACCGGCTCGATCACAGGTGGACCGGTATCGGCCTCGCAAGTGATCGCCTCCACCGTTATGGGTGTCGGTACCGCCGAGCGGAGGAAGGGCGTGCACTGGCTGATCGCCAGAGAAATGCTTCTGGCCTGGTTTTTGACAATTCCTTGCGCTGCCGGCTTGGCCTTTGTCACCCACAGTTGCCTGTTTCAATATCTCGAGTTGACTATCGGCTCGTCCTATCGTTGACTTAAAAAGAAGACAGTCGGGAGGCAGAGGGTTTTGTTCTCAACTTTCTCGCCGCCTGACTCGAGCCTTTCCTGCCAATTTGCCTTCGACATTGCGATTCTTGCTTGGCCAGGGTTTTTTAGCACCACGAGCATATTTGGTTTTGACATTTGAGGACGGCTTGCCAGAGGCTCCGCGAGACCTACTAAAATCGCCATCCGAGCGAGTTCTTTTGGTTCGGAAGTCGCCCTGATATTTTGGCGTGGTCTCGGTCTTGTTTTCACTTTCGGGCAGTTTTGGTAACCCAAGTTGCTCGCGAGGAGATTTTCGCACGGCTTGACTGTCCATTTCTTTCGCTGGCGTGTTCTTATCTGCACGCCAGGTGCCAATCTCCTTTCTATTTTGGCTTTTAAACTCGGCGATGTACTTGTCGGACTTGCCCAGTCTTTTGCCATGGGCGAGGAGAATATAACGGAGAGCTTCGGTTAAATAGCTCCTTAACGGCATCCTTGCCTCTTGAGCAAGCTCATCAGCCAACTCCAACATGGCAGCGCTAAGAAAGAGACTGACATTATCCGGTCGTTCAGTGTCCCTGGGCGGCCGACGACGTGAGCCAAACCGCTCCGAGCTCTCAGGACGGCCATCGGTAGGGCGCCCAAACTTGCGGCGGGACGTATCGCTTAAGTGCGATCCTTCTCTAGAGTTACCTTGAGCTCTGGACTCACCTTGAGTTGAGCCTTTAGATGACTTAAATGAACGTTGATATTCAGCCGAGACTCTCCGAGCCTGAGGCTTAGAACTCTGACCAAAGGTTTTCCTCGGCCCTCTAGATTTACCATCGATCGACATGGAGTGTGCTCATCGGCAGGACTTCGCCGGGCATCCAGGGAGCGTCGTAGTGACTGGCGCTGGCTTGAGAATTTAACCAAGTCGGCGCGGTGGCTACCAGAAAGCCCAACATCAGCCCCAACCATAGCGTCTTCAAGCCGCCCTTGTCCATGTCTGCCTTCATAAAACTATTTCTCGATTCGGTTTGCGTTTGCGCCGCAACCTCGTCTCCACAATTGTGGTACGTAGTCGTGCTCACTTAAGTAATGTTCCAGCGCCCGCCGGGATTTAAACCAGGCGCAGGCGGTTTCGGCAAATTTAGGGCAAGCAACACGATAATTCATGATTTTTGCCTGAGCTACATCATTCCAATTCTTGTTCATAGATGAGGTACATTAAGGTATGGGTACATTAAATGAGGGTGCGGCGCTCAATGGGCAGTTGAAGATGCGGTGCGGTATATAAGTCAGACATGCCAATGATTGATTATTATTCAAATCTATAGCGATGTCACCACATACGATGCAGATCGCCGCCAGCTAGAAACAGGAAAACAATGGAATCCCAAGAAGCAATGTTTATTGGCAAAGAAAATTTGCAAAGCCCCGAGACTCATGACTTGGCAAGGACCGAATACCTTAATGGTGGACGGAGAGGTTTTGAAATCGTTTTGGGCGGCGGTGGCATCAAAGGTTTTGGCCACATCGGCCTTTTGAAATCGTTAGCCGAAAGAGAGATCAAAACGGATCATTTTACCGGTATTTCCATCGGTTCTTTGATCGCCACATTTTATGTCAATGGCTTTAAGCCTGATGAGATAACCGATCTGCTTTGCGATGAGTTGAACAGTCTGATAGAACGGACGCAATTGGAAGATCTAAATTCGGACTGGCGTAAGTGGGTCACTGCCTCCGGCAAGATCCTTTCGCCCTATAAGGTGCTCTGGGATTTCCAAAATATCTTGCAGGTCATAATCAAGAAATACCATTTGCGTCCCAAAGAAAATCTACGCATAGTAGCCTCTAACCTTTTTAACGGCAAAGCGGTGATCTTCGAAGGCAATAACTACGATTTGCTCAGCGCCATGGCCGCATCATGCGCCTTCCCATTAGTAATGAAGCCAATAGTGGTTGAACGTGCTGCCGAATCAAGCAATCTTTTCCCGAAACATAAGATACCAGCCGAGCTAAGCAAACGCTTGATGAAAGTCTGGGAGTTGAAAATCTTGGAGAAACCGACAGAAATTAGTGAGCGCTTGGCAAAAACCTTGCTCACGTCCCGCGTCCTCATTGATGGTGGTATCCATCATCCCCACCCGGGCCACTTCTGTAAGGGTCCAGCTATTGTGAGCAAATTGGGATTTGCTCGCCGGTTACCCAGTGAACCGATATCGCCCGCAGAATTTCTCGCTCATCTTTTGGAAGTAATTGGTGGCTCGGCTTTGGATTTCTATTATCGAGACCCGGTCAATCATATCGTTGTGCCAGTGGGAATGCCCGATGTCGGTATTCTCTCTTTTGCCTTGCCGAAATCGAAATGTGAGGCGATGGTCGCTTACGGTCATTCGCAAACCCAGCGAATTCTCGATCGAGCTCTACAAAGCGGCCAATCGGTCGCTTGAGCAAGGTTGGCTTGCTCAGACCATCATCAGCAAGATGACAGCTGGTGACGGTAAACGGCGGCATCAGACTTACTAATCATCTGAAAGTCTAATTCGTCGAACAAGTTTTGACTGATTTTGAATCTTGGATCCATGATCGCGTCCAGATAACGATACTCTAAGCGGCGAGCAAACTCGATGATCTGTTTGATGAGTCGCTTGCCGAGCCCATGTCCGCGCCACTCTTTAGCGATGACGATGCGCCGAATTTCGCATATTTGGTCATTCAATTTCCGGGCCACTGCAAAACCAATGACTTTTTCCTTTTCCTCGGCCACCAGAAAGATGCCATCGCGTCCGATGTACTCAGCTTCCATATTTTGCAGATCAGATTCGTTTTCTTGGGTAGCCCATGGCCTACCGATCTCATCTATTAATTGTCGTACCAACTCTCGTACTGCCGGCTCATCTTGTCTGTTACCAATTCGAATCTGCATTCTTTCCAGCCTCGAACTTGCCTCGAACCTGTCTCAAACTTGCAAAGCAATCTCCAATAATACAGAGGCCTGGAACAAAAAAACCGTCAACGATTGGATTTCTGTCTAAATCATCTGACAAGGAATGCCACCAGAAGCAATGCCACTATGTTGAGGATCTTAATCATCGGATTGATCGCTGGTCCAGCAGTATCCTTGTATGGATCGCCAACTGTGTCGCCAGTGACAGCCGCCTTGTGCGCGTCGGAACCCTTGCCGCCGTAGTGACCTTCTTCGATATATTTTTTCGCATTGTCCCAAGCGCCGCCGCCTGATGTCATAGAAATGGCAACAAAAATGCCTGTGACGATGCTGCCTACAAGGACTCCACCCAACATTTTGGCTGCAGCGTACTGGTGGGGCAGGGCATCATTTAGCCAGAATACACCGAGGAGAGTGATCACCACCGGTGTCAAAACGGGCAATAATGCGGGCACGATCATTTGCTTGATCGCTGACTTAGTAACGATGTCAACGCATGCAGCATAATCGGGTTTGGCCGTTCCCTCCATAATCCCGGGGATGGCCTTGAACTGACGACGCACTTCTTCCACGACCAATCCACCGGCGTAGCCAACCGCTTCCATGGCCATAGCGCCAAACAAATAGGGAATCAGACCGCCAAGGAAAAGCCCGGCGAGGACAAACGGGTCGGACAGATCAAAAGTGATCGATGACCCGGCAGGCAGACGAGCTTGCAGTTCCTGATTGTACGAACTAAATAAGACAATAGCCGCCAATCCGGCAGAACAGATCGCGTAGCCTTTGGTGACGGCCTTAGTGGTATTACCTACGGCGTCAAGCGGATCGGTTACGTTGCGAACCTCTTTTGGTAGTTCGGCCATTTCTGCGATGCCGCCTGCGTTATCGGTAATCGGCCCGTAGGAGTCAATCGCCACAATTATGCCGGCCATACTGAGCATGGACATAGCGGCCAGAGAGACGCCAAAAATTCCCGCCAAGCTGTAAGAAACTAGAATTCCAGCAATGATCACAAGCACAGGTAAGGCTGTCGAGCGCATGGAGACTGCCAATCCAGCAATAATGTTGGTGGCGTGTCCTGTCTCGGAAGCCTTGGCGATACTCCGCACCGGACCGAAGCTGGTGGATGTGTAATATTCAGTGATCCAGACGATCAGTCCGGTGACCACCAGACCGACCATCGACGCCAGAAAGAACATGCCTGAACCGACACCAATACCAGCCATCATTGATTTGGTAATGAAATAGAAGGCGACGGCAGCCAGAACACCCGCGACGATCAACCCCTTATAGAGGGCACCCATGATGTCTTTGCTTTTACCCAGCTTGACAAAAAAGGCGCCGATGATCGAAGTAATAATGGAAGCACCGCCCAGGACCAGCGGATACAATAAAATTTCCGACCGACCGTTGGCGATCTGAGTTTTGAACAACTCGCTGGCCAATAACATGGTGGCAATGGCGGTGACAGCATATGTTTCGAACAAGTCTGCGGCCATGCCGGCACAGTCACCAACATTGTCGCCTACGTTGTCAGCGATGACAGCTGGATTACGTGGGTCATCCTCGGGAATACCTGCTTCAACCTTACCAACAAGGTCTGCCCCAACGTCGGCAGCCTTGGTATAAATGCCGCCGCCGAGTCTGGCAAATACCGAAATCAGGCTTGCTCCGAAACCCAATCCCACCATCGCTTTGACATCACGGGTTAAGATAAAGAAACTAGCCACACCGAGCAAAGCCAAGCCGACGACCAAAAGACCTGTGACAGAGCCACCTCTGAAAGCAACACCAAGAGCTTTGTCCAAACCCGAACGTGCCGCTTCCGCTGTCCTAACATTGGCTCTCACAGAAACAAACATGCCGATATATCCGGCTAGTGAGCTGAGCAGCGCTCCAGTGACGAAGGCCGCCGCTGTCAGCGGTCCTAAGCCGACACCGATAATGATGGCCAGGACAAGACCGACCAGAGCAATCGTCGTATATTGACGATTCATGTAAGCGTTGGCGCCTTCCTGAATGGCACCGGCAATTTCTTGCATCCGTTCATTGCCAGCGCTCAATTTGAGGACGTCCCAACTTGCATAAAGACCGTAAAGGAGCGCAGCTCCGGCAGATCCAAAGACGATTGGCAGAGCAAGGTCACCCATTTAATCACTCCTTTTGCTCAACACTTCTAAGGCAGACGAAGCCGCGCGGCCGCTGCATCATTTTCGACCGAATGCACCTGTGCACGTCAGTCGGAAGTCCATGACCTCGTCAATACAGATTGCAAGAGGTGGCCAGTTCGGCTTTAAACAGGTCTAGCCTATCAGGCTAGCGCAACAATTTACCTAGGTTGAATTTAATTTACGCCTCACCGGTGGTGGCAGCGGATATCAAGCGGATATAGAAAATCAGCGGAAAGCCAGTCTCCTTGTGCTATGATAGCTTCGCGCTAGAAAGTTAAGGTGGTTTCATGGCGCAGCAGTCGCGCCTGGTTGCTGGATTCATAAGCCAAGTTACTACATTGATTATCACCACCAGTAGTGTTCTGGCTCAGACAGCGGGCGAGATAAACAGGGTCATCTCTTGTCGACAAGATCCAGTTACGCACGCCATAACGCTGGCCACGGCCAAATCTGAGCCACTCGCCGCGCCGATTCTTTCTTTCCTGCCGGGAGATGAAGGAGAGACGATCATGGTGGTCGATTTCCGGGGATTGAGCTGGAACTTGCCACCGGCAGTTTTTCGTCCCGATCAGCCCAGCCCCGAGCATCAACCGGAACGTCAACCAGAACGCCAACCGGAACGTAAACTTGCTCAGATTCAAGAGCTGCGCGTAGGCTGCCTCCAGGAAATTCCGCCAATTTGCCGCATATCGCTTACGGCCCGTGATCGGCGTGCCTTTCGGACAGTTTCGTTCCACGCCCAAGCCGGCAGTTTGACTGTCAAGTGGATTCCTGAGGGGCCGTTTGCCAAAGTTGTATCGAGGTTGGCTAGATCCGGCAAAGCCGAACATGGAGAAAATAATTTGCGTATGGTCGGCAGCGAGACGCAATCGGTAGCAACCCGTGGCACCATTTTGCCCGATTCTGGCAAAACTGCAAATGTGGTGGGCGACGGCCACCAAAACTACTTAGACACGAGTGCCGAGGTTAGTACGGCGAACACTTCTGATCAGCCCATTTCAATTGCTATTGAACAAGACAATACCGAAGACACGCCTGACTGGCTGCGTTTGAAGATTGCAGCCACGCATTCACTTATCTATCAAGCGTTCAGGTTGCACGATCCAGAGAGATATGTGATTGACTTTTCTAACTGTCCCGAACTGGCTGCCGCGCAATTACCAGACGTCTCTCAGAGCCAGTTTATTCGCTCGATCCGGGTTGGTCAGCCTGACGATCAGAAAAAGACCAGACTGGTTCTTGATCTAATTGACGAGCCGGTAGCAATCAGGGAACAATTCGCCCAAGAGACAAATAATTTGACGGTCAAATTGTCTCGTGCAGCTGCGCTTGAACAACAGCAGGTGAGGACTATGCACGTTCCATCGGAGACAGTGATCGTTCTTGATGCCGGCCATGGCGGCAGCGATCCCGGTGCCCAACGTGGCGATGTGCAGGAAAAGGAAATTACTCTGGGAATCGTCGCCAAATTGAAAGCAATGCTGGAAAAGAAAGGCGCGCGCATAATCTTAACGCGAGCTGATGACACCTTCGTATCGCTGCCGGATCGCGTGCGGATCACCAACACTGTCTCGCCCACTGTCTTTCTTAGTGTGCACATCAATGCTATGGAAAGCGCCACGGATATTTATGGCATAGAAACCTATTATCAAACCGACCAAAGTAGAGCATTAGCAGATTTCGTGCATCAATGTCTGGTAACTGACCTGGATGCTCCCGATCGAGCAGTGCGAAAAGCCAGGTTTTATGTGATCAAGAACACAGCTGTCCCGGCTGTGCTTGCGGAAGTTGGCTTTATTTCCAACAAAGAGGAGCGCGACAAATTAATCTCTTCTGATTACCAGACAAAGATTGCCGAAGCTCTGGAGCAGGGTGTTATGCTCTACCTGGATAAGCGCCTTGTCCAGAAAAAGCCTGTTAGCCATAATGAAACCTCCCTTTCTACCGCCGGCCCAGAGCCTGGCGGAGTCGATAAACCAATATTCAACTCTAACCACACGCGAATCGCGCACAACGCGGCTGGCAACGAGTGAGAGAGAGGATGAAGGCGCTCCTTGTCGGAGGGTGCAACTTTGAGCGGGCTTTCCTCAGACAGCGTTCTATTTGCCGATAAGGTACTCCCCCGCCATGCCCGCATTGGCCTTTTTGATTCCGGTTTGGGCGGCCTTTCCGTCCTTAAGCAGTTGCAAATATTTGCCGACCTGAACGGCTATGATTGGGAATTTGTCTACGTTGGTGATACTGCTCGCTGTCCTTATGGCGATCGAGAGGCAAGAGAAATTGCAAGCTTCGTGCGGGAGATTGTATCGTGGCTTGCTTTTAATGAAGTTGATGCCATCGTCATTGCCTGCAATACCAGCGCCGCCGTTGCCTATGAGTCGGCTTGTGCCTTTTCGTCTGTACCTGTCTTGGACTTGATCTCGGTGACGGCAGGTTATGTCGCCAGTAATGCCACTAAATGTGGTGTCATCGCTACAGCTACTACTGTTAAGAGCAAGGCCTTTAGCAAGGCTATTCAGGCCATTGCACCGTCACTGGAGGTGATCGAGATCGCCTGTCCGGAGCTCGTTCCAATTGTTGAAAGAGCCGAGTTCGATACACCATCGACGGCCCTTGTTCTTAGCCGCTATCTTGATCAACTGCGGTCTTGCAAGGTTGACACACTCGTTTTGGGTTGCACGCATTTTCCACTGCTTAGCAAGCAAATAGAAGAGCTCATAGGCGAAGAGGTAGAAGTAGTTGATCCCGCTCATCTTCTCGTTAACACAAGTGCCGGCATGATCAAGTATTTTGTCAGCGAGCCGGCAATCACAACTGGTGATTTAAATTCTCAAGAACACAGACAAAATGACCTCAGCTTCGTAAAGTCGGCAGCAGTGCCCTCGAACACATCTGCCAGAAGTCATTTCTATGTCACCGGCGATCTAGAGATCTTTGCTAAATCAGCTACGCAGTACCTTGGCGAACCAATTTCTACAATCGAACATCTACCGCTCGAAGTGTTAATCAATGTTGGCGCTCTCAAGCTGACGGAGCAAGCGATAATCGCTAGCGAGCCAGCTTCCGAGCCGTTAGTGGCGGATACCTCATCCATTGTCGTATGATCGAATTGAAGGGCGCTACCGTCAATTTCCTTTCTCTAGACGAGGCGAAAACGAGTGCACTCGGTTGTACGGCTTGCGGGCTGTGTCAGGGACGCAAGAATGTAGTTTTCGCCAAGGGCAATGACCAAGCTAAACTTATGCTTATCGGCGAAGGTCCAGGGCAGATGGAGGACGAGACTGGCTTACCTTTTGTCGGCCGCGCCGGTCAACTTCTAGACAGAATCTTAGCCTCTGTAAACATAAGTCTACAAGATATATACATTTGTAATATTGTGAAATGCCGGCCACCACAAAATCGTGTGCCAGCCGGCGATGAGATGGAAGCTTGCCGCCGTTTCTTGATGCGCAGTTGAAATATGTCCAACCCAAGTTGATACTACTTTCGGGATCCACAGCTGTGCAAGCGGTTCTGCAAGTTAAAGATCCTATCAGCCGCATACGAGGTAAATGGTTCAATTTCCAAAACGATGCTAAAGTAATGCCGATATTTCACCCTTCATATTTGCTACGCAACGATTCCCGGGAAGTAGGGAGCCCCAAATGGCTAATGTGGCAGGACATAAAGGAAGTACGGCGAGCACTCGATGCGCTTCAATGAGCCAGAGTTGCTCAAGCTAATTCTTCTCAGCGAGGAAGCGATGGCTAGAAAAACTGAAACTTTTTACTCTGAGATTCTTAGCCAAGAGATTGTCCAAGCAATCAATAATGACTTTGGTAAAGCTGTATTGCGCCTGCCCAACCAAGGGCGTGGTGAAGTCAGGGAAGAGGTCATGGTTTATTTCTCTGCTATAGCCATGCAGCAAGTGAATGCAATTGCTGAAAAACATGGTATCAACGATCAAGAGGCGTTGCACGAGCTATATCAATTGACCCGTACAAACCTTGTTCAAGGTTTCCGCATAGGGCAGAATATGAAAAGCAAGTTCGCGGCAAGTTAGCCGGTTCATTCACCGATGTCGTGACGTACCAGCTGCATGTGTCGACGTCATATGACTTGTGGTTAGAGCATGTCGGACAGAATGCTCGAGAGACAGTGTTACTGCCTTGCTGACAATGATGTAGAAACCGCCAGCGGCGACCAACAATACGACAACTCTGATGATCGCGTTTTGCATGATGCCGGAACCCGCGCTGTTCAGTGAATCCTTAGCATGCTTGCTGAATTGAACGGATTCGGCGGATCCCCGAGCATTCTTGCTCATACTGCTGTACACGCCTGCCGGGGTTCGCAATCGAGCAAGGTCCGCGGCTGAGACGAGTTGATGCTGGCAATTGACACAAAATTTGATGCCCGGTTGTATGGCGTTCGAGCAATAAGGACACATATCAACGGTGAGAACGGAGTCGAGCGATTGCTGCGGCTCATCGTCTGGCTCCTTAGCCGCCGATTGTTTGCGCGTCACCACAAGTTTCAGCTTATCCAGCCAGGCGCTTGGATTACCCGCTTGTCCGTCGACCTTTTTTTCAGTTTTCTCGAGTGTGGACGTTGCACTATTAACGAACTGGATTCCCTCCGGCCTGGCTTCTGACTCATTTTGTTTGACAAGCGCCTGCTGCCTAAGGGCCTCGGCTTCACTTTGCAAATTACTGAATGACGAAATCTGCACACGCTGTTTTGCGGTTCGATTCTTAAGAGCATCTCGACGGCAGGCGTCTCTCAGTTCCAGCCCGAACTCCTCAATAGTCTGATGACGTTTTTCTGGATCCTTCTGCAAAGCCTTGCACAAAACGTGAGTCAATTCAGTACACATCTTCAGTTCCGGCGTTGCTTGATTGAAGGGAATGGGAGTGGCATATAAATGACAATCGAGCATCTCAATCGCTGATTTGGCATTGAAAGGAAGTTTTCCGGAGAGAGTTTCGTAAACGCAAATTGCTAGTGAATAAATGTCACTGCGCGGATCGACGATCAAAGAGGACAAACATTGTTCCGGGCTCATATAGGGCGGGCTGCCGCATACATCGCCTACTTTGGTGATGTGTAGATTTTCTTCGTCTCGTTTGGGATCGCAGAGCTTTGACAAGCCGAAATCAACAAGCGTTACCCAATCATCATTGCCACCATTTTTACTGAGCATGATGTTTTCTGGTTTTAAATCACGGTGTACAAGATTAACAGCATGCGCTGACGAAAGTGCGTCACAAACTTGAGAATAAATGCTGGCCGCCCGTTCGACTGAAATTGGTCCATCTTCTTTCAAAATATTTTTGAGACTGGTGCCTTCGAGATAATCCATTACTAAGTAAGGCTGTCCGAGCTTGCTCATGCCAAAGTCATAAAGGGTGACAATATGATGGTGCCTTACTTGTGAAACTGTTTTCGCTTCTCGGAAAAATCGTTTCACCGCTTCTGAGTCTGCAACCATGTGCGAATGCAGCATCTTGATGGCCATGAAGCGATCCATGTACTCCTGCCGCACCTTATAAACGACTCCCATGCCGCCGCGGCCGACGACAGCGACTACTTCGTAACGCTCAGCCAATCGTGTGCCGACCAAGGGGTCTTTTTCAATCGTGCGCAACAGAGTGTCATCGCCCGGACATTTCTCCTGCGAATCTTCATATTCGGCGTAACATTCTGGGCAACTTTTCACTAGAGCTCGTTTCCTCTGCCCAAGCAATGAGATAGCTCGCACCGGCCCGCTATTGTCGATCTCACCATACCCATGGCGGCGAACGGCTAAACCGCACGAGACAGCTCCTTATCGGACTATCGGACTGTCGGGCTATTTTTGTCTAGAACAATTCAGCTATCAAGGTATTGCTGACAGGAACGCCCTTTTGCGTGATCAAAAGCATTTTGCCTTGCCTCTCCAGGAACCCTCCAGCAATCAACCTGTCGATCTTCTCGGCTAATGTTGAGGCCAGATCGATGCCGTAAGTTGACTGAAATGCCGATAAATCTAGACCTTGTCTTAGTCGCAGAGCCAACATTATCGATTCTTTAATGCGCGTCTCGCGGTCAATCACTTCGTGAGTCTCGTCACCTAGCGGATTCTGCATGTAGCGAGCGAGGGAGCGGAAGTTGCTAGTGCGAATGCCATTAACATAGCGATGAGCACCAACGCCAAAAGCCAGATACTCGCTACCATTCCAGTATGAAAGATTGTGTTTGGATTGATAGCCGGGCCGGCAAAAATTGGAGACCTCGTATTGCTCGAAGCCATGTGCTGTCATCATTTTTATCAGTTCTTCGTACATCTCAATGTACAACTCTTCGGTGGGATAAGCGCTTGAGTGCTTGGGAAATCGGGACAATAGAGATGAATGGCCATCTAAATGAAGGCTGTAGGCTGATATATGCTTGATCGATCGGTTTTGTCCCGCCAAATTCAGTAAATCCATTAGACTCCGTTGCCAACTGGCAAGGGTTTGTGTGGGCAGGGCGTACATCAAATCGCAGTTGATATTGTCAAAACCTGCTTCGGTGGCCATCTTGATGCCAGAAAACGCGTCTGCACGCGTCTGCACGCGACCAATTGCCACAAGCTCCTCGTCAATTAACGACTCAACGCCGATCGAGAGTCGGGTAACGCCCAAATCCACCCAGGCGCAAGCTTTTTCGCTGGTGATGGACTGAGGTGTCGTCTCTAATTCGATCTCCATATGTTCGGCCGGTTTCAAATGGGTAAGGAGTGTGGACGTAAGACGGCGAATCTTTTCCTCGCCAACCAGGCCGGGCGTACCGCCACCATAGAAAATTGAGCCAAGCTCTGCCGTCATTGGCTCAGACTTTAAGCGCTGCGTAATCTCTTGCTCAACAATGTGACAGTATTCGTCCTCGAGATGATTGAGCCCGGCAAATGCTGGGAAGTCGCAAAAATCGCATTTGTGTGCGCAAAAAGGAATGTGAATATAAGCACTGATAGACATAGCGCTTGATATTATGCCGCAACTGCTCGAACATATTGGCAATGCAGCTGAGCAGATGCGGTCAGGAGCCGATCAATGCTAGGCGGCTGGTAAACAGGGCGAGCAGTGCAAGTACCACCTAGACGCAGCCAAATGCTTATTAGCGGTTGCTTTGCTGTTGCTTTAAGCGTGTCTCTAGCCAGCTTAGCGGTAACAGGCGTTCAGGCGTGGGCCGCTCAAAGTCAGCCATCAAATGCCTCTTCACACAAGCCAGCGCCGGATTCCGTATCAGGCCAGAAAGGCGAATCTCAGCGGAGTGCTAACCAGGGACAGGTGGATCCTGTTACGGAAGGCTGGCTGATTCCAGCAGCGGAAAAGCTGCCGATGCCGGTGCGGCGAGCGCCACTTAATAATGTCAAAACTAATTTATCTGACGATACTGGAGCTAATTTTGATTCTGTTGTCTCGCTGGTGAAACAAGATCGATCTGTGATCGATCTCCGAGCGATAGGTGACCAAACTTTGAGTTATCGCCGCAAAGTCACCGATCGTCCCCAAGATTCGGAATTGAGGATCCGCCTGGCTGGATATCTGTATTTAGCCGGCGATCTGGAAGGGGCAGCAAGCGAATTAAAAAGAGCGATCGCTCTCAATCCGGAAAGCGGTTTTGGTCATGCTTTTTTGGCGCACATTTTGGATGATGTAGGCGATCGCGAACAAGCGTCCAGTGAATACCGCCGGGCCATTGATTTATCCAAAGATTCCGCCGATCCCCATCTTTTGTACGCAGACAGTCTGGCCAATCGTGGCGATATTTCGGGAAGTATCAATGAGTTCAGGCGAGCAATTGCTTTGAAGCCGTCGGCAGACGCCTATGCCGGTCTTGCCGAAGCTCTGTTGCTGGTGCATGACAGCCAAGGCGCAATTAAGGCTGCTCGCCACGCCGTCTCAGCTGATCCTGGCTCGTCGAGCGCACATGTTGCCTTGACTGAGGCTCTCGTATTGGCTGGAGAGACACACGCCTCCCTGCGCACGGCCAGACAAGCGGTATTGTTGAATCCATCCTCAGCAGAGAGCCATATAGCATTGGGTCGTTCGTTATATGCCAAAGGTGATCGCACAGGGGCGGTTGATGAATTTGAGCAAGCTGTTTCGCTAGATCCACTAAACGCCCAAGCCAGAAATGATCTGGGATATGCGTTGTATGGCAAGGGTGACATGCTTTCAGCAATCAATGAATTTCGATTGGCTTTGCGGTTGAACCCGCATTTAAGTGAAGCAAGAAATAATCTCGAAATCGCTATTCACGGGCTGACCGGAAGAAAAAAGCCCTAAACCATATGCAGTGCCTATTTTGGTGCCAAATCAAACCATATGCGGTGCTATGAATCGGTACCTGGCAGCAAGTAGTTTCGTTGCATTTTCTGGATGTGAATGTAAAATTAATGCTAAAGCCGGGAGCTCCTGCTCCCAAACGATATTTCAGCACTCAGGACAGACTGGAAGCAAGGGAAACTGAAGCCTAGAAGGCTGGATGATCATTAGACAAGAACAGAGAACAAGTCACAAATATGAGACAATTGGCATAAGCCTAATACTGTGCATGGTGCCACTTTTTCTCAGACCGCCTTCTGCAGAATCCCAGTCAACCGTACCTAGCGGCACTGGGGTGGTGGCACCCCCCTTGATCATGTTCAATTCAGACAACGATCCCGGGTCTGGCACAACCCTAATTTTCAGTCCCAATACCGACGTCCATAAGAGCGCTCAAGACAAGAGTTTGCCTGGGACAAGCACAACGGGAGAAAGCGCCACTGAGCCACCGAAAACCGGTATAGCCGCTCCTGCAACGCCCGGCGCCGCAGGTGCTACCAATCCGCCGCCGAGTGAGAGCGCAGCCGCCGACACCACCAATAGTGGCAAGGCCACTCAGTCTTCTAGCAATGGCGCGTCAGAAGATCCCGCCCAAAAAAAATCGTTAGCTCAATTTGTCGGCGCTCCGGACCCAACACGGCGGGCAACTTTGCCTGGCATAACCGGCACAGTGAAGATTAGAAGACCGTTTAAAATCTTTGCCCAAGAAACCCTGATTCACAATTTGAGTTTCCGAGACACGCCCGTCAAAGAAATTATCGCCGAGTTAGCGCGCCGCGGCAGCCTCAATATCATCATCGACAAGTCGGTTGTTGGCCGAATCACCGGCGAACTTAGGGACGTTACCTTGAACGAAGCGATGGACAGCATTCTGGCCGCTGCCGGCTTACAAAGCCGTACTTTAGACGACAATACAGTTATTGTCGCGACCACTCAGGCCATAGTCCAGCTCGGATTGAACAGACCAGCGGCGCGGGCATTCAAATTGAGCTATGCGCATCCGTACGATGTGGCGATGATTTTGCACGCCTCCATTTTCAACAAGGGTCTGGTGCCAGATTTCCAAAAGAGGCAAAGCATCCGCAACAGCAATGACAAGACTGACGAGAGTGCGACAGACAGAGAGTCGAAGACCGGCGGACCGCAAGCGACAGGAATGGTCAATGAAACCACGCGCGGACGCAACGCTGAAGCAGATAAAGACATCAGTGAAACCGAAAATCAGCAAGTCAGCCGGCCCGATCAGCAGCGCACAATAAGAGGCTCTAGCCGCAGTCAGACTCAAGAGGGCGTCGGCTTCAACAATGCTGCCGTGGATCCTGGCTCCCAACAAATTCGTACTTTCCAAGAAGTGAATACTGATTACATCGTTGAGCAAAATGGTGGCGGTCCAATAGTGATTCCCGATGTTAAAAACCGTCAGGTTATTGTTGTTGGCACCGTTGAAGACCTGAATATTGCCGAGGAATCGATCAGACTTTTAGACAAACGTCCGAAACAGGTGCACATTCAAGCATCGCTCATCGAGCTGACAAACCAGGGGATCAGACAGCTGGGGACCAACCTGGCTGTGCAAGGAGGCGGCGCGTCAGGCAATCTGTTAGGCAACTCATCTGCGCCTTTGGTCAATTATCTACCGGGACTGGGCAGCCCTAGCTTTGCTGCGCCCAACGCGGTGACGCCCAGTGCACCAGGCACAGCTTATACTGGCTTGTTGGGCAATCTCATCACAGCGGTCAACCCGATTGCTGGACTGCAGGCTGAGGGTGTGTCACAAAGCGCACTCAATTTCCTTACTTTAAGTAAGGCTGCTGGCGGGCGAGCGAACATCGCCACCCTGCCGCAAGCATTGAACATCAGCCTGAACTTACTTTTGCAAACTAATAAAGCCAAAATTGTCGCCAATCCCTCGGTCGTTGTCATCGATAATACTGAAGCGTTGATTACAATCGCCCAGGAAGTCGTGCATAAAGTGACATCGACAGTCAGCCTTGGTGTGGTGACGACAAACGTCGAACTGACAAAGGCCGGAATTTTCCTGGATGTACTGCCAAAAGTTACCGAGGATGGTTTCATTACAATGCGTCTTAGACCCCAGGTTTCCGAACCGATTGGCTCACCTTTGATATTCGGTACTGGACCGAATCCGACGGTGGTGACATTGCTTTCTGTCCGCGAAATAATGACGCAAGAAGTACGAGTAAAAGATGGACAAACACTGGTTCTGGGCGGATTATTCACTGAACAGGAAGCAGCCAACCTGGCGAAAGTACCCTATCTTGCTGAAACACCGATCTTTGGTGCACTCTTTCGCAATACCCTTAAGGGCCGTGATCGCGATGAGCTGATGCTTCTGTTGACACCGAAAATCGTCGAAGAAGAACCAGTGTCGGCCGTCACCGAAACATTACCGCAGCCGACTATGTAACCTCTAGCTTGGCACTCGTGTCAAATTGGATGGTGAACTTTGAAAGAAAAAGCGATCGTTTATCTGTCTCAGTTCTTGTCGCTCCTTCTCTTGGTATTGATCTGTCTCGACTCAAATCAGTGTGAGCAGGCGATTGCTTATAGCGGGGACCAGAAGATCAAAGTGGCATTGTTTCTGGACCAAGGTGCCCACGCAAGAGAGGAATTGTGTCAAACGCTACGCTCGCAACCGGATATGCGCGTGACGATAATTTACGGAGATGATGTGCGCGCCGGCAGATTGCGCGACTTCGACGTACTCGTCGTTCCGGGCGGCTCAGGAAGAGAAGAAGCGGCCAGCCTGGAAGAAGACGGTACCAATGAAATTCGCCGCTTTGTGCAAAATGGTGGCATATACATGGGAGTTTGTGCGGGCTTTTATCTCTTGACCGAAACTCGTCCGCAGTATCTGGGGCTCTTACCGCTCACAACGAGCGATTCCGACAATTGGAGACGTGGTGAGGCCATGTTGCCGATTGAGTTTACACCGCTGGGGATGCAAGTATTTGCAATGCCTCGAGCGAAAACGGAAGTCCTCTATCACAACGGACCGGTGATCAACATCAACGGTCGATCCAATAAAAGTAAAAGCGACATTATTCCTTTGTGCTTTTTTCGTGATGAAATCGTTGCACCTGGTGGTGAACCTGGTGTAATGCTCAATGCTCCGGCCATAATTCTCGGTCGCTTTGGTAAAGGCCTTGTCCTTGGTATAAGTCCACATCCGGAAGCGACGCCGGGGCTGGAGACAATTGAGGTGAACGCGATTCGCTGGCTGTATGCCCATCGTAATCAGGACAAAATATCAAAAATCGACTAACCTATAGGCGGATTAGCGACTACCTTTAACCGATTAACCTATGGTCGGATAAGGAACTGACTCTCCTTTGTGCATCTTGAGCGAATTATGAAAATCATCGATCTGCGTAGCGATACTGTCACATTGCCGTCACCTGAAATGCGTGAAGCAATTTTTAAGGCAGAAGTTGGTGACAATATGTACGGCGAAGATCCGACTGTGAACCGGTTGCAAGAGCGGGTCGCTCATTTGATGGGTAAAGAGGCTGCGCTGTACGTTACTAGCGCCACAATGGGCAATCTGATATCCATTCTTGTCCATTGCCGGCGTGGCGATCAGGCGATTGTTGGTGATCAATCGCACACTGCCAACTACGAACAAACAGGCGTGTCCCAGTTGGGTGGAGTTAGTTTGAAGACGGTATCGAATCTCGCGGACGGCAGCTTCGACCTGACCGCGTTGGAAAATGCGATCAATCCCGAAAGCATTCTCTTTGCCCGAACCAGAGTCATCTGCACGGAGAATACCTGGAACGGCTCATCCGCTTAGCTTGTCTTATACGGAGAACATTCGTCAACTCGCCGATAAGCATGGACTGAAAGTCCATTTAGATGGTGCCAGAATTTTTAACGCGGCGGTCGCTCTGAAAGTAACGCCATCGGCTTTGGCTAAGCATGCAGACTCTATTCAGTGTTGCTTTACCAAGGGTTTGGCGGCGCCGATGGGAGCAATGATTTCTGGTGACAAGAAATTCATTGCGGAAGCAGTGAGGGTTCGCCAGGCACTGGGTGGTGGCACGCGCCAGGCAGGAATTGTCGCCGCAGCTTGCGAAGTGGCTCTGGACAAAATGATCGACCGCCTAGCTGACGATCACAAGACAGCACGCCTTTTCGCCAAACAGTTGGCGGATTTGCCAGGCATTCTAATCGAGCCAGAGCAAGTAAAAACAAACATCGTCTTTTTTGACATCGACTTGCCCGGCATTTCTCAAGCACAATTTGTCGAGCTATTACAGACCAAGAAGATTCTCATGTTCAATGAACGAGGGAAATTCCGAGCTGTCACGCATTACGGCATCGAAGAGAATGACATCGTTGACGCGATCGACCGAATAAAAGTTATCTTGAGTGATCTAAAACAAACTGGCAGGACGCTGAGTCCGGCATGACTGCCGGTGTTTATCGATCTCTCTGGTTTGCCACGGTCTAGGGAGTTACCGCATGACACCCGATGAACAAAGACGAATGGTAGCTGACTTTATCAAGGGACACAGTCTGGCGGTAGTCTCAACCATCTGGCGTGGAGAGCCTCAATCAGCACTGGTAGTTTTTTCTGAAAGAGAGGAATTTCAAGTAATCTTCGGCACCTTCAGCACGTCTCGAAAATACAGAAATCTTAAAGAGAATCCAAAGATTGCCGCTGTCATTGGATTGGATGAATGGATCACTGTTCAATACGAAGGTATTGCTTATGAACTAAGTGGATCCGAACTTGAGCTATGTCGAAAAATGCATGTTAAAAAAATTCCGACCAGCGAGAAATACGTTTATCAGGATATAGAGCGCTTCTTCGCAATTGTGCCGAATTGGATCCGTTACACGGATATATCAACAGATCCTGAATTTGTTTTCGAACTGACAATGTGATCGTTGGCCGGTTACAATTATTCAATCGGTTGTTCGATCAATTATGATCTGGTGATGATCTGTCATGATCCGCTTAGCTCGTTTGACGGAGGATAATGTGGGCGACGGCAGCAGCCTAGGCATAGCACTTTTGCCGACCAAGGCCGATCAGAGATTGATTTACTCGCTAACAAAAGCTTTTTCTGAACGCATTAATGCTTCATTCTTTGTCAGTCCTGAGACGAGTATTCCACATCTAACACTGTTTCAAGGGATATTCAAGAAAAGGTCTGAGGTAGTTTGGCGCCTAGAGGCGATGGATGCTGGCAATATCACAAAAGTGCAAAAAGTGCTGGGATTTAGTATTTGGGCAGAGAAAATTGTTTTTCTGGATTTTGTGAAAACAAATCATTTGCAAGAATTGCACGATAAATTGTTTCGATCATTGTTTCCGTTGTGTATGGGCAGATCTGCCGATCCACAAAGCTTTGAGGGCATCACGGCAGGGCAACAAGAAAGCTTTGAAAGGACCGGCTACCCATTTTCCGGAAGCGAATACCTGCCTCATATCACTCTCATGCATCTGGCAAAAAATGTTGGTGATAGGAAGGCGTTGGTAGAACAATCACTGAAGGAAATTTCTAGGCATTGCTCTTTTCCAAAGACGGTGACATTTGAGCAATTTGTGGTTTATAAAGTTGAACGTTTGGGTGCGCTGAAGCAATTGTGCTTTGAGAAGCGATTGCAGTGACATAACCAATAATCATGAACACAAGCGCGATCAACAACGCAATTTTTTTTATGATTCCCCTTTTGAGGGCAGTAGCTAGTCAATGCATTCTGCCAAGGTTCGAACATGTGCAAGCAACAATAAAGGAGGTCTACGAAAATTTTAGGGAGATCGTTACCACGGCGGATCTGGAAGCCAACGAGTTATTGATGCCAAGGGTACGGGCAAGATATCCTGGCTCGTATTCTGAAGAAAGTCTGTTTTCAGATCGATTTGAGCATGATCTAATTTGGCAAATAGACCCACTCGACGGCACGCAAGAATTTGTTGCTGGTATGGCCGACGGTTATGCGCTTCATGCTGCCTTACTGAAACGCGGCGATGATCGACAACACAAGTCAGTTGCCGGAATTATTTATTGTCCAGGCACAGATAAACTTATGTTCTCAGACGCGAGCGGCAGTGTACATTTGCAGGCAGGCGAGCAAGAGCAAGACATCAACGTCTGCACGCGTGACAAATTGCGGGGCTATGTACGAAGATGCGATCCCAACGAGCAGGTAGAGCAGTTCTACGGGACACTTGCCCAAGCACTTGGCGTACCACTGGAGATGAATTATGGTGGCGGAGCCGGCTCGGCAATGATCGCTTTGTTGGAAAACAAAATCAATCTCATAGTCTTTAATTATGATTACAGTAAGGAGTGGGACGTGGCTATGGCTGAACCAATGCTCCAAGGCAAGGGTGGATTTATTTGCGATTTAGCAGGCGAGAATTTTTCCTATAATCGACAGGACCCTTTTAATAGAAACGGATTTGTCGCGTCTGTCGCTTTTGCAAAAGAGGAGATAATGCCGGTGATCCCTAAAGATTTGTTGGTGCACAGGCTTTGACTTGAAGGGTTAATTCTTAGCTCGTCTCAAATCAGGCAATCGCACAGTGCTTTTGCGATCAACGTTTTTAAGCGAATTTCTCTAAATTTCTCTACATGTAGACAAGTGCACAGACAAGCCAAAATATGGTACTTGTGCTGGTGGCTTTTCTATAACTTAATGAAGGCCCGGTGTTTTGGCTTGAAGCACTAAGGATTTATCCCCTAATCGCATCTTGAAAGTTCAACAGTAACCCAGGAGGGTTTGGTCACTATGATGATCACCGAGCAATCGTCTGCCGACGCTGTAACTAGCTTTGCTATTTCGGCAATCAAACAAGCACATAAGTTTAATCCTCACCTCGACCTCGATTTGCTCATGTCCATCACAAAACCAAAGCGTGAGATTGTGGTAAATGTGCCCTTGCGGCGTGATGACGGTTCTTTTGTTACCTATCAGGGGTTCAGGGTCCAGCACAATGATGCTCGCGGGCCATTTAAAGGTGGCTTACGCTTCCATCCTTCCGTCGATTTGAATGAAGCGCGCACCCTAGCTCATCTCATGAGCTTGAAAACGGCAGTCGTCAACATCCCCTTTGGAGGCGGTAAGGGAGGAATTGCTGTCGATCCCAAACAACTCTCATTGCGTGAACTGGAGTCCCTTACTCGAACCTTTACAAATCTGCTGTCTGACAACATCGGACCGCTAAAAGACATCCCGGCGCCCGACGTCAATACTAATGCTCAAATAATGGCCTGGATTGTAGATGAGTATTCCAAGCGCCACGGACATAGTATGGGGGTGATCACGGGTAAGCCAATAGAGCTGGGTGGATCGCTCGGACGCGACGAGGCCACCGGTCGAGGCGTCATGTACGTGACAAGAGAAGCAGCCAAAGAAAAAGGTCTTGATTTAAAGAATGCCCGTGTTGTTTTCCAAGGATTCGGCAACCTTGCCTCTTTTGGAGCGAAGCTGATCGGTGAAGAACTGGGCGCCAAGATCTGCGGTGTCTCTAGTTCGCAAGGCGCTATATACAACAAGAATGGGCTCAATATTGATGCCGCTGAAAAGTATTACCGCCAGCACTCGGGACTAAAGGGCTTCAATGGTGGCGAATGGATGACAAACGAAGAATTGCTCGTGCAAGAGTGCGATGTTCTTATTCCATCGGCATTGGAAAAGGCAATCACTACAAAAAACGCCAATAAAGTTAAAGCGAAGATTCTTGTTGAAGGAGCTAATGACTGCACCGAAGCTGAAGCCGACAAAATCTTGGAAGAACGGGGAATTTTTGTTCTTCCGGACATTCTCGCCAATGCTGGTGGTGTTGTAGTTAGTTATTTCGAGTGGGTGCAGAACTTAGACAATCTCTATTGGGATCTGGCCAGAGTTCGCGCTGAGCTTGAACGCATCATGGTCGCAGCATACGATCGCGTTGCTGGTCAAGCAAAACTGCATAAGACAAGCATGCGCATGGCTGCCTACGTGGTGGCTATTGAACGCATCGCCAAAGCCATGATGTTGCGCGGCCTTTGAACTAGCTAATCTCGCTAACTTCGGACAAAATGACTGATTTGTTCAGCCGGCGATAATAATAGTAGATCGGAATTCCGGACAAGAGAATCAATATACCTGTTGCCTGTTCGATCCAATTGACCGTAGCTACAGCTGCGTATCCCCAGATTCCGGCGGTGGTAAGGGCCATCAACCAAACCATCCCGTTGCCCTGTTTGCCGATTCTAAACGGGCGCGGTAAGTGTGGATCTGTGTAACGCAAACTGACCACACAAAGGCCGTATAGCGTGGCCACGAAAGCGTACATGAAACCAAATGTATATCCCAGAAAAGCATAAGCATCAGCAAAAAGGCCGGTGCGAGACAATAGGTTAGCAGTCACTGCGATCACGGTGACACACCAGAATTGAAACCACAATGAGTATGTTGGTACCTGGGTACGTTCGTCCAGAGCGGTAAACTGCTTTGGAAAGAGTTTTGTTTGAGCCATCGAATAGCTGACTCGGGCTATGCCCAGCAAAGCGGTGAAACCGCAGCCCGCAATGGAAGCAACAACGCAAGCGGCAAAAACCTGCCCCCAGAAGGGTCCGGCAATAAGACCAGTCAACGCCGGACATGTCGCTTGCACCATCGTGCCAGGTACAAGGAGTGTGCTCTTATCACCGCTTACCACGAAAGGCGAGGCGATGCTAACGCAAAAACACATAGTCACATAAATGACAGTGATCGACAACAATGTGAGAAAGATCGCTTTCGGCACTGATTTTTGAGCATTAGCGGTCTCAGACGACGTACAACCAGATAGCTCTAGAAAAGAAAATCCGGCCAGCGCCGGCATCAAAACAGCGGATACATTTGAGACAAAATTATTGTCACCGGAATAATTGGTTAATGGAGACAGATTGGTAAGAAACCAATGCTTCGAAGAAAGAACCAGGGCAGCAAAGCTTATGGCCATGGCGAATTTCATTATAGTTAAGACGATACTTGCTTTCGACGCTTTGGTGATCGGCAGAAAGTTGAGCAGTGTAGTTGTCACAAAGAGCATAATGACTACGGCCAGCCGGACCATAAGGGACTTGCAGAGACGCTCCCCCAGAATACAGTTGCTACCAGATTAGCCAGTCCGTTAGCCATGCAAGCCAGACCAACGATCAAAGATACCCAGAACAGCCAGCCTGTAAGAAATCCAAGCAGTTCCCCGGTACCGGGAATCAGCCGTTTGAGGGCATAGTATTTGTATACATAGGGTCCGCCGGCAGAGGGAAACATGGACGACAGTTCCATGAGAATCAAAGTCATCGGTAAGACCAGCACGCCTGCAATCACCCAGGCTGCCATGCAAGCCAGCGGTCCCGATCTAGCCAGCATCGGTCCGTGCATGAGCCAGGCCATAGAGCCGATAACCGACCCAACACCAAGCATCCAGGCGCCAAAGGAGCTGATGCCGACTCGCATTCCGGCGCCGATCGTGATCGGTGCACCGGCAACCGTTGCTTGTGTTTGCTGGGCAACAGTTCTGTCTATAACGACACTGTCCATGATCTAGCTCCAAGCACTGAATACTGTCTAGACGCTTTGAAAGAAAAACTAAGAATTTCTCTTTCAGCGCTTCCGAGCTGGGTACCGGTCCCTAAGAATAGCGAAATCAAGAGGCGAAATCTATCGGGAAAATACTAAGGAAACCAGGTCGTAACATCTCTGAACCGGGGGCGATTGACCGGTTGTTAGAAATATTCGAATAACTTCTAACACCTGATAGAGTGGGGCAGCACCGCATATTCAGGAAGTTGCCTCTCATTAATTTCCTCAATCGAGTGCAAGTCGATTATTTTTCGAACTTTGCACCGTTTCCAGCCAAAGGCTGTTGTTAGAAGAAAAGGCAATTTTTCTAACTAACCATAACGGGCGGAAAATGGGCATGCCGGATAGTGGTCGGCCAAATCATGGATTCTCCGCCAAAAATTTCGCCTTATGGCTGGCAATAAATCAATCGATGAACCCTACTCGACCGTGACCGACTTGGCTAAATTGCGCGGCTGATCTACATCTTTGCCCAGATAATCGGCAATGAAATA
The DNA here is from genome assembly GCA_963834525.1 of Bryobacterales bacterium. Lineage (GTDB taxonomy): Bacteria > Cyanobacteriota > Vampirovibrionia > Obscuribacterales > Obscuribacteraceae > CAWICA01. The sequence goes on from CAWICA010000004.1 coordinate 1,226,234, forward strand.
AGACATCAATTGCAATGGCAAGACAGTAAGCAAGGGACTGAAAAACTCGTCAACCAGCGGAATCGGCAGGACGGTGTCGAACATCTTCGCCACTTGCGCATCGCTCTCAACGGCAACGGCGATCATTTTCGCATTGCGGGCACGAGCTTCCTGCGCATTAGATAGCGTCTTCTCATATACCACTCCCGGTACGACGACTGTAATTACCGGCACATCCGAATCAAGAACGGCAATTGGTCCGTGCTTCAACTCGCCGGCTGCGTAACCCGAAGCGTGGATATAGCTTAACTCCTTAAGCTTCAGCGCTCCTTCCAAGGCTGTCGGATAATTCAAACCGCGGCCGATAAAGACGACGTCGTGAGCTTCGGCATACTTGAGCGAGGATTCGCGGATCTGTTTCTCTTTAGCCAGAATCTGTTCCATCAAAGCTGGGACCGTGCCTAGTCCAGACTTAAGCTGTCGAGCCTTGTCCGGCGCTATGGTATTGCGTACTTCAGCCAAATGGATGGCAAGAAGATAAAAACAGACCAACTGCGCTACATAAGTCTTCGTTGCTGCTACCGACACTTCAATACCGCATTCGGTGACAATCAAATTTGGTGTCAGATGTCCCAGATGAGAATCTGGGCGGTTGGTTATGCCCAGCGTAAACGAACCGGCTGCTTTAGCTGCTTTCAAGGCAGCTATTGTGTCCGCAGTTTCCCCGGACTGGCTCACAGCCACGGTCAAGGTGCGCTCATTGACGAGCATTTTGCGCCCCCGTATTTCCGAGGCAATTTCGACATCTACTGGAATACCGACAAGCTCTTCCAACAAGTATCTGCCGACCATCCCTGCATGGTATGCCGTGCCACAAGCAACGATGTGGATTCGATCGATGCCCTTAATCTCGGCATCCGTCAAGTGAAAACCATATGTCGGGTGGTCGCCATTGTGATCGGCGACGAGGTTCAATCTGCCGGTGTGAGAAAGGTACTTACCCAGGGTACGCCGTAAAACCAGCGGCTGTTCATGGATCTCTTTCAGCAAGAAATGTTTGTATCCTGCTTTATCAATGACGAACGGGTCGCCGTCCATGGCAATTGGATTACGCTTCGTTTCCACTCCGTCGAAATTGAAGAGACGCACGCCAGACGCCGTTATTTCTGCGATCTCGCTCATCTCCAGCTTGAGAATTTTGTTTGTATACTGTCGCACCGCCATGCTGTCGGATGCGAGAAAGCTCTCATGCTCGCCGAAACCGACTGAAAGAGAGTAGTGATGATTGACGGCATAGATCTTGTCGGGATGCTTCTGACAAACAATGCCCAGGGCATAGATACCATCGAGACGCTTGACGGCTCTCAGAATCGATTTCAATAGATCCTTATCCTTTGAATATTCCTGTGACACCAGGTGAGCCACCACTTCCGTGTCGGTATCTGAACTGAACTTGTAGCCGTCTTTGATCAGCTGATCACGAAGTTCCGCGTGGTTCTCCACAATACCGTTGTGAACCACGGCGATCGTTCCAGTTGAGTCCATGTGCGGGTGCGCATTCTGATCGTTGGGTATCCCATGCGTGGCCCAGCGTGTGTGCCCGATCCCGACTGTGGCAGCAGGTTTCTTTTTTGTCAGAAGTGTTTCTAAATTGGAAAGTTTACCGGCTGCTTTCATTACTACTAGCTGCCCATCTTCGATGATGGCCACTCCCGCCGAGTCGTAACCGCGATATTCCAGGCATTTCAATTCCGAGAGAAGTACGGGTGCCGCCAGTGCCGGTCCCAAATATCCAACGATTCCACACATAAGAGAGAACCCCCTGCAGTTTATGCCTAGACTTCCATTACTTCCGCTTCTTTGTCTTGCACGTGTTTGTCAATTTCTTTCACGAATTTATCCGTCAATTTTTGCAGGGCATCCTCCTGGCGTTTAATTTCGTCTTCGGACATATGCTCACCCTTTAGCTTCTTCAAGTCATCGGCACCATCTCGGCGAATATTGCGCACCGCCACCCGCGCTTCCTCACCGAATTTCTTGACTATTTTGGTCAGTTCCTTGCGCCGCTCCTCATTGAGTGCCGGAATGTTAATGCGAACAACGGTGCCGTCATTGTTAGGGGTCAATCCGAGCTCGGACTTGTTAATCGCCTTTTCAATCTCTTTCAACACACTCTTGTCGTAAGGCTGAATTACCAGTGAACGCCCTTCCTGCACACTGATTTTAGCCAAATTGTTGATCGGGGTTGCTGTGCCATAGTAGTCGACTTCGATTCGATCGAGTAACGCCGGATTGGCACGGCCGGTGCGAATTGTTTGGAATTCTTTGATCAAATTCGCCGCTGCCTTCTTCATGCGTTCTTCCGTTGACTGTAGGACTTCAGTAGAAGTGTTCATACTATCCTCCGACACTTACACTTGAACCAACGAGCGTACCGACTGCGTCTCCACGGACAATTTTCTCAATGCTGCCTGGTTTTGCGAAGTCAAAGACTATGATCGGAATGTTGTTTTCTTCGCAAAGAGCAACCGCCGCAGGATCCATCACTTTCAAACCCTGGCGCCGAACCTGATCAAAGCTAATTGTACTGATTTTCTCAGCACCAGGATTTTTCTTCGGATCGTCGGAATACACGCCATCAACCTTATTCTTGGCCATCAAAACAACTTCCGCTTTGATTTCAGCCGCCCGCAACGCGGCAGCCGTGTCTGTCGTCACATGTGGATTGCCTGTGCCACCTCCGAAGATTACGACGCGCCCTTTTTCCAAATGCCGAATTGCTCGCAGTCGAATGAACGGCTCCGCAATAGCAGGCATGGCAATCGCCGTTTGCACTCGCACCTCGACGCCTTGAGACTTCAGCACTTCTTGAAGAATCAGACAGTTCATGATCGTCGCGAGCATGCCAACGTAATCCGCGGCTGCTTTGTCCATACCCCACTTGCTACCTTTGACACCACGGAAAATATTGCCGCCGCCAACGACAATCGCTACTTCTACGCCTAGCCTATAGGCAGCGGCGATCTCTTTGGCGATTCCTCTGATTACCTCTTGATCGATACCAAATGCTTCAGCGCCCATTAAGGCCTCGCCGCTTAGCTTGAGAAGGATTCTTTTATATTTAGTGGATGCCATTTATATGCCGCCTTATGCAGTCGACGCCCGCGCGCTAGCTCGGTTCCCAAGCATAATAACTTTCACCACGCTTTATTCCATGACGGCAATTTCAGACAGCGCGCAAAGCAAGATTCCCCTGGGATTATGGCGGTTCAATCTACTTCAGCCGTATTAGAGGAAAAGCTTGCCTAGCCTAGCTCTTGTCCCGAACGCGCTGGTCTAGAAGATAGCGCAGTTAGCTGTCATGTGTCTTACTTAAGTTGTTTTACCGTTGCTCTCGCCAGCCACTTCGCCCAGAATAAAAAGGGCAAAACGGACCGGTTTGAGCTTGGCGCCTAACTCCTGCCCTTTGGCAGCAAGATACTTGGCAAGGCTTTGGCTGGGATCCTTCACGAACGGCTGCTCCAATAAACAACGTTCCGCTAAAAGTTTGTCCACACGCCCTGAGACTATCTTGTCCCGCATCTCCGGCTTTTTCTCAGCCAGGTCTGCCTTGCCTGCTTCGATTCGACGCTCGTTCTCGATCGTCGCCGCCGGTACGTGCTCCCGGCTCAAGTATTGAGGCTTAGCCGAGACTACGTGCATGGCTACCTCGCGCCCAAGAAGAGCTAATTTTTCAAGATCAACCTGTTTACTGGCGGCGAGCTCGACAAGAGCGCCCATTTTGCCGCCAAGGGCATGGATGTAGAGCCCAATTACCCCATGTTCGCCGCCCAATTCAAAAGTTGTCAGACGGCGAATGAGGATGTTTTCGCCGGTTTTAGCAATGGCTGCCGTTACCATGTCCTTAATCGTACCGGTGTCGTGCTTCTCTGCCAGGAAGGCATCAGCATCTTTTGGCTTCTTTCGCAAAACGAGATCAACTAGCTTTTGCGTCAGTTCGGCAAATTGTTCATTGCGGGCAACGAAGTCTGTTTCACAGTTAACTTCGATCAGAGAGCCTGTGCGGCCGTCTGCCGTCACCTTGCCGACAATCAGCCCCTCAGAGGCGACGCGATCGGCCTTCTTGCCAGCTGTGGCGGCACCTTTTTGTCTTAATAGCTCGAAAGCCTTCTCAAAATCGCCGGACGATTCAACGAGAGCCTTCTTGCAATCCATCATGGCCGCTCCCGATTTCTCTCTGAGCTCCTTGACCATCGAAGCGGAAATTTCCACCATCACCTTATTTCTCCTTGACTGTGTCCTGCCTACCAGGGGCGAAATCAATGACAGAAAGCCTTGGGCTAAAAGTTGCCATGAAGAAAGAGCTGCCCCCACCATGCTGCTGAATTCCAGACAAACTCGCCCGAATTGTCCAGCCTTACGGTGCTTCTTCGTCATCCAGGAATTCTTCGGCAACTGCTTCGATAGCGGCCGGTACAGTCACCAAGTCGCGCGCTTTGAGGGCGCTGAATTCCACATCTGGATCCTTATCTGGCTCTTCGCTTTTCGCTTCTGTCCACTTCGTCTCGGTCTCCGGCTCGGCTGCCGTCGGGGCACCTTGCTTACCGTCGATGATGGCATCGGCAATTTTACCCATGATCAATTTGATCGAGCGGATGGAGTCGTCATTTCCAGGAATCACATAGTCAATGCCTTCCGGGTCGCAATTGGTATCTATAATGCCGACAACAGTGAGACCGATCTTTTTGGCCTCGGCGACCGCGATTAGTTCACGCTTTTGGTCAATGATAAAGAGAATATCCGGGCGACCGCGCATATTCTTGATACCGCCAAGTGACTTCTCGAGCTTATAAAGCTCGCGGTTGAGGACGGCTAGCTCTTTTTTCGGGCGGCGGTAGAACTCGCCGGTATCCCGCATCTCTTCTAATTCTTTTAAGCGATTGATCCGCAAACGGATTGTTTCGAAATTAGTGAGCATCCCGCCTAGCCAGCGGCGATTGACAAAGTGAGCCGCACAGCGTCTGGCTTCTTCCTCGACGATTTCAGCGGCCTGCTTTTTGGTACCGACGAAGATGATGTTCTTCTTTTCAGACGCCGCCTTGCGCATGAATTCGCAAGCTTTGTCCAGAGCGCGGGTGGTTTGTTCCAGATCGATTATATAAATGCCGTTCCGTTCGCCGTAAATATATTGGCGCATCTTGGGGTTCCAGCGACGGGTCTGGTGTCCGAAATGGACGCCCGCGTCCAACAGTTGTTTCATCGATGCTACTGACAAGGCTGGTACCCTCTCCTCCTAGAAAAGCAGTAATAACATTGGTGCGTATAAATTGCTCACGCAGCCTGTGAGTCTGGAAAGCAAGAGACGTCTCGATTTGAGCGCCGGCTGAAGCTTTTAGCTCACCCTTAAGTGCATCACGAAAGCACCGATTGAGCGCAAAAGTTAATGGCACTTTTATACGGATGAACAGACTGGTCATTGTACCACAATCGCCCGCCGCAGCGTATTTCTGGACAATCTTGCCCTTCTCTCGTTATAATAATGCAACGTAACAATTTGCTAAGTGGTCTGGTATGAAGGTGTGCATTGACCAAAGTTCTAGTGATTAACGCTTCATACGAGCCCTTGAATATTTGCAGTTGGCGAAGGGCGGTCGTCCTGATCCTCAAGGGCAAGGCTGAACAAATCGAGCATAATGGCAAATTGCTCTACGGTGACTTCCCTCTGCCTACAGTTATCCGCCTTAGGACTTACGTCAAAATCCCGTACAAAGAGATCAGCTTATCCCGGCGCAATCTTATGCACCGGGATAATTATATGTGCCAGTATTGCGGCATAAAGCAGCATGATTTGACGATTGACCATATAGTGCCTCGTTCTCGCGGTGGTAACGACTCCTGGGAGAATGTGGTGGCGGCCTGTCTAACGTGCAATATTAAAAAGGGTGATCGCACACCTAGGGAAGCAAATATGCCGCTGCATGTGGTGCCTCGTCGGCCACAAAGTCATGTCGGCTTTGAAATCTCCAAGCACGCTGGTTCTCACGAAATATCCTGGCAGAAATATGTAATCGGTGCATAGCACTGTTACCGCAGTCTCCAGATGTGCTTAGGCCAGGGGTCGGCAACTGCACCGTGGGTAGTATCACGCCTTTTCTTATTCGTTCATTTCCTTAAGGTGTCCACTGTATTTCGGTTGCATATCTCCCGTTGTGCTCCCACCTTACGTAGTGAATAACAGGACCTAGAATTATGCTTGAAACAGTCTCGTTATGGACACTTTCGGCTTAGCTCGATATAATGTTAGAACGTAAGAGTAGAGTCCGAGGGGAGTTAGTTGTCTAAGGTACTGGTGCTCAACGCCTCATACGAACCGCTGAACATCTGTACTTGGCGGCGAGCAGTAGTCCTCCTTCTCAAAGGCAAGGCAGAGCAAATCGAACATAACGGCAAACTGGTTTATGCCGATTTTCCACTGCCCACTGTCATCCGGCTTCGCGCTTACGTGAAGATTCCCTATAAAGAGATCAGCTTGTCTCGTCGTAATCTGCTCCACAGGGATAGCTATACTTGCCAATATTGCGGTGTCCGTCGTCATGATCTGACGATAGACCACATTCTGCCGCGTTCTCGTGGTGGCACAGACAGTTGGGACAATGTGGTTGCGGCTTGTCTAAAGTGCAACGTCAAGAAAGGCGATCGTACTCCTAAGGAAGCTAATATGTCCCTAGGCGTGGTTCCCAGGCGGCCTCTCAGTCATGTTCACTTTGAGATTTCCAAACATGCCCATTCCGACGAGTTTAGCTGGAAGAAATATGTGATCGGCGCCTGAATTTCCCAGTTTGAACTTTTTTCGTTCCACTAGCGTATATACATACGTGTTAGGAAGCGAAGGAGTCGAGCGGGCGAGGCGACGGAGCGATTACAAAACGAATACCCGTATACTTGGACAGTGGATTATCACGGTCATCACATCGGTCGCGGAGCATACTGTTGAGCGCTCACGTATACGCCAATGTCGTTCTGGACGCACAAGCGCGCGACCTGAAGGACAGATTGTTCACATATCAAGTACCGCCGGCGTTGTCTGCTGAAGCGTTTATCGGTGCTCAAGTGCTTGTTCCTTTTGGCCATCGGGAGCTCGTCAGTGGTTATATCATCTCCCTCTCAGACACCTGTGATCCAAGTATCGCTGTCAAAGAGATTGCTGAAGTTGTTGTGCCGGAGGCGCTATTTGATCAGAAATACGTCGACTTTCTGTATTGGCTAGCTGATTTCTATTGTGCCAGCCTCCCTGATGTGATATCAGCGGCAATACCAGCGATGTTCAGTCCACGCCGCAAGAAGGTTGTAATGTTGGTTGATCGAACAAGAGGTCAAAAAGATTGCCAATCAGTAGATCCCGCTGCCAAAGCTATTATAAAAAGTCTGCTCGAATCAAAAAATGGTTGTCTCTCCATGACGGCACTCAAACAGCGCTGCCATCTCAGGCATAAAGTCGGCAACGTCAATTTTTATCGAGCGCTCAACTATCTCAGACAAGATGGGTTGATTAAAACGATTGATGAAACAGCCAGTGCCCAAACACCTAAACTGATCACCACCGTTCTTTGGACAGGCGCCGAACCGGTCAAGCCGCGGCATCGCGAACTCGTTTCAATGCTCTCGCGTCAGGGTGGTCAAATGACCTTGAAGAACTTCATCGAGCAAGGCAGTACTACCCATTCGACAGTCAAGAAGCTGGCTGAATTTGGAATATTGACTGTCGATCAGAAAGAGACATTTCGCGATCCGCTCGCCCATCTTATTCGCCGGGAAAATCAAGCTACAGCACTGGCATTCTCGCTTACAGAGGAACAGAAAGCGGCACTCGCCGTTCTCAGCACGGCGCTGAAAAACAAGTTATTGTCAAATACTGCTGGTCGGACAGAAAGCGAAGTTGTCGAATCCACCAGGGATGAGCCATGGTTGCTCTATGGTGTCACCGGCTCCGGAAAGACGGAAATTTATCTGCGTTTGATCGAGGAGACGCTAATAGCCGGACGCACCGCTTTGATGTTAGTGCCAGAAATAAGCTTGACACCACAGTTAGCTCGCCGCCTGACAGAGCGCTTCGGCTATAAAGTTGCAATCTGGCATTCGTCACTTTCCTCTGGCGAAAAATACGATACTTGGCGGCGGCTACGGGCAGGCGACGTGAGAGTTTTGCTTGGCGCTCGATCAGCAGTTTTAGCCAATTTGCCAGATCTTGGCTTGATCATTTTAGATGAAGAACACGACGGCAGTTACAAACAAAGCAGTCCCAGCCCACGCTATAACGCCAAAGAGGTGGCGATCGAACGAGGAAAACGGCAAGGTGCTTTGGTCCTTCTGGGTTCAGCGACTCCGGATGTTGTCGCCTATCATCGAGCAAGCGAAGCTGGCAGATTACTGCTTATGCCAAACCGGGTCCATCAGAGGGCGATGCCGGAGGTAACGATTGTTGATATGCGGCAAGAATTTCAGATCGGCAATCGCAGCATCTTTTCCCGATTGCTTGAAGACTACTTGTCACAATGTCTGAATCGTCATGAACAAGCGATCTTGCTAATTAATCGCCGTGGATTCGCCAGTCACGTTTTTTGTCGCGCTTGCGGTTATGTAGCGCGGTGCCGCAATTGTAGTGTCTCTCTAGTTTTTCACCAGCGACAGGGGGACTATGTAAGCGGCAGCGATGAATATGCTGGCGGGCATTTGTCCTGTCACCACTGCGGCTTCCGTTGTTCGGCCATTTTTCAGTGCCCAGCCTGCCAAAGTCCGTTTATCAGACAATTCGGCTTGGGTACTCAGCGCATCGAACATGACATTAATACGCTATTTCCACAGGCCAGAACCTTGCGATTGGATAGCGACATTGCTAACCGGAAAGGCTCGCACGAACAAGTTCTGCATGGGTTTGCTGAAGGTCGCGCAGACATTCTCATCGGCACGCAAATGGTCTCGAAGGGACTAGACATCGCCAATGTCACGCTTGTAGGGGTGATCGCCGCCGATGCCGCCTTTAATGTGCCGGACTACCGCTCGACCGAACGCGGATTTCAGCTTTTGACACAGGTTTCTGGTCGGGCTGGACGCGGTGATCAGCCAGGCTCTGTAATTTTGCAAACTTACAATACGGAGATGCCTGTTTTGCAGTGGGCTAAAACTCACGACTATCAAGGTTTTGTTCAGGCAGAGCTGGAGACACGCAAAGCTTTTGGCTATCCACCGTTCAGTCAGCTTTTACGCATTGTTATTCAGGGAGCGGACGTTCTGTCTGTGGAGCGGGAATGCGATTCGCTTGCTGAAGAGCTCGGCAAGCATTTAGAAGACACATTCGCTGAACAAGACATCCAGGTCCTTGGTCCTGCGCCATGTTTGCTGGAGAAACTGCGAGGCAAATACCGATATCATTTGCTGGTAAAAAATTTCGCTGGACAGATCGGTCGGATCGCTCTCACTAATTTTCTCAGGCATAAACGGATGCCCCAGGGATTGGTTATGGCGGTCGATGTTGATAGTCTGGAGCTAATGTAAGAACAAAAGGTACGCGTGCTAGCGTCTGCTAAATACGCCAATTAAGAATTCTCTATAGGGCGATAAAAGATGTTGCCTGGCAAGTTCAGCCATTAATGCTAAACTTTAAGGTTTCAAAGTAGAAACGAAAACAAAATAAAGCCAAGACGGAATTCACTCTTTTAGTGGTCGACAAGAAATTGTTCATCTTTTTGTATAACTGTTTGGCCAGCATGGTCGTGGTTGTTGCAACGCCTATTTTGTGGGCGCGAGCCAAATCGAGAGAAGGTTTGAAACAAAAACTTGGTTTTGTCCCGGGCAGTATTTCTTGCTCTCAACCATGCGTTTGGTTCCATGCTGTTTCAGTGGGCGAGTTCAATGCCATTCAGCCACTACTCAATGCATTTCATGTCCGCCATCCATCTATCGATGTCGTTGTCTCAACCGGCACCGCCTCCGGACAGAAATTAGCTAGAAATATTGTCGGCGAGTGGGCACAGGTAGTTTATTTACCTTTAGATGCACCTTGGGCGATCAGCCCTTGGTTGAATAGAGTTCGACCGGCTCTGTTCGTTCTTGCTGAGACAGAGATATGGCCTGGCTTGGCTTTCCAATGCGAGAAACGGCAAATACCCCTGGTCATAGTCAATGGCAGAATATCGCCACGTTCTTTCAAGTCTTACTACGCTCTACGATTGATTTTTGGCAGTGTGCTGCGAATGTTCAAATGTATCGCTGCTCAAACATCAGTGGAGGCGAATCGTTACAAGCTGATCATGGGCGAAGCGGCCGGGAGCGATCAAATTCAGATTATTGGCAATTTGAAATTTGATGGTTTGATCCCGCTAACTCCGCAAGACAGGCAATTGCTGCGACACAATCTCAACCTCGCCCATGACGCCAAAGTGCTGGTGGCCGGATCGACACACGAAGGTGAAGAGAGCTGTTTGCTGTCAGTCTTTGGCAAACTGAGAAAGACATACAGTTCATTAAAGTTGATCTTGGTACCGCGACACCCGGAGCGCTTTGATAAAGTGGCCGATCTGATTATCAAGATGGGGTTCAAAGTCGCTAGATTCAGCCAGCAGAGAAGATTCAATGACGGTGAAGCTGCCGAGGAAGTATTTTTGCTGGATGCCATCGGCCACCTTGCTGACTTTTACTCACTGGCTGATCTGGCGTTTGTCGGCGGATCGCTTGTTCCAGTCGGTGGACACAACTTGATCGAACCTTATCTCTATAATGTACCGGTGATTTCCGGTCCACACTTAGAGAAAACACGAGATCTGGCGTCGGAGCTCACCTCTCATCGAGCACTGCTCATAGTATCAACTGCAGAAACTCTCTATCGACAGCTCGATCTACTACTGTCCCAGAAGGAGCTTTGCCGAGAAATTGGCGAGCGTGGGAATGCCTTGATTTCACAGAGCCGTGGCGCGACCGGGCGCGCGCTGGCGTTAGTGGAAAGTATGTTGCCGAAAGCATCCGAAACGCCTCAAGAAAACGGATTTGTATTGACAGGCAGCGGAGGACTGCACGGATGACCTGGCTGAATCGAGAGCAATTATCGACAAGAATCGCTCGCCTCGTTTTAGCGCCAGCGGCAATCGGTTATGGTTTTGGCTCTTATTGTCGATTAAGGGCGTATGCAAGCAGACTGCTCAAGCGCGAACGGCCACCTGTTCCGGTGATTAGTATTGGCAACATCACTTGTGGTGGCACCGGTAAGACTCCTCTTACGATCGACATCGCTCAACGCTTGGTGCAAGCAGGATATAAACCTGCGGTTCTTAGCCGCGGATATAAAAGAAAATCTAACGCACCATATATAGTGGTATCGGATGGTAAGAGCATATTCTGCACCTGTGAAGACGCGGGTGATGAACCTTTCTTAATCGCCCAAAAAGCCCAGGGCACCGCTGTCATCGTCGGTGGGCAAAGGAAGCTTACTGCTCGCGTCGCTGTTAACAAATACGACTGTGACGTAATAATCTTAGACGATGGCTTTCAGCATCTGGCACTGGATCGAGATTTTGACATTGTTTTATTGGATTACAATGACGACATTGCGCAGGACGCCTTGTTGCCGGCGGGACGGCTAAGAGAACCGCCGGGGGCCCTCGGTCGCTCGCAATGCGTTCTCATTACCAAGGTGCCTGCTGCCGCGGATGAGACTAAATTGCAAAAGCTGGGTGAGTTCATCCACAGATACTCACCTCATTCGACAATCGGTCTCATTCATTTCGTTACGCAAATCGTCTCCCCAATACCGGGAAGATCAGCCTTGGCCTTCTGTGGAATAGCGCGTCCTCAGGCGTTTTTCGAATCACTAAACAGTCTCGATATCCGCCTTGTCGGTCGGCATATCTTTCCCGATCATCATTGGTACCGACGAGCCGATATTGCGGCTCTGGCAAAAGAGGCGCGAGAATTGAATGCAGATTTTCTCATCACTACGGAAAAGGATCTGGTCAAACTTCGGCAACTTTGGCCGAGCCTGGAGAAAGAGATCGGCAAGCCGGTTGTGGCTGCTCAGTTAACTACACATTGGATCGGTAGCCTGCCTGCTTACTTAGCGGATTTACTGGCAAGCAAGGGTGTGATCAAAGAATTTCAGAAGACTTTAGCCGAAAAGCTATCCGATCGAGAAGAAACGTCGTTAGCAATCTCTGAGACTGTTCAATCAACATAGCATAGCGCAATGGCGCGCCCAAGCGAAGGTCATGGCAAACACGATAGTAGCAGCATCGGCGAAGAGAATACTGGTGATCAGGTATCGATTTATCGGCGATACTATACTGACAGTGCCGTTTCTCCGCAACCTCAGGCACGCTTATCCGGATGCCCGTATTGATGTTCTCGTCGGACCTCAAAGCGGCGAGGTTTTGATCGGTTGTCCATACATCGATAATCTGATTGCTTTCGACACAACGCGCTTTCACAAGTACGACCGCGGTGCAGGACGAAAGAAGAGTTTCTGGTCGTACGTCTGGGAATTAAGAAGGAATCACTATGATGTGGTATTCGTTCTCAAAAGATCATGGTCTTCCGCTCTTCTGGCCTTAGCCACCGGAGCTCGCTACCGTATTGGTTATGCTACTGAGGGTAGGCAAATTCTCTTGACACACTCGGTGCCGTTCAAAACCGCTATGCATGAAGTCGACTCCACCCTTACTGTGCTCGCCGCAGCAGGGATACCAGTTAACGACCGATTTCTGGAGGCGTTTATCAGCGAAGAGGAACAAGATGAGATAAAGGCATTCATTCCCGTATCCACTCTCAATCAAAAACGGGTGCTCATTCATGCTGCCGCTGCCCATCCTGATAAGCTGTATCCGCTTGAATCGTGGGCGGAAATAGTGCGGCAACTCTCCGGATCATATGGGTTCGTACCATTCTTTACCGGAGCCAAAGAAGATTTTGCTGTCTATGAGCAACTACAAGCAATTTCTGGCGTTCGTGGCATAAATCTTGCCGGAAAGCTGTCCCTGCGTAAAAGTATGGCCCTCTATAGCAACTTAGATCTGGCTATCTGCACAGATTCAGGCCCAGCGCATTTGGCTGCAGCTGTTGGTATTCCCACACTGTCGATCTTTGGTCCCACAGATCCAACAAGATGGCAACCGTACTTTGCCATCGCTCAGAAAGATCAACGCACCAAATTAAGTGCCTATCATTTTCCCTCGCAGTGTGTTTCTGATGCGCTTCCTGCTCAGCCGCAGGTGACGATCAATGCGGCAATCTATGATTCCGACTTAGCATGTCGTCCGTGCAACTATCACAAAACTTGCCTGGATAGACCATGTCTAACGGCACTGGCACCGGCTTTGATTATCGAGAAAGCGCTCGAGATCTGGCAACAATGCGAAAAATCCAAACAGGCTGTGGTCTGAGCCAAGATTGGCTTGTCGACAATGGACGACAAGGAGCTAGCCAACGTCAGGAGCGGCTCTTCACAATATCGGCGTTTCATCGTAGGATGGGATCAAGACGATAATGCTCGTATCCCTCTCCCCACCCTAGATTCCCCTCAGTTGTTTGAGGGAGGCACAGCGCGGCGAATTTTTTGTACTGTTGATTGATGCAATCCAGCTGCCCGTGAAATGTCGGAACCTGTGAACCGGCGATCTTGACGTATTCGAATTTCGGCCATGCTTTGCATGGACGCGGAATGGCAAGCGAGGAGTTTATGCATTCAGCGGATCATTCTTCGAAGGAGGAAGCAATTCGGTTAGAAATGGCAGCGCATGATGCATTTAGCAGAGAGGATCTGACAAAGGCCGAGCCGCTATTTCGCGAAGCAGTCAAGCTATCCGAAGAAATCTACGGCCACAGCCATTTTTTCATTTGCAACGCGTTGCTGGGCTTAGCTGAGACTTTGGAAGCGCAAGGTGAGACGCGCGACAAGAAACAAGAAGCTAAAGGGATTAGAGAGCGAATCAGTCAAATATTGCTTGAGGAAGCTGAACGTCGCCGCGAAGGCAATTAAGGCTTAGGCTCGCTCAGTATGGGCAAGTCCTCAGATGAAGATGATTCAGCAACCTCAGATGATTGGGATTGGCCATTGCCTGTGGTTTCCGAGCGCGCCCAATGTCCGGAAACCGTGTCCGCAAACTGTGCCTTTAGTTGCTCAGCCTCGGCTTGGCGGCCTTGGACCATCAAAACATTTGCGTAGTTTGTCAGCAAATTGTAGGCAATCGGATGGTGTATACCGAGTGCCCTCACTCTGATCGGTAAGGCGCGTTTGTACATCACTTCAGCCTCAACCAGTTTATCCTGAGCATGATAGAGCATAGCCAAATTATTAGCGATCACACCCACATCATCGTGGTCGACACCAAGCACTGATTCGTAGATGTTTAGACAGCGCTTGCATAAGGGCTCAGCTAATTCAAATTTTCCTTGCCGCCAGAAAACCTCAGCTAGTCCTTCCAGGCTCACTGGCAGGCGTGCGTCCTGAGCCACAAAGGACTGGGACATTTTAATTGCTTCCTGCCACAGCGTTTCTGCTCTGGCAAAATCCTGGGCGTCGGCTGCCTTCCAAGCATCAACGCGCAAAGCTTCCCAGGTGTCTACTGGCAGTGCGGATGGGCGATCGGTGGGCTCCGGCATGAGTTGGTCAGCAGTGAATGTCTCAAGCGCTTCATATTGACCAGATCGAGTTAAAGTACTAGTCGTCAGCGCTTCATTATTTATCTGCTCAGCTTCCGACTGCCGGCCCATAGTTTGTAATAGTTCGGAATATTTAGTGAGCATCGCCGAGACGTTGGGGTGATCGGAGCCGAGTGTGCGGCTCAGTATCTCTCTGGCTTTTTTATATAAGGGTTCGGCTTCTGCATATTTACCTTGCCGATGAAGGAGCATCGCCAAATTATTGCAACAAACTCCGTAATCATGGTGCTTGACACCGCGAGTTACCTCGAAAATGCTGAGTGTATGTCGGCAAAGAAGCTCGGCATCATGATATTTTTCTTGATGCCATAAAGCTTCGGATAGTGCCTCTAGTGTGGTAGTAACACGCGCATCGTATTTTTTGAAAGCCCGTGCTTTTTGATAAGCGGCGCGCCAGATTACCTCAGCGGCCGCATAATCGCCCTCGGCGAGTGCTGCCTCTCCCGCGGCCTGAAAATCATCCCACTCGGCGTCCACTCCCTACGCTCCTAGCGATGCGGTCTATTAGCATAAATTACCATGTGGGCAAGCAGCCATGAAGCGCTTCCTTTGTGATCCTATAGCAGACTAGTCGCTTCGATTAGCACGGGCAATCCGCGAATAAGGCAGAATGCTGCTGAAAAATAAACGAATGCTAGCGCTACCGGAGCGATATTATACTTCAGACCGAAAGCAGTATGGGCGGCAATCAACAAACAAAAGGCTATGGCTTTGGCCACTGCGTAGAAAAAACGACTAAAGTTTGAGGCGACGAGAAATCTGCCCAACGCCGATTGCATCATTGTTTGCGCACCAAATGCGGTGTAGCCCTTTTCGCTCAGAGCCGAGCGAACTGCATCAACAAAAGTGCCCCGCGCCAGAAACAAAAGTGGCACCCAGACCGGAATCCAGTTTAAAGTCGCAAAAACAATCCAATACGTCATTTCCACACAGCGATCGCCGGCAATATCAAGGACTGCGCCCAACTTGGAAGTCAGATTGAATTTTCGCGCCAAGTAACCATCTAATGCGTCGGCAGAGATTACCAAGGCGGTAATGCCAAATGCCATCCACAGCAATTGATCATTCTTCTGCCAAAAAAGCGGTACCGTTGCCAGAGCCAGAACGACCCGCGAAATAGTGACAACGTTGGCAACGTTGATCAATACTTTCCCCTAAATATCAAGGTTGCTGAGATGGGCGTTTTGTTCGATGAACTCACGCCGGGGACCAACAGCCTCTCCCATAAGTAGATCGAAAATATGATCAGCTTCTGAAGCATCTTCGACTGCTACTTGTTTGAGAGTGCGAGTGCCCGGATTCATGGTCGTATCCCAAAGCTCCTGCGGCATCATTTCGCCCAAGCCTTTAAAGCGCTGTATTTCTGCCTTGTCACCCAGTTCAGCCAAGACCGTTTCGAGCTTATGCTCGTTGAAACAATATTCAACCCTCTTGCCCTTCTTAGCGGTCACTTTGTAAAGAGGGGGCTGGGCGATATAAACAAACCCTTTGGCCACGAGTGGTCTGGCGTAACGGAAGAAGAAAGTCAAAAGCAAGGTGCGGATATGGCTGCCATCAACGTCCGCGTCGGTCATGATGATGATTTTGTGATAGCGAATTTTGCTAAGGTCGAGGTTTTCAGCGTTGGGACGCAAAAGGCCGGCACCCTTGCTGCCGTTTTCCTCCTCATCTTCCTTAACACTCAATCCCAGTGCTTGAATCATCGCTTGTACTTCAGCGTTTTCATAGATGCGCCCTGGCTGAACTCTTTCCACATTAAGGATTTTACCGCGCAGAGGAAGGATGGCCTGAAAGGTCCGATCGCGGCCTTGTTTTGCGCTACCACCGGCGGAGTCACCCTCGACCAGATATACTTCGCAGCGTTCAGGATCCCGATCCGAACAATCGGCAAGCTTACCTGGCAACGACGAGTTTTCGAGCAAACTTTGCCGTCTCACTAAGTTCTTTGCCTTTTGGGCAGCTTCGCGGGCAGCTTTTGCTTGCAATGCTTTGCCAATGATGTCTTTGGCTCCCTTTGGATTGAGTCCCAGCCAATCTTTCAAGGCGTCGGTGACGACCGCTTGCGTAATCCCTTGTACTTCTCGATTGCCCAAGCGCTCTTTCGTTTGACCTTCGAATTGTGGTTCCGGGACTTTCACACTGATGATTGCTGTCAATCCTTCCCGAACATCTTCACCGGTTAAATTGGAATCGTTCTCCTTTAACAACTTCGCTTCTCGCGCATAATCATTAATCACGCGCGTCACCGCGTTGCGAAAACCGGTTAAGTGCGTACCGCCATCGTGCGTGTGAATGTTGTTGACAAAAGTGTAAATCGATTCTTGATAAAGATCGGTCCACTGCAAAGCGCACTCAACTATGATGTTCGAGTCTTTATCATCAGACCTCTGTTGTTCGAAATAGATCGGCGGCTTGTGCAAGGAAGTGCGTGTGTCGTTGATGTATTCGACATAACTGGCGATGCCGCCTTCATAACAATACTTTTCATTTTTGTCGTGACGCTTGTCGGTTAAGGCAATCGCTAGTCCTTTGTTGAGAAAGGCCATTTCTCTCAGGCGGGTAACCAGTAAGTCCCACTCGACTCTGATTTGCAGACGCTCATTATCTTCGTTGACGTCGTGGAAGATCTCGTCATCTGGCCAGAACGTTACTTTGGTCCCTCGCTTGTCCGTCTTGCCAGCTACTGCCAGCGCTCCTTCCGGGATACCGCGCCGATAGACCTGACGATAGATCTTGCCGTCCCGGTAGACATCTGCTTCCAGTCGTTCAGAGAGCGCATTGACTACCGAAGCGCCGACGCCGTGCAGGCCGCCCGAAACCTTATAACCGCCGCCGCCGAATTTACCGCCGGCATGGAGTACGGTGAAAACCGTCTCCACTCCAGTCTTGCCGCTTTTTTTCACGATCTCGGTGGGAATGCCACGCCCGTCATCTTCCACAGTTACAGATGAGTCTTCGTTGATGATTACTTCGATATGCTTGCAATATCCAGCTAGCGCTTCATCAACTGAGTTATCGACAATTTCCCATACCAGGTGATGTAAGCCACGCGGCCCGGTGGAGCCGATGTACATACCAGGGCGCTTGCGTACGGCCTCGAGCCCCTCTAAGACATCGATCGTGTCGGCGTTATACTCGACGTCCGGCTTTTCCTTGGACGGTGAAGCATCGACTTCACTTTTGCTATCGGCGTCTAGTTTGCCCGCCGCTAAGGATGTGACTGTGCCAGGATCTTTCTTTGCCATCGACTCCACCAAATAGATACGGTCTTAATCAAGATTCAGACCAGAAAAACAAAAGATTCGATAACTAATGCCTCGAACTCTTACCAAGGGTCAGGATATTTGGCAAAACCGCCAGTTGGACCCTCAACTACAAGCTGAATTTTAGCACAGCGTAGTTATGATAAGCCGCTTACAGAGGCTTATTTACGGGATCTTGATGAATCCCTTGTGCAAAGTATTTTTAATCGTTTTGTTCTTTTCTTCGCTTTGGCCGTTAGCCAATTGAAGTTAGGCGCCCTGTCCGATTCCCCAGCTCTGTCTGCCTGTTTTTTGATTTAAGCGCAGAAAATAAGCAGCTCGCTGGTCGCTGAGATAAAATACAAAGGCAGCCATAGGCTCTTGCCATAGTTTAGGCGCATTTACAACCGGCAAAAGAGCCATGAATGCCGCCAAGACAGGTATTTATTCTTGGAAACCTTTTACGAAGCGACGCCCGGCCTCTTAGGAAAGTCGGCAATTGCATTGGGATTCTTTGACGGCGTTCATCCTGGTCATCAAGTTGTGATTGGCAAAGCGGTGGAAGAGGCCAGACGGTCTGGCGCCACAGCCGCTGTGATCACGTTTAAGGACCATCCACGTTTGCTTACCCGTGGCTCCTCGCCACTCTTGCTGACGGTGATTGAACAAAGGCTCGAGCTTTTTGCTGAATTGGGTGTGGAAGCGACATTAGCACTGTCTTTTACCGAGGATTTGTGCAAACTTTCACCACGGGAATACGTCCAAATGGTGCTCAAAGATGCGATGGGCGCCCAATTTATATCGGTAGGATATAACCATCATTTCGGTCGCGATCGGGAAGGGAATCCAGCCTTACTCAAGCGCCTTGGGGAGGAGATGGGATTTAGCGTGCATGTTGCGCCGATGGTCACAGTAGACGGTGAAGAGATATCCAGTTCGCGCGTACGAGAGCTATTGATGCAAGGTGATCTGGAGAGGGCGGCAAAGCTTTTGACGCATCCGTTCGCTATTTATGGTCGAGTTGTGCGGGGAGAAGGGCGCGGCCGCCATCTGGGTTTTCCTACGGCCAACATGCGATTATATGAATTCCAGTGCGTGCCTAAAGGAGGTGTCTATGCCGGCCGGGCTAGGGTAGCAGCAGATCGCACGTTGCCTTGCCTGATAAACGTGGGCTGCCGTCCAACTTTCAGCAATTCTGAGAACTTGGCCAAATCTGCTGCCAACCAGAACGATCACTCTGAAGCGCCTTTGCTGGTGGAAGTGCATATTCTGGATTTTGATGAAGATATTTACGACCGCCAATTTACGGTAGAATTTTTGCATTACATGCGTCCAGAGCAAAAGTTCGATAGCGTCGACTCTCTGATCAGCCAAATCAGCTTGGATTGCCACGTTCTCAGAAATTACCTGGAGACGGTCAAAAACACACCGTCGGGGAACCAAGGGCAAAAGCTGCTCGCTCAATAAATGCTGTGCATGTAGAAAAACTTACAGTTACCAATTATCGCAACTATGTGCATGCCAGTGCAGGGCTGGGTCCAGGCAGAAATATTCTGATTGGCGAAAACGCGCAAGGGAAAACGAATTTCCTTGAGGCACTGGAGCTGCTTTCTACTGGTAGATCGCCAAGAGCCAATCAGGACTCCGACTTAATTCGGGCGGGTGCGAAAGAAATGAGCATCGAAGTTCTGTTGAAGGTCGACGGCAGAAACGAAACGATT
This sequence comes from Bryobacterales bacterium, assembly GCA_963834525.1. Taxonomy (GTDB): domain Bacteria; phylum Cyanobacteriota; class Vampirovibrionia; order Obscuribacterales; family Obscuribacteraceae; genus CAWICA01. Next base: position 1,245,879 of record CAWICA010000004.1, read on the forward strand.
GCTATGACTATGTGCTTGGCAGGTGGATCTTCTGTGGTGCGCGCCAATGGGCAGACCAAGTCTGTCGAAAAGCACTTCAAACTGAATGGCATTTCTCACAGCAGCATCAAATCGATCAAGGGCAGATTGGTCACTGTTAGCTTCAACAGCCAAGATTTAAATCTGTTGCGCGGCGGTCCTAAATTTAGACGTACTTGGCTGGACGTGATCCTCTCGACATTGCGCCCGGTATATGAAGACGTGCTCAATAAATACATGAAAGTGGTGGCACAGCGTAATCGACTACTAAAACAGTTGTCCGAAAGGGGCAAGGTGTCAGTTGTCGACAACGATCAGCTAAAAGCCTGGGATACCCAATTGGCAAAGTTTGGCGCATTTGTGATCAAGCAGCGAGTCGCTCTCATTTGTGAGTTGTTGCCGGAAGCCGAAAAGTTTCAAGAATACATGTCGGGCGCAAGGGAAACTCTAGCTGCGGAATATCTATTCAAAAGCAATCAAGTTAACGACTCATTGCTAGACGATTCTGAATTAGAGCCGGCGCATCACGACTTTACCGATCAGGACTCTGTGACAAGAGCGAAACACAAGATGAACACAGAAGAGCTCAATGCGGCAAGTGAGGAAGATGTCGCTCAGTTGCTTACTAGTTTGCTCAAAGGCTTACGATATGAAGAAATCAGGCGAAAACAAACTTTACTGGGACCGCACCGAGATGATATTCAATTTTTTCTTAATGGCGCTAATGCCGTTTATTTTGCTAGTCAGGGTCAGCAGAGGAGCCTTGTTCTTTCGTTGAAGCTGGCTGAACTAGCGCGAGTAACCGGACATCTGCAGGAGCCGCCGGTTCTCTTGCTTGACGATGTTCTAGCTGAGCTGGATCTTGAACGACAACGTTTATTAATGTCTCTTGTCGCTAAAGAGACGCAGACGATCATTACTACTACGCATGTGAGCGGTTTTAAGCCGGAGTGGCTAGAGGGAGCGCGCTTCTTATCGGTCAAAGGTGGCGCCTTAGAAGTTTCGCCAGCGCCGTCCGAACAAGCAGCGCTCCACCTTGAGTATTAAAATTCGCTTCGCTGCGACCGGTCAAGGGTACATTAATAATGCTTAACTGCGCTCTTAATTCTGCGCGCCCTGCCGAATCGCGTAGCGGGCAAATTAAAATTGGTAGGCTTCGATGGGTGACTTACTATCCCAAATGATTTGAACGAAAAAGTTTGTCTGGAATGCAATCGTCAGTTCACTGACGGCGTAGCTTCGTGTCCGCACGACGGGACGCCGCTTGTGAACAAGGTGCAGGACCCATTGATTGGCACCACTTTTGCCGGCTGTTATGAAATTCAATCAGTGCTTGGACACGGCGGTATGGGGGTAGTCTATAAGGCGCGCCATGCGTTGATGGAGCGCACAGTGGCGATCAAAATGCTGCAGGCTAATTTGGTATCAGACGCCAGCAGCGTTAAGCGCTTTCATCATGAAAGTAAAGCCGCCAGTCGCATCAATCATCCCCATGTGATCACAATATACGATTTTGGTATTTCGACTGCAGGGCTGCCATATATCGTCATGGATTATCTTGAAGGCCAGCCACTTTACAGTCTGATCAAGGACGATGGCTGTGTCGGTGTTGAGCGCACAATAAAGATCGTCAGTCAGGCTTGCGATGCTTTGGCGCATGCCCATAAACAGGGTGTTATCCATCGAGATCTTAAGCCGAGCAATATTGTTTTGATTAACTATGACGACGACAAGGATTTCGTGAAGGTGGTGGATTTTGGCGTTGCCAAATTGATCAATGCTGGTGATGGTCAGAGGCTGACGCAAACTGGTGAAGTCTGCGGCTCTCCTGTCTACATGAGCCCTGAGCAATGTTTGGGGCGTGAACTTGATATTCGATCCGACATTTACTCAATGGGTATTGTGATCTATGAATCGTTGACTGGTACATTACCAATCATCGGCAAAACCATGATGGAGACTATGTCCAAGCATCTCAGTGATCGGCCGCCATCCTTTGCTACGGTCAGACCTGATCTATACATTCCAGAGCGGCTAGAACAGGTGGTTTTGAAAGCGTTGGCCAAGGATCCTGATGCCCGCCAACAAAGCATGGATGACCTTAGGCAAGAACTGGAGTTTGCTATTCCCCGGCCGGGGCGCAGTCAGGCTTTGCGGGTAGGCGATCGTTCCCTGACTACGAGCAAAACCTCGCTGTCCCCAAGAAAAGATCCAAAGGTTAAATGGCTGGTAGCCCTGGCCATCGCTCTGGTCTCTCTCATCGGTTTGGGTATCTCTAAATTTGTTCCTCAGAAATCTAAGCAACCGAGTGCCGCCAATGTGTCTAAGTCGGCGAACATCCAATCTTCAGCTGTGCCTGCACCCAGATCGCCAGCAGCATCGTCTCCAGCAGCATCATCTATCGATCATCTACGCGCTGCCAAGGAGGCCACCGCTTCCGTACCCAGCTCCACTGCTCAAACTCACCGGGCAACAAGAGCCGTGCAGATGCCAAAACGTTCTCTTTATACGAGCCCATCTTATACCAGCACAGCCGGTGTCACGAATGCGGCTAATGAAATGACAAAATCGTCCAATGTCCAAGCTTTTCAACGTATGCCGAAACGGATTCATCGTATACCGTACAGTACAGCCCAGAGCACAATCTCAGAAGAGCGCAATGCGAAGGCGGCCAAGGCCGGCAAGAATCCTTGGGATAGTCTTAGGGAAGAGCTGAACAAAGCCAAATAGACGATGCTGGATTGGCTATTCTGGCGCCAATGTGCTCTCGTCACAATCTAATTGCATCAATTAGTCGAGGAGAACCGCTCGCACCGGTGATGCTTCCAGCTGCGTAAACTTCAGCGGCAGGGCGATGAGAACATATTCTTTGGCGTGGGCATTGGTGAGATCGAGATTTTCTAACCAGCAGATATTTTTGGCCAATAATGCGTGATGAACTTCAAGCGACTTGGATTGAACATGGTCTACTGAGGGCGTGTCAATGCCGATTAGCTTGACACCCAGAGCGGCTAAGCTATTGACTAGTCCGACAGTGAAATAGGCGTAAGCATTCTCAAATACATGGTAACGAATTCGCTGTCTAGTTTTGAAAATTATCCGTTCGGGAACCTTTGTTAGCTGAGACAAGACATCTTCGATTTGAGCAAATTCGATCGCCTCATGATGAGGTGCTAGGTCAATGACGAGGACCGGCCCGAAAAATGGTTCAAGGGGCAGTGTTGCTGCAGTTTCGTCCTCGCCATTAGACTGCCGATCTTCTTTGGCTGATTCACCACCCATGGTTCCGCGCACGTGCACCGGCGCGTCGGCATGCGTTCCCACGTGAGGGCTCATGGTCAGGGCAGAGAGATTGATGGTGTGACTTTGTTCGTATGAAACGGTCATTTTCCGGCTAAACGGGACATCGCCAGGAAAGCAGGCAGTCTTCTCGCCAATCGGCTGGGAAACATCGATTATTCTGCAGCCTCGCATTAGTACTGCTTTCTCAGCGCTCATGTCTGCACATCTCCGGCGAGGGCATAGTGGCCAGACTGAAGTGAAATCGAGACTTTATATGATCCGTTCGGACTTTTCGCCGCTCGTTAAATAAATTGTCTTGATTAGTCAGTTTATCTTCCTTTTGGCTCAAGCCAAGTTGATGCCAGAGCTCGCTGACAATCGCTTCGTGATGTTTCACGCTTTCGCCGGCGGACAATTTAATAACTATGCCCAGCCCGTGGGGGTACTCTTCTCTGGGCAAGACGCCGATCGCCAGTAGGCCATCGGCACCCTCTTTGGCGATTGCCGCCGACCCAGCCAGCGGTGGGAATTCTCCGGCCATAATTCTTGTATCCAATCGTTTCCGCCCACCGATTATCGCTGGAAAGCGGCGCATCAATTCTTGCAGCTCCAAAAGCTCTTGCTCACAAGCCAAGGTTGGCTCTTTGTCCGATGGCGCTCTTGTCCGCCCCTGAGAATAATTGATGCCTGTTTGGGCTAGTTGTTGGAAGAGCAACGCCAATTCGCGCGTGCTCAAACCATAGTTTGGAAGTTGACAGCCATCAATAGTAGATTTGAACGAATCAATTGGGCGATTGAGAAACCGCGACAGAATTTCGGTAAGGAGACAGTGCTCCTGATGATCGGCGTTCAGATAGTTGTCCAATGGCTGCCCCTTGGCCTTCAAAGAAAGCAAATAAGCAAGGTGTTTGCCGCTGCAATTGTGATATAGGGCTGAACGCTTCTCCCCTAGCGCCTCAAGCTCTAGCCGCTTCTCAACGGACAGCGGTAAGGTTTCCGGGCATTGTAGATCTGCAACCGCAATTTTTCCGATGCGCATTATCTCTGCCAGCAAGTCAAGATGCAGTTGCTCACCACTGTGTGAGGACATCATCAAAGCGAAATGCTCCGGCTTGAGCTGAGGGTAAGCTTTCTTGATCACTGGCAAATGACTGAGCAGTTGCCATGGTTTGAGGAGAGAACGACTCCAAAGCAGATAATTGACATCGCCATAGCTAAGCAAGTCCTTGCCATTTCCAGGCAGGAATGGGCGTTCGGCGACAATGGAGAGGATGCCGTAAACCGTCACTTCCGGTTGACCTGATCGTTCTATGCTATAAAGCGGCTGCCAAGGCATTTTGAGCACAAGAATTCTCCTTAGCGGATAGAATACGCTTTTGCCTCACTATTTTTAAAGTGCTTTTCTGTAAAGCCAGCGAGCTGCTCCGATGAGCTGAGAATTCTCACCTTTCAGGGTCAGCCGAAAGCGCGCTAGAATAATGCACTCATGTAATCAATTTCACCGATCACCACGCGCGGTGATTGTGTTCCCAATTCACGTATTCAGACCACCCGAGACATGGCTAAGATTGCTGAAACTCCCCAGAAGCACACTGCACGAAAGTCAGCTGTGGTCCGAAGTGACAAAAAGATAGATTCTCCATCTCCGGTCGTCATCGAGCATGTACAGCCGCAGGTTGACGAAGGTCTCTTTTCGGTAAAGAAGAGTGTCGGCGAACGAGTAAATGTTACGGCGAGCATTCATTGCCACGGCCACAACCAGATCAACGCGCAGATTCTCTTCAAGAAACAGCGACAGGAAAAATGGTCTACCAAGCGGATGTGTCTGGCTGAAAGCGGCTTAGATTTGTGGAGCGGCCATTTTAGAATCGAGGATCTGGAACCGTACGAATTTACGCTTGAGGCTTGGATCAACGTCTTTGGTAATTGGCGAATCGATACGGGCAAGAAGATTGATGCCGATCAAATTGTTTCGGTTGATCTCGAGGAAGGTGTTGAGTTGTTGCTAACCGCTGCCACAAGCGCTGTGAGTGGTGACGCGCCAAAGCTGAAAAAGTATGCAGCTACGTTGAAAGCGGCGGCCAAAGAAACCGGACCATTATCCAGTCAAGTCGCCCTTGAAATCTTGGCACTAATAGCCGATGAAGACCTAGAAATGTTGATGTTCAAGTACGCTCCCCGCGGCAAGGTCTGTCAGTACGAAAAGCGAATAAGCATTCTCGTTGAACCAGAGCGAGCTCTTTATGGTGCCTGGTATGAAATGTTTCCTCGCTCTGCCAGTGACCAGCCTGGTGTGCACGGCACGTTCAAGGATGTAATCGCCAGGCTTCCTTATATCGCCAACATGGGTTTCGATGTACTTTATCTGCCGCCGCTTCATCCGATAGGCAAAACCGCTCGCAAGGGGCCGAACAATTCTCTCACTGCTCGGCCAAACGATGTCGGCAGTCCGTGGGCAATCGGCGGTGAGGGTGGAGGGCACAAATCAATTCACCAAGAGCTCGGTACACTGAAAGACTTCGATCAACTGGTAGCGAAAGCGAAGAAGTACAAGATTGATATCGCCATAGATATCGCTTACCAATGTTCTCCGGATCATCCTTATGCAAAAGAGCATCCTGAGTGGTTCTACCACAGAGCAGATGGCAGTATACGTTGCGCTGAAAATCCACCAAAGAAATATGAGGACATCTACCCGCTCAATTTCGAGGGCCGGAATTGGCGAGGACTTTGGGAGGAGTTGAAAGAGGTCATCGACTTCTGGATTGATCACGGAGTGCAAATATTTCGTATCGATAATCCACACACTAAGCCGTATGCATTCTGGCAGTTTCTGATCAGTGAAGTAAAAAAACACTGCCCAGAAGCAATTTTTCTGGCGGAGGCGTTTACTCGTCCGAAGGTCATGAAATACCTGGCCAAGGTCGGTTTCTCGCAATCATATACGTATTTTACCTGGCGTCTAGGCAAAGAAGAGCTGACCGATTATTTCAACGAACTCTATCACACGGACGTCGTCAATTATTTGCGGCCCAACTTGTTTGTCAACACGCCGGATATTCTCACCCATTTCCTGCAAAATGGCGGCCGGCCTGCATTCATGATTCGCCTGGCCCTGGCTGCTACGATCGGCGCAAGCTACGGAATCTATGGTCCGCCGTTTGAACTGTGCATCGGTGATTCGCTAAACAACACAGAGGAATATTATGACTCTGAGAAGTATCAACTCAGACACTGGAATCTCGAGCAGGAAAGCTCAATTGCCGATTTTGTCAGGAGAATCAATAGAATTCGCCGTGAGAATGCTGCCCTGCATAACAACGAAAGTTTGCGATTTTTGACGATTGACAATAATTATCTCTTAGCCTATGTAAAACGCAGCTTGGATGAAGACGTCACTATTCTAACGATCGTCAATCTCGATCCTTATAATGCTCACGACGGACGCATTGAGGTACCACTGGATCAGTTGGGGTTGTCCGCAAGTTATGAAGCTCACGATTTGATCACCAATGCTCGCTATCTATGGAGCGAATGGAACTATGTAAGACTCGATCCACAGATTTGTCCTGTTCATATACTGCGTTTGGTAAATTCGGATAATAGCTAAGGCGCGTGCTCTAACATGCATAAGTTCTGACGAGGATAAGGAATGCCGGAGATAAAACAAGACTCAGCCAGCGACCCGCTTTGGTTTAAAGATGCGGTCATTTATCAGGTCCATATCAAATCGTTCTATGACAGCAATGCGGACGGCTATGGTGACTTTCAAGGATTGATCGAAAAACTCGATTACATTCAAGACTTAGGCGCTGATTGTATTTGGCTTCTTCCCTTTTACCCGTCACCGTTGAGAGATGACGGATACGATATCGCTGACTATGAAGGGATTAACCCTGTTTACGGCGCACGTGAAGATTTTGAAACGTTCATTACCGAAGCGCATCGTCGTGGTCTTAGGGTAATTACCGAACTGGTGGTAAATCACACGTCGGACCAGCATCCGTGGTTTCAAGCATCCAGACTAGCGCCGCCAGGTTCCAACAAGCGGAACTATTACGTCTGGAGTGACACCGACCAAAAGTACAAAGATGCGCGCATCATCTTTTGCGATACGGAAAAATCGAACTGGACTTGGGACCCGGTCGCCAATGCCTATTACTGGCACAGGTTCTTTTATCATCAGCCAGATTTGAATTTCGATAACCCCAGCGTACGCAAAGCGATTATCCGTGTCATGCGCTTTTGGCTTGATATGGGAGTCGATGGCATGCGACTGGACGCTATTCCTTACTTGATCGAACGTGACGGCACCAATTGCGAAAACCTCCCTGAGACTCACGAGATTTTGAAAGAGTTTCGCAAAGTCATGGACGAGAGCTACAGCGGCAGAATTTTTCTGGCCGAAGCCAATCAATGGCCGAGCGATGTCGTGCAATATTTTGGCGATGGCGACGAATGTCACATGGCCTTCCACTTTCCGGTTATGCCAAGGTTGTACATGGCTATCCATCAAGAGGACCGGCACCCGATTACCGAGATCATGTTTAACACCCCCTCCATTCCGGAAAATTGCCAATGGGCGATGTTTTTGCGCAATCATGATGAACTGACACTGGAGATGGTGACAGACGATGAGCGCGATTACATGTACAAGGCTTATGCAGAAGATCCGATGATGCGCATCAACATTGGTATTCGCAGACGGCTCGCTCCGCTAATGCAACATAGCCGGCCTCGCATCGAACTGATGAACAGCTTGCTTTTGTCGCTACCTGGCACACCGATTGTCTATTATGGTGATGAAATTGGCATGGGTGAGAATATTTTTCTAGGCGACCGTAACGGCGTGCGCACTCCGATGCAATGGAATAGCGACCGTAATGGTGGCTTCTCACGCGCACCCTTCGCCAAATTGTACTCAGCCCCAATTATGGATCCGGTCGCCGGCTTTCATGCCGTAAACGTGGAAGCACAATCGCTCGATCCTTCGTCATTGTTGAACTGGATGAAGATGATGATGAAGCTTCGCAAAAAGTACAAGGTTTTCGGACGCGGCACATTTGAAACTGTCGAATCCGATAATCGCAAGATTTTGTCTTATGTGCGCAGATACAAAGACGAAATTCTCTTGGTGGTAGCCAACTTATCGCGCTACCCGCAGTCGGTGCTTTTGCAATTGCAAGAATTTGCTGGTGTGCAGCCCACTGAACTCTTAGGTTTGGGACAATTTCATCCAATCGCTGACGAACCTTATACTCTGACTTTGGGTTCATATGCTTTCTACTGGCTGGCCTTGGCCCTACCACAAGAGGCGGTACCAATCACATCGCCGTTGAAGAGTAAGGAAACTCTTAGCCAAGAACAACGACAGACGCGTGACAGTGTGCAGTTGGTGCGTGCTGATCATCGAGAGACTTGGCAGTCACTGATGTCCAGTCAATTACGTTGGAAACTGGAACAGCGAGTCTTGCCGGGTTATCTAAAAAAACAAAGATGGTTTGGCGGCAAAGCTAAAAATATCGAAAACACGATCATTAAGGACTGGGCAGTCGTTAGTGAGCGCCCGGAATTGAGCAGCATCGTTTTCGTGGAAGTGGAATACGACGACGAAACGAAGGAGCTCTGTACTCTATTCTTTGCCATCGCTGAAGATGCTCGAGCAGACGAGCTCTTAGAGAAAAACCCTGAGTTGGTTATTGCTGAACTGGGCAGCAAAAACGAAGGTCACGCTTTGATTTATGACGCCTTGGAATCGGAGGATTTCGGTAGAGCGCTTCTCGACTTGATTCAAAACGGGCAGACGCTCAAAACACAGACCGGAACCTTACAAGTCTCCGACACAGGTAAGTTCGGCGACTTGATCAAGGACGGGGACGGCCCTCCGTTCGCGGTCAAGCGTGTCCGCACCGAACAAAGCAATTCATCTTTGCTCTTTGGTCAAAGTTTTATTCTCAAGTTATACCGCCAAATACATCCCGGTATAAATCCGGACTACGAACTGGGCAGATATTTGACGGAAGATCAGAACTTCAAAAATGTGCCGCAAATAGGCGGCATCATTGAATACAATACATCTGCCGATAATCAAAAAAACGGCAATAGCGTCAGTTATTTAGTCGCTTTTCTACAAGAACTGGTTTGGAATCAGGGCCACGCCGGTACTTACACGGTTGAAGAATTCCGGCGCTTTTACGAAAGAGCGATCGCTCATATGCACATAGTCGAAAAAATCGATCCGGGTCAAGCGAGACTCGCCGAGCTTGTCGACCAACCAATTCCTCAGGAAGCATATGAATTGCTTGGTATCTACCTCAGAGATGCGGCGACCCTCGGTGAACGGACAGCTGAATTACACATCGCGCTGGCTAAGGATACGGATCTTCCGGCGATCCGCCCGGAGCCATTGAGCAAAGAAGATATTCGAGCACTTAAAGATGAGATGCACGAAGACATTGATGGTGTTCTGAAGTTGCTCAAAGCTAAGCAAAAGGAACTGCCATCCGATATGGTGGCGGCTGTTGATGAGTTGCGTCAATATCGGGCCAATATTTTTGAAATTGTGGACAATCTAGATGGAATCAAAACCGACTTGATAAAAATTCGCTGCCACGGCGATTATCATCTAGAACAAGTACTTTATCGGGCGGGTGATTTCGTCATCATAGACTTTGAAGGCGAACCGGCGAAGCCATTATCGGCACGTATCCGCAAACAGAGTGCGTTAAAGGATGTCGCCGGTATGGTCAGGTCCTTTAGTTACGCGGCTTACGCTGGTTTGTTCCTATTTTTGCATAATCGTCCTGAAGATCTCGAACGATTCATGCCTTGGGCAAAGATCTGCCAAACTTGGGCCTCAGTCGCATTTTTAAAGGGCTATTTGGAAACGGCGACCGGTAACAAGTTCATTCCCGACAGCCGGGCAGATTTTTTCCGCGCGCTGTTGCCATTTGTTATCGATAAAGCGTTTTACGAGATCAAATACGAATTGCACAACAGACCGGACTGGCTAAAAGTGCCGCTGACCGGCGTACTCCAATACTTGAGAGCGAATACACTAAACAGTGAAACAACGCGAGTCCCAAAATAGCATCATCACTATGCAGAAGTTTCTCACCGATTACGACCTGCATTTGCTCGCCGAAGGTTCGCACTATCGGTTGTACGACAAAATGGGTGCTCATCTAACGGAAGAGAACGGAGTGCAAGGTACACACTTTGCTGTCTGGGCTCCCGGTGCGAAAAGTGTATCTGTTGTCGGTGACTTCAATCATTGGCAGGCAGCAGCCACGCCGATGAAATCGCTTAAAGACTCAGGCATCTGGACCTGTTTCGTACCGGAAGTGAGCGAGGGGTTCAATTATAAATATCACGTCACTCCCGTTAACGGCATGCCGCCATCTGAACGTTCAGATCCTTTCGGATTTTTTGCGGAAGTACGTCCGAAGACGGCGTCGATAGTTTGGGACTTAAATAAATACCAGTGGCAAGATTCCCAATGGATGCAAGAGCGCCGCAAGGCCAATAGCCTGGATGCTCCGATCTCCATTTATGAAGTGCATCTGGGTTCATGGATGCGCGTCCCCGAAGAGAACAATCGCTGGCTCACCTATCGCGAACTGGCGGCTAAGTTAACTGCATATGTCATCGAAATGGGTTTTACTCACGTACAGTTTTTGCCTATTTCAGAGCACCCACTCGACTCTTCCTGGGGCTATCAAACGGTCGGTTATTTTTCGCCCACCAGTCGCTTTGGCCAGCCTGAGGATCTCATGTATTTGGTCGACCTCTTACACCAGAGTGGAGTCGGCGTTCTTATTGACTGGGTGCCGGCACACTTCCCTAAAGACGGGCACGGCTTAGGACTTTTCGACGGCACCCATTTGTACGAACATGCGGATCCAAGACAAGGCGAACATAAAGAGTGGGGTACTTATGTTTTCAACTACGGACGCTACGAGGTGGAAGATTTTCTAACAAGCAACGCCTTCTTCTGGCTGGACAAATATCACATCGATGGATTACGCGTTGATGCTGTTGCTTCCATGCTCTATTTGGACTACGGCGGCCGGAAGGTGAGTGGTTGCCTAACCAATACGGTGGCCGAGAGAATATCGAAGCGATTAATTTTCTGAAAAAGTTGAACGAGCGTATTTACGCAAATTATCCTGACGTTATGACTGTTGCCGAGGAATCAACCGCCTGGCCGCAAGTGTCTCGCCCAACTTATCTAGGCGGGTTGGGATTTGGTCTGAAGTGGGACATGGGTTGGATGCACGATGAGCTCGAATACATGTCGCTTGAACCTATTTACAGGAAGTACCACCACGACAAATTAACCTTCCGCGGCCTCTATGCCTTTTCGGAGAATTTCGTCTTGCCGCTTTCACACGATGAGGTTGTTTATGGCAAGCGTTCACTTTTGAATAAAATGCCTGGCGATGAATGGCAGCGATTTGCGAATTTGCGCCTATTACTCGGACATATGTATACGATTCCCGCTAAAAAGCTCCTTTTCATGGGTGGTGAATTTGGCCAATCAAATGAATGGATTCATGACAGCAGTCTCGATTGGCATTTGCTCCAGTACGAGTTCCACAAGGGGGTGAAAACCTGGTTGACAGATCTAAACCATCTATATCGAACAGAGCCGGCCATGCATGAATTAGATTGCGCGTCCGCTGGGTTTGAGTGGATCGATTGCGGTGACGTCGAGCAAAGTGTGCTCAGTTTTCTACGATTCGGCAAAGACCGTCGAGAAGTGGTAATGATTATTTGTAACTTCACACCTGTGGTGCGGCATAACTATATGGTTGGGGTGCCAATCGGCGGATTCTGGAAAGAATTGCTGAACAGCGATAGCCCTATATACGGTGGCAGTGGTGCGGGTAATTATGGAGGCGTTGAGTCAAATCCTGTACCAATACATGGTAGACGGCACATGTTGACTTTGACGCTGCCACCACTGGCGATGCTGGCCTTCAAGCCAGGGCTGCCTGAGTAACACCGGAATAACAAGTACCCGAATAGCAAGAAATAGCAAACGATAGCGAAATAGACAGTGGCAACAGCTAATTGGAAATGATTGACGATCAGCCAAATATGCCTGCCCCGGAGACGAACGGCTTTGTGAGAACGCTGAACAACATGGGCTATATGACCTCCACCTTGGATCGTTATTCCCAACTGTTCATTGAAGCTGCTACCACCGCTCGTTATCCGGTCTTAGATGTTGGTTGTGCCTATGGCGTCGCTTCGCTTGCCGCACTTGAGGCAGGGGCATCAGTGATAGCCAATGACATTGACGCCAGACACTTGCAAATTTTGCAGGCGCGCGTTTCGGGCGACCAAAAGGACAGGCTGCAAATTTGTTCAGGTGCCTTTCCCGATTTGCCGTTCTCGCCTGAGATTCTAGAAGCGGTGCTAATCGCTCGAGTGTTGCATTTTTTTAATGGCTCGGCACTAGAGCGATCGGCTGCCTGCGTCTTTGATTGGCTAATACCGGGTGGGAAAGTATTTGTAGTTGCTGAGACGCCCTTTTTGGGAAATCTCAGGTCTTTTATTCCGATTTACGAAGCGAGGCGAAAAGCGGGAGACTTGTATCCCGGTTTTCTCGATGATGTTTTGTCTGTGGCGCCTGACCGCGGCAAGTTTTTACCAGCAGAGATGCATTTTCTCGATCCGGAAGTCTTGGAGAGGGTGTTTACAGCCGCTGGCTTTGTGGTCCAGGAGGCGGTAATGTTCGCCAGAGTTGATTTTCCGGAAGACATTCAGTTGGACGGCCGGGAAAGTGTGGGCCTGGTCGCTAGCAAACCGTTTCCCCGCTAAGTACTTGTACTTGAACATTTGAACATGCCGGTTTACCGTTGAATTAATCCAGTTCGCGCGGTAGTGTCTGATACGATCCCACATTATTCTTCGAAGGATCGTAAATAAGGATGATCAAAATGTACTGGAAGACGTCGATAATCTCATTTGTAATTGCCACTATATACAGTGCCCAGGCACTGGCCATTATGCCTGAAAACGAACGCTTAAACGCGGCGGCATCGTCTATCAAATCCGGACATCTTCAAGAGGGTGCTACGCAGTTCAAGAAGATGGCCGATGGAGGCTGTCCATTTTCTCAATGCATTCTCGGCATCATGTCCCAAAAGGGCGAAGGTATGCAAAAGAATTTGAACCAGGCTATTGCCTGGTACATGAAGTCTGCTAAGCAAGGATTTCCTGATGCCGAGAACCGGCTAGGCGAAATTTATCTACACGGCGGCGAGGGTGTAAAAAGTGATCAACGTCAGGCCGCCATGTGGTTCAGACGCGCTGCCTATCATGGCCTAGTCGAAGCTCAAGTCAGCCTGGGAAAATTGTACAGACATAGCAAGTTACCAGCAGAGATCGAGGAATCACGGTTCTGGTTGAAGAAAGCGGCAGCCCAAGGATCGCAAGAAGCGCAGAAATTAGTTGCTGAGCTTCCGCCTGTGCCGGCGGTCTCGCAGAACGTTATTTCGCCCCCGGCAAATATTCCTCAGGTTCTCGCTAAATCATGGAGTGGATATTCTGCGGTCGTGCAGTCGTTGAATGGAGCTGGCACACAACAATAATTGCGCCGTTAAGAAGATGAGGACAATTGTTAAGGAACCCGTGCCTGCATAACGATTGGCTATGAACTGCCTGCTGCAAATAGGATATGCTTGTCAGCACTTTCTCCATGCCGCTTATGCTCATACTCGCATACTCGCATATTTATGTATAGCTTTTACCGCTCGCCAGAGTTGGGCGGATATTGGCTGAATCGGCTGAGTAGACCGTGAAGTGAGCGTGGGCGTATGGAGCCACGTCTAGAGGTTTTTGAAAAGGAGGTCGTCATGGCGCTAACAGTAAAAAAGGGAGTTCTCTGGAGAAGAGAAATCGAAAATCAACCGGGAACTTTTGCCAAGGCCCTGGAGCCGTTTGCTCGCGGTGGTCTCAACTTATCAGTGGTGATGGGCTACACCTCTCCGCGGCCGGAGAATAAGGGTGTGATTGAGGTTTTTCCGATAACCGACGGCAAGAGTGAGCAAGCAGCGAAAGAAGCAGGGTTGCAAGCCGCCAAGGAAATTCCTTGTCTCATTGTCGAAGGTGATGACAAAGCTGGGCTTGCCCACAACATCGCTAAAGCGATCGGCGAGGCTGGCATTAACCTGCATTTTGCTATTCTTCAATCCGTAGAAAAACGATTCTCGGCGTGCTTCGGCTTTGGTAGCGATCGAGATGCCGACAAAGCAGAAGAGTTGATCAAAAAAGTACACGGTTAAAGCTGTCGTCCTATTTGACGCTGCGGGACGAACGTCCTTCATGTACGCGTTCTTTGTGCCGAGAACAAAAAAGCATGCTGCAATGTTTTAGTTGTAGGTTCGGCTTTGCGAACTTGCGCCGACATGACCATTAGGTCTACCAGGTTCCACTTTTGGCAACTCATGTTCTTTCAAATCAGGAAACAATTTGTGCCGATAGCGATAGACAAGAATAGCTGCGATTGGAGTGCCGACAGCAACAGCAATTGAGGCAACCAAGATTGCCAGCAAAATGAAATTGAGCTGCCGCTCCACTGCTTCCAATGGCTTGGCCACAGTGCCGATTGGTCCTCTTAAGCCTTGAATTGGTTCTTTGAGGCTTTCGATATCTTTTCGCATGGTAGCTAGGTCGGACCGTACGCCTGTAACCTCGCCTTGCATACTATTTAGTCGCCCTTGCATGCCGCCGATTTGCCCTTCCACGCCGGTCATCTTTTTCTGTAAGCCGAGCATTGGTGGCTGCAAAGCAGCAATTGGACCTTCCAGCTTCATGATCTGTTGCTCTAATTTAATGGTCATACCCTCTAAATTTTCTACCGGTCGGAGAAGCTTTTTAATAGGGTGGAAACCCTTTATCGCTGGCTGTGTCGGTGGTTCGAGGTCTTTGGACTTCACTTTCACTCCGGGCACTTGGTTGACGACAGCTGCCGTTTCTTTGGCATCATGTTTATCCTTAGCGTCCGAAAGGGCGCTTGCCCCACCAAGGTGTTCGCGCTCCTTGTCATTGGGCACTTCACCATTCAACTTTTGAGCCTCGCTCACATTGGCATTCTTAGCTGATTCTTTGTCTATTGCGTCCTGCTTACTAAACTGTTGCGCGCCCGCACTACCCTGACAAAGTATTGAAACAGCACAACTGCACAAGGTGACTTTTAACAAACGCAATAAACCCGTATTGGTAATCATCGGCATAGAACAATGCTCCGTTGTCTCTTTTGACTTGAATGTCAGACGCCTTCCAATTAGAGTGGTTCCGAATTCTCGCTAACAGTGAATTTCGTTCAGGAATTTCGTTGGGGCTGGCAATTGTTGAGTTTGCCAAAGCCGGTTATGATTGTCTTCCAACATGTCCATCAATATAGATAGGAGACTGCATTGCCACCTAAGCAAGCGATAGCTTCGATCAGCGGGGCACCAGCGCCCTTGGGTGCCTATTCGCACGCTGTCAGGGCGGGCCACTTTCTATTCATTTCCGGTCAAGGCGCGCGTGACGCGAAGACAGGAAAGGAGGTAGGAGTGATGCTAGACGATCAAGGCAAAGTCATCTCTTACGATATAGAAGTTCAAACGCGCGCCGTGTTGGACAATCTGCTGAACGTTCTCAACGCTTCCGGCTGCTCGCTCGAGGATTTAGTGGAAGTAAATGTGTTTCTTAAGGACATGGCGGATTTCCCCAAATACAATGATGTGTATTCGGAATATTTTTCGTTTGCCGCGCCACCGGCGCGTACAACTGTTGCAGTAGCCGGTTTACCTGGTCGGAATTTTATCGAAATTAAAGCGCTAGCTTATTGTTCCAATCAATAAAAATAGTAATCGCGAGAGAAAAATGACAATCACAGTTCAATCGAAGACGAGCCAATTGGAGCACTTTATTGGTGGCGAGTACCGACCGTCTGCCTCAGGAAAAACGTTCGAGAGCATCAATCCGGCAACCGGAGAAATTTTGGCCAAAGTGGCGCTTGGCACCGCAGACGATATCAATGCCGCCGTAAAATCAGCTAAAGAAGCTTTTGATGCAGGACCATGGGTGCGGATGTCTGTTCGTGAGCGCGCAATTGTCCTGCGCAAGATCGGCGACTTGATTTTAGAGCGGAAGGCCGAGCTGGCAAAAGCGGAGACTCTCGACACGGGAAAGCCGATCAGAGAAAGTTTAGAAGGTGACATTCCCCGCGCTGCTCTCAATTTCCATTTTTTTGCGGACTTTGCTACTGCGGTCGGCGATGAGTATTTTGTTGCGGCAGAGAACGAGCGTCACATTACGTTGCGTGAGCCAGTCGGTGTGATTGGGCTGATTACGCCATGGAATCTGCCACTGTATTTGGCGACATGGAAAGTAGCACCATGCTTGGCGATGGGCAATTCATGCATTCTCAAGCCGGCGGAATGGACGCCTTATACAGCTTGCTTGCTCGGCGAGATCGCTATCCAGGCAGGACTACCGCCGGGGGTATTGAACGTCGTCCAGGGATTCGGTGCGGAAGGGGCTGGAGAAGCTCTTACTCGTCATCCTCTAGTCAGCCGTATTTCTTTCACCGGAGAGACATCAACTGGTAAGGCGATTATGGCTGCTGCTGCCTCCTCGCTCAAAAAGGTGTCCTTTGAATTAGGTGGCAAGGGTGCCAATATTATTTTCGCTGATGCTGATTTAGATGAGGCGATAGCGACTTCTGCGCGGGCTGCTTTTAGAAACCAGGGGCAGATCTGTCTTGCTGGCTCGAGGTTGTTTGTCCACGAGAGTGTATTTGATCGTGTGACCGAAGCGCTGGTTGACCGCGTCAAGAAAATTAAAGTGGGAGACCCGCTTAGTCAGGAGACTGAAATGGGTGCCTTGATCAGCGTAGAGCACATGGAAAAGGTGCAATCTTATATCGAATTGGGAAAAAGAGAAGGGAAATTATTGACCGGCGGTACTCGTCTTAAGGAACTCGGCAATGGAAATTTTCTTAGCCCTGCGGTATTTACAGGTCTCGACTATGATTCGCGATTCTGCCAGGAGGAAATATTTGGTCCTGCACTGCCTATAATACCATTCCGTACTGATGAAGAAGCAATTCAGATGGCTAACGGCACTCCGTATGGTCTGTCGGCTGTTCTGTGGTCCAAAGATGTCGATCGCTGCCATCACGTTTCGAGCAAATTGAAATCAGGGCTGGTCTGGGTTAATTGTTGGTTCACCCGCGATTTGCGGTCTGCCTTTGGCGGCCAGAAATCATCAGGGATTGGACGAGAGGGCGGCAAATACAGCCTCGACTTTTTCTCGGAGCAAAAGACTATTAGTTATAAATACAAGGGTTAAGTCCTAGTTATACTGCCGGTTTCATTACTGGAGCGAAAAAAGGCTCGTGAAATATCTAATACTTGGCTCTGACCATCTGGGATACGCATTAGCCTATGATCTCGTTCGCAGTCCTCGGGTAGAGCAAGTGATTGTGGCGGACAGCGATACCGAGCGTGTTCAATCTCTCGTTGAGAAGCTGAATGACGGCAAAATAGTGCCGGTTGAAGTTGACATCGGAAACGCTGCGGACCTAATTGAATTGATGTCTCGCTGCCTTGTCGCGATTAGCTCTAACAGATATCATGACCATTACGAACTTTCTAAATTGGCTTTACAGGCTGGTATTCATTTTGTTGATCTGGGAGATAACCAAGAGGTTTCGAGCAAACAATTTCTTCTCGACGAGTTAGCCAAGGAGAGAGATATAACAATTGTTCCTAATCTTGGTTTGGTACCAGGACTGGTGTCATTGTTAGCAGTGGCCGCTGCCAACTGTTTGGATGAACTATACGAGATGCGCCTGCGAGCTGGCAGTGTACCAGTGGAGACCAACGAATCGTTGCTCAACCACTCCACAATGTTCGCGTCCGATAGTCTGCTCGATGCATGTGAGGAGCAATCAATTGCCATCCGCGATGGACATTTGATTTATCTACCTTCCCTGGCGGATCTTGAACCTATCCAATTTGCCAAACCGTTTGGAATGATGGAAGCTTTCAACACCGCTTCTGGTATTTCTGCTATGGCGCACGCATATAAAGGCAAAATCCAGCACCTGGATTACAAGACAATTGGCTATCCAGGATACTGTCAACAAATGAAACTATTGACGAATATCGGCTTATTGTCCTCTGAACTGGTGACACTGCGCTCAGGAAAAGTGCGACCCCGAGATGTCCTAGCCCACTTATTGAACAGGGGTTCGTCTGACCCCGAACCAGATGCAGTGCTTTTGCGTGCTGCAGTCAGTGGTTTGAAGGAGAAGAAGCCCACAGAGGTTGTATGGGAATGTATTGAATATGGTGACCAAGCTGAAGGTCTAACGGCATTGAGTAAGCTGACTGCATTCCCTGCTTCGATCGTTGCGCAAATGATCGCTCGGAGAGACATCAACGAAGCAGGTGTGCTCAGGCAGGAAAGAAGCGTACCGATTAGGCTGTTTTTAGCCGAGCTGGACAGCCGCGGCATTCATTTGACAATGGCGGAACATGCGCCGGCCGCTCAAGTACTATCATAACGGCAAACACATACCAAAACACATACCAAAACACATACCAAAACACAAACCAAAGACAAAACAAAGACACGGCAAAGACACGACAAAGACACGACAAAGACACGACAAAGACACGACAAAGACACGGCAGACAAACGAACCCACACGACACCTGAGGAGATGAACGTCGTCGCCAATCTCAACCATTTAAATGAGTACGCTGCTTCGATTAGAGACCAATACGAGATCGCGCTCAAAAGTCTGGTCGATATTCCAAGCGTTAGCATGGATCCTGCTTTTAGCCAGGATGTTCTACGTGCTGGCGATCGTGCTTGTGAGTTATTACAGCAGGCGGGCGCCAAAGCACAAGTAATTCAGACGGCCGGATACCCAGTCGTTGTTGGCGAATTCGCAAGCGATCCCAGAGATCCGACGGTGACTATATATAATCACATTGACGTGCAACCAGCCGACCCCTCTGAATGGCAGTCGCCGCCATTCGATATGGCTATTGATGATGGTGTTTATCGTGGTCGTGGTACGACCGACGACAAAGGGCCGGCATTGGCTGTTCTCTTTGCGGCAAAGTATGCGCGAGAAAATATGCTGCCTCTGAACGTCAAGTTCATTTGGGAGTTGGAAGAGGAGAACGGTAGCCCCTCTTTTGCCGGCTTTCTCCAAGAAAATCGGCAAAAGTTGAGGACAGATTCGATCGTCGTTTCGGATACGATTTGGGTTTCTAGGGAGAGACCGGCCATAGCCTACGGATTACGAGGATTGCAAACTGTACTCCTAAGCATACAGACGGGGAAAAAAGATGTACATTCCGGCACCACCGGTGGTTTGGCGAGAAATCCAATCGGTGAGTTATGTCGGTTAATCGCGGAATGTTACGATGCACGGACCGGACAAGTAAAAATCCCAGGCTTTTATGATGCTGTGCGTAAACCAACCGACATTGAAGTGGACAATTTTCTCAAATCAGGATTTAGCGTTGACCATTTTAAGCAAGCACACGAATTGATGTCTGTGCGTTCTGAGGACGTTGCCGACGCGGCTCAGCGTATATGGGCGGAACCGACCTTTGAAGTGCATGGAATTACCGGCGGTTACACAGGACCCGGCGTTAAGACAATTGTCCCTCATAGGGGAGAAGCAAAGATCAGCATGCGTCTTGTACCTGATCAAGACCCCGAACAGATCGTCAGATTGCTTGCGGAATTTATCCGACAACACAATTCTGATTGCCAGGTCGTTCCCTGTGGTGCGTTGCGTCCATTCTTGGGCGAATTTCAAAGTCCTTTTGCGCAAGCGGCTAGCGCTGCCATGGAAGCTGCTTTTGGCAAATGTGCAGCATTTACCAGGGAGGGTGGCTCGATCGGTGCTGTGATCAGCATGAATGACATCTTAAAAGTGCCAATCACATTTCTGGGGCTTTCTTTGCCTGAGCATGGCTATCATGCGATCAACGAAAACTTTGATTGGCAGCAAGCATGTGGTGGCATTAAGATGTTTATCACGTACTTTGATCTTCTTGCCAAAATGACAAAATCGAGCTGAAAGTTCCTGACGTTCGCGATGAGCTGTTGTTACCACTAGGCCGATCAACGATTTATCGCAGTCTAAGCGGTCTTCCAGATGGGACAGAAATATTCAGACAACCAGGTCGGCATGAATCGCATGGAAGAATGAAGATCGTGCCGCTCCTCTCGCCCTATGCGCCTCGTTGCATCCCCCAAATTCCTGCCATTGACTCGCCTGTGCCCCGGAAACCACAGCGCATTGATCAACGCTCCCTGATTTAGTTCTGCTAAATTCACCTTCCTAGGTGCTGCTGTCTTGAAATATATTCTCCTCTCACCATAACGAAATGATGTCGGCGGTCCATCCGTTATATACGTAGGCTCTGCATTGGCGACTGCCGGAAGACCAAGCTTAGCCGCTAAGTCCGCCCCATGCTCAAAGAGCTTCTTGCCAAATGCTCTCGCTTTTGCCCGGGCTACCTCCCATACACTGGGCATCACCAATTTAACCTCCGGACAGATCTTCATAAAGACGCCTCTGGCCAAGCGCATAATTGCGCCCTTCTTTACCATCCGGCTCATAACCATATCGACCGCCGCTCTGGTTCCATAGACAAGCACATCCTTAGTGACAAACATTTGATGAACAGACATCTTATTAATGTGTATCCGAATATTTAGAGCAGTAAACCCAAGATTTGGACGACCGGTGTTGGACATATCAATTTCCCTCCGAAACCGTAAGTTGGAAAAATTTCTCTTACTTCTAACTACGACTCGAGGAATGAAAAAGTTCAATATTCAGGAAAAAACGTGCCGGCTTAATCGAAAGAAATTCATGAGCAGCGATTTTCCCAATCCGCGGCGCTCCTTTTCTTCGGGGGTAGTTAGAAGTGTTTGGAGTTTATCTATCAGTGGGATTAATCAAAAAACAGATCCCTATTTGTCAACTGATGATTTGTGCCGCATAGGCCGCACACCTGCCGTTGCCTTCAGAAAACTGGCAGTTGTTTTAGGATGTTTAGGATATCTTCGGGTTGAGTTTATTCGACGGAGCCTTTACAGAAGTTGTAGCTGTTTCTTGCTCAATCTGTTGAGTTAGGCGTTCTTGGGTGAACTTCCAACGCATATCAAATGCCCAGTAAAAAAGAGCAATTGGGCCGACTCCGGCAAGCAATGATTCAGATTCGATCAACTGTACTATGCCAGCGGCTACGAATGCCCAAGGCACAACCTCTTTGATCTTTGGTCGGGCCGGTTCTTTATTTTCTAGTCCGGGCTCACCTGTCGGTTCATCGGTTAAGAATCGGCCTAAAACGGCGCCAATGGCTGATAGTCCACCTAGTCCGATGCCCTGACCTCGCGTGCTCTCGGTTAAAACCGCAAGAATTTCTGGGGCCACTCTGGCAATAGCATCGCCGATACTCTCGATGATATCGGGGCGCGAATCGTGTTCTACGACTACATTGCCAGTGTCAGCGTTGACGTGCACCCCTTGCACGCCTGGGACTCGTTCGACTGCGTCCTTGATTGTCTTGGCGCTCTGGGCTGTCCGATGCTCCCTGGGGACTTTCAGCCGGGTTCGATGAGCCGTGGAGTGAACAACGCCTGAGGACACTGGTGTCAATTTAGCCGGCATAGGACGGATACCTCGTGGTGGGATTACTGGCCTTTGCTTAAGTGTGATTGGATCCGCTCTGAATTGTTCCTGAAGTCAATTGTAAAGAAGGGCATTTATAACGGGAAATCTCAAATTATTCAAGCTTGTCTTTACCCGTTGCTTCCAGGGGATAGGATGTGGCACCGAATATAGTGCCCGGCACGCGATTTAGTTGATCAGCCTTGTCTTCTGCATAAGTTGCGTGAGTCAAGGAAAATGGCTCTAATACTTACATTCTATCGTTAGATGGTAAGCAAATTTTCATCACGACACAACTTGTTTATCAGGTCCGGAATCGATGATATTCTGTCTCTAATAGTCAGAAAGCCGCAACACCTGCCTAGCTGGCTTGGCATATAGCCATTGAGAATGGCCAAATTCCTTTTAACAAATGCGTGACTGTTTGCAGCAACCACTGGTACGATGTTTGAGACTGTCGTTGACAACGCGCTATTTGTCGTTGGGAGTCCGACGGTGCGTTATCTAGAGAGGACCTTATGAATAACGGAGATACGGCCTGGGTCCTCATTTCCTCTTCGCTGGTCATGCTAATGACTCCAGCATTAGGGCTTTTCTATGGCGGCATGGTTCAGCAAAAGAACGTGCTAACCACATTCATGCTGAGCTTTAGTACGCTCTTGATCATCACTTTACAGTGGATCTTTTTTGGTTATACGTTGGCTTTCGGACCGGATGTTGGGCACCTAATTGGTGGGCTCGCCTGGCTTGGGTTGAGTAATGTAAGTGCCTATGCGCCATGCAGTTATGCGGCAACTATACCCCACATGGCGTTTATGCTTTTTCAGATGAAATTTGCCATTATCACTCCTGCTCTGATCACGGGCGCATTTGCAGAGCGCGTCAAATATCCGTCTTTTGTCTTATTTACTATACTTTGGGCGACATTCGTTTACGATCCAGTAGCGCACTGGGTTTGGGGTAACGGCGGTTGGTTGCACAACCTGGGTTCCTTGGACTTTGCCGGTGGTACTGTCGTCCATATAACGGCGGGAGTTGCCGCACTGGCAATGTCGATGGCTTTACGAAGCCGCCGCAGAGGCGAAATTAAAGATGATCAAGTTGATCATCGTTTGCATCCATTCAGCGTACCGCTCTGCCTGTTTGGTGCTGTCCTTCTATGGTTTGGTTGGTTCGGCTTCAATGGTGGCAGCGCCCTGGCCGCCAACGGGTTAGCCGTGCAAGCGCTGGTGACAACCAATGTCGCTGCTGCAGCCGCGGCATTGATGTGGTTGGTATTGAGTTCGATGGAAGGTCGTCCGTCCATAATCGGCGTGGCCACCGGTGCCGTGGTCGGACTGGTGGCGATCACACCCGCTTGTGGTTTTGTTGATGTTGGCTCGTCAGTGATCATCGGTGCCGTTGGTGCGGCCGTGTCGTTTGGTTGCATTAAACTCTGGCAAAAGATCCATGTTGAGGATGCCCTGGATGTGGGCGCCTGCCACGGAATGGCTGGCACATGGGGAGCATTAGCTACCGGGTTGTTCGCCACCAAAGCAGTTAACGCGGCTGGTGCCAATGGGTTAATGGCGGGTAATGTGATGCTCTTCAATGCCCAAATAATAGCGGTTGTCAGCGTCTGGGCATACACCTTTGTCGTTACCTATGCGATTACAAAATTGGTGGACAAGTGGCTCGGCTTTACCGTCAGCCGCCGAGCGCAACAAATCGGTCTTGATATCGCGCACAACTGGGATGATGCCCCGACTGTGCCGAAATCTGTGGGTATAACGAAGTCGGTTGGTTCCGGCAGGCTTGAGCAGCAAGTGTAACGAACTTGCCCGGCGATCTTCCCAAGAATACGCTGACCCTAAATCTGCGAGCTAGGACAGAGATGATTGATCGGGCAATGCAGGCAGTCGGGCTGCCGGGCATAGCATTGCCGCCTGCCATGCCAGATGAGCGTTATGGACAATTTGGACCAATCTTGATTGGGGAAAAGCTTTTGCAGATCATATTCAATTTTCTCGGGATCAGGCGCGTTTGAAAAGCCGAGGCGTTTTGCCAACCGTTGGACATGTGTATCCACGGTCCAGCCTGGTATGCCGTAAACGACCCCCAGTACGACATTGGCTGTTTTGCGACCGACGCCCGGTAAAGAAGTTAGCTCCTCCATTGTTTTAGGGACTTGTCCGGCGAACTTCTCCACCAACGTTTTGGCGCAATTTTGAATATTAGTGGCTTTCGCGTTGTAATAGCCGGTTGATTTCACCAAAGCTTTTACTTCATCGAGGTTAGCTTCTGCCAATGATTTGACATTGGGAAATCGTTTGAACAGGGGCCTTTGTTACTTTGTTTACGTTGGCATCTGTTGTCTGAGCGGAAAGAATAACCGCTGTTAGCAATTGAAAGCTATTTTCAAAATCCAACTCGCATTCAGCCTCAGGGTACTGCTGGCAAAGCAGATCCATCTCTTTTTGAGCGATAACGCGTGACACTTTCTTGAATCTGTCAGAAGAATTATCACCCGCCATTTTCTTTTTCTGTTTACTGATTAGTACAGGTGAAGCACCAGATATGATGCTGGATGCGCCCCGATTTACCAGCTTTTTCTTTGTTGTCTTTGACATTTTTTGACTCTCAATTCGACACCACTGTCACTGCCGTTTCGGTCGATCTGGCAACCCAAAAATCAAGGCCGCCGACCTGTCCGAAACCATTATCTTGAGCCAACCGTTGGCGAACCGCATGACCGGCTTCGATGCTTGGTACGAGTCCATAGAGAGTAGGGCCGCTACCCGTTATGTTGGCGTTTAAGCAACCGTGCGCTCGCATTCTCTCGCGCAGGTGAGCAATCTCAGGGTGGCGCGCGAACACCACCGGTTCAAAGGCATTTTGAAACGAGGCCGCAAGTTTCTCCAAATTGCCAGACTTGATTGCTGCAACAAAATCTTCCACATGGCTTTCCGAGCCAGGTTCAATCTTGTGCTTATGAAGGAATTCGTCATACGTGCGGTAGAGTTCGGCAGTGGGGATCGATATGTGGCGCGGCTTGACGATGATAAAAAACAATTGCCTGCCGTGTGCCAAACTTTCTAATTGTTCACCTTTCTTGCTGCCTATACATGTCCCGCCTTTGAGAAAGAATGGGATGTCCGCACCCAATTTTCCAGCGATAATCGCCAATTCTTGCCAATCGCTTATGCCGCCACAATGGTCGTTGAGCGCCATCAGCGTTGCCGCAGCGTTTCCACTGCCACCCGCTAAGCCTGCGGCGATCGGAATTCTTTTGGTTACTTTCACTTCCAGTTTGATGCCTTTGCCGAAACCGGTGTATTCGGAAAATTTTCTTGCTGCTTTGACAATTAGATTGTCTTCCTGCAAAGGAAAGTCGAGTTCGCCTTCTGCTCTCGGTTCCACAGTGGTATTGGACGAGCTGCTTTCCGGGGATAACTTAAGGGTTACGGCGAACGTGTCGGAGTCAGCCGGTATGAATTTGAATTCTAAATCATCTTCTAAATCGATACTCTGGAATATCGTCTTGATGGCGTGATAGCCATCAGGTAAACGGCCGAGCACGTCAAAAGTCAAGTTCAGTTTAGCGGCTGAGCGCGCCTTGATCACTTGTATGGGCGCCGTCATTTCCTTCGGATTCGTCACTTATCACCTGATCGGTTTTTGAGGAAATGATCAAAGGCATTGGTCAGATTAGCAAAGTTTTGCAGCGAAAGGCGCTCAGCTCTAGTTTGAGGTGCCAAATCAATCTGTTTAAACACTTGGTTAATCTCTTCATTCGAGAGTCGAAGAAAGCCAAGGTTATTACGCAACATTTTGCGCCTCTGACTAAATCCGGCCTTGATCAATTGTCGAAGCAGTTTCGTGTTCGAGCAATCTATCGGTGGCTTCCGTCTTGGCGTGAATTCTACGACAGCTGAACGCACTTTAGGGGGTGGAAAGAATTCTTGCGGTGCTAGTGTAAACAGCACTTTTGCTTCGGTGAAATAATTAGTTAAGAGTGTTATTTGGCTATACTCCCGCGTGTCTGGCTCGGCAACGAATCGCTCAGCTACTTCTAACTGTACGGTGAGCACCACTTTTTCGATCAAGGGAAACCAGGGTTGTGGTTCCCCTATCTCGCCAAATAACCGACAAACAATAGGCGTGGTTATCTGATACGGTACATTGCCAACAACCTTAAGTGGTGTTTGCATTTTGGACAAGTCAAAGGCGAGAAAATCAGCGTGGACTAAATTGACATCCGGCAATTGCAAAAGACTGAGAGCCTTGACCGCGTCTGCATCCAGTTCGACCGCGGTCACATGAGCGCCGGTCGCTGCTAGAAATCTAGTGAGAAATCCTAGACCCGGGCCAATTTCGACGATGGTATCGTCGGCGGTGAGCTGCAAACTCTCTGCAATTCGTCGTAAAGCAATTGGCTCAATCAAGAAATGTTGGCCGAGCCGCTTCTTTGTATGAAAATGCCGTGCTAACGACGTCAGCTCTGTCCGTGAAACAAAGGCAGCAGTGCTAATCTTTGGCCTCTGTCGATTTGGCAACGGCTTCTAGGGTATGGGCGTCGGTGGTGCGCCGTTTGTGTCCGTTGTCTTTTTTATCCGTGTGTTGATGGGCATGAATTAACCGCAACTTTATAATACGATGCCTGTCTGCCTCTTCAACAATCAGTTTATATTCGCCGGCGACAATCTCATCGCCTAAGCGTGGCTCCCGGCCAAGCAACCCAAAGACATGTCCGCCGAGTGTGTTGAACTCCTCATCTTCGATGTTCAGAGCTAGCTTTTCGTTCACCTCATCGAGCGTGATTTTTGCGTCGAGCAGTATGGAACCATCAGTTTGCTTTTGCACATAATCTTCGACTACTTCGTGCTCATCGGCAATGTCCCCGACGAGCTCCTCGAGAAGATCTTCGAAGGTGACCAAACCGCGAGTGCTACCGTATTCATCCACGACAATCGCCATATGCGTTTTTGATTTTTTGAATTCTGTTAGCAGATCACCAAGGTTCTTGTTCTCGGGCACGATCAAAACCTTTCGCGCCAATTCTCGAACCTGCGCGCCCTCTTTGTGCTCGATCAATGCTCTTAAGCCATCTCGAATATGTACAAGTCCAAAGATATTGTCCAGGTCTTCCTCGTAAACAGGAACCCGTGAATGTCCTTCCGCTAGAGCTAATTCCACGAACTGGCGGATTGTACTAGTAGCCGCAACACAGACCATATCCGTTCTTGGTGTCATCACTTCGCTTGCGACAGTGTCTGAGAAATCGAAGACGCTGTGTAACATCTCCTCCTCTTCCGGCTCGAGAACGCCCTCTTCATGGCTAGCTGAGACAAGCATCTTCAACTCTTCTTCCGAGTGCACGAAATGTCGGCGGGAAGGTTCTTGCACGTGCAGCAGCTTGAGGATTAGCTCAGTTGAGTGTCTGAGCAGCTTGAGTATCGGAGCTGTTATTCGGCACCAGAGCTCCATCGGTACGATCAGTCCGAGTATTACAGATTCAGCTCGGTCGAATGTCCAAGTTTTGGGCACTAATTCGCCTAGAACTGTCTGGATAAAAGCGGTGATAGCAAGAGCGATCGCAAAACAGGTCCAGCGGCTCAATTGTAAAAGGTTGACTGGCCAGTGCTGAGCAATGCCGAGCAAGCCGATGAATCTGGATAGGTCATCGGCAAAGGTGGCTTCACCAACTGCACCAAGAGCTAGTGTCGCCAGCGTAATACCTAATTGGCAGGCAGAAATGAAGCGATCCGGGTCATCCAGAGCCTTTTGAGCGAGCTGTGCTGCTTTTACCCCTTCTTCGGCGAGCTGGTCGATGCGGGTGCGCCGGACACGGGCCAACGACATTTCGGCAGCTACGAAAAAGCCGTTGAGAAAGATTAAAAGTGGAATGAGCAATATTTGTATGGTCGTTCCGCATCGTGGTACTCGATGCCTAGCTCCTTGAGGAAACGCTATGACAAAAAGGCAAAAACCGGCTGCGCTGCGAAAGCCTTGGCCGGTTGGTAAAAACGAGTCACTAGGGGTGCCAAATTACCAGACGAGCGCCCTTGAGGAGGTTCGTCGGGATTCGGTTGCGGGCTACTACTATGAGGATCTTCCATAATTCGAGCAACAAGCTGTGGCTTTGAAGGAGCCCAGCGCAAAGAATAGATTTTGATCCTACCACAAGGAGAGAACAGGTATAAGGTCGGTATAAGGCGTCGTGGAGCAAGCTTTTACGGATATACGGCGGTCCGGTCATCTGATTTTAAGTCGCTTGCCAAGTTGCTTGGCAGGCTTGGCTTTGGCAGATCTATGCGGCGGTAGCAGAGGACGTCAGTGGCTCCACGTGCCAAGCCGTCAACCTGGACAGTTTTTTAACCATTAGACCCCCTGCCCAAATGGCCAGCAGATAGAAAAACTTGTTGTTTCCAAACACCAAATTTGCACTACAGAAATCCCTGCAGCTCTTAAAAATTGCGAATGGCCAAATTTTATCTAGCAAAATGGTCGTTGTTTCCCTGGCATACGTGAATAGTGGAACTCTCTTTCGGCGAAGTCCTTGTTAGATATAAGAAAAATTTTTCTCACTAGGGATAATCGATGGAAATCGATCTTGCTGCCTGTGAGCCGCCGATTCTAGGCGAGCGTAATCTAGCGATCGGCTGCGGCTGCCCGCCAAACTTGCGCGAGCATGGTGACACTGATTAGGCTGGCACAAAATAAAACCATCGGTAACAGAAAGGCGCCGACGATGGTGAATATAGGCACGACGACAGAAAGCCAGAAAATACCGATATTCAAAAGCCAGACGGTGAGAAATTCGAGCGGGCGACGCCAGACTCGTTGCATTGCGTCGTCTACGGCAATGGCAGCGAGCACCTTCTCCTGCTCGGCAAAATTGGCCATGAGCAGTGGAAAGAAGAAGCTCGTGAGAAAGCTGGCTGAGCCAAAGGCGATGACGCTAAGGAAGTACCATTGCTTGAAATGTGGATTAAAGGCGTTGATATAACCAAACTGAATACCGATGACAAAAGAAATGGTGATGATTGAGGCTAGTGCCATGAATTGTCCGGTCATTACAGCCAACCAGGTCAGACCCGAAATTAGCAATTCCAACGGATCGTTCCACGATGGCAGTGGGCTGTTTGGTACTTTCAATTCAGTGCGAAGAACCCTGAGGAGATAACCTTGCATGGCTGCCCAGAGTAGAAATGTCAACGGCAACAACGGCACGGCGAAACTACCAGCAGTGATGGTGAGAAATGCACTGAAATTTAAAATGGCTCCGAGCAAAGCTTTTGGTCTAAGTTCTGGATCTTGAAATATTCTGCGGACGGCAGCATTCGGATCAAGCCCAATGGCTGTGCTGTTCTTCATGGTTGGCATTTATTCTGCTCGAGAGAATAGGCGCGCTCCGGAGGCGCCACGGTCGATCGGTCCGAGCTGGTAGCTATCAAGTTTTTGCTTTCGCCTAATTGGCTCGGTCGATCCATTATTTGATGAACAGTCGTGTTAGACGAAATTGACGTTATCGATACTTGGTTGCTTATAACCGCCAGTTTTACGCAATCTGGCGGTGCGCCGGCAGTCCTAGAGAGGCTCCCTTGACATTCCCGGTTCATAGCATTCCCGGTTCCTAGCAGTATTGTTGGGCAATATTGTTGGCAACAAAGCATTGTACACGTGGAATCTTGGCTCAGCGCTTGCTATTCTGAAGATGGATAATTTGCACAGGTCCATTTGGACATGTTTTCTGCTGTGCTGACTGCCAAACACTAAGCTTTATTTAATTGGAGCGCTGCATGTTTGATACCGTTTTTGAAAGAAGTGGAGAGCCGTTTTTACGGGTGGTGCACGCTGCTCTCGATCAATGTTTGGCCTTGAAAGGACGTTGGGTTTGTACGGAGCATCTGCTCTTAGTCTTCGCCCAAGACTTGGAAGATGGCGGTGAAGATGTTGCTTCTTTAGCATTGCGTTCAATGAATATCGCTGCCGACGCTGCCAAACGCGAGATCATCGAGCGATTGCGTGACCACAAGGAGACGGAGCCGCTGTTTACCGAGCGGCCTGATCATGTCGATGGTTTGCAAGAGAGGGTCATGCAAATTTCAACGGCCGTTGATGAGCCGCTGTTTAAAGCGACCTTTAGTCAGATTGTGATGCAGGCCTTACAGCGTGCCGAAGAGTACTCGATTTTCCTCGGACAATACGAAGTCGAGCCGGCCCACCTTTTGTTGGCCATGATCGATTTGCCTGAGGCGGGCGCTCTCAAGGTGTTCGAAGAGCTCAGTGTCAACTTGACTTTTCTGCGCCGACAGATTCTGCAGATTCTCGCGGAGGAGTCTTCGGTTGGGCAAGGAGGAGCACCTGGTTTCCGGGTGATCGTCAAAGAGGGCATGGACGAGCTGGTGAGCAAGCACCAGAGTTGCGTTAATGCCTTGAGCCAGCTATCGGCAAGAAGTCGAACTCCCTTAACTCGCGTCATCGGACGTCCGCAACTGGTTCATATGGTCTGTGTGACTTACCTCGGAGATTTCTTAGCCACGCAAGTCACCTTTCAGAGATACTTGTTGGAGGAAAGTTTGAAATCGCTGAATGAGCGTATTGGCGTTATGGACAAAGAACTGACGGCTTCGATTGTCTCCAGTGGTGCCCAAAATTTGCGGGCGGACGTGCGCGCGACGATCGAGCATCTCTGGTGCAATGAATATCGTCTCCTTAATCAGATGTTAGATGATGCCGAACATGACCTTATTGGTAGTGTCATCGAGGATTTATGGTGGGCGCAAAGTGAAGAAATTGCTCTCCATGATCTTTTTGAGGAGGCGCTCGATGACCATCGTCGCAAGCACTTAATGAATTTGCAAAAGCGCCGCATGGAAGTGGCCCAGCGTTTGCAAAAGTTGCACAATCGATTGGACGAAACTATCCGTCAATGCTTCGTCAAGCATCCAATTTCAGCGTAGCGCGTCAGCTGCGATAGTTAAAACCTTGCCAATGAGGTTAATTGCTATTTCAGGACGAAGGGGCAGCGAATGCAGAAAGCCCGGGCATAAGCAATTGGATAGCCTTCGAGATCTGTGCCTCGCTGGATGTTGCATTTAAGGATCGAGCCACAATCAGGGCATTCGAGATCTTTGCCACCATTCAGAATAGTCGCTGAAATTTGCTGGACGACTTGTTCGTTGTAGGCCAGTGATTCTTTTGTCTTGTTGGTGCTCGCTCGTGCCTCTACCGCCTGCAGCAAGCTTGGTTCAATGCCCAGTGCGTTGGCTAGCAGTTGGCGGTCGCTCGCTGACAGCCAAGTTTCCAGTCCAGCTTCCAGGTCTTCAATCCGATCGATCGGAAAGCGACTGGCTTTCGCCAGATCTTGCACAGTCATGTTTCTGAACTGCCGCAATTGATTGACACGCTGAGCCAAACTCGGCGCGAGGATCGTTCTGAAATTGCTTGGCAGCGCCTTAAATTGAGGCATTAGTAAATCGATCCAATTCGTCGCCTTAGTCGCCTTAGTATATCCCGCGGATGCTTAACGCTTGCCATTAAGATCGCAATCAAGAATAATGCTCTGACTGCAGAATATTTAAGATGCTTGATTTTAACAAACTGGCAAAGCAGATCGAGAACGTCTCAAGAGATAGTTTTGTCGCTCAGGCCGAGCAACAAAGGAGCCTGGTTGCGGCTAACACTGCATTCGAGCAGGCGGCTGGACGCTCCAGCGAATTTGTGGACAAACTGGCAGATAATGCCGATCTGGTTTTATGGCCGCTTGCTGAGCCGCTGGATGAACTCAGTTACAAATCTGCTGTTGCTAAACAATCGACACCAGTAACTGTCGTTGGCGTTGACGGATCGCAAATTATGCCCAGTCACCACGAAGTTCATACCTGCTATCTGCTCAATATGGGCTATGCGGTCATCTCCTACGGTTCAGCACACAAGCCGATGTTGGATACGATTCCCCGTTTATATCACCGACCGGAAGATCTCTATCCGCTCGTTAATCGACGTCGCTTGCACATCGACGAATTGTTTATCTCCCTTGAGCGAGCTTTGCTTGAACTACAAACGCTGGCTAATTTGTCAATGCAGATGGAAGAGCGAGGTTTGCCGGTAGTCGCATTTCTCGATGGATCGCTGATTCCCTGGTCGGTGGAAAAGCTTTCACCGGCGTATCAGGATGATTTTCTTAAACGAATGATTGCCGCGCTTGCCATTTTTAAAGAGCATCGAGTGCCTTTACTGGGTTACATAAGCAGCAGTCGCGCCACCGACGTGATAAATAGTTTGCGAGTTTCCATCTGTCCATATGAAAGGAGTGAGTGTCGGCGAAATTGCTCAGCGCTAAACGAAGAAGACTTCCCCTGCTCGAAGATTTGGCCGGTTTCCGATCGGCGATTATACTTAGCCAGGTTGCTCACCGGTGAACGCTCTGCCGTATTTCTTTCTGGTGCGAAAATCGCTCGATCGATGCCGAGAGATGAGCAGATTTGTTTCATGTACATCAATGTCGGTAGTGAAATTGCTCGCCTGGAATTTCCGCGCTGGCTGCATGAAAGTACTGAAAAACTGCAACTGGCACTGCAGACTGTTTCCTCCCAGGCGGAGAAAGGATTGGGCTATCCGCTGTGCCTAGCCGAGGCACATCATTTAGCCGTGATTCGCGGCAGCGATCGCCAACGTTTCTTCCAACTGATGAGTAACCATATGGTTGAGCTAGGCTTGCACGCTGTGAGGACCAGCCCCAAAGAATCAGGCAAAAGGATCGGTTTTGTATAAAGCTTGTCAAGCGCAAAGATTATTAGCGCTTTGGCTGCTGTCGTGAAACGCTGAGATCATGAGCAAAGTCCAAGAAACAGTGAAGTTTTTTAGTTGACGTTGGCCTAATAGAGAATTACTCTTCTAGGCGTTGAGAGCAGTATTGGCGCAAAAGACAATTTAACCGATTAAGCAGGGACTCACGGGGACTCAAAGAAATTCACAGGAATTCAAAAAGGAATCCAAAGGAATTCACAGAAATTCAACTGATCGCCAAATTCGTCGCTACTGATCGTCCTGAATTTATCCCTAAGGTTATCGCTAATTCAAAGCCAAAATTTAAATATGATTGCACTTTTTACGCGTCTGGGTCGCTGGCTGACAGAAAGCCCGAAAGGGTGCGGAAGCGCTGTGGACAAAGTGGAGATTGGTGAACTGCGTGACCGGTTGGTGCACATGCGCAGCACCAAAGAAGAGCTTTTGGATTTCCAACCAGCAGTTGAAAATCAATCGTCAAATTTGCTAGACACATTCTCCAACTCCTCTGTTCAAAGCAACGTCCGTGCTTCGATGAATTATTGGTTTCCAAAAGAAGGAACGATAGACGTCGAAAAACAATTGAATGATGTGATTAAGGAGATGGCTCGATCACGTGAACAGCAAGAGCAGGAAAGGTTCGCCAGTTGGACTCAAGCGGCGCTCGACTTTGCGCCTTACGCCGCAGACGGTGCCGCGACTGAAGACCAGGTACAATTGCCGAGCTTGATTACAAGCGATCTGGATAGCCAGGAAAACGTTGTCCTGCCAGATCCGACATTGCCGCAAGATCTCAGTCACTGGCTGAGCAGAGCTTAGCAAAGAAAGTTGTCGGCTCAAGGAAGCGGCAGACTCGGCTCTCACCTTGAAGCTAAGCTCTGCATGTGTTCTTTGCCGCGGTAATTCGGGCCGTGAAAAAGGCAGAGCATGTTACGATCTGGCTTGCCGCTATCACCGGGAGTCAGAATCGTGTCAGTTGTATTAGAGCAGGTTTTGGTCAAGTCCAATCCGCTGGCGGATATCGCCGAGAAGATCAACCAAGGACAGCGTCTGACGCGAGATGATGCGCTTCGCCTTTACAACTCTGACGACATTTTAGCCATCGGTGCCCTCGGAGAATTTGCGCGTCGCAAGGCGGCTGGCCCGGGTCGAGAAAAATACGTTTACTATATTCACAACATGCATTTGAATCCCACGAATATGTGTGTGCAGACATGTCGATTTTGTTCGTACGCTAATCCTTCTGGGACCAACCCTACATATACTTGGTCGATCGACCAGGTGCTTGACGCAGCCAGAAGTGGTGCTCAACTGGGAATTCGCGAAATTCATATGGTGGGCGGCCTCAATCCGGCTTGCAATCTCGAATATTTTGAAGATGTCTTGAGGGCGATCAAAAAAGAGTTCCCGCAAATCCACATGAAAGCTTTGACCGCAGTGGAGATCGAATATCTGGCCGATTTAGCCGGTATAAGCTATGAAGAGACTCTGAAACGACTGATCGCTGCGGGTCTAGGTTCAATGCCGGGCGGTGGCGCTGAAATATTCGATCAAGCAGTACGAGAAAAAATGGCTGTCTATAAAACACCGCCTGCGGTCTGGTTAGAAATTCATGGCATTGCGCATTCATTGGGATTGAAGACCAACGCTACGATGCTGACCGGGATTGGCGAGTCAATCGAAAACAAAGTTGACCATATGTTGATGTTGCGCGAACAGCAAGACAAGTCTGGTGGCTTTCAGTGCTTTATCCCGCTTAAGTGCTACTACGAAGGTACGAACATACAGAGCGAAGTCAAAGAACCATCAGCCTTTGATCTGCTTAAGGATATTGCTATATCCCGAATGTTGTTGGATAACTTTGCCCACATCAAAGCTTACTGGATTCAGCTGGGCGAGAGCGTTGCGCAGGCAGCTCTTTCCTTTGGTGCCGATGATTTGGACGGAACGATCGGACAAGAAAAGATTACCCATGCTGCCGGGGCAAAGACCCCTCTTCAGCTTGCCAAAGAAAGCTTGGAAGAGTTGATTCGCACGGCGGCTATCAGCCAGTCGAACGGGATACGATTTACAACATAGAGAGAGTCTCAGAGCCGGGCGCTGCTGACCTTTTGCCATTAGCCCAGAGAATTGCCGCCCTATCATAAACTTTTTGTAAGCTTGATTTCAAGAGTTAGACATTTAACTACTTATTAAACTCTTGTGCGTCATATATATATCCACTACGATCAAATGCATGTTCAATCAAACATAGATGATCCTGAGTGTCGCTGTGGCGACCGGAGGACTTATGGGTTTAGTCGGTGGACTATCGGTTGTTCTTCTAGCTGCGGCCATCGCTATCTGGTTCAATGATCATGTTCCGGTTGGTGAATATATTCAGGACGAGCTTCCTGACACACCGCATAATTAGTGGCCACAGCCTTAATGCAGAGCCTGCAAATTTACTTGTCCCATTTGCGTTTTTCGTTGCACGAATAGTTGCACTGGTCCACCATTTTTCTTGGTGAGAAGGTCGTTGAGTTCAGTTACGCTCTTAATTACTTTGCCATCCACAGCTCGGATGACATCGCCTCGCAACAGTCCGGCCCTGGCAGCGCTCGATGCAATACCGACGGCGGCTATTGCTACTCCGTCTTTGGTCACACCGGCAATAATGCCATAACTTGCGGCTGCATCCGGTGGCGGCGCAGACAGGGTATTAAAGCGGTTGTTGGCAGGCGCTTGTGGCAATGCAGCGGCGTCGGCTGGCAGTTTGGTTGTTGGTCTAGGCTGGATAGCACTACTGTTCTTTAGCGGCGCCTTTGCCGGACCGGGCACCGATTTCGGTTTCGAGTTGGGTTTGCTAGGACTGCCATTTTGTCCAGGCGATGGCGGTGGTTGTGGCAAGTTCGCTGGCGGCAATGTAGTCGTCAATTCAGATGGCATCCCAGATCGCTGTGCTGGCAAAAATCCTGACGGTGGTATCTGCGTTTGAGCGGGGATCGGGTTGGCCTGATTGGGCTCAGCCGTGGGGGACATTGGCAAAGCTTGTTGCAATTGCTGGTAAGCCTGGACATAACGAGCTTCGTTGGGTTTGAGTGCGACCGATTGCTTATAATATTCCAGTGCCGTAAACGGATCTTTTGCTTGCAAATACAAGGTGCCCAGGTTGTATTTGACGAGCGCTTGATTTGGTGCCTTGGCATCGAGCTGCTTGTATAAGTCAATAGCCGACAAATATTCGCCACGCTTATAAGCTGCCGCAGCGCTGATTGCCAGCCGGCTCAGTTCTGCCTGGCGGGGATCTGTTTTCGGTTGGCTGGCGATCTTTTTCTGAACCGCCTGCACTGCCTCAATGTACTCGTGATTTTCCGGATTCAGATCGGCGGCTTTTTTGTAGTCGGCCATTGCTTCGATTAGATTGCCGTTCGATTCGTAAACGATACCGGCACTGTAGTGGGCTTCCGGATTGTTTGGAGCGAGTTTTATCACCTGCTCAAATCTTTGCAGCGCTTCCGGACCTCTTTTCGCCCGCCACAGGCCAACACCTTCTGCCATCAGTTGAGAAACTTCCTCTTCGCGGGCAGCTTGCAATGCCACTCTCGCCCTCTCGATGGCGGCACGTTCGTCCTCTTCAGCACCTGTGGCTGGTGGCGGCGACGTGGCACCATTGGTAGTGCCCTGCTTGACTTGCGGTGTGCTACCCGAGAGCGAGCCGTCCGGATTTAATTGCGGAGACGAAGCGGTACTCACGCGCTTTAGTCGCTCATCAAAATTGCCCGGCATCGTATCACCAAAGATCCGCTTTTCAATACGGACCAATCTGCTTTCGGGAGTTTCGTCGGTGTACGTTTTGAAGAAAAGCTTTTGCTCGAGTGTGGTTAAGGCTGAACTGGTATCAGAATTTTTATCAGCTGCCGGGCTTGGCAGCCATGCGGCAATGCTTAACAACACGGCGACAAGCAGCGGCAGAGAGAATGCTAGCTGTTGCTTCCTCCAAGCTAGTGCCCTCTCACCCATTCTCTGACTTTCTCCATCGGAAAGCCTTTGCCAAAGCTACCAGGAATATACTCAGTTTCGCCCGCTTGGCGTAAATGCGATTCCCACCCTTGAACGAGAGTAATTGTCTGTCTATGCGTCCCATTCGGAAATGGAGGTATCGGCATCGCCTGCATCAATGCTAGCACTTGCAGTCGATCATAAATTGGATTGCCGGAACTTTGCTTCATTATTATGTTGCCGATAGTGCCGTTTTCGTAACAAGTAAATTGGAAAAGCGCCGGCCCTTGCGTGACAAATTGCATGCCGCCTGCTTGTTCGAAAGATCTCAGAACAAAATACCAGCGATCAGCCAGCTTGGCGATCCAGCTAGCCCAGTCAACATTGTACTCGCGGAGCCTCACATCGCTGGCCAAGTCCGATTCAGCGGCGCGAGCATTGAGAGCGGCTGACGAAGCTGCCTGGTTCAGGAAGGCTGTCTGATTTTGCAGATTGCTACCGGGATTGCTAGTCTGGCTTAGACTGGCCGTGAGTGAAGGAACGGGTGCCGGTTGAGGCGAGGCCAGTGATAATTGATTTTGGTCTAGCTCACTGCGGCTCAAAGAGTCTTGTTTGCTGATTTGCACCCGCAAAAGATGTGGGGAATCCTCACTAAGCATGCAATCGGCTTTCGCCCCAATTGGCACCAGAGCGCTGGCGCTAACCAGGCCAACGACGGTTAAGATTAAAATGAATCTGGGGGTCATCACAAATATGCCTCTCGCTCGGATTCCACTATAGAAAGGCGGCTTGGTTTTGTAACTGGGAGAACCACGTATCAGTTCGCTTGGATTTTGCGGGGAATTTGCCAAGAATTGAACGGTTTGTAGGAAACGAGCGTCTTATACTTAGGTAACAGCGAAAGAAGAAGCCTCCTAATTGGCAGTCGAGGAGCTAATTGTGTTCCAAGAAGAAATGGATGAAAGGGATAAAGAAGAGGAGCTCTCTTGTTGGCTCGCTGCCAGCCAGATGACCGGGCCACCGCTGGGGATCAGAAAAACGGTGCAGCTTTATGACCGATTTGGCTGCCTGCGTTATCTTTGGCGGGCCAGCCGGGATGAGCTGAGAGAGATAGCCAATGACATACTGGATCGGGAGGCAACACAGATCTTTCTAGACAAGAAGAGGCAATTGGATAGGGAAAAACTCTTGCGAACTCTAAAGGAGCAGGACATCCAAGCCTACTACCTTTATGACCCGCATTTCCCGGCGCTGCTGCGCGAAATTCATAATCCGCCGTTTGTTCTTTTCATGAAGGGCAGGCTGACACCTGAGGATTTGCGTTTTAACGTGGGGTTGGTAGGTACAAGAAGACCGACGAGCTACGGTCAGCGATTAGCTAAGGAAATGGGCAAAGGTTTGGCCGAGAGTGGTGCCACTGTAATCAGTGGCATGGCCGTCGGTATCGATTCGCTCGCCCATTGGGGTGCCATTGAAGGTGGTGGCAAAACTGTGGCAGTCTTGGGTTCCGGTGTCGATCATTGCTATCCCAGTTCTAATAGACCGCTCTACACGCA
Source organism: Bryobacterales bacterium (assembly GCA_963834525.1). GTDB lineage: Bacteria > Cyanobacteriota > Vampirovibrionia > Obscuribacterales > Obscuribacteraceae > CAWICA01. The sequence goes on from CAWICA010000004.1 coordinate 1,284,201, forward strand.
TCTGACCGAAGATCCGTTAGGCGCGGTAGTTTCCGAATTCTTTCCCGGTACGAAACCTGAACCGTGGCGATTTCCTGCGCGCAACCGGATCATCAGCGGGTTGTCAGAAGCGGTGGCTGTGATTGAAGCTGGCGAAACTTCGGGCTCTCTAATTACGGCTAAGCTAGCTTTCGAACAAAACCGTGAAGTTTTTGCTGTTCCTGGCAGAATTGATAGTCCAGCATCGAAGGGTACTAACGACTTGATCGCTCGTGACATTGCCCATCTTTTGACCGATTACAAGCAAATCATTAACAGCATGAATTGGGCACCGCTCTTGACAGGGAGGGAGGTGCCCACGATGGTGCAACTCTACGGGCGGGAAAGAGAAATCTTTGAGATGATTTCAGCGGAGCCAGTACAGTTCGATTTTTTGTGTGAGCGGTCGGGCATGAGCGCCGGTGAGCTTTCAGCTACACTGACCATGCTTGAACTTGCTGGTGTTGTCATGAGGCTACCGGGTGATTGGTACGAAAGGCCAAAATCAACTTTGGAGATTCGCTAAGCCATTTTGTTATCAAGGTGTCATTAGTGGCAGCGAAGTGGGCAAGTAGTTGATAGAGCTCTTTCCACTAATTTATCCGAAGCCCTCATCGAATTAATTTAGTGACGGTCTGGTAGACGGCAGCAGCATGCGACTAGTTCTTTTTCTTTGGGGTATTAATTGGTAGGGGGGGTGCCTTTTGAGGTTGCTCGGCTGGCATCGGGGCAAATGTGCTTGCAAACTTTGATAAGGATCCCAAAAAAGTAGGCCTATGAAACTTTGTTTGCGGTGTAATCAATATTTTCAGGACGTTGAGTCGGTCTGCCCGGCCGATAGTTCGCCGCTTGAGCCGGTAGGCGATCATCCGTTGATCGGCTCTTTGATCAACGACCGTTATGTTGTTGATTCCGTCATCGGAAAAGGTTCTAGCGGCATCGTATATAAGGCGACTCGCTTGCTCATGCAGAGAGAAGTGGCCGTTAAGGTTTTGCATAGCTACTTGGGTGAAGAAAGTGGTGCCCTCGATCGCTTTTTGAGAGAAGCGCGCGCTGCTGGCCGCTTACGTCATCCGCACATTATCAATGTTTGGGAGTCAGGCATTACTGATGATGGGCAACCCTATTTTGTCATGGATTATTTAGAGGGTCCGACCATCGCGCAACTCCTTAGGGAAAAGACCTTTCTGCATCCGAGTCGGGCGTTGCCGATCATTCGTCAAATTTGCGAAGCTCTAGCCGAAGCACATCGACAGAACATCGTGCACCGTGATATCAAGCCCGAAAATATCGTCATCGATGAAACTGATTATGCGCAAGGTTCAGATTATGTGAAGGTGCTAGATTTCGGCATTGCCGATCATCCGGCTGATGTAGCTGGCCGAGGCAAAGGACTGCCGCCGGTAGTCCGGCATATATGAGCCCGGAGCAATGCCAGGGTTTGCAGCTGGACCATCGCAGCGATATCTATTCGTTGGGTATTGTTGTGTTCGAAATGCTTACTGGCATCAGACCGTTTTCCGCTGACGGGGTGATGAAACTTTTCAACCTGCATGTTCATCAAACTCCGCCGACTTTGAGCTCAGTTAGGCCGGATCTGAAATTCCCTGCCGAGCTGGAGTCCGTGCTCGCTCAAGCTCTGGCCAAAAAGCCTCAAGAGAGACAAACCTCCATAAAAGAATTTTGGCAAGCACTGCAGCAGTCGTGTCAAAATTTTGATTTTGTGCCGAGCTCTGGAGCAGCTGTTACAGCAGAGAGCCAATCGATGAAATCCTACTCAATCCTCGAGACGGACCGGTTAGTCGATGCCACGACCACAACAGGCGGCAGTAATTTTGCGGCAACGACTGGCGGTCATAACTATTTGCCTGCTTCTAGCGACTTTCTGGAGCAGGAGATCGCCATGGCCGAGCAGCAGCTGAATCGGTTCAAACCAGTGGCGGATAATGCTAGCTTGCCAAAAGCGGGATCGAAGTCAGAGAAATCGCCAATCATTGCTAGCGGCACTGAACCAAATAAAGAAAGTGCCGACCAGCTGCGCAAATCGGCGAAACGGGCGACAGAATCATTCAAGGCTGCAGCCACTGCTTTTGACGCCAAGCCACATGTCGATCAGACAGACGAGAACAACTCCACTGTTTCGGACCAGCTTAGTTTTGACCCCAACGTTGTTAACAGCGCTTCAACTCAGTCTGCTGCCTCGCCCCAAAAGGGTGACGCTGACTTCATTAGTACGCAGTCTCTGGATTTGCCGGTGGACATGCCGGCAGAGGACGATGTCTCGGCATGGGCACGCAAGGTATTGGCCAACGGTGATCGGCAAGCGGAAAAGGCAGCATCTTCTGGAAGCTCATTGGATAGTTTACCGATCGAAGACCAGACGGACAATGCTACAGCTGGCGGCACTGCTCTGAGCAGTGATACTGTATCTGGTGCAAGTGCTGAAATTCAAGGTCGAGAACTTGAACGGAGCAAAAATCTCGCTGAAGCGGCGGAACGCCTGATGGGTGTCTTACGGAAACAGCCCGAAATGTCCCAATCTGGTAGCCATCCCGGCGCTCCGTCAGAAGCGGACCAAGCCAAACCGGGCAACAATGGACCAAAAAAGACTGAAGCCGAGCATCCATCCGCTCCATCGACTGCTCGCTCGGTTAACCGTGAGCCAGACCCAAGCAATTCGTTTGCTAAAGAAGTTGATCGGTTACTGGATTTATCGATTCTTCCCAAACAAATTAACCCCACAGATGCCAAAGCTGGAGCGCCAAAACCTCGTCGATTCGAGGATCCGGTTAACAACGCTGCCGTTTTGGCAAGCGCTTTTGCTACAGAAGTGGACAAGGTGCTTGACGCCGCAATCTTGAAGCCAACAGATGAGTCTAGCGTTGCACCAAATGTAGTGCCGAATGAACAGGCTGGCGGTACTGAAGCTGCTCCTAATCTTGCGGCTCAGGCTGCTGCTCCAGCGCCGGAAAGTAGTCCTGCACAAACGAGTGCTTCCGGGCCAGCCACTATGGCAAAATCGGACACTACGGCAAAATCAGGCAGTAGTGCAAAATTAGAAAGTACGGCGAAAGCAGATGGTACCTCAGCACAAGCGAATGCTTCCGGAGTGGGTGCTAGTCCGGAGCAAGCACCGGTGCCGCCTGTGGCTAAATCACCGTTGAATCCGAGACGATTTGAAGAGCCAGTGAACAAGCAAACTGAAGTGCTTAATCCATTCGCCAGCGAAGTAGAGAAGTTGATTGACTCGGCAATGTTGAAAAGCATGCCGGAGAGTGTGGCCAGCCCGAGCGATGATTCGCCAAAGCCAGGAGCAGCTTTGGCTGAACAAACAACTGTTGGCGCTCAGGCGGTCAAAACTGAGATTGGTCAAACTGACGCGACAACCGCCAGGAGCAACCAGAGGACTGACGATTTTGTTAGTGAGCAAGAAGAGACGAGAGTTTCTCCTCTCAACAAGGACGAACCAGCGGTGGATCTTCCAGCGACGGCTGAAGCGCCTGTCTCTGACGCATTAAAGGTTGTCACTGACATCTCCTCGCCAGGAACTGAGCCTTCGGCCAAGCCCTATTCACGGGAAGAGCTTAACGCTATCCCCAGCCCGGCAAATTCCCAGTCCGGCTTGGCATCTCTCAGCTTTAACGCGGCTAAGATTCAGCGATCACGACAGAATATGGATTCGATTGGCGGTGTTACAGGGGCCGAAGTTGATTCAACCAAGCCGCAGACTCCTGACCAGTCAGGCAGCGATTCGCTGCCGAGCCAGCCGGTCCTGAACCAGGAAACAACAGACCGCCCGCTCGCTCAGAAGGGCAATGGTTTAGCCGCCGGTTCAGCTCGACCTGGAGATGCAAGTATTTCTCAGTTTGGCAAAGTACCCGCTGAAGGTAAGAAACTCAAGAGCAGTTTTCAACGCAGGACTAATTCCGGCATACAGGCAGCAGTAGGCGGCGTGGTGGGTAAGTTAAAGTCGATCTTTGGTGGTAAGGCCACAAATGTAGAGGCCTCGGCCGTAAGGAGTAAGGCGAAGAAAGCTGGTTTTAGAGAGAGCCAAACAGAATCTGTTGTCGACAGACAGCCAGTACAAGATTGGGTTCCATCGGTGGGTGGCGAAAGAGTTGATACCGAATCTGGTACTATAAGTGCAGACTTGCCTCTGGAAGATATGGTAGCACCAGCGCCGCCCAGCGTTTTCAGCTCCACGAGCAGTGGTAATTCAAGTCTGGACGAATTTGTTGCCTTAACTTCTCATTCAGACTTTAGCCCACCACACCCTCCCGAATTTGATTTTGGCATCAAGCCCGAGTTGGAGCCGACGATACTGCCCGCGGACAATTTTGTGCCCGAGCGGCCGGCTGCGGGTGCCAATCAACTAGGTGACCAAAACTTGCCAAGTTCATCTGATTCGAAGGAAGAACCAAGTATTAAAGACTTATTGGCACAGCTTACGAAGCGATCAACAAAGTCAAAACTGCCAACTATCTCTAACGAGCCGCCCCTGGGCTCTGGCCAGGCAACTGGTGAGCAGCCGCTCGTGCCTAATATGGACGAGACAGCGGTCGTGGACAGCGAAAAGAGCGCTCAATTGGGTGTCGTCTCTGGTTCTGCCACTTTTGACCAACAAGAAACGGCAAACCAAGAGCAGTCTCTTGCCCAAGAGAAAATCAGTCAGGCGGGGGCAGTGGCCAATTCATCAGCGGCGGTGACCGCGGATGCGGCAACGGCGAATGCCGGAGCCAATGATCTATCGAGTGGAGCTGCTAGTACTGCTGCTCAGAGGCTTACGGACATTGCCGATCGCTTCGAGCGCCCGATCAGTGAACGAACTCAAAAAGCTCAGGTGTCGCCTGATCAGGGGGCATCGTCAGTCCCGCAGGGTGGCTACGATTTAAAGTCTGAACTAGCCAAAAGATTGGACGAGGTACTAACTACCGGTCCGCGTCCGGCGGCTGCTCCCGGTAGTCCTGGGGTGAAACCAAAGCAACCTGCGGCGAACGTAGACGATAGGAAATTGGACGAAACAATGCCCCGACCGGGTGTCGAATCTGGATCGGGAGCGTCAGGTCTGGCGAGTAAGGTGGATGGTCTCAAGGCGAATGATTCAATCAGCAGGCTTTTGGAGGCGGCGAAGCGATCGCCTGCCGAAATACCAACTGCCGGACAGGAAGCAGCCTCGACAGCTAGTGGTACTCAGGCGACAACTGCTAGTGGAGCCGGACAATCTGAGGCGCTAAACAAGAAAATTGAGGCCGTCAAGAAGAAAATTGAGGCGCTCAAGAGCGGCGCTGATCCTGGCAAACTTTCGACATCTGGTGAGTCGAAACTAGAAAGCAAACTAGCTGGCTCACGCGCCGATCGGTCGGCCACTACCAAAAACAGGATGCTAGAGGCAGCACAAAAGGCAGTCGATGTTGGCTCCAAGAATAAAATGGCATCACTTCAACCAGCTGCTGGCGGAGCGTCCGATCAAGTGGCGGCAAGTGATACGGCTGCTTCCACGCCCGACGCTTCGCCATCGTCACCAGACCAAAAAGTAAGTTCAGCGGGCGTTGATCCGTCCGCTCTGGCTGCTCAATTGGTTAGTCAGGCTATCCAAAAGCGAGCACTGCAAAACGAAGGCGAGTTCGAAGAGCCAGGTTCTTTCCGGAATATTGAAGCAACGATCAAAAGTGAGCGAGCCAGAGCTTCGAAGGGAAGCACAAAAGAACGGCCAACCGGGGCGCGTGTCAGAAGCACTTTCGCCAAGAGGCGAATTGGGCCGATGATCGGTCTTTTCTTTACCATCCTTGTGGTTGCAGCGCTAGTTATTTATGCTGGTCAATTGATCGTCGATCAACTGACAGCGATGTCTCCACCGGCATCCACTCAAGCTCCTTCAATCGATGCCTTGATCAATGCTAATAAGCTAGAACAGGCAAGAGCAATTCTGGATGCGCAACAAAAAGGGCCCAAGTTTTCGCCAAAAGATGCCGACCGATACATTAAGATTGCGAAAAGGTACGCAGATTTCAAGCAATATGAGGATGCTATTGACGTTCTTAGCAAGTTTGATCGGCGGTCACCTTCGTATCGTCAGGCAAGGAAGCTATTGAAGCTTTACAACGGCTTGAAGGGGTCAAGCTTGAGCAAGTAGCTCGCGGGAGACTTCGCACTGGACAACGATGAAGCTATGTTTGCGCTGCAATTTGCACTTCGACGACGAGCAAAACTTCTGCCCGAATGACAATGCTGAGTTAGTCGCGGTCGGTAACGATCCGTTGATCGGCACCGTAATTGGTGAACGATATCGAATATTGTGTGCCATCGGCCGCGGTGCTATGGGCATTGTCTATGAGGCGATTCAGATATCATCTGGTCGGGAAATGGCGGTCAAGGTTTTGCAGAATTTTCACGAAACTTCAAGCGAATCAGTCAAGCGGTTTAGGCGTGAGGCACAGACCATCAGTACTTTGAAACATCCGCATGTGGTAACACTTTTTGATTATGGGTTGATGGACGACGGCCAACCCTATATCGTCACTGAATTTTTGCAAGGACTAAATCTCGGTCAAGTCCTCAAAGAAACAGGTCCATTGCCACTAGAAGCGTCCTTGCCGATAATTAAACAAGTTTGTGATGCAGTTGGCGAAGCCCACCGCCTGAGAATTATTCATCGTGATCTGAAGCCAGACAATATCATTTTGCAAGGAAAAGACGCGGCCAATGTGCAAGTGAAAGTAGTTGATTTCGGCGTAGCTAAGCTGGTTGGCGATGGCTCATCGACTGGCTCCTTGACCGTAGAAGGGAAAGTGTGCGGTAGTCCTGCCTACATGAGTCCGGAGCAGTGTCGCGGAGCTGAATTTGATTATCGATGCGACATTTATTCTCTGGGCGTCGTTATATTTGAGATGTTGACTGGAAAGCGCCCGTTCCTGGCCGATGACTTAATGGCTTTGATGTTCATGCATGTGAACGAGAACCCGCCGCGCTTGAGTGAAGTCGAGCCTGAAATTATCTTTCCGGAACACTTGGAGGGAGCAGTGGCCAAAGCGCTCAGCAAAAACCCTAGCACTCGCCAGCAAAGCGCGGAAGAACTTTGGGAAGACATTGAGTCGGCATCTAATCCGCGTAACCGGCGCCTGAACGTCCCAGGCGGCGGCAGTGGTTGGATCCCGTTCTCTAGTCATCGCGCTCCCGTGCTTGCACCAGATGGACCGGTGGCCACGACGACTGAATCCCTAAATCGCTTTGAGCGTCTGTTGGAGGCGGAAAACTTAACTCCGGTGGTTGAAACGAAAAAACCACCACCGAACAAAATGCAACAGCATCGGTCGCTGCTCTTGCAACTTTTTCTGACAACGTGCTTTGCCCTGGCGGCATTATGCATGATTCGATTAAATGATTACCACGCCTCACTCAATGCAGCCGAGGTTTTCATAAATCAAGATCGTCCAGAAGAGGCGATCAAAACTTTAGAGAAAATGCAGAGAGATTATCGCTTGACAGATGGGGATTCTGATCGACTCTATGATGCATATTTCAAATATGCCAAAAAGCTATTGCGCGAGCATAGAGTAAAGGAGGCGAAAGACTTTCTCGCCCGTATCCCCATTCGCTCCTCTGTTGGACGAGAGGCTGAAGAGCTCTTGCGGCGCTATCGCCGCCATTAGAGATCAGGGTTAGACGGGCAAATTGAAGAGTGCTTGCGCATTTTCTGTGCACGCGCAGGCTGTTTCGTCGAGAGTTATACCGCGTAATGCCGCCAGTTTTTCGGCAACCAGCCAGACATAGGCGGGCTCGTTTCTTTTGCCCCGCACTTTCTGCGGTGCCAGGTATGGACAATCAGTTTCCACCAGGATCTTGTTCAAGGGCACAAGCTCTGCTGCTCTCTGAATTTCTTCGGACTTGGGAAATGTGAGGATGCCGGAGAAGGAGACAAAGAATTTCAATGCCTCGATGCGTGGCAAGAGTTGCGGGCCGCCGGTGAAGCAATGAAAAACGCCTCGTACTTCCCCGTCGCCTTCGTTCTCCAAAATCTCTAAACACTCAGGCCAAGCGTCTCGGCAGTGGACGATTATGGGAAGATCTAATTGTCTGGACAACCTCACCTGGTAAGCGAAGACCTTTTTTTGTGTTTCGACGTCGCTGTGTTTGTAGTAAAAATCCAGCCGCATTCGCCAATTGCTACTATCTTTTTTCGACCGGCGGCTGCTCTGATTTTCTTCTCACTCTCGTCCGACCACGTCTTTGCGTCATGCGGATGAATGCCGACAGCACCAAAAAGCTGCTCATAACGCTCGGTCAATTGAGTTACTTCGTCGATGTCTGCAAGAGTGACGCCTGGATTAACCAGCTGCTTGACGCCGCTGGCAAAGGCCCTTTCAATAACTAGTTCTTGTTCGTCAGCAAAATACTCTTTGACGACGTGGCAATGACTATCTATTATTACCCGGCTGTTCACTGAACTCCTCCAGGATAATGCACATTTACTTTTGCATGAGATCTAGTAAAGTTAGCGTATAAATATGTAGCATAGTCTGCTAAGTCTAGCGCTTATCAATGATGTTTGAAGTCACTTACCAGCAATTCATTAAACTCAATCTGCCTCCACTATTAGTCCTACTGGTTGTCGGGCACGGCTGCGTTTTGCCTGTCTTCGCCAGAGTTCTGGAAGGGAATGTTAACGAGCAAGATTTCATTCATCCAGGTAATCAGGGAGCGCCGTCCTTGAACCGCAATGAAATCAACCGCCAGGGCGATCCGTTTGGCGGCGGCGGTGGCGGAGCCGATGCTAATCAACAATTTGATCCTTCACCCGGATTGTTCCAAATTCCCACAACGCAGCCACTGGTAAAGAAAGGGCCGCTCAACGGCAACGCCCAAGATTCGGGAGGGGCACCGTCTTTTCAAATGATGCAAGGTACACCGGCAGCAGCACAGCAGTTTGGGCCGAGGCAATCCACGGTTGAACAGTCGGGTAACGCTAGGGATCCCGATAATTCCCGCGAAATGCAGCTTGCTTGGGATCAATGGCACAAGAATGTAGCCCAGGCAATTTATCAGCGCTTCATGCCGCTGAGTAATAAATTTTTTGAGCATGGGGAGCCTTTGGCAGCGATTGTCTATTACAGTGTGACGCGTGACGGACAGGTCACCAATGCGCATTTGACGCAGAAAAGCCAGAACGTAATCTATAACACGCTTGTTTTAACCGTTGTCAATTCGCTCAGCGGCAATAACGTTCTGGCCTTCCCGCCAGGTTCGAGGCGGATGTCTGTCGATAAGTCCGGTACATTCATGGTCAATTACGGTGGACCAGAGGGTTTCAAATTCACTACTGGCGACCGGGAGACTGTGCCTCAACAATAGATGCAATTAGAAAATGATTTGAAAGCGATAGTGGGGCCGGCGTATGTTCTGTCCGCGCCTGAAGATCTGGCGGTTTACGAATGCGATGCAGAGACGCTTGATCTGGCCAAACCAGACATTGTCGTACTGCCAGCGTGCACGGCAGAAGTTCAAGCTGTGGTTAAATTGGCTAATCGCTACCGCCTTCCTTTTGTGCCGCGAGGTGCCGGCACAGGACTATCCGGCGGTGCCACCAACGTTATGGGCGGGATCAATTTGGTTCTCACGCGTATGAACAAGATTCTAGGGATTGATGCCGAACAAAGAGTGGCTCTTGTTCAGGTGGGTGCTACCAATGTGTCCGTGTCGGAGGCGGTTCATGAGCACGGGCTCTACTTTGCGCCTGATCCGTCCAGTCAAATGGCGTCGACGATCGGCGGCAATATCGCTGAGAATGCTGGTGGTCCTCATACGCTCAAATATGGCATGACTACTGATCATGTTCTTGGCTTGACGGTGGTATTGCCTAATGGGGAGATTATTCGACTTGGCGGCAGAACTAAGCTGACTCAGGGACTCGATCTGATCGGCATCTTTGTCGGGTCGGAAGGTACTTTGGGCATAGCTACTGAGGCGATACTAAATCTGGTGCCTCGCCCGCAAGCGGTGGAGACAATGCTAGCCTATTTCGCGTCCGTGGAAAGCGCTGGCCAGACAGTTTCCGATTTGGTCGCGGCTGGAGTTTTGCCAGCGGCCATGGAAATGATCGATGGTTTGACTTTGAATGCTGTGGAGGATGCATTTGAGCTGGGACTGTTGCGCTCTGCCAAGGCTATGCTCATCGTCGAGCTTGATGGTCCGCGCACCGGTATCGCCGAGCACCAGAAAATTGTCGAGCAACTGATGCGGAGCAACGGTGCTATCGAGTTTCAATGGGCAACCGACAGCGTCCACCGAGCGAAAATATGGAAGGCGAGAAAATCGGCTTTCGGTGCATACGGGAGGATCGCCCCGCATGCTTATATTTTGGACGGGGTAATTCCCCGCTCGAAGCTGGCCGAAGCGATCAATCAAATTGAAGCGATCGCCAAAAAATATTCTCTGGTGATTGCCAACATATATCATGCTGGTGACGGCAACCTCCATCCATGCCTTCTTTTTAACCGGGAAAACGTCGCGGAATCGAAACAGGTGCTATCGGCTGGGCAGGAAATTTTGCAAATTTGCGTCGCTCTCGGCGGCACTCTTTCTGGAGAGCATGGCATAGGTATCGAGAAATTAGACCAAATGGCCAGTGTCTTTAGCGCCTTTGATCTGGCGGCGATGGGCGCCGTGCGTAGCGCTTTCAATCCGGATGGCCTATGTAATCCAGGCAAAATTCTGCCAGCTATCAAAAACTGTGGTGAATCCGGACTGCGTCCGCTGCTTCGCTATCAGATTATCGATACTGCTATGCCTGTCCCCGAACAGCGGCCGCAAGATTAAATGTGGATGAATTTGGCCTCGGTTGGCGGTATGATTCGAATGTGAGACTATATACAGCTTTTGCCTACTTCAGCTTCGGTAACCTGGCAGGTTTTCAAACCCACGGTTAAACCTATTGGAGGATATTTTTTGCACGGTAAATTGGATCTTGCAAAAGCAAAAGGACTCAAGAAATCCGAAATTAAACAGTTGAATCGGCTGCTGACGCAGCGAATTCCTAAAGACAAGATTGTCACAATCGATCTGGCCGACTCAGTTGCGGAAATGTCCCACGCAACCGGGTACCCATTGTCAGTGGTGGTGAACAGACGAGGTCAAATCGTAAACGTCACCATCGGCCAGCCGTCGGACGTAAATTTGCCCGAGTTGCGCGGCGTCCGTGTTGGACCGGGCAGGTTATGTGGGCATCGGATCATTCATACGCATTTGCGCAAAGCTCAAGCAGACGTGGAGCTGCAACTCAGGGGAGATCAAATCAGTAAAGAGAATCTGCAATGTTTGGCTCGGCATCGCTTGGATCTGCTTGCTCAAATTGAGGTTGACCCGGGCGGCGGCTTCAGCCGTTCTCGCGGCGAGCAATCTAAATTTGCTGATGCTGTGAATATTGCCCATTTGATCCCCGGTCGAGACAGTGAAGGCAAATTATGGAAAGTATTGCCGGCTTGCACAGCACGCAAGGCTCAGGAAGACAACTTCGAGATGTTGATTGGATCGCTCGAGGATGAGTTTCGCAAGTTCGCTCCCGGATTGCCTGTTGCCGAAGGCGAAGAAAGAGCGATTCTGGTGGCATTGATTACAGACGGAACCGATGCCTGGGTAATTGAAGATGAGTTGGATGAACTTGCGCAACTCGCTCGAACAGCCGGTGCTACCGTTTGTGAAAGGATGACGCAGACAAGACAGATGCCCGATCCGCGATATTTTTTCGGTTCCGGCAAAGTACAGGAGTTGGCCTTGATGGTGCAAGAGCTGGGCGCCAACATTGTCATCACCGATCAAGAACTTTCATCCACTCAACAGAAGACGCTAGAAGAAATTGTTGGTGTCAAAGTGATCGATCGCACTGAGCTTATTCTCGACATCTTCGCACAACGGGCACGAACACGTGAGGGCAAGTTACAAGTTGAGCTGGCCCAGCTGAAATATTTCTATCCGCGTTTGGTCGGTAAGGGTCTGAGTTTAAGCCGACTGGGCGGCGGTATCGGTACTCGCGGACCGGGCGAAACAAAGTTGGAAATCGATCGCCGGCGCATTCGTGAACGGATCAACTCTCTGGAGAAAGAAACACTCAAGATCAAGACACATCGAGATACACAGCGCAGACATCGCACCGACGATCATTTGCCGGTTGTTGCCCTGACTGGCTATACCAATGCCGGTAAATCGAGTCTTCTGAACGCATTGACTAAGTCTGACGTATTTGTAGAAGATAAGTTATTTGCTACTCTCGACCCGACAACTCGCCGAACTACATTGCCTGATTACAGTCCTGTGTTACTAGTGGATACCGTCGGCTTTATCAAAAAGCTGCCGACTTCTTTGATAGCGGCATTTAGGGCGACATTGGAAGAGGTGAATGTAGCCGATGTGCTTTTGCATGTCGTGGATGCCAGTCATCCGAATGTTATGGATCAGATTGCCAGTGTTTACGACGTGTTGAGCGATTTGGATGCGATCGATCGGCCGATGATTACCGTCTTGAACAAGGCGGAATTAGTGCGGACCGAGGATCTCAGGTGGCTGGTTGCTCAAGTGCCAAGTCCTGTTATCATTTCAGCAACAAAGCGATTAGGGCTTGGCGGGCTTTTGACTAGAATTCAAGAGCTGCTACAAGAGATCTGTCCGCAAAGACAAAAATATAGCGCCTGATCTGACCTCACGAGCTCGCCGTCCCGCAGAAGCAAATCAATTGGCCGGAAAACTAACATGAGTTGGGACGAAAATCAAAAGTGCGGTGAAGAGGCGTATGAAGGCGGACGCTACGGGGAGGCAGAGCGCTACTTTTCCTTAGCCATAGCTACTGCTGCCGGCGATGCGTCCGACAATGTTAAGCTCGCCGACAGCCTGTACTACTTAGGCAAAGTCTATACACACTTAGAGGATTTTCTTAAGGCTGAGTCAGCTTTGACCAAAGCGCTTGCCATTCGCGGTAAGGCACAAGGCACAGAGAATGCCGAAGTGGCGCAAGTAATCGAACAGCTGGGAACACTTTACTTAAATGAAAGGAAGTATTCTCAAGCTGAACCGATGCTCAAGCGAGCGTTTGATATGCGCAAAAAGCTCTTCGGTGAAACTAGTGCCGAGGCTGCTGAGAGTCTGGCTCTCTTGGGTGGATTGCACATCTCGGAAAATCTACTAAATGATGGTGAGTTGATGCTCAAGCAAGCTCTCGCCAATCAGGAAGCGAACTTAGGCGCGGATAGCAAGGAGCTGGCGCCGACGCTTGGGCTGCTGGCCTTGTGCAAGCTGCGACAGAAAGAATATGCCGTGGCCGAAGAGCTGTGCAAACGGGCACTGGCCATCCGTGAGCGCTCACTCGGACTTGATCACCCAGATGTGGCTATGACATTGCACATCATAGCTTCGACCTGCTTGGCGCAGGGTCAATTTTTGCAGGCGTCCGCTTACTATGAGCGCGCTTATTCGATTAGAGAGCGTTACTTGCCGGCTAGCCACTCAGGTATTATCAGTGTTTTGAAAGCTATGGCATATGCCTATTTGCGCCAGCGCGATCTGGCCCGGGCAGAAGCAGCCTATCTGCGTCTGGAGGCGATCACAGCTAACTTGACCGAGCACGCTAAGGAATGGTGTGATGCAGTTGTCCATCTGGCGCGAATGTATGTGCAGCAACGTCGTTTTGAAGAGGGCGAGCACTACATATATCGTATTTTGGATCAGTATGATCAGGCGAAGATCCAAGAGTCCGATTGTAAACAGGCTCTATTAGCCAGTTTGTTGCAATGTTACGTGGGACAGAAGAAGTATGGTGATGCACTGCGTGAGATGCCGGAGATGACATCGCTTCTGGTCTCAAAAGCTTTTAAGAAATTGGAAAAAACTCAGTCTGTGACGACGTTGAAAGAGTTGCTTGGTTCGATCGTTCGTCGCAATTCACATGTGGAATCAGATCTGCACAATTCATGAACTATTTGCCTGAACTGAGAGATGGCAGAGCGGCGTTTTTAGATGGCGACTATCAAGCAGCGCAGCTGTATTTCACCTCGGGATTGACCAACGTAGCTAATCAGCAGGGTTTGAGTCAGTTGCATCGGCAGAAGTTGCAGCAGCAAATCAAATTGTGGTCGGTGCAGGCGGATATCGAATTGGGCCGCTATCGGCAGGCAGAGCAACTTTGGGAACTTACTGACCAAGACCAGCTTGCGGCTATCGAAAACGATGAGAGAGTTGATTTGGAAATAGCGGGTGCGAAACTTTATTCTCGGTTGGGTAAGCACGCACAAGCAGAAGAGCTCATTCGCCAACTCCTGGATAGTCGCCGGAAGAAATACGGTTGCGATCACCTTCTTGTAGCGAGCGGATTGAATTGTTTGGGTGTGATCTTGCAGGCCAACGGACAATTGACAGAGGCGGAAACCGTTGCACTTCGTGCCCTATCCCTGCGGGAAAGGTTATTAGGACGTGAGCATCTCGCCTTTGCCGAGAGCCTGCACAACCTGGCAATTATTTATGCAAGGCAAGACCGGGCCAGCATGGCCGTAGCACTTTCTAAGCGTGCTCTAGCGATCCAAGAAAAAGCCTTAGAGCCGATGCATCCGATTATCGGCTACACACTGCTTAATCTTGGTATGCAACGGATGCAACTGTACGATACCTGGCGGGCGCAAGAACAGTTCATGCGGGCTTTGGCAATTTTGGAAAAGCGACTGCCGCCAAATCATCTGCAACTTAGCTGCTGTCTGTCTGGACTTGCTTCCTGTAAACTTGTATCGCGTGAATTTGATCAAGCGCAACTGCTTTTCGAGCGCGCGCTGAATATTGCCGATGCTCTTGAGTGCAACGGCGAATTGGATCTATTCTCTGCTGTATCAGGACTGGGTATGACTTATTTGGCGAAGCGTCAGTTCGCTAGCGCAGAACGATGCATAAGGCGGGCGTTGTTTCTGCTCGAAACCAGCGCCGCGTTGCAGGCGGCGGCTGAAAGCGGCTTACTTGATCAGCTCATGGTTTGTTGCATCTTTCAGGGCAAACTTGTCGATGCGCTCCGTCTGTACCCAGACTCAATGCGGGCCAAATACGTCTCTACTTTCGAAAACATTTTTAAAGTAGCGACCATGCTCGGCAACTTCGCCGATCGATGCTTAGGCCGATCGACACTTACGACGGATTGACACTATGAATATGAAAACCCAGGTTTCTAGTGGAATGTTACTCGCTGCTGGCTTTTTATTTCAACGAACGTCTACTTCATCTACGGTCCAAGCGGACAAAAGAATTCACTTAACCAAATCGGCATCAAATGCGGCGATTTACGCAACTGATGGCGTTCGACTCGCCCCAAATGAGCTGTTGCTGCAGGTAAAGTGGTCCCAGTAACTCGTCGCTTACCCGCATACCATAACGCGTTGATCAGAGGGCCTTGCTCTTTACCGCCGAGATTTACTTTCCTTGGGGCCGCGCCCTTGAAATAAATTCTCGTCTCTCCGTAGAGAAACGAGCTTGTTGGACCATCGGTAATATAAGTTGGTCCCGGATGACCTTGTTCAACTAAGCGCAGTTTATGAGCCAATTGAGCGCCATGGTCAAATATTTTTTTGCCGAAAGCTCTAGCCTTGATGTGTGCCACTTCAAGGATGCTCGGCAGCTTTAACTTGAGGAGAGGATTGATTTTCAAGAAAACCCCATTAGTCAGGCGCATTATGACTTTGGATTTCACCATCCTACTTAAAGCGATATCGACAGCGTTGCGTGTGCCATAAATGAGGCAGTCGCGTGTGACGAATACGGCATGATCGGCCAGAGCGTTAATATGCATCCTGATGTGCAATGTCGTAAACCCAGGTTTTGGACGATTTCTAGTGGTCATATCCATTTTCCTCCTCAATCGTTAAGACAGGAATTCGCACCTATATCTTTCAACGATGTGAGAGCTGAAATGGTTCAAATTGCCTAAATACATTGTTCAGTTGTATCTGAGCAAATGACCACAAGTGGGTTTTTTGCCATGCTTGGTGCCTTAGCGCTCGAAAGATCTACGCCCGTTTTTCTGTCTAGCGGTTACGCGCTCAAACTGAAGGTGTGATCTAAGACAAAGAATGAAAGGAATACTTGCTGATAATGGTGATTACTCCTAATGGTTCAATGCGTGGCTCATTCCTTGATACGCGGCATTTTGAAGGAGATTGCGAACTGTGTTGGTTGGCAGAATACCCCCAATAGGATTATTGGTTTTTTGGATAACGGGACGGGGCGCGTATTGGCCGAATTTTGGCAATCCAATGCCGCTGGTTACCGCGGATTGGCCTGGTCCCATTGAGGCTGGCATTATTTGCATAATAGCGTTCAATGCGGGTGCCATCTGCTTGCTTAGCGCGTTTAGTTCTTCGTCGCCACCGCTGCCGGTCATTGCGTTCATTAACGCCGCAGCAGGGTTAACGGCGGAAGGAGTGGGTGAGGCACCTCGTGTGGTACCACTATTGCCCTTTATCTGGTTCATAAACATTGCGGCTGCAGCAGGATCGATGTCTTGATTGAACACTGCTCCGGTGGATCTAACACTTTGCTGTTCTTGTTCGAGAGCGTCTCCTAAAGTTTTAGTTGTCGTGGCGCTTCCTGTAAGCTGAGGTGGTTTCGCTCTCATTTCGACAGCTTGTAGATCTTTTGGCTGAAGTAGTGGCGGAGCAGCCGTTCTTGATAAATTCTGATCAGAACCTTGGCCGGCAGGCTGCTGCCACTGAGATTGACCGAGAGAGGATGGCGATGAAGAAGGCTGCTGCCACTGAGATTGACCGAGAGAGGATGGCGATGAAGAAGGCTGCTGCCACTGAGATTGACCGAGAGGGGATGGCGATGAAGAAGGTTGCTGCCACTGAGATTGACCGAGAGAGGATGGCGATGAAGAAGGCTGCTGCCACTGAGATTGACCGAGAGGGGATGGCGATGAAGAAGGCTGCTGCCACTGAGATTGACCGAGAGGGGATGGCGATGAAGAAGGTTGCTGCCACTGAGATTGACCGAGAGAGGATGGCGATGAAGAAGGCTGCTGCCACTGAGATTGACCGAGAGAGGATGGCGATGAAGAAGGTTGTTGCCAATCAGATTGACCAAGCTCTTGCGCGCAGGCAGCTCCCATTGCGAACAGCCAGCTCAATATTAGTGCTGAGAATTTTGTCGCTTTCCGCAAAGCTCGTTTCCTCAAAAGTGTGCGTAATTCAATAATGAACCCAAGCTACTAGTCGAAGGTCCAAGTCCACCGCCTAGTCCGGTGCGGAGCAAAGGATTGTTCATAAGACCACCCATGGGGTTGCCGTAGCCCGGGAATATTCTGGCCACGGGACTGCCATATCCACCAAGCATGCTGGCCACGGGACTGCCATATCCACCAAGCATGCTGCCCATGGGACTGCCGTATCCACCAAGCATGCTGCCCATGGGAGAAGCGTAACCTGGATAACCGCTGTAACCGATACCCGCATAGGGGTTGACCGAGCCATACATCATTTTATTCATAATCATTGTACTAACCATCGATCCAGCTATCGGTAACATGTAGCGAGCAATCGTGCCTGCTATTTGTGCGCCCTGACCGTTATCTCCATCGGCACGCGCTTGCTTGGCAACGGTTGCGGTATCACTTTCGCTAGCCGTCGGTTGAGAGCCGTGCCAGATGCCTGAATTTTGTGGTGCCGTGACTGGCGGTTGTGGTTGATAAGCCGCCGGTTGATAAGTCGGTTGATAAGCCGGTTGATAAGGATACTGCAGCTGGGTCTGGCCGTAGTAAGGTTGGTAATTTTGATTCCAGTTTTGCTGAGCGCCGTTGTTGCCCTGGTACTGCCAAGCATTTGGTGGCGCAGTTGGTGCTTGATTAACCCATTGTCCCCCAACCGGGGTGCCTGACGACCAACCAGGCTGGGGTAACTGATGTTGATATTGCGCGTATCCGGCGTAATTTTGTACTGGCCATTGTTGCGTTGGCTGTTCTGCTGAAGAGTCGGTAGTCAGGTTCTGTACTGTTGGCGGTGAACTTTCGTTTTGGCTGCCCGGCGTATTAGTCGAATTCAAATAACTACCTGGAGGCAATTCATTTTCGGCGATTGCCCCTGTACATGCGGCTAGCCAGGCAATCAGAATGTAGGCGATGGGATTTCTTGGTCCATCGATTGCAGCGTTTGGCATAACTTGGTCTGGCTCTTCCGTTGGTGTAGACGACAATCTCCTGAATCTAAAATCAACGCTAACGCCGACGAAATTAATTTTGACTGCTATCTGCGGGCCACTGCCGGAACATGCATCCTGAGGATATTTGTCGAAATTGGCTTGGGGTTCCCTTGTAATGGCCGCAAAGAGGCGATTTTTTCCTTCAAATAAGCCACTGCCACTTCCCTTTGTTCGTCCTTGTCGGCAATGTTGATGTCTGGCTGGACACCCACTTTGTTGATATCCGTACCGCTGGGAGTGAGGTAGCGTGAGACTGTGATATGGATGGCAGCACCGCCAGGTAAGCGGTTGATCTCTTGCACTAGTCCTTTGCCGTAAGTTCTTGTACCGATCAGAACTCCGCGACCGTTATCCTTCAAAGCGCTGGCGAGAATTTCGCTGGCGCTGGCACTCTCATCATCTACCAGGACAACGATCGGCTGGTGAGTGACAGGATCGCCGGAGGCTAAATCCGTGTGACGTCCATGACGGCTGATTGTACTCACGATCGGTCCATTGTCAAGAAGCATGTCGGCGATTTCCAAGGCATTGGATAAAAGACCGCCGGGGTTATCACGCAAATCTAAGATAATGCCATCTGTGGTAGCTAATTTTTGCAAGGCGTTTTTGAATTCACGTGAAGCGTCGTTGGAGATGAAAGTGGAAAGCTGAATGTAACCGATGCCGTTATCCATAACTTTGGCTGACACCGCGTGAATTGTTATTTCTTGCCTGGTGATATTGACGACTTTTTGGCAACTGGCATGACGCAGCCCGATTTGGACACCGGTACCTTGCTTGCCGCGGATGTGTTCGGCAGCTTGTTCGGGGGTAAAACCTACGGCGTTCATGCCGTCGATGGAGACGATCTCATCACCTGCTCTGATGCCGGCTTGTTCCGCGGGACCATCCTCAATTGTGCGGGTAACGATTAGTTTGCCGCTGTCTTTGCTTTGTTGCAGGTTAATGCCGATTCCAACTATGCGTGCGTCTATTGCGTCGTTTTCGTCTTGGAATGCCTTAGGATCAAGAAAACGCGTGTACGGATCGTTGAGCGTTTCGAGCATAACTTTGATGTATTTAAACGAATCTTCGGTGGTTCGGATCTGACCATCGTATTTGTGCTCAAGCTGATCCCAATCATGATTATTAAATGTCGAGTCGAAATAGTTATCACGTACTAACTGCCAAGCACGATGATAGGTTTCTTGCGGTTGCGAGCGATGTCCTTGGGCTGGCTGATAAGCCATGGAAAGAACAAATACGGAGGCAAGCAATACCGACCCGATGCGCTTCAGGTGTTTCATGGACGCACACTCAATTTATAAAAGAATTACCAACGGACCCGCTCTCTTTAGGCGGTTTATGACTAAAAAGTCCAGGTTCGTATCTGCTTTATGCCCCCTAAACCGTAGATTCAACGGCTAAAGATTAAAAGACTATTTCTTGACAACTGCGCGAGAGACAACGCCAGCACTGGCTGAGCTAAGCCCATATTCTGCCCAGCGGGCTTTTACAAGACTTTGCATATCGTTGGACATGACAATCGGCTGAGGCCAAGCGCGTGAAAATCCTTCTGATTTCCATTTGCGAGTGGCATCAATGCCCACCTTCGAGCCGAAGCCCAACAATGGTGCGCTATGGTCAAGAATATCAAGCGGTCCTTCTACAAACATCATGTCCCGTTTGGGGTCAGTATTACCAAAGAGGTTAAGGGCCACTTCAGACAGATTTTGCACATTGATGTCTTTGTCCACAATAATTGCAAACTTGGTGAACATCAGCTGACCCAAACCCCAGACAGCACTCATCACCTTACGGGCATGGCCGGCATAACGTTTATCGATGGAGATAATGGCGCAATTGTGGAAAACTCCTTCCCACGGCAAGTTCATGTCAACAATCTCGGGCACAAGCATTTGCAGAAGCGGTAAAAAGATGCGTTCTGTTGCCTTGCCTAAGTAACAGTCTTCTTGCGGTGGCTTGCCGACAATTGTTGTTTGATAAATCGGATTTTTTCGATGGGTGACCGCGGTTACATGCAGTACTGGGAACATGCCCGCCAGGCTGTAAAAGCCGGTATGGTCTCCGAACGGGCCTTCCAACCGCAGTTCATTCTGGTTGACATAGCCTTCAATGACTATCTCTGCAGTGCTAGGCACCTCCAGATCGATTGTTTTGCACTTGACCAGCTTAACCGGGCTCTGCCTGAGAAAGCCAGCCAAGAGAAATTCGTCGATGTCCGGCGGTAAGGGTGCTGAAGCACTGTAGGTGACCGCTGGGTCGCAGCCTATGGCAATAGCCACTTCTAGCTTTTGTTGAACTCCCGGCTCGCCTGTTTGTTGTTCAAAAATCGTCCCGTAGTTGGGCGGTTCGCGGTCCGTCGGTGCGGTTGCCTGGTGCGCATGATCTATTTCGCCCTGGCGACGCTTTTCTTCGAAATGTTTGGCACCGTCATGATGTTTGTGCCAATGCATGCCGGTTGTGTTGTTGTCGAATTTCTGCAGGCGGTAGACACCTAGATTACGGATACCGGTTTTCGGGTCGCGAGTAATGACGACGCCAAGAGTGACAAATGCGCCGGCATCTTCTGGCGCAACATTTGATAATTGGCAGCTTGTCCAGCATCGGCTGATCGGGGTCGGTAATGACAACTTCTTGACAGGGTGCCGGCAGATTGGTCAGCTTAGGCGGAAAGCGGCCGATCTCAAGCAACATTGGCAACATCGCCAACTTTTCGAGAAAGCTCTCCGGTACCTTCGGTTTGATCAAAGTGCGAATCCGCTCGGCGATGTCATCCAAATCGACGCAATCGAGAGAGATGTTCATTCGGCTAAGCGAGCCGAAGGCATTAATCAGAACCGGTGTGTCGAAGCCTCGGACATTGGTGAAGAGCAGCGCTTTATTTTCGCTGGCCGGACCTTTGCTGACTCGGTCGGTAATCGCCGCTATCTCCAGCTCGTGCGAGACCGGCGCGTCGATTCGAATTAGCTCGCCAGCTTGGTCCAGCGCCTGGATGAATTCACGCAGATCGTTGTAGGCCATCTTCTTCTCTCTAGGGGCATCGCTGAATTGTACCTAAAATGCATCTTGACTTTATTTTCTCCACATAGCTGGCATATATGCGATCTATCTCATTATGATTCTCCCTTGGCAGCTGGCAGACCGGACAGAGATGCTGCACCGCAGATGGTGTCTATGCCAAATCATCTGACGCAACTGAGTCTGATCGTTTCTTGAGCAACCTTTTTTGGTTGAAAAATCAACACTAAGTTCATCCGATTCTATTAAATCGCTCATAAACAGAGGGACTATATGCAGTCTTAAACTCAAACTCAATGTAGTGGATGTCGAATCAACATGCACTAGATATAGTTCCTTTCGTCTGTGCTCTGTCGGGTTGATCCGAGCACATTTAATCGAGCAATTTCCGACAAATGGCTGCAGCTGTCGTTTTTCATCACCTGCAATCGTCTGTCTTAAAACTCTACTGGGGTACTTCCAGTTCTAATTGGGCGCGGTAAACTAATTGCATAAACGGTGAGTGCTCACTGAACGTTGAGCACGGCGAGCCGAGGGGCTTTGCGGAAACACTAGGTTGGCGTCAACCGGAAACCGTAGCAAGCAGCCCGATGTGCGTGAAGGACTGACTGAAGCGTGCATAGATACTGAGCTCTCTTCGCAAAGAGCAGCCAGGCAGTAGCTTAAACACCACCGCAGATTTATTTCTGGGTGGTGTTTTTGTTTATGGTGTTTTATTATTTATCGATTTCTCGGGTGAACAATACGGAATTGTCATGCCCTTAAGGTAGGAAAGCATCTCGCCAAAAGCTTGGCCGCGATGCGAAATTCGATTCTTATGGGATGGGGATAATTCAGCCGACGTTACGCCTTCATCTGGCAAGAAAAATATTGGATCAAAACCAAAGCCGTTGCCACCTCGTTCGGCGAAGGCGATAACACCGCGCCAGCGAGCAAATGTAGTATGTAATATTTGGCCGGTCGGGGAGCTCAAGGCCATTGCGCAGACAAAAGCTGCATCTCTCTTCCCTTCGGGCATGTCCTTCATTTCTTCCAGCAAGCGCAAGCAGCGACTCCGATCATCGCCATGCCAGTAACGGGCCGAATGAATGCCTGGCCGTCCATCCAGGGCATCAACTTCGATACCAGAATCGTCGGCTACGGCGAATGAATGAGTTGTCTGTGCAGCAATCCTTGCTTTGATCATGGCATTTTCTAAGAATGTCGAGCCGTTTTCGACCGCTTCGAAATCATCTGGTGCCAAAACGAATTCGAGGCCGTTATTGCCTGCTGCCAGCTCATTCAACTCTCTGAGCTTACCTGGATTCTTTGTGGCAAAGACAATTCTCATTCGCCCGATTGAATTTTTTTCTTGTTCGGGGTAACGGAATTCCCTTTTTTGATCTTCAATGGTGTGACGTTATTTGTTTTTGGCGGCGGCGACGCAGGTCTTTTTCGATGATCTCGTCGTTGGACTCTGATTACGTCGCTCATCTGGGCGATTGATTGCGAAACCCTGGTCAATTGCTCAATATCCAGGACATCGAGGACAAGATAAATTGTTGCTGTTTTCTTTTCCTTGTGTAGTTCGACGCGAAGATCTTTTAAGTTGATCTTATTGTCCGAGAGTTTCTTCAGAATATCGCCAGCGATACCGACGCGGTCAAGGACCTCAATTTGCAAACCGGCTGGATAAGCGCTACTTCGCTCTTGAGACCAGTCGACCGCCATGCGGCGCTCGGCGTCGACTTTCATCAAGTTGTTACAATCTACTCGATGAACGGCAATGCCACTACCTCTGGTGACCACCCCAATGATTTCTTCTCCTGGAACTGGTTGGCAGCATTTAGCAAGGTGGTGGAGCAAACCGCCAAGGCTACCAATGTTGCTCGGCTTTTGCTGTTGGGGGGTAATCGAATACCCTTTTTTGGCCGTGGCGTCCTGCTGTTCCTGTTCACGAATGCGATTAACAACTTGCGTGGTAGAAATATCGCCATATCCTATAGCGGCAAGAATGTCGAGAGCGTCACTGATGTTCAGCTTGCGACCAACATCCTTGAGTTTTGCTTCCGATTTGAGGAACTCGTCAAGATCAGCCTTGCCCAGCTCGGCTTCCAGCATTTGCCGACCTTGTTGAATGTGTTCTTCGCGGTGATATTTCTTAAACCACTGACGAATACGGTTCTTTGCACTATGCGTGGCTGCAAAATTGAGCCAGTCCATTTTAGGATGTGCGGTTTTGCTCGTAATGATCTCTACGATGTCACCGTTTTTCAGCACTGTATTCAGTGGCACGATACGATCGTTGATCCGAGCGCCGATGCAGCGGTGACCAATATCAGTGTGAATGCGATAAGCGAAATCAATCGGTGTGGAATTTGATGGTAGATCGAAAACATCGCCGCGAGGACTGAATACGAATACTTCATCGGCGAAAAGGTCCATCTTGACTGTGTCGAGATATTCCTGCGCATCGACGAGATCCTGCTGCCAGTCGACCAGCTGGCGTAACCAGGCTAATTTTCGATCGACGTCTGCGTCGGCCTTCCCTGCTTCGCCCGTTTCCTTGTACCGCCAGTGGGCGGCAATGCCATACTCAGCGACATAGTGCATCTGTTTCGTGCGGATTTGTATCTCGACCGGCTTACCTTTCGGTCCGATAACGGCCGTGTGCAAAGACTGGTAGCTATTGAACTTGGGCATGGCAATGTAATCTTTGAATCGGCCAGGAATCGGTTTGAAAATGGAGTGCACTATACCCATGACCTCATAACATTTCTGGGTGTCAGGGTCATCGGCGATTTCGCAATAATTTTTGTCGTTGCTGTCAATAATTACTCTGATTGCCAGCACGTCATACAGCTCTTCAAAACTCTTCTCCTGCCGTTTCATCTTGCGCCAGATTCCAAACAGATGTTTAGGGCGGCCGACGATCTCGGCTTTGATGTTGCGGATATCCAGCTCTGCGCGCAACCTCTCAATAATCTGATTGACTAGATATTCTCTATCTTGCCGATTATCCGCAACGAGCTGTTGAATTTGCGCGTATTCTTCCGCATGCAAGAACTTCAGTCCGAGGTCTTCCAGTTCCCACTTTATTTGACCGAGCCCGAAACGATTGGCTAATGGCGCGTAAATCTCCAGCGTCTCCTTAGCAATGTCTGCTTGTTTGCGCGGCGTCATGTGATCGAGAGTTCGCATGTTGTGCAGTCTGTCCGCTAGTTTCACCAAGACGACACGCACATCCTCAGCTATAGCCACAATCAATTTGCGAAAATTCTCTGCCTGGCGTTCTTCTTTGGAACTAAAGCTGAATTTTCCTAGCTTTGTCACACCCTCGACAATTTGTCGAACGTCTTTGCCGAAGGCGTCTTCCAGCTCCTTTGGCTTGACTTCGCAATCTTCCAATACATCATGCAGTAGTCCCGCAGCGATTGTCTGTTCGTCGCCGTTCAACTCCGCCAGCGAGCAAGCAACCTCCACCGGGTGGATTATGTACGGTTCTTCCGATTTTCTGTATTGGCCATCGTGCGACTTATAGGCGAATTCGTACGCTTTGCGAATAAAGGCAATGTCTTCTGCTGGACGATGCTGTCGCTCCAGAATCTCAAATAGACGATGGGGAATCGTCCCTGTCATGCCTTCACCGTGTGTTAGTGCTGCTTGCGGGTTCAGCCCCGCAGGTTAATGAAGATTATACAATTCTGTAAACGTCCTTCCCAGCAGTAATTACAATGCGTGACGAACTTTTTTTGCGCGGCCCCACCTCGTTTTCTGGGTCGAGACCGGTGGGTGCCCCAAATTGTGCCTCTTATTTATTCCAAGGCACGGCTTTTAGATCGGCTGGAAACGGATTGCCGCCTGCGCCCCAGAGGGAATTTGCACCGCCTGCGTCGCCCGCCGACCAGCCACTGGGCTGACCACTCGGTACGACCACTGCATTGGGCTGAGCGTAATAGCTACCTGCACCTGTGGTGTCCAGACTGGCGGGCTGATAATAGTTCCCTGACGATCTGCTTGGTTCGTTCTGAATAATCTGCTGGCCGCGATCGAGGCCAATACGTTCAGAGACCCAAGGTGACCAATTTGAGCCGTTGTCTATGCCCAATGGTCTATTGCCGAAAAAGGAGAAAGGGCCCGATTGGCTCAGGCCTACCCAGCTAGCGCCGGCTGCGTACGGCAGGATATTGGCATAAAGGACATTTGGATAAAAGGCATTTGCATAGATGTTCCAGCTGTTTTGGGGAATCACCGCGCCCGGTGACCAGGAGAACGGCGAGTAAAAGTAAGGGTGAGCGAACGAACTTAAGCCGGAGTCGCCTGGGGCATTGAATGCATTGAAAAGGACAGCATTATTTAGCGGCCCAGCTACCCTATTGGCGGCTGAAGCAAAACCTAAGCCGCTCTCGTGGCGGTAAGCATTTGCATTGGGGCATAAGGCCTGCGAGCTAGCATATGCTGAAAGTGGCAGGTTAAAGAACAGACAGTTGTTTGAGGCGTTCGGCCAAATGTACTGGTCAGCTAGGGACGCTGCGCAATTCCAAGCCGTGATCGAAAAAGAGGCCGAGAGCAGAGCTCCAGTTAATCGAAACATGTCGTACCTCGTAGTGTTCAACGGCACAAAAATGAAAGACCTAAGGCAACTGAAATGGTTTGGTCGTGCCATTGCCAGCGGTATTACTCCCAAATCTCAAGGTATTGTTTGAGGCTCACGCCGGAGCTCAAGTGATGAGACGACGAAGCGATCTTTAGTTTTGGCAGCGGCTGAAAGCTCAAGAGGAGTTAATTCGCCAAGATAAAACGATTGACCGAATTGCCGTTCGAATCCGTTGACCAGAGCTTCTTCAATTTCAGTAATCGATTTTGGCTCGATCAGATCGTACAAATTTGTATGCCTGTGATGTCTCTTTTTGAGAGCATCTTCATTCGCTAAAAGTACCGACATTAGGAATTGGTCTTGATTTAATAGAATCGAACCATGTTGCAAAACTCCTCCACGCCTGCGAAGTTGTGCACTTCCGGCCAGCTTGCAGCCGTTTGCCAGTAAATCTGCCCCGGTTACCGCTAGGAAGCAATCGTTCAGGTTTCGATATTCTGATTGACCAGCGCCGAGCATCACTTGAGCGCCAAGCTTAACCAAACCTTGAATGAGCGCTTGCGATATTTGTTTGTACGCTTTGGCTACCACAGCGTCCAAGAAACCCTCGGCTGGTTCTTCTTGACCAGGTCGATTTTCGCTCACCACTTTGTTTGAGCCTATGACTGTGCCGACAAACGAATAGGTCAAATCACCGGAATGAAGAACTGCCCGGCCGCCGGTCGGGCGCCTAACCACATCCAAACCGTAGTCGCCAATTCGTTTGAGCGTCTCTTCGTTAATCTGCTGTGAATAGCCTAGAGAGACTGCCTTTGGAGCGAATCCGTAAAAGCGCAAAGTCGGTGGCACGTCGCCTCGTATGTGTGCTTCGAGAATCGCTTCGTCGATCGCCATGTTCGTGGCGGCATCGAATTGTCTATAGCTGAGAAGGCGCCACAAATCTCTATTTCTCCGCTTACACGAAGTTAAGATTATGATGCCTGCCCTGTCCGTTTGCCATCGGCTGAGCTAAAACTTAATTTTGCTGCTGAGCACAACCGCAGTCTCTTTCTGCGGATTTTGCGCAAGCTCTTGACGAGTCGGGTTAGACCTGGATAATAGTTTTAGGGAGCGAGACCTCACGAAGCAATTATGAAGTCTCTATAGGTCTCCTCCCGTCATTATTTAGGTGATAGAGAAAAACATCGTGTCCTGGCTGGCGGCAATGACATAATTGAACCTCATTGAGGTTCGGCTATGTCTCACGGAAAACCAGTCAAGGCAATGATTGCCAAAAGCACTGTGGCCAGGCAGATGGTGCGATTTGGTCAGATCAATTTTGTCAATTGTTTGCCACTGACCATGCCTTTACTTCACGGTCTGGCTCAGACCAAGATCGAGTGTTTCTTCGGCACGCCAGCTGAGTTGAACCGAGACTTTGCCGGCAAGAGATTGGATGTTAGTGCGATCAGTTCCTATTTTTTTTTAGAACATCCTGATCTGATTTTAGTCCCTAAAATTTCCATCTCCAGCATTGGTGCGGTTGGCAGTGTCTTGTTCTTCAGTGAAAGTGACGGCTCGTCGTTGAGAAACGATCGTATCGCCATCACTTCCGCTTCGGCAACGTCAGCCCAATTGTTAAAAGTGCTATTTGCCGAACAATACGGATTTATACCGACCACTGACATTTGTTTGCAACCTAAGGTCGATAAAGACTACCGTGGCGCTCTTGTCATTGGTGATCAGGCTCTGGCTGCAGCCGCATCCTGGGGCAAAGAGTTGCGATGCATTGATTTGGGCAGCTGGTGGTATGAGCTCTTTCGGCTGCCGATGGTCTTTGGCTTGTGGGCTGCCAGGCGAGATTGGGTCGACGAGAACCCTGGCGAGTTTGAAGCACTGTCTAGCGAATTGCGTCGACTCTTCGATCGCGGGCTGTCGACTGCCTTTCCGGCGGTCCTCGATGAGGCGGTTTCGCGCACCGGCATATCTCGGCAACGACTGGAGCATTATTATCGACGCGAACTTAATTTTGATTTGAGCGAAGGTCATATGCGTGGTTTGGAACTATACAAATTGCTTTGTCGCAAACATCAGTTGCTCAAATGAATTTCTAGAAACGGACATGACACTACAGGCGGTGCAGCCTCGCGTGTAACCCCTTGTCCGTTGTCATGATGAGATTTGATTCCTTTTGTATTATCTTAATTATTGTTATACTGGTACTGCTTTTTCGATCAGAAGTGGTTGCCAGATTTTGATGACACAGCCTTCCAATCCGCTCAATTCATCTAACTCGTCCTACGAAAGCTGGGGTGGGCGAGTAACGCCCAAGCAACAGCAGCAGGAGGCGAGCTTTGTTTTGCAAAATCGCTGGGAAGTTGTCAGTCATTTAGGTCAAGGAGGGATGGGCACTGTTTACATCGCCCGGGACTTACGTCTGGCCAATCGCCAATGTGTGGTGAAAAAACTGCGGGACGATTTCTTTCGCCAGGAAGACAAGGATAAGGCTTTGGCTTTCTTTCAGCGGGAAGCCGTTGTTTTGAGCCGCTTGCAGCACCCCAATATCGTCCATGTCTTGGATTATTTTGAAGAGGGCGGCGACTACTTCCTGGTTATGGAATATGTGGAAGGCGAGAATTTGCAGCAGATGTTGCAGCGCCGTGGGGATCCATTTCTAGAGGCGCAGGTGGTGGCCTGGTGCACCCAGATCGCTGAAGTCCTTCACTATCTTCACAGTCATGATCCGCCGGTCATTTATCGGGACCTGAAGCCAAGCAACATCATGATCGACACCAAAGATAGAGTGAAGTTGGTCGATTTCGGTATCGCTCGGCCGTACGCCGAAGATGGTGACAATACCCATGTAGTCTCGGCCGGCTATTCGCCACCGGAGCAGTACTGGGGAGCCGCCGATCCACGTTCGGATATCTATGCTCTGGGAGCGACCATGCATTTTTTGCTGACCGGGCAGGAGCCTCTGGCTTTACAGGTTTCAGCGCCTCGTAAGCACAATGTGAAAATTTCTGAGCGCACAGATTTGCTTGTGCAGCGGGCAACAGCACAAGATATTTGGCTTAGATTTCAGACGGCGCCTGAGATGAAAGAAGAGTTGGAGCGAGCACTTCTGCCCAGCAAGTCGGAAAACGTCAAAATGCCAAGCTGGCTTGTTGCGGTGGCGACGTTCATAGTTGTCGTTGTCTGTTTATTCGGTTATGCGCGCTTTTCGGATATGAACAAAAACCGCGATGAAGAAAAAGAAGCCAATCAGAAATTGCAACGGGAGCTTAAGCAGGTTGTCAATCAACAGCACAGCAAGGATAAAGAGCTGGATCTGCTCAGGCATTATGCTACTTCCGAAAAGGCCACGGAAGAGACAAGACAGACCGGTGTACAAATATCAGAAATCGGCGGTATGCCTAAGTCCACTATGGTGACAACGGCATTTAAGGAAACCGATGAAGCGCAACTGACAGATCCGGAGGGTTTGCCGCCTATTTCCGCAGATGAGCAGACACCGGTGGAACCGACCGCAAGCTCCGGAGAGGCAGCTAACAATTAGTTTGTATTCGGTTACCGAATTAGATTCTGAGCGGCCAAGACGATAACCGCTATGCCAAAAAGCAACCTGTAGCCGACAAATACCCAGGTGGCATGATTTTTCAGAAATTTTAACAGCCAAGCAATCGCGGCATAGCTCACCACCGCTGATACCACCAGGCCGACAATTAGATTGGTTGTGCCTGCGCTGTTTAGGCCGGCCTCAAACATATGTTTCAGCTCGAGCAACCCACTCAAGATCAGAGCGGGAATGCCTAGTAAGAAACTGAATCGGGCAGCTTCATCTCGCTTCAGATTTAATAACATGGCCACAGTCAAGGTCGAACCACTTCTCGAACAGCCGGGGATCAGAGCCATCGCTTGTCCACATCCTACGAGGAGACCATCGCCAGCGCCTATATCTTGCAAAGTTCGTTTATGTTTGCCAATTTTTTCGGCAAGAAACAGGAAGCAACCCATGAATATTGAAGCGCCGCCAATGACAAAAAGGGAACGCAATGGACCATTCTCTGTCTCGAGAACATGTCTGAGCAGAAGGCCTACAACACAGACCGGCAGCGTGCCTAGCAGAATGCCGCCGAGCAGCCGCACATTGTGGTCGGCGAAATCGCCCTTCTGCACGGCGTGGAAGGCGCCACTACAGATGGTGATTATGTCTTTCCGAAAATAGCCAATTACTGCTAATACCGAACCGAGTTGAATCACAGCAGAATAGGCCGCGCCAGGATCGCTCCAGCCCAAAAGCGCTGGTACCACACGCAGATGCGCTGTACTGCTGATTGGCAGAAATTCTGTTATGCCTTGGACAATGCCGAGCAAAACCGCCTCAGTGATTGACATGGCGCCATCAGTCATTCTTGATACTCCCGATTCGTCGTAACCGCTTCAAGACTTTTCTTTCTCATTATTTCGAGCTTCTTGTTCTAGCTTGGCAGATTCCTCCTGATCTGACCGAGCGCCGATAAAAGGCGAATGTTGCGCTCTTGAGCTTTGTACGCTCAAGTGCTTCGACAATTTGTTTTGCATCAGTCGTACGGCCTTGCGTGCCTCCACTGCTTCTTTGATCGCCTTTAGCAGCTCCGCTTCGTTTCCACGAGGTTTGCCGCCCAGCGCGACCAGCATTTTGTCGAGCGAATTGACTGACTCCTCACCGATCTGGGTGAACTCTAAGCCGATGATTGTTTTGTTTGCCAGCCAATTATTTTCCACGCGAATGACCCGGGCTTCCGCGACAATTGCTCCAAAGTGGCCGTCTATCTTCAATTTGACGATCGAGCCAGGCTCGAGTTTGGGTGAAGCCTGCGACGATTCAACGGCTGTACCAGAGCGGCTGATATCCCGGGTGCGAGCGCCTTTCGCTAATTCCTCGCCATTGATGCTCGCTACTCCGACGGCGCCTTCAAAATTCACCCGCTGATTGCGGCGGTTCTGCCTTACTGCTTCGAACTTTGGTAAGGAGCATTGCATAATAGGTTGCCCCGCGGAATGAGCTTTTGCCACCACCGACGATGCCCAGAGGCCATTGAAGGCAAAGTTTGCTGAATCGGCAACAAACCAAATTCTTGTTCCCTTTGGTAAGACTTTATTCGGCTCTTTGTCTGTTCTTAATTGAAAAGTCAGATTGCTTGCCGATTTTTCAAGCACTGTTGCCCGACCAAAACCAAACTCTCCCGGAGTTGTCTCCACTTTTATCTTGTAGGTTTTGCCGGGCTCGAACATCTTGTCTTTCCGCCCATCGCCAGAGCGTTTCCGATACGGTGAACTGGGACAATTATGGCACCGATTTATCCCCCGGGGGACACTTCGCATGCTTGTCAGCTGTCCAGCTGTTTGGCAATCGATACCGCTAGCTTGTAGATGTCTCGCCTTCTCAAGTCGAATTCTTCTGCTAATTGGCCGGCTACGTCTTTCACGGTGTTACCCTGCCTTAGCCGCCGCGCAATCACATGTTCCAGCTCCTCAATGGTCAAGGATGACTGTCGCCCAGGCTGACGGCCAGCGACAATGAGAACAAGCTCACCTCGAGCCACCGATTCTTCCGCTCGTAACGATAAGACCGAAATTTTTTCGCGGATAAACTCTTCATGGATCTTAGTCAGCTCTCGAGCCAAGCAGGCATCACGGTCGCCAAGTACTTTCTGTATGGCCAGGAGCGTTTTTTTCAATTTGTGCGGTGATACGTAGAAGACGAGTGTTCGCTCTTCTGCCGACAATGTCGAGAGTCGTTGTTCAAGCTCCCCCTGTTTGTCTGGCAAAAAGCCCTCAAAGACAAAGCGTCTAGTGTCCAAGCCGCTGCCCACGATGGCCAATAAGAAAGCGCTTGGCCCGGGTATTGGCACGATCTGCATGCCTGAATCTATCGCTGCTCGCACAATCTCTGAGCCTGGATCGGATATTAAGGGAAGACCGGCGTCAGCGATCAAGCCGACGGTCTTGCCAGCTTGGGCCGCTTCTTTCAATAAAGCCAAGCGCTCTTTTTCATTATGTTCGTGACAACTGACCAGCCGCTTTTTCAAATCAAAATGATTGAGCAACTTGATCGTCACGCGGGTGTCTTCGACCAGCAAAAAATCGCATTGAGTGATAGCAGTTGCTGCCCGGCGATTGAAATCTTGCAAATTGCCGATCGGTGTACCGATGATATATAGAGTGCCAGGCATGGGTCCTTACCAAGGGGGAGCGGCAGTTTAGCTTATCGCGCCGGGCACACCTGTTCTTGGCTAAGAGCCTTTTTTACAGGTTTACCTACAACCTGTAGATAATTTAAGCATTGTTCTTAAACGGACTATCTTGAATTGCGAGTTGAATATGTGGGTCAGTCACCGAATATGGTGCAAAGGCTATTTCGTCGGCAGCGCCGTGAAAATTAGGAACGACTTTTTAGCAAATTGATCTAACTGAATGCACAAAGTATATGCGCGGTTGCGATTTTGCTAGTAAGCTGAACATTCTTAAGTGGTGTCTGCTTACCTTTGCCCGATGTCACATGCCAATGTCATATGTATGAACAGCCGAGCCAGTGTCAGGAAGTCAAAGTTCTTTTCCGTTTTTGGCGTATTCAGCTGTGCCCTGTTCCTTTTTGCCCCGGCGACGTTTGCCTTGCCTTTCTCACAGCGGGCAACCTCGCCCGGCTCAGCCGGTAAAGCAAAGACATCCTTGCCGCCAATCCACAATAAATGGGCGGTGATCGTTGGCTTAAGTGCATTTCAGGATCGAGATATGCCGATCTTGCCCTTTGGAGGCGAGGCAGCCACCAAGTTGGCTCAGGCACTCAGCGATCCCAACGTGGGAAGATTCGCAGCCGATCATGTGCTCACATTGAGTAACGAGCAGGCAACCAAACAGGCGATTGTCGAAAGTCTTGGTCAACCGTTTTTAGTGAGCAAGGCGCTGCCCAATGACCTGATCATTCTCTACTTTTGTTCACGAGCAGTACCTAGCAAAGATGGCCAAGCAGTAATGTTGTGCGCATACGATACAGCCTCAGCCACTGCTCAGGACTCAGGGGTGCTTTTGCCCGATGTCCTCAGTCAGCTGCGTAAAAGGACGCAGTGCAAAAACATTATCTGCTTACTTGATCTCTCCCCGGTCTTCGACAACTCAGTCTCTCGGTTGCCGTCCTCGCCGCCGCAAGGCAAGTGTCTGAATATCAGCCCGTTGACGCGATTGGCCCAAATGAGCAGTGTCAATTTGCTCTCAGCCAACGAACTATTCAATCCTTCCTATCAATCGCCTGCTCGGCAAAATTCGTATTTTGGCTATCATTTGACTGAGGCTCTCAAGCAGTCGGCCGGACAAAAGACGCTGGCTGACCTAAGCCAGATCGTGGCGGAGAATGTAGCCAATGACGTTCGCAATGAACTGCAACAAGAAGAGTCAGTGAAACTATGCCTGACACCGGAAAGCGCTTATTTGGCGGCCTTACCTCTCGGGATCTCAATCAGCCGAAGCGGGCCTTCTTTGCCGATAAGAATCGGTCATGACTACAATCGTTTGGTCATGACCAGACCGGATCTTGTTTTGGGCGCCACACCCGACCCGCCTGGCGGATCAATAGCCAGCCGCCAAAAGCTCTCTCAAAATCTCTCTAGCAATGCGGGTAACA
The DNA here is from genome assembly GCA_963834525.1 of Bryobacterales bacterium. GTDB lineage: Bacteria > Cyanobacteriota > Vampirovibrionia > Obscuribacterales > Obscuribacteraceae > CAWICA01. Next base: position 1,317,665 of record CAWICA010000004.1, read on the forward strand.
ATGGTCAAAATGACGATCAGGACACAGAGCCGGCGGCTGTCGATCTGGGTCCCTACTTGGCTCGCATGCGGCAGTCTATTCGAGCAAAATGGCGAATGCCCAGCGGGCTAAAAGATTTGCCGGAGCAGAAGGTGGCGGTTGTCTTTTCCATTCTCAAAGACGGCACGATTAGCCAAGCCGAGATCGTCAAGGGCAGCGGCGTTGAATCCGTAGACCAATCGGCACTAACCGCCTTGCAGTCTGCCTCACCTTTGCCGCCCCTGCCTATCGGGGCGCCCAGGTCCATTCGGGTGAGCTACAAGTTTGACTGGAGCGGGTCAAGCCAATAAGTCCGGCATCAGGCGTTCAGCCTATATAAATAAGATCTCTTGACAAAGATTAAATAGATCAGACGTCTGACTACGTAAAAACCACATTGACGGTCCCCATGATGGGGCGTAACTTGGTCGGTATATGGCGGGAGAAACAATCCACTCTAGGGAGTAACCAAAGAAAACTATGGCAGGCAAAGGACATGATGGCGGCGACAATTTCAATAAGAAACCGATCGAGCATGCGCCCGAAACAGAGAAAATGCGGAGCGATGCTCAGGACAGAACCAACATAAGCGACCGCTCAGCTGGCATTCCAGATGTCGACCACAAAGCCGCTTTGATGGAGTCCCACGCTCGTTTTTACGAACTTTTTGCCAATGCGCCGCAGGAGCTTAAGGAGCAATTCTTCGCCGGTTTACGGTCTGGTACCGCTGATCCAACCGCACTGTATCTGGCTAAGACGACACCTAAAGACCTTCAGACACAATTAGAAAATGTCTAAGCAGTTGCCGGATGACGCAGAGTTATCCAGCCGACGGCCGATGAACTTAGAGCCGGACCATGCTCTCGCCAAGAGTGAACAGCTGAAGACAACCATCGGCAAAGTAGTTAATGGACCGCTTGCTATCGAGCGGTTCCGTTTGCTTGTCACCCGGACATTAGCTAAGCCGACTAAAAGCGACAAAGACTGACAGATACTGACAAATAATCGCCAGGCAATCGCAGCTTGGCCAAGCATCGACCGATATGTGTCGGCGCTGGGCGCTGAGAAAACGTGTGAGCTAAGGTCTGTGCTAAGATCGGATGCTGTTATATATATTCGCGTCAGGAATTAGTCGTGCCTAATATCAAATCCGCCATCAAACGTGTTGTAGTCGCCGAGCGCAATCGCGTTCGCAATAAATCCTGGAGATCTGCCGTTCGTACCGTCAGAAACGAAGTGATTGATCTAGTCAAAGTTGCCGACACGCAAAAGTCACAAGAAGCGTTGAAGAATGCTTATCGAATTATCGATAAAGCAGTCTCCAAGGGCATTCTCCACAAGAACTCGGCTGCCAGAAAGAAGTCGCGCTTAGCCGCGCAAGTGCTAAAACTCGGTCACCAACCGGAGAAAGCGACCAAGGCAAAAGCCAAGACAAAGACTGCCAGGACTGCCAAACCAAGAACTAGCAAAACTAAAGCCAAGTAATTATTGAGTGGCCGATCGTTTCCAGTTATAGTGGTGGCTGCGGGGTGGCCAGTCGACTATCTATTTGGCGATGATGGCCTTAGCTAAGCGGGGACAAATTGGAATTAGACGCGGCTTCGTGTGCGCAGGCGAATCAAAGACAGTCCGCCCGAATGAATGCCCAAATCGATTTAGCAAAAATTTCCGGTCCTATTCATTTCGTTGGCATTGGCGGCATTGGCATGTCGGCAATCGCCAGACTTTTGCTTGCTCAAGCCAGACCTGTGTCAGGGTCCGATCGGTGTGAATCGGAAATTACCCACGAGTTAAGCGCCTTAGGCGCCAAGATATATATCGGTCACAACGAAGAGAACGTCAAACATGCAGGCGCTCTGGTAGTATCGACGGCAATCACAGCGACTAACCCGGAACTTTCCTTTGCCCGCAGTGCTGGTATTCCTGTTTGGCACCGGGCGGAATTGCTTTCACATATCAGCCGCTCGGCCAAATTGATTGCCGTTTCGGGTACTCATGGCAAAACCACAACCACCGGTATGATCGCCCAGATAATGCTGGACTCAGGACTGAAACCGTCAGTGGTGGTCGGCGGAATTTTCGATCGCATCGGTGCCAATGCCGTCCTCGGCAACGGTCAGTATTTTGTAGCGGAAGCAGATGAAAGTGACCGCACTCACGCCAATGTCCAGTCGCATATTGCTGTTTTGACTAACATCGAAGCGGATCATTTGGAAAATTATCCAGGCGGCATGACGCAAATCAAGGAAGTGATGACTGCTTTCGCTCGCAATGCCGAGCATTCAATCATCATCTGTGTGGATGATCCTGGCTGTCGCTCAATTTTACGCGGGCTGGAGACGGCCGGTAAACGGCTTGTTACTTACGGTCGCCGGGATAACCCGCAGGCGCCGAGTTTCGCATACGAAAGCTTGTCTGGTACCGAAATGTTGGTTTTCCGAGACGAAGTGCAACTTGGCCGCATTACACTGGCTGTTCCCGGTGAACATAACAAACAAAATGCCCTGGCGGCTATTGTTACCGGTCTGGAGCTGGGGCTTGCCTTTCCAAAAATCGCGGAGGCCATGGGCAATTTCACCGGCGTGGCCAGGCGTTTTCAGAAAATTGGGCAAGAGCGCGAAATCATTGTCATCGACGATTATGCTCACCATCCCACGGAAGTTAGAGCGACTCTCTCAGCGGCGAAACAATATATCGCTCAGCTGAAAAAGCAGACCGGCTTGGATCGGCGATTGGTGGCTATTCTGCAACCGCATCAGCCTGGACGGTTGCGCGATTTCTGGGATGAGTTTTGTACCTCATTGAGCGATGCAGATGTCGCGCTCATTACCGATGTATATATTGCCAGAGGAGCACAGATCGAAGGCATAGATTCCCGCCGCTTTGCTGCTTGCGTCGAACACAAAAATGCACATTACGTGCCCGGCAAAATAGACGAGCTGGCTAAACCAGTTATGCAGTATATTCGTCCTTACGATGTTGTCCTCACCATAGGTGCTGGCGACATAACGAAATTGGGACCGAATATACTGGCGGCAGTGAAGAATTCCGATGCTCATGGAAGCAGCAACTAACGTAGCGCTTGGTCGGTACACGACGTTGAAGATTGGTGGGGCAGTAAATCAACTCTGCCAGCCGTCCAGCCTTGATCAACTGGTGCAATTGACTGCCGATCTGAATGACAAAAAAGAGCCCTGGTTTATTCTTGGTGGCGGCTCCAACCTGTTGGTTTCGTCAGAGGGCTATAAAGGTACGGTTATTAGGACAGCGCAGTTGATCGGCATGAAAAACCCTCAGCCGACGATCATCGAAGCGGACGCCGGGGCCCGATTGCCACATTTGGCTCGCTATGCAGCATCCCTGGGGCTAAGTGGACTGGAATTTTTAGTCGGTATACCTGGCACTGTTGGTGGTGCGGTGATTATGAATGCGGGCGCGCATGGCAGTTGCATCGCCAATGTGCTTGAAGATGTTACTGTCTTTGATAGCGCCAAAAACGATATCGTCCAATTGGCCAATACGGATTTGCATTTTTCCTATCGTCGATGCAATTTAGATCCGGCCAGACACGTTGTGCTATCGGCAAAGTTTCGCCTGACTGCCGATGTGCGGGAAGTAATCGAGCAAAACACAAAACACAATGAAGAATACCGTTGGAAAACCCAGCCTTTGGGCTGGCCCAACGCTGGCAGTACCTTTAAGAATCCCGAGCCGGCAAGAGGCGCTGGGCTCTTATTGGATCAGGCCGGAGCCAAGAATTTAAAGGAGGGGCAGGCAGCTGTGTCGGCAGTGCATGCCAATTTCGTTATTAATATGGGCGGCGCTACATCCGCTCAAGTGACTACTCTTTTGCGACGGATGCAGGAGACTGTCTTTGATAAATTTGCCGTTCAACTCCAGCCGGAGTGGAAAATCTTGGGAAATTTCACAGATGCTGAGCAAGAGCCATGGCGCGATTAGCTGTCAGTGGGATTATCATTAGATTGGCAATATGGCTGTCTGCCTTTGATGAGAACGAATGCCGGTAGTGGAACAACAGTCTTTGAACACGGTTAAAATCGGCAATTCCGGTTATCCAATTGTTTTGCTGCATGGTTGGGGACAGTCATTAGAATCTCTTAGGCCGCTAGGCGAGCTGCTCGGTAGTGCCTGTCGAGTACACCTCATTGATCTGCCCGGATTTGGTCAATCACCACTTCAAGCCGACGATTGGGATACAAGCAGATATGCCGAACGGATCATCGCTTACTTAGATCAGTCTGGATTAGAGCGCGTCGATCTACTAGGGCATTCGTTTGGCGGTCGCATTAGCATCCGCCTGGCCAGTAAATATCCCGAAAGAGTGAGAGGATTGATTCTAATCAACTCACACGGCCTGAAAGTGCCACTTTCGCCGCAAAAACGAGCGCGGGCGCTTTTGCTTAAGATGTTGGGCAATACACTTAAACAGATCGATCGATCTTTTGACAGCCAGCTTTTTCAGACTTGGTTTGTGCCTCGTTTCGCGTCAAGTGATTATAAAAATGCTGGGCAGCTGCGCAAGATTTTAGTCAAAGCGGTGAACGAAGATGCCTCGGCTGATGCTGCAAAAATCAGCAACCCAACTTTTCTATTGTGGGGTGAATTAGATCAAGAGACGCCTTTGTGGTTAGGTAGGCGGTTGAACCAGTTAATTGCCGGATCGCAATTGACGGTGATGCCGGGCAAGGATCATTTTCCATTCGTAAGCGGCGGTGCACATCTTTGTGCTCGTCATATTCTCAATTTTCTGGCGACCTTGTCGCCAGCAGTCAAAGATAATCCAAACAGACAGGAATCTAACTGATGGATGAGCTCTGGCTGAATCGGATAGCAGAAGGGTTGGCACTTGTTAGTAGTGTTTTGTTCTATTGGAAGCGCAGTCTGATCTATTTGCAATTCTTTCAACAGGAAGATTACACGGCTAAGCGTTACGGCGATTGGTATTGGCGAAGACGAGCCTGGGATCGGCGCGCCTCAATATTTTTATTGGCAGCGATTGTCTGTCTGTGCTTTGTCAGCACGCCGATTTTCTCATTTCCGATCAGTGTTGCTTCTGCTTTGGTACTGGCTTCTATCGCTCTATCAGCGCCGGATCCCCGCTTAACTGGCAAGATTAAACTAAAAATGACGGCCAGAGCTAAACGCATCTATAACCTGGCTTTCTTGTTTTTCTCAGTCGCTCTAATGCTAATTGTTTTGGCCACCGAGACAATCGGTCGAATTAACGGACGTCTGTACTGGCAAGAGCACGTACTTCTATTTTTCTGGCTCGGCCAGCTCGTCTTAATCCAGACTGCAGCTCTCTGGATCGTTATCGCCAACCTCCTGCTTACGCCATATGAACAAAGCGTGCAGGAGAAATTTGCCAATGAGGCCAGAACGCTGCTAAATCAATATGGTCCGACGGTGATCGGTATTACCGGCAGTTACGGTAAGACCAGCACGAAGGTTTTGCTGAAGGATATTCTTAGCTCTGTCAGCCCGACCTTTTCTACGCCGGGCAGCATTAACAGCTACATGGGGGTGACCAGGGAAATCCGCGAACATTTACAGCCGCACCACAAATTTGCCATTATCGAAATGGGTGCTTATTACATCGGCTCGATCAAGAAAATGTGTTCCTTAACCCCTCCCCAGGCCGCCATTGTCACTACAATTGGTATCATGCATCTTGAGCGGTTTGGTGGAGAGCAAGCGGTTTATCAGGCCAAGTCTGAGCTGGCTCAAGCGTTGCCAGCGGATGGCATTCTGGTGGTAAATGGTGACAATGAACTTTGTCGGCAGATGGCTAAGGAAAATCCCAAGAGGGTGACTTTATTCTACGGGCTGGATGAAGGGAAAGGTCATCTTGATTCTTTTATGTATGACATTCGCGCGAGCGAAAATGGGTCGTCTTTCAAGATCCGTTGGCAGGATGAGGTATATGAGGGCTTCGCCGGTTTACTCGGGCGGCCGATGCTCGGCAATGTATTGGCGGCCTTCACTATGTCTTGTGCTCTGGGTATGCCACCGGCTGTCGTCCTCGCTGCACTGCGCAACGTCCGCACCGAGCCCAACCGGTTGGAACCGGTGAGGACGGATATTGGTTCGCTCTCTGCCGGCAATAATGGCACTGCTTGCCGGTCAGGAAAGATTCTTCGTCTGAACGATGCCTACAACTCGAATCCAGTTGGTTTTGACGCTGCTCTGGAAGTCCTGGCCAATATACCTGGTGGCAGAAGAATTCTGGTTACGCCCGGTATGATCGAGCTTGGCGAGCGCCAAGAAAAAGAAAATCAAGACGTGGCTAAAAAGGCGGCGACGATCTGCGATCTTGTCTGTATAGTCGGTGACACCAACCGTAACGCTCTTATTAGCGGACTGCATGCAGCTGGTATGCCATCCGAGCGTTACAAAGAGTTTGCCGATATGCTATCCGCTCTTGCTTATCTTTCAGATCAGTTTTGCCAAGACGGCGATATAGTTTTGATCGAAAATGATCTGCCGGATTTATTCGAATCAAAGGTATCCTTCTGAGCGCTTTGGAGCAGGAACTGAGTATGACCAGTGGTGAGGACAAACGTAAGACAGTAGCTGTCATGTTTGGCGGCCGCTCAGTGGAACACGAGATCTCGATTATTACAGCGCTGCAGTTAATAGAAGCGATGGACACAAGTAAGTATCAACCGATACCTGTTTACATCGATCTGAGTGGGAAATGGTACACCGGTGAAGCTTTGCTGCAGCGCCGCTTCTACAAAGATATGCCCGCGTCGCTCGCCGGGGTTGAGGAAGTCGCTCTCTTGCCGATTCCCAATATCGGCGGCCTGACCTTGCTCAGGCCTAAGCCCAAGTCCAAAGGTCTTTTTCAACTGGGCAAGCCGCAAGAGCATGACACTATCGATGTAGATATCTATTTCCCGGTCTTTCATGGCAGTTATGGTGAGGACGGCTGCCTGCAAGGGCTGTTTGAAATGGCTGATGTTGCCTATACCGGTTCGCCGGTTCTGGCCTCGGCGCTGAGCATGAGCAAATACCATTGCAAAAAGTTTCTGGAGATGCATGGCATTCCTGTTTTGCCCTCTGTGCTCTTGCCTAAAGAAGACCTTGAAGAGGGGCTTGGCAGTAATTTAAGCGCTTTGCGCGAGAAAGTGCTTAACGCTCCAGGTTTAGGGACGTTTCCTCTCTTTGTTAAGCCGGCTAACTTGGGCTCTAGCATCGGTATTGCTAAGGCCTCAGACGCGCAGGCACTGGACGCCGCCATCTTGAACGCGTTCAAATATGACAGCCAGGTAATTGTCGAGCCGTGTTTAGAGCAGAAACTGGAAATCAATGTGTCTGTCCTGGACGACGTTGAGCCGCGGGCATCTGTTGTCGAAATTCCGGTGCCATCAGGCGAAGAGTTGTCGTACGAAGATAAATATGTCCGTGATGGCGGCAAGAAAACCGGTCAAGGATCTTCTCTAGGATCGGCAGGGATGGCTGGGCTAACACGGGTAATCGATCCAGCCGATCTGGACGCTAAGATAAAAAGGCAGGCCCAGGATTACGCACTGAAAGCCTTTCAGCTCCTGGGCTGTGCCGGCGTTGCTCGTCTCGATTTCATGCTCGATCTTAAGTCAAACACGCTTTATTTCAACGAGATCAATCCCTTGCCGGGCTCGCTAGCCCATTATCTCTGGGTGAAGTCTCATCCGCCTTTATTGTTTACAGACATGATCACAAAGATGATCGAGCGCGCTGATAAGCGGCGGGTCAGACAAGCTTCATTATCACGAACGCTTGGCTTTAAGGCGCTCTTCAAGTGACGACCGAGTGCTACTGAAAGTGATCATCTAGCCAATTTTTCAGCTGTTTCCAAAGCGAATCTCTTCCTTCTTGCTGGTTCACTGCCAAGTTTGTTGGATTTTCGAAGCGGTCTTTTGTTGATGCTTGCAGTCTATGGGCCGTGATACATTGACGCCGAGAATATTCGTTGGCCATCTCGCGTGCGGACTGGCTCGTTGGCATCGCCTGTGGTGCCAACCCGTCATCGACCCCCGAGAACTCCGGATGGATTTCTTGATACATACCATACAGTTCGTAGCGCACTTGTTTAGCCGAAGCTGGTCTATCATCAGGGCTGTGAGCTGTCAGTCTGCGGATGAGTCCGTCCAGAGTGCTCAAAACATGACGGTCTATCTTCTTGGGAGTGCTTTCTAATAACGGTTTCGGCCTGACGCCTGTGAGCAGGTGACCGAGTGTGGCGCCCAACGCATACAGATCACTTTGTAATTCTGGACGGCCAAAATACTGTTCAGGTGGTGAATAGCCGGTGGTGACCACGCGGGTGGCATTTTCCTGCGGCATAAATGAGCGGGCAATGCCAAAATCGATAAAGATAATTTTTCCATCCGGTGTGAGCATCAAGTTGCTAGGTTTCAAATCTCGATAAATAATCGGGGGGTCAAGCCCATGCAAATATTCCAGGACTTCGCAGCACTGGATGCCAATCTCGATTGTCGCTTCCGAACTGAACGGTCCGTATTGGCTAAGAATGGATTCGAGGTTCTTGCCCGGCACATAGTCCATGACTAAGAAATATTTGCCATCGCGCGTGGCGTAACCGTCGAAGACACGAACAATACCTGGATGATCCAGAGCTCTCAAGATCTCGGCTTCTCTTTTGAAGAGCCTAACCGCTTCCTTTTGTTGTTCTTTGCTGGTGGGCTTGCTGATCAGCTGCTTGACGACACAGCGCTGAGAGCCATTGTACTTGTCTTCGGCCAGATAAATGACGCCCATGCCCCCCTGTCCTAGAGGTTGGCAGAACTTATATCGTTCGAACCAATCGTCTTTTCTGGCCACGCGCCCATCCCAAAGTGGTCTCTTCCTGAAGTGCTCCCCGAAGGCGAGCGCAAGCATTTCATACCCAGCCGTCAAGCGGCTCCAATCGGCGTCTTATGTCGAGAAAAAAAGTTTGTTGACATACGTTCGTATGGTATGCTAAGTTAGCGGCATCTCCCCAATTGAAGCCTGTGATCTGTTTACCTTGGAGGTAATAGTTATGAGTCTTGCCAATGTGTCAATTGTGGGAAATTTAGCGCGCAAACCAGAGCAGATGTTTTTCAGCAGCGGCCGAAAAAAGACAACGCTGATTGTGGCTGTGAACAATCCTTTCCGGGCCAGCAAATCTGTCAACGATTCTCAGACCAATTCAAATAAAATCTCTGGTGATGAGTCTGGCAAAAATAACGGTAATCAATCTCAGTCATCGACTGCTGATTTTTATAAAGTGGAGGTCTGGGGTAAATTGTCCGATCTGGCTGCCGCTTATTTGGATAAAGGAAATCAGATCACTGTCACCGGCCGACTGACGTTTGATCGCTGGCTCGATAAGCAAGGGAAGGAGCGAGTGACGGCGGTAGTGGAAGCAAATCAGATCGCTTTTCCGCCTCGCTTGCGCGTTGTTGCCCAGGGCGAAATGCAGGCAACAACCATTTCCGGCGAAGTAGATGTGACGGATGCCACGCACAATCCGCTAGCGCAATCTGTGGTAAGTGAAGCGCAAGTTTGTCAGGTCGAAATTGAAAACGGAGAACATCGGATCGATCATGCTCCGACTGATTGTCAGACTGAGAGTGAAACTCAGATAAGTCGAGTGGCAATGAAGGCCCGCCGCGCGCAGACCGCATAACATGAAGCATGTCTTCCCGGCTTTTCCTCCCACACACACCAAAGGCAATGCCGTAGAGAAGAATAAAGGGAGAGGTTAGATGCAAATCTACCTTTCCCTTTAGCATTGAGAATCACCCTCTTGAGGAGGAAGCGTAGTAACAGTGACAATCAATGCGCTTAAATTCAGGAACGCGCTGGCCGTTTGTGGTGCGCTGTCTTATCGGATTTCTCTGCCACTGGAGTGGCCTCGCTCTTGGGTCCGATACCGCCGGTACCGGCAAGTTGGTACCATTTGAATGCAACCACGGATACACCTGCAGCATTTGCAAGCCGCTGCAGGCGCTTGGGTGTGTCGTCGCCAGCACCCATTTCGCAACCAGTAAAGATTATGCGTGCACCGGGCGCCATATGCCCCTTCAGCCTGGCAAACTCCTTTAGCACCTCAGGGTCGTCCACGCGGTACGGCTTGTTGCCGATATAGAAATAGCCCGGACAGCCATGACATTCAATGACTATGTCGGAAAGCGGCTTGCCATCTTTTTGTGACTGAGCTAATAGTTTATCAACAATCTCCTTTGGGCTTTGAGGATTATCAATGACCTTGTCGCCGCAAAGCAGTTGCTTTATGAATGACGCTACTTCTGTAGCATAGTGCGCTCCTACGCCGACCGAAAGCAATGGACGGACGTCCTTGTCCACAATGACGATAGTCGTCGGTTCGCTCTCTGATGATTTTGCCGCATCACTGTTGGCGTAGATGTTGTCTGCGCCAAAATCGAGGACGCTGTGATCTTGCTCCTGCGGACGAACAATAAGCGGGCCCCATTCCTGCGGCAGATCTTCAGTACCTTTCACTGCGGAGCCGAAACCTCCGTCTGGACGGTAGGCTAAATCTATCGCTAAATCTATCGATCGATCGGAAAGCTTCGGGGGAAGTTCGGTGAGGGAATGCGTCCCTTCCTCCTCCGCGCAACCGAGTCTCTCATTCTGGAACAGAACCATCTACTGTATCCTCTACAAGTACATACAGCCTGTATCCGGAATTCAGTATTTTTTGACAACACTATTTAAACTTGGCCGCGCTGCTGCAATGGCCAAAGGCAATCCCGTAGAGAAGAATAAGGGGAAAGACCAAAGAAAAACCGCTACTTTCCGATCAGGACATGCCCGAAGGGCAACTAAATTCGATTTCCAGAACAGCCGATGTGCCGGCTCCTTTGCGTGAATCGATAGTGAATTTCGCCGGATAAAAACAACGAATCAGATCGACTCGCTCTTGCATTGATCTCAGACCGAATCCGAACGATGTTACCTCTAAAGCTTCTTGATAGTTAAAACCTTTCCCGTTGTCTGTCAGGATGAAGGAGATTTTTTCGCTTGATACTTGGCAAGAGAACGTTACCTCCGTTGCCTGCGCGTATTTGGCGATATTATTTATGCACTCTTGAAAAATGCGGTAAACGTTTAGTTCAACTAGTTCAGGCATGCTTGGCAATTTGTTAGGGAAATGGAATTTGCCTTGAATGTTGACTCTTTCATGCAGTTTTTCCAGCAATGCTGCCAACCCCAGCCCCAGTCCCCATTCCTGCAAAGTCTTCGGCGTATAGTCGTTGACGATGTCGCGCAGGTGGTCGGTGATCTCATCAATGACTTCCGAAACCTCTTTTTTGGATAATTCACGGTCGCCGGAGAGATAGCGCCTTAGCATCATCAGATCAGCTAGAACGCTATCGTGTAGCTCCCGGGCCATTTCCGCCTTCGTTGTTTCTCGTTCGTGGACGAGCTTGAAGAGCAAGTGTTGATTGGCCATGAGAAGCGCATCGACTTGTTTATTGTGTTTGACATGAATTTTCGACAGCGGTGTGTCTTCCTTTTGGGCGACCGGTTCGCTGACATCACTGGCGATATCACTTAGACATTGCGCCAACAGAACGGCAGCTTGCTTAGAGTCGAATGTTTTGTTGTTATGCAGCCAGACGTATCCTTTGGCAGTGAGCCTGAGAACGAATGCCGCGGCTAAGCGCGAACCGAACTCTGAAATCGAGAGCCACGGTACCGCTCTGTTTGGAACGATAAACATTTCCACGCAGTGCGGTGCTGCTCTGAGCGACAAGGTTTTCGTTTTGGCGCTGGCACGCCAGCGATAATATGTACGTTCCGGAAGGCCGGTCAAGGCAGGGGATATTGCGCTGAGGAACTGATTGGGCTCACTGACCATGCCGGGCTCGAAAAATTTGATCGCCGCTATTTGTTCATCTTGGGACTCCGCTACGATTTTGCTTGCCGCCGCAAATAGATCCTTCGATAGGCTGACGGAGAGATCGATGACGTCCTCGGTAATACTCTTATAATCCAGGCTCAGTTCCAGTTTGTCGCTATTTGTAGATACTTGTTCGCCGATGCTCTGCCGGTTGCTCAAACCAGACCGCACGGTTTTACGAATAAGTGAAAGCCGCTGAACAATACCTGGCGATCCGCCAAGAATTGCTCGATAGCCACGCAATTTACCCATAAATTTACCGACGTTTCTCATTTAATGTCCCGAAGCCGCTACTTACCGCCCAGGCAATCAACTTCTCTCTTGAATCCAAGCCAAGTTTGAGGATCAGCATGTCGCACTGCTTTCGGACCGTAGATGCAGCGGTGAGCCTCAGGTTGGCAATCTCCTGATAGCGTAATCCTTCCGCTAACATTACTAAGATTTCCTCTTCTGCTTTGGTCATCTTAGAAGAGTCTCTTGAAATTTGTTCGGAAGTGATGCCGGTTTCTCCTGAATGCACCCTTTTCACAATTGAAGCGAGCGTTCCCACTCGTTCGGTCTTGAGCAAATAGGCAGCAACGCCCATGGATAATGTTGCTTGCACCACGGCCAGTCTGTTCTCAGCAGAGAAGATGATTAGTTTAGCAGTGCTCGTCGTTATGAATTTCTGCACCATCGCTTTTGGAGTGAGTATGCCGGGCAAATGCAGATCAAGGACGATCACGTCCGGCGCTAGAGAGCGTGCCATCTCCAAGCCGTCGACGCTATTTTCGCAAATGCCAATCACATCCAACTCAGGATCTCGACTCAAACAGATGGAAACACCTTCGAGCGTAGCGTGATGATCTTCAACTACCATGACACGAATCTTGTTCATGCTTACTAATCTCGCGCTGTGCAGGTACAGTGTGTGTGTTTCGCTTTCCGCATTGGTAGATTAATTCCCCAATTCCGGAAAAAGCATTCGTCCTTTCTTAAGGATAAGTCTGATTTCGTGTGTCGTCCATACGCCAATTCGCGTAAATCCAAGCGGGCAACGGCCTGCCAACTTTTTCTATCCGCTTATGCGTTGCATTTGAGCGACCGCTAGATTGCCATTTGATTTGGCGAAGTATTAGTTGAGCAAGCGCCTGTAAAGCTCTATGTGTTTTTGTGCGATTAGAGTCCAGGGCAGATTCTCTTCAGCGAACTGGCGAGTTTTCCTGCTCACCGAGGATCGCAGATCTTTGGAGTCCAGGTATTTCTCCACCAAAGCGATCATGGCGTCGTCGTCATTGTTCGCTACAACCGGAAATAATGTTCCGCCGCCATAGTCCCTGATACCACCGCAATCCGTAGTAACTATGGGCAAGCCGGTGGAAAGCGATTCGACAATGGCATTATTAGCTCCCCCGTCGTTTATCGGCATTAGTAAGAGATGCGAGTGCTGGTAAAGGTTGCGCAGTTCATCATCTGTTAGATCCTGATGCCACCTCACAGATTTCGCTCTCTCCAGAGACCGCATATCATCGTTTTTCCGTCCATAGTCAGGTACTACCAGGTCGAAGCTCATCTCTGGATATTTTGCCGATAACCTTTCAATTATTCTTCGCAGCATCGTATTGTTGCGGAGATGCACCCCGACAAAGAGCAGTCTCGGCTCGCCTGCTGGTTCTGTTGGTGGTGGTACAAAGAAATCCGTGTCAACCCCGTGAAGGATAAAATGGACGGCGCCCTTACCAATGTATTGCTCGAAAAACTCAATATCGCGCTTGTAGAGAATGAGTGCAGACGCCAATTTTGAAAGGTCTTTCAGTTGGTCTGGCTGCCAGCGTCGTTCAGGCTCGTGTATAGTGCCGATGAAATTTCGCCAGGACTTCTTAAGAGTTCCCAAATAAGGCAAATGGTGTTCCACATAAAGGATGTGTCCTAGTGACTGGGGAAACAGTGCCAAGAGTAGTCCGAAGTAGCACTCAGCCGCCGGAACTGACTGATCTCGAGTCGGCCATCCTCGATACGTAGCGTAAGCCTTCCCGAACATGCGGGTGACGATACTTCTTTGGGGGCGAACCGTAGATCTTGGTTTGAGAAATCTCCTTATATAAGAGGCAATAATCTCATAGCCTGAATGAGCACCATAGCGAGGATTCTTACTCAAAAGGAAGGTTATATCGAGTTGCTCAGACATCTTTAGAAGTCCCGGGTTGTTTTTATCCTCGATTTTCTCAAATGTTGGACTGACTGAGTTGGCATCGATATTTACTTAGTTTGCCGCGTTCGCTTCACTTGAGAACTGGCTGTGCTCGCTCAACCAGTTATTAAGTGTATCGAGCAACAATCTTGACTGCTTGTCAGTCTCAAAGATCAAATGTTCGGCGGTGCCTATGACGAACATGTCCTTATCGTCTCCGGAGACAGCGTCAAAAAGATCATAAGTACCTTGCGGTTTGACGAGCTTATCTTTCAGTCCCTGGACAAAGAAGACTGGCGTTTTGTCTAAACTTACGCATTCCTTTTTGGTTGTGCGCATGAACACGGCAAACTTGATCAATTCCTTGGGGGTCATGTCCATCTTTCCTTTGACATCAGACTCCATGCGTTGCCTAAGAGCTTCATTAGCTGTTGCCTTTTCCGTCATCATCTCTCCAACTCTAAAAGGTCTGTTCGGATCTTGCAAAAAGTGCACAGCGACAATTAGACTCATACGCCTTGCTTGAAATCGTTCGGCAGATGGTACTGAGCTAATCACACCGTTGAGATTTTTGCCGTAGCGAGCCCCAGCTCGTAAGGCGATGGCACCACCCATAGATTCGCCCAGCACAAAGACCGGCAAATTAGGCTCACGCTCTTTGATCAAATTGATCACGCCACCAATGTCAGTGAGAGCTTCGTCAAAGCTCACATCTTCTTTCCCCGGGGTGGCCAGCCAGGAACCGAAACCTCGCACATCCATGGCGTAAACAACATAATTGTGAGCGGCCATTGCGTGTCCGAACCAGCTAAATGATCGATTATCCATACCCAGACCATGGATGCAGAGAATGGCTCCCTTGGCTGGGCTTTGACCACTGACCGGGCGCCAGCAAATCAAAGGTAACGTGCGCAACTTAAACTCATTCGACAACCAAAGATACTCGGCTGCTGTGCGCGGCTTATATTGGCTGATGTACTCGGCCTGGAAGATTTTTTGGATATCTTCGGCCTGAGGCAGCTTGTTTGCCGTGTCCAGCTCGTTGCGAATGGCTAAAAGCTGATCCAACAGCTTGGCTAGCATGTCTCGCATTTCTTGTCGCTTGGCGTCTTGCCCGGTAGTGCGATAGAGAACAAGAAGCTGGATCTCTGCCCAAAAAAGACTGCCAAGATCATCAAAGCGACCAGATGTAGCGCGCACGGTAGTTATATCCAGAAGCCGCTTGCCATAGGACTCAGCTTCTGCATATTGCTTTTGCAGGATAAGTGCGCCCATTATCGACTCCAACAATGTCGCGGTCAGGCGTGAATTAGCCGGCAGTACTGAACATTGCTCAAGAGCCGCTTTGTAGTTAGTTATTGCCGGCTTGAGATCGCGATCGCCGTAATAGCAATCACCGATTCGTTTTAGAAGAAGGGCCCGGTGCAAATGATCTTCGATACTTTTTGCCGGTGCCAGGTCAGCTAAAACTCTCTCCAGATCTTGAGCGGCATGTGAATTGTCACCATCAATTCTTTCCAGCGCTGCTCGCAAATAACATAGGTTGGACAGCTGGGACGTCTTCTTTTTCTGCTTGATCGCTTTTGTGACAAGCTTTTCCGCCTCAGTAGTTTTGCCGTCCAAAAGGAGCTGGAGCACGTTTGTTTCTATGCTTGACAAGGGTGGGTGGGGAGTCGGAGTTGTCTCTGAAGCTGGCTCTTGCCCTTGAGGTATTAACTGGTTGAGATCGGCTGCAGCCAACGAAACTGGGCAAAGGGGAAGAGCGACCAGGGCAATACTGGTGACAATCGACAGCAAGAGCCTTATGTTCTTTGGCGGCACAGATAAATTCCTCTTTGCTTTCGATTAGTTGCATTCCCAAACGTTTAAATCTTTTCGCTCTCGCCATCTATGTTTTCATCAAAAGATGGTATGCGGTTTTCAGATCCAAAAATGTTTCTAGCGGCCGTCTACCACACGGAAACATAACTCTCTGCTAATGTCCGTTTTATTTATGGCCGATTCGATAGTTTGAAGATTGGCACCCTCGGAGAGACTCGAACTCCCGACACCCTCCTTAGGACGGAGGTGTCGTGCGGCTTCTAATGCAGACAGGATGGCGAATTATGGGGTAGTAAAGTATGGTTTGTGCCGTAATGTGTCGTAATCAAGGTTTCGGCATATATCGTCCGCATGTACTTTGGATTTATGCGAGAAACGCATAAGTTCCTCGTGTAGCTGCGCGTTGGATCTCGCGTCGTAATCAGATTTGCGACGAGGAGTGCGAAAACGCACCACGTATAGTAGCAGCGACCTGCCCCATTTTTTCAGTATTGCTCATGTAAAGGCAGCGCCAAGCAATTGCGCGGTTATGTTCTTACGGTGCATGAACAGCTCATCGCCAGGTCACTCTCCCTGCGTGTTAATGACAGTGGAATCTTACACGTTCAGTGGTCCAAAAGTTTCACCGAAACATTTTTGTACAGCCAACGCACTCCGGACTTAGGTGTAATTATGACAGCGTCGACTGTTCGACCGACCGGGTTCGGCGTATCCAACGGCAACATTAAGCTGGATAAAGTAATGAGGCGGCTTGCTTTCTTTAAGGCTCGGCTCTGAGTCACGTTGGCTGCCGGCATGCTTTTTAGAGCTTCATCGAGCAACCCATCCTTATTGAATTCTCGAAATCGCTCGCCCTTTATTAGCGAATCAGTGACGGCGGTACTACCAAAACAAGAAAAATCGCTCTTAGTAAACTTTGCAGGGTTCAGGGCTATAGCTGGATTATCAAAGACGATAGAGAGAGGAGCTTGTTTGCGGTAGCGAAATTTCAGACAGATCACTTCGAATTGTCTATTGATAGGATTACTGTGAAAAATGACGGATTGAAATAGAGCATAATTGTCATCTCTCCGTTCGTCTGGACAATATTGGATCGGCCTTAACGCAAATGTGTTTACAAATGCTGTTCTAATTGCAACGGCGACCTCTTGCCAAATTGGGTATACGCTGCCTTGAACTTTATGACTTTGAAAATAACTTACGACCGCATCGTTGGCGTCGAACAGTTTCTCGCCAACTGTTACCTGTCCTTTTGAGTTTAAACGTTTCGCAAAAAACGTGGGATTGCCGGTGCTTGAAACTATTGTGAATTGATCAGCTTGTGCTAGCTTCTTTGTGCCATCGACGCTGCCTCGCAGGTAGTCCTTCGTCAATTTGTCCCCGACGACAACCAGACCATCCTTGCATGGCATCATAACTATCAAGGTCCCGGCCGCAGTTACAACATCGTTAGATTTCCAGATTGGTATCAAAAAAAGGGCGGCGATCGTCATGAGTGCGCATGCAATACTTGTCCAATAGTTTTGTCGAAAATTTCTGAAGCTAGCCAAACCGCTTTCCTTAACTTGACGTCACATTGTTGATCGGCTCTTATTAGCAATCCAGATAACGCCGCTGAAAGTATTCTATGTTATGACGCTGATTCCTTGCCTATGCGTATCAATCATCAAATTAGTGGGTCTCTAGGTCCCTTGTCGATGACATCCTTTGCTCCCGGCTAGTATGTATAATTCGCAGCAGAAGTATGTTCGCGCTAAGGATAAGTGCGTGAGTAAAGAGCATCCTCTCGGTCTTAAGCAGGAAGTATTGGATTTCTCTGTCCCTCCGATGGAGCATCTGCAAAAGATAGAGCTTAAGCAAAACTTGCGAATTCTATTGCTTGGAGAGAATGAGCAACCCGGTAATGCATTTCGGAAAATGATCGACCAATTCGTTCGCTCACGTCAGTTGGGAAGTTTTACGCACGTTGCTTTGGAATGGGCTTCTGCATTGCAGCCCAATTTGGATGCCTTTATTCACGGCGGACCTGTATCAGTCCTTCTAGATGATCTGTATGGATGTGGATATCGGAACTATTTCGTAGATGACGATGTGTCTAGGCCAGACCCTCATTATTCGTCTTTTCTGGAAAGTGCCCGAAGTAGGGGGTTAAAAATGCTTGCCATAGACGAGATGTGCGGAATTAACGGCGGCTATAGTGATCGAGACGCAACGATGGCATTGGCTATTAGAAAGATCTGTCTAAGCAACTCTGCCAATAGGGTACTCTTTGTCGGAGGCAGCAGACACATCTATCACCGTCGCTTTGGACAAGGTAGGTTCCTGACCGTCACGGAGCACCTCATGGCCAGTGATTGTGCCCAGAGTCTCTGGTCAGTCGCTGGAATTACTTCTTTGGATGCAATTGGCGACTCCGGTTTTATGAAAAGACTGGCATGCAGACTCCTGCGCGAGAGCCCTTTAGCGATCGATACTAACAGTTGTTCATTGCGGGATTTGGTCTGTTGCTATGAGGCTCGATGCGCGGGAGGATCTTGCTGTTACATTGATGACAATCTATTCGCCTCAGTTCCAAATTGCTCCCGATCGATCAGCTCGTGTGCGCAGATCAAAAACGAACCGCGGTATCCCGTGCTATATGGTGATTGGAATACGATAATTTGGGCGAGGTAATCGTGCTCTGTTGTTGATTCCGAGCCATAGGTCCGAACTCACTATGCTGCTCAGAAGTGAATCTGATGATACATCTTATTTTTCTTACTCGATACGCAGATGTATCCGTCAAGCGCCAAGGTCCATAAGAAAAATCAACCGTTCCTCGATTTCATAAATGTCTTGTTGCGACAATCTGCCGATTCTCCGCTGACCAAGTCTATTGACGGAGACACAGCGGACCTGTTCACACATGAAATAACTAGTTTTGGAGAGACCGTTTTCTTTTGATGGTTCTACTTGATGATGATTGGGCAATATCTCCCCAGTTCTTGGCCGTCTAATACTCGTTGACGGAACGACTATAACCAAGCCGATTTCATCCGGGTTCATATCGTTAGAAGAGACAACCACGGACGGTCCGTGGTTCTCCGCCTTGCTCGTGTCCTGCGACACCTGGCTCAAAATCAACTATCCAGATTTCGCCTCTGGAAATACTTCTATATAAGGTCATTAATGCGTCAATCCGTCGCCGGCCGCATTATCGAACAACTTGCGCTCAGCCTGTTCAATTGCCCAAAGTTTTGGATCGGCTTGAATTTCACGATATCCCTGATGCATCTTCTCGAAGAACATCTTACGCTTTAGCTGCTCTACCGCTTTATGCAGCAACTTTGGATGACTTTCCCCTGTTTCTGCAGCAATTTTATCCAGAATCTGTTTATCGGCTACGTCCATTCTCACGTTAGCCTGGCTGGCCTTGCGCTCTTTCAACAATTTAGACATGGAGGAAACCTCATCAGTGTACCGCATTGGCGTATACGTTCATGTATACAATAATGCATGCGCAAATGTCAAGGCCATTTACCGACCGTACGAGCAGGTTTATTGCCAAACCGACTTTAGAAACGACCTTCAGTCACAACTATTTCGCTGTTAAAGGTGAATAGATTATCTGCAGGCTGAGAGCAGACATGACTCCTCTCTCGTTTGACTATTTTTCCACCGCTTTCGATCACCGTGAACCCGCAAGGATTCTCAGAACTAGATTCGATCACCTGTTCGGTTGGTCTTCCGCCTACCCAATTGTTCGTGCGCCCGGTGCCAGCATGATCTCGGCAGTAGTATTTTTTTCCTATGATCATTTTCGAAAGCCCTATTTCCTTCAACGTCCCGATTTAAACCTATCCTTCTGAGTATAAGCTCAGTTTTTCGATCTCCGTAGAAATTGGCGGATCCTTGAGCAATTTTTGACTCAGTTGGCCGAAATTTGCTTATCGTTTCAACCTTTGATGCCGCGCGCATGTAGTTCTGGACATACCAGTGCATTTGAGGCGAAATACAACGTGTTGAGGATTATCTGTCGCCGCACGCTATACGGATGC
>CAWICA010000005.1:0-2440157 GCA_963834525.1 Bryobacterales bacterium
AAGAACGACCTGCCAGTTTCTTCGATTTGAAAACTGGGGCAGCCGAAAGTTGATGACTGATTGGTGTTAAGGGTCTTACTCTGCGTGATTTGAAGCGATGGAGAAAAGCACTTACGAGAATGGTGTTGCCTGTTCGGTGCTCAATCAATCGTCCGACTATCTAGCGCAGCCACAACTATGGGTGCGACTGCAGTTTAATCTGGTTAATAAACCGGAAGACTCAACGATCTCTTGCTGATGTCAGTGCAGTCTGCACTAGCGACCCATCAAAATTGCCAGGCGATTGCTTTTTCAATTCTTTCGCTGACCATTACCAAGAGATTGCTGACGATGTCAAGCGCCCAGCCAATAAAGGACTGACTCTGCCCGATTCCTACGCTGCACTATGCCAATAGGGTGTACGCCACTATTGGCGGTGAATCAGGTATTTGCGTCCAATAGGCGGTTCAGAAAAGAAGGAATTTCGCCAGCGCTCTATGCTGATTCAAATGAACCTGAGGGAAGCATTACTTATAGCTGTCAAACAACTTGTGAATGGGGATGCTATACGGCCAGTCCGTTGGCTGCTACTGCTAATGCCCATCCAGCTCTAATTAGATTGGAGATTACCGACAATGGCAATGCAGTTCCAATTGTCGCTTTCCCTCACTCAAAAAGTGCTTTCACCGTCGATAAATCCAGCGAGGCCTGAAATCAGTTTGTTCAATCCTGATAGTGCTTTTGGCCATTTTTGCCGAGTGTCATGTTGAAAGCTTACGGATTGTACGAAGGCAAAACGAGAGGCAGAAATGAACCATTCCAGCTCATTAACCAAAGCAAGAGCGAGGAGCAATGTGCCCTCCTTGGGTATTCATCAGCAGCCAACTGAAGTGCCACAAGTATATGTGGTTAAACACGGGGTGGTGATTCATCGCAGCCGATGGAGCTCTTTACAGGACATGGGCAGCAGAAGGTTCACCTCAAACAGAGCGTAAACGGTAATGTACTGAAGTCAGAAGTTATCGCTCCAGATAATGCAAAGAAAGTTTGCGCACAACTTAGCGCTTTTCCCAGACAATCCAAGCAAAACACTTGAGAAGGTCGTTTTGGCCGTTCTGCTCACGTGACTATGCTTACCGACAAAATGGTCTCACTTGGTGCTAATCATTGCTATTTGATACTTGATTTTGATGCTGATGGTGCAAACGGTGGCACATTAACCATTCTCAATCCCCGTGCCGGTCAAGATGGCACGTTTCAAGGGAAATTCACCATGTCCTTAGCCGACCTGATTAAACATTTTGACTTTGTTGAAATAGAGAACGATCGCTAATAATACGTGCGATTGGGGCACCGCTTATTGTTTTGTCTGGCTGGCATTGCTATCGCGCATGCTGCGCAATACTGCAGTGAAAATATCCACCAGGAACGGATCCCATTGTTTGCCTGCTCCTTGCTTCAGCACTTCAACAGCATCTTCGTGCGATAAAGCTTTGCGATATGGCCGGTTAAATTAGTGCATGATACGAATCGACGCAAAAATCCTAGAGAATGCGGGAGCGGATAGTGGTATCTGATCACCTTTTAGTCCTTTTGGATAAACCGTGTGACTCCCTAAACGTTCGTGATGATGTTCCAAAATGTCGCAAATATCTTTTAAAGGACTGATGGGTCGAGCAATTGTGCGCCGAGAACAGCGTGCTGATTCAAAATTTCACGCTCCCGTTCATCTAGCACACCTGTCTTATCTATTAGGTCAGCCGGAATGGAAAGTGTGCCGACATCATG
This sequence comes from Bryobacterales bacterium, assembly GCA_963834525.1. Taxonomy (GTDB): domain Bacteria; phylum Cyanobacteriota; class Vampirovibrionia; order Obscuribacterales; family Obscuribacteraceae; genus CAWICA01. The sequence goes on from CAWICA010000005.1 coordinate 1,768, forward strand.
TAACAATCTGGTTAATGCGAATTTGCTCAATTTGTTGCGATTCATGCCCATGACTTTAGCCAGGTTCAGACAAGCTGATGGTTTCCAGATGATGGATCTTGTTGTAATCAGATTTGGAATAGAGCGCCGTCGCCAGCGCCTTGACCATCTCAACTTCTGAATGAGCCCCTCGGTTTGCTCGGCGGCTTCAGAGATTTCTCAGTTGTGACAATTATCTCAACTTTGGTGGTGGAATGATCAGACCTTTGGCTATTTCGGCATCTTTAGGAACAGCGATGTCCTCAACATTTGGGTGAGTGCACCTGGTTCCTGCCCATGCGCTTGGACATATAGAGCGACTGTCGTCGAGCAGGCTTTGCTGCATTTTTGCGTCATCCGGAAAAGAGGACACACCGAAACCTGCCGTTATATGATCAATTGAGCTCATGGCGAACGATTCTGTTGCGAGAGGTTCTTGCGAATGCTCCGCAGCTATTGCTGTTCCGGTAACACCAAAAGGAACTCCTCGCCACCATACCTGACCGGAAAGTCTACATCCCGAATCTCACTGCGTACAAGTTTTGCTACTGCCTTCAGGACACTGTCGTGCACCGGGTGTCCGTAGTGTCGTTGATTGATTTAAAATGATCAACGTCGAGCATCACCACCGACAAATTACGCCGATAGCGTTCGGCCAGTCGCAGCTGTTCGGACAACTTCTCTTACCGGTGCGGTGATTGAACAGACCTGTCATCGGTTGTTGCTTGTCTTTGGACGCGTGTATAGGCGGGCATTGATTACGCTGGTGGCCACTTGATCAGCGACGTGATTGAGAAAGGCTTCGTTATCTTTGTTCATTGCGCCAGTTCATTAACTTTGAAGCCGCCTAGCAAGCCGAGTAACTTATTTTCGTAGGTAATTGGCAGACAGAAAAATGTATAACGGCTCAAAAAATGAGCAGACTTGCCCGAATGGGATCAAATGACGTATCGCTTTCAACTTTGGAAAGAATTATCTTTGTTCATGAAAATGTTCCTTGTAAATCTCAAATATCTTCAAGTCGAGGTCGTCTTTCAGAATCGAATATTCATCCGACTCCACTGCTCTGCTCGAATGGCATCTTCTGGTTCATCGTCAAACGGCAAAACAGTAAAGCAGCACTCTAGATACGCCAGCCGGCAAACGACTCCAGCATTTCTTCGAGATTGGCTGTGATATCGAATGAGCTTCGAATGATGTTGCTGATTCGATGCAAAGAGCGCTTCTTGATTTCGCAGAACTTCTGTGTCCCGATGAGCTTTTTCCAGGGCGGCGCTGCGTTGCATCTGGCAGTTGCTTGTCTTTGGGTCTTCCTCCTCGTGTGCCTTTTCCAGGCGCTGCGCGTAGTCTTCGAGCAACTGCAGCTGCACTGCCAGCTCGCGTTCTGTTTTTCTGTGGCGAAGCGATGACTTTACCCGAGCCAAGAGTTCGGAATCAAAGCAAGATTCACTCAAACAATCGTCGGCACCAACGTTAAGACCTTCAACGCGAGCTGGAGGGGTCGGTGTCAAGGTAGCTAGAATGACTGGTATCTTTCCATTCTGATTCCTTTAAAACTTTGCAGAAGGCATAGCCTGATGTGCCTGTGATTTCTAAGAGAATATCTGCCGGCAATATATCCAAAGCCTTATCGCCATTATCTGCCTCCAGAACTTGATAATGATTTGCCGAGAATGCGGGTGTAACGACGTCTTATTGGTCGCTTGGAATGCACGACCAGGACGCAATCTCGATTGAAATCGGCTTCGTTTTGAGCCTGGTTCGCTCGCTGACGGCAACTGATTAAAGACGTTCGCCCATCAGTCTGAGCGTCTGCAAATTGTTCGCCGCTATTTCGCGCGGAAGCGTCAAAGGAGATTACTCTGATTCAAGCCTCTGACCCGAGCCAGCCGCTGTAGTTCACTCATGGGATAATGGCATAGGGTAGTTTTCCTGGTTTTTCTTCTATTGTCTTCCGCTGCGCCAGGTGTAGCACCACCCATGGTGAACAGTTTTCCGCAACCAGAACTGCCGTTGTGTTTGCTTAACTTTCTGAGCGACATGTGTATTTGGCTGCAGTCACTGGTTGTCTGTGTTCGTCAATTAAGGTCGCCACAAATTGATCTGCATCTTGCGCATCTTCGGTGGGGCCGAGTACGCGTCATTGTTTTAATCTCATGGTCCGCCAACATTATCGATAAAACCGTAGTCGAAAATAAAATTTGACAGATATGGCGGCGCACTGCGTCCACTTCTAGGATTCTGGGCGCTTCTGTTCTTGAGTAATCCTTTCTGTGCCGGTCACGATTGCTTGTTCAGCCAGGCTGAACCTTAGATGGTTTTCCGAGGATGATAAGGGTATGCCACTTTTACCAGCAATTACCAGGGTGCCAGCCACAAAGAAGCAGCATGCTGGACGGTTTTAACCTTGAGTCTAACAGACAGCCTAGCCTAATCTCAATGCCTGGCTCGCTTCTATGTATTGGGCTATATCCTTCCGTACCAGTCCCATGCCAGCGCTTGCTGCTGACAAGCATGCTCATTGCCTGCTAATTCGTAGATTCCTGGTGGCTGGATTGGCAGTTAGTAAAGCAGTAATGATAGACGAAAATCTGTGAACAGATTCCTCGGAAAACCTATCCTTGCTAGTTCTTCGGCCGCCTGATGTTGACAGTGGCTAGGGACTTGCTCGGTGCTGTTCTTTGCCGGCGCTGGGGATGGGTCGACAATGTCGAGGGCTATCCTGGAGTTGAAGCTTATACCCAGGACGACTCAGCTTGTCAAAGTTTCCGGGTTTGACCGATAGGGTCAAGGTGTTGTTTGGGGTACTGCTGGGGGCTACGCTTACGTTTACTTTCTATGGCGCGAATTACTGTTTAAATGTTGTCACCGAGCCAGAAGGGACTGCCGCGGCTGTACTGATCAGAGCAGTAGAAACTCATGGGGCGAACGGACCCGGTAAGCCGCTGTGGGCTTTTCAAATTGATAAGAGGCACTATGGCTTAGATTTATGCAGCAGCGATTCAGACATTTGTGGATTGCCCGTGCGGCCCCGGTTTGCCGGATGATGAAAGTGGCTACATCTGCCAGAGTTGGCGTAAGCACCGCTGCCGACTTAAGCTGGCGTTTCTATGTCAAAGACCACAAAGGGTATCGCCTTATCGTAAATACGCCAGAACAAAGACCCAGACGAAAGCCAGATTGGCAGGAGGCAGTTCTTCGCGATGAACACTAAAAGCGGCGCCAAGCTGCGAGCCTGGAACGTTGCCTGATGGAGTAATCTACTTTTTTTCCGCTCAACCAAATTCGGTGAGGCGACTGGGCATTATTTTGGCGCGTTTTCAACAGGCTTTGTCGCAAATTAGCCACATTTTTCCCAATATGCAATTTTATTTGCATTGTTGCGGCGGAGGCCCTTGATCTGCACTGTATCTCATGGCACTGAATTTCTTTATCACGCCTTTTGCTTATCGGTAATTTATGCAATTAGCGACGAATATCATCAATCATTCGTGCCGAGCGGCTCCGGCGTCTGCCGGTGATGTCCTTTTCGACGCGCGGTCTATCGGCTGGCTGATTGTTTTCTGCTGGTCACGACGAAAACGCAGTGCTCCCAGCAGTTAGTTGTTGCTGGCGGTGACAATTTCAAGCTTGGATACTTTTAATTTGTTTTCGTCATCGACTACCATGCTTAGCTTGAGGTGAACCGGATGCCAGTCTTTTCTATTTGAATCGATTCTGTTGATATTGATCAGCTCGGCATAAAGGTCCACATCTTTTTCTGCCGGACCCACTCTTTCTTGGGTTGTCTTGGTGATTAAGTCATCGGCTTGGCCGCGTTTCCGGCAGAACAGGCACTGGCGATGTCGCTGTTTAAGGCGAACTCGACACCGCGGACCTCTGGGGAGCGAAAGCGCCAAATCATTGAGCAAACACGAGGTTTGTCAGTGTGGCGGGGCGGTGAGACCTTTGAGGACATTGGTGGGGTCGAGAACGTGAAGGACTTCCTGCGGGCGGTGCTTCGAGGATCGAACCTCCCCGCGTCATCGTCTCGTGTTCATTGATGAGATTGAGAAGGCGTTTGCGGGAACCGGCACCGACCTCTCCGGGGTGAAGACGGAAATGACTGGAGCACACCATGCAAGACCGTGAGGCCGATGGCTCCGTCTTTATAGGTCCACCAGGGGACGCAAAAGTGTGTGACAGCAAAGGCCACGGGCGGTACGGCGGGAATTCCCACGATTGCTTTCGACTTGCCAGCCATGGAGAGTTCGCGGGCAGGTGTTCGACCGGACGCCTGCGCACGGCGCTCCAGATCATTGACGCGGTTTCGCAAGGGCGGATGCTGTTCATTGCGACTTGGACTCCATCGCGAGTTTGCCACCCGAACCGCGTAGGCGCTTCACGCCGGCACGTTCTTCTTCGACCTGCCCACGGCCGAGGAGCGCGCGACGATTGAAAATCTATCACGGCGTGTCGTGTACTGAACGACGAAGGCTGGCTGGGCGAGAGTTATTCCCAACCGGTGCGCCTTCCGGCAGCACTCTTTGATTTCCGCGCCCGTCCAGCCTTCGTCGTTCGGCAGCTCGCCCGACACGCCGTACTTCTTGAGATAGATTTTCCAGATCGTCGCGCGCTCCTCGGCCGTGGGCAGATCGAAGAAGAACGTGCCCAGCGTGAAGCGCCTACGCAGTTCGGGTGGCAAGCTCGCGATGGAATTGCAAGTCGCAATGAACAGCATCCGCCCTTGCGAAACCGCGTCAATGATTTGGAGCGCCGTGCGCAGCCGTTCGGTCGAAGCACCCACCAGCGAACTCTCCATGGCCGGCAGGTCGAAAGCAATCGTGGGAATTCCCGCGGTACCGCCCGTGGCCTTTGCGGCTGCGCTCTTAGCTGCTCCGGCTGGACCGACAAATACCAAGCCGTCTGCTTCACGGTCCTGCATGTATGTGAGGATCGTCCCCGTCATCTCCGTCTTCACGCCTGAGAGATCGGTGCCGGTCCCCGCAAACGCCTTTTCAATCTCATCAATGAACACCACGACTCGGGGAGGTTCGATGCCAGCGAGCACTGCCAGTAAAAAGTCCTTTACGTTTTGGACCCCGCCAATGTCTTCAAAGGTCTCACCGCCTCGCCACACTGACAGCCCTGGTGTTTGCTCAATGATTTGGCGCTTGCGCTCCCAGAGGTCCGCGGTGTCGAGTTCGCGCTTAACCAGCGACATCGCCAGTGCCTGTTCTGCCGGGAAGGCGGCCAAGCCGATGACTGATCACCAAGACAACCCAAGAAAGAGTGGGTCCGGCAGAAAAAGATGTGGACCTTTATGCCGAGCTGATCAATATAAACAAGATCAATTCAAATAAAAAGACTAGCAGTCCGGTTCACCTCAAGCTAAGCATCGTAGTCGATGACGAAAACGAATTAAAAGTATCCAAGCTTGAAGATCTCACCGCCAGCAACAACTAACTGCTGGGAGCACTGCGTTTTCGTCGTGACCAGCAGAAAACAATCAGCCAGCCGATAAAGGCTCCACTCGCGTCGAAAAGGACATCACCGGCAGACGCCGACCGTCCGGGCACGAATGATTGATGATATTCGTCGCTAATTGCATAAATTACCGATAAGCAAAAAGGCGTGATAAAGAAATTCATGCCACTAGATACAGTGCAGATCAAGGCCCGCCGCAACAATGCAAATAAAATTGCATATTCGGAAAGATGGGCTAATTTGCGACAAAGCATATTGAAGACGCCAAAATAATGCCCAGTCGCCTCGCCCGAATTTGGTTGAGCGGAAAAAAAGTAGATTACTCCCATCCAGGCCAAGACATAACCCCAGGCTCGCAGCTTGGCGCCGCTTTTAGTGTTCATCGCGAAGAACTGCCTCCTGCCAATCTGGCTTTCGTCTGGGTCTTTGTTCTGGCGTATTTACGATAAGGCGATACCCCCTTGTGGTCTTTGACATAGAAACGCCAGCTTAAGTCGGCAGCGGTGCTTACGCCAACTCTGGCAGATGTAGCCACTTCATCATCCGGCAAACTGGCCGCGCGGGCAATCCAGATCTCTGAATCGCTGCTGCATAAATCTAAGCCATAGTGCCTCTTATCAATTTGAAAAGCCCGGCACAGCTTACCGGGTCCGTTCGCCCCATGAGTTTCTACTGCTCTGATCAGTACAGCCGCGGCAGTCCCTTCTGGCTCGGTGACAACATTTAAACAGTAATTCGCGCCATAGACAAAGTAAACGTAAGCGTAGCCCGGCGGCCCAAACAACACCTTGACCCTATCGGTCAAACCCCGGAAAGCATGACAAGCTGAGTCGTCCTGGGTATAAGCTTCAACTTCCAGGATCCTCCCTGACATTGTCGACCCATCCCCCAGGCGCCGGCAAAGAACAGCACCGAGCAAGTCCCTAGCCACTGTCAACGTCGGGCGGCCAAAGAACTCGCGAGGATAGGTTTCCGAGGATCTGTTCACAGATTTTCAGTCTATCATTACTGCTTTACTAACTGCCAATCCAGCCAGGATCTACGAATTAGCAGGCAATGAGCATGCTTGTCAGCAGCAAGCGCTGGCATGGGACTGGTACGGAAAGAGGTATAGCCCAATACATAGAAGCGAGCCAGGCATTGAGATTAGGCTAGGCTGTCTGTTAGACTCAAGGTTAAAACCGTGGCGGGACTGTCTTCTTTGTGGCTGGCACCCTGGTAATTGCTGGTAAAAGTGGCATACCCTTATCATCCTGGGAAAACCATCTAAGGTTCAGCCTGGCTAAAGGAACAAGCAATCGTGACCGGCACAGAAAGGATTACTCAAGAACAGAAGCGCCCAGATCCTGAAGTGGACGCAGTGCGCCGCCATATCTGTCAAATTTTAGGTTTCGACTACGGTTTTATCGATAATGTTCGCGGCCATGAGATTAAAACGATGACGGCGTTCTCGGCCGCCGAAGATGCGCAAGATGCAGATCAATTTGTGGCGACCTTAATTGACGAACACAGACAACCAGTGACTGCAGCCAATACACATGTCGCTCAGAAAGTTAAGCAAACACAACGGCCGTGGTTGGGAAAACTGTTCACCATGGGTGGTGCTACACCTGGCGCAGCGGAAGACGATCAAACCCCGGAAAACTACCCTTATGCCATTATCCCGGTGGTTGAAGCTGCGGGCGGGCCGCTTGCCCAGGTCAGAGGCTTGATCAGAGTGATCTCCTTTGACGCTTCGCGCGAAATCACGGCGAACGATTTGCAGACGCTCAGACTGATGGGCGAACATCTCTTTAATCAGTTGCCGTCAGCGAGCGAACCAGCTCAAAACGAAGCCGATAAACCAGCCGATCAATTCGATCGAGATTGCGTCCTGGTCGTGCATTCCAAGCGACCAATAAGACGTCGTTACACCCGCATTCTCGGCAATCATTATCAAGTTCTGGAGGCAGATAATGGCGATAAGGCTTTGGATATATTGCCGGCGGTGAAAGTTGACCTTATTCTCTTGGATTCAGAAATCACAGGCACATCAGGCTATGCCTTCTGCAAAGTTTTAAAGGAATCAGAATGGAAAGACATACCAGTCATTCTAGTTACCCTTGACACCAACCCTGCAGCTCGCGTTGAAGGTCTTAACGTTGGTGCCGACGATTGTTTGAGTGAATCTTGCTTTGATTCCGAACTCTTGGCTCGGGTAAAGTCATCGCTTCGCCACAGAAAAACAGAACGCGAGCTGGCAGTGCAGCTGCAGTTGCTCGAAGACTACGCGCAGCGCCTGGAAAAGGCACACGAGGATCTTTCCAAAGACAAGCAACTGCAGATGCAACGCAGCGCCGCCCTGGAAAAAGCTCATCGGGACACAGAAGTTCTGCGAAATCAAGAAGCGCTCTTGCATCGAATCAGCAACATCATTCGAAGCTCATTCGATATCACAGCCAATCTCAAAGAAATGCTGGAGTCGTTTGCCGGCTGGCGTTATCTAGAGTGCTGCTTTACTGTTTTGCCGTTTGACGATGAACCAGAAGATGCCATTCGAGCAGAGGCGGTCAAATCGGATGAATATTCGATTCTGAAAGACGACCTCGACTTGAAGATATTTGAGATTTACAAGGAACATTTTCCCCATGAACAAATAATTCTTTCCAACGACTTTGAAAACGATCGTCGATTGATCCCATTCAGGCAAGTGCTACTAGATTTTCAGCCGTTATCTTTTTTCTGTCTGCCAATTACCTACGAAAATAAGTTACTCGGCTTGCTAGGCGGCTTCAAAGTTAATGAACTGGCGCAATGGAACAAAGATAACGAAGCCTTTCTCAATCACGTCGCTGATCAAGTGGCCACCGGCGTGATCAATGCCCGCCTCTATACACGCGTCCAAAGACAAGCAACAACCGATGGTCTGACAGGTCTGTTCAATCACCGCACCGGTCAAGAGAAGTTGTCCGAACAGCTGCGACTGGCCGAACGCTATCAGCGTAATTTGTCGGTGGTGATGCTCGACGTTGATCATTTTAAATCGATCAACGACACTTACGGACACCCGGCTGGCGACAGTGTCCTGAAGGCAGTAGCGAAACTTGTACGCAGTGAGATTCGGGATGTAGACTTTCCGGTCAGGTATGGTGGCGAGGAGTTCCTTTTGGTGTTACCGGAAATCAACCAGGAAGGCGCGATCACCGTTGCCGAACGTATTCGCAAGAACCTCTCGCAACAAATCGTTCGCCATGACTCAATTGACATTCGTGTAACGGCCAGTTTCGGTGTGTCCTCTTTTCCGGATGACGCAAAAATGCAGCAAAGCCTGCTCGACTTAGCAGACAAGTCGCTCTATATGTCCAAGCGCATGGGCAGGAACCAGGTGCACTCAGCCAGCGATTTGATGTTTGAGGACATCGCTGCTCCTAAAGATGCCGAAATAGCCAAAGGTCTGATCATTCCACCACCAAAGTTGAGTGAATTTGTCACAACTGAGATCTCTGAAGCCGCCGAGCAAACCGAGGAGCTCGTACCAGAAGTTGTTGAGATGGTCAAGGCGCTGGCGACGGCGCTCTATTCCAAATCTGATTACAACAAGATCCATCATCTGGAAACCGCTCGCTTGTCTGAACTTCTGGCTAAAGTCATGGGCATGAATCAGCAACAAATTGAGCAAATTCGCGTAGCCGGATTGTTACATGATGTCGGCACACTTTCCATTCCGGCTGACCTGATCAATAAGACAGGTGTGCTAGATGAACGGGAGCGTGAAATTTTGAATCAGCACGCTGTTCTCGGCGCACAATTGCTCAGGCCCATACGTGCCTTAAAAGATATTTGCGACATTTTGGAACATCATCACGAACGTTGGGATGGCACCGGTTATCCAAAAGGACTAAAAGGTGATCAGATACCACTATCCGCTCGCATTCTCTCCATCGTCGATTCGTATCATGCACTAATTTCTGACCGGCCATATCGCAAAGCTTTATCGCACGAAGATGCTGTTGAAGTGCTGAAGCAAGGAGCAGGCAAACAATGGGATCCGTTCCTGGTGGATATTTTCACTGCAGTATTGCGCAGCATGCGCGATAGCAATGCCAGCCAGACAAAACAATAAGCGGTGCCCGGATCGCACGTATTATTGATCGTTCTCTATTTCAACAAAGTCAAAATGTTTGATCAGGTCGGCTAAGGACATCGTGAATTTCCCTTGAAACGTGCCATCTTGACCGGCACGGGGATTGAGAATGGTTAATGTGCCACCGTTTGCACCATCAGCATCAAAATCGAGTATCGAATAGCAATGATTAGCACCAAGTGAGACCATTTTGTCGGTAAGCATAGTCACGTAAGAGCGGACGGCCAAAACGACCTTCTTGCCGGAGTCCTCATGAGTTAGGGCAGGACCTTCCTGATTCTTTTGCTTTGATTGTCTGGGAAAAGCGCTAGTCAAAGCGCTGCGCAAACTTTCTTCCGTATCTGGAGCGATAACTTCTGACTTCAGTACATTACCGTTTACGCTCTGTTTGAAGTAGATCTTCTGCTGCCCATGTCCTGTAAAGAGCTCCATCGGCTGCGATGAATCACCACCCCCGTGTTTAACCACATATACTTGTGGCACTTCAGTTGGCTGCTGATGAATACCCAAGGACGTCTCCTCGCTCTTGCTTTTGGTTAATGAGCTGCGATCGTTCGTTGTACTTCTGTTGCCTTCGTACAATCCGTAAGCTTTCAACATGACACTCGGCCATTGGCCAAAAGCACTATCAGGATTGAACAAACTGATTTCAGCCTCGCTGGATTTATCGACGGTGAAAGCACTTTTTGAGTGAGGGAAAACAACCGTGAAGGTGCCATTGCCATTGTCGGTAATCTCCGATCTAATTAGAGCTGGATGGGCATTAGCAGTAGCAGCCAACGGACTGGCCGTATAGCATTCCCCATTCACAAGTTGTTTGACAGCTCTATAAGTAATGCTTCCCTCAGGTTGATTTGAATCAGCATAGAGCGCTGGCGAAATTCCTTCTTGCTGAACCGCTCTATTGGACGCAAATACCTGATTCACCGCCAATAGTGGCGTACACCTACTGGCATAGTGCAGGGCATAGAGTTGCAGATCGGGCAGAGTCAGTCCTTTATTGGCTGGGCGTTTGACATCGTCAGCAATCTCTTGGTAATGGTCGCGAAAGAATTGAAGAGATCGCCTGGCAATTTGATCGGTCGGGGGAGCAGCCAGACTCCGCTCGACATCGGCGAGAGAAATAGTTGAGTCTTCCGGTTTATTAACCAGATTAAACTGCAGTCGCGCCCATAGTTGTGGCTGCGCTAGATAGTCGGACGATTGATTGGGGCGCACCGAACAGGCAACACCATTCTCGTAAGTGCTTTTCTCCATCGCTTCCAAATCAGCGCGAGTGAGACCCTTAACACCGATCGGATCAACTTTCGGCTGTCCAGTTTTCCGATCGAACTTAAACTGGCCAGTCGTCTTGTTGAACTTGTACTTTGGCCAGGGAATGCTTTCGCTCAGCTCGTACATCTTGTACAAGCTGGCCACTGTCGCTGCGTCTTCTGCATGCCAGTCCGGACTCAAAAGAGCGGCAGCCAAATCGTCTTCGGTGATAACCCCTTTATGCCTGGCTATACCATCGAAAACCTTGTCCGTCCGATTGACAAACTGATTCCAATCATGAAAATCGATCGCTGGGATCGATCCGTCAGCCCCGCCTGCAGAATCGGGCGAATCTTGAGCGTGACCGAAGTTGCCCGCATTCCAGCCGTAATCTTCTCATTTGACTTTTCGTGACTATTTAAATTGTCCACGTGCTAGACATAATTAGACACTGACACACAGGGAATGTGTCACAAAACTCGCCTCACGTCAGCGTGTAAATCACGTAGCAACAGATTAATTGTGGTCTCTTAAGGTTCTAGCTCGGCTGGCTAAGGGTTACTTGCCAGACGGCCGGATCATTCAGTTGTGGGCCAACAGCCTGCCATGGTCGCTTCTAGAGCGAATCGGGCTTCGTTTTCTTCTTATCTTCCAGCGACGTTGTCGACGGGAACGGACTGTTCGTTTTCAATTCGACTAGATCTCGCTCACCAATTTCCTTGAGAACCTTTCCCTTCTTGTAATCCTTGGCATTGTGATTACTGCCGCAGCTTTTCATCATCTTTTCGCCACGATCAATCAGATGATGCGCATTGGCCAGGCGATCGTTCCACTTGTGCTGCATGCGTTTTTCGTCTTCTGTGAAATCGCCATTGGCGTTGAGCGGTCCTGGCTCGTCATCCTTTTTCTTATTTCCGAAAAGAGCTTTAGGCGGATTATCCGGCTCTTGCAGTCCCGCTCCGGGCGCTCCTGGTGGCGTAGGATCAGTGCTCCCAGCTTGAGCGGTTGGCTGACTATCGCCGCCGAATAGATTGCCAAAACCTGCATAGCTAGGCTGTTGACTCAGGAGCATCAGAGCACAAAAAGCCAGGCTGATGGAGTCTGATTTATTTATTGCATTGGCCATATGGTTGTCCTCGCTTTATTTTCGTCTCAGCGTTTCATGCATGAACGCCGCTTAGAACCGGTGATGTTTTTTTGTGAAAATCTGTACTTTTTTCAAAGGCGCAGGCTGCCCCTAATACAGTGGCATCCGCTAAGGCATTGCCGACGATTTGCAAGCCGATCGGCAAATTTCGCTTGGCAAACCCGCAAGGTATTGAAATGCCGGGCAGTCCGGCTAGATTGACCGGGATACTGGCGATGTCGCAAAGATACATAGCTACCGGATCGGCAGTCTTTTCGCCAAATTCAAAGGCAACTGAGGGAGCGGTAGGAGATAAAACAAGATCGTAAGAGGCAAAGATTTTGTCGAACTCATTCTTCAGGAGACGCCTGACCTGCTGCGCTTTCTTATAATAGGCGTCGTAATAACCTGAACTCAAAACGTAACTACCAAGCATTATCCGCCGTTTCACTTCGGCACCAAAGCCTTCCTGGCGAGTGGCTAGATACATTGAAAGAATGTCTGTCGCATCTTTGTGCCGGTAACCATATTTGACACCATCAAATCTGGCAAGATTGGCACTTGCTTCGGCCATGGCGATAATGTAATACACCGGCAGCGCGTTCTTAGCCTGGGGTATCGATACCTCCTCAATCTTGGCTCCCAATCCCTCGAAAACTTTGGCCGCGTCTAAAACAGATTGGCGTACCTCTTGATCGATCCCATCACCGAGCAACTCCTTAATCAGGCCGATCTTAAGCCGTCCTACTAAATCGGGCGGCGATTTTGTGGCAAGCTCGTGAGCAAAGTCGATTGTGCCATTCTTTGTGCTTGTTGCCTGTCCATTTTGGTCAACAAAATGGGCAAGTGATGTGGAATCACGGCGATCGTGTCCGGCAATAGCCGTAAGCGTTATTGCTACATCTTCAACGCTTCGGCCAAATGGACCAATCTGATCCAGACTTGAGGCAAATGCCACCAAACCGAAGCGAGAAACCAAGCCATAAGTTGGCTTCATACCAACCACACCGCATAACGATGCCGGCTGTCTGATGGAGCCGCCAGTGTCTGAGCCGAGAGCGATGGTCGTGAAGCCCGCCGCAACCGCCGCCGAAGATCCACCCGAGCTGCCACCTGGTACGCACTGGAAATTCCATGGGTTGCGCGTCTTTTTGATCGATGAATTTTCGGTAGACGAGCCCATGGCAAATTCATCCAGGTTGGTCTTCCCCAGACAGATTGCACCAGCATCAAACAATCGTTGCACTGCTGTTGAGGTATAAGTGGGAACAAAGCCGGCCAATATTTTGCTGGCGCAAGTAGTGCCATAGCCGGGCACGCACATGTTGTCCTTGATCGCCACCGGGATACCTGACAAAGGAGGTATCTCTTCACCACCGGCGATGCGCGCATCGACTGCTTTTGCCTGCCGTTCAGCGAGATCGTCGGTAAAGGAGATGAAAGCATCGACGTCTTTTTCATGTTTCCTTGTATGCTCTTGATGAGCATGCAAAACTTCTGTTGCACTGACCTGTTTCTTATCGATGAGCGCTCGCAGTTCTCTGATGCTCTTCCCAATAAGTTCTCGCATGAAAGCCTCAGCTCTAGCTTTAAGCTAGGTATTTCTTGAAAATTAAACTGGCATTATGACCGCCAAAGCCAAAGCTATTGGACATTGATATATTAACCGGCACCCCTCGGCGGGAGACATTTGGCACGTAATCCAGGTCACATTCTGGATCAGGATTGTGCAAATTGATAGTGGGCGGCAGAATGGAATCATGAATCGCCAGAACAGAAATTGCTGCCTCGATCGCGCCGGCTGCACCTAAGAGGTGTCCAGTCATTGATTTGCTCGAACTGACAGCCAAACCGTTTTTGGCATAATTACCAAAAACTCGCTTAATGGCTGCAGTTTCGGCCTTGTCTCCCAACGGTGTCGATGTACCGTGGGCATTAATGTATGTAACATCCGTCGGTTCGATCTCCGCATGCTTAAGCGCTTGCGTCATCGCCCTGGCTGCACCGTCTCCATCCGCGCAAGGCTGGACAATATCGAAGGCATCACCGGTCATACCGTAGCCGACTAGCTCCGCATAAATGTGCGCGCCTCTAGCCTGAGCATGAGCGAGCGACTCCAGAATGAGAATGGCACCACCTTCGCCCATCACGAAACCATCACGATCTTTATCGAATGGTCGGCTAGCTGCTTCCGGTTGATCATTGCGCAGAGAAAGTGTGCGGGCAGCGGCAAAACCAGCCATGACCAAACCGGTCATCGGTGCTTCACTGCCGCCAGCAAACATCACGTCTGCATCGCCGCGTTGAATAATCATGAAAGCGTCGCCGATGGAATTGGTCGAGGTAGCACAGGCGGTGACCGAGCAAGTGTTGGGCCCTTTAGCATTATGCAAAATAGAAACCCACCCAGCCGCCATATTGACGATCAGCATTGGCACCGTAAATGGTGAGATTCTCTCAGGACCCTTGTTGATCAGATTGTGAAATTGCTGATCGATCGATTCGAAGCCGCCAGCGGCAGAACCTACGACCACGCCCACCCTCTCAGGATCTTCCTTGTGCACGTCCAAATTTGCATCTTCAACTGCCAGCCGGCTGGCAGCGATCGCAAACTGAATGAAGCGGTCCATGCGTTTTGCCTGTTTCGCATCGACATATTTGGTCGGTTCAAAGTCCGGTATTTCAGCACCGATCAGGCACGCGCAGCGATACCGCTCAGGGATGCGCGTAATGCGACTGACACCTGATTTCCCAGCCACGATTCCGTCCCAGAAGGCCTTTTTCCCAATCCCTACTGCAGAGACTGTGCCTATTCCGGTTATCACTACCCGTTCTTTCGCCATCACTCAAACACTCGATTAGACACGCATCGCGCGGAGAGCGGAGCGATTACCAAATATTCCGAGAACCTAAATGTGAGCGGCGATGTACTTAACAGCTTCACCGACGGTGGTTATCTTTTCGGCGTCTTCGTCAGGAATTTCCATGCCGAACTCCTCTTCAAGAGCCATGACCAGCTCGACTGTGTCGAGAGAATCAGCACCGAGATCCTTGGTGAAGCTTGCCTCCATCGTTACCTCGTCGGCATTTACATTCAACTGCGCAACGGCCACCTTCTTTACTCGCTCGAAGGCTTCCTTCTCTTCCATGTGTGCTTAATACCCCCATATCCGAAAACGCGTGAGAAACAAAGCTAACCACTTAGGGCGAGCCAAGGGAACTAGAATATCACGTCGTAAGCCATGCATCATTTTTGGATTACGTTTCTTTGTCCATTGGCAGCCAGGGGATTTGCCAAATCGATGTTTGACAACCGGCATGCTATGTGTAAAGACCACCATTTACTTCCAATACTTGCCCTGTCACATACGCGCCGCCCGCGGCGAAAAAGAGCACGGCCTGAGCGATGTCGTCGGGCGTGCCCATACGCTTGAGCGGAATTTTGTCTGTGTAGTTTTTAATGATTTCCTCACCCAATTTACGTGTCATATCAGTGTCGATAAATCCGGGCGCCACTGCATTGGCAGTGATATTACGCGAGGCATACTCCAGGGCGATTGATTTCGTGAAACCGATCAAGCCAGCTTTAGCCGCAGCATAGTTACACTGCCCAAAGTTTCCGTGCACCCCCGTTGTGCTGGCAATATTGATAATCCGTCCGGAACGCTGTTTAGACATCACCTTCAGTACCGGTTTGGTCACCTTGAACGCGGAGGTCAAGTTCGTATCGATGACAGCTTGCCAATTCTCTTCGGTCATGCGCATGAACAAATCGTCTCTTGTGATACCAGCGTTGTTAACGAGAACATCGACACGCCCCCATTTATCCATCACTGTCTGAACCATCTTTTCGATACTGTCACTGGCAGTGACGTTGCATGGCACTCCGAGCACTTTGCCGCCGGCTTGCGAGAGCTCCTCTTTTGTAGCGTTGCACAACTCTTCGTTGATATCACTGATCACAATCGAAGCACCTTCCTGCATTAACACTTTGGCTATCGCTTTGCCGATGCCTCTGCCTGAGCCGGTGATGATGGCCACGTTATCTGTTAATTTACTCATCCATTACTACCTTTCTTACTGAGATCAAGTAAAAAGCTCGCTACCACAACTTGGAAAATCCGTCACATAATTCTTCAATACGTGACTTTTGCTTGATCTTGCTCAGCCAGCGCTCAGGTATTCCTGCCACTCCGTGGTAGGCACCGGACAGGGCGCCGACAATCGCTGCCACTCTATCAGTGTCCCCACCTGATCGGGCCGCCGCGCAAATTGCCTCTTCAGCACTATGTCTGAAAATCAAGAAAATTCCCACTGCAGTTGGTGCCAATTCATTCACACTCGATTGCACGTTAATCAATGAATATGGCAGTTCAGTTGCGGGATTACCATAATCCAGATCAGGTGCGATGTCATCCCACGCCTCGGCAAAACGCTGATCGAATCGATTGGCGATCTCCAATTCTCGGCGAACATAAGCTCGCACGTCATTGACACTGTCCATGAGTCCGCCATAAATGAAATAGCTAATGCTATCGGCAATTACTGCCGCCGCCGCCGCCGCCCGCTCATCACCATGCGTTAACCTGGCCTGCTGGATGGCGATATTTACCGGCTCTTCAGTCTTGCCAGCACCAGGTAAACAGCCAGCTGGAAACACTCTGGACACGGCGTTGCCATGCGTCGATTCCGGCTCGTCTCTGGTTGGTGCCTCTCCATCGACCATGCGCCGTAAGGCCGATACGCATGGAACGCCGGGACCAGCGCTGAGAAAATCTGGATCGGTCAACAACTTCTCGAAGCGCTGTTTCAGATCGCCTTTGTCCAATCTGCCGCCGTGCCCAACAAGACTCTCTCCCAACGCTAAGCCCAGATATGCGTCAGCCAACAGATCCCCCGCCTGGTGATCCGGCAATAGGCTCCTCGAAAGGCCTGGCGCAAAGTCACGCAATCCAGATAAGCCGACAGTGCCGGCGATTTCTTTGAAATTCAAGCCGACGGCGCTGCCACCCAAAGAATTAGCACAAATAGCGCCAAAGATTGTGCCTCTTATCCGGTCGAAGATGACCTGCTCCGAGGGAGGAACGCGTTTTTCTAAAGCAGGATTGTCCACTGTGGTGAGCCCCTCTGTTTTTCCTGTTGAAAACAGCACTTTTGGGAAACCCGACCATTATGCCAGAGAGGAAACGGAGAGCAGGCAGTAGTCGCCCGTCCATTTTGGCATTAAGGAAATTTCAAGGACAGCTATAAAAGCCCGAAGCATGACTGAACAAGTCAGAGTACCCTTAGTGCCGTGTTGTTAAAATGTGACATCCTATCAACTCTCTATGAATTGAATGGTGCTTCCTCTGTGCAGCTTCCGCCTCGCGTACTGCTGGTCATGTCACATTTTAATCACCTGCCACTATCTCCAACCTTCACAAATCCAACCCAGGGCCCTGACTTATCTTTCCAATCTGCCTCGTCTTCCCTTGGCTGCATCTCCATAGACAGTTTGCACAAGCAACTTGTATTGCTTAATTTATTTAGCAAAGCACCAAATGTGGTATCAACTTCGATCGGTACCGCCGTACGCTTGTCGTCCTAAGCTCTGGTAACCTTTATCTTCGAATCACCCCGAATCACATAGAATAGATCTCGCCTGATTACTTACGGGTTCTCTATGCGAGTCATCGCTGCCTCTGTTCTGACAACCGTTGCCTTGACGACGTTACTTTGGCAATTAAATGCCGACGTCAAAGCTCAACCCTATCGACCGATGACCGGTGATCCTCGGGTACGGTTGGCAGTGAATGCACTTTTTGCCAAAGCTGTAGAAGCTTTCCAGATAGGCGATTACGCGACCGCTCTTAAGCTCCTACGGCTGGCAGAACCGATGGACCCGACGAGAAAGGAGATCATGAACCTGGAAGCCCTAGCCTATTCGGGGCTCGGCGATAACGTCATGGCTGATACCCGCTTTAGACAGGCACTCTCGCTTGACTATAACTATGTGGCTTGCCGCAGTAACTACGGCGTTTTTCTTCTAAAAACTGACCAGCAGAATGCAGCCCAAAAAGCTTTTGAGGAGTGCATTCGCTCCGATCCCAAATACCCTCAAGCCTATTACTATTTGGGCACGATCATGGAAAAAAAGGGCGATCTCGATCGAGCGATCGACCTGTATGATACGGCCACCCGTTTGAATCCGAACTATCCGGAAGCGCAAGAAGCGCTGGGGTTAGCCATTTATCAGCGAGTGATCTCCGGTCAAAGCGGCAGCTTAGAGGATGCTGTTCAAAAACTGAAAACTGCCGCCCAGTGCGCGCCGGATAATCCGCTTATTTTCTATCACCTCGGGGTTATACTCTGTGCCCAGGGCAATCTTGATGAGGCGGAGACAGCATTTAGAACCGCGTTGTTGAAAGATCCCAAATTGGCAGCAGCTCACTACGAGTTAGCCAAACTCCGTTATTTGCGTGGTGATCCTTACCGCGCGATCGACGAGACCGAGCAAATCGACAAAATCGGCCCAGCGTACACGGAAGGAAAGAACTATCCGAAAGTTGATCCAATTTTGGCAAACACGCTTAGCGGCAAGAGCTACGAAGTGATCGGTGATTGGCCTAATGCAGACAGCGCTTGGCGCAAAGTGGCGAGCCTCCAAGCTACTAACGTGGAAACAGTCAAGCACATCAATGAGTTACGACATGAATTAAAAGCATCAGCAAAGCCGCATAAAAGACAGGTCGATCCAGGCGAGATTCAAGCTTTGATTTGGAAGGGAATCAATCAAGTAGATAATGGTGACGTAACTGGAGCAAAGGCAAGTTTCGAGCGCGCCCTGGAACTAGATCCTCACTCTTTTGGAGCGCTTCAGAATCTAGGTGCCATGCTGGAAGCCGGCGGAGATTTGCCCAAAGCATTGGAGAAATATCAAGCAGCAATGGCACTCAAGCCACAATATGACGGACTCTATTACAATATGGCTTATCTTTTGGAAAAGATGAATCTGGCTGCCGACGCCGGACTCATGTACCAAAAGTTTCATGAACACGCTGGTCGCTATCCGTACGACCCCAAACACATTGTTTCTCTGCAACAAGAGGAGGCGCGTCAACGAGCGCGGGAAGAGCTAAAACGCAGGCGCGGTTACTAGACAATTGTCAATGATCGCTTTCTCAGCATTCGTACCAGAACACGGTGCGGCTATAATGCAGGTTATAACGGTCGGAGCAAGGCAAAATTACCATGAGCAAACAATCTCAACCAGGCAAAAAGAGTGTATCGACTTTGACTCTGGTGAAATATAAACAAGAAGGAAAAAAAATTGTCGCCTTGACCGCATACGATTACTCAACAGCGCAAATTCTTGATCGAGCGGGCGTTGATGTGATCCTTGTTGGAGACAGTTTAGCCATGGTGGCTTTGGGTCACAAAACAACGCATGCCGTTACAGTCGATGAAATGCTTCATCATACTAAAGCGGTTACACGTGGTGTCGAAAGAGCGATGGTGGTAGCCGACCTGCCTTTCATGAGCTACCAGGTGGACATCATTCAAGCAATCAGCAATGCCGGACGATTTGTTAAGGAAGCTCAAGCGCATGCAGTTAAATTGGAAGGTGCCACCAAACTCAGTCTGGAGGTCATTGAAAGATTAGTAGGCATGGGTATTCCGGTAATGGGACACCTTGGCTTTACACCGCAATCGGTGCATGGCTTAGGTGGCGTGCGCGTCCAAGGCCGAAATGCCGAAGAAGCACTGAAGCTTATTCACGATGCTGACGCACTTGAGCGTGCCGGCGCGTTTAGTCTGGTTTTGGAAATGGTGCCATCTGCGGTATCGAAAGTAATTACTCAGCGTCTGCAAATTCCTACAATTGGCATTGGTGCTGGAAACGAATGCGACGGGCAAATTCTGGTCACTGATGACTTGTTCGGCAAATATACAGATTTTCAGCCGCGTTTTGTCAGACGCTACGCTAATTTAGCCGAAAGCTGCAAACACGCAGTAGAAAGCTATGCCAAAGACGTGATGACACAAGAATTTCCCAACGAATCAGAATCATTTCCGTTGGCTCAGGACGAACTGGATGAGCTAGCGGTAATGCTTTCGCACGAAGACGATGGCACCAAGGGTGCACTTATCTGGCTTACTGGTAGCGGTTGTTAATTTATCAGCCACTGCTAAAGGTGACGAACTTCCGCGCCGCATTTAATGCTCGAAATTTTTTCCTGAATAACTAAGCGGAGTTGCCTCGCTTTTATTCAGCACCTTGTTTTTGTTCGTCAGTTGTTTTTCTCTCTTTCAACTTTTTCCAAAACACTGCCAGACCAATGATCGCTAAAGGCATCACCAAAATAGATCCCCAAACCATTGGGTCTTTCAGAAGAATATCCATGCACAATCCTCCCCTTCGGATTTAATTGAAATATGAGGCGCGTCAAAACAAAGTGAGTCGTTACTTAATCCAAGATACCCTGACTGCGGCCAACGTCAAGCCCCCAAATTTAGGTTGTGGCGAAGACTGCACTCCTAATAAGCATACTATCATGGACTAGTGGCAGGTACCGCAAGAATGACTGCTGCAAGATCCGCAAGATGATTTGCTGGCACTATTTTTGGTGGTACCTTGGCCTACATCGGGTTGGATGCCGCCGGCTCTTATGTATGCGTTCCAGATCCGATTAACAGTTTCACTGCCACACGCTACACATTTCGGTTGCACCATCTCGCTCATTGCCCGTTCTTCACCAAAAACGTTTCGACAGTCTTGGCAACGATATTCATAAAACGGCATGACATACTCCTGCTGAACTAAGCTTTCACTTCGATGGTGATGGGCTCGCCGCATCCTTCTTTGTATAGTCCAGCTTGCCTGTTAACAATGCACTAACGTCATTGAACATAATAAAGACCATTAAAACCAGCAATCCGACAAACCCCCATTTGACGATTTCGCCTTGCGCTCGTTCACCCATTGGCCGACCACGCACTGCCTCGAAAGCCATAAATGCTAAATGACCGCCGTCCAGTGCGGGCCACGGCACCAAGTTGATGATCGCCAAATCCATGCTGATCAGAACCGTGAAAATAAATAACTGGCTCCAATCCTTCTGGGCAATGTCGGCGCCAATTTTGACAACCGCCAGAACACCGTGAAGATCGCCCAGGCTGATCTTGACATGACCAGCCGGTGGGCTTTTGCCAGTCGCAGAATCTGCCAGCCCTTGAATCATCTGGCCAGGCCCGTCGATCAAGTTCCAGGTCATTTTAGAAAGCCAGTGTCCAGCGCGCCCAGCCACTTCAAAAAAACTGCCTGAGACCTTGCGATAAGCCAAGGGAGGTTTGGCAATCAGTGCCATACCGACTTTGCCGTTGGCATTGGTGGTCATCGCTATCGTCACCGCCTGGCGATCACGCAAAACTTTAACCTGCACCGCTTGACTCTTATGACTGGTTAAATAGCTCACTGCGTCGTCAGGATTGGTGATCTCTTCATTGTCGATAGCGACCAGCTCGTCCCCTGGCTTAATACCGGACTGCATAGCGATTGGATTGGAGGCGATAAAACTGTCCACCTCCGTCACCTGGGTGGGCTGTCCCAGATACATAAACATGAACAGTGAGATCAGATAAGCGAAGATAATGTTTGAGCCGACACCGGCAAAGGCAACCAGTGCCCGTTGCCAAATAGGAAACTTCTTAAACGGCTGAAGCGGTACGCCAAACGCTTCCTGGTTGGATTCATCACCCAGCTCCGGGATAGCCACATAACCACCAAGAAGACAGGCGTGGATGCGGAATTCAGTTCCCCATTTCTTACCGGCTACCCAATATGGACCAAAAGGCAAGCCAAAGCCGAAAACAGGCGTTTGGAAACCAAAGAACCGAGCGACGGAAAAATGCCCGCATTCATGGACAATGATCAGCACGCTCAAAATAGCGAGCATCACGAAAACAGCGAAAATTTGTACCAACAATTACATTGCCTCAAATGCCAGACTGAGCACAGATAAAGTCTATGGCTACGTCTTTATAGTAATACGATAAGATATGCGCTGCATTATAGCCGCGTTCTGCCAGAGTTCTCGCTCCATATTGTGACATCCCCAGGCCGTGCCCGGAACCACGTCCGGCAAAGACGTAACCATTTTCTTCGCAACCCACATTAAATAGGCTGCTGGGCAGTTTAAAGAAACCGCGCATTGATTCGCCCGATAACAGTTTAGAGGCGTTGGAACCTTGAATCAACACATATTGGGCACGGTTGGAAGCAGTCCGGGCAATAATATCAATCGCTAGTACCTGCCCAATGTCCGGCAATGTCTTCTCAATATCCTTGACTGCAATCCGTCTTGTCCAAGAAAAATGAGGCGATGCGTCATCATAGTCCGGCACAGATTGTAAATAAGGCAGCGGTTTGCCCCAAATCGCTTCCGCTACGTCGGTACTACCACCGCTGGTGCTGTGGAAAAGAGCTGAAATCGGCTTATTGTCATGCTTAAGCACCAACGCCTCCGTCTCGGCCACGGCCAGATTGGACGTCTCATGCTCGGTGGCAATACCCGAGTAAACCTGGTCCTCTGTCGTCGCCTTTAGGTCGTATCCATCTTTGGCATGTTTACCTATGTTGGCCACAGCATAAGAACGAGCAGCGATCGCCTGAGCCTTCAGCGCCTCTGCCGGCCAACTGCTAGGCATTTCAGAAGGTACTACCGAGAGCAGATAGTCCTCTAAATCAATGACATTGATAACATGGAAGGCAAGAGCCAAACTCTGGCCGTCTGGTCCTTTCAAACTCGATACCGGCCTCAGCCAGAAAGAGCCGCGATAGAGCTTGCCATTGATCTGAATAACGCCAGCCGAGTCGACGCCAGCCGGCGTAATCAGATAACCGTTTTGATAATTCCCCGGGCTGAAGCCGGTCGATTCGTTCACGGAATAGAACGGCAGCGCTAAAATCCGAGCGATAGGTGGGGCGCTTGGGTGAATGAAAGCGACATTGCGATAGGCGCTGCCACTAAATCTAGTGCCAGACGCCACCACATTGGCAACGTCGCCATTTTTGAGAGACCGAAAAGTTAGTTGAAAATCGGCACCGCTATGGGCTAAGGACACGGACCATTGACTATTGGCCGGCAACGACGCCACAAGCGCACCGGAGTCAGCCGATCGAATTTCAGCCCCATCGACAGCCACGACATCTGCATGCGCACAGTTCATGGCCAGTCCTATTCTTAATGTCGTTCTTCTTGTCTCATCGGTAAAGACTTGATTGTTGTTGTCAATTGTCGAAGTCGGCATAGCGTTTAGTCCTTGAGCTAGGCTAGGCGCTGGCGGGCCAATGAAAATCAGAAGAATTGCCAGATACAAGCTAATGGACAACGACGCAGGCCAAAGTGATCTGGATTTTGAGCGAAATCGAAATAACGGTTCGCGGATTTTGAACAATCCGGCTCCTTCCAATCTGGCAGCTTTCTGCCAGGCACCAGTACCGGTGTCAGAACAACTGGGGTCTAAACTGTTTGTTTCTTCGGCATTGCGCTGCATATATTTCCAAATCGCCGTTACCGCTGCTGCTACTTCCAGCTCATCCGGCTGGCTATCGCCAGTTCTTTTCAAAATGCTAGTTTGTCCAGTTAAATCAGCCATTGCCTCCATTATAGCTTTGCCTGCACGGCGCTCAGTTTAGACATTCCTGAGGATGCTTAACTGGCCACAGATCTTGTGTCTACCCCATAAGATTGAGGATAGGATTATGCGACGAAGAGCACCACTAGACACTCTTTTATATGAGATAAGCTCCGGCAGCCAGAACTGAGGGGATAGACGTTGTCCACCCTAACCTCTGAGCGCTTCGGCACCGCCAACGATTTCCAGCAGCTCTTGGGTGATGCTGGACTGGCGCGCCTTGTTGTAAACCAATGTCAGCCCATTAATCAGGTCCCGGGCATTATTGGTGGCATTAGTCATGGCATTCATTCTGGCAGCCAACTCAGACGCGCTTGCCTCGAGCAGCGCTTGATAGATCGTATTTTCGATATACTTTGGCAAAAGCTCTTTTTCCATTACTTCCATGATTGAGGGTTCAAAAAGGCGCTCTGGCTTCAAGACATTATGTATGGCCTTCTCAGGCACGGCGACCGGCAGAAACTTGCTGGTAACGACTTCCGATCGCAACATGGAAATGAACTTGGTGCCCATCACTTCGACAGCGTCGATCTGTCCTTTGACAAACATCTCGGCGGCTTGGTCGGCGATCAACTTCCCTTCTTGCACTGTCGGAACAGCCGGCAGAAGAGTGTAGGTTTTCAACCTCTCAACCTTGATCGATTTAAAGAAGGACACAGCCTTCAGTCCAACCAGGATCAGGGCCGCTTCTTTGCCTTCGTTGCGCAGTTGTTGGATGCGTTGAACAACTTCCCGGAAAACGGTTGTATTGTAGGCACCACACAAACCTCTATCAGAACCCAAAACAATAATGCCAACTTTCTTGATGCTCGGTCGTGGATGCAAAAGCGGCAACTCTTGCAGATCAACAGGGCTCGTTTCAGCGACCGCTTCCCGCAACATTTGAATCACAGCAGAAGTAAAAGGTCTGGCTGCCTGCACACGCATTTGGGCGCGGCGTACTTTCGCCGCCGCCACCAGTCGCATTGCGCTCGTGATTTTCCGCGTCGCCTGAACGCTCTTGATTCTATTGCGGATTGCTTTTAAGTTTGCCATTTAGTTGTGCTCTCGGGGCTCAAGCGCGGAAGAAGTTGTTTTTGAACTTAACGAGCTGGTCGTACAAAGCTTGCTCGTCCTCGGCCGAAGGCTTATCGCCTTTGTTCAACTTGGCCTCCAGCTCTTTCGCTTGGGCGGAAAGATACTTGAACCATTCTGACTTAAATCTGGGAATTTCTTTGTTGTCGACATCATCAAGAACACCACGATTGGCGGCGTAAATTATCGAAACCTGTTGTGATAACAAGAGCGGCTGATATTGTGGCTGCTTGAGGACCTCAGTCAATTTCTGACCGCGGCGAATTTGGTCTTGTGTCGCCTTGTCCAGATCGGAGGCGAATTGCGCAAACGCCTCCAGCTCACGAAATTGCGCTAGATCCAGACGAAGCTTACCGGCGACCATCTTCATGGCTTTACTTTGAGCAGCACCACCAACTCGGCTTACTGAAATGCCGGCATTAATCGCCGGACGCACGCCCGCATAGAACAAGTCCGTCTCCAAGAAAATCTGACCGTCAGTGATCGAAATCACATTCGTGGGAATATACGCGGAAACATCACCGGCTTGAGTTTCGATAATCGGTAGCGCGGTCAGCGAGCCAGCACCTAGAGCATCGCTAAGTTTGGCCGCCCGTTCTAATAAGCGGCTATGCAGGTAGAACACGTCGCCGGGATAAGCTTCGCGACCTGGAGGACGGCGCAACAAAAGGCTCATGGCCCGATACGCTTGAGCGTGTTTGGACAGATCGTCATAGACACAAAGAGCATGCATCCCCTTGTGCATAAAGTATTCGCCGATGGCCGCCGCTGTATATGGTGCCAGGAACTGCAAGGCAGGTGCGGCAGTAGCCGAAGCATCAACAATAACGGTGTATTCCATGGCCCCGTGCTCTTCCAGCACCTTTTGAATGCGACCAACGTTGCTGTCTCTCTGCCCGATCGCAACGTAAATACAGACCGGACGATTGGGTTGGGTTTTTTGATTGATGATGGTATCAATGGCAATGGCAGTCTTTCCAGTCTGTCTATCACCGATAATCAGCTCTCTTTGCCCTCTACCAATCGGAATCATCCCGTCGATAGCGGCTATTCCAGTCATTAGCGGTTCGTGCACAGACTTGCGCTGCACGATGCCCGGTGCTTTCACTTCAATCGGGCTTGTCTCAGTGGCGGCGATCGGTCCCTTGCCATCCAGAGGTAATCCGATCGGATTGATCACACGCCCAAGCAACGCTTCACCAACAGGTGTGGAGGCGATCAAGCCGGTCGTTTTGACATTCATGCCCTCTTTAATTTGGCGCCCTTCACCAAGAATGACAACCCCGACGTTATCTTCCTCGAGGTTCAAGACCATGCCCCGCGTGTGATCCGGATCCTCAAATTCGACCAGCTCACCAGCCATCGCTTTTTCCATGCCGTAGACTCGCGCAATACCGTCCCCAACCTGGAGAACGCTACCGATATTGCTGACGCTCAATGTCGAGCGATATTGCTCTAACTGAGCCTTGAGTACAGATGTAATTTCATCGGGTCGGATTGCCATTCGTCTATCCTCTCTTGTCCTTCTTCCTCGTTATCCTAGTCACTTGCCTCGATGCACGCAGCTCGCATTGCCGTTGCTTATACAGAAAGCAACATCCTCTCTAAGTTCTCAAGTTTGCCCTTGAGACTGCCATCCACTACTTGATCGCCTAATCTCAAAACCACTCCACCTAAAAGCGATTGGTCGACTGTCACGTCCAGTTCCAAGCTACTGCCTAGATGCTCCGTCAACCTCGCTTTGATATCGGCAACCGCCCTCTCACTCAATTTGTCGGCACTGGCCAGGCTCGCGCTGACAATATTCTTGCGAATATTCAAGAACTTGCGATATTCCTGTTCGATTGCCGGCAAAAGATAAATACGTCGTTTATCCAATAGTAATTCGATCAATCGCAGACTCAATTCCTGAATGCGGCTGCGAAACAGCTCGACTATGATCTTGCGCTTGTCCTCTGTCGGCACCGAGGGATGACCAAGAACCAGGCCAAGATCGGAATTGGTTTCGAAGACTTGATTGATCGACTTCAAATCATTGAGAATAAGATCGCTAGCGGAGGCACCGGCTGCGTGAGCGATGTCTAAAATCGCTTCGGCATATTGCCCGGCTGCTGAACTCGCTTCTCTTTTCATAATGTCTCCGGCTCACTTCGATTGATTATTGACATAGACTTAGCATTTGTTTAGCGATTGATGGATTCTAAGCTTTGCGCCCGAAACGTCGTACCGCTGCCGGCCTCCTTGTCCAACTGTTCCATAAACTGAGTAAGTAGGCGCGCCTTCGCTGATTCATCCAACAATGAGGGCAAAATTTTCTCAGTCAAACTGATCGCTGCTCTCGCTGCCGCTTCCCGTAATTGCAAAATGGCCAGCTGGCGCTCGGTCGCAATTTGCTGCTCAATTTTCGATTCCAGATCGGCTATCTCTTTTTCTGTCTGCAGTGCTAACTGCTGCTGCATTTCGTCAGCAATCGCCCTGGCATCGGCCAATATTTTCTTAGCATCTTCTTCAGCGTTGGCAATTTTCTTTCGCTGCTCAATCAGTATTTCTTCGCCTTGCTTTTTCGCCAGGGCAGCATCTTGCAATGCAGCATTGATGGTATCCTCACGTGCTTTAAACATTGGCGGCGCGTGCTTGTTCCACAGATAGATCAGTGCTGCTGCCAGGACCAACCAATTAATTACGTTGTTATCAAAAAGCGATTTCGCTGCTTCGTATATATTCATTTCCGCAAACAGAAACACTACCTGGTCTCCTCTAGAGCGCGATGCACAACCGCAGAATCCAGGCTGACTTTGATGTTGGCGCCAAGCAGTTTACGCATGATGCTTTCAACGATCACCTTCTCTTCCTCGACCAGGCTGGCAAGCAAGTTAGCACGCTCTGCTTCGATTTCTTTTTTGGCCGCCTCCAGTTTCGTCTGCCCTTCAGCAAGTACTACTTTGACTTCGGCCAACCTCTGCTTTTGCATTTTGAGAGTGACATCAGTAATGAGAGCCTGAGCTTGCAATCTAATTTCATGCAGATGCTTTTCATAGCCTGATACCAATTGAGCCGCTTCTGAACGGCAGGAAGAACCAGCATCAATATCTTCCGTCACTCGCGCACGACGTTTAGCAATTGCTGAACCGACCGGCTTGAGATAGACCACGTTCAAGGCTTTAATGAAAAGCAAGAACATGACCATGAAAATAAAATAGGTGGGGTCTAACTGAAACATTCAGGGCGCATCCATAGTTAACGGTGGTTGCCAGCCGGCGCTGCCGCCATATTGGCAAATCAATTAGATTTCTAGATTTTTAGATCTTGGTACCGTAGCTATACAGCAAAATGGCAATGACGAAGGCTAAAAGACCGAGCGCTTCCATCAGAGCAGCAATGATGATCGCATTGGCCAACAATTTGGTGGCCATTTCCGGTTGTCTGGCCATGCCTTCCAGGGCGCGCGCTCCGGCCAGTCCGATGCCGATTCCCGGTCCAAATACACCGACGACAGCGATACCCGCGCCGACCAAAGAGGCTGCTTTGATAACAGTATTGGCGTCAGCCGCGACGGCACCCGCTTGAGCGATAAGTTGGTGATCCACTGAATTTCTCCTCTTGTCACTGTAAATATCTATTGCCGAGCTTCCTAAGAATGATTCGGCCAACACCCTAAAGCGAACTGGCTTGCGCTAACACGCAAGGAACGTTCACCTTAACTAAGCCGACCCAAATTATAACAAGTCGAAATTACCAAAAGAGCAAAAAGCAAAACAAAGCGGCCCCGGCTCACAGGCGAGCGAAGCAAGCCCATGTTGCAGGAGGCACGCACGGTGCGGAGCCGTTGCCGAGCGGGGATACGCGCTTTAATGATGCTCCGCCACTGTCAGACCGATATAAATCGAAGTCAATAAGGCGAAGACAAAAGCTTGAATAACACCGATAAACAGCTCAAATCCCATAATTCCGGCAGGGAGGAGAAAGGGGAAAATAAAGATAATGGCGCCGCGCATTAGCTCGTCGGCAGTGATCACAACCATCAACCGTAAAGCAAGAGTGGCGGGCCTGACGACCATATCCATCAGCTCGATCAAGGACATGGGGCTGAAGAATAGCGTTTTGGCGAAACTCAGGCCGTGCCTCCAGAATCCAGAACCCAGGTATGTGAGAAGCGAGATCGTGGCCAATGCCGCTGTCACGTTAAAGTCCGTAGTAGGCGAAGCGATCTCGAAAGCTTCTCTACCGCCTTCGATCCGGGGCCAATGCGGCAGCTGTTCCAGCACTTTCCACGGGCCCACGCCAATGAAATTACCAATTAACACAAAAATAAAGATTGAGGCAATGAGCGGAAAGAAAGTCTTGTAGTGGTGGCCAATCTGACCCTTAGCCAGATCGTCTAAAAAGTTGTAGGCGCCTTCCAAAAGACCTTGATGCCTGTCGCCAGGTCCCTCAACCACCAGTCTCTTGCTAACGCTGCCTGTATAGGCCAGGATGCCGAGCATGCAGACGGCGCTCAAGACAACCGTGTCGACATGAATGGCACCAATTGCAGTCCCTTCAGTGGTGGGCGCGAAGTACGAAAGGGGAAGATTTTTGCCTAGCATATGGTTATTTTGAATTGAGTAATCTGGTCTGAGTAATTTGGCCACCAAACGACAGGCATGCCAATACCTGCTATTCAGCAAACCTCGTCGTGCTCGTCGTTGATGATAGCAGATGCACTGCCGCAGCCCGCGAAAGTGACTATTGCGAAAGTATTACTTCTTTTCGCTGGCCAGTGCGTCCAATACCATTTTGGCCAAACCCAGTGTCAGTCCCAAAAGCGCCAGAATTATCGCCAACCAGGGAGCCGTATGGAAATGCTGGTCAAGTTGAAAGCCTCCCCAGGCGCCAAACCCCGAAAGAACACCGATAGACAAAACAGACGTTCCAGCGCTGGCGAGCGACCTCAATACTGAATCGTCCCCCAGAATCTTCTTCTTCATATCTCCTCTTTCTTGAAAGTAATGTCGCTCAATGCTTAACTCTCATGGCTTTGCCAGCAAAGCGACATATTGGGCATTACCAGAGAGCGTCACCGAACATCATGCGGGGAATAAGAGACTGTAGTTTTGATACACTTATTATTTAATGCTAAACGAGCGCTGCGGTATTACATGGTCCAAATGACCAAAAAGTTGGAAGGAGTTGTCAATGTTTGAGCGACTGGCGAATCTATTTAAGGCTCTGATGAACGCCTTAATGGGTCGCATCGAAGATCCAGCAATGATGCTGGAGCAGACCTATCAAGATTTACAGTCCAACTTAGTTCAGGTGAGGCAAGCAGTAGCCCAGGCGATCGCCACTGAAAAGCAACTCGAACAACAACTGCAAAAGAATAAAGATCAGGCGGCAACCTGGCAAAACCGTGCGGCAATGGCCGTGCAACAAAATAACGACGATCTGGCTAAGCAAGCTTTACAAAGGCGACAACAGTATGTACAAGCGGCAACTGACTTAGAAGCTCAGCTCAAGCAGCAGCGTGAATCGACGTCAACGCTGCGCCAGAGACTGACTGATCTGGAAGCAGAAGTACAGAAAGCCTACACCAAAAAACAAGTGCTTATCGCCCGAGATAAAGCAGCGCAGGCCACAACCAAGGCCAACGAAATTCTTTCCAAAACAACCGCATCTGGTGCCATGTCCGTAATGGAAAGGATGGAGAACAAAGTGCAGGAGAGGGAAGCAAAAGCTGCCGCACTCTCCGAATTGGGTACGGACACACTGGACAAACAGTTTAAGACCTTCGAAGGCAAAACCGATATCGATTCTGAATTGGCCCAATTGAAACAATCGATGGGTATGGAACCAACAAAACTGGTTGTTAAAGAGCCTGCCCTGATCGAAATGGAAACTAATAATCCCGATGAAGTCGAAGCTCAAGAAGTGAAGGAGCTCAAGGACTAGCAGCCATCGAGATTTTTTAAGATCGGCAGTTGGCTTTCGAAATACTCTCTGAATCTTCCTGCCAGTATTGCCTGACGGCAAGCCTGCGCTTGCTCAATCAGATACGTGACGTTGTGTATAGAAAGCAAAATGGCGCCAGCCATTTCCTTTTGCTTGGTGAGGTGGTTCAAGTAGGCCCGACTATGATTTTGGCAGGTAAAACATTGGCAGTTTAATTCGAGCGGCGCGAAATCGTCAATAAAACAAGCATTGCGCAGAGCGATACGGCCTTGGCTGGTAAAGGCCGAACCATGTCGGGCCAAACGCGTTGGCGAAACGCAGTCAAACATGTCGATACCATATTTAATGGCAACTGCGATATCCCATGGCGTGCCCACTCCCATGAGATATCGAGGCTTTTCTTGAGGCAACAAAGGTGTAGTAAACTCGACTATCCGCTCAATTGTCTTCCGGTCCTCACCAACGGCTACGCCTCCAATGGCATAACCTGGCAGGGGGAAGGCTCGAACAATCTTAGCTGACTCTTCGCGGAGATCCTCAAACATACTCCCTTGAACGATGCCGAACAGCGCTTGCTTATCTAGAGACGAATGGGCAGCCACGCAGCTGGCTAACCATTCATGGGTCCGCTCCATCGCTCTTTTTGCTTGATCGCGTGTAGCGGGATTCTTGACACAATCGTCAAAGGCCATAATTATGTCCGCACCAAGAGCGTTTTGAATTTCCATCGATTGTTTTGGACCAATAAAATGCTTACGCCCACCTTTATGGTCTTTGAAAAAGACACCATCATCAGTAATCGTTCGCAACTGATCCAGACTGAAAACTTGAAAGCCACCTGAATCTGTAAGGATCGGCTTGTTCCAGCCGATGAACTTATGCAAGCCACCAGCCTTGACGATCAAATCGTGTCCAGGTCTAAGATACAAGTGATAAGAATTGGCAAGCACGATCTGGGCATGGCAGGCTTCAACTTGGTCATAGGTCATGGCCTTAAGCGCGCCATTAGTGCCAACCGGCATAAACACGGGTGTTTCGACAACACCGTGCGGCGTACTCAACAGTCCGGCTCTGGCGTGAGACCATGGGCAGACTGCTTGCAGCTCGAAGGTGATCGCAGATTTATCAGTGCTGGTCGTGTTAATAGATGACAAAGAGTTCACACCGTTTTCGATTTAACTGCGAATTGCCACCCACAACTTAGGCCGAACCGCGAGAACAGCCTATTCTACCTTAAGTGATAGAGACTATTGGCACCAACAATTACCGGTTCGATTCCCATTCAGTCATATAAAATGGCAGGTAAAATAAGCACTGAGAAATACAATCGTGATGGTCTTGAATAGATGAGACTGAGAACTGATTTAGCACTGGCATTGGCCTTCGCCGGCATCATCGCTTTATTCATTTTCAATCCAGTTGCTCGAGCATCAGACGATGCGGCATCAGAAACAAACCAACCGGCACCAGACACAAACCAGCCGGCATCGGAAACAAAGCAACCGGCATCGGAAACAAACCAATCGACATCAGAAACAAACCAACCAGCATCGGAAACAAATCAATCGACATCAGAAACAAACCAGCCGGCATCGGCATCGCACGCAGCCGCGCCAGCCGCTAATGACAAAGAGGCAGCGGTTGATGAAAAGCGCTTAGCCCATCGAGTTTACGAAAAACTTCTCGCCCTCGGCGACGAACAAATGGTGCGAAAGCAGTATGCAAATGCGCGGAAAACATACCGCAAACTCTGCTGGAAAAGGCCGATGGACCCCATCCCTATGTTGCGCGAAGCGGCTGCTGCTGCCAAGTGCGGCGACCTTGATGATGCTTTGGTCTGGGCCCGCAAAGCTGAGCAATACGCACCGAAGTATGCCGAAGCTCACATTGAACTTGGACATCTGCAAGAAGCCAATCGCAATTGGAAAGCTGCCTACCTGCAATATGAACGCGCTCTCGATCTGGACCACAACAAACGTGTCACCCTGGAAACACCGATGCTCAGGTCGCTCTTAGAAGCTAAAGAGTATGAGAAAGCAGAGAAACTCTCCTTAGAAATGATCAAACAGTTCAAGAAGGAGCCTGACTGTTATTACAACCGCGCCTGGGTTCTATCGAGACTTCCCAGCCAAGATGGGCTTCTTGAAGCAATTAACGATTACAGACAGGTTCTGGCGTTAGATCCAAAAAGAGAGGACGCCAGGTTCAATCTTGCCTTATTGCTGGCCAAGAACGAGCAAAAGGACGCGGCTTGTCTTGAACTGAAGAAGTTCATCGCCAATGCACCTAACGATCCGGATTGCGAGCAAGCGAAAAAAATGCTGGCAAAACTGCAGTCGACAATGAAATAAGCATGCCCGCTTACCGCAAATCTTTATAAGAGACGAGTGGTGAATCGTTGTGCTGAGCAATATTCTTCGCCACTTCGGCGGCGGACAAAAGCATTGACAGATCGAGCGCATCGTCAGGTATGCAGGCGGCACCAAAAGCCAGTGATAAATTGCCGGAGTCTATACCGGGCGCTAGGGGCGAACTCATTAATGCCTTAATTATGCGGTTGCAAAAAATCTCAGTGCCATGGGATTTTGTGTTAGGCAAAAGCATCGCATAATCGAACGTTTCGTAATGGGCCAATAGATCGACATGCCGTTTGACGCGACTGATACGCCGCACCGCCTCACCTATCGCTTCCAGCGATAGTGGCTCCCTCACTGGATCACTGGGGTCCTTACTCTTGGTTCTCATTTGAAAAACGACAACGGAGATTGGACTCGCTGATCTGTAGGCCCGAAAATATTCTTGCTCAAGAAAGTACAGAAACGCCGGATAGGTGAACATACCTGTATCAGGACGCCTTAGGCTCATCATTACATTTTGAATGGCCCGCCGATCGACAGTCTTTGGCTCGAGAATGGGCGACAAGCGATCGTCTTTACCATTGCTAACAGCCAGTAAATCAGCACGAAGCAAATTGCAAACAATAGGCACCCAAGAGCTACGCGGCAGATGCAGTTTGTTGACTAGTGCCTCGACTGTCGAGTGACCATCGATTGCTTTGTAGAATCGCTTTTGCAAGGGCAAGGGCAACGGCGCACCTTCGCCAACGAGCGCTTCGAATTCTGCTTCGGCCAACTTAGAGTGGCGTTTGGCAATGATGGAATTTGGCTTCAATCTGGCGTTGGCCAGATAGGCTTCATGATCAATCAGTTGCATCCCTTGCAATAGTAGACTTTCCAAACCAAGGGTGATGGTGATCGCATCACTGCGCTTGTCCGGCTCGAAATGGAACTGACCGACTTTCCAGGACAACAACTCAAACAAGGTCTCCTCTCCAACCGTATTTTCAGTTTGGGCATGGGTTGGAGTGCCAGCAACAAAATAAATTTCTGCTTCCTGCTCGCCTTTCTTGACGATCAAACAGCCGGTCATTTGAGCCATTAAAATCGATTGCAAGATAGTCGATATCTGCACGTGGGAAAGGTCACCATTGAGAGCGCCGCGTATTCGTGCCCGGGAATTAGCATCGGCTCGTTCGTCCGATAATCCTTTAGCTTCCGCTGGCGCCGGAGAATCGGCTGTTTTTAGGACTTTGATGTCTGTTCTGCTGATCCGATCGGCTCCCATGCCATGCAAGTCAAATTGAGGCGGCGACGGCGCTGCCCCTTGGCAAGAGGACGTAACGAGGTTATAGACTAGAAGAACGTCGCAGCTAATATAGGTCCAAATCGGCATCCAGTTGTCGTCGGCTTGAGTGTACATACTCCATTCGGCATCGCTGCCACGAGTGGAACATTGCACCTTCAGTCTGTACTTCGCTTCGCTCCCAGGCGACGACCAAAAAATTTCGACCGCTTCTCCTCGGTTTTCGATCGCTTTGGAAAGGTAATGATGGATGTCCGCCATGGAGGGGTTGCTGGCCATCTTTGGCGGCACGTCAGTTCTTTCCTGTTCTTGCAACATAGGCTCGGTTCATTTCCGGAATCGCTTGACAAGTCAATCTAGGACTGTCCTATCAATTTTTATGCCCTGCCCTGCCTCAGATCACACAGAATTGTTCCCGGCACATAATAAATTCAGGGAGGCCGCGTCCGGAAAAACAGCTACCCTCCCGGGACGAATTTCTCAAAGGGAAGGCATGATTTTTGCCAGCGGCACCAAATACAATCCGAGAATCAGCCGTATATACCAAGCGTATAAATAGCAGCGTCGAGAAATAGGCGATGGATAGTTAGAACCACGCGTGGTGACAAACCACCGCCTGATCCTTTAAAATGCTTACCTGGACTGGACAAAGAGACAGTCCGAAATCTTCTGAACTTAGATATTCTTGACACCAAATGCAGTGTGTAGTCTAATGCGCACTGTATGAGCATCAGCAGGAGTTGCGCTTGCGAATCAAAGAAATCGAACTTGATAACTTCAAGTCGTTTGGCAAGCACACGCTAGTTCCGCTATTGGACGGCTTTACGACCATTTCCGGACCGAACGGTTCCGGCAAGTCGAACATAATTGATAGCCTTCTCTTCGCACTCGGCCTCTCCTCCACTAGGTCGATGCGAGCGGAGCGTTTGCCCGATCTTCTAAACAACCTAAGCGGCAAGAACGAAGCCAAGGTTACGGTGCGGTTCCTCAGCGAGACGAACGAAGAGCTAGAAGTATCGAGGCGTATCCGAGTCAAAGACAATGGATATACAAGCACGTACTGTTTGAACGGCCGCAATGCCACGCTCACCGAAATCCACGACGAGCTGATGAAATATAACGTCAGCCCAACTGGATTCAACGTGATCATGCAGGGCGACGTCACCGGCATTGTCACAATGAGCCCGAGCGAGCGGCGCAAAATTATCGATGAACTGGCCGGCGTCGGCCGAATTTGATCGAAGAATCGAGCTGGCCCAACACGAGCTGTCCGCTGTCGGCGAGAAAATCGAACATCAGAAAATAATTCTCGCTGAGATTCTTGCCCGGCTGGAAATCTTGCGAGCCGATCGCGACCAGGCTCTGAAATATCTCGATCTCAAATCGCAAAAAGAAGCTCTGGAAAAGGATTTGATTTTTGTCCGAGCCCACGACCTGGAAGACAAGCTGGCAGCGGAACAGGCCCAAATCGAGCGGCTGGACCGGAAAGAAAAAGAGCTATTGGCTAAGCTTGAACAATGCGAGGTAGCGCTCTTAACTTTGCGCGCCCAAATGGGCGAAATCGAGCAGGAGATAAAAGAGAAGGGTGGCAACGAACAGTTGTTGCTCAGGCAAGAGCTGGAAAATTCTCGCGGCGAGTTGACCCGGGAAGAGAACAAGTTGTCCAATTTAAACGGCGTTATAGGCGAAAAGAACAAGGTTCTCAAGAGCCTTAATGGACAAATCAAAACCATCGATAAGCATTTGCATGACATTGCCAAACAGAAAAAACAACATGCAGAAGATCAGCAGGCCGTTCATCTCGGATTGCTCGAGAAGCAGGGCGCCTTCAGCGCAGTGATGGCCGAAATTGAAGTCGTTCGCCAGGAAAAGGATCGGTCATCGGACAAAGTGACGGAAATCCATTTGGCACTGACGAAGCTTCGCGATCAAAGACATACGCAAGAGGTGAAGAAGGCTGAGCTTCTCACGCACAAACAAGGTTTGCAAAAAGAGCTGGAAACGCTTAGAAACACCGCAACGGATTTAATCACCAGATCGGCTAGTGCTAAGAATCAAGTCGGACTTTTTGAGCGCAAGCATCAAGACCAGGATGCACTGGTTGCGGGTATTGACCGAAATATCAGGCAACTGGATGACGAGCTTAAATCAACACAAGAAGAACTTGAGTCCAAACGCACGGCGCTTGAGTCGATTAATCGCCGCTTGATTGAATTAGAGACAACCCGCGAGGTCTCAGGTGAAAGTGGCTATGGCCGTGCCGTAGAAGCTATTCTCAACGCCTCCATGACCGGCGTCCACGGCACCATCGGTCAGCTAGGGGAGGTCGACGACAAATATACGGTGGCCCTGGAGACAGCTATCGGGCCGCGCTTGAGCCACATTATTGTGGATGATGATCAAATCGCTCAAGATTGCATCAACTTCTTGAAAAAGAACCAGGCTGGTCGAGCCACCTTTGTGCCATTGAATAAGATCGTCGCCCAACCACCGGGCTTGCTGCCTAACCGTCCGGGGGTCATTGATTTTGCCTACAATCTGATCAACTTCAATCCTAAGTTTACTCGCGCTTTCCAATACGCCCTGGGACAAACGATTATCGTTGACACCATGGAAAATGCCCGCAAGCTGATTAATCAAGCACGAATGGTCACCCTCGAAGGCGAGCTGTTTGATAAATCGGGCAGTATCGCCGGCGGTAACGACAACAAAAACAAAATGCACTTTTCCAGCAAAGGCGAAACCGACCTGGGTGTGCTCAAACAGACAAGCAAAAATCTAGCAGAGCAAATGCGCTGGCTCTCGGATACGCTAAAAGAGCTTGCCATTAACTTGGACGAAGAACGCAATAAAGCAAACGAGGCGCGAGCTTTGTTGGCTCAACGGGGAGCGGAGCTCGAAGCGCATCGCAAGTCGATTACAGGCATGGAACAAGAAATCGAAAATACCAAGCCTAGGCTGAGAGAAAGTGCAGACGAAATCGACGATATTGATCAAAAAGTTGCTTCATTTGACGGCATTTTGAAGGACCTCGGCAAAGAAATCAGCAAGCTCGAGGAAGGTCTGGAAGGGGTCACAGATACAGGTAGCAAGTCCAGGATCGAAAAGCTAATCCTAGAATCCGAACAGCTTCGTTCAGAAGTGGAAACTATTGAAAACGAATTTAAGGAGATCCAGCGCCTGATCGACACTGCCGAAACGGAAGAACGACTAGAGGAGAACAATCGCTCTATTCTTCTAACTCAACAGCTCGAACTGAATA
The DNA here is from genome assembly GCA_963834525.1 of Bryobacterales bacterium. Classification (GTDB taxonomy): domain Bacteria; phylum Cyanobacteriota; class Vampirovibrionia; order Obscuribacterales; family Obscuribacteraceae; genus CAWICA01. The sequence continues at coordinate 39,337 of CAWICA010000005.1, forward strand.
AGGAGATAGAAGAGATCAATGGGCTGAAGCCGCAGCATGAACTGACGATCAAACAATTGCACCAAGCAATCGCCCAAATGGAGGCTAAAGTGAGCACGCTCTCCGACGAATTGGAGAATCTGCGTCAACGCAAAGAGGCGATTTACGAGAGTGTTACTGCTCAGGAAGTGGAAAAGACCAAAGCCGATCAGGAGATTCTGCGCATCGCCGAACAACGTCAAGAGCACAAACTGGCCCAGTTCGAGCAGTCGCAAGAATTAGCCCAACTTAAAGAAGAGATCGAACGGTTGAAAACGGAAAACCCCGATTATCAACCACCCTCAGCTGGCACAGTGGAGCAGATCAAACAGCAGGTTGAACGCCTGGACAAGCGCATGCGGGCTCTAGAACCAGTGAATATGAAGGCCCTGGATGACTTCAACCAAACAGATGAGCGGCAAAAGGAACTGAACGAGCATTTGGATACGCTTGGACTGGAAAGAGATGAGATCAACCTACGTATCGCTGGTTATGATGAATTGAAAAAGCGCACACTGATGGAAGCTTTTGATGCGATCAACCATAACTTCCAGGAGATATTCGCCGAGCTATCGCATGGACACGGTCGTCTCGAACTGGAAAATCCTGAGAATCCATTCCAGGGCGGCTTAATTATTCGTGCGCAGCCACGAGATAAAAAGATGCAACGGATCGAAGCTCTTTCAGGCGGCGAGAAGTCCTTAACCGCACTTTCTTTCGTTTTTGCCTTCCAAAGATATGCGCCGGCTCCGTTCTATGCCTTCGATGAGGTCGATATGATGCTCGACGGCTCGAATGCCGAACGCCTGGCGCGCATGGTCAGACGCCAGTCAGGCAGTGCGCAATTCGTGGTCGTCAGTTTGCGCCGTCCGATGATTGAAAATGCCGATCATGCAATTGGTGTCTCCTTAAGAGCGGATGGCTATTCCCGAGTGGTCGGCATGCATGAAATTCGCTTGCCCGATGAACCGCAGGCGGTGAGTGCCTGACAATATGGACCGGGAACATATCGTCAATCCAGTCGATCGAGAACCAGCGTTGCCGCCAGGCGACACTGATCAATCGGGACTGCCAAGCAAGACTGCCGGTTTGCCAGGACCATCGCTTGAAGCTGGTTCAGCCGACGGTATCGAAATTCTTGTTAAGCTGGCAGAGAACGGCGACATTGATCCCAAGAACGTGGACATTATTGATGTCACGGATAAATTCCTGCGAGCGATTGCGGCCGCGCCCAAGGAGAACTTGCGGCAAAGCGGCAAGATACTTTTTCATGCTTCGGTCCTCTTGCGCATGAAGGCTGAAGCATTATTAGCAGAGATGTCGGCAGAGCTGCCGCCGTTAGATGACGATTTTCTTGATTTTGATGAAAATGGAGATGGCCTTATCTACGATTCGCGCCGCCAGATTGCGGGTCGGCAGATTACTCTGCAGGATTTAGAGAGGGCGCTAGTACGCCGGACCAATACCCAGCGAAATCGGCAGCGCAAGGTGACCCTGCAACAATTAATTGAGGCGTTGCGCGAAGCCGAGCGCATTGAAAAAGAACGAGCAGACCGGAAACCCCGCGCCCGCATCGATCTTGCCGATCAGCATGAAGTCAGAGATGTCGATGACATACTGGATCTCGCCTGCGATGAAGATATCGACAAAACTATATTAAGAGTCGAACATATATTGCTTGAGTACACCAAATCTGGTGACTTAATCCCGATGCTTCTCTTGATCAAGCACCTGGGCGAGCACAATGACTGGGTTGATGCATTTTTAGCTGTGCTCTTTTTGTCAAATGCAGGTAAGATAACGCTGGAACAGGAGGAATTCTACGGCCCACTCTATTTAATGATCAACGACGGAGTCAGCTCTGTACCTCAAGCCTCGTAAGAAAACAAATGAAACTAAAATCTCAAATAGAAGCAATTTTATTTCTTACTGATAAACCGATCAAAGCGGCTGCCATCGCTCGCATTGTCAATGTGGATGTGCAAATCGTCCGACAAGCTTTACTCGAGTTGATTCACGACTATGAAGAGCGGGACAGCGGTCTAGAGATCACCGACGATGATGGCTATGCAATACAAGTGCGAGACGAGTATGCATCTATCATCGATGAATTTGCACCAATGGACATGCCTGTGGCGTTGTTAAGGACATTGTCGGCAATCGCCATCAAGCAGCCGGTGCAACAGTCAGAGATTATCAAAATTAGAGGTGCCGGTGCCTACGATCACATTAAGGAACTAACCGCCCGCGAGCTTATTTTGAAGAAAGAGGAAGGTGGTCGGTCACCATTGCTCAGCACAACCAAGAAGTTTCAAGAATATTTCCGCTTATCGCAGCAGGCCAAATCGCTGCGCCAAGACTTAGCTCAACAAAAGCAGGCCGATGAAGAACAGGAACAAGCCACTACCGACGAACGGCTCAAGTTGAACGAAGAACTTTCTCTCCATTGCCAGCACGAACTTGAGCAATTGTACAAAACTAGTCCCGATGCATCGCTGGTATTTACTCCGCCGGAAGATGCGCCCCCTAGTACCGCCCAGGTCGCGGGAAACGAAAGTTCTGGAGCAACCGCTAGCGAGAGCTTGCCGGTCAAATCCTTGGACGATGCGGTTGACTGATGATAGCAGCGGTGGTGCCAGCAGCTGGTCTGGGCATTCGATTTGGTTTGTCTGATAATGTTGCAGCCAAGCAATTCCTGAATTTGCTGGGTAAACCTGTGTACGTCTGGTCCGTCTTGTCCTTGTCTTCCCATATCGAGATCGACTCGGTCGTTCTCGTTTTGCCCAGCGATTCGCTGACCGTGGTGGAAGTTGAGCTGGAAAGATATCTTCAGCCACAGGCAAAAGGGAAAATGCGTTTAACCGGCGGCGGCGCGACACGGCAAGAATCTGTTTTTAAAGGCTTGCAGATTTTGCAGGACAACCCGCCGGACTATGTGCTGGTGCACGATGCAGCCAGACCGTTTTTATGCCAGACCTTGATCGATCGTAGCCTGAAGCAAGTTCGCACATCGGGCGCGTGCACTGTCGGCACTCTGATAAGCGACACCGTGAAACGCGTTGAAAGTGGCTTAATCAAAGAGACAATCGATAGATCAGAACTCTACCTGATCCAAACACCTCAATGTTCGCGTTTCGACTGGTTGTTGAGCGCACACAAGTTGGCGCAAGAGAATCAGTTATGCACTACAGATGATGCCGCGATTCTTGAGGCTGCCGGTCACCGTGTGGCCATTGTTGAGGGCCCAGCGTACAATCTGAAGTTGACCAAACCTGCAGATTTGAAACTTGCCCAAGCGTTGGCACCCCTATTCTTAGAGCAATACGGCACTGATCGACACCCAATGGACATCTAGTAGCGTACTTGCTTTATGCGATGAATTGACTAAAATGATAAAACTGATGCACCATGGGAGATGGCATAGCCTAGTGGCATTAACTGGTGTTTTTAAATGGTACATCCTCTCCCTTACTCTATACTCGAAGGATATAACTTCACTGAGCACACTTGCAAAGGACTAATATGGTCGACGAGATAAACAATGCTCCACAAGACAAACTAGCTACCACTAATGGGCGCACCAGCAAGAAAGACATAAATATTTTCCCTGCCCTAACCGATCGACGGGCGATGCCGATCATTGCTCGCCAGTCTTCGCCAACCCGAATCGGTACGCAAATCTCTATCTTTTGTCCTCAGTCGTTCGAAGAGGCGCTGGACATAGTTGAGTGTTTACGTGGCCGTGCTGCCACCACAATTTCACTAGAGAATTTGAAGAAGCTTGATGCCAGTCGACTCGTTGATTTTGTCGCCGGCGCATCTGCAGCTCTAGATGGAGACTTCCACAAACTAAGCGAACAAGTATATTTGTTCTGTCCCAGTAACATCAAAATAACTGCTCCCGGCAAGTCCACCACTGGCGCCACCAGCATGGCCGCCGCCGCCGGTCTAACCAGCACTGCTGGTCTATTCGGCGCTGGCGTCACGACCGGTGAACTTGATTTCCTCTATCCGAGCAGTCAAGCAACGCTTGGCAACTCTACGCTTGGTCCAAATTGGCCGACTCTACAACAATAGAACAATATTAATGAATTCTCATCTAGACAGTGCTGGCGGCTAAACCCGACCGGCACTTCAGATTTTTTAACAGCCGAGTGCTGTGGCCACTGGTATTATGTAGAGACGAAGGCACTGGGGCGGAAACGCCCACGGGTGCCATGTTTCCTCCTTACCTAGTCCACCACAAACAAGCTCTTCCTCCCCACCTTACCAGGGGGAGGAGTTTTGTTTTTGGGCTACTTTGCGACTGGTGTGCGGCCACCAGATCCAGTTTGTTTGTCTTAGTTGGCAAGATAGAAAAACATCGAGTTTTTCTGTCTGTCTGATCTGACAGAAAAAGCAGGACGTATCATGCAGCGTATGCCAAAGAATCGCGTTCCTTCTGTCAAGTCACCAGAAGTGACGTTGTTTTGCTTATTTAGTCGTTTTGGCGTCTAACGCCTTCGATAGTTCGTTCTGAATCTGGTCCAAGGCTGCGGTGTCGACCCCTTCCTTTTTCAAACCCCCAATATCAAAGGACGAATGGGCGAGCGCCAATGGGGCCATATCTGAATTATTGCGGTCAGTGCCTTTGATCCAACCTTTGGCTTGACCTTGCTCGATGATCGCTAAATCGGCAAGGATTGAATTCTGAAGCTCTGGATCTGCCTGGATCTGGTCACTTTTATCTTTCAAAACACTGTGGAGCTCAAAGAAGTCTACAGCCTCTTTTCCAAGCTTACCTCCAGCGATTTTGTCCTCAACTGCTCTCAACTCTTCAGGACTCTTTGCCTTGTCAATCTCGAGAGCAGCTTGGATGATATTGTCTGGCTCTCCTTTTAAAAGACTCGCGAGTCTTTGGTTCTCCGCTTCGCTTTTGCCCAGCGGCTTGTGTTCTATGTGATCTGCACTCATGCCCTATTCCTTCAGCTACGGCCTGAATAGGCCTGCTCGAATATCGCATTAAAAATCGATATTGTCATTGGTGTGAATACGAAAGACATGTTTTCGCTGGACTCGCTCTCCAGCGACCCCACACTCGAATCTTCAATCAATCAGGTCTTTGCCTTTCAGCCAGTCGAGAATGATCACATCTACCGGAGAGCTTTTTGCTCGTTCTCGATGGGTGAGCCAGTAAATTTCCTCTATCTCTGCGCTCGCCTTCAGCTCTCCTTCATAGTCAGCAGCGTAACAACTCATGCGAACCATTACCCCTTCTGGTTTTCCATGAGCCTGGGCTTCAAACTGTTCGACAAATTGAATGGTCTCAGGCACAAGATTTACAGCGAGTTCTTCCCATATCTCTCTGATCAAAGCCTGGTGATCTGACTCACCGTCCTCGCGCTTGCCGCCGGGAATATAGCAGATGTCCTTCCCTCTCGAGCGAGTACCCAGAACTCTTCTGTCCTCTATATAAATCCACGCCAGTTTGTCGATGTATGACATGTCGTAATTCCTCGGTCACCAATTCCAGCAAATTAAGGAGCCATTAGGACAGAAATTCTTTTTCAAAGTTACCGGTTTAAGCATATGGGCGCTTGATGGGACGCTTGCCACCAACTGACAATTTGCCGCGCTGCCTGTTGGCAGTTGTCGCCGCTGACTGTCAGTTCATAGGGCTCGCATCTAGCAATATGCCGGTCGTATAAAGGGTCGTAGTAATGAATCAACAGATTCTCGATGATCTCGCTCAACTTTCCCTCGCTTGCCAGTGCCCGAAGGTTCGCGATCATCTCTTTTCCCAGCCTCTCGGTGAGCGATTCCAGAGACAAAAGCGCAGCCTGCATCGCCTCCATAGTCATCTGCGATCTAAGTCCGTCAGTCGTCATAAAACCCATTGCTGCATAGTCTTTGGCCAGCCGTGCCACTCTCACCTCACGACTACCAGTAATTAAAATACGGCGCCCATTTTCAATATGGCGCAGCAGAAAATCCGGCAAGGACAATCTGCCCACCTTGCGGCTCTCAGCTTCTAAGAAAATTGGACAACCCTGGCAACTACGGACAGTTTGCCAGAGCATACCTTCGAAGTTCTTCTGGGTTGGTTGCTTGTCCAAACCAAGGGCACCAAATACGGAGCCGCGATGGCAGCAAAGTGCTTCCAAATCCAGTACATTCATTTCCAGTCTTTGCAGCTCGTGCAGTATCTCTGTCTTGCCGACACCGGTGCGACCGTGTAAGACAACCGGCGTGAGTCCATATTCATCTAAAGCGAAGTCGTTGAGCACTCGCCGCCGCCAGGCCTTATAGCCACCTGTCAGGCGCCAACAGTCTACACCGACCACGGTCAAGAAACTGGCTACAGCCTCACTACGCAGACCCCCTCGCCAACAATGTATCACCAAAGCGTTGCCTGCAGCCTGCAAAGACAAAATGCGATCGACTAATCCTGGAATTTTCGGCGATATAAGCGCTAAAGCCAGCCGTCGGGCGGTAACTTCACCCTTTTCTTTGAAGGCAGTGCCCACGATCGCGCGCTCATCATCTGAAAGCAAAGGTACATTATGGGCGCCGGGAATGCACTCAGCTGCAAATTCACATGGCGAACGCACATCAATGAGAACTGGCTCTCTCAAGGTCAAGAGACTATCAACTGACAGTTCCCGCCAGGTCATAGCAAATGCTCAGCCGGCGATGACAGAAATACTAAGTGTTTTTCTTTCTCAAGAAAAATCATGTTTTGCCATATTCCTTGGCGACTGGTCAGCAGTCTTACTGACGATATGATGTAAAACAACCTGAACCAAAGGCCTGGCCCTCATCTTTTCCACAAAAAAGCGACTTAAAGCGCCGATCAAATAACTTCTTAGATCTCTGTCTTGAAGATTGTCGGTAACCGAAGCGTCTTGCAGTATAGATTTGACTACACTCTGTACCTTCACGACAAATTCTTCTGCCGGTACTCCTCGAGGTAAGATTATGCCTTTAAGGCTGACATCAGGACCGGCAAGAATCGCTTTGTCGGCACCGAGCGTCAATGCCACAATCACTAATCCGTCCTCAGCGAGGTGGCGGCGGTCTTCCACGATGGCGTCGTTGATCTGCCAGGCTCGAGACGAATCAATCAAAATTATGCCAGCCTTGACGTGACCGATCTTTTGACCTTTGTCTTTCGTTAACTCCAAAATGTCGCCGTTTTCCATCTGGAAGCAATTTTCTGCCTTAACGCCGCATTGCGCAGCAAGCTCACAATGCTTGACTAACATTCGATATTCACCATGCACCGGCATGAAAAACTTAGGCTGGCATATGTTGATCATCAATTTTTGCTCTTCACGACAGGCGTGACCTGAAACGTGGACTCCGGCTTCGCGACCATAAATGACATCGGCGCCCCGCAAGAATAGAGCGTTTATGGTATTGGCGACTGAACGCTCATTACCGGGAATGGGTGTGGCCGAAATGATCACAGTGTCGCCAGGAACTATTTTGATCTGCTTGTGCTCGTTATTGGCAATTCTTGTTAGGGCGGACAAAGGTTCGCCCTGACTACCAGTGGTCAATATCACCACACGATCGGTTGGCAGCTTATTGATCTGGTCGACAGGTAGAAGCAGACCGTCCGGGAAGGTCATATAGCCAAGTTCCCTGGCGATGCCAGCCAGGTTCAACATCGAGCGGCCAAGAATTAATACCTTCCGGTCATATTTCATCGCTGCCTGCAAGATCTGACGAATGCGGTGCACATTGGAAGCGAAAGTGGTGACAATAATTCTTTGCTTAGCGTTAGCAAAGACTTCGTTGATTTTCTGCCACACACTTCTTTCCGACGGCGTATAGCCTTCGCGCTCTGTATTGGTGCTGTCACTCATCAGAAGCAAAATGCCATCTTCAGCGGCAGCAGCGGTCAAGCTAGCAATATCGAACTGTTCGCCGTCAACTGGCGTGAAATCAAATTTAAAATCACCCGTGTGCACAATTGTTCCTACCGGAGTCTTGATGATCAGGCTAAAAGAGTCAGCAATCGAATGCGTGCAGCGAATGAACTGAATACTGAAACAGCCTACTTTGACAACTTGTCGCGGTTTAACAGGACGCATTGTCGTCCGATCATCCGTGCCGTTCTCCTTCAGTTTGCCCTCTAATAATCCGAGCGCTAAAGGCGGCCCATAAATGACGGGGATGGTCATCTCTTTCAAAATGAATGGCACGCCGCCGATATGGTCTTCGTGACCGTGCGTAATCAAAAGAGCTTTTAGTGCGCTTTGATTTTCCAGCAAGAAAGTAATGTCCGGCAAAACCAGATCTACACCCAGCATGTCTTCCGAGGGAAATGCCAATCCGGCGTCAACCAAGATCATGTCATTGCCGTAGCTTATGGCCATGGTGTTCTTGCCGATTTCACCAAGTCCACCCAGTGGGATTATTCTCAAAACGTTATTCGATTCTGAGCGAGCCGGTTTGGCACGGTTTGGATCTGAATCAGCGGGCTGATTGACGACCACGATTCTTCACCCGATCGTTGAGACGGCTGAAGCAAATTCGCTTCTTAGCAATAATCTGTCCAATGCAGCACGTTGATTTTCATCGAGTGGCATAAGTGGTCCGCGTAATTTGTTCTTGCATAAGTTGAGCGTTGATAAGGCGTACTTAACGCAAGTAGGGTTTGGCGCCGCAAACAGTCCCTTGAAGATTGGTAGCCACAGGTAATGAAGCTCTCTGGCCTGATCTAAACGGCCGGCAAAGAAGTGATCGATCATCGCCCCAATTTGCTTGCCGATAATTTGGCTAGCTACGCTCACGACTCCGCAAGCGCCAACAGCCAAAAGCGGCAAGAGCATGTAGTCATCTCCTGAATAAATGCGAAAATCCGGTCGAATAACTCCGGCTACCTCGGCTGCCTGGTCAATATTCCCGGTTGAATCCTTCAAGGCATAGATATTGGCAGAGCGTTGAGCCAATTCGATTGTTGTATCCACTTGTATATTGACACCGGTACGACTGGGAATGTTATACAAAATGAGCGGCAAAGAAGTTGCTTCAGCAATTCTTGAGAAGTGCTCGATCATTCCCGCCTGGGTTGGCTTGTTGTAATAAGGGGCGACGACTAGAGCGCCGTCGGCTCCTAAATCCTGAGCCTCACGCGTCGCCTTAATTGATTTGCTTGTCGAGTTATAACCGGTACCCATGATGATCTTGGCGGCTCCAGCGGAACGCTTGAGCACATGGCTTAGAAGTTTGCGCTTTTCATCGTCTTCCAGGGTAGGACTTTCGCCGGTTGTACCGGCCACAACAATGGCCGTTGTTCCTGTCTCTATTAGATGATTAACCAATCTGTCCACCGCGTTAAAATCGATCTGCAGCTGATCGTCAAATGGCGTGACCATAGCTGTAATCAAACGTCCAAATTTTTTAGCATCTGTGCCGATCAAAGAAGTTCCCTCGCTGTGGCAAATGTTAGTTACAAGAAACTATTCAGTCACCTTTGAAACCCGGCAGAACGTGGTCAAGACCAACAAATAAACCATTCAACGAACGCACCATATGTAGTGCTAAAAGAATTCCCTTAGTAAAGCAATCGGTGCTAAAGCTGTCGTGTCTTATACTCAGAAGCTCTCCTTGTCCACCGAAGAGCACCTCTTGGTGGGAGATCAATCCCGGCAATCGCAATGAATGAACGCGGATACCCGAAGCCGCCAGTGCTCCGCGAGCACCAGGCATGGTTTCTTTTTCCTCACGCCTGTCCGCATTGAAACTTCGCGCTTGCCCCGCCATTTTTTTTAGAGTGTGGCTCGCGGTCCCGGAGGGAGCGTCCAATTTGCCAGGATGATGCATTTCAACAATTTCGCTGTCATTGAACAATGTCGCTGCTTGCTGGGCAAACTCCATCATTAAGACAGCACCAACTGAGAAGTTCGGCACGATCAAACCGGGGATTTTCTTCGCTTTACTAATCTTTTTCAGCTCCTCAATCTGTCGTTCATCGAGTCCGGAAGTACCGATCACTGGTGAGATACCCTGTTCCAAAGAGAGACGACCATTGGCAAATGCAACATCCGCTCTGGTAAAGTCCAGAAGTACATCTGGTACCGCCCCAGCCACACAGGCTTGAAAATCGTTGCTGACAAGTATACCAGTCTTGCTGCCTCCTGTTGTTACCAGAACGCCAATATCAGTGCCGACCAAAGGATTACCGGGAGCGTCAAAGCCGCCAACCAGTTCCAGGTCGGAATCGCTGAGAACGGCTTTAGCGCTCGCTCGCCCCATGCGTCCAGCGATGCCTGCAACTGCCACTCTTGTCGGCTTCTTATTTGACATAATTTAAAGGCTATTCTGGTAACTGGTTCTGCCTGTAGAGCCGAATCCACCTTCACCGCGCGCGGTGTTACTGAGTTCAGAGACTTCGATAATTTCCACTCTCGGCACCGGCACTAGCACCAGTTGGGCGATGCGTTCACCCGGTTCAAAAGTATAGCCTTGGTTTGTGTGGTTGATCAGCAGTACTTGCACTTCGCCACGATAATCGGCATCTATTGTGCCAACGCAATTGGTTAAGCTTATCCCGGCCCGATCGGCAAGACCGGACCTGGGTACGACTTGGCCTTCATATCCATCAGGCACAGCGATCACCACACCAGTCGGTATGCGCACGCGTTCTTGTCCTGCTAGAGTTAACGGTTTCTCTATCGCCGCGTAAAGATCCAGTCCAACAGCGCCTTTGGTCGCGTAAGAAGGCAGTGCCTTACAGTGAGGCAGACGTTTGACTTCCATGCGCACGACTTCCATATCCCTCTCCAACTAAATCCGAGTAGCTGGCTGCTTGCTACTAGATAGACTGATTTCCATTTTTTATGATGAGTGTTTTACGCGCACAGATTCCGGCGGCACGTCCGGCAGTCGTAATTGTGGATAAACCTTCTTTGCCTGGTCCAATTTGAAATTCTTCACCAAAACGTCAGCGTAGCTTTTTTCCACACGTTCGAGATCCGACGAGCCGGGCTTCTCCGATTTCTTCAAGACCCCATAAGCCTTTTGGTAAAGGACCTCTGCCTCGCTTAGCTTAGCCTGTCCCTTGAGAATGTCTGCCGCCGGTTCAGCGGCGTTAGCGACACGAAGATCGTCAGGACCGTACACATCCTCAGCTATTTTCGTTGCCTGTCGAAAGAGGGCAACCGCTTTGTCAGGATCATTGTTTTGCATAGCTTTGCTGCCCGCGCTCATGCACTCATCAAAAGTACCGGGCTGGACGTCAAATGATTCTTTAACTTGTTCAGGTGTTGCACTTAGCCTGCAACTGGTCAAAGTGGCAAGTGCTGCAACGATAACGATTAGGTTGTGGTATTTAACTTTCATTTCGTCTTGTTAGTTTCATTTTTGCGCTTCACCGGACTTCTGCTTATTATCCTCTCCCTTGCCACCTTCTTTCTTCTCTTCCGTGGGCTCTGGCTCCAGGTGATACTTTCTGATCTTCCTTCGTACTTTTTGCATAATTGCCTTAGCACTTTGCGCATCTGCGGTGTCTGGACCGATTTTGGCGTTAATCGCTATAACGTCCTTTAGAACTTTCTCTGCTTTTCTATATTCTTGCTCTTCGTAATACATGGCAGCCAGTTCGATACCGCACATCGATACTTGTGCACTATCGTGACCAAACTTAGTCTCGGCTTGCTTCGTTGCCTTTTGGAAATCATCCTCTGCATCGGCTGCCTTGCCTTGCTTCCGTTCGGTACGCGCATCCGATAGATAATCGATCCAGCTCTTTGCGCTACCGGGCAAACCGCCGCTACCGCCCTTGCTGCAACCGCTTAAGGCGATGGCTACTGAAAGACCAACCAACAGCACGAGACGTGAGCGGGTTGCGCCCGTGATGATTGATAGCACTCCCATAAAAACCTTTCTCAAGCCGACCAAGCGATTATAGAGCAGCTACATTGTATGCCGCAAAGATGTTAACTTCTACTTAAAGTGACGACAGGCACTGCGCTCTACCCTTCAGACATTGGCAACCTGCGCACCGCTGTAATAATGGCTGAGAATCCGGCGGTAGCTCAGTCCCGCCAGAGCGAGTCCTTGCGCGCCTGTCTGCTGCATGCCGACACCGTGCCCCGCACCCATTCCCCGCAGCCGTAAATTGGCAAGAAGTCCCAACCTGTCACTTTCATGCTCAAGAATAAACTTCGCACTTTTCAGCCGGTTTAACTTCAATTCTTTATTTTTGAATATACTGCGAATTACAAGCTCTTTATCGACTCGCCAAATGCCAGTAGACGTAGTGATCTCGAGAGACATCGCGGTACCAGAGAAGCCTCGCTCGGTGACGCGAAACTCATTTATATGACCAAATTTTCCACCAGCTGGTGCCACCATGAACGGTGCAAACTCCGAACTATTGATCATCGTCTGAACAACCTGATGCATTTCCGCCTCGAGTGCATCGGCAGGCAAAACCAATTGCCAGCGAAATTGATTAGACCAAGAATCGCACGTCGTCAGGTCCTTCATCTGCCAGAGTTCGCGCAGCAGTTTTTCGCTTATCCGGCCCTCACCCTGGATCGGCAGCCGGCCTTCAGGGACTCCTTTTAGATAGGGTATAGGCGTACCAGGAAATTTATTAGTGCCGAGGTCGGAAAAACAGCTTTCATAGTTTTCAGTATGACCCCCTGCACAGGCGCTAAATAAGGCAAGGATCGGTTTGTCCTGCCAGACCAAAATTTGATTCTTTGTATTGTTAATAGCGTCGACATACTTTCCAGCGAGCTTAGGATTGCTGCCACCAAAATACTGACAGCACAAGTACGAATCACAGACATTGCATCGATCGCTAGTATGATCAATCCGAGGATTGAGGGCGTAGGTGCGAGCCGCTATCGCTTGCGCCTTAATCGCCTCCAGGTGGTAGCTTTCGGGCACTTCTGATTGCAACACGCCTTTGACGTACTCTTCCAAAGTACAAATCAAATTGACCCGCACAAAGCCATCTTGGGCAAAGAACTGCAAGACTCCTGTGTATTGCGGTACTGCCTGGCCACCTCCATGTTGTCTGATTAGATTCGTTAGTAAAAATTGGCCCTCAACCGATGCACCGCTCAATTCTAAGGAATAGCTAGACACTTTATTGATATTGTTCGGTCCATTTACGCGCAAAATGTTTTTGATCGCCGAAAATTCAAGCCTATCGAAAGGACGCAAATGAGCCAGAACTTGGATTGGTTCGCTCGACTGTGAGTGAGCGGCCCCCCTCTCCAGCTTCCTCTCCACAAGTAGACTGTTTGCCTGACACAAGACAACTAGGCGGCGGTGCCCCAGCTCGGTAAGTTCGCTATTAGTGAGACCAACCGCGATCAACATATTGGCGAAACGTCCTTATTTCAGATGAATGCCGATGCCTACTTCTAAAACAAACATGGACGCGCCTGGTTCTCAGAAAGTTTAATCAGCTGTCGAGCTCCAAGCGCAACAGATTTAAGCGGAGGCGTAAGCAGCACTCGTAATTTTCGGAGCAGGAGGGACTCGAACCCCCAACCCTTTCGGGCAGCCGCTTTCAAGGCGGTTTCTTCATCCAGCCAGGTCTGCTCCCCATGGTCGGCTGTCGCTATTTTACCTGGGAACAATGCTACCTGTCCAAGTGTTCAGAAGCGAGAAAGTGTAAGACTTACTTAGACATGGCCTGGAAATTCGGCAAAAAACTTGGTGTTTGCCTCATGGCAGCAATCAGCTACGATAGGCGAAAATAAGGGCAACCAAGAAATGACGGCATGACTCGTGAAAGGTGAAAGGCTCGATAATTTGGTGATTGCTCGCGGACTGCTGCCTAGCCGCGAGGTTGCTCGCACTGCCATTATGGATGGTGGCGTGCTCGTCAATGGAGAAAAGGCTACTAAACCAGGCATGCTCGTCCCAGTGGATTGTCGCATCGATTTAGCGGCAGGCTTTAACGCCAGAAAATTCGTCAGCCGGGGCGGATTAAAACTAGAAAAGGCACTGGTGGAATTTTCGATATCAGCCGCCGCCGGACCTGCCTCGACATTGGTGCCTCTACAGGCGGTTTCACCGACTGTTTGCTCAGGGGCGGTGCTGCAAAAGTATACGCAATCGATGTAGGTTACGGGCAATTGGCATGGCAACTGCGTCAAGATCCTCGTGTCCGGGTGTTTGAGAGACTGAATGCACGCTATCTAGAACCTGGCCAAATATATCAACCAGGCGAAGAATGGGCTGATCTAGCAGTCATCGATGTCTCCTTCATTTCTCTCATTAAAATTCTGCCTGCTTGCTGCGGCGTGTTGCGCCTCGATCAAGGCGAAAATCAGGGACAGATCATTTGCTTGATCAAGCCACAATTTGAGATTGGCAAGCATAAGGTGGGTAAAGGTGGCGTTGTGCTATCGGCAGCAGATCACATTGAGGTAGTCGACAACTTGATCAAAGCCGGAAAGGAGCTGAATCTCCAGGCACAAGCGCTGATCTATTCGCCAATCAAAGGACCGGCGGGAAATATCGAATTTCTTCTCTATCTATCTAGGCGCAAGATCGATTCCGCGATCGATGTTAAATCGATAGTAAATGCCGCACACGAAAAATTGCTTTAATCGCCATTTTTCGCGTTGGGTTAAGGACAAACACGTAAGTCGGCTCTCTATTCAGAGAACCGACTCACAATTAGCAGAATCAGCTCATGCAGAGCGATTAGCAGCTGAACCAATATAGGACAAGAACTAAGACTAGCGACAACTACTTAGTGGTGGAGTCCTTGGTTGTGTCTGTTTTGGTTTCTTTCTTCTCGTGTTTCTTTCCACCCTTTTTATCGGTGGCTGTTTTTTCGGTCTTCGTATCGGTCTTGGTGGTGGCTTTGTCGTCCGCAAGGACTGCGCTCGAGAGCGCCAAACCGAGAACTGCTGCTACGACCGCTGCTAGGGTTGCTTTTTGCATGATCAATCATCTCCTGTAGAGTACACACCATCCTGAGTGCCAAGGCTACTCAGGCGATTAAAACTCATGCTATGGTAGACAGATTAAATCCAGCTATCATCAGCGTTATAACTGTGTTAAATTTGCCAGCCGGCTTTTTTGGCGACGACGATGCAGACTGGCAGAGCGTTTGTCCGATAATTTGGTTTTCAGCCGAACTGCTCCATGACAATTTGTGAACATACTGACATCATTGACCGGCGCGTTCTTTCTATATATAGGTACGAAGACATGGTTACCGGAGAATTTCCGTGCCTATCTCTAATTCATCGAGTGCGTCAGTTGATCAAGATCGAACCGCCTTTGGCTGTCTCTATTTGCACGGTTTTGCCTCCAGTCCATCCTCAAGCAAAGCCAGATTTTTTGCGGACAAACTGACGGACTTAGGTGCGCCCGTACGTGTACCCGATCTAAATCAGCCCGCATTTGAAACTCTCACACTAAGCAGTCAATTGAGAGTAATCGATGAAGAGTTGATCAGTCATCCAAAATCGACGCCGCTGTTACTGATCGGTTCAAGCATGGGCGGCTTACTTGCCACTATCAAGAGTCAGTCTTTGGCTAATCTCGCCGCCATGATTCTCATGGCCCCCGGTTTTGGCCTTTTGAGAAGATGGCCGGCAATGTTATCCGGTGGAAACATCCCAGAATGGAGACAGAAAGGAACGATCGAAGTTTTCCATTATGGTTATGGCCGTTCGGTTCCATTTGGCTATCAATTTATCGATGATGCCCGCAATTATCAAACAGAAGATTTCCGTATACACGTTCCCAGCTTAGTCTTCCACGCCGGCACGACACTACGGTCCCGGTCGCTGAGAGTGAACAATTTGCCCAGAACAATCCAAAATTTGTCGAATTGCATGTCCTCGACGACGATCATCAGTTGATTACGTCGCTCGATTATATTTGGCGGAAGAGCTCGGAATTTCTCAGACGACAAGCACTCTTAACGCGAACGCTTGACTGAATAATCGTTTTCGTCACTGAACTGTCAAAAAGAGAGACCCCGGAAACAATTCCGAGGTCTTTTTCTCATGGATTCCTTTTGGACTACATGCCGCCTTGCGAGCCTTCAGATCCGCCAGCGCCCATGTTGTTGCTGCCTGCAGCCTTTTTGGCGGCAGATTTCCGTTTCTTGGATCGCTTTGCGCTTTTCTTGGGAGCCGCTTTGGCAGAAACGCTCTTACGAGCAGTTTTGCGCTTAGCGGCTTTACGCTTTGGGGCGGCCTTCTTTGCGGCTGCTTTGCGTTTTGGAGCGGCTTTGCGAGCAGCAGCCTTTTTGGGAGCTGCTTTACGCACTGTTTTCTTAGCTGTACTGCGTTTCGCCGACTTGCGAGCTGTAGATTTTTTCGCTGTCGATTTCTTCGCGGCCTTCCTAGGAGCGGCCTTTTTGGCTGTAGCCTTTTTGGCTCCAGCTTTCTTAGCTCTCTTCGGGGCTGCTTTCTTCGCAGTGGTCTTCTTGGCGGCGGACTTTCGTGCTCCACCTTTACGACGCTTTGCGGCCTTCTTTGGCTTGGCACCAGCGGTCGTACCACCAGCGGCTTCTTCCATCGCCGCAGCGGGATTAGATCGCCGCGCCGATTTCTTCTTCTTCTTAGGTTTAGCTGCCATTATTTTTCCTCCCAGTAAGTTATGGTCGCCCAGGCCTGCTCACATCAGCCAATCTATTCGATTAATGATTAGTGAACCGCTTTCCTGTGCCACCACTTCTAGTAAGAGTGCAATGCACTCATACAATCACACCACACAAACATAGGGTACTTTCTATCCTCTAGAAATGCAATATATGGATCGAGGTAAATTTTGCATCTGGCGAGAGCAAGAATTATGTATGCGCAAAAATGCGACATTGGAGATCGGCTTGATATGCAGATTTGCATCAAGCGATACCGGAGGAAGCAGCGAAAAATCTCTGCCGAAAAAATTTTCAAAAAATTTTTTTGCCAGACCCCTTTTGGAAAAATTTTGCCAGGTTTTTCATTGGACTCGGAATATGATGGATATGTTTTTGTGTCCAGTGCAAAATTCCGATAGAGCAAGAGTGAGTCGATCTAAACGCCCGATCTCCTTGCTACGCAACCCGTTCGGGATTCAACTCGTGATTTGAGCGAACCGCTTACAAGAATGGAGCCATCGCCTCTGGACCGCGTGATCAAAGAACTGGTGCACCAAAATACAATTTGCCGTCGCCATTTCTCATCTGTCACTTGTTCTTCCCTGGCTCGACGATCGAAATCGTGCGTTACCTAATCAAGCCCGCATTCAGACTGGATTTCATTCTACCCGAGCGGTCTCTCAGTTGGTCTGATCACAGATACTCAGACGAAGCAGCATTGTTTGGAGAGATCGGAGATAGTCGAAAGTGTCGTTTGACTGTTGAGAGTTTTCAAGCTTAAGAACCAAGCTGAGTTGAATATCTCAGCTTCGTATAGAACCTGCAAAGCCAAAGGCAGACCGGAATGCCTCATTTTGGATTTGCTTCAACTCTGTAAAATCAATAACGTCATGGTCGATCAATCTTTCGTACTCTCCGGGTAAAGTACATGGCGCAGGATTTCGTCCTGGATTGTCTGTACAGACTGCGATCGCCACACCGGCATCCTTACAGCGCGAAAAGACTGTCCGTAACTGAGATATGTCCTGTAGCATCCCGGTTTGCCGGTAACTCGTTGGACATACTTCCAGCGTAATTTGTTTTTTGGATAGATCGCGGAGCCATTCTGGCCTAATGAGCGGGATGTGGATTCCGTGGCCGATCCGATCGAGCACATTGAAGTATGCTGGATTGACGTTGTCGATCCCCGTTTCGCCAAGGTGAGCAGTCGTTTTCAGACCCTGCACTCTGGCCTTAGCCATCAACTTTACCCAGCTTTCCCATTTATGATGATCAATCTCTGGACCAGCAAGATCAATACCAACAACAGGACCAAGATTATCGCAAGCAACTTTCAAAATCGCCTCATTGATCTGTTTGGGCAAGCGTCGATCGAGGCATAAGATCTGTTTGACAGTGATTGGATACTCAGCTGGTCTCAAATTTTTCGTAATCACTTCAACAATCAAGTTCATTTGCCCGATTCGCTTGGCGGTCGACAAATTGTGGTCGGTTCGAAAGAAGGGGTTGTACCTGAGCTCCAAATACTGCAAATTCTCGAATGTGTAAGCGCCGCGACACAAGCGCAAGCAAAAATATGGCAAATGCTCCAGGCTTTGTAGTTCTTCTACGAGAGGATGAATCTTGAGAAACTCTTCCAGAGTTCGGCAGGGGCGCGTGAACCAATTGTAGAAACCCTCGTAATCAGGGAACCATCCCAGAACAGGGTGATCGTGTCGCTGTAAAAATTTATAGATGATCCGAGGATGGAGCGCGCCGCCAAGATGTCGGTGCAGGTCAGCATAGAGGGCCATAACGCGGTTACCTTTGTCAGAAACTAGACGGTCATCTTGCCGCTAGAAATAGAACTAGAAATAGAGCTAGAAAAAGAACAGGAATAGAAAAGACAGCAAAGTCTTACTTATATATAGTATTTCGCCCGAGAAATAAAGATAGCCCTCATCTGGAGATAGCAATATCCCGAAATAATCTTTAAAGAAGCCTCTTTCTCGAACAGACGCAGATATCGGATGTGGTGGCGGCCCCGATTGCCTGCAACAAGCACAGGTATTGACTTGATCGGCCGTCTCCTCTAGCCATTGCCTGGCCTAACCAACAATCTACTGTTGAGCGCGGATTTGAGCAAAAAGGTCATATAATGAACCTGACCCAGACAGAGTCTGGTTACTGAGGAGTAGTCAATGAAAAAGTCGATCTTATTGCTGGTTGTGGCGAGCGCCACATTGGTCAGTTCAGCACCTGTGTTTGCCCAAGCCCAAGCACCTTCGTCGACCGGCAGTAAAATGAAAAACGCCGGCAAGAAAATTGGTAATGGTGTCATGTGGGCGCCGAGAAAAGTCGGTTCGGGTATGAAAAAAGTGGGAGAGAGCGCCAAAAATAAATTCCACAAAAAATCAACACCATAACTATCCAGCCAGCCTGCAAGTTATGTCCCGGCTCTTGGAGCCGGGCTTTTTGTTTTAACAAGATCTATCCCTATTTACGATTCCGCGAAATTTAAACCAGTTAAGCTAATGGCAGTTCTCAATTGCTGCAGATATTCACGGCGCGGCAGATTGACGGCACCGAACCTCTTCAAATGGTCGGTCATATACTGAACATCCAAGAGAACAAAGCCACGCTCTTTCAAACGTTCAACTAAGTAGACGAGACTGACTTTGGATGCATCGGTTACCTTGTGGAACATTGATTCAGCAAAAAAGGCACCGCCCAGGGCAACTCCATACAATCCGCCCACCAGTTTGCCCTCCTGGCAAGCTTCAACTGAATGAGCGAAGCCGGCCTCGTACAAGCGTGTGTAAACATCAATGATCGGTTCCGTGATCCATGTTTCTTGGCGATCTGCACAATTGTGTAGAACAGCTTGCCAATTTCTATTGATTTGCATCTCGAAAACTCCCTGGCGATACGTACGCGCTAAGCGTTTTGAGATGTGAAAATCGGTCAGATCGATAATGCAGCGAGGGTCGGGGGAATACCAACGAATAGACTGGTCTGAGCCGCCCATCGGAAATATGCCGGCACTGTAAGCAGCGAGAACGAGCGCAGGTGTGAATTTTTGCTCAAACATAGATTTGGCCAGGCTCACCAATTAAGTTAAGCCTTTTTTCGTTGAAAGACTTTGAAGCGATAAGCGATTCCATTTTCCTCTTGCACATCGGAGGTCTGCACTAAGATAAACCGATCGTCGTATGCGGGTAGAAATACATCGCAGTCGAATTCAGCTTCAATCTGGGTCAAATAAAGAAGATCGCAAGTCGGCTCATTCATCGCTTGCTCGTAGACATCGGCACCACCAATGACAAAGCACCGGCTCTGATCAGTCTCTCGATAGGCAAACTCCACCGCATTACTGAGACTGGGTTCGATAACCACCTCTGCCGGCACTGACAAAGATTCCGCATGCCGAGTGAGCACTATGTTACGCCGTTTTGGCAGCGGTCTAAATTTAGTCGGCAAAGATTGCCAAGTTCTTCTGCCCATGATCACAATGTTCGGCGGCGCACCTTGTAATTGGCTTGTCGTCATTTGAGTGAAGTATTTCATGTCGCCCGGCAAGCGCCAGGGCAAAGAACCATTCTTGGCTATACCTCGTTTGGCATCACATGCCACAATCAAGTCCAATTTATGGACAGTCATTTAGGCCAATCGCTCCATCGTCATCGCCGTTTGCCAATCTTGCTTCATACGGAGATCGGGAATTTGATGAATCCCTGATGAACGTAGTCGTGCAATGTGAAATCTTCGTATCTAAGATCCCAGAATGGTTTGCGTGCGATTTGTACGCGCGGCAATGGTCCAGGGGTGCGCTCTAATTGTTTTTTCAAGCCATCGACATGATCTAAATAAACATGCACATCGCCAAATGAATGCGTAAAAATACCGGCAGTGAGATTGCACTCCTGAGCAAACATCATCAGTAGAAGCGCATAACTGGCAATATTGAACGGCACACCCAGGGCTAAATCCGCCGATCGCTGATAGAGATGAAAGTCCAGCCTGTCTTTGATTACATAAAATTGAAAAAGCGTGTGACAAAACGGTGGCGCTACCCGAATCTTTTCCAGGTCAGCTACGTTCCAAGCACTGACCACAATTCTTCTGGAATCGGGATTGGTTTTGATCAAATCCAGCGCTTGCTGAATTTGGTCAATATGACCTTTTTTATACTGTCCGGTTTTTTCATCCAGTGTAAAAGTCGGCCAATACCGCCATTGATAACCGTAAATTGGTCCTAAATTACCATTCTCATCAGCCCAGGCATCCCAAATCGGGGTGTATTGCGTCAAATCATCATTGATGTTTGTCGAACCTTTTAGAAACCAGAGTAATTCACGAAGAAGACCATCGAATTTCACTTTTTTCGTGGTCAAAAGAGGAAAGCCCTCGCGCAAATCGTATTTCGTTTGCTGGCCAAATACCGAAATGGTCCCCGTGCCGGTACGATCCTGGCGCTTTTCGCCGTTCTCCAGAACATACCTAACTAAATCCAGATATTGCTTCATCACCTAGCCTCTAACCGGCCGTCGTCTAATTCTTCAAGCTGGTCACAATAGCGAGTCCCTTGCGCCAAATCAAATCCAAATCAAATCCAAATCAAATATTGTATAACCTTATCTTCTCCAGCGAAATTGCACCAAACATAATATACGGAAGCTATCCAAGCACTAAGGTCTTGCTGTTTGCAGCGGCTCACCAATTTAGATATTGATTAAACTATAAAGCTACCGTGATTTTATTTCTCTCAACCTGGGCCGAGGCGAAATAATTCAACCAACAGAGTGTCCCAGTAAAATTCAATGTTTGGCGGACTGTCCCCAGCTTAGAGAAAGTAGCAGTATCCAAAAGAGATTTGAGGAGTAAATCGGCATGCTAACTGAGTTTCGCAATGAGCCTTTGACAGACTTTACCAATGCCGCCAATGAGCGAGCGATGAAGGCCAGTCTGATCAAAGTGAAATCTCAACTTGGCCGAACTTATCCGCTGATCATCGGCAGGCAAAAAATTGAATCCAACGATTGGCTGATCTCGACCAATCCAGGCGCGCCAAAAGAGCAAATAGGTAGATTTCATAGGGCGAACAAAGAACACGCTGAGAAAGCCCTAGAAGAGGCTCTAAATGCCTTTGCTCTTTGGCAGCATACAAACCCTCACCAGCGAGCGCGTTATCTTTTGCGAGCAGCCGCACTTATGCGCAGTCGCAAGCATGATCTAGCAGCCTGGATGATCTACGAAATCGGCAAGAACTGGGCTGAGGCAGATGCAGATGTGGCGGAGGCCATTGATTTTTGTGAGTTTTATGCCCGAGAAATGATCAGGCTCAGCCAACCACAACCATTAACTATGTATGCTGGTGAAGAAAATGAATTGCAGTATATAGCGCTGGGCGTTGGCGTCGTCATTCCACCCTGGAATTTCCCATTAGCGATACTAGCCGGCATGACCTGCGCGGCAATCGTCACCGGCAATGCTGTCGTACTCAAACCTTCCAGCGAGACGCCAGCGATTGCCTATCAATTCTTTTCAATAATGGAAGAGATTGGATTGCCGCCGGGCGTGCTCAACTTTTTGCCGGGCTCCGGTGCGAGCATCGGCGACTTTTTGATTGCCGATGCTCGCACTCGCTTTATCGCCTTCACTGGCTCCAAGGAAATCGGTCTGAGGATTAACGAGTTGGCCGCGCGCAGCCAGAAGGGGCAGCGCTGGATCAAGCGAGTAATTGCCGAAATGGGAGGCAAGAACGCAATCATCGTCGACGATAATGCCGACTTGGACAATGCAGCGGCGGCAATAGTTACAAGCGCCTTTGGCTTTCAGGGCCAAAAGTGCTCAGCCTGCTCCAGAGCGATCCTGCATGAAAAGATTTACGATCAACTGCTTGGCAAAATCGTCGAACGTGTAAAAAAAGTCTCCCGCGGCCAGGCCGAAATGAAGGAGACCGAACTCGGTCCTGTCGCCTCCGAATCGGCTTACAAGTCCATTCTTGAATATATCGCCATCGGCAAAAAGGAGGGGAATTTGGTGAGCGGCGGCCATGCCACTGCTGATGGTGATGGCTTTTTTATCGAACCGACGATCATTGAATCTGTCAAACCGACAGCCAGAATTGCCCAGGAAGAAATCTTCGGACCGGTTCTGGCTTTGATCAAAGCGAAAGACTGGCAAGAGGCCTGGCCATTGCCAATAATACCGAGTTCGGCCTGACCGGCGCCGTCTATTCCCAGAATCGCCAACATCTCGAGGAGGCGCGACGTCAGTTTCATGTTGGGAATCTGTACCTCAATCGCAAATGTACCGGCGCATTTGTGGGAGGACATCCTTTCGGCGGATTTAACATGAGCGGCACCGATTCCAAAGCCGGTGGCCGGGATTATTTGCTGCTTTTTACTCAAGCAAAAGTAATTGCTGAGAAATACTGAAGTAAGCGCTGGGTATTGCCCAATCAGCCAATCTGTTTGCCTTGCGGCTGGCCTTGCTATTCCTTCATATGCTCCCCGGTTGGGCGAGCGCTTTGTGTCCTTACGCTGGAACCAGCGTATAATTAGCCCGTCCTGCTTAATGCGGAAGGATGAAACGTTGCGTTAACTGTTTCCGTCAAATATCCCGGTAACGAAAAGTACGTCAGCCAAGGAACGGATAAGGGAGAAAGACATGCGCATCGCCCAAATAGCCCCTCTCTTCGAAGCCGTACCACCTCGCGGTTATGGAGGCACGGAACGTGTAGTCTCCTGGTTGACAGAAGCATTGGTTGAGTTGGGGCACGAGGTAACACTGTTTGCCAGTAGCGACTCAGAAACCAGAGCTCGTTTGTTGCCTGCGGCGACCCGGGCCTTACGTCTGGAAAACCGAGCGAAAGATCATTTGGCTCATCACTACCTCCAGCTGCAGACCGTGGTCAAGTATGCTCACGAATTCGACATTTTGCATGGGCACATTGACTATTTGCCATTCCCCATATTTCGCGAGCGTCGCCTG
Source organism: Bryobacterales bacterium (assembly GCA_963834525.1). Lineage (GTDB taxonomy): Bacteria > Cyanobacteriota > Vampirovibrionia > Obscuribacterales > Obscuribacteraceae > CAWICA01. The sequence continues at coordinate 62,894 of CAWICA010000005.1, forward strand.
CCTTCTGTCACCACTCTCCATGGCCGATTAGATCAACCGGAACTTTTTCCTCTTTTTAAAGAGTTCAGTGAGATGCCGGTTATCTCGATCTCAAACATGCAACGAGCGCCAATGCCGCATGCGAATTGGGCAGCTACCATTTATCACGGTCTGCCAAGCAAGATGTTTGAGCCGCAAGCTAAACCGACCCGCGACTATGTGCTCTTTCTCGGTCGCATCTGCCCAGAGAAAGGTGTCGATCAAGCGATCGAAATTGCCCGTCGAGCTGGTATTAAAATCAAGATCGCCGCTAAGATCGATCCAGCTGATGAAGAATACTTCCATAACCAGATTGAGCACTTACTGACACTGGACCATGTTGAATTTCTGGGCGAAGCAAGCGATGCCTTGAAGAATGAATTGCTGGGCAACGCCTTAGCCGTTCTCTTCCCCATCAATTGGCCTGAACCTTTCGGTCTTGTCATGATCGAAGCTTTCGCATGCGGTACGCCGGTCATTGCCTTCGAACATGGATCCGTACCCGAAATACTTAAGCCTGGCGAAAGTGGAATAATTTGCCGCGACATAGCCGAAGCTGTTTCTGCGCTTGAGCATATTGATCGAATCGATAGGAAAGCCTGCCGAGCTTACTTCGAGGAGCGTTTCACCTCAATCCGCATGGCTGAAGAATATTGCCGAGCTTATGACCGCATTGCCCAGCCAAAACCGAGATTATTGTTCTTCACCGGTAAATTGGCTAAAGCGGTGAACATTAAAGACAGCCAGGCTCCAGTCGATTCGGTCGCCGCCACTATTTAACCGTTTTTGCCACCACCAATCTGGGCCTGCCACCGCATGCAGTGGCGCCTATTTGGATGTCAAGACAAATGGCGGCGAAACACCAGCTGTAAATTCAGTGAGAAAGAAGCTGATAATGCAAGCGGGCTGGCCACCGCAAATAGCCGTGCTAAACTAATTTTGGTGACCGATCTGATCGATTACACATTGCATGTCCGATCGATAGCTTGGTTCAGGAGGTTTAGATGGTTGAATCCATTCAGCTCATTCGGCAGATTGCCGTGCGCGCAATTGTCACCGAAAACTTCAAGAATCAAGTTGGAGCGGAGATCCAGAGAAATTTGCAACAAATTGACGCCGAGTTGCAGCAAGTAGACTTCAAAGGCAAGCGTGCGCTGGCAGACATCGAAAAACGAGCTGGCAACGCCATCACCAACGAACTAAAAATGCAGCAAGACACTGTTCGTCAACAGGTCGAAGCAGAGAAAATGCGCCTCACTCAAATGAAGGAAGAATTGCAAAGTCAATCACAGGCCTTGAATGAATTGCCAATCGGCAGCGTCATCACTCAATTTACCGTGGAAAATCCTGTTGAGGTGCGAGTTGGCGAGAATATCTTTCAACGCCTGGAAGGCGGCGAAATTCTCGTCAAAGACGGAATCATTCAGGAGATTCGCGTGTAGACCTGCTCGATCATCACGCCCCACCAACCACTTTAGTTGTTCAAATAGTCCTTCAACTTATGCGTCTCCTTAGACTGTCTGAGAGCGCGCAGCGCTTTCAATTCAATTTGACGCGTTCTTTCACGAGTAATGCCGACTAACTTACCTACCTGTTCCAGTGTCCGCTGTTTACCGTCATTCAGACCGAAACGCAAAATCAGCACGTCTCGTTCACGTGGTGTCAGTGTGTAAAGCAGCCCTCGGATATCGCCGGACATCAGGCTTGCTTCCGTGGAATCTTCAGGCCGCCTGGCGTTTTCATCTTCCACTAACTCGGCCAACGAATTATCTTCATCCTCTCCATATGGTGTATCCAAAGACAAAGGCACGCGATTGGCAGCGAGAATTTCTTTCACTTTGCCCACGGTTACGCCCATATCCTTGGCAAGATCGTCCACAGTCGGCCTGTGCCCCAGCTCCTGGGAAAGCTTACGTGTAATCTTGCGTAAATTATTGATCGTCTCCACCATGTGCACCGGCACACGGATTGTCCGCGATTTGTCAGCTAAGGCCCGCGTTATCCCTTGGCGGATCCACCAGGTTGCGTAAGTAGAAAATTTGAATCCGCGTTCGGCATCGAATTTCTCCGCGGCTCTAATCAAGCCGACATTTCCTTCCTGGATCAAATCAAGGAAAGGCAAACCACGACCTTGGTACTTTTTCGCCACGCTCACAACCAGGCGCAAATTCGATTGCACTAAACGCTTCTTGGCCAACATGTTCCCTTTGGCGATGCTCCTGCCCAGCTCAATTTCTTCGGCGGCCGACAACAGTTTGATCCGTCCAATCGAACGTAAATAGAGCTGTACCGGATCGTCACCAGCAGCTGCTCGCGCTCCTTTCTCCAAACGCTCTTCGCTGGGCTCAGCTAAAGAATCGTCTTCAATCGCTACCGCGTCGACTTCTTCAGCGTTATAACTGACTGTGAGCTCCGGCAAAAGATCATCAAAGCCAGAGTCATCTATTGCTAGAGAATGATTTCTTTCCATTTTTTTGGCCGGCCTATGCCGCATCTCAGGATTCCGTTGTTTATTTCGATTCAAAATGCTTCTACTCCATGAAGCATCCTTGAGCCCAAGCTCAGGGATGCACTCTATATAAATATCTCAGTAGTACAAAGGGAAACTGTTCACCCTTGCGGGCGCCGTCCTCCTCATCCCTTAGTTATTCCAGACGCTATTAACATTTAAATGTTCCGAGCCAAGAAGGGTAATGGGGATTACCCTGAATTTCGCCTGGTGGTCCGGAAATCTAATGGCCGCTGCCTTTATTTGAATCGGCCATAGCTATGTAAACCGCCGAAGCCCAGGGCGTTAAAGCCAAGGTATGTGAGCAAGGTCAAAAGCAGTCCAGCTACTGCCACCAATGCCAATTTTTCAGCGGAAATTTCGCGGTGCACGCGCAGGTGAATATAAGCAGCATAACTTAGCCAGGTGACAAGGGCCATCGACTCTTTCGGATCCCATGACCAATACGTTCCCCAGGCATGATTAGCCCAGAGGCCGCCAGTGATGATACCGATGGTTAGAAGCGGAAAGCCGATGGCGATGCAGCGATAGCTGACATCATCGAACGTTTCGGCAAGAGCCGAGGTGGCTAGTTGAGAAATTCTCGCCGAGAGACGCCAGGCCAGACCCATCCCAGCCAAACTACCGCCCACAAAAAGAATCTGCAACCAATAAGTCTCCACGCTGCTAAATGTGCCAAGCAAGATGGCCGTGAAAGCAAGACCGATCGTCACCACTGCCGTGAACACACTGGCGCGGCGGCCTGCGTGCCACAGTTCAAGAAGCCCAGATAAGCCGGCGAGAAAGAATAGCGCGTACGAGACGATTAATGGTGGGACATGAATCTGTCGCCAATAACTGACCAGGGCCGGCACCAAAGGCGTGATGTCATGTTGATTGGCGGGTAGCCAGCTGCCGTAAAGAAACATCGTCGCCGCTGTCAGACTGGCTAACCAGCCCAGTTGCTTGATCCCGTAAGCACTGGCCAGCAGAAGATAGCCACCCATAGTCGCCCAAGCGAACCAGAGCAGCGATTCGTACAAGTTAGCCAGTGGAAAACGGGAGGCCTCAACACCGCGAGCGACAATCGCAATGGTCAAAGCGACAAAGCCCACAGCCATGACGAATGATGCCACTTTTAACGTCATTTCTCGCCATCGCTTCATACCATTGGAGGCGACAAATACCCAAAACGAAGCGACTGATGAGACACCAGCCGTGTTTGTCAGCGCTAGTTGCAAGTCAGACATTCTCCTCCCTATTTGTTGCTACGCCAAAAAGCTTGCCACTGGCTAAAAGATGCCGCGAGTTTTGGGCAGCTGCCGGGCCCGCCTGAAGTGAATTGGGAAACGATCGGCTGAACTCTTGTTGATCCTCGCCCAGTCTCTCCTTGAGCGATTGAATAGTGCCTTGCAGCTGGCGCGTAAACCCCAGCTTCGCTTTGTTCGATCGACCGGCAATATAAACGATGGTCGACTGCCTTTCCTGAACATTTTCTGCCGCAGCAAAGACGATTCGGTGCGGCACGGCCGCAAGCAGTACGCCGACCATAATAAAACCAAAAGCCAGAAATATGATCGGTAAGCCTGGATCAGATTTATATTGCAAACCTGTCTCCGGTATTGGCTTGATATATTTGATGGCCACCCCACCGAGATTAACTGTCTGACCAGGCGGAATCTGCGCCAACAATTTGGGCTGTGGCCAATCCGGACGCTTGGCGAATAAGCGTAGAGGACGATCTTGTTCTTTCACCGAAAAAATGAGAATCGTCGCTTGATCTAAAGGCAAAAATGCAGCATATCGCGTACCCATCGGGCGTAAATCGAGCGTACGTGGGCGGCCGTTGAAGGAAACGAGAACTTGATCCAGGCCCAGCCGCTTTGATAAATATCCACACCTTCATAAGACAACGGATTGTTGACTGAAATTTCCTCTGACTTGATCTTTTTGCCTTCAGGGCTAATCACGGTCAGAGTGCTATACCACTGTTTCGCTTGGCCATTCGGGTAATCCTCGCGTCTGCTAGCCTCTACCTTTACTCGCCAGTCAGGCAGCTTGCCCATCCACAATTTGGAGTGCTCTGAATCTGCAAATTGCAAAACTGAGCCCACACGCACCGGCTTCACGCCGGAAAAACCGGTCCAGGAAGTGACCGTCACTCCTAATAGAAGAGTCAAAAGGCCTACGTGGGTAACGCTGGCCGCCAGGCGAGCGAACTTACCAAATTCGCCAGTCAACTCGCCTTCTCGCCGGCGGGTGACATAACCCTGCCTGGCTAAAATGGTCTTGAGCGAGTCCATTACCTTTTCGCTGGATTGGTTTACAGCAAAGCTGCACATCTGCGGTAGCTTTGAGATCTCCTGCCCAGAGAGAAAGGGGATTGGTTGCTTCAGCAGTTTAAGGCGGGGAAAAACTCGCTGAAAACTGGCAACCGTCAAATTTACGGACAAAAAAGCGATCAAGAGCAAAAAATAAGCGCTGTGAAAAATGTCAGTCACGCCCCAATGCGTAAGCGTTGTCGCAGTTGTCTCGCCAAACTGTTCGATAATTTTTTCTTGGCCGACCGCTGGTTCCTGCGGGCACCAGGCGCCCAGCAAAACAGTTGCTCCCGCTAAGACCAGTAAAGTGACCGCCAACTTTACTGAATTGAAGAATCGCAAGATCGCATTGCTCGTCCGTTTGATCGGCTTGATCAGCTCGCTCATCAGCGGCAGAAGAGAAAAAGTGGTTTGGGTCGGACCGCTTCCTTCGCTCGGTTGCTGTTCGCAAACAAGGCGCACAGCCAATGAATTTGTTGTGCTCTCACCCCTTTGCCCGCCGACTTGATGAACCATAAGAACCCACCATTAAGTCCCGGAAGAGACAAGAGAATCGTTGACGATCTGCTCGGCCACCATATTTGCCTCATCAAAACTTTGTCTCTTCAAAGCCAAAAGCAACTCCTCAGAGTCTGCCAACTGCCTGAGGATCGATTTTGCATTGCTGCTGTCCACCGTTGACGAATTAACCAGAGCAATTACCCGTTCCTTGATCGAGCTCAAAAACAGGACATACTTGTCCATATCATTGACTAATGCCGCTTCAATCCTCTGCAAAAGCGCTTTTTCCAGAGGCGGGCTAAAGCCATCGGCAGAAACCGAAAACTTGAGATGACCGCGCTTAAAAGTTGCTGGTGCCACGAAACTGGATTGGCTGATTTGCTCGGCAGCAAAGGCAAGCACAGAGAAACGCTTGGCGGCAGCCAGCACCGCCAAATTTTGTTGGTCTTCATCGCTCAGGGCATAAACCAGAATATAAAACCGCCGCTCGAAAAGCTCACTGTCTTCAGAATTGAACTGTCTTTTTTTCAAGTTGACTCGCTGTCCGTAAGTCTTAACAAGCGTGGAAAATTCTGCCATCAAATTCGGTGCCACGACATCGACTTGCGCCCCAAAATCCAGGAGTCTCTCAACCTCGTTCAAAGCTACTTGGGAACCACCGACAACTAAAACTTTGCGATCCCGCAAATCGACCGCAATGGGATAGAAAAAGCGTTCCGCTCTCTTCAAATCAGTCTTTGCTTCCAACTTTTCTGTCTCAATTTGTGCGGGTGACAATGTACTCAACGAGCGTCTCCAGTGAACTTCTGTACTGAGAAGGAGGCAGTGGCTGCAAAGCATCCAGACTTAATCGAGCATATTTGCGGCAAAGCTTTATTGTCTGCTCGATGCCACCATTTTCGCGGATCAAATTGAGCGCTTCCTGATTGCCATCAGCTGTTGCCACTGCCCGCGTAGTGATCAAAGTGTCGAGCCGGCGGGAAACTTCATCCTGCCTTTCTAAAATGAATAGTGCCGGTGCGGTAATCACTCCTGCCTGGAGATCACTGCCGCCGGCTTGCCCAGCTCGACATTGGTCCCCGATAGATCGAGAAGATCATCAACGATTTGAAAACAAAGGCCGAGATTCAAGCCATATTCCTTGAGAGACTCAATCACACGATCCTGGCAACCATTCAAAATTGCGCCGCTGTGGCTCCCGGCAGCAAACAGCGAAGCGGTCTTATGCGTTGACTTGGCTATATACGCCGGCCAATCGACATTCGTCGAGTATTGCTGACGCATCTGGTGAATCTCACCGGCGCACAGATCGCCCAATACTTGTCCATAAATGCCAACGATAATTGGGTTCATGATCCTAGCCAGACAAATTGATGCTTGGGCAAAGAGCAAGTCACCCATCAAAACCGCCAGGCGATCGTTAAAGCGGTGGTTAATCGTCTGCTGCCCGCGTCTGACAGAAGCACTATCGATCACATCGTCGTGAACCAGACTGGCCGTGTGGATTAGCTCAGTGAGTACAGCAAGAATAATATGCAAACGGCTAAGCTCTGAGCCTGGTTTAGCCGTCGCCCGCGAACACAAAAGCGTCATTGCCGGCCGGATGCGCTTGCCTCCAGCCCGAAATGTCTGCGCTAGAAGCTCGGTGACAAAGGCGTTGTCATCGATCAGGTTGGTAACGAGGTACTCTTCGACCAGAGCAATTTCGTCTGCGACTGGCTCCACTATCGAGGAAAGCGGCAATGCACAACCATCGACGGCACTTATAGTGCCCGGAATTTCACTCATGCTTTTGTAAGATGTCATCGGACTTTAAGCTTTCCACAAACGCCGCCTTCCAGTCAATTGCCAACGCCTGATCTGGCTTAAACTGAAGCTTTTATTACCTCCAGCAGCTGGGAAATGGCTTCTTGCGCTCTGGCTTGGCGGGCTCTGTCAGATTATCTCAGAGAGAGATTGTAATTGATGGTAAATTACAACCAAACACTCAAAACTTTAGAGTCAAGATAAGGGTCGAAAGACAGAAAGAACGCTTTAATCGTAATATACTCAGCTGGTTACTAGAAGTTGAGCAAGCACGTGCTGTTAGAACTAAAGCGAAAAATCCAAGTCGGCGAACTGCAGCTTGGCGACGCACTGGCTCAAGCATTGCCTAGCTTCCGCGGCCAGGTAGGTGATTCACGGTTGTTATGGCTGTCGCACGAGCTGCAGGGCTACCCGCATGCGCTCGACTTCTATCAAAAACCTAGCAACGAGTTCCCTCCTTACCGTGTCGTCAATGGCAAGCTCAAGGTCATGGATCGTCAGGGAAATCTCAGTGCCGTCAGCCACTCAATTGGCCAGCGCACACAGTTTTTTTTGGCGGCGCCAATTGCCTGGCTCGAAGAATCAGCGCTTCTTCCAGGCAACATCACTTATGTCGAATTACCTGAATTAAACACTTATATGAAAATGGGCATGGGCGAAGCTGTCTGCGAAGTCAGCAAAGAACAGATCCAGCGCATTATCGCCAGCTTCAGACAAAGCTTTATTGCCTTGATTGATGAAGTTCTTGCCCACTCAAGCACCTAGTAAAATTTCATCAACAGGACAAGCACAGGTGACGTCAAATGATCGAGAGTTTGCCCGATCCAGTAGGTAAAGCGATCGAACATTTTTTGGCGGCAAAATTCTTTGCCGTTGTCGGTGCCAGCAACGATCCGCTTAAGTACGGACACAAGTGTTATCTCTGTTACTTGCAAAATGATCTGAGTGTTTTTCCGATTAATCCCAAAGCGGAAGCGGTTGCCGGTAACCGAGCTTACCCCAATTTATCCTCTTTGCCGCAAAGGGTGGAATCGATATCGATTGTAACACCACCGACGGTGACAGAAAGGATCGTACAAGAAGCCATCACCTGCGGCGTCAAGAATATTTGGATGCAACCAGGCGCAGAAAGCCAAGTGGCAATCGACCTGGCCCGCAAAGCCGGGCTGAACGTGATCGCCGGCGGGCCCTGTTTACTTGTAGCACTTAATTACCACGGCCCTTAGAAATGCCTCGGCAATAAGCTTTGACGATCAGATGAGCCGACAAACAAAGTGGTTCACCACCAATAGTGGCAGAGTCCCTCTGCGAATGACGCTATTAATTATGATTTGGAACGAGCCGCCGATTTCTTGCAGCAGCTTACTCGCCCGGGAACAGTCGGGAATGAGCCGTTACAAGCTCTTCGCCAGGCAGCGCCTGATCGTTTAAACTGGGTTGAGGGAGGCCTCTATATTATGGCAACAATCCCGGATGGACATCAGAGCGCTCGCTGCGAGCAGCCTGGTGTGACAAACCGCTTGAGGTACTCGGAGAGCTCAAAATGGTGGTCAAAAAGATTCGATTTACCGGCGCCCTGTTAGCCTTTTCTCTATTGCTTTGCCCCATAGCATTAGCAGATGACGGCGGCTCGTCTTTCAGTTCGCCTTTTCGCTGCGCTCGGCCGCCGGCAGCGAACCCCACACCGGCAGCGGTTGACGACGCCTTGCCCGGCGAGCTGACTCAGCCCATGCTGCCGGAGTGCGTCCGCCAATTAGTTGACCAAATTCCGCAGGTACGGCTAGTGGCCCCGGGGATTTTACGAGGCGGACAGCCGACCCCAGCTGGTTTAATCGCTCTCCAAAAAGCAGGGGTGAAAACAATCATCAACTTGCGTAATAACCCGATCTATGTGCCCCAAGAAGAGGACGAATGCAGACGCTTAGGCGTAACGATGTTCAGTATCCCGATGGATGGCGTGCTTCCACCGAGTAATGCCCAGATTCACGAGTTTCTCAAGATTGTCCAAAGCCAGGCCAATTTGCCGGTCTTCATTCACTGCCAGCACGGACAAGATCGCACAGGCGCCATGATCGGCATTTACCGGATCGAGGCTGAGAATTGGACCGCCGGTCAGGCATACAAAGAAATGTTGCAAAACGGCTTCCACCCTGCCCTAATCGGTCTGGCTGATGCCGTCTTCACATACGAGCAAAGTAAAGGAAGACCGCCGTCAATCAGACCGTTCGGAGCCAGGCTCTACGAGTTAATGGATAGAGAGTTCAATTTAAGCCAGGTCAATTTAAGAATCCCGGCCAACTGGGGGTTAAACGACAAAATAAACTGAAAATAACGAAGGGCCAGTAAGAGAATGAATACGTTTGGAACATGTACAGTCACCACCTCATCTATAATGAAGTCAAGCGTCCTAAACTAGTAGTCCCGTCTCAGAGAAAGCGGTAAGTACAATGGCAGAAAACGGTCCCGACCCAACGTCTCCTTTTTCAGTGTGCGAGGAACACAGGGCTAGGTGGAACGTATTGGATCTGATCACCGTGGTCGCAAGAGGCTCGGTGCCCGCTTATTTGTTGATGGACATCGATATGACCTGGGCTGAGAATTTGCGCGGTCAGTTCAAACAAATTGGCCGAAAATTGACAGTCACAGCCATTCTTTTAAAAGCGATTGGCGTGGCGCAGAGGGCTCATCCTGATAGCCGCACCGCACCGCTACCTTTTGGCAGGCGAGCGATTTTGCACGATATCGTCGCCGGTTTTACGGTGGAGAGATTCATCGGTTCACAGCCAGCAGTCTACTTCGGTGCCATTGCAGCCCCAGATAGTAAGCCGCTGGAAGAGATTTCAGACGAGCTTAAGTCTTATGGCGAACACGACATGTCCGACGTTCAGCATTTAGCCACGCAACACTGGTTCAATTACATGCCCTGGCTCTTCCGACAAGTGATCATTTGGTTCGGGCAACATTTTCCAGCATTTCGACTGCGCCATATGGGCGCTACCTTTGGCTTAACTTCTCTCGGCAAGTTCGGCGTTAAGGCTTTGGTTCCGCCATGCGTGAGCACCTCCACATTTGGCATCGGCGAGGTTGAGTACCGACCGGTGGTGCGAGATGGCAAAGTGGTGATCAGACCGATGATGACGATCACCTTGAACTTTGATCACCGCATGATTGATGGCGCGCCAGCCGCGCGTTTCTTGCATGACATCCGCGGTTTGATGGAAGGTGGCTTAGAAGCATACATTTCAGACAGCATCAAGAATGTGTCTGAAACGCTCATAAAAAAGGATGTCAAACAACCAGCGCCGCAATTGACTTCCACTTTGTCTTCATAGCATCTGGTCTAACGTCGCCGAAAATTTTTGTCGAATGCTTTCGTCAAAAGACTTGTAGACTTTTGTCCAAAGCTTTTGTTGGATGCGATTAAGGAATGCTTAGAGACGGTCTAAGGACTCTTTCGCCCGCAACTTTTATGTCCAAAGCCATTGCAAGCGAGACGGAATATTCAGGCCCAGCTTCAACAGCGCATCATCAACACTGACATTGTTGTATCCGCAGTATTGCAATACGTTCACGGCATTTTCATTAGATATATAGCCTTCGCGCAATAGCGAAAACGTCCTCAACGCCGTATATAGCATCACTTCGTTTACCAGCCCGGCGCTCAACAATTTCTTGCCGGCCCGCACCGAACTGTCCTCAGCCGGGTCGACAATTTCGCTCATCTGCTCGGTCGTCACCACCGCCGACTTGGCAATCAACTCGATGAACTTCAAGTGCGGTGGTGTTAATTGGGGAGGCGGTTGCAATTCGGCCACAGCTTGGTAAACGGAGACATCAGTCTTGCGCACAACTTTCAGAGCTTCAGCGGCTTGATAAGCCCGAATCGTGTCATTGGAGACCATATCTTGCAAATAGATCGCTGCCTCTAAGAGTGGATGGGTGGCATGTCCTTGCTCCAAAAGAATCTGGCCAAAAAGCTTTTCCTTCACCAGTTCGATTTCCAGACACTCAAGCATATCGCTTTCAGTGATTAAGCCGGCCATACGAAAAAGTTCGCCAATCCTGACTGTTTGTCCAGGTGTTTCCCGATAGAGGCCAAGCTCAAATAGGGCTTGTTCGATTGTGATCCGTCTGCGGCCAACAGCCTGCAGCCCGGTTATCGCGTGCTGTTTGGAAATCTTGCCATCTCTGACAAGAAGGTGTGCGTGGAGAGCAGAAGCCATCATCCAGCTAGAGATATCCCGATTGAAGACGAGAATTCTACCGAGCGTCATGCCGCTCTCACCAGATTTTTGCAAGCAAAGGCGCAATTGCTCAGCATTGATCATCGCCGCCTCTAACAGCAACTGGCTAAAAGCGTTGCCTACGGCAGGAAGGACCTGCGTCTTTTGATGCACGGAGTTCAGGACGCTGATCGCTTCAGCCAGGTCCAGATTGTTCTGCTGAGCAAATCGCAAGGCTTTGACAGCCATCTCCAGCGATATCTTGCCGCCTTTGACCATCTCCTGAGCTTCTCTAATCGGCTTCAAGGTATTTTCTGAGGCATGGCCAAGCATGACCAACGCCCGCTCGACTGAGCAATTCAAACTCTTCGCACTGGTGATCGCCTCTTCGACCTTGCTTTCTTCGAACATGTGCGTGTCCGTAAGCAAAATTACGAGAGTATCGGTAAATTTCTTTACTTCAGCCATCGATTATTCTTTATCGAGCCCGATCAGCATTATGCCCCATCATCCGCAAAACCTATGACCATGCTTAGCCGAGGCGGTGGCTCACTATTTCCAGCTTGCCAACTGCGGCCCAGGCAAAGGTGGTTTCTAAGAGCGCTCGGCAACTATAACTGCATCTAAAATAGACGACTCAGAGGGCCCTAGTATGAGATACCCGCATCAGGTCGTCCAATAGCGGCTATCTGGGAATTTTTAAACCAACTTGTTATCCGTCAGTCAATCCACACAGATACGGTACCTGAAGGTGCCCAACCGCTGAAATTAGAGAGTTTTACTTTGGCTGGCTGAGGAAAATAAGAATGGCATAACTGACGACGCATGAGGATGAGCATCGCTGGAGAGAGAACAGGGATATTATCGATATGCCACCATATCCGGTGAGCACCTCGTCTTCACGTCGCCTCAAATATAATCCGACCAATCTGCCTTACATCGGCAAAAGCTGAGCTGTCGATGCCAATTTCGACCAAGCCAAAATAAGCTGTTGAATTCAACAGTGTGCAACGGCCGGGTAGCGGCTAATATGTCCTTGTTGCAACAAAGACCAGAACGGAATCCCGATTCCCGCCTGGTGCGCACCGGCGAGATTTCCTCAGCGTGATAGTGCCTCCCCCCCGCACGACAGGGCAGGCGATAGGATGAGCGGAAGCTTGTTCTGTCGCCTCTTCTGTGTTGCCGGGCTCAGTTCGAAAAACCGCAGGAACTATGCCGGCTACAACCACTGAAATGATGTAGAGGTCTTAACTATACGTAGTTTCCACATGGACATCGAGGCGAGAAAAAATCAGAATATTGCCGAGACGTCGGCAGGCTTAGTGGAGCGCTTTGATGGGACTAAGCGAGAGCGATTACGCTAACCAGGCAGTTCCCTTGTCTGCACGCCGCAGCTCGGGCACCATGGGTCTCTTATGGATCACAATGGTCACAGGGTTCCCGACGGTTCTCATTGGCTTTGAATGGTACAAAAAAGGTTTAACGCTCAGCCAAGTGTTGGTCTGCGTAGCTATTAGCGGACTGCTCCTCTTGCTATATACGGTGGCGGCCAGTCAGCTGGGGGCACGTACCGGTTTGAGTTACGGCTCGCTCAGTCGCATGGTCTTCGGCCAACACGCTTCCCACTTGGTCACTTTCAACTTGATCTGGATCTTCGTCGCCTGGTACGGATTAACCAGTCTTTACTTCGCAGAAGGACTGATCGGGCTTTTCCATTGGCGCATACCACTGATGATCATGGCTGTCACGCTGGCGATGATGATGGCATTCAACAACTTTTTCGGTTTTAAAGGTGTGGCCAACTTTGCTCGCTATTTTGCCTCACCGATTCTAATCCTCTGGGTGGCCTACACTTTCTGCAAAGCGGTTCATAGCGCACCCGCCTTAGGACCGCTTGAGTCATCAGGCAAATCATTCCAATTTGCCCTGACCACGATTTCCACATTCGTCATCGGCTACGGAGTCTGGGGCAATGAAGCTGATTATTGGCGCCATGGTAAACCCGGTATCGCGCATGTGGCACCGCCGTTAGCAATCGCTCTTCTCATTGGATTGTTGATCTTTCCGGCGACCGGCTATTTGCTTGCTCACATGACCGGCATCACCGAATATGGTGCAGCAACGAGTTTTATGAATGACTTTTCCTTCGCCGGTTTAGCTATTGTCGGCGCGATCATACTTACCGCCTCGTATACAGCATTGAACGATTCAAATTTGCTAGGAACCATTTCTGCAGCAGAGAGCATAAAAACCTGGTCCCACAGAGGCTGGGTCTTCGTGATCGCTGCCCTCGGTGCAGCCACAGCCGGCTACTTGTCTTATTCTGGCGCCGCCTCGGCAGTGGAAGCGATCGCCTCGATCAATTGCATCGTCTTACCGACGGCGACGGTAATTATGGGCGGCGAATGGTTTGCCTCTAAGTTGTTTGGCTCTACACCACTGTTTCTAAGCGCTGAAGCCGATTCGCCGCCGTTACCAAAAGTACGCTGGCCGGCTTTAATTGCACTAATCATCGGCATTACCACCGGTCTGGTTACCAGCGGGCTCCTCCCGGGCACACAGTCACTCCAGATAGGAATCGCCTCGATTAATGCCTGGATCACAGGTTTCATTGTATACGTCTGCTTGCGCATGCGGGAAATAAAGGCGGATATCTACCGTCCAGGCCTGTCCAATTTAGCCGAACTAAGTGCCAGGCGGTCGTTGGAAAAAGCGCTGGACAAGGATGCAGAAGCTGTGCCCACTAAACGCTGATCACTATTTGGATTCGGCAGTAGCCATTCGAGCCTGATCCAACCAGTCATTTAGTTTCTATACTGTTCAGCGTGCGGACAAGGTCGCCGTAGCCAGACCAGGCTCGCTTAATGTCTTGCAAACCTTGACCATAAGCTTTGCCCGGAGTGCCTAGAGGATTGGCCGCGCCATCTTCATCGTAACTGGGCAAAGGCGGCAGTTTAGCCAAAGCCTCCTTCGCTTCGGTTAAATCCTGACTTGCCGCCTGCTTAAAGAAAAAAGCTGCCTTTGACAAATCTTGTTTTACACCCTGACCATTAGCGTGCATTGCGCCCAGACTAAATTGAGCTTCCGGTACCCCTTTTTCCGCGGCCTTTGCTAGCCAGTTATGCGCCTGGTCAAAATCTTGTACCACGACTTCATTGCCGGCTAAGTACATGTGGCCTAGCTTACTCTGGGCATCGGCAAAATCTTGTTTGGCTGACTTTTGATACCACGCCACAGCCTTACGCATGTTTTTCGACACACCAATTCCTCTCTCATACATCAGGCCCACCACGTGTTGAGCAGCCGGCTGCCCTCGTTTAGCTAGTTTATTGAAACGGACAAAGGCAGTTCGATAGTTGTGCTTGGTTACTGCTTCCTGAGCGTGCTCCAGTCTAAGTTGATCGCGCTCCGCCCCCGTAACCGTTACCGTCGACGCCAAAGCAGGATTGCTGGAGATCAGGTAAATCGCCAATGAAATTGCGATCGATCGATAAGAACCTTTGGACATGGTTTTTGCGAATCGTTCCCTTATGAAACCATATTTGGTGCAGAGCGAAAGATATGAACACAGCTTCGATCAATTATAACCATCCACCTGCACCCGAGTGGTCCGCGTCTAATCAATTACAGGAAGATACAGGAAGAGCGCCGGCAACGTGGTCCAAGGACGGCTCAGACCATGCCATTGCCTTACGCCAATAACCAGCCTGTAATCCGAACCGCAGACAAGTTTAACATTGCCCGATTCAGGGCGGATTCGCTCCATTTAATACGTAACACAACATGGCCGGGCCGTATAAACTATAAAGAGCCTTTACATATCTAGCCGCTGCGCAGGGGAAGTGCTCTATTGCTCCGCACATAAACAATCTGGCCGCGGCCGACAAATGAGTTCCAGGAGTGGTAACATCACCATTAGGGACGCCCGGCTAATAATAGATATTGCCACCAGTGACAGTGACATTCTTCATATGCAGCGTGGTAAGTACACAGCCAAGCAATGGTGAGTTAAAGTTTGCATCCAGGATCGCTCAACGTGGCCATAAAAGAACCTGAATTACTTGATCCCGAAGTTCCACCAATGAACGTCCTTGTTGTTGAGGACAATCCGACGCAATCGACACTGCTTAGACTGCATCTGCGAAAGCTCGGATTTACTGTGGACTGCGTCACTACTTTGTCAGCGTGTTTGGAGCGACTGACTAAACCGGGTATCGACGTAGTTTTACTGGATCTCTCCTTGCCGGACAGCTCCGGCATCGAATCGTTTTATAGGGTGCATTCCTTGTCCGAAAACATGCCAATAGTGGTTCTAAGTGCTCTCGACGATCAACAAGTAGCGCTGGAAGCATTACACAATGGTGCGCAGGATTACTTGATCAAAGGTCGAGTCAGTGACGACTCGATCGTTCGATGCTTGCGTTATGCCATCGAACGAAATCGAGTGGAAACGGCATTGAGACAGAGTGAACGCATCACACGTCTGATAATTGACAATTCGCTCGATGCCTTCATTGCCATCGATGAAGAAGGCATAATAACTGACTGGAACTTACAAGCTGAGAAGCTGTTCGGTTGGTCGCGTAAACAGGTTTTAGGCAAGCGTGTGGCGGAGGTAATAGTCCCGTCGCGATTCCGAGATAAGCATGTATTGGATAAAGACCAGCTTTTTTCGATCAGCAAAGGCAAGATGCTTAATCGACGGCGAGAAATGTATGTTCTCAATCGGAATCAAGAAGAATTTCCTGTGGAGATCGGTGTCTTTCCAATTAAGGACAGAGAACAGCAAATCTACTGCGCTTTCGTTAGCGACATCACTGAGCGAAAATTGATAGAAGAAAAGACCAGGGAACTTAACGAAGAGCTGGAACAACGGGTGCAAGAACGGACCGCAGAATTGATTCGCTCCAATCAAGAGCTAGAGCAATTTGCCAAGATCGCGTCGCACGATCTACAAGAGCCGTTACGGGCGATCCAAGGCTTCGCCACTCTTTTGCACAAACGGTATCAAGGCAAGCTGGATGATGCAGGCAATGAGTTCGTCGACTTCATAATCGATGGAACCAGCCGCATGCAACAGCTCATACAAGCAGTCTTGTTGCATTCCAGTATCAAGGCAGAAGAAAATCTGTCCAGCGTTACAGACGTCAACAGCGTATTGGATGAAGTGTTGACAAATTTGCGCCAATCGATTAACGAAAGCAAATCCGAGTTTGACATTGGCGAGATGCCGGAAGTCGCGGTAGAACGAACTCAGCTGGTGCAGCTTTTTCAAAACTTGATCAGCAACTCCATAAAGTATCGCGGCTCCAAGACTCCAGCAATCCATATTTCTGCAGAGCTAAGTGTCGATCGATGGCTGTTCACACTGAGGGATAATGGTATCGGAGTAGATCCGAAATACGCGGACAAGATATTTGACATGTTTGCGCGGCTACACGGCAAGACGGAGTATCAAGGTACCGGGATTGGTCTTGCCATCTGTAAGAAGATTGTGACGGCTCATGGCGGTAAAATTTGGATGGAGTCCGAACCCGGTCAAGGATCAATCTTCTATTTCTCACTTCCCGCTGCGCTTCAGTCTAAGGAGAAACTAAATGGGCACTCGCATTGAACTCTTGCTAGTTGAGGACACTCCCTCGGACATCCGGCTGACCGAAGAAGCGTTAAAGGATTCCGAACTTGATTACAATCTAGCAGTAGTCAACGATGGCGAGGCAGCTATCGACTATTTGAACAAAAAAAAGATGGCCAATTCCAGACTACCGGACCTGATTTTGCTTGATTTGAACATGCCAAAAAAGAATGGGCACGAGGTTTTGGCGGACATTAAGAGAGACGCCACGCTTAGAAAAATCCCTGTCGTGCTTTTAACGGTATCGCAGCGTGACGAAGACATTATGGAAGCGCTGAAATTGAAGATGAATTACTACCTGTGTAAGCCGGTATCATCAGAACGACTAACCGCGCTGGTCGATTCGATATTTAAACTCAATTCAGAGGAAGCAGTCAAAGCCGAAAATAGAGAGCTATCGGAAGAAGAGATACACGTTCGATATGTACTAGCCAGCAATCCGCATACGTCGCCGACGGTCCTGAAGAAGCTAGCCAAGGAAGAGAATTATCGCCTTCGTGCCAAAGTGGCCGAAAATCCTAAAACACCAATCGACGTTCTCGATCTGATGTCGGAAGATGTACACGCCCAGGTAAGGCTTGGTGTCGCAGAAAATCCGAGCGTTCCGGAGCACATCCTCGAGAAACTAGCTCAAGATAAAAGTGAAGATGTACGGCTCGCCATAGCGGAAAATCCACGCATGCCGAGACGCATTCTAGAATTGCTCGCCGCTGACGAAAACATGTTCGTCGCCACCACTGCTACTAAGACCCTTGCGCGCTGACGAAGACACCCAATGGCATTCGCCAGTTGTCAGTGACTGACAGGCGTTGCATAGGTCAAGCGTTGCTTAAAGTATTGAGTCATCCATGTGGGCATGACAGCCATCGACTCATGCAGTTGTCGCCGCTCCGCACGCCCCAAGCTCGAACTTGCATGCGCCAATATCTTAGGATTCATGCGAGCTTTGCCAATATGCCACAAGGCCTTGATAAATGAACTTTGTTGGGTTTTTAACAGATTTACCTTCCTTGGAGCTGCGCCCTTAAAATGTATTCTCGTACCTCGGCAAAGAAAGGAGGTCGTGCACCCATCTGAAATGTAGGTTGGTTCCGTATTGCCTTGAGCAACAATGCCTAGGCGTTTAGCTACGTCCGCTCCGTGCAGAGAGATCTTTTTGTTAAATGCCCGAGCCTTTGCTTCAGCGACTTGGTGTAACGTCGGCAGAGTGTAAATCAAACGACTAGGAGCTTTGACGAATACGCCCCGTGCCAAACGAATGATCTTTTGACTTTTGACCAAAGTACTTAAGTAAATATCCACAGCAGCCCTGGTCCCATAGCCGAGCAAATCCCTTGTGACAAAAATGTCCTGCTCCGACAGCGCTCTAATATGAATGCGAATACGTGCACTGGTAAACATGTACGTTTCCTCCTCTTTTAGACCAATAGAAAATTCGATACATATCTATTAACGTCATCAAGCTCAAGATGGTTCAAAGTAGTACCTAACAAATTTGTGACTGTAAACCCAAGGAGGCGCAATTCATAATTTTGCCAGCCATAGCGGCATACAAAAACCAAGCGACCATAGAAAACTCTGACATTTTCTATGACTGTTCTCGAACTCAAAGAATCATGATTGATCGGCTAACCGCTAACCCATCATTCAAAAAGCATGTCCCTACCCGCCAGTTGTCAAAGGCCATGTGAAATTCAGCTGTAAGTTTTTAATAACTACCTGGCCAAAACAGGGCATTAGGTCTATATTAGAGCGACTAGCGATCTGTAATCCAAGATTTCAGTAGACAAAGGAACAGCATTTTTGTAGCTCATCCGTTATATTCGCATTCTGGAAACTAGGGAAAACAATGTTTAAACCATTGCGAACAGTCATTTCATCAGTTCTCCTTATGTTAGTAGTTAACGGATGCAGCAAACCGGCGGCAGTACATCTCGAACTGGCTAAGAATTTCGAGGAGAAGAATGATTTCACCAATGCCGTCAAAGAGTATCAAGAAGCTGCCAACGAGAAGCCGTCGATCGAACTGTATTTGACATTGGGCAAGTGTATACTCCAAACAAAAAGCAAGGATAAGGACGACGATGCTGAGGCAGCATTCAAAAAGGCAGTTGCGATGGATCCACACAACGTACCTGCCCACATTGTTCTAGGCAATTTCTATCTGAAGAAAAAAGATACAGTCAAAGCGAAACAAGAGTTTGATGCAGCAAATCTCTGGGACCCAAAAAATATTGAGGCGATCAAGGCTCAAGGACAAATATTTGAAGCCGAAGGTGATCTGAAGACAGCGATCCAAAGGTATCGAGATGCGATCAAACTCGCTCCAACTGATCCGGAGCCGCATCAATTTCTTGGCTTAGCATTGGGAAGGATGAATGAGTTCGACGAAGCGAAGAAGGAGATGGATGAGGTACAGCGACTGACGACGGCGGCAGCACAACCAAAGTGATTGTCAGCCTTTAGGCCAAGTCCAATTGTACTCTCGTGCCAGTGGCTGGTTTCTTGTACTCCAGCCACGCCGAACCTCCGCGCTGGAAGAGTTCCCAATACCTGCGCTCGTGCCCGGAGCTGCCGGGGGCAAAAGCTAAATCGCCTTCCATCACATTGAAACTGCCGGTGGCTACGGTAGCGGTTCGGACCATGCTGCCGATTTGAACTTTAAGACGAGTGCCGGCCGACAACGAACTTGTAAAACTGTCACCGACACGATAAGTCGTTTTCAGATTGCCAAATGAATCGACGTAGCCGATGACTTCTTTGGGCTCGTCAGATATTGTTCCTCCCGGATCCAGGCGGCTATTGACAAAGCTATAATCTCCTCGCGCCGCCTGCCCCACCACCACAGGGAAAAAATCGCGAGAACGAAATTGAGAGCCCTGTTCCTCAGTTTTCGTCGTCCAAAGTTCTTGAATGTCGCCCTTAATAAAGGATAGCGAGTGCCCACTGTTTACTGCTAATACTTGAACGCCATTTTTCAGAGTCGAGAATAACAAACCCTCGCCCTCATTATTTTGACGAGCTTGCCTTAAGTCTTTACGCGGCGCGCAATTAGCAAAAACAACGAGATTCTCTGGCCGTAGATCTTTATCAGCCAGGCTAAGCTGAGCCAGCGCAAAACCTGTGCCAATTGTGTCGAAGGATGCGACGGTGGTAAAGTGCATGTTAACACTTTCAGGAAGTTTGGCGGAAAATGCAGAAAAGACTTCCGCCCAAGCCAAATCACCTGGCGCGTAATCGCAAATCAAATGAACGAAACAGGTCATGACAATTTCCTGAGAACGACGAACGCTGACTAGGTTACCAGATAGATCCCTCTTGAAGGTTCAAAGGCAACCGCCAATGTTGAACAATGAAAGCGAAGAGCAAAGAGAACAGCCTCGCATAATGGTTCTAGCAGCCTCAGTCTTACAGTCGCCGGTAATCGCTGTACCCGTATACATCTTCTCAATTATCGCCATTACCTTTGCCATTTCCGAAAGCGGATTATTCCAATATCTTCATAGACTGGCTGTCCCTGACGATTTCTTGTTGCTCTTAATTGAAATCGGCACCCTTATTGCCGGGCTCGTGCCGTTATTGATCATTGCTCGCTTCAAAAATCTCAAATTGGCGGATTATGGATTGACCTGGAAAGGCATGGTGCCAGAAACTCTCCTTGGCTTTCTGCTTGGAATTTTACTTGTCTGCATTATGGTCGGTGAACTGATTTGCCTAGGTAGTTATCAGTGGCTGGGTTTCAATTCAGAAGCTCAAATGCTTTTGCCGCTGTTTGTCTGCATGGTCGTCGGCTTAACAGAAGAAATTATATTTCGTGGTTTCATATTCAATACCATCGAAAGAAGTTGGGGAACTGCCTCCGCCCTCGTTATTACATGCGTGTTATTCGGCTGTGCACACTTAATTAATCCAATTCCTTATCCGCAAAAGATATTCGGTTGCCTGGCACTGATATTCGAAGCCGGTCTTGTTTTAAATGCCGCCTATTTACTCAATCGACGCCTTTGGCTACCGATTGGACTGCACTGGGCATGGGACTTCTTTGAAGGACCGGTATTTGGTATGGTCGTTTCGGGCACCAATATTGGTCTCCCGCTGATCAAATCCAGCCTGGTAGGCAACTGGTGGCAAACCGGCGGTGAATTTGGACCCGAGTCCAGTCTGGCGGGAATATTTACGGGCACCATATTTGGTGTTATTCTTTTGTGTTTGGCTCTCAAGCGGAAGCAGTGGATGGCTAGAAAAATCGAATGAGCCTACGTCTTTTCTTCGAACTTCAAAGCTACCGAATTAATACAGTAACGAAGGCCGGTGGGTTTTGGACCATCGCCAAATACATGACCAAGATGAGCGCCGCACCGACTGCATACTACCTCAGTGCGAGCTATGCCTAACGAGCGATCTGCCTCTGTGCCAACGTTAGTTTGTTTAAGTGGCGAATAGAAACTCGGCCAGCCAGTACCAGAGTCAAATTTCGTGTCTGAGCTGAATAGTTCCTGGTCACAGCAAACACAGCGATATACGCCGGGTTCGTGATTATGCCAATATTGACCGGTGAAGGCCATCTCTGTACCCTTCTCCCGGCAGACATGATAGGCCTCCGGACTGAGCTCCTTCTTCCAGTCTTCCTCTGCTTTTACAACTTTGTCTGTCATTTTCTCTGCCTTTGCTACCCTGCAATTAGCGAGCCTTCAATCTACCTTGAATCTAGTATTCAATCATGATCGAGTGCACCTTTGCCCCCAGAAGGTCGATTGCCTGATCTACTCTCAGTTTAGTGAGGGCCAGTGTATCTAGGACTGTTCTCTGGTTGGTCGGTCTCCCACTGTGACTGTAATTGGCTTCAAGATGCCGTTACGAGCGACCAGTAAGCTCAGTTTTTCATTTGGTTTGTGCTTCAGGACGAAGCTTTGTACTTCCTTGGCCGTATTAACGGCCGTCCCGTCCACTCGTTGTATCACATCACCTGAAGCGATACCGGCTTTCTCCGCTGGACCGTTAGGCATCGCTCTGGCCACCAAAACCCCCTTGGTGTCCGGCGGCAAGCCAAGTGACTTCGCTAACTCGGGATCCATGTCTTGCATGTAAATACCCAAGTAGGCGCGGGCGATTGTGCCATGCTCAACCAACTGCTTCGCCACATCTTTGACGACGTCCACCGGGATGGCAAAACCAATATTTTGTCCATCGCCGCGAATTGCCACATTAATGCCGATCACATCGCCGTGGATATTGATCAACGGGCCGCCTGAGTTACCCGGATTGATCGCAGCATCGGTTTGGATCAACTCAACATTATTGTTTAGACCGTCCAACGAACGGCCAAGAGCGCTGATAATCCCAAGAGAGACACTGTGGTCAAGACCTAGCGGACTACCAATGGCGATTGCCCAATCACCAGGGCGCAGGCTTTTGCTTGTGCCGAAACGGGCTGCTGGCAGGCCAGTAGCATCGATTTTTACTAGAGCTAGATCGGTAAAGCTGTCTCGACCGACCACCTTACCGACGAACTGACGCTTGTCATTCAAAGTAACTTTGATATCGTCAGCCTGTCCAACTACGTGATTGTTAGTGAGAATATAGCCATCAGAGCGATAGATTACACCTGAGCCGCAACCACGCGCTTGAAACTTGCGCATTTCCGGCTGGTGTAACTGCTGGTCTCCACCGCCAAAAAAGAACGGCAAGCTACCAAGTGGGTCCTGAAAATCAGGCACCGTATAATCTTTGCTGATATCAATGTTAACAACACTGTCACTAACTAGCTTGGCAATGTCAGCGATCGTGTTTTCTCCCAGCTGCAGAGATGCCGACGCCACTCCGGACGCCGCTCGCGTCTTAATGGGTGGTGGCACAGCAATTTCAGCGCCCGGATTGGCCGATGGATGCGGCCAGAACTCATGTCCAGCCCAGAAAGAGGCGCTGACCATGGCGCCAATCAAAGCACCGCCTAACCAGGGGATAAACGATCTGTTTCCTGCCATAGTTGTCTTCCTACCATTTAGCCGGCGCGAGAACTCTGAAGTGCTTCCTTTTCCAGTTTATTGAGGCAAAGCTTCCTATTTTCAAAAATACACGATTCATTAACACTCATAAGCGCTCGATAACTACAACCAGGAACTGGAAATACGGTGCAAGTGAGAAAATGCATATTGGCATGAGGTGACAAACTTTGTTCGGCGGCGGCGGTCCCTATCATTTGATGTGGTCAACCATGTTTAACCCTGAAAAGCAAAGGGTTAAGAGACCCGCCGATTGGCGCCGAATTGGCAAACTATTTTCACCGTATTTAAAAGAAGAGCTTTTACTGGTATGCACGATTATTGCCTCATCTCTGCTTGGTATAGTACCGCCAGTCTTAACCTTATTTATAATTGACAAGGCTTTACCTCATCGTGATTTACCAGCCTTGTTCTTATATGTGGGCGGCATGATTCTTGCCGCCCTCGTTGGCAGTTGCACTGGCGCCTATCAAGGATATCTCAATGCCAAGGTCGGTGAAAGCATAGTACGGGACATTCGCACCAGTCTCGTCGATCACATGCACAAGATGTCCTTGAACTTTTTTACCGATACAAAAGCCGGCGAACTAATCAATCGAGTGTCAAACGATGTAGACAACATCGACAATGTGCTAACTGGCACCCTGGTCACAGTTGTTTCCAATATTTTTATCATCCTTACCACCCTTGCCACCATCTGCATCCTTGATTGGCGCCTGGCTCTGGTTTCCTTAGCTCTAATGCCGATGATGATCGTCCCCATTTGGCCTGTCGGACGAAAAATGTATGAGGTGCGGAAATTAACGCGCAAAAAGCGAGATGAGATCCAGGCTTTAATGCAAGAGACACTGTCCATATCCGGCACAACATTGATCAAATCCTTTGGGCAAGAGAACTATGAGCACGAACGCTTCTACAAAGCCGGCACGGCTTTAATGGATCTGGAAGTACGCTTGGCTATGGTCGGGCGCTGGTTCCTAATGATTATCAGTGCAATGGTCGTAATCGGACCGGCAGCTATTTGGCTAGCCGGCGGCTGGCTAGCGATCGAGCACGGAATAACGTTGGGGGTGATCGTCACCTTCATCACATTACTGACGCGACTTTACACACCGGCAACGGCATTGGCTGGAGTACAAGTCCAATTGGTCAGCGCGTTGGCCGTATTCGAGCGGATCTTTGATTATCTCGATTTGCCGCCGGAAGCTGAAGCACCGGATGCGATACCGCTTGAAAATGTCGGCGGAGCGATTGAGTTCAAAAACGTAGACTTTGAATATGCGGAAAATCGAGCTGCCCTGCGCAATATTTCTTTCAAGATCAGGCCGGGCGAGATGGCCGCATTTGTTGGTCGCTCTGGCGCAGGAAAGACGACAATCACCCAGCTCCTGCCTCGTTTTTACGATCCACAGTCCGGTGTTATTTCGATTGACCAAAAAGATATTCGCAAATTGACACTATCATCTTTGCGCTCGCATATCGGTATCGTCACTCAAGAGACCTATTTATTTCACGACACCATAGCTAATAATTTGCGCTATGCGCGTCCTCAAGCCACCGAGGATGAAATGATCGCCGCCGCTAAAGCAGCCAATATGCACGATTTTATCGACTCTCTGCCGGATAAATATGAAACTACTGTCGGCGAACGTGGTCATAAACTAAGTGGCGGAGAAAGACAGCGCCTGGCCATCGCCCGCGTGCTTTTGAAGAATCCAAAAATAATTATCCTTGACGAGGCGACCAGTTCCCTTGATTCGCACAATGAAGCCTTGATCCAATCTGCTCTTGGCACGGTCATGCAAGGTCGCACCAGTTTGGTTATTGCGCATCGTCTTTCAACCGTCCTGTCCGCGGACGTAATATTCGTAATCGACGGAGGTCGCCTGATCGAATTTGGTACGCACGAAAACTTGCTGGCCAAGCATTCGCTCTACGCTGAATTGTACCGGCAGCAGTTTAAGGAGGTCGATCTAGACTAATGCATCTCAGGCAAGACCTAACTGTCACGCTCTTTATTAGCATGCATCTACTTTTCGGGCAGTCGGTTGCTCGCGCCGACAGCACCACATATAACACCAGGCCGGTTAACACTGCTGGTACCCCCGGCACTAATGAGCGAGCGCCAGGCGCCAATGACACACCACTGCAATTTCCCCCACCACTAACACCGGAGCAAAAGGCCCAACAGCTGGCTGACCATCTCAGTCAATGCGCTTCTGAAATTAAGGATGCTGAATCACTTGCTGCCCGAAATGACTGGCGGGCAGCGGCTAAGGCGCTAGAGGCAGTGATTGAAGAAAATGAGAGAAATGAAGTCGCTCACAGTGAACTGTCCGTTGCCTGTTATCACTTAGGAGACTACAGCAAAGCTCTGTCAGAAGCCGATTGGGCATTACGGTTGAACCCAAAGTATGCGCCGGCTTACATCCAGCTGGGAACGGTCAAAGCCAGGCTTGGCGATCTCAGTGGTTCAGAGCGCGCCTATCTGAAGGCCGATCGAACTCGATCCGTCCTTGGCAAAGTCTAAGGACAGCCTGGTGTTGCAGCGATTAGATGCCATCCGCGGCGGTCAAATGAAAGCGAATGTTAACAGTCAGTCTGCCGATTTGACCATGCAAGCCAAATTGCTTCTGGGCCAGGGCAGACTTGATGCTGCGCAGCAAGCATTGTCCCAAGCGGTAAAAATTGATCGGAATAACTTTGAGGCCTACAAACAGCTAGCGATTACTCTAGAAGCACAGGGCTTCATTGATTATGCTTTCTTCGCCGCTCAAAATGCGGCTCTTCTTGAACCGAGAAATACGGCGGCGTATTTGCTGCTGGGCGGCTTGCCGCCGAAAATGAAAATTGGCCTGATTCTTATCACGCATACGTGAGAGCGCATCAACTGGCAGCTAATGATTACGAAGCATCGGTCGGTGTTGCCGTTGCCGACGCCCATCTAGGGCGGACCGAACAGGCCAAAGAGACACTACGCCAGTTAGCTCGTCTGAATCCGAATTCTGCCTGGACCCGCATCGGGTTGGCTGAGCTGCTACATCAAAGAGGGCAACTGGAATTCGCCAAGGACCAGTTAAACGAGGCGTTGCAGCTGGAACCGGATAATCTACGAGCCAAGCAAGATTTAGCGATCATCGCTTACGATCAGGCGAAAAAAACCGGCCGCCGCCAGGATTGGTACCAATGCGCACAACAATGCACTCTCTTGTCCAATGCCTCTCCCTACGACGTCCAAGTGTACCTGCGTCTTGGCTTATCCTTGTATCAGTATGGACAAACAAACGCTGCCTTGAAAGCGCTGACCAGCGCTCTGTCACTAGCACCGAATAACGCCAATGTACATGCTGCACTAAGCCTGGTGCTGCAATCGGCTGGACAGACAAAATTGGCCGCCGAACACGCCCGCACTGCGCTTAGCTTAGATCCACATCAAGCCACAGCCAAGGCAGTGTTGAACAAAGTTAGCAAATGAAATATTTGATTGCCTGGCGGTTCCCTTCTCGCCTTAACCAGCGCCGAAGAACATTGCTCAATTCCTCGATGGTGAAAGGCTTCGCCAGAAAGTCGTCCATACCAGCGCCCAAACATTGGTTTCTTACTAACTCAGTGGAAAAACCTGTCACGGCAACGATCGGTATGTAGTTTTTTGCTTGCTTGTTCATTTGCCGGACTTTCAGGGTGCAAGCACAGCCGTCCACTTCGGGCATTCGATAATCCATCAAGACAAGATCAAATTGGGCGAGCTGCATCGCTTTCAGCGCCTCATCACAAGAAAGTGCTTTGTATACAGTGATCTGCAGTCGATCCGCAAGCAGCTCCAAAAGCCGAAAGTGCCCAGGATCGTCATCAACCACAAGCACAAGCGGTTTGCCTTTTTCAGAATCAGTCAAGTCTTTGCCCTCCCCTCAGATGATATGTTTGTTGCATATCGGCTACAATCCTTCTCTCGAGGTATCCATCGATCGGGGGATAGGCGGAAACACAGGCGCTCAAGCCAAGTTTGAGCTTGGGAACAAGTGGAAGATGAATGGCGCCCACAAATTGTTCGAATACTGCAATCTCAAAAAGACGAGCGCCGCCATGCAAGCCGGTAATAATTACGAATTTCGCAAAGGCTTATCCCAGTCAGGGCCGGATAGTATCGCCGATTTGAACAAACAGAGAAGAAGGAAAGTTATGCAGAAAATTTCCGAGGGTGTCGAAAACATTGATCGGTTGAATCTCAACCAACTGATGCGGCTGGCTGTCCGCTATCATTTGGGCGGATTGAAACTTTCCGATGCCAATGCTCTTCATTTAATTAGCTCGTTGAAACGCAAAGCGAGCGAAGAGTTAGAAGAAGGTGACGGTAAAAAAGTAGAAACAGTACGAGTAGAGAAGCGCTTAGGTGGACAAGTGGTTGTCTTTTTTGGACTATGAATGTACCTTTGAATATGCCGTCACGATATACTGACAGCAAAAGCATTTTGCGAGTTGCTCACCTGGTTTGCGACCGAGATACAGTTCAAAAGCCAAACAATATTACGCCTGAATTGCCTCTGAGGACGATCAGTGACTGACAATGCGAAGGTCAACATTTTATTGGTGGATGACCGCCCCGAGAATTTGATGGTCCTGAAAGCGACGCTGTCTTCGCTCGGCGAAAATTTGGTGGAAGCAAAATCTGGTAAAGACGCTCTCAAATACTTACTCGAGCAGGAATTCGCCGTCATCTTGCTGGATGTGATGATGCCGGACATGGACGGCTTTGACACGGCCAAAATCATTCGGGAGCGTGAGAAGTCCAGACATACGCCAATTATTTTCGTCACGGCCATGTTGCGGGACGACTCCGATGCTTTTAAAGGTTATTCAGTCGGCGCCGTCGATTACATCATGAAGCCATTTCAGCCGGAGATTCTCCGTTCGAAAGTGTCGGTCTTTGTCGATTTGTTCAAGAAGACCGAAGAGGTGAGGCGGCAAGCCGAGCATATTCGGCAAATTGAGCAACGTGAATTTGCTGCCAGATTATCTCAAGCTGAACGACTAACTGAATTAGAACGCGAGCGAGTTCGCGCCGAACAACGAGCAGTGAAAGCGATTGTTCAACATGCTCCTATGGGTATCGCCAGATTAAACAGTGATCTAATCCTGTCAGAAATGAATGACGTTTTCGCCGAATTATTTGGCTTAGATAGGGATATATCCATTGGCCAAAACTTTTTCGACATTGCAGACTGGTTGCCCGATTCGTTACGTGAACCAATGAAAGCCAATCAACCATGTCAATTGTCAGAACAAAAAATGCTCCCCGCTAAAAGCTCCAGCGAGCCAAAGGAGCGCTATTGCGATATCGCCACTTGGCCGGTCACCGACATGACCACACTAGACCAGTCGAAATCAGGCACGATCATTTTAGCTCTGGATGTTTCGGAAAGAGTTCAATTAGACCGCCAGAGGAAAGACTTCGTCGCCACCCTGGCCCATGATTTGCAAACGCCAGTGATTGCATCCGATAGGGCATTGTCCTTGATCCTGGATAAGATAACCGATGCTGTGACATCAGATACGGTGACCCTTCTTTCCATGCTCAAGAAGAACAACGAAAATTTACTGCATATGATCGATAGTTTGCTCGATCTTTATCACTATGAAGCCGGTGCGCAAGCACTTTACTTCGATGATACTAATTTGAAATTGCTTGCCACTGCCTGTGTCGACGAACTACAACCGCTGGCCGAACAGCAGGGGCTTAGAATCAAGACAAAAATTGACGATGACTTGCCAAACATTTCGCCGATCGGATAGCCGTTCGGCGCGTATTGACTAATCTCCTAGATAACGCCCTGAAGTTCACACCACGCGGTGGACAGATCGAAGTCAGAGGCCATAGCCATGACAAACACGTGGTCATTGAAGTGGAGAACGACGGTGTTGGCATTCCGCCTGAGGATATAGTGCATCTGTTTGAAAGGTATTGGCATAGAATCGACAGAAAGACTTTCAAAAAAAGTAACGGTTTAGGCTTATTTCTGTGCAAACAGATTGTGGATGCTCATCAAGGCAAGATCGAGTGTGAGAGCGAGGTCGGCAAAGTGACTGTCTTTCGCCTGATTTTGCCAATCAAAACTGGCATTGAGCACCTTAACGCCGCCAAACGTCAAGAGCTAACAGCTCAGACCCGGGGGAAACAATGATGCCAAATTCGACAACCGAATCTGATTTAGTAGATCCAATCAGCATTCTCATCGTTGAGGATCACGAATTCACTCGCATGGGTTTAAAGCTCAGCCTGGAACAGATTCCTGGCCTGAGTATCGTGGGCGAGGCAGCCGATGGTGACGACGGCGTAAAGAAAGCTCAACAATTGAAACCCACGGTCATTCTCATGGATGTCGAGATGCCGGTCCTGGACGGCATTGAAGCAACAAGAGCGATCAAAGAGCTGACACCAAATGCTCGCGTCATTATGCTTACTTCGCATAAGAGCGATCAAACTATTTTCGCGGCATTGAGCGCGGGCGCCAATGGCTATTGTTTGAAAAATATCACTGCCCAACAATTATCAACAGTCATCCGCATGGTGGCTGAAGGCGCAGCCTGGTTAGATCCCGGTATAGCCAACCGGGTGCTCAGCGCCTACGCCGCTAATGAAAGCGCTCAAGTGCCGGT
Source organism: Bryobacterales bacterium (assembly GCA_963834525.1). Classification (GTDB taxonomy): domain Bacteria; phylum Cyanobacteriota; class Vampirovibrionia; order Obscuribacterales; family Obscuribacteraceae; genus CAWICA01. The sequence continues at coordinate 92,542 of CAWICA010000005.1, forward strand.
GCAAAAACCCACGCCGACCAAACCAGAGAAGAGCAGCATCAGCCTCTCTCCTCGTGAAACGCAAGTATTGCGATTGGTCGCCGATGGCTTAAGTAATCAGAAAATAGCGGAGCGACTTGGTTTAGGAGTTGAAACAGTCAAAACGCATATGCGGCACATCATGGAAAAGCTGGCAGTCTCCGATCGCACCGAAGCCGCGGTCAAGGCAATGAAGCAAGGAATTGTTTGACGGCCATTTGACTAATTGACTAATGTTCGCGCCGGTTGGCTTAGGCAGCCGGCTTGTGCGGCTTCCAGGCGAGAATACAAACACCGCCCGAGCACTTGCCTGTGTATTCTTCGTCGATGACGACTTTCAATTTGCGCCGGATCAGAGGCAATTCATAGACCGGCTTGTCCATAATTAGAACAGGCAGCGGTCTCAGCTCAACGACATTGCCGACATTAAGTTGAGCGCTTACGTCCTCTCTTCTAGCTACTCTTTCATTGCCATCAGTCGGAAGCATACTTCTACCCTCCACCTTTCGCTTCATCTTCTCCTCGTCGCCTATGACATTCAGGCTGAGCGCTTGTATTGGCCATCGAATTGTGGTCTGAGGATTTGGGCCACTTTTGAACGAGCTCTGGAAATTCTCGATTTGACAGTGCCTATATCGGTGTGTGTAAGTTTGGCAATGTCGTCGTATGACAAATCTTCCATCTCTCGCAAGACAATGGCTGTCCGGAATTGATTCGGTAAGGACGCTATAGCGCGTTGAGCCATTTCTGATATATCTTTGCGACACATAAGTTCCTCTGGACCAGCCGACGAATCGCAGATATCCCGTGTGGGCGCATCAGTCTCGTCTTCTCCGAACGTCCCTTGATCCAAGGATATATGCAGAGTACGGCGTGGCCGCTTGCGCAGCTCATCGTAAAAAAGATGGGTGACGATCTGCACAAGCCAAGATTTGAAGGCATTCGGATTTTGGAGCTTGTCGATACCTTTCCAAATACGAATGAACGATTCTTGAGCCAGGTCAGCCGTATCCGTCCAATCTGGTGCCAGCTTTAGCAGTAAACCGTAAACAGTTCTTTGGTGGCGCTTCACTAACACTTCGAATGCCTGGTTATCGTGTCTTTGACAGGCGACGACCAGTTCAGCATCGGACATTTCTGTGTAGCTTGAACCGCTGATTACGGACAATCTCGTTCTGACATTGTTCTTGACAGTGTTCATCGGTATCTCCTAGGGGTGGTGTCAATCGATGCCATGATCGTATCTAGTCAAAACAACGTTGTAATCCAGCGTTAGCGTTACCTCAACCTCATTGGTAGGCATCCCGCAAAAGAGGTATACGGAAGAGCAAATGAACCATCAGTTGGCAATTTTGCTCTTTTTGAAAATCACTACCGCTAGCCAGACAAGAAAAATTTTTCTTTTTTTCTTTGCATGCTAATGTTGAGGAACCAACTCAACAGTGCACGATTTTTGTTGTATGAGGCAAATAACCAAAAACGCGCGTTTAAGTGTTCGGCACTTTAAACCGCTAGCCTACTTTTTGTCCTTGTTAGGCGTCGGTCTGACGACAATTGTCATTCGAGCCACGCATGCTGATCTGAGCTTGGCCAACACAACAATGCTCTATCTTCTGGTGGTGATCGTTACTGCCGTGCAATTTGGACGCATGGCTGCCGTTTTAACCTCCATATTGTCTTTTCTGGCGATCGATTTTTTCTTCGTACCACCTGTCTATTCACTCACCGCCACTAACCCAACCGAATGGCTGGCTCTTTGTGTCTTTCTCTGCGTAGCCACCGTTACTGGACAATTGACAGCGATGGTCCGCGCTCGCGCTCAAGAGGCCCTCGAGCACGATCGGGACATGACGGCACTAGCAGAAGCTAGCTGGGAAACGGCTTCGGAAATCGATTGCAAACGAGCGCTCGATCTACTACTAAGAAAGATCGGCGAACTGCTCAATGTGACTGCAGCAGGAGTGATCACCCAAGACGTCAACAACAAAAGTTTTTTCACCGTAGTGGCGCAATTCGGTTCAGTTGACCGAGAAGCTCAATCTGTATTGTCCGACGGCGAAAAGGAGGCGCTCGACTTTGTCTTTAGTAATGCTTTACCGCTTGGGCCCTTGGCTCAGCAGTTCCCCAACCCTGGTTCGGGCAGGCAGGCGTACGAAGCGTATGGCCACATCACTACCGGTGGCCAACTGGATCTGACCTTTCTGCCTATTTATATGGAAGGGAACGTGGCGGCAGTTCTTTATTTAAAAAATCGACCAGAACCCTTATTGACAGGGCGTGAGCAACATATAATGAGCGCTCTTGTCAACCATGTTGGACTGGTCTTACAGCGTGAAAAATCGCTGCGCACTGAAGCTAAAGCTCAAGCACTTTTAGAAGCAGATCAGATGAAAACAGCACTCTTATCAATGGTGTCACACGATTTCCGCAGTCCGCTCACATCTATTAAAGCTAGCATTCAAACATTGAAAAGCGAAGGCGGGGAGTTAGCAGTTAGCGATCGGGAAGAGCTTTTGCAAACAGTGGACCAAGAAGTCGATCGATTGAATCGAATGGTGAAAAACATTTTGGATCTGTCTCGATTGGAAGCCGGAGCCTGGCGTCCCAAGCGGGAGGAGATTCCAGTCAGCGACTTGATTGGAACTGTGCTTGGATCTTTCAACGAAAAAGACAATACTCGAATTGTTGTACATAACGAAGCAGGCAGTAACACTGCCTGGTTGGATGCTGTACAAATCGGCCAGGTACTGCACAATTTAATCGAGAACGCTTTGAAATACTCGCCTGTGGATGAAAACGTGGAGTTAGGTATTCGCCCCTTCGCTGGTAATATCGCACTGACGGTAGCTGATCGCGGCAAAGGAATCGGGAGAGACGAACAAGCAAAAATATTTCAACCGTTCTATCGTGGTCGATCATTAAGTGAAAGCAATGTACCTGGAGTCGGCATCGGTCTTGCCGTTTGCCGAGGACTGGTGACGGCACATGGTGGCACAATCAAAGCAGAGTCAAGAGAAGGCGGCGGCACCATTCTTTGTGTTACTCTTCCCGACAAAAGAGGCGATGCCCAATCACTTGAACCAAGCAAATCATGAAAGTATTAGTTATTGACGACGAACCGCAAATTAGACGGGCGCTCAGAGTTTTCCTGGAGCACAATAACCACCAAGTTTTTCTCGCTGCCTCTGGCGAGGAGGGGCTGGATCAAGCGGCAGCGAATGCGCCTGAATTAGTTATTTTGGATCTAGCCATGCCCGACATGAGCGGATATGAAGTATGCAAGCAACTGAGAAGTTGGACCAAGACACCGATCATCGTTCTCTCTGTCCGAGACAGGGAAGAGGACAAAATCAAGGCGCTGGATATGGGCGCCGACGACTTTCTCACTAAGCCGTTCGGCATGGGCGAGCTGTTAGCACGGATGCGTGCTGTTCACAGGCGCACTCTCAACGACGAAGAGCCGGACGAGGCAGACTTCACCTTAGGCGCGCTGCATATTGATTTTGCCCACCGTCGAGTGACGATCGATGAAAAGGAAGTGCATTTGACACCAAAAGAGTATGATCTGCTGCGATATATGTCGACGAATGTCAACCGAGTGTTAACCCATAGACAACTGTTGTCAAAAGTGTGGGGACCGGAGTACGCCGATGATACGCATACTCTCAGAGTACACATCGGCAATTTGCGCAACAAGATCGAGAAAAATCCCGAGCGTCCGAAATTTATTCAAACCGAACCGCGCATTGGTTATCGCTTTCGAACGGAGCCGTGGCAGCAATAGCTCCAAAACAACCGGCGTCAAGCAGATTTACCGAAGTTTGAAAGAAGTAGACTTAGCCTTTATACTTTCTTGATACTGCTGTTGTTAGACTCATGCCACAGCTAAGGCTGCAGATTTACCTTTCCGAGTCACCTTGTGGACCTGTTTTATATCTCGATAATTGCGATCTTCTTTCTTATTTGCGCAGCCTATATTGAGGGCTGCGAGCGACTCTAACGCGAGAAAATAGGCATGGAATTCAACCACATGTTGGGCTTAATATTGACTCTTTTCCTGATGGTCTACTTGTTTTACGCGCTTTTAGCCCCAGAGAAGTTTTGACATGGCTATGACAGCAATTGGCTGGATCCAAATAATCTTCTTCTCAATCATTATTCTGGCGCTGACTAAACCACTTGGCATATACATGCAAAGAGTTTTTGACGGCGAAAGTACTTGGCTGGATCCGCTGTTTAGACCGATCGAAAGGCTTTGTTATGCGGTCTGCGGCGTGGACCCGAGCGAGGATATGCATTGGACCCGCTACGCTCTGGCCATCCTTCTCGTTTCGCTAATGTCGTGTCTTTTTACTTATGCCATCTTACGCTGCCAGGGAATGCTGCCCTTGAATCCTATGCATTTCTCGACTAGCGAAGCGCCGACTTATGCCACGCCAATGACGCCCGATCTTGCGTTCAATACGGCCGTCTCCTTCACAACAAATACTAACTGGCAAGCCTATTCTGGCGAGAGTACCTTATCTTATCTTTCCCAAATGCTTGCACTGGCTTTTCACAACTGGTTGTCAGCTGCTGTTGGCCTGGCAGCAGCCATCGCTCTGATCAGAGGCTTTGCCCGGCGTACAGTCAACGGTGTGGGGAATTTCTGGCGGGATCTTGTGCGAACGCATCTCTGGATTTTGTTTCCGATTTCTCTGGCCGCTGCTCTCTTTCTAATTTCCCAAGGCGTGATTCAAAACCTTGCACCATATGTAATGGCTTCGACTGCCGAAGGTGGAAAGCAGATTTTGCCCATGGGTCCAGTGGCCTCACAAGAAGTGATCAAATTACTCGGCATTAATGGTGGTGGCTTTTTCAATGTTAACAGTGCCCATCCTTTTGAGAACCCAACTGCCTTAACGAACTTAGTGGAGATGTTTTTGATCTTTCTCATTCCGGCTAGTTTGACTTACACGTTCGGCTCAATGGTCAAAGATACACGGCAAGGGTGGGTGTTGCTGGTGACCATGTACTTGTTCTTCGTTAGCGGCACAGCAATCGCCTACCATTTTGAAGCACTGGGCAATCCTAATTATGCAAAGTTTGCTGGGCCAATAAGCAGTTACAAGCGCTCTGATCTAGACGGGAATATGGAAGGCAAAGAAGTACGCTTTGGTTTGGCTGACTCGGCCCTCTTTGCCACCATCACAACGGACGCGAGCTGCGGCGCTATTAACTGCAGCCACGACTCTTTGACACCACTTGGTGGGCTGATAACTTTACTGAACATGCAGTTGGGTGAAGTGATATTTGGCGGCGTCGGTTCAGGACTATATGGCATGCTAATGTTTGCCTTGCTCACAGTTTTTATCGCTGGTTTAATGGTCGGCCGCACTCCCGAATACCTCGGCAAAAAGATTGAGAAAAAGGAAGTGAAGATGGCCATGCTCTTTGTCCTCACATCGGCGGCATCGATTCTCATTTTTACCGCGATGGCCTCCATCTGGAAGATGCCGGAAAACGGCTATTGGAATCCGCCTGGGCCGACATTCAACAATATCGGCAATGCGGCAGCGCATGGCTTCTCCGAGATTTTATACGCATTTTCTTCCGGCACGGGCAACAACGGCTCAGCGTTTGCCGGCTTGACAGCCAATACGCCGTTTTACAATCTGACCGTTGGCCTGGCCATGCTAGCAGGCAGATTTATCATGATGATGCCAATTCTAGCCATCGCCGGCTCTCTGGCAGCGAAGAAATATGTACCGCCAACTAGCGGTACTTTTCCCACACACAGCCCTATTTTTGTTGTGCTCTTGTCCAGCGTCATTTTGATCGTCGGTGCCTTAACCTACTTTCCGGCATTGACCTTGGGTCCTATCGTAGACCACATGCTAATGTGGCAAAGTCGTTTGTTCTGAGGTTGCCATGGAAGACTTGATGGTCACAAAACGGAAAGCGCGCCCGCTTTTGGAGCCAGCGATTTTGAAGCGGGCAACGATCGACTCTTTTACGAAATTGAATCCTCTCATGCTGGCGAAAAATCCAGTGATGTTTGTAGTCGCCGTTGGCTCAGTCTTTACCACTTACTTACTAGTGAATAACGCACTGACTCCGCATCATGCCCATAATCTGCTTTACGAATTGCAGATCACGCTCTGGTTATGGTTCACGGTATTGTTCGCTAATTTTGCCGAAGCGATCGCTGAAGGCAGAGGTAAGGCGCAAGCCGATTCGCTCAGAAAAAACCGCACCGAAACAACCGCTCGTAAAGAGTTATGCGAGGGCAAATACGAAACAATCAATGCTACTGCGTTGCATAAAGGAGACATAGTCCGGGTTGAAGCGGGCGAGATTATTCCCAGTGATGGAGATGTGATTGAGGGTGTAGCCACCGTCAACGAAAGTGCAATCACCGGCGAGTCCGCACCGGTCATTCGGGAAAGCGGCGGCGATCGCAGTGCTGTTACTGGTGGCACGACAGTACTATCAGACTGGTTGCGAATTCGTATTACAGTCGAGCCGGGCGAAACCTTCATCGATCGCATGATCGCCCTGGTAGAGGGCGCCCAGCGCCAGAAAACACCAAACGAAATTGCCCTGAATATTTTGCTTGCCGGACTGACAATCATCTTTCTCTTCGCTGTCGCCACACTGTTGCCATTCTCGATCTATTCAGTCAAGGCCGCAGGCAACGGCCAAGCCCCTGATATTTTTTCTTTGGTATCGCTTTTGGTGTGCCTTATCCCCACGACTATCGGCGCTCTCCTCTCAGCGATCGGCATCGCCGGCATGGATCGCGTTCTGCAACACAATGTTTTAGCGATGAGCGGCAAGGCCATTGAAGCCGCAGGCGATGTGGATACATTGCTTCTGGATAAGACAGGTACGATCACCTTAGGTAACAGACAAGCAGTGCAGTTCTTGCCCGCTCCAGGCATAACAGAAAAAGAACTCGCTGACGCAGCACAGCTGTCATCCCTTGCCGATGAAACTCCCGAGGGTCGTTCAATTGTGCAACTGGCTAAAGACTATGGCATGAGAGAACGTCAATTGGCTGAGAAAGAAGCACACTTCATCGCCTTCAGCGCTCAGACGCGTATGAGTGGTGTCGATCTAGGTGGAAGACAACTGCGCAAGGGAGCTGCGGAGGCCATCTATAAATACGTAAGAAATCATGGTCTAGACGTGGCGACAGAAATTGAAGCAGAGGTCACTCGCATCGCGCAGGCCGGCGGTACACCATTGGCAGTGGCGGACAACAACCGCGGTGCCCTGGGCGTTATCTATTTAAAGGATGTAGTTAAGGGCGGCATGCGCGAACGCTTCGAACAATTGCGCGCCATGGGTATACGGACGATCATGATCACTGGCGACAATCCGTTAACCGCAGCTGCTATTGCTAGTGAGGCCGGAGTCGACGATTTTCTTGCTGAAGCCACTCCTGAAACAAAAATGCAGCTTATCCAAAAGGAACAGTCTGGAGGGAGACTGGTAGCCATGACCGGCGACGGCACAAACGATGCGCCGGCCTGGCCGCAGCCGATGTAGGTCTAGCCATGAATACTGGTACCCAGGCAGCCAAAGAGGCTGGCAACATGGTAGATCTCGATTCCAATCCGACAAAATTAATCGAAGTAGTTCAGATCGGAAAACAACTACTTATGACACGTGGAGCTTTGACCACGTTCTCCATTGCCAATGATGTGGCAAAATACTTTGCCATCCTTCCCGCTATGTTTGGCGCTCTTTATGCAGCCCATCTTGGTGAACATGGGCCGCTCTGGAGCCTGAATATCATGGGACTGCATTCGCCTCAATCAGCAATTTTGGCGGCGGTGATTTTCAACGCCTTGATCATTGTTGCTTTGATTCCACTCGCCTTGCGCGGCGTATCCTACAAACCGATGAGCGCTGCCGCACTCTTGCGGAGGAATCTTTTGTATTATGGCGTCGGCGGGCTGATCGTGCCATTTCCGGCAATTTGGGCCATCGATCAAATACTTGTAGCCTTGAAATTAGCGCCCTGGGTGTAAGCAAAACTATGTTCAAACTACTTCTGCAATCAATTAGAGTGACGCTCGTTCTGGCATTGTTGACCGGCATCCTCTTTCCTTTAGTGGTGACCGGCATGGCTCAGATCCTCTTTCCCAATCAGGCAAACGGCTCGTTGATTAAGAATGCCGCAGGACAGGTTCTTGGCTCCGCTTTGATCGGGCAACAGTTTACTCAGCCGCGATATTTCCATGCAAGACCTTCGGCAGCCGGTTCTGGCTATGCAGGCGAAGCATCCTCCGGCACTAACCTGGGGCCAACCTCAGCCAAACTATTTCAAGGTCTACCTGATGATCCCAAGACTAAAGCTGACGAATCTTTTGCCGGAGTCAAACAACTGGCAGAAGCTTATCGCAAGGAAAATAATTTGAATCCTGGTGATAAAGTGCCGATTGACGCTGTCACCAGATCTGGTTCCGGACTCGATCCTGATATTTCCATAGCCAACGCCAAAATCCAGGCAAACCGTGTGGCCAAGGCTCGCAATTTGCCTGTGCCGATTGTGATGGCGGCCATCGATAAAGCAACGGAACAACGTCAATTGGGCTTTCTCGGCGAGCCCAGGGTGAATGTTCTCTTGCTCAATTTGTCGTTGGACAAAGACAACAAATAATTATTGAGTGACCTTGGCCCCTGGCTCGTCGCTTTTAAGACTGGGGCTGGCCGTCTTGGCTTTCGATTGGTGTTCGAGAGTTGCCTGGGTGCCAGAGCCTTGGGCAGCCGCTTTTTGCCCACTAGATTCCGGAGAGACTTTTGTCCGCACTCGTTTTGGATTAACCTTACCGACCTTGCGCTTTCTCGACCGGCTGCCGGTATTGGCGCCTAGCTTGGGAGACATGGTGCTGGAAATTACCGGGATCGGAATGGCGCTAACAACCAACATCATTTGACTGGTGGCTAAATTCGCTATAGTGATCGTCAACACGATCAATTTTGAGCAGCTGCCAATTTCAAGTCTTAATCTCATATTTCCTTTTCACCACGCACGGCCATGGAAAGCTCATAGAGGAGGCGCTTCATTTTCATGATCTCTGCGCCTAACTGCTGCAACATTGCTTGCCTGGTATTCAGATTGGCGATGGATAAACCCTTTTTCTCAGGCACGCTAGCAGTAATTACATTCAGTTGCTTTACTTCCTGCCTATTTGTGAAGTGAGGAATGTTCTTATCGGCGATCCAACGATCGATCAGCTGGTCGCGACGTGTTTTGCCACTCTTGTCTGCCGGCGGCACCGAGTTCAGAAAATTCCACACAGGAGCGGGATAGTCGATATCAATATCCGTTGGATAATGAAATAACTTAGCCATCATATTCGGTTCTTTTTCAGACAAACGCTGTTTACCATTCAATTGATACAAGGCGTACATTGAGGCAATCGACGGCACAATCCCGGCAAGAATGCCAAAGGTGCCCGAAGACACACAATAATTGGGACGCTTATTCGTCGGGATATCTAGCGCCTCGCCGACTGCCCACAATGCACCATTAGCAACAAAGCTAATAGCATTTGTTTTCAGTACTGCTTTATCTCGATCGCCGGAAAAAGTTGACAGCAACTCAGAATATAAATTTTGCTCAGCACCGATCTCGGCCATAACAAATTCGATCGCCAGATTCGTTTCGTCAATGATCTGCATAGCTTTCACCGTCGACGCGGTCAGTTGCTGACTTAGGGCGATGTTCTCGGTTGTAGCTTCAAAGTTGGTTGGATCAATTTTTCCTCTTAGACTTTGAATCCTCAATAGGACTGGAATCAATCCTAAGCTCTCAGCCAATTGGCGGCTGTTCGGCGAGATTGTTGTCGCTTCAAGATTGACGCCAGTTCGCAATATTTGCTGCGGAAATTCTTCACTGTTAGCCGCAGGCTCACTGACGGAAGAAGAGGCGATAGCTCTCGGATCTGCGGCGAAACAAGCGATCGGAGAGACACTAAATACGATGGCAAGGATTAACATGGTTGCCACCGCCTTACCTGGATGCCGACCAACCATTATTACCTCCCTATGATTCATCCCAACGAAAGAGCGCTGCCGACAATACATTTCGTCCACACCAATAAGCAGGTTGCTGACATCTTAAAGCGCCATAATTATGGCTAATTTTTCAAAAACCATCAAGCTCCCGGCACCCACAAAAAGCTGAGCAGTACGATTATATCGACGCCAAAGCGAGTCGAATGAGCATCATTTTTCGCTGGTACCCTTTATAGGGTCAACATTATTCTCAGGAACCCGTTCTTTAACGCTGAACTGCTCCTTGCTAAATGGTTTGTCCATGTTCACAAGGCTATTGTTCACCGCATAAAATGGCGCTTCTAGAACTCCACCTACTGCCGCAAACGGAGCCCAGAAGACTGCTGTTGGTACAACAATCCTTCCCTTCTTATTGTCACCATTCACGCTTTTGATTCCATACTTATCCTCATCTAGTGGCTTGCGCACCATATCAACCGGTACACCAACCACGATACCGGCTGCGACGCCCAGAACATGCTTTGGCAGACTGCAATGCCTCTGTTTATGTGTCGCAGGAAGATGCCTGTCAGCTGTATTGCCGGTGCTTTGAGACGCAGGCGAATCAGTAACCACAGCGGCATTGCTTGACTTGTCCCCAGCCGCGGGCTGGCGGCCATTTGTAACCCCGTTAGCCGGTGCGCCTGTGGAATTGGCGCCTTCGTTCACGGATTCAGGTATATCGTTTGGATTAGCCAGGCATTGAACAGCAAAAGCAAACAGAAATCCTACAAATACAATGTTCAAAGTTATTTTCTTCATAGTGTCAACAAGAAAACCTTCAAGGCTGCGGGTTTGATTGCCCACCCTTTGGTGGATCTAACTCGGTTAGACTGAATTGTTCTTTGCTAAATGGCTTGTCGGCCATATAAGCGCCTCTCAAAGAGTAAGCGGGTGCTTCCAGAGCAGTCATCAAGCAGGCGGCGGCAAATAAACGATGGTTGCGGGAATCAACAAAACCTTGTTGTTGTCATCCTTTACGATACTGCCCACGATACCGTGCGCTCCTTCTCTTGTTTCCTGCGAGATCTTACGTGCGAAACATATTGGTGTGCCAATAACGAAACCTGCACACAGGCCGACGACGGCCTTTGGTCCGCCCATCCAGTGTGAGGATGTACTCTTGGTTGACTGTGCTGTCGCTTGACCGCCATCAGCATTGACAGGAGAAAGAAACGCTACCCAAATTGCAGCCGATGTCAGAAAAATCAATGTCATTTTCATATTACTCATTCTCCAAATCAAAAGCGTTGAATGAGATCGGCGGCAAAAGTAACTTGACCGACTCGAGTACCGTTATCATATGGAGTGACGTTGCTGTTCAGCGACCGCTCTATTCTTAACTCAGGGCGAATGCAGAGAAGATCGGAAAAGCGATGGCACCAGCCGATCGTTCCTGACCAGTAGCTTGTAGGATATCCGCTTCTCCAGCCCTCAGGATCACAGAGTAAATCAATTGGACGCAAGCACAAGTAGTCGTGATCCGTTATTTTGAACAATGTGTAGTTGACCAATCCGATCGCTCGAGATTCTCCCGGCAGATACATTCCCGGTCCGCCACCGCCGCCAAAGGAGCGAACCGGGCCGTCACTAACTGTGCCACCACGCAAGGCGTCCCACGTCCACAAATAGTACCATTCAGTAACAGTGTGCACACGCCGGTTAAATACGTGCGTCCAGTTGACGTTGACTTGCTGAAGATTGTCTTTGCCCTGACTGCCAGGCGGGTTGTAATTCAACGGGTTTTGAAATGGCAAGCCGTTTATGTCATTGACGCCACCGTAGATTGAATCTTTGTTGCTGGCAGAGACCCATCTGATCAGGCACTGTCCGGTCGGTACGGTGGAGTTGGTCCATGGTGCTGTATCGGCTCCGCCATGGAATCCAAACATTACATTCCAGTATTTGTTCAGCTGAATCCAAGCTTGTATGCCTGTCTGCGTATAGGTGTCGAAAGTGAACATCAGCGAGTGTGTAAACAAATAATTGTCCGGTGCCAATTGTGCTTCGATATCCGGGCAAGAGATGTACCGACCAACCCTGAATTGAACACCATCGAACAATTTCAGCCCGAAGAGTTTTGGCACATAAAGCTCCGAGAATAACTCGCATGGATCCCAGCCCGTCAGGTTGTTGTCTTTCAGAAGCTGTGTGCTGACCCATCCTTTTGCCGTCGTGAAACGGTAGTCCTCACCATAAAGACTGGTGAAGCGGAAGCCCCAATCAGGATGCTCTTTCTGCACGGTGTCCGGCACACGTTCGAAGCGTAAAACGACCTGGTCCCAATGTAGCGACCTGGCAGCGACAATGTATGACATAGGGAAATTGGAATTTCTCGATGTGCCGTAGTTTAACCCCGGATTGAGCCAGCCATAGATCCGTATACGATTTTTCTTGAGGATCGGACAGTACTTCCAGAGAAACTGCTCAAGCGGATATTGAGCATAATTGGAATCATTCACCCCCATGGGAGCTTGGGCATCCGTGCCAAGAAATTCGGAGCTGGGAAATACCGGGTCCAGAGGCGCTGGTGGTGCCCGACGCGGCAAGGGCGGCGAGGAGGGTGGAGTGTATCCGGGCATACTGAAGTCTCTTTCGAGCAATTGCGTAAAACCGTGACCGATTGCCCCTATCGGCGACCTGCTTACGGGCTGCGGCGGCGTGACGGCCGAGGCGGCTGGTGGCACAGGAGGTGTGGTTTGCTGGTTATTAGGTTCGGCTTGTGCAAGTGGCTCAGTCGACTGACTGAGCGCCACTGGAGAAGTGGAGGCCTCTCGCTCCGGAGCATTCGGTGAGTTGCTTGTGGACTGCCATTGGCTGTCCACCATGGAAATCTGTGCCACTGCTGGCGATGGCAGCTCGAGGTGCGGCTGCAAGAGAATTTGCGGTGGCTGCTCTGACCCTTGACCGCTTACTGGGGTTTGCAAGAAGGCAAGTAAAGCAGCAACGATACCGAGAGTCGCAGGAAAGAGTCTCATAACTGGTCTCCGGCCAGAGCAACAGTAGCATAACCGCTTGGCTAATCAGGGAGTTTGGCAACAAGGGAACGATATATCAAGATTCCATCAAATTTGGATCGGCTATCAATATCTCTTGACTTGCAAGCTTAGCAACCAAGAGAGAATTTCCTTTCAGTAGTCGGGTAAATCGATCCTATCGGCGATCGATTCGGTGACCAACTTGTTTGCGATCAAAGAAATCGAAAATAATTTAGTCAGTTGATTGCGCACGAACATGCCGAAGGCAGTTTCGGGGGCAAACCAAGCACCGAATCGCTCTGCTGCTTTCTGTTTTCGCGCAATGAAAGATTTAAACTTCGCCTCGTAACTTTTGAAGGCTAATAGATGATCTCCATTTGCCTTCTTGAGTTCGCCGGCCAGAATATAACTACCTGCCATGGCCAAGGCTGCTCCCTGTCCGGCAAGAAGAGATGGACAATAAGCGGCATCACCAACTAGTCCAATGCGCCCTTTGGACCAGGTAGGCATTCGAATTTGACTGACAGAATCAAAGTACAGATCATTACATGAATGCATAGCTTCAAGAATGGCCTTGCATTCCCAGCCGTCGGCGCCAACGACTGTTTCAAGCTTTGCGACATTCAAATGTATATCATTATGATTCTCTTTTAGTTGATCTCTGGCAGTAAAGATCAAGAAGAAAACCGTCCGGTCGTTGCGGAGCGCAAACCGAGCAATTTGTTTGCCCGGGGACGAATAGCACAAATAAACGCCTTCATCCCGAGGTTGATAATGATCCGTACTGAAGGCAGCAGCAAAATAGCCCAGGTTCTTTTCAAACTGGCTTTCCGGTCCGAAGGTGAGGTTACGTACTAGCGAATGCAAACCATCTGCGCCAACAACAAGATCAAAGCGACGCCTAGATTCACTCTGAAACAAAACCTCAACGCCTTGCTCGTCTTCTTTAATAGATTTGATACTGTCTCCAAAGATCATCTCTGCTTTGCCAGCCACGGTCTCATAGATCACTGCGGCCAGATCACCGCGAAGAATGCTGAGGAAGCGATTGCCTAAGTTGGTTCGGAATATCTCGGCGCTGAATCCTCCCACTTTCCTGCCGTGGCGATTCACAAGACGAACCTCGTCTGCCTTGTAGCCCCAGCATCGCAACTGCTTGAGCAGATTCATTTTTTCTGCAACATCATATCCAAGACCCCAAAAATCAATGACATAGCCGCCTTCGCGGAAAGTAGGTGCGCGCTCGACAATTGTCGGCTCAAAGCCGTATTGCAAAAGCCAGTAAGCCAGGGTTGGTCCCGCAATTCCCGCCCCCGAAATCAGTACTTTTCTAATTCTAACTCGATCAATCATGGCAATGATTTCTCACTATTCGTAGTGGATTAATATACAGCGTGAAAGCATCAGGAAGCAAGTGCACCACCACTGGTGCCTAGCAATCTCTTGGTACACCTTGTCTCATTTCGATGCTCAAATTTAGGCTGGCCAAAATCACTCGAATGAGGGATGGACTGAAATTGATGATCTGTCAAGATGAAATTGTCCAAACAGCAGGGGTCCTCTATGAAAAGCCAGACGATATGTAAGTACTTGCTGTGTGCTTTGCTGATGCTGGGCACGGCGAATAGCGCGCAGGCGTCCGGAAACTCTCGTTATCTCCACGACATTTCTCCAACTGATATCAACTCGAAGTCCTGGGCGACCTGGCGGTCCAGCTTGAGTGAAAAGGATTGGCAAGCGTGGTGTGACGAACTGACTCCGGAGCATTGGCGATGGTATAGGGAAAGCGTTGGTCCAAAAAACTGGGAACGCTGGGGGGAAATAATGGGTCCTGATGACAGAAAGTTGTGGCGTGCAAGCGATCAGCTTCGCCCAGAAATCGTGGCCCGAGACGCGCAAAGAAAGTCGGACGTCAATTATAAGAAAACTGTCCAGGCAAGACGAGTGACGGCAGTTCCGCAGCCTTCCCGCTGAGTCGAAAAGCCGAACGAGTCCTAAATTACTGCCTGAAGCGGCCAAAGCAAGCGGTGTGGAAAATTCTGCCAAATTGGCATTAGTTAGTTGGCAAATTATCTCGGCTAAGACAATAATGGTCTGCATGGTCGTCGACCTGTCGCCGCGGTTATCAAGCATAGGATAAACATTTGCCTGAGTCCCGTCCTGATCCTGAAGATCTGCTCGCCCGAGTGCAGGAAGAAGAAGAGGAGCAGACGCGTGCGCGCTTGAAGATTTTCTTTGGCGCTTGTGCTGGCGTTGGCAAGACCTATGAGATGTTGCTTGCCGCCCGCAAACTTGTTCATGATGGCGTTGACGTCGTGGCTGGGTGGGTGGTCACTCACGGGCGCAAAGAAACTGAAGCGCTTCTTGGCGGACTGGAGATATTGCCGCCAAAACTCATTGAATACAAAGGCTCTCAGCTCGAAGAGTTCGATTTGGATGCAGCACTTGAGCGCAAACCAACGGTGATACTTGTCGATGAGCTCGCCCATACGAATGTTGAGGGTAGCCGCCATGAGAAACGATGGCAAGATGTTGAAGAGCTGCTCGACGCTGGCATTAGTGTTTACTCGTGCATGAATGTCCAGCATGTAGAGAGTGCCAACGACATTGTGGCGCAAATTACTGGAATCACAGTCCGCGAGACGGTGCCCGATTCCGTTTTCGATCGGGCCTATGAAGTAGAGCTCATCGACTTAACACCCGATGAGCTTATTCAGCGGATGCAAGAGGGCAAGGTTTATGTGCCTGAACAGAGCAAATTCGCCCTCAGCCATTTTTTTCGCAAAGGTAACTTAATCGCCTTACGCGAACTGGCTCTGCGCATCACAGCCGAACGCGTCGATGTCCAGATGCGCAAATACCGTAGTGCCGAAGCAGTAAAGGACGTCTGGCCTGCTTCCGAAAGGATTCTCGTTTGCGTCGGCCCAAATCCACTCAGCTATCGCCTGGTCAGAGCAGCAAGACGAATGGCCACCGGTTTACACGCCCAATGGTTCACCATCAATATCGAAACTCCCGCCCATGCTCGAGAACCACAAAAGCAACGTGATCGGGTTACCCGCACGCTGCGTCTTGCCGAACAACTCGGCGCTCAAACTGCCACTCTCACCGGCACCAATGTCGCCGAGGAGATAATTTCCTTCGCTCGCCGGCAAAATATCTCCAAGATCATCATTGGCAAGCCTGCTAAAGCTCGCTGGCAAGAAATGTTATTTGGTTCTGTTGTAGACACCATGATCAGACAAAGTGGCAACACTGATGTTTATGTAATTACCGGGGACCCTGGCGCGCCGGAAGTAGCCGCGCGTGTGGTTGCTCCGAAGAAAATCAATTACCGGTATTACGTGCACGCACTACTGGTAGTTGTGCTTGTTACTGTCTTGGCTAGAACAATGTTCCATCACCTGCGAGTGGTCAATCTGGTAATGATTTATCAGTTAGCCAATGTCTTAATCGCTGTGCGCTGGGGACGAGGTCCCTCCATTTTTTCGTCGATACTGAGTGTGGTGCTATTCGATTTTCTTTTTATACCGCCCTACATGTCTTTTTCGGTTAGCGACGGCGAGTATCTAATTACGCTTGCCGTAATGCTCTCTACGGCACTAGTGCTCAGCGGTCTTACTTCTACAATTAAGAATCAAGCTGAGATGGCGCGCTTACGCGAGAGACACACATCCGCACTATATGCGATGACACGGGAGCAAGCATCTGCACTGACCAAGGAAGGGGTGTTAAAAGTTTCGCTTCGTCATTTCAACGAGGTTTTTTCCTGCAAAACAGCTGTTTTTCTGCCGAACGAATCGCGCCAAATAGCCGAATTAAAGGATCTCAGTACATTTGAGGTTGATGCTAAGGAGTTCGGCGTTGCGCAATGGGTTTTCATCAATAATCAAAGTGCTGGCCACGGAACAAGTACCCTTCCCGGTGCCAAAGGCATGTACCAGCCGATGAACGGGGCCGTCGGACTGGTTGGTGTCATTGGCATATTGCTGGATGACCTGACTCGGTTGCTTAGCTTGGAAGAAATGCATCTTATGGAGACATTTGTCAGTCACATTGCCCTGGCTGTCGAGCGAGCGGTACTATCCGAGCAACTTGCCCAGGCAACAAGCAAGCTGCAGCGAGTCTAGATGTGATGAAAACATGGACGTAACCGGTTAACATTACCATTGTGGCAATGGAGGGGCAAATATGATTGGGCGACGGTTCCTTGTTTTTCTAGCAGCAAGCGTTGTTTTCAGCTTACCTGCTTACAGTCAGGGCGCAGGCGGGGAGGGCTCACCAGATGGGCATGCTCGACAACCGATGGGTTTTGACCGCTTGCAGGGGAAATATGCGCTGACAACAGACCAGCGCAAGCAATTGCAATCGTTATCGCAAGAACTGTTCAATCAGATGCAGGCAAAGGCGCCGGCGATGAGAGCCAAGAAAGTCGAAATTCTCAATGCACTCACAGACGCCAACGTTGACGGGGCTAAAGTGCAACAGCTGCAAAGCGACATGAACAATCAGGCTAATGACATGGCTAATACGATTTTGCTTACTCAGATCAAACAAATGCAACTTTTGACGCCGGAACAACGTGCTCAACTGAAGCCAACTAGCCAAGATCTGGGTGAAGCGCACTAGCTTGAATGCGTTCTGAACTCAGCCCAGCCAGGCAAAATTAACGGCGAATAAGTGCTTGTCTATAGCGGATGAACGCACTTGGATGCCATATGGTTGAGACCGCCAGCCATATGGTCACCGACAATGGAGATGAAGCCACTGTGAACAGCCCAACCGAGCACAATAAGGCAGCCGAACATCAAAAAGATCCACCTTAACATGTCTGTACTCCTCATCCTTCAATCGAGGATTCTGCAAGTGTGCTTAAAATAGCACGCCGGCTTGACAAGAGCAAGGATTATCTGACAGATCTGTATGGAGCTGAGTCCGCTTAATGTCGGCCCTTGAACTGTCGGAAGTAAGCCTGGAACCATATGTGGTGCTCACTACTCGCTTCAGTTGGCCGGTGATCTTTGCTTGTTCAAATCGTACCGGACGAGCAACTGTCCTTCCCGTCGCGATCTATTTTGAGAACCTGAGCCTGATTTCGATCAGAAGCTAGGTGACTGGATACCACAACGCTGCCATCAAAGTTAACTTTGAAAAAGAAACCGGTCTGATTAGCAATAGCCTTGTCTGTGTTATTAGGATCGACTTGGACGAAATGACCGTCATTGAGCTTCTTGTACACGTACATGGGAGACTGATCTTTGCGGGCTATAACCACCCATTGGGCGTCGTTGGGGTCATTTACCGGCGGCTCAAGAGCAACGAACACGCCATTCTCATAACCGACTCCTTTGATCTTTGGGCCAATGTAATTTACACCGACCATCATCTCCGGAAATGCCAACTGCGGCTTTTGGCTGTCTGTAAGCGGCCGAGTCTGAGTATGTGCAATATCTGGTGGGGGCGTCTGGTTGCCTGGAATTGCCGCTTTGGCCTCGGGCAGTCTGTTGATCGCTTGGCTGGGAATAGGCGTCTCCGCTTTTGGCTGCCTCGTCCCCGCCAGTGTGCTGGATACGTGATCTGCCTGCCCTGGCTTGCGCGCTTCTGAACCTGACGGCACTGCGGCGACTTCGCCCTGAGCACCGCCTGGCTTGGCCTCTGCTTTCGCTTTGGCCGCCGCGTCCAACCAGACGATTGTACCCGGTTGCAAATTAACAGCAGACTCGCGTGTAATCTTAGGATTTAGTTTGAGGATATTCTCTAATTCATCGTTGATCTGGCTATCATGCGGATTGTCACTTTGGTTGGCATACTTCCAGTGAGCCTCGGCCATGTCCCAGATAACATCGCCTTTTTGTACTTTGCGTTTGCCTGTCGGTATCTCAGCGGCAAGCGAAGCTCTCGCCTTTTGGCGTTCAGCCGACCAGCTGTCTTCTTCTTTCGGATGTTTCTCCCGTTTATCGTGCAAGTGGCCGTGCTTATCCACCAAATATTCTTTTCCTGCAGAATCCTTTAGCCTGATGGCATTCTTATCCACACCCTCAACTGCATACGGCGTGGGGAAACCGAGATTAACCAGTTCTTGGGCGGCCGCTGCATGCAAGACATTAGGGTCAATGTTTCCTGAGGCTTCAGCAGTTTTTATCGCAGCGATGAACTTATCCAGATGGGTCTTATCCTGCTTATCGCTTTGCACCTCGTTTTGCAATGCTTTTAGTTCTTTAGATACAGCATCATCAAATGTGCCTGCCATATTTTTGGAACCTCGACAGTGTTATGGAATCAGCGCCATCGGCAGAAGTTGAAATCGACCGGAGCAAAGGATACTAGACCGATATTACTCAGTTTAGAAATATTTCACAACTCGAAATGTCATTCAACTAACGTTTTGGCTTCACTCAGGCGTTGCTCAAGCAGCTCCCTGACCATCTGAACAAAGAGCGGATCAGTGCCGACAGTCTTAGCTCTGACGAAATTAAGGCCAATTTCTTCGCTCAAGTTTTTGGCCTCAGTGTCCAGATCATAAATGACTTCCATATGGTCGGATAAGAAGCCGATCGGCAAAACTACAACGTCAGTTTTGTCAGTTGCTTTCAGGGTCTTTAGATAATCGCCAATCTGCGGCTCGAGCCAGGGTTGAGTAGGAGGACCGCTGCGACTTTGAAAGACTAACTGCCAGTTTTTCTGTCCCGCGCTACTGGCCACAAGCGAACAAGTTTCAGCCAGTTGACTCTCGTACGCACAGCTTGCCGCCATTCTCTGAGGAATGCTATGAGCAGTGAAGACAACTGCCATAGTCGATCTGCGCGCCAGAGGAATCTGCTCTACAGCTCTCTCTAAATTCCTGGCATTGGCTTCGATGAAATGGGGATGGTTATAAAAAGCAGGGATTTTATCGATCTGAGGTGCATCCGCACCGACATCATTTCGCGCTCGCTCGATGTCTTCCAAATACTGTTCAGAACTTGAATATGAACTATAAGCTGATGTAACAAAGGCCAGCGCCCTTTTCACTCCTCTGCCTGTCATCTCACGCACAGTCTCCGACAAAAGAGGATGCCAGTTGCGGTTTCCCCAGAATAACGGCAAGTCAATGCCGTGTTCATCGAGTTCGGTTCTCAGCAATCTCAGCAATTGACGGCACTGCTCGTTGATCGGACTGATACCGCCGAATAAATAGTAATGATGTGCAACTTGCTCCATTCGCTCACGCGGCACGTTTTTGCCACGCAACACATTTTCCAAAAATGGAATGACATCTTCCTTGCCTTCGGGCCCGCCAAATGAGACGAGCAAGATGGCATCGTAATCTTTTTGCATGAATTTGTTTTGTTCCCGTTTGGACGGTCAACGACTGAGAGAAAGACAAATCAAATCGCAAGTTCTGATCTGAGCTTTGCGGCCCTCAACTCAATAAATGATACTACCGACAGCTTTATCGAGTGTGTCCTGATCAACTGCACCGACAAGCCTGTTTACGACCTCTCCTCGGCGATTAATTAAGATCGTGCAGGGAATAGCATGGACGCCGTAACCGCGGACAAGAGCTTGATTGGCAGAGTCGTCGATGTTCCGCCGCTCGAAATCGACTCTGTCACCATATATCGCTTCAACTGCTGCAACCGTAGGGACATATGACTGGCAGGGACCGCACCAAGTAGCATAGAAATCGATGACACGCGGCCTGTTTCTTTTTACCACCTCCGCCTGGAACGGTTTGATCAGAGAGGCCCGTTGCTGACTTTGCATAAAAGAATAAATGCCCCACATGCACAAAAGACAGACAACGACTATGACACCTTCACGAGTAACCATTTCTTCCTCGCTAACAGAATTACCACCATCTTAAATGGTCGCTGATTAGCGCTCTAAACTTTAAGCATCGGTTAACTATGTGCGACCAAGCAGCAGCCAGCAGATTCGCGCAAAGTAGCGGCTAGCCTATACCGCCGGTGTCAAGGCACAGCCAACCAAACTAAAATCTAGCCGCTCTCGCCGGCCTATTGTTCTGCTTATTTGCCGTCCGGTGGTGAGCAGTGACCAAAGAATCGTCAAGACTTTGTATGTCGGAACGTGATTTCAACAAGTTCATCGTCGATTGACGCGCTGACAGTACTTTAGGAACCTGATCGTTTTCTGCGTCCGTAGAGGAGAAGATAGTAAAGCTTGATACCAGGCCAACAAGCAAAACTAACAACCAGAATCTCATTCATCCTCCCTCACCGAAACCAATACACTGGGCATCTTCACGCATTATCGCTGATAGTACGCAAAAAGCACATAAAGAAAACGATAATCAATTTGTGGTATCAAATTGGTGGCATGAAAATATATCGGATCGATAAGCGTGGGCACACGAAAAGGCGCCATATAGCCATCATTTTTATCTATAGCCGACAAAGAATATTTCTCTAACCATATTCGGTGCCAGCCCCGCACTGCCTACGGTGCGGCAAATTTCGGCGGGCAAACCGTCAATCGAAACAAAGCCAACAAGAGGTCCAGAAGAAAAGAGCTCCTAAAAGCACGTGCCCTAGCCATAGAACTGTCCAGTCGCGGGGCGACTTCTTCCGCAAGATTGCCAGAGCGATAAATGCTGAAATTAAGGGGACATAACTAACTGACTTGTTCTAGGATCTGGCCAGATTAGGAATCAGAATGAACCCCAACTCTTGATGAACCATGGAACAAGAGTCCACTCTGGTGCTAAAAGCAGACCTGTGATAAAGGACGCCAGCTGACACGCCGCTGCCAGGAACAACGATTTAAGCCAAGGGCCATCCCCGACTTTATGAACGAATGGCCAGTAGATGATAACTGCTGCAGCGAATGCGCAGAATGCCCAGAGGGCAAAGATCATCATGTACAACAGTTCGCGCATGCGATGTGTTTAGTGTCTTGATTCGACGACCACTTTGGCAGGTTCATAATCAATGGATACTAAGGCGAGCATGTCAATCAATCCTCTGCCGCTTGATGGGTACACAGAAAAATACCAAACTCTAAAAAATGGAGCCGACGAACAGATTTGAACTGTCGACCTGCTGTTTACGAAACAGCTGCTCTACCAGCTGAGCTACGTCGGCGTAAAGATCAGGCTTTCATTATAAGAGATGGCTGCATTCTATTCAAATCAGATGCTGACAAGCAGGCAGCTAGCCAGCTTTACATTGTTCGGCAGGCTAAGGTCTTTCGACTTTAATCTCCTTGCCATTGTACTTAACCAGTATCTCCAGCATGTTGTTCTTAGTCTTTGGCACGTCCTCAAACGGTGCGGCAGTATTGATCGCCTTTTGCAGCGCTGCGGTGGCTGCATCCATCTCGGCTGATTTGCTGATTTCCAACTTTTTCACGTTGCCATCTTGATCGATGCCGACCGTCATGGCACATTTCAATTTTTTGAAGTGTTCGCCTTTTCTTGCCTCTTCAGCTTCATCAGATAACTTCAACTTCGCTTGAATCGATTTCGCCAAGACCTCGCAATACTTATCCAATTCCTCGTCAGTGGCTTCACGTTGTTCCTTCTTTGCTTCGGCTCCAGCCTCAGTTGTGCTCGCCTCTTTCTTCTCACCACCGCTTGTGGAGCCAGCCACGACGGAATTATCTCCAGTGGTCGCATTGTTAGCGTTCTGCTTCAATGCTACTTCCATTTGATCGATAAGAAACTCAGTCGCTCGTGGATCGTAGGGTCTTTCCGGATCCACACATCTGCTCTCAACAAGAATCGACTTGCCTTTTTGGGGCGAGGCAAAGCTGCCGACAACAACAGTCTCATGCTTATTCGGGTCATCGACTCGACGATAACTACCCACTGAAAGAGTCAGTTTTGCTGTACCCAACATCGACTGACGAGTCTGGTATTCATTGTTGCCAACGTTGGCCATCAGATCGTTCAGAAATGGTGGCTTGTTAATGAAGCTCCCCAGATTGTCGAGCGCGGACATATCGTCCATGATTAAGAACATGACTCGATTGTTACCCTGTTCTGAAATCAAAGCAAATGATTTGGTCGGCTTTGTGGCGTAGTAAGTATCTTTGTACCAATAACCAGGTATCGCTGTGCCGCTGAAGCCAGCGTACTCGGTAGCCATGCGAATGGTCTCCGCTGTTCCAAGATGTTTATCCACTGGTGCTTCCGGAGAAGTTTCCGGTGGCGCTTCCGGCGGTGGTGGCGAGAAAAGTACCAAAAACGTAAGCGGCACAAGAAGAACAAGCGCACCGTAAAGAATCATCTGACGGTTAGTCAGTAAATAACGCTCCTTCAAACTAACGATTAGGCGCGTAATCGGATTACCGATTTTGCTCTTGGTTTGCTCCTCCGGCGAAGGTGCCTCAACAATGGCGCCGCAATTGAAACAAGGACCAAGTTTTGTATTGGTCGAATGGCACTTTGAGCAAACAAAAGTCTCAAGAAGTTCTGGAACAACAACCGGCTGCTCTTGAGTGGTACGAAGTCTGTTAAAACCGCCGGTGACGTCTTGATCACGCAGTTTTTTCGTACTCATGTCCAGCAGTGCACCCATCCACATCATTTGATAGAGCTTGACCGGTGGCACTGGCTGACCGGGTTTTGGCGTATGAGGCCCGCTGTGAATGCCGATCAACTTGTAATCTTTGCAAATCAGAGCACCTGGCACGTATGGCGGCAAGGGAATCGTATGGAGCATATTCTTCGGCTGCAAGGCATTGGCTACACCAAAGAAATTGCCTTGTTGCCAGATCGGCCGGCCAGATAACGGATCAAGGTAGAAAGCCTGCAAAGCATCCCAAGCATGCACTTCGAAGTCGGTATGAGACGTCAATGGTTGACCTAAAACGCCGTTACAGCGAAAAGGCGTCGTCTTGTTGATCATTGAAATAACGGCGCGATTGATCAATTCACGTAGAGCTTGAGCAACCGTATAACTATCAGCGCCAACTCGCTCAGACATGACATCAACAGTCATATAGCCATCGATCGCATCCCATAAGCGGTCAATCAACCATTGAAAATTCTCACTGACGGTGGCCTCAGAAGATGACTCCACCCTTTTCTGATAGCGAGCTTGTGGCCCACCAAGAAATGCCAGCACTTGCGGCATCTCCTGAGCACGACGCTGAGCTTCATCGATAAGGGCACCAGCTGGGGCAATAATCGTCGGCAGATTGCCCCAGGAAAAATTGCTCTTTTCTTGAAAAGAATAGCCCTTGTATGGCTTGCGATAGACCAGCTCGAAGAACGCCAGTTCTCCTAAAAGCCCGCGATAATAAACCCTTTGAATGTTTCCATCGGCCAGCTCGATCCGTGCGATAGGAATGTTGCGAGCATCGAATAAAGTTAGTAAACCGTTGCGTCTGGTCTGCAAGACACCATTAAGCATGGGAAAGAAATCTGCGCCGGTAATATTACCGGACGCTTGCACATTCTCGCTGGAAAATGGGATGGTGAGCGCCCGGTTGAGTTCGGCAACTTTATCTGATTGCAATTCCGGCAATTGGCCGTCTAATACCATCGTTGCAATATCATTTGGCAACAACAATTGTTCACCAGGAGCGCCTGTTTGCGCGAGGTACCAGGCCCTTGCAGCTCTCTTGTCAAAGTCGTTGTGCAAAGCGATGGATTTTACGCCTACCAGTATGTCAGGATGGGGAAAGTGCACTTGCAAGGCGAATGGCGCTTCAACGTAGTTGTAAACAACACTGGCACAAGTAACCGCTCGGCTCTTGGTGACCAGAAATGCTTCCCCAAGCACCTTTGGCGGATCGCTGATCCGATCTATTACCAAGCCGGTGGCATCGGTATAATTCTGCTGCAGTTCTTCAAGACTCATCTGTTATCGTCCGTTCCTGGGCTCCTTTGGTCGTTATACCACCTTTGTAAATGGTATCGACTCCGGGCTCTCTGATAAGTCTAAATGATTCACCGAAAACTCCGAAGACGGCAAAGAGAACTATACCAAAGTGCTGGCAATGGCTTCTGAGTTAGGGTATATACTCTTTGTTGTCGACGTCAACTGAAGTCGTAACCCAATCAATATGTCTCAAGAGATTCTGGAGCAAGACCCTAAGCTTGGCGAGACAAAGCCGTATCCAAATTACCGGGTTATCCTGATCAATGATGATCACAATAGTTTTGAGCATGTTGAACGCTGTCTAGTCAAACATATCCCAGGTATGGGAAGTGACAGGGCCCATCAGATCGCTTTGAAAGTTCATCATGACGGGTCAGCGACTGTCTGGATCGGACCAAAAGAGTTGGCCGAAATGTATTATGAGCTTCTCAAGTCAGAAGGACTCACGGCAACAATGGAGCCAGACGGATAAACTGGTGCAAACATTAGTCTTTGTTGGATGTCCGGGTTTTATGTAGACTTTCTTCATCCGCTTGCTCTTGCTTCTCGGACCCTAAGACTCTGGCCGGCAAAAGCACGCATTTAACAGCGCGCCAAGATGGAGGCAAACAGTAGCGGCAAGGCTGCTCGCCTCTGGCAATCGCTTCGCATCGGAAATGAAAAAATTCCACATGGCTGACATTCATCGCTTTGGCGAATGGGCATGAGGGACGATGAAATTTTAGAGAATACGAATTACCCCAATACTTATATGGCAGTTGATCGAGAGTAGAGGCCGCAAACTGGCACTGCCGCACCGCTTTTGGTGGCGCATCACCGGGATTAAGTTGATTTTCGACAGATTGAAGAGTGGCCGCATTTTGCTCTGATCTGAAAGCGGAATCCCCAGCCAATATTGGCGCGCACAATGTCATAGCAAAGATGTTCATTAATAAGACCAGACATAGGCGAGAAACCAAATTTAACTGTCGAGAGTCGGTTCGGTCGGTTTTCATGCGCGTACGGCCTTTGAGTACCCTGTAAGCACCCTCTGAGAACAATGAACGGCTTGCAGTACCCACAGCTATATACGCTCGAATGAACCATTTAGTTCAACCACCAGCAGAGGAAAGTCAGCAACTTGACCCGGGAGCGAGCGAAAAGAACTAACGACGGTCGGCTGAGCAAGAGAATTGAACATCCTCAAGTTCTCATGCCAGGCATGGAAGAGCTCCCCGCTTATTTTTACTCGGTCTTACCGGCTATCGTCTACTGAAGATGCTTACTACATTGTTAGAAGAGCGCTCGTCCGATCCCATTCTCATTTTGTTCTCGATCGAGTTCACCCAAACAGTAAGGAGTTCGAGATGCTGTAAGGCCCTCTCAGGGAGCCGCTTTTTAAAGGCTTTCAATTGGCGATAATACTTCAACAAGGATGTGAAAAGGCGAAATGCCGCTTCTGCTTGAGACGCGCCATAACAATGCAAACCAAGTTCCGGCACACCAACCACAGTCCGGTGCCCAACTTTCCACAACCTGGCAGAGAGTAAACCATCGCTCCAGGGTAAGGTGACTACATGAACTGGCGATTCTTTTATTCGCTTCATCCTATTCGCGTCATCTTAACTCGTCAATTAGCTCGTGCATGGTCACTGATTCCTAGCAATTCAAAATGTATTGCTGCAACGAGAACGATCGGTCGTGAGTGAATCGATAATTGCGATCTGGACCACAGATCTATACCAGTATAACGCCAAATTTCTAGACGTAAAGTAGTTTCTCGCATGTTTAGAGCGTGAAGTCTATTCAATAAATTTTGTCTGTCAACCTGCACTCAAGCATCATTCGCGCCGAGTCAGCGATCTTCAAAATACTGATGGGTCAAAAGTCTCGGGCATCGAACTCTCGAATCAACGACAGCACATCAAGCAAAATTTGATCGCGATCTGTTTGATCAATTGCAAACCATTTTATTTTCTTATTCGAGCGGAACCACATCAGCTGCCTGCGCGCGAGCTGATAAGTATGTTTCGCAGATAACTCCATTGCTTGTTGCGAACTAATCTCATTTTGCAAAAACTGTACAGTTTCTCTGTAAGCAACGGTGTCCAACAAGCTCTGGCAAATACCATACCTATCGATGATCCCTTTCACCTCTTCAACAAGTCCCAGCTCCAACTGTTCTGCCAGTCTCTTATCGATAAGCTGCCGAAGAATGTTTCGATCGTGACAATGAAGGCCAATCCATATGACCTCGTATCGGGGTTCGTGTTTCGCTACCGCTTCCGAAAATGGTTTGCTTAAAACCATCGACACCTCCAAAGCGCGCACAAGACGGAACCGGTCGTTTACGTTAATCCGCTCAGCCGCCGCCGGATCAAGCGCGCTCAATTTCGCATACAGCACTTCATTGCCCTGGTTGTCGCCGACAAGATTAAGCTGACGCCGCAACTCTGACTGCGGAGGCACTGCCGGGATACTGAGTCCCTCCAATAAGTTCCGGAAATAGAAGCCGGTTCCACCACAAACTATCGGTTTAAGGCCACTTTGCCTGAGATTCTCAATAATCGGCTCAGCGTCATCCTTATAACGAGCGACAGTGTATGTTTCGTCAGGATCGATAATATCCAGGAGGTGATGCTTGATTAAGGATTGCTCGCCAACCGTCGGTTTAGCCGTACCGATATCCATATATCTGTATATTGTTCGCGAGTCGCAAGCAATTATCTCCGTACCGAGTTGCTCGGCAAGTCTCAAACTAAGCCATGTTTTCCCTGTACACGTCGGACCAACAATAGCCACAATCGGAATGCTATTTCTCATACCCAGCGGTTTCAAAATTGTCGATTAAGCAAAAAAAGATAAAGAAGCAATCGAGTATACGTGTAAACAGCCGTATCGCACCGACCGGTCCACTTTTTACCAGCAAGAGCAGTCCGGTTGCTCGGGTCAACGCTCTGGAACTGATGCCCAGAAAACCGAGCCGATACGACGAGCTTAATTGGAATAACCGGTTTTTTACAGATGCGAATTTACAGATGCGAATTTACAGATGTGACCCGGCGGGTTCAGCAATCTGTTTGTCAGGTTCAAAATCTGCCGGTTTGGCATTAACTGCTGGCTTGTCCGAATCGGCGGCGATCGCCTCGTCAGCGCCGCCAGCTGCTTTGCTCAGTGCTGACGGAATCTCGTCGGTTCTGCCTGTCTCAATAGCAATCTGTTTATCTAAGCGATCGGCAGCCTCGGGTCCGGATAAGTCGACCAGTGCTTGTCGAGTACGTCGGACATCTTCATTTAGAGCATCGATGTCACGGCGAGCTTTGCGTAGCAAGTACTCGCATTCTATTTGCTTGGCCGAATCTTGACCCGAACGAGCCTCGGTCACCATGCCTTGTAGGTCCTGGTAGTCTATCCAGGCCCGATTCACTGATCCTAAGTTCTTTTTGTAGTTGTGATAGTTATCAACCACCTGATTGGCCACGCCGCGAATCATGTTGTACAACATAATCGCTTCAGTTTCAGTCACGGCAGCTTTTTTAGCCGCCTTACTCTGGGCGGTATTGAGGACGCTCATCACCAGGCTGGCACCGGCATTCTGGGCCATATAAATGCCGGCATTGGGACCCACGGCAGACATGGCCATGCCGCTTGCGGCCATCGCACCATACATTGCCGTGCTCAGCATTTTCATCATTACCGCTGTCGTGTGTTTAGGATCCTTGGATGGCATCAACTTTTGCACGACAAATTGAATATCCTGGTTGCGGCATAATGCGGCATCCCAAATCTCTGCCAGTTCGGCCTTCTCAGCATCGACCACCGTTGTCACACTCTTGCTTGATTGGTCGTCGTCATCTTGCAGTTGCATCGGACCGAGTTTCATACCCATGTCGTGCACTGACTTATCAAAAGCCTCTTTCTTCGCTTCTTTGGATTTACCGGGCTTGGTCACCGGTGCAGTACCGACTACAGTGTCAGTACGATCGACAGGCGCTTTAGGGACAAATTCCGATTTATTTACCGTCGCATTCAACACATTTGTTTGGCTATTAGCTTGGGCATTAGTCTGAGTGTTATTGCTCGCATCACTCTGGACATTGCCAGCGGTTGCATCATCGGCCGCAACAGTGTCGGCGGTCTTTGCCTGATCAGATTGAGCAGATTGATCGGATTGAGCCGGTAGAGCAGGTTGAACGCCTGCCGCCTCTGTTTGGTGAACTTGTTTTCCCTGGTCTGGCGACTCTGGTCTAATCGTCGAAAGATCAGATGAATTACCGTCTGGGCTAGCACCGTCTGCGGCACCAGTGGCACTGTCACTATGAGTATCAGGACCGGCACCGTCATCCAACTGACTGTAAACTGGTGCCGACAAATTTGTTGTACGTGAAGAGGATGACAGTCCGAAGGCCATCGCCTTGAGCGGCACCGTCTGTACTACCAACAGCAAGCTAATCGACGCTGCGGAAAAGACATAGCCACCCGAGAGGCCGATTCGGCGATTAATCATGGATACGCTGTCCTCAACAGAGCCTTCAAACCGGGACACTATAACACGGTCCAGCCTCTTTGAAAGTTACCTTTTCTCAATCTGAAATTGGCTCAGTAAGCGCTGCTTAGATACAAAATGATCACGGCTGGCTGCTACTTCTTGATTCCCCTGGCGGCAAAGATTAGAAGAAATACCATCACAGCCAATCCGCTAATTTCATCCGCTATCAGGGCCGTTGAGCGAGCAATCTGCGGCCACAAACTGTATATCGCCCAGGCCTTAGCCATTGTCGCTAAAAAGACAGGTATTAACAGGATCATGATCGGTCCTGATTGCTCAGCGGCAACGATTGGACGTTGATCATCGTCTCTATCGTCAGCAAACTTTCGCTTGGTTCTTTCACCCTCACTTAAAACATTGTTTAGAACCTTTGGTCGACCAGGTGTCCGCAATCTCGACTCTGGCACGGACGGGGCAATCTGCTCAACGCTTTGTCCAGTTATTTGACCCATAATAAATGGATTGTCTGTGGGCGCGGGATTGGTCGAGGGCCAGGTTGGCACTGGCTCAGCTTGTTGAGCAAAACCGGTCGGCTGGGGCGCCGCAGGCAACTCGCTGAATGGACTAGCCGGGAATGGACTGGCTGCCGGCCGTCTGGGAACACCGGGAGCGGCACCATATCCGGTATCAGCGGGCGCCGGCGGGCTCGAAGAGCCGAGATTGCGCCAGGCGGAAGGCTCTGGGCTAATAGGATTTTCTCGAACAAACGGACTGGGCATAACCGGCTGGTCGTTTTTCCAATCGTTCTGCACCCGCTGATTGTTTTGATTCTGAGCCGGAACTGTTGACGGGGGTTGTGGCGACGGCGGTGTTTGCGGTTGATCATGAGGGCTGACCGGCACCTTGGCCGCCAAGAGTGGCGAGCGCAGTATATGAGGATCATTGATCTCTTCGTAACCAGGATTATCGTCGTCTTCGTAACCACCGCTGGTATCGCCGTCGAATAGTGGTGAATGCAACTTCCCCGAGCGACTCGTAGGCGTGCCACCGATGCGGTCGCCAACGTTTTGATTCGGCGATTTGCCGAAACCCGCCCGGGGTCGGGACACATCTAAGTCTTCATCACCCTCAAGCAACGGTGACCGCAAATGAGGACGGCCACTATTGGTCGTTTTCTGAATATCGTCGGGCTCGCCGACAGGCCTCTGACTGCGATGCGGAAACGCGCTTTTATCGCGGGACGGAAAGTCTTCTTCATAATCATCTTCATCATCAGCACCACCGAGCAAGGGCGAACGCAAATGACTCCGACCTGGTCTCGCCGTTCTCTTGCCGGTACTCGGCTGTTCATCGAATTCCTCGTCGTCATCGCCTGCACCAAGCAAGGGCGAACGCAAGCCGCCAATTTTGCCCTTGCCGGAAGCAATGCCACGATCCGTTTGCTTTGCCAGCGGCTGCAGCCGCTCGTCTAGGTCATCACCTTCGAGTATTGGCGAATGCAACTTTGGGCGCTTGACTGCGTTTGGGTCTACAACGTTCGGCTGAAAAGGCGTTGTCTTAATGTCATCCATATACTGCTTGTTGCCAGCCTCGGGCGAGCGATAGGGTTGGAGAGGCGTGCCTGGCGGTGAAGCCGCGAGACCGGATGGGGCAGGACCAGGGGTGAGAACAAATTTTTGTCCGCACTCTGCGCAAAAACGCGCTTGATCGTCGTTGGCAGCACGGCAAGTCGGGCACTCTATCACTAAATGAACCTCGAAAACTAAGACCGCTGAGCGTCAAACATCTTTCTAGTGTAATGCAAACGCGTTTGTACCGTTAGGGATTTATAAGCGATTGCTATTGATTTCTCAAATTAGCCTAATTTGTTTAGCCTATTTGCCCGTGCTAGACTGGCAAGCCAAGTGCCGCTTGACTGCTTCCTTAAGTGAGGCAACTTCAGCGATACACTAGCAAATGCGGAAATTAGCCATCTACGAAGTGGGGAAAACAATGAGTCGCGGCGTTCTTCCAATCGTGTTGAGTGCATTGGTCGGTTTGGGAAACATTCCGTTAGCCTTTGCCGCTGTTAGTGAGCCTCAGCTTAACTTTAAGATTTATAGCCCAGATTCGACCGGCAATAGCTCGGCAGAGCCAGCGAAAGACGACATCAGCACACCCGCCGCCAACCCGCCTACTGATGCGGAAAGTGCTAACGTCCCACCCGCCGATAATCCGGCGACGCCAGCCGAGAGTAAGACCACGACAGCGACTGACAGCGCCAAAGCCTCGGACTCCACCGCCGACTCAACCACAAAAGATAGCGCAAGTCCGACCGGAAACACCGCCGAAAGCGTTAGCGAAAAGAGCGCCACGGAAAAAACTGGCGATGCTTTGCGGGCGGAGACCCCAAGCGAAGCTACTTCTTCCGCCAAAACTGGCGAGGCATCATCATCTGAAACCCCAAGCGAAGCTGCGGCCACCGCCAAAACTGATCAGGCAACGGATGGCGAAGCCGCCTCACCAACCGCATCTCAGGACGCAACAAGCGACTCAGAAAGCAAAACCGAGAGTGCGACCGGCGAGGGAGCGTCCAAAACAACCGATAAAGCCGGCAGCGGCAAGACGTTGCAAGGTTACATCCGCGTTGTCCCATCCGGCACGAAGATTCCAATTGTGATGGATACAGCCGTCGATAGTGATACCAGCCAGGAAGGCGATGAGTTTTCGGCACGTACAGCTGAAGATTTGACCATTGATGGCAGCATCGCTGTACCGGCAGGTTCGATCATCAAAGGACGCATCGCCCAAATGAATGCGCCTAAACACATGGATCGCTCCGGCTCTGTTGCACTCAAGTTCGACACAGTAACAACGCCGGACAATCGCCAGATCCCGTTAGTGGCCAATCTTGTTGCCCACGGCGGTGTCGTCCACGCTCGCCGCGGTCTGAAAGATGTCGCTATTGACAGCAGCATTGTCATGCTGCCCACTGTGATCGGCTTGGGTATTGGCGCCCTTGCCGGTAGCAACAACAACAACAGCTCATCCTCCTCCGGTAGCACCTCTTCCATCAGCAAAGCGGACGCAGCGGTGATCGGGGTAGGCGTCGGCCTCGTTGTTGGCGTGGCCGTGCTTTTAGCCAAGAAGGGCAAAAAAGTTGACGTGCGACCTGGTGACGAATTGAAAATCCAGCTAACCGAAGACCTACGCATGCCGATGATGTAGGAATTACCCACGTTCCTAATCAGGACTTAAACTGAGCCTAAACTGGATCAAAAGTCGGAGCAATTATTTGGCTTCTACTTTATGATGACTTTGTGATGGCGGAAATGAATCAGCTCATTTTCGTGCAAGGGTCGCTGCCAGCCGGAGTCCAACAGCCACTGTGTTATACTTGACCAGTTGTTAAGAATCATGCTTTTCGCATTTTCTCCACATTTGCCGTGTTTACTACAAACAGCTAGTATCCAAATTGAGTTTGGACATGAGGTTGGAGACCGTGCTTATCGAGTTCCGGCGGTGGTCCTATTGAAAGTCGTCCCAATAGTGAGTGCCCGCCAGAAATGACAAGTACATCGGCACGACCAGCCAATCCTAAAAGAACGCCGCGCGACCCTAACACTGCCGCCCTGCTCTCGATTTTTCCCGGTCTCGGTCAGCTATACAACGGCCAAAAGAGAAAAGGAATTTTATTCCTCTGCGTTTCGTTCATTAATCTAGGCATTCTTTTTCTGCTCTTATTTACCGACGGTCTTTTGCGTGGACTGGTCGAATTCGGTCATGCCTTCCATATGGTGCCGAATCGCGAACTGGTGGGCTCGATTCAACAGATACATATTGGCAGCCCCGCATCATTTGTCATTTTAGGATTGTTCCTGGCCTATATCGCCTTTGCTGTGCGTGATGCATACGATCATGCAGCGCTGATCCAGCGACGACATATCTATCCTGAATACGTGATGGAGATGACAGAGGCCACCAGTGGCTCCTACATTTTTCATGTATCGGCAATGGTGGCGGCATTTGTTCTGGCATTTTTCTTTTTGATTCCGCCACCACCGCATACACAGGTAACGGATATCGAATTCATCCAGAATCAAGAGCCGACCAAGAAGAAGGTGATATCGCAGCGCAAGGCTGAGCACAATTCAGAAAATCGCGGCAAGCATGAAGAAAAGCCAGTGCAAGCCTCCTCACCAGCACCGAAGGCACCGAGCAAACCAGCGCCGGCGGCCAAGCCGACACCACAGCCGGTGCAAAGGCCGACTCCCAGACCGACCCCTTCACCAAGACCAACGCCCACCCCAGTAGCCAGGCCAACGCCCTCGCCAACACCACACCCCTCTCCTGCGCCGACGCCCTCGCCATCGCCAACTCCTGCGCCAACACCGTTCTTCCATCCCAGTGCAGCTCCATCTCCATCGCCTTCACCAACACCAGCACCGATGGCTGCTGGACACGGTTCACCGTCGCCAGCACCAGCACCGCGCGTTGGTGCCGGAGGGGCCCACGGAGCCACCGGGCCGACGGCACCAGCGCCGGTATCAGTAGGAGCCGGTGAAGCCGGCGGTGGCACGCCAACACCTGTGCCGGTAGCCGGCGGCGGTTCGCCTAATCGAGGTGGCGGCACCGGTCCAGCCCCTGCACCAGCTCCAACGCACGCCGGCCACGGCGGCGGTGGCGGTAGTGGTCCTCAGTTGGCAGTAGCGCCTAGTGTGCCGAGAGCCGCCGGCGGTGGCGGTGGCGAAGGATTGCGAGGCAACCCGGATGCCAACAACAACCGTGGCCCAGCCAATACCGGCGCTCAGGCTGATGTCGACTTTGGTCCGTACATGGCCGACTTGCAACGCCGTATTAAGCGAGCCTGGTTTCCACCTAAGGGTAACGAAAGCAAGCGTGTGGTCGTCATATTCAAAGTGCACAGAGGCGGAGAGTTATCGAATTTGCGCCTGGAGAAATCTTCCGGCTTAGCCATTGCTGACAATGCCGCCTTAAAGGCAGTGGAAAATGCTGCGCCGTTTAGGCCGTTACCGGCCGGTGCCGGTGATGACGTCGATATCCAATTCACATTCGATTACAACGTGTTTTCAGGAGGAGGCGGCGGAGCGTTCCGCCGATTCTGATAAACTCAATTGCATTAGCCATCAGGAGAAGAAATGGAAAGCAAATTCTTTAGCTACTTTATCCAGTTCATGATCAATGACTGGTTCGCTTCCATACCAATCACTATCTGCTCGGTGTTGACAGTAGCCGTAGTGATAGAACGCTACCTTTATTACCAAAAAAATCGCCGAGATGTAACGGCCTTCATTCATCAATTGCAAAGAGAGCTGGAAAGTCAGCAGTTGCAGAAGGCGCAAGCTACTTGCAGCCGGCTTGGTGGAGTGGTCGGCGAGGTCGCCGAAGAAGGCGTACGCTTGATGGCTGAGCAGAAAGAAGACTTCTCTAAAGCTTTTGATATCACCGTCGGCTTGGTCACCCGTAAATTGGAGAAGAATCTAGCAATTCTCGGCACCATCGGTGCTACCTGCCCGTTCCTTGGCTTGTTCGGAACAGTGGTTGGCGTTATTTTCACTCTTGATCAGCTCGGTGCCGCAGGTGGTGGCACACCTGTCGTCGTCACTGGCGTGGCTAAGGCGCTGATTGCCACCGGCTACGGTCTGATTGTCGCCATTCTGGCGGTTATTTTCAATAACACATATACAAACACAGTTAAGCGCTTCAACGATGACTTTTTGCTACTAAAGCTGTTATTCCTTAGTTTTGTTGGCACAGAGACACCAACGCATGCGCGCTAGTGCCCTAGTAATTAAGCCGACCAAGCCATAAAGGAGGTGAAGCGATATGTCTATGGGAGCAGTCGGTGACGAGTTCACCGATATCAACGTGACGCCGCTCACCGACGTGTTTCTGGTTTTGCTGGTAATTATGATCTTGATCGCACCACTGATCGACAAGTCCGACTTGAAGATCAAGCCACCCGAAACGCAAAACGCTAAAAAAGTGGATGAGGCAAAAGGTGTTTTCATTGATATTGATAAGGAAGGGCAAATTGCGATTAACGGCAATTTCGTCGATGCTAAAGACCCGGCGGTCATTCAACAAAAAATCGAAGAGATTATTCGCAAAGTCGGTAACAAGGACGTGCCTTGCACGGTAAATGCGGACGGTGACTCAAAAGAGCGAGCTGTTGTGGAAGTGATGACAGCTGCCGCTCAAGCTGGTATCAAACGCATGCGTGTAGCAACAGTTCAGGCAAGCAATTATTAGTAATACGTAAGTGAATTATTTACTTGGTTTGATCGGACATCCTGTCTCACATTCGTGCTCGCCGGCGCTGCACAAGGCTGCATTGCGCCATTTCGGGTTAACCGGCGACTATCAGCTATTCGATACCGAGACCTCCCGGTTGCAAGAGCGGCTCACACAATTGCGAACAGAGGGACTGATTGGCGTGAATATAACAATCCCACACAAGCAGGAGATCTATCCGCTGTGCCAAGTCCTATCGCCAGAAGCCGCTAGCACGAAAGCAGTAAACACGATCACTTTTATCGAAGAGGGCTCCATACATGGTCATAATACAGATGTGGTCGGCTTGGCCGAGACTCTTCAGTCTGTTTATAAAG
The DNA here is from genome assembly GCA_963834525.1 of Bryobacterales bacterium. GTDB lineage: Bacteria > Cyanobacteriota > Vampirovibrionia > Obscuribacterales > Obscuribacteraceae > CAWICA01. Next base: position 128,495 of record CAWICA010000005.1, read on the forward strand.
AGCGGCCAAGAACAACGGCTTGTATTTTAGGGGCCGGCGGCGCAGCTAAAGCAGCACTCTATGTTCTCCAGCAGACAGGTTTCGGCCGGATCTATGTAGTCGCCAGAAATCTAGAGAAGGCTCGTGAACTCGTCAATTCCCTGGAGAATTCGAACAACACGGCCGCTGAGATTAGAATTGTCGACCCTGTGGACTATGCCATCATATCTGGTGCGCAATTGATCGTAAACACGCTACCGCTCGGTCAGACAATCCCGCGTGTGCCAGACTGGCTTTGCAAATTGCTAGAAAAAAGCAGTAAAACCAAGCCGTTCGTCTTCGATCTGGTCTATCCGGCAAATAGTGGTCAGGAGACTTTGCTGGTCACTAAAGCGCGTGCTCATGCTCTGGCAGCTTGCGACGGCTCAGAGATGCTCATCCGCCAGGCAGCGCATTCCTTTGCCTTTTGGACAGGCAAAAAACCACCCTACGAACTGCTCAGAGAGGCGTTTATTGGCGGCTGGTCGTAAGATCTGCTGGAGACAATCCGGAGCCCGGCGAAGATGCTATCATTAAATGGTTAGGCTAGCTAATTGTTAGTTTTGTAAACCAATAGCGAGGTTCTCATGGTTACGGCCGAAGTGACACCCAACCGCTGCGCAGCCGAATTGCTGGACACGATACCGACAATCATGCGCTTTCTTAAGAATCGGGTGAAGGAGCACACCGGCTCCGCCGCCTCCTTACAGCAAGTAGGTGTTTTGGGCTATCTCAGTATGCACCCTGGCTCTTCCTTATCCAAAGTGGCCGAGCACCTTGGTGTAAGTAACGCCACGGCCTCAGTCACAGTCGATCGGCTCGTGCAGCGAAATCTGATCGAACGTTCAGAACATCCTCACGAAAGACGTTTTGTGGAGCTGAAATTGACAAACGATGGCGCCGCCCACTTTCAAGAGATCCATCAATTCGCCGAGAGCAAAGCAGCCAACACCCTCTCCTCGCTTCCGCCGGCAAAGGTTCTGAAAGTAATAGAAGCGATGGCCATCCTCAAAGAAGCTTTCACAGAACTGGAATCAAAGTAAGAATCGAAGTAGCACAAATTTTTCAAGAGAATGACTGAGCAGGCAACCAATGGTTTTAAACAAGACATCGCACACAACTGATGAACTAGAAGTCCGCTTCGATCCGCCGCAGACAGAAAGGGCAAGCAAAAGACCACTCATATTGGTAGTGATTCTGATCGTGGCAGCAGTAGCCGCGGCAGCTCTTTTTAACTATTACAAAAGTACGCACGGAGAAAAGAAGCAGGCGAAGAAAGCTTTACCTGTAACCGTTGCCACGGCAATACAAAAGACGATTCCGTTAGAGATCAATGTGATCGGCACCGTCCAGGCTTATTCGACCGTGCAAGTGAAGTCACAGGTAATCGGCCAATTGACGAAAGTACACTTCAAACAAGGCGACTTTGTCAAAGCCGGCGACGTACTATTCACAATTGATCCTCGGGCCTTAGACGCCCAACTTGCCCAGGCACAAGCGATAGAGCTGAAAGACAGGGCACAAGTCAAACAAGCTCAGGCAAATGTGGCCAAAGACGTAGCATTGGTCAAGCAAGCAGAAGCGACACTGGCCAGAGATAAATCTCAGTTCTCGCTAGCCAAGCGAGAAGCCGAGCGCTATTCGACCCTGGTTGAGCAGGGCGCGGTCAGTCACGAGCAGTACGATCAACAAAAAACAGCGGAAGATACGGCAACCGCGACAGTTAGTTCCGACGAGGCGATGCTCTCCAGTATACGTGCCACTCTAGAGAGTGATCGAGCAATGGCCAACAGCCTTGAGGCCCAAGCCAACGCCGATCACGCTGCCGCCAGAAATATGGAAGTACAACTCTCCTATACAACGATCAGATCACCAATTGATGGACGGACAGGTAGTCTGAATATCTATCAGGGAAATTTGATCAAGGACAATGACGCCACTGCGCTGATTTCGATAGACCAGATCAATCCAATCTATGTCACCTTCGCGGTTCCGGAGCAATACCTGAGCGAGATCGCTAAATACAACAAGCAGGCGCCCCTGAAGGTAATGGCTTTCATTGAGGGTAACAAAGATCCCGAGCAAGGTATCGTCACTTTTATTGACAATACGGTTGACACCACCACCGGCACCATTAATTTGAAGGGTACGTTTGAAAACCGGGATAGACGCCTGTGGCCAGGACAATTCGTCAACGTGGTCTTGCTTCTAAAGGAAGAGCCGAATGCCTTGCTCATCCCTGCTCATGCCGTGCAGACCGGTCAGGATGGTCAGTTTGTCTTTGTGTTGATGCCGGACTCGACAGTTGAGCAGCGCCCGATCAAACTCGGACGCACGTCCAAAGGTGATGCCATTATTTTGCAGGGCTTGAGTCCCGGTGACAAAGTGGTCACTGATGGACAACTTCAGTTAACGCCAGGCGCCCTAGTAGAGCCAAAAAAGGCAGTCTCGGAAGACGACGGATAATGAACCTGTCGGAGATCTTTATCAAACGACCGGTGATGACCACACTGCTCATGTTTGGACTCCTCATATTTGGAGTGATCGGCTATCACCTGATGCCAGTGGACGCCCTTCCCAACGTTGACTTCCCGACGATCAGCGTGAACGCGGCCTTACCTGGCGCCAGTCCGGAAACCATGGCTGCCACTGTAGCGACTCCGCTGGAGCGGCAGTTTGCCACCATAAATGGTATCGACTCCATGAACTCCACGAGCGCCTTGGGCGTAACAACAATCACCCTACAATTCAATTTGAACCGCAACATCGATTCAGCCGCCGAAGACGTCCAGTCGGCGATCGCGGCAGCCATTCCGCTTTTGCCACCGCTACCAGCCAGGCCCTCGTTTCGCAAGGCCAATCCTGGTGATATTCCGGTCCTCTTTATGTCAGTGCATTCCGGCACTTTGCCTTTATATAAGGTAGATGAATATGCTGAGACGCTTGCTGCCCAGAGAATCTCTATGGTTAATGGCGTAGCCCAGGTGCAAGTCTACGGCGCCCAGAAATATGCTGTCAGAGTGCAAATCGATCCTCGCAAAGTCGCTCAGATGGGCATCGGCATGGATGAAGTGGCACAAGCGATCAGGACTGGCAACGTCAAAATACCGACCGGAACACTTTACGGCGGCACACAGCGACCAATGTCCAGTCTAACGATCAGCTGCTCGATGCTGCTCAGTGGAGACCGCTCGTCGTCGCCTATCACAACGGCGCTCCGGTTCGTCTGCAAGATATAGGCACAGTCTCGGACAGTGTGGAGAATGACAAGATCGCCAATTGGTGCGATCGCAAAAGAGCGGTGGTCCTGGCCATCCTGCGCCAACCCGGCACGAACACTGTACAAGTAATCGAAGACATCAAGCAAATATTGCCCAGCCTGCGCTTGCAATTGCCAGCCTCAGTCGATCTCTCCATTCTTTACGATCGATCAATCTCGATCAAAAACTCCATTCATGACGTCCAGATGACTTTGTTGATCACCGCGGCTCTGGTGGTGGCGGTTATCTTTCTCTTTCTTCGCAGCCTACCGGCAACCATCATACCCAGTCTGGCTTTACCCATGTCGGTGATCGGTACATTCGCCGTCATTTCTGTCCTCGGCTTCAGTATCAATGTCATGACCCTGATGGCCCTCACACTATGCGTTGGTTTCGTCGTGGACGATGCCATTGTGATGCTGGAAAATATCGTCCGTCATCTTGATAGTGGTGAACCGGCCATGGTGGCTTCTCTGAAGGGCTCACGAGAGATCAGTTTCACTATTCTCTCCATGACCTTGTCTCTTGTGGCCGTCTTCATACCAATCCTCTTTTTTGGCGGCATCGTCGGCCGCTTGTTCAAGGAGTTTGCGGTAACAATCGTCGTCTCTGTTCTCATTTCCGGCTTTGTGTCATTGACTCTGACACCAATGCTTTGCAGCCGCTATCTGAAAAAGCACGGGCACGAAAAACCCCATTCTTTTCTGGCATTCTTCGAACATTTACAAGAATGGGCGCTCAAAGTCTACGATTATTGGATCAGCCTGGTGATCAAGCACAAACTGACAACGCTTCTTGCCTCATTCGGCGTTTTCATTTTGACGATAGTTCTATTTTTCTTCGTGCAAAAGGGCTTCATTCCTAATGAAGATATAGGGCAAATTTTTGCCATGACAGAAGGCGGTGAAGACGTTTCCTTCGAGGCAATGGTCAGGCACCAGAACAAGCTGGCCGACATAGTCAGCAAAAATCCCAACGTTTCCACTTTTATGTCGGCAGTCGGTGGCGGCGGCACAGCCAGCACACTAAATGCCGGACGCATGTTCATCTGCTTGACCCCTCGGCCACCACGGCAGCTAAGCGCAGACGAAATGATGCAAGAGCTGAAAAAGAAGTTCGATCCGATACCTGGCATCAAAGTTTACATGCAGAATCCGATGTCCATCAAAATAGGCGGGCAGAACACCAAGGGCATCTACCAGTACACCATTCAGAGCACGAGCCTGCCGGAACTTTACCGATCGACCTTTGCGCTGAGAGACAAACTGAAAGAATATCCAAAATTGCAAGATTTGAATACTGACTTGCAAATTAGCAGCCCGCAAGCAAGCGTTACGATCAACCGAGAGAAAGCATCCAGCCTGGGCATTACAGCTAAGCAAGTAGATGACGCTTTGTCTTTTGCTTATGGCGCGACGCAAATTTCGACGATCTACACGCCGGACAATGAATATAAAGTGATTCTAGAGGTCGAGCCGGAATACTATCGTTCACCTAATTTACTCCCGCTTTTGTACTTGCGGTCAAGCTCAGGCAAGCTCATTCCCCTGACCGCGATCGCCAAGATCGAGCGAAGCGTGGCACCACTGCAAATCAACCATTTAGGGCAGATGGCCTCGGCGACTATCTCTTTCAATCTCAAACCAGGCGTTTCAATTGGCGATGTCTTGCCGGCAGTGCAAAAGATCGCTGACGAAACTCTTCCCCCCTCAGTCACATCCAGCTTTCAGGGTACCGCCCAAGCTTTTCAATCGTCTCAACAAAACAGCCTCTGGCTGCTTGTCATCGCCATCGCCGTCATTTATATAGTGCTGGGGATTTTGTACGAGAGCTTCATTCATCCGCTAACCATTCTCGCTGGCTTACCATCGGCAGGATTCGGCGCACTGGTCACTCTCCTTCTCTTTCACTGCGAGCTGAACATCTATGGATGGCTCGGCCTGGTCATGCTTCTAGGCATCGTTAAAAAGAACGCCATCATGATGGTGGATAGCGCACTTGATTTTCAGAGATTGCACAATCAGCCGCCTGAGGAGGCTGTTTACCACGCCGCACTAGTTCGATTTCGGCCGATTATGATGACGACAATGGCTGCCTTGATGGGCAGCTTGCCTATCGCTGTCGGTTTAGGCTCTGGTGGCGAAGCGCGCCAACCCTTAGGTTTGGCTGTTGTCGGCGGTTTAATTGCCTCGCAGCTTCTCACACTTTTAATCACGCCTGTCGTTTACATTTATCTGGACAAGTTTGCTCACCGCGGCAAAATTCGCAAAGCCAAACGGCTGCCCTCTGCTATTGAGGTAGTAAATTGAATCTCTCGCTGATATTTATCCAGCGCCCGGTCATGACAACGCTGGTCATGGTCGCCATTTTGATGTGCGGATTAATCGGCTACAACATGTTGCCGCTCAACGCCCTGCCAAACGTTGATTTCCCAACGATTGTGGTGACAGCCCAGTTGCCCGGTGCCAGCCCGGAGACAATGGCATCGGCTGTAGCCACGCCTTTAGAAAAGCAATTCTCGACAATCGCCGGCATCGAATCGATGAACTCGAGCAGCGCGCTCGGTCAAAGCCAGGTAACACTGCAATTTAGTTTGAGTCGCAATATCGATGCGGCAGCGCAAGATGTTCAGTCGGCAATAACCCAGGCTGCACCGCTTTTACCTAAGGATATGCCGACGCCACCGTCTTATCAGAAAGTCAACCCAGCCAATAACCCAGTTCTGTACATCGCTGTTAGCTCGGACACATTACCGTTATGGTCGGTAGATGAATATGCTGAGACCTTCATCGCTCAGCACATCTCCATGATTGGCGGGGTGGCGCAGGTGCAGGTGTTCGGCCAGCAAAAATATGCAGTACGCGCCCAAGTCGATCCAAAACAATTGGCAGTGCACTCACTTGGTATCGACGAGGTCGCCACATCGATCGCTCAGTCCAATGTTAAGGAGCCGACCGGTACGCTTTACGGTCATCATCAGGCATTCAATGTCCAGTCCAACGATCAACTGCTCGATGCCGCATCGTACAGGCCGCTGATCGTTGCTTACCGAAACGGATCGCCGGTGCGCCTACAAGACATCGCCAATGTGATCGATAGCGTGCAGAATGACAAGATCGCCGGCTGGCTAAATGACAAACGAGCAATTTTGCTGGCAATACAGCGGCAACCAGGCACAAACACTGTTCAGGTAGTGGACAACATAAAAAAAGAGCTACCAAATTTAGAAACGAAACTACCTAGCTCATGCAAAGTCCAGGTGCTCTACGATCTAGCGAGCACCATTCGCGATTCAGTAGCAGACGTAGAGTTCACCTTGCTTTTGACAGTATTTCTAGTGGTTCTAGTGATCTTTGTCTTTCTCCGCAATCTCTCGGCCACAGTGATCCCCAGCTTGGCTTTGCCGATGTCAGTGATCGGTACATTTGCTGCCATGTCGTTGCTTGGATTCAGTCTCAACAACTTAACTCTGATGGCTCTCACTTTGTCCGTTGGTTTTGTTGTAGACGATGCCATTGTTGTATTGGAAAACATTGTTCGGCATATGGAATTGGGGCTTGCGCCATATCAAGCAGCGATTAAAGGTTCAGAAGAGATCGGCTTTACTGTCTTATCCATGACACTGTCCCTGGTGGCTGTCTTCATTCCTATTTTGTTCATGCAGGGCATTATCGGCAAACTTTTCAAAGAATTCTCGGTGACCATTAGTGTGGCAATTCTGGTGTCAGGTTTTATATCGCTTAGTTTGACACCGATGCTATGCAGTCGTTTTCTCAGACCCCGTTCGGAGCTTAAGAAACGAAGCCGGCTCTATGCCTCTTCGGAAAATGTATTTGATTGGCTGTTGGCAACTTATGATGCTCTATTGTGCATCGTTCTGCGACACAAACGTTCAACTTTGCTTTTCTCATTCGCTTTGATCGTCGCCACCGCGTACCTATTCGTTATCGTTCCGAAAGGCTTCATGCCACTGGAAGATCAGGGACAGATTCTTGGTTTCACCGAAGCCACGCAAAGCATTTCCTTCAATTCGATGGTTGACCATCAAAAAGCACTGGCCGACTTAGTGGCCCAGGATCCAAACATTAGCTCCTTCATCTCCAGCGTGGGCACAGGCGGAGCCAGCCCTACAGGCAATGCCGGCTCGATCGTCATGTATTTGAAGCCGCGAAACCAAAGAAGCTTGACCGCCGATCAAATAATCGAAGAGCTGCGGCCAAAACTGGAGCAGGTACAGGGAATCAGGATCTATTTGCAGAATCCACCGGTCGTCAACATCGGCGGACAGCTGACCAAGAGCCTCTATCAGCTCACCTTGCAGAGTCCGCATTTAAGCGGAATGAACAAGTATGCCAATCTGCTGCAGAGCAAGATGAGAGAACTGCCGGAATTGCAGGACGTCACGAGCGACTTGCAAATTAACAGCCCGCAAGTAAACGTCGAAGTAGATCGTGATAAAGCGTCCATGCTCGGTATCAGCGCGCAGCAGGTCGATGATGCCTTAGGCTATGCCTACGGCACGCGCCAGGTTTCAACGATCTACACACCGACCAATGAATACTGGGTAATCATCGAAGTTAAACCTGAGTATTATCGAAGCCCCAATCTTCTCTCCTTGCTTTATGTGCGATCGGGCAACGGTAAATTGGTGCCACTGGATACAATTGCCAAGTTTAAAGAGACGACAACACCACTCCTCGTCAATCATCTGGGACAGATGCCTTCTGCCACCATTTCATTTAACCTGAGACCCGGAGCCGCTCTCGGTGATGCTGTACCAAAGATCAATAAATTGATCCAAGAAGAATTACCGAAAACCATAACCGCCACTTACCAGGGCTCGGCGCAGGCATTTCAATCGTCGATGACTGGCTTAGGATTCCTTCTACTTCTGGCGATCATCGTTATCTATATTGTGCTGGGCATCCTCTACGAGAGCTTTATCCACCCGCTGACGATCCTTGCTGGTTTGCCATCCGCCGGCTTGGGAGCACTTCTCACCTTGCTCATTTTCCACGTGGATCTGAACATCTATGCTTTTCTGGGACTGATCATGTTGATCGGCATCGTCAAAAAGAACGCAATTATGATGGTGGACTTCGCTGTAGATGCTCAACGCAACGAAGGAAAATCAGCCAGAGATGCCATATATCAAGCTTGTCTTGTGCGATTTAGACCGATTATGATGACGACAATGGCCGCGCTCATGGGTAGTCTGCCAATCGCTATTGGTATCGGGGCTGGTGCAGAGTCCCGGCAGCCACTCGGGCTCGCCGTGGTTGGCGGGTTGCTCGTCTCTCAGTTGCTCACGCTCTTCATCACACCGGTGGTGCACATCTACCTGGATTCGTTTGCCTCGCGTTTCCGCAAGGAACCTAAGCCAACGCGCAACGTGCGCAGCAGCTCGGCTGTTTAGCGAAATACCAGGTTGCCTTCGTTGGTTATATTCTTCAAGACAAAAAATTGGCTCGAAAATTTGTCGAATACGACAAAATCTTGTTATATTTTGTCGGGAACGATATAACGATGCACTACCGAACTACGAGGACCTTACTCACTGCGTCTAGTCTAATTACGGACTTCACGAGTAGCGTCCAGTCTTAACAAGCTGTCGATTGATTGTCAAAAATGGTCTGACGAAACTTCTGCTCATTCCCAGATCTCTCAATTGGGCAACACCTCGGGGATTATCGAATTTCTGTACGAAGACGTTCAGCCTTGTCAGATCTAGCGAATTGATCTTTTCGCCAGTAAAAATCATAGCCAGCGAAGTATCGGTGCCGCGACGCGAGAACGAGCCGGACAGCCTCGATCGGGTATTAAAATCGATACGACTGGGCTCAAGATCGATATTCGCTAGCTGCAGGCGACCAATAACCAACTGTGCCTTAGACGAATCGAGTGTATGAAGATCTTCCTCAGGGATGCCTGTAACAATATTTCCGAGATTCAAATCACCATCACCCATTAATATTCGCTGCAAAACTACCGTACCCACTTTCTCTCTTAAAACAGAATTGCTCTCGATAAGTTGATTATGCTCAGACACCTGATTGCTGCCGGTCAATTTCTTCAAGACTGTATCCAGGGACAGCCCCCTATCATCCTGTATCCAGAATCTCCTACCAGCGATACCAGGCGCGTCCGCCTCTTGCACCAAAGCGTTGGTCGGCCCGTCCGTCCACCCGTAAAGCCGGTTCAGATGCTCGTACAATCTCTCGTGATTAAACTGGCGAACCCCTCCAGAAGCTAAGTCAACATCTCTGATCATAACTGGCAGACCAATACTGCTTCCAGGGGCGGTGAATCTGCCGTCGGTCAAGCCTTTTTCCGCATACTCACCAAACCGAACTGGCCGGCACTCCTCACGATAGATGTTGCGCTCCAAGATTCCCTGACTGAAGTCAATTCGCGGTGAACCGACAAGGACCCTTTCGATTTCTAATCTCTTAGCGATAAAAGGCGCTCCTTCGGCCCTTACCAGGGGCAGCGCATCCAGCATTGGACGGCCGCTAGATTCAACCAATCTAGATTCAACCATTGGTGTTTCTTCAAGAGCGCTCTCGATTAAACTGCCAGCCTCTCTGTTATGAAGAACATAGGCAATCCCTAACGACGCAGCGGCCACACCGCCTGCCACCAAATACGGTACCACGCTCGATCGCTTTGCCTTGCTTTGATTTATGCCGACGCTCGCTTCGTATTCTCGCCATAGCGCCACGCTGGCGGAGCCATTTTCTGCAGCCAGAAGTGAACTGTCACCGGAATCGAGTCTTAAAGCCAAGTGTTATCCGCTCGTCAAATCACGAAGTGTCCCCATTTTCATCACTTTACTGATCAAATCTATGAACGAAAATGGGGCAATTACGTAGGTTCAACATATCGCCGGCCCATAAGCGCCGAACCGTTTTCCCGCTAAACGCAAATAATACGCATTGAGGCAGATTTATTCAGATTGATTCCAGCCTTGCGGGCACAGCCAGCCTTAAATAAAAGGCGCCTGTCCCTCGAAAAAGATCGGCACCAATTGCATGGCCAAGCCAAGCTCTCCCTCGATCGCCAGTACTCCGGAAAGCGCCGCGGTCATTGCCGAGAGCCGGCCAGTCATGATCAGCTCCAAGTCCTGTGCATCCACGGAGATCATGCAATCAGCCGGACTGACATCTGCCTCATTGCGGTCATGCGGGATAAACTCACATTTGCCATCGTTAATCTTTGTCAGCCAGGCGCCACCGCCCGTGCCGTGAATGGTAATCAGATAAGTAGCCGACAGATTGCGGGCATTTTCCGGCTTGAACCTCTTCTGGAGCTCCTCAATTGTTTGTTGGGCAATCATTTTTTATTCGCTCCGTCGCCGCTCTGCGGCTCCTCCGCTGTTTCTTCCGCTCGCTGCGCGTGGCTCACCGCCACCCTTGCTCGCTACCTTCTCCGTCCGTCGCCGCTCTGCGGCTCCTCCGCTGTTTCTTCCGCTCGCTGCGCGTGGCTCACCGCCACCCTTGCTCGCTACCTTCTCCGTCCGTCGCCGCTCTGCGGCTCCCGAGACAAGCCTGGCTGGGCTCGAATCGCTGAATAAATCGAAACTAATTCAGAGGAAACCGGCTAGTCATGCTGATTATAAACTAGCAGCTTGACGTCGTTTGAATATGAGGAAATTTTACCCCGATCTTGACATTGTCCAGTCGGCGCTTTGGAGAGCTTTACGGGAAGAATCTTATGGTCTAGGCTTGCCGTACACGGAGAAACGCAGTGGAACGACGAGAAAATGGCGCGTCGCCGGCGAGCAAGCACAAGCAGCGCAGCTTTGCCAGTTTAAACAATGTGCTTTCCAAGCTCGTGGCAAAATTGGGTTTGGATAAGCGTCTTAAGGAAAATGCCTTGTTCGGCCTGTGGCCGGTCATAATTGGCGATTTTTTTGCCAGCCAAAGCCGCCCGCTGTTTATTGATAGCGACCATAACCTGGTGGTGAGCGTCAAGGATGCTGCGGTAGGGCAAGAGTTGAGCCTGATGAAACGCGACATCGTCCTCAGGCTGAAAAGAGCAGCCTCTGCTTTGGGGATTACCGTAACCGGTGTGCGTTTCGATCTCAAGCACTATCACAACTCAGTCAACTCAGACAAAGACTTACCTGGACTAGATACGCCAGAAAGAACTGCGCAATTGCCTGTACCAACGGATCAAGAGCTAGCAGAGATCGACTTGAGTACCGAGGAGTTGGGTCAGCTCGCCCTGGTTGCCCAGGAGTTGAGCGAAATAAAGACAACACGTGAAAACGCACTCGTCCAAGAAATCAATCTCACCACGCGCATGGCCGCTCTGTGTGAACGGGAAATCCGCCTGAGAAAATGGCGCCTGATCCACGGATATCCCAAATGCGCAAACTGTGCTGAGCCAGTCGCTATGCTTCATGGACCACGTCAGCTATGCACTGAATGCTTTTACAAAACGCTCTCGCATTTTTAAGAAATTGCAACGTTGGACCTTTTCAAGGCTTCCTGCTGACTACTGTGTTATCATTGCCTCCCGTCATTATTTGGGCTTTTCCAGTGATCACCACTAACGCACGCTTAGTCTAATCCCCCTCGGCATCAAACTCTCAACCGTGATCAGACTGCAAAACGTTTTCAAAGACTATGGCGGTCGTCCCGCCTTGATTAACATCAACCTGCATATCGCCTTGGGCGAGTTTGCTTTTCTAGTTGGTCCATCCGGTGCTGGCAAGTCGACCTTGATGCGTTTGTTGTATCGGGAAGAGCTACCGACCCGAGGAACGGTTTTGATTGGTGGCGCCAATTTAAACAGGCTGTCCAGCCGCCAGATTCCGCATTTGCGTCGAAGATTAGGGATCATTTTTCAAGACTATAAATTGCTGCCACGGCAGACCGTCTTCAACAATGTGGCTTACATCTTGCGCGCTTTAGGCGTAGACGAGACCTCCGTGCAAAAACGAGTGAATAGCGCACTCAATGTAGTCAATTTAGAACATAAAGGAGACGCATATCCGGATGAACTTTCCGGTGGTGAACAGCAGCGAGTCGGCATTGCTCGAGCGATCGTCAATGGCCCACCGGTTTTGCTCGCCGATGAACCAACCGGCAATCTTGATCCGGCGACATCATTGGAAATCGTTCAACTGCTTGAGCGAATTAGTCAGCGAGGGACAACTGTTTTGATCAGCACTCACGATCAACCGATTGTCAACGCCATGCGCAGGCGAGTAATAGCTCTAAGGCAAGGTGAAATCGCATCCGACGTTGACAGCGGCGTTTATGAAGTAGAGGGCAAGGACAAATAATGCGTCAATTGAGAATACTTTGGCGAGTAGTGATTGAAATGGTGCTGGGACTCAAGCACAGCGGCTGGTCGAACTGGCTAGTGGTGAGCATTCTTGCTGTAGCCCTCACCATATTCGGTGGCGTACTTCAATTAACGATGGCGCTGAAGAACGTAGTTACCGCTTGGGGATCGCAGCTGGAAGTATCAGCATATCTCAAAGATGATGCCGATCCCAAGAAGGTGGCCAAAGAAGTAAGCGAGTTTCCCAATGTACAAGTAGTCGAGATTGTCCCCAAAGACGTATCCTGGAAGGATATGCAGAACACCTTCAAAGTAGCAGCCATCACCAATCCACTTCCCAATACGCTGCATATTCGCATGAACAATATCAACGGCGTAGAAAATGTAGCACCGCGCGTGAAACTGCTCTCCGGTGTGGAAACGGTCCGCTACCCTTTGAAAGTGGCGCACAAATTAAATGAGTTCAGACATTTCATCGAATTGGGCGGAATCGTGATCACTGCCTCGCTGTCGGCAGCCACTCTGATTGTCATCGGCAATACAATTCACTTGGTAATCGAAGCTAAACAACGCGAAATTGAAATACTTAGCCTGATGGGTGTCAGTCATTTTTACATCAAGGGCCCAATGATCTTGCAAGGAGCCGCTTATGGCGCCGCCGCCTCAGTTTTAGCGATTGCCTTTCTTATTGGCATGCATTGGTATTTTGATCCGGTGGTGCGCGATCAGATGTTGAGTCTCGCGCCTATTCTGCCAAACGGCCTGGAATACGGAGCAATGCAGACTTTTCTGGTGATGCTCGTACTTGGTGTCGCCGTCGGTGCCGGCGGCAGCGCCTGGACCTCCGGGCGTTACATCAAGATATAAATGAAGTGCTATTTCGTTGCGGTTTCTAAGACGGAGACCTTGGTCATTTTGTCTCCGGCACGCAATGATTGAACGATATCCAATCCGTCTTGCACCCGACCAAACACCGCATAGTTATTGTCCAAAAAGCTGGCCGGTCCAAGCGTGAAATAGAACTGCGAGCTGGCTGAGTCTGGATCTTGCGACCTGGCCATGGCCAAGACGCCAGCGACATTATGTTTGAGGTTAGGATTTTGGGTATTCACTTCCAATTGAATTCTTCTTTCCTTACCCGTTTGCGGATCAATAAATCCACCCCGACCCGAGCCTTGCGGACAGCCACCTTGAATAACAAAGCCTGGCTCGTAACGGTGAAACGACAGGCCGTTATAAAACCCGCGCGCCACTAGATCAAGGAAATTATTCGCACTGATCGGAGCGTCATTTTTGTAGATTTGAACCTTAATTGTGCCTTTAGTAGTCTCCATAACGACTACTGGATCGGTTGTTGTCATGTTCGCCTTCTTTGTGGTTGTTGAGTTATTCGACTCACTCGATAGAAACCTTGGTCATCTTATCACCCTGGCGTAACGCCTTAACTACGTCTAGCCCGTCCGTCACCCGCCCAAATACTGCATAACCGCCGTTCAAATCGTTGAGATTCATGCACGGCGCCAGCGTTATGTAAAACTGCGAACTGGCGGAATTCGGATCACTGGTTCGAGCCATAGCGACGACCCCGGCAGCATTATGCTGAAGGTGCGGATTGCTAGGATTTACTTCCAGTGGAATCGTTCTTTCCTGGTGAGTTTTGGGGTCGGTATAGCCACCAACATTAGTACCATTCGGACTGCCGCCCTGAATGACAAAATTTGGTACATAACGATGAAAAGTAAGGCCGGTGTAGAATCCTTTGCTTACCAAATCGAGGAAATTATTGGCTGTGATGGGTGCTTCGCTCTTATACACTTGAATCTTGATCGTGCCCTTGTTCGTCTGAATGGCGACGATCGGATCAGCTGACTTTTTGGAGGCAATGAGAATGTGTTTGCTTGAGTGAGCCGCTTGCGCCAAAGCGCATGACCATAAAAGCGCGAAAATAAGTGATACCGAATACAGTATCACTAGCAGACGACCTTCTCTCCCCACATTTTTACCCTGGTACATTCGCTTGATAACCCCCTAAACAAAACGGTTTAAATTTTAACTCGCGAACGGCAATAAATTTTGGCCATTAATGCTGACGCTGGCCGGTGAGATTGTATTGCACTTTTGCTCTGGGCGGCTGTCCCTGCTTCACGATGGAAACTCTCTCCAGTCCCTCAAAGCGAGCACCGCCGTTTTGCAAGCTCATTACCACTGCCTCCTGGGCCATCGTGTTATTGACCGGATGTTGATAGCGCAGGAATGCCGTGCCACCTTGCACCTTGTCTACGTAAAGTTGAGTATTGATACCTGAGTCAGAACCTAAGGTATAACCTGATTGCGGATTACCACTGATATTCCAAACGTTACTTGTATTGACGGCAAAGGCACTTTCGGCTGCTGCCTGAAACTCAGGTTGAGACTCAACCTTAGTCCTTTGTCCTTTCACCAGCCATGCGCCCAAAAAGCCTGCCGGAAGTGCGACACTCCGGGTTACTCCTGCTTGAATCGGCGGTCGCTCGACGGCAGAACCTGACAAAGGCGCATTACTGAAAGCGCTTCCCTGCATGGGTGCCTGTTGCATCATCTGAGGCGCCGGGTAGGAAGTGCCAGACTGCATCGGTGGTGCCGTATAGCCCTTTTCCGTAACACCACCTTGCAGTGGATCTGCTTGCCCGATCGAGACGGCGCTGGTAAAAACTACAACGAATGTAAGCAGTAAAGTTTGTCGTTTGTGCATTGCCGATCGATTGTCCTCTAAACAGTAAGGGGTTAACACATTCTAGCGGTTGGCGTTCACTTTTTTCAGCGTTGATGCTGCCGGCTGTAATTGATTGGGTGCCTTTACAAGTGCACTGCCGGTTTTGGCTTGACTAGCTTCAGCTTTATTTTTGTTCTCTTGATTTTTGGCAGCGAGGCTCGCCGCCTCCACTTTGTTGCCCTCAACAGCGTGCTCTGGCTCCTCACTAAATCCCAGCTCCATCAACTTTTTGTAGGCAGCTTTTCCCGTTGGGCTCGTCGGCTCAGCCAAAACTATGTCAACCAGGGGAGCTAGAGCTTCCGGATAACGGTTCTGCTGGATCAGCAAATCAGCACGTAACAATTGCGCTTCATTCCTCACCTGAGCAAATTTGTTCGCGCTCAGTTTTTCTGCCTGGCTTTGCGCTTTCGTCAATTCACTGCGATTGAAAGCGACCGCCATTTTGTTGTGTGCTTCAATTATGTCTGAAAGCCACTCGCATAAGCGAGCGACGCTATCCAATGCATCTTGCGGACGGATTACCTTGGACTGGGAACGCAGCTCTTGCAAACGCACCTTAGCATCTGCAATGCTTAGCGGCAGCTGTTGATACCTGCCGCCGTTAGCCGATGCAGGAAAGACCTTTGGATGGGCGTATGGCAAATTGGGAGCATTAGTGCCAGGCAGCGGTGCTGACCCAGTTTCGCTCGTTGGCGCCTTTGGCGCCAGCGATCCCGGAGAAATTGGCATTGTCGTGTTCAGCTGTGCTAAGCCCGCCTGACCAAAGAAAAATACTGAGCAGGCAAGAGCCAATTGTTTTTGCCATAGCACCCTTGCTCTATAACAACCACTGCAGCCGTGCATTAAATTTCCCCGATTCAAGAATTGTGCTCCTAAGAGGTGAGATTCTATCAAATCTTGCATCATCACTCTCGCTACTCTAATTGCTAGAGTCTGATCTCCACCTCAGTAACCCTGTCCTTCTTGCTCTTCCTAAAATGACAGCTCAGTCAATTAGACTGACTTTAAAAGGGGCACGGCTTGCAACTGCAGCGTCTATTTCGCACAAGATCACCCAAATCGCTGATCGATGAAGCATATCGGCCTGATCGACAGATGAAGAAAAGACTGTCCGCGCTCGATCTGATCGCTCTAGGTGTTGGTGCCACAATCGGCTCGGGCATATTTGCTTTGACCGGTACGGACCGCCGCAGGGCAAACTGCCATTGCCAGAGGATGGCTATCGACGCCGATTATCAATTTCCTATTCCAGCAGGAATTGGGCAGAACCGGCGCCGGACCGGCAATTGTCGTCTCTTTCCTTATTGCCGCGATTGCTTGTGGATTCGCCGCCATGTGCTACGCAGAATTAGCAGCGATGATTCCCGTTTCAGGGTCTGCTTACACATTTGCGCACGCGACCTTAGGCGAATTGATCGCCTGGATTATCGGCTGGGACTTGATATTGGAATATGCAGTAGGCAATATTGCCGTAGCCGTGAGCTGGTCAGATTATTTCCTACATTTGTTCCATGGTCTGACCGGCATTAAAGTACCGCTGTGGATCACCACGGACAGTATCACTGCCTTAACCAGGATCACTAATATGACTACTGATAGTCCTGAACGCGGCTTCTATTCGACTCTGCAATTGCCCATAGTTTTTGGACATCCGGTCGCCTTAAATTTTCCTGCTTTTTTCATCGTCGGATTGATCACTTGGGTATTAGTACGAGGCGTTCAAGAAAGTGCTTTTGTCAATACCATCGCCGTGATTATCAAGGTATCCATAGTATTGTTTTTCATAGTCTACGGCTTTCGTTTCGTTCATCCGTCCAATTGGATTCCCTTTGCACCAGGTGGTCTATTAGGTATCATGGGCGGTGCCGCGATTGTATTCTTCAGTTTCATCGGCTTCGATGCCGTTAGCTCCATGACTGAGGAGACTAAGAATCCGCAAAGAGACATGCCTATCGGCATGCTTGGAAGTCTCCTTATCTGTACTGTGTTGTATTGCGCGGTCTCCTTAGTCTTAACCGGCATCCTCCCCTATGGCAGGTACGTAGATGATGCTGCACCAGTGGCTTCAGCGTTAGCAATTATTGGACAGCCTACAGCATATATGATCGTGACTGTCGGCGCACTCGCTGGAATGACTTCGGTACTTTTAGTATTCCAATTGGGACAGCCGCGCATATTCATGGCCATGGCCCGCGATGGCTTACTTCCACAAATATTTGGCCGACTGCATCCAGTTTACAAAACGCCAATCGTACCAACGATCTCCACAGGGATTCTGGTGGCCTGTGCTTCACTGGTCTCTGACATCGGTGGGGCAGCAGAATTGACGAACATCGGCACTCTCGCTGCCTTTATTATTGTTTGTGCCAGCGTAATTATTCTCAGACGGACCAATGCCCAGCAAACACGACCGTTTAAATGTCCACTAGTTCCGATTCTGCCAATTCTGGGCATGGTCAGCTGCTTTGTCCTGATGCTCAGCCTTCCAGTAATTACATGGATCAGATTCGTCGTATGGATGACGGTCGGCATGGTCATCTATCTGATGTACGGCTACCGCCATGGTGGCAAAGTTGACTCTCTCTAAAGCGCCTGGTCTCGGCCTTTCTAAGCGTTCTTCCAGATGGGACAGAAATATTCAGACAACCAGCTGGGCATGAATCGCATGGACGAATGAAGGTCGTGCCGCTCCTCTCGCCCTATGCGCCTCGTTGCATCCCCCAAATTCCTGCCATTGACTCGCCTTTGCCCCGGAAACCACAGCGCATTGATCAACGCTCCCTGATTTAGTTCTGCTAAATTCACCTTCCTAGGTGCTGCTGTCTTGAAATATATTCTCTTCTCTCCATAACGAAATGACGTCGGCGGTCCATCCGTTATATACGTAGGCTCTGCATTGGCTACTGCCGGAAGACCCAGCTTAGCCGCTAAATCCGCCCCGTGCTCAAAGAGCTTCTTGCCAAATGCTCTCGCCTTTGCCCGGGCTACCTCCCATACACTCGGCAGCACCAATTTAACCTCCGGACAGATCTTCATAAAGACGCCTCTGGCCAAGCGCATAATTGCACCTTTCTTTACCATCCGGCTCATAGCCATATCGACCGCCGCTCTGGTTCCATAGACAAGCACATCCTTAGTGACAAACATTTGATGAACAGACATCTTATTAATGTGTATCCGAATATTGAGAGCAGTAAACCCAAGATTTGGACGACCGGTGTTGGACATATCAATTTCCCTCCGTAACCGTAAGTTGGAAAAATTTCTCTTACTTCTAACTACGACTCGAGGGAGGAAAAAGTTCAATATTCAGGAAAAAACCTTCCGGCTTAATCGAAGGAAATTCATCGAGCAGCGATTTCCCTAAGCCTGTGGGATTTCTCTAGTCCACCCCCAATTAGAAATCTTCGAAGTTTTTCTAACTATTGGTAAAGCAGTCGGTCTGAATTATTGCCTGGTCTTCGTTTAGATGAACTGACATCAGGCATCATGCTTGCTAGTAGTGAAATATATAGCTAGCAGAAAGATAACAAACATCACCGTCATCAAAGAGTACGCTACAAGCCAGAGCAACGCTCTGATTGGCGACCAAATGAAAATACTGAGCGCGCACAATATTAGTGGAATGATCACAAAACATGTCAATCCACCAACGATTGAGGTCAGCCAGAGCCACTTTACAAGCAGCTCGCTGTCTGTTGCGTTCTGTATCTGCTGCAGTCTGACCGAATCGCCCTTAGCTTTCTTGGTTTCAAACTGTCGCAAACAATCAGCGATTAGTGTTCGGTATTCGAGCAGTCGATTGAGCACTGGTAAGACTCCTCAGCGTGATCCAAGTATACTCAAACCGTGCAGATACAAACTCTGTAACAACTTCATGATGGGCTGATGGCACTTAATCGAACTATTCGCATTTGTGAACAAACGCGAAATAAATTGGTCGTATACACGCTTATATTGTTGGCGCTGTCGATTCGAGTGCTCTGCATTGTCGTGTTACCACCGTACAACTCGTTGGCGGCAGATGCTCAACGGCATGTACATGATGCCCTGAATCTTCCTCATCTCGACGCGATTAGTGCTCTCGACTTGCCGCTTTATGCTTGTTGGCTGCATTTCACTCTGATCAACAATCGGGTTACCGTGTTAATCCAAACCCTACTTAGCTTAAGCGCTCCTTGTGTTTGGTGGCTGTGGATGCGCCAATGTTTGCCATCCAAAACGTATGCCCTTATCGGCTTTGCCATACTGGCCATTTTGCCTTCTTGGTCGGCGATCTATAGCTTTTTCATGCCAGAAACGCTACTTCTGCCACTCTGTGGTTTGTCCTTATGGCTCAGTTGGCTGGCCTGTGAACGTAAGAAATTGTCACTGTACTTATTAGCAGCTCTGTTCTGGGGACTGTCGATTACAGTAAAACCGACCGTCGCTATCTGTTTCTTGATCATTGTTGTTTGGCAGTTACGATCGGTTTGGAGAGACAAACCAAGCAAAATGGCGGCGGTTTTTTGCCTGCAATTAGCCGGCGTGCTGACGATTTATTCCATGGTACCGCTTCGCAATGTGGAATTCTTTCACACGTTTAGTTTGACTCCGGGATTTTTTCCGTATAACCAAATCTACTATGCGAGCGGCAAGCAATCATTGTACGGAAGAGCTGTCTATACTGGAACTGACGGATCTACTGACCATGCAGACTTTGTGATCCTCAGTCCAGTATTGAATCCAGAGAGTCGCCCGTTCGCTCCCTTTAACAACTGGCGAAGCATACGGACTGGGCAACAAGACGTGCAAATCGATTTTCGCAATCGTCAAAGTTGTCCAAAAATCGATTGTCCGCTCTCAACTCGCCTGCACCTGACTGCGGAAAATTGGCTCTTCTTTTTCCTGTCCAAGTCATGGCCAGATGATCAAGAGAACAATTGGTCGTGCTGGGCCGAAAATTGCATGCGCTGGCTATGGATGCCGCTTTCAATGGTTACTTTTTACGTGGCATGGCGAGAACGGATATTTTCGCTACCGGTGATCCTTGCGTTCGCCCTCACCGCCTTTTTCTTAATCCAGCAAAGTTGGGTGCTGGAGGGACGTTATCGCAAGCCCTGGGAAGGGCTGATCATTGTCGCCTGCTTAGATGTTATGGCAAGAAGACGGGCTATTCACTCAAGTCAAGGATTATCCGGACAACAGACAGTTTGACGTTGACCAAAGAACCTTAACGCAATTGCCTTCCATTGGTCTAATCCAGGTTTTAACCGACGAGCTCCAGGCAGGATGTCAACAGTTTCGTCTAGCTGTGAAGTGGGGAACAATAAGAGAGGCGAACCCAGTCTTGGTCGACAGCCACTAGCGGAGTTTAGAGTGACCCCGTCACGCATACTAAAGCTTTATTATGCTGCCACTTTTGCGGTAGGCATATTGCTGACCATACCACTCGCCTATTGGGTAGATATCCAGGAGGTCGGGGTACGAGGCAGCATTATTATGACCTTGTGTTGGAACGTTCTTTTCGTCATGCTGCTGCCCATGGTCATGGATTGGGGTGAGCGCCACTACTTTAAAGCGCGGTTTATGCAAATAGAAGAGGTGGCTGGAACCAATCCCGAATTGGCTTCCGTTATTGACGCCCAGTGCAAAAAGCTGCACATTTTCGGCTGCCGTTTCGCGGTGGTAAATTCAGCAAACACTGAACTTTTTAGCTATGGAGTATGGGGTCGCAATCCACGGTTGGTGATTTCGCAGTCTTTCCTAAGCGCCGCCGAGAAAGCGAAAATTATCCCCAGCATCGAAGCCGAGCTCCATAGATTCCGCCGCACAGAACCGACACTCGTTTTCTTCTGTTTCGCGGCAGTTCAGATCATTTTTCAATATCTATTGCGATTGACATTCTGACTGCCACGACGGCACTTGCTCCTTAGGTATCAGTCTGATTGTCCTTCGGTAAGCTTTCAGCAAACGATTCTGACTCGAAAACGTCAAAGCGCGCGCCGTGGCGCCAACCATCGTGACCGCAGCCAGCTTTGATCGACAATTGGGAAAGCATTTCTTCCAACGACCAACCAAATTCAGTCGCCACCGAGGGCAAGAAAACGGCCTGGTGTCCCGACTTATACATAACAACGCCATGACGACCGACATCAATGTTTCGATAAGAAGAAACACGCTGAAGTGGGCTGAGGACATTAATATCAATCTGAATCCGGGAAAGCTCTTCTTCACTAACCGGAGGGAAACGAGGATCTCGCGCGCACGCACCAATGACATTATCAGCGACTGCTTGAGCCAACGGCTTTATCGGCCATATATAGCCGATACAACCGCGCAGCTCCTTTCCGTCTGGACGGGTCGCTCGGCCGGGTCCAGCGGTATGGGAGTAAAGGGTGACAAACACTCCGCGTGCAGACGCGAGTTGATCGTCAACGGCCGCCCTCAAGTCTAACTTCTGCTGGCTACCACTTAAGACATACTCCGTCATGGTCTGCCGAGCAAGGTTAAGGAGGGTCTGCTTCGTCGATTCCGATAACCCAGTGGTACTGTATTCGGTTTTAGTTTCTGAGCGCCATGAGCTACTAGCATCGCCAACTTTAGAAAAGATCACAGCCATATAGGAGACGGAGTTAGTCTCATCTTCAACGAAGCTGTCACGTGAAGTGCGATAGTTTAGCAGAGTACCGTGAGTTCCTGGCGGCAACATAGCAAGCAAAACCGAGCACGGGTAAAAACCACAGATGGTATCATGCGTGCGCTCTCGAAAGTCTATAAATGCATTCAAATTGCTGTCGGCCAACGATTTAAACGCCTCTGCGTCCAAAGACCGTATATTAGCCGCAATATCCCTGACGAATGGTACATACTCATATCGCGGCCCGTAGTGCGTAAAATCAGAACTAACAATGATCAGATCATGCTCGCCTACATAGCGTCTCAAAACTTGAGCAACCAAACATATCTCCAATTCGTCCTGCAACATACCAACAATGATCGGTACTATGCTAGCTTCCGGAAACGCTTGCTTGACGAAGGGTAGCTGCATTTCCAGCGAGTGCTCGTGACGGTGCACTTCCGGTAAGACCGCAAAGAGCGGAAAATCGGCTAATTCGTCAATCAAAGCGCGATCAACATTCAAGTCGCCTAACGGCGTTGCAAATATTTTTTCAACTGGCAATGCCAATCCATGCAGGCTAACGTAGTGGCTGGGTCCTAAGATGAAAACTCGATTGATTCTTTGCTTTCTCGCTTGGTCATAGACGAAAGCAGCCGTACCACCTGAAAACATGTAACCGGCATGAGGAGCCACGCCGGCCAGATTGAACTGGAGACAGGACGGTTTTGCTCGAAACCCGGTTCGCACGGCACCATCTTCAATTTTTCATCAGCAGTTTGCAGATAATCCAACAACTGGGAGCGCAATTTGGCTCCGTCGCCCTCGTACCAGGTGCCGGCGAACACTGCTTTCCTTTTGTCAAACGGCGGCAATTGCGCCTTACCGAACAGATTAGTCATGATAAGCCCAGTGTGTAAAGGAAGGAGAATACCAAGTTCTGGCGATGCCCAACATCGATTTCACGGTTTGTCTGCCGGTTTGTCTTCTACCGGTTTCTTTGTCTCAGTTGTCGGTTTAACACCATTGGTAGTGGTCGCCGGATCGAAGCGGGCCGTGATATGCGATCGGCTGTCACCATGGGGGTCGGCGGTTGAATCGAAGTGAACCGCCAGTTTACCGAGCGGCACGCCGCTAGGTAACGGTTCGAACGGGGAGCACTTGTTGAAGCAATCGAGAGCGGCCTTTTCTGCCGTTTCATTTTTAGGACTACTCCCGGCCTGGATATTCATCTCTTTACCGTCCGTTTCTAAATCTGCAGTAATGGTAACGTGGTTATTACCATCGGGCACGAGCCAGTTCTTCAAAAGCTTAGCGGTTAACGTGTTCAGATAAACAGCAACTTTAGGATTGTCGGCAGCGTGAGCTGAATTACTTCGCACCTGAACATGTGGTTTGGATACGCCGGCTTTGGCCGGGCGCGGCTGAATTTGAGCCGAGGCGGGCAGCATCAGACAGAAGGCGACGATGATCAAAACGATTTTCGATATCAGGCAATCGGGCATTTGCAAAACCTATGACACGCTAGTCTCTGGCCGCCACCTTCTCTCTAAAAATGCCGAAGGATGAAGTATATCCGTGCAAAAAGGTGGTGCCTCCGACCGGTCCGATTTCACCATTGCAGAAAAACCCACCCAGCGGCACTTCACCGAGATATTGACGAAAACAGTTGCTGTCGTGATTAGATTGACCGTAGAGATGACGACCACGGCCCAAACAAGAAAACAGTAGAGCACCAGCAGCTTGAGCCGATTTTTGTTCGCCATCACTTTGCTTATATGCGTTAAGCAATTGCCGCAAGTCGTCCGAAGAAGTTTCTGCATCGCGCAAGTGAAACTGCACAGTTCTTTCGCTATTGAGGATTTCACCAACAACTAATGAGCCGGTTCTTGGCTCTATGCCTATAATATTGCGAATCAGAAAGTCTCCGGCTTTGTATTCTTCCTTGAATTCGTTCATGCCGATCCCGAGAAATAGTGAATGTCGAGCAAGCGATTGATCGTGTTCGGACAGATGATCCAGAACTTCTTTTAACATCTGGACGGCTGGCTTACCATCGAGTTCGAGTAAGAAATTTCTTGCGCAACGTGTGATGTGCATCGGCTTACCAATCGGTCTGCAGCCCTGAGCGACCAGAGGATCGACAACGACGTTGCCAGCCAAAGCTGCACCGACAATGCCCTCACGGTAGACATCTCGGTTGCAAAAAAGGGCATTGATTTTTGGTTCACTGGCACCGCTCGCCAATCCCCCCAACTTAATTGATCTCGGAAACGCAAAGTCCAAACCCAAGACCAGAGAGTCAATTTTGAAACTGAAAGGATCTGGCAACAAAATAAAACTAGGTTCGGCAGTGCTTTTTACACCCATCAGTTTTTCCCATTCGGTGGGTGATGCATCCAAGTCAGGCAAATCTTGATCGTCAAAATGAAACGGATAAATATCTACGCCAGGCAAAACAGCAGCAGTCAAGGCCACCGCTTTTTCCTGCTCTACCTCCTGGCCGCCGCCGATCAAACCGCCGGCTGAACAGCCAATCAATACCTGCGGAGAAAGTTCCTTGCTCAATAATTGGGGAATTTCCTCATACTCATTCTGAAAATGAGGTGAGATAAAAATGATGAGCAGATCCGGGCGCTGCCCTTCTAATTGAAAGAGAATCCTTTCGGCACACTGATGCAGAAGCTCACGCACGCTGCCATAACTTTGCGCCCCTAGAAAATCTTTGCCAGAGAGTGCTGACGCCCACTTCATGGAGCCACCTCAACTTGAGAACTGTAGAGTAGCGATCATTGCCGATGCTCTCTATTTTAGCTAAAAACCAAGCGCCAGTTTAAGGCCCAAAATACCACCAATAGCGATGAAAATGCGCTTCACAAAAGTCGCCCCCCGGCGGCGACCAATACGTGAGCCCAGCTGAGCACCCAGGACTGAACCAACTACTGCAGGCAGCATTAATGAGAGGTTCCAGTAGCCGCCGCTAATGTACAAGAGTGAGGCGAAACTGCACCAAACGAAAGCCATGATGTAGTAATAGCCAAGCGCCTGCAACAAATCGAATCCGCGCGCCGTCGAGAGATAGGTAGCGGTAAAAAGTCCGTTACCTGAGCCAAAGAAAGCTTCGTAGAAGCCAAGTGGAAGCCCGGCCAGACTCGTCCAAATTTTACTGAGACGTGGTTCAGCCGAGACTAGCCCAAAATCGCGCCGAATATAAACCAGCGCCACAAGACCGAGAATAAGGTAACCGATTACTTGCTTAAGTATTTTGGCGTCCTGAGTGATAATCACCCGCGTGGCTGTATAAGCTCCGACTAAGCCGAAACCGATGAGCCCGAAGAGTAAACGACGATCAATTTTGTGTCCTAAAAGATAGTTGCGGGCAGCGATTAAAGTCCAGGCAGTGCCACTCAACATGGTAGTAGCCATGGCTACCGGCAAGGGAAAACCCAGAAATAGCCAAGTTGGCACCGTCACCATACTCGAGCCACCACCACTCATCGAACTGAGGAGCGTAGCGGCGAAGGAAACGCCGGCAATGAATAGAATGGAAACGTTCATCTCAAGAGTAACCTAGGCATCTAAACGTCTAACTGCGAAAATTACCATAGTGGTGGACCAGCGCGTAGACGGCCTCTTTGTACGGCTTATTGGCCGCTATTTTCTCCGCTTCATGCTGCGGATCGATCAGATCTAGAGCAGACTGTGCTTTTTCTCTGAGGAATGAACCGGGATGAGCCTTTGCCACCACATACAGTGGCGGGATGGCTAAAGGATTTTTTTCTTTCACCAGCTGTGCGATGGCAATCCTTACTGATTCCGGATCGTCGCTTTTCAGCATGTTGATTGTGGCCCTGAAGCTGACTTGGTCCAGCTTTTGCCACAATCCGGTCGCTGAGCTTCGCAAGAAGTCTTCAAATACCTGAAAGCTCTTGAGAAACTCATTCAAGATCGGGTTCGGTCATTTTGAAGGGGTCCAGCAATCGGTCCAAATCCTTGTCGGTCAATTTGGTTTTCTTCCGAGCTACCTGGCGAATGGTCTCACCGGAGACAAATGCCTCGTGCGAACATTGAGCAGCTAAATCGTAGCCGATCTCCGGTACAAGCGCTGTACAAAGGGCAAGTCCACGTTCGACCAAATGTGGCCCGTTATCTGTAGCTTGCAAACCGTCGGTACACCTTTGACGAAAATTGTCCGTCGCCGTCGCCAGTATATTAATCGATTGCAGCAGATTATAAGCAGCAACCGGCTGCATGACATTCAATTCGAAATTGCCTGATTGTCCAGCAATGCTGATAGTCGTGTCGTTGCCAATTACCTGGGCAGCCACCATGCATAGCGCTTCGGCAATTACCGGGTTGACCTTGCCTGGCATGATCGAGCTTCCCGGTTGTACTTCCGGCAAGGCAATTTCAGCAATACCCGCCCTCGGGCCGCAACCCATCCAGCGGATATCGTTGGCAATTTTCATCAGACTTATGGCGATGGTCTTCAACACACCTGAGGCATCAACGACCTCGTCCAGAGTGCTTTGAGCTTGAAAGTGATTGGTTGTTTCACGTAAATTCAAACCGGTCTGCTTGTTGATAATCACCAGGACTTTTTTAGCGAATGTCGGCCGAGTATTGATTCCGGTACCGACTGCGGTGCCGCCCAAAGCGACTTCTGACAAACGTTCTTCGGCATGTTTGATCCGGGCGAGCGCTCGTTCGATCTGACCGGCATAGCCGAGAAACTCCTGACCAAGACGAATCGGTGTTGCGTCTTGAAGATGCGTGCGACCGGTCTTGATCACACCCCAAAATTCCTTCGATTTCGCGGCGAAACTTTTCTCCAACTTTGTCAGAGCTGGCAGCAATTGTTCGTTCATATCCAACAAAGCCGCAATGTGGACCGCTGTCGGAATGGCATCGTTCGATGACATGCCGTTGTTGACGTGATCGTTAGGATGCACTAGCTGGCGATCGCCACGCTTACCGCCCAATAACTCAATAGCCCGATTGGCAATTACTTCATTGGCGTTCATATTAGTGGACGTGCCAGAACCGGTCTGAAAAATGTCGATGACAAATTGACTGTCAAACTTACCGTCAATGACCTCCTTGGCTGCATCTTTGATTGCATTCGCTACCTTGGCGTCGACCTCTTTATTTTCTTCATTGACAGCGGCTGCCGCATACTTAATCCAACCCAGAGCACGTATGAACGAGCGCGAGAAGCGCAAATCGCTAATTGGAAAATTGAGCACGGCACGCTGTGTACTGGCGCCATAATAAGCGTTGGCAGGCACCGCCATTGTCCCCATCGAATCTCGTTCGATGCGTGTTGCTTCCTTCTCTTCCACCACCATCACTATCTCCTTGGTAAACATGATTAAGACTTGACAATAATTTGTCGTATTCTGCCAAAGTATGACTAGATTTCAGTTAGTGTCAACAAAGAGGAAGCATGAACACACTAAAAACTATTCTGCTTATGGGCATTATGACCGCACTAATGGTGGCGGTGGGAGGCGCTCTGGGCGGGCGCGACGGTGTACTCTGGGCTTTCGTCTTCGCACTTGTGACCAATGTCGGTAGCTATTGGTTTTCAGACTCGATCGCCTTGAAGATGAGCGGTGCTGTACCTATCGAGCGCGAACAAGCACCAGATCTCTATGAGATCGTAGAAAACATCGCCAACAAGGCTAACTTACCAGTACCCAGGATCTATATTATTCCCACCCAATCACCGAATGCCTTTGCTACCGGTCGCGATCCGAAGCACTCAGCAGTGGCTGTTACAGAGGGAATTTTGCAAATCCTCAATGGCCGGGAATTGGAAGCAGTTTTGTCCCATGAAATGGGGCATGTCAAAAATAGAGACGTCCTGATCTCGACTATTGCCGCAGTGATGGCCTCGGTCATTACAATGATCGCTCATTTCGGCATGTACATAGGCGGCGGCGACGAGCGAGAGCAGAGAAATCCATTCTTTGCCATCTTGTTAATAATTCTGGCGCCGATCGCCGCAACATTGATCAATTTAGCCATTTCTCGCTCGCGAGAATATGAGGCGGACGCCACCGGGGCTCGAATTTGCCACCAGCCGCTGGAGTTAGCGTCGGCTCTCAGCAAGATCGAGCAAGTTACTCAGCAGATCCCGATGCGCTCTGCTAATCCTGCGCTTTCCTCTCTCTACATAATGAAGCCGGACCCGCGTAGTTGGTTTGTCAATATCTTTTCTACTCATCCACCGACGGCCGAAAGAATCGCCAGGTTGAAAGCGATGGCCTCGTCGCCGCAATTCGACTGAGCCTCAGCCCCACTTCTTATTACCCGCTACTTATTGCCCACTACTTATTAACCGACTGCTACCGGTTCTTGACGGTGGACAGGAACATTTACTCTCTCTCTCAGTCTTGGAGAGAGATCCATCAATCATACACAGGCAACCATATCGCGCCCGCACCTGAGTATGAACCGGGAGGGTTCTATGGCTGACAAAGGCAAAAATAGAGGCGGCACGGCCAACCGCGGTTTCGCTTCTATGGACCGCGAAAAGCAAAAAGAGATCGCCAGCCTGGGCGGCAAAGCAGCTCATGAAAGCGGAAGCGCCCACCAGTTTGATGCCGAGGAAGCTCGCGAGGCCGGGCGAAAAGGTGGTGTGACAATCAGTCAAAACCGAAAACATATGGCGGAAATTGGCCGCAAAGGCGGCAAAGCTGTTAGTCAGGACCGTTCACACATGGCTGATATCGGCCGCAGAGGCGGCGAGGCAGTCAGCCAGGATCGAGAGCATATGTCCGAAATAGGGCGCAAAGGCGGCGAAGCAGGCAACGGCAATAAGACCAACGGCCAAAATTAAACTGTCAATTCGACAGGCCAATGTTGTCCTTGCCAAAGTAATTTATAGCGACGCGCCACTCCCTGATAACCGACTCTCTTCGGTTCAGCTGTTAAAACGCCTTTGTTCACCGCCAGCAACCATTCGTTGTAACTCCCTTGAATATAGGCCACGCTCAGGCCGTCATCATCAAAGAAATTTCCTGCACACCGATCACCAAAACACTGGAAAGTGATATCGGCGTGAGCATATTCTCTTGTGTGTTGGATGACGTCACAGAGCGGAATAATCGCACCATCTTTGACAAATGCCGGAACTGATCCAAGCGGCCAGTGAACCTGGTGGGTCTGCCCACCGGCAATCGGTTGGCCACCAGTAATTGGATACCAAAGCCCGGCAGGCAAATAAACACTACGCCTTGTTTTACCTCTACTGAGAATCGGCGCCACCATAATCTGTTCACCAAACATAAATTGATCATCGATCTCTGCTGCTTCCAGATCTGCCGGATAATGCCAGGCTAGTGGTCGCATTAAGGGAGCGCCGGTGCGCAGATGTTCGTAGAAGAGCGCTTGAATATAGGGAAGCAATTTATAACGCCATTCAATCAAGCATTTAATCATTTTGGTGACATCGCCGGAAAACGCCCACGGCTCTTGCGGCCTTCCGTACAGCCAGCAGTGATTGCGGAAGAACGGATAGAAAATGCCCGTTTCATACCAGCGCACTAAAAGCTCGGCCGTACAATGTTCGCCAAAGCCGCCTACATCAACACCGCAAAACGGCATACCGGAGATGCCCATATTCAAGATCATGGGAATGCTCTCTTTTAAGTGTGACCACCAGGACTTGTTGTCGCCCAGCCAGATTGCGGCATAGCGCTGAAGCCCAGCATAAGCCGAACGGCTCAAGACAAAGGGGCGGTCGTCAGGACGAAGGCTAGTCAGTCCATCAAAAGTTGCGCATGACATAAGTGCTCCGTATAGGTTTCGCACTTCAAAATGCGGCACCTTGCCTGACGTTTCGCTGTGCACGAATAACTGCATTGATTGATCGGGCAATTCGTCTGCGTCAACTGCTAACGGTCTTTGTTGCTCAAAGAGAGAGGGCTCATTCATATCGTTCCAGATACCAGCAATCCCACAATCGGTGTAGAACTTGTGGAGCCGCGCCCACCAAGAACGGACGTCCTTGTCTAAAAAGTCCGGCAAGACAGAATCCCCTGCCCATACTTGGCCAACAAACAGATCGCCGCCGTCGGTGCGGCAAAAGTAATCATGCTTCAGTCCATCTGCGTAAGGAAAGTATTTCTTGTCCTGCTTAATTCCCGGATCGACGATGGTCACGACTCGGAAACCATCTTGCCCCAGGTCGGCGACCATCGCCGCAAAATTGGGAAAACGGTCTTCGCTATAAGTAAACACCCGATAATCGTCCATGTAGTCGATATCGAGAACAACCACATCACAAGGAATCTGCCGTTTACGAAACTCGCTGGCGACACGGATCACCGTCTCTTCGTTGGCATAACTCCAGCGGCTCTGATGATGGCCTATTGCCCAACGTGGTGGTAAGCCAACCCGCCCGGTCAAAGTAGTATATGCTGCTAACAAGTCAGCCAGACGGCAGGGTCCCAGGATGTACATATCCCAACCACGACGAGATAATAGTTGAATCGAACCTCTGTTTTCCATCTCCAGATCGAGAGACCACTTTTGTCTTGCTGGAGAATCCAGAAACAGTCCATGACACTGCCCGTGGTGCTCAACTATGAGAAACGGCACCGACTTGTACATGGCATCAGTTGATTCGATATGATTGTGGTCGTCGGTGTTGAAGAGAGTATGAACTCGGCCCCTCAGATTTAAACCAGACTGCCGTTCACCCAATCCCCAACAGTGAGCCTCTTTGGCAAGCACAAAAGAAAACTCCCAGCGCGAGTCTTTTACTTGGGCCCAGGTGAGGTTAAGCGGCAACGATTCGGCGCTGCGGGAGGACCAAACCGGTCTGCCCATCCAGTCCACCTCTTGTGAGCCGGCAGCTTTGTCTGGCTTGGCTTTCATCGCCGGTTCGGACATCACGGCGAATGAAGCTGGGAAAAGATCGTCGACGCCTGGTGTTGTTCTCAGCCGAATTACGTCCACGCCTGCTACGCTGGCCTGTTCTGAGGTCGAGCGCCCAGCGAACGTGTTAACCTTCTTGGCCGCTTCGGCAAGCTCGACTGGATATTGGCGCGCCGCCAGCCATTCATTATCTTTCAAAATCTTTCAATCTTTCAAAGTCTTCTCGTCTAAAAGTGACCATAGATCATGGCAAGAATCAGCTAAAAAATCAAAATCTTCATTCTAATAATGTTTTGTTCTCAGTGATACTATTCGAAGTCAAATTCTCAAATTCACCAAATTGGAGAGGTCAATGCGCAATACTTTGCTTCTTGTTTTATCGCTAACCATTTTGCCGCCCGCTTTGGCCAGTGAGTATTCAGCTTCGCAGTCTCAGGCGACTGCGGCCACTTCCGACTCGATTCCGGATTCAGCAGCGACTGCCGTTGAAAAAGGGGATTGGAAAGGTCTAGTCCCCATACTCGAAAGCTATCTAAAAAGCCAACCTGGCAATGCTCAAGCTCACTATCAGCTTGGCCAAGCCTATGTCCAATTGAAAAAATATACACTGGCCAAAGATGAGCTTAGAAAAGCGATCAGATTGGGACACGGAGACACGTTTAGTGTCAAAGCCAACGCCTTGTTGGCGACAATGCCAGCACACTTAATCGCACCCAAGCAAAAAATGGCTGAGGCCCGAGTCAAAGGACACAGAGTCGCTGCCGCCGGGCTGACGCGGCCGCGCATTCTCAGTTTTTATGCCACCTGGGCCGAACCCTGCAAACAACTGAGAGCTGATCTGGATAAAGCAAAAAATGAGTTCGGTGAACAAGTAGAAATCTACACGATTGATGTGGACGATCCAAAAAATGAAAAAATCATCGACCAATATGATGTCAGTCCAATTCCGACAGTTGTTTTCCTCGATCAAGGGGGCAAGGTTATCGATTACTTTGTCGGATACTCCGGAGCAAACGATCTGGAGAGTTCGATCAAGAAGTTGCTGAACAAGGGTTGAAACTATAAATATCTTCGCTCAGTCAGACCATCAAAGAGTGTCTAGCATCAGTCTGCCAGGCATTGCCAGGCGTCTGGGATGGCTCTTGCCTG
This sequence comes from Bryobacterales bacterium, assembly GCA_963834525.1. Classification (GTDB taxonomy): domain Bacteria; phylum Cyanobacteriota; class Vampirovibrionia; order Obscuribacterales; family Obscuribacteraceae; genus CAWICA01. Next base: position 160,452 of record CAWICA010000005.1, read on the forward strand.
ACGGCGGTCCTCAAGCCACTGTTTTCGCTACCTATGCTTTGTGTTTCCTTATTCTGTCGCGATCTCTTGAAAATATTTTGTTGCATCCCCTGGCCCTTGGTTGGGATCAAGCGATGCACCTGGAGATGGGCAGACTCTTGTTACGAGGACGCACATTATATGTAGATATGCTCGATAGCCAGCCGCCGCTCATCTATTATCTGGATGCTATCCCAGCGTTTGCCTCGACCGCCTTCCATCTTCATCTGATCTGCGCCTTTAAGCTGTTCATTTGGCTCATTGGCCTCTACTCGTTAGTGGCCACTGCTCGAATTTTGTTTCGCAGTCAACACAAATATCACTTTTTTCTTTATGCACCGATTCTAGTGGCACTAGCCAGCATCAATTTGGCAGTTAAAGAAATGTTTGGGCAAAGAGAACACATCTTCGTCTTGCTGTATATGCCGTTCTTTTTGCTGCGTTGTTTCAGGTACCAGGGCGAAACGTTCAGGACAATTCCCACTGTCGTGGTTGGGGTATTGGCCGGTATCGGCGTCTGCCTGAAACCTCATTTCGCTTTGATTGTTGCCGCCGTCGAAGGATTTTTGCTTTTCTACAAAAGAACGCGGCCAATTAAATTCAGTTGCCACCCGGAAGTTGCCGCCGTAGGCTCCATAGCCGGACTTTATTTGCTGCACTTTCTCTTCTTTACCCAGTCCATGCGTCAAGGATATTTTTCCGTTCTCGTACCGCTTTACCTTGAGGGTTACGACTTCTGGAACACCACCACAATTTTCATGCTGGCCAATCCAGGCATCAAGTTGTCAGCACAACTGGCATTGGTTCTATGTCTAGCGCCGGTATTGATCCGGCGTGAACAGAGGCTTTTGGTACCGCTTTCTCTCTTCACGCTTCTGTCCCTCTCTGTCTACGTTCTGCAAGAAAAGGGTTGGTGGTATCAGTCCATACCGATGCAATCAGGCTCATACTTCCTGCTTAGCATCCTGGCCGCTTTGTTCATTAGTTTTATAGCGAAATTTGTTAAGTTAAGACGGACCCTGATGATCAATGCTCTGCTTATTGTTTGCTGTGCCACAATGATCTGGCAGATCCAAAACGCATTTTATTCAACGTTGGCCAAACCAAGATTCAACATGGCAATGGTGGGCTGCCTTGGCACTTGTCCCGATGAAGATATCGGTCCTATCGCCAAAACGGTACTCAAATACAGCCAGGTCGGTGACCCCATTCTGTTTATCGCCAACGGCGTCTATCCGGGATTCCCCGCCACTCTACAAACCAATCGGGAGCCAGCATCGCGCCATCTAAATGCAATAGTTCTGTCACTCTTGGATCAAATAAAACGAAAGAAGCGATCGCCGGAACGGGCCAGACTTTTGTCGTATGAGGATGTGGTTATCGATCAACTGGGCAAAGACATTGCAGCGAACAAACCGCAGCTGATCTTTATTCAAAATCAGCCAATATTTCGCTATCTGGAGCCATACCGATTTATGGAGACAGCAATGAAGGACTACCAATTAGTTGACCATGTAGAAGATCTGACAGTTTATGCAAGAGCAGATACGGACAAGTCCCCATGAAATACATCCCCTCAGACAATGCCCGTTCGGACCTGCCTGCCCGGCTACAACTACCAGCAATTGCGTACCTCTTCTGCTTGATTATCTTTTCGCTCTTGCTTGCTCAAATTCTCTTGCATCCTCTTCGCATCGGCTCTGAACCAGCTCTAGCATTGCAATGCGCGAAATTAGTTTACGGCGGCGCCAGCTTTTATAGAGATTTCCTGGTGCTTGTCTCACCGCTTACTATTTATTTAGCGTTGATACCTGTAGTTCTTAGCTCCTGGCTAAAGATCGATACCATTCTCTGTTTCAATTTGACGGTTTTTTTCTTGGCGATCTTTTGCCTGATCTATACCAGCTATATCTCCAGGCTGCCCGGCGCAACTGAGGAACTTGGCGGTCAACTGCCAGATCTAAATTATCTTCGCTCACCTACTCTTCTCGCAGTTCAGACCGTAACTTTTGCCGGAGCCAACTTGCTGGCTTTGTTCCAATTCGGGCAGGCACAGCATCTGCTTTTGCTCTTTGCCATTCCCTATTTAATGACCCGCTGGCAAAGACTGGCGGGCAAACCACCAACAGCTTTGGCCGCTGTATTTTCTGGCGTTTTCGCCGCTATCGGGTTCAATCTGACGTTCGCTTTCTTGCCGATTTTTTTTGTCTGGGAGATTGCCCTTTTGTTCTGGCATCGGAAATTGAGACTGTTGCTTTCGGCAGAGGTCGCTACCGTGCTTGTCTGTACTTCGCTTTATTTCCTTCATCTGCACTTTCTACCGGACACCATTCGCCAGACCTTTTTCAACTATGTAGTGCCTTTGAACTTGGCTCAATTTCTTATTTTCGATCCCAAACTGATTTTTGCAGAGAACGGTGTGGTTCGGGATGATCTCGTACTCTCTTTTACGGGAGCGTCCATAATTTGCTTAGCCTTATCAAGGACGAAACCACTTTTGATACCGCTTGCCATTTTGAATACGGCAGGTTTTTCCCTATTTATTCTCAACAACCGCGGATTATCAGCCGATTGCTTTATTTGCCTGTTTGCCGCTTTGGCCATTGCCAATATCGCCATTGCCATTCTCGGAGAAAACTGCGCCAGTTCATTTAGCCACTCAGCGAAAAAATTAATCGCAGTAGCCGGGAGCTGTCTCTTAACAATATTTTGCTGTCGCAACGCTTTACTTCAAAGCGCTGGCGACCTCAAGCAAGTCGTCTCCGGCCAATTTCACCATCTTGTCGATGACTACGGTCCCTGCGCCATGGTCATCGCCCAGTTTTCCAAGCCGGGCCAGCCAATCGTTTTTCTTTGCCCGGACGATGATCCGGCCTTTCCTGCAATATTGCAGCTCAATCGCCAACCGGTGACATTTCTTTTGGACGGAAAACCACTCCAGATCTTGGCCCGATTGGAAGCTAATCCGGAGATAGCCAATCAAATAACAGACGTCCTAAATGTCCTCGGCTTTTCAGGTTTTTCACCTAAAGCTGAACGAGAGACACTCTTGAGAAGACTGAAGGCAGAATTAGCTTACCAGAAACCGGAATTATTCTTGGAGGAAGGCGAGGATCTGATCAGCTACTTACAGCAATCCGGCATCCAAGCTGAAATATCGTCTCATTATTTGCCAGTCGCCGAGTCATCTCCTGCCGCCTACAGCCAATGTGGTCTTGACCAGCGAGGCCAAATGGAGCACGCCGGCTTTCGCCAATTTGTAATGTGCTGGAAACGTAAGCCGAACCCAAGGGCAAGTGCGACGGCCGAATTTTGGCAGACAAGCGGCAGATGCATGATAGATAATGCTCCAGTTAGGATGCACCAATTAGATTGATTGCTGCCTCATGGTGCTGTGCTAGGCACGCCGCAAGTTTTCAAGAAAGGAAGAACAGATGATTTTGGTAACAGGTGGGGCAGGATACGTCGGCAGTCATTTCTTGAGGCGCTTGCTCGCGACTGACACCAAATACAATGCCATCGTTTTGGACAATCTTTCTGAAGGGCATGAAGAAGCTTTGCGGCAATTACCTAACCTGTTATTTGTATGCGCAGGCACTGGCGATCAAGAAGCTTTAAACGAGCTCTTCAAAAGACACCCGATCGACACTGTCGTTCATTTTGCGGCGAATGCCTATGTTGGAGAATCTCAAGAGAAGCCGTTTAAGTACTTCAAGAATAACGTGATCGATTCTCTCACTCTCTTTGAGTGCATGGAAAAACATGGCGTCAGAAAGATCGTTTTTTCGTCCACATGCGCTACATACGGCATTCCTGAGTACAATCCAATTGATGAAGGTCATCAGCAAAAGCCGGTAAACACCTATGGCTTAACGAAGCTTATGGTTGAACAGATCTTACATAGCCTCTCGCAAACATCAGGCTGGTCATATGTGGCCTTGCGTTATTTCAATGCCGCCGGTGCGGATGAGGATGGACTGATTGGCGAGAGTCACGACCCGGAGCCTCATTTGATTCCCCGCATTCTGGCGGCGGCGGCTCACAATCTACCGGCTATTGAGATACACGGAGACGACTATCCGACCAAAGACGGCACTTGCATCCGAGACTATATACACGTTTTCGATTTGGCAGACGCGCATATCCAAGCGCTAAAGTTGGTGCAAGAGAACAAGGCATCTTTAGCGATCAATCTCGGCACGTCGATCGGCTTCTCTGTCAAAGAGGTAATTGAGAAGTGTCGGCAAGTGACCGATCGCGACATGGCCATAAAAATCGGCCCTCGCCGCCAGGCGATCCACCCAGCCTGGTGGCCAATTTCGATAAAGCGCAAAAGCTCTTATCGTGGCATCCGAGATATTCACTTGACGACATTATTCGTACGGCATGGCAATGGGAGCAGAACCGTCGATACTGAAGAAGAATTCTGCTAATGTAAAGGTCAGACGCCCTCGCGTGCTTGGGGCGACTCAGCAAATTAATCAGCGAGTCGCAGTTGTAGTTAAATTGTCGAAGAGCAAATGCCAGAAAAAGTGGCCATTATCATAGGCGCTGGTCCAGCAGGTTTAACAGCGGCCTACGAACTTCTGGAGAGAACGGACATCAAGCCGATCCTCCTTGAGAAGAGCACTGACATGGGCGGCTTGGCCCGCACAATCAACTATAAAGGCAATCGCATCGATATCGGACCACATCGATTCTTTTCTAAGTCCGACCGAGTTATGGACTGGTGGCTTAAGATGATGCCGCTGCAGGCGACCAACGGCACTGAGCAAAAGATCACTTATCAACAGCAATCGCGCACCATTTCCGGCAATGTCGGCGGCCCCGATCCTAAAGTTGAAGACAAAGTCCTTCTCACCTTGAGCAGGCAAACTCGCATTTACTATTTGCGCAAATTCTTTGATTATCCTGTCAGCCTGAAGGTGGAGACTTTAAGAAATCTAGGTCTATGGCGAACATTCAAAATTGGTGCCAGTTATTTGAAGGCGGCCGCCTTGCCGATCAAACCGGAAGAAAATCTCGAGGAGTTCCTGATCAACCGATTTGGTAAGGAACTATATTTGACATTTTTCAAGGACTACACGGAAAAGGTCTGGGGTATTCAATGCGACCAAATCAGTGCCGCCTGGGGAGCACAACGGATCAAGGGTCTCAATGTTTTGAAGACAGTCACACATGCCTTGAAGAAAGCGCTTGGTAGCGCCAGTGGTATTAGACAAAAACAGACCGAAACTTCACTTGTAGAACAGTTTCTCTTTCCTAAACTTGGTACCGGGCAGATGTGGGAAGAGGTGGCTTCTAAGATTAAGGAAAAAGGCGGCACGATTCTCACAGAAATAGACGTTAACGGCATTCAAATCGAAAACAATCGCGTCGTAGCCGTTTCCGCAACCAATCGCAAAACTAACGAAAAGGCGAGCCACCGTGGCGACTATTTCTTTTCCACCATGCCGATGAAAGAGCTTGTCCGTTCGCTTTCAGTCACTGTGCCCGATCAAATCAAAGAGATTAGTGAAGGTCTGGTATATCGGGACTTTGTGGAAGTCGGTCTTCTAGTAAATAAACTGAAAGTGCACGATCAGACAGCACAAGGGCAGCAATTAATTGCCGATAATTGGATCTATATTCAAGAATCGGATGTGAAAGTCGGGCGTATGCAAATCTGGAACAACTGGGGACCATGCATGGTTGCTGATCCAACTAAAGTTTGGCTGGGCTTGGAATATTTTGTCTACGAGGGAGACGAGATTTGGAAACTCTCTGACCAAGATATGATCGCTCTGGCCAAAATGGAACTAGAGAAAATTGGCATCGCCGATCAATCAGAAGTTATTGATGCCATGGTTTTACGAGTACCCAAAACTTACCCGGGCTATTTCGGCACATACGATCGATTTGACGAACTTGTTGGCTATCTCGATCAATTTGAAAATCTCTTTTTGGTCGGTCGCAACGGGCAGCATCGCTACAACAACCAAGACCACTCGATGTTGGCGGCGATGACTGCGGTGGACAACATTGCCGCCGGCATTAAGACGAAAGATAACATTTGGGCTGTCAACACTGAGATGGAATACCACGAAGAGAAATCCAACGTTTAGTGGCAATCACTGCTTCGCCGTTAACGAGTTTAATTTTTGCTTGACCGCCGAACAGCGAGCGTCGTTAGGTGAACATAGCTGAAGAAATTTTTGCAGCGCTTGCGATGCCCCCGGTTTGTCATCTTTCTTTTCCAGAGCGGTGCTCAATAAATAATAGGCATCAGCATTGTTCGGTGCAATTTCTATGGCGCTCTGGTAAGCCGAAGCAGCACCATCACAATCATCTTTTAGCAACAATATAGAACCTAAATTAAGCAAGGCTGATGCCGATTTGGCATCTATTTTCACAGCTTCCTTTGCCTGAGCTAGGGCTAAATCTAACTGTCCTTCCTCTCCTGGTTGCTGAGCTTCCTGGGCCAGAACATAACTGAGATGATCATGAAGAGCAGCAGAACCTGGATAAAGCCTAAGCGCCTCTTTTAAATATAGCGATGCTTTCGGCAAATTTCCTTGCTTAACCGCCATATCGGAGAGGGCGGTCAATACTACTCGATCTTTTGGGTTTAATTTGTAGGCAACTTCCAGTTCGTTTTGCGCTTCCCCGGCGCTACCGCATTTGGATAAAGCGCGGGCTAAGTTAGCATGAAACAGTTCGTCGTCTGATTTCAAAGCCACCGCCAGGCGATATTGTTCGACTGCCTCTTGCCACTTGCCTTTCATGGCTAAGGCTGTTGCGTAATCGTTGTACGCATCTGCATATTTATTGTCAGCCGCTATGGCTAAGCGATAGGCGGCGATCGCCCCATCCAAATCACCGGCCAAAATACAGGTATTAGCGGCCAAATATTGTGATTCGGCACTGAGATAGGTAGCGACTGTGCTGGGAAGATCCGCAGCCCGCACCGCCTCCGGCGCGCCAAGGACCAGATCGTTGCCTGTCCAATCAGCTTTCATTAGCGGGGTTTGCACCTTACAGCCAACGCAGTCATGGGTCGTTTCGTACTCGGTGCGTTGTTGAGCGTATTTGAAAGCATCATTCAAACTGATCAAGCCATCGCCTTGACGTAAAGCTTTGGTCAAGTTGCTCGAAAAAATATCCCCCCACGTTACTTGATCCGGCTTACTGGATGAAAGAATGACAAATCCTTTACCCAGCAAAAGCTTGCTCAAATCAACATTGTAGAAATGAAAAAGCGACTTGGCACCGGCGGTCAGCTCAGCTGCGCCGCTGTAGCAAGCTTGCAAGATGACCACAATCCGATCTGACTTCACTTGTTTCTTGAGATTGTCCATCAAATCGTTCATCGAAATGCCGGTAGCGAAAACATTGTCCAAAACTGTATTTTGAGCGCAGAGATAAGTGATGCCATCAGCAGCAGGAAATCCATGGGTGCCGATGAAAACGACTACCAGATCATCCGGACCGGCCACCTGACCGAGCCATTTATCACCGAGCGTCGCCAAAATACTCTGTCTGGTTGCCTGTTGGTTGGTCAACAGACGGACATGCTCTTTCTCGAATCGGCCTGCTTTCTGGTCAGTCAAATAATCGTAAAAAGCTTCGGCTGCCCGATCCATACGCAATCCGTTGTTGAGTGGCTTTTCGACAAACTTGTCGATACCGATCACGACCGCCCATTTGTTCTTGACCGGCCTGTTTTTTGCACGCTGATCCGCTTTCAAGTCCTGGATTTTCGTGAACTGGACGCCTGTATCGCCGGGCGGTTGAGTCAAGTTCCCGTCGGTCTTCTCCACTGACAGCGCCAGCATAGACGGCTGCGACATTGCCCGAGGCATTGCCTGAGACATTGCCAAAATCAAGCAACAAAAGATCAGCCAGGTGAGCCGACAGTTAATCATGTTGCAGAGCGACCTCCAGAGACAATATGCCGTCTGGCCAAGCATCAACGACATAAACGTAGCTTTTATCCTTGAGTCGAGCCCTCAACCCTTGTCTGGAAGAATTAAGATCGACCCTGACATCGGCATCGGCGCTGAAGCTCACCACTTGCGGTGCGCCTGACTTTAACATGTCAGAAGGAATAATCACCGGATCCGGATCATCCCAGGACAGTTGCATGCGCGTCGGCACCAAGTCTTTCGATCCGTCTTGACGCTGAGAAACATAACAGGTGAGAGTGGGCACGCTCATATACTGTTCGGGCTTCAGTTTGGTTCGAGAAAACAAAAGTCCAACAATTTCGGTCCCAGCCTGGTTGTCGAACTGTAGTGCTACCTCGGTTGGAATGACATAATCCCGCCCGGATAGCAAATGGTTGTCGACGCCTGTCTCCTTGTCCGGGAATAAAAGTCGATGTCCGCCGCTAGATCCCTTCTTTAAAAGAATGTAGGCGTAACCATCGGTGTTGGCTACCACGTGAAAGCGAATTTGATCTCCTGACTTGAACTTGACTTTGTTATTGCAACGAAAAACTTTCCCGTCCCGAATCAATTCGATCCAATAACTCAAACCGTTATTAATTTTGTGGTCAGGATCATTTAGTTGCTGCAAAAACTGCCGCCTGGCTTTCACCCCTTGCGATACGCCGTTGGCTTCCGCAGTTGAGGTGTTTTCGGCACCTAAGGAGTTTGCACTGTCGGTCCCTAGAAGGACAGATAAAAGTAAACCCAGAGAGATGAAATATTTTGTCCTGCCAAACATTTTTATCGCCTCACGGTTTAGTCTCGTTTGATACCGGCATTGCCGACCTGGATGCCTCTTTTTCCTCGATGGCCGGAAGATGGGATGCGAGCCAATTGTCTAATGCCTCTATGGCGGCATCGTCGAACTGGTTTTCTTCATAGATCAAGTGCTCGCCCGCTGTTATTAGTTCAATTTTTCGATCTTTGGTTCCCAGCTCGTTGAACAACTCTATTGTCCCTTCGGGTTTGACTAGTTTATCCTTGCTGCCCTGAACAAATAACACCGGTTTGTCTTTAATTAGGGGGGCGACGTCATGATTTTGATTCATGAAATGTTGAAAAGACATCAATTCAACCGGGCTGAGACTTAGACGGTTGAGTGGATCCGATGACCAGGCATCTCTCAGGGCAGGTTTGGTTGTAGCTTGATTGATCACACCGGTACCGACAGCAAATTCCTTGGTGGGCCCATCCAGCATGTGCAGAGCAACGTTGAGACTTGTTCTGGTCTGCTTGAAACGCTCTGACGCCGGCACCGACGAAATAAGGCCATCGACTAGATCGGGGTACAGAGCAGTTGCCCGCAACGCGATCGCACCGCCCATCGATTCACCAAGAAGGAAAACCGGCAGATGGGGATGGGCTCTATGCAGTACTTTTAAAGTCGAATTGATATCGGCAAGACAGCCATCGAAATCTACGTGCTCCTTGCCTGCTGCATCTTTGTACGAGCCAAAGCCACGCATGTCCACCGCATAAACAGCATAGCCCAATCTTGACATTCTTTTGCCGAAGTCTGCGTAGCTGCCGTTGTGTAAACCGAGGCCGTGTATGCAAAGTATAACCGCCCGTGGTGGCACATCTCCATCCACCCAACGCAAGCAAGGAGCGTTTCCCTTTCTAGCGAGCTTTTGCTTGAGCAGCACAGTTCCAGACGCTCGTTCCTTGTCGTCCTCGGCGATCGGTTGGGGCGACTTTGCCCCTTCTTCGTAAGCGAGATCACCCCAGGCAAAGGCTCTCAATGCCCAAAGGCTTGAGCCAAGAGTGGCACCGGCACTGACCCATAGGCTAATCAGGAGGAGAAAGATAAGCGCTATTTGGGTCATAAATACCCGCAGGACAACTATTAAACGAAGGTCAGTGTACTGTCTTTTGCAAAAAGAGGAAAATCGCCAATTTTTCATGCCCAGAATAGGAGATCTATCCGGAGCAGGCGATATATAGAAAGGAGCAGGCAAATATAGCTACCTACACATGACAAAAAATTTCCTATAAATCTCGGGCTAACTTTATCGTAAAACCTTGGCGGATCGTATGATGCCTATGGTTTCGTGGGCCTCACGCTTCTACTCCGCACTCCGGTGGCTCATCAGATGATTTCGTCCCGGCAGCCTAAAGTATTCACCGCGCGAATTGTTGCCGGTGTATTTCCTGATGACAAGACAGCTTCCGGTGGGATAGCGATATTCAATCGTCTTATGGCCTCGACATTCAGCTCATTTTTTTTTGTTCTTATTAATCGCCTGGCTATGCTGGAGCTGTTGTCGGCTGGACTGTTTGCCGGGCCGGGAGGCAGGTGGGCGGGCGCCAATTCAGTATGCATACTTTTGCCTATCTCAATTCTTTCGCCCGTCATCGCCAGTCAATCACGTCGGTATTCATCATCTTTCAACCCTCTTTTGATTTGCTTGATCCAGCCTTTGCTGTTAGCCACAATCGCTCTCGCCTGCCAATCGCTGGGCGCATGGCCACTGGCTGCGCCGCTTCTATTCATTATTAGTGTGGCGGCGATCGCCTTGCTCGGCGAAGCCTTCTGCCAAGCCAATGTTGTCGCCACAGGTGAATGCGTACCACCAGGTAATTGGCGTTCTGCCAATACCCTACAGCTCCTCTTCAATGTGTGCGGCACAATCTTGGCTTTTGTCTGTTTTTTCAGTTTACCAAGCCAGTTCAGTCTGCCACACTTGCTCAGAAGCGAAGCCTTGGCTGCGCTTCTGAGCGCTTCTTTACTCTATTGGTCTGCCGCTGGCCAGATGAAAACTTCTTCTGGGACCGGGCAGCCGACGCCGCGCCGACACTTATCAAACAAAAGACAGGCAAGCCAATTTCTAAGAGAACTGCCAGTAATAACACTATGGTTTGGTTTGAGCCTGTCGTGTTGTCTCCCCATTTTCCTCCTCTTTCTGTTAGCGCTTGAGCAACAGACCACCCTTGGTCCGACGTTGATCGACTTCTGCGACCAGGCTGGCATCGGCTGTCTAATTGGAGCAGCACTGGCTAATATTCCGCTCAAGAAAGGCTGGCGATTGACCCGGCGGGCCATTCCTTTTTTTCTGGGATCTCTAACTGCCGCCGGCTCTCTCATCTGTTTGGTCAAACCAAGCGGTCAAAATGTCAATACCGCCCTGCTTCTTTTGGGCATGTCCGCAGCGGCCAGTTACATAGAACTTGATACTCGTTTACAACGTATTTTTCGTGGCGATAACTTGAGGAAGATAGTTGCCTGGCGGTGGAGCGTCGGTAGTTTAGTCATATTAGCTGTCGCCTTTTCGCTGGCCAAATATCTCGATACCATATCCGCCACCATGCTTCTCCGCGTCCTCGGCGCCCTAACGATCTTTGGTGCTTCTTCAGTACTGATAGTCTCGCTTTTGCTAATCTCAATTGCCAGAGCTAAGCGAAAAGACTTTGCTCGGCGCTTGTGAGGAATTTTTCTCCACTTATGGTAAAAAGGTGACGGTAAAACCGGCACATATGCGTACATAATAGAATGCCGTCTTTTCAACACAGCTGCAAAGTGATGATGGTTGCTCTCTGATGAACCAACGTAAAAACTTGTTCCAGATTCTTTCGGTACTTGCTGCCTTCAGCCTTAATGCTTGCACCGACACACATTCGACGTCAACGAGCACGGAGGCGGCAGCGCCCAAGCTGAAGCCCACTGCGGAACCAGCCAAGGATTTCTCGGCTAAATCATGGAAGCGCAATTTCGATCAGTCGGCCAGCTTGTTGAAAGCAAAGCGATGGCAAGAAGTGATCGGACTCCTGAACTCTTCCTTGTCTGAAGCCCGAATCGATCTCGGCAGATCAGTCATGCTTGGCCGTTACTTGTCTCGTCTCGGGCAGGCATATTTCTTCAGCAACAACGATGATGCTTCGATCCCCACATTTGTGGAGGCGCTCAAGCTCTATACTGAGGCAGCACCCAGCGACAAGCCGCCCAAAGAATACATTTATGCAGACTATTCTTATTTAGGCAGGTCGTATTTAAATAAGAAGATGTATGACAAAGCGCAAATCAATCTGGTTAAAGCGCTTGAGTATTCCAAAGAAGTACCGGCTTCTCAAATCGACAAAAGTTGGTTGAAGGAGATCTACTTGTGTGCTGAAAGCAGCTATTTATCCCAACACAAAATGCGAGAAGCGGTTGATGTGCGGAACGAGCGGTACAAACTGTTCGGCAAGGGCAAGTAGGCACCTGACCAACATACTCTTTTCTCAGCCACTTGAGTGAACCCAAAGAGAGCGAAGATGGTACTTTCATGCGGCACTCGACCTGGGTGCGCATGCGAAAGGTGGTCATTTCCGCTTTTCTATCTTTTCAATTGCTTCTTGTCGTATGCATTCTCTTTCCAATCTTTGACTGGCAAAAATCTTTGTCTGAATATTTTGGCGGCTACATTGCCTTTATCGGACTCGATCAGAGCTACAGTGTGTTTACGCCAAAACCTAAAGACGAAAATCTACACCTGGTTGCTGTAGTTGAGCATGCAGACGGCAGCGAAGAGCTGTGGCCTTATCCACGCCTGGAGAAGTTGCCGATATTCAAACGTATGTCTATGGAACGTTATCGCAAATTCGGCCTCGATAATCTCGCCCAACCAAGGTTCAAAAATCTTTGGCCTGACTTCGCTCGTTATATCGCCAGGCAAACCAACGCTCCCGGCAATCCACCAATAATGGTTTCAGTTCTCCGCTTCTCGTCACCGATCCCGCCTCCGTACGGCAATTTAAAACTTCCTCTACCTCAGCAGTCAGACTTGACTACTTTATTCAGCTATCGGGTTAAACCAGAGGATCTTCAGTGATTTTGTCCCGACTCTTAGACGCTTGGAACAACTTCTGGTTTGCGCCCCAGTCGCCCTTACCGATGGCCGCATTTCGCATCGCTTGCGGCATTATGCTTTTGCAATCAGCAATTTGGCTCTTGCCTCAGGCTGAAGTATGGTACGGCCCGCAAGCGATTCTCCGCCCCGGATCGGTGCCGCATATTTATTTGACATCGCCTGTGGTGCTGAATCTGCTAAACGCATTCCCCCAGAGCATGATCGTTGTCTACCTTTTGTTTTTCGTCTTCATCGTCGCCTCCGTTTGTCTCGCGCTTGGCTGGAGAACTAGACTCTCGGCGATTATCGTCTGGTTATGCCTGACTACTTTGTATCATCGCAATCCTCTTAATATGAACAGCGGTGATACTTACATTCGTCAAATGGTCTTTTGGTTGATGTTTGGCGGTGAAGGACAAGTGCTCTCGCTCGACAAATTCTTCCAAGATAAAAAGCAAAAGCTAGCGCCGTTTTGTCCACTTGTCTCCTGCTGGCCCCAGAGAATGATGCAGTTGCAGCTATGCTTTGTTTATGCCCATAGCTTCTTCACCAAAATTGTTGCGCCGTATTGGCTGGATGGCACAGCTGTTTACTACAGCACCAGACTAATTGAGCTGAGAAAATTCGGTCTGCCTTTTGTTTTCGATCAGCTATGGAGCTGCCAGCTTCTTACTTGGCTGACACTCTTGCTTGAATTTGCCTTCTTTACGTTCATTTGGCTCAAGCCGTTGCGTTATCCAATTATTTTATTGGCTGTCGTTTTCCATCTCATTCTCGATTGGACTTTCAACATTCCGCAATTCGAATGGTTAATGATCATCGGCTTCTTGCTGTTTTTTGATAATAAGGATATTCAAAATGCCATCGATCTTTTGACGAGCAAATTCAATCAATGGTCGATCAAATTGGCTAACTAGGTGAGCCGAGCTCGTAGTCCACTGCTGCCAAATTCCGCTTGATCAGTTGGCCGATTGACTTTAATCGTGGCTCTTTGCTGGAGAACGGTAAGACAGACGACTCTGCTCGCTCTAACCAGTACCTGGCAGCATCAAAACGTGTTTTGCGCTCACTGACAACGGCGCTTGCCTCGCCTTGCACATAGTTAAGGACACCTAGATCATTACAATCCCGAGCGACTGAAGACCGATTAATGGGAAGGCTGTTTTGATCACAAGCCAACGCTTGATGAAAAAGGGCATCGGCAGTTTTAAAGTCTCGCCAATCCCTGTAAAAATTGGCCACTCTGCACATCCTTCTGGATTTTGCTGCTGTCGAGTTAGCGTATTGTCTCGTCAAATCAAGAGATTTTCGAAAATGAGGTTCAGCCTCTTTGTATTTTTTGGCAGCCAGGTAAACAGAAGCCAAACTCTCTTCCAATTGGGCTAAATCGAGATAAGCAAAAGCGCTCGTCTGATCTGATTGCTTATTCAATTGCTGATTCAATTGATTGATCTGATCGATCAAAACTTGACTATCACGAGCGCAAATTGCTCGCATATCAAATTCGACTTCGATCGCTCGAGTGACGGAATTTGCATAAATATAAGCGCCGAACCAGATTAAGGCTGTCCATACCGCCAATCGCCTCACTCTCAAGGACCAAGTACTTTGTTGCCTATCGTTAGTCAAGCTACTTATTCAGCTCTGCCTCTTGTAATGTCTGAGTATTAATTGCAGCCAGATCCTGGATAGACATGCTGGCTCGGAAAATGGCATGATTTTTATGGGCATCTTCGGGGAGATTATAGTGGGAAAAAAAGCACAAGCGCTGAGTAAAAAGCTATTGTCAGTGGCTTATATGGCAGCCCTGTCTATTCTTGCGCTGAGTTATCCCACGCAAGCAATACCCGAGGACAACTCCGTTGGCTCAAGTGCAAACGCCAGCCGAACGCCAACTACACCAGCTTCGCCAGAAACAGAGCAAGACGAGAGCAATTCTCCGACAAAAGAAATGCAAAATGCGAAAGTTGGGCAAGTGCACGCCGCTCCGTCAACGGCCAAGTTGCCAGGTGAAGGACAAGCGTATTTGGCTATCCAAAAAACCTGGGCCGAGCTTGCCAAAGGCAATGGCAAACAAGCTTTGCAAATCATCACCAGCGCTCTAAACAAAGATAAGAACAATCTCAATATCCGACGATATTACGCCTTCACTCTCGTTTATAATCACTCGCCGCAAAACGCAATTGAGCAGCTGGGTTTGCTCGCTAGATTCCCAGGTTATCAAGTAAACGCCTTCGACTACTGTGTCGAAGGCGATGCCTATCTGGAAGCAGGACAGCTCAATCAAGCCGAACAGGCCTTCAAAAATGCCACAAAAATAGATGCCAATAACGATCAGGCAAACGGCGGCTTGCTCAGGGTAATGGCCGGAGAAGGAAGATACGACCAGGCCCTGAAACTTTGCTCAGAGGCGATCGGCAAACGTGCAAACGATCGCTCAGCCAAAGCCTATTACCAGAGTATTTATACTTGGATTGCTGATGCCAAATCGCGTGCTGCGCAAGGTGCATCGGCGGCCCGGTTCAGCAACTTATTCCAATTCTCCCAACGCCGATTGGATTCTTCACCTACCGCCGATTCCTGCCGGAAAGCCACTCGGCGGATGAAGCGCACCTCTACAGTTGATCGTGACTTTAGTCATGTTGACAGCCCGAAAAAAAAAGTGCTAGCGTGACGCTGTAGTAAGTCGAGATCTGCCAAGATTTGGCGGAGTCTTGTATGCAAATGGCTCTGGCAAGCCTCTGGAATGTATAAGAAGCGTAACAGCACAATTCGCAGGCGCCGAAATGGGGCGTTGGCGGCCGAATATGTCACCACCCTTTATGTGCTGTTTTTCTTCCTGGTATTTCCGCTTCTCAACTATGCAGTTCTTGGACTAAGAGCGTTTTTCCTCTGGTTCGCCTGCAACCAAGCGGCCATGACCGGCAGTAAATGCCGAACGCTTTGCCAACCGATCACCATTGGTGGTGTGCAGTATTCCGGCGCAGCGCCAACTGCTGTCGCTAGAGCAAACAATATCGCCGCTGCCTTCCCCGGTATCCACTGGCAGCAGAATGAACCGGAAATCTGGGTCTTTGTCAATCAAATTCCGGGCGCGCCACCAACAAATGGCTTTCCTACATCCTGGCAGGTGACCAATATTTATACAGGACCGACGATGAATGGCGTCCCCAACCTTAACTCATACATATTTGAGTTCAGAGTAATCATCAGAAATGCTTGGATCGATCCACTAATTGCTGTGCCTTGGCTCAACAATATCCCCGGATTGGGATCGCCGGTGTATTTAACGGTTGAATCGAGCACACAGTTTGAGAATCCACCCGGTCTGACGATGTGAATTTGGCAAGAGAAAAGGCAACAGAGTAAATTCGGCAAACCAGTTATCCAGTCCACAGATCATTCCAGTAATGCTAAGGCGAAAGTAATTCGAGGTTTTTAGGATATGCCGGCAAAGCAAGTTAAGAAGCGCAAAGAATACGGTGCGGCCATGCTCGGTCTAGTGATCAGCATATTTTTCTTTATTCTTTTCTGCGGGCTTTTCGCCTTCGATGCCACCAGAGTGCAAATGGCCGAGCGCGAGTTGACAGCCGCTTGTGATTCAGCCGCAATAGCCGGAACAGCTATGCTCGCCAGTTTTGATTCGAGCCCGTCTGGTGGTACAGACAGCATACCGCTCAGTACTGCGCAAATTGACGCTTGCTATTACGCGTACAACATGTTTTCCAAAGGGACGATGCTTGGTCAACCAATAGCAGAAAAATTGAATTGGGTAACCACCTTGCAAGCTTTGAAAAGCCCCATCGCCCCTTACGGTTGCAATGTGATGACGATCATCTCCGATCCGACTAATAATTACGCACCGGTCCAAGCCGGCGACCCCAACGGCAAAGCGGTGACAATGTATGCCTGCTACGGATATGTGCCGGTCTTTCTCTCGGCGTTGCCGTTTTCTATTGGCGAAACACCGATCTTGTCTTTCTCCACAGGCGGCTTGCCTCAAGTAGACTCAGTTGTCGTCTTCGATTACTCGGGCTCCATGGACGATTTCACGTTCGTCTCGTTTGTTCGGCGGGAGTGGGATTGGATGAATTCATCCGGCAAACCGGACATGAATCAATACGGTTATATGAAGTACACGGTATTGAGCACACCGGGTCCAAGCCACACACTCAGCGACTACGTCGAATGGAATTACAACCCGGTCGGTGGTAATCCCGAAGGCAGCGCGGTCAATGTTTTGCCGCCCCAAAACTTAGAATCGACAGCCAACGGTGGAACCTCGTGGATGGGCAATCCACTCAATTATTCGCCTAATTTGCGAGCGAACTATCTTTTCTATTTTGTCTGCCAGGGCCACCCGCAACAAACAATCGGCGTAGCCAACCCGAATGCGCCGCCGGCTTGTGGCAACCCGGCCAATCAAATAACACCGAGCCATTGGGATTTTGGTAGTCCTCCCGGCAACTTCAGGCCGGTATTTCAAGACGTGGCCAATTTTCTCGGCAATGGCAACACGTATCTTTTTACAGCCGCAGATATGCTCAAAATGTATGGCTTGCCGGTCAACCTCTATAACTCATTTTTACCCGGCTTCGCCACTGGACAGGGCCCGCAAAATCCAAACGGTACATATTACATGTGCTCGAACGGCGACAGTGTCACATTCACCGATTTAGTCGTGAATATTGTCGATCCGGTTGCGGCCAGCAATTATGTTCAGCCAATTCCTCAATCCAGTCACTTCGTCGGCTTTACCTGGGATCCCTCGACCGATCCAACTCCTGACCCCAGGCTGATTGCCTACGGCCCGGTCAGCTTCCCTGATATTTCAGTAGTGGTAGAAGCGGCAAGAGGGAATCTGGACAATGGCAACAACATGATCGACAGTTATTTGCACGGTGCTGCCGGTGCCGGTATCAATGGCAACGCCAAAGTAGAGATCACCGACGACTACGGCGTCCAGCATCCACCTGCAGCTTTTGCCATCACCAATGTCCCCAACCCGACAAACTGCTATCAACTTGCTTATCGACGCCTGGCCATGATTGAGTCCCAACCATATGCCACCGCCATTGATGGCTGCCAAAATGGCTTCTTTTTCAAGGTCAATGAATTGTGCGATTCTCGCTTTGGCTTCGTCGGTTTCTCCAATACGGACACAGGAGACGGTGTATCCGGTTTCCAGGGTCTCTCCAACGAATACTCGCGTGGCACTAGCCAAAACATCAGCTATCACGTCAGCAGCACAATGTATTACTTCAGTCCCGGCGATAGCCGGGATCAATGGATCTGGGGCTCCGGATTCTGGTATGGAGGCGGTAGCGATTCCCCAGGCAGTACGCCAATCGGCCAGACTTGGGCTTGTAACACGGAGGCGCTCGAAGGCAACGGCGCACAAGGTCAAGGCTTCCGCATACCGCGAATTCCTATAGATAAGGCCAACAACAATCTCAACTTGGTCTGCAGTGAACCGCAAGTCTCTAATCCAGCTTGTTACAACAATCCGCAGCCAATTCCCGGCTGTATTTGGTCTTCATCTGCTGGGACACCTGATGCAGACGGAGTTTGGAACGGCAGACCAATCGCTGGCACTTACACTGACGAGGCGTTATTCACTGCCATCCAGATGTTCATGGGGCCAAATTACAATTTTCAAGGAACTGGCGCCAGCGATCGGCCAGCCGCCCGAAGGGCGATTATCTTTTTCACAGACGGAGAGCCAACCGGCGGCATTGGTGGATTTATCGGTCGACAGACCTTACTGGAGGCCTACCGCTGCAAAACAATGGGTGTCGCCATCTACACTATAGGTTTGAATATGTCTAACAACAGTCAAATTCAATCTGACCAATATAGCTTCTTGGGCGACGGTGTGGTCGGTGGGCAGGGGCTTGCTTATGTAGCTGGCAATGGTGGCAAGTTCTTTCCTTGCTCAACCGGTTCAGACGTCAGGCTGGCTTTCACCAACGTTGCTCGGCGGCTTTCACAAAGCCAACGGTAATGATCAAGGTTAACCGTGAGAGGTCAATGTTTGCGCTAGAGAGCGCCTAATCTGGGAGAACAAGAGTGGTGACGAAGAACATGCAACCGCTGCTAAAAAAGTTATTCCGAAGAGATAGAGGCATCACCTCGATTGAGCTGGCAGCAGTAGCGGGGCTCTTGATCATCATTGCCGGTTTGACGCTCAATATTTGCGTTTTAATTTTCGCCGCCGATATCTGCGATCGTACTTGCAAAGACTGCGCCCGGACCGCTGGTCTACAGGCGTCTGTTGGTTCAGCTGTCAGCGCCATGAATGAGTGTATCGCCGGTCACCCGATCGACGGCTCGGTAATCCGCAGCCTCTCGGCCACTCTAGTGACCTACGAAGATTATTCGGGCTTTGGTTCCACATCTGTCGCTACGACCACAGGACCAATCGGCACTACCACCGGCAGTGGTGCCAATGGTGTTGTGCCTTCCTATACGCAAGGCTGTCCCGGGCCCTTTGTCGTTGTCCAGACCCAGCTGAAAGTGCGCATTCCAGTCAGTTTACTTTTCTGGGGCGCCAGTTTTTCGCAAGACGCCAGTCAAGAATTCCCTGGATTGAAGCCCGATGAGATGATGTTCGAGAGCATCTATACTTTTCCGCTCACCAACACCAGTGGCAAGCTAACCTTTATTGGTAATACGAGCGTGGCTGCTGCTGTCGGCGTTAGCCCGGTCGGTGTACCGGGAGGCGGCGCGCCAGGCTCAAGCGGTAATAATGGCTCTAATACTGGTGGCGTCCTGGGCAGCTCAATCAGCCCGCCGCCGGTAAACGGACCATTAGGACCGGCAGGACCGCAAGGACCAAATGGACCGGGTGGACCAGGTGGGGTGCAAGGACCGCAAGGTCCAGGTGGACCAGGCGGAGCACTTGGACCAGGTGGGCCGAGTGGACCGGGCGGGCCGGGTGGACCAGGCGGACCGACTGGACCGAATGGACCAGGGGGACCGCTAGGACCAGGTGGACCACAGGGACCGGGCGGACCGACCGGACCGAATGGACCTTCGGGACCGGGTGGACCGAGTGGACCAGCAGGACCGGGCGGACCGGGCGGACCGAGTGGACCGCTGGGACCAGGCGGACCGCAGGGACCAGGTGGACCGACGGGACCGAATGGACCTTCTGGACCAGGCGGACCAGGCGGACCAGGTGGACCAGGTGGACCGCAGGGACCGGGCGGACCGGCGGGACCGGGTGGACCTAGTGGCGTCAACGGACCGAGTGGACCGGGCGGACCGAGTGGACCGGCGGGACCAGGCGGACCGGGTGGACCGGGCGGACCGCTGGGCCCAGGTGGCCCGAGTGGACCGGGTGGACCGAGTGGACCGAATGGACCAGGTGGACCGTTGGGACCGGGTGGACCGTTGGGACCATCAGGACCGAATGGCCCCAATGGACCGGGTGGACCGCTGGGCGGCTAGTCCAGTAAAGTCCAGTAAGTAAATAGAGTTAAACAAGAAGAGCAGCCAACCTACTGGCTGCTCTTTATTTAGCGCTATTTTTTATTGATATTGATACCAATGACATCGGCACCGCTCGATGCGCATGTTCGGATAAGACAGAAGAGACTAACCATAGTTATCGCCAGGCCGAAATAGAAATCCTCTGTCTCTTCGTAACGCAGGTCGACTCTGTGCATACCTTGCCCGATAAGAACTTGTATCGAACCGTCGGGCGCTTGCTCAATTGGTTGACGCCTGCCGTCCACATAAAAACGCCAAGCAGGATAATAGAACGTCCTCAATCTCAAAGTCACTGGTTGGACATTTTGGCAGAGCAGCTGCCGTTCATAACTTTTCCAAAAGACCGTGCGTACATTCCCATCACCGGATACGATGCGAAAGTTAGGTTGACCGTGGTGCGGATTTGGTGGCACTGCCGGTGTGCCATTGCCTGTACGAAGTAGTGGCCGGTATTCCGGCACACCGGGATAGCCATCGCTGCTCAGGATCAGACGAGGCATCATAAACCGGCCGTATTCGCTCAACTTAATCGAGGAGCGATCACTGATATAAGCGCTGGGCCGATCGACACCGGCACGAAACTTTGTTAGAAAATAGCTTGACGTCAGATTGCGGGCGATGAGAACGGCAAGCAAAATCCAAAGTAGATTCTTAAGATAAGCCTTGCCGTTACTCAACTCTATGGCCATAGTTGTGATTGTGGCCAGAACAGCCATGGCTAAACTGAGCACCGTCAGAAAGCGCCAGGGAAATTGCAGATATTCTAAAAGCGTAATTTGTCTCCAGAGAAAATCGCTTGGACCGGACATTAAGAACAGACTGAGAAGGCTGAGCGTTAACCAATAGATTAAGTCTCGTCGGCAAGTCTTTAGTTCTCCAGTCAAGCGCGAATAAGAAATGCACATGCTCACAACAAACAACAAGACTGCGGTGAACCCGGTTTTCAAAATCACGTCCGGCAAGAGGAAATAGCCGCTGAATGCCGGCGAACAGATGAGACTACCTTGCCATGGTTGGCGATCAAGTACGGCGCTAATATTCACCAGTGGTTGCTCGATGATCGCCGGAAGCAGGTAGAAAGAAGACAGGCCAAGGCCGATTAACCCGAATACCGCTGCCCGCTTGAGGAAAGATGGCCTCTGCTCTGGCTGTGTTAAAGCCAAAAAGAACAGTCGTGTCAACCAGGCTAAAGAGAAGATAAAAAGACTTGGCAGGTGGCTGAGGGCGAGAAAACAAATTGACAGCGAAAAGACGACGCACCACTTTTTGCTTTTGGCCATCCTATCGGTACTAAAGAAAAACAAAGGCAACCAGACCAGAGCACCCAATTCAGCGAGAGCACCACGAAAATAAATGTCGAAAGCCACATATGGTGCTGTTTCCATTGTCACCGCGCCGACGAAAGCAGCAGCTTTGCCAAACAGCTCGCGAGTGCTGAAATAGAAGGTCACGGCCAAAGCGCATGTATAAATGAGAAAAAGCGCAATCGTAGTTTTTTCGACCGACAATTGAGCCACCGCTTGGATTAGGGCGCCGGCGTAGAAAGTGAGAGGGGGATAAAAAACGAATGTCGGGCTGCCATAGAGAAAGTTGCTGCCAGCCAGCCAGCGTGGATAAATAATTCCTTCGGCCAGTTCATGTGTGAATTGATGCAACCAGCCAACATGCCACCATATATCATCTGCGCCATAGATCAGGCCTTCCTGCAGCGTCTTCCAATTTATGGCGATCGCCAATAAGCAAAAAACAGTCAAGGCTAGCAGATCAATTACATTTTGCTTTTTGATTCTCAGAAGGCTAAGGCCAGTCTGCTCACTTCCAGCCGATGCACCGATCACGGCTCAATCGTTCCATTTCTGGCGGCAGCTAAAATTGAATCGGCGCGAGCCTTCGCTGCGTCGGACTCCTTTTGCAGACCTAAATCCCTGAGAACCAAGTACTCCGTGGAAAGCACAATACCCTGTAAACGAGCGGTTCCAGGCAACATTTTGTCTTGGTCGAGTGCGGTGTCACACATCGCCCTTGCCAAATCAAGCTCGGTTTTCTTGACCTTAACATCGTCAGTAGTTTGCGCCTGCAAATAATAAATAAGACCGAGATTGGCACAATCGCGAGCCAGATAGAGGTTTGGTGGTTTAAAGAATTTTTGTTCGTAGGCTTGAATCTCTTTGTAAATCGCTTCGGCTTGAAAATATTTTTGTGTGTCACGATAGACGCCAGCCAGGCACAACTCGGCTTTTACATATGACGGATCATATTCATGTTTGAGGTTGGCTCTGCGGGCTTGGCAAAGCACTTTAAACCACTTCTCAGCCTCGGGTAGCTTCGCCTCCTGCCAATAAACCCAGGCCAAATTCTCAACCGCTTGCAGATACTCGGCGGAATTCGGTGTCGAACCATAATCCTTCAACGCTTTGAGACTCTTCAATTCTTCATGCTGCAAACTCGCATCTAGATTATGCAAATTTGCATTTTGCATCTCAAAGATTCTTCTGGGCACGGCCAGCATGATCACTGCCGCGAACAAAAGTAAAATTACAAGGAGGCGCAAATATAGCATTATACTTCCAGTCGAGTAGGCGCTGTCTGGCAGACAGCATTTTGACACGTCCCTCCCAGTATAAGGTACCGGTTGCTTGCCACCCAGTTATAAATGCGTTCACCAAACCAGTCCATACCCGGAATAAAAAGTAGTGGGCTCAGCAACCAAAAGAGTGGCATTCTGGTGGTCATAAAGCGAAAAGCATAAAAACCCTCAAGCCAGCGATCGCGCACTTTTAACTGCATCCTTTGCTCGGCACGAGCGTAGTCCAAATCAGGATAAAAATTGATTTGCGAGGGATCGTGAAAGTCAACGAAGTTGAAACGGCCGAAAATATCCAGTCGGTGCAGGAAGCCAACAGTTCTCAGGCAAAAAATGCAATCACCGTCGTATGCCACTGTAAATGGTGCACCATCCAATTCGGCAATTTTAGCCTTTAGCCAGTCCATCGCCTTAGTCAAATCTTCAGGATAAACAAAAACTACGAACGAAAAGATGAAGAGCCACTCAAACAGCGGCAAGTTCATCGTATATTCTATGCCCAGATGCAAGAGAACGCCCGCCAGCAACACCCAATATCGGAATTCCTTAATCCAAACCAGGGTCCACAGACAAAATTCAGCCACCAGCGTATACCAGCTGAGTATCTGGCAAACCCAGAGTTGATCAAAAAACTTAGGCAGTGGAAAGCGCACCATTTCCTCATAGCGCAGCGAGTAATAACAAGCCAAGCCGGTTACCCAATGATTACCGGAAAGCTTGGACAAAAAAGAATGAAAGTAGGCGATGGCCATTTGCAGCTGAATCATGCGCAGAGGCCATTGCGGTGCCATTCGTGGTCGAAAGCCGGTTTTACGCCAGTCCGTCCGCAAAGACCTGATCAGATTATCGAAGGAAAAGGCATCCCCACAATTGGAAAAGCAAAGCATCATCAAACTCAATCTAATGAAAACGTCAGCATCATTTTGATTTAGTTCAAAATGATTGTTCATAGAGAGATTCATCAAGAATGCCGCAACTGTGCTGAATCTAGTAAACAGGCCTACTGTGACCAATAAAACAACGAGAGCATACAACCATAAGAAACCTAATTGCCATTGATCGCCTGGCGGCAGGAGAACCATCAGGTCGAAATAGGGATCCTTGCCCCAGAAGTTCACCATCATGTCACCGATCGGCACCAGCGAATGTTCACTGTAATATAGGCGCCAATCGGGAAGGCGCATCAACAGTACGTCTTGAAGCACAATCAAGCCGAGAAAGATGCGAAAGAGAGCCAAAGGCGTTGGCGAGGATGGCTCAAACCAAAACTTTGTCCAGGCATTGATTATTGTCTTTATGGTCATCGCAGATCTTCCGGACGTACTTTATAAATCAATTCCACTCCATGGTTTACGTGTTCGGGAAACTTATCCCGATAAAGCCAATTTTCCGGTGGAGGAGTATTCACCCAGTGGTACTGAAGCGTTACCAAAACCGGCGGATTTTGCCGATCGTTATTAGCCCTGGCCAGCGCTCTAGCGACAGATGGGCGGAACTGTTCAAAGCCCTGAGTGGGCAGATTATCGATGAACATCTTGCGTAGTTTCTCCCGCTTCAGTTTGCCGAAGAAGTCCAATTTTTCCATGCGCGGGAACTCATAAAATTTCAGCGATCCATCGGCGAAAGTGATGATCGCTGTCTGATGTCCGTTCGTCGTTCTCACTTCTGGACTAAACAAGTTCCAAGCTTGGCGCAGCGAAAAGCAATCAGCAATTGGCTTCATATATGGATAAATTGCCGTTTTGAAATAGCCATCAGGACTGATGCAAATAGCAATGATCGAATAATAGAAGCAGAGCACAGCGGACAAGAAAACCATGTGTCCACGAGTAAATGTCTCGGCTTGAGTCGATTGGCGATCAGCCTCGGCAACGGATATGCGAACAGTCTGGGTATTTTCCAAAGGCGCTGCGTCCTCTTCGATACAGAAGGCAAGACTACCTTCAGGAATGAGACTTCTCCGGCGTCTCTGAGATAAAGCGGACGACTCTTCTTTTCTCATCCACTTCTTGCAGTTTCCAACCAGCGTAAAATTGACGACCTAATTTTGGATACGGGCTAAAGTTATACTCGTTTGCTTGGAAGCGAGGATAGGCGTAATCAATGACCATTGCCGGCACTAGACGCTTTTCGATCTTGCCCAAAGCCATATACTGAATCTGTATTTGACGCGTCCTTTCGAGCTGGTTCTCGCCCTCTGCCGTTACTTTCAATTCACTATCCTGATAATAGGATGAATCAATTTGCTCGGCACCAAACGAGGTTATATCGGAGGTCGGCACAAGAATCATCGGCCTTCGTGTTCGGTCAACGGTGACGTCGACAATAACCAGACCTTGGTCCAGCCTGTAAGGCACCTCAAACGTGTCATAAGTCTGATTGTTGATTGTCACCAGTTTTGAGGTGAGTAAAGGCGCGGTTGATATTTGGGCCAGGAATATTTTGCCGACTTTATCGTTAACAACAAGTTTGTAATTATGCAAAAAATCTTGCCCCAATAGCGGCGGGCTGCTTCTCTGATTCTGTACGTGAATTGGAAACTCGATCCTGTGTATACCACCTACCTGAATGTCACAACGGTAGATCGGATTTGCATCTTCATTCACTGCCTGGGCAGGAAAACCTAATTCCTTCAATTGATTAACGCCAATGTAAGACAGATCGGACTTTTGATCGATGACCATCAGGCAACCCGCGCGGTTGAGCGAGCCATGTACGACCATGTCGTTATTCAATCTTCTGAAGGGCCAAGCATCGCGTGGTGGCAAAGGCAGATTCGTCCCGACTAAATCCGGACCGGTGTCGCGAGGAATTTTAATTGTCTTGGCCTGCGTTACTCTCCAGGTCTTGAGATAACCAGGGTCGAGCATGGCCATCGCTGATTGCGATCGAATGCTTGGTGCCGAGTCGGGAAATTGATTCATCACCGCTTTGTACATGTTGATCGCTGCACCATATTGACCGAGTTTTTGTAAGCTGAGAGCATACATATACATGGCTGCGGGATCCCACGGATGCTGGGCTACGCATTGCTTGAAGATGGCGCACGACTGCTTGTAGTTCTTGCTGTCAAATTTATCCATGCCGGCAAAATAAAGCGGATCGCCAACTTCGGCCGGGCCGCCGCTGGCATAGGCCGGGCAGGCGAAAGACAGCCAAATGAAAAGAGTGGCTAACAAAAAAGTTGCCAGGAAAGGGCTGTTGATTTCGTCTCTTCTACTTTTCACTTTTGCCCCCAGGAACGGAAGTAATATTGACCAGTTTTCTTATTGTGTAAAAGCCATTCATTGATAATGGAAACAACGCTATCATGATCGGAACGGGCCAAAAGCTCGAGGTCATCGGGATTTTGCAAATCGCTACCCAGCTCCCTATCTCTAAACCACATTTGCGCTTGACCGGCAAAAGAATTGCCAAAGCGTGATGCCTCTTTCAGGTGAGCTCCTTTTGGACATTTAAAGGTCAGCCAGACATTGAAATAACTGCCAAGCTGCCCGCCCCCTTGGAGCTCTTGCACATCCTGGATATCGTTGGTAAATGACTGGCGAAAAATCTTCGCCGGTCTGACTGTGTACGCCTCGCGCATGACGCCGCCGACATAATAGGAGCCGAGGATCAATAGAAGCAGCAATAAGACAAACAAATGCCAGGCTTTGACACCGGCGAAGACGTCGTCCTCCACATAGCCTGTGCTGGATTTTCCATGCTGCATTATGATTCGACTACCCAAGACAGTTTGTCAACGAATAGATGTAAAGTAGACGCTTAAAGCGAACTGTGGTGATCAGTTTAGCAGCCCGGTTGATCTGCATGGAATCACCTTGTCTGCTCAACAATAAGGGCAATTTAGCCATAGATCACCTACGCCAAGAGAATTTCGCGACACTTCGGGTCGCGCAGGCGCCAGATAGCCGCATCGGTAACGAAGTGATGGAAATTCAAGCAAGCTTGAATAATCGAAGCGGTGATGACAAAGTTGAAGCCAAACTTCATAAAGAAATCAGGCACGCCAACATAGATAAAACAGCCAGAAAGAATGACTGTAGCGATCCATTTCAAACCGATCGGGCTGACCATCGTTTTAGACACATCCCAGGAAGAAAGACCCTCAGGTAGTCCGCGCTCTTTCAAATAATAGGCAAGCGAGACCGCGCAATACTGGCTGCCATGAAAGAAAGCAGCACCCCACATCCAGAGCATGGCATTGGCGTAACCTGCACTTAAACCGATTGCCGCAACACAGAGTACCGATGCCAGTGCTGGCAACGGAATCAGCTGCTTTAGCCGGACAAAGCGGCGAACAACCAGGCCAATCCAGATGACGGTCAGAGCAAGAAGCAGCAAGCTGCTCAAGTGAAACAACCAGACAGGCAGTCCCCAAAACGGCAAAGACAAACCGTAATAGTTGCTGGGGGAAAAACAGGACAAGGTCAGAACGCGGGTGATTACCGTGGCTGCGAGCATTTGCAAAAGATACTTAAAGACCTGGCGCTCGGTAGGCGTCATCACATAACCGCGTTTATAACAATAAATCAAGGCGATACCGTAGGTTTGTGAGGTGTAATGTTGGTACACCCACATCAAATGAATGTAGACGACGATCCCGGCCATCGGCTGATAAGCCATGGCCACGGCAAAAAGAAATAGACTGACGAACGGGAGATAATGGGCGTAAAGTCTAAAGCGCCGTCTGCTTTCGGGTGTAGCATAAACTCGCATGTAGGTGGCAGCTGTATGCGCATCAGCAAAGACATGCGTGCCGATCAAACCGATCAGAACGAACCATTTTGAAACAGCAATGTTCAGCCATGGCGATTTGATCAGACCGTATTGGACATCATAAGGATGCCAGCCCGAATAGATCAGCTGAGCGGCGACCATCAGAAAGACAAAGCCCCCAAAGACAAAAAGAAAGTCGAAAACTGGACTGACAATCCACGGGTTCGGTCCAACGCGAGCGGAAACTATTGGTCTGTCGTTGGCAAAGCTTGGCCGGGCTGCGAAGCTACTACTTACCATGGCCGGTCCTCGGTGCTAACAATTACGTTAAGCGAGCAAAATCTTTCTGCATTTTGGATCACGCAATTTCCAAATGGCCGCATCAGTGAGGAAGTGATGAAAATTGAACACAGCCAAACAAACTCCGGCTGTGACTGCAAAAGGGACACCAAACCCTTCGCAAATATGCGGTATACCCACATAGATAAAGACGCCGGACAAAACAATTAAACCTAAATAGCGAAACATTTGCGGTGTCCAGAACAGCTTAGCCACGGCAGATGGCGGCGAATTTTCAGGCAAACCGCGCTCCTTCAAATAGTAGGCCATGGAGACCGCCACGTACTGGCTACCATGGAAGAATGGTGGTGCGTAAAGCCAGAACAACGCACTGGTAACGCCTGAGCTCAAGCCTATGGCAGCTACTGTCACCACTGGCAAGACAGCCGGTATAGGTATCAATTGCTTATCGGTGATCACTTTTCTGATCAAGACGAAAGCAAAGGCAGCCGACATGCTCAGAAAAGCAAAGAGCGCTGCCGAAAACATCCATTCAGGCAAAGGACCCCACCAGGGGCATTCGATGCCGAAGAAATTCTTCGGGCTGTATTCTCTAAACGTAAACATCCTGACGAAAACAAAAACGATCATCACCTGAATGAAAAGCCGAAATATCTCCCGCTCCCAGCGCTCGAGCTGGTAATTATTCTTGTAGCAATAGATCAAAGAGATGCCAAAGACTTGAGAGGCATAGTGCCAGAAAACTGTAATCAAATACAAATAGACCAAGACACCGGCACCGCCCGGACAAATTTCACCATAAAGAAAAATTGGTATGCACAAAAGCGGCAAAATCCTGCCGAAAAAGCTAAAGCGCCGCCTCGCTTCTTCGGTTGGATAGATCCGCATGTACGTAGCGGCTGTGTGCGAATCGGCAAATATATGTTGTCCAAGCAACACGACAGTCATCAGAAACTTCGTTGTCACATCGCCATTGACGATATTTCCCGGAACTGTCCAACCGAGAAAGACATAATTGATCAAAAGTAGTATCCAAACCAGCCCACCGAAGACAAAAAGAAAGTCAATCACCGGATTGACTATCCACGGATAACGGGCGACGCTCACCGCATCACTATGCGTTTCCGGAAGACCCACTTTCAAGACACTACTAACCAAAAATCCACCTTCTGGTTTGGGGAAGCCTTGCTGGCTGGCTTCGCCTCAAGCCGACTAACGAATGTAAGACTATTTTTGCTCTGAATATATTACCGTCAGTGCCCAATTTTATCGATCCTCAACAGTCTATGTCGGCTTGACCAGCTGTCCGCTAGAAAGAAAAACAACCACTTTTTCTTTCAGTCGGATTTTCGCTGAAAAAGCCATGCCTCCGCACATCCATGCATTAAGTCTTGTCAAGCGGTTGCCAGACCCACCCTGTCAAGAGCTCTAAATTAGCAAAAAGTCTAGCGATTAACATCTACCGGAAGTCATGACTTTTTTATTGTCCGGTGCGCCGAGCAGACCCAAATAGTAGCTCGCCGTCCTACACACAGTCTCCCGGAACTCAGTTTGATGAAAATTCAACTCATCTATCGCTTTCTGTGAACTGAAAAAAATCTTGTATTGACTCAGCCACGCGTTTTGACAGGTAAGCGGTGGCTCAAAACCGAAAAGTGGGGCGAGCGATTCAACCAGCCATCCGGAAGCAACCAAGAAAGAACCAGGGAAAGTAAAGAGAGGCCCATGAGCGCCGTTTAGCCGAGAAAACGCAAGCGCTGCATCACGGTACGATAAATTGGCACTGACCAATGTATAACGTTCGCCAGTCCTGCCTAGAGTCATGGCATTAAGGTGAGCATCAACAACATCATTGATATCTGAGAACGGCACACCGCCAGGCGGCACACCGATCATATAGCCCTTGGACATGGCGGCAAAAATGGCATGGTGGTGAGGATGGGTATCTCCCTCGCCCAGAACAATGCCTGGATTAAGCACCAGAACTGGCACTCCTTGCTTGAATGCCTCCATGGCTACTAACTCCGCCTCGTATTTGGTATCACAATAATTCAGTCCTTTACCACCCAAATTGTATTCCAGCGTCTCAGTGCCCAGCACTCCGTTGGGCGGAATGCCCATGGCCGCTACCGAACCCGTATGGATCACGCGTTTGACATTCTCTTGCAGACAGGCCCGCATGACGTTGGCAGTGCCAACGACGTTGACTCCATATTGCCGGTGCGCATCCTTCTTCCTGTAGGAGACAAGCCCAGCCAGGTGGAAAACGGTATCACAGCCACGTACTGCAGACGATACCTGTTCAAAATTCATGATATCGCCGCCCCAATGATCAATTGGCAAATCCATAAGCGTCCGCGGTGTATTGCTCGACCGTGAGAAAGTTCGCACTGAGATGTTTCTGGCACACAACTTCCGCACCAGATGCGAACCGATAAAGCCGCCTGCTCCTGTTATTAATACTTTGCCAGTTGGTGATGATTCCACAAGTCGATCCTAGAAAATAAGCATTAGCTCAACTGTCATTCAAGCTGAAATCCGAGGTTGGCGCAACTCAGGTGATGCTTTACCTCGATAGGTTGCCAATGCTTTGCTCAATGACGTCGGTTCAATATCCAACACCAATTTAAGCGCATTTTCGTGACAAATGTTGTCTTGCTGAGCAATTCTTACTTGATCGGTGCTGAGGGTCGGAACCTCCTGACAGATCTGCATAGCCACAGCAAAAGCATTAGCTAATGGCGCCGGAACGGAACAAATTGACTTTCTTTCGCCAACCACTTGTTCCATGAGCATCTCCACAAATTGATGCATGGTAATGACTTCCGGGCCTCCTAGTTCGAATTCGTGACCAAACACGGCAGCATCAGCCGCGTCAGTGAAAACACATCTCATAATGGCAAAGATCAAATCACCGACAAAAATTGGCTGCACCTTGTTGCCACCACCAGCGATGAGAGGCACAATTCGCTTCGTCCCAATAATCTTTAGATAGCGCATCACCAGCTTGCTGTTTCGCCGACCAAAAGTGCGCCCGATAATCAAGGAAGGCCTCAAAATGACATACGGAATGCCGCTTCGGCGAACGACCTCTTCTGCCTGCCATTTCGTCCGGTGATATTCGCTCTTTGCCTGTTTACCCGAACCAAGCGCCGTAACCATGACAATTTTCGCCACTTTCGCTTCCTGGCAATATTTGACAAACGCTCGAGTTTGCTCGATATGCAGATCGCTCAACTTCTCACCGCGTTTTGGCGCTACGCTACCAATCAAGTGAACAGCTGCGACAACGTCTTCGAAAGCTCGCCGAATAGCTTCTTCTGACGACGGATCGATCAGGCTGCCGCGAAAAATTTCTGCTTTGCAGGATTTCAAAACGGCAATATCCTCTTCTTGTGCTTTAGGGTGCACCAGACATCGCACACCATATGCACCGTTACTCAAGGCAAAGACCAGATGGCTACCAACGTAACCGCTTGCCCCATCTACCAAAACGTAACCGCTGCGAGTCATCCTTTTTTAAGCGCTCCGTCGCCTTCGCTGCGCTCGGCTCCTCCGCGCGTTACGACGCTCGGTTGCGCACGCCTCTTCGCCGCGCTGCCCTCGCTGCTGTTCGTGTTTACGCTGCGATTAGACAAACGTCGCCAGATTTTCTTAATTAGTGTGATCTCACCGACTTCGTTGCCTTGCGCTTCGTGGCCGACATATTGCAAAAGATATCCGGCGACCAGTAATGTCAGGCCAAGAGAGAGGTGCCTGACACAAATGAAATAGACGCCGGCAAAGGTGGCCGGCACACCAACCACATGTAACACAGCATTGACTGGATGAGCGTGCCGCTGGCAATAGTCGACGACAAATTCGCTTACGTTCATCTGCCGACACTCCCGCCCACGGTTGAAGATCGCTCTTTATTGCTGGCTGCACTACTGGAAATTGTCTCAGTCCGGAAATGAGCAAGCGTTTCAGCCATACCCTGAGCAAACAGCACTCGGCTCGTGTAATTTAGCTGGCGCTCGGCTTTAGCTATGCTGAAGCCTTGATTTAGACCGGCCAAACGAAACGCCGCGCGCGAATAACGAGCTAATTTTTGCTGACTTGTTGCAGGCAGAAACGGAGCGATTGTCGAAACCAATTCACAGAAGGGTTTGGCCAGAAAGCCAGGAATGCGTTTGTTGACTCTCGGCATTTGCAAACCATCAGAGATCGCATCAAAAAGATCTTTCTTCGTCACCTTCTGACCATCGGTAATGTTATAGATCTCACCGTATGCTAACGGATTGAGGATCGCCCCCTCGATTGCTCGGCACAGATTCTCGACATAGACTACATTCGTCTCTTTGGTGCCGCCATCGATGAGAGCAGCCTTGCCCAACTTAATCGATTCGATTAGTCTGGGCATCCATGTCCGTTCATGTGGCCCATAAATAAAGCCAGGACGAATCGCTGTGACTTTGATCGCATCTGCATTTCTCTGTGCTAGAACTAGTTTTTCCGATTCCACTTTCGAATCGGCGTAATTCTCTCCACAATATTTAGGCTCAGCTTCCTCGTTCACGTCGTATTGATCGCCTTGTCCGGTGATTACGGATAAGCTGCTAACGTGGATGAATTGTTTCACTTGCTCTTCAATAGCAGCGCGTAAAGCATTGCGTGTGCCATCAACGTTTGTGGCAAATATTGCCTGTCTCGAACCATAAGGATTGACATTGCCCGCTGCATGCACAACGACGTCCACCCCCGAAAATGTGCTTTTCAAAGAAGCAGGGTTAGTAACATCCGCCACAGCTATTTTGACAAAATCAGCATAACGATTCGCACAGTCAATTAAATGTGCCGGTCGATTCGCGCTACGGACTAAAGCCGTAACACGGTATTCTTTTTTAGCCAGATATTCGCAGAGGTAACTGCCGACCAGACCACCAGCACCAGTGACGGCGACTGACGGTTTGCTTTGTTTGATGATACTTTGCGGCATCGCCTTTTAGCTATAGCACTTCCAGCAAAGCGAGTTTGCCAGAAAAGGAATTGGGAGAACTAAGGAGCGGTATTTTCACTTGCGCCTCGGGCGCACCCTCGGTTACGCACTGCTGCCTGAGACGAGTGTAAGTGCCTGGCGGTAATACTCTGAGGACAGGCATGCCGAGTCTTCTACTCTCGCGCTTATCCTGATACTCAGGATTTTGCATTTTCAACGAATGATCGAAAATGCGAATGAATTCATTTCTTACCGATTCGGCAATGTTTTCGCGCACCTCAGCATAACAAACATATTGCGGCGGCATGGCTAATTCCACTTCGGTCGTGAAATGGCTGATTTCCGCTAAATCGAGCTGGCGAGTAGCATGTGTAAGGGCGACCAAAACTTGTTCTTCTGTTATTTTTTCGCCAGTGACAGAACTAACGCCAAGTCCTTTGCGGACAAACTGAATGATCGGCGTATTTGCCTTAAATCCGACCACCTCGACCAAATCGTTTATGTTGTAGCGATAGAGACCTGCTGCCGTCGTAAAGTAGATATAGTAGCGGCCGCCTTGACGTAGCTCATGAGCTAAAAGAAAACGTCGAGTTGGGCGTTCAATGTCCTGTTCATCTAGGAACTCGAAAAAGTGACTGGTGATCGCTAGAATGCCGCCAGCACCCTGATTGCTGATCGGAATCGAACCGCGGCCTTCGCTCGCCATGTAGCCAAAATCACGAATGTGCGTGTCACCATAGAATTGATTTAGTTTCTCTAAATAGAAGGACATCGGCCCGCCTTTCCAACAAGAGAGCACAGACAGCTGCGGCCAGGCCAGCATCGGCGTAATGGCACCATGTTCACTGAAAATCGCTTCGATCTGCCGGGCTCGTTGTTTGTGCGGCTTCAGGTATGGCGCCAGAGCGGCGGCGAGATGAGGAGGTGGCGCATAACGTCGCTTAGCACCACCATCATATAAGTCTGCTACCAAATCTGGTGCGTGTTCTCGCAACTGATCGGCCAGCAAAAGTAGGCTCGACGGATTGCAGCAAAGAATGGCCGTTACGTCTTGGGCGAGCGCAATTCGCAGCATAAGATAGTATTTGGCATCGACATCCTTCACCTTACAAACTTCATAGGGGATAGCAAAATGCCTACGGATAATTGGCGATTGTCGGCGATTCAAGAGTCCGGATACCGCTCCATAGGGCAACCCTCCGGGAGTGACGCCCTCTTCGTCATTACTGGTAATGATCAGAAATCGCCCAGTTGCCACCTGCGGGAAATCCTGAACCATATGGTAGTTATGAATCTGAAAAGCGTGCGTGTAGTCGCGTAAATGACTTTCTGTGATAGGTATAAATTTAGGCTGGGCAGTGGTACCACTGGTAGTAGCAAACATCAAAGGGTGCTCGGCAGTTAATTGATTCTTTTCGCCCTGCCGCAGCCTCTGAATATAGGGCGCCAAATCCTCATATTGCGCAGGCGGTACGTACGACTGGAAGTCGGCTACGGAATTGATGCGATCAAATTTGTGCTTCTGTCCGAAAGCTGTAGCGCAATTATTCTTGATCATCTGCAGCAGCTTTCGTTCTTGATACTCTGCCGGATTACGCAACGCTTTGTAAAAGGGCTGCACATGCAGAGCCGCCCGGTACAGTTGGCCAATGGCTATATCTGGATTTTTGAGAAACATCATTTCTTTACCAAAGGTGCCGAAGCCTTGTCCTGACTATCGATGGTTGCCGCTACCGTTTGTTCCTGGACAGTCAGTTTTTTGAGAATTGACGGCACAACATTTACGCCCAGGCCATTTCCCGATAAAGGTTTGCCAATTCCACCAAATCCTACATTCAAATTCTCTTTGGTCAGGTCGCTTTGGAGGAGGAAGAAACTGTTGGATCCTTCATAATTGGCAAAAGGATCTTCACTTAATGCAAATGCGCGAGCGGCCGCACTGAGAATGCCTGATTCTCCCACCTGCGCTCCCAAATGTACAGCAATGCCGGACTGTCGCGCTATCTGGGCGATCCGCTGTGCCGCCAGAACGCCACCCACTTTCGAAATACGAATATTGAATCCGCTCACGATTTTATTTGCTGCTAACTGCCGGGCTTGAACAATAGTGCATAAAGACTCATCAGCAACAATCTCCTCAGGCACAGATTTGGTCAGTTTTGCCAACCCTTCTAGATCAGTAGCCGGCAACGGCTGCTCAATAGAAGAGACGTTGAATTGCCGCATTCGTTGCGCAGCCGCTAGCGCTTGCTCAAGAGTCCAGGCACAATTTGCATCCACCCGCAAAACGACAGATTGACCCAAAATACGACGCGCCAGACGCAATGCGCCCAGATCATCTTCCAGATCGTTGCCCACCTTAAGCTTCACAGTTTGAAAACCGAATGACTTATAAAAGGAAAGGATCGCTGTGAGAGCAACTCTTCCGCCTAACGGCACAACGCCACCGTAGCGAATGCTTCTGTCCGGATGAGCCTGACGTGATCCGGACAACATCGCTGTAAGATTTTTGCCAAAAACCTGTCCGGCCGCGTCTAACAGCGCCAATTCCAGGGCGCACCAGGCAGCCCCATAGGACTTCTCCGCCAACTTGAGCGCTGCAAACTCGCTCTCTATTGCTTGCTTAAGATCCTCATAGCGGACAAATTCTCGTTGTAAAAATCTCGGCAGAAACTGATCTTTCAAGATTGCCAGTGAACTGGCAATAGACTCGCCAGTCACATAGCTGCGTGGAATTCCTTCGCCGAAGCCCGAAATTTGCAGTGAGCCATTTTCAACAACCAGTCTGAGAATTATGTTCTCGGAATAGTTCCGGCTTGCCAGACTGTGTTTGAAAGCAAAGCGAAATGGCAGTTTAACTACGTATAGATCGGCTGCAATGATCTTCATTTTACTGCCGCCCTGGACCTGGATAATAACCATTCAGTCAGTGCCAAGGAATATTCTTTAAAGCAGTTCGGATCGAAATCGAGGCTGTGTACGGCTTCAGGAAACAATCGATAGGTTTTCTCTGGCGTCTTACAGCTGTTATACCAACGCCTGAGCGCTGCGATGTCGACAATTTGATCGTTACCAGATTGCAAAATCAGCAAAGGCAACTCAATGTGCTTAGCGGCAAATCTAGCCAATAAACCCAATTTAAAGGTCTCCACATAAAAGCGAGCTGTGGCTTCAGTTAAGCGCAGCGGATCTTTTTCGATGTACTCGAGATAGACTGGGTTGTCGGTGAGCATGGGGGTGGTTAGAGGAATCGGCCACTTACCAGCTAGTCTGTCTCCGCGGCTACTATAGTATGCGATTTTCAGCTTTGTCAGCCAATCAAAATCGACTTTAGTGTTTATGGCCGGGCAGGTCAAAACCAGGCCAGAAAGTGGCACAGACAGTGGATCCGTTGTAATTTTTTTGTTACTGCCGGCCAGAATGGCAGCCGCTCTTGCACCCCAGCAATTGCCAATGAGGACAAGCGGCTGGCCTTTGTGCTCTATCCAGATCATCCGCAGCAAAATCTGTAAATCAGCCAAAAGCAGCTTGTAGGTTGGCAAATCCCCGCGAGCGCGGACATTTAAGCCAGAACCTCGCCGATCCGGGGCGTAGACGGTAATGCCCTGACTGTTCAGCACTGAAGCAGTGTTTTCGAACCATTGACTGTGGCCCTCGATGCCGTGCAAGTAGACGGCCACACACTGGCCGGCGGTGCCCGGCCAGAAGCGGTAAGCCAGCTCAGACCCATCGGCGCCTCTAATCGAGCTTATCTCAGCCTCTTTCCGAGGTGCCAGCACCTGGGGAGCTGACGGCAATGGGATGGCAGCCAAATTTTTCAATTTACTCGGCACAATTAATTCAGCAATGCGTCTCGCCGGTTCGACATCCGCAACAGTGCGCAATGTTGCGCTGCTTGGACTTCGCTGAGTTTAGCAAAAAACCACGTCGGCTGGCAGCGTCAACCTCGGTCGGACTGCAATCCGCAGGAGGTAACTTTTTATCGCCGATGGCAAAACTTAGCGCCGCCGACGTTAAGACTTATTGGCGCTGGCGGCAACCAAAACAACTGGAAGAACGACACATAGTAAAGTAATAAGTCCAGGAGAGAGAGCAGCGATTAAGGAATATTTATATGACCACGATGACGACTACTAAAATACAATGCATTGCGGTTTCCTTTTTATTGTTCTTCGGCGCCAGCGTTTTAGCAAAAGCTTCTGCTTCCAGCAAGCAATCGACGGACAAGGCCTTGATCAGCAACGCATCGCCAGTGGTGCGCAGTAGTACCACCGACATGGAAAATGGCGCACCATTTATAGACCGATGTTTAAAGGCTTCCGAGTCTTACACCGATTACAGCTTCGATTATGTGCAAAAAGTCCATAAAAGAAATGGAGAGACGCTTACTGAGACAGGCACTCTCTGGGTGAAAAAGCCCAACCAGCTGAAGGTTGTAGTAAAATCGGGTCCACATGCTGGTTCGGTTGCCCTACTTGAACCAGATGGGAAAGTCAAAGCTCATGCCGGCGGTCCCTGGAAAATGTTCACCGTTGAGCTTTCCCCAAGCAGCAGTTATTTGAAATCGATCAACGGTTGGCCAATGGTCAAATCTGATTTCAGTTCGATCTGGCGAGCGATGCAAGGTTACGTCAAGGAAGGTTGTCCCAGCAAAGTAACAGCTCAGCCTGTACAGGAGCCAAGTCAATCGATTAACGTTTACGTTCTGGAAATGACCAAGCCTAACGGCGAAATGTATAAACGGGCGTTGATCGAACCTCAGACTTTGTTGCCAGTCGAATGGTGGGATTATAAAGAAGGCAAGGTATATGCTCACAGCGTCTGGTCTAATTTCAAGGGCAACCAAGGCTTAGCCGATCAGGTATTCACGATCAAGGGGATGTAAGAGTGCACTTAAATAATCCAACGTTAGCTGTGGCCGGACTGACTATCGCCGGCATCCTTCTATCGATACCTGTTTTGGTAAAGGGATTTAGCCGGAGAGGCAAAGGCGTGAAGTACGAGCGTAACTTTCTCATTCAACGCGCACCACAATTCGCATCCCTGCTCAACATCGTGATCGTCGTTGCCGCCTATTTAGCGTATAACGGATTGATCTCAGGTCCTGGGCTGATTCCGGTTTTGGCCATTACTGATACCCATCCTTACGGCCTGGTCAAAATCGTTTCCTGGCTTGGTTTCGTAATCATGCTCAGCGGCTTCATTTTCATGATCGGCGGTTGGTATTCGCTTGGCGAAGCGTTTTCCACTGATGCTGAAATTCTCGAAGGACAAAAAGTACGTAGCAATGGTCTGCTCGCCTTCGTCATGCATCCGGTTTATTCGGGCATTATTCAGTCCCTGTTCGGGGCAGCGCTCGCAGCCACCTCGATCGCCGGGGTTTTGTGTGCAATTTGTGTAGTGGCCCCTTTGTGGCTTAACCGGGCTAAATATGAGGAAAAATTGTTGCTCGAAAGTCTCGGGCCAAATTACCAGGAGTATGCCGAGCGAATGGGCTGGCGGCGGCTGGTACCAAGATTCTTCCCGATCGGCGTTTGATCTTTATAAAAGCCTCTTGACCTGAAGATTTTCTGAGCCGATTGCTTAGAAGTCATGATATTCTGGAGTTGAGATCACCTGGTGATCGCAGCCAGTCGGCAATGGCAAATCTGCCGGCATTGGAGTGGCATTGAAGACCGGCCGGCAGAATAATTTAGTCAATCTCCATTATCCGGCGATTAACTTCTCTTGTGCCACCATCCTTGCTACCGCTGCCATCTCCTTTTTTTGCCAAACCATTGCTTGCGCCAATCCCGATGCCGGCAGCTTGATTTTAGCGGCTCCGCAGACTTCTCGCGATTCTGCCAGAAAGCAGCTGGAAGCCAGTGAAGCTAGCCGGACCGACGCCCACTCGAAGAAAGTCGATACCGCTACTTGGTGCACAGCTCGCACTGTGATCAAAGCGACTCCAGAGGTCGTGTGGCGAACAGTGCATGAAGAGCGAAATAATGATCCAGATATTAGCTACACGAGAGTGCTCGAGCAAACGAGTGAACACGACTACAAGCTGGAGCAAAAATTTTGCTTCTTGCCAGTATTGGGCACAGCTGTTTGTGTGACGCAACACACGGAAGTGCCATACGAAAGAATTGACTATAAACTACTGAAGTCTGACCATTTCAAGGCGATGGACGGCAACTGGACATTTGAGCCTACCGATGGTGGCAAATCGACAATCTTGCAGCTGACCTCTCGCCTGGATCTTGGACTGCCGGTACCTAAGATGTTCATGAATTCCATTTCGACAAAGAAAATGGAACGGCGTCTTGCCCACATCAAGAAGCTGGCGGAGGAATCGCCTCGCACTTCGATGGCCGTACATGGCGAGCATCTTGGTCATTATTGAAGTTGTTGTCTGTCCAGTGGCGGATGAATTACAGCAATTAGGACTTGCTCGCCGTTACCGACTGTGACTGGGGAACGTCCAGGCAAAGGTTAAGGCGCACTCGAAACTGCTCCTCGAAAAACTCTTTCTTCTCGCTTAATGCCCAGGCTTCCGATTCAAAGTTCTCACCAGGTTTCACCTTAACAGTAAGAGTGACGGTTTGGGGAGCGGATGAGTCGCGGGGCGGCTTTTCCAATTTCACTTTCAATGTTTCGACAACTTGACGATGTCCACGATCGAGCGCTTCGGCCAGTCGCAACATTGATGCCATATCTGATACCATTGGTGTGGCCTCTTCAAGCAATGTATAGAATGCTTCGTGTGTCTCTTTCGGAGCGCTGCCGCGATGATAGCGAGCGATGCTGGCAATGATGCTCACCTCTTCTTCCGAGTGCCCGAGCATGCCACCATTTTTGATCAGATAATAGGAATGCTTATGATGGCCGTTTCTGCCGATGAACATGCCGACGTCATGAAGCATAGCCGCCGACCAAAGAAGATGACCATAATCTTCCGAATAATTATGTAGCAAGCCGCGGGTCTGGAGAAAAATTTCGGAAGCCAATCGGGCCACCTGTTCTGCATGTTGAAAATCGGCGTGGTATTTATCAAGAAGAGCATGCACTGAAGCAGAGCGTGGATCGCGATGCAATTCCAGACCAGCATTCAACCAGCCGGTTTGCAGGAATCGATCGACGACAACACCTTCGCGCAGAGCGGCCGTACAGACGGTGATCTCATCTGCCCCCAACGAACGCATGGTTTCCAAAAGCACTATTGAACCAGCGAGAATTGTTTGATTGCGATCCGAACTAACACCTTTGATCTTGCCCTTGCCCAGAGATCCTTCTTCGATATAAGCGACGATCTCCTCAACACTCTCCAGAGTCAGTTTATATCCGTGCAGCTCCGAGTCCTTACGACCTGTGCGTACACGGTCGATGCGGGCTATCGTTTGAATCGTGCCGCTGGTGCCGATCAGTTGCTTGAAGTCGCCCGACTGACTGACCCTGGCCGCCGCCGCCGCAATACTCCCAACACTTCGTTGTGCAATTCACGCACGGTCTGCACAGTCGGTTGCCCTTTGCGGAAAAACCGCTGCGTCAGCCGCGCTGCTCCCAACTTATACGACTCAGCAAAATGAATCTGCGAGCGATCGGCCAAAATGATCTCTGAACTGCCACCACCTATATCGACAATGCCAAAAGTGCCATGTAAGTTCGGCATACTCCAGAGCACGCCGAGATAAATCAAACGAGCCTCTTCCTTGCCGGAGATCATGCGAGCATCGAGCTCGAGTTCATTGCGCAAACGTTGCAAAGCATCTTCGCCATTTTTGGATTCACGCACCGCCGAGGTGGCCACAGCCACAATCGTAAAAGCTTTCTTCTCCTTAGCCCGATGGATCATATCGGCAAGAATTCTCATCGCCGATCGTAACGCCTCGTCGTCGATGTAATGCGCGGTTAAAGCGCCTCTAAAGAAGGGCACCGCTTCCTTTACTCGCATGATTACTTCGAAGTGATCGCGATCGGGAGATGCCTGGCAGACGATCATATGAAATGAGTTTGTACCCATGTCGATGCAGGCAAATATCGGACCGCCCTGCACCTTTACCCAGGAGCCGGATCTAGTAGCCTTAGAGCGCGCCCGTTTGCTTTCGGTCATTTAAATAGCCAACCACTAACCAGTTAAATTGTAACGGCTTCCGCTTGCCAGCGGGTGAGGATCTTTTGGCAAGCTTTATTGGCACTCTCTATGCAATCCGGAATACCCACACCACGGAAGCCATTGCCCGCCAGGTGCAGGCCGGCATGTTTCTCCATCGCCATTTCAATATCTTCGACCAATGCCAGATGACCGACTTCGTATTGAGGCATCGCTTTAGGCCATCTCTTTAACCAGGCTGCTTGCGGCTCGGCGGTAAGCGCTAACAACGGACGGATCTCTTCGAGTGCCAATTTAATCAACTCATCGTCGCTCAAAGCGAGCACTTGTGGTTGCAGAGCACCACCGAGGAAGACTCTGATTAATGCTTTATCGACAGGACACAGGTTGGGAAACTTTACACTACTAAAGCTGGCGGCAATTATCTTCTTCTTTTCTATTGCCGGCACGACGAACCCGAACCCATCTAATGGATGGTCAATTGTTTGTCGTTGAAAAAGTAAATTAACCACCGCCGACGATGCGTATTCAATTTGGCGGAGGCTTCGGGCTAATGCGGGATCGACTTCTGACAATAATTGTGCAGCAACAAAAGTGGGCACGGCCATGATTATTTGATCGAAGTCGACTAAAGTTTGTGACGCGAGAACCAGAGACCAGAGGTCATCGGCTTGTTTGCGCACTGCCAAAACCGGCGCCCCCAGGTGCATGTGTAAACCGGGCATGCTGCCAACGAGAGTGTCGACAAGAAATTGCATGCCGTTGGCAAAACTAACAAAAGCATCGTATCTAGCACCACTGGCATTAGCTGGATGTCGGCCATCTTCGCCAAAACCGACGGCGGATTCATTGTTTCCCTCTCGCCTCGCTCTTTGTTCTTGCAACAAGCCAGTGATCACACTGCCATAATTTTGCTCTAATTCAAGAAACTGCGGCATCGTTGCCCGCAAAGAAAGTCTGGTCGGATCGGCCGTATAAATGCCGGCCAGCATCGGCTGAGCGATCTTTTCTAAAGCTTCGCCTCCGAACCGACGAGTGACGAAAGCGGCGACACTTTCGTCAGCCACGCAATTTGATTTCGGCAGAAATTTCTCGATGGCCACTCGCAACTTGCCTGTTCTGGAAAGCAGCTCCGATTTGAAGAACGGGTCAAATCGTGTCGGGGCGATCATGACGAAGCCGGGCGGAATCGCAACCAGCTTACCTTTGGAGACAATGAACGCTCGCCGATTTTGTTTATTGGTAGAAATGAGCTGATCGCCAATAGATAGCTCGTTGCACAGAGCCACTGCTGCCGGCTTAAAAGTGACAAAGGAGTCCGGTCCTTCTTCCAGGAGGCAATCACGGTCATGCGTTGTTTTGATGATGCCGCCGAGTCTATCAGTCGCCTCAAATAATGCTACGTCAATTGGTAATTGACGCTTCTGTGCTGTTTTAAGCAATCTATAGGCGGCTGCTAGCCCGGCAATACCGCCACCGATAATCGCTATCTTCATAGGTTTTGGCATATGTTTTGCCATACGTTTATATCCATATGTTCAGCTATATTTCAGCTCAGGCTAAGTTCTTGCACGATCTTTGTTAAATACTTGACATGCTGCAACGGTGTCTGGGGCAGAACACCGTGACCGAGGTTGAATATATGTCCCGGCTGACGATTAGCTTGTTTGAGAATGGCGAGAACTTGTTTTTTGATCGTTGCCGGCTCGGCCAGAAGTGCTATTGGGTCGAGATTGCCCTGGACGGCAAAGTCTGAACCAATTTCTTG
Source organism: Bryobacterales bacterium (assembly GCA_963834525.1). Lineage (GTDB taxonomy): Bacteria > Cyanobacteriota > Vampirovibrionia > Obscuribacterales > Obscuribacteraceae > CAWICA01. The sequence goes on from CAWICA010000005.1 coordinate 203,198, forward strand.
CCAGGCCGTATCTAATCTGAGCCGCCAATCAAGCCCGATCACGGCGCTTTGGGCTGCGGCCATTTGTTTGAGCAAGTGTGCTGTGCCGGTGCCAAAATGAATGACCGGTACGCGATGCCGCAGTTTATCCAGAATACGCACCATATATGGTTGCACGAATTCCTCGTAGTCAGATTGGCCAAAGGCAGCCCACCCAGCTATCGAAGATCTGCACGGCCTGGGCGCTGGCCTCTGCTTGGGCGGCAAGGTATTCAGCCACCAGATCGGCCAGTAAATTCATCAACTGCTGCCACTCTGCCGGTTGGCAATACATAAACTGCTTCGTCTTCTCAAAATTTCGCGACGCCTGCCCTTCAATTAAGTAAGAAGCCAACGTAAAGGGCGCACCGGCAAAACCGATCAACGGAATATCGGCAGGGAGCGCTTGACGAGCTAGATTAATTGCCTGCATGACAAAATCGAGTTCTGCGGTGACAGAAAAACTGGCCATTTTTCTAACGTCTTCAGCACAGCGCACTGGACGATGGATGATCGGCCCATCGCCCTTGGAGAACTCAAGACCGACACCAAGAGGTTCTAAAATCAACAAAATATCGGCAAATATAATCGCCGCATCGACCCCCAGCTCTTCAACCGGCATGACCGTTACTTCAGCCGCCAACTGAGGATTTTTACAGAGATCGAGAAAGGCCCACCCGGCGGCGAATTTTTTGATAAGCCGGCATGTAGCGACCCGCCTGCCGCATTAGCCAGATCGGCGTATACGGCGTTCTTTCCCGGCGGCAGGCTTTCATGAACGGCGAATCATTTATCCGCCCCCATGGCTCGGGAACCACCCTTCTCGCCATTTTTTCGAACGGCTCGGCGGGCACGGCGCCATGCTGAGACTGGTCAGGCTCGACAACCACTGGTTCCCTACTGAAAATCTATATCGAATCATGCTAGCACGTCGAAACCAGGCAAACGTCAAGATCCGCTGGCTAAGATGAGGATGTGAAGGACAAAGAGCGAACTGGGCTCGGCATACAGACTTGACTAATGATAAAGGTATTAAGAAGAGCCGATTCGGTGGTTAGGTTCAGATCCTGTAAATTAGATTTACCTGTTGGTCGAAGCCGCAAGACACGTGACGTGATTCTCTTCATGAGCAGCCATCGACTTTTCGACGCCATCATCATTGGTGGCGGGCCAGCCGGCTTGAATTGTGCCCTGGACCTGGCATCTTGCGGCGTGGATTGCTTAGTTTTGGAGCGGCATACTACGATAGGCGGGCAGCTGCATGAGATCAAGAGCGAAATCCTTGATTTCGCTGGCGGTTACTTTAAAGACGGCAGCGTCCTCGCTCGCGACTTGCATGATCTGGTCAGCCGTGTCAATTTGAAAGTTGTTCTTGGACGCACAGTGGAAAAGTTCGACCTCGCTGCCAAAAAGCTCGGTTGCAATGGCGAAGAGTATCGAGCTAAAGCGATTATTGTTGCCACCGGGCAGAGGCTGAAGCGCCTTGATGTTCCGGGAGCGAGCACCTTTGCTGAAGACATCCTCTACAGAAATTATGACCCGCCGGCAGTCTTCAACAAAATGCGCCTGGCCGTTGTTGGTGGCGGCGACAATGCCCTCCTTAAGGCTCTTCAACTAGCCGAGGCAGCCGAACAAGTCTCCTTGATTCATCGATCGGACAAATGGAAAGCACGACCTGATTTGTTAAGCCAGGCTAAATCTCATAATCGCATCGAGATTTTTGAGCACAGCGAAGTTGACACCATATCTGGTTCTTCACGGCTGAATAGTTTGCACCTCATTTCCAAGCAAACTGGAAGAGTACGCAATCTCAACATCGATAAGCTCTTCGTTAAAATTGGCTACACTCCGAATACCGAGCCGTTTCGCGACCAAATTGCCTGCGATCCTACCGGTCGGATAGTGGTTAGTTCACGTGGCGAAACCAGCCTCCCCGGTGTTTACGCCGCCGGTGACTTAATCTCAGACTCATATCCCTACATCGCTGCCGCCGTGGGTACCGGCATTTTAGCCGCTCGCAGCGTCAAGGACTATCTGAGGGTCTTGCGAGAGCAGTCCTGATCTCAGGACTTAGCTAGAGCGAAGATTTTTTCCAATACCTCCGCCACCACTTGATCCGGAGTGGACGCACCAGATGTGATGCCGATTGTCACCGAACCTTCCGGCAACCAATTTTCTGTGGACAAGTATTCTTCCTTGTGCGGGATCTTATGCAAGATTGAATTGCCCGGACCGATGCAGGTCGGCCCATCAATGTGATACGAAGGCAGCCCACTTGTTTCAGCGATCTCTTGCAAATGACCGGTGTTGGAAGAATTAAATCCACCGATAACCAGAAGCAGATCAAGCTTCTCATCTACCAGCTTGAGCATGGCGTCCTGTCTTTCTTGGGTGGCATCGCAAATCGTGTCGCCAGGACTGAGGAAGTGCAAATCAAGGCTTTCTGGACCAAACTTCTTCAACATAGTTTGTTCAAAAAGCTTGCCAATTTTCTCTGTTTCACCTTTTAACATAGTGGTTTGATTGGCGACGCCAACTCTGTCCAAATGCAAATCTGGATCAAAACCGCTCGAGCATGCCGAGCGAAATTTGGCTAAAAATTCCTCTTTCTTCCCACCCTGCAAAATATAATGGCAAACCCACTCAGCCTCGGTCAAATTTTGGACGATCAGATAATGCTTGGAACGAGACGAAGTGGCGATAGTCTCTTCATGATTATATTTGCCATGAATGATCGCCGTGAAATCGATCTGTTCGTACTTAGAGACGCGTACCCAGACTCGAGAAACCCATGGACATGTAGTGTCAACAATCTCGCAACGCTTTTGCTCAAGCAATTGCATTTCTTGCACGCTGGCACCAAATGCCGGCAAGATAACGACTTCGCCTTGCTGGATTTCGCTAAAGTCTTTGACACCCTCGGCAGTAACAGGCACGAAGTTGATTTGCATCGCTCTTAAGTTGCTGTTCACAACCGGGTTATGAATAATTTCGTTGGTAATCCAGATTCGCCGCTCGGGAAAATGTCGGCGCGCTTCATAGGCCATGGAAACCGCTCGATCCACACCCCAGCAGAATCCAAAGGCATCAGCGAGCTTGACCGTCACCCGCCCGCCAGTAACAGTTTTACCGTCAAGACGCAAACGTGCCACTAGATCTGATTCATAAGCACTTTTGAGTTCCGCGCCGATCTCTTCTTTTAGACCGAAGCCCTTACGATGATATTGGGCGTTTGGCTTAGACAACTGCTTCCCTCAATCTCCAGCCGCCGAATCGACCGGATCGATTTAATTATGCCGCTTCAGCCCGAATTGAGATCGATCGCCTCGTTCTTCATTTACATTAGGATCTGGCCAATCAGGCGCTGCCTATCATAAGAATCTCAATTGGAGGGTCTTTGGCTGTAACGCTTATAATTCGGTCACTAAGAGCCGACGCTAATACCGACTGGGACTTTAATCGCTGTGACACGAGCTCTGATTTTTGACATGGACGGAGTGATCGTTGACTCCGAACCGTTGCATCTTCAAGCTTATCAGACAGTGTTACGCGACTATAACGTCAATTACTCAGAGGAAGATAACCGGGAATTTCTTGGGCGCAAATTGTACGAATGCGCCTCAGTACTGGTTGCCCGCTATCGACTGAACCTTACACCAGCTGAACTGCTGGAGCGCAAAGAGACTGTGCTGTCAGATCTTTTTCGCCGTCACGCCAGTCTTAAGCCCGGTATAGAGGCTGCACTTTTGACAGCGGCAAAGCTAGAGTTGCCCACCGGTATCGCCTCTTCCTCAACCAGTGCGCTCATCGCTTTGGTCTTAGAGACATTGGGCGTAAGAGATTATTTCCAAGCCGTTACATCCGGTCAAGAAGTAAAAAACGGCAAGCCAGCGCCAGACATATTTCTGCTGGCCGGACAACGCCTGGGCGCGAAACCCAAGAATTGCCTGGTAATCGAAGATTCGATAAACGGCATTCGGGCAGCGAAGAGTGCTGGCATGCAGTGTGTAGCGGTTCCATGCCCAGCGACAAGATACCAGGATCATGCTGAAGCCGATTTACGCTTAGAGAGCTTGGCTGAATTAGATCTAGAAAAGTGGGTTCAAACCGGCAATCTGCTAGCCCGATTCGCCAATCTATAGTCTTATTTATGCCAATTTATATGCATATTTATTGTTCTTGACAACTCGCAGGCAGTTGACCATTTCAGGGTTTGCGTTTTGGGTGAGCCGCAACATCGCTGGGTATAAGTACAGGGAGCGTTGCACGTAATTTTGTCAAATCAGAAAGGTAAGCCTATGAGTAGCATCCAAAAGGAGCAAATTTTACGAATCAATTGCCCCGGCTTCGGCGAGGAAGGCTACTTAACAGTAGGGCAAGCTCGCCCGCTTAATTCGTACAGAGTGATCATCATCAATCCGGTCAGCATTTTCCATATTTTTGATCGGGAGCCCGAGCTTCGCAAAGAGATCGACAACCAGCTCGGCGACGATGTCACCAGCCTGACAATTAGTAGCGATTCGGCCTTAGAAGCAATTCAAAGCGATTTGAAGAAAAAGAGAATGGTCGAACTAGTCAGATTTTTAGAGAAGGGTGGTTTGCTGATCTATTTTCTCTGTCGGCCGTTCACAGTGCAGGGACCGACTCAAACTATCGATAATTACGGTTGGCTGGAAAGCCTGGCGCCTGATTCTGCAGTCGATGATGACGCTCGCCACATGAGCAGCGCCTCTCACGGGCGGGTAATTGAGCCGACAGATGAAGGCAAAGCTTCGGAATTTGCCACGTATCTCGATCAGTCCGGATTAGAGTGGAACACAATTATCCGGCAGGACTTTCTCACGCCCGGTTATATTGTTTTGGCTACATCCGGCCCGCGCAAATGCATAGCTGCCCAGTTGCCGGCAGGCGACTTCGGCGGCACAGTCTTATTTTTGCCTGCACCATATTCGCCGGACTACGATCGCAAACTAATCGAAAGCGTGCAAATCTGGTACGACAAGTATCACGGTAGTGGCGCTCCCGTAGCGACAACCGCATTACCAGAACCGCTTGCTCAGGCACCAATCAAAGAGGAGCCGTTGGGGCAGCAACCGCCCTCAACCACGGACTCTTCACCACAAGCAGAGATGGTGCCAGCATCTGCCAGTGAAACGAAGGAGCAACCGGCTCCTCCACCTCCTCCTAAATATTCGCCGCCCGAACCTCTGAAATTCGTCAGTTCCAGGAGCGCCAACATGGAATCAGAATCAAACTCTCCAACGATGCCCAAATGGTTGTTTGATTCACACATCGACATCAGACGACAGAGTGCTCGTGCGGCTGCAGCGGCTTCTGCAGCCGGCAGCAATGGTGGCAACGGCCATAAAACCGATGAATCACAACCGGCTCAAGCGACTATCGATTCAATAGCTAATACAAAAGCAGAATTGCAAAATATAACTGCGGAAACTGTTGCCTCAGCAGGTGCATTGGTCGGTGAGCCACCAACAACTTCCGTCTCATTCGAAGGCAAAGGTCCAGCACGCGCTGAAGATATTCTCCGTCAACTGGAAAGTGCACCGGAGAGCACAGTAACTGACGGTCCACCACTGGCGGTGCAGCCAGAACCAATGGCGATGCCACTACCAGAAACACCATCGTCAAATCAACCGCTGGACGCAATGCCGCCTGAGCCAAGCCAGCCAGAACCAGAACAAAATACATCCGCTGAGATTATCCATCGTCCTCCGGAAACAGTGGAGATCCCCAATGTCGATCCGATCGTTGCCGAGAAAACTGACGAGGAGGCGGCGCCCACGGCACCGGTTCCCGAAGCGCAAGACTTGATCAAGAAGATGGAAGAAATATCGAAAGTGACGACCTCAGAAACAGGTCCCGATGTTACCTTCCCATCGCTAGATGAACTACGGAAAAAGCGCCATGCTCTGGTTGAATCAATTATGCAGGCGCAAACAGAAATCGCCCAGATCGATGCAGCCATTCAGCAAATAGATAGCTTAAAGTCAGCGCTGCTTAGCGCTGAAATGCCAGAACTAAAAGAGGCTTGCCTGACGGTCTTAGCAAAATTAGGCTGGGAAGCGAAGCAATCTGACGATAATCACCAAGAGTTGCTTTTGACCGGCGCTCCCGGTCCGGAAGTAATCGTGCGTTTAGTCAGGAGCGATTCACAGGTTCAGCGCGCTGACATTGCCCTCTTGGCTGAATCCGTTATTACTTTCTGGGGTAAGCACGAAGTTGAACCGAAAGGGCTTCTAGTCTCTTTAGCTTGGGCCGACAAGCCACTTGCAGAGCGAACAGAATCTGATTACCCGGACGGCTTGTTCGAGTTTGCCAAGCACAAAAATCTGTGTTTAATGACGACAACACAATTGTTATGCATGTATAGAGATCTGGAGCTAGGAAATGTATCTAGCGAAGAGATTCGTCGTAATATTTTCGATTGTAGTGGTCGTCTGACCGGCTTCCAATTAGACTCTTCCGTAGCCCAGCCCTAGCGCTTCTTCAGTCTAATCTAAGGATTCTCTATCTGTGAACTTACCGCTCGTCGTCATTTGTGATGACGTCACTCAGAACAAACATATTGACGATCTGATCAAGAGCCAACCGGAGCTTGCTCATTTGGCTACGATCGGCAGCAAATCAGCCAGGCAGCCGCTAGAGCAGGGTATCCAAGTGATCTGGATTGAGCTGTCGCCCGATCCCCAAAAGGGTCTCGCCTTGCTTAATAGCCTTAAGGAGAGTTATCCGGACAAGAGCTTCTTAGTCAGCTATCAGTCACTCTCAGCGGATTTAGTTAGAGCGGCCATGCAATTGGGCGCAGTGGAATTTCTGGACGAAAAAGGTGCGGCCAAGCTTTTGCCAGAAGCTGTAAGAAGAATCAAAGAAAAGACGGAGCAGGGTAACCAGCCAGCGGACACCGCTTGGGCCCAATCACCGCCGGCTCCTAGCGAAAAGGCTGCAACGGTGGCACGAGAATCACGAGCAATGCGCATGAAAGTGGGTCAGTTGGAAAGGGGCTATCCGAGTTGGTTCCTGCCGACGGTATTGATAGTCGTGCTTTGCATGCTGGGCGCAATCTATCTTTCCGTTCATTAGAGCAAAGAGACCCAAATAATCAGCGATTAAATCAACTACTAAATCCGGGCAGGCGATTTAGGTAGCAAGCGGTTTTGGGCCGCGCACTGATCGATTTTTGCCGCCAAAATGAAATCGTTCTCGGTTAGTCCGTCCACCTTATGCGTCCATAATTCGACTTTCAATTCACCCCATCTCACCAGGAGATCCGGGTGATGCTGCTCTTGTTCGGCAATCTCGGCGATTCTTCTGGCCAGGCGCATCGGTTTGACGAAGTTGTCAAATTGAAAGGAACGGACAAGCTTGTGATCGTCGTCGATTTTCCAGCCATCCAGTTCCTTCAGCAGCGGTTCACATTCAGCGGCCGTTAAGACCGGCATACCGCCCTTACAAGGTAGGCATCTTTTTTCCACCAAACCCATGAAATGCACCTATCTTTCCCAATCATGAAAAGCATAGTTCCCATCCCCGACGAGGAACAAGCGCTGCCCATTGTCACTCAATACTCCAGCATCCCAGAGAGCGCAGTAATAAAATACCGCACACGGGGATGCTGGAGTCTTAGAAACCGATTGAGAATTAGACGCTAGCGTAATTTTCAAGGGTGGGTTCGCTGACCGGTGTCAGCTGATTGCCACTTTTCTTAACACCTTGACCGCGCTTGCGACCGGCAGCCGCCGCTTCCTCACTTGTAAATTCGTGGGCAGTGCCCTTTTCGTGCGCAGCTCTGCCTCCCATGCTGGCGATTCTGCGACGCTGTTCGGCGTCGAGCGCGGCGAATCCGCGTCTTGGTACGTAATTCGATGCTTGTTTTTCTTCTTGCGGCATCCGTTTATCTCCTCATTTATAGAGTCTCGAAGCGATCACGACCGAAATTCCGAATTAGGTCGATTAATCCCAATGACCCCGATAGACGACAAAGGTTCCAATTATTTTGAAGCAATTAAAGTAAGTGCAATTGACTAACAAATGTAAAAGACTTCTGACAACCGGCTATTGCACAAAGGGCATCTTAGGTCGATGCCATTTAACTTTAAAGATAAATTTCTTTGTTGCATTATATCGATTATTGTGCGTTTTGGATCAAAGGCGACAGGGCAATTTCTCTTTTCGCCATGCCCAGATAGACAAGCCAAAATTAGAATTCATCCGGGTACTTGCCGATCGAAATCTTTCTTGTCTGGGTGGTTCCCTTGCGCCAGACCAAAACTTCCAGCGCTTGTCCTGGTCGCATGCTTCTGGTTATTTTACGTACATCGGCTGGCGTAACCACGTCAACGCCTTGCACCTTCTGCAAGACATCGCCGACTGCCAAACCGGCGGCTTCACATGGTCCGCCTCGCATGATCTGCGAAATCAGAACACCACGCACATTTGTCGGTAAACCGAGCGCTTTGCTGTTAAATGAATCGATATCTTGCATAAAAATGCCAAGGTATGGGCGGGCCAAGTCGCCACCTTTGATTAATTGAGCCGCTACTTTTCGAGCATCTTCAATAGGGATGGCAAAGCTGGTGTTCTGAGCTTCACCACGTATGGAAGTATTTATAGCGACTACCTCTCCCTTCATATTGAGGAGCGGGCCACCGAAGTTAGCGGGATTAATTGCCGCATTTATTTGAATCAGATCGACTCGGCTGCGAGGAGCCGAATCGTTCATCGAGCGACTGAGAGCGCTAACCGTGCCAACAGTTACCGAATGACCAAAACCAGGTGGACTGCCAATAGCGGCTACCCAATCGCCAGCGCGTAACGATTTGCCGGAGCCAGATTTGGCCACTGGTAAATCGTGGGCATCTACTTTTACTACTGCCAAATCGCTGAAACTATCTCGGCCAATCAGTTTTGCCGGCAAGACGCGTTGATCGTTCAGGCGCACCTCAATCGAACTGCCATTGTGAAGAATATGAGTGGTCGTCAACACGTATCCGTCAGCGCTGATGATCAATCCAGCACCCTGAGCTGGTGAAATCGGCTGTTCGGGATAGTTCTGTCCGTTGGCGACGTGAGAACCGCCAAAGAAATTCAAAGGTTGACCGGGTACTTGCTCAACCAGTGGTCGGCTATCGATATCGACGACAGAGGCTTGGGCAGCGGCTGAAATATTCGCAATCGAATTGGCTGTGATTGGCAACGAATCAAGCTTCGCCGGCAGCGATATTGGTGATTGACCTGGATTAAGTGCCGGTGCCGACGACGAACTTTCATTCTTCAGCCGTGCGCCAACCAAGATACCCAGCCCGAAGATAAGTATCGCTAACACTACAAAATAGATGCGCCGCCAAATCTTGTCGATTTGCTTAGGTGGCAGCGGCTCGTTAGCTTTATCAGACATTCACTATGCCGGGAGCTATAAGTCTAATCGTACCCGGTATTGAAACAGGTCGATTAGCCAGCCAATCCGATAATCCGTTCGAAGCGGCTGGGACTCTCCAATAAAACGTGCAGGGTGGCAACCGCTTCTTTTGTATAGCGCGCTGTTGTCAAACGCCTTTCCAAAGCCCGAACCAATTCCGCCAGCTCTGTAAATTCAATCGGGCCGCGCACCGTCTCCCCATTGACTTTTGATTGATCATAAAAAGCGCATTTTAGCTTTATTCTAAGCAAGGAAATCAGTAGCCCCAGATGGTGGAATCCAGCAATCACGCTCAGATTTGCCAGCCCGGGACCAAAATACAATTTGCCGAAAATTCGCGAGTAGACAAATCTCTTCAATAAATTTTCGCATTCGTTATTGAGCCTGCCTAGCGACAGCTTGCAGATATCGGACAACCTCAAATCCTGATCCTGGATGCGGTAGCGCACCACACTCGGTGGCTTGATCATCTTCTCCAGCAATTCGCGGGCATCCAAAGTTTCCTCCGGCGGAGCAGACAGATCTTGCGGAAAATAAAATTCAAGCAGGTGTTTGACTAAAAGCAAATCGACCAGCTCGGGAGTCGCTTCAACCAAATGATCTCGATCAAGATGTCCATCGACAGTCTGGATTTGGCATAAACTACGCGACGCCGCGACCAGGCTTGGACAAATATCTCCAGATGACTGGTTAAGCGGATGAAAGTGTTCGATCAAGCTTTGCTCGATGGAAATATATTCAGACCATCGCAGAGACTGCCCATCACAGATCTGAATTTTCGACCAGTCCAAATAAAGGTTGGGAAATAGACTTTTGAAAAGAGCCAAACGAGTAATTAGAAAATCGCGCTGTTCGCTGAGAGCAGCGCCGTAATTGAGGAGAACGCCAGTGCTAGCGAAGCTAAGCGCCGCATAAAATCCATCCGGTGCCAGGGTGAAGGTGTAGGGGAAGAGCTGGCACATTGCTGGCTTCGCCTGCGGTCCGAAGGTCGCATGCAGCTGACAACGTTGGTCCTCTCTGAGAAAAATGCAGCGACCATCAGCCTTCTTTTCCAGCGTGTAGGGAAACTGGCTGAGCTTGTCCGTAGCATTTTTGCCGGCCAATCTTTTAAACAGCCTGTTAAAGCTTTCGCTAGATGGCTCTTTAAATGGCTCGTTAAACTGGGTGCCTGGTAGCAAGTCTGCTAACTCCAGCTGCTCTTTGTCAGCGGCCGTTGACTCTTCGAGAAGCGCTCGGACGCTCAGGTCATGAAGGCGATCGAAATCGGCCTGAGTAGCCGGCACTGGCCAATGCAAACAACAATTCCCACAATTGCTGCATTCAAAATTGATTCCTACCGGAATATGCAAAATATCTGGAAAATCCAAAGCGCTCTCCATCTTTATTCAATAAGACTAACAGCTACAATCCAGAGTAAGATCAATTGACCACCATTTTGAATGCGAAAACGATGCGGAAAATTCGTGCAGACATGTCATATTTGCTTTTGTCCTGGCAGGACGAAATACCGGACAATAGCTACTATCTGGATACTTACACAGGCAACGTAAAGTTGGTGCATCGCCACTTGTTCGATTTACGTGATTTGACAGATGAAATCGAAAAAGATCGGGAGCGCTATTTATATATTCCAAAATCCGAAAGAAGCATACTGGCGAAGGATCTTAGAGAATTCATGCAGACAATCGAAAATCGCGAGATTCTGCCGATTCTGGAAATGGCCTTCGAAAGCCCGCATCTGCTTTCCTCCTTCCGCAAAATCTTGGAGAAAGACGAATCCGAGTTGAAAAGATTGGAGGATTTTCGTACCTGTCGCTTGCAAGCGCGCATTGACGAATGGCTCAGGGCAAACGGCTATGTCCACGATCCAAAGGCCATCAATCGAGAAGAGGAAGAAGAGAATTTCCAAGATACCGATGATTTTGACGAGACTTAGCCTTCTTACTCCAACAGCGCTGCCGGCAAAAAATCAGCCAGAGGCCGCCGGCGGCTTAGTAACGAAAGCACCACTTACAGTGCGTTCAGGCAGGGCCGGGCCGCGCACGCACTTAATTGCCGACCATGGCAGAAAAAGCGTTTCGTTTTCCCTCCTCAGGCATAAATAAGTGCTTTGGTCGACCATGGCTACTTCACCATCAACTTGCTCCCCGCTCATCAGGAGCACCTTAACCGGTGTATTCATTGGAATTGCCAAGGGTTATTCTCAGGCGAAGATCGACGAGACTAACAGTGTACCTAAGACGAAGGAATTTTTGCGGGAGAGCAGTAAACTTGCAAAGAATCTAAAATTGGCATGTTACCCTGATTCACGAGAGCCATGGACAGCCTGAGAAAGTTTTTTACCACCTTTGCCGGCCAGATAATTGCTGGTTGCTGGATTTGCCTGGTTTCTTTCTTATTGGTCAGCTGCACTAACGTCAAGCATGGCGGCAGCCAGGTGGATGGTAGCGCCGGCGCTCTCACAGGTAACGGCCCAGATGCCAGTACCGGCGGTAAATTGCCGAGCCTCACTGGTGATTGGCGTATCGGCTATAAATTCAACAATCAAACACTCAACGCCTCAGTGCATCTTCAGCAAAAGGGCACCGACTTCCAGGGTTCGGGAAAGGATGAGCCCTCAGGTTCTCTTTTCTCCATCGATCAAGGACAAATCCACGGCAACCAAATCACATTCGTAAAGCGCTACACGGGCAATCTCTCTAACTCGCCACCAATCGAGTACGCCGGCACTCTGACTATGTCGAACCAGGAGGGCTATAAGGGACCCTATCTGAACGGCGACTACTCAGCCCCCACTCCCGATGGTAAAACCGTGAATAACGAATGGGACGCCATTCGGGACACTAGCACAGTTGCAGCGCTGACCAACACGCAAGCGCCCTCACCGCCAAACAATGCATCGCATTCGCTTGGCCAATCCGCAGCGTCATCCAGTTCGTCAGCACAGCCACCGTCAGCAGTACCATCGGCGAGTGGCACCGCCACCCATAGCTCGAAGCATTCAGATAAGCCACCAGATCTATCAGGCAAATGGGAGCTTGCCTACGAATACAATTTCAGAACTGTAAAGTCGATCATGTTTTTGGAGCAAGAATGGGATCACCTTGTCGGTCACGGGCTCGACGACACCAAGGAGAAATTTGTCATCGAGAAAGGCATGTACCAGTTTCCTAAAGTGACCATGACACGTAAGTATCAGAACACTCCGGTGAAAGTAAGAGGAAGGCTCAGGGCGTTAGGCAAAGAGCGAATAATGATCTTCAGGGGAGATGTCTCATACGTCGAAGAATCTGACTACCAGGGACCCTATATGCACGGCAAAACAGACGGCGGTGGCAGCTGGGAAGCACAACTTGTTAAGTAGTAACTAAGTAGGTAACTTGTGACCAAAAGCAATGGCGGTCATTGCCCTGGATACTCCTGAATCTAGATCACGCCCAGGCGTTTGCCAACTATTTTGAACGCGTGCAGCGCTTGATCAAGATCGGCAACTTCATGGGCCGCCGAAACCTGAGCTCGCAAACGGGCTTCACCCTTGGGCACTACTGGATACCACAATCCGCGTATGTAGACGCCTGCCTCTAGTAATTCACGACTCATATCCATAGCAGTCGCCGCTTCGCCCACCATAATGGGCACAATTGGATGAATACCGTTCAATATTTTGAATCCCAGATTCTCGACCTCTTTTCGAAAATAGGCAGTATTGGCTTGCAGCTTCATAACCAAACTGTTGTCCTCTTCCAGCATCTTGATCGCTTCGATTGCTGCGCAAACTATCGGTGGCGGCAATGTATTGGAAAATGTGTAGGGCCGCGATCTCTGGCGAAGAAAATCTACTAGATCTTTTTTGCCGGCAATGAAACCGCCGCCGCCCCACCTAAAGCCTTACCGAGAGTGCCCGAGATGACATCGATCTGTCCATGCACTCCGCATGCTTCCGGCGTGCCGCGTCCTGTTTTTCCCAGGACGCCAGTGGCATGTGACTCGTCTACGAACAAAAGGGCATCATGTTTTTTGGCTAGAGAGACAAATTCGGCCAGTGGGGCAAATTCCCCTTCCATACTGAAAACGCCATCGGTACTGATGATACTGATGCGGTATTGCCCCTCGTCTTCCTTGAGCCAGTTACACAGCTTTTGGAAATCGTTGTGATCATACGCTCTGAGATCGGCTCTTTTCGTGGCTTGCCTGGCTACACGGATACCGTCAATGATGCTGGCATGATTAAGTTGATCACTGTAAATGACATCCTTGTAATTTGTTTGGCCAAAATCGTTGCCGAGCAGAGCCAGAAAAAAAGCTTCGTTAGCCGACCAGCAAGAGGAGTGAAGGATAGCCGCCTCAGTCCCTAAAAATCGGGCAAGATGGTCCTCCAGTTCGAGATGAATTTTCTGCGTGCCGCAAAGGAATCGGACTGAAGCCATGCCAAAACCATATTGCTCCAAACCGAGCTTAGCGGCTTCTTTAATCCGAGGGTGATTGGCCAATCCCAGATAATTATTCGACGCCAGCATGATGCAAGTTTTGCCACCGACTCGGACAACTGCACCTTGTTCGCCATCGATTGCTACTTCTACTTTATAAGTCTTGGCCAGCTGGGCATTTTTTATCTCGTTTGCCAGCGCGGCATAGAGGTTGTTAAGACCCATTTTTGCGCTGATTGAAGAGTTACTTCCGGACGTCGTCATTATTTCTTCTCTACCATCGCTCTCGAATTCTTTTGTGGTTCAAACACCAGTTTTGTCTCAATACCTTCAGTTAGACGGGTGAACGCTTCTTGATACTCGTCCAAACAATAATCCCGCTCGCCGAGCAGGCGGCTCAATTTGTGTGGCAAATCAAAACGGGGCGATCGCAACAATCTAAGCATGGTTTCCCAAGTATCAAACATCTTTCTACCGAAAATGCCTTTAACGGTCACGCCTTTCCAAATTATGCCGTTAGCTACATCGAACTCGGATAACGGCTTGTGGGTTATGCCCAAAAGCAAAATTGTGCCGCCATTGCGGACAATCCGGAAAGCATCGAGATAAGCCGAGGGAGAGCCAGACATTTCTAATACCAGGTCAACGCCATTGGAGTTTGCTTCAAATTTCTCGACGGCACGATAAAGCTTGTCGGAACCGCTGGACACATCAATGCATTCATCAGCACCGAATTCCTTTCCCAGCCGAAAGCGGTGATCAACATCTGCTAATTCTGTCAGATAAATTCGGGCCGCACCAAAATCGTGACAAAGGAAAGTGGCCATCAGCCCAAGCGGGCCAGCACCCAATATCGCCACCGACTTGCCGCGGATATCAGCCTCTTGCACGGTGTGCAGGGCATTACCAAAAGCATCGAGCATTGCTGCCAAACGTGGGGTTAGAAGACTCTGGTCTCCATCTTTTCCCAGCAAGATCACGTTTTTATACGGCACCACAACACTTTGCGCGAAGCAGCCATCCAGATGAACCCCTTTCACCCGCAGATTAATACAAACATGTTCACTCCCTGTTCGACAAGGCCGACAATGACCGCAGAAAAGGTGCATCTCGGCTGTGACATAATCGCCCTTTTCCAAAATCAGATGGTTGGGTACATCAAGCCAATTGTCCTCTTCCACTCCTTCACCAACTTCTTCAATCACTCCACAAAATTCATGACCAACAATTATTGGCTTGTACGGTTTAGCGCTCAAATGACGTTGCATCTCGCGTCGCATTCCTTCACTTTTGCCGCTATTGAAAATGCTCTTATCCGTACCGCAAACAGCGGCAGCCAGTACGCGAATTTTCACTTCGTTGAATTTCGGGGTTGGCTCAGGCACATCTTGCCTAAAACTCAATCCATTCTTTTGCACATCTTCTTTGACCAGGCATTTCATGTGTTTGAAAAATTGACTCCTATGGCTTGACAGCTGCGCCGCTAGCACAAACATCTCTTTTGCCGGCGAATGCGTATTGTATCGACGAGTTCAGTCAAAACTCTACTTCACGCGCGCCCTCAGGACAAGTCGACAAGACAATTGCCGCTGCCGGTCAACGACCACTAGTCAAAATGTCGACGAACACTAAACAAGAGCTATACAAATTCAAATAATTCCAAACAATTCCAAACAATTCCGAAAAAGGCAAACAAATTAGAGCAGCCCGTTGATTCGCTGGATCGAAGACGGCAAGCCACTCGAGAAACAAATTCCAATTTGGCACTCAAGATTGATGTCTAGTCGATATCGCTGCTTAGCGATTCTTTAGTTGCCAAGCAAATGCAGACTGATAAATTACTGGGGTGCGACAATGATTTCTTAATTTTTGGAAGGCTGCCATGAACTTTGATCCCACCGTACCAGATGAGACAGACTTCGAATCGATCGCTTCGAATCGTTCGGAAGCAATTGCTACATTTTTGGCCGAAGCATCGATTGTGCGAACAATCGTCCAAGGCAGCGGCGGACCAGAAAATGGCGAAATCACTGATGCGGGGTTGCGCTTCATTCGCCATCTCATGTCCACTTCGAAGGAAATGCGCCTTGGCTTTATGCCTAATTTAAAGGATATGAACAGCATCCGCGAAACGGCTCGCACATTCATAACCTATTGCGGCGGCGCGACTGCCGCTCTGCAAACAATGCATAACGTGATGCACGAGGCTTAGATCTCTAAACGGCCATTGCCGGTAAACTACGCTGTTTTCGGCAGCGGACTGAAGAACCTAGTCAACCAAGTAGGCATAAAATGAATAGAGTCGCGGAGCTGATGCCTCTCCTTCCGTCCGAGATAAAGCGTTGCGCTTGGCAGATTAGACCAATTGATCCGTCTTTGTCCCGTATGCCAGAGCGCATTGATCAACGAACCTTGAGCTAGCTCAATCAAATTTACTTTTCTGGGTGCTGCTGTCTTGAAGTAGATCCTGTTCTGTCCATAGCGAAACGATGTTGGTGGTCCATCTGTAATAAATGTCGGCTGCAAATGCTCGCTAACGGGCAAACCGAGTCTCTTCGCTAAGCTGGCACCGTGCTCAAAGATCTTCTTGCCAAATGCTCGCGCTTTCGTCTGGGCAACCTGGAGTGCGGTGGGCATTTCCAACTTTACTTCCGGACAGACTTTCATAAAAACGCCATTTGTTAGACGGATGATCGCTCCTTTCTTAACCATTCGGCTCAAAGCCATATCGACAGCCGCCCGAGTGCCATAGACGAGCACATCTCTGGTTGCGAACATCTCGTGAACGTCAATTTTATTGATGTGCATCCGAATGTGCAAGGCAGTAAATCCGAGTTGCGGACAACGGGTTGTAACCATATAGCTTTTCCTCCTTTTTCCGGCAGTGAGAAAAACTTCTCTTATCTATAACAACGACGCCAGAGGAGAAAAAGTTCAATCGTCCGACGATACTTAGCCCGCCTCGATCAAAATTTGCGCTGAAGAAATTTCACGAACCTGTTGGCGATCTCATTTGTGGCGGTGTTAGAAATCTTCGAATTTTTTCTATCAACGTGATTTTTGAAAAAGCCGTGGGCTAAATCCCAAACTCAACTGCTGACATTCTGGCGGGATGACTGTACCGTCCGCTTTCGGCAAACCGTCTTTGAAATGCAGCCTGGCCAGGTGTTGAGCGATTCGCTCGGCTGTTTGACGCCCGTCTTCGGACCGACGATGCTGCCGATCGCGAATTGTTCTGAATGTGATCGAATATCTTAATTGCTCAACCGGTGGCATACCGTGCTGCCATGCTGAGCGAGCCGCACCACTAATAATGTAAGCCGATCGAGGCTGAAGACTAATGTGGTACATCTCCTGCCGGTTGTCTATGAACTTTCGAAAGCGCATTTTCGCGTCCGCACACAACGATATGCCAATAATCGAGCCGAAATGCGGTGCATCTCGATGCCAACCAATACCTGCGCCGCAATTGTATTGTGCGACCATGGCCATTTCCAATTCCTCAGCTGCCAAATTGATCAATTGCGCACAGCGTATCCGCAAAGAAGTTAACCAGTCCGGTAAGCACTCGCTCACTTTTCCCCGGTCTTCGCCGTTATCCCACGTCTTCTTTGTCGAGTTGTAGCCCGACTGATTTCCAAAGTAGACAACGTTTCGTTTGGCCACATATCCGTGATGAATGTAGGGGCTAAACGGCAGCTGCATAACGTTATCCAAAAGCAGTTGTTCTTCGCTAGCGCTGACGAACTCAGGCAGATAGAACAGCCCATCAGGCGGATCAGTAACTCGCAAAATTTTCTTTCTCTCCATTTGCTCAGACTATTGTTGTCATTGCCATAATTCAATGATAGTAAGGTCGCTGGAAAAATAGATAGATAGCCAGAGAGATAGATACATAGCTAGAAGACTGCTAGAGAGTTAGAAAGCTAGAAAGCTAGAAAGCTAGAAAGCTAGAAAGCTAGAAAGCTAGAAAGCTAGAAAGCTAGAAAGCTAGAAAGCTGAATAGCTGGCGCGGTTTCACCTGTTCGTTTTTGGCTTGTCCAAGATCTCTGCCTCAGCCATGTGAATTGGGACAGGACCCACGCTCAGAAAGCGATTGTGGAAATTGTAGAGACTGAAGTGGTCGCCTTCCGTGGCCTGGATTTTGTCGCGTAGAGCTAAAATCTGCAATTTTCCCAACGTATATACCAGATAAGTAGGATCCATTGTGCCACGCTTAGCCTCGCGTTCGGCATTAGCCTGTGCCATGTACGCTTCCCTCCTGAAAAATTGCGTAGCTTCAGCCACCGCCATGCCTTTTGTATGCATTCGAATGGCTACAACATAGCGACAGGCACGCAAAAGCGCATCGTGTAGCTGAACCAGCCTCAGCCTTTTATCTCCATTGCCCATACCCTCATCGATCATCATTTGCTCGCAATAATGCGCCCAACCTTCGCTGTTAGAACCACAGCTAAGAATTTTCCGCACTTTCGATGTTAACGCTCTCTGCCAGAGGAACTGGACATAGTGACCAGGGTAACACTCGTGCACACTTGTGTTTCGCAAGTCCGGATAACTAAAACTCTGCAGATGCTCTTCGATTTGCTCTCTGGACCAATTCTTTTCAGGCAGGGTAACGAAATAGAAGGACTCGTTTGCTCGCCTATCGAATGGACCGGCAGTATCCATCGCTGCCAATACGAGCGCTCTCATAAATGGAGGCGTCTCCTCCACGATCACGTTGCCAAATTGAGGAATGGCGACGATATGTTTTTCGATACAAAATTGACGAATTGATTGCAAGACATTTCTTGTTTGGGGTAAAAGTTGGTCGGCTGCCGGATGATCTTTAGTTATCGACTCACACAAGACTGCAGCAGACACGCTGGCGTCGATCTCTTTGGCAGTCTTAGCGAACTCTAGCTGCAAGCGCCGCAGTTCATTCTCGCCTTTCGCCAGCAGCGAATCGAGCGGCTCATCAACAGCCTCTTCGTAGGCCAGTTTCTTGGCGAAAATTTTGTCGCCAAGAGCATATTTCCCCTGACAAGCATCTTTGTCGGCAAGCAGCTCGTGCACGAATCGTTGATAGCTTTTGAGCGAATCGATTACGTGCCGATTGGAGCGGGCGAATTCCGCTTTCAGAGCCTGGTTGGTTGCCGGTTTAATGCTCTCGGGCACATCTTTCTCGAAAAAGTCAATAATGCCAGGCAGCTGCTGCTCGGCTACTTCTGCGAATACTCGTGGCACGAGGCGGCGATCGATATTGTTGCGAGCTTCGACTAAAGCGATTGGCATTTTCGTTTCACGGCGGACGATGCAGCGCAGTCTTTCGTTTAATGGCGCAAAGTCTCTCTTGATCAACGGGAAAAGCGTCTCAGCAAGGGCGCTACTGTATAGATCAGGGTCGCGGCGCCAGTTTTGAATCGTCTCGATTTCGAGCAACTGTCCGCGTATCTCGTTCTTCAAAAGTTGCAGGTCGTCTTTAGCGGTAATCGAATAGCCGGTGGCGTCAATCGCTTCAAACTGCTGCAAATATCTTTTCAACAGGGCGGTCTCCCCTGCACGCGCCTTAGCCGAAAAATCCTCTAATTCGGCATCGTGCTCATGCAGGCCCAGGCTTGTCGCCCAGCTGGGCGAAATTGCCAGGATGTCGTCGAAAAAACAGTCGGCCAGCGCGTATAGCGTCAATTCGGACTGCGGCTGCGCATTGCTCTCTGGAGTCGATTGTTCATCTTTGGCGGCAGCAGCAAAGGACGCTCCCAGCAATGTGCTCAAGCTAAAGATTAAGGCGAATATTAAGGCGAGAATTGGCAGAACCGGTGAAAAGGATCTTGTCCAATAGCTCATACCTGACTTCCTTTCGTTTGTATATAAGTATCAAGCACAGTGAGCCATCGGCATTGGCCCTCGGCCTTGGGAAAGTGGCGCGGCGATCTATTTACTTGTGTTGGTTATTCGTGTTGGTTTTTTGTGTTGGCGATCAGTGTTAGCAAGCAGCTAATGACAAGCAGTAAAATTGCCTGATTAAAGTATGAAGTTGCCTGATTAAGGTGGAAAGAATTACAGAATTCGCAAGAACCAGCACAAACACAAGAAATCATCTGAAAATAGTTAGTGATGGTTCGAGCCTCGGAACTGTCCGTAACAAACTGGAAAGCGCGGACAGAGATATGTAATAGTGTGACTTGTAGGCTCAGGTAGAGTTATGGCTGGTTATAACATTTTCGTTCTAGTAAAGCAGGTGCCGGACCAGGGAAGCAAAGCCGGTATCAACCCGGATGGAACGATCGACCGAGCCCGAGCCAAAAGGATGCTCAATCCTTTTGACCGCTACGCTTTACAAGCCGCTCTGCACGCCAAGAAGACCTATGGCGGAGCGATTACAGCTATCTCTATGGGTCCACCACCAGCTGTCGAAATTCTTATGGAAGCGCTGGAGCACGGGGTTGATCGCGGTCTTTTGCTTTCCGACCGGCGCCTGGCTGCCTCCGATACCCTGGCCACCGCTTATGCTCTCTACAAGACTGTCTTGTATGCCGGCAAGTTCGATTTGATCTTTTGCGGTCTGCAAACTACGGATGGCGACACAGCCCAGGTCGGACCGCAACTGGCTGAACGATTAGGTCTACCGCAAATTACCTATTGCGAAGATTTCGCAATTGAAGAAGGGAAGGTCCACGCCCGGCGGATTATTGAGGGCGGCATCCAGAAAATTGTCACGGATATGCCTGTGCTTTTTACAGTGGCCAACTCTTATCATCCGCTGGAATACAAATCTTTCCGAGGTGCCTGGCGCATCCAGCAGCTGGCCAGACAGCCAGAAGAGATGAAGAAATATATTCAAACCATCGATTTAGATACGATTGGAGCGGATCCGGAGCGCACCGGCTTGAAAGGTTCACCGACAATTGTCGCTGCCACGGAGCGGGTGGGAGAGATTGGCGGCAACTGCGTCATGCACGAAGGGCATGCTCCTGAATCCTTAGTTGAAGAAGTGATGAACGAAACTAGTCTGAAGGAATTTTTGGTGGCAACAAAATAGTGATGAACGAAAAAGTCGATATACCGGATAGCTCAGTTGTGCAATTTTGTCCTAAAGGTGACGTGCTGGTAGTTGCCGAGCAGATTTTGGGCGAACTGCAACCAGTCACTTTGGAACTTTTGGGTGCTGGCAGAATCCTCGCGGATAAGATGGAGCGCCAGCTTAAGTGTGTTGTGCTCGGCTATAACCTGGGCGATATTCCCCAGAAGATGATCGAGTATGGAGCAGACATCGTTTATGTTGCCGACAATCCGGAGTTGTATACGTATCGAACGCTGCCTTACCGGCGGGTGATTTGTGACTTACTAGAATCTTTCGAAGAGCCCCCACATACGACACTACTTGGCTCAACTACAACTGGACGCGATCTGGCACCACGAATCGCAGCGCATTTCGACACCGGCTTAACGGCAGACTGCACTGAGCTAGACATCGGACCGTACGAGCACAAAAGTAAGGTCGATCCAAGCAAGATCGGTCTCTATCCGAATTGCCTATATGCTATTCGCCCGAGCTTCGGTGAGAGCCTCAAGGCCCGTATTTTGGGACCGTGGAAAAATCCGCAAATGGCCACGACCCGGCCCGGCGTGATGGTACCGTTAAAGCCTGATCTTGCCAGGCAAGGTCAAATCATTTCCATTCCGGTTAATTTGAAACCGGAAGATTATCGTCTGATTGTGGCTGAGACGCTCCGCGAAGTGGCCAAAGGTGTGAAGCTTACCGAAGCAGATGTGATCATTAGCGGCGGCTATGGACTAGGCACCGCGGATGGTTTCGATCTTCTGCGAGAGCTCTCTAAGAGCTTTGAGAATGCCGCCATTGGCGCTTCGCGTAAAGTGGTCGATCTGGGCTGGATTCCTTACCAACATCAGGTCGGGCAAACAGGCAAAACAGTGCGGCCGAAATTATATCTAGCGTTTGGCATTTCCGGCGCCATCCAGCATCGCGTCGGCATGTCCAAGTCAGGCTTAATCGTTGCCGTGAATAAGGACCCGGACGCGGCAATATTCAAGTTCGCCCATCATGGTATTGTCGGTGATTTGTATCAGATAATCCCGGAAATGGCCAAGCAGTTCAAAGATATTCAATCAGATCGGAGGATGGAAACAGTTGTCAGCACGCATTGAATACGATCTATTGCTAGTTGGCGGAAGCCCGTCGAATCTTACGCTCGCCTATCACTTTCTGGAATTGGCGAAAGCCGATAGTCGTCAGTTTACGATTGCCGTGCTGGAAAAAGGCAAGGACTTTGGCTCGCATATTATGAGCGGCGCTGTCTCCAATCCGCATATATTGAAAAAGATCTGGCCGAACTATGAAGAGTTGAAATATCCAGTTGAAGCGATCTGCACCGAAAGCAATTTTTCGGTTCTCGGTACAGAAAAAAAGTGGGATATGCCGCATTGGATGTATCCGAAGTCTCTCGATAAAACTGGCTATCTGGTTCTGACCTTGAGTTATGTCACGAATTGGATGGCTACTCAGTTACAAGAGGCAGCCAAAACTGTGCCTAATGTTTCGATCGACTTATTCACAGGTTTCAGCGCTCATGGCGTTGTCTTTGAGGATGGTCGGGTGGTTGGCGTACAGGTTAGCGAACAACCTAAGTCAGAAGACGACTACGTCTATGCCAAGTTCACCTGCTTCGGTGACAAAGGTTTCATTTCGCGCGATGTAATCGACCACTATAAGCTCAGAGATTGCCCGCAGATCTGGTCTGTCGGTGTAAAAGAAGTCTGGCAGTGCAACCAAAGCTATGAAGGCAAGGTCTGGCACACGCTCGGTTGGCCGCTTCTAGATGGCACCTTCGGTGGTGGCTTTGTTTATGGGATGAAAGATAACAAACTGACAATCGGTATGGTTATCAGTTTGGATAGCGCTGATCCGAACATGAATCCACAACTCAAATTGCAAGAGTACAAAATGCATCCCTGGATTCAGGAAATGATCAAGGGCGGCAAACTGCTTAAATACGGAGCTGCCCTTTTGCCCGAAGGCGGCTACTACAGCCTGCCAAAGAAATTCTATGTACCTGGCGGTCTATTGCTCGGAGACGCGCTTGGTGTTCTGGATGTGAAAAATCTAGCTGGTATCGATAGAGCAATGGAATGCGGGTATCAGGCAGCAGAGGTCTTACATGATGCGCTGATCAAAGGTGATTGCAGTGAATCCGCCTTGGCTCCTTATCAACAAAGGTTGGAAAATAGCTTCGTCATTGCCGAGTCTTACCAGAATCGCTACTTTCGCTGGGCGTTCATCGAAAACCCGAAATTGCTTGGTGAATATCTTCCGGAAGTGGCCCGCAGTATTGATAAGACTAATCCCTGGGTGGGGATGCTCAAGGTCGGCATCAAACATCCCTTGGGAGCGCCAATCGGCGGTGTCCGGTCGCTTGGGCTGATTGAAGGCAAGCTGGATATTGGACCGATCAAATACGAATCTGATTACAAGGCGATTGTGCCAGCTTTTGTGCCGCCAAAATACGATGAACCGCCCTACGATAAAAACACTATTTATTCTCGTCCGGATGCAGTCTTTTATGCGGGAACAAAGTACCACGAAGGCAACCATCACATCGATGAATTCAATGCCCAAGTTTGTGTGCATTGCATAGCCAAGTATGCTAGCTTAAGCAAAACCACACCATGTGTTGCAGACTGCACAGCAGAAGTGCATAGAATTGATGTCATTGATGGACTGAAAATGCACGGCATGTCTCTCGAAAACTGTATACATTGCCGTACTTGTGAAGTTGTCTGTCCTGAGGTAAATCTTCGCGTTAAACCGACGTCGCAGGGCAGCGGTCCCGACTTCATCGGGCTCTAATTTTGATTTTCCGATGCTATCTCCGCTGAGCGAGGGCCATATGAGCAGCCATAGTCAAAGCCGCATTTCACTTAGACGACAACAGCGTTTGAGGCAAGCTTTAACCATAACTGGCTGCCTTACTTGCCTGGCGCTAGAACCTGTGGGTGCTTCCGGCGCTAGCTTCGCCGAGGCTATCGCCGACTACAATTCAGGCAACTACGCACAGGCTTTATCCAAACTAAAAGTCTACGAAAGTGCTTACCCCAGTAATGCGCTGGTCCGCTATTACATTGCTTTGTGCGATCAATCACTTGGTTATTTCGCCCAAGCCGCAACTGAATATAAGTGGGTGAGTGAAAATGGCGATGCCCGTCTTCGCTCTATGGCCGCTACCGGATTGTCGCGTTTGTCGAGCGTTCACGGCTCGGTCTCCCATTCGGCAGTTCGGGCAACGCCATCACCAATCGGCACGATTGCTCAGGGCAAAGTGGCGAAAGTGATCGAGTTTTACGCCGATTGGTGAGCGGCGTGCAAAGTATTTGCGCCCGTGTTTGACGCAACCACATCAAAATTCAGAGACGTCGCCTTCGAGAGAACAGATCTCGATGCTCACCACGACTTAGCCAGCAAGTACGGAATCAGAAGCATCCCGCGCGTAGTCATGCTCGATCAAAGCGACAATGTGCTCTACAACGACAGTCCAGTGCGCGACGAAGAGGGATTCTACCAATCAATTCAGCGCTTTCATTAGGAAAATTAGTTCGCTGAATTGCGGCTTTGTCGCCTGTAAGCGGACTCTGGTTCGGTTACACAATCCGCCCTGGCCGTGAATCGGGCCTACTTGCAGGCAGCAAAAATAACGAGCGCTCCAAGCGCTCCGAACGAGTTCACGAGATTTCAAAAACCTAGCGGGCGACGAGTCTCGAACTCGCGACCTACAGCTTGGGAAGCTGTCGCTCTACCGACTGAGCTACACCCGCATAAGCACATCCATTGTACATGATCGAGCAGGCCCTAGGATTTCGGCTAAATCACTTAATACACGCTCACTGAGCCAACGAATTGTTGCCGTATAGATAAGAAAATCTGGATGATTTTGTAGCCTAAAGGTAACATTGGGGTTTACAGTTCTAGGAAGCGGAAACGATGGCGAAAGTCCTGGTCATTGAGGACGACTTAGTCTTTTCATATTTGATCCAGCATCACCTGGAATCGAACAACTATCTTGTGGAAGCAGCTAAAACTGGACGAGACGGCCTGACCAAGTTGGAAAACGGCGTCTACGACCTGTGCATTCTCGACTGGATTTTGCCGGATATGTTGGGCACTGACATCTGCAAGGCATATCGCGACAAGGGCGGTAAGACACCGATTCTTATCCTGACGGCCAAAGATTCCTCGGAAGAAAAAGCGCTCGGACTTGACTCTGGCGCAGACGATTACTTGGTCAAGCCGCTCGACACAACTGAGCTTTTAGCCCGCTTAAGAGCTTTGCTCAGACGTCCCGGCGAAGTCAAGCACAAGCTCTTGCATGCGCAAGACGTGGAGATGGACACAACCACCTACCGAGTCACGCGCGGCGGCAAAGAGATTGATTTAGCCTTAAAGGAAATAGCCATTCTAGAATTGTTGATGCGACATCCCAACCAGCGTTTTACAGCTGAAGCGATGTTGCAACGACTCTGGCGATCTGATTCATCAGCATCGGTAGAGACTATCCGCACCCACATGAAAACGTTACGCAAGAAACTAGGTGACAGCTCAGAACGTCCGCTGATTCGTACGACACGCCACCTCGGTTATCGCATCGTCAACGGCAGTACTTGATGATTATCGACTACATATAATTTGCATTATGAGCAGAAGCAAACATTTACTTGTAGACTTTAGTGTACCCAAGGTTGCAGACGATGCATTACATTGGGAATTGCCAGATAACCGTAAACAGTGGCGAAGCGGGATTATTTCATTTTCTCTTCACGCAGAGTTCAGATTTGCTTTATGCAGTGTCTTTAGACTAGATCTACCTCAAACTTGGGGCGCTCTGACGAAATAAGAGTGGATGCAGTGGAGCGTATAAAGGCGCAACGAAGAGTGAGCCAACAAGCAATCGGATGGTGCAAATCATGGGCCAAGCAGCAAAAAACATCAAAGGTTTTTATTCGGAACCAGATCTATTGGGCAATTTAGGGGAAGTCGTGCGGAAGCGAAGACTGGCTCTCAATCTGTCACAAGAAGAGCTGGCCAGTCGTGCGGGTGTACATCGCACGTACCTTAGCGACATCGAACGAGGTGCACGTAACATCACCATCACAGTTTTAAATAGGCTGGCGGAAGCCTTGGCTGTAAAGGTTTCTAGACTGTTTCGCCTGACTGAGCAACACACTCTTAAATCGGCCCAAGTCTCATTCCGCCCATTCTAAATGACGGCTGGTATCAATTAGTATTCTATTTCTGGCAATCGTGATCTTCAAGTCAGGACTCTTATGCCGGCGTAGCCGCCGATTTTAAGATGACCGAAGCTCTCTTTGCCAGGCTTCTACATTTTCATAGTTCTTGCCGTAATCGAAGACAGCGATTTTCGAGCGAGGACGGCTAGTGCATTTGAGCATCCAGACATTTTCCTTGATGGCGCTGATTTCAACCTCCATCTCTTCACCGGGCGAACGCCAGCTAGGACCGGTCGAAGGCCCGTGTCATCAGATGTTCTACGTCATCCGAGACGTTCTTGATATTCGGCACCGTCAACAGCGATTGTCGAATGGCTTGCGTAATGATTTTGATTGATCCTTCGGCAATCACATCGCGAGTTTGTTCGATATCCCAAATTTCCCTGTACAACCCCTTGGCCAAAAAAAGATGGGTGGTTAGATCGATCAAACCGCAGACAACAACCAACAAGAAAGAAGACAACAAACCGATGATCAATCCAGCCTTGATACCAAACTCAAAAGCGTGCGGATTATGCTCGAGCATCAACTGAAAAATGAAAACAAGCAATCCACAACCGCCACCAAAGCTTAGTGTGTTGATGATCAAAGCGCGGATTAGCCGAGCAAAATAGCGTGCCATCAAAGTTCTATAGTTCAATTAACTAGCAAATTCGGCTGGCTAGGCGAATCCTTAGCTGCCGACACGGATATTGTCCCTTAAGTTTCTGTATTTTCAGGCGCGCTGATTTCTTGTGGCTTCAGCTCCTGCCTTATCCACCAACGGACAAAGCGGAACAGCATATACAGAGGCGGCACGCAAATAAATGTGGCGAATAATTTGTCGATGAAACCAAACATACTACAAGTCCTCTTCTTCTGAAGCGCTAACCTCCTCGTCATCGGCCAGTTTAACTCCCTCGGCTTCAATATCTTGTACGTCAACCGATTCTAATTCTAGCTCTTCCACATGAATGTCAGCTCCACCATCCAGCTCACCGTCCTCACCAGTCTGAGTTAAGTCCAGCTCCTCCCTCGCCTCAAATTCTCCCGGCTGGGCGAGCCCCAATTCATCTGCCAGCCTGAGCACATTGACTTTACCTTGGGCGTTAGCCAACCTTGCTGCCGCTTTTTCAGCTTGAGTTCGCCTCGGGAAAAGTCTGAGCCGGCATTGAGCGCAAAAACAATAACTGCCTTCGCCGAGATGGCTAAAGTCCGCCTGCTTAAAGCCCACCGGCAAATAAGCACGTGTGGCAACGAGCCGCCGATCGAGCCCTTTCAGCCTACGTTGGTAAATTCTGACGTATTCGTGTCGGCATAACCTTTCGCCAGTCATTCGATTATTAAATCACCTTGCCCGCTGCAAATCATTATTGGACTGTCCAACTAAATATAGTTTCCAGCCACTCATAATTTGACCACTGGATATTCTTTCAATAATCTGCCTTTCCAAAATATGATTACCCCGATGCGATGATCAGCCTTGGCAATATTGGGACAAGAAAAGTAGAGGGAGCGCGAGGCACCGACAGCAAAAGGGGTAGATTGCGGACTGGCTACAGGCAAAGAGACAGATCCCGCCGAGCGATGTGTTGTATTGTCATAGAATACAGCGGTCAGTGCCAAATCCGTTAATGGCTTCTGAGTGATGTTTTTGATTCTCAATTCACCCTCCGGCGTCAAACTGCCTTTAGCCAGCCAGACGTGGGAAAAACTCAGGGCTATCGGCGGGTTGTTCGGATCATCGGGATTGGTTTTCTTGTCTGCTTTATCTTCATCATCCTTGTCTTTGGTCAAATCACTCAGTTGATCGGCGACTCGGTCGGCATGACCTTTAACGGCAAGAGCCTCCTGCATCTTGTTTTCCTTTTTCAAAAGGTTACTCCAGTCAATCAAAACTTCACACAATTGCTTAAGCAACTCCGGCTTTTGCCGTAAAGCAGTAGCGTCTTCGTAGGCCCGCACAGCACCCGCATAGTTACCAAGTTTCAAATCGAGTGACGCCAGCAATTGAAAATTTTCAACACTTTTTTCTTTGTCGGTCAAATCGGATAGCGCGGACTGAGCGCTTGAATAGTCCTTCTTGTCGCAGAGGAGGTCGATTAGATGATGCCTCGCCTCGAGATTGTTGCTATCAGCGCGCACCACGGCATCATAATTCTGAATCGCCAGATCGATTTTGTTTTCGTGTGCGTAGATGTTAGCGAGAGCCATTCTAGACGCAGGCTCATCATTGACAGTCAGACTCTTTTCCAGAACTTTTTCTGCTTGGTCCTCTTTGCCATTAGCTTCGGCTAGTTGAGCCAGTTGCCGATAGGCATCGCTCAACTTGTGACGGATAAAAGCTGTCAATGGCTCATTCTCATCGCCGACCAATTGGTAGGCAGCCTCGAGGTGGCTGACGGCGCTGTCCAAATCCTTACCTTGATCTTGTTCTGCCCATTTTAGATAAAGGCTAGCTCGTCCGTCCCTCAAATCCCTTTCCGGGCAGTCCTTCAAAGCCGACAGGAAAAGGCGTTCTGCCTCCTCGTAATCGCCTTTAGACTCGTAAAAGGCGGCGTAAGCAAGAACAGTGTTGGATAGAGAATCGTTTGGCACATTTAAACGCAAGGCAGTGTCCAGTGCCAGCCGGCCCTCAGCAACGCGATCCGTACGTAAATAAGCTTGAGCGAGCCACGGAAACAAAAGCGCATCATCTGGATGTTGGCGTGAAAGCTCTTCTAAGATGGGCAACGCACGGGCGGCCTTTCCCGCTTTAATCAAAGCGATTGCATGCTGATATGGCGTTTCCGGCGGGTGCATGAAAAACATCGTTCCGGCAGCAAAAACAGTCGCCAGAAGCGCGGCAAGGACGATATGCCATACTCTGAATCCGCTCTTGGTGACTGTTCTTCCGCCAATCGGCGGCGCGTTTAAGACCATGTTCTCATGAACAAGAATGATGTTGGAACAAAGCTATAATAACTTGATTATGGACGGAGAGATAAATCTCACGCCAACCGCCTCGCCTCTAGCAATCGAGCGGTATGGTACTGGATTGAGAGCCACTCACGGAAACGGCGACGTATTGACAGCGCGCTCCTGGGGTACGGCCTCCGGCTGTACCGCTGGCGCTCTTTTGGTGCATGGATTAGGCGCCCACAGTGGCTGGTTCGAAGGTCTGGCCAGACGACTCAAAGTCGGCGGAATTTTCGTCCTTGCTTACGACCAGCTGGGGTTTGGCAAGCGGCGCCAGCAAAGATTTCTATCTTATCGAGAGTGGCTATACGACCTAGCTTCCGCTTTCGATTACCAAAAAAAGTTGATCGGTGACAAGCCACTATTTGTCTTGGCTAATAGTATGGGTGCTGCTGTAGCACTGAAAGCAGTAGCTTCAAAACAGATCGCTCCAAATGGATTAGCCATGTTTTCGCCGGGAATTGATGGCCATCCTCAAACTTTCAACCTGGTTTATCGGGCTAAAGCTTTATTCCAAGCCTGGACCGCTCCAGACACGGAGATCGCACTGCCTTACACCGTGGATTACATAACTCGCGACCAATTGGTAAGAGAATGGATTTCGAACGATCCGGACAAGCGGCTGACTCTGCCTGCCCGCATGCTTTGGGAGCTCTTAAAAATGACGCGCGACATGCAAAGTTTAGCTTCTCATGTTCATTGCCCAGTGATCATGTTCAGCGCCGGCGTAGATAAATTAGTCAATACCGACCTCAATCGGCGGCTCTTTCAAAGAATTGCCTCATCTAACAAATCGCATCGCCTGTTCGAAGAGGCCTGGCATGACCTTTTGTTCGATCCGACCATTGATGAACTAGTCAAAGAGCTTTTGCTATGGATGCAACAAGTGAGCCAAGGAGCCAACCAGGCTCGCTGTTAAGGAATGTGCACGGAGCATGGTCCTGACATCCGAACGAAGCAGGATAAACCTGACAAGTTCGCGCTTTCAAGCATTTCTTAGTAGTTTCTCCGCGAGCGGATCCGGCACTGCTGGCGGGTGTTGCTCGAATCTAGCGGGTGGGGAACTGGCTATAATATTGAGCGTCTAACGGTCTAACCGGTGTAAGAGATCAGTGACGACCACTCGAAGACCCGGCTGCATTGGATATCTCAGGCTCTAGGATAGCGCATATCAAGAACACCCGCTGGCGCCCCCCCTTCAGATGAACGCGTGAGGATTTTTCCGTGTATAAAAACTTTCCCCATCTGTTCTTCCAACGTGCTGCTCAGATGCCCGGTGATTCTGCAGTCAGGTACAAGGAAACCGGGAGCGGGAGCGTTGGTCGCTACCAGGATATGACCTGGCAAGAGTTCGCCCGGCTCGTCCGCCAGATCGGTTTCGGTTTAGCATACGCCGGACTGAGTCCCGGCTGTACCGTTGCCATCTTCTCGCAAGGTAATCCTTATTGGGTGGCGGCTGATTTTGCGACCATGGCTAATGGAGCCAAAAGCACGCCAATTTATCCAACCAGTTCGCCAAGCGATATTGCAGCGATTCTCGCCAATTCGCAAGCAAAGTTTGTTTTTGTCCAGGACGAAAACTTACTCAGTCGCGTGCTTACGCTGCGGGACCAACTGCCTTCACTCAAACAGATCATTCTTTTCAAGAAAGCGGCCGATGGAAGAACCTGGCAACAACTTTGCCAGGACTTTGGCTTAGATCCGCAACAAGAGCGAGGCTATATCTCATACATTGATGAGATTCTCGATGCGGGCAATCGCTACGAGCAGAAGTTTCCCCAGCTAATTGAAGAACGGATCAACAACATCAAGCTTGAGGATCCGGCAACAATTATCTATACATCGGGCACAACCGGCGTGCCTAAGGGCGCAGTGTTGACGCACAAGAATATTCTTTCTATTCTCGACTCAATCAAAATTGTGCTACCAATATCCAGGGAAGACATCTATTTGTCTTATTTGCCGCTATCGCATGTTTTCGAAAGAATTTGCGGTGAATTCTATTGGGCACATTCCGGCGGGATGTTTGCTTTTGCCGAGAGCATAGAAGCGATGGCTAAGAATTTAGGCGAAGTGCAGCCGACAATGTTGTTGGTCGTGCCGCGCGTGCTTGATCGCATTTACACCAAAGTAAGAAGTGGAATCGCTGGAGCATCACCAAGGGCTCAAAAGTTGATCGAGTGGGCTCTTTCTGTAGGCAAAGAGGCTCTACACACCAAATCGGCTGGCAAGCCGCTGAGAATAGGTTTGAAAATCAAGCACGGACTGGCCGAAAAGCTTGTCTTTAAGAAACTACGTGACCGCATTGGCAAACGGCTCAGACTCGTAGTCAGCGGTGGTGCACCTGCTACACCGTCCGTCATTGAGTTTTTTAACGCTATCGGCATTTACACAATGGAAGGTTACGGTTTGACCGAAACGTGTGCACCATCTCACGTCAACCTGCCCGACAAAGCTAAGATTGGCACGGTCGGTCCGCCTTTACCGTCAGTCGAAGTAAAACTGGCGGCTGATGGCGAAATACTTTTGCGTGGACCGACAATCGTCAGCAACTATTTCAAGAATGAAATAGCGACTCGTGAGGCTTTTGTAAACGGCTGGTTCCACACGGGCGATATTGGCACTATAGATGAGGACGGCTATCTACGGATCACGGATCGAAAGAAAGATTTGATCATCAACTCCGCCGGTAAGAACATCGCCCCGCAGCGCATCGAAGCGATTATCAAGACTATCCCAAATGTCAGTCAAGCTGTCGTCTTCGGTGATAAGCAAAAGGCACTGGTAGCACTGATCACTTTAGACGAACATGCTATATCCGAGTTCGCACGAGAAAAGAACTGGAATTTCCAAAACTACGAAGACTTAGCTAAATCGAATGAGCTTATTGACTGGCTGAGAAAGGAAATTCGCCTGCGCTCAGGTCAGCTAGCTGAATACGAGCAAGTAAAGAGATTCAGAATATTACCGTATGATTTGTCCGTCGATTCGGGCGAGCTTACGGCAACCTTGAAAGTGAAACGAGCGGCAATTGCCAAAAAGTATGTCAATTTGATTGAAGAGCTTTACGCAGCAAATGCCACCGCTGATGGTGACAATGAATTGGCTCGATCGAGAAGGTAAGGGCTCCCTCGCTGTTAGACAAAGCTCCATGCCTTCAGGCTCAGACGAAGCGGAACATTATCTCAAGGAAATTTTGGCCGCATCGCCGGTAGGCGAGGTCTTACCGGCCATTCAAAAATTGAATTTGCCTGATTGGTGGCTCGCCGGTGGGGCTATTCGAAACACAATATGGAAGGCTCTCTATCAGACACGCTGTCAATTAACAATCAAAGATTTCGACATCGCTTTCTTTGATCCAATGGGCGACAGACAGCAAGAAATCGACGCCAGACAATCACTGCAGAACGAATTTCCTCATTATCTTTTCGATGTAAAAAATCAGGCCAGTTTTGCTGTCTGGCGTGAAGGTCGCAGGACATACGCCAGTTCCCTTGATGCCATTGCTGATTGGCAGCATACGGCAACCGCTGTCGGCGCGCGATTGGACGCAACCGGTCGCTGGCAGTTTATTGCACCGTTTGGATTTGAGGACTTACTGAACGGTATCGTCCGAGCCGGGCCAGCCCACTTCGATAGTCAATCGGCCACACGGAAAGGTTTGAGCTATGTGGAAAAATGTCCGGCTTTAACATTAGCAACCGGCTTCGTGCCTTGCCTTGTCAACCCGCTTCTGCTGTAGCTTAACTCAGAGCGGTTGCCGAGGCTGTGCGATCTGCTTTGTCTAAGGCCGCCACCCTTAAAACGCGCGAACGACCGGCCTCCAAGATAAAGAGGGCGCCGTCGGGGCCGAATGCCACTCCGGTCGGATTAACCAGTCCGCTCAGAAAAACTTCGCCTTTGCCTTCTCGGTTGACACGCAAAACCGACCCCGAAACGGCCGGCAGTGACGTACAGTCGGCCGAGGCTATCCATAGAAAGATTGCCGTCATAGCCATCGGCAAAATTAAAGCTCTCCGGTTCTGCCACTGTGACACGGGCTATCTCACGGCCATCTAGTGAGCGCTTCACAATGGAGCCGGTAGCGTGCTCCAAACACCACAAGAAGCCTTCTGGGTCAAGTAATAAGCCCTGTGTGCCGTGACCAGGTCCGCCAATCAACACCTCGTATTCGCCTGTTTTATCAATCTTGAAGATGCCGCCTGTGTTCGACGGAAAATTGGAGACGAATAGCTCATCGCGATTGCCCACCGCTAGATCCGATAAAAACGTACCGCCGCCAGTAAGACTGCCGTCCAGCTGGGCGAGAATACGTCCACTCTTGTTTGGATCAATCCGGTAGACGGTGCCCTGAATAGTTGCCACGTACAAGACACCCTTACGGTCAAAACGCAAGCCAGAGATCGTGCTGTTACCTCGAATTCGAGCGTATTCTGTTAACTGTCCGCCATTATCGACATACCAGACACTGCCGTCACAAGCAAAATAGACGCCGCCCGGACCAGTAGCCATTCTTGAAAAGCGGTTGGAATAAGAAGCATTTAGTTGTGAAAGAACCCGGACAGCATAGCCTCTCGGCGCGTCTGGCAGGTCGATTACCGCTCCGTCAGACGCTTGTGCTTTTCCCTCGCGCTGCTCCGGACTGAGCATTGAGTCTTCTTCCTCGGCAATCTCGGCGGAGGTGATATCAATATGGAGAATGAGGTGGAGAGGAACCAAAATTCGGCGGATGTGAATCTGGCCGTCACTTTCATGCGAGTAGGACTCCACGTCAATATGGTCGTGGTCAACCGCCAAAACTCGTCCAGTCACTGTGTTGTGGCATCCCATCCCATACCAGATCTGGATCTTCTGCCTGTTTTCCACAAACCCTTGTAATCTGGTCCTGAAGCTCATAACAAACCACTAACCCCCAAGTGATACCTACCTGAACAGCCAACAATTCTTTGCGTGTCTCCTTCAATCATTTACCCAATTTTCCTCATCCCACTCCTCTTTAGGAATTATCAAAGCATGATTCCAAAATTGCTCCAGTTTATAAAAGCTGCGTTCCTTTTCTTGGAGGACGTGGATGATGACATCTCCGTAATCTAAAAGAACCCATCTGGCGTCTTGTTTTCCTTGTACTGAACCATTTTTATACGCCAACGCAGAAAGTTCTTCCGCAACCGCTTCCACGACTGCCCTTACTTGACTGGCTGAGTTTCCTCCCGTGATGACGAAGAAATCAGCGATCAGTGTTACCTGCCTCACGTCAAGAACTACGGTGCCATGGGCTTTTTTCGATTCTGCTGCATTGGCGGCCGCATAGGCGGCTTCCCTTGCACTGATTGTAGTTTTCGCCCCAGCTCTGCGTCTCAAGCGGTAACAACCTTTTGCTTCCGTAATATAGTTGTTCCCAATTTGCTTCTCATTTCACAGCCATTTCTCCGGCAATTGAAGAGCTTCTCCATTAGCCAAGACCGTAAATGTCACGAGCGCCCAAATATTTTGATTATCAAGTGCCAAAATTTGTCTTCAATCACTTGTTTCAAGTTCGGAGGTGCTGTATCCTTGCCGTTTACGTGGTTTGAAGTTTAGGAGGAAGCTCAGTGAACAAAGCAGAACTCGCTGCCGAAATCGCCGCCCGTACGAACAATACAAAGAAAGCCGTTGAAGAAATGTTGGCCGCATTTACCGATTGCGTTACAGAAGTAGTCGCCAAAGGTGACCGTGTCACACTCGTTGGCTTCGGTACGTTCGAGCGTCGAAACCGCAACGCGCGGGAAACAAATAATCCGCAAAAACCTGGTGAGAAGATCAAAGTTCCGGCTAAGAGAGTGCCGGCTTTTGCCCCTGGCAAAGAATTCAAAGAAAGAGTCGATCACAAATAGATCACGCATTCATTGAAGGTTATAAAAAAAGAGATGTAAGCATTACATCTCTTTTTTTGCGTCCGGCCAGACGCAAGCAAGCAGGCGGCACAATTTCCCGACCTGGACGTCTGACTACATATAGTCAACAACTGGTGGTTTGGAAAACGGTCTGGGCGAGCGTTCACACAATGTGCACGCTTGCCAAGTACTTTCCTTAAATGGCACACCTTAAAGGCGGACCGTGATCTGTGTCAGGGACAGGGGTGCGTGATATGCATAGCGGGTGGAGTTGCTTGAAGATAGCAAAGCAAACTCTTGTGCCCATGGCTGTCCTTGCGCAAGTAGCTTTTGCTGGTTATGCGTCTGCCCAATCCGTCGAGTTAAACGAGATTAGTCACTTCTACGAGAGGGGTGACTTTAGTCATGTCTTGGTCTTATGCGACGCCGCTCTCAAACAAGACAGTGGCAACGTTGTGATCCATTATTATCGAGCCAATGCTCTCCTCACGCTTGGTCGGGATGCAGAAGCAAAAATAGAATATCGCCAGACCAGAGAGTTTAGTCGCGATCCACAATTGCGCCAATACTGCGATGCTGCATTACAGGCATTAAGGCTCAAAGACAGGTCAGAACACAATAGACTTAGGCCGGGAATGTCTGCCAACTTGATGGCAAAAAGTGAAACAGTCGGGCAAAGCACCAATGTCAAAACGAGCCTTGATCCTCAAACGGCGGAGGCCATTAATCGACCGAGTGTCGTTCCCCTCGCAACCGCTTCCCCCACCGTGGACAGGATCAGCCAGCAAGCTGACGAGATCAGCTTACAAGTTTTGCAACAAGGAAGCGTGTTGCGGAATGCCAAATTAAGAGGGGGCGAGGATGGAGCCGCTGCCATTCAAAAGCGCGCCGAAAGGGAAGCTTATTCAATGTCCCGCGCTCATTGGACAGATAGATTCGGCAATGAATATCCTCTTTACACACAAGAAGAAATAGATGCCGTGGTTAACAAAGGTTTAGACGACGCGCAAGATTTCATAGGCAGAGCGCGCCAAAGTGCGAACGAGGCTCAAGCCTTTGCAGAGAGAAAAGCATACGAAACGCAAACATCGGCCGCCAATTTACAGACTCAACTGAAGGCTGGCCCCAATAGTGCGGTGCATTTGCTAGAAGACGGTACCAATCTTTTCGTGCGTAATTATGCAAGTATGCCAGGCGAGAGTAACATAACGCCGGCACAGGCATCAGTGAGCGACTATGGACGGCCTGAGACAGCAAGCTTTCCAGTACCGCTTAAAGCGACGCCCAAATCATTAGAAGCAGCTTTACATTCCAGTGCAACACAAGGTAGCGAACAAGGCACGACCACAGACGTTTTTGGCAAAGTCTTGAAAAGTACTGGGCAATAGTTGCCAAAAGAACTTAGAATTGACCGGTTCGCCGCTCAAGGTAAGTTATGAAAAAGATTGCCTCCACTTTAATCGCCTTCGTCTCTTTTTTCCTTACATCATGTTCTCTACCGTCAGCCAATGAATTGGAGAGCACCAAGAGTGCTAACAAAACTGTTCCGATTACAGTTGCATATTTCAGTCATTTCTTTCTCTATATCCCGCTGTATGTCGCTAAGGACCGCGGATTTTTCAACGATGAAGGTCTAGATGTCAAATTCGTCTCCACCGGTGGCGATGAAAAGGCCTTTACGGCCGTAAGCGCCGGCAATGCCCAATTCGCTGTGTCCGATCCTGTCTTCGCCGCGATCGCCAGGGAGCGCGGACAAGGCGGCAAAGTAGTTGCCGGTGTCGTTTCTGGAATACCGTTTTGGTTAGTGACCTACAAAAAAGAAATCAAACCGGCGGTCACTGCAGCCGATCTAAAAGGATTAAGAATCGCTTCCTTACCTGCTCCTTCCACATGCTATGCCGTAACCGAGGAGCTTCTGCAAAACAACGGCCATCCAGTAAAGGCACGCATCATTCAAGGCGCAGCCGGTACGCTAGAACCGATGCTGCGATCAGATCAGGCGGATGCGGCTATGGAAATAGAACCGATTGTCTCAACGGCCGTCGCCCATGGTGCACATGTGATCTATGCACCGGCGGAAAAAGGCTCAGAATTTGCCTTCACCGGTATGACCGTGTCCGACCAATTCTACGCCGACCACCCTGAGATCATTCAACATGCAGTCAATGCGATGACCAAGGCGATGAACTATATTCAGTCAAATTTTGATGGAACTGTAGAAGTTGCCCAGAAGGAATACCCGGAGACTGACAAGAGCATTATTGTAGCAGCGCTCAAGCGAATGATCGGCAGCGGCACCACACCCAAAAACCCACTCGTGCCAAAAATTGCCTGGGACAATGCCATTTCAATGCGCAAAAAACTAGGCGATATAAAAGAAAAGGGATCGTTTGAGGAAAATGTTGATATGTCCTTTGTCAAACGAGCAATGGCTAAATGATCCAAAGCATGGCGCAAGAGATTCAAAACGAACCAGTTCTATCCATCAACAATCTCAGTTTTGCGTATAGCCCGCAAGATAGCCGCGTAATCGAAGATATCTCCATCGAGATCAAAAGAACGGAGATCATCAGTGTCCTTGGCGCTAGCGGCTGCGGCAAAACGACTCTCTTAAATTT
This sequence comes from Bryobacterales bacterium, assembly GCA_963834525.1. GTDB lineage: Bacteria > Cyanobacteriota > Vampirovibrionia > Obscuribacterales > Obscuribacteraceae > CAWICA01. The sequence goes on from CAWICA010000005.1 coordinate 240,786, forward strand.
GATCTCCGGGCTGCTTCGGCCATACGAAGGGCAAATAAAAATACGTTGTGGACGAATGACCGCAGGTCTGTCCCAACCTAAAGAGCAGACATCGATCGGCTATATATTTCAACGTGATCCTCTCTTACCATGGCGCACGGTAAAGGGCAATATTTTGCTCGCCAAAGATCTGAACAAGGTCAGCGATGAGAGAGAACTACAGACTCGTGTCAGTGAGTATCTCAAAAAGTTTCAACTGAGCGAAGACATTCTGGCCAAATATCCGAGCCAACTATCCGGTGGTATGCGCCAGCGAGTTAGCATCATCCAGGCGCTCATGTTCGATCCCGAGCTTTTGCTTTTAGATGAACCATTCTCCGCCTTAGACTTCTATACGAAGATCAGCCTGGAAAAAGAATTTTGGGAGCTGATTAAAAGCGAAAAACGCAGCGCCATATTGGTTACGCATGACATCGATGAGGCGATTGCCATGTCCGATCGAGTATTAATCATGGATAACAGCGGCCGAATAAATATCGAATTTAAAGTGGATTTGACCGAGAACGGCGGCCAGCGTTCGCCTGAGACGGTGCGAGGTACGCCAGCGTTTGCCAATCTGTACAAAAAGATCTGGACTGAATTGAGGACGGTGATCGCCCAATGACGAGAAAAACTGGAGAAAGAAAACCTGGCAATTTTTCTTTCAAATTTAAGCGCATCGCCACAAGTGCGATCTATTTATTACCGCTCTTTTTATTCGTCTTGAGCTGGTACCTCTTTACGGCCTCTGATCCCCGAAGACAATTTATTTTCTCCAGCCCGGCTTTGGTTTGGTCGGCTCTTTGTCATTTGGTAGTCACCGGCGATCTCCTGCGGGACACGGCCGTAACACTTTTCGAGGCGATACTGGGGTTCATTATGGGTACAACCTTAGGCGCGATCATCGGCTTGTTATTGTGGTGTTCAGAATTCACAGCGAAAATTGCTCGACCGTATATAACCGCGCTAGCCTCCGTTCCCATTTTCGCTTTAGCACCAATTATCATCGTCTGGTTCGGCATTGGTATTGGATCCAAGGTTGCCTTAGCCTGCATATCGACAGCCACTGTGGCTATCGTTCAAGCCTATCAAGGCGCCATCTCGGTCGATGCCAGCCATTTACGTCTGATGCGTGTTCTGGGCGCTTCTAGAGCGCAGGTTTTGCGAATCGTTGTCATTCCATCATCGCTGATCTGGGTCATTAACGCCATGAAGTTGAATATCGGCTTAGCTTTACTGGGTGCTTTTATTGGTGAATTTATTTCCGCTGAGCAAGGCCTTGGTTACATGATCGTAAAAGCGTCAGGGCTCTATGACATGGCCACTGTTTTTGTCGGTGTTATCGCGCTTATCGTCATTGCCCTGGTTTTGACGAATTTAGTCGAACATCTGGAGCGCCGGTTACTTACGTGGAAAACGGTGGCTGGCATCTCAATTCAACCGCAATGATCGAGCTCTCATCGACGTCCACGTAGCGGTAATTGACGTCCACGATTAGCAGTAATTTCTCATTAGTGCACCACTTAGTGAATGGCTTTATTTTCTCTCTTGTAAAAATCATCCCAAACTTCATGAACTTATATTGCATGAGCTTTTGGGAGATCAGTCATTTGACAACGGTCTCGTCATCAGCCTTGACGGAGTCAAGCAATTTTAATTATCGGCTTTACGTAAATATGGTTACAGACGACCATGCCCATTCTGGAGAGACAACACCGTGCGCCAGGCGAAAAAAAGGTAAGAGCGAAACAAGCACCCGAGCATCAGCTAACCAGCACGTAATCCAAAAGGAACTACAATTGAGCTGCTTTACTGCCAAGGGTAGGTTATGAACAAATTTGCCACCACCTTCGCCGTCTGTTTGGCCTTTTTTCTCACGTCGTGTTCGCAGCCGCCAACGGATGAATTAAACAAGAGTACTAAAACAACTCCGATCACCATCGCCCAATTCGGACATGTCTTTCTCTATATGCCGCTTTATGTCGCGCAAGATCGGGGCTTCTTCACTGAAGAAGGACTAAATGCAAATTTTGTCAGCACAGGCGGCGATGAAAAAACATTCACTGCTGTCAGCGCTGGCAACGCGCAATTTGGCGTATCCGATCCGGTGTTCGCGGCCATCGCTAGAGAGCGAGGTCAAGGTGGCAAGGTTGTCGCTAGCATTGTCACTGGCACGCCATTCTGGATAATTACGTACAAAAATGATATCAAACCAGTCAAGGCGCCTACTGAGCTGAAGGGGCCTGCGGCTGGCCGTGTATACCGCGCCATCGACATCTTATTCGGTGCTGAAAGAGCTGTTGCAAAATCACGGCAGTCCCATAAACGCCCAACTCGTGCAGGGCGCTTTCGGCACTCTGGTGGCAATGCTTAAATCCAATCAGGCGGACGCAGCACTAGAAATTGAGCCAGTGGTTTCGACGGCCGTACAAGACGGTGCACACGTGATCTATACGCCAGCCATGAACGGCGGAGATTTCGCCTTCACCGGCATGACCGTCTCCGATCAATTCCATGCCGATCATCCCGAGATTATTCAACACGCAGTCAATGCAGTAACCAAGGCGATGAAGTATATCCATTCGGACTTCGAGGGGACGGTTAAAGTGGCTCAGAAAGAATTTCCGGAGACGGACAAGAAAGTTATCGTGGCAGCACTGAAAAGAATGATCGAAAGTGGTACCACGCCGAAAGATCCCCTCCTAGCAAAAACTGCCTGGGACAATGCCATTGCTTTGCGCAAAAAACTGGGTGATATGAAAAGCAGCGGATCGTATGCAGAAAATGTCGATATGTCCTTCGTTAAGAGGTCGTTGGCTAAATAATTCGAGACTGAGTCAGCTCAAGCTGGGCTGAAAGACAAGCCTAGCTGAAAAGCCTGGCTAGAAAAGAGAATGGCTCGCCGGAACCTTTTGCTACTGGCCGCGTCATTCAGCGCAAATTCAGCGAGGAGCAACATGAAAAAGACATTACTCGCCTGCTTGGCGCTTGCTTCAACTGTCGGACTAATATCCTCTCCGGCACACAGTCAAAGCAGCGTGCAAAACACGGAAATAACGACTACTACAGCCCAACCAGCGCCGCGCGTCCTAGACAGTTATATGAAGCCTGTTTACTCACGCACCCGTCAAATAACGGACGCTGATGGCAATACCGAAAAATTAGAAGAGCCGATGATTTTGGAACGACATGAAAAAGTTGAGATTCCTGGCGCCGAGACGCACGTAACGACCGTCGAACAAAAGCAACAATCAGTTCAAGCTGTGAAGACCACAACTACTTTGGCTCCGCGCAAGCATGTTGCCTATCGCCGTCCGCGCCCCCGGTACATCAGCCACAGGCCAAGACATAACTACATTGCTATGAAGTCTCATGCTGAAAGTCAACAACGAAAAGTTTCCACAACTACGGTGGTCAAGGACGAGCACATTCAGGGAGAGTCCAAAGTATTGGAACGCCGCGATCCAGCACTCGATCTTTACTGATTTGAAAATCACTGGCATCGCTGCTTGGAGTTTCCTACAAATAGGCCCGCCTCATGAAATTTCTCAAGAACAATGAGTGCACTGTTCACGCTCTCTTCAAGCTCTGCCGGTTGACTGGCGGCAACGGCTACCTGAACCAATTCGGCATAAGTCTTTTGATTGTCTTTAGCTGCGCATAGCATGCGTTCGGCCGCTCCACCCAGCTCCAGGGTGCGACACAAATGAGTGTGTGGATCGCGGAAGAATACCAAACTGATTTTTGATTCGAACTCGACCAAATCATCTGAACGGCCGGAAATTATCGCTTCAGCCAAATTGGGAACCGAGAAATTGTACGAGCGGAGGGCATGCACTGGATTCACTGTTGGAGTCAAAGAGGTGATGGCCAGCTGCGATGTAAGCGGTGTACAATCGCCGATCGGCACCCGAATCGGCTCCTCCTCGATTGCTAATTCGATCCATTCAAAATCAGCCAGTTCGCTAAAAAATGGGAATGAGGTAGAGAGGCGACCGTTATCGTATGCCTGCAGAAACCCGGGGAAATTTTGGGCAGCTGCATTTAAATGAAAAGATTCGGGTGGACATTGCCTGAGATAGCCTTCAATAATTTCGCTCCACAATTGCTCCGAAACAAGTTGACGACAGACCGGGAAGATTGAGTCCAGTAGATTTTCTGTATTTTCTCGCAGTAGCCTGGCATAGAGTGTGACGCCCGACTTGCTCAGGTTGCTCAAATCTCCATAGTCGGCATAATCATCGGTAGTTGATTGCAAAAATTGCCGGCGGCAATCGCCATTGATCCAAAGTTCGACCAAGGCTTTTTGCGCTTCAATTAACTTTGGCGTGGTCTTCGTCATATTTTTCATTCATTTGTCATTATTTTGTCATTTTGCTCTGACAGAAAAATCGGCACTTTTTCTGTCAGGTTTGCCGCCAGTAAGGGCAACCTTTGAAACTTTTGGTACCTTTGGTACTTTTGCGCTTGCCGGAGAAACCTGCTGATAGATCTTTCTAATTGAATTCAGCTCTTCAAGCAAGTCATTAAATTCGGGAAAATTTTGATCCCTTTCCAGCAAGACCGCGTTTACCTTTGTTCTTGCTAATACGTAGTGAAGCAGTTCAAAAACTGGCTCGATCACCGGCATGCCATGCGTGTCAATGACGACATCGCCAATTTGCTTATGACCGGCGATATGAATTTGCACAACACGTTCGAGTGGCAGTTGCTTGATGTAATCGAATGGATCGAACGAATGATTGACTGAGTTGACATAAACGTTATTGACGTCCAACAGCAGACCGCAATCAGCTTGTTCCAAGACTTCACCAATGAACTGAACTTCGGTCAGTTCAGCGCCAGGCACAGACATGTAGTAGGAGATATTTTCCAGTAAGAAAGGCCGATCGACAAATGCTTGGACGTATCTCACTCGCTCAATAACGTGGGCCAGTGCTTCTCTGGTTAAGGGCATGGGCAGCAAGTCATGCAGATAACGCCCAGCAAGAGATGTAAAACAAAGATGATCGCTGAACCAAGCTGAATCGGTACGAACAAGTAATTTTCTCAGCTCTTGCAAGTAGTTCTCATTCAATTTATCAGCGCTACCGATCGACAGATTGACTCCATGCGAAATCAGCGGAAAAGCAGCCAAAGCAGCATCGAGCTGCTCTGCTGCTTGTCCACCGACTCGCATGTAGTTTTCCGGACAGATCTCTAACCAGTCGATCGCTTGCCGATTCTCAAATGTTTCAGGGGCCAGTTCGCGACGCAATCCTAAGCCGACACCGAGATGCGGCAAACTTTTCTTTGCCTCGAGAAAATGCCAATCCATTTACTTCTTACTTCACATCGGCATCAGCAAACAAACGACCGCGTATCGATCATTTGCCAGGGGTCGAGCCACCGGCAGATGACGAACAGGACGCATCCTTACCTTTCTTCATGCTGGTACCACACTTAGTTTGGCCGCCTTTTTTGCTCTTCTTGGTGTGGCTTTTTTTAGTAGTCGTCGATGTGCTGGTGCTGTCGGTAGAAGTAGAATCGCCACTGGCAGCGATCAAAGTGTTGTGCTCTTTTACTGTGAGCGAATTATCAGCAGCATTTGCTGCGCCAGTACTGCCGACGATACCAAGGCCAATGAAGGTTACTAGCGCTAGCATCTCTGATTTAGGAAGTTTATGCATTTAATTCATCCTCTTGTACGATTCGAACAAGGACCCAGTTACCAAATATTCGGTAATTATCGAAGGTTAGGTTCTTTCGCACATTAATTCCCTTGCTTGGCAACTGCGAGCAAACACCAATCTTGGCAATTGAGTTACAGAGGTTATAATTTGGTGCCACACGCGGCATGCCAAACAAGAGGGCGAGAGCAACATGAGCAAGTCCAGACTTGTTATCCATGCCGGCGCTGGAAGACTTACCAGTGAACCCTCAATGAAGTCCGAGAAAGAGTACCGAGAATCTCTCCGGCAAGCATTGATCGCCGGCTGGTCGGTCCTCGAGCGCGGGGAGAGCAGCGTCAGCGCAGTAGAAACAGCGATTCAAGTTCTAGAAAATGCTCCCTGCTTTACAGCTGGCAAAGGTGCCGTGATCAGTCACTCAGAAATTTGTGAGTTAGACGCGTCCATCATGGATGGCAAAACGAAACTGGCTGGCTGCGTTGCCGGCGTCACGGTGGCAAAGAATCCGATTTCGGTTGCCCGGGCAGTCATGGAACGTTCTCCTTACGTAATGATAATCGGCTGCGGCGCCGATAATTTTGCGCGCGAAATGAAATTGGAAATAGTGGATTCGTCTTACTTCATCACCGAAGAACAATGGCGTCTTTTTCAAGAGGCAAAACAAGCAAAGGAAACGGCGGGCCACCTCGGTACGGTGGGTGCAGTGGCGCTTGATCGGCAAGGTAACATAGCGGCGGCACATCTACCGGCGGCTTGCGCAACAAGCTATACGGTAGAGTCGGAGATTCAGCAATCATTGGCGCCGGTACTTATGCCGACAATCATACATGTGCGGTGTCTTGCACCGGGCAAGGAGAAGTTTTTATTCGGCAGATAGCAGCCTACGATATTGCTGCATTAATCGAATATAGAGGATTGTCTGTCCAAGCAGCAATGAACGAAGTGATCTCTAAGAAATTGACTGAGGCTGGTGGCGAAGGTGGTGCAATTGCGCTCGATCGATTGGGAAATTTCGCCATGTCCTATAACACGGAGGGCATGTTTAGGGGCTTTGTCACCGACGATGGTCAATGTGAGACCTTGATCTTCGATACTTAGCACAGACGGTTAATCCATTGATCAAATTTGATCCAAAGCTCCACATGGAGCACTGCCGTTACTGCGCCGTCGGATTTAACAACTCCACAACAGGATCTGTAATGGAAGGACCTAACTCAACGCCAGGTTGATTCGTTGAGAATACAGCAGGGTAGAATGCTAGAAGTTCGACTATTCGTTGAGGAGTGCATCATGAGACTTTCAGCAAAGGGAATTGCGCCGTGCTTGGTCATCGTTTCATTCTGCGCCACGACCCAGCCGGTATTCGCTGGGCGTGATCATTGCGCGCCCCGGCATTCCAGATTCGATGTTTAGCGGCGGTCGCCCAACCAGCCCCGCAAAGCCCATTCATTTACCAAACCGACCGCTCCCCAATGCTGGCACATCCGGTCAAGCTCCTAATGGTTCCCCCGGATCAGCCTCAACTCAAGGTTCGCGTGTGCACAACTATGATGGAGCAGCTGGCGGCTCACCCCATAGTGGCAACAGCTTAGCCGGAACTCAAGGCTTGCCTGGACACAACGGTGGTGGACTAGCTGGCGGCGCACCCCGTAGCGGCAACAAATCAGCGATCAGCTCAACGCATAGCAACACAATCATTAGCAGGAAATGAGATCGAAGTCAGCTTATCTTGATTTTTAAGGCGATGCGGTAGGCGATGCAGGGGCGCCAATCGACTCGACTTGATGCGAGCTGTCTGGACTAGACGACGACTGAGACTGATTCCCTGTTCTCCCTTTGGCATCGGCATTAGAACCACTTTTTGCCAACATGATCGAAAGGATCGGCCTGAGCGCGGGGATCGTTCGGGTTATGCTCCACTGCATCACGAGCAGCAGAGAGAGCCTCAGTCGATTTACCACAGCGAGCGAGACATTGAACCAACCGCACAGATGCGTCAACAAAATTAGGGCGATCGGTGACTGCTCGAGCATAATATCTGGCTGCCAGGGCATAGTCACCGGAGGACTCAGCCGCCTGAGCCAATTCATACTCCATATTCAAGGTCAGTACAGAGGGACCGCCGTGAGCATTGTCTGGCACCAAATCCAGTGCCTTGCTCAAGCTGGCAATGGCTAATTGGTAATTTCCGGAAAGGCGAGCGTTCGTCCCCTCATCAAATAAGGAATAAGCCTTGCCATAATTTGTATATTCGTGCGGTGGCTCGGTCGATTCCTTCTGTTCCTCTTCACCTGGCGGTTTGGTCTGGGCTTTGGTCACCGGCTCTTCACCTGGCGATGCCTGATTTTGGGCACGACTATAAGCGGTCGTTTTTGATGGATGGACGATTGCGCCAGCGTTGTTCTTAACGCCAGCAGTTGTCGTTTGCGCTAGTTGGCGGTAGTGCTTATGGCCGTGGCGATCAATGGTAATTTCCTCCACTATCTTATGTTTGCGGCCATGCCTGTCTTTAACTGTGGTTTCGACCAGTTGTTGCCTTTTTCCGCTCCTCTTAATATAGGTTGTCCCCACCAGCGCCGGGTGTTTGCTGGCACCGGTGTGAGAAGCTGCTCGATGCCGGCTGCCGTATCTTGGATTGAGCTGACTGGCGCTCTTCTTGCTTCGTTGATTTACCTGAATTCTTTGCTGCTTCTGACTTTTGTTACTGTTCTGATTCTCCTGATTCTTCTGATCGGGATTGGCCATCACAGACGTGACGACTGAGATTATCAGCAGCGTAAGACTAGCAAACAGCGCTGGTAATATTTTCGACCATCGCCGACTGATTAAACCGAAGCCGCTTCTACGAGCCACCATTCTTTTCGAATTCGCTCTTTTCTTCGGGAGTAACGCCTTTCATCGTCAAATTGACGCGGTTGCGTTCGTCAATCTCGCGTACTTTGACGACAACCTTCTGTCCGACGGAGACAACATCCTCGACTTTCTCCACCCGCCGATTTTCCAATTGCGAAATATGCACCATACCTTCCTTGCCGGGCAAAACCTCAACGAAGCAGCCCATGGGAATAATTCTGGTTACACGTCCTTCATAAACGCCGCCGACCTCGATGCGCTTTACCAGGCGTAAGATCCAGTCGCGGGCGGCTTCGCCACCAGCTCCATCGACACTACCGACCAAGACCGTTCCATCATCTTCGATATCAATCGTCGCGCCTGTCTCTTCAATGATGCGACGGATCATCTTGCCACCCGGTCCAATCACCGTGCCGATATCTTCAGGATCGATGTGGAGAGTGAGGATGCGAGGCGCCCATTGCGAAAGTTCCGTTCTCGGACTGGGCAGTACGGCTTCCATCTTTTCGATGATATGCAGGCGCCCGCGCTTAGCTTGTTCAAGGGCGACACTCATAATAGCCAGAGAAATGCCTTCTATTTTAATATCCATCTGCAGAGCGGTGATACCGTCTTTAGTGCCAGTCACTTTAAAGTCCATGTCACCAAGGAAATCTTCCAAACCCTGGATATCGGACAGAATCGCAAAGCGATCCTTCTCTAAGATCAGACCCATGGCGATGCCACCAACTGTACTGGCGATTGGCACACCAGCGTCAGCCAAAGCCAAGCTCGATCCACACGTTGAGGCCATGCTCGTAGAACCATTGGATTCTAGAACTTCTGACACAACCCGAATCGTATAGGGAAAGACATCCAAACCTGGCAAAACTGGCATAATCGCTCGTTCGGCCAGGGCACCATGCCCAATTTCCCGACGTCCCGGTCCGCGACTAGGCTTCACTTCGCCAACAGAAAACCCGGGGAAATTGTAATGGTGCATATAACGCTTCTCAGTTTGCGGATCTATCGAATCCAAACGCTGAGCATCGCTGCCGATGCCCAATGTAGCAATCGATAAAACTTGCGTGGTGCCTCTCGTAAACAGCCCACTGCCATGGGCACGAGGCAGCACTCCGCATTCAACGGTGATCGGCCTGATTTCATCACAACGACGACCATCTGCGCGCATACCAGTATCCAGGACTTGGGCCCGCATCAACTCGGCCTCGTAAAGCTCAAGATATTCCTTGATTTTGCTGTCGCCCACGCCGGCCAATCGATGTTCAGGGCGCTAGCGCGGCAATCGCTTCCTTGACAGCATTCAGCGCTTCATCAATAAAAGCCGAACGGACAGCTTTAATGGTGACACCATTCATTGAGGCCTTTAGTTTTTCGGTTGCCCGCTGCTGAATCAGATCCTTGAGTTCAGTATCTTCAGGTGCCGGTACAAACTCCTTCTTCTGAGTGCCCAGACCACGGACAAAGTTTTTGATCATTTCAACTTGTTTTTTGATCCAGTTGTGACCATAGTCAATAGCCGCCAGAACATCCTTTTCGCTAACCATTTTGCAGCCCGCTTCGACCATCATGATCGAGGACTCCGTACCAGCAACAACAATGTCGATATCCGATTCTTCCATTTGTTGATAAGTGGGGTTACCGATCAATTTGCCATTGACCCTGCCGACACGCACAGCACCGATCGGTCCGTTAAAAGGTAGTCCGGCCAACTCCAGGGCTACGGAGGCGCCAAGCATCGCCAGAGTATCGGTGAGATTCTCCTGATCCGAGCTCATTGCCGTAGCGACAATCTGGACATCATTGCGATAGCCCTCTCTAAACAGTGGACGAATTGGTCTATCAATTAAACGGCTGATCAAAACAGCTTTGTCCGGAGCCTTGCCCTCGCGGCGGCCAAAACTGCCGGGTACGCGGCCAACAGCGTAAAGCTTCTCTTCATAGTCCACCAATAAAGGAAAGTAGTCTATGCCTTCCCGCACCTGTTTGCTCTCTGTGGCAGTAACCAGAACCATTGTGTCGCCGCAAGTGACTTCGCAGGCTCCAGTTGCTTGTTTAGCCATTCTCCCAGTGCGAATGTTGATTGTTTTTCCATCGATTTCAAAGCTTGTTGTTTGACTCATAGTCATCGTGTCCATTTTTTGTACCTGTTCCTTGACAGTTGTTGTCTTTCAAAACTCAAAACGACTGACCGGCTCGCTTAAGAAGCGAAGCCAGGTGCTCATTGATTGCTCTATTGGTTGAACTGAACTGGATTTATGCAGCTCGGGGGTAAGCTGCCAAAGAGAAAAAGGCGAGCCTGGTTAGGCCCGCCTGAAAAATTATCGTCTCAGTCCCAGCTTTTCGATCAGCGAGCGATAGCGTTCCTGACTTTCGCGACTTATATATTGCAAAAGCCTGCGCCGCTTTCCGACCATCATCAAAAGCCCACGACGGCTGTGAAAATCCTTTGTATGAACCCGCAAATGCTCAGTTAACTGGTTGATCTTTTCGGTCAACATTGCTACTTGCACCTCTGGCGAGCCAGTATCCTTTGCATGCAAGCGCTGGGAATCGATTATTTCCTTCTTTCTTTCTGCTAAAAGTGCCATTTAAGCTTCTTCCGTTTTTAACCTATAGTTTCTAGTGTCTATAGATGATATCACAGGTGCGCACTGGGCTTGGTTTCGGGGATACGATGTATGTCAAAATCGGAAAACAAGCTTGCATAAGATTTTGCTAACAACCTGATTGCCTGCCGCCGGCGAAAGCTCGACTGATGGAAACACATGTGCAACATAGAAAAGCGGTCTTCCTCTTACCGAGGAAGACCGCCTTTGAATACTGTTCTAAATTTAAACCCGGCAGACTATGGTTTTTGTAGCTCAGGCTTCCATTCATCAAGAATTGCGCCCTCGATTGGGCAAACAGACAAGCAAGCGCCGCAATCGATACAAGTGGCATCGTCGATATAAGTGTATTTGGTGTTCTTGGTATTTGTTTTGCCTTCGGCCCAGTGGATACATTCAACTGGACAAACAGGAATGCAATCAGCAACGCCTTCGCAAAGGTCAGCGACTATGGTGTAGGACATTGGCAAACTCCTTGGATTCTCTTGGTAAGGTCCTCGCGAAACCTGATTTTACTAAACCACGGACCATATCGATTATCGCGTATGAACAACCGCTTTCTCCAATTTCTTAACAGAGATTGCGCTATATTTTCTAGGCGATCAACTGATCTCACGCTTGTCATTAGTTGTATAAAGAGATGAGCTCGAAGGAGCATGCATGACTGAAACCACGGTCAAAATTTTTACGCCAGCCGGCCAGTATGTGGGTTATTTCGTCAACCCCAAAGTTCAGTCTTATCCGGACGGCGACTACGAGATCGAAGGACGGTTTTTTGATGATCGTGGTGAACTTGTGGGCAAAATTGAGTACAACCCTCAATCGCTGCCTTATCGAGCAGAGCTAGATGGCAACATGGATGTCAAACACAGGCGCCTGACTGATGTCTATGTGCAGCGCGGTCGCAATCCGATCAAGATGACTGGCAGAGGCGAGTAAATCCCAGCCAGCAATGCCAGTTTTCAGAGTTGCCTGCTTGAAGCCAAACAGATAGTCGGGCTTCACCATATATAGTGGCATATCTCTATCTTGGTGAAGCCTACAAGCGGGTCAAACCATGCGAATACAGATTGCCTCCACGCGAGTACGGATTGACCATCTGAAAGCCAGCGCCCGGATAACCACTGCCAAAGCCGTACGGAGCAAACGGATTATTAGCCCAGCCAAATGGTGAGGAGCCTGGGTAGCCACCACCAAATGGCCCGCCACCGAAAACTCCGGGATAGGTACCGGTCAACATGCCAGGGTAAGAACCGCCAAGCAAGCCGGGATAAGTTCCGGCATAAGGCGTAAAGCCAGGTGAATACCCATAGGGAGAGAGTCCTGGATAACCATAGGGATTGCCGAATCCGTAAGGATTCATGCTGCCACCACTGATCATGCCTGCTGATGCTTGACCGATCGCCTGTCCGATTTTTTGCAGTAAAGACGGCTTGGGCTGCGAGTCCGTAAAAACTAATTGCGACTGCATCGGTGCAGACTGAGTGCCGCCGGAATATCCGGTGGAATATTTGTCCGAATATTCATTAAATCCGAGCGCTGAGTTCTGGCTGCCCGGCGATTGTCCATAGAAGTTGGTGGTGTTGGGAGCGCTAACACCCTCTGCCGCAACTTGCTGGTCACCTAAACTCGACCATAGCTTGGCGACGCGGTCAGGTAAAGCTTGTTGAGATGCCTCTTTGTCGTTGGGCAGTACGTCTTGCTCCAGCCGTTTGACTCGCACCAGCAAAGGCAAGCGCGGGCTGTCCTTGCCAAAAACTTGCTTTTCCATGGTGGCAAGCTTACCGGTCATAGTCGAGTTAGCGGCACTCGGTGGCGACTTTGTTCGCCGGCCCTTTTTCTTGGCAAAAAGTGGTGCGTTCATGGCGCTCATGGTCGGTTGGGACATGGTCATGCCGCCTCCCGTACTCATTCCCGCGGAGTCCAAACCGGACATATTCATGTCGCCGCTGCTCATCCCGGCATTCATCCCCATGTTGACGTCGATAATATCCGGAGTATCATCCATCTCAGTGGTACTCGAGCGTGGTTGCTCAGAATCTTCCCAGTCTGAGTGTCTTATTGGTGAGCGCTCTGGCCAACCGGCCCCGGCTGTTGGACTTTCCCCTTCTCGCTGACCATCATCAAAATACTGGAGATGATTAGGACCATTGTTTGAATCGTTGCTCGGCTGAGAGACGGGCCCGCTGGCTGCTGAAGTCTGAGCACCGGCGCTCTTTTTGATGCTATCGAGGGCGTTGACAACGGCGGCAAAACGAGCATCAACCGGTCCGTGCAAAGCGTGCCCGAATAGCATCTCCTCAAGCCGTCCTACCCGCGCTTCATCACTATCCGATTTGTATGTCTGGGAAAAAAACTTATTTTCCAGCTTTTCCAACTCTTGCTCAGTCTGAAGATCGGAATTAGCCAAACAGGCCAGAGAGTTAGTCCAAAGGGCAGCGATAAAAACAACTGACGCCAAACGAGAAGCCAAAGCTCGATTAAGGATATTGCTTTGTTTTTCAGTCGGCTGCATATTCAATCCTGGCTTGACTTCAGTTTACCCCAAAGCCGGGTTTTAGCGACACTGCTCAGATAACCCAGTTTGATTACCGATGGGCGACGATGTGGTAAAGATAATCAGTACCAGCAGAGGCGAATTAATTTGGTTCATGAAACACGGTCGCTTGAGAGCGGCGAAAAGCAACAAATGCGCATTATGGTTGACATGACTGCCAGCCTGTTGCATCACGGACATGTGAGGCTTTTGAAACGGGCAAAAGAAATGGGATACGTGGTCGTGGCCTTGACCACAGATGATGAAATCGAAAGAAACAAAGGCTATAAACCCGAACTAAGTTATGAAGAACGCAGAGAGATACTTCTGGCACTGCGGTATGTGGACGAAGTCGTACCGTCCGCCTGGTTGATCGATGACGCATGCATCCGAAAACATAACATCGATCTACTTTTGCACGGGGATGACAATGCCAATCCGATCGAAATTGCCCAAACCTATGCACGCACTGTTGGCGTCTCCAGCCATGAAATGAGGGAGAGGGCAGCAGCGGCACTGGTAACCCGAGCCAATTCTCAAAAGTGCTTATTGACACCGGGGCCAACCAACCTTCACCCGGAAAATCTTGCCGGAATCAGACCGGTCTTCACCAGGGGTGATACCGAATACACAGAAATTGAAAATACGGTTCTTCCCCGCATTTTAGCTCGCGCCGGTCAAGACAGCATTGTTTGTATGCAGGGCTCAGCCACGACGGCCATTGAAGTAGCAACCACCAATTTTCTTTACGGCAACGTGCTGATCGTTGTCTCCGGCTACTATAGCCAGCGAATCGCTCATATGCTGGAGAGAAAGCAAGACTTTTTGAAATTGTCCAATTTAACAGCTGTCTCCTACGCTGACTTTCTCAAAAACATAGAAACATTCAAGGCTATCGATTGGATCGTAGCAGTCTCAACGGAAACGGCCGATGCTTTCCTGTCAGACATCCCTGAATTTCGTCGCGTTGCCGATCGGACGCGGGCTAAACTGATGATCGATGCCACCGGCTCAATCAACCTCGAAGAACACCATGAACTGGCCGATGCCTGCATATTCAGTTCATGCAAAGGACTTGGCGGTCTTACAGGAGCCGGCTTCATAACCTATAATCGAGCGCTCTTGGAAAATCTCAATTCTTCGCCAAAGGCGTTCATTTTAGACCTCAATACCTATTTGGAGAAAAAGACCACCGGTCCTGCTCATGCTTTGTCTTCACTGTACCAGGTCTCGGAGCGCTTCTCCGAATACGGCGAACGTGTCAAGGAAAGCAAATGCGCCTTTATGAAAAAGTTCGAGCGCTTCCTAATTGGCTCCAGCAACCAGCCGCGGCTATGTACTAAGTTCAAAGCTACAACAGTGAAGGTGCCACCACATACAGTGATGTATCAACCGCGCTCGATTGAACCTGGCTATCATGTCATTTGCCATCTATTTGATCAATTCCCTGCCGGCAGAAGAGTGGGTGACTTTTACAATCAGATCGAGATTAGTTAGCTCCAGCTCCCTGCTTGCAAAGCCAGCTGGCTTACGATCGCCAAGTGTTTCGCCGGTTTACGCCGCGCCACTGAGTGGTATCTTAGTAGTGCAGGCCAATTGCCACAAGGAGTGCACTTTGTCCCAGCCAAATCCCAGCAACCAATATCTCCAGGAATATCTCTCGAAGGAACAACTGGAGGATTTCGACCGTGACGGATTCCTTGTCTTGCCGGCCATGTATTCGGGCGCCGAGATCGACCGACTGTCCACCTGGATCGACGAACTCTCGACAAAACTTCCTGAAGCAGGCCGGGAGATGATCTATTTCGAAGATAGCTTGACCGAACCGGGTAAACGCATTCTATCGCGCATCGAAAAATTCGCCGACCATCACCAACAACTTCATGACTTTATCTACGGCCAGCGAATGATTTCGATCGCCTCGCAAATTCTTGGAGACCAGGCAGTTTTGTTCAAAGAAAAGATCAACTTCAAAATGCCAGGTGGCGGAGGATTTGAACCACACCAAGATATTCAGCCAGGTTGGGATGATTACTGTCCATATTTTATTTCAGTGCTCGTCACGATTGACGAAAGTACGATCGCCAATGGATGTCTGGAACTAGCTAGTGGCTTTCATAAAAAAGGTCTCCTGGGTGAAAAATGGAAACCATTAACAGAAGAGCAATTAAAAGGAATCACATTCAAACATTATCCTATGTCTCCTGGAGATGTGGCCTTTTTCGACTGCTTTGTGCCCCATCAATCAAAGCCGAATCAGACGTTAAAACAAAGGCGCAATCTGTACCTTACATTCAACCGCGCCCAAGACGGAGAGCACCGGCAACAATATTTCGCTGACAAACGGAAGAGCTATCCACCTGATAATGAGCGACAGCCAGGCAATGAGTACGTTTTCAAAGTGTGAACCGAGCTCTCTGTCATGCTCCTCGATTAGCCAATCTTAGAGTTGCCGTGAAGCGCCGGTGCTCCCGAGGATAAAAAGCGCTAGTTATTTCCCAGCCTGCGAAAAAATCTTCTCTATAGAGAAGATGTGCCGATTCGTGCGATGCTACCGGAAGATCGCTGACGCAAACTGATTTTCGTGCAACTCTGATCATTTCCGAGACAACTTGATGTGCATAGTCGTAATCGGGAAAATATTGAAAGACACTAAAAGCGAAAACATGATCAAATGTCTTATCTTTAAAGACCAGATCGTTGGCTTCGCAGCATAGGGCGGATACTCCGTTGATCTCGATTGTCTTTTTAACGATGTTTTCGGAATAGTCAGTACCCACATAGCGACACCGATGCTTCAAGTGCTGCGCTAAAAGTCCTGCGGCACAGCCAAGTTCTAAGACGGCATCATCGGCTTGAATGTCCAGTAGTTGACAAAGTTGATCGGTGGCCGAAATAGTATCAAAACTCCGAAAGTTCTCAAAACCGCTGATATCATAGCGATCGAGACTCTTAGTATTACCATTGCGGTCCCAGATCGCCTTCCAATCTTCAGTCATTGCCATCCTCTAGCAAGAATCAATCGCGTCGCTGACACCAGTCAACGTTCACAAAGATACAAGATATAGTCGCCGCCCACCTTCTTTGCCTGCTGCCAGTTTGCTATTAAAAGCTCGCGCAGGCTTGGTACCTGCTTTCTAAATTCGTCCTGCTGTTTGACCAAGGTTTTCAGTGTTACCGGCACATTTTTCAATTCGGACGGTGAAAGGCACGCACCGAACTTTGAGCGATATTTGTTCTCGATCGGTTCCATCCCCAAACGATCGCATTCAGGATTATCGACGCGCGTCGGCGTGTCTATATAAAGCACAGGCCGCTCAGTAGCAATTACATAGTCCATGGCGATTGAAGAATGATCGGTGATTAGCACATCGGCTTCATGCAGGCATTGCATCGAGCCAAACTCCATTTGAAAACTGAGATTCGGATACTTGATCATCTGTTTGCGAATTGCTTCAATTTTCTTGGGAAAACGCTTAAAAAACTCCGGATGCGGCCTCAGCCACACCTGAAATCCCGATTTGGCTAAGGGTTCGAGCATCTCGTCGATGCAGTTGTCCATGAGCGATGACCCTCGCTTTAGCGGATCCCACGTGGGAGCAACAAGACAAATCTGACCATCGTCTGGATGCGGCGCACGCTGTGTTTTATATATCTGATGCTCGCGATAGAGCCTCTCAACAGGTGGATAACCAATTAGCGGCAATTTTTTGGGCTTCAATCGATAAATTTCTTCTGTCTTTCTAACTTCATCAATCTGATATTGAGCGATGCACAAAAGGGTATCGTAATGATCGAACGCACCCAGTCTATAAGCTTGATGGGTGCTGGCAATGCCACGGAAGGCATAGACGTGATGCACCGGATCTGGTGCACGTTTTACGACGCCCTTGTTAATATCCGGAGTGCCCATTATCAGCACTTTCGCATCAAGTTTGGCCAGGGCCGCAGCGAGCAAATTCTTGATGAAAAAAGGCTTGATCCGCTGTCCTTCCTTCTTAAAGACCGGATCGTCCAGATCGGACGAAAGATAGCAAATTTCTCGGTCCGAGTTGGCTAGAATATGCTCGATATAGTCGACATAATAGTACCAATAGATGTCGCTCTCGCCAAAGAACACCAATTCTCTGAGCTTCGTATTCTCCGGAGAAAATAGTCGTTCCATTTCGGAAAGTTCATGCGCTGCTTGCCGAGCATTTTTGACTAAAGTCTTGAACATTTATCTAGCTCCGCAAGACGTTGTCAGTCTTTGACAATATAGCAAGGCCGAGCAGCGAAGGGAAACTTGCGCATTTGGACCTTTTTACCTTTGAAGAAATCGTCTATACCTTTCGTATCACCGTGCAGGCTATGTCCGCCAGCGTCCTCGCCTGCATAATTGTCCAGCAAGATGATACCGCCGGGAGTGACAAGATCGTAAAACTCTTCCAGCACACAGTAAGTCGGCTCAACAAAATCTATGTCCACATTCAGAAGGGCAATGCGTAAACCCGGATGTTCGCTTACATATTTTGGCACGGTCGTCAGTACATCCCCGGCAACCAATTCGAAGTTCTTAATGCTTTGCCTTGCTAGAACCTCCTCCAGCTGTTCGACGCTGATTGAGCTAGCTCCCGCCGTTTTGATCCAGTAGTCCCGAAAAGCTTTGTCTTCCTGATATTGCGTTTCCGGATAGTCATCGCTAAAAACATCGAAAGCGATAAGTTTCGCCGAGAAATAGTTACCCAACAGTTCTCTGAACATGGCAAATCGCACAAATGACGTGCCTTTGAAGACGCCGCATTCGACGATACTGCCAGGCACAGTCATAGCCATTTTGTAGGCTTCATAATGAGCGACAAATTTTGCCAGTCTTTCTACTTTGAGAGTCAAATGAAAGTAGGTTTCGAAATCATATGCATCCTGGACTGAAAATTCCGGCAGTTTGATCATATTTTTCCCTTTGCACTGACAATGCCTTCTGTGCCTTCTAGTTCGGAGGCATCTGGATATTCGCGTGCCGTCCGTCACTTAGATTAGGCGCTATGAGATAAGGTTAGCAGGCGCGATTACTCAGCGTCCTCTTTGACTTCAGGCGAAGCTACCTGGCTACCTTCATCGTTTTTCGGCGGCGGAGGTAGTTTAGGATCCTTGACTAAAACTCGCTTAATGGAAAACCAACTCATTGCAAGAAAAGCCAGCAAGAGCTGCACTAGATAGGTCCCAGTGCCCAGATCAAAATAAGCTGAGGCTGGGCTTGGCAAAAGCACAAACCAAACAAGCGCCAGTAGTAAAGCATCAAAGAGCGCCAGATTCTTGAACACACTCTTCTCCAGAATCGATTAGAGATGTTCGCATCTTTCCCTTGATAAATAATGTTGAAACGTACCATTGCCCAAGTTTTTCCAGATCCGTGTACTCGATCACACGTACTATGGGCTTGAACGCTGCCTACTTAAATTTAGGGCGAAAAAGGTTAATATTGCAGTATTCCGGACAGAGGCTCCATAGCCGACGTTTATGCGTTTGCACCGGGTATTGATCAGGATGAAGGTATGATTCCTCTTCTGACAATATCCATTTACTAGTTAAGAACGAGACAAATATGGCTAAGCAAGTTTATGTGGCAATGTGCGCAGACCTTATTCATCCAGGACATCTGAACGTGATCAATCACGCTCGAGATCTGGGTGAAGTGACTATCGGGCTATTATCAGACGAAGCAGTTGCTAGTTTCCACCGCCTGCCGTTTTTAATTTATGAACAACGCAAAATAATCGTTGAAAACATCAAAGGTGTAAGCAAGGTGGTGGAGCAGTCGACTCTCGACTACACAGAGAATCTCCGCAAATTGAAGCCAGACATTGTGGTGCACGGTGATGATTGGCAAGAAGGGCCGCAGAAACAGATCCGCGAAAAAGTCATCGAAGTTCTGAAGGAGTGGCAAGGCACGATCCATGAAGTGCCTTATACCAAAGGGATTTCGTCAACCACAATCAACGAGCAGTTAAGACAGATTGGCACAACACCCAATAATCGCATGCGCCGTTTCAGACGGCTCTTGGAAGCAAAGTCGGTAGTCAAACTTCTGGAAGCGCACAATGGACTGACAGCTTATCTGCTGGAAAATTTGGCCATCGAAACTGACCATGGCTTACTTGAGTTCGACGGCATCTGGTTGAGCAGCCTGACTGACTCCACAGCCAAAGGCAAACCGGACATAGAGTACGTGGACAAAACGTCGCGCCTGGCCACAGTCAACGACATGCTGGAGATAACTACTAAACCAATCGTATTTGATGGTGACAGCGGCGGTCTGGCCGAACATTTAGTTTTCACCATCCGTTCGCTGGAGAGACTTGGTGTATCGGCAATTGTAATCGAGGACAAAGTCGGTCTAAAGCGTAACTCGCTTTTAGATAATAATCAGGGCGAAGCGATGCAGGACGATGTCGATCATTTTTGCTACAAAATTTCTCAAGCTAAAAAAGCGCAGGTTTCGTCGGACTTTATGGTCATCGCCAGAGTCGAGAGCTTCGTTTTGAACAAAGGCATCAAGGATGCTCTTTATCGCGCCGATCGCTATATAGATGCTGGCGCCGACGGCATTCTTATCCACAGCAAGAACAAAGACGGTAACGAGATCCTGGAGTTCTGCAAACGATACAGAGCGCAGGGTATACAGGAGCCCTTAGTGGTTGTACCAACGACATATAGTCAAATCACCGACAAGGAGCTGTCCGACAACGGCGCATCAGTGATCATTTATGCCAATCATCTTTTGCGCGCTGCTTATCCAGCCATGCTCAGGACAGCAAAGTCAATACTTATGCATGGTCGCAGCTATGAGTGCGAACCCGATTTGATGCCTGTGAGTGATCTAATTCATTTAATTCCCGGAGGCTCATAATGTGATCGAGCCAGAAGCATTTCTTGAGGAGCTCGAAAAACAGGAAGTCGATTTCTTCACAGGCGTGCCCGATTCATTACTGAAAGAATTTCTAGCCGTCTTGAGCTGTCGGGTAGCGACAGAAAAGCATCACATTTGCGCCAACGAGGGGAACGCTGTGGCCGTAGCTGCAGGCTACCATCTGGCCACTGGCAAAACTCCGCTGGTTTATATGCAAAACTCAGGACTGGGCAATGCCGTCAATCCTCTCATGTCGCTTTGCCACCAGGCCGTCTATGGCCTGCCGCTTTTACTTCTCATTGGTTGGCGAGGTGAGCCAGGCCAACCCGATGAACCGCAACACTTAGCGATGGGAGCAGCCACTCTACAAATCTTGCAGGACCTGCAGATCCCCTACCAAATCTTAGATGCAGAAAGTCAGTTCGGTGAGAATATTCATTCAGCACTGGCCACTGCAAGAACCAAATCAAGTCCTTTCGCCCTGGTTTGTAAGAAAAATGTCTTTCGAAAAAGTTCTCTCAATTCAGAGATGGATCTCAGCTTACCACTCAGTCGTGCTGAGGCTGTGCGGCTGCTTCTGGAATCGGCTGGCGAAAAAGCTGTTGTTGTTTCTACAACCGGCTACACAAGCAGAGAGTTGTTCGGTCAGCGTTTTCAAGCTGGAGAAAAGCGGGCGCGAGACTTTTTGAACGTTGGTGCCATGGGGCACGCCAGCCAGATCGCTTTTGGTCTGGCCATTGCCAGTTCAAGCAGGCAGGTCCTTTGTCTGGATGGTGATGGCTCAGCGATTATGCACATGGGCAACTTTGCCACTATAGGTAAGGCACAACCTCATAATCTGAAGCATGTTGTCCTGAATAACGGCGTTCACGATTCGGTCGGCGGACAGCCCACTGCCGGACTGGCGATTCGATCTGGTCGCTATCGCTAAAGCTTGTGGTTATCAATCGGCTGCTCGTTGCGAAAATGTGACACAATTACAAAACACACTGCCGGCCTTTCTGGTCCAATAACGTGCTTAGCTTTCTGGAAATTCGCATTCATCCTGGTGGGCGCGAAGATTTACCGCGGCCGCCGCACGAATTTAAGAAGAGCAAATCAGAGTTTATGTCCTTTTTGCATCCAGGAAACGAGCAATGAGCTCAGGTCTGAAACGTTGGAAAGGAATGATTATTCATCCCTTCGTCTTTGCGGCATTGCCGATTGTTGCTTGCCTTTCTGAAGTGAAGCAGCTTGTATTGCCGGAGGAGATCATTCCAGTATTGATTCTGACGGAGGCTTCTGCTGCGCTCTTATTTGCTGTAGCCAGTGTGCTTTGGCGAAGTGTGGCTAAGGGTGCGCTTACCTGCACGCTAGCAATCGGATTCTTCTTTTCCTATCGACTGATTACTGCCGCCTGGGACGTCTGGTTCCAATCACTAACTGGTAGACCACTGGATCCGGCTTTCGATCTGATCATCTTTGCGGCGCTTAGCGCCATCTGTATGGCCGCTGTGTTCAAGAAAGATTGGAACTTTGGTCAAGCTCAATTTCAGCTGGACCACGAGGCCCTGAACCAAAGCCTCAATGTAATATCTGTCTTGCTCCTTTTATTCAATTCCTTCCCGCTCATTCAGTTTGAGATTAAAGACGAAACGTTGACGCAAAAATTCGTCAATCAATTCAAGACTGCCTTTGATCACGTTCACTTCGATCGAAATGCGCCAAAGCCTGACGTCTATTACATCATCGTCGACGGCTTTGCCAATCGTCTGACTATGAAAAATATGTACCATTGCGATTACGACCGTCTTTATAAATGGTTGTCTGAACAGGGTTTTTATGTAGTGCCGAAGGCAGCAAGTAATTACGATCGCACCGAATTCTCCGTCTCTTCAAGCCTAAATATGCAATACATTGATGCGGTTCCAGCCGCAGTAGGCAAGGACTTCAACGGTTTGAATCTCTTTTGCCGAATGATTCAAGACAGTGCGGTCAGGAGAGCGTTTAAGCAATTGGGCTACAAAATGGTGAACGTCTCATCTGGTGATTCGGCCACAGATTGGATTTTCATCTTTGATCAGAACATACGTTGCACCATCTTTAACCACTTCATGGTCGCGCTAGCGCAATTAACACCATTTTCGGCAACTGAACAATACTTTCCCGCACTACGCAACCTGGTGGCCGATATACGAACGAGTCCTGGTCGCCATCTGAAGGAAATAGTTGAAATCCCCGGTCCAAAATTTGTTCTGCTCCATACTGATCTTGCCCACGCGCCATGCCTGTTCGACGAGTCTGGACAACCGCTCCCTTTACCGCCTGGGATGTTTATGGTCAATTGGGGTACGCCGGAGAAACTGGCTGGCCAGTGGAAATTTGCCCAGAATCTGCTTGTTGATTGGCTGGCGCAAATTATGTCGCTGACAAACGGCAAAGCAGTGGTCATCATTCAATCCGATCATGGTTCGGGCATATCGATGGCCAAGACGGAAGATTGGTTCAATGAGCGGATGCGCATACTTAACGCTTACTATTTTCCTGGCAAAAAAGATCAAGGACTCTATCCCACAATTACGCCGGTCAACAGTTTCCGAGTTCTCTTCAATGATTATTTCGATGCCCGATTGCCACTCCTGCCAGACAAAGTTTTCTGTCCACCGGACTATTCGAAACCGTTCGATTGGCTCGACGTGAAAGACAAATTGAATTTTGCCGAACGGACCGACTGATCTTGACGACAGGCCGCATTTTCATAGGCTGCCGGTCGGGCACTGGCATAGTGGCAGTCCTCGCGAACTCTTCCTGCCACACCACCCGGCACACCAAAATAAAAGAGCAGCCGGAGGGAAGGCTGCTCTTTTGATACCTCGTAGGACCTGATTAACCTCACTTCGAGGTTCTGGGGGGGCTTTGGTGAGGGTCTAATGCTATTAATTAGAGCGCCCCACGAGGCTCGGGCCGATATGTAATGTACGAACCAGCACTTCTATTTTTATACCAGCTGGCTAGATATGTTTACCTATAGGGTTGGCAATATTTGTATATGGGAACGCCTATGTTATCGACAGGATGAGAAGCAGCGCCAATTGAGGATATGATTAGGCAAATAACGTAGGGGGGCGGCTGAGCAAGGCAAAGCAGGATATGGAATCGATCATCGAACCAAATAGCTTGTCCAGAGGTGAACCGAGCGAACGATTAGTTTTGCTGGTGGAACAACATCCCCAAGACCTGGAACTGTGCCAGAGGGCCATTCTGTCCCAATCTCATCTTTACGGTGTGGACGTCGCCCGCTCAGGACAAGAAGCGATTGATCGGATCAAGAAGGTTCATTTCGACGTAGTCGTTACGGACTATGAGCTGCCCGATATTAGCGGTGTGGAGTTTATTGAGCGTCTGCACAGAGAGATTCCCAACTGTCCGATCATCGTCATCACCAGTTTGGACAGCCCAGAACTAGCCTTGCGGGTTTTGCTGACCGGCGCCAGCGACTATTTGCCTAAAATCGGCGAGTACCACAAATTCCTGCCGCGCACGATCACTACCAATCTGCAGCGAGCGATGTTGCTTGAGAATTTGCGCGAGACTTACCAGCGGGTCGAACAATCGTCCAGAGAAGAGGCTTTGCTCAACCGACTGATCGTCAGCATTCATGGCTCTCTGGATCTCGAAGATATTGTGGAAAAGGCGGTCAATAGTCTTTCAGCGGAATTGGACGTATCGCGAGCGATCGTTTGTCTTACCTCCGATCCCACAAGCAGCATCCGCATTGCCCGGCAGCTGACTACGGCATCACAGTCGCCAATCTCTGAAAAAAGCGCCATTTTTTCTCGCTATCACGACCTTCTTTTGGACATCGGCGAACGCCGCCCACTTGTTGTCATGCAAGACGATACTTACCCATTCGCCAAAGATGTGCGGCCAGAACTAATTCAATATCACATCCTTTCCATGATCATGGTGCCGCTCGTCTACCGCGGACGTCTTTTGGGTCTTCTCCATCTCGATCAATGCAATTACGAGCGGGTGTGGACGATCGGTGAAATCAATCTTCTATCGCGCATCGCCAATCAATTATCGATAGCAATCAGTCAGGCCCGTCTTTATCAGATTGTGGAAACTCAAAGTACGAGCATTGATAAATTAACCGAATTGTGTAGCCAGCTCAGTACGGTTGTGAACTCTACCCGCGAATTGACTGAACGCAATGAGGGTCGCGAAAAAGTCCGAGTTAAGCTAAGTACCAGAGAGATCGAAGTGCTCAGACAGGTGGCGCAAGGATTATCGAATCGAGAGATAGCTGAAGCTTTACATATTACTGAAGGTACGACAGAGGTACACGTCAGCAGATTACGCAAAAAACTGAATCTAGGTAGCCGGGCGGCATTGGTCAGATACGCCTACGAAAATCATCTTTGTTAAGTGCTCAGGCAAAAGGCAGCTACATCTTCAGCTTCTGATAAAAATGAGGCAGAGAAAATGCCGACCAGCCCGGAAAATGCTTATTATTGCACTTGAGCACCTGACTTCCGGTCCGACCGGCAATTAGTTACGTACCAAAATGCAATTCCAGACAGAATTGAGGGCAACATTGAGGCAACAAGGAACGGTGCGGACAAATAATGTCTAAATTTGTGTCAGGTAACGCCAAGACCCAGATGACGGCTCAGCCTGAGAGCGCCGCGCTCAATCCTGAGAGCTTGCCTGCCGCCGAGGCCGAGGTGACCGTAAAGAGCATTTCGCTGGCCTATAAATTTCTCTTGCTCTGGTTTTTCTTTCTGGGCATCCTCTTTACCCTGGCCTTGATCACGAACGTCGATTGGGCCAGACCGTTTGTTCAGAAACAGGTCAGCCGGATCATCCACCGGCAGGTGAAGATCGGTCATCTTGCCTGGAACTTCGGTCTGAACGGGCTAGCAATTGAGACCAATCGGCTGATCGTGAAAGATGTCGATGGCTCGGACTTTCTCCGCGCTCCCCATGCCGAAATGGGAGTGGCCTTTGTACCACTCTTAAATAAGCAGCTGATTATCAGGCACCTGTCTTTCAACAGGCCTGAACTCTGGGCAGTCAGAACAAAAAAACATAGCTGGAATTTCGACGATCTATTAGAAATGGATGCCGATATCCGCTTTATTCAAGCGGATCATGGCGTGATTCACATCACCGATCAAGCCGATCCTTCCCACCCCGAATGGCAGCCACTGGCAATCGAGGATGCCAATTTGCAATTCGTCTATCCACTGAAGAATAAGAAAACGCCTCTTCATTTGGCCTTCAAATTGCGAAGACCACTTTATACGACGGCGATCAGTTTCTTTGGCATTGGTGGCGGACCCAATGCCTGGAAATCGAATAAGTATCAGTTCGAAGCAGATGCAGATCAATTGTGTCTGTCCGATTTTGTGCCGTTCGTCAGAGCAGTCGCCGAAATTGAACCACACTTCGAGCTGACCAAAATGGAGACACCCCAATCGAGCGATGACCATAGCTTGGCCAGTTCGCTCGCCAAAAGCTCCTTATCGGATAAGGCGACATATCCAGCGGTCGGCGGCTTGTTCAATGTCAGGCTAAAAGGAGAGGGCATTTTTGACCAGGGATTAGCCGGCAAGCTGAACGTGGTAGTGAAGAATTTTTCGCTGGAGGCTCCCCAATTCGGTAGCGTCTCAGCGCCTGAGGCAGCTTCTGAAGCGCAGGTTTACGTGGATCGAGAAAAGATCAGCTGGCACGATCTCATTTTTCGCGTGGGCAAAGTTGAATTGCGGTCTCATGGCGAAATTCGCAATTGGAAAGCGCGCGGAAGCGATTACAACGCTCACGTGGCAGGGCATATCGCCCATCTTACGGATTTGAAAGGTCTGGTCGATCGAAAAATTTCCACTCGGCGCGGTGAATTAGATGTCACTCCAGACGCTTTTGGTGGCGCCGCGGAAATTGATATCAATGCCAATAGGACTAGCGCTCATACCAACATTGAAACCGATGTCGACGCGCGGGGTGTGATGTTGAAGCCATTTCTAAAACGAAACGCAGCGCATCTTGCTCCGATGATGAGCCTTTTGGGACTCGAGGACAACACGCTCTTGACAGGCAGGCTGAAACTCATTCCTAATGAACGCCTGGAGATTGTCGCCGGTAATTTGCCACTGGCAAAAGGGGAAGTCACTACATCCGGTGTCATTGATCTGAAAGATTCGATCGCCAATCTGAATTTTCGAGCCAAATCTCTTCACTTAGCTGAATTGAGAAAGAGCGCCACCGGCTCTACCTATATAAGCAGTGATTTGCGTAAGGTCTTCTCTTTGTCCAACAAACGAAAATATGCCGTTGGCGGTGTCCTGGACGCGCAGGGCGTCGTTCATACCTCACCCAGAGAGAGCAAAACGAGCGGCGCTGGACAAGTGCGCGACTTTAGCATTAATGCCAGCGATAAGAGTATTGAGATGAGTAAAGTGCAAGGCACCTTCAGTTGGTCCGGCAAAAAGCTAAAGTTAGATCGTCTCTATGGCAATATTGCCAATGGACCGTTCACGCTCGAAGGCCAAACAGGACTTGAGCAAACACCCTATCTTGATTGGCGAATGAAAGCCGATCATTTGGACCTTGCTCAACTCGGCGCTCTCATGCGCTTGTTGCAGATCAGCGTGCCGATATTTTCAGAAAATCATCTTTATGGCACCGTGCAATCACTCGATTTGCATATAGTCGGTCCCCGTAATAAGCCCAAACTGTCTTTTACGGCAGTGCCAGAAAATATGTACTATCAGCCGCCCGGCTTGTCGCGGCCGCTTAGAGCAACAGGCGGGCTCATTGTTTATAAGAATGACGATCTGGTATTAAATGACGTGGCCTTTGTTGGTAAGGGCGGCCAGATCAATACCACCATGACCATTCAAAGCGTAACCCAAGCCGCCAAATTAACGAATCTCAAAATAAAAACTGCAGGCATCGATTTGTCGGATGTGAACTTCTATCTGTCGTCATGCTTGATGCCCAAACCGTTGAAGAAAATCTATGTGGGCTTTCTCAAAGAGAATAGGATCTTTGACGTGCGGGGGAAAACAGCGGCAAATATCGAGTGCCGGTTCAACGGCGACAGCGTCTCTCTCAATGGCTCGGTCAAACTGGACAATGTCAGTGCCAAAGTTCTCCAACCGACCATGCCTGTCGAACACATTTCAGGCACAATAGCCACGGATGGCAATGATCTGATCGTTCAAGACTTCAAAGGAACGTTCAAGCAGACAGTATTTGATCTTCAAGGCAAAGTCGTCAATTACATGGACCCCAACCCCGTCTGGAGAACCAAGCTAACTGCCTCTTTGACGCCAGACGAAGTACTGGAAATGTTGCCACCACTCAGAGACCAGTTGAAAAAGTGGCAATTAGATCTACATTCAAAAGATAACCTGGATCTTGTCGCCGATTACGAAAGCAACAGCAGCCAGAGTCGCATTACATTCCAAGTTAAGGCTGAGCCAGGCGATTGCGTTTCCACGGAGACACCTTTCGGCACATTTTATCAGCCGGCTGGTGAGGATTTCCTCATAGATGGGGTAGTCATTTCGACAAAAGATAATTGTGAACTGGAACAAGCGCATGTTCATATCGGTGATTCCATGCTCTTAGTTCAAGGTAAATTAGGCACCGCATTTAGTTCCAACGGCATGTCGCAAAAAAATGCTTTGAATCCTCTGAACGGCCATACCGTTAACATCACCATTTCCACGACCAAACCGGTCCCGGCGGCACGATTACTGAGCATCATCGATCCATCGTTGAGTAAGGATCAAGCGACCGGCACCGTTGAAGGCAGGCTGGCGATTGAGGGCAATGCACCGGATCTACGACCGAGCGGCAAAATAGTTTTGAAAAATATCTGCGTCCCCAAACTGGGGATCGCCGATCTATCAGGGCTGATCAAAATGCCTGAACCTGGGGGGCAAGTGGCGAGTGACCTAGCAGCTGGGCAGATTCTGCTGGCGAACCTGGAGTTACCGACGTTCAAATGGGGAACCACGATCGCCAGAAAGTTACATGCCAAATTTGTTCTCGACACATCTAGCGATGCAAATCGGCAAGCACCAGTCAAAATTTCCGAGGGCCATGCCGAAGTTGCGGGTGGCTCTATTGATTGGAACGGCACCGTTAACTGGCCAGACCGCCGCATGAACGTGAAGGGTGTCGTTAACGGCTTGAATGCCGCCTACATCTCCGAGCAGCTGTTTAATCGCCCTGGCGAAGTCACAGGCACTATCGATGGCAATTTCGACCTGACCACCGAGGGGCAGACCATCAAAGAGCAAGTCGTCAATCTTAATGGGGAGAGCAATTTTACTGTTCGCAACGGCTCCATCGCCCGCTTCGGCCAGCTGCAAACCGGCTTGACGAGGCTCAATCTATTGCACCAGGGAATCTTCGGCTTCAATCTGAACAACCTTTTGCAAAGCGTCGTGCCTGTGCGAACTGGCAAATTCAAACAGATCACCGGACTGGTGAACATCGAAAAGGGAGTTGTCGATATCGATAATCTCAAGTATATCGGTGACGACATGAGCTTGTGGGCCGGCGGCAAAGCCAACCTTAAGTTGGGCACATTAGAAGTACAGGTCGCAGGGCAGATTCCTCGCGTTTCGGAAAGTTTCCTAGGTGGTCCGTTTTCTCTATCTAAGGACATTACACTGCAGAGATTTGTCACAGTTGCCACACTTGGCCGTTTGAAGCGATTGCCTTCATTGCCCGTTCTTGGTGACATCGGTTCCGATAAACCGCGGACATTTCAGTTCAGAGTAGTGGCACCTCTAGATAAGCCGAAGATGCTTTCTCAATCAATTGAACGGTCGTTTCATTGGTTGCCGAGCCGGCCGACCGCCTCAGCTCACCCGGTTTTGAACATCGATTAGAAAATTGGGAGCTTTTTGCACTTTCTTTTGCCCCCATCGGTAGTGGCAGGGGGTTGACAAGGCATGTACTATATATTCAGTACTACAATTAGATGTCAAGAAAGCTCTCGCCGGCGGTCGCAACGGATATGCCTCGGTTGCTTTCCTAGATGCTCAGGCAATTGTGCAGTCGACCAGACAACAATTTGGACGTGCCTACGGCGAAGAGTGCAACGACAAAGTCCTTTGGCGATATCTTGAATATATTGCCAAAGACCGAGGTCTGTCCAGAAATACGGCACTCGCCTACCAACGTGATCTGAAAGCGTTTCTGGCCCAGCGGCAAGGGCCAATATCATCGGTGCAACGAGCCGATATTGTCCGTTATTTGTCCAACTGCAAGACGCTAGGACAAAAATCGTCCTCGATTGCTCGCATGTTAGCCAGCCTGCGTGGCTGGTTCTCATGGCAGAAAAGCATTCAACTTATCCAGTCAGATCCAACAGAAGCGCTGGCTAATCCGCAAAGGTCGCGCCATCTACCTCAGATTCTGACACCAGATGAGGTGGCAAAGATGCTTGCCGTGACCACAAAAGCCAGGGACCGTTTGATTATCGAACTTCTCTACGGTGCTGGCTTACGCGTCACTGAGCTGGTAAGCCTGGAAGTGAAAGATTTGAATCTGGAGCAACAATATTTACGCTGTCAGGGAAAGGGCGCAAAAGAACGCATTGTGCCGTTTGGCCAAGCAGCCTTGAGAGCGATCAAAGAATATCAGCAAGAATTAGCCGATTTAGACGATCAGATAATGGCTAGGGCAAATAGAAAGCCGAAAAGAGGTCGGCCATCAAACAGGTCGCGCCCAGCACAAGCCGCCTCAGAATCGCAACGGTCTTCGGCTTTGCTCAGCGCGAAAGCTAAGAAATGCGCTGATCCTCTGCTGAAAGACCGCCAGGGAAGGCGGTTGAGTCGTCTGGTAGTCTGGCAAATAATAAAAAGGCTCGCCCAAAAAGCAGTTGGGAAACGGCTATCTCCTCATAGCCTGAGACATAGCTTCGCCACTCATTTATTGGAAAACGGGGCAGATCTGAGAGCGGTGCAAGAATTGCTCGGGCACTCTTCAGTAGTTACCACACAGCTTTATACTCACATCAGCCGCAGTCACTTGCGCAAGGCTTATCAAAACGCTCAACAAGTGTTCAATAGCCATACCGATGTCGATACCGCCAACCAACAGGACGTTCAATGCCGCCGCCAGTAGTCCTCCAGGTCGAGAATTTGCGCAAAGAGTTTGGCCAGGTTGTTGCTGTTGATGATTTGACCTTTAGTGCCAATTCCGGCGAAATTGTTGGACTCTTAGGGCCAAACGGTGCCGGAAAGACCACGACCATTCAAATGCTGCTTAGCTTGATCACGCCGACACGAGGCTCGATCAAGATTTTTGGTGAAGATCTGAAAAAAAAGCGCGTGCAACTACTTAAGCGAATGAATTTCGCCTCTGCCTATCAGTCCCTACCCTACAATTTGAAAGTTCGAGAAAATCTCTACATTTTTGGCGAAATTTATGGAGTGAGAAATAGCGGCAAAAAAATTGACGATCTTCTTCAGCTTTTTGAGCTTTCACAATTTGCTGGGCAAATGACCGGCAAGCTGTCCTCCGGCGAACAAACTCGCTTAGGTCTGTGCAAAGCTCTTTTAAGCGATCCGGAGCTCTTATTATTGGATGAACCGACGGCCAGTCTCGATCCGGATCAAGCCGACAAAGTGCGCAAGGCTTTGAAACGCATCCAAAATAGAACAAGCATGACGATCATCAACACATCGCATAACATGATCGACATCAGCGAATTGTGCGACAGAATCCTTTTCATGCAGCACGGTCGCATTGTCGCTGACGGCTCTGCTCAGGAAATTATGACAAAGTATGGCGGCGAGAGTCTGGAAGAAGTATTTATAGCCATTGCCAGAAATCCGATTAACAAGCGAGGATTCTCTGATGAATCTACAAGTCGTTAAGGCCCTGGTGATCAAATATCTACTCGTCTGCTCGCGCAACTCGGCGCGCGCACTGGACATCTTCTTTTGGCCAATAATGGATCTTCTTGTTTGGGGGTTTCTCACCACCTATTTGTTGTCAGTAACCAATAACCAGTCATCACTGATCACTTTCCTGATTTCAGCGATCATCTTCTGGAATGTTCTCTATCGCTCACAGCTTGTTTTTAGCGTTTTATTCCTCGATGATCTTTATGCCAGGAACCTGGCTAACATTTTTGCGGCACCAATCAGGAAATTGGAATACATGGCGGCCGCTTTTACTATCGCTGCCGCGCAAGCAATTATTGTTGTTTGTTTGATGGGCGCTCTTTGCCTGGTCTTCTATTCGTATAACTTCTTTTTGCTGGGCATGGCTTGTGTGCTCTTCTTTATCAATCTTCTCTTTATGGGCTGCTCATTGGGAGTAATCGCCACGTCTTGCATATTGCGATGGGGACAACCAGCTGAAACATTACCCTGGGTATTCCCTTTTTTACTACAACCTCTTTCTGCAGTTTTCTATCCGGTCAGCGCCTTGCCCAATTGGCTTCAGCCGATCGCCTTATTGCTGCCTTCATCCCATGTCTTTGAAGGGATGAGAGAGAGCCTTTCCACCGGACACCTGAACGAACATCATTTGATCGCTGCTATCGCCCTCAATATTGTTTATATGACAATCGCCTTGTTGATCTTTCATGCCTCATTTGAAGCAGCGCGAAATAAGGGCTTCTTCGCTAAATACGCGTCCTAAATGCTAATTTCTCAGCCAGTTCCCAATCACTTGCGAAACCAAATCCGGTGCATCGTGCTGTACGAAATGTCCCGCACTGGGAATGGTGACAAGTGTGTAAGTGTTGTCCACTAGATCCCAAGTTCCGTCCAAGCCCTCTTTTAATAGATATTCGTCCTGAAGGCCAAAGATGTGTAAAACCGGACTTTTGATTTTCGGCAGAACTGATAGATCCTGGTCGAAAGGCTCATCGGGATAGTTTTGATAATAGCTAAGCATCGCTTCAATATCAGAGTGACTGTGCGCTTCAATATATTTCTCTTTGAGCTGCGGATCTGTCACCCATTTTGCCAGGTCGTCAACTTTGATTAGCTGGTGGGCACCTTCTTGCTTGAAGTTCTTGGCGTATTCGCTAGCCTTCCTCTGAGCAGGATTGTTGATCAATTCTCTGCGTAGCGTAGTTGGATGCAGGGCATTCAAAACAACTAACCGCTCAACTGCTTGTGGAACAAACATCGCTGTGGCCCAGGCGATAGCGCCGCCCCAATCGTGACCAATAATTGGCGCTTTGTCTTTGCCGAAATGACGAAGCACGGCGATCACATCGCTGATCAACTCTTTCATCTGGTAATGTTGGCGACCTTTCGGCTTGTCGCTTAAGTGGTAACCGCGCAGATCAATAGCCACTGTCTGAAAACCTTGGGACAAAGCCCGCATCTGTTGATTCCAGGTGTACCAATAATCCGGAAACCCATGCAAAAAGAGGAGCAACGGACCGTTCCCTAAGCTGGCGAAGTGAATCTTTACTCCCCCGTTATCGACGTAGCCCTGCTCGACCAAATGCTCTATGCCTTGCCGCGCTTCGACTGTCATACTCCTTCCTCATTACCTTTGGAGCAGAATTACCTAGCCAATCCAGGCGGGAATCGGACTTCCTACCGGCGCTCGCCAATAGGCGCTCTGCCGCAACCACGCCTACCGCCAAACGGTCTCGACCGCCGGCAGTGAAACAGTACTAGATTGCGGCATAAGAAAAATTAATTCTTAATCCTTAGGAAGTAATGCGGCTATCGGTTACTTTAAAGGGAGATTCTTGATGTCTGTTTGGTAAGTCATAACCGAGCAAAGCAAAGACAAGAATCGAGTCCGCAGTCAGCGATGTTTTGAAAGCGACTCAGTAGCACCGAGCAGCTTTAGAGAGTTGTTAGCAATCTGTTAGTGAAAACACAACCGCAGTAAATGCATACGGTTTGGACCGTCCGCTTGTGGACAGGACCAAGAACATCACCAAAAGCATGACCCAAAGCATCTACCGGGTGTCGGCGCTACCTAAATGAGCAACCACGTAAACACACATAACTATGCAAGGCAAAGGATCGAATGCGTCAAAAGAATAATGTCGAAGGCATAAAGATTGCCCAAGCAGCAAAGGATTTGAATGTCACAAGCGTGACCATCCGCCGCTATCTGACCGAATTCAATATTGCCACCACCTCCGATGAGAATGGCATTAAGGTACTACCACCGCAAGCGCTGGACGAATTACAGGAGATTCGTCGGCTGAAAGAAGAGGGTTTAACCAATCCCAAGGTCATGGAATTTCTCGAGGACCACAGAGCAAAGGGCGGATCAGGCGAAAGCAAGCCGGACAAAGCGCGGCCCAAGGGCAAAGCGAAAGCGAGCGAAGAAGAAAAAGTCACTCAGTCCCCAGCCGCTGCTGAACAAGATGACGAGGAATTAGAAGAGCAATTCACAACAACGAAGAAGCAGAACATCGTTCGCAAGACAGCCAAAAAGGGCCTTAAGCCAAGCGACGACGAGGCGGATCAGACTATTGCCGAGGTCGAAGTCGAAGCGGAAGAAACCGAACCAGCCCAAAGCGAGGAAGCGATTGGAGGCGAGACGCGTTCGAAGCATTCGCTGACCTGTCAGACCTGTGGCAAGGTCTTCGAACACATGAACCCTAGATTGCGAGACTGTTTAGATTGTTATCGCGCTAAACGCAAAGAGAGAAGGCGCGGTGGTTCCGATCGGCATAAGAATGTCATCCAACACCCGCTCGCCCAGCAAGCTGTGAACAAAGGTTCGCTCCAACAGCAGCGTGATGCCGTCAGCCACCCGGTCCCGATGACACCGGCAGCGTCACCTTTAGTGCCGGCGGTGCCGGTGGCGCGCGAGACAGCACCGTTGTCGGCAAGTCTAGCAGCGCCTGTGCAAAGAACCAGTGTGCGCAATTATCGAAAAGCAATTGAAGAGACCAGACAGATTACCGGCAGCCTCAAGCGCCGACTCGAACGTCCAGATCTGCCGGAAGGCGAACGCCGTTGGCTAGAGCAGATCTATGCTTATCAGCTGATCCTGCACCAGGGATGGCGCCACCTCGCCGAATACAAAACGGCAACCCAGCAGCAAGGAAAGAGCGAGGACTAACCAGAGCATATTTAAGAGGAGAGGCGCCGCAAAATATCGATGCTCCTTTTGTCTGGACCCTTATTTTCGAACCCAGGTACTTCCAGGATCCATGGTTGAAAACGTAATTGAGGATGAGCAAGCATCCGCCTGAACGCCTCCTCACCGATGTGACCGCAACCAATATTTTCGTGTCGATCCTTTCGTGAACCTAGTGGGTGTTTGGAATCACAGGCATGGATGGCAAACAGCCAGTCAAAACCGATCTCCTCTTCGAACTCAGCCACCGTTTTCTTCAAGCCATCGCTTGAAGAGATGTCGTAACCGGCGTTGAACAGATGGCACGTATCCCAGCAGATGCCGAGCCTGCGGTCCCATCCCAGCGCTTCGAGAATATCGCGAAATTCGCTAAACCGATCGCCGATTGTTTCGCCCTGACCGGCACAAACTTCCAATAGCAATTTGCAAGAGCCATCGTATCCGGCCAGCACCTGTTCAATCCCTTTGATCACTTTATGCAGCGCATCGTCGTAAGTGCCGCGACCAGCAGAGCCAGGATGAAAGATCAATCCGCTGGCACCCGCCGTATCAGCCAATCGCAAAGCAGCACTCAAATTCTCAATTGATCTGCTGTGAAATTGGTGCGTTTGGGATGCCAGATTGACCAGATAATTGCCATGAACGAAAACCGGTCCCAGTCTATGTTTCTTCACGTCTGCTGCAAATTGCACCAACTCTTCGTATTTTGGTGAGGGAGCGATCCAAGTCTGGGGCGAGCCAATAAATATTTGCATGGTCTGAGCACCAATCTCTAACGCCTTTTTGACCGCACCTTTCAGACCGCCGGTTGTATGGGCGCCGAGGAGAATACTAGCCTGGATAATCTCTGTTTTCTTTCTCACCATGGCCCAAACTACGTCCAGAGCTATTAGCTGTTAAAACGGCTCAGGTTGACCCGCACCGCTTGAACCGTTGGGCAAAGGTGGTGAAGCAGGAGGAATAGCTAATCCTGGCACTGTCTGAGACGGGGCTCCGTAGCCTGGAGCGGCTAACATGTTGCCATTGGCATTAGGCATTATCGACGGTGATGGAAATGTAGGGGCGGTCTTAGGCAAACTGCCCATTTGTCCAGCCGACAGGCCGAACTGTTGAGTGGGTGCCATGTTAGGTGCCGCTGGCGAGGCGTTCACTGGTGCGGTCATTTTCGTAAGATCGAGACCCTGGTTAAGGCGAATCGGCAAGACCTCGCCCTGTTTCATCTGGAACTCCTTGCCGTAAGTGGGATAAGCCATGTTGTAACCAACTCGTCTGGTGAAAAAGTTCATCGCCGACCAACCCATGTGCTGAGCATATTGGCTTGCCGTCTTGCCTGGGTGGCTGTTGTTAGGCTGAGGAGCATCGTTAAGCGGATTGTGTTCAATAAATCCGCTGATTGGACAGGTGCGTCCATCCGGAAAAACTAAGGTCTGCAGAGCGATCTGAATGGTACCGGGCATGCCGCCGTGCTTAGTCTTAGCAGACTGTGCAAAAAGAATGCTCCCAAGCACTTTCGATTGTTGTGGAATGAGCTGGATACCGTTTTCAGCGAAACCATCCTCCAAACGAATAGAAAAGACATCACCTACTTTGTTCTTCGCCGAAGAGAGATCCTGCTCTAAGATTCCGGTCAAGACCGTACCGGGGGGGATTCTGTTACCTGAGAGTGCTGGGGGCAGGAAATTGCCGTTGAAATTGCCGTTGAACTTGGGCACCATATTCATGCCCAACATGCCCTGCACTGGATTCGCCGGTTGACCAGCTTGTGCTGGTGGGGACGTGAGACCGGGAACAGCTCCGCCCTGTCCCCCATTTGGATAGACAGCCATGCCGGCATTGGGATTGGCCATGGCGCTGCCCGGCGGCGGTGGCGGCGCGGCAGGGTTAGCGGCTGGCCCGTAGCCAGATTGTGGTTGCCAATTCTGAGCTTCTGCCGGTGTCCCAAAGAATGAGATTCCGATCGCCAGAGCTAATAAACGATGTTCTTTGCCGCCCATAGATAAAACCTCGGCCATCTATAATCAAAAGTTTATGCGAAGCTGCCGCATGAAACCAGGTGGCAAACGCTAAGCCGAGCAAAATGTAATAGAAAAGCGCATACTGAAGACTTGCTAGCGCCAGGATGTTAGAATTCTCTGCGCGCGGATCGGCTTTTGCGCCGCATCCGACAGTATACAGTCCCTTGCCTGCCTTGCAGGACGATATGACCAGGGGGGAAAACCATTGGTACAGCAGAATAAGTTAAAACCGTACGAAACGGTTTACATCATTCGTCCGAATCTGGACGAAGACGCCGTCGACAGAACGGTGGCAGCCGTCGAAGAGTTCATTAAGAGCCAGGGCGGCACCGTGGAAACAACAGACAAAAAAGGACGTAGACGTCTCGCTTACGAAGTCGATAAGATGCGAGACGGTTATTTTGTCCTCACTGTCTTTCAGGCCAAGCCTGAGTCTGTTGCTGCTCTCAAGCGGATGATGACCATCTCCGAAGATATCATTCGTTCGCTAATTGTTGTGCACGAGAAAGAGTCGGCGACCACACTCTAATCAACAGGTCAGAAGATGAGCTTAAGCAAGATC
The DNA here is from genome assembly GCA_963834525.1 of Bryobacterales bacterium. Taxonomy (GTDB): domain Bacteria; phylum Cyanobacteriota; class Vampirovibrionia; order Obscuribacterales; family Obscuribacteraceae; genus CAWICA01. Next base: position 278,019 of record CAWICA010000005.1, read on the forward strand.
GTGGTGTCGGGACGAGTGGTGCGAGCGCCGGAAAAGCGCTTTACACCTTCGACAAACATCGCTGTAACGGAATTCGCCATCGCTGTGGAAACACCGACTAGGACTGACGGTCCGCCAGAAGTAGCGACAGTAAAAGTGGTTACTTGGCGCGATCTAGCCGAACGATGTGCCCATGAAATCCGCAAAGGCGATCTGGTCGCAGTAGACGGCCGGTTGCAAATCAACAACTCGCAAACTAGTGATGGTCAGCGGAAAAGAGAAGTTGAGATTGACGCTGTCTCTGTGGAGAATCTTACTTTGGCAGTAGCCGGGGGCCAGAGCCAATCGGCAGGTGACGACCAGGCAGAGAGCCGCTTCGCTCGGAGCGGAGCGAAAGTCTCGGGCAAACCTAATGCTCAAGCGAAAAGCGAGGATATTGACGCCATCTTCGCCTCTGACGATGAGATTCCATTTTGAGCATTTTAATCAGTGAAAGGAATTAGAAAAAATGCGGAACAACCAGGATTCATTACCGAGACGTCGCAAAACATGTGGTTTTTGCGCGGACAAAGTCGATTTTATCGATTATAAGGACCCTAATAAACTGAAGAAATTTGTCACTGAGCGGGGAAAGATTCTGCCAAGGCGGATCTCTGGCAATTGCGCTCGGCATCAGCATACGCTGACCATCGCGATCAAACGAGCCAGAGACATCGCCCTTATGCCATACACAGCTGATGGTTAAGATGGCCATTACTGATCTTGGCGCACTTACTAAAGTAAGGCAATCTAAACAAACTTATTGCGTTGGGTGACTGCGGTTGATCTTCGTGCGCCATGTCAAACGAGCATGAATTGGCTTCTGGGCTAACCAAAGCGAGACCGAAATTTGCTGCATCCACCAAGAGATTCCAATTTCAGCTAGAAGGTATTCTCTGGGTCCTGATTCTTCTAGGACTGTTGGTACGGTTCTTCTATCCCTTCTACAACAATCCGATGCATGATATGTGCACGGATTGGCTTCGTCACTACTACAATGCGGTCTATTCGAAGACCTGGTTGAGCGCTAGCGAAGCGCTTGGCCATCAATTATGGCTCTCGGCCATGCTCAGGATTGCATCCGGCTCTGATCATGGCGTAGCGGTCTGTTGTGGACTCCTCAGTCTGGTCACCCCCATTTGCTGGTATGGCTGGTTCAGAGAGTGCATGCCGAGTAAATGGCATGCACTGTCGGCCTTCATCGTTCTAACCTGGCTGCCGAGCTGGATCAGACACTCGGGATATTTCATGGAAGAGCCACTACTTATACCGATTCTCGGTCTCAGTCTATGGTTCTGCTGGCGGTGCAACCGGGTCGGTTCATTTGGTGACTATCTTATTTTCGGAGCGTCAACCGGTTTTGCCTTGCTTACCAAAATGACAAGCATCATACCGCTCACGTTTACCTGGCTCTGGTTGATCAAAAAACTGTGGGACCAGCCAGCCAAGCGCCATCATTCTTTTGTTAGCCTTGGTGTAGCGAGCTTGCTGGCGCTCTTGATTTATGCATTAGGACCTTTTCGATTCTGGAACTATTGTCACTCGTTCGTGCCAGCCCTACCGGCGAATGCCGCCGCGTCCAAACTCTATTACGAAAGCGGCTGTCGGGATTTTGAAATAACAGTGAAGTACTACCAACCGGGATCCAAAGACTTACTAGTCAACGTTTTCAAATTCACCTCGCCCGCCCTAGCCACGCCGCAGCTTGAGCCGCTCAGTCACTGGACCTCGCCAAGATCCGGCAAAATAGCCTGCACGATAGACTTCACTAGTCCCTGGCCCCAAACCACACCGACGATCGAACTTGGCTGGCAAAAACGACTGGCACTAACTGCGGAAAATTGGCTGTATTTTTTTGTTGGCTACAGTTGGCCGGCTGAATTTCCCGATACGCCTTTTCACGAAGAGAAATGGATCTGGCCGTTCATCGCCATTCTCACTATCGCTTTGGCCTGGAAAAACAGACACTTTGATGGAATATTCATGATCTTTCTCGGCACACTGATCGGTTTTCTATTTCAACAGACCTATTTGATGGAGGGAAGGTACCGCATGGTCTGGGAGGGATTGGCTATCGCCGCCTGTATAGCTCAGATCGGTATTCGTCCATCGACAGTAAAGGGAACGAATGATCGTTCACTATTTGATCGAACTGGAATTATGCCGGTGAAATAAATGCAGCCGGACAGTGTGTCAAAAGCCTCAAGGACAGAAGCGAAAGCGAAATTGGCTGGACTACTAAAAAGGCGGAGGTTTTGGCTCGAGAATTTTTTGTGGTTTCTAGCCGTCGCCGGAATTGGCCTTCGTTTCGTCTATCCATTTTATGACAATCCGCTTTACCACGTCGGCTCTGATCCCTCACGACACTGGGACAGTGCGATCTATCCCAATTCATCGATACTCAATGCCGCCGATGCACTCGGTTACCAAATTTGGTTGGCGAGTGTGCTAAGAATCACGTCCGGGTCTGACCAGGCAATAGCGATCGGCAATGGCTTGCTCAGCGCTATTACTCCTCTTCTCTGGTACGGATGGTTCAGAGAATCGCAACCGACAAAATTAAAAGCGCTAATCGCACTTGTCTTTGTTTGTTGGCTACCCGATTGGATTCAATTCGCCGGCTTATTCATGGAGGAAAACCTGCTTTTGCCGCTCGTTGGTCTAAGCCTCTGGTTTGGCTGGCGTGCAAAGAGACTAGGTACCTTGGCCGACTACTTGATTTTCGGCTTAGCATCGGGATGCAGCTTGATCACTAAAGCGATCTCTTTCGTACCACTAGCGATTACTTGGCTCTGGTTAGTAAAAGAATTGATCGGCGGCCGTAATAGATGCAGGCACGCCTGGTCAAAGCTCTTTCTGTCTACGATCATTTGTCTGACAATTTGCGCGTTGGCACCATTGAAGTTTTGGTGTTACTGTCACAGCCTGGCTCTCGTTCTGCCGGCATACAGTCAAGCGAACAGGCAATATTATGAAAGCGGTGCCAAATTATCCCAGATCACCTTTCGCTATCGACAGCCGTCCTCAAACCAGATTTTCACTGCTCATGCTGATTTTGGTTCACCCTCTTTCTACACACCGCAATTTGGCGCCTTCAGTCAATTCATTCCGTCCCGCACCGGCACTTACGTCTGCACGATGGATTTCACCAGACCGTTTCTTAGCCAACGTTGCACCCCCCAGGTTAATTTCAGTCTTCTTAACCGTCTTAGATATACGCTGGAGAATTGCCTCTACTTCTTGGTGGGCTATGCCTGGCCAGGCCAGACGCCTTATTCGCCAGGCAATGAAGAACGCTTGCTCTGGCCGTTGATCGCCTTCGCCGCACTCTTTCTAGCGAAAAGGAACAAGCGATATGATCCCGTTTTTTGGCTATTTTTTGGGAGTTTGCTGGTCTTTCTGCTCCAGCAATTTAGCGTCATGGAGGGAAGATTTCGAATGCTCTGGGAAGCGTTAGCCATCGCTGCTCTTGTCTCCCAGTTTGCCCGAGCACAAGCTCAAACTTATCCTCATCCAGGAAAGTGATGCTCAACCGGAGGACAACGCCCAATTGATCTGCCAAACAGCCTGGAAAACCGGCCATGACAATCGAGGCGACTGAACTTGACCGACGTCGCCAAAAGAATGCTTATAATGTTGTAAAATTGGCATTCGCGCCGAAGTGGTGAAATGGCAAACACGCTACGTTCAGGGCGTAGTGAGCGCTTAGCTCTTGTGGGTTCAAGTCCCACCTTCGGCAGGTCTTAGCACTAACATAACGAGGTAAAGTTTGAGCACACCCGACAAAGGCGACCCACGCCGTCCGGAAGCACGACGCGATTTACCACTCCTCAATGAACGGATCAGGGACCGTGAGGTTCGCCTCATCGACGAAGATGGCGCGCAGTTAGGAATAATTCCGACGAGGGAAGCGCTGAACACCGCCCGCGAAAAGGGGCTCGATCTATTTCTCGTACAGCCAGATGCTAACCCGCCGGTAGCCAGAATCATGGATTACGGCAGGTTTAAGTTTGAGAACGAGAAAAAAGCACGTGAAACAAAGCGTAAACATCATATAGTCGATGTCAAAGAAATAAAAATGCGCTACAAAATCGAAGAACACGACTATCAGGTGAAATTGCGAGCGGCTCATAAATTCTTAAACGATGGCGACAAAATCAAGGTCTTAACGATTCTGCGCGGTCGGGAAATGCAGCATAAAAGCATGGCCATGGACCTCATGACAAAGTTCGCTAATGAGCTAAAGGACTTAGCAATCATGGACAGGGAACCGAAAATGGAGGGAAAGAGTGTTATCATGATCCTCTCGCCCCTACCGCAACGAGGTGGCAAGCCACCTCTCCCCACTCCTGATCAACTTAGTGAGTGATCGTTAACTGAGGTGTCAGCCAGGGATTCTCGAAGGGACAGGCTTTACTGTCTGCCAAGAAGCGTTGGGAGCGAGTTGTGTTGGAGCACACTGATGCCTAAGATGAAGACAAATAAGGCAGCGGCCCGCCGCTTCAAGATTACCGGCTCAGGTAAAATCTTGCGCAGGCAGGCAGGCAAGCGCCATATCAATGAGTGGATGTCGCCCAATAAAAAGCGCAACTTGCGCGGTTGGGCGGCATTGACCAAAGACCAAAAGAAAAATGTACAGGAGCTATTCCCTTATCCCCAGTACGTTTAGCACCTCGTGGTGCACTGGTGATTAGCTTGGCCTAAGGAAACCTCCTCTCCGATGGTCAGCAAACCAGTTCCAATTGAGATGGTAGAAGCCATCAAATAGCGGTTTCAGCGACAGAGTCACCAGCCGCCAAAGAAGGAGTTCACGATGTCACGAGTCAAGCGCGGTAACGTTCTACAAAAGCATCACAAGAAAATCTTGCGGTACGCGAAAGGATTTCGCGGCTCCAAATCGAGATTGTTTATTGCAGCTAATCAGGCCCTGATGATCGCCTGGCGAAACGCCTATCGTGATCGTCGCAAGAAAAAGCGCGATTTTAGAAGTCTTTGGATCACTCGCATCAATGCTGCTTGTCGTTTAAACGGCATTTCATACAGCAAGTTCATTTACGGATTGAATCAGGCAGGCATTCAACTCAATAGAAAAGTTCTGGCTGAAATGGCTATGCACGATGCGGAGGCCTTCAAGGCTGTGGCGGCCGTGGCCAAAGAAAAAGCGAACAGCCAGGACAAAGCCAAAGTGAAGACAGAGTCTCACGACAAGTCTGGCGGCAGCGAAAAAGTGAGCGCGCATGCTAAAGCCGGTGCTCACAACAAAGCAGCGGTCGAGCAGAACGACGCTGTGCACGAAAAAGCGGCCGTCGCTACTTAAGCCGGCAAAAAATAGTGCTAGCACCGCATTTGGTACTGAGAGAGATCTCCAGTCCGAGCAATCATTTACTCAAACAAATTCGTCTACTGCACGAACGGCATGGCAGAGACAAATCCAAGTTGTTTTTGATTGAGGGAGCGAAACTGCTCAATGAGGCGCTCGACAAAAGAATAGATATCGTCGATATCGCCGCCAGTGACTCGTTTATCAAAAGTGGTATGCCCGATGTAGAGCAAGAGCAAATCAAGATTGTTCATGCTATTACCGACAAATTGTTCGATGGCCTCGGCACAACGACGACTTCCAGCGGTCTTATCGCCATTGCCCGGATGAAGGAAGTAACCGTAGACGACTGTCTGAAGAGCGACAATCCGCTTTTGCTCGTCGGCGACACCATTCAGGATCCCGGAAACCTGGGCACAATGATTCGCACGTCGCTTGCTTTTGGTGCCAACGGCATGTTTCTTAGCAAAGGTAGTGTCGATCCTTATAATCCAAAGGTAGTGAGGGGTGCCGCAGGAGCCTCGTTCGCTTTGCCAATTGTCCGCGACCTGGAGATCGATGAGATCTTGTCGCTCCTCAAGTCAAAATCGATCCAAACGGTGGCGCTAGACCCGCGTGCTCAAAAATCTCTCAGCGAAGTCGATTTTTCCCGACCAACCGCTCTGATCTTCGGCAACGAGGGTCATGGCTTTTCGCCTCAGGTCCTGGATAAAGTCGAGGACCAAAATCCGCATCCCGACGCAAAAGATGACGGAATCGCTCAATGTAGCTATTTCGGCCGCCATCGTCATGTTCGAATGTGCGCGCGTTAGGGGCCTCGCCACCAACTCATCGCGCTGACCTTACAAACGCTTGATCGTGTGTTGCATCATTACGTTTGGCTCGACATATAGGCCGCAGTCGGCGGCTCTGTCGATCTCCACCACGGCTATCGCCCGAGGAACTACAGAACGAGCAAAGATTATCATAACGCACGCACCCCAACGGCAGTTGTTAAAATGGTGAGAAGGGGTGAGTAAGAAAAACTGGCGGTTTTTCTTTCATCTCTGGTAAAGCCTTTGAAAAAGGACAAATTTGACCGATATCCCGCAAGATCTTAAAGAAAGCGCAGGCGAACCAATTATTCCACTTTCGTCTCATCCTGCTCAGGGCGATGATTTCTCACCAGATGTCGACCCGGACTCGGCAGCTAATTTAATTACTGCCTCGGAAACATCGACCGAACAATCGCCTGAACGCCAGTTTGACCCCGCTGAGACCACAGCCGACTATGAGGAAGATCATCTTTCCCGTCAGCATATGATGAGCGTCGTCGACCACCTGGACGAGCTGCGTAACAGACTTTTCCGTTGTCTTGCCTATGTGATCGTCGGCTGCGGTGCCGGCTTGATTCTCGCCAAGACGATTATGCGTTTGCTGGAAGCACCAGCGGGAAATATCACGTTCCAGGCGCTATCTCTCGAGGAACCAATTCTAGTTTTTTTCAAAGTGGCATTTTATGCCGGTTTAGTTTTGGCTTCGCCCTTTATTCTCTGGGAGATAAGCTGTTTCGTTGCTCCCGGTTTAACGCGTAAAGAACGAAAAATACTGACTCCGATCGTCATTGGCAGCCCGCTCCTATTTGTCTTAGGTGGTATGTTTGCTTATTTTTGTTTGCTCGGGCCGATGTTGCATTTCTTTGGTGTCTTTGGCGCAGGCGTGGCGCCAATTAATCAGCGTTTGGATTTCTACATTTCTCTGGTCAGCTCGATCCTTCTCTACATGGGGCTTTGCTTTCAGCTGCCAATCATCATCTTTGCCCTTTCATTTACTGGACTGGTTAACTCTTCCATGCTTGTTTCGGTCTGGCGCTATGCGATACTGGCTGCTACGATCATCGCTGCAATCGTTACGCCAGATCCGACTGCGATCTCGATGCTGATTGTGATGGCGGCGCTAATCAGTCTCTACTTTTTATCGATTCTGCTGCTTAAGATTTTTGGTCGTTAAAGCTGCCACAAAGCATTCATGGACTGGATCATCAACTCACAAGATTTTTTATCGCTCATTGCGGTGCCGATCGCCATTATCACCGTGGTCAACGCTTGTCAGAATTGGAGCGCGCTTTGGGATAACACTCTGACGGAAAGAGATCGGGCTCTTCTCATTCGCATCGCTCTTTTTGTTCTCATGCCTGTCATCGTCCTTTTCCACGAATTGGGACATGCAGCCGCAACCATCTATTTTGGCGGCAAGGTCGAGACTTTTCACTATGGCTTCCTTTGGGGTTATGTCGTACCAAGCGGAACCTTTACTGAACTACAAATACTAATCATCTATCTAGCCGGCAACGTTGTAGAAATTATATTAGGGCTAATTGTTCTAATTGTAGGTTTAACCGCGTCTTCACCACCTGTAGTGGCATTATCCATTTATCTTTCATTCTGGGCCATTGGCGGTACGCTCATTTTCTACACGCTCCTTTCAGTGATTGGAGCTTACGGAGATTGGGTCGCCATCTACACTTCGCCAATCAAACCACTTGTCTATTTAATCGCCTGCATTCACGCGATATTTGTGGCAGTAATTATTTGGTGCTTGTATGCCGAGCGACCGTTGCTCTGGTTTGCCCGTAAGACAAACCCTCAGATGGTTCCACGTGAGTCCGAGCTACTCGCGGCAATCCGGGCTGAACCGACGGTGCACAACTACCTTCAGTTGGCTTGGCATTACTTCTATTACGGTGTTGACAAACAAGCGAAAAAATATGTCAACTTGATCGACAAACTATCGCCAGACGACCCGGAAAACCTTCTCTTAAAGGGCTATTTAGCTTCGTCGGCAAATGATATCGAAGAGGCGAAAAAGATCTTTCTTAGCTGTGCAAGTAATGCGTCAGCGAGTGATCTGTTGCGTTGCCGTGCGTATTTAGAGATTGGTCGACTTGAGGAGCGGCAAGTTCTCCTAAAAACGCGAGGCGGCCGGCAACACCAAGCATCTGGCAGCCAGCTATCGATGCATATACAAAAGCTTGTCAAGCGAAATCGGATTTGGGCGATCCATACTTTTATCGAGCCAAGTTATATCTTCGACAAAATCTTTACAACGAAGCAACAGCCGACTTATCAATGGTTATCGAATTTCCTTGTTTGGATACTAATTTATCTCACCTCGCCAAGGCGGAGCTGATGCGGATAGGGCAGATCGAAGCTGCGCATCAATAAATTTATCTCAGGCTTGTCATGTTGTGCCAACCTATAATTGCTCGCGCTTTGACAAGTCCCTGATTAAGAGCCATTTATGGATATTAATGCGGCGTACCTTTGGATAGTGACGGCGGTCACATTCGTAGTCGCGGTAAACACAGTCTGGAAGGTGTGGGCGGAGCGAGCCCGCCTCTTCACGGACGAGTTAACCGATGCCGATCGAGCACTGGCTTGGCGGGTGGTTTTCTTTCTCGGTTTCCCTTTAATCACCTTGCTGGATTTGCGTAGCACTGTGGTGGCATGTAACTTAGCAGGGGGCTTCGTCAAGAGTTGGCATTACGGCTTCCTTTGGTACCAGGTGACACCGGCAGCAGTGCCTGAGCACTTATTGATACCTGTCCTTCTCGCCGGTCCAATCGCCTCGACAATCTGGGCGCTTCTTTTGATACCACCCTTATTTTTTAGACCGCATCCGTTCTTAGCCTGCGTTCTTGGTTATGCCAGCGCTTTCATTCTCGCTCTGAATTTGATCGTGCAGCCGATCCTGGCTTTGATCGGCCTGGAAGGCAAACAATGGGAGCAAATCGCCGCCACCTGTGGCCAGCAGTTGCTCTGGATCGCTCTGGCATATACGATAGCCGCCTTTGTCTTTCTCATTTTGATCCGCAATGCTCGCTTGCGTCTATGGTTTTCCGAATTAACCCGACCAGTCGCCAGTCAGAACTTGCGTGAAGCGCTCTCCAGCCTCCATGGGCGACCGGACAACGCCCAGCTGTCCTGTCGCATCGGCTTGCTTTACGACAAGGCAGGCTTACGCCGCCAGGCGAGCGCACAGCTAAAGGCAGCCAAACAAAAATATCCCAATTCTATATATACGTTATTTCTCGATTCGTTGATTGCTTATCGGCGTCGCGATTACCAAACGGCAAGACACCTATTCATCATTACGTCGGATGTGCATGGCGTAGACGGAGAGCTGAAAGCAAGTCTTCTGGCGGCCGCAGCCTGTGCTGCCTTTGCCAGCGACGATGTAATTGGCGCTTTGAACCTGTGTGAGCGCGCATTAGAGTTTGATTACAATTGCTTGATCTCACGCATGGTAAAAGTCGACGTATTCTTGCGCCAGGGGAAAAGAGAACAAGCTGGTGAGGAGATTCTTTATGCCATGCGCCTGGGTTTGGCTCTGGAATTAGAGAATAAAGTGCCACTAGATATAGAACATGCCTTCAAAGCGATCTCTTCGTTGGCGGAGCGCGAGCCAGTGGAGAGAATGCTCCAAACCTCATCTACTGCTCAAGCAAGGTGAAATTCTATAAACTGCCTGGCTACGTTGGATGCTCCATACTGTATTAAGCAATTTTTGCGTATTTCACCAGTGAATTTTTCGCGAATTCAGGCGATCATAAGTAGCGTTCACGCAAATGCTTAACGAGCGGCAATGATTCTGCCACCCCGATATCTCGGCATCCCGACAAGGTCCCAATGACGACATTGGCGAGGCAAAGAACGTGGCACTTAAGTTTCCACGTCAATTGAATATACGCACTCGCATGCTATTGCTCTGTCTGGGCATAGCAGCACCGCTTTTGGCAATCGGCAACCTTGCCGTTTGGCACGAATATCACACGCTCAAAGCCGAAGCAAGCCGAGCCACGGCCTTTCAGGCTGCCGTTGCCGTGCGCACTGTACGTCAATGGATACAATCTCAGATCAATACGCTGAACACATTGGCGGCCATTTCTGATATACAAAAGCTTGATGCTAAATACGCGAACGCCATACTTAATGCCGCTTTAAAGGATAAGCCGTATTGGTATGACATATCCGTGCTCGATCCAAAGCTTAGGGTTATTGCCACCGCAGGTAAGGGCTCATCAGATAAGCATTTCGATCTCCGCCCGCTTATGCAAGACGGCTTTGTCCAGCGGACGATAAGCTCCGGCAAGGGTTTGATTTCCGCTTACAACCGCTCTCCGCTCTCCGGTAAACATGCGCTGCTGGCTGCCACACCGATATATCGAGACGGCCATATTCAAGGCATATTGGTGGCCAGCATCAAACCCAGATCGGTCTTGAAGCTATTCACCGGGATAGGCTCTGATGACGGCAGCATGGTAGCGGTGGTAGATGAGCATAATCGCGTCATTGCTCGCACTTTGCAAAGCGAATATTGGGAAGGGAAAGATTTCTCTGATGCCCGAACAATAAAGGCAGCCAAGTTGAGACCTAATGGGCAGATGGAAGTCGTTGGCATTGCCGATCCGATAGCCCGAGCCTACGCTTTCGAGCGCCTGCCGGAAAATAATTGGCACGTGGAAGTGGGCGTCCCTCTTCAAACCATATACGGTGCCGCTCACCACTGGCTGATGATGATGGTAGTTTTGACCAGCGTTGCACTTTGCGTCTCACTGATGCTTGCTTTGTTTGCCACCAGCCATTTCACCCAGAACATTCGCTTGCTTGTCCAAGAAGTACTGGCCTTGGGCGACGGCAATTTTGGTCAGCGTGTCAAAATTGAATCTGGCGATGAGCTTGGTGATTTAGCTCAAGCCTTCAACCAAATGGCTGAACAACTGGAAATTAATCACGACCTGAAGCAGATGGTGGACAGTATTTCCGAATCGATCCGCCATTCCCTCGATCTGAATGAAATCCTCAATATCAGTGTGCGTGAACTGGGGCAAGCGCTGTCCGTTAGCCGCTGCTGTTTAGCTATTGTTGACGATCACAATCAAGCCGGTTACGGCGACAACGATCTGGTTTTTGACCACGTCTGGTGGGACGCCCGTCGAGCGGGCGGCGCCTTACACAATCGCGCTATCCGCGTCACCAGAAACGGGGCCTTGAATACAGTTTTGCAAGAGCGTTCTGTTCTTTCTCTGGACGAGGTTGGCGAGGACTGGCACCGCCTTTTCGGACAGGAGAGCAAATCTTATGATGATTGGCGATCGGTGAAATCGCTGATTGCTTGCCCGATAAACACAGCAGATGGTGCGATCGGTATGATCATGGTGCATCAATGCAACGAATCGCGAAACTGGACCGACGGCGACCTGGAGTTGGTTAACGGCATTACACCGCACATTGCTTTGGCCGTGCAACACGCCCGTCTCTACAACCGCACCAAAACTATGGCTGAGCAAGAAATGCTGATCAATCACATTGTCTCAGCAGTACGTCGCTCACTTGATCTGAATACAATATTGACCACTGTCAGTGTGGAGCTAGGCAAGGCAATTGAGGCCGATCGTTGCCAGATCGCCTTGCCTCGAACCGACGGACCACTGGTAGTCACTCACGAATATCATCAGGATCATCTGCCGGCAGCCAAAGGCATGAGCCTGTATTGCGATAACATGGATTTTCATCCCGACGAGACAGGCACCATTGGTAATGGCAAGCCGTACACTACTCTGCTGGGCATCGATGTAAGAAAGTTGATAAGCGAGAGTGACAATTCATTCTCTACGCCTGATCCCAGCCGCACTCTTAGTGATACCGGTCTAGCTGTAATCAATAACGTCGCGGCGGACAGCCGCACAGTTCCCTTTATCGATTTTCTGGAGAGCGTCGAGTCACGATCGTTAATTGCTGCGCCGCTGCTTGATGATCGTCGTCTGGTTGGACTGCTGATGGTCCACCAGTGTTCACGTCTGCGCACCTGGAGGATGAGCGAGATGCGCCTGATCGCTGCCATCGCCGATCAACTGGCAATTGCTGTTTCGCACGCCCAGCTCTTTGCCCAAGTTAGATACCAGGCGATCACTGATGGCTTGACCGGGCTGTACAATCACATTTACTTCAAGAATCATTTATCGGAAGAGCTGAGGACGTCCCAGAGAAAGGGAGGACCCTGCTCACTTTTGATGATTGATTTGGACAAGCTGAAGCAGATCAACGACAACTTCGGCCACCCCGTTGGCGATGCGGCAATCAGGCATGTGGCAAGAATATTGAAGAATTTGCTGCGCTCAGGTGATACGGCAGCGCGCTATGGCGGTGAAGAGTTTGGCGTCATCCTACCTGACACATCACTGGAGGAAGCAGCACGGATCGCGGAGCGATTGTGCGCCCAAATCCGCAGTTCGCCGGTGAGCGGTCTAGGAAAAATCACGGTCTCCGTAGGCGGTGCCGCCTATCCTCAGCACGCAGCTACGGCAGTAGAATTGATCGAAAAGGCGGACAAAGCGCTCTATGCAGCTAAACATTCCGGTCGAGACCGAGTGAAGTTGCATGAAGAAGAACAAAGTACAATATTGAGATTGCGCATGCTCCGAGCAAGACCAATCGCCAAAGCTAAATCACATAACTGAACATCATTGAAACGCTTAGTCCTCTTCGATATTGACGAAACGATGATCGCGTCAGACGGCGCTGGTCGTCGGGCGTTCGCCCGCGTGCTCAGAGAATTGCACAATATCGATACAGACTTCATCTCAGTCAGTATGTCTGGCAAAACAGATCCGCAAATTCTGGCGGAGATCCTGACCATCGCCGACAAACAGCATCTGGACGCCAATGAAATACTAAGGACTTCTATCGATCCGTACATCGAAATTTTGGCGGAAGAAATCAAGTCCTCTGCTCGTTACATTGTGCACGAAGGCATTCTTCCATTATTGGATAAGTTGCAGGCACATACCGATGCTTATCTCGGTCTGCTCACCGGCAACATTGAAGCCGGTGCCCGCACCAAGCTTGCCCAATTCGATCTGAACAAGTATTTCCCGATCGGGGCATACGGCTCGGATTCTGCCAATAGATTAGAATTACCGGCGATTGCCACGAGACGCGCGCAAGATTACTACAAGCAAAAGTTTGCTGCGCACGAAGTTGTTGTGGTTGGCGACAGCGTCAATGATATTCTCTGCGCTAAACATTTTCAGGCCAAAGCTCTGGTCGTCAACACCGGCAAAACAACTTGGGAGGCGCTCGAGAAGCTCGCACCGGACTATCTCTTCAAGACATTACGCGACACAGATAAAGTAATGGCGGCGATCTTTAGTTAGCTTAACTGGAGTTAGCTCAGTTTGCTGAGGATATTACGCTGGACGCGATAGCTGGGCACTGCTGCCCGTCTGCCCCAAAAGGGATGGCTGCTAGCAACTACTTTGGGCGGCCGTGAGGGAATGGGTCCGCGATAGTCGACACGGGATACCTCGCCTATTGACGGAAAGTGCGATAATTTCTGCCGCAATTTGACTGGCGGCAGCACTTCATCTATTGTGCCATCTTGCGCTTTTGGGTCTGGATGTGAATCTGGATAAAGGACATGCTGCGTCGCCGCGTCACACTGTTTCAGTTAATTGCCGCCACCTGTTTCATGGTCTCTGGCGGTCCATACGGTCTGGAAGATCTTGTCCGCGACTCAGGCTACGCAGCCGCCGTCCTCATCTTGTTGATTACACCGCTCATCTGGAGCATTCCCACGGCCCTGATGGTCGGTGAGTTGGCTAGCGCCGTTGCTGATGAAGGCGGCTACTATGTCTGGGTGCGACGAGCGTTTGGACCGTTCTGGGGCTTTCAGGAAGCCTGGCTGTCGCTTATCGCCAGCATCTTTGATATGGCTCTTTACCCCACACTCTTTGTCGCTTATCTCAGCCAGATCTTCCCTCAGCTCGGCATTGGCCATCGGGGCATTGCACTGGGTGTGGCGATGATCGCTGTCTGCGCATTATGGAACTTACGAGGGGCGTCATCCGTCGGCCGCTCCTCGCTCATTTTGGGACTGCTTCTACTTACACCGTTTGCCGTGATCGTCATCAATTCGATTGTTATGGCACCACTTACCCCAGACGCAGTTCACCATCATCAGGGCAGCACGTCTTTGCTGATGGGTATCTTAGTAGCGATGTGGAATTATATGGGTTGGGACAATGCATCCACAATTGCGGCGGAAGTGGAGAGTCCACAACGCACATATCCCAGAGCGATGGCTTTCTCAGTATTGGCTGTTACCAGCATTTACGTGGTCAGCGTCGCCGCGGCCTGGCATGCTGGTATTGATCCAGAGATTTTCCACACCGGTGGTTGGGCGGGCGTCGGGCAGTTGCTCGGCGGACATTGGCTGCAATTGGCGATTGTTCTTGGTGGTTGCCTCAGCGCTTTTGCCATGTTTAACTCGCTGGTTATGTCTTACTCCCGCCTTCCATATGCGATGGCTAAGGACAATTTGCTGCCCAAAGTTTTTCTAATGACAGTTAAAAGCACTGACGCACCCTGGGTGGCCGATCCTCGCCTGTTCAATCGCCTGGGCACTCTCGCTGGGTATCGGTTTTCAGCATTTAATTCAGTTCGATATCCTTCTCTACGGAGCCAGTTTGATTTTGGAATTTGCTGCTTTGACTGCGCTGAGAGTGAAGGAACCAAATCTTAATCGTCCCTACAGAGTGCCTGGCGGAGTACTTGGCACTGTTTTGCTCGCCATGCCGCCTGTCGTCCTGATTGGTCTGTCAGTAATCCAGGGAAAAGACGAACAGTTCGCCGGTATGAGTGTTTTGACCTTTTCTCTTCTGCTTGCGCTGGGTGGAGTATTTGTGTACCTCGCCACCAGTCCGTTACGCAGGCCGCCATTGTCCAACAAATAACTAGGTTGCCGACCAGCCACTATATACAGTGGCAACCGACAGCCAATCTTAACCTAGGAAAGTTCTTGTTCCACTGTCTCTACTGCTGCAATAGGCTGCACTTGCTGCGAGCTGACGAGCATGGTGCTGAACTGAGCCGCGTCGGCGACGGCACGCATCCGCATGCAGCCTTGCTTGCTGGAAAGGAAGAACAGATCGCCTGTGCCGTTGCGTGCTAATCGGGTTCTTATCTCCGTAATCTCAGACCAAGGAAAAGATTCGATATAAACCAATTGCGACTTGATCGAATAAAGAGTGCCGGCCGCCCGCCTGTATTTTGGCAGCGGCCAATGCATACCTTCGACCATATAACTGGCCAAAACGCCGACAGTGATGATTACGCCCAAACCAGTCTGAGCGTCAAACTGGCTCAGCATCTGCGGCAAAAACAAGGCGCACCACATCACCAGAACAAAGATGTGAGCGACCAGCTTGTACCAAAAATGTTCGACTGAACTGGCGTTGAAATACACAACCGCTCTTCCCACCCGTTGGTATTTTTCGGCAATTGACTTATGAACAATTCTGCTTCGGTCGAATTTCAGCACTCGTTTGTCAGTCACAGCATAAATCGTCGCCGCCGCCTGCCTTGGTATGTGCACAAGCAACATCACACCGATGGCGGCAAACAAAATGAGGGCACCCTCTCTGACCGTCAAAAGCGGCAAGATTTCGCCTTGAGCTTGATTGAGAAGGGAGACCGATTCGAGATAGAGTGCTGTCAACAAAAAAATCCAGGCAGCGAGAACTTTCTTAGTTATCTCACCTGGTTGCGGCTGGGCCAGCCATATCAACTTCTCACCTGGAACAAGCTCTGACTCAACCAAGGTCCGCAATTCTCGCGCCATTCTATACCTCACAAAACCTGAGAGCCAGAGGGATCTCGCCAAAGCCGCACGTTTCAATAACATACCCGTCGAGTTGCTATTCTCCACAGGTTTGTGCTTGTTATTTTACAAATCGTCGAAGCTCGTCGTCAGGTCTTTTCATTCGACAGTCGTGCGGCAGAAGAGCGCGCGTCAGGCACACGTTATAATGACTTCACGCAAATACAATGGTTTGAACGCCCAGCGAGGAGTCTTTGACGGGCAAAGAACGAGTTTTAAAAGGAAACCCGCGCCGGACAAGGGCGTATATCGGCTTAGGTTCAAATGAAGGGGATCGAGTCGGCTTTGTCCAGCAGGCTATGCAGTTTTTGAAGGACGTGCCGGGCATTACCGTGAAGGAATCTTCCAGTCTGTACGAATCCGAACCGCTTGGCATTGGTTATTCACCGTGGTTCGTCAATGCAGTGGCGGCGATCGATACCACCCTTTCAGTGGAAGAGCTGCTAGACGTTTGTAAAGAGATCGAGAGTCGGTTGAATAAATTTCACGGTGGACAACGTGACAACAACAGGTCTGAAATCCAGGGTTCGCGCAAAATCATCGATTTAGATATCCTTTTCTTCGGCGATGAAGTTTTAGAATCGGAGTCGTTGCGAATTCCTCATCCCACCGCCTTGCAGCGAGCTTATGCACTGGTGCCTCTTTTGGAGATCGCACCAAATTTCGTCCATCCCGGGTTGAACAAAACAGTCTCACAGATACATGAAAGTTTGCCTCAACCTGAACAGGTATTTCTCTACGGCACAAGAGGAGTAGAGCACTAAGCTTTAGGAGAGAGACTCTTGCAATTCAAAGTAGGTACAGATATTTGCTCTGTCAATCGAATAGGAAAAGCTCACGCTCGATTTGGCAAAAAGTTCATGGAGAAGATTTTGACAGAGAATGAGATCGCGTACGTCATGAGCAGGCCCAAGCGTATCGCTGAAACGATAGCCGGTCGCTTCGCGGCGAAAGAGGCGACTGCCAAAGCTCTAGGCACTGGCTGGTACGGCATTGGCTGGCTGGAAGTTGAAGTAACAAGGCAGCTCTCGGGCGAACCAGGGCTGACATTGCATGGACGTGCGGCTAAGCATGCCAAAGCGCTTGGATTGACGAACTTCGCCCTGAGCATTAGTCACGAACGCGATTACGCTGTGGCCTTTGTCGTCGCCTCCCGTGAGTAATTATCATTTGGCAAGAGTGCGAGGATGAAAAAAACTCAGTACTACCTGTGGTGGCTTCTTCTCTTTGGCTTGATTGGCGGCATTGTGTACTGGCACAAGGCAGACAAAGTCTTTCCTTCGGCTTCAATTGATTTAAAGATTCCGCAGTCACAGATATTGGCAATCGCTGATCATTGGAAGGACAAGTGCGACTACAAAGAGAGTGATAAGACCGGCGTCATTCATTCGACAGTTTTCTCTTTCGATGACGATGCAAAAACCTTTCTCGAATACGAGCTTGGCCAGTCGCGCGCGAATGATCTGATGCACGACACTGTCCCTGTCTGGTACTGGTCGACACGTTTTTGCAAGCCTTTAAAGCAAGAAGAATTCATGTGTTGGATCAGCCCTGGCGGGCAGCTGATTTCATACGATCACTCGATAGAAAACGATCTCGAACTGCCTAGCGTTAGCCATGAAGAGGCGCTTAGCTTGGGGCAGCAAGCGCTGTTACGCGATTCCCGGGTGGACGTATCCGGTTATACATTGATTGAAGATGGCTCAATCGATCAGGTTCATCGCACGGATCACTATTTTACCTGGGAAGACAGAAAACTGTCGCTAAAGGGCGCTAAGTTGCGGGCATACGCCTATGTCGCTGGCAATGAGGTGACCCAAATCAATCACTTCCTGTATATCCCAGAGTCCTGGAAGAGGAAATTCAGCAAGTTGCGTTCGTATAACGATGCGCTTGAGGGTATCGCCAGCATTTTCTATACCGCTCTCACGACTGGGGTCTTCTTTGTCTTTCTCTGGGCATTCGCTAATGGCCACATTCGCTGGCGCTTTTCTCTAATCGTTGCTCTGCTCTATTCAGCTTTCGCTATCTTCGAGTCGATCAATTCCTGGCCAAGCAGTGTCCATGAGTATTCAACTACGCTCCCCTGGGATGGTTTTGTCATGGAGTTCGTGTTGGCGGCAATCTGGAGCGGAATCAGCAGCTTTTTTCAAATATTTACCCTGACAGCAGCCGTCGAAGCCTTGTATCGCATAGCCACGCCGAACAAGGTCTCGTTAGAAAGAACATTCAGTTGGTCAGGTCTGGCGACGCGACAAACTTTTGAATCTGTACTGGCAGGGCTGGGCACTTTTGGTTTGCACCTTGGCTGGCTGGTAATTTATTATTTGTCCGGGCGCGCGTTTGGCTTATGGTGTCCACTGGAAGTAGAAAATGTAGAAACACTGAGCACAACGGTACCCGCCTTTTCGGCGATTAATGTCGGATTTTTAGCCTGCCTGACCGAGGAAATGACCTATCGCGTTCTCGGTTTGACGATGTTTCAACGGCTTGTGAAAAATTTCTGGCTGGCTAATCTCCTGCAGGCAGCCGCTTGGGCTTTCATGCATAGCAATTATCCGCAAGAACCACCCTATGCCAGAGGGCTAGAGCTGACTGTGGTAGGCACCATATATGGTGCAATACTGAGAAGGTATGGCTTGCTTGCTTGCCTCTTATCTCACAATATGCTCGACAGCTTCTTAGGGCTGGCGCCCTTATTCACAGCCAGTGCCAAAAGCCTGCAGCTGTCTGCTTACCTGGCGATCTTGCCCTTCGCTCTAATAATCGGTCTGCCAATCTACTTCAGGATCAAACAAAAAGGATTCACGCCAGAAGAGGGCATGCTCAACCTCAACTTTACGAAGACCAAAGAAGGCTCTTTGATTGAGGAGGTAAAACATGGTGCTAGCTGTTATGTCTATACTGCTTTGGGCGGCCGGCTCAGAATTGTTCTGGCAATTATCATTGCTTTAGCGGCGGCAGTGCAACTGGGATTTTTCTTTCCGACGATCGGCTCCCTCTCATCGGTCACATTTTCACGGGAAGAAGCGATCAAAAAGGCGACCGAAGTTCTGGCAGCGCGTGACTTGCGACCAGACAAATACAGCTCTGTTGCCTGGCTGATTAGCGGCATCGACCTGGATCAATTTCAATACATTTATGAGAAAGACCGCGGCAGGGTAAATGCATTTTCCGAGAACCCGGAAACTCCTCTCATCTGGTACGTCCGTTTTTATAAGCCAAATAGCGGTAACGAATACTCTGTTTCGTTCGATGGCCGAGGTAAATTGCTCTCTGTCGATGTCACCCAAGAGGAGGACGAAGCCGGTGCCAATTTAACCAAGGAGGAGGCGAGAAAGCTGGTCGAGACATATTTCCAAAAACTGCATCCAGAGATGCTTCCCTATCAGCTGGAAACATCAACCGAACAGAAAAAGGACAAGCGCACCGATTGGACCTTCAATTTCAAGATTCCGCAGTATAAGGTCGGGCAGGCCGACTACAAAGTGACAATCAAATGCATCGGCGAACAACCAAGTGGTTTTTCGAGCTACTGGTCGATTCCCGATCAGTGGAAGTTTCAGCGGGCCCTCAGCTTCAAAAATCTGCGCGAAGAGATATGCACATACGTTCCCATAGTAATAGGCTTGATAGCCTCCATCTTCTTGTTGCTCTGGGCCCGGGATATCGTCCGGGCATCAGCGCTTTCCTGGCGACCAGCGATCGTTCTTGGTCTAGTGATGGCCGTTTTTTCTATCATCCACATTATCAACGCTTGGCCTGTTTACTTCTCCACGTATGACACCGATTCACCGCTACTAATTTTCTTTGTCAAAGAGTCGGTTGCTGATTTCGTCACAGCGATCATCCAGTTCTCGATGATGACAATTATCGCTGCTTTCGGTATCGGCTCTTTACGCCTGTTCTTGCCTAGACCAACGATTGCCGCAATATTGCAAACCACTTTTACGCCCAACCGTGGTAAGGAGATGGCCACTAACCGCCAAATGTGGTTGGATGCTACCTTGATCGGCTATGCAGTTGGTATCGGCTGGCAAGCCATCAATATCATTCTGGCTTGGTCGCGCTGGATGATCTCACCGGATGTAACAACTGCCAACCTGTCAGGAATGGCTTATCTATCCAATTATTTCGATCCGGCCATTGCCATCACATTTGATGCTATCGGTCATGGCTTGGAATTTACTCTGACTGCAGGCATTCTAGTCGGTGTCTACGCTAAGTACGTACGGAATTTTCGCAGATACCTTCTGCTTTCCTTGATTCTCAGTCTCCTTTTGCCAAGCGCGGAGCATTATCGGCAAGAATACGTGTTGCATGCTCTCAGCTATTTTCTATCTTGCTTGATTATTTGGTGCCTTGTCGCCAAACTGGCAAAAGAGAACTTTCTTGCCTACTTCATTGCTGCTTACGCCGGCAATCTTGTCACTTCACTACGCTCGCTGGTGGCTCATGGGCGCAGCCAGTATCTGCAAGACATAATCAGCACCACAGTTGTTCTCTTGATCCCGCTTGGTTATGTTCTTTATGCCAGCCTGAATATTGCCTCCAGAGAGAGAGAGCAACCGGAACCGAACCCGCTGCTCGAGCCTTAGGAGACCTGGCTAGAGCAAGTAAACAAAAGAAAAAGGACTTCAGGGTGTAACATCTTCGTCGATCGGGCGGCCGATTGACAAAGCAATCATCAAACATTGGTCAACCCTTTCCATTGTTTCCTGCGGAAACTGTCCGATCTTGCTGACGAGAAGCGTCTTTGGAATAGTGGCTATGACGGTGCAATCAATCACGCTGTCAAGCCTTAAACCGCCTTGTTGTCCTTCGCCTGAATTCATCAAGACAACAACCTGTGTCGGTTCACGACCAGCACGCGTCACGTTGCTCGTAAGCGGCACTAAAAGAACGTCGTCAAGGCGAGCATTATTGTTGTCATTGGAGATTATTACTGCAGGCCTGCGTTTGGTCTGAGTCTGGCCTTCGTCCGTTGTGTACGGAAAAGACACTAAGACCACATCACCCTTTTTGTAAACAGCTAGTTTAGAGGGTCCTTGAGCTGGCTTTGAGGACATTTAAGCCCCTAGTAATCGAGATCAAATTTCAATGTTAGTTCATTGTACCAGCCGACTAGCGGTCACTTCCCGCCTGTAAAGACAAAAAGGCGGGGGACATTGTCCCACTTCTCAAACAATGAAGCTAAGGTTTAGGCAAGAGTTTGTGGAACGAGGTCCGCGTATGGATCGTGCTCATCGTAACTGTCGCGCGGCACCCGGCTCATGGACAACGACGAATAGTCCGATACTGTCGTCCTTCTATCATCAACAAAGGAGGCAGCCGTGATGAAAAGGCTTTGGAACAGGGCACGCTCTACACTAATCGAAGGATGACTAAGGTCGACGGCCTGATTAGGGTCTTTCTTCTTTTTATCCCAAAAATTCTGCGTCATGCTGGACCTAAAGGAGTGTAATTCCAGTTTGATGGAGTATATCATCCATATCAAGCGCTTTTGCCGGATTTTTAATGTTGAACTGGCAAAATTAAGCTAATCAACCGCTTATCAATCTATTCCCTTTTTCGCGGCGAAATATCGCATGGCCAAACAATTAAGCTTTATCTAGATTTCCCGCTAGCACTCTCACCGGCGCCTGACCCAAATCTTTGCTTGAGAAACTCGATCGTCCGCTGCGTGCCGTTACCAGGCACAAAAATCTCGCTGATTCCCTTACCCAGAAGCTCTGCGCGATCTTCATCCGGAATAACGCCGCCACCGAAGACAAGGATATCGTCGGCACCTTGCTGCTTGAGCAACTCGACCACCCGAGGAAATAAGGTCATATGCGCGCCCGACAGGACGCTCAATCCGATTGCGTCTACATCCTCTTGAATGGCTGTCTCCACAATCTCCTCAGGCGAACGGTGTAAGCCCGTATACACGACCTCCATACCGGCATCGCGTAATGCTCTGGCCACTACCTTCGCGCCGCGATCGTGCCCATCTAAACCTGGTTTTCCAATGAGAACTCGAATTTTTTTTGTCGCCATCGATGTCCGGCTTCCCGGCATTGCCGTTGCTGCATCCATACCAAAAGCACTAGCTAAAGTATATAACCGGACAGAAGCGTGGTCGGATTACGCCAGCTTTTCTTTCAGTTTCGTCAAAAACTCATCAAAGCCTCGGATAGCGCGCCTATCGATCAGATAATAGCAGCGCTTGGTCTTCATTATCCCCACGCGCATATAGGCGGGCAACGTCAGGCTGATGATATCTTGCCACGCTAATTGGCTTGTCCAAAACATAGTCTGGACAGCTAACCTGTCTTCCCAAACGCGGATGCATCGAACTTGAAACAAGCCAGGAATAAACACAGTTAAGTCCATGAAGAGTAAAAAGGCATATGTGACAAGCTCGTGTTGCCAGCTGAAGGAGGAATTCGACTGCAAACGAACAATGTCGCTACCAACTAGAGCAATGTTGAGCAGGGCGAGCACAATAAAACCAAACCATTGATAAACATCGCGGGCTAGGCTCCTGTCGTACACGCCGATTGGCTCGATTTCGTTCACCATCAATGCTTATCAACCTTACTTTAGAGATATTATGCCTGCCCTAAACGGTTGTTCAACCAAGCGTTTTCCACATCGGGCACAAGTATTGAGACAGCAAAGTTGGCACAAACGGCTCGACAATGCCTAGGTTCGGACGACGATCGTTACCAACCTTTTTGCCTCCATTTGGGCAGTAGTTAGAAATTATTCTCTTATTTCTAACTGCAACTCTGAAGCTAAGAAGTCCAAAATTCAGGAAAATAGACCGAACGCTTTCATCCAAATTTTCTCTGCACCAATTTTCCTGAATATATGGCGCTTCTCACGCTCGTCGGCTGTGAGAAATCCACCAAGTTTTTCTGACTACAGGCCAAGCGCGCTAAAATTCGATGATCGGTTTCGGGCAGAGGTCAAGGATTGAAAGGTCCGAATAATTAGTCGCAGGGAGCGTCATGGACAAAAGTAAACTGGCCGATTACCTATTCAAGCGCATTCAAGATCATGGAATTGAAACAACATTCGGCATCCCGGGCGATTTCGCCCTGCCAATCTACGCAGCTCAGGAGCGAGCCGGACTAAAGACCGTGGTGATGACTCATGAACCATCGGTTGGCTTCGCCGCAGACGCCTACGCCAGATTACGTGGACTGGGCATAGCGATCGTTACTTATGGCGCCGGCGGCTTAAATATGATCAACGGCGTGGCTCTCGCTTATGCCGAGGAGTCACCGCTGCTTGTTTTGAGTGGTAGTCCAGAAACAAGGTACCGCAATCAAAAACCTTGGCTTCACCACTGTGTGAAGGACTTTGATACCCAATATCGTGTGTTTGCCGAGGTAACAGAATCACAAACACTGTTACGCAATCCCAAAGTAGCGCAAGAGGAGATCGAGCGCGTCTTAGAAACAACAGTCAAATGCTCAAGACCGGGTTATATAGAGATTCCCCGAGACATGGTAAACGCTGAGATAGATGTCACCGAGCGAACTCCGCACTCAGTAGAAGGGCACTCGGCCGCTCTAAAGGAAGCGATTACCGACATCGGGCTGCGCTTACAGTCGGCTAAACAGCCAGTCTTTCTCGTGGGTGCCGAATGTCGGCGCTTCCATTTGAAGGATAAAGTGATCCAGCTGGCCGAAATCCTAAACATGCCGGTGGTTACATCAATCTTGGGTAAAGCCTCATTCCCAGAATCACACCCGAATTTCATCGGCAACTATTTCGGTCAGTTCGGCAATCCAAAAGTGCGCGAATATGTTGAATCTGCTGATTGCATTTTTTCTTTGGGGACGGTTTTGACTGAAATGGAGACTGGTGGCTATACCGCTCGGCTGCCAGCAGATATTTTGATCCAAGCTAACGCTAACGAGGTCACCTCTGGTCATCGCAATTATCAGGGTGTGGATCTAAAAGCGATCGTCGAAGGTTTGCTCTTGTACTACGAAAAGAAATCGTCGACCTCAATGACCTCCCGGTTTACCGTACCGAAAATCGAACCGGAGCAAATCAGCGCACCAGCTAACACAAAACAGTTAACCGTGGCGGCGATGATCGAACAATTGAATTTGCATGTCAACGAGCGTTACGCAATCGTGTGTGATGTGGGCGACTGCTTGTATGCTGGCATGAGCATAAAGACAGACATTTTTATTGCGCCCGGTTATTACTCGAGCATGGGCTTCGGCGTACCGGCAGGTATCGGCGCGCAGGTCGCGACTCCAGAGAGGCGTTCAATCATTCTTGTCGGCGACGGCGGCTTCCAAATGACCGGTCTAGAGATCAGTACCGCCGTGAAACTAGGCTTGAATCCGATTGTTATTGTCTTCAACAACGCCAGTTATGCCATGCTGCGATTCATCGACCAGAAACGATCGTATTACGATTTACCTCGCTGGGATTATGTAGCCTTAGCCAAAGCAGTTGGCGGTGACGGAGTGCAAGCTGAGACAAAAGCCGGTTTCGAGTTAGCGCTAAAGGCAGCCCAGGCAAGCAAGAAATTATTCTTGATTGACGCGGTCCTTGACGAAACCGATATATCTCCCACCTTGAGGCGGCTAACCGATCATTTCGGGCCAAAGTACGCGCGGCAATTTGAGTCAAGATCAACCCATAAATCCAGGCGGCTAATTAGGACGACATTCCAGTTCTAGCCCGGTCCTTTTTCGTCGGCAACGAATAAGGCTTACTAGCTGGTATGAAGTAATCCATATGGTATTTGTCTCGATATTTTGCCAACAACCTATCGACAGTTCCGTTAGCAACAGCCTGATCAATCGCTGTATTAAGCATGTGCAGTAACGCCTCTTCATGAATATCAACAGCAATCGTGTCAGGGTACACACGCAGTGGCTTGTCTGTCGGAACGACCCTCACTTTGCCTGGATTTGTCCTGTCGAAAGTGACCAATCGATACGGGTTGTTCACAGCGACATCCGCTTTTTTGGTGGCAATAGCAAGCAGTAGCTCTTCTGGCGGAGCAAACTGCGGCAGCTCATATTTTCTTGCCCGCGGAAAATCGTGTTGATAAATTTCGGTTGTTATGTCGTCATCAGACAATGCCACCGTGACGTCAGGTTGATTGATTCTCTCAAGGTTATTGTCAAATCGATGATCGTCTGCACGCGCAAAAACCACGGTAGGCAAAAAGAAGAGTGGATGGCTAAATGCCAGTACTCGACCGCGAGCAGGGGTGGCCCAAATGCCTGCGGCGTGCGCATCAATTTTGCCCGAACTCAATGACACACCAATCGAATCCCACGGTACCTCGAGCGTATAATCCATTTTGACATTAATCGCTTTTCCCAACTCCTGCGCGATCTCGTAAACCAGCCCTGACACTTTCCCGGTGTTCGGATCACGCATGACACCTGGTTCCCATAGGCCATATCCGCATCGCATGACGCTTGATTTCAACACACGCTGGTAAGCTGTCTCTGTTTTCGTCGCTGCTTGCTTATCGTGCCGAATGACAAAATTCTGCAAGACAAGTGCTATCACCACACCGAGTAGCACCAATAAGAAAGCCTTCATTGTCCGCCCCTTTTTCGTTAAAAAGGGCTCGATTATATCATTTGGAATGATTTGACCAGTGACAAGAACACGGGTCGAGCTGCCATTTACTTGGCGCAAACAGAATTCGCCAAGAATCCGGAAAAATAATTCGCCAAGTCACACCCTTGGCTGACTGTCACGTCGCGCTGGCCGCTTGCTGGTCTGGCGCGAGAGCCGGCTCCTTTGCCCGCAGCTTAATCAACAGGAGGGCAATCTCTCTTGCTTTTTCATCGTTACCGAAACGCCGATAAACCGAAGCGATGCGCTCCAGCTCCAGAAACGGGTCCGTGCCGATTTGATTGTCTTCTTGATGCGCTAAGTCTTCAGGCAATGGTCTTGTCCTTCCTCTTAATCAACGGAAACGCCTAAGTCGACTGACGTAACGAGATTGTCGTAACAGCTGAGTCAGGTTCCCAAGCAGCATCAATTTACCTAAATTGACCTTAGCAAAAACTGAGATTGGCAGCAAGCAGAAAAATTGGACGCGAGCATCAAGATTGGTCGATTGCTACCGACACAGAGATGACGGCGTCCTGCTAAGCTTCGGCGATATAGCCTGACAACCGGTCAATATGTCCAATCGATCGGCATAAACGAAAACTGGATTGTCTATTTTTTGACTTTCGCTCGATAACCATTCGCTCGATCGAGATCGGGCTCGTTTCTCTCAATCTATCGCAACAAAAAGAGACGCTGCCTGTCGGCTCTTTCCTGGTATATCGATGTTATTCGCGCCCACACCTATCACACATAGCGATGAGAAGATGTCCTAATGCAAGACTTAGATTGCGTAGTCAGGTTCTTCTTCATGCGCTACTTTGATTACACACAACCGGGCCAGCGATTGCGCCATCAATTCGTATAAAGAGGTCAATCGCTCGAAACTGTTGATCGCACCGTGTTCGATGAATGTCAGAACATTCACACCCTTAGGCGGTGCGATGCCAAATTGTTTGTGATTATCGACAATGCTCAAATTAATCGACTTTTGACCCAGTATGCATTCTCGCAATTGGGCATTGGCGAAGAATTCCCTCACTTGATCGGGCTTATTTCCCTGAATTATGTATGCCTTATCGAACTCACTGTTACCGATGACAATATCCTGCAAGCCGAGAATTTTTGCCGCTTCTTCTACTGCATTGGAGTTACGGATGGCGAACTTAAAGGAATCCCGCGCCACAAATGGTGCGGCGATAACCGTCGTTTCAGCGCCTTTGCCGATTGAATGTGAGTGCATTTGCAACGTTACTGTCCAAGGCTTGGACAAGACCGGCAACTTCGTGGTTACCAGTGATGCACCGTCTATGAATTCACCTTTCAATTCTTCAGCTAGATCCATCCATACAGACTTCCAGCCAAACACGCTGCTGCGCAATTTCATCTCATCTCACCTCAACTCTTGACGCGGGCTACACATATATAGCAGCCATCTTCCTCAGCAAGTCAAAAATGTCCAATTTCTCAGGTCGGCTCGGCCGACTGAGAACAATGGCTGTGCTCAGAAACCTTGAATATTAGCGGCATTTATCTTATGTTGTCAGCTAATGGCAGGAAGCAGCGCCGATTCAACAGCCACAGACTCGCAAACCCAGAGTAATACGCTCGTAACGGGCAGTTTGGGAAAAGCAATCTGGACTATGTCGTGGCCACTACTTTTGACCACAACAAGCAGCTCTTTGGTCGGTCTGGTGGACGTGCAAGTCTCAGGCTCCCTTGGATCCTCAGCCCAGGCCGCTGTAGGTGTATCCGAGCAGATCATCTTTCTATTTTTACTTTTTATTATGGCCACAGGCACTGGCACTACGGCGCTGGTCGCCCGCGCCGCCGGAGCGAATGATCATGAGGCAGTGGCCACAGCCACTGGACAATCGATCGCTCTTTCCTTCTTGTTGGGTCTCTCGCTCTGTGCTTTGGCCTGGCTGGTTGCCGGTCCGAGCGTGAGCAGAGTGACAGACGCACCGGTGGTTGTAGCGCTGTCCATAGCCTATATGCGCATTTATAGCTTGGACCTTATTCCATTCAGTCTGACAGCAATCATTAACGCTGCCTTCCGAGCATTTGGCAATGCCAAAACACCGTTGTTGATCGTGGCCATAATAACGATTATCAACATCGCCGGTGACTATCTTACTGTTATCTATGGCTGGCCGGTTCCCGGTTTGGGCGTCAAAGGGATCGCCGCATCATGTGTAGTAGCCAGTTTAGTCGGTAGCTTAATTGCCTTGATCGCTTTGTCCCGCTCGCCACTGCGGTCGAGTTTGAAAAAAGTGCTACCAATCTCTCTACCTTTCTTTGCCAGGATTTTGAAAGTCGGCTTGCCTTCAGCCTTACAGCGATTTGGCTGGGCCGCAAGCGTTTTCGTTCTCTTTTTTATTTTGCGGCACTGTGAATGTCCTACTGCAGCCATTGCCTCCTGGACTATCGGCATGCGTGTGGAAGCGCTCATTTTCATGCCTCTTATGGCCCTCAGCCTGGCTGTCGCCTCGATTGTCGGCCAAAATCTCGGAGCCAGACAAAATGATCGAGCGATCAAAGCGGGCTGGCAAGTAACTCACATTGGCATAATCATGATGGTGGTTATGGGAGCAGGCCTCTTTTTCTTCGCTGTGCCTTTGGCCCACCTCATGAGTAAAGATGCTGCGACGCTTCTATACACTAAGCAGTATTTGCAAATCGAAGCTTTTTCCGAGCCATTTTTAGCACTAAGCATGGTGCTCGGCGGAGCGTTGCAAGGTGCTGGCGATACGCGGACACCGATGTGGATCACCATTTTTGCTCATTGGCTCGTCCGCTTGCCGTTAGCCTGGGTTTTGGCTGTACCGTGCCACCTAGGACCAAGCGGTGTCTGGCTGGCAATGGCACTATCGGTGGTGATCAGCGGTCTACTTACTACCTGGCGCTACCAATCACGTGCCTGGCTGAAAATCAAAGTTTGATTTCTATCCAGTGCCTCGACGAAAAATGATCATGTGCACTCAGCCGGTTTCGCTTTTGCCGTTGTTACTCCAGAGAGCAGTGCTAAAACGAACCATTGCGTCAAGCGGACCGGGCCTGTGCCGAAATTGTATTCAAAGATCCCCGCAATGCTGAGCGAGACCATGGCGCTTAAGATACCCAAAGCAATTGCCTGATCAAACCCTTTGCCCGACTGCGAAACTGATTGTCCGACAAATTCTCGCCAGGCAACCAGAAAGATGCAGGCGATGAGGTAGACATAAGAAGCAAAACCTAAGATGCCGGTAGTGGCTAGCGCTTGCAGATAATTACTGTGTGCATGGTCTAAATAACTGGAACGCCCCGGCACAATTGCTTCCTTTATGTACTGATGGGGAAATTTGGTGGCACCAACGCCAGTCAGCCACGACGATTGAAAAAGCTCGAACGAACTGCGCCAAAGCTGAAAGCGCACTCGCACGCTGACGTCTTGCTGCCAATGAGAAAGCGGTAAGAGGCGCTTTTGCACAACTGGCAGACAGAACCAAGCGGCTGCCACTGCGGCTCCCATCAATAAGAAACTCCTGATCATCAGCTGGCGCGACAAAAGAAACAAAAAGAAGGCGAGCGCGACGATCAAGCCTAACCAGGCGCTGCGCTCACTGGCGAATACTAGACCAGCAATGTTGGAAAAGATCACGGCGTAATAAACAAACTTGTTGCGCAACGGCCTGGGTAAGTATCTGTAGCTTTCTTGCCACAAAAGTCCAAGCGACAGAAAACCAAAGATTTGCATTTGACCGGCAAAGGCCATGGGGCCACTCTGAAAACCAGTTCCTTGCAAGAATTTGAAACCGAGGGGGTGCCAATTAGCCAATTGTTGGCACATGCCCAGAAGGCCTGAGAGCGTAGATGTAAAAAGAATACAAGCGACGGCCTTCGTTCGTAATTGAGGCATATGCGAGAAAATATCAAAGACAAAAAAATAGATAACGAGTGCCCTGAGGCTGGTCAGATTGGCCAGGATACCGCTCAGATCCTGATTCGGTGCACCAGATACGATCACCGCCAAACCGTAAACTGACAAAGGCACAGCCAACGGGCCGATGCGGAACAGGGAGAAAAACTGAGCGCTGCTCACTTTTTCATTTTTCTCTTGACCACGACTGGACTGAAGAAGCTTGAGGAGGAGAGCCAACTTCCAAAGTGACCAGGCCAGTAAGCAGGCGATTAATGCCACCCAACAATATGTAATCGGCAAGGCTAACGAGGCAGCCGCCAGGCAGGCCAAGACCGCTACCAGCGCTTCAATACGGGTCAGACAACGATCAAAATTACAACCTTGAATCACACACTCACGCACTAACGATCAGCCGTCTGTATTCCAGCTCACCATGCCCATGATTTCTCTAACCTCGGTCAATGTCTGCCGCGCTACCTGGCGTGCCTTAACATTGCCATGATTGAGCAACTTCGTCACAGCTTCTGGATTGGCGGCCAACTTGTTCCTGCGCTCGCGCATCGGTGCAAAAAATTCGTTGATCAGTTCTCCCAGTCGCTGCTTACACTGCACACAACCGATCGCTGCACTTTCACATTCTTCTTTCACCTGGGGTGAAATCGCTGGCTTAATGACCTGGTAGAAAGGCCAAGGCACTTCGCAGATGTCAGTGTGACCTGGATCAGCCCTGGCAATACGCGTGCGATCAGTAATCATACTTTTCGTCTTTTTGATGGTTTCATCTGCAGTATCAGCGATCTTAATGTCATTGTTGTAAGACTTTCCCATCTTTTGACCATCAACGCCCTTGATCAACGGCGTCGATGTAAATTCAGGTTTGGGCTCGGGGAAATAATCGATTCCATATATATGATTAAAACGGCGGGCGATGTCCCGCGAAAATTCAAGGTGTGATTCTTGATCCTTACCAACCGGTACCAGCTCAGCCTTGAACGACAGAATGTCGGCTGTCTGCAGAACTGGATAGCCGAGCAAGCCATAGGTCACTTTTTCCTTAGCCTCGACTTCATTGGCAGCCAACATTTTCACCATATCCTTCAAAGTTGGCTCTCGTTCTACCCAATTTTGAGGACAGATCATAGAAAGCAAAAGATGTAGCTCAGCTATTTCTGGCACCGCCGATTGGACATACATGGTCGCTCGCTCAGGGTCAATGCCGACGGCCAACCAGTCGAGGGCAATTTCCCAGATATCTGCTTTGATCGCCTTGCTCGCCTGGTATTTTGTCGTCAAAGCGTGCCAGTCAACGATCGAAAAATAACAGTCGTAATTGTTCTGAAAGCGTACCCAATTCAACAAGGCACCAAAATAGTGACCGATGTGCAAGCGTCCCGTAGGTCGCATGCCAGACATGATCCGCTTTGTCTTTGTCGTCGCCTCAGTCAACGCGCTCTAGCTCGATTTAGCTTTGGCGATCGCTTCACGGACGCGGGCTTGCTGTCTGCGCACTTTTGCTTTCCGCCTTTGCTTCTTCTCACGGGCATTATATTTATTTGTCACAGATAACTCCTTCTCCAAGACAAAGCCGGGCTAAACCCGCCACGAGCAAAAACTGACTATATCATGCCAGGTGTCTGGCTTTACTTAAAGGCAAATCGTTTTTGTTCGCGTTCTAAAGTCTCAATGTCGCCTTCAGTAAGAAATCCGCTTCTTACCAAAAGTTTCGGCAGCTTAATCCCTTCCTCGCGCGCTGCCTGGATCAAATCTCTCAACTCGTCGCCAGTAATTCTGCGACGCTGCAATAAATACTGGTCAATCTCCATACGGCCAAGCAAAAGGTCGGCTGTAAGAGGAATAACCGGATCATTTGTGTCGACATAGCCGCGATCCAGACAGTACCGGTAAGAAGAAAGCACAGAAGCAGGGGAGCGAGCGCGCTCGGTCAAAGATGACAAAAGCGACTTGTTTTGTTCGGCATCGAGTAAAGTCTGGCGGCGTTGCGGATCCAATGAGGGATTGCCAAGAGCAAGCTTACCGAATTGAGTTAAGATGAAGTTGGCTTGTAATAATCGCTCAATGTCCAAGGCCACAAGAGGCAAGGCTTGAGTACGTTTTGTAAATCGCGGATCGTCTGCCGGCCAATCAGCCATGTCCTTTGGATCGACTTCGACAGTAGCCGCCAATCCAGCCTCCGGCAGCGGGGCATTTGCTGGTGCAGCGTCTTTCCGGACCGCTTCTCGCTCGCTTAGATTATTGTCGGTTACAGGCAGTTTTTGTTCGGCTTGCCAAGTCTGCTCTATCTGCCGAGCCGGTGGGCTCTGGCTCATTGCACCGGCGGACGGGACATTGTTTCCCGCATCGCTTGCCGGTTTGCCTTCGGCGGGCAGATCGGCAGCCGCTGGGCTAGCCCCTGGCGCGAACTGACCGTGGGTGGACTGTAAGCGTTCGGCGGCGATTTGCTTGCTCTTCTCCAGTGCATTCTTTAAGAGCGCTTGCAAACCAGATGAGCTGGGCGGCGGATCCGACCTCTTCACCACCGGCGATGGCAAACTAGGACGTAATTGTCGTGCAGGTTTGGATGATTTTCCTTTGTTCTGAGCCTCAGCTTCTGGCTGATCCAGCTCTTCATCAATCGCTATATAAGGTCCAGGCGCTAATTCGCCTGTCTCGGCCGAATCTTCGCCTGGTGCTTGAAATGACGCCGAGCCAGCCAGTTTCGGCTTGTCGGGAACACCTTTGCTCGGTTGACCGGCATAGACAGGCAAATTGGAGCCAGAAATAACGCCACTGCGTTTAGCCCTCAGGCGTGCTTCCACGGAGGCACGTGACTGCGAATCGAGATTGGTGACAGGCGGCACGCGCGGGAGCTCGGAAACAGATTCAGCTTGGCGGCTAAGCAGATCGCTTGCTGTCAGCGACTTAAACGAAGTAGAGAGGAATGCCTCTTGAGCGACGCTGGCGGCCGATTCAAGCGCTTTCGCCGCTTGTTGCGCGAGTTTCGCAGCAGCGGCTTCTTGCCCACCAGTCGTCATTTTGTGCGCGTTGACTTCCGGCTCGTCCGGGCTCATGTCTTCTTCGCGTTGGGTCGGTCTCAGAATATCCACCGATTTGGTGAGAAGTAGCCTCGTTAAGATGGAAGCAGACTTAATCATGTCAAAACCGAATTCCCGCATTGCCTGATGCATAGTTCGTCCTTCTCGCAACCAGGCAAGCACGGATAAACTTTCGCGGTCGAGCGGATAATCTTTCACTAACTCCTTCCAGGCGGTCGAACCAAACAAAATTGAACCGGTGATCTCTGAGTTCAATCCCACGTTGTTCGCTATCAGATACTCGCAATCCTGCATAAAGGACAGTGTCGGCTGAAAAGCAAAAGCAAGATTTTTATCGATCTGCATCTCCGTGCTCACCTGCTCTGCCCAAAAAGAGCCGTTAC
The DNA here is from genome assembly GCA_963834525.1 of Bryobacterales bacterium. Classification (GTDB taxonomy): domain Bacteria; phylum Cyanobacteriota; class Vampirovibrionia; order Obscuribacterales; family Obscuribacteraceae; genus CAWICA01. The sequence continues at coordinate 310,983 of CAWICA010000005.1, forward strand.
GCCAGGACATGAACTCGCAGAAGGCATCCTCTCCTTCCAAAATACCGAATGTGGCAGCGATCACCCAGCCACGCCGAACAAAGATCTCGCCGCGTTGAGCTTCATGCAGAACGCCGACGCGGAAATTCTTCTGTGCTTCCAGACAAAGGAGCTGAAGCACTGCCGGAAGGCTTATATCACTAAAATTGCCCTCAATCATGACCTCGGCCTTTGCAATTTCTGGAGCGGAAGGGGGATGTTCTAACTAGTCTCTATTTAAAGATGATAATCGTGCAACCCACCCAATCAGACTACTCATCGTGAGTTATGTCGAATTTTACAAAACTTAATCTAGACCTTGACTGCTAGAGAAGTTAGTGACTTGGGTAAATACAAGCTATGAGTCTGATTTACTACTAAATTACTGAGAGGGCAGCACCTTGGCGGCAAAGGTCAGAGAAGAGTTAGCTGACGACTGGTCTGAGGCCCAAGCATTTGAGCCGGACGACGAACCTGTCCTGGTAGAAGACGATCTGGACGGAGCTGAAGCGGAAGCTCCCAGTAACGAAGGCTTTACAGAAGACTCCGTGCGTCTTTATTTGCGCGAAATTGGTCGCGTCAAAATGATCAAACCTGATGAGGAGATCGAACTCGCCCGTCTGATCGCCAAAGGCGACTTAGAAGCCAAGAAAAAACTCATTCAAGCAAACTTGCGACTGGTAATTTCGATTGCCAAGAAATATGTCAACCGCGGTTTGCCCTTCCAAGATTTGATTCAAGAAGGCAACCTTGGCTTGATCAGGGCGGCCGAAAAATTCGATCACACCAAGGGGTTCAAATTCAGCACCTACGCTACCTGGTGGATCAGGCAGGCGATTAGCCGTGGATTGGCCGATAAATCGCGGACGATCCGGGTGCCTGTGCACATGGTCGAGTCGATCAATAAATTGAAAAAGACCAGTGCGCGCCTCTCTCAGGAGCTTGGCCGCAAGCCCAATGAAACTGAGTTATCGGGCGCAATGGAATTGCCGGTCAATAAGATTCAGGAAATAATTCAAGCCGACCGCGAACCGGTCTCCATGGAAATGCCGTTAAACCGCGACGAAGAGACATATCTGGGCGATTTAATCGAAGACAATATTTCGTCTCGTCCCGACTCCACCACGGCAGAAGAGCTGATGCGACAAGATTTAAACCGCATGCTTAGCCAATTAACACCGCGCGAAAGAGATATCATGCATCTGCGCTACGGTCTGGAGGATGGACGCCAGCGAACTCTTGAAGAAGTCGGCCGTCTGTTCAACATCACCAGAGAGCGTGTTCGCCAGATTGAGCATAAGGCATTTCGCAAGCTCAGGCAGCCCAATTGGTCTAGTAAATTAGTCGGCTATTTGGAAGACTAATATTTTTGAGAGAAATCAGAACTTAAGGCGAACTCTGTTATATTTGAGTCGATTGAATTGCGCATGAGCATGGAGTCGCGCAAGCTCTGACATTAAATGTGAGGCATCGGCAGCGGTGGCATAGCCGCCACCGTCAACGATATCATAGATGATTTGCGCGAACGCAGGCCGTGGACATTTTCTCTTCTTCTGGTATTGCCTGCGATGCGGAAGACGATTTATCTCCATAACAATTTTGGATCATCGATAGACTGGACTGTGGCATATGGAAAAACCAGAGCTAGAACCAAACTCCCAGTTACAAGAGCGGCGAAAAAGCACGCTTGAAATGGATGAAGAATCCAAGAAGAAGCGGCATCAGCAAGGATTACTTTCTGCCAGAGAACGCGTAGACAAGCTCTTAGATCAGGGTTCGTTTATCGAATTGGATCGCTATGCGCTCCATCAATGTAACGAATTCGGTTTGGATGAAAAGAAGCGGCCTGGCGATGGTGTGATCACAGGTCAAGGCATGATTGACGGCCGTCCGGTATATATCTTCGCTCATGATGGTACTTTCTTTGGTGGCGCACTAGGCCGAGCATTTGCACGCAAAGTCTGTAAAGTCATGGACCTGGCTAAACAAGCCGGATGTCCCATTATCGGGCTAAATGAAAGTGGTGGTGCGCGGATCCAGGAAGGTGTTGAATCACTGGCTGGCTATGCTGACATTTTCTACCGCAACGTAGCCTGTTCGGGCGTTATTCCTCAGATCTCGGTCATTTATGGTGCCTGCGCCGGCGGTGCTGTATATAGCCCTGCTGTTACTGATTTTACGATCATGGTGGCGAACCAAAGTTTTATGTTTATCACTGGACCGGAGATTGTTCGCACTGTCACCGGCGAGGCAGTGACATTCGAAGAACTAGGTGGTGCTCAAGTTCACAACGAACAAAGCGGAGTAGCCCAATTATTGGCGGCAGATGAAGAAGATTCCTTTTGGTTGACCAGAAAATTGCTTTCCTACCTGCCCAGCAATAACCTGGAGCCGCCACCAAAAAGTGAAGACGTGATACCACCTTCGGCATCGGAGGAGTTGGACACATTAGTACCAACCGATCCGACTAAGCCATATGACATGCAGGCAGTGATTACCAGAATTTTCGATAATGGAGAATTGTTTGAAATCGCGCCATCTCATGCCAAAAATCTGATTACCGGGTTCGCTCGTCTGGGCGGTTTGGTCGTTGGCGTTGTGGCCAATCAACCAAAGGTTTTCGCCGGCACCCTAGACATCGACGCCTCTGTCAAGGGTGCTCGTTTTGTCCGTTTTTGCGATGCTTTCAATATTCCGCTAGTAACGCTAGTTGACGTTCCCGGTTATTTGCCCGGTACAGCGCAGGAGCATCACGGCATCATCCGCCACGGTGCCAAGCTGCTCTATGCCTACTGCGAGGCAACTGTGCCTAAGCTCACTGTTATTACACGCAAAGCTTATGGTGGCGCATTTGATGTCATGGGATCGAAAAATGTTGGTGGCGATTTCAATTTCGCCTGGCCAACGGCAGAGGTTGCGGTGATGGGTGCGCCAGGAGCGGTCAACCTTTTGTACAAAAGGACAATCGAACGGGAGGGCAAGGAGAAAGCTCACGAGTTGGTGGCAGAGTACAAGAGGCGTTTCGCTAACCCATATGTGGCTGCCGAGCTCGGCTATATCGATGATGTGATCATGCCCAGCGAGACTCGAAGATTGTTGCTTATGGCGCTGGCTGTGCAACAACAAAAGCGAACCGACCGGCGGCACGCAAGCACGGCAACATACCACTTTAGGTCTAGAGATGCAGACCGATAGTGCGATGAGGTAGCGGCCGCCAAAGAGTGCAGATTAAATTTGCTGCCGCCGCCAATACTCAAGAGAATCCTCGAGACGAATCCTTGCTAGATTCCTTCCAGAGATTCCTCGAAAGATCTGTTGCGGCATTTTACAAACTTCGCCAGTTCAGTGTGGTCAGCCAACCGCCTGGAAACGGTCAGGCAGGCGAGGATGCACCAGTGAAAATTGATCATCGCCGAACTCGATTAAGTCCAAACAGACTCCTTGCGCCCCAGGCAGCAGCGACTCATAACGAGCAATCGGATCTTGGGCACCGGTGATGTTCTCGACCGTTGTTTGGACAATTAATGGCAACGGTTTCGGCCAGCAAAGGAAGAACCCAACTAAAGCCGGATTTTCGCTGCGTGATTTTTCACATCGTTGGATAGCACCGCCTAACAGGTTTTTATAATTCTTCTCGCTGTCACCACGGTCTGCGTGCACGGCCGCCGCTTCTAATAACCTCGCCATAAGCAGAGTTTGCCCGCGGGCATCGCACAAGAACAGATCAAGAATCGGCAGATCTATTTTCGCCAGAAAACCTTGCTGAAGACGGTTGATCCGTACTTCGGTGATCCGGGAGAGAGCCTGCCAGACTTTTATTTGTCGGTTGTATAAACCGCTCCGGTGAGCTTGAGCGAAGAAGCCTGTGAGGAGGAACTTGGTCAGATCCACCGCTGTCTGGGGAGGAATCTCAGCCAGCATCTCAATTTTTACATTCTCACAGGCCGCTTGCAAATCAAGCGGCGTGCACTCTCGAGGTTTCGCCACCACAGATTGCAAACAAAACCCGGTTTCATTCGCGCATGTTATAAGGAGCTTATAGATAGCTGATTTGGGCATGTAGTTATTATCGATTCCTATGGCGTGCAATTAGCGAATCGTTTGGCGTGGTACATCTATGTTAACGGTCCGGATAAAGCACCCGCCCAGCGAGGAGGTATGTTCCGATAAATTTTGAGAGCGCCGTAAATTAGCTCTGGATCATGTACACTAACATCAGTCCTACTGGCGGTTTCCGGCATAATTTCAGACTTTTGGAACAAAACATCACGCTTGGCGAATACAACCTGCAGACAGGCGGTATTCGGCTGGTACAGCTCCGAAACCTCTCAATTGGGGGTTGGCTTTCGGCTTTTACCTGACTTTATAGGCAATTGGTTCTTGGCGACAGATTTACAAAAAACAGTTAGAAAATGACCCTTTTACCGACCCGAACAAATTATGAACAGAACGCCGCTTCAGTCCTTGCCGATCTAAAAAAGGGCGATAAAGAGAAGCGAAACGAATTTGTTTGGATGTATCAGGAGCGTTTATATTCCATCGCCTACATGGCTACTGTTGAGGCCCAGTCCGCAACCGATTTAACAATTGCTGCATTCCAAGCTGCCTTTACCGCGCTCAGACAAATAAACCCTAAACAGGTCACAGTGTCCGTTTGGGACTGGCTCGTCCTCTTTATCGTCGATGCTTGCGCGGACTGGCACGCCGCCTACAGCACACCAATTTCTCGTGATTCACGCACCGATCCCAGCGCCGACGGCTCTTCTCAAATGGACTGGGAAACGACCATCATCCTGGGCGCCCAGCGGATCAAACGTTGTATTAATTCGCTCCCCGAGGAGCAGCAAAAGGTCTTTCTGCTCCGACACCACTTTCAACTTACCTACGAGCAAATCGCTTCGGTAATTAATCAGGCACCTGAAGATGTAATGGCTTGGTTGTTTAGGGCTAGAGTGCAAATCGTGAAGTGCTTAGGAAGGGGATAAATCAACTGGTAAACTTATGAGCTGCAGTCGCTTTCGATTCCTGATTCAACAAAAGTTCGACATGGACCTCTATCCGCAAGAAGAGCGGATGGTTATGGCCCACCTGGAGTCATGCGAGCCCTGCGCGAAATTTCATCATCAACTGCAACAGGTGATTCTGGCGGCAGAGGAGGTACCACTGCCTGATGAAATGCTTCCCCAAAAGGAGGAGCAGCTGGCGCGCTTGATTATGCAGCAGCTTCCTGCTCCGAAGTCGTCTCCCCTAGCCTTTCTGACCAACTTTTTCGGCAAGTTCAAAAACGGCAAGACAGCAGCTGCCACGAGTAGCAGTGCCTTTCCGCATCGGACCACAATGCCGGCCGACGAGCCCAATAAACAGAGCGAACCACCAACCTTCCATCGTCCACCATCCAGGCATGATTTGGAATACGACCACAGCGGCACTAATACTCGCCTAAAGGCGATGAAGAGCATGTTCGATAACGAAGCGGACCGGCTCTATGAGAGCAACCGTGACGCCCAATCCGGCACACTGGGCGGCAAATTCGGAGTGACCGGCGTGGCACCTATTAGCGCAAGCATCAGCAGTGAAGTGGACGTAAAACCGCTTACACTGGCCGAATCGATTCGCCGCAAAATTTCGGAAAGCGGCAAACCACCTGGTTCGACATCAGGACCGCTCGAAGCTGTTCAGCTCGGACCAGAGGAATCATCTGAACAGCAACTGCCGGTGATGGCTACTAATGAACAGAGTGACTGGCGACCGCAAGCAACCACAGGCGGTGCCGAACCACCGGCCGGTATGCCACCTTATTCTGGCAGTACTGATTCGACTTCATCGTCCTCTATAAAACCAGCAGGACAGACAGTCTTAGGATCCTGGGGTAAGCCGACCCCCATCGATAGCGGCACCTGGACACCAACCAGCCGTTTCGGAGCCGACAGAAGCGACGGTGACACCGATGGTGGTGCAACGTCGCCGCCCGCTGACGATAGGTCCTCTGGTTCCTGGGGCCCTGGCTGGGATACAGCGGCTAATGCGGCCAGACCTTCAGGCAAGCCGTTGGAACAATCTTTGGAAGGTTCTGCAGGATCTAACAATTGGGGAGGTCACGTTCAATCAACCCCGATGAGCGCGCCGAAGTCACCGAATCTACCCAGCCCGAGCGCCAATCAGCAGGTACCAATTCAACCTATTGCCAGCCCAGACCAGCTGGCTGCACCAGATGCGCCGTCAGCCATGCCGGCAGCCGGCGCCAGCCAGCCCGGACCAGGTTGGGGCCCGGCACCTTCGCCGAAAGGCGCTGGTGGTGCCAAAACTGATCCGTGGGGCGGCACCGCTGGCAGCGAGAATAGTTGGAGCAAGACAGGCGAAAAAGCATGGGGGCAGGCTGATACCGGCGCACCAGCACAATCCGCCTGGGGTCCGCCAAAGTCCGGTAGTTGGGACAGCCAATCAGGTGATCAAGGCAGTTGGGGAAAGCCGGCGGCCAATGGGGCACACCGAAGCAGACACCTGCCTGGGGAACTTCAAGTGACGCTAAAGAATGGAGTGTGCCAGCGCCAGCGAACCAAGCTGGTGGCAGCTCTTCCTTCAACCAAGCAGGCGTTGCTGCCCCATTCGACGCACACGACGCCGGCGCTGGCTCCGCCTCCACGAATATATCAAACGCGCCCAGTCGGCCAAATGTCGATCAGGCCAAACAGCGTTGAGCAGTGCATCCGCACCGGCAGCAGCCAATCGCGATCAACACAGAAATGCTTGGTCTGTCGATGCAGAACAAATAGAGACCGGCACTTGGAGAGCCTTTGCACCTGGCATTGAAACTCTAACTGAACGGCGCTCCGGGATCAAAGCTGCTCCCGATCCGCTTAGCGCTGCGAAGGACGAAGACCGTTGGAGTACCCCCATTCAAGAGAGAGGAAAGGGCTCCACTGCAGAGAACGCAAATGTGGCTTTTACCTCACCACCGGCGATACCAGCTCACCAGTCCGAGCAGAATGCGCAATCTGTCAGCGCTGATGCCAATGCCCAAACACTGCCGTCTGCTCCGGATAGCGGCATCCCTGGCCAGACCTCTAATCCATCCCTTGTAAACAAGCTCGGACATGTGCTGGCGGATGCTGGCAAGACTGTTCTCATGGAACCAAGTTCCGTGTCGCCGCCAAATGCTGGCCAGAATGTCTGGGGCTTGATCGACGAGCGCCAGAACGCCCAAACAAATTCGGACCAGAGTCCTTGGGGAGCGCTAGTGCAGCCGAATATGCCGGCCACTTTCATTCAGACAGACAGGGCAGAAACATCTGAGGCAAAAACAGCGCTCAGTTCACCGGCAGTACCACCGGCAGTGCCCAGTTCATCTGCAGTGCCACCGGCAGCGCCGCCGCCGAGGAAAAGTCAAAGATCGGAAAACTTGACGATCAAGCAATCGACAGACTATTCAACGAAAATCTCGGCATTAAAGATTCAACTTTCAACTCCAGCCAAGGCTTGCCCGTGACTCCCAGCTGGTCTCCCGGAACAACCAGCTCAACCGGCTGGGCACCACAAGAAACACCAGCCGCTTCCGGCTATCGAGATAACGCGGCGCCCACTCAACCGGCTCCGGTGTCCCCGCCAAATCCAGCCGGACCAGCCGGTTGGATGCCTGCCCCCGCCAGCCAATCACCTGCTCAGCCACCTGCTCAACCCGCTTCGCCGCCAGCTGGGTTTGCCAAGCCGCAAACCGGTGCCGCCGGAAGCAGACCGATGACCAGCCAGCCTAAGGCCGCTAACCAAGCCCCTTGGCGGCAGGATAACGAACCGTCAAGAAACGCGGTCCCGCCACCAGCTGATGATTTTGCCGCGAGCTGGACGTCACCGGAAACAACGAAAAATGTTCAGCCTCGGCAACCTGCTCATGGCGCGCCTCCACAAACTAACGGCTGGACAGACGATACCAACTCCTCTCCGAGAATATCGCCAGTGAAACCGCGCAGCGTTGACAAAGGTTTCGCCGCTGACAGTGGTGCATTCCCTGGTCAAGGGCCCAGAACAGAGCCAAGAGCCCAGCCCGTTAATAGCAGTAACGTGCCCACTCCGGCCCAGCCGACCGTGACACCGGCGAACACTGCCTCGCCCAAGCCTGGTCTTTTCAATCTCGACGATTCGGCCATGGACCAACTGTTCAAGCACAACCTGGGTGTAGACGAGGATTCCAAGTCGATGGCTGGGGCGCCTAATGTCTCGTACCCAACTGCAACGCAGCCGATCCCGGAGCCAACTGTCACTGCACCAGCCCAGACAGAAGCACAAAATCAGCCGTCGACTGGTCTGTTCTCCATTGATGACTCTGTCATCGATAGAATCTTCGCTGATTTAGTTGTCGAACAGCAAAATGATGTCACACCCAAAGGACCCACCACGGACTTCTCCGGCCAAATTGCCAGCGCCGCTGAGAGACACGTCGTATCCGAGCCTCCAGCACTGCCGAATGCTCAATTAGGACAACCACCATACGGTGCGGCTGAAACCAGCAATGTCCCGCCCGCGAAAAGCTTTTCGGAGTCCCACGCCCTTCCCCCTCACCAGGTGTCGCCAGGCACCGACATCAACCAGCAATTCGGAGCGGCCAGCGCAGCACCGCCGCCAAAAGTGCAAGGCGTCGGTCGGTTAGATAGCAGGGTAGACACAAATATTGATCAAGGCTCGGGCAGAATTGCTTCGATTGGCAAGTTCTTACTTGATCAAAAAGACATCGAGAAACTCGGCAAAATTACCGATTCCGATCTATCCAATAGTTCCATGCGAATTTTAACCAGGGAGGCGGCGCAAGAGCTACAACAGCTGCTACATCTCATCGGTCAGCAGGAGGGCGTCATCGGCTCAGTAATTGTCGGTCATGATGGTTTATTGATCGCTAACGTTATGCCTGCCGACGTTGATGCCGAGTCCGTTGGTCAGTGGGCATTGGGCATCTATATGAACACTGCCACCAGTATCAAGAAGATCGGTCAGGATCGCGTCCATCAGATAGTCGGCAAAACTCCACGCGGCTATATTGTCATTGCTGATTTCGGCGGCGGTCTCTTAGTCACTATGAGCAACGGTCAAGATACCGACGCTTTGATCCCTTTGATGCGCAGTATCACGCAACTGGTGTCACAGTAGGGATATAGGGCCAGATCATTGTTCCAAAAGATAATGGCATAGGGTCCTAACACCAAATGCGGTACCACCCTTACTGCACTCATCCCGGTCTTTATCCAGCCATCCCGGACCAGCAATGTCCAAATGGGCCCACGACTTGCCATCTACAAATTCCCGCAAGAACATGGCAGCGCTCGAACTTCCTGCCTCTCCTCGCGAGCCAGCATTTTTCAGGTCAGCGATGTCGCTTTTCAGGTAATCCTTATATTCATCGAAAAGTGGCAATTGCCACAACCTTTCTCCGGCCTTTCTCGGACGCTTCAATCAGGCGGCGAATTAGTGATTCATCTGAACCCATGATACCGGCAGCGATGCGCCCTAGAGCCGTAACTACCGCGCCGGTCAATGTGGCGATATCGATCAACTCATCAACATTTCGCCGGCAAGCATAGACCAGCGCGTCAGCCAGGATAAGCCGTCCCTCCGCGTCAGTGTTATTAACTTCAATTGTCTTGCCGTTCATTGCTCGCAATACATCACCGGGATGCAAAGCATGATCGCCGGGCATATTTTCGGTTGCTGCTATTACTCCCAAAACAGAGACATTGGGCTTCAATCGTCCGATCGCTTGCATAGTAGCCAGCACTATCGCCGCCCCCGACATGTCATATTTCATATGTTCCATACCTTGGGCCGGTTTGAGAGATAAACCACCGGAATCAAAAGTGATTCCTTTACCGATCAAGGCCACAGTCCGCTTAGCTTTAGCTGCGCTGTATTTAAGTACGATAAAACGAGGCTCCTCCTTGGCACCGCGCGCGACGCCCAAAAAAGAGCCCATGCCGAGTTTCTCGATCTGTGGACGATCTAAAATCTTGCACGTCAGTGCTTCATTCTTGGCAATTAATTTCGCCTCGTCGGCCAGCCGGGTGGGCGTCATAAAACAAGCAGGTTCGGCAATCAGGCGTCGAGCCAGATTCGTCGCTCCGGCAATGGTATCACCCTTAGTGCAAGCTACCGACAACCGATTTTCGTTGAGGTCAAGACCAGAGAAAGAAATTGTTAGATTAGGAGTTGCTTTCTCAGATTCAGTTTCTTTCTTTGATTTATATTTAGTGAAGGAAAAACCGCCCAGTTCCCAGCCTTCAATTATTGACTGGGCATAATCGCCTGCCTTTTGGCTAGAGATCTGGATCTGCTCAGGATTTCGCGTCAGTGCGGTTTTGGTCTGGACGGCAGAACGTCTCCTACCTTTCGCCGCGCCATTAGATGCGGTACCACCAACATCATTACTCCTGAGGAAAAAGACGATATGCTGAGGAGCTGTGCCGTTGTTGTATCGTCGTGCTAAGTTCGCTGCCAGCTTTCGTGTATCAGTTGGCTTGAACTGGCGCGCCTGTGAAACCCGGCCAGGACAATTCTCTTGGCTGCGATTTGTCCGTAAGTCGGGTAATAAGCAATCTCACCCGGCTTGCCGGTAAACTTGTCTTCCCGTGCTGCCTCAACGATCTGCTGAAAGAAACCGTTATTACTAGATTTACCTTTGTCCAGGGACGCCAATACCGGTCCGATCGCTTCGCCCTGGAAGACAATGACAACGACAGCGTCCGCTTTCACGGCAGAGAGCGTCGACGCGTTCAGTTTATATTTCATGAACAGCGCTCCTTTGGCTGCCAAGCGCTGAGGTGAAGTTCATCAATTGACTCCGAGTTGTTTATTTAAATAAAGTATCTCATCTCTCAATAAAGTCATTCTCTTCTCTGCATCTTTGGCGCCGGCAATCTCTTCTATCCGGCTATAAGCAGCAAGGTAGTTTTCGACCCTGGCACCAGATTGCCTGAGCGACTGGATGCGCCTGGCTATGGTCACACGTTCAAAGCGCATAGGACCCTCAACCGGCGCCAGGTCGCCCAAATATTGCTTCAAGATCTGATTGGCCGCCTCATCTGATATTCCTTGGGGCATTGAAGATAGACCTGGACCCATGCCGGTCATGGCTTGTCCAGGCTGAGCTCCGCCTGTCCTGAGCTGGTTAGCGCTGCCCAAAGAAACTGCGGCGGCGCCAGTACTTGTTGCCCTCGCCTGGCGTTGCCTCACATACTCATCGATGGCGCCACTTAGATGATCGAGTATTTGTTTGGCGGCTCTGGCATCTCCATGTCGCAGTTGCTCATCTGCACGGGCGATTTCATCCAAAAATGGCTTTACACCAACACGGCTCGCCCTCAGTTGAGCAATTTCGGTCGTCAGCTTGTTTCGTTCCATTTGCAAGTTACTCATATCCGCGTTAGCCGAGAATATGTCGGATGGTCGGTCCGCTGTTGCTACTGCAATATCTCCCTCTCCTATCTCCAGTGCGCTGGCTTCAAGACTATTGGCCTGATCGTGCAAAGTTTTCATTTGTTCGCTCTTAATTGCCAATGTTGTCGCTTTCCCGGAGCCTGTGCTGTCGGAAAAGACGAAGACAGCGCGCTTGGAAATTCCCTCGTTGGCAATGATCGCTGCAATCTTCAAAGCCAGGCTCTTCAGGCTGGTTTCAGAATAATTGCCTTCGATGGCGGTCAAGACGATCAGCTGATCCGGCAGATTGATTAATTGACAATGTGCAGGCGGCGGCAAGACCTTAGCTTGACGAATCTCCTCAAGGAGATTAACACCGCCCGCCGCCCAGCAAGGCGCCCAGAGCGAATAAACAACTGGAAACAGGATGGCAGCCGTGAGTTTGCGTGTCCGCTCATCAAACATGGCCTTTCCTCTGTGAATTTTTTGCATCATCGCACAACCACTCTGGCATCATTTTAACCGCTCGCTCCGTTCTTCTCTCCTTCCTGATTATTCAAGGCATTTCAAACTTTACCCTGCTACGCCTAATACAATAAAGTATTAAAGTATGAAGGGCAAACCACAGCGCCTGCCAAAATGAAAATCGAAGATATAGATAAGGAGTTCAAAGAGCTGGCAAGGATTATGAAGGACGGTCAGCTGTCCTTTGTCGCCGGCCGATTTTCAGAGGCCGAGCCGCTTTACAGAGAAGCGCTTGAATTATTAGAAAAATCGCACGGTGAAGAGCATTCTGATATCGCAATTTGCTTGCAGAATTTGGCCGATTGTTATTACGCATTGCGCAAATACGCGGATGCCATCCCTCATCTAAGGCGACTGTTGATCATCAAAGAGAAACATCTAGGCGTCTCTCATCCGGATGTTGCAGCGGTTCTTTTTAAGCTGGCCAAAGCATATGAGAAAACCGGCAAACCTCGAGAATCAGAATCTTTCTATCGACGGGCGTTAAAAGTAGGAGAGCAAGCCTGCGGTCCCAACCATCTTTTTGTCGCGACAATTTTGGAGAGCTTTTCCGCCATGCTTCGCCGCGCCCATATGCGCTTAGCCGAAGCGGCAGAAATGGAAGAGCGATTGCGTGAAATCAGAGCTGTGGCAGCTCAACCTAAAGCCTCTACGTTGACGAATGCGATCGAGAAATTGGCAGCATCAATTCCACCAGGGCAGTTGACTGAGGGCGATGCAGATGTTGTAGCCGAGCAAGATATATCCGGCAGGTATGCAGCCTCAGAAGCAAAGCCAGCCACGGACAATGTCGGCGACAACTCCAACATCGGTAGTCTGAAGTCGGCAACCAACCGTCTGCCGTCAGCCGTTCAACCACCACCTGCGCTGAGACGGCCCAAACTTTCTTTTGTCCTTGCGCTTTCAGTGGCTGTCTTAGCCGTTTGCGGACTGGCAGTCTTTTTGGTCGCCGGACTCAGCAAAAATCCAAGCTGGCTACATACAGTCCAAGCGATATTGCCGTACAGAGCGACAAAAGACATGCCATCAGCTAACACTGCCAAAGAGGAGCAATTAGAGTTTGCCACGGTGGATCATCAAAAGCAGCTGTCAATCAGGGCAGACAGGCAAGCCGTGCTCCTCCGCAACGGCGTCGTCATGAAGGGAGCGGTTGAAGTGAGCGACGACGCTGTCATTTTTACCCCCCGTTCGCAATCGATAGGCTATCGCTTCCGGCGTACGGCCTCGGCGCTTATCGACGATGATAACAGTGCGCTCTACGCGGCAGATGCACCAGAAACCTATCTTGCTCAAAGAATGAACGTGTTGGCAGCTGTTCTGCAGGCTTACTATCGTCAGCTCAACACTTATCCCAAACAAACGGATGACATTTTGTCAGGCGATCAGCATATTATTTACAAGAATCCATTTACTGCCAAAGAGACCATACCGCTGAGAAAGCGATTATCACCGGCAGCTGAAATGGAACCTGAGGACCTGCAAGCAATGGATATCGCTGAGCTACAAGGATCAATTCAGAAGTTGCTGACGGACACTGGTGTCAAGGAAGATCCAGGCACAATTGAGTGGTATCGAGTGCGAGGAAATCCGGAGGGTGATAGTGTCTTCATATGTGCCACTGGCCGTGATGGCAAGCCCATTCAAGGCAGTCGCCCTGGCTTAATCTACTTCATTCGCTTAGTCGCAGGCAATCGCCGGTCCTAATATAAGCGCTACGTCGGCTCGCATCTGCTCGCCTCCTCCGCGCGTTCATCCGCTCAGCAGCGCACGGCTCTTCGCCGCGCTTGCTTCGCTGCGACTTCGCTGGCGTCCTTGGCGCTACGTCGGCTCGCATCTGCTCGCCTCCTCCGCGCGTTCATCCGCTCAGCAGCGCACGGCTCTTCGCCGCGCTTGCTTCGCTGCGACTTCGCTGGCGTCCTTGGCGCTACGTCGGCTAGACACTTTTGGATGTTACTATTTCCAGAAATGCGGTGCTAGCTGGATTTAGTTGAGTCCACATCGCGGCAATGCTTGTCTGTATCCCTGGATCGGGTAAAGATAAAAAGCGTAATTCGGGATCATCTTTAATTGCGAATCTCGGTAAGCAAGTGACAAAATCGCCAAGTTTAACCAGCTCCAGCAAAGCGTTCCCATCGTCTTGTTCGATAGCGATATTTGGCGATATTTTGATTGTTTCGAAGTACGTGCCGAGTAATCGTGTCGAGGAGATTTTGTGACTAGGCAAAGCCATCGAGACTGACTCTAGATCTTCAGGTAACAGTTTTTCCTTTTTTGCCAGCGGATGATCTTTGGAGACCACCAACATTATTTGATCAGCTTGTAGTTCTTTCGTATTCAGTTCGGTATGTTCAGGTGGTGCGAGCGAAAAGCCCAGGTCAAAATCACCGGCAATCAAGCCGCTTTCAATATCTTCCGCTAAGGTGGCTCTTACTCGAACGCGCACGGTTGGATGCCTCAAAGAGAAAGCATATATCCAGGGAGGCAAAATTGTGCTGCCATATAGTGGCACCGTTGCTAACATCAAAGTGCCCCGCAATAATCCAGTCAAACCGTCAATTGTTTTTCCCGCCTCTTCGAGCTCTTCAACTGCACGTCTGGCGCTTGCCAGTAAAACTTGTCCAGCCTCGGTCAAATGAACGTTGCGCCCACTACGCACAAATAGTTTGGCCTTTAGCTCTTCTTCTAGCTGTTGAATGTGAACCGATAAGCTGGGCTGCGAAATGTACAGAGATTCAGCTGCCCTTGTAAAGTGCAAGAGCTCAGCAGCTCTGATGAAATATCTCAGGTGACGAAGCTCCAATCTTCAATTCCTCTGTTGTCACCCTTTCATCACTACGGATAATCGGTCGGATTATTACTCTCCATTGGATGTGGAAAGTTTCTCTCTGTAAAGTAGGATTATGCCAGGCAAACGCAGAAATTAACAGATTGCGCGTCTGCAAACTGCCATCTGAGAGCGATCAAAGCGGAGTATTGTCATGTGGATTGTGGAACTGGCCATTCGGCGCCCCTACACATTTGTAGTGGTTTCGATGTTTATAGCTTTACTTGGAGTTCTCTCAATTACCCGCATGCCAGTGGACATTTTTCCGTCCATTAACTTACCGGTTGTTAGTGTCATTTGGAGTTACACCGGACTGCCTCCGCAAGAGATGCAGGATCGAATTGTCACGGTCTCCGAGCGGGCGATGACGACCGTAACCAGCGAAATCGAACATTTGGAATCGAGTTCGCTGAACGGCATCGGCGTCATTAAGGTCTACTTACGCCAGGGCGCAGACGTGGGCAAAGCTGTAGCGCTTATGAGTTCGGTCAATCAGACCGTTCTCAAAATTTTGCCGCCCGGCATAACGCCGCCACTGGTCACGGCCTTTAGCACTTCTGATGTGCCAGTTATGCAGCTGGGAGTGGGCAGCAAAACCCTATCCGAGGCCGAGCTTTACGACTTGGGGCTGAGTTTCATCCGCCCGCGGCTCGCCACCGCCGGTGGTTGCTCAATTCCGTTGCCGTATGGTGGCAAACAACGCCAGGTAATGGTGGACATCAATACCAGTCTACTTAATGCCAAGGGACTGACGCCGTCTGATGTAACAAACGCTTTGATTCAGCAAAACCTGATTTTGCCATCAGGCACAGCTAAGATAGGTACCAAAGAGTATCCGGTGAAGATGAACAGCAGTCCTGCATTGTTGGATGAGCTGAATATGTATCCGGTCAAACAAGTAGGCGACGCGACAATATACTTCAAAGACATTGGTTATATTCATGATGGTTTTGCCACACAAACCAATATTGTCAATGAAAATGGTCATCGCTCGACAATGCTCAACATTCTGCGCTCGGGCAGCGCTTCCACACTCGCTGTGGTCAATAACGTAAAAAAGGCTCTGCCCGCCTTGCTGGAGACCCTGCCAAAAGAGTTGAACATTGAGATTCTCACCGACCAATCGGTGTTCGTTAAAGCGGCCGTCAAGCAAGTCGTGAGTGAAGCCGCTACGGCTGCCGCTCTTACGGGGCTCCTTATGTTGTGCATTCTGGGAAGCTGGAGAAGCACCATCATTGTGGTTACATCCATTCCTCTGGCTATTTTGGCCTCGATCATCTGCTTGAACGCCACCAATCAAACGCTTAACACGATGACATTGGGTGGGCTAGCGCTTGCTGTCGGTATGCTGGTCGATGATGCAACAGTGGAAGTAGAAAACATCCACCGCAATCTGGCCTTGAAAAAGCCGATAGTTAAGGCGGTCCTGGACAGTGCCTCTGAAATAGCCACGCCTGCTTTCGTATCGACCATGGCTATATGTATCGTCTTTGTGCCAGTGACCTTGCTGACAGAGCCCACTCGCTCCCTGTTTGTCCCTTTAGCCATGGCTGTAGTGTTCGCCATGCTGGCGTCCTATTTTCTCTCTCGAACGCTTGTTCCAGTCATGGCCCGGTATCTCTTGACTGAGCACAAAGAAGAAGAGGCGGAAAAGGAGCTTCCGCTTTTTGCCAAGATCTACAAGACGATTGATAGCAATTTCAATCGGTTGCGTGACAGTTATCATCGCCTCTTCGATCGGGCTCTCAAGCACCCCAGGAAAGTGGTAATTGGTTTTCTTTTGTTCTATGCAATCTGCCTGTCTTTAATACCATTTGTCGGTCAAGACTTTTTTCCCAGTGTGGATGGCGGACAATTGCGAATCCATATCATTGCCCCCAAAGGAAGCCGAGTGGAAGAAACGGAGCGTGTTTTCAAAGAGGCGGAAGCCGGAATAAGACGTATTATTCCGCCTGACGAGATCAAAGTAATCACTCAAAATATTGGACTACCGGCAAGTGGAATCAATTTGTCTTACGGAGACAATATTACATTCAGTGATTTCGACGGTGAGATGTTGATCTCACTAAAACCTGAGCATCGCCGATCGGTTTTTGCCTATCAAAAAGAGATTCGTCAGTTCCTGCGCACTCAGATGCCTTCAATATCATTTTTCTTTCAACCAGCCGATATAACCAGCCAGATTTTGAATGCCGGATTGCCAGCGCCCATTGATATACAGCTGAGCGGGCGCAATATTAATCAAGTTTACAAGATTGCTTTGGCGCTCAAGAAAAAAGTTGAGTTGGTACCAGGGGCGGTGGATGTCACGCTTTTACAGGTGCCCGATGAACCTCAACTAACGGTGGACGTCAACCGCACCAAGGCGCTGGAGCTCGGCTTGACGCAAAATGCCATCGCCAGCTCCGTTTTGGTATCGCTGAGCTCAAGCTTTCAAACGTTGCCGAACTATTGGGTCAATCCAAAAAATGGTGTCAACTACGACGTTGCTGTGCAAACCCCCACCTATCAAATCAATACAGCTGATGACATATCAACATTACCAATCGAGGCCAGACACAATCAAACGCCGGTATTACTGAAGACTGTCGCCCAATTGGGGCGCGGCACAACAGCGGCGATTGCCTCCCATTACCAAATCATGCCTGTCTTCGACATTTTTATGAACACTCAAGACAGGGACCTAGGCGGCGTCGCTAACGATACCAACAAGATCGTTGACGATCTTCGCAAACATCTGCCGCGGGGAGTTTTCGTCCACATACGAGGACAAGCAGACAGCATGAATGCGGCTTTTGGCGGTCTATTGGGCGGATTGGTTTTTGCTCTCGTACTTGTTTATATGTTGCTTGTGATCAACTTTCAGTCCTGGCTGGATCCACTGATTATTCTCATGGCCAGTCCCGGCACACTGTCGGGTGTCGTTTTAGCTTTGTTTCTGACGCAAACCACCTTCAGCGTGCCAGCACTGATGGGAGCGATCATGAGTATCGGTGTGGCCTCTGCCAATAGTATCCTGATGGTCACTTTTGCTGAGGAGCAAAGAAAGCTAGGACTCGATCCGGTTCAGTCCGCTTCAGAAGCAGGTTTTACCCGTTTTCGCCCAGTGATCATGACCGCCCTGGCCATGATCATAGGTATGCTGCCAATGGCCACCGGCCTGGGCGAAGGCGGAATCGGCCAACGCCCCTTTGGGCAGAGCGGTTATTGGCGGGTTGGTTGTTGCTACCTTTGCCACCTTGTTTTTCGTGCCAGTTGTCTTTTCGTTGCTCAAACGAACTGTCAGTCAGCCATTGACTCAGCCATGGAACGCCCCATAGGAGCGAGTCATTAGTTCCACGAATGAATCACATCACATCCGTGTATTGGACTGTAGCTATGAGCGCATGTACAGTGGATTCAGATGCAATCGACAGGGGATGCAACGATGTTCACGATATTCACAAAGACAGACAGTTTCAAAAATTCCCAATCTTCTCGGAACTTTGAGCGGTCCCAGCAATTATCACAAAAATCACTAGAGATGAGAAAGGCGCATGGCGCAATAAATCCTCTGGTGCCGCTGGCTCTAGGTGTCATAGCACTAGCCGCGGTCGGTATTACGCCACGTTGGCAAAATCACACCGAATTGAGTCACATTCATCAGCAATTGGAGACGAAAGTGCCGGTGGTCAGTGCGGTGATTGCCAAAGAGGCCGCCAAAAATGAAACGCTAGTTTTGCCGGGAGACTTGCAGCCTATTCAAAATATGCCTATCTACGCTAGGGCTAACGGTTACTTACTCAAGCGCTTTGTGGACATTGGCGATAATGTCAAAGCTGGCCAACTTCTGGCCATTATTGATACACCAGAGCTTGATCAGCAAGTTCAGGAGGCGGCTGCGAACCTAAGACTTACCCAGGCAAATCTGGCTTCAGCGTTATCTGACCGCGAAAACTTTGCCGCCCAGCTATTCGCAGCCGATTCCACGATTAAACAAACCCGTACCAATCTGGAATACAGCACAACGGAAGTTAAGCGCTACCAGACATTAGCCACGCAAGGTGCTGTGAGCTATGAGCAAAGGGATCAGGCTCTCAGACAATTCAATTCGGACACCGCGGCCATTGAGGTGGCAGAGCACAATAGGCAAGCGCTACTCGCTCAGGTAGCCTCAGCCGAAGCAAGAATCGCCGCGGCAAAACAGTCTGTCCAGTCTAACGAAGCCAGTCTCAGTCGATTGAAAGCTCTGCAAGGATTTAAAAACGTAGTTGCACCAAGTGATGGCGTAATCACCGATCGTTTCATCGATGCCGGCGCGCTTGTAGCTGCCGGCGGCGCGAGCGGTACAACAGAGATTCTCTCCATGGCCAAGACAGATATTCTCAGAATATATGTTGATGTGCCGCAAAGCGATTACAGATACATTCACGACCACGACAAAGCAGAATTGACACTGCAAGAATTCCCGGGACGATCATTTACAGCATCTGTGACAAACATCGCTGGCAGCCTGAATTCCAACTCTCGCACACTGCAAACTGAAATTCGCTTTGACAATCACAATCATGTTTTGAAACCTGGCTCTTATGCTGACGTGCGGTTTAACTATGTCAACCCTGATCCGCCCGTGATCATACCGGAGAGCGCCTCGATTACGAAAAACGATGGATTATACGTGGCCGTAGTGCAAAACGGAAAGATTCAATATCGACCAATCGAAGTTGCACGAGACTATGGCAACAAACTGGAAGTAAGTAACGGACTGAAGGCACATGAAGTAGTTGTACTCAATGCTCCAGACGGTTTGGCCGAGGGCGCTGCCGTTAAAGCCAATGTCTCTCAGATCTACTGAGTTGAGGTCTTAAGATCATGAACAGAAAAACTAATATCCTCAGAAACTCAATAGTTGTTGCGATGATGAGCATCCTGCCGGTACAGGCTCAAACGGGAGACAGCTGGCAGCCGCCGTCCACCTACCTTGTAGACAATATGGTCGAGCCTGCCAATTTGATCGCGCCGCAAGGCACAGCCGAACTGCAAGAAAAAGTCCTGATCAAAATTAATGAAGGTTTGGTCAGTGGCTGGCTCTCACCGGACAAGGCCAGTCAATTCAAGGTTCAAGTCAACAAGATAAATGAGCAAGAATCATGGTACAGGAGCTTCAGTAAAGAAATTCCAGTATCCATAACCGAAAAAGACACCACGCTTCTCAACCAGCTGAGCCAGAAATTAGAGCCAAAACCGCTCTTATCCGTAACTCCGGAGAATGCCCTGCACGCAGACATCGACGACTTAATTGCTAAGGCGCTGGCGCGCAACCTCATCTCAAGCAGTGAAGCAGAGAAATACTATTTGCGTCTAGCCCAGATTGAATCGAATCTGGAACACAGCAAAAGAAATCAGGCGGATGCAAGCGACCAGATGAACGCTGTGAATAAAAACCTTAGCTTGTTGAAATCGGAGTTGCTGCACAAAGTCAATTGAGACAGAAGAACATCTCGTGTTTCTGACTAACTGCCGGAGAATATTGCCTCAGACCTTACAGCCATTACTGAGCATTAGTTACTTTCGCCACAATGTTATCGATCGTTGCCGGATCAACTTGGCGTCGGCAGTAAGCGAGATAAGCTTCCATCCATCGTCGCAATTCCAGAATGACTGCTGACACCGGCGCTCCAGAGTTCTTTACTCGACTCAGGTCGACACTTACTCTGCCTTCACCATCAATATTAAATCGATGGGCGGCGGGCGAGTCACCATGCACATAATGCAAGCTTGCTTGCAAAATGGCTTTGTTGTCTTCTCGCCCAATTATTTTTTGCAATTCCGCAGAAATTCTCTGGAAGATGGAGATCGGATGAAATAGACTGGCTTGCTGAACATTCACCAATTTGTGTTCAAGCAAAAGCTGAACCGATTTGACGATCATGTAACCCGGCCAAACATCATACGATTTGATCACTTCATCCAAGGTCGATAGACCGTCGATCAAACTAACCAGATCCACAATGGCCTTCCTGTCAGCATTCGTTAATGGCGTGTTATCAGAATATTTCAGCGGAGCGGCCGCCAGATTTTGCCAAAGTGATTCGAAATTCCAAATCCGCTCGAGAATCGCATTTTTGCCACCAGGGAGAGTGGCAAGGATCTGGTTCAATTGATCCTGGTAGAGAGCAGCATCCAAAAGCAGCCTGTCCAATTGTTGAGTTAAAGCGCAGGATTCATCGAGCTCTTGCGAGACAGCTTTATCTCTGAAAACAAATATTCCCTCGGTCCACGAGACTAAAAAATCGACGAGGGCCTCATAACCATGCAAACGGTTCATGCGTGCATGGGTCGGTCTGCCAGCTTCAAATGAAACGATCAATGCTTTATCACGATTCTCAACCGTGAGCAGCCCGGTCTTTTTGCCTGTAGCAAACGATTGCAGCAAGCCGGCTGTGTCGATCGCACCGAGGCTGCCAATCATCGAATCACGCATCGTCTCAACATTCATTCGTGCACCGGCTGGATCATCTTGCGCTTTCTTGTGATAACCACCATAAAGATATTGGTCATCCAATAGCACTTCCAGCGCGCGCGTATTCAGGAAACCTGCGCGCACGGCGAGCAAACCGAGATACTTCTTTTGTCCCCGGCCAAAGCCTTCCTCTGACTGCTTCTCCAATAATTCCTGTAGTTGCGACTCTGTCAAAATCCCTGCTGCTACCATATATCGACCAAGGCGAAAGATTTTGCGATTGTGATAACAATTAGATAGAAACTGAATGCGAGAGAAGACAGGAAAAATCAAATGAGCTGCTTCCAGCTCTTGCATGATTCGCAATGTCTCGTCTGCCGGCAAATAATACTGACTTTCCAGTGTGCGAGTAATAGATTCAACTGACGAGTAATCGTCGATCATATGCAATACCCAACTTTGTGGCGCTGGTAAAGTGAAGTTGTCTTTCGCTTTCTTGCCTTCGTCAGTTAAGACAGGTATCGATGTGAATAAAATATGGTTGGCCAGCGTACTACCACCACCCCTAAGGCGTCGCCGGTCTAGACCGCCGACGGTGGCGCAAACATAATCGGCGAGCATTGGATGACGGGCAAAGATTCCAAATGGGCTGTCGTAAGCATTGAAAGTCAGTCCACCGCCGGGGTCATCTTTGGTCAGTGTAATGGCGCCGTCAGCTTTGACAAAAAGCAGAACTCCGTGGGGCTTGAGCAGGCGTTTGGCGTACTGACTAAATTTGACTAAAGCCTCAAGCGGTAAAGAAAATCCGGTCTGCATCAAATCAATTATCAGACCATCAAAGCTCTTGCCGCTCGAAAGCAATCTTTCTAATTCAGCAAAAAGTGTTTCGCGATAAGAGTAGGTCAAAAAGGAAAGAGTCGAAGAAAAGTAATTCTTCTCCTCTAAGGCATTTTCGCCCTGCGGCAGTGTTGGAATATTTTGAGAGTCGGAATAAGAAGACACCAAGATTTATACTCGATTTACAATACAGACGGTCCAGATTCTATATTCCCAGCACCAATGCCAAATTCGCAATTCTCTGGCATGTTTGGCGCTTTTCCCTGGCTGTTTTGACAACAAATCGATAACAATTGCCGCCATAATCTATGACTATTTTCAACGGTCATCGCCGATCATCAAATTCAACAGTCATTTTCCCCCGGCGTCAGGCGCTTTGCTATCAGAAGCATTGGCAGGAGAACTGAAATTGCCCAACAACTTTTGCG
Source organism: Bryobacterales bacterium (assembly GCA_963834525.1). Lineage (GTDB taxonomy): Bacteria > Cyanobacteriota > Vampirovibrionia > Obscuribacterales > Obscuribacteraceae > CAWICA01. Next base: position 333,451 of record CAWICA010000005.1, read on the forward strand.
CCCATGGATCGGGAGGGGCGATGAAGAGCGCTTTGATCGCCATTGGCTGCGTCTTTGTTTTGCCCACATCAATGATCAGATCGTCCTTCAAGAAAGTTACCAAACGGTATCGACTGTTACCATTGCCGGGGCTGGCCATCGGTATAACTCTAAGCGGCAGCGGGTTGGAGCGCCCGGTCAGACCGATGTATTTTGGTATGGAGATCAACTTCGGGTCGCACAGCCAGGCCTTTGGCCAGGTCCGTGCGATTTTGCTGCAAAGCCTGAGCAAATTGATTGACCATCAACAGCGGACCTTCTTCACCAGCTTTTCCCTCTAAGCTGTATTTGCCGCCAAAAAAGCGCAAAACGATCCGATAACCGCTGGATTGGGTGGTAACAGGGGCAGTCCGGCTTTGCTCTGGCGCCAAGGAATTGGCTGTGCCGACCGCTAAGACCAAGTCGTTTCCTGAGAAGGAGACTTTGCCGGCGAGATTTTGCAATAAGAAGGGCGGCACAGCTGAGAAAATGTCCGCTGATCCAACCCAGCCGCCGCTACTGAGGCGGTAACCTGAGAGCCAGGCATTACCGGCCCGGTCGTTGCCCGCCAAAATCAGCGCCCGCGGACATTCCGTGTACACCGGCTTCTTCGCCGTTCCGGAGATAATCGGGCGTGAACTGACCAATTTTGCTTCTTTTAGCGAAACCGCTTCTGGCAAATGCAAAACTTCCATCTTCCAGGTGACGATCGGCTTCCCTCGCACCACGCGCTTTCGACCGTGCACGCGGATAGTTTGTTCAGGGCCGCTGACGACATTTTGCCATTGCACCAGGGCAATCTGGCTCTCAGGCACTTTGTTGAATGTCCAGATACGGACGCCGCCGGACTCAATTGCGTGAGCGCCTAGTTCGGCTAGGGAAGAATGAGCCGATAACAAAGAGGCCGCCGAAAAGGCCTGGATTCTGGCTATAAACCGCCACGAGCGCTTTAGCCACTTTGTCCCAGGAAGTCGAATCAGGCTGAGCGCGATACTCGCGCACCGAGTCGCTTAGATTTTTGGCTTGGGCATTGGCATACGCAGCGTTCTCGCTCGCCGCCCCCGCGCTCTCGCCAACAGACTGGCTTGTTGGTCTCTTGGTTGAGCTAGAGTCTGGCTTTTTGGCGGCAGCGCCAATGGCAGCCTTAGACTTAGGCATATTGCCGCCAAGAGCAGCACTTGGCAAGGTTGATTCACCTGAGACGACAACCAGTGAGGTAGTGAGCGATAGATAGTAGAGAAAAGATTTCATGACGACACACACGATAAATGAAATTGCCGTGGCAAGTGCATTGTAAACCGATTTCACGCCGCCGATCTTTATGTAGCGCCTTTATGTAGTCCTTTATCTTGGCCTTCAGTCGGCGAGTTGGCGATCAGACTATTCAGTGGTGAAATCACCATGACTAAAGGCTAGAGATGGGAATCCTCCCATAAAACCATTGCTTTGGCGTGTTGCCAGCTGTAGATTACAACTTACAACACGCGGGAAGTAATTTATGTCCACCACCCCATACCCAATCAACGGCTCAATCGGCGAGGCCGCTCCGGGAAGCATTCCCGACATTTCTTCAGCAGGCGCCACTACACATATAGAACATCAATTAAGTTCGCCAATGGATATTGGTCGCGCCCATCAGTTTTTTCAACCACAGCCAATAAATATGATCGGCCATGCAGCCATCGCTCCCGGTTCAGATTTGAGCAGTTTGACGGCCAAGGCGCTAGCCTGTGCCCAACAACAGATTTCGCCGATCATCCAGTTAATTATGCGTATGCCCGGACACATCGGTGTGATGAGTTCGGCCTTTGAAGCATTCAGCAACTTTTTCTTGCCGCATAGCGATCTATTAGGCAACTTCGATCACAATATCCTGGCAGCGCATGTCGATGCGGGACAGCATCTTGATCCAACAATCACGGCAAGCGAGCATGCTCCCATTGATCTAACGCTCCTACCGCATGACGCTCCAATTCTGCACGATGTCAGTTTCAACGGCAGCGAGCTTGGTCCTTCGCTTGGCGAACACAATTTCGATCTATCTTATGTCAATGACCATCTTTTGCCCGGCGGCGAACTGAACGTTGCCGGCACGCTCGATCCGGCTAAGTCTCAATTCGAAGGCATATCGTTCAGCGATCCGCACGGCGAATTGATTTCCGGACCCTCCCTTTCCCAAGCCAATCCAGCGACACATTTAGCTTTTGGCCAGCGACTCCTTCTGGATAAGGGATTTATGCAGGCTACATCGCAGGCCACATCAATGAATTCGGTTGCCGGCGCTGGCATGAATTCGGCAGTCGCCGGTGGCGCAGCCAGCCCATCTATATCTTCCACAATGTCGCAAACTCTGCCGCTGAGCCCGAGCGCCAGTTCATTGGCTAATTCATTACCTAATACTTTGAATGTGTCGGCCAATACTTTAGGGCAACAAAGCACGGCATTACCGGACGCAGCAAATGTTGCCAGTACTGATGCCAGCACGAGTATGGCCAGCAGCGGCAACTTGAACGCCGTAACAAGCAACTCGTCTGAATCAAGCTCGTTTGGTCCATCCGGAGCGGTTACCAATAAGCTTGGCAGTCAACAAATTCTCGCTGAAAATAAAATCACTGCAGCCGACAGCACCGGAAAACCAGCTCTCAGCTCGGCCACTACAGGCGCCGGCGGCAATGAGTACGGAGCTAATTACCTTAAGGACCAACCCTCTGGTGACTTGGCCAATGCCAGTGGTCTGAAAGCCAAGCAACTGACTCTCGATTCACTAAAGAGCACCAAGGTAGCCAGCGCCACATCTCCAAGCGCCGCCGCCAAACAGGTCTCTGATTCAATTAAGCGGCACGCTACTCTCAATCACGCGCCATCTAAGCCATCGGCCGCGACGAGCTCAATTACACCCAAGAGCGCAGTGGAAAAAGCTCCTCAATCCAATACCGATTCAAATACGGAGAAAGTTGCTGACGGAAGCAGCGCGGCCAACGATGCCACCAAAGCCGGTGCAGACCAGGCGACCACCTCTTATACGATTCGATCGGGCGATTGCCTCTGGAATATTGCCAAAGATCATCTCGGCAACGCAATGAAATGGCAAGATGTCTATAAGTTGAATTCTCAGACGATCGGCGCCAATCCCGACCTGATCAGGCCGGGTGCGACTCTGCAAATACCTGGCTCCGAGCATCTCGTGGCTCAAGCTGGTGACGCGACAAAATACGTAGTCAGACCAGGCGACAACTTGTGGGACATTGCTAAGACTCATCTCGGCGACGGCACAAAGTGGGGCGACCTTTATAAATTGAATCACGATGTAATCGGCACGAACCCTGACCTGATTCAACCCGGGCAAGAATTGGCTTTGGGTCAACCACAGCCGGGCGCTGACGGGGCGACGATGGCCGATGCCAGCACCAGCGCACCAGGAGCCGATCAAGTTGCCCAAGCCACGCCAGCTGCTCATGATGCACCGACTGAATTCGGACAACCAGCAAATTCTAGCCCTGCCGACGCTGGCAACGTTGCGCAGCAAGTGCCTACAGAGCAGGCAATACCGCAACAGCCGGACGCCGCTCTACCACAATCAGGCGCTGCTACAGCCGCTCCCGCTGCCCAACCGCCGGCAATGTCTACGCCACAAATGCAAGCAGCACCTGCGGCAGCAGCGCAAGCACCAATGCCTGGTCCGGGCGCGGCGGGCGCCGCCACGTTGCCGGACGTCTCGACATCGGCAGTCAGTGCATCCTCGCCAGACAAGTCTAGTCTCGTATCCTCCTCAGTCATGACCAGCTTGCAAGATTTTCTTGGCCGTAAAAAATAGCATCTCCACACTGGGGATTAATGCCAAAAATAGCGAAATCGAGATCTGAAATTGGCCGGAGATCTGTCGGGGTGGCCGGAAGTAAAAATCTGTCGAGGTTTTGATAGTTGGACGACCCTAGATTGAATTTGTGAATGTTGGACATAGTGGCAAGTGATTAAAATGTGACATGGTCGGCCCAGGCACCTGCATATGCAAATACAGGTAAAGTCAGTCCCATTCAATTCTCTCAGTCCCATTCGATTCATAGAGAATTGACAGGCATGTCACATTTCAATCATCTAGCCTTAAGGGATACTCTAGATTAGTTGCTTGATGCTTCGTGTCCTTTTCTGCGCTCATTCTGGAAATTCTGGTCAAGAGCGCAAAAGCAAGCGAGCTGCTTCAAAGATGTCGTCTGCGGTGACCAATCTGCCTGGCTGAGCAGCAACGGCGATCACTTTGTCTATGCCAGCTTGTGCCCAATCTCGATCTGTACTGGCTAATGCCGGTAAGGCATATATTTTCTTCTGATGCTTCTTAGCAAGAGAGACCAGCTGGCCGACCGCCTTACCCTGAAGTGATTGTTCATCGAGTCGTCCTTCACCGGCAATGATCAAATCTGCAGCTAAGAGACGAGACTCCAACTGAATCAGGGAGGCGATCCAGGCAAAACCTGAGGTCAGTTGGGCATCGAGCGCGCATGCCGCACCAAATCCAGTACCACCACCAGCTCCTGCACCAGGCTCATTCCTGATCAGTTTGCCTGTTTTTCCCTCGAGAATGCTGGCAAAATGAGTCAACGCCGCTTCAAGCATGGCAATCATTTCCTCAGACGCGCCTTTCTGCCTGGCAAATACAGCAGCTGTACCGTTTGCACCTAAAAGCGGGTTCGTCACATCCGCCGCTACTAAGAACTTTCGCTCTCCTTTGATTGCGGACAGAGCGCTGAGATCACAGTCCTCGATTAAGGACAACTCTTTCGCGCCCAGGGCAATGGGCGAACCATCGGCCTTAAGGAACCGAGCACCAAGTCCAGTGAGCAGTCCTGAACCTCCATCAGTCGAGGCCGAGCCGCCCACGCCAATCACTACGTCCGTGACATCCGTCAGCAAGCAAGTACCAATTATCTGTCCGGTTCCCAACGTATGCGCACCGATCGGATCGAGCTTCCCTTTGAGCAACCCCAGGCCGCTGGCGCAAGCCAACTCAACAATCGCCAGACGGTCTATCTTTAACCAGAACGCTTCGACCGGCCGCCCTGCCGGCCCCTCTACGACCACCTTCCTCAATTCTCCGCCGACAGTCGAATACAGGGCCTCGATCGTGCCGTCGCCACCGTCGGCGATCGGCACGAGATCCACCTGGGCGCCTGGTTGTTCAAGTTTGATCGCCCGGGCGATGGACTGAGCGACAACGGAGCAACTGATCGTCCCTTTATATGCACACGGTGCCACCAAAATTTTCATGCACTACACGCAGCGATGATTGTTTTTGGCAAAACGGCAATTAACATAAAATTCTCCGATTTAATTCGCATCTCAATTTGTGATAAATCTTGCCAGGTGAGGAATTGCTGCTGATTATGCATGGAGTTGGCAAACGAGCCGCTTAGTAAATCAGGAGGCTTTCAAGCGGGTTTATCTTTGATTATGGAGGGCAGATTAATTGAGGATAGACAGTCGAACATTCTGGCACAATGCTCCAGACGGAGGAATTGATCATGGCTAAGCGAGTACGACCGGAAAAGCTAATCAACAAAATGAAAGAGAGTACTTCGCCGGCTGCCCAAAAACCTGAAGCAGAGACGGAACGTTGGGAGCGACGCCGGGCCTCCTTGCCTCAGCCAGATTTTACCTACTACAAGAAATATCACGCCTATCCCGGCAAAGAATACTTATTTGTCGGCCATTCCTACAATGTTGAAGGCAATGTCGCAGGCAAAGTCGCAGGCAATGTACAAAGCAAACGGAGCGCAGCAATCGCTGGTCTCTTCACACATAACAAAGGCAGCCAGTGGGTTGGCGTAAAAGCAGCATTTGACAATAAGAACTTTTACGAAATGTTGAGTCGATTTGAACGAGATTGGTTACAGCGATTGCCGGAGACGGCATTAGTCGGCCCGGCCGTGGATGAAAAAGGAAATATGATTCCTCAATCTTTCACTGTCTGGCGCAAGGAAATGCGCAAACAGGCAGTGTCCAAGGGAAACAGCGAAAAAACTCTGGCCGGCAAACAAAGCTAATACACAGAGCTAATTAAGACACTGAGCATTAGAACAGGCTTAATCAGGCTTAGCCGCAGCGCTATTCACTAGCTTCTTCTCGAGCCTAGCTTTTTCCTGAGCCTAGCTTTTTCCTGAGCCTAGCTTCTTCTTGAGCAAGCGTAAAGGTCTGGTAACGCGCCAGGACGTGCTTTCCAGCATGGAGCGATAGTTCGCTTCTCCTTTTAGCGCACTGGGCAACCTTCTCAATAGATAATAGTTCAACTCTTTTTGCAGTGGCAGCGCGTCGACGAAATCCGGATCCGTGCGAATGTTTGCCTCCACCAGTGGTGCGGCGAGTTCGATAAAGCGACTGCAATAATCTTGTCGGCTGATACCCAGCTCTTCTAGATAGTCGGCATAATCCCGGCTCAGCTGCAAAAAATCGAGAACCCAATCGAGATCGGACAACAAACGTTGAGTTTGACTCTCTTCGTGCTGACGAAAAGTGACGAGCGCCTCCGGTATGTAAACCAGATCACCAAGTTCTAAAAAGCGCAGCCATAGCTCCAGATCGCCAAGTGACAAATAGCTCTCCTTAAATTCCATGTGTCGATGATCTCTGCGAAACAAGACGGTTACAGGTTCGCCGATCAGATTCCGATATGCCGCTAAGCATTTGACAATTACCGATTTGCCGGGATTTAATCCGGATGGCAATGCGGCAGAAGTGCTACGAGCATCTTGTTTGTCACCGATGACGGTGCGCCCGCACGCAGCAAGGACTGCACTCCGATTATTTTGCAGTGCCTCACTCAAAGTGCCAAGAGTTGCCGGGGATAGCAGATCGTCCTGAGCAAATAGCTTGATAAAATCTCCACTCGCCTTTCTCATTGTCCGGTTGTAATTACCAAATAATCCCAGTTGAATGTTGTTGCGCCAAGGTTTGATCCGCCGATCCTGACCGGCGTATCGTTGGATCAGTTCCCAGCTGCCATCGGTCGAACCGTCATCTGAAATTAACAACTCAAGAGATGACTGCGTTTGATTAAGGACGCTGTCAATTGCTTGGGGAAGATATTCCGCACCATTGTAAACAGGCAGAATGACCGAAACTAACATTCAGCTATATTTCTAACTCACGTCTGAAACACCGCGCCTATGCTATCATTCCTCGCGCTTTGCAGGGAGAGTTTGATGACCCGCGTTCTAATTACTGGCATCACCGGTATGGCAGGTAGCCATCTGGCCGAATACATCATTCACCATCAGCCTCAGGCCCAAGTATTCGGCGTTAAACGCTGGCGCAGCCCACTATCCAATGTCAGTCACATTGAAAAGCAACTGACTCTCATCGATTGCGATTTGACCGATTCATCGGGAACGCTGGACCTAATTAAAAATGTGAAGCCCGACCTGGTTTTTCATTTAGCAGCACAAAGTTACGTTCCCGATTCTTGGAAGAACCCGCAGTCCACAATTGGTGACAATGTTTTAATGCAGTTGAACGTGTTTGAAGCGATCAGACATTTGGAACTTGATCCGATCGTCCAGGTAGCTCTGAGTTCCGAAGAATATGGTCGCGTTTTGCCCAATGAGCTGCCGATCACTGAGAAAAATCCATTCCGGCCGCTCAGTCCATATGCAGTGAGCAAGGTCGCTCAGGACATGCTCGCTTATCAATATTACGAAAGCTATGGGCTGAAAGTAATTCGTACACGCACCTTCAATCACGAAGGACCACGGCGGGGTGATGTCTTTGTCACCAGCAATTTCGCCAAGCAAATCGCGGAGATCGAAGCGGGTCTACAGGAGCCTGTCGTACGTGTAGGCAATCTCGACGCACAACGCGATTGGACAGACGTCCGTGATGTTGTGCGCGCGTACTGGCTGAGTGTTCATCACTGCAAGGCAGGTGAAGATTATGTCATCGCCTCAGGTAAGACTAGGACGATCAAGGAGATGCTCAGTTATTTACTCTCCTTGACCAAGACCAAAATTGAGGTGACTGTCGATCCTGCCCGCTTGCGCCCCAGCGATGTCTTCGTTCTCCAAGGCGATCCGACCAAATTCAGAGAGGCGACCGGTTGGAAACTCGAATATTCATTTGAGCAAATGATGAGTGACTTGCTCGACTACTGGAGAGGAGTAATTAGAGATCAACAAGCTTCTCAATTAGCCGATCAATCAAAACAGCCGGCTAATGTCCCGAGAAAGGCTTGAAGGAGAAGACAATTGAATCGAGCAATTATTCTGGCAGGCGGCAAAGGCGAGCGCCTTAGACCTTTCACCGAGGATCGGCCCAAGGCGATGATTGAGGTCTTGGGAAATCCGCTGTTGACTTTCCAGTTGCGCCTTCTTAACACCCACGGCTATAAGGATATAACCATCTGCTGCGGCTACAGACATGAAGTGATCGTTGACTATTTTGGCGACGGCAGCAAGCATGGGGTGAAAATCGATTATTTGATCGAGTCTGAGCCGCTGGGCCGTGGCGGAGCATTACGCAGTGCCCTAGAAAAGTTAGATTTGCCGCCGGACTCAGTGGTGTTGGCGATGAACGGTGATTCTGTCACCAACCTGAATATCACGGATCTTGTCGAATTTCACAACAAGCACAAGCCGATGGCCTCGCTTGTTACGGTGCCCTTGCGCAGTCCGTACGGGATAGTGGAAGTCGGCGAAAATGCAGAAGTAAAAGGTTTCCGTGAAAAGCCAGAACTACCGTTCTGGATTAACGCTGGTATTTATGCTCTCAATCCGGCTATCGTCAACGAATTGCCGAAAGTCGGAGATCATGAAGTAATGACATTCCCCAGACTAGCTGAACAAGGACGCCTGAAGACCTTCCAGACACGCGCTTTCTGGAAGACGATTGACACAGTGAAAGATTTGACCGACACGAAAAATGAATTCGAACAGCTACTCTTGGGTGCGTTTTTCCAAACGGCATCGACGTAATCCCTGATGATATGTCTGATTCAGAAAAACCAGGAATAGTTGTTTTTGGCAGCGGCGGTCATGCCAAAGTAGTAATCGATGCCCTCCAACAAGAGGGCAAACGGAATATCCTAGCCATTGTCGATCCGTTGCAAGCCGGAATTGAATTGCACGGCTACAAAATACAAGCCGATGCCAACCATTTGGCGAAGGGCGCTTTCGTCGTAGCCATTGGTGATAACTCACGACGAAGAGATATATTCAACAAACTTTGCCAGGACGGCTGGTCACCAACTGCGGTATCACACCCCGGCTCAATTTTGGCGCCTGACGTTCAAGTGGGAGCTGGGTCAGTGATCTTAGCCGGCGCCATCATTAACACTGCCACCATTATTCGTGAGAATTGCATAATCAACACAGGTGCCACCGTCGATCATGATTGTCGCATCGGCGCTCACAGCCATATTGCGCCGGGCTGCAACCTGGCTGGCAAAGTGCAAATAGGAGAAGGGGCTTTCCTCGGTATCGGCACCAAAGTCATACCTGGCATCCAGATCGGCAGTTGGTCTCAAACCGGTGCCGGCTCGGCAGTGATCGAAAATGTGGGCAATGATATCGTTGTCGTGGGCGTACCGGCAAAACGGATGCTCAGCAAAAGCAACTTCAATTAGCGAACCGGATTGAATTATTAGCAGAGCCTCATGGGAAGTGGTTCGAAACGAGAAAGATGTCTACTCCAGCTAAACAGCAACTAATCTCGGCGCGGATCAGAGAAGCGCTTAAAAAATACAGCCCGCCGGCTGCAGATAAACGCCCAAGACAAGCTAAGGAGACGCCCTCGAAAACGGAAGCGGTACCGACCGGCGCGGCTTTCCAGGACGGCAATCTAGGCGGCGACCTTGAGGCTAAGCTGACTGAACTTTCCACCCTGTCCTATGCCGGCGATTTAGCCGAATCGGCGGCAAAGAAGGGTTCGCTGAATTACGTAAAAGAGGTGCTTCGCCGGCTTCTTCGACCGATGTGGGAGCGCCAGACAAATTACAACTTAGTTAATCAGTCGATTGTCCAAGAGCTGACAAAAAGCCTGATTGAGATAAAACAGGATCAAACTAACTTGTATCTAAGGACGCTTAGATATCATGAGGAAAAGTTCGAAGGACTGATAGGATTGATCGATGAAGAAATTTCGGAACGGGACCGGCGGATAGAAATTCTTGAAGAAAAATTGGCCAAACTAGAGAACCAACACATCGAACGACAAGACTAAAACCTGAAGACTATAAGCACCAGAATAGAACCATAAAAATGGAATCGACGACTAATTTAGCACCATCGGCTCTGCCCCTTACCAAAGGCAATGCTAGCTTTAGTCCGCCAAAAGCGGGCATCGCTCGTAAAAGTATTGCAGTGGCCGCACCATGTCTTAACGGAAACGAAAAGCAATACTTAATGGAATGTCTTGATTCAACGCGAATTTCCGCGGAAGGAAAATTCGTTCACGAGTTCGAGCGCCAATTCGCGAATTTCTGTGGGGTCAAGCATGCACTAACTTGCAGTAACGGTACCGTCGCTATCCATTTGGCACTGCTCGCTCATGGACTCAAGCCTAACGACGAAGTGATCGTACCGACCTTGACTTACATTGCCACCGCTAATGCTGTCAGCTATTGCGGTGCCAAGCCGGTCTTCGTTGACAGCGAGCCGGACACCTGGAACCTAGATCCCACGAAAATTGAGAGCGCTATAACGCCGAAAACTCGTGGCATTATCGTCGTGCATCTGTACGGACACCCGACCGACATGGATCCGATCCTAGAGATTGCCGAAAAGTACAATCTTTTCGTGATCGAGGATGCGGCGAAGCGCATGGAGCCCTTTATAAAGGACGAAAGGTCGGTTCGATCGGACATTCTGCTACTTTCTCCTTCTTCGGCAACAAAATCATCACCTGCGGCGAAGGCGGCGCCTTCGTGACGAACGACGATCAACTCGCAGCGGAAGTGAAGCTGCTCAAAGGACAGGGCATGGATCCCCATCGTCGCTACTGGTTTCCGACAATCGGCTACAACTATCGCATGACTAACCTGCAAGCAGCGATTGCTCTAGCCCAGCTCGAACGGATCGAGTGGCATCAAGAAAAGCGCTGGCAGATCGCGGCGTGGTACAACGCGCATCTAAAGAATGTAACCCAATATCTTGAACTACCGATCGAGAAGCCTTGGGCCAGACATGCATTTTGGATGTACTCTATCCTGCTTAGAAATGGCGGCGAAGAGGAGAGAGATGAGTTGATGCGAAGGTTGGGCGAGGACGGAGTCGAAACTCGACCGCTGTTCTATCCGCTGCACATAATGCCACCCTATGAAGAACTGCATAAGCAAACTGCTGCAGCAGCCAACACCGGCTCCAGTATCGGCACTTTAGCAAACGCCACATGCATCGCCGCCCGCGGCCTGAATTTGCCTACTCACGGCAATTTGCAAGAATCGGATGTCGAATATGTCGCCAATTGCGTCAAGGAACACATCAAAAGTTTGAGCCCTTGAAGATTCTCATCGCCAGCACGCACGTACCCTTCATTTACGGCGGCGGCACTATGATTGTCGAAGATTTAGCCGCTGAACTTCGCCAGCGAGATTATCAGGTGGATCTGCTCTCTATCCCTTTCTCCTCGGTGTGGGATGAGATGCTCGAACAGATGCTGGCAATACGCCTGATGAACGTCGCTCAAATCGCCGATCGGCTGATTTGCGTTCGCACACCGAGCTACTTACTCGAGCACCCGAATAAAGTCGTTTGGTTCATTCACCATCATCGTGGCGCCTACGATTTATGGGGATCGCCGTTTCAGGACATTCCCAATACGCCGGCGGGACTAGAAGTACTTGAAGCGATTCATCAAAGCGATCATCAATCACTGCTCAGTGCGAAAAAGCTGTTTACCAACTCCAAAATAGTTTCGGAAAGGCTACGAAAATTCAACCAGTTACCATCTGAAGTTCTCTACCCTCCTTTGCGCAACGCCGAAAGTTTTTACTGCCGGAGTTACGGAGACTACATCTTCTATCCAAGTCGCATTGCGCACGTGAAAAGACAAAGGCTAGCGGTCGAAAGCATGCAGTATGTTACGAGCAACACGAAACTGGTGATTGCTGGAAACCCAGACGAACCCGAAGCACTCTCCGTTCTCCAACAGATAATCGAGGATAAAGGTCTCAAAGATCGCGTGGATCTGCGGGGACACTGGATCTCAGAAAAGGAAAAAACCGCCCTTTTTGCCGAGGCATTGGCTGGCATGTATATACCTTTTGATGAGGATTCCTATGGTTATCCGACTTTGGAGAGTCTGCATGCTCGAAAGCCTGTGATCACCTGCACCGATTCTGGTGGCACTCTAGAGATTATCGAGGATGGAATGAACGGATTGATCAGTCAACCTGAACCAAGGCAGCTGGCCAAAGCAATTGACAAAATGGCTCAAGACAGGCAACATGCGGAGCAAATGGGCAAACAAGGATTGGCCAGACTGCAATCCATGAGAATATCCTGGGAGTTCGTAATCGAACGGTTAACCGCCTAGCATCCAGCTCGTCGACTACCCGACTCCGTAGTCGGTCAAAAACATTGCTGACACTATTGACTTTATGAAAATTGCCGTATTAACAGAATTCTCGCCGTTTCAAGCGACGGCTGCCGACAAACTGGCACAGCAGCTTGTCCTCAAACTGCAGGCGGCAGGGCAGCAAGCTTATGTGATTAAAATTCCATTCGATTGGACGACTTCTCAGACAATTGTCCAGAGTTTATTGTCTGTCAGGCTTCTGGCCATTCGCCATACAGACCGCGTCGTCGCGCTCGATTTTCCAACGACGGCGGTGAGCCATCCAGATAAATGTATTTGGCTGCTGCGCAGTCAAGACGAGCTCGTCGAAAGCTGGCGGCAAAAATTGCGGCGCCCGATTCCGCGTGAGAGACGGCGAACGCATCCCGCTCGAATCGCTGCCACAATCAACTTACTGAGCCGAACGCTGCGACTTAATTTGAGCGAAAGTGAATGCTGGATCTCGAAAGGTTGGCCTGGCGGGACTTCGGAGACGGTCACATTAATGGAGGAAAATATGACCGAACCCCCGGTTGCCTGTCCTCGCTCGCATTTATCAGACATTGATTTGGATGATCTGAAAGATGAATCGTGGCAAAAGATCGTCAAATTAGTCGCTAATGAAACCAATGTATGTTTGACCAAAAAGCAATGATCAAAGCCTGATCGCAAATCTGTGGATGAAGCATGAATATTGACTGGTATACAACGAAAAGCCTCTTAGAGCCGTGGCAAGAACTGACTGAACGCTTGCTTCAGCAGCATAAAATCGCTTGGCATGACCATCCGGAGTCGGCACCAAATGCAGTGGCGGATGACTGGCGCATCTTTATTGTCGATCTCGTTGAATCTTACGTAGAACCTTACAAAACCGATTCTGGCAAAGAAACAGCGAAGTCTATGACGCGCAGTTATCGTCAAATACGTCTGGCGGTGTTACCGCAAATGGACTTAAGCGAAATACTATATCCTCACTCCGGTTCCCATGCGCCTTTAGGCGACAGCACACCACCTCTTATAACGAAGTTAAAAAAGAAAATAGAGGCGTTCGATGGCGTGATTACCGTGACCGAAGATCAAGCAGAATTGATCCGCGATACGTTATTAAGACCGGCGATTGCTATCCGTATTCCCCATTTAATTCCAAATTTGATCGACCGTTCGCCAGAGGAGAAGTTAATCAATAAACTCGGTAACTGGAACAAAAAAGAGTTCGCTCGCAAATTCAACGAACTGCTGGATCAAGTTTTGCAATGGCAACTGATCGCCCAGCTTTGGGACCGAGTTGGTGAGGAATTGGCTTATCTGGGCGCGTCTGCCGACACACCAACCATCGACGTAGTTTCGCAGGCCATAGCGACCTTAGCGCCACAAGTAGAGCTGCCCTAAGACAACTTCTACATCTTGTCCTTATCTTCCTTTTGCTTGAGTTTGTCCGCCTTGTCGGTAAGCTTGCCAATTAAGTCGGTCAACTTCTCTTTGTCTTTGGGCGTCAAATCAGTTGCCAGAGCCAGATAATATTGATACTGCTTGGCAGACTCGGTCAGCGTGGCAAATGAATCTTTTGGCCCTTTCTCCAAAGCTTCAGCTAATCCGAAGCGGGCATCGGCGAGAGTCGGGTTAATAGCCAGTGCCTCACGATATTTGGCGATCGCCCCATCCCACTGCTTTTTCTTAGCCAGCTCATTAGCGATCAGCACAGTGTCCACCGCAGTCTTTTTCATTTGTGTGATCTGAGCCAACCCTCTTTGTCCGCGCTCAGGGGAGCCGGTCATCGATAGCGCTTTCTTGTAAGCGGCTTGCGCTGGATCAAGAGCGTGAATCATGATAGCGATGTCGCCGACTGCATAGAGTTGTTTTTGATCGGTCTGATCGTTGATCACTGTGTTCAGTTCATCAGCCGCTGCCTTGAAGCTACCGGCACCCATCAAAGCTTGAGCGTAGTCAACCCGATCGCCATCGTTGGTTGGTTGAACGATCTTGGTTGGATCAGGAGTAGCACCGGAAAGAGAGATCAATTTCTCCTTTGCCAATCTCAGTTCCATGTCATTGGGATTCAGCTTGATCGCTTCATCCAGCGCTTTGGTGGCCGCATCATAATCATTGGATTGCAACATGGCGCCGACTGTCTCTTTTTGCGCCTTCAAGAACAGAGCCTGACTCAGCCCTTTGATCGCGCTATTGTCGTTGGCGCTCAATTGCAGGACTGTGCGGTAGCCTTTAATCGCTTCATCCGGCCGTTGCAGTTGTAAATTCATGTCCGCGATCTTTTCTCGCAAATTTACGTCATATGGTGACTGCGTCAAACCCGATCGCAAATCAGCGATAGCCAACTCGAGGTCACCACGATCTTGATGAATTTGGCCATGGCCAGATAGGGACCAGCGTTTTCCGGCTTGATCAAGGTGGAGAGCTGATACTGCTGCAAGGCAGCCACTGTGTTGCCCTGCTGCTGATAGGCCTGTCCAAGAGCCATGCGCACTGGCCAGCTGTTGGGAAATTGATAGAGCGAAGTATTTAGCTCTTTAATCGCGTCATCAATATTGCCCTGTTTAAGCAAAGCCGCACCGAGCCCGTAGTGAGCAGTCGAGTTGCCGGAATTCAAAGCGATCGCTCTTTTGAAATTAGCCATCGCTTCAGCAAGACTATTTTGATCCAGCTTGATGCTGCCCAAAGCTGAATAGGCAAATGAAAGATCAGGATCGAGAGTGGTGGCAGTGGTCAATTCGCTCGCTGCCTGATCCATCTGTCCTTGCTCCTTCAAGACTTGACCGAGAGCAAAGTGTGCCTGAGCATTGGCGGGGCCAAGGGTACAGGCACGATTGGCATAATCGGCAGCTTGTTTCAATATCGAATCTCTCATTGCCCGCACTGTTCCGGAAGAAGACTGCAAGCGGCTCAACATCACGATCGCTTTGCCCGCGTAAGCTTCTGGATTATTAGGATCGATGCCGATCACTCGATCGAATAATGCGTCGGCGGCGTCTAATTTGAACTGATTGGCTTCCGCTATGCCCAAGCCCAATGTGGCAGGCACATCTTGCGGCGAATTGACAAGAGTCTCTCTAAACATGCCCTCGGCGTCAGCCCACTTGCCTTGTGACAACAACTTCTCGGCGGCAGCCATGTCTGATTTGATGTGGCCGCTGATCACCGTAGTTGGCTTGGCCGCTGGAATGGCCGCTGGCTGTGTGCTGGGCACACCGGGCACCTGGGCAAAAGCTCCGCTTGGACCGAGGATCAGACAGGAGATGGCAATCGCCGCTTTGTTGGACAGTGATGTCACATGATCTTTAACCAGCATATAAAACCCCGCAAAAAGTATTTTCTAAAAAGCATGTCTGACGCGTATGCCTTGAGAGAGTTCAGGATACACTGCTGAGGTTAAAATTAAAGGCGCGACTGAGAACATTGATAGGCATCGTAACGCAGTAGTCAAGCGAATTGGCGCGATCAGTCATCTAACTTGTCGCAGCTCGTTTGTCTTTGCCATTGCAACAGTTAAGTGAACAGGGGAATTTTCATTTGCGCAGCAGGTGTCTCTCGTGTTCTTCGCTGCGATTTATGAGCGGCGAATGCTGGTGATAAATTGACTCAGCTCGTCAAATCGACTCAATTCTTCGCCAAGAATAAACCAGCCCTTTCGGCATTTAACGACAATTGTCGTGCCGAATGGGAGTCGCCACATAGTTTTGATGTCTTGCCATGTGATGTCCAGCTCACAAATCCAGGTTTCTATGTTCAGTCCGCGATCGGTTATTCGTACACTTTTGGCTCGTAATATTGTTGCACAGCCAACAGTAACGCCTGCGACCAGAAGCAGCATAGCATGGGCAATCCACAAAGCATGACTCAGATCACCAGACAGCGCTTTTCTGAGTATCTGCACCAATTCGATGATGCCACCGGCTGTAAAACCGACAGACCAAAGCAGAAAAAAGCTCTGGATGAACAAAGAAATTTTGTTCTGGCGGCTTCCCTTTTCTACTGTCAAAAATCGCTCTGGAACATGTTGTCTGATCAATGCGAGAAGTTCTCCTTGGCGGTCCATCCCAGAGAGAAACCTAATGCTTTTGCCATCGCGGTAAAAGACAACATAACTGGTCTTGTCTCCCAACCGTTCGCTCTGGACATCCGTGAGACTGCTCCATGACACAAAGTGCCTTTGAAATAACGTACAGAAGAGCAGTCCTTTGTCAACGGTCTCGATCTTCCAAACCATTGGCCAAAGGCATCGCCAGTTGATAACAAACAGCAGCGCAACAACAGCGTAAAAGAAGATTCCAGGAAAAAATGGAGCGAAGCCTATCACCATCAACTGAACGATGGGAAACAAGGGAATCAGGGCAAATACCACAAGCATAACCATGCTAAGCCACATGGAAACGAAGTGAAACAATGCAAAGGCGCGCAATCGATAAGTGTTAATTGGTTTAGTAGTATCAGGTAGAAGCATACGAAATTACTCGGTTTCTACTAGTCGCACAGCTTCCACATATTTTTCAGACGGCGCGTACTTTTGTCCACCTTGGAACTCGATCCAATCAACCTTCCAACCCAGTTTCTTCTTAAGCAATTCTCTGTTTTTCTTCATTGCTTTGTAGCGAAAGTCGGTGGGGCTGGCTAGAAAGACAGCATGCTTAGCTTTTGGGAAATCGTTTGGGAGCGGCTCATCTTTGGGTGGATCACTGGCATAAGGCATCATGCCTGTGTTGATGATCAGTCCCTTAACGATTTCCGGATGGTCTTCGGCGAAGTAGTATGCAGCCATGCCACCACCTGAGAAACCACTGACATAAATTTTCTCCGGATCGATCGGATATAACTTGCAGGCCTGGTCGATGGCCGCCACCACTTTCGGTTCCCACTGATCGTAATCTAGCTCGTTCTTGCAGTCATTCGAACCTATGGCAATCGATTTATAGCGGTCGCAGGCTTGCTTCAAAACAGCTATTTCATTTTTACCCACACCATCAGGAGTCAGTCCGACTATTAGCGGACACCTCTTACCTGGTTGCAAACCTTTCGGCACATAAACTTCCCATGATGGTTGGTGTACAAATCGATCCACCGTTCTCAGATACAAGGAAGGAATTAGCAACAGTGAGGTTGCTACCAATATCCAACCTCTCTTTTTCCAATAATTTTCGAGGACGCCTGCATCCAGGTTAGACTTTATCAAAGAGGCAACATCTTTTGAGTTGCTGATTCCGACTAGTTCTTGTCTACGCCCCCAGCGATTCCAGAAACTAAAGCCTTTATACAAATTAATGGTGCCGAAGCTGAACCGCGGTATGTTGACGTCATAGATTTTGCCGAGCGGAAGATCCATATACGGAAAGCCAGTCACATCCTTTCGAAAGAAGACGACTCGGCGGTTTGTGATGGCGTATATGGTGCTGCCAATTTTCCTGTATCGATTTATAAATAATACAAGAGCGATAATCACAACCCCATAGCTCAAGAACTTGAAAATGATAGCCCAGGCTATGGTTCTGAAAAGACAGTAGGACGCTAAGCCGACGAATAGTAAGAACTCTACTATGCATTTCTTCCCCAGGAGACCATCATCAGGTCGTCCAAGCCAAAGTAATGTTTCATCAGCGGACAGTTTCGACGCTAGAGTCGGAATCAGCGCGGTCAAAAACGGATCGCAGTTACTGAGATCTTGAGCATTGTTGGATATGGCACCAGTTTCGGTGCTCCGGGTCATCAGTTGCTGTTTATCGATGCCCTGGTCACTAAAGTCGTCATCAGAGATGAACCTGAAAGCATTCTGGCTCTCGGCCTCGTTGAACAAGCCCTGCCGCCAAATAATGTCTTTGCCTTTCTTACTTTTATCGAATGGATCGCTCATTGGAAAAATATCCTTCAGCTAACACGCTTTCAAAGCGCCAAGGTACTAATTGATGAACTTACTTCGCCCGCTCTAAGCGCTTTATTTTTGCAACTTCTTGAGGTGTAGGGTCGCTCTCTAAGCGCTCGGACTCTTTCAGATCCCTGTCGGCGAGATGCGGGTTCTTTAGAGCCTTCCAAGTGTCCGCGCGCATTGAGTAAAGAATCCATTGCGGTATGGCAATAACCAAGCCGGGAAGCAGGATCAAAACTAGAGTAACACCAGACAGTGTGCGGACTAGAGAGCATCTTCTTTCTATAGCTGATCTGTTCCAGGCAATTAATAGAATGATTGGAATTATCGAGAAAATAAGCACCCAATTTCCATAAATTTGGGACAGAACCCAGACTGTAGTTTCTGAAACCGAAAGGACCAAGCCGATCACGACCCAATAGCAGATACGACCCAATACCTGCAGAAATCGATTGGGTTTAGGTAACGGCAATTGGCTTGTATAGTTTCGCCAGTTTCTCTGGTCAAAGTTCGCTTCAGTGACAACCATACGGCCCAACAAGCAATCAAGGACAGATTGTGTTCTCGATCGAAAAACAGGTGCGCACATGAACAATCCGGTACACAAGGTGGACAACAATCCCCAGCCGCACAAGAGCAACACATCCTGCCGGATGCCTGAAACAGCTAGAACTAGGGCAACGAGGCACCACGCAATTATGCTGACGATCCATAGAGACAGATATTGAACGAAGCTCTTTGTTAGAGCTTGTCCAAAATTTATATCGATGTGTCGCAAACCGGTGACTCTTAATCCAACAAGTCGCTTCCCTGGAGTCGCTTGCCAGCGCGAGCTCTCGAACCAGGCGTAATACATAAACGGTATTGTCCAGGCAGCCAAACCGCCAAAACAAATAAAAAGGGTAGATATGGTCTTACGCTCAACCACAAAGGCAGGCACACTGCCTGGTTCTGCTATATAGTGCATGAGTATCAAGCCGAGTGGGAACGCTGTGCAGGTCTCCAACAGAGCAAGGAGTGAATAATCCATGATCGCTGCCTTCACTCGAGTTTTGAATGGTGCGACGGGCAACGGTGGCAATGGCTTTGTGTCCGGCGACTTATTGTCCGCGCCCAGAGCGGACGGAACCAAATCGACATTTTCAGTAGTTGTTCTCTCAGAAGCGGATGTCGTCCTAGTCACCACATGTGATGCCACCTTCACCAAGCCGCCGCTGGTTTTTTCTGGATAACTACGCCGTTGCTTGCAGTTCGGACATCTTTCGCTGACCTTGTCGCATCGCTGACTGCAATGCTCACAAGTTAATACCAATTTCTCCGTCTTATTTTTCTGTTTAAAAAAATGCATGAAAATATTCCTGTCAAGCGATCTCCCCTTGCCATCCCATCCGGAGCACGCTGTCTGCGAATGCCTGAAAAATAAACTTGTCTGGTAATTTAAATCATTTGGAGCGAAATGCCTCTAGTGCAACCATTCTAGCCGGTTGCCAAGAATATGACTAATTCTTAAGGTGGACTTAAACATCGAAAATTTAGCTGCAGTGTTGACTCTTTCGTCGTTTGATCTGCAGTGTCTGAATCGCATCGTGTAAAAATCGGAAGCTTCCAATAGAAAAGCGGCATGCTAGTGCCTGCATCATTTGAGGAAGTGGACGAATTTGAGCGCAGCGTTTTTCCTCTTGACATTAAAATGAGCACGGGCTAAGCTGGCGGTCTTCGCGCTCTAGCGCGTAGTCTTGCCGACATTTATCACTCGATATTTTTAAAGCGCCAAAACAGATTGTGAAACCACTTTCTCCGGTCGCAGAACGCCCTGTCATTTTGCAAAACAAGATACCGGACGAACAATTTGAAATTCAGTGCTTGCTGATACCACCCTTGATCGAATCGTCGCCAAACTTACTGTGCCGCAATTGACTGAGAGGTATTTAACTGCTTCAGAAGTCTTGTCGGATTTGCCAGGCACAATTGCTAATGCTTCGCCGGTAACAGCCTAGAAGGTTGGTTGGCATCAAACTTCAGGATCGAGTTTAGCAATTCGCATTAAATCTTCGCAAAATGCGAAAAACGACTTGAACCAGAAGTTCGCATTTTTCGAAGTGCCAAGCTCATTCTTGCGTTTCGTACAACATGTTGTACCGGCCGATGATCATGATCACCCGATTGGTTGTCGGATCTTTGAGCGGCATTCCGTTTATTCCTGCACCCCAGAGCACAAATAAATTTTGGTTATTACTAATTGCGGTGATGGTGCCAGGTGCTGCTTGCCATTCGTCCGGTGGATCAGTGCGCCAATTTTGCACTTGTTGTTCAGTGAGGCTCGGGTCAAAAACCAATTGAACGCGATTGAGAGATTCCGGACTACCGGGTGTAGGCATCTCGTATTGCGGCGAATCAGACGGCTGATCGTATTGCGGATCGGCATCAAGTCCAGAACTTAGTCGCACGGCGCCGGTGTCATAGGGCGGATTGGGAATTAGCTGATTGATCTGTTCTTTCGCCCAATTCATTTCATCACCATATTCCGGAAAACGGTGATTCCAAACACAATATTGATTGAGCCAGTTAGCAACGCGATTCATCTGTTCGTACATTCGCTGGTCGTCAATCTCGCTGGCAATTCTGCCCGGACGCGCATGCTGCGCCAGTGCTGGCGGCGTCGTCAGAACCGGAAGGATTGAAGTCGTCACGGCGAAATTGATCCCAACAGCCGCTAACAATGCAAAAGATCTGCTAAGTCTCATTGATAATCTCAAAATGATCCAGGCACTATAGATAGAAATATTGACGGTTTTTCTATGCAGGTTTTCTATGCAGGTTCTCTATGCAGGTTCTCTATGAAGGATGGCCTCAGTATAAAACATCTCTACGATGTCAGGCGAGAAAGCAACCCATAAGTTCAGAGAGATCTATACCATTTGTCGGCTGTCGCCCCGAGCTTGACTAGCGAACTGCCAAAAATTGCCTATTTACGAGCCATTTGCAATCGGAGTTGGCGTTTTCTGGATAAGCACATTCAACGTATCGACATCGGCGATCTGCTCTCGACTACATATTTCTGTATCTCCGCTTTCTTCGTCGATCGCTTGAACGATAAAACCTTGCTGCGTAAGGGTGTCAAAAAAAGTCTTGAAATTGGTGCCTGCCCGCAAAAAATGCGATGGTGACATCTCCATGACGATCTTGATTTGCGGATTTTCTTCGATCACCCGCTGCATGCCTTGATATACGAGCGGCTCTGCACCTTCGACGTCGATCTTGACAAAATCCACGCGACTGCCAGGGGCGAAGAACGAATCAAGGCTGACTGCCGGTACTTCAATAGAGAAGACCGACTTTGGATCGACGTCAAAAGCTGGAAACACTGAATTCTCCGGACTGTGGTTGAACGAATACAGCTTTACTGGCTTAGATTCGTCGAGCACCGCTTTTGCCACAATTTGCACATGTCTTAGTCCCGACAAAAGAAGTGTATACTTCAACGCCGCCACCACATTAGGTGTGGGTTCAAAAGCAAAGACTTGACCAGATTCACCAACTGCGTAGCCCATCGTCACTGTATGAATACCCAGATTAGCGCCGATGTCTACAGCTACGTCTCCCGGTTTTAGTGATCGCTTGATGACCTGGCGGGTGCCTGGTTCGATGAATTCTGCCCCGTGCTTTTCGATATAAGCGATTAGCCCGGCGTCCTCCGATGGAATCACCAGCTCCATGAATGGACAACTGAAAAGCACAAACTTCCCATTGGATATATACGACGGTTTTCGCGATATCAGCGTCTGCAGTTGATCAGTGCGATACTTCAAAATTGCATCTAAGTCTTGCACGAGACGCTCGCTCCGCTTGCGTGTGCTCACCCGTAATTCATCAATTTCGGCAAGCACCCTGAGATGGTGGGACTGCACCAGATGTTCCAGGTGATGCAGGTAATTGTCGACATCACGAGTGTTTTTGACAGCACGCTTCAATTCGCCCAATCGCATTTTTTGCTTGACTTTATGACTTGCTTTCTTTAGTTCGTTAATCATTTCGATGTTCTTGTCGTTAGTGTTCTTGTCGAAGTTTTCTCAATTTTTGTACTCTTAGTTACTTAGCACCGAAGTCTGTATTTGTTAATTTTCGTCACTTGAGCACCGGTACCATCGGCTGAGTAGCGGGTTCAATCGGATTTGATTGCCACTTTTTCTTGGCGGCAAAACCCATTTTCTGCATGGCCTCTTGCCAGGCTGAATAGACGGCAGCATCGGATAACTTTTCAATGATCGACCTTTGACTTTGTGTAATGGCAGCAATCAGATCTTGGTCGTTGGCCAGAATGCGTTTGACTTTCTCATTCATCGCCTGCGCCGTGGCACAGGCGCCAGGCAGGGATTCTCCGGCCAAACGCTCCAGTAAGCCACCATCTTGATAAACGACCGGCGTACCGATAATCATCGCTTCTAGTGGCGAGTAGTGCACATGCCTTGGCTCGACTGACGGATAGGCCATGACCTTTACGTGCCGATAAAGCTGGATCAATTCCTCATCGGCAAGATAGGGCAGCACACGATCATCGGCAGGCTGCTCAAACTGACGGCCGAATATTTTCAGCGGCAGTTCATTGAAGTGATCAACGATATGGCGATAGACGGCGCCGTAATAAGGACTGTCCATAATATGCGGGCACAGAAAAAGCGCTGTCGCCTCGTCGCCAAGCCAAGTATTTTCGTGCGCAAAATATTCTCTCGGCAAGCCAACCGGCAGATCAAGCGCCTTGGCCTGAATGTATGGATGTTCTATCTCAGCTAAATTGTCGAATGCCTGCCCGAACCAGAACTTGCAGGCACCGGTGCCAATACGGTCCAGCAGAACCGGCGCATCCATTTGATAAGGGAAATGATCGCTATAGCGAGCGGGGTGTTCCCGGCCAAAGACTCGCGCCACCACCGTCCCTTCAAACTTACGAATAGCTTCAAACAACGGCATTGTATAGCCTGACCAGGAGCTGATCAAAAGTTGAAAATTCTCGTTTAAGATGTCTGTCAAAGCGGTCGACCATTGCTCCTCATAGAAATGGTGACGATTAAGAAATTCGATCAGATATCTATCCAGCGATAACGTTGTATCCAGGGAATAATCGATGATGCCACTTCTATAGCCAGGATCGTTTGGAATTATTTTCGGGACAAAGACCTCAAAACCGAAAGACCGGAGCAGACCAAACTCGATCGGTAACAATGTTTTGTGATTGACAATCCACAGACATCTCTTTGCCATTCTTGTTCAACCTCTACATAATCACGCGTCGTTCAAAGCTACATGCCGGAATTAGAGCGGGTGCGATTGTCACCTTCAGATTTCTGACAGCTGCAGTAGAGCAGCCGCGCTTTAAACCGTAAGCGCGGATCAGATTCCAGTCCTTGGGTAAGCATTGCACATCAACAGACTTTATCGATGACATATCGCAAGTTAGTACAACTCCTTCGGCTGAGAATTCTTGCCAGTCGTTAGCCAGGGTCAAAGATGCAGGCATTTCAGCAAAACGCAAGCCGCCCCGGGAATCGACAACCTTGGCTCGAATGCAAGCGGTCGTGCCGCCAGCCAGGCGTTTTGCCTCGCCGGTCACTTTCACATAATAATTACCGGCGAGCGGCGTCTTGGCAAAAACAAAGCGAGAAGAGACCTGATGGCTCGAGTCAATTGTGATCTCGCCTGTCGGCTTCGATTGAGACTGAAAGCCAAAACGGTCCCCGGGGATGACAAACCGAGTTTTCATTGTCTGAGGGTCGTTGATCGCCTCGGCGAATAGCAGCTTGAGACGAACATTTTCATCTATTGTGCGGGTAATACCATCATGGTTGCGCAAGGTAAATCGCTCGTCGTTCCAGGTCTGAGCACAAGCCACCGGATCTCGAAAGCGCCCATCGAGACGTAGAGGATTGTTGATGATCTTTTCTAGACCGCATAACTCAAGCGTTGGGATATGTCGCCAGTCGCCAGGCGGATCGGCATAAACTGTGGCCAGTCCATGACGCTCGACTAAGGCCAGGTGGTTTTTGCCAGGCAACAAGAGATTCCTCGGCACAAACACCGCGCTCCACTGGCGAAAAGAGGCATAGGAAGGAAGCAAGCATTTAGCTGCCATTGTAATTAGTGAATCGCGAGCCGTGCCGGAATAAAAGGAAGGATCGAATTCATATACCGGCAGAAAACGATCCGGCAATTCTTCGCCGTTGACCAGAACCTTGGTATCGCTGGACAAATCGCTGCCATCGACAAGCAGCAATACGGTGTCTAGAGTAACGGGTACTTTAAGTTCGGCTAAATCTATCTCGCGAACAATAGATTCTCCGGTGCCAAGTCTTATAGCTCGCTCAGTTCCTTCAAAACTGGTTAGATGATTCGATACAAGCAAGACGAGCATGACACCGCAAGCAATACTAACAGGTAAGATCACACGCCTGCCAGCATCCTTTAATGCGGAGACAAATGTCCACAAACCAAGCCCAACGAAAATCGCCAGAAAAGGAATACATGTGATCATATATCGAGGATTCGGCTGGACAACGCTATAAATGCCGTGTCCGAAAATCAGGGAAAGATAAATCGCTGCGACGATGGCAGTGCTTGGAACCGGCTGCGTCACTTGGAGAAGACAGCAAGCAATGCCAAAAAATGCCACAGTCAAAAAGATCAAATGCAAAATATACTGTTGCCCGGCGATCAATCCAAAAACTGTGTCTTTGAAATCGTTCCAAGGGTGAATAATCAGCCTTACTGCTTTCTCAGCAAAAAACCCGAGATATTCAAACGGATGCGCCTTGAACAGTCCGGCAGCGCATTGCCAGGGCGCACTCAAATCCACAACCGTGCGACAAAATGGGCCTCGTAAAATCGCCGGTAGCCCTTCCGTTTCGCGATCGAAGCCGAGAGCGATGTTAAGGGCCGGCTCACGGTCTGCCGTCAGCAATGTTGTGCCCATGTTCGTCTGAGTGAACACCGCCCACGGTGCAATCACTAAAATGAATCCCACTGCCATGCCGAGGATAAACTTTATGTACCGCGCCCAATTCACCTGCCCATTAAGCTGAGCTCGGGCGTGCCAGTTTAAATCCGCGCCGAAAATCCAACCAAGAAGGCGGATGATCGTCGCGAGAACTATAGGCAATATCAGAGCGCTTTTGGCCATGAAAATAGTGCCGGCGATAACGCCAGTAACAAGCGCTTTCCAAAATCCTAACTGTGCTTGAGAAATAAGAAGGGCGAATCCGAGCAGAAGCGGTGTTACGAACGGTTCAGTCAAGAAGCGCTCTGTTTGCAGCAAGGCTGGTGGATAGATGATGAAGCAGAGAGCAGCCAGTCCTGCCGCCACCCGATTGAAACTGAGCCTGAAACACAAGAGCCAAATCAAGAAGACATCAATTGCTTGAAATACACAGTTGATGAAGATGAATACTTTGGCGTCTGAAACAGCCGGCACTTTCCCTAAAAGAAGAAAGGGAGCGGTAAAGAATGCAGCTAAAACAGGTCCGTCCAAGCGAATGCTCTGCACGAAATCAGGAGCGCTCAAGAGCTTCGGATGCATATGTCCGTGCAAAGACTCCAGGCAAAACTGCACAACTATGCGCAAGTTCTGCAGGAAGTGATACGAATCATAAGCAAACGTTACTGGTGGATGCTCTGAGCAAAAGTTATGGATCAGGCTTACGAGAAAAGCTCCGAGCGCAAAAAGCGCAGCCGACAGTAAGTTGTTTCGGGCAAAGAGACTTCCCTTGCTATCGCCCGGGTAAACCAGATTCTCGCTTTGGCTGGTCAAGGCCGGCTTGCCTACCTGCGCCTTTTTTGGCGATGGGGAAAGCGCTGCCGAACTGTTGATTGCACTTCTCTTACCGCCTATCTGCAATTTCATTATTGCCTTCCCTGCGAAGCGCTTTGCTGGCGGATCTTTAATGGACTTTGAAAGATTACTTGATAACCGCGGACGTCGGCAGGCGTTACAGGATTAATTAGACGGACGCGATGCCCATCATAAGAAACAAGAACAATTTCTGGCCAAGGCACCCATTCACCACCGCTGCTGAATGCAGCATGTTTGACACCTTTGTCACCAATCTCAATGAGCCAATTGCTTTCAAAACCGGGAAGTGCGGGAGGCTTTGGTAAGAGACGCATATGAACATTCTGACGACCTAAGGCAGTCTGCAAAAAAGTATCGTCCAAAGCGGCGGACATAAACCAATCGCAGTTGTCTAAGCGGATCAAGAAATATTGATCGGCCGTTTTCGCGCCTGCGTATTGTCGCAATTCGGTGACCAAAGTGCGTTCGAAAGCACTTTGCGCGCAAAGTTGTTTATTGTATTCAAGACCCATAAGCAGTGCGGCACTGGCCAAAAGAGCTAAAGCTAGAAGCAAAAATAAACGACCCCAACGATTCTGCCATTTAGCTAACCAGGCAGAAAGAGCGTAAATAGCGCCAACAAATAAGCAAGGGCTGACAAACTGCCCAACCATCCGCACACGAGTGCCTGGATACCAGACATTGCTCATCGCTTCCAATAGTACAGTAGGCAGGCTGACTGCCAGCAAGATGGAAAGAAGCGAGAAGAAAAAGGAACGAGTGGCTTTGATCGTTTCTCTTTGCCACAGTTTTTGCAAAAGCAAATAGCAGATACCGAAGACGGCTGCTCCCGAAACAGCCAGGACAAGCGGCGACCAGTCCGTAGCCAGTTTCGCCAGCAGTCGAGTGTAGTCGTCGTGCCAGATGAGGCTCTGCACAGAAGGAAGAAATTGCTTTTTGAATAATCGCGTATGCAGCGCGTAATAATCGCTAGCTGGTCGCGATGTGGTAACCCAAGTCAAAAAATAAAGACCGAACAAGCTAAGAAACATCGCTCCATCGCTAAGCGCCGCTTTCACTCGTAACCATCGGCTGCTGCCCGCACCACTGCGCAAGCAGGCTAACAAAAAATTGGCGACGAGCGCACCACATTGAATCGTGTAGCTTGTGAACGCCGCAAAATAGAGGACCAGACTCAGTGACATGTAAGTCGCCTTGCTGCGACCGCTGTCCACAAACTTGCAGTAAGACCAGATAGATGACAATGTCAGGCACAATGCCATTAAGAAGTTCCACATAATCTGCTCGTTGTAATAAATGCAAAAATTCCAAAAGAGAACGAGCGTGGCACAAGTCAGGGCGAACGGACGTTGTCGTCCTTCGCCGATTTGATCGAGAAGGAAAAAAGTGGCCAGCGCCAGGAGCGGATCAACAATTTTGCGGACAAAATAAATGCCAAAATCATGCCCAAGCACAATCGGCGCGACAGCGATATACCACCAGGGACTGAGCGGGTTACGATCGTTGATTTGCCAAAACGCTCGCGCTATGCCAGCACCGTGATTGTTTTGCAGCATCGCCAGCCAGATGCGATCTTCGCCCATAGGCCAAATCTTCAGTCCCATGCCTGTATGTAATAGCTGCAGTGCAAATAAGAGAACGAGGCTAGCGATCCAGAACACCCCGATCGCCAGGAGACATCTTTTAACTGTAATCGTCGAGGCGGTCTGGGATTTTGTCTGACTGCTACCCGACTGTGAAGCCACACCCGCCTCAGGCTTGCTTTGGGATATAAGACTTTTCATGGAAGAACTTCTCGGAAGCGCGTAACAATTTTCGATGCGCCACAGTCACAGGTGAAAACCGCCTGATTAGCCACCAATTGTAGCCTTTAGGTTGGCAAGCAGAACTTAGATCTTATTTAAAAGCGCATCATTACAATTGAGTCGCATCGACGGCCAGCTCGTAATCGATGTCCGGCAGCCCGAAACCGAACAGCTTCAAGAACTCGGCGCGATAGCCGGCAAAATCAGAGATTTGCTTAAGGTTCTCCGTAGACACCTGCCCCCAGAGCTTCTCAACGTCCTTCTGCACAGCCGGATCCATTTCCCGGTCATCGATGCGAATTCGCCCTTCATTGTCCAGCTGCGGCGTTTTGCCGTTATAAAGCTGATTGGCAAACAGTCGATAAATCTGCTCAATGCAGCCCTCGTGCACGTTCTTTTCTTTCATCACTTTGAAAAGGAGTGACATATAAAGCGGCACTACAGGTATAGCCGAACTAGCTTGCGTCACAACCGCCTTGTTGATCGAAACATAGGCTTTGATACCTTTGGCTTTAAGCGTGTGATTGAGATTAGCCGCCACCTTTTCCAAATCTGATTTGGCTTTGCCGATCGCGCCATCCCGATAGATAGGCCAGGTAACTTGCGGGCCGATGTAGGAATAGGCTACGGCGACAGCATTGTCGGCCAAAACATCAGCCTTTTGCAGAGCGTCCATCCACATCTGCCAGTCTTCGCCGCCCATGACGACCACTGTATCGGCAACTTCCTGTTCACTGGCCGGTTCGATAGTTATGTCCTTGACTACCTCTTTGTCTGTATCCAGGGTCTTAGCACTGAATGTGTGTCCGATTGGCTTGAGCA
Source organism: Bryobacterales bacterium (assembly GCA_963834525.1). Lineage (GTDB taxonomy): Bacteria > Cyanobacteriota > Vampirovibrionia > Obscuribacterales > Obscuribacteraceae > CAWICA01. The sequence goes on from CAWICA010000005.1 coordinate 362,342, forward strand.
CAGAGGTGTAGACAACGCCAGTTTTAGGATGGACGCGGCGTGGCGAGGCCAGGCTGTAAACCACCAGGTCCACCTTACCCATATCTTTTTTGATCGCTTGAATCGCCTGTTCTTTGATTTCATCGGAAAAAGCATCACCGTTGATGTTTTTGGCGTAGAGTCCGGCTGTCTTAGCGAATTTCTCAAATGCTTGCGAGTTGTACCAGCCCGCTGTCGCCGTCTTGCCGGCTTCAGGTGGCTTTTCAAAGAAGACGCCAAGAGTGTTCGCTTTACCGCCAAACGCTGCCGTAATGCGAGAAGACAGGCCATAACCGGTGGAGGCACCAATTACCAGCACATTTTTTGGCGCGTTGGCAATGAGACCCTGTTTTTTCACATAATCAATCTGCTCTTTGACGTGGGCAGCGCAGCCGGTCGGATGGGCGGTAATGCAAATGAACCCACGAATACGGGGCTTAACAACCATTCCAGGATTTTCAGTAGTCGTAGTCATCAGATTGTTCTCGGCAAAGGGACTTGCTGATCATCGCCTGTTCGAGGAACTAATGTCAATTCTTAACGGAACGAGAGAACAACTCTATTGGCGCATCGATAATCAAGATGAGCTTGTGAAGAGCTTCGAACGGTCAAGCTTGAATGTGTCCAAATTTGTTTACCAGACAATTTTGCACTTTTTATTCCAGAGCGAAGCTGTCACACGCGCCGGTGAAGTGAGGAAATCCCAAAATGACTTCGGCATAAAATCAGGAGGCTCGTTGCCCCGCCGTTTTTGCCAGGACTTGTTGGCACAGATCGTCAACTCTATGAAACGACGAAAGCGATCTAGATCGGAGCCGATGTCTTCGAATTGGAATTCGATCACTTGCTTGCCATTTTCAGCGCGCGAAGTTTTCAGTCTTGCTGGCAGATCAATTGGTTTACCATCGAGCCCATTCAGACGAAGTTGAAATTCATCAATTACACCATCAACGGTGACATGCTCGACGATTAATTTACCGCCGGCGGCGCTGCAGTACACCAATTTACCTTGAGCATATTGGTTTAGCGCCTTTCGATCGCCAAGTGAAGCATCCAGATCAGTTTCCACTCCGCAATCATCTGCCCTTTTTGGGTCATCAACAGCCGCACACATACAGCAAGATAACAGGATGACAAAGTACACGCTCCAGGCTATGCACAATCCCATTTGATATGCATCGACTCCTAGTCCAATCAGCCTGACAAAGCAATTGATGACCGCCAAAGTGATCAACAGTAAAATAAAATACGGTGCGACGTACCGAAGTTCAATGCGTGGCTCGGTGAGATGAATTCCTTTTGGTGTGTTCTCGAAGAGACCTCTATTCCCTGTAATCATTTCGTACAGTCCCTGCAGAATTGCCGGAACTCTGAGCGTGTCGTATATTTCGCCAAAGAAGCTGTGATAATGCAGCCGAGCAAGATAACTCAAGGAAGTCAGTGCCAGCACAAGATAAGGGAAAAGCACGATCATCTGCTTGGTGATCGGCAAGCTCATCGGTATGACTTGAAAAGCCAGGCAAATCGGGGCGATCAGCATAAAAAAGAGGCGCGCGAAACCGGCCAGGTCATACATAGTAGTCTGTAAAAGCATTACTATCTGCGGCCAGAGAGCCCTGGCATCAAAGAAGGGGCTTTCATAAGAAGTTTGAAATTGCCTTGGAACCAATGCTTTTGCTGAATGATATAGGCGCCGAGAGTCTCTGGAGCCAGCGCTAAAAAAAGCGGCAAAGGACAATAGATAAAGCGATAGCCCTTCTGATTCATTTTCAAAGTAGTATGAATATCTTCTTTCGACGTTCCAGCGGCGACACCACCGATCTCGACCAGGACCGAACGGCGAAGTACTGCTCCTGAACCGTGCCAAAATGCACAATTGCGAGTATCCCATGCTCGCATGTAGACCCAAAACACCGCTCTGGCTTCAGTGGGGAGCACACCGATTAATTTGAGATTCTTTTCCAGCGGTGCCGGATTGAGATAGACCATGCCTGTTTGAACACCACCAATTTTTTTGTCATGCACAAAGTAGCCGAGTGTTTCATCCAGAATTGTGTTGGCCACAATATGGTCCGCATCTAGCGAAAGTACGTATTCTCCAGTAGTAAGCTGCAAAGCATTGTTGATATTGCCAGCTTTGCCATTTTTCCTGTTGCCACGAGCTATGTAACCGCATCCCATTCCTTTTGCCAGTTCTTCAATTTCTTTGCGGTTGCCATCGTCTAGGACGTAGACTTTTTTCGGGCTGTACAAGATCGAAACAGCGCCGGCAACGGTCTTACGAACGATCTCCACCGGCTCGTTCAAAGTTGTGATGAATACATCAACGCTTGGTTCAAACTCATGCGGTCGCTTATTCCCCACCGGTTCTGAGGAGTCTAGGTTTTCCGGCAGCAGCCAGGCAAAGAAGATCAAGCAGACAAAACAGAAACCCAAGTGTATCTCCGCATAAAGAAATATCAGTGACATCCAGGCATTCGCCAGCGTATGCATGTCGAGGCTAGCTGCGCCTCGCCAGATGAGGTAACGGCAGGCAGCGAATACGGCACTAGAGAACAAAATCTGTCGGGCGAGGCGAGATCTGATCAACGCAGCAAAAAGACCGATCACTAAGATCAACCAGGAGATGATCCATTCGGTTTGCTCTGAAACAGCGTGGTGCGCGCAGGCAACACCGTAGCCTAAAGCTGCAATTAGAAATATCAGGCCGTAGCAGAAATAAAGCAAAGCAAGATTGTCTTCGGAGCTGGGAGCAGTAAGAGTCTTGTCCTCACCGCCAATCAGTCGTCACTCTATCATATTCTGCCGACGCCTATGAACGGTGATAAGGGCACAGCTCGGCATAATTAGGGGCGACGGCATTCACATCGAGCGATACTACATGCGATGCCCACTTGGTCAACTTTAGCGATAGGCAGCAAAAGTTGTGTACTTGGTCGCCGTAAATTCACGAGGCATTTGAAATCTCTTTGCAGTTTTCGTCAGTTCTTTAATCCTATCCACTCGGAAGATCAACACTTCATCGAGCTCGTGGCAATAAGCGATCATTTTCCACAAGCCTTCTTCACGTTTAATTGTCAGCGGATTCAAGATCAGTGTGTCGATCGACTCTCGGGCAAAGCTGTAATATTTGGCAGCGACTGATAAATGTTCAACAAGTGCTTTTTCTAAAATCGGTAGCTTCTCTTCGACAGTGTACATCGGGTAATTGAACGAATTGGAATCGGGGCTGGCTTCGACAAACTCGGCTATGGCCGCATGGGTACAGAGGTCATCTTCGTCATGGTCGTCACAGCCCAAGACCGACTCGACTATGGCATTGGCTAACTCGTCCGACATGGACGCCAGCTCCGGCGAGACGGCCAGCGACAGTTTATCGATTATTTCTCGGATTAACTCATCACGTTCTTTAGCGTGAATCGTGACGCCCGCGACGAGCTTATCCAGAAGCCTGGCGCTGGTCAAAAGCAATATGCCTTCTTCCTGACTGAGTTTCAGGGAAAATTTGTCATCCATATACATAGTCAGTTCCTTAAAGCTCTGTCTATGTAACTAGCATACGCTGTGCAGCCGGATTGCGCACGGTTGTCAAGGTAAAATGCTGAAAAAGCCAAATGCTGGCTGCTTCAGAGCTCTTCTAATCCATTAATTTGGTAAGCGCCGGTACCGGTTCTTTGTTCCTGGATAAGACCGAGCCGAGCTGGCCGTTAATGACGGCTGAAACGGTTGCCACCCACCCGATAGCCGGTTCGCCCACGCTGCCACCCGGCGACACCTTCACATGCGCTCTGGCGCCGACACACCCAGAACCCCCAAAACATTGGCCAGTACTTGTTTTGTGGCCACAATTAACCCCAGACGGGCTTTGGTCACCGCCTGATCGTCAGTGATGACGCGGCTCACTTCATAGAATTTCTGCAAATCATTAGCTACATCGAAAGCGAATCGAGCCAGGCGGCCAGGTTGTCGGGTTGAGACTGCTTCGCTTACCGCCGCCGGCAGCTCCTGCAAGGACATGACTAATGCCTTTTGATGCGCAAAAACAAGCGGGTCTTTATCGAAAGCCAGTTCGAATACTTGCCCGGATTGCTGGTAATCGTTCAGGTAGCGCTCCCATTGCTCCTTGCTCAAAAGCGGCGCGGTTTCCGTCTGGCTTTCTACGTCAGTTACCGGCTCGAGCGCCCGGCGCAAAATGGCCGAACAGCGAGCATGTGCATATTGAATATAAAATGCCGGGTTCTCTCGGCTGGTCTTTAGGGCCAGTTCCAAGTCAAAATTAATCGGGTTTTGGGGATTGGACTCGCCAAGATAATATCGGACAGCATCCACGCCGACTTCATCCATCACCTCTTCGAGAGTGACCACGTTTCCTTTGCGCTTAGACATTTTCACGATCTGACCGCCGCGCGACAGGTTAACGATTTGAGTGAGTATTATCTCCAGCTTGTCGGGATCTTCGCCTAACGCTTGCATCGCCACTTTCAATCCAGGGACCTGTCCATGATGGTCTGCGCCCCAGATATTTATCAGCAGGTCATAACCCCGCTCGAATTTATCCAGGTGATAGGCCGAATCGTTGGCCAAATAAGTTGTACTGCCAGAACTTTTCTTGAGGACACGGGGGCGCTGATCGCCGAGCTCCTCTGCTTTCAGCCACAGCGCTCCTTCAGATTCATACGCATAATTCCGCTCTTTAAATTTGGCCAGTACTTTCTCCACTTTCCCATCTTTATGCAAGCTGGTTTCAGAGAACCAGCGATCGAAATGAATCCGCAGGCGCTCCAATATTTGCTTATGCTTGCGCTGGATGATCTCTCTGGTTAAAGCGCCCACTTGGACAATTCCTTCTTCGTCGCTCAGGTGCAAAAATGACTGACCACAATTGGCTATAACTTCTTCAACGAAGAGCACAAGCGACTCTTCTGGATAGCCGGATTCCGGGTACTGCACTTGGCGCCCCAACTTGCTTTGATAGATCGCCCAGGCGCAAGCTCCCAAACCAGCCATCTGTTCGCCGGCATCATTCACGTAAAACTCTTCTTCGACATGGAAACCAGCGAACCTTAAGAGATTGGCCAAACAGCTGCCAAATACGGCATTGCGGCCATCGCCGATATGTAAATCGCCGGTTGGATTGGCCGACACATATTCGATCAGCACTTTCTTACCAAAACCAATATTGACTCGGCCGAAGTTCGCTCCTTGTTGGTGAATCTCGAGTAAGGCATTGGATAACCACCGGCTACCCAATTCAAAATTGATAAAGCCCGGCGGGGCGACACTCAATTTGGCTAGAGCACCCACACCAATATTTTCATTGGCCCGAATACATGAAGCGATCGTTTCAGCAATTTTGATCGGCGGCAGTTTTGCCGCTCTGGCTAGCTTCAAGGCCACACCGCAAGCCAAGTCACCGTGTTCGGCCGACTTCGGTTTTTCAATCAAGACAGACTCGGTCAATTCCGATACCGTGCCTAAGCTGTTTTGCTTGATGGCACTCTCGATCGCGCTGTCGACAATCTCTTTCAACTCTTCCCGAATAAGCATGTAGATCCTAATAGGTCGGTATGTGTCGCCCCATCACGGCGCGGCGAATGAACATCACCACCGGGATAGGAATTCTTGATAATACATTCAAGGCGAGAAAATAGCCAATAGAGAATTAGCCAGGATTAGCGCCGATGCTGCTCGACTTTTAATTTGTTCTAAAGCGTGCTTGCTACATGTGGTTGGATTTTGCCATCTCGTCGGAGAGTTCAATATTGAAGGCATTCAATTTTTTCTCTATTGAATCGCAATCAACTTTCAAATAACCATTTCTACGTACAGTTTCTTCGTCCGATACAAGGCTGTCGTATTCGCTGTTTAGACTGGCGGCCCGGTCGGGTGAAATCCAGCCATTGGCAGAAGCTTTGTCCAGCTGCGACTTCAAATTTTGGATGCGCCGACCGTAGTCGGGCTTGCCATTCTCTAAGGCACTGGTATCAACTGTGGTGCTGGAAGATGAAACCGACGTACCGCCCGTGCTAGATGTCGGAAAAACAACTGTTTTTCTTTCAATAACTTCGTCAACCGGAGGAGGCTGGCTGATGGTCGTTGTTCTGGTGGTAGTGGTGGTACTCGCTGCTGCTGGAGCGATAACCATTTGTCCCGGAGATACAAATACCTGCGGCTGACTGACGGTGCTACGTATGATCGTTTCGTCTGCCGCAGCAGGTCGGACACCATATAATCCCGTCATCGCCATTAAGCACAAAGTCGCCACATTCGAAAGACGCGTAATATGCATGTTCTACTCCTTACTTCACTTCAACTTCAAAGCAAAAGTACATTGACGTCCGACCATTTTAGACAAGTCAAAGACGCAGGTCTGTAGCGCATTGTTCCCTACGGCAAGCGGTCTTAAATGCCAGTCTGATCACCGTTCGCCCCAGCCAGCCCGGAAGTCTCAACCTTAATTTGATGTAATTTTCTGACTAGCGTTCTTGATTGACCGGAAAGACGTTGCGGACGCGTTGAATCAAGTCTTGCACCCCTGTCGGCACGACGTTCTGTTCGGCACCCGGATTCAGTTCGCGCTGGCGGTTGATAATTGCTCGGTTCATCATCTCTTCTAAATTGCGCTGCTGATTTTGGTTGAGCACCTGGCGCTTCTTGAGAAACGTCATCATCGCTATTTGTCGCAATTGGTTTTGCTTGCGCTGGATTGACTCTTGCAAGGCGATTACTTCTAACTGATCACACTGTTCGCCAAGTTTTTTCGTCAGCTTTTGTTGATCCTCTACAATCGCCGGCTTGAGCTCCATCATTTCATGCTGCCACTGCGCCTCAATCTGATCGATTTGCTGACTCTGTTGCGGAGTCAAGTTCAATTTGGACCAATCGATCGGACATCGACTACCGTCTGCCAGAGCAGGCACACAAGTAATCATCAATACAGCCGTACAAAATTTGGCTGCTGAGTGCATTTTCAACAACATCTTTCTATTGCTGGTCATACACCACTGCTTCGGCAATCTCTACCGGCTGAGTCATAGCTGATTCTATCAAATAGGACTCTGAAGTGACTGGATCGGTGTGCAGAGCTTTAGGCGCACCCACCCAGATCGCCAGAGAACCGACGATCGCCATTACCGCAGCTGCCGAACTAGCCCATAACATGCGACTGTTGGTGAAGCCAAACTTTGCTGCCGGTGGTTGCTGATTGCCTTTGGCGGTAAAGGGCACCACCTGTAGTTGCCTTTTTACTTCCGGCCAAATATCGAAATTATCTGGAATCGCCGGCTTGTAGGCATCACGAATTACCTCTCCAACAGTCGATATCTTGTCAAACTGAAACTGGCATTCCTGACAATCCAATAGGTGCTTGGTAATACTGCGATGTCTCAGTGTCACCACCTCTTGATCGGCATAGCCGGAAAGCTCACTTTGAATCAAGGCGCAATCTTCGTTTAAGCGAGACTTTACAGCCGGCCAGTAAATCGACCTTGATGCTCAACGGCAATTCCAGGCTCTTTGCAAGCAAGCGGCTGGTTTCATTAATCTCTTTGAACGCCGACATGCAGGGCAGGCACTCTTTGATATGTCTTTTCACGCCCTCCTGGGCCCCCACCGGCAGCTCATTGTCCAAATAGGCCGAAAGGTCTTCCTCAATCAGCTCGCATACAGATGGCAACGAGCACTCAATCGCCGGCCAGAGCTCGGGCATGGACACTTTTTCAGGCGCCATGTGCTCAGAGAGAAGCTGTTTAAGGAGCTTCAACCGGCTCAGCTCGTCTGAGCAAAGTTCACAATTACCGATATGAGCCGTAAACTCTGTCTGAGTCTGAGACTCCAGTTGGCCATCGACATAAGCCGATAGCTCGGACCGGCAATGTACGCAAGTCTCGTCCATCTAGCCTGGTACCTCGCTAGGAGAAGATTTATTTTCCAGGTAGGGCTTAAGCAATTCTTGTAACTTCGTGCGAGCGCGTGCTATTCGAGATTTCACGGTACCCATTTCGGTTTTGGTGATGACCGCTATCTCTTCGTAGCTTAATCCTTCCACCTCTCTTAAGACGATGGAGGTCCGAAACTGTTCCGGAAGCCTCATCATTGCTTTGCGAATGACATCGGTCATCTCATGACTGAGAGCCTTTTCATCGGGCTGAGGTGAAGAATCGATAATGTCGCGAGTGGCCTCACTCTCCTCATTCTCGTTCTCAGCCGAGTCGTCCATAGAAATAGTCGGCAATCGCCGCGGTCTTTTGCGCAACTCGTCGTAAAAAAGGTTGGTCACTATTTGGGTCAACCAGGAGCGAAACGAGGAGGGATTACGCAGATTATTAATGGAGCGATAAACGCGGATGAACACCTCTTGAGCGAGGTCAGAGGTGTCTGTCCAATCAGGCGCTAATTGGTAGAGCAAGGCATATACTGTTCGCTGATGGCGTTTGACAAGTTCCTCAAACGCTTGCGGCTCTTTGCGCTGGCAGGCGAGAACCAGATCGCGATCGCTCTTTTGGCTGTAAGCTGTTGCCATTATCTAAGAACCTTTGCAGTCAGCCCGGTGTCCCTCTTCCTATGATCAAGCAATGGCTAAGAACAATACAGGCGAGAGTGAGTAATATCCTAGCATCGACATATGCTCATGATCATTGGCACCTTTCGCCCTTTTAATTCAATGGGCATGAAAAGTGATAGCATAGCCAAATGGGCTAAGCAAGATTGGCTCCGCCAGTAGTTTTAATTGCGCCGATTGAAAACACAGTCAAATTCGCGAGGATAAGCCTAAAAGCGCTCGCAACCTCGCAATAACAAGGAGCACAAATTGACCAAGAGTTATCTTTTTACTTCGGAGTCCGTCACCGAAGGTCATCCGGATAAAGTATGTGACCAGATATCGGATGCGATTCTAGACGCGATTCTTATGAAAGATCCAAAAGGCCGTGTTGCTGCCGAATGCTCCGCCTCTACCGGCTTGGTCTTACTTTTTGGCGAAATTACCACAACGGCGCACATTGAATTTCAAGAACTCGTCCGCAGAGTGATCACCGAGGTTGGTTATTGCGGCGAAAAGGGAGGAGGATTCGACGCTGACTCTTGTTGCATTCTATCGGCAATCAATAAGCAGTCGCCCGACATCGCCCACGGTGTGTCAAATGCGTTGGAAGCCAGAGAAGGGGCGGCCGATGAAAATGAAATTGGTGCTGGTGACCAGGGTATGATGTTCGGCTTCGCATGCAACGAAACGGCAGAAATGATGCCGTTACCTATTTGTGCAGCTCACCGCATTGCGCGTCGATTAGCAGAAGTAAGAAAAAATGGCACGCTCAAGTACCTCAGGCCAGATGGCAAAACGCAGGTGACTATCGAATATTTGAACGATAAACCGGTGCGGGTTGATTCGATCGTCATCTCCACCCAACATGATCCTAAAATCGGCGATATTGACGGAAACAACGCGCTCCAAGCGCGCATCGCTCAAGATTTAAAAGCTTATGTCATTATGCCCTGCTTCCAAGATCTACCGATTAAGCCAGATGATAAGACTCGTTATTTGATCAATCCGTCCGGCCGTTTCGTTGTCGGAGGTCCTCACGGTGACTCTGGTTTGACCGGTCGCAAAATCATTGTTGATACTTATGGTGGTTATTCAAGACACGGCGGCGGCGCTTTTTCGGGCAAGGATCCGACGAAAGTCGATCGCTCCGGTGCTTATGCAGCGAGGCACATCGCCAAAAACATTATTGGTGCCGGACTGGCCGAGCGCTGCGAAGTCCAAATCGCCTATGCCATCGGCGTGGCCCGTCCGGTATCAGTACACGTCACAACTTTCGGTACCGGCAAAATTTCTGACGACGAGATTACAGACATGGTAAACGGTTTGTGGGACTTGAGACCACGAGCAATTATCAGTGCCTTCAATCTTAACGAATTGCCCAAACTGAATGGTGGAAAGTTCTACCAGAACGTGGCTGCCTATGGACACTTCGGCCGACCGGATCTGGACTTACCCTGGGAGCGACTAGATCGCGTCGACCAACTAAAAAAGTCCTTCGCTAAGGCCGCAAGCGCCTAATCGCTCGCTAGAATCTAGTCCTCTAGCTAGAATCTGGTCCTCTAGAATCTAGTTATAATGATCAAGGCAGACGAGCGGCTCGATCAGCACCACCCCTAGCGGCTAAACGGTCTTTCCGGCAGGTTCAAATGACAATTGGGACGATCACCGTCAATCCCGACTCGCCAGAACGATTTCTGGTCGAAGTGGCAGAGGGTGAAGTCTTGGAAATTGGTCGCAAGCCGGCCCCTAACGGAGAACGAAAATTAGTCCTGCCCTATCCAGAGGTATCCACAAGGCATGCAGAAATTCGCTCTAAAGCAAGTGGTTGGACGATTGTCGATTCGGGCAGCACAAATGGCACTATCCTTAACGGAGTTCGATTAACACCTGGTCGCGAATATGCTTTAGGCGCCGGCGATCGGATCCAGATAGCTCAGTATGAGCTGATCGTTTCGCCACCTAACATCATTCATAACAAAATTGAAGATCATGAAGATGTTGAGCAGCAAGACAAAACTAAGTTTCGCATCAACTTGATAAATGCCACCATTCTTGTCGGCGACATCAAAGGATTCACCAGCTTAATGGAGGATTACGCTACCGATCCCTCAGTCGTAATGCAAGCTGCCCAACGGGTCTTTGAATTCATGAGCGAACAAATTCGCAAGAATTATGGTCAGCTGGAAAAAATCGCCGGCGATGCCATTATGGCCTATTGGCACGGCGATGATACGCCAGCTGGCGCTAGCATCCAGGCGCACCAAGCCTGCAAGACAGCGCTGGAACTGAAAGAACTCGCTGGCGACTTGCGGCGATCGCTCGCTATGGCCATTCCCTCAACACCCCTTGCTTTTGGATATGGCGCTCGCTACCGGCCCAGTAGCGGCGGGAGCGATCGGTCATGCCAACGCCAACCCGGCTCTCCTGGGAGATACTGCCAATCTCGTTTTTCGCCTGGAAAAACTGATTGATGACGATTCCATTGGCGACATCGTCGTCGAATCGCGCACTTATCAACTCGCTCATGGCCATTTTCGTTTTCTACCGCTGGGCGAGTTCTCAGTCAAAGGCAGACAGAAACCAGTAGAAGTGTATCGCTTGCTCAGCTCGATCTAGAGGTATTTCCATGACCGCTCGCAAGGCATTGAGTAAAGCCGTAGGAAAGTTGTTGCTCGCCCGGCTGTCAGGCACAACTTTGAACGACGATACAAGGCATGCCTTCGAAGCAGGCACCGTTGGCGGTGCGGTGCTTTTTAAAGATAATGGCAAAGATCTAAAACAGTTGATTGGTTTTTGCGATCAGATTGTGAACAGCTCACACCACTCGCCTGTGCTCGCCGTCGATGAGGAGGGCGGCGCAGTCCAAAGATTCGATCATATTCTCACACCGCTACCATCGCCAATGGCCATTGCAGCCAATAATGATAGCGAAATCCTCAAGAAACTGAGCCTGCTCATTGCCCAGCAACTGCATGCGGTTGGTTTTAATTGCTTACTGGCTCCCTGCTTAGACGTGTTAACCAATGCCATGAATCCGGCCATCGCTACCCGTGCTTTTTCTGATGATCCGATGAAGGTAGCCGAACTTGGTCAACAAGCAATTGCTGCCATTTCCCAGGCTGGCATTGTTCCAGTCGGCAAACATTTTCCCGGGCATGGGTCCACCGCCGAAGACTCACACTTTGGTTTAGCCGAAAATAAAATGGCGATCAAGAGCCTCTGGCAAATAGATCTGGTACCTTATCGCCAATGTTTAGCCATTTTGCCGGCAATTATGGTCGGTCATCTGTGGCTAAGCGCCGTCGAAGAGACACCGCTGCCTGCAACATTGTCTAAACGCATTATTCAGGACATTCTCCGCGATTACCTGGGATTCAAAGGCGTCGTCCTGACTGATGATTTGCCGATGAAAGCAATTACTGAAAAATGGGGAACGGCGGAAGCATCGCTCTTAGCATTGGAAGCCGGAGCAGACCTCGTATTAACTGGCGAAGGTGTCCAAGAAGCAAACAAGATCAATCTGCACATCGTCAAGGCCATAGAAAGCGGTCGCCTCGACGAAAAGCGGATAATCGAAGCGAGCGAACGGATAGACAAATGCTTTCCGAAGATAATTCCTACTCAACTAATAGGTGAACGCCAAGAATTGCCCAAGATGATTGAGCAAGGGAAAGCAGGTAGCTTGTCGGCTTCAGTGAAGGCGCTGAGCATTCTGCGCGGTTTTGTGCCGGAGGTGAGTTCCGGCAATTGGATTGTCCTTGTGCCGAACCATGCACGGTATCCCATGAAACTTGTACGTCATTTGGAGCAGTGCCTCAAAAAGAGCAAGTATGCGAAGAAGGACAAATCGCTCAATCTGCAATTCACCGAAATTCGTTACAGCATAGATCCGTCGTTAGAAGAAGCGAAGGAGATTGCCAGCGATTGTATAGAAAGGAATTGCATATTCCTTACATATCGCAGCTTGAATAATCAAGGTCAAATCTTTCTTGGTTCTCTGGTCGCCGAAAATGCCAGGGAGAAAATAGCCGTCTGCACAGACATGCCGTTTGATCTTTTGGGGCTGCCCCGTTTCGACAACTGTCTAGCTACTTTCGATCCATCGGAGCAGGCGATGCAGGCCCTGGCCATTATCCTTCTCGGAGGAGAAGAGGCTCAAGGCCAATGCCCGGTCAGTTTGGAATTTCAGCTGGCAAGCGGATGATCTAAGCCAGGTAGCGAATTATGAATTTAAAACACGAGGGACGGACCTGGGTTGATCGCATTTTCAAGGCGATCGTGCTGTTTGCCATCCTTGGCTCTGTGCTATTAGCTGTCGGTTCTTTTTTAGTAAACGATATGATAAGCAAGATAATCAAAGCGGGCACCAGTGACGATGGCACCGGCAAAGGTCATAACTAGTGCCCCCTATCGCCGTTCATGGCTGCTTGGTAGGAAGTAAACTTCCCTATATCAGAAACTACCTGTACTTGCCCATGATGCAACAGTTCGTAGAGCGCTTCCAGATAAAGAATGCGGTCTTGGTCCGGCTCGAAATAAACTTTGCTACCGCACTGAATAAATTCACCTTCTGGACTATGAATTTTGAATAGCTGGCCGAAACGGTTGGCTCCGTCAATTAGGGTTGCCTTAGCATCCTGTATCGATAAACCACTACCGTTGTCATTGCCATTCACTTCATAAATCTCGAGAATGTCATTCTCCAAGACTTTCTTCAATTTACCGTCCAAGCGAAGTGAATTGAACGCAGCCAAATATAACGTCCGCAACTCTTCCGGTTCCACGTAAGAATACCGGCAGCGCACAAATTCACCAGAGCCGTTCTTCATTTTACAGAGCTGATTGCGACTTTTCTGAGCCTCCCGCAAAAGCTCATGCGTAGCCTCTTCTATCCTGTTGCTATTCATCTTCGTATCTCAATCGCAAAAGAATTTCCACACTTATTCAACACCTATCATGACTTCATTATGCCTGAAATGATTCCGGTTGGGATAAAATCTCCGCACCGACATCAATTCAGTTAAATCTCGACATTTGCCACTAAACTTGTGCCAGGTAAACTTGTCCACTGGCGGTGAAGGCAACTGAGCTGTCTTCTTTTCCTGAAAGGCAGGCACGTGTTACACTGTCCACCCGGCCGGGCACGGGCGTGCCAGTCCGCCGAGGTCAAGCGGCGGGCCGCCTTGTTGAGAAGCCATAAAAGACTTTGGCAGGCAAGCAAGTGTTCGGACCAGCTAATAATTTCCACGACATCAAAGTGACAAGGAGTGCATTATGTTCAAAGATTTTTTCGGAGGCCTGACTGGACGCTGGGGGATCCTGGCCCTGATCGTCGCCCTGACACCAACTGGAAGAAAATTCGTCAAGCAAGCAGCGCGCGAAGTTGTACGTGCTGGCATTGTAGCCACGGACAAAGTGAAGGAGATAGCGGCCGAAATCAAGGAAGAGGGCAGCGATATGATGGCTGAACTCAGGGAAGAGCGGGCAAAGCAGATCGAAGGCGATGGTCTAAGCAAAAGCAAAACGCAGAAGGCCGCCAACGTATAAACGCAGGAACGGATAAAGATCTAGCAACAGTATTTGGTTGCAAAAATCAACATACCGATTTTGCGGGATTGACAATCCAGTGCGAGACCTGTATCTTCCGAATGAATTTTTCAGTAAGAGTCCGAACGACCCCCGAACAATCAATGCTTTCTCAGCCAAAGATTACAACTATTACAACTTACGAAGTCCGACGTGGCAAGCTAATTCCACTCGGGGCCGGTTTGGCATAGCGTAAGCACCATAATCGAAGCGTTCAACCCCCGAGTAAACACCCGGGGGTTTTTGTTTTAGCCAGGACAAGGTAAATATGTAGGAGTCCGATGACTGCAAACCTGAGTGATAAACCAATATTGGATAAACCAAACTTGATTGGAGAGCCAGCCGACTCTTTGCCTTCCCTTGACTGGAAAAGCGTAGCCGTCGTTGGTGCAACTGGTTACACCGGACATGAACTGATTCGGCTGTTGCTCCAGCACCCGCGCATAAAGCTCAAGACGGCAGTGTCGCAAAGCAGCGCTGGCAAGAACTTGGCGAACGTCTATCCCAATATGGAGCGCTTCACTGAACTTGTATGTAGCTCCTCGTCACTGGAAAGCTTAGCTGATGAGACTGATCTGATCTTTTTGGCGTTGCCTCATGGACATGCTGCCGAACGAGTGACTGAAGGGATTCTGGAAAAATGCAAAGTAATCGACTTGGGTGCTGATTTCCGCTTGCAAACGGCCAGCCAGTATGAAGATTGGTACGGATACAAACACCCCACGCCCGAGCTGTTGAAGGAGTCGGTTTACGGGTTGCCCGAACTTAATCGCCGAAAAATTGCTCAGGCCAGGTTGGTTGCCAACCCGGGATGCTATGCCACAGGCTCTTTGCTGGCGCTGGCGCCGATGGTATCAAATCAGGCGATAAAGCTGGACTCAATTATTGTCGATGGCAAATCTGGTGTATCCGGTGCTGGCAGAGCCTTAACTCTGGGAAACCACTTCGACGAATGCAATGAGTCGATCAAAGCTTACAAGGTGGGCAATCACCGCCACACACCTGAAATTGAGCAAGAACTAGAGGTTCGCTCCAATCTCAAGGTTAACATTTCCTTTACACCACATTTGGTGCCAATGAACAGAGGCATTTTGATCACGGCGTATGCATCCCTAGCCAAAGTCATGTCGCTCGAGGAGGTAAAGGCGCTTTACACATCCTTTTATGCTGGCTCATATTTCATCCGCCTGTACAATACTGAATCTGCCGAATACCCTTATCCTGAGACGCGTTGGGTAAAGGGTTCTAACTTTTGCGATATAGGC
This sequence comes from Bryobacterales bacterium, assembly GCA_963834525.1. Classification (GTDB taxonomy): domain Bacteria; phylum Cyanobacteriota; class Vampirovibrionia; order Obscuribacterales; family Obscuribacteraceae; genus CAWICA01. Next base: position 377,753 of record CAWICA010000005.1, read on the forward strand.
GTGACGATAGACGTAAGGACTAACCGATTGATCGCCATTTGCGCACTGGATAACCTGGTCAAGGGAGCGGCTGGACAAGCGATACAGAACATGAATTTGCTGTTCGGCTGGGACGAAACACTGGGCCTCAAGCAGATGCCAATCTTCCCCGCCTAATATTCATACGTCCTAATATTTATACGTAATGTATAGAAAAACTTCGTTGACACAAACAGGTCGCCAGTAGTAATCTGCCACAAGTAATGTGAGTCTTCAATAAATGTTCAATCTCGACTCCAATAACAGCCGCCCCAGTTCGTTCCGACGAAGCATTTTGTGCTCGGGGGTTTTCTGGCTGTGTTGATTTAGACACACACCAATCAATTCAATCCCCGAGTAACGATTAAGGACTCGGGGATTTTTTTGCCTCTCAAACAAGGAGTTTTTCAGTGAAATCAGCAGTCATTACACCTCAGTCAGGTCAATCACCTAGGAAAGAGCAGACAGAAGCTCTCGGTGGTGTTACTTCAGCCAAGGGCTTCCAGGCAGTGGGCGCGCACGTGGGTATAAAGCGCGAGAAAAAAGACTTAGCACTACTCTGGAGTGACGTACCTGCTCATGTTGCCGCGGTATTCACGACAAACGTGGTAAAAGCAGCGCCGATTCTCTGGACTGAAAAAGTCGTCGCCAACTCGGCATTGGTTCGCGGCATCGTTATTAACAGTGGCAACGCCAATGCCTGCACAGGCCAAGACGGCTTGATTAATAGTGAGCGCATGGCGGTTGCCTACGCTGCCGCGATGGGCGTTTCACCTCCCGAAATTCTCGTTTCATCAACTGGAGTAATCGGTGTCCAGCTACCAATCACTGTGATTGAAAACGGCATTAAGAAGACAGCCACAGCTTTAAACAACACGATCGCCTCCGGTCAATTGGCGGCCGAAGCGATTATGACCACCGATACCTATGCGAAACAGGCGGTAGTTGAATTCTATATTGACGACAAGAAGATCACCATCGGTGGCATGGCCAAGGGAAGTGGCATGATCCACCCGAATATGGCGACAATGCTCGCTTTTCTTACGACCGATCTCAATATCACAAGCGAGCTTTTGAGCAAAGCGCTAAAGGACAGCAATGCTGAAACCTACAATATGATCTCGGTAGATGGTGATACTTCCACCAATGACATGGTAACAATATTGGCTAATGGAGCGGCTGGCAACGAGCCGATCACAAAGGAAGACGAGCACTATATTTCATTTTGCCAGGCTCTGAAAGAGATCAACACCAAGCTAGCCACTTCGATTGTTCAAGATGGCGAGGGAGCGACTAAGTTTCTGGAATGCATTGTCGAGCAAGCAGGCAGTCTTGCCGATGCCCGTAAACTGGCCCGCTCTGTCGTCTCTTCGAGCCTGACGAAAGCAGCGTTCTTTGGAGAAGATGCTAATTGGGGACGGATCATCTGCGCTTTGGGATATAGTGGCGTAAAGTTTGACCCATCGCTGGTTTCTATCGCCATCGAAACATCGACAGGCAAGCTGCAGCTCATGAAAAGCGGTGAACCGGTTGTCTTCGATGAGGCAGTGGCCAAAACGGTTTTAGCAGCGAAGAAAATCGTTATCCGCGTTCAGATGCAACAAGGCACAAGCCAGGCTACAGCCTGGGGTTGCGATTTAAGTTACGACTATGTCCGTATTAATGGCGCTTACCGAACTTAAGCAGGGTATTCAGTTGAAGGAAGGACACGAGAACATGGCAATTTTTAGACAAAACGCCACCCAACAAAAGAATGAAAATGCAGTAAGTGACCCGAAAACGTTGGAGCGTCTTGCCGGTCAGGTGATTGTCGTCAAGCTTGGTGGCAACGCCGTCAGCAATGAAGCTGTGTTAGCAAGCCTGCTTGATGACGTTGTCGTTCTCGTTCAATCCGGTGCCAGAGTACTCGTTGTACACGGGGGCGGCACTAGAGTCACAGATGAACTGGCAGCAGTTGGCAAAGAGACGAAAAAGGTTGAGGGCTTGAGGGTCACCGATGATCAGACGTTGGCGATTGCCGTGTCGGTTTTCAATGCCATCAATGAAGAGTTGGCTGAAAAACTCCGGCTCAAAGGCGCGAATGCCTTGAGCTTTTGTGCGAAATCAGCGATTCCTTTTGTGGCTGAAAAGATGAAGCTCAAAGGCGTGGGCTCAGCGGAGATCGATTTGGGCTGGGTGGGACAGATTGCTAGCGTCGATTCAGGTTGCCTCGAGAATTGGCTCTGGGCTGGATGGATTCCGGTTATTTCACCGCTGGGCACAGATGTCAATGGACATTACTATAACCTCAATGCTGACCACGCCGCTCTAGCGATAGCCGCCAAATTGCGAGCCGACGCGCTAGTTTTCCTGACGGACGTGCCAGGAGTTTTGCAGGAGCTGAGCGACCCTTCCTCGAGGATCACCCACGTGACCTGCTCAGATGCTCAGCAATTGATTGAGTGTGGCACTATATCCGGTGGCATGCTTCCAAAATTGAAAAGTTGCATCAGCGGTATCGCCAGTGGGATTGACAAAATTTCCATCGTCAATAGTTTCGAAGCACACGCTCTGATCAGCGGTGTGCTGACACCACAGAGTGTCGGCACTCTAATTACAGGAGATCTCTGTCATGTCTAAAGTGCTGACCACCGATCCGACGACAATTGAAAAGCGCTGGATCGAACGCGCGAAGACTGTTTTGATGAACACCTATGCCTGCCACCCGCTCGTCGCCCAAAATGGTCAAGGGACCTATCTGACGGACGTGACCGGCAAGCGTTATTTGGATTTCACCTCCGGTATTGCTGTGACCAGCCTTGGCCACTGCGACAAAGATTATGTCCAATCGTTGAATCGTCAAATCGAGCAGTTAATCCATTGCTCGAATTTGTATCTGAACATGCCGGCGATACAACTGGCAGAGCAATTAGTTGAAAACAGCGTCTTTAGCCGAGCTTTCTTTTGCAACAGCGGAACGGAAGCAATTGAAGCCGCGCTAAAACTCAGTCGCAAATATGCAAGTTCCAACAAGGGAGCGGACTGCACAACCATTTTAACGATGAGCAATTCGTTTCATGGCCGCACTTACGGTGCCTTATCGGCGACCGCTCAGGTCAAATATCACAATGGCTATCAGCCGCTCGTGCCCGGCTTTGAGACAGTAACCTTCAATAGCATCGAATCACTGGCAGGCATCGATCTCCAGCATGTAGCTGCCATAATCGTTGAACCGATTCAAGGCGAGGGCGGTGTTCATCTGGTTGACCAAATTTTCCTCACGAAAGTAAGACAGATTTGCAACGAGCAGAATATTGTCCTGATTTTTGATGAGATTCAGTGCGGCGTCGGTCGCACAGGCAAATTTTTTGCCTACGAAAATTTTGCGGCAGAGCCTGACATAGTTGCTCTGGCCAAAGGGCTAGGCGGAGGTTATCCAATCGGCGCGATTCTCGCAAAAGAGCATATAGCTAGTGCCTTTAATCCAGGCGATCATGGTTCCACATTTGGCGGCAACCCGGTGGCAGGCGCTGCTGCTCTCACGTGCCTGAAAAAAATCAAGCGACCGCAATTTCTCGAGCAAGTGCAAGAATGCGGCGTATATCTCAAGAACGCTCTGCTTAAGCTGCAAGCGTCCGACCTTGGCGTTATTGATGTCAGAGGGTTGGGACTGATGCTTGGGGTCGAGCTTGATCTGCCATGCAAGCCGATTGTTCAACGATGCTTACAAAACCAGCTGCTCTTGGTCAGCTCTGGCGAAACTGTAATTAGATTCCTGCCGCCTTTGACGGTTAGTAATGAGGAGATCGATGAAGCGATATCGATTTTCACATACGCACTGAAAGAGAGCCGCTCGCATCTTAATGGCGAGTCTTAATGGGACCTGTCAACCGGCGGAAACGCGCTGTCCGGCTGACACAGTGCACTTCACTTCTTGGCGAAACATTCGCTTTGGCACAGACGTCTAATGGACAAGCAGAGCCAACGAGCGAAGTCAAGAAGAAGACCAAATATCCGGGCAAGAAGGCAGAAATAACAGTGGCAGTAATGGATTGGGAACTGGAAGTGGAAAAGCGCACCATCGCAGAGTTGAACCTGATCGCTCGTTTTTACGACAGTCGTGGTTTCGCGGTGAAAGCAAATAAATTGCGCCAAATCGCCGATCAAATGGCGGTCGGCAGCGAAGAGAAAAATGCAGTCGTTGCACTCCAGGAAACAGACCAAAGGCTAACGGCCTGAAATCGCGCGCAGTGCTTTTTATTCTTCGTCGGACTTTTTACGCGTTGCCTTGCCGCTCTCTTGCTTTGAGGCGCGACGCCCGTTTTCTTTACGATCTTCTTTGGCTTCGGCGATTAGATCGGCTGACTCTTCTTTCAATTCAGCAATTACTGCTGAACTTTTGTCTGCAACTTTGAACCCAACTTTGACGACTTCTCGGACAGTCTTACGCAAAAGTTGACGTCCGCCTTCAGTAAGGCTTGCGCCGACTAAAAGGATGCCAGCGATTCCCCATGGTCCCATATTCTGCTCCTCGCTCGAATCTGCTTTACTACAATACCACCAAACCGTAAGGAAGAAAGGGGCGCAATCACTTGCGCCCTGGCTGAGATCTCAACCTGCTTGACATTGGCAGGAAAGGGAATACCTCAGAGTCTTCCTATCTCCTCTAATGTTTGAGCCTAATTTTTGACCCTTTGTTCGCCGGTCCGCTGGATGTCCTTAGCACCGCAGTTTTTGTAGATCTCCTCTACTGTCTTCGCCTGCTTATCGTCCTCGGTGTGCACGGACAATAAAAGGTTACCCTCGCGAAGTTTGCCTTCGTATTGCTTTGCTTCGTACTCCGGCATGCCTAGACCAACCAAAGCGCCAGTGATACCACCGGCAGCGCCACCAACCGCCGCTCCGCTCAGGGTAGCCATGATCGGGCCAGCCGCTATGAAGGGACCAGCACCCGGAATAGCCAGAGCGCCAATCCCGGCTAAGAGTCCCAAAGCGCCACCCAGAACCGCGCCTACGCTCGCGCCGGCGGTGGCGCCTTCGGGCGACTTACTGTGCTTTTCATGTCCCATATCCCGCAGTGCATTTCTGTCGGGCAGAAGTGCTGAAATATTTTGCTTCGGCAGTCCAGCCGCACATACCGCCTCAACAATACGGTTGGCTTCCAGTTCCGACGGTACGATACAAATTACTGCTTGTTTCATAAAGCCTCCAATTTACTTTTCAGTTTTAACTTCGATTTCGTTCCTGTATCCGTTTCTACAGCATCGCCTGGCTAAATCATCGATAACGCCCTTCTCTCGGGCGTCGTTCACCGGACCACGCAAAGTGATAAAACCGTGTTCGTCGATGATCTTGACATTTTGCGCGTTTGTGGAGAGTCCCTTTTCACGCATAATTGCTCGGCGCAACCTCGCCGTACGCTTGACCGAATCCTTGTTATTGGATTGATTCTCAGCAGTCGGCTGGCCGTAACTGTATTGATCAGAGTTTCGCTTAGTGTTATCGGCGTCTTGTGCATACGCGATAGACGCTAGATTTAAACAAGCAGCGATGCTTAAAGACAGCGCTGATGCTCTGTTTTTCATCTTCATTTCCTCTACATTTTGCTTTGTGTTTTGTACGTGGGCTTGGTGAACTATCTCCTTAGTAACCAGATAGTCGACCCAGCTTGTGGAAAGAAGCGATGGGCCGCCGAATGTTCCCGGTTACAGATCAACATTTGATTTGCAGTTGAGCTCAGGTCAGCAATTGTCGAGTGAGGCCAAAAACAGCAAAACTCGACGAACGGGGATTCAATTGGTGAATGCTGGTGGTAAGTGATTAAAATATGACATGGGCTTCACACGAGAAGTCCTATGCGCTTGATAGAGCGTTGACAGGCATGTCACATTTTAATCACACAGCAATAAGGGATGTTCCAGATTGGTTATTTAGTGCTTTGGGCTTTAGTCGAGTCGAGCAGTATTTGCACTGGCGCGAGTTAATCGATCCCATATACCGATCCATTCAGCTGAGTTCGGCGGCTCTTCGACAATGATCAGCCTCTTATTTAATTGATCCAATCTTCGCAGGTTGGCATACATAGAACGGGCATAAGTTAGGGGATGCCGATCCGCAACTATCCAGTCCTGGGGAGGGGATCCGTTGCTCTGGGGCTGGTTGAACGAGATTACGGCGACGGCGTCCTTGTCCTGGAACTTCTCGATTGCGGACTGCAGTAAATGAGATGGCACCATGCGTAGTGGCGTTTGCGGAGCATAATGTATCGGTATGGTGCCCGGCGCTCTCACATCCATATTACTGCCAAGGGGCGCCTCTTCAAGCGATCCAATTGCCGCCGCTACAGCCTCCGCCGAGATCATGCCCGGACGTAAGATCCTGGGATTCTCCAAGGAGAGGTCAACTATTGTTGACTCGATACCAACCTGACACGGCCCACCGTCGAGCACCATAGCTATTTCGGGACCAAAGTCTTCTTCCACGTCTGCCGCAGTAGTCGGACTGAGTCGGCCGAATTTGTTTGCCGAGGGAGCGGCAACGCCTTGACCAAACTCTCTCAGGAGAGCGAGCGCAATTGGATGGTCCGGCATGCGCAGGCCGACTGTTTCTTGCCCACCAGTAACTTGATCAAGCACCTTCTTACTGCGGGATACAATCATCGTCAAAGGCCCTGGCCAAAACTGCCGCGCCAGGACGAAAAAACTGTCTGGCAATCGACAGGACCAATCATCAGCTTGCGCCAGCGAAGATAAATGGACAATGACCGGATGCCATTCTGGCCGCCTTTGGCAGAATATAATTTGCACGGGCCTGAGGATTTGTCGCATCGGCGCCCAGGCCATAAACAGTCTCAGTGGGAAATGAGACTAATTGCCCTTGGCGAAGGAATTCTGCCGCTTTCTTTATCAACTCTTTGTCGAAATCTCTGTTCAATTCTTTAGCGAATCTTCGCCCGGCCCATCGATTAATTCGCCCCGCAACGCCCAGGGATTCGCGGCAACGATCCGCACATCGACGAGTTCTCCGATCATCGATCGGCTCCCTTCAAAATTGACAATTTTGTTGGTTCGCGTGCGTCCCATCATTCTTCCTTCACTTTTATCGCTGACGCCCTCGACCAGAATCTCAACTGTATTGCCGAGATAACGCTTGTTTCGGCGGTGCGAGACTTCGCTCACCACTGAATTGAGAAAACGAAGACGTTCGTATTTTTCTGGTTCCGGAATCTGGGATTCCCAAGCGGCCGCTGGAGTATGCGGACGTGGTGAATAGGCCGCTGTATTGCAAGCATCAAAGCAGATCTCTTCAACTAAGGAGACCGTATTCATGAATTCCTCTTGCGTTTCACCCGGGAATCCGACAATTAAATCAGTCGAAATTGCGGCTTCCGGCAGGCGCTGCCGAATTTGCTCGACCAGGCGCCGATAAAAGTCGACGTTGTAACCACGAGCCATTCGGCGCAATGTCCGATTATCACCGGCTTGAATCGGGATGTGGAAATATTCGCAGGCAGTAGGAACTGCAGCCACGGCATCGATGATCTCCACTTTCAGATCACGCGGATGTCCGGTGAGAAAACGGACTCTCTTCATTTCCTCTACCAGGCCAACTTGCTCGAGCAAATTGCCGAGATGACATTTCGGCGCAAGATCATGGCCGTAGGCCGTGACGTTTTGTCCGAGCAACGTCACTTCCTTATAGCCGGCTTGTGCCAGTTCGGTAATTTCGTTGACAATCATCTGCGGCGTGCGACTCTTCTCGCGTCCCCGCACGTAAGGGACGATGCAATAAGTACAGTTATAGTCACAGCCGTAAATGATGGAAACCCAAGCGCTGATCTCACTTTGTCTGATTACCGGCAACTCAGGCAGGTCTTCGGGCAGTTCCTGCAAAACTTCAACCACTGGTTGAGCACTACTAAGTGCTTTGAGCACAAGATCAGGCAGTCGATGCAAGTTATGCGTGCCAAATACGATATCTATATACGGAGCACGCTTGATCAAGTTGAAACCAGCGTCTTGGGCAACACAGCCACCAACAGCGATCATTGAACCGGCGCGCTTTTCTTTGATCTTGCGCCAAGCGCCAAGATAGCTATATACCTTATCTTCAGCGCCCTCACGAATGGCGCAGGTATTGAGAATCATCAAATCAGCACTTTTCAGCTCCGCTGTTTGCTTGTAGCCAATTTCATCCAAAAGCCCGAACATATGCTCGGAATCAGATTTATTCATCTGACAGCCAAATGTCTCGATGTAAACAGATTTGGTTTTCTGGGCAATACTAATGGACGACACTGTAAGTACCTTGAGCAGGCAGAACGGGCGGCTCCGAAGTTGTCATTTTAGCATCAGGCTGGCCGCGCGTCACAGCTGAGGAATTTTGACCAAATTCTATGGTTGAATTTTAGATGATCGATTTTAGCCGTCGAGGACGTGCATAAGTGAGAACACACATAGAGAAGGCCAAACAGATCATTGCGAATGACATTTACATGACAGTGGCGACCGCCTCTCTTGACGGCAAGCCTTGGATATCACCGGTCTTTTTCGCCTATGACAAGCACTACAACCTTTTTTGGGTTTCCTCCAAGAACTCCTTGCACTCCATACTGATCAGTAACAATCCTCAAGTTGCCATCGTGATCTTTGACTCTACAGCTCCAGAGGGTGAAGGTGACGGCGTCTATTTTGAAGCAGAAGCGTGCGAATTAAAGGGCACCGACGAGATAGAATCCGCCATAGAGACACTGGCAGACCGAGTATCAAAGGACGATTTTAGGGTAAGGAAAATTGATGAAGTCACAGACAAGAGCGCTTGGAGAATCTACAGAGCAATTCCAAAGATGATTTCCAAGCTCACTGCCGGCGAGTACGTCGACGGCCACTATGTCGATAAACGAATAGAGATGGATCTGCGGTCATTCCAATGATCCCGAGCCAAATGTCAATGAGAGCAAAAATCGTCTTACTTAGATAAAAATCCGTGGATCAACATGTCATCACCAAGACGGACGAATTCCATTTTCGTCAGCGCTTGAGCGTCATCCAGATCGACGAAGTGAGGAAAGGCAATCCCCGGCTTTGCTTCTACGTCGCCTAGAATTTTAGGGGAGACGATCCAATACACTTCGTCCACAAAATGCTCGGACAAAAGTGAGGCGGCCACGCTGGCGCCGCCCTCGCAAAGCACAGTGTTAAACCCTTGTTCGCCCAAAAACCCGAGGGCCGCTCTGAGATCAACTCCGCCACCATTAGCCGAAAGCTGAGTCGGTACCAATTCCACGTTCGCGAAACTGACGTTGGTTTTCGATTTAGCTTGTTCCGAACAGAAAATAATTACTGGCGGCCCTGAGCTGATTTGCAAATTCGAGATGAGGGGGATATAGAAAGATTCGTGTCGAGAACAGCCCGAGCCGGATCACGACTGCGCGAAACCTCCCTCACAGTCAGGGACGGATCGTCTGCCTGCACGGTCCCTCTGCCAACGAGGACGCAATCCAGGCGATTGCGTAACTCATGCACAAATTGGCGAGCTTCAGTTCCGGTGACCCAACGACTTTTGCCGTTTCGATCGGCAATTCTGCCGTCCAAGGTAGTGGCAAGCTTCAACACAACCCATGGCAATTTTTTGACAACACGCTTGATAAATGCCCGGTTTAAAAAATGGCACTCCTGCTCCAATACCCCCACGGTCACATCCAGGTTGGCCTCGCGCAAAGCCTTGATTCCCGCACCGTCAACGATGTGGTGTGGGTCCGGCATACCGATTACCACCCGCTTAACGCCGCTGGCGACAATCGCCGGCACACAAGGAGCGGTGCGGCCGTGATGGGTGCAAGGCTCTAAGTTTACATACAGAGTGCCGTCACGAGCAGCTTCGGCAGCTTCCTCGAGAGCCACTACTTCTGCATGTGGCTGACCTGCCGCTCGATGCGCGCCTCGACCAACTATTATTCCTTCGCTGCTGACGACGATGGCACCGACCATTGGATTGGGTGCGGTACGCCCCTCTGCCTGGCGAGCAAGGCCCAGACAGACAGTCATGAAATCTTCATCCCACCTGGCTAATTTTTGCTCCATGATATCGAAAGCTTTTTCTACCACTCCCAGAACACCGAATATCTGAAATGACCCTCGAGCCGCGCCTAGTAAATTGTCGTACTTAAGTTACCAGATATTGTGCAGGCATTAAAGCTTCCAAAATTTCACAGACAAAGGGCCTCTGAGTGGTCTACATTTGTAGATCGGCGAAAATAGCCAAGGAGGGTGCCCTTGAATCTATACGAATACGAAGCGAAAAAGATCTTTGCCGAATTTGGCATTCCGGTGCCGCCGGCTGCTCGGATCACGAAACCTGAAGAACTGGCAAAAGTTCATTTTGGCTATCCATTGACCTTGAAATGCCAGGTTCTCGCCGGTGGCCGAGGGAAGGCCGGCGGCATCAAGTTCGCTAAGAATTTGCAGGAAGGGGAAGCGCTGGCCAAAGAATTGTTGAATTTGACGATCAAAGGCTCAAAGACACAAAGCTTGTTGATTGAACCAAAGTTAAACATCGAGCGTGAACTCTACCTGGCTGTCACTCTAGACCGCGATCGAGGCTGTCCTATTTTCATTGCCAGCGCTGAAGGCGGTATCGAAATTGAGTCCTCGGATAGCGTTGTGACAATGCCGATTCACTACCCCTTTCAGCCTTTCCAAGGTCGTGAGCTGTCACAGAAACTGGGTTTGAGTGGCGTTCTATTGTTGAGGGTGGCAGATATTGCCAACAAGCTGTTTAAGGTTTTTGAGACCCGAGATCTTGATCTGGCTGAGATCAATCCGCTGGTCATTACCGCCGGCGAAGACGTCTTAGCGTTAGACGGCAAGATAGTTGTCAATGATGACTCGCTCAGTCGCCAGAAATATTTCGAAGGCTGGCTGGAAGGACACATGTCTGACCTGTCGGAGTTAGAGCGCCGAGCTAAACTGAACGGCTTAAATTTAGTTGAACTGCCAGGGAATATCGGCATCCTTTGTAACGGTGCCGGCTTGACCATGGCCACGATGGATATGGTGCAACACTTTGGCGGGCAACCGGGCAACTTTCTGGATGCGGGCGGCGGCTCAGATCAGGCCAAAACACTTGCTGCTCTGGAGATCGTGCACGAAAACCCCAAAGTTGATGTAATTCTTCTCAACATTCTTGGCGGTATCACTGCTTGCGATGAAGTTGCTGGCGCACTTATTCAGTTCATCCAGAAACATCCCCAGCGCAAATTGGTGGTTCGTCTTCGTGGTAACAATCAGGAGATAGCTGAACAAATGCTGGCAAAGTCTGGGCTAAAACTGATACCAGATATAGAGTCAGCTGTTAAGGAAGCAATTGCCCTCGCCAAAAGCACAAGCAAACAAGCGGTAGCCGCCAAGGCTTGAGGACAGTGCTGTTCATCGGCCAGTTTCTGAGTTCAATATTTGAATCAGATAATAGAAACAAATACGATTCGATACGCAAAGGAGATAATCGTGATTCTGGTAAATAAAGATACCAAAGTTATCGTGCAAGGCGCAACGGGCAAGATGGGCTCCTCTCATACGAAGCGAATGTTAGCCTACGGCACGAAGTTGGTCGGCGGTGTCACCCCCGGTAAAGGCGGTGAGCAGATTCACGGACTCCCTGTATTCGACACGGTTGGCGAAGCTGTAGAAAAGACTAAGGCCACTGCTTCCTGCATATTCGTCCCTCCTTATTTAGCGCTCGATGCAGCATGCGAAGCGATCGATGCCGGCATTAGCTTGATCGTCTTGATCACTGAAGGCATACCGCCCCAGGACACAGCCAAACTCGTAGCTCAAGTAAAACGAAGCAGCGCGCATTTAGTCGGGCCTAATTGTCCCGGCATTATTTCGCCAGGACAATGTCTAATCGGCATTTTACCAGGCACAATTTTCAAAGCGGGGCCGGTAGGGATGGTCAGCAAAAGCGGTACCCTGACGTACGAAATAGCACTGGCCTTAACTGATGCCGGACAGGGTCAATCAACTTGTATTGGCGTTGGTGGCGATCCGATCAAGGGTTTAGACTATCAAGAAGTGCTGACATTGTTCGAGAACGATTCCGGCACCGACGTAATTGTTTTAATTGGCGAAATTGGTGGCACGGCAGAAGAAGAGGCCGCCTCCTTCATCAAGAGCAAAATCGACAAGCCAGTTGTGGCTTATATCGCCGGGCAAACGGCGCCGCCGGGCAAACGCATGGGCCACGCCGGCGCCATTATATCTGGTGGCAAAGGCACAGCCGCTTCTAAAATTGCTGCTTTCAAAGAAGCGAATGTTAAAGTGGCAATGACACCAAATGAGGTGGCGCAACGTGTTGCTGAAGCCCGCAAGCAATTGACGCGCGCATAAGCGTTGCTGCAAACGGCCCCGCCCCAGGGGTTGCAGTGCCGTGCACTTTGCCAAGCTTTGTCCTGAATTAACCGAGCGCATGCAGCTCTTATAGCCCTGCAGCAGCTGAATCTACCGTTGGTAGCCCTTTTTGGCGCCTTTTTGGGGTTTTTGAGATGGTAAAACGCTCGAATCTGTTGCACCATTCTCATTTTAGGATAGACTGATCAATAGAGTAATCAGAAGAGTAATCAATAGACTGCTCACTAGAACGATGATATAGAACAAGTCCACGGCTCAAACTCACTTTTTGGAAACCTTATCCGAGATTGGCACGTATGACCCCCGGCTCCGAACCAGTTAAAGACACGCCTCATTGGCCCAGGCGTGCCCTTGTTCTTCCTGGAGGGGGCGGCAGAGGAGCTTATCAGGTCGGTGTAGCCAAGGCTTTGAAAGAAAAGGGTATCGAGTTCGACTACGCCTTCGGTACCAGCATAGGTGCTTTGAACGCATGTATGTTTGCTCAAAACGATATCGAGCGTTTGGAAAAGCTTTGGTCGACCATGAAAGCTAGCGACATTTTTCATTTGCCTTCAGCCTCGACCATTGGCAGGCTGCTTTTGGGGCACAAACTTGGTTTACTGGACACAACACCTCTGGAGGGATTGCTCAGGCGCGAAGCCAATTTGCAGGCCTTGAAAGAAAGCAATACTAAGGTTGGCTTGTGCGCTACTGATTTATGCAGCCTGGAAACCAGACTGTTCACGATCGACGATATCGTTACCGTTAACGAACTTGTTGATCTTCTCATGGCCACATCAGCGATTCCCATGGCTTTTCCACCTCGACATATTCACGGATCCGGCTTATGGGTGGACGGCGGACTAGTCCGCAATACACCGATGGAAACAGCGATTCAATTAGGTGCCGATGAGATCTTTATGGTCTTGTTACACCCCGAATCGATCAATGTCTGCCCAACAAACATGTTCGAAGTACTGGTTCGCTGCCTGGACATTGTCTTAGACGCTTCGGCACGACGCGAAATTCAATCGGCGGAATTGTACAATCGCTTGATCGCCACCGGATCAGTTGAGTCAATTGGTCGCAAGAACGTAAACATTCGAGTGTTTCAGCCACGCAAAGCGGTGAATACCACGCTATTAGAGATTGATCCGGAAAGATCCCGCAGACTGATCAGTCAAGGCTATGAAGATGCGATGACTCAACTTGCCGATTACGTAGCTCCCAAACAAGGACCCCACCCCCAAGCCAGAGCATCATAGTGAATTCGCTTATCCTAGCCGTGATTGTGATCGGCGGCAGCACAATAGCTGCGATCCTAGGTCTTCTGCTCGCCCGCAAATATTGGCATAGCAACAAAACCCATCTCCATCACGAAATCGGCGGCTATATGCTCTCGGTTATGGGTACTCTCTACGCTGTAGTTCTGGGGTTTGTCGTGGTCAACGTCTCCGATTCGGTTCATCAAGATAAAGTGAATATCGGCAACGAGATCAATGCCATGCTGAATATGGCCCGCATCGCCGATGGATTACCCAAGAAAACAGAAGAAGAGATCCGCCTGGCCTGCCTCGATTATTCGAAAGCAGTGGTTAATGAAGAGTGGCAAATGATGCCGAAAGGACAGCTTTGTATGAGCACCTGGCGGGCAACCAAAAATATCTGGGTAGCGATCAAAAGCTACAAGCCGGAGTCACCGCAGGAACAGGCATTCTATAGTTCCATTTTGGAAAATTTCAACACCATGGTTGCTTGCCGCCGAACCAGGCTGGTGACCGCTGCCGGTTATGTCTCACCAATACTGTGGGTGGTGCTAATTGGTGGTGGCATTATGACCATTACATTCACCTATTTTTTCAGCTCGCAAAATTTCATCTCGCAAATTTTGATGACCGCTCTCATTACCATCACGCTATCGCTGAATCTTTATCTGGTTGTCTTAAACAGCAGCCCCTTCTGCGGCGAATTTAGAATCAAACCCACCGGCTTTCAATTAGCCGGTCGCGTGCTGGAAGCGAAAGGCGAGTTGCCACCAAATCTGGGGGATATTAAAAGCAGTGCCAGCGGCTTTTGACAATGCCAGCTGTCAACATTTACAGTGAGAAAGCGTTCAATAGACTTCGTTGGAAGATAGCGTAAAAAAGACCTGTCAGTGCGTGATAATATTGATTACCCCCTGCGGTTCAATCCGGGTTCTGAAGTGCGGATCGAAAAAATTCTTGTTGTTGATGATGACGATTGTATTCGACAAATCGCCCAGATCGGTTTAGAGGATGATTTCATTGTTATCACTGCTGCTTCAGGAGCAGAGGCCTTACAAACAGCAGCACGGGAGAAGCCCGATCTGATTTTACTCGATCGAATGATGCCAGGAATGGATGGCGTAGCTACCCTGAGCAAGTTGCGAGAACTAGAGACTACGAGATCCATTCCGGTTATCTTTCTGACCGCAAAAGTGCAGAGAGACGAAATGGAAAATTATGCCAAGCTTGAGGTTGCAGGGGTACTTGCCAAGCCATTTGATCCGATGAACCTGGCCGATGACATTCGCAAAATAACGGACAACCTATGACTGACCGCTCTCCAGGATGATGCTCTGATATGTATGCCGAGCAATGAAGCCGAGCAATGAATAAGATCAGCAACTTCCCGATACTAATTGTCGACGACGACAATCTATTTAGGCAGGTAGTGACCAATCTCCTGCAGGCAAGGCATTATGAAGTAATCGAGGCCCGTACAGCTAAGGAAGCGACACAGGCGCTATCCGAACGGAAGCCGGCGTTAGTGATAGTTGATTATCAATTGCCTGACACCGATGGCATGACATGGATCGAGAAGATCAGGGGTTCTGGAGAGAATACTCCGATAATTTTCATTTCTAGTTCCTGGTGCGATCCGAAGACATTCAGCTGGCTGAGAAACATATTGAAAGTCTCGTTGATTCTGCAAAAACCGATCGTTCCCGAGCTTTTCTTGCAGCAGATTGAAGGACTATTACCGCATACAGCTATCGAAAGCGCAAAACAGCAAGCGGCTAAAACCGCCACCATGGACGCGGCAGCAGCGCAAATCGACGAAGAACTCAGTCGGGCTTTCCCCGTGTGTAGTGAATCACTTGAGGAAGTTGACGCACTGCTCAATTCTCCCGATACCGATCAAGATTTGCGCGAGCACCTCACCCGCTTCCGCAAGAAATTACATAAGCAACACACGCTTAATGAGGTAAAGTCCAGCTACCGGGATCAGTTGCTAACGCAATGGAAAGAGTTGACCAGGACAGTGGCAACAGCGCAAGCGAATCCTACCAACAGACTGTTTTTCTCTGAAGCAGCCAGCCTTGCTCATAAGTTGCAAGGCTCAGCGGGAACGGTCGGCTTCGGCCCGGTCAGCGTGCTCGCTGCGAAAATACAAGATCTGCTCCGAACTTTCGATCCGAATAACCCGGCAGACCATGTGCAAGAGATCTTGTGGACTGAAATCTTTCGCATATTGGCTAACGGAGAAAGCGCAATCAAGGCTGTTTTAGCCGTACCCGAAGCCAAACCGGCTTCCGCCTCCAGAAACGCCAATCGAGTTCTTTTGGTGGGGGCAGCCGATATTGAGCCGATGCTGCGAAATCCAGAAGTGAGCCACTTAGCCGAGTTCGTATTCGCAGACGGCGCAGCTGGTGCTGTACTTAAAGCCAAGAGCACCAGTTTTGACGCGGCAATCATAGACTTAAGACAAGCTGAGCACTACGGAGTTGGTCGGTTGACTAAGGAAGTGCGGGAGGCGGCCGGCAGCGAACACTTGCCCTTTGCGATGATCAGCGGCGGTAGCGCACCGAGCACCGCTGAACTGATCGCATTCGGCTGCTCGGTTATAATTCAAGCACCTGTCGATCAGCAGGTTCTTGTAGCTACGCTTGAACGATTGCTCTCCACCGGTGAAAGGCGTAAGTCTCGAGTCTTAGTAGTCGATGACGATCAAGTGCTGACGCGCTTCGTCAGTTCAGTTTTGCATGAGGCTGGAATTATCAGCGAAGTGCTCAATGAACCAATTTCGATAATGAACGCAATGGAGAAGTTCAGACCTGACCTCGTCCTTTTGGATGTGATAATGCCAGGACTGAGTGGTTATGACGTTTGTCGCTTGATCCGAAGCAGCGATAAATGGAAGGCAATTCATGTGTTGTTTCTCACATCAAAGAGTGACGCCGAAGGAAGGGAGGCTGCCTTCAAAGCTGGTGGCGATGATTTTCTCAGCAAGCCAGTCTTAACTGAGGAACTATTAGCCCGGGTGCAAGCTTGTCTTGATCGTTCTCGGCATGAACGCCAGGCTCTGGAGAGGGACCAGCAAACTGGTTGCTTGACTTTTGCAGCATTTCGGCAAGGTGCTGCCGATATGTTCGCTCAAGTAAAAGGAACGGAATTCGTTATGTCCCTATGTCTTCTGGCTATTGATGAATTTGATGCAATGAGTCTGGAGAATGGTTCAACCGGGGCCAATCTGGTTTTGATTGAACTGGGCAAGCTATTGAATAGCCGATTCCGAATCGACGATTTGCGGGGCTCTTGGAACGAAAAAGGTTATGCTCTTGCTATCCCCGGATTCGATCGAGCGACTGCCAAAGCAGCCTTGCAAATTGTTTTGCAAGACTTCGCCCAGCTAAAATTTACTAACAGTACAGGCCGCGCTTTCTTTGCCACATTTGGCGCCGGCATCGCCGACTCCCGCTTAGATGGGCAGACAATCGATGCACTCTTTACAGCAAGCCAACAGCGCTTGTTATCCAGCAAATTTAAGCAAGCCGGTACTATTGATGCGGGGATGTGAAAGATGATGCCCGGATTCAGAACTTAGCCGGTCTGCGTTCCATGAAAGCACGTAGCGCTTCTTCGAGATCGGCTGAATGCAAAAATGCGGAATTCCAAAGAGCTACATGCTGCAACCCGGCCGAAACAGGCAAATTCCTGCTTTCATTCATCACTTTCTTGATACCTTGCACCGTAAGCGGTGCATTAGCGGCGATCTCGTTGGCCAGGCCATAAGCTGCATCAATTACAGCATCAGGATCATCGTAAACATCATTGACCAGCCCGATGCGCAAAGCCCGCTCTGCATCAATGTCTTTGCCGGTGAATGCCAGTTCGCGCGTCTGGCCTTCGCCAATGATCCGCGGCAGTCGCTGTAAACTGCCAAGATCGGCAACCATGGCCAGCTTAACTTCACGCACGCTGAACTTGGCGTCTGACGAGCACAGACGGATATCGCAGGCAGCGATCAGATCCACACCCGCTCCAATACACCAGCCGCTCACCACGGCAATGACCGGTTTGCTGCACACTTCAACAGCCGAAATCGCCTCTTGCAATCGGCAGATCAACTGCAACAACTCCGTCCGCTCGGGAGCCAACAATTTGCCAGGCTTGCTAATGGCGGCATCATCGCCGGTAAATCCAAACCATATGTAAAATGCTTACCATCGCCCCGGATAATGATCGCCCGCACTTGCCGATCGGCATCGAGTGCCGCCACTGTCCAGGGAAATTCGCTCCAGAAGTCCGGACCCATGGCGTTCCCGGGACCCGGACCAGACAAAAGAATCTCCGCCACCTTTTCTAGCCGCTGGATCTTGAGTGATTTGCACACAGGCAGTTGATCGCTTTCCTGTCTGGCCTCAGTGGCACTCATGTCCTCTCCTTTCGGGCAAGTATGTCTCCCGCTGCCCGACCATCGATCCAAATGGGATTCTTCGGCGGTTTGCCCGTGATCCAATACGAGTCTATTCGCTCTTGCGTCCAACCTCTTTCTCTGAGCAATTGCTCATCGATCAACATTTTGCCGGTCAGTTGCTTTGGTTCGCTGCTGAAGATCTCTATTGCCGCATCACAAAGAATGTTTGGTGAACGCCAGGTCTCTCGACCACCCATTTTATCGGCACCCCAGTTAATAGTCGCCTGACTTTCGATCGGCGTGGCTGGCCATAAAGCGTTGGCGGCAACATTGTCGCGCTTGTGTTCGGCAGCGATACCGATGGCCAACCGGCTGGCCCCATCTTTGTCGTCATATAAGTGACATAGCCAGGATTGGCCGTCAGTGTGATCGGAGGGCTACACATCAGAATGTGTCCCCAACCGTTCTTGATCATATGTGGTAAGCAGGCGACGCTACAAAGATATGGTGCTCGTAAATTGATTTGCCACATCAATTCGTAACGCTTCGGTGGCGTACCCAACACCGGCTCCCACCAGAGCACTCCGGCATTGTTGACGAGAATATCCACCTTGCCGAATTCTTGCACGGTCTTATCAACCATAGCTTGAATGTCCTCTTCTGAGCGGACATCACAACGTACGGCGAGAGCCCGGGCTCCGGCAGCTTTAACTTCCTCAGCGACGGAGTAGATGCTGCCCGGCAATTTTTCGCTGGATTCTTCCGACTTAGCGGCAATGACGACATCCGCTCCTTCACCGGCTACGCGCAATGCTAGTGCCCGACCGATGCCGCGACTGGCCCCGGTAATGATCGCCACTCTGCCGGCCAGTTTTTTTTCAGAACCATTGTCTCTGCTGCCCAGACTCATAGTCTCCTCACAATCGAAGTGGTGTGGCCTTAATAGTTGAAACCATTACTGCGAAGATGAACCATTGGTTCGTTTTCCAAGTTAATTGCCGCACCACCAATAATTTCACCAACGATCACAAGATGATCACCGCTCTCGAGCTGTCCTTGTACGGTGCAAGCCAGCCAGGCGACGGACTCCTTAAATATGGGATTGTCGAATTCGTCTAGTTCTACAGATAGATTTTCAAAACGGTCCAAACCTTCTGCGTAGGGTTTAGCAAAATTTTTAAAGATGTCCATATTCTTTTTGGACAACACGTTTACCGCGAAACTCGAAGTGTTTGTCAGATCTTGCAAAATTGGCCGTTCTTTTTTTACAGCGAGGGCCAACATCGGTGGCGCGAATCCTGTCTGGGTGAGAAAGGTGGTGAGCATCCCTTCTCGACGTCCATTTCTAGCGAGGGTAACCACATAGACACCACTGACAATCCGCCCGATCGCTCTTCCTAATTGCTCTTTATTCATTGGCTCACTCGCCTTGAAGGTGGTTATCATCCTGGAATTATGCCTCATCTCATAATGGAGCTCCTGTCGAAATCAAAAGAAGGAGGCAAAACGTTCCAAAGGCTGCCTCTGTTTCTCATCGGTTTTCAGCACCTTGGCCTCTTCGGAATCGGATGCCGACACACGTTTGTTCTTTTTCCGATAGAACCAGAGCATAATTGCCCTGGCCAGTTTCTCCGGATCGTGGTGTAAAGTTGCCGCGTCCGTCAAAAGCGGGTGCGGTTCAGGCGGCACCCCTAGCGCTTGCAATCGGTCCGGATCGTAGCTTACCGGCGCAGGCGCTGCGCCATTATTAGTGACCTTAAATTCAACCATCGGCACCTGGTTGTTGACTAGTACCGCATGCATCAATTTGCCCGCTAAGGGTCCCTGTGTGCGAGCATGCTTTAAAACGGCTTCCACATGATCAGCAGCGCTGTATGAGATTGTTTCACCAAGTTGCGTCATCACGTTGCAAACATAAAGTTTATGGGCCGATGATCGGGTAATGGCATCGACAATACCTTGTACCAGGAGATTAGGAATAATCGAGGTATAGAGACTGCCCGGTCCTAAAATGATCAACTCACAATCGGCAATTGCCTCCATTGCCGCCGGTGTCGCGGCAGCCGCAGCCGGTTCGATCATCAGCTGCTTAATGCGTCCATTGGCCAGAGGAATCTTCGATTCTCCTTTGACAGTTTGTCCATCTTCCATTTCAGCCACCAGCTGAACATTGCTCAAAGTGGATGGCAACACTTGTCCACAGCTGTTCAAAACCCGCGAAGCGACTTTGACTGCCTCCAGCATGTCACCATTGGTAATGGCATAAACGGCGCTCAGAAACAAGTTGCCAAAGCTATGCCCTTCTAAACCCTGACCGGACTTGAATCGATATTGGAACAGCTCGGTAACGAGCTTTTCTTCATCCGCTAGGGCGGTAATGCAGTTGCGAATGTCACCCGGCGGCAACACCCCCAACTCTTGCCGCAATCGCCCGGAACTACCTCCATCATCGCCCACCGTGACAATCGCCGTAATGTTATTGGTAAACGTTTTCAAGCCCTTCAATAAATTGGAGAGCCCAGTGCCACCACCAATAACAACCACTCGCGGTCCCCGTTCGAGATGCCGCTTTTTATATAGCACTTCAGGGATGGACTCTCGGTCTTCGGGCAAATAGGCGTTAAGAACGAATTGCATCGCCTTGGCCCCAGCGATGAGCATGCCTAACATTCCAAGAACGATGACGAGTATGCCACTCACCCGATGCGGAAATGCTTCGGCGGCATTCTGCATCAGTTCACCGACGAATGTGGAAGCGACATAAAGCGGGTGCACACCGATTAAGAGGAGAACACCATAAACGATGACCGCGATGAAAATCAGCATCATGGCGATCCAACGTTTAATGCCGGGTAGCATCAAACCCTGGAGCCGGAATTTATGATGTCGCTTCATCGACCTGTGCCTTTTACCGGAGCGTTTTGATTAGGAGATGCGCCTTGCTCATGCTGTTTATCTCTCTGCAATTGTCCCCTGTGCATGACATATTTTTCATCGAGTTCACGATGAAAAATCGAGATCTTAAAATTGGGAAAAACTTCGGCAAGCTGTTGGGCCAGCGCCTCAACCAGCGTAACTGACCGGTGCTGTCCACCTGTACAACCAAGACCGATGATGAAGCGTTCGTGTTTGTCCGCGGCGATCGACGGTAAGATTTTCTCCAGCATGTTCACTAAAGAACTGAGGAAATCTTTGGCTGATTCCTGCTCCAGCACATACTCTTTAACCGGCATATCTTTGCCGGTTAAAGGTCTAAGTTTCTCCACCCAATAAGGATTCTTCAAAAAGCGCACATCAAATGTAATATTGGCATGAGGTGGCGGCTCATTTTTGTAGCCGAAGGAAGTAATTAATACTTCGTAAGGTCTGCCACCAGATACGGGGTCTTGTCCATCACCTAACATTTTGGGCTCATCCCATTCACACACTCAATCTTACTTGTTCATGTCCGAAGTATAAGTTTAAACGCCTCTCGTTGGCAAACGACTCTTGCCAGAAGTTTTCGTGGGAGTTGAACCATCAGTGTTCAGCGCTTCGAACTGTTTACTCCAAACGGTGACCCTATCATTACCTAAAATACTGTCGAAACCAACTGCCGAACAAGCCTGCAGTAGCCAACCGGCTGGTAATAACTCTAACTCGGCCAGGTTATAGCCGCAAATTTGACAGGATTGCTCCTTATTTTCATATTGCAACTTCTGCATCGGCACGCCCTTTGCCTGCCAGTAAACAATGTATTTATCGCGTGGTTGTCCCAGTAAACGCCTGTTCACACCGAGCAAAACATGACGCCAGCAGTAGTCAAATTCACGTAGGCTAAAGGGCATCAGCCAGAGCCTCTTGGGGCAATAATCAGCGCCGGCTCAGCCAAGTACTGCCTGCTCGATTGTCTTACGGGTAGTTATTACTCCGGATGAATCTAGTTCCTTCTCCAAAGCGGCAACATCGCCCTCTCTGAAACCATGCTTGGTCAACTCCAGATCGGCAGCCAATTTAGAAACAGCCTTGTCAATGAACAGTTCACCATCTAGATGATCAATTTCGTGTTGAATCGCTCGACACAACAAATTGCCTGCCGCTTCGATCTTCATCTCTTTGCCAGCAACGTTCTGATAGCGTACGACAATTCGGTTCGCGCGCTTTACCTCAAAAAATACGTCAGGGAAGCTCAGGCAGCCCTCCAGCCCGATCAGCTCGCCTTCCTTTTCGATAATCACCGGATTAACAAATACAATCGGCTTCTTCGGCTCATCGCTACCGGTCACATCAATAACCATCATGCGCTTAGAAACACCAACCTGCGGAGCAGCCAGCCCGACTCCATCGTACTCATACATCGTATCCAGCATATCTTGGGCCAATTTGCGCGTCGAGGAATCGAAGCGCACTACTTTCTTCGCCGGCTCTTTCAGCACTTGATCGGGATAGTAGCGAAGCTGAAGTTTGGCCATCTCGTTGTCTCCTCGGGTCGCTTTGCCGTACTCCTGGGCAAATATTGCTGAGCAGGCTTTAAAACCTAGCCTCTGTGGGCTTCTTCGCCGATATTACCACAACGGCGTCTAAATTTCACGCTGGGGAAATGCTGAAAATCAAGCATAGAGTGGTCTGATACGACCCTGCCCGGATTTTGTGCGGCTGCTTCCTCAGAGGCGATATGCTAAACATCTGCAATGTGGAGGTTCATTTTGTCAATCTCTCGATATACCTTACGCATATCCAAGCGCATATCTAGTTTGAGACACGGGCAGCAGGCAGCGCTTTGTCGCACCGCCTTCTCTGCTCTCAGCAAATCAGCCATTACCATCACCCTTCTCGTTTCAGGCGGTAACCAGACGCTGCGCGCGCAAAGCAACGATTGGGGCTACGACGACGGCAAAACAGTCCGCCCCCAGTCAGGTCCCAACATTCCCAGTGCTAAAAGCGCTGCCGACAAAAATGCACAGGTCAAGCCGCCAACCCACGTTCATCCGGGAGTGCCCAGCTCAAACCCGGCTAGAGCACACGTCAATGCCGGACAGCCGGAGCAGATCAATCTGGATGCCGCCCGCAGAGCCAAGGAGAAGAGCGAATCGATTCTAATCAAAGCCAATGGGGACAAAGAACAGCAGGTTATACATAGCTGGCTGCAACTTTATGCCTTGATGTCACCAGACAAATTGACTGAAGATCAACTTAAGCGCTTCAGCGAACGGGTAGCCAAATGCGTCAATGGCAAGGACCGCGTGCATTTTGAGGCGATCCTGACTTTTTGGCCGCTCGTGCAAAAGGAGATCAAACGAGAACCTGAGCAAGGTAATAACTTTCGCGATCTCTTTCGCGCCTTATCCCGAGTGGAGATGCGAACAGGTGAAATTAATCCGGCAGAAGCAGTTGTTCTCAGCGAAGTCCTCGGGCCTCAGCGCATCGCTGTGCCTGGAGACCCTGCCCTTTACGAGGATGCGGTCGAAGCTTATGCCGATATGGCTTGCTTTATGTACGCTGAAAATCACCCGGGCAAAACCATCGATGCGCTCGATAATCGCACAATCTTTGCCTCTGTCATTTATCGAAAATTCAAGGAAGCGCCGTCCCTCAGCGATAAATTGGCCATGGCTAACTTCGCTCTGAAATGGAGCAAATTCAAGATTTTATACGCTGATGCCAATGAAGTGGAGAAGGCAAAATTAGTGCAGCGCATCTCGGGTATGGCCTCTGCTGTCCCGAAGATGGATATATCAAATGCGGCTCTTGATGCCGTTCTAACCAAGGGACCCTGGGTAAAAGCACTAAATACAAATATTGAATTGCAGGCTAAGCCGGTAGCTGCATCACCACTGGAAACAACTAATTCTACTTCGGCCGATCCTGCTCAGCCGGCGGTTTCAGACACAACTGAAGACCGACACAACTAAGCCATACTTCGTTGGCAGCTTGCGCCAAATATTGATTGCCGGATCCGAGTAAATCACGAAACGCTCGAGCCAGTTCATTGTCGGGCACAACTCCCGAGCCGACTTCGTTAGTGACAACAATGAACTGAATTGCTGGCTGCCGCTTTATGGATAGGTAAAGTCGTTCGATTGCTTTACTTATCTGTGCTTCGTTCGCCTCGAGAGAGAGATTATCACGGCAGAGACTAAGGAGAATGTTGGAAATCCAAAGAGATAAACAATCGAGTAAACATACCGCCGTCTCCTCAGGTAATTTGTCGATTGTTTCGCCAACTTGCAAGGGCGCCTCCACGGTCAGCCAAGAAC
The DNA here is from genome assembly GCA_963834525.1 of Bryobacterales bacterium. GTDB lineage: Bacteria > Cyanobacteriota > Vampirovibrionia > Obscuribacterales > Obscuribacteraceae > CAWICA01. The sequence goes on from CAWICA010000005.1 coordinate 402,033, forward strand.
GAGGTCGGCGCTCTCGGTGTTCCTGGATACGCTGGTCAGTCTCCGCATCAGTCACTTCACTGGACATGGTCGCCAGGTACACCACAGGACCGCCCTTGGCTAAGGCAAGCCGTTCCGCGAAAGCCGACTTGCCGGAGCGAGCACCGCCAGTGATGAGGATTAAGTTCTTGAGAACTTGGATGTCTTTCTGATTAAACAAAAGTCGGTTTCCAAAAAACGCTTGCCTAAGCTAAAACAAGTACTTATGCTAGTGCATACATAGCAAAGTTTTCTTAATCGATGGTAAAAGGGATTCAACATCTTAAGCCGCACTCAAAACAAGTGATTTCCGATCCGTTTCTGGCTGATCGTGCGGCTTTTGAACTATACCAAGCGTTTATGGTCGGCTACGTACGTCGATTGAATCAGGCGACTTTCAATGTCACCATTGGCGGCGTCAGAATCGGGTCGGCCAAGTATTCTAGACTGGCCCAAATCAATATAAAGAGCCGGATCATTACTTTCTCCCGCTTCGCTGTCGAAAATGTTCCGGAACGTGGCCGACGTTACCTGGTGCTGCACGAGCTAGCCCATGTTAAAGAAGTGAATCACAACAAGCGGTTCTGGACCCATGTTGAAAGATTTGAACCAAACTATCGGAAGGTGAGCCGTGAGCTTGAACAAGCTTTCAAGAAAAATGTCAAAGAAGATCAACGAAGAATAGCTCAGCTAAAAATGTCAAGCTCGCTCACCGATAATTTGGCAGAGCCAAAGCTTTTGCTCAGTTCACGTCTATTGAATCACAAGATCAATTCTCAGACCGGCGACAATGCCCTGATTCAATACAATGCCGAGCGACTGGCCAGCCCGCCAGTATATGAGGAAGAGCTAGCAGGATCATCTCTGGTCTCCATGGCCGATCCCTTCAAATATCAGTGCGAGGAAGAGCTGTATGAAGACGATGACAGCTACGAGTGTATGGAAGATCAATTTTCAAGCTGGGACGACGAGGATGGGGCAGGCACCACGTTTGGTGGCTGTCCGTCCTGAGCATTTTTGATGCGTATCCTATAGAACCGGCTGTTCTCATGTTTGCCAGAGGCGGTAATAAAGATTTTCCCTGTGAGTTCGATAGATATACAAATTCTATCCACACGAAGGTAACCGCTGTAAGGTGGGCGTAAGAAAGACGAGTGAGTGTTGCTTTCGCGCAGTAGTAATTTCATTGCTCTGCCAATAAAGACTTGATGTAAATTACTTGACAACATGCAAAGAGTGGCAGTTCCTGACAGTTACAGGCATTTCTAGCTGAATTCTTACGTCAGTCTGCCCAGTTAAAATTGGAGTTGTCGGCAATTAGAGGTTAAAATGATGCGGTTATGAGTCCGCGTCGAAAGACGTGAGCGGCTTTTAAGAGCAATCGACTATTAATTCGCGCAAACGAGAATTCAATGCAAAATCGACGCGTTGTTGTGAGTGGCATAGGCAGCATCAGTCCAGTGGGCATAGGCAAGGAGGATACCTGGAAAGCTTTGCTTGCTGGTGAAAGCGGTGTCAGGCGCTTGACTCTCTTTGATCCAGACGAAATTGGACTTTCGGTCAAAATTGCCGCAGAAGTGAAAGATTTCAACGTTCAGAACTTTTACCCCGACCCTCGCAAAGTCAATTCAATGATGAAAGAGATGGATCGGGTAACCTTGTTTGCTATGGCAGCCTCTAAGTTGGCACTAGAAGATGCCAATTTTGAAATAAGAAAGGCTGAACCCGAGCGAGTTGGCACTTTCATCGGCACAGGTGTCGGTGGTCTGATCACCACTACGGCTGACTACATCAAGCTCATGGAAGGAGGCCCAAAGAAAATTGGTATCCGCTCGATCATCCGACTGATGCCCAACGCGCCCTCTGGACAAGTTGCCATCGAATATGGTGCAAAGGGCCGAGCCAAGAGCGATGCGACAGCTTGTGCAAGCGGGCTTGACTCTCTTTTTGATGCTTACATGTATATCAAGCATAATCGCGCCGACGTCATGATTTCTGGCGGCAGCGAGGCATGCTTAAACTCTTTTGCAGTGGCATCGTTTAGTAACATGATGGCATTGTCCAAACGAAATGATACACCGCAGCAGGCAAGCCGACCGTTTGCCATCGACCGTGACGGCTTCGTTATTGGCGAAGGCGCTATCGTCTTGATTTTAGAAGAACTCGAACACGCGCTTAGACGTAATGCTCCCATATACGCCGAAATCGTCGGCGGCGGGGCCACTTGCGATGCATCGCATATAGTGGCACCGGAAGAAACTGGTGCGGGCGCTGCCCGGGCCATTCGAGAAGCGCTTCGCGATGCTGAAATTCAGCCGGAAGACGTCGATTACATAAATGCTCATGGCACCTCCACTCCGCTTAATGACGAGCGCGAAACTCTGGCGATCAAGAGTGTCTTCGGCCAGCACGCGTACAATTTGCAGATTTCCAGTACTAAATCTATGGTCGGACACCTGCTTGGTGGTGCCGGAGCGATCGGCGCTGCAGCCACAGCCTTGACTCTACATCACCAGAAAATTCATCCGACGATTAATCTGGACAAGCCGGATCCAAAATGCGATCTCGATTATGTGCCAAATGTTTCTCGAGATGCCAGCGTTGACTATGCTTTAGTGGAAGCGCTAGGGTTTGGCGGCCATAACACAGTTTTGGCGATGAAACGCTACGTAGCTTAGTCTGCCGTCAGCCGCTAACCACTGCCCGCTCTTCCTCTTGTGAGGAAGCGGTTGTACTTGCCTTAAGGGCGTTACTGGCGATGTTATCTGCTACAGTCGTACTTGAATTGGCACCGCCGGCAGCGGTGGCCGTGCTCGGCTGGGAATTAGTCACGCCCTGGGCAAGCACCGATTGAGCCGGCTGAGCAGCTGGCGCTTTCGTGTTGGTGACCGAACGCGACGGATCAGTGGCTGCTACGACCTCCTTTTTGAGAAGATGGGCTGTGGTGGAGGCAGCGTTGCTGCGAGCCCGGATGCTTTGTCCTAATATGTTGTTGCCAGAAATTGACGATAACTTGGACTGCTGCGCTTCTCGCATGGCAATAGTGGGCGGGACTGAGAATTTTTCATCAAACGGGTTGGGGAACCCAGGAGTGTGAATTCTCCCTCGTTTAGTGCTGCCGACAATATCAGACACTCCCAAGCTGGCTAACAAGCCACTCTGACGCGAGAGCGTTGATGAAGCTGGCGCGGCCTCGGCGGGGACAAATTCAGACTTCCCTGGTGCAAACACTGCTTGATTGGGACTGAGCCAAAGGACTGACGCATTTCTGATGTCCGGACCGCCAATATTGCCCGCGTAGACCGGCATCAGTGAAAATGCTTGACCGCTATGGCTGCCTACTTCGCTAATCACTGCTTGCATTAAAGGTGAGACAGTAACTGCTCCCTGGGCAGCGCTAACAAGGCCAGGAACAGCGACATTAGTGGTAGTTGACGAATCACCGCTAGCCATCCTCATTGGCTCAGTTCGCTCAGTATTTCTAAAATTACCGTCCGATTGGGCTGGTACCGTAGATGGTGCATTTAATGATGCAGATGTTGGATAATCTTTAACGGGGGCGGCACCATCAGCGCGCCCAGTGCTTTGTCCAGATTCATTCCCCTGTCTAGCTATGGTTAGGTCGGCAGAGTTGGAAGATTGCGGGTTGGCGACGTGGCCAGCTGCGTTGGTTGTGGTTGCCTCTAGTTGCGGAGGTCCTGCGACTGACGAACTACGAGCGCCGGTGGCTAAAGTGTCGCTTATGCTGGCGACGTTACCCACAGCGTTGTTAGAGCGGACATCTATCGGTAGAGCGTTATTTGAATTGCCTCCGGAAAGGCGGTCAGCCGTGTTGTCTAAGCCGGTGACCGCGGCAGTTGAACTGGGAGAGTTGGTGGCTTGGCGATGAGGAGCAGGCGAGGCACCGGATCTGCTATCAGCAGAAACAGTGCCGGCGATAGTATCGCTTTGTCCAGTGCGTGCGTTTGTCTTCTCAGCCGCAAATGCAGCCGGAGCCGACATAGCCGCCAAGCCTGCGCCATATCCATAGATTTGGGCGCGGTGATTGGCTAACAAACCGACCGGCACAGGCTGAACTTTTTGCGCCGCTTCTATTGCAGCTGCTCTGGCTGAGATATCGCCTAAGTGTTGCTGTGAACTGCTGACCGTCAGATACAATCCATTTACATTCTGATTCAAGGCTGATGTGCGAGGCACAGCTTGATTCAGGGTGGCCGTGCCGTCCACTGAATTCGCAGCTCGTAGATTGAGATGTTGGTCGCCACCGCGAACGGTGCCGGCGTCTCGCGATTCTGTTGGTGGCGCAAAGTTCAATTGAGCAGTTTTGCCGACACTTTGAGGACCGTGCTGATTTGCGGCCACAACCGAATGGTCGCTAGCCCGACCGACTTCGCTACCTTGCTCACCGCCAACATGTCCGCTCTCTGGTACGCTGCCACCCTGACGAGCCGTTGCTTGAAGATCGGCAGCATGCGATTCTGTTGACCTAACTACGGTACGTTCTGACGCTGTTTGAGGAACGTCAATGTTAGCTTGGGCTCTCCTCGGCAGTGCTTCGCCCGGGACTGCATCTGCTTGTCTGACGCCAAATTCATTACTGGTTACATGCTGTGCGGTGCCTGAAGATCCTTCTTTTAGTGGCCGTCCTGCTCCTTCGATATCACGAACCGGTGTTTGAGCATCGGCCATCAGTTGTTCCGGTGCCCCGCGTCCCACTGCTGTGTCGCCAACCGCTCTGTTCAATCGGTCCGTGGGAGCAGCATCGGCAGTATGCGTCAATGGGCGTTCAGCACCGTCAGCTTGTCCTTCCCAGGTCCGCTCTGGCGTGGGAGATTGAAACGATTGAAAAGACTGAGGAGAAGAAGGTGACTGGACGGAGCCGCGAACACCTGATCCGGCTTCGGCATCAAATTCAGAAGCGCGAGCTGAAAGTCGCTCGAAGTTTCTAGTGGCTTGATTTAGCTCACCGCTTGTTTGATCGAGCCGAGCGATGTTCGATTGCAGCGATGTCACATCGTGTCCGGCAGCTTCGAGCTGGCGTGCATCAGCGCTCATTTCACGCAGCAACACTGTTCGATCGGCGGAAGGTTCAGTCAGTGAGCGCGCATTTTCGATCAATCGTGTGCGAGCTAGATTCACTTCGCTGGATTCAGCTGCCTCCACCGGCAAGCGAATTGAATGGGCATCGCGAACAACGGCTGCCGAGTATTCCTCAATGGCGGAGCGACATGTACTTTGTATAGTCACTTCATTCGCCGCAGAGAGACGGGCAATGTTTTGTTCTACTGGAGCTAAGCTTTCAGGCAGAGCACCGTTTGCACGCAATTGCTCAACCTGCCTTTGCATTTGCGTGAGGACGTTGCGGCGCTCAACAGCTGTCAACTCCGGACTGGCAAGCCGTTCAGAATCCGCCTGCAGAGCCTCTGTCGATCGTCTAAATACTGTCGATGTTTCAGATCCGGATTCAGGGAAACTGGCTCTGAGAGTGCCCACTTCCCTTTGCAATTGCTGTGTATCGGCAGCAAACGCTCGGGTAGCGACCTGGCCATCCAGAGCATTGCGACTTTCTCTGAAGGCGGTCAATTGGCTTTCGATTACGTTTGCTTGTTCGGGCGGTAGGTCAGCTCGCACTGCCGAAAAATCGTGCATCATTTGCGGGACGATCTGCCGTTCTTCGGTGGCTGTCAAACGGCCCTCGGCGAAGGCAGTCGCATTTTGCTGCAATCTTTCTGCTGCCGCTTTGTTAGCCGCAGCTCCCAGGTCGGCCGATCGAACGGAAGAGGCAAGACCAGCTCGGGCATCCTCAACTGCTGCTATTTGACTAAGATCATGGTTGAGTCCATTAAGCTGCTCAAAATGTGTTTGTAGCGGCGCGACATAATCTGGCGGTAGCGCATCCATATTTCGCTGCATCGCTGCAAGAAGCTCTCGCCGCTCCGGCTCCGATGCCTTAACTAGCTTTGCCGTATCTGCTTGCAGATTGACCACCGCAATCCGTTGCTCGGCGGTCAAAGTTTGCTTGCCGCCTCCTTCTGCTAATCTGTCTAATCCGTCACTAAATGTTCTGGTCGTCGTTGCCAACCGCTCGCGGACTGCTGCTGCCATTTCAGGCTCGTTTACTCTAGCCGGCACAGAATGAGGAATCAGCTCCATTTTTCCTGGAACAGTGCGGGCCACTGTTGTTTCTACACGACCCACTCTGCCTGGTACTTCCGTTGTGCTGACTAGCCGCGGTGTCGTGTGCACATTTACGGCCGGTTTAGGTCCAGGTGCCGAAGGCGCGCCATCGAGTCCAGTCTCAATAAATTCAACCGGCCGTGTATTTTTTGCCACCGGTCTGAATAAGGAGTTAGTAGATGGTTCGATTCCGCTTTCCAGTCTGCGCGTAGTTGATTGCAGTCCAGTGGGCACGCCGTGCATGTCAGCCGACAATTTGGTCGCCGGGCGGACGCCACCAATTTCAGCCGTCGCATTTCTGACTTCAGATGTGGCATTTCTGAATTCAGTCGTCGCATTTCTGAATTCAGTCGTGGCGTTCCTGGCCAACTTCACTTCTTGGCCACCCAAGGAGACGGTTCCAGCGGTATCGATCGCCCCCGCTCTACCTGCTCTATAGGCAGTGCTCAAGGATCCAGTCGCTGAACGCGCCTCGGCATAGGTGTGAGTCGAGCTCGAAAACAAGGAGCGAGCGCCGATAGTGCTTTCCAGTCGCTCCAACTTAGCGCCAGTTGGTTCTAATTCTCTGAGTCCTTCTAATCCTCTTAATCCTTCGCCAACAACGCCTTTTTCCAAAGCGCCCATATGATACTTAACAGCTACTGCGGCAACACCCACAACGACGACGGCAGTGCCAACTTTCAACGCTGTGGGACTGAGGATGTGGTCAGACTTGCCAGCTCCTATCTCAATGCTTTTCTTGCCGGACTGAGTGAGAGAGATTTGTTCAAACTCACTATGGAAACGACGGGCGGCCCTTTTCGCCCAAAGACTTGGCATCAGACTGGCTGCTGCTTACTTGCAGGTCTCCCAAAGTTAAAGGTTTTGTATCGTTGTTAGCCATTTGTTCTTCAACAACTGCCCGTGATTTACCAGAGGCAACGGGGTGTTGTGAGGTTCTATCCGCAGTGAAGTGTTCTTAGACAGGCAAGGCGCAGTGTTAATCTAGGATAATCTTTATAACCCGAGCTAGAATGGGAAAACTACGTAGTCAGGATACAGAACTTCGGCTCTGCCCAGAATTAATCTAAATCGGCGCCCACCCATCATTTAAATGCCATTTATAAGGTACTTTTAAACCCCAACTTGAACAGCCAGCCTTGCCCTGAGCACCAACAGATTTTCTATCTCGGTAACAAATTCCATGAATAGCGGCCAGATCAACGAGCTGATCGAAACGATCCTGAGTAAAGATCCAGCAGCCAGAAGCAAGCTGGAGGTAATTTTGTGCTATCCAGGGTTTCACGCGATTATGATCCAGCGGCTTGCTCATGCCCTTTGGCGGCGAGGGCATTTGACACTTGCCCGTCTCATTTCCCACCTAGGGCGCATGTTCACTGGCATTGAAATCCATCCAGGCGCTGTTATCGGCAGACGAGTTTTTATCGATCACGGCATGGGTGTTGTCATCGGCGAGACGGCGATCGTCGGAGACGATGTGGTTATCTATCAAGGCGTCACACTTGGGGCAGGTGCAGCAGCCAGGATGGGTGCCGCCACTCGTCTGAGAAAACGCCATCCGACGCTCGGCAATGGAGTAATCGTCGGCAGCAACGCTGAGGTTCAAGGAGACATAACCATCGGCAACAACACAAGAGTCGCTTCCGGCTCAATCGTCCTTAAGGATGTGCCTGCTAATGCCGTTGTCGTAGGCGTTCCCGGTCGAGTCATATTCCAGGATGGTCAGAAAATTGATCGAGATGACACTTTGGACATTGAAGCTCAAGCGATCAAATGTCTAAAAGATAGTCTTGACCGGCTCGAGGAACAAGTCGCTCAACTGAAAAGCCAGCTACCGCCGGCTAAGGCTGAAAAAGCGGCGGCTAAAACTGGACCAACAACCATTGACAGCGCGCAATCGGCCCCAGCGGACCTGCGGGAGCATCACCCAGATGCGCTAGATGCGTTTTTGCACGGTGCTGGTATATAACGTTATCAAGCTTTTAGCGAGCTTGTGTAATAGTAGGAGCGCTGCAGTAAAATAAGCCATAACTTGCCTCCGTTGTTCCTAGCGGGTTGGTAAATATTGGCACGAGAAACAGCATTGAAAGGAAACTGGCATGGCAGAAGGCGAGCTTGAGAAGGCATTTTCGACGCTTGCAGAAGCGCTTACTCTCACGGAGACGGAAATCAACGAAGAGATAAACGCGATTCACCAGCAGATCCAGGAGCTGAAGGACCGCATCGTGCAGCTCAACGGTCAGCAGGACACACTGACGCACGATCGGGAAGCAATTTCCGAGATGTACACCCGGTATTGTGCCACTGAAACCGGTGCCTCGCAGACATAATTTAGCCGTTGAGGAAGAGCACTAAATTGAAGTTGGCAAGTCCTGCATCGTTAGTGTTTGAGAATCAACAGTGCAACACGGCAAGGCTCCAATTTAAGAATGCTATAGTGAACCTAGTGGTGTGGGCCGCCACTGAATCAGGATTCATCTAATTAAATGCCAGCTTCTTGCCCCTACTGCGGCGCGATCTTGAATTTCGGTTTAAAGTTTTGCATTGTCTGCGGCCGACATACTACTTCCAATGAGATAAGTAAGCTGGGAGGCTTGAAAAGCGGCATCAGACAGCAAGATCTGACCCGGCGGCTCGATGACAACCTGTCCTCTTCTGATTTCGAAAAAGCGAGACAGTCTACGAAGCTGAGGCGTCACGTTCGCAGTCTGTCAGAACAACTCTTTTATTTACTGATCGGCGCCACTCTATTTTTTTGCGCTATTCGCTTTACACTGCAAGCTTATTTTCCAGGTAGAGCTCATCGCATCCTTGCTCCGCTTCTCGGAAAGAACGGCATGCTTGTTGAGAAAACTCTGACAGGAGAAGGGGATGAACCAGTTGCTCCCGAGAAGAAAACCGATGTTAAAAAGACTGCCAACAAAATTGCCAACAAAAAAGGTACCCGCGCAAAGATTGATCGCAAGGTCGCTCAACCCAAAAAAGTGGAAAATAAGCAGGCAGCCAATGGGCGGCCTGCAAACTGGCTAACCCAGCTTGGGTCATCGATCATGTCAGACTCAGCACAGCCAGACGCACAACCAGTACGAGCAGTGCAGCCGAAACAGTCGCTCCAAAGACAGAAGAAAACCAAGCGTAGACGAAAATGGAGACGACACAAAACACATCAAAAAAACGCCATTCGTTCTAACACTGCTGCTGCCACAGCAACTTCCCATCAGGTTGCCGCACCCCCAACACGGCCAGCTGCCGCGTCAAAATCAGCTGTTAACGCACCACGTTCTAATGTCATTAACAGCCCATCTACCTCAACTCCGGTCGTTGCGCCAAATGGCCAATAACTAACTAAATTGATAGTGAGCGACTCTTAGCCAAATTAGATCCGTAAATGTTGGATATAGCGGCAGGTGATTAAAATGTGACATGGTCAGCCTGGGCACCGTCACATATGAAAGTCGATTAAACGCGCGAAACCTATGCGAAGGCGCGATTTCGGAGAGTCCAAAAAGCAGCTTCACAGAAGAGGAAGTTGATAAGCATGTCACATTTTAATCACACAGCACTAAGGAATGCTGTCGATTAGCTACCTAACACGATCCGCCGGGAAAATTAGACAAAATGCTGACTGCGGCTATTAATCAGGGATTGGGCGGCTTGGCTGGTAAGCTGTCTTTTTCTACAACTTTCACAATCTCAAGATCGAGCAACAGACGAAACTCTTCTATGCTCCAACTTCGTTTTACTTTCGACGATTTATGCAGATTCGCTCGAATAAGCTTATCTCCTGCGCTTGTCACTTCGTAGAAATATTCCTTCTCATAATAAGGCGGTACTTTCACTATCAACAGTTGTCCTTTTTGCACAGGTGCAGTCATTTTATTTTCTATTAGTCTCGCCTCAGGACAAGAGAATTACCGATTATGGCCTCAATTCGTCAGGAGCAAATTACGACCAAGCTCAGACTGCAGTGCATAAACGCTAGCGGTCATCGTCTGGTACGTCTTGGCGTCACGCATCAACTTTTCGACCGGATATTCTTTCGAATAGCCGTAGCCGCCAAATATCTGGACTGAGTCGGTTGCTGCCTTGATTGCGGTATCACCTGCAAAAACATGCGCTGTGGCTGCTTGCTTGGTGGCCTCCTGGTTTCTGTCGTATAACACCGCTGCCTGCCACGCCAACAACCTTGCTGCTTCGATATTTTTGGCGCATGTCCGCAATCATGAAGGCCACTGCTTGATGTTCAGCGATCAATTTGCCGAATGTCTTTCTCTCATTGGCATAACGCACGGCATGATCAAGCGCCGCTTGAGCAATACCTACCATGCCGACGGCAATCAGTGTGTGCGCTTCGACGGCCACTAAATTTGTCATGCTGTTCGTGCGGCTTTGTTCAATCTCAGCCTCTCCCGGCACAATCACATCCTGGAAGGTAACAGCGCAAATGTCCGCCGCCTGGCGACCAAGTTGAGTTGTAGTGCCACCAATTTTGATCCCGGCCGATCGCGAAGGGAGAACGAAAAAACGCTGGCTATCGCTCTCGCCTTCCTTTGCTGCAATTACATACCATTCAGCCGACGATGCATTAAGCAACCGGTTACATGTCCCATCAATAGTCAAATTGCCAGCCTTCTTTTTTACTTTCAGTGTCGGGGCATTGCTGAGAAATCCGTCGATTTCGATGCCACCAAATGTGAGTTCTGCGTTGAGTGGAGCAAGATACTTTTGCTTCTGTTCATGGCTACCCGCTGTAATTAGGGCAGATTGAGCGATTGAGCTAAATTCGATGGCGCTGGCGATGCCGGAGCATCCATAGGCCAAGGCTTCGGCAATCAGACAAGCTTCCCACAATCCCAAGCCCAGCCCGCCGGCTGCCTCGGGCACAGTTACGTTCATCAATCCTAAAGACCAAGCCTTCTGATAAATCTCGCGCGCGAATTCGCCCGATTGATCGTATCTTTGGGCATTGGGAGCAATCTCACGCTCAGAAAATTCGCGCGCCAGTTTTTGAAACTCAAATTGCTCCTCACTCAACTTAAAATCCATATTCGCCTCGTTGCCTGACATTTTGCGCTGTATAGCTTATAGCTCTCCAGCGCACAAAGCGACCGACGCCTTTGCTTATATTGTCTGGATGTAAAAATATCTTCATATCTCAAACGCTGTAATCCACGTCAGTTGCACTTGACCGGGCATAAGTCGGTAGTCATGATATGCATTGCCTTGCAGTGACGGCAGCGCCCGTCAGGACTTAACTCTCAAATGTAAAAGGCCAAGAATGCCGGTTTTAATCGCACCATCCATCCTCTCAGCCGATTTCGCCTTTCTAGGCGATGCTTTGAAGAAGGCCGAAGAGGGCAAAGCAGACTGGATTCACGTAGATGTGATGGACGGCCGATTCGTGCCGAACATTACGATTGGCATACCGGTTGTCCGTGGTTTGCGAGCTTATACCAAGTTGCCCTTGGATGTACATTTGATGATTGTTGAACCAGACCTGTACTTAGATGAATTTGCCAAGGCTGGCGCTGACCATATTATCGTTCATGTGGAAGCCTGCACGCATCTACAAAGAACACTTTCCCATATCCGGTCATTAGGTAAGAAGGCAGGCGTAGCGATCAATCCAGCCACCTCCCCTGATACCATTCGCTACGTTCTCAACGATCTGGACATTGTCCTGGTAATGACAGTAAATCCGGGTTTCGGTGGTCAGAAATTTATCAGCAACGTCGTGCCAAAGATTCGAGAGATTAGAGACCTTTTTGATCAAGCCGGACTTTATGATGTGTATATTTCGGTTGATGGTGGTATTAACAGTGAGACTAGTAAATTAGTGGTTGAGGCTGGAGCGAATGTCTTGGTGGCTGGAAACAGTGTCTACGGGCAGAAGAACGTGCCAGAAGCGATTGTCAGCCTGAGGCAATCAGTTGCCGGCGCACGTGTCGGCTCATTTAGTAATCGGGAGCGTATTGCCAAAACATCTTAAGTCTTCGTCGAGTTTCGTCAACAAGTAGCTAGAATTGATGCCTGTCTGGGAGAAAAAATGCTAAACGAAAAACACCTCTGCAAAATAGTCTATACCTATGTGTCGGTCATGTTGGTATTTCTATTTTGCCTGAGCACCGGTCTGGGGTCTTTCAGTCCAGCCTCAGCCAAAGAGAGTGAACGACTTTCCCCAGATCCGGCGAACCTGCCAGCCAGTTCCAGCGTTGTATCATCCGATCAACTTTTGGAACTAGGCGTGCCTAAGGCTGATTCACTCCGCCTGGAAGGAGAACAGTTGATGCGTTTTGGCGATTACGATCGAGCGATTGCAGTATTGCAGCGCGCGGTAGAGATGACGCCAACGGACATGGACGGCCGCCTTCTCTATGCTGAGGCACTGGAAAAGAAATTGATCAAACAGAAGAACAAAGAGGCGTCTTTGTACAATTTTCTGATCAAGCAATGGCTTGTCGTTTCAAAGAAGTCCAATTATCTCGATCAACAAATGCAAGGGCGGTCACACTTAAGTTCTTTGACAGGCACAGCGCCAGCCAAATTTGAGTCAAACAAGCACTTTCTTGCCCGCGTCTTGGTTCCTGAGGACGGCTCGGTCAGAGTGATGATCGGCGGCAGACAAATAGCAAGCAAGTAATTTCAGGTCAACGAAGTCTTCTTGTTGTGCTTTCTCCACTGTAAGCAAATAAAGCAGTAAGCATTTTTGAACATGCGCATGATACCGTATACGGTGCATAATGCGCCCATCAATATCCACACTAAAGTTGGATGCGATGCCTGGAAACCTTGGCGAAGACTGATCAGTTGTTTGGTAAGTGCCGCGTCAGGCACGTGATAGCTGACTTCCAGGATGAAGCCGATGGCCATATTTAAGAGGCCAAAGATAAACCAAGTCCAACCTGCTGGATAGGCGAACAAAAGCGGGAAAAAGCCAAAGAGCAGCAAGGCATCGGCTACCCAATTATATTTAGAGGTGCCGGGGATAGTTAAAGCGAAGCCGATGCTCAGGATCCATATGACGGCAGCGGCGATGGCCGGAAGGTTCAACTTCTTCGGCTTCGCCGATTTATGCTCAAGCTCCTGATCTGCCGCATTCATTAGCAATTCGCTCGATGATCTTAACCATGGTCAATGGTACTTGCTCAGGACGCCGGATACTCTGTGCCACAGCTTTGGCGAAGCCAATCTTATCGAATGAGCCTAAGCCGCGCTTCCGCCAGATTCGCGCCAGGGCGTTCTTTTTTGACATCTGCTCGTCCACATCACTTAGCAAAATTGCAGGTTGAACCGACCTTTCTTTATGGGCGGCAAAGTACACATTAGCGATCGCTGTCAATTGCTCCCTGGAAAAGATCTCTTCTATCTCACCCTCAACTAAAGTGAAGAGCCGATCCTGATCTCGCAATTGTTCTGAGAGCGCATCGGCGTGACTTACCACGTCTCCGTCCAAGAGGCAGTCAATTGGTATGGCGACAAGCTCCCGATAATTCAAGTATCGACGGACAACTTCATTTGCACCACCGGCAGAGACAAGCATTACGCCAAGTGAATTCCAATCGAAGTTCAGGCACCGGGCAAAGTGCGGGATCAAGATTAGTTCAGTCTGTCCTTCCACCAGCAAAATGCGCTCGGGAAGAAAGTTGGCAGGTAGGTGGGGGCGAGAGTGCCTGAGCTCTTCGTCAAATGCTTGTGACACCGAATCCAAGTGACTGATGTATTGATCAATCGACTGTGATTCATCGGCTGCAGTGGCAAAACTAGCCACTCGTGAGCCCAAGCATCGAATGACCTTGCGAATCAATTGTGCTCGACTATCATTGGCCCATGGTCCATTTTCTTGCAAACCTAGCCAATTTGGTACGGCAATGGCTGAATGTTGCAGCCATTGCATTTGACTAGGCGACAAATTCATTTTGCTGGCGATCGCCCGCGACAGCTCCTCGATTTGGCTAAGATCCTGCCGATCAACAGATGAAAAATAGGACTGCTTAACCCTCGCTGCCCAAATATCAAAAGCAGCTCTTTGAAATTTAGCTATGTCCTTGCCGGCCAGAACCAGATTCAAAAGCCGATTTATATGGACCGAATCACCGTCTGCCCAACCCTTGTTCCCTTGACTCGTCCCGTATAAGTCGGCGAAAAGACACGCTTGATCGAGTGGACTGAGCGCAGCAATTACGGCAGGAGTCAAGCTTTTAGCCGCCCCCTTGAACATTCTCCGGCGCAGATGCGCCCAACGACTGGACGGCTCTTCAAAGACAAAATAGCGCTGCAAGATCTTCCAAAACTCGTCGGCAGACGGTTTTTGATCTAGTTCAACTCTTGTTTGTCCAGGGAGATTCTTTGCTAGCACGAACGGTAACCGAAAACCATCCATAAATGAGCGATTACTGCCTAATCATAGCCCGACCGCTCTCTCATAGAGAAGTCAGGAGATGAATATCAATTGCTGAGACAGTAAGAATTGCACTGCCGTGAGTTGATTGTCCAGAATTTGTTACTCGCGGCTATATACATGGGTGAATAGAGTCTGAGAGGGAAACGCCTTGGCGAATCCGAATAAGAACGCTTGTGAACAAAACCTACGCGCAGTTGAAATAGCCAATTGGGCTAAAGCGGGAGAAGTTGACAAAGCTCACGCTCTCTTGATTGAACAGGTCCTGGAAATATGGAAGCAGAAGGAACCTGTCGGTAAGCGTATAACTGAGACCAACCAGCTCCTTGCCGATGTTGTTTGTCTTGATCCTAAAGACATTAAGGTTGTGCAGGCAGCAAAGGGCGGCGGTGTAGATCTTGAGTTTCATTTGCCTAAACCAGACCCGACGGACAAAGAAGCAAAAGCAATTGCCGGTCTGCTCGCACTAAACAAAATTCGAGAAGCGGAGGCTGAATTCAAGTCATACTCCAATACGGTTATTCTAATTAAGAAGAAGAGCGTGGCACAACGCGAACACGAGATGACTCGTTTGGCCATTGATTTGAAGTGTCTTGATCCCACACACGTATCAATAACAAAAATGGACAATCGCGGAATAATATCCGGCATTCGCATGGACTCAGGGTCTGACGATGCCAATGACAGCACCCCCCTCCTCAAGACCTAACCTTTACATTGCAAAATCAGTGCCAGTTCGACTTGTTGAATTAAGCCAAATAAGTCCTTGTGTCTCTTGACGAAGTCGCGGTCCTGCTGGCGAAAGATATTGGGCAGCACCAGCGGAAAGCCCGAAAGGAATTGGCGGAACCTTCGAACCTTTAGTTGTCGGCGATAGAACGTCATGATTGAGAAGACTGATCGACACCGTTAACAGTTCGGAAACGTCTTTAATGTCAATTGCTGACACAGTAAGACTTGCACTCCTGTGAGTTGATTGTCCAGATTTTGTTACTCTCGGCTATATACGCGCATGGATGCGACCAAGGAGAATACGATAATGACCCAAAATTCTGATTTGGCAGCGCTCGTTAGAGACGAAATACAAGCATTGAACCATCTTGCCAAATCGGGTGACGGTGGGAGATTAGCCAAAGAAGTTCGATTTGAATTGAAAAACAATCCAGACATGATGAAGGAAGTCATTGCTGACTTCAACAACGATCCTAACTCCCTTATTCACTTTGACATGGAAAACGGCAAAGTAACCGGCATCGATTTTAGTCGATCTGACATCTACAACAAAAATCACCACGGTCAGTACGAAGGGCATGCTAACGTGGCTGACTCAACGCCACCATCGCCTCAGTCGAGGATTGTCAGCACAGAATACGCACCAGCCGACATTAGAGACGTGGCTAAAGGTGGCGGCGGAGCCGTGTCCTGGGACAATTTGCCTAAACCCGGGCTTGCCGGAGTTAGAGACATTGTTCAAACGAAGGACGGCGGAACGTACTTCTCAGAGGGAAATGGTAAAGGCGTATCTATTGGACCGGAGCACACATGGACCGATGCTAATGGTATTGAACATAGTCAAGCGAACGGCGCAGAAGTTGTTTATGTCCCACGCCTAGGCACTACAACCTCAGCAGGAATGGCGGTTGATGTTTATGCCCGGAACCTTGAAGAGCAGCAGCGCCAGCACCAAGCGGCTGAAGACGGCGCTAAGCAATTTGTGAAGCAAGTAAAGTCCTAGCGTCTGGCGACGGAGGCGCGGTTCTGCTGGCGAAAGATAAGCGGTGAGCTCGGGCACTTGTTGGTCTGCTAGGCTACATGTGTTTGACCAGCCCAAATCTTCTCCAAAGCACCAGCTCGACGCTGGCTATCGCTTTTCGCGCTAGATAAACATAAAGGATTTCTGTCAAAAAGTTCCCAATGAAATTGAACTTTTCATGCGGCCGCATCGTAATAAGTAATGAAGCAAACAAAAACGGCAGAACCGACGACGGTAATTGCCGTTTTTACTGAAACCTTAGGTAAAGGAGCGCAAATGCCCCGGGTCAAAACTTTAGCCGACCGCTTGAATTATGGGGTGCCAAAGATTCGCTTGGCCATAGTGAGAGAGGGAGATGGACGAAAAAAAAGAATTGCCATATCTACCCCCAAGGATGCTGCCAGGTTCCTGATACCGCTGCGTCACGCACCAGAGGAACACTTCGTCAGCCTCCATCTCAATGCGAAAAACGAAGTGACAGGATTACACGAGGTCTCCCATGGCACGCTGTCATCGAGCCTGGTCCATCCACGGGAAGTGTTCAAAGCAGCCTTACTGGGCAATTGCTTCGCCATCATTGTCTGTCACAATCATCCATCAGGAGCGACGCTCGTACCGAGCCCGGAAGATTTAGAAACGACCAGACAGTTGATCAGCGCCGGCAAGATCTTAGGTGTGTCCGTTATCGACCATCTTATTGTCGGCCCGGACAACGATGAGGAAAGTGTTTACAGCATTCGCGAAAATAACCCTGCCTTCTGGTCTGAGCCCAGTCCCCAGGTTATTTAGAATCTCACTCCTTGGCCGAAAAAGCGTTGCCTAGTCAACAGCGATCGATGCTCGTTGCTCGCACGCGCTTTTTTGGTGCAGCCAGTAAATAGCCAAGCGCCAGGCACGGTACAAGAGCACAGATAGAAATCGCTTGGGAGTAACCAGCCCCCAGCATAATAGACACAGTCGCAATTAGTGCACCACAGGCGCCACCAAAGCCAAAGGCTAAATTATACGAGCCCATTGCCGCACCGCGGCTGCGCTGGGAACTTGTTTCAAAAAACAGGGCCAAACCAATCGGCACAACAGCCGCCCAAGCTATACCCAGGCAGATGCTGGCAAAAATAACTGCCAAGGAGTTCGTGGCGCGCGCGGCCAGCAAACAACCACAACCTTGGATGATTGCCGTAGGCACAGCTATAGTCCGGGCGCCAAACCGCTCCACGAGCCGTCCGGCTGGATAGCGTGCTAACACCGTGGTCAGGGCGCTAGCGCTAAAGATCAATGCACCATTGGCAATACCACGATCATGGAATGCCAATACAGCTAATGCACCATTAACGCCGTATTGCAGTGTGCAAGAAAGAACGAAGATCATTGCCGGCAGCCAGGCCATCCGAAAGATAATGCGCCGACTCGGCGGCCGAGTCGGACGGACATCATGCTTTGACGGCAAAAGAAACAGCACAGCTGTTCCCAGTAAATTGAGGACCGAGGCATAAATATATTGTTCACGACCGACGCCATGCTGCCAAAGATAAACACCCAGCGCCGGCCGCTGGCAAAGGCAATATTGCCGATAATGCCCATTGTACCTGCGGCGGACACCGCTCTCTCACGACTAACAATGTTGCTGGCATAGGCAAACTGCGCTGTCATATAAAAAATGAGAACAACCGACCTCACACCTACTAGCAAGCCACTGACAATCGTGCCATGAGTAACGCTCATGACGATCATCATCAGAACACTGCTAGCGGCAGCGATTCGCATCACAATCAATCGGCCAAAGCGATCCACCATGATGCCGCGGCACGCTGACGGCAAGTGCGGCAAACATACCGCAACCCATAGCGACCGCTGTGCTGCTACGAGACGCCCCTTCCGCAGTCAGGGCCAGCGGCATTGAACCGATCGGCAAATTGCAGCTTACTTCACAAAGCAAAGCAGCGATTACCAGAATGACATAAGTCATTAAGGCATAGTATCATCATCCCCTTGAAGGCTTGGTGCCGACTATTATTCTGTAAAGATATTCAAAATAATGTTCGATAAAATGTTCAATAAAAATCTTGGTAAAAATGATCTCGATTGTCACCAATAGTGGCAGGCCATGACAGGTTTCTTTGCTTAGCGAGACACTAAAAGGGAAAATCTAATAGAATCTAGCCATAGCAAACTTCGGAAATCGCAGAGCCAATTTAAATATCATGGAAAAGAAGCGCCGTAAGTCAGCTCGTGTAAAGATTGGCAACCTTGCTCTGGGCGGCGATGAGCCGATTCTGGTGCAATCTATGACTAATACGCCGACTGAAGATCCCACGGCAACAGCCGAACAGATCAAGGACTTGTGGCAGGCAGGTTCAGAGATTGTGCGAATAACCGTCAATACCCGGGAAGCGGCTGCCGCCGTACCGAAAATCGTCTCGCTGCTTGAGCGTGATGGCATTGACGTCCCTCTCGTTGGCGATTTTCATTACAACGGTCACCTTTTGTTGACTGAGTATGATGACTGCGCACGCCTGTTGGCGAAATACCGCATTAATCCGGGCAACGTCGGTCAGGGTAAGCGACACGACAGCAATTTTCGCTCGATGGTTGAAGTCGCCTTAAAATGGAACAAGCCTGTGCGTATAGGCGTTAACTGGGGTTCGCTCGATCAGGATCTGTTGGCGGCCATGATGGATGGTAACGCTCGGCAATCCGCTCCGAAAGATGCACACGAAGTTTTGATCGATGCCATGGTCGAAAGCGCCAAGCAGTCAGCGCAATTGGCCGAAAACTACGGCATGGCCAAAGACAAGATCGTCTTGAGCGCTAAGGTTTCGGCAGTGCCGGATCTGCTTGATGTTTACCGCAAACTGGCAGGACAGTGCGAGTATGCACTGCATCTTGGTCTTACCGAGGCCGGCATGGGCAACAAAGGCATAGTTGCCTCAACGGCAGCGTTATCAATCTTGCTGATGGAGGGCATCGGTGACACCATCCGCATCAGCCTCACTCCCAGACCAGGCGCCAGTCGAACTGAAGAAGTAGAGGTTTGCCAGCAAGTCTTGCAATCACTGGGTCTGCGTTCTTTTGTGCCGCAAGTAACCGCGTGTCCCGGCTGCGGCCGCACAACCAGTACTGTGTTTCAGGAATTAGCTGAGCGGATCGAACAGCATCTAGCCCAACAAAAACAACAATGGCAGGCTAAATTTCCGGGCGTTGAAGAGCTCACGGTCGCGGTAATGGGTTGCATCGTCAACGGTCCTGGTGAATCAAAACATGCTGATATCGGCATCTCACTACCCGGTACCGGCGAGGAACCGCGTGCTCCTGTTTATATCGACGGGCAGCACGTCGTCACTCTATCCGGTCCCAATTTAGCTCAAGACTTTATCGCCATGGTCAACGAATACGTCGAGCAGAAATATTCCGCTCAGGCGATCAACACAGCCAACAGGTAGATTTGCTTTTTGCTCAACTTGTCACTGCGGAGATTGAAGGAAAGGCAAACCGCCGTGAGCCGCTAGCCAACTGGCGATCGCGTTGTAGACTTCGGCTTTTAAATAGGAAGTGCCGATTAACACATGTCCTGAGCCTGGCAACAGGATAAAATTCTTGTCGGCCGTGCGCAGGTTAGAAAAAACAACATTGGCCGAAAGCGGGTCAACAATTTGATCTTCTTCGCCTTGCAAAACCAAGACAGGAATTGACTTCGGCAATTGTCTGGCAATTCGCGGTGCTTGACTGATGAAGTTGAACGTACCAAGCAGATCAAGCGCCGAGAGGCTGTTTCTTCCTAAGGGATCGTTGACCATCTCTGCAGTTACACGTTTGTCATCGGACGCATACCGACCGATGAAGTTTGACATGTCCACAGGCTGGTTAACTTTCAATAGTTTTGTGAGAAAGCCGGGCTCCATGTTAGCAGGATTGTGCAGTTTAGGCAGACAACCGGTGCTGCATAGAACAATTCCTTTCAGATGGTGAGAATTATGTGCCACCGCATTTAATACCACAACCGCGCCGGCACTTTCTCCGATACAAAAAATTGGTTTACCTGGATGCTCTCGCCTGAGGACCGACAAGATTACATCTAAATCGCTGCATGTCCTGAGATAATCGCCATAGGCGCCACCCGATTTCTCCTCTTTGGCCTCGCTTGAGTCACGCCAGCGTCCATTTCCCCGCATATCTGGGGCAATGACAAGATAGCCAAGGGCCGCCAATCGGCGAGACAGAGCATCGAGGGCGCCCGCCTGCTGGGCAGCTCCATGAATGGCCACGACAATTGCCCGAGGCTTAGAAATTGAAGCATCCTGCCACTCATACAGCGGAATGCCGGTCCGCGTAAGATCAGCACTATGATCAGACCGCTCAATCTCAGCTCGGACTGCGATCGGTTGCGAAAGTAGCAATAATGCGCCTAAAAGCAGGCTGACGATCAGTTTCATGCCTTTCTTCTCATTCATGACTGAGGCAAGCCGTTGCCGATCCCTCAATGATCAAGGTACATATGAAAGCACGATTCAGCTGCTAGTTGTTCTCGTTAAGCTTGCGAACTTCTTCGGTTAGTTTTGGCACGATCTCCAGCACATCGCCAACAACGGCATAGTTTGCTTGCTTGAAGATAGGGGACCTCCGGATCTTTATTGATGGCCACGATCACCTTGGATGACGACATGCCAGCCAAATGCTGGATAGCGCCAGAAATTCCGCAAGCAATGTACAACTGCGGGCTGACTGTTTTACCGGTTTGTCCGACTTGATGCTGGTGGTCGATCCAACCAGCATCAACAACCGCTCTGGAGGCACCTAGTGCCGCTCCAAGAACATCGCAGAGGTTCTGCAAAACACCCCAGTTCTCCGGGCCTTTGATACCTCTGCCACCAGAGACAACGATCGATGCTTCGCTCAGTTCCACTTTTTGACCTTCGGCTGCATGCGTCTCCACAACCCTGGCTCGCACCTTATCCAGTGCCACGCTTAACTCCTCGACGGCACCCTCTTTCGGATTCTCGCTTGCCGCAAAAACATTGGCACGCAAGGTGACAAAGACTAGCGGTGAGTCAAATTCGAAGGTGCCGATACATTTGCCGGAGTACATCGGCTTTTTCGCCAGTAATTTTGCACCGTCATTGACAAATTCCATCACATCGCTGACGCAAGGAGCATCAAAGCGAGCGGCAACCCGAGGTATTAGATCTTTAGCCATCGAGGTGTTGGCGGCAAAGACGTAGCGTGGCTCAGCTTTCTTGATCGCCTCAGCCAAAGCCGCTGCATATCCCTCAGTCGAGTACTGAGCAAAATCAGCTTTGTCCGCAACATAAATCTTGCTAGCCCCGTACTTGCCAATTGATTCCGCCTGTCCTTTAACATTCTCGCCGATTAGAGCCGCCGACACCAATTCGGAACCCGCCTGCCGAGAAGCTTCAGACAGAGCCTCAAGACTGGCCTTGCGTAGCTGACCGTGGCGCTGTTCAATGAAAACCAGTATTCCCTGAGCCATCAAATCATTCTCCTGTGCGGCGGACGTAAGCTGTGCGATTTCCTTAAATTACATGCGCTTCTGATCGCAAAAGTTGAACCAGAGTCTTAGCCTGGGTCTGGGCATCACCTTCGATGCGTTTACCAGATGGGCGTTGAGGCGGCAAGGACATCTCTTTCAACCTCACTTTTCCCGAGGCAATTTTGCCGGCAAGACCGAGTGCGGCTGCGTCTTTGACGGCAATTTCCTTACGCCGAGCGGCGCATCACGCCCTTGATGGAAGGATAACGCGGCTCGTTCAAGCCCTTTTGCGCGCTGATCACACAGGGCAATGTGCCTTCGACGATCTCATGAGCGCCTTCGATTTCCCGTTCCGCCTTAAACTTGCCATCTTCGATCGTCAACTTCACAACAACAGAGGCTTGCGGCATGTCCAATAGCTCGGCCAACATCGACGGCACTTGATTGTTATCGCTACCCACACCTTGTTGTCCGCAAAGGACAAGATCGTAGCCACCATTTTTAATGGCAGCAGCCAAAATTTTTGCCGTCGTTAGTGTGTCCGCAGAAACAAATTCTGGGTCCTTGAGATGCATAGCATCGTCGATGCCGCGTGCCAGTGTGTCACGAAGTACATCGGTGACCTCGTCACCGCCTAGTGAAATAGCCACGGTCTCTCCACCATGCTTTTCTTTCAAGCGAATTGCCTCTTCGACTGCAAACTCATCATAGGGACTAGCGATGAACTTAACGCCAGCGAAGTCAATATTTTGCTTATCGGCAGCTATGGAAATTCTAGTTTCAGTGTCCGGTACCGCTTTTACACATACTGCAATTTTCAAGAGAAGCCCCTCAGTTTCATCACTATCAAAGTCTCAGCGGTCTCAATTTGACCCCAAATGAAAATTATAGGTTTTGTTATCAGAGCAGCCGGCTTTTTACCAGATTCTTTAATTAGCGCCAAAACAAACAGCTCATTACATCTGAGCGTCAGGTATTTTGGCGGCAGCCGCTTTAGACTAACCGGGTCCAGCCAATTTATTTAGCCACCAATTTATTTAGCCAGAAGAATCTCTAAAGCATGCGCATCAGGCAGTTGACCTGTTTTGACCAGATGTTCCAGTCGTGTCAGTTCGATTTTTTTGGCAATCAGTGTGCCGGTCGATAGCTTGGCGATACGCTTCAAGTCCTTCTCCACCACCATCGGCAGTGCTTTGCTATGGGCAGCCACCTTTCTCACTAAATCTGGCAAAGACAACTCACGCCGATTCAGTCCGGCTCCTACCGGAAGCTCATCGTTGAATTTCTCACATAACGCCTTCATTTCGATCGATTTGCTCAGCATTGTCTGCAGCATAGCGATAATGGGCATGCCACTTTGCCGGCTCAGTAACTCTCGCAAACTTTCGAGTGCTTCGGCTGAGTGACCGGTTATCCACTTATCGGCCAGAACAAAGACGTGTGAGTGAAACGGCGTCAACTCCTCAACTACCGCCAAGCTAATATGGGTTTTTGGCAAAATATATGTGGCAGCCTTGGCAATTTCGGCAGAGATCTGCCGTAAATCAGCTTCTAAACCTGTCAGTAAATAGACAATGGCCTGATCATCAATGGTCGCACCAAAGTGTTTGGCTTCTTTGCGGCACCAGGTTTCCAATTTGGCATTTCTGCTACCGACAAAATAACGTTCCTTGGGAAAATGTTCAATCTCAGCATACTTGCTGGCTGCTTTGGCTGTCCTCAATGTTGAGTCAAAGTTATAAGGACAAGCAAAGATCAAGTATGTATTTGCGGCCACCGACTGGAAGGCCTTTTCCAAAAGATCCAGCTGATCGCCTTTCTCTTTGTGCTTGGAGGTACTTGCTGTCTCCTCGCCTCCTTTGGTACGTTTTTTGGTAAACAGATCGCAACGATCGACAAGAATAATCTTGTTACCGGGACCAAAGGGAAGTTGGCAGGCAGCATCAATAATCTCGCTGATACCGGGGTTTTCCAAACGCGAAAAATTGACACTGGCCCAGTTCTGGTCAAGTAGCTTTTTGCGCAAACTGCGGGCGCGTCGAGTGACCTCAAACTCTTCCTCACCAGCGAGGATTAAAACGGGCATAGTGAAGTCCAATTACATTGAAGCAATGTTTGTGCTACCCGGTTTCAGGCGGCTACCTGTGGAGATGAAGTATGTGCGCTTAGCAATTGAAGTGCACAAATCACCCATGCGTTCTAAGAACCTCGTGCAAAACAGAAATTGTGCTCGCATTTGCGCTTTCTCTTGATCCTGTTCGCCCAAATTAGACAACAAACGTTTGGAGAGAACGGCATCGAGGTAATCGATTTCATTGTCGCGGTGGAGAATCTCCTCAGCTTTATCCGAAGCATCAGTGAGAAAGCTGAACAGCACATCTTGCACCATGCGGTGAATTGACTCAGCCATAACTGGCAGTTCTGGCGGCACCTCAATCTTGTCTTCGCGCGCCCAGGAGGCAATTCTGGCGACACGGTTGGCGTGATCGGCCATACGCTCGAATTTACCGGCGATGATCGTGCTGCCTACCAGCGTGCGAATGTCCTTTGGCACAAGAACATCTTTCTCCAACAAAAGCTCAAGACAATTCTCTTCGATCTGCTGATACAGTTGATTGATTGCCTTCTCCTGATTCTCAATCAAATCCAAATCCGCATCCCTATCCTGGCGCAACATGCGCGACATTTCTGCCATCGTGCTGGCGACCATTTGCCCCAAAGCGAGAACATCCTCTTTGAATAGTGTTACTGACTCTGCCTTCAACAATTTAGTCCTCATACTGGTCGTTGCCTGAGTCGCTTACGCGGCATCTTTGAGCCGCGTTACTTAGGCAAGTTCAAACGATAGCCCGAGCGGTGAACGGTTTCCAGAATCTTCGGTTTCTTTGGATCTGCTTCTATTTTCTGTCTGAGCCAGCGCATATGGACGGCTACCGTTTTGATATCGCCGGAAAAATCACGCCCCCAGACTTGATTCAACAAGGTTTCAGTCGATAATGTTTTGCCGGCGTTTTGCATAAGCACTTTCAATAACGCAAACTCCTTTGGGGATAGATCGACTTCTTCGCCGTTGCTTGTCACCATTCTGGCGTCATCGTCCAGAATTAAGCCACCGATTGTGACGCGCACATTTTTTGCCGGCGTATCTTTAGTTGCTCGTCTCAGCAACGCTTGTACCCTAGCCAACAGCTCGATCGTGCTAAACGGCTTTGACAAATAATCATCGGCACCAGAAGTGAGACCGGCAGCGACATCAGCCGGGCTCGAACGTCCGGTCAACATCAGAATCGGCACATCCACTGAGCGTGAGCGGATCAGCTTGCATATTTCAGGACCTACAAGGTCTGGCAACATCCAATCCAGGATGACCAGCGACGGCTCAGCATCATCCAACTGGGCCAGAGCATTGGCTCCATTGTTGAAGGCGACAACATCAAATCCGTGACGTCTGAGATTGAATTCCAGCGTCTCGATGATCGTCTCATCGTCATCTACCAGCATTACTTTCTGCTGACTAGCCATTAGATACCGCCATGCATATGCACTGTATTACTCATGAGAACCTTGCTTGGGTCCAGGAAATTTCACTGTAAACATCGATCCTTTCCCTTCCCTGGAAGTGACGTTGATCTTAGCACCGTGCAGCTCGGCTATATGCTTAACGATCGAAAGTCCAAGCCCGGTACTTCCTCTAGATTGAGCTCGATCGATGCGATAAAAGCGTTGAAAGATTTTCGGGATTTCGTGAGCGGACATGCCGACGCCCGAATCCTCAATGGAAAGCGCACCAGCGCCGGGACCAGAGCGAAGCATCACTCTTCCATGCGGCGGTGTGAATTTGATTGCATTTTCCATTAAGTTCAATAAGACTTGATCGACCATTTCTGGATTGGCATAGATTTTGAAGCCAGGTTCAACCTGACAACTGACCTGAATATTCTTTTCGGTGGCTAATCCGCGAGTTGATTCGATAGCGTAAGTTGCTTTTTCATTTAACAAAATCCATTGGCGATGGATCTCTTTCCGGGAGGCAGCTACTTGTTCGACGGTCAAAAGGTCGCGGACAAGACCTTGCAACCGATCCACTTCTGTTTTAGCCCGATTGAGCATGCGTCTAGCTGTTGTTTGATCCTCAATCGCGCCATCAAGCAATGTTTCTACCAAGAGCTTGATATTGGCGATTGGCAATCTCAGTTCGTGGGAGACTTCCGCAATCCAGTCGGCCGAGTCGCGCCCACTCTCTTTCCCGGCAGGCACCTTAGACTGTGGTGGCTGCCCCTTTGCGGCGCGAGTTTTGGCGGCAGCGCTCGTTCCCTCTAATTTTTTGGATTCTAGTCGCGGAGCCAAGCTTAATTGAGCCTTCGGCAAAAGCACCTAAAGTATTCCCGCCAGTTCATTATATCCCTGTTGGCCGCCTCTTTTCTTTACAGTCGCTTCGACTTTCACCTTTAGCCGCACGGGAATCGAATATAGTTCTCTCTCCAAGCAACATCGGTGAGTTTAGACCTGAAAATGTAACGTAACAGAGGAAACCGTTTTGAGGCCAGTAACATTATTAATATTAGACGGCTGGGGCTACACAGACGAAAAACGCGGCAACGCCATTGCCTTGGCCAGAACTCCTAACTACGATGCGCTTCTCGCCAGATATCCCAACACTCTCTTGCAAGCCTCCGGCGTATCTGTCGGTTTACCGCCGGGCCTCATGGGCAATTCTGAAGTTGGACATTTGACCATTGGCGCCGGTCGAGTTGTCATACAAAAATTGACCTTGATCAGCAGAACTATATTAGATGGCACGTTTTTCAAAAACCCGGTTTTGACCGGAGCAGCAGAAAAGGTAAGGAAGGCAGGCAAAGCCTTACATCTAATCGGACTGGTCAGTGACGGTTGCGTGCATTCTAGCCCCGATCATCTTGATGGACTGATTGAGCTGGCTAAGCGGGAAAATGTGTCTGAACTAGTGGTTCATCCGATTCTGGACGGCCGGGACACACCGCCCCGTTCAGCGGTTCGATTCATGAAAGAGTTGGAGCGGAAACTTTCTGGCGTCGGCAAAATCGGTGTCGTCTGCGGCCGCTATTATGCGATGGATCGTGATAATCGCTGGGAGCGGACCGAGAAATACTGGCGAGCACTGACCTTAGGCGACGCGCCCTCGGCCGAATCTGCAGTGGATGCAGTACAAAAAGCTTACGCCAATAACACAAACGATGAATTCGTTTTGCCAGCAGTCGTGACAAAGCGAGCAATAAGAGACGGTGACAGCGTCATTTGCTTTAACTTTCGTCCGGATCGAGTCAGACAAATTAGTCGCGCCTTGACGCAAGCCAATTTTGATGGTTTTGAAAGACCTGAATTGCCCAAAATCTATTATGCCTGTCTGACGGAATACGACAGTTCCTTGCATCTGCCGATCGCTTTCGCACCCGCTCAGTTGCCGTCTCAGGATATCCAGATGACTTTACCGGAGGTCGTCTCTTGTCACCACATCGGCCAATTTCATACTGCCGAGACGGAAAAATACGCGCATGTCACTTACTTTCTCAACGGCGGCAAAGAAGAAGCCTGCGTGGGAGAAGAAAGGCTGCTCATTCCCTCACTAAAGGTGGCAACTTACGATCTTGAGCCGGCAATGCAAACTGCCAAAATTTGCCAGGCCGCCTGCCAGGCCATAAGCTCCGGCAAATTTCCGTTCATCGTTCTTAATTTCGCTAATCCAGATATGGTTGGCCATACAGGAATTTTAGCGGCAGCAATTGAAGCGGTCGAGTCCGTCGATCAAGCATTCGCTCAGTTACTGGATATAACCGAGCAGGCTCAAGGATCGCTGATCATTACAGCCGATCACGGCAATTGCGAGCAGATGATTGATCTGAAAACAGGCGAGCCACACACAGCTCATACAACCAACCCAGTACCAGCTATAGTGGCAGACTTCCAGCCCGATGACAGATTAGGCCTTCAGCGCGGCGCTACATTGAGTGCAGGCTCGTTGGCTGACGTCGCGCCCACCGTACTGGCACTTATGGCACTTAACAAACCGCCACAAATGACCGGTACGTCTATGATTCGCGCGCATAGCGTTCGCTAGGGAAATACATTCGCTGATCAGCATCGCAGACAACGTTAGATGTTGTTAAGAGCGTTCTATTGAAAGCTTTTGAATGCTTTGCAGCTCGATTCGGCGAAGGCTAGCGATTATTAGGTTACTTAGCTTTAGTCAAACATATCAAGTGGTTTGACTGGATCTGGATTACCTGTATAATTGCGCCGTTCCATAATTTGGCAAAAGTTACTAAGTTTGCCGCTCGTTCATTAAACTCGTTCATTAGAGTAGAACGCTAAGTAAAACGCTGTCGAAGACAAACACAAGAAGGAGACGATTCAGCTTTATGACTTTGAATTTCCAAACACTCGCGCTGGCCACAGCCAGTATCGCTTTGGTAGCCTCTTTGACGGCTTGCGGTGGCGGCACTGACACTAGCACAACAACGACAACAACGCCTAGTGCCACCGGCACCACTAGTGATACCACTAGTACCACCACCACTACCAGTGGTGCGGCTACCGCGCCGGCAACCGCTCCCGGTACCCCAGCTGATACCAGCACTACGACCAGCACTACGACGACAACCACACCGGCTCCAACAGGCACAACAACTACCACCACCACAGGGCAGTAGTCGACGTTTGCCTCGGCAGTCAACAAATTCAGCAATTGAACCACTCTTTGGGGCATCTCCAAAGAGTGGTTCGCTCTGCAAGGTCATAGAGAGATAGCCAAATTTTAAGACAATCGCCAGCGGTTAAGGCTTTTGATATGCATCTTAGAAAATCTGCGCCCGGGAATGTCATAACCAGCCTGCTAATGACCGCACTGGTGACGACAAGTCCTATTTTGGCTCAAGCGGCGGGGCAAGAAGGTGGGACACGTCTGTCTCGCCAGGGACTAGCTAACACCGCCGACCAGGCAGCAAAATATGGAGTACCTCTCGATCAAAGCCTTGGTCAACCCGAAACTCCCGAGCAAAATCTTGCCCAACCAAAATACGGCGCGCCCCTCGACCAGAGCTTGAATGAATCGACAAGCACTTCATCACCACCGAACAAGTCGCAGTCGCCTATGCCGCCAGCGGCTGGCACCGGCAACGATACCACGCCTCCGGCCCCGCCAAGACCTGCGCCCAATCCGATACTAACACCACCTTCTTCGCTGATCGACTTGAGCAGTGCTAGTTTCGGAAGATTGGATATCGATCTGACCGACGCTCAATTCAAAGAGACAAGTATGCAACATGCCCATTTGTCCGCTGATGATATGAATTTTCGCAACGGGATTTTGCGCGGCTTGGATATTCGTGTGTCAGGCGGCAAATTTGAACAGTTTGTTTTCGATCAGATGTTGATTACCACCTCTTCCGAAATGCAGTTCAGTCCCAGTCGATTACTGGCTGATCACGTCTTGGAATTAAAGACACCTGTGCGCGCCGACGTTAGTGTCATGGTCAGTCAACCGAGCTTGAACCAATTTCTGGCAGCGCCGAAAACTTTGGCCAAGATCTCGGTGACTGCCAATAAACGCATCGGCGCCATCGCTAGTCTATTCGGAGCCTCTGGCACGAACATCGGTTTGACCGTCACGGATGCACAAGTGGCCTTGCGAAAAGGTAACAAAGTGATCATCGCCGTCTCCGCTAACGTCGGCATGGGCGGGGTTGGTATACCGTTGTCCTTCGAGATTGACGCCAAGCTTGGCATCAAAGATGGCTGGGTGGATGTTTCGGATACGCATTTGGTCACCAATGGCCAGGAAATATCACCACAGCTATCCGAATTGCTTGTCAGAAAAATAAACAGTCTCGCTTCTTGGGGACGTCGGTCTGATGACATCCAGTTTCAATTCAGCGAGATCAAGGTCATTCCAGGGAAGCAGTTTGCAGTTAAGGGCACAGCGCTGATTAAGCGTTTGAGCCTGACGAGAACCAAAGAGGAATCGCCGGCGGTCCAGCCAATGCCGGAAACGCTGAATCAGCCCAGCCGGGAACCAGCCGCGCCGGTCAACCCCTGACAGTCCCTGACGCGCTTAATTATCCAGACTGAATGATAGGGTCGCGGCTATACTGTTATCGAATTGGCGACCAACGATGAAAGTGAGAATGAATGTTTCGGCGGCGCGACAATCGGCAATGGGATCAAGCAAGACCGATCAAGTTCACCAGGCACTTCACCAAGAACGCAGACGGGTCGGTTCTCGTCGAGTTTGGTGATACCAAGGTTTTTACAACCGCTAAAATCGAAGAGAGAGTGCCTGCCTTCCTGATCGGCAAAGGAGAGGGTTGGGTTACTGCCGAATATTCGCTTTTGCCGGGGTCAACTCTGCAGCGATCGCCACGAGAAGTAACAAGAGGGCAACCATCAGGCAGAACGAGCGAGATCCAACGGCTGATCGGCCGTTGTTTGCGGGCAGTTGTTGATCGAAGAGCGCTGGGCGAGCGGACTATCACAATTGATTGCGATGTTTTACAGGCTGACGGCGGTACAAGAGTAGCCGCCATCAGTGCTGGTTTCCTCGCTTTATATGACGCTCTCCTCAAGCTGCGTAAGTCAGGGCTGTGGGATGAGTTGCCACTGAGCGAACACATGGCTGCCGTCAGTATCTGTCAGATCAACGGTCAGCTTTTGCTCGATCCAAACTACAACGAGGATTCTCAAGCCGAGATGGATAGCAACGTGGTCCTGACTGAATCGGGTAAAGTCCTGGAGCTGCAGATTACCTCCGAAACCAAGCCTTACGAGTCCGCCAAAGTCGCTGAGCTTGTGGAACTTGCCCAAAGAGGGGTCAAGGAAATCATCGAGCTTCAGTACGCCGCTCTCAAGCAACGTTAGCTGCGGTCCACGTTTTTCAGTCGTGAAGCACCGACAGGGACGCAGAAGCGAATTATGCTTTTGGATAGCCAATCAGTGCGCCACCGTATTTGGTGTGCCGTCAGAGAATTGACGTTTAAACAAGCGCTTTTTGTTAGCTGCCACGGCAGATCTGCCTCTCCATTCACCGCAAAAGCGGCAAAAACTATCGATGCTCAGTACGTTACAAATTGCAAGCAGGTGTCCGGAGGAACAGCCGTTCCTCTTCTCCGTCAAGCACAATGGAAGAAGTTCGTTTTCTGTCGGTGGCTTTATTCTCGTGGGCTTTTGGTGCAAAGACAGCCTCAAGCCACCCAAATACAAAACAGTAGATATTAGCCCGAACTAAGGTTTTATGTACGCATCCACTGATAAAAGCTCTGCCTCGCCTACACTAGAAGCCGGGCCAGGACCATTAGAGAATCCAAGAGAGTTGAAAGGCGACAAATTCAGCATATTTTCTGATCCGATCCAGGCGACATTCCAGGACGTGACTGTCTTGAAGCTGGTTGTCTCCTGGTGGCGAATCTTTTGGCGCATCGAACGCTTGCAGGGTATTAGACAGGCGTTGAGGGTCTTCCCAATTGTTTGGGTAATTATCAAAGCCACCTGGGGCTTTTCGCGTTATCACGCCGCCGAGTATGCACGCATGAAGAGCGCGCCTGAAGAGATGGATATCGAAGAAGCTGTGCTGACCGACAAGCAATATGAAGAATATCGAAGCTTGGGCAGGTGGCTTTGCGACAAATTGCACGATCTTGGTCCTACTTTTATAAAGATTGGGCAAACTCTCTCTACAAGGGCTGATCTGTTGCCACTACCGGCGATGCTAGAGTTGGCTACCTTACAAGAGCAAGTGGCACCTTTCCCGACTGCCCTGGCTCGAGACATTATCGCTAGAGAACTGGGCGACCAAACAGAAAAACTTTACGCCTCTTTCAATAATGAACCGATTGCTGCTGCCAGTTTGTCGCAAGCATACAGGGCGACATTGCACGATGGGCGGAGCGTTGTCGTAAAAATCCAGCGACCACATTTGCCCCAACTGATCGCCCGTGACGTGCAAGTGCTGGCGACTGTCGCTGAAGAAGTGATGCGCTATCCCAGCCTCTGCCGACACACTGACTGGCCTGGCGTAGTCGAGGAATTTGCCCGGACGATTTTTGAAGAGATCGACTACATCAAAGAGGGGCGCAATGCGGACATATTCCGCCATAACTTTCGTAATTTTGACGGCATTTGTATACCTCGGATCATCTGGCGATTGACAGGTCGCCGCGTACTTACAATCGAATATGTGCCAGGCAGCCGGATTACGGATCTGGAGGCCCTGCGAGAGCAAAACATCGATCCAAATAAGATAACTCAAATCGGTGCTAATTTTTACCTTCAACAGTTGCTAGAGGATGGCTTCTTCCACGCGGATCCACACCCGGGCAATTTGCGGATCATGCCCGATGGGACTATCGGAATTTTTGATTTTGGTATGGTGGGCCGCATATCGAACGAGCTGAAACGGCACATGGTAAATGCTTTCCTGCATGTAGTTCAAGGCGAACATCGTCTCTTGATTGATGACTTCGTCGGCATGGGTTTCCTCGACTCTCAGGTCGATCGCGATGCGCTCTACAAAGATCTGAGCCCGATAATCGATGCCCGTTTTGCCGAGGGCGTGACAAAAGTGCGATTCCGCAAAATGCTCTTCGACTTTTCAGATGTCTGTTGGCGCTATCCGTTCCGTTTGCCGACCGAGTTCACTTTTGTCATGCGAGCCCTGCTAACCCTGGAGGGCATAGCATTGACGATCAATCCTGACTTCAATTTCATCGATGCAGTTTTGCCCTTTGCCCATCGCATTGTGTTGAAAAATAACGGAGTGCTTGGACAGGCATTATTCAAGGAAGTTTTCAGCGAAGGCCGCTTCAATGCCGCTGCCGCTCTCAACTTGATCAAGGCTGCGGCTCGATTGACGTCACACCTGAACGGCTGATCAGCCCGGACAGCGGCATTATCAATTGGGCATCGACAGAGAGTCGCGGGCGCTCGGTTCCTTGGCAACCCGAAGAGCGATGTCAACCGGGCACTTGCAGACTCGTTAGCAGGATATAGCTTGCCTTGCCCGACTTTGTACGGTACTCTTTTTTTGCTGGTAACAGCGTCAGCTGTCTACCTACGTGGGAATTTCCCCAGTGTCATTGACCCTATTTGGTGGTTTTATAGGAAAATCTCACTGTGGTGGTCAGGAAGCTAATTAAAGAGTTCGAGTTTGAAACTTGAGTTTGAGTCTGGCGCACTGGATTGCTGAAATAACAACTATGCCTCAGTTGCAACAAATCCCCCAAATCCCCACTCCCAATAGCAAAATTTGCAGACAATGTGCCTCGCCTGTAGAAATCGTCGCTCGGTTTTGCGGAGAATGTGGCAGCCCTGAGCATCATGCTCATCACTTAGCACAACCGTTATCTGTTCCCGCTCAGGCCTATGGAGCGGTTGGCGTCAGCTCCGCCCAGGCATATGCGTACCCGCGCCTGCAGTCTGCGCCCTTCGCTGTCCACGACGCGGTCCATGAGACAGCGGACAGTCATCAAAGAGCGCCAAGCTTTGCCGGTGTCTCACCCACTCTACGTTCAGTTAACCCAGCTTTGCAGGAAGAATTGAGCAAGACTATTGTTTTGCTGGCTCGTGAGCGCCTATTCTTATACTTCCATTGCCTGATCTTTCTCGGTTTGAATTTACTCGGCTTTTGGCTCTCATTGAAGGCCCATGCTGAATACAACGCCGATGAACTGACAAAAACTGTGATCGCTCTCACTCCACTGATGTTTGTCAATTCAGTCGCCATGTTTTGCTTGGCTCCGATTAAAGGCACAAAGCAAGAGATTCATAGCTTACGAGAGCGGGTCACTTATCTTCGCCACGCGATCGAATACCAGAACATTATCTGAGACAAGGTTACCTGTGGTTGCTCATCTGTTGCCTGACAGCACTGGCTGCTTCGACAATGATCGGCAAGTCCTTCTGGTCTCCGATCAATAGTTGTCCTGGCGATTCTAAAGATGTCGACGCAGTTCGCCAGTGGCGATCTTGATTAACGAAATCCCACTCTGTGAACTTAATCGACTTGAGCTGACAATTTTCGACAATATCATTTCTGAACACAAGAATAAGCCACTGTTCATCCGGTTCGACGCTTGTCGCAATGGGTGAGCGGACTTCGTCTCTGGCGGAGCGCCCGCGGTTACCATTTACAGATCGCCTGGCAGCGAGTTGATTATGCCGGGTGCCAGAATGTCTGGCATCCTTCTTGTTACTTTCGCTCCCAGCGTTTAGCAGAGAAGTGTCAACTGGGAAGCGAATTTCACGCCCGTGATAGAAAGAGATTCCCTCGCCCAAAAATCCTATTAGTTGGGCCGGGGCAGACCAAGTAGGCGACCGTTTTTCACTAGTTCTTGGGCCATTCGAAATCGCTGGCCGAGATCTTCGCTTAGCCAAGCCTCGGCATTGAATGGCGCAGCGGCTTGAATAGGAGCCTCAGTCGTACTCGCTTGGTTAAGCCGATCAATTAGATCGGCACTCTTTCTCGCTTGATCGGCGAATAAGGCATAGGGATCGTTGTCGCAGGCTACTTGGCGCAAAGCGAACACCGCGGAATTAGCCGATTTTCCCATTTCGCCTAGGGCAAGAGCGGACAAGCGGCGGATAGTCGGATCAGGGCAGTGTAGCGCCTTGACCAGTGAGGGCACGGCAGCCGTTCCGGCACTGCACAAAGCTGCCGCGGAAAGCTGCCGGACATCTGAATCAGCGCTGTTCAGCCCTTCCAATAATTGGGGAACAGCTGCATCACAGTCGATCTTGATCAACGCCAGCGCTATGTTAGTACGCACTGTAAAATCAGGATCACCGTGCATGAGCAGAATCATTGGAGTAAAAGCGATCTTGGCCTGGGCACCCATTTCACCTAGAGCGTCTGCCGCAGTCCACCTGGCTTTGGCAGGCAATTCTTGATCCGCAAGCGTTTGCAATAGTTGGGTGATCGACTGCCTGTTTTGACTATGGCTCGCCGTTAAGTACCGCTGCACGCCGGCGGCGAGAAGCGCTGCGCTAGAAGGCACTTGACCCTCGGTAGAATCAATCACAGCAGAGTCCCTATTGCTGGAGCCGGACATACGGTCAAAGGACCAAGCTGGCCCTTGCCAAGCCAGAACATTTGAAATCAAGCAAACAATCGTCACTGCAGTCTTCATATCTGAAAGTTACCCTGATTTTGCCAGTTATAACTGTCTGGGCTAGCCTTTTGTATGACTCACACCCGGACGAAAAAGTGCCAACTCCCAGAGTCAATTACCAGACTCAATTAGTTGTTTGTGATCCTGATCACCATCGTCAGCGATTAAGCAAATGCCCAATAGAAATTGGACGAGCCAGACACCGCACTATATACGGTGCCCCGATCATGCTAGACAAAGGCCAAATCAATGGGTGTCGACAGCGGACGACAGTTCTTTATTGCCTTGGTTTTTCGTCTTGTGATTATTGGACAAAACCTTACCGAAGACGTCTGTATTAGCAGGTTTACTCACTCGCTTGAGAAATTTTGCATTAGTTTCAGATGGCTTCGGCAATGTTCCAGTCAAGGACAACAGATGAGCACGGGCCGGAATGACATGGTCGTCGTCCTCATAATACTTTTGCATCGCCGGAACACCGACACCATGCCAGGTCAATCCTTTTTCATCCCCGAATTCGTTGCGATAGACGAAAAGCCACTCTTTGACACATTGATTGTACAATCCAGGATCCTTATCCGATTGAGTGCTGAGCTTCTTCTCCAAGCACTCGGCGTAAGTCTTGTGGATATCCAGATCGTCATTGTCACGCTTTAACGCCAGCCGAGAGAGTTTGATTGCGTAATCGATGTTTTGGGTTGCTTTAGCATAGTCAGCCGCAAGGCTGAGTGAGCCAGCTGTCTGTTCGCCCAACTGGGTAAAAGCTTCCATCGAAGTGACCGGATGGTAAGCCTCGGCATTGTAGTCGTCGTGCTCTTCCCAGGCAAAAGCAGAGAGCGAGCAGATGGCAATCGCTAACGTTAAGGTCAAAGGTCCTAAAAAAAGGATCGACTTTTTCATGCTGAAGGCTCTGCCTCGAAGTTTTTCTGAATGAATGGCCAGGAGCGCATCCGAGATTTCCATAGCCCGGCAATTATAACAGGCTCCAATTGACATGTCCTGTCAAGAACTGCTCAGCCGTTGATTGGCTTAAGTTCATGAAGAGCATGGGCACTGGGCTGACAAGCATTGAGCAAGCGCGCTCACTCTAAGATTTGCTTTATCTGCGATAAAGTTGCAGACCAAGCGGACGTTGCGGTGAAGGTCAGCAGTAGTCTGTTGTTTGTCTAAATATCTTGTTCAAGATTGTGGTGCCTGCCAGCGCAAGTTTGGCTTGCGCGCTGCCAGCGCCTCATCGAGCCGCCCAACCGGCGTCGTATGTGGTGCTTGCAAAACGAGGTCCGGCGAATTTTTTGACTCCTCATCAATTTTCGACAAGATCTCGACAAATTGATCAAGAGTTTCTTTCGATTCGGTCTCGGTCGGTTCAATCATTAGTGCTTCCGGCACTAAGAGAGGAAAATAGACGGTGGGCGCATGCACGCCATAGTCGAGCAAGCGTTTGGCGATGTTCAGAGTGCTGACGCCGCGCTCCTTTTGGCGTGAACCGGACAAGACGAACTCATGCATACAATATTGCTCGTGTGGTGCCACAAAAAATTTCTTCAGTTTGGTTTTCAGATAATTCGCGCTAATAATTGCATCCTGCGAAACCCTAATCAAACCTTCCCGACCGTGCGCCATGATGTAGGAATAGGCGCGCACAAGTATGCCAAAATTGCCGTAAAAACCCTTCACTTTGCCAATTGATTGCGGGCGATTCCAATCGAAATAGTAATGATCTTCCTCTTGCTTGACTATTGGCTTTGGCAAAAATGGCTCTAAATTCTCCCGGCAGGCAACGGCACAGCCACCGGGTCCACCGCCGCCATGCGGCGTGGAGAATGTCTTATGCAGGTTCAAATGGCAGACATCAAATCCCATATCACCAGGACGCACAAGTCCCATAATGGCGTTCAAGTTAGCACCATCGTAATAGAGCAAACCGCCCACGCCATGAATCAACTTTTGAATTGTTTGAATATCTTCTTCAAAGAGACCTAGCGTATTGGGATTGGTTAGCATAATTGCCGCTACATCAGGACCTAGAACTGCTTTCAGTGCATCGAGATCAACAAGTCCGCGTGAATTTGATTTGATCTCAATCACTTCGTAGCCAATCATGGCGGCAGTGGCGGGATTGGTACCATGGGCGGTGTCGGGCACAATAATTTTTCGTCGAGCACTATCTCCCTTGGCTTGGAAATAAGCCTTAATTAAGAGCAATCCGGTCAACTCTCCATGAGCACCGGCTGCCGGCTGTAATGTCACTGCCGGTAAACCGACGATTTCCGAAATCATTCGCTCAAGCTCCCAGATCAATTGCAACGCGCCTTGCACTTGTTCTTCCGGCTGGTTAGGATGCAATTCACGAAAACCGTCCAGCGAGGCCAGAACATCATTTATTTTCGGATTGTATTTCATGGTGCAGGAGCCCAGCGGGTAAAAGCCCTTATCAATGGCATGATTCAACTGAGACAGGCGCACGAAGTGACGAACTGTCTCCAGTTCGCTGACTTCCGGCAGATCAGGCGGCTTCTGACGAATGAACTCCTTGGGTAAAAGCTCGGCGACTGGTTTTTCCGGCACTCCTGATTTTGGCAGCGTGGCAGCTCGTCTAGTCTTGCGTGATTTCTCGAAAATCAATTTTTCCATGTACCGCTCCGTTGGACGAAAATGCTCTGTAATCAGTGCTCAAATATGTCACGCCAGCCACCAAGGTCCAGATCACACACTACTGGTAAGCAACGAATAGCTCTAAGCGCTAGCTCGGTGCGCCCTTCTCGTTCAAGCAACTGCTTCATCTGTTCGTAGATTGGGATGAGCACTCTAACGTCGTTGGCCGCATATTCAAGTTGCGATTCAGTCAGATCGTCTCTTGCCCAATCGCTCATTTGATCGCCCTTGTCCATCTCAATTTTGAGTAACTCACGCACCAGATCTTTCAGACTGTGCCGATCGCTGTAAGTTCTGACGAGCCTTGAAGCAATCTTTGTGCAAAAAACTGGATTAACGCGCGCGCCAAGATAGTACTTAAGTACAGCCAGATCAAAACGGGCAAAGTGAAAGACCTTCAAAACCTTCTCGTCTTCAAGAAGCTTTCTCACATTGGCTCCCAATCCCTGGCTGGCATCAAATTTATGCTTATAGCGAATCAAGCTAACGACTCCCTCACCATCGCATATTTGCACCAAACACAGCCGATCCCGGGCAATGTTCAGACCACGTGTCTCGGTATCGACAGCAACATAACTATGTCCTTGATAATGTTTGAGACGATGATCGGGCAGATCAAGCTCGTAGAAATCGGGCTTCAGTTGTTTGACCAGTACTTCGGGCATGCTTCCCCAGTTGCATAAATGCCGAACAGATCCGGTTTGGCTCAGACTTAAATTATAGGCCGGGTCTGAGAGATTGAGCTAGAACTGGCTCAACTTTTCTCACAATAATAGTCATCAAGCAGCTCGCACAGGTGCTTGACTTGAACCTTGCTACCGAGCTTGGTTGCTCCTGCCTGTAATTGCAGGAGGCAGCCTGGATTAGTTGTGACCACTAGATCGGCGCCAGCTTTCCCGATGTTCTCCATTTTTCTATCCAGGACGGCTAGAGCCATATCTGGATGCAAAAGGTTGTATATGCCGGCGCTACCGCAGCAGTGTTCGGCCTCCGTCAGGGCCACAAGGTCGGGCAAGTAAGCCGCTGGCGGCTCTTCGCCCGAGTTCACCCGACTGATATCGGCCAAAAGTCCGTTCAGCAGCTGAAGCGGCGCTGTCCGCACTTTCTGGGCGTGAGCCAGATGACAGGCGGCGTGATAGGCGATAGAATGAGGCGGATTAGCTGGGCGCTCAGCCGGCAAGCCGCCGAAGTGCCCGTCGACAAGCGATTCAGTAATGTCCAAGACCCGCTCCGAAAATTCTCTGGCCCTTTCTCCCCAAATCGGATCATCGCCTAATAATTGACCATAGTGGCGGAGCATAGCACCGCAACCAGCCGCACTGACCACTATCGGTCCTTCGGTCTGAGCGAAGTATTCAATATTTGATTTAGCCAGACGCTCAGTGATGTCAGATTCACCGGCATGGAACGCCAGCGCTCCGCAACAAGTCTGAGCAGGGCGCTCGACCACACGGGACTGAGCAACAAGCAACCGCACACAGGCATGATTGACTTGATTGTAGAAAACATCCATTACGCAACCCGAAAAAAATTGCACTTTGCCGGTTTTCTTTCCAGGCCGCCACGAACATTTAGGCAGCGCTGAGAACGCGGGCACTGCTGGCAAAAATCTTTGCCATTGAGCCAGCTTAGCAAATAGACTACGTTTTACCGGTATTAAATGCGGTGCAGAAGCTCCGCTTGCATTTAAGTCGGCCAAATTATCGAATGCGTGATAGCCAGCCAAGGATTGCCAGAACCGCAAGACAGACCCAAGAATTCGCAAGACAAAATAATTTGGCAAGACCTGCATAAAGGCAAAACGCATAAAGAATCGGTACCAGACCGGCTTCGTTTTCGCTAACGTTGGTCTCACTTGATTGAGAATCTCTTCGTAGTTAACCCCGGAAGGGCAAGCTGTCTGGCAACCCAAACAGCCAAGACAGGAATCAATGTGTTCCACTAGACGCGGTGTCAGTTTCAGCCGGCCCTGGTTCCATTCGTTAAGAAGATAGATGCGCCCGCGTGGAGACTCTGTTTCTCTGCCGCTGGCCAAGTAGGTAGGACAGGCCGGCAGGCACAAGCCGCAATGGATACAGGCGGACAACAAATCCGGTTCGATCAATTGAGGACGTTTCTTGCCCGGCTCTTGAGTTTGGTCGCTAGCCATGCCAATTGATTGGGTCGCTGTGAGTGACCTTCACATTGTATCTCGATCCGCCGGCATCCGTTTTCCAACATCCATATTTATAGTACGGCAAATGGATTCAAGCATCCGGAGGGATCGAACCACTGTTTCAAGTTCTTCTTAATCTGTTGAATTTGGGGATCTTCTGAGGGAAGCCGGTGAAGATGGTATTCCCGGCCAGCGTCTGGATATGCCACCGTAAGTGGTGCTTGCTCTGTGGCCTGTCGACCGATTGCCTTGACGATTTTCGTCAAAGACGAGTCGCTCTGACAGGAAAATCGGCAGCGACCGGACAATGGCCGGTAATGTAAAACAAAGCGCACGTCACTTTCAATCAGGTCTGGCAGAATATTCTTCACAATTGGCTGCGGCAAAGGCGACTGCAACTGCCATTCGCTATTGGCAAAGGTGCTCTCAATTCCACGAAAAAGTTCGTTAGCCTGATGGTTATCGAGTTTAACTGTATCGCTGGCCATCAGTTCGCAATAGGAAGCGACCCTGGGCAAGAGTTCAGCGACAACACTTTTATGTTCAGCCAGATTAACTATTAGTGCAGAGTTGCTGTCAGCATTGAAAACGGTGTTTGGCAACATCTCGAGAAATAGTGGCTCTAGTTGAGGATCGCCGTTGAGAAGCATGTCTAATCCAGTTATTGGCAATCCAGTCCTGATCAAGCGGGAGGCTGCGTCAAGCAATCCTGAAAAATTGGCTGACAAAAATACCAAGGTCGTCGATTCTTCTGCTTTGGCATAAAGACGCAGATGGGCCAGAATTGGTAAGCCGAGGGTGCCGCGAGCCCCGACGAATAATTTGGTTAAGTCATAGCCGGTGACATTCTTAACGACCTTGCCTCCAGTCTTTATTACTTTCCCGTCAGAAAGTGCCACCTCCAAACCAAGGACTAAAGCGCGAACACCACCATACCCTTGTTCGAAGTAACCGGCGTCGCCGCAATTGATCACGTCCAGCAACGTCGTCTTTTCTAAGCCGAAGCAGGGAAATTGTTGATTGCTCTCCTCCAGAAGTTGAGCCAGTTCAGACAGGAGAATGCCTGTCTGAACGCTCACTACCTGGTCTTCCCTCACATATTGCACCACAGATTGATGAGAATGCAAATCGATTCGCTCGACCGGTTTCTGACTAAGCAAAGCAGCATTTTGCAGCGCTGGGCTTGAATGACTGCCTTGCACGATCGCACAACCACTTAAGCACAAATTTTTTAATACCGCAGCCGGTGACTGGCTTTGATCGACTGGCACAAAAATCTTTCCTCATTGCTACCGACTGATCGGAATTGAGTTAATCAGACTAATTGGACTGATTTAGCGATTTGCCAAAGTGCTGACCAGAGCTTATTGTAATAGGCAGAGCTTTTTTCTTTCTATTGACCACTATGGACCATTGACGTCGGCAGTCTGCGCACGGAGAGAAAAGCCAATGGGTAGCGGCACAAAGCGAGATCTGATAATACTGTCGGGTTATTACGGATTTGCCAATCTGGGCGACGAAGCGATTCTTGAAGAAATTATTGAAGAAGTGAAGCAGTTCGTCGGTCCAGAAAAGATTTATGTGCTGTCAAACAATCCACAAAATACCGCGCGCACATTTGGTGTGAAGGCGGTCAGTCGCTGGAAGCTAGGCGCGCTGCTTTCGCTTCTGCCGCAAACAAAACTATTGATTAGTGGAGGTGGCGGGCTCTTCCAGGATGTGAGTAGCTTCAGACCGCCATTATTTTATGGAACGCAAATTGCTCTGGCTCGACTGTATGGTAGTGAGGTTTTTATCTTTGCCCAGGGCATCGGACCGCTTAAGAGTGCAGTCAATAAGGCGCTGACAAAGGGTGCCCTGGCTCTGGCCCAGGTGATTACAGTACGGGATATTGCATCTGAAACAATGCTGAGGCAATGGGGATACAAATGTGAATTAACCGCCGACCCGGTTTGGCTGCTCAAGGAAAGTGCCTTGCCGAAAGCGGTAGCCGACCGAATCGAGCGTCTATCCGCTATCACCCGGAGCAGCCAATCCCAACCGACTCTGATTGGACTCTCACTCAGGCAAAGCGCCAATTGGACGCAAGCTGATTTAGAGCAGTTAGTCGCTTCTCTTGACGACGCGCTGCCGCCTGAGGCACAAATCCTTTTACTACCTCTGCAGAGAGAAAAGGACTTACCAGAGCTTGAAAAATTTCAGCAACTGTGGCGAAAGCGAGGACGCTCACTGGAGAACTTTTATCCGGCGGACTTAGACAGGCCGAGTCAATGGCTTTCTCTGATTGGCAAGCTTGATCTTTTAATCGGCATGCGTTTGCATGCTTTAGTGATGGCTTTGAAAAGCGGCGTTCCCGTAATCGGCCTCGCTTACGACCCAAAGGTTTCCCAGCTGCTGCGCGACTTTGAACAGCCTGTCTTGAGCCTGGACAAGACGGCCGAGGATAGCGATCAATTGAGCGATTCATGGACCGAGATAGTCAAACAGGCCCTTTCCGATATCCCGAAGCTATCAGAAAAAGCTGCTCAGAAAGCGGTAGTGGCAAAAAATTTGGCTGGACAGAACTTTGTCGCACTCAGTAAAATCTTAGGCAGGTAAAAGGATTGACCGAGGTAGCGAGTGCCGCTGCCTGAGGACGTCCATAAACTGGCTATACGGCACTGTTAATGATGTCTGTCTTGACTCAAACTTATCGCGCCAGACAAAAAGTGCTTGGTTATCCCGTCGATTTGATCGACGAGCGCGGAGCGCTGCGTGTGATCGAAGAGGCTTGGGATAACAGGAAAAGCCTGTCCATCGTTACTTTAAATGCGGAGATGGTCATCGCCGCGCAGTCAAACCAGCATTTGGACAGAATTGTTAGGCACGCTCATTTAATTGTGCCCGACGGTGCCGGTGTAGTCTGGGCTTTGCGCCTTGCCGGACATAAAATCGAGAGATTGCCGGGTATTGAACTAGCTGAAGCAACGTTGAAAGCAGCAGCGGCGACAGGCAAGCGAGTAGCTCTTGTGGGCGGCAAACCACCGATCATAGAACAGCTTACAACTGTGCTGGTTGGCTTATACCCAGGCTTGAAGATAGTGGCAGCGACCAACGGTTATTTTAGCGAGGAAGACGAGCAGGATGTTATCGGTAAAATCGCCGATGCTGAGCCGGATTTGCTTCTTGTCGCTTTAGGCGTGCCGAAACAGGAATATTTCCTTGAGCGGTGGCAGAACGCCTTCCTGCATGCAGTAATGATCGGCGTCGGCGGCAGTTTCGATGTTTGGACCGGGACAGCGAAGCGGGCTCCTGCCTTGTTCCGCCGCCTCCACAGCGAATGGCTTTACAGATTACTGAGCGAACCATGGCGGTATAAGAGAATGGCCTCTGCTCTGCCCAGTTTCGCCATACAAGTGCTGCGTGAGTCAACCAAAAATAAATTGGTCCAAAAAAATGCGCACAGCAAAAGACGCAAAGATACCAGGCTACCGAAGGACCACGACAAATCGAGAGAACGGTCTAAAGACAGGTAACGCCCTGCCGCAAGCTTCTTCTTAAGGTGTGGATGACACGACTCTTTTTGACTGAAAAAATCGAAACAGTCGCTCTGAAAGAGGTGCCATTGCGTTTATTGGCGCACTTGGGTGACGCCGTCCTCCATCTTTATGAACGAGAACGCCAGATATTACAAGCAGCAAACGCTAAGCAAATGCATAACCGAGTCAGCCTCAGAGTCAATGCCGAAAAGCAAGCAAGGCTACTGGATGGGATTTTGCCGAAATTGTCGTACGACGAACTCGACCTGGTCAGGCGGGCGCGGAATCTGAAAGGTGCTAATTACCGGAAAGCGGAGCAAACAGCCTATCGCAAGGCTACGGCTCTGGAAGCATTAGTTGGTCACTTGTACCTGACCGATTCTGTGCGGCTGGCTGAAATCTTAGCGCTCACCACCGCTTGCCGCAGCGGAGATTAAAGACAAGGCTCGGTCTCTAATCTAGGCAGCCAGGCAGGGCGGACGCGCTTGCCAGCGAGCCAAACCTTAAGAGTAGGTTGTTATGAACCTGAACTCTCAACATATGATGCTAACTTAGGCTTAAGGTAGATTCGCGGGCCCGTTCGCTTTTTTGGAACTCACATCTTGGCTATCAAGTCAGAGGACATTTACCACTGTCTCGTACAAAATGCCGCTGATGGGCTGATTGTCAGTGACCCAGACGGCGTGATCAGGGACTGCAACCCAGCGTTCCAAAAATTGGTTGGCCAAAGTGAAAAAGATTTGATCGGACAAAACCTTTCGTCCGTAATCGAATTTGAGGGAACTGCCACTGGTCAGCTCGATCATGCAAAGCCTGACAATGATGGCGCCACCACAAACGGTGACAATTCTCCTACCACTGCTCTTGCCCGGGCAGAACTATATGCGCCCAGGCGGCAACGATCATTTGTCGCAAAGGGATGGATTTGACCATGCCAGCCAGTCATATCCCTATCGCCGGCAGCGGCTCAAATCAAGGGTATCTAACGATCGTTTACATTGTTCAGGCGCATTCCGTGCAACAGGCCCAAACAGAATTCGTCAGCACAGTCAGTCACGAGTTTCGCACGCCGCTGACAAGCATCAAAGGTTTTGCCGATACGATTTTGCGTGCTGGCGATCGCCTCGATCTGACACAGCAACGGCGCTATGTAGGCATAATCAAGGATCAAGCTGATAGATTGACGCGCCTGGTCGAGGATTTATTAGCCGTGTCCCGATTAGAATCAAAAAAAATGCAGCTCACTATTAGAGCGATGGACTTAAATGAAGCAGTGCTTCGAGTGCAGCGAAATTTAGCAGATAAGGCTCGCGATCACAAAATTG
The DNA here is from genome assembly GCA_963834525.1 of Bryobacterales bacterium. GTDB lineage: Bacteria > Cyanobacteriota > Vampirovibrionia > Obscuribacterales > Obscuribacteraceae > CAWICA01. The sequence continues at coordinate 446,650 of CAWICA010000005.1, forward strand.
TCATTAACATACCGTCAGGGTTGCCGCATGTATGGGCTGACGCAGATCGGTTGGAGCAGATTCTCACCAACCTTATTGATAATGCAATCAAGTATTCGCCGCCCAAAACTACAGTGACGGTTTCCGCCAGAGACATCGAAGGCCCCTCCTGAAATGGTCGAATTTAGCATCTCTGACGAAGGTATAGGCATACCGCAAGAGCGATTATCGGAAATTTTCACCAAATTCAGCAGGCTAGACAATCCGTTGGTCCGTCAAACAGAGGGCACCGGGCTGGGGCTATATATTACACGCTCGCTTGCCTTAGCTTTAGGCGGACAGATCAAAGTGACAAGCACGCCAGGTAAAACGACCTTCACTGTGCAGCTACCTGCTGCAACCTTGGAAGAGCAGGCGGCAAGGGGGCGCGGCTAGTGATGTTGCCAACGCCGATTATTTTGGTAATCCACCAAGCGAGGGCGGCCGCCGACTACGCGTCGATTCTGGAAAAGACCGGAGCGCGCGTTCACGCAGTTGCTTCCTTTGAAGAGGCCAATGAACTTTTATCGTTTCTCCATCCGGACCTGATCATTTTGGCAAACAACATGCCAGATGGAGATGGTCTCTTGTATTGCCAGCAAATTAGAGCAGCCAAATTACATCCCAGACCGGTCCTTGTGCTGTTGCACAACTCCAGCGATCTGAATGAGCGCATCAGTGCCTTCCGTAATGGTGCAGACGATGTCCTTGGTGATCCGATCGACAAGAATGAATTGGCCATCCGCGTCCTCGCCCACTTACGGCGGCGACAGGAGGAGTTCTGCAACCACCTCACCCAGTTGCCTGGGCCGAATCTAATCAGGCGTATGCTCGAGCAATGTCTGGTATCAGACCGCGCCTGGTCTGCCATGAACATCGATTTGAACAAAATTCGCGTCTACAATGAGACGTATGGCGATCTGGCGGGTGATCAGCTAATTAAGGCGCTGGGTGCCATTCTTTGCGATGTTGCGGATGACAACAATGATTTTGTCGGTCACATTGAAGCCGATGATTTCATAATGGTCACGCAAACCGAGACTGCTGAACAGAAAGCGCAAGTAATCTGCGATAAGTTCGACCAGATCAGCAAGCAATTCTACCCAAAAGGGGATATTGAAAGAGGCTATTTAATCTCGACCGGTCGCGGTGGTATTCGTCGACGAGTACCTCTGATTTCAATTGCCATAGGTATAGTAACCAGCAGTAAGCGTCGATTTCAAAGTTATGTCGATGTTTTGACCACCGCCCGAGATTATCGTTACCTGGCTAAACGCAGGCAGGGCTCCGCCTATGTCAGTGACAATATGTCGATTGAAGCGCTCAGCGCGAATTTTTCCAGACGAAGCACCAAGGGTGGTGCCAGGGGCGAGTCTGCCGAAGACCGGCTGCCACGGATATTGGTGGTCGAACCTGATGGCGCCATGGCCTGCCTCCTGCAAGAAACATTGTCTCTTGAGGGCTACCAAGTTCAGGTAACTAGCTCAGCGGATGACGCTTTGGAAATTGCCCATAGTCAGCCACCAGATTTGGTATTACTCGAATCTGCTCTGGCAGACCGACAAATGGATGGCTGGGAATTATGCCGTACCCTCAAGGAGAGTGAAGAACTCTGCAATATTTGGGTAGTGATGGCTACCTCACATCCGGACCAATCCTTAGCGCTGGAGGCCGGTGCCGACTTGTATCTGCCAAAACCATTTGATATGCCGTCGCTGTTAAATGAAGTTAGCTATCTCTTAAAGATAGGCTTCGGCACACCATAGGAAATCAGTCACATCAACACATCGTTGCCGCACGAGGGATGGAATTTCTCTTTCGCAGATTTGACTTGCTCCAGGATCCAATCGACTGCATCGACAATGGACTTAGCCTGAAAATCGGGAAGAACCTTCCACTGGTAACTGCCACTAACAACTGCCTCACCATATCCGGTGACAACTAGCACAGACTTGGCTCCGCAGTTACGCGCCAGCTCAACATCAGTAGCTTTGTCGCCAACAACAAAAGATTGCCGTCGATCTAAGTCCGGATGGTCGCTATAAGCTTGCTCAATCATGCCTACTTCTGGCTTACGACAACGACAAGCAACGGCGTATTGGGAGACCGGCGCAGCCGGTAAATGCGGACAATAATAAATCCCATCTAAACGGGCTCCGTCTTTTGCGAGTAACGCAACTAGGCGCGAATTCAAATCTTGAATGTGTTTCTCCAAGTAGTAACCTCGCGCAGCGCCGGTCTGGTTAGTCACCAGAATTGCCGCTATATTGGCATCATTCAACTTTTTCACCGCCTCTGCGGCTCCGGCGATTAACCTCAAATCCGAGATAACGCGAATGTAACCAACCTCTTCGTTAAGCGTCCCATCGCGATCGAGAAAAACGACCGGTCTCGTCTTTGCCTTACAATCGATAGTCTGTTTCTTACCAGCTTCCATAGCGCTAACCATCATATAGAATGGTGAGCATTTTGGAATTATTACTATTTACTACATTCACTCGTCAATCGCCGTTTTCTGAATCTCTGTCCCACTTTTCCGCTAAATCATTGGATGTGGAGAGTTCCAGTACGCGTTTTTCCGTGTTACGATTGGTCACAGTCTTTATTGCGACATAATGTGAGAGTGGATGAGACTACACGACGACAACGCCTCGTTTCGCTTCAATCAAACTGGTCTTCGCAAATTTCTTGGAGATCTTGAATGTGAAATCATGGAGCTGGTATGGAAGAAAGCAGCTCCCACGGTGACTGTGCGGGAAATTTACGACGTTCTCAAAAGAGAACGGCAAATCGCCTACACCACTGTTATGACTACGATGGTCCGCCTCGCAGAAAAAGGGATTTTGGTCATCGTCGACAAGGTCGGCTTAGCCAATTGCTACAAGCCAGCTGAGAATCGCGAACAATTCATTTCCAATGCGGTCGCGCGTGTGCTGGACATATTCACAAAAGAGTTTCCTCGGGAATCTACTGTCTTTCTCGAAAAGTATGCTGCTCGCAAAGCAAGCAAAGCAGCCGCCGGCAGGAAGCGCTAGTTCCATCTAGCATCAATCGGACTAGCAGCAGCTAGTTCCACTACCTAGCAGCAATAAGAGAGGCAGCCTGCAGGCTGCCTCTCTCCATTTCTTAGACTGAACTCGTCGGACCTATTCGTTGTCTGGAATGGGCGAACCTTCAGGCAATGTCGGCGAGGTCTTTTGATGTCTCTCGTCGCGTCCGGATGTGTAGTGCCGTTCGTCGATCACGGTCGGCTCCACCGCAAACAGGTTCATGTCTCTTGGTCCTTCCACCCGACCGATCTCTTCAGGTAACTTCAACTGTCCAGGTGTGCCGGGCAAGATGATTTCCGGTCTGATCGCCACTACTAGTTCGCTCTCGTTCTTAGAAAATGCTTTCGAACGATACAAAGCACCCAGTACCGGCACTTCACCTAGAATTGGCGTCTTGTCCAATTCTCGCCCGCTGTTAGCGGTGATCAATCCAGAAATAAATAGCTCCTGTCCTGGCTTCATCTCTACAATCGTTTGCGATTTACGGGTGGTGAATCCAGGTATTTCTGTTGTCGATCCTGCCAAGTTCAAACCAAACTGGAATGACGGTATCCGCTCTTCCGGCGAAACTTCGATATTCAAAGAGCCGTTTTCCAATAAGACCGGAATCATATTCAAGCGCAATCCAAACGGTTCAAAGGTAACCGATTGCTGGGCTGTACCCGCTGTGGCAATTGATTGCAGAATTGGGATTTCTCCACCTGCCAGAAACGACGCCCGCTCTCCCGATATCGTCACCATCGTCGGCTCTGAAAGAATTCTCGCTCTTTGTTGCGAAATTATCCCTTCCACCGTCGGGTTTAACGACGCCGTGATAGTCCCCCGCGTCCAGTTCGTGTTCCCAGTAAACAAGTTTGCCAATCCAGCCGGGTTGAACGTCGCACCACCCGGTGACCCGAACAATACCGCTTGCTGCAAAAGTGGCGATGGTTGCGTCAACACACCTTGTCCAATACCAGTGATCGGTAATGTCTCTGTCGGTGTGATTACTACGCTGCTCGCACCAAAAAACGCTGGTTCGATACTACTCCCAGGCATCTTGACCCCAGGGAAACCCTGTAGTACCTGTGGCAATGACAGCGTATTGCCGAATCCGTTGTTACCACCGATGCCGAACTGCCAGGCTCTATTGATCATGCCAAAGCCAAGTTGGACACCCAGCGCTCTTGCCGCCGTCGTGTTCATTTCCATGAACGTTACGTGCAACACGATCAACGGTACCTTTCTCACCTTGACCAGACTAGTTACCCGTCCGCCGTCACTTGTGAGCAATTGCGCCTTGCTGATGTTGTTGTTCGTATTCGGAAAGAATGTATAGCGGTCCACTGATGACAACTGTGCCAATTGCCCAGCCGCACCACCCCCGCCACCGCCGCCAGTACCACCTTGTTCACCGATCTTGGCGTTTACCAGTCGGTTGTTCGCTACCTGCACATTCATGCCTCGGTCATCCATGAATACATTAGATGCTGCAAATGCCTTCACTACCGACTCGGCATGATCCACGTCTCCCAACAACAGCACGCGGTCAGTCCCACCAACCGAAAATGCCTTGACGATGATTCTCGGGTCAATTTCTCTCAACGTCGACTGCAGCTGCGCGTAATCTCTTGTCACCCGCAAATCAATCGCTACGGAATTCCCAGCATCGTCCCACAACACTAGTGTCGCCGTTCCCGGTGTCTTTCCTAACAACACCAATTGGTTCTCTGACACCACCACCGGTTCGGCTATCGATGGATCGCTTATTGATGTCCTTACGATCTTGTTCTTTAACTTGAATGTTCTCGACTGAGCTACCTTTAAGTCGATCACGTTCGTCGTCTTAAACTCTTCCAGGTCTACGGTGCCGGTCACCACTGGCGGTATTGGCGTCGCACTGACATTCGATTGCTCCGCTCCTTGAGCTACCACCTGGTCGGGCGCCAGTTGAGCCAATAGCTGCTTGTTGCTATCTGCCGGCGCTGCTTCCTTGATGCCACTGCCCTCGTTCATCGCCAACAACCCTGGCTTGACAGTCGTCGCTTCTCCAACTTCTGTTGTTGCCACCGCTGCCGGCGCTATTGCCGCTTCACTTATCGATGGATGAATAGTCAACGCTGCCGCTGGCACCGCTGCATCCGCACCATTTTGCTTGCTGTTTCCACCTAAAAACAACATCGCATGACCGCCGCCTGCCGCGTTCACCGGCACCTTAGCCAACGGCTTCACCGTTTTTCCGGTCACTACCGCTTTCTTCGCTTTCGTTGCATTGGTTGCATTCTTAACCGTTCCCGTCGCTGTCATCTTTTGCCAGATCGCGTCGGCGTTCGGCTCCGCTTGCACCTTTAGTAAGTTAGCCTGCGCTAGTGTCAATGTCACACTCAGGGCTAAACAAAACTCGGGCTTATTCATTCCTCTCTCCCCTTTTTATGAGCCTCATTGATCAATGACTACTCAACTCAGCAACTAATCTGAAAGCTTAACACGCGTTCGCTAGGCATGCACCTATTTTTCCAGACCCTACGGGCATTCAAACACCATGTAGCTAGCTCCATATATGGTGCTTAAAAGAAAGCATGATATAAGTCGCCTGCCGATGATCTTCTATCGTCTTGATATACACAAACCACTCATTGTGATACTTTCAATATTGATCTGCCGCGCATTCGCCAGCTCGGAGAGTCTGGCTCAAACGCAGGCCAATTCTACATTGACTGGAGCTGCTGACATCTAGATTTGGCATTCCCTGTGAATTAAGACTCATTCATGGGAATTTCATTTTTACATGGCATTAACGAAGATCTTTTATTGACCCAAGGAGCGAAGCGAGCAGGCTATACCTCGCATATTCCTGACAACCTTGTAATTTGATCAATAATATAGAAAGCGAAAATCACTTTCACTGAGATGAACGGCGTCCTATTTTTAAAGTCAGCGCATTCTACGAATAAGAGAGGCAGCCTGCAGGCTGCCTCTCTCCATTTCTTAGACTGAACTCGTCGGACCTATTCGTTGTCTGGAATGGGCGAACCTTCAGGCAATGTCGGCGAGGTCTTTTGATGTCTCTCGTCGCGTCCGGATGTGTAGTGCCGTTCGTCGATCACGGTCGGCTCCACCGCAAACAGGTTCATGTCTCTTGGTCCTTCCACCCGACCGATCTCTTCAGGTAACTTCAACTGTCCAGGTGTGCCGGGCAAGATGATTTCCGGTCTGATCGCCACTACTAGTTCGCTCTCGTTCTTAGAAAATGCTTTCGAACGATACAAAGCACCCAGTACCGGCACTTCACCTAGAATTGGCGTCTTGTCCAATTCTCGCCCGCTGTTAGCGGTGATCAATCCAGAAATAAATAGCTCCTGTCCTGGCTTCATCTCTACAATCGTTTGCGATTTACGGGTGGTGAATCCAGGTATTTCTGTTGTCGATCCTGCCAAGTTCAAACCAAACTGGAATGACGGTATCCGCTCTTCCGGCGAAACTTCGATATTCAAAGAGCCGTTTTCCAATAAGACCGGAATCATATTCAAGCGCAATCCAAACGGTTCAAAGGTAACCGATTGCTGGGCTGTACCCGCTGTGGCAATTGATTGCAGAATTGGGATTTCTCCACCTGCCAGAAACGACGCCCGCTCTCCCGATATCGTCACCATCGTCGGCTCTGAAAGAATTCTCGCTCTTTGTTGCGAAATTATCCCTTCCACCGTCGGGTTTAACGACGCCGTGATAGTCCCCCGCGTCCAGTTCGTGTTCCCAGTAAACAAGTTTGCCAATCCAGCCGGGTTGAACGTCGCACCACCCGGTGACCCGAACAATACCGCTTGCTGCAAAAGTGGCGATGGTTGCGTCAACACACCTTGTCCAATACCAGTGATCGGTAATGTCTCTGTCGGTGTGATTACTACGCTGCTCGCACCAAAAAACGCTGGTTCGATACTACTCCCAGGCATCTTGACCCCAGGGAAACCCTGTAGTACCTGTGGCAATGACAGCGTATTGCCGAATCCGTTGTTACCACCGATGCCGAACTGCCAGGCTCTATTGATCATGCCAAAGCCAAGTTGGACACCCAGCGCTCTTGCCGCCGTCGTGTTCATTTCCATGAACGTTACGTGCAACACGATCAACGGTACCTTTCTCACCTTGACCAGACTAGTTACCCGTCCGCCGTCACTTGTGAGCAATTGCGCCTTGCTGATGTTGTTGTTCGTATTCGGAAAGAATGTATAGCGGTCCACTGATGACAACTGTGCCAATTGCCCAGCCGCACCACCCCCGCCACCGCCGCCAGTACCACCTTGTTCACCGATCTTGGCGTTTACCAGTCGGTTGTTCGCTACCTGCACATTCATGCCTCGGTCATCCATGAATACATTAGATGCTGCAAATGCCTTCACTACCGACTCGGCATGATCCACGTCTCCCAACAACAGCACGCGGTCAGTCCCACCAACCGAAAATGCCTTGACGATGATTCTCGGGTCAATTTCTCTCAACGTCGACTGCAGCTGCGCGTAATCTCTTGTCACCCGCAAATCAATCGCTACGGAATTCCCAGCATCGTCCCACAACACTAGTGTCGCCGTTCCCGGTGTCTTTCCTAACAACACCAATTGGTTCTCTGACACCACCACCGGTTCGGCTATCGATGGATCGCTTATTGATGTCCTTACGATCTTGTTCTTTAACTTGAATGTTCTCGACTGAGCTACCTTTAAGTCGATCACGTTCGTCGTCTTAAACTCTTCCAGGTCTACGGTGCCGGTCACCACTGGCGGTATTGGCGTCGCACTGACATTCGATTGCTCCGCTCCTTGAGCTACCACCTGGTCGGGCGCCAGTTGAGCCAATAGCTGCTTGTTGCTATCTGCCGGCGCTGCTTCCTTGATGCCACTGCCCTCGTTCATCGCCAACAACCCTGGCTTGACAGTCGTCGCTTCTCCAACTTCTGTTGTTGCCACCGCTGCCGGCGCTATTGCCGCTTCACTTATCGATGGATGAATAGTCAACGCTGCCGCTGGCACCGCTGCATCCGCACCATTTTGCTTGCTGTTTCCACCTAAAAACAACATCGCATGACCGCCGCCTGCCGCGTTCACCGGCACCTTGGCCAACGGCTTCACCGTTTTTCCGGTCACTACCGCTTTCTTCGCTTTCGTTGCATTGGTTGCATTCTTAACCGTTCCCGTCGCTGTCATCTTTTGCCAGATCGCGTCGGCGTTCGGCTCCGCTTGCACCTTTAGTAAGTTAGCCTGCGCTAGTGTCAATGTCACACTCAGGGCTAAACAAAACTCGGGCTTATTCATTCCTCTCTCCCCTTTTTCTAGCTTCCTGATGCCACCATATGCAAATTTGAGGAAGCCACGTCCATGTTGGCGCAATACCTCGGCACGTCAGAAGCTTAACACGAGTAGCAACAGTCTGCACGAATCTTTTTTTAGGGCACGCGCGCGGTTTTACGAACTAATTACAAAGGGCTGCAGACGATCGCCAATCTAGTATGTGAGGCATGGAAAGCCGGTTTTGTGTGAGACTAACGCTGATAGCTCGCACATGACAACCATATTTGGTGGCGTTCCAGCCAAGCTGATAGACATGTCAAGGAACGGCCGCCTTGGTCGACTGATTTTGCTTCTGATCAATTGAATTCTTGCGCGGTAAACGGCTGGCATTTTGGTCTCTGCATAACGACCGAATTAAGTCGGATGCCAAGCTCCGAGAATCTGACTGTCAGGACTCATTCGCTCTATTAGATATGGTATATACTCATAAACTGCCGACGTTAATGGTTTCAAAGCTTGATGGACATTGGCACTTGCAATTAGTCAATGAGTGTTCTTGCGGGACATATCCAAGAACCTCGTCAATATGCATTTTGATCAGGACATAAATAAAAAGATAAGAGAGAAACTAGTGACTGAAAACAATAACGAACAGGAGAAGGTTCTCGTAGTAGACGATGAAGCGTCCATTCGTAGGATCCTCGAAACTCGTCTCAAACTTGCTGGCTACAATGTGGCCACCGCTGCCGATGGGCAAGAGGCACTCGAGCAATTCAACAGTTTTCAGCCTGATCTGGTAATCCTTGATGTAATGTTGCCGCGCATGGACGGGTACGAGGTTTGCCGAGAAATCCGCAAAACATCGGACACACCAATTATTATGCTAACTGCCGTTGCCGACGTCTCTAACCGCATTCAAGGATTAGAGATAGGTGCCGATGACTATGTGGTTAAGCCCTTTAGCCCGAGCGAACTGGAGGCACGAATCAAAGCGGTTCTTAGACGAACCGTGGAGAGGCACCAGGAGACCGGACAAAGCAAAAGTACCAACGTCATCACGATCGGCAACCTGAAAATAGATTTAAACAAACGCCAAGTGACGCGCAAAAATGAGCGTATCAGACTGACCGGAATGGAGTTCAGCCTATTGGAGTTGCTGGTGACAAATTCGGGTAAGCCTTATTCACGCGGCGAAATTCTCCAGCAAGTTTGGGCTTATCCACCGGACCATCGCATTGACACGCGCGTGGTGGATGTACATATAAGCCGACTGCGGTCAAAGCTGGAAGAAGATTCTTCCAACCCGGACCTGATTCTCACCGCCCGCGGTATTGGCTACATGTTTCAGAAGATCAATTAATAAGCGCTCCGGTAGTGAGCTACGCTCACCACCTCCGCGCGTTTATCCGCTCGGCAGCGCACGGCTCCTCGCCGCGCTTGCCTCACTGCTACTCCGTGAGCTGCGCTCGGCGTTGACTATCAACCTCGCATATCCATGAGGTTGCCTGATTCATATCTGTGCAAGCCCCAATAAAAAGCGATTGAACCAAGCAGCAATACAGTGACCGCACCTGCCCAGGTAGCCAGTGCATATTGCCAGGAAAGCCGGTGCAAAGCTTCAATCGGCAAATAACTGACAAAGGCCGCGGGCACCAGAGTGTAGAGCAGAAGCTTTACCCTACCTTCAAATAAGGTCGCTGGATAAGTGCTGAAGGTTAACAAGGACATGCGCCATTGCTCAGCTAGCGCCTCAGCATTACCCAGATAGAAAGGCCAAACTTCCGGTCCCAATGGCGAAGCCAATAAAAAGGATGGCCACGGTCAAGGCTAGACATATAAAAAGGATGGCGTGAGGTAGATCTGGCCTGAGCAGAAAAAAATAACTGCTGAAGCCAAACAATGCATCACCCCAGGCGGTGGCATACATTTTGCCAAGGACGATGTGCGGCAGGAGTCTTCGCGGGTACAGTAGCCAAGCATCCAGTTCACCGCGCATGATCAAAGTAGGCAAAAACCAAGCGTTGCCGCAAATACCATGCGCTAGACCGAAGCCGGCGGCAGCAATGGCCCAGAGCAAAATTACGTCCCTTATCGACCAGCCACGCAGCACGGCGAATTTAGTGAAAAAAAGAGTCCAGAAAAGCAGCCACACGCAATTGTTGAAAAACATGGCTAAAGCCTGCGAGGCAAATGCACCCCGATATTCCAGCTGGCTTTTGAGATTCAATTGGCAATAAGCCAGAACTAGATTCCAATAGTTGATCAGTTGTCGCATTTAGCCTCCATTTGCCGCGACTCGGTGAAGGGCGGCCCGGTAAAGGGACATAGCTATCCATACCAAGACGGCTGCTACACAGCATTGCCGCCCGATGAAGCCGAGAGCTGCGCTTAAGTCATTCTCCACCAATAATCTCGCCGCCGGATAAATCGTGGAGAATGGCATGAACTTAACGATTCCCTGCAAAAGCGATGGAAATAATTCAAGCGGCATGAGCATGCCGCCGAGCACCATGGCTAGACGCGAATACAACAGATCCAATCCGCTTGTGTCCTCAAGCCAAAAAGCGCCAAGACCGATGACGAACTGACTAAAAAAGTCGATCAGAAAAGCTAACAACAGACTAATGCTGGCCGTGGGCAAAGACTGCCAGTGGAAGGCCAGCGGCCCAACAAAATAGAGGCTCAATATTGCACCAACGACTACGTTACTCAGGAATCTGATCAACCTTTCGCCTAAATTATTGGACAGCCGATAAAGCGGATATGAGAATGGCTTCACCAGCTGCACAGCAAGCGCGCCGGTGCGCACATCGTGATCTACTAGCTGCGAAACGCGTGGACCGGAAAGCGCAATCGCTTCGGTGAGCGTCAGATACCAGAGCATCTGGACGATGCTGAACCCGCCCAACAGTTTTACGCCGGTCTGGGCATAAGTAACCTGCCACAAACGGAGAAAAATGAAGAGAATTACCGCCAGAAAGACGGTCCTCAAAGCGACCTCTCGTATATAGACGAGATTGGATTTTGCCGCCATCCAACCGATCCAGAAATATTTACCAGCTCCTCTGACAATTAAGCTATACATCTTGTTTTCTAAAGTCCTCCAAACTCAATCCATATATATGGGAGATGACCTCCTCAAGCGGTGGATCCTCAATGGTGATGTCGGCTACAGGTGCCGCTTTCAACACGTTCTCGATCACCGACTCGATACTTTGCCGGCTGGTATCGACCTGCAATTGCAAGGAGTAATGAGCGGTGCTCAAGACATTCACACCTTCCATGGAAAAGGGTTGATGGACTTGATGGAATTTAACCGCCAATATCTTGCTTGTAAGAAATCGGCTGCGTACTGATTCCACCGGCTCGTCAAGGATCAGGCGCCCGTGATTGATCACAATTGCTCTCTGGGCAACACTCTCTATATCACCGGCATCATGACTGGTCAAAAAGATCGTCATGCCCTCTTGCCGATTCCAATCCCTGAGCAGATCGCGCAGCTCTTGCCGGGCGACAACGTCCAGACCAATTGTCGGTTCGTCCAGAAATAAGACTTTAGGCTGGTGCAGCAAGCTGGCCGCGATCTCTGCTCGCATCCGCTGTCCCAGAGACAGCTTTCGCACGGGAGTCTGCAAAAAGGGGCCGATTGAAAACCGCTCAATGAGCATGTCTCGACGCCTTCTGTAGACAACCGGATCAAGGTCATAGATTTTGGACAAGAGCTCAAAACTATCGCTTGGCGGTAAGTGATACCACAATTGCGAGCGCTGTCCAAAGACAGCGGCGATTGAATGCGCCAGCTTCACTCTATCTTTCCAGGGCACCATTCCTAGAACTGTTGCCTGCCCCGAAGTTGGCCGCAATATGCCGGTCAAAATTTTGATCGTCGTCGACTTGCCCGCTCCGTTTGGACCGATAAATGCAACAGATTCACCTTGCTCTACTTGCAAACAAATATCGTGAACTGCCGGGCACACAACCTTTTCGCGTTGCAGCAAGCGTCCTTTAAGAACGACAAACTCCTTCCTTATATGGTCAAGCAAGACCGCGTTTTTCATTCCTGAAATGGCTGCGCCACCAATTGGAGCGTCAGCACTCCTCCTTTGCCGATGGTCTGTTTCCAAGTCTCCTCGATACCGATCAAAAAGCCTTCCCCTTTTAGGAGGAAGGCTGTTAGTGCAATTTAGCTATTTTGCCTAGCTCAAGATATACGCACTCCCACTGCCCTCCGCTGCCGATAGAGGAACGTCATAACGATTTGGGCGTGGGCGTTTTTATTCATAGATTCAATTATGCATGCAGCAGAATTGATGTCAACATGTGGAGAGCGAAGATGACAGAGTGTATACAAATCCCACCCCAGAGCGCAGACTGCAAAAAGAAGCAGACTTAGTTTAAGTGCCACTCTTCCAGGAAGCCATATACTCATTCATCGCGGGCGTCAGTTTGTCGATCTGAATGCCTAAAGACCGCAATTTAAGCGCAGCAATCTCTTCATCAACTGAGCTCGGTAGCACGTGCACACCAGGCGTCAGCTCTCCTTTGTGTTTGACTAGATATTCTAATGCCAGCGCCTGATTGGCGAAGCTCATGTCCATTACGCTCGCGGGATGTCCCTCAGCACACGATAAATTGACGAGCCGTCCTTGCGCTAGAACATAAATCCGATTACCGCTGGGCAGAATGTATTCTTCCATATATTGGCGGACTTCCCGGACCCCCTTGGCGATACTTTGCAATGCCACCAGATTTAGTTCTAAATCGAAGTGACCAGAATTGCAGATGATCGCTCCATCTTTCATCTTCTCAAAGTGTTCTTTGTCAATAACATGGCGATTGCCGGTCACAGTAATAAATATGTCACCCAGACTAGCCGCCTCGCGAATTGGCATGACACGGAAACCATCCATGACAGCTTCTATGGCTTTAATCGGATCGACCTCTGTAACAATGACATTGGCTCCCAATCCCCGACCCCGCATGGCCGCACCCTTGCCACACCAACCGTAACCTAGAACCACAAGTGTTCGCCCAGCAATCAGTCTGTTAGTAGCGCGGATAATACCATCGAGTGTGGATTGTCCTGTGCCGTAGCGATTATCGAACATATGCTTGGTTTGTGCATCGTTGACGGCAATGGCCGGAAATGCCAAGGCACCATCCCGTTGCATAGAACGCAAACGAGTAATACCGGTGGTGGTTTCTTCCGTCGTACCGATGATTTCCTTGATAAGAAGCGGTCGCTCCTGCACCAACGTCGCGACAAGATCAGAACCATCGTCAATAATCAGATGTGGCTTATGGTCGAGAGCGATGAAGATATGCTTACGATAAGTCTCCAGATCCTCTCCCTTAATCGCGTACACCGACATGCCATGCTCTTTAACAAGCGCTGCGGCTACATCGTCTTGAGTGGAAAGTGGGTTGGAAGCGATCAACAAACAATTTGCACCACCGGCGACCAGTGTCGTGGCCAAATTAGCTGTTTCGCTGGTAATATGCGCGCAAACAGACAAACGGAGCCCTTTTAAAGGTTCTTCTTTAGCGAATCTTTCCCGGATTAACTTTAAGACCGGCATATCGCCACCTGCCCACTCGATTCTTTGCTGACCAAGGGCAGCGAGGCTGGCGTCCTTAATTTCGGCACTGACCATTGTCTTATTGCTCACAAATCATCCTCCGAATCAACGGCTGCCTGCCGTCAGCGAACCCAGGTAGATAGACGCGGCTGAACGGCAAAGTCCCATGTTAACATCTGCCGCCCCAAGCAAGCGTTTTCCTGCCGCGATGCGAAGGTTTGTAAGACAGATGAAAGGTCAGACGCGTTGTTAATTGATCGTCGACGCGCTCAAGCATTTTGTCAAGAGCCAGTCTTTGAGTTTCCAAGGAGAAAACAGGTGGGTGAATCTCATAATCCGGCCAGTCAAATTAATCAAGAAGAAATGGCCCGCAAGATGAATAACTCGCTTACTTTTTGGTTTTGGCCAAGACTAATTCTTGCTCCCTTTTCAGGGCGAAAGCGCTGCGTCCAGGAAACGAGGCTGTCCTACCCAGGTCGCGCTCGATTCTCAGGAGTTGGTTGTACTTAGCCGTCCGTTCAGACCGGCAAGGTGCACCGGTTTTGATTTGACCGGTGCCCATAGCTACCGCCAGATCAGCGATTGTGGCATCTTCTGTTTCGCCCGAACGATGACTGATAACTGAAGCGTAGCCATGGCTCGTAGCGAGACGGTTGGCGTCTAGAGTTTCCGTCAATGTCCCGATTTGGTTAGGTTTGATGAGAATTGCATTGGCCACACCACCCTCGATACCACGCATTAAGCGTTCAGTGTTGGTGACGAATATATCGTCGCCGACAAGTTGAATTTTTTCACCAAGCGCCTCAGTCATAAGCCGCCAACCAACCCAATCTTCCTCAGCTAGACCATCCTCAATACTGACAATCGGATATCTGCTGACTAAGTTCTCATAGTATTTAACCATTCCCTTGCTGTCGAAAGACAAGTTCTCGGTAGTCAATTTATATTGCCCGTCTACAAAAAACTCAGTCGACGCCGGGTCCAAGGCCAACGCTATCTGCTCACCAGGCTTGAATCCAGCAGCTGTGATTGCCTCAATGATCAATTCCAGAGCAGCTTCGTTTGATTTCAGCGAAGGGGCAAACCCGCCTTCATCACCAACCCCGGTGCCTAGTGATTTCTTATGCAGCACCGCCTTTAGTGCGTGGTAGGTTTCGGAACCCCAGCGCAGCGCCTCGGCAAAGGTGGTTGCACCGATAGGAATGATCATGAATTCTTGAAAATCGACCCCATCCTCCGCGTGCTTGCCACCATTCAGAATATTCATCATCGGCACAGGAAGCACCGAGGCCGATATGCCTCCTACATAGCGAAAAAGCGGCATACCAACAGAGTTTGCGGCAGCTTTAGCCACGGCCAGGCTGACACCAAGTGTGGAGTTAGCACCGAGATTCGATTTATTATCAGTCCCATCCAATCTGATCAATTCTCGATCGATCAACGTTTGCTCTAGCGCATTTGCTCCAATCAGCGCTTTCGCCAATATTTCATGAATATGCTTGATAGCCGTCAACACGCCCTTGCCTTGATAGCGATGTTTATCTTTATCCCTAAGCTCTACCGCTTCGAACTTCCCCGTTGAGGCGCCTGACGGCACGGCTGCTCGACCTGCGGCACCATTTGCCAAAACGACCGTCACTTCGACAGTCGGATTACCGCGGGAATCCAAAATCTCCATAGCCGATATTTCTTCGATGTGGCTCATTGCAACAATTCTCCCGTCGCGCGAAATCCTTTTTTATCAGATTTGTTCGAGCAATTTCTGAAATTGATAGTTCTATAAGATCTGCGTTCAAGTATAATCCTTTTCACCGGGTTCCGATCCTTTGACACGGAGAGGCGATCCGGGATCGTAAAGGTTGGTATCAGTGACGATTCATATAGAACCTAGAATTGGTGGTCCGGCGTGGGTGCATTTCATGGAGGCAGTTTCCAGGCTATCCAGGAATACTTCCAACAGAGATTTTGTCGGTTTTGTGCTAATCCTTTCTCCTCGGAAGGGATTCAGTTACTACGCGAGGAGCCCGGTGTTCTAGTCGTTCGGGTAACTTGCAAATCTTGTGGGCAGCCGCTCGGCGTAGCGATTGTTGGCACTAATCCACGCCACAAAAAAGAGCGTCCAAATTGTCCGCCCGATTGGACCAAGAAAGACATCGAGCGTCTTTTTACCCAGCCTGTGATCAATTACGACGATGTCCTGTCTGCTCATCAATTCTTCAGCAAATTAGGCTCAGACTGGGCTAAGCACTTACCAAACTCGAAAAACTCGCAGAAAAGCGCCTGATCGCCAAGTCTGATCGGCTAAGGAACTGCCAAAATCTGCGAAAATGTGGGCATGCTCGCTAAAATGCCCACTCAAGAAGTATGTCTGATTCCTAGGCCGCTCAAGCAGGGCGGGCTTTTTGACGTCTCCTGGTTTTATCCCAATCGGTATGCCATTGGTATGTCAGGACTGGGCTACCAATTAATTTGGCGGTTGCTGGACGAAGACCCCGAAATAACTGTTAAACGCGGGTTTCTCGATCTGGGCGAAGACCAGCTTGAGAAGAGCGAACTTTTCGGTTTCACTCTCTCTTGGGAGCTCGACTTCATCAATGTTCTCACCATCCTCGAGCAACATGGCTTAGCACTTTGCTCCACCGATCGCGAAAACAACGAGCCGATTGTTTTTGGCGGTGGTCCGGTTTTAAGTGCTAATCCAGAGCCGTTTGCGGACTTCTTCGACGTCATTTTGCTGGGCGACGCTGAGAGTGTTCTCCCGGATCTTCTAAAAGCATGGAAGGAAGCGAGACGGCTTTCGTCGAGGCAACGACGTTTGCAATATTTGAGCACCATACCTGGTATCTACGTGCCGAGCCTTTATCAATATACGATAGACAGTCCCGCCGGCCCGATAATCTCAATCGATCCAATTGTTAAGGACGCTCCGAAAACCCTAACTAAACGACTCTTTACGGCGCCTCCAGACTATGTTGCTCATTCGGTTCTGCTCAGTAATGACACCACCTGGGGTGACATGTTCTTAGTAGAACTAGTTCGATCGTGTCCGCAAGAATGTCGGTTCTGCCTTGCCAGTTTTCTCACTCGCCCTTTTCGGGCGGCAAAGGTGGAGGCCGTTGTGGCGGCAATTGATCTGGGCCTTAAGCATACGAATAAGATCGGATTGCTGGGTCCATCGGTGACCGAACATCCTCAATTCGATCAAATTGCTGAGGCGCTGATGCAGCGTCCGCAAACCGCCATCTCTATCGCCTCTGTGCGCGCAGATGCACTTTCCCCAACCTGCTTACGGATGCTCCGCTGTTTAGGGCAAAAGAGTTTGACCATTGCCATAGAATCGGGCTCCGAGAGACTGCGTGGAATTATGAAAAAAAATCTGAGCGAAAGCGAAATCGAGCAAGCGCTCGAATTGATCGATCAGGCGGGCTTTGAAGCGGTCAAATTGTACGGGATAGCAGGTCTGCCGCACGAAGAACAAAGTGACCTCGACGAGACGATTCGGCTTTTGACCAAATTGAAAAAAGAACACAAGCAGCTGCGCATCACATTTGGTGTCAGCTCCTTTGTGCCCAAAGCTCAGACACCGTTTCAATGGGCTGGTAGAGACAAGAAGTCGGGAGAAAAGCTTGAGTATTTGCGCAAGCATTTGGCCAGGCTTGGCATTGACGTCCGAGCTGAGAGTCATAACTGGAGCGACATCCAGGCGGTACTCTCGCGCGGCGATCGGCGCTTGACGCCGCTCATGTTATCAATCGCCAAAGCTGGCAATAAAATCGGCGCCTGGAAACGTGCTTTCCGTCAAAACTTCGAAGGCGTACCGGACTTCGACTATTATGCCTTCAGACAAATTCCCACTGACGAGTTTCTGCCCTGGACTCATCTAACGGAGCCGGCGAAAGCCGATTATCTGGAAAAACACCTGCAAACTGCTCAGAATCTTGCCGTTCAGGCAGCCGGACCGGCTAATTAAGTCATACAATAGCCAATTGAGCCGGTCGAAAAGCTTATAAACGTTGAAAAGCTTATAAACTTAGATCGGCAATGAGATTTAGATGACATGGCAGCCTTCTCCACACCGCCCCGGCAAGGAGCCATTTATGGAAAAGTCCGACAAGATCAGGGAATTGGTTAGTCCGATTCGGGAAGATTTACTCTCCGGTGCCGCCGAAATTGCTTTACGGGCTATCACCATCTTTCAAACGGTCCTCGCCGATAACGACGAGACCAGTCCAGATGAAATGAGAAGGCTGTTGATCCATGTCGTTCATTGCCTGCTTGACGCACAGCCGGCAATGGCCCCGGTATTTCATCTTGGCAACGCCGTATTGCTGGCCATTAGCGATTCGAAAACCACTGCCGACATCCGCTCAGATTGCCAGGCGGCTCTGGATAAGTTTGAACATACACTTTGTGAAAGCGCCGCCAAAATAGCCGAACAAGCGTACGCTCTAATTCCACCTGGCGAACTGATCTTTGCCTACTCATTCAGCTCAACCGTGGTGAGCATGCTCTTGAACGCGAGAGCCAAAGGCCGCTATTTCCGAGTCGCTTGTACTGAATCCCGCCCCAGTCTGGAAGGGCGTAAACTGGCGACCAGACTGGCAGCCGGCAACATTGAGGTGATTCACACCTTCGACAGCGCCATGGGGCTGGTTTTGCCAAACTGCAGTACAGCTTTTATGGGTTGCGATTGCATCGGTCGTCCCGGCATTGTCAACAAAGTGGGATCTTACATCCTGGCACTGACATGCAAAGAATTAGGCGTGCCACTTTACGCATTGGCCGGCACAGAGAAAATCGTCAGCGACGACCGATTGTTTGAGTTCGAGAAACATGAACGACCTGGTGAAGAGGTTTGGGACAATGTGCCAAAAGGCGTCCGGGTGCTCAATCACCAGTTTGAACTAGTGCCCTTAAGCCTGCTTTCAGGTGTGGTCACCGAACAAGGCGTTATCCACGAAAAGGATATCGAAAAATTAGTGGCGACCACTGCCATTCATGATTCACTTAAGCTTGAGCCGGTGACATTCTAACCGGTAACATCTTGAAAGAACGCTCAGTGTCTAGAAAAATCCTCTCGCTGGCTGTGACATTGATCCTTTCGGTGGTCATAGTGCTTGACCAACTTGCACCTGCATCGGCCAAACTCGGCGAGCGTTTCGGACCTTTTCAAATTCGCATTGTTCCCAATTTCAAATTCCAGGGGCAAAGCAACAAGGGTAAACGCAAATATTTCATGTACACAATGATCCTGGATAAAGCGACCGAACATGCTGCACCTGGCTTTCAGGGCGGCCTAACGGTGAGCGTCGAAGACGGCGTTATTGTCGGACAATCGATGTTGCTTCGTCTTGGTGACAATGCCGATGCCGGTAAAGCGCTGGCGGCAGTCCATGCACTTGATTTTACCTTTGAATCACTGGGTCGACCTGCGCCTCCGTCTAGAATGGCCGCGGCAGAGGAACTCAAATCGTACGCCGAGGCCGTGGATAATGCGCTATCAGGGACGCCGCAAAATATCCGCTATCCGGGCTCTCCTGGAAAAATCACTCTTTGCCGGCAAGAAGATGGCAGCTTAGCCATCGCCGCCACACTAAAGTAAGGGAGCCTCACTCTCCTCTAAAGCAAATTGGCGATCTACGGATATAAACCACGCAGACGGCGCGCTTCCATGATCCGCTCAAGAGCAAGAATCATTGCGGCAAATCTTAGGCTGCACTTGAACTTGTTGGCAGTCTCGTAAACCCGTTCGGACGTTTTGTGATTCAAGTTTTCTAGTTGTTTATAAACTTCGCCTTCTGTCCAAAACAACCGCATCAAGCCTTGTACCCATTCAAAATATCCAACGGTAACACCTGCCGAGTTGGCCAGAATGTCCGGCACAACAGTGATACCATTTGCTTCTAGAATTTCATCTGCTTCTGGTGTAGTGGGAGCGTTTGCACCCTCCACTACAAAGCGGGCCTTGATCTTAGAGGCGTTGCCTTTGTGCAATACGTTAGATACCGCGCATGGTGCGAGCAGATCACAAGGCAGTTCCAGCAACTCTTCGTTTGTGACAGCCTCAGCCTCACGAAAGCCCTTGACTGAGCCACTGTTCTTGATATATTCGCTTAATTTTTGGAGATCTATACCCTTTTCATTGTGCAAACCACCGGTCGTATCGGAAACACCGGTGATGCGAAAACCTTCCTTGCTCAGGGTATTAGCAACGTGCATACCGACAGAGCCCAGACCTTGCACCACGATCGCCGGCGAATAGTCAGGATTGGGCATATTGCAGACTACATGTCTGATGGTCAAGGCAACGCCGAAGCCAGTTGCTTCCATGAGGCTCAGCGAGCCACCAATGGAGCGAGGTTTACCTGTCACCACAGAAGGTACCGTGTGCCCGACATTAACGCTATAGGTGTCCATCATCCAGGACATGGTTTGTTCGTTTGTATTTAAGTCTGGTCCGGCAATATCTTCGGCAGGCCCGATCAGACTGATAATTTCCGATGTGTAACGACGAGTGATTCGCTCCAGCTCAGTCTTACTTAATTCGTAAGGATTTAGGCGTATGCCACCGTGAGCGCCACCAAAAGGCAAGTTGAGGAGGGCACACTTCCAGGTCATCAGCATGGCCATAGCCGAGACCTCGCCGAGAGTGACATTAGGATGATATCGTAAGCCGCCTTTCCCTGGTCCTAAGGCTAGATCGTGATGAACACGATAGCCCATAAAGGTTCTGATCGAACCGTCGTCCATCCTTGCTGGAATGACCACTGAGAGAGAACGCTTAGGATGCTTCAGCGGTTCGACAGTATCGGGCTCCAGTTTCATTAACTCGGCAACCTTAAAGAGCCGTTCTTGAGCCATGCGAAAGTCAGGAGTTTCCCATTCGTTACCTGAGTACTGCTGGACGCCTGTGCTTTCAGATGCTGTGGTCATATTTTTCTTTCGATCTCTTCAAACTCTTCAAACTTCAAAATCAATCTGGTGCTGTTCCTGTTCGTTTCATTATAGTATAGCCTTTCGTCCCCTACGTGGCGGTTTCGAGGAGAAGTCCTTTTTCTAACTCCTGCAAAACCGATGCATTTAGCGATGACGCTTTTTCTCTCAGCGACTTGATTTGCTTGGTGGCCGCGGTTATCACCTTCTGCCTCAATGCTCCTTCTTCTCCGTCTTTTTCTAAGGCGGCAAGATTGATCAACACGTTCATGTAAGCGCCTTCCGCGGCCGATACCGCATTCAATACCGCACAACCAGCATCGCTCAGTGAATTGGGATTACCATCTGAGATCACCAGAGAAGCTAAATCCAGCGCTTCGCCACACATATCGACAACCGATAACGGAACATCAATGGCCTCTTTGTTGGCAACGAACAGGGCGGCGCGGCCTGCTGCTACTTGCTCAGGCGAATCTTTGGGCAGCCGTCTGGCCTCTACAACTTTATTGAACGCCAGCACATCTGCATCGACAGCCAGGGCGAATCGGGACTTCAATTGCTGTGCTCTGATGGCGATATTTTCCATGCTCTCTTTCAGACTTTCGAAACCTTTTTTTTCAAATGTCAGATTGGCAACCATGGACGACAGGCTGGCCGATAAGGCACCAGCCAAAGCAGAGACGCTACCTCCACCAGGCGCTACCGACTCACTGGCTAACTGGTCAAGAAAATCGCTGATAGTCTCTTGCCGCAAAAGCTTTTCTTTTGGTCGCACTCTGTATTCGATGATCTTTTGCTGGCAGTCAAAAGGTGCCAGATCTTGTAAGCCAAGCGATTGTACAGCGACAGTGAGCAGCTCTTTCTCCGAAACACCTCTTGATCGCCCCTGTTTGGCCAGGTAATGCCGACCGGCAAGCAGCATCGGCTCCAGTGGCACCATGCCGACGATTTCGCTGCCCGTCACCCGCAATCCGAGCAACTCTGCTTGCTCAGAGCACTGCTCGAAAACCTGATGCAGCGACGTGACGTGGTAGTCCGTCAAATTAATCGAGACCTGAGCGCGCTCGTATTCTTCTACGTACCAGCCCACAGCCTGGCAGGCCCTTCAACAGTCCTGGTTGCTTTATCGCTTTACCCTGGGCATCCTTAAGCGCCGTCCCATCGGGCGCTCTCTTAGTGCGGCCATTTTCGCGAATCGTGATAGCAATCTCGTTGGCCAACTTTTTCGACCTCGTATTGAGATTGACATTGTAAGCAATGAGAAATGGCCGCGCACCAATTACGGTGGCACCGGCTCGAGCGTTGAATTCTGCTGGTCCGAAGTCGGGCTTGAACGAAGGATCTTTCATTCTAGCCGGCAACGCTTCATATTCGCCTTTGCGGATGTCAGCTAGATTCTGACGTTCAGGGCGTTTTGCTGCCTTACCGTAAAGATAAACAGGTATTTTTAACTCATTCCCAACCCGTTTGCCCAGTCGCTCGGCAAGCTGAGCACACTCTTCCATTGTTATGCCGGCGACTGGCACGAAGGGACAAACATCGGTCGCACCCAGACGGGGGTGTTCTCCCGTATGTTTGCGCATATCAATTAATTGTCCGGCCGCAGCAATTGCTTGAAATGCTGCCTCTAAGACAGAATCCGGATCACCGACGAAGGTAGTGACCGTTCGATTGGTACTATAGCCGGGATCGATGTCTAGTAAATTGACGCCCTCAACATTCTTGATCGCATCCGCGATCGCATTGATAACCTTTTCGTTCCGTCCGTCACTAAAGTTTGGCACACATTCGACCAACCGCATGGCAATTCCCTCTAGCCGCCTGATGTGAGCTATCTTACACTCAGATCGGATTACTTAGGGACAAGCCGTGATAACTGGACCTCGCTTGCGCGATTAACTTCCCGGTTGCCAGGCTGCCAGCGTGCGGATGTTATTTTGACGGTGCTCGGCGTAGTCCGGCAAAATAAAAGACCATTTCCGAAAGGTAGCCGGCCAATCGGTTGAACTTAATCAAAAAGCCTTCAGCATCGTGAGCTTTCGGTTTGTAAGCAGCTGGAACATCCTCAGCTAACGCGTGCAAATATTCATCGGCGGCCTTGTTCGCCTGGATCATCGCCACGGCAACCTCTTCAGCTGCCTTTTCTTTGGCTATGGCCAGCTTTTCCAACTCCTGGAGCCTTCCTACTCGATTTAGCAAACCTTGAACGCGCATCGACATCGTAGTTCCCTCCTACTCAAGCTCGATTTATGTGGATTATGTATGACATCCACATCGTATGTTGTTATTGAGTTGTTAACTAGCGTAGTTCTACGAAAGATCCGCTCAATCTGAACAGCAGGTCATTTCTTGAGCGGCAGCTGCTTAGCAAAGAGACGTTTGCCGTAGGTATGCCAAAGGGTGAACGCCACTAAAGCGACAGAACAAAGAAACCAGAAAATACTCCAGAAGAAAGCAGGAATACCGGTCATTTGCGCCATGTTGGTGGCGTCTGACCATGAGCCTCCGGCAGGAGCAAAGCCAAAATAGATCTGAATCAGGTAGTAAATGCAGACCACACTGTTCAGCGCAGTTTGGATGGCTAAAAAGAGAAGGAGCAAATTGGCACTGGCGGAATTCCATTTCACGCCTGCCCAGATCAAAAACGCGCTCATGGCTAAGCCCCACAACAGGCTGGCTAATCCGGCTAGGCCAGTGGATAGCAAGTTGGCGCCGACAAGAAAGAGAGAGGCTAATCCCACGGCTGTTCCCAAAACTACAAGAATGTATTTGGATAGTCTCGTGAATTGGCCAAGAAAAATCAGAAAGCAGCCAAATACTGCAGTCCCCAGATAGCCAGCTTGGGTGATCAAAAAAGGCATACCGCCGTTGGTGAAGGTCAGCCCGCCATGGCCGGCAGCATCGCCAACGATCGTCATGCCGGAAACCCAGCCGCCGGTAGCGATACAAACAAGGGCATGGCTCAACTCATGGACCATGGTCGTAAATTGATTGATCGGCGTGAACAACCAGCTGATTCCTGGCACTTGCGCTAGAGCCAGACTGAGAATCGCCAATAACCAAAACCCCCAGGCATTTAGTGTTTGGCTGGCACCTGTCTTGGTGGCGTTGCCTCTACTGACTGAACTAATGGCAGTGGCGGCGTTAGTTCGATCAAGGACTTTGAAAATTGGCAATTTAGATTGAATTTTAGATAAAGCGGCGAGCGGAGCATCGACCATCTTGGTCGTTGTCCGCGTACTCGATTCCGAAACGACTCGTGTTTTCACATTCTTTGTCTTGAGCCTGGCGACATTTTTTTTGTCAGGCGGTAAGTTTGGCATGACTCTCGACCCGCGTGGTCCTGTATCTATTCATTCTAGTTGTCTTTCCCCGCCGGCGAGACTGGAGGCAGTGCCAATGTCAAGAAAGGGAAGAAAACCGGTATATCCTTATGGTGACTTACCGCCCAACCGAGCAGATTATGCTAGAAGGTCCAGATCCGGTACCGGAAAAATTAAATGGTCAAGGAGCGGGTCAGAGCAACGATCCTGTCTGGAACAAGACTTACCCGCCCAGTGATAACAAAGCGATCAATTCACCTCCTGCCGCCGACATCCAAAAGCTAGGTTTTGCCCAATTGCAGTTGGTTGAGGCAAGTTCTAAACCCGAGCAGACGGATGCGGACTCGCAAATCAAAAAATTTGAACAAGACAACGGAGTTAAGGTTACCTTTTCAAATGGCCGCTATGAATACAGTCTGAATGGCAGCAAAGAAGCTGCGTGGCTGATACAAACAACCCTCGATTTGGCCAAAGCAAGCGATGTTCTATCAAAAAAGATTGAAGAAAAGGAGCAAGAACTGCACAATCGTTACCATGTTGACTTTAGTACAGATGGAGAACCTGCCGGTATTCATATAACTACAGACAATGGGACTTCTTATGACTTTCAAGCGCGAAGCAGAGCTCCACAATTGCGTGAACTGCTAGGCATCGAAGCAGCGCTAAAGACTAGTTGGAGCGAGGTTACAGAAAAACCAGGCTCTATGGGTGTAAAGTTCTATTTTTTGGATCAACAGTTATTGCCAGACAGTCTTTGTATGTTTGGTCAAGATGGTTCCCGGCGTAATGCCATTTTTTTTGAGCCAGATCCAAGGCATCCTAAAATTGTTACCGATCGGGATGCTAACGGTCCTTTCCCTGGCGGCCAATCGTCAATTCAAGGCGAAGCCTTACATGAACTTGAGCACAATACCGTTGCCGTAGATAGTGAATGGGTTAAGCCTGTAATGGCCGACTATGCTAAGAAGTTGGGCTGGGTGCCACTTCAATCTAAAGACGGGCATGGCAATCTTAGAGACGAGTACTATAGACCAATCTATGCTCTAGAAACTAAAGATGGTCACTATTATCGGCGCGGACCTGTGCCAGACACGCTGTGCACCAGTTATGGTGACGTCCTAGACACGAATCACAGTCTGATGAACAGTCTGCTTGAAGATGGGATGAAGACTCAATGGAATCCGCCAGCCCAATCGAGCATTACTGAAGATACAGCCGACTTAGGATGGATTCGTTGCAACATTCATGGTGAGTTCTTAGACAAAAACGACAAGCCGACAAAGAGTCTGGTTGAAGCTGTGGCAATGAATTACTTGGACATGCGAACCAAATCGAAGATAGGAATAGCATCCAGTTACTTTTTCGACCCGCAGGAGATGCTGGCAGAGGGAATGAGATCTTACCGGAGTGCAGAGCTATATCTGTGGCTGAAAAACAATCACCCTGATTTGTATGAGATTTGCCAAAAAATCGATCAAGAAGAGATTAATAGACGCTACCCGCCGGTGAACCACGTCCCTAGCTACGTTCGCGCTGCGGACCGCACACTCATTCCCAACCCTGCTCTGAAAAAATAAAGGATCAGAGCAGCGAGACTGTCTACTGCCGAGCCGCAAGAGCCAGCGGCTTTCGTTGCTGTCATCCCAACTCCCTTGCTTGTGTGCAGATGTCACATTGCCTGATCTATGCCGTTTGAACAAATTTGTTTAAAAGCCGAGTCACAATCCAAAGATGCAAAACAAGGCTTAAATGCGCATGGCGCCTGGGTTATCACCAAAACAGCTCTACTAATTTCTGACATTAGATTTTGAACGAATTTGTTTAATTCGCATAAGGCTTAATCGCCACAAGCACGGCAGCAAAGAATGCTTTAAGACTTGCTGCGAGGCAAGACTTTCATCGTTCGAACAGACAGCCGCCGCAGCGTCGTAATACAATCGCTGCTTGACAATTCAATCAAGAACAAAAATCCGGAGAGGGTGGGATTCGAACCCACGGTACAGCTTTTGACCGTACAACTTCTTAGCAGGAAGCCGCTTTCGACCACTCAGCCACCTCTCCTGGCGGAGAGATCACATTATACCGCCCATTGACCGCTGAAAAATATGCCGGTGCGAGTCGCTCTTCTATTGCAATAGGCACTACAAAATCCCTAAGACCACCAGGCAAATCCAGTAATAAGAAATAGCGCCGCCAAAGATCAAGCTGTCGCCGCGATCGAGAAAGCCGCCGTGACCAGGAATCATATGACTGGAATCTTTCATGCCCGCATCGCGCTTCAAAAGCGATTCGCATAAATCGCCCATTTGAGAAGCTATCGAAACGACTGCCCCCATGAGTGGCGCCTGCCAGAGCATCCCCTTGAACGGTCGGCAGGCAAAAGCATAATGATCGGCAGTATAAACAACAAACACCGCCCAAAAGATGGCCATGAAAAAGCCGCCAAGCGCTCCTTCGATTGTTTTCTTCGGGCTGATTTGGGGGTAAAGCAAGTGTTTACCGAATTTCTTGCCAAAGTAGTAAGCAAAAACATCGGTGGCCCAAATAATGAAAAGACTTACCCAGACATAGGCCAGTCCTGGCTGCATCAGTGGATTTGATTCATAACTGAAACCAGGCGGGCAAAGGTTGCGTAATAAGACCAAATGGCACGGCAGAAAGCCGACATAAATGAAACCGAGAATTGTGCTGGCGATATCGGCAATGGTGGCAGGTGGATTTTCGTTACGAAGCATTAAACGAAAAAATGATATGCAGATTCCCACTGTCAAAAGGATTGGAAAATGCTCGATGGCGAAATTCCAGGGGAGAGCTTGCCCCGGCATCCACGGTAGTCTAAGTCCCGGCACTCCTTGTAGTCCGGCCACCACGAAGAAGGCGATGATCATGCCGCGGATTATGCGCGGCGACGGGTGCATGCCTTTAGCCTTGGCCATGCTGATAAATTCATTGCCGCCCATGACACAGGCAGCGCCGAGCAAAAGCGGCAGGAAAATGCCGCCGGCCATAATGCTGGCTGTAGCGACAAAAAAGAGAAGCCAGCCATAGAAAACTCTCATTCGTATGCCGCCTCAAAGCACGGTGCTCAAATCACGGTGTAATTTAGCAATTGCGAGCTGGTCAACTATCGTCGCTCGATTATCTCATTACTGTTGATCAGCATCGACCATTTCTTTCGCCGACATCAGCTTGGCAGCAGCCCAGGCTGTCATAGGAATTGTGCAAACTAGCCCAAGGCTACCGCTCAGCGCCGAGGCAATTTCAGTGGCCACCAGGTCAAGATTAAGTAACTTTGTGCTTGGTACTTGGGAAGCAAGCAAAAGCAAGGGCAAGGCGCCACCCGTATAAGCAAGAATCAGGGTATTGGTCATCGTACCCATGATATCTCGGCCGACATTCATACCAGACTCGTAAAGCTCATGCGTGTCCAGCGTCTTGCCGGTTCGAGCAACTTCGGCCACGGCTGATGAAATCGAGACACCAACGTCCATAATTACTCCCAGTGCACCAATCAGCATACCGGCGGCCAGCAAGCCGCTATAAAATACTGGCTTTTGCTGCAAAACTGAGCCTCTTAAAATTTGCGCCTCTTCACTGGATAGACCGGTAAGAGGAGCCATTTGAATGACAAGCTGGGCGGCGATCCCGGCAATGATCACACCTCCTACAGTACCGATGACGGCAGCCAGCGCCTTCCGCGAGAGGCCGGCAATGAAAAGCATGCTCAACGTCGTCGCCGCCAAACAAATGAAGATCGCTGTAAAAAGCGGATTAAAGCCGCGCAAGCTAAGAGGTAATAAAACCAGGCCGATCAAGCAGACAGTGCTAACCAGCCCGGCCAGGCTCTTCAAACCGGTTTTGCCACCGAAGAAAAGGAAGGCAGCGAGAAAGACCGCACCCAACCAAAGAATAATTGGCGCTCTGTGATAATCGGCGATATTAATTTCCGGCTTGCCACCACTCTCGGTGACTATCGAAAGAACGACTTCTCGCCCGGGCGAAACAATGACATTATATGCTGGATTATCTGTTATCTCGTTATCAGTTGGAAAGATTTTGCCCTTAAAAGGTCCTTCAAGCACCTCGACCATGACCTTTTGCTGATTACTAACCATGCCGGTATTTTTCAGCAACGACTTATTGACTATCGGCTCGCCCATACTCACTACTCGGCCGGCGACAAACTGTTCATCGATCTTATTGCCAACGGCAACAGTGGTATCGCCACCCGATCCTCGACTGTCATTTCTGGCACTTTGCCCAGATGCTGCGAAATCACAAATGGCGCCACAAAGTAGGGCGAGCATGCTCGTCAAAATTAATGACCTGGACAGGCGAAATCTTCTTTTCACCGCCCCTCGGCAGCAGTCTCTTCAACTATATTCAAATTCAGCTGTACCGACGGAATGTCGCGTCTCAAATGTTTATAAGCGAGTGGAGTGACAACTCGGCCTCGAGGTGTCCGCTGTATAAATCCACTCTGAATGAGAAAAGGCTCGTATACGTCTTCCAGCGTATCACTATCCTCCCCTAACGTGGCGGCGATAGTTTCAATTCCCACTGGACCACCCTGATAATGGTCAATCAATATTTCTAAGAACTTACGGTCAGTGGGATCCAGTCCAGAGGAATCGATTTGATACACAGTGAGAGCCGACCGGGCCAGCTCTTCATCAACCAGATTCTTGCCGGTAAAGTGGGCGTAGTCGCGCACCAGTCGCACCAACCGATTGGCAATACGCGGTGTACCTCTGGCCGAGCCGCAACGATAAGCACAGCTTCATCAGTTAATTCAGTCGAAAAAATTCGAGCTGTCCGGGCAACGATCTTGCTCAATTCATCTTGATTGTAGAAATCCAGGCGGCAGACAAAGCCGAAGCGATCACGCAAAGCGTTCGAGATCATTGCGGCCTTCGTCGTTGCCCCGATCAATGTGAATCTAGGCAAAGTCAGACGCATTGTTCGCGTTGCATGTCCTTTACCCGATGTCAGGTCAACAACAAAATCTTCTATGGCTGGATAAAGAAGCTCTTCTGCCACCCGGCTCAATCGGTGAATTTCATCGATAAACAGAACATCATGTGCTTCTAACTGGTGAACCAAACCGATAATGTCGCGTGGTCGCTCCAGGCTAGGGCCGGAAGTCATGTGGATCTTAGTCTGCATCTCGTTGGCGATCACTCGAGCGAGAGTTGTTTTGCCCAGTCCCGGCGGGCCGTAAAAAAGAACATGATCGAGCGGCTCGCCGCGGGATTTGGCCGCAGCGATAGACATCTGCATCATCGCTTTTAAGCGGCTCTGACCGATATATTCATCCAGCGAGCGCGGACGTAGCGCCAGCTCGTTCTTTTGATCAGCTGCAGTTTCAGCCGCTGAAAGAACCAGCGAGCGCTTGCCGGGTTGCTGAGGCGAATGATCATGAGAAACCGGTTCGGAGACGGTTGCAGACGAATCTGACGAATTGGCGCCCGGATCTCCCCCTTGGCGGGACGATTTCCTTTTCTTGTCGTCGAAACTGGGAATAATTGCCATCGCCATAATTATCTCTGAAAGCCAGTGCTTTCACGCAGGTCCGCTTCTAAATAAAAAGAACTCAAGGTCGTTCAACATATCCTTGTCGGAAAAGATCCGGTCTTGGGCATTATAAGATGAAAGAATTAGCAGACAACAAATCTAGCTAAATCAATGGATTCATCGCTCGAACGAAATCACAATATCTTCCAGTCCGGGGGAGCGCTAGCAATCTGGCTAGCAATTTGCCTGAGCGGATTTTTCGCACTCTCTCTTTCACTTACCGCCCACCACATCTTCAACTCCGATTTTAAGCCAGGCGAAAGAATCGACCAAGACCTGATCGCCGCCCGTTCTACTTTGGTCATCGACGCCAGCGCCACAGAGAGGGAGCGGCAAAAAGTTAGGAACTCTATCGTCCCTGTCTTCAAAAAAAATAGCAGCCGCGATCAAGAATCAGTCGACAATCTGCAGCGCAGACTGGCCGCAATCGAGCAGTTGCAAAAGGCGGGGATCGTCCCTTTAGCCGAGCAAAAGATGATCACGCCCGCTGATCACTTGCAACTTCTGAACGTTGACGACAAGACATTCGATGCCCTCTTTTCGCAATCTTCATTCGTGGAGAAATTAGGACAGAGCGCCAATATCGAACATTTGCGGACAAGCATTCTTAAGTTGCCAAAAAACGGCAAATCGCAATTCACATTGTCCAGAACCTCATTAATTGCCATTCTTCAAAAAGAAAGAGAGACTTTGAGGCGTCTGCAAAAGCAAAACTCTCAGTTGTCCGATCCTCAAAAGTTGCTGGCCGTTACGGTTCAGCCGTCTAACTTCGACAGTTTCGCCAAGATTATTGAGCCATCTCAATCGCACCTGGTAAAAAATATCAGCCGTGTACCGTTGGAAGGGGAGCAGGCAGCATGGGTAGAAACAGCTGCGGAATTCTTGCCCGATAGTTTGCCTTTGAGTCTTAAGCAGCCGGCGGCCTTCATAATGGCCGCTTCTATGCAGCCGAATATGGAGATCGATCGAACGGCCACCGAGGCAAAAATTGACCGCTTGGTAGTGGCCATCAAACCGGTGATGAAGCAGATTAATGTCGGACAGATCATTGTCCCAAGAAATAGCGTGCTCTCGCCGGAAATGATTGAGAGTTTGCATAATGCCGGTATCAGAAATATTAATCGCTGGCCCTTGGTTCTGAGCCTGTGGCTATCGCTAGCTGCAGCGTGTGCTCTCGTCGGACTATTCTTGTATGCCTATGAACCCAAGCATCTTTTCTTGTCCGCTTCCATCGGCCTAATGTTTACAGTTTCGATATTGACCTGTGCGATGGCCACTACTATCGGACTAACGTATCCGATGTTTGTGCCACTTCCGGCAGTAGCACTTATTCTCACAATCTTTTTTGGCCAACGCGTAGCCATTGTCGTTATCCTGCCCTTGACGATTTTGTTGGCAGTGGATCACTTAGTTGATTTCAACAATCTGATCGCCCTTAGCGCTGCTGCCGGCAGCGCCATCGGCACTTATTCCAAGCGGCGCCACGCTCTCATGACCTCGGGGGTGGTCATCGCTGTCAGTCAATTGCTAGGCTTTTTGATCGCCGCGCTGGCGACACAAGGGCATTATCAGAACTACCATTTAATCGGACCATCGCTTGGCAAAACGCTCGTTTTGGAATTCGCTGGCGGCATAACCTCAGCGATCATCGCTATCGGCTCATTGCCATTTTTGGAAAGCATTTTCGGCATGATCACGCCTTTCCGTTTGGCAGAATTGAACGATGCTGATCAGCCGTTGCTCAGGCGCTTGCAGGAGAACGCACCGGGAACCTATCAACACAGCCTGGCCGTAGCTAATCTAGCTGAAGCCGGTGCGCGAGCGATCGGAGCTGATGTCAATTTGGTACGGGCCGGTGCCATGTATCACGACATCGGTAAGATGGTACAACCACGGTTTTTCATCGAGAATCAATTGGGCGATAAAAATCCGCACGATTCCATGACACCGGAGCAAAGCCGAGAGAGAGTCTTGGCGCACGTCACAGACGGACTGGCCTTGAGCAAAGAATTCAATTTGCCAAGGGCTGTGCAGGATTTTATTCCGATGCACCAAGGCACATCCTTGATGGCCTATTTTTATCATAAAGCTTGCTTGCGTGACGGGACCGAAAACGTCGATCCGATGTTCTATCGATATCCTGGTCCTAAACCACAATCCAAAGAAACATCGATCGTCATGCTCGCCGACGTATCGGAAGCAGTCACTCATAGCCTGCATGATCCCACGCAGGAAGAAGTGGAAGCGGTGATGACCAAAGTTTTTCAAAACCGTTGGGAAGACGGACAATTTTCCGATGCGGGGCTTGTCTACTCGGAATTAGAGCTGATCAAGAAGGCCTTCGCTCATGTTTGGCGGACATTGCACCACGAAAGGCTAAAGTATCCATCGACAACGACCGGAAAAATGGCGGTGCCACCGGATATGATGCCCTCCAGCTCCAAAACTGAATAGGATGTTTAAGGCTCGCGCAGCCTTGTCCGAGTAGTCCAGCCGAACTCACAGATCGCTTCGTCTACCGTCAATTTCTTCTGTGCTGCAAATTCGATAGCCATAATTGCTTGCCGAAGATTAATCAACTGTTCATCGATCAAATAGATGCATCGCAACGCGCAGATCAGAGCATGTTCGCTAAGTAGACCACGTTCAAGCAGCATGTCGCTGACATCCGCCGCCTGATTATAAGTGGCATTTTGCAATGTACCCTTTAAATCTGGCGGTAGCTGAGCGATCGGCACAAGACCGGTCAATGCCAGGAGTTCAATAAGCATCACAGCTTGATTCTTGCGCGACTTAAAGGCACCGATTTCAGCTACCGCTCTCGATAAAGAGAGATTCTTATTCCTCATTGAAAGAATGGCTTCCGGAGCCCAGGCGGCTTTGAAGGTACCGTTGTCCAACATCTCTTGTAAATCGACAGCGGCTAAGACAATTTCCTTATCGACAAATCCCCGTTCGATAAAGATCTCGCCGACGAACTTAGCTTTGAGGAACGAGGCATGCAGCGCCTCAAGCATCTGCTCCTCGGCGATCAAACCAGCTTCGATGAGAAGTTCGCCCAATTTCATAGAACGATTCATGACCAGACGCTGGTAGCCACGATTGACAGGCGCCTGCTGAAACTTTAGCTCTCTCTGGTAAGCGGCCTTCAAAGCCCGGATCGCCGTTGGACGATCGAGCATTCCACCACGCACAAAATATTGTGCGGCCAAAGCGGTGCCAACCAGCATTTGCGAAACGAAGCCACGACAAGAAAGCACGTGCCCGAGCGGCAACCCAGTGCGCTGACCCATTTGCAACGATTCTTCTAATTGCTTCTTATTGATCGTGCCGGCATCGATCAACAGTTGTCCCAATTTATTAGTTTGCAGATCAGCCGGCTGCACAAAGCCGGACTGTTTGAAAGCTTCAGCGAGCGGCAGTCCTTCTCGGTAGGCAATAACCAAAACGTCAACAGCAAGTTGACAGGGCAACAGACCGTCATTGACAAGCGCCTGCATATCCAGCGCCATGCGCAACTGCTGGTCTGTAAGGTAGCCGGAATGAATTAACGCCTTGCCAATCGGTAAACCACGTTCCTCGAAAGTCGAGAGAGCATTGCTCATGTACTCAGACGGCAGAATACCTGTCTGGGCAATAAGTTCGCCGATCCGGATTTGTTTTCTTGTTTCGCTCATGCGTTATTCTCACAGACAGAATGTCAGCTTAACAGCTTTGATTCACCTGGCAAAGAAGGACAAAGCTGTTTGACCATAAAAACGTTGATCGAATTTCTGCAGTGACCCTAGCTCAACCGGGAGTTGACGACCGCGCAAATGTTCAACTACTAAGAATCCGTCGTCCTCGAGTAAATCAAAGCGACCGACCAATTCCACAATCTGTTCAGCAAAGGGAGTCTGATAGGGCGGATCGGCAAAAATGATGTCGAAGTGTCGGTGCTCGAGTTTAGCCAACGTTCTTCTAAAATCAGCGGTGATTACCTCCGCCTCGAAGCCGAGAAGACTGAGACTCGCTTCGATCGCCCGGGTCATTCTCCGGCTTTCTTCGACAAACACTGAGGAAGCGGCCCCTCGGCTAAGCGCTTCTAACCCGATTAGACCGCTGCCGGCAAAGACGTCCAAAAATCGGGCGTGCAAAATCTTCTTGCCGAGAATGTTAAAAAATGCCTGGCGGATCTTGGAGGCAGTTGGCCGCACCGCCAGTCCATTTGGACTGGCAATACTTCTACCTCGAGCATCTCCACCAGTGATTTTCATCCCTTAAGGCTGCCTGACGCAGCCTGCCAGAGCCTAAGACCAACACATTCTGTTCATTACACAACAATAATTTCGTGATTCAGGGATAGCCTGGGCCCACACCTGCTAAGAGCGAGCATGGTACCATGAAGAATCAGCTTTTCGAGTAACTAGCATGTCTGCCAGACGGATCGCCCGCGAGCTAGCTGTAATCGTCATGCCTCAGCTTCCCAAAAATAAGGAGAAGCTGTCTCAGATTGCGCTGGAAGATCTGGTGGCTAAGGCAGTCCACATGTTGCGGGACTATGCCAAGCAAATCTTATCCGATGTTAACGCCATCTTGTTAAGAAGCGACGAGGCAGTGACCGAAATTGAGGTAAGCCACCCCCATAACGCAGCACAAGTCGAACATCTCTCATCAGTTCCCTTAACAAGCGATCAACTCAAGGCGCAGATTGATCATCTGTTAAGGGCACTGAATCTAGTGGCAGAAGCTCTCGATATTCCGGACATGGTTCTGAGCACCGGACGAAGCGCCGTCGATTATCACTGCAAGAAGTGCGGCGAGCAGTCAACTACCTACATCGACCGTCCGACCAAGTCTGATGTCCAGCAATTTTTTGTCCAATTGGTAAGCGCTTACTTAGACCACCGGGATGAGATTGACGAATTCATCAAAAATGCGCGCGCTAAATGGCAAGTGGAAAGGATGATCAGCATCGATCGGGATATCCTCCGTTTAGCCTGCGCTGAAGCACTCTTCATGCCAGATGTACCGCTGAACGTTTGCATAAGCGAAGCTGTCGAATTGTGCCACAGATTTGCTGATGACCGAGCGGCAAAATTTATCAACGGCATCCTCGCCGATCTTTCTAAGCAGGCTCGTTATTTCCGGGTGCACGGCAAGTTCCTGGAAGAAATTCCTGAAGCGGTTGCCGGTGACGTCGCCGCCGAATTGGAAAAGTCGACCTTGGAGCTTGCAGATCCTCTAACAGATCAACCAATCAAGCAAGCGTGATTCTTAGCAAAAAATTGTCGGGACTAGTTGGCGAGATTAATTGAGAGATGGCTGAAGAACAAGGAAACCAAGGATCGAGTTGGTGGGGCTCAACTCTAGGTAAGTTGAAGTCGGCTCTGGCCAGAACGAAATCCGCGGTTGTAGATTCGGTATTAGATAATCCGGTTTTGGACAATGCGGGGTCGGTCAGCCAGCCCCAGTCGGGTCCCGAAATTGATTCGGAAATAATTTTCACCGGTCAAGCGGATGGCGCACCAAATGCAGTGCCGCCGCCGTCTGCGGCGCAACTTTTAGCAGCGCGTCCGGTCGAGCGCGCGCCAGCGGTGGAAATTGATGATGATTATCTTGAAACGCTGGAAGAGAAGCTAATTCGAGCCGATCTGGGCATCGCCACTGCGGAAACTATGACCGAGCACTTGCGCAAAAAGGCTAAAGCTGAACACTGGAATTCCTGGGATGTCGAAGCATTTCTGAAACAAGAATTCAGCGATACACTTGCCGGTGCGAAGAGCTCGAAGTTGCAATTCGAACCGGGCAAACTGAATATTTATCTAGTTGTCGGTGTCAACGGCACCGGCAAGACAACGAGTATCGGTAAACTGGCCTGGCGCTTTAAGAGCGAAGGCAAAAAAGTGCTTATGGCCGCTGCCGATACTTTTCGCGCCGCGGCGGAATCCCAGCTGGAGATTTGGTCAGAGAGAGCCGGCGTAGAAATTGTCCGGTTCGCCGACGGCGCCGATCCCGGTGCTGTAGTCTTTCAAGCGATCCAAAAAGGCAAAGCTGAGAGCTTCGATGCCCTGGTCATCGATACAGCCGGCCGCTTACATAACAAAGCGAATTTGATGGCCGAGCTGAAGAAAATCCGCTCGGTAATCGAAAAAAATGCCCAGGACCTACCTTTGGAATCGCTGCTTGTGCTTGACGCGTCCACCGGTCAGAATGGCTTGCAGCAAGCAAAGGTGTTTACGGAAGTCTGCGGTCTCACCGGTGTTATTTTGACGAAGCTAGATGGCACCGCCAAAGGTGGCGTCGTCTTTAGCATTGCTCGCGAGCTGCAGATCCCAGTGAAGTTAATTGGACTGGGCGAAAAGATTCATGATTTGCGGGATTTCGAGCCGGAATTGTTTGTGGAGGCGCTTTTTCAACGCTAAAGGCGGCCGCTGATAACGCGGAGCTTAAGGCATATCTTAATAGTTGCTTGCTAGAATGACTTTCATTTCGTTGCACCTGGAGGGAAGAGATGTCAGGCAATGATCACTAATAGATACTCAAAGACCTTTATCGGCGGATTGATCACTTTGTCGATTATTTTATTGATTGCTTGGACGATTACGTGCCTTTTCCTTACCTTGCCGACACTTGCCGAAAGCGAGTCAGGTGGATTCGTCTTGAATGGTGGTTCCGAATCTGGTGGCGCCGATGCTAGTAACGAAAACAGCGGTTTTATTTGGGGACAGGGCTCCGAGTCTGGTGGCGCCGACGCCAGCAGCGAAAGCAACGGCGTCCTTTGGGGTCGAGGCTCAGAGTCTGGCGGCCCAATGAATTCTAAGGCAGGAACTGAATCCGGATTGACTGCTGGCGGCGCAGAAGCGAGATCAGGTGCCGAATCGGAATCTGGTGGCATAGTCGAGAGTGGCAAAGACGACGACTCAGGCCGCCCAGACGTTCACAGCAATGAGGCGGAGAACAAAGTACTCATTCGCACCTACCACTGGTAGATTGCACGCTCAATTGCACGCTGCTGGCGATTGAATTAAATCCAAGGCATCGGGGTTTTCAATCGATGATGTGTCGCCCGCTGGCTGGCCAAGGTAGCGCTTTCGGATGGAGCCGCGCACTATTTTGCCGGAGCGAGTTTTAGGCAAAGCCGAAAGGCAATAAATACTCTCCGGTTTGAGAACTGCACCTAATTTATGGCTGATCAGATTATTTAGTTCTGATTGCAGGGTTTCGTCTGGTCTTTCTCCGGCCATCAAAACGACAAAACAGATCAGCGCTTCGCCCTTTATCTCATGCGGCACACCGATCACTGCTGCTTCTGCAACCCTGGGATGTTCGATCAGAACCGACTCCACTTCACCTGGACCCACTCGCTTGCCGGCTACTTTGATCGTGTCATCTGAACGGCCGAACAAAAACCAGGAGCCGTCTTCATCAACTTTGGCCCAATCGCCGTGATACCAGACACCAGGGAACTTGCTGAAATATGTTTCCAAATATCGATCTGGATCTTTCAAGAAGCCTTTGGTCATCGACGGGAAAGGTTTTTTGCAGACCAAGTGGCCAATTGCACTACGCACGCTTTTGCCGGACTCATCGAAAACATCGATGTCCATTCCCAATCCTGGCCCACCCAGAGAGCATGCTTTGAGCGGCATTACCGGTAGTGGCAACAGCAATCCGCCAACCAATTCGGTGCCACCAGAAATATTGATAATCGGGCAGCGCTTACCGCCAACTTTTTCGAAGAACCACATGTAACTCTCTTCGTCCCACGGCTCGCCTGTCGAGCCCAGGATACGAAGACTGCTCAGATCATGCTTGCCCAGCCACTGGTCGCCGGCCGCCTTCAAGACCCGAATGGCCGTGGGGCTGACGCCAAGCGCGTTCACTTGATGCTTTTGGACAATCTCCCACAAGCGATCTGGCTGAGGATAATTAGGAGCACCTTCGAAAATTACCAGAGTACCGCCCCAGAAAGTCACACCGATCATTTCCCAGGGGCCCATCATCCAGCCGATATCGGTGACCCAGAAAAAGACATCCTCTGCCTGAACGTCATAGCTTAAGCCCAACTCTTTAGCTATTTGAGCCAGCGCTCCGGCATGGGTATGCACTGTTCCTTTCGGTTTGCCGGTTGTGCCGGATGTATATAAATAGAGAGATGGATGTTCGGCTGGCAAGTCCATATTTGTCGGCGCAGGCTGGCAGCTGGCGATCGCTTCGTCGAACCACAAATCGCGTTCTGAATGCCAGGTTACTGGCGATTGGCAATGTTTCAAAACGACGACATGCTCAAGATTAGGCAAAGCGGCGGCAGCCTCATCGGCATCCTTTTTTATCTCTATTAATTTGCCGCGCCTTTTGCCGCCATCGGCAGTAAACAGAACACGCGCATTAGCATCCGCCAGGCGCGTGGTTAATGCCTGCGCACCATAACCACTAAAAATAGGCACTGCCACAGCACCATATTTCAGACAACCGAAAAGTACCGCCACCACCTCCGGTACCATAGGCATGTATATACCCACCGCCTCCCCTGGCTTGACTGCCAACTTCGCCAGAAGGCCAGCCACCCGGGCGGACATCTCATTCAGTTCACCATAGGTCAGCTTGCGACTGGCTGCCTCTTCGCTTTGCCAAATGATCGCTAAATGGTCGGCACCCACTGACTGCCGAGCACCGGCCCGCTTGCCGGCTGACAGATGCCAGTCTAGACAATTGTAGGCGGTATTGAGTTTGCCACCGACGAACCACTCTGTCCAGGGAAGACCTTTGGCACTATCGGCTAATTTGTCGTATTTTTTGGTCCACTGAAAACCCATATATTCAAGAGCGGTTTCCCAGAACCAATAAGGATCATCAGTCGATCGCTTGATTAGCTGGCGCCAGTCATCAGCACCCACTTTCCTCATAAAATCGACCACTCGACAATTAAGGTAGGCACCTTCGGGTTGCCAAATTATTTCTTTCATCGCTTCCTATCTGATTCACAGTGGATATCGATTCTACTCCCTTGACACCGGGCGTAGAACGCTCGATCATGTGCACTTCTGCTGGTTTTGAACGAATTATAAGCAATGGCTATAGGCTTCGGCTGCCTCTTAGTTTTTCTAATCATGGCTTTGCTTATGTATAGCCGGAAGTTGTCGGCTCTGCTCGCGCTGCCCTTGATGGCTATCGCGATCGCGGCAATCGCCGGTGTGCCACGAGCCGATATCCTCAGCGATGTCTTGAGCAAGGGAGCAGTAAGGCTCTACGCCACCTACACAACAACAATGTTCGGTGCCATGTTGGCCGAGCTAATGAACAAGCAAGGTATTGCCAAAGCTGTGATTCGCTTCGTCTCGGAATTTGCCGGCGACAATCCTTTCGTTTTGGGATTAGTGCTGACACTGACGACAGCTGTTCTTTTCTCGACTTTAGGCGGACTGGGTGCGGTGATTATGGTTGGGACCATAGTACTACCGGTAATGCTTTCTTTAGGCATAGAAAGTACGACTGCCGGCGGATTGTTTTTGTTTGGCATCAGCCTGGGAGGCATGTTCAACATTGCCAGCTGGCAACTTTATATGGATGTGTTACATCTGCAGCCAGCCGCCATAACTTCTTTCGTCGTCCCCTATGCTTTGATCGTAAGCTTTGTCATTCTCTGCTTCCTAACATTTATGTTGCGCAACTGGAAAAATTGGAAATACCTTGCCGCCAGCTTAATTGTTCTAGCCTGCATCGCCTTGAGCTTGTCTCATTTCAATAGTGGTGGTGCTCAGCTCAATAATCCATTGGTCGCAGATGAGAATTCAATTTCCGGATTCTTCCTGGTGGCGATCGTTCTTTTCGTTGTGGCCATTCGGAGGCATGTACAAGACGCCAAACAAAACCCGGGCTTCGCTTTAATTACACCGCTGGTGCCGTTGATTTTGGTCCTCATCTTTCATTGGGAATTTATACCGGCATTTATGGCTGGTATCACTTATGGCACCTTGAGTACATGGAAAAGAAATTCAGTCAATCTTCTCACTCGCTCGATTATTGAAGGTATTGCCGCGGTCATTCCCGCCGTTTGCTTGATGATGGGCATCGGCATGCTAATCAATGCCGTCACTCATCCGGCTGTAACGACCTCGATCCAGCCTCTCTTGACCAGGATTGTACCGACCCATGCTTTGCCTTACGTTCTCGTATTTTCTCTGATTGCCCCTTTGGCCTTGTATCGAGGTCCACTCAGTTTATGGGGCATGGGATCGGGGTTAGTCTCGCTCGTGCAAAGAGCAACCAGCCTCGGCTCGCAAGCAATAATGGGCATGCTCTGGTCGGTTGGTCAACTGCAAGGAGTTTGCGACCCGACCAATACTCACAATATCTGGATCGCCAACTACCTTGGTACAGATACGCAGGTGCTTTTACGTAAGACTCTTCCTTACGCCTGGGCAGCGGCGTTCTTCGGCTTGATCCTGGCTATCTATCTAGGTTACGTGCCATTTTGAACATGAGCGATTCTCATCCCCCTGAGCCGAAAAACCAAACGAACGCGATAAAGCGTTCACATAATGTTCGTATCGGCATCGATGTCGGCGGCACGTTTACCCACGCAGTTGCCTTGGACGCCGACACACTGGAATTGCTAGGCAAAGCCAAAGTCTCTACCACACACCGAGCCAAAGAGGGCGTCGCCAAAGGGATCGTGCAATCTCTCTTCAAGCTGCTCGATCAGTGCAAAATAAAAGCGCAACAAGTCACTTTCATCGCTCACAGCACAACGCAGGCAACGAATGCGCTGCTTGAGGGAGATGTTGCTACTGTCGGCATACTCGGTATGGGAGCCGGTGCCAATGCCTGGCTGGCAAAACTAACGACAAGACTAGGACCGGTCGAAATTGCGCCTGGTAAATTTATTGCTACTGTTCATACTTTTCTGGATACTACTAAGCCGCCTGACGAAACTGTGATCCGAGATGCTCTTACTTCACTGACGAGAAAGGGAGCACAAGTAATCGCCATCTCGGAAAGTTTCTCGGTCGATCAGCCGGAGAATGAAACCAGAGCGCTGGAGATCGCGCGCTCGCTCGGACTGCTCGCGACATCTGGTTCGGAGGTGACGCAGCTTTACGGCTTGAAAGTGCGCACTAGAACCGCTGTGATCAATGCCTCCATGCTGCCAAAAATGATCGAAAGCGCAAACATGACAGAGCAAAGCGTACGTGAAGCCGGCATTAATGCCCCGGTAATGATTATGCGCTCCGACGGCGGTGTCATGGACATCGAAGCAATGCGCAAGAAGCCGATTTTGACAATGCTATCGGGACCAGCCGCAGGAGTAGCTGCAGCCACAATGTTTCTGCATATCTCGGACGGCATTTTTCTGGAAGTTGGTGGCACGAGTACCGATATTTCGGCGATTGCCAATGGACGTGCTCTTGTCAAATCAGGTGAAGTTGGTGGCAACAAAGTGCACATGCGTACACTGGACGTGCGAACGGTTGGTATTGCCGGTGGTTCCATTCCCCGGCTGCATGGAAAGAGAATTCTCGACGTCGGTCCGCGCAGCGCACATATTGCTGGTCTTGGCTATGTCTCCTTCGCTCGCGATCTGGGCGATATCAATGTGCAGTTAATTCAACCGTTGCCTCACGATCCACCGGATTATCTGGCGTTTGCTCGTGACAAGGAAAAAGCTACTTTGTGCGTAACGCCAACTTGCGCAGCGAATATGCTCGGGCTGGTGCCTGCCAACGACTGTGCAGCAGGAAACATGGATGCTATCGGCGTCGCTTTTAAGGCGTTGGGCTCAAAATTGGCTATGACAGAAAAAGAGGCAGCTAACGAGCTGCTGCGAGTGGCTGCCCACAAATGCATACCGACAATCAAGGCCATCTTCAGAGAGTACAAGCTCGATCCTGAATTGGTCATGCTTGTTGGCGGCGGCGGTGGTGCCGCTTCTCTTGTCCCTTACATAGCGAAGGAATTAGGCATGAAGCACCAACTCGCTGAGCATGCCGATGTGATTTCGGCGATCGGTGTGGCCCTGGCGTTAATTCGCGAAACAATCGAACGGCAAGTAGTCAATCCAAGTAAAGATGAGATCCTCAGAATACGTAGCGAGGCAGCACAGGCAGTTCAGCGAATGGGCGCTGATCCAAAGACTGTGGAAATACACTTAGAGATCGACAACCGCGCGAACATCCTGCGTGCCACTGCTTATGGTGCAGCGAAAATTGAAGCCGGAGTTGTTGATCATAAAACGGAGCTGAGCGAGCCTGAACAAATTGATCTGGCCGCTGCCTCTATGCGCGTCGAAAAGGGTGATGTGACATTGGCTGCACAGACATCGTTTTTCCGTGTGTACACAGCGCGCCGCCAACAAAGTCGCTTGTTCGGTCTAGTGCGATCACGCCAGACTGCCTACAGGGTGATCGAGGGCAGTGGCATCATCAGGCTGCAAAGCCAGAACGGCATAGTCGAAGAAATGCAGGTCAAAGATGCAGACGCGGCGATCAATTCGCTGATTGAGATGCACGCTCAGTGGGGCGACGCGGGCAAGGTCATACCCAATGTCATTCTCCTTTGCGGACCGAAGATCGTTGACTTATCAGGCCTGATGGATACGGAAAAAGTGCTGGCAGTGGCTCGCACTGAACTGGAAAACTTGCCGGCAGACGACAAAGTTATTGTGCTTGCGCAAATGACCTAATCGCAAAATTATGCTCGTACGTCATAAAAAATCGAGAAAACTTATGGACTGTCGGAAAGGATGCTGGTCAAAACCCCGCCAGGCTCATGACAACATGCAAGCAATCAAAGTTAGTCCCTCTACGAACGATTCCAGTTGCCTACAGCCACGATTAGCTTTTCTAGAAGAAGGTGTGGATCAAAAATAATCTTTGCCCCATCACGTATGACCCGGCCGGTACCTGAGTTGATCTCTGCCTTGGAGCACCACTGTTCGGTTGTTATGCCGAATTCAATCTCAGTTCCATCCAGGTAAAAAACTCGCCAGCTTTGCACAAGCCCCCAATCTTCCCGCTCAGCGTTCTTGATCTCGCCAAACGCGGAGAGCCAATTTGGACTTTCAAGATACTGGCTCGGATCTGTGCAAATTATGATGACATCGATATCTGAGTCAGTACGAGCTGCACCACGTGCATGTGACCCAACTAGCGCAATAGCATTTATGCCTGGTTCGCCAGCAGACCAACGTTCTAATCTCGAAATGAAGGCATCGATCATTTAATGCCTGCAACCTTGTCTTGAGCCAAGTAAGCTGCAAACCAATTCACTGTGAGCTCAACTGCTCGTAGCTGTTGCTCTGGCTTCCGAAGTCCGTGCCCGCCACCTTTGATGATTTCGACTTCGCACGGTGTACGAATAAGTTTCGCAGCATTCAAGGACTGTGTGTGCGGAACGTCACTGTCTGAATCGCCATGAATGATCAATACTGGCTGCTCAAGGGTTGACAGAATTGGTTCAAGGGCGAGCGTTTTGACCTCGTCTAGAAATGGCTTTCC
This sequence comes from Bryobacterales bacterium, assembly GCA_963834525.1. Classification (GTDB taxonomy): domain Bacteria; phylum Cyanobacteriota; class Vampirovibrionia; order Obscuribacterales; family Obscuribacteraceae; genus CAWICA01. The sequence goes on from CAWICA010000005.1 coordinate 489,866, forward strand.
AATTCGGATAGTGCCTTCAGTCACGAAGCCGTGAGACGCGAGCTCGTCTACATGTTCACCCTGAAATAATTCCAGAAAAGATGTTTCCATCAAATGAATGGCAGGGAACCAGAGCACCATGGCTTTATAGTGGGCGTTACACCCCAGTACAGCTATGGTACCGCCAAGGCTTTCTCCGAGTAGACCCACATGGCGATAACCGCGGGATAGCACCAATTCTGATGCTGCTGCAAGATCTTCAACTTCCCCACGGATAGTTGTGTTAATGAAATCACCTTCGCTATGACCCGACCCACGAAGGTCGAAGCGGAGGCTCGCAATACCTTTGATAGCAAGCGCTTCGGCTGTCTTTACGAATATGTCACCGGGTCCCCTCTTATTACCACCAGGTCCGCCATGAATCATGATTACCAGACAATCACCGCCATTGTCTGGCACGGTGATTACACCCAAAATGCGTTGACCAGCATTCTCAAATTGGACTTCTTCTTCCTTCATTGCAGAACTTCCTTTTCATAGATTCTTGTTTACCAAGTTAGCGGTCGTGAGTCTACTGTAGCTACATTTTTCCGTTTGCAGTGGCAGGTAACCAGCGGTAAAGGGTAGCAACGGATATTCCTAAATCTTTGGCTACATCCTTTGGTGCGTATCCGCTCGACAATAATTTGCGAGCCGATTTGATTTTGCTTTCCGTCATAATTCTCTTACGTCCGCCAATGCGTCCCAACTTTCTGGCAGCTGCAAGACCGGCTTTGGTGCGCTCCAAGGTAAGCTCTGTTTCCATCTGCGCAAGGCTAGCCATCACATGGAAGAAAAATCTACCTGCACTGGTGGTGGTATCGATACCGTCCGTAAGACTTCTGAAATTAATACCGTCCTTCTCAAGATCTACCACCAGGTCAACTAGCCCTTTGACCGTTCGTCCCAAACGATCAAGTTTCCATACCACCAAAGTATCTCCCTGACGTAAATGAGATAGCGCTTCATCCAAGCCCGGGCGAGAATTTCGAGAGCCACTGATTTTGTCAGAAAACACACGCTTGCAGTTCGCTTCTTTCAACGCGTCCAGTTGTAACTGGAGGCTCTGATCGGCAGTTGACACTCGTGCATATCCAATGAGCAATTTTTTTGTTCTCATAAATTCTCAAAACTCATCGCTATTGTGAGATATTGATGCGCATATTTCAAGAGTGGTTTGTGAGAATTCGTAAGGTGCCATTTTTCGCGCCGGCAGAGAAGGGCGAAAAACCCTCTCGCAAATCCTCGTTTGTGAGAAAGCAATGCCGAACATTAGCGACACCGCTTATCCACGTCTAAAGGCAATTCTAAGCCAGAAAGAACTTGAGCGATCTTTTGCGCCGTCGCCGGAAGAAATGCAATTTGCTTGGCAGCGAACGACTGACGATACCCAAACAATCAGGCTGCTTGTCTGGCTGAAGGCATTTCAACGGCTCGGATATTTTCCTTGCCTGGATGAAATACCGAGCCGCCTGTTCGACCATATTGCTCAATCAATCGGCGCCAAACACTCGCCGGAGAAACTGTTCGCCTATAGCCAAAGCTCACAGAAATGGGATCATCACGCCTTCATCCGTGATTACCTCGGAGTCACTGCATACGGTGAGGATGCAAGGAAAGCTGCAGTTGCTGCCAGCCTGGAAGCGGCAACCACACGCGATGACCTGGTCGATATCATAAACGTTGCAATCGAGGAACTCGTTCGACAGCGCTATGAGCTGCCCGGCTTTAGCAGCCTTGTCAAAATCGCTCGCGCCGCCCGAACACGGATCAATGGTGGCTTCCATCAGCAAGTGTACGAGATATTGTCTACTCAAACGAAACAAGGATTGCGTGCACTTTTTGAACGATCCGGAAAGCACTCCAAAACAGCCTGGGACAACCTGAAGCGAGAGCCCAAGAAGCCAACAGTCCGGCACGTACAGGACTTCATCAAACACTTGCAAGTTCTCTTGCAGCATAACCTGCGAGCCGAAGCATTCTCCGGCATCCCCGATATGAAGGTCAGCCAGTTCGCGGCCGAGGCTAGATCACTCGATGTTGCATCCATGCGAGATTTCGCCGAACCGAAACGACTGACTCTGGCTGCGGCACTCGTTTCAGTACAGGTAGGACGAGCTTTCGATGACGTGACAGATATGTACATTCGTCTGGTGCAGAGAATGCATTCACGAGCAAGAGATGCTCTGAATCAATACCACATCGATAAAGCTGGCGAGACCGACGCGCTGGTTGCTACGCTGCATAATGTTTCGCTGGCATACAAAACCGAAGGCAACGAGGTTGACCGATTAGGCGCCATTGGAGCCGTGATCGAGCATAAGCTTGATTCGATCATTGAACAATGCGAAAGACATGCTTTGCTCGCCGGCAGTAATTATTTGCCGTTGCTGCCTAAGTTCTATAGGAGTCAGAGAGCGGTTTTGCTGAGTTTCCTGGAGAACGTCGAACTGGGCTCGACATCACAGGACCAATCGCTGATTACTGCAGTCAAGTTCGTGTTAAATCATAAATCAAGTCGCACTGAATGGCTCACCGTTCCGGCTGACATCGATTTGTCGTTCGTATCGGATAAGTGGATGCCGGTGGTTACCGGACACAAGAATCCAAATGCGCTGTTCGACAAGGTTCATCGCCGCAACTTCGAGCTGTGTATTTTCACACAGGTCATGAACGAATTGAAGTCTGGCGATCTGTGCATCCCGCTCAGCGACAAATATCGAGACTATCGAGATCAGCTCATCTCTTGGGCTGAATACGACGAAGGCATTGCACTATTTGCCGAACAGGCTGGCATCTATCCTGATCCCAAGCGCTTTGTCGAAGGACTGCAAAAGCAATTAATACAGGCTGCGGCAGAAGCCGATCAAGGTTTTCCATCAAATGAGTATTTAACTATCGAAAATGGCGAGCCTGTCTTGAAGCGGCTGGCGGCTGCTCCAGCGCCTCCAGGACTGGAGTCATTTGAAGCGACTCTCAAGCAATACATGAAAGAGAATGATGTTCTAAACATTCTCTGGGAGACTGACCAGTGGCTCAACTGGACCAAGCACTTTGGACCAATATCCGGGCTTGATACAAAGATCGACAATCCGCAAGAAAGGTATGTAATCACAAGCTTTTGCTACGGTTGCAATCTGGGACCAACTCAGACTGCGCGCTCAGTCAAGATTTTGGATAGACGTCAGATCTCATTTATCAATCAGCGGCATGTGACCGAACAAAAGCTGAACGAAGCGATTGTTACCGTTATCAATGCTTATCGCGATTTCCCGTTGCAAAAGCTTTGGGGCCTCGGGAAAACGGCTTCAGCAGATGGAACCAAGTGGGATCTTTATCCTCAAAACTTAATGTCCGAATACCACATTCGCTACGGCGGATATGGTGGCATCGGGTACTATCTTGTTGCCGACAGCTACATTGCGCTCTTCTCGCGTTTCACTACCTGCGGCTCATGGGAAGGGCACTACATCCTGGACTTCGTGACTGAGAACGATTCGGAAGTTCAGCCCGACACCGTGCACTCCGATACGCAGGGACAGAGCGCCCCGATCTTTGGCTTGGCGCAGCTGCTCGGGATTCAGCTTATGCCCAGAATCCGCAACTGGAAGGACTTGCACTTCTACAGGCCACATGAGGATTCTCGGTACGAGCACATTGATGCGCTCTTCGATGAGCAGATCAATTGGAATCTGATCGAAGCTATGCTACCGGATATGCTGAGAGTTGCGCTCTCTGTCAAAGCTGGCACAATCACTCCCTCGTCCATTCTGAGAAGGCTCGCTACCTACAGTCGCAAGAACAAATTGTATTTCGCCTTTCGTGAGCTCGGCCGCGTCATTCGCACCAAATTCCTGCTGCAGTACGTTACAGATATCGACGTAAGGCGCATGATCTTAGTCGCCACAAATAAGAGTGAGCGCTTCAACCAATTCGCCGACTTCCTGATGTTTGGTGGCAAAGGTATGATTGCCGAGAATGTGAGAGACGAACAGCGCAAGGTCATCAAATATAATCACCTGGTGGCAAATCTAGTAATTCTTCATACCTTGGTCACAATGAGTGAGTCACTTCAGCAAATGGTGGCTGATGGTCATGCCATCGACCAGCAGGCGCTCGCCTGCCTCAGCCCGTATCAGACCGAACACATCAATCGATTTGGAAACTACGAACTGAAAACCAGTCAAGAGATTGCAACGCTCGAATCAGCGCTGAGTATTACCTTCCTCGATGATGTCAGGACCCCGGCGGGGTTTTGACCAGAATCCTTACCGTCCGTCTTATGCTCGTGACGAATAACCGTGACTAGGATAGAAGATTGAGAAATTGAAGAAGTTGAAGAATTGGAGAATTACCCGCAGTCGGGCGCCCAGTCCTAGCGTTCGCTTTCTGCCGACAAAACAAGCTCCGGCTCTGTCCTGGCAGCCGGCGATGCAATCGCGGCCGCTTGGACTTTGCGCAATTCGGGCAGACGAACTGCTTTGCCGATCGCATACAAAGCAAAGCCGGTGCACCAGGCGTAGAGGATCCAGACACCGACATTTAGTGACTTAAGTTGGGGGAAAATCCCAGATGTGGCGGTCCCTACTGTCCATGCCAGAATCAAAGAAAGAGTGGCCAGTCCGTAAAAAGATCTGTCGACCCCACCGGCGGGATCGCCCGTCGCACCGTATCCCCAATTCTGTGAAATTCGCAATTTCGCCGAACTAAGTCGTCGCCCTACAACACCACCGGCAGAGATCTTGTCGGCGATGAAATAGTCGAAGATGATGATCATAGTGACACAAGGAAGAAGAATGCTGTTTAACGTCGCGATGGCGTCTAAGGCACTCGCATAGAAAGACAGAACATAAGCCAACACGGAACCGAGTCCAACCAGCAATAAAACAACGTTATGGCGCTTCGTTCGCCAGAGATTTTCCAGGCCGTTGATCGACCCGTACATGTTGCCATCGTTAACGGCAAAATAGCTGACGATAAGCACAAAGGCAGCAAGCCATGGTGCATGCCCAAACGAGTAGTCGTTCATAAATTTGGTAAAGCTAGCGACATCCGTAGCGCCACTGGCACGACCTAACATCCAGCCGGTTACTGGGAAAAGAATTTCGCCTATAAAGACTGATACTAAAAGCGGTATTATCGTCGCCAACTTCGATGTCTTTGCATAGCGGAAAAAGTCTGCTTCGTTACCCCATATTGAGTCGCCGACGATCAGAATCGGAATCAGAACGAGCGATGCCGCGAAACTCTGATGCCCAGGTTCAGAAAGGGCAGAGGCGGGAGTAACACCGACTGCTTTAATCAGAGCATAGACCACCCAGAGGACCAAAACCGGCGCTGCTAGATAACGGGCGAAGTTGGCTACCCCCCGAAAACCGAACCAGTTATTAAAGGCCATCAGGGCGACAAAGGGTACGGCTAAGAGCGGCGTGAAGAAGGACCAATTGAACAAACCTTTGATCGATTCTGTCAGCAGCACTGCACCAAGCGAATACCAGGCTAGAAAAAGCAAAGACCATATCAGGCAGATCGCTTTCGAGCTAATTTTTCCGAAAGTGCGGCGGATAAGGAGCAAATAATTGAGCCCGCTTTCGGCACCCATGTAACCAGAATAGAACTGGAAAATCACCAATATGGCACAGGCCGTAACCGCTCCTGTTAAGACGTGGGCCAGGGAAAATCCGGAGCGATAACATTCATAACCGATGATCACCATGGGGAAGTTGGTCATCATGGTGATCCATAAAAGAGTCAAGGTCGTGGTGCTATACCGACGATCGGCAGGCACTGGCGAACCAATGAAATCCTCGGCCAGTTGCGTCGACTGGAAATCTGTATTGACCATGCTTATCCCTAGCTAGTAGATGGGCCCGCCTAGTTGTCAATAGAAGATTTTAGCCGGCTTATCGGTGAATCTCAAATTAAGGAAAACCAATAGATGGGCACTAAGGAGTTTAGCCAGGCTGTCTAAAGCGAGAATTAGGCAGTTTCGCGAGTTAAAGGAGAACGTAACTCTAAGCAACGTTGCCTCTTAGGGCGGGTGGCTGCCTGTCCGAGGAAAAAAAGCTCTAGAATGGCAGATGCAGTCCCAATCGGAGAGCGAATTATGGAGGACAAACTGCCTCAGATCCTTCTGCTAGGCGACCCCAGGCTAAGGACGGTCAGTCGGGCGGTGGCTGATTTTGCCGACCACCGGCTGAAAGAGGAGATAGAAACTCTCCATGCGGTTCTCGATCGGTCTCGCGCTCGACACGGATTCGGCAGGGCGATCTCCGCACCGCAGATAGGCATCGCCAAGCGCATGATTGCGCTCAATCTTGATGGACAACGAACAATCGTCATCAACCCTCAAATCACCTGGTTCAGCCCGGATCGGTTCTGCTTGTGGGATGACTGCTTCTCCTTTCCAGATTTGTTAGTGAAAGTGGAAAGGCACTCATCCATATCTGTGAAGTTTCAGGATGAGCTCGGTCGAGATTGTCTCTGGCAGAACCTTGATCAGGGCAGAGCCGAATTAATGCAACATGAAATCGATCATTTAGACGGCGTTCTGGCAATTGATCGAGCAATAAACTTGCAATCGATCATTTACCGGAGTTCTCTTCGCCATCCGCTGACGAGGGAGGTGGCAGTAGATGCCACTTCCACATAGAATTCGAAACAGGTCATATTAATGGGCGAAAATGTGACGTCAACAGTTGATGAATTTTTGCTCGACCAAATTCATACCGGCATTGACCAGTTTAATCAGGCTCAGCTGTTTGAGTGCCATGAAACACTTGAATCAGTCTGGAAGGTCCTCCGAGACGGCCAACGTGAATTCGTGCAAGGCATTATTCAGATCGCTGTTGGCTATTACCACGCTGGCAAAGGAAACGATGTCGGCGCTTTGAAACTGTTGAGACGTGGTCATGGAAGGATCATCAAATTCGTTCCCTCCTTCCTCGGTGTGGACGCGGAAGCACTCGCACAAGCTGTAAGCAACTCAATTGCGCAATTGCAAGAAGCTCAGGATTGTCGCGGACGGACGGCTGATGCCGCCGATACCTATACGTCATATATAGAGTTGCCAAAGATCAAACTTAAGTAGCATTGCCTTGTTGTTGAAATGCTCTCAAGCAGTTATTATCACTTGTAGAAGTTTGGCGAACCACGCATCGGCACACGGTAGCTGCATTCAGACGAAACAGAAAGTTTAGCCGCAAGTGAAAACCAGTCACAACATATTGGTGGTCGACGATGAACAGGCTCATACGTTGTTAATCTCTGAGTTGTTGCGCAAAGCCGGTTACACGGTAGCCTCAGCCACCGATCCGTTCAAAGCTCTGGCAGCCTGCAAAGTGCGCACTCCGGATCTGGTGATCCTGGATCTACATATGCCGCTGATGGGTGGCATGGATGTCTTTGATCGCTTGCGGGCGGAAGAGAAAACCAGCAATATTCCGATCATTTTCCTTGGCAATAGGGATAAGCCGCTACCCAAGTTCAAAGCGGAAGAGGCTAATACAGAGGACGTGCTCTTCAAGCCATTTGAGCCAAATGAGCTCTTATCGCGAGTACGCGCCTTGCTAAAAGTGAAAGCACTCAAGGACGAATTGAAGCGAAAGGAGGCGCAGATCCATGAACTGAGCCTTGTCGATCCGCTCACCGAACTGAGAACACCACGCTATCTCGATGAATTTCTAAAGAGCGGTCTCAAACAGTCACGACGTTACAATGTGCCACTAAGTGTGGTGATTCTCGAAATCGATCACTATAGAGAGCTAATCAAATCGGTTGGTGCGAAGGGAGCGGACGATGTAGTTGCTCAGCTAGCACAACTACTAGCGGGGCAGATGCGCGACTCGGACATTATTGTCCGAACCGGCCAATTCGAATTCGCCATGGTTTTGACGGCAACCGACGTGCACGGCGCTATTGAAGTAGCTGAACGCATACGTAATCGCATCGCTCAAAACAATTTCAGCGCCTCAGACATCGAGTTTATGATCACTGTTAGTCTGGGCATTTGTGAGTACACTAAAGCGATGGACGATGAGGGAAAAGTTCTCATGTCCCATGCCCGGGCGGCCGTGGCTCAAGGTCATTCCTCTGGCGGCAACGTTACCTTGAAAGCCGAGTAAATGCGCTGGCCGGCTCGTCAAGATTTATCGTAGACCGAGGGAATTATATTGCCCAGGCAAACGGACGGCTTTCGTCCGGGCATGCTAAAATCTGCCCAATCGGGGCGTAGCGCAGCTTGGTAGCGCGTCCGTTTCGGGTGCGGAAGGCCGGAGGTTCAAATCCTCTCGCCCCGATTTTATTCTGTTTCGGCAGGGAGCAGCTGAACATCCATGATCGCTCACTTGCGCGGTAAGATCCACGCCAAAGAGATTACAGGCGGGCCGGTTGATCGGCTCGTTTTGGAGGTAGGGGACATCGGCTTTGAACTATCGGTCTCCAGGCGTACGTTAATGATGCTCGGGCAGCCGGGCGAAACGACGATAGTTCATACTGCTCTTGCTATTCGAGAGAACGAATGGAATATTTTTGCCTTTGCTAGCGAAGATGAACGACAAATGTTTGGCTTGCTGCAATCGGTTACCGGCATTGGACCAAAATTAGCGCTGGCCTTAGTCGGAACAATCGGACCCCATCAGCTGGCGGAAGCGATCGTTTCAGAAGATCAAAAGATGATCAGCCAAGCGCCGGGAGTCGGTGCCAAGGTCGCCCAGAGAATTATCCTTGAGTTAAAGGACAAAGTCGGCGATTGGCAAAAACAAAAGGGCGTCAAAGCCGAGCCGACCAGCTCCGCTTGGGGAAGAGCAATCGACGAAGTACGTTCGATTCTAGAGGGCCTTGGCTACACACCAACAGAGATCAATCAAGCGCTGAAAAAGGCGCAAGAAGAGCAAGTGGAAAACGACGTTGAGATCTTGGTTCGCTATAGCCTAAAATCGCTAGGCACAACCGCCGCCTCGTAATTAACCGAGCTCCAGACAACTCATTGCACAATAATTTCGGAAGAGCCATAAAGCGCTGCATATTGGAAACGTTCGCCAGTATCGCCACTCTTGTCGTTCCGGTATTGGGCATCAAATGGGGACAAGCGCATCCTCACGCGCCCTGGAGTGTGCTCAGGCAATGCCTGGGAGAACACTGGGCGGATTCCGGTCTGCATTCGATTTATTCCGACATAGGAATTTACTGTTGCTGGCAAGAGGTGTCGGCTGTATTGTTTTGCGTTTTGATCGCAGCATTTCTTGGCTTTCAACTGGGACTGCACAGCGCTTTTGGCGAGAATTCGTCAGACGACTGTTCTGAACGACCAACAAAAGATCCTGAACGGCTTCTCTATGTGGCAAACTATTTATTCTTGTTTTTGTATGTTTCAGCTTGCGTGCTTTGCGAACGAACCAATACCGGTGTTCTCGCAGCAAGCGAATTGGCAGTTAGCATCTATCGTGACTTAGGACTGGTTCTTCTAGCATACTTTTTGCTCAGGCTGGCAGCGCTTGTTACTACTTCGGTATCCTTCAACGGCATGCTCGTTAGAAGTGACATGAAAAGGATCTATCGTCTTCTTATGGGAGGGCTAGCGGCTCTGGCGATGACTTTTGCCAGCTGGTTTCCGGTTATTGGTCTGCCCGGCGCTTATGTGATGTCTAACTGGTTTCTGAGTTGGCTTGCCGATCTGCCGCCACCATAGGCGGTGATCATTCAAACTCATTGGGGTACCTAATTTTGGCAACCTATCGGTTCAGGCAACAACTACTCATTGATGAAATAGTCCTTTGTCACAGGATCTCTGGCTAAGTTCTCCCAATTTGCAGAGGCACTCATCGTCAGTGGTACCGGAGCGCTCAAACCTGGAATTTTGGCCGCCGATTTGTCATCGCCAGAAGTTGCCGAGCCTGGCAACCGGATGAGAAAAACAGGCGAGACTTGTACATCCACTTGAACTTCAATGGCATAATCAAGCGGTGCTCTTTTTCCGTTCGGCAGCCACTCGGCAGGCAAAGTTTTGGGCGTCTCCAGGTAATAGCGCTTCACCGGCTCATCCCGAACAGTAGAAGCAATGAGGCGACAGCGGATATTTTTGGGTTGCACACCACCCAATCTGATCAGTTTGGATTCTAACGAGGGGTCGGCGTTCAATTTCGTCAGAGCTTGAGAATAAGTTTCACAAAGCGAGAGTTGCCTGGCATAAGTTTGAATTAGCTCCTGCGAAAGAAACCACCTGACTGGTAATACACCCAGATCAATCAACGGTATAAAAAAGAAGAAAAATAGCAGAACTAGTGCTCCAGCAAACTCCGGAATCTGCTGCCCTTGTGTATTGCCTTGTTCTCTTCGTTGCCGCGCCACTTCGTCCACTTCAGGTACAATGAGATTCTAGCCACAGAATAGCATGCAGCCCGGACGCCACCGTGAAGCGAGACAGACAACACAAAATTAGATCGGGGCGAGGTAGCATGCTGGGCATGGTCGCTTTGACCGGCGCGATTGTCTTGTTCACCTGCGTGATTGGATTCGCTGGTTATATGCTGCTCGCGCAGCAAAAGCGTGGTCAGACAGATACGGACGAAATTGCCTTGAATATGGCTAAGCTCTTGAATGATGGGGATCGCATTGGTCAGATGAATAACGTTGTTGAACGTTGTCGAGAACTTGTCTATATCTCGCGCGTCAACAAGGTGACAGCCGATACCTTAGGCATTGAAATGTATCAACCACTAGCGGAGCAGCTATTGGAGGAATCGCGAGCTAATTCGGAGCTTGTGGAAGCAGAGCGCAAAAACCAGATTAAATTGGCCGTGAAGAATGTTGCCACTTTCGTCTATCAACATAATATGACCACCAAAAGTGGTAGCAGATTTCGGCTTCCCTGGTTCCAGACTAATTTTCCCGAGATTGCCCAAGTCAATTTCGGATCTATCCAGGGCGTGCAGTGCAATGTAGAAAATCTTCAAGTGATCGGTGATTTACGTGAAAATGATCTTGGACAAAACTACATTCAAGCCGGAAGTAATTTGTATATGGGCAACATCGACGCTAAATTGCCGGCTCCGGACAACGATCTTGTCTTCAAATTATCGTCATTGCCCTGTGACGTCGGCGGCGTCGTCGCGCCGGTCCGATTAACTAACCCGGATGTCTTCACCAGCCCTTGCCAGATAGTCGACTCAGAAAAAGAAACCGGATTGTTACCGGACCAATTACCTGGTGCCTTACAGGTAGTGGAGACTATGGATGTGTCGGCCAGCGATAACAAGGGCAGCATTCGCCTCGGTTCAACTGCCACCGCCGATGGTGCATTGCCGCCGCCCTAACTATCTTCTAAAATTCGCCTTGGTTTGCTATTAGTGCTCGGTCACTATCCCGACAAAGAACATCAGTCGACTTGCGGGATTGTCCCTTATTCGTTAAGATTGGCCTGGCATGGTCCGCCAGAAAGCTAAAGATAACAGCCAAAGATACTGGAACACTGGAACGAAAAATGTGCAGCAAGCTAACTATCGCTCTTGTCACATGCAGGAAATTGCTGCTTGTGCTTTTATGCGCAGTTAACTTGCTTTTTGCCGTAGCCGATATCAACGCTTTGGCTGCCACAACCAATGGGGGCCAGGAATTAATTCTTGCCGGCGGTCCGGAACCGACTAACAAGAAGGTCAAAGCAACCCTGAAAAAAATGGGTGCCAAACTTGAGGATGCGTTCAAAGAGAACAACCGCTGGTCATATCTCGTCCAGGTTGGCGATGTCAACCAAGCGATGAAGACGGCGAGCCAGGCGGGAATTTTCAGTGGCGTCTACCAGAACCATAGCTTATGACTAAAGGGTTACACAGAATATACACATCGATTTGCTAGGTATGGCTTATGACGGACACCGGTTTCGATGACGGGATTGTGGCTGGGGAAATAAAAATGAAAAATCAGTTGACTTTCAGTATCGCTGCCAATAGTCGGCTTTTGTCGCTGGCCGCGGCCTGTGCCGCAGTTGTTTTTGCCAATGCCGAAGCTTTGGCCGCCAATCCATTTCCCAATGCCCAACACGCTGCTTTAGAAAGCGCACCCACCAGTAGCGAACCGACCAATGAATTGATCCTCATTGTCAAACCCGGAGTCTCCCAGCAAAGCTTGCAGCAGTCTTTGCAAAAGATCGAGGGCACGATGGAGGACTCAACGAAGGGCAAGTCCACGGCCATTCTGGTTAAGGTCGATAACGTCAAACAAGCAGCCACTCTGGCCAAGCAAGACAAAAATTTTGCCGGGGTCATGCGTAATCACAAGTTTTATCGCCAGTTTACGACCAAGCCAAATGATCCGGGTTTTGCCTACGGAATGCAGAGTTATTTGCAGCAATTAAACATTCCGGCTGCCTGGGCCCTTGATGCCAGTGGACAGGGCGTGACCATCGGCTCGCTGGATAGCGGAGTTGATGTTAATAGCCCTGAGCTAAACAAACAAATTGCCGACCCCGGTTTCAACGCTGCTACCAATAAGGTAGGCGGTGAAGAGACGGATACCGGATTCGGCCATGGCACTTTCACTATGGCCCTTGCCGCTTGCGCAACGAATAATGACCTGGCCTTCGCCTCCCCGGCTTTTGGAGCAGGGATCATCCCGGTGGTGGTGATCAATAAAGAAGGCTATGCCACTGAATGGACAATCGCCAAAGGGCTCAATTACTTGAGGAAAAAGCGCTGTCCGATCGCCAATCTCAGTCTTAACGCTAATCCGCCTAACTCGGTTTCGGATCCCGACAATCATTACTTGCATGCAGCGATAGCCAGATTTGGCGGTCTCGTTTTTAACGCTGCCGGCAACGGCGGCGTCGAAGATACCAAAGCTGTGTCAGTTCCGGGGCTGGTCACGGTCTCCGGCTTGGACCCGCAACTCAATCCATCTTCCTTTTCCAACTATGGCACTAACGTAACGTTTGCAGCACCGGCGGAAAATATCAACAACACAGGCGTTGGCGGCACAGTCTACGTAGGGGCAGCCGGAACTTCTTTCGCTTCGCCACTGGTTGCCGGAATAGCCGCTCAGATTTTAAGTACTCATCCCAAACTACCGCTCACAACTGTTCTGGGACTGATGGAGCAAACAGCACGCAAGCCTTCTGGGTACAATGCGGAAAAATATGGTTACGGCATACCGGATGCTGCCGCGGCCATTAATCTTGCCAACGAGAGCTTCTGATTCGCAGATATCTTCTTCGCTGTAGCCAATATTAACGAAATCCAATAATACGAAATTTGGAGCGTCGGCCTGTCGAGCTGAAACCTTTGACCCGAGCCAATCTGCAACAAATGAGGCAGGAATTATTATTTTTTCTCGTTGCCAAGTGGCGCATCCCTCTAATCCGAACCTACAATACGTTCATCGGTGCCAACGGATGGTCGCAACTACCGGTGGTGCATATATAAGTGGCAGCTAGGAAGGTGCTTATCGCAGCCGTCTATTGTTGTCCATTGACCATCGAAGCATTGCTCCGACCAAGTAAAAGGGGCGGGCGGTCGAAAAACCAAGTCGAAACGTCGAGACATACAGTCTCGAAAGATATCTCGAAACATAAAAGAATTAGCTTTAAATTGATCCGAAACTAATGAGGAGCACCACGAATGAATGAATCGCTGACTAGAGATGAAAGGCGTTGTTTGCAACTTTGGTTGAGACAAGCTATCGCCAAATTGGAAATGGAAGAAGCGACAGTTCGCTTTGCCCAAAGTCGGAAAATCCTCGAAGGTAGAAGTCAAAGTCATCGTGACCCAATCGGTAGGAGGCGCTCTAGACGGACGGCCATCACCGCCCACGCTAAAGAACTGGTCACCTAGTTAACTTTCCGTTCCCAATTGCTAAAAGAACCTTTAGACCGACAATTGTCGGTCTTTTTGTCAGTATCTTTTCAGCGATTCTCACTATCATTGAAAAATGACCATCGGTGATGCATGACGCCACGATTATTAGTTGTTTTCTGTTGTCTCATCTCCCTGTCGCTGCCTGCCTGGGCGAAAATCCCGGTTTTGGTTCTTACTCAGCAGTCTGACCTAAGCGGCGAGCACAAGGTTTTCGTCAGTCCAACAGCAATCTGCCTAACCAGCAAAAGCGGCGAGGGCCTGCTCATGAAAGCGCCTTTGTGGAAACTAATCGCGTTCAACTCCACCAGTCATGTATTTTGTGAAGTCGAGCCAAAACGTTTTTCAGGACCGTTGCATGCCGGAGCCGTGTTAGTCGGTATGCGCTTCGGCGGACTGGGTGGTGCCAAATACAAACGCTCAGAGCAGATCGCCGGATTAACCGCTGATCGTGTTTTGTTGGAGAGCGCTTCATCATCTGCAAAGGAATCAGATCGAAGCATAAAGCAGCTTGACTATTGGATCTATCGAAAAATCACTCTGCCTAGTGAGGTTTATCACGTGCTGGACAAATTCTATTCAGTACCGTCACAAGAGGGTATACCGCTAAAATGCGTCAGGTTAACGAGCCTAAATTCGTACACCGTACTTGATACCACAAGTGCTGTCAAACAAGACTTACCAGAGTCGACATTCTCCATAGCTCCCAACTTCAAACGGGTCCAGACTCAAGACCAAGTATTTTTAGACCTGAAAAAAGCGGGAGTGATCCAGGAGATGCTTGAGGGCTTGGGCAAATAGACTACTTTGGCTATAAAAACTACTACTGCTTTCCCGTCCGAAGTATATAAATTTAGCAATGCTTTGAACTTTCTTGGCCGAAGCAGCGTCTTTTTATTTGTGAGGAAGCTAGAATGGACCTTGGAAAGCCATTTTAAGCTTTCTCTTCGGCGCCTGCTTTGAAGGCGCTATCTCCAATATTTGATATGCCTCGCTCCAACGAATTCAGGCAACATAGACATGACACCGAGACCTTACGTTCCCCTTCATCTACATACTGAGTACAGTTTGCTCGATGGTGCCACGGTCATCAAAGATCTGGTAAAGAAGGCAAAAGCAGAAAACATGCCGGCAGTCGCGATTACCGATCATGGTGTCATGTACGGTGCCGTCGAATTGACCAAGACCTGCCACGAAATGGGCGGTGTTAAGCCGATCATCGGTTGCGAAGCGTACATCATCGACGGCAACATAAAAGACAAAACAACCAAACAAAGTCTCTACCACTTGACCATGCTGGCCCGGAACAAACAGGGTTACAAGAATCTGGTTAGACTGAATTCGCGTGCACACCTGGAAGGTTATTATTACAAGCCGCGCATAAACAAGGAGATGCTCGCCGAGCATAGAGAGGGATTGATTGTTCTCTCCGGATGTCTGGGCGCTGAGCTTTGCCAGCACTTATTACGCGACGAATACGAAAAGGCCGAAACGGCGGCCTCCTGGTACAAGGAGATCTTTGCTGAGAATTATTATTTGGAGATTCAGGACCACGGTTATGCTGAAGACCGCAAGGTCAATCGGCAGCTTGTCCGCCTGAGCAAAGAATTAGGCATTAAGCTGGCGGCCACAAACGATAGTCACTTCACCAACAAATCTGATGCGGTAGCACACGATTGCTTGCTCTGTATTCAGATGGGCAAGCTGGTGACCGATCGGCAACGGATGAAATTTTCCGGTTGGGAGTATATAAAAAACGGCGAGGAGATGAGTTATTTATTCCGCGACCATCTCGATATCGAACATATTGAAGAAGCGCTTACCAACACGCTGGCCATTGCCGACAAAGTAGAACACATCAAGTTAGCAGGCGATGCCCGTTTACCATTATTTCCCGTACCGCCGGGCCACACAGCCGAATCATATTTAAACGAACTCGTCCATGAAGGGCTGAAGGAACGTTTTAACGGCAACATCACCGAAGAGATTGCTGTGAGGGCGCGAGTCGAACTACAAGTAATTGAAGACATGAATTTTGCGTCTTATTTCTTGATCGTCAGCGATTTCATTCGCCATGCTCGGGAAAAGGGAATCCCAGTTGGACCCGGGCGAGGCTCAGCGGCAGGCAGCCTGGTTGCTTATGCGCTGGGCATTACCAACATTGATCCACTCAAATACAATTTGCTTTTCGAACGATTTCTCAATCCAGAAAGAAAATCGATGCCCGATATCGACACCGACTTTTGTATCGAAAGACGCGATGAAATCATCAAATATACTGCCGAGAAATACGGCGCTGATCGAGTTGCCCAAATTATTACCTTTAACCGGATGACCAGCAAGGCGGTGATTAAGGACGTTGCTCGCGTCCTCGAGTATCCATTTGCCGAGTCAACCAGGCTGGCAAAGATGGTGCCTGTGGTCAGGGGCAAACCGACGCCATTGCAGGAAATGATCGACGATCATCCGGAATTTAAAAAAGTGTACGCCACAAGCACAGAAGCCCGCCAGGTGATTGATCTGGCTCGGAAGCTGGAAGGCGTGAACAAAACCTTCGGCATGCACGCCGCGGGTGTGGTGATTTCCGATGTGCCATTGGAAGAGATCGTACCGGTGCAAAGAAACAACGATGGCACTGTCATTGCTCAATTCTATATGGAAGATCTGGCTTATATCGGCTTGATCAAAATGGATTTTCTGGGCTTACGTAACCTGACGATGATCGATAAGTCAGTCAAGATTATTAAGCAAACTACTGGTAAAACAATCGATCCAGACCAACTGCCGCTTGATGATGCTCAGACCTTCCAGACCATCAGCAACGGTGATTTGTCAGGCATATTTCAGTTAGAAACATCATCAGGTATGCGTCAGGTGGCGCGAGACATGAAGCCCTCTAACCTGGAGGATCTCTCGGCGCTCATTGCCTTGTATCGTCCAGGTCCGCTGGACACTGGCATGATCGAGAAATTTATCGATTGCAAGAACGGCAAAACGAAAATTACCTATCCAACACCTTTGCTTGAGCCGATCTTGAAGGATACATACGGGCAAATAGTATACCAAGAGCAGGTGATGCAGATCGCTCAGCAGCTTGGCGGCTACAGTTTGGGGCAAGCCGATCTTTTGCGCCGGGCAATGGGCAAGAAAAAGCCGGAAGAAATGGAGAAACAGAGAGAAATCTTCGTTTCCGGATGCGCGAAAAATGGTGTCAGCTCTGATGTAGCCAATCAGCTCTTCGACATGATGGTGCAATTTGCTGAATATTGTTTCAACAAATCGCACAGCCAGGCTTATGCCATGCTCACTTACCAGACGGCATACCTGAAGACACATCATCCAGTCGAATACATGACTGCCCTACTCTCCAGTGTTTCTGGCGAACAAGATAAAGTGCAAGCTTATATCGCTGAATGTCAGGCGATAAATATCGACATTCTGCCACCAGACATCAACGTATCAGGCAGCGATTTTACCGCCGACGGCCAATCGATCCGTTTTGGCCTGTCAGCAGTCAAAAACGTAGGCGAAGCGGCTGTGCAGGAGATAGTTAGCAAGCGACAAGAACGCGGTCCTTACAAATCGCTGCACGACTTCATCACGCGCATCGATCTGCGTACGGTCAATAAGCGCACATTGGAAGCGTTGATTAAGTGTGGTGCTTGTGGCAGCTTGAATGTAACGCGCAAGCAAGCTCTGGAAAATTTAGAAGCAGTTGTGGATACGGCCAGCCGACGGCAAAACGAAGAGGCTTCCGGACAAATCAGCCTTTTCAGTATCGCCAGAGCCGATGCCCCAGACGTCGAGCAAACTCTCAATGGAGACGGCAGTGAATATCCGGAGGGGCAATTGCAAAGCATGGAGCACGAGCTTCTCGGCTTCTACATTACCAGTCATCCGTTGAAGCGCGTGTTCCACCGCCTGCGCCTTCTCACGACCCACACTTTACGCGAGATCAAAGAGGCGAAGGAAGGGGCCACCGTCATAATTGGCGGATTGGCGACCAGCGTGCAAAAAAAATTGACCAAACAAAATAAATTGCTATGCATAGTACAACTCGAAGATCTCGCCGGCAAAATCGAGGTCGTCATCTACAATGATCTGCTGGAGAAAATTGGCAGCGATGTCTTGCAGCCTCAATCTTTGCTGCTGGTCAAGGGCAAAGCCAAAAGAAATGAAGAAGACATGTCAGTTATGGCCAACTCTGTCCGTAAAATATCGGACGCCGCCTTAGTAGACATCGAATTCAGCAACGCTCAGACATTTTCCGATTTGCACAGACTGAAGGACATTCTCGTCATGCATAAAGGTGAAGATCCTGTCCTTTTACATTTTCCTCAAGGCCAAAAAAATCAGACGATTTTAGTCGGCTCACAATTCTGGGTCTCAGCATCGCCAGAATTCGCCAATAGCGTCAGTACCAATTTTAATGATGGAGTCAAAGTATCAGTCCGGAAAGTTTCCGTTTAACGCCAGCCTGTAAGCCTTTGCAGAAATTTGCTGACTCCTTAACCGGGCGTGATTCATCAGCTTGCGGCGGGTACGATATACGTAGCGCTTTTACGGATAGCTCCTAGCAGGGTGTAAGTAGATTTGGCCACAGATCGAGAACAACTGGCGGCAACGGTTGCCCAAAACGGCGCAAGCGATACAAGCGAGCGTGGCTTGGTGAGCAGCAGTGAGACCACGACAGTCGATTTTCCCAGCAGAAAGTCGCTGGGAGAGCTCTATATCTTGGATGCCGAAGGGAAAACCCAGTTTTTAGGCGAAGCAGTGGGCAAAGTGGAAATCCCTAAAAACGCCTCTCTTTCCCTTTATTACAACTTCGATCCAGTCTATGGCTGCACCTTATTGAAAGATCTGAATGCGGATGTCCTCCATAGCATTTCCTTTTTAGGCACAGATATCACTGATAATGAGCTGCAATACGTCGGCAAGCTCGCCGGTTTGCAGGAATTGGACATCAGCTGCACCGAGATTGGTGACGTTGGACTGTCACACATCAAAGAATTGAAATCGCTGATTAAGTTGAACCTTTCATCAACCAGTATCAGCAATTACGGACTTAATCTCCTAGAAGAACTGCAGCGCCTCAGGGAACTTGTCTTAGACGATACAGAGATCGGTGATGATGCGCTGGGTCAAATAGCCAACCTGACTGAGCTAAACACCTTGTCCCTGTCGTTTACTGACATAACTGACAAAGGATTATCCAAAATCAAAGATATGAAGGCCCTGGCAAAATTGCGTTTGAACTGCACGCAAGTTAGTGACGACGGATTGATGTATTTAGCTCGCCTGGACACTCTCCGCGAACTATGGCTGAGAAGCACACTGGTCACCTATCCTGGCTTAATCGAACTGACCAAATGGCTGCCAAATTGCGAGATCATCATTTAGTGCAGCGGATCTACTGAGATACTTCGACCGCCGGCTTGCTGGCCGTCTCACGTTTTTCGTTGTCTTGATTGGGGGTGGCTGACTTTTTTCCACCGATGAAGGGAAGTTTTGGCATTTTCGGCATGATGCTCAACGTTTTTCCCATCACTCCCTTGTTATTGGCGGCGGACTTGACCGGCTGGGCTGCAGGCACTTGAGCGATACTGCCAGCGGCTTTTTGGTCGAACTGCGTCTTGCCGGTCTCGCCTTGGGAGTTGCCTCCCTTCATGTCATTTACATTGACAGGTTTGGCGTGAGCGATCTTTTCACCGGTCTGCCCGTCCTGTTTGCCTTTGACAGAATCGCCCTTTCCCGGGCCTGTGATCATTTTGGGCACTGAAGCCATTTTCTCGCCAACCGATTGGGTACTATCTTTAATTTTCTGACCGGTAGACTTCATGCCGTCGCCAAAAGCCTTGGCACCTTTTTTGAATATGTCTCCCGAGGCTTTAGCACCGCTAGCAATACCATCACTAATTTTCTTTGTGCCGTTAGCCATTTCGTCGCCAAGCGATTTACTACCGCTAACCAGTTTGCCACTCGCCGCCTTGCTGCCTTCTACTATTTTGGAGCCTGCCGCCTTACTGCCAGCCACTATTTTGGAACCTGCTTCCTGCCCACCGTCTAGCAATTTGGAGCTCGAATTATTCAGGCTCGATACCACGCCGCCCTTCGCCTTCTCGTTTGGCAAGGCTGATGGCTGTTCTTGCACTTTTGTCGCTATATGCTTGGTAGTTGGCTTTGTACTTTGTTTTTCATGATGCGCTTTTACGGGCCGGTCATCATCCATGGGCACTGTCACATATGTGGTTGCAGTCTCATTGGCATCGGGGAAGATCGGCTTTAGCTTTCCAGACGGTGCTGGGATAGTTGAGTACGGATCAAGAACTGAAGCTGCTGGCGCTGCCAAAGCACTCTCGCCGCCGGCATTGAAGAGACCGAGAAGCAAAATCACAGTTAAAAACCCTGGCTGCTTAAAAGCGTCCATTAGTACACACTCCCTTTATCCGTGGTTGGCTTGGATTGAAGCTTGTTTTTTATACCATAACGCCGAGGTGGTCAGGAGCTTGAAAAATGAGCCACCAGCTAAGGTTGGTCCCATCCCAAGAGGCAATGGGCTCTAGTGCCCGCCAAAGAGAAGGCTCAAAAGTTTATAATGTGATGAACTGAGAGCATGTACCTAAACCAATTGGTCAGTAATGTACTCGGCGGCTGAGTGCCAACTAATGAAGAGACATTCCTGATTACAGATCTAAGACTACAAATCTAAGCCGGGCAAGGGATCAAGCACAATGAACACTTTCCAAACCACAGCACCTTATTTTATCGCCATCCTCCTAGCTTACCTGGCACTTTGCCTGTTGCTTGGTGCAAAGGGCGTCTACTTCGAACCGTACAGAGGCGAGGAAGAGGAAAAGCAGCCGGCCCACAAATAGCTTGCTTATTTTCTTGCCGCTGCTGGCACACTGCTTTCGCTCAGCTTGACGATTTCCACCGAACAATTGGCGTGGGCGGCGATCGCTTCCGAGACGCTGCCCAAAAGAAATTTAGTAAAGCCCCGTCTGCCGTGCGAACCAACAACGATCAAATCGGCTTTCCACGTCCGGGCGACTTCCAAAATCTGGTCTTTGATATAGCCCTCGATTACCTCCCCCGATGTATTGCTTTGGCCAAACTTGGCGTCCAATTCAGCTTTCGCCCATTCAATCAACTTCTTGGCCGCATCTGTGATCGCTTTTTGGGCTTCTACAGCCAGCGGCACGTAATTCGTCTGCCAGCCGGCGTATTCAGGGTGGAAAGGCTCGACAACGGTGATTACCTTGAACTGAGTACCGTCAGCCCACGGTCTCGCTAAAACCGAATTGAGCGCGCCCTTCGAATAAACAGAATCATCTATGGCAATTAATATATTCATTGGCCCAAACCCCAGCTTCGACTACACCGGACTGCCGGGCACATTATAAGAGCGACCACGCTTCTTCGTCCAAGGACCACATACTCACATTGGGTTATCTTTTTGTATTGAGAGCCTGAAATTTTCCTTGACTAAGGTCAAAGCGCTCGTATAGCATGGGTCACATAACCGCTCGTTAAGGCGCCCAGTAATGTCGCAATTTGGTTTTTATTTTTGGTACAAGGAGGTTCACCTGGCGTGAGACGGCGCAAGATTGGTACCGTTTGGACCTCCAGGTGAACCGCAGATCTATCATCTGCGGTTTTTTGTTTTCAGGAAACTAAGAAGACATGCAACTCAATTCGAACTGGTTCAGCTACTACTACTTTTTCTTTACCGACACATAGCCGGGCAGGTACTAGCGTTTGACTAAGTAACTAGAGAGCCCGGAATGAATTGATTCCGGGCTTAGTTTTCGCCCCAAGATTTGGATAAGAGCAAAAAGGATACGCCAAATGATTGAAGCAAGATTAGTAAGAAAGATAGGACTCGGGCACAAGACGACGATTAATCTCAGTGCCAGGGTCAGCTGCGGCGGTGAAGAGCTTTTGATTATCGGCGGCCCATGTTCGGTGGAAAGCCACGGACAAATGGCAGCTGTCGCCGAGAAATTGCAAATCGCTCCCGTAAACGCGCTCAGGGGTGGCGTTTTCAAACCACGCACATCGCCTTACGCGTTCCAGGGCTTGGGCGAAGACGGCCTGAAAATTCTGGCTGCAGTGGGTAGAACCTACTCTCAGCCGGTGGTGACAGAAGTGATGTCCCAAGAGCAAATCAATCTTGTCGCCCAATATGCTGACGTATTGCAGATTGGCAGCCGCAACATGCAAAACTTTGAATTGCTAAAGGCCCTTGGTACTGCTAATAAGCCGGTTTTATTAAAGCGGGGATTGTCGGCGACGATCGAAGAATTTCTTTTGGCTGCAGAATACATCGTCAGTTTAGGCAATACCAATGTGATTTTGTGCGAACGCGGCATCCGCAGCTTCGATCCATTTACTCGCAATGTCTTAGATTTAGGAGCAGTCGTGGCGCTCAGACAGTTGACACATCTGCCGATAATTGTCGACCCCAGTCATGCCACCGGCAAACGAGAATTGGTCGCCGATCTGGCCGAGCAGCGATTGCCTGCGGCGCTGACGGGCTGATGATCGAATGCCACCCGGAACCTGATAAATCGGTTTCAGACGCTCGTCAGGCATTGGCACTCGATGATATGGTGGATCTTGTCCACAGTTTGAAACCGATTGCCCAGGCGGTTGGTCGCACCGTGAACGGTGTCACCCCACAATCAAAACCGCTGGCAGTAATTGGCCCAGCACAACCACTAAAAATTGATCAAAATCACAACGACGAAGCACAGCATGTAACTAAGACGAAGGCCTCAGCCAATGGAAGATAACTGCAACAAAAAGACCGCCAATTTAGCCGTGAGAAAAATCGCTCTGCCGGCTAAAGAGAAAAATTCGGAAGAGCCTGGCGCTAGCAAACTCAGCCACCTGCGTCAGCAGATCGATGTAATTGACTCAGAGATTGCCGCCTTACTTGCCAATCGGTATTGCCTGGTGCTCGAAATCGCCAAGTTGAAAACGACGCTGGGCATACCACGCCAAGTCTGTCATCGCGAAGAGGAAATTCTGACGCGCGTCACGACGAAAGTCAAAGACGCAGATGCTGTCAAATTCATCACTAATGTCTACAAAGAGATCCTCAAAGAAAGCCGCGCTGCACAAGCGCAGAATAATTCTGGTTAGGCAAATCTGCTTAAATTCAGATACGTCTACGTCAAATAACGCGTGCCAGCTGCTCCGGTGTAATCGAGGCATCTAAGTCCACCAATCCCAGGCGGGTTTGCGGCAAGACCAGCTTAATTTGTCCATTGTCGCGTTTCTTATCGTAAGACATCGCCTCAATCAAACGATCCGGCTGGAAGACACTTGGCACCTTGGTCGGCAAGCCTGCCTTATCCAGCAGATTCTGCAATTTCTTCAGTGAATCTTTTTCGATTCGTTTTTGCTCCACGCTTAATTTTGTATCAGCGATTAAGCCGATGGAGACAGCTTCACCATGTGAAAGGTTGTAATTGCCTAACGTTTCAAGAGCATGCCCTAGCGTGTGACCAAGATTTAGACAACGTCTCAAATTGGCTTCGGTGGGGTCGCGCCCGACAACAAAGAGTTTCATCTTAATGCAACTGGCAATAATCCCGGCTAATACTGGATTATCTGCCGCCAGCTCGTCACCAACAAAGCCTTCCAGGACTTCCAACAAAGAGGATGGGTCAGGCTCATAATCAGTGTTTTTGGCCACGGTCTCTTCAATCAAAGCGTATTTGAAGATCTCACCCAAGCCTGAAATTAATTGGGCTTTCGGCAAAGTGCTCAGTATGTCTGAATCGGCTAAAACCGCTCGCGGGAAATAGAAAGTGCCGGCCAAATTCTTGCCGGCGGCCAAGTTGATCCCTGTCTTACCACCGATGGCCGCATCGACTTGCGCCAGTAAGGAAGTTGGTATAAGCACCAAATTAAGGCCACGCAGATAAGTCGAAGCAGCAAAGCCAGCTAAATCAGTGACTGAACCGCCGCCTAAAGCGACGATCGTGTCTTTTCGCTCGAAGCGCCGTTCTTGTAGATGCTCCCAGATCCGGATCAACCAGTCGGTAGATTTGCAGGCTTCGCCATCAGGAACTTCCAGAGTGGTGACCTGATAATCATCGCCCGGCAAGGTGGTGATCAGGTCTCGCAGCCAGTGAACTGCTGTGGAAGGCTGGCACAAAATAAGCAGGCGTTTGCCTGCACCAATTTGGGCGAGCGAACTACCCAGCTTCTGTCTGGCACCAACCCCTACGGCTACCCGTGTCTTAACTTCCAGAGCGGTGTTCCACATCATGGTAACAACCGGACCACGATGACGACCCTTATGGCGCGTCGACATTAGAATTCTCCTACTGCGTCTTCGTTGCCCTGTGGTTCAAGTGAAAGGTCACTTGATTCGGCCAGTTGATCCGTATTGGCATTGGCATTGGCAAAATTGGGCGAGTGGCAAAACTTTTGATATTCCTCAAAAGCCTGTTTTAAGTCCAAGATGTTATCGCCACCAAATTTATCCAACACGGCGTTGGCCAGGACCAAGCATACCATTGCCTTACATACAACAGAAGCAGCAGCAATCGCACAAACGTCGGAACGTTCATAATGCGCTCGGTCTGCCGCCAAACCCGGGAAGTTGAGCGATTCTAACCCCTGGCGAATGGTTGGAATCGGTTTCATATAGGCTCTCAGCCAGAGGCGGCTGCCATTGGTCATCCCACCCTCTAGTCCGCCAGCACGGTTGGTTTTGCGGGCAAAGGGCAAACCGGAAGAATGCTCGTTGGGGTACAAAGCATCGTGAACATCGGAGCCGTGAGCGGCAGCGGCCAGAATACCGTCGCCGATTTCCACCGCCTTAATCGCCTGGATACTCAAAAGCGCTTGCCCTAAGAGACCATCAAGGCGCCGATCCCACTGCGTGTAGCTGCCAAGCCCTACCGGCAGTCCGTCAGCCAGTATCTCCACCACACCGCCCAGACTATCGCCGGCTTGCCACGCTTCTTTGATCAGACTTTTCATTTGTTCGGTTGCCTCTTTGTCCGGGCAAAAAAGTTCTGAATTGAGGCTCTCTGTTTCCAGATCGCTCAAACCTACTGCCGCATTCTCGATTTTGCTTTTAATCGTGCCGATCTGCACGACATAGCTGACGACTGAGACACCGAGATAATTGAGAATCTGTCGGGCCACAGCTCCGCCGGCTACCCGGCAAGCAGTTTCGCGAGCGCTGGCCCGCTCCAGGACATCACGGATATCCGATTGCCGGTATTTGAAAGTGCCGGACAGATCGGCGTGTCCTGGCCGAAATCGGCTGATTGCCTTTTTTTCCAGCTGCTCCATTACCTCTGCTTTGGATTTGTCGACCGGTAAAACAGACATCACATGCTGCCAGTTCTCGAAATCGCGATTAGCAATCAGCAAAGCAAGCGGCGCACCAGTGGTGATACCATGGCGCACACCACCAAGCACTTGCACTTCGTCTTTTTCGATCTTCTGGCGGTTACCTCGGCCGTAACCTTGCTGTCGTCGCCATAGCTCCTCGTTAATTACATCGAGGCTGAAAGGCAGACCGGCAGGCACACCATCCAGGATAGAAACAAGCGCTGGCCCATGCGATTCGCCACCGGTTAAAAAGCGCAGCATGCCAAAACTCAGCCTCGTAAAGACAGAACGCGGTCAATCTTACCAATACGCCTGGCAATATGCCCTTCCAACATTTAGGGAAAGACCACTTTACGTGTTGAGATCTGGTCGATCTTTACCTGTCTATAGCTAGGCAGCGCCTAAGCATCGTTATAGACTTGACCCGCGTGCTTTGAAATTAGGTGGCCATTGCCAACTTAGGCTAGGCCAAATCACCCGTCCCCGGATATGTCAGCAAAAACAAAAATATCAGGCGTTGTCAATCTACCTGGCGACAAGTCGATTTCTCATCGCGCTCTCATTTTTTCCGCTCTCAGCCAAGGAGAAAGCGAAATATATGGACTGTCGACGGCGGCAGATTGTCAAAGTTCGAGGCAATGCTTGGAGCAAATTGGTTTGCAGCTAAGTGTCGAAAATAACCATTCCTCAGATTGCACAAAGGTAATCTCACCTGGCTTAGATGGATTGCGGCAAGCGGCAGATGTTTTATTTGCCGGCAATAGCGGCACCACCATCCGACTTCTGTCCGGTCTTCTTGCCGGTCGACCATTTGAAACTAGTTTCGACGGTGATCACTCATTGCGCCTCAGGCCGATGTCCCGTGTTCTGACACCGCTTTCACAAATGGGCGCTCGAGTTACGTATTTAAAGGAGCCAGGGCAAGCACCTTTCACCATCGCGGGACAAAGGTTGCAAGGTCGCGACTTCGACCTCGATATTGCCTCAGCCCAGGTGGAAGCCGCTCTTCTTCTGGCCGGTCTGCAGGCCGACGGTCAGACAACAGTAAAGTTGCGACAAATTGCCCGCGATCACACAATCAGGATGTTTCGCTTTCTCAAAGTGCCATGCAGAGTTAGCGGAGACGGGGCGATTTCAGTGGCTAAACTAAAGACACCAGTGCCGCCATTTCAATTAACCGTGCCAGGTGATCTTTCTTGCGCCGCATTTTTCATGGTGGCTGCTGCCTGTCTGCCGGGATCGGACTTGCACTTGCCGGGTGTCGGGATTAACCCGGGCAGGCGGTTGGTATTGGACGCGCTGATTGAGATGGGTGCAGATGTTCAAATCGAAGAGCAAGGAGATGTCTGCCAGGAGCCGGTGTCCGACATTAGAGTAAAAGGCGGGAATAAACTTAAGGGGAGCAAGATCGACAGCCGGGCGATCGCCCAAGGCGTGGATGAGATACCGATTCTCGCCCTGGCGGCATGTCTTGCAGAAGGCGAGTTTATAGTAAAAGGGGCGGCCGAGCTGCGCCATAAGGAGAGCGATAGGCTGGCTTTAATTAGCCAAAACATCCGCACCGCCGGTGGTGATATTCAGGACCTTGAAGACGGATTCATTATTCGTGGTCATCAGTCTTTAAAGGGTGGCTCGTTATGGTTGACTAAGTCCGACCACCGCTTGGCAATGTGCGGGCTTATCGCTCAATTACTTTGCGATTCACCGGTAGAGGTGGAAGAGATTGATTCAATACACATTTCCTACCCAAAATTCAAAGATGATTTGGCCATGCTTGTTAATAGCTAAATTTATCAATGCTTCAATTCAATGCTTTAATGCTCGTGCCCATAAGCCTACTTCAGCTTGATATAGTATTGCCGTTTTTCATGAACCACACGTACAGAAAGGAAGAGAATCAATGAGGCTTCAAATCGCTGGTCTGTGTTTGGCCCTGATTTTACAGATTGTCGCTACCGACTTTTGCCTTGGCCAGAGCCAAAATGCAGCTCAAGCGAGCTCTGTCCTGGCGACGCCGCCCGCTTTAATTAAAGACTGGTTCGCTAAATACGACGACATACGTAGACAAGCGCAAATGAATCCGACAGAACGCCAGAAAGCAGACACCATGTTAGCCAAAGGATTATCCATTCTTGTACCGGGGCCGGAAAAAGCGGAGACCCAACAACTCTTGCAAAAGCTGCAAGGGAAAAATGCTATCGCCGCCGATCAAATGAAGAAATTGAACCTTTATCCGGAGACCGAACAATTGCATCGCGGCTACTACAAATATTTCACCGAGGCCTCCACCTTATTTGCCGACTATCTAAAAGTGCAAGACAATCTCTTAGCGACAGACGCCAGCAACACGCCGATTGCCGGCCAGTTAATGAACCGCAAAAAGCAGCTGGAAGATCTGGATAGCGCCAACAAAGCGCTAGACACTAAGCTCCGGGCTAAATTGGGGATAGCACCTTACCGTTACTAGGCGCATTGTTCGCCGATTCTAATCACCATTGTTCGTCTGCAAACGCCTGGACTAGCAGATCGATCCAGATCCATGGCAGGAATCCAAGCCAAGCGTTGCGCGTCAGTACTTGCTCCTTGTTTTTTTTGTTCCTCTTGTACGCCACAATCGCAGGTAAAAAGTAAGCGACGATAAAGGCAGCAGTTGCAAAAACAACTATTGAGAACAGAACCGTAAAATGGGCGTCTAGATCCCTCTGAGAATTTAGCATTACGCCTGGGATCCCGCCTCCGAGGACGCCTTTGGTGTCCGCATCGTACAGCGCAAAAATAAGTGCGAAAGAAAGAGCGCTTGCACCGGCTAGTGCCGCTGCTGCAGTCCTTTTGCCGAGGACCAAAATACTGATGCAGCCCACAAGAAATGCCAGCGCTATCACCCCAGCTACTAAATCGGCGTAGAGAGCAACTAAATTGCATAAGCAACCTGCCCAGCAAGGTGGACAAAACAGCAGCTGGACAACAATGCCTATAGTGATTAAGGCAGCGGGTTTCTGGAAGAGAGGAATGTTTCTCTGATCATAAAGCGGGGCTCTAGGCTCCAACAGTGACACTTCTTTGTAGTTCGATTTGGTGTTCTCGGCATCATTTTTGATCATGGCATTGCCTCCAGGGACAAACAAACAGGCACACGTGAAGAGCAACGCCAATACCCAGCCTGAAAAAATTCAGACCCTCCACAATTAGTCCGACCAGCTTAGCGGGGGCTGGGTCTCAAGTCACTCGGGTTTTCCCTGGTGGTTGTTAGTAGCTACCTGGGCGCCAACTTCAATTCTTCAATCACTTCGTCGATGAACTCGCAAAGCTTTACTCTCACTGCTTCGTGAACCCGGACCAACTCGCGTGACCAGCAGTAAAATTCAGCACCGGTCTCATGGTCGGCGCTCATGCTAAACAAACTACCGTCTGGATCATCCATTTCTTCCAGTTGCGTCTCAATTTGTTGAATGCCGATGTTGCAGAAAATACTTTTTTCCAAAAGCTGTGGCTCGTAAACGCACAATAACTTGCCGTGGCGGTCCAACTTGCCCCAGGAGCCTAGCAAAAATCGATAATGCGGTAAGGCCAACTCCGTCCGGCGGCTGCCCGCAAACAGCGCTGAAATACCCGGGAAGCGCGGTTTTTCGTAGATACTGGCCAGGTCGTCCTTGCGGTAGCCTAATAGCTCTCGATTCAGCCAAATTAAACGCGATGCCGCAATTTTGCCTCGCAAACAACGGGCGACAAGCAGCAGTGCATCAGAGACTTTGACATCCCTTGCGCCTAGCTGAGCGCGAAGCTGAAGAAGTTGACGATACAGCATTCGTGTCACATGCGTGTTGGTGTTACAACTATATCTAAGAGATAGCGAATTTGATCATAAAATGGATCATCTTGGCATGACAAATTCTTTTTTATCAGGTCTGAATTGGTTGGCTGTTTGACCTCTAGACAGCCACTTCAGTGAACCACTTGCCCGACCACCGACAATTGAGTTGGTAACTATGATACCGGCGGCAGTATCATTGCCCAGATCAAATTCACTCGGGGCAACCAGCAAAATCCCGGTCAGAATTACCGTTCACGTAGTCTATATTGGATAAATCCGCAGTCGCGGAAGATGAAATTTTTCGCGGCTGTTGTGCTAGTTATGCTAATTTAGGGATAATTCCCGTGATTTGCGTAATGTTTATTCTGCATGTGACTGACGAATTAGATGGATGAACGTCTTAGAGAATTAGCCGAAGAACGGTATGGGCAAAAGGAATTTTTGACAGTCCTCTTCGATTTAGCGCTGGAAGAACAGTGGTTTGATTTGCAGCATCTTATTCAGCACGATATGGCCAAAGCCATTCTGGCTGACTATTCACAGGAGTTAGGTAAGGACTACTTGAATCAGGAAGTCTTCTACAACAATTGGGAAGATGTAATTCAGATTGGCTGGCAAGCTTTTTGCGCACATACCGGGCTGTCCATGGACAAAGTAAATCTAAGATTGCAAGCCTTGCGTGAAGCCATTTAGTCGCGCTTAAACTGAGCCTGAAACTGAGATAGTCAGAAATTTTTATTCAGAAGCCGGTTGTCGCCTGCCAGCGTCGGACCCGGCCGCTGTATCCAGATAGCGCACGACACAGGCGATGCCGCCCGGAAACTGGCCCTGGTTGCTCGTTTGCTCGGCACACTCGGCGGCAAACGACCAGACACCGGGGTTGTCCGCTGTGAATTCAACATCAATCCGGTCTGCAGGATTGAGCGCAATTGTATCTCGAAATACGTGTGGCTCCAGAGCATCGCTGCCGTTCACCGCCGTCACTTCCAGTTTATGCCCGCTCAGGCTAACCGGAATGAGCACTTCACTGGCGTTGATCAGGCGCATATGAACCCGCTCGCCGCGTCTCAATTCCAAAGGACTGATCGAGGCGCCGGTCAAACCGTTGATTACGTAATAAGGCTTGGCATTAGGCAGGGTGCCAGCACCGGAGGCAAAAGCCGCTGTGTTTACCCGCCCCAGCAACATGACAAAATCCCGATCGTAAGTTTTTCGTCCGGACCTGGGCTCGACGATCAGAGCTCCGTACATGCCCAATGCCTTCTGCTGGCTTTGATTGACCTGAGGATGATACCAAAATGTGCCCACTTGCTTAGGCACAAACTGATAAGCATAAACCTGGCCAGGTCCGACCAAGCCAGCTTGCTTGTGCGGTAAGCCACTCACTGACTGGGGCAAGAGCAAACCCTGAAAAATGAGACTGGTCGGCTCCTTAAGTTGGTTATGCAGCACCACCCGCAGTGGCTCGCCTTCACTCACTCTGATTGTCGGGCCGGGCAATTTGCCGTTGTAAGTTAGACAATTGGCGTAGTGCCCGGGGGCAATTTCCAGACGAGCTTCTTTAGCAATCAAATGAATTTCGTTGGCGTTCTGAGCGGAGGCCGCTTTAGACAGATCATCCAGTTGATTGAGCGCCTTGCCGATAGTGGAGTTGACATTCTTCATCTCATTCTTCATGTCCTCCAGTTCAAGCTTTTCTTCCGCCTGTTCCTGCCCGAGACTCTGGGCGATGGCGGCATTGGTTAAAAGGAGCAAAAGAATTAAAGCTGTGCTTAAGTGGCGAAAGCAGTCGATTCTCTTGAGCTTGTTGAGCTTTGTGCGCTTTGTCTGGTTCATGGTCACCTCAGCGATAACGAAGCTAATTCAGGCAGTATCGCAATTAATACAGATTACTGGCGAGGCTGCTTGAAGACAGCAGTCGATCGAGGACAATGCGTCGCCAATTTGGCCGATACACTGCCCAAAACAGCACGCTCTATATTGCCGGGGTCGCGACTACCAACAACCAGGAGCTCGGCATCCAGCGATTCTCCGACATCGATGATCTCAGTTGCCGGATCACCATCTTTCAGCCTGATTTCAACCTTCTTAATCCCCGAATCGATCAACAAATTCTTGGCCTGGGCTAGCAGTGCCTCTCCAGACATGATCAGATTGTCCTCGATAGCAGCGACAAAGCGCACCGGCGAGATGTATTTAAATACATTTGTCACATGGACGACGTTCACCAATGTTACTGTCACATCCCGCTCGCGCAAGCGGAAGACATCCGCTGCCTTCAGCATGGCATAAGTCGCCTCCTCAGAGCCATCCATGCCGATCACGACATTTCTCAATGGCCTGGACTCTTTTTTGGGCAGCCTGGCAATTAAGACTGGCGCTGAACTGTGCCTGACAATGCTTTCGCTGGTCGTGCCGAGCAAGTAAGTAGCCAGTTTGGAATGGGCAGAAGGGCCGATGACGACTAAATCATAGTGGCCATTTTTTGCCACTTTTTCAATCATCAGAGCAGGTGGACCGGCAACCACTTCGGTCGTCACATCAGCCCACTGGGAGGAGACCTTCGCGGCCATGGCCGATAATACTTCTTTGCCTTTGTCTTCGATCTGACGAGCGAGATCCTGGGGAAAATCGGCCATTGCACCGAGCAAGTTTTCATAAGCCGGCAACTCTTCTCGCACAAACAAAAGGTGCAAAGCGCTCTTAGCGATCGGCAAAAAATCACCGAGGTGTTCCAAATATTCTGGATGCGGATGAACGATATCTACTGGGAAAAGTATTTTGTTGGTCGCTTGTGCAGTCATTTGCCTCGCCTGATGTTGCCTAATATCGGATATGCCTGATAGTAATGTTTCGACAGCGCACTGTGCTCAAACTCGACACAGATCGGTGTAACGGTTCGGTAATTGTAGCTTTTCTGTGACGGTTCTCTATCGCTTCGCCATCGACTCTATGCAACTTGGCCATGGAAAGCTGATCACAGTAATGCATTCTTACAAATATTAACTGCACTTTTGAACAGGCTGATTCGCTCATCCTAATATCTGCTAATCCACCGGTGCTGCACATATCCAATGACCATCGACGATTGGCCGACGATTTATCTACAAACAATCTACAGGCTGTCAAGAGATGTCCAAAGAAAATAGTTAGGGTGCTTCCCTTATTGATAAATGATGATCAAGGGCGCCGGGTTAAAATGTAGCGGACGAAGAAACTTACTCTACGTGTTGCCTGCACGCAGACGCGTCTTGACCTGTGGAAAGGGGCCTATTGCATTGATCGACCGATATACGCGCCCGGAAATGGGAGAAATTTGGACCGAGCAGGCTAAATTTCAAACGATGTTGGCGGTGGAGATTGCAGTCTGCGAAGTGCAAGCAGAGTTGGGTGCAATTCCTGCCACCGCTCTGGCTGAAATAAAGAAGAAAGCACGCTTCGATGTCGATCGAATCCACAAGATTGAAGCTGATGTTAAGCATGACATCATCGCCTTTCTTACCAATGTCAATGAGAATATTGGCGAAAGCTCGCGCTTTGTTCATCTGGGGCTGACCAGCTCCGATGTGATCGATACAGCACTGGCCCTCCAGCTGAAGCAGGCGAGCGAAATCTTGGCAAAAGATCTGAGCGAATTGCACGACCAACTACTGATCA
This sequence comes from Bryobacterales bacterium, assembly GCA_963834525.1. GTDB lineage: Bacteria > Cyanobacteriota > Vampirovibrionia > Obscuribacterales > Obscuribacteraceae > CAWICA01. The sequence continues at coordinate 522,554 of CAWICA010000005.1, forward strand.
AAGCAAGAGAGCATAAATACACGCTGCAAGTCGGTCGCTCGCACGGCATTCACGCTGAGCCCACCACTTTCGGCTTTAAATTAGCAGTCTGGCTGGAGGAAATCCGCCGTCACCAGATTAGACTGCGTGCCGCAACCGAGCAGATTCTGGTAGGGAAAATCAGCGGCGCTGTCGGCACTTTTTCCCATATCAGCCCAAAAGTGGAAGAGCTGACATGCAAGCGCTTAGGACTGATACCAGAGCCAGTATCAACTCAAATAGTGCAACGGGATCGGCACGCCCAATACATATGGACCCTGGCTGTAATCGGCAGCAGTCTAGACAAATTCGCCACGGAAATTAGGCATCTCTCGCGCACAGATGTATTGGAAGCAGAGGAGCCCTTCGAGATCAATCAAAAAGGATCTTCATCTATGCCTCACAAGCGCAATCCGGTGGGCAGCGAGAACATCTCAGGTCTAGCCAGGATTTTGCGCGCCAACTCGCTAGCCGCTCTGGAGAACATTGCGCTCTGGCACGAACGAGATATCAGCCACAGTTCGGTCGAGCGGATCATCATTCCGGACTCCACGATCTTGCTCGATTACATGCTGGCTCGCTTCACCAAAATCATATCCGGCCTTGTCGTCTATCCTGACAATATGCGGAAAAATATGGAGCGCTTCGGCGGCATCATTTTCTCTCAGGCGATCTTGCTGCTTCTGGTCAGCAAAGGTTTAAGCAGAGAGACCGCCTACAAATTAGTTCAGGACAATGCGATGAAAGCTTGGAACCGCACAGATGGTAACTTCAAAGACAATCTTCAATCTGATCGAGAAGTGCTGAAGCACTTGAGTAAAAGCGAGATCGAAGAGTGTTTTAAAGCAGAAAATTATCTGAAGAACCTGAATTATGTTTTTGCCCGGGTAGGTGTATAGAAGGTGGACAAATGAAACTCGATGTAAAAAGTAAGCTCGCCGGCATTCTGGTGCCTGTCTTCGCTCTCAGGCACGATGATGATCTGGGCATCGGCGATACCACGGCGATGGCATCAGCTGTGGAGTTCTGCTCGCGCCATAAGATTGGCGTTTTACAAATTCTGCCGATCAATGAAACTGGCGGTGACAACAGTCCGTACAGTGCAATCAGCTCGATCGCCTTAGATCCGGTCCTTTTGACAATTACACCGAATGCGGTGCCAGGTCTTACTGAGGAGGATTTTGCCGCTCACGTCAAACCAGACACTTTGACTGAGTTACGGCAGGGCCGAATCGACTATCCGCGCGTCAAGGCACTCAAGACTCAATTGCTGCGTCTGGCATTTGCAAACTTTGAAAGAGACGGTTTGTCAAAAGATGCCGACCGAACCGGCGAATTCACAAATTTCTTGAAGGAGAATGAAAGTTGGCTTGGTCCCTACACTTTATTTCGAGCGCTGGTCAATGAACATAATGGCAACGCTTGTTGGACCCAGTGGGAAGAAAAGTTTAGAGATTACGATTCGGCCAAGCAACAAGCGAACCAAGGCGAGAACAAAAAACGATTCGATGAGGAGCGAAGATTTTGGGCCTACGTACAGTGGCTAGCCTGGGGGCAATGGAACGATGTCCGGCTACTAGCTGACGAGATGGGCGTTAAGCTTATGGGCGATATACCATTTGGTGTTAGTCGTTACTCAGCCGATGTCTGGTCCAATCGCGCTTTGTTTATCCTCGACTGGTCCTGCGGTGCGCCTCCAGAAACCTTCTTCGAGGCCGATCCGTTCACGACAAAGTGGGGACAAAACTGGGGCATGCCTTATTACAATTGGCAAGCCAATCAAAAGGAGAATTTCCAGTGGTGGCGCCAGCGCATCCATTATCTGGTAAAGCTGTTTCATTACTATCGCATTGATCACGTCTTGGGTTTCTTCAGGGTTTACTGCTTCCCCTGGATCCCTGAGCGCAATCAGGAATTTTTGGATTTGACCGAAGAAGAAGCAAAAGCCAGATGCGACGGTAGGCTACCTGGCTTCAAGCCGCGTCCGGATCAACCGGAAAAAAATGCCCAACAGAATTGCGTCGACGGAGAAGCAATCTTAAGAGTCTTAATGGATGCCTCAGGCGACGCCGGCATCGTCGCCGAAGACCTTGGCGTAGTGCCGGATTACGTCAGACCACTTTTGAAAAAGCTAGGCATTGCCGGTTTTACTATTCCGATTTTCGAACGTGATCGAAAAACAGGAGAATACACGCCGGCGAAGACGTTGCCGGAATTGACTTTGGTCACCTATGCAACACACGATCATCAACCAATCGCCTCATTTTATGAGGGATTGGTTGCCTGGTGGAAAGGACCAGACGGTGAACGGGGTTGGCGGGAGATGCAACAACTGGCTCGTTTCCTTAAGCGCGATCCGGAACAACCGGCAACTGAGTTCACTGACGATTTGCATTTGAGTTTCCTCACGACATTGCTCAATACACCTTGCTGGCTGGCTGTGCTCATGATTACCGACCTGCTCGGTACCAAGCAGCGCTTTAACGAGCCGGGGTCCGCCGGTGATGCTAATTGGAGCCAACGCCTTGAATGCTCACTTGATTGCTTTGAGTCTCACCCGAGATATGCCGACAAAATTCAAGCGCTTGAAAATTTGATCAAAGAGACTAGCCGCGTTCCGGCTGCCCATATCGTTATGCCATCCTTCAAAAGATAAGCAGCAAACAAGGTTACAATAGAAATCTGATAAAGGCAGCGAAAGAGGTTTCTTCATGTTTCCAGCCTTTTTGATCCGTGCCGGTATCGATTGGGTCAGGCATAATCAGGATTTTAAAGAGTCGAATCCATATTCTCGCTGCGAAGAGACGATAAAGGCTTGTCAGTGCCTGTGGCAACATTACATTGGCAAAGAAGCAGCGTTACTAGAACCGGCCATAGTTAGCGCATATTGGGAAGAGTTTTTCCACGCCGAGGATCCCTTGACTGACGAACGGGAGTGGCGCGAAGGACTGATCAAGCGTTCTGGACAGTACGATTCATTCGAAAGCTGGCAAGAATGGTTCAAACAAGCCTATGCCAGAGTTTACAAGGACAACAATATTTGGATGACCGTGCTCATGACGGCGTGGGCACACACGCACCAATATGACGTGCGCTATACCGAGGACTCCTGGGAATTCAGACCATCTCGCTCATATCTGCCGTCATCACAAATTTGGCGATTGGAACCACACATGGTGACAGTGGCAGATATTTTGCGCGAGCTTTGGCAAGAGGAGAAGCGCGCCTATCAGGAGAGCGGTTTTAGCATTGAAGAACAGTCATCGCCCTACTTAGGCCGGATCGAGTGCCTGGGCTTCGACACGAGAAAGTATTATCTGACATGGCCGGCAAGAGCAAACCGGGATCGCGAAGAAGTAAGTATTGGCGATCTGGTCGCGGATATTGTCGTACCGCCGGGCGACTCCTGGTACCGTCGTCTGGATAACGTCATTTTTGCCTATGACTCGATCGACGTCACCTCCCTCATTAACCGTTCTCGATATGTCTTCGGCAGCCGCCGACGCTTGAACGAACTGATCGTCGACGCCGGTTTCAGCAATGCCAAGCTACAGGCATCAGCTGAGGGTTGGCTTGTGCCAGAAGCCGAGGGCGCAGCTTTTTAGGTTAGGCCAACGGCTTTTCTTTGATTTTGTTCCAGACCCGGGGATAGAGCGGATCCGTTTCGCCGGTTTTCAAGGCAACGATCAATACCCGCTCTTTACCTAATACTGAAGAATCCAGGTGTTCAACACTCTTTAATTCGCAGCCCAGCTTAGGCAAACAGATAGAGGCTCGCCTTTCTTGCTCGGGCAATTGTGCCGCCGATTTCTGGGCAATGAAAATGCCGCCGCGTCTGAGAAAGGGGGCGGCGATTTCAGCTGTCAAGTCCAGATCGGCGACGGCGCGGGCAGTGGCCAGATCATATGCCGCTCGATGGAGAGAATCGTGAGCCAGCTCTTCGGCGCGAGCATGACAAATTGTCGTGCGGCTACCAATGGCTAAATCGCCAACTGCGGCGGCCAAAAACCGGCATTTCTTGCCGTTTGCCTCCACCAGTGTGATTTTGAGCGTGGGCATCGCCAGAGCTAAAACTATCGCCGGAAAGCCGGCGCCACTGCCAACATCCAGCAGAGCTGGCTGCTCGACATCGATCGAATATTTCTTGACTACCGGCAAAAGAGCCAACGAATCCAAAACATGATCGTTCAGCAAAACGCTCAAATCGGCGTTGCCGACGATGTTTGTATGTTCGCCATATTGCCCAATTAAGCGGCAGAACTCAGCCAACTTGATAATTTGCTGATCACTCAAAACGATGCCCAGAGCCTTGACCCGTTGAACAAAGACGCCAACTGGCTCTGGCAGCCGACTTATATCCATTTTTGGCGCCACAAAGTTTACCGAGCGGGGAATCACCAGGGCAGGCAGTTACTGCAGCCAGAACCAAGGGCACCGGCTAAATTTTTATGCTCAATCTGATTTTAGCAGTTCATAAATGGGTGTTAATAATCATTCAAAAAGGCATAATTAGTGTGTCGAGAAGCGCGTATCAGTTTCATAGGAGATAGGGCGATTTCGATGTCCTTGGTCCGCATCAATCAAAAATCCCGCCTTGAGTTGGAGACGCGTGTGCTGGCGGCAGCACTAAAGCTTAGCTGCGACAAGGGCGATTCGCTTGGTGCACAATTAGCGCATCAACAACTATCCTTCTTGCTGAAGAATCAAGAGAGTAGACTTGACCGGCAATCTAGCAGCCAGGAGCCGCCTTTAACCACGAATCGTCATGAACACTCTACACTACAAGGCACTGACATCACCGGCGGTGAAGGCATCGTATATGGTGAACGTCAAACAGTCTCGCCAAGCTCCGGTTATCAATTTGGCGACCAGGCGACCGTGCCCGCCCCGGCGGACAAAGCCGATGCAGACGATCTGGGGCTTAAGCAGCATGTTCTATACAGTCTGCTGGGGGTTTCGCAGATATCGTCCTATGATCAAATTCACAGAAACTTTCTCAACCTGATTCGCAAAACTTTGCGCCAACTAGAAGCCGCTCGTCGTCAAGAAAAGCAGGCACTGCTTGCCACCGTGCGCAGGATTTGGATCGCCCACGACATTCTTACAGATCCGATCACTCGTACTGATTATGATTTTCGCGATCTGGGATTGAGAGGGAACACCAATCAACTCTCCCTTGATGAATCCGATGACAAGCAGGAAGGGGGTCAACTAAGGATCGGCGAACTGTTGCAATGTGCCGGCTTACTGGAAAGCACTGAATTAGAAATAGCCTGTGACATGCATAAAGCAATGCCAGAAGTGCAGTTTGGTACTTTCCTGGTCAGGCAAGGTTTTATCGGCGAACGCGACCTGGAATCGGTACTTGTCGGACAACGGCTTTTAAGGGCAGGCAAGATCAGTGTCGCTCAATTTCAAGTAGCAATGGAACTCTGCCATTCGCGCGGATTAGCAATCGGCGAAACTTTGCTGGAAAAGGGTTACATCACTGAGGCGGTGATCGAAAATCAAGGCCAAATGAAGGAACCAAGTCCGCCCACCGTTTTTCCCGAATTGAAACTGACCAATGCCGTTCCTGGTTGGAAAGATCAATTGGAATGGAACGCTGCGGATTCGGTGGCTGCCGCACCAAGCGAGGCTTTGCCTGAACCTTCTGCCGAGGCTGAAGAAGGGAAAGAGACATCCAGCCATTCAACTCACAAAGGCAAAAGAGGCAGCAAATCGAAAACTGGCACTAAATCAGGCGCAGCGACCGGTGAACCAGAAGAGATAGAAGGCAAAGCAGACTCGACAAAGCCAACAGAACCGCCAGATTCAACAGGTTCAACAGAAGCACCAGAATCATCAGAATCCAAAGAATTAAAAGATCGCCTGGACTGGGAATCGGAAGAGGTGATGCGCAGTACTCAATCCGGTTACGATACGGGGCTATTCGGTCACATCCAAGTAGCCTCTCTCATGTTCGGCTTACATAAGCTCGAGCCAGACAGTGAGCTCGAACCGGAACCAAGTTCAGAATCGGAATCTAATGAAGTTTCCCTGCCAGACGAAGGCAGAACTGACGACCAGGAAGACGAATCACGATCGAAAGCTAACGAAGGCTGAGGGCAGACAATTCGAAGCTAAGTCAGGATGTGGGAACCGGGGCCCCTTCTCGTTGCGCGTGCGACTGATAGAGCCTCAGCACCACCGACAGTTGCTCCGCGATTAATCTGACCACTTTCTGGTCGCCCGGTTTGTAGGTTTGATGTGGATAAGGCAAGACAATCAATAAGCCAAGTCTCAGGCCGGTCATATCGATCGGCTGCGTCAACGTATTCTCGGGGAAGCTTGAACTGCGTGCCACTTCCTCTCGCAGAGGTGGCAATCCCAGCTGCAATGAGACTCTGGAAACATAGGAGCGAACTGCCAATTCTTGACTGTCTCTCGACAAATCAAGCATGAGACTAGAATAACGACCCTGGTTAACAACCAGAGCGCAGGATTGGTAGGTGATGATTGATGCTAGAAGCGCAAAGAGCTTCTCGGTAATCACTTCTAGATCGAGAATGTCCTCGCCAATGCGTCTCACCTCGTCGACAATCGTTGCTTCGAACAAAAGCCGCTCCAGCAATTGATTCAATCTGTTGTTTATCTCTTCGGATGTCGGACTGCGACTGGCATCGCCGAGAATACGCAAGCGTGGCTGCACTTGGGACTCAGCCAGGAGTTCACGCACAGCCTTGATCAAATTGGGAAAGCCGGGCTCTTTCGGAATGTATCTTTCAGCTCCCGATTTCAGCCCCCAGAAACGGTCAACTGAACCGTCCAATTTGGTCAGCAAGATGACTGGCGTAGCAGCCAAATCCGGATCGTTCTTCACCAGGCGACAGAGTTGATAGCCATTAATGCCCGACATGACAACATCGGAAATGATCAAATCCGGCAGCTCGTTATAGGCTCGGGTCAAGCCTTCCGCGCCGTTTCTTGCCTCCAAAATCTGATAACCCTCACTCTCCAGCGTGCGCTTGATCGTCATTAATTGAGTAGGGCTATCTTCAATCAGTAAAAGGCGATACGACATATTTAAGGTAAAACAACCTGGGGGCAGCCTGGATCTCTAGCAGCTCTGGAGAATCATACAAGTAGTTTTGGGCAACCGGTATTTCTTCCTTCATTAAACTGGATCGAGGTGCCAAATGTCCTAGCTTTTTCTTGGCGAAATCATATATCCGATATATGGATTGCCATACAGATATGTATCAAAAGGCTTACAGGAAGACATTAATTGTCTAAACTATAAGCATAGTGCGCGGTCGGCCATTTTTATATTGCACTAATTACGCTCACGGCGGATGTCTGATGCCATCAATACCCGAGCACTATTTTAAGATAGGCGGCATAGAAACCAAGGTAGATGATTTGCGGGCCTACGTGAATCATTCTCATCACTTGGTTCGATTGAAAGTGGCAGAGCACCCCGGTTCTCCTGATGACGTTTTGCAGCAACTGGCTGTCGATGAGCATCCCGAGATCCGCATTGCCGTATCGGAACATCCTCGCGCTCCGTTCAACGTTCTAAAGCAATTGGCGATGGATACAAGTGTCGATGTTCGTTATGCGCTCGCTGAAAATCACGCACTCCCGCCTGATTTGCTTAAGCAGTTGGCTCACGATGAAAACGCCTATGTCAGCGCTCGCGCTTCACAGACATTGGACAAGCTTGGTTAGAATGGACGGCAGTGCCAACTCAGCTAACGTTGCTGGGCGGCCTCCTCTAGATACTTCAAATTGTCGACGATGTTTTCTTCAGGCAACAGCAAGTCTTTAGGCAGTTGATATTCAGTCAACAGATTGGCATCCGTATTCAACCTCACATTCCCCGCCGACTGCAAAAGTTTGTCGACCTGGTGAGCGTTCAACAGCATATTTTTTTGCCAGTCGGCAGCCTGTTTGATCTTGATTTTGGCAAGCACAGCCAAAGTCCGGATTGATCCAATTGATCGAATTGATTAATCTGATCAATCTGTCGCTTCGGCAGAGCTTGATTTTCTAGGGGCGAACCTTTTTCTCCATTTTTAAAACCGACGAGCAAAATATCGCCGCCACCTGCCGGCTGAAAAATGACAGTGCTGGGAAAAACGCTGTGGAATGTGGCCAGCAGAGATATGAGCGTGCGGCGATCAATGGCATACAGTTGCAGCCATTGACAAAACAGACCGTTGTTTGTCAGTTTTGACTTGGCCAATTGCCAGAATTCTTCGGTGTAAAGATCACTTGAACCGGTGATCCACGGTTCCGATGGTTGAGAGACTATGACATCAAATTTGGTGCCGATTCCATTCAAATATTTTCGGCCATCTTCAACGGCAACTGAAAGACGACAGGATCGAAGCCAATCTTCTCTTAGTGGTTGAAAGTTGCTGCGATCGAAAAAATGAAGAGCTGACAGCACCGCCGGCTCTATTTCACAGATCTCTAAGCGCTTGATCTGCGGGCTGGCAAGCATGGTACCGGCTGTAATACCAGAGCCAAGACCGATTAACAGCGCATTCAGACTATTCTGCTTATCGGCTCCGTTATTATCTAACCTGTCACTTAGAACAATCGGCACGGCACCCAATAATATTTGGGTGCGAGCATCGCTGGTCGGCGCCTCCTTTTGCCAGTCTATGGGCAGCGCAGATTCAGTTTGGCCATTGCTTTTCAAAAAGATGACATTTCTCTGCCGATTCGTTTGCACCGTTATCGTCGAATTCAGACCTTCGTGATAAAAAAGCGGTGCCTCGGAGCCAGATTTGACTGCCCGCACGAAATCCAGATAAGAGGGCAGTCTACCGGGAGCGACACTGATATAGCAGGCGCCTGCCGACATCAAGCTTTTGTCCCACTCCGGTTTGAAGATAAGCATCACCAGCGGCAAGACGCCTAGACAGACAAACAAAACTACGCCCGCTCTTGCTCTTTGGCGAGCAACGTCCCCGATGAAGGCGACTGTTAGAGACAGTCCGACCAATAGCCAAATCGACAAGAGAAAGCAAAGCTCAATACCGCTTCCCCGGTCAGCGTGGGGAATGAGATAGACGCCGACAAAAAGTGCACCAAATATAGAGCCACCGGTGCTGGCCGCTAAGATCTGGCCAATGAAGGTGAGCGGCGCTTGCTCGGGCGTCGCATCGGCGAGGAGCAGAGGGAAGATCAAACCCAAGCAGGTGGCTGGTGGCAACACAATCAACAATGTGATTAAAAACCTGGGCAAAATAAATGCCAGATCGAGCATCATGTTCGACTCTGGAGCAAAGCCATTGGACATTAACAACGCCTGTTGCAGCCAAAGTACTAGCCAAGCCGCGCGTGGCAACAAGAACAGACTAGCAGCCAGAGTAGTCGCTGCCAAAAGCCCGGCAAATGCGATTAGCTTGTCTGGCACAGGCAGACGCCTGGCTAAGAAGAGCGCCAGTGCCGAGCCAAGCGCTAAGCCGACTAACACCATGCTGACCACGGTCGCGATAGCGTATGTAGAAGAGCCTAATGTCAGGGCAAAGAAGCGCGTCCAAGCCACCTCTAAACCCATGCTGATGAAAGCGTAGGCAAATGCCAAAAAAAGAGCTCGAACCCGAACTTGAATTAGATTTTGATTTTGAATTTGAATTTGATCGGCTGAAGAAAAAGAGGCAGTAGCGACCGCTTTGGTTAGCCAAAATAAACTGATGGCGACGAGCAAATTAAGAGCGGCCGCCGCCTCGCTTGCCACTGTCAAACCAAATTGGGGAATCAAAAGAAAGGCGGCTAAAACACTGCCTGATGCCCCGCCAAAAAGATTGAGTGAGTAACAAAAGGCCGGCTGCCAGTTCAGGCGCGGCACTGCTGCCAGCGACCGCTCAATTGAACTTAAAGCAGTCGCCCCACAAAACGTCAGTGACTTGATGGCTAAATTCAGTGTCGCTCCCATCAGCAAAGCAGCCATAAAAATTGCCGCCAGCAAGCAGACTGTCAACAACGACCAGGTTAGACTGAGCGCGGCCAGGCTGTCTGTCTGCATATTCGCCGAGGAGGCAAGAAAAGGTCCGACACTGGTTATAAAACTGTGAAAGAAAGCCTGGGCAAAAACAAATGGGATCACATAGCCAAATATGGCGCTGGCCAATTCCAGCTTGGCATAAGTCTGAATTGGATTGGCTGAGCGAGAAGCCAACTTAATGCTCCACAAGGCGCCGGCAGCCAGACCAGCCATAAACAGACAAAAAACGATCGTCACCGCCGGCAAAGTTGAGCCAAGCAAGCGGACAAGAAGCCGCTGCCAGACAATTTCGTAAACGAGCGCGGAGCATCCAGAACAGAACAGCGCACCATATATGACTATGAACACGGCTGCTCTCTGTCTTTTAATTTGCTGGAAAGGATTAAGTGCGACTGACGGCAAGGTATCCTCTCAAACTTAACGGCACATTATGTCACAACGCTTTTTATGGGCTAGAATCACACAAGCGTGATTCTGAATACTCTCACACTGCATAATTTTATGAGTTATGCCGACGCCACACTCGATCTGTCGTCGGTGCCTGTCGCTTGCCTTTCCGGGTTGAATGGGGCCGGCAAGTCGGCACTACTCGACGCGGTCACCTGGGCCCTTTGGGAGAGCGCACGTTCGGGATCGGATGAATTAATGCGCTTGGGTGAAAAGGAGATGTGGGTCGATTTGACCTTCCTTCATGAAGGTGAGCGCTATCGAGTCAGACGGGCACGACAAAAAGTATCAGCCAAGGCCGGCACAAAATCCAGCTCCAAGGGCAGCCTTGAATTTCAGATTTTCAACACCCGCGAGCCAGCTTTGGCCACCTCCGGCAGTGCGGGAGGCGCTCAGGCGAACGCTGCCGCCGGCGATACATCGGCCAACTACATAACCAGGCCCGACAATGGCGATGCGGCTTTCGATGGCTCCTGGCGCAGCTTAACTGCAGCCAACATGAAAGAGACACAAAAAGCAATCGACAATCTGTTGCGCATGGATTTCGAGACCTTTATCAATAGCGCTTATTTACGGCAGGGCCGTGCCGACGAATTTACTACCCGCGCTCCTGCCGAGCGCAAACAAATTCTTTCAGAAATCTTGGGGCTATCCTATTTTGACCACTTGCAAGAAAAAGCAAAAGAGCGGGCAAGGGCATTGAAAGCTCAGGCGGAATTGATAGCGACAAGCCTGAATAACCTGCCGGAATTGGAAGCGAAACTGCTCGAGGCCCAGGCACAGCTAAGTCAGGGACAGCAAGACCTGGCAGAAATTGCCAGGGTAATTGAGCAAATGGAAAGCGATTCTCAAAGGCTCAAAGAGAGAATGGCCACACTGAGCCTGGCCAAAGAGCGCCTAGAAAATGGTGCAGAACGTGCTTCGGCATTGAAATTGGACATCCTCAATCTGGCAGGACAAGACGAAGAGCTGACACAACGTCTGGAGCGTCTGGACACTGTTCTCTTACAGTCTCCAGAAATTGAAGCAGCTACCGCCCAGTTCCAAGATTTCAAGCAAAGAGTGGAAATTTTTGACAACGATGCATTTCTTCTGCAGGAATTGAATATCAAGAAAAGCGAATATCAAACAGAGTTAGCCCGCATTCGCAGCCGCTTGGAAGTCGAACTCGATCTGATTCGAAAGTCGACAAGCGAGCTTACGGAAAAGCGAATTAAGTTCGAACATGACACCCGTGATCAAGAAAAGATCGCCGTATCACACACGCAATATAAAGGCTTGCTAAATAGAGAGATTGAGTTATCGAAACAGCAAGAGACATTCACTCAGTTGACCAACCGAGCCAATGAATTGCTCAACTTAGTCACAGAATGCCGTATTCGATTGGAAGCCGATTGCTCACAAAAGCAAGCAGCCTTAGCGGAAGTAGAGATTATTTTGCAATCGAAAGAAAATCTCGAGCTAGAAGAATCAGCCCTAGAAACCAAAACGCAATCTCTTGATCGCCTGGAAGCAGAATTTCAACACGTCGAAGAAAAAGGACTGAAGATCAAGTCCATATTGGAAGGCAAACAACACAAGATCGAAAATTTGCGTTTGCGTGAGCGAGAGAAGATCAGCAAGATCGAAGAACTGGAGACCCATGCTGATTCCGGTATTTGCCCTTTATGTGCTGCACCGATTGTTGACCGTGCGGCAGTAATTGATCGTTATCGGAGAGAGAATCAGTCAATTGAGGAGGAGATAGCAGATCTCGAGAATGAAATCGCTCAATTAGAGAGCGAGCGAATCTCCTTAAGACAACAGTATCTGGAGATTCGCAATCAACTCGATTCACGCAAGAATCTGGACAAACAAATCGGGCAATTCCACGAAAAGCTAAGCGCTATTGAGCGAGCAACTGAAAACCGGCAAAAGCTAATCAATGATATCCAGATTCTCGAGCAAAAACTGGCCAGCGAAAACTACGCTCAAGTCGAGCGAGAAAGCCTGATTGCCGTCAAGGCAGAAATTCACAAACTGGACTTCGATCCTCTTTTCTATTCCAACCTGCAGGCACAGATTCGTACCCAGCGACATATTGAAGTCAAACACCAGCAAGTGCAAAGGGACCTTCTCGAGCTGAAAAGAATCAATGAGAGCTTGCCGGCTTTGCAGGAAAAAGCTGCCGCCTTGGCCGATCAAATAGCCGCTGAAAGTTACGGTCGAACCGAACGAGCCTCATTGCAGCAAATTCAAGAACAAATTGCCAATCTTCACTACGACCGCAACGAGCACCTGCAGCTAAAAGAAAAACTGGCTGATTTACTGCCCAAGACTGAACTTCACCGCGATCTGCAAAAGGCGATGGTCGAGCAGCCAGAACTGATGAAGACAAAAGCGACTTGTCAAAAAATGCTCGGCGATAAGCGATTCGAACTGCGGAAAATCGAAACTGAAAGGGAAGCATTGACCCGGGACTTGAACGAATTACCGGCTTTGCTCGAGCAACTGGCCGAGATTTCGCCGGCACTGAGCGAAAGACAAAAGGCAAAGGAGGAGCTCGGCAAGCAAGTAGCGGTGCTTGCGGCTCAGGGCAAAACATTGGCAGATGATCTCGCGGCGTTGGCTGATCAACGCCGTGAACTGCAAATAGCTGCAAGCCAGGTCGATGATTATCAATTTCTTGCGGAAGCGTTCGGCAAGAAAGGCATCCAGGCTGTGATCATTGAAAACGCCATTCCGGAAATTGAGATGGAAGCCAACCGCATTCTTTCTCGTTTGACTGAAAACAAAATGCACATAGCCCTGATTACGCAACACAAAACCAAATCCGGCAATCTTGTAGAAACACTTGAACTTTTGATCGCCGATGAAATCGGTACGCGCAGTTATGAGCTGTTTAGCGGCGGCGAGGCCTTTAAAGTGAATTTTGCCGTGCGCGTGGCTTTAGCTCGTCTTCTTGCGCGGAGAGCGGGGGCGAAATTGGAAACATTGATCATCGATGAAGGTTTCGGCTCGCAAGACGATGCTAGTCGAGAAAGGCTCGTTCGCGCTATCCGCTCGATTCAATCCGATTTCGCCCGCATCCTGGTGATCACGCACATGGCCGACATTCGTGACATGTTTCCCGTGCAGATCCAAGTATCTAAAGAAAACGGCCGATCGAAGTTGCAAATTGTGTATTAAGGCACAGGAATGCTCTTCAGCCGGCGATCAGTTTGGCATAGACTTCCGGATCGACATTGCCACCACTAACCACGCAGCAAATTGAACGATCGGAAAACTTCTCCGGTTTAGCTAAGATCGCACCGATGCTCAAAGCGCCAGTCGGTTCAACTTTGAGATTGGCGTAGGTGAAAAGCAATCGCACACCCTCGGCGATCTGCTCTTCACCGACTTCAATAATCGATTCCAGTCCATCTTTGATAATTGACCAGTTGAGCTTGCCGAGGCTGACCGTGCGCGCCCCGTCAGCCAGAGTTTGCGGCTCTTTGTCATTAACCAAAAGCTCGCCGGCCTCAAAAGATCTGGCCGCGTCGTTTCCTGCCAGTGGCTCGGCACCAACCACTTTGGTGCCCAACCCTCGTTCGCGAATTGCCTGGACGATGCCGGAAGACAACCCGCCACCGCCAATCGGCACGATGATATAGTCGAAATGTTCCTGCAAATTGCAAATCTCGTGGCCCAGGGTGGCGTTTCCTTTTACCACCAGCTCATGGTCGAAAGGGCTTGCTACAAACGCATCGGGATTTTCAGCCGCCACCTCCCGCAACCGCTCCGCTCTGCTTTTTACCCGCACATCGGTGAGGACAACTGTGCCACCGAACGCTTTAATGCTGTCCAATTTCACCTGGGTAGCAGTTGTCGGCATTACGATAATGCAGGTCTTCCCTAAAAGTTTGCAAGCATACGCCAAAGCTTGTCCGAAATTGCCTGAAGATTCAGCAACGATTTTCTGCTGGGGAACGCCGCTGGCTAAACTGTAAGCCGCCCGGAACTTGAAACTGCCTGTGTGCTGAAAGGTTTCACTGGCAATGGTTACCTGGGCGCCAAGTTTCTCGTTCAAACGCGCCGACTCGATGATCGTCGTCGGACGCACAAGAGCGGATAGCGGTTTAGTCAAATCTGGTATTTGCATGCAAAATCTCCGCCATGCAGTGATGTCAATAATACACTGATTGCCAGCTCTAAGTATGGCTGAGCATCGAGCGGAGCGTGAACTTTAATACGGCTTTACGTGAAATCCATAAATCGGGTAGAGCATAGCTACCGCGGCAAAATAAGCGAGAGCGTTAAAAGCTACCAGGCTAACTACCAACCACTGGCCAAATCGCGAACTGACGGAGAGCAATCCCCAGACGATGAGCGACAGGATCGGTACCTCGCAGCCAAACAAATAGCGACCCTGCGGACCGCCAAGGTTTAAACTGGAGGACCAGATCATTGCCAGTATGTTCGCTAAGAGGCAAATGATGAAAGTAGAGATAATCACCGCGGTATCGAGCGCTTGTTTGTCTGCTGGTGGCAAATCACGGCTAGCCAGTTTGGCCAAGAGAGCACTTATATTTCTCCAATCAGCTAGCTTGAAAGCACCACCGACGATGGCAAGCATAGTAAAACCAATGTATGTAACATAAATGGGACGCCATAAGTAGCGGGTCATATAGCCGAATACTCCCCAATAAGAAAATATCGCCAACCGCCACCAAATAACGTCTTTGATGATGTGCCAGACATTGACGTGATAGGTCAAAGGTTTATGACAGTAGAATGCCCAAGTTCGATACATCGTTTTCGTGCCCAGTAAATCGTCTGGGTATTGGCTGATTTCGCGGATAAACCACCAGCCACAAGTGGCCAGACAAGTGAAAGCAACAACCGCCAATCGTTGCCCAATTGCTACGGCCGATCTAGCCTGCCGCCAGTCCGAGACGAGTAAAGCAAAAGCACTACCAAAAAATAATGAATAGGCAGAATACTTACTCAGCGCCAGGCAGCCAAGTAAAAAGCCCAACCCGGCACATCCTCTTAAGGAGAGACCGGATTTGATCGAGTAGATAAGCAAAAGCACGATCAAGGCCCCTAAAGCTGAGACCGTCGCATCAGTATTGATATAAGAATGGACCAAGACCAGCTGCGGATGAAAAATCATCAAGAGAGGCAACGCTAGCTGCGCAATCTTATTTTTGGGAAAAATCGCCTGCCCGACGAAGTAGGCGGCGATTATCGCCAGAAGCGCCAAGAAAAGACTGCCAAAGCGTGCTGACAGGGAGATATCCCAGAAAGGAAGCAGTTTGCTGGCCAGGACGTGTGGCAGATAACCTAGTTGAGGCAACGAGCCGTAAACGGCGACCATGCCATCGGCCTGGACTTCATTAGCGAGCGGCAAACGACCGTGGTTGAAGAGAAATTTGTAGACCCAGAAATGGCAGTATTCGTCTGGCGCCTCAACCATCGGCACCATAAAGAGCCAGGGCAAGCGTGTTAACAGCGAGAGCAGAATAACTAGGGCTAACTCTGGGCGAACTGCTGTCTTTAGATTCAAGTCCAGGCCTTTGGCTTAAGCGGCGGCACTAAACCGCCTAGCCTAAATCAGTCGTCCAAGCTGGTCAAGATTGCTCTTGACGGCTTATACAAGTGAGACATATTCTGGCCATGCCCCACCATGCTCTATTATTGATATAACCTCGACATACTTCCTATGATTGAAGATCGGTCTGAAAAAGCGAATCGGACGAAATTGTATGGACCGGAGCTTAAGGCGGCGGAAATAAAAGAGCTCGCCGATTCCAGTATCTTCTTTGCTCTCTCCAACGAATTATTGTGCGTTGCCGACCGTCAAGGCTACTTCCGCAAGCTCAACCACATGTGGGAAAAGAAGCTTGGGTACTCGCTTGACCAGCTGTTGTCCAGACCGTTTTTTGATTTTGTCCATCCGGACGACCGCGATCGGACAGTCAGTGAGACATATAAGGTTTTGGAAGGCGAAGAGGTAAGCAACTTCGAGAATCGCTATGTTCGCCAAGACGGGTCCATAGTCTGGTTTTTATGGAGCGGCATTGCCAATCAGGATCGCTCACTGATCTATGCCACGGCCCGCGACATTACTGCTCGCAAGAAAGCCGAGTCTGAATTGCTCAGTCTCACTGACGCCCTGCAAAATGCCATCGAAGGTGTAGCCAGGATCGATAGTGCGGGCGAATTCGAATCGATCAACAATTCCTTCGCCCGCCAGCTCGGCTACGGAGCCGACGAGATCCTCGGCGTGCATTGGAAGAATATAGTGGTACCGGAGGGTGTGCCTACTCTGGAGAGAGCCTATGAATTGATGCACGCAAACGGCAAAGCAGAGTTCGAAGCGCGTGCTCTTCGTAAAAATGGCACCACATTCGATGCCGAATTCACCATCGTCAAATCGCTGAATGAAAGTGGTGCTTTTTCTGGCTTTCACTGTTTCAGTAAGGATATTACTGAGCGCAAGCAGGCCCAGACAGATTTGATTCAGAGCGAATCGCGATTTGCCAATCTTTCCAAACATCTGCCGGGCGTCGTTTATCAATGCTTGGTTTGCAATAACGCAGCCATGCACTTTCCATACATCAGCGAGAGTTGCAAAAGTATCAGCGAATACGAGCCGTGGGAGGTGCAAAGCCGACCGGAGCTGGCTTTCGAGATGCTGCACCCGGAAGACCTGGCCAAACTGCAAGAGCAAATAAAACAAGCCAGCCCCACTTTGGACGTCTTTCAATTCGAAGGAAGAATAATCACCAAATCAGGCAGAACCAGATGGATCCGCGCCTCTTCTACGCCGGAAATTCTAGATACAGGCGACGTTCTCTGGAACGGGCTCTTAATGGACATCTCTGATCTAAAGCTGGCACAAGAAAAAATCAAACAATTGAACGATGATCTCAATCAACGCTTGGATGTTCTGGGCACGGTCAATAGCGAACTGGAAACACTAACCCGCAAATTGGAATTAGCTTACGATCAAGCGCTCGAAGCATCACGGTTGAAATCAGAGTTTGTCGCCAACATCAGCCACGAGGTGCGCACGCCTCTCAGTGCCGTGATCGGCATGTCCGAGTTGCTGCTGGACACTAATCTGGATAGCGAACAACGGGAATTTACTCGCATTGTGCGGGAGTCCGCTCAATCACTGTTAACGATCATCAATGACATTCTCGACTTCTCTAAAATGGAAGCGGGCAAGATCGACTTAGAGTTCATAGAGTTCAACCTTTGTTCGCTTGTTGAAGGATGTGCCGAATTAATGGCTTCTTCAGCCCGCGACAGAGGCTTATCCATAATCACTTATGTAGATCCTAAGGCACCAAGAATGGTCTATGGCGATCCAGTGCGACTGCGTCAAGTGCTTTTGAACTTAACAAGCAACGCTATCAAATTCACTGAGGAAGGAGAAGTAGCTCTCTTTGCAGAAGTAGAGCATCAAACGGAAACCAAAGTGCGGATGCGCTTTAAGGTCCGCGATACAGGCATAGGTATGTCGGAAGAAGCGCGCAAGCTTTTATTTCAACCATTCGTCCAAGCCGACGGGTCAACGACCAGAAAATACGGCGGTACCGGATTGGGTCTTTCCATTAGTAAACGGCTCGCTGAGCTGATGAGCGGTTCCATTGAAGTAGAAAGTAACCCCGGGCTTGGCTCTACTTTTTCATTCACCGCCGTACTTTCCTGCCAGCAAAAGGAAGGAAATGCTCTGTCCGAATTGCCGATAGCTAAAATTGCGGGCAGTCGCATTTTGATCGCCGACTTTAACTTATCATCTGCTAACGCCATCGCCGATTATCTCAAAGCCGCTGAACTACGAACCACGGAAGTGAGCGATGCCCCGAAAGCGCTGGCTCAATTGAAAGCTGCCGCTCTCAAAGATGATCCTTACAAGATAACTTTTTGCAATCTCGGCGGCAAAAATGCGGGTGAAAGTTTCGCCCTGGCCAAAGAAGTAATCAATAACCCTGACATTTCTCACACAAAGCTAATCTTACTGATTAATTTTGATGAGAAGGACAAGGCGGAAAAGGCGATCAAAAACGGCTTCTTTGCCTGCCTAACAAAACCGGTTCGCCAAAACCAGCTATACGGACTGATCGCTCGCCTGCTGGGCAAGCCGGAGACTCAACAGGCAATACCTGAAAGTTACGATGAACTGCGTCTGAATGGTGGCGCCGCTGGTGCTTTATCGACCGATCGAGATATCGAACGCGACATTGAACAATTATCTGCGGCAAGGCGTTATGTACCATCAACTCTTTACACGAGCCATCAACTTGATAATCGGGCGATGGTCGTTTCCGCTCGCACCAAAGGACTGGCTCTTAAGTTATGTATTTTACTGGCTGAAGACAATGCCGTGATGCAAAGCCTCGCTCTCAGACAATTAAACAAGTTGGGATTCTCAGCCGACGTTGTAGCTAACGGCCAGGAAGTGCTGGAGGCGGTGCAAAAGCGCGATTATGGTCTCATCCTCATGGATTGCCAGATGCCTGATATCGATGGTTTTGAGGCAACCCGAGCGATTCGCCAGGAGGAAAAGAGCACCGGCAAGCATATTCCCATTATTGCGATGACGGCCAGCGCCATGCAGGGCGATCGCGAAAACTGTTTTGCCGCGGGCATGGACGATTACCTCTCCAAACCAGTGGAGCAGAGGCAGCTGCTAGCAGTTTTGCGGCGATGGTGCAAGGTCGGCGACGAAGTTGATAACCTAATATCATTGTCCTCATCCGATAGCGAGATAAATAATCTGGAAGCGAATGCCGAGCGGCGAAAAGGTAGCGAACAAAAGGTTGGCAACCCCGACCATGGCGAGTTGAACATGGCTCGCCTAATCGAACTGTACGGCCGTGACGGCGTCCAGGAACTCCTGCAATCTTTTGTCAGCGAAGGTGATTCTCTGATCAAGGCCATTAACAAGTGCCTCCAGGAAGAAGATGCTGGGCAGTTGGCAGCACAGGCGCATCAATTCAAAGGCTTGGCAGCCGTGATGACCATTCAATCTCTAGAAGCGATAAGTATGTTGCTGGAGCAAGCCGCAAAGAGAGTGGCGTGGGATAATGCCCGGGAAGCTGCCGACGTGCTCGGGAGCCGCTTTACTTCGGTAACGAAATTGATTAAGAGTATTCTGAGCAAAGACTCGCCCTAGTGCTTACCGAATATAATCTTGGGGCTTAAGAAGAGTTCAGCACTTTGAGCACTTTATTGCAAAAAACCGCGGTGGCATCTTTTGCTTAGAATTTTCGGTCTTCTGCTTTTACTGGTTGCCTTCGCATTACCGGTATCAGGTTGGTGGATCGCTCAGCGCTCATTGCCGGTACTGGATGGTGTCGTGACCATCAGCGACTTGTATCGTCCAGTAACCATCAAGTTTGACGATCGAGCTGTTCCCTATATCCAGGCGCAAAGCGATAACGACGCTTATTTTGCCCAAGGCTATATTACTGCCGCGCAACGCATGTTCCAGATGGACATGTTGCGCCGCCAGGCCAAAGGTGAGTTATCACAGATCTACGGAGGGAGCTGTGTCTCTCACGATCGCCTCATGCGCACAGTCGGTATCAGCCGTCTGGCAGCGGTAGACTTCAAGAATCTGCCAAAAGAAGTGAAGGATAGTTTGCAGGCTTACACACGGGGAGTTAACGCCTACCTCTTCGAAAGTCGAAACAAACTGTCATTGCCGTTTACGCTGCTCGCCTATACTCCGGGACAGTGGGAAGAGACAGACAGCCTAGCCATCCTTAAATATATGCAGTATCAGGCAGACGAATCCTGGCAGTTGGACGATCTGCGCCAGCGGGTGCTGGATAAAATCGGTAGCAAGCAGGCATCCGACATGTTCGCGGCAGGCGGCGCACAAGTAACAAGCAATGGCGCCACATCCGGAGTAACCGGTGAGATCTGGCAAAAGTTTTCTCGGGAGATAAGCAGCAGTTTCTTCTCCGGCGTCGTGCAAACAACTTTGCCGATCTGGGGAAGCAATGCCTGGGTAGTAGGCAAGCAAATGTCTGAATCAAATGGCGCGCTTTTGGCTTGCGATAAACATTCGTTGTTTACGGCACCGGACATCTGGTATCTATCATCGTTAAGTGCACCAAATCTGCATATTGCCGGTGCCACCGTGCCTGGTGTGCCAGGTATTCTCCTCGGGCGAAATAACGACGTCGCCTGGGCCGCCACGGCCTTTAAGGCCGATGGGCAAGATCTTGTTCTGGAGCAGTTTTCACCACAATTCCCCAATCAGTATAAGACGCCTTCCGGCTGGCTAACGGTCACTGAGATCAGCGAAGATATCCCTATTCGCTTCAACAAGGCGTTAGTGCAAAAACTGCTGATCACTAAAGACGGACCGATTTTGACCAGGGCCGGCGACTCGGCAGTCGTTCTAGCCTGGGCTGCGGCCAATAACAAGCCGACTGTTCTCGAGACTTATTGGCGACTTAATCGGGCTGAGAGCGCCGATGATGTCTTGAAAGTAATCGCCAGTTACGCGGGCTCGCCGCAGTCTTTTGTTTATGCGGATGCTAAAGGTTCAAGCGGTTTTCATGTCGCTGGTGTAGTACCGTTGCATGGCGGTCAGACCGGCAAGGGCGTCCCGCTACTAGGCAGCTATGGTACGACCGCTCTGCCCGGCTGGACAGCCGACCAGCACTGGCCATCACGTCTTGCTTTCGATCAACTGCCGGGTGCAAAAGACACGCCCACATTCGCCGTAGCCAATCCACCCTTTACCCTGAATACCGAGAGCCCATACCGTTGGGCCCGAATCAACTCATTATTGAGCGCTGTCCACAGCAAACAGCAGAAGGTTGGCTTGCCGGATATGGCTTTCTTGCAAGCCGATCAGTATGGGTCGCTTGCCAGCCTGGTCAAATCAGAATTGCAAAAGGCGACGACGCATACAGAGATTATCGACAAATATCAACTGGCCGCTGCCCAGATCCTGGATAAATGGGATGGGAATCTTAAGCCGGAGAGCGTCGCCGCCAGCATTTATGAATCGTTTATTCACACCCTGGCGAGGAGATTGCTCGAACCAAAAATCGGTCTGGCCATGACGCTTGAATATATGGAGCGCTGGCCACGCTGGTCATCTTTCGTCGGACAAATTCTGGCGACTAAGCCCAAAGAGTGGCTGCCTCCAGAGGAGAGAACTTACGAGACATTCATCATCACTACTTTTGCTGAATCCATCAAAAACGTCCGGTTGGCAGCAAACATCGATGATCCCAACAAATGGCCGTGGCAATCGTTGCATCGCGCCTCCTTCCAAGACGAGATGCTAGGAAATATCAGCCTCTACAAGCTATTAGTCACCCCGCTGATTGGCCCGCCCACGCTGGGGTTAGGAGGCGATGCAGATTCTATCAATGCTTGCAATATTGAAGATCAAGCGGATCCCTGGCTCTTTGCCTCGAACTCTGGGCCAACTGACCGTTTGCTCGTTGATATGTCAGATCGTGACAAATTCTACGTCAATACTGTCCTTGGCCAGTCAGAGCATTTACTTTCACCGTATCGTCTAGATCAGCTGCATGGCTGGCTCAGGGCAGAACCAGTGCCGTTGGCGTTTTCGCCGGCCGAAGAGGATAAACAGATGCAGCACAAACTCATTTTGACAAATCAATAAAAGGCAAAGGCGAGAGTACAAAGAAACAATGAAAAGTATGATGGAAAATCCAAGTGTCGGTCAAAAAATAGCAGTATACAAAGTCCTCGTCGCGGACGAGATCAGTAAAGAAGGGATCGATATTCTGCAAAAGGAGCTCCTGGTTACATACCAGCCGGATATCACTGCCGACGATCTTCTTAGCCAGGTAAGCCAGTTCGATGCTTTGCTTGTGAGAAGCCGAACGAAAGTCACTGCCGACGTCATTCGTGCCGGCAAGAAATTGAAAGTCATTGGTCGAGCAGGCGTGGGTGTGGACAACATTGATGTGCCGGTTGCCACCGAATGTGGTGTGCTGGTAATAAATTCTCCTGAGGGGAACACAGCCAGCGCAGCCGAGCACACAGTCGCTTTGATGCTCGCTCTCTCGCGAATGATTCCGGCAGCAGATCAATCTTTGAAGGGCGGTAAGTGGGAGCGTAATAAGTTCATCGGCACTGAGCTATTCAATAAGACGCTCGGTGTCATCGGTCTGGGTAAAGTCGGTGGACGTGTCGCCCAGACCGCACAGGCTCTGGGCATGAAAGTGCTTGTGCACGACCCTCTGATTGGCGCCGAAAAGGCCGGGCAATTAAATATGAGCAGTGTCTCCCTGGAAGAGATCTGGAAAAATGCAGACTACATAACGATCCATACGCCGAAAACCCGCGAGACAACTAACCTGATCAATGAAGCTGTGCTCTCACGCGTCAAGCCGTCGGTGCGCATAGTCAATACTTCTCGCGGCGGAATTATCGACGAGGCAGCGCTAGCCAGCGCGATTAAGGATGGACGGGTGGCTGGTGTCGCTCTGGATGTTTTCGAAAGCGAGCCGCCGACAGGCTCGCCGCTCCTGCAGCTGGGCGATAAAGCTGTTCTTACTCCACACCTGGGTGCTTCCACAGTGGAAGCTCAATTCAATGTGGCGATTGATCTGGCCGAGCAAATGCGCGACTACTTAACTAAGGGCTTGACCAAAAGTCCAGTAAATTTGCCGTTCATGCGCTCGGAGACTCTCAAGTCGTTAGGGCGCTACGTCTGGCTGTCCGAAGCGATGGGCACAATTGCCGCTGAGTTAGCCAACGGTGCAATACAAGAAGTTGAGATAATTGTTTCTGGTGAACTGGCGACCAAGGATGTGGCACCGCTGGTGGTAGCAGCCTTGAAGGGCGTTATGTCAGGACACATGGAAAGCGTTACATACGTAAATGCCCATCTGATCGCTCGCCACAACGGCATCCAGGTACGCGAGAGCAAGTCGAATGATGAGAGCCAGTTCCGAAGCGAATTGTCGGTAGTTCTCACTACTGATAGTGGTGTGACGCCAATTTCTGGAACGGTTCTAGCTCACGATGAGGCGATTATTACAACGATCAACAACCATCCGATTAATTTGACACCGGCCCGCTACATGTTGTTCACAGCCCACAAAGATCAGCCCGGTATGGTAGCGAAAGTTGCCGGCGCTCTGGGCAAGCACGACGTTAACATCAGCACCATGGGTGTAGGCCGGCGCGCTGCCAGGGAAGAGGCGGTAATGGTCATGACCCTCGACGATCCGGTGCCACCAGAATTGGTCTTGCAATTGTCGCAACTGGAAGGCATTCATCTGGCGCGTTTCGTTTCACTAACGTCCGTCTCACCACAATTCTCCGGAAAATGAAAAATTTCCTGCCTCGGGCTGCCAGTTTAGTCATTGTCTGCACTTTGCTCACTAATAACAAAGCATGGTCAGACTCTCTAGACGAGATTCCCTTTAAGTCACCGGTTTTTCTACCCAAGCTAGAAGACGAGGCGCCGCCTGCGCTGCCAGAGAAGGAGATGTCACTGAATGATTTTTTCCCGAAAAGCGATCTGCCATATTTGATCGCTTACCCGGTTGATCTCGACGGACTGAAAATCACCGGTCTCCAGCCAAAACTAATACACACGCTTGGCAATAATCTTTTTGTTGTCGTGGAAAACACACCGTATTCCACTATGGCCGATGTTTATCGAGACAATCGGCTAAAAGGGAAAAGCAATTTCGTCACCGCTGACTGTATCGTCAATGCTTACTTTGCTCTCCATAACGCCATTCTGGCTGCCGTCATTAAAGAGCGGTTATGCCCGGGGCTAGCTTCAATGCTCTCAGCGATGTTGAAAGTGGCTGCCCGCGATTATCGAAATACCGAAGACGCAGAGGTGAAGGAAGAGATTCAGAAGAACATCGCCTATATCAGCGTCGCCTTGCGCCTGCTTGAACCTGGGTTGACATTGCCTAACTTAGGAGGGGCCACCAAATTAGCTGACACCGAGCTGCAAAATATCAATTCCGGGCATAT
Source organism: Bryobacterales bacterium (assembly GCA_963834525.1). Taxonomy (GTDB): domain Bacteria; phylum Cyanobacteriota; class Vampirovibrionia; order Obscuribacterales; family Obscuribacteraceae; genus CAWICA01. The sequence goes on from CAWICA010000005.1 coordinate 546,990, forward strand.
TTGCCAATCGGTCATTTTTGGTGGCAAAGAAGATTTCGCCTTGTACAAGCCGCTCGGCTGGTACAACAATGAGCCGGCTCTTCGTAATTTCTATCGTTGCCGGCAATGGCTTTCCAGAATGAGCTTGCCGCTTACTGATTTGGATGTTGAGAAATCAGACTCCGAACATTCGACCAATAAATTCCGCCAATCGGTGCTTTTATTCCGCACTCTGGACAAAGCCACCATCGGTGGTGAGCCGGCCATGAATACCTGGCAAAACTTTTATCGAGTCTGGCTCCTTCTCGGCGCTGAAGAAAACAAAAAAGAACATCCGCTTTTGCCCGCTGATTACAAAAAAGTGTTTAGATCCAGCGCCCAGACGCCGTCCAATAATTCATCCAATGAGCTGGCTGACGATCTGCCTAATGAATTAAAAGGATTATCCGAGCCGTTCTTCAGGACAAAGCTCTTGCTCAATATCCGTCGCAATCAACCGCTCGAGCTGGGGACCACTTCCATTTTGAAGATGAGCGGCACCAAACAAGGACAGATGGGCGCGGCCGTATTTCGCTTTTTGCCCTTGGTGGACGAACCGGAACTTCCCTGGCTTTGCCAGCTGGCCCATCAGTTTACTGAACCAAGAGCAATTTCTGAGACGACTCCCTTTTCTTTGCTTGAGCTTTTTGGGCGCGGCTCAGTTCTGGCAACGAATGTGCTGGGGGAAACGAACTGGCGGTTGGACCCGACTCTATTTGATAGTTTGCCGGCCTTGCTGGAGGCGACCGGGCGTAAACGAGCCACAGCCAACAGTAAAGACGCCGAAGGTAGCTGGACAGGCAATTGGAATGTATTGAGCCATTATTTCGAGTCAATGATTGAGAGCGCCCAGACGCCATTGAAAACGGACCTTTGGATGCGGCGGCGGCTGGAGAGCGCTTTTGCTGCCTGGGTCGACAGTCATGTCGCTTGCCTTAACGACACGGATGAAAGAAAAACTGCGGAAATTTCTCACGGAGGCCAAGCCGCTGATGTCGTCAGCAAAATTCCGGTAACTGCCGAAAGCGATCGCAGTGCTGATTCTGCCAATATGACTCGCCCGGCGATCGCCCATTATCTAGAGCCTGCCCCAGCGCTGTACAAAAGCATCCGGATAAGATTGCAGCAAACAGTAGATGAACTGAAGACGCTTGGCTATTTCCCAAGCCGGTATACAAAGGACGTTGAGACCCTATCCGCTTTGTGTCAGCGTTTCGAATCGATTGCTCAAAAAGAGATCAGCAATCTCTATGTCTCGCCAGCGGATACTCGATTCTTGGGCGCTATTGATCAAGAGCTGGATAAGCTATCACCACCCTTGGCGGGTACGCTCTATCTGGACAGCGACACGCAGGTGGATAAGTCTGGTCATCAAGTCGGCGGCGCCAATCTGTGTCTCGGTCATCCCGGACAAATATTTATTTTGTTGCGCACCTTCCGTGGTTCCACGTTATGCAGAGGCGCTGTTTACACCTATTACGAATTAAGAGGTGGGCCGATCACTGCCGAAGCTTGGCAGCATAAATTGAATTTAGCGCTTGTTCACTCGCCGAAGTGGACAGCTGAATTCGACCTCATTCAATCGCCTCAGGAAAAGGCGGTAGAAGCTATAACAAGAACCAAGTAGCCAGGTTTGGTGGATGCCGGCCCGATCGCTAAGGGCAGTTCAAATTAAGCGCTTGTTAGATAAACCATCGTAAAGGTTGCGGTTTATACGAAGGATACTGGGCTTCTGCCACTTGCAAACCTCAATTTATTCAATCAAGATAAGCGCGGCAATAATATTCTTATTCCTTATTTGTGCAGAGGCGGCAGCGGGCAAATGACAAATTTAATTGATTCGCAAGCGACAAGCGAGCTGTCGCCCACGGTAGAGGAGAGCGACTCCTCAGTCAGGAAGCCGGTTATCTCGCCAGTGGTTAGTCGCCGAGCCGTGGTGGGCCAGATCACAGTCTGGGAAACTCCTCAAGAGCAAACCCAGGACAATCAAGGTGAGCCAAATTACTCGCAGTTAGCCCAGCAATATCTTGAACGAGGGCTAATCGACGAAGCCGAGCGTCTTTTCCAGGTGGCTTTGAAAGTAGCCGAGAATTCGGCTGGCAGAAATTACGGACTACTCGAGCGACATCTGGAAGAGCTGTCGTGGTTCTATTGCAACAGGGATCGCTTTGCGGAAGCAAAGCCGTTGCTTGAACGGCTTGTCGAGTCCAGAACGCGACGTTTGCCGCCTGACGACACGATGTTGATCCGCACTGTCGATCAGTTGGCGAATATCTACGAAAATGTTGGAGAGTCCGGGCAATGTCAGTCGCTCTATAGATATCTTCTCGGCTTGCAAGAAGAGGCCTGCGGCGCCGATGCTCTGGTCATTGTCTTCACATTGAAGCGGCTCGCCAACTCTTATTACCGGCTCAAAGATTTCGGCTCCGCTGAGCCGCTGCTTCTGCGTGCGTTGACGCTGGAAGAAATGTATTTTGGTGCTTACGACGTGGAAGTCAGCGCCACCCTGCAAGATCTGGCCACCGTTTACCAGGCGCAAAACCGCTTAGACTTAGCCGCTTTTGTGCTTACCCGGCAATTGCGCATACTGGAGGAGTTGCACGGAGCAGAAGACTTAGGCATAGCCAATACTCTACTCAAGCTGGCCGAGTTATACACAATGATGGATCGATCGGAAGACGGCGAACCCTTCTATCGACGCGTCCTGGCCATTTACGAAAGAATTTACGGCAGAGATACAGGCACTGTCCACGCCTTAGCTCGCAAGCTAGAGATCTTGTATCCGCCACCGCAACACGTATCGCAACAGATGCAAATACCGCAACGAATATCTCAACAAATACATAGATCGGCCGCGCACAAGTTGCTGTCTTCGACCGACCCGGATTTGCGTCCGTTGACGCCAATTGAAAGACAGACAGCGGGAATTCGCTAATTATAGAATTGTGTGACTTTGGCGATTTGTTTTGCCAACTTTTTGGCAAATTGTTTTGCAATTTTTTGGCGAGATAAGGCTAGTCTTTCCGGACCGCGATGCAGTCGATTTCAATATCAAACGGGCCCGTCCATACCGGCACACAGAAGAAAATGCGGGCTGGCGGATTGTTGGGAAAGTAGCGCTTGTAAATTTCATTGAATGCCTTGAAGCGCTCCGGGCTTACACAGAGTACGTTGATCTTCATGACGTGCTCGAGGTCAGATCCCGCCGCCTTAAGTACCGTCTTCAACTGTTCCAGGACGCGTTCGGCCTGCTGTTCGAAAGGCGCGTTGACGAGAATTTCTCCGGTCTTGGGATCAAATGGCGGCATACCCGAGATGAAGACCATGTCGCCGGCGCGAGTGCAGGTCGAGACCGGTGCACCCCATTTCTCGAAATTGCTGTCAAACGGTTCGACGCGGATAATTTCCCTTTTCACGCTCTATCTCCTTGTACGACTCAGCGGGCTAAGGTCGCCTCTGTTACTTCAGCATGCATCTTACCGGCATTTTCAGTTAGCGCTCCCAGCTTTACATGTTTGATCAGCATTTTCCCTCCGGCAGGGACAGACTTTTCAATCGGCAAATTGCCTTCGCCGATGGTGTCACCATTGCCACCATATATATCGTATTTGACATTCATTTTGGTCAGCACTGCATCGTTATCGTTAACTACTTCCAGGTCGACAAAGGCGTATCCACCTTCCATCTTGGCGCTTTCTAAGTTGATTTGCACGTTCTTAGCCGCCACCAATTTGGGATAACTGATCGTCAGAGAGACCAACTGCCAGATGCCAAAGACAACAGCAGCCGCAAAGATAATCAATAATAAGATCACCGGAAATTTTTTGTAGGCTGGAGTAGAAATATCTTTGGCTTGATTAGCCAAGAAATTGGTTTTGAGCGGTCCCTCACTGTCGGACATTTTTTAGTCTCTTCAGTCTCAATCCGTTTCAACCAGTCTCAGTCAGTCTCTTTCAGCTTTCATTCAGTCTCTTCAGCGGCTTCAGTTGTGGGCGTCCTTAAGATCGGATGGTGAAAGGCGGCCGAATTTGCCCGCCATTTCTCAAGAAAATCGAGCCTTAGCTTGCCATCAGGATCTTGATAATACTGCTGCAATATATACTCATAGCGCCAGCCCCGTTTAGCAAAGGCGTTGGCACCATTTTGACTCAAACCGCGGACACCATTACCGGGTCCACGATAAGTAAAAGTCCAATTCTTACCATCAGCACTCTGGGAAATATCCAGAATGCCGCCGTGCTAAAACCCAGTCGCCTGGCTAATTCTTTACCATAGACTTCGCGTGAGCCCTTTTTCCCTAAGACCTGGATGTTGAAAGCGTTCATGGCTGAATCGTACTGTTTGACTGTCACACCGACGATGCCCGTGACGCCTGTCATCTTCTCTAGAGTGGCACTGGGAACGGTGCTCTTGCGAATATTGAGATTCTCAAACTGGTCGCCGACTGTAGCGCGATAAAACCCTGGTTTCACTCGCCCTGAATCCTTGAGGACGATGCCAGCGGTCGCCATCACCGCCTTGTTTGTGCTGGGCGATTCAGCAGCCAGCCCCTTGTAAGCCTGATCCCGCACATCCGGAACCAAATCGTAACCTTCATTGCGCCACCACTTGGAACCTGCTCCCAGATGGGCCCAGGCGTAGCTGCGCGCTGCTACTGCTTGTGCTTTCAATGCCTCGATGTGCCAACTCGATGGCATTTCAGACGGTACGACGCCAGCCAAATATTCCTCTAAATCGAGCAAATTGATCACCGAAATCTTGTTGCCCAGCGTGATTATCTCCAGAGTGCCGCGCCACCAGCGATTGGCCGCCCAGACCTTGTAGTCTTTCGAGGAAATGCGGGCCCTTTGATTGACGGGAAGCGAGATACTTTGACCGGTAGCGATTTCAGTCAGGCGGCCTGGCGTGATTGTGTAAACCACTCTAGGCTTCAGAATGAATATCGGTTTTTCGTCGATGAAAACTGCGCCTGGCTCCCAGACAGCAACGTGCGCGACCGGCACATGGCTGGCGATACCGACGCGAATGGGATAGATCATATTCGGCGGATAAGGCAGCAAATCCGGGCGATAGAGCATCTCATAAGCTGGATTGGAAGGCGCGCGCTTGGCTGCCAAAACATCCTGACAAATGCCTAGCATAATTTCAGCCAGAACGACAATCGCTAAAAGCAGCCAAAGTCTCTCAGGGCGAGAAACTAACGATTTTGCTTTAGCCATCGCTGCCCCAACTTTTTCGCGTGTGAGCCGAATTTTAGCGCTCCTTCTCAACAGTTTCTCAGCAAAACTGGTAAGTCACACCGTCAACCGCATACTGTCGATGATACTATGAAGGCTAATTTCAAAAGCCGCGTCATATAAAAGATGAAAAAGTTACTCATCGTTGACGACGAAGTCGATATAGCCAATTCCATTCAATATGTACTGAATCAGGAGGGGTTTTCCACCCTTCTTGCCCACGATGGCATGAAAGCAATCCAGCTGATTGAAGCCGAAAAGCCAGATCTGATCATTCTCGATCTGATGATGCCCGGGTTGGATGGTTATGAGGTTTGCCGCCGCGTCCGCTCTGGCGATCGGAAGACGCCTATCCTCATGCTCACGGCCAGGACGTCGGAGATCGATACGGTGGTTGGGCTGGAATTGGGGGCGAACGACTATATATCCAAGCCGGTGCGCCTGCGCGAGCTGGTGGCCCGGGTCAAGGCCCATTTGAGAGAGAGCCCTAGCGGCCAGACCCAAACGCGGGGCATTAAGCTCGGCAACTTATCTATAGATATCGACAGCCGCACGGTTATGGTTGGCAACCAGCAGATCGATTTGACTTTCAAAGAATTTGAGCTACTGGCAGCTATGGCCAAGCACCCCAACCGGGTCTTCACCCGCGACCAGCTCTTTGCCCAAGTCTGGGGCTCGGATTTTCTCGGCGAGAGCCGCACGGTTGATGTCCACATCCGCTATCTGCGCGAAAAACTGGAAGAGAATCCAAGCCAACCCAAGCACATTCTCACTGTGCGCGGGGTGGGTTACCGCCTGGTTTGGGACTGATTCCCCAGACAGTCGAGTTGCCAAGCAAACGGACCATGGTAATTTCCCCAATCATCGTGTGCAGACAGCCATTTCGGGGTCTGTACTTGCGTAGTTTTCCCAGTGACTAACGGTTGACGGTGGCCTATCCTACAACTTGAGCAAAACGCACTTTGCGCTGCGGGCACCAAGCTCCTCCCCATCCCCAGGGTGCCCGCAGAAATGAATCCTTCTGGCGAGCGGTAATTGATGAAACTTTCGGCAATTATTCTGAGCGTCAATATTGCAGCGACACTCCCCATCGTCTTGCAATCCACGGCTCAGGCTACTGAAGAACCTAGAGGCGATGTTGCTAATAGGTCCAAGGAGAGCATCAAAATGCTTGATGCTCACCCGACAAGTTCAATTACCGCAGCTAGGAGGAAATTTTCACTTGGTGCAGACGCCCGACCCAGCAATACGCTGACCGTCAATGGCGTCCGGCTCCGACCGTTTGTTGCAGGCAGAAAATTGCCGCACCGGGCGGAGTTCGCATCGGGTTTGGTCGAACAACAAGCTCAACTAGCTTCCGAATCACAAACATCCCTGGCAGGCGTTGTCACAGAAAGTTCGGCCATCCAACCTGACGCACCAACTTATGTGTCGCAAACCGCCTACTCAACTTCCGCACCGCGGGTGATGCCCAATCAACCGCAAACGGTGAGTAGACAAGGAGCGGCAATTTCGAAGAGGCGGACGCAAACTGTCCGGCCTCGCGGCAAACGCTCTTCCGTGGCCCTTCCCGATCAAATTGCTGACGGCAGTCAATCCAGTCTCGGCAGCAAAATATCGGGCAACTGGATGGCCAATGAAGAGAATTTACGCTTAGTGGCACCACCGATAATATCAGCGGCGCAACAAGCACAGATCAGCCACAGCATTCAAAACATCAACCCCACGATCTTTCAAGGAGAGCGCCCGGCAGAGAGCGCCAGCAGCGCTGGTCCGCCTCCTTTCCCGCTCAACCTTTTGCCCCAACAATCGCTAAAACAATTCGTCGGCGGCGGGCACAGCAAAGCATCCGCACCACCCTCATTTTTTGGCAGCTGGCATGGCGGTCATAGTTTAATCGCACACAATTTCGCCTCGACTTCTTCACTACCAGAAGCCGGCTTCCAGACCCATATGCGCGATCAGGGCTTTGGCCACCAGCATCCCCATCAATATCATGGAACAGCCGCACATAGCTACTTCACGGCGACGACCGCTGCGACTAAGACCAGTCCGGCTAAGTTCAATTCAGCCAAGACTCTTTTAGCGCAAGCCCATGGGCCAAGCCAAGCTGAGGCAAAAATCTTTCTCTATCCACCTTACAGCACTGCTTATTAACGTCATTCGCCAGTTAAGCTACCCGAGGTTCAGCCGTTTCGACCAGGACTTAGACTGGGTCTGACTGCAAAAGCTTTTGGCTCGCCAACTCCTCGGTTTCGATTCTCAGCTCAATCTAAGCGCTGAAGATGCTCTTCTGTCCAAAAAAGCCAAGAGTTGGATAAATACAGGCAAGCTCGGAGGAGGAGCCTGGGGACAATCGAAAGGGTCAAGAAACAATCGCCACAGACAATCGAAAGGGATTTTGCCGCAAAGTTAAAGTCTTTGGGGCATAACCTATGAAAATGTAAAATACGAGCATTTGTCATTTATCTAAGCACCTTTATGAAATTCAACTCGCCAGAGCAAGAACAGACCCGAGCAACTATCGAAAAGCTCGCGACTGAAGCGTGGTCGGCGAGTCAAAAGAACGAGACAAATGAGGCCGAGAAATTGTACCGGCAGGCGATCGAAATGGCCGCCAGTATCGCTGATCCGGCGTCTGAAGCCATTTGCCATATTTATTTGGGGATCATCAAGCAAAAGCAAGAGGCTTTAGACGAGGCGGCCAGCGAATTTGAAGCAGCGGCGCGGTTGGCAGTGATCAATTCTTTGCCCCGCACTGAAACGCATGCTCGCCTCTTGCTGTCTGAGCAAGCGGCCAAATTGGGTCTGACAGATCAGGCGATTGCCGAGGCGCTGCGTGCTTTGGAAGCGGCATACAGTGCCAACGATGGTCAAGCAGTGGAAGTGGCCGCCGGCAGTTTAGGCCGGCTCAATTTGGAAAAAGGTTGGCCGGAGCGGGCAGCCGATTGGTTCCGGCAAGCTCTGGAAATTTCCACCGACAACACCAGCGCCACGGCCTGGTTGGGTAATCTCGGCATGGCCATGCATGAATTGGGTCAGTTTGAAGAGGCGCAGTCTTATTATTCGCTCGCTCTGGCCAAAGCGCTCGATGATGGCGATCTGATCACCCAAGCCATTTGTCAGGGTAGCTTGGGCAATTTGCACTTTGAACAAGGTGCTCTGGATGAGGCGATTAGTTGCTACGACCTGGCTTTGTCCTTGTCGCTGAGAGCGCAAGATCCTCGTCGAGCCGGAATATGGCTGGGCAATATCGGCAACACCTGGCTGAAAAAAGGCGCTGTGGACAAGGCTGTCGAACTTTGCCAGAAAGCGGTCGATGTGGCGCGCGAGAATCGCGATCAGCAAGCCGAAGCCGCGCACTTAGACAGCCTCGGCGATTGCCTGATGGCGGCAGGACGGGCTGAGGAAGCCAAAGATGCTTTCAATAAGGCTTTAGAAATTAGCGAGAAAATCGCCGATCGCCAGGGCGAGAGAATTTATTTGTCCAATATGGGTCGAGTCTTCCAGGTGATGGGGCAACTGCAACCGGCATTTGAGTTCTTTGAAAGGGCGATTGACCTGTTCGATCAACAACGATCGTCGATCAAATCGGATGACCTAAAAACCAGTTTTGGCAATCGTGGTCAGGATTTATACCGGGACATGGTCAAGGTTTGTATCTCGATGGGCAAACGGGTGGAAGCGCTGGAATATGTCGGACGAGCCAAATCCCGAGCATTGCTCGATCTGCTAAGCAATTCGCCAATAGACATCTCCGAATTGTTGACCGATGGGGATGAAGCACTGAGCAATCTAGTGGCCCGCGAAGCAGCCTTGCGCGGCAAAATCGCCCATTTGGAAAGGCTTTATTGGCAAGGACCAACCGAAGGAAGCGGGCAGTACAGGGGTGGCAATGTCGCCCAGAACGAAAGCTCGGAAATTTACCGGGAATGGCGAGACGTTGTCAGTCAGCTGAAGAAAGCACACCCTGGCTACGCCAGTTTGATCTCTGCTAGCACCTTAAACTGGCGTGAAATCGCCGAACTTTGGCAAGCGCCGCAGGCTCGTTAGACCCTGGCTTGTTATCGTCAGAGACAGCGATTATCGAACTTTATTGGACCGATCAATATCTGCTCACTGCAGCGCTCTGGCATGGCGCTGCCGAACCAGCTGTCAATTATTTGGATGACAAAAACCTCCTCTCCAGCTTTGCCGAGAATCTCGGCAGCTTTTTGGAAATGTCATCGACAGAAGGATGGGACGTGCCGCTTACCCTTTGCCAAAGGTTATTCAAGACTTTGCTGGAACCTATCTTGCAAAATTTGCCTGAAACAGTCTCTCGTCTTTTGATCGTGCCGCACAGCACGTTCTATCACTTGCCGTTTGCTGCTTTGCACGATGGTGAAAAATATCTCTGTCAGCGGTTTGCCATCAGCTATCTACCAACGACAAGCTTGATTCCTGTGCTGGCCAGAACCCGGCGAAAAGAGGCAAAAGCCGGCTACTTAATTTCGGCGATCAGTGATTATTCAGCTACTCGTGAAGATAGGCCGTCGGCAAGCGCTAAAGTACGCTCCAGTGCTGGCTTGGAGGATCTATCACATACCTTGGAAGAAGCCGAGACAATTTCACAGCTGAGCAAAGAAAAAATGGCGGCGGTGCATGTTCTGAAAAACGCAGAGGTGAAAGAACTGTTGCCAGAGCTCTTCAAACAATATCCGATTGTCCATTTCGCTGGACACGCAGTGTTTAACCCAGAAGAGCCGTTAGCCTCCGGACTGGTTCTGGGCGATGGCAGCATTTTGACGGCAGCGGCCATTCTTGAGGGTAATACTTTGCGCACACGCTGCGGCCAACTCTTGGTTCTATCGGCTTGTCAAACAGGTGTAAACAAAGTCACCACCGGTGGTGAAATACTCGGCCTGGCTAGGGCTTTAATGTACGCCGGCATGCCCAACCTCATCCTTAGTCTCTGGGAAGTGGCGGACAGATCCACTGCCACCTTGATGCGCAACTTCCATGAAGAACTGATTGCCGCCAGCGCTGCCGCCGAATTTGAGCGTCTCGGCATCTTTGCAAAAGGCTCAGATCAAAGCTATCCAGTCTGGTGAAGCGATACATGCCTGGGCACCTTTTGTCCACATGGGCATCGACTAGCTATAAGGTTGATTAGCGGCAAGGCTATAAATCGATTAGGTATAAGTTGATTAGCTATAGGAGTTGATTAGCTCTAAATCAATTAGCTACAATATCCCTGGCTGAGAAAAAGGGGTAGAAAATGTATATAACACGCATAGCGATCGCCATGATGGCCAGCTCTGTGCTCTGCGGATCTTTGCTTGCACCGCCGGTAGTGCTAGCAGACGAAAAGCCCGTGTCTGAAATGCAAGCCGCCGTTAAAGAGGCAACCCACGGTGCCGTACCAGCGGTTCCAGGCGAACATCAAGTCCGTGACCCAGCGGCAATTTACGTCCAGGCTGGCGCTGGCAAGGAACAAGAAAATCAAATTCGCACCTTGGCCAAGGACTATGAGACCAAGAGCCTGGATCAATCGCGAGAGGTTGTAGATCTTCTGCGGAGCATGCATAAGCTTTCTTTACAGCCGGATCTCGATGAAGAAAAGATTTTGGCAACGCAAGAGCAGATCAACAAACTGCAAGCCAATATGGCCTTGGAAAAGGTGAAACTTTTGATCAGCATTCGCAAAATTCTCACCCCCGAGCAAAGGAAAAACCTTGTTCAACTGATGAGAAAACGCAGTCTAGCCGGGCACATGACCCATCCTGAAACTGTCCGTTAGAGGCAGCGCCTTATTCACACGACTGTGCCTCGGAACGCCGCAATTATTGGCGGCAACCGCTTTATCCGCGCGGCTCAAGGGCGGGTTTATAAGCCATGAATTGGACAGTGGCAAAATTGGCGCTAAAGTCAATTTGAGTGACACTAGCCACAGGAATATTCACTCGCCAGAAGTTAGCCACCGGCATGTTTAGCGCATGCACAATAATCGCCCTGATAATACCGGCGTGGGTGACCAGGGCAATTTTCTTACCACCGTGAAGCGTCAAAATCTCCGCCAACTTCTTTTGCGCACGCTCACAGACATCGGCGATTGATTCACCGCCTGGCGGGCGGTTGGTTATCGGATCGCTGGACCAGGCTTTATATAAGTCCGGATGTTCCGCTTTGATGTCAACGTACGCTCGACCATCCCACTGACCAACGTGCCATTCATCTAAATTAGGCACTACATTTGGTGGCATGCCTAAAATCTCGCCGATAATCTCAGCGCTGGTTAATACGCGTTTGGACGGGCTGGAAAGTAAAATGTCTAATTGTTGATCTTTGAGCCAGAGCCCGACGGCACGCGCCTGTTGGCGGCCAGACTCGGTCAGCTCGGCCGACGGGTCTGTATAAAGCTTTCCCTCTTCTGTCGCTTTAGTGTGACCATGCCGGATCAATATAAGCGACGTCACTAACTCCTCTGGATGCAACGGCTCTTTCGCCCTGGCTGGCGAGCCCTGTTTCACCGCGTCATTCTTGCCCATCATTCTGGCTGGACTCGGCCAGGCGCGACTTCGTCCGCAGACTGGCGATCACTGGATTTGTGATCACTAGATGTCTGATCACTAGATCTCTGATCGGCGGACTTTTGATAAATAGACTTGATCGACTTCAGTTTTTGCACTTGCATCGCCGATAACTCAATCGGAGTTCCCACTTGATAGGCGACGAGCAGCGTCTGAGCGAAATGCTCGATTGTCTCCAGCTTGTAGAACGCATCCCAAATATCAGTCCCCAGAGTGAGAGCGCCATGATGGTCTAACATCAGGGCATCATATTGCTCAACGATCGCGGAGATACTGGCGGGAATTTCATCCGTACTTGGTGTTGCATATGGTGCAGTCGGGATTTTACCAAGCGTACAGACCACCTCGGGCAAAATTGGTGCATCAAGACTAATGCCAGCGACTGTCAATCCGACTGCGGTGACGGGATGTGCATGGACAATGGCCCGTATATCTGGCCGGCGGTGATAGACGACAAGATGCATTTTCAACTCTGTAGAAGGATCTCCGGGCGAAAGAGCCCGTCCGTTGAGATCTGTTAACAACAACTCATCTGCGTTAAGACGAGCTTTACATGTACCGCGTGGAGTCGTGAGCAGTAAATTTTGCCCCAGGCGAATGCTGAAATTGCCTTCCACTCCGCAAATATAGCCTCTGGTATAACATAACCTGGCCACGTCGATTAAATCCGAGCGGCTCTGTTTCTCATCCCTTTTCCAGCTCAAAATCTTGACCTCGGCCGGTTATACGTTACTAAATGTTTATCGCCGCTATTATATCGAGTAGACTAGCAAGACACCGAAGAAGGAGCCAATCTAACGCGCCAGCCCTCTCCCAACTCCACGAAAATCCCACTAATTGAAGAAACAATGATGCGAAGCTCATGTTTCGATGCTGGGAGAACGATAGAAGTATCAAGGCTAAGCAGCCAGCTATTGGCTAAACTTGGCAAACAGGGCTAAAATGGCACGTTATAAAGCATGCGTTGTCCAGAATGTAATCAAAGAAACTCAGTCGCGGCAAGGGAATGTCACACTTGCGGCCGCAAATTCGAGCGGAAACCTGTGCCGCTCAGCTTTAAAATTGGCGCCGGCATATTAGCGTCGTTGCTCTTTATCTGGGGTGTGGCAGCGGCGGTCGCACCCAGTTTTGTCGATCCTAATAAAGCGCTTTCGCGAGTGGCAAAACGAGTGGCTGCCGGCCCAAAAAATCCCAATGATGCTCGTCAGGCTTTAACAGAATTAGACGACGCAGTGCGCAATTTTCTCAAGCAAAATGGCAATCTGCCAGCGGCGGCACTGACGAAGAAATTACAAGAACCGTTATCTGAGTCTGCATTTGAAATTCACGTGTTTGATCTGCCGCGCGGATTAACGGTTGTGGAGATCGATACTGTTTTGCAAGCCAGCGATTATTTGATCCAGAAAAGCAATTCCGGCGTCAAGGTCACTTCGCTCCCCGGCATGGAGGTTTTCGACGCCGCCAAAATCATCGACGATAACGCGGCGCCAGTGCTTGTGCTCGTCGGGCACACCGCTGGACAGGGTGCTCATCGACCACTGATCAGAGCTTTCGCCCTTCTGCCCGACGACACTGTCGATCAAACAGCGAAATCCGTACCAGATGTGAAAACCGAAGGAGTCGCTGCCTTTGCAAAAAATGGCAAAGACATCAATGTAGACTACTCACTTTTCTCCTTGGCTGGCGCCGAAAAAATATTTGACCCGAGCAGTAAGCTGCCAGCCGGCTTACCGGATGAATCAATTCACGGCAATTGGCGATGGGGGGACGGCCATTACGAGGCATCTCGCTCAATTGGAAACGGACAACTGTCGGCACTATATGCAGTGGCTAAGTCTATATATAGTCCGGCCGATGCTTCCCATTTCGCGAATATTTTAGGCCAATCAGGACTGGCGCTAGTCAATGGAAAAAAATCCGACAAGGCAGCAACGGCACCGCTTTTTGTGATCGCTCGACAAGGAGAGCCTGCAGTATCGAGCAGCGGCCGCTCTCGCCGACATGCAAAGCAGGCTGCTGTGCAAAAGGCCAGCTATACATTGACTAGTAAAGATTCAAGTTATCTGATCGAACTGACAGCTGCAGGTGGTGCCAATTGGACGGTCGCCCATGCCGGTCAGACTTCGGGTGCAACCGAAAATCAAGCACTGAGTGCAACGCCGCCGGCGATAAATGATAGCGGTCAGCCAAAGACAGACGGCGTGGCCAGTTTGATCAACGGTCAAAAACCGAACTTTGGCGAGCAATCGGAAAAGCCAGCTGAGAATGCGAAAGAAGAAACAAAAACGACTGATATAGGCAGCGAACAAAGTAAGGAACAGCCGGGTGGCACCGAATCTGGTGCACCAAATGAGAACAATGAAAAAGCTTCCCGAACAGCAGAAAGCGAAGATCATCAAACCGGTGTCGCAGCCAGCGTTGCTAAAGAAATCGACACCACCAAAGTGCGCCTGCGTTCCGGACCTGGCCCTAACTTCAATCAGATTGCGCAAATATCTCGCGGCGCCAAAATTACCGTTATCGGTAAAACCAATGGTTGGTACAAAATCAAAGTCAATGGCCAGCAAGGTTACATTTATGGTGGCTTAGTCGATTACAAGACGCCTGACGCCTATGAAACGATTACAGTCCGCAAAGCAGAAGGACTGACCGATGAGCACGAACATTCGGTGGGCTCTTCCCGTCCCGGTGACAGGCTCGTCGTCCTCGGCGGCGCCAAAGAGGGCAAGCTGAAGGTGCAACTGGCAAGCGGCAAGACTGCGTTCATCAACAAAGACGCCGTCGATGTTTCGCAAGACACGCCGCAATTCGTGCCGTAATGTTTCATGCTATATTTACGGGAGGCTTTGGCACATCAATCACATCGGGACGTGGCGCAGCTTGGTAGCGCGGCTGCTTTGGGAGCAGTAGGTCGCAGGTTCAAATCCTGTCGTCCCGACCAATTTCCGGGATCAGCAAAAGTCGTGGGTATCAAATAGCTATCAAACCGGGAGTTCAAGCCGGTTTGATTAATTGTTGTTATTCCAGGATTTTGCTGGTTTTGGAGTTTTTATTTACATTACCATCAATGTTTGGGATTGCTTTTCGGAGATGCCGTGAGTTAGCCAAAAGTTGTTGAATTTGCTTAGATTTCGTTTCGGTCTGTTGGACGAGCAGCCGATTCACTTCTTCCAGTTTCTTACGCACTTGCGGATCATCTTTTAGTTTCAATGCGGCACGATATTCGACGACACCACTCACCAGGTCACCCTCCGCTCTAGCTTTATCTCCAAGCTGAACGTGGTCGATCGAACTGTCGGGATTTTTCCCAATAACTCTAGTCATTCCTCGCAGGTTTGCTAGGTTAACGGGGCCCTGCATAAGATATACTGCCTCGTGAAATTGCTTAAAAGCTTCGCGCTTATTTCTATTCCGCAGATAAAGGCCATAGTTATTATGTACGACAGCCAAGTTTTCTCGGGCAAGGAGATACTTTGGATTAACCACAACAGCCGCAGTCAATTTGTCGATCGCTAAGCTCCAGTCACCTTTGTTTAGCGCGGCTATGCCCTCATTATTGAGCACAACCGCATATTCTGGCGGAAAATCTGCAGCTGTGGAACGCACGGAAATAAGCACCAAGAGCGCGAGAAATAATAAGACAGTATAGCTTTTCAGATTCGACTTGCCTTAATTGGGAAGTGGTTCAAAATGTCCTTCATGAATATTGTAGCGCGGGGCAAAAGCAGCAATTAGGCAGGCGACAAGTCTCACGCGGAAAAACACGTTACTGCCTCAGCGGTTCCGTACCGCGTGCCAATATTTTTAAGTATGCATCGTAAACAAAAACGCGCCCCCTCTGTTTGCCCGTTACCTCTCGAACTATCCCGATGCGTTCAAGATTTTGAAGCGCCGCGGTTACAGTAGGCGTGCTAAGGCTAAGAGCGTTCACCATTTCTGGTATCACAGCCAGTGGCTTCTTCTCAAGATATTGATGAGCCTGCAATGCCGATCCAGCTCCACGCCCAATCTCTGCGATCTTCGCGCGATCCTTCTGCGCCAAACGTAGGATCTCTCGCGCAGCATCCGTGGCCTGTCCAGCAGTATCGTGCACTCCGGAAAGGAAAAAAGTTATCCAGCTTTCCCAATCACCAGTCTGCCTCACTTTCTGCAGCAGAGCATAGTACTGTTGCCGGTGCGTTTTGAAGTATAGGCTCAAATAAAGAATTGGTTCCGACAGTACACTCTCGGAGCATAGCAAGAGCGTGATTAATAGCCTGCCCAATCGTCCGTTGCCGTCGAGAAACGGGTGGATTGTTTCGAATTGATGATGGATGAGCGCAGCTCTAATTAACAGTGGCAATTTATCTTCTTTGTTATGGAGATACTTCTCCAGATCGCTCATGCAGCCAACAACTCGATCTGGCGGCGGCGGAACGTATGTTGCATTGCCTGGTCTTGTTCCTCCGACCCAATTTTGACTGCGTCTGAACTCGCCAGCTGCCTTGGTTCCTCCGCGTGCACCAGACATCAGGACACCGTGCATTTCTTTGATCAACCGCATGGATAGCGGGAGTCCACCTCTGAGGCGCTTGAGGCCATGGTTCATCGCAGCAACATAATTTGATACTTCTTGGACATCGTCCAACGGTACTCCCGGAGACTCTTCACTTTCATACAGCAGCAAATCCGATAACGAAGACTGAGTCCCTTCAATTTGCGAGGATAGAACCGCCTCTTTCCGTACATACATATAGAGGAACAACTGCGTATCCGGAAGGACTGTCGCCAGTCCATCGAGCCGCCCCAGAGTCTGGCTAGCCTTCTCCAACGGTCCTTGTAGAGAATCCAGCCGCAATCCTGGCGGCGGTAACGGGCGCGGAACCAAGGCCCAGTAAGGTTCATCGCTGCCTACCGAACAGCGGACGCGCTCTCCTAGTCTCTCTTTTAGGTCAGATTTCATGCTTATTAAAGGTCCCTTTAATAACGAAAAGTCTTATTAAAGGATACCGCACTTTCCTTTAATAAGGCGGGAGCTAACTAAAGGAACCTTGAGTAACCAATCGGCTCAAAGCCCTTGCCAAAATCAGCTGGATTGCGCCTTATCGCTAGCTGGTAGCGAGTTTCGGGATTGTTGGATCATCCGAGGTCACCCAAAATAGTGCTGTGGATCGTACCTAGGGGCACAGTACATGGCGGTTTCACAATTTGTGTGGATCATAAAAGTCACCCAAAATAGTGCGCTGGATCGTACCTAGAGGTGCAGTGCATGGTGGTTTGCCATTTGGTGGATCATTCTCTTTATCCTGCTATCGTCGAAGACGTTCCGTCTCCATCCGATAGTCGCTTGCTCGAATGTGTTTTGCGCGTTGCTGGCGACTCCGCGCGGGCAATAAAATGTGGTGCATGGTAACAAACTTCGCTATATCGTGATGAAAATGTGTGAGTCGAAATAAGATGTAGTGTAACGTAGAGAATGTTAAGCACCATATGCGGTGCATTAGGCATCACACCATTATGTCTCTAAAGTTGTGTTTTGGGATTCAAAGACGGAAATTTGAAAAAATGATAGGCAGCGTATTGGCAGCGTTTAGGTTGCTTTTTGGCAGCAGATCGTGTACACTACAGGCATAGCCGGAGCAGATACATGATTAAACTTACAGCCCTAACGAAAGACCCGCATTTGGAGCAGGAATTCCAACGTGCTCACATTCCTAACGTCACGCTGTGCAGAGCCGCAAGCGCAGACGATCTTTATGCAAGAGTAAACCAAGAGCCAAAAGGTATCATTGTCCTGCTAGACTTGGACCTGCCGGAAGGAATGAGCGGGCTTGCGCTTGTGGAAAAATTGCGAAAGCGAAATCCGGATATAGCGGCAATAATTTTGACACCGGAGCAGCCGCGAGCCGAAACGTGGCTAGAAGCTGCGCGGAAGCCGTTTGTTGAACTGATGCGAATACCAATAAACCCTGGCGAGCTACAGTTTCACCTGTCTCGTCTCTCTTCTTTCCAACTACAACGAGCAGAACCAACTCCACTAAAGACAGCACCGGTTGAAGCGCTGAGAAACAACAAAACCGGACGTCTGGACGTAAATAAGATCAGCGACGTTTTTGGAATTACAGTAGCCGACATTTCCAGATGCATAGACCGACCTAGGCAAACACTGGTCAAAACGCCGGACTCGGTCAGTATCCAAAAGAATTTGCAACCATTCGAGCGCATCGCCAGAGGATTGATGGTAGTAACCGGCTCCAGCAAAGGTCTGAAGATGTGGCTGAATTCGCCAAATCCGGATTTTGAGAACCATACTCCACTCGATGTGCTTAAGCTGGGCAAGGCAGAGTTGCTTGCGGGCTGGGTTGATGACGCGCGGTTAGGAAGTCCTGATTAATGCTCACCGCAGCTAAGCTTGCCAAAGCGCTCGAAGGCATTAGCCCAATTCCGTACAATCGAAATGTCTTTCGCTCAGTTGAACTTGATGCACTACTCAGCGTGAGTCCAATGCAGCCCCTATATGACCTTGGACCGAGAAATGCCGGCCAACGCTTTACACCGCTTGGCGGACCACCAGCTCTATATGTCTCCGAGCACCCTGCGACGTCCTATTTTGAAGGCACCGGAATGTTTTCCTCTGTCGTTGCACTCGCGCAGCAAAACGCACCTGCCACCGTCATTTTAAATTTGCGCACAAAAATCGAACGTGTTCTCGATATCACAGTAGCTTCAACGAAACTGGACCCAGAGGAATTCGAGACCTCCGTGGAATCCCACTTGCTTTACAATTTCGGTGATGATTTTTTTCGAGATTTACTTGATTTGCCTTACAAACCTAACTACGAAGAAATAATCAAACCAACCGGTATTGCTGCGAAAAAGGTCTACGACTACTGCAAAGCACAAGGACTAGAGGTGTCGTTAGGGGCAGAATATGATTCGGCAGGCGACTTTCGCACCGGCAGGGCAACAATGTATGTGAGCACGAAACCACCTTATGTGGACGGAACACCTATTTATAGCTCAAATGGAGACAGCAATAAAACGAAGAATGGACAGCGATCCTGCAACGCCCAGGTTGTCGAGGAGAAGCACTGTAGTCATGGTATTTGCCCTGGCCAACGTAATGCGATGGATTCAGACCCGTAAACGCTTCAACCAGTTTGCCGATTTCTTGCTACTCGGCGGCAAAGGCATGATTGCCGAGAATGTGCGGGACGAACAGCGCAAAGTCTTTACCGAGAGCGCCAGCGCTTTTGTTGTCACTATTCCGGTTTGATTTCAGGCGTATTGCCTTGTTCAATCTTTTTGATCAACAATTCGTCGGCATCTGCGTGAAGTTTCAACAAGTCGGTATAAAACTCACATTTACTCTGCCCAACGTCTCAGGTGCCAAATGGGGAACTGCTTTTTGCGCGCACACCGTTCCTCATAAGTATTCAATTTTTCGATAAGTTTGTCCGCTAACACTCGGCTCACCTTTTTAGTGCGGACTGCTTTCGGGAACTTGCCAGGGTGCCAACCGGAGTATATGACGCACTAAACTTTTTTTCAATTCCGCTGAGAATGTCCGGGCGCTATCCATGGTTTCGAAGTGACACTCGTAGCTACCGACTTTAGGAGTCGTCATAAGGCAGCTGACACAGGATTGCCACAATCAATCTCCGCTTTCTCTTTCAAAAAATTCGTCACCTTTTGTATTGGTTCTCGCAGGCGCTCGATGTCGATGACGATGTAGCCGGCGGTAACGTCATTGGCCGTTGAATGATTCAACAATCGTTTGAGTGCGTAATAAGCAATGTCGAGTCGCTCGGCGATCGTTATGAATGTTCGCCTGAGAGTATGCATCGAAAATTTGACCCCAGACGCGCGGATGACGTTCGCGATCTGCCGCTTAGGCTCCTGAAGATAACCTCTGCCTTCGCGCGCCGGGAAAACATATTCGTTATCGATTCTGCGCACCGTTGAACGTTGCCAGAGCAAATGATAAAGAAAGTCAGATAACGGCAGTCCGTGATCTCTACCTGTTTTGACATTTGCCGCTGGGATGAAAAACATTCTTGCATCAAAGCGAACGTCTTTCCATTTTAGCTTCAAGGCTTCGCTGCGCCTTAGTCCAGTGAATAAACAGAAGAGCAAATAATCACGGATGGTATCATTCTCCAGCGCATCGACAGCCGCATACCAAGATTTGAGCTGTTCCGGAAATATTATGTCCTGGCGACGAGGAATTTTGTTCCACGCTCTCGTTTGGGAAAGTCTTCGAACTGGATTTTCAACAATTAACGGTCGCCCTTCTGCGTCTTCGTAAGTAGCAGCGGCAAAATTCAAAAGTGACCGAAGCAAACGCATTGCTTGATTTGCTTGAGCCTCGCCCTTGCCGCGCGGGCCGTAAGCATTGGAAATCGCAACATGTCTCTTATGCACCATGTCTTTCGTTATGTTGATAAAAGGCTTGTCCAGCCAGTCCGAGAAGCACCGCCGCATCGCACTGTCATACACAGAGATTGTCTTTTCTCGAAGTTGCTTAAGTCGCTTGTACTTTTCATACAATTCACCAAGCGTTACTGCTCTATCTCTTTCATCACGTTCTTTGGCGGTGGGATTTTCGCCACAGGCGATGCGCCCGAGAAGAATTTTTGCTTGTGCTTCTGCCTTATCGGGTGTCAGTATTCCATGGCGACCGATTGTCGCTTTCACAAGCTTCGTGCCACTACAAGTAGTGACGCGCGTTTGCACGACATACATCATGCTTTTTGGCCGGACGCGCAAACCAAAACCTTTGTATTTTGTATCCCAATAAACAATTTCGCCTTTTTCAGGAGGAAGTATATTGGATATATTGTCTCTTGTAAGTCTTAAATTCGGCATCGTGAGCGGTGTTTAGATGAAAATCAATTTTGGGGTAAAAATGGCTACTTTCTTTTTCACTCAGATTGATCCCCAGGTCGATGGCTCAAGAATGCTTTTTGACCACCTTTGCCTATCGTGGGTGCATTATTTTGTTGCCAACGACTGCTTAGCTTCCCAGAGCACTTGTTGGACCCATTCTGCTCAGCTATCCGACATCGACACGGTTTCGTCAAACGAGACCGTGATCGGAGCATTAAGAGCCGCGAACGTAAAGTAATTCTGGAACACGTCTGACTGACTAACTCGATGTAGCAGAGCGTCTTGTGAGGTATCCCTGAACGGGGATTTCGTGCGGCCACTCCGTGTTGCAGGAAACAGCATCGCTATAACATCTTGGCCGCGCTGCAGCCGAGTGGGCGGTTGCGATAAAGATTCAAACAAGAAGTCTTCGTACTCCATTGTCGGATTGATGAGCAGCCAGCGTTCGCTGCGAGCAAGCTTTGCGTGGAGTTCAGGCTCAAAATATCTCAGAGCCTCGAGCATCAACAGGTCTGTTGGGTCTATCAACGTCTTACCTTGTGAGGTGAACGCTCCTAGGGTAAAAGTAAACGTCTGAATAAATCTCTGTACCTGCCTTAGAGTCGAAAAATAGTCGGCTATTTCATTTATGGTTTGAACTAGCGCCTCGTTCTCAACCTTCAAAGAAAAATAACTCAAAACAGCGGTTGCTTCCCTATTCAGGATTTCAACTAATTTCTTTTGTGGGATCTGCGGCACGTGTAGCGGGATCTGAACGATCTTTTCGAGAAAGTCCCTCCCAAATTGGTGACCGTTCTGAAAGTGCGTTTCTGACAACGCGGACTCGACTATGTCACGTTGGAAAAGCAACAAAAATATGAGATTTGGAAAGCTGCAGTTTGATTTGATCAGCTGGAAAGTTATACGGAGTTCTTCTACCGTCAGTCGGTCAAGATCATCCATGACTATGAGCAGAGGATTCTTCAGCTTCTCAAGGGAGTTTTTGACCTCTTGACGCAATTTGTCCAGCGTCGGTCCGTTCTGAGGAAAAGCATCGGCTATATCTTTTGAAGCATTGCTTGCTGCTTCCAAAGGCGGATCTAGGGTCTGTTGGGTCGTATTAATCATGACTGCCGCTGGCAGATGACTGAGATCCCCATGTGCGGCACTAGCAGTAGCATAGGCACCGTATAATGGTGCGAATACTTTCGCAAAATGGCGCAATGCACCAGTGATTGCTGCGAACTGCATCCATGCAGGACGCAGTGCCTTCGCGACTTCTATGTCAGCGTCTTCAATTTGCTTTATTACGTCTAAATAAAAGCGCTCGGCTAACTGTTCCGAAGCCGATATTAGCCATGGGTCGAACTGCAGTATGAACTTGTCATCCCATCGTAATTCACGTAGCTGCTCCAAAGACATATTTTTTAGAGAAGATTTGCCGCTTCCCCACTGTCCTTGAAGACCAATAACAATGCTCGATACTGAGACGTCAGCTTTACGTATACCGCCCGCGAGAAACTCAGCGTATCTTGTCCAGTTCAGCGCGTCATCTTTCTTTGATTGTATCGGGTAATCAGGTCTGAAGTTGGTCATGAACCTCAAGAATCTCTTAGCGGAAGTGTCTACTTAGTCTTTGCAGCTTTCTTTCTTGTGTACCCCTTCACTTCTATGGTATCGTCCTTGGTGGCTTTAGTTGCCTTCTTGCGCTCATAGCCCGCCCAGAACGCTGATCACAATGAGCAGCGAAGCTAGTCCTACAAAGCTCTGACGCTTCTTCATGGTGTTACTTTAGCGCTGCAGCAGGCTTTAGCAAATGAAATTTAAGTTTGGGCTTGGCGAAATGCAGCATAATCACCTGAACCGCCTAAAAAGAGGCAACTCATGGACCCTATTGATCGCAGCTCGGTCTGGAGAATAATTCCTCACGAGAAAGGAATCTACGATGTAGATCGGCAATGAAAGAACGCGACATTCTCTTATGCGACCTCTCTTAAATGAGATGTGGTGCAACATAGAGAATGCCAGGCACCAAATGCGGTGCTGCTGCGACTGCGATATTCTCTCACTTATACATGGTCTGATGCATCGTGCCGGGCGAGAAAACATCCGGATCGAGCCATACGTTGATCAGTGAGCATTTCCCGGACTGGCGCGCACGCCTTAGGGCAGGCTGAATCTGATCGGGGTCGCGAACGTCTTCTCCATACCCTCCCAACATTTTGGCAAACTCGCCATAAGGAACGTCACTGAGTTTGGTGGCAACTTCGCTGTATTGCTTGCCCAAGTGCGTCATGGTGCTGTACCGCACTTGGTTCATGTGAGAGTTGTTACCGACTACGCCGATGAACGGCAGGTCAAAGCGAACACATGTTTCGAAATCCCAGCCAGTGAGACTGAAGGCACCATCACCGAACAAACACACCACCTCTTTTTCTGGGTGCGCAAGCTTCGCGGCCATTGCAAATGGCGTGCCGACACCGAGATTGCCAAATGGTCCTGTATCCATCCAATGCCCGGCGGCCTTCGGTGTGATGACGCCGCCCGCGAAAGTCAAAACGTCTCCGGCATCGCCGATGAAAATCGTGTTGTCTGTAATGAATTCATTTATTTCGTAGGCAAGACGGAGTGGATGGATTGGGGTGGCATTGGATCGCAGCTTCGGTGCTAGAGCGGCAAGTGACTTTTGTTCGAAATCACGCAGCTCGGCAAGCCATGGTTCACGTCCCTTGGCGCCCGCATCCCCGGCATTGCCAAGGATTTTGAGCACCTCTTTCATCACTTCCCCCGAATCTCCCACGATGCCAACCGTTACGTCGTGGTTCTTGCCGACGGTGCGGTAGTCGAGATCGACCTGCGCTACCGGTACGCCTGAGGGGAGGCCATGCCCATAGCCGATGCGGAAGTCGAACGGCAGGCCAAACACGACAATCAGGTCAGCTCCGTCAAAAGCATGGTGTCGCGAGTGGTGAAACCCATGTGGGTCCGTCGGAACAAAGGTGCCGCGCGCAGCACCGCTCGGGTAACCGGGCAGGTTCAGCTTCCGACAGAATTCCACGGCTGTCTCGCTGGCCCGGCAAGTCCAAAGCTGGGAGCCGAAAACAATGCATGGCCGCTTTGATTTCAGAATGAGGGAAGCCAGCGCTTCGACGTCTTCTCGACGACCGAATGTCTTTGTCGAGGCGCGGTATTTACCAGCGGCTGGAACGCGTGCTGTTGTCGCCTCAACTGAGCCGTTCAGAATATCGACTGGAATTTCAAGATAGCTGGGACCGGGCGCTCCGTTGTAACATTCCCGGAACGCCATGCTCGCCATTTCGGCCACTCGATTTGTGCTGCTAACTGTCTCGGCAAACTTGGTGATCGGCTTGATCACGTGCGTGTGCGGCAGGTCGCC
Source organism: Bryobacterales bacterium (assembly GCA_963834525.1). Lineage (GTDB taxonomy): Bacteria > Cyanobacteriota > Vampirovibrionia > Obscuribacterales > Obscuribacteraceae > CAWICA01. The sequence goes on from CAWICA010000005.1 coordinate 571,061, forward strand.
CAACGTTCCCATGCGCCGCTCATCAGAGCGAAGGAACCCGCCAACCAATAGAATCGCGCTCTCTTCAACAAGCGCATTGGCGACGCCGGTGATCGCATCGGTGGTGCCGGGACCAGCGGTGACCACAGCACAGCCGGTCTTGCCAGTCATGCGAAAATAGCCGTCAGCCGCATGAGTGGCGACCTGTTCGTGTCGTACATCGATAATCCGGATGCCTTCTTCTATACAGCCTTTGAAAACTTCGACGACCTCTCCGCCGCACAGCGTGAAGATCAGATCAACGCCTTCGTTCTTGAGCGCTTTGGCCAGCAGTTGTCCACCGGTTATGAGCTTACCTTCGTTCCGATCGACGGTGCTCACGGCGACCGCCCCTTTTACCGATTCCATGTATAGTCCTCCGCAATGAGGTCGTCTGATCGTGAAAGATAATGGTAAGGCGGCCTCCGCCCAAGATTACCTATTTAGATTATCTATTTCGCGAATGCTTTTGAAGTTTGGGCTGCGAATTCCTTGCGCAAGGCGGAGCCATGCTGATCGAGTGCGGGCGCGCCGACTCGTTGCGCTGGATCGTCGTAGCCACTGATTTTCACAGGATTGCCACTCATACGGACTCCGCCCGCTTCGATCAACATATTGCGTGCTTTCGTTTGCGGATGCTCGGCGGCCTCCGCTACATTCGCCAGCGGTGCAACAGGGACGCCTGCTTCGTGAATTACTTTCAGCCAGTGCGCGGCTGGCTGTTTTTTGAGAACCAATTCGAGCTCGTGCTTGAGCGCTACGTGATTTTCCCGGCGGTCCTCGTTCGACACGAAGCGCTTGTCGGTGATCAACTCCGGCCGTCCAATCACTTTGCAAAGTTCGGAAAAGAGGTGGTCGTTACCGGCACAGATAACAAAGTCCTTGTCCGATGATGAGAACGAGTCGAAAGGCGTCATGAACGGATGGCGATTGCCGATTCTTTGCAGAGGCTTGCCCGTTGCCACGTACTCCATGAAGCCATGCTCCAAAAAAGCAAGCGTTGAGTCGAACATCGCTACATCTACATGTGCGCCTTTGCCACTCTTCTCACGAGCATAGAGCGCGGCCGCTATGCCGCAATACATAAAGACTCCACCGCAAAGATCGGAAATGGACGTTCCCACACGGGTCGGCGGGCCATCCGGGAATCCGGTCATACTCATCAAGCCGCTCATGGCCTGGATGATGGTGTCATAAGCCGGATAGCTGGCAAACGGTCCGGTCTGGCCGAACCCCGATGAGGATGCGTAGATCAAGCGCGGATTGACCTTGCACAAATCGTCGTAAGAAAATCCTAAACGGGCCATGACGCCCGGCCGGAAATTTTCGGTAAGGACGTCGGCCTGGCGCACCATGTTCAGGAAAATTTCGCGGTCTTGTGCATCCTTCAGGTTCAAGATGATGCTTTCTTTGCCGCGATTGACGAAACTAAAGTAGAGAGACTGATTCTTGTAGAAAGGGCCGTAGGTCCGTGTATCGTCACCATGGCCTGGCGGCTCAATCTTAATCACTCGTGCTCCCAAATCGCAAAGCATCGTTGTCCCGAACGGTCCGTTCAGGACGTGCGTTAGATCGATGACAAGCAGACCGGAGAATGGGCCCTTGGCGGGCTTCGCGGGAGATGACGTCATTGCAGCACTCCTTACTACGGATGGTTATCGATGACAGGCATTATTATATATAGGTCGCCAGCCGAGCGATGTTAATGCAGGTAAAATCGAGCGCGCTACAACGCGTACCATTATCGTGGCGGATGATCTGTGCGGGTTCTGTCAATTGGCAGAGCCAAATAACTCGACGCTCGCGAACGGCTCAGCGGACCACGGGCGGAAACGATTGAGCGTGAACTTCGTCTTCTGTCCCGGCTGTACATCCACATGCACGTAGTTGTATTCCTCCTTAGGTGGTTGTCCTTGCCAATAGAGTTCTGGCGGATAATTCGCAGATACCTTGATGCTCGTTCGACCAGGCAGAATTGGATCCTGTTCAGCGCCGCCGCCGCCCAGCACCAGGTATTTCACACCGTCGACATTGTAAAGCTCAGTTGTGTGCACATGCCCGTTGAAAACGACTATGTCCATGTCTTTCGCATAAGAGGCAAGAACCTTGTGGGGGTTCTGATCTTCAGGAACTGCACCCATGCCGGAGCGACAGAAGGCAGGAGCATGAAAGCAAACAAAGATCTTGTGCGTATCTGTCGCTTTAGCTTCATCCAACCATTGCTTCAATTGTGCCATCTGCTCTTGGTATGCAGGACGTGTGGCACCCCAAGACGATGGTGCGCTATAGTCATATTTGCCGGTCCATAAGAAGATGAAGCGCGCGCCATTGAAATCGAACTTGTAGATGAGCCGCTTATCTGAAACTCCGAACTGCTTCAAATAGGGAAAAGCACTGAGCAGTCCTTCGACGTCCGAGTCATCCCACACTTCATGGTTGCCGACGGCTGGAAAAACGCGTCCGGGCAATCCGGCGGTTAGCATCTGATTGTCTGGCGGCGGTAGCTGTTTCAGAACCTCTTCGTCCACCAGCTTCCAATATGGATTCTCTGAAGGCGTACTGCCCTGTTTACCCCACCAGACTAAATCACCGGTACTGAGAATAAACTTTGCTCGTCCACTCTGAACATCCCTTACGATCTCGCGGGCGAGCCACTCTCCAGCATGCAATCGGAACAGCGTTCGCCTTACACCGGGTAGCAATTTCACGTCTTCGACAGACGCCTCGGTCACCCAGCCTTTGTCGACCGTTAACGTCATGATTTCGCTCTGGGTCATGAAAGGCATGACGATCTGCAACAGCTCGCCAGTATCTGGGTCGTAAATGAGCTTGACGTCTTTCTCGACGACCGATGCCGCGACTTTCTCTGGAAGCACCAGTTTGAACATGTCGACCATCAGCTTGGTAGCCTCCGCCTTCTGATCCGACTTGTCCGGAAGATACATCATCGATCGCGAGTCACCGAAGACATCAAATGAAAACCCAGAATCGGCAGCGTGTGCAACCGAATTGGTAGTCTGGCCGAAAGCGTAACTAGCAGATAGCACGATGATTGCTACCGCAGACACAATACGTTTGAGCATGTGGCTGATCAATTCCGGTTTGATTTTCATGACTTCCTTTTTAGTTTGCGTTTTGTCCAAAGGCTGTGCTGTGGTAATCAGGAGAACCTCTGACACCCCCGAGCTTGGCAACGGGACCACGAGCATGCAGCAATTGCAAAAAGTGTGCCGACCTAAAGACTGATACCGAAAAATTGATGTGGAATAGCTAAATGAATTTGTAACCTTAAACGCTTAGAGCAGTTTGCCGCTCGATCAATAATTATACTGAGCCAGGCAGACTAATCGGACGAGGGGTATGACATGAATCCAACCATGATTTCGGTGTTGTCAGCAATGGCGACTGCAGTGTGGTCCGTCTGGACGTGGCAGTCTGAAGGGCAGAAGACACGCGATCTCAAGCGCCACGAAATGACTGCTCAATATGTCAACAACTTTATCGTGGCTACCCAAGAGCTTCAGCGGAAGCTATTCAAAATACTCGAAGAAGACGAGTTTGCTCACTTCCGATTGAAGTACACGCAACCGATTGAGCCTGCCTCTCCAGTAGCCATCGATCTCCTCTATCACTTCAGTGCTTTCTTTGGCTGGGCATTAATGACCTTCCGGTTTGGTCCCTACACAAGAGACTCCAGAATGATCGCCATGATCGCGCAAATTGGAGAACTCCTTGATAGTCGAACGCATTTTCCAGGCGATGCATTCCGTTTCACCCTCAGCGACAGGCACGCGCTGGGGCAAGTTGTGGTGCGGCGAGTCGGCGACACCCCGTGCGGACCGGCGTTTGTGACCATCACCCGATTCAAATTCGAGGAGGAGATGCTGGACGAGCACAGCGAGTACGCCCGGTTGTTTCGCAGCGATGAGGTTCGTTGCACGCTGGCGGCCGATTGATCGGGCCGTTGGCGGCGAGACGCTGGAGGGAAAGGAGCGTCTTGCCGCCCTGCAAAATCTGCTTGTGGATCTGATCTCTTACCTGGAACGCCAAGAAGGTTTTCGCGTCGCATTCGGTGAGCGAGGCAGAGCAACTATAGAAACAAAGCACTCTAATGTCATTTCACTGCACAGCAACGATGTCCGAATTCTCCACCAGATGCCGGGGCGTATCCGCTTAGCAATTCCTCGCCTGCATGCCGACAAGACTTACGCATCTTATCTGCAACCGCAGTTGCAGACACTAAATTACGTGAAAAGTGTTCGCGTCAACATCGATGCAGCTTGTGTCGTGATCGAATATGCGAATGACTTTCCACTGCCGGAATTGATACAGGCAGTTGTGGCCATAGTCGAAAACGAGTCTGTCAGCCCGCCTGGCAATAACAAAGTCCTGCATTCTCCTAGCGTTTACGATCGAGACGTTCCAGCTAAAGTGCTACAACTGTCCTGAGTTAGTGCGGATGGACTTATTCAGAGAGATGCCGAACCTCCGATCAATAATCAGTCCCAAAACCAAGGGACAAGCTTTCGCTTATCCCTCAAGCTACAATGGATCTGTGTTCCCTGTGTCTAGAGAACTATGTAGTTATACTTGCCAGCCAGTTGTCTATTCCCTTGATTGGAATCTTTAACGATGTCATTCGAGACTTCGTCAAAGCTGCGATATATTTTCTTGACCGCCTTGACGTGGTCTACACACGACTCATCACCTTTACACAACTGTAGCCGAGCTGAATCTGCGCCCTGCACTTCTGAGATGAGACTGTTCGCTTGTTCTGCTGAAAGTTTTCCATTCGCTCTTTCGACGATAATTCGAGCAAGCAAGTCATCACGACGGGTGATCAGATCGTCTGGTGTATAAGAGACAAATCCTGTAATTTGTTCGCCTGTTGTGACGAAAAGAACTGGATTTGCGCTCATTCTTGACGGTACCTGTAGTTGCTGTCCTGCAGAATTGGTGATCAGCAATCCTGGTCCAGGTCCAAGCGTTGTTGTCATACATCTGCCACTATCCGTGGTGATTGTAGTTGTTACTTCATCTGCTCTTGCCGTTTGTGCTGCAAAAGCTGTCAGCACGGCAGACATCATGACGATGCCGCCCTTAATAAGGGATGTGTTCATATAAACTCCTCGTTTAATTACTTTCGGGGTTAGTCGCAGGCGGTGTGGAAAAATAACCCAATTCGTAAGTTTTGTGATCTAACTGATGAGAACGGTCATCGTTGTTACTCGTCTTTACAACCCTGGAGCCGTGCTATTCATGGGCAAACGGCCACGCGGCGACGTTCCGCGAATCGTCGGACTGGGCGAACGGCAAGCGCGCAGATTTGTTTGAAGTTCTCTCTCTGATGCAGAAAACGACCTAAATTTATTTCGTCGCGCCTACAGGACTAAGCACCACTTTGGCGAGGAATTGATTCATAAGATTTCCGATCAGCTCGCAGTCTTCTTCAAGGGCGAAGTGACCTGTGTCCAGTAGATGAAATTCCAGATTTTTCAAATCGCGCTTGTAGGGCTCAGCACCAGCGGCCGGGAAGATCTGATCGTTCTTACCCCATACAATTAACGCCGGCGGCTGATGAGTACGGAAATATTCCTGCCACTTCGGATAGAGCGGTGCGTTAGATCCGTAGCTGTAGAAAAGTTCGAGCTGAATGTCTTTGTTGCCAGGTCGATCCATTAACGCTTGATCGTAGAGCCAGGTGTCTGGACTGATCGCGGCTAAATCACGCACTCCTGTCTGATACTGCCATTTGGTCGCGTCTATCTCAAAAAATGGTTTCAGTGGCACAGCTGTGCTCTCCGACTTATTCTGCCAAAACGGTCTGAACGGCTTCCAGAAGTCGTTATCCAATCCTTCCTCGTAAGCATTGCCATTTTGAATGACCAAAGCTTGGATGCGTTCGGGATGCTTCGACGCGATGCGATAGCCAATTGGCGCGCCGTAGTCTTGAACATACAAAGAGAATTTATTCAGCTTCAAAGCTTGGGTAAATTTGTCCATGACATTGGCTAGATTGTTGAAGCTATATTCGAAATCATGAACGGATGGAGTTGAGCTGTGACCGAAACCGGGATAGTCAGGCGCTATGACGTGAAATCTCTCAGACAGCATCGGAATGAGATTGCGAAACATGTGAGAGGAAGTTGGAAAACCATGTAATAAAAGAATTGTAGGAGAATCCTTCGCACCTGCTTCTCGATAAAAAATGTCCACATTATCAATTCTGACTGTGCGATAGAAGACGGTTTTGTTTGAGGTACTTAGTTGCTTCTGAGCCATTTTAAATTCTCCTCGAACTGAACGAGCAAATATTGAAGCCGTCTGCACGGCAGGGCGCCCGATGCTGTTTTTATTTCTTGGAGTATAGATCGGTTCGCCACGCACTCATTCTCTTTGCAAGCGAGTGATGGAATCAGACGTGAATAAAAAGATCGCTGACATGACTCTTTTTTATTGGGTTGGCAACTGATCAAATTTCGATAATTAATTCTGCGTTTCCAGCAATTACTCATCCGTTGAAGACCTTGAATATAGTGTATAACTGACCGCGGCCCCACTTTGCAAAAGCTCTAAAAATACTTTGTCTCCATAGGTGATTGCAATGAAAGCTGCTGTTATCCATCGCTTCGGCGGGCCCGAAGTGCTTAAAGTCGAAGACGTTCCAACGCCGGAAGCAGGTCCCGGTCAGGTGCTAATAAAAGTGCTGGGCGCCTTGGTTAACCGATTGGACCACTATATTCGGCAAGGTGAAATTGCGCCGACGCTAAGCTTCCCGCATGTTCTAGGATTAGATGCTGTTGGTGAAATAGCCGCACTGGGAGAAGGTGTTACACGTTTCAAGATTGGTGAACGTGTAATTGCCATGCCCGGCTATCCGGCTGATCCCAAAGAGGCCGGTGTTCGACCTGCCTCACTTGCTCCGAGCTACTCGATGAGAGGACTACAACTTCCCGGAAGCTATGCGCAGTTTATCGTTGTGCCGCAAGAATTTGTTTTGGCCGACCGTACCGGTCTGCCGATCGAGGAGCTGGCAACGCTGCCAGTGCCGCTTCTGGCAGCAATAAGTGCAGTGCAAATCGTTGGCGAAGTAAAGGTTGGTGATTTTGTGTTGGTACATGCCGGCGGCTCCGCTACTGGTTTTATGGGTATTCAAGTTGCTCGCGCCCTTGGCGCCCAGGTAGCAACGACGGTGCGCAGCAGTGAATCGGCCAAGGTGGCTGAAGCGGCTGGAGCGGAGCTGGTGATCAACACGCGTAACACTGATTTCAACGAAGCGATTTCTCAATGGACCGGCGGTCGTGGTGTCGATGTAGCAATTGATAGCCTAGGCGGAGACACGTTCGAGAAAACAATTATGGCCGTCAAGACACGGGGCATCATTGTTTCCATGGGTTTCATGTCAGGCACCGAGGTAAAGTTCGATATCAGAAATTTCTTTTTCGGGCAAAAGCAAATTCGCGGCTCCCTCACTGCCGATATCGAAGACCTCGCTAGCTGGATCGATCGCATCCGCGATGGCAAAATCAAAGCGCTTGTCGATAGTGTCTTGCCTCTCAATCAGGCTAGCAAAGCACATGAGCGCGTCTCTCAAAACACAGCCAAAGGTGGCGTTGTACTTCTGCCCTGGGCGTAAATCGTCCAACATTCTTCGATGCCAAGAATGTTTATTCAGGAATATCTGATTAAAATACAGTTCAATCAAATCAATTTCACTCAATCGCTACTCTGCCAAACTGAGAATGGAGTCGGTCAAATGCGAAAATCATATTTCATGCCACTTTTATTTGCCTTGTCTGTTGCTCCTGTGAATGCGCAGTCAGGGAATTCAATAGTTTTCGAAGCCGAGAAGGTCAAACACGAGACGCCTGCAACAACGACAACATCAATTTCCGAGTCGCAAGGCATGACACCAGGCAATTTGAAATACAAGCAGCGCGTGCAAGACCTTGCCGACCAGATAAAGTTGGTGCAAAGCAAAGGTTTTATTTCCTCTGATCAAGCGAATAAGTTTCTTGAGCGCCAATCCACTTTAGCTGCGATGGAAGCCGAAGACAGGCGCAATGGTTATCCGAAAGCGGCGACCGATCAGCTAGAGAAGGCTATTACGCTCTTGAATGAGGATCTGTTCAAAGCATCTCACAAGAACAATCCGATTAAAAGTAGCAATGCGCAAAACGAAGCCCACGATCCGAATTTGATTCCCGCCTATCCGGATGCAGATCTTCAGCCAGGCAGTGGGCACGTCTCTCCGAAAGCGAACTAATCCAAATTGTTCTGCCCGAGCCCGAGAATGCAGAACGGACAAACTCTGAGGCGTGATATTTTTCGCCATCTATGTTCTGTTCTCATCTTCGTCCTTTCTTTTGCAATCGCCTATCCGGCGACATCCCTCATCGCGCTCGGGCAGGCGCGTTCGCTCAGGGTGGCAGTTTTGTGCGATGCCGGCGTTGGGCCTTTCATACGAGAGTCTTTTAGCGGTTCTCAAACGACAGCCTGAGCTTGAAGTAACTATTTTGAAGGGCCTAGATGTGCGGGCGGGCGCCTTATCAAATTTTGATGTTTTCATGGTGCCGGGTGGCTCCGGGAAGAGAGAAGCGTCGAGTCTGAAGGAATCAGGGGGAGAGCAAATAAAGCGCTTCGTCTATAACGGCGGTTGCTACGTAGGCACTTGCGCCGGTTGCTATCTAGCGTCCAACGCTGCCGATTACCTTGGTCTATTGCCATTGGGGATTCGCGATCGCCGCCACTGGTTCAGAGGAAAAACAATTTTGCCAATTGAATTTACTCAGGCCGGTGCGGATGTGTTTGGTGTGAGCCCTGGAATTACGGGCATCCTCTATCATAATGGACCGATTCTCGATTATCGCCAGGCAGCTTCCGATCCGCGGTTGCAAGAAAATGCTGTGGCACTTTCTTTTTTTCGCGGCGAGATTGTTGGACGCGGTGGCACGCGTGGTGCCATGCTTGGTGCACCGGCGATGGTGCTATCGCGATACGGCAAAGGACTGGTTCTTGGTATCAGTCCGCATCCCGAACAAACTCCATCACTCAACCGCATCATACCGCATGCTCTTCACTGGCTAACTGACCATGTCGATAAGCCCGGTCCTGCGGCTGCGCTGATTGGCTTTTCTGTCCAGCAGTCGACGTCAGTCTCAAGGACTGTTCTTTCAGCTACGACCGGTTCGAATCCACAGAGGCAGGGTGCCATCGCCGGCAGTGCTAAGGCGACCGGCAGGAGTTCTTCTTCCACACTTTCGCCAAAGATTTGGCAAGAAGCGAACTGGATCTGGCAAAATGCTGAGCGAGCACACTATGCGCACGTGCGGGGACCGGCTGGCGAGCAAGTTCGGCAGACAAGTGCAGGAAGGGTTTCAGCTATCGATGATTGTTCCGGCTTTGTCAGTTTTGTTCTGGCGGAAGTTGCCCCCAGGCATTATAGGAAAGTCGCGCGAACCGAACCCGGCTGGCCATATCCGCAAGCAAAGGCTTATGTGAGATTCTTTCAGAGTCTTGCCGATCAACCGGTACGTGGTTGGATATCCATCCCTAAAGCGGCCGACCTTCAGCCAGGAGATCTGATCGCCTGGAAGAAGGCACCGAATGCCCAGCAACATCACGGCAAAGGCAATTCAGGGCACGTCATGATCGTCTCCGCGGCTCCTCGTATCATCGGGCATAACAGTGACGAGTCTTTGCTCGAGGTGGAGGTTATCGACAGCTCCTCGGTCAGACACTTCCCGGCTGAAACGCTGCCACCACACGCGGGGCAGTCCGTAAGAGATGGACTGGGTAAAGGGAAAGTACGCTTGGTTCTCGATGACAATGGTATTGCCATCGGATATTGGGAAGGAACATACTGGGGCGAAGGACACAGAGAAATTGCCGGTCCTTCTTACACCAAAGAAATTGCCTTTGCCCGGCTGGCTTCCTTGCAGTGAGCAAGAACAAATCAATATCGGGTGTATGACTGCTTGTCAGCCTCCAGGCGAGATTTGAGCACAAAGTGTCTCCAACTAAAATCTCCAACTATAATAATGGCTGCGTGACGGACATTAGCTCCGCGAGCTGTGGCAATGGCGTAATCTAGATGCGTAAAGTGGTGATACTAGTTCTGGTGCTTTTATTTACCTGGCAATGGGCAGGAGCTGCCTGCCTGTCCGAGCAGTTGCCGCCACCGTCACCGGTGCAGTCGCCGTTGGTGCCATCGCAGTCGGCACAGTCATCTTTGTCGCCATCGCTGCCACCGTCGCTGTCCCCACTGCAACCATCGCCACAGGACAGTGCAGCCATCCCCGCGTCCGGTGCGCTTAGACAGTCGGCTGATATGAGCGAAAATAAAGTTCCAGAAAGTAGCTCGGATCTGCTCAATGCTGGCGTCGTCAGCGAACCGGTAGGACCCAAGCTCGAGTCTTTGACTAAGCAGATCGCTCAGAAGGAAATGCAACTTTTGCGTTTGAACACCGATTTCTTGAGGGAGTGCACCAAAGTGGGCAAGCTCAAACCGACTCGCTTGTTCCTATACAACCTTGCCGCGTCGGGTTGCGCTACTGCCGGTTCCGCCAGTATTACGGGAACCAGGTGGCATTATTGGACCGATCCCAGGATGATGCCGCGATCGACCGCCTTGACCGGACCGACATTGTTGCTGATTGCGCACTGCATTGTCATTGGTGGCGTCGCTACTGAGGGCGCGATCGACGCCATCGACGATCATCGAGTGGAGAAGAAAGGGCTGGACATCGGGACAACGCGCAAGCGTGTTCTGGGAATAAAAGGCGAGCTTGATAGCATGCTGGCGGAGCACGAAAAATTACTGGCTGAGCCTCAGGGGCTGACAGGCGATGAATTAGCCATTGCCAAAACGGAAGAGGATATATTGAAGGACGTTCGTGATTTATCCCTAATTGAATATGCGCAGCTTTTTGTCAGGGCGCATAAATTCTTTGCCAATCGGAACACTAATTCAATAGTCACGCTTTTTGCCGCAGGCACGGGTGGCTTTGGTGGATCGCTCCTTGGAATAGTGGCCATCAAGAAGCGCGAACCGAGGCTTAACGGACCGGGTGGTATCAACTTCATCGTTTCCGGTGCCACCATTGTGCTTACCCCTGAAACTATTCGGTTGGCAGCCAATCTGGCGGGTAACGCGGCGGAGAAGAAAATTGCTTCGCAGTTGACCATTTCGGGGAGACGCTCGATTGCGGATCTCGACACGCACAGAGCACGGCTCGAGCAATTGCTGGCTAAGACGAATACCAATGAGCACCCCAATATACTGAACACGGTCCGACGTCTCACCGGCTATCAGCAACAGACGGTTTTGTTCAATGCCCAGACGATATCCCGCACCGAAGAGCAATATCTTGCCGACAAAGAACTGAAAGAACGAATGTTTTTTGCGGCTGCGATTGGCGGCCCGAAAATAAGTTGGGGTGCCAATCTTTGCAATGCCGGATTTGGCTATCATAAGGCACCGCCTGTAATTACTCCAGAAACTCCGACCGAAGTTGCGCATCCTGGCAGGTTACTGGTGAAAAGGATAGCGATTGGCGGCACCAGCTATCTTCCGGGCAACAGCATGTGGACACTGGATACTTTGCAGAGCCGCGTTCGCGAAGAGCGGCGGAATCAGATGCTGGCTAGCCAGAAGACTCTTCCTGCCTTGCTTCTGGAAGAACGCATGGCCCGCGTTCGCCAGATCGATAGTGTCTTCAACTACTAATTTCTCTTGCCAAGATTAAAATTGTGCGAGGGCGGCAGTGAAAATATAGCGCTAATGTATGCGCTATGGAGTCTTCAATAGATACAAGTGCAGCCCCTTATATATAAAAGGACGGTAGTTTTATGAGTTACGATACATTCATCGTGTACACCAGCACTTACGCCAATGTCAACGACGCTTTGCAGGACTTTGAAAGCGTGAATAGTCTCTATCATGATGCCAAGATCATCGATACGTTCGACGCCGTTGTTCTTGAAAAGAAAGCGAACGGTCAGGTGAAGATCGTCAAGAAGCATGAGCAGCCGACTCGCGATGCGGCAAAGTGGGGAGCAGGTCTGGGTCTGGCGACCGGAGTGGCAATTGTCCTGTTCCCAGGGGCTGCGATCGGTGCCGGTCTACTTGCGGCCACAACCGGCGCTGGCGCAATCATCGGAGCATTGGCCGGGCACGTCGCCGGCGGCTTCAGCCGTGGTGATCTCAAAGAGTTGGGCGAAACATTGGATAACGGCTCAGCCGGGCTCGTGGTGATTGCTGCCTCCAATATCGAGGAGAAAGTTCGCAATAGCATGAAGAAAGCAATCAAGACGATCAGAAAGCAGATCAAGTACGATCAGAAAGAGCTGGAGAAAGAGATGGAACAAGCAGCCAAAGAAGAGCCAGTGTTGGCCAAACGCTAAGCTCTCTTTGAGCCAGTTCAGACAAGATAGTCCGAGCTTATATTGATAAGCTGGAATTGATAATCGATCGGGTGGCTTAGCTAATGCTGAGACCACCCGGTTCTTGATCAAATGACAAACCCAGCCCTTCACTTTGCCAGCGCAGATCCAAGGCTGGTTTCTAGTTGTCTTTTGTCTTGGTCTGGGTTGACGTAAGATCCAGCCTCATCGCTAAATCTACTCGCGAGAACTTTGATGGATGCGCGTCATCAGGCGGTAGCGGCTTAAAGCCGGCCTTTTTGTATAACTTGACGGCCTGTGTCAGCTTCGTACTGGTTTCCAAAGTTACGGATGTGGCTCCTAATTTTCGCGCTCTCTTAATGCATGCCTCCAAAAGAGCGCGCCCGATGCCCATGCCTTGATAGTGATCATCCACTCCCATCTTGACGATTTCGAATATGCGCTTATCCATTTTCACAAGAGCGCAAGTACCAACGACTTTGTCGCCCAGCCGCGCGAAGAAAACCATGCCACCATCTTCAACGATCTTCTCGGGAGCCAATAGAATATCCAGATCGCCTTGCTCTACAGAAAAGTACTTACGAAGCCAGGCTTCATTCAACGAGCGGAAACTGTCGCGATCTGCTGCAGTAAAGTCACTGATCTGCACTCGAGCCGTCTTGAGAATCTGCTCGTTCAGATTGAATCTTTCTTGCAAATGCATCTTGTCCAATGCCCGCTCGAAAGTGTCCATCGCTATCAGCAAGTCCTGCCGGCTTTCTTCCATCGCTTCCGCGACGGAGAGGCGAATGGCGCGCCAGGTAGGCTCCAGCTGCGCATAAAGCTTCTTCCCTCTTTTAGACAGAGAGAGGAGGCGCCGTCTTTTATCTTCCACATCAGTCTCTTGCACAATTAAATCAGCATCAAGCATTTCGCTTGCTGCCTGATTAACAGCGGGATGCGTCACGTTTATTGCCTTGGCTATATCCATGATGGACGTCTCGCCATGTGTTCCTAAGAAATGGAACACCGGGAACCAGCGTGGCTCAAATGAGACATTTTGCTGGTTATAGATAGTTGACACTTCTTGATTCAAGCGCTCGGAGAGTCGCTTCATCCTGCTCCCTAGGGCAAGACTTCCTAGTTGGTTTAGATAGTCCATTTCATTGTCTCTACAGGTCCGGTATTGTCTCTCGCTCGATAGCAGGTAAGTAGTTACGTAAGTCCTTACCTATTTAACAAAGCCAAGCATTCTTGTCAAGTTAGATCAGCAGGCTGTGAGATTTTCTTTGCGTTTTACTTACGTGGCGCTGTTGTTCGAAACAATGAATTTGCCCCTGCCTGAAAACCGAACCCTTCGTACATTCGCCTGAGCGGATTAGCCGCATCCAGTGAAATGTACAGGTAAGGAATTTTCAGCTCTTCGGCCTTTTTAATTCGCTGTTGCAATATCGCTCTGCCGATACCTTTTCTTTGGTATTTCTTGTGCACGTTAAAATCACAGAGAACGGCATGCCTGTAATTGCCGGCTAAAAAGCCTATGCCGATCAGCGTTCCATGCTTGTCTCTGACACCGCATACTTCAATTGAACTTTGTAAACACTTTTGCCATCTATCGTCATCATCGTCGCTCCAGTTGTTGGATCGGCGAATAGCATCAATCTCGGCGACAGTAATCGACTGCCGATCGGCAAAATAATAGCCATCTGGCAGAACATTCTCTTGGTCAGTCATGATCATGCCTCCTGGTAATTATATTTGCTGGGTCCGACATTGGCCCAAGTCTAGTGATGTAGAATGCACCGTTAGATCGCCACCCGTAAACCCACCTGCCAAGAAGAGGACGCTCATGCGTATTTCACGGCCTTGGTCTGCGGTTCCACTTCTACTAAGCCTGTGCCTTTTATCATGGACTTCATTGTCGGCTCACGCTCAGCCTGGCGAGAATATAGAATTATGCAGCGTCGCTGTTTGCGCAGCCTTGAGCTTGTTGTTGTATAAAGACGCACTTAGCGCCGTTTGACCAGTGGCAGAATCATCGCCGTGCTTTCGTGATAGCGCGAATATTCTTCGGAGAGATATTTCGCCAAGTCGCGTTCTTCCAGAGCGATACCGATCAATATGTAGACGGTCATGCTGGCAGCGAACAGGAGATGTCCCACTGTCATAAAGGGTGTTAGCCAGAATGCCACCAGAAAACCAAGCATGAGCGGATGGCGAACATACTTATAAAGCCCGCGAACAGTGAACGGAGTCGGACTGTACGGTAAGCCTTTAAAGTTGAGCCATACTTGTCTTAATCCGAAAAGGTCGAAGTGATTGATCAAGAAACTTGACCAGAAGACAAGGCCCCATCCGACTAGTGCGCCGGCATTGAGCAGCCAGGCGATGACCGGACTATCAATTCGCCAGGCCACTGAAGTAAGCGGCTGCCATAGCCAAAAAACTATTGCCAGCTGTAGGCTCGCCACCAGCACAAAAGTGCTTCGCTCTGCTGAAGCCGGTATGAACTTTGTGATGCTTTTTTTGAATGCCGGGCGTGCCATGGCGCTGTGAGCTGCTCCGAAGAAGATCACAAGGACCAAATCAATAAGCGTCGATTGAAGGGGCGGACCTAGCGCTCCACTGTCGATTCCCTTTGGCACAAACATTCCGGTTACGAAACCGATAGCGTACGTAATGGTGGCAAAAAACGCACAGTATGCGAGGATGCCATACACCAGTATGATAATTCGTTGCATCTTGCGGACCTCCCAGAGATTGCATCTAGCTCGTCTTTGTTGTCCGTCTACATCAGGCACGCACAAGGTAGCAGAAAAATTAGGCAATGTCACTAAAGGCTGCAAAGCAATAGACGTTGCAGAAGAAAGAACCTCGAAAGGGCTGCAATGTCAATGCGCAATAAAGAGAAGCACATTTGCGCATATGTACACAAAAATTAGTGCCACAGCGTCTCCGGCGATAAAGAGAAACTTCTTCTCAGAGCGGTAAGTGAGTCCGACGACGACTATCCCCATTGAGATTATGGCGGCTAGCGCAGCCAGGGTATTTATGACAGAAACGTGTCGCAATAGAGGCTCCTTCGAATAGCAAAAATCCGAAATGGCCAGAATGACGATGTAGCAAAGATTGCTGCCAAGCAAGCTTGCCACAGCCATGTCGAATGAGCCTCTACGTGCAGCTGAAATCGAGACAGCCAATTCCGGCAGGCAGGTGGTGACGGCGATGAATGAACTGCCGATAAAACTCTCACCCCACCCAGTAACCCTGGTAATCTCTTGCGCCAGGTCAGGAAGATAAAAAGAGGCGGCAATGATGCCTACCGCGCAGGCCAGAAACGGCACAATCAGACTTATCCAAGATTGGCTATGCCGCTCGGTCTTGAGCTCTTGCTCTACGTATTCCTGCCGTCTCGATTTCTCGAATTTGAAAGTCAGTCGCATTGCGATCAAGTAAACAGGTACAAAGACAATGGTGATCGGATCCATAGAATGAAAGAAGGTAATGATGGGCAAATGCTTACCAAACAAGATATCTACGGCAGCGAATCCCATCAAAATGATGCCGAAACCGACAGACAGCAAGTGACCCTGATGCACCTTATATGATACCGGCCTGTCTGTAGAGACAAGGTCAAGCACTCCAATCAGCATCGCATTGAACATGCAGCTGCCGATTAATCCACTCACTGCCAAGTCGGGCAGATCATGTAGCACAACCGAGGAGAGACTGGCTACCAATTGGGACAATGATGTAGTCATTGCCAATAAGACTAAACCTACCCAGCCTTTGCTGAATCCGCTTTTGTCAGCTATCGATTCAGCGTAGTGGCTTAACCGACTGCCGGCAAAAAGAATTACCGCCGCACAAAGAGCGAATTGAAACCAAACCATGTTGTCTAATCCCAATCTTGAACTGCCACCGACGATGCAATGATCAGACAGCAAGACGTTATCTGCAGCCTGCCTTTCGGTTATATCTTTATACTCGAATCTGTTATTCTTTGCATTCTGCAATTTGCTCGGCTATTTTCGGCAATGTACCGTCACGCCCTGCCGCAAAAGTAGCGATATTACATATATGGAATAGCTTTCCGACTTTTCTATTCCATATATGTAATATTTCATTTTGAACTGGCAATTTCGAGTTGAAGGAGCCGGGATGGTTCGGGACAGAGCGAAAGAGTCACTTTCCGCCGGTCGCAGCTGCTTCGATGCTTGCCGCTCGTCTGCGGAGAGCGTCAGCTTCCGCCCGCTTGCCTTGCAGTACCAACGCGTGGGACAGGCCAATTAGAGTCCGGTAAAGGCGCAGATCGCCAGCAGAGGAGCGCTTACATTCGTTGAGCGCGATGCGGAAATAACGCTCGGATTCGGCGAAGTCTTCTCGTTCGAACGCAGCTTCGGCAAGGCGAATATGGTCGAGCCACTCAGTCTCCGATGCGATCTCCGCCAGCCGGCCCAGGCGCGGCTTCTCACG
Organism: Bryobacterales bacterium; assembly: GCA_963834525.1. Classification (GTDB taxonomy): domain Bacteria; phylum Cyanobacteriota; class Vampirovibrionia; order Obscuribacterales; family Obscuribacteraceae; genus CAWICA01. The sequence goes on from CAWICA010000005.1 coordinate 587,939, forward strand.
CGTGGGTACCAGGCAGGACTGAGATTCCGGTTTCAGCAGCATTGCTTCCATGCCTTGCTGCTCTGCATACTCGTGTCGTGGTAGTGGCTCATCTTGTACGACGCCTCGCGGAGACTCACCTTCAAAGTATTTCGTCCAGAATTGACTGCCGTGATGCTCCATTCGGTGAATATGATCGCTTTGTCCTTCTTCTTGCACTCTATCGAGCAAATCTTCGTGACGCTCATTCTGCCGTAGCGCCAGATGCGATTTCATTTCCATCAAGCGCTTCTTCACCGAAGTGTTTCCCCATCCTAGCCAACTGAGAGGATTTAACGACGCGTTCATGGAAATTGCTCCTTTTTAAAAAGGACTCCTGATACTGGGCATTGTTTCAAAAGGGCGAGCGGCAAACATCGCCTTTAAGGATGATTGAAAGCGCTGGCCACTGATAAACATGAACCATTTGCGACAGTTAGTTGGCTATCGATTTAGCCCTGGTCTCAGTTCGGAAAATGGGTTGTGAACCATTCACTGGCCAAATCCGCAACTCTGTCCAAAGACCCAGGCTCTTCAAATAAGTGCGCGGCTTCTGGCACAATCTCAATCAATTTTTCCGTGGCTGCCGGCATCAGATTAAAGGCTTCGTTGTTCAGGACAATTACTAATGAATCTCTTTCGCCGACAATGAACAATGTCGGTGCCGAAACATACGGTAACGCGGAGCTTGCTAAGTCCGGACGACCACCACGTGATACTACTGCCTTGATCACATCTGGCATTTGGGAGGCGGCAGCTAGCGCTGCTGCCGCGCCGGTGCTGGCGCCAAAATAGCCTAGGTTGTACGCCCCTCGCGTGTTATTTATTAACCATTTTGTGGCATCGATTACTCTTTGAGAAAGTAATTTGATGTCAAAGCGTAACGCTGCTGTGTGCAAATCCATGCTCTCTTCTTGAGGTGTAAGCAGATCAAACAAGAGCGTGCCTAGCCCGGACATATTCAATTTGGTAGCAACAAATTGATTGCGCGGGCTGTGTCTGCTGCTGCCGCTGCCGTGAGCAAAGATGACAATCCCTTTTGCGCCGGGCGGAATACAAAGATTCCCTTCCAGTCGTGCCGTGCCCGCGTCGATCTTGAGAATATGTTCCATTCCATTAGCTCTGTCTGCTACAGCGTACATAGTTTGGTACCTCGATTGCCCTCCAATGTCGTCTCTATGCTGACAGAATCATCGATATCGCGCTTCCTTCTAATGACGTAGGTGGCCTTGCCGGCCCTACCCGAACAGTTGATGCGCGGTTTATGAATTCGATTATCAGGATCATCCCTCCGGTCGATGTTCTGTCATTAAGCCGCCGTAGGGAGAACACGCTGGCAGGAAAATAGCCGTTCGCTAATGTAAACTGTGACCAGAAACCCTGGCACGGCATCCCCCTATTTTCAGCACGGCATCCCCCTATTTTTATGAGCAAGACCGGCACAACTAGCGTTGTCCTTTTTGTCAAGAGATGTTTGTTTCTGTTCTGCATCGTTGCTGCGTTCTCGGCATCAGCAGTCATAGCTGCCAATAATGAAGCTGCACCGGCGGAAGCAAGATTATTCGACAAGAACACCTTATACAATTTCACAGTTGTGCACGGGAAAAGATGCACCGCATCCAATGCAGTAAGAGAATACACTCTGTATATTCCGGAATGCAGCGGTCATTTGCCCGGGCCACCATATCCGACCGTCGTTCTCATTCATGGCTTCTTAATGAGCGGCAAAGAGCACCGCAACAACGCTGAATATCTAGCTCAGCGAGGATTCATTGTTTTAACACCCAATGTCAGCAAATTCCTTTGGGGCGATGAAAAGCGAACGGCAAACGTCGCCGATCTCTTCGACCAGATAACCTGGTTTTTGAAAGAAAGCAAAACTGCCAATACCAACCTCAGCGGGCTAATTGATCCAGGCAGGTTCGCCATCGGCGGCAACAGCTCCGGTGCCGCTGTCTGCTTGGAATTACTGGCTCAGGCACAAAAGCAAAATATCCCAGTTAAAGCGATGTGCTTTCTAGATGGTGTTCCTTGGGAGCGAACCATAAGCAAAGTGTCTGAGCTGAAGCCGGTTCAACTCTTGTCTGTAAGGGCAGAACCTTCGGTGTGTAATGAACACGCACGCATGCTGTCGTTTTTGCAGCCGCTAAAATTTTCTTACGATGACATCATGATCAATGGTGCGCGTCATTGCGATGCAGAAAATCCGACAACAATGGGTTGCATGTGTGTTTGCGGCCTGACCAACGACAAATATCGCAACCTCTTTGCTCGTTTGTTATATCTGTACTTGAGAGATACACTGTCCGCTCCTAGATTCGAGCCGGAAGCAAAAGACTTCTCCGAGGTCGTATCTGATTTGCAGCGTAACCAGCAGGTGGTGTTCCAAACAGCCTCAGGAGCCGCTGCACCACACTAATGCGGCGCTACACCAGCGCCGTCACCACACTAATCAGGTGAAGGCAGCAAATCAGCCTTGCCATGCGACTTAAGAAATTCTACAAACAACAGCTTGAGATTTTGGCCATCCTGTTCGTCGATTATGGTGAACGGACTGATACGCCGCGCCTTCATATAGGAAGTCATCTCCATTGTCGGTTTCCCATTCATGTCGAAGTGTTTGGCTGATCCGTTGTTGACGATGCCGTCTTGTCCCAGTTGTGTGTAGTGGTTAAAGTCCTCCGACTGATCGGTGATAACGATCAGCCCCGTCTTCGGCTTTACGGTTGTATCTGTGCCGGTCAGAATGAGAACTACTTCTTTATCGCTGTCGGAGATAGGTTCGACCGATGTCACACGTTCGTAGCCCAGCCAGCCGTGATCGAGCTTGGAGGTATAGCTATACGGCGCTTTGAGATAATGCCAGATCTGTCCAGTTTTGTCTTTTTGCTGACCAAAAATCTTCTGAGCTTCATTGCGGATCGTATATGGAGGTTGCGTATAGTTTTTTTTCGTAAAATTCTGCATCTCAGTGACATTCTCGGTCTTGAATTGCCATTTTCCGGCTAGCCAGTCGGGAATTGGAATCCAAACGTTTCCAGGAGTCAAGGGCGAGAGAGCTTGCTCGTCAAATTTGGCGCCGGCCATTAGACCGGGTTCCACCGGGTTAACGTACTCTTTGTGGTGGACACCACCTTGCAAAAGCGGTGTGGTTGCTCGCTCCGGTGCAATTGACGTCGGCATCACCGCGTCGTCCGCGAATGCATTTGCCCCAGTCAGTGGCTCGCTCTGCGCCGATGGCTGCAGACACCAGAGAACCGCATTTAAAACCAGAAGAACTACCAGAGATTGTTTAAGCATGGCAGCTAAGTCTATCACTCCATGCTAAGCCACTTCATGACTGTGGTCATAACGAAAGGTGACTGGAGACTCCACGTGGATCTAGCGATCCTCAGGTAGGATGGGAATACAGCGCTCGGCTGTCCTTCACGAATTCTGCTCAAAAATGAGTTAAGACAGGTAGAGGAATGAAGTTCCCATTGCCATTGCTGCTGTTTTGCCTCTTTGCCTCAACTTTTGTCTGGGCAACCAGCTCCTATGGGTCCAATGCCGAGGAAACTCAGAATAAGGCCGACCGGTCCGATCGGTCAGATCAGGCCAACCGGTCATCCGCTCTGCTCAAAGGTCAAGCTGCTGCTTTCGGCGTTCTGTCTGAGGATATTCAAGCGAGAATGGGTTTCCAGTGCGTAAATAACCAGGACGAAGAAGTCGTAGTAGCGGATGTTCGTCCGGGAACGGCGGCTTTTAACTGCCAATTACAGAAAGGCGATCTGATACTCGATGCGCAATTGAAAGGCAATGCGCTCGATATCACGATCCAGCGCCACGGCAAGATCTTCCGCGCGCGCTTGCGAGAGCTGACGGGAGGCAACCCAGTGTTCGTTGCCCAAAAAGCGAAACTGGATTCATCCTTACGCAAGCCATTTACGCTTCGCGCCGAGCAAGCTGCGATGCAGGATAACCGGTTGGTACCGGAGAAGAGTGCCCAGGCTCAGATTGTGGCCAAGCCAAGAGATTTGGTTGCCAGTCAATTTTCTCTTCAGTCCAACCAGAACTGCAAACTACTCGCGGATTATAACCTCGAGCTGATTGTCGATCGTTCAATGTCCATGCGCAAGCCGGATTGTCCGGGCGGGCTATCGCGGTGGCAGTGGTTGGGTACACAGGCCGCCGATCTGGCCAATTCGCTCGCTCCATATGTGCCAAACGGAATGACGATCATTCCATTTGCCACCGAATATGATGTCTTCGAACATGCCACTGCCAAACACATCGACTATCTGTTCAATAGCCTGGGTTTGCAATTCGGCACGCGTTTGTTCGAACCATTAGCCGAGCGATTAGATAATTACTTTGTGCATTACACGCCGTCGGCCAAGCCGCTTCTGATTGTTGTCATCACAGATGGCATTCCGTTTCCCAGATTTGAACCTGAGCTTGTCAGAACTGTCCTGATCGAAGCCAGTCAGAAAATGATTTCACCGGAGCAGGTGACTGTAATCTTTTGTCAAATAGGCGGACAAGATCGATTCGGCGAGCGCTTTCTCTTCGACCTCGACCAGAATCTGCTCAGTTATGGTGCCCGTTATCATTTTGTCCACACCATCTCTTTTGACGATCTGCAAGACAAGGGGCTTGGTCCGTCATTAGTGTCCTCGATCAAGCAATATGCTCCGATCAAGCACACTGAGTCACCCCAAGTAAAAGTGCAGGCTTTTGGGAATAGTAGTGGAGTAGCCCCGCTTCTCTACGGCAAGACGAGGAATTGATGAAATATTCCGATTTCGGGGCCGCGCTACTAGTGCTCAGTGTCCTCGTTCTAGCTGAAACAGCAACCGGCAAAGCGGCCGATCTGGAAAATTTCGCCGCGACGTCAGCCGCACCATTGGGTTCTGACGAGCGTCCTCTGAGAAGGCCACAGCCTTATATACAAATAGAACAATGGTCAGGCGGTCGGCTTAAAGTGAAGCGTGTCCCCAATCCGGATTATGACGCAACCGCCTTTGATCTAAGCCCACCGCGAGATCAACCGTCAAGCTACCCCAGCACGCGATTGGAGAGAAATTTTCTTGACAGCAGTCAGCCGCTTAACTTAAGCAGAGAGGCGGCTGCCGGCGCCGACTCTTCTTTGAGAAAGCCTGATGTTTTTGCTAACCATCCTCAAGTGGATGCCGACGGAGTGAGACATTTTTCCAACGGCAAGCACTTCGATCTGAGCAAAATGGCGGTTGATACAGCGGTGGATATGGCCAAATCATCAGATTCGAACATCAACAAATTAAACCCAGGTTCTGGCAATCCACTTCGTCGCGGCATTAATAACTCCTATCTGCCTGCCACCGCATTGAGTGAAGGACTCGACAAAAACTCCGGGCAGTTTAGCTATAACTCCGCTTGGCCTTCCAGTTCCCAATTCGATCACTCGCCACAACAAAATCAGTGGCAACGCCGCCGCGCATTAAGGCACGCGAGAAGACTGGCTCGCATGATCCAAAATTTTTAAGTGCCTGCCTTCGGGCGAAATCAGCTCAATTACCAACGTCATCTGATCATGTTACCGCCAACACTTGTCGGTCAAGATTGGACGAAGTAGTATGGACTAAGTGGTTCCTTGGTCGAGGCATATCAAGTGATGTCGAGGCATATCAACGTGATCATCAACAGGATAATTGTTTTCGTGATTATGGTCATCGCGCTTACCTTGTCGGCACCAGGCGCGATGGCGGATTATAGAAATCCCTCTTACGATAAGGCGTTAAGACAAATGCAGTCCCGCGATTATGACAGTGCTGTCACATCTTTTGGCGAGGCGAGCGGATTGTCTGCCGCCGATCCAAAGTTGTATTTCTTGCGTGGGCAGTGTTTCTACCATCTCGATAATTATGCCAAAGCGATTGAGGATTTCGAGCACAGCTTGAAACTCAAGCCGAAAGACTCAGAAGCATTGTTGTGGAAAGGAACAGCCTATTCAAAAATGGGCGAGGAAAAGAAAGCCACGCATTCTTATTTAATGGCCATGCGCGCCAACCCTAAGTTAGTAACACAGTTTAAAAAAGGCGGCGGTGTCGCCGGCGCTGAGATCAATGTGGAGAATGAGCGCTCCGTGCACGCATACCAGAAAGCGATCCATCTCTATCTAGCTGAAGGAAAACGGACAGAACTCCCCGCTCGCCGATCGCAACCGGTGACTAACGACACTAAATTAAGTTCGATTCTCAGTCAGCCCACACGGCGGATTGAAGATATAGACGAAGCAATTCGCATGGATCCCAGTAATCCCGGTTTATATTACGAACGGGGAAGAGTATATAAACGCGTTGGCAACCTCGATCGGGCGATCAAGGATTTTTCAGACGCGATCAAGCTTAATCCGATGATTGCTAAATACTATCTGGATCGTGCTCGTTGCTATCATGAACAAAACAAGCAAACACTTTGTCAGTCAGATATCAAACGAGCTCAATCAGTCGATCCTAAAGTGCCGCGACACATCACATTTGTTGATGACACGAAATAACGACACGGAATAACGTCGCGAAACATCGACACGCAATAACCCCGGCGCCGTTTGTCTGCCAGTCAACAAATCTACGCATATCTCACACGACCAGGGCGGCAGCGATGTAAAATCTCTGAGTTCTACTTCCCCGTTAAGAACGAACTGAAAGCGAGGACGAAAGAGATGACAATTACGTCGCCAAGTAACACACGCCCTGCGGAAAAGCTCAGCCAAGAACTGCTCGAAGCGCTAGACAAACTGTTTGGCCTGCATGCCGGCTTCAGACCGGTGCACGCCAAAGGTTTAATGTGCTCCGGCACATTTACACCGTCGGCCGATGCCTTAACGCTGACGCACGCTCCGCATGTACAGGCACCATCAACGAATGTGATTGTTCGTTTCTCGAATTTTGGCGGCATACCAACGATACCAGACAACGATCCCAACGCCAGTCCCAGAGGCTTTGCCATTCGCTTTTACCTTGCTCCGCACGTTCATACAGACATTATTGGCCATTCCCACAACGGGTTCCCAACGCGAACCGGCGAAGAATTCCTGGAGTTAGCCCAGGCTTTAGCCAGTAGCGGACCAGATGCGCCGAAACCAACTGCTCTTGATTTGTTTATGTCTTCGCATCCAAAGGCGCTGAAGTTTTTTCAGGGGCCCAATTTAATTCCCAGTAGCTTTGCCCGAGAGTCTTTCTATGCTGTCACCGCGTTTCGATTTACAAATAAAAAAGGAGAAAGCCACTACGGGCGGTTCCAGGTCCTACCGGAAGAAGGGCCGGAGGCAAATGATTATCTAGATGCAGCAGCCGCCGCCAGCAAGGGCGCGAATTTTCTCTTCGAAGAAATAGAAGATAGATTGGCTCGCAGTCCCATTCGTCTGCGCGTTGTCGTTGAACTTGCCGAAGACGGTGACGATGTATCCGACGCAACGATTACCTGGCCCCAAAACCGTCGCCATGTTGATTTCGGTACGGTTGTCTTGACAAAACGCGTTCCTGATGACGACGCGGATGCCCGACGAATTATATTTGATCCGATTCCGCGGGTTGAAGGCATCGATCCGTCTGATGACCCACTGATTGAAGTGCGCTCCGCTCTCTATTTGTTGAGTGGACGGCGGCGGCGAGCAGCTGCAGAAAAATAATCGGTTCACCGATTGTCAGATTAGGCATCCAGACTGTTCAGTCCCCAACAAAATCAATTTTTTGGGACTGTGCCTTCAACGCCGGGCGCAAGCCAACTCTTTGATTCCACGAACTTGAGGTCTGGCTTCTGCCCGGCCGCCAAAAGCTCCTTGCCGTCTCGATCTTTCAGGGGCCCTTGAAAGACGACAAAATCACCCCGCTCGATTTTTTTCTTCAAAGCCAGTGCCTCTAAACGCCGCCGCGATAAACGGCAGTGGTGGACAAGCAAGGGCGCCAAGCAGTGCGGCCTTGACGGGCGTAGTGCGTTTTGCCTCTGGATGATTTTGATTGAGCGCCCTGAACACGAGATAAATCCAGATGATCCAAAAGATGACAGAAAAGCTGACTTTTAGCAGTCCCTCTGCATCGATAGTGCTCCAGTCCTGAGGGCTCCAGCCGTAACACCACTCGAGCAAGACGAAAGGTAATACTGGCCAAATAGGCGGATAGCTCAATAGCCTCGTTGGCGATGAAACTTGGTGATCGATTGCGATTTCGTGGCGGCTGGCTGCCGGACCCTCACTCTCTTGTGCTTCCTGTGATTCTATCGACTCTGCCTCCGGGGCATTCAAGGCGACATCAAAATGTTGCAGTTTGTCGTCGTCTTTGTCAGATTCGGTGACAAATCGTGGGCGCGGCTCTTTAAGTTGCGCCTCAGTATCTTTTGGCTGATCGGTGTCCCATCTTTCATTTAGGATGGCTTATGTATCAAGCGGCAGTAATTACGGACAGTGCCTATTGTGGACGAATATCAAATTTTTAAACAGGCACCAGAAAAGACGTTCACCGAGCGCAGTGGGAATATCCGCATTCATCTATTTTACATATTGGGCCAAATCGAGGTTGTCAATGGTAGCATTGACGCGGTAGCCTTTGGCGTTAGGGCATTATGCGAACAAACCGCGGCAATCGGGTTTGTTTGCGTTTCGAGGATAATTGGATAAAGATATGAAACGAGCAATACTTCTTTCTCTATTATGTTTGGCTGCCTCGTTGGCAATCTGCCAAAGTAGCCAGGCTGCTCCGCCAGCGGAGAAACTAACCGAACTGTCGACAAAAGTGAACGGTTTGCAAAAGCAGATCGAGACGCTTAAGCAGCCGGAGTCGAAAGACATCTTCGATAAGATGAGCACCGTATTCGGTGTCCTTGGCGCTGGGCTGGCTGGTATCCTTGGTTGTTGGTTCACGAATCGCCACAACCAAAGACAACTTCAACTGCAAAGAGAGACCCACGAGCAAAATCAGCGAATCAAACGCATTCAAACATTGCCGCAAATTATCGACTATTTGTCCAGCGACGATGAAGCCAAGCAAAAGGCAGCAGTGATTATTCTTGGCTGTCTGGAAGATTATAAATTTGCCTCGCATATGGCGTCGATCTTTCACAATAAAGGATCGGTGTCAGCGCTGCAATGCCTGGTAAATTGCTGTGAAATTTCCCATCAAGACCGGGAATGGGCAGCAGCCTCTTTGAATAGAATCGCCCAGTCCTGGATGGATGACGAAAAGACAGCTGAGGTCACCGCCCTGGTGAAGAAATCGTTGCCGCTATTAACGGAGCGCCTGGGGTCTAATCATCAAGAGACGTTGTTGATGCAGAGCTTGATCGCGGCAACACCGCGCTCGGAGCGAATCCCTGTCCCGGTTCTTTCTCGCTAAGTCTCGCCAGGCACTGCGGTCAAAGAGCAACCAAAGCAACAAAGAGCAACCAAAGTATTTGAGCTTACTGGACAAATGGCTCCGGATCAGGCATAAGAGTATGAAAATACTCGGATCTCAATCGCGGCAATTGGCACACTGCTTGAGCGGCAGGAGCAAAACTACTGAATGACCACAACTGTTCGGCCACTCACAAGCACCATACCTGCCTGGCGTCCACCGGCTTTATCCGGTGCGCTGGCCAATCCCACTTTCGATTTTCTTTTCGGTGCCAGTTTTCTCTCTGTCATCATTTTCATTCTCTTTCAGGCGTGCAATACCCTGGAAAAACTGCCGATCGTTCTTGGAATTCCTTTCTATCTGAACTTCATCTGCAACCAGCCTCATTACGCTGCTACTTATTACCGTGTCTACAGACGCTGGCAAGACATCAAGGCCTATAGTTTTGAAACCATTGTTGTACCAATTGGTCTATTGGTGTTGGCCGCTTTAGCGATCAAGATGCCGCTTCTTATCGCACCCTGGTTTTGCAAGCTATATCTACTCACCAGTGGTTATCATTATTCCGGCCAAAACTATGGGTTGTCTTTGATCTACAGCGAAAAGAACGGCTTAAGGCTAGGTCAGAAGGAAAAGTTGATTCTCTGGTCCTTGCTCTTTGGCGCTTACTTCCATCGATTGATCAGTGCCGATGCGCATGGAAACAACGTGCCGTTTCTGGAAAATGTGAAGCTGCCATCTTTAGGTCTACCGATGTGGTCCTTTTATGCCATCGACATTTTCTTCTGGAGTGTACTCGTGCTCTATGTCGTCATGAACGTCCGGCTGTACAAAAGCCAGGGGCGGATGTTGCCATGGTTGGCTCAGTTTCTAGTTGTCTCTCATCTTTTCTGGTGGGTCTTTGGTGTCAGCGATCGCATCTGGTGGCTGTTCGTCCCGTTCTTCCATTGCATTCAATATTTACTGATCACCACTTACTATCATCTGAAAAGAACCTGGAGTGGTATCACCACTGAACTGACAAAATCGAACGTCATTTTTGCGGCAAAATATTACCTGCTTTTGATTATTGTTGGCAATGTATTATTCACAGCCAGCCCCTATTTACTGAATAAGATTGGCATATGCGAGCTGGCTTTAGCCACAGCGATCATCGGCACATTTCAGAATTTGCATCATTTCGTTCTCGATGGGCAAATTTGGAAACTTAGAGATGCCAAAGTCAGAGAGCGTTTTGGTCTGTGATTTGATTGGACAATAACTGCTCTAATTAGCTGACGAAGCAGACTGAATATTTTTTATCTCGTCAGTCATCCCCTTATCCTGGAGATATTTAGTCAATAATTTCAATTTCTCTGGCGTGCGTGGATACGTTTCGTTGCTGATTCTGACGAGGTTGCTGACATTCCTTGCTGAGTAGGACAATCGCCCGTTCCAATCATAATTTCTGTGATACGTTAGCACAATCACTTGGCGGCAGCGCTCAGGTCTTAAGCCTATGCTCTGTTGGATCACGCCTCTTCTCTTGGAAGTGATCGTAGATCGATGGCGCAGCCCATTTATTAATAATGCTCTCCAGAGATGCCAAAGTAATTGGTTTGCTGACGAAGTCGTCCATGCCAGCGTCTAAAAACATATCTTCATCGCCAGGCAGGGCTTGAGCGGTGTAGGCGACGATCGGAATTTCTCGACAAAAATTGTTGCTTGTGCGAATAATTTTTGTTGCAGCCAGACCATCGAGTCCAGGCATCTGGATGTCCATGAAAATCAGGATGTAGCGCTGCTTCTTCGTCAACTCAATCGCTTCATCGCCGCTGGCTGCCAACGCTACATCCCAGCCGAGCCGCTTCAATTGAGCTTCCGTAACACTTCTCACTATAGGATTGTCGTCAACGACGAGGATCTTCGAACCACTCGCGCGAGTAGGAGAGACTGCCACCAATCTCTTTGGCTCAGAAGAAGAATCGGCTGACAAATTCAATGGTATGGAGAAGCCGAACTTGGTCGTTCCGCCTGGCTCTGTTACAAACTCCATTCTGCCAGCGAGAAGTTCGATTAGTTTCTTGCCAACAGATACGCCCATGCCGGTGTGAGATGTTTCATCCGTACCGAAAGAGCTAAGATCAGCCGCTGGTTCAAATAGTTTTTGTAGCCGGTCAGTGATTGTTCCGGTACCGTTATCACATATGAAAAAACTGACGATAGAGCGGTCGCCGATATTCTTCGCCATAATTTCGACTGAAACATGCCCGTTGTCCTGAGTGTCGATGGCGCTATCTACGAGGTTAACCAAAACTTGTTGAACGCGTGAGCGATCTCCATAGACAAGAAACGGCACAGCGGGATAAATTTGCCAGTTAAGCGTGATGCCCTTCTTAACTGCTTTTGCTTCCAGCGGTTGCAATGCAGACTGGATAGCGATCCTCAAATCGAACGCTACTTGTTCGAGCTTGAACTCTTGCAATTGCAGATGTTGAAAATCCAAAATGTCATTTACCAAGCCCAGCAGTTGATTGCTGCTTTGTTTAACTATGTCGATCAAGTTGCGTTGGGACTCAGGTAGGGGAGTTTCAAGAATCAGTTCGGTGGCGCCAAGAATGCCGGTAAGCGGAGTGCGCAAGTTGTGACTTACCTTAGCGAGAAACTCCGCTCTGATTTTGATCGCTTTATTCGTTTCTTCTTGCGCCTGGAGCAGCTCCGCCACCTGCTTATTAAGCACCTTATTCAACTGCTCCATCCGCTCGTATGCCAGCACTTGTTGGGCCTCAAGCTTGCGGGATACGAGCGAGTTTCGGATCGCTTGCCATAAGGACAGCCCGCCAAACATTGCCAGGATGGCAGCGCTGAGCAAACAGAACGCTTTGTAGACGTGATAAGCATAGAGCTGATCGGCTAAAAGAACATTTTCAGCATCACGTATCTCGTTTAGCTGGGCGCGAATCTTATCCATAATAGAGCCGCCGTAGCTGCTAGCTAATAAGGCAGCGGCTTTTACCTGTCCATCTGTTTGATAAGTGGAAATGACCTGACGTTCCCATTCAATGCGCTCGTTGAGAAGTTGTTGTAAACCGATCAACCGAGCGCGCTGGAGAATGCGTTCGGCGAAGGTCGCCTTGAGAGAATGGATTAGATTTTCCGCTTTTTCTTCATTGCCGTAATATTCAGCAAGCAATTCCAAATCACCCTTGCTATTGACATATCGACGAACGCTACTGCCCAGTCTTTGCGCAGATGATTCGAAATTGCCAAGGCACTCGATGACCTGATGTGTCTCTTCAATGCCCTTTTCCGATTTATAGCTTTGCAGCCAGCAGCCGGCCAATGTCAGCCCGACCAAACCAAGGATTAGGGCGGCAATGATTGCCGTCAATTTCGGGTTGCGCTCGATTAATTCGACATTTTTGGCTGGCATGGTATTTGAAGTCAGTTGCCAGTTACCGCGGAAGATTCAGCCCTTACGCTAGCCAACTAATTTTGTCTTTTCTGCTTCTTGCCTTCTCAGGCTAATCACTCTTGAGACCCTTCTATTTACTCCCTTTATCAATTAGACGCCGGCTGCGCTTGTAGAGTTCAACTCAGCAGTAAGACTTTTTGGCGGGAGCGAAGAAATTTAGGGCGAGCTGGCCTGACTCTGGTGAGGCTCAGCTGCTTTCTTCGATTTATTAGATTCGGCCAAGAGTGACCATAAGTGATCGACTCGCCGGGCAGCATCATCATTTGCCGTATGGTGTTCATACGGCACTAACTTTTTTTCCAATTTCTCCAACCGCTCCTCCACAGGCCGGTTGGTGAACTCGCGCCCGAAGATAAATTTCTCCATCGCCGAAAGCCTGGGTCCAACTCCAACTACGGCGTTGGTGCCTTCGGCAAAGGGATTGCGCGAAACTGGAGCAGTCGGCTCGGCATTAGGTGGAGTAGATTGCGAGTTACGATTCCTGCGCCCAGTCCCACCGCTCATTCCGCCTCCGGGACCCATCCCGCTTAGTCCACCGAGTAGACCGGGGCCCATTCCCATGCCGCCAATACCGTTGCCACCGCTGACGGTGCCGCCAAGTAGGCCGACCAGAGCTTTACCTATGGCACCCATGGTGCCATGATCGGCAGTGTCTGTATCTTGATCTGCATCTTGGCCAGGCGCATCGGCATGCGCGCGTCGAGCCGACTTAGGATTGACCTGTTTATCGAGTCTATCGAGGCGATCGCACAGAGCCTCGTCTGGCCAGGTCTTATTGAACTCTTTTGTTTCTAGCCGAGCGAGCCGCGCAGGCAACGGTTCATTTACATATGTCTGCTTCAAAAGTTTTTCTTCCAGTGCGGTCACCTTGGGATAATTGCCGGGAGCACTGTCGGTATCCGATGTGCCGGACGCGCTTGCACCATCCGCACTTGAGCCGCCTGCACCGCCGTTATCTGAGTTGCTTGCTGAATCCTCGTCGTCGTTGACATAACCACTTTTAGGTTTCAAAAATTGATCGAGTTTATCCATGCGATCGCAAAGATCCCCAGTCGAGCCTTTGCCAAACTGTTTTACTTCCAATCTTGTTAGCCTTGTCGGCAACGGGTCATTGACATAGGTTTTACCGAGAAGCTGTTGTTCCAGCTCGGTTACCTTCGGGTAGTTACCGAATCCTGGCTTGGCGTAAGACTCTTGTCCATCTGATGCATCGTTGGCGGTTGTCGTATTTGTTGCGTCAGCTGTGCTTTTTCCGTTTGACGCGTTTGCTAACTTACCGATGCCAGCTTCTGTGCCAAGAGCTACTGGAGACAGCGTGACTGCGGCGGCAAAAGAAACCAACAGGGGATACGCCGACAGCGCAAGCGTTCTTATAATATGTCGTGCACTATGTCCAGCACTACGTTCAGGGCGAGTTTGAGGAAAATTCATTGGTTCATTTTATGCCACCGCCGCCAACTAAACTAGTGGAGAAGACTAGTGGAAAAGGTTTCGCAAAAGGGAAGCTGCTCCTGATAAACCACCCTGCTGGTTGGCGTTACCGAACTGAGAATTCGGAGGATATTGCTGATACTGGGACGGGTATTGTGCATATTGTCCGTTGTTATAGAACTGATTTGGATAAGCCTGATTTGGATAAGCCTGATTTGGATAGCTCTGGGATTGGTAGCCATTTTGGTTGTAAGGCAAAACTGAATTATTGAAACGGTGGTGGTGGTGCCCGCTAAACGGTCCGTTAGGGTTCATGACCTGCCCATTAAAACCATTCTGAGCAGCGCTTGCTTGCATGTTTTGACCGACACCACGGACTTCACTTCCCAGTTGCTGGCGTTGTTGTTGAGTTAGTTGCCCGCCATTCATCGCCCTGTCCATTTGCGATTGCTGTTGGATCTGGTTGATTTGCCCGTCCAGCTGAGTTGCTTGATTAGGATTGAGTACACCGGTATTTAAACCTTGCTGTACCTGGTAAGCCTCGTTGTTTAATCCCCGCTGGTAATCTTGGGCGACTGCAGCGGCAGCAAACAACAAAAACACCATGTTTACAAAAAGGAGTCTCTTGACAAATAAACGCATATATCTCCCTCATTGGCCCATAATTCATATAACGTGATCAGCGAGCGGAAAGTTCAATGATTTTGATTAATTTAGAGTCCAACAGCTATGTTCGCGGAATAACTCTCAGCTGAATCACTCCGGGGCAATGCGGAAAGCCCAAACTTTCCAGCGCAGACGCTAATCTCAAGTTTAAACCACAACTACAGTCGTTAGAAAAAGTGTCCGTAATGAACGGATTCTTCGTGCCCGCCTACTTATGCACTTCATTGCGGTGAACTACTCGTGCGTACCAGTAACCGCTATCTTTGATGTAGCGCTTCAGCGTCGAATGGTCAATGTAGATCAGTCCAAATCGCTTGGACATGCCCATCTGCCACTCAAAATTGTCGAACAAGCTCCAGGCGAAGTATCCGCGCACTTTCACGCCATCGCGCATAGCCTGAAGCAAAGCGACCAAATGATCGTGGATAAACTTGATCCGCTTATGGTCATGCACATGTCCATCGGCGTCGAGATGATCGGAAAGAGCACAGCCATTTTCCATGATAAAAATTGGCGGTACGCGATAATCATGATTGATTTTATTCAGCAAAGATCGCATGGCCGATGAATTGATCTCCCAACCCATTTCTGTGTATTCAGCGCCGGGAATCTTTTTGACCACACCGCGGGCATTTATGACTTGCCGGTAGTAGTAGTTAATGCCGATAAAATCGTTACTCTGGCTGATGATCGCAAAATCGTTTGCTTTGACGGGAAATGCATCTTCGCCAAAGAGTTTATACAAGGCAGGCGGATAGCAGCCGCGCAACAGCGGATCTAGGAACCAGCGATTATGCTTCTCCCAGTAGTTCTCTGCGGCCTCGATATCTTTTGGATCATTGCTCTCTGGTTCACAAGGAAATTGAAACAAGGCGATGCCCACTTCAGCCTGGCGATCTATTGACCGGATCGCCTGCATCGCCATCCCATGAGCGATAAGCAGATGGTGCCCGACAACTAATTTTGTCTTCTCTTCTTTCAGTCCAGGAGCTTGGATCCCGGACTCATAACTGTACGTGGCAATGCACCACGGCTCATTGATAGTGATCCACTTATTGACGCGATCGCCAAGTTTATGCACCAGGCAGGCAGCATAATCGGCGAAATATCCGGCAGTATCTCGATTCGTCCAACCGCCTTTATCCTCTAGAGCCTGCGGTAAATCATAATGATACAAAGTAATATATGGCTCGATTCCGAGGGCCACCATCGAGTCCACGAGCCGGTCGTAGAAGTCTAAGCCTCGTTGATTTATTTGACCTTTCCCGGCTGGAAAAATGCGCGGCCATGAAACGGAAAAGCGATAAGCCGTTAAATCGAGCTGCTTAGCTAGCTGCACATCTTCCTGATACCGGTGATAGTGATCGATCGCTATATCACCGGTGTCGCCGCCATCAATTTTGCCAGGTGTGTGAGCAAACGTGTCCCAAATGGATGGACCTTTACCATCTTTGTCCCACGCTCCTTCTATTTGATAAGCCGAAGTTGCTGCTCCCCAGACAAAACCGCGAGGGAAAACATAGTTTTCAGTCATCGATGCACTCTTCCGTTTAGAGATCAGTGATTATCCCGTAGACCGAGGATAACAATCTTTGCTAGCCTTGAACTATAACTTCTTGAAGTGACTTCGCATATTAACGTACTAAAGAGCAGACATTTATGTCCCGATTCTCAAAAATCCTTATTTGCCTGGCTGCGGGACTGATCGCTGTTGCCAACGCATCCGCAGCCGACCTTCCTTCTTTAGCCAATTCTTGTAATGAATTCGGATTCAGACTGTTTAAACAGCTGCCCCAGTCGGATCAAGGCAATATAGTAATCTCTCCCTTCAGCGCATATACCGTACTCTCACTTGTAAGAAATGGTGCGGCGGGGAAAACGGAAGAAGAAATGGCCGCAGCTCTAGCCCAATCCGGCATGAATGTTAGCCGAGTCAACGAGTTACTAAAAACTGGTGGCGATGCCAATGAAGTAAAAGGCAAGAACATTCTGGAAATTGCCAATGCCATTTTCATCAAGCCCAGGCTTCAAATAAAACCATCGTTTATGCAAGTTGCCCATACATTCTATGATGCGCAAATTACATCGACAGAATTGAATAATCCGACCGGTTTGCACGAGATCAATAACTGGGTCGATAAAAAGACGCATGGCAGAATTACTGACTTAGTGACAAAGTTAAATCCACAGGCCGTGATGGTTCTGATCAATGCTGTCTATTTCAAAGGTATTTGGGCTGAGCCTTTCAATAAGACAGACACAAAGCAGCAAGACTTCCATCTTGACGGTGGAGGCGAAACCCAGGTCCAGATGATGCACCGATCGGGAGACATGCTCTATTACAAGGGTACCGGCTTTGAGGCGTTACGATTACCATATTCGGAAAACAAAGAGAGCATGGTGATTATGCTGCCCGCAAAAAATCAAAAGCTGGACGCCTTCCTGACAAAATTTGCAACAAGAGATTTTCAAGCTATAGGTAACGGGCTTGCGACTACGAAGGTAAACTTGGCGTTGCCGCGTTTTCGAATCGAGTCCTTTTATAGCCTTGTCGGACCGTTGAAGGGGCTAGGCATGCAGTTGGCCTTCGATCCGCTCAAAGCAAATTTTGGCAATCTTTCTCCTGCAGTTTATATTACCGACGTCATGCAAAAGGCATTCATTGACACGAATGAGGAAGGAAGTGAAGCGGCAGCCGCCACGGCTGTAGTTATGTCTATGCGAGCGGTTTATAATCCGCATCCACCGATCAATTTCGTAGTTGATCGACCGTTTCTATTTGCGCTACAAGACAGTACGGGCGATGTGCTCTTCTTAGGTGTAGTCAAAAGGCCATAAGCTATCCCTTCTACAAATACTAGTACCTATCTCAGGAAACACAAGAAACAGCGGTGCGGCTCAATTGCGATCCAGACCGAACGGGACTGCCAATGATTTTGCTGTAGTGTCGGCTATTAGAAAAACTTGGAAGATTTCTAACAACCGCTTCGGTAAAGAAGCGCCGCAGATCGAGGAAATCGTTGCTCGATGAATTTCCTTCGATTGAGCCGGAAGGTTTTTTCCTGAATATTGAACTTTTTCCTCCCTCGAGTCGTAGTTAGAAGTAAGAGAAATTTTTCCAACTTACGGTTACGGAGGGAAATTGATATGTCCAACACCGGTCGTCCAAATCTTGGGTTTACTGCTCTAAATATTCGGATACACATTAATAAGATGGCTGTTCATCAAATGTTTGTCACTAAGGATGTGCTTGTCTATGGAACAAGAGCGGCGGTCGATATGGTTATGAGCCGGATGGTAAAGAAGGGCGCAATTATGCGCTTGGCCAGAGGCGTCTTTATGAAGATCTGTCCGGAGGTTAAATTGGTAATGCCCAGTGTTTGGGAAGTAGCCCGGGCAAAAGCGAGAGCATTTGGCAAGAAGCTCTTTGAGCACGGGGCGGATTTAGCGGCTAAGCTGGGTCTTCCGGCAGTAGCCAATGCAGAGCCTACGTATATAACGGATGGACCGCCGACGTCATTTCGTTATGGTGAGAAGAGAATATATTTCAAGACAGCAGCACCTAGGAAGGTGAATTTAGCAGAACTAAATCAGGGAGCATTGATCAATGCGCTATGGTTTCCGGGGCACAGGCGAGTCAACGGCAGGAATTTGGGGGATGCAACGAGGCGCATGGGACGAGAGGAGCGGCACGACCTTCATTCGTCCATGCGATTCATGCCCACCTGGTTGTCTGAATATTTCTGTCCCATTTGGAAGACTGCTTAAACAGATCCATTGTATTCATCGTTCGTGCATACGATATTCGCGAACTTTTGGCGATCGATTGACGCGATTAACGCGTGTAACGCGTGAAAATAGCAATATCTGCACGGAAAGGGCCGGGCTCTTGCATCATTATTTAGCCAAGCCACTCCGGATGTTTGGCAGTACCATCAAAATGGACACTGGACTTATAAAGCTCGAACTTCCCGTTAGCGGCTAGTGGAGCTGTTCTTTGAAGGAGCGCTAAGCGCTCATCCGGGGACAGCGGCTTGAAATTGCGAGCGACGCGAAGCGCTTGTTCAAGTATTGCCATCGAATCACATCCAGTAATGACGACACTGGTAGGCAAACTAAGCGCATACCGCAAACAATCTACCGCCGGCACGGTATTACTTTGCAAAATTATGCCACAGCCGATTGGCTTCATGCCTAGCACCGCGATCTCCTGGCTAACAAGCACAGGCAATACTTTACGCTCGAAGCTCTCAAAATGTGCATCCATAACATTCAGCGGCATTTGTACTGCGTCAAAATGGAATTCGTGTTTCTGAGCCACTTCGAGCATTTGCAAGTGGATGTCCGGACTTTTGTGTCCAGTGAATCCTATGTAGCGGATCTTGCCGGCCTTCTTTGCTTCAATTAGAGCGTGGATCGCTCCATCGGCAGAAAAGCATTTATCCGGATCGGTTAAGCGAATTACTTCATGGATTTGCATGAGATCGATACGGTCGGTCTGTAGCCGCCGCAGCGATTCGTCGATCTGCCTGGCCGCTGTCCTTTTATCACGGCCGTCAATCTTAGACATGAGAAAGGCCCTTTCTCGATAACCATCGCGCAAAGCCTTTCCCATGCGAATCTCGCTGTTACCGCCGTTATAATCCCAACAGTTGTCCATGAAATTGATGCCATTGTCCAGTGCCGAACGGATGATGCGAATTCCTTCCGCCTCCGTCGGCAAGCCAATGTGATAGCCACCCAAGCCAACACAGGAAACTTTCTCGCCTGTTTTACCCAGTACTCGATATGGAATCTCATTATGCAGTTCCCGGCCAAAGACTATTCTGGCGGGCCACGACGCAAGCGATGTTGCTAGTGCCCAGAAAACAAATTCGCGCCTCGACCAGCCCTTCCTCATCACTCTGGTGTCAGCGTGGTTTTGTCCCATCGACAAATCTGCCTGTTCTTTGTAGTCAGCCATGATCGATCCTCCACGAGGGTTCTAGTTTATTCCGTTGCCTTTTGTAAGTCCACGCCGATGTAGGCTTCGCGGTCTAGATCAATCCGCCTGGAAAAAGTCCGATATCGTGGCTTTTTCACTTCGATTAAATGCGGTCCATTGGCTGCCTGAGTCCAGAAGATGCCACCCTCCGAGCCGGAATCAAGATTTTGCGATATGGTGCCGACAAGCTCTCCGTCTAGAAACACCTGGGCCCCAATGCTTTGTGCGTCTGCGCCGATGACTAAATTATAGCTGGCTAGTTTCCCTCCCCGAGTTTGCATGAAAAGGATAGCCAAAACGGCGATCAAGACGCAGCACCAAATTTTGTTGGCGGCCGATTGCTTAGCTTGGTAATTCATCAACGTCCTTTAAGGGCTCTGTTAGGAATCGCGGAACGTTGTTTGCATCACGGCGCACCCCGGACATAAGGACTGGCAGAAAGTTGCTAGGACAGCAAGAATCGCAGAAAGTTGCTTGCATTACGGCTCACCCCGGACAGCAGAAATCGCAAAAGAAGTATTTTGCATCATGGCGCAACCGGGCTCTGACTCTGATTCTGATAGGCCGGGCGGAATTGGCTGGTTTGGGTGACCGGGTAGAGGCGAGTCGGGGCCGTCTGGCCGAACTATGAGGAGTTTGTTTCACGGCAGTGGTGGAATCCTGCGAATTCGAAGGCGAATCCGGCACGTCACTATTAGACGGAGACAGTCTCATCATAATCGTAGTATTAGGTGGACTCGCTGGTATCCGGGGCCGAGGCGATGGGGCAGGTGAAGGAGCGGGCGCGTAAACAGGTGTGGGCAAAGTGGCGGCAGGAACAGTGACCGGCAAGAGCGGATTGCTGGATGTCAGCGCGGCATTAGCCGAAGACGGCGCACCCAAAATGTCCGGTGCTGGTTTTGCCTCTTCTGCAGTCTTTGTTCTATCTTCTAAAGGTGTTTGCTTTTGCAGTTCTACACTTGCCCCTGTAATATCTTTTAGCTGGATCGGACCGGAATTGTCATTAAGAGGCACCACGGATGATGCGTTCGTTTTGTCGTCATTTGACCTCGCCAATTGACCATCTTCTTTTTTCTCTATGTTCTTTTCACGCCCCTGCTCATCTTTGCTTTGCGGTGAGGGCATGGCAAAGGCGGTGGCCGGCGTCGGGTGTGCGTCGTAATAGGCCTTAGCGTAATCCTTCCAGATGCGTGCCATGACGTCGCCACCAGTGACATGTTGACCGGGAATCGGCAAATTCTCGTCGTTACCGCCCCAAATAGCAGTGCACATATCAGGTGTGTAACCAACAAACCAGATGTCTTTTGCTGCGTCAGCCGTGCCGGTTTTACCAGCCATGGGGCGGTCAGGTAGTTTGGCCATGGTGCCGGTCCCATATTTGACGACGTCTTGCATTATATCTACGAGCTTGGCTACTGGCTCGACAGGAAAAACACGATCAACTTTGGCTTCAAAAACTTGAGTGATTTGCCCTTTATTGTTTTGAATATTCCTCAATAACTGAGGCTGAATGGCAACTCCCATGCGGGCAAAGGTAGCGTAAGCGCCAGCCATATCGAAAGGTGTGACGGCGGAACTGCCCAAGGCCAGCGAGAGATTGGGCTCCAGATGAGTCGTGATACCAGCCTGCCTTGCCGTTTCCACGATATTATCCACGCCAACGAGCTGCGCGATTCTCACCGAACAAACGTTTCTGGACAAAGCCAGAGCCCGCCTGACAGTGATTGGCCTAAATATCTGTGATCGAAATTCTTGGGCGTGTAATTAGGCAGCCCATATGGTTGCCGAATGACCAGTGGCGTGTCGTCAATCTTGCTGTCCGGCGAAAGTTTGCCTTGCAGAAAAGCGGTTAAATAGACGAACGGCTTGAAAGAAGAGCCAGCCGTATGGGGATTGGTAGCTCGATTGAATTGATGCTGCCAGAAGTTACCGACACCGCCGACAAGCGCCAGCACTGCACCATCTTGAACGGAGACCGTGACCAGTGCTGCTTGCGACACGCCTTTCGGTGTTTTCTTCAAATCCTCATTCAATACACGTTCGGCAATCTCCTGAGCCTGGGGATCCAAATTGGTATAGACCCTGAGCCCTTGTTGACGCAACTCTGTTTGACTGAAGCGCGAGCGCAGAATATCCAAAACAGCGCTCACATAATAAGGATACTTTTGTAGCGGATTAACACCCTTCTTGAATTTCAGCTTTTCGTCTAAGGCAGTTTTCTCTTGCTGTTCAGTGATATAGCCATACTCGACCATTTTTTCCAGAATTTCGTGTTGCCTGTCGATCGCCTTTGGATTACCAGCTACGCTCAGTTCAGAAGGCGCCTTAACTAAACCCGCCAAAAAGGCAGACTGAGCCAGGTCAAGCTCAGCAGCGGTTTTATCAAAATAGCGAAAGGCAGCACGTTCGATGCCATAAGCGCTGTTACCAAAGAATACCTGGTTCAAATACATCTCCAGAATTTTCTCTTTGGAATAGCGTCTTTCGACCTCCCAAGCCATCAGCCCCTCTTTGATTTTGCGATCCAGGGTGCGTTGGGCATCAGCAAAAAAAAGATTCTTCACCAATTGCTGGGTGATGGTTGAGCCGCCCTCAACGACGTGACCCTCTTTGAGATTTTTGATCGAGGCTCGGCCAACGCTGACAAAATCGATGCCGTGATGTTCATAAAAATGATGATCTTCGGCCGCCAGCATCGCCTGCTGCATCTGCCCGGATATTTGACTGAGCGGCACAACCCGCCGATCCTGATCGCCCTCCACTGTGCAAATGAGGTGATCGTTTCGATCGAATATCTGAATCGCTTCGATCGGTTCGTAACGTTCAACAAGGGTTAAGTCGGGTAATTCCTTCAAGTATTTCCAGAGCGAAGCACCGACATAGCCGATGCCAATCGCCACTAGAAGGCAGAAGCTGGTAAAAGTGAATTTGACAATTTTGCTTATCGCCGAAGTATTACTTCGACGTTGTTGTCTTTCATCTGATCGCCGTCTAGGCAAGGGCACTCCATCAGGCTTAAGGAACAGCTGGGACAGGTCGCTGTCCAAAACAGCCCCACAGGCGCCATTATATAACGGAGCATGCACCAGTATCCAAGAGGCTTATGGGCGGTCAATCCGGTGCTCTTGGGTAAACGGGCACGCGAATTGAGCTATGCTCTCGGGTGGCTGTTCAAGTAGACACGGCGCAAGCGGTCGAGGCTGACGTGCGTGTAGATCTGCGTTGTGCTGATCGTCGTATGGCCCAACAAATCTTGCACCACCCGCAAATCAGCCCCACCTTCGAGCAAGTGAGTAGCAAACGTGTGGCGCAGCGTGTGCGGTGTAATCAGCTTGTTGATACCGGCCATTTTTGCGTATTTCAGCACGATGCGATGGACCGAGCGGGACGACAAACAAGTCGCTTGCCTGCTGACAAATAATGGATGTTCCGGTTGCGGCGAACGGCCGCCAGCCAGCTTCGACCAATGATCGCTCAAGTATTGCTGGAGCCATTGCTGAGCGCTGTCGTTGAGAAGAACAACTCTCTCTTTGTTGCCTTTACCTAATACACGCATTTCCTTAGCGGCTGCATTGTAGTCTTGCACTTTCAAGCCGCACAGTTCACTGACGCGCATGCCGGATGCATATAAAACTTCCATCAAGGCCCGATCGCGAACGCCCAAGGAGGACGAGTCGGTGATGCTTAAGAGTCGCGCTACCTCTTCTCTGTCTAAACAAGATGGCAATCGTCGAGCGAGCTTCGGACCACGTACAAGTTTGGACGGATCTTCTTCGATCAATTGTTCGCGACGCAGATAACGATAGAAACTGCGAATCGCCGAAATCTTTCGAGCTACAGTCGGGCGGCTGTAATTCTCTTGAATTTGATGGATATAGGCCCGCAGATTATCCGCTTCCAAGAGCCCATTTGTCTGCGCTGGGCGTGGCAAAGTTTCGACGGAAGCATTGGCGGCATCCTGACCATTGCTTTCAGGGCTAAAATCCAATGTGCCACTACCGGCAGCAGCATCACTCTCGATCAGCTGCTTCAGATCGTTCATGTACGCCCGGATAGTATTGGACGAGTAATTTCTCTCAAGTTCAAGGTAGCCAGCGAATTGGTCTAACCAGACTTGCGCTCCTCTTTGGCCATCCACAAAACACCGACTTTCTAGTGACGAAAAGTGTATTCAATACATCAATTATGAAAAGTTCACGTTGCGAAGTAAAGGCCTTTCTGCCAGATTTGCAGGAAAAGTCTGATAAATCCGCAACTTGCTGAAAGCCCCGACTCCTGGGCGTTTTACAGGACATATTATCACTTGACAAGCCACTGCCGGTGGTTGCATGGCTGATCTTTAGAATATTTGTCCAGAAGTTGAGCATGGTATCGCCGTCGGATACTGCTCTTCAGCCATTGCCACCGCGTCTTTCCCAACTTTAGCGAGTGCATATTTTACATGCACATTACTTTCTCGCCGTATTGTCAAGAGACTATCGCAGTCACCGCCGGGGATATGTTGTCAAGAATAGCCGGGCAGACAGCATCGGGCAAAAATTGGCAGGCTTGCTTAGTCAAACGAACTGGTCAGTCCGAGCTGGTCACTTCGGTTCTGGAAACGACAGAGTGTCTTGCCAGAACCGACCAGTCATATCGGCCGGTTAGCCACCGGATACGGTGAAGAGCCAAGGGAGATCGAGGGAGATTGAGAAAGATCGAGAAAGATTGAGAAAGATCGGAGATGTCGGAAAGATTCGACGAGATCGACGAGATCGAAGAGGGTCAAGAGACCGGAGAGATTAGAGAGATCGGGGATGCGTGGGAATCGAACCCACCCAGGACAGCGCTAGGCTGCCCCGCAACGGTTTTGAAGACCGCACACCACGCCAGCGATGTTCCATCCCCACTTGGCTCCTCAATGTCTCGGTGAAAGATTACCAGATAGTTGTGAACAGACGTGGGTAATGATGGGGCCGTGGTGTTCCGTTAGCGGGACGACAGGAGTTGCCAAACCGTTCATTTTGTTGAGCAAATAATCAAACGCGTCACCGGCGACGGTGGCAGAGCACCAAACACCAAGAGTGATACTACGTTGAGATTGCTTTAACCGCTGTCACTTGGCGGAGCGGCGGCTGCTTTAATCGAATCCCAATCGCGGAGAATCAGTCCTCTACCTTTGACAAATTCGACGCAATCAGTTGCCTGACTATTGCTCAGACCTTTGTAGAGATGCTCAGCGAAGAGAGGACGCTTGTTGACGAATGCAAGTTCTTCCTGTAGTTGCTCAAGGTAAGGGCGAATTGTATTTTCGTCAGCCTTTTGGCGAATCTGGTATGCGAGTTCGCTTTGCATCCTGATGACACGCGCTTGCTCTTGATCCAGCTCGTCCACTTGCGACTTTGAAGCCGAATCCGGCAGCCCAAACGAAGCTTTATGTTCGTTTTGCCATTTAAGTTGTACTTGCTGATCGGATGCCGTCACGGGTAATCCAGCATTCGCTCTGGCCAAAGCTTTGCGCGAGTCACTCTCAATGCGGTCGTCTGCCAATATTTCGATATGATCGGAGTTCATTTTCATCACAGGCAGAACTGCTATATCGTTTAGGTTAGTTGATCCGTTATTCGGTTTATTCTCATCCACCAATGTCACTCCCTGGAAAACCTTGCGAACGAAGGTTTTGTCTGGATTTTTATTCACACTGTCTACTTCTTCTTGCATCGCTTGTCTGGCCCAACGAAGGTCGTCACGATGGCCAGGTTCTTCCGCAGCTCGCAATTGCTGCTCTAAACCCTGCATCTCTTTGACTTCAAATTTAACTTGATCATTCATAACTAAACTCCGGTAGTAACTCGAGCTGTTCGGGTATATCCGGTAGTTGCTGATGTTTCGACAGCTTTACGGACGAAATCTGCGCCCAGTGTTGAACACGATTTGGAGTGGGCTTGACACATTTTCGGCAACGACAAGAGACAAGTTCTAGTGCTAGCGGGCGCCTTGCCACGAAAGAAAAACTAGCTGTTTTTCTAACACAGCGTTAGAAACCACCAGCCCAACATCCTTCTTTGCGAACTAAATCAACGCACAGGGAAAAACATGCTGCCGGCAGAACTTGTTGAAAATACACACTCTGCGCCAATAAGGAACAAAGTCTCACCCTTATTAAGAAAATGCGAAAACATGTGGAAAGGATTTAATACATGGTTAAGCTAAGGAATGTGCGGGCTGCAACAATATTAGAGAGATTTAAACGAAGTTTGCGTCATCAACCGTCGTTTATCTTTCCCAACACTGGCATTGACAATACAATTAGACACTACGTATATTTGCACCTCCGTGCCTGCATTTGCCCGTTGCAACTGCCTGAAACATCCTGCCATAAAATCCAGAGGTAATCGATGGCTTTAGAGTTATCTGAGCGCGTCCGAACCTTCGGGGTCGGTAGCTCTCGCATCGCTGATCTACCCGACTTAGCCGAAATACAGAAGAGTTCTTTCAAATGGTTCATAGATGAAGGACTGGGAGAAGAGTTAAGAGCGTTTAGTCCAATCAAGGACTACACCGGACGGCTCGAACTGCACTTCTTGCCGAACTACACTTTCGAAGATCATACGGAGCCCAACAAGCCCAAGACTCCGGAAGATGCAAGAGCAATGGACGCCAGCTACACGAAAAAGCTGCGTATCCAAATGCGTTTGGTTAACCGAGAAATCGGTGAAATCAAAGAACAAGAGATTTATGTCGGCGACATTCCGATGATGACCGACCGCGGCACATTCATCATCAATGGCGCCGAGCGCGTCATTGTCAGCCAGATTGTCCGCAGTCCGGGCATCTATTACAAGCGAGAAGTGGACACCAACGGCAAGCGCACTTTCTCTGCCACCCTCATTCCGAATCGAGGCGCCTGGCTGAAGTTCGAGACCGATGTCAATGACGTCATTTACGTCAAGATCGATAAAAACCGCAAGCTGCCTGCCACAACCTTGCTGCGCGCGCTCGGTTATTCCGACCAAGAGATGGAAGGGCTATTCCGCCATCGCGATTTTCTCAAGAAGACACTGGACAAAGATTCGACCAAGTCTCGTGAAGATTCATTAATTGAGGTCTATCGCAAATTGCGTCCCGGCGATCCGCCGTCAGTCGCTGGCGGACAGAGCATCATCGACAGCCGCTTCTTCGACGACAAACGTTATGACCTGGGCAAAGTTGGCCGCTATAAGTTGAACAAGAAACTTGGCCTATCCATCCCTGAGACATCACGCACACTCAGTCGAGAAGATATCGTCGCCGCTGTCGATTACTTAATCGGCTTGCATTATGACGAAGGTCATGTCGATGACATCGATCACCTCGGCAACAGGCGCATTCGTTCAGTCGGAGAATTGCTTCAGAACCAATTCCGCATCGGCTTGACTCGTCTGGAGCGGATTGTCCGCGAAAGGATGACGTTACAAGATGCAGATACTCTGACGCCAGCCAATCTTTTGAACACAAAACCGCTGGTCGCCGCCATTCGTGAGTTCTTCGGCTCCTCGCAGTTGTCCCAATTCATGGATCAGACAAATCCGCTGGCTGAGCTAACCCACAAGCGCCGGCTGTCGGCACTTGGTCCTGGTGGCTTGTCCAGGGAACGCGCCGGCTTCGCTGTCCGCGATATACACCCCAGCCACTACGGACGCATCTGCCCGGTGGAAACGCCTGAAGGCCCCAACGCCGGTCTGATTGGCTCGCTGGCCACCCATGCCCGGGTCAATGAATATGGCTTCATCGAAACACCATATAGAAAGGTAGAGAACGGCCGGGTATCGGAGACTGTCCATTACCTAACTGCCGACGAAGAGGACAAATTCAGGGTCGCGCCTGGTGATGTGCCGGTCAAAGACAATGGCGAATTCGTACATGCGCTCGTACCGGTGCGCTATAAGGCAGAATTCATCGAAACCGGACCAGACCAAGTCGACTATGTCGGCGTTAGCCCGATTCAGATCGTCTCGGTGGGCACGGCGCTCATTCCATTTCTCGAGCACGACGATGCTAACCGGGCCTTAATGGGTTCGAACATGCAACGTCAATCGGTGCCTTTGATCAAAACCGAACGTGCGCTGGTGACGACCGGCATCGAAAAGCAGTCGGCTCGCGACTCCGGCATGGTGGTTGTCGCTGACCTGGACGGCAAAGTGGAATACGTTACAGCTAATGCCATCCACGTACGCACGAAGGACAAGCGGCTGGTGAAATATCGACTGGGCAAGTTCCAGCGGTCAAATCAAGATACTTGCTTGAATCAGAAACCGATCGTCGAAGTGGGTGATACTGTCAAACCAGGTCAGATCATTGCCGACGGAGCTGCCACCAATAGCGGTGAACTGGCTGTGGGCAGAAATCTGCTTGTCGCCTTTATGCCTTGGGAAGGTTACAACTTCGAAGATGCAATTCTAATCAGCCAACGCCTCGTCTACGACGAAGTGATGACGTCGATACATATCGAAAAATTGGAAATCGATGCTCGCTCAACGAAGTTGGGTCCGGAAGAGATCACACGTGAAGTGCCAAACGTTTCGGAAGAGTCGCTTAGGCACCTCGACGAAAACGGCATTGTCCGTATCGGCTCGCGTGTCTATCCCGACGACATCCTGGTCGGCAAGATCACGCCCAAAGGCGAATCCGAGCACCCGCCGGAAGAAAAACTCTTGCGCGCCATCTTCGGTGAGAAAGCCAGAGATGTCCGCGACAACTCACTACGTGTTCCGCACGGTGAGGGTGGGCGCGTCGTCGACGTGAAGGTCTTCGACCGCGAAAAGGGTGACGAGCTGCCGCCTGTCGCCAATAAAGTAGTGCGCGTCTATATCGCTCAAAAACGCAAAATTAGCGTCGGCGATAAAGTCGCCGGGCGTCATGGCAACAAAGGCATTGTCGCCAAGATTCTGCCGCCTGAGGATATGCCATTCTTGCCGGATGGCACGCCGGTAGACATCGTCCTTAATCCGCTTGGCGTACCAAGCCGGATGAACGTCGGTCAAACATTTGAAACTTTGCTCGGTCTGGCAGCGATGTTGACCGGACTGAGATACGAGGTGCCCCCATTTGACGAGATGTTCGCTAAGGAAGCGTCGTCTGTGCTCGTCCACGACGAGATCAAAAAAGGCAAGGCCCAGTCAGGATTCCAATGGGTGGGCGATAACGGCAAAGTGACTTTGTACGACGGCCGCTCAGGCGATCCGTTCGACAATCCAGTCACCGTCGGCAAGATCTATATGATGAAGCTGGTGCACTTGGTTGACGATAAAATCCATGCTCGCTCAACCGGTCCCTACAGTCTGGTCACCCAGCAACCGCTCGGCGGCAAGGCCCAGTTTGGCGGACAAAGATTGGGAGAAATGGAATGCTGGGCGTTGGAAGCGTTCGGCGGTGCCTATTCCTTGCAAGAGATGTTGACGATCAAATCAGACGATGTGAACGGCCGCTCTCGCGCTTACGAATCGATCGTCAAAGGCGAGAACCTGAAGCGACCGGGAATTCCTGAGTCCTTCAAAGTGCTGGTTCGCGAATTGCAATCAATCGGCCTGGACGTCTCAGTAGCCAAACGCACTCGTGAAGGCGGCGAACTGGAAGTGGACTTGATGACCGAAGTGGAAGAAGCAAGGCCGCGTGGATTACGCCGGCTCAGCCCATTTGGTGAAATTGGTATCGAGTCTGAACTGGCCGAGTTGTCCAGACAACCTGTCGTACCTTCGGCTGCCGTAGCTGTAAGCGAACCGGACGAAGGAGGCTTTGGCGGCGGCGGCGCAGAAGAATCAGATGGTGAGGCGGAAGCCGAAACCGAAGAGATTGTTGTTGGATTGGGTGCCGAAGAGGACGAAGGTGACGAACCCGCAGATGAAATCTAAGGCACGACGAGCGAGCGAAAACAATAGCGAGGCAAGCGCGGCGACAGAGCCGTGCGCAGCCGAGCGTCGAGTGGCGCGGAGGAGCGAGCAGTTGCGAGCGACGGAGCGCGAAATAACTATAAATTCGAAGGATCAGCGAAACGAAGCGCGGCGAGGAGCCGTGCGAAGTGAAGCGTCGATTCAGCGGAGGCGACGAGCGAGCGAAAACAGTAGCGAGGCAAGCGCGGCGACAGAGCCGGGCGCAGCTGAGCGGCGAGTGGCGCGGAGGAGCGAGCAGTTGCGAGCGACGGAGCGCTTAAATAGGAGGTCTGTCGGGTAATATGCCTACGAGTATCGATCGTTTTGACTACATAAAAATCGGGATCGCTTCACCAGAGCGGATCCTAAGCTGGTCCCATGGCGAGGTAACAAAACCCGAGACCATCAACTACCGGACGTTGAAACCGGAAAAAGATGGCTTGTTCTGCGAGCGTATCTTTGGCCCATCTAAAGATTGGGAATGCTACTGCGGCAAGTACAAGCGCGTCCGCCATCGTGGCATCACTTGCGAACGTTGCGGCGTGGAAGTGACCGACTCGAAGGTACGGCGTCACCGTATGGGCCATATTAAGTTGGCTTCGTCCGTGACTCATATTTGGTTCTTGAAGGGCATACCCAGTTACATCGGACTGCTGCTCGATCTGCCTTTGAGAGACCTGGAGCAAGTCGTTTACTTTAACGCCTACATCGTCACCAACGCTGGCAATGCGCCGGAGTTGCACAAATATCAGTTGCTCTCGGAAGAGGAATACGAAAAAACTTTAGACGATCCGAATCTGCAGTTCGATGTAGGTATCGGTGCGGAAGCGATTAAGCAGTTGCTCCACGAGCTAGCCAAGCCGGTTTACGAACGCCCGGACAACAAGGACGATCGCGGTCGCTTGCTCGACTTACCTGGATTGAAAGAGCTGTCCGTTCAACTGCGAGAGGAGTTGGCCGCCGCCACCGGTTCGCAACAAAAACGCGCCAAAATCATCAAACGGCTACGCTTGGTTGAGGCCTTGATCAATTCCCATACGGATCCGACCTGGGTCGTTCTGGACAATCTACCGGTAACTCCACCTGACTTGCGACCGATGGTGCAATTAGACGGGGGGCGCTTCGCCACATCAGATTTGAATGACCTTTACCGCCGGGTTATCAATCGCAACAACCGTCTTGCCCGCCTCTTCGAAATGGGAGCGCCAGAAATTATCGTCCGCAATGAAAAGCGGATGCTGCAAGAAGCAGTTGATGCCTTGATTGATAACGGCCGCCGCGGGCGAGTCGTCGTTGGTCCGAATAATCGGCCGCTCAAATCTCTTTCGAACATCATTGAAGGTAAGCAGGGCCGATTCAGACAGAACCTACTCGGCAAACGGGTAGACTACTCCGGCCGTTCGGTCATCGTCGTTGGTCCACAGCTGAAATTGCACCAGTGCGGGCTGCCACGCGAGATGGCGCTTGAGCTGTTCAAGCCTTTCGTGATCAACAAATTAATCGAAAGACAGATCGTGCAAAATATCAAATCCGCCAAAAAGCAGATCGAAAAGGGCTCGGCTGTGGTCTGGGAGATTCTTGAGGAAGTGATTCAAGGACATCCAGTTCTTCTCAACCGCGCTCCGACTTTGCACCGCCTGGGTATTCAAGCTTTCGAACCGGTATTGGTCGAGGGAAGAGCGATTCAACTACATCCCCTGGTTTGCTCAGCATTCAACGCCGACTTCGACGGCGATCAAATGGCTGTCCATGTGCCATTGTCGGTTGAAGCACAAGCTGAAGCGCATATGCTGATGCTTGCTTCCAACAACATTTTGCTACCGGCAACCGGCCGTCCGACGATCACGCCGACACAGGATATGGTGCTCGGCATCTATTACCTGACGATCGAAAAACCTGGTTCGGAAGATCCGAAAAAATGCAAAGGAGCAGGCATGCGCTTTGTCAGCTTAGCCGATGCCCGTTCTGCCTATGAAGCAGGGGTTGTCGATCTACACGCGAAAATCAAGGTTCGCGACGTAAGCGGGCAAATGCTCGACACTACACCCGGACGCATTATTTTCAACGAAGTGGTTAGGCAAGCCATCTCCGCGGTTAACTAACTTTTTGTAGCACCGTTTCGCGATACCGCAAACGGATGCCTGTTAAACCTCACCCACATAGACGCATCAAGAGGGACCCATGGTCAGCAGCACAAATAAGCAAGAAACGTTCGAATTCATCAACTACACAGTCGATAAGAAAAAGCTTGGCGTATTGTTGTCACAAGTCTACGAAAAATATGGGACAGCACGCACTGCCGAACTGGCAAATTCGCTAAAGGACCTAGGATTTCAATTCGCCACCAAAGCGGGTGTGACTATCTCCATTGATGATCTGGATGTACCGGAGGCCAAACGTGGGCTGATCGCCAGTGCAGAGAAAGAGATCGAGTCAGCGCAGAGGCGTTACGAACGCGGCGAAATCACTGAAGTCGAACGATACAACAAAGTTATCGACACCTGGTCTGCCACTACCGACCAGCTGACCAAAGAAGTCGTCGATAATTTCGACCGACTCAATCCGGTCTATATGATGGCGTTTTCCGGCGCCAGAGGCAACATCTCCCAAGTACGCCAGCTGGTCGGCATGCGCGGATTAATGGCTGATTCACAAGGTCAGATCATCGACTTGCCGATTAAGGCCAATTTCCGGGAAGGCTTGAACGTCACTGAGTACATTATTTCCAGCTATGGCGCCAGAAAAGGTCTGGTGGACACAGCGCTCAAGACAGCTGACTCCGGTTACTTAACCAGAAGACTGGTGGATGTCGCCCAGGACGTCATCGTTCGCGACATCGATTGCAAAACCGAGCGCGGGATCATGATGCAGCCGATCATGGAAGGCGACAAAGCCATGGTCAAGCTTTCAGAGAGAATTTATGGGCGCAGTCTATCCCAAGATTTAGTCAATCCGGAAACTGGTGAAGTTTTGACCGCGCTGGCAGCCTGATTAACCGCCAACTGGCTGAAATAATCGAGAAGAGCTTAAAGAAGAACTCCCAAGTAAAAGTGCGATCGCCTTTGACTTGCGACAGCCAGTATGGTGTTTGTCAAAAGTGTTACGGCTGGTCGCTAACTAATAACCACCTCGTAGACGTCGGCGAGGCAATCGGTATCATCGCCGCGCAGTCCATTGGCGAACCGGGTACACAGCTGACAATGAGAACATTCCACACTGGCGGCGCTGTTGCCGGCGGTGGCAGCCGCGCGCAATTGAAAGCACCGGTGGCGGGTGAAGTGAACTTCAAGATCCCCAGTCGCTCGGTACGCACCGCGTACGGTGATGTAGTCGAACAAACTACCAAAGATGGTGCTTTGAAAATCGGCACAGGCAATAAGGAGCAATCCCTGAATGTGCCGACTGGCAGCTTAATTCTTGTCAAATCTGGTTCGCCGGTCACAGCCGGACAAGTGCTAGCTGAATATGATCCGCCGGGCTCGAAGAAGAATTTGACAGAACGGGCGACGAAAGATATTACAGCTGACATCTCTGGCCGCATTCTTTTTCATGGCTTCCAGGCGGACGAAAAACGCGATCGACAAGGGAACATTTCTCGCACAGCCAACCGCGCCGGGATCATCTGGGTCTTAGAAGGCGACGTTTACAACTTGCCGTCCGGTGCTCATGTTGTTGTCAAAGACGGTCAAGACGTTCACCCTAACGATGTATTGGCAGAAATCACGATCAACACTGAATACGGTGGTGAAGTGCGTTTTGGCTCGGAAATTGAAACTGAACCTTTGAAGGGCAAGAAAAATGCCAATCTGCAGCGTCTGACTAAAGGTAAAGAGATCAACGTCATCATTTCCTCTGTCGGGGCCGGCAACGCCAAGCTAGAACAATCAAAACAAGCCAATATCTGGCGAGTCTCAAAGAGCAAGGAAGCCTATACCCTGAAGGTCGTCAATGATGAGGTGGTTGAGAACGGCAAAATCATCGCTGAACTGGTCGATGACGGGACCAACGTCGTCTCCTCCGGCGGCGAGATCATTTATGACGGTGTAGAAATCGACGATCGCCGCGTCGTCACAAAAGCTGGGCGCATTTTGTTCGTGCCAGAGGAAGTGCACTTCATTTCCAAAGACAGCAGCTTGAAGATGTCTGAATCTGGCGAGATTGTCACGGCCGGACAAGAGGTCGTGAAAGACGTCTTCGCCCATATGGAGGGTGTCGTTGAGATAGTCGCGGATAACGATATTATTCACGAAGTGATCATTCGTCCCGGCGATCTCTTCAATATTTCCGACCCGGCCGATGTAAAAGTGCCTGAAGGTCAGATCGTCGAGCCAGGCACTGAAATCATCGAGGGCCATAAATTCAAAGATCGTAAGATTGTCAATGTCCTGGAAAAGGAAGACGGCACCATGCAGCTTTTGGTGCGGCCGATTGAGGAATACTGGATCGAACCGAAAGAGACAAAATTCAAGCACCGAGCCACTGATGACAAAATCAGTTTGCGTTCGGTCACCCAGCTTCTCTTCCGCGATCGGGAAAAGGTCCGCCATTTGCAAGGTGCTCAATTGACAAGAACATCGCTCGTCCTGCAAATGCAAGGGCAGCTGATGGGCCTTAAGGGCATCGTCGAAATAGGCGAAAACTTGAACATCGTGGTACAGGAGAACATCTTGCTGCGCCGTGATCATGATCTAAACGTGACACTACTTTCGGTGCAGCATGGCGATATCGTGCCGGCAAAATCGGCCGTTGCTACCACGCAAGTACTGACAAAAGATGCAGCGCGCGTCCAACTGTCCAAGTCAGATGAACGACGGATTCTATTAATCACCCAGGAACAGCAGGTCTATCACAAGGCCAAGGGTGCAGTAACGGCCAAGGAAGGAGATCTGCTCAGACCGGGCGATCCGATCTCCAAATCGTCGACATCAACACACTCCGGTCAGGTTACGGGGGTCGAAGGCAGCGAAGTTGTGGTGAGAAAAGGCAGACCGTACCTTATCTCTGGCAACACTCAGCTCCAAAGTGAAGATGGGGCCTTGGTGCAGCGGGGCGATTTACTTGCCACTCTCATCTTTGAGCGACAGAAGACAGGCGATATCGTTCAGGGTCTGCCGCGCGTCGAAGAACTGCTTGAGGCGCGCAAACCTAAAGAATGCGCCATTCTTGCTGAAAAAGC
Organism: Bryobacterales bacterium; assembly: GCA_963834525.1. Classification (GTDB taxonomy): domain Bacteria; phylum Cyanobacteriota; class Vampirovibrionia; order Obscuribacterales; family Obscuribacteraceae; genus CAWICA01. The sequence continues at coordinate 622,905 of CAWICA010000005.1, forward strand.
TGGTCGCGCTCGCATCCAGCGCGAAGAAGATGTCACCCGTCTTTTCGTTGTCTATAGTGAAGGCAATGAAGAAGAAATTACTGTACCGGCTGGTCTGAACGTCATCGTCGAAGACGGCGAGGACATTACACCGGGGAAAGCACTGACAGACGGACCACCGAACCCGCACGATATTGTGCGCTTAATGGGTATCGAGGCATCGCAAAAGTATTTAGTGGATGAAGTGCAATCCGTCTATCGTTCGCAAGGTGTGGAGATTGCCGACAAGCACATCGAAGTGATCGTCAGGCAGATGACCCGCAAGGTTCGCGTCGATGAGCCAGGCGACACGATTATGTTGCCGGGTGAATTGCTTGAGCGTTATTATCTCGATCAAGAGATCGAGAAGTGCAAGCAGGCCGGGTTGCGCGAGTGCACTTACACTGCTGTGCTACTGGGCATCACTAAAGCCAGCTTGAACACCGAAAGCTTCATTTCTGCAGCCTCCTTCCAGGAGACGACAAGAATCCTCACCGAAGCTGCCGTTGAAGGTAAAAAAGACTGGTTGCGTGGTCTGAAAGAGAACGTGATCATCGGCCGCTTGATTCCAGCCGGTACAGGCTTCCAAGGCCACACGATGCCTACCGAAGACGAAGAAGAGGAAGAAGATATCTATCCGCCCATCGGTGAAGGCAGCTTCAACGTACCGGCGTAGCCCATCAATTAGCCAGCCGGTAGTCAGCCAGGCTGAGACTCAGCCTGACCTGGCGCCAAAAGAAGCTCGGTGCCCAAAATCAAATCAGCATCAAACCGCTTCCGAATGCGGTCTGCCAAAAAATAAGTTAATGGTCTGCGCGATGGATTGCACCTTTGATCGAGGAGCAGATGGGTCAGAATGGAGAGTGTGATGCCCATCCGATAGGGTTGACGGCGAGGTCCTCGGAAAAGAAGGAAGAAAATCGCCAAAAGCTCGAACGAATGGAGAGGCAAATAGAGCTTGCCGCTGTATTTTTCGTGGCTAGCTTCGTTAATCCGAGCCCAATTCGGCTTCCAGCCATGCGCTTGAACATAATCAACGAGATGATCAAGGTCAATCAGCCAACCGGCAAAAAAACTGGCGACAGCCGCCTGCCGAGAACGATAAGCCGCATAATTGGCCAAGCTAACGCCAGCCGAGGTGACAATGTGGCCAAAGGTTCGCATATTCGTTGGTTTCCTTTATTCTAGTTGCTGGTTAAGTCCGGATCTCAGCCATGGGGGAGCGTTATAGACTTTTTCCGTTAGTAATACGTTATATACCCCGTAACACCCTTCTCACTCACCCCTATTCGGACCACAATCTACTTCCATGGCCGTATCTATAGACGATAGACGTTCAAATTAGAAAGAAGATTCACAGTTGCCAAGTTTTCGTGGAAGAAAGAGATAGAGAAGAGACGGAACAGAACAAGAAGTAGTTAGGAGAGTTGGCTAATGATGTCTCGCAAAAGAAAAGCTGGATTATTATCTGTCTTAGCAGTGGCAGTGACCTTTTCTTTCAGCACAAAGGTGCTCGCCCAGTCTGGCAATTCGCACGCCGTTGCCATGTACAATCTCGGTCTCAATGCTTACAAACAGGGCAGTCCAGAGTCGGCAATTATCTTTTTTAAGCGGGCCTGTGATATCGATCCCAACCTGGCTGACGCCCAATACAACCTGGGCATGCTTTTTCAGAGTGAACGCCGACTAAAAGAAGCGGTGCCTCATTATCTGGAAGTGCTCAGAGTCAAGCCGACAGATCCAGACGCGCATTATCAATTGGCGTTGTGTTATATCGATCTAGGGCAGGGAGCCGATGCTCGCGTCCAACTACAGACTATTGCTCCCAATAATCCCCATTTTGCCGACGCACAAAAGCGTTTAGCATTGATTGATGCCACATCGCCAACAACACCGAACTCCATGCCGGCAGTCAATAATGAGAGTGGCAACGCGACAATGGCCGCAAGCAATGCGGCGACAATCGGCAGCACCGCGCCGCCTGCCATACCGAGCATTACTGCACCACCCCAAGGTTATACGCCGCCACCTGATTTTGCCAGTTACTCCACTGCCGCAACGCAGCAAGCCGCACCGCCGCAAAGTCAATTCTCGCCTCCGCAGACGGCGATGATGGCACCGCCGGCAGTGCAGCAGTCGCTGCCAACGGCTCAGCAGAATTTTTTACCGCCAGGGCAACAACCGCAGCAAAGCCAACAGCTGCCGCTGACACCCACAGCTCAAGAGCCAATGACGCAGACACCGCCTCAAAATAGTCAGCCCAGTCCACCGAATTTGGCGACACTCGATCCAGCTTTCAAAGCGCAGGCAACAACTCCTGTACCTGCCCTTTCTAACTGCCAGATTCGGGTTATCGCCTCCGGCTTTGAAGCGCCTGCTGGACTGGCATTCGATCGGCAGGGCAACTTGTATGTGGCAAATTTCCTGAGTAATACAGTGGAGAGAATCAATGCCGATGGCAGCCGAGCAGTTTTTAGTTCAGGGGCGAATTTGAAAGGGCCGATTGGCTTGGTTGTTGATGGTACAAACAACCTCTATGTCGCCAATTATGCTGGCGGTACAGTAGCCAGAATTAGCCCCGCCGGTGTCTCTACCGTGATCGGCACCGGCTTCCGCAAGCCTTATTATTTGACACTGGACAAGGACGGCAATCTCTTTGTCAGTCAGCAGGAGGATAATTCGATCGTCCGCATATCATTGCCCAAAGCAACGGCTGCTCGGCCCAATAAGCATGGCCGAATTTAATCCCAGGGTCTACCATCCCCTTCGCAAACTAGCGCACATGTTCACGGCCCGCGTCATCTTGGGGCCGATCTACCGAATTCGCACTCGCCTGGAGATTAGCGGCCGCGAGAATATACCTAAGAACACACGTTTGCTTGTTGTCGGCAATCACTTGTCTCATTGGGATCCACCTCTGCTCTGCATCGGCACGGACATTCCGATGGCTTACATCGCCAAAACTGAGCTGTTTGAAGTGAAAATGTTGAAGCCGCTAATCAATTTCTTTGGTGCAATCCCGATCAATAGAGTCAAGCCGGAAAAGTCAGCGATTAAAACGATCAAGAAGGTGTTTGAAAGCGGCTGGAATATCGGCATGTTTATCGAAGGCACGCGCAGCAAAAAGCCCGGCTATCTTGGTCGCCCGCATTTGGGGGCGGCATATTTTGCCTATTCCAATAACGTGCCCATTCTTCCGGTTGGCCTGGTAAATACGAATAAAGCTCGGCAAATAGCAAAGGTGATTATCGGCAAACCGATTCAGCCCAGCAAAGATCTTGAAAAGACGACTTGGGAAGTAATGGAAGCGTTGTCCAAATTAACTGGCTACCAGCTGCCAACTGAACACAAACTGAGCGATCACATTGAGTAGAACCTCTTAGCTCTTTGAGAAATCATTTTGGCTGATCTGCTTACGCAAGTTGTCTAACACAGCGTAATCGGTGCGATCAAGTTTGATTGGTGTGACCGCTATTGAATGGCGACGCAAAGCACCAAGATCGCTGTCGTCGTTGATGGCATCGGTGCGGCCTTTGATTGAACCGTACCAGAAGTGAATCTTTTCACCAGCGTAGAGTCTGGGTTCAGGTTCAACCTCGACTGCCAAAATTGAACCCTTTCCATGTCTAACAAATTCCATACCCTGCACAGACTCAGCGGCGACGTCGGGAAAGTTCACGTTGAAGCTGGCGGAATCAGGCCGAACCAGCGCTGGACAGCGTTTTCAGAATGCGAGGAACCCATTCTTCAGCAACAGACCAACGCAGCTCATTGACGTCATGATAGGCTAAACTGAAAGCGATTGATTTGAAGCCAAAGAAGAGAGCGACAAGAGCCGCGTTCGTCGTCCCGGAAAAAAGGAGATCGTCGCATAAGTTCATGCCCCGATTAACGCCGGAAAGCACTAAATCTGGTGGCGCGTCTCGCATAATGTATCGCACTGCCGTAATGACCGAGTCGCATGGCGTCCCGATCACGGCAAATCTACAATCGCCAAGCTGTTTGATTTTTAAGGGCTCTCTCAGGTTGATGCTGGCGGATGATCCGCTATGGTTTCTTTCTGGAGCAACAATCCAAACTTCTTCAGCCACGCCGGAAACAGCTCGCTCGAGAGTCTTGATGCCGTCACCGTCAATGCCATCGTCGTTGGTTAAAAGAACACGTTTGTATAATTTGGCAGCCATAAGATCCCTCTAGAGACACAATATATAGACGCTCTTGTCCGCGCCAGTCGGTTGAAAAGGAGAGACAATAAGCAGAATCTCCAGCGAGAGCGGCACGCCACAAATTAATATTGACATGCCTCTGCTCAGTAAAACTTCGGAAAACTAGCCGAGCCTGGCCATAATAGAAGTATGGGGATGATAGGCTATTCTAGTCCGCCGAGGTTGTCAATCACGGGTTACAGATATGAAGTTTGCAATCATTGGTGTCCCGACCAATTCCTCAGGCCTCACAGATGGAGTGGCAAAAGCGCCTGATGCTCTGCGCCAAGCTGGATTAGTAGCTAGCCTCAATCGCGAATTCGATGTCCAAGATTTCGGCAACATCAATTTCCAAGCGCCAGTCCCTACCCGCAATAATGCAGGGATAATTGCCGAAGATTCATTAGTTTCGATGCTCGGCGCCGTGAAAGCGGCCGTGTCCACCGCTTTTGCTCAGGATCGGTTCCCGCTGGTCATCGGTGGCGATTGTCCACTGCTCATCGGTTGCCTTGGTGCATTAGCCGAGAAGACGGCCGACTTAGGCCTGATTTTTCTCGACGGGCATGAGGATGCTTATCCGCCAGACTTATCTCCCACTGGCGAGGCTGCAGACATGGAACTCGGCTTGCTTCTAAAGAAATCGCCAGTCAGTGCGGCACTGGGCGCAGCAGTGCCGGCGATTGAACCCTCGCGCATTTTAGTTTTCGGCCCTCGGGATGCAGCGATGTTAAATTCGCAGCAAGTGCCTTCGATCGCCAACGATGTACTTTTTTACGATGAATATTATTTGCGCAGCGCTGGGTGCAAAGAAACAGCAGTTATGGCCATGGATGTCTTTACGATGGCTGTCCAGTCAGCGTGGTTACATTTAGATCTGGATATTTTGTCGACCGAAGCACTACCGGCAGTCGATTATCAACAGCCAAACGGATTAACTTGGGAAATGCTGGACGGGCTGAGCGAGCCGATTTTGACCTCCGGCATAGTGCGTGGATGGAACATAACCATTTACAATCCGAATTTGGACCATACAGGCATCTCAGCTAATCGCATCGTTGAATTTGTCACGCAAGGCGTCCGCAAGTTAGCGCAAAAAACTGCGCCGACAGCTCGTTAGCATGCATGGAACATCGCGTGCCCGCCGCCATCCAAATCCCCGATTTTCGTCTTTTGCTCTTAGGCCGGTTGTTGGTGACACTACCTCTACAAATAGAGGGAATGGCTGTCGGCTGGCAAATATACGCTTTGACTAAAAGCGCTCTATTTCTTGGCTTCGCTGGTCTAGCTGAGGCCATTCCAGCAATCACCATCGCCCTCTACGCCGGTCATGTCGCTGATATCGTTGACCGCCGGACAATCGCCCTTAGCACGGTCGCCATGTTAGTCGCCTGCCTGGCAGCACTATCTCTCTGTTCAGCCCACTTTGCCGAGACCAATTTGCTCGTCTGGGTGATCTTTGCTGTCATCGCCTTTACCGGATTCGCTCGCGGTTTTTATGGACCGGCAATCTTCGGTATGTTGTCTGACATCGTGCCGCGTCCGTTGTATGGCAATGCCGCAGCCTGGAACAGCGCTGTTTGGCAAGCCTGTGCTCTAGCCGGGCCGATCTTAGGGGGCATCTCTTATCTCAAATTTGGTGCCTCAGCCACTTATGCGATCTGTACTTCACTGATCATCGGTTCTTTCATTTGCTTTTCTTTGATCAAATCTAGAACTATTCTCGAACCTGGCGAAAATCCGCCAGCCTGGCAGAATATCAAGGCTGGTCTGCGTTTTGTCTTTTCCAACCAAATTATTTTTGGGGCCATGGCTTTAGATTTGTTTGCCGTCTTATTTGGTGGCGCGGTGGCCTTGCTGCCGATCTTTTCCGATCAGATTTTTCACGGCGGCCGGGCGCGCTTGGTTTACTGCGAGCGGCACCGTCAATGGGTGCCCTGTTCACAGCCGCCATCTTAACTCATAGTCCTCTGACAAGTAACGCCGGACTTGTGCTCTTTGGGGCAATTGCTGGCTTCGGCTTGTGCATGATCGGCTTTGGCCTATCGACTAATTTCTACTTGTCGTTGCTGCTCCTTGCTCTCAGCGGAGCACTTGACGGTGTGAGCGTTTGGGTGAGACAGACGATCTATCAACTTTGCACGCCTGACGATATGAAGGGACGCGTTTCGGCTGTGAACAATATTTTCATCGGTTCATCAAATGAGATCGGCGAATTCGAGTCTGGTGTCACAGCTCAATGGATGGGACTAACTCGTTCGGTTGTATTTGGTGGTTGCATGACAATATTGGTGGTGCTGTTCACGATGGTCAAAGCGCCAAAATTACTCAGGCTACACATGCAAAGCTTGTACAAAAAAATTACTTAGCGGGACAAAATAGCCACTTCCGGAGAAGCCCTCTGTGTCTATGATAGTTGAGACAGTCTAGGTGGGAAAATTTTGTACGTGTAAGTGCGGAGTTCTAAGGAGCTGCAGCAAAAAATGGAACGCGCCTGACATTGATTTGTTTCGCACGCTGGCGGGTCTGAGCAATGTCGTAAGATGATTGCATCCGCATCAGTGTATCCATTTTTACTCCAAAGGCCTTCTCGATGCGGAGCGCCATATCTCCGGACAGAGCTGCCTTGCCATTGAGCAAACTAGACAAAGCAGGACGCGAGACATGCAATGCTTTGGCGGCTGCTGTGACAGTCAAGCCTGCGGCTTGAATAATTTCCGTCCGAACAAATTCTCCTGGATGCGGCGGGTTTTTCATTGCCATGTTGTCTTCTCCTTCAAGCCAAGCATCTTTCGGAGCTTATCCACTGTATCAGGCGGAATGCCTTTTACGCTTTCATCTGCATAGACTTCTTCAAGCCCTTATGGACAAAGTTTCGTATGTTCACAGAACTATCATTGACAGATTCCGCCCCGACAGTGCCGGCTCAAGTATTTTTTGTAACTTGAACTTTTTCCTTAGCAAGTAACAATCCGTGGATAATGCTCCATGGATGTGGCGGACAACCGGGAATATAAACATCGACAGGCAGAATTTCTCGGACACCATTGGCGTTGGCGTAACCATTGGCATGAACGCCGCCTGATATGGCGCACGTGCCGCAGGCTATCACAAGTTTGGGTTCTGCCATGGCTTCGTATGTCCGCCTCAATGCCTCTTGCATGCCCTTACCAACAGGACCTGTCACCAAAAGAGCATCTGCCATACGTGGTGAGGCAACCAACGAAATGCCAAATCTTTCCATGTCAAAGATCGGATTTCCAGCCGCGCCAATTTCCAGATCACAAGCGCTGCATCCAGTTGATACCACGCGCACTGCGAGAGATTGTTTAAAGATGGTCGATTTAGCCTTTGTGGCGGCATTTGGGATTGGTGCACGTAGGTTAGAAATTGTCAGTTGGTCGAAATTCTCCACTGCTGTTTGCGTGGATGAGTTACTAGTAAATACACCAGTTGGGCAAGTGGTGATGCAGAGCCCGCAGCCAATGCAAGCACCAAGGTTCAAAGATACGGCCGCGGAATTTTCTTGTTGATCGGCAATTGATATGGCGCTGGTTGGACAGATATCCACACAAGCCATGCATTCCGTACCGCTGCATGGCTTTTCGACGTCGATAGCAGGCAACCCCCGCGCGCCGGCATCAAGATTGGGAAACAGCTCCAATTGCGTTGCTTTGCCTTGTTTCAAAAGGTAGGCTAATAGATCAAACATTCTATGCAGCCCTCACAAATCGTGACCACTGTACGCAAGAGCGAAACTCTTGTTGCAAATCGGGAAATCGGCAATCACGTTATTGCGAGCAGCAATCGCTAATCCTGTCCAGTTGTTGACACTGGGATCTTTGATGGCATATCGCTTGATTCTTCCACTCCCGTCGGTGAATACCATATGGATCAATTCACCTCTGAACGCTTCGACAATCCCTATGCCGATGCTGTTAGATGGAAGATCCGATGGACAAGTGCCGATTATGCTTCCGGATGGCAAGTCATTGAGTGTATTCTCGATAATATCTAGCGACGACCTGATCTCGGCGACCCGCACTAGAGTTCTAGATAAACTGTCTCCACCGGCATCCAGCGCTACAGGTGGTGCAAGCTTGGGAAACATCGCATGAGCAAATACAGAACGCACGTCATAGTTGATGTTACTCGCTCTTGCGATTACACCGACAACTCCAAACTCTTCTGCAAGAGACGATGACAACTGCCCCGTTCCGCGTAAACGCTCATATACACTTAGACTATTGATGAAAAATTCAAGCAGCGGTATGAGCCGACGCTTGAGATCTCTTACCGTTGTATTGAGCTCGAAAAGAACCTTGTCTGGATCAAAGACTACACCGCCAGGCGCGATAAATCCTCTAAGAAAGCGAGAGCCGCTCAGTAAATCGGCTAGGCGAAGTGCTTGACCCCTGAGCCTTGAGCATCCTGCAGCAACAGTCAAGTATCCCAAATCTACGGCCATACCGCCAATGTCGGCGATGTGCATCGCTAATCGTTCGATCTCGAGCGCCAGCGTCCTCAAATATTGTGCGCGCGCCGGCACCGTCAATTTGAGCAACGATTCGATCGCGATTGCATGTGCCAGTGCATTCGCACATGCCGTATCACTTGCTGCTGCTTCAGCTACGAAACGTGCCTTCTGCCAAGGTACCTCGGCTAAGCGCTTCTCCACACCGCGGTGTAAAAAACCAAGTCGAATCTCCAGATTTACCACCGATTCACCAAGGCAACTCAATCTGAAGTGACCAGGCTCAATTATGCCTGCGTGCACTGGTCCAACCGGCAATTCAAAAATCCCCTCACCTTCTACGTGCAGATAGCTGAAATCATCGGCAGCTCTTTTTGACAGAGAAGCAGAAGGTTGCTCTGGCCTTAACCGAGCAAATCCATCTTTGAACGCTTCATTTATTACAGCCGGTTTAAGCCGAGGGTGGCCAATTGGATTGAGAGCAAATAAATCATAGAGAGCTCTCTCGAACCAATGAGCTTGCGGTATCACCGGAGTGAGCGATGGATATTCATCGCTATGCAAAGGTGTGCTTACGACCGCAGTTGATGAATCTTGGGTATTCAAAAGGAGAGTGACAAGTTGCCCTCCATCAATCGAAGTCAAAAGCCCAAGACGATGCCCTTTTTCCTTTAACCACGGGCGCAGAAATGAGCTCAGTTGTTCAATCGGCATTTCCTGGAGATTGGGTATCATCGCCATGCCCCCCAGAAACTGTTAGGAGCGACAATTAATCCAAGAATAAACGAACAGCAGATTAATAATGCTGGAATTATGCTCGAAGTAACTGGACGAAAGGCTGTCACATTTTGCATAGGTGATCCTAACAACACTCGCCCGACATGCGCGCTCACTGCCACAAAGCTCAGTGATAGTCCGACGATCACCAGAAGAGCAGGAATGTAGTAACTGAGCTCGATGTTGCGTGTCAGTATCAACCACTCGCTTATGAACGCGCCAAATGGTGGCACACCTGTTACAGCAAGAGCCGCTAAGGCAAGAAGAATTCCCCACGAAGGTGCTAGTGCAAGAATGCCGCGCACATCTTTCAAATTCTTTGTGCCAGTTGATTGAATGATGTTTCCCGACAGAAGAAACAATGCCACTTTTGCCAAGCTGTGGTTGGCCGCCTGAAGGAAAAATAGCATTGGCGATCCCAATCCAATTGCCACGAGCATCAAGCCTACATTCTCGACACTTGAGTAGGCCCAGAGTCTCTTCAATCCATGCTGTCTGACAAGGAAAACGCTTGCTGCTACTACCGTGATGGAGCCAGCCCAAATGGTCAGGCTACTGCTGAGGGTCAGATGTCGTGAGGCTTGGGAAATCTGACAGAGTCGCAAAATGGCAAACAATGCACAATTCAAGAGAGCACCCGACAAGATGGCTGACGCGGGAGCCGGCGCTTCGGAATGTGCATCCGGTAGCCAGCTGTGCAGGGGAAAAATTCCTGCCTTTGTGCCATAACCCAGAAAACAAAATATAAAACCGAATTTGAAGAGAGTTAAATTGAGTTGTGGTCCTAATCTGATCAGTTCGTTTATGCAAAGTGTCCCATCACGTGAAGCAAATTGACTGGATGCAAATATGAGAATGGTTCCAAGAAGAGCAAAGGCGATACCGACGCTACAAATGATGAAATATTTCCAGGTGGCCTCAAGTGCGTGTTTTGTACGCGTAAAGTACACAAGGCCGGCGGAGCAAAGTGTAGTGGCTTCAACGCTTATCCAGAGGAAGCCAAGGTTGTTGCAAACGTAGACTGCCATCATGGCAATTAAGAAAAAGGCGCAAAGTATATAGAACAGACGAACATGACCAATTGGAAAGGAATTGCTACCTCGCTCCTCTTGCATAAAGTAATAATGCGCTTGCGTGAGAGCAGCTGCCACCACGCAAGTCGTGAGCAGAAGAAACCATGCAGAAGCTCTGTCAATGGAAAAGGCAGAATTGAGAAATAAAACAGACTTTTCTGAAGTAAGAAATGGACTCACTACCCAGGCCGTCAATCCAACCTGAATGCAATAGGCGATGGCGGTCAAAATTGTGAGAGACCGCAGCGAGCGGACAATGGTAGCAACGAGTGCCATCAAAAGCGGTATGATCAAAAGAAGAGCGCAATGACTCATGGCGGTTTCAACTCTCCTTCAAGGCAGTGAGTTGAGTAACATCGATGTGCTCGAAGCTTTTCTTAATTCTGAATGTGATCAGTCCGGCGATCATTACAGCAACCAGAACGTCGAGTAACACGCCCATCTCGACAAGCATTGGCATGCCCCTTGTCTCGGTGATGGCGAAAAGATAAATACCATTTTCCATGGTCAGAAATCCGATGATTTGACTTAACGCCACTCTTCGAGTGAGCATGAAAAGAATGCCGGTAAGTAAAAGAGAGATGGCAGCAGTAGGACCGGCCGCTCCGGCTGGCAGTGCCGTGGTCATTCCAGGAGGCAATACAGTAAAGAGTTCGGCAGGACGTGGCAAGGATTGCGCTAGAAAATGACTGAGCGCTAAAAAGATGATTGCGGTGTGCATGCTCATCGGAATTGGCAACATCGCCCCTGGATCATTGCCAGCATCTATTTTCCTGATTACCCAGACGAGAAAATAGGGAACGGCAATTGCTTTGATGACAATAATGGCCACTGCGGATAAGTAGAGTTGCTCTCCAGTTGACTGCGCGTTGGCAATGGTGGCCAGGGCAATGCATATGGTTTGCAGAGAGTATAGAAAAAGATTCAGTCGCAAATGGCCGCTTCCGGTCATCAGTATGGCAAAGACAGCAGCGCCGATAAAGAGAAAATCCGTAGAGGTCATCCCGGTGCTCCCTTCAAGACGGCTGTTAAGCATGCTAAGAGACTCATGGTTAGCGAATAAGCAATAAAGTCTGGGTTCTTGCGCCAGGCTAGTTTGACGGCAAAGGACTCAACTAGGGCAGTGAGGAGGGCAAAAAGAAAGATAAGTGCCACACTCAGCAAGGCAATGCTCAAAAAGCTGAGGCTAATGACAAGCAGCAAGCCATGGAGAAAGCATTGTGCTGCTAGTCCGAAGAGAATGACCAGGCGCAGACTGTAGGTAAATTCCACCAGGGCAAGATTGACACCAGAGTTTTCTATGATCATGGCCTCGTGCACCATGGTCAATTCTAGATGCGTGGTTGGGTCGTCTATTGGCATACGAGATAATTCAACCAGGCTTGCAAGAAACAGTCCCGTGCCAGCAAGAAGCCACAATGCCATCACAGGTAGCTGGGATGTGGGAGAAGGAATGGCAAAGATTTGATTGAGATCGCTTGTGCGCGCTGACAATGCCAGAGCAACAAAGGAGAGCATAATACCAGGCTCTGTCAGCAAAGAAAGCATGGCTTCTCTGCTTCCCCCAATCGCACCAAATGGAGAACCAGTATCAAGCGCCGAAATTATTGAAAAGAAACGGACAAGGGCGAATAAGTAAATAACAAGGAAAATATCGTCACCTGGTATAGAGAGCCGAAATGGCATCCATGGCATGAGAAATGCCAACACGATCATGGCTGCGAAATTTATCAGAGTACTGCCTCTGAAGATCCATGATGAATCTCGACTTACTGTTTCTGTTTTTCGGAAAAGCTTGATGAAATCGAACAATGATTGAAAGATTGGGGGGCCAACGCGGTTTTGCAAGCGTGCCTTTACCTTGCGAATCAAGCCAATGACAATGAATGGCAAAATCACAATGGACAACAACAAACTTGCTATGTTGGCATAATTCATGAATGAGCTCCAATTGCCAACAAAACAACAAGAGTGACAAATACATATAATAAATAGAGATGAATACTGCCGGCTTGAAGTTTGGAGAAGTGCTTGCTGAGAGCATCTATCCCAGCAACCAACGGGCCGTAGACTCTCGATTCAAGCAGCGAAACCATAACCGGCTCCGCGGAGATTTTCTCGGGAAAGTGTCTTCGATCTCTGCCGGCAATTTGCGAACGGGTTTCATATTGCAGAATCGGACTAAAAAGATGAGCAATCGAATGGACAAAACTTTCGCCTGTCACTTGCATGCGCGCAGTCAGTTGACCATAGCCACATTCCCACGTTTGGTACTCGCGAACTCGATTGCGCTTGCGATAAAAGACGCCCAAATAGAAAATCGATACCAGCGCCGTGAGTACGATAGCAAGGGACCAAAGAGGCAGCGATGGTACTTTCGGCAGCAGCTTTGATGCTGGTGTAATTGTGCTCAGTGCTGCCGTTATCTGAGGAGAAAGCGCACCCATCAAAACACACAAGCTGGCTAATACTACTTGAGAAAATATCATCGGCACTGTCGCTTCAGTAGCATGCTCGGCTGAGCGCGAGCGAGGTCGCCCTAGAAAGGAGACTGAGAAAGCTTTTGTAAAGCAAGCGATGGAAAGAGCTCCCACCAAGGCTAAAGTACCTATGGAGGCAAGCATGATGCCTGCCAACAACGTATTTTCCGTTTGGCAGGCTGTTTGAAAGAGCCCCTGATACAGAAGCCATTTGCTGGCAAATCCATTCAGTGGAGGCAAGGCACAGACGGCAGCGCTGCCAACCAAGAAGCAAGGCATAGTAAAGCGCAGATTTTTAGCCAGTCCACCAAGGTGACCCAACTCGCGTGTGTGTGCGCGCGCATCTATTGTCCCGGCACCAAAAAATAAGAGGGACTTGAAAATGCCGTGGTTAAGGCAATGGAAAAGTGATGCCACCAGCCCGATCATTGCCAGTTCAGATAAGTTGACAGCCTGAGCATAAACACAGACAGCAATACCAATGAGAATTAATCCAACATTTTCAACGCTTGAATAGGCGAGCAATCGTTTCAGATCATTTTGAACAAGAGCAAACAGCACTCCCCAGACAGAGGAAATCATTCCCAGCGTCAAGAATAACGCGGCTATCGCCAAAGAGCCGTGACCATCCATCACGAACAAACGAATAACAGCATAGAGTGGGACCTTGATCATCACTCCACTCATCAATGCTGATACAGGACCGGGAGCGGTGGGATGAGCATAAGGAAGCCAAATGTGAAATGGCCATATACCGGCTTTGATGCATAAACCAAGAGCGATCAGTAGCGCCGGGAATAACGCAGTACTTAGATGCCAATTTGAGAATGACCACGATGACGAAAGTGAATACATCCAAAGAAAACCACCGACCAATACACCAGTAGCAATCCTGGTAGCACCCAGATAAATAAGCGCTGATTTTTGCGCCTTCTTGCTGGAAGATTCTGCAGCCACTAGCACTGCAGAACTCAATGACATAATTTCCCAAAACAAGAGGAATGTGACTGCGTTCGCAGCCAAGACGACAAGAAGCATGCTGGCTACAAAAAGATTCAGGCAAGCCCAATACATAGATGCGCTTACACGTCCCTGCAAATGCTGCAAATACCCGGGAGAGAATAAGGCAGCACTAGCGCCGATTAATCCCAGTAAGAGCAAAAATACAGAAGCTAACGAATCTATCCGATAAGCAAACGGTGCTACTCCGAGATAAAACGGATATGGCGCATTGACTTCTAATACTGTTCCCCAGGAAGAGATCGCACCAATGATGATGAAGACATTTGCGGTAAAAAAGAGAGTGCTAAAAAATCCTGTGGCTTTGCGGCTTCCCGTGCAAATTGAGATAATTGCACCCAGGAGAAGGAAAACGCAGCTTGTTAATAGCAAAGAAGTGCCGAAGTGCATGCCTTATCTGTTCACGCAGGGTTTCGGAGATGTAAGCTAAAGGTACTTGCGAAGTTTCGCAATTGCTATTATAGTTTACAGGAAGGAATGCTTCTTTGCAATAGATTTTGATTATCGTGTTAACGTCATGTTGCATGACCGGAAAATCTAATAGTTCCAATTTGGTAGCAGCAGATGAGTAAAAAGCTCGCAACTTTCAAGGCTGATTTCTTCAAGGCACTGGCAAATCCATTGCGAATAAGAATATTGGACGAACTGCGTGATGGCGAGCTGACGGTCTCAGAGATCCGCAATAGGCTAGACGTTGAACTCCCTAACGTCTCCCAGCAGCTTGCTGTCCTAAAGTCCAAGAACCTGCTGAAGAGTCGAAAAGAACGCAATAATATCTATTACTCTTGCAACGATCGCACCGTCTTCAGGCTTCTAGATGTGGCCAAAAAAATCTTCAATAATCATCTTATCGACGTCAAGGATACCCTGGAGACGCTTGAGGACTGACAGCAAATCGATAAGCAGTCTATCCACCTGCAAAGAATGATCTCCGTATCACACTTCACTATCGATTATCGTCGCTATTCCCTGGCCAACGCCAATACACATGGTGGCCAGACCAAAGCGGGCCGATCTCGCCTTCATCGTATGCACTAAGGTAGTCAGAATCCGCGCACCGCTCATGCCGAGAGGGTGACCAAGCGCAATGGATCCGCCGTTCACATTCAGTTTTTCTGGTGCCAGTTGAAGGTCCTGCATGCACGCCAAAACTTGTGCTGCAAACGCTTCATTTAATTCAACCAGATCGATGTCCTCAATTTTCAGCCGAGCTCGTTGAAGAACCTTTCTGCTGGCCGGTACTGGACCAATACCCATGTAAGCTGGATCGACTCCGGCCACTCCCGCCGTAACATATTTGGCCAGCGGCTTATAACCCAGCGATTTAGCCTTTTCGGAAGACATGATTAAAAGTGCCGCAGCACCATCATTAATACCAGAGCTGTTGCCAGCGGTGACAGTACCATTGTCACGAAAGGCCGGTTTCAGTCTTTCCAAGTCAGCGATCGTCGTCTCCGGCCGGGGATGCTCATCTTCAGAGAAAAATTGCACGCCGGTTGCGCCCTTCTTTTGCGGCAACGGCAGAGATATTATTTCGCTTTTGAAATTGCCGGCAGCGACTGCCGCCTTGTAACGTGTCTGGCTGCTCAAGGCGAACTGGTCTTGGGCCTGACGGCTGATCTTATACTTTTCCGCGACATTTTCTGCCGTCTCACCCATTGAATAGGGATAGTACATATCAGCCAATTTTTTGTTGACAAATCGCCAGCCCAGAGTGGTATCGATCAATTTCTGGTCTCCCCGCCCGAATGCTGCTTCCGGCTTGGCCATGACCAATGGCGCGCGAGTCATTGATTCCACGCCACCAGCAACGAACAGATCCCCTTCACCGGCAATAACCGCCTGACAGGCGATGTTCACGGCCATCAAACCGGAACCGCACAATCGGTTGACGGTGGCGCCCGCGACACTAACCGGTAAGCCGGCCAAAAGCGCAGCCATCCGCGCCACGTTGCGATTGTCCTCGCCCGCTTGATTAGCCGCTCCCAAAATTACATCTTCAATATCGGCCGGTGAGAGATTATTGCGCTTGACCAACTCTTTAATCACATGGCTGGCCAGGTCGTCAGGCCGCATATCTTTCAGAGCGCCTCCGTATCGACCGATTGGCGTTCTTAAAGCATCAACAATTACTGCTTCCGGCATTAGTCTAGTTGCCCTTACGTACTATGGATCTCGGTGATCAGCGACAAGAGCGCATCACGATCGACGTCCTGGCTTACGTATTCGATGTACTTAACCTGCCAGTTCTCTAGATCCTGCACAACGCTGGTCAAAGAAGCATTAGCTTGACGAGCGGCCGCCATATCAATACCGATGTCGCCATTGTTACTCATGACAAAGACTCGAGCACGGCCCGAAAAGCCAACACCATCACGAAGAGCCAGGCGCAGAAAAGCAACACTGCGTTCGGTCTTGATCTTCTCACTGACGCTCTTAATCAACATTTTGAATTTGTTTAGCGGCCCCTCCAAATTCACAGCTGGGATAGTTGCCAGACCGTAGTGCAGCAGAAGATCGACAGCCCGAGCTAGTTCGTACGTTGTGGCATCGCCCAAGTAGCGGTGGACCGTGGAAAGCGGCGTCAAGCCGTTGAGAAGATTGTGGGTACGCCTCATCAGCTCCAAGTCTGTTTCCGTTAACGGCGTGTTTTCTTGCAGATCGATTAACTGCCCACTGTTTAGCAGATCATCTTCGTCTTCCACTTTTTCGAGAATGCATTGCAAACCTTTAGATAACTTCTTCAAAATAATTTCAATGTTGTCTTTGGCCAGCGCTGCATCTAACAAGAGCTTATCCAAAGGCTTCGTCAACTTGCAGTTTTCTTGAGCCAGATCGGGTGGCGGCGTCCGTTGAATGAAGACAAAAATCCCTTCCCGCCAGGCGCAAGCAAATTCAGTCACGGCTCTATTGCCTGAGACCTTGCCGACTTTCGCATGGGTTAACTTACCAACGTCAAACTGAGCACGGAACTGCAAATCTCGATATTCAACAGAAAGTACTCCGGTCTCTCGATTCGTCGTTAGGTTCTGGAGTAAGTTGGAAGGATCGGTTGTACCCAAATGACCGACCAGAGATTGCACATGCGCTTCTTCCCCTGACGGTTTTACCAATTTTACTTGCGAAGAATCGCCAGATTGACCGTAAAAAGCCTGGTCCTGCAAAGCGATTTCCAATTGACGGGTGTTGACAAAGCCCTTTTTCACGGCCATTGGACCAAGCGTCAATCGATCTTTCACCTGTGAGTTTTGCAGTTCAAAGATCATGTCATCGAGTTGATCGCTGGTTACCAACTTAGCCGCGAGCAAATAATCTTTCAGCGTAAACGGTGTCTTATTGCGGAAGCAATTAACTAAGAACGGGATTTTGTGAAAGATCGGAAAGATTGCCTTCGCCTGTTCCAGTCCATGCAATTCTTCGATCAGCACATCGTGCTTCATTTTGCCAGACGACTCTAAGCGATGGCTAATAGTGCTCAAAGGTGTATAGTTATCGACCGCCGCAAGCACAGTGTTCCGACGCTGCGCTGTGTCCATTCCAGATTTCATCTTGACACCAAGCGCGGTGAGTACAGGCACTGTAGACATTAAAACCTGTTGCGAAAGATCTGTGCTTTCTTCAGCTGCACCCGCGCCCGTTCCAAGCACAGACTGAACATGCTTTGCCAGAGAGGGTGAAAAATCAAAAAGCTCTGCGTGATTTTCGAATATGTTGAAAGTCATTGAGCCCATCAGCGTTTCACGCACGACAGCTACAGCTTTATCGCTGCTTAGAAAAACAAGCGCACCCTGCACTTCCAAGAAACCATGAGCTAGCCGGGCGGCATTAATCAAAGTATCCACTGAAAAAAGGAAGCCGGAATCAGTCACATCTATAAGAACAGCATCGAACAGATGTTTACTGGCCACCAACCCGTCAAGGTCGCGCCTGATCTCGGGTCCATACTTGAGAACGATGAAGTTCTCTTGCGAGATCATCCGGCTCAGTCGCCCAATTATTACGTCCGATTTTTCTTCAACGGCCATCTGACAGTGCAGAGAGTCTTACGGATACTGAGGCAACGGGCGGTCACATCCTGGCAATTCCGACCAGAGCGGACTGTCAATTACCCACAGGCTCGGTTGGTAAGCCTATATCGACCAGTTGATAAACTTTAGCACATCTGGCGCTGCCGGGCATGCCCCAGGCAGCTAAAGAGGTACTGGCCTGTATACGGCTCATGCGTATACAGGTGCTGCGAATTATAATCTTAGCCACATTTCCTCGTGGAGTGGTCAAGGTTGACGGGCGAACCAATATAAACTACCAAGATAGACTAACAAGCGGTTTGCCTATTTCAAGATATGAGAATGATCAGAGAGTCCGGTTCAGCAGCCAAAATCAAAGCAGCGAAAATGCGCCTGTCGGCGGTTGTCTTGTTCGCCTGCCTGCTAAGCAGCCTTGTTTCCACATCGAATTGGCCGACATTAGCTGAGCCTGCCGAGAAGAATGAGGAGAGCTCGCCCAATAAGGCACCCACTGTCTTGAAAGGCGGCGTCCAGTATCTTGTGCCCAAGGGCACACCGATAAAATTAAAGCTGGCAACAGTGCCGACAAACGGGATGAGACTTCTCGATCGGGATTTAGACGGCAACTTGTACCCGGCAAAAGTCGGCGACGTTATTACTGCCAAGACGTCAGAAGATATCTATGTCGATGACAACAAAGTGATTCCTGAAGGTACTGTCTTCCATGGCCGCGTGTCTGGTGTTGTACCGCCCAGACGGGTGAGAAGACCAGGATGGCTGCAGATTTCATTTGACGGTTTCACGACACCGGATGGTCGTAGCTTCGCTTTTCGGGCAGAGGCCGACAATTTTAAACCGTCGACGCCTAAGACTAAACTGAAGGGCTTTGGCATTATCGCCGCCCATGCGGCAGGCGGAGCGATTGTTGGTGCGTTGGTAGCTTATCAGTTGTGTGGCTTGCAAAATACAATCGCCATGCACGGCTACAATATTGCCGGTGGCGCCGCCGGTGGTGCCCTCTTAGCCACTGCCTTCGCCATTGCAAAACACGGTCCGCAAGCGGTGCTCGAGCCGGGCGATGACCTGAATATGCAGATCAATACCGACCTGCTCATGCCTGGCGCTGTCGATGCTACGCTGAAAACGGCAAAGCAAAATCGCGACGGCATTGATATAAAGATCGGCTCCACTAAGCTGCTGCGGGATGGATTCGGCGGGCGAATTTTGCAGGTCGATCTGACAGTCGACAATCAAACGGACGACACCCTGAACTCAATCGATCTCTTTTGCGAAGACACCAACGGTAACCGGTGCGCGCTAGTTGCTGGACCGGAAGAGGCCTCAGAATTTCTTTTCGAAGTTGAACCACATTCGACGCGGCAGGAAATGGTCAATTTTCAACTCGAGTTTCCCAAGCTCAAGCGACATCTTGTTTGGCTCGACCATAATACCCGCGAGGTCTGCTGGCGTGGAGCCGTGCCCTAACGGCGATATATGCTCTGGTTACTTGCCTTCACGAAATCGCCAGTGAACATTTTTGCCGTTTAGAATGCACTAATTAATCGCCGCCCGCATATGAGGTTTTCAAGATGAGTAAGTCAACAACCGCCACGCGGAAAGTGGTCGCTATCGACCAGTTTGGCGGCATCGAAAAAATGAAAGTGCAAACGCTCTCAATGCCGGAGATACTTTCCGACGAAATTCTTGTGCGCGTCGAGTCGGCCGGCGTCGGTGTTTGGGACCCTCTGGAAAGAGAGGGTTTTTTCGCCCAGATCACAAATCAAAAACCATCTTTTCCGTACGTTCTCGGTTCTGACGGCGCGGGAACCATTGTCGCAGTAGGCGAAGATGTCAGTAAGTTTAAAGAAGGCGATGGCATCTATGGCTTCTCCAGCTTTGACGGTAGAACCGGATTCTATAGCGAATACGCAGTTGTGAAGGCCGACGCCGCGTCTTTGCTCCCCAAGGGCTTATCCCTAGAAACCGCCGGTGCCATGCCGGTCGATGCGATGACTGCCCTGCGCGGATTGGACGATTCGTTGCATTTAAAATCCGGAGAGACGGTGATGATCTTCGGTGCCAGTGGTGGCATCGGACATCTGGCCATCCAGCTTGCCAAACGCATGGGCGCACGCGTTTTCGCCGTAGCCTCTGGCCTCGATGGCGTTGCCTTCGCGAAGCGATTAGGCGCGGATGTTGTTGTCGATGGACGCAAAGATGACCTGGTAGCGGCAGCGCGAGCTTTCGCACCAGATGGTCTCGATGCTGCCCTACTCACTGCCGGCGGCGGAGCCGCAGAAAAAGCTCTGACCGCGGTGAAGAAAGACGGAAGAGTCGCTTACCCGCACGGCGTCGAGCTGAAAGGAACTGTTCGTGCCGACATCCAAGTCACAGACTACGACGGCTGGCCAGATCAACAAGCAATCGACAAATTGAACCGCCTGATCCAATCAGGTCAATTCGAAGTTCATGTCGCGCACGCCTACTCGCTGGAAGAAGCAACCGAAGCGCACAAAGCTTTAAACACCCACTATTTGGGCAAGCTTGCGCTGAGAGTTCAAAAGGGCCGTGGTTAGATGACGGATCTTGCAGTCTGACAGTCTAAAGCAGCAGCTCAGGCAGCCTGCAACTGTACATGATAATTAAGTCTGACAAAGTCGTATTCAACTCGGATCGACACAGTATTTTCAGTAGCAAACTCCAGTCTTACTCGACCTAGAGTGCTTGTGCTGTATTCGCTCCAGTGTTCGGGCACCGACACTATCACGTTTTCCGGGCCCCATTCTTCCACGTACGCTTTCAATACCTGGCACAATCTATCTTCGTCTCGCGGGTCTGTAAACATACTCATGAAGCCACCTCTACACTGATTCCGGCGTCTTTGCCTTTGAATGCGCTAAGTCTAAGCGCCCCCAGCCTCTAGGTAAATTGGGGGTTTTCCCATGGCTTGCGTACTTTGCCCATGGTCCAGTAGAGAAAAATATCTAAGTCCGACAAGATTCGCTGGCGGGCGCCTTGCACTCTGCTTGCTCCACCTGAATGGTCGAATGGTGAATGCCAAATTGATCGTTGACGATGGCAGTCACTCTGGAAAGTATCTCTTCAGCCGGAGCATGATTATCAACGGCGACATGCCCAGACATTGCATCTCGCCCGGATGTGATCGTCCAAACGTGAATGTCATGGACATCAGTAACGCCATCAACCGCCATTAACGCATTGCGCAAGGCAGCCAGATCAACGTGCCCCGGTGTGCCTTCCATCAGGATGTTGGTGCATTCCTTTAGAAGCAGCCAGGTCCGAGGCAAAATCGCCAGAGCAATAAAGGCGCTGATCAGTGGATCGGCGTAATACCATTTATAGAATATGATCAGCAAACTGGACACAATCACTCCAGCCGTCGCCAGACAATCGCCAAGGATCTCCAGATAGGCTGCTCTTGCATTCAGTGACTCTTGCGCCGATTTGTGCAGTATTTTCAGCGACGTGATATTGACGAATAAACCGATGATCGCTACAACCAGAACCGGTACGCCGGTTACTTCTGGAGGGTGCGAAAGACGGCAATAAGCCTCGTACATGATGAACAGAGAAACACCAACCAGGGCAAGCGAATTGAAGAATCCTGCCAATATTTCACTGCGATAATAACCGTACGTTTTATCCTGAGTTGCTGGTCTCGACGAAAACCAAATAGCCAGAAGCGCCAGGATGAGCGCACCAACATCGCCTAACATATGCCCGGCATCGGCCAACAAAGCCAGGCTGCCGGTGAGCATGCCGGTGATTACCTCACAGAGCATAAATATCGCCGTCAGGCCTAAAACGAAAAGCATGCTCGATCTATTTTCGGCTCGCAAATTGCCAGCATGGCTGTGGCCGAGTCCATGCCGATGCTCATGGGCAACCTGTTCGGGCGGCACACTTTGGCTGGATGAATTGGATACTTTGCCGATCATTTTTGGTCGGTTTCTCTGTCGGTCTCCCTGTCGGTCTCTCTATTGGTCTTTTTGCTGGTCTTTTTGGCTCGATGAGTCGGGCTCGCTTGTACCCTCCGATTGTATCGAACTGCCTGACCATTTTGCATTCGTTGGTGGCACATGACTGCCTGTTAACCCATCATACTGGGTTGGTTGACTCTGCTGGGCTGAATTGCCCACCCGGTCTGAATACAAGCGTAGCAATGTGTTGATGTCACGCGGCTTAAGGCTGAGCCGCTCATCAGTCACGTGAGCGGAAAAGAACATAATGTCGTCTGGATTTTGCGTATGTCCAGCCATTCCTAGAGCGTGACCGACTTCATGCAAACATGTAGTGCGCAGGCGATTTTCCGTAATTGGCAACGATGGCACAAGTGGCACAGTCAACAACTGAATGGTGCCGTGCACAATACCTTGCCGATTGGTGGCTAATTTAGCCTCGCCTGCTTCGGCAGTGTTATTCAATCGTTTGGCATTGGCAGTCCAGCTGCATTCGATGTCGGCTTTACCGGGGCTGTCCACAAAGATGAAACTAACCAGACCGTTAGACGCCGCTTGCCAATCCATAAATGCCTGCTTCAAAACGTCTTGATATATTGGTTTGAAAAACGGCACGCCATCGCCCGGTTGCAAAAACACACGGATTGGCATTTTGGCCGCTGGCCATCTGACTACGCCGTTGATCGTCATATCCGCCAAATAATCGGACTTGGAGGCTGAGTCGGCATCATTTGTTTTAGGCAGACTGGCCCGAAATTTTTCCAGACCGACAATGATGCTCCTCAGTTTCGGCGCGTCGACATGATCCGGAAATCGCCTGAGGAATTCGCTGTAAGTCGCTATTGCGTCGTTCAAGCGGCCTTGTGCTTGATACAAGCCGCCTAAGCTGATCCAGGCGTAGGGCTGATTGGCGTCAAGAGCGATCGCCCTTTGAAATTCAGCGATCGCCTCGTTTGATTTGCCGATTTTGCCTAAGGCAATGGCATAGTTGTGATGGGCAATAGCCATATCGGGCGCCAGTGCCGTCGCTTTCTCCAGGAGCGGCAGTGCATCGTATGTTCTGTTCTTGTTAATCAGATCGACCGCTTGCTTGATCAACTGCGCGGCCTGAAAACCTTGTTCATTGACTAATTTGCCGCCGACATAATAATTCTCTCCGGCACTATCAGCAAGCGATGGCATACAGACCACAGCCGATAACCCAATACCGGCAAGCAAAACGGTGCCAGTCCAAAATCCGGTCCAGCCAGGCAATTCTTTCATAGTTTCGTTCATGAACTCTTAATCGCTGAAGTAGTTTCGGCTTCGTCTAGACAAGCTAATCCTGGTAACACTAACCCTTCAATAAACTCCAATGAAGCACCACCGCCGGTGCTGACATGCGTTAAGGCCTCGTTGTTAATACCTTTTGCGCCCAGTGCCGCAACAGAATCGCCACCACCGACTATTGTTTTGACGCCGCGCTTGGTCAGTGCCACGAGTTTGTCCACGACTCGATAAGTACCTTTTTCAAAACCGGGAATTTCGAAAACACCCAGCGGGCCATTCCAGAGCACTGTCCGGCAACTATCCAAGGCCTGGTCGATCAAATCGGATGTTTTGGGACCCACATCCAGCCCCATTTGGTCGGTTGGCATGTCTTCGATGGCCACTAGTTTTTGCGGTGACCCATCTTTGATCTCAGGTGCACAGACCACATCTACAGGCAAGATCAATTTGACGTCGCGTGATTTGGCAGCGCTCTCGAGCTTGCGGCAATAGTCCAGGCGATCGTCTTCGACCAGAGACTTGCCGACATTTAAGCCACGTGCTTTGAGAAAGCTGAAGGCCATCGCCCCGCCGATCACCAGAACATCCACTCGGCTGAGCAGATTCTCCAAGACACCAATTTTCGAAGAAACCTTGGCGCCACCAATGATAGTGGCGAATGGACGCTCTGGATGATCCAGGGCCTGCGACAGCATCCGCACTTCCCGGTCGATGAGAAAGCCGGCAAAGGCCGGGCGCAAAAAGCGTGTCACTCCCTCAGTACTGGCATGGGCCCGATGGGCAGTGCCGAATGCATCGTCTACGTAAACATCGGCTAATGAGGCTAATTGCCTGGCAAATTCCTGGTCGTTCTTTTCTTCCTCAGGATGGAAGCGCAAGTTTTCCAGCAAGCAGACTTGTCCAGGCGCCAGAGCATCGACCGCGACGGCAGCCGGCTCGCCGATACAATCACTGGCAAATTCGACGTGCGTCCCCTTGCCGGCCAGCAGTTGCGAAAGCCGCTCGGCCACCGGCGCCAGGGTGTATTTTTCGGTGCGACCTTTGGGCCGTCCCAAATGCGATACCAGAATCACACGGGCACCGCTATCAGTGAGAAAGTTAATCGTCTTCAATGCTGCCTTGATTCTGGCATCGTCGGCAACGCTGCCATCCTCATGTTGTGGCACATTGAAATCGACTCGCACCAACACTTTCTTGCCTTTAAAAAAGGCAGCACCAGTTTGAGCGATAGTCTTTTTCATCAGAGACGTCCTATCCTAATTTGCTCAGTGTCGAGAATACCTCTAAGCCAACAAGCATTTCCTCGCCAGCGCGCAATTATGCGTCGGCAGCAAAGCTAAACTTTGACCGCCAGTTTACTGGCGACAATGCCGGCCAGATCGACCAGCCGTCGACTATAACCCCACTCATTGTCATACCAGGACAACACTTTCACCATACGGTTATCAACCGTCATAGTCAGTTCAGTGTCGACGATGGATGACAGTCCGTTGCCAGCGAAATCGACCGAGACCAGCGGCACATCACTGTAGCCAAGAATGCCTTTGAGCGAACCATCTGCCGCTTTCTTAATGGCATTGTTGACTGATTCTACTGAAACATCCTTCTTGGTCGTCGCCGTCAGATCGACAATACTGACATTCGGGGTTGGCACGCGCATAGCAAAGCCATTCAATTTGCCTTTAAGATGCGGTAGCACCAGTCCGATCGCTTTAGCAGCCCCAGTACTTGCGGGAATCATCGATTGGGTGGCAGCCCTGGCTCGCCGCAGATCCTGGTGGGCGGTATCCAACAGACGTTGATCCAGCGTATAGCTATGAATGGTGGTCATCAATCCATGCTCGATGCCAAATTCGTCATCGATCACCTTGGCTAATGGCGCCAGGCAATTGGTCGTACAACTAGCGTTGCTAATGATGTGATGCTTATCCGGATCATATGACTTATCGTTCACCCCAATGACGATGGTGATGTCTTCATTTTTTGCCGGTGCTGAAATAAGTACTTTCTTGGCACCCGCGGTAATATGCGCCTTGGCCTTCTCAGCATCAGTGAAAACACCACTGCACTCCAAAACGATGTCAATTTTCTCGTTCGACCACGGGCAATTGCCAGGCTCACGTTGAGCCGAAAAACGTATTGTCTTGCCGTCCACGACCAACGCATCAGCAGTGTGAGTGACCTCATGCTTCAGCTCGCCGAGAATGGAATCGTATTTCAACAAATGAACTGAGGTTTTGATATCCTGCAGCGGATCGTTAATCGCCACTATTTCAATGTTCTTGACTGGATTATCAAGGTAGGCACGCAATGCATTGCGTCCAATTCTGCCGAAACCGTTTATTGCTACTCTGGCCATACTGTCCTCTTCTCTGTTGAATTTATTCTGCCGCCTGGTGAAGGTCCCTGGTACCGGTAATGCCTGGCTGCGCCGGCTATACTTGCCTCAGAAGAGCATATCGGAAAAGAACGCCTATTGGTCATGGTTTTACAGCTCCTTAATACAGATAAGGACAAAACTTCAATTATCATCATCGACCAAATCTTTAATTTTGGTGAATCACTGATGCCCGCTGGCATTTGCGCGCTACTCTAATCTTGGCTACCGGTCTGGTAAGCTGTAGTAAGCTGACGAAAGCTGGATAAAGCAAGAGAATGCTTGGATAACACCAGATCGTTAAGATCCAGATCGCTAAGATATTGATTGTGAGGTTTAGAGATGAAGGAACAAGTTGAAGCAGTACTCGATAAGCTGCGGCCGATGCTGATGATGGACGGCGGCAACATCGAGCTGGTGGACGTCAAAGACGAGGAAGTTTTTGTCCACCTCGTCGGCGCTTGCGGTATGTGCCCGAGCTCAACGATGACCATGAAAATGGGCGTTGAAAGAGCGATCAAGGAAGCGATTCCCAATATCAAGCGGGTGGTCGCCGTCTAAGGCTGTGTAAGGCAATCTAAGCGCGCTCCGGTCGTCGAAGCGCTCTCTAGTTTTACTAGCGTATTTTATTAGCCGTGTATTTTTCTAGCCACGAATATCGACGCCAACGCTCGGCGCCACTACTGTCTTGCCCGACTGCTCGTCTTTATTGGTGATACCGATATCCTCGTTCCAGATAGCCGGATAAGCGGCAGCGAATTTCTGCAAAAGTTCGTAGCACTCGTCTGAATTTAAATCGATGACGTGGATGCCGTTGGACTCCATGAATTGGCGCGAACTGGCGAATGTTCGATCTTCACCAGCGATGACGATCGGGACGCGGAACTGCACTGCCGCCCCCGCGCACATAGCACATGGCATCAAAGTCGAATAAAGGACTGTATCTCCGTAGTCGCCGATTCTGCCGGCCTGTTTCAGGCAATCTATTTCGGCATGGGCTGTGGGATCCCCATGTTGCACGCGCCGATTATGTCCCCGGCCGATGATCTGACCGTGGCGAACGAGGACTGAGCCAATCGGTACGCCGCCCTCAGCGAAGCCCTTCTTCGCTTCAACCATCGCTTCCTTCATAAACTGGGCGATTTCCAAGGACGTGGGCAGCTGTTTTACCTGACTCATAGCGACCTCGCTTTTCCGACGAGTTACCAGCAAACTTGGCTGCTGGGCTTACCCGGCAATAGTATTAGAAGCAGCCGCAGGTTGTCATTAGCTGTGCCACATCTTAAAACTAACTTTTCTTCAGAAAAGGTCTCAAGCGTAAAGCGAGAAGCGAGCAGGCGTAATCAATTAGATCGGATAGCGCCGTTGGTAATGCTATGCACGCCGCCGAAGAATAAAGATGCCGACAATTCGGCGAAAGTCGACGGCATCAGAGCACCATCTTCTTTGAACCAGATGTAAGTCCAATTGATCGAGCCAAGTAATGCCATGGCCATGCCTAAGCGCACTTTCTCATCTAAGTCCGGGCGAATTTGGTAGACCAGATCGCGAAAGATCTTGACCACCTTTCTTTCGATTTCTCTTATTTGCTTCTGTTGCGATTTCGGCAGCCAGTGCAGATCGTTGAGCAGGACCACGTGCTTGGCGTGCGACGTGACATAGATCTCCATAAATGCGGTAAGCAGCTGCTTCAGTTGTTTTTCCGGCGATTGCTCCAGTTTCAAGACCTCATCGGCAGTTTCGAGGAGCAAATTGACATGCGAAAAGAGCATGTCGAAGAGCATGGCGTCTTTCGATTGATAGTAGTGATAGAGCAGCGCTTTAGATGTCTGGCAAAACTGCGCAATGGCGGCCATTGATGTACCGGCAAAGCCTTTTTCAGCAAAGAGAGCTGCTGCTCGGTCGAGGATCAGCTTCTGCTTTTCGTGATAATCACTGGCTCGCGGTCTGGCCATCGGCAATTTGGCCTAGAATATCGGAATTATCTGGCCGATCTCAAAATCTACTGTTTCACCGTCAATATCAATTTCCGGCAAAGCAGGGAATTTTATTCCGTACGGATCGAGCGTTTGCTTCATTCGCAAAACTGCAGTGCGCCAGTTTGTCTTGCGCTGTTCGTAAGACAAGATACCGAACCCGGCAGAACGAGCCACTTCCTCTAGCTGCCGTTGCGCCGGTATGAAAGTCTCCGGCAGCTTCCAAAACTCTTTCGGTGGTTCATATAGAACACCAGACAAAAAGATGAAACCGGCACGAATTTGTTTGGTGATCAAAGCTTTCTCTTCATCGGAAAGCGTAGGCAAAATTATTTTCAAAACGGCCAGACAGATGCTCAGATGCCGCCCTTCATCGCGAGCGATATTTTTAAACGCTTCTTTGAACAAGGGAATAGTTGTAGTTTCTTGCATGCTGGCGAAGAGTGTTGAAGAAGCAACTTCACCAAACAAGAAGGAACTGAAAAGAATAGGGATAGCGTAATCTTCGATGGCGTTTTTGAAGCCATCCCAATATCTGGCGCCGTTGTAATAGAGCCATTGAATATTGTTACGTGCCAGCTTGCCTAAAGTTGTCTGCGGCTCAAATTGCAACGGTCCGCCCGGTGTCAACTTCTGAATTGCCCGACCGCAAACCTCCTCATGATTCATCTCATCGCGAGTGACCGAGAAAAAGCACTTACGGATGCCATCTTCCTCTTTCTTTTCGTAGGCATGGATCATCGCCCGGGCAAACACAGCTGGTCCGGATGCATCGAAAACTGAAAGCAACGCCCACCAGTAAGAAATGGCATAGCGCTGGTCAAGCGTCAAAGCCTCCACGTCCAGACTGTCCCAGGGTAAAGAGGCCGGCGACCAACCGGGGTCTCGCGCTGCCTCGTAGATATCCATCAGCCGCGGCGTTTCAATTCGCCATTCGATAGGGAAAATATTGAGCTTATTGGCAATTTCTGGCGCTTTCTCGTGAATAGCCTGAGCCAACAATTTCTCTGGATTTGGCATTTCGTCATAGATTTGCGGTGGCGAAATGGTCTTTTGGTCGACTGCTGTTTTATTGGTTGATGACATGAATTCAAATCCTGCGCTGAATAATAAGCCGCTTTCTTAACGCGACCGGATTAATTGACCGTCCGGTCGGCTAATTAATATTATTGCCGATGACAGAAGCAAACGTCAAGCTGGGCAGTGCATTTTAAGTACCAGGCACCTAAGAATCGGCTTATCTGAGCTGTTCGAGGGCCAGTCAGCCGAGTCGCTTCGACCACGTAGAAGCACCATTTTCCCGGATCAGATAAAGTCATAAACTTGGACAAAGTAGCTTAGGTTCACAGTGGATGGTTAATTACTTCGAAATTGCAGAGAAGGCAGCACAAGCTCTGGAAGAGTCTCGTTTCTTCTCGTCTGAACGTCTCTGTGCTGCGGCGGCAGACCTAAGCGAGAGTGGTCGGGCGGCTTTCGCCGGACGGACAGCTGGCAAACTGCCTGAAGTTTTAGAGCTTGAGTATTCTACATTGGGACAAAGATCGATAGACAGAGTCGTTTTGCCGCAAGCGAATCTTCGCGAGCGTCTCTGGGACCTAGCCTGTCTTGGGCCTGCTGACGTACCTGATGCACGCTCGTCTTTGCCATTGCGATTGCAGTCTCCGTTACGCTCTGTAGCCCGCGCCAGTGTTGCTGATACAACGGGCGCCGCAAGCGAAATAGCTGGCGCTCCACAATTTTCTTCTTACGATCGTTTTCTTGAAGAGTTGGAAGCCAGTGGTCGGCAAAATATTGCTTTACCCGAAATCCTGCAAGGCACCAAGCTTGGCAGTGGCAGGGTAGCGACCGTATATGAAGTGCCGGGGATCAACAGTTATGCTTTCCGGGTGTTTCACGATTCGCGATTTAACCCGTTGCATTTATACAGACCGGTAAAGCTGGTAGCCGATCCTCTACCCCAACTAAATTATGGACAGGCTGTCGCAGAAATGGGCCGCGACATAGAAATCATCAAGTTACAGCCAGGTACAAGATTTGTTGATGAAGAAACGGCTAAGACAACAATGGGTTGGGATCAGAAGAAGATCGAATCCCACGGTTTAGAGATGCTCAGACAAGCGGTTGATTTGCCACAAGAAAGCTACGATGGTTTGGCCGATCTACTGGCACAACTTAACGGCAGCCGTCTCGGCTGGGATTGTAAATCGGCAAACCTGCTGTTGGTGCCAAAGTCCGCTCTAAATATCGTTGACGTACACGGCAAAGAGGCGAATCACGGAGGAATGATCGTCAGCGCAATGTTTAAACCGGTCAGGACTCTTGGTTTACAGTCGATAGAACCAGATTTAGCCAGAGGCATCTGTGAAATGATCGACAACGCTTGCCAAAAGACTCATCTGCCCAAACATAGCAGTGCTTGGAACCATCTCACTGCCTTATTCAATGCAGCAGATAGTTAGCGAAGGAAAGAGCCAAGCAACAAATGCTTAGCTCTCAACCCAAAGTCAGAATGTCAAACAGGCAGGTGCTTCGTCCAGCAACTAGCCGCCCTTCACCGTAATTTTGCGCGGTGTCGCTTGTTTGCTCTTGGGCAAAGTCAATTTCAACACGCCATTAGTGACGGTGGCATCAATATGCTCTCTATCGATTTCATTCGATAAGGTAAATGCCCGCCGGTAATCGCCAGTATTGTACTCAGCATAAGCGAGCGTATAACCGGCTGGCGCAGTCGATTCGACAAAGCCATTAATCGTCAGCACATTCTTTTCCAGAGTGATGTCGATCGATTTTTCATCAACGCCGGGCATGTCAGCATAAACAACGATTTTGTCGGCCGATTCATAAATATCTGCTCGCGGTAAGTAAAGCCGCCTGGATCGCGTATTTTCGGCAGTCTGCTCGGGATGAGCTTCTTGTTTTTCCAACTCCTTGATTTCGTTAGCCATAACTGGATAAACCTCCTCGACGTAATTAGTTGGCTTTGATCGTGATTTTCTTCGGTTTTTCCGATTCGGCTCTGGGCAATTTGATCTCCAGAACGCCCTTTCTAAAACTGGCTTCTACCTTGTCTGCTTCCACATCAAAGGGCAGCTGCACTGTGCGGCTAAAGCTGCCAGTACCCCGCTCTTGGCGGTGACAAGATTCACCATCTTTCAATGCCAACTCCTCTCTTGCACCCTTGACCGTCAGCGTATCGTTAACAACAGACAATTCCAAGGCATCCGGTGTCACTCCTGGAATTTCAGCCGTAACCAGCGCCCCGTCTTCCGAAAGCCATGTATTCAGGGCGGGAAAGGCTGAAAGGCCATTGGTCGCCGATAAAGGCGAATCAAAAGATAAGAGTTGATTCAGGCGCTGCCTAATTTGATCGATTTGTTGAAACTCTGGTGGAGCTGAATGCCAATACGAGTTGTCACCCAATTTTCGCAGCAACATAGCGCGTGCCTCCCACTTACTGTGATTACGGACCCGTCCAAAATTCATTTTATTCAAGTGATTATTTGAGCCGGCGGACTCAAACATTTCCTTAATATTTATCTGGCGGGATTGAGCCTGGGCCCGTGTCCCCAGCGGTAGCTCTTGCCCGTCTACTCAACTAGACCCCAGACTCCAGGACCGGTTCGATGGGTAATTACATAAAAGATGCGGGATGCACCGCCTGCTATACCACAAATCTTCGCACCAGCCTTTGCAGAATCAGTGGCAAATTAATTCTGTTGATCAACAGCAGATTAATTCGGCGGAGCACGGCGGTTTTAACAACTCCATAACAACATGGATAATGCCCGGGAAGTACCATGTTGACCCGGATCACGTGTAATTTTAGAGCTGCATGAGCGTCGAGCAAACCAAGATTACCCCGCATGACTTGCAAAAGCCTTTTAACCAAGGCCCTACTGCCCTGCCGGATCACGCCTGGGACGAAATACACCAGGCCAGCGCTAACCACCATCGCGTCCAGAAGAATGACGCAATTTCCAAGATCGCCCGCGCCGAGCTCAATCGGGAAGGAATAACGGTCACAAAAGACTCACTCGAACAAGAGGAGCGAAAGATCGCTCGTCTGAACCAGCTCACCTTAGCCAAAGGTCACGAAAATACAACTGACTTCATTGTCAGATTGGGCAGCGATCTGATTCTGACCGATGACGCCGCCAGCCCAAGTGCGCAAGCTCGCAATTCGATGCCGTCCAGACCAGGTGAAGGCAACGGCGCGCCGAAAGTAGCGCTTAATCAAGATGTGCCAAGGTTCCAACCACCGGGCTCTGAAATGCCGAGAACTGAAGCGCAGCAAAACCAAATAGTGGACGCTCAGACACAGACTGCCCAGCCAGAACAAGGCTACCACCCGTTCACGGCGGATCAAATTGCGGCAACCGCGCGCACCGGCATTGAGCAGAACTGTACTGACGGTGACTGCTGGTATCTGGCGCCGTTGAGGTCGACAGCGTTAGAAGGTATGGCGACAAATGAAGAAGGAGCTCGGCGAATCGCTTCAATGATTACCCAAGGACCAGGCGGCGTTTATAAAGTCGTATTCCCTGGCGATCCTGATCATACGCCTGTCTACGTTTCTTCAGCCGATATTGCCAACGACCATCTTACTGACACAGCTCTCTGGGCTCAAGTGATGGAAGCGGCGTTAATCAAAAAGGATCCCGAGCACGCTTTACATGGAGGCTCATCCGCTTACGCAATCCAGCTTCTAACAGACAAAAAAGCGAGTTACCATGCGGCCAAAGATGTCTCACCTGAGGAGCTAGCAGCCAAGCTGGAAAAAGGCCCGGTGGTGGCAAACACCGCCAATAAGGGTGTGTCCGCCGCCGGACGAACAGATATTGCTTCGGCTAATAGTGCTTTGGTGTCCAACCATTCTATGACCTTGGTAAGTTGCAAACCCAACCAATGCGGCAATTGGGAAGTGATCGTGCAAAATCCATGGGGAAACAACAATGGCACCGCTGTGGCCCAGAAAGGACAAACGTATGACGGTATAACCAACATCGGCGATGGACAACTGCTAATGTCCTGGGATACTTTTCAAAGGAAAATCGCTAATGTCGCCTACCAGAATGGTTAGCGACCTGGACTAGCCAGTGTAATCACTTCAATAATTCAATCGCCTTGGCTATGCGCTCTCGAAATTCGGCGCTCAGGTAGCTTTGAATGATCATCTGCCGCTGCTCCTGACCGTTCACTTCAGAAGCGGAGCCGCGCATCATGCCAGATCTGATGCGGCTAATGGATCGCTTGGTCTCAGTCAAAGCATGCGCGTCGTTGCGGGCGACAAGAGACGCTATTTGCATAACTTCACAGTGCAACGCCGCCAATTCAAAAGTTTGATCGACCAGTCCGTGCTTTGCCGCATCATCGATATTGATGATGTCGCCTGTATATAAGATGCGGGAGGCGAACGATGAACCGACTATGGAAATCAGGCGGCCGATCGAAGCATCATCGAGAACAATTCCCAATTTAGCAATGGGAATGCCAAACGTAGCGTTTTTGGCCGCAAACCTCATATCACAGGCGGTGGCAAGAAGACAACCGCCTCCGAAACAAGATCCCTGGATCATGGCGATGATCGGCAAATCAAATTCAGACAACGCCTTCAAACAGTTCTCGATCGAAATCCAAAAATCGCTTGCCGCTTGAAAAT
The DNA here is from genome assembly GCA_963834525.1 of Bryobacterales bacterium. GTDB lineage: Bacteria > Cyanobacteriota > Vampirovibrionia > Obscuribacterales > Obscuribacteraceae > CAWICA01. The sequence continues at coordinate 656,217 of CAWICA010000005.1, forward strand.
CCTTCAGCTGGGCCAACTCACATAAATCGGCACCGGAAGCGAATGAATCACCCTGTCCAGCCAAAACAATCGTCTTAGCACCGTGTCTTTTCAGATTGTCGAAAATACCGGGCAACGCCTTCCACATTTGTTTGGTGATGGCGTTATGCGTGTCTGGCAGGTTCAATTGAACCAACCCGATCGAATCTTCGCTGGACGCTAAGATATCCTCGCTCAAATCACACCTGAATGTCTTCACGAAGACGGAGTTTGTCCGACTTCCGGTAGCTCAAAGGTGACAGGATCACCCTCTTTGATCCGATGCTTTTGCGTGTAGCCGCCTTGAACTTCAATCACTTCTGTCACTTCCAACCCTGGGCCGGGAGGGTATGTAGGGCAGTGGCGTGGATCTTCCGATTTACACGGCGGCACATTCTCGAAAATTTTGATGATTTTGCCGTTCTTCACGAAAAGCATGTCAAGCGGAATTAAAGTATGATACATCCAAAAATTGATCGGTCGGGGCGGGTGAAAAAGAAAGACCATGCCTTGATCTTCGGGCAAAGATGTCCTGTACATCAGACCTCTTTCAATCTCTTGTTCGGTCGCTGCCACTTCTAATTTCACAACATTATCAGCCGCTATTCTGGCGATCGGCACATTGCCCGCTGTTTGACCAGCGCTTTGTCCTTTTTCGGATGTAAACAATGCCGCCACTCCTATAATCAGTAAAATTGCCAGTTTTAGCCCGGCAGTATCTTTTGCATTCATAGCCACCACATTCTCGAAAAGGGCGTCGGTCTGTACAAAAATTGTACCGTGTCTAAGATAACTCCTCTTTTCCCCGGTAGAGATTGAGATTTAACCACACCAGCTGGATCGATCACCGCTGAAACTCCCGTATTGGCGGCAACGACCAGATAACGGCCATTTTCAACTGCTCGAAAGACCCCGGCGGCCAGCATTTGACGGTTGAGAGATGAAGTATGAAACCAACCCAGGTTGGAGATATTGACGAGCAAACTAGCACCACGACGCACTTGAGATGACACCAACTGCGGATAGAGAATCTCGGCACCGATGGAGACACCGACTTTGCCCCAGATCGTCTTGAGCAAATGCGTTTGCTCTCCAGACAAGAATCGTTCGGGGCTGCGCCGCAATTCGCTCGCCAACTGTGTCCGAGATATTTTTGCCAAATGTTCCCAGTGGCGCAAATTCGCCAAACGGCACCAGCCGTTGCTTGATATAAAGCACATCCTTAACAGGCAAATAGGTAATTAGCCGAGCGGCGTTTACGCGGCCGTTATTCAAAGTCTCGATCGAACCCACCACGAGTTCCTTGTTTTCCCGGTGGGACAGCGACCGCAATGAGTCTAGGAGCAGTGCTGGTCCGGTCTGCGAAGAGTTTAACAGCCCCTCGGGATAAATCATCAGGCTAGCACCAAGGCCGGTGCCAAGGTCCGCATAGCGCTTGGCCACTTCAGCGGCTGATGTTGTCTTCAGGCGATCTTCCTCGATTGTCACATTCCCCTGCAAAATAGCCAGCGGAGCAGTCGGCGTTTGCTTTGAATAATTGTCCGGATTATCGATACGCGACTGATACTCAATCGCTTTCATCTCTACTCGTCCCCAGGCCGTCAGCAGCACCAAAAAAATCAATACACAAAACAGATCAATCGATGCTCCCACTTTTTTGGAGAATTGATCAATACGGCCACCAAAGGCCTGAGCCAAGTTCGAAAAGTCGAGCACCAATTGCGCCACTACCACATTGGTCAGGACAATTAAAAAGTCGATGGCGCCGCTGCCGCCGATCCTCGCCGCCTGGATTAAGGACAAGTTCGCATGTTGAGAATAGGCTAGCCGGTTAATCGGCAAAGCCAGGAACAACTCAGAGGTACCGATTGTCCATTGCAAAAACATCCAGATAAGCGGCACACTCAACAGATACGGGAAAAACGGCAGGCGATAATATGGAACAAACCCAGCGCGCATCGGTAAACAGAAAATGATCAAGGCAAAAGCCATGAAGAGCAGCGCTTCGTGCACTGACTCGATCAGCCAAACAGCGCCAGCCGCTTGAATGCCAAAGACATCGTCCAGACCAAGCCAACGAAGTGGGTAAAGACCGAGATAACAGCTAAGTCCGACAAGTTGGTAGCCAAAGCCGAAGAGGAGTCCGGTCAGGCTTGCCTCCAGGCGACCATTGGCGGCACGCACTAATACCAACAGTGGTACCAGCCCGATCCAGGCTAGCCAAGACAGATCAAAGGCGGGAGAGGACAAGCCTAAAAGACAGCCAAAAGCCAAAGCGATCGGCAATTTCTCAGCTAGATTGAAGGATTCCAGCCACCCCCGCTCGGCGTTCACGCCAATCGGTTCCAGGGCAACCTCACCACTTTGCATACTTTGCATCAGCATGTTTCCCGCTACAAAAGACAATGTTACACTTGCTCAGCCAACCTTGTTCACAACTAAACTAATTGAGGCAACGCGTTTGGACGAGCATCCGCAAGCGGTAAGGATACTGGGGATTGATCCCGGCACAGCCATTGTGGGTTACGGAGTTTTAGACTCAACCGGCTGTGGCGGCAAGGAATCTTTAAGATATATCGCCTCAGGAATCATTCAGACATCTAAGGAGCATTCCCCTGGAAAGCGATTGCATGTTATCCGATGCGACTTGGTGAGCTTAATCGAAGAATTTCGACCAGACGTTATGGCCATTGAGTCTCTCTTCTTTTTCAAGAATGCTAAAACGCTGGTGCCGGTTGCTCAAGCACGCGGGGTGATTTTAGAAGCGGCTGAACATATGGGAATAGCAACGATCGGCTATACACCTATGCAAGTGAAGCTGCATTTAACCGGGTTCGGCAGAGCGGACAAAGAAATGGTGCAACTGACGGTGGCAAAATTATTGGATCTACCCAAAATCATTAAGCCTGATGATGCCGCCGACGCCGTGGCCATAGCTGTCTGCCACGCGCGCATGTCATATTCGACTATCGCTAATGCCGTCTAACTAACTGCGTTAACCCAGCCTCTGCCTTGATGTTTGAAGTGAAACACGTCTGGATGGAAAATCTCGGCCAATATCTCCAGCGATTCCACCACTCGCGGACCGGGGCGATTGAAGTATTGGTTGCCATCGCCTATATAGACCTGCCGGGAGCGCACTGCTTTCAATTTTGACCATGCGGGCTGTTCGTAGAGCAAATGCATCTCTTGCTCGGTCCGCTTGATATCAAATCCACACGGGCAAACGACGATTATCTCCGGATCATGCGCCAGCAGTTCATTGAAGGACATCCACGGTGAATGTTTACCGGCTTCACCAAAGAGATTGGTGCCGCCGGCGATGGCTACCAGTTCGGGCATCCAATTCCCGGCAGCCATGAGCGGCTCGATCCATTCGATGCAGGCGACAGTCCGCTTGCTTAACCGGGCAGCCCGGCCGGCAATGGCATCGAAACGACTTTGTGCTTCGGCAATCAGAGCTGCTGACCGCTCCGGTACATTCAGAGGCCTCGCCCACTCGGCTAAAGTCCTGCCAAATATCTGTCAATGAATTCGGTTCAAGGGAAACGATTTGCGGTTTCGACGAGACCAGGTGACAAACAGCCTCTTCTACATCTTTCAAGCTCACCGCACAGACCTCGCATTGTGCCTGGGTAATGATATGCGTCGGTCTGAGCTCTTCCAGCTTTTCTACATACACCCGGTAAACGCTCAGCGATTCCTGCAAAATCGCCTTTACACGCTGGTCTATTTCATAGCTTGTGCCATCCGGGCTGAACTTGGGACCGGTGCAGACAGGAAGTTTTTTAACCGCCTCCGGATAATCGCATTCATGAGAGCGCCCCACCATTTGATCGCCCAGGCCTAGCCGATAGACAATCTCAGTAGAACTGGCGATCAGCGATATGATCCGAGCCATATCTCTTCAAATCTCGTTTGGCAGCACTACTAAATCTCGGGTGATGGATGCGATATTTGGACAGCCAGCCAGGGCCATCGCCAGGTCCAACTCGTCTGCCAGCATAGCGAGGACATCTCGCGCTCCTTCCCGCCCATTTACCGCCAGTCCCCAAATAACCGGGCGGCCAGACCAATACAGCTTTGGCGCCTAAAGCTAGAGCTTTGACTATGTCTGTACCCCGACGTATGCCACCATCAACCAAGATCGTCGTTTGCTCACCGACCGCTTGCACCACGCGCGGTAACGCTTGAATTGGGGCAATAGCCGAATCGAGCTGCCTGCCGCCGTGATTGGAGACAATAATTCCTGAAGCACCGGATTTGATGGCGCGCCCAGCATCGTCGGCGCGAAGAACACCTTTGACTAACACAGGTAGCGTCGTCAACGAACATAACCATTCGCAGTCTTTCCAGGTCAAAGAGGGATCGTACAAAGATGCGACATAGCTAGCCAGCCCTGACTCTTCAGTCTCTTTCGACAATGTGTCCTGAGCCGATCCGCTTACGTTTCGGATGCGCAGATGCGGGGGTAAACAAAACTGATTGCGTCGATCATTTTCACGCTGGCCAAGTAACGGAGAATCTACGGTCACGACAATCGCTAGGCAGCCTGCGGCCTCCGCTCTTTGCACGAGGCTCTTTGTCACACCTTTGTCTTTGTAGACATAGAGCTGGAACCAGATATCGGCTTTACTGGCAGCAGTTACCTCCTCAATAGAATGATTGGCTAGTGTGCTCAGGCACATGACTATACCCATTGCTTCAGCGGCGCGCGCCGTGGCCAATTCGCCGTCTGGATGAGCCATCGCCTGAAAGGCCGTGGGGGCGATCAGAACAGGCATCGACAAAGTTCGCCCGAAAAGATTCACGCTCTTTTGTCTTTCTCTGACGTCAACTAACACTCGCGGCAGTAAGGCGATCCCTTTGTATGAAGTGAGATTTCCCTGATGACTGATACCGTCACCAGCAAATCCGGCAAAGTATTCATAAGCTTTCCGATCGAGAACTGTGCGAGCGAGTTGCTCATATTCATGTAGATTGACTGCGCCGCTCGTCTTCTCGTTCATTTTTAGCTTGATGTCGATCTGGACTCTTATCTAGAAGAATACGCGAAAAATAGGCAAAGCAGGAATCGATTCTCTTAATTGGTGCCAACGAAAAGAAAAGGCGACTCTCATCGAGCCGCCTTTTCCGCATTTCTAATGCTTGAGCGATTAGAAGTCACCCATGCCGGCGCCTGCTGGCATCGCGGGCATTTTCTTATCTTCAGGCACATCAACCACCAACGCTTCGGTGGTCAGGAACATGGCCGCGATCGAGGCAGCGTTTTGAATAGCGCAGCGCTCAACTTTGGCTGGATCGATAATGCCCGCTTTGGTCATATCGACATATTCGAAGGTCATGGCGTTGAAGCCGAAGCCTTCTTTTTGTTCCTTCACCCGCTCAACAACGACTTCGCCAGGCAAGCCAGCGTTGTCGGCAATTTGTCGAACCGGCGCTTCGAAAGACTTGATCACGATTTCGAATCCTGTCTTTTCATCACCTTGCAATGTCTCTTTGTGCTTCTCGAGCTTTTTGCTCAGATTGAGAAGAGTAGCACCACCGCCTGGCACAAAACCTTCTTCAACAGCAGCGCGAGTAGCATTGAGAGCATCTTCAAAGCGCAGTTTGCGATCCTTCAATTCGGTTTCAGTAGCGGCACCGACTTTGATCACCGCAACACCACCGGCCAGTTTGGCCAAGCGCTCTTGCAATTTCTCCTTATCGAATTCCGAGTCGGATTCATCGATTTGGCGCTTGAGCACAGCCACTCTCTTTTGCACTTCGGCATGCGTATCCTTGCCGGCGACGATTGTTGTCTTGTCCTTGTTTACCCGAACTTGGCGAGCCTTGCCGAGCATGTCGATAGTGACATTCTCGAGCTTACTGCCAGCTTCTTCGGATATGACTTGGCCGCCTGTAAGAATAGCGATGTCCTTGAGCATTTCCTTTCTGCGATCACCAAAGCCCGGAGCTTTGACAGCACAGCAAGGAAGTACTTTGCGCAGGTGGTTGACGACCAGCGTGGCGAGAGCTTCACCTTCGATGTCTTCCGCGATCAACACGAACGGACGGCCGGCGCGAGCCACTTTTTCCAGAACTGGAACAAGGTCAGCCAACAAATTGACTTTCTTGTCCACGCAGAGGATATATGGTTCATCAAGAACGGATTCCATGCGCTCAGTGTCGGTAACGAAGTAGGCAGAGACAAAGCCTTTGTCAAACTGCATGCCTTCTACCACTTCCAACTCAGTCGAGATGGACTTCGACTCTTCCACTGTGATCACGCCATCCTTGCCTACTTTTTCCATGGCATCAGCAATAATTTTGCCGGTTTCCTCATCGTTGCCAGCGGAAATTGTGGCGACTTGGGTGATTTCGGTCTTGGATTCGACCGGCTTGGCCATCTTCTTGATTTCGGCAACAGCGAACTCAGCTGCCTTATGGATACCACGGCGCAGAACCATCGGGTTGGCGCCAGCGGCCACGTTGCGTAGACCTTCTTTAATCATCGCTTGGGCTAGAACGGCAGCAGTGGTTGTGCCATCACCAGCAGTGTCATTGGTCTTCGTGCATACTTCCCGAATAAGCTGGGCGCCTGCATTCTCCAAATGATCTTCTAATTCGATTTCCTTAGCGATAGTGACGCCATCGTTAACGATTTGCGGTGCGCCGAACTTCTTTTCCAACACTACGTTGCGTCCTGACGGTCCGAGCGTTAGCTTAACGGTATTCGCTACCTGATCAACACCACGCTCCAGGGCGCGACGAGCTTGTTCGGTGTATACGATTTGTTTAGCCATATTACTGACTTCCTCTCCTTTTATTAGAACAGTCGATGGGAAAAATTTTGGATTAGCCGATAATTGCCAAAATGTCGCGCTCGGCGAGAATTAGGTATTCAATGCCGTCGATTTTGACTTCCGTACCGGAATATTTAGCGAATAGGATTTTGTCTCCTACTTTCACTTCCAATGGTTGCCGGTTACTCTTTTCGTCGAACTTGCCAGGGCCGACAGCAAGTATTTCGCCTTGCTGGGGTTTTTCCTTGGCGGTGTCAGGCAGAACAATCCCGCCAGCAGTCTTTTCGTCCGCTTCAAGCTTTTTAACCACAACGCGATCAGCCAATGGTTTCAACTGAAGTTTTGCAGCAGATGCTGTAGCCAATGGTCTATCCTCCTTCTCGAATAAACACGGTTATCTCAGGAAGTACCAAGCACGTCCGATTCACGAAGAATTTCGGTGCCTCTCCTGACTGTCAGTCTAACGTCGGAAACAAGGATGCCCGGCGCATTTGAGTTTTTTCTTAATGATTGGCACGAGCTGTTATGCGGCTTGGGACCGCAGATTTTACTGATTAGGCTCGCTACCTTTCTTCTTCATCAAACTGGGCATTTTTGTCATCCAGCCTGCGTATTCAGGAGCGACAGTCAAACGACTTTGCAAATTGGCTTGTCTTTCATTAATCACTGCCAGTTTTGCCTGACGGGCAAGCTCTTCCCAGCCAATAGGCGCACTGGATTGCAGTTTACCGGTCTCCGCTTGTTTGCACCGGTCACGCCCTTCGTATTTCGCAATATCCTGTGCCTCGTTAGCTGCTTGCAGCAAAGCCTCGGCTGACTCAGCGTTGGCAGGATACGAAGCACAACCGATGGAAACTGTCACCGTGCCGACACCAACAACACTTTCAGAGCGGAGCCGCTGCCTGAGCCGTTCCGCCACGTCCATTGCTCGCGCCGCATCGGTTTCCGGCAGGATTATGGCAAACTCCTCACCGCCTACTCGACAACTGATGTCGATTTCACGTAAGCACCCTCTGATCACATCAGCAACGTAGCGGATAGCCGCATCACCTTTCTCTTGTCCTCGCAATTCGTTGATCTGACCGAGATGGTCGATATCCACCAAGAGCAAACTCAGTTCATGTTGGTGGCGGTGCGAGCGCTCGATCTCTTTGGTCAACGAAGTTTCGAAATGAAAACGATTGAAGAGCCCGGTGTGCACATCAACAATGGAATTGGCAGCGGCTGACTCATGGTTCAAAGCCATCTTTAAGGCAGTCGAAACCTGGCGGCAAGGATTCGAGTAGATCGATTTGCTCACGATGAAAGGCGCGCGACTCAGTCGAAAATACCTCGATCACCCCCAGCGGCTCTTGTTGATGAAATAAAGGTAAAGCGAGGACCGAAGTAAAAGCAGCACCGCCTGTCGCTCGAGGCAACCCAAACGGCTCTCGTGTTCCTTCACCGATATACTCGGTCTTGCCCGAGCGCAAACAACTGCCAGCGATAGTTTCACGCGCATTCAAATTGAATTCTTTCAGACTGTTTCCCTCCAGCCCTTTGTAGGCGGCTAGCTGAAAGTTATTCTGTCCGTCATCGTATAGGAGAATGGCACACGTCGGTGTGTTGCCAAGAACAACGGAGGCATCAGCCGCAATCTGCAGAACATCGCCCGCTTGCAAGGCACTGTTGCTGAGAGCACAAGACGTTTTATACAAAGTGCTCAGCCGCTCTCGTTCGTATTCACTTCTGCCAAACAATATGGCGTTGGCGATGGCCAATGCAGTAACTTCCGCTGCTTGACTGAGAAAGTCTACGTAGTTAAGGACAGCTGGGTTGCTCAAATCGATCAGGACAGCACCGACCAGGAGATTAGAGGCGATAAGCGGCAATCCGATCTGACCGACGCTGTTTTCTCTTTGCATCAACGCCCTACTGACATCAGGGGCGGCTTGCGCACTATTGACTGAGACAGCCGCACGCTTCTGGATCACTAACTTTAAAATGCTCTCCATGGAGAAAGGCATAACCCGCAGCTGATCTAGAGAAAGCTGGGAATAGCCTTTGGCGGCCATCAATTTCAAAGCAAGACTTTCGTTATCCGAGAGAAATATCCCGACCTTCGCACCACTGGTTAGTTCGGAAAACTGCATCACGGCAGCATCCAAAACGTCTTTCAAGCGCAGGGACGAAAGTAGTGACTTCTGCATTAATATGTATCGAGGCAATAGATTGCCTTCACTTGTCATTGTTCGCTCCCTCTTTGCTCTTGAAGTTTACTCGCCACTTTATTGCCCCTTCGAGACTACCTTTCTTACCATAAATCGAAATTTGTGTCCCTTTGTCTGGAGTAAACCATGAGCACAAGTGCCCCGGGAGTCAAGATAGACGCGAATTGTTTGTTCTGCAAGATAATCGAGCAAAAAGTGCCTGCCGAGAGAGTTCGCGAGGACGAGCATTCTATTGCCATTCGCGATGTAAACCCGCAGTCCCCGACACATATCCTTGTTCTGCCCAAAAATCACGTCGCTGATGTCACGGCAGTCGAAAGCAGCGAGGTCCTGGGAAAGCTCATGCTTTTCGCGATCGCCGTTAGCAAAGAACAAAAACTGGATAAAGGATTTCGTATCGTCATCAATACAGGCAAAGAAGGTGGGCAGACCGTTCATCATTTGCACATCCATATACTTGGCGGCAGATTCATGGGTTGGCCACCAGGCTAAATCACCAAGTGCTGCGCCAACTGGGCAGTCATCAGGATCGGCGCAGTCGCCTTTAACAAAAATTTTGTATTTTTTCGACCAAATCCTCGGTTTTGCGTGATTGACAATTGGGTATGTCTGTACTGGATGGATGAACGGAGACGATCTGGTCATCAGAGCATTGGGAACAATAGCGGCTCTCCGTCCATCAGAGAATAGAAGAGGGAACTATCATGGCTACTCAGACTGTAGAGCAAAAAAGTGAAGAACAAATTCTGTGGATGGCAGATTGCTACAGTCTGGCGAAGCGTTTTCCTGACTCTCGCGCCTGGCTGTCTTTGCTAGAGCCTGTGGAACCAAAGGATGCCGAGCACGTAAACCCATTTCATTACTGGCTTTGGATGGAGATTTGGAAAGCGGCCCAAACTGAGGAGCAGACCGCCGACTCCAAGCGGTAGTTCTAAAGCCCATCCCTAGCAAGCTGTCTGCACCATTTGCGGTGTCAGACCGACGGGCAATACGTCTCTCAGTCACCGCATTTGGTGCAGGGCCGTTATCTGGTTCGAGCTGCTCTCAAATCGCTGCTCACCGGCTCAACCAGTACGTCGTTCTCCGTCTGAGTGCCCTTTGAAACAAGGCAATCAGCACCGACAACCGAACGTCCAATTGAACAGTTGGGTTCGATGCGGGCGCCTGACCAGATGACTGAGTCCGTTATCCGGCAACCGGCCTCGATATGGCAATTTTCACCGATGACAACGCGCCCACTCAGAATGACCTGAGAGGCAATTTGCGAATTCTTACCAATCAAAACTTTCCCTTCCACGACGGCGGAGGGATCCAGCCTTGCCCCTTTCTCCAGGCGTATACCGGGTTCGGACTCCTTTTTGTCACCGGGTACGTTTAAGTGCACCTTGTCTGCTAGAGCATCAAGATTGGCTTCGCGATATTGATCGATTGTGCCGACATCAGACCAGTAAGAGTCGATTTCGATGCCCAAAACCGGCAAGCCGTTTGCCACGAGCTTCGGGAAAAGTTGTCGGCCGAACCCGTATTCACCCAGCGCTGGAATGTGTTTAAAGACTTCCGGCTCAAAAATGTAGATACCGGTCGAAATTAAATTGGAAAGAGCCTCTTCCTTACTGGGTTTCTCTTGAAATCCAGTAATAAAACCTTCTTTATTCCTGACCACCACACCGAAGCGGCTAACGTCTTCCAAGCTTTTGACGGCAATACTAGCCAAAGCTTTTTTGTCTTTGTGCTCTTTCACCAATGCTGCCAAATTGGCGTCGGTGATCAAGTCACCCATGATCACAAGAAAAGTGTCGCTCTCCAAGAAACTACGGCAAGCCCTTACACCACCAGCATCTCCGGTCAATTTCGGTTCGAATTCGAACTTAAGATTGACACCGAATTTGGTACCATCATCAAAATAGTCAGTGAGCTTTTCCGGCAGGTAATGCAGATTAGCACAAATGTCCGAAAATCCGTGCTTCTTCAAGAGCTGCAAAATGTGCTGCATAACCGGCACATTAACGACCGGTACGAACGGTTTTGGCACACTGGCCGTAAGCGGGTCCAGTCTAGATCCGACACCGGCAGCGAGGACCATCGCTTTCATTGTTGTGCTACCCGCAAGTTCAACCCTCTGATTCGATCATAAGTTCTCGACAGTTTAACCGTTTGGCAGCCAGATGTGACAATGCGATACGCTCATCTTCGAGCAATTTCTTCGCTCTAGTGAGCGCTTCACGCACCGCATCACTGCCTGTGCCGCCAAAGGAGGACCGCGAGTGAATTGAATCCTCAAGGTTTAGATACGTATAAATTTGGTCGTCGAAGCCGGGAAAGAAAAGTGCCCACTCATTCAAAGTCAGATCCAAAAGCTGCCGGTTCCTTTCTCGACAGTAGGAGACCAGTGACTCAACGATCTTCGCCGCTTTGTCAGTAGCCACGCCATGATCGACAAGATAATCCACGACATTGGCGGCATTAGTTAGATCAGCGGTTGCCAACTGGCGCATCCTTTGCTGATCAAAATGCAATGCCGGCAAAAGTACCTGGCTTAAGTCAAGAAGGAGCCGCACGTCCTGAACGGATTCGATCAGCCCTGGCAAGCTTTCTTGTAGGTCTTGTGAGTAACTCAGGCACAGTCCTTTCAATTCGCTTAAGAACTGAATCAATCTGCCGCTTAACACTGACGGACGCGAGCGCAGTATTTCCAACATTTCGGGGTTGCGCTTCTGGGGCATACTCTGGCTGCGGAAAACAAAGGCCCGCGGCAATCGAACAAAGCCAAATTCTTGAGTCGACCACAGCAATAGCTCTGCACTCATCTGGGAGATGTGACTGCCCAGAAGAGAGGCAAATGCCGTGAATTCAATAATATAATCGCGATCGGAGACGGCATCCAAACTGTTTTCGATCACTCGATCGAAGCCGAGGTAGGCAGCTGTAAGCCCACGATCGATCGGATATTTGCTGCCGGCCAGTTGACAAGCACCAAGCGGTGATGCATTTAAGCGTTTATAGCAGTCTATTAAACGGCAAAAGTCTCTCTCGTAACGCGACTCATTGGCTAACCACCAGTGCGACAAAAGTATAGGCATGGCCGCCTGCATATGTGTGTAACCTGGCATGATCACCTCTAGATCACGCTCGGCTAGCTGAAGCAGCGCCTGCCTGAGATCAATCAACTTGTTCAGGATCTCAATCACTGAGTCTCGTAACCACAACCGGATATCAGTGGCAATCTGGTCGTTATGGGATTTGGCAATGCTCAGCACAGTTGCCGGCTCACCGACTATTTGCACGAGCCGGCGCTGAATGCCCGAATGGATATCCGCATCGCCTGGTTCAAGAAACGTTTGTCCTTCGGCAAATTCAGCGCGAATCTGTTCAAGCGCGGCTAAGACGCTGGTAGCCACTTGCTGATCGATAATGGCTGTTTCGCCCAACATACGAATGTGAGCGATAGACAGCTCAATGTCCGCCCAGACTAGCGCTTGTTCCACCTTTGGACTCTGCCAGAATCGGCGAACATCTTCAAAATTGGCAATCGGAGCCAGGGACGAAGACTGCGACTTGGAGGGCGTGGATTTATTGGAAAGGCCATTTGCAGCAGTCTTTTTGCCTTGCCTTCGCATCCTTGCCGATCCCTATACCCGTGGACCTGAGCAGCCTTACTGAGGCTTGCCCCGTTCCATCATCTTTTTGTTCTTTTCAATTTGCTTCTGGTAGCGTGCTAATTCCGCTTGATACCGTTTCTGCACTTCTTGTTTAATTTGCTTATTTTCGCTTCTCTTCTCTGCCATTTTGTCTTTCTTCTTCCTAGTCACTACTTTCGTTAGACCGGCTCATTGCCACTTTGTTTCCGCCAAATACAGCGAAAAATTTAAAAAGTACGTCCTACTCAGTTTTGCTCTCTTTTGGCCGAACAAAACTGCCGGTTAGGAGGACACTCGCAATTGTTAATTCATGACTTGCTTGTTGATCTGCACTTAGTCATCAGTTTCAAATATAGCACGTTTAAATTAAGGAGCGATTAAGACCTGCAATTGGCAACAGCCAGGGAAAGCCACCAGCGCCTACAATCCCTGAGCAATGGGCTCGGAAACTTGCGGCTGCTCAACCGAGAGGCTGAGGACAAATGCCACCGTCATTGCTACCGCCCCGACGATGTAAGGACTTTGCGCACCGCAATGTCCGAACAAAAAGCCGCCCAATGCGGGACCGAGAATTCGCCCTAACGTGGATAACGACTGCCCTACACCCAGAACCCCACCAACACTTTCTCGGGGGGCGAGCTTGGATAAAATCGCTTGATTGCAAGGATTGTTTAGTCCAGAACCAAATGCCAATACGGCCATCACTGCATACAAAACCGGCACATTAGTGGCGAATGGCGTAGCTACCAGCTGGCCGTCAATAAAAACGTGCCAACATTCATGAGCTTCTTTTCGCCGTACTTTTTCGTCAGACGATGCGCGCCTTGAATTAAGCAAATACAAAAGCCGATCCAGGTGAACAACAAACTGTTATCTACGGGACTGAATGCGAATTTCTGCTGAGTTAGTAAGACGATTGTTGCCTCCATATTGGCAAAGGCAAATGTGGAAATGAGAAAGATCGCCAGCGATTTTTGCAGTCTGCTGTTCAACAACGTTTGCCAGATAAATAGCGGTCCGACCCCGTATTTATCCTCACCTGCATGAGTGCGTTTCTCTGGCTCCGGCAAAAGTATGGCTGTCAAAACCAAATCGATTAGACTAAAAGAGGCAGCCACGAAGCCGATCAATTGCAGGCTGTGGCAGGCTATCGCCGAAAGTCCGAGGTAGGCGAGGATTCTTTTGCTTGATAGGAAACCACCCAAAGCTGGTCCGAGCACGAATCCGACACCAAAAGCAGCATAGATCGCCCCCATCCCTTTCGACCTGCTTTCATCAGTGGTGACATCACTTACATAAGCTTGGGCGACAGCAATGTTCGCATTACCTGCACCTGCCACCAATCGTGATGCAAACAAAGTGAGCAGGGAATTGGAGAAGCCCCAGATCAAATAGCCAACAGCAGATGCGGTCAAACTGATTAAGAGCACCGGGCGGCGCCCGACTTTGTCCGATAATCTTCCCCAAAACGGCGTAAATATGAACTGAGCAAATGAATAACTGGCAACCAGCAATCCCACTTGAAAGTCGCTGGCATGAAACTGCTGTGCATATGTCGGCATCACCGGGATTATCAGACCGAATCCAAGAAGGTCGATAAAAACTGTGAAGAAGAGAAGCAGTAGCAGTGAATTTTCTTTCTTGCCAGTTGCCGCCTCTGGAGCCGTCGCCAAACTACTTGATTGCTTCATATTAACTTTTTCGGTTTTCAGAGGCGCATTTGTTTACAGCCTTGATATTAAGCCAGAAAAACCTCGGCCTAGGTTTGTTCGTGCCCAACCGTGGTAATTAAAAGTAATATAAGAGCAGTTATTCTGTTCAGGCATAGTTGCCTTCTTACCAAGGATTTCAAGCTCCCCCTCACCCCTTATGAAGCTCTGCCTGATTTGTAATTTTCAGACCGCTGGCGATCAGGATGTATGTCCGCGAGACGGTTCTTCTATGGTCACAGTGGGCGACGATCCGCTTTTGGGGGTAGTGGTAGAGGGTCGCTACAAGATCGAGTCGGTGATCGGGCAGGGCTCCGCCGGAACTGTGTATAAGGCGATCCAGGAGCTGATCGGTCGAGAAGTGGCGATCAAAGTACTTCACGACTACCTCGTTTCAGACCAAGAATTCATCAAACGGTTTACGCAAGAAGCCAAAGCCTCTAGCCGCCTGAGCCATCCAAACATCATTACAATCTACGATTTTGGTGTAATTCCCAAGGGAGGGCGGCCGTACATAGCGATGGATTTGCTCAAGGGCACTCCGCTATCGGACTTAATTGCCGAGCGGGGTCACCTGACCGTGGATGAGACTGTACCAATCTTCAAACAGGTCTGTGGAGCATTGGCTGAAGCGCACCGTCAAGGCGTGGTGCATCGGGACATTAAGCCAGAAAACATTGTCCTTGTGGAACGCAGCGGTCAAAGGCTTTTCCCAATCGTAGTCGATTTCGGCATCGCCAGGCTGGTGCAGGAAGAATCGGATCAAGCCCGCATTACCAGAACCGGCACTGTGTGCGGCAGTCCCACTTACATGAGTCCCGAGCAATGCACAAGCAGCAAAGTCGATCATCGCAGTGACATCTACTCGCTGGGTGTCGTCCTTTATGAAACGCTGACCGGCGAAGTGCCTTTTCTATCAGACGAGCTGGTCAAAGTAATGGCCATGCATCTCTCCGATCCACCTAAATCGATCAATCAGATCCATCCCGGTCTGCGTTTTTCGCATTCGCTCGAGCAGGTGGTGGAAAGGGCGCTCTCGAAAGACCCGGATGAACGGTATCAATCGATGGACGAGTTTGCTGCGGCCATGGAGACTGCCCTCAAGGAACCAGAACAACCAGTTCTAGCGGCGCCACCTAAACGCCCGGAGATTGCCCCCGGTCCTTTGGCCAAGACAGATGATTTGGCACCGAGGCGAGCCAGCAAGGAGATGATCGCACCGCGAGCCAAACCGCTCAATTTGGCAGCAATGGCGCTGGAAGAGCTGCGCACGTCAGGCGCTTACGAAGAGGTACAAGGGCACCTGTCTCCTTCCGCTCGCATTTCCCAAACCGATGTCGGACTGGTCTCTGCCCCAACGACACAGGCTATTTCGCAAGCTAGTGTCCGGCGCGGCCGGGTAAGTTATCCGACATTTACCTCAGAGCTGCGGAAAATCAATCCTCAATTGGTCCTGATCGCTATCGGCGCCATCGTTGTAGCAGTAGTCATTGTTTTCGCTTTCAGCAACAGCAAGCCCTTTGTCCCCTCCTTTCCGGCAAGCCCGCCCTGGGGGCAAAGCAGCACTGCCGAGGCTGACGCTTTAGTCAGATCAGGCAAATTCGAAGAAGCGATCATCATTTATCGCTCAGTTAAACAACAGGGCAAGCTGACGGGCAAGCCACAAATCGAAAACTACAGCAAGGCGTTAATTGCAGTCGCTCAGCAATACGCGCGCGAGAGGCGTTATGACGATGCCTGTGGCGCATTAAATCAGGCAGTCGTCTTAAAGTCATCTCAATTAGATAAGGCAAAGACTTTGTTGAAGCGCTATCAGTCCGTGCACTAAAGATTCGGCGCTGCTTTTGCTTCTGAATAAGTACCGATCACCCGGAACTTGCTCTGGCGATCGCCTCTAAGTTCGATGCTACTCAACTTGCTTAGTTGTTCCAGGTGCTCGATGATCGAACGCTTAACGTTATCGGCAGCCACGTCATAATCGTGATGAGCGCCGCCAAGCGGTTCTTCAATGACCTCATCGATTACTTTCAGCTGCAAAAGTTCTTTTGCTGTCATCTTCATCGCTTCGCAGGCCTCCGCCACCTTGTCCCCTGAGCGCCATAGTATAGAAGCGCAACCTTCTGGCGAAATAACGGAGTAGACCGAATGTTCAAGCATGAGGATACGATTGGCAATGCCGATGGCCAGGCCCCGCCAGAACCACCTTCGCCGGTAACCACTGCCACCACCGGTACAGTTAGTCCGGCCAACTCTAGAAGGTTCGCCGCAATCGCTTGCGCTTGATTGTGCTCTTCGGCAGCCAACCCCGGATAAGCGCCAGGTGTATCGATTAGACTGATGATCGGCAGACCGAATTTCTCCGCATGGCGAAAGAGGCGCATCGCCTTTCGATATCCCTCCGGTTGCGGCATGCCGAAATTGCATGACTGCTTATCTCTGAGCGCGCGCCCTTTTTGCGTGCCGACAGCAACGACTTTAAAATCTCCTAGTGCCAATAAGCCTGTGACCATGGCTGCGTCATCCGCGCCAGTTCGATCGCCGTGCAGTTCTACCCAGTCAGGATTCCAACGGTCAAAGTAGTCTCTTGTGTACGGGCGTTGCGGGTGTCTGGCGATCGCTAGGCGATCAATTGCCCGCAAGTTATTGTAAAGCGATCGCCTCAGCTGCGTATATTGGTCATGCAAGCGGGAAATGTCATAGGCTAGCTCGGGATTTTCCACCACTTGCTTCTCCAGCGCATCAATCTGTTGGGCAAGGACGTTGAGCGGCTGCTCAAACTCAAGCGGTGCTGCTTTCTTATCGACTGGAGCCATTAATCGTCTACCTTTCCCATGGTTGTCCTCTACGCTAAATCCTTGCTCGTTAGCCGCCGCGAGCTGACGAACGAGAGATCATCTTCTCCACCGACACAGTATTTTGCCGGATCGGTTTAGCTTGATGGAAAGCAATGAGCTGGGCAATAACTTTAGTCATTTCCGGGCGATCAACGACCATATCAACTTGTCCATGTTTCAACAGATACTCGGCAGTTTGGAAGTCCGCCGGCAATTTTTGCTTAATTGTCTGTTCGATTACCCGCCGTCCAGCAAAACCGATTCGTGCTCCACGCTCGGCGATAATCACATCGCCCAGCATAGCGAAACTGGCAGTGACACCACCAAAAGTCGGTTCAGTCAAAATCGAAATGTAGAGCAACCCGGCGTCTTGAAAAGAACGCAAGACCGAGCTCGTTTTGGCTAGTTGCATCAAGCTCAAAATCCCTTCCTGCATGCGGGCACCACCGGAGCTGGAGACGATCACCAGAGGCAACGAGTTATTTTGCGCATGTTCAGTTATACGGGCGACTTTTTCACCAACCACGCTGCCCATCGAGCCGCCAAAATGGCCAAAGTCCATGACCGCTAAGGCCACCGAGTGTCCTTTTATTTTGCAAACTCCGGTGACGATCGCTTCTATCAAGCCGGATTTTCTAGTGGCCTCAATCTGCCTGTTGCTGTAGGAATCGGTATCGAAAAAACCAAGCGGGTCGGCCGAGGAGAGGTGCTCGTGCAATCCGACAAAGCTATCCTGATCGCACAATTGCTCGATCCGCTTAAGAGCACCGATACGAAAGTGATACTGGCACTTGGGGCAAACATGCAAATTGCTATTCAAATCGCGAGTGTACAAAAGCTCCCGGCATTGGAAACATTGAGTCCACAACGCGCAATACTCTTCGTTTGTTAACGGTTGCTTGACCTGCAAACTCTCACGCCGCTTCTGCCGGTTAGCGAACCATTCCTTAAGATCCATTAGATTTTTGCCATTTTAGCTGTGAAACTAAATCTATATCTAAATCTACATCTGTACATAACATCGCGGATCAACTGGCTGCGGCAACCGCGGTTGTTCCGATCTAGATTTACTGAGCCGATTAGTCGATGATTATAACATCGCTGGGGAACTGCCTGTGCGTATTCCACGCTTCTTTGTTGCACAAGAGACAATCGATAATACGACCTCCACGGTCACCCTCGTCGAACCCGGGTTAATCGCCCAGATCAAAAGCGTTCTCAGACTGGGACCTGGAGATCAGATCGATGTTCTCGACGGGCTCGGTCATGTTTATCGCTTGGGTCTGGAGCACGCTACGAATAGCAAGCACTCGGATCGAGTTTTGCAGGCAAAGATCCTTTCCGTGTCGGACGCAGCTGGCGAGCTACCGGTCAAAGTCGAAGTAGCCTTGCCGATTTTGCGTAGTAGTCGCTACGAGTGGGCATTGGAAAAACTGACCGAATTGGGTGCCGCCAGAATTGTGCCGATTATCGTCGAACACTCCGTCCTCAGGCAGCCGAAATTACAAAGGTGGCGTTCCATTGCCCGCGAAGCCGCTGAGCAGTGCGAGCGTGGACTGATACCAGAAGTGGTAGCGCCGCTTACATTTGAGGATTATCTAAAAGCCAGCGTAATGCATGGCCAAAAGCAGATCTCCTTTATATGCGTCGAGCGATCTGAGAGGCAGGCACTCCCAGTGGTGCTTTGCAACCAAATGATAACGCCACCACATAAAATATCAGTCATAGTTGGTGCCGAGGGTGGTTTCACTGCCCATGAGATTGAGCTAGCTGAAAAGCTCGGTGTACAGCCAGTTTCGTTGGGAAAACGTGTCTTGCGCGCCGAAACGGCGGCGATATATGCGTTGACCATTATCGTTTCGCATTTGGATCAAAACAGCTAGCGACAAGCATCCTTTGAGATATCGTCCTATTTGATTGAAACACTGAATATCAGCCGCCAGGAGCTTAAGGACGAACCATGATTTGCAGGATCAAGTTGGTCTATGATCGGTGTCGCGAGGCTGGAAAAATTGACAGGGAATAATTTGTCGGCGGCTTGACAAATTGCGGTCTTCACGGTCTTATAGTAGGTGGTTTTAGTGGCATCACCCATGATGCTCAATCGATTTAGAAAGGCATGAGTGTGGCTGAGAACATAGCCCGCTTTCGAGAGAGTGTTGGAGCACACCCAGTCACGCTTATAGCAGTGACCAAGAATGCCGCCTCCGCCAAAATCGAAGAGGCTTTTTTAGCTGGAGTAACTGAATTTGGTGAAAGTCGACTGCAAGACGCCATCACCAAAAGGAACCAGCTGCCACCAAATGTGGAGCAGAACGCTCACTGGCATTTCATCGGCCATCTTCAGACAAATAAAGCCAAGCAAGCGGTAGGCAGGTTTGCCCTCATTCATTCGGTCGATTCCCTCTATCTCGCCGAGCAGCTGGCTAAGGTAGCCTCCGATCGCCAAATTAAACAAGCAATTCTGCTGCAAGTTAAGGTAGTGCCCGACCCTAATAAATTTGGGTTTACACCCGAGGAATTGAAACAGGTGTTCAGCCAAATTATTCAGCTGCCCAATATCGAGGTCAAAGGTCTGATGACGATTACTCCTTGGGGCGCTGATCAGCAGGTGTGGCAAACATGCTTTACCGGCTTACGCAAGCTCAGAGACGAGCTTGAGCAGCAATACGGAGTATCACTAAAAGAATTGTCCATGGGCATGAGCGATGACTGGCGAGAGGCAGTAACCTGCGGAGCGACCATGGTTCGACTGGGAAGAGCAATTTTTGGCAACTAATTTTGTCTTTGGTAAGGACAACGTGTGTGGGTAGGTTAAGTGGAACTTGGTGATGCCGGGTAAGGAGGAGAGTAGTGAGTAGTAGTATCGTACAAAAGTTCAAGAGCTTCTGGTTCGGGCCCTCTGACAATTACGAAAGAGAAGATTTTGAAGACCTTTTTGAAACATCTGATGAAATTTATGCCACCAACGGGCAGCTGGCATTAGATCGAGCTCCGATGGAAATAAAACCGTCTCGCGGGGCGATCGTCGGCACAGGTAGCAAGGTGGTCGATCATCCAAGCGCGCAGCCGGCGAGCGAAGTGCTTGTTATTGAGCCAAGACAGTTCGAAGAATCGATCGAAATCGTCGAGCACCTGCGTTCGCGCAAATCAGTTCTGCTCAATTTACATATGCTGGACAATGAAAATTCGCAACGGGTCGTGGACTTCCTCTCTGGTGCCTGCCATGCCATTGACGGGCATCAACAACGAATCGGCGACGGCGTCTTCCTCTTTGCCCCAGCCTCGGTCGTAATTAGCTCCGAATCGACCTCCTCGAAAGCCGTTAAAGATGCTTTCTGGAACAAGGCCCAAACGATGTAAGCCGTCTAAAATCGGGATGATGCGAAAAAAGCGATCCACAAGGTCGCTTTTTCATTTCATAAAGCTCTCTTATAAGCGCTCCGTCGGCTCGCTTCGCTCGCCTCCTCCGCGCGTATCCCCGCTCAGCAGCGCACGGCTCTTCGCCGCGCTTGCCTCGCTGCAACTGGGCTGGCTTCGCTCGCTCTTTGGCCCAGTTCGGCCAAGCGCAGAAAACCAGAGGTAATACGTAATAACCGTGTATCGCGCGACCTATTGAAGATATACAGTGGCGCGTATTGCAGGCAGTACAGCGCGAACTAGGTAACTCATGGCAGGACAGCAATTCGGACAAAATTCTTCAGGCGAAACCAGCGCGGATACAAGTCAACCTCAAAACGTGTTGGCAGCACCAAACTTTCATTCGGTAGCCTACCAGTCTGTCGGCAATCGGCACCGTAACAGCTCGGCTCCTGTCGCCGGCACACCGGATACGCCAAACGCAGGCCACAGGCCGGTACAGGTTGACCAAAATCTGAACTTTATGCAGCCGCAACAAGTACCGATCGGCAATCGAGCCGGAGCTGCCGGCCAACAAGTGGACTTAAATAAGCTGTTTAACGACGAGGCACCGGCACCAGGAGCAGCCGCTCAAGCGCCGGCGCCGGAAGCCACCCACCCAACCAATGCACCAGCTGCAAGCAGCAACACTGCACCTGAAGCTACCGCTGCCAGCAGCTACACAACCGACACCTTCCCCACCAGCAGGCACCAAGACAGGACCCACCATAGCTTCCGTCCGGTCGCTTACGGTCTGTATGGCTACGAGATGCTGAGCCGCCCCAAGAAGCGTAGTGAGCCGATAGAACTGCCCAACGTTAAAGATGCCATTGGTCCAACACCTACCGAATATACTCAATTCCAAGACGCAAAAAGAGGACTGATTACCAAGATCAGCACTGAACGCGACCGTTTAAAAACGACAATTCTAGGTAGGCATGGTGCTGCCAGGATCGAGGACATTCCACCGGCAGATCTCCTGAGCCGAAGTCAAACTGAATACGCCGACTATGGACGGTTGCGAGAAGCAGCTGAACGCTTGAGCACTGGCGCCCATCACGAGCTGACAAGCATAGATGAATCAACTCTAACTAGAGAGGTAGCCGAGTCGCCAGAATTTATCACCTTTGCCGCACAGCAAAAAGAGATTCAACGGGTAACTACCCTATATCCTAAATTCGAAAATGCAAAAAGCGGGCTGATTACCAGGATCGAGTCTGAACGCACCGTTTTGGGAAATAGCATTTTGGCTAAGCATCCTGCTACTGGTGCTACCAGGATCGAGGACATTCCAGAAGCAGACCTGATACGACGAACTCCAAGCGAATATGCCGACTATCTAAGATTGCAACGTTCAGCCGATTATTTGCAAACTATGAGAGGACCTCACCACGAGCTGATAAGCATCAATAAATCGACACTAACTAAAGGGGTAGCCGAGTCGCCAGAATTTGCCGAGTTTGCCTTACGGCAAAAAGAGATCCAAGAGGTCTACAATACGCAGAAAGACGAATTCAACAAATTTAGAGGCGCGGCATATAAGAACGAAAGATGGCAGAAGTTTGGCGGTCTGACAGCAGCCTACGCCATTAACTGGGGTATGGACAGCGCTTTCCATCTTCACCAGAAACCGGGTTTGGGCGGCTGGACTGAGTTTTTCGACTACACCTCGCCTTTGCTGATCGTGCTTGAGCCGCGCATTTTTAAAGAGAACCATCTTGCCAATAACCTCTTCAGCTCCGGCATGGTCGTAGGTCTGCACGGCCTTGGCCGTTATTTAGATCGCAAGCAGAACGAGGATGTCGCCGAGTTGCCTGACCCTAAAGAGTGGCGCTTCAATCGCAGTTGGCCTTAGTTTTCGCTGAAGCCGAAGCCTGAATCAAATTCAACTTAAAAAGATCGCTTGAACCAGTCGTTAGGATTGGCCGCTACTTGATTGACGTAGAGACTGTAATGTAAGTGCGGACCTGTCGCTCGCCCGCTCCTGCCGGTAGTTGCTATCTGCTGCCCTTGTTTAACAAGCTGCCCTTTTTTAACGAGAATTTTCTGCAGATGAATGTAAAAGGAGACGACACCCTGTCCATGGTCTATGGCTATCGTATTGCCATGCAATCGGAAGCCTAAACCGGTGAGGACGACTGTGCCATCTGCACAGGCCCTTACCGGTGCACCCAGAAAAGCAGCATAGTCAATGCCCGAATGGAAGTAGTCCTTCAATAACCGTCCGTTGACCATACGCTTGAGACCGAAGCCTGCCGAGACACGTGCCGTGCTGGGCGGCGAAAAGCATCCCTGCCATAGCCTGTCATCGGAGAGAGCGGCTTTGGCTGCTCCGATGGCCTTTTCTTCGCCTGGTGACATCAAAAAATTGTCTTTTGCCGGCGGCAGGCTTATATGCTGAAGCGGAAACCGCCCCGGCTCAACTGAAAGTACTACCTCTTCGTCGCAACTTCCGAGAGGATATTTGCCCGGCTCCAGATCGGCAGGCACCGCCAATAGTGCTTTGCAAACTTGGCCGGACGTAGAAACATTAGCGGTATCGGCATTTGGCGTAGCGGTAATGGAGAAGGGAAAACTTTTGTAGACCTTACCGTTCAAGGTTACTGCCGGACAGGCTCCAGATGGGGGCGTCGACGCCGCGTCGGCAGAGCGCTCAATTGTCACTTCGATGGTCTGGCCCTGGCTGGGAGTCTGATCAGAGACAATAATGCCAGCCCAACTGGGGCAAAAGACGGTCGCTGCTAGTTCTAAGGCAACCACAAGCAAGGTCTGCCTAAGGTGAACACGGATCACTATTTTGCTTTCGGAGCCAATCGATCGAGTGCATCTCTAAGCGCTTCAACCTTTTCAATGGGCAAGGCGATCCCCTTTTTGGTCGGCTTATCTTCTGAATCTTTGTCCACGTACCATTCTCGAATGTGCAAATACTTGGTGCCTCGGTATTCACCGATGTAGACGTTGATTGTCTCACCACGAGCTTTTTCATGAATCGTAATGCGTTCTTCCACCGGCGTTCCTCCTCATTTCTTGGGACATTGCTTATCAATCATTGCTCATCAATAGGCACAAGTATATATAAAAACCAGGTAGTTATAGATCAGATCAGAAGAGAGATATACATTTCCATATAGATATACTCTTAGAAGATCTATTCATAGACTTATATCTACCCGGAATCTTCAATCCCCAACTTTTCTCATATGACCAAGTTTTTGGACCATGCGCAGATGGAGGCCCGTTCTGGTGACGGCGGCAACGGCATGGTCGCCTGGCGGCGCGATAAATACGAACCGAACGGCGGTCCCGCCGGCGGCAACGGTGGACGAGGCGGCGCTGTTTACATAGAAGCGACACCGGATTTAAATACTCTGATTGACTTCCGCTTTAAGAACAAATTCGCTGCCGAAAACGGGGCCAAAGGCGGTCCCAAAAGCATGCACGGCAAAGCCGGGCACGACCTGACCATTAAAGTGCCTATGGGAACTGTAGTTAGGGACGCCAAAACAAAAAAGATCGTGGCCGACCTGACAGAGGCAAATCAGCGCGTACTGGTGGCTGAGGGAGGCAAAGGCGGACGCGGCAATGCGGTTTTAGCCACTGCCTCGCACCGCGCTCCCCACTGGTGCGAACCTGGTCAGCCCGGTGTCTTCAGAGAGTTAGAGCTAGAACTCAAGATTCTCGCCGATGTTGGTATCATCGGCTTGCCTAATGCCGGGAAATCGACATTGCTGTCGGTAATCTCGGCAGCCAAGCCAAAGATTGCCGACTACCCATTTTCCACCCTGGAACCGAGCCTGGGTGTCGTCAGAATCGATGAAAACCGGTCGTTTGTGGCAGCCGATATTCCTGGACTGATTGAAGGTGCTTCCCGTGGAGTCGGTCTTGGTCATGACTTTCTCCGACATATCGAACGGACGCGCCTGCTTTTGCACTTAGTTGATCTCACATCCACCCAGATCGAAAAGGACATCGAAACCATAGAGAACGAATTACGCAACTACGATGCCAAATTGGCAGAGCTGCCCAAAATATTAGTTCTCAACAAAGTGGACATACTCTCCCAGAAAGAGGCCGAACTTAAAAGCAAAGAAGTGACGGTCCGGTTCAACGACAAATTTATCGACGTTCGCTCAATTTCGGCAGCGACTAAAAGCGGTGTCCTCAGTTTGTGCAACAAGGTGGACGAAGAGCTAGTTAAACTTCCCAAAGCAGGCCCCATTCAGCAGGCGCAACTAATCGAAGACGAACAGGCAAGAGAGCGCCCGGACGAGCGCTTCACCATCAGCCATCATAAGAATGCTTTTCATATAGACAGCGATAAAGTGAGAAGGTTGGTCGAGGTGACCAATTTGAAAGATCCACTGTCTTTGTATCACCTGCACAATGTGCTACGAGCGATGGGCATCATCGATGAGTTGATTCGGCAAGGAGCTAAGCCCGGCAGTGAAATCACTGCCGGCGGTATAAGCTTCATTTTTGGTCAGGACGTTGCCTAGCGAGACTGTTGCCCAATACAAAAAGCAAACCAGGATAATGAACCTGGCTAGTCTGAAGTGCCCTTCCAGAGTGCCCTTAATGCTATGTGATTAAAATATGACATGCCTGTCAATTCTCCATGAATTGAACAGGGCTGGCCTTGCCCGTATTTGCATATGTTCGGGATTTGCTATATGCAGGTGCCCGGACCGACCATGTCACATTTTAATGATCCGCCGCTAGGATCATTCCCTTGCTCCGATCTCGCTTCCAGCCGATCCGAACAAAACCGATCAGCCGAAGCAAAAGCTCACTTTGTCTTTTTCTTGGGCTCTTCCGCCCCGGCAGCCTCTTTGGCTCTTCAGTTCAGACTGCCGCTCGAGTCGCCTGATGTTCGCGACCTTGGTTTGAGCCACTTTCTTTCGATGGCGCGCTTCTACTTTTTTAGCGCGCTTAAAACCTTTTTGCTGAGCCATATATCTAGTCTCCCAACCTTGCAGCAAGCGAATAAATTCCGCTCGCCAGCCACCACACCCTTAATCAATCAAAATTTAAAAGCAAGAAAGTCAGATGATACTACACCCAAAGATTGCCAAGATATCGAACACCTCCTGAAAACCCTTCGGGGATAGCTTCCAAAATAATTTTGCCAATAGGCGGAAAGAGAGTAATTCTGTCTAGCTCAGACAGAGGTAGAAAGTCGACGCCGGCAAGTACCGGCTCATTGCCCAACTTCATTGTGCCGCCAACAACTTTGGCTTTCACGTATATGTTTACGATATGGCGAGAACGGTCGGGAGCGATCGCCTCCGATAAAAACAGAAATTTCTCTACAGCTACCTGCAAACCTGTCTCTTCATGCAATTCGCGCACTGCGCATTCATCGAAAGTTTCACCGTATTCAAGACGACCACCAGGCAGAACCCAATACTGCCTGTTACCTTTTCGATGTCTGACCAGTAAGATTTGCTTGTTTTCTTCGTTGAGCACGAGGACTGATACACGCGTCGTAGGTATCGTTTGCCCGCTCCGTTTTTTGAATCTGTGTTTCGGCAAATTTTTCTCCTGGCCGTTATTCTCCATGAAGATTGTAGAGCAAGCTTCGGGCGGCTCCATTTTTTATTTCCAAATCGCAACTTAGCATCCTCGCTTACCCGCAAACGTCGCCCATTCTGATAACTTAAAGCTTCAAGCAAAGCGCTGGAGCATAGGTACACAATTTGACCACCCATCAAATCGAAGAGAATATCAGCGCCCTCGAATTCGAGTCCTTGCAAGCTATTGCCCAGGCGGCAACTCTCGATGACCTGGAAAAGCTGCGCGTGCATTACTTAGGTCAGAAAGGAGCTGTTACTGGCATCCTCAAGCAGCTCAATCAAGTCGAGGCAAATGACAAGCCTCGCATCGGCCAATTAGCTAATCACTTAAAAAACAAGATTCAAGCGTCGCTGGACGAGCACAAACAACGGCATTATCAACAGGAACTGGAACGCAAACTCGCGCTCCAATCGATCGATGTGACAATGCCCGGTATTGCAACAAAGCTAGGACATATTCATCCTCTCCGGTTGATCACAAATGAAATCATTGAGATTTTTCATGGCCTGGGATTTTCAGTTGCAGAGGGCCCGGAAGTAGAAACCGACTATTACAACTTCGACGCGCTCAACACTCCCCAAAACCATCCCGCCAGAGATGAACAAGACACTTTCTATACCGATCTTGATACCTCCGCTCTTGGCTCCTCTATCTTATTACGCAGCCAAACTTCGACAGTACAGATTCGAGCGATGGAAAAAAACCGACCGCCGCTGAGAATAATTTCGCCTGGACGCGTTTACCGCAATGAGGAGGTCAACGCTCGAAAATACCCGCTCTTTCATCAAGTCGAAGGTCTCCTTGTCGACCGCCATGTCACCTTTGGTGACTTGAAGGGCACCTTGAACACGTTCATTCAGTTGCTTTTCGGCAAGCCGCTTAAAACAAGATTTCGCCCTGACTTTTTTCCCTTCACTGAACCGAGCGCCGAGCTTGACAGCCAATGCCCTTTCTGCAACGGCCAGGGCTGCCGAACATGTGGACAGCGTGGGTGGCTGGAACTTTTGGGTTGCGGCATGGTTGATCCTAATGTTCTCCAGTGTGTCTCAATCGACCCGGAAGAGTGGAGCGGTTTCGCCTTTGGCATGGGCGTCGAGCGCTTAGCGATGCTTAAATTTGGCATCGACGATATCCGTCATTTCTACACGAATGACTTACGTTTCCTAGACCAGTTTTGATCAGCCTGAGGTTCGCGCGCGCTCACTTGCATAAGGGTCCCAGTAATGAAACTTTCTTACGACTGGCTATCAGATTTTGTTGATTTGAGCGGCATATCGCAGCAAGAACTGGCAGACCGGTTAACAATGGGCGCCTTTGAAGTGGAAGAAGTTGTGAGAGTGGGCCCGGATCTGCTGGCCCAATTGTGGTCGGCGAAATTCTAGAGATTTATCCACATCCTAATGCCGACAAAATCCGGCTCACCAAAACCAGGATCGCACCAGGCGAAGCACCTCTAGAAATTGTCTGCGGTGCCTGGAACATTCAAGTCGGCGATCGCATACCGGTAGCGTTGCCGGGCTCGCAAGTACTCGACCGCCAAGAAGGCAAACCTTACAAGCTGATTGCCAAACCGGTTCGCGGTGTGGTTTCCAACGGTATGCTCTGTTCTCCTTCGGAGTTAGGGCTGAGCACCACGCCTGATGGCACTGCCAGCGAAGACGGCATATTAATTTTTTCCCGCCACGACGACAAATTTGAGCTAGGCAAAGATGTTCGGGAATTGCTGAGTTTGTATCCAGACTACATCCTACATGTCGAACCGCGCTCCAATCGGGGTGATGCCCTGTCTGTCATCGGTCTAGCTCGTGAGGCGGCGGCTCTATTGTCGAGACCATTAAGGTCGCCTGATTGGCATTTACCAGCTGAGCAAAATGCCAATCAGCGATCGGCCACCTTAGACGTGTCTATCGAAAACCCGGATGATTGCCCGTTCTTCAGTGTCCGGATCATTCACAGTGTAAGCGCTGGCCTGATGCCCCCGTCCATGCTGCGTCGTCTCGAGAATATCGGTATCCGCTCAGTGAACGGAATCGTGGACATAACCAACTACGTTATGCATGAATTCGGACAACCACTACATGCCTATGACCTGCAAAAGATAAAAGGCAATTTTATCAGCGTGAGACGTGGTCAGCAGTCAGAAAAACTGGAAACTCTAGACGGCAAAAGTAGACAATTAAACAATGAGGTGCTGGTTATTGCCGATCGCCAAAGCGTCGTGGGCATCGCCGGCGTCATGGGCGGCAAGGAAAGCGAAATCAGCGATGGGACGCGCTCGATAGCACTCGAAGCGGCCGCTTTCAACGCTGCCCGCGTGCGCCGCAGCAGCCGCCTACTCGGCTTGGCCAGCGATTCGAGTTTGCGTTTCGAACGCGGAGTCGATCCAGCAAACGTGGTTAACGCCTCTAACCGGGCAGCATATCTTATTTTGCAATACTGTCGCACCGGCGAAGTTCAGCCAGATCTTGGCGGCCTCAGCACCGCCGGTAGTGACCAGGTGCCAGCCATGCAGGTAGAACTGCGGCTCTGCCAATTGAAAAAAATTCTCAGCGTTGAGTTCGATGCCCAGCAAGTGACTGACCTCATTTCGCCATTGGCTTTCCAAATCACTGCCAAAGATAAGGAAAAGCTGCTCGTATCCGTTCCCAGTTTCAGACAAAAAGATGTAACCAGAGAGATCGATCTCGTGGAAGAAGTATGCAGGCTTTGGGGATACGACAAAGTGCCGGTGACCATGCCGGAATCAACAGTGATGGCCAGCCCGCAAGACGATACACAAGCCAGAGTCGTTGCAGCGCTCACCGCCCAGGGTCTAAACGAAGCCTGGCTCAGTAGCCTGACGAGTTCTTCTGGACAGGATCCGGCCATCAAGAATGGAGATAACGGCGGCATGGCAAACGCCGGTCATATTTTTGTCCTCAATCCGCTTTCAGCTGATCATCAGGTTTTGCGCCTTAGTCTTTTGCCGGGACTTCTGCAAGCCGCGTCATACAACGCTGCCAGAAAGGCTGAACGAGTCTGGCTGTTTGAAATTGGCCGCATCTATCAAAAATCGGCTGACAGCCCTTTCGGCACCGGCGTAATTGAACCAACGATGGTCGCCGGCATTTTGGTCGGCGACCGGGAAACTGGCTGGCAAGCTGACCACGCTCACGAGCTGGACTTTTATCAAACCAGAGGAGTTGTTGAAAACTTGTTGGCCAATCTGCATATCGACATGGACAAAATTCGCTTTTCCCGCTCCGAAGATAAACACCCGCTCCTCCATCCTGGACGTTCATCATTGGTGTCCTATGCACAGGGTAAAAATCTCAGCCGACTTGGCTGGCTAGGCGAGATGCACCCGGCGCTGGCTGATAAATACAAGTTCGGACAAGCGGCATACTTATTCGAGCTGAACTTAGATTTGTTGAAGCCGCTCAGACAAAAAATTACATTTAAAGGGGTACCGAGTACGCTACCCATGCAAAGAGACATCACAGTCGATGTACTGGAGACGGTCGATTATGCGACCGTGCGCTCTTGCATTGTTAGCGAAGCCGGGAAACATTTGCAAGAACTCGAGCTAGTCAGCACTTTTAAGCCCGGCGACGGTCAAAAAAGCTTGTCCTTCCGCCTTTGGCTGCAGGGTCAGACAAAGGCACTGACCGGCGACGAGGTCGATAACTTAATGACAAAAGTGCGTAATAGTCTAGGCACGCGAGTCGGCGCCACATTTCGCAGTTGATGTGGCATAAGGTAGTATTACGCCAGATCAAGCCTTATTTTAGCCTACAAAAGCTTTCAAAGAGAAGGTAAGCTGCTAGGCCCAGGGTATATTGAACTTACTGGTCGAGAAACAGTATTTTGGGTGGCATACAGTACTGAATGTTAAAGCTGAAGCTTCGGTCTAAGTTAATGACGACGCTTGCCGTGCTCTTTATAGGAGCAACGCTGATATCCAGCTATTTCATATTGAAGTCGCTGCCGGATAAGCTCATCGAAGTTCCAGTTTTTGGGCTTTTTGCCGTTCAGCTCTTCGTACCGATTGTCTTCACAGCAATTTTTTATCAGGTTGGCAGCAAAGCCCAAAAGATAAGAGTGGCCAGCCTGATGATCGCACTAGCGTTCCTGTTTGCTGCGGTTGGCAATATGGCCTACCCGCAAATGCGTATGTTTGGCGATATCGTCATTTTGCTGAATTGGCTGGAAATTATTGTCACTCTCCTCGGCAGCATTTTGGCCACTCTATTGCTTTATCGGCTAGCACCGGCGTCTGTATACGCGGAGGAAGTGGCGGCCACCGGCGGGGAAGACAAGAAGGCGAAGAAGGAACGAGAAAAATCCGAGAAGCAAAAGGCCAAAATACTTGGCAAAGAGCCAGTCCATGATGCCCTGCGTAACACAGGCAATCAGAAATTGAATTTTGAGCGCACCCAATTAGCAGCAGGCACACCAGAATCGAAAAACACAGAGGCGACCTTGTCTAACTCTGCCACTAATTTGCGCTCGGTCCTTGATTCCTTTGACCAGGAAGATAGCGATGCTCCTGCGGACAAGAACAGCTCGCTTCCGCCAGAAGAACCAAAACCCGCGATCTCCAATACTGGCACCAGGCTTCAGGCTCAAAAGCGAGACACCAGCACATTTGCCAAGCTGCAAGCTCTGTCGGCCAGCGGTACAGGAGCGTTGAGACGATCTGAAGGCGGCGGCATTGCAGATGACGAAGGTGCCGAGAGTCTAAAATCGATCCTCGATCGGTTGGACGGAACGAGCGATGAGTCAGACTTGACACCGCTCTTCAACGAGACTTTGCTTTCGTCTCGCTCCGACATCCCGGCATTGCCCGAGGCCTCGCCTCCTCAATCGACCAGCACAACGGCAAACCAAGACCCGAGCTCTAGTGCCATCAAATCTGGTGGCATGTCTTCACCGCCCGGATCGCGAGTGAATTTGCCGGCCTCAGTTGCAGCAGCAGCAAAAAGTGCGGCAATGAAAGGGGACGCAGGGCCAGCAGAGACAGAAGTCCCTCATACCGCCGCCGCCGGTGCCCCTACCGGGCAGGGCACCAGCGCTGCCGCCCCGGCAGCTAGCGCGAGCACATCTGAGTGGACAACGGATTTGAATGGGCCAAGCTTGTCTGAAATGCTCGATTCAATTGCCACACCGTCGGTTTTGCAAAAAGCTGAAGCTGAAAGCGCATCCCAGGAAACTAGCGGGCTGGGAGCGACACCGTTAGGTAAAGCAGCTAGTGGAAAGAAATTGGAAATAAAGCTAGGCAGCACGGCAGCCAAATCAGAGACCGATGAGAGCGCTCCGGCGGCAGCCAACATGCCAGTAGTCGAAGCCAGACAGCCACAACCTTCAGCACCGCCAGCCGCAGACGCTGGCGTCTTCGGCTCACGCATCGATCGTGAAGTGGATGACATATTCGCAACGCTTGTGCCAGCTGAGGCACAGCGCGAAGTGCATGCAGGCGAGTCAGCAGACAGTCCACAGCCGGATTTGGCTGCTGCCAGCGAAATCGCCGCCCATCCGGCAGCCGCTGAGGCGATGAGAGTGTCTGGCCGAGAACCTGCCCCCGATGCTGGCAGCGGTAATGTCCCGGCTCAGCCAGCCCCCGCGGAAGCAGGAGTCCTGTTCGCATCGGCTATCGATAAGGAAGTCGATGACATTTTCTCTAATCTTGTGCCTGCCGAGGCCCAAAAAGAGGTAACGTCACGGACAACCGAGTCAATTTCATTAGCTGAAACGTCGTTGCCCGCTGAATTCAATGAAGAGTCGATGCCAGCAACTGAATCCCCAGCGATAACCTCAGCACCACAGATGGTGCCGAGTTCTGAGTCCCAGGACAAATTCATCAAGCCTGAAATAGACAAGGAACTAGATGACATATTCTCCAACTTAGTTCCTGCTGATTCTCAAAAGAAAGTGACTGAAGAGACGCTGGCGAAATTGAAGTCCAGTGCCCAAGAAGAGATGTCATTCGCTCCACCAGCCGAGGCTGACACGGACTTAGCGAATATTTCTGAACCTGCCGAAGGTTCCGGCAGGTTTGTCGATACCCTCGATAAAGTTCCGGCAGTAGATTCTAATGTCGGCGGGCGGCACATGCGTTCGACACATGGCGAAGCAGACCAGACGATAGAATCGTTTGCTCCGCCCGCGGGCGGATCGAGTCGGCCGGCTGAACAAGAAGCACCAAATATGGTGCCTAGCAGCCCTGCGACACCGGAAACACAGGGCATCGCTTCGGCGAGCGCCAGAGCCAACGACCAAGCTGAATACAGTGCCGGTACTGCATCTCCAACACCAGTTGCGCCAGAGTCCGAGACCGCTCACGGTCAGGAACAGCAAGGTGAAGATAATTCGCAATCGACCTCTACCGGTGGACCGACTGGCTGGGTGCCGCCCAAAGAGATCAAAGAGTTCGGGCGCCTGTCAACAAAAACAGCGAAGGTGGATCAGGCAATAGAATCAGCCGGAACCATGAAGACTATCGGCAAACTTTTGATTGATGTTCAGGCTGTCGAGAACATCATCAAAACTGGAGAAAGCGGGCAAATTGGTAAGAACCTTGCCACCGCCCGCGTCATCAGCACTATGCGCGGCGAAGGTATTCAGGCTTTGTTGGCTAAAATCGATAGCTATCCTGGCCTAGCAGGCAGCTTAGTCGTAGGACATGACGGTCTGGTCGTGTCCGCCACACTGCCACCTGAATTGGACAGGGACGCCATGGGAGTGCTTTCCGTCGCTTGTGTGAGCACAACAAACCTCGGCACGCGCAAACTAGAAATCGGCAAATTGAGACAAATGGTCTTAATCACAGACACAACAATAAGTGTTCTGACTGACGTGGACGTCGGTATCTTGGCCGTGTTTATGAAATCCAATGACGTCAGCAAGATTGATGGGCTACTAGACACCATTCACGAGACAATCCACGGCTGAGATCAGCACCGCACACAAATTAATACTAGGTAAATGTTCCACGCATTTTTTTCAGGGCGTGAAACAATTTGCCCTACCTACAACGAGGATTGGCTTTTATGACTACACCTCAACAAATTCAAGCGACAACACTGAAAGTGAACGATCCAGCGCCGAAATTCAAGCTACCTGGCCTATCCGCATGGACAGGTTAGTCTGGATGACTTCATCGGCAGAAAGCACGTCATTTTGGCGTTTTATCCCAAAGATGATACGCCAGGTTGCACGAAGGAAATGTGTGCATTCAACGATCAATTGTCAAACTTCAATGAGGCAAATACCCAAGTTCTTGGGATCTCCTGCGATCCAGTCAACAGTCACGAAAAATTTGCCGGCAAGTACAATCTAAAGCAACCTTTGCTTGCTGACGAAGATGGTCAGGTCGGAAAACTCTACGGTACAGTTGTGGAAGGCAAGCAGACCGCCAACCGCGTCCTGTTCGTGATCGACAAAGCGGGAAAGATCCGCCACATTTATCAAGGCATTCCTGACAATCAGGAACTCTTGAATTTCGTTAAAACACTGGGATAGAGCCGTAGGCCAACCGTGCCTTCAGCAGTCAATTTTTGCTCGGTCCTGCTTCGTTCAGCTTCTCTAAAACAAGTTCTGGACTAAGCACTTCCGGCAGGACAATTGGCTGCGTTGGCTTACCTGCCGGAAAGATCACATAGAGCGGCACACCAAAACGATTGAACTTAGCCAACAAGCTGCTAATCTGAGGGTTCTGCGTGGTCCAGTCGGCCTTTATTGCCACTATATTCAGTGCTTTCATCTTATCCACTACCGGCTTACTGTCCAGGACTGTGCGCTCGTTCACTTTGCATGTCAGGCACCACTCTGCCGTAAAATCGAGAAACACCGTTTTCCCTGAATTGAGCGCGCCGTCCAATTTCGCCACCGTATAAGGCTGCCAATCAATCGCGCCCGGCTCGCCTGGTAAATTCCGGGAAATGACCGTTGCTGGAAGCGAGTTCAAACCGAAGCCAGGTCGAGAGCCATAACAAAAATAGAAACTGAGCGCCACCACCGACAATGCGGCGGCCCAAGCTCTTGTCTTAGCCGTCGGGCTTGAGCAAAGGCTGGTAAAGCTACTTACTACCCAGGCGGCAAAGGCGATGGCAATTAAGAAACCGACGGTGCGCACAACTCCATCTGCGCCGATGGTTGTACCAAGGACAAACAGCAACCAGGCGACTGTAGCCAACAAAACAAAGCCCATCGATTCCTTGAAGCGCTCCATCCAGGCGCCTGGTTTTGGCATAAATCTAATCAGATCCGGCTTGGCCATAAGTAAAAAATAGGGCAAGGACATACCCAACCCAATGGCGAAGAAGATAGCCACTACGGTCCAAGCATTTTGCGTCAAGGCGAAACCTAATGCTGTCCCCAGAAATGGAGCTGTACACGGAGTAGAGAGGACGGTAGCAAGAACACCCTTGAAAAAGGTGCCGACATAGCCTTGTTGCGAAGCTAGCTGATCGACGCCCTGCTGCCCAGGCAAGGTGATGTAAAACATGCCAAACAGGCTAAGAGCGAAGAGCAAGACGACGACGCACATGCCAATGAGAAATACCGGATTTTGAAATAAAAATCCCCAGCCGACACTATTTCCAGTAGCCTGCACAGCCAAAACGATCGCCGCTAAAAGCATAAAGCACGAGATCATGCCACCAACGAAAGCTAGTCCCTGCAAGCGAATGTGTTGTTTAGATCGATTGGCCTGTTCAACCAGGTTGCAAATTTTCAAAGCGATGACTGGCAAAACACAGGGCATGAAATTTAAGATAAAACCGCCGACAAACGCGAACAACAAATACATCGGCAAGCCAAGCGACTTTTCGCCTTGTACATTCAGTTTTTCGCTCAAAATCGAAGGCGAATTCGAAGGCGAATTCGTTTGTCGCGCATTAACGGCAGCAGTCGCTTCATCTTTGTATTCCGGCAAGAGTTTTACATCTCCTGCCCAACCTAGCTTTTCGAACTCCGGCGCCTCTTTCGATTTTGCTTGAACGTCGGCGACAGGCAGCGTAATCGCCAGATCTGCTTTGCCTGGAATGCAAACGTCCTTGCAGCTTAGCCATTTGACTTCAGCTTTGATTGTCACCTTTTCCTTTAAAGCAGCCGGCGGAGTGATCGTTGCTGCCACCAGATTTTGATCGTGATAACCGTAAGTAACGATTCCAGCCTCATCGAACTTATTTGGCTTCTCCCACTGTAATTCGCCCGCCTTAAAACCGGCGGCAGATCCCAGATGATTCGAGTCGGCATACCTGCATCACCACTGTCTTTGTAATATGTATGCCAGCCTGGTGCCGTCTTCAATTCGGCACCCACTCTGAACGGCACGCCCGGTTTAACGGCAGTGACTTCAGCAACTAACCGAGCAACCGTATGACTGGGACTTGCGTAGGGAAGCGGCAAGGCCACGGCTGCAGCTGCAAAAACCGTGCTGGTCAAAGCGAGAATGACCAAAAGAGGAAGAGCGTCAATAAACGACGGTATGCATTTAGTTTTCATTGGCTCAATCTGTCAATCCGTCTATCTGTCTTCCTTGCTTACTTGCATCACTTTTCCACATTACAAGATGGCGTTTTCAATTCCGTTTTGTCTGGCAATAGCAGCATAAACATGGGCGCTTTTACGCAAAGTCCGCTCCTGAGTGGGGTAAGCAACGCGAACCAGACCAAATCGGGGTAGTAATCCCTCCGCCCATTCAAAATTATCCAACAAAGACCAGTACAAATATCCTCTAACATTGGCACCGGCATTGATCGCTCTGTGTACGGTCAACAAATGCGCTGTCAAATATTCGATTCTCAGATCGTCTGCCAAAGACCAGTCCCCTTCGCTTAAGCCCGCCGAAAATGACGTAGGAAAACCATTTTCAGTAATGTAAATCGGTCTGACAGAGCCGTCCGCATTGTATTTAAACGGCTCCAGATCGTTAACCAATGCCGTGAATAATCCCTCAGGGTATGTCTCCCAACCAAGACAGTTGATCGCCAATTCCGGTTCGTCCGAAGCACCAAACAAGTCAATGGGCCAGGCGAAGCTGAATTTAGACAATTCGCGCGTGTAATAGTTGACAGCAAGATAGTCCATCGTTCCCTTTAATCCGGGAATCTCGCCTTTGAGCTCCTGCATTTCCTGCGGTTGATCGAGGGGAAAGGGAAATTGCAATCGACCGGATTGCACAGCGGCGGGAAACAACAAATTAAAGACACAATGGCGATAATAACGAACCATTCGATCTAGCGGATTCCAGCGCTTCTTAGCGACAAACGGCCGCCAATGCATTGTGAAACTGACCCGAGCATCGGCATTTTTCTCGTGCAATTTGTGATAAGCCACTGCATGCCCGGCTAGCATGTTCTTAATCGCTTTAAAGGCGCTGAGGTAATCGTTTTTGTGTCCCGGCGGCCAGGCTGCCTTGACGTATCCTTGGTAAGCGTAAGCAAGCGGCTCGTTGAGCGTCACCCAATAATCGACAAGATCGCCGAATGCCGAAGCAGCAGCCTCGGCAAACTGGCCAAAAAACTCGGCGCTGAAGGCGTTCGTCCAACCACCAGAATCAGCTAGCCATACAGGTAAGGCAAAGTGAAAAAGAGTGACAAAAGTCTGGATGCCGTCACGCTTCAAAGAAGTGAGCAGTTGGCGATAATATTGAACGCCGGTTGGATCGAGAACGGCCTTTTGCCCTGGCATAGACTTTTCTGGACAGAGAACAGCCCAGTTCAGACTAATTCTAAAGGCGTTCAGATTGAGACGTCGACATATTTCGATGTCGGATGCATAGCGATGGAAAAATTCGCAAGCGTTGTCTGCGTTGGTACGGTCAGAAATCTTGCCCTCGAGCGCCGTCCAAGCGGACCAATCGGACAGACGGTTGCCCACCTCCAGCGGATGGCCCTCAATTTGAAAATGTGAGGTCGCAGCGCCCCACAAAAATCCTTCCGGAAAATCAAAGAACTCGCGCTCAGTAATGGACCGTCTCCTCTTGTGCTCGACCTATATTATTCGACATTGTGGTAAATCAATTGTTCCCTATCAATATCAATCATAGCCACTTTAAGCCATGACATCGAAGCATCTAGAATTAGTCTGCTATGACATTGCTGATGGTGCTCAATCAGCCTCACTTTGTCGCTGTGCTGGCGACAGCTATCCATAGTGATACCTCGATAGAGTATTTCATATCCACCGTGGGCTGGAAATACTGGCTAAGGCATAGTACCTTTCACTGTACCCACAGGTATTCAACGCCTATTTAAACTAGTGGCTGTGGCTCTGAGCGTTCAGCCAAGGCTAATTTCGGCTCCAAGGCGAAACGCTCGTTTAGATTAGTC
The DNA here is from genome assembly GCA_963834525.1 of Bryobacterales bacterium. Classification (GTDB taxonomy): domain Bacteria; phylum Cyanobacteriota; class Vampirovibrionia; order Obscuribacterales; family Obscuribacteraceae; genus CAWICA01. The sequence continues at coordinate 693,699 of CAWICA010000005.1, forward strand.
GCTAGCTTCAAGAACTGCAGCACTTTGAGGATTAGCCAGGAAACGTCCAGCTCATACCATCTAAAACCAAAGCGGGCGCAACCGGGATAGGCGTGGTGATTGTTATGCCAGCCTTCGCCGCCCCAAAGTAGACCAACCCACCAAACATTGACGCTGTCGTCACCGGTGTCATAACTTTTGTAGCCGAGCTTTGGCTTGTGACAGACAACATTGAGAAAAAAGGGCAACTGTTGCGCGAACAATCCAGCTAAGATGCTGGCCAATGCTATTTTCCAACCAAACAACCACCAGATGATCAGCCTCGAGCCGAAGCCGATCGCACTGTTTGTAAGATGCGAAGCATGCCAATTGTTGCCCCGATCCAGCAAGCGGTATAAAGGATCATTGACTAAATCTTTTGCTTGCTCATTTGGATTGAGATGAGCCGGATACTCTCGGCCAAAAATCCAGCCGGTATAGGCCCGCATATTTCCATAGCGAGGACTGTGCGGGTCCAATTCCGTGTCGGCATAACGATGATGCGCACGGTGCAAAGTGGCCCACCAGATTGGTGAACTTTCAAAGGCCAGATAACCGGACATGACAAAGAAATACTCAATGAATTTGGGACACTTAAAGCTGCGATGAGCTAACAAACGATGGTAGCCAATCGATATACCTAAAATGTGCCAGACAGTAAAAACAACAAACCAAAGCGCCACTTCCAACATAGCTTCCAGCTCCAAGAGGGATTGTGAACAGAAGCGTCGTTGAAGCGCGCCCAGGCAATGCAAGAATATCCCAAGAAAAAATACATGCCCACTTTCTACATCCTACTGCACAATGGCACATTTGTCGCTATATGGAGCGTTAATTGCGGCAGGCGCAGTAGAACCAAGTAGGGCTGACAAGTCGAAGCCAGCACAAAGAACAAAGCGTTACAAATGCTCCTTGCTCTTTACCCAGCAGCGATGTTTTTATGAAGACCAAAAGCGACATCAATCAAGCTTTCCTTTAACTTCTTCTTTACCGCGAAACAGGTTGTTGTTGTTGAATGACACTGACGTTTATCACCGTGCATGGTGCGTGCTCAGGATGCGCACAAAATAAAAATAAACTGTACGGGTCCTTGCGTGCTTTAGTCATACATAAAGCGCCTTCTTGTTCCATTGGGCTTTGTCCCTGCCCCGCCGCCTGTTTGATCGGCTGCAACTGCCAGCCGTTCGTTCGCAATGCCTTTTGATACCACTCAAAGGCCATCGTCGGCGGATCGTTTGTTCTGATCACAACAGATTGAGTGCCACCATGCTTAGAGGCTGCTTCATTGAATCTGGTATCGATCAAATTGCCATTGTAAATCGGCACCGGAAAGCCAGTCGGTAACCGGGATAGGTCATGTTGGCTGACCAGATTAGTGACGTTTTTTGTTTTATGTAAATGATCCAAATGATCGGGAGCGGTTAAACCTTGGCCAAAACCGGGTCAGGCGTCGCTAGGATAATGGCGAGCGAGAGTGCAGCTGCTGATGCGCCCAGACTCAAAGGGCTCATTGAAAAACGTCCGGCTGGCATCCTTGATGTTTTTAATTGCATTTGACTTCTCCTCACAATTTGTATTGTTAGCTTCTATGGGCAAGCGCAGCCGCCGAAATAGTAGACAGTAGTAGTGCGATGGATATCCAGTTCACCAAGACAACCACCATATCCGGTGCCAGGCGTCCACATGCGATCGCCCTCGAAGGAAGAATAGGAAGGATAAATCCATTCACCGTAACAAGTCAGATCTGTATAACCTTGATTCGGACTCAAAGGACCTTCGGTTTCCAGTGTCTGTTGGCTGCCGTCTGCGTCGCCACTAACCCAAGAGGGAGCAGCGGATGACGGAGCAATGATGATGTCCGAACTGGTAGGATCGAAACTGGAGTTGTAGATGACAAACTCCTGATCGGAAGCGTCGGTAGAAATTGGTGTCGCTACAAGCTTAGCGATGAATGCAGATTGTGAGTAACCGGGATGCATTTCTTGCACTCGCTGAAATAAATAGCTGAAAGCATTTGATTGCGTAGGTGGAATCGGTGGTTGGGCAAAAATGCCGTTGAACAATGTGGGACCTGCCGTGTATTCAAGGCCTGTAAATTCAGTGGCAGACATCGATCCGCAAGGTAGAGGGAAGGGATCGCTGGTCGACTCACCGGGCATGAAACCATAGCTTTCTGAATAATAGGGAATACCGTTGGGGCACCATTGCAGAGTATTAGCCTCTAACTTGACACGGATAAATCCGTCCGGAATAGCTAAAGGATAGGTCTGCTGCGGATTAGTCTGTACCCAGGAAGTAGTTGACTGTCCGGCACGAGCATTATTAATCGTGCTGCCAACAAGGGAAAAAGCATTGGGTACAGGCGTAGGTGTCCAACTGAGTGGAGTCTGGCTGGGCTGGTTGTTATCGAAAATGCTTCTGGCTACGAGATGGGGCCGCTCGCTTAGGCGGAACGGCACCTGCCAGAAGTCCATGCCCAGAATGTTGTAATCGTTGTAACCGGCAAGATAAGTGTGAGTTGGGTCTTTGGCATTAGTCACTGTCTTAATTTGTGATGGATCGTAGTTGACAGGCAACTGGGCGCTGCTAATTTGCAGATTACTTTCATAACCGCGATCCATATACGACTGCGACCATTGAGACAAATTCGGTGCATCGACAACGCTGTCTACACCCAGCATCCTGGTCGAATTTGCTTGAGCAAAATCCAAATACCACTGCTTCAAGTTGCTAGGTTTATCAAGGAGACTCGCCAAACGATTGCTGATCGTCTCCGCCGCATCATGCATACTATGCGCATCGTTTGCGCCGCTGCCTACTGTTCCTTCAGTCGTCATTTGAGCAGCGTTGATCGCACAAAGCAAAGCTTTGCCCCAGACGCGATTGATATTTTTCAAACTGACATTAGTGCCGCTATCGGCGACATCAGAAAACTGTTGTTCGTCGCCTCCCTGTAATTGGACGGCATAGGTCGCTACCTCGCGCCCGACATTCAACGCCCCCGAATCGCTGGCATTTTTCGTTTCGCGCTCGCCGCCAAAGTACAAAGAGAGTATGAAAAAGCCAAGGCATACGACGACTAATACAAATGCCAGTGATGCCGATAGTGCTAACGCTGATCCCTTCTTTCCTCTGACCACTCGCATGGCATAGACCTCATTGAATTGCTAAATAGAGTACAAGTATTTGAGCTCTCGATTAAAGTCGGCAACAGCTGTTTTCATCGAGAAGCACTTATTGCAGGGAGGCAACCACCGGTTCAGTAGCTTGGGCCGCGAGAGTCTGTTGACTGACGCCCGGTATAGGTACTGGCAAGTGCACAATCGCCGCGGTCTTCACCAAAACTCGGTCGGTATTCCAAGTCAAGCCAACCAGATTGATCGAGGCAATACTGGTCGGCTTAAATGCTGTCATTGCTTGCCCGGCAGCACCAATTGCCAGTCCTTGATTTTGTTGATTGGCTGCTGCTCTTGCCGCGGTCTTGGCAGCTGCATCATTTAAAGTAGTGGTCATCACTAAAACACCGAGATCCAGCATAGCTAAAGCAACCGGGATAATTATTAGACCGCCTAGTGCTGCTTCGATAAAGCATTGTCCTTTTCTGCCGCGTTTCGTTCTGTAGCCTGCCATTTCATTTACCTCTTCAAAAACAAATCTCTGCCGTTCATCTGCCTGACAAAGGGTTAACCAGCGATCGGGAAAATTTAGGCGGAAAGAGAAAAAAATTTTTCGTCTCGTTTCGCCGTCGACACCTGAACTACTTAGTTAAGGCGCGTAATCTTGATTCTCCACCAGGCGATAGGTGCTGATCGTGTAAGTAACAGGTGCACTCAAGCCCGGTACTTCAGGAACGAACGGCACCGATACCAGCGGTTTGATCGTCGCCGTCGTCACCACCGTCACTAAATGATCCTGGATACCATTGATATCAGTTGCTCCCAGGCTATAAGAGACTTTGGTTTGGGGAAAGCTGACCAGGTTGCAATAGATTCCCAGACCGTTGGCTTGCCACTGACCGGGAATAACCTTAATAATCGGCCCGGTCGGATCTTGAACTTGCTGGTACGGCAAGAGCGCGGCTTCGTGGACTTGCAGGTTGTTCAAAACCAACAACGACCCATAGCACAAAACCATGCTCAGCATTACCAATACTGGGAAGAAAAAGCCCATCAAGACTATATACAAGGCTGGTCCAAGCTCAGCAATGGCACTGCCCTTTGTGGCTCTGCCAAAATGCCGGTTACCGATTGAATTAGCGCTTTTTAGGAATTTGTTGCGTCTGCCTCTGACCTTAAACATGATTTCGCTCCAACCTGTGCCTGTAACACAGCGATCACTGGCAGCGAAAAACTTTTAGGCGGAAAAGGGCAAAAAAAAAGACAAAAATCTGCAAGCGCCGTGTTCTCACGTGGCCATCAAATCAGAACAACCGAGTCAACTGGAGAGGACCTAAGTGTTACTTGCCGGGCAGCTATTTGCCTGGCAAGCGTTCCTTACCGCTAAGCTCAGCCAGGCTGAGGCCATCGCGCGTCAAAAGCTCTCTTAGCCGGCGATTAATCGCGGCAACAACAAAAGGTCCGTGGTAAACGAGAGCGGTGTAGATTTGTACGGCCTGACAACCAGCGGCAAGGAACTCATAGGCGTCATCGCCGGTGGCGATGCCGCCACAAGCGATAATCTCTTGTTCCTTGCTCTTGCGTTGGTAAACTCTTCGGCACAGTGAAAGCGCTTTCGCTTTCAACGGTCTGCCGCTTAGGCCACCTTTGCCGATAGCAGCTAATTGAGCCTCGCTTGCCGAAAGATCAGAGCGAGCAGTAGTCGTATTGCCACAAACATAACCGGCTACCTTATAAGTAACGGCTACCGCTACAACTTCATCGAGAAGTTCATCGGAGCTGTCCGGAGAAAGCTTAATAAACAAAGGCAGGTTCCGGCTGTTGCATTCTTGCATCTTAGCCAGCATCTTGGATAGTTCGGCCGTCTCTTTGATCCGCCCTTCATGGGTGTTGGGACAACTGGCGTTTAAGACGACATAAGCCACCGGTAGATCCTTTACTGTTTCAAAGGTCGCTAGAACATCAGCGAGTGCCGCTTCACCAACTATTTTGGCATCGTTGGTCTTGTCGATATTCAGACCCAGCGGGAAACGCGTCCGCTGAATTTGGCGGGCGAGACGCTCGGCGACGACGGACGCGCCATCACCGTTGAGACCAAGACGATTGATTAAAGCCTCATCGGCCGGTAGTCGAAAGAGCCTTGGCTTCGGATTGCCGGCACAGGCAAGGTGGGTGATCGAGCCAATTTCGGCAAAGCCAAATCCGATTGCTTCAGCAAACGAACCAAGAAGCGCATTTTTGTCGAATCCGGCAGCCAAACCGACTGGATTAGCCAGTTGCCGTCCGGCCAGGGAGGTGACCAGCTTTGCCGAGCGGTATTGACAAAGGCTGGACAACAGCGGTGACAGGGCCTTAAGTACAGGTAGACACCTGAAAACCAATCGATGAGCCGATTCGGGATCAAGCCTAAAAAAAAGTGGCCGGCATAAGCTCTCGTAAGAAAAGAAATGGAAGCGGGACAATTGCCTAACCTTTGCTGTTATTCCGCTTTATCAGCACAGGCGCGCCAATTAAAGGTAGCCCCAGTATACAAGCCAATAAAAGCGGAAAGCACGCCGTTTCATTTTCATACCGGTCCCTTATTGCAGAAATGACGGACAAAGTGGAATATTCAGGGAGGTAATTACTCCTGGCTTCCTTATATTGTCTATCGTGCAATCAGGCGAAAAAAAAGGTCACCAAGCGAAATCTTGCCCGCAATGCGGTCAAAACTTCGCGCCTGAAATTAGCTTTTGTCCACTTGACGGTGCTCGACTCGGGGACGAGCTGGTCGTTGCCTCATCTAACGAACTGATGAGACTGGGGGGCAGCCAAGCATCGAGCGCCGCCACAAGCAAGCTTGCGGGCGCCGATGGAGAAACGATAGTTGACTTGGCGCGAAAGCAATCTGATCTTGCCAAGAAATCTGTGAGCGCTGCTAAACCGCCGACATCATCGATCGCCGGCGTTCAATCGCTGGTCGGACAAACTCTCGACGATCAATACGAGATTTTATCGATCATTGGACAGGGCGGCATGAGTGTCGTCTACAAGGCACGACATCTGATATTGCGAAAAATCGTAGCGATCAAAACGTTGCTACCACATTTGGTGCTGCATCCGCTAAGCCTACAGCGTTTTCAACAAGAGGCCAGAGCCGCCAGCAATATTGTACACACCAATGTCGTCACTATTTATAACTTTGGCATTACGCCGGAAGGCCAACCCTATCTGGTGATGGACTATCTGGAAGGCGTTTCTCTGCAGAGTCTGATCCACGAGCACGGGCGCCTTGCCGCAGACAGAGCGGTGCCGATTTTCTTGCAAGTGGCCAACGCCCTGGCGCTCGCCCATCAGAAGGGAGTCATTCACCGAGATTTGAAACCTAGCAACATCCTGCTTCTGGAACAAGGCGATAAAAAGGATATCGTGCAACTTGTTGATTTTGGCATCGCGAAACTGCTAGCACAGGATGGACCAGGCGCCATCGCACTGACCCAAACCGGTGAAGTATTCGGCAGTCCGCTCTACATGAGCCCGGAGCAATGTAAGGGAGAAAAGCTGGACGGCCGCTCAGATATTTATTCGATGGGTTGTCTGATGTATGAAACGCTGTGCGGCAGGCCACCGCTCGCCGGCGACAACACCCTGGAGGTGTTGTATAAGCACATAAACGAAGTGCCGCCACCGATGTCCAGCCCGGATCTGAAGATCCCTACCTCTCTGGAAAAGATTGTCTTCAAAGCTCTCACCAAATCTCCAGATGCTCGTTATCAAACAATGTCTCAACTAGAAGCCGATCTTGAATCGTTTCAGAAATCTGAGCAATTCAGCCTGATTGGCATAATTAAAAATCGCTGGGCTCTCTCTCGCTTAAAAAAAGCGCCCGTGAGCAAGCGCGAGAACATCGCTATCGGGAGCGCAATTGCCTTTTTCATCATCGCTAGCTTAGGTCTGGCTGCCTGCTCTCAGGTTCTGGAACTTAGCCGACTCACCAATAGCAAAGCAGAATCTTCTCTGGAAAGACGATCGGGACCAAACGAAGAGAAAACCAGACGACCAAGCGATAATCGCTACCGATGTGCTTCTCAAAGAGGCCGACGAATTTTTGCACACCAAAGACAAGTCTGACTTCGTCGAGATGGTCGATAAGCTCGCCCGCCATGGCCAGTATTTAAGCGACTGCGGCATGTGGAATGAAGCCGCTAGCTTGCTCGATAAAGCCGTGCAGATCAGCACCGTCATCAATGGCAAAACAAGCTATCCGACATTATTTGTGCGTGGACAGAGAGCTAATGCCTACTACAACAGCGGACGATTTCCAGAGGCCGAACAAGATTATCAGTTCATTTTTGACCGCGCCTCTGAAAACGAACATGCGGCTTGGTTAAAGGGATCGGCGGCATTAGCACGATTGGCCAATTGCTATTACGATACCGAACGATACGAGCAAGCCGAGCAGTGCTACAAGAAAGCTATTTCTCAGTGGAAAACCAATACAGCGACCGACCAGATTGCTCTAGGAGCTGAATTTGGGCTAGGGTTGGGAACACCGGTTTCCGAAGCCGCTCTATGCTTCAGTCGGCTGGCAGAAATTCTGCAGGAACAAGGCAACGGCGTCATCTATTCCAGCACAAAACAAACGCCCGAACTGCTCAACTCTTACGCCGCGACCCTCTATTATCAGGCGCTACCAATGTGGCGGCAAGTTTATGGTCCAGACGGGCAAAATACGGCGATTTGTCAATTGCACCTGGCTGAGATTCTGGCCAAACGATCGGGGACTACTTTGCTTCGCGTTGCTAAAAGCGTCGACAGCGAGCAATTGCGCCGAGAAGATCAAGACCCGGAGAAACTATTCGAAGGCGCGGAAGAGGGACTGAAAACGTCGCTCGGCAGTTCAAGCGCCTATTACGCGATTGCATTGCTTAGACACGCTGACTACTGCTGGCAAAAATGTGACTGGCAAAATTCTATAAAATTGCATTTACAAGCTTGCAATATTCTCAACTCCTTTAAGGGTTAGTTCTTAATGAGTGGTCACCGTATTTGGTGCCAGCGCTGGACTTGGTCGAGCTCGATGGTGCCTGACTGTTCTTGTTCTGCAGCTGTCCTTCATCAAGCATATTATTGAGCGCTTCGGGCTCGACATTGTTATAGATAATCTCGGCAAAATCTTTTGCTTTCGTGTAGCCGCCCTTCGGTGGCAAGAAATCGTCCGCTGTCAAAACAATTCGTTTCGCCTCTTCCGTTTTTACGTACATGTAGGCATTGAAGCCATCTTGCGGTGATTCCATCACGCTTCGGCGCTCGAGTGGAAAACCTACTGAGCTCGAGCTTGCAGAATATTGTTGGTACAGATTCAATAATTTAGGAGGAATCTCTAAATCGTGCGTCACCCAGACGTAATCTCTGCGAGCATAATTTGGCGGCAAATTGAGTGCATGCCTTTCGTACATTACCGCATTCAATCCAGCGATCTTGCCGGTTTTAACCGCTCTCCACTGAGAGCGTTTCCATCCTTCAGGGTCAGTGTGATGTGCATCGACACGAATGCCTAGCAGCTTGAAATTCTTAGCAAAGGCGGCGTTCGATCCGCTCAAATATTTGTGATTTTGGTTATTGATTAGAGTAATATTGCCGTCTGCGGCCGTGACAATGGCAATAAAGAGCGGATTTATAACTTTAATGCCAAGTGGACAGCAGAGCACCTTTGTCTGTCCGGTATCGCGACTACGCTGAATTAATTGCCACCCCTGATAGCGGCGCGCCGCCAAGCGCTTTTCGGCGCCCTGAGCCACCAGATTGGCTAAAAGACTGACAACAGCGAGCATAGCAAGCACACCGACAACAGCTTGCCGAAGTATGCTTTGCTCCCTGGGTCGGCTTTTCTGCACAGATTCCACAATTTACATTCTATGTTGCAGACCGTCGATAACGGCCAATAGCCCTGAAAAAATATAAACGGCGGCAATTGAGTAGCGCAAGGTTTTGCCCGAGAGCTTTTTGCCAATTGCTTTTCCGGCACCAATGGCCAGGGCGTTGGCAGATACCAGACCACCAGTACTGCCCAACCACACCTGGAGGAAATTGGCTTCGTGACCGGCGATAGCGATCGTCGCCAACATCGTTTTATCGCCTATTTCGGCGACAAAGAAGGCGGCAGCAATCGCCGCAATAGGACCAAATCGTCCTGTTTTAATCTTAGTCGCTTCACTCTCTTCACGTTCAACATCCTCGCCCTTTAACTCTAGTAAACCAAATAGAATGAAGAGCGCTCCGGCAAACATGTCAATCCAAAAGAAGGGCAAAAGCTTGCCAACGGTTGAACCCACTGCTGCCGAAACAAAGGTGACGGCGAGCGTGCCGACTATCACTGCCGCCATGACCAAGGCAGACTTGTAACGCGTCGACAGAGCTAGCGTCATCAATTGGGTCTTGTCGCCCATTTCAGCTAAAAATATAAAAATGAATGCCGTCCAAAAAGCGTGCATCTATTGACCCCCAACAGGATCTTACAGGCAAATAGGGCTAGAGTTGAAGATTCACCCCTAACTAATCCTCTTGATACTCGCTGTTAAGCGAGGGACTTGCACCAAATATGATGGCACCATCTCTTGCTAGTGACCGCCTGCCGATGATGTCAAAGATCGATCATTTCTATTGCATAAGTCTATTGCCTAAGGGCATCGCCCTTATGCTCCTTATCTCAGGCGGCTTACCGCTTTCTTAGCACATCCTTAGCTAGCCATCGTAAATAAAGTCTTTCGATTCGATACATTTGTCATATCGACTGATAAGCTCGTAGCAGTAAGTAAGCAGGAGCTCCCAACAGTGGCCAAAACCCCAAGGGCAGGCGGAAAAGTTATTACCAAGACGATCGGGCAATCTCGCGGCAAACGGCCAGAGTTTCCTCTAACCAGTGGCGAGAGTAATGAAGCAGCAGATCAACAAGCGCGAATATTGCACTATTCTCTTCTCGCTGCTTGTCTCCTTTTAACCCTCGGCGGCGTCGGCTGGGGGGTGTCAGAACTTTACACCGGCACTACTTCTCACCCGATCCATATTTTGGCGGTCATTTTGGGAATCATTGCTTTAGTTGCCTCCTTTTTCGTCGGGCGCAGCATGGTCTGGCTGAGCATCATCGCACCGGCGATGTCTGCCGCGAAAAATAAAGGCTGGAAAGGCCAGGAAGAGCTTTGTCGCAAAGGCTTGAAGTTGGCTAGAATTTTTCCGGATAACACGGTAACGCTCGCTCTAATTCTGGTGCAAAGTTTGCTCAGTCGTGGTGAACTGGACGAAGCGATTGCCATTGCGGAAGAACAAGACAAGCTCCTTGGCGACAAGACTCGGTTTCAAGAAGCGCTTGGACCTTTGTATTCGACGCTGGCCATGGCTCAGCAAGCAAAGGGCAATCTGAAACAGTCGATTACCTGGAGCGATCGAGCAATCGACTCCTTCCAAAAGACATTAGACAAATATGCCAGTAAAAAGAAAGGTTGGCTGACGAAGCTGGCCGAAGCCCAAGGTGGCGATATCGTCGGCAATTTGAAAACGCAGCTGACAGTAGCCTATTTCAATAACGCTACCGGTCATTTCAACACAATGAATTATCGCGTCGCCAAAGCTAATTTCCAAAAAGCCGTGGAAACAGCCGCTCAAGCGCCTGAATTTCCCGAGAAAGCAGACATTGTCAAAGCCAGTCGGGATGCCTTATCCAGATTGAAACATACGTAAGAAACACTGAAGTGACATAAAGTCAAGAACAGAGCAAATTAACAGGGCTATTCAGGGTTTGTAAATTTCGAAAAGTCTATTCTCTCTGTCCCACATCTCGATCATTCCGGAGTCTGCCATGCCAATCTTCAACGCCACACTAATTGCTCGATTGTTATGTGGGTGAATGATGGCAATCAAGCGTGGTTGCGTCAATTTATCAAAGGCATGGTCTCTACATGCGGTAGCAACCTCAGTTGCCAGTCCCTGACCCCAGGATTCTCGGACAATGGAAAGGCGCACTCCATATTCCATATATAGAATAACTTTTTCGAATTTCTATATCAAATATGGAATAAATCGCCTTGAGCGCTCAGGCAAGCACGAACTTCCTCGTCTGTGGTTTGATCGAAATTCTCGTACCATTGCCCCACACTATGAAATGGTTCAGGAGTAGCAGCACAGATAATCTCATCGGCTTCGTGGCTGAGTTCAAGGCATGTCGATTGAGAGGCCACTGGCGCTGCAGCAATCAGCCATTTCGGAGCACACGCTCGCGCCGCTCGCAATGCGGCCAACATCGTCGAACCGGTGGCCACACCGTCATCGACTACTATCGCCGTCATACCCTGCATCTGAATCATTGGAGCAGCCTCGCCTCGATAAAGACTCTCCCGACGTTCAAGTTCTTCAAATTCTTGCTGCATCACTTGGTCTACAGCATACGCAGGGACATGCAGTGCGTCGACCAACTTCTTGTTGATCACACAAACGCCACCACTGGCGATAGCACCCATAGCCAGCTCGCGGTGCCCAGGTGTACCCAGCTTTCTCACGACAAATACATCTAACGGCGCTTTTAGTTCTTTCGCTACTTCATCCGCCACGATAACGCCGCCGCGCGGCAAGCCAAAAATCATGACATCAGAGCGATTGGCAAATCGGGCAAGCTTATCGGCAAGAGCCCGCCCCCCGTCACGACGGTCTCGAAAAATATAGCCAAGCCCAAACTGGCTAAGAATTGAGTCTTGATCGGCCGCACGTCTATCGTTCATACCTAAGTTTAGCATCAGTCAAATTTAGAGTTTACAAAGAGAGGGCAGTAGACGCCTCACCAGCCCTTTTCGGAAATCTTCATACGTCGTAAACCAAAGGCACGCGTATGCCGAATTAACTGATTGAAATCATGGAATCATTTCGCCTGATAATTGGCCAGGTCACTTGTCGGGTTCGGCGGGCTATTTATAGGATGGATTTGTCTTGTGTAATCACTCGAGACCGATATGCACCAGGATAAGGCAACCAGGGCCAAAGCAATGAGAGCCGAACTAATGATCATGCCGTAGTTAACTTCATGTAGATTGCGGACGCTTCTAACCTCGTGCCGGAGTTCCCGGGAAATTGTCGGGTTTGGATAATTGATGGTCGCCATAACTTCTCCTTTGGGACTGGCCTAAATGTCTTGAGCCTCGGGCATCGCCGCGGACCAGTCGTTTGTTGTTACAGGCGAGAGACAGATGAGAAAAGTTCCACCCGACTTGGGTCAGGCAAATGGGTTCTGCAGACGCGTTAGGGGAGAACTTGCTCTAAAAGCTTGGAGAGCTCCCGGACATGCTGAAAGCGCTGATTGGGATCTTTCTGCAGACATTTGGCAATCAATAGATCCAGAGGCGAACCGGAAGCTATGTCTGGTCGCAAAACGGATACGGAGGGCGGGGTTTCCATCAAATGCTGGGCCATTAAGACTCCCAAATCATCTGCCTCGAACGGCAACCGGAAGGTCAGCATTTCGAAAATAACCACGCCCAAAGAGTAAATGTCTGAACGCGCGTCAACACTAACATCTTTGAACTGCTCTGGAGACATGTAAGCTGGCGTGCCGGTAACTCGGCCTGAGCCGGTCAGACGCTTAGAGCCATCAAGCAGGTGGGCGATGCCAAAGTCCACAATCTTCACCCAATCGGGTCGCTGAGGATTTTCCTGCAAAAGTATGTTGTCGGGCTTCAGATCGCGGTGAATAATCCCTGAGCTGTGAGCTTCTTCCAAACCAAGACAGATTTGCCTAATGATCTGAGCGGCAACCTGCTCAGAAGGTGGTCCTTGTTTAGCCACCTTATCGGTGATGTTCATGCCTTTGATGTATTCCATCACCATGAACGGTTGGCGGTCGTTAACGAAGCCAAAGTCGTAAATCGAAACAATATTCGGGTGATTCAAGCGCGCCATCAGTTTCGCTTCTCTCTCGAATCTCTTTACGGCTGTGGCGCTCGATATCAAGGCACCGTGGACGACCTTAATCGCCACCTGGCGCTCCATCGCCTTTTGGTGCCCCAGGTAAAGAACAGCCATGCCGCCCTCGGCCAAGACAGAGTCGATCCGGTATTTACCTTCTAAAGTTTGCCCGACCAAGCTCAGGTCCGGAGTTGCCACCAGATCCATTTCATCCTCGGCGAGGCTGACTGACGCTCTGGATTGAAGCGGCGGCTCAGGATTAAGCCGATCGCCGGCGTCAAGAACCAGAGCTCTGCCGTCGACCCCGCAAAACTTGGCATAGCTAGGATAGGCACGAAGGCAGGTCGGACAATGCTTAGCATCAAGAGCTTCACAGCCGGTTTCGCCATTTTCCTTATCAGCTAGAGAGATCAACAACTCAGCTCCATCGAACCCGCAAAAGCTTGCCTCGGCGCCGAAGCGCGCACCGCATTTGGTGCACAGTGATTCAATCTGAGCTTTGCCAATTTTTTCCGGTGATTGCTTTGACTGATCCATTATTGGATGGGGCTCCCGCCTTAAGGTCCTTTGTCTGTCGAGAGATGCAAGGCAGAGGGATAGCCAAGCACAGTAGGCCTATCTTCTTTCGTTTGCAATTCCGCAAAAACTGATTTATACCCCGGCAATTCTATGAACATCCTGTACTTCCCAACTGGCAGCTGTCCGAGCCTGAGCGCACCATCCGACCCGGTCTGGGCGAGCGCAATCAGATTCGAGTTTTCCTCCTCCAGAGTAATTTGCGCTCCGGCTGGTTCAGTGTAAACAACCAAACCCTGCCTGGGCCAATGAATTCGCTCGCGAATATAAGGCAATGTGCCGTCCACAACTAACTTCCAACCCAAAAGAGTGCCGCACAACAATCCTAACAAGACGGACGCAGCTAAGGTCCGGCGGTCAAGTCCCATCTGAATCGAATTGAATCCGCTTTTGGCTAAAGCCGAGACCGGATTGACCTTAGCTGTTCTCCAGTAAAAGCCGGTTTTGCGGCTCGTTCTGTTAGTCGACAGTGACTCTGAAGCGGCGAGCTTGTCACCGCAGGCAACACAAAAAAAGCGGTTAAGGTCGTCAGCAAATCCACACTGGGAGCACTGATTGGGATGCCAATCGGTGGTGGCGGAGGGATTGGCGGCAGCTTGAGCGCCGCAGCGAGTACAAAAACGCAGACCAGCTTGTGTGTCCAGCCCGCAAGCTGGACATTGCTCATGTGACTTTATGGCGTTATCTGGCATCGATTAGCGGAACTCTTGCCAAAAACAGCGAAGACGCAACCGCAGACAAAAATCCTCTTATTGTAGATCGGATTAGGGTTTGATAGTGAATGAGCATAGATTGGATTTGTGAAAGTCGGAGATAGAGGCAAGTGATTAAAATGTGACATGTCAGCCCGGGCAGCCACAGATATGCAAATACGGAAAAGGTCAGCCCCATTCAATTCCAGGTCCCATTCAATTCATTGAGAATTGACAGGCATGTCACATTTTAATGTCTTAGCACTAAGGGATAATCCGAAGACGACTTAGTATTCACTAGCATTTAGTTGGGGGGCAAATATTTGCCCGCTATGGTCTTGTAGATGAACAAAGCCCAGCATTTCAATTTTAGACTTCCAGATTTTGCCATTCCTCGACAATCTCTGCTGCTTGCATAAGCTCAAGCGCGTTGTTGATGTCGTCTACTGACGAGGTTTCGTCAGAGCTATGAGTGGCGTATGCAGGTGAGAGCGCCAGCTGTTGAAAAGCAAAGCCAATTTCGTCGGCTGTGGCTGCCGCAAAATCGCGGACATGACGGCGTTTTTCATTGATGATCAAAGCCAGATCAACCGCTACATCGTTTTTCATAAAATCCTTGACGGCATCCACCGCCTTCTTGCCGGACATTACTCGCTCGATCACCACATTCATCGCCTGAGCAATTGCCGGCGATAACTTCATGCTGAATTGCTGCTTGGCCAAAGAGCGAATCAGTTCTTGCTTAAACTGCGGCGCCTCCGGTTGCCCGCCATATTTCTCACCGACAATTCTGACGGCAATGGCAATTTGCTCGGCAGTTAAGCTCTGGAATTTGACGCTCAGCTTAGAGACAAGCTGATCGACACGCGCTTGCCAAACCGCGGCATTTTGCAAAACGGCAGGCAGTTGGTCGGAGCCCAGCGGCACAAGAAGAGAGAGATTTTCACGGGCTGTGGCTTTGGCCATCAGCGCCTCTATTACCAACCGTTGCCTTGCTACAGGCAGAACATGTCGATCCCGAAGAAACTGTAAATAATCTTCTGCTTTCGGCTCGGCGGCACCGATACTCAGCGGCTTGTTAACGTTGGCAGAGTGAGTCGATTCGATTGACTGCAAGCACGTAGCCAGATCAAATGCGCCTGCCGTAAATTCCAATTCGACTTCGCTGGCCTCAGGGTTTGCAGATGCTGCCTGGCTCCAGAGCGCACCATCAACGTATCCAACTATGGCACCAGATGTGGCATCAAATAATCGAACAATTAAAGAGCCGCATTCAGAATAAGACGACATAGCCAAGGCTGTAGCTAGGGCGATCTTGTTGTCGCCCTTGTCGAGAAGGGCCACGTCGATATGACGTCCATTAATGACAATGTCATTGACCGGTATCGCTCGCGTCAGGGTATCGACGGTGGACAAACTCTGGGAGCTATCCAGGATAAAGTTCAACTCGCAGTCAAGTTCGAGCACCGCCTGTTCAGCTATACTGCGGGCGAGCTCTCTTAAAAACGGCACGTTAATTCGTTTGGCTGTCCGTTGAGTGAGCTTGGCCATCTCCAGGCTAATTTCGGTTCGTCGTGTCATCATTTGCTCCTCTCAACGGTTTACCTATAGTTTGGCTACGCGCCGCTGAGAATTTTTAGGCGGGTTTTAACCCCAGGCGAAAATTATTTCTGAGAATTGTCCAGGTTACCTCATCGCAAGGCAAGAACTCCTCAAGTTCAGCCCATGTCTCAAACGGAAGAGCCCGGCTGATCAAGGACGCCTTCTCAACGGCCAGACCGCATTTAATCAGATCTGTCTGGGCAGCCTGATTGAGATCTAAGCGCGCATCAGTTGACGAGCGAAGCTTAAGGACCGCGCCTCTGCCGGTCAGCTTCGCCAGCGACTCACTTTTAACTAAATTCACTTCGACCAATTGCTCTAGGCGGCTAAGCGGTCGCATCGTCATTATTTTCCGGGCGACATCTTTAGCCAAGCCGAGAATGTCCATCAAATCTCTAATTGTCGCTGAATTCAGATCAACGGGGACAAAAGCAGCGACCGCCCCTTTTTTCGCCAAAAGCGGCAACTTCTCGGTCTTAATCACCAGGCGCTCAACCAATTGTTCAAGCTGCAAATACTGCCGATTGACGATCAAACGTTCAATCTCTCCCTCTGTCAAATCCAGCTGATGATTGAGATCACGCCTGGAGGCTGAGTTTACATTGATCTCCTGACGCCAGCATTCAACCAGAGCCGGCATCTGGTCACGCAGCAACTGACGAATCGAGTCTAGTCCTTTATCTAATAAAACCTGGCAGCGGGCAATTTTTCTCGCCTGCGTTTCACCTTCCAGCTTAAGCCGCTCAGAACACTCTCGCATGGTCATTTCCTCTCCAACGACCGAGTGTTTAGTGAGACCGAGGCCAAAGAGGCAATCAACGACAGTTAAAGAGAGATCTTCTTCAGGCGAGGACGATATTAGTTGTTCCAGCTGCTTGCGTAATGCATTTAAATAATGGACTTTTTCTTTAGAAAGAATCACTTGCTCGGGGGCATAGCTCAGATCATCCGGTGCTTTTTCGATCGGGCTCTCCTCGTCGCCATCGTCATATGAATTCGGCAATGTTTGCCGTTCCCAATGCGTCTCATTTTTTATATAGTCGATAACCGCATTGTTCACTGAACTTTGGACATAGGCAGGCAATAGGATCTTAAAACCATCAGCATTTTTCTCCCCTAATTGCTTACGTAAAGCCGCCTCCAATTTCACGGAAAGCTCGACAGCCATGGACATCTGTTGACTCTTGCCTTCATCAACCGTCATGCGCTTGTCCTGAGCAAATCGGCGCAATGTCGGATTGCCTCTCAACATCTTTGCGGTAAGGCTAAGCAAGTAACAATCGCGGACTGGTTGCATCAGTGGTTCACCGTCCGCTCCCAGCGTCAATAGTTTTGCATATAAAGATTTGGCGCCGACCGCTTGAAAAAGCGAATAAACTTCTTGAGCGGCCTTACCCAGATCCACTACCGCACCACCAGTGGTGAGTCCGGATTGATCCAACTGTCGCCTGATTGCTTGCCATTCGGGCGCCAAATGTAAAATTTGCGGCAGATGAGAATTAGTTGCTTGCATGGCACCCAAGCCTAACACCCTGAAACAGTTTACATAATGCCAGGAGTAGATGGCAGCTGCTATCTTATGGCAAATGCCCGGACTGCAATCTACTAAAAGTAACAGCGCCACTCTCCATCCCGACCGGCCGGAGACGTACGGGAATTCGCTGGCTCATGTCTTGAGGAAAGCCGGCGGTGAAGTCACCATAGCTGGACAAGCCTGGTTGGTAGCGCCCGGTCAATTGGTAACTTGCGGGCATGTTGTGGAAAATTATCTTGAGATTCCTGACCAGATAATTGTCAAGTTTCCCGCTTCAGGACATGAGTATGAAGCGAGACACATAAAACTTCATCCTCGCTTTTCTCGGGAGCGGCAAGGACAAAAGGTCCAGAATCCAGATCAGCAGCCAGATCACCAGAATGATCCGAAAAATGACCGGAAAAATCAATTTATTAAATATGACGCAGCGCTAATTTTGTTCGATCCGATTGCGCCTGAGAGCACTGCCCTGAATTTGCCATTATCTTTCGAGAAAAATTTGGCTGGGCGGCAGACTCTCTGGGCGCTCCGTTATCCATCTCATCTTGGCGTCCTCAGTCAGTCTCCTAGTCCGCTCATGCAAGAAGGCCAACTGCTGGGCAGGCTGCAGAAGAACGACAAATTTCACCTGCTCCATGACCTGGCATTATCCCCCGGCGACTCAGGTAGCGCTCTATTCGACCAATTTGAAGTGGTCGCCATTCATTGCGGCGACACAGCCAGCCTGCCCGGCTTAAATATCCCGACAACTTCGATACGACTTGGCTTATCGATTGATGCTTTGCGCGAGTTAGGAATCTCGGCGCCCACCGCCAGTCAGGTGAAAGCAGCCAGAAGCAGACATTGGCCGAGTTGGGAAAGCATAACCTTATTCCTTATATGTACTTTTGCTGCGCTGCTGGCCTTTCGGCCGTCTTCATCTGCCGGCCCCAAAAGCGAAACGAAGCGCACTTGCTCTCCTTAAAGATAGCCTTCTTACCGCCCAAGCAAAATCAAACTCAACCGGACACGCTTGTTCTGACACCCAGATCTGCTGGTCGGATCTACGCCTTCTTTCTGAGAAACAACTGTCTCTCTCTAATTTATCCATCCGATAGGCAGCTTACCTCGGCGGCCGCTGGCGATGTTATGCCAGGACAAACGATCTCCCTTAAATGGCCTGAAAATGAAGAGCAACCGGCAAAAGTTCGAGAAGGACAGTTGGTGCTGGCCCTTGTCTCCAACGATTGTACTGTGCTCGACCAAGACGACCTGGTGAAAGCTCAGGCAAATGCATCGCCAACAATCGCTAACCCCCCAAAACTATTTGAGCGGTTGACCCAATTACAAAACGAAGGGAAGGCGATTTATCAACAAGTATCTCCACCCACTAAGAAGGTTGAGAATCCCTCCTAAAACTTTGGCACCCCCGGTATAAGAGGTATAACCGGTAGCACGGGCGGGAAAATCAAGCCTAAACCGGCTACATTAGCGACAAAAGTTGGATAAAGAGGAACTGAATATGAAGTCCTTAAGAAGTTTGGTAGTCACTTTGTCCGCCAGTCTATCTTTGCTTGGCGCCTTTTGTTTGGCCCCGGCATTTTCGGAAGATGGCGCCAAGGGATTATTTTTTGAGCAACTGGATCGGCGGCTGATCAATTAAATACTGGCGTCCAGTACTGGATAGAGCTACATCGCAATGGGGCAACCTTGCACGCCAACAACAAGACTACCTTCAAATCCGGCGACAAAATACGCTTCCATATTAAACCGAATGTCGATGGTTACGCCTATATTTTGCTACGCAGCGGCAGTCGGGGTGAGCAAGCACAGTTGTTCCCGGATCTAGAAAAACAAGAGAACAATCGCATCGTTCATGGCAAAGATATTGTGTTACCGACTGATGGAACGCTGGCATTCGATGAAAATCCCGGCATTGAAAAATTGACGCTCCTCATTTCGCGCCACACAATCGATACCAAAACCTACTTACAAGGCACGGATAAACAACCAGACAAAATTGCTATGAGTACTGCCGGCAGCAAAGATCTCATTCCTAACCAAGTCCTGATTTCCTACATCTCTGCCGACTCGATTGCCATCAATCAGCCGGAGCCGGGACCGGCGAGCATAAAAGGTAATAGCAAAAAGACGAACGGCAACACTGCCTCCGTCAAAGTTGGCGAGAGCAAGGTGCCAGCCGCTCGCGCAGTACATAGCACCTACCGACCGAAAGCCAACCATACGCACAAATTTATTGACAAGCTATCTATCGCGCAACCAGGCACTGTCACTGTGGTATACAAAGATCCCGCAGGCGTCCTCGCTGCCGACATCTCTTTACAGCACTTGTAAACATCGGCTGCCTTAAGTGCTTATGGCCATAGATCCAGTCAGCGCCTCAGCATTGTTACGCCAGGAAAAGATTATGAACGGACAGAAAACAGACAAACCAATAAAACAACTGAAGATGAAAGTTCTCTGTCTGGCCACCTTTCTCGCCGTGTCGCCAGCGGCTAGCGGACCGAGCCAAGCCGCTCGGGAGCCTCAAGCGGCAATCACCAAGCTTGGCCAGCCGATTCAGGATAAGTGGGCCGTCGTCATTGGTTGCTCCCACTTCGCCGATCAAAGAGTGCCTACGCTCAAATATTCAGCGAAAGACGCACAAGATTTCGCCAATTATTTGACAGATCCGAAGTTCGGCAAATTCAAAAAGGATCATGTCAAAGTCTTGACCAATGAGGACGCCAGCAAAGTAAACATTATGGATACAATTGGCGACTCATTTCTGCCCCATGCAGCCATGCCGGGTGATCTCGTCGTGATCTATCTTTCCACGCACGGGTCGCCGGCGGGCGCCGACATTCGCGGCGTCAATTATGTCATCGCTTACGATACCAGTGTCGATAAATTGTTCGCTACCGGTATCGAAATGAAGCAGCTTCTGAGAATCATCAAGGAGCGTGTACATACCGACAGAATTCTTCTGATCATGGACACCTGCTACAGCGGCGCTGGTGCAAGCACAGAGGCAGGGCACAAAGGTCTGACACGCACCAATGTTGATGCCCAGTCAATTGCGCAGGGATGCGGTTCACTTGTAATTTCGTCCAGTCTGCCAAACCAGCGCGCCTGGGAATCTGATAAATTGCAAAACAGTTTCTTTACCCATTACTTAATCGAATCGCTAGAAGATAACCCAGGACAGATCACAATCGATCAAGCATTCAACAAGATGTCGAGCAAAGTACAGCAAGGTGTGCTGCAAGAAAAGGGAGAGATGCAAACACCGGCGATGTCCGGAGTCTTCAAAGGTCCGAAATTGGTTTTGCGCCGTGCCACCATCTGCACCACATCCGTCACCGTTTACCGCCTCCGATGGTGCAGGCATTGATAGCAGCGGGTCCAAGAGCGTCAATCTTGGCGAGTATGGACAGCATATGCGAGAAGCAAAATCTCTCGAAAGTCAACATAAGTTGTGGGACGCAATGCATGAACTAGATCTATCGATGAAAGGCCAATCCCAGTTCGGTGGAGGCCTATTTGGCTGCAGCGTCAATCTATGACAGCCAGGGTCGATATGACCAGTCTTTATCGGCAGCGACGCATGCAGTGGTCAATGCCCGAAATTGTGCAGAAGACTCCTCCGCCGCGCACGAACAGCTAGGTATGGCATATTTGCGCCACGACAATGCCACCGAGGCTTTGAGGCAAGCCCAATTAGCGATCACCTTAGATCCATCAAGTTCATCAGCGCACAATTTGCTTGGCTATGTCAATGAGCGTGTCTTCAATCGCTTCGATCTCGCTGAACAGGAATATCGTCAAGCGATATCTCTGAATAATCTAAACGTGCGAGCTCTGGTTAATCTGGGCTTGCTTTTACAAAAACAGAATCGTGATCTTAATCAAGCGGAAGATTGCTTCCGTAAAGCGGTCGCCGCTGATGACGATGATTGGCAAGCTCATCTAGCCCTTGCTCAATTGCTCTACAAGAATAAGGACGATCGGCAAGCAGCCGAAGCTCAGATCAGAAAGGCGATCGAACTGGATCCGGCCGAATACTGTTTTACACTACGAACTGGCGAACATCCTTGCCTGCTCGAAGGAGCATTATGCAGATGCCGAAAGCGAATATCGCAAAGCGCTAGAACTAACTGGCGACACGAGCGCAGCCCATCTCGCCTTTGCTGATTTCCTCTGGCACAAGCTTAATCGCACCGATGAAGCAGAACAGCAATACCGACAAGCGATTGCCGCCGATCCTAACTCGGCCAATGCTCGAATCGGTTTGGGCAAACTCTTAATTGACAGGAAGAATTACGATGAAGCCGATGTTCTGTTTAAGAAGGCGCTACAGATCGATGCACGCTCAGCGGCAGCACATGTAGGGTTGGCCACAATCAATGCCGATCTGTATCATAACTATGCCGGGGCGCAAGATGAATTGAAAAAGGCGCTGACTCTGGACGATAAACTGGCGGTTGCCCACGAAAAGTTGGGTGTTCTCCTCTATCGAAATATGAACAGACCAAGTGATGGCAAGATCGAACTAGAAGCGGCAATAGCAAA
The DNA here is from genome assembly GCA_963834525.1 of Bryobacterales bacterium. Classification (GTDB taxonomy): domain Bacteria; phylum Cyanobacteriota; class Vampirovibrionia; order Obscuribacterales; family Obscuribacteraceae; genus CAWICA01. The sequence continues at coordinate 715,715 of CAWICA010000005.1, forward strand.
CGATCCAGGTTCCGCCGAGGCCCATTTTCAACTCGGTATGCTTGCTGCCGAAACAGGTAAAGCGAAAGGAGAAGATGCTTTGAATGAATTAGAGAAAGCAGTCAGTCTGGCTCCCAACAACGCCGTCTATGAAACAAAACTTGGCTGGTGGCTCAGTCAGAATTACCACAAATTCAATGAGGCGCAAGAGCATTATCGGCGAGCGATCGAAATCAACAGCGGCTGTTCGGAAGCTCATCTCAAGTTAGGACTCTTGCTAATCGATAAGTTTGGCATGCGCAAAAGCGGCGATGATGAACTGAGAATCGCCTACCAACAAAATCCAGATAATCCAGAAATTAAAGCAGCGTTCACGCGATTCGTAGGCAAATGACGTCTAATTTTGGCAGTATTGCACAAACAAGTGAGAAGCAATCTGCTCACGGCCCGCCTGTACAGGCGATCGCCTTGATTTACGATCGCACCGCCGTCAACCAGCTGAACATAGGCAGCGGTTGGCTGATCGCTGCCGGGAAAGTAGCCACTGTTGCCCATCCGTTGCTACCATTTGCCCGACAAATGGCGGCGCTGGAGGTTAGATTCCCAAAGTTGAACAAAACATTCGGCGTTCAAGCCATCCAATTTCATCCGAAATTCGATCAACGACGGGCCCGCCAAACAGGCGAGCAAGGCAGTCTCACCGACTCACCGGAAGCGGCCCTGCAAAATTTCAATTGTGCCATCTTAACCTTGAGCAACGAGTTGCCAGCAATAAATCAGGAGATCATCGAAAACGTCAGCCGTTCTATCCGTTTTCCGATCAATTTGAGCGATGAAGATTTCCGGGGTTCGCTGAATGAAATCGAATTCCCGCTAGTTTTGCAAACCGTCGTAAACGCCAAAAGAGAAGGCGTTTTGTACATCTTGGATGAACTCAATCGACCGCGTGCCCAAATATTTTGTCAGGGGGGGCGAATTATAGCGGCGAAATACAAGAATTTATTGAACGAATTGGCCATTTACCAAATCATCGAAAAAGGAGTAACTGGCCGATTTGTTTTTCACAATTGCCGACAGCCCAGCTGGGCAAAGCAGGAGCCGATTTCGCCACCGCCGGCGATGTTGCTCTTAGAAGCGCACAGGCGGTTAGACGAACTGGCACCGATTAAGACGCGGCTGGATTTGGGCAGCACATATTTTGCCCGGGCGAAAAAGCATCTGGATATCAATCAAATCACAAGCGATTTGCAGGAGTTAGCTGGTTCGCTTTGGCACGTGCTGGACGGCATGACGGAAACGAGCGATCTATGGCGTTTGGTAGGTAACGACGACCACACGATTTTTCGCACCCTGGATGAGCTGCAGAAACTACAACAGATAAGACATGTTGTTGATGGTACAAAGGAGCTAGAGGCCCTCAATAAATCGCCAAACAAGCAGTTGCCACTAGATCCGCCAGCCTTGGGCATAAATTTGGCGTTAGAACCGCTGCAAGAGATAACCAGCATCAGCCTCGACTCAAATAGCAGAGAGTACGGCCAGACTCGGCTAAAACAAGGGATTTTGCTCGGTGCTATTGATCCTTACGACCCATGGCACCTCTTGCATGATATCCCACTCTTGCCCGAGGCCAGTGGCACACCCATTTTTAGAGAGGGGGCAGTAATCGGCATTCACTTAGGGATTGTACCGTCAACACCGGAATTACAAAATCCATCGGGAATGCTGCAACAAATGTTGTGGATTGAAGCGATTGTTGATTGTCTGAAAGCTGCCGGCGAAAGAGAATTGGTCCAGAAATTGGGAGCGAGCGATAGAGACGCCGCCGATAGCGGTAAAAAAGGAAGCACCACCTCCGGTTGCACTGAGATAGCCGCTCTCAACTGCCCTCGTTGCGGCGAAATGACTTTCCACTCCGCTCGCACCTGCAGCCGATGCCGCTTGCGCTTGTTGCCAGATGCCGCCGGTAAAGCGGCAGTGTCTAGATCGAAGTGGCTTTTGATCGCCTGTACCATACTGATTCTAATTTTCTCCACCGCCGCCGAAATAGCCTGGTCCCGATTGCCCCAGCCCAGCTTCCAAGTCGATCGGCTGGCCCTCATACCGAAGACGCCATGGATCAAAGTGAGCATTCTAAAGGCCAATCCTCAGACCGGTAACTGGGATCAACAGCCGCCCGATGTCCAGTTTGTCAACGGAGAAATGATCAAATTCACATTAAGTGCGATCAAGTCCAGCTATGTTTATTTGATTGCCAAAGGCACAGGTAGCGCCAAAGCTAATCTAATCTATCCGCCACAAGGCGTACCGAACATGTTGCCAGAAGGCAGTACCATTGTTTATCCCGTTACCACATCTGAGCAACAAGGGAAAGCACATATCCTGCGCGGTGGCATGAAATTCGGTGGTCCACCCGGGCAGGAGACGATCATTACCTTCGCCAGCGAACAGCCGATTGAGTGGCTCAAAGACGCGCAATATCTAGACTCGGCCTTTGAATGCGCCAACCAGTTATTAGAGAGCACCAAAATGGCAACAGGCATCGAAATCAATGAGAATCGATTCGCTTCCGATCTACATAATATGCCGAATCAGCCGAGCGAGGCGGCCGATTCCACTATTTTCATCAGTTGCCTCAAGGCGAACCATCACTGATTTGAGAAGATATCGAATGCAAACAGACATTAGCATTATTCAGTTTGAAACCGGCTCAACGCTGCTGCGGGCAGCAACCGAGGTTTATGCTTCAACCTGGGACTTCGACCTGGAAAATGCGATCGATGCGATCAATCAGTACACGCAGTTACCTGGGTTTATAGGTCTGGTCGCCGAGAGCGATCAAACGGTACTGGCCATGGGATTCGGCATCAAATCGCAGCCAGGATTCTGGTGGCATGACATAGTTTCTCAAGAGCTTGGCGCAGCTCACCCTGCGCTGCAGGACGCTTGGCTGCTCCTTGAGTTGTGCGTCTTACACACTTATCGCAATCAAGAAATCGGCGGCTTATTACACGATCGACTGCTGCATGATCAAGATTATTCTCGCGCCTTGTTGTCTACTCGGATGGAGAACAATGGCGCACGTCGATTTTACGAGCGCAAAGGTTGGACCTACCTGAAAACAGAAATGGTCTTCGGAGCAGGCCAACCACAATATGCCATAATGCGCAAAGAAGCTAAAGCGATAAGCGCTCGTTGACAGCCTGGCGGTGATTTGTGGTTTAGTATCACATATGGTGCAAGGCCAGATCATGGTCTGAGAAAAGGACGTCCTCGTCTCTTCTCCTTCTCAATAATTGGCAACCTCAGGTGATTGCCGACTCATAGGAGCGAGCGCGTTCAACCCAGTTACAACAGCTTTCCTTGACATTCAGCTTTGATCGTTGCTAGGATCGACATTCGCCGCTGTTTGCGCCCGTAGCTCAGCCGGTAGAGCACTCGGCTTTTAACCGATTGGTCGTGCGTTCGAGTCGCACCGGGCGCAGGTTTTTATTTATCCATCCCTACCAGGGAAAATTTGTCCTGAAATACAGAGGCACACCGCCGGTAGTTAGTCCTTGTGTGAAATCGACCACAGCCACCTGCACACCTCTGTCTTCAAACGAGCTGGGGTACAAATACAACGAAGCAGAGAACTGCTCGACGCTGCCTCGGCGACTGGCGCCGGGGCTTAACATAAACACAGCCTCCAACCCGCGAGGCGTCTTGATTGGCGCATCCAGTTCAAAATACTTTTGCAAGATTACATCTTCGCCGTATGGCGGAGGCTCTTCGAAATCGATCGGCTCCTTATGAGTCGTCCACTGCCATAGAATTAGATCCGTACCCGCACGCTTGAGAGTAACATTCAATCGGGGAAACCAATGATCGGGTGAATCCGATTGGCGGTACACGCTCAATCGACCTCTTGTCAAAGCCGGGCGGTCAAGAAGCATCTCCCGACCGAGCGCGTCAATTTCGTCCATGCAATGAGTCTCCTTCCCTAGCCGTTACAGCATAGCAATAATGTCAATCGCTGAGTCAACACTCATTGTCTATAAGTTGCCACTTAAAACTCTGCCGCCGCCGCCTAGAGATGTCAATCTATAAAACAAAAAATGACAATTATTGCTTGATCGTCTGTTGTCTTGTCCTCTCGAAATCAGATAATAAGGATAATGCCTAGTGAAGCAAGAGTGATCAGGTTCCCCCACCGCCGATCGGTCGGCACGCTTCTCATCGCCGATGAGAGCCAGCCCGAGGAATGGGAGCTCCTTAGCCAGGTACGAGCGTTAATCGTTACTCCTGAAAACCAGCCAATCAAATGGGATTGGCTGGAAGAAGCACGCGGCAAGGTCTCAGTTCCTGCCGGCGTCAAACTGAAGCTGAAAATCAGCGGCAAAGGTTCGGGCAGCCTGGCTGCGCTCGAAGCGCTCCAAGCCGATGACCTGCATACGCTCGATCTCAGTCGTTCGGAGGTGTCGGATGTCAGCCTTTCACACATTCGGCATCTGACTGGTCTGAAAGTCCTTGAGCTGACCGGGACCAACGTCACTGACTCTGGTTTACCGTGTCTAAAGGAACTAACCAGCCTGACTGGGCTGGGACTGAGCCACTGCCACGTCACTGGCCAGGGGTTGATCTATTTAAAGCAACTGAGCGATTTGCGTGAACTATGGCTGAGTGGTGCCGACGTCGACGACGATGACCTCATCCATCTCAAGAAATTCACTTCGCTGGTTCAACTCGGCCTGAGCGCCACAAAAATTACCGACCTCGGTCTCAGCCAATTGTCCGGGCTGACAAAACTAATGCGGTTGTACCTTTTCAGCACCGCGGTCACTCGTGATGGAGCGCAGAACTTCCGACAAATAGTTCCTGGCTGTCGTGTCAAATGGAAGCCTAGAGGTGAGGACAACGGGCAATACCCTCTCGAAGAGTTAGACAGCGCACGCGATTTTGGTTTACCCAGACAGGAGTCGCCCGAAGCATCAGCTCCTAAAAAGCATTCGTCCCTGGATACTGGGAGCGATGGATCTGATACCGTATGCGGTACCATGACCGAGGAGAGATTCTGGCACGTGATCGAATTGCTCGCTTGGCAGAATCAGGGTGATGACGAGGCAGTAATCGCACCAGCGATCGCTCATTTAACAACTTTTCCAGAGAAAGACATCCTCTTCTTTGCCGATCTGTTGTCGGAAAAGCTCCACAAGCTGGATGGCAAAACATTCGCCAGCCATATTGGCCGATCGTGCTACAAAGGTGAGACCCGGCCTTTTCCAAGCATTGGTTCCTTGGTGCTCGCTGCTGCGTCATCGCCAATGGTAAAGAGTATTTCGAAGAAGTACTTGGCGACCCCACCTCCATGCCCAAGGATCTGGAGTTTGCGGCGCTATTGTCGATACCGACCCGAGCCTACGAGAAAAAGACTGGAAAGTCACTGACCTACGCGCCTAAATATAGTCATGAGACCTTTGCCAACAAAAACGGATGGAGCTAATGCCGCAAGAAACTAAGACTGAGAATTCGATCGAGATAAAGACAGCTGACGAGGCGATCCAACTTTTAGTAAAAGCTGACAGAAAGCTGGCTAAGGTAATCGAGAAATCTATCCCTTTTCGCCTAGAGATCTCCCACCTGCAGAGTCCGTTCGAAGCATTGGCAGAATCGATTGTCTACCAGCAGCTCTCTGGCAAGGCAGCTGCCAGCATATTCAACCGCCTAAAGTCGCTGACCGGCGAGAGTGATTTCCCCACAGCTGCCGAAGTACTCTCCTTGCCTCACACGTCCATTCGGGCCGCTGGTCTTTCGCAAGCAAAGACTCTGGCCTTAGTCGACCTGGCGACAAAAGTAGAAGCGGGACTCATTCCTACCACCGAACAAATGTGGCAGATGAGCGATGAAGAATTGCTCTCAAATCTCACCGCCGTTCGCGGCATTGGCAGGTGGACAGTAGAAATGCTGCTAATTTTCCGATTAGGCAGGATGGATGTAATGCCTGCCACCGATTATGGTGTGCGTAAAGGATTCGCCCTAACCTACAAACTCCTTGATTTGCCAACACCCAAAGCATTGCTCGCCCATGCCGAACGCTGGCGCCCCTATCGAACTGTCGGCAGTTGGTATATGTGGCGCGCTCTGGAATTGGCAAAACAAGGCGCGGACAAGTTAGTACCACCAATATCCAGGGCTGACGGCCAACTTGCGGCGAAGAAGAAATCAGCCACCAAACGATCGAACAAATTATTGGCGGCGAGCCTAGCAACATCTCTTGTCCTTAGCCTGGCTAACACTTCGTTCGCCCAACCAAAAAACCCGACAGCCTCTGCTCCTGTCACTCCTTCTAAAGCTAGTCTGCTCAAGGTTGTTGCCCAGTGCGACCAAGCCATAACCGATAACTCGTCCGACTTCAAGGCTTATGTTGATCGAGCCCACGCTTTCTTTGATCTCGGCAATTACGGGCTGGCCGCACAGGATCTGACCTGGGCGCTACAATTGGACCCGACCGACGGACGCTGGTACATTTGGCGAGCGAAATGTTATGCCAAGCAAAACAAAGATGATGAGGCGATGACCGATGCTAATCAGGCCTTGAAGCTCTTACCCAAATCAGTAAATGCCTTGATCACCCGCGGCGATCTTTACGAGAAACAGAAAGAAAACGACAAAGCGATCGCTGATTATACAAGCGCCTTGGCTGTTGATAGCGATAACGAAGAAGCGTTATTAAAGCGCGCTGCTGTTTACAAGGCGTTAAGTAACCTCGCGGCGGCGAACCGAGATCTTTCGGCAGCAATTAAAATCAATCCCACCGCCGCCACCCTAATCGCCCGCAGTACTTTGAATACCAGCGCTAACCCTCAACAGGCTTTGCAAGACGCTAGCCAAGCGCTGCAGTTGAGTCCCAATAACAAGGACGCCCTAACATTGCGCGCGGCCATTTTCGGCAATTTGGACAATCCCCAAGAAGCGGTCAAAGACCTTTCTGCAGCGCTGAGCCTTAACCCGATTGATGAAAATATTATGTATAGCCGAGCCCAGGCTTATATTCGCTTGAGCAGGTGGGAAGACGCTAATAATGACATTGAAGATGCTTTGCAAATTGATCCGAATAATTCCAACTTTTATCTCCTCCTCGCCTATATCAATTACAAGAAGGGTAATAAGGCGCTCGCCAAAGAGAATTTGAAACGAGCGCAGTTTTGCAATCCCTTGTTGTCCAAAAATATTGATCTTAACAATCTCACCACCTTGACCATTCCGGTAGGAACCAAAAGCGAATGACGAAAATCATCGTCACTATTTTCCTCGGTCTTTTTTTGCTGGCAGTGCCCCAAGCAAGCCGAGCAGAAACGGACGAGAACTCGGCACCGGCACCGCCGAAGATAAGCTTAGTTAGTTATGTTACCTGGTGGTCGCATGACGCCACCGGTTATCATCCGGCCATTTATCTCAAATATGAAAACGACAGCGGCCACGATTTGAGTGGTCAACTAATCAAATTTCAATGTCGCTTTACCGATGTACGGAACGGCTATGTCACGATCTCTCGCAAAGAAATGCGCACAGATCTCGAGTACACACACAGACAGTTTGTCATCTTGCGTGGACCAACTCCATTTGAGCTGCCGATTGATGAAAATAGCTGGCCTAATATCGAATGCAAGGCCATGTGCCGCGTTGGCGAGGTCGGTGATGAAGGCACGCAGGACCTGATCCTATGCAGACTAGATTCGATCACCATGACTGATGACGAAGCGCTAGAAAAATTGAATAGACAGGACGATATCCGGAAAGCCAATTTCGCCAGCGGTAAAACCCGCAAACGTCCGCATACAGACTCGCAGGAGAAGCCGTTAGTCACCAAAATGCCGCTTTTGCATTTGGCCGGACAAACTGCCGGACTGGTGGTCAATGGCAAAACCAAAAAGAGCGGCGGGCCGGGTAGCTCGTTAGACTATTCTTTATCCACCAAGGGACCAGGTCTTGGGGATGATTTTTTCAATTTTGAGCAAGCCTTCAGGCCGCCCGGCGGACGTCGATCCCAATGCCGGCAAATGGACTTGGGCACAATTCCGAGAGCCTGATAACTCGGATATCTTTGTCGGCGCGCACCACCCGAGCAGCAAAGCAGAGATAATCATCTCTTCAGTACAGAGCAACAAACCGCTGACTGACAGCCAGCTTACTGCCATAGCCCGAGTATATGCCGGCAAATACAAAGCGCAGCCCTTGGGCTCAGCTAATCATACTGTGCGTTATCTACCTTCGGGACGGGTGGAAATGCGGACGATGTCCGCCTCAGCTTTTCGCCTCTCCGTTTATTCTAATTCTGCTTCCAAAGACGACACTAATTATGTCTTAGTCCTGTCCAAGTTACCCGATACCGCAGAGGGAACGCTCGCCGAGCAAGTAAAACGCTCGCGGCTATTGAAATTTCTCAGCCGGATGATCGGTGATCTAGCTCAAGATTAAGATGCCGTTTGACCATGCCATTTAAGGTGAGAGTGAGAGGAAACGTGGCCCAAGCGGATGAGATAGTGACGTTGCCGACCAAACGAAAAACGGCAATCGATTTTCTACCAATTCGCTTGGTTCTTGCCCTCGCTACTCCTTATCTAGCCGGTCGTACAGCTGATCAGTGCTTAACCGCGGCCCATCAGTTCTATGAACAAGAAAGATTCACAGCAACGCTCGATGTTCTGGGGGAAGACGCCCACTCGGATGAAGACTGCGAAGCATTTGTTCAGACATATCATCAGTTAATCGACTCTGTCTCAGCCAATCCGCTGCCAGTCGATAATCGGCGCAAACAACTGACAATATCTTTCAAACCGTCGATGTTCAGCAGATTGCCACCACAGTCGGGGCCTGAAAGTCGCAAAGCATTGGATGACGCCTTCGACCGCATTATGCGAGTCGTCGATTACGCAGCCAAGCATCAGGTCAATATGACACTGGAAGCAGAGGATCATCGTTGGACAAACTTTCACCTGGAAGCGTACTTTGCCCTGATTAACGCGGGCTACACAAACATTGGCACAGTTCTGCAAACGCGGTTGTTCAGAACGGCTAAGGATGTACTGCGTTTTGATAGCCGCATGAGAGTGCGGTTGGTCATCGGCATTTACAACGAGCCAGAATCAATTGCGGAAACTAACAAACGGACCATGAAAGAATTGCTGGTCAAGTATGCGCAAGAGCTGCTCAAAAAAGGCGTGTACGTTGAAATCGCTTCTCATGACATAAAATGTATTGAAAACTTTTACCGGCAGGTGGTAGTACCGCATCGCTTATCACCCTACAACTTCGAGCATCAGTTCTTGCTCGGCGTGCCACGCCGTAAACTAGAGCGAGGACTTGTGTCCGGCCAGTATTTCGCCGACCTCAAGAAGAAAATGGACTCATCAGATCTTTCATTCGTCGATCAATTATCCGAACAAGGTGTCTTGGTGAGAATGTATTTGCCCTTTGGCACGGCTCACGTAGCCGGAGCTTACTGCCGTCGGCGCTTGATCGAGAATCCGAACATGATCGCCTTCGGCATCAAGAACTTGCTGGGGATTCAGTAGCCGGTGACGATTCAAATTAGCGTTTTTGCCTGAAGGCTTGTTCATTTATCTGAAGCTTTTCCAGGATCGAACTGCATATTTGAATGGCTTCGAGCGGACTGTTAACAGCGTGCACCCTCTCCTTATCTAAATCTTTGAAAAATTGCTTGCTCGATTGATTGTCGGTCAGCAAAATGACCTGCTTTTTGCCTTTGAGGGCCAGAGCCACCTCCGAGGCAGTTCCTGTCCCCATTCCGCAAGCAATAACGATAGCGCTTGTCAGCACATTGATGTTATTGCGGGCACTGCCCATGCTCGTTACGATGGCGATGTCGACGGCCTCAGACGTCTGGTCGTTGTCCGCGGTTGGGATAATACCGACTGTCAATCCACCAGCGGATTTGGCACCCTTATTAGCTGCGTCCATAACTCCTTCGTCTCTGCCGCCGCTTAATAGAACCCAACCGTGAGCAGCTATGAGGCTGCCTAAATCAAAGGCATTCTGCTTGTCTTGCTCTGTTGCTCCCGCTCCAGGACCTATGACACCGATAATAGTCTTTCTCATGCTGGACCTCCATAATGGCAGCGAACTTATTTGATCTGTTGCAGCGCATTGATCGAGTCAATTACATCTTGTTTAGGGCTCAAATGACTTACTTTCACCTGAGCGTCCGGCACACCGCAGGCGACTAAGTTACGCCTTAACTCTTCATAGGTACCGTCTCGCAAAAATCGCACCGCTGGAGGTGCCAAACGTTTCGAATCTCGCTTTGCTCGATATTCGATATTTTGCATTCCCAAGTGTCGATCAATGGCATCTATCGCTTTAGCCGCCAGACGCGCGTTGCTTTTCTCCAATGCCAAACCACTACATTCAAGCCATGCCTGGTAATGCGGCTCAGGGCGAAATTGGGGGATGACCGTAAAGAACCTGATCGGTAATGCCAACTCTTCAGCCGCGTCGCGTACAGCATTGGTTACTTGCGATTCGGTTATTTTCTCGCCGGTAAAGGACGAAATATTGCCGCCCTTGTGCAGGAACTCTAGGAGCGGCGTGCCGTTATGCCAACCGACAATTTTGACGATGTCGTTCAAATTGTAACGATACAGGCCGGCGGCAGTAGTAAACAGAATGTAGTAATTCTTGCCCAGTTCTACCTGATCAGCCGTGAGAGCGCGAGCATTCTCGTTACCGATCTCGTCTTCCGCAATGAACTCAAAAAAGTGCGAACGAACGGCCAGCATCTGTTCGGTGGGTGACAGGCAGACCGTACCGCGGCCTTCGCTTGCACCATATGTGATATCACACACCGGGGTTTCGGCAAAATATTTCGGAAAATCCGTGAGGTAGAAAGAGGCTGCCGCTTTTGTCCAACAGGCGATCAGGCTCAAGTGCGGCCAAACTTTTGGCGGCAGGAACTGACCGCTTTCCAGCAGCTTAAGGAGCTCTGCCGCTCGCGGGCGATTCGCTTTGACAAGATGCGCGATTGCAGCCAGAACGCGGGGCGGCAATGGTTGAGGCGGACGCACGTCACCCTGGGCGATATCCTGCACAAGCTGGGGCCGTATGTTGCCAATCGCCTGGCCAAAATCATTATTGTGCTCGGATTGAGCGTATAAATGGATGATATTGGCAAGACGAGAGCACAACGTAGCAGCGTGTAGTAACGGCTCTCATAATCCTCAATCAGGAAGACTTCGTAGGGAATCGGTGAGACAAACTTCTTGATAAGCTGCGGTTCTTCCAAATACAAGCGACCGGATATCGCGCCACAGGGAATGCCGGCGCTTGTCCGCCCTTCTTCCGCTGGAGAAAAAACCGATAGACTGACACCGCGTGCTACACCTGGATAATGTCTGAGCAGGTTATAGCCGGAAACGACTGATGCTCTTCGGAACTGTCTTAAATAAGAGCGTGTGACCGGAATCAGCTTCTTTGACCCAGTCGTACCGCTGGTTGTGGCAAACATGAAAGGCGGTTCAGCCGTTAAAACATTGGGCACGCCCTGAGACGATCTCAAGATGTAAGGTTGAAGCATTTCATAATCATTGACCGGCACAACCGATTGGTAATCGGCAATCCGTTTGATCGAGCTGAATCGATTCTGGCGTCCATATTCAGTATTGGCGTTGGCTCGAACAATTTCCAACAAAAGTCTTTCTTGCGCCAATCGCGGCTGAGTTGAATCCTTCTCCAGGAGAGAGACTTCGCGTGAGCCGAGGACAGCAAATGCCTTATAAAGAAGGGCGCGAAACATGAAGAATCTCAGTTCTGAAAATTTAGTTAGCTCGGGCCGCTAACAGTGGCTCAAGCTCCAAAAGCTCTATACTTTACAATTTTGGCGGGCACTTTTCGAGCAAGCTTTGCATAGGCTCGAGTCAAATCTCGAGTCAAATATGGGTCCGGTAAATGATTTTCTTTCTTGGCCTTGTCACTCTCCTGGCGACCATCGCCCAGTATGTGTCGTTCAAGCGTATGTTTGCCTATGTCGAGCGCGAGCTTCACTTTACACCAGGCTCATATTTGCCGAAGGTATCCGTAATCCTTCCCTGCAAGGGCTTGGACCCTGGCTTTGCCGATAATGTCGCCAGATTGTTGCAACAAAAATATGCTCGAGACAGCCATGCGCCACCAAATTTCGAAGTAATTTTCGCCGTTGCTCAATCCACCGATCCCGCCTACGCTGTACTCAACGAAATTTTAGCCGGCGAGAAGATCGTACCTCTAAAACTTGTCGTAGCCGGGATAGACAGGCGGCGCGGACAAAAGGTCAACAATCAGCTGGCAGCAATAAAAGAAATTGCCGACGATTCCCAAGTTATAGTCTTTGTCGATTCTGACGTAATCGCGCGAGACGATTTTCTCAAGTATTTGGTAGCCCATTTGCAGGATAAAGCGGTCGGCGCCACCACCGGTTATCGCTTTTATATTCCATTTGGTAACGGCTGGGCGCCTTTGATCAGATCTTTATGGAACCGCATGACAGCCTGGGAGATGGCCAGTCCCGAGTACGCATTTGCCTGGGGAGGGGCGATGGCTATCCGGCGCGAAAACTTCCAGCGGGCTCGCATTATTGAGCGTTGGGATAAATCAGCTGATGACGATTTAGCGCTGACGACTGCTGTAAAGGAGCTTGGTCTTGCTATTCGCTTTGTCCCTCAATGTCTGGTCGCCAGCAACGGCGATGGCAGTTTCCGTGAAATTGTTGAGTGGACTAATCGCCAGCTAATCTTAACCAAGGTTTACTACCCAAAACTCTGGCGCAAAGCAATATATCGGGCCACTATATTGACGGCCTGGCTACTTGCTGTTCTCGCCAGCGTTTTTATGGCTTTCCGGCACACCAACAGCGAATATGTGCTGACCGCCCTAACCGGTCTTTCTTTGATACCGGTTGAAATTTGGTTCCTATTGAAAGCTCAGAAACTCTGGCAGAAAGTCCTTCTAGGTAACTTCGGAGAGAGTGATACCAACTCTTTTAACGGCGAAGAGGGCGAGTGTTCGAGCGACCTGAGCTATGCAGCGCTGCATAAGGCATACGACGATTCTTTCTGGAAATTTACCCTGGCTTTACCGCTGGCTCACCTGGTATTGCCGTGGATGACACTTTATTCGCTCATTACAAATCGCATCAAATGGCGCGGTATCAACTATGAGCTGAAAAGTCCGACCGAAACAGTGACGATTTGATAAGCAATCTTGGCACTGGATAGCGAGGTCGAGCCGCTCGATAGTGCACATATGCATATATCTTGATAGGCAAAAAAGTTCTCTAACAATCTTTCTAATTTAACTCCTAACTTAACTCAACCTTGCCTCTTAATTGTTCATGTTAAAAACTGTCCAATGGACCGAACAGGCCCGCCCTTTATACTTCTTTGGTTTACTCTAGACTTTCGCCCTTAAGTCCAGAAGCTGATGTTTGTAAGACCCATTCGAATCACTGCACGCGAGGCTAGCAAATGTCCAGCTTTGGCATCATAGCGTTCACACCTCCCTCATTCGAACAACGCGAAACCTTTGAGCAGCGCTCCCAAGAAGGAACGTTTCAGATGGGAGACGCGAGTATCGCTGCAGCAGCAAGCCTGGCAGGCGAAATCGGTGTCATCAATCTAGAATTTACGAATCTAACCGTAGCCAGCTCCGTAGAGAGAATTGAGGCCGTCATTCGCTCAATCCTCAAACACCCTGGCACTGTATCTGGTATCAAATGCACAGTTGAGCAAGTCGAGCAGCTCGGCACGGTAATCGAGACTTTTTCGCACTTTACCGAACAGAATTCGTCACCGAGCCAGAGACACCTCGCTGTTCTCACTGCACCTGCCGGCAAAGTTCCTTGTAAGAAGGCAGTGCAGCAGTTGAAAGCTGGCGGCATGCTTGTTCTGGCTGAATGCATTAGTGTCGAGGAAGCAGAGAATGCTGTTGCAGCCGGCGCGGACGCCGTGATCGCCAAAGGTCATGAAGCCGGCGGACGCACAGGGCAACAAACGACTTTTGTTCTCTTGCAAGAACTTTTGTCGCGCCTAAAGGTGCCGGTCTGGGCCGAGGGCGGTATCGGTCTGCATACTGCTGCTGCATGCTATGCGGCAGGCGCAGCCGGTATCATTCTAGACTCCCAGTTGTTGTTGACGAAAGAGTCCAGACTGCCCTTGGCGATCAAACAAAAGATAGCCGGACTGGACGGAACCGAAATGCACTGGCTCAACGTTGGTAGAAACGAAGGGCTGCGCGTCTATGCCCGCACCGGTCATAGCATCCTCGAAGAATACTCTCTGGCACAGGCGTCCGGTCGCGAGAAAAAAGGCAAGCCCAAGGTCGAAGATCGCTCGGTGGCATTGCACCAGGCGATAACCGATTTTGGTAGCAGAGATTTACCTTTAGATCGAGTGTGGCTGTTTGGGCAGGATGTCTGCTTTGCTGATCAGTTAGCGCGTAGATACTCCACCGTGGCCGGCATTTTGCAAGCGATGCGCGCTGCAATTGCAGAACACGTTGAGGCTGCATTACAAACGAAGAGCATATCGGATTCTTCACCACTGGCGGTGTCACACGGCACGCGCTATCCAATCGTTCAGGGCGCGATGACCAGAGTTAGCGACACAGCTGAATTCGCCTTGAAGGTTGCTGAAGCTGGCGGCCTGCCTTTTTTGGCATTAGCACTAATGCGCAAGGCGGAAGTTGAGGCGCTGGTTTCCAAATCGACCGAGCTTTTGCAGACCTTGCCCTGGGGCGTGGGCATCCTGGGATTTGTCCCTAACGAACTTCGCCAGGAGCAACTTGAGGTCATTCGCAAATATAAGCCACCCTTCGCTTTAATCGCGGGCGGACGTCCAGACCAAGCGAAAGCGCTCGAAGAGATCGGCATCAAAACTTATCTACATGTCCCCTCGCCGATGCTGCTTGAATCGTTCATCGAAATGGGCTCCCGCCGTTTCATTTTTGAAGGCAAGGAATGCGGCGGACACGTTGGACCTCGCTCAAGCTTTGTCCTTTGGGAAGCGATGATCGATTTGCTATTGCGCTCCATTGGTAACAACGGCAGTGCCTACCATGTCTTGTTTGCCGGCGGCGTTCACGACAGTCTGTCGGCCGCGATGATCGCTGTCATGGCCGCACCGCTCGCCCTCCGCGGTGTCCGAGTTGGGGTGCTGATGGGCACAGCTTATCTGTTTACGACGGAAGCTGTACAAAGTGGAGCGATTGTCAAAAACTTTCAGGATGCTGCCCTTGAGTGTCGACAAACGGTACTTTTGGAAACCGGACCCGGACATGCTATTCGCTGCATTGACTCACCATATAAAGGCATTTTCGATCAACGCCGTGATGAGCTCGTTGCGCTCAACAAAACTCGCGACGAGATAAGAGAAGAGCTTGAGCTCATGAATCTTGGTCGTTTGCGAATCGCCAGCAAAGGTGTGACTCGCTCCACATCCCAGGACAAAGAGCAAATCATTGCTGAGCTTAAGGCCGAAGGAACGGGCGCCGCGACAACGCCCTTGGCTAAATTGTCCGAGGAACAACAATGGTCGGACGGCATGTTCATGATCGGTCAGGTAGCATCCATGCACGACCGCGTCTCTTCGATTGAAGAACTACACAAAGATGTCTCACTGAACGGCACGCGACTGATCGAAGAGTTTGCGGAGCGGATGGGCATCGTGGAAAAGGGTGTTCAGACTCGCTCCAGCACCTCAGCAACAGCGAAACCGCAAGCATCTGAGCCAATCGCTATCGTTGGTATGTCTTGTCTTTTGCCGAAAGCGACAGACCTGGAAACCTATTGGCGTAACATTCTGGACAAGGTTGACACAATCACGGAAGTACCGGCCGAGCAATGGGATTGGCGGGAATTCTACGACGAGAACCCGCTCGCTCCCGACAAGATCTATTCGAAATGGGGCGGCTTTCTCGAGGCGATAAAATTCGACCCCACTTTATACGGAATACCGCCAAGCAGCCTGCAATCAATTGATCCAATGCAAGTGTTGTTGCTGGAGATTACTCGAGCAGCATTAGCAGACGCCGGTTATAGCGAACGCAACTTCGCTAAACAAAGGACTTCTGTCGTCTTGGCCAATGCTGGACACGGGCCAATCACTGCCATGTACTCGCTTCGCTCGATGCTCGGCTGGAAATTAGCGGATCTTGCTACCGATGTCAAAGAGCACATCAAAAGTAAACTACCAGAGTGGAGTGAGGACTCCTTTCCCGGCTACCTTGGAAACGTCACCGCCGGTAGAGTCGCCAACAGGTTCGATCTCGGCGGTATTAACTTCTCAATCGATGCCGCCTGCGCCTCGTCATTAGCAGCGTTGTACGTAGCTGTGGGAGACCTGCGCAGTCATAATAGCGATCTGGTGTTTTTATGCGCAACTGACACTCATAATCAACCAGGGGACTATCTAAGCTTCAGCAAGACACACGCATTTTCGCGGGTCGGCCGTTGCCGGACATTCGACGCTGCTGCTGATGGCATTGTCATCAGTGAAGGCATGGCCATGGTTGTTCTAAAACGCCTGGTCGATGCCGAGCGTGACGGTGATCGCATTTACGCCGTTGTTAGGGGAGTTGGTGGTTCGAGTGACGGCCGCGACCTGAGCCTGACCGCCCCGAGACCGGCTGGGCAAGTCTGGCCTTGCATAGGGCCTATGACGACGCTCACGTTTCTCCTGCCAGTGTCAGCCTGATCGAGGCGCACGGCACAGGCACCGTGGCCGGTGATAAGGCCGAAATCGAAGCGTTAAAACAAGTATTTGAAGCCGCCGGAGCCGAGAAAAGACGTTGCGCTGTCGGCTCTGTCAAAACGATGATCGGCCATACAAAAGCCACCGCCGGCTTGGCCTCTTTGATCAAGGTGGCCAAGGCCTTACATCATAAAGTGCTACCACCGACAATCGGTGTGAAAGTGCCAAACCCGGCCTGTGATTTCGAGCACAGTCCTTTTTACATCAATAGTGAGGCCAGGCCCCTGGCTACATCCCAATATTGTGCGCGGCGAAGAAAGAGAGCCACGGCGTGCCGGTGTTAGCGCATTCGGCTTCGGCGGCACCAATTTCCACGCTGTTCTGGAAGAATATGTTCCGCCGGTGACTATTCGGGATGAGCCGCCGTGCAGCAATTGGCCGGCGGAGCTATTTCTGTTAAGGGCGGCGAGCCGCGCGAGCATGTTTAAATCGCTGTCCTGGCTGACCGAGCAGTGCAAAAAGATGGCCGTCAACGTCGACGTATTGCCTAGTATTTTTGCACCAGCGAATAACTTGAAGACCCTGGCCCATCAATTGCATCAGCGCAACAGAGAGAGAATTGCCGAATCTGCTCCCAAGGTTGACGCCGTCCAAGGGTCAGAGGGAGAAGAGTTGTGCTTGGCGATTGTTGCTTCGTCTTTAAGTGATTTGGAAGAGAAGCTCAGCCGGGCGAAGAGCGATTTGCTGGACAGCAGCCGCAAAGAAATCAAAGATCCGCGTGGAATTTACTTCGCTGACGGCGTCGAGAAGCAAAAAGTTGCTTTTCTCTTCCCGGGGCAAGGTTCGCAGCAGCTGGATATGTTGAAGGATCTCGCCCTCAGCTTTCCGGAGGTGAGAGAACTCTTTGAACGGGCTAGCAATATTTTGGCACCCAAACTAAGCAAGCCTCTTTCCGACTACATTTTCCCGCAGCCGGCTTTCACTGAGGAAGAGCGAGTCAATCAGCAAAAGGAGCTAACAAACACGCATATTGCCCAACCGGCAGTTGGCGCTGCCGACCTGGCTATGCTCAATTTGTTAATCGCTCTGAATGTGACACCGGATATGGTAGCGGGACACAGCTACGGTGAATATGTTGCACTCTGCGCCGCTGGTTCATTCTCCGAAGACGATTTACTCAAGATTTCTGAGGCTCGTGGCCGGATTTTAGCTCAGAAAGATGGTGCGTTTACAGGCGCTATGGCCGCAGTGGCTAGCGATGTATCAGAAGTCGAGAAAATTCTCGGCCGATTAGCCGGCGTGACGGTGGCCAACATCAACTCGCCAAACCAGTGCGTCATATCCGGCGAACAAACTAAGATTGATAATGCCATTTCGGTCTGCAAAGAAAATGGCTTGGCAGCACGCGTTATTCCAGTTTCACAAGCTTTCCATTCGGAACATATGGTGCATGCGAAAGCGCCGTTGAAAGCAGCGCTGGACGAACTGAATATTAAGGCAGCCAGAATTCCTGTCTATTCCAATAGTGACGGTAATGTCTATCCGCCTTCACCGAGCCATATTGTCCAAAAACTGAGCGAGCATATAACTTCCCCGGTCGATTTCGTCAGTGAAATCGAAAATATGTACGGCAATGGTGCCCGCATCTTTGTAGAAGTCGGCCCTGGCTCTGTGCTGACCGGCTTGGTCGAGTCCATATTGAAAAAGGATGAGAGCAAAAAATTTCTTGTCATCGCTTGCGATCGTCAAGGCCGCAACGGCATCTTACAACTGCTCCATTGCCTGGCGCAGTTGGCTGCGGCTGGTGTAGCTGTGGATACAAGCTTTCTCTTCAGAAATCGCATCGATGAACGCCACTCAATCGCCTCCCTACCAGGCAACCAAAAAGAGCCGTCAGCCGCTAAAAGCAAGCTCACTTACCGAGTTAACAGCGTGTCCATCAAACGAATTGACAACAACCAGGCAGCCAAGGCTCCGACAAAGACGAGCTCAATTGCCGACATTCAAACACTTCCATCGACAGGTCCGACAACAGCCCCAACTATCAGGTCCGAACTCTCAACAGATCCACTAAAGGCAACCCGGCATTCGCAAATGATAGAGACTTCGCAGAAGACAGGTACATTGAAAGAATCAACCTCCGCCAATATCTCGGCGTCAAATAAAGTGGGCAATAACGCTACCGCCGCCGCCCAATCGGCACGCTCGCCACAGCGAGAGAACAAGGCAGACTTGATCAATCAGCCAGCACAGAATCATGATTATTCACCCGGCTATCCGGCTGCCTACCAGCCAAATCATGCTCACTCTTTGCCAGGCATCGTGGACGGTGCTCTTGATCCACAGACGATCGCTCGCATGAACAACGCCGATCAGGTGATGATGCACTTCCAACAAACATTGCTGCAGATGACCAATAGTTTTCTTTTGACCCAGCAGCAAGTAATGCTCAGCTACCTGCAATCACGTTACCCCGCTCATCCAAGCGCCAGGCCGAGCTATGCTCCTCTGATGCCGGCGGCTCTCACGTCTTACCCAGGCATGGCCCAACCGCTGGCACCAGTACAGCAGCTGCCGCCACCACCTTATGTTAACGGACCAAAGAATCAAGCCGGTCTTGCTCCCTTCAATCTGGTTACCAATCAGCCGGTCGCAGCTGAAAGAGCTGCTGTGGACAATAGCGTTGCTTCGCCAAATCAACGAAATGAATCGCTTGCCGTCACCGGCAAGACAACCGCAGCCAAAGACCACACCGGCAATGGAAACGGCCATGGCGATCTTGATCAATTAGAGAATCAATTAGATCAGATCAACCAGGTTTCTGTCAGCACAATTATCCAGGATTCGGAAACTGCAGCTGAAGCTGAAGTGGAATACGATCCTGAGAGTCTGATTACAGCACTCCTGGACATCGTCAGTCAACGCACAGGCTATCCACCGGAGATGCTGGACCCCACTTTAGATTTGGAAGCGGATCTGGGAATTGATTCTATTAAGCGTGTAGAAATTTTGAACAGCTTCCGCAAATTGCTGCCGGAAAGCAAACAGACTCAACTAGAAGATGGCATTGAAGAATTAGCCGGCACCAAAACTTTAGAAGGGATTATTGCCTGGATTCGCAAGACGCCCAGTCAGTCGATCGTAACAACACCTGCCGACGACAACGGCAATGGAAACGGCAACGGCAATGGTCATCATGGCAGTCCGCTGCGAACAATTGAGCTGGCCACAGCGCACGACGAAAACAACGGCAACGGCCACAAAAATGGCAAGAAAGGGCAAGCTTTAGAAAGCATCACCCAGGCAATTCAACAACAGGTCGTACCCGCCAGTGAAATGAAGAGAGCGCTGGTCAAAGTCGTCGAACTGCCGAGTGTAAAGGCAGGGCCGTTTGCAGGCACTTTTTTGATCACCACGGCTGTCAGCGACTTAGCTGAGCAGTTATCGCAAGAACTGGCCAAACAAGGTGCCAGTAGCGTCATTCTTCTTCATGGAAAGGAAGTTCAGAGCGGCCGAACATACACGGCCGACCTACTTGATTTTAAGCAAGTCGGTGAAGTTTTGACTGAAATAAGGAAGCAATACAAGGCATTAAATGGTCTGATTCACTGTCTGGGCGCCGAAGAGAAAGAGGCTGACGAAAGTTTGGCCGTAAAGAGCTTATTTGTTTTCGCCAGGCCTTGGAAAACGACTTCACCGCCCGCGGTGCTGCTGACCATCCTTCTCTTCTGACGATCACTAAGTTAGGCGGCACGTTCCGCTCTTCTGCCAATGGCGTCGGCGATCAAGAAGACGGTTATTCCACCCAGGCCTCGATCGCTGGCTTCACAAAATCGATCGCTAAAGAGTGGCCGAACGTGTCTTGCAAAGTCGTCGATTTTTCAGCAGACGCCACCAATGCCGAGATCGGGCACGGGATAAGCGAAGAGCTGTCCGCACCGGAACAGCGAGTGGAGATCGGACGGCTAAAGCAAAAGCGTTTTGGTCTAGATGTGGCCTATGCGCCTTTAGGCTTAGCCGATGAAACCAGCTCACCTTCTCTGGATTCACAGTCAGTCATTCTGATCACAGGCGGTGGCCGTGGCATAACAGCAGAGATTGCCGCCTCTTTGGCCATGGCTTACAAGCCGACTTTAATTCTTGTCGGCAGAGCCGAGCAGCCGACCGCTGATGAAGACAAGTCAACGGAGGGACTGACTACGCCCAGAGATCTAAAAGCGAAAATAATGGATCAATTGCGGGCGAGCGAGCGAGAATTGAGCATTGCCGCTGTAGAACAGATCTATCAGAAGCTCTTGCGAGATCGGGAAATTCGCGAAAACATCGCGCGCTTCAAGAGTCTTGGTGCTAAGGTCGCTTATAAGTCGATCGACGTACGTGATCAGCTAGCGTTCTCCGAACTTATTCAGGACATATATAAGGAATACGGCCGCATAGATGGTGTTGTACATGGAGCCGGTATCATCGAAGATGGCTTTGTCAAACACAAAAGTGTTGAATCCTTTAACCGTGTTTATGGCACCAAGGTGCAAAGCGCTCTAACCTTGAGCAAAGCATTGCGACTTAAGGAACTGAAATTTCTATTTCTGCTGTCATCGGTTGTGGGAAGAACAGGCAATGCCGGCCAGACCGATTACGTCGCAGCCAACGAGGTCCTCAATAAACTGGCGATCGAGCTAGACGGCAAGACATCAGCACGCGTTGCTTCACTGATGTGGGGACCATGGAAAGGTGGCATGGCTAATGCCGAGCTGGAGAGTATCTTCGCTCGCTATGGTTGGGCGATGATCGCCGCCGAAGATGGCAGGCGAACATTCCTTGAAGAGCTGCAAAAAGGAAAGAAAGGAGAAGTGGAAGTTCTCTTAGTGGCGGAACTGGTTAAGCAGCACGGCGCGCCCTTAGCCAAGGGTGTTCTCCTTCATGAAGCAGAGCCTAAGGTGAGCGGCACGAACAGCTTTGAATTCCACCTCACCTTAAACCCGGCAACCGATCTCTATCTTCAGGATCATACCTTCGATAACGTTCCAGTAATGCCCATGGCTTTCGCCCTTGAGCTGATGGCTGAAGCGGTTAGCTCAGCATACGCCGACTGGCACATCGAGCGAGTCCACAATTTAGATATTCCTTCCGGTATCGTATTCGATACCAGCTCCAAACCGGCCATTGTCGAAGTTGTAGAGCACAGCAGAAGCGAAGCAGCGCTACAAGTCACCGCCTCTTTGAGTACTTTCGTACCCCGAAGAAGAACGAACTTCAAAGCCACTTTCGAACTCAGTCAAAACGGTAGATCCGACTCGGGCAGCCAGATCTCAAATAATTGCTATAGCCAAATCCCCAGTCTTGTACCAGCGACAACTGATTGGGAAACAATGAAAAAATTCGATGAGCCGCTGGAGACACTACCATCGATCGAGCAGGTTTACGGCAATTGGTTGTTCCACGGACCTTTGTTTCAGCATATCGCTTCGATTGACGCAATCGGCACTGACGGCATTACCGGACAATTGTCTGCCTCTCAGCCGGAAAAATGCCGGAAGGAGCCAGGCAAGGCGAACTGGGCTATTGACCCAGTTTTGTTGGATAGCGCAATGCAACTAGCCGGCATATGGGCGCGCCAATTTTTGGATATCACTGCTTTGCCCACTGGATTTCGCAAATTGCACCTTTTCCCCGAGCGAGTCGGCGGAAATTTCTATGCCCGTGTATTCATGGATCCAGTTACGACAGCCAAGGACTTAACCTGCAATATCGCCGTCTATTCGAAAGAAGGCAAGCTGGCCTTCTTATTGGAGGGATTAGGTGGTGTGGGCAGCAAGTCGCTAAATAGATTGGCTGCACAAGCAGCGTCCTCGGGTACGACTAGATGACCTCACGGGAGCAATCCCATAACGCGAACGAAATTGCGATTGTCGGAATGTCTTGCCTATTCCCACAAGCGCCTAATCTTGCGGCCTTCTGGCGAAATATAGTCGGTGGTATCGATTGTCTGCGAGATGTGAGCGAGGAATGGGATACATCCCGATACTATGCTCCTGAGAGCGACCAGTTCAACAGAGTATATTGCAAAAGAGCAGGACTAATCACCGAATTGGCTGAATTCGATCCTGTGCAATTCGGTGTCATGCCCAACAGTATCAGCGGCATAGATCCTGATCAGTTACTGGCTTTGCGTGTAGCCACGGAAGCTTTTTTCGATGCCGGCTACCAACGACAAGCGTTCAATGGCGAGCGCGCTCAAGTGATCCTCGGGCGAACGTCTGCGCCCGGCGGCGGCTCCATGAACATGATTCAGCACGGCACAACAATCGACCAAATGCTGGCGGTAATCCATGCGCTTCATCCTGAACTGAAAGACAAGGAGATGCAAACCATTGCTGAAGCCTTGCGCTCCTCTCTCAGAACATGCAACTCAGACACAATACCAGGCGTAATGCCCAATATCCTAGCGGGAAGAATTGCCGGGCGGCTTGGCTTTAAAGGTCGGAGTCTGGTGCTCGATTCGGCCTGCGCATCGTCTTTGATTGCGGTAGAAATTGCCATTCGCGATCTGCAAACAGGAATGTGTGACTTGGCGCTTGCCGGCGGCGTCCATGTGAACAGCTTTCCGGTTTTCTTCCAGATGTTCAGCGGTCTGGGCGCTCTGTCCCGCAACCAAACGATCAAGCCATTCGATAATGATGCGGACGGCACCCTCTTGGGAGAGGGTATAGGCATGATCGTCCTGAAGAGACTGAAAGACGCGCTCTCTGCCAACGACAGGATTTACGCGATTATCAAAGGCATCGGCTCCTCAAGCGATGGCCAGGGTACCAGCATGCTTTCGCCTTCGCCAGACGGAGAAGCGTTAGCGATGCGACGGGCTTATGAGATGGCAGGAATTTCGCCACATACAATCCAACTCCTGGAAGCGCATGGCACTGCCACTCCAACCGGAGATGTGGTTGAGATGGCCGCGATACAAAAGGTTTTTAAGCCAGACGATCAGCATCGTCAGTGGTGCGCCCTTGGCAGTGTGAAATCAAACATTGGACATACGCAGGCAGCAAGCGGCATCGCCGGGCTGATCAAGGTTGCACTATCCTTGTATCACAAGGTTCTACCCGCCACGCTTAATGTCAGGAATCCCAATCAGCAAATTAATTGGCTCGAGTCTCCTTGTTATATCAATGGGCGTTCGCAAATCTGGGTACATCCGCAAATACATCCGAAAGTGGATCAAGAGACGGTGCCGGAACTAGCGGTGCCGCGCGAGCCGAGACGAGCTGCAGTCAGCGCCTTCGGATTTGGTGGTATCAACGCGCACGCGGTGTTGGAGGAATTTACGGAAAAAGACGAGGCGCATCAATCGAGCTTGCTCCTTCAGTGGGTCGACGAGGTTTGCTTATTCGCCGGAGAGACCAAGGCAGAATTAATCGGGCAATTACAACAAGTTCGAGACTATATCGAATCAAATGCCGATCAACCACTGAAGGACATCGCCTTTACCCTCAGCTCAAAATATAGTGAGCTGCATAAACGATTGGATCAGAAAACAAACGCGACGCTAGAAAAGGCATCCATCGTCGCTCGTTCACCAGAAGACTTGAAAGAAAAAATCGATAGAACGTTAACCGTCCTGGTCTCTAACGCGAAAGTTGAGCTCGATTGTAATTCTCAAACCAGCTCAGGTATATACCTTTCAGTAGATAAGGCCATGCGGCGAGGCAGATTAGCCTTCATATTGCCAGGTCTGGGCGCCGCTTATCCTCATATGCTGGCGGATTTAAGCGTTCACTTTCCGGATGTGCGGGCGGTATTTGACTTTGTCGATCATTTATCACTGGTCAACGGCTCGGCGGAACTGCCAAGCGAAAAGATCTTTCCTTTTCCTTCGAAGAATGGACGCAGCGGCTCCTCTAGTGTCTTCGAATTAGCGAAAATGGACTCCGCTGTCGTCATGTTGATTATGGCCGAGTGGGCACTATATACGGTATTAGAGAAGCTGGGTATTAAGCCGGAAGCCTTATGCGGTGTTAGTACCGGCGAGTTTGCAGCACTAACTATTAGTGGTGCATCGGACATCGTTGCCGCAGCGTCAATGTTCTATAGATTTAGCACAGCTGTTTCCAGAGCGGTGTCTCAAGAAGGTTTGGACGATCTCCGAACAATCAAGGTAGATGAAGATGCGAGCGTGATCGAACCTCTATTTTCAAAATTGGCCACACCGGTTTATTTGGGTGCTGCTCTGTCTCGGACGCAATCACTGATCTCGGGTAGCAAAGAAGCAATCGCCGAAGCTCAGCAAATTTTGAAGACGAAGAAAATTGCCTTCCATCCGTTGCCAACAGCCATCCCCTATCACACACCTCTGGTCGAAGGGCATATCCATTCCGATAACGAGGAAGTGCGTCAACTATCCTTAGGTACACCGCTCGTGGAATCTTGGTCCTGCTCTACGGTCAGCACTTACCCAAATGATGCCGATGAAATAAAGAAAATCACAACCAAACTTTTCACACGCCCGATTCGCTTGCGTGAAACGATCGAGAGTATGTATGCGCACGGTATCAACAAGTTCATCGAAGTAGGGCCCAAAGGCGCTTTGACACCAATCATCGACGAAATACTCCAGGGCAAGCCACACTTGGCGGCGGCGGCAAATCTCAGCATGGGCTCGGCGGTCAGCCAATTAAATCATCTCATTGCTACACTTGCTTGCCATGATGTAGATCTGGATTTGCATTATCTGTTTCAACGCCGAGAGCCTCAGCTGATTGACTTTGATACGCCAGGTTCCAGAAAATCGAAGACAAGCATCAGGTTGAATCTGCGTTATCCGGAAGTAACACTGAACGAGCGGCAAGCCGCAAACCTGCGCGGTTTGCTCAAGCAATCCCAGTCAGCCGGAGTAGCGGCAAGCCCTTCACCGCCGAAGGCGACAGATGAAGAGCAAACAGCAATCTCAACAACTAATTGGCAGCCGAGTTTAGAAGAGGAGGCAGCGTCGCAGCACTTATTCGAGCATTATTTGAAGAATTTGCAGATACTTCAACAAAATATGACGCAAATGCAGCACCAACTGATGCAAACGTATATGCCAACGGAAAGCAGTTCTATTGCCCCTCAGTTGAGTTCGCACCCGCCTGTCAGCCCCTTTGATCTAATAAATACCGGACTGCACTCTGTCGCCGGCGACAATAACCATGTGCAACTGGATATGGTGCTCACCCTGCACGAACATCAGTACCTCGTTGATCATGCGATTGGCGGAACAGTTTCCACCGCTTATTGTCCAGAGCGAGTTTTTCTATTACCACTAACAGCCGCCCTGGAACTGATGGCCGAAGCGGCGGCTCTTCTTGAACCGGGTAAGGTAGTCGCTAAATTCGAACACATTCGCGCCATGAAACGGATACGCGTCGGTTCGGCGGGCTGCCGGATCACTGTTTCTGCGGTCAGATTTGAAGATGATTTAGAGCTAGTCAAAGCGGCAATCCACATGCACGTGGATGCGCCCGGCGACGAGCCGCTTGATGAGGCGCCGGCTATGTCTTGCCAAATTAGGTTTGCCAAAGAATATGCCGCTGCCGGGACAACGATGGAATTGAAAACTCTTGTTGACGATTGGCGCGCACCAAATATATCGCCAGAACAATTGTACAGCATGGATACAATGTTTCACGGACCGCGCATGCAGTCAGTCGCCTCCATCACCAAAGTCGGTAAGAAACAGATCCTTGGCAAAATCGTTGGCCGGGAAGCTCACGATTGGCTCGTTGGAAAAAATGCGGTGAACTTTGTCACCAACCCGCTATTACTGGATAACGCGACACAGCTGGTTTTATTTCATTTGTACGAGCATGGACAACAAGCCAATGCTCTCTTACCCTTCCTTGTAGAATCACTGGAGATCCATGCCGACCTGAATAATTTGCGCGGCGAAGTCACTGTTTTCGCTCAGTTAACGGCGATCACCCAACGCGGTACCGAAGCCAATGTGCACCTGATCGCCGCAGATGGAAAGTTGGTCGCTCAATTCCATACTATCTGTAGTCGCCGCATTGTTTTAGACGAACCCTGGCAGCAGTTCGTCCGTTTACCTGCTCTTATTTCTCTTGGTCGGGAAATGGAGAATCTTACCAGCACCTTGCCGCTGCCGCAAAGCTGGTCGGCGATACTGATGCCCGCGCAAGAGCTGCCAGAGGATGATGTCACTTTATCGTGGTGCTTGGATTATGTCCTTCATCCGTCGGAGTTGCGGTTTTTGGAGCGCTTCTTCAAAAATAATCAACGGCGCCGAGAATGGATCTCAGGACGGATCGCCGCAAAAGAAGCGGTGAAACTATTAATCAGCAGGTTGGCAAACTTTGAGTTATGCCCAGCGGATATTCTCATTGCCAGCGATGAGAGTGGCAAGCCGTGGGTGCAAGGAGATTTCATCAATAACCTTGGTTGGGCGCCTCTAATCTCGCTTACCCATAAAGGCGAGAATGTGATGGCCATTGCTGCGCATCCGTCAGTGGGCTTAAGCATCGGCGTCGATATGGAAGAGGCGACCGCCCGCGAAGAAGATTTCGACAGGCTTGCCTTATCCGACCAAGAGCAGGAAATGCTTCGTTTGGCCCCGAAGGAGAAGAAAGAAGAAATAATCGCTCTCCTCTGGGCGGCTAAGGAAGCGGCGGCGAAAGCCTCCGGACTTGGTTTGAGAAACAATCCCAAAAGTGTCGAGATAAGAAATGCAACTTACAACAGCGAGCAGGTACAGGCACAATTGCTGTGGCTAAACAACACCACATTCGATACCAATCTTACTGTCCATATCCGCCGCTTAGACAGCAAATCGATCGTCGCTATTACCGCATTGCAACCGGCACTGACTGCTGCCGGCGTGAAATAGACTTCTCGAGAAATAAGATAATTTCTGTATTTAACGTTTAACGCTTAAATAGAATTGCCTTTTTGCCATTTTGGCAAAGGTCCCACTAATCTAGAGTATCCCTTAGCGCTTTGTGATTAAAATGTGACATGCCTGTCAACTCCCTATGAATCGAATGGTACTGCCTTGCCCGAATTTGCATTAGGTGCCAACGTCGCCATGTCACATTTTAATCATCTGCGGCCATCTCCAACATTCACAAAGCCAACCCAAGATCATTCCCAAGATCATTCCCAAGATCATTCCCAAGATCATTCCCAGAGTTATTCATAGATACTGTGTTTCTTGTCGAGTCTAGGCAGACGTCGCAGCAGCGGATTTCACGGCCTCTTCAAAATCAGCAGCTCTTATATTGAGAGCTACTGTCCTTCGGACATTTTCCGGTAAAGAGCGCACACAATTTTCCAGCGCGGCTTGAGAATCATCCCCTGGTCCAGAATGCTTAATCAGAAACTGATCCAAAGAATTTGCCTGAGTAGCGATTATCTCTTTGACAATTGCCTGAGTGGCAAGGTCTGGATCTACCTTTTTGATCACATAGGAGAAGGCCAGAGCAAGATTGATGATCGGCTCGATGGCCAAGCGAGAAATCCTACGATCAATGCACATCTGAGCCGCATAGATAGCATCAACGACCCCGTACTTGATAAGAAACGGTGCATGCCAAATGTTTTTTCTGATGCCTGAGCTTAAAATCACTTCCCATTGTCTGGTGCCACCTGCCCCAGCGTTGAGAAAATCGAAAAAGTCAGCCTGAATTTCTCCGCCAAGCTGTCCTGCATTCAAAGATTCGGTGTGGATAGCCGCAGCAGAACAGATTCCCACTAAGCCGTTGAAACCCATAAGATGTCCCATGAACTTCACTTCCGCAGCAGCGGTGATAGCGGCACTAAAGTGGCGCGGAGTGCCCAGCAGAGAAAGTGCTGGCGAGAGCTGCTCATAGAGCGCCTTGTCACCGCTTGCCAGAATTAAAAGAGAGGCATTTTCTGCTCCCAGTTGACCTCCTGTCAGTGGATAATTCACGTAGCGTACATTGCGTCCGGCACAAAAAGTGTGCGCGGCGCTGACAAAACCGGTTGAGACCGTAGACAGATGACAAATAAATGACCCGGGTGCAACCCGCGCAAGGTTTTCGGTAAGAACGGTGATCAGCGGCAAATCATCACCGTTCTTGCCGCAACAAACGAAGACTCCATCTAAATCTCCTTGTCCAACTAGGGACTCAAGAGAATTGACTAGAATTGCTCCGTTTTCGCGCCACGCCTGTCGGCATTGATCTCTGCGCTCCCCGGCATTGCCGCGATCGTGAACGCGACAAACCTCGATGGCATCAACATTTTTCCAGTGGCGAGCCATTGGCGAAGACATTAATCCAAGTCCGCCGACGACGCCCACTCTCAGTTTGTTTGATGGCATGGCTGATTCTCCGTTGGTTGCCGCCCTTCAGCTGTGCACTGCCTGGAGCATGCCGGCGACCTGTTCACCGGCATGATAACTGCTTCTCACAAGGGGACCGGCAAATACATTAGCGAACCCCATGGCTAATCCTTCGTCGTGTAATTGCTCGAAAATCGAAGGATCGACCCAGCGAGCAACAGGCAAATGATCAGGCGTTGGTTGCATATATTGTCCCAACGTAATCAGATCGCAATCTACCGCTCGCCATTGCCGCATGACTTCTCGCACTTCGTCGTCGTCTTCACCTAATCCCATCATCAGTCCCGATTTGGTAATCAGATCGGCTTGCTTGGCCAATCGCAAAAGAAAAAGACTGCGCTCGAACTTGCCCTGCGGTCTCACCTTGGGGTAAAGGCGCGGCACCGTTTCCACATTGTGATTTACCACATCCGGGCGGGCCTCGATCACTTGAGCCAGAGCATCCCAATCACCACAAAAATCAGGAATTAAAACCTCAATGCCTGTTTGGGGAGAGTGCCGCCTGATCTGGCGAATTGTGTTAGCCCAGACCGATGCGCCACCATCTTTTAGTTCATCACGATTGACAGAGGTGATCACTGCATATTGCAAATTCAGCTTGGCGATAGCTCGAGCTACTCGATAGGGCTCGTCTTCATCGAGTTCGGTTGGACGTCCGGTAATCACATTACAAAAGCCGCAACTGCGGGTGCAAATGTTGCCGAGAATCATGAATGTGGCCGTCGATCTTGACCAGCACTCACCGCGATTCGGGCAAGCGGCCGATTCACATACGGTATGCAGCTCATGCTCGTCGATCAACGCTTTCATAAGTTGATACGGCTTGCCGGTGGGCAACTTGACTTTCAGCCAATGTGGCTTCTCGGAAATCTTCATTTTGGTTTAGAATGCGCTCAACAACACTGAGAAACGCCTTTTTTTGCCGGCCATAACTGGCGCCTGGAGCCTATTTGTGACATACTTTTTGTGTTCTTTGGTTGTGTTCTCTGGTTGTGTTCTGGCAGATCGTCAAGTATCGGCAATTCTAGCAGTTTTGGTCTGGACACCAAACAAGAACCGCAAAGAAAGCAATCTCAGCGACCGTGCCATGCTCTTGATGATTGGTGGTGATTATGCCCAGAAAAGCTATTGACTTGCCTTACCGGCTCGAAGATCTTTCCATTCTCAATGAACACGCTGAGTTGGACAAAAAGCTGGAGCCGGCTTTAAGTAATGCGGATTTAAAGACGATTTATCGCTATATGCTCTTAGCCAGGCGAACCGATGAACGCATGGTGATGATGCAGCGGCAAGGACGGCTTGGCACCTTTCCCCAATCATCAGGTCACGAAGCGATCAGTATGGGCTCGATCTTCACGATCAAAGCCAGTGACTGGGTTGTACCGGCCTATCGCGAATTAGCCGGGATGTTGTACAGAGGCTGGCCAATCGAAACGATCATGCTTTATTGGAATGGCTTCGAAGAAGGAGCCAAAGTGCCGGCAGGCGTCAATGATTTACCGATGTGCGTGCCGGTGGCCAGCCAGCTCCTGCATGCCGCAGGCATCGGCATGGCCATGAACATCCAAAAGAAAAAGGATGTCGTCCTTACTTTTTTTGGCGACGGTTCCTCGTCAGAAGGCGATTGTCACGAAGCTCTCAATTTTGCCGCCGTCTTTCGGGCGCCAGTTGTATTCATCTGTGTAAACAATCAATTTGCTATCTCAGTACCGATCAGCAAACAAATGCGGGCTGAAACTGTTGCCCAAAGAGCGATCGGCTACGGCATGCCGGGCATTCGCGTTGATGGCAACGATGTTCTGGCAGTTTTCGCAGCCACTAAAGAAGCAGTAGACAGAGCAAGACGTGGCGAAGGACCATCTTTGATCGAATGCCTTACCTACCGATTTACTCCGCACACTACAGCCGACGATCCAAAACGTTATCGCTCGGAGGAAGACAGCAAGATGTGGGCTACACGTGAGCCGCTGGCTCGCCTATCGATCTACCTTGAACGGAAAGGCATACTCAACGCCGGCGACAGAAAAAAGATGGAAGAGGAAATCGACATTGAGATCAAAGCTGCAGTGGAACGAGCCGAAGTGCTGGCGAAGAGCGACGAGCTAGGCGATCCATTGAAGATGTTCGATTATCTTTACGCCGAATTGCCTCAGAACTTGCTGGAGCAAAAAGAGGAGTTGAACACTTTCCTTAAGAAGAACAAGCAATTAAAAAATGAAAGTTCCCAGAAGAAAGCGCCAAGCCCGGCTCAAATCTAAGGAGACGAGAGATGACCGACATGAACATGGCCAAGGCAATTAATTTAGCCTTGCATGAGGCGATGGAAAGGGACGAACGAGTGGTCGTGATGGGCGAGGACGTCGGTCCCGACGAAGGAGTCTTTCGAATCACCGAAGGGCTGCACGCTAAATATGGCGACGAGCGGGTGATCGATACTCCGCTCGCCGAATCAGGAATCGTCGGCACAGCGATTGGCATGGCTATCTACGGTTTGCGTCCGGTTTGCGAGATTCAATTTTCCGGGTTCGACTACTACAATTACCATCAGCTGGAATCGCATGCCGCCCGCTTTCGCAATCGAACGCGCGGACGAATCACCGTCCCTTTGGTGATGCGCGCACCGTATGGCGGTGGCATCAGAGCGATCGAACACCATTCTGAAAGTCGCGAAGCAATTTATGCGCACACTCCCGGGCTAAAAGTCGTGATCCCCTCAGGTCCGCGCAATGCCAGAGCACTTTTGCATACAGCCATTCAAGATCCGGATCCGGTTATCTACTACGAACCTAAGGCTGTTTACAGATTGTTCAAAGAAAATGTTCCAGACGAGATCGAAACGATACCAATCGGCAAGGCACATGTTGTGCAAAATGGTGATCGTCTCACCTTGATCTCCTATGGCGCCAGTCTGAGACCCACTCTTGAAGCTGCCGAAATGCTGGAAGAGGAAGACGGCATCAAGCCGGATATAATCGATCTCCTCTCGATCGCGCCTCTGGATACCGAGACTATCATCAATTCTCTGCGTAAAACCGGGCGCTGCGTCATCGTCCATGAAGGCCCGCGGACGTGTGGTTTAGCAGCAGAGATTATTGCTCGTATCAACGAGAAGGTCTTCCTTTATCTTGAGGCACCGATCAGGCGCGTCACCGGCTTTGATGTCCCTATTCCTTACTTCTCGAAAGAGCGTGCTTACTTACCTGATCCTGACCGCATCCTGATCGCCTGTCGCGAGACCATAGCGTTTTAGAAAGAGGTACTCTGCCGATGTCCACAAATTTCATCTTGCCAGATCTCGGTGAGGGCATTCACGAAGCAGAAATCCTCAATGTCATGGTCTCCGAAGGAGAACAGGTAAAGGAAGACCAGCCAATATTTGAGGTGGAGACGGATAAGGCCGTTGTGCAAATACCGTCACCATACTCTGGCACGATCGAAAAAATTCATGTCAAGCAAGGTCAATTGGTCACCGTAGGCAGTGTCATGGTTAGCTTCAATGTTCATGCGCAAAAGGAAGTGCAAGCAATGGTTCCTGCGCGTAGTGCACAAGATCCGGGTCCGCGCATAGCTCCCGAGACTACCAAGAAGAACGGTAAAACCGGCCAGCAGAAAGATTCTGCCAACACAACAACAACTTCCCAGACGGGTCCTGTGCCGTGCGCGCCGGCCACCCGGCGCTTGGCCCGAGAACTAGGCGTTGATTTGAAATTAGTTAAGGGCAGCGGTCCCGGTAGTCGAGTCTTGGCTGAAGATATTAAAAAGTTTGCCAGGCAAGGCGGAGGCAGCGATCTTGGCACCGCTGGTAGTGCAACACCCAATGGACAAAAGAGAAATACGATCCGAGAAACATCGATTTCCTTGCAAACAAAATATGGCGGCAGCGGTGACGAACAAAAACACAGTGCTGAAGATTTCCAACGGATGGGCGCCCAGCCTGTTCAGCTGCCCGATTTTACTAAGTACGGACCGGTCGAGCGCATTCCGCTTAAGTCGATCCGGCGCAAGATCGCCCTGAATATGAGTCAGGCCTGGACGCATATTCCGCACGTGACGCATGGCGACGAGGCGGACGTTTCCGAATTGACTGCGTTTCTGGCGAAGTATCAAGGGGCCCTCAAAGCGAGAGGCGGCAAGTTGACTCTGACGGTGTTCGTCCTCAAGGCAATTGCCGAGAGCCTGAAGCAATTTCCCCAATTCAACGCCAGCCTCGACGAACAGTCAGGCGAAATTATCTTCAAACACTATTACAACATTGGTGTTGCGGTGGCCACTGAACGGGGTTTGATCGTGCCGGTGATCAAAGATGTTGATAAGAAAAATATTGTTGCCTTATCCCTGGAGCTGGCTGAAATAGCCAAGAAAACTCGCCTTGGCAAAATCGAATTAGAGCGGCTGCAAGGAGGCACTTTTACCTTAACGAATATCGGATCGATTGGCGGCACCAGCATGTCGCCAATGGTCAATTTCCCCGAAGCAGCCATTTTGGGTATGGCTAGAGCAAATTTGAAACCAGTGGTTAGAGACGGCAACATAGTCGCTCGCACGATTTTACCGTTAGCGCTGTCATTCGATCATCGCATCGCCGATGGTGCCGAAGCAGCCTTCTTTGTTAATCATATAGTGGCGAGATTGGCAGAGCCTTTGACATTCCTCCTGGAGGAGCTCAACTAAATGGTAGTCGGAGAAATGGTGCAAGAAGTGGAACTGGCAGTGCTCGGTGCTGGCCCTGGCGGTTACACAGCAGCGCTCAGAGCAGCTGAATTGGGCATCAAGACAATCCTCATTGATACCAAACCAAAACCAGGCGGAGTCTGCCTACATGAGGGTTGTATCCCGTCCAAAGCACTGTTGCATGCTGCCGAAGTGATCAATACAAGCGCTCAAGCAGCAAAGTTTGGGTTGCATTTTGAAAAGCCGAAAATCAATATTGATGAATTACGCTCATGGAAAGTCTCAGTGACGGACAAATTGGCCCAAGGTATCGTCGGCATGTGCAAAAGTGCCGGCGTTGAGATCTTGCATGGGCAGGCGCGCTTTGAAGATTCGCGTAATCTCAAAGTAGAATGCCAGGGCGAAAGCTCAGTGCGCATTAAGTTCAAACATTGCATTCTTGCTTCCGGCTCAAGCCCAACGAGATTGCCTAAACTGTTCAAAAGTGAGAAAGATCGCCAGAGTGCACGTATTGTTGATTCAACTGGTGCGCTCGCTTTGACTGATACGCCAAAGAAATTTCTCGTCGTCGGCGGCGGCTACATCGGTCTGGAGCTCGGCTCGGTCTATGCTGCTCTGGGGGCGGCTGTCACAGTAGTTGAAATGACAGACGGCCTGTTGCCCGGCATCGATCGGGATTTAGTTAAACCGCTGGCCACGCACTTGGAGACAGTTTTTAAGGCAATTTACTTAAATGCCAAGGTGACATCGTTAAAAGATACCGGACAGGAAGTGAAGGTAACACTGTCTGGTGAAGGCGCGCCTACCGCCCTAACCTTCGACAAAGTCTTAATCGCCGTCGGTCGGCAGCCAAACAGCACCAATTTAGGTCTGGAAAATACTCAAGTGGAAATAGAAGAATCTGGCTTTGTCAAAGTTGACGCCACCTGCCGCACCGCTGATAAACACATCTTGGCGATAGGCGATGTCTGCGGCCAACCGATGCTGGCGCACAAAGCGATGCGCCAGGGCTTCGTCGCTGCCGAGGTTTTAGCCGGACTCCCCGCGGCTTTCGACAATCGAGCCATTCCGGCAGTCGTCTTTACTGAGCCGGAAATTGCCTGGTGCGGACTGACTGAAACCGACGCCAAGTCCAAAGGGCTGAGCATCGCCAGCGCCAAATTTCCCTGGTCCGCCTCTGGTCGAGCGATGACTTTGGCTGATCCAATCGGGCTGACCAAGATAATTTTCGACCCCAATACGACCCACGTTTTAGGTGTGGGCATGGTTGGCCCACGCGCTGGTGAATTAATCGCCGAAGCTGTCGTAGCCATTGAGATGGGCGCGACGCTCGAGGATCTAGCCGTCTCTATCCACCCCCACCCCACGCTCTCCGAAACAGTGGCTGAGGCGGCGATCGCTGCACTTTCCCGCTTGGAAAGACAGAAAGCCAGAGAAAAGCAGGCGACCCCAACTTAGCCGGATGCTAGTTGGCTTATCTACTATCGGAACGAATTAGGATTGATTGCCATTAGAATAAACAGAGCGCCGTGATTTAAGCGTCCATTATCAGTCGCAATGCGGTAATTTAGCTTAGTCAAGTAACAAAGGGGGCATAGAAATTTCAGCTTCTTAAATGACCGCTATTTGCCTCAGGCAAAGGGATACAGGAGAAACAATGGCAGATCAAAATGCCTCCCCACAGGAAAACCATCAACCCGCTCAAGCACTGATGAACGAAGCCTTAGAAAAGGCCAGTACTGAGCTGGATAGGGCAGTGAAGAGCTGTATCGAACAACTCAACTCTTTTAATGAAGTGCTGGCCAAGAATCTGACTGGGCAGTTGCGGAGAGTCGCTGAACAGTCGCAATATTTGATCGATTCGAACTTGGAAGATTTAGCCAGCCATGGAGAATCTCTGCTCGAGCGGCTTTCTGACTTTGAGCGTAGCGAGGCTTCCACAATCACGGCAGCGGCTCGTTCGGTCAGGCAGCAAATCAGTCAAACCGCTCAACAAACAGCAGACACAGTCGGCCGGCTGGTCGAACAACACCTGGCCGAACTGCAAACCCAACTCGAGGATCCCGAGAGGCGCTTTGTCAATTTCCCTCAAAGCAGCGCCAATGCCTTGGAACAGCTGACCAATGCAGGAAAAGTACAGGTTTCCAAGCAGGAATCTGATTATGCCCAAAGGCTGACACAGAAAACGCAGGAGCTGGAGCAGTCGATCAAAGATGTGATCACCTCATCAAAGCACGCTATAACGCAAACTCTGGAAAAACACGATCGCGATATGGGAGAAAAAATTTCTCTCGTTCTTGACCAGCTAAGCGAAATGATCCAGGTGGCAGTCGACGAAATTAGCGGTCAAGCTGAAGCCGGCGAAAAGGAAATGGACGTGGCAATGACAACAAGCAAGGAGAGGCTTGCCAGTCAGATGCGAGAGTGGCAGGACGATAGCGAAAATTGTCGGCTCAATTTTTACAATCTTTTGCAGGCCCAAGCTCAGAAAAAGCAAGAAGAGCAAGCGAACGAACTCGCTCATAAAGTCGATCTGGTCAAAGATGAGATAGCAACCATAGCTAAAGATGCGGAAGTAAAACTGGGAAATAGTCAGAAGCGATTTGTCAATTCGCTGAAACGCCTGGAAAAGAAGTATGGTGCGACCTTGGAAAGTTTATTGTCAAAATTCGAGAAGAGTTTGGCAGCAGAAAACAAACTCTCCCAAGCCAGCGTCTTGATGCAGACTGCCCCTGAGCTTAGGGAACTCTTAGAGGCCCGACTAAACTCCAGAGGCAAGGAAATCATCAAATCTATGCAACGACAAGTTGAACAGGTCGAGTCCGAGTATCTTCGCTACTCCGCCTCCTCTACTGAGCGGTTAGAGGCGATCAAGAGCGCTAGCGTTGAGTCTCTGGAAAAACAACTGCGCATAATGACAAATGAGTTGGACAGAATTTCGAGAAACTTCAACGGCGAATTAGCCGGGCTCACTAATGAATTGCCTCAAATTGAGGAAGCCGGAGTAGCAGCGGCAATGGCAGTAACAACATATCGTGCGGCGCGGCTATCCTTTGGCAACGAATAGAAAATAAATAGAGTTGAATAGATCTGACAGAAAAAGTGCAGCGAGAAATTCAAGACAAGCAAAGTAAGAAGGAAACGTGATGACAGCAGGGGCAGGCAAAAACCTACAAGACATTTACGATGGCACCGCCAGGCAACTAGCAGCAATCGAAGGCTCCGCTTCCAGCGCGCTGAAAAAGACGGCCGAGGCAGCGCTCAACACAGATCAAAACCAGGGGGGCCCGTTCAAAAACACGATCGAAGAACAGAGCGCGTCTAAAGAGTCCGATTTACGTTCCTTCAAGGACAAGAGTATAGAACGGCTGCAACAGATGCTCGGCCAAGAAATAAAGGAAACCAATAACCACCTGAGCCGGGTTACGACGGAGCTAGAGAATCTCTCAATTCGCTTGAAAGAGCAGATCGCGGCGCTCGACGATGTTTACAAAGAAAATGTCAAGACCGCCTGCCAGAACGTGGGTGACCAGTTTGAAGGGGCCGTAGACAAAGGCGTAAGCGAGCTAGTCAGGCATGATTTCGAAGCGACCAAGCACCTGCGGTCGCATGGAACATCGGCAATGAACTCTTTGCAGCAGAAGCTGGATCATAGTCTTTGGGAATCGCGCAGCGAAGAGAAGCTGTTCAACAGTATGCTCTTCAAAATGTTTATGCAGAAAGCCAACAGCATAGATACACATTTTTCCGGTTTGATGCAAAATCTGGCTGCCGAGTTCGAGAAACATTACAAGGCTCTGCAAGCGCGAGCGGCGCTGGGCGATAGCGAAGTGAAAAGCGAAGCACAGTCTATTTTGCAGCGAATAGAGGCAGAAGCTAATCAGATCGAACAAAACATCAACGAATTCTTCGACCAACAATTTCATGACCATACTGGTTTTCTCGACGCGCATCAAATTGCTGTGGCGTCGGATCTGAGCACCATCCATGATGCCACAACCGAAAAAGTCGGGGCTGAGACAAAAGAATTGAGCGCCTCGCTGGTCAGGGCCTCGGCCGAGACCAGGGACGCTCTAACCGTTCAATGTACCGGTCTGAAAGACAAAGTAGAGCAGTTGGCGGCCGCATTGAAAAGCAGGCTGGCAGAGCTCGTTAGCGCAACTATGGCCACAAATACCGGCTTAGAAGCTCAAAGAGATAGCATATTCGACCAACTAAAACAGGAGTTGATTGATACGCGAACGAACTTTGAAAATCGCTTGAGCAACTTAATTGAAGAAGCTGTCAGCAAGGTACGTTCCGTGGAAGCGTCGGCCAAGCGAGAAATTGAAAAAGCCAGGGAACGTTGCGCTAGCGACTTAGCTGGGGCGGGCAACCAGAGCCGAGCAGAAATCGCAGAAGCGGTGGAAAAGTTCCTCAACCTGATCAGCGAACACAGGCTGAGAGCGCTCGCTGAAATTGCCCAATCGGCGGGTGTAGCAGTCAGCGACCTTGATTCATTGTCGCCAGCGAATCAAGCAGCCGCTTACTCGGGGCAGACAAAATCACCGATTAATCTAGAAGACGATCAAAATGTCCAGGGCGAATCGTCCGCCGGCAATGATGACCTGCCCGCCAACCGCACAACAAGCAAAGGTCCGAGCGCTAGAGCAAAACGCAAAACCGATGTCAACTAGGGCATCACAAAGATCTGACCTGAACCCCACCATTAAGTACAGACTGCAAAGAGAAACTACAACCGCCGATGAGTTCAATGTTGAGTAGAAATTATTTGAAACACCAAGATCTGACCGGCTATTTGCAAGGCTATAACCGCAATACACCGGAGTCAGCAGAGATTTGGTCGAAACAGCAAAGCGCCATCTTTGAACCAGGAATGATTTTGTTCTGCCTGGAAAAAGTCGGTGGTGCGGCTATCGGCACCACAAATAGGGTGGGCGGCGGAAGCGACGAGAGCGACGATTCTTACCGAGTGCGCGATCTCTGCATTGTAGTGGGCAAAGACAATAGACGAGCACTTGTCGTTAATATCACGGCAAACGCGTACGAGCTTCGTTTTTTAGAAGTGTTGATGTTTGAAAAAGCGCGCAAAGCGATTCTTGACGAAAAGGACTTTTTATATATTGCGGCGCGACCGGCGCAAGCGCTAAGCGAGGAAAAAATTCGCGAGATCGAGCAAGCTGGCGCTGTCTATGCCAAGGGTGGCTCCAGGCGTAGCCTCACCGACGGCAGCATTCAGGAACCGGCGCTAGCACTTTTGGCAGTACTGGGAGCCAATCTCAGTCCTCCCGGCGCAGGCAAGCAGCTGCTCGATATTGGTCATGTTTGCCAGATGCTTATCGGTGCCAATGGCCAACAGGACGACCCAAACAAGACAGCCCTTAACACCTCATTTGTGCCGATCAGCAATGTCGACGGACTGGGCAGGCAGGCAAGCAAACGCGAACCGGTTGAAGACGATCGGTACTCGATTTGGCAAGCACCAAGTCAGGCAGAGACGACGCCAAATCAGCCGCAACAAGCCTCCCTGCCGGAAAGCGCGTCGGAGATTTCCGATGCGCTGCCGTTGGATCAAACTTATGCAGATGCTACCGACGCTGGGTCCAAAGATGCCGGCCAAACCCCAGCCACGAAGAGAGCGAAGCGAGATGTCGACCTGTTCAATAAACTTTATGCTCGGCTTTCCCAGGGTGCTCAACCAGTTTCCGACGACCAGCCGCAGAGTAACTTAGCAGAGGAGCAGCCGCAGGCTGGCTTGACCGAGTCGCAACCGCAGACTGGCTTGACCGAGCCGCAGCCGCAGACTGGCTTGGCCGAGTCGCAGCCGCAGGCTAACTTGGCCGAGTCGCAGCCGCAGGCTGGCTTGGCCGAGTCGCAGCCGCAGACTGGCTTGGCCGAGTCGCAGCCGCAGACTGGCTTGGCCGAGTCGCAGCCGCAGGCTAACTGGGCCGAAGAGCAACCGCAGACTGCCTCGGCCGAGGTGCCGCCGCAGGCTGGCTCGGCAGAGGACCAGCCGCAGTCTAACTGGGCCGAAGAGCAACCGCAGACTGCCTCGGCCGAGGTGCCGCCACAGGCTGGCTTGGCAGAGGACCAGCCGCAGTCTAACTGGGCCGAAGAGCAACCGCAGACTGCCTCGGCCGAGGTGCCGCCGCAGGCTGGCTCGGTCGAAGAACAGGTTCCCTTAGCTCCTGCGGTCAGCGAAGTTTCGCTGGTGCCTTGGCTCTCACCGCCGCCACCCGCCGTAGAAGAATCCGCCGATTACTGGCAATCATCGAAGCCCTGGGAAACGAGCGATGCTGAAATAGGGTCGAGCAGTGCTGATTCTTCATCGTCGTCGGATTATGTCATTGCGCCGGAAGAATCATACAAGCACCTGGCCGAAGCAATCTCAGGGTTAGCTAAAGCAGAAAACGATGCGGCGATGCAACCGTATACAGTGCCACTCGATATTTCGGTACCCCCGAGCGCAGCGCTGTTTTCAGCTCCCACTCCAGTGGAACCTGAGGTTACGCAGCCAACGTCATCTGAAGCGCCTACGCCTGCCTCTTCATCCCAACCGCTGGCTACCGATTTCACAAATGCGCTGGCAGAAGCAAGTGGATCTGCTGAAGCGGCAGAAAGTGCTGCTGGTGATGCCCAGTCATCTGATTCACCGGGAGAGCAACCGTCGCCTGCCGCACCAATATTGTCCAAGGCAAGTCAGCAGCCAGCCGTGCAAGATCCTCGCTTGGTGATGAACGAAATGCTGATGCTTATGAATAAGCTTGAGCAACAAGTAGCCCAGGCTTCCAGGCGGCTTAACGCCAGAGCTGAAGCGATCAAACAACGGTTACATAAGGAGGTCGAGGATCACATAGTCGCTGCTTCGCGAATTGAGGAACAAAACCAGACTATAACCACGGACCTGACCAATCGTTTGAGCAAGAATCTGGACGACGTATGGGAATCGGTTCGTCAGCACATATCCGACACGGCTGCCCACGGTCGCTATACGATCAAACAATTGCTCAGTACTAGCCAAAACCAAATCGAAGAGCGACAAAATGTTTTACGAACGGAGATTCAAACTGCTTGTGACAAATTCAAAGTTGATTCCGAGAGCTTCCTGGTCCAAAGCCAAGCGGCGCTCGACACCTTAGTCAAAAGCAGAACGAGTGAGATTGAGCAAATGATCGCTTCTATCTCACAGAGTCTCAACGACTGCCACGATCAATTTGCTGCCAAAATCAATGCCCGTCTCAATCGATTTAAAGAACGAATGGCC
This sequence comes from Bryobacterales bacterium, assembly GCA_963834525.1. Classification (GTDB taxonomy): domain Bacteria; phylum Cyanobacteriota; class Vampirovibrionia; order Obscuribacterales; family Obscuribacteraceae; genus CAWICA01. The sequence continues at coordinate 756,699 of CAWICA010000005.1, forward strand.
AACGAATCCGACTCCGTGTCACGCTCGCTCGCGAGAAATGTCGGCTCGATGTTTGAAGAGATTGACGGTTCGTGGGATCGCGCTAGCGAGAAATTGAAGTCTAGCCAAAGCGACTTCGAACGGACTATTGCTCATACCGTTAGAAATAGCCAACTAGCTGGTTCACAAAGGACCAAGCAGATCCTCATTGACTCTATTTCGCCATCACTGAGAGAACGCAAGATTCGTTTGCGAGCGTTGATCAATGAATTGACTGCTCGTTTCCACAAGCGGTCATCCGAACAGACAATGGCACAGGCGCAGGGATTTGAAACTAGCCTTGCCAATGCTCGAGAACAATTGGATGCACTGGTAATTGAATGCTTGGCTAACATCGATGCTGCAAGCAAGGCACAGCAAATCGAATTGGAAAGCATCTTCAAACAGACAAGCGAACGCACAGAGACACTGATTGGCGAAACCGACTTGGCGATTGATCGTGCCTACAACCAGATCGTCGGGGCACAAAGCGCTTGCAAACAACTGGCAGAAAACGCCAGCCTCGAAGGCGATAGCCAGTTAACCGAGGAGCGCAATAAAACTAATGCCACAATCCAAAAAGCCAGACAGGAATCCACTCTTAAGCTGCAAGGTACGATCGAGGAAAGTTGTGCGCATCTGGAGCAATTGAATCAGACTGTTCAATCACAACTAAATTCAAAGCGCTTAGAGGAAACGCAGGCGGTGCGAGAGTGCGCAGAACTCGGTTTAGCCCGATTACGCGAGGCAATACAAGAGGCATTCGCCGCAGTACAAGCGGCTCGAGAGAACTTCATGGAATAACATTGTCACCGATCCTGGCTCAGGCACTAGAAGCGCTTCTCTGATTGAAGGTCACTTTGGCGCCGATTGAAGATTTAATTGAAGATTTAAGACAAGCGATCTGAGCCGATGCGCCTGCCGCCCTTAACTGGCGTCAGACCGAGCTTAAAACCGCGTTTGAGCGGCAGGCAGTCAGGGAATAGGGTAGCCAGGAGGTCGGTGACGAAACTTCCGGACTTTCTGATCGAGGATGTACAACTGGACGCATATCCCGAGCACCATGCACCTCCGCCGCTTGCTGAGTTTATCCGTTCCGAAAGTGGATTGGACTATGACGAGGCAAATCAGGAGATCTTTCTCTTCCACGGCACCAATTGCTATCGGCGCTGGGAGATCAACAAGTCTGGCTCGATCGAACCAGGCCGCAGCAACTACAGCTTTTTCACCACCCGCCCTTTGGAAGCCTACACCTACGCGCGGGCAGCCTGCCTGAGGGACCTGACCACCGGTTCCATTAACTCTTTGACTTGCGAGCCGGTCGTGCTCAAAGTCAGATTTACAGCTCGTACTTGGATGCAGGTAGACTTCATTCAAGAGTTAAATCCTGGCGACCAAGAGGAGACCCCATCGCTTTCTCTAGCGGTCCTTGGGCCGGTGCAGTTTGCCAATATTGTCGATATCTTGCATTGCACCCACGGCCGCCGCTTGGGTCAATCGGAATCGATTCGCAGTTTTGAGGACGGTACGTTGATGCAGGGCATTCGCCATCTTAGGGAAAAGCTCAGACAACGCCGCCCCGACGCCTGGATGTTGCAGAAGCTGGGATTACTCACGCAAAGGATGGGCGTCCAAATGCGAGGCGGCGAAGTGCCAGACATCACACTCGCCGATGATCTGCGCCGCTTGCGGCGAGCAATAGTCTAAAATCCGAAAAGAGTTACCTGGCATACAAAGCGCTGGCGCAGCGTTTGGGTCAGCAGGAGTCGACGAATTTAGCAATCTTCCTGATCCCATCTTACTATTGAGACTAATATCCGGAGCATAAAAAAAATCAGTGCGATCCACCCGGTGCCAATAAGCACTGAGCTCAGAAATCAATTTTCGGTCCGGTATTATATATGGTGCAAGCCAATGATACCGGCGGACTAAGTATGCATTGTCGAGCTATGCATTATCGAGAACCGATTCTGGTGGCGAAACAAGCGCCTTGATCGTGCTCTTATCCACTGGCGGCACAAACGCCGCAATGCCGCCTTTATCCGTCGCCTTCGGCAAAGCAAGCACAGCCGGCGGCCGTATGACGGTCTTGGCTAAACCGAGCTTTTCGAAAAGCCAGATTGTGTACCAAGTAATGTCGACTTCCCACCAAGCCATCCCGTGCCTGGCCGATTTGGGAATCGCGTGGTGATTGTTATGCCAACCTTCGCCAAGAGCAAGAATGCCCACCCACCAGACATTGCGACTGAGATCGCGAGTCTCAAATGTTCGATAACCCAAACTTTTTAGGTGGCAAGCAGCATTGACCAACTGCGTGCTCCAGAAGACCATGAATGTGGCCAGTAAGTTTGCCACCAAAAATGTCCAACCAAAAAAGGCAAAGAAGACAAGGCGTACCAGGATGCACATTGTCAAGCAAAGCTGCGCTTGGCGCGGGCCGTGATCGTAGCCGAGAAAGCGAAAAATAGGGTCCTTCATCAATTCCGGCGCCTGTGCCTGTAACTCTTCATCACTTTGCACGGCACGCATATCAAACATCCACTCGTACAAGGCATGCTTGAATCCCTGCCGGGGCGAATGCGGATCGCCTTCGAGATCAGATTTCTGGTGATGCAAGCGATGGACACCAACCCAAACAATGGGCGAGCCCATCAAGCACATGTAACCACCAGAAACGATCAAATACATCAGCCATTGAGGAATTTTCAATGAGCGATGTGTCAGTAGGCGGTGGTAGCCAAGAGTAATCCCTAAGCCCAGGTAAAGATATGAGGCAAGGAACCATAATGTGAAAGACAAAGCAGTCCACATGATTCCCTGAGTAGTGATAGCCAAAGTTCGTTCTCCCATCAATGAGGCGTCGTCAGTTGACGACGTAACCCTAAGTTATATCAGTAAATTGGATAAATCTTTATATCGCCTTCCTGCATTAACATTATAGCGTTAATGAAATTGGCATAATTTCAAATTCTTGCAGACGTAACCCTCGCAAATTCTAGGATACCAAATGGTGCGAAAACATACTTTTATTTTGATCTGCGCTTGCCTGCTTGTTGCTCAGACGATAATCGACAATCGTGCTGTTTTTGGCCAAACCACACCAGCCAATAATGACACAATCAGCACAAACCATGCGAGCACTATAGAAGAAAGCAAGCGATCAATCACAACTGAATACACGAAGACTGAAGAGAAATGGCAAGCAACAACCGTTCAGCCAATGCCGAATCAGGCGACGACATCGTCCTCTGCTGGACATCGGCCTGTTGTCGCGCTCGCTCTTGGTGGCGGTGGCACTAGGGGCGCTGCAAACATCGGTGTATTACGAGTACTGGCCAGGGATAAAATTCCCATAGACATGATTGTCGGAACGAGCATGGGTGCTATTGTCGGTGGTCTCTATTGCGCCGGATTGTCAGCTGATCAAATCACCGAACGACTAGAGGACAAACGCTTTCTCCATGCATTCAACACAGTACCGATTCCGGTACGTATCGCACTGATTCCTATTCTGATCGTGCCTCACATTTTTGGCTATCATCCCTACGACGGCCTGTACCGCGGCAATAAATTTGCTAAATATTTGAATCATTCAGTACCTGAACGCAATCGAAACCTTAGGGATTTAACACCCAAATTTGCGGCAGTGGCCACCAATTTGTTAGACAGCAGACCATATACGATCACTGACGGCAATCTGGGGCGAGCGATACAGGCTAGTTCAGCGATTCCGTTCTTGAGGCGGCCGGTATTGATCGATAAGCAGCTGCTTGTCGATGGTGGCGTTACCGCTAACCTACCCGTGTTGCAGGCTAAGCAACTTGGTGCTGATTTTGTTATTGGTGTTGATGTTGATGAAAGGTTTGAACCGCCTTTACCATCCGAGCACTTTCGCAAAATTGGCAGTGTGCCATCACGCATTATCAGCATACTGCTGGCAAAAGTTGACGAAAGCCAAGCACAAGCGGCAGACATTCTTATTCATCCTGATGTTACCGGCATTACTCTTCTTTCGTATAAAAAAGCGGATGGACTTAGGGCGATCAGTGCCGGCGAAGCAGCAGCCGAGAGCGCTGTCCCATTAATGCGGCGAAAATTGGGCTTGAACCCGACCACAACTGGCGCAGCGGATTTAGCACGTTAGTACCCTAGATTGGCCTTGTGATGTTGGCGATAGCGCCAAATGATTAAAATGTGACATGGTTAGCCGGGCACCTGCAGATAGAGAGGTGACAGGCATGTCACATTTTAATCAAATAGCACTAAGGGATAAACTAGATTAGTAGCGTAGTGCTTTGGGCTTTTAGTGCCGTAATCCTTGGTTTTATTTAGCTTGTCGGTAGCCAAGCAATTGTCCTACTATGTATCTAATATGTATGTCAGTTAAAACTCGGTTCTGATGGCGAGTTTAGCTTGGTCATAAGACAAGCCAATCCCTAAAGGCAACGCACAGGCAATAAACATGCGAGCAGTGATTACTGGTGGGCCGTCAGTTGGAAAGACAACACTGATCAGAGCTCTAGCCGATCTGGGTTTCAGGGTGGTTGAGGACGCCGCCGCCGAAATATTACGGGAAGGTAAGGTCTCGCCCGCAAATGATCGACTCAAATTTCATGTGCAGTGCTTAAGGCGACAGTTATTTGCTGAAGAACATCTCAAACGGAGCGAAGAGATCGTCTTTCTCGATGGTGGGATTTTTGATCCGGTCGCTTATTTTGCTTATCACAAGCATAATGTGCCACCAATTTTCTCTAAACTAGATGCAAGTAAATATCAAATCGCGTTTATCGTCGAGCCGCTGCCTTATCTCGAATTGAACGAACTGGCGAGAGCGCAATATGGAAAAGAACGGCAGAAGAACTTTGAAATCACTTTAGAAATATCCAGATTGCTGGAGATATGTTACGCGAAGCGAGGCATAAAAGTTGTTCGCGTGCCATTTATGACGCTGGAGCGGCGGCTGGAATTTGTTCTGATTCAGATCAGGGATCTGATTGGCATCGGAGAACAAACTCCTGCTAAGCCAGTTTATCCAGTTCGAATCATGCCTGCGTTACAATTGTCGCTGCGCTAGCGTACAGTTGTAAGCATGTAAGAGAAATACAATTGCCTGACGACAAGCCTGGACAGGTTCCGCTTGATCAATCCCATATTGATCCTGACAGCGAGATCGGCATCGCGCACGATGAACTGGCCACGCCAGCGGATGCAAACATTGATCCTGAAGAAGATTGGATAAAGAACGTCTACCAGGGTGACAAAGTACCGCAATTAACACTACGGGCGGTGCTGATGGGCGGTATCCTCGGCTCGCTCATGTCAATCTCGAACCTGTATACCTCCATCAAGATTGGCTGGTCATTTGGCGTGGCCATTACTGCCTGTGTCTTATCTTACGTAATCTGGAACACCATTCGCGTGTTGCTTCCCAGATTGACGGCAATGACGATTCTAGAAAATAACTGTATGCAGTCTACGGCATCTGCAGCCGGTTATTCAACAGGGGCAACGATTGGCACCGCATTTGGTGCGCTTCTTTTAATCACCGGCAAACATATTGCCTGGCCTATCCTGCTGTCCTGGACGATGGTATCGGGTGCGCTCGGCGTGCTCCTGGCAGTGCCAATGAAACGACAAATGATCAACCAAGAACAGCTGCGATTTCCCAGCGGCGTAGCCGCAGCGCAGACCTTGAGGAGTCTCTATGCTCAATCCAAACAGGCGCTGCAGCAAGCACATTCACTCGTGGCGACATTGTTCCTGGGAATGGTTGTAGGACTGCTCGGCAAAGGTGAATTTGCCTGGCAAAAGGCGCTGGGCCTCAAGATACCGGATATGATACCGTTCAATTTGACCGTTAAAGGCGTGTCCTGTGCAAAAATGCCGGCATTTGGCTTCGAGCCGAGCGTGCTTTTGATTGGCGCCGGCATGATCGTCGGCATGAGAGTTTCACTGACCATGTTCGCCGGCTCGGCACTTCTCTATCTCGTGGTCGGTCCAACGATCATTAAGCTGGGTGAAATACCATCCCCGGACAAGTTAATCAAAGGTTGGGCTTTATGGACCGGTACCTCTCTAATGGTTACTTCCGGACTGACGGCATTCGCCTGGCAATGGAAAACGATAGCGCGCTCCTTGAGCGGTATAAAATTTGGCAAAAAAGACCGACGAAAGGAAGACAGTCGCATTGCCGAGATCGAAGTGCCGGCCATCTGGATGGTTATCGGCGTGGTGCCGTTGACAATCGCGATGGTCGCCTTGCAATACATCGCTTTTTCGATCAACATTGCCTTGGGGTTCGGCGCTGTGGTAATGAGTTTCTTTCTGGCACTGGTTGCCTGTCGCGCCACGGGCGAAACTGACATCACACCGATCGGTGCGATGGGTAAATTGACTCAGCTCGTTTACGGCGTGCTCGCCCCGGCGAATATCACTGCCAATTTAATGGCTGGCAGCGTCACAGCCAATATCGCCTCGAGCTCTGCTGATCTCTTAACTGATTTGAAAAGCGGTTATCTATTAGGGGCCAATCCTCGCCAACAATTTATCGCTCAAGCGATTGGCTTAGTGTTTGGCAGTCTGGCGATTGTCCCGGCTTGGTATTTAATGATTCCCTGCCGCGAAGTCCTGGATGCCTATAATCCGCCTTCAGCCAACATGTGGAAAGCAGTGGCGGAAGCAGTCTCGCACGGCATAAGTTACGTACCATATTTAGCGCGCTGGGGCCTTTTGGTCGGCGGTCTCTTGGGGATCATCCTGGCCATGGCTGATGCTCTGGCACCGCCCAAGCTCAAGCGCTTTCTTCCATCACCGATGGGGCTCGGCTTGTCCTGGGTTGTTCCCTTTGCCAACTGTCTCTCCTTTTTCATCGGCGCCACCGTAGCCTACCTTTGGTTTCGCACTTCGAAACGAACCGCAGATATATTTGTTATCCCTGTCGCTTCTGGATGTGTCGCCGGAGAATCGCTCATGTGTGCTGTCATCGCCATGATCACAGCAGTCACTGCTTTGCACAAATGACTGACCAAAAGATAAGCATTGCCTTATGACAACATAAATCTGCTGGAGATTTAGCTATAATGCCGTCAGAACAGGGCCTTCAACGTCGTCAATGTTAAAGGTATACACTGTTCGCACGTTGCTCCGATGATCAAAACCGAAGAAAAAAAAGTAGTTCTAAAAGCGATAGACGAGCTGGGCAGGCGCGTCACACCTGCCGACGTGGCGACAAAAACCGGGTTGCCTATTCTGGTCGCGACGTCCGAATTGAATAAGGTAGCGGCCGAAGCCAATGGCCACCTGGAAGTCAGCACCGGTGGCGATATCGCTTACCGCTTTAACCCCGGTTTTCAAAATGCATATTTGGCGACCGGATTGAAACGTAGTTTGCAGCAGTTTGGCGAGAAAGCATTCCACATAGGTTTCATGATTTTGAAAGCATCGTTCGGCGTGATGCTGATCCTGTCATTCTTGGCAGTGATAGTCTTGATCATTGCGGTCATTTTAGCAATGAACACCAGGGATAACGATCGCGATGGCGGCTTCGATTTCAACTTCGACTTCTTCGATTATTTGATCTTGAGAGATCTATTGTGGTGGGGCACGTACAATTCATATCGACCTTATATAGATTACAGCCAGCCGGCAACAACCCGGCCGGATAAACCAAACTTCCTCACCAACTGCTTTTCCTTTTTGTTCGGTGACGGCGATCCCAATGCGCATCTCGAAGAGCGGCAGTGGCAACTGGCAGCACAAGCCATCCGCAAAAATAACGGTGTGGTGACAGCCGAGCAAATGGCTCCATATACCGGTTTTGATCCCAAGAATGAGGATGGTATTTTGCCAACTCTGGTGCGCTTCAACGGCAATCCAGAAGTGACCGAGGATGGACACATTCTGTATACCTTTCCTTCCTTGCAAGTGAGCGCAGCAAAAGCGGATCACAGTTCGCTGCCTGCTTTTTTACGTGAATTTCCACGACAATTTACTCAAGCCGATTTTGGCGACCTAATGCCAGTGCTTTTATTGGCCGGTTTTAACTTCCTCGGCAGCTGGTGGTTGCTTGCTCAAAGCACACACATTGTCGTTCTGGCGAGATTCCACTGGTTGATTGTAGTGCTGGTTGTATACGGCACATTCTTTGTCACCGTACCCTTGATTCGCTGGCTTTGGCTGCAATATATGAATAGCCGCATCGAAGCGCGGAATGCTATTCGCAAAGCAGCGGCGGATCTGATGTCGACTCCCGCACCCGACCTGAGCAAGAAATTGGCCCAAGCAGCCGAGCGCCGGATCAAACAGACGCAAATCGGCCAGAAAGACGTCATCTACACAACGGAAAAGGATATGTTAGAGCAGGAATTTGAGCCGCCAGGCAGTGGCTCCGCAGCCAAAGGCAGAATGTGAAGTGAAAGGCAACGCGTAACATTAACGGAGCGCTCTCCTTTTGATGAACCATGACAGTCGAAGAGCTAGCAATGCGCTTAGATGTGTCCAAAATCGTCGGTAGCGGTGTATAACCCTGATATGCCATGAGCTTCGCGGAGACCCCCGTGACCGACACAAATGATTCACCTAGAACAACATTGGATCCGAATGGAAAGGAACGTGACCTGATTGCTACCCAAAAAGAAGTGGCGGAAATTTTGCATAGGGACCCAAGCCTGTACACAAAATGCGCGCAATTGATAGTCTCCCGAGACATCCTGAGACTAGAGAAAGCAGGAATGTCAGCGAAAGAACTGAGCGCTCTCGGCTTTCCTTATGTCAAGCTAAATGCGGTTGAAGAGGCAACGATCTATCTTACTGATGGAACAAAGCGTTTCGTTGGAGAAGCCAGCTCTATACCGGAAAATGTCGAGCGGTGTGATTGGTCCCCGGTTGAGCTTCTTGGCAAAGACTTCGCCGCTGTCGCTAAGACAGTTTTGGACAAAATCGATCGTAGCCGTACTGGTCACGTAAACAAAGAGCAACTGGCGCAGGCTCTCGAGGATCCTTCTTTTGAGGGGCAGGAAGCGCAGGCTCTAGCTGCTCTTTATCGGAACTTTAATTGGTTTCAATTTTTGCCTACTCACAGCCAACAAAATGCAATCGATGCCAAAGACCTAGATGAATATCAGAAAATTCAAGCGGCATACTGGAAGCGACAGCTTGTAGCACGGGAAACGAGAGCAAGTAACAACAACGAAGCACACTCAGAAAAGAACAAAGGCACGCTCCAGGCGATTAAAGATTTTTATCATGAGTCGATCAAAAGCATCGAAGATGGCATGGGGCCTGTCGAAAAATGGTACGAAGACGAACTAGTGAATAGAGTTCTGATGACATGCGAGAGCGTTCATGCAGGGCAAATGAGTAGCATCAGTCGTGAGTTGTATGCTGACAAAGGACGGCCTACGTCCAGCATTGTTGCCGCTGCAATAACGCAGGGTTATATTGGCGACTGCTATTTCGAAGCATCCCTAGCAGCAGTGGCCAAGAATCACCCCAAGACGATTTTCGACAGCATTAACGACAACCATAATGGCACTTACACGGTTACTTTCCCGGGCGCTAAAAATGAACCGATCACCATCAAAAGCCCGACCCAAGCTGAGCAAGGGCTCTACAATCATGCCAGTCGCTACGGAATCTGGGCTTCGGTGATGGAAAAAGCTTACGGAGAATATTGCCGGCGACACTTCTGGCGTAGATCTATCTTCAATCTAACGGGAGGACACACTCCGGCTGAAGGTGCCGCTGGTGGCGGTTATCATCCCACGATCGCACTTTTGCTCGGTCGGTCCGCCAAAAACTATGATCTTACTTCGCCTATGTTCATAAAGGAAAAGCTGACAGATGCGTTTACGCACGGTGCAACGAGAGCTGTTATAGCTCGCCCTTATACGACATTTCTTCCGGGCTCGACGCTAGATAAATTTAGGACCGTTCATTTCTATACCGTTCTGGGATTCACACCGAACGCTAAGGATGACAGTCTCGTGACGGTCTGGGATTCCGTCGACGGAGAGCAAAGGGACGTTACGCTCAAGACGTTCATGAAAAACTTCAACGAGGTCTGGATCGAACAATAACAGTCGGCGGTTCAAACACTTTTCCCGTGCTTGCCTTTGCCAGCGCTGAACCGTTTAGCACCAGCAAGCGCCTCGCCGGAATCAATTGTCTGGGACCCTCGGCGCGTTTCATTGCGAATCGCCTCTTCGTAAGTAAGGTCCCACTGCTCGTAAACTGAAAGACGATCGTTGCGCATACACAATTGAGGAAACGCAGCAATTTCGTCAGCCAGCTCGAGAGCCATGGTCAATGCCTGACCAGGTTCTGCCAGCCGATTGACCAAACCGATTTGCAGCGCTTCCGCAGCCGAAACCGCCCTGCCGGTCAAAATGAGATCCATCGCTCGACTTTGCCCGATCAAACGTGGCAAACGAATGGTGCCTAGATCGACCAAAGGCACACCAAAGCGGCGGCAAAAGACACCTAATACGGCGTCCTTGGCCGCAACACGAAGATCGCACCAAATGGCCAATTCCAAACCGCCGGCGACAGCATAACCTTCGATAGCAGCAATTACCGGTTTGGACAGCCGCATTCGAGTAGGACCCATCGGTCCCTCGACCTGGTCGTCCAGCCAATTGGCTTGATCAGCAGCGAAAGCTTTAAGATCTGCGCCTGCACAGAAGTGTCCTCCCTTGCCGGTTAGAACCGCCACCTTAAGCGATTGATCGTCTTCAAATGTCCTAAAGGCTTGGATGAGTTGGCTTGCAGTTTGACCATCGACAGCATTGCGACGCTCAGCCCGGTTGAGCGAAATGACAAGCAGAGAATCGATTTTTTCTGTTAGTACTTGCATTTATTTAAGGCTCCAGCCGCAAGGAGTTTTGCACGAACGAAATAATTGGCACCGTGCATGGTGGCACGCTAATTCATTTGCCCGGGTTCATCCGTATGTACCAGTGTATAATCGCTTCCGTGGCAATAGTCCCGTGAGCATCTCCCAGATTGACGCGTACGTTTACTCGTGCCTTTCGCTGCGCTGCCAATTCTACCTTAGCCTTTTCAATATCTTCAGAATCGAGCGTGGCATCAGCGGTGCAATCCCCATGAGCCGGAGCACGATAAGCAATTTCGGCACCAATTGCTGAAAAACTTGATGGTGACTCGGCCGACAAATCCTGAAACGAACCCATTAGGACAGCGCCGCTCGCCGCTTCGATCAAACTGTACTGGGCAGCGGCATGAAGCGTTCCCAGATGATTTGCCAGTTCGGCCTTAAAGGGCAATTTGCACTTGCTTCGACCCGGCTCAATACTCAACACCTGAATGCCAATATAGGCGTTAAACGGCACAGCTTCGAGCAGCTCTTTCAGCTTATCGGCCGCCGTATCTGGTTGCATTGCCTCTCCCTCGTGCCGCGCTTGCCTGCCAATTCGGCACCGAAATCGTCGTTTGCCATTCTACTGGTGATGCCAGTTCATAAGCATTATCATTCGCTTACAGCCAGTTAATTCATGACCTCTATATACATCTACTTTACAGCCAAGCAAGGCCCAACAATAATCATTCAATCAGCGACGTAGTGGCGATGACAAAACTTTGCCGCGCAAGAAACGAATAGCGCGGTCCAGCTATATCAATTACGCTTAACTCTGCCGGTATGGAGTGACATAATGCAAGATTCGATGAATTATTGGCAAGATGTCGTAAACCGAAGCCGTCTGGCCGATGGACGCTTTTTCTACGCGGTTAAGTCTACCGGGATTTTTTGCCGGCCCACTTGCCCGGCAAAAAGGCCCAGCCGAACAAATGTAGAATTTTTTCAGACCGCCAAGCAGGCGGAATGCGCCGGTTATCGAGCCTGTAAGCGTTGCCAGCCAACCGCTCAGCGAATCGTCAGCAAGCAAGAGCTTTTAGTAGAAGAAGTTGGCAAATTTCTTGCGCAATCCCAGACTCAACCAACGCTGACTGAGCTAGCGACTCACTTCCGTCTCAGTCCTTATCATCTACACCGAACTTTCAAACGCCTGACCGGGTTGAGCCCTCATCAATATGGAGAAGCACAAATGGTCAGCCGGTTGAAAGCGCAGCTGCGCGCCGAAAAAAGTATTACCGAAGCTATTTACGAAGCTGGGTACAAATCCGCAAGCAACATCTATCAAAGGACATCATCGGCATTAGGTATGACTCCATCTCAATACAAACGCGGCGGCGAAAAAATCGAAATCAGTTATGCAACCGTCCAAACCGGGCTAGGTACCGTGCTAGTCGCCACCACTATCAGAGGTGTATGCGCAGTAATCTTGGCAGGATCAAAAGATGCGGCGGCGGCTGACTTGCGCAATGAATTTCCGAGAGCATCAATTAATAAGAGCACAAACCAAATCCTTGATCGAGCGCTCAACTTTGCTACCAAATATATGTTGGGCGAACAAGTAACCGTGGATCTACCACTTGATTTGGCAGGCACAGCTTTCCAATGCCGGGTCTGGGCAATACTGCAAACAATTCCTTATGGCCAGACCCTGTCCTACAGCCAAGTTGCCAAAAGAATAGGACAGCCATCTGCTGCCCGGGCAGTTGCTCGCGCCTGTGCTACAAATCCAGCCGCGTTGATCGTGCCGTGTCACAGAGTTGTGCGCGAAGATGGTTCGCCCAGCGGCTATCGCTGGGGATTAACTCGAAAATCGGCGCTCCTTGAAATGGAAAGCAAAGAAAAATAGTAGATGCTGGCAAGTGCTTAAATGCAGTGCTAGACTGAAGCGCCAAACAACTGTCAGTGCGCCAAATGAGGTTCGTCATGAAACGAGCGTTTTTGCTGAGTCTGATTAGCTTGCTCGCTCTTTTCGCCCTTTTTGCCCTTTTCGCTCTTTCTGTTTTTTCTGTTTCCGCTTCAGCAGCCTCTGCTCCCGCTGCCGATAAGTATGTATTCATTTTAAAATGGATCGGCAATCCTTATTGGCAAGCGATCAAGGAGGGCATCGAAGATGCAGGCCACAAGGCTGGTATCAATGCAGTGGTGATGTCGCCCATCAACGACCAAGCAAAAGAAGAACACCTGAACTTATGCCAAGCAGCCATTTCGCAAAAACCAAAAATTATCGTCATGGGAGCGGCCACTACAGCCATTGGTATCGAATGTTTTCGCGAAGCGCAGAAGGAAGGAATCAAAGTTGCGGACATTGACGCAACGGTTTCCATTGAGCAAGCGAAAAGAGCGGGCGTCGATCTGTCCTTCACTATTGGTGCCGACAATATATTGATCGGCAAGCGTGCTGCTCAATTTGTCACTACCCATAAAAAACGCAACGCACCGAAAATTCTCATCCTGGAAGGTGTAGTCGGCAGTCCACCAAGTACTGACCGCGTTGCTGGCTTCAAAGAAGAAATTAAGAAAATTCTGCCTTCGGCACAAATCGTCAATTCAATCTCGGCCGAATGGGACAGACTCAGAGGACTGAACATTACAGCTGACACACTAACTCGAACACCGGACTTGGATGTCGTCTTTGCGGCCAATGATGTCATGGCTCTGGGCGCTGTGGAAGCGGTGCGAGCTGCCGGCAAGACCGATCAGGTGATGATCATTGGCGTCGATGGTGTACCAGATGCTCGTAAAGCGATTAAAGCCGGTCGCATGACCGCTTCCATCACCCAGTTGCCTTATCTGATCGGCAAACGTTCAGTGGAAAAGGCAGTAGCGACAGTGCAAGGTAAGCCCGGTGAGCGGACGGAGCGAGCACCGTTGCTTATTCTCACCAAAGAAGTTTTAGAAGCGAACACGGATCCGCTGCTTAAATATGTTCGCTAACTTATTCGCTCGAGATTTGAATCGAGCTTATCTTCTGCAATGCCTGGGTTTTCTGGCTGTGCTCTCCGCGATTTTCGCCAGCGCTTCGCCATATTTTGTCAGCGTGGTGAACCTCAGTAACGTTCTTACAGCCAGCGCTGTCATCGGCTTAATGGCTTTGGGAGCGACATTCGTCATTGCCAGTGGCGCCATTGATCTTTCTACTGCCGCTACTATGGCTCTATCGGGAGTCGTCTCTGCTTGGGCGGCCCAAAAGTTCGATATCTCTCCGGCATTAGCCGTTATTGCCGCCGTCGGAACAGGCGCCCTCTGCGGTCTAGTCACCGGCTGGCTGGTGAACGTTACTAAAGCTCCCAGTTTCATCATCACGCTCGGCATGCTCAGCATCAATCGCGCCATGGCCTTCATCATCACCGGTGGCATTCCTATCTACGGTCTGGACGATCGTATTGCCGGCATCGGTCAAAACAGCTGGTTCGGGTTGCCACTTCCAGCAGTGCTGATGGTCGGTGGCGCACTGCTAGCCCATCTTCTCCTCTCGAAAACTCAATTTGGCAAACACGCCCTTTTGCTTGGCGACAACCCCGCAGCCTCAGAGGCCATGGGGATCCTTGTCGATCGATTGCGTCTGAAAATCTTTACGCTCGCCGGCATTTTCTCCGGCTTTGCCGGCTTCATCTTCATGGCCCGGACAAATTCGGGCGATCCATCGGCCGGACAAAGCTATGAGCTGATCGCCATTACCGCAGTAGTTTTGGGCGGAGCCAATCTTTTTGGCGGGAGAGCAGCGATTGCCGGAACTCTAGCTGGTGTCCTTTGTCTTGGTGTTCTCCAGAATGGACTCAATCTCATTGCCATCAGCACCTTTTATCAAACATTATTCGTTGGCATTGTTTTGGTGTTGGCATCTTTCCTGCGTAGATTTGGTGAACGTGCGTGACAAGCCTTCGTCTGGAATCAGTAGTGAAGTCATTCGGGGCGAGTACTGTCCTGCATAGCATTAGTCTTAGCTTTGCCTCCAGTACAGTGACAGCGATCGTCGGCGACAATGGTGCTGGCAAATCTACTTTGTGCAAAACAATCGCTGGCTTCTATAAACCGGATAAAGGAATGATCTTGCTCGACAATCTCAGACTCGACCGTCTTGGTCCGCACGACACACGGGCTGCCGGGGTCGAAATGATCTATCAAGATCTAGCTTTAGCCAAGCAGCACGATGTGATCAGTAATCTTTTTATGGGACGTGAACAAACAACCAGTTACTTTTGTTGGCTCAAAGATCGGTCAATGCGGCAAGCCGGTGAAGCGGTGCTGAAGGAAATGGGGATTAAGGTGCCCAGCCTTGATCTGCCGGTCGGTCTTCTCTCAGGTGGACAACAGCAGGCAGTGGCCATTTGCCGCGCACTACTGTTTTCTCCACAAGTACTGATTATGGATGAGCCGACAGCCGCTCTGGCAGCACGTGAAATCGACCATATTCTAGAGTTGATTAAGAGGTTGAGAGAGCGCGGCTTGATCATCATCTTGATCAGCCACCGTCTCAACGATGTCTTCGCCGTAAGCGACCGCATTATCACGCTCCGCTCGGGTGAAGTCGTAGCCGATAATCTGGCGAAAGATACTTCTATTCAACAAGTCGTCGCTCAAATTGTTGGCGCTTGAGCGGAGCGCTGCACATGGCGACAGGCTCAATCATGATCGTCATTTGCCAGCCGCTTATGTCATTTAAACAAATTCGTTCAAAATCTAATGTGAAAAATTGGCGGTGCTGGCTTGGCCGAAAGCCAGGCGCCATGCGCATTAAAGCGCTGCTCTAAGCTTTAAGCTGGCGATTACCCTTTGAACAAATTTGTTTAAACCGTACGGGGGAGTTACAAAGGCTGAAATCGCTCGACGATTATCTAACAGCAGAACTTCTGCTCGCCGACTTCTGATTAATGGTAAGTAAGAAAATCTGTGCAATCTCAGGTTGGCGCTCTGCATACCAATCAACTGGAACTACACGTTGTGTAGTATGATTTTTGCGACTAAGGTAACCATGATTATGGACCACAATATTCCTCGTGTTGGTATGGGAGTTCTCGTCGTGCGCGATGGCAAGTTTTTGCTGGGCAAGCGACTTGGCCAACACATGCCTGGCTATTACGCAGCGCCCGGCGGACATCTGGAGCATGGCGAGAGTTTTGCGGCCTGTGCAAAACGCGAGGTATTTGAAGAAACTGGACTGGAAGTGGCCTCGGTGAGATTACTTACAATTGGAAATTATTTGTTCGGCAACAAGCATTACATCGACATTGATGTAATAGTTGAGGCTCCATTCGGTGAGCCAAGGGTGATGGAATCCCACAAATGTGCGGGTTGGGATTGGTATCATCCGGAGCAATTGCCATCACCGTTGTTCGTCGTCACCCAGCGCATGATTGAAAGTTACAAGAGTGCAGCACCACCAATTGAAAGGGTAATGGATGAGGTAGTACGGCAACCATGAGAATCCACCGGATTTTCAGTACAGTCCTGAGCGCAAACCATAAATAACAACAAATGACGACTGAAGGAACGACCGTTAATTAGTCCGGCCAAATAACTTTCTTGTCGCCCGGAATGCCATCGTCAAAGGTGTCGATGTCCAGCGAATTCTCCTTCGCTTGAATGCAAATGTAGTAGAGCGGCTGATCGGAATTATTGCGGATGCAACGGCCGCCCTGAATGCCGACGCGTACAATTGAACCTTCCTCCACATCGAATGTTTGATCATCGATCTGCATTTGACCCTTGCCCGCAATGATGATATAAGCCTCCTCATTCTGTTTGTGCTGGTGGCTGAACGGCACCCTCACTCCAGGAGGAAATTTGTTCATCGATATCTGCATACTGGTGAATCCAAGTATTTCCTTAGCAAACAGCTTGCCGGTTATCGTGCGCTGCAGCCTAGGTACATCGAGCTTGTAGTTATCCAGGTCGGCAAATTTGCCAACATTGGCGGCGCTGAAATTTTTACCGCGAATTAAATGGACATTTGCCTCTTGTTTGACAGTCATTAGTTCCTCCTTAGACTATTTCAAATAAGCCTGCTGCTCCCATGCCACCGCCGACACACATCGTCACCACAACCTTTTTGTAGCCCCGCCGCTTACCTTCGAGCAGGGCATGTCCGACCAGCCGCGCGCCGCTCATCCCGTAAGGATGCCCAATGGACACAGCACCACCGTTGACGTTCAAGCGTTCCATAGGAATGCCTAGCTTGTCACGACAATAGACCACTTGAACAGCGAACGCTTCATTCAACTCCCATAAATCTATGTCATCCATTTTCAAACCGTGCTGCTTTAAGAGTTTCGGCACAGCGAAAATGGGACCGATCCCCATTTCGTCTGGCTCCAGTCCGACAATGGTCATACCTCGATAAATTCCTAGCGGCTTCAATCCTTTTTGCTCTGCATATTTTCGTTCAACCAGCACGCAGGCCGAAGCACCATCAGATAACTGGCTGGCATTGCCGGCGGTGATAAATTGGTCTTCACCACGTACCGGCTTCAGCTTGGCCAAATCGGCTAGAGTAGTCGATGGTCGGTTGCCTTCGTCCTTTGTCAGCGTCACCTCTTCCTTAGAAGTAGCGCCGGTTTCTTTATCGACAACAATCTTTACCGACGGTAAAGGCACAATCTCGGCCTCGAAAAGTCCGGCGCTTTGAGCTGCGGCTGTCCGTTGTTGACTGGCCAGCGCATATTCGTCTTGCATTTCCCGACTGACGTTGTATCGCCTGGCGACAATGTCGGCAGTTTCGATCATCGTCATCCAGAGTTCCGGCTTGTGCTTCATCAGCCATTTTTCGGTTAAGCGATATTTGTTCAAATGCTCTTGCACAAGACTAATTGATTCGACGCCACCAGCGACAGCCACCGTCACGCCATCACAGATGATGCGTTGCGCAGCCAGTGAAATGGCCTGCATCCCGGAACTGCAAAACCTGTTGATTGTTGTAGCAGCCGCAGTAATCGGCAGGCCGGCGCGGACAAGCGATAGTCTGGCTATATTATGACCGGTAGCCCCCTCAGGCAAAGCGCAGCCCATAATCACGTCTTCAACCTCTGCTCGGTCAACTGCTGAGCGCTCTACCGCATTTTTGATGGCGTGCCCGGTAAGAACTGCGCCGTGGGTATCATTGAATGCCCCGCGCATGGCCTTGCCGATCGGCGTACGAGCTGTCGAAACGATGACCGCTTCCCGCATTATCAAACTCCTTCGAAGTCGTTAAACTTCCTCTCTACTTCGCTCATCTTAACTCGCTCCTCGCTTAATTTATTTGGACAAGGAAATAATTTCAAAGCAATGAATTGAGTTGTCCTCAGTGCGCTACTTTCGCATCGGAGTTCGTCGGCGATGAGCCAATGCCAATGGGCAGGCCTGGTCTGGGATTAACTGCCGGCGCAGCGATTACCAGATCCTTTCCTTTCCATTTGCTTTTCAGTACCGGCGTTTGCAATACGCCACGCTCGCGCAGCACTTCTTCTTGAACGCGGTCTTTCATGAACTGAAAAGCATCCCCAAGTGAGGTTTTACCACCTTGTTGCGTCAACCCTTCCATAAGATACTTTGTGAAGACGCTGTTCTCATCTTGTTTTGATTCCCACGAAACTTGATTCGGTGCGCTAGATGAGATCACCAACTGACCTGTACCTTGAGCTATTTCGTCGGCGTTGACATTGCCACCGCGAGATAGCCCTTTGCTGTCTGCCGAGACGGCGCCGCTATGACAAGCATCGAGGATCATCACCACCCGGTCTGAATGGACGCGTCCTTTAATGATGCGAGTCAAATCTTGCATCGGCAACCCAGAAGCATAGAGATTGTCTACGTCAGAATCATAAGCGAGCAAATAATTCACACCGCCGACATCCAAGTCGGATGAACTGCCGTGACTAGAAATGTAAATGACGACCAGATCATCTGGATTGGCGACGCGCGGCAGCCATTTGTCGCCAAGCAAGGAAAGAATATTGCCACGCGTTGCATCTTGATCAACGAGCAGCTTGACGTGATCGCTAGCAAAATTTCCTTTAGTGGTCAGAAAATTATAAAAGTCGCGGGCATCTTTTGCTGGGTAGTGAAGGTTCAAATCCGAGTTCTGAAATTTGCTAATACCGACAATCAGCGCCCACTTATCTTTGATCGGCCGATTAGCTTCTAAATCGGCAACTGCATCCGTCTCGCTCTCTCCATTTTCGCGTTGTTGACTCTCGTCTGCCGAGGCTGTGGCAATTGCCTTCTGCTTAGATGACTTTTGACTCTTTTTCGCCTCTGACAGCTCATGCTCGATTCGAGCACGTTCCTGGCGTTCGCGCGCCAGCTTTTCCGTCAGCTCTTGCTCAGCTTGAGCGTTTTGAGCCGCCAGTTTTTCCCTCGCTTGCCGCTCAGCTTTGGCTTGCTTTTCTGCTTCCTGGCGCTCTTTGACCAACTGAGTCGCCAGTGCCCTGTCTTCTGGCTTGGCTGGCTCAGTCGCACTTCGCTCCTGATTGCCGTCCTGTCCATCCTTAGCTGGCGCGCTATTCTTTAATCCGCCCTCGTTGTTGACCAGGTCATCACCTTTTGTTTCGTCGGCAATTTTCGCAGTCGTAACTTTAGAATCCGCTTGCTTTTCGGCGAGCTCATGTTGACGAGCAATTTCCTTCTGGCAAAATTCCTTGTTAGTCATCGCATCTTGCAATGACGGATCCAGGACTAGAGCTTTATCAAAATCGATAACAGCAAGATCAAATTTATTCTGGTTCGAATAAATGAGACCACGGCTCATGTAAAACGTCGGCACATCGTTGGCCAACTCAATTGCTGTACTCAGATCAGCGAGCGCTTTTTCTGTTTTATTGATCGAATTGAAACAAAGGGCTCGCCAGTAATAAGCCTCGGCAAAATTCGGATTGAGGGCAATCGCGTCCGAAATAGGCTTAAGCGCCTCTGCAAATTGACCGCTTTGATACAAAGATCTGCCGCGTTGTAATAAAAAGCGATCGTTATCCAGCCAACCAGCAGCAAAGCCTGGACACTGCCACAGTAAAAAGAACAGAATAATTACGACTTTTGCGACGCTACGCCAAGTGTCCATATCTTTCCAAGAGAATTAGTCTCACTATGATATCTCATCAGCAAAAGAGACAAAGCACGGCGGTTGCCGTGCTTTGTGCTTGAGAGTGAGTCTATAGTTGGCTAGGACCGGTAGGCTTGCTTTCTAGCCGCGTTCGCCCCAACCATGCATTTTGCCCTTGTGGCCGCCCAACATCCCGCTCATGACGGAATGGCGAATCATTTGTTCATGTATCGCCGTTCTTTGTTCAGGAGTCAAGACATTGGCGCTGGCGATTAATCGATCCAATTTCGCTCTCTCTAAATCAGCCTTTGCTGAAGTAATCTGAGCCGCTATGTCGGCCGAACGCTTGGAGTCTGGATTAGCGGAAGCGAGGGACTCCATTAGTTGGCGTCGCAATTTTCCCAACTTGACCATTTTCTCGATATTCTGATCGAGGAAATCATTGCGTAAAGCGTAAAGCTTTTCGCACTGTTCGTTTGTCAGGGCCAAGGGACCGTGCAGAGCAGATAGCGGGCCGCCATGGCCATGATGCCAGCTCATTTGCGGCGGGCGGGGCATCTCTGGCGCCGGGGCATTGGGCGGCGGGCCGCCAGCAACGATCAATGCCGGCTGATCCGAGACGGCAGAAGGATTGATCGCCACAGCGACGACGTCGTCGGCTACCGGCAGGGTGGCCAATAATAAATCCATCTCGGCATCGCCGGTCAGAGATTGATCTTCTGCCAGGTCAGGTGCCAGGTTGGCCTCTTGCGCCAAACAAGGGCCGCCAAGGCAAAACGAGGCAAGCGCACACAACAGAAGAGTTGCGTTTCTCAGGTTGTTCATTTTTGATATCTCCACAGTTTTGATAATCTTATCGATAATCTTGAGGGAAGCGATAGGTTTAATTAGATCAACGTTGCCAGCAGCAAAAAGGTTCAATTTTTTGGCAAAATTTTTCCCAAAAATAGATAAATTTTAGAACATGGCCCTCATGCCGGACCTTTGGCAACCAATAGATGGAATTGGCATGAGGCGCCTGAGGATGGTCAGAGATTGAATTAATGGCTGGTCAGGGCGGCTGATTCCTCTTTCCACATTAGAAAATTGACCTGTCCAGATAAAGAAAAAATTGAGATATTTGGGCCAATCAATTTTCTTCTTGAAAACCGTTGCGGATGTTACCAGTTCACCAACGACACTCCGGCTGCGATGGGCAAAAGTTGACCGCCACTATATGCGGTGCATTCTTGGCTTTCCCCATCTTACTGTTATTCGCACCGAGAGCCAATTCGCAAGCAGGATCAGAGGAGCTCGGCGAAAGCACTAGTCTGCTAGATACCAGCGTCTGTTCACAACAGCGCAGTCTCAACGACGTAGTTGGACAGATGAAATACGAGCCGTTAAGTTGCGGATTGATCAAGGCAAAACAGTTCAAAACAACGAAGCAGTTGCCGGCCAAAGCAAACTTCTCGGGCGTGGCTAATTATTATGCCGACTATTTCCATGGCAAGCGCACAGCTTCCGGGGAAATACACGATCGAACCAAATTCACTGCTGCCCATCGCAGTCTTCCTTTTGGCACAAAGCTTAAGGTAGTAAACAGACAAAACGGTAAGTCGTGTGTCGTCACCGTCAATGACAGAGGACCTTTTACGGAAAACCGAATCATTGACCTGTCCATGGCGGCGGCCAAAGAACTCGGCTTTTTATCGGCGGGTTCGCGCATGGTCGATTGCTACATAGTGGACCGCGAAGAGTTTTAAAGACACAAACGACAGCGCCTCACTGCTAAGATCAGCAAATGCGCGTATCTCGTTTGGCGGCAATAATTTTCATCGCCCTTGTAGTGGGCATCGTCGTGTCTTTGCTTTACATCTGGGATGACTTGAACACCCCCGAACCTAATCCGCGCAGCGATGCCATCGTTAGCATTCCACTTGGATGGACGCCAGACCAAATTGTTGGTGAGCTCAAGCGAATGGGAATCATCCATCATGTCACTTTCTTGAGACTTTATATGAAGATCGACAGAGGTAAGCTGTTGAAAGCCGGAGATTATGCCTTTGGCTCACCTATTTCCGATCTGGAAATCTTGCAAAAGCTGGAGTCCGGTGAACAAGGAGCGAATAAAATCACGATTGTTGAAGGTTGGACTCGCTGGGACATTGCCAACGCAATGGCTGCCAATCCCACTTTTAAACTCCACTCGAAGAACGATGTTTTGAAGCTCATTAACAACACAAGATCAATAAAAGATCTCGATCCCACCGCCACTAGCTTAGAAGGCTACATTTATCCTGAAACTTATTTTGCTCTCGCCAATAGCAGAGCAGAAGATATCATCAATGAGGCAGTCGACCAGTTCAAAACCGTTTGGCGAGATAACTTGGCCGCCCTTGCCCGGATGGAGGGCAAATCAGTACACGAAGTCGTCACTGTCGCTTCAATAATCGAAACGGAAGCCAAGTTAAAGGAGGAACGAGCGATTATTGCGTCTGTTATTTACAACAGATTGAAAAAGCATATGCCATTAGGCATGGATTCTACCGTTGTTTACGCGTCCAAGCTTGCCGGCAAATGGCGAGGCGATGGAAAAGTCTATCAATCAGACGTAGATCGAGACAGTCCATACAACACGAGAAAGTATGCCGGTTTACCGATCGGACCGGTAGGCTGCCCGGGCTTGAGCTCGCTGCAAGCAGCTCTGCAGCCTGCCGATACGACCTACATTTACTATGTGCGTGATCCCGCTCGCAACGATGGCGCGCATAAGTTCTTCAGCGATGAAGGAAAGTTTCAATTAGCTGTGCAAGCTCTACGGAATTGGGAAAAACAAAGAGACCTGATCGACCGTTTCATGCCAAAGCTACAGCCGAGGCAATCTGAGAGTTCCACTCGATAGTGCAAACAAGAACCGGATTCGAAGAGCGATGATGCAAGCGATGGTTCTTCACGAACCGAAAACTGCCCTGAAACTCGAACAGCGCGATCTGCCCAAGCCTGGGGCTGGTGAAATTCTCTTGCAGGTCCACGCGTGTGGCGTTTGCCGGACAGATTTGCATGTCGTGGACGGCGAATTGACCAAACCAAAACTGCCACTTGTTATTGGCCATGAGATCGTCGCTTCCGTACTGGCGACTGGACAAGGAGTATCCGGATTCTCTGTCGGTCAACGCGTCGGTGTACCCTGGTTGGGCGAAACATGCGGACAGTGTCGCTTTTGCCTTTCGGGCAGAGAGAATCTTTGTCTAAAGGCCAAATTTACTGGTTACGATATAGATGGCGGTTACGCCACTCATACAGTGGCTAGAGCAGACTTTTGCTTTCCGTTGCCCGATAATCTTTCCGACCTAGAAGTCGCCCCACTTCTGTGTGCTGGTCTAATAGGCTGGCGGACATTGAAATTGGCAGGCCCAGCTAAGCGCATCGGCATTTATGGATTCGGCGCCGCTGCTCATATCGTCATTCAAGTAGCATTACATCAGGGGCGAGAGGTTTGCGGATTCACCCGTGCCGGCGATCAGAAGGGGCAAGAGTATGCACGGAGCATGGGCGCCTCCTGGGCCGGTGCTGCCGATGAAACGCCGCCTCAGCCGCTGGAAGCAGCCTTGATTTTTGCACCAGCCGGCGACTTGATCCCGGCAGCGCTGAAAGCCTCAGACAGAGGCGCTACCATCGTCAGTGGTGGCATCCATATGAGCGACATTCCGTCTTTTCCGTATAGCCTGCTCTGGGAAGAAAGATCGATCAAATCTGTTGCCAACCTTACCCGGCAGGATGCTCGCGAATTCCTAGAAATTGCCTTCAAAATCCCAATTAAAACAACTGTGCATCCGTACCAATTGGCAGACGCCAACAACGCGCTAGCTGATCTGCGCGCGGGCAAATTTCACGGGGCAGCCGTTTTGCAGATGGGCGCGGGATAAGATGTGGTATTTGGTAACATGAATAAACTTCCCTTCAAACAGTTGATGCACAATCTTGGCTAGAAGTATCCATACGACATGGCTGGAGCTGGACGAGCTAAAGCGCTGGCAATATTCCGACTCGGAGAAACATTCGAGAGAGATCGAGACTCTGAGAAATGATCTGCGCAAAAAAAGTCTGATTAAGAGTCGCGGGAATGGTAAGAGCAGAAAAACTGCTCAGAAAACAATAGGTACTTCAGTAGATCTAATTGAGGTCGTTGTCCGACAAGGACTACCCCAACTCAAACTGCCAGCCAGTCCCGAGGACTTCAAGGGCGTTTTCACTCGCTTACCGAAAGGAGTAATCGATGGGTTAATCCGCATTGACCTAGGCTTAGACACTTTAGTTGACCTACGCGAGGAATCTCTAACCGGAGCGCATGAGAATAAATCTGTTACCGAAATATTTCGAGGTGTATGGGTCCCAGAGGGTCCGCTTGGTCGCTACCACTGGGACAAAAATAGCATCTGGCTTTCAGGTTACCTCTACGCAGATGATGCGCCTTTGCGCGAGATATGGGAAATTTACCTCAAATTGAAAATGCTGTCGGCTCTCACTCATGAAATAGCGCACCACTACGACTGGACAATGCGAAGAGGCAGAGACCGTTGGTTGATGGACGATGATGAGAAGCGCGAGATTTACGCTGAAACAATGCAGTACGAATGGCTGGCAAAGTATGTAATTCCCTATTTAATCGATACTTACCCAGAGCAGTGTGAATCGTTTAAGTCATGGCTCTACAAACAAGCAGGGGTGCCGCTTGGATTAGAGGTCTTTGCTCAATGTTATCAACGGCGAATGAAGACCAACCAGGCTACAGGTCAATTAGCATTTCTTTTGCCTTCCCATTTCGAGAAGCTTGTCGATCATGTTCTGAGAGGGGAACATCCTCACGACTACCGAGTGCAATTTGCACACGGACTGTACTATGCCGATCTAAACGCAGAGTGCATCCTAATATTAGACAGTTTGATTTCGGAAGGTCCTATGAATCTATCAGCTTTGTCGCTGAAAGCAAGGGTCCTTTGCGATCAAGGGAAAATGAACAACGCTTTTGCAATCGTTGATTCGGTCCTTAGCTTTGATGCCATGCATATATATTCATTGGAGACGCTCGCCGACCTGCAACGGAAATCGAGGCAGTGGGGAAATCTTCTCTCCACCACGGAAAAGGTGATTGGAATTAACGGACCGTATCCAAGCTTTACCGCAAGAGCCAATCGTGCTCTAGCACTCCTACATCTTGCCAGACGAGAAGAATACATGAGAGCTAGAGAGGAAATCGCCTCTCTTGGAAATGAACTCCGCGTGCAGAGGATCTTAAAGACACTATCTGAGGCAGAGCAAAGATTATCGATATAGCTGACTACATTTTTAGGCTCCGCCGACAGCGTACAATAGTTAGACAAAACCACAGCTCAACTGCCCGCGCGTATAAACTAAAATCAAATGAGTTCTACTTCAATCAACTACATATTAATAAGCATCATCATTGCCGCTACAAACTTTGGCGTCTGCCCGGCTCTGGCAGAGGACGCCACCTTAAGAGGGCCGCTCGATGAAAAATCGGCGATCGACAAACCAACTAGCCAGCCAACTAACCAACCCACTAACCAACCAACCAACCAATCAACTCAGCCACCAGCTAAACCGCAAGCAGAATCACACCCGCTGGGCGGACTGACGGCACCGGGAGCGGACGCGATGATGACTCCGGATCTGCTCCTTGTCAAGCCGACCAATACAACCAAGCAAGCCCCCGAGCCGCTGAAGGCTTATATAGGCATGGGACTCAGCCTTAAAATCGATCAACGCAATATCAACTTCGATAAATTGCAAGGAGTGAAGATCACTGTCATTAATCAGACAAATCGACCGCTGGTCATTAATGGAAACAAAGCGAAAGCAGTAGTTGGTAATAACAACTACGTGGCAGCGGCTGTTACCGTTCTCCAGCAGGCAGTTCTACCTCCTCACGGTCTTGAGCATGCAATCGCCGCTATCGGTACTGTCATAATTCCAGCAGCAGTCACTGTAGGCGCAGTACCAACTGTTAAGGACATTATCGAAAACAGTAAACCGGTGCTTGATCGATACGGACCAGATGAGCAGCGTCGCTCCGTTGAAGCGTCGCGGTTTGGTCGAAGAATTCTATGGCCGCAAGAAAAGACGCAAGGCATTATCTATTTCCAAACAGATGATGATCTAGACAACGCCCGAATTGAAGTGCCAGCATCAACGCTTTTCGATATCCCAGACTCGTGCATCCTCACTTCAACGCCGTAGTGAGATGAATTGCTCACGGCCAAGCTTGTTTACGGCTTCGTCCACCACCGTCTGCCTGTAGGAATCGGTTCGCTAAATGTGCCTGGACGATAACCGATGCTCAGCGTTGATGCCGAGATCATTCCCATATCATGCAATAGTTGTGCTTGTGCCACATTGGAATTGACGATCGCCTGGGCCTGGCTGGTCAGTGACGTAACATAAGTACTTTGCGCTTGAATTACTTCCAAATTTGTGCCGACGCCAGCCTCCAGTCTTACCCTGGCCAGCCGGAGTGCTTCTCTATTTGAAGTTACTGCCGCTGCTGCCTTGTCGATTAGCTCCCGGTCGGTCAGCATGTTTAGATAGTCGCTGTGAATTTGTTCGATCACCAAACTAAGCTCTTGATTGCATTGCATCAACGCCTGACGAGCCAACATTTTTGCAGCCAAAAGACCAGCTGTAGTCTGCAAGCCGAAGCTCGGCAAATTCCATTGCATTTGCAAACCCAACTGTACTTCACGAAAATAGCCAGGAAAAATACCTGCCGGTGCCTGAAGGCTTCCATTTTGATTGGGCCCGGTACCGGAGCCGTTACCGCCACCAACAATGGAGGGCGCCACGGCACCTGATGAAACGAGTGAGCCTGATTGAATAGTGGCGATTGGTTGTCCGCCCGATGCTGCAGGCAGTGCAGACGGAGCAGTGTTTGCTCCTTGCGTAGAAGTGGAACCGGCGGTCGGACTAAAGGTGTATTGTTGACCAAGCGCATTGTTGCTCACTCGACCGGCAAATGTCGAATCAAGGTAGGAAGCGATCGCTGAAGTAGCAGCACCGCCTAATGCATCCCCATTAGCAGCTGGTTCTACGCCAGTGTCGTTTTGCTGATAGACGGCGAAAAGTGCGACCGTCGGATATAGTGAAGCGGCTTGAGCTTGTATGTTGCGTGCTGCTGTCAATCGAAAAAATTCGTATTGTCTCAATCCCGGTTGAAAATGCAAGGCATCCTGCACCAGCGTTTTCAGTTGGACATGTTCATCAAAAAGTGGTGCTTCGGTAAGCGTTTCCTCAACTGGAATCAAATTGACCCCCAAAGGATAATTCATGGCCAAGCTAAGTACCAAGCTAGCCTGACGCATCGCCACACCTTGCTGCAATAAAGTTTGTCGATCAGCTGCCAATCGTGCCTCGGATTGCATAATGTCGTAACGAGTGCCGGTACCGCTGGACAGGCGCATGTTATTGATACGCAGTTGTTCTTCATCTGCCTCTACTGTCTTCGCCCAGATCTGAAGCAAAACGCGTTGGAGTAACAAATTGGTGTACTTTTGGTAAACGTCCAGGAAGACGTCGCTGACGGTGGATTTATAGGTATATTGCCAGGCTTTCTCCCGATAGCGTTGGGTGAGCATGGAGTAAAGAACACCGCCGCCCTGAAATACCGGAAAACTTACGCCAGTCAGAAATGTACGAGCGATGGAAGTGGTATGGAAATTGGTGACGTTGACACCAGTCAAATTGTAGGACATGGCAAAGGAGGGTAAAAAAGCAGCCAAACTGGATATAAATAGCCAATGCTGATAATTCATGCTTTCCCGCGAAATCTTGATCGCCATGCCATGATCGAGAACGTAGTTAATGGCGTCACGTAAACTGATCGATTGATCGTATTTAGCCTCTTGTCTTAGAGCTTCGAAGGAATTCATCTCCACTGCCGTACTAAGATAGAGCGGACTTAAATTGAGAGTCTTATTCGCTTCGTGATTGCTCTCAGCTTCCGCCAAGGTGATTGGCTCCCCAATTGGAATTTGCTCTTTGCCTTGCGTCGACGTAACGGGGATGGCTGCTTGGGAAACAGTCGTGGTTCCCAAATTGTTATGGAGTAAGCTGGTGGCACCGCCTGCGCTACCATCCAACAAAGACGGGGGGGCATGAAACATCGGATGCCCGATGCCCACACTTCGAGGAGCCAGTGGAATATTGGCAATTGGATCGAAATCGGAACTAGCGGCCAAAGCCGCGAGTTGGTCCACCAATATCATGGCAATGGTTAGAACAAACGCAAACAATTGCCGACTGGTCCACACCTTAGTTAATTTCTCCCTTGAAACCGTGGAGAAGTGTATCGGTCGAAATAATTCCTGTATCGTGAAGAAGCTGTGCCTGCGCTAAATTAGAGCCGACTATCGCTTGGGCCTGAGTAGTTAGGGCGTTGATATAGTCGTGTTCAGCCTGAATTACATCGAGATTGGTGCCTACGCCCTGGCTTAACCTAATTGCTGCCAATCGCAGTTCCTCGGTTGAAGCTGTAACGCCTTGAGCGGCATTGTCAATCTGTTCTCGTGCCGCTCGCCAATTCAAGTAATCTGAGCGTACTTGTTGCAGGACCGTTTGCAGTTCTTGGTTCGCTTGTATCGTCGCTTGTCTACTCAATGAACCGGCAGCGGCAATGTTGGCCATGCTCGTCAGCCCGAAACTGTTGAGAGTCCAAACCAGTCCCAGTCCCTGCTGATATGTCTCAAATACTCCACCGAAGACGCCTGCACCAGCTGTTTTGCCTGCGCTCGTCGTTGAGCTAGAGGCCTCGACACCACTGCCACTATCTGTAGTATTAGTATAGGAGTACTGAGTGAATAAAGTTACCTGGGGGTAAAGAGGGGCAGTAGCAACCTGGATATTGCGAGCGGCTCCCAATTTGAACAGTTCGTACTCTCTAAGCTCTGGTCTGCGTCTCAATGCCACCTGGACGAGTGAATCGATAGTTGACTTGTTATGAAAGAGAGATTGTTCACTAACGGTCTCCTCAACTGGCACCAAATTGACACCCATTGGATAGTTCATCGAGAAGTTCAATGCCAGGGCCGCTTGCCTGACCGCTACTTCTTGTTGCAGCAAAGCTTGCCTGTCGGAAGCCAGCTGAGCCTCCGACTGCAACACGGCAAATCTTGTGCCGGTGCCGCTCTTTTCCTTTGCTTGATTGACTCTTAGTTGCTCTTCTGATACTTCCACTGCTTTAGCACTGATCTGCAAGAGCACACGAGCCAGAAGCAAATTGTTGTACTTTTGATAGAGATCGAGTAAAGCATCGCTGATGCTTGCTTTGTACGCTTGTGCCCAACCCTTCTCGCGGTAATACTGGCCTAAGATCGAATAAACAACACTGCCGCCTTGAAATACAGGGTAGGCAACCTTAGTGAGAAAAACGCGAGCATGCGATTTAATGTGCTCGTTCATGATATTGGTTGCCGTCAAATTGTAAGCAACTGTCAAATTTGGCAGCGCATTGGCAATCTGCCCATACAAGAGATAACGTTGATAGTTCAGACTGTCTCTTGAAATCTTGATGGCCAGATTGTTTTGAACCGCATATTGCAGAGCTTCTTCCAATGAGATTGACTGGTCGTAGCTGACCTCCAACCTGATTGTTTTGAAAGACTGAGTTTGCAAGGCAGAGTTTAGCCGCAACTTATCCATGCCTAGAGTCTTGTTGATATTGTGCAGCTCATCCGGATCAACTGTGGGCGGTAGCGGCTGCCCATCAATAACCGTTGGCGAACTAACATTTTGCGCCTCATCCGGTGCGACGACGGTAAACAGGAGACATACCGCAAGTAGCAATGCTGCCAAGCGGTTATTTCCTCTTTGGTAATTACGTTGCATTAATTCCAACCTTAAAAAACTGACCGCAAACTTGGCGGCGAGGCAATTTATAAAGCATTGATATTACCAAATCGAACTTGATCAAAGATGTCGCTAATTTTGTTTAGTTGGGAAGCGCTGGTCAGGTGGCTTCCGCTCCTATTGCCCCTTTAGTTCTGCCAAAAAGCGCGAGCCCAACAATTCCACACAAGGCCATGAGAGCAGCACAAACACCGATGACGGCGGCAGGCATGAATATCGCATATATGGGAGCAGCAGCGATCAGCCCGACCGAGTAACCAGCATACATTGTCGTTAATCTGAGAGACACTGCTTTGCCCAGGTGTTTGGCTGGCAGTTCTGTCAAGATCAAATTGAGCAGCATCAAGTCTCCCACTGCACCACCCATAGCCGCGACACCACAACCTAGCATTGCCAGCGATACCGAATGGCTTAATGCTAAAAGGGTAAAGCCCAAACCTAATACAACATCCGCTGCAAACAAAGTAATTAACTTATGACGTATTTGCAAATTGGCTATGACAACGTTCCCTAAGACATTGCCAAATCCGTAAGCGCCGACGAGAAAGCCATAATCTCCCACACCGGCACAAAATGAGTTTTTAACAAGTAGCGGAACACCCACTGTGAACGCGCAGCCCCATAAGCCGCCGATTAAAATTGTGGTCAGAAGAGAAAAGAACAATGGCCGATGATCTTTGACGGCAACAAACCCCTCGGCAAATTCATGGAGCATGTCCGGTAACGTATGTTGTTTTTTCTTTTGCTCAGATTCTTCCTTTAGCGAATGCCAATTTATGTGAGCGCCTAGAATAGCAATGGCACCCGCCGAAATCATAAAACTAACCGCATCAATCGTGAAAAAATGCTGCAGAGGAAAAGCAGCCACCATCAGGCCAAACTGGGTCCGATTGCTCGGGCCAGTCGTTGAGTAACATCCATCAAACCTTGGGTAGCTTGCAGAGCCTGCGGAGAATGCGAGATCGATGGTAGGCTAGCTTGCAACGCTGGATCAAAGAGGGCACCGAAAATGCCAATCACAGCGCCTACTGAAACTAAGTGCCAGAAACCCAGACCACCAAACATGGCCGCGATTGGCAAAGTAGCTACAGCCAAGGTGCGCACTACATCTGATACCACCATTATCCAGCCCCGGTTAAATCGATCGGCCAAAACTCCGCCAGGCAGTCCAAATAGGATTCTGCCGAGCGCAGCTGCAGCTGCAACAAAGGCCGCTTTGCTACCAAATGATTGGACAGCGATCCACATCGCCGCCAAAATATAAAGCTGATCGCCAAACGCGGAAAGCACCTGGCTGATCCAAAGGGAGGCTAAACGCGGCTGTCTCAGAGCGGTTAGGTAGTTGATTGCTCGAACCCTCGATCCGGTGCGCCTAAATTACTGCTTAACAACTGTCAGCGTCAAGCACCTTGCCTACGAAACTAAATTGAAAAATGTCTTGCATTTTTCATTCTGACATAATTGAACACTCGGAGCATTGAGAAAATTCAGATGACAACGCACCACAAAAATTGCCGCTTGAGACATCGATGAAAACCGTCTATGAAAATTTGGATTGATGCTGACGCCTGCCCGAACCCAATTTGCGAGATCATCATACGAGCCGCCAAGCGCCTTTCGGTAGCTGCGGTTTTTGTCGCTAATAAACGATTGCCGTTACCACATATGACGAATATTTCAGCAATACTCGTCGAGCAAGGCGCTGACGTCGTTGATGCTTATATCGTCGACCATGCCCAAGCCAACGATCTCGTTGTTACTCAGGATATTCCGCTGGCCGCGCAGCTTGTGCCGCGCTCGATCAGTGTTATCAGTCCCACCGGCGACCATTTCAATGAAAGCAACATCGCTGAACGCTTGTCTTCACGTAATCTGATGCAGCACTTGCGAGATACTGGCATGATCACCGGAGGTCCTCGTCCGTTCGATGATAAAATCAAACGACAGTTCGCCAACATTTTCGATGCTGAGCTAACCCGACTTCTTCGCCAATAGCGGTGTCGGGATCATTTACAAGAACATTTACAGAATCACTTACAGGATCATTTATATATATCATTGAAAACGTTGCCCGGAAAATTCCTAATCAGATTACACTAGAACTCAACAGAATGATAAAACTAAACATTAGCCACCTTGCTTCATTCATCGCAGTAGCACTGCTTCTTACCTGGTCGCCGTCAGCTTTTGCCGTTGACCCAGATCACTCAGCTCCTGCTGCCAGCGCTGGACAATCGGCAGAAGACAACAGCGCTCTCAGAGCACAAGCGGCGATTTACGCAAAAGCTTTTGCTGACGGTAATGCCCAAACAATTGCCAACATGTGGACTGAGGACGGTTCTTATGTCCAACCAGATGGAACAGAGCTCAGAGGGCGGGCAGCCATCGAAAGTTTCTTCAATGCCTTCTTCAAAAAATTTGGCGGGCAGGTACTGGAATTAAATATCGAATCGATCAAATTTCCTGCCGACAGCATAGCCGTTGAAGAGGGAACGACTGGGTTGGCAAAAGCTGGTGTAGTCACTAACCGGTGTCGATATACCGTTGTCCATGTCAAAAAAGATGGCAACTGGCGGATGCTGGCGGTATCCGAAACTAGCTGTGCGCCGCTGTCTGCAACCAGCGATTTGCAAGACTTGAGCTGGCTAATCGGCGATTGGACAGCCAGAGGTACAAGCACCGTTCACTTCAAAGCTGCATGGGCGGCCAACCATAAATTCATTCGTTGCGAGTTCTCATCAGACAAACCGGCCAGTGCGGAAGGTGAGGACCTGCAGATCATCGGCTGGAGTCCAATGGAGAGGCGCATTGCTTGCTGGCATTTCAGTGCCAGAGGTGGAGTTGGTTTTGGTACATGGATTAAAAATGGTCAGACATGGCTCGAACTGGCAAGAGGCATGCAACCAGATGGCACCATATGCAGTGCCCATTACTTGCTTAAGAAGTTAGATAATGATAGCTTTCAGTGGCAATCTACTGACAGAAAATTCGGTGGTTTGCGCGTGCCGGACACTCAGTTATTAACAGTAACTCGCGATAAATAGACAAATTCTCGGTGTATCGATGTTTCAATCAAAGAAAAGACATATAGTCGTCGTTGCTCTAAGCGCTTGGCTTATGGCAGCCATCCAAACAGCTGGTCCTTCTGCAGTCTGGGCGCGCGGTGGTGGCGGTGGATTTCGCGGTGCCGGCGGCGCAGGGTTTGATCGAGGTGGAGGGTTTGATCAAGGCTTTGGTGACCGCGGCTTTGATTCAGGCTTTGGCGAACGCGGCTTTGATTCAGGCTTTGCCGACCGCGGCTTTGATCAAGGCTTTGCCGACCGCGGGTTTGATCAAATGCCTGCCGAAGCCGACCTTCGCGCCGGGGCGGACAGAGAATATGGACAGACAGGCTCGTTTCCCACGGACGGTGGCTTCGGCTCAGTAGCAGAGCGAAGTGACTATGGCAACTACACAAGCCGCACTACACCGGCAGCAATGGACGCCCGAGCCGACGCAGTCAGAAATGATTATGCAGATTATGGTGTTTTTGATCGGGGTTGGTGGGGCGACCATGCAGATGCCTGGTATTACCCGGGGTGGCAAGATGGCTGGGCCTGGGAATCAACTGCTTGGCCGTCTTTGGCAGCCTGGTGGGGTATGTCGGCCGCAAGCCAACCAGCAGATTACGATTTTGGTAACAACATTACCTATCAGAATGACACTGTCTATTACGGCTCCCAACCGATCGAGTCGGCTGCAGCATATTATAATCAAGCTCAAAACCTGGCCGTATCACAGCCGGTACCCGCAAGCACGGTCTCGACAGCCAAAAGCTGGGCAAAAGATTGGAAACCACTCGGCGTCTTTTCTTTGACGCAGGCGGGACAAACAGACACAACAATGATGTTCCAATTGGCAGTGAACAAAAAGGGAGCAATAAAGGGCAATTACTATAACGTGCTCACTAACGAAACCAAACCGGTCACAGGAGCTGTGGACAAGAAAGACATGCGAGTGGCTTGGACGATCGGTAACAACAAGTCTGTGGTTTATGATACCGGTCTCGCCAATCTGCTGCAAAGGCAAGGTTCTGTACTTGTGCACATCGGCAAAAATCAGACTCAACAGTGGACAATAGTCAAATTGCAACAACCGAAAAAAGCTAGTCCTAGTCATTGAGATCAATTGCAGGACACTAGGTCCGAACCTTATGGTCAACGAAAAAATGATCTGGCGAACACTGATTCGGCTGTTTGCCATGGCCCAGATTACTCTTTTGGCCAGTAGCTGTGGTTACCTGCCTGAACCACAAACCCAGTCATTGCCAGTCAATCTTAGTCTGGAAGTGAGCGATCCTCTTTTTAGGCGGGTAACTAATGCCACTGAACTATTCGAAGTTAAAGCTTCGGGAGTATTTACAGCCGGTGCAGTGACCATTCGGCGCGTGCCGGTCAAAATCGATGAAGATACCAAATTTCAGCTTATCTTCACCCTACCGATTAGCGATCCTGCTCATATCAATTTCGCCGTGGCCAGTGGCAAATTAACTACATCTCGCCCGGTTGTAGTTGGTGGAGTGGCTATACCACAAGAGATTATCCTCGCTAAAGGCCAGGCCACAGGACGAGTTGATCTGTTGCAGTCGATCGGAGTTTTCCTTTTCAATGTCATCCTCAATCAAATCGTCGACCCTTTAGGTGGCGGGGACGTGCGCCAGGTAATCAAATCGGTGACCGTCGAACGAGCCGTCTTAAACTTGCGTCCGGACGCATCTTTTGACGTCGGACGATTTCACATCAATACCGCTCCTCATTCGAAAATCGAATTCAGCAACCTGGTTTTTGATCAGTCTTCCAACTACGAAGGACAGTGCCTAATGGATTTGAGGCTGGCCAGAGATTGTATTTATAACGGAGTGAGAACTGATTTTGCGTTCAATGGTGGTCATGCGCTATTCTCGCTCAACGCTAAAAGAGCGAATCGTACACTGACCTTAACCAGCGATTCTTCCCAGAAGCCCTTTGATTTAAATGACTGCCTCTACAGATTCGGAAAGAAGAAACAATGCTCTGCACATGCTGAGCGCATGCTGCTGCATGTGACAAAGTTGAATTGGCAAAAAACAGAGAACACAGACGGCCCCATCTTCCAATTTTTGGCATCAATGATCATTGAGCGCTCACAATTAACGATAAAAAATCAGAAAAATGATTTCGCTCTGGTTGCCCACTTTACGCAACAGATTCCAGCAGATCTAGAAATTGATCGAGACGAACAGTCCAGCAAACATTACTGGTCCACGAACAAGGTCAACACTGCCGACAGCCTCGATATCGAGATCAAAAGACCCTCAACTACCATATCTCTGGCGTCGGGCAAAACGGCGATCGGACCTGTCTCCTTAAGTAAGGAAGGGGATTTCCAATTCACTTTTAGTCAAGGGACCACCGCTCTACGAAAAATTACCTGGGGCAACAACAAGAAGAAAATGACTCTTAGTTGTTCGGGATCGTCGACCCTTTCAATACCCAAAGGCATGTCGATGGATATAATCCGGGACGAAGCTGGCATGCGCACATCGTTACCACTTTCGGTAAAACTGGCCACGGCAACCATTGGCGGCCCGGCTGGTAACCTCAAATTGAACAGCATGAACGGTAAGGTCTTGATCAATGTCGATCGCGGAGCTGACCTCAGTGGCGACCTCGATTTTGCGATCGCCGAGTCAGCTTTACTTGGTAAGAGTGACGTTCTCGTCAAAGTACACGGGATAGAGTTGTCAACCCAAAATGGGCAATCTCTGGTTCATTTCAAACAATGTTCTCTGACAATACCGGACGAGACTTTACGCTCTGCCATAAACGATCAATTGCCGTCAGAAAAGACATTCCCGCTTGAGAAGATGGTGCTCAAGCGACAAAGATGGCGTTATAAGGAGGTCGCTATCAATGCCGTCACTGTCAATAAACTGACGATCAGCAAAATGTCAGCGCTGGCAGCGAACAAAGAGCACTTTGTCGCTGACGCGCATGTAACTGTAAACGGCACCGTAGAGAAAAGCGGCCTGCTAGCCGTCCTTAAGAAGTCCAGCCATTGGAAAGAGTGCCCCTGGAGTGCCTCCGGACTCGTGACAGGGACAGGACAGGTCCAATACACCTTCGTCCCCAACAACACTTTATCCGATAGCGAACTGCGCTACGAAACGGCACTAAAATTAGCCGCACCGCGTGATGTTGATCTTGACTGGAGCAAAGTTTCCGGCGGACTTATCGAAGCAGCTGAAAGCAGCGTTATCACCGGTCTAATCAAAAAAATCAAACCCGTGCCGATTAATTATGCAGGTAACTTGAAGTTATTCGCCGCCAACAATTCCCAGGCGAAGTCGCTGAGAATAACCAATCTGAAAACCAAACCGGCAACTGGCGGCGTCGAATTAGATTTCGCCGCCGAGCTGAATATTTAGACTGGCGTTACTCAAATTCAAGAGTGAGCTGCACACATTCTTGATCGCCAAGGCCTTGACGATCTTGGCGATCACAGTCCAAATTGGATAAGGACAAGCCTAACAATCGCACATGCTTGTCTTCTACTTCTGTCGTCGTGAGAAGCTGCAGTGCTAATTTCATCAGCTCATCCTGGTCATAAATTGAAGTAGCGATTGTGCGGCTGCGTGTCACCTGTTGATAATCGGCGTATTTCACTTTCAGTGTCAATGTTCGTCCGCCTGTGCATTGACTGTCAATGCGTCTCTTCAAAGTCTGGGCGATTTCTGCCAAGCGAGCAGCAATTTCCGATCGATCGATCAAATCTTCGGCAAAACTCTCTTCGGCACCTAACGATTTGCGAATGCGATTTGGCACCACCGGCCGCTCATCACGTCCCCGCACGATGTGGAAATAGAAGCTGCCGACCTTGCCGAATTTCCTGACTAAATCGGCCTCCTTCCAACACTTAAGATCTGCCCCAGTATGCACGCCTAAGTCACGCATCTTGGCCGCCGTTACTCGACCGATGCCATAGAATTTCTCAATCGGTAAATGCTCCACAAAGGACTCCGCTTCATCTGGTTTGATCAAAAAAAGCCCATTTGGCTTATTCACTGCCGAAGCAGTTTTGGCCAGGAACTTGTTGATCGACACACCAGCAGAGGCCGTCAGTCTTGTTTCCCGATAAATACACTTTCTGATTTCTTCGCCGATAAGAGTCGCTGAAGGCAGTCCTCGCTTGTTCTCTGTCACATCGAGGTAGGCTTCATCCAGGGACAACGGTTCAACTAAATCCGTATATCGATAAAAGATCTCGCGAATCTGTTCGGAAATTGCTTGATAAACATCGAACCTCGGCTTAACGAAGAGCAAGTGCGGGCATCGCTGAGCCGCAGTGCGCGCCGGCATCGCTGAGTGTACTCCGAATTGACGGGCCTCATAGCTGGCTGCAGCAACGACGCCCCGCTGGTCGGGTGAGCCGCCGACAACGAGTGGCTTTCCCTGGTAATGCGGATTGTCACGTTGTTCCACCGAAGCATAGAATGCATCCATATCGATATGAATAATCTTGCGAGTAGACTGCATATGCGAGTTAGATGGCATCTTTGAAACAATCTTTGCTTTAGACTATCCTTAACATAAATAGGCGATGCTGTATATAAGTCTTAGGCCGCTCGAAAGAATTATGATCTCATTCAAAATCAACCAGGTACCAGTTTTATTCATCAGAGGATTTACACCCACTGATGTGCAAACCATTATTGATTTTGTGCGAAACGCCGACAACGCGAAAAAAGTCCGCAGTGATCTGGTTTTGTTTATTGACACGCCTGAAAATGTCCGCATTCTGGAAGCTGTACAAAAACTTCAGGCGGAAGGCTATCGAGTCATTTTTCGTGACCATCATGAGCTTGAAGACCCGCCCTCAACAGAGAGTGATCGAAAAAAGATTATCTGCGTGGCTAAATTGCGCCAGCTTTTGGGCGACGATTGTCGAATTACCAATCGCCGTCTGCATCCTGCCTGTAGCACGCTTGTGCAGATCGGCGAGTTCAAAGATGCCCTGGCAATTATTGCTGATCCGGATGCAGACGGACTGACCGCGGCGATGAAGGCGGCCGGAATTTATTATGACGGACTGGACGATGACGCAGCAAAACTTGATGGTGAGCCATCGCTGCAAGTAACAGGCAGTCCGTTGTCATGTCTTCTTGCCAAAGGAGTGGCCAGTCTCCGCTCTTATGATCCTAAACAGCCGGATCAAAGGGAAAAAGCACAAGCGGAGCTTTTCCAAAACTGGGTGGCCGCCGTGCAAGGCGATACCACCGCACTGGCTAAGCTGGAGGCAGGGGTCAGTATTTACGATGCTGCTGTCGCTACTGCCCAAGGATTAGCGGAAACAGCTAAGCAGGTAGCACCGGGGGTAGTGCTGGCCGACGTCACCGAAGCTCCCGAATATGACGCCGGCACACTTACCGCCCTGCTAGAAAAAGTCCCCGGCTGCCGAATAACTGTTTTGCGGAAGAGACACGGTCCGATCGCCGCTGTGCATCAAGTTCAATACAGTCTGGCCGTCGCTAAGCCATATCAAAAGCAGCTGAATTTAAAGCATCTGTTGCCTGCCAACTGCAAATCGGATCCGCAATTTGGAATCATCACCAACGTCTCATTCTTACTCCATGCGTCGCAAGGTAAGTGGGATGAGTTTATTTTACCTGCACTCAAGAACCTGTGAGATTAGCTGTGCGCATACCTGTCGACGAAATCGCCTTTACGTTCGCCCGCAGTGGCGGCCCTGGTGGACAAAACGTCAATAAAGTGAACAGTAAGGCCATATTGCGCTGGTCCGTAACCGCAAGCCCGAGTTTGCCGGAAGACGTGCGAACAAGGTTTCTGACGAAGTATGCAAACCGTCTCACCTCAGATGGAGATCTGATTCTTACAAGTCAAAAATATCGCGACCAGAGTCGTAATGTCGACGATTGCTTAGAGAAATTGAATGACATGCTTGCCTCAGTCGCGAAGCGTCCTACGCCGCGCCGGCCAACCAAACCAACTTATGCTTCTGAACTGCGCCGCACCCAAGCGAAACGGGAGCACTCTGCAAAGAAGAAAAAGCGCCGACCTCCCGATATGGAAATTTAACGCAGCTGCAATAGGTTGAACCGTCGTATCCTATACTTGTTATTTTTGTCACATCGTCGGTTTTCACACTAAAACATGAGTCGGACTTCTCACGATTATGCTCGATTTGCTGGCGCCTATTCTAATTTGGGTATTGAGAACACGTACTACCTTGCCTTTCGTGATCTTCCGCATTTAATTGGTAAATATTGCCAGGGTAAAGAAGCTCTCGATCACGGCTGTGGGGCAGGCCGCTGCTCTAGGTTTTTGAAAGAGCTGGGATTCTCAGTCGTTGGTGTCGATATCAGCAAAGACATGATCCAGGCGGCCAGGGAACG
The DNA here is from genome assembly GCA_963834525.1 of Bryobacterales bacterium. Taxonomy (GTDB): domain Bacteria; phylum Cyanobacteriota; class Vampirovibrionia; order Obscuribacterales; family Obscuribacteraceae; genus CAWICA01. The sequence goes on from CAWICA010000005.1 coordinate 795,936, forward strand.
AGATCCTCAAGGAACATATGAACTGCTGCCAGGAGTGTCCCTTCCGTTTAAAGATTCTTCCTTCGATTTGGTCTTTCAATCTTGTGTGGCCATAGAGATTCCAAACAGGCCCGCGATGGACAAAACATTTTCGGAGATATCACGCGTGCTGAAAGGCACCGGCGTTGCCGTCGTGATTACCGGAAATGCTGAGCAATGCACCGGTGATTGGTCGTCATTTATATATACGAATCCCGAAGATGGCTCTCTCACAAGCGGTGGGCAGGTTGAATTGTTGATACGAGGAACGGAGATCAAGCTGTACGATTACGTTTGGTTTCATTCGGATTTCGAGGAAACATTCAGGAAAGCCGGACTAACTATGGCAGAAAGACATCAACCGATGGCGACCGGTTTAGAGCCTTACCAATGGTATCAAGAGCTCACCAAACCCTTTTGGGATATCTATGTTCTGCGCAAAAACACAGCTTGACGTCTGAAAAGCAAGCCTGTTTTCCTGTAAACTTAGACAAAACGTTCCAGGAGCAGAGATAATGGCCAAGAAAGTAGACACCGACGCACCGCCCTCATTGCTTATCGAATTCAAGACTCCATCAGGCGAGGTCTGGGGAACTCTCACCGCTGAAGCTAGAGAATTCAAGACTGGCTCTACCGGCTACTACGCCAATGGCAAAATCAAAAACCCGAAAAATGGGTTCCCCTATCAAATTGGCACCAATATTATTCTCGTCGGCAGCAAAGAATAAAACCGCCCTTTTGATTTTTGGTTCTAGACAATTTTCGGCCGAACCATTTCAAATCGATCTTCGACACTACAATACTGAGTGCCTGCCAGTCTGCCGATAGGTTGCAGGACATCGAGATCGATATGGCCACCTTTATACACAGAATCGTCTAGATGGATACATAAGATCCGGCCGAGCACAAGATTGCCGGACCCTGGACTCTGGCCAAATTCGAGTATCTGATCCAATTCGCACTCCATGTTCACAAGCGATTCTCCGACGCGGGGGGGGCGCACCATTTGCGAGGCAACTGGCGTCAGACCAGCGGCAACAATCTCGCTCACATCAGCAGGGTAATCGCCGCTTGTTTGATTCATCTTTTCGGCGACCTTGCGACTGACAATATTGACTACAAACTCTTTCGTCTGCCGAATGTTCCGTAACGTATCCTTGGGCACCGTCAGCACTTTACCTTCAACCACCACTCCCTTATAACCGGGCGAAAAACATAGAATTGGTGGGTTGCTGCTAGCAACTGTGAAAAATGAAAATGGGGCAAGGTTGGTCTGCCCATCCTCGTTGATCGTTGAAACCCAGGCGATCGGCCGCGGCAACACACTGCCGATCAATATTTTGTATAGCTCTTCTGGGCTCGCTTGCTTTGTATCAACAATCATCGGTATCCCTTCGATTTACGGAATTCCAGCGAGTTGTCGGAGCACGCCGCTTGCATAGCGCAGTTTACCTTTCTGGCTCAGGCTTGGGCACTTGCACCCTAAAGCCATTGGGTCCTTCTCCCCAGCGGATCTCGAGTGCGGTGGGGTCCACAAGTACGTCCTTGATCTCTTTTTGATTAACGTGCATTTTGCGAATCGTCCCATTGGGCAGTGTCGCAATTAACTTTGCCCCGATCGGATCGCCATTTTGATTAAGTTCAAGCAAATATTGCAGTCGTCCTTTAGCTTCGCCTTTCTCCATCGGCTCGATGACGACGACGTTTTTGTCGGCAGTTACCACACAGTTTTCTGTCACCGTCTTGACCTTGATCTCTCCTGACCAGGCTATAGACTGATCTTCAAGGCCGATTCGTTGCCCGCCAAGATATTCCGCTGTCACAATTTCCGCTCGCAGATGATCGGGGTGTTTGATCTCAGTCGATTCCTGGTAAGGAGTGCCATCTAGACGCTTGTATTTGTCGAGGACAAAATTGCCTTCGTTATTAGCATGCTCGACCATCTCCGAGTCGACCCCGTCCACTTTCGCGTCAAAGGTTAAGCTACCATCGCCGCCGATTTTTAAGTTCCACACGCGCAACGTATCGCCGTCTGGTTCCGATACATCATACGAACCGTCCTCTCGTCTCCTAAAAACATGATGTTCGGGCGTGCGTACTTCTAAGATGCGATTCTGTCCGTCAAATTTAGCGACGATAAAGCTACCGTCGGCCCTACGAAACTCCTTTGTGCCCGGCTGTTCGTTGGTATTCTTATCGCTCAGCGAAATTTCGGCCACCTTGCCGTTCTTTTGTGATAGGAACGTCACCGACTGCAAGTCATTATTCTTATCCAGTTCGATGTACGGGATAGGCAGTGCCTGCGGTTCCGGAGCGGCGCCGGCCATTTTCAAATAACGGGCCGCTCGCTCGTCTGTCTTCCAACAATTGGTAATGCCCTCCCGCTCAAACGGCGTCATCTTCGCCAGATAATCATGAATTAGATGCAGACGCGGATCGCTCTTAGGATCGCTGGCATTCAGGGCCTGATCGGCCATTTTCAAAAGACTTTGGGCGTCGGCATCGAAGTCCTGCTTACCCTTCGGATGCTCGATAAAATTGGACTTCCCTTTATCAGTGCTCACCTTAAACTCCGGCTACCAACGGCTTCCATATATCAAGATACCAGGGTAAACTCAGTTTCAGACAAAGTAAATTCATTGCTGCCGAATATTACGATTACCGGTCCGTTGCCCAGTAAGCGCTTGGCTTTGCGATACATGTGAAGATTAAGCTAGAAACGCGCGCCCTGGAAGACGGCAGGCATTCTTTGCCGACAAACTAGTCTAGCTGCAAAGGAAAACCCTTTTTGTTTGGCCAATTTCTGTTTTGTCCAAAAATTTAGTCCTGCGTGTAAATACCTTAAAGGTAACTGGCAACCTCCAATTTAGTTTTGAAGCATCTGACTGCCTAGCTTTCGGCAGGAGCAGCAAACGATCGTGTGGAATTGATTATGTGGGTGACATAATGGCCGGTAAGCAAAATGCAGAAAGTGTTTCTCCGATGGACAAAATGGCGGGAGGAGCTTCGCACACTTTAGAAGCTGCAGAAGAGCTTTCCGTTCATTGCTGGGATTTATTGCAACGAGCGTCGGCAGACGTGGCGGCTGGCCATGCCACCAGAGACGAATACGAGGCAATAGCGCTTTTGAACAGTCTGCGCCCACTGGGAGGAGTTCTGGGTCATGCCGATATTACCGTAGAGAGCTGGAGGCATGTGTTTGACGGTACTGCTAATCCAACTGAGCTCGCAGAAGTAGGCATGGAACTGGCGGCAGCTTTCATTTTGTGCCCACAGCTAGCGCTTGAGGCAGCACAGGCTACAGGACCGGAGATCGCTTCTGGGGTAGCTGGCGCTGTTAACCCTTTGATAGGGGCATCCACCGCCCTTGCCTCCGGGGAGACTGTTCCAGCGATAGTTGGAACTATGCATCTGCCAATCGGTCAACTCATCACTTTGGTAACTGGATTGGGCGCTGGAACTAACTATTGGCAAAACAGGCAGGACAAGAAGGCGTCAGCCGATCGATGATAGCGATTTGTCTTGCGGCTATTCGGTTGGTTAGATGTTCGCATATGAGTGAATTGGTTCATCGGACCGATGCCAGATTTCTTGCCAGCTTCGTGTTCGTGCACTGCTTGCGGGTGGCAATTGAACCTCAGTTTTCTAGCGTCTCACCATTCTCTGAAGGCCTTGCTCGCGTGCGCATTTTTGATCATCCCGGAAATGCGCCGAGGCACACTGAAGATGCACATCGTAACGATTAGTGTTCAATTGGCGGCCGAGCGCTTGGGAACAAGTATAATTCTCTAGTGAATGACGCGCCCGGCGCGTCTTTTCGTCTAAGGAAGCAAAGTAATGATCACTGTCAATGAAGTCTCCAAAGGCTACGGCACCAGAACATTATTCGATAATGTGTCGGTTAAATTCAGCCCGGGCAACAGATATGGCTTAACCGGACCAAACGGTGCCGGCAAGTCCACTTTCATGAAAATTCTCGCCGGCGAAATCGAACCATCTAATAATGGCACGATTAGTCGTCCGCGTCGAGTTGGCGTTTTACAACAAGACCAATTTGCCTTCGATAACGAACGGATTATCGACACAGTGGTCATGGGAAATAACAAGCTCTGGCAGGCATTCAAAGAAAGGGATGCGCTGTGTGAATTACCACAATTAACGGAAGAGCAAATGCACAGGCTGGGAGACCTGGAATCGATCATCGCTGATGAAAACGGTTATCTGTCCGAATTTGAAGCAGCGGAAATTCTCCGCGGTATAGGCATAGCCGATGAACAGCATGAAAACAAAATGAGCACGCTGGCGACTGATTATAAGTTCCGCGTCTTGCTCGCTCAGTCGCTCTTTGGCGAACCACAAGCACTGCTTCTAGACGAACCAACCAACCATCTCGATCTTGAATCTATCCATTGGTTAGAGGAGTTTCTCCACGAATACAAAGGCACTTTGATCGTCATCTCGCACGATCGGCATTTTCTCAACCGCGTCTGTACTCATATTGCCGACATTGACTACGACACGATCATTGTCTATCCCGGCAACTACGATGACATGGTCGAACACAAGCTCCAGGCTAGAGAAACAGTCGAGTCCGAGAACCGCGATAAAGCGAAGAAAATTGCTCAATTACAAGAATTCGTCGCTAGATTCGCCGCTGGTCAAAGATCGAGTCAAGTCCAGTCTAGAAAAAAGGAGATCGCCCGCCTAGCGCCACAAGAGCTGAAAAAGTCTAATATTCAAAGACCGTTCATCAGATTCGACCAGGAAAGAGCCATTGGCCGCGAAGTTTTACGCGTGCGCGGGCTGACAAAAGCGTTCGATGAAAAGGTTCTTTTTAAGAAGCTCGATCTAGATATCTCTCGCGGTGACAAAATTGCGATCATCGGCGCGAACGGTGTCGGCAAGACTACCCTGCTTCGCTGCCTGATCGGCGACCTGCCTGCCGATGCCGGCACCATAAAATGGGGCGAGAGCGCAACTTGGAGCTATTATCCGCAGGACTATCACAATGAAATCACGCCCGGCACAACGGCGCTCGATTGGCTGATGCAGTATATGGATGATGAGGGGCATCAGTTCGTGCGTGGATTGCTAGGCCGCATGCTTTTCTCTGGCGACGAAAGTATGAAAGCGACCGAAGCGCTGTCTGGTGGGGAAGCAGCACGATTATTGATGGCCCGCATGATGATGCAAAAAAATCCGATTCTCATATTTGACGAACCAACCAATCACCTCGATCTAGAAGCGGTCTCGGCACTGGCTGAAGGATTAACCCAGTTCCCTGGCACCGTCTTTGTCGTTTCACATGACCGCGATCTGATTTCGGATGTGGCCACTCGCATCTTTTCCTTCACAGCCGAAGGGCTCGTAGATTTCTACGGGACTTATGAAGAGTATCTGCAAGGTCATAACTTTAAAGAGCCAGCGCGGGCAAGTAAGCGATAAGCATTTTCCCATTTAGTCTTGCAAGCGCTTACGAATTTCTCTGGGTGTTTTCCATAATCTTCTTCCAAGCCGGCATCGAGCCTCCTTTGCCGCCAGTAATGCGCTCGATCGCTGCTTCGATTTCTAGTCTCACTTCGAATTCAGGATCGTTTGCTGCCGCGTGTAGAAACGGCAGAGCCTCTTCAGTCCCTACGTCGGCAAGAAATCGAGCTGCTCGCCAGCGGACTAATTTGTTTGCATCGGCGAGCGCTCGACAGACTGCCGATTGAGCAGCCACATCCCCCAAGTCTGACAGGGCGTCTCCAGCAGTTCGCCGCACCCCAACCGCCGAATCGTTTAGAAGAACCTGGGTAAGTGGCTCAACCGCTGCCTGATTGCCAGAAGCACCAAGAGCGGCAGCTACCAGGCGGCGCACTGCCGGATGCGGATCTCTGAGCGAAAGCGCAAGAATGGGAATGGTATCGTTTGCGGTGCCCAGCTCTTGCACGGCAGCCAGACGCTGATGCCAGTCATCGCTGGTCAGGTCAGCTTTTATCAGGGCAACCGATCGGGGCAGCGTGGCTTCAGTTGCTTCTACAGATCGTCCAAGAGCTTTATCCACGAGTTGTTCTATTGCTTTTGTATCTAAAGTACCTTCAATCTCGTCTACGACCTGACTGGCTACCTCTTCTAGAGAGCCATAACGCGGACCGCGGTCATCCCAGTAACGCTCTTTAAGATAATCGCCACCCGATTGAGCTTGCACGAACTGAGCTGCCTCACTAAACCGGCTATCCAGGGCAACACGTTTTTCTCCTTGCCCGTCCATAATTTTGACCTGGATCGGTATGCCTCGAAATGTTTGCACGAAGACAGACACTTGACCCAATTTCTCAGCTGCCACTCGTTGTTCGCTAAGAGCCGCACTGCCAGATTTGCCGCCCGTCAACAAACGTGTCGCCTCAGCAATTATCGGCTGCCAATCAGACCTTGGATCCCGATTCAAGGTGATGAAGTCCTGGCAGACGAAGAGACTTTGCACGCCAGGAATATCCAGAAGCGAACTGACATAATCCGGGCAATTGCCCCGGTCTTGGGCGCTGTAGGTGACCGGCTTACCAACCGATTCGTTCACATTCAGCTTCATGCTGTTGGGATTGGGGGTTGTTTCGATCGAAGTCAGCTGCATGAAAAAACCGCTACTTTGTCCAGAGCTGATTTAAAACTCGGCACTCTTCGGCGTCCGCGGAAATGGAATGACATCTCGAATGTTAGCCATGCCGGTAGCGAACTGAACCGTGCGCTCCAGCCCTAAGCCAAATCCAGCATGCGGCACCGTGCCGAATCGTCTCAAATCCAAATACCACCAGTATTCCTTTGGATCCAAGCCGCTGGCACTCATCCGCGCCTCGAGCACATCCAAACGTTCTTCACGTTGACTCCCACCGATAATCTCACCGACTTTCGGTACTAGCACGTCCATGGCCCGCACGGTTTTGTCGTCGTCATTAGAACGCATGTAGAAAGCTTTGATATCTTTGGGATAGTCATAAACGATAATCGGTTTTTTGAATTTCTTCTCTGTCAAATAACGCTCGTGTTCCGACTGCAAATCAACGCCCCATTCAACAGGAAACTCAAATGTCTCTCCACATTTCTTGAGAATTTCGACAGCTTCAGTATAGGAAATGCGACCGAATTCACTATTGACGATTCCCTGCAGGGTTTCGATCACCGTCTTGTCGATACGCTCATTGAAAAATTGCATATCGCCGGCACAGTTTGTCAGAACATCCGCGAATATTGTCTTTAAGAAAGATTCCGCAACCTCCATATTGCCTTCCAGATCACAAAAAGCCATTTCCGGCTCGATCATCCAGAATTCAGACAAATGTCTCGAAGTGTTCGAATTCTCTGCACGAAATGTCGGACCAAATGTATAAACGTTAGTCAAGGCTGTCGCGAAAACTTCAGCCTCCAGCTGCCCGCTGACAGTTAGATTGGTGGGCTTGCCAAAGAAATCCTGCTCAAAATCGACCTCGTTGCCCTCTTTCCGAGGCAATTCGTTCAAATCCAGTGTCGTCACGCGAAACATTTGGCCCGCGCCTTCGCAATCACTGACGCTGATGATTGGCGAATGGATATAGACAAAACCACGTGATTGGAAAAAGTTGTGAATCGAACGGCAAATCTCATTACGTACCCGAGCCACTGCTCCAAATGTGTTCGTGCGTGGACGCAAATGAGCAATCGTTCTCAAAAACTCCATCGAAGTGCCTTTCTTCTGCAAAGGATAAGAAGCAGGATCGGCGAAGCCAAGCACTTTGACTGACTCCGCTTTCACTTCTGTCGTTTGACCTTGACCTGGTGACTCGACAATCGTGCCGACAATCTCCACACTGCTGCCGATACCAATCTTCAGCACCTCGCTTTCGTAGTTTGGCAAAGAGGCTTCAGCCAGCACTTGCACATTTTTCAAAATTGAGCCGTCATTCACTTCCAGGAATGAAAAGCCGGCTTTGGAATCACGTCTGGTCCTGACCCAACCACAGATGCGTACGCGCTGTCCGATGTTTTCCTTTTTCAAGGCGTCCGCGACACGAATCCGATTAAGCTTCTCTGTACTTGTAGCCAAATTCAACTCCATGTGGGTGATCGATAGGCAGGTTTTCTTTTACTTCTTACGTATAAAAAATACGCCATCGCGTATTGTTAACAAAACACGGTCAACGCGCTGGTCTTTCGCTACATGGTCATTCAAGGCAGCGATCGCTCGATCGTCATCAGTGCGAGGATCGAGTACCCTGCCGCTCCAGAGCACATTGTCGATCAAGATAATGCCACCGGTCTTCAGCTTAGAAAGGACTGCTTCGTAATAGTTCAAATAATTGATTTTGTCCGCGTCAATAAATACAAGATCAAAGGGACCGGTCATCGTTTGTAGCGACTGCAATGCCGGACCTTCAACAATTGTGATTTTACGCCCATGATCGCTGCGAGCGAAATACTTGTTGGCGATGGCGATCGCCTTTGGAATTATCTCCAGTGTGGTCAGACGACCGTCGGCAGGCAATCCCTCGGCCATACAGAGCGCCGAATAACCTGTGAACATGCCAATTTCAAGGACGTTTTTCGCTTGAGCGGTGAGCACCATCATTTTCAAGAATCGCCCTTCCAGATGCCCTGTCAACATCTGGGGCTGTTCCATACTGGCGTAGGTTTCGCGCATCAACTCGTCAAGTAGTGCGTTCACCGGTTCGCTCTTGGCCGCCGCGTACTCATCGATTCCTTCTTTTATCAGCGTGAACACTAACTCTTCCTCCTCGCAACCACTGAGTTATAGCACGGCGCGCTTTGCCAGGACCTGCCTGTGAAGTGGAATGTAGCAGCTGCCTGTGGCAGAGAACCTCCGCACCTGCCTCCAACTCAGCGCGGTACCCTTGGCAGCCCGAAAATGCCTAAGCTAACTACGATGCCGGTACTCAGGCGGTATGATGGATCGAGTGAGTGAGCTAGTCATTAGCAAGCGCAGAGCATATGAATCCGACCCGCGCTGATCAACTTGGACCGCTAGATATGTTCAAAATCGGTGTTGGCCGTCGAGCTCGCACACAGTTGGACCAATGATCGCCGCATTGGAATTCAGAAATTCGCTGCCGGCGAACATCGTCGCACCAAAGCCCGCCCGTTTGCTTCAATTGACAGTGGAATTGTATGGAAGCCTTTCAGCCACCGGTAAAGGGCACTGCACTGATGGCGCTATTTGCGCCGGTCTTTTCGGTCTGCATCCTCGCACGGCCACTCCGGAAGAAATTTGGGCGATCATGCCCAAGCTGAAGGAACAGCCTGAGCTTGAGTTGAAAGGCTCAAAGATCAAATTCCAACCGGACGAGGATATTAGCTGGCTCGGTTGGACAATTGACGGTCAAGCGCTACCGCATCCAAACACGATCCGCTTTCGACTGAAAAGCGATGGAGAAATTTTGTACGAGCAGATCTGTCTCTCGGTTGGTGGCGGTTTTGTCGAAGCAGTCGATGCCAAGACAGGCCTACGCAGACAACCAGTGCCCGAGGAAGAACTCGTTCCCTTGCCGTATCCATTTAATTCCGCTCAGGAGTTTGTCGAGCAATGCCACGAAAATCTTATTCATCCTTGGGAGCTGGTAATCAAAAACGAGATAGCCAAAGGCATGGATGAGAGAACTTTGCGCGGACACTTAAAGGAGATTCTCGCAGTATTCGAAGAATGCATCAATAATGGCTTGAAGCATGAAGGCATATTGCCGGGTGGACTGAACGTTAGACGGCGCGCTAAAAACTTGTACGAACAGATGATCTCCGGCAAAGCAGCGGCCTGGTCAGGCGGCGACTTGAGACCGTCTGCTTATGCCATGGCCGTTAACGAAGAAAACGCTGCTGGCGGCCGGGTGGTCACAGCACCAACAAATGGCTCTTCCGGATTGATTCCGGCAGTGTGGCGAACCTTGCAAGAAACTCGCAATTTGAGTGGAGAGGTTTTAGAAAATGGACTGATGGTGGCATCTGTCATCGGCGCGCTCGTCAAAACTCACGCCTCTATCAGCGGTGCGGAGGTTGGCTGCCAGGGAGAAGTAGGGACATCCTGTGCCATGGCCGCAGCCGGAGCGACGGCAATGCTTGGTGGAACAGTCAATCAAATTGAACAAGCGGCCGAAATCGGCATCGAGCACCATCTGGGAATGACCTGCGATCCCATAATGGGTTTGGTGCAGGTTCCCTGCATCGAGCGTAATGCAATGGGCGCAGTGAAGGCCTTAAATGCCGCCTGTCTCTCTTTAGCTTGCGACGGCTCTCATCTCGTCAGTTTGGACAAAGCTCTGGCAGCAATGAAGCAAACTGGCATTGACATGCACCAGAAATACAAAGAAACCGCTACCGGCGGTTTGGCTTTAGGCTAAAAGTAAATTACGCAATTTATGTCAACGCCTAAGGTCAGCGCCACTAACCTGTAGCTAAAGGCACATCCCTTTTAGGCACAGGGAATGATGCGTCGATTAGATCCAGATCCTCCTGGTCCAACTGCACTTCGGCAGCGGCAGCATTCTCTCGCGCATGCTCGATGTTGGCGGCCTTTGGAATAGTAAAAAGGTTCTGGGCGCGAATGACAAAAGACAAAGCTACCTGCCGCTGTGTACAGCCATGTTTGTCGGCGATTTGTCTGAGCGCCTCACCGGCGGCGGTGCCTGGCTGCGGAAAATTACCAAACGGCGTATAGCCAACCACAGCGATCCGATGTTTCTGGCAATAGGGAATTAATCGTCGCTCTATTCCTCGCTCGCCTAAATTGTATAAAACCTGGTTGCAAGCGATCGGCTCTTTGCTCAAACATTTTGCCGCCTCTTCCAAATCATAGACATCGAAGTTGCTCACTCCCAGGGAGCGGATCTTGCCAGCTTGCACCAGGTACTCCATGGCCCGCATTGTCTCTGAGAGTGGAAAAGAGCCGCGCCAGTGAAGGAGATAACAGTCCAAATAATCAAGCTTCAATCGCCGCAACGAAGCTTCGCAAGCTTGTATGGTGCCTTTGTAGCTGGCGTTGGCAGGCAAAACCTTGCTGACAATGAACAGCTCCTGGCGGGGTAGTCCTTGTATCGCTTCACCGACGATTTCTTCGGAACGACCAGAACCGTACATCTCAGCCGTGTCGATATGTCTCATGCCTGACTGAATGCCAATTTTTAGAGCAAGCTTGGCCTCCTCGACAGCCTGGCCACTGGGTGGGAAATGCCAAGTACCTTGACCAACGACCGGCAGCTCCCGCGCAGTAGCTCCAAATTCCCTGAAAATCATGCTTGGTCCTTTGTCTTTTAACTTCGCGGGCAGAAGAATACTGTGAGCTGGTGGAAACTGTTTGAGAATTGAAAAATCAATTCTACTTGTTCAGCTGAACCACAGAAAGCCTCTTTGAGGAAATGATTTCAGAAAATTACGACTGAACAATTGCGCCGTCCGGCTGCATTTTCACCATTTTCCCGGAGACTGTTGTTGTGCACAGGCTGCCTTGTCGATCAAAATAAACCGCCTTAATTTCAGAGGGTACGATCTCCTGGTTGTCCTGTCCGACAATAGACCATAGCTCACTGCCCGACGACCGGCGCAGGGTCGCTCCGTTCCCTAACTCAACGGCAACGAGAATGCCGCATTTGTTGTAATTGGGTTTAATCCGCCGACCATTTTCATGGACAACCATTTGAATGGTGCCGCGCTCGCTGCGGAAAAGTTCGCTAGCGAAGATTTCCGGATTGTCAGTGCCATACCATAACCCGCTCGAGTCAACCTCAATTGCCGATGGGTACTGGGCAAAATCGTCGCTCTCGTTTTCGCTCTCACTTTCCGTAATGGGCGGTTCGTAAGCTATGGTCGGCCACTGTTCGTCAGTTTCAACTGCCAAGACTTCGGCGGCAGCGAAATCAACGATTTGCTCGTCAGCGACAGAAACCTCGGCGCAAGGATATTGCTCGGAATCTTGATTGGAATCTTGATTGAAACATTGATCGGAATATTGCTCGTCCGAAGAAGAGAACTGATTCTCGAAAAATGCACATTGCGGAGAATTTTCATATAAGGTGCCCGCCGCTGTGAATTGCGTGTCCAGAACACCGTCCAGTTCATCTGCCTTCTGGCCGGTTAACTGCTGAAAGCAATCGATTTGGCGATAGTTAGACAAATCTACCGAACCGGAAACTGGCGAAAGTTCGCTCAGCACCATTTCGTGAAGTGTCTTAATTGATCTAGCGCGGCGCTCACCATTTGGCCGTTGAATGCGAATGTTCAGATTGACTTTCATGACCCGCCCTCCTTGTGGCAAGCGTTCAACGGCCGCCGCCGGGGAATTAGGAGGAAATTGGCGGATTTTTTAAAAGCCAGTGCTTATGGGCTAAAGCACGACATTTACATCAGTCTCGGCGGCTAATCTACCTCTTGCTTCATTAACAGAGCGAAGAAGTAATATGCCGATGACAAAAAAGCCGATTGTTGAAAGCAAAGCGGTGCGTAAATTGTCGTGCGACAAAACCGTGATTGCACCAAAACAAGCAGCACCCACCGCTGTTGCCAGCTTGACCGCCACACCCCATAAACCAAGGAATTCTGCTGACCTGCCACGCGGTGCGAATTGCCCGACTAGAGCTCGTCCAGCCGAGCCGCTCGCGCCCATAGCCACACCCACCAAATTGGCGGCCACCCAGAGATCGGTTTTAGTCGAGGCTGAGGCTGCCAGAAGAATGGCTATTGTCCAAATAGAAAGCGTGATCGTCAACGTTTTAACGGAGCCAATTTTGTCCTGGACCCAGCCGAACAAGAAGGCGCCGATCGCTGCCGTAATGTCCACTACGAGAATCATTGTTACAGACTCTTTAGCCGTGAAATGAGCTACAGCCTGGGCATAAACGGAAGCAATGTGGATTACGGTGGTGGTACCGCAACTGTAAACGAACAAAGCTAGCAAAAAGGCAAATAAATCCCGATAGTGTCTGGTATGAGTCAGCGTTTCCTTCAATCGGAGGAAGCCCGCCTCCGCGTAATTGTGACCGCTCTTAAGTGGTACACGTCGAGCTCGCTCGCGCAAATAGATAAATGTGGGCATAGCCAGGACCACAAACCCCAGAGCGACAAAAACCATTACACTCGGAACATAATCTCTGACGGTTTGACCATGCTTTATCGCCCAATACATATAAGCCAGGCAGGCGCCGAGAGAGAGCAAACCACCGATGTAACCAGCCCCCCAGCCAATGGCCGAGATTCGTCCCATGTCATCCTTAGTAGCCAGCTCGGGCAGAAAAGCAGCGATCAAATCTTCACCGGTGCCGAATGTGAAATTGGCAAAGATGAAAAGTGCGGTCCCTAATAAGATATGCTGAGGCGAAATAAACGCGAGAAATGCAGTGGCGGCCGCGCAACCAAAGGTCGATAGAATTAGGATCTGCTTTTTCGCTGCACGCGCATCACATATGGTGCCGATTATCGGCGCTGTGAAGACAATTAAAAGACTAGAAATGCAAATGACAGCCGTTAGTAAAGCGGTGGCCTGGGCATGCCCGACACGCTGCGCCATTTCTTCGACGAAATAAGCATTGTAAACGGCAGTGGCCACGATCGTGGCATAAGTTGAATTAGCGATGTCATAAGCAGCCCAGGCAGCAATCTCTTTTACTGTCCCCTTGTCTTCAGAGTGTGGTTCGGCGTCGACTATCGGCTGCTTCATGTTTTTCTTTTGCAAAATTCCTTAGTCAGTGCTTGACCGACCACCCCGGCGTGTTATCATAGACGAGTCACTACAAATTGCACTCGCGTGGCTACAAATGGGCGAAAAGACAGCAAACATAAGCCTTCGCATGCCCGATGAGTATCGTAAGCGCCTCCAATTACAAGCGGACAAGAAGGGAATCAGCCTAAACGCCCACGTGCTACGAGTGCTTGAGATCCATCTGATGAGCTCAGGCTTCGGACCAACATCGATAACCTCACTCAATTCGGGTCGCATGTTCCAAATTCGCTGCGAGCCATATCAGGATAACGTTGATGAAACCACATTCGTCTACTTTATTGATGAGCCCAAATTTGAGAAAGAGAGAGCATATTATCTGATCGGCATCGGCCGCATGGTTTTGAGAGACTGGCAAGTCAAAGATAAAGCAACTGTAGCGAAAGAGGTGGGGCTGGCGTTACTTAATTACTACAATCGTCACGGTCTAGAGATTGATCGGTTGGTATGGAGTCAATATCCTGGTCCGGATAACGATAACCGGCGCATTCTACAAGTGGCCGACGTGCCCGAAACACTGGAGCAATTTTTAGACATGTTGCTGTCTGATACATGGACCGACAAGTTTGCCGAACAACATGAAAAGAGTCAAGACATTCGCCGAGGAAGGCCTGAAGCCGCGCTTTATCGCTGACGATCAGGAATCAGTTGCCTGAGGAGCACTGAAAAAATTAGATGAAACCACTGCACTGTATCAACATGGATCATAGCTATGCTGCATCAAATTATTGAATTCATCAGTCTATTTTTGCTCTTCTACATCTGGCACGCGCTTGGTATAACCGTCGGTTATCACCGCCTGCTAACCCATAGGTCTTTCACATGTGCCAATAAGTTCGTCGAACATTTCTGGATTCTGGCTGGCTATTTGGCTTTTGAAGGTTCACCAATTTGGTGGGCGACAATGCACCGAGCGCATCACCGCTGGGTGGACACGCCGCTTGATCCGCACTCGCCACGTTTTGGCTTAGCCAATGCCCATGTCGGTTGGATGTCACACCCGAGCTATCCGTCCCATATCGATCCCGCCGCTCTATCGAAAGACATCATCTCCGATCCAATCTATCGTTTTCTCGAGCAAGACGGCGTATGGCCCCGAGCGCACGCTCTTTCCTTTGGATTGGGTTTCCTGTTTCGGCTGATCATCTTAGTATGCTTCGGCTGGATACCGGCGTTGGCCAGTCTATTAGCCGGATTTGCTGTACTGCAAATTCCATTAATGCTCAATGTTGTTTGCCACATTCCAAAGCTAGGTTACAAAAACTATGCCACCACGGACGATAGCGTCAATGTTTGGTGGGTCGGTATACTCGCTCTAGGTGAAGGTTGGCATAACAATCATCACGCCTGCCAGGGTTCAGCCAGAAGCGGCATGAGGTGGTTCGAATTCGATCCGTCTTATCGAGTAATTTGTCTGATGCAAAAAATCGGTTTGGTTGGACGAATTAACGCACCAACCGATGCACAAATTCAGAGGCACTTTGAGCAACCTGCCACGCAGAACGCCAAGACACTGGCATTAGCTGGGGCAACCAAAACCCGAGCGCTTGCCAATCCACTTTCAGTGAGGCAAGCCCAAGATCATCGCGTTATATACGACTGAGCACATGCCGTAAACGGCAGCAGCCAAACAAAAGCCGAGCACGCCAGCACCGAGAATAATTTCAAAAATCAGCCATGCTTTTTCCTCAGACAAAGTGGTCAACACACCAAGCCTGACGAACAAATAGTAGAACAGGCAGATTACTAAGAGCCCGTCTAGAGGTACTGATATGATGCCGAACCCAATTGGCAAACACGGAAGTATGGCTGAACAAAGAATGGCGCCGGCAAGCAAAAGCGCCGAAGTGTAGTCCGATTTTCTAAATTGGCGAGTCTTCTTGATACCAGCCAGATATTGCATAGCGTCACGGGTGCCTTCCCATGGCGTCCGCCTGCGGATCAATTGCTTGTTTGGTCCGCCGCTCGTTTTTTCGTTGATATTTTCAGCAGCGGCAGCGCTTACCGAAGGATCTTGCTTTTCCGAGCCCTGATTCACATTTTCTTGCATATTATCCACTTTGTTCTGATCAACGACCGCCCATCAGTGCTTTTACCACACCTTTTACCCAAAGTGTGCTTGACAATATCAAAGGCGAAAAGAAGAAATGAGCTTGAGCCAGCGTAAAAGCAAACGCCGGAATCGTCTGTCACTGAATGGTATTGAGTCGCAAGCTAATCGATAACAAATCGATAACAACAAAAACACCTCTTAGTAAACCAGAGCGCATTTGTAGTCATGCGAAATTTTTGAGTAAGGCACGCTTATTTCACTGGAGGCTTGATTGTACATTCCCAATTATTGTGGCCATCACAGGAAAGTGTCTTGCCGGTCGTTGCTATAAAGTCTATAGCGACGACCTTGCCATCATGGATAACCGGTTTGACCTCCGAGAGACCATCCGGCAGCGGCTCATTTCTCGTAGAATCAATTGCCTTTTTAGTCAACTTTCCATTCAGTTCTTGCAGCTCGTTTTGGACCTGCTCCGGAAGATCCTTTCCCTTCAAGACGTAGGAAGCCTCCAGTTCTGTATTCGCCCAATCTTCTCCAAAACTAGACATGTGTAAACCCCCTAAGTTGACTGCCAGGCATTGGGCAGAATCTGTTGTTCCGAATGCGTCTATACGACCTTAGCCAGATTTTGGACAAGCGAATTAAGTTAAATGCTTGCAGTCCTCGGTAAAAAGACGCCGAAAGCACAAATGCTATAGATACAGCGACAGCCTTCCGTAAGTCGCAGGCAAATTCGAATTTTGAGAATCAACATTGCTATCTGTTATATGTAGTATAGGGAATAAAGATGAGTCCCCTGATTTCTTGAGGATGCATTTATGAGTGCTCGAGAACGACTGGACCAGATCGAAAAAGAAATCAAAGAGAACCTTCAGAATAGAGAATTCGACGAGGCAGAGCGTTTATCAAAAGATATGCTTCAGGTTGCTGACGGAAGCGGTGATTTCCTGAAGAACGGTTCTGATTGCACATCCGCTGATCATGGTGTCACCGTATGTAATACCGTTTCCAATAATTCGATCACATTAATGCAGCCGCAAGCATGGTCGACTAAGATTGCGCGTCATGCAATAGCCATTGGCTATATTACATTTGGCACCATGGCATCGCTTGTTTTTGTATATTTTGGCTTCGTGTTAAAGGTTATAGAGATCTGGCCTCAGACCTATGCCAACTTTACACCAGCCGCTCGCCAATTTTTCATTTCCCATTTGCTTGGATTGCCAATAACGAACCCACTGTATGCAGCAGGCATAGGAATTTATGCGCTTTGTATTCTGGGTGCCTACACTTATGCAGCCTGGTGCTTGGCAGCTGAAAAACATCCTAAGCTGACGACGGTCTTCGCCATTTTGAATTGTCTGTGCTTCCCATTGGGTACAGTTCTCGGTATAGTGACTCTGGTCGTCCTATCACAGGAAGCTTTATCTAATCGATTAGCTTTAGGCTTGAATGCACAGGTAGAAAACAAGTTAGAGAAACACGCAAAATAAGCAAAAAGGACGAGCCCCGAAAGCAAGGACACCTTGCCAAAACTGTCAGTTCTTTCAACGGAGAAATTTTTGTGTCCAAGTCACTTTCCGCCACTGTCATTTATGGTTCGGTACGGGACAATCGCCAGGGAATTAGGGTAGCGAAATTTGTCACTAATGAACTCAGCCTGCGCGGGCACAAAGTGACGCTGATCGACGCACTAGAGCGGCAGATCCCGTTGATGACAAAAATGTACAAGGAGTACAAAACAGGGGAAGCGCCTGATTGGTTAGAAAAACTAGCCGACATACACCGGCAGACAGATGCCTACGTCATTGTTACCGGTGAATACAATCACAGTATTCAGCCAGGATTGGGCAACGCTCTGTTCTACTTTCTGGAAGAATATTTCTATAAGACAGCGGGAATCATATCGTACTCGGCTGGCACCATCAGTGGTATGAGGGCCGCAGTTCATTTGCGGGCGGTCGTTGCCGAGTTGGGATTGATCAGCATTCCGACGATGATCGGCGTACCGACCGTATCCAGTTCGGTCAACGAGGACGGAACTCTGGCTGCCAGCGGTACAAAGCTCAAGCCACAATTCGACAAATTTGCTCAGGAACTCGAATGGTATGCCTGGGCGATAAAGAATGCTCGCCTGGAAGGCTTGCCAAAATAATTATATGTGCGGCCGAACCGCCTCGCTTCAGAACGGATTCGCCGGCTTCAAAAATGGCAAAATTGCCTCGCGGTTGTATTGATGGCGAAACCGCCAAATCAAAGCGTCTTGAAAGTAGTGTACCGTAGAAAATCCGAAGACAACTCCGGGCAGCCATGTCTGCCAGAACAGGGGAGTGCTAGGAACGTATCGATAATAATCTATTGATTGCACAAATATTGCCATTGCCGTGCACAAAACAAAATACACCAGGACTGGATGAGCGCTCGGAAAGTATTTCTTATTCGTCTCTGCCCGATATTTGCGTTTTACCAACAGATAGTTAAGTCCAATGTATTGAGTCCAGTGGACAAGTCTAGGCAGCAGTGAGGCGGTAAGAAGGTTGTCTCCGAAAAATCCCATTGGCAAGAAAAACCACACCGAAACAAACCAAAACATGGTGGCCGAAGCATTAATCGTTGCTCCATTCTTGGCCTCATCGTATAACTTGCTCAGATAAACAACGCACGCGAGGACGGTGATGCAAAGGGTCGCCGCAAAACAAGCCGATACTATTGGTTGAGGGAAGTGAAATTGGCGTTCTAAGAAGACGCAGCTAAACAAGACAGCCGGTATCTGTTGCGTTCTGGCTTCCAGAGTTTTAGAAACAGCGGCGTCTTTTCCCAAGCCGTCGCGGTGCAGCAATAACATCCCCACGTTTTGTTGCGTCAGATGCTGCACTGTCCAGATGATGTAGATAAAAGCAAAAAGCCCGGCCAAATAAACCATTGAGAAAACGCTGAGCGCATAAATAATAATCGGCGCAATGATATACAGGCCGATATTCTTCCATGACCCGAAAAAACGGGACTGGTTCCGCTTGTCGAAGTAATGAATAAAGGTGGCACCGGTTTGAAACGGGCCCAGAGGCATGAAGACCTCGTAGTAGACAAATGCGCCAACAGCCGACAGCAGTAAAATCTTCGAATTAAGACAGGACATGGCCGCAAGATAGACTAAAATCGGCAGGTAAAAGTAGACCAGATCATGATTGCGGCCGAAAAGCCAGCCAAACCTGAAATTCAGCGGGACCACGTTTACGGGCTGAGCCTGATACAGCTGGCCAGTTTGATACATTATTTCTGCATGCTCAATCAACAAGCCATCAGCTTGCTACGCACCCTCAAATTTGTTTTACCCAGGGCGAGCAGCCGTGAATACCTGGAGCAGATTGGAATTACTTAATGCCTTGCCGAGGTTCCCTCTAAGACAGTGCAACGCCTGCAAGCCGCGCGCGACTTGTAGCAAAGGAATGATTCGGATATGGTGGTTGTTATAACTTGAAGGTGTGAAATTTACTCGAGAATGTTTTGCCAGATCACCCGCTAAAGATGAGACCAGACGCAGGCATATACGTCGGCCTCTTTTTGACGGCAGTATCTACGTTGATGTTCGAGATCGTGCTTACTCGAATTTTCAGCGTCACAATGTGGTATCACTTTGCCTTCATGGCCATTTCGATTGCGATGTTCGGCATGACTGTCGGCGCAATTATTGTTTATCTATTTCCGAGCGTCTTCACTTCCACCACCATCCAAAGAAATCTGACGCTGAGCGCGCTTTTGTTTGCCAGCTCAATTGTTGCCAGTGTTCTTGTCCATCTCAACGTTCCCTTTATTACCGCAGGTAAATGGGAGACCTCTTTGGCACACGTTGTGATCACGTATATCGTGATTGCCATTCCTTTCGTTTTTAGCGGCATAGCGGCTTGTCTGTCCCTGACAAAATTTGAACGTGACGTTGGTAAACTCTATGCGGCAGACTTGCTCGGCGCCGGGTCAGGCTGTCTAATTCTCGTGCCGCTTTTAAGCGTGGCCGATGGCCCGTCGACTGTAATCATTATTGCGTCAGTTGCAGCTTTGGGCGGTCTATTTTATTCATGGACCGGTTCATCGAAAAATCTACGCGTGCTCGCCAGCATTTTGACGGTTTTGCTCCTTTCAGTTGGTGTCGCAAACGCAGCTCTGTACCCAACCCATCAACAATTCATCAAGTTGCGCTGGGTGCACGGCTCTTTGGAAGAAATGCCAATTTATGAAAAATGGAATGCATTCTCCCGCATAAAAGTTCACGGAGATCCTAAAGAACTCCACCGTCCTTGCGCATGGGGATTAAGCCGGCAGTGGCCTAGCGACAAGAAAGTGAGCGAATTAGATCTAACAATTGATGCCGGCGCGGACACTGTTTTGACCGCATTTAATGGTGACTTTTCCAAGGTTGCATATCTTGAATATGATCTGACCAATCTCGTGCACTTCATTCGACCAGACGGCAAGATGCTGATTATTGGTATTGGGGGTGGAAGAGATCTTTTATCAGCGCTCAAATTCCCACACAAGTCAGTGGACGCAGTCGAAATAAACAGCAATATCATTGACTCGCTAACGCGTGTTTTCGGCGATTACACAGGGCATCTCGACCGCTATCCGAACGTCCGCATATTCAACGACGAAGGGCGCGGTTTTTTGGCAAAATCAAAAGACAAATATGACGTCATTCAGATTTCTTTAATCGATACGCTCACTGCCAGCAGCGCCGGTGCATACGTCTTTACTGAGCACTCATTGTATACGGTTCAGGCTTGGCGCTTATTTTTGACCCATTTAAACCCAGATGGAGTTCTGACTGTTTCTCGCTGGTACTTCAAGAAACGCCCTGGTGAGATCTTAAGATTGGTCAACTTAGCAGTAAGTGCGCTCGATGCGGCCGGCGAAAAGGATCCCATCAAGCACATTATTCTTCTTGCAACTATGGGCGGCGCTAACGGCGGTCGAGCCGACGACGGAATCGGAACGCTTCTGGTGAGTAGAGAACCGTTCAGTGATCACGATGTGGAAGCAGTAAACAAATTCGCTCATAAATTGGGATTTGAAGTCATTTTGACCCCGCAGTTTGCCGCCAATACTCTGGCGGGTCAAATTGCCCAGGGAGGACCAGCCAGCCAGGATGTAATCGCCAGCTACCCTCTCAATATCAGCGCCCCTACAGACGATACTCCCTTCTTCTTGCACATGTTGCGGTTGAAAGACGCGCTCAATATTGGCTTCTGGAATCAGGGTGTAATGTCCTCAAACGCCCTGGCCATTGGAATCCTGTGGATTCTTCTTGCCACTGTAATCGTCCTCAGTACCCTCTGTATCGTTATTCCGCTCATTCTTTCAAAAGCACCCGAAAGAAAATTGCTGATCGGTGCCCCGCCATTGCTAATATATTTCGGCTGCATCGGGCTTGGTTTCATGTTTATCGAAATATCTCAGATGCAACGGCTGGTTGTATTTTTGGGACAGCCAGTCTATGCGCTGTCCGTCGTCTTGTTCACTTTGTTGTTAGCTAGTGGGGCTGGAAGCCTTTCGACTGCGATGATTGGTAAGGTTTCGCCTCAGTCGCGTTTATTAACCTTGCTGGCCGTGCTCTCTCTCTTCGGTTTGCTGACACCTTGGATGGTATCAGTTCTCGATACAGCAGGAACCTCTCTCAAAATTCTCGCGTCCATTAGCATCTTGTTTCCACTTGGATTTTTTATGGGCATGGCGTTTCCAATCGGTATGAACGCAGCTCTTAGTTCATCAAAGGAATTGACGCCATGGCTATGGGGAATTAACGGCGCCCTTTCTGTTTGCGCATCTGTGTTTGCCGTTGCCATAGCGCTCAGCTTTGGCATTTCCGCAACATTTTGGACTGGTGTCGGCTGTTACTGTGCCGCTACCGCCTCTTACCTTCTTATTAAGAACAAGGGCCAATAGGCATTAGGCGCAAAAACCTTTTCAGCAGCGAGCGCCTTTCTCATGCTAACCGGTTGCCAAAGTGTTGGCGCTGAGAGACAGCTCGTGCTAAAAGAAAAGAGGTTCATTGAGTTTAAAAATTATGGCAAACCCTTCAGACCTCAAACAAGGCACAAATTCGTCAGCCATTCTGGCTATGTGTCATCCAGAGCACTTCGAGGTGCGCTATAAAATCAACCCCTGGATGCGTCCAGAAGAATGGAAGAACAGCTCGGAAGCGCTATATGAACGAGCCACCGCGGGCTGGGAAAAGATGTATCAAACTTTCTTGTCACTGGGCGCATCAATACAATTAGTAGAACCGCAACCGCCGTGGCCGGATATGGTCTTCACAGCAAATTCGGCCATAGTTCTTGACGGCAAAGTCTTGCTATCACATTTCCGGCACCCGGAGAGACAGGGAGAAGAAAAGCATTTTAGAGAGTTCTTCGAGAACCTGAAGCCATCAGGCATTTTGCACGAAGTACACGAGCTGCCAAAGGACATCGTCCAAGAGGGAGCAGGCGATTGTGCCTGGGATTCATCAAGAGGAATGTTCTGGGCAGGATATGGACCTCGTTCGAGCCAAGAAGCGACACAATATATAGGAGAATTTTTTGGCAAACAGGTCCTCGGACTGGAACTGGCTTCCGACGAGTTCTACCATATAGACGTGAGCCTTTGCCCATTGAGCAAAGGTGACGTTATGTATTACCCGAACGCCTTTACTAAAGGATCACAAGCCAAAGTTCTCGAGCGCGTGGCAAAAGAACAGCTGATCACAGTCGGCGTGGAGGACGCAAGTAGCTTTGCGGTCAATGCGGTCAATTTGAACAATACAATTGTTATGTCATCCTGCAGCGAGAAGCTTGGCTCTCAGTTAAAAGAGCGTGGCTATTCAGTGATCAATGTACCTGTAGAAACTTTTGGTTTATCGGGCGGCTCAGTATTGTGTATGACGCTGAGGCTCGACTTTCGCTCGAGCTAACCTCGCTAGTGTGTCGCTAGAACTTGATTGAGGTGATCGCTGGGCACGGCAGCAGCAAGATGTTCTATTCTCTTGTCACTATAGGTCTGCTCGACGCTTTGATCAATCATGCCGACAACCTCGCCGTTTCTGTTTACGATTGGCCCGCCGGACATGCCGGGTTGGCTGGGAAAATCCGCGATCATCAACGGCATTTCCAAGTAAGCAGTTTGTGCCTGGCAATTAGCATCGGTCAAACATTTTGTTTTCTCGCCGGTCATCTGCTCGATTGAACGATCGGCAACATACCTTCCTTCATAGGCTCTTCTAGATAGACCGGGAATTGATACTGCAAAAAGTTGATCGCCAATGTGAGCGCCTGTTGGGGCAATCTTGAGATATGGCTCGTCTCCTGGCGAGATCCCGTCGACATGCAACCTTGCCACGTGTTGAGTTTTGTCGATCCGCTCAACTTCTGCCTGAAATTGTCGGCCGTTAGCATCGATGATCGTCACAGTTTTATTGCCGTCAACGACATGGTCTGCAGTCTCCACCTCACCACCGGCGGTAACAAAGAAGCCTGTTCCGCGCTCGCCGCTGCCTTGAATATCTACGACTGCCTTACTCGTTTTCTGGAATACCTCAGCGCTTTGGCCAGTGATTGCCCTGTTCATACTATTGATTTCAGCAACTTCCTTTTTCGCATCAACTGCAGGCAACTGTGTATTTGAGCGAGTTGCGCTCCTTACCATGACCTCCCTCATCAGAGGACCCATATCAGATACATTTTCTGGAAGCCATCGAAAAACCAGGGCAGATGTGTATCCATTGAAAATGCCGGTCGCGGTGCTAATGCTCAGGTGCTGGTAATTTTTGAAACCTCTTTCGCGCCAAGCTTCTGTAGACAATCCGCGCAATAGTCCGAATCCACCGGCGATTAAGGGACTGCCGCTACCGCCGGCGAAGCCCCAGTACGCGTCGCTTAACGCTCCGCCCACCACATGGGCGGCATCGTTTAGTTTTGACGTTTGCTTGTGGAGACCATCGCCATAGTCGCCTAACATTTGGCCGGTTCGATTAAGTAGCGAGGCAGAACCATAAGTTACCGCGCCGCGCACACCGGAAAGGACTACTCGGGAAAGAAGTCCACTTGTTGCCGTTTCCTCTGTGGTCAGACCAAGCGCTTCTCCAACCTCCTGGTAAATTCCTGGAACACCAGCTCCGCCAGCTCCTTCAGCGGCATGCTTTAAGAAATCAAAAGCCACTTTCCTGGAACTTGCACCTTTCAGATTGCCAGCTGCAGCGTCGGCGCCTGTACCCACCGCCGCTCCAACGGCAGCGCCCACAGCCATAGCTGCCGCGATCGCTCCCGGTCCGGTCGGACTCATGATGATGCCGGTCGCAACCCCTGCCCCAATGGCGGCGATTGTGCCGATGTTTCTCTTTGTCCAATCCTCGGTTTCACCCCACAATTCTCTTAAAGCCAGAGATGTCTTTGATGGCTGAGGAGCGCTCTCCGGTTGGGCCTGTTTGGGCAGCAGAATGGGCACTGAGTTCAGTCTTTCGGCATCATGCAAAAGATGTTGCGCATCATCTTTTCTGCCCAACGTTTGCAGAGAGTGGGCGTACTTGTCGGCATCGCTGAGCAGTGGTTGGGCCTCAGCTGTTCTTCCCTGCGCTTCTAGAAATTGGGCGTAGTTCAGGCGGCTGTAGAATTTGGCATTGTCCAGCAAAAACGCTTTGTATAATTCCTGTGATTCCTTGCTCTTGCCGCTTGTCGACTGGCTCTGTAATTTTCTTTTGTCTAAAGCGATGATTTCCTGAAATTCCTTATGCAAGGAATCGGGCATGGCATCAGCGTCGGCAATCGCCGTCTTGAATTCTGTCTCAGCGCCCCTCTTATCACCCTTATTTGCTCGGTCCTCAGCCTGCGTCCACTCGAGCATCGGATTGCCCAAGGGCTGAGTGTCCTGCTTCGTATGAATTTCGTCTCTAGACATTTTTGAAGCACCGTGGACCATAAGAGCGGCAAATCATTGCTATCGTCTATATACGATGCGCGCCTTGATTTGACAGACAAAGGAGAAATTGAGGCAACGGCCGAGGCTGAAGAGGACACAGTCGCCTTGAATTGTCGCTAGCAGACAAACTAGGATCGTGACAAAATATGCCAAAGCTATTCACAGCGGACAGGATTTGCGGCCGGGCCAGCCAAAATCTTGCGAAACCGCAATGTAGGCACTGTTCAAGGTGAAACTTTGCTTGAAATTGAAAACAGTTTAGGACGCCTGCGGCCGGGCGGCTGGCAAAGAAAATTCAACGATCGCGACCAGCCGTTGCGGGCGGAGCTATTCAGCATCATCCAGATGGAGCGCCATGGCAAGTTTCTCGCCGGGATGCACAAGTTAGACGCAAGACAAGGTCCGGACCAGCTGCTTCATCGGTTGGCAAGCAACGAGGCTGTACTGACCAGTGTTTGCCATCTGCTCACCCAGACCGTCAAAGAAAACCGCATTGTTACGCCGGCCGGCGAGTGGTTGTTAGATAACTTCTACTTGATCGAAGAGCAGATTCGCACAGCCAAAAGACACTTTCCGAAAGGTTACAGCAAGGAGCTACCACGCCTATTAAATGGGCCTTCCAGTGGGCTTCCCCGCGTATATGACATCGCCTTGGAAATAATCTCGCATGGAGACGGCAAGGTCGAACTCGAAAGTCTTAACCGATTTATCGTTGCTTATCAGAGCGTTATGTCCCTCAATTTAGGCGAGCTGTGGGCCATACCGATCATGCTCAGACTAGCTTGCATAGAGAATCTCAGGCGTGTCATATCCGGGCTCGTCGAACAACGAACATATCGCGACATGGCCGATTCCTGGCCGATCGGATGATTGAAACTGCTGAAAAAGAGCCAAACGATCTAATTCTAGTCGTAGCCAATATGGCTCGGTCCAATCCGCCCATGGTTAGCTCATTTGTAGCAGAACTAACGCGGCGGTTGCAGGGATTAGGCCCGGCCTTGGCACTACCTCTAACTTGGATTGAGCACCGACTGTCGGACTCAGGGTTGACTACCGAACAGCTAGTGTATGCGGAGACAAAACAACAGGCTGCAGATCAGGCATCGATTAGTAATAGCATTGGCACATTGCGCTTTCTTGGTGCCACCGATTGGCGAAAATTTGTCGAGGCAAATAGCATTGTCGAATCGACACTGAGCGAAGACCCATCTGGTGACTATAGCCAGATGGAATTCTTGACGCGGGATCAATATCGTCACGTGATCGAACGAATTGCCAGAAATAGCCCGCTGTCTGAAGCAGCTGTGGCCCGCAAAGCGATAGAACTTGCCAGCGAGGCTCAGCAAACATCGGCGAGCGAACGGGCTATCCATGTCGGATATTACCTGATAGGCACAGGACTCCCGGCTCTTGAACGTGGCGTCAAGATGCGTCATCAATTGGTAAGCGCAGGTCAGCGCTTGCTTTACCGACTGGCGTTGTTCTTTTACCTTGGTGCGATAGGCTTAATCACCTTGGCCTTCACCACCTTTCTGCTTTCCCGCTTGGGTACGAATAACTTTTCCGATTGGCAGCGCATTTTGATCACTATTGTCTTCGTCTTGTGTACGGAGCAGTTAGCTGTCGCTTTTGTCAATTGGCTTGTCATGTTAATTTCAACGCCACAAGCGTTACCGCGGCTGGATTTCACAGCAGGCATTCCGGCGGCATATCAAACTCTTGTTGTTGTGCCGACGATGCTATTGGGAACAGACAATATCGATAGATTGAGCGAAGCTCTAGAGGTTCGTTTTCTCGCCAATCGCGTAGCCAATTTGCATTTTGCCCTGTTGACTGACTTTGGCGATGCCGATGTCCAAACAAAGCCAGAAGATGAGCCGCTTTTACAGCTGGCCCGAGAGCGCATCGAACAATTGAATGAAAAGTACAAAAGTACCGGCCACGACAACTTCTTTCTCTTCCACCGACCGCGTCAATGGAATGCCCGAGAAGCAGTTTACATGGGACACGAGCGCAAGCGCGGAAAACTTTCAGATCTAAATTCATTTTTGCGCGGCTCGGGCAGCGATTGTTTTTCTTGTATCGTCGGTGATACCACTCTCTTGTCCCAAGTAAGGTATGTGATTACTTTAGACACCGATACGCAGCTGCCTAGAGATGCCGCCCGGCAACTAGTGGGAGCAATGGCGCATCCGTTGAATAGGCCACTCTGGGATCAACAAAAAAAGAGGGTTATTGACGGCTATGGCATTCTTCAGCCGCGAGTCAGCGCCAGTTTGCCAGGGGCTAATAGATCTCTATATGCTCGCCTGTATGGGGGCGAGGCAGGTATCGATCCTTACACACGTACCGTTTCTGACGTCTACCAGGATTTGTTCGCGGAAGGTTCGTTCATCGGCAAAGGCATTTATGAGATAGATGCTTTTGAGCGAGCGCTCAAAGATAGATTTCCTAAGAATCACATTCTTAGTCACGATCTGCTGGAGGGATGCTACGCACGTTCAGGGCTTTTAACGGATGTGCAACTCTACGAGGAGTATCCATCACTTTATAGCGCAGATGTAAGCCGCCGTTTCCGCTGGATTCGTGGTGACTGGCAAATTATTGACTGGCTGTTACCAAGTGTTCCAAAATCGGACGGCGGCAGAGAAAGAAATCCACTCTCTTTTCTCTCTCGGTGGAAAATCTTGGACAATCTGCGCCGAAGCCTGACACCTGTCGCTTTTACGCTTCTGCTACTACTCGGTTGGACTGTTTTTCCCCACGTGCGATTTTGGCTCATCTCAGTTATGGGCATGATTCTGTTGCCATTTTTGATGGCATCCGGCGAACATATCTTTAGAAAGCAAGAGGATGTGACATGGCAGCAGCATCTCTCCTCTGTTATGCACTCAGCTGGGAGACATTTGGCTCAAGCCGCGTTTACGCTAACATGCCTGCCTTACGAAGCATGGTTCAGTCTCCAAGCGATCGGACAGACGGTATTTAGGATTTTGTTCACGCGAAGGCATCTTCTTGAATGGGACACTCTCAAGAACGCTCGACCGGATAATTCCTTCAACAAAATGTATGGCAGTTCTTTAATTGCCGTTATCACCGCTATTTATTTGATGTTGTGGCGACCGGCGGTTTTGCCGCTTGCCGCGCCGATCCTTATTCTCTGGTTTATAGCACCGGGTGTTGCCTGGTGGATCAGTCGCCCCGAGATTTCAAAAGAGACAAGGTTTGCAGACAGCGAGACGATGTTTCTCAGAAAACTCGCCCGTCGCGCGTGGGCTTTCTTCGAGGCATTTGCCGGGCCGGAGAATAACTGGCTTCCGGCAGACAATGTGCAAGAACAACCAATCGAAAAAGTGGCGCCCAGAACGTCGCCTACTAACATAGGCTTAGCGCTTCTAGCAAATTTGACTGCCTCCGATTTTGGCTACATCACATGCGCACAGCTAATCGAGCGTACTGCAAACACATTCAATACGATGGATTTATTGGAACGATACCGTGGTCATTTTTGTAATTGGTACGATACACAATCACTTAGACCGCTTACGCCGATCTACATATCCACAGTAGATAGTGGCAACCTGTCAGGGCACTTGCTGACGCTCCGACTTGGGCTTTTAGCGCTGGCAGATAAACCTGTAATTGACGGGAAAGTATTTGCTGGACTGAAAGACACGGCGGCAATCTTATCTGATTATATCGCTCTTGCAGATGACCAACCGGTCTGGGTGGTCCCCACTGAGACAACCCCCTTGCTCGTCCAATTCCAAAAACGCCTGGAGGCTGCGAACCAATCATTGTCTCAGCTGACTGCTATCTCTTGTCTACTGGAAACATTGTCAAAATCGGCTGGCGAAATTGCTAATTCGATAGATGCCACCGCATTCAGTGAAGCTGCCTGGTGGGCTCAGCGACTCTGCGACCAGTGCTCCGATGCCTTAACCGAACTAAATTTCCTTATTCCCTGGATTTCTTTGTTGTCGGAGGCAATCGAGCCAGATCTTCTTGAGAGTTTAGAAACAGTACCGACGATGAGACAGTTGGCCGAGCTGGAAAATGTGATTGAGCTGAAGATGCGGTTATCTACATCTCAGCCGCAAGCAGTGGCTGAGTCACTTAACCATTTGCAACCGTTGTTAAAAGAGTCAAGCAATCGAGCCAACGCCAGAA
Organism: Bryobacterales bacterium; assembly: GCA_963834525.1. GTDB lineage: Bacteria > Cyanobacteriota > Vampirovibrionia > Obscuribacterales > Obscuribacteraceae > CAWICA01. The sequence goes on from CAWICA010000005.1 coordinate 824,849, forward strand.
TTGGCGCTCTCAATGAACTTGCTTTACGCGCCAATGAATTCGCCCAAGTGGAATATGGCTTCCTATTCGATGAGGCACGCCTGTTATTCGCAATTGGCTACAACGTTAGCGAGAACAGGCTGGACCAGAGCTATTACGACCTCTTAGCATCCGAGGCCAGATTTTGCAACTTTATCGCCATTGCCCAGGGGCAGCTGCCCCAGGAAAGTTGGTTTGCTTTGGGACGCTTGCTCACCACAAGCGGTGGCAACCCTGTTTTATTTTCGTGGGGTGGCTCAATGTTTGAATATCTGATGCCACTTCTGGTGATGCCAACGTACGAGCACACACTTCTGGATCAAACTTATCACGCTGCGGTGAGGAGACAAATTGAATATGGTCATGAGCGTGGTGTACCGTGGGGCATTTCAGAGTCCGGCTATAGCCTGGTCGATGCCCATTTGAATTATCAGTACCGCTCTTTCGGCGTGCCTGGACTCGGACTTCAGCGCGGGCTAGCTGCCGATCTGGTGATAGCACCGTATGCCACAGCGCTGGCCCTTATGGTCGTGCCAGCGGCGGCTCTGGAGAATCTGCAAAAACTGGTATCTGAGGGATTCCTTGGAAAATTCGGCTTATACGAGGCTGTCGACTACACTCCTGCCCGACTACCGCCGGGCCAGTCGCACGTTATTGTCCGGTCCTTTATGGCCCACCATCAGGGTATGACGTTTCTTTCCCTGGCGCATCTTTTGCTCGGTAAGCCAATGCAGAAGTTGTTCGAGTCGGATCCCTCCTTTCAAGCCACGATGCTCTTATTGCAAGAACGCATCCCGACCGCGACCGCCTTTCATCTTGAGAGTAGCGATATTGGCACCAGAGCAGCTAGCGCCAGCGAACGAGAAGCGCCGGTGCGAGTCTTCGATGATCCGGATACACCAAGCCCAGAAGTGCAATTGCTATCAAACGGTCGATATCATGTCATGGCTACCAATGCTGGCGGCGGATACAGCCGCTGGAACGACCTTTCTCTGACGCGGTGGCGCGAAGACAGCACCATGGATAATTGGGGTACATTCTGTTACATCAAAGACACTGTCAGTAGGCAATTCTGGTCAACAACGCATCAGCCAACTCTCAAGCGTTCAAAAGCATACGCTGCAGTTTTTTCGGAAGCGAAAGCGGAGTATCGCCGCAGCGATTACGATATTGATACCTACACCGAATTAGTAGTTTCGTCCGAAGATGATATCGAGCTTCGTCGAGTGCGTCTCACGAATCGCGGCAAGACAAGCAGAACTATTGAAGTGACAACCTACGCTGAAGTGGTTCTGGCATTATCAGCGGCTGACGCGCAGCAACCGGCATTCAGCAATCTCTTTGTACAGACAGAGATCTTCAATCAAAATAACGCCATTCTCTGTACCAGGCGCGCTCGGTCGACTGGCGAGAATCCGCCCTGGTTGTTTCATCTAATAGCAGGGCACGAAGGCAAAGTCGATCAGATTTCTTGTGAAACTGACCGCCTGCAATTTGTTGGTCGGGGAAGAACAATCGTCAATCCTCTAGCGATGGAACAAGATGGACCATTATCAGGCAGCCAAGGCTCAGTTTTAGACCCAATTGTCTCGATTCGATACCAGATCACGCTGGATGCTGGAGATTCGGCAACCGTCAATATCGTTACCGGCATCGGTGAAACCCGAGAGAGAGCTTTAGAACTTGTTGAGAAGTACCGTGACCGGGGCATGGCCGAACGCGTTTTTGAACTGGCATGGACCCATGCCCAGGTAGTGCTCAGGCAATTGAACGCCACTGAATCTGATGGCCAACTATATGGACACCTCGCCAATTCGATCGTTTATGCAAACTCGTTTATGCGAGCAGATGGCAGTGTGTTGATCAAAAACCGCCGCGGACAATCCGGACTTTGGGGCTACGCCATATCGGGAGACCTCCCGATAGTCTTGCTGCAAATTAAGCATCCCGAAAACATAGGACTGGTTAGGCAACTGGTGCAAGCTCATGCGTATTGGCGCTTGAAAGGTCTGAAGGTAGACCTGATGATTTGGAATGAGGATAATGCCGGCTACCGGCAAGTTTTGCAGGATCAAATCATGGCGCTCATTACTGGCGCCACAGAGGCCAATCTTGTTGATAAGCCCGGAGGAATATTCGTCCGACCTGTCGATCAAATATCTGCTGAAGACCGCATTCTTTTGCAGTCGGTGGCGCGAGCGATCATCTCGGACAGCCGCGGTTCCCTGGAACAACAACTCAGTCGGCGAATAGTTGCACCGGTACGAGCATCGCGGCTGAAGCCAGTTCAGAATCAACGCCCAGAGCCAATAACCGAGCCACCCGATCGAAACTTAATCCTCTTCAATGGTTTAGGTGGATTCACTGCTGATGGACGCGAATATGTGATCACGACACGCGCCGGCTGTCCGACCCCCGCACCATGGGTCAACGTTCTGGCCAATCCTTACTTTGGGTCTGTGATTTCCGAGAGCGGGTCTGCATACAGCTGGGCAGAGAACGCCCATGAATTCCGGCTCACACCCTGGAACAATGATCCAGTCACCGATGTGAGTGGTGAGGCATTTTATATTCGAGACCAGGAAAGCGGCTACTTCTGGTCGCCTAGCCCGCTGCCGACTCGCGGTCTCAACCCTTATGTGAGCAGACACGGGTTCGGCTACAGCGCTTTCGAACACACAGAAGACGGAATTGTCTCTGAGTTGACTGTTCATGTGGCACTCGATGCCCCGATAAAATTCTCAGTCTTGAAACTACGAAATATTTCTGGTCGCCCGCGCAAATTGTCTGTCACCGGCTATGTGGAATGGGTGCTGGGCGACCTCAGACAAAAATCTGCGACGCAAATAATCACCCAGATCGATCCTAAAAGTGGAGCGGTATTTGCCCAGAATTTTTACAACACAGAGTTCCAAGATCGCGTCAATTTCTTCGATGTCGATGACTTGACGCGCACCCTTACTTGCGATCGTACCGAATTTTTGGGGCGCAATGGCGTACTGGCTAATCCGCTTGCCATGAGCATGTCGCGATTTTCAAACAAGGTCGGTGCGGCACTTGATCCTTGCACAGCGATACAGATTCAACTTGAGCTTGCCGATGGTCAAGAACGCGAAGTTATTTTTAGACTTGGCTCCGGTCGAGATGCAAATGATGCCAGTCACCTGGTACATCGCTTTCGTGGATCTCAGGCCAGGCATGCCTCGTATGAAAAAGTGTGCGAATACTGGAAGCATACACTGGGTGCCGTCAATGTTCGCACCCCCGACGACTCTCTCAACATGCTGACTAATGGTTGGCTGTTATATCAAGACATCGCTTGCCGTGTCTGGGGACGCAGCGGCTATTATCAATCTGGCGGTGCCTTTGGTTTTCGCGATCAGATCCAAGACACGATGGCCTTAGTCCACGCTGCACCTTGGCTATTGCGCGAACAACTGCTCCTCTGTGCTTCTCGGCAGTTCACCGAAGGTGATGTGCAACATTGGTGGCACCCTCCTTCCGGCCGCGGCGTCCGAACCCACTGTTCCGACGATCTCCTCTGGTTGCCTCTAGCGATCTGCAGATATGTCTTATCCACTGGCGACACGGGAGTACTCGATGAACAGATCCATTTCTTGGAAGGTCCTGCCGTAAAACCAGAGGAAGAATCCTTGTACTCTTTGCCCAGCCGATCGCCGCAATCGTCTAATTTGTATGAGCATGGCAAGCGGGCGATTTTGCACGCACTGAGATTTGGGGCGCATGGGCTACCACTCATCGGTTGTGGTGATTGGAATGATGGCATGAACCTTGTTGGTGTTCAGGGCAAGGGTGAAAGTGTCTGGCTAGGATTTTTCCTTTACGACATTTTGAAACGGTTCCAAGACATCGCCCGTCTGCGAGGCGACCGGGAATTCACTGAACTATGTGAACAGCAAGCGACTGCCATTCGCGACAACATCGAAACAAACGGCTGGGACGGAGAGTGGTATCGCCGAGCTTATTTTGACGATGGCACGGCACTTGGATCGGCTGAGAACGCAGAATGCAAAATCGATTCAATTGCCCAAAGTTGGAGCGTTCTTTCTGGTGCGGCAAGAGAAGACCGTGCTCGTCTGGCAATGAATTCTCTTAAAACGCATCTTGTGCATGCCGATACATCGATCATTCAGCTCCTCTCCCCACCGTTTGATAAATCCGACGTAAACCCTGGTTATATCAAGGGCTACGTGCCGGGAGCGAGAGAAAACGGCGGCCAATACACTCACGGCGCCATTTGGGCGGCGATGGCCTACGCCGCCATGGGTGACAACCAAACAGCCTGGGAATTATTAGCGATGCTCAATCCGGTAAATCATGGGCGGACCGCCGAAGGCGTGGCCATTTACAAAGTAGAGCCGTATGTAGTAGCAGGCGATGTTTACGCTTGCCGACCCCACATCGGGCGCGGTGGCTGGACCTGGTATACCGGATCAGCAGGGTGGCTATATCGCCTAATAGTAGAATCACTTCTCGGCTTAAAGCTGGAAGTGAACAAGCTTCGTTTTTATCCCTGTTTGCCTGAAAATTGGCCAAAATTTAAAGTCCATTATCGTTATTACGAGACGGTCTATCACATCACTGTCATGCAAACAGACGAGCCAGCCAGTGTCATCGTTGATGGTGCATGCATGTTGGACGCAGCGATAACGATGGTCGATGACCGCCGCGAACATTTCGTTGAAGTAAAAGTGCCACTTGTTAAGGATAGTGTAGAGTTTGAAGCACACGTGAGTAAGCTGTGTTAAACAAGAGCCACCAGCGAAACGTGCCAGAATTAAGTCGGAACGGTGAGGAAGATTATGGACAGAACAACTGCAATAGCCTTACCGTGCATTTTCGGGTTGTCTCTGGTTGAGACGCCTGCCTTTGCTGATCCCATCCTGCTATCTGCCGGCGCAGACCGTGTGTCGGCAATTTATATTATTTTCGGCAACATAGTAGTAGCGTTGTTGGAGTCTTGGGTGATCACAAAAGTCTTCGGCACGACATTCAAAAAGACTTTCTTGGTGGATGTTGGTAGCAAATTACTTCTCTACCATCGCCGGATACTTGGCGATTGACACACTTGTTAGTCGATTCGGACTTCAGGTATTCGCGGACATTCCATATAATCTGCAGTTCGTCTCATTTGTACTCTTTGCTATTGCATTTGCTCTTTCTGTTTTGCTGGAATGGCCATTCATTATCCAAATCTTTGCAGGACGTCGACACCAAGTGTCGACCAAATCAAATAGCGGAATGGAAGATGCCATAGATTTATGCATGTGATGCATAGAAAATCAGGAAATTCTATGCGCGTGGCGCATAAATTGCAGTCCAGAAGAAAATCTCGGTGCGCCAAAGCAAACATTTAGCCATCTTAGAAAGCAAGAATCAGCTGTTCACATCGCTTTAATTAGATTGGGCTGTTCTCCCTGCTTGAGAATTCTAAACGTGCAACTACCATCGTTGTCTAGAGTCAGTTCTAGTCCGAGACCGGAATCTTTGAGATGCTTATTGAGCAAGTCCCAGTACATACGCGGATCTGCGCTAACGCCAGCTTGAATATGCTTGGCTAGTTCGGCCTCAGGCTTCTCACCAGAAGCAACTTCTTTAACTAGCCGAGCATCCTGGGACAACATTCCGTCCAGATCCGTATGATAGGTTTGCTGCGCAAGGTCCGTTAAATGAGCCAGGCCGATTTCGTCACTCTTACTATCGATGAAGCCGTTCAGCACATGTTCTGCATCTCTACGAATATCGAGTTGGTTCTCACGATCTGGTACTATCAACAGCGAAGGCAACCCAGCTGTCCCTTCATTATTTGGCGTTCTCGAATTGTCTAGGACCACTTGATCGTAGACATCAATTGCTTGGTAATTTGGATGTTCTGACTGATTTACTAAATCGACATCCTGATAAAGTCTGTGCAGGGCGGTATCAGTCGCAACAGCATTCTGCTCTCTAAAAGCCTTTTTCAGAGCCTTTTGATCGTTTTCGATGTGATTGACCGTTTCATCTTTGCTGGTCACCCAATCTTGACCCATGGGCTAAATCTCCTCTGTTTGACACTGACTTTGCCCTACATCGGCCTGATATCGACGATCTGGTCAATACTACTGCGCTGCTTCGTCTGTGACGTTATCAAGTTGTTAATTCGCAGGCAGTTGCGCAACGAGCTAAGAAAGCGAAGAGAAACGCGTGCGCGTACCAACTGCTTTATTAAGCGCGATCGAGACAAATAAAACATCTATCTCAAACCCTAATAACTGAATAGCCAAAAAAGCGTCTATCACCTCTTCTTATCAGGGAATGAGCAGTCCAACCTGATAAGCGTCTATGGCATCGACCTAGGAGGTATTGTTTGCGATTGCAGTGCGAACACCGCAGATAGTGCAGTTATGAGAGCTGCACTCTGTGTTGGGTCTTGCGACCCGGCAAACAAGAATGTCGGAGGTTCGACTCACAGAGTGAATCTATCCGATTACTCCCTAGAAAGGAGGTGATCCAGCCGCACCTTCCGGTACGGCTACCTTGTTACGACTTCGTCCCAGTCACCGGCCCTGCCTTAGGCGGCTGCCTCCTTACGGTTAGCATACCGACTTCGGGCGTGACCAGCTCCCATGACGTGACGGGCGGTGTGTACAAGGCCCGGGAACGTATTCACCGCCGCGTGCTGATCGGCGGTTACTAGCGATTCCGACTTCACGCAGGCGAGTTGCAGCCTGCGATCCGAACTGAGACTGGGTTTGGCGGTTCGCTCCCCCTCGCGGGATTGCATCGCATTGTCCCAGCCATTGTAACACGTGTGTAGCCCAGGGCATAAGGGGCATGATGACTTGACGTCGTCCCCACCTTCCTCCGGTTTGTCACCGGCAGTCTCGCTAGAGTGCCCAGCATTACCTGATGGCAACTAACAACGGGGGTTGCGCTCGTTGCGGGACTTAACCCAACATCTCACGACACGAGCTGACGACAGCCATGCACCACCTGTGTTCAGGCTCCCTTGCGGGCACCCTCTCGTTTCCGAAAGGTTCCTGACATGTCAAGCCCTGGTAAGGTTCTTCGCGTTGCTTCGAATTGAACCACATGTTCCACCGCTTGTGCGGGCCCCCGTCAATTCCTTTGAGTTTCAACCTTGCGGCCGTACTACTCAGGCGGGATACTTATCGCGTTAGCTACGGCACAGTAGGGGTCGATACCCACTACGCCTAGTATCCATCGTTTACGGCCAGGACTACTGGGGTATCTAATCCCATTCGCTCCCCTGGCTTTCGTTCCTCAGCGTCAGTTACGGCCCAGCTAGTCGCCTACGCCACTGGTGTTCTTCCCAATATCTACGCATTTCACCGCTACACTGGGAATTCCACTTGCCTCTACCGCACTCCAGTCTGCCAGTATCCAATGCACTCCCAGGGTTGAGCCCCGATCTTTAACATCAGACTTAACAAACCGCCTACGAACTCTTTACGCCCAATAAATCCGGACAACGCTTGCATCCTACGTCTTACCGCGGCTGCTGGCACGTAGTTAGCCGATGCTTCCTCTGCTGGTACCGTCATTTGTTTCGTTCCAGCTGACAGAGCTTTACACCCCAAAGGGCTTCTTCGCTCACGCGGTGTCGCTGTGTCAGGCTTTCGCCCATTGCACAAAATTCCCCACTGCTGCCTCCCGTAGGAGTATGGGCCGTGTCTCAGTCCCATTGTGGGTGATCATCCTCTCAGACCACCTACCGATCGTCGCCTTGGTAGGCCTTTACCCTACCAACTAGCTAATCGGACGCGGGCTCATCTTGAAACGGATTACTCCTTTTATATATATCCCTGTCGGGATGTATACGTATGCGGTATTAATAAGCCTTTCGGCTTGCTATCCCCCATTTCAAGGCAGATTCCCACGCGTTACTCACCCGTCCGCCACTGGGTATTGCTACCCCGTTCGACTTGCATGTGTGAAGCACACCGCCAGCGTTCGTCCTGAGCCAGGATCAAACTCTCCGTTGTCAAAGCTCATCGGGAGTACCGATAAGCATTAAACGTCTCAAAGCGCTTGCGCGCCTATAAATTGAGAATTTGCCTGCTCAATATTTTGACAGGCGCCTTAATGGCTATTCAGTTATCAGGGTTCGATGGCGAGACATGCCGGAAGTGGCACCTCGCTCACAGTAGGACATCATAACAAGTCTGATTTGCCAGTGTCAACCTTTCAATCCGCTAAAGCCTGATTTGGCGAAGCTTTTCACAATCGGATATATATACCTTCCCTTAAGGATTAGCTGACAACCGCTTCCCTAGTGGACTTTGTATATCTCAAGCTCGACAGATTATGGATTCATTATCTAGACAAGCCCGTATTGTGTAGTCAATATGGGCAGGCAAATATTGCACCACACCATATTTAGTACCGCCCGGCGAAAGTTCCGCCATTTAAAAGTGAGTCGGATCATTGAAGATACTTCGGCACCAAGCTTGGTGCACAGACCCAACTAGCTCAGTGCGTACTTCTGCCCCCTTAATCCGCATTCCGTGTAGCAGATAATCCGAAGGATCTAGTCAGCCTGATCAATCAGGCTTTGCCTGGATTGGTTCTCATCTTTGCTTAACCCTCTCCGGTGGAGCTTTCCGGTCAACAGATTGAGAAGAATTCGCCGTTTAAATTGCACGAAAAGTATTCGAAGATACACTTGCCGCTTGATTTTGCTAGTAATGGGTATAGTTCCAAGAAGGGTCGCTCCTCCGATAACCTATCAATGGCAAGTTTTTAAATTCTTGCGATCACAGTTTGGACGCCGAGGGAACAGCAAAGTGCCATCCTCTTTCCAAAGTCGAGACGATCTCCACGCGCCCGAGGACAGCGCGCCATTCCAAACTGTCGAACCGATTCGGGTGTTGATAGTGGAAGACCTAGAAATCGTCAGGTTGGGCTTGCGATTAGCCTTGAACAAGGCGCCCGGTTACGACATAGTCGGTGAGTCTACAGAAGGGCGATCGGCCCTGCAAATGGCTGTCGCCACCAAGCCGGATGTGATTCTTATGGATATCGGCTTGCCCGATCTTGATGGCATAGAAGTCACTGCTCAGGTTAAAAGGCAACTGCCAAAGACGCGCATAATAATGTTCACCTCGCATGAAGACGAGGTAGAAATAATGGGCGCTTTGGGCGCCGGTGCCGACGGTTTTTGCTTAAAAGATGCTCCGTTCAAAGATTTAGCTGAGGCGATCACCGCGGTCATGCGGGGAGAAAAGTGGATGGACGGCCGGTTATCTAACCGCGCATCTAGCCGTCAACCGGCCAACAATGCCAACGCCCTGAAAGAATCAGACATCGAATTGTTGAAGCTGATGGAGCAAGGTCTCAGCCATGAAGACATGGCTACCCAAATGAATATAACTACCACCGCGCTCAATCTTTTGATCAGGCGGCTGATCGACAAGTTGCTGGTCGTGGACAATACCCGGCACCCCTTAGAAATAGTGAAGAAACATCTCTCGACACTTTTGACTCATCAAGAAACTAAAGTGACGCGGCAGATGCCCAAGTCGGATGCACAGGTCGTCGATACCCACGAGAAAGCTGGTAAGTCGGAAATCCGAGAAAAGATATTTCAGGTCACTCCCACCGACGAGACTATCGACAATCGCTATCATCTGCTTGAACCAATCGGTCAGGGCGGCATCGGTATCGTTTATAAGGGAACGCACCTGCTGATGGAACGCCCAGTGGCGATCAAGATTTTATACCCGCAATGTTCGTCCGACCTGAAAGTGATCAAACGATTCCAACAAGAATCGCGAGCTGTCAGTGCCTTGAAACATCGTAATATCGTCTCTGTCTACGATTTTGGCATAACCGATCAGGGTCTACCTTACCTGGTAATGGACTATGTTGCCGGTGATTCGCTCGATCACTGGATGATCAAAGACGGGCTTACACCTTACCAATACATGGATATTTTCGCGCAAGTTTGCGATGCGCTGGCAGCGACACATATGGCAGGCATCGTTCACTGTGATTTAAAGCCAAGCAATATTATGCTGGATGGAAATGCAAAAGACGGTTTCGTGCCCAAAATAGTGGACTTCGGTTTATCCAGAGTTCTCGCTGGCGAAAGCGACGCTCAAACCAGATTAACAGATAGCTTTGAGGTTACCGGCAGCCCTCTGTATATGAGTCCGGAGCAATGTGAAGGCGGCAATTTAGATTACAGGACGGACATTTATTCGTTAGGCGGTGTAATGTACGAGGCGTTCACCAAAAAGCCAACTTTTGATTCGACAACGCCGTATCAATTGTTCTGGCAGCATATCAACGAGATGCCCAAACCGTTTGCCGAAGCTAATCCGGCCGTCAAATTGCCGCCCCAACTGGAAGCGATTGTCATGCGCTGCCTTTCGAAAAAACCAGATGCCCGCTATATATCGGCGATGGAAATCAAAAATGAGTTAGCCCGTCTGCTGATGAACATTTAGTCGTAGAGGCTAATACATATAACGAGCCAGATAGAGGGCCGATTCTCTCTTGCGTCCACCACAAATAATCACCAGCTCAGCTCCGCGTACCTGGCAGAGCAGGTAAGTCTTGTTCGTCTTATAGACAGAGCTGGTGCCCTCCAATGGAGAATCTACATCAATTGGATGCTCGCTCAGAGTGGCCGTGTATCGACTGTAAGCATAAAAAGCCGCTTGCGGTGACACATACTCAACACGCATAAGCCTAAGACGATCCGGTGGTGATTGCACAGCATAATCGGCAACGGCAGCCCCTCTGGCCGAGAAAAATCAAGCGAACTGATGTTCGGCGCCGGAAAGAATCGTCGCGCTGATTGAGGCCCCATCACCACTCTTTCACTGGCTTTCACCTTCTCCATAAGCGGCAAGTGCTCGATCCATTCAGGCAAAGGAGCATGCTCTCTCAGGACAGCGGCCAGGTGATCGGCAAGATCGCGCACGGCGTTTTTACTTTCCTCGTCGTCTTGTGATGTGCCAAATACGCTGACAAATGTCTGTCCCTGCCAGAAAGAGATGCTTTGATCGTCCTCGCTGGAACCATCACCTCGCTGGATTACCGTAGTAGCACCGTGACGCAAGAGCGAATAAGCGCCGTAGGCACCGGCGGTACCGGCGGTACCAGCAAATTGAAAAATCCGCATGATAATCCGTCTTTGCCCGCGCTGAAAATAACGTGTGTATACATTTGTACAACCGAATTCTTGCAGGATCGCTATATTCTGCGGATCTATTTCGCTACCCAACCGTTCAAGCGGTAGATAAGATAAATCGGACTGAGCAACTCCTGCACCAGATACAGTATCATTGCCCAAATTTGCCGCAGCCTCTGGTCTATTGACCACTGTGCTCTGCTGCGCCGAATAAATTTGAGTGCTCGACGGCGTCCAGCCAGACTCATGCAGATTTTGCAGGACGCCTAATAATAGCCTGCTTTCCTCAATTCTCCCGCGTTCAGCAGAAGGAAGACCAGGTAGAGCTTTCGCTGGCTGCCGATCGGGTGGATGCGGCGAGGCTGGCGAAGTACTTTCTGCCGAACCAATCCCAGGGAAGCCAAGTGAACACACCATGGTCAAGGGCAGCAAGCGCAATATGGTTTGTTGGGCCGGACAGCAGGCGAAAGTCATGAAACACCGGTAAAACAGCCAAGTGTAGCAAAGACTGGTTATGCAGCGGAATTCAATTTCGATTAATAACTGATCTTTAAGCTCATCGCTTTCAAGCAGGAGAGATCGAAATGGATGATCGTTAATGGAAGACCAAGCTCATCCGAACTGAGCCACCGTAGATGATGCCGCTTCGTCCATTGCCAGAAGCGGTCTCAAACCGTTCATCGCTCCTACTATTACAGAACCATTGTTTAGCAACGTAGCGCCAATGACCTCTGTCTCAGTCGTTAATGAAAGAGCCAGTCCAAGCCAGTTGGGCAGGGAGACAACCATCATGTTTTGATGAGCGAGAGCCATGCCCGAACGGGCAATTTCGATGCCTTCAACTAAGGCCGTAAGATCTTCTGATGTGAGAACTACGTCCGCCCGGTGCCTGGCGATGTCCGCTCCACTACTTAAGGTAATTGCCAAATCAGCTTGCTCCAGGGCAAGTGCGTCAGCAACGTCGTGGCCGACAACGGCAACTTTCAGCCCTCGTTGTTTATAGCGTCTAACTATCTCTGCTTGCTCTTCCGGCGACGTCCGGCTATGGACGGTAGCGATGCCCACTTTTTTGGCAAGCGCCTCTCCAGCCATTTGACTGCCGCCTGTGGTCATAGCAATTTCTTCCATGCCGAGCCGCTTCAACTCCTCAATAACAAAGGCCGATTCCTCGCGCACTGGATCTTGATAAGCAATGACGCCAGCAAGCTTGCCATCAACCGCAACACAGACTCGGGAATCTCCTCGTTGTTTGCACTTATCTAAGAAGCTACGCGCGGCTGAAAGATCAACTGCCTGTTCGTCCATGAGAAGAGTGCTACCAGCAAGCACGTTCTTTCCCTCGACAATACCAGTGACGCCAAGACCACCGACAAGGCTGGACGAAGTACGCTCCGGCACTGGCACTCTGTTCAAATTGGCATAGCTATATATGGCGTACGCCGCCAAATGGCTGTATCGTTGCTCGACCGCCGCGGCCAATCTGGTTACCTCCTCCAGTGCGAAACCGGGCGCCAGAAATATATCTGTCACAGATGGACGCAGCGATGTCAGCGTGCCACTGCGCACAAAGACAATAGCGTTCACATCAGCCAACCTCTCCAGGGCACTGGCGTTACGAATTACAATCCCACGAGTACCAGCCTTATACATTGAGGAAAGCACCGCAGTTGGTATCGCTATTCTGATCCCCGTAATAAAGTCGAAGCATATAATTGTCAAAGCACGATATGGATCCCTGGTCAGGGCGAAGACGAGAGCTGCCATCGAAAGAAGACCCGGCACTCGCCTGTATCCTGCGCGCAGCGCCGCTCGATGCAGACGCGTTCTTTGTAGCCAGCGGCGCTTCTGCTTTTCTCGTGCCGGGTCAGCTACTTTTAGTGACGGGAGCTGTTCGTTGCGGATATATAGCTTGCCGTCGGTAAGGATCATGTCGGCGGCAACTCTGTCGCCGACTCGAACAAATTGAGGGCTAAAATCCATTTCCGGACTGGCCGGCACTACTTCCCCGCAACCTTCAAGCACCGTCCCTTCAAAAGCGATCAGTTCGCCGGGGTAAACCACCAATTGATCGCCATGGCGTAACTCGGCGACTGGGACTCGGACGCGTCCGCGTCCTTTGATTAGCCAAGCCGATCGCTGCGACAGCAGGAGTTGGTGGGCGATCAAACGCTGGCAATTGAGCGTCACCAGATCACGCACCAATTCGCCCAGTCCGATAAGAGCGGTCATCAATGCGGCAGGCATGAAGTTGCCACTTTTAATCAAAGCCAGGCAAGTTGCCCCATCCAATGCATCGGCGCCCAACCGTCTTTCATCAAGTAGAGTTTGCACCGCCCTGTTCAAAATCGGCAAAACAGCGGCCGCGATTAAGGACCCAGTGACTACCGCTGGCAGTTCAACCAAAGTGGCGATTAATGACGCACTACCCAGCACAAACTGGCCCTTCGGTGGTAGAAAAGCTTCAAATGCAAATGTACAACGTCGCGTCATCGCTAGCGGTTTCGGCAGTTTGTGATGGCCGTTGCTTTTTTTGGTTAAGCGAGGGATTTCATCAAGCGACAGCTGATCCAACCAGGTTATGGGATCGAAGAGATCAGGGAAGAAGATAATCGTCACTGAGGCTAAGCGGGCATTGGCACTGGTATTGCAGACACCGGCTTGCTCGTTGAGCACTTGCTCGAGTCCGGCCGCCAAAGCCTGGTCGTCGAAAATGGCCGGCAACCGCACTCTTACCCGACCAGGCAAGCTATGCAGAACCTCGTAATCTTTCTGGTGCAAATAAACCGCTGCTTGCATTTTTTTGGCACCTGTCACCACCATATTGATCATAGCCAGATTATATGAAGGAGTGTTTAAAGAGCGCACCGGCACCATCCGTTGAGCTGCCTCACAATTTATTCACGACTTGCCGATAGCGTAGAGGGAGAATGATGGCGACCAAGGTTGGATCGGGATCTTTATGAGTTTGCTCGGGCGAGTACTGAAAAACTTGTGGCAGACCAATCAGGCTCTGTCACTGCTTGTTCTTTTCAGTCTGGCTTGCCTGTTAGTCTCTCTCTCTGGACTAGTTTTTGATCCCCGCCTGATCAACGGCGAACACGCCTGGATCAAGCCATGCAAGTTCAGCATTTCGCTAGCAGTTTACGGCCTGACTGCAATTTGGCTATCAACATATCTGACAAAGCACCTGGCGTTTTTCAAGAAAATCTGCGGCGCCGCGTTGGTTGGCACCGTAATCGAGCTTGGCATAATTATCATGCAAGTGGTGCGCGGCACAACCAGCCACTTCAATAATGCCACACCGTTCAATCATGCGATGTTTTTGATGGCGGTGGCAGCGATTATGCCTGTCGCTCTCAGTATCGTCGCTCTATTTGTCATGCTCTTGCGCGAGGACAATCTGCCGCCGGTTATGGGACTGGCTATTCGCTGGGGCGTCTTTTTGACGATCATCGGTTTAATTCCTGGAGTACTGATGGTTCTACCCGATCCTGTGCAGGATGCACTGACATCAGCTAAACAATTTGATGGGCACACTGTCGGTTTAGGCGAAGGCGGACCGGGCTTGCCCTTTCTGGGCTGGAGCACAATAGCCGGAGACTTGCGCATTGCACATTTTGTCGGCATTCATGCTTTGCAAATATTGCCTTTGATCGGCTGGGCAGTGAGCAACCTATTGCAAAATCTTTCACCACTGAGACAAAAGCTCTTAGTTTGGAACGCAGGCGGGGCCTATCTCAGCGTTATATTCTTATTGACGTGGCAAGCATTGCAAGCTGAATCAATCGTAGGGCCAAGTGCCGAAACCCAACTGTTCGGCTTGCTCATATTCGGCACAAGCATTGTTTTGGCCGCCGGTACGATTTGGCTACCTGAGGCAGGGCATGAGGCGCACGGACTTTTGTTTGTGGACGAACGGCTGGTTTCCGGTACACACAACAAAGTATCCCGGTGAAAAATTGAGACAAATCTCGAGTCATACTACTTTGCGGATCGCCAGACCCTCGACGATTTGAGCTTTGGGCAATTTCAACAACTCACGAGGATGCAAAAGCACTTTGGTTGATCTATTGCCGCCGCCCAGAACGACCTCGTCGTTATTCATCACCTGTGAATCGATAAATACAGGTAGATCCAGTAATCCAAATGGGGTAACGCCGCCAATTTGCATGCCGGTTAATTGCAACGTTTGCTCGGCCGTAGCAAAAGAAGCCTTTTTCACAGCCAAGGTCTGACAAAGCTTTCTGTTTACATCCAACTTCGTTGTCGCCAAGACAATGCAGCAGGCATAAACTGCAGGCTCCGATTTGCTGGCGGCGACAATTGCATTAGCTGCTTGAGCTGGACTAAAACCGTAGTTTTCACAAAAGAGAGCGGTATCGGCCAGTGCCGGATCGCATTGGAAGACTTTATGATCGATGCGGCAGTCTTGCAAGCAAGCTTGCACAGCCGGATGCAACTGAGAAAAGGTTTCTGTCATGCAGGACATTATAGAGCGTGAGCAAAGACCAGGTCCTGGCCAGTGAATTTTCCTTTAAACTTTTCGCCGTTCGGGCTTTGCCTGGCTCGCCTGTACATCTTTGCCGTCCGCAGATGAAAACTTATTTTGGTCAAGCGACAAATCTTTAAGAGAAAGCGCTTTGATTGTCACAGCACCGGCGCCCGTATTTCTTCTTGTATAAAGAACACCAAATAGCCCGGCCAGCAAACCTGCTCCGTATGCCAGATGCAGAAGTGGAAAGACAAGGAGAGAAGAAAAGGCGATTAGTGGATTTTCCTTGACTAAGATCTGCCCTGCGCTCAATACAATAAATACCGTATAGACTGCCAACAAGGTAACGGCTGAGCGGGTGAGAACAGTCAGTAAGCGATAGAGACTCTCGGGCTGGGAAGGCAGGCAGACCAGACAAGTGATGCCGATTACGGCCAAAAGCAGCACCAGCAGCAAGAATGCTGGCGCCACAAAAATCAGATCGGACGCTTGCCTGGTCTGTAAAATATGCCGCCCTCTAGCGCTGCCATAAGAGAAATACTGCTTAGCGAACTCCACAGGCGTCCTTCGTCTAGTACGGCTGACGATCATGTCCGGCTCGTAATAAATGACATTTCCGGCAGAAGCTAGGCGTCTGAGCAGCTCCATCTCTTCGCCGGGGTATAAACACTCGTTCATGCCGCTGGCTAGAATATAGTCCTTTTTTCTGATCATCAAATTGCAGGAGGTTATCTCTTCGCCATCGGATTGCCTTGTAGCACCGACAGGTCGATTTCTGGCTTTCGTACGTGCTGCACCAAATGCACTACCAAGAACGGCACCGGTTGTTTGTTCAAATAAAGATGCATCAGAGTGTGTCACTGACGGCCCTCCCACGGCAGTGACATCGGGATTGGAAAAATGTCTCAAGCCGGCTTCGATCGTCTGTTCATTGATATAGGAATCATCGTCGATAAAGTACAAAACCTCACCATTTGCCAAGCGCGCGCCTTGGTTCCGTTGCCTGCTCGGGTTATTACCCTCCGCTAGTAAAACTTCCACGGAGTCGTCATCAGCCAGACTGAGCGCTAGCAACTGAAGACATCTCGCCGGAAAAGCGCCAGGTCTGACGGGCAAAATAATGGACAGTCGCATCATTTGTCTCCACACGTAAGCGATGGTCAGAATATCGGTCTCAGCATATATCTTATTGCTTTTGAAAGCGCCAGCCAACGAAACAATTCTTCCAGACATAGTGTAAATTGAGCAAAGATAGAAATTGAGCCGCTGATAGGCAGCAATGCAGCAATATAAGCTTTCTTCGCTTACTTATCTTCTATTGGCGATTGCTTTGGTCGCAGGAATATGGTTACGCTTCCAGAACGTAGGCGATAAGGTGTTCTGGTTCGGCGAAACAGACACTGTTTTTAGAATAGCCGGCTTTTCTGAAAAAGAAATATACGCGACTATTACCGCCAAACAAATTTTCAAGCCCGCAGATTTGCTTGTCTATCAGAAGTTGAGACCAACGACAACTCCGTTGGACACCATACGATTATGCGCGAATGAAGCTGATCCATTAAACCCACCGTTGTACTTTATCCTCTTGAGGCTCTGGGCGGATTTGCTAGGTTCCGAGCCAGCTGCATTGCGGCTGCTTTCAGTCATTGCCAGTATCGTCGCCTTGCCTGCCATCTATTTGCTGTCCCTTGCCCTCTTTCAAAGCCGGTCTATTGCCGCCATTTCGGTGGCACTTCTGGCAGTATCACCAATGCAAATTCTATATTCTCAGCAAGCTCGCTCCTATAGTATGCTCGTTTGCTTGATTTTCTTTTGCCAACTTTCTCCTCAAGGCGGTGAAGACGCAGAAATACTGGTTTTGGGTGTTCTATACCTGCTCAATTATCGCCGGTATGTATTTACAGTCGTTATTTCTCCTGGTCATAGTCGCCCAGGCAGTTTATGTTTGGCGACTGCTCGGCAGCGCAGACGGACGATCAGCGATCAAGCCCTTTTTGATGTCCTTGCTTTTTGCTGGATGTGCCTTTGCGCCGTGGGCGGCCATTATGATTGGTCGAAGCCAAACAATAGTCAGCAGTTCGCAGTTTATGACCGTCTCGATCAGCTTGCAAGACTGGGCTCGTACCTTTGCCTTGAATGTTGCAAGAACATTCACTGGTTTTGGCCGCAATCAATTTTGGCTCTACTGGTCAACAGGAGTTCTCACGCTAGTAATCTGTCTTTTTTCAATGCGTCGGTTTATCAAGGAAGCACCATTACCGGCCAAGACATTTTTAATTTGTCAGATGCTTGTAACAACTGCGCCGCTTATCCTTGCTGATTTGTTCTTGGGCGGCATTAGGGCAGTAATTCCTCGTTATATGTTTCCGTTGTCTCTTGCTTTTCTCTTGGTCGTTGCTTTTGCCATTGGAGATGGTTGTCGACAAACCGAAACATCCCTGAGAAGAAAATGGTCTATTGCTCTCGTCACCTTGCTTACTTTAGGCATTTTCTCCAGCTACCAGATAGTAAAGGCAAAACTGTGGTGGGATAGGGCGGCAAACCAAAACACTCCGGTAACGGCAGACCTTCTCAATAGGATGCCAAAGCCGCTTTTGTTATTTTCATATCTGCCCGGATACGACAAAGTGTTTCGGCTGATATGGATCACTTCGTTTAGTTATTTGCTCAAACCGAATGTATCGATTGAATGCATAGCGGGACCGAACGCGCCTGACTTAACACCGGGATTTAGCGATTATGTGGTATTCAATCCCGAAGGTGATTTCCTCGCAAACATACAACGGAAATATCGCTGCCGGGAAATACCCGGGAGCAAATCAGGTGAGCTTTGGCGAATCTTGCCTAATTCGCCTCTTTCAAGTCATGATTCGCACAATCAAGACTAATCAGTCGTGCGTCTGAGTGTTAGGAATATACAGTGTAAATTGGGGAATGCCTGACGCAAGGTGGGACCAGAAGTAGGTAACCAACAAAACGTACCTCAGTGCTGCGACTTTCATTGAGCTCATGCTCAATCCTTGTCGAAAGTCAGCTTTCGTATGGTCGAGAAGGAAGAACAGACTGATCAGGCTGGTGGCTGCAGCCAGAATCGGCAACTTTGTTAACAAACAGATGAGAGCAGTCGCCAAAAACAGATGGAAAAGGAGAAAAGAAGAAAAATATATGCGAATTGTGCCAGGCATATTTGCCCAGTGCAAAATCGTATCTGCCGGCGAGTCAGAAAATTGACCATTAGGGACCTCTCTAACGCGCAGAATTTGCCACTGTCCCTTGTTGAATTTCTGTAGGACATACGGCACATACTGCCCATACAACCAACATTGGCTCAACAGCGCTGAGAAAGTCCGGCGCGGACGATGATGAACGACCATTTGGTCCGAAAAAACTGTACGCCAAGAACTACTGAGCATGGTCGCCAGCATGTCCAGGTCTTCCGAAGTGGTGCAAGTCTGATCATACAGGCCAATGTCCGTAACTGCTTTCTTTCTCAAAGAGAGATTGCCGTTGGAGATTTCTTGAACGGCTTCTTCCATCACAGATTGAAAACCGTCGATAATCGGCAGCTGGAAGATCGAACAGGTTTCATTGGCGTTTATATTGTTCAGCATGACTTTACTCTCTAACCGTTAACTGGACAGACTTTTGCCGTTTTAGTAATGCCTTTCCAACAATTCTAGCATGAATTCTGGTTAATGTGGCGAGACTTGCTCAGCAATCTTATTTACCTATTTGGTCTATCTATTGTGCAATCTGGCTATCGTCTCTGAAACGTTGCCGAAATCTGGCTTGACCTGTCCCCAGACTGCCCCAATATTCTCTCGGCGTAAGAACATTCTTTCCGCATGGGCCAGCCATTCAGGCTCCGCCCGGCAATCGTCGTCGATAAAGGAGACAATCTCCGAGGTGGCCTCAGCGATAGCCATATTTCTCAATGCCGGAATATTGTGACTCTCAGAATAAAGGTAACGAATGGGAAGGATTTGACCGTAGTGATCCACCTCTACCTTCGTCTCCGCGGTATCGCTGTTGTCGACAATCACGACTTCATCGGCAAGGCGTGTTTGTTTGGTCAGAGATTCCAACAATTCGGAGAGTAATTTTGGTCTATTTCGCGTGATGATGCAGACCGACAGTGACAGCCTCTTATGAAGATCGACTGGATCGGGTAGAGCCTGGCCGCCAATGACGGCATGGAAGAATGTCTCCAGATAACCAAAGAAATTAGATGGTAGACCGATTGTGACCGCTGGCGCCGAGGTTTTAGCGTCAGTGAGCGAATCGAAATAAGGAATGAGAAGATCGAGAAAGTTAGACTGCGACAGCAGCTCTCGCCTGAGATACCGTAACGCGGCGGCTGGTCCTGAGAAGACAGTGAACTTAGCCGACGTCAGACAACTTAACCGATAGGCCGAGATGAGCGCACTTATGTATCGATAATCGTTTTGCAAATACCTTTCGAATTCCCGACCAGATTTTCTACCGACAATAGCGATGTCTTCGAACAACGCCACTTTTAGTTCCGCCAGTGCTGCTTCAATCTGCCTCATATGGTAGTCCGAGTATTCTTTGATGAATGTCACTGTTGTGCTTCCACCGGGCGCAAACAGCCAGGGTGACGTCAAACGAGTTCCACAAAATGATTGATCGAGCCAGACAACAAAATCTGCGAAAATACAAGCAAAGTCTTTCTGGGGATCGAACCCAGCTCTGAGAGTTTCCTTCAATTGTCTATAGGACAAATTTGCCGCTTTGATTTTTATCGCGTCTTTGGGTGTGTTGCCGGTCCAGTTGAAGCATAATGACGGGTCGCAATCGTCAACAAACTCAAAGGGAATGATCTTCACCTCGCTTTTTGCTGCCTGCAAATGACACTCAATTTGCGACACGCCTTGCCAGAAAATATCAAAGAATCGCCTTTGTTCTTTCTCGTTTCTACGGCCGTAGAGATGATACGAATCAGTGTCTAAGAGCTTGATCACTGATTGATCTTGGGAAAGGAGGTCATCTGTACCTAGAGTCTGCCGAAGCAAAATTCTCAAGACATTCAATCTTGCTTTCCAGAAACGCAGGTCGTCTGCGTCTACCAGTAGCTTGTTTACGACTGCCACAATCTGCACGGCCAGTTCGCCCAAAGGCAACGCAGAATCGGGCAAATTAGACGGCTTTGCCAGAGAAAAACTGGTCTTTTCGTACAACGGCAAAAGTTGATTACTTTCTTTTCTGAATAATAAAAGCGGATCCTCGACAAATCCGTCTTCGTTCAGATATTTGACCTGCGACAGTCTTTCCTTCAATGGTCCCAGAAAGGGAAACAGTCTCAGGGTTTTCTTGTAGATCCGCTCGAGCTTGGACTGGAAGACTTGGTCCTTGCAATACGCTTTCTCGACAACTACGTACAAGTCAATATCGGATGCACCATGCAATTCTTGATTGCGAGCGAACGAACCGCAGACGTAAATGGCCACAATTCCTGGTAGTTTGAGGAGCTTAAGTTTGATGACGTGCGCGCCAAGCAGATAAATGCCCCGATAAATACTTCGCAACGGCCCATAATCAGTTCTAGCTACAATCTTGGCTAATGAAGATTTGACTGAATTCAAAGCATTGTCTCCGCAAGAACTTAAGAGGTTGCTTAGAGCATTATCTCATTTGCTTTCTAAGGCATACTCGATTCTATGCTTCGCGCTAGGGTGATCGAAAAGCCAGAATTCAATAAATGGAGGCGGGTCTGGTTCACGCAAATCTGCCATCGATAAGGACGCGATCAGCCGGACAAAAGCAGTTCTGTCTGCTAGTAGTTTCAGCGCATAGACATCTGCTTCGTGTTCTTGATAGCGTGAAAGACCATTCACGACAGGGGCCATTGCGAAGTTGCCGAGAGCTAGCAGGCAAGCGAGAAAGGGAATCCCGGCAAGATCCTCGAGAGACTTGATTCCCCACCGCCCAGGAAGCTTTTCAAACAAATGCGGCGTAACCAGAAAATTGATCGGTACAAAGAGTAAGCTGATTAGAATCCAGAAAGCGCATTGCTTAAGCGTATGCTTGAGTGCGTAATGTCCAATTTCATGCGCAACTTGAGCTAATAGCTGCTCTTCGGGCAATCGCTTAATCGCAGTATCCCAGAGCACGATTTGGGATGAACTGCCGATTCCCGAAACATGAGCGTTAATTTCATTGGTTCTACGACTACGTTCGCAAACCATAATCGTAACGTTGTTGAGGTGTGCTCGCGCAGTCAGCGCCTCTATTTTTGTGCGCAAGGGACCAGGCGAAAGCGGTGTGTATTTGTCGTAGATCGGCGCCAGCACAATGGGAATGGCAAAGTTGAATAATAAAATCGCCGGCACGGATAGAGCGAATACCAAAAGCGGCCAGGTGCGTCTAAAGCGCCGAACCGTTGCGTAGATAATGAACAAACCAATTATTTTGAGCGCTGTGCCGACAACAAAAAACTTGCTGCAATAGACAGTCCAGCTGAAAATTGACTGATCGCTGAGTGCGTAGTGATGCGGCAACCAATAACCCTGATAATACCTCAAGGGCAGACCGGAAAGCCAAAACGCCGCGTAAAACACCAGCACAAAGATGGCTAACTGAATGAAAAAGCTCTTCGTTTGTGATTGAGCAAACTGGCGTAGCTTATCGGCGAGCCCAATTTGCAGAAACAAACAACAGAATAAAATGGTGAATAGAAAATCAATGAAATACAAGAAATATTGGATGTGACAGTACGAAAGCATCTCCGGCGTCAATTTAGGCATATAGGACTGATATGCCGCAATTTGCTGCTGAGCGCAGGCAGCGGAGCCAAAAGCCACGAGCATTGCTGTGGCCTGCCATCTGGATTTAAACAATCTCTGAATCTGGCATTTCCTCAGCAAGGGTGGGAAAGACTTGCTCAAACTTGCCTACGCTCAAATTCTCCATACTCTTCACGAAATCAGTATACTTTAGAGCGTTTGTCAGATTTCGCTAATCGGTTTCTCGGTCAACTCTCTTTCTCAGGCGCTCTCACCGCTTCACTGATGACCGCGCACTAAATCAAATGTTGACAGTAAAGGATCAAACAGGCAAATAAAGAGATGTCGTCACACAAATATGACTTAGCGGCATACCTTTTGATAATAGCCTTTGCCGTCACTGTCTTTGCCTCTTCCTGGGATGATTCACCTTCTTTTGACGAGCCGGAGCACCTTACCAGCGGCTATGCTGCTTTGTGGGCACAATTTTTCTTTCCCAATCCTTACCATCCGCCTCTAATCAAAGACATTGCAGCGGCCGGCGCTGCCACCATTAATCCTAGTCCTCCCTGGCGGTGCCCAGTATGGAAAAAACTGGACAGGGAGGCTTTGACTCGATGCTTTATTTTCAAGGACAATGATTCGCAGGCCTTGATCAGAGCTGCTCGAGCGCCATTGATCCTCTTATTCAGCCTATGCTTGGCCTATTACTTCGCTGTCTTAAAGCGGCTTTTTTCGCCAGCACAAGCCTTGTTGGCACTTTGGATGATGGCCTTTTCGCCAACCATTATTGCCCACAGCCGTTTTGTTCACACTGATATGGCAGCCGGATTTGCCTTCTTTTTCTGTATCAGTCTTTTTGCTGATTATTTGCCTCATGCAAACAAAGAACGGCTTACCAAGCTGGCTCTCGGTACGGCTATAGCACAACTGATCAAATTTTCGCTTTTACTCTTATTCCCGATTTATGCGCTGACTGGCCTCTGGTATTGGCTAATCTCAAGAAAAGGAAACGCCGCAATTGAAAAATTGAAACGGTTTCCTCTTCATCTCACTTTGGTGTTTATCGCATCGTTGACTCTAATCTGGCTATGTTACGCCTGGCAGACCTGTAATCTGGATGCAAGTATTCAGCATCTGTACGACCAACGGGTGTTTCGTTCGACTGCTGACCAATTCTTGCCCCGAATAATTTTTGCTATTGATACCGTCCCCTTTGTCAGAGCGTTGAGCTGGTATCTAAGTGGAGTCACAGGCCAGCTGTATAACGTCTTTGGCGAACATACGTCTCTTCAATATTTCCGTGGTGCTTATTCGACGAAAGGTAACTTGCTCTACTTCCCGACTTTATTTTTAACCAAGGAACCCTCAGCCTACCTTGTTCTAGAGTTAATCGCCGCAGGCTATTGGCTCAGACAATTAGGATTGAGAATTAAAGCCAAAGATTCATTCGTGCTGGATGACCAGACGAAAAGTAGCTTCCTCCTCTCCTCTTTTCTCTTTGTCTATATTTACTTTCTGCTATCCATGATCTCTCCATTGAATCTTGGCTTTCGTCATTTAATTCCTATCTTGCCGTTCATCTATGCATTGACTGCTTCAGCGGTCGTCACTATATGGAAACAGTTGGCGAAGAAACAAGTTCAACTCGTATTCGTTGGGATTTTTGCCATGCTTGTTTTGTGGGCCAGTGTCTCTTCAGCGCTGGCATTTCCAGGTTATCTGCAGTATTTCAATGAGATTGCCGGTGGTAAGGCTGGCGGAGCGAATATTGCCATGGATTCCAATTTCGACTGGGGTACAGACTGCTACCGTTTAAAAAAATACCTGCAATTGAACAAAATTGGCACGGTCTATGCTGCCTGGTTCAATTGCTACACACCTGACGATTATTTTGGTGACCGCGGCAAACAACTGGCGATCACTCGCCATTATCCCCCCGGCTCGATTCTGGCGATTTCCACCGCTGCCTGGCAACATTTGAAACACATGCTCATTACTGGTCCAACTCAAGACTGGCAGCCAATAACAGTCACCGTGCCTCAGCCTTACGATGCCAGCGCTCTGAAGTGGCTGTTGTCCTTAAAACCATGTGCCAGAGTGGGAGAGACTATCTTGATATTTCGCACGCCCTGATTTGATTGCTCCAACCTTTTGCCTCTTCAACTATACTGATACTTTGTTCAAGTATTTGACGCTCTTGACTGTTGTTGAATGGCAATGATTGTCCCGAGGGCTGGCCAGAATCTAAGCGACGAGCACAGGTGAGATCCCATGTCCACCACTTACATAGAGGTGTATGGAGTAAACGTTTCCGTCACTTGCACAGATGTCAAATTGACTGAATGGCTGCAGTTTGATTTTCGACAATATTTAGTTCAAGGGTCGATTGCTTCTAGCAATTACACCTTTACTGCCCAGGTCGGCATCGACAAAGTCCCTCAATTGCCGCCCAT
The DNA here is from genome assembly GCA_963834525.1 of Bryobacterales bacterium. Taxonomy (GTDB): domain Bacteria; phylum Cyanobacteriota; class Vampirovibrionia; order Obscuribacterales; family Obscuribacteraceae; genus CAWICA01. Next base: position 849,719 of record CAWICA010000005.1, read on the forward strand.
GGATGAAGTTTTTCGCTCGAGCAGATTTGTCTGCTATGAACATCAACAAACTAGATTTGTAGATTATCTGGGTAAGGCGGTGATCGTCTACGACCGCCCTAACGCATCGCTTCTGGTCATCGGCGAAACGCCGGAAATCACTTACGAGCGCTTGTATTTAGCAATTCTCTCGCGCCTGGGAGAACAACTCGATGCCCAGGGCATGCATCGGGTGCATGCCCTGGCCGTATCATTCAACAATTCCGCTCACCTTTTTCTCCTGCCCCAGGGCGGTGGTAAATCGACCTTCGCCGCACAATTAATGGCAAGAAATGATGGTATTAAGCTGATGGCCGATGACACACCGTTCATTAATCATATGGGAAAAGTGTATCCGTTTCTGTTTCGCATGGGTCTTGCGGAAAGCGAGGCAAAAGCCTTGGCTCTCAGCGAAACCGCTCTTCGTCAGACAACTAATTCCGAACGTACTAAAACATTGATCGATTTGACGAAGTTGCCGAGTCAAATTGATGACCGGTCGCTTGCTTGTTGCAATATATTCATCGGTCGCTGGACGACAGCGGCTCAACCGCGCCTCAAGGTTGCCAGCAACTGGTATTCGCTGCAGACGCTCTTAAGAGATTGTGTCATCGGCCTGGGCATACCACAGGTTGCCGAATTGACTCTGCAGTTGACCACTAACGGCATAATCGACAAAAGTGTACTCGCTTGGCGACGACTGATCGCATCGTCTGCGTTAAGCAACCAATCGCGGTGCATAAAGCTTTATCTCTGCCAAGATCGAAAGCTTAACGCCGCAAAAATACGAGATTTTTTGCAAAATGGTAGCACTTAGGAAAAGCAGATTCATTTTCGCTCTCCTCTTTGTATTTTTGATCAACATACTTGTCTTCCAATCTGGGCTTTACGCCCGGTTCCTTTACCCGCGGTCGTACGCGGGAGTGTTAGAACAGCGGTGCTGGTTAGTAAAGGCAGTAGCCAAACACAAACATGGAGATCTTGTTGCTTGCCTTGGTGATTCGAGAATTCGCCATGGACTTTCAGCAAAACTTTTTAACGAGCTGGCCATCAAACCAGGTTTGACGGCAGTCAACCTGGGTGTGCCAGCATCCCAGCCGAGAACCTGGTGTTATTTATTGGAGCATGTCGATCCGGATTGCCATACATTCAAATATATAGTGATCGCCCTCTCCTCCTATTGGGACGAGGACTGGCCGGACAATAACGAAGCATTGCAAGATGCGTATGTGTTATTGCCCATTTTGACACTAGAAAATAGCAGCGACTTCCTCAATACATTTGGCGACGGCTGGACTCGATTGCAAGCAGCAATAATTTGTTTCTTCAAAATGTACGGATACCGGGCAGATATCGCTCATTTCCTGGTTGATCCTGGAGCACGGTTTGGCCATTATGCTTACCGGAAATCTAACTGGCAGACCAATGAATATGAAGCTGTCGAAACTGCACAATCTCTTGAAGGTATAAAGATTGTTCACGGAAAAGTCCTTGGACCGGTATCGGAGATGGTCAAGATGGATCTGCAAAAAAGACTCTTCCGTCCGACTGTCAACGCCAATTTTAATTCCAATTATTTGCGGTATTGGCTAAATCGCATAGTCAGCCGATATATAGGCACACAAACAAAAATCTTCCTCGTTCATATCCCCGATTCGCCCCTACCAGTGCAAACAGAGCAGCCCCATATCGGCCGGACGATTGACACTATCTCCAGGTATGCAAATGTGGTCGTAGAAAAGGAAAGCGATTTTAGCTCGTTGTCTCAGCCAAAGTATTTTTGCGACGGCACACATTTGAACAGAGCCGGGCAGAATCTTTTTACCTTAAGGCTGGCAGAAAGAATTCTGGATCTTGCGCGCGCGAGCGGCAAGACATCTGAACGACTTTGATCAAACGTTCACTGACCTTCTCTCCGTTGTCTGGAAGAATATAATGAGCAACTCGGACAACATATATCAGACAATTCAACTAGATCTGGGCCCAGCCACTGAGGATAATGTGAACTTACGAGCGCAGAATAAATTCGGCCTTTATTCCCGACTGGCAAGTTATATGCGCCCATATCGGTTTTACTTTGCGGCTGGAATATTGGCCGCAGTCGGCTCCGGCTTTCTGGAGGGACTGTCGGCATGGCTGGCCGGACAAGGCGTGCAGAAAATTCTCGTCGATCGCCAAGGCCGCCTGATATTTCTCATCCCCTTGTTTTTGTTGACTCTGGCAATTTTGCATGGAATATTGCGCTTTATCGAATTGTATTATGTTCGTCTTGCCGGGCAATCTGCAGTCAGAGACCTGCGCAACGACTTATTTTATAAAATTGAGCAACAATCGATTACCTTCTTTGAAGAACATTCGAGCGGCTCTTTAATCGCTCGAGTCTTTAATGACGCCGGCAGCACATGTTATGCGCTTTCGCAAGCAATTCAATTAATAGTCAGTAGAGTCTCGACGGTAATCGCTCTTGTTGTAGTGTTGTTAATGCAGAATCTCTTTTTGAGTCTGGTCGCTTTATTCTTTCTTTCAACATTGATCTTCCCGGCCCGTCTTCTTAACAAGCGGATTCGCGAAGCCACCGCTCGCGCCCAGGAGGCCATCGGTAAATTGATCGCTATTGTCGTCGAGAATGTTCAAGGTATTAAGATCATCCAAACGTACAGAATTGAGAAATACCAAAACGATTATTTCGCCTCATTTAATAGTGAGTACCTCAAACAGACGATGGATGCCACCGCTACCGAAGCCTTTAGCTCGCCTGCTCTAACAATCATTTCAGCTGCTGTGATCTCATTCGTCATTATGCTCGCGGCCAATTCAGTGATCAACAATCAAATGACATTAGGAGCCTTTACGTCGTTTACAATCGCCTTGCTCCTTCTCTACATTCCTTTGCGTCAGGTCGGTACCATGTCTGGTGGCATTCAGCCAGCCATGGTTTCCGCTCAGAGAATATTTGAGGTGCTGGATGTAGAACCAACAGTCAAAGATCAACCTGGAGCAACAGACTTAGCATACGGTCCGCACACCGTAACTTTCGACAAAGTTTCATTTAAATATCCCACTCAAACCGAATACGCCTTAACCGAGGTCAGCTTTGTCCTCGAGCCCGATCAGATTGTAGCGCTAGTTGGTTTTTCCGGGGCCGGGAAATCGACCATCGCCAATCTTCTACCTCGCTTCTACGCAGCCACTGCCGGCGTTGTTCTAATCGATGGGAAAGCGCTAGATTCTTTCACCCTTTCGTCTTTAAGAGACCAGATGGCCATTGTTGGTCAAGATAGTTCTTTGTTCGACGTGACAGTGCGGGAAAACATCAAATTTGGTAGGCTAACTGCCAGCGAGCAAGAAATCGAAGATGCTGCCAAGGCGGCCTACGTACACGATTTCATCGTTTCGCTGCCTCAGGGTTATCAAACTGTAGTGGGCGAGCGAGGGGTGAAGCTGTCGGGCGGACAGCAGCAAAGAATTGCCATCGCTCGAGCATTTCTCAAAAATGCACCAATTTTGATCTTGGACGAGGCCACCAGTTCACTCGACAATGAAGCCGAAGCGATTATCCAGAAAGCGCTCTACAAGCTGATGAAAGGCCGCACGACCCTGGTTATCGCCCACCGTCTTTCCACAGTCGTCACAGCCAGTAAAATCCTAGTTCTCGATCGAGGCAAAATTGCTGAAACAGGAACACATCAGTCGCTCTCCCAAGTGAGTAATGCGTACGGTCGCCTGGTGAAAGAACATTTTAGAGAATACTTCGAGGCAAATAATTGACCTCATCTGTTCTCGGCTGCTCCTTGCGTAAACCAGGGTGAAACGGCCGCCGCATCTTCCGTTTTAGCGCCGCCAGCAGTGGGAATAAAGGGTAAAATCAGAGCAGGCATTTTGCGAGGACCTATGAAATCTCTAGCCCCCAGACGCGTTATGTTCAGACAAGGTGATGTCTTAATCATGCAAGTGAGCAAGCTGCCAGAGAATGCGCAGACAGTCGAATGGCAGGAAAGAGTGATTCTCGCTTACGGCGAGGTAACCGGGCACGCCCATGCCATCAGCACTGATTATGCCAAAATGTACACATGGGAAGGGGAGCGCCTGCTAGAAGTAAAGCCAGGCGCCCAACTGGTGCACGAAGAGCATGCCACCATAACCTTGCCTGCCGGTGTCTATAAAGTGATTCAGCAGCGGGAATATGTGCCGGAGGCGCCGCCCAGGGATGTTCTTGACTGAATCGGTAAATCAGCTTTCAGCTCAGCAACGGCGCGAACTGGAACAAATTAGTGAATCGTGGCGAAAATTAGGTCTATCCACAGCTGTTGCTGATCGAACCACAGCTGAGTCTGGGCTTGCTCTAGCGTATCAGTCCGCTGGGCTCAAGTCACCGACCATCCGCATTTGGCTCAACTCCCCGCGGGCTGGAGCAACCGCCGCCCGACTGCTCAAAAGCGATCTCGACTGGCCCTTCCAGCTCGACCAGGGACAGCGAGCTGTCTGGGATTCTGTCTGGCAACAAAGCGTCAGCCAGATCCAATTGATCTTGGGCAACGAACGTTGGCAGGAAGTACGCCGAACAATACGACGCGAAGCAGACAAAAAGATTCTGGACAAATACGGACAACCGATCGAGAAAAGAGTGAAAGAACTGTTCGCTGAAAAGATGGGCATCTGGGTCTGGAAGTATTTAAGGGAGATGGCAGGCACATCTACGTTTCAGCAAGTAAGAATAGATGTCGAGCAAAGGGTGAAAGCTTCGGTCTCAGATCAGGTATCACATACGGTGCTCAATGAAATCTATCAGGAGTTGGTGCCGCCCTTAAGGCAGCAAGTATGGGGTGCAGTAGCTGAGCCTCTCCGCCAGATGATGACGATCAACAACGGCGTTTTGGTAGGTCAGCAGACATGGGAATGCGGCTTCGGCAATCACGATGTCGGTTGGCTTGCCTACTACGTTTTTTTGCGGCAGATTGGCATTAAGGGCATCAAGCCACTGCTTGGCTTGGAAAAGCTAACCAAATCGTGCGGCTGGTGGTGGCCCTACGAAAACATTTGTCTGCTTACCGAACGACCGGTCGAGCTAAATCGGGACAACCGCGGGCGCTTGCACAGTGAAACCAAAATGGCCGTCAAATATGCAGATGGCTGGGGGTTTTATGCCTGGCACGGGGTAATTGTTCCCGACTATGTAATATTGCTACCCCAGCCAATCACGATCGAAATGATCGAATCGGAACCAAATACCGAAGTCAGAAGAGTCTTAATTGAACGATTCGGTCTCGACAATTATCTTAAGGCCGGTCGGGTAGTGAAGATCCATCAAGATAAATGCGGCATATTGTACCGCATGAGTCTGAATAGGGATGAACCGATTATGGTAGTACATGTGGTGAACTCAACGCCCGAGCCAGACGGTTCATTCAATGAATACTTCTTGCGCGTGCCGCCTAACATGACCCGCGCCAAACAAGCAGTGGCTTGGACATTCGGCTTGACTGAAGAAGAATACTTCCCGGTGGTGGAAAGTTAGGGGCAGTTCTCAGCCGGGCACAAATTTTAGCTCGCGACACGCCTGGACGAGATGGTTCATTCAACACCTTGCTCGGGTATGGCATTTGGTATTGCCGCAGCCGGCTGATTTGATCAACTGTGCAATTGAACATAGCAAAGTTACTCAAACATTGCTCTACTTTCCTATGAAGTCAGTTGAGTCCGTTAAGCTGTTAAAGCCTGAGGTGAACCATGCAAGCAATTCCCACTGAGTATGCTAATAACAAATTTCGAAGCAGACTAGAAGCGAGGTGGGCGATATTTTTACAAACTCTGGGTATCGATTTCGCTTATGAAGCTGAGCGGTATAGTCTGCCGTCCGCTTCCTACCTGCCAGATTTCTGGTTACCGAGCTTGCGAATATTTATTGAAGTAAAGCCACTGGAGGGCTATATAGATCAATCTGGCATATACAATGAATTGGTTTGTCTTTCCGGATTTTCCCTTTTGCGAATTAGCGGCGGACCCTATTTCGGTGAGTATTCTATCCGTCTATATTCGCCTCCCCAATTGATCCTGGACTACGGCAACTTCCACCAGGCAAAATTTGCCGAAGGCAGAGGCAAAAACGGACAGCTCTATTTAGTCGAAGGGGAGAACTATGTACGCTTACGTAACTTGCAGTGCCAGCGAAAAGCTGCTTGTCTGCCACCGATGACTTACTCTGAGTGGATTTCGCAGGCCATGCGGGCGGCAAGCGCTGCTCGATTCTGATAAAAATATCCTCTGCTTCGATCTTCAGCATCGACCGATCCAGTGGGTGGAAGGCAATGAGCATTTACTGGTTGCGCAGGCGAAATCTAACCAGAAAGGAAGCGTTGTCAAACTGCGGCAAATCAGGCAGGCAAAAGATCGCATGGTCCGAGTTCGCCTCAATTGACTGGACCAAGACCTGATTGCAATTATCCGGGAGATTCGACTGCAACACCTTGGCCGTCACTTTTCTCGCTTGCCCTATGCGCGCGATGGAGACGAGTATCTGCGCTTCGCCGGTCACATAGAACTTAGGTAGACCAGGGGCCGGATCACTTTTGAGAACTGGCATCTTTGGTACAGCTGTCTTGGCAATATCCGGGTTCAAAATCATGATATTTGGCTGGGCTTGAGTGAGAAGGTGCCACCACAGCTCTCTCATACCCCAGGTAAACTGGCCTATCCATTTTTGGCAGTCAAACGGTGTCGTACCGGCACCAGAGGTTGCCGCTACCGCCTGCTGAAATTCAATCGGGTAAGCAACACTGACCATCAAGCCGCTGGTCGGTCCAGTCAGGCTCCTGTACCAGCCTGAACGAGCCCACTCTAGCGGATTGGCTACCGCCACTGGTTGATTGATCAACTTCCTCGCTTCAATGCCGGAGGCTGACAGTTCATTGTGTGGCGGCTCAGCATCGTAGGCACCGCCCTCGGTGAGCAGCTTGAACTTCTCACCATCATCTTGTGCATTCCACAAGATGAGAACAGGTCCTTTTTTCAATTGACCGGCAGCCGATACCTCGCAGTCCGTGCCATTGATGAAGGAGACAGTTGATCCGTTCTTGCTGTTTGCAAGGCCGGATATTTCTGTGCAGCAAACGCCGATAAAATCTTCTAACCCTGCTACTCTGGCTTTGTATTTGCCTTGCACCAAACTGCTTGAAGGGATAGCTTCGTAGAGATTGCCACCGACAAATAGACTATAAACAAGTTGCTTTTCGGCTGGATCATCGAGGCTGCCGACACTTTTTACAAACACCAGCGCTTGTGCGCCTTTGTCTGCGACGATCGGGTTTGTAGCCAAAGAATCGCTTGGACGATTCTGGAAACTGCTAACTATAACGTCAAAAGACATGCCATTGGTAAGTGTTACCGGGCATAGCGCCATCTGGCCAAAGCGGGCAAATTGTACATTGGAAAGAAGTGGCTGACCTTGCGTAATGTCTAGCGGTTGAGCGAGCTTCGATTGGCATAAAGCTTCACTACCTTCAATTAGACACTTTGCCAGACTGTAATCAGGTGGTGATTGGCGCGGTTGTCCCTGAATAACATAACGAGGATAAGCCAGCATCGGCTCTTTATAGGGCGGCTCCGTTGGTCGAATCTGTTTCAAAACCTGTCCGTCCTTAAGCAATAAAAAACGATACGACAGAAAACCACCGCCTGATGTCTTGCCTAAGAGAAGAATCCGGTCTGATTTATTCAGCTCCTTTGCCTCAACCTCTGCAAGTTTGAAAGTGCATGCTCTGTACTCTGCCCAATAGCCTTTTCTGTTCAGAGTGATCTTCCACCATCCCGGCGACTTGTCCGCTTCTTTAGCAACAATCGTTGATGGCATCAACGGTCGGAAGGCAAAGAGATCTTCTGCCAGAGCCGAGTCGGTATCGCTCAGATATTGCTTATGAACATCGGATACCAGTGTCGCTTGATAAAATCTACCAGCCAGGCAAAGACAATAATCAAGCGGAGTGATAGCGTTCAGTTTCTTAAAGACCAAAACAAGAGTTCTGCGCTCAGCCAGATGAACTATGTTGTCTGGCGGTTGCGGTTGAAAATCAGAAGCCAAAGTCGGATCAGATTTGAGTCCATTGCCTTTATTTGGATTCGTTGTTGGCAGATGCAAAACCATGCCGTTGTCTAAAGTAACCTCGTAAGTATCGGTTCCCAATGAGCGTGCAGATTGCAAATGGCCAAGGCAATAGAACCTTCTATTGCGCAGCGCCTGGCCGTCATCCCAGTTATCAGCGCTTTCAATTACATAGTCGCTAGCGCTTTGTTCTGCTTCTTTGGCCATTGCTGTTTTGCCCTGCAACTTATAGAGCGCCGCTAGCTGTTCAATGAGATGATAACTGCCGCCAATATCGATGCCGAACTTCAATGATTCTTCTGCGCGAGCATAGTCTTTTGTCTGAATGAAGCATTTTGTCAGCTGATCGATTTTATCGAAAACATTGAGTCCCATAGTCCACGGGCATATCTGCAATTCACGCAAAGCCAATGTGTACTCTTCATCGGCCTTTCGCCAGATCATTAGAGTTTTGGGCTGCCAACCCATTTTCCCAATACTTAGAAAAGATGGGGGAGGCAGCGAACGAAACGTTTGAGCTGCTCAGTGCCAGAATGAGGAAGAGCGCTGGCAAAAAGGTAAACGGATGAGTTTTCATCTCTTTCTCTCTTAGATCAATGTTCGCCTTGTCCTTTCTGATTATTCCGGTCGGCTGATATTTGAGACATAGGGAAATGCCTGAATTTTGTCATCAGCCCGGACGGCTGGAGCGGCAAAGTTGACCAACAATTTGTTCGACATCGTGAGCGCATCCCCAGGACAGGGTGAAGCCGGCACCGCCATGCCCATAATTATGAACAACAAATTTGCCCTCTGAAATTTGTTCGGTCTCAAGCCTCACTTGGGAGCGAACAGGTCTCAGTCCACATTTTGCCATCAGGATGTCTGTTTCAGGGTTAACTCTCAATTCTGGAAAGATTTTTCTACACCGTTCGATAATTGCAGCGCTCTCCTCAGGATCGACAACCAAGCTTTCATCATCTTCCAAATATGTGCCACCGAGTATGGTGTCATTATACCGGGGCGTAATATGCGCCATATGTGTTCCACCGGTCAGGTCGATCATTGGTCTGTGATCGTCTGAGCGCCGGATGCTTAAGACTTGCCCCTTAGCCGGATGTAAGTCGCGGTCAGCTGTCAACTCGCGAGCTCCCATGCCGGCGCAATTCACTATGATGTTCGTTTCATCCAATAAATCCTGCCAGCTGGATATGTGCATCGAGCGGAACGTGCCACCAAGACCGACAACGCAATTTACAAGATATGGCAAGTAGAGCGTCGTGTCGATGATGGGAATATCAAACCAGAATCCGGATTTATAGCCATCAGGTATTTCGTACGGCTTAGCTGTGACAAAATTGTCAACTAAATCAGCCCACCAGGGAGAACAATCGGCAGTTTGCATAACTTCCAGAAAGCGCTTCACCACCACTCCAGAGTTGCTGACGCGCGTAAGCTCCTTAAAGGTCTTGAGTGATATCGCTCCCCATTTCTCGACCTTCTCCACGGGATCGGCGTGGTATGGATACCAAAATGCAGCAGCGGCAGCTGAATTTGTCTGGTATGTAGCTTCTCGCGCAATTATTTCCACAGCCAGTCCCGCGCGCAGCAAAACAATAGCCGTTGTCAAACCGACTACACCCGCCCCCACAACTATGATTTTCGACTCCGTCATTCACAACCTCCGAGTTGCGCCAAGTAGCATATTACGAAACGCGAGGAGCTTCTGCGAACAGCACCACTGGCACTACGGGTTCTAGTATCTAGATTAAAATAGTCAAATGTAGATTGCCTCGGATTGTCGCAATCTTCAGTTTCGCTTTGCGTCAAGATTGGCATGTTTTTGTTCAAGAGGGAGCCATGGCAAAAACTCAACACTGGCGAGGAGAAACGAATGCCTAGAGATCTACCTATCGGCAACGGCAAGGTATTAATCAACTTCGATACTGAATATAGATTGAGAGACATTTACTATCCGCACGTTGGCCAGGAAAACCAGACAGTTGGCCATGTAAGCAATTCCGGCGTTTGGGCCGACGGCAAGATGGCCTGGTTTGGCAGCGATTGGGACATAAAGCGGCGCTATTCAAAGGAATCGCTGGTTACCGATGTCTTGCTCAATCATGCCGGGCTGAAGTTAGATATCCAAATCCACGATCTCGTCGACTACTACTACGACATCTTCGTCCGCGAAATTCATGTCACTAATACCAGTAATTCCAAACGCGATGTCAGACTCTTCTTCAATCAAGATTTCCACATCTTCGAAAGTGAAGTGGGCGATACAGCTTTTTATGACCCGCGCACCGAGGCCGTAATTCACTACAAAAAGAGCCGCTGGTTCTTATGCAGTGGCGCCACGCCGGACAAAGTTGGTATTACCCAATGGTCAACCGGCAACAAAGAAGTGAACGGTGCCCAAGGCACTTGGCTAGACGCGGAAGATGGCACTCTCGGCTGCAATGGCATTGCCCAAGGTTCTGTCGATTCGACAATCGGTATCCATATGACCTTAGAACCAAATGCTACAGCAACTGCCCATTATTGGATGTGCTTTGGGACCAATTACGATGAGGTAGCGGAACTAGACGAATACGTCCGGCACAAAGGTCCGGATTATTTTGTACCACGCAACCAAAACTACTGGCGACTCTGGGTCAACCCTGAACACGTTGACTTTTTGAATCTGCCCCAAAAGGTGATTGACTTATTTAAGCGCAGCTTGCTGATTATCCGGACACAAATCGATCAAGGCGGTGCAATTATCGCCGCCAATGATCACGACATCACTCAGTTTGCCCGCGATACATATTCGTATATGTGGCCTCGCGACGGTGCGCTGGTGGCACACGCTTTGACCAGAGCTGGCTATCGCGACATAGCCCAGAGATTCTTCTCTTTCTGTGCTGATGTGATGACCAAAGACGGCTATCTCTTGCATAAATACAATCCGGATCGAACGTTGGCTTCGAGCTGGCATCCCTGGATCCGCGATGGCAAGTTAGATCTGCCAATTCAAGAAGACGAAACTGCACTTGTGCTTTGGTCCTTATGGGAACACTTCCGGAGATACCGGAATGTGGAGGCGATGAGATCGATGTTCCAGGGCTTAATTATGAAAGCCGGCGATTTTCTCGTGCGCTTCCGCGATCCGGAAACCAAGCTGCCATTGCCATCCTACGATCTCTGGGAAGAGAGATACGGCGTTCATCTGTTCACCGTCTCTAGTGTCATTGCCGGCTTGCAGTCCGCCGCCAATTTCTGCCACGCACTGGGTGAGCTGGAAAAACACCGAATCTATGAAGAGGCGGCAGACGAAGTGCAGCAAGCGATGTGCAAGTATTTGTGGTCGGAAGCGGATAACCGCTTTTGCCGTATGGCGACGCGAACTAAGGACGGCTACCAATTGGACATGACTGTGGATGCGGCAATGTATGCTTGCTTTGCCTTTGCTGGCTTGCCAGTCCGCGATCCAAAAGTAAAAGCAACAATGGAAGCGATCAAAGATAAGCTCTGGGTAAAGACCGATGTCGGCGGCGTCGCTCGCTATCAAAACGACTACTATCATCAGGTTGAGCACAAAGATTTAGACAAAGTGCCGGGCAACCCCTGGTTCATTTGCACGATGTGGTTAGCCAAGTACGACATCGCCAATAGCCGCTCCCAGGAAGGATTGCGTGATGCCGTTCAGGTTTTGGAGTGGGTAGCCGACCATGCTCTGGAATCCGGTGCACTGGCAGAGCAGGTTCATCCATTCACGAATGAACCAATGTCGGTATCACCACTCACCTGGAGCCACGCCACTTTTGTGGACTGTGTACTCGACTATCTAGACAAGCGGCGAGCCTTGATGACTGAAAACGTCTTCGCTCACACAATCATGCCGGTGTAACGGCGGCGAGCGAAGAGCCGCCGACGGAGGTTGTGAACGGCACTCAGCGTAGCGAGCTGCGGCGACAGAGCCGTAGCGAGCGAAGCTCGCCACCGGAGCGCTTATTTGTATCTGGCGCAGCCTTCTCTGGGCAGACTGCAACAACTCTTTGGTACGTTTGAGCTTAGGATCTTTGGGGTCCAATACTTTACTGCGAATCGCGTAAGAACGGGAGTAGCTTTCCACTGCCTTATCCAACATATTCTGCTTTTGGTAAAGGACACCGAGAACGAAATATATCTCTCCAACAGCGACGTTGTTTTGTCCGAAGGCATGTTCATCGATTGCCAGTGCGCTTTTGAAAAGCTTTTCTGAGCCTGCGTAATCGCCCTTGCGAAAAGCCAAAGAGCCCATAACCATTTCGCTATCAGCTACGGCCGGATCGCCGGGATTCAATGTTTTTTGTCGAATAGACAGAGACTGCTTGTAAGCAGCGTCCGCGTCAGACAATTGATTGAGAAACTGATAAGCCTGACCTAGATCACATAGAATCTTGGCCGTGTCTGGATGCTCCAATCCACTAGTTTTGATGCTCAATTCTTTGGCTTGCAAAAGATACTTCAGCGCTTCCTTATAATGTCCCTCTCGCAATTCCAGATCGCCCATACCAGAAAGAGTGCCGGCGACATTGGCTTGCTTAGGATCCATCTTTTGCTTCAAAGCCAGGGCGCGTTTGAAGTACGAGCTCGCTTTATCGTTCTGTCCAGTCTGAGTATAGATAATGGCCAAGCTATTCAACGCTTCGGCCATTTCGGTGTCGCTCGGTTTTACGCCGGGATCGCTATAACTGACCACCGAATAGAGATAGCTCTTTGCTTGATCGTATTTAAATTCAGCCAGTGAGATCCGGCGAAGGAACACCTGAATAGCAAACACATTGACCATATCGCTAACACCTTGCGCCTTTCGCAAAGCCTTCTTCAGTTTCATTTCAGCTTGGGCATATTCGCCTCGGCTGTAGTCATCCTGAGCAGCCTTCATCACTTGTTGGACATTGATGTTTTCGGTGACTGCACCATTCGACCCGATATGTGTACTGAAATGCTGGACGACGAATACGATCAAAGCCAGAGCGACCAATGCTGAAACACCGGCAATGATAAATTTGCCTTTGCCCGGCGGCAGCTTCGCCAAAACTACGGACCAGGTAGCAGACCCGGTCGTCAAGTCTTGAGAGCGTGCGGCAGGGCCGGTTTCTCATCTCATCGGCCGGCTGAGAACCTGGTGCCGCGCTTGCGGCAGACAGGGGGGCAGTGTCAGGCGCAGCAGATGAACCCAGCTTAGCAGCGCCAGTCGATTTGAGACTTGTATTGGTCGTCTCTCTCTCTTGAACCGTCTCGCGCGAGCCGGTTATACGTGCCGCTTGTTCTTCGCTCAGCGGAACGATAAATGGCGACGAGCTGGTGATGCCAAAGTAGTCTTCCAGATCCTTTCTCAGCTCGAGCATTGATTGATAGCGATTCTGCGGCTCCTTCTCTAGCGCCTTGGTCACAATCGCTTCAAAGTTAGGAGGTATCTTAAAGTCCGGACAACAGTCAGAAAACGGTCGCGGCACATCGTTAACTTGTTTGAACATAGCCTCAAGAGCATCCTGACCGAGAAATGGTGACTCACCAGATACAGTGCGATACATGACACAGCCCAGCGAATAAATATCCGACCGCGCATCAAGCCCGGTACCACGACATTGCTCGGGACTCATATAGAGAGGACTGCCAAAGATCTGCCCTGTCTGCGTCAAATTAACTGAATGTCCATCTTCTTTGGACAACAGTTTGGCAATGCCGAAGTCAACGATTTTGACAAAATCCGCTTGACCTTCAAAGTCCACAAGCATGATGTTCGCCGGTTTAAGGTCACGGTGGATGACGCCCTTCTGATGCGCGTGCGCCAATCCGGAGCAAATTTGAATGAAAATCGGCACGGCTCTCGCTAACGGCAAATGACCTTCCTTGTCCAGTACTTCGGAAAGAGCTTTCCCTTCTAGGTAGTCCATGACCAGATAAGGCTTACCGTCAGCTGTTTGACCAAAGTCGAAAACCGTGAGGATGTTCGGGTGATTGAGCGAGCTAGCAGCTTGCGCCTCCTGCTGGAAGCGAGCCAATGCCGTTTCACTGCCAATCACTTCAGGCAACAGCATCTTGATCGCTACGGTGCGATTCATAAGCAGGTGCTTAGCCTTATAGACAAGACCCATGCCGCCGCCGCCCAGGACCTCGAGAATCTCGTATTTTCCCTCGATAACTTGTCCGACCAACGGCTCGTTCTTGGCGGCGACCAAAATGCCGCCGTCTTTAGGACAGACGACTTCATCGCTGCCATAGCGGCCGCCGCAATTGACACATTGCTGGCTCAGATTTGCTGGATCTTTCGTCTGTTCCGACTGCATCGCGCCCCTTATCAATCATATCTCGTCCGGAACTTGTAGTCTTCCTGATATCTGGTCCAAAATCCCACACAAATGCCGATCCCAGTGAGCGGATTAGCAGCGCAGGCTCTTGACAGCACACCAAGTTTAACTTCAAGCGTGTCTACAGGCTTCATCCCGAACGAAGTTTAGATAACGAAGCGCGGTGGCACGCCGGCCATTTCTAAGAGATTCTTTCATCCCGGGTTTTGCAGGTCACCGTATTCGGTGCGAACTCGACTCCAATAACAATATTCAATATTTGGAATAATTTTTAGAATTTTCTATTCCATATTTGGAATATTTTCCGTTATCCACTTAAAAGTCCTGGTGTAATTCATCAATTGCCGGCAATAGGAACCATGGCATAGCTCGCAGTTCAAGATCGAGCTCTTTGCAGATCCGTATTAGCTTGGTAATTCCAATCTCTCGTTTGCCTGCCTCGATTTGCGAGATTACCGGCTGCGCAATTCCCGACCTTTCGGCTAGATTGACTTGAGAGATTCCCAATAATTTCCGGCGCTTCGCAATTGCGTCGCCGATTATGATCAGCTGCTCCGAACCCAGTAGCGTGAGAGGAGACTTACGGCGCCGGCAACATAGGTCGCAGGAATTGAGCTTATGAGTGGTAATAGCCTGCTGCACCATGCGTCGATCTACCCAACGCGTCATCCGTTCAAATGAATCGTTATGGCTGAGAATGTTGAGACTACCTTCCCATAAGATTCTCTCGTCGATGGTAGCCAACTTCTCATGCACCCGCTCGCGGAAGGCAACGTGCACACCTAACGACGACAGCAACTTCGAAGTTCGCTCGACTGAAGCCAACCGAACTTCGAAATCCTGCTCCACATGCCATTTCACCGGGCGCTGGACAAAAACGCAAACGCGAACACGCCTGCGAATACACTCTGTAACCAGGTGCTGTAGTTTTCGAATACGTCTATCTGCAATGAACGGGCTTTGGATTAAGACAAGCGCTCTAGCTGCTCGTAGATCAGATGCGAAGGCGTCATAGAAGCTCAGATGATCAAAGACGTCATGTTTGTGTTTCCGGAGATACATTGAAAATCTACCTTAGATTGCATGTCCAGACTACGTGAATATATTCGCTGGCAGCTCAAAATATTCAAAGTATGTTGCCGACACGCTCATCGTGAAATGGGCAATTCAACATACCTTGGCTCATCGGAAGCGCTGACAATCGGCCCGGCTCGGACCGCAACGGACCGGCTCGGACCGCAATAAAGCCAACCCCGGACCTCTTGCGAGGAAGTCCGGGGAAGGATGAAAGTCGAGATTTCCAATTGAGCTAATTAAGTGGCTAACCTCTACTGGGCTTGAATCAACTTCGAATAATAGGTGCCGGTAGTAGAGAATTGATTGGCACTTCTTGCAGCCTGCGCTGCTTGTTGTTCATCGGTTCTGATCTGAGTGTAGCTTTGCGATCCCACTTGAGCGTAGTTTAAGTAAGCAAACAACAGATTCGGCTCGAAGAACGTGAAGTAGGTCGGTTGCTCGACTTGGCACCATTGAACTATGGCAGACATGAATTGTTCATCTAATGGAATCCAAAAGCTGAATGCATCAACAGCCATCGTCACTATCGGTCCCGGGCTTACGACAGTGGGGCTAGCTGGAGGACTGCCAACGCCGGCTTTGTTCAGCCAACATTCGCTGCTGATCACCTGTTTGCCGGCTTTCTTGGCGGCATCTGCCAGGGCAGTAAAAGTTATCAATTCACTGTTGCCGGCAAAATATTGATGCAGGTCAATTGCTGTAAGCGCTGGAATTACCTCCAGCAGCGTGTCGTAGTCTTGAGCTCGCGTCATCCATGCCGGGGCACCGGCTGCGGTGACAATGCTTGCATGCAGTTGCGTGTTAACGGCGCTGACTGCACCAACCATTGACTGTACAAAAGCCTGCATCTGCGCTGGATTCTCATATAAGCTTTGATTGCTACGAACATTGTCCGTATTTGGCTCTGCCACAAAAGATATCACATCTGGGCGACAGGACGCGGTGGCAGTGACATCTTGAGCCATCTCTTTCGTGTAATTGGCCTGGCTCAAATTCGAAGCAAATTGATAGGCTTGCGGTCCGAGCGTCGCTAACGAAACATCGACGGGTCCGGTTTCAGCAATAACTTTGATGCCTAAAGAGTGACACTGCGCTATTACATATTGATAATAGGAGACCATGCTGCGGTAGGCAGCGTCGTTTGGACCATCCTTATTTACTGCACTCCAGAAGTCCGAGCAGAGCATGGGAAAACGAAGCTGAATGACAATTGCACCAACGCCCATTCTCTTATACTCATTCAGTTCCATAAGCATATTCTTCTCAGCTGCTGGTGTGAGAAGACTGAGGCCGTTTGCAGATGCTGCTGATTGCAGCTCCGCTGCAAAACAAGTGCGGGCAGGAGACTTCGAGCGGTTATCCAAGCTCGTAATAAATGAGCCGAGGGCCTGTGTAAGTTGGCCGTATTCAGTTGTGTAGTTACTGGGCACAGTCTGAGCTTTGACGCTCGGACCTGAGCACAGTGCACCAAGAAGAAGCATGGCGCAAGTGGATTTTGTAATGATTTTCATCGCCGTCTCTCCGTCGCTGTTCTTACCATCGTAGTCTCGAGCCAGCGACGTCCACAATGTGAGCCACGTCAGCACTTATAGTGACTGCGGTAATGGAAGTTGGTCCTAGCTTGACGAAGAAGCTCGAATTCGGTCTTGCTCTTACTGCTAAGGTGAACCCAGGTTTAATTACACGTTGAAAGACGCGTCAAGGTGCCGGCAAGCGTTCGATTTGCGAATCCAGGCGTAATTTTGAGCCAGAGGTGGTGCTTAGCTCCAAATAGAGCATACGGTGTTTAGTGCTTGCACCCTCGATATTGACAGTCTGGCTCAGCATTTTCGCGTCGTGTAAGTATTTGTTCAAATATGTTAGATAAGCTTTGAAATCATCTGAATCATTCCGCTTTGCATAACTGGCTTGATTTAAACCTACCGAGCTGGTCAAGTCCAGAAGAGCGCCTCCAGCGTTGTAAACACTAAAAGTATCTGCAGCATATCCTCTGGCGTCCTGCTGATTGAACATTTGATTCAACGTAATCATGTCCGTTACCGGTACTTGGTCTGGCTCTTTCCTTGTGGTGCTCATTTGCACATCAAAAGCTGGGGTTTGATTGCTAGTGTTGTCCGCACCTTCTATTTGTCGATCTAAAAGACGCGATTGTGGCCACAGTTCCATTGTTGCCGGCACAAGGCAAAGCCGTGCGCATTCAACTTACAATGGACGAGCGTTTACTTGCTCGCATCGATGCAGTGACGAATAACCGTAGTGCGTTTCTTGCTCAAGCTGCGACGCAGGTTCTAGAGAAGAGAATCTAGGCTGGAAAAACAAAATCCCTCGACCGATTAGATCGAGGGATTTATAACTCCTGGCACCGGGCTATCTTTCCGGGCGGTCTCCCACCAAGTATTGTCGCTGCTGACCGTCTTTACCGTCGTGTTCGGGATGGGAACGGGTGTGTTCCGGTCGCTCTGGCACCAAGAACCTTTAGGGTAGGCGGTCACCGTATTCGGTGTCAATACCACCTTTGGTTCTGGCGGTTGCGGGCAAACGATTTATTTATTTGAACCGATGACGTCCATCCGCGTCTGGTTCTTTATCGGTTGCACCGCTGGTCGCTTGCGCGACCCACCAGTACCCTGAAAACTACATATTGAGGAGGATGCTTCGCATCCAATTAGCGTATTTCACTAGAGTTCGTCACAACGTTACTTGTGACAGGCTCTCCAATAATATTGGATAAGCCCTCGGACAATTAGTAACGCTCAGCTGCATGCTTACCTTGCGGGGCACTTCCACCTGCGTCCTATCAACCCGGTGGTCTTCCGGGGTCCTTACTGGATTAACTCCATGGGATTTCTCATCTTGAGGTGGGCTTCGTACTTATATGCTTTCAGCACTTATCCGCTCCAGACACAGCTACCGAGCGTCTACCACTGGCGTGATAACTCGTATACTGGCGGTCTGTCCGTCCTGGTCCTCTCGTACTAGGGACGGCTCCTCTCAAAAATCCTACGGGCATGCCGGATATGGACCGAACTGTCTCACGACGTTCTGAACCCAGCTCACGTACCGCTTTAATGGGCGAACAGCCCAACCCTTGGAACGTACTACCGCTCCAGGATGCGATGAGCCGACATCGAGGTGCCAAACCTCCCCGTCGATGTGGACTCTTGGGGGAGATCAGCCTGTTATCCCTATGGTAACTTTTGTCCGATGAGCAACGGCCCTTCCATGCGGAGCCGTGGGATCACTAAGCCCGACTTTCGTCCCTGCGCGAGATGTCTCTCTTGCAGTCAAGCTCCCTTCTACCTTTACGCTCGATGGCTGATTTCCGACCAGCCTGAGGGAACCATTGGGCGCCTCCGTTACTGTTTAGGAGGCGACCGCCCCAGTCAAACTGCCCAACTGAAACTGTTCCCCGCCCAGATTCATGGAACGAGGTTAGTATGCTAGTTAAATCAGAGTGGTATCTCACCGTTGCCTCCATCTGAACCAAAATCCAGATCTCAAAGGCTCCCACCTATCCTGCGCAGATCTAACCCGCAGACAATTTCAGCCTACAGTAAAGCTCAATAGGGTCTTTCTGTCCTGGCACGCCTAGTCCGTATCTTCACAGACAATCCTATTTCGCCGAGCCTCTCTCCGAGACAGCGCTCAAATCGTTACTCCATTCGTGCGGGTCGGAACTTACCCGACAAGGAATTTCGCTACCTTAGGACCGTTATAGTTACGGCCGCCGTTCACCGGGGCTTTGTTTTTCAGCTTCGCTTACGCTAACCGATCCACTTAACCTTCCGGCACTGGGCAGGAGTCAGCCCCTATACATCACCTTACGGTTTAGCAGAGACCTGTGTTTTTGTTAAACAGTCGCTTGAGCCTCGTCGCTGCGATCATCTCGAGCTTCAGCCGCGTGGGCTTACACCCTAACATGACACCTCTTCTTCCGAAGTTACGAGGTTATTTTGCCGAGTTCCTTAGAGAGAGTTATCTCGCGCACCTTGGTATTCTCTACCTGACTACCTGTGTCGGTTTCGGGTACGGGCACCTTCGATCTGACTACGCCGCTTTTCTCGGCAGCGTGGCATCTATTACGTTGAACACGTGTGTTCTTCCTTACTCAGCCTTACTTTTTAACGCCCGGGCGGATTTGCCTACCCGAACTAGCTACGCTTTTGGCGGCGACATCCATTCGCCCCGGTAATATAGCCTCCTGCGTCCCGACTTAGTTCATAACGATCTACGGTGGTACGGGAATATTAACCCGTTGTGCATCGATTACGCCTTTCGGCCTCATCTTAGCCCCCGACTAACCCCACGTGGACGAACCTGCCGTGGGAACCCTTAGTCTTTCGGTGCATTGGATTCTCACCAATGTTTTCGCTACTTAAGCCGACAGTCTCACTTGTGCTTCGTCCATACGTGCTTACGCTCATACTTCGACCTACAACACAACGCTCCCCTACCGCTTGCTTGCGCAAGCCTACGATTTCGGTGACATGCTTAGTCCCAGATATTTTCGGCGCAGAGTCGCTTGACCAGTGAGCTATTACGCTTTCTTTGAATGGTGGCTGCTTCTAAGCCAACATCCTGGTTGTCTATGCAACTCCACCTCCTTAACCACTTAGCATGTACTTTGGGACCTTAGTCGGTAGTCTGGGCTGTTTCCCTCTTGACGACGGAACTTATCTCTCGCCGTCTCACTGCTGGATAAACATTGCAGGTATTCGGAGTTTAACTCGATTTGGTACGACTTTTCGTCGCCCGCACCGAACTAGTGCTCTACCCCCTGCAAGCTACGTCCAACGCGGTGCCTCAACGCCTTTCGGGGAGAACCAGCTAGCTCCAAGTTCGATTGGCATTTCACCCCTAAACACAGCTCATCCACCGGTTTTTCAACACCGGTTGGTTCGGACCTCTACGCATTGTTACACGCGCTTCATCCTGGCCATGCCTAGATCACCTGGGTTCGGGTCTGCCGCATGTAATTATCATCGCCCTTATCAGACTCGGTTTCCCTGTGGCTTCGCATGTTAACTGCTTAACCAACTACATACGGCAACTCGCCGGCTCATTCTTCAACAGGCACACTGTCACACTATCAAATAGTGCTCCAATTGCTTGTAAGCACACGGTTTCATGTTCTATTTCACTCCCCTCACAGGGGTTCTTTTCACCTTTCCTTCGCAGTACTTGTTCACTATCGGTCGCCAGTCAGTATTTAGCCTTACCGGATGGTCCCGGCAGATTCGTGCAAGGTTTCCCGTGCCCCGCACTACTTGGGATACACCTGAGGTTCAGAGAATTTCGCTTACCGGACTGTCACCGTCTATGGTGGGCCTTTCCAGACCTCTTCAACTACTCTCATCCCATCTCGTGATGGTGTCCCACGACCCCTGTGTGACTTGCGTCATACAGGTTTAGGCTGTTCCCCTTTCACTCGCCGCTACTAAGGGAATCACTAGTTTGTTTTATTTTCCTCTCGGTACTAAGATGTTTCAGTTCCCGAGCTTACCTCGCTATGACCTATGTATTCAGTCATGCGTCACCAGACATTACTCTGGCGGGGTTGCCCCATTCGGAGACCCGCGGATCGCAGGCTATAACGCCTCCCCGCGGCTTTTCGCAGTTTATTGCGTCCTTCTTCGGCTGCTGGCGCCAAGGTATCCACCGTGCGCTCTTTGTAGCTTAACCAAAGTCTGGAATGTGTTCTCATGCGGCAGGACACCGCTGAGATTCCAGACAAATTATTGGTGGAATACGGACCTCAATATGCAGTTTTCAGGGTACGGAGCCAAAAATTACGGCTTTTCGGCTGCCGTCGGGAGGTTTCCCGAAACTTGGATTATCCAGTCTACCAGATTGGAAAGACCGCAACTAATGACATTTCTGAATAGTTGATTAAAGCTTTGCCGCTTCCCGGCATCCATAAAGATATATGGATATCAAACGTAATCATAACCTATATAAGCGGTAGTTTCCGCTGACGCTAACGTTTTTGCAAGGATCAGCGAGCACCCAGCTGCAATTTTCAGGCGGCGGAGTAAGGGTTCCGGAATTATGGATTGGTCAGTCAGTTAGATTTACTGGCAGATTTTCTAACTCGTCTCACAGTGCTCCCTGACAAGCGGCTGGCAGATGACATGCAACATGGTTGTGGGACTTTCCCCAGTTGTGACCGAAGAGGCCAAAATGTACATTCGCCTTGAATGGGGATCATTCGGGGAGAAAGTATCTATACATGGGCGCCTTAGCAGAAGTATTAGGGGAAGGTCTTAGGCTAGCAGAGAGTGGGACACTTCGGGAAGCGGCTGCCAGAGTGGTCGAAGCAGGCGAAGAATCCGGACTCGGCGCAATAAGAGAGCAAATCTGGAGTGGCTCGCATTTGCCATGCAGCACCAAAATAGAGTTGCCAGTAACAGTGCCGAGCTTACGCCTTACCGGAGAGGTGGAGGATCTGCAACTCCCTGCCACTAATAGCAGAGCACAGTTATTCACGCGACATCGAGACCACGTTGTCCAAATTTTCTATCTCCATGAGAATCGAGGTGAACTAGGAAGCGGCTATCTGATTAAGGGCGACAATCCTAATAACCCTTTTGTTTTGACTGCCAATCATGTGGTCAGCAAAATCAAACCAGAAGAGGCAATCCACATGTGGCGGCCGGGAGCGACAGTGAGCGAACGGGATACGTTAGGTCACGTTATTTTCAGAGAACCAGAGACGGATTTGGCAGTTTTACGCCTTTACCCGCAGAAAGAAAGTGCAAGGGCATGGCTATCTAAGGCAAGATAGACAGAACCCTGCTGGCTGATCATACCGGGGTCATGCACTTCGGATACGTCGAGGGAGTTCATCAACCAGTCGTCTCGGTAAGGCGGATTGAAGGGATAGGCTCGCCGCAGGAGGTTTTTCGAACCAACCTGCCACAGGCACCAAAAACAATCGTTGCTCAGAGCACGGCCTTCATTGATGAGGGCATGTCTGGGGCCCAGTATTTGACCATAATGGATTCGTAGGAATGAATTCGTTTGCATCAGGCATCGGCAGCTTCAGAATTGGTATCGTGACAAAAAAACCGGTGCTCAACCTGCTGGACCGACTTTATGGGCGTTTTAGATATTTATCTCTTTCGATGAGCCAGGTTAGATGAATTCGCTAGTCTGATTTTCTACCAGGGTGAGATTTATCTCCCTTTTGACAAGATGAATGCGCAAGAGAAGGCGCTTCACTCGGTTCACATGTGGGTGGAAAGGGCACATCAAACTCCCGCATCTGCCACCGTGAACGGTGCGCCGCGGACAAAACATACGCAATGCCTGTCGGCATCAGCGTCACTTGCGATCTGACCTAGCAGAGATGAAATTTCTTCTTTATTGAAACTCTGGAGGCTAGCGGATTCGAACCGCTGACCTTCTCCGTGCAAAGGAGACGCTCTACCAACTGAGCCAAGCCCCCATCTTGAGGCGACAAATTAAGAAGTTAGATCAACCTCCCTTCAACAGAGGGTCCTGACACGATATAGCTTGCCTCATTGTACCGAGTCTTGCCTAGATATGCAGCAACAATCAGACATGTCCTTAGTTTGAGGCAGTGCCGGTCATAACCGCAGTTGATGATAAGCATATTATGCGCGGCAGCATCCATACATTCTAATCACTAATCGAAATTCAGGTTTGTTTACTTTGCAACCACTACACTTCGGTGCCGGCAGAGCACTTCAATTGCTTTGCTTACGGGCCATGCCACTTCGCTCTAACCTTCTGAACATTCTCGGATGCAACGTCGTTTTTCTACATTCATTGCCAGCTGTCTCGCCCTTGTCGGCTTGGCCTTCTCGTCAACGTTCTGGATGCCCTGGATGTTGATTCAAGACAACTGCGCGCGTCCTTTTGGTTCTAAGCTAGAAGACTTTCTTGCCTCTTTTAGTTCTCCCGATATCGTGCTTCTCGGTTCGTCACTGACATTGGTGCCAGCCGCCAGGTGCGACGATGAAATGCATGGTATCGCTGCCCGTACCGATCCGTGGTGGTACGTTGATATCGTCACCAATTACGGAAAAGCCGATTATCTGCAAGAGCTGCTGCGCCAAAAGACAAAGCTTAAGTTGAGCGTGGCCAATCTCTCCTTGAGTGGAGCGATGGTCTCCGATGATTTATATGTTTTGCACCAGATAAAACGTAAAGATTGGAAGCCAAAGTTAGTCGTATGCTGCTTGGCGCCGCGTGATTTTGTTTCCAATGACACGGGCTCCGGAGCCAACACCTTTGTCTTCTATTGCTTAAAGAAGCTGCGCCATGCCTATCCTGAATTGGCATTGTTGAAGGTTCGCGCGCTAAGCCAGCCAGCCAATGCCTTTGCTCATTGGCATGAGCACCTGGACATTCGCCGTAACAATGCCCGGGCGGTAGCGTTCGCTTTGTTCGATCATTTTACTCAAGGTAAAGAGTTCCGGCCGTTGATCGGCATCCGTGATGGACAGTTCTCTGCGGGTTATCAGCCGCGTCCAAACGTATTGGCAGATCTAAAGGTCTACAACATGCGATACAACCCGCCAAATTTTGACCTATGCCGCCAGCATTTCAAGTATCTCAACGCGCTCTTCCGTTATTGCGCTAAAGAAAAGATCGCTCTTGCCGTTGTGAGTATGCCGTTGCCTGCACAAAATTTGGCTCTGCTTGACCGGAAAATGCTGCAGATATACAGAAATGGCTTGAAAGAAGCCTGCGCCAAATCCGCTGTGCCTTTGCTCGATCTACAAGCCGAGAGCTACTCGCTGGACAATTTTGAGGATGCCTGTCACATGAACGCCCGCGGCGGCAAGCAATTATTCGCCAGAATCGCTCAAAAAATTGGTCCGCTGCTGGCCGAGCAGACCAAATTATGCCAGTTCAACGAAAAGCCGGCTCTATAAGGAATTCGTATCAATATGCTGATCGGCAAAACAGCAACAGACGCCAGGAATGTTCTTCCTACCGTCGGTGATTTGAAGCAGTCAGTGAGATCTGGCCATCCTGGACTCGAACCAGGGACCTCACCCTTATCAGGGGTGCGCTCTAGCCACCTGAGCTAATAGCCCGCAAGCTGGTCGTATATTACCATTGACGAAGCTTTTCTGTGATACAAGCAAAATCTTCTTCACAAAAACATCGAAGTTGCCAGCTGCCATTCCTTGCAATTGAGATCCGATCAATTGAGATTCGATCCGATTAAACAGCGCTGGGACGGCGTCGTCCCGGCTAAAGCGAAAGCACCATCACCGGTATCATTACCTGCTTACCACTAAGCCGCTGCTCCTGGTCTGCTGCGTCTTTTGGATGACTATCGTGCTTTCGAAAATCTGGAGATAAGGGGATTCGAACCCCTGACCTCACGGGTGCGATCCGTGCGCTCTACCAACTGAGCTATATCCCCGTATCTTGAATTATAACGATAGATCGGCTGTTCTTATAATCTGAACGACGTTAAATGTATTGTCAGCGACTGATATCGATTTTCTTCATACTTGGGGAATGGCTGCCAGCCAGGGCACAATCAATCTTGATTATCAAGTACCCTCGACGCGAGTCTGGAACCTTGAATTCAAATTTGGCGATACCTACTTCATTGGCTTTAGTCGTTGCTAGATTGATGCGCTCGTTGCTGCCAGAGCCGAAATTGACCTCTGCGTTACATTGCGCGCCCGCCGCAGTTTGGACAGAAAAGAGCGCATTCTCACCAACTTTCAATTTCTCCATCGAAATTATCTGCGCCGGCACGGCCAATTGCGGAGCCGTCTTGCCATTGCTCAATTTACCGGCAGCCTTTTGCATTTCCGACTGCTGCTCTTGCGTCAGCTGGGATTTGGCATTGATCGTCTGATGCCGCCTCAACTCCTCCATGGTCAACGCCGATGGATCAGGCGTCGATTGAAACTCCTGAATATCCTCCATTGCCTCGTCTTTCACCGACTGTGGCTGACTATCAATAAACTGTTTTACTTTCTCGTCTTCCACCTTGTTGGATTGTTTGATCTGCTCAAGTTTCTGAGCGTCTGTCAAATCCAAATCATCATTCTGTTGTTCATTGACGGGCCGGCTCGAAGCACTGTTGACTTGGCTTTTGGTCGGCGCTGGCAGAGGCGGTGAAGGCTTTGTTTTTGTCTGAGCTGTTGAATTTGGCTGCGCGTACGCCGGTATGAATGAAACAAGAACGATGCCGATCAGAAACTCGATGAGCAAGATAGATGCTGTAATCGCGTACATTTTCTATCTAGTTCCTCTTCCTTCACGCACCAAGGCTAGCAAGCATCTCCGTCAAACTGGTTTTAATGCCGGTGATAATCGGCGTATCGCGCAGGGTGTACATGCTTGCTTGCGATTCTCTTAATTCCTGCACCAAATCGAGAAAATCACCAGGCTCATCCGATTCGAAAGCAACTACGAATTCCTGATCATCGAGTCCAAAGGAATAGGTTGTGTTCAGCTTGACAGAAGGATACTTCATGCCGATGCGGATATGTTCATCCATCATTGCCTGCCGCTCAGGCTGAGCCAGCGCGTACCACTCCCGCTTCTTCACAAACGGATAGACGAAAATGTATTTGTACTTGCCCGGTATTAAGTGAACTCGGTCTTCGGGATGATCAGGATTGAAGCGATCGAGATACATCGAACGCTTGGTCATGGAAAGAAAAGAGTGACTTCGCCTCAAGTAGCCAGCCAGGTCGGTATTGGCGATCAGGCGGGCTAATTCGTGAATCGCCTCCAGGTCCTCAGCGATCACCCATAGCAAAAAGTCTCCGTCGGCTCGCATACCCAACGTACTAAAGATGAGAACTTGAGCACGTTTGGACTGAGTAAATTTATTTAGCAAGCTTTCGAACTGCTCTTTGCCACGCTGGCGATCGGCGCGCGGCAAACGTCGCCATGCTGGATCAATGGCATAGACGGCGAAGTTTACATATTGTCGTTTCAAAGGCGTTTTTGCTTTCTCGCCCTTGCTCTCTGGTCTGGTTGCGACATTCGTCATTTCCGCATCCTTATATTGAATTCAATTTAAACTGATTGAGATGAGGTAACCAGTGTACATCCACGCCCGGCTTGCATTGGTGATCGGCTGCCGGCCACGGATCCAAATCTTTACTCTTTTTCACGGCTTCGATGACGCAATTTGAGAAATTTACGCCGCCCTATCTGCAGTATTTTTTCTGTGCCCGGCTTAAGCTCGACAACGAAGTTGGGATCTTTAATCTGTGTTCCATCCAAGCGGACGCCGCCTTCTACAGCCAGACGCTTGGCTTCGCCCGAACTGGCTGCCAGCGTTGCACTGGTAAGTAGTCTGAACAACGGCATGCCTTCTGCCACCTCATACAGTGGCATATCCTCAGGCAATAGCTTTTGCGAATGCACTCGCTCCCAATTACCCAATGCTGCATTGGCTGCTCCCTCACCATGATACTGACGAACAATTTGTTGGGCCAATTGTTGTTTGATATCTTTGGGATTGCCGCCCTCGTCCAAACATTTCTTGATCTTATCTATCTCACTACTGGTTAGGGTTGTCGCAAGTTCGAAGTATTTGATCAATAGATGATCGGGAATGCGCATGCACTTGCCGAACATATCGTCCGGCGGCTCCTTCAAGCCGATGTAATTATTGTAAGTCTTGGACATTTTCTTCTCGCCATCTGTCCCTTCCAGAAGCGGCAGGAGCATGACAAGTTGAGGCTCTTGCTGAAAAAATGGTTGCAGCTCTCGCCCTTGTAAAACATTGAAGCGTTGATCGGTGCCACCAAGTTCGATATCGGCCTTGACTGCTACGGAATCGTAACCCTGCAAGAGCGGATAAAATAATTCGTGAAAGGCAACCGGTAGTTGCTTCTCCAGACGCTCGCCGAAGGCTTCTTTGGCGATCAAGCGGTTAACGGTTACCCGGCTGGCCAGTTTAAGCCACTCTGAAAGGCCCATCTTCGAAAGCCAGCTGGCGTTGTTCACGATCTCCAGTTTAGACAGATCGAGGATCAATCCCATTTGGTCCAGATAAGTCTTTGCATTTGCCTCCACCTCCTGCTCAGCCAGCACAGGACGGGTCGAATTTCGGCCACTGGGATCACCGATTAGCGCAGTGAAGCCGCCAATAATGAGAACAACCTGATGACCAAATTCTTGAAAGCGGCGCAACTTACCGAAAACAACGGCATGACCGAGATGAAGGTCGCAGGAGGTGGGATCGATTCCCAATTTAACCCGCAAGACCCTACCTTGTGACCGACAGGCGTGAATCTTCCTGGCTAATCCGAGCTGTCCGTCAGGCAAAACTTCGGCACCGCGAGCCAATTGTTCGGCCTCGCTCCAAATATCCTTAGGTATCTGCTCAACGCTTGTCATAGCAGCGCCATCCTCACTGGTGGTCTGTCGCGAGGATTTCGCGATCGATCCCGATCTCGAGCTTGAACTCGAATCCTTTATATCGATATCGATATCGCTTGTCATTTCCAATCGCTTGTCGTTGCGCTAAAAATCTTAGCATGGCCAAACGTTTGCTTGTCCGCGCAGTGCACCTGAGCTAAGATTCCTAGGCGTCTCCAGATCGCGCGCAGGGATCGCGCAAGCGGTCGCAGAGAAAATCGTCTAAATCTGGTTCGCCCAAAATGAGGTTAGCTGAGCTACATGGTTGGTCAATACACGCCGCAAGACTTCGAAGAAAAATGGCAAAAGCACTGGGAAGAGAGCGGCATATACCGAGCGCTGGATCAGGATCCACGACCAAAATTTTACTCTTTGGTCATGTTTCCTTACCCGAGCGGCGACCTGCACATGGGGCACATGCGCGTTTACACAATTTCGGATGTGATCAGCCGGTATCGTCGCATGCACGGCTACAACGTCCTCAATCCGATGGGCTGGGATGCATTTGGTTTGCCGGCTGAAAATGCAGCGATCAAAAATAAAGAACATCCTGAAAAATGGACGAAGCAGAACATCCGCTTTATGCGGGACGAGCAATTGAAAAAGCTCGGCACTAGTTATGACTGGCGGCGAGAAGTAGCGACCTCGGATCCGGCCTATTATCATTGGACCCAATGGCTCTTCCTCAAGTTTTTTGAACGCAAACTGGCCGTTCAAAAGGAGGCGGCGCTAAATTGGTGCAGTCTGTGCCAGACGGTCTTAGCCAACGAACAGGTCGAAAACGGTTGCTGCTGGAGGCATACAGAGCATAAAGTCGATCAGGTTCAGATGAAGCAGTGGTTTTTGAAAATTACCGACTACGCGGATGAATTGCTGACTGATCTAGAGAAGCTTAAAGGTTGGCCGGAACGCGTGCGCGTTATGCAACAAAATTGGATCGGCAAATCTGCGGGGGCAGAGCTGACATTCACAGTAGAAAGCAAGCCAAACATCCAAATTAAAGTCTTCACCACCAGGCCAGACACCGTATTTGGTGTCAGCTATTTGGTTCTCGCACCGGAACACCCCCTAGTCAAGGGGCTGACCACTGACGATCGCCGCCAGGACGTCGAGGCCTATATTGAAAAGACACAGCATAAAACCGAATTGGATCGATTGACCGGAGAAAAAACAAAAACAGGCAAGCCGTTAGGCACATTTGTCGTCAATCAGTTTAATGGCGATCTGGTGCCGATTTGGGTCGCTGACTATGTCTTGATGAGCTACGGAACTGGTGCGGTGATGGGTGTACCCGCTCACGATGAACGTGATTTCGAGTTTGCCCGATCCTATCAACTACCGATCAAAGAGGTGATTTCGCCAGACGGCAAGCCTTCGCCGAAGATGGATGCCGCTTATTTGGATGCCGGCATCATGGTCAATTCAGGGCAATTCGATGGATTGTCCAGCGAGGAAGGCAAACTTAAGGTTACCCGATGGGCGGAAGAAAACAAATTAGGACACGGCCGGGTGCAGTTTCGTCTGCGCGACTGGCTGATCAGTCGCCAGCGCTATTGGGGCTGTCCGATTCCGCTTGTTCATTGTCCTAAGTGTGGTGTTGTCCCGGTTCCTGAAAAAGATCTGCCTGTCGTTTTGCCGATTGCCGGCGTTGATATTACCGGGTCCGGCGGATCGCCCTTGTCCCGGCTCGAAAGTTGGGTGGCTGTGGAGTGCCCCGCCTGCGGCGGTCAGGCAAAGCGCGAGACAGACACGATGGACACGTTCATTGATTCAAGTTGGTATTACATGCGCTATACCGACGCTGACAATCAAAAAGTGCCATTCGATGCCAGCAAGGTAAAGCACTGGTTACCGGTCGATCAATATGTGGGCGGAGTCGAACACGCTATTTTGCATCTCTTATACTCGCGCTTCTTTACCAAGGCGCTGCGAGATATGGGACTAGTTTTTTGTGATGAGCCTTTTACCAACCTTCTATCTCAGGGTATGGTGACCAAATTTTCTCCGGCTTCCGGACGGATCGAAAAGATGTCCAAATCGCGAGGGAACGTAGTTGGCACCACCGATTTCTTTAAGAGATATGGTGCAGACGCCGCCCGGCTCTTTACGTTATTTGCTGCTCCGCCCGAGCAGGAACTGGAATGGTCGGAAGAAGGGGCAGTAGGACAATTTCGTTTTCTGTCACGCGTGTGGCGGCTCGTACAGGAGTTGGTCGAAGCGAAAGCGATAGGCACTATATATGATACCGCTATCATGCCGGAGCGCTTGAAACCGCAAGAGAGCGATCTATTGAAACGTATACACAAGACAATTAAGTCCGTGTCAGCGGACCTTAGTCCGGAAAGATATATTTTCAATACGGCCATCGCCCGTTGCATGGAATTAGTGAACGAATTGTACAAATATGTTTCTTCGGGTGAAAATGGCGCAAATGAACGTTCTTTCTCGGAGAGAGAGAAATCTTTACTTACCTTTGGCATCCGTAATTTGCTTCTACTGCTGGCCCCGATGGCTCCTCACATAGCGGAGGAGCTGTGGCAGTCCGCCGGCTTTGGCGGTACAGATAGAAGCTCAATTCACATTGCTGCCTGGCCTAAGTACGACGACTTACTGACGATTGACAATGAAATCGAATTGGTCTTCCAGGTCAATGGCAAGATAATCAGCAAAGTCACTGCTCCGCGCGGTTTAGAAAAGAGTCGGGCGGAGGAGCTGGCGCTGGGTGACGGTAAAGTAAAGAACAAAATCAGCGGCCAGGCGGTACGCAAAGTAATCGTTGTCCAGGACAAGCTTGTCAACGTGGTAATTTGAAATTGAAGACTGATTATCTTTACTTGCGACTAATTCTGGAACTCCAGGTTATTCTTGTAAGCGATGATTTGCTGGCGGAAGTCAGGAAAATTGACCATCAGTTGTTAAACGTAATTTAGGCGGAACCATGCAACAACCAACCCAGCAGCCCGGAACACCAGCCGTCGTCGAATTTGAAGACGTACCCTCAAAACCGCTCTTCACCGCCATGCTGATTTTGGGCGCCGTCGCTTGCTATATCGGTTCGCTAAAGCGCGAAGAGTTTTATCTTTTCGATCATTGTTGGTCAGTCGCCCGGGTATGCGGCTTCTTTCCCGGACTAACCGCCGGAGCGGGATTAGGTCAGATGCTACAGGGCGCCAACTGGTCAAGCTTTTTTGCTACTTTCATTTATGCCAATCTGAGCACTTTCAACACCGTTCATATGGCGCTTAGTCTCTATTTCTTTTGGGTATTCGGCGCTCATATTGAAGGGAAATTAGGCAATGGACGCTTTCTGATACTTCTTTTGCTCGGTGCAACTATCCCTTGGGGAGTCTTGCAATGGGATG
Source organism: Bryobacterales bacterium (assembly GCA_963834525.1). Taxonomy (GTDB): domain Bacteria; phylum Cyanobacteriota; class Vampirovibrionia; order Obscuribacterales; family Obscuribacteraceae; genus CAWICA01. The sequence goes on from CAWICA010000005.1 coordinate 880,969, forward strand.
CCATGAGCGACCCTAAAACGACCTTTTTCGGACCGCTCTTTTTGACTTGCGCCATCATTGGCGGCTATCTGGTTCTGCCGCCTGTGCCGCTAAGAAAATATGGAGGCGGGCACCTGCCACAGCAGAAGAACTTGATTTTCAAGCGCCCAGACAAGCAAGATCCGCGCGCAAAATGGATTAAGAATCCCTGGATGTTCATCGGTGTGTTTTTAGTCAGTCAGATATTTTTCCATTTCTGGTGCGTCTATGGCATTCCTAATCCAATGGTAGTAGGCGGCTTCTTGCTTCCCCCGTTGGGCAAGGACTTTGATACTTTCCGCTTGCTCCCGGCCATTGTTGGTCTGGGCTGCGGTTGGGCCGTAGCCTCATTTGCGGTACGCAGTGCCGGTCAAGCTTATAAACAAGGGCCGATGGTCGTTAACGCGATCAAACGTTATCATGAGCTGCTTGATCTAGACGTGCAGCCGGACGAAGCAATTCGCGGCACAGCCCGCACCTTAGGCCTGTCCTACGAAAAAACACGCGACATAATTCGCAAGAACAAGGATAAGCTCAGGATTAAGTAGCAACATCTGACCGGCTTCTCTCGGTCTTAAATATTGCATAAGCTGGACGGTACCAAGCAAGTGCTAATATAACCATCTCTTGACCACCGGATTGAGCTAGCCAAGGAACTGCTCTTGAAGCAATTACCATCTGAAAATTCACAGCCGAACACGACTGGTAAGACTCAAACATATTCAATTCAGCCCGATAGCAAAATGGCATCAGGCGGTTTTCTCAGAAGCATCCGTTGGATGCGCATTCTCCAGATTGTGCTAGACGCGGCCTTGATTTCCCTAGCGTTTCTTGGCGCCTTTCTGATTCGCTTCGACGGACGATTGATCGGGGTGCACCAGGGATTCACCTACGTACACCAATTAGAGTGGTTGCTACCACCTGTAGTGGCACTGCGTTTGCTATCCAACTGGATTTGCGGCGTATATCGCCGGCTGTGGCGATATACGGGTCTGACCGAGATGATGGAGTTGGGTCTCTCGGTTTTAGCCGTAACGACAATCATCTTCCTGGCGCGAGCCTTTGGTTGGCTGGGCATAGATGGCAATCAACTTTCCTACGGCATCATTTCCATCGACGCTGGACTTTGTTTCATCCTTCTCGCTGGTCCCCGGGTGCTTAGACGATTGCAGACCGAACACAATCAACGGCGGCATTGGCGTCAGCCGGTGCGGCGGCGAGCCTTGCTCGTGGGAGCAGGCGATGCCGGACAACTTGTATTACGGGAAATGAACCAGCGTTCAGATTTAGGCGTTGACGTTGTCGGAGTCTTGGATGACGATCCGGAAAAGCTAAAGAGACGCATCGGCAATCTCACAGTATTTGGTACAACCCAGGAGCTACCGCGGCTCGTCGAAAACCTCTTCATTGATCAAGTAATCATTGCCATACCTTCGGCCCCGCCTGCAGAAATTCGCCGCATTGTTGACATGTGCCGAACGGCAGAAGTTGAAACGCGGATCTTACCGGGACTTTTCGAACTGATTAACGGCAGAGTGAGCGTCAACCAGTTACGGGAGGTCTCGCTGGAGGACCTGTTGGGGCGCGAACCGGTCAAGTTAGATTCCAACGCCATCGCCGGTTATATTGAAGGCCGATGTGTACTGGTGACCGGTGCTGGTGGTTCAATCGGTAGCGAACTGTGCCGGCAAATTATGCGCTTTCAGCCGTCTACACTGCTGCTCTTGGGCAAGGGCGAAAATTCGATCTTTGCCATTCAGCAGGAATTGGCAGGGCGGCCCGAGCCTGTAAAAACCGTGCCAATCATCGCCGATATTCGCGACTACCAGCGACTATTCAGCGTGTTCAAAAAGCATCGACCGCAAGTGGTTTTCCATGCGGCAGCACACAAGCATGTGTCACTCATGGAAATGAACGTAGCGGAAGCGATCACTAACAATGTCCAAGGCACACAAAATGTAGCCGAACTGGCGATCGAATTCGCCGCCGAAACATTTGTCTTGGTGTCCAGTGACAAAGCGGTTAACCCCACGTCAGTTATGGGCGCTACTAAACGCATCGCTGAGCTCGTCGTTCAAGATCTTGCTCGACGCGGCCAAACCAAGTATGTGGGCGTACGATTTGGCAATGTCTTGGCCAGTCGCGGCTCAGTCATTCCTTTGTGGCGCCAACAAATTGCTGTTGGCGGCCCGATCACGGTCACCCATCCAGAGGCTACTCGCTATTTCATGTTGATTCCGGAAGCCGTGCAACTGATCGTACAGGCCGGAGCACTAGGTAACGGTGGCGAGATCTTTGTCCTGGATATGGGTAAGCCGGTCAAGATCCTGGATCTAGCTAACGACTTGATCAAGTTTTCTGGATTGCGTCCAGGTCATGATATCGAAATTTCGTTTATTGGACTGCGCCCGGGCGAAAAGCTCCACGAAGAGCTACTCACTGCCGAAGAGGGGCTGACCAAGACGGTTTATGAAAAAATATTTGTTGGGCAGCCGCAACCGCTAGCGACAGGCACGCTTTCCGACTCATTGCAGCGCCTCTCCCGGGATGTCCAGAACGACGACGAAGCGGCAATTCGCCAGACGTTACACCATCTCGTCGGCGGCACCCTCCTCCTGGAAGAAACAATGCCCGAAAAAACAATGTAGAATGCGGCTTGGGGTTTCATTTAGCCAAGCAGATCGTGAACATCGAAATTAAGAAACAAAACCTCATTGAGATTCTGCAAAGTGCCGAAAGTTTGCTCGTCGCTTATTCGGGAGGCGTCGATAGTTCCCTGCTTGCCTGTTACGCGCGAGCAGTTTTGGCAGAGCGCGCCAAAATCGTCATCGCCGTTTCACCAAGTCTTGCCCAGGATGAGCTAAATGCTGCCCGCCAACAAGCTGAGCAGTTCGCTTGGGACTTAATCGAAATCAAAACCAACGAAGTGGAGCAGGAAGAGTACGCCCGCAACGACGCAATGCGCTGCTACTTTTGCAAATTCACTTTGTTTCGAGATCTCCAAGCATTAGCTGAACGCTGGGGGATTCGCAGTATCGCATATGGTGCTAATCTGAACGACCTCAGCGATTTCCGCCCGGGTGATCAAGCAGCCCAAGAATGGCACGTGCTGAGACCGCTACAAGAGGCTGGCCTGACGAAAGAGGAAATTCGAGAACTGGCCAGGCTCGCCGGGCTTCCCTCGTGGAACCGGCCGCAATCCGCTTGCCTCTCTTCTCGTTTCCCCACTTTTGTACCGGTCTCGATTGAGGCATTGGCTAAGGTTGATCAAGCAGAGCAGTTCGTCCGAGATCTTGGTTTCAAGCAAGTCCGCGTCAGACACCACTTGGACTTAGCCCGAATCGAAGTGGACAAATGCGAAATACAGCGATTCGCCAACGAGCCTGAATTATTTGAGGCGATTCAGTTCAAACTAAAAAGTCTTGGCTATCAAGACATAGTCATCGATCCGGAGGGGTATCGCCAGGGTTCCGTCAACGTCGTGGTACGTAAATGATCGTACCGATGACTGATTGCGGGAAACTGGCCTGCGGTGAATATGGAAGTAACTCGAGTAGCTAAATGAATACCGATCAACTAAACGAAATTCTCCTGCAAGTTGCTGATGGTCGGCTGAGCGCCGATATGGCCTTTGAGCAGCTGAAGAGTTTGACTTTTGATGATGTTGGTTTCGCCAAGCTAGACCATCAGCGCCTGTCGCGTCAAGGAATTCCGGAAGTAATATTTTGCCCCGGCAAAACCGCCTCGCAGATAGCGGCCATAGTGCATAGAATGAAGGCTCATCATAGTCTGGTTCTGGCTACCAAAGTTGATCAAGAGACAGCAAACAACGTTCTTTCTGTCGTCTCCGATGGGCGGTACGATGAGGCTGCGCGCATGATGATTTTCGGCGCGATGCCGCACCCTGACGATCACCTTGTAGTAGCGGTTGTCACGGCAGGTACAGCGGACTTACCAATAGCCGAAGAAGCGGCACTGTATTTAGTGGCAAACGGCATAACCGTGGAGCGCGTTTATGACGTAGGTGTGGCGGGAATTCATCGGCTATTTCCTTATATCGAAACGCTTAATCGCAGTTTAGTTGTAATCGTGGTGGCCGGCATGGATGGCGCCTTACCCAGCGTGATCGGCGGTTTGATTCGCAGTCCGATCATTGCAGTGCCGACATCGATTGGTTACGGCGCAAGTTTCCAGGGGTTGGCAGCATTGTTGACGATGCTCAACAGCTGCGCTGCCGGGATGACCGTCGTCAATATCGATAACGGATTTGGCGCCGCAGTGGCAGCTATGCGGGTAATAACCTTGCTCAAAGAGACTTCGCCAACAATGCCAAAAAAAGGATCGGAGACACAGCTATAAGCCGGTGGAGGCAACTGACACCCGGTTGCATTTCGATGCCGATTATTCGTAGAATAGCTCATATATCAAAATCGGGTCCTTATCAAGCGAGCGTCCGCGTTCGCAGGAGGTTGTTAATGTCGACTACTCTAAATCGCGAAGCTATAGACGCAGTCCAGTTTTTCAAGGCAAAACTCGAGTACGAAATCGGACCTTATAGTCTGGATCAGCAAATCAGAAATCACGACCCGATCAAAGTCATCGATTTGCGTACCCAAGACGCCTATGCTAAAGGGCATGTCCCAGGAGCAACGAACATCCAAATTGAAGAGCTAGATACACATCTGAGCAATTTCAAAAAAGATGAAACAATCGTTGTCTATTGTTACAGCATCACTTGTGCCCTATCGACTAAAGCCGCTCTTCATCTGGCAGATAAGGGATACAAAGTGAAAGAATTGTTCGGCGGCTGGCAAGAGTGGTCCAATGCCGGTCTGAACAAAGAAGAAAAAGCGCACGCCGGGAGCTGTGCCACCACTAAAGGATCTAGCTGCGGCTAAGCGGGTAAATTTAGTTTCCCGATAGAAAAACGCGAAGAAAATCTAATCTTCGTCTGATTCCTGCAAACTTGCAACGTCCGGATATTGTCCAATGCTGCAAGCCAATGCCTTAGCGGCGTTTTTCCGCAGGACGAGGATGTTCAACGTCTCATTGACCCGATGAGCGCGCACCAGATCTTGAACTTCTTTGGGCGATTCTACATCTTTGCCTTCGACTTTTTGAATTATATCGCCTGGCTCCAAACCGGCTGCCTGTGCCGGGCTATTTGGATAAACCTCGCCGACGAAAACGCCCTTGGTATTGCTCGGCAGGCCAAGTGATTTAATCATCGTCTCGTCAAGCAATTGCATGGCAATGCCGACATAGGGACGTTCGATCTTCCGGTGATGGATAAGCGCGTCCACAACATCCTTCACGACGTCGATCGGAATCGAGAAACCTATATTTTGGGCATTGGCTTGAATGGCGGTGTTAATGCCAATCACATCACCAGACAGGTTCAACAGAGGCCCACCGGAATTACCTGGATTAATAGCAGCGTCTGTCTGAATGAAATTGACATGGTCGTTTACTTGTCGAACACTGCGACCGACAGCCGAGATGATGCCAAATGTGACGCTATGGTCGAAACCCAATGGGCTACCAATGGCAATCGCAAAGTCGCCAGGGCGCAAACCTTTCGTCGTACCCATCCGAGCGACGGGCAGGTTGCTAGCGTTGACTTTGACCACGGCGACATCCGAAAAGCTATCTGTACCAATCACGGTACCCTCCAGCTTGCGGCCGTCGTTCAACGTCACCGTGATATTCGACGCGTTCCTCACGACATGGCAATTGGTGAGGATGTAACCGTCTGACCGAATGATAAATCCTGATCCCATATTTTGCGCGCGAAAATGCGGACGAAGTTCCCGCATTTGATTGGGATCGATATGCCGCCCGTTGAAGAAGTACTCAAAGAATGGCGGCAATTCCGGCGCTGATGCCACACCTTCAGCCAATTTTCGATCAACCTCGATATTCACCACCGCTGGTGCCACCGTTTGAGCGATATCAGCAATCGTATTTGGACCAAGCGGCATCGAAGAAATCGTCGCACTAGCAGCGGCACTCGGCGCTGCTACGGCGGGGTCATTCGATAAAGTAGGGCCGTTGCCGCTTTGATCGGCATACGCCGGTATGACCATCATCAATGGGGTTAAACAACTAAATACAGCAACTTTTACTGATCGTTGTCGCTTAGACTTTCTGCTCATTCTCTGATCTCTCCGCACCGCAATTGGTCGCCTAAGCAGCCAATTATCTTCGTTGCCCTTATGATCTCCCCATGCCAAGCCTTTGAGCATTCTGAAAGACCTTGCCCTCCGTCAGAATTGACGGCGCAATGATTACCTCTACCTCTTGCATTTCCTGCAGGCTCCCAGCACCGAGAGTACCCATGCTTGTCTTAAGCGCGCCTACCAGATTCTGTGTGCCATCATCAATTTTAGCGGGCCCCAAAAGAATCTCTTCCAATGATCCTGACGTTCCTACCTTAATCCGTGTTCCTCGCGGCAGCACAGGGCTGGGCGTAGCCATCCCCCAATGAAAACCTCGCCCGGGAGCCTCTTTGGCACGCGCTAGCGGCGAACCGATCATCACGGCATCTGCACCACAGGCAATGGCTTTGCAAATGTCTCCACCGACAACCATTCCACCATCAGCAATAATTGCTGGGGCCACTCCGTTCTCTCGAGCATAGTCATTTCGCGCGGCTGCACAATCAGCGATTGCCGTGGCCATTGGTACACCTATGCCCAGGACGCTCCGTGATGTACAAGCGGCACCGGGACCAACTCCCACCAGAATTGCCGCTGCCCCGGACCCCATCAGCTCGAGGGCGGTTTGGTAGGCAACACAATTGCCAATCACAACCGGCACCCGCATATTCTTACAAAATTTCGCTAGGTTTAGGCTGGGCGTACCCATGACAGAACGATGTTCGATACCAGTGACCGTCGATTGCACGAAAATGATATCCGCACCGGCCTCGACGGCAAGCGGCCCATACTTTTCTGCAAAGTTCGGCGTAATGGACACCGCCGTCTTAACACCTCCGGCCTTAATCGCCTCGATCCGCTGCTCGAGCAACCCCTCCTTAACCGGGGCTGAGTAGAGCTTCTGCATAACCTCTACAAATTGGTTGTTGTCGCAGCTGACGATTTCCCGATAGGCATCTTCACAATTCTCGTATCTCGTCTGGATTCCTTGCAAATTCAGAACGGCCAATGCACCCAACTCGCCCATAACAGTAGCCACACCCACGTCGACGACGCTATCCATTGCGCTGGCCAGAATCGGCAAAGCAAATTCGTGGTCTCCCAATTTATAGGAAATATCACAAAGCTCCGGATCTACGGTCGTAGAACCCGGCACGAGAGCTATCTCATCAAATCCATAAGCCCGCCTGGTGGGCTTGTCGCGGCCGATGTACATTTGACTGACAGCCAAGCTGCGTTGATATTCAAGCGATTTATTGCTAACCATTTCTCACGCCCTACGCCTTGATCGAGATGTAATGCTCGTTATCTTAGCACCGCTTGTTGTCTGTAAATAGTAAATCGAAGCAAGCGTCGACGAGCGAAATGCCGGTCGAGCGGCGAAGCCAGGACGCAAACAACGGAGCGAACTAACATTGGCGGCTGGCTTTTCCGATTTCCTGAATAACTGAAGGTTGTCGATAGGCCATAATATAACGAAACAATGGCCACTTTGAAAAAAATGACTGTCATTGGCTTAAATAGCGGTACATCGATGGACGGAATCGATGCCGCAATTTTTTCCATTTCTCCGGGACCGGGCACCAAGCGGTTCCCGTCAGATACGCCCCCCCTTGAAGTTAAACAGCTCCACAGCACGCTAGTACCATTTGCCGATCAATTCCGCTCTCGCTTGCAGAACTTACTGGCTGGACAATCCGTCAGCTGGCGAGATGTTTGCCTAGCTAACACGCAATTGGGAGAGCTCTTCGCAGAGGCCGCGCTCTCTCTGCTTCAAGGCGCCGGCATCAGTCCAGAGGAGGTTGATTTGATCGGCTCCCACGGACAGACCGTTTGGCACGCTCCGGATGCCTCGGAGTTCTGGGGAAGGCAAACTCGCGGGACTCTGCAGTTAGGTGAACCAGCGATTATCTGGGCCCGAACCAATATTCCGGTAGTGGCCGACTTTCGTCCTTTCGATCTGGCCGCCGGTGGACAAGGCGCGCCGCTGGTCTCCTTTGCCGACGAAGTTCTCTTTGGCCAATTTGGTACCGCATATGGTGTTCTCAATTTGGGCGGTATAGCGAACATCACCGTAATTAATGAAAAAGGGCAGGCAGTAATGGCATTCGATACCGGGCCCGGGAACATGGTCATCGATTATATGTGCGACAAGCTGTTCGGCCTCCTATACGATGAGCAGGGTGCCATAGCTGGACGGGGTCATTGCCAAAGCGCTTGGTTAAATGAAATCCTTAGCGACCCTTATTTCAAACGTCAACCACCAAAAACAACCGGTCGCGAATTATTCGGCCATCAGTTCGCCGCGCGGCTGCTCAATACCGCACAAGAGCGCCAAATTTCTGGCGAGGACACGCTGGCCACTGTCACCGCGGTAACGGCCAAGAGTATCGCCGCCGCCTACGCTGATTTCGTCCAGAATAGCGTTCGGCTTGAAAAAATAATTGTCGGCGGTGGCGGCGCTGAAAATATCGAGCTTATCCGATCGCTCAAACATTTTTGGCCGCATGAACTTGAGGTCTTAAAGCATGAAGATTTCGGAATCTCCGCTAAATTCAAAGAAGCATTGCTTTTTGCTTTGCTGGCCTACACAACCTATTTCGGCATTCCGAACAATGTGCCAGCCTGTACCGGTGCCAGCAAACGGGTCTGTCTGGGAAAACTAATAGGAGCGACTCGACTGAACGACAGCCAGGCAGTTTTGGCAAACTGATTAAAGATCGTGCGAAACTGATGAAACAACCAGCTAAGTGAAAGATGCCTGATGATCTTTATCAACATAAATAGGAAACAGCAATGACCTCGCCAACGATGCCTGCGCTTCACATACCAGACGGCATTAATTACGATTGCTCCGGTTGCGGAAAATGCTGCGGCGGATGGGCCGTCCCGATGACCACTGCTGATTATGAGCGGATTCGCTACACCGATTGGGGCGCACTTTTGCCCAAGCTTTCTGGCAAGAAACTCTTTAGACCGCTCAAAGGTTATGAGAAGAAGGGCACCCAATACACCCACGCAATTATTGAAGCAGAAAACGGCTATTGCCCATTTCTGCAAAACAACCTGTGCTTTATTCACGGTCAATTTCAATCTGAAACCAAGCCATCGATGTGCCAACTCTTCCCCTATTGCTTCAACGAAACACCCAGCGGCATTTATGCCAGTGTCAGCTTTGTCAGCATGGCGGTGGTTCACAATTCGGGCACACCGCTTTCCAAACAACGTGAGCTTCTAGAAAAAAAGCTGGCTGACTTTCAAGCTCTCTTCCCTGATCATCATCCTAATTGGGCAAAATTGGAGCTGACCGGTGGGCACCCAATTAGTTGGTCGCAATATCTTACGATCGAGCAAGAAATTTTATCCCGCTGGAACCAACGCCAGCTACCAATGGAAGATCGATTCAGGCAGGTCTCCAAAGACTTGATCGCTCGTGTTAAAGAACCATCGGCAGAAAAATCGCCTCAAGCAGACAGCAATGAGACGGCGCCCAAACCGCTGAAGCCGCTCGACAATCATCTGTTAATGTCATTGCACGCTATGTACTTTCCGACAAAAATTCTCGCGCGCGGCGAGGGCGATTTTAGTATCATGCGTTTTCTCACGCAGATGGCATTTAAAGGAATCAGCGCGCCACTTAGCATTAAAGTCCCCGGTCAGAGCTTTGGCTTAGAGCAGCTCTCCCAGATCAAATGGCCGGATTCTGACCCTGAAATTGAAGACTTATTGTATAGATATTTCTTCTCGCGCATTTTTTCCAAGTTGTATTTCGGTGCGGGATTCGGGCAGCTCAGTCTCATTGCCGGGTTTCACCATCTCACTCTGTTGTACACTTTGACCAAATTGCAAGCAAAGGCGCTTGCTCTCTCGCGCGATGTCCAAAAGGTTAGTTACATCGACGTCGTTGCTGCCGTTCGTCAGCTCGAAAAAAGACTTGGTGAGACAGCAGTCAGCGGGTATGGTGCTGCCGCTTTCGAACTGCTTTTGTTCAGCCCAGCTCGCATTGACCGAATATTAGCCGCCGCCTAGCACTGCACCGGCTATACATCTTCTCCTCTAAGAGATATTGAGCCAGCGCTTAAGATTAATTGTCCTCTGCCACGCTGATTCCGTATTGACTTAGCCTATTTATTAGATTACGCTAATCATGCGATTCCAAGCAGGGCTGCGCTTTTACAGCAGTCGAGTGCCGTATTCCGTTCTCATTACTAAGGCAACTGCTAATTTATCCCGGCAGGAGGTTCTCCATGAATATTTTCCGCAAATTTGGCATTGGCGCGCTAGGACTTTCGATGATTGCGGTCGTGGCCACAACCGCTCCTGCGCATGCTCAACAAATACCTACCGGCTCGGATGCCTTCAACTCCGCCGGTCAAGGGCAGGAAAGCAATGAGCAGAATTACAACACCCAAAGTCAAACCCAACAAAATGGTGCTTTGATGAATGCACCGGCATTGCAAGGTGCGTCCAACGGGACAATTGGACCCCAGGGTCAGGATGCCACATACGTCACCGGCGTCAATACTGCTGGTACGGTACGCGTCAACAACTTGGCTAACTTAGAAGCTTTACTGAACATCATCGCCAACGGTCTCGAAATCCTCGGTATCGCCTGGGGCGGACCAACAATGATCATGGGCTTCATGCACATGGCTGCTGGTACCCAGGACGCGATGAAGAGAGTGCTCTACGGCGCTGCCGGCGTCACCGGTGGCTTGGCCACTCCCGGTTGCATCAACTGGCTCGTTGCTTCTGCCCGAGACGCCAATCTATTTAGTTAATTCAGGTAACTCGACCAGCACACCACCTTAGAGGAGGGCATCAACCCTCCTCTTTTTTTTGCTTGCCTGCATTCATATATATGTTCAATATCAATCGCGCTCACCCGGAAGCGCAACCTCGAAAGCACAAAACTGAGCACAACCAAGAATGAGCGTCAGCCGTTCTGCCCGCGGCAAGCGAGCGAAAGGCTGAAAAGTCAAAAACGCAATTATTGCTTATGGTGGAGTCAGGCTCGACCATCAGGATTTATCTGAAAAATGTTAGCTAGCTAACACATAAACGCTTGACTTCGTTGTTAAATCGGCATAATGTATAACCCTGCTCAAGCTTTTCGAGCACTGGCTACTAATCCTTACTACTCCACAATCAACTCAAGTTACAGAGATTCCAACCGCGGAGGTTGTTCTTGTATGCATTCACTTACTAAATCAATTTTGTCCTTATCGGTTCTTTCAGCTCTGGCTCTCGGAGTTGCCGCTGCCCCAGTGCATGCTCAACAAATACCTACCGGTTCGGATGCCTTCAACTCCGCCGGTCAGGGACAGCAAAGCAATGAGCAGAATTACAATACCCAAAGTCAAACCCAACAAAATGGTGCTTTGATGAATGCACCAGCATTGCAAGGTGCTTCCAACGGGACAATTGGACCCCAAGGCCAGGATGCGACATACGTCACCGGCGTCAATACTGCTGGTACAGTACGCGTCAACAACTTGGCTAACTTAGAAGCTTTACTGAACATCATCGCCAACGGTCTCGAAATCCTCGGTATCGCCTGGGGCGGACCAACAATGATCATGGGCTTCATGCACATGGCTGCTGGTACCCAGGACGCGATGAAGAGAGTGCTCTACGGCGCCGCTGGTGTCACCGGTGGCTTGGCTACGCCCGGTTGCATCAACTGGCTCGTTGCCTCTGCCCGAGACGCCAATCTATTTAGCTAATTTAGCTAAAAGCCCTACAGTTTTTCCCCCGCCAACGCCAGCCAGAGACCTCCCGTCAGGGGGGTTTTTGGTATTTGGGCGTTTTCCTCACAAGGTGCCGCGTCTGTCTTTAGCAAGTTTATACTTACAGGGAAGGAGAAAAGACCATTTCACTGAGTGACTACCAACGAAGCCAATATCAAAATCAGCTCGCTTTGCCGGGAATGACGGATGCGGCCCAGATGAAGCTGATATCGTCTACGGTGCTGATTCTCGGCATACGTTGGACGGGGCGGCTAGTCGCTCAACATCTTGCTGAAACTGGTGTCGGCAAAATATTTTTGATTGATGAAAATCCGAAATTACTCGCCGACGCTGCAAACGCTATCCAAAATTCATCTGCAAAGAGCCGCGACAGCGAGATTATCAGCCGAGCCTGGTCTTTTGAGGCAAACCGCGCAGAACAAATCGTCGCCGACGCGGATGTCGTTATCGATGCCGTCGATAACTGGCAGCAAAAGCTCCTGGCTAGTGACGTTTGTATGCATCTGCGCAAGCCGCTTATTCATGCGGGCGGCTCCGGTTTCCGCTTTCAAATCTACACAATGCTGCCAGGCAAATCGGCTTGCCTCCGGTGTGCATTTCCAGCAGCCGGTATTGACGATGTACCGCTGACGCCCTCCAAAGAGGGTCAGCTCGGGCCGGTTGTGGCCATGCGCCGCAGCAATGCAGGCGGTGGAAGCGATCAAAATTATCGCCAAACTCGGAGTGAGCCAGGGCAATGAGTTGCATAAATTCGACTGCTTGAGTGGCGAATTCGAAGCAATCCGCGGACTCGATCCACGTCGCGACTGCCCGGACTGCGGGCGAGCAAAATGATCCGGACCGGTTCGCGCTCTAAGGCACTTCCTCCGGGTCAAAATTCTCGGGGCAGCTCCCGTTTTTCAGGGCATTAATTATCTTAGGAGCGCGCTCGGCATATTTAACGTTAAGCAGGCGTTCGATTACGTTCCACTGTCGTTGCGTCTCTTTCAGGGCCAGCTCCTTGGCCATACTAAAATATGTGGCTTTTCCAAATGTTTTCGCACCCTCCGCCTGTGCCGGTGATGACTTGTCTCGATCGCCGTATTCGAAGCTCGACAAGGACTCGAACTTCGACCCAGAACTCGGCGCAGATCGCGAATCGCGCGCCGTCTTTGACCAGTTAATGAGTTCTATGCCGTAGGGATCGAGAACATTCTTGTCCGCAAGCTTCAACTCCAAATAATTGGAGAATAAATAAAAGTCTTGCAGCGGACGAAGTACTTGCCCAAGGTGATAGAGGGCCCTTGCCCGATCGTCAGCATTCGTGTCGGCCTGCCCGGCGAAGTTGATAACTCTCTTTATCTCTCGATCAGCGCCTGAAAACAGACGGTTCGTGAACGGAGCCGCCGTTTCGCCGGTTGCATCTAGAATCGCTTTCTTATCGGAGATGGCAATATCCTTAGCGCAGCCGTCAACAACGATTTTCAAGTTGGCACTGGATATGGTGCCAGATAATGCTTCCTCTATAATTTCCCTATGTATTTTGTCCAGCTCCTGCTCCATGTCCGGACTCGTTTTGGCGGCGACGGCTAAGTCGCTCATGCCGCTGGAGATGCAGATGAGGAGCATCACGAATATAGCTTTGATATTCCCAGTGCCGATCACCTTTCTTGGAATTAATGCTTGTTCTGTTTTAGATTTGAACAGCGGGTCATATTTGGTGGCACTATATGGCAGCGACAATTGCGATCTTAGCGAACCTTGATATATAGCCATTTCTTGAGGTGTTACGCAGTTGGGCTTGTCTAATAGCGAGTGCATATCTGCCATTGCACTTGATACCATTCTTCACGACGTGGAGTTTATATCTTTTGACGTTGAAACGACCGGCTTATCTCCGATCGTTTCCAGACTAGTTGAATTATCAGGTGTCAGGTTTCGGCTAAGCAACTCTGTAGTCTCCACATTTTCCTCTCTGATCAATCCCGAATGTTCAATTCCACCTGAGGTTACGGCTGTCCATGGTATCACTGATGAAATGGTCCATGCCGCCCCCACGATAGCGGAGATTGTGCCGCAATTTTTAGCATGGATTGGCTCCGATAAGCCGGTATTGGTCGCTCATAACGCGCCTTTTGATGTAGGTTTTCTGCAGGTGGCCATGGCCAAGCTAAGGCTGCCAATACCCAAAAATCCAGTGCTAGATACGTTGCCTCTATCCAGACGGATTTTAGCCGAGGCACCCAACCATCAGCTCAAAACGCTGGTTGAATACCTCGCCCTTGGCGATGGAGACTACCACCGGGCTCTAGCCGACAGTCACCATGTCAAAAACATTCTTAACTATCTAACAGCCTGTGACTTCGGCATCAAATCCTGGCAGGCACTGGTTGAGCTCGATTGTGTCTTTCCGTTCAACCGAGACTCATTCTCACTAGATGACATTGGATTATTTGATGTACCAGCTGAGCTTCTCGAGCAGCTGGAAGCGATAGAAGAGGCAATCAGCTCCGGCTCAACGATTACATTTATTTATAAGGGTATGCGGACTTCGCGACGAAGAATTAGCCCCACTGCCGTAATTCAAAATCGGGGCAACTTTTATCTCACAGGGATTTGCCACAGAATGCGGGAAGAAAGGACATTCAGACTCGACCGTGTTTGCGAACTAATGGTCTTGGAAGATAGCTTGCGCCCCGTAGTGTGAATTCGTCGTGTGAATTCGTCGCTAGTCCGATGATGTATCATTTTGCTCTGCCATCCTCTCGAGCTTAGCCAGAACTCCGAATTGGATTTTGAAATGAGTGTCTCAACAACACCCGTGCGAAGCATAACTGCTGCCTTGTTAGGCACCACAGTACTGCTTGCCTTAAATCCTCTCAAAACTGATGCCTTCGGATTCTTCGAACATCGGCACAAGCAGGCTGAAGCGCCAGAGCAACAACCGGCGGCACAACAGCCAGCAGTAGAACAGCCGGCAGTAGAACAGCCGGCAGCACAACAGCCGGCAGCACAACAGCCGGCAGCACAACAGCCGGCAGCACAACAGCCGGCAGCACAACAGCCGGCAGCACAACAGCCGGCAGCACAACAGCCGGCAGCACAACAGCCGGCAGCACAACAGCCGGCAGCACAACAGCCGGCAGCACAACAACCAGCAGCAGAACAACCGGCAGTAGAACAAGTTCCCAACCAGAGTCATCCAGACTCGAACCCACAGACATCGAACGACAGCAGAAAGGATGAAGCGAAGCCGGCCCTAACCAATAGCGACGAAAAAGCCAACGACGAGAAGGCAAATGCTCAATCGGGCGACCAAGGGCCGGACCCTGCTAGTGCAGAACATTTTGGCCGCCTGACGACAGACGAAGACAAAGACTCAACGACCCAGTCCTTGTCAGAGGGCGAGACTGCCCAGTCCACACAGGCGGAAGAGAAGCTGGAAAATAAAGGCAAACAGATTGATAAACATCTTCACGCCGGCGATTCATTCTTGCAACAACGGGATTTGACAAATGCGTTGCTCGAATACGAAGAAGTGATCAAACTCGATCCGAAGAGCTTTAAAGGTCATTACATGCTGGCCAAAGTGCTGCTCGGCATGTCAGATTTTGAAGAGGCCTTGAAAGAAGCCGACGAAATCGTCGCCCTGCATCCGACCAGTGGAGATGCGCACTTCATGCGGGGAGAGTCCCTGCGCATGCTTGGCAAATACGGTCAAGCATTTGATGAATATAGCATTACTTTGAAGATAGATCATCAGAACGCCTTGGCTCATGCATATCTGGCGGAATGCCTGCGAAAAAAATCTGCGTACAAACAAGCGATCGGAGAATGCCGAAAAGCGATCAAACTCAACGAACGGTTAGTGGTACCGCATTTGATACTAGCACAATGCCTGGCAGCAGACCGTCTTGCTGACGAGTCGTTAGCTGAGTACAAGGTGGCGCTAGAGCTTGATCCGAAAGACCCCATTGTCCACGCTCGATACGGCTTGGCTCTAGGGAACTCCGGAAAATGGGAGGCATCACTTGCCGAGTTTCGCAAAGCAGTAGAACTAAATCCGCGATACTCTGAAGGTCATCTCGGTTGGTCCTGGGCGTTGTCTAGCACAAACCGCAATACCGAGGCTATAAAAGAAGCGAAATTGGCAGTCAGTCTCGCTCCCGATGATCCCGATACCCACTCAAACTTGGCCTGGATTTACGGCCGCAAAGGTGATCATTATGACGCCGTGATCGAATACCGCTTGGCTTTGAAAATTAGCCCTAAAAATCCTCGCTTGCACCGTGCTCTAGGTCTTGAGCTACGGGATAGCGGTGATATCAATGGGGCAATCGCTGAACTTTTAATGACGACCAAAATGTCACCCCACGATTATGAATCAAAACTAGCGCTACAATCCCTAATGCAGGGCAAACGTCCCAACTAAAGTCCTCACAGGTTGGGTGACATTGGTTTATTCTGGCTTGTTCGCAAGGACTGTTCGATTCGAGTAGCGAGTCCATTTACTTTATATGAAGCCTTTGATTGGTATAAATTGCGACATTAGACCGGGTCCGCCGCGCTTTGCCGAGGTTCAAACAAACTACACCGAGGCGATATTGAAAGCGGGCGGTATCCCGGTATTGCTACCGCCCATGCCGCCAGCGTCACTGGAGGAAGTAGTGCACGAACTATCAGGCATAATGCTCATCGGCGGCTCCGATTACCATCCTGCCAGCTACGGTGAACAAATTCATGACACCGTACAAGCCATGGATTCCGAACGAGAAGAGTTTGACCGTCGCCTGGTCGATAAAGTTCTCAAGCAAACAAAGCTGCCGATTCTGGGCATTTGTGCTGGCTGCCAGCTCTTAAACATTATCCTTGGCGGAACACTAATCCAAGACATCAAATCAACTTTACCAGAGTCAAAGGTGGAACATAAAAATAACCCTAAACCGGAAGTGGAAGGCCATCGCCAGCACGCCGTCCGGATAGAATCAGGCAGCATGCTAGCCAAATTTTACTCAAGCTCTCGCGTCAACGTGCCCACTTCCCATCATCAAGCGGTTGACCGAATTGGCGATGGTCTGGCGGCCGTCGCTTTCAGCGATGATGACATTATCGAAGCGATAGAATTGTCTGGTCGGCCGTTCACCATCGCCGTACAGTGGCACCCTGAGCGGGACTTTATCACCAATGAAAACTTGTTTGGCGGCTTTATCAGGGCATCGCTGCTACCCAAGGATGAGCACGCCTACGAGAAACACTTCAACTGACAGGTAAACTTAAATGGATTCTCCTGCGAACAGAAAGCATACACCAGGCAGGGTGCTGATCACCGGCGGCGCAGGTTTCATCGGCAGCCACGTCGCGGATTGGTTGCTCGATCAGGGATCACAAGTAACCGTGATAGACAGCTTTGACAGTTTTTACTCGCCCTCGATCAAACGTCAGAATGTTGAAGGACATCTCGCTCAATCAAACTACACACTTATTGAAGGAGATATACGCAACGATGCCGTGCTAAGCACTGCATTTGCTCGAGATCCGTTCGATGTCGTCTTACATCTAGCGGCACTGGCTGGCGTTCGGCCCTCCTTAGAGCGACCGATCGAATACATGGACGTCAATGTTTCCGGTACACAAAAATTGATCGCACATCTTCAGAATTTCCCTGCCACCCGCCTGTTGTTCTCATCCTCCAGCTCGGTATATGGAAACCGCCAGATTCGGCAACCATTCTCAGAAGATGAGCGGATCGATAAGCCTTATAGCCCGTACGCCGCAAGCAAAGCAGCTGGTGAATTGGTCTGCCATGCCGCACACGAATGTTCTGGTATCGATGTTGTCTGCCTTCGTTTCTTTACTGTCTACGGACCGCGTCAACGTCCGGACCTGGCTATTAATAAGTTCTGCCGTTTGATCGATGAAGGCAAACCGATCGAGGTTTATGGAGATGGTACGACCAAGCGAGATTACACATTTGTCAGTGATACCGTAGCCGGTATCATCGCCGCTATGACTTATGCATCGCCCGGCTTCGACATTATCAATTTAGGTCGAGGCGAACCGATTCAGCTGAATGAGATGATCGAATGCCTTGAGCGCAGTCTGGGTAAAGCAGCCAAACGTATAGCCAAACCTGAACAAACCGGCGACGTATCTTTTACCCACGCAAAAATAGAAAAAGCAAGGCGACTGCTGAGTTATCAGCCACAGATCTCGCTTGCCGATGGAATCGAGCGCTTCGTTCGTTGGTACAGGCAACAGAAAGTGAAGGCTTCCATTCAGTAAATTCTGGCTTGTCGTACTGTAATGTCTTGACAGTCCGCTTGACAGAGATGGTACCCACTCCGGATAATCACATTTATCGGCACGGTAGCTCAGTCGGTTAGAGCACGCGACTCATAACCGCGTTGTCGGGGGTTCGATTCCCCCCTGTGCCAAGATTCTCAAAATGTCTCCGGTCGGTCAAATATCTTGTGACTGTGCTCGTCCAATGATAGGGCTCAGTGCTTTGAAACGGAGAGAGTCAACAACGTTCGAACCTAGAGATTAGCGGCTATTTCCGCGCAATGATCCGAGCGTCATCGCTTGCATCGGCTGGATACATCAGTCGTAACAGGTCAGATAAATCGACAGGCGTGCCTGTTGGATACGAATGATCGGTGCCGACGGTAGTGTTGTTGTAATAAACGGCTGGCTTCTCGCCTGGCACGATTTTTGTAATTAAGAGACTATGTCCCACCTGCATTGATTGATTGGCATCAGAGTTCGAGTCCTGGATCATGCCAGTGAAGTCGAATGCTTTCGGTTCAACAAATACTGTTATTGGCAGTCCCGATCGCTCGGCTAATTTGAGAAATTCGGCTTCTACTGCTTTTAAATCCTCTGGTCTTGAGAGATCTCTGCCTTTCAATAGAGGTTTAATTACATAATCAGCACCAGTTAAAGCAGAATCAAGCCCTGCCTGTTCATCCATCTTCGGTCCACGCCACGGATCTTCTGATGAACCGTCAGCTGTTACCAAATATTCCCGATCTTTGCCAAGAGTGTACTTGTCTGGATCGATTCCTTCTCTTTTGGCATAATCATCAAGTGTTTTCTGAGCTGAGGCAGTTTGAAATATCTTGCTACTCAAGCTGCGGGCGGGAGAGTCTTGGTCGGTTAATAACCTGATCGTATCTGGCGCTATTGTTAGCACATCTCCGTTGGCCAAGTGCGCACTACCAGTGGTGGCAAGATCGGCAACAGCCTGAGCATATTTATCCGGATCAGTGGTGGCGGTCAGGGTCTCGCTAGTGGCTAAGGCACAGGTGGCTCTAGTCCCTTGTCTTATGGATTCAGGATGGGCAATCTGATGAGCAAGACTGAATACCAATTCGGCCCTGTCGTCACTAGTGAGATGATTTGGCGTGCCACCGCGATCATTGGCAATTCGTTCTAGAGCGCTGTAGATCTTTTCGCGACTGGCTTGGGGAAGCTTGTCGATCTTATCCATGTCTTGATCAAACTTGCCTTCGATCAATTGCCGGTCCTTCCACATGTATTGATCAGAGAGATTTTCCAGGCCATTTTCTATATCTTTAACTGGTTCTTGCTTCACCCGCTCCAGTTTATCGATTTGGTCTGCAATCTCACTTGTCTGCTTTTCCTTTTTCAGTTTTTCGATTTCTAAATTAAACGGGTTATCTGCGGCTTCTGCTTGCCCTTTAGCTACCGGCAGCGATTCTTCTAAATTCTCTGCTTGGTGTTTAATCAAAGCCATCTGCCTGAGGATCTGCGGGCGACTCTTCTCTTGGGGCAAGGCACGCTCAAGCTCTGATTTCAGATGACTTGCTTCCCTGGGGGCGCTCTTGCCAGATTTATCCCATTTGAATTGGCCGGAGGCGATTACTTCGCTGCTGTTAGCGGTTTTCAGATCGATCTCAACATGTCCTGGTTTGGCATTGTCCTTCGCCTGGATGCTGACAGTGCCGCCACCGCTTTCAAATTGACTAATACCCAGCGCTTTCAGCTCAGACGCTGCTTTCAGCTTGGACTCCATTGAGGCATCGGTGCTCAATATCGTCTCTTTGTCTTCTCGAGCCGTCTCTGGATCGTCGATCAGCGCTAGCCTATGCCCCACTCCCTGGTCCAGGTAAGCGTTATTATCCGGATCGCTAACTTGCACCGGCTTGTGTTGGGCGTCCTTTTGACCACCAGCCTCTTGTTGGATAGCCAATAAATTAAGCGGCGTCGGTGTCTCCGGCTGGTCAGCCGGTGCGCTCAAGACTTCTTTTTCGGGATTAGCCATTGGGTTCTCCTCGCCGTATATACCCGAGGAGCTAAATTCTTGGACTTGTCCGCTCTAATAGGCTGGCGTGCGATATCTTTCCACATCGCCAAAGTGGAAATAGCCCCGCCCAGGACTATCGGCAGTCTTGATCCCAGCAGCCTGGGAGACAATCGAACGCCTGGAACCTCTCGGGTAGCGCAAAATAGAGCTGCCGTCCAGGGCAGCGACGGCGCTTAAAACGGCCTGATCGTAATTGGGAAACCCGGAAGATTGCATAAGTTTCAAATTGGTCACGTGTCGAGTCGGTGTCACCTGACAGGAGAACCAGGCAACCGTGCCGAGAGGGAACTTGGACATCACCATGTGGGTGCGCGGATCGTAGCGCATCATCAAATCACCGGTATTATTCAAAGACTCCTGCACACCTTGTTGCACCGCAATGAGAAATCTATTTCGCCAGCGATCCCATTCAACCATCATCTCCTGATCGTCCATGTCTGGGTCTGAAGCGGCGCCTAGATCTTGCATGTTCGCCGAACCCTGCAAAACTTTAGCCCGCTTATCGGTGGTCGGTGTCATCCCCGTTAGGTCGCCGGAACCCTCATCTTCCGCCTGCCCCTGCAATCCGCTTTGCTTTTGTTGAACATTGCCTTCCAGTTTTTTAGGCACCACCGGCGCAGGCATCGGCTCCATCATCTTGAAGGACTCCGGCGGTCGTGCCGGCTCCATATCTTCGGCATTTACCGAACCTTGTAGCGGGTCTGCCAATGCCGTTGCCGGCCAGACAATAAAACCAGTCAGGCAGAGTGACAATATTCCATATAAGCAACACCCGCAACCTCTACTGCGCCCTAATTGCCGCTTGTTCGACCCGACGATATTTCTCATTGTTCAACTCGGCTACAACATATTTTGAAATTTTGGCACTTTCAAGCAAGCTTTCAACGCTCAAGCTCTCCAGTGAATTGATAGCATAACCCGGCTTAACGTTTAATTGTATTATTGCCACTGTATTTGATTTTTGGTGAATTAAGTGCCAGCTGATCAGGAAATTGGCGATGAGATTGTTAAAAAGATTGGCGCGACTACCGAAGCGCTCTTAGTAACGGGCAACGCCAATGCCCAAGACAGTTCTCAGGCGGTGAAAAAACTGCTGGTCGCTGTTTCCGGCGGACCAGACTCCACTGCTCTACTTTTTGCTCTGGGCCGCTTCCGTGAACAGCTCAATTGGATCCTGGAAGCAGCACACGTCAACCACCATTTACGCGGCACCGAATCGGATCAAGATCAAGCTTTTTGTCAGAGCATCTGCGACCGACTGAAGATTAATTTACACGTTCATCAGGATTTTCCAGATTCTTCTAACACGACAAAAGGCAACTCCCAGTCAGAAGAAGCGCTGCGCATGCGCCGTTATGAATTCCTAGACAATCTGGCGCTTGACCTTGGAGCCTCCGCTTTGGTGACCGCTCACACTCTAAACGATCAGGTGGAGACAGTCATTTTTCGTTTGATCAGAGGCACGTCTTTGTCGGGTGTTCGCGGTATCCAAGCCGCTCGCCTCCTACCGTCGGGCATTCTTCTTTTGCGGCCAATGCTTTCGCTGACAAAAGACGAGATCTGCTCATTTCTGACCAATCAGGGCATCGAAATCCGCAATGACTCGTCCAATTCAAATACAAACTACAGCCGCAATTTTATACGACGGTCGCTCATGCAGCCTTTGCTAGAGCGATTTCCTGGTTTCCTCCTGAGGATTGAGCGTTTCACTAAGTCTGCCGCCGCCGACGATGAATTTCTCACGCAGATTGCCACTGAATGGTTCGCTCGTCTTAACTTAGAGGCAGACATTTGGGATACGACTACTTTTAGCCAAGCGCACACAGCGATCGTCAATCGACTCCTGGCAATGGGTCTGCATCAGCGCGGCATTGAAGTTAGTCACGACAAAATTGAGCTTCTCCTGCGCTTGTTGCAAGAGACAGCCGGCAAAACAAGGATTTCCTTCAACGAAAACTGGGATCTGAAAAAGGCTGGGCACCGCTGGCAGTGGCTGAACAAATCCGCCATAGAAGGCGAGCAAATTGATTACCCCCATCCATTTGAGATCAAACTACGTATACCGGGCACCACTCTCTTGTCCCCTTTGTCTAAAGCGATTGCTATCGAAAGAATCGATCGACTACCGGCAAATTTCCCTGCCGATAATAGCCTGGAGGCAATTGCTGATTTGGCTTGGTGTGATCAGCCATTAGTTATGCGCCGCCGCCTACCAGGCGACTTTATTCAGCCATTCGGCAGAGCCGAATCGGTGAGCTTGAAAAAGTTCTTACATACCCGCAAGGCGGCCGGTGAACTGCCGAATTTGCGCCGCTGTCTCGATCCTCACTGGACAGTTAATCAATGCCTCGTGCTGGCAGCTGGCGAGGAGATTTTGTGGATTCCTGGCATCGGCTTAAGCGAGAAATTTCGGGCCCATTGCGCGCCGGTGCATCGTTTGAGAATTTTAGCTCTGGCTAGCGACGTCGCTTTAGCCTGACCCGCTGACATTCTGAAGAATTGATTAGGTCCTGAGGCTTACACTGTTTGGTTAGGAACACTACCCTTGGGCGGTCGTCCACCAATCTTAAGGGGCAGGATTTTTGGGGTCGCTTTGACTTTGTTACAAGCTCAAAAAGCTCACCACTGCTGGTTTAGAGTCTCCGTTTTAACATGATATAATCTGATGACTAGGTTTCGGGAGCGTTTAACATGAGGAAGTACGGAACAACCTGGGCCGTTTTCTTTTTACTATTGGTGTTGGTGGTTTTCGTTTTTTCGTTGACAAATATCAGTCGGCGCGAAGACCCACTTACTTATTCGCAATTACAGAATTTGATCCGCGAGGGCAAGTCCGATCAGATTCAACACGTTGTTGTGACCAATGGCGAATCGATCATCCAGGTGAAGACTGTGGGAGCCGATCGCGAACGTTCGGTAATTGTGCCTAGTGAATCCAAAGAAGAGCTGATCAAGGAATTCAACAAAGCCGGCGTCAATCTGGAAGTTAAAGAGCCAGACAAGTCGAGCTTCTGGTTCAGCATGATTAGCTCGTTTTTCCTGCCGATTCTTCTCTTAGTCGGCTTCCTGTTTATGTTCCGCAGCGCCCAATCTGGTGGCAACCAAGCGATGAGCTTCGGTCGTAGCCGCGCCAAGTTGATGGTTGACAACAAGGTCAAAGTTACCTTTCAAGACGTTGCCGGTATCGACGAGGCCAAGCAAGAGCTGCAAGAAATCGTCGATTTCCTCAAGAGCCCGGAGAAGTTCCAGGCGCTTGGAGCCCGGATCCCGCGTGGCGTCCTGCTCGTTGGTGCTCCAGGGACTGGCAAAACCTTACTGGCCAAAGCAGTGGCGGGAGAAGCTGGCGTACCATTCTTCAGCATCTCCGGCTCGGACTTTGTGGAAATGTTCGTTGGCGTCGGTGCTTCGCGAGTGCGTGATTTATTCGATCAAGCGAAGAAGCATGCGCCATGCATCGTGTTTGTGGATGAAATCGATGCCGTCGGTCGCCAGCGCGGCGCCGGACTGGGCGGCGGCCATGATGAGCGCGAGCAAACATTGAACCAATTGTTGGTGGAGATGGACGGCTTTGAAGGAACGACCGGCATCATTGTTGTCGCTGCTACCAACCGCCCGGACATTCTCGATTCAGCCTTGCTCAGACCAGGTCGCTTCGACCGGCAAGTGGTGATCGACAGGCCAGATGTACTTGGCCGCGAGCAGATTCTTTCTGTACATTCAAAAGGCAAGCCGCTGGCTAAAGATGTGGAGTTGAAGACGCTCTCACGCCGCACGCCAGGTTTTACTGGAGCCGATCTCTCCAACTTGATCAACGAAGCAGCATTAATTGCCGCTCGTGCCGATAAGCGTGAAATCGAAATGAAAGATATGGAACTGGCGATCGATAAAGTTATCGCCGGTCCGGAAAAGAAATCCCGTATTATCCAGCCGAAAGAAAAAGAGATGACGGCCTATCACGAAGTGGGTCACGCGCTCATGTGCATATTGCTCAAGAACGCTCATCCACTGCACAAAGTGAGTATCATCCCGCGGGGCTTTGCTCTTGGGCTGACGATGTTCTTCCCGGAAGAAGACATCATGACCCAGACTCGTTCACAACTTATCGACCAAATTGGGGTTAGTCTCGGCGGGCGCGTAGCCGAAGAGATTGTTTATGGTGAAATCACAACCGGTGCTCAAGATGATTTGGAGAAAGCGACCAAGCTCGCTCGTCGCATGGTCACCGAATTTGGTATGAGCGATCGGCTCGGGCCGATGACCTTCGGCAAACGCCATGACCATGTTTTCCTGGGCCGTGAATTCGGTCACGAACGAGACTATGGTGAGAATGTTGCCACCGTCATTGATGAAGAGGTAAAGCGTTTCATCAACGATAACTACCAACGCGTCAAAGAACGCTTATTGAAATATCGTCCACACATGGATGAGATCGTTAAAGTGCTCCTGGAAAAAGAGACGCTCGATCGTAAAGAGGTAGATGCGATCATCGCTGACGTCAACCGCCGCCTGGGCCTTGTTGACGATGAGATGCCTAAGTCTGATGACACAACCACTCCACCACCGACATACACAACGCTGGACGGCGGCAAGATCGTTGTGCAAGAACAACCGGATAAGTTGCCGGAACCGCAAGAACCGCCGCCGGGATTGAAACCTAAGTTTGCCTAGCAAGCCTGGCCAGCATGCATAATATAGAACAGAGCGGTTGATTAACGCGCTGATCAAGGCGCTGGCTCGGTTACAAGCTAAGTCGGCAGTGCCTGACAACTCGCGGACAAACCTAAGGCAACCTTAAGCCTGATCGATATGCCAAACTTATGCTGGATGATATAGCGATGTTGAAGCAGTTAGAGCAATCTGGCTTCAGCGCGCAAAGCATATAGGGTAAGCATCTCTCTGGAGGGTCTCAACGTGGCCGTCGTCCAAGAAAAAAAAGAATTACTGAGCAAGAACTTCCTTTCAAGACCAAAGAAACTGCTGATCGATGGCAAGTGGGTCGACGCTGAATCCGGCAAAACTTTCGAGACCCGCAATCCAGCTAATGACGAAGTCATATGCAAAATCCAAGAAGCGGGCAAGGCAGATGTGGACAAGACGGTGAAAGCTGCTCGCCATGCCTTCGATCACGGCAAATGGCGCAAATTTACAGGCACCCAGCGCGCCAACATCATTTTCAAACTGGCCGATCTAATCGAAAAGAATGCCGATGAATTGGCTGAGATCGAAACGATTGATAATGGCAAGCCGATCAATGAGTCTCGTCATTTTGATCTACCGGCAGTGGTGGAGACATTCCGTTATTACGCAGGTTGGTGCACAAAATTAGAAGGTGAAACAATCAGCAACAACCCTAATTTCTTCACGTACACCCTGCGCGAGCCAATCGGCGTTGTTGGACAAATTATCCCCTGGAACTTCCCGCTTTTGATGGCGGCCTGGAAAATAGCTCCGGCTCTCGCTTGCGGCAACACTGTTATCCTCAAGCCGGCCGAGCAAACACCGCTGACAGCGCTGAGACTGGGCGAGCTGATTCTCGAGGCTGGTTTCCCGGATGGCGTCGTCAATATCCTCACCGGATTTGGTGGCGACTCAACTGGTGAATTTCTAGCTAACCACATGGATGTGGACAAGATCGCCTTCACCGGCGAAGACAAGACCGGTCGCGAGATCGTCAAGGCTTCGGCAGGCAACCTGAAGAGAGTGTCTTTGGAACTCGGCGGCAAAGCACCGAACATCGTTTTTGCTGACGCCAATTTAGATGCGGCCGTCAAGGGCGCAATTATGGGGATCTTCTTCAACCAGGGTCAAGTTTGCTGCGCTGGCTCCAGACTCTTTTTGGAAAAACCAATTCATGATCAATTCATGACCAAACTCACCGAACGCGTTAATAAGATGCGACAAGGTCCTGGTTTGGATGACACCACTCAGATCGGTCCGCAAGTTTCGCGCGAACAACAAGAGCGAGTGATGAAGTACATCGACATCGCCAAGAAAGAAGGCGCTGCGGTAGCTTGTGGTGGCGATGCACCAGCTGGAGAATTGGCCAAAGGTTATTTCGTCAAGCCGACCATCTTCACTAAAGTGCACAACGATATGAGAATCGCTCAAGAAGAGGTTTTTGGACCGGTTCTAGCCGTGATTCCTTTCGAAGGTGTTGACGACGTCGCCGAACAAGCGAACAAAGTGACCTACGGCTTGTCTGGCGCTGTCTGGACCAGCGACGTGAAGAAGGCGCATAAATTGGCTGCCCATATCAAAGCCGGCACAATCTGGGTAAACACATTCAATATGCTGGATGTCTCTGTGCCGTTTGGTGGCTATAAAATGAGCGGCTACGGTCGCGAACTCGGCAAACACTCACTCGACTTGTACACAAACATCAAGTCTGTCTGGGTAAATTTGCAAGACTAACGCGCCCAATGATCGAAGTAAGATTCGGTCTGAACAAGCCGATAAACGATCGATAAATGACCATGGAATTGCCGGATTTTTCAAAGTCCGGCAATTCTCTTTTCTAAAATCGTGTCAGAGCCATCGCTCGAAACCCTGTATTTATCAGGAAATTCGGGCTAGATGTTTCGGAGTTGTTAAACGAAATGGGATGTTTCCCATTGCTTGCTGAGCCTGGCCGCCCCATAATGCTGGCACAAAGGGATGCAGATTGCATTTGCGATCGACTTAGGAGGGGCAAATCATGGGGAGCAACGATAATACAGGGAACACCGGCGGCGACACCTCTGGTATCAGGATGAACCTTAGCGGAGAGACACAGCCCAGCCCGTTCGCTGCAGAGCACCCATTTCTTCAACCACCACCAATAGTACTGCCGGTTGCTCGGCCAACTCATTCTGTCTACAACGGCAACGACCACAGCACAACGCCCGATGCTACCGATGGAGTGGCACCAGTCGCTGCCAAAAAAGACGCAGGGCAGCCTGTTCCTCCCGCCAGCGGCCACGACGGAGTTTGTCCTACGCCATTTCCTTGCCACGTCGGCGATAACAACACAAACACTAACAATAATAACAACACCAACAACAACGACAACACAAACAACAACACCAATAACAATACCAATAAGAACATCAATACAAGCACGAGCAATGCTGAATCGTCGTCGATGTCCTCGTCCCAAGGCGGTCAAGGTGGACAAGGTGGTTCCCTTAACTACAGCAACAAAGATTATTTTGCGCCAGCAGTCTTTTTGAGCAATGTGCCAAATGAAGGCGAGTGCAAAGTCGGCTGGACTGGCGGTCTGACCAGCATATTCGGCGGTGGTTCCTTCGGTAAATCTAAGATCGACAAGTCATGCCAAGGGACGAAAGACGCCCAGTGGCAACAGGTCTTTAATTTCAACTCCCAGCAAGCAGCGGCGGAAAATGCACTGCGGGCTCAGCAAGCCACCGCGGCGCAACAAGCAGATTCCGCAGCTCGAGTCGCTGCAGATAAGAATGCGGTGTGTAACTATTCTGTGCAACACACTGATGCAGCGATACAGGCTTATAACAGTACCCAACAAGCTGTTCAGACCGGCAGCGCTAGCCTGGTCAAGTCCGAGAGCACATTCACCGTCCACGAGGCTAAAGTCGCTCTTGATCTCAGTGATGCCTGCGCGAAGGCAATGGGCGCCGGCGGGTCCACGGTGACGATCCCAGATGTAACACTGGACAACGTTGCCGCACCCCCACCACCACCGCCAACTGCTGCGCCAGCAACACACCATAAGGCGGTCAAAAAGGCTAATTGCGACAATAAGCCGAAATCGTAATTGGCTGCGCACTTAGAGCGTTCAAATTTTCTGGAGAACCGCTATGGTTAGTCCTGACAAACCAGATATTCACGTAGGCTCCCCACCAGAGCCTGACGTGAACCATCTTCATAGTCACGCCATTGATCTAATGCATCTTCACGTGGGCAAGCGCAACTGGGAGGCGTTGACACTAGATGAACAGGGCAGGCACCGGGTAGAGGCCGGCGAGTCGTTGAGCGCAATCGCTCTTAAGGAGCTGACTCGCCGCCACGAGATTCCCCAAAACGATGCCAAACTTCTAACTTCTCGTTTGAAGGACGAGATGCAGCGCATCGTTGCTTTGAACGCCAAAGCGCATCCTGATTTGCTCAAGCATCCCGATTGGATTAGAGAAGGTTGGCAGTTGCAAATCTCAGACGAGCACATCTCAAAAGAGAAGATCGTCGCTGAGAAAAGCGTCGCTGAGAAAAAGATTGCCACTGAAAAGCCCGTTCCTGCGAGTCAATGGGAGCAAGCCCAGCCCGGCGTCATGACTGTCGTCCATAAAGGTCACCACGTACTGGCTGGCAAGGATACCTGGCTATTTGTAGACGGCGGCGAAGTCGTGCTTAATCCCGGTGCCCACGCTTTCGTGGCCAAGGGGGTGGTGAAGATGGCTTTGCCAGGCTCGTTGGTTGTCGGCGGCGGCAAGGACGTACTAGTTAATGATTACGGCGCTACCCTACAAATTCGAGACCAGCAAACTGAAATCGTTCGCGTTCATGACCCACGCTATGAAAAGCAAAACAACGTAGAAGTGGCGACACGTACTCCATCGGCAAATACTCCAACAGCTGACGCTTCAGCGGCAAATGGTCCAGTGTTGAGTACTCGAGCGGCTGATGCTCCAGTGGCGAATGCGCCCGCAGCGCAGCCAGACCGAGCCTTAGCCGACACGCAGAACCCACCCAGCTTAAATGCGCCGGCAACCAATCCGGAGATTTCCCAACTTACCAGGCGAAGCGCAGCTTCCAACGGCGCTCCTATGTAGACCGGCCAGATCACACCCGCACATGTTTTCATTTCCCGGACCGATTCATCGAGGTAGTCTGCCCGCGCTCAATGCCGACGAATTACCGCTCGTCAGCGAGCTAAAAACTCACGTTGAGACCTTAGCTGGGCAGATCGGTGAACGCAATTATCGGCAGAAAACGAACCTAGACAAAGCTCAGTTATATATACAACAAGTTTTTCTAACTTGCGGCTACAAGCCAAAAGAGCAGGCGTTTATCTATCAAGGCGCGAAATACAAAAACGTCGAAATTGAGCTGCCCGGTCTGAGTGAACCAGAAAAGATCCTCGTTTTTGGCGCGCACTACGACACAGTTATCGACTCTCCTGGCGCCAATGATAACGGCACAGGCGTCGCCGCCTTACTTACCCTGTGCCGCTTATTCAGCGCAAGGCGGCCGAATCGCACTATTCGTTTCGTCGCTTTCGCCAATGAAGAGGCACCTTTTTTCTCTTCACCCGGCATGGGCAGCGGTCAATATGCTAGCCGCTGTCATGATCGAAAGGAAAATATTGTCGGCATGGTTTCGCTCGAAACCATCGGCTTCTATAGTGACCTCGCCGGTAGCCAGCAAATCCCGCCGCCATTAGATGTTTACTATCCTGATACGGGCAACTTTATCGGCTTTGTTTCAGATCTCCCATCAAAAGATTTTCTCGCTGCCTGCATAATAAACTTCCGCAACAATTCTCAATTTCCCGCCGAAGGTCTGGCTGCACCGGACTATGTGGTGGCAGCTGGCTGGTCTGATCATTTCAGCTTTTGGCAACACGGCTATCCAGCGCTGATGGTCACCGATACTGCCCCCTTTCGCTATCCCTACTATCACACCGCTGACGACACGCCGGACAAGGTTGATTACGAAAAAACTGCTCGCGTAGTCTGGGGATTGAGCTGCATGCTGGATGCGCTCAGCCACTAATCAAAATGCTGTCCGAAACCTCGCAGCCGTTGTCAAGGTACGGACAATATCGATCCCCGGTCGATGCGTTAAGCTATTACCGCTGCGGTTTATTCTGAGCAGGCGTATGCATTCTCGGCAAGGTATCAGCAGGCAAGTAAGGAGAAGGTCTTTGAAGACAGGGGAAACAACTACAGGGAGAACAATTATTGATCGGCGAATCACTTTTGTGTCGCTGAACTTCTTAGCATCGCTGAATTTCTCAGTATCGCTGCGCTTGGTCTGGATCAGTATCGCCGTGGTCGTATTAGTTTATTTCTTCGGAGCTCATTCGGCACTGGCAGGCGGCCCGCAAAATATGTTTGAACTGGGCTGCGACCAAATGATGCGCAAGAATTTCCGTCAGGCAATTGGCACATTCACTGAAGCTCTAAGTAACACAACTCAAGATCCCAATTTATATTTTCGTCGTGGACAATGTTTCTTTTGTATTCAAGATCCCCAACATGCTATCGACGATTTCAACCGCTGCATCGACATAAAGAAAGATAGCTATCAGGTCTATCTCTGGCGTGGTACTGCTTACGCCAAATTGGAGAACGACACAAACGCCATGGCAGACTATGAGAGGGCGATGCAATTGAATCCAGCTTTAATCGATGCCTACAAGAGTCAAAAGCCAGCTGCTCCAAATACGGCCGTTACTGTTAATCCAAAAAGCTCGAAGTTAGAGAGCATCAGCCTGGGAACTGGTGAAAATGCCTTGAAAGATTATGCGGAAGCAGTCAGGCGAGCAACCGACAGCCAAAGCGCTTATTTCATGCCCGGCGCCGTATATGGTGGCATCGTCGTTACTTCGTCTACTGACGGCGGGGCAAAGGTGCTTTATGAGCCAGCGAAAGCGAATAGCGAAATCATCAACAAAGATGGACACGACTATCTAACTTTGAAAAATGCGAAAAAGGATGTAGGCGATCGGACAGTCGCTATCGATGAGTATCCGGGAACACCGATGGCGTTCTTTGAACGGGCTCGAGACTTTCAACAGCTGGGCGAGCGAAAACACGCCTTGCAGGATTATATGCAGGCGATCGAACTAAATCCGAACTCAGTGATGTTCTATCTAGGTAGAGCTTACTTTTATCACCAGGACGGACAGACTGAGCTAGCCGCCGCCGATTTGAGCAAGGCCCAAGCACTGGATTTTGCCGTCCCTCGCAAAATCACCTTCGATCTGCCGCGCAAAGACGCTGTGTCAACTACTCCATAAGCCAATCGTTAAAATATGACCTCTAAAATTTGGTGCCGACTGTCTCTTGCTTCCGCGCTAACCTTGTCGGCACTACTCTGGTTGGCGAGTGGCCAAGCACAAGCAGTGGAAAAATCGAGCGAAAAATCAACAGAAAATCCAAAACAGAATTCGACAGAAAATTCAAATCCGGATCCTAAAGAGAATTGGCGAGATCTTTCAGTGAAGCGCTATCTGGACGACAGCCACAAAGTTCGCTTCTATGAGTGGGAAACTGACAACCACAGCCGGGCATCTCTGATCGTCATGCCGTTGGACAACATCAAATCTGAATTGCGTCCGGCCCTCAATAATCCGACCTCCACTACCTCTCAGACCGTGCGCCAGGCAGGCGCCATCGCCGGGGTGAACGGCGGCTATTTCAACTTGCGCGGCGGCTTGAGCGCCAGCTATATCACAATCGATGGCAAGCTAGTGGCCAACCCGCAGAACAACGATCTCCTAACCGGTAATCCTAAGCTGAAGCCTTATCTGCAGGCAATTTTCAATCGTTCCGAGCTCCGCATTTTGCTAGGCAGAAAAGGTAAGACTACCGCGCGCATTCAAAGGCACAATGAGCCGATTCCGGCAGGATACACGCTTAAGCACGCATTACAAGCCGGACCTCGCCTCTTGCCAAATATAACTGCCAAAGAAGAGGCCTTCGTACGAACCGATTTTGATGGTACAGTAACCGATTCCATCGGCTCTCTTAGAACAGCAGCCCGCACCGCCTTTGGTATTACTCCCGATGGCCATGGTTTAATTCTCTGTATCTCGGGACCAAAGCAAGATGAATTTTCATCCGGCATGACTTTAGCAGCAGTAGCGGATTTGCTGGCGAAGCTTGGTTGCAGCGAAGCGATCAATTTAGATGGCGGCACATCCACGACAATGGTCGTCAAATCCGATGGGAAAGATGACTACACAAAGGTTTGCGGGCAACAACCAGAAACCCTCGTCAAATCTTGTTTGCTCATTAAAGAAACGCCATGAGCGCCTGCTCCCGCAGCCGGCTAACTATCTTGCCGAAGCTTGACAGCTATGCTAAAACCACTGTGATAAAACCGTTGCAAAAAGACGTCCGCCGATTTCGAGAGGTTCGACTATGCAATTTTCAAAAACTAGTTTTCTGATCGGTGCCTTGCTCAGTCTCATTATATGCTCGGTCTTTTGGCTACCGAGTGTCATGGGCGCGCCGTACATTACTCGCGACGATTTGCTGCGTCAAGAAGAAGACATGCGCAAAAGAATCGACCAATTGAAATGGCAGTACGACGACTACACCAAGCAGATAAATGACCTCGTGCAAAGAAGGAACTATACCGAAAAACAGCTATACGACTTAGAAGCCGATCTTAAAGATCTGCGATTGAAAGAGCTTTAAGTCCCCAGGCCTTTAACTCTCTCTTTGGGATTACAGAGAAAAACGCATGTTTTTCTCTGTAATGAATAACTCAGTCTGCATAAGACAGGTCTAAACTGGCTCGAAGTTCAAGTTTAACGGCTCCAAGCGCAGCATCGGTTTTTTCCACTGAGCGCTGGAATCCTTTAGGACCTGAAAGTGAAAGGCATTCAGCCAAATCCGTCCCTTGCCCTCCAACCACGTCCCTAACAAGATTCTGGTGGCGTCCAGAGGAACATCCAAAGTAATTTCCACCTTCCGCCAGTCGCTTGTACCGATTATCGACCGATTGCGCATATTGTCCATAAGCGCTCCTGGCCCGTTGGGATCGTCGATGCGCACGCAGAAGCCACAGCCGCGCTCAACTAACTCTGTCTTGATGTAACCAGAGAAGCAAATTTGCTTACCCCGGTAATGATCGGCGCGGATAACCTGATAGAGGCTGCACATCTCTAGCGGTTGAGGATTGACGGATTTGATGTAAGCGCTTGGCTTTCTTTTATAGCCGACCGTTCGATCGACCCCTGCATCATAGTCTTTGAGCGAGTGCGTGCAGGCAAATGCCCAGCCCGGGATCGCCTTTGCCTCATCAGCTTGCCAATCGACACTGACCTTGGCCGAGGAAAAAGCGCTGACCAGCAAATCCGCGCTGGCGACGTTAGCTGGAAAATCGTTATCAGCCGTCGCTTGCACAGATCCGCAACAGCTCGAAGACAGAATATAGGACAAGGCAAAACAAACCGATACCGACACGCCCTTAGCGCCACATTGTTGCATGTGCCATCCTCTCATTTGCTACAGCCGACAGAAATTCGTCTGGTTTTTCTGTCTAATCGCCAGGCAGGATAGCAAGGTGAAATCACCTTGAATATGTGCAATTACGCATTTCTTCGCAGACTACTCTACTTTCAGGCCGCGCCGGCGTCTGGAAAGATCCACCGCCTTAAGACGAGCGATCGCCTTGGAGAGCGCCATCTCACTGAGATAGACATCGAGTTTGTCGGTTTTCTGTAATTTCTGCGCTTCTGCTCGTTGAGCTGCTTCACGGGCACGAGTCTCATCGATCTCGATGCCCAACTCCGCCGTGTCACTCAAAACCACCACATTGTTTTCGCCAACTTCCATCAGTCCACCCAAGACAGCCGCTGTTTCTTCAGTCTGTCCCTGCTTGTAGCGTAAAACATCAATGGCCAGGGCAGTAATGAGTGGCTCATGATCAGGTAGGATTTGCAATTCGCCATCAATGGCGGTGGCAGTAACAGAATCGACTTGCTTCTCCAGCACAATGCGCTCGGGCGTAATGATCTTTAAATTGAGCAAACTGGCCATCGATTACTTCCCCCTCTTCCGCTCCCGAGTGACGCGTCCCTTAACGCGTGGCGATGATGCTTTCATTGTCCTGGCGGTGGGCTTGTCCCGGTAAGAGATATTGGAAAAACGATCACTTGTGCTAAAGTCCAGCGCTTCATTTTTATCGACAAATCTGTTCTCGGCTTTACCGCGAACATGTCGGATCACCTTGTCAATGATTCCGTACTGTAAGGCTTCCGCAGCAGACATATAATGATCGCGTTCTATGTCCTTACGAAGTTTCTCCCGTTCTTGACCAGTACAGCGATGCAAGAGCTCGATTTGCGCCTCGCGAAACCGCAAACCTTGAGCAGCCTGAATTTCTAGATTGGTTATATCACCATCGGCTTCCCAAAGGGTCTGATGAAACATGAGCGTGGCAAACTCGTATGACGACCTAAGTCCGGTCCCGGATGCGAGAATTTCACAAGCGCCCGACAACGCGTGGCCAAGACAAATGGTGTTGACCTTAGCGCTGATTTGATTCATTATCGCGATAATTGCATCCGCGTTGTAGCCGTTGCCACCAGCTGAATTGATATACAAATTGATCGGCGCTTTCGCGTCCTTATCATTCAGCCTGAGCAGCCGTTTGATCACCGGTAGGGTGATTTCGTTCTCCAGTCGGCCAAACAAAAAAATGTTGCGATTGTTCTCTTTGCTGGCGACGTCACGTTGAGGCGTTTCGTCTCTCTCTTCCGGTCGTTTCTTTTTCATCTCTTCTGTTGTCATTTAGCTAGCCGCCAATGCTTTCGCTTGTTCACGCACTTCCTCGATATTGCCAACCATATAAAAAGCCTGCTCCGGCAGCTCGTCTAGTTCACCGTTCAGAATTTGCTTGAACGCAGCCACGGTCTCTTTCAGTGGTACGTACTTGCCCTCACGTCCAGTAAACTGAGCAGCAACAAAAAACGGTTGACTGAGAAAACGCTGGATTTTACGAGCTCTTTGGACCGTAATCTTGTCCTCGGCACTCAATTCATCCATACCCAGAATGGCAATAATGTCTTGCAAGTCCTTATACCGCTGTAGTGTCTGCTGAACATTGCGAGCGATAGTGTAATGCTCCTCACCCACCACTTCCGGCTTTAGAGCAGTGCTCGTACTGGCCAATGGATCAACAGCTGGATAAATGCCCAGTTCGGCGATCTGACGGCTTAAGACTGTGGTGGAATCTAAATGACCGAACGTCGTGGCCGGTGCCGGATCAGTTAAGTCATCGGCAGGTACATAGACAGCTTGCACTGAGGTAATCGAACCATTTTTTGTTGATACAATTCGCTCCTGCAAGTCTCCCATCTCATTGGCTAAGGTCGGTTGATAGCCAACCGCCGAGGGCATTCTTCCGAGCAACGCTGAAACTTCGGAACCAGCTTGGACAAAACGGAAAATATTATCAATGAAGAGCAGCACGTCTTGCTTGGCCACATCTCGAAAATATTCGGCGACGGTCAAGGCAGACAAACCTACACGCATTCTGGCACCAGGTGGTTCGTTCATTTGCCCGTAAACAAGCGCTACTTTGTCGAGAACACCCGATTCTTTCATTTCATTCCAGAGATCGTTTCCTTCCCGCGTTCGTTCGCCGACTCCGCCGAACACCGAGTAGCCGCCATGGTGTGAGGCGATGTTGTGAATAAGCTCCATAATGATCACGGTTTTACCCACTCCGGCACCACCAAACAAACCGACCTTGCCTCCTTTGATATAAGGGGCCAACAGATCGACAACTTTGATCCCGGTTTCGAAAATAACCGTATCTGTCTGCAGTTGCGTCAAAGTGGGACACGGGCGATGGATTGACCAGCGCTCCTCCACTACCAGAGGCGGCCCTTCGTCCACCACCTCACCGAGCACATTGAGAATGCGACCGAGCGTCGCCTTACCGACCGGAACAGATATCGGCTTTTTAGTGTCGGTGACCTTCATGCCCCGGGTCATACCGTCAGTCGAGCTCATCGCTACGGAGCGGACGCGATTATCCCCGAGCATTTGCTGTACTTCACAGACGACGTGGACGTCTTCGCCAGCCGGGTTTTTGCCCACAATCTCGATGGCGTGATAGATTTCCGGCAAGCCGTGACTGGGAAACTCAACGTCAACAACCGGACCAATCACCTGGACAACTCTACCTTCAGTGGCTGCAAGTACTGTGCTCATAAAACTCCGCAATTTATTGATGAATGTAAATTAGCGCTCATAAGCGCGATCAGGCGAACAGACCGGATGCAGGCATGGCTGTGCGCTCATGGCTTGATCTTAACAGGTCTTCCAGCCGCTCTCAATCCCAGGCCCGCGGTCAAGAGCCTCATCCAGCCTCGTCCCACTAGTTCGAGTATGATCATGCAGCCTATTACTATTTAACCAATGGCTCACAAATCCCCGCTAAGAAAGCGGCTAGCAATTGATATCCTGCGCGTCACAGCACTCGTTTGTTTGGGCACGATCGGCTTTATGGTGCTTGAGCGCTGGAATTTTATCGATTCACTCTATATGACCGTGATCACACTGACAACTGTCGGTTACGGCGAGGTACACCCGCTAGACAACGCGGGCAAGTTATTTGCCATTGTTTTCATCTTGTCCGGCGTGGCGGTCGCCCTTTATGTACTGACCGACATTGTACAAATCTTCATGTCTATCAATTTCGTCAGGAGGCGCATGAAACGAAAGATTGTCAAGCTCTCACAACATCAAATCGTTTGTGGCTTCGGTCGCACCGGCCACGAAGTATGCACACACTTCCAGTTAAACAATGTGCCGTTTGTTGTCATCGACAAAGATGCCGGGCGGGCAAAAGAAGCTGAAGAGCTCGGTTACTTGGTACTTGTAGGCGATGCTGCCGACGACGCGATGCTTAACGATGCGCAGATCGCGACAGCCAAGGGAATTATCTGCGCTTTGCCGGACGACGCTTCCAACACCTTCGTAGCGCTCTCAGCCAAGGGCTTGAACGAACAGATTACAATTGTATCAAGAGCGGTAAGCGCTGGCTCCGAGGGGAAATTGCGGCGTGCAGGAGCATCCATGGTCATCTCGCCGTACGTTATTTGCGGCCGACGCCTGGCCACATTTGTTACTCATCCCCTGGTTACCGAGTTTCTGGACGTAGTTATGCACGCGCCGGAATACGACTTACGCATGGAACAAGTGTCGCTTCTGTCGGCCAGCAAGTTAGTGGGCACAACTTTAAAGGACGCCAACATAAAACAAACCTCAGGCGCTATGATCTTGGCGGTCAGACAAGATGGTAAGCTGTTGACCAATCCCTCTCCGGAACTGGTCTTTCATGAGGGTGATGAATTGATAGCTCTGGGTACCGATCAAGAACTGAAAAAGCTTGCTTCTCTGGCAAGTACCCAAAATAGTTGAGGAACTTCGATGAACAATGAAGCACAGACCCGTGAGCAAGAAGAGGCAATTATCACTCTTGAAGGAGAGGATGGGCATTCTTACTCCTGTCAAATACTTGACATATTTGAGTTTGATAATCAAGAATACGCGCTCCTGCTGAAGATGGGCGATAACAAAAGCGAAAGCCCAGACGAGGATGAAGAAGGATCGCTGGTGATCATGCGCTTAATTCAACGCGACGACCAATCGATTTTTCAAACGATTGAAAGTGACGACGAATTCGAACGCGTCGTTCGACACGTTGAAGAGATCGCCCGTCAGAGCGAACACGAGCACCAGCCCGAATAGTCAGAATGCCTATCGCCCCCGATATAACCAAGCTGATTGGTAATAGCCCACTCGTCAAAATCAGGCGCGTAATGGGCAGCCTCGACGCGATAGTGGCGGCCAAGCTGGAATTTTTCAATCCGCTGAGTTCGGTCAAAGATCGGATCGGCGTATCTATGATCGATGCAGCCGAAAAAGAAGGGAAAATCGAACGAGGCAAAACAGTGCTGATTGAGCCAACTTCAGGCAACACTGGTATCGCTCTCGCCTTCGTCGCAGCGGCTCGAGGTTACAAACTGATACTCACCATGCCCGATACCATGTCTGTTGAGAGAAGAAAGCTGTTGACTGCACTGGGTGCCGAGCTGGTGCTCACTCCTGGCGCCGATGGCATGAGCGGCGCGATAAGGAAGGCAGATGAATTATTGATGTCCAATAAATATGGTTTCGTCCCCGGACAATTTGACAATCCGGCAAATCCACAGATCCACCGCGAGACCACAGCCGAAGAAATCTGGCGCGACACCGATGGCAAAGTTGATATCTTTGTCGCCGGCGTTGGCACGGGAGGCACCATAACCGGTGTCGGACAAATACTCAAACAGCGTAATCCCAGGATCAATATTATCGCTGTCGAACCTGCATCCAGCCCAGTGATTACTCAGAAGATGGCGAATCAACCAATCAGACCAGGCAAACACAAGATTCAAGGGATCGGCGCCGGATTTATTCCCAGTATCCTGGACTTATCAATAATCGATGAGGTTGTTCAGGTAACCGATGAGCAGGCTTTCGATGCCAGCAGAAGGCTGGCCCGAAGTGAGGGATTGTTAGCTGGTATTAGTAGCGGTGCCAACTTCTATGCCAGCGAACAATTAGCGAGTCGGCCGGAAAACAGAGGCAAACTAATAGTGACCGTTTTTCCAAGCACTGGCGAACGTTATCTTTCAACATCTCTTTTCGAAGACGCACCAGTTAGTACCATAGCCACGGCCGCTTCCGCTCGTCCTAGCTAGCCTCAAGCACCTGCAAAACCAGAAAGAACAAACAAATTAGAATTGCCGGGAAGTGACGTCTGCCTGCATAAGTTGTGGGTATAAGTGTTTTAGAATAACCAACTTCATAATCTGATCGGCCTTGTTTTAATGAATACACCCTCCAGATTGAACAAAGACGATGCGAATGTCACGCCGAAAACTGGCGATGATAACGAACGAGCACCATCGATTTTAGATGAAGCGGCGGAGGCTACTAAGCGAGCAGCAGACTATCCGCTGGAAAAAAGTCCGCCGCCAGCAACACGCTCAGGTTCCTACCAGGATATCGATGAGCGCGACGCGATCAAACAGCAGAAAGGTTTCATGTCGTTCAATCCGGACATGATCCCAGACAATGAGCCAATCGAAGAGGGCGATGATAAACTAATCGGCTCAATCTTTGTTGGTAAATATGAAATAACGGAATTGTTAGGTCGTGGTGGCATGGGTGCTGTTTACAGAGCCCGTCATATGCTTACCCAGCGAGATGTGGCGATTAAATTGATGCATGCCCATCTCGTCACGGACAACCATATTTTCCGTCGTTTCAAACAAGAAGCAACAGCTGCCGCTCGCATTCATCACCCAAATGCGATCGTCATACATGATATGGGCATGAGCGACGATGAGCGACCTTTTTTGATCATGGATTACATCGCCGGCATGCCGTTGTCGAGTTTGATCAAACGAGAAGGCCGCTTATCAGGCGATGTTTGCTTGCATATTTTTAGCCAGGCCTGTGGAGCTTTGGCTGAAGCCCACGATCAAGGTATTATCCACAGAGACGTGAAGCCCAGCAACATCATGATTCTACGCCATGAGGGCGACCAGTACTTCGTCAAGGTTGTGGATTTTGGGATAGCCAAGGTTTTCCCTCAAGAAGGAGATCCAACGTTTGGCGACACAACCACCGGTGAACTATTCGGCAGCCCGCCCTATATGAGCCCGGAACAATGCTTGGGAAAAAAATTAGATGCTCGCTCGGACATTTACTCCATGGGTTGTCTGATGTACGAAGCACTGACCGGCGCACCACCTTTGGTGGGAGTGAACGCGCTGGGCACAATGTACCGCCATCTCAACGAAATGCCCAATCCGCTGCCTAGCATAGATAGCGACGTACGGCTGACGCAAAGACTCGACGAAATACTGCTTAAGTCGATGCAAAAGAACCCGGACAATCGTTATCAGATGATGAGTCATCTAAAAAAAGATATCGATTCGGCTATCGAATTGGCGAACAAGAAATTCGCTCCGTTAGCGCAGTTGAAGTTAAGATGTTCTGCCATTTATCGAACCATACAAAACCGGTTGGGGACATCAAAAAAGCTCGTTGTTGGCTTGCTGTTATCCTTGGGCCTGATGGCGGCAGTCATCATATATGGTGTGGTACCTTTGATCACTACGCACGATCCGGAAGATCGCCATGTGCCCTGGAATCGCGTTACCTCCGAAATAGCAAGAGATGAAAGCAAATTCAAAAAAACAGAAACCTTGCTCAACGCCGCGCGCAATAATTCTGCTCTGCCGCCGTACTCAATTGAAATGCTCAGTCAAGATCGGGCTATTGGCGATTTCTATCGTGCTGCCGGCAAATGGGATCAAGCTCTACATAACTACAACGAGGCCGCCCAAATCGTTGGTCATCTTAATCCGGGCCCCGCTGAAGCGGTGCAGGTAAGCGCAATTTACGCCGGTGCTGCAGAATGCTTTCTGCAGGAGGGCAAAGCGAAAGAGGCATTCAATAGTGCTTACCGTGCTCAAAGAGTGCTGATTGACGCACAACGCTTTGGCACCGTGGAAAGTCTTAAAGCAGCGGCGTTGCTCGGAGAAGCATGTGACGCGCTTGGAGATTTCCCGGCCGCGAAACAAAACTTTAGTGCAGTTATCGAATACCTACTAAATGATCCGAAAGTAGCCAGGAGAGCTGATGAATTTGTATTGACGGTTTCAAGCGTCGCCGATTTTATGCTTAAGCACGATTCCATTCGGACAGCTGAGACGCTTTACGAGAAAGCTGAAAGCTTATGGCTTGCTCTTGGTGAAAGGGGATTATTCAACGTTGCTGTCGCGAAGAATCAGCTAGGCATGGCTTATATGCAAGATCACGAATACGAAAAAGCCGCAGTCCAATTTCAGAAGGCTGCGGACATATTCACCACCACCGGTGGCAAAGACGACCGATCGCGTGCGCTGGCACTCTACAATTTGGCCGATGCGCAGTGGCGGGACGGTCAAATCTTTGAAGCACTGCAGACCCACGGTGAAGCTAAACGGATCTGGTCACTCAATCAGAATCAAAGCAGAGCGGACAGCAAGAAGTGATGCGCTAGCTCCGTTGCTCAAGTTAAGTTTCCTTCGACCTGTTGCTCAGC
Source organism: Bryobacterales bacterium (assembly GCA_963834525.1). Lineage (GTDB taxonomy): Bacteria > Cyanobacteriota > Vampirovibrionia > Obscuribacterales > Obscuribacteraceae > CAWICA01. Next base: position 922,038 of record CAWICA010000005.1, read on the forward strand.
TTTGGGCAGAAGCATTAGCCCAGTTGCTGGGGGACGAAACTCTGGCTGCTTCTTAATATCGGACAACAAAACATCCGCCACAATGCAAAGTGGAGCACGCGGATCAAATTGCCGTTCATCTATTTGGTCTTTCGTCCACATGCCATTCAGGCCCTTGCCTGTTCGATATAGATGAATATAGCGGCCACCGAAGTGCAAAGTGTACATAATCGCTTGCTGTTCGAAGGTGGACCATTTCTTGATCTTGAGTGTCTCCAGAATGGCCGAACCTGGACTGTTTACTTCGGCCGCCTCCGTTGCGTGATCGCGGTCGTGCTCGTGCTCTTTGTACTCGTTTTCTCGATATAACGTGTGAACGATAGCTGGCCTCCAGTCCTCAAAGCTTTCGATTGGCAATACGAGAACCGGGCCTTCGTCCACAAAAAGTCCTTCTGCAGTCTCCATCACGCGCGGAATAATCAATTTCTGATTCCAAACATATATTCGCGCCAACTTCACTATTCAACTGCCTTTTTGGTAGATAAAGCCTGAGCTAATCCTAACCGGTCAGTGAAAAACGTGCACTGATAGCACAGCCTTGCTGACAACTTGCCGGGCTGCTCATCCGAGCATAGCAATATGACCGCCTACAGTTGAGTTAATACTCCGAGTTGACGAGTGTCTTTCGTGACGGGCGATAGGGTCAGTTAGAAATACTGCTTTTGTATCTAACAGCACCGATTGGCCGAAAAGGTCCGAAATTCGGAAAAACAAACTTCTCGTCGAGCGACTAGGAACATTGTTAGATGACAATTGCCTCAACAGGCGGCGATCCTCCAGCCGACCCCCTGTTAGAAGTTTGCTCCATTTTTCTAACAACCGGTGATGCGAGGCCCTATCGATGTAGTCAGAGGCGGTTTAATATGCAACAAATTAATGAGCGTCCAGATTTATTTCTGACGTTCAAGAAGGAAGCGGCTTCATCGTCGGGAATGGAATTACATCACGAACAGACGCCGAGTTGGTCAAGAGCATGACCAGCCGGTCGATGCCAATGCCGATACCCATCATTGGTGGCATGCCATACTCCATCGCGGCAATAAAATCGAGATCTAACGGCATCGCTTCTTCGTTGCCGGCCGCCTTTTTCAGGGCTTGCACTTCCAAGCGTCTGCGTTGATCTTCGGGATCGGTCAGTTCGCTGTAACCATTGGCGATTTCTCTGCCATAGATATACAGCTCAAAGCGCTCAACTTCGCCCTTCTCAGAGCGGTGAGCCTTGGTCAGCGGTGAAGTTTCGAGCGGATAATCAATGAGAAAAGTTGGCTGGATCAACGTCTGCTCCACTTTGCTTTCAAAGATGGCATTGACCACATGTCCGCGTGTATCTTCATCTTTGAGCGGCACTTGTAACCGCGAAGCGGCATCGCGGGCTTGGTCAAGTGTATGCAAAGTCGAGACGTCGAGACCGGTTATCTCCTTAATCGCATCAGCCATGCGGAGGCGCCGCCACGGCCGCGTAAAATCGATCTCTTTGTCCTGATACTGAACAATCGTCTTTTTGTGCAGCTCTTGCACTAGGCCAACGATCATTTCCTCTGTCAAATCCATCAAGTCGTTGTAGTCACCGTACGCCCAATACAATTCAAGCATGGTGAATTCCGGATTGTGACGCGTACTCAGGCCTTCGTTCCTGAAGATCCGTCCGATTTCGTAAACGCGTTCGAAGCCGCCCACAATCATTCTCTTGAGATGTAGCTCAGTAGCGATTCGCAAATACAGATCTAGATCGAGAGCATTGTGATGTGTCGTAAAAGGCTTAGCATTAGTACCACCAGCTTCGACCTGCAAAACTGGTGTCTCTACTTCCAGGCAATCGTGAGCGTCTAAAAATCGGCGAATGTACCTAATGGCCAGGCTGCGCGTACGAAAGGTCTCACGCACATCCGGATTCATGAGCATATCGACGTAGCGGTGACGATAACGTGCTTCTACATCAGTGAACCCGTCCCAACTATCCGGTAGAGGTAAAAGCGATTTAGCAAGCACTTCATATCGGTGCACTTTTACTGATAATTCACCAGCTTTAGTTCGGCGAATGGTACCGATCGCGCCGATAAAGTCACCTTTGTCTAGCAATTTCAGTTGTTTGATTTGTTCTTCCGGCAGATGGTCTTTATGACAGAAAAGTTGGATCTTGCCCGATTCATCGTGGACGTCGATGAACATCCAACTGTTGCGTTCACGCATGATTCGTCCGCAAACGGCAACCAGATCATCAGTCTCCGTTTCGTTTGGCAGATCTGCATACTTGCTTTGCAAATCGGCTGCCCGATCAGTGCGCTCGAATTTATATGGATAGGGATTTACCCCCGCCTCTTTCAGCGCATTCAGTTTACGAACGCGCTCGCTTCTCAATCTTATGCCTTCACTTTCCGCTGTCACCAATGCGAATCTCCCAGGGAAGTCAATTGTTTGCCATTCACAAACGCCGGAATGTCTATCTTACGTTATTTGCAATGCTCAGCTGAGCCACAGGTTTGGGCTTGTCTCTCACCCGTAATATCTCTTTAAAGAAATGACTGAAAGCGGCTTCAGGAGCGCTGCCAGAGCCCGTGTTATACTTTGATTCGTGGTCGGTTCGATAAAGCCACCGCAATGACTAAAGCCGCTATTAATATGGCTTTTAGGCACTTTGCATGATGAGCAGGAACAAGCTGCCGAGCCAGCGCTTACTTTGCAAATTTCTCAGGCCCGAACCGGTCTGCAAAAAAGTGATTGCGTCAGTAACATAAGTAGATAACTCTCATAATGGCAGGAGACTAAGACTTGACCGTAACAGCTTCGGAAGCCGGCGGAACGTCAGGCGGCGGCAGAATCGTCAGAATTGAAGTCAGAGACGAAATGCGCAAGTCGTTCATCGACTATGCCATGTCTGTGATAGTGAGCCGCGCTATACCAGATGCGCGAGACGGGCTGAAGCCAGTTCATCGCCGCATAATCTTTGGCATGTTCGGGCTCAACCTCGACCCGACCGCCAAACATGTGAAATCAGCCAGGACGGTCGGTGAAGTCATGGGGAAATACCACCCCCACGGCGATTCGGCCATTTACGACGCCTTGGTGCGCCTGGCTCAGCCTAGTGCTAGCCGCTACGTCCTTATTGACGGGCAAGGCAATTTCGGTGACCTGGATAACGGTCCAGCGGCCATGCGTTATACCGAAGCCCGCTTATCGCCCATGTCCATGTCCATGCTCGAAGATATCGATGCCGAGACCGTCGATATGCGGCCGAACTTTGATGAGAGCTTGAAAGAGCCGGTTGTCTTACCGTCGCGAGTACCTGTCCTTCTTTTAAACGGCTCGGCTGGGATTGCCGTCGGCATGGCCACTAATATTCCGCCGCATAATCTAACCGAAGTGATTGAAGGCACTATCGCCAAAATTGATCATCCGGCGTTGACCTCGCTGGAATTGATGAAATACGTCAAGGGTCCGGATTTTCCTGGCGGCGGCGTGATCATGGGCACCGACGGTATTGTCGAAGCATATACCACCGGGCGCGGCTCCATCCCGGTGCGAGGTCAGGCGACGATCGAGCCAATCGGTGGCAGCGGCGGACGCCAGGCGCGAATGGCGATTGTTGTCACGTCGTTGCCGTATATGATCGGTCCGGAGCTCTTCACAAAACGAGTAGCGGAGCTAGTTCGTGACGAAAAGCTGCTGGGCATTAGTGATATCAACGACGAAACAGACAAAGCTGGTCTACGTGTTGTCATTGAGTTGAAGCGAGATGCGCGTCCTGAAGTCGTTTTAAACAATCTCTATAAGCACACCCAGCTACAACAATCTTTTCCAGTCAACACATTAGCTTTAATCAAAGGCAAGCCGATGACTCTCGAGTTGTCGGCGCTCTTGCAAGAATTTATCGACCACCGGGTCGATGTAGTGACCAGACGCACGCGCTATTACTTGAAAAAAGCGCTCGATCGCTCGCATATTTTGGAGGGCTATCTCAAAGCACTCACTAATTTAGAAAAAGTGATCTCTACTATTCGCGCTGCCGATTCCACTGAAGAGGCTCGCGAAGCTTTGATGAGCAAGTTCAAGTTGGATGAGCCGCAGGCGAATGCGATTTTGGAAATGCAGCTACGCCGATTGACAGGATTGGAACGCGGCAAAATTCAATCGGAATACGATGATTTGCAGGGCAAAATCAAGCTGTACAACGAGATTCTTGCCAGCCGCAAAATGGTTGATGACATCATCAAAAATGAGTTGTTGGAGATCAAAGAAAAGTTTGGCGGGCCCAAGAAAGATGCACGCCGCACTCGTATTGAAGGATCAGCTGAAGAGCTGTCGGTGAAAGACCTGACACCCAACGAGCCGATGGCTGTGTTTATCACCAAGCAAGGCTATATCAAGCGCATGCCGCTCGACAGCTTTAAGAGACAAAGACGGAACACGCGCGGCGTCACAGGCATGAAGACGCGTGAAGAAGATGACTTAGAACACTTCTTTATCGCTAATATGCACGATCGCTTGCTTGTCTTCACTGACCGCGGACAAATTCATTCGGTCGAAGTTTTAGAATTACCAGAAGGCAGCCGGACTGCACGGGGACTAGCGATCGTCAATGTAGCGCCGATCAATCCGCACGAAGAGACTGTCACAGCTGTCATTCCCGTGCAAGAATTTGCCGAAGACAAATACTTGATCATGTTGACGCGGCAAGCTTATATCAAAAAGGTGCAGATGTCCGAGTTCGCCAACATCCGCAAGAGCGGCATCATCGCTATCTCTTTAAACGAAGGCGATCAGCTCGGTTGGGTGCGACCCTCAGATGGGAAAGCCGATGTGTTAATCGGCACCGGTGATGGTATGTGCATCCGTTATAGCGAGGAAGAATTGCGGCCGATGGGTCGCACAGCTAGGGGCGTTCGAGCAATCACTTTGCGGGAAGGAGATCGAATTGTCGGCTTCGATGTGATCGGATCTGGTGATCAGGCAGCGCACATACTTGTCGTAACGAACGACGGTTTCGGTAAGCGCGTAAATCTCGACGAGTTCCGACAACAAGGTCGAGGCGGCATCGGGTTAATTGGCACAAAGTTCAAGAACGCTCAGTCACGCTTAGCGGCATTGAGAATCGTGCGGAAGGGAGATCAAGTAATGATTGCCACCGCCAATGGTGTCGTCGTCCGGCAGCAAGTAGATGAGATAAGCACACAAGGCCGTATGGCTACCGGTGTCCGAATCCAGCAGTTGGGAGACGATGACTCAGTGGTCTCGGTCACGCCAATTGTCGAACCAGACGAACCGGAAAATGGCGAGGCTTAACGGCAGGTCCAGCTTAGGAACTGCCCCTAGATGCTTCTCGGATCAAGGCGCGCAAGCGCGATTCAACGTCTGGGCCTAACATCTGTAGTGTTTTCGTCGCCCGACAACGAATATACGGGTTCTCATCCGTTGTCAGTTTGAATAAGACTTCTTCTGGCACGTGCGGATTCTCGGCCATACCGTAGCGAACATCAACACTTTCGTCCGCGGACAATGAGATCAGCACGTTCTCCGGCGCATTAGGATTTTCTGCCACAGCCAGCCGCACTTCGCTAACTTGGTCGGATGCCAAGCGCTCCAGAACCTCTACCGGCGTCTTGGGGTTTATCGCTACAGCGCGTCTTATACTCGCCGACTCATCCATTGATAAGCGCGTCAAAACCTGCCTGGGGGTATTGGGATTGCCGGCCACCACCCGCCTCACTTGCAAAATATCAAGATCGGTTGATAGCGCCTGATTCGGCACACGCACCATGGCGTTAGTCTCTTGGAAATTGGCGCGTTTTGGTTTTTGGGGCATGACTACTCCAATAAAAGGGGTCCTGCGCAGCAATTGACTCCAGATTGGGCACTCGTCCTGGGGTGAAAAATTCTGACAGCCTAAATTAATGTGCCCGCTGGACGGCACTTTTTATCAGGTTCACGATAATTACCCTTGACAACTTGGCGAAAATGGCCCAACCCTAGTGCTGCGGGCGCCGGCCAGCGACAATCCAGGCGAACCAAGCCGAGCCGCTCTCTGGCGCCGTCTAGCTTAGCCGTTTAACGCGACGGCTCTTCTTCCCGCAAGACGTAGCCTTCGCCTCGCACCGTTTGAATCAGGCGTTTGGTGTTGCCGTCTTCCAGCTTGGAGCGTAAATAGCGAATGTACACTTCGATCACGTTCGATTCGCCGATGAAGTCATAGCCCCAGACCTTATCGAAGATGAATTCGCGAGACAAAACTTGCTCTGGATATTGCATAAACAGTCGGAGCAGGTCAAATTCCTTGGCTCGCAAGTCAAGTTGCCGTTCGCCCCGTTTGACCACTCGATTGAGCTGGTCCATCCACAAATCCGCATAGGTCAGAATGCCTTCCTGCGGTTTACGTCTCATTACGGCCCGGATGCGAGCCAACAGCTCCTCAGTAGCAAAAGGTTTGGTCAGATAGTCGTCAGCACCACTATCTAAGCCCGAAACTCGATCGCCCACGCCATCCTTGGCAGTTAACATAATTACAGGCACTTTGGACATGGTGCGCAATCTCTTGCAAACTTCCACACCGTCCAGTCCTGGCAACATAACGTCCAGCAGCACTAGATCCGGCTGGTCCTTTTTGAATAGGTCAATCCCTTGATTTCCCTCATGGGCTACAGAGACCTGATAGCCCTCATAGCCGAGCTCCAATTCGATTAGACGAGCAATGTTCACGTCGTCTTCGATAATCAGGATTTTCAAGCAAGTCACCTCACATCCTATTGCCACAGTTAATATTAACCCCCGTTCAATATGGCATGTTCTAATCTTTTTGTCTAACGGTTTGCATTCGTTACATCAGTCGTAGAAAAGCCTTGTCCACGCCCAGTTGCGCAAAAGCGAGAAGAACGGGCAACAAAACCATTTGAGCAGGAAGCGCACCAAAGCGAGGATGAAGTTGTTACTTTGTTTACGATTTTATGCCGACCGCAAAGCGTTAGAGGAAAAATCTACCAGATTTGTACGCTCTCAGAAAGAACTTGTTTACTTGCTTATCATCAAGATTTGGACAAATAACTGTTAAAAAGAGCTGTCCGGCTCAATAGCCAGTCGTAATTAGGTCACATGGCGCAAGCTCCAAAACTTTTCCGTTTTGATTCACGTGCTCTAGCCAAGGTTGCTCAGGCAACTTCGTCAGTTATTGCCTGGCTATTGATCGTCCCTGATGCGATCGCCCTCTTGCCGGTCACCGATAGCGTTATCGCCTGGTTTTTGAAACTACTGGGATTGTGGATATCTGTTGCCGTTCTCTGGTTCGTCAGCTTCCTGGCCATCCTGCACGTGGTCAGAATCATCTCCAAAGGCATTTATGTAGGCGAAGATGGCATAACGCTAGGCCGTTTCGCAAAACTGATTCCCTGGGACAGAATTGATGCAATCGAAATCGAGCCGCAAGAATTATTTTCCAAGTTATTCTCTTTGCATACGGTAGCCAAACGGCTCACCCTTTTTGAAGTACCGTGGCACCGCCATAAACTGCTGGCCGCGAGGCTGATCACCCATAACATTCCATCCTTTCTTTTTGCTACTGCGGACTTCGACGAGCTAGTAGAGTCGGCGATGAACCACAAGTTCGCTTTCGTGCCGCAGGCTCAGAATGCGCTTTTACTCGAGCCAAAATCATTTCGCAAGCTTCGTCTCACACACAAACTGATGATGGCCCAGCGAGTACTTGTTACCTTAGTCATCGCTTTCGGATTAGTTACCGTCCTTGGGCGCAAAGCAATTGTCAACTATTCGTACAACTATGGTAATAAATGCATGGCTCAGCACGATTTCAATGAGGCCAGAAAACGCTACGCTCGAGCGCTCGTATTCGAACCAACTTTTGCCGCTGCTTGGAATAATTTGGCGATTGCCGATTTTTATCTAGGCGATCTTGGGCAAGCAAAGAAACACTGGCAAAAGGCGGTGGTCTTCAAGCCGGATTATGTTGAGCCGAAGATCAGCCTGGCCCACTTATGTTTGCATCAACGAGATTTTTCTACGGCCAAGGAGCTGATTGGTAGCGCGGTGAATCTTTCACCACTCAATTCAGCAGCTAGAAGCGGTGCCATTCTCAAGCGAGCTGATTACAACATGCGGATGGGGCATTTTCGTGAAGCGATGTCCGATGCCAGAGCGGTGCTCGCCGAGCCACCCGATAGGCCCGGACGCTATATGGCTACTTGTTTAATCGCCCAAGCAAAATTGCAATTGGGTGATGCCAAGGCGGCACTCAAGGTGCTGTCTTCGCTGGGTCCTCCTAATCCTGTCTATAGCGGAGAGAACGTGGCCTTCAGGTTGGACGTCGAAAGTCAGTGTCGAGAAGCACTAGGTGAGCCGGCTCTCGCCGAGAAATTGGCGCGAGAGGCCGTACAACTGGCGCCCACCGAAGCGGAGATCTCTGTTAATCTGGCTGAGATCTTGATCGCTAGCCAAAAAAATGAGGAGGCGAAGAACTTTATACAAAAGGCGATCAGGCTCTCCCCAGATGATCCGTATTGCTATCTAGCGGGCGCCAAGCTTGCTCTGAAGGAAAGTCAACAGGCTCGCGCGCAAGAGTTATTGAGCCAGGCCGTGAGCATTCACAGCCAAGATGCGCAATCGCTAGCGAAAGCCGCCCAAATTGCGCTTGCCTTGGGCAACAAGGAGCAGGCTTTGCAATTGGCAAGAAGCGCATTGACTCAGGAGCCGTTGACCAGCCAAGCGGCAGAAGTGGTCAACGAATTGGGCCAGACACAAAACAACCTGACCAATTGATCATTCTGCGCTGCCCGCTTTCTAATTTTCTTAGGCTCCTGTTCCTTTACTATAGTCCTCTCTTAAGGCCAATGCGGGAACCATCGAAACCGTGCCACCACATACGCCATCCTTACCGTCTCAATCTCTAGTGTCAAATTCGATTTCTGCCGTAAAAAAAGTAGGAACGAAAAGTCCTTATGCTGCGCTACAATGGAACCAGTATGATTAAACGTATCTGTGTTTTTTGTGGCTCCAGCACCGGTACCAAGCCGATCTATGTAGAGACGGCTAGGGAAGTCGGTCGCATACTAGCCGAGAAAAAAATAGGGCTTGTCTACGGTGGTGGCGGAGTAGGCTTAATGAATGCTCTGGCCGACGGAGCCTTGGCAGCCGGCGGCGAGGTGCTGGGTGTCATACCGATTTCATTATTTGAAAAAGAGATTGCCCACGAAGGCTTAACTCAGCTGTGCGTTGTCGGATCAATGCACGAACGGAAGGCGCATATGACCGAGCTCTCCGACGCCTTCCTGGCATTGCCCGGTGGTCTTGGCACTTTTGAGGAGTTTTTCGAAGTGCTCACCTGGTCTCAACTGGGAGTGCACCGAAAAGCATGCGGTCTCCTGAACGTTGCTTCCTTCTATGACAAGTTACTTGAATTCTGCGACCACGCGGTGCAGGAAAAATTTATCACTGAGATCGATCGACGACTGCTGCTTTCAGAAGAGAGTCCGCGAACTCTGATAGAACTGCTTTGTCAATTTCAAGTACCTGAAGCAACTAAATGGTTGAACGCCGCTGAAGTTTAGCTGGTCGCCGCAGCCAGTGCGCAGGCTAAGGCAGTACTCTCCAGGCAGATCGCATTCCTCAGATCAAAGCAAATGATCAAAGCAAACTGTGCGCCTTAGCCCAACGGATCTCGGCCTGCAAAGCCAGGTTTAAGGATGTGGGCGGTTGGAATCCAGTCGCCGTCACTAGTTTACTAATCGAGCAGGTAGTAGTGGTAGTCAACTTTGTCACCTGATCGGCTGTAATCGGCGCTTCACGGGACATAAGTAATTCTGCGGCCTTCGCTCCCCACATCAGCAAACCGGTTGGCACTGACGAAATCTTGTTTGGCAATCCCAAACAAGCAGCAATTTCTTCGGTCAGGTGTCTGACTGTGACTGGTTCAGGATTAGATAAATTGAAAACCTGAAGGCCAGGCGCTGCTGAATCAAGCAAAAGACGGATAGCATGGGCTAGATCTTTGGAATAGATAAGACTCTTAGCAGCCTGACCGCCACCGACATGTTTGTATTTTTGTTCTTTGACACTGCGAATAAGGCTTAGCAAGTTACCCCGATCGCCTTCACCAAACACCAGCGATGGTCGCAAAACAATTATTCTAGGAATGGTCTGGCAATTAGCGAGTATTTGTTCAGACGCCATCTTAGACACCGCATATGGTGTCACTCCTCTGAGCTGGGCGGTTTCAGTTATGCTTTCAAATGGTCCAGGTCCATAGACGGCGGAAGAGCTGAGAAAAACAAAGGTCTCCACACCATTTTGTGCTGCCGCTTCGATAAGAGCTTGAGTCGCGCGCACGTTAACCACTTCGTATTCCTGATAAGGCAAATCTCGGGTATGCGCCAACCCAGCAGCGTGAATAATTATGTGAGCACCTCTGGTGAGCTTAGTCATCTCTCGCTCGCCCATGCGAGTGAAGTCGCCTTCCTCCATTGCCACTTTGGTGAAATCAATGTCTTTACCAATCGCTGCTCTCGTTCGCGCCGCATCGCGAACTTGCACTTTGATCTCATATCGGTTCCGGGCGATGAGATTCTCGGTGACAGCACGACCAATTAAGCCGCTGGCCCCTGTGATTAAAACCCGCTTGCGAACACCGCTTCCGACCATCGTTTAGTTGCCCGATCTCGACGTGACATTGCCTGATACTGTTTGTTCTTTCTCGTTCGCCTGACTCATCAAAGCCTCCCTTGCGTCCGCACCAGACGCCAAAGAGCGTGCCCAGTTGACCACGATGAATACAAGCGCTCTCAACCAAATTGCAGCATACACTAGGGCGTTGAACGGGGCCCAGTACTTTTGCGCTAAGTGTTTCCGGTAAAAAACATGCATGCTCCTGTGCAAATCTAAGGTCGTGCCGATTGGCCGGAAACGGCTAGCAGCGCCATGCAGGTGATAGACCACAGCAGCAGGGTTGTAAAAAACTTTCCACTTGGCCTGTTTAATGCGCCAACACCAATCGATATCTTCGCCAAACATGAAGATGTCTTCATCGAGAATGCCGATCTTCTCGACAACTTCCCGTTTGACCATCATGCATGAGCCCGAAAGAGCATCTACCTCCAGCACTGAATCAGGATCGGCAAAGCTGAAATTGTACCGGGCGAAGACCGGGTGGCGCGGGAAGAGGCGACTGAGATAAGTTATGCGAAAGAAAGAAGCGGCCGGATCAGGGAATGCGCGCCGACAAGCCAATTGCAGGCTGCCATCCGGATTGAGTACTTTTGGTCCGACGGCACCCACGTCCTCAAATCGGTCGAGGAAATCAGCCAGCGAGCTAACGGCACCGTCTTTAACAATGGTGTCAGGATTGAGCAGAAGAATAAATCGGCCATTGGCGATCGGAATCACCTGGTTGCAAGCTTTGGAGAATCCCTCATTGCTGGCATTAGCGATCAACCGCACATATGGGTAGCGTCGTTCGATCAAGCTGACAGAATCATCGCCAGAAGCATTATCGACAACCCAAATTTCAAAATCCCCGTGTTTGGGATCTTCGGCAATAGAATCAAGACACCTGGCCAAAAGCTTAGGCGTCTTCCAATTGACAATAATGATCGAAACTCTGGGCGCCGTCATTAACCTTGAGTCTCCCCTTAGAGAGTGGCAATCGGTCGGAATTGACCGAATGACTGCCGCAAAGTCGTACTAATTTCGCCGACAGTAGCATAGCGCTCGACTGCCAGGCAAATAAACGGCATCAGATTGTCCCGTCCATTGGCGGCTTTGAGAAGTTGGTCCAAGGACTCCTTCACTTTTGCGTTGTCGCGACTGGACCTAAGTTTTCTCAAGTTTTCAATCTGTCGCTCCTCCAGCTGAGAGGAAGCTCGATAAATCTTCAATTTTTCCTCAGTTTTGTCGATGTACTGGTTGACACCAACGACGATGCGCTCTTTGCTCTCCACGCTCTGATGGTATTGGTAAGCAGCTTCCTGTATCTCCTTTTGAATGTAGCCGGTTTCTACCGCCTTGATCGCTCCACCAAGCTCTTCAATTTTTTTCAAATATTCCTCGACTTCCTTTTCGATCTTGTCTGTTAGATCTTCGATGTAGTACGCACCGCCAAGCGGATCGACGACGTTTCCCACACCTGTTTCATGCGCAAGAATTTGTTGGGTGCGCAAGGCCGTCAGGCCGCGGCCTCACTGGGCAATGATAGAGCTTCATCTTTGGAATTGGTATGCAGTGACTGAGCGCCGCCCAGTGCCGCAGACAAGGCCTCGATCGTTGTCCTGACGATATTGTTTTCAGGCTGCTCAAGCGTCAGGCTAGAGCCGGCCGTTTGCACATGAAAGCGCAGCATCATCGATTTGGCATTTTTCGCGCCGAAACGTTCCTTCATTATGCGCGCCCACAGCCGACGAGCAGCACGAAATTTCGCCACTTCCTCGAAAAGATCCATCTGAGCCACAAAGAAGAAACTCAACTGCGGAGCAAAAGTATCTAGACTGAGGCCGCAAGACAAAGCCGCTTTTACATATTCGATCGCGTTGGCAAATGTAAACGCCAGCTCCTGCACAGCTGTTGCCCCCGCCTCGCGTATATGGTAACCACTGATTGAGATCGTATTCCAGCGTGGCATTTCTTCGGCACAAAAGGCAAAAATATCGGTGATCAACCGCATTGATGCTGTCGGCGGAAAAATGTAGGTGTTGCGGGCTTCGTACTCTTTGAGAATGTCATTCTGAATCGTCCCTTGCAAAGTGCGCGGCTGAACACCTTGTTTCAAGCCAACAGATCGATACATGGCCAACAGGATAGAGCTTGTCGCATTGATCGTCATTGATGTCGACACTTTGCTCAAATCAATCTGGTCAAAGAGGCGCTCCATGTCTGCCAGACTGTCTATGGCCACGCCTGTTTTGCCGACTTCGCCGTGAGCCATCGGAGAATCACTGTCATACCCCATCTGAGTGGGCAAATCGAAAGCAACGGAAAGCCCGGTCTGACCATTCGCTAAGAGATATCTAAAGCGTTGATTGGTTTGGACGGCGTCACCAAAACCGGCATATTGCCGCATTGTCCAGGGACGTACGCGATACATTTCCTGGTAAATGCCACGCGTAAAGGGATATTTACCAGGTTCGCCCAACTTCTGCTCAGCTTGCCAACCGGCAGATCCTTGGACCGCCAGAGAAATTTGGATTCGACCATGCTCATTGCTCTCCGATAGTTTTTGCCTTCTATGCTAAAAGCGCGATCAACAAAGGTCTAAGAAGGTCTGCTCAAGCCAGAAAAATGGCGGGCCGGTGCAAGTAGGCAGTAGGGCTCGCTCGCAAAGCCTTATAATTATCGTCTCAAGCTTTATCGCCTTTATATTGTAATGGAGGACCGCCACCGGTGAAGTATCACAACACCATCCTCGAGACAGTAGGTCATACGCCACTGGTAAAACTTAACAAAGTGACGGCAGGACTAAAACCGCTCATTCTGGCGAAAGTCGAGGTCTTTAATCCGGGCGGTTCGGTCAAGGATCGGCCAGCTACCAAAATGATCGAGGAAGCGGAAAAACAAGGACTCCTCAAGCCTGGCGGCACGATAATCGAACCGACTTCCGGTAATACCGGCACCGGTTTGGCTCAAATAGCCGCGGTGAAGGGCTATCGCTCTATTTTCGTTGTACCGGACAAAGTAGCGCAAGAAAGAATCAATCTACTGAAAGCCTATGGCGCCGAAGTTGTCGTTGTGCCTTCAGTCAATGCCAGCTCACATGAGAGCTTTTACTCCGTCGCCAATAAATTGACCATGGAAATACCTGGCGCATTTCAGCCCAACCAATTTGCCAATCCGAACAATCCCCAGTCCCATTACGAAACCACTGGACCGGAGATCTGGGAGCAAACGGAAGGTAAGATCACTTGCTTTGTGGCAAGCGCCGCCACCGGTGGCACCATATCTGGTACCGCAAGATTTCTCAAAGAAAAGAATCCGAATATCAGAATCGTCGGGGTTGATCCGGAAGGTTCGATTTATTCAGGAGATATGGCACAACCATACAAGGTTGAGGGTATCGGTGAAGATTTCATTCCGCGCACAGCCGATCTGAAACTGATCGATGAATGGGTGCGAGTCGGCGACAAAGACAGCTTCCTTACAGCGCGCCGATTGGCTCGCGAAGAGGGACTTTTGATGGGCGGTTCCTGCGGCGCCGCTTGCTGGGGTGCCATGCAAGTGGCAAAGCAAATGCATGATAAAGACGTGATTGTTGTCCTCTTTCCCGATGGCGGTCGCGGCTACTTGAGTAAAATGTACTCGGACGAATGGATGCGCGCCAATGGCTTTTTGCCAACACCTGAGTACGGCTACTACGCCAGTGATTTATTAGAGCGAAAAATGTCTAATCGCAAAATCGCTCAGATGATCACTGTGCGCCCGGACGATACAGTGCAGAAAGCGATCAATTTAATGGAAGAACACGGCATAGATCAACTGCCGGTGGTGACGGAAAATGGTCTAAACGTTGGACATATTAATGACGTAGTGGCCATGCAAGTAGTATACGAACGCAAAGATGCTGCCGCCGTGCTGGTCAATGCGGTAATGGGCAGACCATTCCCTCAACTGGACCTCAATGCGGAAATCGATCAGGTCTACAAGCTCTTTCGTCTGGGAACGGCAATGGTGGTCATTAGTGATCAGGACAAAGCGTGCGGCGTGCTGACTAAATTCGACATCATGTCTATGCTTCGCGCCCAAATAAAAGAAGAAGTGTTGACAAAGCGGACCAAAAAAGAACAGTCGGGCGAAGCAAAATTGGGAGCAAAGCGATGAAGTTTGCGACGAAGGCCATTCATGTAGGGCAAGAACCTGATTCCACAACCGGCGCGATTATTCCGCCGATTTACCAAACTTCCACATATGTCCAGGAAGAGTTGGGGAAAAACAAGGGACATGTCTACGCGCGGGTAACGAATCCGACACGAACAGCGCTCGAGCAATGTCTAGCCTCTCTGGAAGGCGGGCAATACGGCCTTTGCTTCGCCTCCGGTTGCGCCGCAACGGATGCTGTAATGCATCTCCTTGCCGCCGGCGATCATGTTGTTGTTGGCGACGATGTTTACGGCGGCACCTATCGCTTGTTCGAGCAAGTATTACGCAACTACGATCTAGATTTCAGTTACGTCGATGCCACTAGTGTGAAAGCGGTCAAATCCGCAATTAAGCCCAATACTAAGATGGTCTGGATAGAAACACCAACTAATCCCTTGTTACAGTTGGCTGATATACAAGCACTTTGCCAGCTGGCCAAGGAACAATCAGTTGGTCACAAAATTCTGGCTGTGGTTGACAATACGTTTGCCAGCCCCTATCTACAAACACCACTGGCCCTGGGTGCCGACATAGTAGTCCACAGCACAACCAAGTATCTGGGTGGTCATAGTGATGTCATCGGCGGTGCGGTTGTCACGAACAACCAAAAGATCAATGAAAAACTGCGATTCATTCAGAAATCAGTCGGCGCTGTGCCCGGCCGATGGATTGTTATCTTGTCTTGCGCGGAGTAAAGACTCTTGCCGTACGGATGCGCGTCCACGACGAAAATGCGATGGCCATTGCCAAACATTTGCAAAAACATCCTGCCATCGAAAAAGTGATCTATCCCGGACTGCCGGATCACCCGCAGCATGCCCTGGCAAAAAAGCAGATGAATGGATTTGGTGGCATGGTATCGCTGGTGGTGAAAGGCGGTCTGCCCAGAGCCAACGAACTTTTGAAGAGCACAAAGCTTTTTGCCCTGGCTGAAAGTTTGGGCGGGGTCGAGTCTCTCATCGGTCATCCGGCAACCATGACCCATGCTGCTATTCCCAAGGAACAGCGCGATGCCCGCGGCGTTGTCGACGGATTAGTTCGCCTGTCGGTTGGTATTGAGGACATCGATGACTTGATCGAAGACCTGGATTCCGCCCTGAGCAACGTCAGTGTACTGGCTGAGACCCGCTGAACAACTAGTCAATTATTTTAAGAGCCAAGAGCCTCAGATCTAAACCATTGTCTTTAGTACCGACGCCGTCACGGTCTCATTATCCAAGCATGATCGAATCAAGTCCCTCCTGGTCACCCACAAATCAAGGTTGATGGCGGCGCAGAAGGTGAAGCCGAGCTGGCAGATGAAGAAGCGGCACTGGATACCGCAGTAGATGACGATGCCGTAGTAGATGACGATGCCGCAGTTGATGATGATGCCGCAGTTGATGATGATGCCGCAGTTGATGATGACGCCGTAGTAGATGATGACGCCGCCGTTGATGATGACGCCACAGTTGATGATGACGCCGCAGTTGATGATGACGCCGCAGTTGATGATGACGCCGCAGTTGATGATGATGCCGTAGTAGACGCAGCAGATGACGTAGTTGAGGCGGTACTTGGTGGCGCTGCCGCCATAATTGGGGCGACACTGGCGACACTCACTACTGGATTAGGATTGAAGGGTTCGTCCAGAATGGGAAAAGTATAAGTCCGTCCATAACTGATTTGGCCGCTAGGCAACACGGTGCCGAAAAAGTTCATGGCCACAGGCATTCTCACCAAACAGCGAGCTGTGCAAACGACATAGGGCGAAATGCCAGGCGTATCAACCCACTGAAAATCATTGGGATCGTTAGTGGTTACAGTTGGCTGAGTGACAAACCAGCCATCGGTGGTATGGGCAAAAGCGGTCTGCTGGGCGGCGGTCAGTCCAGAAGTTGCATTACTGCAAGAGGCCGCCGCACGAGCGGCGTCTCGAGCCGCCGAATCAAGGATGGTGTATCCCCAGACGACAACGAACATATTGAAAGCTAAGGTGGCAAAGATAACCATGAGCACAGAGATCAAGGAGATCTCAATAGTCGTAATCCCTGTCAATTGGCGGCGCTTTTCTACAATGAGCTGGACCAGGTATTTCATACTTCGTGCTTATCGTCACATTCTTGGCTGCATTTATTTTTTTATGGCAACGAAAATTTGGTCATCCTATGAATTGCCTAAATTGCCAGGCAATAACACAGCCACCATGTGTGATGGCGTGCCGCTGCTTTTCAATCCAAGTCTGTCGTTATGCTAGCTCTAGCAAAGCGTTCGGTCAATATGACTTTGGTCACAAGTGAATGGCAACCCAGGGGCAATGATAATGCCAGCCACAGGGCATAAAAAGCGGCTAAACTAATTCGGCGCTATGGTATCGTGCTCGGTGAGACGGCGTCTGTCGCAATGGACCGCCAGCATCATCATTCGGGCGGCGCAGTTGGTGGCACAGAAGTGGAAACCGACGCGGCGGCCGATGAAGAAGCGGAAGATGAGGCCGAAGCAGATGATGAGGCGGAATTTGAGGCAGATGTAGTGGCAACCACGGAAGTAGATGCTGGTGGTCCGGCTGTGGAAGCTGACGACGAAGCTGCTGCTGAAGAGGAAGCAGCTGTGGAGGAAGCCGCGGTACTAGATGCTACCGGCCCTGCTCCAGAAGGGGCGGTGGAAGAGGAGGCGGCGGAGGAAGAAACTGGTGTGGGTCCACCATTAATGCCGCCGGTGGTGGATCCGACCGGTCCGTTCGTTGAAGCCGCCGCCGAATGGGAAGTGGCAGACGGCGGACCAGCATTGCCAATGATCGAACCGGTGGAATTGGTGTTCGACGCGCTCGTTGGTGGTGCCATCGGCGGCGATGAGGATTGTACTACAATCGGCGCGACGCTAGCGACAGTCACTGATGGATTAGGATTAAAAGGTTCGTCCAGAATAGGAAAAGTATAAGTGCGTCCATAGCTAATTTGACCGCTAGGCAAGACAGTGCCGAAAAAGCTCATGGCCACAGGCATTCTCACCAAACAGCGAGTAGTGCAAACGACATATGGCGAAATGCCAGGCGTATCAACCCATTGAAAATCGTTGGGATCAGTGGTGGTGACTGTGGGTTGAGTGACAAACCAGCCATCGGTCGTATGGGCAAAAGCAGTTTGCTGGGCGGCTGTTAATCCAGACGTTGAATTATTGCAAGAAGCCGCTGCCCGTGCCGCATCTCGAGCAGCCGAATCAAGAATGGTGTATCCCCAGACAACGATGAACATGTTGAAAGCTAAAGTCGCAAAAACAACCATGAGAACGGAGATCAGGGAGACCTCAATGGCCGTAATCCCTTTCAGTTTGCGTCTCTTGCCAAAAATAAGCCGAGTTAAATCCTTCATATTCTCTGATTTATTCCAAAATAACGAGTGAGCGAGCGATGGTCTGAAAAGCCAGGTCTAAGTCGTTCGGGTTGGTAACGGAAACAAATATTGCTCCATGTCCAGATAAGAAGGCGATGCCATCACCGGTACCATGTTGACCGTCACCAAGGAGAGTATCCTGAGCTGGAATAATCGCTGGATTCTGAGCCAGACCAATAGTATAGATCGGAATGTTCTTAGAACCGGCATATGTCGCCTCCAGCAAGGCAAGAGAACCATCTCCCAGGACGCTTGGTATACCGTCGGTAAATAATACCGCGGCCTTTTGGCCGCCGGGCGACTCTCCACCGGGCTCGTCAACTCGTTTACACATTCGGTTAGCGAAGGTGTCATTTGTGTCCCACCGGTCGCGCAAAGTGGCGGTATGTAACCAGGCACACCAGGCGACCCTGAGCCATTAATGGAGCTAAGAATGGTGGCGTAATTGGAGTTGAAAGCGTTCAAGGAAATTAGGGGCAAAGGGAAACCGTTGGGGAATGTACCACCGCCGGAGTAATTAGGGTCGATGTTGACAGTATCCTCGGACCAAGTACTGGTTGGGCTGGTGCCGGTGATATCGGTAAAGGTCTGCAGGGCAAAGTGTCCGTTTGTGCTGTTATTCATCGTCGTGAAGAAGTTAGTCGCCGCCCTTCGCGCTTGGGCCATTGGCGATATGAAAGAGTTGACACCACTCCAATAGCTGGAGTAGTAGCCAGGTCCGGGCGTCACGCTAATATTAGATGCTGATCCGCAGGCAGAGGCTAAGTACGCAGCACTCTCCAGATTGCCCCGCGATGCTTCAACGGCATCGGCCGTCGTCCAACCTGCGACAACACTGGGGACGACCACATCGGTAAACAAATTGCTCGGATACGTGCCAGTGAGGTAGGGATTATGGGTTGGATTGTTTTTGTCGCCAGGTGGACATCCCTGCTCTGGCACCAGCACGCCCGGACTAGTCAGGTCAGCCCGCAGTCCGTTGTAGTTGGTGGTCGGCCAGTTGCCCTCGGAAAAGATCAGCTGGTATGAGTCCGGCGGCGCATAACCAGAATATCCCAACTGTTGGGGCCAGGCGACATTGAGGCCTGTGCCATAATCCGGCGGACCGACATATCCGACGATAGTATTAGCTCCTCCGGCCGGGATCAGAATCGTATATTGGCATTGGGTAGAAGCCCATTGCCGTAAAACGAACTGACTGGCTGTCGAATCGTCCATCGAGCCAGATACGTCGTAAGCCAGCGCCAGATCAAGTTGAGGCAAGCCGCCGCTCGAGTTGGCATAGGCAGTCTCCACATTGGCGATCGGCAGAATATTGGAGAGAAACGTCGGCACATCGCTGTAAATGCCCTGTACCTGCATTGTGGAGACAGTGGTACTACCGACCGGCTGGGCAACACCGTGATCATCGTATAAGGTGATGTTCAAAACTGCGTTGTGTGGCGGTGGCGGATTTTGGTTTTGATTTATATCAGCGTTGACGGCGACATTGCCTATATTGAGCGGCGTTTGCAAAATGCTGTTTTGCTCGAAAGTCGTGCCTGCCACTTGCATGGCTAAATTCTGGACGATGGAAGGCGCCATACCGATCGGTGAATAGGCGAGCGCTGCCGTTCCGGCTAGCGCGGCGGCATCGGTTACATGGTGCAACTCTTGCTGCATGAGCATGAAACGAGACAGTTCGAACCCCAAAAGGCAAAGCGGTAAGACCACAAAAAAGGCGATCACTAGAGTCAGCGCAACAAAACTGACGCCGGCTGGCTTGCGTCGCTTAGATTTTCGTTTCGTACTCATATAGTTGTACCTGTACATAGTAAAAGTGGGCTGTCGTAGTGCACGGGCGACTTCTGAGCATGGACATCTTCACTTTTTGCCATAAAGAAAGATGCATATTGATGCAAAAGCAGCTATGCCTTCAAAAACTCCGCTGATTAGTCCCTCAACTCCCTCAACTTTCGATACCGGCTACTTGAATGAAACGCTTACTCTGGTTAGTATCAGTCTCTTTGCTTCCCCTGTACTTAAGAAGCCAGTGCCCCCAATGGTTGACTACGCTATAAGCTGCCCCCATTCGCGATGGCGTGTCACGACTATTGCTCCCAGTCTGTCGCTATGCTACCTGGTAGCAAAGCGGTTGGTCAATATGACTTTGGTCACAAGCGCATCGGCCACCGAGCGCAATTACAATGCACAAAATGAAAACATTGAAGGCGCCCCTGTGCCATTTCTGTTTTAACGGGTATGTTCTAAAAACGAAAGTCCGGCAGTCTGTCTGAGAGTATGTAGTTCGTCTAGGAATTAATTGCGTGACTGATTCTATTGAAGGAAAGATTTTCTCCGCAACCGGGCTGTTGCCGGTATTAGAAGAGATCGCCAATCTATCAGATAGACGCGACGGAATTTTGAAGATTGATGACGGTCAGATTACCTACCAAATTGCCTTCAGCGCTGGACAGTTCATCACCGGCGCTTTGTCCAGCACTGATATTAAGGGTAGGGATGCCTTACGCAGTGCGTTAGCCGTGCGTGAGGGTACTTTTCACTTCTTTTACAGCCAGTTAGACCGCGATTTGCAACAGCCAATTAGGATTGAGGTGAGCAAGCTTGTGGGCGCTATGTCCTCACCAGGAGGGGCATTATCATCGACCAGATTATTGGAAGACAACGACGTACCCACCCTCTTGACATCCTTTAGCTCGACGGCCGGGCAGCAAGCAGTGGCTGATTACGCGCGCCAAGAAACTGCTAGCGGCTCAGATTCTGCGATTGAGGGCTCAACTAAAGGCTCGGAAGAAGGACACGATGTTACCTCTTCATCCCGCATACCCAACGTTTTGTCGAAATCGAAAGAGATGGCCCGCAGGGCATCGCGAGAAAGTCTCCAAAAAAGTAGCACGCTCAGGCTGGGTGCGAGCGCCGGCAGGCAGGAGCAACGAGGAAGTGCATCGGCTAGCGCCGAGGATGCCCCCAGCGAGACACCGGCCGAAGAAATAAAAGCGCTCAAAACAAAATCGCCATCGCGCGCAGCCAATCCGCTTTGGTGGTTTGGGCGTAGAGGACCGACTGACGATTCAGCCAAGCGCAATGATCTCGGCTCCACAATGCGCCTCAAGTTCCACGAGAAGGCCCCCCAGCCAACGCTCGAAAATCTATGGACCGCCCATCACGATAAAGTGCGATTTGCCTGCCTGATCGTTGCTGCTATTGCCCTGTTGAGTATTCTCGGCAGGACTCTCGTCTGCACAACCTATTCGCAAAAGGCCCAGAAGGCGGTCAAGAAACGTGACTGGCAAACCGCTCTCCAGGAGTCAGAAAAAGCGCTCTCTCTAGATCCTAATTTCGAATCAGCTCGAATGTATAAAGGTACAGCTTTAGCAGGACTAGACGACTATCAGGGGGCGCTTAGCCAATACGACTTTGTCCTTGAGCACAATCCTAAAAATGTCGATGCACTCTATCGACGCGAAGCTACCAACCTCCGATTGGGCAACTACAAACAAGCGCTCGATGACGCCAACAAGCTTCTGGCGTTACGACCAGACACTAAGTTAGCTTATGTCTTCGCCAATCGAGCGGCAGCCAACTATATGCTCGGCGAGATGCAGGGTGCGGTACGCGACTACACCAAAGCGATTGCACTCTCAACGCCGAGTCCGTTGCTTCTTGGCGCCAGAGCGCACGCCTACCATGACTTAGGACAATGGGATAAAGCTCACCAAGACTATGACAGCGCCATAAGGCTGTCACCGAAGGACCCCGACCTATATATCGCCCGAGCCGAGAACTGGCACAGCGCAAAGAAAGAGGACAAAGCGCTGGCCGATTTTGCCCAGGCTTTGGCGATCAGCCCCGCCAGTCCGAAAGTGCTTACCGAACGTGGCGCCTATTTCGCGAAAGTCAAACAATATGATAAAGCTCTGGCCGATTTCAAGCAGGCCCTGAGCATCAATCCAAAATATGTCGATGCCATCCGCAACCGCGCTCGGCTCCAGGCAATGCGGCATCAATACCAACAAGCTCTAAGCGATATGGACCAGGTTGCCCGACTACAGGCGCCTGATTATCATTTCTACCTGGAACGTGGCGACCTCCATTATCAAATCGGTAACTTGAAGAACGCTCTCGAAGATTACACTCTGGCTATCACCAAGCAGCCAGGTGATGTGACAAGTTACACCAAGCGAGCCCAATGCTACGCCAGATTGCACAATCTTCGCCAGGCAATCGCTGACATCGACTCCGCTCTCAAGCTTATACCGCCTGACTCGCATCTGTATGCACTGCGTGGCTATTACGGCTGGCAGTATGGCAATTCAGCCAGCGCTCGGGCTGATCTAGACAAAGCGATTGCTCTCGATCCGCGTAATACAGAAGCGCATCTCTGGCGGGGCGAGTTCTTTCTGCAAGACAAGAAATATATAAGCGCCACCGAAGATTTTGACGCTGCCTTACGACAAAACCCTAATTTAGCTGAAGCGCTCCACCAGAAAGCCATTGCCCAGGCTGCATTACGACGGGGCATGTCGCAACCATTAGCTGTTCAAGCACCAGCGGAAGCACCGTCCATGATACCATCTGCCGCTGACCAGAAGCTCATCGATGGAGGTAGTTTTCAACAACTGCTGGCTGCTGGTTATTCCAACTTGAGCAAAGGTAATCTCAAGTTTGCCATAGTTCTCTTGCAAAAAGCAGTACGCCTGGAACCAAATAATCCGGTGGGAAGGCGCTATTTAGCGCATGCTCTCCTAACCGCGGGAGACACAAGAGATGCGATCGAGCAATTTCAAACCGTGCTGAGCCTCGACCAGAACGACCCGACTGATACTAAATCACTCGCCGATGCGCTCACCCATGAGAATCGGCTCAAAGAAGCAATCGATGCTTATGTTAAATGTCTGGCAGTCAACCCGCATGATATCCAAGCCAGTTGCGCCTTAGCGCATGCCTACGCTGCATCAGGCAATATAAGCAAAGCGAAGGAGGTCTGTATCGAAGGCATCAAGAACGCCAATGGTGCAGCTGAACTGAATACATTCAAATCGCTTCTCACTGAAATAGATGGCAAAGGCCGTGGTGGCGATAAAAAAGAAGAACAAAAGAAGCCAGATATTAGTGGCTAGTATTGCACTACAGGCTCGATCAGCTAATTTTTCAATGCACCTGAATCAACATCGCTTCGTAGGGATGCAACTCGACTGCATGCAAATCAACCTGGCCTATCTTGCCACTGCTGCTGGTGAGCAAAACTTTACCGGTCGTTCCTTTAATACCATCCTTTTCTAAAGCAAAATTTTCGGTTTGTGGCTTGTTGCTCATGTTGAGGGTTATGAGCACCTTCTCGTTTTTGTCCCTTCGTAAATAGCTGAATACATTGGCATCATTTTCGTTCACTGGCATGTAGTCACCATGCATCAATGCACCATTTCTTTTTCGCAAGGCAACTAATTTCTCATAGAACAATAAGAGCGAATCTTTATCGTGACTCTCGTTGAAAACATTGTGTGTTGGATAATTCAAAGCGACCGGCAGCCAAGGATGAGCGGTGCTGAAGCCAGCATTTAGCGAATCACTCCATTGCATTGGCGTGCGCTCACCATCGCGACCTTTTACTATCGGCAAGCCGGCCTTGCCAATCGGGTCCTGCACGTCTTCTTTTCGGATCGGTTCCCAATTTTCCATACCGATCTCTTCTCCGTAGTAGAGCATCGGCGTGCCCCGCAAAGTGAGAAGCATCGTCGCCAAAACTTTAGCGATTTGATCGTTATTGATACCGTCGCCGTATCTCGTGAACGCCCGCGGTAGATCGTGATTGCTCAGAAAATACAGCGGCCACCCATGGGCGGGATTCTGATCCCAGAGTGATACCTGCTTGCGAAACTCTGATGCAGACAATTTTTCAACGTTCGGCAAAAAGAAGTTCATAGGCAACTGCATCTCGTCATCGCCTTGGCCATACATCTTCGATAATTCGGCAACATCTTTGCCATAAGTTTCGCCGATCAACACTCGATCGCCGGGGTAGCTATCGATCAGACTTCGCAACTGCCGCAAAAAATCGTGAACTTCAGGCTGCCGCGAGTTGTATTTGCGTTCGGTCAACGCATCGCCAGATATATTGCCTCCACTTAAATTCGGATTGTCCGTGAGACTGGCATCCTCGAAGAGGGCGTCCACCGCATCCAAGCGAAAGCCAGCCACGCCTCTATCCAACCAAAATCGCGCGACATCACACATCGCCTGGCGAACTTGCGGATTGCGATAGTTCAGATCTGGTTGCTGAGCCGAAAAGAGATGGTAGTAATACTGCCCGGTCTTCGGATCAAGCTGCCAGGCGCTATGACCAAATGCCGATTGCCAGTTGTTGGGCGGCCCGCCATTTTTGCCATCTCGCCAGATGTACCAATCACGCTTGGGATTATTTTTTGAAGAGCTAGACTCGACAAACCAGGGATGTTTGTCGGAAGTATGATTGAGTACGAGATCCATAATGATCCGGATGCCACGCTTCCTGGCTGCCGCAACCAGCCGATCAAAATCGGCAAGCGTTCCATACTCAGGCGCGATATTTAGATAATCGAGGACATCGTAGCCGAAATCGACTTGTGGTGACGAATAACATGGCGTCAGCCAAACGGCGTCAACTCCCAGCGATTTCAAATATTCAAGCTTGCTTATGCAACCATCCAAATCACCAATGCCGTCGCCATTAGTGTCCAGATAACTGCGCGGATAAATTTCGTAAAAGACCGCACGCTTCCACCATCGATCAGCTTCATTACTTTGACTCTTACGCGCCGGGCCAGGCTCAAAGCTTTGGCTGGCAGAGCTGACAGCCAGGCAAGCTGGTGCGAGAGCTAAAAGATAAGACTCGAAAATGCAAACCAGCAGAGTTAAACACAAATTGACCGGCGAACGATTCATCTGATTCTCTTTTCATCCAGGATACCGATGTGGCAGCTTAGTCTACATTACGCAGTTGCCCGCTTGCAAAGAACCTTAAATATTCGCTCTTTACGAAAGGAGCGACTCACTTGTATGACTTTTACCTGCAAGCTAGGATTACAACCACTCCGCATCTCGGTTTTGAAGGGGTTTTAAATGACTACTGCTACTCAAACTATCGTAGACACAAGCGTCCTTGAAGAGGTTGTGCACTGGATCAAGACACTCAAGGAAGTTGGCGTTTCGCCTGATACCGCTGCTCAGGTCACCAGTCAATTTTTTCTCGCCGCCGTTGAGTTGGCTGGCGACGACGAAGAAGAGGAATACTACGACGGATAGAAATGGCTGCTGCGACCACGACCAGAGGAGTGCGGCTGCTTGCCATGCAAAGCGGGGAGGCCGATTAGCCTGGAGCAGTGCAGCCGTGGCCACCGCTGTCTTAATCGCCAGCACGCTCACCATTTTTCTCACCCGCTCCTCGCCAGCCGAAACAGTCGAAAAGTCGGACACGTCTGTCGGCTCAGTTGGTCAATCAGTTGATCAATCTGCCGACCAATCTTTGCAACCTGGGCGCGACCTCTTTGCGCAAAGGCGGTTTAAAGAAGCCGACGACTTTTTCGAGAAGGCAGTCCTAGCCGCCCCCGGTTCGGACGATGCCTTAGTGTGCCTGGCACGAGTTTACAACGCTCAAGACCGATGCAGTAAAGCGATATCGGTTTCCACCAAAGCGTTGTCCATCAATCCGCGCAATGCCGATGCTCTCGTAGCCAGAGCCTACGCGTATCTGGAGACCAAACAGCTGCCTTTGTCCGGGCAAGACTGCGACGCCGCGTTGAAAATTTCACCGAAAATGGCCAGCGCATTTTGCGTTCGGGCCGAACTCAGAGAAGCGCTCGCCCAATACAAAGACGCCTTGCAGGATGCCAACCAAGCGGTGGCGCTCGAACCACAAAATGCAGATGCTCTTTGCACTCGCGCTTATATTTGTTTCAAGCTTGAAGAGTATGAGCGAGCGGTTCGGGATGCGACAAAAGCCATTCAACTTGATAGTGGGCTAGCCAATGCCTATCATTATCGCGGTCTTAGTTATAAGGAGCTCGGGAACAAGGACTTAGCCAAGCAAGATTTGCACACCGCAAAACAGCTTGGATATCAAGATTAATGAGGCATTCTTATGCTTAAATCACTTGCCCCGGTTCTGGCCGTCGCCGCCATCACATCACTTCTGCTAGGAGCCTGCAAAACCGAGCCACGCGCCTCGGCTCCAGGCAATTTGTCGGCGATGGTTTCGATCGAAGGTTCAACTACTATGCTCACCTTGCTCAACGCCTGGGCAAAAGCTTTTAAAGCCAAAAATCCCGACATCCCAATTTCCATCACCACGGATGACTCCGGCGGCGGTATCGCCTCCTTGATCAATTCCACGACCGATCTGGCGGCGACCTCCCGCGATCTGACGTCGGACGAATACGATTTGGCAAACTCCAAAGGAGTGCACTTGAAAAAATTTACAGTAGCCCGGGATGCAGTGGCGATCATCGTCAATCCTACCAATCCTGTTAAGTCCATTTCGCTGCAGCAACTGGAGGCAATATATACCGGCCAGCTGGACAACTGGAGCCAGATTGGCGGCAAGTCAGAATCGATCGAAGGACTTTCCAGAGAAAAAAGCTCCGGCACTTACAGATACTTTCAAGAACATGTATTGCACGGCAGAGACACCGACAATTCGGCCAAACTTATCTCTTCGACCGAGAGAATTGTGGACATGGTTGCCAAAGACCGCAACGCCATTGCCTATGTGGGCATGGGGAATGCCGCTACCGCTGGCACCAAAATAAAGATCCTACCGCTAAAATTGTTGGAACATTCACAGCCGGTTAGTCCATCCCAAACATCGATTACTCGCGACTACCCGCTCAGCCGTCCCTTACTAGTCTTCACCGATGAACATCCGAAACCATCGGTAGAAAAATTTGTCCAATTTTGCATGAGTGATGCCGGTCAAGCGAGCGTGCCGGAAACCGGCTACGTGCCAATTCGCTGATTGGCGTTCGACCTCCGGGCGAGGGTGGCGGCACTTCATGATTTGTTGTGCTGCCCCAAAAATCGTGCCAGAATGGACTGAAAGCCAGAAACGGGAGCTCTGGTCCAGCAGTGATTGATTTTTTACAAGCGCTAAAAAACAAGGTACTCATCTTTGATGGGGCCATGGGCACGTCTATCCATAAATACGATTTGAGTCTGGATGATTATTTAGGGAAGGAGAACTGCCCGGAGATTCTCGTCGAGAGCCGTCCTGATGTGATTAGCGAAATCCACGAAGCGTATTTAAAAGTCGGCTGTGATGCAATCGAAACCGACACTTTTGGCGGCTCGCCGGTGGTGCTCAAAGAGTTCGGCTTGGCCGATAAAGCTTATGAGTTGAATTTGAAAGCAGCAAAGTTGGCGCGACAAATTGCCGACAGCTACGCGACTAAAGATAAACCACGGTTTGTCTCGGGTTCAGTTGGTCCGACGACTAAACTACCCTCTTTGGGCCACATCAGCTTCGCCGAAATGAACCAGGCATATTACCAGCAAGTTTCTGGACTGATTGACGGCGGCGTTGATGTTTTGCAGTTCGAGACCGGACAGGACTTGCTCCAGGCGAAAGCGGCGATCATTGCCATGCTCGACTATTGCAAAAAGATCGGCAAGCGCGTGCCGATTATTGCCCAAGTAACAATCGAAGCACCACCTCTGGGGACAATGCTCGTCGGTACGGATATATCAGCCGCCCTGACCACTTTGGCCACCTTCCCGATTGATGTTATCGGCTTGAATTGTGCAACCGGGCCCCAAGAGATGCTCGATCCTATTGCCTATCTATGCAACAACAGCACTAAGTCTGTCTCTGTTCTACCGAACGCCGGACTGCCGGAAAATATCAACGATCAAACTGTCTATAAATTGACACCGGACGATCTGGCCAAATGGCTGAACCATTTCGCCAAAGACCTGGGCGTCAATATCATCGGCGGCTGCTGCGGGACAACGCCAGAGCACTTAAAACGGGTCTGCGAAGTCGTTGGATCAATTGAACCAAAGCTCAGACAACCTGAATTTACACCTTCTGTGGCCAGCATCTATACCTCGGTGGCCACACACATCGAACCGGCGCCTTTAATCGTCGGCGAACGCACCAATACCAACGGCAGTCGTAAATTCAAGCAATTATTGCAAAAGGAAGATTGGGACGCGATGGTCTCGATGGCCCGCGAACAAGAACGTGAAGGCGCGCATGTGCTCGACGTGTGCACAGCCTACGTTGGGCGTGACGAAGTCCGAGACATGAGCATTTTAATCAAACGCCTGAATACCGAAATGCAAGTGCCGCTGGTGATTGATACGACCGAATATATTGTCCTGGATGCCTCTCTGCAGCTCGTCGCAGGTAAGCCGATCGTCAATTCCATCAATCTTGAAGATGGCGAAGAAAAGATGATGCAGAAAGTGGCGCTAATCACCAGATATGGTGCGGCCACCGTCGCTCTCACCATTGACGAATCCGGGATGGCCCGCAAAGCCGAGCATAAACTGGAGATTGCTAAGCGTATCCACGGCCTGGCGACCGAGGCTGGCATTGCGCCAGAAGACCTGATCTTCGACGCTTTGACTTTCACGCTGTCCACCGGTAATGACGACGATCGGCAGCTGGGATTGGAGACATTGAAGGGAATCAAACTGATTAAGGAGACCTTGCCCGGGGTGCGCACCATACTCGGGGTCAGCAACATCTCCTTCGGATTTGATCCGCACATCAGACAAATTTTGAATTCAGTCTTTCTTCATTACGCCGTGGAATACGGTCTGGACATGGCGATCGTCAATGCTCAGAAAATCTTGCCTCTCTACAAGATCGACGAAGCCGAAGTCGAATACCATCGCAAGCTGATCTTCGATCAGCGTACGGCTGATTACGATCCGTTATTCGCCTTGCTCGATTTCTATAAATCCCAGAGCACATCTGAACCGGCAGCCGCCGAACACGAGAAATCTAAAGCGATCGAAGACGTCTTGAAGCAACGGATCATCGACGGCAATCGCGTCCACCTGGAAAAAGATCTGGCTAATGCGCAAGAAAAATACAAGCCGCTGGACATTATCAACAACATACTTCTCGACGGCATGAAAGTAGTAGGTGACCTCTTCGGCGCCGGCAAAATGCAGCTACCCTTTGTGCTGCAGTCAGCTGAGACAATGAAAGCAGCCGTTTCCTATCTTGAGCCTTTCATGGAGAAAGTGGAAGGTTCTACACGCGGCACTATAGTTCTGGCAACCGTTAAGGGTGACGTCCACGATATCGGCAAGAATCTGGTCGATATTATTCTCACTAATAATGGCTACAAAGTTTGGAACCTGGGGATTAAACAACCGATCGAAAACATTATCTCTGCCGCTGTCGAGCACAAGGCGGATTGCATAGGAATGAGCGGCTTGCTCGTTAAATCCACCGTGATTATGAAAGAGAATCTCGATGTACTGAATCAAAGAGAGATCGGCGTTCCGGTCATTTTGGGCGGTGCCGCCTTGACGCGCCGCTACGTCGAAGAAGATTGCCGCAGAGTCTATAAAGGAAAGCTGTTTTATGCCCAGGATGCTTTTGACGATTTACGAATTATGGAGGCAATCGCCAAGGGTTCAGACCTGACTCCGCTTCTCACGCGTGCCGAGAGTGATGGAAAAAATGGCGATAAATCTGTCACCGTCGATATTGAGCCGGCGCAGCTACCTAATGCCCGGTTATTAAAAAGTGACATGTCGTCGGATAAATCCTTACCCAGATCCGACGTTGCCCGTCATGTCGATCGCCCCCAGCCACCATTCTGGGGCAGCCGAGTAATTGAAGATATCCCACTGGCAGAAGTCTTTGATTATGTGAACGAGAATGTCCTTTTTCGCGGGCAGTGGCGAGTCCGCCAGGGGTCTATGCCGGCTAAAGAGTATGAGCAGCTGCTCGATGAAAAAATTCGCCCGGCTCTGGCTGAATTGAAACAGAAATGCATCGAGGAAAAGCTTTTACAACCAAAGGTTGTTTACGGTTATTTCCCCTGCCAGTCCTCTGGTAACAATTTAATCGTTTACGATGAAGACCAAAAAACTGAATGGCTGCGTTTTCAATTTCCCCGCCAAGATCACGGCCGGCATCTATGCATTTCGGACTTTTTCAGCGCCGTGGATGAAGGACAAATAGACGTTCTGCCCGCCCAAATCGTCACTATGGGTGCTCAGGCTTCCGAATACGCCCAAAAATTATTCCAGGCAGACAAGTACACCGAATATCTGTACTTTCATGGGCTGTCTGTTGAATCAGCCGAAGGTCTAGCCGAAGTCATCCATAAGCGAATTCGCGCTGAGCTCGGCTTTGCTTATGAGGACGCCAAAGATAAACGGAAGTTTTTCCAACAAGGCTATCGCGGCACTCGTTACTCTTTTGGTTACCCAGCCTGTCCCAACCTGGAAGATCAGGCGCTTTTGTTTCAGTTGCTTCAGCCTGAGAGGATAGGCGTGCATTTAACCGAAGAATACGAATTAGTTCCCGAACAAAGTACATCGGCGATTATCGTTATGCACCCGGAAGCGAAGTACTTCAATATCAATTTGGCCGCTAAAGCGACGTCCGCGCAAAAGCTCTAATGACCAGCGCCCGTTAGCGCTTAGCACTTTATTGAATTGACTACCTATTGCTTCGGATACCCTCCGGGCGGGGGATACGCTCCGGGGCGGTATGTTCCGGAAGCCATGAGTGGATCTTGCTGGGAGGCGCCGCTCCTTCCCTTATCCCTGTCCATGGTGGAAATATCTGCGTCTTTACCGTTCGCTTGTAAGTAGCCTGCACCTTTGGCGAGACTCTCTTCAGTAATAGAGCCAGTCGATTGCTTCACGTGGAAAGCATTACCCAATGCGCCAGCCTTTGAGTGATTAACGATACCCTGTACTGTCTGTGTATTCCACTCACGATAAAGACTTTCGACGAATTGGCGAGTGTTTCTATCGATCTCACGATCCGTGGCAAGCGGCTGGTGATGTTGCAGCCATGCCTCAGCGCTTTCCTGAGTTATTTGCGGCGGTTTCTTAGTGGCATCGGCCAAAGTAGCGAATAAGGTAAATCGGGGATCAAACGGATCCTGCTTCAGCAGATCCCTGGCAATCGCTCGGTTATCTGCTTCCTTCGGATTCACAGGCTGGCGAACTGTAGGATCGTTATAAGGTGCTTCCACCGGCGGCTTGGGAGGAGCCTCTGGCGGCTTAGCAGCAGATTCGGCTGGCCTACCTGCTGCCGAACCTTCACCCACGGTCATCTGCGGCGTGGCCGCGGTCATCCGGGTTAAGTGCTGATTGGGGAAATCCTTACTATCAAAAACCGGCGTTGTTGTTCCGCCTGGGCCTAGCCGGTCAATTCTGGTGACGTTGCCACCGGCATCGATAAACTGAAGGCTGGGCAAAGCTACAGGACGGCCCTGAGCATCGTGAATGGGCGCTTGTTTATTTACCAGCGATTGGAACTTATTGAACGCCGCTTGCTGTTCCTGTGGCGTCATCTTATGCAACTCCGCCTCGAATGCTTGTTTGGGGGGAATTTTCTGACCTCTCTGATCTACCTGATCTGCTTCGGCGTCAATGTAGAGCTGCTTCGCTTCCTTGTCGAGAAAGGCCCTTTCTTCCGCAGCCGTCCTTGCCTTCGGCTTCTGCGAATCTCCTACGGTGAATTGTCCAGACATTGTCCTCTGTCCTCCAGGTTAATCTTCGATGCTTGCGGTCCTGGGGTAATCTATACGCTTGGTCAATTTTTTGGACAAATCTCGTATTAAGGGGTCCACCAGGCTGATATGCGCACTAGACAATAAAGCAAAATCGCCGAAAAGATGTTTTTGATTTGTTAGATGGACGCCGATCGCAGCGCCTGGCCCCGTTTGCCGCACTAACGGGCACGAAGCCCGTTTTAACGCGGGCTTCGTGCGACTCGGGCAAACTTTGTCTTGCTTTTACGGCCAGGTCATGCTGGTCCTGATATGGCTGCGGCTGGTATCGAGAGCGCGCGCCGAATAGTTGGCACCGGCAATGCACGTCAATACCTGAGTAGCATGCTGGGCAACGATTGGATCCTTGTCTCGTTTGACTAATTCGAGAATTTCCAAAAGGCAATTGCCATTTTCACAAAGCTTGATCTTGACGTTCGGATCGCTATCGCGTGCCAAAATCCACATCACGTCGAGCGGAGTGCTGGCATTCTCAGCAATGGCCTCTCTCACTTTGCTGTTTGCATGTTGCGAAAGCTCACGCAACCGCCGCACAGGCGTTGAGTCTTTGCGAGCAATAATCTGTAAAAATTGGATATCTTCGTTAATGGGAACGCTGGGATCATGCGATTGAACCGCTTGTAATGCTTCACCGAACCCTCGGGCATTAGTTATCTTCCTAACATTTGGATTAACTGGCTGAGGCGGCTGCAGTTTCTCTTTTAGAGCTGTCAGCGTGTTTTGAGCTCGCCAGGCGATAAGAGGATTTCTATCCTTGGCCAACTCGCGCAAAATCTCGGGCGTCATTTTGGCATTTTCCGCAATCGAATAACGTATGCCAGCTTCGGGGTCGCGCGCCAAAAGCCGGATCGTCTCGATGGACGTCGAGTCGTTTTTAGCTACAGCCGACCGAACATGGGGATTTTGATGGGAAGCAAGCCAGGTTAGTGTGTTAGTGGGCGTGTTGGGATTTTGCGCCACCAACTTCAAAGCATGATCCGAGAAGTTCTGATAAGACTGGCGTTTCTGAGTTAAATCGCCGGTTTTATGGGCATCGGCTGGCGTTGACTTTTGGCTGTTAGAGGTAATGCCACTAGAGGTAATGGCAGGTGCCGGTGGAGAAGTTTCGGCTGCCGATGGCAATATGGTGGCACGATATTCACTGGATGTTTTATCGGATGCTCGCTCTGACGCTTTATCGGATGTTTTGGCCAATGTTTTGTCGCGTTCCTGCCCTTCTACTTCTTCTTCTTTCAAGAGCAGCGACTCTGTGCAGTTCCATTGATCGGCAAGGAGCGTGTCATAAATACCTTCAGTAGAATGGCTAAGGGAGCGAACAATTTGTCCACGCTTTCGCAGTTCGCAGCGAACAGATTCCATTCTTTCGGCAGCCTGCCCAACAGATTTCTCTTCCGAAGAACTCTGCTGTCTTGCGTTAGACGTACTTACCGGTCGGTCATCGGCAGGGTTCTCCAGATAATTGAATCCAGACGAGCCACGGGCTGGCGTCATATAGGCATTATTCATGTTTGCTGGCAATTTGCCGGCTGGATGCCGACCCAAATTCCAGCGCGACTTCCCATCTTTTACAATCTTATGCTCGCTGGCAATATGTTCATTTAAAAGATGCTGCTCGCGAATTTGCTTAAGCTCTTCGGGGTCAATCGGGCAATCTAATACTTCTTCGCCTTTACGATCGCGCAATTGCTGCAGCCGATCACGGAAGCCGCTCTGGGCGCTGATCTCCGTGTTGTCGTCAGCTCGACCGAAAAGTGCTCGAAAGATCCAATGAAGTGTTTTCATGAGCATTTTATATCGCACAGCACGTGTCTACGCGCAATGGAACAGTAGTTTTAGCCAAGGTAATTGCTAGTTCGCCGACCCACATTTGCACGCACAAGCAAACAAAGCCGCGAGCAATCAGAACCAAGACCAATCTATCTCATCCGATATGCACCGTGGTATGGGAGGCTGTATAAAAGCGTACAAGATTGCATGTACACGAAACCGTGTATACCTGATGGGCGGCGGATTTCCAAAAGTGTTATCGGGCACTGCCGACAAACAGCACAGACGCAGGTCACATGAAAGTGTCCAGATCCCTCTGAATGTCGATTTTGCTCGAGTTCAAAAGCACGATGAGACCGGAAACAAGTTGCTCTGGTCGTGGCTGGCAAGAGGGACTGATGCCGGGAAATCACGCGCCACTGCAGGCAAAGTTAGGCAAAGTCATAAGGAATAGCCCATATAAAGTTATACAGAAAAGCTAATACCGCATTCCCAACCAGGGAGCGAGAATGATCTCTAACCAATCAGCGAAAGCTGTTTGTCCCACCCCTATCTCTTTACCATCCGACGCGGCCTTTCGGCCTCGACTTTGTTGTCGTCTTTAGTAGTCGCCTGGCGCGGCTCATTTTGCACAAGTTCATAGGGACAAAGCAGCGTGATGCTGGCAGCAACTAGTCTAGTTGCTTGAGATCAATCATTAAAATCAGTGGAATCCATGGAATACCTTTTGGAAGCGGCGGTCAATCATGAAGTGCAACACAATTCCCGAGCTGGAAAAATTCTTGAGGATACAGGAGCAGGCATTAGGACCGGACTCAGCGGAAGTAGCGACAACGACAACCAGGCTGGCCAACTTATATGTCAACGCCGGCCGGTTGGATGACGCAGAACTCTTGCACAAGCGAGCTTTGAAAATCAGACAAAACCTTGTCGGCATACATAAGGATGAAATTTTAGAGAGCGAGCAAAGCCTGGCAAGCCTATCTCTAATCAAAACAAGCGGACACAACACGCGTAAACTAGATGCAACTGCCGAAGCGAAAAGCACCGGTTCAACCCAACCAGAAGCTTT
Source organism: Bryobacterales bacterium (assembly GCA_963834525.1). Taxonomy (GTDB): domain Bacteria; phylum Cyanobacteriota; class Vampirovibrionia; order Obscuribacterales; family Obscuribacteraceae; genus CAWICA01. The sequence goes on from CAWICA010000005.1 coordinate 956,867, forward strand.
TAAATACGGTAATACTGCCCAGACTTCTTATCATTCCAAGATGAAGAGCGGCGAGCAGACTGCCGCTACATCTTCAACCATATCCAGCGATAGCATAAAGGCCCTGACAGACACGGCATTAATGTACGAACCGAAAGGCGAAAAGAGCAAAGCGCTGCTGGACACAATTCATGAAGCAGAATTGGAACTGGACTTGATGAAACAGATGCTAGGCCGAAATCACCCGTCCGTGTCGGACATGCTCACTCGCATAGCCGACTTATATTGCCGGCTGCGCATGTATGGAAAAATGGAGCCTATCCTTATTGATGCGCTGCATATCCGAGAATTGACCTGTGGTAGCGAACATCCTGCCATTGCCACCGAGTTGAAAAATCTGGCCAGGCTCTATATCGCTCAAGAACGTTACGTTCTGGCCGAGCCTTTACTCAAGCGCGCGTTGGCCTTGCGCGAGTCTGCCTTTGGCCGGAATCACATGCGGGTCGCCGATATCGAGGAGCAGTACGCCGTGCTACTGCGAAAAATGAACCGCGACCAACAAGCAGCCGTACTCGAGAATCACGTTCTTGAAATTCGTAGCAGCCAGCAAGCAGCCTCAACCTCGATTCAAATAAAATCGATCAATCCTGCCATCGGCAGGCTGGCCTAAAGAAAAAGGCCTAAAAAAAGAACCAAGCTCGATGAAGCTTGGTTCTCCTGCCATAGACTAATGCCATTGCAGCATTAGCAGGACATATTCACAGATTCACTACCGGGATTAATATGAGCAGCCGTTGACTCATCGTCGCTATTGAACCGGCCATTTCCGGCAAGTTTTGCACCACTCGCTTGCCCGCCTTTGCGACCAGCCCTCGCCGCTTCCTCTCGGCTAAATTCATGGGCAGTTCCTTTCTCGTGCGCCGCTTTACCACCTTTGCTGCCGGCCCGAGCTGCTTCTGCACTCGTAAATTCATGCGCTGTACCTTTCTCGTGGGCAGCCTTGCCGCCCATACTTGCTATACGTTTTTGCTTTTCCCGGTCCATAGCAGCAAAACCACGTTCACTGCGGCCGGCATTCCCTGTTTGTTCTGACATAATCGAACTCCTAGATCTCGAAACAATACTTAAGCAACTCCTCAATCGAATTATTCATCAATAACAACAAAGACCCGGCCAGCGATGAAATGTTCCAAATTCCTAGCAAAAACTAATCCCTTGCAGGCTGTCGATTTCAGCCATCAACAGGTTTTGGTGTTTCCAATGATTTATTGATTTTTCTGGCCGGATGATCTGAGCTTGCCACTACTTACAGTGCCAATAACCGCGGATCGAGCTAGCTCTGTATTATTAATTCCTTACTGGCGCGGCCGACAAGCGCTCAAAGTCCAGGATGGTCCGCATTGAGCATCATTTATTAGATGCTCCTGTTTTAATTTGCTCTGCATTAATTCGCCCTGAAATTTAATTCTTGCCAATTCTGCTTTTTTCATAGTATTTTTCCCAATCTAGTCAATGGCTCACGTATTGCCAGCAAAAAGGCCGGCATATATCATGCCAATAGAAACAGAGGCGGGATTCTTTCGACTATGACAGTCATCAATACTGACTTAAGCACTACTGAATTAATGAAGCTTGCTGCCGACAACCATCAAAAAAGGATCAGTTTATCCGAGTCCGACCGGCTGGAATTGATCGCTCTGTTGAAGAGGCGCGGCGCCGAAGAACTGGAATATGGGCAGGAGTTAGCGATTGACACGGTCACGCTGATTCGCAGAGTTACTGGTGCGGTCGGTATTTATTTCGGCATCACCTGAGTTAAAAAGCGCGCAGGCGACGATTTTATTTTTGCGGCAGCGATATCGAAGGTTGATTTTCAGAGCTTTCTTTCAAGCGTTGCACTAACTGACATATTTCATCATAGCGGCCGAATGAGGGCACCAAGTATGTTCCCTGACAAATAGCTTTGAGTTTCTGCAACAGTTCCTCTGCCAGTGAAAGCCCTATCTGCACCCCTTGATCGCCAGCCTCCTCCATGGTCTTGCGTATCTGTTCGGGAATGGATATGCCAGGCACTTCGTTATGCAAATACTGGGCATGCTTGAAACTATGAAGCGGCATGACGCCCGCTAAGATCGGCAGCGAACAATCACCGAAGTCTTGCAAAAAATCAGTCAGATCTGACAATTGATAAAGCGGTTGGGTCATGATTATGTGCGCACCGGCCTCAATCTTCCTCCTCAACTTGTCTATCTCTTGCCCACGATTCTCGGCACACGGATCGAGAGCACAGGCGATGGATAAATTGGTCGGCGAACCGATCGAGTTGCCGGCAATGTCAGTACCCTGATTGAGCTGAGAGATTATTTTGATCAAACCGATCGAATCGACATCATAAACGGCCGTTGCATGAACATAATTTCCCAGTGCCGGCGGATCCCCGGTGAGGGCAATGACGTTGCGTATGCCAAGTGCCTGGCATCCTAGCAAATCAGCTTGGATGCCCATTAGATTGCGATCCCTGGTTGTGAAGTGAATTATTGTCTCGATACCTACTTTTTGATTAATCAATTGGCAGGTAGCCATGGAAGACATGCGCACTCGAGCCATCGGACTGTCGCCGACATTTATGGCATCAGCGCCAGCTGCTCGAAGTTTCTCCGCAGCTAGCAACAATTTGCGATAGACAGCCCCTTTAGGTGGATCGAGCTCCACACTGACAAAGAAATCCGTGCCCGGTCCGGCATCCTTACTCGCCCTTAGCCGGCTTGCCAGAGTAGGGAGTTCTTGTATCTTGGCTAAATCTGCTTTATTCGAGCCAACTTCATCATCGTCCTTCGTCACTGCTGATCGAGTTGTAGAACCAACTGCGATCGTGGCTGGCGTCGACTGCGATGCATTTTCGCCGGCACGCCGCTCGACGGCGAGCCAAGCTTAACGGGGCTAGACTCGATATATTTGTCCAAAGCTCTGCGCATCGCTCTAATGTGCTCTGGTGTCGTACCACAGCAGCCGCCAACAATGCGAGCGCCGGCTCTAATATAGGGTTCAACATACGAAGCACAATAATCGGGCGTACTCATGAACTGATAGCGTCCGCCAGTTAAGCTGGGCTGACCGGCATTCGGTAAGCAAGAAAAAAAGACTCTGTTTTCATCAATCCCGTGCGACCTCAGAGCGTTCGTCAGTCGCAATAGCGAATCAAAGACCGGCCCGGGCCCGCACCACAGTTGATACCAATGACATCCGGGAAATCGTCTCCTAGTTCAACTAACATTCGCACAGTATCTTCCGGTGTAACACCGAGCAGACTATGTCCTTCAACTGAAAAGCTAAGCTGCGACACCAAAGGTAGCTGCGAAACCTTGCGGGCCGCTCTGATCGCCAAAATTGCTTCCTCGAGCGAAGACATCGTTTCGATCATGAATAAATCAACACCGCCGGCTAGCAGGGCATCCATTTGCTCTTGAAACGCGGCAGATATCTCGGATTGATCAACTTCACCGAATGGCTTAAGCAGTTTGCCCACTGGACCAACCGAGCCGGCGACAAAAACTGGATGTCCCGCAACTTCACGAGCGTTACGAGCGATTTTGGCCGCCCAAATGTTTAGCTTCCAAACTTGATCCTGCAAGCCAAAATTGAGAAGACGCAAACGGTTTCCAGAAAAGGAATTTGTCTCGATCAGCTCTGCACCAGCATTTATATAGTCAATATGAACTTGTTGGATGACATCCTGCCGAGTAATATTTAGTTGTTCAAAGGGAGCCTCGGGAGAGACGCCGCGGCTATATAAGAGCGTGCCCATAGCGCCATCGGCGAGTAATGGTCTTTCCCTGAGCGCTTGCAAAAATGGATGAGTCATGCGATGGTCGTTACCTTGCTAGCTTATCTTGCTAGTTCTAGCAATTCTTTCAACTTCTGGCTGCGATTTTATCATGCCGATATGCGCCAGAAAGCGCCTGTCGAAAGAGACCTGCTAAGATACGCAATCAAGATGCTGTAATAAATCAAGTTGACCATAAGAAAGCGCTTATCGAAGTGACAACTGATCCGAAGTTCATCCGCAATTTTTCCATTATCGCGCACATAGACCACGGTAAATCGACGCTCGCGGATCGCTTGCTCGAAACAACGGCCACTATCTCCAAGCGCGAAATGCAAGAACAGGTCCTTGACACCATGGACCTCGAGCGTGAGCGGGGCATCACGATCAAAGCCCAACCAGCAAGAATGGAATACCGGAGCTTAGCCGGGCAAGACTATGTCCTCAACCTCATTGATACGCCTGGGCACGTGGATTTCGGTTACGAAGTATCAAGAAGTTTAGCGGCATGTGAAGGGGCACTTTTAGTTATTGACGCTACACAAGGCGTGGAGGCTCAGACTCTCGCTAACGTCCACCTGGCCGTAGAAAACAATCTTGAAATTGTACCGATCATTAATAAAATTGATTTGCCGAGCGCCGATCCTGAGCGAATTCGCAGCGAAATTCAAGATGTAATCGGTCTAGATGCGAGCAATGCCGTTCTAGCCAGTGCGAAAAATAACATCGGCATTATCGACGTGCTGGAATCGATTGTCCAATACATTCCGCCACCAGCTAATACGCTCCAGCAGCCTCTGAGAGCACTTGTCTTCGATAGTTTTTACGAGAGCTATAGAGGCATCATCGTCTATTTTCGCGTCAAAGACGGCGAGATAAAAGTAGGCGACCAGATCAAGTTCATGGCTAATTTGAAATCGTTCGACGTAATTGAACTCGGCGTCTTGCGACCGCATCAGGTTAAAGTTGATCGACTGGGTCCTGGCGAGGTGGGTTATCTTGCCGCATCCATCAAAGACGTCTCCACTCTTGTCGGCGACACCATTACGCATGTAGAGAGGCCGGCCGCCGAAGCGCTGCCGGGTTACAGACCGGCGAAACCGATGGTTTATGCAGGTATCTACCCGATTGATAACGATCAATATTCAGATTTGCGTGATGCGCTTGAGAAATTGAAGCTGAACGATGCATCGCTCTTTTTCGAACCAGAAACCTCCGATGCCCTTGGATTTGGCTTCCGATGCGGCTTCCTTGGTCTACTCCATATGGAGATCATACAGGAAAGATTAGAGCGTGAATACTCAATCAATCTGATCACTACTGCTCCGTCTGTTGTTTACCGTGTCACCAAAACCGATGGCACCGTCTTGATGGTTGAAAATCCAGCAAAACTACCAGACCCAAACTACAGAGAAAAAATAGAAGAACCCTACGTCTCGGCTAGTATCCTGGCGCCAAATGAATTCGTCGGTGCGCTCATGGAACTATGCCAAGGTCGACGTGGCATCTTCGTCGACATGAAATACCTCGATCCACGGCGCGCTATGCTTCACTATGAAATGCCGCTAGCCGAAATCATCACAGACTTCTTCGATCAACTCAAGTCGCGCTCGCGAGGTTACGCCAGTTTGGACTATCATTTTCAAGAATATCGGGAATCGCGTCTGGTCAAACTCGATATTCTCATCGGTGGTGAGCCCTGCGACGCATTATCAGCCATAGTACATTATGAGCGGGCCCACACAAACGGTCGCCTGTTAGCTGAAAAATTGAAAAAACTAATTCCCCGTCAGCTATTTGAAGTGCCAATCCAAGCCGCTATTGGGGGCAAGATTGTTGCCCGGGAAAATATTTCGCTCAAAGAAAGAATGTGCTTTCTAAATGTTACGGTGGTGACATTAGTCGAAAGCGCAAGCTTTTAGAGAAACAGAAAGAGGGTAAGAAACGCATGAAGTCAGTGGGCAAAGTAGAGATTCCTCAGGAAGCGTTTATGGCTTTGCTGAAGCTGGAAGACTGAGTGAGCTGAAGACTGAACGAGCCGAAGATTCAATGACCCGAAGATTGAGTGAGCCGGAGCAAATTTGATGGCAAAGCGCAAGAAAAAAAACCCGGACAGGCACCCTGCCGATGAGCCTATCAGGCAGTCCAGGTCGCACGAGGATCCTGACACAGAGAAACAGCTGGCCATCGCAAACCGAAGGCTCTTGATCGACTCATGGCATGCGCGAGACAAGCTATATAACGAACTTTTCGGTAAGCCGGCATATGTATCGCCCGTCAACTATGGCCCGCCAGCTGACAAGATTGTTCTCGATTCACTCGACCAATGGTCGGCAGACAACGGCGGCTCGGCTGATCCCGGCGATCTTAGTCTAGCTGATCAGCACCTGGCTGTCCTGGTGTACGGACCAGATCCGCTGCGGCCGTACTGGACTTATGTTACCGCCGGCTTGTGCAGCCCCTGGCTACAACAACAACAAGAAGAAGTCTCGGGTTTTGGTTGTGAGCTGATCATTAAGGCCAAGACAGACTCCACCTGGGCGGCACAAATCTTGCGAAGCATGGCTTTCTACATTTTCAATCATGCCGGCACTCTAAGTCCAGGCGTGCGAATCGCTCTCAATGCCCCCTTGGCTCCCAACACGGAATCCAAGATACGAAACTTATTCATCTGGTATGCTGATGAGGCGCCCGATTGTTGGTATCAACTTCCGTCCGGTGGATTTGGTCTATTCACCGCCGTTGGTATCACCGATGACGAACTACAATTCGCTGAGTCAATTGAAGAATATGGCACCTGGTGCATACAACAAGTACTGCGGAAGACGGGTGTGGGTCAGATATCGGATCCAGATCGAGACTCGATTATGGATCTGCCAAACATCGGCGAAACTTTGCTAACCGTCAAAAACTTTAGCGACAACTTCCGCGCATCTGGGTCTCTCGGCTAGCCAGTGCTCAACAACAGTTTCGGAGTCGCCGAAGTGGCTCGAGATAACGTGCCAAGATAAGCTAGATGGCACTCAAGCCGTCTTCTTCCAGATGGGACAGAAATATTCAGACAACCAGGTCGGCATGAATCGCATGGAAGAATGAAGGTCGTGCCGCTCCTCTCGCCCTATGCGCCTCGTTGCATCCCCCAAATTCCTGCCGTTGACTCGCCTGTGCCCCGGAAACCACAGCGCGTTGATCAGCGCTCCCTGATTTAGTTCTGCTAAATTTACCTTCCTCGGTGCCGCCGTCTTGAAATATATTCTCTTCTCACCATAACGAAATGACGTCGGCGGTCCATCCGTTATATACGTAGGCTCTGCATTGGCCACCGCGGGAAGACCCAGCTTGGCCGCTAAATCCGCCCCGTGCTCAAAGAGCTTCTTGCCAAATGCTCTCGCCTTTGCCCGGGCTACCTCCCATACACTGGGCAGCACCAATTTAACCTCCGGACAGATCTTCATAAAGACGCCTCTGGCCAAGCGCATAATTGCGCCCTTCTTTACCATCCGGCTCATAACCATATCGACCGCCGCTCTGGTTCCATAAACAAGCACATCCTTAGTGACAAACATTTGATGAACAGCCATCTTATTAATGTGTATCCGAATATTTAGAGCAGTAAACCCAAGATTTGGACGACCGGTGTTGGACATATCAATTTCCCTCCGAAACCGTAAGTTGGAAAAATTTCTCTTACTTCTAACTACGACTCGAGAGAGGAAAAAGTTCAATATTCAGGAAAGAAACGTGCCGGGTTAATCGAAAGAAATTCATGAGCAGCGATTTTCCCTCACCGCGGCGCTTCTTTACCGAGGCGGTCGTTGGAAATCTTCCAAGATTTTCTATCAACTGAAAATGGAGAAGTTGAAAACCTTGCTCGTGTAACCTGATTCTTGCGGCGAGCAAAAAGGCAAAAAGCGTGTTCAGCTTCAACTATTACAGCTGCGACGCGTAAGGCGTGGACAATGCGGTCGGTGCTCCCAATGGTCCGTGTCGTTGCCGCGATGAGCTCACACTAAGTACAGCGATGACCAGAACATACGGCGCCATGCCGAGCAAATATGGCGAGATATCAGAACCGGCGGCTTGCAGGCGCAATTGCAATGAAATAGCGCCGCCAAAGAGATAGGCGCCAAGCACCGCTTTCCAGGGATTCCAAAAGGCAAAGAGCACCAGAGCTACAGCGATCCAGCCGCGCCCTTGCGTGATGTTTTCCGTCCACCCCTGTGCGAAGACAAGAGAAAGGTAGGCGCCGCCAATCCCCGCCAACGCCGCACCGCATACAGTGGCGATATACCGAACACGCTCAACTTTGATTCCGGCTGATTCGGCTGAATGTGGAGCTTCTCCAACTGAGCGGAGAGCGAGACCGATTTTGGTACGATAGAGAAGGAAAGACAACGCCGGTACAAGCAAATAAGTGCCGTAAACCAGAAGATCGTGCGAAAAGAAAATCGGACCGAGAATTGGAATGTCACTAAAGAATGGTAGCTTTACGGGGCCAATATTTTCAATCTGTTTGCCGACATAGTTGATGCCCAAGTAAGCGGACATGCCGCTGCCAAAAATAGTCATGGCAATACCTAGAGCAACTTGATTTGCCTGGAAGCGGATACTCAAAATTGCGTGCAACAAGCCAAGCATCGCTGCACTTAATACTGCTCCCAGGATGCCGAGCGTTGGACTATGTGTTTGGTATGTAACGGCAACGCTGGTTAAAGCGCCAACCAACATGATTCCTTCCAATCCTACGTTGAGAATGCCGGAGCGCTCTGTAATTATTTCACCCAAAGTCGCATACAGGACTGGAGTCGCGGTACGAATCATGCCGGCGGCTGCGGCCACCCAGAATCCTTCGAGTCCAGTGTTCATGCCTGCGCCTCCACCGCTTTTGGCGCGTCAAATTTTCGCACATACTTTTCAGAAGCTAACAAGCAAAAGAAGATCAGTCCTTGCAAGATGTTGACCGTAGCGAACGGTAATTTCGCGCTAAGTTGCAAACTATCTGCTCCGGATAGTAAGCCGCCGACCAATATCGAGACTACGACGATGGCAATAGGATTATGCCTGGCCAGCCAGCTGACTAAAAAACCAGTGTAACCGTAACCCGGTGAAAGTCCTGCGCGCAGCCGACCTTCGATAGCCGAGACTTGGCCGAATCCGGCAATTGCTGCAATAGCTCCGGAAAGAAACATTGCCGTTAGCAAATAACGTTTCACCGGATAATGCGCATACTTGGCAGCATCGGGGTTTTGACCGATTACCCGGGCGAAAAATCCGGCCCGTGTGATCGGCAGCAAAACTGCAAAAAATAAACTGAAGCAAACACCTAAGGCTAGGGCTAGATGCACGCGCTGGCCAGCGAGGTGCGGTAGCTGTGCGCTGTCAGGGAAGGCGATGGTTTGTGGCCAGCTGGAAGTGGTCGGATCTAGCCATGGTCCGTGGATCAAATATTCGACGGACAAAGTCGCTACATAATTTAGCAGCAGGCTGACAATTACTTCACTAACACCCAACCAGACACGCAGCAAAGCAGGAATGCTCGCCCATAGCCCGCCGAACAGGCAGGCGAACACGAACATCAGCGGCAACATTTGCCAGGCTGGCAAGTCAGGACGGCTGAGCGGGACCAGGGTCGCGCCGATCGCTCCCATATATAGTTGTCCTTCCACGCCGACATTCATCATGCCGACCCACTGCGCAACAGCCACCGCAAGTGCGCACAGCATGATTGGTGTAGCGGCAACCAAAGTTTCGGAAATAGAGAAAGAATCGCCGAAGGCACCGGCAAAAATTCCACAATAGACGGCGAGCGGATCCCGTCCGACCATCAACAAGAACACTGCCGTCAGAACAAATGCCAGCAACACCGCTGCCAGCGACGACAAAATATAGACAGCCGTCCGCTTTGCGCGATCTAAGGCGCCGCTATCTTTCATGCAGGCGTCACCTTGACTGGGGCACCACAAATGATGCTAACGCCAGGACATTGCCCTCTGGATCGAATCCTGATAATCGTTCGGATGCAGTCCCGTCAGCTGTTCGTTCGGCCGCCACTGACTCAAAGCCCGCTACCTGTATATGGTCGCGCAATACAAAGGCCAATTGCTCTTCAAACTTCGAAGCGAAAACACTGGTTTTCGCCTTTAGCCTGGCGTGTAGTTCGACTGCACTATCGCATTGCCAGATTTTTTTCGCGATTTCTAGATAGGCAGCGGTGTTTCGTTTAAGCTGGTCTTCCAGATTCGACCGCTCTGGCTCTGAGCCATGTTTAGCTAACAAACAACGCAACCAGGCGCTACATTCGGCATTCTCCTCGCAGGCTAACATATTCTCGATAATGGGCATATCGTGCGGACCAAACGTACGGAAGGCTATTTGGCAGGCAATGCGTCGTTGCCAATTCCGCTCACTTTGCAAAAGAGCAACTAGGATCTGCTTCATTTCATTATCAATTGATTCGTCCGTTTTCGAGCGTAGAAATTTGGCCAGAGTGCGAGCGGATTCGAAGCTTACACCGCCGATCAAGAGACCGAGCGACTCTGCATCCAGATCCTCCACTCGTTCGGTGCCTACAACATGACCTGCCGACATGACGAGAATTCGATCGCAGGTATCGAGCAACTCCTGAAGATCGGGAGAAACCAGCACAACCGCTCTGCCGGCGGCGGCGATTGATCTCAGCTCTTGTAATACACGTTGCGTCATGGCAATGTCCAGGCCGGCAGTTGGATTGACCGCCACAAACAATGGAGAAGGGTTATCCAGCTCTCGCGACAAAACGAGTCGCTGTCGATTGCCGCCCGAGAATGAACTACACAACGAATCTGGATGAGAAGGGCGGATGTCGAATCGGCCGATACGGTCGATCGCCTTATGGCGAATCAGCTTACCTTTCAGAAAGGGTCCGATGGTGTATTGCTTATGGTGAATATCACGCAACATCGAATTGTCGCGGGCAGACATGTTACTGATCGTGCTTAGCTTCGGATCGGCTGGAACGTAGCCGGCGCTTGTTCTGGCGTCGCGCAAAGCAGACCACGAGGCAACCTGACCGTTAATAAAAAGGGAGCCTGATTGGGGCTGGAGATGACCGGTTAAGATGCGGGCGATCTCCTCTTGTCCACTGCCTATTACACCGGCAATACCGAATATCTCTCCGGCGAAAAGATCAGCATCAAATGAATCGATACGGCGATTGCGCCCAGACGGCGATACTGTCACCTGCCGCATCCTGACGTAGGGCACTGATTGGACGATCGGTTTACGTTCCGGCGCCGGTACAGTAAGGCGATCTACCATCAAGCTGGCCAGTTCGTGAGCTTGCACTTCGTTAGCAGCAATGGTAGTCACGTGCTTGCCGCCTCTGAGAACGGTAATGCGGGAAGCGAATCGCAAGATTTCGTCGATGTGGTGACTGATCAGAATGACAACTTTGTCCTCGCGCGCTAGTTCTTGTGCCGTCAATAAAATATCTTCCGCTTCAAAAGCAGGCAGCTGAGACGTTGGTTCGTCAAGAATCAGGATTCTGGCATCGCGCCATAAAAGTTTCAGGATTTCAACTTTTTGCCTTTCAGCCATGCTTAACTTGTCCACTGGTTTGTCAAGTTCAAGATGCATGCCGGCTTTGGCCGCCAGCGATCGCAGGCGCTTAGTTTGCTCCTTTTTGTTTATTAAAATAGGCACTCTGGGATCGCCAAGCAGTACGTTTTCCAGAACGTTCATCGACGGCACCAGTGTCAGTTGCTGGTGCACCATACCAATACCTAACCGGCGCGCTTGCGAGGAGGAAGCAAGGACGACCTGATGACCGTCGATCAAGATTTTCCCTTGGTCGGGTTGACAGCTTCCGCATAGAATCTTCATTAAGGTCGATTTTCCTGCGCCATTTTCGCCAAGCAATGCGTGCACACCGCCGGTAGTGAATGAGCAAGTGATCGAGTCATTGGCAATGAGATTGCCGAATCTTTTCGTGATCGAATCGAAATGTACGGTATTCAGACGGGCGGAAAAATTCGCACCTCCCTTGGTCGCGATTTCGTTCTGCACAGTCGCATGCATAAGCGGTCTCTCTCTTTTCTTCTCCGCGCGCTCGATCTAGATCTGATGATGATTGCATTTAATAAAATGCTTGGCAATGGGAATGCTACCACTGAAAGACAATAGAGCGCTGGCTTTGCTAAGTCCCGGCAATCTGGGACAGCGCAGACTCTTTGCATTAAAATATCCAAACTCGCCCGCTCGCCCTTCGCCTTTGCCCGATTGGGCGTCAGGCTCTACAACTTGCGTTTTGACCGGAGGTTTTGACGTCTTTGACCGAGATCACGCCCGAGCAAGCTCTAGTCGAGCAAATCAAGCAGTGGACTGGCAGCAAATTCATCGGCGATGATTGCGCAGTACTGCCTGGGCAACAGTTACTGACCGCTGACAGTCTGGTCGAAGGGACACATTTCCGGAGGTCCCTGAGCACCCTCGAAGACATTGGCTGGAAAACGGTAGCAGTCAACCTTAGCGACATTGCGGCCATGGCTGGGCGACCCCGCTACTTGATCGTCAGTTTGACCTTACCCAAAGTTTTTAGTCGCCAGCAGTTTAACCAGCTTTATGCGGGTTTAGTTGACTGCGCTCGTACCTATAAGACGCGCATCGTCGGCGGCGACCTAACCAGTGGGTCGATTTTAGTTCTTAGCGCCACTGTCCTGGGCGATCAGCACGAAGACGGCTGTATGCTTCGCTCTGGTGCTCGAGCTGGTGATGTGATCGTCGTTACAGGCAATTTTGGTGCCAGCCAAGCCGGACTCTGGTATCTGACACAGCCCCAAATGGTCGCCACTAGGACCAGGCTCTCTCCGTTTTTGCATTGTCCCGGTGTGCACCGTCGACCGGTGCCAAGGCTAAGTGAGTCTTGGGCGCTAGTTCAGCGAACAGCCGGACGCGGTGCTTTGATGGATGCTAGCGATGGTTTGGCTGATGCTATAGCACAGCTCGGTCGAGCCAGCGATGTAGGCATGGATGTTGACTTGCTGAGAGTGCCGATCCACATCGAAACAGCTCGGTTGGCGGCTAAAGCTAAAGTGAATCCTTACGATTGGGCACTTTACGGCGGTGAAGATTACGAACTAGTAGGCTGCATCCCAGCCGAGATCTGGGACAATTGGGTCGGCGCGCCAGATAATCCTTTCACAGCGATTGGCAAAGTGACAGGCGACAGAGGTGTGCGTTTGCGGATCGGCTCGAAGGCAGGGCCTGAGCTTGATATGTCCAAATGTTTTCAACAAATAAGGTTTTGACCGGGAGAGAGCCATGCCAGTTACAGACGAACAAATGCAAAGTGAGCTGAAAAATATTTTGGACGGCAAAGAGGTGGCCCGCGCTATTAGGCAAAAGCTTAAAGAAAGAACCGCTGCCCACCGGGAGAAAGGTCGACGACCGCCCGGGCTGGCGGTCGTATTAGTGGGAGATAATCCAGCGAGCGCCTTGTACGTGCAGGGCAAAATCAAGGCGTGCAAGCAGGTGGGTATCGAAAGCTTTTTGCACAAATTTGCCGCTGATGCCGATCTGAGCGAAGTTCGCCAGTGCGTACAAACCCTCAATAGCGATCGTCGAATAGACGGCATCCTTGTTCAATTGCCATTGCCCACGCAAATTTCCTCAGAGGAAGTTTTGGCGCTCTTATCTCCGGCCAAGGACGTAGACGGTCTCACGCCTATCAACATGGGACTTTTGCTCAGCGGCAAGCCGGGCTTAAGACCCTGCACCCCGGCGGGCATTCTGGAGTTACTCGATTATTACAAGGTACCGATCGAAGGCAAGCAAGCAGTGGTAATTGGCCGCTCAAATTTAGTGGGAAAACCGATTGCCCTTTTGCTGATGCAGCGCAACGCTACTGTTACCATCTGCCATAGCCGCACTGAAGGATTAGCCCAGCTGTGTAGAACTGCCGATATTCTTATAGCAGCGGCAGGCAAAAAGAGTTTCGTCAAAGGCAGTTGGCTGAAACCCGGTGCTTGTGTGATTGACGTAGGCATTCATCACGACAATGATCAGTCGGGACAGTCTTCAATCAACGGCGATGTTGACTTCGCCGAAGCGGTCAAGGTTGCTGGCCTAATCACACCAGTGCCGGGCGGCGTCGGTCCGATGACCATTGCTATGCTTTTAGCCAATACGCTTACCGCGTACGAGGAACACATCAAAGGCGAGTAGAAATGGCGCCAGAGTCTATAGGGGAAAGCTCCCTGCAATCGGTCCCTTCCGGGCAAGGATCTCGCTTGCCGGTCTGGGCGCGGCTGGTCATCGCTTTGGTTATCTCGTCATTGCTTGGCTTAAGTTATGCTGCCATTCGCTTCGCCGATGTAGTTCAATCAACTGCCAGAGATGCCTTCGATCCCAAGAAAATCTCCGAGGTTGCCAACGAGATCTTTCAATTGCCGGTTCCGTTGCCTGCTGGATACACATACGATAGCGCTCTTAACTTCCCTGGACCGACTGTGAAGATCTGGCACGAGCCTGATAAGCAATTAATCGAGTGCTTTTGTGATCGAAACAGTGCTGAGTCAGACCCTAAACAGGTTCTTGATCAAGCGATCGATTTACATGAAAAGGGCTTGCCGCACAAAATTCATAGCTTGAAATCGAGAGGCAAGACAACCGTTTGCGGTCAGGAGATGCCGTATATTGTTGGTGAGTTCTACGATGAACAAAATAGGTCCGTTGAAGGGATGACAGGCTGCATTTGTATAAAGGAAAAGCACAAAACAATTTACATCTACGCGCTTGAACCTTATGGCACTCCGTACAATTTGCAGATAACAATGAACTTGTTGAATAGCATCAAAGGCTTTTGAATAGTGCAACAAATTGAGAGGGAAACAGAATGGGCGCTGCTACACATAAAGATCCAAGCCGAAATTGGCTCATTTTCTTTTTCATCTGCTTCGGCTTAGTCGTGTTCGCCATCGGTGTTTTTGCCGCGTTTACGTACAACGTCAACGCGCCGGAAGTGGCGCCTTCAGGCGGACATGGCATGATCTTGCCGCAAGACTTGCGCCATCAACCTTATGCACAGGCAGCGCTGACCGTCTGAATCGAATATGGCTAATGCCGAAGTTTTATCAATTGGCACTGAACTTCTGCTAGGGCAAGTGCTTGACACCAACTCGCAATTTATTGCTATTGAATTAGCTAAATTGGGCATCGATTGCTATTTTCGCAGCACAGTAGGCGACAATAGACAGCGCATCAAAGAGGCGATTCGAATTGCTCTTGATCGGGCTGATGTATTAATCACCACTGGAGGACTAGGACCGACATCTGACGATCTGACCACCGAATGTATCGCCGAATTTTTCAAAGCCGAACTAATTTTCGACGAAGAAGTTTTTGCGGCCATTCGCTCGCTTTTTCAGCACAGAAACTTTCCCATGCCAGAAAGCAATCGTAAGCAGGCTTTGCGGCCTCATGGTTCTGACTTATTGCCCAATCCGCTAGGGACAGCACCGGGATTGCTCTGGCAGTTGAATGAAGAACAACTCAGCCAGGCTGGCATCACTGATCCGAAGCGGACCAGAACGATTTTGACTTTCCCTGGCGTGCCGCATGAACTTGAGGCGATGTGGCAGAAAACTGCAGCGCCATTTTTGCATGATAAATTCTATGCTGGCGTTTTATGGTCGATCGAATTGAAGCATTATGGTATTGGCGAGTCAGCATTGGCTGAGCAATACGCTCACTTGCTGGAGCAAGCCAATCCCACGGTTGCACCGTATGCGGGGCAAGGACAATGCCGGTTGCGAGTCACGGCCAAAGCCGGCACCCTTGAAGAAGCCAAGCGTATTGCTCAACCGGTTATTGATGCCATTCGCCAGGGCAGCTCGCATAAATGTTATGGAGTAGATGACGACACATTAGAGTCGGTAGTCGGACAATTGCTCGTTGAGCAGGGACTTAAATTGTCGGTCGCTGAGTCCTGTACCGGTGGTTTGGTCAGCACCAAGTTGACCGAAATCCCTGGTAGCTCAAGATACATCGGCTTAAATGTGGTCACCTACGACAATGATGCGAAGGTCCGCCTGCTTGGTGTGAGCAAAGAAACGTTGACTGCCCACGGAGCTGTCAGCGCTGCCTGTGCCGAGGAAATGGCCGTCGGTGTGCGTAGCCTTTCCGGCGCTGATATCGGTCTAAGCATAACTGGCATCGCCGGTCCGGATGGCGGCACAGCCGAAAAGCCAGTTGGCTTAGTTTATTTGGGATTGGCTGCAGAAGGCTTCTACAGCGGGCGTACATTAAGGTTAGGTTCCCGCGCCGGTCGGGCTGAAATTCGCCTTAGAACGGCCAATGAAGCACTAAATATGGTGCGGCTCTTTCTCATCGATCCCTCGCTCATCGACGGGATTTCGGGGACAAGCAAGGCGAAATAGTACACCACACTTAAACGGTTGTTCCGGATTTTCTAATGGCTAAACTACAATATATTGGAGCCATGGCATGTAGAATATAGTTGTGTTTGTCTGGTTTCTT
Source organism: Bryobacterales bacterium (assembly GCA_963834525.1). Taxonomy (GTDB): domain Bacteria; phylum Cyanobacteriota; class Vampirovibrionia; order Obscuribacterales; family Obscuribacteraceae; genus CAWICA01. The sequence goes on from CAWICA010000005.1 coordinate 973,182, forward strand.
TGCCAGAATCCTATTATTGAATCTTCTTATTGATTCCTTTAATTGATGTAATACGGCTGCTATGACTAATCCATCCGATCCCTGGAAAGACGAAAAAGACTCGATAAAAGACAACCCGTTTAACAGACGGGTAGCAAACATTCGTCAACAAACTCGCTGGAACATTAATGAACAAGAAGCGCTCGAACTGCTGCGCAATCCGACCGTGTCGAAAAGCATCTTTGCGCCTAGTGAGCCTGTTCGTGAGCTTACGGATGATGAAATTGACATGCGGGCGTTTTATGACAAGGAGACTCCTACTTATAACTTTCGCTACCTAGTTCGGACAATCCGCCGAGAATTAGTTCGCTCTGTTAGATACAAGCGCAACGCGTCATTGTTAGTGGTAATCATCGATAATTTTTTGAAGATCGCGCAAGAGTTCGGCATGCTGGCTATGGATTCAACTGTCGCTGCAGCCTCGGAGGCTTTGATTACCAGCTGCCGTTCGGACGTGGATATGGTTGGTCGATATGCCGAGGATAGATTTCTTATCTTGCTGCCGGAGACACCGGGAAAGGGAGCTTCGGTACTGGCTGAGAGAATCCGCAAACGCTTTGAGGGCATCTCCATTCCTTTTCAGTGGCATACCATTCGCGTGTTCTGCAGTATTGGCATTGCCCATTACCCCGGTCACGGAAACGATATGGAATCTTTAATTGCACAAGCCGATTTGGCGGCAGAGATTGCGACCCAACGGGGCGGCAACGGTGTTACCTTTGCACCGGATTTGGTGACTGAATAGGTTTTCTCGTATTGGCATCTCTTGATAAGATTTGTAGCGAACGAGCGTAACCAATTCAACTACCAATAGAACCAGAGCGCTTGGGCAACAAAGCAAAATAGCGCAGTGACTGATAAATCACTAACAGCAGGTATTGAGACCAACTTAGTGAACGATAATATTGGCAACCTGCGAAATCGGTAGTAATGGGCAAAGAGTTAGCCAACTTGGCCGTCAGTTAGAAATGCTTTTCTAAATTCTAACTGCCCATTTCGAAGCGAAGGCCCAGATTTGGGAAGAAGCTGGTTGACTTGACCGAGGCGATTTTTTCAGTTTGACAAATTTTCGATACAGACAGCGGCTTTTACTTGCAACCAACTGTTAGAAGTCTTGCCAATTTTTCTATCAACGGGAACAGTCGTACCAGGTGGAACTCTCTCGCACCCCGAATAAATTCGAGCTTAGCTCGGTAAAGCCATTAATCCTGCTCCGGTCTGATCGTAGTCTTGCAGCTCTATTTCGACCGGCTCCGCATGCCAAATTTCATCGCAATATTGTTGAATCGAACGATCGGAGGAGAATTTTCCCATTCGGGCGGCGTTTAAGATCGACATCTTGGCCCATTTCGACTGATCTCTATACGCCTGATCCACCCTGTCCTGGCAATCGAGATAAGACTGAAAATCGGCCAATAGCATGTATTCATCGTTGTGCAGCAAAGAGTCAACGATCGGTTTGAACAAGTTTGTGTCTCCGAATGAAAAGAATCCTGACGCAATTTGATCTATGACTTGCTTCAGTTCCTGATTCGAATTGTAATAGTCGTAGGGCTGATATCCCTGAGTCTTGAGCTGGAGGACCTGCTCGGTATTCAGTCCAAATAAGAAAAAGTTGTCCGCACCAACTTCTTCTCGAATTTCGATGTTAGCACCGTCCAAGGTGCCTATCGTCAAGGCACCATTCATGGAGAACTTCATGTTGCTGGTCCCGGAAGCCTCTTTCCCGGCGGTGGAAATTTGCTCCGACAGATCGGCTGCTGGATAAACCCGTTGCCCGAACTTGACATTGTAATCAGGCAAAAATACGACTTTCATTACTTCTTTGACGCTTTTATCCCGGTTGACGACATCACCAATTGAATTGATCAATTTGATGATCAATTTGGCCATAAAGTATCCCGGGGCCGCTTTACCTCCAAATATGAAGGTGCGCGGGTGGATGTTAAGTTGCGCATTGTTTTTCAAGCGGTTGTAGAGAGCAATGATCCGTAATGCATTTAAAAGCTGCCGCTTATATTCGTGGATTCGCTTAACCTGGATATCGAATAGTGACTCGGGATCAATTTCTATTTCCAGGCTCTTCTTGACGTATTTAGCCAATTTGGTTTTGGCCTGGAGTTTGCATTCTTGCCACTGCCTGCCGAACTGTTCATCGTCGGCTAATGGTTCCAATTTCTTCAACTCGAACAAATTGGTGATCCACTGTTTGCCGATTGTTGTGCTTATCAGTTGACTCAAATTCGGATTACTGAGCAACAGCCAGCGGCGCGGTGTGACACCATTCGTTTTATTGCTAAACTTCTCCGGCCATAATTGGTAGAAATCATGCAAAACATACTTCTCTAAAAGTGCTGTATGAAGCGCTGCAACGCCATTTACAGCATAACTTCCAATGGTAGCAAGATTGGCCATCCGTACGTATTTATCACCGGATTCATCAATGATCGATAAGCGCGAGATCAATCCGTCGTCACCAGGAAAGCGGACTCGGATATCGTCGAGAAAGCGCCGGTTGATTTCGTATATGATCTCTAGATGCCTCGGCAAAAGATTGCCAAAGAGAGGAACGCTCCAGCGCTCTAACGCTTCGGGCAAAATTGTGTGATTGGTGTAGGCAAAAGTGTGAGTGGTGATGAACCAGGCTTTTTCCCACTCCAGCCCGTATTCGTCTAGGAGCAATCGCATGAGCTCCGCTATACCGACGGAAGGGTGGGTGTCGTTCAATTGCAGGGTGAATTTGTCGTATAGGTTGTCGACTGCATCTCCCTCTAACAGGTGAATTCGAATGATGTCTTGTAGCGAACAAGAAACGAAAAAATACTGCTGTTCCAGCCTGAGCTCTTTCCCCTCCCAGGACTCATCGTTTGGATAGAGAACTTTAGTTATATTTTCAGAAAATACCTTCTCTTGTACCGCGCCGATGTAATTGCCGACATTAAAGGCCTGAAAGTCGAAAGACTCTGTCGCTTCCGCCTTCCATAAACGCAAGGTGTTGACAGTGTTAACTTTGTAGCCAATGATTGGTGTGTCGTAAGCAACGCCATTCACGACACGATGAGGGATCCAGCGCACCTTATATCGCCCGTGGTCGTCTGTATACGGCTCCGTGCGGCCGCCAAGTTTAACTTGGTAGCTTAGTTCCGGCCGGCGAATCTCCCAAGGATTGCCGATGTTTAGCCACTTATCAGTTATCTCCACTTGCCAGCCGTCGCGGATTTCTTGATCGAAGATGCCGAACTCGTAGCGAATGCCGTAGCCAATTGCAGGAATCTGGAGCGTAGCCAAAGAGTCCATATAGCAGGCAGCCAGGCGGCCCAGACCACCATTGCCTAAACCTGGCTCCTCTTCGACCTCTAATACCTCGTTCAAATCAAGCGAGGATTCCTCAACCGCAGTTTGGATACGATCGTAGATATCGAGGTTGATCAGATTATTGGCCAGGTGTGGTCCGAGAAGAAACTCTGCTGACAAATAACCAACAATACGGACATCGTTCTTGCGAAAGTTCTGAATGGTGCTTATCCATCGGTGCAACATCCGATCGCGAACCGTGTACGCAAGCGCCATGTAATAATCGTTCATGGTGGCGATACCGGGAAATTTTGCCTGGATGTAATAAAGATTGTCAGCCATCGCTCGTCGCAAGGTCTCGACACTTAAGCCAGTGCGATCGTCTTCGACAAATCTTTCCACTATGAGTGAATCAGTCATATGCGCTCCATATTGTTGAATTTTCTGACTACGTGATACCGTGCGGATCTGGACTGGCAGGTCCGTCCTGATTTCCATGGTCGTTCCCGGGCTTGGTAATGTCACAGATAATACTTCAAACACATTTTAGGCACTTTGGGTAAAGAAGACATTAGCGAGGTATGTCAAGGGTGCCAGCGACGGACAACTACAAAATTAACTGTAAAGCCAGCAGCGACGGTGATAAGGAAGTAAGAGATCGGCAGAGCGAGCCTTGAACTCACTGCAGTATAATTGTCGAGCAATGATCGTCTTTCAGGCCTACAGGCGATGCCCTTATGTCGTCAGTCCACACAACAAATGTCGTTGCGGAAGTCGCCGCCGCTACGATCAAACGCTTTGCCGATGTGGGCTTACAGCCGGATGAACTGGCAATTACGCTTAGCCTAATCGATGACCAGCCAGGTTTGATTGACCACTATCGCGGCGACGAAAGAATCTATCCGGCAAGTATTGTAAAACTCTTCTATCTGGTGGCAGCTCATCAATGGCTGGAAGATGGGCGAATTAGCGATACAGAAGAACTGCGCCGGGCTTTGAAAGATATGATTGTCGACTCTGGTGGCGACGCTACGCATTACGTGATCGATTTGCTGACCGGCACCACAAGCGGTATCGAACTGCCTGAAGAGGAAATGAGCGAGTGGGTGAGGAAGCGAAACGTAGTCAATCAATATTTTGCCGGGCGTGGCTACCGCAATCTGAACATCAATCAAAAGCCCTGGGCAGACGGACCTTATGGCCGAGAGCGCGTCTTTGTGGGAATGAATAGAGAAAATCGAAACATGCTGACAACGAATGCGACAACAAAATTGTTGACCGAAATTGTCAACGGCAATGCAGTGTCTCCGGCGGCAAGCAAGCAAATGTTGGCTTTGCTTGAAAGAGACTACACAGCTAAGGTTGCTGATCCTGACAATCAAGCAACTGGATTCTCTGGCCAAGCTTTGCCGGCTGGCAGCCAGTTGTGGTCGAAAGCCGGATGGACATCCATAGTTCGTCACGATGCCGCCGTTATCCAACTTCCTGGCGCCAAAAAGTTTGTTCTCGTCACCTTTACAATCAATCACGCCAATCAGTACGAGCTCATTCCTTTTGTAGCGGAAGAGGTCATTCGCCGATTAGAGCATTGATGCTCCGATTTACGTTTATCCAGTTAACGCTAATCTAGTTGCCACTCTATTCACTTTGCGGTATTGGAAAGATTCTCGATTTCCACCGACATAATCCCCTCCGGTAAAGCAAATCCGAATACCTTCGCATAGAAATATAATTCGCCATCCAGGCAACGGCGTATGGTTTCACCCTGGCGAAAACCATGCTGTTCGCCAGCAAACATTAGGCAGGCAACCGGTATCCCCTTACTTCGCAAAGCTTGCACCATCGTCTCAGTTTGGCTCGGCGGCACAATTTTATCTTCCAATCCCTGGAAGAAGATAATCGGGCAGGAAAGTTGGTCGACATGATCTATCGGCGAGCGCTGCCTATAAATTTGACGCTCTTTGGGATAGGCGCCGATCAATTTTTCTAAATAACGTGATTCAAACTTGTGCGTGTCATTCGTCATCGCCTCCAGATCACCGATACCAAAATAACTGGCACCAGCTTTGAAGACATTTTTGAAGGTTAAGGCGCTGAGCACAGTGAAACCACCGGCGCTACCACCGGAAATAATCAGGCGCTGCTTATCAACCTCCCCGCTTGCGACCAGATGCAAGGCGCCATAGGCACAGTCTTCTACGTCCACGACGCCCCAGTTTCCGCCTAGACGTTCGCGATATTCTCGGCCGAATCCGGAGCTGCCTCCGTAGTTGACGTCCAGAATGGCGAAGCCGCGACTTGTCCAAAACTGGTATTCGAGATTGAGCTCCGGGTAAGCGCACCCAGTCGGACCGCCATGAACTTTGATAATTAGCGGCGGCTTTTCATTAGGACCGGCTGTGTAATGCTTATTTTTGGCTGGATAATAGAGTCCGTAACAATTTCGATCGTTAGCGGATCGGTACTCGATAAGCTTTGGGGTTGAAATTGTTGACGGATCAATTTCAATAGCAGTTGATTTGTCCAGAATGCTCACCTGATTATTACCAGGGTCTAGCAAGACGATCGACTGAGGAGCAAGCTCGGATTGCCCACGAAAGACAACCTTATTGCCGACCGCTTTCACCCAGCCGATATCAGTAAAGTCTTGGTGCATTTCCTCTAATATTTTGCGATCAAGGTCGAGCCTACCCAGATGCCACGAGCCGTCCCTGATGAACGAACAAATTATTCGATCGGCAGAGATAAAAGCATAGTTGGAGTAGCCCAGGTGCCATGCCTGGCGCAAAGTCAGCTTGATCTTCGTATAGACTTTCAATTTTTATCTGGCGATCAGGCACTGCCCCATGCGCATTGTGTCGATATAAATTCCACCAATTGTGGCGATCGGATATGAAATAAAGGTGCCCGTCGGGGGACCATTCTGGTTGTAGAACAGATTCAGTTTCGCCGCCGGCGATCTGGATATGTTTTTGCAGCGCTCCGTCCTCGTCAAATTCAGCGACAAACAAATCGGTACCATCCCAGGGCATATTGGGATGCCGCCAGGAGAGCCAAGCAAGCTTTTTGCCGTCGGCACTAATTTTAGGCATGCAATAAAAATCATAGCCGCTGGCTAGACTGCTGACCCTACCACTCCCGTCCAAGGCAATGCTAACAATGCTGTTTAAGGGTTCGCTCTGCTTGACCGAGTGATCCTCGCACACGGCGATCAACCTATGGCGCCATCGATCGAATACAGCTTCGGCAAAACGCATTCCTACCGGTGTGTTCAAAGATTGAGGCGGCTGTCCTGCCGGCTGGCAGTACAGCCGCTGATCGTCGTAGTTAGAGAAATAGACTGTACCTAAATGGACAAGGTAGGCGCCGCCGCCGTATTCGTGCACGCGGGTGCGGGCGTTATAGCCTGCGGGTGTGACATCATATACGGTGCCATCTTCTGCTCTCTTTACGACGACGTGACGTCCACCTTCTAATGGCCTGGTCTGAATCCAGTAGATATCCTCACCGTCGATCTGAATTGTGCCGAATCCGATTGTGTCGCTTACTATTGCCGCCGAAGTGAAAGGCGTGGGTCAACTACCGCAAGGTGCAATCGTTTTGCTACTTGAATCATCGGCGTTCATTATCAAGGGCGGCTTGCCTAGTCTTTATGAGAAAATAGATTTTACGAGAAAATGATTTACGAGGAAATGACTTACGAGAAAATGGATTTCGTCGCCAGTAGCGATCGTGTTAATCCGTCAATCATAATACAAGCATCGCATCCCCATAACTATAAAAGCGGTATCGCTCAGCAATCGCTTCCTTGTACGCGCGGAGTACGAACTCTCGTCCGGCAAATGTTGCCACCAACACAAGCAAGCTCGATCGGCTCAAGTGAAAGTTAGTGATCAATCCGTTGACCATGTTGAATTGGTGACCTGGTTTCACGTACAGTGAGGTTCTCTCTCCATTTACGGCATTTATCTGTCCCACGGCGCCTGCTGTTTCTAATGCTCTCAGCGTTGTCGTGCCAACAGCAATTACCCGCCGTCCTTCCGCTTTCGCTCTGTTTATCGCTGCCGCCGTGCGCTCGGAAATGAAAAAGACTTCTGGTTCGACAAAGTGATCTTCAATGTTGCTCTCAATCGGCTTAAATGTGCCGGGACCAACATGTAATGTCAATTCAGCTATCTCTATGCCGCTATCTCTAAGCTGTGAAAGTAATTCGTCGCTGAAATGCAGGCCGGCAGTCGGAGCCGCCACCGCTCCTGGTGCACTGGCATACACGGTCTGATATCGCTGTAAGTCAAACATTCGCGTGGGCAACTGGGCAGTTTCATCCGCGTAGGGACGATGAATATATGGTGGCAGCGGTGCGTTTCCAATTTCGTTCAAAAGCTCGAATGTGTCGGTAGCCGAGCCTAAATCTATCAAGACCCGCTTATAACCATCCTCGCCTGTAATGATCGCTACAATTTCGATCGATCGACTGCCGTTTTGTGCAGTGGCGACACTTAACATCTCACCGGGCTTCAATCTCTTGATCGGCGACACCATCGCCTGCCAGATGCCGGGCCGAGTAGCTTCCGGTTTCACAAGAAGAAGGCGGACGACACCACCGCTAGCCCGGCTGGCGATCAGTTTCGCTGGCAGCACTTTGGTGTTGTTTATCACTAAAAGATCTGAGGGATCCAGCCATTGCGGTAACTGCTTAAAGTGTGAATGAACCATGGTTTTATTCTGCCGATTTAGTACAAGCAATCTTGATCGATCACGGTCAGAAAGGGGCACGTCGGCAATCAACTCAGGCGGCAGAGCATATTCATAGTCTTCAATCACGACTTTGTCTTTAATTAAATCAGCTGGTTCTGTCATTTCGCCTCTAAACAAATACCTTATGGCCAATGCTAATAAGAATGCGTCCTGCTATGGTAATGACGATGAATATCAAACAACGAATTATTGCCATCGCTCAAGAGATCGGTTTCCATCGGGTTGTAATTGGCTCGCTGGCACCAATGGAGCGAGAGCGCCAGGAGTTCGAACAGTGGCTGGCAAAAGGGTTCTCTGCCGGCATGGATTATCTCAAGCGCAATCCACATTTTAGAACATCACCGCAATTACTGTTTCCTGGCAGTAAATGCGCCATTATTGTTTCTGTTAGCTACTACTCCGAACCGCCAGCCAAACCAGCTCCCTACTTCGGTAGAGTGGCACGATATGCCGTTGGTCGCGACTACCATGCCGTGATTAGGCAGAAGCTACGATTGCTCCAAGCGGCGATTGAAGCGGAAATTGGCGGCCGCTCTTGGCTAAAGCTTTCACAGACGATGTGGCGCTCCTTGAACAAGCATACGCGGCGCGGCATGGACTGGGCTTTGCCGGACGCAATTCGTTGATCATTGGACCGGCATTATCCGGTTCCTATTTTTTTGCCGCTGAGCTTTTTACGGACCTCGATCTACCTTCCGACGAGCCTTACCAGGGCACCTGTGGAAAGTGCACGCGCTGCGCTTCGGCTTGCCCGACCGGCGCAATCAAGTCGGCAGGTGAGGTTGACGCTAATTTGTGCATTTCCTATTTAACGATTGAGAATAAGGGCGGTATTCCGGTTTCATTGCGATCTTCAGTGGGCGACTGGGTCTTTGGCTGTGACATTTGCCAGGAGATCTGCCCGTATAACCAGCGTCCACCGCTTACTCCCTGGCCGAGTTCGCGCCCGCAGCCGGCGTTGGCCACTATCTGGATTTAATTGAAATCCTGACGATCCCCGAAGAAGAATTCCTCATTCGCTTCGACCAAACTCCACTTAGGCGACCGCGCCGGCGCGGTCTCTTACGCAACGCCCTGGTTGTTTTGGGCAACAGCTTGCAAAAGGCACGACTCGTTAATCAGCACATTTTGGCTCGACAAGAATGGATAAATGAGGCCACTGATCAGTTGGCAAAGTTCGCCATGAACGAGCCGGATGCCATGCTCCGTGAACATGCAGCCTGGTCCTTATCCAGCTCCCCTCTTAGACCGCGGCGGGACCTTATGAAGTTGATCAGCAACGAAACTGTCCAGGACAACGCCAGAGCGTTCAAAGAATACCTGTCGCGCACTTAGTCTTCTTTTCGATGCTTATTAATCAGTTCAGTCAAAGAGTCGATAATTACTTGATCGCTCTTGTGTTGCCAGTCGAGGGCCGTGAGCAGATCTGCTCGGGACATAATGCCTTTGGACAAGACTAGCTCGCCGAAGGGCATGCCGGAGCTTTCCTGTTCCTTAATCAGCTCTTCTAACTGGGTAAGAGTCAGCTTGCCGTGTTTGAGCAAGAGCTCGCCCAATTTCTCTGGACGAGTCAAAACTTCCCATTTTTCTTCATCGGTAATCGGCTGCTGGTCGTATTCTTCCATTGCTGTGCTCTTGTTTTCCGTCAGTCAGGGACCCGCTTCGTCCGATAAATTGAAAGCTTTATGCTCAGTATTCCCAATAAGAGGATAAATCAACTGGGCAAAAAGAACCACGAATTTGGGGATTTATTTATGAGCAAGTCTCGTCCGGCTAGATTCTATGAGCAACGGCCGTTTTACCGATCGCGCTTATGCCCCCGGCTAAACCCTATTTTGGGGCGGCAAGAGCACCTGAGAAGATCCTTTCAGGCCGTCCTCAGTCTCCTCTTTTGCTTAAACTCACGCCACCAGACCAACAAGCAGCTGGCGTTGAAAATTGACGAATAAGTACCGGAGACGATGCCGATTAACATGGCCAGAACGAAGTCTCGGGTCGTTACTCCACCTAGCAAATAGAGGCATGTCAATGTGATAATCACAGTCAACGACGTATAAATGGAGCGAGCCAAGGTCTGGTTGACGCTATCATTAGCCACATCACCAAAGGTCTTTTTGCTAGCCTCACCGGTAGCCGGGTTGGTCGACTTGCTGCCCACAAACTTGGCATTCTCTCGGATTCGATCGAAGACGACGATTGTGTCGTGTACCGAGAAACCGATGACCGTTAGGATGGCACTGATGAATAAACTGTCCACTTCCGTACCGAGCAAAAGCCCAAGAATGGCAAATATACCGGATAACGCCAGGACATCATGGAAAAGAGCGATGATTGCGCAAACGGCATAATCGAACATGAAGCGATAAGAGATGTAGGCAACCATCATGGCGAAGGTGATAAATAGTGCCACCAGACCGCTCTCTAAGAGCTCGGGACCAACAGTCGCACTAACTTTATCCACCGAGAGAACTTTAAAGTCGCCAATCTGCATTTTCAATTCGTCATCTAATTTGCGTTTTTGCGACTCATCATCGATGGCCTTAGTGCGCATAACAATCACCTCTTTGCCCGAGATAAAAGCCTGCTGCACCTGCGAGCCAGGAAAACCGTTTTGCTCGAGAATGGTGCGAACCCGATCTAAATTAGTCGGTTGATTGAACTCATATTGCAGAATTGAACCACCAGTAAAGTCTATGCCTGGCTTGAGCGGCGCATGGTATCTGAGACAACAAATGATAATGCCGACTGCGCCAGGAATTAGAATAAGCAGCGAAATGCCGAACCAAATCCATCTGTACCTGACCAGATCAATACGAGGACCCTTCATACCGCCTCCTTTGTGGCTAGAGGAGGTGCGGATTTAGCCGCTTTGTGCCCGAAGAGGGCGAGATGACGAGGCACCAAATGGAGCAGCGTTCTAGTCGCCGTAATCGCCGTGAACATTGAGACCAAAACACCAATTGCCAGAGTAACAGCAAATCCTTTCACAATTGATGTACCGAAAAGCATCAGCACGCTGCAGGCGATCAGGCTATTGGCGTTGCTGTCAAAAATGGATGAAAAGGCTCTGCGGAAGCCGTTCTCGATGGCCACGTAAAGAGGACGACCGGCACGCAACTCTTCTTTTGTCCGCTCAAAAATCAAGATGTTGGCATCGACCGCCATACCGATCGATAGAATGAATCCGGCAATGCCCGCCAAAGTCAGGGTGACCGGCATCGCTCTGAAAATGGCCAGTGTCGCCAACGTATAGAGAATCAAGGCGACGTCGGCAACCAGTCCAGGTAGACCGTAAACCACTAGCATAAAGAGCATTACCAGCGAAATACCGACGGCACCAGCCACCAGACTTTTTTGAATCGAGTCTTGCCCCAGGGTGGCACCCACAGTCCTTTCTTCAAGAATGCGAACAGGTACTGGCAAGGCACCGGCATTCAACTTCACCGCCAGATCAACCGCCTGGTCTTTGGTAAAGTTGCCGGTAATCTCACCGTTGCCACCCAAGATAGGTTCTCTCACTGTCACACCACGGTATTCGTCGATGGAGACTGGGCGCCCGTCAGGTCCTCTGTCGGTTGGCTGACCGTCGAGAAAGATGCCGATTTGGTGACCAACTAAACGAGAGGTGAGCTCACCGAATTTTTTGGCTCCCTCCGGTTTGAATTCAAATGTTACGCGCCACAAGCCGCCGCTCACCGTCGGCGAAGCTTGAGCGTGTTTGAACTGAGCGCCGGTCAGACCGACATCTTTCCAGACCCGTTTGTTGTCTGGTGTGTACGCCAATTCTTTGAACTCCAGGAGTGCCGTCGTACCAATTCTATCTTTTGCCTGCTGCGGGTCCTTGATTCCAGGCATTTCCACAATTAAGCGATCCTTGCCGGAGCGTTGGACAATGGTTTCCGATACACCCAGTGTGTTAATACGATTATTGATTACGGTCTCCACTCCCCGCATGACTTCGGGTGTGATCTCTGGCACCATTGGTGGTGCAGGTAACGCTTGCAATAGAAGTTGACTGCCGCCCCTGAGATCAAGACCCAGTTTTAAATTGGTAAAGATTACATATTTGCGGCAGTGCCCAAGAATTTGAATATTGTTAGCCATTTGCGCGTCGTCTTGCAATCGTTTAATCAGATCTTCACGCTCATAGCTGTTCATTTTGTCGAAGCTGGGAGTTTTTTTTGCCATCTCGTCAATTGCTGCGTTTAGATCTGATGGAGGCAAGCTGGCTAAGTGCTGCCAGTTCTTCACCGTGCTTTCTGGCTCAAACAAAAATAAGGTAAAAAGGGACCAGCCTAAGACAAGAACCACAGCCCAAGGCTTCCAATCCTTAAATAGGGCGGGGCTGGAAAATCGTTTGGAAGACTTCAGCGGCCATTGACTCTTCATAATAGTTTCCAGCGTGCGGACAACCGGTAATTCAATTCGGCAAGGGAATTGCGCAGAGGGCGATTCATTCTAACCTAGCCCGAGCGCCAAGTGGTTCTCGAAAACTCAGTTAGAAGGTAATTGTGTTAACTGATAAAAGCTGTCTAAACAACGCAGACGCAATCGCCGCCACGCTCAAGCGCCAATTCGAGCGCCTGCGAGCAGCGAGCAATTAGTTCCTCACACTCCCTAGCCTGAGTGGGGAAGGTGGCTACACCTAAACTTGCCGTGAGCTTCAGCTCTTTGACATTGAACGCAACCGATTGATTGCCGATTCGCTGCCTGATCCTTTCCGCCACTACCAGGGCGTTGGCGCCGTTTGTCTCGGGCAGAATGACAGCAAACTCATCAGCGGTATATCTGGCTGGTATATCAACATCGCGCATGGCACTGCGAACGCATTGAGCAGCCATTTTCAAGACGTGATCTGACATCAACGCTCCATACTGTCTGCTGATGTCCTTGAAATCATCGATTGTCAGCATGCACAGCGAGACTGGTCGTTTGTAGCGGCGAGCTCTAACCACTTCGTCCTTGATCTCTTTCTGAAAAGTGCGTGAGTTATAAAGTTCGGTGAGACTGTCTAGCAAGGCCAAACGTTCAGCCTCTTTGTCCTCGCCTGTATTTGGCAGGATCTCAGTATTGGTTAGCTTCGACCGCTCCTCAAGCTCTTTCACTCGTTCAATCACCTTATGGTCGATGAACGATTGATGCATTTTGGCACCTTCGGACATCGCATTAAGCTTGCAAAACATGCAGGTGCGGCCACTGCAAATATGATCTTTACCCGTTAACATCACATGCACCTTGCTCATCTAGCGGACTAATGTCTAGGTTCCCGCGGACCCGGTCATCCAAACCTTGTCCCACTGAATTGAGGGCAAAATCAAATCGAAAATCATCTTTCCAACTCTTGCGACCCCCCAACCAAGCTCCTACCCTCCACTACGCACTTGCCATCTACAAATAAATCGCATAAGCGAGAGCGGCCGTGGAAAAAGATCGTCAGCGGCTCTAACAGCTCTCTCTCTTCGTTTTGAAAGACAGCAATGTCTGCTCGTTTACCCGCCTGGAGGCTACCGATTTGCTGGTCCAGTCCAATCATCTGGGCCGCTCCTAGAGTAACGGAAAAAATGCCCTCGGCATCGGAGAAATGGAAATCGGGTAACTCGGCTCGATGCATCGCGCGAGCATAGCGAAACTCCTGCCAGACATCCAGATCATCACAGCTGGCCAGACTATCCGTGCCGAAGCCAACTGCCAATTCAGCCGCTCGCATTTTGGCAAGCGGCAATAGACCGTTACCCAGGTAGCTGTTGCTACGAGGGCAGTGGACGATCGAGACGTGATTCCTCGCTAAAAGCGCAATATCTTCATCATTAACATGCACTGCATGCACAGCGAGCAGCTTCTCGTTCAACAACCGGTGTTTATGCAGGTGTCCTACCGGACTAAGCCCCAGTCCCCGCCAGGATCTGTCGCGCTCACTGCGGAGGTACTGGTAACTCTTGAGGGAGGTTGCGCCTTCAGCAAACAACCTGGTAATAAAGCGCAGATAATCGTCAACCTCCTCGTTGCCCGATTCGATCCATTGGCACTCCTGAGCGGATTCGGCGACATGGGCCATGAGCGGCAATTTCTCACTGTTAGCCCATTCAGTCGCTCGCTGCCAAAGGCGGGGCGATACCAGATATGGTGAGTGTGGCGCCACGGTCAGTTGGATTAGATTTTGGGCAAGCGAGCTTCTAGCTGCCCCATTGGCTCCATCTACGAAGGTTTGTAACCGTTGGCGCCATTGGCTCCAAATCGGTTCGGCTAGTTCCTCATTGCTACCGAAGAGTTCTAGACCGACGATGCCTCTCAATCCAACTTCAGCGAGAGCTTTGGCACTGTTGCCAGTAAAGGAGCTATCCACTACACAGGTTGTGCCCGATAGCGCCGCTTGCTCAGCCCCGTACCGAGCAGACTGGAACCACTGGTCAGCCGACCAGTAACTTGCTCGACCGACCAAATCCTTCATCCAAGCAAACTGGCCACACTGGCCATCGAGCCCAGGCAGCAAAGAATAATCAAGATGGGTATGCAGATTGATGAAACCGGGCATAATGACTGCGTTTCCATAGTCTTTACGGCGATAACTGAGCTTGAGCAATGTTTCTGGGCCAAGCAGATCAGCTAGCGTAGACTGCGGACAAACCGCCTCAATGGCGCCGTTTCCGAAAATCACGGCACCGTCTTGAATGGCATTTCCCACAACAGGAAGCACCCAGCGGGCGGTAAGAAGTTGTGAATCCGGCTTAATTTCCAGCATTGTTTGCGGCCATGTAACGGCCGAGCCGCTCCGTTGGCGAAATGATGTATCATTATCTACTGTTCAGCCGAGTCGTTGCTCTCAGAGGGCGACGTCTTTGTGTCTTATTCCTCCTCGCCTAAGCGGACTAAGCTGGCCAACTGTAATCGCCAGTCAGAACTCCTGGGACTGACCTGAGACTAATGAAGATTAGTGTCGATGAACTAAAGTTACAGCCCGGACAGAGGTTAACGTTCGAGTTCAAAGAAATGTCCAGCGGCACAGCCGCAGTTGAACCAGTTACGGGCCAGTTAACGATCAGCTTGAATCTACCGGGCATCAAATTGACCGGGCAAGTTGCGACATTGCTCAAGTTACAATGCGATCGCTGCCTGCGTCCTTTTTTTCAGAGTCTTAGCCTGGATCTGGATGAAAGATTCGTGTCGCGTCACTTTTTTTCCGGGGAAAACAAGGAGCATGAGCTGCTACGGGATGACTTCGTTGAGCTCCTCCCGGAAAGTGGTGTTCTTGACATTAGCGACATCGTGTATCAAGCTGTAACGTTGGCCACACCCAGTTATTGCCTGTGCGGTTCTGAATGTCCAGGACCACCTCAATCTCCGGCAGCCGGCGCGGCTTCCCAGACCGCTTACGAGCGTAATCAGACTTTTTCTCGGAAGTCAAAAGCAGGTGGGGACCTACCCGCTCAAATCGATCCGAGATGGAAGAACTTAAAGACTCTATTGCCAAAACAAGATTCTCAGGAAAATTCGTAGATAATAGTCTGTTCCGGACCTCAGGAGGACGCGTAACCATGGCTGTTCCTAAGAAAAAGACATCGCACCAGAAACAGCACCAACGGCGTGCGCATTGGAAGGCAGAGCCTTCTGCCCTGGTTAATTGCACAAATTGCGGTTCTCCCAGCCGACCGCACCAAGTCTGCATAGTCTGTGGCTTCTACAGAGGTCGCCCGGCTCGCCGCCGTGATAGTCTTCTTGCCTAACTATTTAATCAGTCTCTTGTCGTTGCCAAGCGGGAGCCTTAAATGATCCGGATTGCTGTCGACGCCATGGGTGGTGACTACGCCCCTCGCGAAGTTGTTTATGGTGCAATTCTGGCCGCCAAGGAATATGCTCTGTCTATTCAGCTTGTCGGTCTTCAAGACAAAATTGAGGCTGAGCTAAAGCGCCATGACCTGAGGGGACTGGATATCCAAATTGTTCCGTCTTCTGAAGTTGTGGAAATGGGCGAGAAGCCAACCGCAAGTATCCGGAAAAAGAAAGATTCTTCGATCGTTGTCGCTACCAAGCGAGTGGCTGACGGTCTGGCCGATGCGGTTGTTGCTGCTGGCTCTACCGGGGCGGCAGCAGTTGCTGCTCAGTTTGGTTTGGGCCGCATTGCTAACGTAGAGCGTTCAGCGATCGCTTGTACGATGCCCACAACGGACATGAAGAGACCGGTGATCGTTATAGATGTCGGTGCCAATGTCGAATGCTCGCCAAGCCAGCTTTTGCAATTCGGATTTATGGGAACCATTTTGGCGGCTGGCATGTTCGGCATCCGCAATCCCACTGTCGGCTTACTTAATATCGGCACAGAAGAGACAAAAGGCAACAGTTTAATACAAGAGACCTATCAGCTCTTCAAACGGAACACCAATCTAAACTTCATCGGTTTTATTGAGGGACGGGATTTTCCGATGGCCAAAGTCGACGTGCTAGTAACGGACGGCTTTACAGGTAACGTAGCCTTGAAGACAGCTGAAGGCATTGCGAAAATGATTTCGCACATGCTCAGACAAGAGCTCATGCACGACAAGCGCAGTCAACTCGCTGGCTATTTAGCGAAACCAGCCTTGGAAGCGTTAAAACGACGAATCGATTACAATGAATCCGGCGGCGCCCTATTAGTCGGTGTCAAAGGTGTCTGTGT
Organism: Bryobacterales bacterium; assembly: GCA_963834525.1. Taxonomy (GTDB): domain Bacteria; phylum Cyanobacteriota; class Vampirovibrionia; order Obscuribacterales; family Obscuribacteraceae; genus CAWICA01. The sequence goes on from CAWICA010000005.1 coordinate 989,923, forward strand.
CATCGCTCATGGCGGTTCGAAGCACACAGCTATTAAGAATGCGGTACGTCTAGCAAAAGATATGGTGGCGGCTGGGGTAGTGCAGAAGATCGAAAGGGCGTTGAGCCGGGAGACAGCAGGTACAACTTCGTGAGTGCACAAATCAACGCGCGGATTGGTGCAAAAATCATTGGTGTCGGTGCGTGTGTCCCGAGTGCAGTCGTAACTAACGCAGACTTAGAAAAGTTGGTAGACACATCGGATGAATGGATCACTACACGCACCGGTATAAAAGAACGGCGTATTGCAAAAGATCACGAGTCCACGTCCGGGCTGGCAATCGAAGCGGCCAAAGATGCGATGGCCTACGCTGGTATCGATGCCACGATCATTGACCTAATAATTGTTGCTACCTCTACTCCAGAAAATTTGTATCCTTCGACAGCTTGCATGGTGCAGGCGGCAATCGGTGCTAACCGGGCTGCTGGCTTCGATTTGGAAGCAGCGTGCACCGGTATCATCTACGCCCTGGCAGTAGGACAGCAATTCATCGGTTCCGGCATGTTCAAGACCGTATTGGTTATCGGCGTTGACATTCATTCTCGTTTCCTCAACTGGGAAGACAGAGACACTTGCATTTTGTTTGGTGATGGTGCCGGCGCTTTCGTCTTGCAAGGAGCTGCCGACGAAAATGATATCCTCGCCACCTATTTGCGCGCTGATGGTACTGGTGGACATTTATTAATGATTCCAAATTCTGGCGCTGGCTATCCGCATGCAGGTTCACCACCGCCCAAGACAATGGACAGATTCCTGCAGATGAATGGCCGGGCGATTTATGAATTTGCCGTCAATGCTGTACCTGAAGCCGTACGGGCCGCCGCCGCCAGAGCCGGTATTCGCGTCGAGGACATCGACTTTCTTGTGCCGCACCAGGCCAATAGAAGGATCATCAATGCTGCCGCAGAAAGACTAGGCATGAGAAAAGAGCAAATTGTTAGTAACGTCGATGAGCTAGGTAACACGTCAGCGGCTTCGATACCACTGGCTTTGTGGCAGGCGCTTCGCCGCAAGCAAGTGCGTCCGCCGGCAACTTGCGCCTTGGTCGGATTTGGCGGTGGGTTGACCTGGGGCGCAGCGATCGTGCGTTGGAATGCCAGTGATAAGCGTTTAGAGCCGATTAGATAATGGAGTCGGAGTTATGGGCAAATTAGCTTGCATTTTCCCTGGTCAAGGTTCGCAATGCGTGGGCATGGGCTTAGACTTGTACGATGCCTACCCTGAAGCTAAGCGGACCTTTGAGGAAATTGATCGCCTGTCCGGCCAGAAGCTTAGTAAATTATGCTTCGCTGGTCCGGATTCAGAGCTCAAACGCACAATCAATACGCAACCGACAATTCTCGCTGCGTCTGTAGCAGCCTGGACTTGCTTCAAATCGCAAGGTGGACCGAAACCAGATTTTGTAGCGGGACATAGCTTGGGTGAAATTACCGCGCTTGTGGCGGCCGATGCCCTTCACCTTGAAGAGGCGATCGTACTTGTGCAAGAGCGCGCGATTCTAATGGAAGAGTGTCCGCTGGGGGCAATGTCGGCGGTGCTGGGTCTTTCCGCGGATAAGTTAGAAGAGTGCTGCAAAAGCGCATCTGAAACTCTGAAGCGGAAGTTGCAAGGCGCGAATAGCACGGATTCATGCGTAATTGTAGCCAACTTCAATACTCGTGATCAGTTGGTGATCTCTGGAAATCCGGACGCCGTATTAGGCGCCAGCCAATTAGCCAAAAATATTGGTGGAAAAGTGATACCACTTCCAGTGGGTGGTGCATTTCATTCGCCGCTTATGGAACGAGCTGCCCAACAATTTTCCATTACTTTGGACCAGGTGTTGATAGAAGACCCCAGTTTCCCCATCGTACAAAATTATAATGGTCAGCCCAGTTCAACGGCAAAGGAAATTCGGGATAATCTTCGCCAGCAAATGAACAATGCTGTGCGCTGGTATTCATCCATCGAATACATGCTGTCTCAGGGAGTGGACACGTTTGTCGAGATTGGTCCTGGTAAAGTTCTTACCGGTACGGTCAGAAAAATCAACGCTGCAGCTCGAACATTCAATGTATCCGATCACGTAAATTTGCAAGCGACACTCGAAGGACTCAAACACCACATCGCCATTTAATCCTTTGCAGGCTGATGTTCTTAGAAAGCAGTGTTCATCCTGAGAACAAGAAGCTCTGCTGCGTCAGTACCTAATACGCAGGCGGAGTATAGACCGGTTTGTTTTGCATCTTTGTCATTTGTTAGAAACAATTGAAAAATTTCAAACAGCTGATTAACAGGACAATCACTGCGGCTCGGGAAAATCGCTGCTCGATGAATTTCCTTCGATTAAGCCGGCACGTTTTTTCCCGAGTATTGAACTTTTTCCTCTCTCGAGTCGTAGTTAGAAGTAAGAGAAATTTTTCCAACTTACGGTTTCGGAGGGAAATTGATATGTCCAACACCGGTCGTCCAAATCTTGGGTTTACTGCTCTAAATATTCGGATACACATTAATAAGATGGCTGTTCATCAAATGTTTGTCACTAAGGATGTGCTTGTTTATGGAACCAGAGCGGCGGTCGATATGGTTATGAGCCGGATGGTAAAGAAGGGCGCAATTATGCGCTTGGCCAGAGGCGTCTTTATGAAGATCTGTCCGGAGGTTAAATTGGTGCTGCCCAGTGTATGGGAGGTAGCCCGGGCAAAGGCGAGAGCATTTGGCAAGAAGCTCTTTGAGCACGGGGCGGATTTAGCGGCCAAGCTGGGTCTTCCCGCGGTGGCCAATGCAGAGCCTACGTATATAACGGATGGACCGCCGACGTCATTTCGTTATGGTGAGAAGAGAATATATTTCAAGACAGCAGCACCTAGGAAGGTGAATTTAGCAGAACTAAATCAGGGAGCGTTGATTAACGCGCTGTGGTTTCCGGGGCAAAGGCGAGTCAACGGCAGGAATTTGGGGGATGCAACGAGGCGCATAGGGCGAGAGGAGCGGCACGACCTTCATTCTTCCATGCGGTTCATGCCCACATGGTTGTCTGAATATTTTTGTCCCATTTGGAAGACCGCTTAAGCGCACTCTTGGTCTCCGATAAACGGCCGATCACCGATCTAATTTCAGAACACACGGATATAGCCGTAGGCACTTTCGCACATGCAATGTTGATGACTGATTTTGAAACAACTATGCAAATGCTCTGGCGAGAAAATCCGCCAAAGCCAGAGAACTATGTCTAAACAGAATTCGATGCTCTCATTATGCTTCGGCAGTCTCGCCCGTGCCGTCATTTGAGTTACTGTCTTGTAGTAACGCAGGTCGCGCATTGCTTAACTTGCTGTGGTGATATCCATAGGAAAAATAGATTATTAAGCCCGCCGGCAGAGTTACGCAATAGACTTTAAGAACCAGCTCTCCCAAATGAAATGCAAGTATCAGGCAGCCTAGAGAACAAAGCAAGGCAACGAGTGGATGAACCAACTTCAAGCGAAATGCACCAAGCCCGACGAAGATGAAGGCAACGAGCGTGCCCAAGACCATCATGTCGGCTATATCGCCGAATGGGACTAGGCCTGCAATCAGAGCCACTATCGCTCCGTTCAACAAAATACCGACCACCGGATTGCCCTTGCTCACTTTAGCAAAGATAGGTGGCAGCAAGCCATCCTCAGACATGTTGCGGAAGATGCGGGGACCTCCCATGCAAAGTACGAGCAGTACATTGAAAATGCCAAGCACTGCCCCAAATGAAATAAATCTCGAACACCAGGTCTCACCGGCGGCAGAAAGCAGTTTAGCCAACGGTGCTGCTGCCTCGCTACTGACAAACAACTGATTTTCGTGGCCATTAATGAAACATGGGGCTAGTCCGGTCACCACGGCCATCACCGTCACATAAAGGAATGCCACGATGCCCACACACCAGTATGCCGCTACTCGAGTATCTCTCAGACTTTTCGATTCACGAGCAAACGTAAACAAGGCATCGAATCCGACATAAGGAAAGACAGCCAGAGCTGCTCCCCGCAATACACCGTTCCATCCTTTAGGCATAAAAGGCACCCAATTGGCTGGTTGAATATGCTTCAATCCGGCCAATAGAAAAGTGACAAGTAAAACAAGCTTGAGGCAGACGAGGCAGAAGTTTAGTTTGGCTGATTTGCTAAGACCGCCTACAATCAAGATCGTTGTCACCAGAATAATGACGGCAACAGCGACAATATTGATGCCGAAATGAAAGACACCGTCAACGGTGCTTGGCCCTGACCAGAATTGAGGCAGAGAATAGCCAAGCGCATGTTTGAGATATTCGGCCCAAGCGATGGACACAGCGGAGGAGCCGAAGCTGTACTCGAGAAACAAACCGAATGCCACGATCCAGGCGAAGATTTCACCGAGCGAATGATAAACATAGCTGTATGCCGAAACACCGCTTTTCACCCGGACGGAAAATCTTTCGTAGCAAATTGCCACCGCGACTACTACTAATCCGGTGATCAGAAAAGATAAAACCCCGGCTGGACCGGCTCTCTCTGCGATCATACCGGGCATGGCAAAGATGCCAGCGCCGATGGTGGCACCAATACCAAGTGCTGTTAGCATCACCCAGCCCAAATACTTAGGCGTGCTGTCAATCTGAGCTTGATCTGGCTGGGCTGGCGCCCTACGTACTAATGAACTAACAAAAGGCATGCGCAACAAATGAGGGAAGGGAACAGCCAAGAACTGAAGCACAAAGGGTAACTAACTTGGCGGAAAGCTCGAAAGCACAAACGGGGAAAACAGGAAAAACTAGACCAAGGAGCAACAGAAGAAACCAGAAACAAAGAAGGCAGAAAAAAAGACAAGAAACCAGAAGCAAGAAATCAGAAAGGCACAGAGCGAAGGATGCGAATTAACTAAGCGAGAATTAAGTTCTCTTTCGGGAAATGCTAGCATAGCCAGCCGAGAATCTCATCTCCAGACGAGGGACTTCAGATGCAAGTTGAGAAGGCAGCGGTCATCGGCGCCGGCGCCATGGGCAGCGGTATCGCCCAGGTGCTAAGTCAATCCGGCATAAATGTGCTACTGAAAGATGTCGAGCAATCGTTCGTCGATCGTGGGCTTGCCAACATCAGGCGTATGTATGACGCTCGAGTAAAAAGAGGTGCCATGACCGAAGAGGAGGCACAAACAAATATCGCTCGTATCAAAGGAACGACTGCCGAGGAGGGTTTCTCGGACGTAGACCTAGTAATTGAGGCAGCCCTGGAAAAAATCGAGACGAAAGTGGAAATCTTTAAACGTCTGGATAAGCTCTGTCCTGCCCGAGCGATATTGGCGACAAACACGTCCGCACTCTCCATTTCCGAGATTGGCGCATCCACAACGCGCCCGGAGAGAGTAGTGGGAATGCACTTTTTCAATCCAGCTCAAGTTATGAAATTAGTTGAGGTAATTCCAGGAGTAAGAACGGGCAACGAGACTGTGGCAGAGGCAATTGACATTTGCCGGCAAATCGGCAAGATTGCGATCAAAATCGAGGAGTGCCCAGGATTTCTCGTCAACCGCTTGCTCTTTCCTTACCTAAATGAGGCACTGCATGCTTTGCAGGAAGGCTTCGATCCGCATACCGTGGATCGTTCAGCAGTCGAATTTGGCTTGCCGATGGGTCCGTTCACCCTCTTGGATATGACGGGCATCGACGTCTGCGCGCATGTTAACGAATTTTTGTATAGTGAATACGGCGAACGGTTCAAGACCGCGCAACTTTTGCTAGAACTGGCGCGGGCCGGTCATTTGGGACAAAAAAGCGGTAGTGGCATCTATCTTCATCCGCCAGGACAAACAGCAAAAAAGGACGAGCCAAAGCAAATTAATCCGGAATTGTTCCAGCTCCTAAAGCGGACAAATGCCCGCAACGCCGATGATAACGGGAACTTTGACGCGTACCGGCTGATCTTGCCCATGTTTAATGAGGCAATATATGCTATTCAAGAGAATGTAGTGGAACATTCTGATGTAGATATAGCACTGGAGCATGGCGCCGGATTGAAGCGGGGGCTTCTCACTATAGCTAAGGAGAAAGGGCTTTCCTGGTGTTTGACGAATCTTGATCGCTACCGAGATCAGTTCGGAGAACGTTTCCGTCCAGCCTGGTTGTTGAGGAAGCTTGTTAGAGCGAAGGTACATGATTTTTCGAATTTGGCTACTGCACCAGCTGCGGTGCGCTAGCCTCTGCTATAAAAAAACCGAGTCCAGCCCGGGCAGTTTCCTTGCAGAAGCAGCTAGCGTTAGGACAGTTTCGGACAGCGGACGATTCCCTGCGGAAGCAGCCAGCACAAGGTGGGTGGACAATGCTTAAGTGGGTAGGAATCATTCTACTACTTTTGTTCCTGTATCAGGTCCGCGAGGTCTTCCCGCCGTTTGTCGTTGGTGGCATCATTGCTTACCTTCTTTTTCCACTCATCTCAAGCGTCAACAAACTGAACCGCTTCAAGTATCTGCGCTGGATGCAGCCGAAGTTTGCGCTCGCCCTAATTTATTTGGGTACAGCGACGATTTTGGGCATCTTGGCTTATAAATTTGGACCGACGTTGGCAGAGCAAGTTAGCAATCTAATTGATCAAAGACATGAGATAGTCACTAAATTGGTGACGCAGATCGCCGACGGTTTCCATCTGCAATTAGACGTAGAGAAAACCTCCACGGATCTTCTGGCAACTCTCGAAACCAGCGCCGGTAAACCAGAAGAGGTCGTCCATTTGGGAGGTCTCCTTTCGCACGGATTTCTCTCACTCTTAGTCTGCATAGTCTCGTCCATCTATTTCATTGTGGACAGCAAACGCATAGGCCGCTTCTTTTTGCGGTTCGTTCCAGAGGATCGCAAAGTAACAACTGTCAACATGATCGGTCAAATGAACCTGATGCTGAGCAAGTATGTTGTCGGTCAGATGCTTTTGATCATCATCATGTCATGCGTGGCCTTTGCCTTTCTTTCCGTGTTGCCTATAGCGTTGTATGGTCCCGGCGCAAAAATGAAGTACGCGCTGGTGATTGCCATCCTCAGTGGATTTTTTGAGATTATCCCAGTACTGGGTCCGTTCATTGCCATCAGCATCGCCGTGATTGTTGGTGTCTCACAATTCGGCGTCGGCATTGCTGGTTGGATCATTGCCTGCTACATGGCTGCTCGCTGGTTTGAGGACTACGCTGTTGTGCCAGCAATTATTGGGCGCGCCGTCGAGCTGCATGCACTGGCTGTTATTTTCGCAGTCCTTGTTGGTGAAACAATGGCCGGCGCCTTAGGAATGCTAATCGCTATACCAGTAGCGGCATCAATCAAAGTAATCATTGATGCTTACTATCCTCCCGAAGAAAACCTTGTTGAACCACATGCAGAAAAGCCCAATCTTATCGCGCGCGCGTTGCAATCCCTCTTGGGACTAAGGCGCAGAAGTGGCGTTCATCAGCCGCTCGAAGTCAGTGCTGCCGAAGAGCGTGCACAGCCGATCGTTCCCTTTGAAACCCAGGCTATAAGCAGAACTGAAGGAGTTTCCGCAGCCAGACTGGCCGAATCAGCTAAACCGGCCGAATCAGCTAAACCGGCCGGATCAGCTAGACCGGCCGAATCAACTAGACCGGCCGAATCAACTAGACCGGCCGAATCAACTAGACCGGCCGAATCAACTAGACCGGCCGAATCAACTAGACCGGCCGAATCAACTAGACCGGCCGAATCAACTAGACCGGCCGAATCAACTAGACCGGCCGAATCAACTAGACCGGCCGAATCAACTAGACCGGCCGAATCAACTAGACCGGCCGAATCAACTAGACCGGCCGAATCAACTAGACCGGCCGAATCAACTAGACCGGCCGAATCAACTAGACCGGCCGAATCAACTAGACCGGCCGAATCAACTAGACCGGCCGGATTAGCTAGACCGGCCGAATCAGTCGAATCGGTCAAAACGGTCGAACCGAGAAGTAAATAAGGAAATTAGATTAATTCCCAGAGAACTACGTAACGTTCCCACTGACAAGTGGAAGACGATCGGAGACCCTCGCAAAGGATATATAGTATCCATCAATTGGCTATGCGGACGAAAACGGAGCAGTAAAAATGGCCCGATACCGCACTTTCACGCCGAACCGCGTCAATATCTACGGGAAGATAGAGAAGGCTTTTCTTTGGCCGGACAGTTCGCATCTGGCGGACGACGACCAACCTCGCCGAAGCCGATGGAATCGAAGGCACACCGTGCCTTATTTAGGCAGCACGCGGCATTTGAAATCGATCAAGCACAAAACAGGCTCCGCGCCTTAGTGCGGGCAATTTGAGCTTTCCCAAACCAGCCCGATCGACCACCTATCCGTGTGCCGAGCTTGGCAAAACGGCAAGCCGCCGATCCTGAGATAAGAGGCAACAGGCAGATATTGAATCTGGTATCAAATACGGTGCCAAAATACAAAAAAGCAAATTGGCCAATGGCGCAATTTTCTATCGTAGAAGAGCCCGACTGGTGGTTATCGGTCGTCTCTGATGGTTAAAAACCACTTCCCAACCATGTAAACTGGAGAGGAACTAGAGTTCCGCTAGCAAGCTAGAGAAAAGTCAAGAAACTAAGGCAAGAAAGTAAGCCAAGAAAGTAAAAAATGATCACTACTGAAATCGTCGAACACGTGGCCAAACTAGCCCGCCTCAAACTTTCCGATGAGGAAAAACGGCTCTATACCGAGCAGATGGCCAAGATTATCGAATACTTCGACGAATTAGCGGCTATCGATACCACCTCAGTCGAGCCCATGTCCCACGCTTTGCCGATCCTCAACGTTATGCGAGAGGACCAGAGCGAGCCCCCACCCGGTCATGAGGTTTTGCTAAAGGGAGCACCGGCAAGAGAGGGCTCCTTTTTCCGCGTACCGAGAATCGGGGAATAGCTGTCCAGGCAGGCTTTTCCGGGCAAGATATACAGGGACTCATAGCGCGTTACCTGGCGGATGCTCCGCATATTTAGTGAAAACCTTGCAAATAGCAGCTTTCGCCCGCTTTGCAGATCGCTTATAGTATTGAATGATCGCAGTGCGGCAAACAGGAGGCGATATGAACACCAGGTATGTTTTTGTTACTGGTGGGGTTGTCTCTTCATTGGGGAAGGGAATCATTGCTGCGTCCTTGGGACGCTTGCTCAGATCAAGAGGCATCTCAACCAGCATTGTCAAACTTGATCCATATTTAAATGTTGACCCCGGCACTATGAGTCCGTACCAACATGGCGAGGTATTCGTCACCGAGGACGGAGCGGAGACGGACCTGGATCTTGGGCATTATGAACGATTTATAAACGTCGACCTCAGTCGCATGAATAACGTCACTGCCGGCTACATATATAAAAGCGTCCTAGAGAAGGAAAGAAGGGGTGACTATCTCGGTGGGACCGTGCAGATGATCCCGCACGTCACCAATGAAATCAAGACGTTTTTGCGAAAGGCCGCACAGCATTCGCAGGCTGAGATTGTGATCGTGGAAGTGGGCGGCACCGCTGGCGATATTGAGAGCCTGATATTTTTGGAAGCAATCCGCCAAATGCGCAAGGACGTCGGCAGAGATAATTGCTGTTACATCCACGCTACCCTCATTCCCAATTTGCGAACTACTAACGAATTGAAAACTAAGCCTACCCAGCACTCAGTTGATACCTTGCGGAGCCGGGGTATTCAGCCAGACATCTTAGTGTGCCGGACAGAGCGCGTCCTGTCTTCTTCGATCAGAGAAAAGCTGTCGCTCTTTACCGACGTGGATATCGATGCAGTCATTCAATGCAAAGATGTTCAGTACTTATATGAAGTGCCCATCTTCCTAGAGCAAGAGGGTCTCGCTGACCGAGTTCTGGAAAGGCTGCACATGCCGAACAATCCGCCCGATTTAACTGAATGGCAGGAGATGGTAGAACGCATCAAGCGGCCAACTAAGGAAGTCACCGTGGGCATAGTCGGTAAATACGTCATGTTGTCTGATGCTTATATATCGGTCGTCGAATCGCTCAAACATGCCGGCGCTAAGCTCGGGGCAGCTGTCAATATTAAGTGGATCCTGTCCGAAGACCTGGAGCAGCGAGGCGCAGAAGAATATCTCTCGGATGTGGACGGTATAGTAGTTCCCGGTGGCTTCGGCGACCGGGGCATCGAAGGGAAAATCCTCGCCAGTGCCTATGCCCGCACACACAAGCTCCCCTATTTGGGATTGTGTCTGGGCATGCAGATTGCCGTGATCGATTTTGCCCGCCACGTCGCCAACATGGAGAAAGCGCACTCTACTGAATTCGATCCACATACACCGTATCCGGTGATCGACCTCATGCCTGACCAGCATAACGTCACGCTAAAGGGCGGAACCATGAGGCTCGGCCGCTACCCGTGTAATCTGAAACCGGGATCAAAAGCCGCTCAAATATATGGAGAAGATGTGATCTGGGAACGTCATCGCCATCGCTATGAAGTCAATAACGAGCTGCGCGACCGCTTGGCCAAAGCAGGCCTATCCTTCTGTGGAATCTCGCCGGACGAGCGGTTGGTGGAAATGATTGAACTGCCAGACCATCCGTATTTTCTTGCTTCGCAGTTCCACCCAGAATTGAAGTCTCGACCTGATCATCCGCATCCTCTATTTGTAGGCTTGGTGGAAGCGATGATTCAAGAGAATGCACGTCGAGCTGACGTTGCCGATGTCCCGGCCGGCAATGCATTGGGCGTGATCAAGCCGAAATCATCGCCCGTTTCCAACCGCTCCTGATAGCAGGAAATTGCTGCATTATTCAGCTTTGTTCTCTTGCTCATTTCGGTTGGCGCTCTTTCGCCAGAAGGTTGGGCGATCTCCCAGCCAGCCTTTGCATTTAAGAACAATGATTGTTGTTAGGGAAACCGCGAGCATCATGGCTAATGCGAATGGATAGCCTAAATACCAGTTCAGCTCCGGCATATTGTAGGGCGATACGTCGGTGTGAAAGTTCATGCCATATATACTAGCGATCAGCCCTGCCGGGACAAAGATGGTGGTGACAATGGTAAGCACTTTCATTACTTCATTCATGCGATTGCTGACGCTCGACAAATAGACATCCATCATGTCCGAACCCAACTCTCGGTAGGTTTCGACGAAATCGATGATTTGCACAGTGTGCTCGTAGCAGTAACGCAAATTGGTTAAAGTCTCTGCAGCGAATATTTCACCGGCATCCCGAATGAGCGAGCTAATCGCTTCACGCAAGGGCCAAATGGCGCGGCGCATCGCCAACAAATCCCTTTTCACGTGGTGGATGTCGTTGATTGTTTCTCGGCTGGGATTATCCACGACTTCAGCTTCCAGCGACTCCAGCCTCTCACCGTATATTTCCAGGCAAGGGAAATAACTATCGATAATCGCGTCGAGCACGACGTAAGAAAGATAATCGCTGCCGAAATGTCTGGTTTTGCCTTGCCGTTTGGTCAATCGCTCCCGCACGGACGTGAAAACATCCTTTGCGCCTTGCTGGATGGTAATGAGAAAATTGCTAGCAATGAACAGGCTAATTTGTCTGGTCTGGAGAGTGGACTCCATCTCAATCAAATGTGAGACGACAAAATATTGGTCACTATATTGTTCGAACTTTGCTCTCTGTTGAAGATTGACCACATCATCGAGAGCCGTCTTCTGCAGTTGGAAGATCTCGCCAATTTGACGATTCAGCTCCTCGTCTTCCAGCCCGATAATATGAACCCAGAGAAAACGATGCTTTTCTTTTAATTGTTTCAGCTTCTCAATATCGTCTAGTTCGCCCTGCCAAGACAAATCATCATCCCAGGTGGCGACAATTAATCTTGCCTTACGCGACTCTTGTATACGAGTGCGAGCGGCAATATACCGGTTAAGGCTGTGCCGCTCTTTCTGGCGTTTTTGTTTGCCGCGATTGGGCATTGTCCGCCTTGCTCATCATCATCTTGAACAACGCAATTTTACTCGGCTGCCATTTATCAGGCGCTTCTATATCTTCTATATAATGATTGCTAAAGTGATATTGATAAGGTCCTCCTGGACTCCTCTAAGAGGGCAATGAGACTGACGGCTCGGCAGACAAAGTATTTTTGGAGAGCGGCGGTAATGCTGGCTTTGACGACCTTGTTGCACGGCTGTGGAACAGATGATCGGCTCAATCAATACGAATTGTTAGCCAAGAAATCAGTCCCTGTACCCAAGAACTTTCCGATCATCATCTATCCGGAGGCTGAGTGTCGCGAAGTAGACGTTGAGCCAGGCTATGTTGAACCCAAGACCCAGGCGGTAGAGCCAACTACATCCTCGGCTGAACCGAGGAATTTGAGACTCGAGTTATTGAAAGCTCCAACTGCCCGCCGGGTCCCCGATGGTCCAGCTCAAATTGTCTATTTTACAAGTCCCGACACGGTTTCCAAGATCGCCAACTATTATCTCGGCACTTTGGTTAGGGCGGGTTGGGGTGTACGGCCGCCTACAAAAGAGCTGGGCGATACAGTCATCAGCTTATCTGCGTCCAACGACATGAACGCTTTGAATATGATGATCCGCCAATGTCCAAATGGCTCAGTGATCAAAGTCAATGTGCAGAAATATAAAGAAGAAGTGCTGCCACAGCTGAAGTAGCCAGTCCTTTTACTAAATCACCGGATTACTGGTTTACTGGCGTTACCGATCGAATGAGTTTTCGATTGTACTGCCGCCATGGCCGAAAGAGAGCAGATCTAAGCCAGCCAGCACTGAAGGTTTTACCTGGCTCGTTAAGCGATCGAGAAATTCGTTGGCCAGTATGGTGATACTACCGGCGTGATTAAATGAATTGACGATTCGCGATCCACCGAGGCTGAATCTGACCATTACCGGGCGGGTCAACCCAGCTATTCTTCGGTTGGGTACTACTTGCAAACGAGCAGTATGCTCTCCTCTGGTTCTTGTCCCTGCGGATTCGAGTTCGCGGTAGGCCAGGCGTGCTTCCCGTTTCCTGGAAGTCTTCGGATTGTCTGCTAAGTAATTCTCCAGCTCACGACGATTCGGTTCTGTATTTTGATCGTCGCCACTGACATTTTTGTCGAAGCTGTGTGCCATAAATGTGCCTGGCAAGGAGAACGCCTGGACAGTGGGTCTGAGAGCGGTTCTTGGCTGTTCGGCGAAAGGTCCGCCGGCTTTAAGAGTAGCGAACATCGGATTTTGGTACGCAGATATTTCCGTGTAATCGAGAATGCTGACGCCGACTCCATTATTGAATGAATCAAGACAATGCGACCCACCCATATCTGTGCGTAGATCAAGTGGAGCCAGGGTCAATTTTTTACTGTCAATTATCGGATCGATCTTGATCTTTTCCGGGTCGACAAATCCTCTCACTGTGCCAAACGTGCAGTCAGCAAAGAATGCGCGCGGGTCACCATTGTCACCGACATTTAAATCTGGACTGTGCGGCTTGGCAATATGTACACAAATACCGCAGGCACCGGCAGGAAGTTTCGCGCTGTTGATGGCGCGAGCGAACTCGTCTGCCAATTGCATCAAAAGATCATGGACGGTGCCGTTGCCATTAAATGAATTAGTGAACTCGCCGCCACCGCTGGCAATACTAATGATCAACGGTCTGGATAATGTTCGTTTCCAAATGTCACCTGCAAGATCCGTATCCTTCAGACGGCCGCGCAGCGCATTACGCCTCGCTCCACCCCTGAGGAAATCCTGTTGGGTCGCTGCTGGCAACAAATTAGTCGTCAATTCAGCCGTATAGACTTTGCCCTCCCGTTCGATGGTCAGCGTCAGGCCATCTTTTGCGGCCTGCAAAGAGAGAATGCGATCTCCAGGCGTCAAACCTCTTCTGTAGGCAGGAGTTCCAGATTCGACAACGGTGATTGTGGCGGGCAACTCGTTGGTGTTCGATTTGTTGTTCGATTTATTGTTTGACCGTGCACAGAGAAATCCCCAATCGCTGTAGTCGCTTAGGGCACCCAGGTTCGCTTTGACGTTTACCTGTCCTTTCAACGTGGGAGCGCTCGCTTGCTTGGGTGTTTCTGCTTGCAATTGATTGGCGGCGGTTGCCGGCATTGCATTTAAGCAAACCGCCAGAACAAAAGTATGAATGAGGCCGATCAGTCTCCTCATTAGCAAGCGCTCCAGAAAAGTCTCGCCGACTTTCAATTTAACAAACACATGTGGAGATATTGGGAATGAGGAGAAAACGCGTCTGGTAACATATCCGGTGATTATTCTGTAGGCCTACCCAAGCCAAAACCTCGGGGAGTGGAAAAATGGTAGTAACGTCTAAAAGTCTTGCCAACGAAAGCAGATCGATCAGTGCTTACGGTCCTGCCAGAGCAACAGTTGCTGGCGAGCCGCTGAGCCAAGAAGAGTTGACCAAGTATCATGCATACTGGCAGGCCTGCTGCTATCTGGCTGCCGGCATGATTTATCTTCAGGCAAATCCACTTCTAAAGGAGCCGCTGCGAGTCGAACACATCAAGAATCGATTGCTTGGGCACTGGGGCACCAGTCCCGGGTTGAGCTTCATCTACATCCATTTAAATCGCTTGATCAAGAAATACGATCTTGACATGATTTTCATGGCTGGTCCCGGACACGGTGCCCCCGGGGTCCTCGCCCCGGTCTATCTGGAAGGCACCTATTCCGAAATTTATCCGGACAAAAGCGAGGATGAGGAAGGTATGGGCGCCTTCTTCAAAGAATTTTCTTTTCCGGGTGGTATTGGCAGCCATTGCACACCAGAAACGCCAGGGTCGATCCACGAAGGTGGTGAACTTGGCTATAGCTTGTCGCACGCTTTTGGTTCCGTCTTTGACAATCCCGATTTGATAACAACCGTGGTCATCGGCGATGGTGAATCCGAAACGGGTCCACTCGCCACTGCTTGGCATTCCAATAAGTTTATCAATCCGATCCGCGATGGGGCAGTGCTCCCTATTCTTCATCTCAATGGATACAAGATCAACAACCCGACTGTCTTGGCTCGCATCGATCATGATGAGCTGGAAAGCCTGTTCCGCGGGTACGGCTACACTCCATACTTTATTGAGGGTAGCGATCCTAACAGCATGCACCAGGCTATGGCAGCCACTCTCGAGCATTGCATCAAGCAGATTCGGGCAATTCAAAATGAAGCACGCGCGTCGGCAGTGGCCAATCGGCCGCGGTGGCCGATGATCATACTGCGCAGCCTTAAAGGATGGACCGGTCCCAAAGAAGTCGATGGGCACAAGGTCGAGGGTTTCTGGCGGGCGCATCAAGTGCCGCTGGCTGGTGTGAGAGAAAATCCGGAGCATCTTGCGCAGTTGGAAGCTTGGTTGCGCAGCTATGAACCGCAAGCACTCTTCGATGAAAAGGGCACGCTGTTACCTGCGCTCCAAGAGCTAGCACCAAAGGGGATGCGCCGCATGAGTGCAAATCCTCACGCCAATGGCGGATTAATTCATAAGGCGTTGAAAATGCCTGACTTCAGACACTACGCCATTGATGTACCGAAGCCCGGGAACACCGAATTCGAAAACACCAGGCCTTTGGCTAACTTACTTCGCGACACCGCCAGGGCCAATCCCAACAACTTCCGGGTCTTTGGACCAGACGAGACGACATCCAACAAGCTGGATGCCATTTATGAATCGACAAAGAAGTTCTGGATCGAAGAGTATTTCCCAGAAGATGCAGACGGAGGCGAACTGGCAAAAGACGGACGAGTGATGGAAATGCTCAGTGAACACACACTGGAAGGATGGCTCGAAGGCTATTTGCTCAGTGGACGAAATGGCTTTTTCTCCACGTATGAGGCATTTGTGCATGTGATCGATTCCATGTTTAACCAGCATGCTAAGTGGCTCGAAATCTCCAAGCGACTTCAATGGCGAGCGAGCGTTGCCTCGCTCAACTTGTTAATTACATCCACTGTCTGGCGGCAAGATCATAATGGATTCACTCATCAGGATCCTGGCTTTCTGGATCTAGTGGTAAACAAGAGCCCGGACGTCATACGCATTTATCTACCGCCCGATGCTAACTCGCTGTTATCGTGCGCAGCCCACTGTCTGCGCAGTCAGGATTACATCAATGTGATTGTCTGTGACAAACAGCGACATCTGCAGTACATGGACATGGACCTCGCCGTCAAGCACTGCACGAAAGGCATCGGCATCTGGCCATGGGCTAGTAACGATCAAGGCTGCGAACCAGATGTGGTGCTGGCCTCGGCCGGTGACGTATCGACTCATGAGACTCTGGCAGCTAATGCTTTGCTGCGCCAAGAGTTCCCCGATCTTAAGATTCGCTTTGTCAATGTGGTGGACTTGCTCAGACTACAACCTGAAAGCGAACATCCTCACGGCATGAGCGATCGTGATTTCGACAGCTTGTTCACTTTGGATAAGCCGATTATCTTCAACTTCCACGGTTATCCCTGGCTGATACACCGGCTGGCATACCGCCGGACCAATCATCACAACATGCACGTGCGAGGCTACAAGGAGAAGGGGAACATCAATACGCCTTTGGAGCTGGCGATCAACAATCAGGTAGATCGCTTCAGCATCGCCATCGACGTCATCGATCGCGTCCCCAGGCTAACAGCGATAGGAGCACATGCCAAGGACAAATTCAGGAATATGCAAATTGATTGCCGTAGCTACGCTCACGAATACGGCATAGATAAGCCAGAGTTTGCTGACTGGAAATGGCCCTACTAAATAACTTCGGGCAACAGCTGCCATAAAGGTTCACAAGAGATTAAAGTAATGCTGGCGACAATCGCTGTCGATGCAACCTTACAAGAGGAGATGAATATGCCGGCGCTTACTCCACTGACTGATCGGCTCGCTAATCGGCGGATGCTGTCCTTAAAGCTGATTTCCGGTGTCACTCTGGCGACATTGACCTTTTTGACAGTTGGCTTTAGTGGGCCGGGATGTTCGGCGGCCTCCAAGCATGGCTATGTCGAGGCTCATAAACTGATCGCCCCTGGACAAAAGGCACCAGATTTCTCCCTCACTTCAGAGAATGGGAAGACAGTTAAACTGACCGACTTTCAGGGCAAAAGAATTGTGCTCTTCTTCTACGACAAAGACAACAGTCCAGTGACCACCGAAGAGCACCACCGAATACAGAAGAGTTATGACAAGTTCAAACTAGCTGGTGTAGACGTCTTATGTATTGGTCCAGATCCGGTAGCCAGTCACAAAGCGATGAACACTCAGTTAAATCTCAACTACCATCTACTCAGCGATAAAGACGACCAGGTCAGGTATTTATACGGGTTGCCACCAGCCCAAAGTGGTGCTCGAGGGCGTTATGGAATTCTGGTCAACAAAGATGGCATCGTCAAGAAAGTCGTGGGTGGCACTGATGGTTTGACCGATGCCAGCATCGCAGACATGCTCGACTATGTTATGTCCACACAAGGATCAGGCTTCTAGCACGCGCCCGAAATTGTACACAGCAAATCGCTCGCCCGAATTTTCCGATCAGAAATTCAAACGAGCTCTTGTTGCTAGACCTAAAAATAAAAATGGTGGAGGCGGCGAGAATCGCACTCGCGTCCAAAGCAGCGGAGCCATAAGCATCTACAAGTTTAGTCCAGTTTTTTCACAGTCATCACTTATGTGATCCGCTGCAACAGGTCTGAACGACCACCCGGGTTCGCGATTATGTCTTAAGTCAGGATAGCAATCGCTAATTTCTCCTGACAGCAATCACCGTTGTTGACCCGATGGCGGCGGGTAATCAAGCTACCATCGAGTTTCCGTCTACTTAGTGGTTAAGACTAAGCAGCCAAGCGCAAAGCGCGTGGTTGGAATGCGACAACATTGTTGTTAGCATTTGTTTTTTTGCTTAGTGTTTTACGAGGTGCCAAGCGACCTCGACCTGCAGCCTACAACCCTACGACCCTGTCGAATCTAAACGCCCCCATGGCATAAATCGTCTGGTTAAAGCAGTCTTTAATAGGCACTTTTGATATTCAGTTTTCAGGGTTCAAAAAGCAAAGCCTGTTACGGCTGGCGGCTTTGTTGCTACTTCAGTATATCTCAAAGACGGTCAATAAAGAGATCAGTGCTGAATTGTGAGCCCTACCCAGCCATTCTTTAATTCAGTATTTAGGATCTTCCAACGCCGGGCGGCCAAAGTAGATTGAAGTTTGGGCGACTTCTCTTCGAGGATGCCGGCGCACAGAACAGTGCCAGCAGGCTCGAGCAGTCGCTCGTATTCAGGCAACAGCGCCAAAATGTCCTCGCAGGTTAAGTTCGAGAAAATAAACTGAAAGCGCTGATTCTTTAGACTGTTGGTTGTGCCCAGTATTAGCTTTACCTGCTCACTGATGCCGTTTAGCCGGCAATTCTCGTCAGCTGTTTTAGTCGCTTGCGGGTCGATGTCCAGGGCGGTAATTTCGCTCTCTTCGTGCAACAAAGCACAGGCAATCGCGAGAATGCCGCTGCCAGTGCCGACATCCAGTGCGGAGCGAATGTGCTGTTGTTCGCCGATCATTTTTAAGCAGTACTGGGTCGTTGTATGTAAGCCGGTGCCGAATGCCATTCCCGGCTCAATGAAAATAATGTGCCTGTCTGCTTTTTGATAATAGTTGAGTTTGTCCTTGGACCACGGCGGGCAGACGGTAAATCTTTCGCCGATGGTGAATGGTTCAAACCCCTCCTTCCAACGCTCGAGCCAATCTTCTTCCTCAATTGTCGAGACTCGCAAGGAGCGCAAGCTATCAGCCAGACCGTACTCTTCCAGCGCTGCCTGCAGGTTGTTCAGTTCGTTGCCACTGATAACTGGCTTTTCAAAAGTCGCTTGTAACAAAATACGACTTTCTTTGTCGGCCGGTTTTATTTCGCAACCAGAGGCACCATTGTGAATCATCAGCCACGATGCCATCTCTTCGTGATCGCAACTGAGCTCGAATTCGACCATCGCCCACATTCGCTTTCGTTTATCAGTTTCGTTCATAATAGAGATACGAAAACGTGGTGGAGCGAAGGTGCCGAGAGAGCAATGGTCAGGGAAGCGTCGATTCAGCGAAGGAGCCGAGTAAGGCAAGACCAGGAAACATTACGAAAAGAATTTGCCGAAGGTCGGAGTCGAACCGACACGGGGTTTGAGCCCCGGCTGATTTTGAGTCAGCTGCGTCTGCCATTTCGCCACTTCGGCATGGGTTGATTATTTTACACCATGGTGATTATGTCCCATAGATCCGTCCGATCCAATGCTAAACAGCCTGCCACTAAGGCTAGCCCCGTTGCGATTCGTTGTCTCATTACAGGCTTTACTCGGTTTGGACCAAACACGGAGAATTCAAGCCAGTTAGTAGCAGAGAGTCTGCCAGACCATGTCAAGATTAACGGGGATTGTGTTGTCGCGCTCAAGCCGATGGTGTTGCCGACCTGCTGTACTCAGTCCTGGGCGAAATTGAGTAGACAGTTGCGGCAACATGCAGATAAAAACAGACTGAACGGCAAGGCAAAGAGAGAGAGAACAATTCTCCTGCTTACCGGCTTGGCGGCAAAAAGGGACAAGTTGAGTTTGGAGCGATTCGCCCTTAACATCCGCGATTTTGCCATTAAAGATCACGGCGGGCATCGATATACCGATGAGCCAATTGAAGACGGACCGGAAGCATTAAGAACATCATTTCCGTTACAAGAGCTGCGCAGGCATCTTCTTTCTGCGGGTTTTCCCTGCGTGATCTCCAATCATGCCGGCACGTTTGTCTGCAATGACATTTATTACCGCAGTCTCTTCTTTCAAGCAGAACATGGCACCCCCGATCTTGTGCTGTTCATTCATATTCCTCCTGCTCTGGTTTTCACAAGAACCGCTCGAAGCGAAGGGAACAAAAAGATACGAGAGCTAGCGAAAGCAAGCAAGTCACGCCTTCAAAAGATCGAGCTGCTCAAATTGGCCATTCTTGAGTCGATCAAGTTTTGCGTTAATTTTCTCGAGCAACAAGAGAATAGAAGCAATCACAGCAATGGCCAAAGCAAGAACGGCTATAGAAAGAATGGACGGGGCAAGATAGCTGATGTTACCGAGTTAGCCAACGGTCATTTGCACCGCAGGCGGTGATTAGCGGCAAGATCTTTGTGAACTGGCCGGTGTCTCATTAAGTCGTTGGTGTTTTACACCAGGAGTCGCGACCGGCAGTGCAACGGACACATTGTTTTCGCGACTGGCTGTAACATGCTGAACAAACTTCACAACCACACTGCCCGCAAGTAAACTTGCCTCCGCCTGGCGGTGCCGGCAAAAGGATGAGCTTTTCGCCAATCGGCTTGCCGCAAACCTGGCAGGTGCCGAATAAGTTAACCGGTGGTTGCACGGAGAATTTCATGGCTTGAACCATCTCTCTAGAAACTATAGACTTGTTCACTTGTCCAGTTTGGGGTAGCAAATCAAGTGACTAGTCATATACTCAGTATTGATCAAGGTACGACCAGCTGTCGAGCAATTGTCTTCAATACGCACGGCAAACCGTTGGGGATTGGTCAGGCGGAGTTCCAGCAATATTTCCCCCAAGCCGGCTGGGTGGAGCATGATCCTAAAGAAATCCTGGCAGTGCAGATTAAGTGCATCAAGGAGGCGATCGTCAATGCTGGCATTAAAGCCAGTGACATCGCTTGTATCGGCATTACCAATCAACGTGAAACGACAGTTGTCTGGAATCGTCAGACCGGTGAGCCGATTTATCCGGCCATTGTCTGGCAATGCCGGCGGACAAAGGAAGCTGTCGATTCCATGAAGAGCGATTGTGAATGGTTCCGCCAAAAGACAGGGCTTATACCGGACGCTTATTTTTCCGGGCCGAAAATCGCCTGGATTTTGGACAATGTGAGCAATGCCCGCAAGCTGGCAGAAGCGGGAGAGCTGGCCTTCGGCACGATCGACACCTGGTTGATCTGGAATCTCTCCAAAGAGCACAACCATTTGACCGAGCCCAGCAATGCATCGCGTACCATGCTCTTCAATATCAATGCCTTAGATTGGGACAAGGAGTTGCTTAACCGCTTGCAAATTCCCCGGACAATGATGCCGAAAGTGGTGGCATCTAATGCCAACTTCGGCCTGGCACGCCATGACTTGCTCGGATTCGAAGCACCGATTTTAAGCAATCTGGGCGATCAACAAGCAGCATTGTTCGGACAAGGATGTTTCGAGCCGGGTATCGCCAAATGTACTTATGGCACCGGCAGCTTTCTCTTAGCCAATACTGGCGGAAAGCCGATATTCACTCCCGGTATGCTCACGACAATAGGCTGGAAGCTGGAGAACGAAGCGCCGGTTTATGCGCTAGAAGGGGCGATTTTTATCGCCGGCGCCGCTATACAATGGCTGCGCGATGGCTTGGGCATCATCGAATCAAGCGACGAGACCGAGTCTATGGCGCTCTCCATTTCCAGCAACGAGGGTGTCTATTTTGTCCCTGCTTTGGTTGGGTTGGCATCGCCCTGGTGGAACTCGGATGTGCGGGGCACTATTATTGGCTTGACCCGCGGTAGCAATCGAGCCCATTTCGTCCGGGCGGCTATGGAGTCGATCGCTTATCAAGTCGCCGACGTCGCCCAGGATATGATCGACCACGGGCAAAAGATTCTTGAATTGCGAGTGGATGGCGGTGCTACCAAAAACAAATTCCTGTTGCAATTTCAAGCCGATCTCCTGGGCGTGCCCTTGCTTAAATCGGCAGAAGCGGAAGCGACTGCCTGGGGGGTGGCCGCGTTAGCCGGTATCACGTCTGGTGTCATAGCCAGCAAGGAGGCAGTAGCCGATTGCTGGTCACATGATTATCTTGCCAAGCCGACGACAAACAGAAATGCTGATTATCTTGGCTGGCACAGAGCGTTGAAAGCGGCATTTGCCGCTGCCCAGAATTCAGAATCTTCAGAATCAAGTGTTCCAAATGTCTTCAAGGGAGGGACTCATGCAAAAGCGTAAGTTGGGTACTGCCGGATTGGAAGTATCTTGTATTGGTCTGGGCTGCATGACCATGAGTGGGAATTATGGCAAGCCGGATGAGCGCAATGAAAGCGAATCGATCAGAGTAATTCATCGTGCCCTGGAGCTTGGTTGTAATTTTTTCGACACAGCTGAGGTTTATGGTCCCTATAAAAACGAAGAATTACTGGGCAAAGCGTTAAAAGGACGGCGCGAGCAGGCGGTGATTGCCACCAAATTTGGTTTTGATCTGAGCAAATCTCCTCCCTTTAAGCCAAACAGTCATCCCCAGCAAATCAGAGCAGCTTGCGATGGCTCTCTCAAGCGTCTGGGCATAGAGATAATCGATCTTTTCTATCAGCATCGGGTTGATCCGAAAGTGCCAATTGAGGAAGTCGTTGGCATTATGGCCGCCCTGGTGCAGGAAGGCAAAGTCCGCTATTTGGGCTTGTCTGAGGCCGGTCCTGAGACTATTCGGAGAGCCAATCGAGAACATAAGATCTCGGCCGTGCAGTCAGAATACTCACTTTGGGAGAGGGGGCTCGAAGAGCGAATTATTCCGGTGTTGAAAGAGTTAGAAATCGGGCTTGTGCCTTTCGCACCTGTCGGGCGCGGATTTTTGACCGGACAGATCAAAAGCTTTGCCGATCTGGACGAGGACGATTATCGTCGCCGCGATCCTCGCTATCAAGGTGAGAATTTCGCCAAGAATTTGCAGCTTGTCGATATCGTCCATCGCATTGGCAAAAAACATGGTGCGACAGCGGCTCAGGTGGCCATTGCCTGGACACTGCACCAGGGAGAGAATTTTGTGCCGATCCCCGGAACCAAACGGATTAAATACGTGGAAGAAAACTGCGCTGCCTGGCAATTGCAATTAGACAGAGACGATCTAGCAGAACTTGAGGCGCTAGCGCAGAAAACTTCCGGTGAGCGCTATGAGCAAGAAATGATGATCCTGGCTGAGCGCTAAGTTGTCGGGACATGCAGCTGGCGAAAGAATAGCGGAATCACTTCTTGCATAACGAACGGGGAGACTGCTCCACTGGAACTACCTAACGAACCGACACCAGCCGCTGTGCCAGAAGCCGGCACTGCTGTCGGTATTTCACGATTTGGCGCCTGGATGATCGGTGCCGGCGCTACCATCGGCTCAGATCCTTTTCTCATTCAGGCGCCGATGATTGTTTTAGGCGGGCCTCTGGCTACGGCCATCGCCTGGATCATCGCTGCCATTTTGATGCTGCCATTGGCTTTTGTCCTGGTCGAGCTCTCGGCGATGTTTCCGCTGGCTGGTGGTCCTTACATATACAAATATGTCGCTTTCAAGCGACTGTTCAATCAATCTGGCGCGTTGCCTGCTTTCATGAGCGGCTGGCTATTCTGGCTCTTTCTGGTCATCGGCTTTGCCATTTCCGCGCTGGGCATGTCCAATCTGCTCACTTCAACATTCTGGGGCGCAGCGACCAAAGCACCAGTATGGTTCCCTCCAGCATTTGTGCTTTCACTGTTTCTGGTCATGACCGCTCTAAATTTGTTGAGAGTGCACATTGCCTCCAAGTTCAACAACTTTCTGACTCTGATCAAGTTTGGTGTTCTCTTGTCTTTCGCCTTTCTAGCGCTCACCACTCCCGGTGCCAGCTTCACTAATTTGCTCAATCCGGCTAATTTGTCCGGTCGTACAAATTTGTGGACGAACGTAATGGCCGTGCTACCAATTGCGGTCGCCGGCATGTGCGGTATGGAAATGGCCGGCTGCGTTGGTTCAGAAACTGTAAACGCCCAGAAGAATATTCCCTGGGCGATTTTGATGACTCTTCTCACAAACGTAATTTTCTGGTTGGGCTGCGGACTGGCAGTCGGGGTGATATCACCCTATGTCCTCAGTGCCGATAAAACCACAGCGTTGATTGCCGGGACACAAGCCCAGGCGACTGCACCATCACTAGCGACATTTTGCCAGGGACCAGTAATTGGAGCGTTAGTGACAGCCGGTGTATTGCTCGCCGGAGTCAATTACGTATTTAGCGGTCTCCTAGCCACATCTCGTATCGGCTTCTCCATGGCCAAGACAGGCTTGTTCCCAAAGTCGCTGGCAGTACTGAATGAGAAGACAAAAGTTCCGGAAAATTCGCTCTGGTTTCAGCTGGCGGCGATTTGTGTCGTCGGCATTGCCGCTCAAATTCTGGCCGCCAGCGGCTTCGTTGTCGACGCCTATGCGTATCTGGCCCAAGTGGGCGGCTTTGTTTATGCCGTTATTGCCATGCTCTACAGTATGTCGCTTTTGATTTTGCGCAATACCGATCCGGCGATGGTTCGCGCATTTCGACTGGGCGGCAACAATAAGGCGCTGACCTGGATACTTTGTTTGATACCGGTTGTGGTGTTCGCTTTGGTGGCATTTGTCTGCACACCAAGGGAAGCACAATTGGGCGGCGGGCCTTCTACTTCTGCTTGGCGTGCCGATGTTCATCTATTGCCGGAACGTAGGTTAATAGTAATTTTAGACGAGCGAAGAGCCGCACTATAGTTGCAATGGGTAAGACTATCATCAAATCCATTTGAGCAGGTGGTAGCTATAAAGTGCTACGACTGCTAGCAAAGTTGTGACGAGAGTAGTGATAACGCCGATCCGTAGAAATGACCAAAAAGAAAGTGGACATTCATCTTTGGCGCCTTGGGCGACAATTAAGTTGGCGACACTTCCCACAAGCGTAAGGTTGCCGGCAAACGTCGACGAAGTAGCCAGCATGAGCCAGAGTAAATGTGCGCTCTGAGCCTGGCTTACCCAACCGCGCATCAGCATCACGAATGGGACGTTGCCGAACAAATTACTGCCAATCACCGATACAGCTGAGAACTTAAGCAGACCTGGCAAAGAATTTGTGTCGTTAAGCACAGCCGGCAGGAAATGCGATAACAGGCCGACTTCTGACTTACTGACGCCTGCGACAACAACAAAGAGACCGGCAAAAAAAAGTAGCAATGCCCAGTCGATACCAGCAAACGATTCGGCAGGAGGCTGATTGGCCAACACAAGGATCACGGCAGCAGCAGTCATCGCGCTAACATCCATTGGCGCTCCCAATAGAAAGGCAATCAGCAAGCCTAATAGGACGACTAGCGTTTTTGCCGCTAATTTTTTGTCAAGCTCATGGATGACCACGGTGTGACCAGAAGCAATAACTTTGCCACTTAAATCTTTTCGGTACATCAACGCCACAATGAGAACATTAAGTGCCAGGCAGGAGAGCGCGATAGGGGCCATGAGCAAGGCGAAACCGGACCAGGTGAAGCCCGACGCCTGGCCGATCAACATATTCTGAGGGTTACCGGTGATCGTCATTGCCGAACCAACATTGCTACTGGTGGCTAGACAGAGCAGATAAGGCTCTGCTGGAAGCCTGGCTTTGCGGACCAAAGACAACAAAAGAGGCGTCATCAGCAAGCAGATCGTGTCATTAACAAATAGAGCCGACAATATACCTGAAGAAAAGCCGACTATCCAAAGGAGCTGATACGGGCCGTGACTCAAGTCAACGAGATTGTGCGCCAGTTTTTCGAGCAAGCCGGAGGCAGTGGCGTAATGTACTACCAACATCATGCCTAGAAGCAGCGCGATTGTGGAAAAATCGATCGCTTCGATGGCATCGTGCCTGGTTAGCACGCCAGTTAAAACCATCAGTACGGCGCCGATCAGCCCAGCTGCCGGACGATCAAGCTTGCGTGGTGAATTTTCGCCCGCCAGAATGACGGCGTAAACGAGAATGAAAATGGCACCGGCAGTAATACCGTGATTCATTCTTTGTCCAATTAAATGCTACTTCTGCCGATGATGATCAGGAACGTCATGAACGCCGCACATGGTGCGCTGTCCTCATAAGCTAGTCAACTAAAGAGCCTGCGGCACTGGATCAAGTTGCTTGAGCAATGCACTTAGCGCCAGATGAGATTCGTGTTGGGCGGGGAGCAGTTCATTTTCCAAAACTGAGAGCACTGGGCCGACAACGAGACGGCGTTGTGACTCATAATTTACGAGGCGCTCGGCTTCTGACTGCTCGAGAAGAGCTACCGCATCTCGTTCTGTTGTAGCGGTATCTTGATTGAATTTAGCAAATGGCCCCCACGGTCCCGATCCACTGCTGGGAACGGCGCCGAGCTGCTTCACTCGCGTCATTAGATCAGCTACGCGCTTCATGTGGGATTTCTTGCAGTCTTGTAGTATCCGCACGACTTGGGCATCTTTCGCTTTCTCTAGAGCCAGGTCAAACGTTTCGACGGCGCTAATCTCGCCGGCAAGGTAGGAGTTGAATTCCTCGATATATTCACCGCTCATGCTTTTTCCCTCTTTGGTTGGCGCTCAAACCGGGAGCGCTGATGGTTAAAAATTGTAGCTTCTTGCTTAAGGATGGGATCGGTTACTTAAAAGTTCCTGTGTTCCTAAACTGCCGTCAATTTCTTCTACTTAGGGAGCCAGTTGTAGTTTCAGCCATCTCAGCCCCCCTGATCTTCTTCTTCCGAGTCTTTTTGCATGATCTCGACGATCTTATCTTTCAGCAGCTGTTTATCGATTCCTAAGAGCGCCAGAGCATTACTTGGTTCCGTCGACGAATCGATCAGTGCTAGAAGCACGTGCCCCGTGTCGACAAAGAGATCGCCTCTAGCTTGCGTTTCCTTCATCGCTTTGTCCATTAACAATGCTGCCTGGCTGGTAAAGGGACGCTGGCGAAAAATCACCAGTATTGTATCCAGCAGTTTAGAGAACATCGGCCGCTTCTTGGGTTCGGCTGGTTCTTCTCTATGCATTCGTTGAACTACAGCCAGGGTCTTGTCGTAATCGACTCCGTATTCGATCAGAGCCTGGCTGGCAGTGCCTTTTTGCAAGAGCAATCCACACAAGACATGCTCAACTCCAGTGCGCTTATGTTGCAGCTTACGAGCTTCTTCGTTGGCAAAAACTAGCACAGCCAGCACATCCTCCGTTAATGTTGGCTCAGGCTGCCTCGATATGGCTTGCTCAGACGAAGTCTGCAAAACCGTGCTGCGAATCTTTTCTTCCAATTGTTTTCGGTTTACTCCGAATTTATCAAAGACTTTGGTTACAGCGCCGTTGGTTTGGTTAAGCAATCCAAGCAAAATATGTTCGGTCGAAATGTAGTGGACGCCAGCGTTGAACGATTCTTCTGCTGCCTTCTGTAAAACGTCCTTTGTCCTCGGAGCGAGTGGTATTTCAGCTGCTACAAAACCTGTACCATGACCAACAATTTCTTCGACAATTTTTCGAGCCTCCTTCAGATTCAAACCCAGCTCGCGCAAGCTTTGCGAAGCAACACTGGTTGTTTCACTGATCAAGGCAACAAGAATGAACTCCGGACCTAAAATGTTGTGTCCAAGGCGGCGGGCTTCCTCTTGTCCTCGCATAATTACTTTGATCGCCCTTTCGGTGTATCGATCAAACGTAACTTGATAAGCAACCATCGAATCGTAGGCCTTCTGGGCAGAAGTGCCTCGATATTTGTGTGCCTCTTGCAGTGCTGTGGTCAGCCTGGTCTCCAGAGCCGCTAAGTCCATGCCTGAGGACTGGAGAATTTGGAAGCCTTTACCTTCTTGCAATCGGATAAGCGAGATAAGGAGAAGTTCCGACGAAATGAAGTTTAGCCTCAGTTCCCGAGCGGCAGTCCACCCACCTTCCAGGAGTTTCTTCGCATTGGCCGTGAAAGGAATTTCGTAACTGTTGTCGCCCGGACCTCGACCGATTAATTGCTCGACCTGAGTGCGGGCATCTTTCAGCGTCAAGCCAGACTCCGCCAGTATTTGGCTGGGGTTGCCGCTCTCTGCTCTCAATAAGCCGAGCAATATCTGTTCGGTGCCCACGTAATCATGCCCGAGGCGGCGCGATTCTTCTTGCGCGCACATAATGGCTTTGATCGCTTGCTCTGTAAACTTCTCGAACATCGTCGTAGGCAATGCAACTGAGCTTCCAGATCCGCCAATCTTAGTTGAGCAATCGATCGAATCGCTTGATTCTTACTGGATTCTTAATAGAGACGCAACAATGCCGGAATTAGAAATGCGCGTTCAAAAAATCTACTGCCGGCTTAAGGGCAATGTCCTTATCCGTCCCCGTAAAAAGATGCACGCCGCCGGGTACAGGATTGAATTTAGCGTCACAACCATTTT
Source organism: Bryobacterales bacterium (assembly GCA_963834525.1). GTDB lineage: Bacteria > Cyanobacteriota > Vampirovibrionia > Obscuribacterales > Obscuribacteraceae > CAWICA01. The sequence goes on from CAWICA010000005.1 coordinate 1,018,073, forward strand.
TTTGTAGCAGTCTGACAAAATTCGCTGATTCCTGGCAGGGGACCAACGGATCAGCCGTGCCATGAATGACAATTGTGGGTACGGCGGTTTTCACATAACTGGCGGGAGAAGCTTGTTTATAGAGGGCTGCAGCATGGATCGCAGTATCGTCCATGTAGGCCGTGATAAATGGTTTATCTAGGGTCAGCAAATTGATCACGGGACAATAGGCAACTACTGAGCGGATAGGAGTCTTCAACTTATTGCCAGCCAGACCTTGAGGTAAATCTGCGTCTGAGTTGTACGCGGCCATGAGAGCGAGGTTCGCTCCGGCGGAGATCCCGAACAAGGCGATACGCTTAGGATCGATGCCGTAATCGGCGCCGTGAATAGCCATGAAGTTGATCGCATCTTTAACATCATCGATGCTGTGTGGAAACGTACCGCCATCTTGGACCAACCTGTAATTGATGTTGTAGACGGCAAAGCCGACGATCGAGAGCTTCACCGACAGCTCTGAGGGATCAAAGTTTCTTTTATCACCATCCGTCCACCCACCGGCATGAATGACGATTACCAAAGGGACTGGCCCCTCCTTGCGAGGAATGTATAGATCCCCGGCACACGACCCCGATTTTGTACTGTAGCGGAGATTTTTGTAGAGCTTTTTCCAAACCGTTGGCGACATGAAGTCGCTGTCTGCTGATTCGCTCGCCAAGCAAGGAACCGGCGGATTGACATAGGAGACAGCGACCAGTGGAAGGACTGCTACCAGCAGCCACAATTTAATCAGATGTGGTCTCGAAAGAAAAACTGCCAGTTTTTCTGTCACCTCTTGCCGAGCCCACGTTGCTTTGGACATGACCTGTTTCTTTTCCATGTTCATTAGTCTAACTATCGCAGCGACTGGGAACATGGAGCAGGTTTAACTCTGAGGCTCGGACAAGCAGCTGGTGATTGATGCCAAATAGTGAAGATAGCGTGACGAACTATCGTAGCCAATCTTCCTATTGATAGACTAAGACCAGCTAATTTATGACAGAATGCATTTCAATATGTATCGCCCGTTGGGCGAATCACCAGGAAGCAGAATAATCGAGGAATAATTCAATGACCCAAGTTCTCGTGAAGACAGCCGGCTCAGAGAAATTCCAGCAGCAAATCACAGCTGGCAATCATTCGTTTGTAGTCGATATTCCCAAGGATAAAGGGGGAGAAGAAAGCGGTCCTGATCCGCACGAGCTCTTGCTTGGCTCGCTTGGCGCCTGTACATCCATCACTTTGCAAATGTATGCCAAAAGAAAAGGCTGGGATTTGAAAAACGTATCCGTAAAGTTGACCGAAGAAGAGATTGACGATCCACAAGAGCAAGGCAAGAAGCTAACAAAGATTACTCGAGATATCCATGTCGACGGTAATCTCACCCAAGAGCAGATCGATGCCCTTAGGACAGTGGCCGACAAATGCCCGATTCACAAGATTCTTTCGGGCCCTAAACAGATCGCTACACTGATCAATCAGTGATCATTCGGTGATCATCTAGGACACGAGAAATGAGTCGGGTATTGCTTGGCGGCAAGTGAAGAACTGCCTGGGTGCGCTGATCAGGCGGAGGTTTAAGCTCGCGCCTGATCACTAGTCGTGAATACGATCGACGTCGCACCAATGGTCGCAATTTGCTGAGGCTAGCAGCTAGACCTTAGCGGCAGCTTTGGCCGGAGCGCAACCTGTTTCCATGCGCTTTTTCATGGCCTCAGGAGTGAGGTCCTCTGTGTGAGTGGCGATGCTCCAGGTTTGGCCAAACGGATCTACCAATTGGCCGTAGCGATCACCCCAGAACATATCTTGCACTGGCATGGTCTCCTCAGCACCGGCTTCAATGGCTCGCTGAAATGCGGCATCTACATTCTGCACGTAGAGGTGCATGGTGGCGTGTGTCTTGCCGATAGTTTCAGGGCTGGCGCTCTTCGCGCAGTGCTCCGGAAACTCATCGCAGAGGAAGAATACCGAATCGCCAATTTTCAAAGCCGCATGCATCAAACGGCCGTCTGGGGTTGGCATTCGGCTCAACTCCTCGGCGCCGAAAGCCTTCTTGTAGAAGTCGATCGCTTTTGCTGCGCCTTTGATGATCAGATGCGGCGTGATTGTATGAAATCCTGGCGGAATCGGTTGTGTGGACCTAGTCATCTTTCTCTCCTTTTGGGTAGTGTCTTGTATCAGAAATTAGTGCTTCGCCGAAATTTCAGCACAAATGCGCTGTTGTTGCTCGCGAATCTCCGGCGTCAATGAGGCGCCAAAATCAGCGGGTTCAAATATCTGCCGGATCTCAACTTCCCCGTCCGTGGCATGTGGGTTCGGGCAGCGCTTCAGCCAATCGATAGCTTCGCGCATGGAGTTGACTTTCCATATCCAGTAGCCGGCGATGAGCTCTTTGGTTTCCGCGAACGGACCATCGATCACATCTCTCGCCTTTCCGGAAAACTTCACTCGCACGCCTTTAGAGCTAGGGTGCAATCCATCAGCTGCCAGCAGAACTCCGGCGCGCGACAACTCCTCGTTGAAGTTGCCCATCTCTTTGAGCAACTGTTCGCTCGGCAATTCACCCGCTTCTGATGCGGGTGATGCCTTAACTATGACCATCACTTTCATCGAATTACCTCCTCTTTGATGATTGACTCACGTGTCCGACCGGCACCGGCAGATCGTCCAGCGCGAAAACGGGACGAATTTCCACTGTGCCCTTTTTTGCTGGTGGCAACCGGCTGGCAATGGCCATCGCTTCATCGAGATTTTTCACATCGATGATGAAATAGCCGCCAAGCTGTTCTGTCGTTTCGGCGAAGGGACCGTCTGTTATTACTCTTTTGCCATCCCGGACGCGCAGGCTAGTAGCAGTTGCCACCAAATGCAGTGGCGACGCCGCCACGAACTGATCTTTTGCCTGCAGCTCGTGGCAGATTTTTGTAGATTCTGCCATGCACTGTTCCCGTTCGTCTTCGGTCCAGTCCTTTTCGTCACTATACATAAGAAGCATGTACTGCATCGTCAGTTTCCTCAGCGCGATTTCACGGTGGCAGCCCCACGGCGGGCTTCGATCATTTTGGCGAACTCTTCATCGGCTGGACGAATTTCGAAGGGACCAAGCTGCACGCCCGGATGTCTCGACATGAGAGCGATCGCTTGATTGAGGTCCCTCGCTTCAAGAATGAGAATGCCTCCTATCTGCTCTTTCGTTTCAGCATAGGGACCGTCGACGGCTTCGACCTTGGCGCCCTGTTGCCGAAGTGTCACCGCTTCGGTTGCCGGTTTAAGACACTCACCGCCGACGAAGTGTCCTCCTCTTACAAGCTCATCATCAAAGGCCAGACAAGCCTCAAAAATTTTCTCAAACTCTTCCTTTGGCATTGACGACAGTTTCGACTGGTCGGCGTAACCCAAACATATGAATTTCATCCTTACCTCCTGACAGGTTGGAAGATCGTACCCTCTCATCGGATAGACGAACGATAAAAATGTAGATCGACATTCACTCGATGAGAATTTACTCAGCCACCTCGAGCAGTCTTTTCTCGAGAAACCGCCGTTCAGGTTCTTGCTTGGCAAGCGAAAGTGCCTGTAGATATGCGGTTCTCGCTGCGGACTTTTTCCCCAACCGGCGGTTGAAATCCGCCTGAGCGGCATAAGCAAGGTGGTATTCCTTTAAATCGCCTCGCTCGAGAAGCTCATCTATAAGCGCCAACCCAGCTTCCGCACCGTCGCGCATGGCCACGGCGACTGCCCTGTTAAGCTCGACAATCGGAGACGGCTTAGCCTGTATGAGCAGATCGTAAAGAGCGACTATACGCGACCAGTCTGTGTCGTCTGGCGATGCACTTTGGGAATGAACACCTGAAATTGCGGCCTGAATTGTATAAGCACCAAATAGGGGCGCGGCAAGTGCTTTCTCAACCAGCTGTGTGCCGTTGGCAATCTGTTTTCGATTCCAGAGGGCGCGATTTTGATCTTCCAACAAGATCAGGTCACCATTTTTATCCGTTCGTGCAGCGCGCCTGGATTCATGCAGAAGCATGAGAGCAAGCAATCCCATAACCTCGGCATTCACTAAGAGTTCTGCAAGCATCTGTCCGAGATGAATGGCCTTGCCAGACAAGTCGGCGCGAACCACCTGTGATCCAGACGATGCGGAGTAGCCCTCGTTGAACAAAAGGTAAATTACCGATAAAACCGAGTCGAGCCGCTCAGGGAGTTCATTTCGCGAAGGTACTTCATATGGGATTTTGCTGTCGCGAATTTTGGCCTTGGCCCGCACTATTCGCTGAGCAATTGTTACGGGCGAAGCTAGATACGCACTGGCAATCTCTTCTGTTGTCAGTCCACAAATTTCTCTGAGTGTGAGCGCGGTTTGTGCGCTTGGTGATAAAGCCGGATGGCAACAAGTAAAAATAAGGCGCAGAAGATCGTCGTTGAATGCTCCATCATCCAATTCCAGAATCTCTGTCGTTCCGGGCGCCAGGAGCTCACCATGCTCCTCCACTGCTTTGTCGAAACGAGCACGCCGGCGAATGGTATCAATGGCTTTAAAGCGGGCGGTAGAAACAAGCCATGCCCTGGGATTGGCCGGTAACCCGTCTCGCCGCCAAGCTTCCAGGGCTACGGCAAATGCCTCCTGTAGCGCTTCTTCGGCGAGATCGAAATCGCCGAGCAACCTAACCAGCGTTGCGAAAACGCGGCGTGATTCTAGGCGATACAGCTCATCTAATTTCGTCTCTACTCGATTAATTTGGTGGCAGTCGTGCTCTTCGACTTTATCAGCTAAGCTCATAATACGGACAGTAGTTCTCCTCAGCAGTAGGCGCCATTGGCCAGCTGTACTTGCACTTCTCCAGCGATCAATTCTTCAATGCGGCCGGTTGTTGTTTTTACTAGTAAAGCACCGGATTCGGTGATATCGATAGCTCTTCCCTCTATTCTTCGGGTGCCGACTTGAGCGATCACGTTTTCTCCGAGAGTGACAGACCGGCTGCGCCAACTCTGCAAAATCAATGATTGATCGCCGTCTGTCAACAAATGATATGCATTCTCCAGATGGAGAGCGATTTGGCAAACTAGTAAATTCTGATCGATAGCCACTTTTGTTATTTGCTCTAGAGATTCGATCTTATCTCTTAGTTCGAGCGGCAAATTGGCTGGATCCAGATTGGTATTGATACCGATGCCCAATACAACGTAATCAGGAGAAACTCCAGATGTTTCTGCCAAGATGCCGCCAAGTTTGCGTTTGTTGAAAATCAGATCGTTAACCCACTTTAGTCCGACTGTAAGACCGGCCACCGCCTCTATCGCATCGGCTACAGCGACGCCGCAAGCCATCGTCAAAAGCGGTAGCGAGTGTTTTGGTTTAGCCAGGAGCACGCTCATATAGATCCCAGCATCAGGCGGCGATTGCCATACTCGGCCGTGCCTGCCGCGTCCGGCCGTTTGTTCACGCGCCAAGACAATCACGCCCTCTACCGCTCCCTGCTGAGCCAGATCCAAAGCTCGCTGATTGGTTGATGGCAATGTCGGCCAGAGTTCATTCGGTTGTTTTGACCGACCGATGAAAGATGTGCTCAATTGCTTCTCGATTTGATCTAAATCAAGTGTCGGCATCATCTGTCTTGTCCGGGGGCGACTTACTATTATTGGTTCAGCCTAATATTGGATCAGCGAAAAGACATCGACATCCTTAGGCAATTTTGCCCGACCGTCCAAAAATGCCAGCTCGATGATAAAGCCAAGACCGACTACATTGCCGCCAATTTTTGTGAAAAGGTTATGGGCGGCTCGAGCGGTTCCACCAGTGGCTAGCAGGTCATCGAGGATCACGAGGCGATCGCCTTTGGCTACCGCGTCACAGTGAATTTCTATACAGTCAGTCCCATATTCCAAATCATATTGCCACTTCTCAACTTTGTAAGGCAGCTTGCCGGGCTTTCGCACCGGTACGAAGCCGATGCCTAAGCGATAGGCAACGATTGGCGCCAGGATAAAGCCACGCGCTTCAATGCCGGCAATAATATCTGGCTTTAGTTCCTGGCATTTCGTAGTCAGGGCGTCAATGGCGAAGTCGAATGCTTGTACGTCCTTCAAGAGTGGAGTGATGTCTTTGAAGATAATCCCCGGCTTGGGAAAGTCCGGAATATCGCGAATGCTCCGCTTGATAAGCGTTTCTTGCTCAGGTGTAAGCGGTAATTTGATCTTTGTTTCTGTTTGGCTCATGCTTTCAATCTCGAGCAGGATGAATGATGTTTGGCTGGTAAGCCGCACCTTGCGGCTTCGGAGAGTCTGGCGGCAAGCTGTCATGTAAATCAGGCGCGAGTCCTAATTGTATATCCTTCAGGTTGCTCGACTGACACCATGTTCTAAATTCACGCACTGCCATCAATGAATTGGCCAACTGGCGAAATTCCGGCAAGTCGTCGGCAATTCCTACCGGCTCGCCAATGATATCGAGAAAAATACGTCCATCCTCGGCGAACCAATCGATTAAGTTTATTTTCCGTAATATAGTCAAACCAAGAGCCAATGACATTTTGGTAGAGGCCATCAAAGCTGCCAGTTTGTCGCCTTCAACTTGACCTTCTTTCTGCTTCACGGCGAATTTCACAAGTCCAGCGAGTCTTTTCAAAAAAGCTGCTGGCTCATCTGTGGTGTTCTCAGTGTCACTCTCGGTCCTGCCAATTAAATAGATTGTGCTGGCTTTGGTTAAGGTAACAATCTCCTGAAAAATCTTTGCCGAAGGAGGGAATTGAGAAAATATCAAATGGGCGACGCTAGTTAGTCCAGTCCGGTCAACAACAGTTACTCCGGGAATCGTAAGCGGCGACTCGCTAAATATGGCCAGATCATTAGCGAGTTTCTCGCTCGCCCTTACCAATATTTCGTTAGGTTGCGCATGTCCGCGCAAATCTTTCCAAACAATGCGGGCAAAATCGGCCTTGGCCGATGGCGTTGAAGACAACACCGGTGAGTCGGCAGGCGAACAGTCGAGTGCCTTACCAATGGTGGAGATGGCGGCGACGGCTGGTGTTGCTTGCGGCGTTTCAATGGTGGCAACAGCCGGCGTCGTTTGCACCTTTACGTTCTCGTCTCCAATTTGATACGTCTCTTCAATTTCTTCCTCGCTGAGCCAATCGGAAAGAACCAATTGCAAACGCTCGTGACCGTTAAAGGCATTGATTTCGAGGGAGAAAACGAGAGAGAGGCGTTGGTTCTGTTTCGGTATCCGTCCGCGACTGTTCCAAAAAACTGCCTCCAGATACGTCTCAGAGTCAGCCGATTTAAGCATCAGTTTGTGATGCTTACCATCACGCCCCAGTAAGCGGCTGCCGACTAAGCGAAAATCATTGCTAAAGAAGAGCGGCTTCTTATTTGCCATGCCAAAGGGAGCAAGCTTTGTTACTAAGCGGGCCAGATCAAATGTAAGATCTTGAGGCTCTATGACGGCGTCGATCTTAATTACCGATTGCAAAGAATCTTCGGAAAGCAGTTTATTGCAAGTTTGATTAATGGCAGCGACAAAAGATTCACCCTTCTCTGCTTCGATCGTAAAACCTGCCGCCATCTTGTGTCCACCCCACCTGGACAACAAAGCATCGTTCAGCTTCAACGCTTCGTACAGATCGAATCCTTCGATGCTCCGAGCTGAACCACGGATGGTGCCTTCAGCGGTATCAAGCTCGCCGATAAAGACAGGACGATGATATTTCTCGACCAGGCGGGAAGCGACGATACCCACTACACCATGGTGCCAACCCTCAGCATAAATGGCGATAGCCTTCTCCTTAGCTAAATCTATTTTGGATTGCACCATTTGGTCGGCTTCGGCAAAGATGCGCTCACACAAGTCTTGACGCCTGGCATTTTCCAATTGCAATTGCTTTGCCAGAGCATCAGCTACTTGAGGATCATCCGTGGTCATCAGCTCGACAGCAATCTTAGCGTCGGCGAGACGGCCGACTGCGTTGATCCTCGGCGCCAGTCCAAAGCCGACGACATCAGTATCGCCGGATTTTCTTACCTGACCTAATAGAGCTTGAATGCCAGGACGCGGAGAGTTTACCAGTTTGGGCAAGCCAATCTGGACCAAGTACCGATTTTCGCGAATTAAGGGCACAAGATCGGCGATCATCCCTAAAGTAACAAAGTCCAAGAGCGGCTCAATTTGATCGAGCATTTGCCGATCGATCAATATCGCTTCACAAACTTTGAATGCCACGCCTACGCCAGGCAAGTCGAACAGCGGATGCTCCGGCGAAAGCCGCTTAGGATGAACGATGCCAACCGCGGGCGGCAAAATTTCAGGCATCGAGTGATGATCGAGGACGAGCGTATCTACGCCGAGCGATTTGGCAAAATTGATCTCAGCGAAATTGGAGACACCGCAGTCACAAGTGATAATCAGCTTTGTCCGATGTTTGCTGGCTAGGATACTCACCGCTTTCAAATTAAGGCCGTATCCCTCGTTAGACCGATTAGGAATGTAGAAATCGACGGAAGCGCCAAGGTTCCGGAGCACGGTAAGCAACAAAGATGTGGCAGTGACACCATCCACATCGTAATCACCATAAACGGTGATCTGCTGCTTTTCGGCTATAGCCTGAGATATTCTGACAATTGCCTTATCGACGTCCGGTAATTCCATCGGATCCGTGGACTGATAGCGACTCGGATCGAGAAACGCATAGGCCGCCGCTGCCGTGCTGATGCCCCTGGCGAGTAGCAGCTTGGCTAGTGTCTCCGAACCGAGAGTGGCCTCCAGCAAATCTCGATAGTTAGGCTGACCGGATCGACTATCAGATTGACCGTCAGATGGAATCGGCAATTGCCATATTTTCCCCGATGTTGATAACAACTGGGACGCCGGCGCTACCGGCAATCTTGCACTAGCTGCCGCGGCTCCCGGCGAGGAGTGTAAACCATCAACAGATATCGACACAAAAACCTCGCATATTTAAGGCATATCCAACGATCGAACGGTTGCATTTGCACTCGTAGCACTAAATACGATGCCAGACAATGCTGCGTAAGCTGAAGCTAGAATACTCCACCAGCTTCTCAGCCGAGCATTAACTTACACTTGCTTTTTAATACGACGAAAGCGATGAAAAAGTTCAATTTCTTCAGCTGTTAAAAAACATCTGCAAAATCTTTACTTGTTCAAATTGGGATCGCGAAATTCGATGATGCTTTTCGGCTTTCCGGATTTCAGCCAGTTTTGCAAATCAAATTCGATCACCGTAGTAATTACTGGCGATTTGGGCCAGGGTAGCGCCCAGCCGATGAACCAGAGTATTGGGAACATAATCACATGTAAAGTAAGGGCAACCAATAAGGCCTGGAACAATATCGTCTGTTCACGAAGCCCAGTCACGAGTCGCTCCAGCCAGACTTTATAGAGAGGCTGAGCTGGCGAAAATGGTTGTAGCTGGTCGGGATCCATTGCCTAAGGTTAAAACCTTTACCGCGCGTTTAGCGATTGATGGTCGGGCGGTGGTAGTATGAAAAGCTCCATTCAAGCATACAACTTTATACAAGTTCGGCTGATGATGTTCCTCGACAGATACTGGCATACGCCATTCCGTATATATATTCGGGTGCAAATGCTTTTCCCGGCGATATTGTTGTTTGTTCTCGCTATCGTCCAGCTGCCAGCAGTTGGTGAAGAATACGGACCGGTAAACCTTCTCACAACCATGCGCACGCCCTTTAGTGCGGTGGAACAAGCAGATCAGTGGCAAGCGTCTATCAACAGCAATCCTGACGAAATCGCCATCGCGCATGTAGACGAGTCCTTAAGCAGCCGGCTGAGCGCCCGGATCACTCAACCTCGTCTTTATCTTCCCGGGACAATGGTTCTGGGAGAGGTGGCTGAATTTACGATCCATGCCAAACCTGGTAAATGGTGCGCCCTGGCCATGGCCGACAAAAACGCCGGTGCAAAACCAGTCTTAGGTCATACTCTTCGTCTGGGTCCAGATCGCAAAGTCGTGGCCATTACCCAAATTCCGTCTAGCGGTGTGGGCACGATGCTTGTAGAAACGCCAATTGAGGGAGACCTGGTCGGGGGCAATCTTTATTTCGAAGCGGCGCTATGGTCGAATACGGACATGAGCGACGTCGAATTCGCTCAGTGCGTAGCATCCAATTCAGCCGCCGGGCAAACCGGCAGCAACGGTGTTTTGATTGCTGGCCAACCGGGCAAGACCAAAGGAATCCGCGTCATTCCTGACACTCGTCCACTGGTCATCAAGCAAACAAGCTTAAATTCAGACAAACCAGGCGATCAATAGTCCAAGGGGTAAGAACATGAAAGTTCTGATGGTGCCACTAGATAATCGGCCAGTTACTTATACACTGCCACAAACGATCGCCAGGGTGGCGGGTGTGGAAGCGCTTGTACCACCGCGACAATATCTTGGCTCATTACACGACTCGGCTAACGTTGAGGCAATATTTAATTGGATCGATGCCACTTTGAGCGGCAATAAAGTCGAGGCGATCTTCGTTTGTGCCGACACTCTTATCTACGGCGGCTTGATCAACTCCAGACGAAGCAATGAAAGTCTGAAGAATCTGCAATCACGTATCGCCAACATGGCTCTCTGGCAGAGAAAAGCAGCCGGCGTGCCAATTCTGGTGCAATCCAGTATCATGCGAATTTCGGATAACCATGAGTCCACGGCGGAAAGAGAATATTGGTCTCGTTACGGCAGAGAGATCTTCGCCTGGTCGGCAAATTTACACAGGCTCAATGGTCAGGGGGCAATTGCTGTAGGAGTTTTGCGCGAGACTGAAATGCGGATCCCTGAAGAAATTCGGCGGGACTACATGAATGCCCGTTTCCGTAATTATCAAGTAAACTCGCTTTTGCTTGATCAGCTAAACAAGAATGTATTTAGCAGATTGATTTACGGTCTCGACGATTCAGGTGAGTACGGCTTGAATGTGCTGGAACAAGAAAAGCTCAGTGTCCGGATCAAGCAACTAAACTTGAGTGAGCGCGCACTGACCTACGCCGGTGCCGATGAAGTTCTTTGTTCGATGTTTGCTTATTGGTTGTCAGCAATTTCCAGATCAACAGACGATCAGGCGGATCGATCTGAGCGCGCCAATATGCCAACGGCGATCCTGCAATATACTTTGCCGGCAACCGAATTTTGCCAGAGTAGATACGAAGGACAAAGTATAGGCAACTCTGTCCGGGCTCAGGTAAAGGCGTGTGGAATCAAGTTGTTGGAATCTGACCTGGAAAGGCAACAAACGCCCAGTTTCAGGATCATCATCCATGCCGGCGAACATGGTCAGGGTGATCATATTCTATTGCCCGGTCATCAAGATTTGCGTTCCATCGATACCAGAGAGGCAGTAACATCCACATTGGACCTCATCGCTCGGTCGTCTGAGCCCTGCATTCTGTGTGATGTTGCTTACGCAAACGGTGCGGATCCAATATTGGTCGAACAACTGCTTGAACGTCCGGATCTCTTGTCAAAATTATATGCCTATGCAGGCTGGAACACTTCAGGTAACACAATCGGCTCTGCTCTTGCTTTAGGTATTGCTGCATGGTTCGCCGGCTTAAATGGGCGCAGCAGTCGAGCTTTGAAAGAGGCGCTGTACATACGCTTCGCCGATGATTGGGCCTATCAGACGCAGGTGAGAAGAGCGCTTACCTCTGCCTTTGCGCCGCATTTGCAAGAGCTCTTACGCCCCTACTTGGCAAGAATTGGCGATGCTTTGGCCTATAAGCCCGAAAGGCAGAGCATATCCTTCCCCTGGAATCGCTTATTCGAGGTGGAGATCGATACAGCCAGTGCCCATGCCGTGGCTGGACACTTGGTGAGCTAGTATTCTTTGCCCCCAGAGTGCTGTCGGTTATGATCAGTGCCTGGCACCTCTGAGAAATTATTGAACTTGTTTGCAAATCTGAGCCGGCTAACACACTTATTAGTTCTAGCGCTTGTTCTGCAAGCATATTGTTGTACGTCTTCCGCGTTGGGACTGGAAAGCTGGGAAAAACTTGATCGGAAAGTCAAGTCTCAGGTCTATGAGCTGAACGTCGGCTTGAAACTTCACTTGAAATCGGGACTATGGGTTCAACTAACCGATTTATCACCAAAATACCGCTATCCTGTCTTTGCCACCACCGTCGATGACAGAGGTTTCCGTGTCGTTGGTTACGGCAGCGCATTTCCGATCAGAACTAGCGATACAACCAAAACGTATTTCCTCACGAACAGACACGTTGTCGAAAACGGCGAACAACTGACAAAGGAATGTGAGCGTTTTTACGCCGCCATGCGTCTTGCTGCTGAGCGCACGGCGAACGGTAGAGATGTAGATAGTCGCTTCAACGAGCTGTTGGCGACGATCAATTTGAGCGCGAAGAAAAATATTACCGCGGCCGAGAAGAATTTATACATATCCACAATCGACGGGATCTGGGATTATTACGAGAATTTTCTGTCAGTGCGTGCCGATCCGGGACGCATTCTATTTCAGAAATATCTTGGCCAAGTAAACTTAGATCATCAGTTAGGTTATTTTCTGCACAAGCCGGGTCCGGTGACCGAGCCCGCGGTCGAAGCGACCATCTATAAGGTCGGCAAGGGAGAGACCGACCCCGATCTGGCCATCCTAACGGCGCCATCGAATACGATACCACCATTGGAATTCGATCCGATTGCCCCATCAGAAGGACAAGAGATTCAAGTTATTGGCTATCCCATGGCTTCGGACCAAATCGACGCCGATGCCTCTAAATATTATGCTCCGACCTTCAGCACCGGTCGAATCAGCAGAGTCGCGCCACACATTCTGGAAGTAGATGCGCCAATTACGACAGGCAACAGCGGCGGTCCGGTGATCAGCCTGCGCGGCAAAGTGGTGGGTGTTGTCCAAAAAGTGGCACTATCGGCCCGCGGTGGCGAACTGTCTAATTTCGGCGGTGCTGTGACAATCTCTTCAGTCCAAACTTTTGCGCCGGAGTTATTCAGTAAAGTAAGTGAGCGCTGACGGCGGAAGACGCGGAACATTTTTAGAGCAAATGTGAATGAATGATTCTACGATTGAATTTGCAAAATCTGGACATAGCGGCAGGTGATTAAAATGTGACATGGTCAGCACGGGCAACCGCGCGCCATTCAACTCATAGAGTTGATAGCATGTCACATTTTAATGACATAGCATTAAGGAATGCTCTAGCTAGATTAGTCGGGCGGTGCTTTGGGCTTTGATTCCTTTTAAGAGAGTAGAAATAATCCGCGTTGTCTTTTGATAAACTTACCGGTTGTTCCGTCAAGACAATTTCAATTGCAGGTCAGAGAATCTTGACCGCAGAAATACATTCCAAAACTGAACAAGAATTGCTCGCGGCTCAGGCGAAGGCAGAGCTTTTATTTGCCCAAACAGAGGAGCGCGGCTTCATTCGCCCTGGGATAACCGAAAAGCAGTTGAGCGATCAAGTCTATCAACTGGCGCTTGAACTTTTCGGCATCCGCAAGTACTGGCATAAAAGAGTTGTGCGAGCCGGTGTTAACACTCTTTGCCCCTACCGTGAAAATCCACCCGATTTGACAATTCAAAAAGATGATTTGGTCTTCTTTGACTTCGGCCCCGTCTTTGAAGAATGGGAGGCAGACTTTGGTCGAACGTATCTGCTTGGCGATGACTCAGCCAAACGTAAGATGGTAAACGACCTAGAAATTGTATTTCAGGAGACCAAACAATATTTCCGAGACCATCCAGACATAACTGGCAGAGAACTTTTCGAGGATATCGTGGAGCGCAGCCGCCAACTTGGTTGGCTATATGGTGGTCCTCATGCTGGTCATCTGATCGGCACATTCCCGCATGAAATGCAGTTGGGAGAACATTCCGCAAACTACATTTGTATTGAAAATAACAAACGGATGAGGGATCCGGACATCAATGGTGAATTACGTCATTGGATCCTTGAGGTTCATCTTGTCGATGTAGAGCGACAGTACGGCGCCTTTTACGAAGAGCTATTGACACTTGATCGATGACGGATCATATAAGATTTTTCTATTGTGAACTGTAGTTAGCTTGGGGCAAAGCGTGGGCATAGTCCCCTTAGTTGGTCTGCTTACACTGAGGGGGCTTAGCAGCTGACGTTCCAGGGGTCGATTTGATGGAGGTCAATCAACTCAAGCGATTTTTTGCGAATAAATCAACGGGGGAACTTCGGTCGAGTCTATACGGTTAGCCCTGCTCTTTCCACTAATTGGTAACTACACTTTCGTACTCGCCGAAGCTAGCCAGAAAAATACGATCGCCAGAAACTTTGCAGATAAGTGCGAAGCTGGCGGTTCAAGCGCTGGTTAGCGAAACCAACCCCTGGAGACAACAGCTCACCCACCCAAGCATAACTGTCTAGCCTGGCTCAGGCCAATTTTCATGACTCTAAAATGGCATTTCTGCGATCGAATTAGTTCGGTTCACCTATCGGCGGTGCTCGACTTAATACAGGGTCTCGAGCCTGTCGAGAACGGCTTGTTGCAGGTTAATGCAGCAAATGTCAAAGCCAATATCGTCATCGCCGCCGGGCAGTACATTAAAGCAGTAACCGTCGACAACGGTGCGGAACAATTGACAGGGCGGGTTGCTCTGACCAGGCTTCTCTCGATTGGAGAAGGACAGTTTTTCTACAAAGAAGCCAGCGCCTCAGATCTGGCGGAGATCAAACAAGACGTAGAGATACCATTGTCTGAGGTGATGGACCAGGTACGTTCTGGCAAACAGGCGGCAGAAGCGCCAATCAGGAAGCAAGAGGAAGAAGAACGCCCGCCAAGACCGGAAGCTTATTGTGGCGATAATTGGCTAGCAGAGGAACTCGAGGCTTACTGTGGGGACAACTGGCTAACTGAACGCCCGACTTCTGCCGAAGATATCTACAGCGTTATTGAGAGTTCTCAAATGGCTGAGGCGGTTAGCCAACAGATTCCGCCAAAGCCAGAAGCAGTCGATCTAGCTCAGCCGGTTACAACAGCCAAGGCAGATGGACATAAGCCCGAAGCGGTCGATCTGGCTCAGCCGGCTACAACAGACAAGGTAGACGGACACGAGACAGAACTGCCAAGCAAACTTTCAGCTGCCGGTATCATCAAGTCTCTAGCATCATTAGAACAAGCGGCTCAATGTGAGTCCCGCCAGGTCACCACGCCCGGTCCCCAACCGGAGGTGTCTGAAGTTGTCGATCTAGCTCAGACGGTCAAGAAAGCCATAGCGCGTGGACATGGGCCGGAATCGTCAAGCAAACTTACTGCTGCCGAGATCATCAAGTCTCTCGCCTTGTTGGAACAAGCGGGCAATGTTAGAACAAGCGGGCGTTTTTAGAACAACTGGCCAGGGATGATCTTGCTGATGCGGAACGAGAGCACGACGCATTCCTAACATCCGATCGATAGGGCACCACATGAAATTATTCTATTGTGCCTTGTAGTTAGATTGGCTGAAACAGGGGCATAGAGACATTAGCTAGCCTCCTTGAACACCAAGGGGGCGTTAAGCGGTTGAGGTTTATTGGGGGCTGGGTGATGAGGTGATGAGGGTCAACTCAGGCATTTCGGCGCGAACAAAGCACAGGGGATCTTTGGTCGAGTCCTCTGCAGCCTTGGCTTTGTTCTTGCCATTCATTGTCACTTTCACGTTTGCAATCATCGAAGCGAGCCAGACGTTTGCGCTAGCTACGGAAGGGAGCGCTCAAGGACAAGTGCTCGCCACCCAGCTGGCTTTAGTTTTGCTCGGCGCATTTGTAGCGTCCAACTGCGCGATTCTTCTGGAGTTTAATCGAACAACCTGAGGAGGGAAGCCTTGACGTTGGTGACCCACCTTAGTGGCGCTATTACTGGTGTACATCTAACTGGGCTGGCTCAGAGCAATTTTCATGACATTAAAATGGCATTTTTGCGATCGAGTCAATTCGATTCACCTATCCGCAGTGCTCGAGTTGATACAGGGTCTAGAACCTGTTGAATACGGCTTGCTGCAAATCGATACAGCGCATGTAAAAGCCAGCGTTGTGATATCAGATGGGAAGAATATTAGGGCAGTAACCTTTAAGAACGGCAAGAGACAATTGGCAGGGTGGGCTGCTCTTACGCGCCTTTTGTCTGTCGAGGAAGGACAGTTTTTCTACAAAGAAGCAAATTCCTCCGATCTGTTGCAGATCGATCAAAACATCGATCTGCCACTACCGGAGGTGCTTAAACAACTACGCTTTCACAAAGAAGCGGAAGAAGCGCTGAAGAGGAAGAAGGAGTCAGTCCTGGCAGTCGGTCTTGAAGTTTACTGTGGCGATCACTGGTTAACGGAAGAACTTGAACTTTATTGTGGAGATAATTGGTTAACGGAACGCCCGACTTCATCCGACGATATCGAGAAAGTTGTTGAGAGTCCTGATGCGACTAAAGTAGTCAACCAAACGATCCAGCAGGTGTCTGAAGTTGTCGATCTGCCTCAACCGGTAGCGATAACTACAGCAAATGTAGACGTGCAAGAAACGCCAAGCAAACCTTCAGCCGTCGAAATCATCAAGACTCTAGCAGCGCTAGAAGGCAGCACGTCAAATGCACAGGCGGTAGAAAATGCACAAATGGTGATTGAGAGTTCTAGCGCGATTGAAGCGTCCAACCAATTGCCCCGGGCAGAGCCTGAAGTTGTCGATCTGGCTCAGCGGAAAAAAACAACCAAGGCGGATGCGCACAAACAAAGGTCAACAGGCAAACTTTCAGCGGCCGACATCATCAACACTCTAGTAGCATTGGAAGGAGCGATTGAAGCAGTCAACCAATTGCCTGCGGCGGTGCCTGAAGTTGTCGATTTGTCTGAGCGAGTAAAGACAGCCAAAGCGCATGGACACAAGCAAAAGTCGTCGAGCAAGCTCTTAGCTGGCGACATCATCACCGCTCTAGAATTGTTAGAACAAGCGGCTCAGTCAAAGTCCAGTGAGCACAACACGCCCGCACCCCAACTTGAAAATGAATTGGTTCCCAGCCTTGTTTCTTCCACAGGGCAAAACACCGACACAGAAACGGCGGCCGAATTTATTGAGTCGACAAACGCTGAAAAGGGTAAGCCAACGATAAATGGTGAAGAGAGTGATTTGGCTGCGATGGCTATCGCCGATCCAGGCGAGGCCGAGACTGAAGACAGTGCCATCGCCATTTCTGATTCCGTTCCCACTCCAGATGACGCCGAAGACAGCAGTTTGGAAACACTGGCGGTCGACGCCGAAAGAGTAATTGAGAGTTCTGACGTGATTGAGGTGGTTAACCAATCGTCACTGCCGGAAGCGCGCTCCGCTCGCAGCAGTTTCCTTGGCCTGAAGGCGCTTAAGTTGGAAGAGGTAAGCGCAAAAGACAAAGAAGAACAAAAAGAGCTATTAAGAAGCCTGAAACAAGCCAAACTTAAGTTTTACCAGGAAGACGCAACGCCAAGGCAAATATGCGCTCTTGCCGGGATAGTTTTGATTCTGACTATTCTGGCGTATGGCGTGTTTACGGTAAATTCACAAACTGTTCGCGAGCATATGGCTCTTGGACAAAATTATCTCAAAGAGGGAAAACCCAATTGTGCCTTGGAAGAATTCACGCAAGCGGTAAGCGACTCCAATAGTCCTTCGGCTTACATAGCCCGTGGCGAAGCATTTCTGATTGCTGGTCAGCCTCAAAATGCTCTCAATGATTTTGACAATGCGGCCAAGGCGGCCCCTTTTTCCATTGATGTTTTATGTGGGCAAGGCGCTGCTTATCATGCTTTACAGAACGACGACGCAGCATTGTCTAAATTCCAAGTTGCCATCGCTAAGTATGGTAACTTGCCTGAACCATACAGGCAGCGCGGCATGCTGTTCCTGGACGTTCACGATGACGTCAGAGCGTTTGACGATTTCAAACAAGCAATCGAAAAGGGCCTCCGGCAAAGCAACAAAAGAAGATTACGATTGTCTTGCCAGTATCCAAATGAGAAGAGAGTCCTGGGCGGAGGCAGCCGAGTCGCTGACAAAAGCATTGTCCTTAGCTGATGAAGATGCGCAAGCTGAAGATCTGAAAGCCAGAGCCAATTGTTATCTGAAACTCCATTTGTTGGACAAGGCGGAAAAAGATTTGATTACGGCCAGCAACGCTAACAACAAAGATACAGATTTACTCGGTCGGCTGGCCACTTGCCAGATAGCGATGAATAACTATCGATCAGCAACACAAACACTCAATCAGTTGCTGGTGCTCAACCCTGACAACAAGGATTTTCTAATGGAGCAAGGCATCTGTTTTCTCAAGCTCAAATACTTTAGTCGCGCCTTAAGTGATTTTGACCAAGCGCTCAAGTTAGATCCCGAATTGACGAAAGCAAGAGAACAACGTGACATCGCTTTTGCAGCTGCGGTTAAGGCTAATCAGCGAGCGAACAAGAAAAAAGAAAGTAAGCCGACAGTTGCAATACCTAAATTCAATATGCAGGAAATGATTTCATTGGCAAAAGCCGACGAGCACGCCGTCGCGGAAAAAGGATATTCGCTTGTGGCAAATGGTGATATCCCAGACGCTATAGACGTTCTCACTTTAGCCGTAAAGGGCAATCCAAATGATCTCAATGCTCGGCGGTACTTGGCTCTTGCCCTGGCTGAAGGTAACCAGTTGAGCGCCGCTGATGCCCAATACACTGTTTTGGCAAAACTTGTTCCGCTCAGGCCGACTGAAATTTTAGTCTGGGGCAAGGCAGTCTTTGGTGAGGACGACCCAAACAGGACAATTGAGATATTAGAACCGCTTCTGGTTCATCCTGATATGCATGATGAGGCGCAACTGCAGATAATCAAATCTCTGGTCGCCTGTGGCAAGAGAGAGAAAGCCAGATCCCAGCTGGATTTAGCCATGCACCAATCTAAAGATCCATCCATACTAGCGCAACTGGAAGAGGTGGATAGGATAATGAAAACAGGAGAATAAGTCAGACAATGAATTCTCTAATGTCTCTAGTGGCGCATCTTGGTTTGAGCTTCGCTGTTTGTTTTCGGCAGCGGTCCTAATAAACTATCGGCAACATCTTTCTGCTCGGATTCATCGAGCATCAGGGCCAGCTCGTCCTTCACTTCCTTATATCCGGAAAGCGGCTGAAACTGCTCTTTGGGAAAAGTCGTTCGCTTTATCCGGTAGGCTTCCAAGATCGGTACCATCTGTCCGTTTTGATGTGTGGAAATGGTGAGCGGTACGCCGCGAAAATCCTCAGGTGTATTGAGAACAACATGAAAAAGTTGCTTCAACTGTGCTGGTCCGACAATTGATTTTGCCAGCCACAACTCGCTGACATCGGTCAAAGAACCATCAGGCATCTTGCGCTTGATTATATATTCAACGGCCGGACAACCCTGAATCAATTTCGTCTTGTGCGCAGCGACCGGATCCAGTTCTGGCTGAGAGGTAAGACGCTTGTGTTGTGTGCCGACGATGAAGCGGGTTTTCCAAAAGTCATAAGGCATATTGATGCAGCTTTTGTTGATCTCGTTATAGACCCGCATGTTCCATTTTGGCGCAGTCGTAATGATCACCAGCCCCAATTTCTCAAGACGCATATAAACTGCTTTTTCAGTGAACTTGCAATTAACCGTGCCAGCGAAATTGCTACTTGAGTCAATCGCCCAGCCAGCGGATTTTGCGGCGCCAGAAGAATATCCAGAAGAACTTCCAGAGGAGCTTCTTGCCCTAGCCATCAGAGCATCCAGGCAAACAGAGAGAAACAAAAAAGCAGCCAACATAAAGGCTATAACGACCGTTCTTGCTGCTTGGAGAAGTCCGATCACAATGAGGTGCTGCCGACAGAAGCGGTTAATTGACCTTGACTGTCATTGCGGATTACTTTAGCCAGGCTGCCCAGAAAAGACTTGGCCCCAACCTCATTAAGATGCACAGTGTCGTAGAAGCATTGGTCTGAGTAATTCGCTTTGGACAAATCTAACAATGGTACTGAATTTTCACGGGCAATAGTCTCTAAGCTGCTCAAATATTTTTCGTACAGCCCATCGGGCATCAATTGCAGATTACGTTTGGTTAGAGGCATGTTCACCAGCAGCAATTTGGTGTGACGGTTGTTGCATGTAGTGATCAGGTCTTGCAGAAATTGCTGTTGTTTGACAAATTGAGTCTGATTGAATTTCTGATACCGCATATGGTATTCGTCCACACTTTTCCGCCAGAGTACCTGCCGATCTTGAAAAAGAGGAAAGACCGCAGCAGTAGTAGCGGTAAAAAGATCGTTGTCCTGGCGATTTTCGGAGGCACAGGCTATCACTCGTCGACAAAACGAATCGGCTTTCGCCTGATAGCGCGTGCGTTTACCGAATAAATATATGGTCCGGTCCAAGATCAGTTCAAATTTTTCATCAAAACTGGATGTAGCAAAATTACTGCGGTTTAGATCGGCAACCTCACCCAGGCGGTCAAATACCACGGTCCTGGTTTCGCCTGCCGCCAGGTCATCCATGAAATCGCGCGGCGCCACGCCGTAAACGACAAGAGAGGGCGCCTTGTTGCCAGTTAAAATCTTATCGGCCACCAAATACATATCGGAGACCATCGCCCCTGGCACGGCGAAACTAAAGACCTCGATCGGACGTCGACCGCTCTGCGAGAGTTCGGTTTCCAGGATTTTCGAGTGGTGGTGGCGATAAAAATCGCCCGCCCCTGCAAAACCCCAGCGTTTGAAATCCGCGGTCCAAACAGGGGCCATTATCAGCGATGACCCTAGCAAGACGACATCCGGTCTGCCACCATCTTTGAACTGTTGAATGGCTGAGTCGATGGTTTGCAAAACACCGTTTTGATCAGAATTCTTGCTCGCCTTTGTGTTCAGTGCCGCGGCCAGGGAAAAGCTGCCGTTCAGCAAGATGAACAGACCTAAAGCTAAAAGAGCGGTCGATTTCAGTATTGGCGGGAACTTAACCATGACTTATCCATAAATTGGCCGATCGCCGCAAAGACTGGCGGATCGGCCTCTAAGGTACCTCGCGCTCCTGACATTTGGATGAAGCCGATCTTAGGTTTCACTCACTGTCAAGCTGCCGAAAGCGGAAAGCGACGCGAGCTGACAGTCGCGACATACTTTAGAATTACTTAGCAGCATCGTTTCGAGTATTTATTCTTTCGAAGCAATTGGCTGGCAATATCAGGCGAGGGCAATAGGGAAGGTTGAGAATGTCTAAATTTTGCGAGATGATAGAGACCCGGGCGCGGCAGTTGCTGGTACTGCTGTTGGTGCCTTTGCTTTTTGCCGCCACAGCCACCACTATAGCTAGCACCGCAGCTGAAGGATCCGAAACAGCTGTCGGCAAAACTAGCACATCTGCCGTGAGCCCCAGCAAAAGCACCGCTACCCCGGCGGCGACAAAAGCCCCAGCCAGTGTATTGCCTTTAGTGGCCTCGCCCTATCCAGGCGACTACACAACCCGCCTGGTAGGAGACGAAGAAATGCGTGTGGGCCGTTTCGATATCGGTCGCTATGGTGGCACGCTCGTGCGTTCGATAATCGCCGCCGATCCTAAAGTATTTAATCCCTGGACGGCGAACGACAGCACCTCGAGCGATCTAGCTGGTTTTATGTTTAGTGGGCTTTTGACGGTCGATCCCTATACAGGCAACGTTATTCCGGATTTGGCTTCTTCCTTTTCTGTAGACAAAGATGGACTGACTTACACGACGAAGTTGCGTAAAGGCTTGAAGTGGTCTGACGGACAACCAATTACCGCTGACGATGTCGCTTTCACCTGGAATACAATCATCGCTCAGGGTTATGGCAATTCATCTATCCGCGATGTCGTCACGATCAACGGCAAGATGCCAACAGTGACGACTGTCGATAAATTGACAAATAAATTCGTCACGCCCAAACCATTCGCTCCCTTTTCCCGCCTGCTCAGCATGTCGATCGCGCCGAAGCACATAATTGAGCCGATTCTCAAACAAGCCAACGGCCGCGACGAATTTTTCAAGCTATGGGCAGCGCAGCTTGACCCGGCTACTCTGGTGACCTGTGGGCCGTATCGGCTCAAGCGCTTTGTCACCGCGCAGAGAGTGGAGCTGGAGGCGACGAATAACTATTATTCTGTCAACAAAGAGGGGAAGAAACTACCTTACTTGCAAAAGTTGATTTTTTTGATCGTTCCCGATCCTAATACCAATCTTTTGAAGTTCAAATCAGGCGAGTTAGACAACACCGGAGTGCGAGCACAAAACGTGCCTGAACTATTGGCTGGCCAGCAAAAGGGCAATTACAAGCTGTACAACTTAGGACCATCCTTCGGCACCACATTTGTCATGTTCAACATGAATCGAAGAAAGAACCCGAAGACGAATAAGCCGTATGTCGATCCGATTAAATCAGCCTGGTTCAACGATGTTAACTTTAGGCAAGCGATCAATCATGCGATTAACCGTGACGCTCTCGTGGCCAATTATTTTAGAGGTATTGGGGCGCCGTTGTTCACGGCGGAGCCGCCCGCCAGCTCATTTTTCAATAAAAACTTGAAACCGTTCAAGATGGATCTATCTTACTCAAACAACTTATTGTCTCAATCTGGTTTTAAGAAGGGCCCTGACGGTTTCTTGCGTGACAAAACCGGACACAAAGTGGAATTCACCTTGTATGCTTCAGCCGGCAGCACGTTCTACGAGGCGACCGGCAATCAGTTAAAGACCGATTTAGCCAAGCTCGGCATTAAAGTCAATTTCCAGCCAATTAACTTCAATGTGCTCAACGACCGAACATCTGAATCACTGGATTGGGATGTTGTCCTCATGTCCTTGACTGGCGATCCGCAGGAGCCAAACAACGGCGGCAATGTTTGGAAATCTGGCGGTCGCTTGCATCTTTTTGATTTGCGCAAGCCGGATCAAAACGGCATTACAGTGGTAACCGATGCGCGCCCGTGGGAGAAGCGCTTGGACGTGCTTTTCGATCAAGGAGCGACCACCTTGAATGTAGCTAGACGGCATGCCATTTATGATGAATATCAGAAGATCATTTATGACCAGGCACCGTTTGTTTTCATCGCATCGCCGATGGCGATCATCGGACAGCACAACACACTCCAGAACTTCCGGCCGACACCATTATCTCAACCAGCGAACGGTTTGCATAATATAGATGAGCTTTGGAAGAAGTGAAGTCGAAGCTCATTGATTGCGGTTGGCAAGGCAGGGCCTTCAGTCACGTCTTACTCATGGTCCTCTGTCTATTGCCTTGTCTACTGGCGGGGCAGCTGCCCACATCCGGTAACACAGCCGATTATTCTCAGGCGATAGCAAAACCACCATCCAGGCTGGTGGTGGCCTCCGCCAGCTCAGGTTCTGAGCTTGTCTCAGCCAAAGGCAATGAAGCGATAGCAGAATTTTGGCAGGCACGTGGCGAACCAGGAAAATTTGGTGGTTCGATCACAGTGGCTACTTTCGGCACCGGTATTAAGACTTTCAATCCGTGGCAAGCGACAGATGTTGAAAGCCACGGCATCGGTCAACTGATTTTCGAGTCGCTGATCGATGTCGATCCCTGGACTGGCAAGCCGTTATGCCGCTTGGCTCGGTCTTACACTGTCAGCTCGGATGGCTTGGAGTATACATTTACTTTGCGCCGAGGCTTGCGCTGGTCTGATGGAAAACCGATCACTGCTGACGATATTGTTTTCACCTTCGACAAGCTGATAAAAGAAGGATTCGGTAACAAAAGTCTCAAGGATACGATTGCTGTGGAGAACGACTACCCGACAGTGAAGAAGATCGACGATCTAACAGTTAAGTTTCGCACTGCTCACACTTTTGCACCATTTCTCAGTAGCCTGCAGGGCATCAGTATCGCACCGAAGCATGCCTTGGAGAAATACACGATCGGACCCAACGCTCATGAAAAATTTCCGGCAGTCTGGGACATCAACTCTAATCCTCGTGAGATGGTGACCAGTGGGCCTTTCAAAGTCGATCGCTATGTGCCTAGCCAGCGCATCGAGTTGGTGCGCAACCCTAATTATGCAATGTGCGATATCCATAAACGTCGATTGCCCTACCTGAATAGATTTACAGAAGCGATCGTTCCCGACCAAAATGCCATGCTGATCAAGTTTTACGGTAATGAGTTGGATCTGCTCGACATCAGAAGTATTCGCGGTCCGGATGCTGCTTTAATGAAACAGCGCGAAGCGACAGGCAATTTCAAAATGTACAATTTGGGACCGGATGACGGAACCATGTTCCTCATTTTCAATATGAACCGCCGCCGCAACCCAAAGACAGGCCAATTTTATGTGGATCCGGTTAAGCAACAGTGGTTCAACAATGTCTATTTTCGGCAGGCAGTCAGTCACGGCATCAATCGAACGACTATTGTCAACAATGTTTTGCGCGGGGTAGGTTCTGCTTTGTACGGCCCGGAATCGCCGGCTTCAGTGTATGTCAATAAATCGCTTAAGCCTTACCCGCAAGATTTGAAGCTGGCGGAAGCGCTTTTGCAAAAAGGCGGCTTTCAAAAGCGCGGCAGCAAACTTTACGACAAGGATGGGCATTTCGTCGAGTTTACTCTCAATACAAACGCTGGCAATACGATGCGCGATGCCACTTGCGTGATCATTCAAAATGATCTACAAAAACTGGGAATGAAAGTAAATTACCAACCGATCGATTTCAATATCCTCGTCGATAAGGTAGATCAAAGTTTGAATTGGGATGCGGTAGTGATGGGCCTCACCGGAGACAAAATTGAGCCATACGCCGGGGCCAATGTCTGGAAGTCAAACGGCGGCTACATATGTTCGATCAAAGGCTGCCAGGACCTGATGGTAGCACGGTGTGCACCGACGCGCGCGATTGGGAAAAGGAAATTGATCAGTGCTTCAATAAAGGTGCCACTACACTCGATACCGCAAAGCGGCATCAGTACTTCGATCGTTATCAGCAGATCGTGTACGATCAGGTTCCTTTTATTTATCTCTATTCGATGCTGGACTTGACGGCAATCCGCAACACTATCGGTAATTATAAGCCAACTCCCTTAGCAATTTATGCCACACCGCGAGGCAGCCTGCACAACATCGAGGAGATTTATGTGAAGCGAGGAACGCTTTAATGTCAATTCCCATATACATCTTAAAGAGGGTATTACAGGCGCTGCCATTGCTCTTCATTATCTCAATAATGAGCTTTACGATGTTGAAGCTCGCGCCGATTGATCCATTGGCCACATTGAAAGCCAATCCGGCCATCTCAGCGGCCACGATCAGAGCTGAAGAAGAGAGACTCGGACTAAACAAACCGCCAGTAGTGCAATACGCTCTCTGGCTGGAAAGGTTGCTCACCGGCGACCTGGGTATTTCCACTACCGGCGGTTCCGTTTTTGGCCTGCTCATGCAGCGAGCCGGGAATACTTTGTTGTTAAGCACACTCAGTCTCTTTTTTACCTGGCTCATTGCCATTCCGGCGGGAACATATGCAGCCGTTTACAGAGGGACATGGATCGATAAGTTCTTTGGCATTGTTACAGCCGTCGGTATGTCGATGCCCACTTTTCTTCTGGCTATGCTGCTGCTGATGGTGGCACTGGCCTCTGGGCTTTTACCTATAGGCGGTTTGACCAGCCCCAATTTCTTCGACATGTCGCACGAGCAGCAAGTCGTGGACTTAGCCTGGCATCTGATCATTCCGGTGACTGTATTGACCTTTGTCGGACTGGCCGGAATCCAGAGACAGATGCGAGGCAATTTGCTCGACGTTCTCAGGCAAGAATATGTGAGAACGGCGCGGGCAAAGGGGCTGCCGGAGCATAAGGTGATCTACCGGCACGCTTTGCGAAATGCGATCAACCCACTCATTACGTTGATGGGGTTTGAGCTGGGCTCATTGCTTAGTGGTGCCGCCTTAACCGAAACCGTCCTCAGTTATCCGGGATTGGGACGGCTGATGTTGGATGCGGTTTTAACCAAAGACTTGAACTTAGTCATGGCCTCATTAATGCTGGGTGCGCTGATGCTGATTGTGGGCAATCTGATTGCCGACATTATGTTGAAATTTGCCGATCCTCGGATTGTCTTGGAGTAATGTGATGGCTGTCTCCATCGAGAACTTAAATCCGATTGCTGCTGAAAAACCCTTGAGAAAATCGGCGTGGCAAAAGACCTGGCGAGATCCGATTGCTCGCATCGCCTTTGTCATTCTGTTTTTGCTTTACGTATCAGCCCTGCCGATTTCTTCGCGCCTTACAGCATGGACTTCAATGATCCAGATTTGGGCAACGCGCCGCCGACGATTATCCATTGGCGCGATAACGGCAAAGTGTGCTGGCCTTATGTGCTGAAGGTCGAGCGCACTTTTGATCCAACAACATTTCAACAATCGTATAACGAAGTTCAAGAAAAAAATTACCCGATCCGGATTTTTTACCACGGCGAATCTTATAAATTACTCGGGCTGATCGCCTGTGATCTTCACCTTTTTGGCGTTGACGATCCGGCCCGGTTGTTCATTATCGGTTCGGACGTAAACGGAAGAGATAGCTATTCACGCTTGTTTTTCGGTGCGCAAAAGAGCTTGACTATAGGCTTTCTGGGATTGTTCATCGCTTTCCCGATCGGCATCATATACGGTGGCGTATCTGGATTTCTAGGCGGTGTCGTCGACAACATTATGATGCGCGTCGCCGAGGCGGTCATGTCTATACCCAGCTTTTATCTGTTGATTGGTTTGGCGGCGATCCTGCCGCCCGGCATGTCCAGCTCTCAGCGTTTCGCCCTGATCACTGTCATTCTCTCTTTTATCGGCTGGGCTGGATTGGCCGGATCATTCGCGGCATGGTTTTGTCTATCCGTGATGAAGAGTTTGTCCAGGCTGCTCGCGCGTCGGGAATGCCCGAATTGATCAATGTCATCAAGCATGTCATTCCGCAAACAGCGAGTTTTATTATCGTCGCTGGCACATTGCAAGTGCCCGGCTTCATTCTTTCGGAGAGCGGTCTCAGTTTCATTGGGCTTGGCATTCAGCAACCGGATGCCAGCTGGGGCAATATGCTCAAATTTGCCCTGGACAATATAAATGAATTACTAGATAAGCCATGGCTTCTTGCTCCTGGCTTCCTCATTTTTATAACAATCTTGTGCTTTAACGTTTTAGGTGATACTTTGCGCGACGTCCTCGATCCGAAAATGCAAGGGCAATCGTAATTTTAGGCAGGCCATCATGGACCACTCTCTCATTTACTGGATAACAGCCGTCGCCGTCGTTCTCGCCTTGTCCTGGCTAACTCTGCGTGTAGCGAGCAATAAAAAAGGTACAAGCAGATATCTTTGCGATGACTGCCGCTTCAATAATCCGACAGATTGTTTGAAGACGGAGCGGCCACATGCGACCATTTGCACAAGCTACCGACCGGTCAGTGAGCTATCGCTTAAAAAGTAAAATCCGGGTTTGCCAAACGCGGTAAATAACACCAAACGCGATCAAGCCCCTCTGCCGGTTCACCCACCGGGCTCAGAGGGGCTTGCTCCCATGACTGCTCGTTAAGAGCGAGAGTGTGGCCCTTCAACACGATCAAATCCGACTGACAAAGCAACCTAGCATGGTGAGACTTTTAAGGCTCCATATACGGTGCCTTTTAATTAGGAAGCATTGATTTCCGGGTGATCTTTTTTAATTATAGCGCTTATCGATTAGGGCACAAGAGCGTAATGAAAAGTTTAAGGAATGGTTAAAGGGCGGCCGGTCACGCCCGAAAAATCAGGCTACTCAACAGTTCCAGATTTTCGCTGGAGCAGGCAATGTTAGAGGCGGGCTTTTAAAATGGCGAGCGCTGGCGCAACGATCTAAACACACACAACATATATATGTGTGTCATTTATACGTGTGCGGCAGCTCGGCTATCTACTTCGATTCTACTTTGATTCTTTGGCCAGGACTGAGAGAAATATTTTCACCAGACGTGGATCAAAGCGCTTGCCGGACATCTCCTGGATTTCTTTAATCGCTTGGGCGCGAGTCAAACTCTTGCGGTAGGGACGATCGCTAGTCATGGCCGTATAGGCATCAACGACGGCAATGATGCGAGATTCAAGTGGAATCTCGTCGCCTTTCAAGCCCTTCGGATAGCCAGTGCCATCCCAACTCTCACGGTAGCTCTCGACGATTCCAGCTACCCGATGCAGCATCTTTGCGGAGTCTAACAAACGTGCACCGATACTGGGAGCTTGGCGAATTTGCTCCATCTCCTCATCTGTGAGCGGCCCTTGTTTGCGGAGGACGTCTTCTGAAACCGCAACTTTTCCCAAATTAGCCATCGATGCCGCTAGCGAAATTGTTTCAGCGTGCTCCTTTGACAAATGCATGGCTTGAGCGATCCGTCCGGCATATGTGTAGGCACGCGGTGATCGTTCTCTATCGTAGGCATCACGCTCGTCGATGGCCTGGACAATTTTATTGATCACTCCGAGTATGCCTTCTTCCGCTACCATGCCCAAATCGATGGCACCACTTATTTGTTCAATGGGCAATTGCTCGAATGGAGGCTTGATCAATTTTGCTGGTGCGCCACCACTTTCGATACTAGGCATCAATTCTTCGGCCACCGAGCACACCTGATTTCTGCCGCGGTGCTTGGCTAAGTAAAGAGCCTTGTCGGCAAGCTCAAGTAATTGGTCTCGCTCCTGAGCATCGTAAGGGAAGGTTGCCAAACCTAGGGAGGCTGTGACGGTGCCAATACCTTCGATCTCCTTTTCACGAATAGCAACGCATATTCGCTCCGCTACCATACGGGCATGCTGCAAATCTGTTTCTGGTAAGAGTACGACAAACTCCTCGCCACCGAACCTGCCTACTGTATCGACGTCTCTGACATTGCGCTTCAAGACATTGGCAATGTGTTTGATCGCGATGTCACCAAAATGGTGGCCATAGCTGTCATTTATTTTCTTCAGATAGTCGAGATCAACAATGATAAAAGAAAAGGCGTGGCCGAAACGTTGAAAACGGTCGATTTCTTTGTCTAGTTGTTCCTGGAAATATCGCCTATTGAACAAGCCGGTCATCGGATCAGTCACAGCTTGTTGCTCAACCTGAGCGAAGAGCTCAGCGTGTGAAACAACTACCGCCACCCGATCTGCGAGATCCATCATCATCTTCATATCTTTATCTTTAAAGGCCGATGCGCGGGCCGACGAGATCATGCATAATGCGGCTTTGAATTGCCCGGCGTGGATCAGCGGCACCAAGGTCGCTTGCTTATAATGCGCTGGTACCTCGACATTACGTCCTTCCAGGCGGGCCTTTAATTCGTCATGCGAGAGATAGATGGTCTGTCCTTCCTTGAGTTCATCTACCATGGACAAGAATATTTGTTCGCCAATATTCGGTGCCAAATGATCCTCGCCGGCACTGGCGAAGCTGGTCTCGTAAACACTGTCGCCTGCCGTCTTTGATTTGGTGAACTCCTCTGTTTGCGCATCGTACATTGATGCTACGCATAGAGCCAAACCGAAATGCTCTTGCACGGCTGTGACCAGCGTATGCATAATCTGGTCAACCTCTTTAAGCGATTGACGGATCTCGCTGGACACTTTGTTGATTAGTGCCGCCCGTGCTCGATCGGCGCGAATTTGGCTAATTGCTTGATCTGCGCGAATAACGTTCGACAGGTGACCAGCAATGGTCAACCCGAGTTCTCTATCCTGCGGTCTAAATTGTGGCTTGTTGGGCAATCTTTGCCACAGGCCGATCACCCCCAATCGCTCGCCTTCTGATACTAAGGGCAGTACCAAAGCCATGTCGTGCCCGAAAAATGGATCACCCTTGCGTGTAAACTCAGCATTGACAATTTTTCCTCGACCCGATTCAAACACAGCCACAAACGGATTGTCTTTCGTCGATAGATCAACAGCAGCGTTATTGCCTTCCTGCATTTGCGGCGTCAGCACGCCCTCCTCTGCACTATAAAGATATATTTGTGAATGGGTGAAGCCCATGTGTTCGGCAACGAGCATAACGGATTTGACAAGAGATTCCTGGCTCGTCTGACCACGCGATTCACGAAAGAGACTGGCGATCTCGTTGATCAGTTTCATTTCGCGCGCGTCCATCTCAATTTTCGATTGGTCGAAGGACTGCTGCACAACAACAGAGAGCATTTCGGCGACTTTCTGAAGAACAACGGCGTCATACTCATGACTCCATTCTCTGGTTCTGCCGCATTGCTGCAGTTCGAGGAAACCGGAGAAAATACCGCGCGATCGCAACTGCACCATCAACCGTGCTCGAACGTCGCCAAGTTCAATCAAGGAAGAGAGGGTCGGCGACATCTTATGCAAATGAGTATCGCGGGCGGTATCAGGTATGGTAATGACGCCTGCCCCTGATTCATCCGGAAAGCGTGACAAAAATTCGAGCACGATTGCTGTTGATTCCTGTGAGCCAAGCTGATTGCCGGCAAAGCACATGTGCCCAGTTGATGCGTACTCGTTGGTCACCTGTAGCTGATCGCCAACTACTTGCCAGATAATCCCTCGATCGGCCTTGGTCACCTGAGTCAATGCCTCAATGGCAAATTGGAGAATCGACGAAAGATCATTTGAATGACGAAGCTGTCCAATGATCTCGCTGATAATCGACTGCGCGGCTGGCGGAAAGGCGGGTAATTCATCCTCTGCCGCAGGCATTGGGGCGGTGGCAGGTTCGAGATCGGCCACTGCGATCCTGTCTGAGCTACTTCGTTTTGGGTTGGCGCGACTCTTACTTGCAGCAACGTTCTGATCCGGTTTCTTCCTATCGATAGCCGCATCGACAGCGCTCTTTTCTGGAGCGATCGGCTTACTTTTGAGCATTGACGGCACTGGCGACATCGTCTCTTTGGGATCCAATAAGATCGGAGTGGGTGCAAAATTGTGCACCTTCATTGCGGCTGACCCGCCACCACCGGTGCCGGGAGCGAATCGGTATAAAGTCGGATCGTTTGGATCCATGGCGATCGGCTGAATCTTGCCACCCTCGGCAAAAAGGCTGGTCATATCGTGTTCGGAGGCCTCGTCTCGTAGCGACTGCGTGGGCTGCAGAATCAAGTTCTGCTGGATTGGCGCCTTGATGACCGGCCAGGCGGAGCGAATTCGCTGAACATAAGGAGTAGCGCTGTCGGCTGGGCCAAGATTGGTGCGGGCATCTTCCAGCAAATTAGCCTCAGCTAGGTCCACAACTTGCCAGATGCCCAGGAGTCGATTAAATGCCTGGCTGACGATTCGCGGATCCATCGATCCCGAACACTGAAATTTATCAGACTCTGTTGACTCGAGTGTTTGCTGCCCATAAACAATGAGAGACAAGCCTCGACTTTCGATCAAAAAAGACCATTCGTCGGGCGGATCGGCACGATCTTCGGAAAAAATTGAGACGCGAAAGGCATCACGCATCAGTTCGCGGTAGCGCTGTCCGCCAGGCAATAGCGCTGCCGCCGTATGCCGCGACCAATAGACGACGACCGGGGCCAGGCGCTCATCGACGCATAGTTGTTCGACTGTCCGCAGAAAAGGCAAATAGCCTGTCTCTCCCTCACGGGAGAGGATGCTCAAAGGCAAGGCGTCGCGACCCGCCTGCTGAACGAGCATCATCTGTAGTTGTGTCCGGCCTGGCTCCGCCATTAGCGCACCTTAACAGCTACTAAGGTCATTTAAATTCCCCGCCAGATCTTTATTACCCCGCGCGTAGTGGATTTAATCCGCGACTTACTTTGATTCATGCCGATTTCGCTCGTAGATGTAACGGCTGGCGAGAGCTCTTGCGAGTGTCGTTGGCCCATCTGCTACCATGTGAAATCTTGGAAAGACAAAATCACTCAGCAGGCCTTGGACTTGGCTGCTTATGAGCTCAAACCTGCGCTCGCGAAGGACGTGAAGGCAGATTGCAAAATCTATTGTCGTCGGAAGTTTATCGGCAGAACCGAGAATTTTGGCAGCGAGCGTGGAACATGGTCAAGCAACCGTACACGCAGATCCTGGACCTGCCCTATGTTGCCGAGATTCCGCTGCGGCTGAAGGAACGTGATGTTCGTACGGTGCTTGATCTTGGCTGCGGCTCAGGCTGGCTTTCAGTTTACCTGTCTCGCCAAGGATTTGCCGTAACCGGCCTGGATATCTCGGAGCAAGCAGTTAGGTTGGCTGAACTGTGGTCTCAAAAGGAGAATCTATCGATTCGATTGGAGGTCGGGGATATAGCCGAGATGAACTTTGCCAATGCCAGCTTTGACGCCATTGTCGCTAATTCGATTTTTGAACATTTAACGTATGATTTGGCGAAAGCGGCGATCACCCGTTTACAGGCCATTTTGGTGCCGGGCGGCTATTTCATTGGCTGCTTCGATAAAGTTGGTGGCGGTCCTGGTGAGTATTTTGAATTGGCAGATGGCACGCATGTCTATACCGACAAGGCTCGTCAAGGCATGATGCTGCGCTATTTCTCAGACGATGAGCTAAAAGTTCTTTTTGTCGGCTGGAAAATTGAGGAGTTACAAACCCTCGAAACCGGCAGCCGATTCCTTATCGCCCGCTGTGGATAGTCCTGGTTAAAACAGCGCCGATTAAGCCAATATTTGGCTCTGGACCTCAGCCGGGTCTGGCTTGACCCTTCATGTCGCGAATCAAAAAGGCGATCTGCAAGTTTAATAGCACTTCCTGCGAATCGATATCCGCCTTGAGAATGTCAGCAATTTGCTCCAAACGATAGCGTAATGTATGGCGATGGATAAAGAGCGCGCGAGCAGCCGAATTGAGATTAGCGCCGTGCTCCAGATACACCCGCAAGCTAGGCACCAGCTCGCTTTCCCATTCCGAGTCGTATATCTCAAGCGGTGCCAAGTTTTCTTCATAGAACCGATCCAGCTCAGGATGATCGATCATCAAATAGAGTAAACGCTTAATTCCCAGATCACCATATCCGGTGACAAACTCCTTGTCACCATGCACCATCGAACCAATGATCAACGCCTGCCGCGCTTCTCTGTACGCGTCGGGTAGGTCCAGAATTGTTCGTGCTAGCCTGGCAGCGCCGATTTGAATGCGTGCCTGATCATCTTCGACGCCCAGCGTCTTTCTGATTTTGGCCAAAAGCACCTGCGCTTCCTCGCTCCATTTCTTTCCTTCTTTTTCCTGGAAGGGAACAATGAACACCCGCGTCCCTTCGACTGCTACAGTGATAAATGCCTCATCTGGCCAAACCACAGATCGAAACGGTACTGTTGGGTTCGGACCGAGCTGAGCTTCTACAGCAAAAACCAGCAAGCCATCGCATAGATCAAAACCATAATATCGTTCGAGGCGTTCCTGATCCGAAGCGGAAAGACTGCGTCCCGATAATATGTCTTTGAGCAGAGTCTTTTGAGTGACAGCAAAAACAGAACCGTCTTTGCGACGTTGGCTAAATTCAACCATCACGGCCAATGCCGCCGGCTGCAGATACTCGGACATAGCGTCGATGTCATCGCTTGGTCTGAACATAGCAGAAATGTAGCCAACCACAGCTTCGCTTAGCACCACAGGTAGTATTAATCGCCGACCCATTTTGATTGGTGGCATAGAGAAATCGACAACACCTTTTTCCGCCAGTGCTCTTAACTGCTTGACGGTGTCGGCGACCTCTTCTGTCACAGAATGTTGTTGGCTGGCTGGAGTGGCCCCCATATTCCGCGATGCTAGCACTTTGAATTCAGCTGTTTCCACGGCTACTGGCCGGTTTAGTGAATTGCTCACCTCTTCTATTAGCCCCTCCAACCCCTCCTCTAAGAGTAAGGTCATCAAGGATGCATGCAGTCTGGCGGTGGCAGACTTCAACTCATTCAGAAATGCCATCCGGATCTCGTCAGCAATCTGCCCAGCCTCAGCACCGAAACCTGGCACGACAATGAGCGGCAAGTCTATATCCTCGCACTCCTTGGCAAGTCGTTTCAGCCATGTATCGCCTGAAATGGCGGTAGTCGAGCTGGGCGCAGTTAATGTGTTAGAGACGACGGCGTTAGCTGGAGCAGGTGTTAGCTGGGCTAGCGCTGGGTCACCGGAGCCGCCATAAATCACCACTAACCCGGCCATTTCTTTTAGCGGTTGAACATCTTTGTTAGACAGCGCTTCTGAGCGGACGACAACCAGGCTGCCGGGGCGAGGGCTAGGGTTGATCGTGCCCACCACCTGGACGACCGGACGATCGAGCAGCGGGCTGCCAAAGGCTACCTGTGCCTCTGCCATCGCTTCTGATTTGAGCAGTTGGCGCAAAGTGGGTTGATGCGCGATGCGTGATTGAGCCATCTTCTCTTCATTATATTAGTTGAGCCCCGACGCTTCCTGAAACGAGTTGCCAGCTCAGATATTCTCAGTCCGACGCCGAAATACGTTGCCAGGCGCGCTTTGGCGGATGGGAGGCAGAACGTACTTTTGCCGTCATTGTTCTTCCTTACGCTTTGATTTGGTGAAATTCGCCTCTTGAGCCGATCTTGCCCTTGTGCAAATAACAATCGGGTGATAACATCCCGTCTTTGGAAACCCGCTAGCTGGTTTTTTCATCTAAGGAGGAAACAAGATGAACCGAGCTGAGCTTATCAGCGAAATCGCACAATTAACGGGATCACCCAAGACTGAAGTCGGCGCAACGTTGTCCGGCATCATTCACACCATCACCGGTGCGTTGAGCAAAGGTGAGAAAGTGACCTTAGTTGGTTTTGGTACTTTCGAAAGACGGACTCGTCAAGCAAGAACTGGCCGCAACCCCCGAACGCTCGCACCGCTGCGCATTCCTGCCAGTAAGGTGCCGGCATTCCGTTCTGGCCAGGAGTTGAAAGATGTGGTCAATGGACGGGCGAAACAGCAGGCTTTTGCCGGTGCTCCGATTAGCAAGCCGGCAGCTAAGAAGATTCACAAGTCTTCTAAAGGCAAAAAGCGCTAACGCTAGATGAGCGCCTCAGAGGCGTTTAATTGCTAGAAAGGGCATGTTGAACATGCCCTTTCTTTTAGTTTTTGGCAGCTGCACCGCTCAAATTTGCGCCTAAAGGGTGGTGTATATATTTTTGGTCATAAAATTTGCGCTAAATCCAAACTTTTTTCACTTAACCCATTGAGCTTGGCAACCGTTTGAGAGAAAATTAACCCACCTTAAGATCCTGCACTGCGCATCGGCCTTTTGCCCGCGCGAGAGACTAGAAAGAATCTCATGAACGACCACATCCAACAATTCAATACACGGCTAATCAATATCTTTGAAACGAAGGCGCAAGAATTCACTAAGTATTCGGAAGAAAACCCCTCAACCGCCATTATTGCTGCCCAATTAGCAGGACTCTATGCTGATTTGGCCGAGCTCATGAAACACTGATTCCGAGCGAAAAGTCTTAAAAAAGATATGCGATGCTGGAAACGCCCTCTGGCGGTGCTTATGGCGTCTTTTTTCGTTTTCATTGTGGTAATTACCATAGACATATATCGTCAGCGAAGCTAAGGTATATACCTTGATTACTGGCAATTTGACTGCGGCCGCCAGCGAAACTTAGCCGCTTAGTAATCAAAAAATGATGGCAAAGGGCTTTCAGCCCTGGGAGTATTGCCTTATGGATCTGATGTTCTATATCGTCGCCGGTGCAATTGCTATCGGCATTTTGCTTGTAATAGCTGAGCCGCAGAGATTCATGCCGGAGCCCAAAGAAGAGAAGAAGTTGGTCGGCTGCACATATTGGGGCATTTATGAAGGTACGGCTGCCGACGAGCCAGAAACATTGCGCACGATTGAAATCAAGAAAGCCTCGCGCAAGGAAAAATATATTGCCGGCGGTACCACCTATGCGGCTGGACGCGGTGTGCGAATGTCCGGCATGTAACTAATTTCAGAGGGCGGCATTGCACTATATATGGTGCTTTTTCGCCAAAGCAAAACAATCGTTTGTCTTTTGCTCGAGTCTAAGGAAGCTGCCGGTTCGCCATCTGGCCCTCCCTTCATGCACAACGGTACCCGGGTTCGCTGCGCGCTTGACTACCATTGGTCGGCGGTTCATGATAGTTCTAGACATGGCCAGGTGTAGGAAATGAGAAAGGGTAGGCAGGTTAAGAGCGATATGCGCCTCGGGTTGTTGCTGGGCGGTTTGCTCAGCGTCTGTTTGGCTGGCAGCCAGCCATTGCCGGGCAGCGCTGAGACCTTAACGGTAGGGACCGGCCAGTCGAATATCGGTTCTAATAGTCCCAGGCAAGCGGCTCAAATTAAAAAGCGCTTGTCCTCACAGGGCGGCGCCTTTTTGATGGGAGACCAAGTTCGGCAAAGCGTCGATCGGGCAGTCTCGGACCTGAAATGGAGCACTAATCTAGGCCAATGCCAGTGGGAAGCCCAGCATTCGGGTAAGCTCGTCTTTTGGATGCACATGCTGGGCAGCATCAACGGCTTCACCTGAAGCGCTGGCAACAGTTTGAGAGCCGTGACGCTCTCGCAGGAACCAGTCTTCTCGATGCTCAAAAATGATTTTGTCTTAGGCTACAAAGACATCACGCATGAACCGTATGCTGGCAGCTCAGGCTCTCACGGCACTCAAGGAATGGTCGCCAGAACAACCAACGGCGCCGGACCGCACAATATACAGCTCTTTGTTATCGCGCCCGACGGCACGGTATTGCATGCTCTTACCGGTTTCTGGAATCCGCAGGATCTGGCACGCGAATTGCAATTTGCCGAGCAGCTGAATGTTCTTTACGGCGATTCCAGGTTAAGCATGGCTGAGAAGAAAACCAGGTTTCGAGAGCTGCAATTAGCGCACATTCAAACTCATCCTCAAGCGATGGTCAGCCGCAGTCATCTTCAGGGGTTTGATGCACTCTATGAAGCGCAACATAAGCTACGGACTACTGACACCATCCGTGATGTCAATGCGGTCTCCCTGGCTTTGACCAATCACTCGAAGATGCCGATGGATGCCTTTAAGACGACTGACGAAATTGTGCATGAACGCATGGCCCAGAGACCGTTTGTTCCTTTCGACAAGTTCGACGTTGCTGCTTTTGTCGACTACGGCAAATTGCGTTATGACAAAGACGAAGAAACGCGTGACACGAGTGGGCGCAAAATTACCAGTGCCTTCATG
This sequence comes from Bryobacterales bacterium, assembly GCA_963834525.1. Classification (GTDB taxonomy): domain Bacteria; phylum Cyanobacteriota; class Vampirovibrionia; order Obscuribacterales; family Obscuribacteraceae; genus CAWICA01. Next base: position 1,055,219 of record CAWICA010000005.1, read on the forward strand.
TCGCAGTCGGCATTACCCAGGCATGTCGACCGTTCATCGATGGTTCAAACATATAGCTGGGCGAAATAAAACCAGTATCCAGTAGCATTGTCAGGTGATTAGCCGGTTTCGGCTACTTGATCAGCCGTTGGATGTGTTTGAATGGACTGGCCTTCGAATCGACTACCAGTTCAAGCAAAGCCATTTCCACAGAAGAAGGAATGGCGCCGGCAATCATCATTTTTTCAAAACCGATCTCGCGGTTCATCGGCGAACGGCTGGAAATTGCATCCTTTATCAGATGGGCCTGATAGCCGTGGCTGAGCAAAGCATGGACAGTCTGGCTCACACAAACGTGAGCCTCGATACCTGAGATCATCACCTGAGTACGACCATGTCTGGCCAGGGCGCCGAGAAATTCCTGGTTTTCACAGCAACTAAATTCTGTTTTCTCAAACAATTGATGAATGCCCAGTTTGGACGCGAGTTCCGTGACAAGTTTTCCCAAACCGATCGGATACTGCTCGGAGACAAGCACCGGCAGATTAAGGATTTGAGACGCCTCAATTAGTTTGCCAATGTTATCTATCATTACATTGAAATCATAAATATGGTCGCGAAAACGCTCCTGTACATCAACGATCAGGAGTAATGCATTGTCGGCACTGAGTAGATTTTTATGAGGCATGGAAGTCAACAGATAGAGCGGCTGAGCTTTAGCGTTTGCACTGACAACGACCAGCTTAAAATATTGAGAACTGATTGCCGGTCGCTGCAAGCAATATACTGTAGCGGTTATGTCGGCTTTGTGAATGAGATTCAGCCGGTTGACCTTTTGAGGAAAACACTCTTGCCGCCAGTTCTCTCCAATTACTATTTGACATACAAATGCAATTCACGTTGCACTTATTGTGATATCCCGATTAAACCGGAAAACATTCCGATCAAAGAGACTGCCGCCGAAGTAATCATTGAAAATTTAGCGGCTTTAAAACGGTTGGGCGTGAAAGTGATCGATTTCACCGGCGGCGAGCCGTTGATTTACAAGGACCTGCCGAAAGTTCTGCGTGCCGCCAAAGGAATGGGTTTGTTTACAAGCATTGCCAATACCGGCACGCTTTATCCACGCGTGGCTAAGGAGATCGCTGGACTGGTTGATGATTTGAAATTTTCGCTTTCGACAACCGATGCTGCCGAATACAAACAGGAGCGTGGCATCGACGGCTTCGAAAAAGTAATCGCCAGTATCAAGTTGGCGAAAAGCTTAGGTGAGCAACCATCGATTATCGCCACAGCCACACCTCAGTCTATTGGCGGTATGGAACGAGTGATTCGCCTTGCTCAGGAATTAGGCGTGGTAGTTTTGCTCGGTCCTGTCTTCGACTTTTGTGATAACGAGCTATTGCAGGCCGAAGGCATCAAAGAGATCAGACGGCTGGCCACATTCGACAATGTTTGCGTTAACTGGGCATTTTTACAATTCTATCTAGACGGCGGCAATCAAATGGCCAAACCTCGATGCCGCGCTATCAGTTCAGTTGTTGTCGTATCTCCTGACGATCATTTGCTTTTGCCGTGCTACCACATGCATGATGAACGGCTGAAAATCAAGCACGACAACGGCCGCTCCAATCTGGACGAGCTATGGCGCAGCATGCACGTTCAGGAGCGAAGAAAAAAAGAAGGAGCCTGGGATTTTTGTCAGGGTTGTACTATTTGGTGTTACTTCGAAACCTCCTTTCTCTGGCCGCCAGACAAATATTTCTTCCTCAATCTGAAGAGCAAAGGACGCTGGGCTAAAGAGAAAGTAAAACAGCTAATTGAAAGCCGAACTGGTTGGAATTTGACGCGCCGCTTACCCGGCACTGGAGTGAAAGTGCTGACCGACATTTCCAATAACCCGTTGGCTGGCTACGTTGAATCGGAATCGAAAGAGCCCATTCTTACCGGCGGCGGGCGGGGGCAGAGTGTTTAAGCCCGTAAGCTCGTCGGCAGCTTGATCACAATCGCGTGACCGTTCAAGTTATGCAATACCAATCGGTCAGCTTCGTTTGTCTGTTCGTTGACGTATTTTGTAATTCCTGGTGTCCATTGGAAGCCGTAGTCGTCATAGACAACGACTCCGCCCGGAACGAGCCGGTCCCAGAGCCAGTCCATAATATCTTTAGCTGACTCATACGTATCTGCGTCTATGTGACAAAATCGGAATTGTGTCTGAGATTCGATCAAATGAGCGGTCTCGTCGGGAAAGATGCCAGTTAGTAAGCGGACATTGGTCAGACCGACGGAACGGATCAGTTTTTCGACGATGCCCTTCGATGTATCGGCATGTATTCCGTCTTCCGCGTAAAGGGTATCGTGTTCGCCTCCTTTTACTACACCCTTGAATGTATCGCAAAGATATACGGGATCCTTGATCCCAGCCAGCGCTGCTCTCTTCGCGATTAGGGCCCACTTCCCCCTCGCCAAACTCCTACTTCCAGGAGGCTGCCAGTCAGTTTGGCTGTCTGCCCAACAAGCGTCCACAGTTCGTAGCAGCGGTAGATGTCAACAAGTGTGTTGCGGGCAATCGCCTTATGCGCTGCTAGAAATGCCGAATCAACATTCCATGGCGCATAGGTGGCAATTGGTGACGCCCGATCGTATTCGGCTGTACCGGGCATGCGAAAGACTGTGTAGCCGAGTTTATTTAGAATGAACTGGAGTTTTTGCTGTAGCCATAACGTCCATAGCTTCGGCCTCAAGGCGGCCATGGTGGACCGGCTTAGTTGACGGCCGACGCTGTCTGCGCCTAATAGTAGATCAACCTGGGAATCTACCTTTGGGGATGACTTAGATTTCGGTCGCACTGCCAATTCAGTGCTGTTGCCATTTTCATTTGTTCTCATATGACGAATCCTCAAACTCGTCGGCGTCCCGGAGCAACGCGAGTCAAAGCAGCCACCGACACTAAAGCGGTAGCGACGCATTGAAAGACACCAACGTTGTTGTAGTAAGGCGGACTAGAGCGAATGCTATTTATTGACTCTTGTCTTGCACTATAGCCAAGGATTGCCCATCCGTAAATTCACCAATTCGAGCTATTGCAACTTAGTAAACACAATAGAGTTAACGGAATCGCTAATGCCGGTTGCTCTGGTTGCAACTTTGCAATCCTTTTATGGTATAAAAACAAGGACAGGGGGCGTTAGCGCAGTTGGTAGCGCGCTTCAATGGCATTGAAGAGGTCACGAGTTCGAATCTCGTACGCTCCAGTTTTTAGAAGTTAGGCGTTGCCGGGTAGGACCAAGTTTCGCACCGCAAACAGCGACTGCCTGATAAATGAAGACGAAAAAGGCAACGATTAGTACCATGGCACCACTGGTGGTGATTGCCTTCGGCTTCCTTTTGATAATTTTCAATTTGTTGAGCCACCTTGGCCAGTGGATAACCGCCATTTTTCTACCGGTGACTCATCCACTTTCTTACAGTTTCGACAGCTATAACGAATTGCTCAAATCGACAGTAAAGGGCGATCGAGTAGATTATCAAGCTCTTAAAAGATCGACTTTATTGAATGATGCCGTCGCCAATCTCAGCAAGACAAGCCCAGATCATTTGGCAACGCCGGAGGAGCAGTTATGCTTCTGGATAAATGCCTATAACTTGCTGGTTTTGAAAGCAGTGGCGGATCTCTATCCGATCCAGTCGATTCATCAAAAGCTGGTACCAACCACATTTAGCGCGACAAAATTTTTGATTGGTGGCACACTTTATTCTTTGCAGGACATCTATCAATTGAAATTGTTGCCTCGGCTAAAAAGCTATCCTCAGGCATTCTTTTTAGTCTGTGGCGGCACGCTCGGTCATCCACCATTACTGAACCATGCGATCACCCCGAAGAACCTTCATGAAGATGCTGAGTCAGCTGCTCAAAAGTTCGTTAGCAACCCGCAAAATGTGCGATTGTTGAGTGGTAGCAGATCATACGATCTTTCGCCGCTCCTTAAATGGAATGAAGGTCTTTTCGACAAATTCGGCGGACCGCACGAGTTTGTTAACGGCTTTTTGTCTGGCGAAGCATTAGAACAGGCCTCTAACATCATGGTTACGAGAACCTTTGCTCGCAATTTTAACTGGTGGCTGAACGACACGGCAACGGTGAATCCCAAACAATAAGAGCGCTACGGTCATATGAGAAGTGCATTACTAGACGCCCTAAACTTAAGGGTTTCGCTGATGAGAACAATAGCTGTTCTCCTCTTGATCCTGGCGACTGTCGCTATTAGCTCGTCGTCCGCAGCAGCCGGTGGTTCAATCAAAGTTGTCTATCCGATAGCTCAGGCAAAAATAGAAGCGCCATCAACTTTTATCATCGGTGCGATCAGTCCCGGTGACAAGTTGGTCTGTAACGGCTCGCCGGTGAAAGTGACCGCCGCCGGTTATTTTGCGCACGTGGTGCAGCTCAAACCGGGCGAAAATTATTTCAACCTGACGGAAAGCGGCTCGGTCGAGGCGGCTTGCCAGGTGAAAATCGAGAGAGAAATCGAGCCTTCGCCGATCGGCGAAAATGATTTGCGCATCGTCGCCGATTCGATCCAACCGAAGGAGAATCGAGCAGTTAAGTGTGGTGATGTCGTCGAATTCTCAGTTCGAGCAACGCCCAACTCGCAAGTTAAGGTCGAGCTCGGCAAAAAATGCATTTACTTGCGAACGTTGGCCAGTCAGGTAGGTCGATTCACCACTAACCATAGGCCTAAGACGGTAAATCTGGGACTGGAGGTAGCTTACGGTCGCGTCTACCAAAAACACACACAGGCTAAACGGGATCAGTATTTCGGATTTTACAAAATTATGCCTGACGATCGATGGCAGCAGTTGCATGCCAGAATAATTCTTGACCACAACGGCAAGATTGCGACACATATCCTCAAGCAAACAATTACCGTACTGGCCGAACCTTTGCTTGCTCAAACAGCCCATGATGCCACTGTTGTTCGACTAGGTCCGGGAGCAGCAAGAACTACTCCTTTGTCATCCGGCATCCATCTTTTAGTCGACGGCTGGCAGGGCGATCAGATTCGCTGCCTGTACACATCGGTTAAGCACGTTTGGATTGCCAGGGAGGATCTAATTTTTGACAGCAATATGACAAACTTGAGCATGGGCGCCGGACTGGCACCAAGCTCGGTGGCCAAAACGATCAATATAAAGATGGAAGACAACTACGAGAGTGTTGTGCTGCCATTGAGCCAGAGACTACCCTATCAGGTCGAACAAACGATGGCGCCCAACCGGCTGAAGCTGCAGGTTTACGGCGTCACAGCCGACACCGATTGGGTTGGCAACATACCTGAATCAAGCAAGATGATCGATAGCGTTACTTGGGCGCAAAATGGCGACAATCGATATGAAGTAATCGTCAACATAAAAGGCCGCCGGCAGTGGGGCTACGCCGTCGATTATGATGGCACCCAACTGCAATTACACGTTAGAAAGCCACCAAAACTGGTAAATGCTGGCAGGTTGGACGGGCTTAAAATCTGCCTTGATCCAGGGCATGGGGGGCAGGAAAGAGGCTCGATTGGTCCTTCCGGTATCGCTGAGGCTGATGTTAATTTGGCCATGGCCATGAAATTGCGCACTTTGCTTTTGGCTCAAGGAGCAACAGTAATCATGACCAGATCTACCGACCAGGATCTTTCTCTCGATGATCGCGTGAAGATAGCCGACCGCAATCAAGCGGACGTTCTTCTGTCCATTCACAACAACGCCTTGCCTGATGGATGGGATCCCTGGGCGGAAAGTGGTACATCGACTTATTGGTATCAGCCACAATCGAAGGAGTTAGCGGACTACATCAAAAACGGATTACTTGATTCCCTGCATTTCGTCGATATTGGCAGCCGCTTCCAGAATCTAGCATTGGTCCGCCCTTCAGGCATGCCGGCCGTTTTGGCGGAAGTAGGCTTTATGATCAATCCCGATCAGTACACTATCTTAATCAGTGCCGATGGCCAACAAAAAACGGCGGAGGGTCTTTTAAAAGGACTGAAGAGATATTTTGGAGTGGCCGATGACAAATGACAGGATCGTAGTCAACATCGGCAACTCGAGAATTGCTCACGGCAGTTTTGTCAGCGGGAAGCTGGTCGCTCTGTTTTACGACTTTTCAGTGAATATCGAGCAAGTCGGCATGGCTGTTGTTGAGAAAGCCAAGTCCATGCCCGCCTGCCAAATTGCCGTCTGCTCTGTCGTCCCATCGCTCACCGACCTCTTGCTGAGCTATCTGGCAAAAGAGAACCTGGATGTTTTTCTCATTGAGACAGAAACCCAAGCAGCGATTAAGAATGTCTACCCGACATTAGGTACCGATCGCATAGCCAACTTGGTCGCTGCCCTTAAATTATATGCGCCAACAAAGACGGCCATTGTCGTGGACATGGGAACGGCGACGACGCTCAGTGCGGCCGGCCCGGATTACCATTTTCTCGGCGGCATGATCACATTGGGGGTGGGCAGAACCTATTCAGCACTCGCCGAGGTGGCCCAGCTACGGGAGCGGCTTGACCAGAATCTACAAATACAAGGCGACCAGCCGGCACCACTTGCTCTTAATACCGAAAGTGCCATCACCAGCGGTTGCTTGCTTGGACACGTGGGCATTGTGGATTACTGGGTAAAGGCGGCAAAAAGTGCACTCAATCGAGAATGCGCGGTGATCGCCACTGGCGGCTACGCTAATCTGATTGCACCGCATGCCAAAGTGTTCGACCATGTCGATCCCCACTTAACCATCTATGGCATCAATTTTATTGCCGACGCGGCAGCGGTCCTAAAGGATCGACAGTAAAGATGCGCTCAAGCTCATCTCGATACTTCAAATTGGTCAACGCTTCCGGTGAATACATTTCGTCTTCCCAATAACTTCTCTCCCGCCCGCGAAGCTCTTCAATTCTCTTGAGCAAATTCGCTGGCAGATGATTATCCTCGTGCATTGTTCCTCGATTCTAGTTTGTCTGAGAATTTTTCGATTGTTTTCGTCAAACCTGAGGTGTTGCCGGCAGGTATTTTATTGATCATCTATATGCCGGTCGTAAGAGCCTTTTCAAAAAGGAATAGACTAAATCCACCTATCCGCCAGTTTATAGTGGCCAGGGAAAAGAGCAATTCTTGACTACCGCCTCAAAGCGCCGAATCTTAAAGGTTACCGAAAACTCAAAGCCTATTCGCTAGCGATTGGTTATCATCAGAACATCGATCTTGACAACGGTGCTACTATTGATCATGAAAGACAGGGAACAAAAGGCCTATGAATCTCAAATTAAGACTGGAAAGACTCTGCGATAGCCGCTCCTGGGTGCGGTTACACTTTGCCGATGGCACTACAATCATCGGTCGTGTTTTAAGAATCGGTCACGACTATCTTGAGTTGGAGTCTTATGGTGAGACGACCAAGCCAGGTGCGCGTGATTATTCCAAACACCTGGTGCCGATGAATCTGGTCAAGTTCATTACCATTGAATCATCCAGCTTTGCTGAAGCGGAGCGCTCTCGCTTAGACTATGTGGCGAAGCTTAACCCCAGTCACGACACGATGCCTGAGCTCGACTAGACTCGACTAGACTAGACTAGACTCGATTAGACCAAATCAGATCAGATTTAAACCAGACCAGACAGAGCCAAGCCGGAGCGAAACTGAGCTCAAGAACCGACCGGTTCCCGGGCAGCTTGAGACTGGGACTGCGCTTGTTTGCGGCGATTCTCTGCCCAACCTTCCTTGTTTTCTTGCCGGGCCCTCCCTACAGCCAGATCGCCGGCAGGAACGTCCCGAGTAGCTACAGTACCGGCGGCGACCGAGGAGCCATTGCCCAGATTGATCGGTGCCACCAGGACGGAATTGCTACCGGTGGCGACATTGTCACCAATTCTGGTGCGAGCCTTTCGCTTGGTTATATGATCATAGTTGGCCGTAATCGTTCCGGCACCAATGTTGGTACCAGTACCGATGTCAGAGTCGCCGACATAGCTCAAATGAGAAATATTTGTCTTGTTAGCAATAGAAGTGTTTTTCACCTCGACAAAATTGCCAAGGCGCACCTGATCGGCTACCAGATTGCCGTCACGCAAATGAGCAAATGGTCCGACCCGGCAGTTCTTGCCGATTTCTGAATTGGCCACAAAAGAGTTGACAACAGACGAACCATCGCCGACTTTAACGACGCCGTGAGTAACAGTGTTCGGTCCGATAAAACACTCCGCACCAAATTTGATATCACCAAATAAAATACACCCAGGCATAATCACAGAATCGGGACCGATCTCAGCCTCTGGACCAACCCAGGTGGACAAAGGATCGACGACCGTGACTCCGCCTTCCAGAGTTAATCGCCGTACGGCAATATCACGTAGCAGCCGGTTCGCCTCGGCCAACTCCAGCCTGGAATTGATCCCAGCTACTTCTCGCCAATCTTCGGCCAGCACTGCTTCCGTTTTTAACCCTAAGCCATAGGCCCAGCTGACGATGTCAGTTAGATAGTATTCTTTTTGTTGATTGTCGTTTGTAAGATTGGCCAGATCCTTGTTTCACCGCTGGCCATTGAAGGCAATAAATAGCGGTATTGATTTCACGAATTTGCTTCTGCTCTTCAGTCGCATCTTTGTCTTCAACGATCTGCATTACGTGATGTTTGCGGTCGCGCACTACCCGACCGTAATTTCTGGCATCGTGAACCTCAGCACTTAAGAGAGTGACGACAGAAGATTTCTCAAGGTGTTGCTCAAGCAATTCGATGAACGTTTTGCCGGTCAAAAGAGGCGCATCGGCAACCGACACCAATAAAGTACCCGAAAAATCTTCTAAATCCGGCACGATTTGCTGCAGGGCATGTCCTGTACCTAATTGCGGCTCCTGCAGGTGCACTGAATATGGAGTCTGGGGTGGATTCAATGCCAAAAATTCACGCACCTGATCGGCGCCATGCCCGATCACTATATGTACATGCTCGAGCGCTAGGGCATCCACGGCTGTCAAGACCCGAGAAATGATCGCCTTGCCTAGCACTTCGTGCAGGACCTTGGCCTTTGACGATTTCATGCGCTTGCCCTGACCTGCCGCTAGCAATACGGCTCTCGCCCTAACCTTCGCATTCATTTTCGACTTTGTTTTCATCGCCAACCTTCTTCAAATCTAGCCAGTTCAAATGTTACTACTTATCCAGAATCAGCTCATACCGCCGCTTCCAAATATGTATATAAAGTGAAAGCCCAACCGCGGGGGGCTGGGCTTTCAGTTAGCTGAATAGGGTTGCAGCTTCTTTCATTGTCCGCAGAGTTGGTGCCGCCCCAACAGGCTCAATCCCTTAAGCCCCTCTTACTGGAGATCCTGCGATGTAATGGAAAACGTTTGATTTGCTTTCCACACCTACTTTGTACACTTTCTTATGGTAAGAGGCGGTCTCTTTAATCATTCATTTAACTTGTGCCGCAAGACTTTTGACGATCCGTTTACAATGGAGTGCCGAAGATCTGCCTGGACCAATGGGCAAGAAGCGCAGCCAACGCCATTTGCTCGGGCGCTTATGCCAGTGCTTCTGCCGGCCATCGCTAGATGAGAAGTAGTAAACAATTAGATTGCCCTGGCCGTAAGCACGACTCGGGGCAGCAGGTATAGGCTAAGCAGTGTTTACCGATGCCTTGGGTGGAGGATTGATGAAAGTTGCAGTGAGCGGTGCTAACGGCTTGATCGGCTCGGCTCTGTCTAGTTCCCTGCTTCAGGCAGGGCACCAAGTGACGCGCATTGTCCGGAGCCGGACTAACCACGCGGCAGCAGACCTTCTCTGGAATCCCGAGGCGGCGGAGATTGAGGGCGACAAACTGGAAGGCGTTGACGCTGTGGTTCACCTGGCTGGCGAAAACATTGCCGCCAGGCGCTGGCAGCCTGCTCAGAAAGAGAAGATTCGCCTCAGTAGGATTAATGGCACGAAATTGCTGGCCGAGACAATTCGCCGATTGAAGAATCCACCGCGAGTAGTTGTGTCAGGCTCAGCGATCGGATTTTATGGCAACCGCCGCGCGCAAGTACTGACGGAACAAAGTCCGCCCGGGGATGGATTTTTGGCCGAAGTGTGCCGCGCCTGGGAGCAGGCGATTGCCCCGGCTCGGGAGAAAGGAGTGCGGATAGTCAACTTGCGTACCGGTGTCGTATTGAGCACTAAATCTGGTGCTTTAGCAAAGATGCTACCGATCTTTCGCTTGGGCGGTGGCGGCATAATTGGCGATGGTCACCAATATATGAGCTGGATTTCGCTTGATGACGAGGTGCAAGCGATACTGCACATCATACAGACAGATACAGTTATAGGTCCCGTTAATTGCGTGGCACCAAATCCGGTTACTAATGCCGAGTTCACTCAAACTTTGGCTAAAGCATTACATCGTCCAGCGATTTTGCCGTTGCCGGCCTTTGCTGCAAAAATTCTCCTGGGCGAAATGGCAGACGAACTGCTGCTGGCAAGCCAACGCTGCCAGCCAGAAAAGCTGTTGAAGCACGGATATACTTTCCAGTATCCGACTCTAGAGGATGCTTTGAGACACGTGCTATAACTGCTTCTCAAATAGTATGGCGTCTAGCCCTGACAAGACTGTGCGTCCCAGTTCAACAAAACCATTCTTTCGATAGAGTGCTTGAGCGGCGGTTAGCTGTAGTGACGTGTCCAGGCATAGCTTTGTGTAGCCCAGTTCAATAGCGCGCATCTGCAGCCGATCAAGGAATAATTGTCCCAGGCCTTGTCTTTGCCAGTGCGGATGCACGCGCATGCGTTTTATTTCGGCTAGCGAAGAAGAAACTTTTCGCAACGCTCCCATCGCTAGTATTTCTCCATTGCGTTCACCGACAAGGAATTCGCCGCCGTTATGCAAATAGACCGCTTCGATATTCTCCAGATCTTCGTCCCAGGCTCCACCGCGAGCTTCTGTACCTGTTGGCTGCAACGCTAACACGTGTAACGCTATGACCTGGTCCCGATCCGAATTACGATATTGCCTGATCGTCATGCCGACAGACTCTAATAGTTCGATTCTGTCCACTTTTGCCTCACATTCAAGCAAAATCCCCTAAGTGAGGCGGCAACTTCATCCGCTCGACCAGGCGGGCAAGTTCATTTTTCATCGTTTGCCGAGGAAGATGAACGCGATCGCCGTGTCCGGCCAGCACCCACTCAAACGAATAATCGAGCAGGCTCTCCATCGATTTAGTTTGTTCTTCCCACGAGTACCAGCAAACGCTGCGGTAGGCCATTAAACGGCGGCTTTCCCGATCGTAGGCCAGATGATCACCTGTAAAAAGAGCTGTCTCTTTGTGCAAAAGGAGCATGTGTCCAGCTGTATGGCCAGGGCTGGGAATTATTCTAAAGTCGTCTCCCATCTTAATGGGCTCGCGGCCATCGATGACAATCTCGCTCTTCGGTTCGGCGGATAAATCATGACGGTGAATAATTCGCTTAGCCCCGAATTTTTCCGCAAATCGACTGGCATCGGCGACATCATCGCGATGGGTGAGAAAGATATATTTGATACCACCTAATGAGCGGAATTTTTCCAGCAAATGCGGCAGGAATTTTGGTGAGTCAATTAGCCAATTACCATCTGCATGCTTGAGGAAAAAACTGTTGCCGCCATAAGAATTGGGTGAATTGAAGCCACAGTAGAAAATGTCATCCGTTATTGGTAACGGCAAATCGGACATTACCTCTTTGGCGTTATTTTGCTTGCGGGTACCAATCGAACCGGTCGGACAGCAAAGCAGCGCCCGCATGGCAGCACGCTCCTCCTCAGCGCCAATTGGTTGATGAGCGACCGCCGAGTAATCTCCGTTCTCGGCAAAGGTAGTCGGTGCTAATTGCCGACAAGTATCGCAATTGATACAAGTAAGATCGACAAAGAAGTTACCGGGAACGTTTGTTTCAAGAGCTTTCTTGGGGTCTGCCATAACATAGCTCCGTTTCATTCTCATCATACAGGCTATCCCGGGCGGGCAAGGAAGTAAATGCTCGACAAATTCAGTTTGGCCAAAGCCGGCCAACTACCAGCCGAATTCGAGTAGTATGCTTGTGTTTTAGAATGCATTTCGGGTCATAAAATTGCCAAGGCTGCGTCTGACGAATTTAGTCACAACAACAATTTCAGTCCTTGTTGCCTGGCTGGTGGTCCTGTGTTTACCGGCGGCGGCCCAGTTCCGGTCCAGCTACGGTCAAAGAGCGCCTCAGCCAGGGTCAGTGCCTGGTAAGCCAGGTGCAGCCGGCTCGCCAGTCTACCCACAATTCCGCAGCCAGTATGGCACGATCCGCTGGCTCAAGGAGCAGATGCCGCTCAAAGTCTATGTCTCTCCAGGGCTTAGCTTGGATAGCTTTCTTGATCCGCAATTTGGTTCATCGGCGATGAATGTTGAGAATCGTGCGCAGTGGCCGGACATCGTCGCGGATGTTGTACAAGATCGTCAGCGGCTGCAAAGTTTGCCGGTAGCGCAAGGGTATTTGCCAGAACATTTTCGGGCCGCGATTGACGGCATCAATCTCTGGAAGACGTTTGAGCCGGAGGGACTTTTCTCTTTTATTTTGACCAATGATCCAGGCGATGCCGACATCTACGTCTTTTGGACAAATCATTTTGTCAACAAGCTCGGACTGGGACTTTTCGAGAACGACATTCGCGGCTACACCGCTAAACGCAGCTTCCCTTATGCTGCTGTTCTAGCCCACAAAAATGTAGAATTCAGGCCGGTGGTATCGCTGCTTAGAACAACCGATTCGAACGGCACGCCGATGAGCCTGGCTAAGATGAGAGCATCGGCAGCCCATGAATTCGGACATGCCTTAGGAATTGAAGGACACAGCACAAATGCAAACGACCTGATGAGTATCTACTACGGTCATGGCACAATTTCAAAAGCGGATGCCGCGACAATCAGATATCTTTATCACTTGACACCAGATTTGATACCGTAGGGGCTGCCATTTAATGTTTGATTCGAGGTTTGGTTCAAGAAAAACTAAGACTACACTACCTGCCACGCCTGAAGATGTTCTAGATAAGTGGCGTAAGCACCGATTGTGGTTGTCCCTAAATCTCGGCGGCATTATCGCAATTGTCGTTTTTGTTCTCTTAGCCGCCAGTCGTCTCTACGGCGACATACGCGGTGAATATACGGAAAATAACGCGCGATTGGGTGTCGTTCGCATGTCGATCGAACATCGCGACAAGAACCTGATCTGTGATTTGATTATTCCCAGAACTCACCCCTTGCGCTCGGTCATGCCTGACACCAATATCGGCCGTAAAGTCGATTGGTCGTTTGCAGATCAATATGCAACAAACGGTATGCCATCTGTTGTCTTTCATGGCACGGCCGAATCTGGCACTGTATCCGGTATTTTGCAGGACAGTCTAGCCGTTTATCCGATCAACTTGCGCCGCGATGATTTAGTGTCACTCTTCATCCAGCTCCGTGCAGCTGTTCCCGGCGCTGATTGAGGATAGCGACGTATCGATATTCAGTAGCTCAAATCGATGACAGTGGCGGCAGGCGGGCAGAAGAGACGCAGGTTCGAACGCGGATCGGCGCCAACGCCCGGCGATATATGGAATAGTGTGTTGTCGCGTTTGACTAAACCGGAGGCTTCGTGCCGTTTCAGCTCCGAATCGGTGATCACGGCACCGACGCCAGGAATGCGGATTTGACCGCCGTGCGTGTGTCCGCCAAAGGCCATATGAATCCCTGCCTCCGCCATATGTTGCAATTTCCTGGGCAGGTGAAAGAGGGCCAGCAGCAAATGCTCACGAGGCACGAGAGCAGCCAGATCTTTTAGACGGCGCGGAGAGATACCGGGATAATCGATGCCGATAAGCGAAACGCCTTCAGTGGAAAACGAGCGTTTTTCGTTGCGTAAAACTTGAAATCCTGCTAGTTCCAGCGCTTCGATCATTGGCGTTACATCCCGAAATTTGTTCGGATGTCTGTAGTGTTTCCAAATTCTGCCGAAAGTCTTATGAAACATGTTGTAATCATAATAATCATGATTGCCCAAGACAGCATAGGCGCCTAGTCTTGGCATTTTGGCGAGCAACTGTGAGGCGTATTGGATGCCTGAATAATTCTGAAAAACGTCGCCAGTCAAAAAGATCAAATCGTAGTCATCAGCGGTCACTTGTTGAAGGAATTTGAGCTTTTGTGATTCTGGCTCGGACAGATGTAGATCGGAGATGTGCAGAATGCGCAAGGTCTTGTTCGCTCGAGCGTCACCGTCTATGGTGACCGACAGCTTCTCCAGTTGGAATCGACGTGATTCCACCTGGCTGGCATATAGGTAAACTCCGGCACCAGCCAAGGCACAACCGCCGAGAACAATGGGCCATATCTGTACTGGTTTAGACGAGATTGATCTAGCAGGATTCAATTTATTTGTCTTGCTATTTGTCTGGTCGGTAGTTTCGGAAATCATCATCTGCTTTAGCTCAGTAACTCTTCCATGTGCTGTTGCACGATTCGATCGCTTCTCGATTTTAGCGCGACATCCGGAGCAGTCAAAGCATTTGCCAGATACCTGAAGGGAAAACCGATGCCGATCAGGATCAGTCCAAAAATGAAGTCGTATGGCAAAGGATACCAGGTGAAATTGCGGGCCAACTCAAAGACCCATGGCAGCCAGAGCGGTCCATGGTGAACACCTTGGACAATACAGAAAATTAGACAGGAGCTAATTAAGTAGGCTAAGCCGATGACATGTATGCTGACGATACCGGCAACCAAAGCTGCTAGTTGGGAAAAACTCGAACGGCGCTCGGCCGTTATCCAACCGACTGAGTAAGATCCTGCAATCATGCCAAGCAGATAGCCAAAGCCCGGTTGGCTGTAGTAATCGAAGCCGCCGCCTCCGGCGAAGGGATGAATACCGAAAAGCGGTCCAAACAGTCCCATCCCGACAAAAAGAGCGATTACGACAGGAGCAAGCGACCTTCCCAGGACATAGCCTAAAAATACAGCGACAGGAATTTCGGGCGTGTACAAGCTGAAACGAATAGGCTTGTCATCGTCTTTGCTGATCAAATAAGAGCAATTTAGTCTTTTCCGCAAGGTTTCGGGCAAAGCGGATAAGGCAAGGGCAAACGAATGATGAGCAGCGTGGATTAGATTGCGGCCAGTGCCAGTAGGCAAATCGATAGCGGCGAACGATGTGACAAACATAAGCTGCAGCCCAAGTAAGACCAAAACCAATTGGCCAGCCAGTGATTTACGTTTGGAGCGGGCGGTTTTTCCAGCTACGACTAAGCGCATTTTGCCATCCACGAGCGTGACAAAAAGTATTGTGGGACCCCAACGATCCTCTCGTCAAGACGTCAACACTCATCCGCGCCCCGATATATCACATTTGGTACCGGCAGAAACTCATTTGAGTGAGGACCGTTCTTGCCATTGCTGCCGTTTGTCCCGCCGTGCTGCAATTGTCTTTCTGGCTCGTAAATGAAACCGAACTGGCTCGGTGTGAAATCACCGAGGGCATCCATGCGCTCTTGCAAAATTTGCTTAAATCCGGGGGCGTGGATATTCTCCGTCCACAGAACAAGAGCGTCTTCATCGTTATCTTGATAATAGTTTCGCCTCAGCCCCAGGCTTTTGAAATCGTACTTGTAATAGAGTTTTTGAGCGCTCTCGTTCGATACCCGGACTTCCAGGGTAATGCGAATCGCTCCTACTTTCTGCGCTTGCAGTATGTCGTTTATAAGCAATCGTTCACCAACATGTTGCCGGCGGTAATCGGGATGAACGGCCAGCGTCGTAATGTGAGCTTCGTCGCCAATCAGCCAGAATCCTGAATAACCGATTAGCGTTCTGGTTGAAGGTCTGGCCGAGCCTTTGGTCGCGCTTTCATAGGCAACATAGTAGTTGCCCATGGCGTTGTTCAATTCATTGACAAAGGATTGATGGGACCAATGATGGCTGCCGAAGGCAACCGGCTCGATCTCCATAATCTCATCCAAATGGTCGAGACGCATCGGGCGGATATCAATGCCAGTGTAATCGTTAGGCATGCTCTTTCTTAATCGTCACCGAGGGAGCGCGCAGATAAGTGGGCGTAACAAGTTCATAAGGAAAATGCCGGCGCAACTCTTCTCTTGCGAGCCGTCTCCTCTCTCTCTCTTCGCCGCTGCCGTTTGCTGTACATTTGTTGAGTTTCTCATATAGTGCGGATATTTTCAAAGATAGCCAATTCCAGGCCAATTGTGACTGTTGCTTAGCAATGTTGCTAAAAGACGGCAATTCTCTTAACTTATGGGGACTGCGAGCCCAAACCGACGCCTCGTCCTTTGCGGCAGCAACTGTCTGGGAATCGGCATAAACTACGGTACTTTGGGCTAGCGCATCGCCCAGTTGCTGATCGTCGAGATAGAAACTCTTCAGACAATCGTCAGTCACCGTTGCTAGAAAGTAGGAGCCCGCCTTAGCCTTGAGCACTATGGCCGCCGGTGTTTCAACCTGAGCGGCATAGCACTGCAGCAGTGATACCGGGATTAGTGGCAATTCCAATGCCTGAGCAAGCGCGCGCGCGGTCACCACACTAGTACGGATGCCGGTAAAGCTTCCTGGGCCGGTCCCCACTACGAGGCAATCAATATCTTGCTTGGACCAGCCGCTTGCTCTGGTCAGGCGATCGATAGCCGGCATGAGCAAATTGGCTACTTCCTGGCGCGGCGCTCCGCTGTTTGGGTTTGCCAAGATTACGTCCTCAGCTAATGGCTGGCCATCCAGACTAAGGGCGATATGCAACTGGGACGTGCTCGTATCAAAGGACAGAACACGACAGGCAAACGCTTGATCCAGGGCGTCATTTTTTCTTCTTTTTGGCTTTGCCTTCACGTTTTGGCCGCTCAGCGCTCTCGCCTTTGCCTGGTTTTTCCTCAGAAGCTGCGGTATTCGCATCGTCGCTGGCATTGGCCCGCCCAAGGTTATCTAAAAAGGCGGCAGCAGCTGTATGCCCGTTACCGCCCAGCTCGATTGAATCAACAACCGGCATGCCTGCCTCGTCATAGTGTGCCTGAAGCTCTTCAGGAAGCAATATTTGCTCCATTTCATCCATATTCATTACCATTGGCTGAGCGCGGAACAAAAGCTGAATCGACTCTTCCTGAATACTGCGCAGCAATTGATTGAACATATCAAAAGCTTCACGTTTGTATTCCTGCAAAGGATCACGTTGACCGTATCCGCGTAAGTGAATGCCTTCCCGCAGAATATCGATGTTGTGGAGATAGTCGATCCATTTGCTGTCGATTGTGCGCAATAGAATTTGGCGCTCAAGTTCGCGCATTGTTTCCACACCAATGTGTTGCTCACGGACTTCGTAAGCCAGCTTGATGGCATCAAGCAATTTCTGACGCAGGTCCTCATACGATAGTCCACGCAGCTCTTTTGCTGTCAAGTCAGACAACATCGGCACATCATTGTGCAAAGTGTTTAACACCGTCGGTAGTTCCGATTCTTCCCAGGCTTCCGGCGGGCTGTCTGGGTCGAGGTGCGTGCCCAGGACGATGTCGAGATGCTCTTCCAACATATCAAGCATGTTCCCGCGCAAATCAGCTCGCTCCAGAATGCGTCGGCGTTCGCGATAAATAACCTCTCTTTGCGTGTTCAGCACATCGTCGTACTGTAAAACGTGTTTGCGTATGTCGAAGTGATGGGCCTCCACTTTGCGTTGGGCGTTCTCAATCGAGCGGGTAACCATGCCCGACTCAATTGGCATTTCTTCGTCGGCCTTAATGAAGTCCATCAGTTTGGCGATTTTATCGCCGCCGAATATCCGCATCAACGTATCTTCCAGGGAGAGAAAGAAGCGAGTGGTTCCGGGATCTCCTTGACGAGCAGCACGACCGCGCAACTGATTGTCGATGCGCCGGGCTTCATGCCGTTCGGTGCCGACAATATGCAAACCGCCGACTGCTACCACCTCTTCGTGCTCGCTGTCTGTCTCTTTTTTCGCCTCTTGCGTCAACTCTTTCAAACGCTGTTCATAAGCCGGATCCGCTGGGGATAGTCCTTCTCTGGCTAGTCTTTCTTTGGCCAGATATTCAGGATTGCCACCAAGTAAAATATCTGTACCGCGACCAGCCATGTTCGTCGCTACGGTAATTGCGCCTTTGCGACCAGCCTGGGCAACGATCATCGCTTCCTTTTCATGATGCTTGGCATTCAAAACTGCATGGGGAATGCCTTTGCGAATTTCGGCAACGATTTTGGCTGTTCTCAAAATCGAATAGCATCGTTCGATCAGTTCGTCCGCTTTTTTGAAATCAGTCTCGAGCCGTTGGCAGACTTCCTCGAGTTTTGCTGTGTCGATATTGCCAGGTCGTTCGAATATTTTTTTCAAGTCATCAATTGCCGGTCCTGACAAGTTTTGTTTTTTGAGCAACTCCGCCGCTTTGTTGATCTTGGTCATCAAGTATTGCGTCATATGCTGCGGCTTACTCAACAGCTCGTCGATCACTTCAGATTTATCGATACTGGTCGTGCCGACCAATACCGGCCGTCCTGATTCGTGCATTTCAACAATTTCTTCGACGACCGAGAAAAACTTCTGCCGCTCGGTTTTGTAGATGACGTCTGCATTGTCAATTCTGATCGTTGGTTTGTTGGTCGGAATGGAGACCACATCGAGATTGTAGATTTTCTGAAACTCGGCGGCCTCAGTCATCGCCGTACCGGTCATGCCGGCCAATTTTGGATACAATCTGAAGAGATTTTGATAAGTAATCGAAGCATAGGTCATGGTCTCTTCTTGAATCGGCACGCCTTCCTTGGCTTCAATTGCCTGGTGCAAACCATCGCTCCAGCGGCGCCCGACCATCATTCGGCCGGTAAATTCATCGACTATCGTCGCTTCTGGCTTACCTTCTTCATTAGTGCGGATAACATAATCGGTGTCGCGCTTATACAGCTCTTTCGCTCGTAAGGCTTGGACGAGGTGGTGGGCAAAATTGTAGCGAACGTCGAATAGATCGGGCTGGTTCAAAAGCTTTTCGCCTTTCATGATGCCCTGCTCGGTCAAAAGAACGGTCTTACCTTTCTCGTCAACCCAGTAATCGCAATCCTCATCCTCCTTGTCCTTGCCTGCGTCCATCAACGGAGCAATCTGGGACATCTTTAAATAAATTTCGGTGAAAGATTCCGTGGGGAAGCCGGAAATAATTAACGGAGTTCTAGCTTCATCGATCAAGATGTTGTCAACTTCATCGACGATTGAGAAGTAGTATGGTCGTTGGACAAGCTCGTTTAAGTTGGTGCGCATATTGTCGCGAAGATAATCGAAACCAAATTCATGGTTGGTACCATATGCGATATCGGCGCGATAGGCTTCATATTTTTCCCATTCTGGTTGATGTGAATAAATCAGACCGACGGACAGGCCAAGGAATTTGTAGATTTGACCCATCCACTCTGCGTCGCGGCGAGCCAAATAATCGTTTACAGTGACCACGTGCACGCCGCGGCCGGTGAGCGCATTCAAATACGCCGGCAAGGTTGCTACCAAAGTTTTTCCTTCACCGGTGCGCATTTCAGCGATCTTGTTAAGATGCAGCGCGGCGCCGCCAATTAACTGCACATCAAAGTGGCGCATATTCAAGACGCGGCGGCCTGCTTCGCGGACGACAGCAAAGGCATCGGGCAAGATTTTCTCTAAAACTTCAGCGAGCACTCGATCGTGCGAAAATCTGATCTGCCCAGGCATCTTTGGCACATCGTCGGCAATCAGCTTAATGTTTGGTTCAGTTTTCAGTGCATTTTCAATCGTCTGTTTGAACTCGGCTGTCTTGGCCCGCAAGCCATCTTCAGACAACTTTTGCATCTCCGGCTCAAGCGAATTGGCGCGGACTACATAGCCCGAGAGCGCTTTCAGCCTTTTCTCATTAGTATCGCCAAACAGCGCCTTAATAAAGTTGCGGGCCCGATCTTCCAGCAATGTCGACATGTAATCCTGATTCTCCTGAGTGCTCATCACAATTCCAGGCTAAGCTGGAGTCGTGACAGCCTGATGGCGGTAGCCCACCATTTTATCATGCAAATCGCTCAACCCGTGCCAGATCAGGCTTGCGGTGGCGCAGTTCTGGTATGCCATACTTAACAAGACGTTTCACACGGGCTGGCTGCCGTTGCTATGATTGACAAGGTCGTTTGAGATCGTAGAGAAAGATCATAGAAAAGATCGTACAAAAGATCATAGAAGTAGATCCTCGGAACAGGACGTCAAAGACGGAAAAAGCTTGTTATGTCAAAGCTTGTGAACAATGCTCCTGGTGTCAATGCAGAACCTGCTCTAAAGGCTCTGTCTGGTTTGAACTTGTCCCAGTTGGAAGCATTCGTCGCCGAGCTTAATTTGCCCAAGTTTCGAGCCAGGCAAATACATAGCTGGATCTATGGCAAGTACGCCGGCTCATTCGACGATATGACAGACCTGGGTCTAGAGTTACGCAACAAGCTCAAAACGGTCGCTAAAATTCCCTTGCTCACGATGGTTCATCTACAAGTGAGTAATGACGGCACGCGCAAATATCTATTCAAATTGCCGGACGGCCGCATCGTCGAGAGTGTGTTGATGTCCTTTCAAGACCGTCCCAGCCTCTCTGCTTGTGTCTCCAGTCAGGTCGGTTGCGCGGTTGGCTGTACCTTTTGCGCGACTGGTTATCTGGGCTTTACCCGCAATCTCAGTAGTCAGGAAATCGTCGATCAGGTGATGTGCATTCAACGTGAATCAGGCCAGCGTGTCGCCAACGTTGTCTATATGGGGCAAGGCGAGCCGCTTCTTAATGTGGAGAGTGTCATCGAATCGCTTCATACAATGACCGACTCGGTCGGGATCGGTGCCCGCCATCTAACTGTGTCTACATCCGGTATCGTCCCTGGTATCAGGCGGCTGGCCCAAGAAAATATACCGCTAACACTGGCGCTCTCACTGCACGCTCCAGATACGGCGACACGCGAGCAAATTGTACCGATCGCCACGAAATATCCACTGCCCGAGCTTTTGCAAGCGCTAGATAATTACGCAGAAACCACAGGCCGCCGCGTCACAATTGAATATGTTTTGCTGGCGGGAGTCACCGATTCGGAAGAACAGGCGAGCGCTCTGGCCGATATGGCAAGAGACCTGCATTGCAATATTAACCTGATACCGTTCAATCCGACAGCCAACGACCAGGGAGTCATCTTATATGAAAGGCCTACTCGTCCAGTGCAGCAGCGATTCAAGCAAATTGTTGAGCGCTCCGGTAAGACCGTGACCATTCGCCTCGAGCGCGGCACGGATATCGATGCTGCTTGCGGCCAATTGCACAACGCTTATGCAAAAGCCAAGGCGAACCCGGGCCTCTAGTACCGCACTCTAAATTGGATTGGCGAAAAATCAGCCTTTCGCTGAAACGGTTGGACGATGCTTCATAGTCTCGGCAGCCAGAGGTATAAATTCAAACTTTCCCTCGCTACTTTTCTTTATGTGTCCCCAAGGCACACCCGGCTCATGATCGAATACGACCAGCCATTCATCTTTGGCAGCGGCCGCCAGCCACTCGGACTTGATGTCGCAACTAGCAAGCGGATAATGGTCGTAGCCCATTACCCAGGGCGGCGGCACATGACTCTTAGTCGGCATGATATCGGCAAAGAAAATGCCTTTCTTGCCGGCAGATTCGAAAGTGACGATCTGATGATGACTTGTATGCCCGCCGGTCAATCGCGCCCATATGCCCGGGACAATCTCAGTATGGCCATCGATTAGCTGTAACTGGCCGTGTGCTTTCAACGGTTCGAAATCATCTAAGCGATAGCTAGCCTTGGCCCGGTCATTGGCATGATGGGCAAATTCCCATTCACCACGTTGTGCGTAATACTTTGCTTTGGGAAAGGTTGGTACCAATTTTCCACTGACGAGTCTTGTTGCCCCGCCGGCATGATCAAAATGCAGGTGGGAAATGATGACAGCATCGATCTGATCATTGTTCAGCCCAACCTCAGCGAGAACATTCTCAAAGTTGACCATAGTGTTAACAGCGTATCGCTCTTTTTCCCGTTCAGGCCATCGATCGCCCATGCCAGTTTCGATCAACACTTTCTTATCGCCGGTATCAATCAAAAGTAGGTTGCAGGCCAATGTCACGCGATTTGCTTCATCTGCCGGTGCGGATTTCTGCCAAAGCGGTTTTGGCACAACCCCGAACATAGCACCACCGTCCAGCTTAAATGTGCATTCACGAATGATCGAGAGTTCAAAGTCGCCAAACTTCATAGAGGGATGCTCCGCTAATTGATTCCACGACACCTGGATCATAGCAGACGGTCGTAGGCCAAGAGATCGGTGCAATTACACAGTGAAACGTGAGGATCTTGCCAATAACATCAGGACTGAACTTATTGCCTCATTAACAGCGAAATCGTGAAGGCCGTGATCAAACAACTCTTTTGGATAGCCAGCACCCATACAAGGATTCAAACCTTTCCGGCATTAGGACGAAAGCAAGCAGGGCAAGAACTGCATCGAGTACAACATGGGCTGGCGCCAAGGGATTGGCGAGCTATACAAACCGTCGGGCCGGCTGTCTTTGAAATCCACATCCATGAGCCAAACGAACACAGAGTGGTTTACGTGCCGTCATATCCTGAGGGCATTTACGTAATCTACGCTTTCGAGGAAAAGCGGATGGCAAATGCAAAGCAGTCATTCAGCGACTCTCATAGCGAACCAAATTGTGTCGATACACACGAAGTTATTAGAGGCTCGGGAAATGTATTCAAGGACTTGGGATTTGCCCCAGAGGTAGCAGCCAGCTTTTTAATTCGGTCGGCTTTGATGATTCAGATTGAAATCATTATGGCTGAAAGAGAGCTCCCGCAAGCGGAATTGACCCAGCTTCTCGGTGTGGAGCAGCCAGTAATGTTGGCGTTGTTGAACGGAAAAATAGAAGACTTTAGCGTAGACAACTTAATTCGGTGGCTAACTCGACTGGGCAAAGAAATTGTCCTAAAAGTGCGAGACTCTGCCTAGTTAACGAACAGAAGGCTTCCTTCGCACAAGGACCGTCGTGCAGGAGTCCGATTTGCTGCACGAGGAACCTCGTTGCATCAAATCGGGCGCGCATTGTCTCACCTAAAATCTACCCTAGCGTGTTTAAACAAATTTGTTTAAATGCAGGAAACAGGCTTAAAGTTAAAATAGTGGCTGAAAACCCTATGGCTGGGCGCTTGTGACATATGTGCACCGATCGACGTTTCATATTAGATTTTGAACAAATTTGTTTAAATCGCGTAGGTAACATTCTGCAGGTATCAACACCAGTACAATTGACCAGAAAATGCCGGCCAAAACAGCTCAAATCAACATAAACATCTCGAACCGAAAGAGCTTGCTTCTTTACGCGATTGGACAGCTCGTGATCTTGCTCGTCTTTTATGGTCGGTTTCTGGTCGGCGCGAAATCATTTTTCTTTCAGGACATAACCCAATTTTTTGAGCCGCTTTGCCGGTTTGTCGGCAACGAATTGGCGCACGGGCACTTGCCTTTGTGGAACCCATTTGCCTATTGCGGCATGCCTCAAGTGGCGATTACTTCGCCAGGATTGTTTTATCCGCCCAATTTGCTGTTTGCTTGTCTGCCTTTCAATCCTGCCCTTGCCCTGAACATGGTTTTGCACCAGCTAATTTGTGGTGTAGGCGGTTTCTTGATCGTTATGGACCTCGGCTGGGGCGTGTGGTCGGCCACCATATGCGGTGCAACGCTAGCGATGTCTGGATATATGTTTTCGGTCAGCAGCAACTATACGCTAGCAGCTACAGCCGCTTGGTGTCCTATCTCCTTCTGGTCGTTGACCAAAATGTTTAACCCCAATGCCTCTCTATGGAGATGGACAGTCGTTTCCAGCTTCCTCATTTTTTTGCTTTTGACCGCCGGTCGACCGGAGGTAAGCTTGCCCGAGATTTTTCTTCTAGTGGCGCTGATCATCTGGGGCAGATTTTTCAGGATGGATACGAGAAAAGGAGCATGGCGGTGGCAATTGCGAGCGCTCTTCATCGGCGGTTTATTATCTATGCCCTCCTTGCTGCCAGCACTGGAATACATGGGACTTTCACGTCGATCGAGCGGCATGCTTCCCAGCGAGGTCTTTCAATTCAGCGCCAACTGGTATGACCTGCTCTGTCTCTTTGCCCCGCAACCGCTTGGCGACCTGCAATTGCGTTGGTCCTTTCTTAAGCCTCTCGTTATGCCAATCGCTCTGGTTCCTTACATTGCCTCCGCCTACATCGGGCCAATCGGGTTCGCTCTGGCAATTTTCGGCATGACCGACAAGAATTGGAAAGCGCGAAAAATCTTGTTTCTTGCTCTGGTGATCGTCGTCATCGTTTCACTGGGCGGCAATACTCCAGTAATGCCCTGGATTTTACAAATGTTGCCGCGATTAGCGATCCTACGATTTCCGATCAAATTTCTCTTTTTTGCCACCTTCATTCTGGCCATATTTGCAGGGCGTGGCGCATATTGTCTGGGCATGGGCATAGTGCGAAGAAGAGTGGCGATTGCTTTTCTGCTGGCGCCAGTACTTATTGGTCTGGCACTCGCATCGCTTGCTTTAGCCCATGTCCAATGGCTGCAACCATACAACCCGCTACCCAAATTGTTAATCGAAAAAGGGCAATGGATGATCGGCTCGTCGCTTCTGGTAGCGAGTGTGGTGGCACTTATCTTTGCGCTTCTTAGCACAGCGAAGAAATGGCGCAGTAGATCTTTGGCGGCTAGCCTCGTGCTCCTCGCTTTTAGCTTGCTGCGATATGCTGCGACATACACCAACCATGACGCGAAGGCAGATTATTTCCAACAACCATCGACAGTGGCCGAGCTCATCCGGCATAGTGAGCCGGCGGCGGAGGATCTTTCGACCTATCGAGTGACCGGCCTGAACATCGAACTATTTACTGTACCGCGCGCGTTTTTGACTGCCGATGGCAAACGAAGCTCCATTGGCACATATCAATACATGAGGCAAGTATTGCTACCCAATACCAATATGGATTTTGCGATGCGTTCCGCCAGTGGCTTTGAATGTTCAATGATCGGTGATTATTACTATCTACTTCTCAATCTCTATACCAAGTCTTCGTTAGCGACAACACGCAATGCCGCTTCCCAGACTGTACCTGCTGACGCAGGCATCTACCACTTCTGTCAGCTCAATGCTACGCGTTTTGTCATCACTCAACTTTGGAATTTGGCACCGAACAGCTGCGTCCTGCCAACGCCAACTCTTAATCCGCAATTTTTCGAACTAATTAAAGAAGTGCGTATTTTGAATTTGCGTCTTTACCGAGTGAAGGCTGCTTTGCCCCGCGCATATTTTTCCAGCAAGTGGCGTTGGCAGGACTCGCACGGCGAAGTGGAACATCGCATATTTACGTCCGAAAGTTCAGGCTTTGATCCCACAATATGTACCGAACTGGAACACATGCCAGGTCTTGAGAACAATTCTCTGGAGCCGCCAGACAACGGATGCGTGATGCCGGTGGCCGCCAAAGTCTCTTTCCTGGCAGATTCACCGGATCTGGTGTCCATCCACACCGGATCCGATCGGTCAGGGATTTTAGTATTGGCTGACCAGAATTATCCCGGCTGGCGAGCAAAAGTCGATGGACAATCTTGTCCGATCTTCACGGCCAACGCCTTCACCCGCGCCGTTTTTGTGCCCAAGGGCGAGCATACGGTGGCGTTTACATACAGGCCGGTCAGCCTCTACGCCGGTATTGCCCTGTCCATTGTCGCTTTGATTTGGCTGGTTCTGTTAAGAAGGATCGACTGAAAAGTCCCAAAGCACGTCGCAACTAATCTATCTAGAGTAGGCCTTAATGCTACGTTATTAAAATGTGACATGCCTATCAACTCTATGGTTGACTGGGGTGCAGGTGTCCGGGCTGACCATGTAACATTTTAATCATTTGCCGCTAGGGTGATTGCAATCAGCACTAACACGAACTCGCCGCCAGTCCAATTCAGCTTTACAATTTCTGCCCTTGTAAAAGCCATAGCTCCGACGTCAAAGGCTGGAGCACGCAGGCATACTTCGAAACCAGGCGGTGTCGCAATTGCTCGGAGGGCATGAAGATAAAGTAGCTGCTGAAGCCAGGCGGCAGCTCTAATACATTCGGCTCATTTGACAGAGCGATGTATACATTGTCATTAAGCAGATGGCTAAGAGCCAGCAAAGGTGCCAGATCCAGGTTATCAGCTGGGCAAGACGCCAGTAAAAGTGGCTTTGTCTGTTGATTTAAAAAGCCGGCTACGGTCAGATTATTTTTACTTGGTGCTTTATTCCACCAGATCGGCGCTTCCACAATTTGGTAACTGGACAAAATCCCTGCCGTGAGAACGGTGATGGCGATCAACGACCAGAGCGCTCGCTTGAATAAACCATTCTGGCGTATTCCACCCGCAAGCACAAAGGCAATCATCACTAATAAGCCTAAATAGAGCGGGAAGAAATAGCGAGCAATAATGGCTCGAATACCACCTCCGATTAGATCAAGGAGCAACAAGGGCAATGATGGAATGATCATCAGAGCGAAGACAAAAACGCGGGTATTTTTTGGAGCGTTTCTGGCGAATGTGAACAGGGCGTAAATGATCAATACCAGCGCAATTAATTCAGTTAGCCAAAATATGGAGATCTGATCCTGATTGAAGTCGACCACTGTTCTGGCAATATTTAAGAGCGCTAACTTGGACCAGTTCGAAAATTCCGTTCGATAGGCAGACATCCACATGGTTTTTTGTAAGACTATATCCATTGAGGTAAAAATCAAAATTGCCCAAGGCAGAAAGACTAATACTGCCGCAGCCAACGAAGACAAGAATCGTCTGACTAAATGTTTTTCTGCTTTACCGACAAGAGTAAGACTGTAATACCAGACATAAACCGCCTGGGCGGCTACCACCAGCAAAAACAACGGCTGCAGATAAAGGGACATGGCGATCAAAACCAGGTAAGCGAGCCAGCTTGACTTGTTATTTAGTCTTAGTGCTCGCAATAAAATCGTTCCTGTCAGCAAAATAGCGCAGATCAGCAGGCTATACGGCCTGGCCTCTTGCGCATATAATACTTGTAGTGGTGATACCGCCATTAGTGCCATTGCTATCAAGGCAGAAGTCTTGTCTGGCAATAGTTCACGAATCAAAAAATAGATCGCCAGCAACGCTACCAGGCTGGCAACAACAGAAAGAAGACGTAAGGCTGTTTCGCTGGCTCCAAAAAGATGGGCCCAGGCACGCAATAACAAATAGTACAGGGGCGGCTGCAAGGGATCTTCGAGAGCGCATGAGCGGACTGTCTCCAACCAGCTCTTCTGAGCGCTGAGTCTCTGATACTTGAGTAGTGTGGGAGCGGAAAATGGTTTTTCTAAACCGACATCTTGAACGATCTCCTTTTCCGTAAACCCCGCCATTCTCAGCGAGCTCAGGCATTCGTCAGCCCAATAAACTTTGCCATCCAGATTCTGAAATCGCAACCACGCACCGGCGATGACCGCCACTACCACGATCAACAACACGGTCACCGCAGCTTTTCATCCTTGATCAATTTCTGCTTTCAGTCACAAGTACCAGCCCATCTGCCGCAACTGATCCGCAGCCCTTTCTTTGATTTTGGCTGACGGCGAATTTAGGTAGACACGCAGCCAAAGTTCGCATAGTTTGTTCTTCGCTCGCTCCTTTGTGTTTGGATCTTCGGCTGAATCGTAAATATTCGTCCAGACATTGATTTGTTTGATAAAAGCGGGAATGTGCGTCTCCAAAATATCTGCTTGCCGGCTCAGCCATTTGGGTGCCTGGGGAAATTTGGCGGCCATCCGGTAATAGCGGGCTGCTGCTACTTCATTGTGGGCGTAAAGATACTGATTGACGCCGGCAATAAACGGCAGATCCCAATCATTCGGATTGGAGGCGATGCCCTTCTCTAGAATTTGCGTGGCTGCTGCCGGTTTACCGGCCTCGCCGCCGATCAAAAATGCAGCGAACCAATAGGCCTTTATAAAGTGCGGGTCGAGGGCGACGAGATTATTGATAAACTCCTCTACGCGACCATAGCCACCCTGTTTCAAGGCGTCACGATCGCCAGCATATTGAATAAGTTGTAACCAGATCAGGTCGGCGAACAACTGATCATAGCCAAGACTCAAGAGTTTGACACTGCGAGGCGATGTCGTCAGCACCGGACCGCTCGGATAGGGTAGCCGATCAATCAGCGCCTTTAAATTTTGATGAGAGAGAACCACAAAAGGTGTGAGCAGCAGGCAGGCGCAGAGCAGCCACATTGACGCTGAGGTTCTGCTGCCAGTCTCCATCTCAAATACGGCCCCTTTCAATACGAATCAGGATGCCTTGATTTTAGAGGACCGAGAATTTTTCCCAGCAATTCTCTAGAAATTCGCCAGGAGATCCTCCAGCAGGAAATTTTATTGATTGGAAAGTACTAAGGTTGTGCCGGGAGCTGTACCACCCAGGGCATTGCCGCTTGTGCCGGCGCCTTCAATGGCGTATGAAGTGTTGCCGGCTGTACCACCGCCACCGCCCGCAGCAGCGATCGGACCGTAGTAGATTCCGCCCGGCGTACCTAAACTTGTTGGTGGTGATGCGCGTACCTGTTGTACGTTAGACACACCCGACAAAGTGTTCATCACAGTTGGCGCGTTAGTAAATGGATTGACCGGGTAATAACCTGCTTGCGGTGATGACTGGCTGCTATTGCCGCCAGGAAAATAGGAAGCGTAGGTGTTGTCGGTGGCGCTGCCAGGATATGTACCGCCAGCATCAGTGGCATAAGACTCGGCAGCGATCTGGGCGGTGCGCATATTGGCTTTGACCGAGGCTTCGCGCGCCTTATCTTGGGCGCCGATGAAGTTGGGCAGGGCGATTGCCGCCAGGATACCGATAATAATGACGACGACCAAAAGCTCGATCAGTGTAAAACCCTGTGGTTTTCTCGCTGTCTGTCTATTTCTTATCATCTAGTTTTTCCCTCAACCCTGACCAAACCGTCCTTGCTCGGCATCCCCAGACATGTCCTTCTCATTTATCAGACCGAAACAATCGGCAACCGGCAGACGTAGCTTTGCCATTGTATCCAATGACTCGGGTCCCCACCACAGACTACATTGCCCAACTTAGAGATAAAAATAACGGTCGCCTACCGAAAACGTTAACCGGTGGACCTATTGCGCCCTCGAATGCTCTTTGAGCTTGTGGCGACGAAGTTTTATATCGCTGCTGCTGTCTTCTGACTGAGTGTTTTGTACCCCTTTTTCTTAGCGAATAACGTTAGCACCACATATGGTTTGTGCTTTGATTAGCAGCTTGGACCTGGCGGCCTGCATGGCGGCCGGCTTAGTGGTTGAGAGCAGCAATAAGTACGAACTCATTTGCAAAGACGGCACGAAAAAAAACGCTCCCATCATGGCGATGGGAGCGTCCAAATTCGCTTTCCGGTTCTTAGACAGTGACCAATTCGCGTTCTGCTGAGGCGCCATGGTGACGTCCATGAGCGGCTTTGCGCGGACGGCGTAGATGTTCGACGAAACGACGGTGAGCCTGCGTGTCGATGGATACCTGAGAAGTCTTCTCGGGCACCGACAACACGAACTCGCCGGACTTCTGAACCTTCGGTCTGTGTGAATAGCGACCGACCAAGTAAAGATATCCGCCCCGAGTTGCATAAACGTAATGGATCATGTTGCCTGCCTTTCTCTTCTAAAGATAATTATGGAGCCGATTTCACTATATTTGATTATGCCTAATGCCAAAAAGATTCGCTCGAGGTTTGTGCTCGCGTTACTTAATGTACACGATGACATGGTAGGCGCATAGGTATATTTCAAGAGGAATAATAATAATGTCTCAAGGTTTTACTTGAGATTCAGCTATAAAGGTGCATATAGTGGGGATTTCACGAATATAAACAGGTACCTATTAGCTTGAGCCGCCTTTCCTCTCCTAAATTCAAGTCCGTGGAGCGAATTCTCGTAATTAATTTTGGTGGCATTGGTGACGAAATTCTGTTTCTGCCCACCTTGCAGAATATTCGCGATATCTATCCAGAGGCGCGACTGACACTTCTTTTGGAACCACGTTCCCAGGCTGTTGCCCAGCTCACTGACCTGATTGACGAAACAATTACGTTCGATATTAAGAAGCGGCCGCTCTTTGCCACTGACATCTGCGCGTTGCTTTCTACCATCCGTCGGGGCCAGTACGATCTTGTCATTTCGTCGGGAAGCTCGCCGCTTGTGGCGGCGCTCTTGTATTTGTCTGGTATTAAAGAGCGGGTCGGCTATGGCTCGAATGTCCTGGCTAAACTGCTTTTGACAAGACCGGTAGCCTTGAAGAGGGAGCAATATGCAGCCAGCATGTACCAGGATCTGGCGCAGGGCATTGGCGCCGTTAAGCTACCAAGTCAAATGTGCCTGCCAAAAGTATTGCTGACGCCGGA
This sequence comes from Bryobacterales bacterium, assembly GCA_963834525.1. Taxonomy (GTDB): domain Bacteria; phylum Cyanobacteriota; class Vampirovibrionia; order Obscuribacterales; family Obscuribacteraceae; genus CAWICA01. The sequence continues at coordinate 1,085,738 of CAWICA010000005.1, forward strand.
TAGCCGGGAGCGAATGCAAGCTTTCCTTGGCGAATCAAGACGCGCTGAGACAAACACCAGCTCAACAGACGGGAGCAGGATCGGCACCACATATAGTATTAGAATTCTTATCCATCCTGGAACCAGTCGTTTGGCTATTCAAAAAGGCATTGTCAAAACTTGGCCTACCGAGCACTGGGCGAAGCTGATCAGTCAGCTGCATTTGCATGGGGACCTTGAAATTATCCTGGCCGGTGGCCCCGACGATCAAGAGATAGTGCAGACATTGCTTTCGAAAATGCCAACTGGCAAGACGATAACATCTGCTTTCGGTAAAACGAAGAGCTTGGCCGATTTAGCCGCGTTGATCAGCTTAAGCGATTTGTTGGTCTGCGTAGATTCAGCGCCGATGCATTTGGCAGTCGCTTTGGACAAACCGCTGGTCGCCCTCTTTGGCCCCACTGACGAGAGAAAACTTTTGCCTGCCTCCCCGAAATTCAAGGCGCTGAGGGACAAACCTATGTCGGAATTTCCCCGGCGGCTTGAAGACGGGCTCGGCGTTCGGCTTCAGCCCGATACTGTTTTCCAGTCTGTGATGGATCAATTGCAGGAATGGACAGCTCCAGAAAGCCGTTCGCGCCAGCCTCGTTGAGAAATTGCTCGTTTTCGCCGATTATCGCTAAAAGCGTGTCGACAATGTGCGGATCGAATTGTTGTCCCGACTGCTGGCGCAGTTCGGCGACTGCTGCCTGATGGCCAATGGCCGTACGATATGGTCTGTCTGTGGTCATGGCATCATAAGCGTCCGACACCAGAATAATCCTTGCTCCTAGAGGAATTTGTTCGCCTGACTTACCCTCCGGGTAACCGGAACCGTTCCAGTATTCGTGATGATGCAAGACGTATTCGCGCGTGCGCGCCAATCCTCTTAATTCACCGATGATTTGTGCGCTTTTCACCGGGTGCTGCGACATAATCTCCCTTTCTTCGGCGCTCAGTTTGTCCGCCTTCCAAAGAATCGATTCAGGTACACCAATTTTGCCGATATCGTGCAAGATACCAGCCAATTCGAGATCCTTCAGATGGTCCTCAGGCAGTCTGAGCGCTCTGCCAATCATCACTGCGATGCGGCTCACTCTCAGACTATGTCCGGCTGTGTAATCGCACTTGGCATCAAGCGCATCGGCAAGCGCGCGTATGGCGCCAGTGGATAGCTCTTCCAATTGGGTGAGGGCGTATTTCAGATCCCTGAGTAGAATGTCGTTGTTCTCTTTCAATTCGTAGGCTTCCAAAGCCCGCCTCACTGTTAGTTTCAGTTCATCAGCATCCCATGGCTTCGGCACATACTTATAGACATGGCCGGCGTTAATGGCGTCGATCAGAGCCTGAACATCGGTATAACCGGTCAAAAGAATCTTGATCGCATCGGGCCTAATTTTAAGGCTCTCTTCCAGCAGCTGGACGCCAGTCATGCTGGGCATTCTCTGGTCTGTGATAATCAAGCTGATTGGCTCTTTGGCCAGGATGGCCAGCGCTTCTTTGCCGCTCTCTGCCTCAAAAACATCGTGCTCAGCTGTCAGCACTCGCTTTAACAGCCGTACATTGGCGACCTCGTCGTCCACAACCAAAATCGGATGCCTTCTAGTCATTCTTTTCTCCGCGGCTATCGATGTGTTTTTCCACTATGGTCAATCCGGTTCGAGATCCTGATTGAGCGCTTTTTCCAAAAGATCTGCCGGTCTGGCGTGGATAGGGATGCGTACTCTGAATGTAGTACCTTCTTCTGGCATTGATTCACACCAGATCTGCCCGTCGTGCCGTTCAACGATCGAGTGGCAAATGGACAACCCCAGCCCCGTCCCCTGACCAACCGGTTTGGTCGTGAAGAAAGGTTCGAAAATTTTACTCTGAACCTCCGGTTTAATGCCAGTGCCGTTATCGATGATACTGACGAGAATTTTGTCATCCTCGAGTTCCGTTTTCACTGTCACCTGAGGATTCTCTCTCCCTTCCAGCGCTTGGGCCGCATTGGAAAGCAGGTTCATCCATACTTGATTGAGCTGTCCTGGGTAGCACAAGATCAGCGGTACCTCGGCAAACTCAGTATGAACAGGAATTTTATCTCTGCCGTAGTATTGCGAAAGAATCTTCAGTGTCGATTCGAGACCCTCCGAGAGGGAAGCCTCTTTGAGTTCGGCCTCATCCAGGCGGCTGAAACTCTTGAGATTGCGCACAATATGTCTGATTCGTTCGGTGCCTTCGTTTAAATCGGCAAGGATATTGTCCAAATCCGTAATGACAAAGTCGTATTTTAACTGCTTTTTCCGCTCTTCTAGCTGTTCCCTATATTCTGCCGGCCAGCTGTCCAAAGTTTGAGCAAGCTTCTTTAAATCTTCGAAGTAGTTTTTCAAATACGGTAAATTGCCGTGCACGAAATTGATCGGATTATTCAATTCGTGCGCGATACCGGCTACAAGACGTCCGAGAGAAGCCATCTTCTCCTGGTGAATCAGCTGTGACTGCATGGCCCGTAGTTCCAGGTTTTTCGCGTCGAGATTGAGATTTTTTTGCACGAGATCTTTATTCTTTCGCGACAATTGGTCGACTAACTCGGCATGTTCGATAGCCACCGCTACCTGACCGGCGACTGAATTGATCAATTGCAATTCGGAAGTAGTCCAGCGCCTTTGTCGATTACGCTCGGCGATCAGCAAAACACCTTTCGACTGATCTGCGTACATCATCGGCTTGATGATCAAAGAGCCAAGATCGAGACGTTGCAAGTCTTCGCGAACTGGCGCAAAAAACGGCTCATCGGCAGGCGCATGGCAGAGAAATACTTTGATAATTTCACCGTCTCGGCCAGTTTCGTACTTGGACTTGTTGGTTAAAACAAATTCGCAGATTCCGGCGCCAAAGAATAGATTCTTTTCGCTATTTTTCGCGCCATCTTTTTCCGGTAAATCCGCCGGATTCAATGATTCACAGACAATTGGCAGTTCATTGGGATAGGCGCTCGGGCAAATGATCGCACAACAGCTGGCATTGAGCGCCTTACCCAGTTCATCAACGGCGGTTTCGAAAATTCGGTTCAGGTCAAGTGTCGAGCGAAGCGCGGAGTTAATCGAATTGATCAAAAGTTCCCTGGCCGCGGTCACTTTCACCTCTGCCACCAGGTCGTTGTTGGCCAAAAGCTGCTCACGCAAACGATTAGCACTGTGTCGCTCCAAACCGGACATATACTCGCAGAATCTTCCCCAGATGAAGCTGACACTGACAAGCAGGGCACTACGACCTAATATCCGCCGCCACAATTGTTGAGAATAGGCAGCGGCCAGGCCCTCCTGGGCATGGTGACGCACCAGATAAGGCAGCAAGCTGGCGTTTTCAACAAGCAATAAGCCGACGTAAGAGATCGAGACTAAAAGTGCTGTGACGGTTATACCTCGACGGCCAAACGTATAGCTGGAAAGCAATATCGGCAAAAGGTAAAGGACATAGAGATCGGACTCCACGCCATGCGTGTAGTGAACCAAACTAGTGAGGCTCAAAACATCGCAAACGACAAGTAAAGAGTTGAGCGGCGGGATCCAATGCAGAGAATGGATAACTTCGCGCTTTAGCAACAACAGGGCAGCGGTGGAGTAAACGACAACACCGAATATGGTGCAAAACAATTGCGGAAAATCTAAGTCGCTCCTGGCCATTGTGGCGATGCCGGCACACAAAACAAGCCCAGCTGCTGCGAAGGACAGGCGAAAATAGAGGAGCCTTTCCGTCTTAAAAAAGATCTCCGTTCGCTTTTCTCTCTTGAGCCGTATATCTTCCGACTCGGTCTCCATGGCATCGGCGCTCGCTTGATCCGTAGACCGGCGTCCGGCCGCGCGCCTTTCCAGAGATTCTCGTTCGCCGGCTTCCTCCTCACCTTCGTCGGACTCGGGCATCTCTTTTAAGCGACCGGGTATGGCTGCGTCATCGGCGAGAGCGGCACAATCAATTGAATTCAACTCGGTTTCGTTGTTCATTATCTAGCGGTTCAGCATTTGGGTGACGGTCCGTCGATATTTGGCATTAGAGATAGTCGGTAGCCCGTTTGTAAACGGCGGATGCTTCACTGTATCTACCTAGATACTTAAGAGCCTCTCCCCAAGCTTCATAAACGTCTCCATCATAAGGATCGATATCGGCCGCCCGGGCGTATTTCTCCAGCGCCAACTCATGCAATCCCAATAAAGCCAAGGTTTTGCCCCAAGAATAGTACAACGGCGCGTCTCCCTCATAGAGATCTGCCGCTTTTCTAAACATATCGTCGGCCTCCACAAAACGTCCCTCAGCCAAAAATATTTGACCGGCTAGAACATAAGCCGGTCCATTCTGCGGTTCTTCCCCAAGCATAGACTCTAGAATTGCCAGCGCGTCATTATATTGATTGGCTTCTTTTAAGGCCTTGGCCAATGCTAACTTCGCATCTGAATCATCAGGTTTCAGTGCCAATATTTTTTGTGACTTATGCAAAACGGCGTCAAATTGGGATGTGCTTAAGAGGTGCTCGATCACCTCTTTTTCGGGCAGCAATACATGCTTGTCCATACTCACAGCTGCTGCGTATTCGGCTTTTGCTGTTTGCGCTTCGCCGATCGCCTCCAGGCTGCGAGCTGCGTGCAGATGACCTAAACCGTAATCGCGCTTCAAGTTCAAACACATGCCGAATTGTTGTAAGGCTTTGTCATGCTCACCTTTAGCGGCAAAGCAACAGCCGAGTGCGTCCAGAGCCAAATAATTGCGCTGGTCCGCCTTTAGTGCTTGTTCTAAAAACTGCTCAGCATCCCCGATCTGACCGGCGGCGATCGACGCATAGCCTAACCACAAGTCCAGATCGGGGTGGCCAAAATTATCCGAACGCAGCTGTTTCAACTTTGCCAGTGCCTCATCAGGCAGACCTTTAAACAGCTCGGCGATCGCTATGTACATCAGCAAAATCGGCGAATCGGGCGCGTTTTGGCGGGCGTTTTCAAAAGTCTCCAGAGCCAGGTCGTGCTCTTGCAACATCAAATGAATTAAGCCCAAATTGATACGACTATCCAGGACCGCCGGATCGATGGCCGCCGCCTGCAACAATCTTTCTGCCGCTTCCTCCAACTTGCCCTGGCGGAATAGAGCTACGCCCCAGTCATTGTAGGCCATCGCCCGTTCACGCGCGGAGACTTTTGCACCAAAATTGATGATGCTTTGATAAATTCGTATTGCTTCATCGTAACGACCGGCGGTTAAGAGAGTTGCCGCCCAGCTCTTGCGAATGCCGTTGTCTTCTGGCTCGATGGAAGAAGCGGTGGCGAAGCATGATATTGCTTCGTTAGCATTGCCCATGGCCATGTGTGTCTGCCCCATACCAATGAATGCCGCTGCCCAATTGGGATCGAGCTGCGATGTGCGCTTGAATAATTGATGAGCCTCAGGCAGTTGCCCCATAGCCAAGTTCATCAGCGCTGCCTGATATTGCCCAATGGCCAGATTAGGATTAATTTTCACCACTCGCAAGAACTGCTCAAGGGCCTCTTTAACATTGCCAGTGGCGGCTAAAGCAATGCCCCAGTGGAGATGGCCGAGGACAAAATTTGGTTTGCGCTCGATTACCTGGTGAAAAAGTGGTATCGCCTCCTCTGGTTTGCCCGCTTTCAAAAGAGCCAAGCCGAGCTGATATTGAACATCAGGATTTCCACCAGACAACGATAGCGACCGCGTGAGGTGGGTAATCGCTTGCTCAAAATCGCCCAAATTGAAATAAAGCTGCCCTAATTGATATTGCACCAAAGGGTCGTCCGGTAATTCTGCCGAATATTCCGTCAAAGCTTTATGTGCCTCATCCCAGCGCCCCTGCAAGGCGAGTTCAGAGATCATTTGCATAAGTTGGGCGGCCATAGTTCAGTCGAATGGTGAAAACATTTGTCGTTGGATAATTTGGCAGTATGCACTCCGCTTAATATTAATGGACGGCAAGCATTTTAGGCGGATTAATTGCCAATTGAGAGCAGTTATTCCAGTGCCGGTGGCTGGCACCCGCTCGCCTAGTAACTTATGAGGGCGGGCGAGTGAAAAAAAATGTACCAACCACAAGCAGGCAGATAAGCGCCTGCACCGCCCAAAAAGCCCCAACTACTTGCCATTCCGGTATGCCCCTTTCGCCGCATGTCGTCTCAAAATGATGGTGCAGTGGGGCCATTCGGAACAATCTTTTGCCTTCACCTGGCAATCGTCTGGTTAGCTTAATCCAAACGATCGGCAAGGCAGACATTGGCTGATCCGGCTTATATTCCTTGGTCAACTTGAAATAGACAACTTGCAAGATGACCGAAAGAGTTTCAACAATATAGATCAATGTCAGGGGCACGAACCAGATCAAAATACCGCCAGCCGCGGCAAGAGCACCCAGCAGCCCGCCCAGAAAGAGGCTACCTGTATCGCCCATGAAGACCATGGCCGGATATTTGTTATAGAGCAAGAAGCCAAGCACACCGCCCGCGGCAATCATGGACAAAATCGCTAGATCGGCTTCATGGGAAAAGAAAAGTATCGTGGCCATGCTAATTAGAATCAGGAAAGATGTACCCGCGGCCAGGCCGTCCATGCCATCATGCAAATTGACCGCATTAGTAGTGGCTGGAATCAAGAACGTAGCTAATAGAAATGTGAGAAGCCATGGCACCGAATGCGGTTGCATCACTAAGTGCGGTGCGGAAGAAGCGTGCTGGATTAATCGCGGCAATATCATGTAACTTCCGAACTCAGCGTTTTTCGAAGCGTATTCCATTGTACCGGCCGCACTGTTTATGGCAGACGACCCAACCATCAGCAATCCAAGAGTGATACCGGTCAAAGTCTCCACCGCCAGTCGTAATCGCTCAGAGACTCCTTTATTGGCTTTTTGTCGAACTTTGGCTAGATCATCAGCCAGTCCAAGAGCACCGCAAACAGAGGCAACGCTTAGTACGGTCAAGAGCGGCAGACTAAAAGATCTCTGAAAGACTGACCAGCCGACGGCAACGAGCACTGTCGACCATAAGAAACAGAGCCCGCCTGCTGTCGGTGTTTTCGCTTTGTGCGCATGGCTTTTAGGACCTTCTTCTCGCAAAAATTGCTGAATCTGCAGCTTTTTGAGTTTGTCGATAAAAGGACGAAGGAGCCCAGCACAAATTAGAAATGATACCACTGCCGGTACTAGAATCTGCCAATATCCTAGTGCTGCTTGTGAATCTTCTAACGACAAAGCTTAGTCAATCTAGATAAAAGCTGGTGACGATCTTGCGGTGGTCTTTTGCGTAATTGACCGACTCGAGTAGCGTATGACTAGTGTGATAGAGGAAGCAAATTATTTGTTGCGAGCGGTCAATAATTTCGTGATTGCATATCTTGCTGGCGTCTGCCAAGGTCATCGTGCGACGCTCCGGATATTCGATAATATGCTTGATGCCGATCAAAAGGTCCTGGACCTCACCTGGCTGCTGACCGATTGTCTGCGGCAGGATAATTTCTAATCGATCGGGATTTGCTCGCTGTGCGCCACGAATTACGGCCATGTTAGTGCCGTTGGCACCGCCGCTGGTGACGACCTGATTTCCCGATAAGACAAGGGCGTAACTGAGCATCTCCACCAATTGTTGATGCGTCAACGGCAAATTTCGCGTGCCGATAATGGCCACGCGTCTCGGCCCCGATTGTTGTATTAAAAGTAGTTCTTGTGCGAGTTCATCGACCGTTGGGATCGTTGCCGCAGCGGCTGGTTCGAGGGGGGCCATGACGTTTGTACCGTGTTCCTTGGCGTGATAAGATTTCTAATTGAGCAGTCCGCCCCTAGATTACCTGCCTCGAGCATCCGCTGGCGCATCGCTTATACGGCTGTTTACAAGTTTTAATCAACAAGAGCAACCTTGTTGGTACAGACAGCATTAGCGGGTGTTTTGGTTTGCCAAATGGCCAAAATATATGCAGGAAGCGGCATCGAGATGATGCTCAACCGGTCCGGATCATATCATGATTCAGGACTGGCGCTTGTCATTAGGCGGGCACCGGTGGACAGCTCCAAGCAGTCGGGAGCAAAAGGAGAGGGTACTAGTTGTATGAGCGTGGGAATGGCCATGGATTCGGACCTACTATCGAGGCTCAATCAACAGCAACAGTCCGCAGTGACCCTCAGTTGGGGACCGGCTCTTGTTCTGGCGGGGCCGGTTCAGGCAAGACTACGGTTTTGACCAGGCGGATTGCCTACCTAATCTCGCACATGGAGCAAGATCCGGAATCTATTCTGGCGGTAACTTTTACCAATAAAGCGGCGGGCGAAATGAAGCAGCGGATTGAAAAGCTGCTTGGCTTTGATTTAGCGCGCCGAGCAACCATCGGTACTTTCCACAGCATTTGCGCGCGCGCGCTCAGGCGCGAAATCGACAACTATCAAAGCCCGGAGGGCTTCGTCTGGGGCAACAACTTTGTCATTTACGATGAAACGGACAGCTTGAATGTGCTGAAGGCGCAAATCTCCAGGCTAAATATTGACGAAAAGGTTTTTACCCCACGCGAGGTACGCCACCAGATCTCGACTTTGAAAAATGATGGCTACACCTCTTCCCGTTATAGTAAGGAAGCGCGTACGTATCGTGAAAATCGGATCGCCGAGATTTTTCATGCCTATCAGGCGGACTTGGCCCGCAACAATGCGCTCGATTTCGACGATCTGATTTTGATCTTTACCGATCTACTCAACAACAACCCTCAGGTTCTGCTCAGACAAAGGCGGCGTCTAAGACACGTCCTCGTGGATGAGTTTCAAGATACCAATCGTTCGCAGTACGATTTAGTCAAATTGCTGGGTGCATCAACAGCGCCTTCTCCAGCCGAATCGTTAGCGTTCTCCCCAGCCGACTCGCCAGCGTCTTCCCCGGCAGACTCGCCAGCGTCTTTTCCAGCCGACTCGTCAGTGCTCTCCCCAATCCACTCGTCTCTTGGCATCAATAAGCCGCCGGATGTCTGGCACGAACGCAGCTTGATGGTCGTGGGCGATGTGGACCAGTCTATCTATTCCTGGCGTAAAGCCGATTTTCGGATCATCCTTGGTTTTCAGCGAGATTTCCAAAATGTGCAATTAATCAAGTTGGAGGAAAACTATCGCTCGACAAACAACATTCTGGAAGTAGCCAACAGTATCATCAAGAACAACACTGAACGAATCGAGAAGACGTTACGTTGTAATCGTGGCAAAGGATCGAAAGCGCAATGCTACGAAGCCACCGACGAAATTGATGAAGCGTATTATGTAGCCGAAGAGCTAAAACGCCTGAGAGCGCGAGGCAAAGGCTTATCCGATTGTGTGCTTCTCTATCGCACAAACGCGCAAAGCCGGGCCATTGAAGAAGTTTTGGTGCGAAGCCATTTGCCGTACGTGATGGTTGGAGCAACGAAGTTTTATGATCGACAAGAAATAAAAGACCTCGTAGCTTATCTGAAACTTGTCTACAACCCGCGGGATGGACAAGCATTCAGTCGAGTCATCAACGTTCCTCGCCGGGGGATCGGCAAGACCAGTTTGGAGAGGTTGAAGGAGTTTGCCGCCAAGCACGGAATTAGTCACATTGATGCCGCCAGCTCCACTGAACAAATTCCTGAAATCAATCAAAAGACCAGCCGTACGATCAAAGACTTCGCCGAGGCTGTGAAGCGCTGGCAGATGTTCTCGAAGATGATGCCGGTATCACAATTGATGGAGACGATATTAAAAGAAACGAGTTACGTCGAAAAATTGCAAGAAGACGCCGCAATGGACAAGGATCCACTAGCCACCGGCCGCATCGAAAATATTCGTGAATTGGTCAACGTAGCCAAGGAATTCGAGCAAGAAGCCGATGAACCGGATCTAGATTCATTTCTGACGCGTATATCATTGATGTCCGATCTTGATTCTTTAAAGGATACCGATCAAGACGTTGTCACTCTGATGACGCTGCATTCGGCAAAGGGGCTCGAATTTCCGATAGTTTTTTTGATGGGCCTCGAAGAAGGTCTGTTTCCGCACATCCGTTCACTGGATTCGCCTAGCGCATTGGAAGAGGAGAGGCGATTGATGTACGTGGGAGTTACCCGCGCCGAAGACATGCTCTACCTAACGCTGGCTCGAAAGAGAATGCTCATCGGCCGAGGCGCTGGTAGCAGCGCCTTTAGTGCTAGTTCTACGATACCCAGCCGCTTTTTAAAAGAGATAGCGCCTGGGTTATTGTCCGGTTATTATCCATCGCCGGAAAGCGATCGGGCGATGGGTTTCGACTATGGCAGCCAATCGAAGGCTAACGATGCATACACTGGAGGATGGCGCCGGGAGCGAGAGATTGGTAGCGAAGAGGAAGAAGTACAACCTAAACCTCGAGCAATTCGCTTAGGCGATACTGCAGATGGTGACAGCAAGGTCGCCCGCTTTCGAGAGCGACAAGCATTGCAGGCAAACGATCGCCATGCCGAAGAAGTAAAATTCGAGCGGCTATTGGTAGGCGACCACGTACAGCACAGCAAATTTGGGATCGGCACAGTCACTAAGGTAATTGGAGAGGGTGACAAGGAACTTTATAACATTGAGTTTCAAGGTGCCGGCAACCGCTTGCTGGACCCGCGCTTTGCAAAACTTATAAAGCTAACCTGATTTGCCCAAATATGTAAGACCATTGTCCGGGTAATCAAAATTCGATCTGTGATATCTTTGCATGTAAAGGAGTTCGTGGTGGCTGACGAAAGAACATTTGTTGCAATCAAACCAGATGGTGTCGAGCGCGGGTTAGTCGGCGAAATCATTCAAAGGCTTGAACGCCGAGGGCTGAAACTAGTCGGCATAAAAATGATCCGCGTGACGCCGGAGCTAGCAGAGCAACATTATGGCGAGCACAAAGGCAAGCCCTTTTACAGCGGTCTTGTCGGTCACATTACTTCTGGACCGATTGTAGCCATGGTCTGGGAAGGAAAAAATGCAACTGCCCTCGCCAGACAGGTGATCGGCGCAACTAACCCGGCAGAATCGGCCCCGGGCACCATTCGCGGTGACCTGGCAGTGGATATCGGTCGCAATGTTGTGCATGGATCGGATAGCCCAGTCAGTGCACAACGTGAGATTGGCATCTTTTTTCGGGACCACGAGATCGTCAAAGATTGGCAACCGGCCGTGCAGAAATGGGTGGTCGAGGTCTAAGCGGAATTTAGTTCTTCAATTGAACGAGAGCATTGCTCATCCAAGCCGGCATTGACCAGCAGGCATCCCACATCGCCAATCTGTCTAGCTGACCAAGGTTTAGCATTGCGCTTGCCAGATTCCTACGCACGTCGCTTTTTCGACCGATTTGTCGGATTGCTCGGATTGCCAGTCCAGGTACGGTATCGAGAAGCTTCGCGTCTCGCGGCGTCAGGCTTTTCAAATGGATCCGAGTCCCTGAGAAACTAAATGACGTTGTTCGGCCAAGTGTAGCGAAGGTTGGTTGCGCGCTTTTTTCAGTCGATAATCCCAATAGCTGAGCTGCATCACTACCGTGCGTGAGCAGTTCTTTTCCAAAGGCTTTGGCCTTCGCTGCCGCTACTTCTTTGGCCGATGGCCATTTCGGTCTTAGTACCCACTTTATGAATATGCCACCAGTGAGTCGAATTAGCTCCTTGTTCTTCACCATCCGATGCAAAGCTTTATCGACGGAATTTCGCAAGCCATACGCTAAAAAGTCCCTTGTTGAGAAAGGCCTATCCATTGGGATGCTGCGCAGCCGTGCGCGGATCAAAGCTGTCGGGCCAATTTTCATTTTTCGTCCTCCATCGCATTCCTTCTCATTAGTGTGAAACGTCTCGAGCGTCAAAAAAGTTCAACGACGTGGGGTGAGTATTCCCAAGTTTTGTGGTCCGAAGCATGTCAGATTAATGGCTAAAAATATGACGGCTGCACGAGCATTTTGCGTTACGAGCAGAAGGGGTTGGTTTCTATATCGGCAGTTGTCCGAAAGTGTCAAATGCCGCGGTAGCTGTTAATTTAGGCCGCGTTCGTCCGATTTTTGTAGATTAATCTGACATGCTGTCCTGATACGGAATCGAGATAGCATGTGATCGCCTTCCTCCTGAACCGGGCCGATGTCTAACCTGAACTTCCGAATGCCTCGGCTATTTGATGTTTTCCGCAGGATCGAGAATTAGGTCCGCCTTGTTATGACTGATTAGGAAATGCTTGAACGATTCTCGCACATCGTAACCATCAGACAATTTGTCGGTCTCAGTAAAGTGCTCGACGAGAATTGAGTTGCAGACAATCGTCGGGCGTAGCTTGCCGAGGCGATTCGCTGCACCAACCAAGTCTACCTCGTCCGTTTGTTTCAAACCGTGTTGCGTAGAGTCCGGCTCAAATGAAGACTGGTCATGTCGCATCCGCACAGAAACGATTTTGCCATTGGTTTTGGAGACTAGAATCTCGATATCGTCGACTGCTTCCACAAAAGTTGCTGCCTGGACATCAGCACTGAGAGGACGCTTGCAAAGGATGATCTGATACGAATAATTATTGTCACCTTCGGATTTTGAAACAGATGGTAGTCTGATCAAATGCCAATAGCCACCTTTACGATCGCGTTGATTCCCCCAGGTAGCATCGCCCCGGTCGAGCTGGCTGCGTGCTCGCGATCCAATGGATATCTGCGACCTGTCATGATGCCATCTTCCGGCTAACCAACTAGGAATAGGTATCCATAGATCGTCGCCACTAAATTCTTTGGGCAGAAGATTTTCATTCCAGCTTATGCCAGCTCTTAAGCGCGGCAAGATTTGCCCTGTCCAAACGTGGACGTTAACGGGTGCCGCCGGGGTTATCCATTCGCGCTCAAGCTGTGTTTGAGTCAGTTTTGTCTGTTTTTGTACACCCCCCTGCAAAGGAGCAATGTCTGAAACCGGAGTGGAGTTTGTAACCGGCGCGGCGTTTGTAACCGGCGCGGCGTTTGTGTCAGGTACGGCTAGAAACGAAAAAAGCACCGCAGTTAACAAGCCTAGTGAGCTTGAGGACCTGGGAAATGTTTTAAGCCAGTTGCGTACCGGCATTAGTGAGCCAACCAAAGAGTGTGCTTTATCAAACAACTCGTGTCCAGAGTAATAGCAAATTCATTTCTTGTTCAAGAGCTCCCATTCATCGCGGGTTTTTACCACGCTGAGATTTTGTCCATGCTTCGCCAGAAACTTAACCAGCGGCTCGCTGAGCAAGAAATGCGTGCCTGGACTAGCGTTCGTTACGCGAGCCAGAAGAGCTGATTCATCAAGAGCAAACTCAACGCGCCTGTGCAGATAAAACGAAGCCGAAGGTGAGCGCCGTCCGAACATTACTGCGTCCACACCCATCGGTACCATGTCCATCAGCAGAGTGTGGAAATCGCGACATTTATCCTGGTAGGCAAGGATAATGCCGATTGGCACAGCAGTCGAAAGTCCCAGTATGCTGGCTACGATAAAAGCGGTAGTAGCCTGCCTGAGTCGATTTCTGCCGAAGAGAAGTATCGCCGCGGCCGCAGCCAATAAGAACATGGCTGTCGCGCCCGCTCCTCGCAAGAGACTGTCCGTTGAGATGAGAAAGTCCTGGACTAGGGCAAGACTGTGCTCGGGCAATGATGTGGGGATGAAATTCGCTGCTGCGCACGTCAATACTATGGCCAGCAGCAAGCACGAGACAAACATCAATGCCGCAGGCAATTCGATCGATCGACAATTCTCAAGGCGCAACAGTTTATCAAGCAAAAGTCCGGTGATCATAGCCACGCTAGGCATCGCAGGTAGGATATAGCTATCGAGCTTGGTCGGCAGAATCGAAAAGAATAAAAATATGAAGGCTGTGCTCGTGATACTGAATATGGTGAGTTTGTCCCGCTCTGTCAAAGCCGCTTGTGCAGACTTGAATTTTCTGATTGGATCGCGTAACCAGAGAGGAGTCAGGAGAAAGATAAATAAGCACCACGGGAATGTGCCACCAAAAAAGAAGGGAATGTAATACAAGGGTCCGGCTTTATGATCGACTACACCCATCGCTCGATCAAGATTTTGCTTCAAGAAAAATTCCTTGAAAAAGTCGCCGTGGGTTGCTGCGTTCTCCGCAAAATACCAGGGTGCTGCAATGGCAAGCGCCAGCAGCGTTCCGGGCAACACAAATAAGCTCTTGAAAAGCGGGCACCAATTGGCAAAATTACCCCTTGTAATTTGCAAATAAATGACCAGTATCGCAACCACTAGAAATGCGGCCAATGGGCCTTTGGTCAACATGCCGAGGCCGACGGCAATGTATCCTAACCAAGCAGTCCACTTAATTCCTTTTTCGATGGCTAGGTAGAAGCTACCAAGCGCTGTCCAGACGAAGCAGCTGAGAGGCATATCCGTCAAAGACATGTGACCAAAGACAAGCCACAGCGGCATCGACAAGAGTGCAAGAGACGATAACAGCGCTGCTCGTCGTCTGACAAATAGGCGTGCGAACACATACATGAGGATAGCAATCAAGGCGGCGCAAAAAGCAGCTGGTAGGCGGGCAGCAAAGGGCGATACTCCCCATAGCTTGTAGGCGCCGACAATAAGCCAGTAGTTCAAAATTGGCTTGTCGAAAAAAGGTTCGTAGTTCAAGTGAGGAGTAAGATAATCTCCTGTCTCGAGCATCTCGCGCCCGCCCTCAGCGTAGTAGCCGTCGCTGGGATCCAATATGCCGAAGTCGCCCAACCCCGGCAGAAAACTGAGCAGGGCGACAACGCACACAATTATTAAGGCCAGCCAGTCAAACTTTTGCCAGCGAATGCACCGCCCTCCTTGGCAGTATCGGCTCGAAGGCGGCAGATGATCGATTTCACAGCTTTCACAGGATGCCATTTGGCGATCAATTATGGCAAACCATGCCAACTTTGTTTGGATTCCGGCTTAATGTAACAACTCCAGAGTAGCCTCAAAGACTTGCTCAACGGTCAAATTTGTTAGGCAGGCAACAGTTCCGATTGCACAGGTTTTGGCATAGCAGGGTTGGCACCATGTCCCTAGGGCGATCGTCCGACACTGGGCTCCGAAAGGTCCGTTCCTCCGCCAAGGTGTGCTGCCATAAATCCCGAGAACCTTTGGCTTGCCGACAGCCGCTGCCAGATGGAGTGGTCCGGTATCGCCACCGATGACCAAGTCACATAATTCGAACAGGGCCGCTAACTCCAGAAGGCTGGTTTTAGCGGTGATATCGACCGAGCTTTTGGTGCCGAGGCTGGCATTGAGGTCGTCATGCAACCGGTGATTGAGAGCGCGTTCCGCTGTCGAACCTGTAAAAACAAGCTGATAATCCAGTTCATTAACCAACCGCTGGCACAACTGCAGCCACTTTCCTGCCGGCCAAATTTTCGTGATCCAAGTGGTACCGGGTATGATTGCGCAAAGTCGTTTTTGCCTGCCAGACGCCAGAGCGGTTGGCATCGCAGCTGGTATTGATGGCTTCTTCAATACCAGCTCCGCACGTGGTGCCGGTATCGAATGTAAGGAGCCAACAGGAGCCGTCTCCTCATTCCTTATATATAGATCGGATAGGAGCTGGTCGATTTTATTTCGCGCCTGGGTGCTAACCGGCGGTAAGCAGAACTCGGCTGCTAGCGGGCCTGTCTCTTTGCCAAGTAACTGAAGCAGCGACTGAGCAACTTTCAAATTGATATTGACTACGGGCACATAATGTCCGAAGTAGTCGCCCACATCCACTTTGTGGCTGAGGAACCGGTCGGCGAATTCACGGGTATCGGCAAATCCCATTCGAATTTTGGCTCCGCTTGCCAGGGTAAGCAAAGCGCTTTTGAGCAAGCCTTGCATTTCCAAAACGGCGTCGAATTTCTGCCGCCGCAGCTCCCCGAAAAAAGCGCTGGCTTCATTGATCGAGGCAGCCCACCTGAGTGGATTGGGCCATTCCTTAACCCAATCTTTCGCCTTGAAAACAAGCACCTCGTCGACGCATGGATTTCCCCGCAGCAGTTCGGCGCTGGCTGGTTCAACCAACCACCAAATTCGAGCTTCGGGCAACTGCCGTTTCAACGCGGCTGCCACCGGCAAGCAATGAATCACGTCCCCGATGGCGCTCAATTTGATGATTAGAATGTTTAACACGGTTTCATTCTTTTCTGTCGCGGACTAGCGGTCAACTCTCCCTGGCACCGATCGCCAAGGGTTCGTATCCCAGATGCCGCCGGCGAGCCGACGACCGTTCGCATTAAAGATTAACCGATCCAGTCCAAGTAGCCAATTTCACGCATTCTCCGGCTTCGAACGACAAACCAGGGCGGGAAAAGCTCGATGGAGCGGATTGGCAGGCACCACTTACAATTGCCCGTGACTCGCACCATCTGTGCCACCGATAAAGAGCGCTCCTGCGCACCGCCTCCGCCACCGATAAAGAACACTCCTGGGCACCGCCTCCGCCACCGCCAAAGAACACTCCTAGGCACCGCCTCCGCCACCGCCCCGGTCAGGGCTTTATGGTGTCGGCAATGGTATTGCCATAAGCGCCAAGGACCAGCTCCAATATTATCGGAATGCTGAATGAGGTCGCCAGGCTTGGGCTTTCCGGGGCCCCGGGCAATGTTCTGTTACCTTTGGTGCCTTCTGATACCAGCCATTAAAAGCGGTGCGCACCAAACGTAGAACCATATTCTGTAGAATCCAGCCAGTTGGCATTTTCCGGATGCTTGCAAAAAAGATATCCAAAGCATGCCCAAAGAATAGATATTTTGGTACAATGTTTGTGCCACCTTAAGTGGTGGTAGGTGGCATACCAAATCCACGGGTCGCTCCAGGTACAACTGAGCGGCTAGCCGGGGCGTATTCGGATTTATCCGTATGCCCAAAAGAAGCTTAGTCAATCTAGGCACCACCGGCAAACCGGCCGGCATATCCCCAGATCAAAAAGGAGAGAGACATGACAGCAAGGAAAAAGGCCAGCCCAAAGCTGCAGCCAGATCCGCCAAACCGAGAATCGCTCACAAATCGAAAATCAGTGGCGGCCGCAAAATGACGCGTAAATCCCCAGCCAAGCATTCAGCGAAGGCCAAAACACCATCGCATGCCGGTGGAGATTACATGCAATTCAGCGGTAAGTTCACGGTCCGTTTGCCTAAATCTCTTCATCAAGCTCTTGTAGATCGAGCAGAAAGAGAAGGCGTTAGCCTCAACCTGTTCGTCACCAACGCATTGTCTCGCACGGTCGCGGTGGCAGGCGGCAAGAAAAGATAATCCGACCAATGCCCTCGGGCGTTGTATCAATACGCCCAAATTCCGAACAATTCCCAAAAGAGGTTTGCCGATGCGAACCTCTTTTTTGGTCTCGGGGGACGAATGCATATTCACCAGATGCACCGGCGGTAGTTATGGGCATGCTGCCATCGCCGGCGGTTAGTCCCTTGGCGAATTTCCAGTAGACTCGTGGTCGGAGTTTTCGCATCTCTTCAAGAAACGAGAGATTGTCAATGACTGAAATAAGTAAAGTTATTAAGGCACCGGGATGCCAGCGCCAAAGTAAATAAGAAACTGCTCATCGCCGACCAGCTCCTTGAGGGTCGCTGGAGCAAATTGTTTTCTGTAACTAAATCGACCTTACCGCCGCGATACCGCGCCCATGAGCCAGAAAGGCTGTAGTTTAGGACTAATTCATTTTTGCACCTGGTAGCTTACCTTGACTGCCTTTGACCAGTTATTGAGATCAGGTAGACTCAGTTCGTTCCAAATTAATGGCGGCACAAATTCTGATAATCGGGAAGGGCAAATGAGTCAAGACATACCGTTATTGAATCTGCGAAGTCAGTATCGAGATATTGGCCATGAACTCGAAGCAGCGGTTCTCGACGTATTACGTAGCGGCCACTACATTCTCGGGCAACATGGTGCTAACCTCGAAGTCCAAATCGCAAATTTGTGTGGATGCGAGTATGGCATCGGTGTGGCTAACGGAACTGATGCGCTAACGTTGGCATTGTGGGCTCTAGATATTGGTGAAGGTGATGAAGTAATCACGACACCGTTCACTTTTGCCGCAACCGTGGAAGCTATTACTCTCCGCGGTGCCACTCCAGTTTTTGTAGACGTCTACGCAGATTCTTTCAATATCGATCATGGACAAATCGAAGAAGCGATTACTAAAAAGACAAAAGCGATAATGCCGGTCCATCTATATGGCCAACCGGCTGATATGGATCCAATTTTGGCAATTGCCAAGTCGTACGGATTGAAGGTGATTGAAGATAATGCTCAGGCAGTCGGTGCCTCTTATATGGGCAGACCGACTGGCAGTTTCGGTGATGTGTCCTGTATCAGTTTCTATCCGACTAAGAATTTAGGTGCTGCTGGCGATGCGGGCATGGTCGTCACCAGGGACGTGGTGCTGTTCAATCGAATAAAAGCATTGAGAGCTCACGGGATGAAGCGTCGCTATTATCATGACGAGCTTGGCATCAATAGTCGCTTGGATGAGATCCAGGCGGCGGTGCTTTTGGCGAAATTGCCATATTTACCTGATTGGACAAAGAGAAGGCAAGCCGTAGCTGAGCTTTACAACGCCAGCTTGAACGGCTGTATCGGGTTGATAACGCCGAGACTAAGCTTTGGCAATCGTGAAGTTGACGATGGGCAAATCTCTCATGTCTGGCACCAATACACAATAAGAATTGGGCTAGAGCAATCCTCGCTGGAAGGCTATGCCACTATGCGTGATGCTGTTGCTAGCGAACTAAAAGAGCGTGGTATCGGGTCGATGTGCTACTATCCAGTACCTCTTCACCTCCAGCACGCGTTCCAGGACTTGGGTTACGTGCGAGGCGACTTTCCGGTCGCGGAAAAACTAGCGAGCCAGGTACTATCGTTGCCGATGTATCCGGAGTTACAAGCCGAGCAAGTCACCTATGTAGCGAACAGTTTGCGAGATATTATGTCGCAAAGATTTGGCCTGACGGCGCCAATTGCGGCGGCCACGCCAGTAGCAACCAATTAGGTAATTCAGGTGAACGAGCTTAATAACCTGTCATCGATCCATCCTCAGGCGCGATTGGGCAAAAATCTTCAGATCGGGCCGTTTGTCGTGATCCACAAGGACGTGACAATCGGTGATGATGTAAGTATCGAGGCAGGTACTGTTATCTACGAAAATGTCAGGATCGGTGCCAACAGCCACATCGGCGCTCAGTGCATTCTGGGCGAAAGATTGAGCGAACATCGAACAAATAGAGATTACGTCAACCCGGTTCTGGAAATTGGTAGCGACAGTGTCATCCGCTCAGGAACGATTATTTATGCCGGCTGCACTGCGGGGCGCGGATTTCAGACGGGCAATCGCGCCGTTATTCGTGAAGAGAGTCACTTTGGTGACTCCTGCAGTTTTGGTACCTTGTCGCAGTCTGATGGACACATACAAGTAGGCGATCATTGCCGATTCCATAATAACGTTTTCATTTCCACCTATACGACAGTGGAAAGCAACGTGCACTTTTATCCCATGTCCTGCACGGTGGACAGTTTACATCCGCCTTGCCAAAAAGGTAGAGAGGGACCGCATTTCGAGTCTGATGTGATTGTCGGAGCGAAGGTTCTTGTCTTACCACGAGTGCGCGTTGGCCGCGGTGCGGTTATCGCTGGGGCGGCGGTCGTGACTCAGCATGTGCCACCAAATGCGGTGGTGGCTGGCGCACCGGCCCGGATCATCAAAGAAAAATCGGAAGTACGTTGCCATGTCGAAGACCGACCTGCTTACGAGGTCGCACTCGAATCACTACCAGCCAGTTGAGTTGTTGGAACGCAAGAGCATTTATTTGCAAATCGCTCTGATTGTCGGACTAACCAGTTTGGCATATGCTCCTGTCCTGTTCAATTTTTTCCTCGGTGATGATTTCGTTCATCTTCAGTGGCTGAGCCAGGCTGTGCATAATCCCGATTTGCTGCTAAGAAACTTCAATCACTCCTGGCTGGAAGTGCCAACAACAAAGTTCTACCGGCCGCTGATCTCTGTTTTCATGTTCACCGATTATTTGGGATGGGGAACAAATGGTCTGGGCTTTCATATCACTAATGTGCTTTTTCATATCGTCAATAGCGTTTTCGTCTTTTTAATCGGTCGCCAGCTAATTACCAGCATTGAGCCGAAGGAGAAAGAGAGCTGGCAGAATATTTGGCCGTTTGCAGCTGGCTTATTGTTCGGTCTGTACCCGTTGCACCCCGAGCCCGTATCCTGGATTACCGGACGCGTGGATACCATCGTCACGACTTTCTATCTCGCTGCAGTCTGGTGTTACATTCAGTGGCGTCACCACATTCGCTATCAGTATTTGATCGCTGCTGGTATATCCATGGTTCTTGCTTTACTGTCTAAGGAAATGGCCATCACCATTCCGGCCTTGCTTCTAACATACGATGTGATTTTTCCCGATGATTTTCAAATGGCACTTTCCGAGCGATTGAAATTTGCCATCAAGAACACGGCGTTATTCTGGTCGCTGCTCGCCATTTATTTTCTTGTCCGCCGGCTGGCTCTTGGCACGTTTATCGGCGGCTACGATGACTCGCTGTTTTTTATCTCCAATTGGCGAGAGTTTTTACACGGATGGTTCAGCGGTATAGCTATGCTTATCGTTCCCGCTAACAATCTTGTCATTGGTAACCGCAATCTTGCCCGCATTGCCTGGGAAATAGCCATCTTCGTGTCCGGTGTTTTTCTGCTTTTGAGCATTCTCAAAGGAAAGAGGCGACCGATTTTGTTCCTTTTGCTTTGGTTAATGCTCAGCCTTGCTCCGGTCTACAAGATATTTTCAATCGCTGTTGACTTACAGGGCAGCCGACTGGCTTATCTTCTGACAGTACCGTTTTCTCTTTTACTGACTTATGGGCTTTCTTGTGCTCGCCTGGTCGGAAACGGTCAAGCACAGTCTGTCTTGTCAGCTACGGACAAAGGCAAAGCGTCCGTTGTCCTCAAAACAAGGCAAGGCGCGTTGGTCTTGTTTATGGTCTCAGCTTTTTGTTTACTCTGGCAAAACAATCAAGTTTGGCGGCGAGCTGGACAGGAAATGAATTCGATTCGATCCTCCCTGACCCATATCTACGCAGAGACACCGGGTGACCCGCAAACTCTGTTGATCGGCATGCCAGACGAAGTGAACGGCGCTTATCTTGGTCGAAATGCAGTGCCAGGGATGTTGCAGCAGCCGCAATTCCCTAGAACTATCACTAATTGCCTTTTCTTCGACAGCTCTTTGCCTATCTTGCCGTTTGGATATTTGAAAGACTCGCTGGAAGAAGCTGCCAGTCAAGTCAAGATCTATTTTTGGAACAGAGGAATCAATTCTTGGCAGAAGATCATTCTGCCGCGTGCTGAGCGAGGGGGCGACCCGAGTCTCGATCTTTCTTTGTTCAGGATCAATAATAAGATCGATGGCGGGCCCAATGGAACGAAGGAGGTTGACCACCAGAGCGAGCTGAGTTTGCCAGCAGGCGCGCGCATATCTTGTCTTAACGCAGAATTTCTCTTTGTCGCTGTGGACGGAAATGAAGCACCGAATACGGTGCTAGAGTACGAAAATAGTCTTAGCTTGCATGAGAGACAATTGAATCGCGTTCAAGGGCAGCCCTTTTCATACAACAACAGACGCGGCTTGCTATTTCCGTTGCGGGCAAATCCTGTCTGGGCGTTTGGTGGATTAGCAACACATCTGCGCCTCCAGGCAAAAACGTCATTGGCGATAGAAAGTGCTGAATTCGTCCCGGCAAGGAAAATCATGCCGTTGATCTGTTTTGCCAACTCCGGTTATCTGGGGACTAAGGGATTTCTACATTTTTCTTCAAAGCAACCTTCAGTAAAAGTGACCTGCTACCGAAACGATGTGCCCGGAGCGGCGGGATTCAGTCTTGTGATCATGCGTCCTAACGTTTTTCTTGCTCCCGATCAGCTAAACGAGGCGAGGCAATCGCCGCCGGTCTGGAAGCAGTTCCGACAAAACTCGCCAACTGGGGACGTGCTCTTAACGCGCGACATGTTTCAATCTGCTGGTATCTACCAGGCTCGGGTCTGGGCACTCGATGCTCAGGGTAATCGTATCGGCGTGGCCGGCGACCATATAAACATCTCGATTGAGTGAAGCGCGCCGGTTAATCAAAAAAAAGACAGAAAATCTACAAGTTTTTCTTTCATCGCCGCAAGAGGCGGTTCCGGGCTTGAACTTGCGCGTTGCCCTATAACGGGTCTTGCGGTTGCCAATCAGAGTTCGGTCTTTTTATGTACCGATCGAAACCAATGCGGGCGAAATCGGTTTCGCCTCTGGTTTTATCCTTTAACACCGTTAACTGACTGCCATCTTCGAAATTGAATTCCAGGCGACCTTTGGTGGCTTTTGCACTGGTGCTCCTGCCAAATGACAAAGTTGTCCCTTCAAGTTTCTTACCCTTGTAATTTTCGGTTATTGAGTTTCCGAATCGATCTTCGTAAATGGAAGCATTACTAGTCAGAATGAGCGTGCCGCCCTCTGGTTCATGCTCGACTATCTCGTCACCAGGTTTCACACCGTCTCTAGCTTGCTTATGCTTGGTTTGGACTTTGTGGTTCTCGAGGGCGTTCTGGTACTCGGCAAAAATGTAGTCTCCCCAGCGCGACAACTTCGCAGCTTCATCCTGCATTGACTTCAACTTAAAATCTGCGCTGATTTCGACTTCAGATCCGTTCTGACCGGCCATGACAATTACCTTTAACGCAAACAATGTGCTTCTATCCGGAATCGCTTAAAATTCGACAGTACTGGCGATTAAGTTTAATTATTTAATCGTCGGACGGCAATAGTGAGGGGCATTAATGTCGAGCAAAAAGGACAATTCACTGCCATTGTTTGGCATTTCACTGTCCGTGGCTGCCCTGAGCATATTAATCGCGCTTTTTGCTCTCTTGCATCGCACTACGTCCAGTATGCAAGCAGCTACTCACGACATCGCTTTACAAAGAATAAAGCGGGAAGGCATTCTGCGGGTCGGCTATGCCGGCTTTTCACCATACACGATCATTGACCCTAAAGAGACCAATCCGGACAAACGGGTCAAGGGATACGCTGCCGATCTTGTTGACGAGATCGCCGCGCGTTCAGTGCCCAAATTGAAAGTCGAATGGCACATTTTCAATTGGGATACGATGCGAACAGATATGCTGTCTAAGAAATTTGACTTGATCGCCGATCCTGTTTATCAAACAATACCGAAGGCCCTGGAATTTAGTTACACGCAGCCTTATTCATATTTTGGCGTGGCGCTGGGTGTGGTGCGCAAAAATGATGATCGATTCAAAACATTCCAAGACTTAGACCGCAACGACATCACAGTGGTTTTAGCAGAAGGCTGGGTTTCAAGCGATTACGCCAGGGAGCATTTAAAGAAACCGAAGCTGCGGTTTATTCCAGTCGGTGGTGATTGTTTTACTCAATTGGACGATGTCTTGTTAGGTCGGGCTGATGCTGCACTGCAAGACTCACCAAGCGCTGTTCAATATGCCAAGGCGCATCCCGACAAAATCAAAGTGTTATGGGTTGAACATCCGCCAATGATAGTGCCGGGCGGCTTCACGGTCAGACACGAAGATACCGATCTTCTCGATTTTTTAAACACATGCCTGCGCATTCTCAAAACAGACGGCACCCTCTCTGCCTTGGACAAGAAATGGAAGACTTACGGCTATTTTGAGAATCAGCAGATCCAGCCAGCTATTGGCCTGCGTGACTATTTGCAATCGGAACAGCACAAACATGAACTATGATTGGGACTTCAGCGTCCTGACGCCTTATCTGCCGGCACTAGGGCGAGGCGCTCTGGTCACGATCGAACTCACGGTCATTAGCTGCGTCGTCGGTTCGATCCTCGGTATCTTATTGGGCATACTGTATCGCTTGCGGCCGCTAGACCGCATCCTGCTTCCGCTTAACGATATAGTGCGAGCTGTTCCACTTCTGGTTTTGCTCTTCTTTATCTACTACTTTCCTTATTCAGAAATACTGGGGATCAGTCCACCATCAGCATTTGTTTGCGCGGTAGTTGCTCTCAGTGTGGCGCAGGCTGTCTACACTGCGGACATCGTTCGCGCTGCCGTAGATGGTGTGTCAAATGGATCAATTATGGGTGCGCGGTCGCTTGGCTTGAGAGAAAAGGAGATCTGGTGGCACATTACATTACCGGATATCTTTCGGCAAATTCTTCCCAGTTTGATCGGTTTTTCGATAGGCACGCTAAGGCTATCCAGTCTGGCATCGGTGATCGGCTGCGAAGATGTGGTGTTTGTCGCGCGCTCAGCCATCTCCCAGCGATTTCGCTCGCTGGAAGCCTGGATCATTGTCGCTTTGATCTATGTAGCATTGGTCATGCCGTTGGCCTGGTTAGCGCGAAAAATTGAGGGTTCAAAATGGTTGAAGAGAAGATAGCCGCATCACGATTGGCGATAACCAATTTGCAATGTGCAAACGGGCAGACCGTCGTTCTTAATCAGTTACAACTCTCGGTCGCGGCAGGCGAAACTTTCGCCATTGTTGGACGCAGCGGTAGTGGCAAAACGACACTGCTGAGATGTATCAGCTTGCTGCAGGAACCACAAACTGGCGATGCCTTTCTAGATGGGAAGCAGTATCTGCAAGAGGGTTCGCCAATCTATGAACCCTGGCAACTCAGACGGAAGATTGTGATGGTCTTTCAGGACTATAACTTATTTCCCAACATGACGGCGATGCGGAACATCACTCTGGCATTGGAGAAGGTGGAGGGATTATCTCGCGCTCAAGCCGAGGCGCGAGCGTCTAAAGTGGCGATGACGCTGGGAATTGCCGAGGTATTGGACCGCTATCCAGAGTCGCTCTCGGGAGGACAAGCGCAGCGCCTAGCATTAGCACGAGCGATGGTTTTACAACCAAAAGTGTTGCTGCTAGACGAAATTACATCTGGGCTTGATCCAGAAACGATCATCAACGTGGTGGAGGCGATCAAGGCTTTGCGAAATGCCGACGCTACTGGCAGCCTGGCCATTGTCCTGGTGAGCCATCTTATGCATTTTGCTGCAACTTTTGCTGATCGGATTGGCTTCCTGGATGAAGGAAAAATTGTCGAAGAGTTACCCGCGAAAACGTTCTTTCAAGAGTGCAAATTGCCTCAGACGCAAGCGTTTGTCTCCGCCTTTCAAGCCTCGCTTATGTAATCGGCACAAGCTTACTGGTTCGATGCCATAGCGATTTCGCCGCCCGATGGTGACGAGACAATTGCGGACATACCTTCACTGGTACCGTCGATGACGCCACTGCTGGCGGTGCCAGATGTCACGTCTCCTGCAGTACCATCGGATGTGACAGCACGGTTGGTGGTGTCGGTCTGTCCAGTGCCAGCAGTCGCAACAGAGCTGGGAGCGCCATCGGTCACCGCAGTAGCTGTCTTGGCAGTTTTGGCAGCAGCCTTGGTCGTGGCTAATCCGGCTCTGCTACACGTGTCAACCGAATTACTGTCAAGGACAACCTCATCCATTTGCTTGGCAAGCTCCGCTGGATCGCCCCCCTGTTGCAGTCGCGTGTTCAAATAGGCTAGATGTTTGTCACTGGCTTCGGTCATGACTCGCACATAATCATTCTGGCGATCGATATCATCGGGAAAGAACTTGACCGCGTCTTTCCGATATCCTTCGAGAGAGTCCCTGGCCTGCAAAGCGTTCAAGTCGTCCGCGTTATCTTCCAACATAACACGGACATACTCCATTTGTTTTACGCCATCACCTGGATATAGATCAGCTGCTTTCAGCGCATAGAACTGTTTCCATTCTTCAGGAGTCCGCAATTCTTTGTTATATGCCTTCATGTAGAGGGCGATATTCGCTTCCGTTTCATGCGTGGTTTGGCGAATTTCAAGTTCCTTAGCTAGGTCGGGATCATCAAGTTTATCGCCATTAAGGTAATAGAGCCTTTCCAGCTGTTGTCCGCGCGAGCCCTTTTCAAAGTCAAATTCAGAGGCCAAATCAGCGAAACGTTTTAGTTCGACAATATTCAATGTCTTCATATCGTGCTTGATGCTTAAATATTGCAATTCCGGAGTACCGGCGTACCTCTCTGCATCCCTTTCGGCGACTGCCAGTTTTATCTCTGCGCTGACGTTGTCGCAAGAATTCGAGTGCACTATCTGGGCAGTTCGCTCGTCGACTGCGTGAATTTTGGATTCGGTGGTATTTGCTGAGGCATTGCTAGCTAAGTCAGTTGAAGCCGGTGCAGCCAAAGTCGGTGCGGTCGAAGCCGATTCAGGTGAAGCCGATTCAGGTGAAGCCGATGCAGTTGAAGTCAATTCAGTGGAAATCGATTCAGCAGTGCTCACGCTGGCAGCGGAAAGTTTGGCGTCTAAATCTAGATCGGGGTCTAGTTTGTCCAAACTATATAGCGGCAAACCTTCATTTCGTTCTCTGTCTCGTTCGGCCATTTTCTTATTGACCCAATCCATTTGTTGAGCAGTGCTATTAGGAGGAAAATCCTTGGCTGCAATTAGCCAATAGCATTGCCTGAGGTCTGAGTCGTTAAGTTGTTCATGATGTTTAAGGTTCAGTAGCACTTGTATTGCCTGATCGCTGGCCTCGGGAAACTGCGTCCGCATTGCGACTTGGTCCGATTCCTTTTGATCTGGCCCAGGAGGCGTTGGTTTAGGTTCGCTATTAAGCTCCGCGTCATTATTCTCAGAAGGCGAATCCTCTTCATCCGGCTCATCCTGTTGGTCCAGCTCCTGACCTGGCGATTCACCGGTGTTGAGAGAATCAACTGCCGAGCGGAGAGAGAAATCCTCATTCGATTTAAGTTGCTGGTCGCTAGGCGCGCTAGTGACTAGGTTCAAGTGATTTCTTTTCTCGCGCAAGTCCGCCAATTTTTGGCGGTCGGAGTCGCTCATCTGAAGCAGTCCGTTGTCTGCCAGGTATTCCATTGCTACTAATGTCTGACCTTTCGCATTGTTAGGGAAGGCAATTCGACCGTTAAGAACGGCACATTCAAATTCGTTGGCCTGGCCGTGCTGCATTTTCAGGAAAAGCTTCTGACCTTCCCTGTCTCCCGGAAGTAACCTTTTTGCAAAAAGCTCCTCTTGCTCGGCTGGCATTAAATTGCGACCTTTCCGCTCGAGCAAAGCGACCCGTTGTTGATCCGCCTCTAGATCTGTCTGCGATGGAAAGTTGTGGATCTCGTCATGAAACGCACTGGGCTGATTCATGCTGCCAGCAGAATGAGAGTGATTGTCTAGCGAAGATTCTGAGTTCTCAAACAGGGGCATTGGCAAGAACCTTTGGTAAGCATAGAGTGGTCTATACCAGACGTGGCAATTCTGGACAGGAGAAAGCATCGCCTTGCTTAAATTATTTACCCGCCTTACTAGACAACAGGCTCATTTTTGGCGATCATTGTTTGATTTAATTTATGCAGAACGCCGCGAAGAAGAGCGCCCTCACGTTGGTTGGGCATGGCCCGGCGATAAAATTGCCTCAACTCAGTGAGAATCTGTGTTTTACTGAAAGTACGCGAGAACTCAATGCGATCAAGCAAAATTGCCAATTGCATAAAGAGCTCATCGTCTTCGTCCACGCTGGTCAATAACTGATCGCTGTTCACCGTTCCCAGCGAGCAGCTCGCTGGTACTTCCCAACTAATCGCTCTGGAAATTTCGTACGCCAATATACAAGCGGCATGACTGACATTCAACGATGGAAACGCTGGGTGTGCCGGAATGCTGATCACGGCGGTGCACTGCGCCAGCTCCTCGTTACTCAAGCCGTTGCGTTCGTCACCAAAGACTAAGGCCACTTTATTTGGATGGCTGGCGCGTATTTGATTTAGAGTCTCGTCAAAAGGGGCAAAGCTATGTGCTCTCTGTTGCCCAGCTGAAGTACCGACGACCAGATTCATGTCCTTTATTGAATCGCGGAGGTTGTCGAAGACAGTACAGTTTTTCAAGACATCAAAGGCGCCGACAGACATCTTGCGTGCCTCTGCATCTTTATAGTTTCGCGGTGGTTCTACCAAGCGCAATTTGGCGAAACCGAAGTTCTTTATCAGCCTGGCTACTGAGCCGATGTTGCCCAAATAAACCGGCCGAACTAGCACGAAATAGACGTTTCCTGGATCAAGATCGCGTTCTATATTACATTCTATATTACGTCCTGGCATCGCCGGCTCCCTTTCAGATACCCCGCTATCGGACAGCTCAGCATCTTACATCTTCCAGTTGAGTCTTGACTGAGCCAATTACTTAGATACGACCCGAAAGACGACTCGCCTGTTCTTGGCACTGGCCAGCGGCTGTGTTGTTACTAGCGATCGGTCGATTGTAACCAAAACCGACGACTGACAATCTGGCGGGATCGATGTGTTGACTGACCAGATAATTCTTAACTGCTTGCGCCCGCTTCCTAGATAAATCCATGTTGTACTTGTACGGACCAATTGTGCAAGTATGCCCCTGCAACTCCAGCTTAACTGTCTGATTCTCTTTGAGATATTGAGCGATCTGATTAAGTATGGGTTTGGCTGTCGGTCGTAATTTGGCCGAGTTTTTATCGAAATTGATTAGATTCGTCGTCGCCAGTCCTTTTTTCTTCAAGTCACGAACCAGACGGTTGCCCTCTTGCTTCGGCATATCCATGCTGATTAAGGGCACGTCCCAGGTGACCGGGCCATCGCCCTTAAGAATCATCGGTGCTTGGATATTGTCTAGAATCCAAAATTTCCAACCGTTATCTGTTTGGGCTTTGATTGTGCGGACGCTGACTTGCTGCTCGTCGATATTCAAAGGTAGAGATTCTTCGCCCACTTTTTTAAGAGAATGAGGCAATCGTACCGACGACACACCTCTAGTAAGTGGTGCGTATGGCCCATCCGTCTCGAATTCGGTGCTGCCGCTAAGTTTCAATTCGCGATACTGAGCGTCTGAAATGCGCACAGCAGTAATATATCCACTCATCGTGCAGTCTTGACCGTTGACATAGTAGAAGCTGACCTTATGCGAATTGCGCGCGTCTGACGGATCAACAGCCCGCACTCCGGATGCATTCAACGGCTCGGTCATCGACCATTTAAAACTATAGGCCGATTGGTCCTTTTGATTTTGCTGATTTTGTTGATCTTTTGTGTTTTGCTGGTCGTTTGCTTCAATGACAATCACCATTTTATGCGCGGGTAGCGGATGGCATGCCTGATCGAGACCTTTGGAGATGGGATAGAGAATGACCATCCCCGGTGAAAGCTTGATTCGATCGGTGTAATCTTCAAGCTGCTGTGGTGCGCCGATAGCCGCAGTGCAGGCTGCAACCAACGCCAGGATACTGCCCGCCGACGCCAGAAATATGGTGGATGATCGCTCTCTGATTCGCATTATTTCGGTTGTTTCAACAACATGCGGCCCTCCGCCGTACGCCTGGTGATTGAGTGATCGTCAAAGTAACTGAGCAAAGGCATGGCATATTTTCTCGTTACGCCCAGCCGCTCTTTAAAGTTACTGGGTGTAATCCCCTTCTCCTCTTGCCAGAGTTGAGCCAAAATAACATGTGCCTTTTGCAATGCTTCGTTAGAGCTGGCGAAGTCATAATTAACCACACTAGCTTTGCCCTGCTTAGACAATTGATTGATGAGAGTGAGAACCGTCGCCCGGTCTCTTTTGAGTTGCTCTGCGATTTCATCGATTTCCAGACAAACATGCTCTGCCAGAAGTTTCATGATCTCGTCGGTATCGCCAGCACATTGCGCTGCCGTCTTTGTCTCATCAGACCCGGGCAGCTTAACTTTATCCCCCTCCTTGATAAGCGAGCCGGCATCAATGGCCGCCTTTACTAGTTGCTGGAACGCCTGTTTGTCCAAACCAGACAAGGCGCTGCTTCTCAATGTTTCCAGATTTATGCCTGCCGATTCTGCTGACCCGCCTGCCGACGTCGCTTTCTCCACTGCGCTTAGAATTCGTTGCTGTAACTCATCTTTAACCTTGGCATTTGTGACATAGTCTCCTAATCGAACGAAAATGCTCTTTTGCAGGAGGTCCTGGACAAGCTGGCGCTTGGGCAACGGCAGGACTCCCTCGAGAGCATTTTGATTGAGCATCCGCTGGGGATTGTTTTCGATGCAGAAATTCGCTGCAGCTTCAAATTGATGCTCGATTAGCAAAATCGCTAGCGGCATCAACCTCTTGCGGGTCAACCAGCGCGGCCGCGCGCCGATGAGAATGACACCACCGGCAATACCGAAGTCGCCGTAACGAAGAACAAACTTATCCGCCGGTTCAGCTGTAATCATCTCAGTCAATGATATCTGGGCGATAGTCTTTTCTCCCTCCTTAGTTTGCACTCTCTCCAACCAGCGAATGTGACCGGTCTTTTCCGCTGTTCCGTGATAGAGCCGGATTTGCTGCCCAACCAGGTCGTCCACCGACTCAAATACGGTATCTGATTCAAATAAGTTCAGATCAGCGATTAGTGTTTGACAAGCGCTTGGACGTTGACCAAATACTGCTTGGCCGCGGGCTAGCGGTTTGTTTGCTTTCAAAACCAAGTTCATCGCCACTCTCTGGCCGGCGCTCGCCTGCTGGCGCTGCTCTCCGAAAGATTCCAATCCCCTTACCCGAGCCTGAATGTTGCCAGGTTCGACGTAGACCGAGTCACCGACACGAAAAAAGCCGCGCACTAGTGTCCCTGTAATCACCACTCCGTATCCTGCTTTGCTAAAGACTCGATCAATTGGTAAGTAGCCAGGTGTTGGGTAACCGGGCGTACCGTTTTCCAATTCTCGCTTGGTCACCGCTGACAGCGCTGATCGCAAGGCGGTTGGGATGGCTTCGATCCCAATTCTTCTTGTGCTCGAGACAAAGAGTACGTCCACGCAATTGAGACCGTATTTTGCCAGCAGTTCCTTAGTGCCGGACAACGCCAGCTGTTTCTGCTCATCGCTTGCTACATCCACTTTATTGACGATTACTAGTACATTGCCGACGCCCAAAAGAGCCAAGATTTTTACGTGCTGAATAGTTTGAGGCATAGGCCCTTCATCGGCTGCCACCACTAGTAGTGCCAGATCGATGCCGCCGACTCCTGCCAACATGTTCTTGAGAAATTTGCCGTGTCCAGGCACATCGATGAAGCCGACCTTGTAATCGCGTTGATTGGCCTCGGACTGCGCTCGGTCGGCGCCGGTCGGCAAAGGCTTGATGGTCAAATGAGCGAAGCCCAGATCGGTTGTCATTTGCCTTTGTTTTTCTTCTTTCAACCGATCGGGATCAATTCCTGTCAATGCCCTGAGCAAGCTTGTTTTGCCATGATCCACATGACCGGCAGTGGCGACAGTAAAGTAAAGTGGTTCGGTGGCAGTAATCATCGCTGTCATTCTCTCGAAACGTAGCCCCGCGGCAAATAGCGTGAAACTTACTAAAGGTCTGCCTTGACTCACGCCTGTAGAATCTAGTTCATCAGGACGATAGAGGTTTAATCAGTGCTCCATCAATTCATAGACCCAATTTTACAGATGATCCGCGACACAGTCGCGCAATGGGGCTATTTAGGAATACTGCTGATGATGGCTATTGAATCAGCCAATATTCCTCTACCCAGCGAGGCGATCATGCCGACGGCTGGGCTACTTGTGCAGGAAGGGCACATGAATATTCATTATGCAGCCCTGGCCGGCGCTATCGGCTGCTTGCTCGGTTCGATACCTTCGTACTGGCTGGGTCTAGTTGGCGGACGGCCGTTTTTAGAGAAATACGGTCGTTACTTACTGCTGCGTCAAAAAGATATGGAGTTGGCCGACAAATGGGTAGACCAGTACGGCGATATCACCTTTTTCATTTGCCGGATGTTGCCGATTGTCCGGACATTCATCTCGTTTCCTGCCGGGGTGCTGCGGGCACATTTCGGCTTGTTCTGCCTGTTTACATTTATCGGTTCGCTAATCTGGTGCTACTTTCTTACCTGGATGGGAATCAAGTTCGGTCAGAATCTGGAGATGTTCACGCACATATGGCATAAGTTTGATCTGGCGATAGTACTGGTGGTGGTGGCAGGCTTTGCCTATTATCTCTACCGGCATTTGAAACACGATTAACCGCTTCAAATAGACTTCTTGTATTGCCTGCGTCTTGTGTCTTGGCGAATTTCCAGTAGATCGTCTAACAATTGTTGGCGCTCCGGCCCGTCCCATCGCTTCAGCCAATCGGTAATTGCCTGCTGGATCATGCCGCTCTTATCGGGAGAGTGAGCGCCGTACAATCGCTTTAACTCTAACCAGATAGATTGCAACGCGGCTAGCTGCTCTGCTGGAAGTTTGACGGTGTAAGCAATGAATTTTCGATTACCGCCGGAAAGACTTTGCCGGATTAGAAAACCATCTTGATCATCGTCGTGCTCAGCCTGGGCTGAATCAGGAACTGCCGCCGGCGAAGACTCGGTGGAGTGCGTTGCCAAATTGCTTTTTGTGCTGGTCTTTGCTTGTTCAGTCATCGTTTGGCCGCCGCAAGAGCTTGCCGATTACCCCGCGCTAACTTTGGACGGCTTGTTGATGACAGAAATTCGCACAGTTTTTCTTTCATCACTCAAGTATCGCAAAGCCAGCCAACATTTTACAGGTCTCTCTTTTTTATCGTTCTTTTTACAGGCGGCTATTTATAGGGAGTCTGTTTATGGGCACATTTTACAGGCTCTGCCGGGGCAGTTGCCGAAAGATTACGAGGAAATCCGGGCTCAGCGCTCTAAATGTTGGCTGGCAACCATTGACTAGCGAAAATAAACCGGGCAGGCAGCGCCTCCATGCTTCTCTATATAGTGCTGATGGTATTCTTCTGCCCGGTAAAACTCTCCTGCCGGCAAGATTTGGGTGACGATCTGTCCATGCACTTTGCCGCTGGCCATCAATTTATCGCGAGATGCTATGGCTTCAGCCTTTTGCTCCGGGGTGTGATAGAAAATCGCCGACCGGTACTGTTCACCGAGGTCTGGACCCTGTCTATCTAAAGTCGTCGGATCGTGAATCTGCCAAAAAGTGTTTAACAACTGGCCATAAGTGACCTTTGCGGGGTCATAGAGAACTTCCACGGATTCAGCATGATGAGTCTTGCCAGAGCAGACATCCTTGTAAGTTGGATTTTTGAAATTGCCCCCTGTATAGCCGGATGTAACTTCGACCACACCTGGCACATGGTGAAAAGCATCCTCGACGTGCCAAAAGCAGCCGGCGGCAAAGGTGGCCTTCTGCAACTTGTCTTCGCTCTTCTTTTTGGGCAAAGCTTGGACTGATTGGGCCTCGCCGGCTATCGCTGCACAACCTATTAAGTGCTTCGCATAGCCTAACTGCTTCGCGTTGTCAGCTAAGGACAAAAGGGAGAAGCCAGCAATTAGGGCAAAGGCAAACCACAAAAGGCGCATTTTGAACATGGACACAACCTCCGAGAAATCAGTAACATTCTGACACTCAGCCGGGTCGACAATGTTAAACGTGGTCCAGCTATGAGAAAAACTACGCAAAACCATGGGAAAACCACCATGCTGCCAGTTGCTTTTTCCCACAGATCGACCACAATCACGGCATGACCACATCAGCGAGAACATTTAGCCAAGTTCAAGGTATGGGCGAACATCCGCAGGCTCCCCCAACTAATCAGCCACGCCCCCGCATCGTCAAGAATAAATTGATTCTCGGGCTGGGTATCGTGCTCTTTCTCGTCTGGACTGCCGGAAATTTTTTGCCGAATGATCAAGCTCCTAAATTACGGACTGAAAGTTCGTCGAGCAGGGAAAGAGTTGCTGCGAGCTCTGCCATAAGCGATCAAAGCGCTGCTCCCGTCATTGTGTTGCAGCCGGAACTGGCCAAACAATTCGTCGGCTGGTGGCTGACGAAGGCGATGGATTATCAATCGGCGACTGCCGGTAGAAGTCATGGCGAAGCACTTGGCTGGATGACGCCTCAAGCATCGCAAGCCTTTCAGCAAACCTTTTGGACGCCTGAAATCGCCAGTGGCATCACCCAAGGTCGCATCGCTGCAGCATTTCAACCGATTGCCGTACAGGCTGAAGCGATCAACCCTGATGGCTCAGTAGTTGTTGGTGTCTCAGGCACTTTGGTCGCTCAAGAGGCGACGAATCCCACACCCGCCACCACTCAAATTGTTTGTGACTTTCTCGTCAAGCGCGAAAAAGATGGTTTGCGTATCGCCGGACTTTACAACAGAACCGCCGCGCCGTAACACTGGAAAATTAGAGACTGGCTAACTTTGAGCGCTGGGTGGTGCAGCAGCATCGTGAGCCGGTTAAGGCTGTAGCAGCCATATGGTAATATACAAACCTCAATTCAAGTGACTGTCCGTCACATGAGTGAGTTCGCGCGCCGAGGTAGCTCAGTTGGTAGAGCAGAGGACTGAAAATCCTTGTGTCGGCAGTTCAATTCTGCCTCTCGGCATTTATTAAAAGTGCAAATAAATTCTCATCAGCGCCCTGGCGGCCCTGTTTAGCTATTGTGACGCGCCCATCTACACCAATCTATAATAGGATACGGTAAGGTGGGTTTTGACACCACCGGCGATGCCAAGCATCGATCTTCATGCGTCAAAGGTTGGGAAGAATTCTGCCTCCTCTTCCTTGAATAGCTCAGTCGGTAGGCGCAATCTCAGCCGAGGGAGCATGCCGATATCCCGCCCGCAAGCAGAACAATAGTTAGCTCGTTCTGGCAATAGCTGCTGACAATCGGGGCAAACTTTCATATGTGGAAACAACCTGTTCGGTTGAGGTTCGCCGCACCACGAACAAAACTTGTCTACCGCACGCAGTGCTGTAAAGCAGCTCGGACACTCGGGTGGCACGTACTCGTACTCAGGTGCTGTATCTGGTGACGGACTTGTTGGCGAAATCTCGTTTGCCTGCTCCAGGTCGTTTTGGTTGGCAAGAAGTTTTCGCTGTTTTGCCGGATCTTCTGCAGGCAGCTCTAATTCCACTCGCTCCGCGGGTGCACTCTTGGCAAGCGCGGTTAATTCCGATCGGGCTTTGCCGCAACGCCGGCAAAATTTTGCCGTTGCTCTGTTTTCCGCCTGGCAGTGAGGACAAACAAACATTGACTCTGCCTTAGGTTCAGATTTTGAATTAGTCACAATATTGCGGCCGATCTGATACAACAACCTTGCTCACAGGGCATTGTTCCAAAATATTGGTGATCCGCGCAAGTACCTATCATAAAAAGGAGCCTCAGATGCAGGAAATAACCTCAAACCGCAAGACGAAATGGCCGCAGTCAGTTTGGTTTTCCTTGATCATCTCCTTAGCGATCGCTCTCTTAGTTTCTGGCAGAGTCACAGGCAGCCAAACTCAATTAGAAACAGCGCCCTTCGTAGTCAAACCATATATCCAGCTGGGTAATAATCCGCAGTTCTCTAAAACAGATAGCCAGGAGATTTTATGGATCTCTAAAGATCATCAAGCAAATTGGCAAGTTGAAATGAAGCTTGAGAACGGCAATTGGAAAAAGGCAGCAACTAATCTAGTTGGTCATGAAATTGCTAATCTCAATAACAGCCCCGATTATTTATACAAATGCCAGCTTATTGATCTGCCGCTCAACTCCAGTTGCGCTTATAAAGTAATTAGGAACGGCCATGCCGAATTCGAAGCGCAATTGCAGTCGCGAAAAAGCAAGGATCGTCCTTATCGGTTTGCTGTGTTCGGCGATATGGGTAGCGGCAGTGAGGGGCAGCGTCTTGTCGCATGGCAATGTTACAAAGCTAAGCCGGATTTCATTGTTATGCCTGGCGATATTGTTTATTCAGCTGGGCTTTATTCAGAATATTTGAACAAGTATTTTCCTGTTTATAACGCCGATCGGGCTTCACCGGAAACCGGCGCACCGATAATCAGAAACACACTGACGGTGGGCGTTCTCGGCAACCACGACATCGCGCTGACCAAAGTCGGTCAGCCTACAGACTTAACTAAATTTCCGAATGCGCTGGCCTATTTCTTTCTCTGGTCGCAACCGCTAAATGGCCCACTGACCACCAGTGGCGCACCGTATACGCCACCACTTACTGGAGGCGAAACAAATGTTGATTATTTCAAGAAAGCAGCAGGTCGAGCGTATCCGGTGATGGCCAACTTTTCTTTTGATTATGGCAATAGTCATTGGGTAGTTCTAGATGCCAACTACTATGTGAACTGGAGTGACGGAAAATTGCGTCGGTGGCTCGAGCAAGATCTGGATAGAGCCAAAGATTCTACCTGGCGATTTGTTACCTTCCATCAACCTGGTTTTAGCGTTGACGTTGTCCACGGCAATGAGCAACACATGCGACTGCTAAGCGACATTTTCGAGAGAGACAAGGTCGATATTGTGTTTTGCGGGCATGCGCATGATTATCAGCGATCGTATCCTTTATTTTTTAAACCTGAGCTCAGAAACGGTGCACCATTTATGAACGACAACGGCACCGTACCGGGTGAATTCACATTGGACAAAAACTTTGACGGTAAGAAAAATACGGATCCTCATGGTGTCATCTACATTGTTACCGGCGCCGGTGGTGCACCACTGTATAAAGTAAGTGGGTCGGAGCTCGAATCACCGAAAGACTTTATCGACAAAGCGAATGCCCAAGTGCATTCGTTGACTGTCTGTGATGTCAAAGATAATGTCCTGGATGTCCAGCAAGTGGGAGCGAACGGGCAGCTGCTCGATCAGTTTGTCATCGCCAAAAAGGAAAAGATTAAAGGATAGGTTAAAATCGAGATTGTCGATGTCTATGACAAAGCCTCCTATGCCTGGCGGCAAAAGCCAAGGTGGCAATGGAAAAGCCGAAAGCTAGTCACACCGTGCAGGGAAATTGGCGAGGTAAGTATTATTATGCCGGCGACAGCACTGCGCATGGCTTTGAAGCTGTCTTTGTGGACATCAAAGGCTTAGTGGAAGGCAATATACTCGACGATGATGATCTAGGGGAGGCTGTGGTTGCTGGCTCTTTTGGCTATCCAGAGCTAGAGTTCAGCAAGCGCTACATGCACGCCGCTGCCGAAGCTATCACTTATCATGGGACGATGAGCGAAGACGGCAAAATGCTGTCTGGCAACTGGCATATCGGCCATGTTAGCTCAGGTACCTGGATGGCCGTGCGTGAGGACAATAGCGAGGAGCTGAATTTGAAAAACAGGCTTGAAGCACAAAGAGAGCTGGTGGTCAGCAAACCGAAGCCAGTTTTGAAGACGAAGCAGGAGCCTGAGCGTCGCCGATTATGAAATTTCGCAACTCTGATCAAGAGCAAGGTAAAATTGAGAAGCCTAGTGACGCGGAGTATTGAATGTGCACGATTTAGGTAGAAACAGTCTGCTTATATTGAGTGTATTTGTTCTAATTGGCGGATTCACTGGCTATGCTAAGGCCAAAAGCAAAGCCTCCTTGATCGCCGGAGTGATGAGCTCGGTATTGCTTGCTATAGCCTTTGCCATCAGCCTTACTAATCCGGTCAGCGGCCTGATGATGGGTGCTGTTGTTACCGTGTTGCTCGATGTTATCTTTGCCATTCGTCTGGCCAAAACCAAGGCCTTTATGCCGGCTGGCTTGATGCTCAGCCTTTGCGTTGTCACACAGGTGATAATCGCCAGGGAATTGCTTTCACGCCCGCTTCAATTTTATTGAGACGCTGACGAAGCTTAAATAGAAAGCTTAATTATTCGGAATAACACGTATTCTCACGCGTCCTTTTCGTATTTTCACCACTGCCGATTAGACTGCCACAAGTCTAGAATTCCCTATGTATGTAAGGCTGGTACAGGTAACTAGACCGCAATTCCACCGCCACCGAAGGAGCCGCACAAAAGACGTCCCAGCTGGCCGATTAACAACCAGGAAACAACTCGGAAACATCTTTTGGGCAAATCTCCGTTAATCTGACAGCAAAGGCAAACAGGCTCAGCGTAATGTCCGATTTAACAGGCAAGAAAAAAGACGCAATTGGTAAAAGACATGGTCGATAACCCACTACCGCAAAAGCAGCCGCAAAAACAGCAATTATTGGATGTCGGTGCATTGGCAGGAGACATCAATGAAAGGACGGAAAATGATCCGTTCCAAGCTGAAGTTTTGCTTGCCAGGTTGGCCAATCCAAAATTGAATAGTAACAGCAAGGATTTGTCGGACCCAAAGGTGATTAAGTTTCTCCGCAGCACGCAACTCCACGAGCTATATGCTACTGAGTCACAGAGATGGGCGCGGCAGAACAACCGGGATAATGATCCGCACGGTCGCATCACCAGTAATGGCGCAGCTAGCTTTGAGTACCAAAAAGACAGTGTGACGCTTAAGACGGTCAAACTGGCGAACAAATTCAAGAGCAACAACCCGTTCCTCAATCAGACCTTTACTTTAGACGAAAATGGTAACTCTGCCGATTTGGTTAAGCCACCAAAGCTTGATCAGTCCTCAGGCACTCTGAAATTCCAAAGAAAGGGCGAAGATGGCGAAACGACGAGCTTTGCCGATGGTAGCCAAGTGACGAGAAACAAAGACGGCCTGATAGTGCGGACGATCAATGCCAAAGGAGAGGAGCGCGATTTCCAATACGACGCCGATGGCCTTAAGCAAGTAACTTATAGTGGTCCAAATTCTAATGGCAAAGAATACGATCATTGGACACGCGGTACTGATGGGAGTTGGACCAGCAATAAAAACCCGGAGAAACTTGCGGGAATCAGTGTAAATCAGACTGATGGGTCGTACCAAGAGATCGCATCAGCAGTCCAACATAATTACAGTGACAAGCCTGTTAAGGCAGCTGTGGATGCCAACGGCAAGATAACTCAGGCTACCAGCTCCAAGGGCGAGGTGCGCGATTTCGCCTACGATGCCAAAGGCTTATCTCACGTTAGTTACAAGGCTAATGGTAAAGACGTTTACGATTCATGGGACCGGCAACCGGATGGAAGCTGGTTAAATAGCGACGGCCATACAAAGCTTCAATCAATCGCAGTCGATAAGGATGGCACGTACACCGAAGCTGGATTGACAAAACCGCCTGTGATTCGAGGACATTTGCTAAGTGGTGCTGTTCTAGGGACAGATGCCGACAACAATAAAACTTTGAAACTCGATGGTGGCACAATTCAATTCGGGGCGAATCATCGAGTTGAAAAAATCACAAACGCAGCCAACAACGAATTTTCGTGCACGTATGATGATCACAACCAACTTAATCGAGTCGATTACAAGTACTCCAATGGCAGAACTGGCAATTGGCAACTCACGAACAAAGGTTGGGTTGACTCTGCTAATCCGAACGGCGCTCCGTTTAGTGATATAGGCGTCACGAAAGAGGGTGAGTTCTTCACCGTCGATTCCAAGCACGTTGTGTCAACCTATCATCTGGATGGTACATCCGATGGAAAACAGAGTTTTAAGGATGACCAACACAAATATCTGGCTCAGGTTGAGTACGACGACACAGGGCTCACTCGCACGTTCACATATGGCAGTCCAGACGGCGGTAAACATGTAATGCTTACCCGGGTCGACGTTGACAATCATAAAACCGGCACAGATGCCGACAAATATGCCTGGATCCGCTCAAAAGATGGCGGTTGGGATAAATGTACTCCCGATGGAAAAAAAATCGAGGGTCAAGCAGATGCGGATACGCACAAAGCCGACATATTTATCAACAGCGATCAAGAATACGTCGAGTTAGGTGCTAACGGCAAAGGCACAATTTTCCATGCTGACGGCAGGACGAACGTTTACGATCCGCTAATGATGAAGGGAATGCTAGACACAGGTGATGGCAAAGCGCGCCTCAGAGATCAAAACGGTGACACCCGCACTGTCGCTTACAATGATAAGGGCCAGATTATGGCGGTGAAGTACCAAAGTGCAAGCGGCACTGTTGATTATTGGAA
The DNA here is from genome assembly GCA_963834525.1 of Bryobacterales bacterium. Taxonomy (GTDB): domain Bacteria; phylum Cyanobacteriota; class Vampirovibrionia; order Obscuribacterales; family Obscuribacteraceae; genus CAWICA01. The sequence continues at coordinate 1,125,651 of CAWICA010000005.1, forward strand.
ATTGACTGATCCCAAAGATCCGTCGAAAGGTTTTGACAATTTTGACAACCACGGTAATCCGGCAAAGCGAACCGACGGTTATCCAACGCACCTGAAACATATCGACATTGACAACGATAACAACTACGTAGAAATTGCTGCCGGCGCGAAAGCTGGCGATCCCGACACAATTAAGCGTTTCTATCACAGCAATATTACCGACGAAGAAATAGCGGCAATAGAGCATCCACAGCCGAAACCAAATGCTGATCAAGTGGCTAGAGGCGGCGCTCCTCAGATCAATAGTCAGGGTGGAGATGGCGGCGCTGCTCAGGACAATGGTCAGGGCGGTGCTGGTAATGGTGGCGCGCATCTTGAGAATGCTAGCCTGAAGGCTGGGGGTGGCAACGGTCATCCAACTCCGGCAGGCGGCGATCATCCAGGCGACTGGTGGGACTATCACAAGAAGGCAATCGGGACCTTGGACCAGGAAATTCGCGAGCAAAAGCAACGGCACGTTCAATACGGCGACACCTTGTCGGACATTGCTAAGACTCGCTTGATGCATCAAGGATTTGAAAATCCCAAGTTTTCCCAAATTAGCGCCGAAATGGATCGAATCGTCGCAGACAACAAAGATGCTTTAGGTGCAGATTTCAATTGGAAGACGAGCAAACTGAGAGAGGGCACTTTGCTCAAGTTTAGCGATCTTCAAGTCGCCCAAAATCAACCGGTCGCCGGGCCGGCAGCACCAGTAGGACAAGCAAGAGCAGACAATACGGGCCCGGCACAAGCCGGTGGTTCACCGGAAGCTGGTCAGTATACAGTGGTCGACAACGAGCAACCTAACAACAACGTCCAGATACCACTGCGGCCACTCGAAGGCAATCAGCCGTCGCAGCAGGCCGAAACTATTCCGATACCGTTGCGACCGCCAGGCAGTGATGATTCACAACCGGCACCGAATCCACCGGCAGCGCCGCCACAGCAAGACATAGCTCAGGATCAACGAAATCTACCCGGCGACACCGGCGGCAGCGGTGTGGACCGCTAACAGCAACAATTGGCGGCAAAGCATGGAATTGCAGCCTGAGCGCATTAGCAGGCTGCCGAATTATTTCAATTGGCCCAGACGCTGCCTGGCAGCTGCCAATGTCTCTTGCTGGCGACTGAAGCAGAATCGCACATAATCATGTTTCAAGACTGAATCACCGAAGAAACTTGATCCTGGTACAACCGCCACACCTATCTTCTCAACGAGATAGCGAGTGAAATCGATATCTGAACCCTGGCCTAAGTCGCTTATATCGCAGAACGCATAGTAAGCACCTTCCGGTTTGTAATAGGAAAGACCTACTTCATCCAAAATCGTCAGCATCAGCTCGCGCCGTTCAGTATATTCTTTGTTCAACTCACTTAGATAACGCTCGCCCATTTTGATCGCTGCAACGCTCGCTCTCTGCAGTGGCGCTGGTGAGCCAACGGTGAGAAAATCGTGCACTTTGCGGATGGCGCCGGTCAGATCCTTATCTGCTATTGCCCAACCCACACGCCAGCCTGTCACGCTGTATGTTTTCGACATGCTGTTGATCGTCACAGTCAGATCTTCCATGCCGGCAAGAGAGGCGATGGAAATGTGTTTTGCACCATCATAAAGAATATGCTCGTAGATCTCATCGGTGATCGCGATTACTCCCCATTTCTGGCACATCCGCGAGATCAAATCCATCTCTTCTCGGGCGAAAACTTTGCCGGTTGGATTGTGCGGTGTGTTGATGATGATCGCGCGGGTATTGTTGTTGAAAGCCGCTTCCAGATCGGCCGCTTCGAATGTCCAGTCCGGCGGTTGCAGCGTAACATACTTGGGCGTGGCACCAGATATGATGGCATCAGGTCCGTAGTTTTCATAGAATGGTTCGAACACTATCACCTCTTCGCCAGGATCTACTAAGGCCAGCATGGAAGCGATCATTGCTTCAGTGGCGCCGCAGGTGACGGTAATATCGGTTTCGGCATTGATCTCGATTCCTTGATATTGCTTGGTCTTTGCCGCGATTGCATCACGCAGTTGTTTATCGCCCCAGGTAATTGCATACTGGTTGATATCAGCATCCAGGGCCTCCTTAGCCGCAACTTTCAGTTCGGGCGGACAGGGAAAATCCGGCAACCCCTGGGCCAGATTGACAGCCTTGTACGACACGGCCAGCCGAGTCATTTCGCGAATAACCGACTCTTGAAACTGGCCAGCTTTAGCTGAAATTCGAGTCCTGATTTCGGACTTCATAAAAATACTCCTGCAGATATACAGATCTCTCCAGCCTGACCAGCGGCGATGATGATGGCCGGTCTGTTTAGTATTGCAGAATTGTCCTGGCTCTTACAATGCGCCTAGAAAATTAATCACTTCATCCAGCGACTTAGCGTTGTGGTCTTCTGGATCCAGCGCTAACGCCTTGTTGACGCAGGTTCGAGCGGTCGATAGCTCCAGACAAACAGCGTGCGCCCTGGCCAAATGAACCCAGGCGTTCACATAATTCTCATTTAAATCCAGCGCTTTTTCCAGAATATTTTTGGCGTCATCCAGGGCGCCCTGGCGGATATAGAGCAGGCCCAGGTTTCCGTAAGGCCATTCGAAATCTGAGTATTGAGCGATCAAGGAGCGGAAGGTGCGCTCGGCGGCGATTAGATCGCCACTTAAGAGCTGATTGTGTCCTTCTATATTCTTTTGCACTGCCGCATGAGGTATCGGATGACGAGGAATTCTGGTGCGCAGGAGCCGCATGGCCAGCTCGGCTACGTCAGATGCCGGATCGATCTCTCGCACTTTCAGGCAAGCATCGCGCGCTTGTTCGGTCCAACCCATGCTCTTGTATTTCTGGGCAAGCTCATAGTATTCGCTCGCTCCCAGATCCTCCGGCAAATCTCGTGTTGGTAAGCCTAAGGCCGGCAGGATCAGTTCATCCATGGTCGTCTTGATCAGTTTAGCCGCATTCTCACCGAAGAAATCGAAAGCATTTTTCAATTCGCGTTTGATTTCGGCCAGCGGCTCATATTCATCCAGCTTTTCATCAGCAAGCTCTGCTGCCGTGCGCAAAGCATCGAAGGCGACGCGCATAGTTTCGCCAGCCTGCTCTTGAAACTGAAACGTCCCTTCAAATAATTCCAGGATCGAGCTGAATTTGCGCATGTCGCCAGGATTAATATCGCGCAAAGGCCCGCGCTTAAAGCCTTTGCCGCTCTCGGCCGCTTTCCGGGCGGAAGTTATAGCCTGCTTTGGCCAGTACATCAAGAAATATTGAATACTGAGTTTTATGTACTCGTCGGCACTGAGTCCGTGGGGCACTTCTTTGGCTGGAATCACTCTGGTATCCGACCACAACATTGACGATTTAATTGGAATGATATCATTATGCACACCGCGTCGCACGCAAAGTTCACATGTCGAGCAGTTAAGCATGACCGAACCCGCACAGAGTTCCACAGTCGAATGGGCGGTAACAAGAAAAACCGCCCCTGGATCAATAAATTCGGCGGAACAATACGTTGTAAAGGCAACTCCGAGTGGCTTTTTGATCGCCATCGTCGATGCTCTAAGCTCGGCAGCGGAAGCGTTGCGGGCTGGACAGATGGCTACAGAGGAGCTAGACCAGTACACACATCAGAATATCGTCATGCTCTTTGAGAAGTGCGATCGTGCTTGCCGATCAACGAGCGGTGTGGCGGTTACCGCCGCGATTTTTAGTACTTCCTACAATACGGTCAGCTGGTTCGGGGTAGGCAACGTAGATGCGCTTTTATTCCGGCGAAATCAGAATTCCGACCCACGCTACTATCAGCTTGTTCAACAACCGGGATTGGTCGGCCACGGGTTACTTAGTCTGAAGGAAATGAATCTACCTGTGCGAGCGGGAGACTTGCTGATCTTGTCTTCTGACGGGGTAAATCCTGGTATTGTCGATGCATTACCGATTGATGGTAAGTCCAAGGTTGTCGCCGACGCACTAATGCAGTCACATGCAAAGCCGGATCAAGACGCCACTATTTTGGTTGCTCGCTATCTCGGCGTTACGCCCTCGGCCACTTAACCGGACAGCAAGACGCCAATTCTAAATCGATGATTCGCTTGCCGCTGCCAGCGATTTTCCAGCTAGCACTGATCACGGTTGTCAATCAGAGAGTGTTGTGCCCGGGAAGTAATGGGCAAGAATTTGCTTATAGTCTTTGCCTTCTCTGGCCATGCCAATTGCTCCCCACTGGCACATGCCAACACCGTGTCCAGCGCCCCGCGACTGAATGAGTACGGTTGATTGCCTGGCACTCAAAGTAAATAAATTACCCGGAGCTTTATCCCAGCCAAATGATTGACCAAGTTTGAGCCAGAATTTGTAACCGCTTTCTTTGATTGTCTGGCCGTGCACCGCATACGATATCACAAGCGGTCTGCCTGCTTTGTCAGTAGATTCTATTTTGGGTATTGTTGATCCGAATACAGAAGCGAACTCTGACCTTGGTATCTGGCTGACAGTCGTGTGCCAGAATGGCGAACTTTTACAATATTCGCATTTGACCGCTGCCAAATAAGGATACGACCGCTGCTTCAACTGAAAAATATCGGCAGCGTTACTGGTCATGCCCGCACATGTCGAATGAAAGTAAGGTTTGATCGGTACTCCATGAAAAAGGAGGCATTGGGCGCCGACCGATCGCACTGCTTCTCTAACATCCGATCGGCCTGCCGGAATGCCCTGATAACATTGACGTTGAGTAGTGTCATCTATATCGATGCCTGGCGGATATCGAGCGATTTCCGTGTTCACTAGAACCGCTTGCGCTTTCAGCGCTTCTAGCGGTGTTTCAATCGGCATCTCTGCAGCGCAGACCCCGGCGACATAAGCAGAAGAGATAACATTATTGATTAGCACCAAATGCGGTGCTTTGGACTTTTGGGCAGGCGACAAGGACTTTGAGAGAATAGGCTCACTGCCAGACGTTGAAACGGATATGCTGATATCGCCGGGATAACGACGGAAACAGTTGCCGTAACAGACAGCCAGACCGGAGTCTGTCGTGCCTTTTATGATCAGTTCTCTGCCTACAATTGAGGCTATTTTTAGATTGCGCGGGTCTATGCCGTGGATAACGACTTCGTTTTTACGCACTTCGGCTTGGTACCTGCCGGATGGCAATGTGACCACGCCTCGCCAGTGAATTTGTAAGGGACCGACGAATAGAATTTTTTCTTGCAGAGAATGACTGGCAAAGAGATGCACATGTAATGTCTGGGGTCTGACATAGCCAAAGGCGCGTCTAGCTCCTGGCCACAACATAACTGCCGTTAACAGCATTAACATCATTAATAGGATGAGCGCTGCTGCGTCTGTGCGCTGTTTCCCACACCAATTAATGCCGCAACTCCGCAACAATCTCGTCGAATTCAATAGTTCGTTTGAGTCCGCGTGGGTCGCAACCGACGTGGCCGCACCCGCAAGCGATTTCCTCTTGGATTCGGTCACGTTCCACCACTTCGCAGTGAGTGCTGCAATATATCATGTCAGGCGCCGGTAAACAGTTACAACCAGCGTGTGCGCATTTTATTACTGCCATGCCTTCCTCGAGGTGTCTGAAGGGAACCAGGCAAGATGAAGCACTGAAAAGAGAAATGTTCCCGGTTTTAAGGCCAGGTTGTCGATAGCAGAAACTGGCGAGCGGCCGGCACTGCTGCATCAGCACTGGTGCCGGTGGGTGCCAATAAACAAAAAGCGTAATGCGGTTTATCTACTGGAAAGAATCCGGTGATCCAAGATTGAAATTTAACACCGCGTTCCGACGTACCGGTCTTGGCCGCAATTTGCATTTTATTTTCCGGATCCAGTTTTTTTGCAGTTCCCTCTTGCACTGCCAGTTGCATGCCCTTGATCAGCACGGTCCAGGTGCTATCGCTCAGTTTCAGCAAAAATGCTGGCGCATCTTGCTTAGGCTCGTCAGCACTATGTAAATAAACTAAATGCCCTCGGGTGCCGATTAAGGCGCTGATCTGCAAAATTTGCAAGGCGGTGGGTACCAGATCATCGGCCAGACCTAATACATACTCGAGGCTGTCACTTGAATATTTGAGCGGAAACCGGCCGGAGGCTTGCTTTGCTACCGGCTGCGACAATCCGAAGCGGCGAGCATATTCCATAAATACACTGGCACTTAATCGCGTCGACATTTTTGCGAAATAAATATTGCAAGATTGGCCGATCGCATGCGGCAGGTTGACGAAGCCATGCGCAGACTGACAAGTAATCCGGCGCTTGCCCAAAACAAGCGTGCCGCGGCATTCGACAGTCTCATTCGGAGTCACTAGCGCTTCCTCGCTAAAAGCGGCAGCGGCAATCAGCTTCATCAACGAACCCGGTAAAGCACTACCGATGCTCAAACCACTGGGAAAACCGATCTGACCGGTGCGCAGGTCTGCCCAAAGCCAGCGGCCAGAGGGTGCTCTATGGGCAGCAGTGGCACTGGCTTCGGCCGCTGCAGTGACGCCAAAAAGAGACTTCAGAAAGCCTCTTCTTCCTATACAATTAGCTGGCGGTTTTTCCTCAGCCTTCCTGCTCATAGCTTGTTCTCATATCTTTGGCTGCAGTCGACCACGTCAATTGTTAGTTTACTGTTTCGCTGCAAGAATTACTCCAGTGCTAAGCAATTACCAGGATCATAAGCGCTATCGACAGACCAAGCATTGTTACTTGTTAATAGCCTTATTGGCAGCCGGCGTCGAGACATTTTCAAGTGCTACTGCGGCAGAAACCAAATTTGCCACATTACCGCAGATCTCCAAATTGACTCTTGCGCGAAGTTTTGACAAGCGAGACGACACTGACATCGACCAATTTATCAAGCGCTTCACGGTAGCCGCCGCTTACAAGAGGCGAGCGGGAGTTTTCGTCACATTCAGTCGCAAAGGAGAGACACGCGCCTGTTGGGGCTCAATTTATCCTCAATTCGACAACTTGGTCGAGGCTACCGTGTACACTACCCAAGAAGCATTGCGCAACGACTACCGTCATCCGAAAATTTCCCAGCCGGAAGTGGCATCACTAAAACCGCAAGTGACCGTAATCCGCAATATCGTGCCAATTCATACAATAGAGCAGCAAGACCCGCAAAACTTTGGCCTGATGATCCGCTCGGCAGCGAAGACGGCGGTTGTTTTGCCCGGCGAAGCGAAAGACGCTTATTATCAATTGATTCAATGCCGACTAAAGGCCGGTATCGGCAGCCAGGCTCATTCCCGCCCTGGCTATCAGCTTTACAGGATAGTCTGTGATGTTTATAAATGAGCAGCCTCTTTTCTCACCGAGGACCTCGTTGTCCTGGCAGCTCCTGGCCATCAAATTGATCTTGTTGGCACTGTTAGCGGTGGTACTGGAAAAACCTGCCGGCTCTCTGTCCGGACATATAAGTTTGGAGATGAAAGGCTTTGGTCTAAACACTTATGACATGCGGCAGAATCATGTTTACGCTCTGGTGGATGGGCCCCGCAGCGGCCCTTCTGTCGAGCGAGCGGTGTGGGTGCGCCCTGATGGCTCGTTCAAGCTGGACCATTTACCTGTTGGTGAATATAACTTGCGCGTGCGGGCGAAAGGATTCGCCACCTATGAACAGAATGGCCTATTTGTAGATGAAGGCAAAACAACAGTTTTGCCGCAGGAAATCGCCATGTCTGTACTTAACCCGAGCGTCTCAATCGGTCAGCATTCCAGAATGTTCACCACTGCCGAGACGCCCCGTTTGTATGTCAATTCCACTGGTTCTTTTAATGGTCGCCTGAAGATATATAAGATCGATTTTCTCACTTTCATCCATTCGCCCCAGGCGAGGAAATTTCTCAATTGCGACGGCGCTCTGAATATCTACAGGAACGCCAATGCCAAATTGCAAAATCCGCTCAGTCAGAAATCACCGCTGGTAGAGCAGGAGTTCAAGCTGGAGCAGGATTACACGGACTCAGCCAGAGCGACAATTGATCTGCGCACAAAGTTGCCTGCCGGTGATTACCTGGCCTATGTGCAAGTCAACGGCATCAATGGTCAAGCCGATGATTTTACCTGGTTCAACGTTACTGACCTGGGCTTAATCATAAAACGTGATACGGAACGGGTGATTGCTCGTGCGATCAATCTCAATACACTCAAACCGATCGCCCACTGCGCAATTACTGCGCAGTCGCTCGCAGCAGATATGCCGCTCGTTGGGCCGGTGTATACGGGCACGGATGGAACAGCTCAGCTGCCGCTGGCTGGGGACGCAGGTGGGTCGAATGCCCAGATCGTTTTCGTCGGCGCATTCGCCGCTCAGCGCGCGTACGGTGGACTGGGGTCCGTCTCTTTCGATAGCGATTCATTCCGAACTTATTTTTACACGGAGCGACCTGTTTATCGTTTGGGGCAGACTGTTTGCTACAAAGGCATCTGCCGGCAAGTGAGCGGCAAAGGCTTTACCAACCCGGGGCGAGATCTGACGCTACAAGGAGCGATCGAAGATCCGGATAACAATGAGATTTGGCATGGTCAGTTCAAAACCAGTGCGCATGGAAGCTTCTATGGCAGCTTCGTGGTTCCGCCAGACGGCAAAACCGGCGCCTATCAGTTAAGGCTCACTTATCCAGACGGAGCGACAAGCTACGGCTCCTTTGAAATAGAAGAATACCGAAAGCCGGAATACCAAGTGGATTTGACTGCTTTGACACCTAGGGTGGTAGCAGGCTCTCCGGCTAAGGCTCGGCTGCGAGCTACATATTATTTCGGCGGACCGGTAGCCAACGCTCGCGTGAAATATTCTATTTACGTGAGCGACGATTGGAATAGTCGGATCAGTCTCGAGCCGCGCCCGGACTATTACGACTACTTTGACCAGTGGTCGTCCGGTAGTTTCTCTCCTACTGCCGGAGAATTTGTTTGTGAGGGATATACAAGTACCGACGCCAATGGCGAAGCGATCATCGCTTTTGACACCAAAAAACTTGCTCCGGCCGCTAACGGACCGTTGACCGACGAATCTAATGACAAAAGATATGCGGTGGCTGCCGAGGTCACTGACTTAAGCCGATTGACTGTGGAAGGCAATACGTCAATCTCAGCTGTGGCCGGTAATTTCGTAATGTTTGTCCAGCCAGATTCTTATGTGGTCAAAGCCGGCGAAAATATGAATGTCCAAGTCCAGGCCGAAAATTACGAGGGCAAGCCGGTAGCAGAGCAGCCGATCGATGTCACAGTAAGGCGCTGGGTATACGATCAGGCGAAGTCCGCGTATCACGGCGATGAACCGCTGGCGACAAGCAAAGTGACCACCGCTGCGGCTGGTAAAGCGCATCTATCCATATTTATCAAAGATGCTTGTTACAGCGATCGGTTTTATATCACGGCTACTTCGGAAGATCGGGAAAAACACCGGATAACTGCTGAAGATTCGGTTTGGATCGCCAGCAAAAATTATCCGTATCGGAAGAATGAGTCAGAAGCTGAAGCCGAGCCGATTACTGTGCGGGCAGACAAAGATGTCTACAAGGTCGGCGACAAAGCAAAGCTATTGATTACTGCTCCCTTGACGGGAAGTGAAGGAGCCGATTCAATCGTCACCGTCGAAGGGTTACGGATTTATGACTATAAAGTGGTGCCGATGAGCGCAACGGCGCAGGTCGTCGAATTGCCGATTACGGCCAGCTATGCTCCGAACGTTTATCTGTGCGTCTCTTTGGTTGGCAAAAAGCATCAATTGTATACTGCCGAACAAATGATTAAGGTGTCACCGCAGCAGAAGTTCCTCAACATTCAGGTCAATACAGACAAAGACCGCTATAAACCTGGTGATATCGCCAAGTATACGGTAACGACAAAATACTGGGACGGCTCGCCTGCACCAAATACGGAGCTATCGCTGGGAGTAGTTGACGAGAGCATCTATGCAATTAGAGCAGAGCAAGCAGATGATATTCGCAGGTTCTTCTACAGCCAGCGCGAGAATAAGGTGGCAACTTGCTGTTCGTTCCCGGAAATGTACACAGGTGGACCGGATAAGATCGAACCCAGGGTACGCAAGGAGTTTAAGGATACAGCAGCCTGGTTACCGGACTTGATCACCGACGAAAAGGGAGTGGCAGTTGCCGAAGTGAAGCTGCCTGATAATTTGACAACATGGCGCGCCACTGTCCGTGGTATCGACATGAATACGGAAGTCGGCAGTTGCGTGCAAAAGATCGTATCGACCCAAGATTTCATTCTGCGCCTGGCATTACCAAGATTTTTCAGCCAGGGAGATCAGGGCTTAATCACCGCCGTAGTACATAACTACACTAAAGCGCCTCAGCAAGTGACCTTGAACTTGACGACATCCGATCAGTTTGACGTGCAAGCGGCGAAGAGCCAAAAGATTTCTGTCGATCCCGATCAAGCTTCTCGCTTCAGCTGGCGGGTCAGTATTACCAAGAGCGGTATCGCTACTGTGTCCGCCAAAGCGATAGGGCAAACTGCAGGAGACGCACTTGAAACCAAGTTGCCGATTCGACCTCTTGGTGTACCGGCCTTCACTATTCGGACTGGTTTGCTTACGGCAGCCAAAACATCAATAGACATACCGATAGGACTGAGCGCCGACGCTGATCAGCAAACAGCCAAAGGTCAGATAACTCTGGCTAGCTCGACCATCGGGCCGGTTCTGGGAAATTTCGACAAATTGATCGATTACCCGTACGGCTGCACCGAGCAGACGATGAGTCGTTTGATACCAAGCGTAGTGGCTATGCAACTGCATCAACAATTGGCAATTCCCATCTCCGCCGAAAACACCAAGAAATTCGCTGCTGTCCAAAAGGCTGCCTTGCAAGCGCTGAATGGATACCACCATAGCGATGGCGGCTGGGGATGGTGGGCAACTGATGCCAGTGAACCGTATTTGACCTCTTATGTCGTACAAGGATTAAGCATGCTGAAAGTTTCCGGCTTTGTCGTCGACAACCAGGAGATCGAAAGCGGACTGCGCTGGCTTGGCAAATCATCAATAGCATTGCAAAAGCAACTGAGTGATCCGAAGCTTAAACCGAGCCCATTGTTAATAAACGAACGCAAAACTGATCTGGCACGAATGCTCTATACCCTGAGTTTATGGGATGCATCGCCGGAAAGTCTGATCGAGGCATCAGCAAAGAAAGGCAAACTCACCTTCACGTGCACGAAGGATATTTTTGCACCAACTCTCAACTCAAAATCAGCTGGAGCAAGGACGTCGCCAGTTCGATCGTGGTTGCTGGCAAATGCCAGCAACTTAGCGCCGGAAGCGTTGAGCTATCTGACCTTGACGTGCGCCAAGCTGAATGACAAAGACGGAGCTGCTCTTGCTTACAAACAGCTTTGTCGATTAGCCAACACTACCGATTATGTCAATTGGGACCATACCAGGGAGCTGGTTCGCAAGCTGGTAGACGCAGATGAAGCCGAATATGACTATCGATTTACCGGTGTGGAGACAACCGCTTTAGCTCTCAAGTCTGTTCTGACCATGGAACCAAACAATCAGGACAAGATCGAGTCGATCAAGCAATGGCTACTGCTGCAGCGCGACAATAATGGATGGACGAACACGAAGACAACGGCCGAGGTCTTCTTAGTTCTATTGCAAGAAGAGCTGCAATATCGCACAGCTGGGAAAACGTCTTTCAGGGTGGTAGCGCGTGATCAGGCGAAACAGTTGCTTAGTGCGATCTTTGACTTGGCCAGCAGTTACCAGCCGGAATTGGTTGTACCGATTCCGCTCTCTCCAGTCTCTGTCCCGGGGGGAGCTTCGTCACCGACTAAATTGACCCTAAGCAAAGACGGACCGGGCGGGCTCTATTACACGAGCCTCCTTACTTACTTCCGCCATCTAATGCCAGGTGATCAAGTTGCAGCTAAGGGGCTCCCGGATGGACTTAAGATCGCCCGCAAATTCTATCGGCTGAAGCCGACCGCTACCACTGCCGATGGCGCAGTGCATTTCAAATCGGAGGAGATTGCGGACGGGCGTGTCAAAGTTGGTGAAACGATTATGATGAAAGTCTTCGTTGAGGCACCCGTGGGACTACCTTACGTGAAAGTGGAGGCTGCTTTGCCAAGCGGAGCGGAGGTCGTCGAAGATGGGCGTGAAGCATCAACCGATACCGATCAAGATAGGGCCAAACTACAGGGTGATTGGAGCTTACCTTGGTGGACGCATCAAGATGTTTTGGACGATCGCATTGTTTATTTCGGTGCGGTGCTTAAACCTGGCAAATCCGAGTTTCATACAATGTTGCGCTTGGAGCTGCCCGGCACTCTGGATATAAATCCGGTCTCCCTAGAAGGCATGTACAGCGATAAGATCAAAGGCTACTCAGCGCTCGATCGACTGCAAGTTATCGAGTAAAAGTGCAAGGTATCGAGTAAGAGATGGTGGCAAAAAGGTTGCCAAACAAAAACACCACCCAGATAAATCTGCGGCGGTGTTATTGCTACTGTCTGACTGCCCCTTGCGAATTGAGCTCAGTATTTATGCACGCTTCAGCCAGTCCTTCACATGCATCGGGTTATTTGCTACAGTTTCCGGTCAGCGCCGACCTGTCGTTTCCGCAATTCCCCTCGGCTCGAAGTACTCAACATTTAAGTGAGCACTCACCGTTGATGTATCTAGTTTAGCCGGTGACAAAGTATCTTCCAGTACCCCATTGAGTATTTAAAGATCATCTAGTTTGGCGGAGAAGAATAGCTGTTCATAACGGTCTGCAAATGCGGATTGCATTAACAAGTGCTGGATCAATGGCAGTCACCGCAATCACAGGCGATAGATATGGGCAGTGTAGGCTATTCTATATCGATAACCTATGCAAATCGATTGCAAGCTATATGTTTCCCCCTTTGACTTCGCTTCATTTTCAACTTCTCACAATTACGCGTGCCACTTAGTCGACCGAAACTGCGCTACTTTAAATTGGCAAAGGCATCGGCAGCCATTGGTGATCGGCAGTATGTGCTTCAGATCGGCAAAACTTGTCCTAATACTTATATTCTCAATTTTGGCCCTAACGCCGAGCGCGACCGCCACAGCGTTTGAACCTGGTTCCGCTGAGACCGACCAATCCTCTAAGGCTGTCAATTGGACGCCGGTTTTGATGGAAGTCGTAACGCCATTGCGTGCGTTCCAAGGAACTGATGGTAAATACAACCTCGTTTACGACGCCTTCCTGACAAACTGCTCAACGCGAGAAAGCCTGGTGCGGCAGTTGACTGTCTTAGACGCCGATCGCAGAAAAGACCCTCTGCTTACGCTTAGTCAAAAGAAACTGGTAGATTCATTCACTTCTTTGCAAACAGCGGTCGGGGCAACAACAGAGACTGGCGCCAAGCTGCATGCCGGAGAATGCGGCATTGCCTGGATCAACATCGCAGTCGACAAGCAAGAAGAAATACCGAAGCGAATTATTCATCGATTGCAGTTTGCAGGGACAGCGCCAAACGGCCAAACAATTAACTATAGCTATGAAACCGCTCCAATAAATGTAGAAACAAAACCAGCTGTCTGTGTGGCGCCTCCCTTATCAGGGACAGGCTGGTTGGCGATGGGTGGATATGCAAGTCGCGAAGGTCATAGGCGAGCGCTTTTCCCGATCGACAACCATCTTTTCGCGGCACAGACATTCGCCATCGATTGGCTAAAACTGAACGAGCTGAATTCTATATGTAATGGCGACTGGAGGAAGAATGAAGCTCATTTAGCCTATGGACAACCGGTACTGGCGGTGGCCGAGGCCACGGTCGCCGGTGCGGTAGACAAATTTCCCGACCAGCAACCAGGCGCCCCCACCGGAGACTACCTGCTTGAATTTCCCGGTGGCAACAGCGTTACCTTGGCCCTCGGCGATGGTTATTATGCTTTTTACGCACATTTAAAGCCGGGCAGCATCATGGTCAAACCGGGCGAGAAAGTTAAGCGCGGTCAGGTAATCGCGCAAGTAGGCAACTCCGGCAACAGTACATCGCCGCACCTTCATTTTCATATAACCGATGGTCCAGCAATACTAGGAGCCAACGGTGTGCCATATGTGTTTGATTCGTTTGAGGTTGAGGGGCAGATTGTCGATTTGCCTAAATTCCTCGACAAAATCGAAGAGGGGCAACCGACAACCATTGATTGTTTCCCGGGCAAAGATCGACGTTCCAATCAGTTGCCGACAGAAGGGGTGATTTTGTCGTTCGATTCTAAAGAGGCTCGGTAGAAGAAATAGCTAAGGCATCAGAGAAAAGAAGGTCAATACAAAAACACCACCTAGATTGCTCTACGGTGGTGCTCTTGCTACTGCCTGACTGCCCCTTGCGAATTGGGCTCAGTATTTATGCACGATTCAGTCAGTCCTTCACATGCATCGGGCTGCTTGCTACAGTTTCCGGTCAGCGCCGACCTGTCGTTTCTGCATCGCCCCTCGGCTCGCCGTGCTCAACATTTGGTGAGCACTCACCGTTTATGCAATTAGTTTAGCGCGGCCAGAAATATGTTCCAGTCCCCCAATGAGTATTTAAAGATCGTTTGCTTGGCATGGCAAAGAATAGCTGGTGATAACACTTTGCCAAAACAATTTGCATTAACAAGCGCTGGATCAATGGACTGAATTGGCGTTAGCAATCTCTAGATGTTCAGAGATATACAACAATATCGTATAGCTAATGAATGCATATAATAAATTGTCCGAATCAGAATCCTAAAGCTATAGACAAAGTGCTTCAGCCAATCGCATTGGTTACATCTCATGAATTGAGCAAGTTTGTTTTTGCGAAATTCCTTCCCAGATCTCTTTCTAAATCCCGTTCAGATCCGTTTCTAAATCGCTGCCCAGATCCATTTAGATCCTTTCAGATCCTTCTTCAGATCCCGCAATGCCTCTTTTCAATATAACAACACGTGTCAAGACAACTTAGCTATTTCATTCTTTTGTTGCCTATAGGTTTGCTAGCCGTTTACTGGTGCAACCGGCCATTCGCCTGCACGCTGGCTGACGGCCACATCAAGATCAGTGAGTTAACTGCTCGGCAAAAGATCAATATAAGGAAGGCTTGCGAAAAGCTAAACCAAACAGTTGTAATGTCCAATCAGACTTTTTCTTTCAACGAACGGGTGGGCGCCCGCACAGCCGCCGCCGGCTATTTAGCCGCCCCTTCCTACATAGGCAGCCAGAGTCCGGACACGCCAGGCGGTGGCATATGCGTTGTTTCGTCTGCGCTTTATCAAGTAGCGTTAGCATCGGGCATGAAAATTAGAGAGCGAGTGCCGCATCTTCGGACAATGCAAACGGTTTTGCCGGGCTTGGACGCAACCGTTTGGGATGGTGGTGCCGATTTGAAATTCGTTAATACCTTGCCGTTTCCTATCGCTATCGATTGCCAAGACGATGACAATTCAGTCACCCTACAAATCAAGGGGGCTCAGAGGCGCCCGGAGTTTAAATTGAGCCGGCAGGAAAGACTAGGGACCAACCGCCAGTTAGAGGTGGAGGTCTTCCGCGAGGATGACGGCCACTTAAATCTGGTCTCGCGCGACCTCTACTGGCTTGCCGCGCCATTTCCCGCCAAAACCGGCACTAATCAGACTAGCCACAATTAGAATAATTACGGCTGCTCCGATCACGCAGAGGCGTTGGTTGATCGTGGCAGCCGCGCCTAGATCGAGCAAGCTGCCAAATAGAAGGCTGAATGAAGCCAGGGACAGCGGCCACAATATCAGGTTAACTTGCTCCGGTACCAGGCTACGATAGAGAGCTTTGCTGCTGACACTAAATATGATGGCGGCGGCTAGAGAGGAAACTAAGAGGCTGCTGGTCGGTTCGGCGTGAAGCAAATAGGAAGTGCCCGCAGCAGTTGCCACTGAACCTAATAGAAAAGCCCAACTGAGGATCTGCTTTTTGGAGAGATCTCGGAGCAAAAGACTGATAACTATCATAAGTACGAAGGCCAGATAGATCGCTGCTCCAGCATACTCATGATTGATGTTGATGCCGGTAACGTTAGAACTATATTGTTGGGTATACGCTTGTTGCAAAACTCTCCCCGTCCAGAACAGTCCCGCTACTTGTGCTAGTCCAGAACGGGACACGACAATAGTAGTTGCCGCCAGCACAAGCAGCCCTTCCGAACCAAATAGTCTGGACCCCAAGAGAGTAAAAGCGCCAATGATAATTAGTTGACGTAAAGCACTGAGTGTTAGCGGTTCATCCTCTGTTCGATCTAAGGAGTCCAAAACATAGCTGACAGCAAACCCGCCGGCCGCCAGCCCGGCGATCCGGGCCAAATGTTCTGAGAGAAGCAGTTTAGTGATCACGATCAAAACCATCAATCCGCCGCTGGCCGATAGAACAACCCGCTTTAGATAGACTGGATCTTCAAAAAGTAAGGGCGATTGCGCCCAACGCAGAAAGAAGGCGACGGTCATTGTTCCCAACAGAAGTCCGGCATCAATATCGGGCTGGGCATAGCTAGCCGACGAAACAATCCAATATGAGCCAGTCAACCAAAGAAAGGGGGGGAGGAAATCGATGAGCGTCATCGCCTCGGCTCGACGCAAATTGCTAGTCCCCTTCCAAAGAGTCAGTCCGCATAGCGCGCCAGCGACAGGCAACTGATAGCTATCTTTAGGCAAGAACATAGTCAAGGCGAGCGCCCCGGCAGTTAAAAGCAAGCTGCGCAAAAACGGCTGCATTTTTAGCTCAGAAAGAAGAAAAGGTACGGCGAAGCTGACCAGGAAAAAGGGCAGAGCAGAGCTGATCGGAGCACCCACTTGATCAAATGTCCAAGATACAGCGCTCAAAGCCAGACAGCCGATCAAGATAAAAGGCCAGGAGGTAAGCAAATTGGAGGGCAGAAAATTCTTCCAATCTTGCCAGCGGACGAATCCCCAAAGAAAGATCACAGCCACTGCGATAGAAAAGAGGGTGAGGACACTTTGGTTCAGCGATATCATCTCTTATCCCTCTTCAACTCTTCGTATTCTTCGAATTCAACAGAATCTTCGGAATCTTCGAAATCTTCGAAATCTTCGAAATTTTAGCGCGCCTTTTGCTCTTCTTCCGCTTACGACAATCGCCCATGTTAGACTAGAACTGTAGCACAGGTTGGGCTTCTATGAGATTTGCCTACCCGCTTTTCATGCTTGTTTTGCTAGCGCTGATCGTAAGCAGTTGGTTTTCATTCAATGTTTACTCGGATCCTAAGTTGACTGCGGTCAATTTTATGCAAGCGGTGGGTCAGGGTGATCTTGTCAAGGCCGTAAAGCTTTTTGGCAGCAATGCCTGCCGGTGCCCGGCCAAGGGTGGCTGGGTCTCCTATTTGATCTACAAATCAGGACAAGAGCAGAATATGGCTTTCTTGGTTGGCCACCCGTTTCAGCTGGGTGCACCCAGTGTGATTCCTATGCTCAATAAAAAGAAAGCGCTCTTGCCCTGGCAGAAACCAGAGGATTGTGCGGTTGACCTGCCAATTAAGTTCGATGACAAGATTTATATGCCTTATTTTTTGCCGCTAAAGATGGCATACGGCAAAGACATGACAGAAAAAGAGTTCAACGAATTTTTGCGTGATCCGGATAAAGAAGCGGTGAAAGGATTCACACTCAGATTAAGACCCAGTCTGGCGGCAGGTGCGATCGCACCGCCTATGGTGAAAGTCCCTCCGGATTTGACCAGTGAATTCATCGCTCTAAGAACTACTAACTCGCAGGCAACTGTAGCATCGAAATCCGCTTCATCATCGGGCGAACGCACCGTATCCGGTATCACGGAAGAAGATATTAAAGCAGCACTCGGCCCCGATGCAACAGCCTATTTGACACCCAGGGATCCCGGCAAAGTCCTGATTAACGAGAAGCAAGCAATGCCCATTGAGGAGATTGCGACAAAACTACCTCGATTAAGATCGGCAGTGGCGCGATTGCATGTAGTTAGACGCGGTAAATTGAACAATTGGACTGTTTATCACGTTGCCGTTTTGTTTCCCACCATGCGCCTGAACAATGGACGCGAAGTCAAGCTCCTGCAACACCTGGGTCCGGAGTAGACGTGCAGGCTGAGAAGATCAAAAGCCTTAATCACCCCAGTCAGGTAACTACAATGATCCCGTATTTCCAGCAATCGGGGGTGTCGGCGGTGTATGAGCAAATCCCGGACCGCTTTCGTCCAGGGCCATTTTTATTTGTTTGTCAGCGCTGATCTGGGCAACGATCGCATCGACCAACTTTTTTCCACCGGATGCATTCATGTGCGCCGTATCACGAAAGTCGGAAAGCTCAAACTGTTTGCCGCTGTTTAGATCAAGAAGAGGACAGCCGTATTTTTGAGCAGCAAGGCTGAGAACCTGTAGGTATCGCGGGTAATATCCAGTCGGCATAATTGCCATATTACTGGCAGTCAAAGGCATATTAACAAGCAGCACTTGGATCTTCATTTGCTTCGCCAGGGCCAAAAACTTTTCCAAGAAAGTGGACTCGGCTGAGAACAATTTTGCACTGGGATTGTGAAAGCGCTTTCTATACTCTGCTGAATTATCTTCAAAGGGAAATGCCTGCTTTGGTGTCAGGAGAAAGTCGCCTTCCTCAGCTTCAGATTTCAAATTTCTAGCAACATTGGCAGTCAACGTCGGTTGATCCAAAACAGGATGGCTAGTGGCAGAGCCGAGTGCATGTTGATAAAATGCCGCGATCAACTGAGCGAAATCAACCTGCAAATCCAGCCTTTTGCCCAATATATAGATGGATTTACCAGACCAGTAGTCTAAGCGCTGCCAGAATTCCGGCATAGACAAATTTACTATGTCATCAACATTGAAGAAACGACGAAAATACTGAAACGTACAGGTTGATGCAGCGCACTGTACATGACTATCGATGAAGTCGCGCAAGGTAAGACCGAGGACAATTAACTTAGGATGACCGCTATCACTCATCAGTGCCCGTACGATCATGTAGTCATCCGAAACCATGCCGCCCGGGATGGCAAAGTTGAAAGCGGTGGCGCCCTTCGTTTTGTTCGTTTGGTTCAACAAAGATTCCATATAAATGCAACGATCGTGATGAACAGGATCAATTACTTCGTTCAAATAATCGGCGTCCACCATGGAAATCGGAATCATAACGAGCGAAGAGCCGAGCAGCACCAAATTCGGTGGCACAACTTGTTTAACGTACGATCTGGTTCGCCACCATTCCCAGGTGTGTTTGCTCGGTAGGTCGGCGGCA
The DNA here is from genome assembly GCA_963834525.1 of Bryobacterales bacterium. Lineage (GTDB taxonomy): Bacteria > Cyanobacteriota > Vampirovibrionia > Obscuribacterales > Obscuribacteraceae > CAWICA01. Next base: position 1,144,896 of record CAWICA010000005.1, read on the forward strand.
TTAACAGTCGCCGCCGGTTGCCACACGAAGAGGGCGGCATTAATCAATGCCACCACAACCAGCGCGGTGAGAAAACGGGTCTTTCCCAAGCCAGGACAAATTTTGGACAGATCTACCCCCTGCCGCCGAGAACACCTGACAACGTCCGAGATTTTAAGCGAAACCGGCCAGTTCTGCATTTCCAGAACTTAAAGAAGCCGAACTTGCTCCGCCGGATAACTGTTCTTCCTAGGCAAACGGCTTTTTGAGAGGTTATTATGGTGCATTATCCTTAAGTCGGGCTGGTTTGTGGCTATCAAGTCAGACATTTTTATTTGGAATAGCAAGCTTGAGTGCTTACCGCGAGCCGAGTTGGAATTGCTCCAGCAAGAACGGCTGAAAACTGCCATTTCGCGAGCAATCGAGCATGTCCCTTTCTACCGCCAGCTTTTCAATGATGCCGGCACTAATGCGGACACGCTCAAAACACTGTCGGATCTCAAGCACTTTCCCTTCACCAGGAAGGCAGACCTCAGGCAAAACTACCCTTTTGGCTTATTGGCAGTACCACGCAATAAGCTATCTCGTATTCATGCCTCATCCGGCACTAAGGGCAAACCGACTGTTGTCGGCTACACGTCGGCTGACATCCAGCTCTGGTCGGAAGTCGTCGCTCGCTCCTTGGCTTGTGCCGGCGCCAGACCTGGCGACGTCATCCACAACAGCTATGGATATGGTCTGTTCACTGGTGGCTTGGGTCTGCATTACGGCGCTGAAAAATTGGGGGCGACAGTTGTCCCAGCCTCCGGCGGGCGCACACAACAACAGATTCTTTTACTCACGGATTTCGCTGCCAGAATAATCTGCTCGACGCCCTCATACGCCTTGAACATCGCCTACACAATGGCTGAGCTCGGCATCAGTCGCGAGCAAATCAAACTGGAGATTGGCATTTTCGGAGCCGAGCCATGGACGGAAGAAATGCGCAAGCAAATCGAAGAGCGCCTCAAAATTACAGCACTGGACATTTACGGTTTGAGCGAAGTTATTGGCCCGGGCGTTTCCATGGAGTGTCGTGAAGGCAAAGCAGGCTTGCACATCTGGGAAGACCATTTCTTACCAGAAATCATCGATCCAAAGAGCGGGTCCGTTCTGCCTGATGGTGAAGAGGGAGAGCTTGTATTTACGACTTTGACTAAGGAAGCGATGCCGGTGATCCGCTATCGAACCGGGGACTTATCCCGATTGACCCGAGAGCAATGTCTTTGCGGCCGGACAATGACTCGCATGCAGAGGGTGAGAGCGAGAATCGATGATATGCTGATTATTCGCGGCGTCAATGTCTTTCCGTCGGAAATCGAAAAGACACTTTTACAGGTGGAAGAACTAGCGCCTCATTACCAACTCTTTCTTGAACGCGAAAAGGCCCTGGACACCTTAGAGGTGCAGATCGAGGTGACCGCAGAACTAATCTCTCGCTGGGGCACTTTTGAAAATGGTCATGTCGAGCTAAAGAGTCTGACCCAAAAGGTGCAAGTTTTACTTAAAGACAATCTTGGTCTGACAGCTGGTATCAAGTTGCTGCCACCGAATTCGATTGCGCGCAGCGAGGGTAAGGCGGTGCGTGTGATCGACAGGCGGACTCAAAACCAGTAAAGAACTGGAAATCAGAATTGGACTCGAAAACGGTAGAGATTCAGAATCAGTAACAAACTCGAATCAGTATGGACTCAAAATCGGTAGCGATCACCAGAGGAGCATAAAATATGAAACCCGGTTTTTGTCCTGGTCTAACAGCACAAATTGAAGTTGAGGTATCTAAGGACATGCTCGCGGAATTTGACGGCGAAGTAATGCAGGACCTTTACGCTACCTCGGCGCTGGTACACCACAGCGAACTGGCAGCACGCCAATTGCTTTTACCCTACCTTCAACCACATGAACAAGCAATGACCTCCAACATTGAGGTATCGCACTTGATTCTCACTGTGCCCGGAATGAAGATCCAGGTCAAAGCAAAAGTCAGTGAAATAAGAGACAATAAGATCGTTTGCGAAATTGAAGCAGCGACCGGCCGCGGCAAAGTGGCGCGGGGAACGCTGACACAAGCGATTGTGGAAAAATCCTGGCTGGACAAGAAAATCAAGGAGATGTCTTTGATCAATCACCTCGCAATCGAGGCTGAAGTCGCCGCAAAAAGCTGAATTAACTCCGGTTTTTACAACAAACCTTCAAACAAACAATCCGACTAAAAAGAGGTTCGAAATGGTTAAGCTAATCGCGTTATACAAAAAACCCGAAAACGTCCAAGAATTTGACCAACACTATTTCCAGACACACTTACCGCTTGCCTCAAAAATTCCTGGCTTGCAGCGTACGGAGGTTGCCAGAATAATTGGTTCACCCGCGGGCGAGAGTGAATATTATTTGCTCGCTGAAATGTATTTTGAGGACATGGATGCTTTGAAAGCTGGCATGTCCTCACCGGAGGGCAAGGCTGCTGGTAAAGATGTGATGGGTTTCGCCAAAGATCTTGTCTACATGATGTTCGCCGACGTCGAAGAAAAAGTACCGGCGGTAGCCGCTAAGTAAGTACAGCCCAGACCGGACACCCGGGAATATTTATTCGGTTGCGAAATCTTGATTTAGTGCGAACTATTTGTCTCAGAGGTTCTTGAAATGCCCCAAGCACCGTCCTTAGAAAATGCTGTAGCGGGTGCCGCACCCGAATCATTCTCATTTCGCCGAATTTTATACAGCAAACAAAATTACACGGCCACGGTCACGATCAATCGCCCGGAAGTTCTCAATTGTTTCGATTTCACTACCCTAAAGGAGTTAGCTCAAGCCTTTCAGGACGCGAGCGTCGATGACTCGATCGCCGTTATGGTCATAACAGGGGCCGGAGAAAGGCCTTTTGCACTGGTGCCGACCTGAAGGAACAAGATGAACACATTGCGAAAAAACCTAATGATTACTATAAATGGATGTATGCATTTATCGAAATGCATGACCGTTTGCGGAATATCGGCAAGCCAACTATCGCGCGATTGAACGGCATGACAGTCGGCGGCGGCAACGAACTAAACATGGCTTGCGATCTAGCGATTGCCGCGGATCATGTGACGATCAGGCAGGTTGGCGCAGCGCGTGGGAGTGTCGCCGCCGGCGGTGCTACCCAATGGCTTCCTCTGATAATCGGCGATCGCCGAGCGCGAGAGATGCTACTTCTGTGTGAGCCAATCGACGCCTACACCGCCCTCGATTGGGGATTGGTGAATCAGGTTGTACCCGGTTCGATGCTGGATTCCGCCGTTGAAGCGCTAGCCAAGAAACTCTACGAGAAACTTCCGGAGTGCATGCGCTATACGAAACAACAGCTGAACTTCTGGCGTGATTTTTCTTGGTCGATGACCATTGGTCATGCTCGCGATTGGCTGACGCTGCACGCCGGCAGTGCTGAGACTATAGAAGGACTTAAGTCCTTCCGAAAAAAATCCGAGATGCCTTATCCCCAAATCCGCTGCAAAGCAGCTGGTCAGGCATCTATTTTTCAAGGCACAGTTGAATTGGAATCCTGCACCGCATGCGGTGCACCAATGCCCGCCGATTTCGCTTTCTGTGGCCTGTGCGGGCATAAGAAAACTAGTTAAGGAGAGGGGTATGATGACTTTGACCTACCAACATATTCTTGCCAGCGTTGAAGATAATATTGGCATCGTAACGCTGAACAGGCCCAAGGTTTTGAACGCGCTCTGTTTCGACCTTATGGATGAATTGGTAAGGGCATTGGAGCAGTTCGATCACGATCCCAGTGTTAGAGTGATGATCTTAACTGGGAACGAAAGAGCCTTCGCCGCCGGCGCTGATATCAAAGAAATGTCAGATGAGAGCACGATTGGCATTCTTATAAAAGATCGGTTTGCTACCTGGGACAGGATCAAAAAAATCAAGAAGCCAATCATTGCAGCAGTCAGTGGCTATGTTCTAGGTGGAGGTTGTGAAGTAGCCATGAATTGCGACATCATCATTGCCTCCGAAACAGCACAATTTGGACAGCCTGAAATTAACATCGGCATAATGCCCGGCGCCGGTGGTACGCAGAGATTGACACAGGTTTTGGGCAAGTACAAAGCGATGGAAATGATTTTGACTGGACGCTCAATGAGCGCTCATGAAGCACATGCTTTGGGCCTGGTCAACAAAGTTGTTCCAGTTGAGTTATTTTTGGACGAAGCTAAATCTGTTGCTCGTGAGATCGCCAAAAAGTCACCGATTGCGATACGCATGGCCAAAGAAGCTATTCTGAAAACTTTTGACATGAGTCTCAGCGAAGGACTTGAATATGAGCGCAAGAATTTCTACATGCTCTTTGCCTCCGAGGATCAGAAGGAGGGCATGCGCGCCTTCCTCGAAAAGCGGCGCCAAGTTCAGCGGCAAATAAGGAGTACTCGAATGACTGAGGACAACATTCTCTTGATCGACAAAAAGAGCGGAGTAGGCACGATTACTTTAAATAGACCCGATAGGTTAAACGCTCTCAACGATGAGCTCACATTTGCCCTGCAGGATGCGTTAATGGAATTCGAGAAAGACGCCCAGGTGCGAGCAATTGTCCTAACTGGAGCAGGGCGCGGCTTTTGTTCGGGCCAAGATTTGCAGAATCGAGCGGTAGATGACGTGATCGGCGCAAAACTTTCGTTGGGGGATTCGATCCGACGACGCTACAATCCAATAATTGTTAAATTAAGACGTATCGAAAAGCCGATCGTTGTAGCTATAAATGGTGTCGCAGCTGGTGCAGGAGCCAGCCTGGCTTTTGCTTGTGATTTAAGAATCGCTGCTGATACCGCTACGTTCATTCAATCATTTTCAAAAATCGGGCTCGTGCCTGATTCGGGGTCTACATTTATCTTGCCTCGTTTAATCGGCTTAACAAGAGCATTTGAGTTAATGATTACAGCCGATAAGTTAGAGGCGGCCGAAGCTCTCAAATTGGGCCTGGTGAACAAGGTTGTTGATCAGTCGGAGGTCGTGAAGGAGGCACTGGCGCTGGCCGAAAAACTCGCTAGTGGACCCACGAGAGCGTTCGGTTTGACTAAGCGAGCTGTGAATCGAGCAGTTTTTCCGGACTTGGAGGAATTACTCGAATATGAAGCCTCTATGCAAGAAATTGCCGGGCGAACGAGCGATTTCGTCGAGGGCGTCAAGGCTTTTGGCGAAAAACGCACACCAGCCTACACTGGACGGTAAGTAGTCAAGTATCGGCATTTATTATGTTAGCTTTGCCTTGGATCACCTTCAGTTTGAGCGCGTAACCGCTAGACAGAAAAACGGGCGTAGATCTTTCGAGCGCTAAGGCACCAAGCATGGCAAAAAACCCACTTGTGGTCATTTGCTCAGATACAACTGAACAATGTATTTAGGCAATTTGAACCATTTCAGCTCTCACATCGTTGAAAGATATAGGTGCGAATTCCTGTCTTAACGATTGAGGAGGAAAATGGATATGACCACTAGAAATCGTCCAAAACCTGGGTTTACGACATTGCACATCAGGATGCATATTAACGCTCTGGCCGATCATGCCGTATTCGTCACACGCGACTGCCTCATTTATGGCACACGCAACGCTGTCGATATCGCTTTAAGTAGGATGGTGAAATCCAAAGTCATAATGCGCCTGACTAATGGGGTTTTCTTGAAAATCAATCCTCTCCTCAAGTTAAAGCTGCCGAGCATCCTTGAAGTGGCACACATCAAGGCTAGAGCTTTCGGCAAAAAAATATTTGACCATGGCGCTCAATTGGCTCATAAACTGCGCTTAGTTGAACAAGGTCATCCGGGACCAACTTATATTACCGATGGTCCAACAAGCTCGTTTCTCTACGGAGAGACGAGAATTTATTTCAAGGGCGCGGCCCCAAGGAAAGTAAATCTCGGCGGTAAAGAGCAAGGCCCTCTGATCAACGCGTTATGGTATGCGGGTAAGCGACGAGTTACTGGGACCACTTTACCTGCAGCAACAGCTCATTTGGGGCGAGTCGAACGCCATCAGTTGCGTAAATCGCCGCATTTGATGCCGATTTGGTTAAGTGAATTCTTTTGTCCGCTTGGACCGTAGACAAAGTCATTATTGAAATCAGACGAGTCCTCTAGAAACCCGAGTCATGTGTTTCCGGTTGACGCTGCTTTTGCTTACCGGCTGCAGCAGGTGCCTGCCCGGACTGGGACTGAACTGATCGCATTGATTGCGCTGATTGATCAGATGGGTCTGACTGAGGTGGTCGCGCTAACTCGGATTGCTCTTGGCGGATGCGCATATTTAGGGAAGGTTTGGCTACTGGCTCACTTGGAGGTTGTACTTTTTGCTGCAGCATGGCTATGCGTTCTTTCGCTTTTTCGGTTTTTCTGGCGTCAGTAGAACACCGCACAAATTGACTGTATTCTTCAATTGCCGAGGAAATATGATTCTCCGCATCAAAAATCATCCCTAATTGCAAGTGAGCATCAGCATTTGCAGGATTGATCGTTAGTACCTTGTGGAAGTCATCTATCGCCCCTTGATGATCGCCCTTGGCTAGCACGCATTGGCCAACATTCAAATAGCATTTTTCCACATCCAATCCTTTCAAGCGGTCTGCCGCTGCCAGCAACGCACTATACTGGTTGAAAGCTTGTGGCCAGCTTTTGTCCAACATAAAAGTCTCAGCATAGTTCTCCCAGGCCTCTGTATAGGTCCAGGGCGCTTCCCCGAGCGCCTGTTCGAATTCCCATCGGGCTGCAGACAAATCGCCCTTTTTGACGAGAACTTTGCCATGCAAATTGTGTGCTTTTTCGCCTTTGCCAAAATAGTTTGCTTGCGCCAACCCGGCCTGGGTTTCCGCTTCATCCAGGCGGTTATTGCGCAAAAGAACTTCACCGAGATAGTAATGAGCATCAGGAGAAGGTCGGATATTTTGTTCAAGGTGCTTGTTGAAAGCGTCAATTGCTTTGGCGTCCTCATGTTTTGCCATATAAGACTTGCCTAGCCAAAAATATGCCTCGGGATTGTAGCCATTACGGGCAAAGTAAATAGACTGCAAGAACGCATCAATGGCACTATCAAAATTCCGGCGCTTGTAAAAGTCCACACCTTTGTTGAAATTCTCTTGGGCCGGCACCTCGGTGTTCTTCCCTTTTTGCTTGGCCAATGCGGGCAGACAAAGACATTCGTTGCCAGTCACGAGAAATAATGCCAATGGCATGGCAGCCGCCGCAACGTAGGGCCGAGTAAACGAAGCAGCTAAATGCAACGCCAGCGAAACGGCGAGCGGTGTACAAAAACCGAAAGAGTTTGGTCTTCGATTCAATCTAAAGTCTCAGCTTTAAATTCGATGCGCACTAAACCGCACAGATAAACCAAGCAGGCACAAGCACTGTACAACAAGCAAGACTGCCACAAACCAATTGACGGCAGCGGCGTCCAACCCACGACTACTACGTTCCAAATCCAATGTATACAAAGGATAGGAACAAGAATGAAAGCGCCCAAAGCTCCGATTACAAGAACAGAAAAGATGAGCGCGGCAAGAAACGGATGAATGAAAAACGTTCTCATCAGGTTTCTCCCTCCGCATTTAGCAAGGAACTAAATTCGTCTTCGTTAAGTATCGTTATACCAAGTTCTTCCGCCTTCATCAGCTTTGAACCGGGATTGGCTCCCACCACCACATAATCGGTCTTTTTAGACACCGAGGTGCTCACTTTACCACCTTTAGCCTTAATCCTAGCTTCAGCAGCCGAGCGATCCATGCTCGCCAACGTTCCGGTCAAAACAAAGCTTTTGCCAGCCAAGGTATGGGATGCCTCCGTTGGCGCATCCGCTCCTTGCATTTCAAGCAGCACTCCCTGTTTAGCCAGATCTTCGATCAAGCTCAGTACCTGCGGCTGAGCAAAAAACTCAACAATTGAAGAGGCTATTGTCGGGCCGATTCCTTCTATCGCCTGGATTTCCTCTGGCTCAGCCTTAGCCAGGGCAAAAAGCGAGCGGAAGTGGTCAGCAAGCAACTGGGCACCGGCAGCACCGACATGCCGAATGCCAAGAGCGTAAATAAGATTGGCCAGCGGCCGGTTTTTGGATTCAGACAATGCTTGAAGAATATTTTGAGCAGATTTTTTGCCCATCCGATCGATTTGAGCTAGCTGAGTCTCAGTCAATTTGTACAGATCGGCTACTTGGTGCACGAGATTTTGGCTCACCAACTGCTCTATCAAAGCAGCGCCAACACCATCGACATCCATTGCGTTCCGAGAGACCCAATGTTCGATGCGACGCTCGATCTGGGCTAAACAACCATAACTATTCGGGCACCGATACGCTACCTCAGTGCCGATCCGCTCGAGTGGTGTTCCGCAAACTGGGCAATTCGACGGATAGACAAGTTGAGGGCGTTCTTGATCGCCCCGCTTGTCGGTTCGAACACTGATTACCTCTGGAATAACTTCGCCAGCTTTGCGGACCACAACGGTGTCGCCAAGGCGCACGTCCAATCGCTTAATCTGGTCGGCGTTGTGCAAACTGGCACGTTTGACGGTAGTACCGGCCAATTTTACTGGTTTTAGCCAGGCAACCGGAGTCACAGCTCCAGTGCGGCCTACGTCAAAGCGAACATCCTCGACAATTGTCTCTTCCTCTTCCGGCGGATACTTAAAAGCAATCGCCCAACGTGGACTGTGCGCGGTTGAGCCAACCTGGTCCCAAAGTTGCCGATCGTTGAGTTTGACGACTACTCCATCAGTTTGATAATCGAGTTGATGACGCTTTGTCGACCAATCGTCGCAGAATTTAGAGACATCCTCAATACCGCTCACCAATCGCTTGTTGGGTTCGACTGGAAAGCCATAAGCGGCGAGTAATTGAAGATTTTCGAGATGAGTTCTGGGCTTTGGCAATTCGTTGTCGGTAAACGACAAAAAATAGGCCCAGAAGCCAAGCTTGCGTTTGGCGGTTTGACGTGGATCTTTTTGTCGAAGCGAGCCGCTCGCGGCGTTGCGCGGGTTGGCGAAGTTTGGCTCATTGTCCTCGACCAGTGCTTGGTTCAGCGCAGAGAAGCTGCTAATTGGCATATAGACTTCGCCACGAACCTCCAGCGATTCTGGCAGCTTATCTTTGAATCCGGCCGGCAGCTGGGATGACACGAGCTTGATTTGATGAGGTATGCTCGCTATTGTCTTTAAATTAAGGGTGACATCCTCGCCAACCTCGCCATTACCCCTGGTGGCACCATTAATCAGATGTCCATTGCGGTACGTAAGAGCGCAGGACAATCCATCTATCTTCAATTCACACACATAAGCCAATTTTTGCCGCTCTGAATTGGCATCTAACTCTAGAGTCCGGAAGATTCGCTCTTCCCACTTCACGAGCTCGTCTTTTCCCATGGCATTGGCCAAGCTAAGCATCGGTGTAGAATGCCTCACTTGCTTAAATTCAGTACTTGGCGCCGCTCCAATCTTCTGCGTCGGGCTGGTCGGTAGACGCAGTTCAGGATACTTCGCTTCGAGCTCCTCCAATTCTTTATACAATCGGTCAAACTCAGGATCGGAGATATCTGGCCGATCAAGAACGTAGTAGCAGAAGCGGTGATGTTCGATCTGGCGTGTCAAATCTTCAACACGTTTTACCGGATCAAATTGTTCCGTCCTTGCGCTCAATCTATCTACGCCTCCTATACTTGCTTTACCTCCTGCGATACATCCTGCACCCGCTATACTTCATCGAGCGAAGTGGGCTTGATATATACCCCGCCTGGGGGAGCGTGCGAGCCGTCAGCAATTGTCAGTTGAGCCCCTCGCGCGAGAGAATGACACAATCACCCTGAGCTGTACCCGAACAAATTGTCGCTGCCCCATATTTGACATTACGCTTTTGCATCTCCTTGGCCAGAGTCAAAAGAATTCTGGCACCTGAGGCGCCAATCGGATGACCAAGCGCGATAGCACCGCCATTAACATTGACGCGCTCTGGATCAATTTCTAACATGCGCATCGATGTTAGTGCTACAGCAGCAAACGCTTCGTTGATCTCCACTAAGTCCAGTTGATCCTTGTGCATGCCCACTTTAGCCAGTGCCTTCTTCGCGGCCAGAGCCGGTACCGTCGCCAGATACGGCACGTCTTGACCGATTGAAGCGTGGGTGACAATCTTTGCTAGAGGCGTCAGTCCAAGAATCTTCGCTTTCTTCGCACTCATTAAAAGCAATACCGCGGCACCATCATTGACACCAGGTGCGTTGCCGGCTGTGATCGTGCCGGTTTCATAAAAGACCGGCTTCAACCCGCGCAGCGCTTCGATGGTAGTATCAGCTCGAGGCGCTTCGTCGCGATCGACGCGTTCAACTTTGCCTCTGCCTGAGGGCACGTCCACCGGCAAAATCTCTTCTGCAAAGCGGCCACTGGTCTGTGCGGCAATCGCTCTTTGATGACTGCGCAGCGCCCACTGATCTTGGTCCTCGCGGCTGATTTTAAACTCTTCGGCTACTTTTGCCCCATGCACAGCCATATGCACATTGGTTACCGGACACTCCAGTCCATCCTGCAGCATGGCGTCCTTCAAGTTGGCGTGTCCCATTTTCTTGCCAAAACGGATAGCGTTAGCTTCGATCAAGTATGGTGCCTGGCTCATCGATTCCATGCCGCCCGCCAGGATAATCTCCCCATCGAAAGCGCTGATCCGTAAATCACCAAGCGTCACCGCCCGTATTCCGGAAGCGCAGACCTTGTTCACGGTAGTGGATTCGCAAGTCGCCGGCAATCCAGCTTTGAAGAGCGCCTGCCGAGATGGAATTTGTCCAGCGCCGGCTTGTAGCACCTGGCCAAGAATTACTTCGTCAACATCTTCACCCGGCAGGTTGTGGCGGCGAAGCAACTCTTTCATCAAAGGGGCCGCCAGGTCAACTGCTGGCATAGCCTTGAACACCCCGCCCATTTTGCCAAAAGGAGTTCTCAACCCATCGATGATTACTGTCTGGTTTCCGTCTTCTTTCATAACGCCTTTGCTCGTCCATGACCCTGCTAGCACAAAATTATGTTAACGCCTGGATAGGCCAATCCTAACGTTACTCCCGATTTGTTTCAGGTTCGCTCTTTCCCAATCGCTGTCTGCCCAATCAGCGCGTATGATTTATGATAGGTGAAGGTTTCAATCTTCAGGCGTCCTGCTTACTGACAATTTCCGGAAGCTCTTAGACAGGAAGGCTCATGTCGCAGTGGTTCGGCAACCCGGGTCGCAAACCGGGGAAATCTTCCGATAAAGGCTCCGATCGCTCCCTCGATTTTACGCTCGGCCGTTCTGGGCGTTCTGATCAGCCGTCCAGGAACTCAGAGCCGGATTATTCTGATTTTGACGGCGACGACGATTTGGACGATTTTTCTCAGGGTTCTACCCAGGCTCAGGCCTGGCCGGGTTGGCCAACGTCGGACAGGATAACCGGGCGGCTTCTCCCGCCACCGATCAGGCGCAAAATTCTGGCAGGCCTCAGTCTGCCAACCAAAAAGAGCCGACAGCAACCAGGATCGAACTTGGGCGGCGCATCGTTGCCTTGATTTTGGACCTCTTGGCTTGCTATTTAATAGCCGTGGCGGTCATGCTCGTACCGTTCGTAAACCGATTCGTCAGTCTCGATCTTGTGTTTATGCTGCTTTTTTTGGTCCGCGATTTTCCTTTTGAGGGACGCGGCATTGGCAAAAATGCGATGGGACTGCGTGTCGTTGATCGTGCAACCGGTAAAGCACCTAGCCTTTGGCAATGCTTCCAGCGCAACATCATTTTGATTGCACCTTATGCTATTTCGCAGTTAATCGCCTCGGTTGCACGACTGATTCGGCTGGGTTTCATCGACACTTTTCTCACCTGGGTTGTAAACATTATCGGTATGGTTTATGTCGTCATTGTCTTGCCACTGGAAGCATACAGAGCATACGGCCGCGCAGACGGAATGCGCCTTGGCGATCAGATCGCCGGTACTGAAATAGTCGAGTCCAACATGGACTTTAGCAAGCCGTTACCGCGCGACAAATGAAGGTAAAACTTATCCTTTTCACCCGGTAACTTGAAGAGTTAAGGACCGATAGTCTACATTTATGGTCAGAATTGATGCTCAACGCTCTTGGTCGTTCCGTCCTGTTTCGAATGAGTTTTGCTGCTGATGACACAGAAAGTTGCCTACTTATGGGGACCGATTTCCAGTTTCTCTGGGCCTCTTAGCTACTTGGCTGGTGACAAAAGGTTGGCAAGTTCACGTCGCCACTAAATCAGCGCTGAACGTTTTCAGTTTGTCCCCCCTTGACCTCTACTCTTCTGCACTATCACTGTTAGAAGAAGCGATCGGCGGCCGCGAGCGATTTCGCACATTTCAAGACCGACTAAAACTTGTCGATGAAAGCGCCGCTTTAAAAGGCACCAAATATGATGCATTCATTTTTTGTGGGTTGCCGCCAAACTTTGATGAGCCTCGCGCTCCGCGCGCGCCGTGGGCTGCTGACCGGCTACCGGCATTGATGAAATCACTTAAAGGCGTGCCAACTTTTCTAGTTTCGTCGGTTTGGGGTGGTGTGCAACCAGATGCAGTGGTGCCTGAGCAATTGGAATTCCAGCGACGCAAGCCTAATTCACATTGGGAGGGCTTATGCCAGCATTATGAGGGCAAACTCCTGGAGGGACTGCACACTGTGGAATCTCCTTGGTATTTGGTCAGACTGCCGATGGTATGCGGGGCAACCGATACAGGCAGCGCCCTCAATTTCAGCGGCCCTTACAATCTTTTCAAAGCACTGTACAACTCCGCCAGCCACACCAGTCACACCAGTCACACCAGTCACATAGGTTCAGCAAAGGGGTCCGTAAACAAGACTTTGAAATTGCACCACAATCCGGACGCGACTCTCTGGTTTTTGCCAGTGGATACGGCAGTTTATACTTTTTGGAAGTTTCTTGAGGACGAGAGTCGTCCACGTATTTGCAATTTGGTTTCGACACAGGTGACGCTCAACCGCGAGTGGTTGACGGCGCTGGCTAACGCGCTGGGCGCCGCCGAAGTGAATCCAGTGGAAAGTGACGGCTTGAATTTGCCGAACGCTTTACGCAAGCTTCTCTTGGATAACGTTCAGGTTCGCACCCGCAATCTGTTTGAGGTTGCTTCGCGCTATCAATTGACACCAATTCATTTTGATAAGGATTATTTTGAACGGGTGCTCCAATTTGCTCAAAGTAAACACTGGGGAGCACCGCCGATAGGAGAGGGTAAACCCCAACCGCTTAACTTTTCTGAGCGCCTGGCACAATTCTATTTCGAGACTTATTTACCAAAGCACTTCTCTGAAGCTCTTCTACGGAAAGCCACTACCGGCGGTGTATCTATTGGCTTCGTTCTGAAAGGACGAAACGGTCTAGGCTGGGTTTTGAAGTCTGCCAGCGGCAACACAGTCGTGGAACCTTACATGGCGTATCACGGCAAGCCGAGCATCACCTTTCATTTTACAGGCGCGACTATGACGAAGCTCATTCAAAGCAAACTACCCTTACACCGTGCTTTGCTCATGCGCGAAGTGGAAGTTGAAGGACCACTGCTCGACGCCATGCGAGTGAGCAACGTCTTCGATAGGTTTCTCAAGGAAAATCCGATAGCGTCCGTTGACTTCGCTGCTGTTGAAGAAGACGGAGCAAACTGAATAGTTGACTTATGCTCAATACTGCCCTAGAAGAGAACAAACAACCTTTGATCTCTTTCGAGCAAGTTTCGTACGTAGTCAGCACACTGCGTAACCAGAAATTTGCCGTCTTGAGTGATTTAAGTTTTTTGGTCGGCAAGCATGAATTTGTCTGTATTGTCGGACCATCTGGATGCGGTAAAACATCCACTCTCAATATCATCGCTGGTTTCATACAGCCTACGGGCGGCAAAGTACAAATCCTCACAGGACAAGATGAAATTCAACCAGCAATGTGTTTCCAATCAGACACGACATTTAGCTGGATGTCCTGCCAGGAAAATTTGCGCTTCGCGCTCAGGCGTAATCAACATAAAGGGAGGACGCGCAATGAAGACAAAGGCGAAACCAAGGAAGACCGACAGCGGAAAGTAGAGCAAATAGCCGAATTAACAGGGCTTTCTCAGTTCCAACATTTTTATCCAAAGGAGCTATCGGGCGGCATGCGCAAGCGTCTTGAACTGGGCCGGGCTTGGTTAACCGGCTCGCCCATTCTCCTCTTAGATGAACCCTTAGGACAGCTCGATCATATGACTCGTCAAGCGATGCAGCTGACATTGCAAAAACTATGGTGGCAGGACCGCCGGACTGTTTTGATGATTACGCACGACATTGAGGAGGCCCTTTTTCTGTCAGATCGGGTGCTGATCATGTCTGGCCCTCCCGGACAAATGGTGAGCGAAATCGTCGTACCTTTTGCCAGACCACGAACAGACGATTGCCGCTACACTACGGAGATTCAAGCGCTTAGGCGAGCCCTGCAACGACAATTGGAAGAACTTGAGCATGCCGGCACTTGATCCGTACGGAAGAGCAATAGACGTAGCGTCCAATCGAAAATACTTGGTCGTTGCAGCGACAGGCTGGATCTTAGTGCTTTTCCTCTACACGTTCGTCGTACCTCACTGTATCTCTCCTCTTAAATTCCCTGGACCATTGCTGGTCTTAGCTGCGCTTAAGAATATCGGACCTCATCTTCTTTGGCACTCGCTGGCTACGCTGCAACTTGTTTTGACCGGCTTTATCGTCGGGTCCTTACTTGGCATATGCACTGGCTTTTTGATGTTTAGTCTCCACGCAGTCGATGCCTTGTTGTTTTCTTTCATCGAATTTGTCAGGCCGCTGCCACCAATTGCCTTGATCCCATTTTTCATTCTCTGGTTCAGTCTTAACCCAATCGGGCAGGTAGCGCTCGTCGCTCTCGGCTGTTTCATGGTGATGGTTGTAAGCACACGTGAGGCTCTTCACAACGTCGAGGTCGATACACGGAGGGCCGCTCGGTCATTAGGCGCTAAGGGTTACTCTTATTATGTCGAGATTTTGTTGTGGGCGATTTTGCCGTCACTGACGGCACCGCTTCGGGTCTCACTGGCTCTGGCATTTGCCCTGGCCATCGCTGCTGAATTCATGGGTGCCCAGACAGGGCTTGGTTTTATCATGATGATTGCCAGGCGGACTCTGCAAACTGAAACGATTCTCTTGGCTGTTATTGTCCTGGGGTTGGAATCAGCTATCATGGACTGGCTTCTGAGAGCGTTGATGAAACGTTTGACGCGATGGCAGAATTAACAGCAAAATGGCATTTATTAACCAGACCAACTAGTTGGATCGTCTTGATCATTTGCGTCCTCGCCTCGGTGGTTGCGCTTCTTTCAAGTTGCAAGCCAGCCCCAAGCACTGAGACCGTCGCCTCCCGCCCCACTGTTCGCCTGGCGCTCGCTCCCTACCAGGACGGGCTGGTGCCGACGCTTGGACAGGTGAAAGGCTGGTATGCCGATGAGGGGATCGACGTCGAGATCAAAATGATGGCCATGACTGAAATGCAGGAAGCGCTGGCGGCCAATGCCGTCGACGTCGTCTGGAATAACATCGGCAGTGTGATCAGCACGCACGCCAAAAATCCTGATGCTGTCTATGCGTACGGTTTCAATATTTTCGATCAAGGCTACGCTTTGATCATCCGCCCGCAAGGCCCAATAAAACCGCTTAATTACTTTTTGCCAAAATGCAAAACCAGGGAAGCAGCTCTAAGAGCATGCATCGCCCAACTCAAGGGCAAGACCGTAGTGACAACCAGTCACACAGATATGGAAGAAGCAGTGGCCAATGCCATGCAACGAGGCGGCCTCAATTTCGCCAAGGATATAGCAATTCGTGACTTCAATCCTGATGAAGGTCTGGCTGCTTTTTTATCCGGCACCGGTGATGCCTTTCTCGGCGGCATACCGCAGCGCGCGCGGGCACTGAAAGAAGGCATGCTGGAAATGGTGTCAGGCACGGATCTTGGCTCCCCTGAAATTAACGGCTTTGTCACCAGCAAACAATTTGCCTCCGCGCATCAGGTAGAACTTTTGAAGTTATTGCATGTCTGGTTTCATTGCGTCAATTATGTCGATCACAATATGGACGATGCAGCTTCGATCATTGTCACCAAGCTAAACGAACAAAGTGGGGCCTCTTTCACTATTGCCGACTTTCGAAAATTCTGGAATAAAATTGAGCACTATCCTAGCGATCCAGCGGCGATTCAGAGAGACATTCTCGACAAAAATGGTTACGCCTACTGGTTTAGACGCTGGCAGGACTGCAACATATACTTTGCCGACATCACTAAGACAATACCGGAAAAGGTGAGGCCGGATGGCGTCTTTATAATGCCCGAGATCCAGAAAGCTTACATCGCTAAATACGGTCTCCGACATGACCAATGATCTTAGCAATGAACTTAAAAATGATCGGGCCAGTGCTAAGCCGCTGTCTGGTTCAACGTCAATTGTCTGGCGACAGCAAGCGAATTTCGTAGCACCGGTTTTGCTGCTTTTCTTCTTTCTTGCTTTGTTGTCCATGCATCACGCCGCTTTCTCTTCGCTGGCGGCGACCGATATAATCTCACGAATAGTGAAAGAGGGGACGCCATTTGCCTTGATGGCTTGCGGCGAAAGTTTGATCATCGCCGCTGGCAGTATTGACTTATCAGTGGTGGGCAACGTGGCCATCTCTGGCGTCATCTTTGCCGTCGGCACACAATTCGGACTGCATCCCTTGATGGCCGCTTTATTGTGCGCCGTATGGGGACTTGGTTTCGGCTTTCTCCTTGGTTGGATCATCACCAAGAGCAGATGCCCGGCTTTGATCATGTCCTGGTCGCTTGGTGTGATTTGCCTTTTGTTGGCAGTTCTTACCGGCGGTTCGGGAATTGTGCGCGGCACACCTGCCAGCATTCCATTAGGTATGAACCCGGCTGCCAATTTCTGGTCAATTGATTCGTTGGGGTTTTACTTGGCCGTCGCCACGACAACCATTGTTGTTCTTCTTCTCAATTGGAGTAACTTGCCGATCTTCTGCTCAGCCGTCGGCTCTAGTCGTAAGGCAGCACTATATGCAGGCATCGACAGCGTCCGAGTACAACAAGCTGCCTTCGCCTTAAACGGCTTGCTGTGTGCTATCGCCGGCGTCTTTTGGGCGCTTCTGGCCAACTCAGCGGTCAGCACCGATCACATAGGTAAGGAACTGATCGTCATTGCCGTGGCGGTCTTAGGTGGCACCAGTCTTAGTGGCGGATACGTATCGCTCTGGTCGGTCGTAGCCTCTGCCTTGTTCTGGGCGGCAGCCAGAACATTAGTGGACAGTCTTGACCTCGGTCTTGTTGGCAGCTTGCAAAGCGAAGCAGCCAGCGGCATATTCGCTCTTGTCCTGGTAGCCGTGGTTCTCTTTTCCAGCCGGCATCTGGTAAGCTACGAGGGCTCCGTCATCTATCGGCAAACATCAAAATGAGTTACTGAGTTAGATCGATGCGTAAAAACGCGACAATCATTTTCATCCTGATGGCGATTACCGTGGCCATAATGTTTTTCGCTTTCAGGCGGCTCACCACGCACGGTGCCTGGAAAACGGACCAACCAATCATTCTACTTCTGCTGAAGGACTATAATAACGAGTTTTTCAGAAAGATTGAGGAAGGTTTTCGTTCAGGACTGCCTGCGGCGATTAAAGACAATTACCGACTCGATGTTCGCTACGGCGCAAGCGAGACAGACCTCAGCATGCAAAGGCGTCAGTTGGATCATTACATTTCCGAGTACGCGTCAGGGCGAGCGCAACCGCAACTGAGAGCTGTTGTCGTCGGACCGGTCGCCTCCAACGATGAAATTACAAGCGAAATCAAACAATTGAAAGATCAGAACGTGTTTGTCGTGCTTGTCGACCAGCGCATTGATGCTCCAGCCTTGAAGAGGGCCAATACGGACTACGATTCTTTCATCGGCTCTGAAAACAGCCAGGGCGGAGCAATGGCCGCCGACGCGATTGTTAGCCATTTGCCGGATGGTGGCACAATTCTTGTCTTGAACGGCGTCACTGGCGTGCAAGCAGCAATTGATCGGCGTGAAGGGTTCTTGCATCGCCTGGGCGAATTAGAAAAAGAAAAGTCGACTGATTACAAAACAGTTGAACGAACTGCCAATTTCACACGGAGCGAAGCTCAAAATGTTGTCGACGGTTTGTTAACTATGGGTCAAGAGCCGGATGCGATCTTTGCCGCAAACGATGAGATGGCACTCGGTGCGCTGCAAGCTCTCAGGCAAGCAAAGACGAGCAAGCCAACAATAATCGTCGGCTTTGATGCAATCAGAGAAGCAGTGGCTGCTGTGAAAGATGGCCGCCTTACCGCGACCGTCGCTCAAGATCCCGTGGGCATGGGGGAAAGAGCTGCGGTAACTGTGGATAAGCTACTCGAACATCAAGTGGTAGAAAAAGATCAGGTTCTTCCACCGAAACTAATTCAGCAATGACTAGCCCGGCTCTAGAGCTTTGTCAGTTCTCGTTATCGTCGCAAACCGCACGCAGCGCAACGCCGCGCCCCTTATTGCTCGGCTCGGAACTCATCTTACCGGAGACCGGCATTTACACGCTCGAAGGCGATAATCAAGCCGGCAAAAGTACTTTGCTGAAAGTACTGATGGGCGTGCTCTCATCGCCGACCAATGAGCCGATTACCCTGAAACTGCAGGGAGAGACATTTGTCATCAGAAATATCGCTGATGCCATGCAAGCGGGAATGGGCGCGGTATTTCAGGACGACACGTTAATCCCTTCTCTAACCGTCGCTCAACAGCTTGTCCTGATCCATGCCCAAAATCAATTGCAAAGACTGCTCTCTTTCGCTCATAGAAATCATGGTCCCAATAAAGCAACATCACCGAATGCCATAATTGATCAGGCAAAACAGCTGCTTTCGCAGTACGGCGAAGACTACATATCCATTCTCTCTAAATACCCGACGCAACTGTCTGGCGGTGCCCTGGCCATTGCCAAAATCGTCAAAGTTCAATTGCAGAAACCATTGCGCCTTCTTTTTCTCGATGAAGCCTTCTCTGGCGTACAAAGAGACGTCTGGCCAGAAATCATTGAAAAGCTGCGCGCCTGGAGCTTAGCCAACAACGTAACCTTAATGGCGGTCACTCATAACGAAGAGGAGATCGGCCGCTGGCGACCTCTAATTAAATTCGTCATCCGCGAGCAAACTATACGGAGACGGTAGCGATTATCCGTCATCCTCTTAAGTTAGAAAAACTTGTAGGACTTCTAACAGAAGATAGAGTGGAGAAAAGCCGGATGTTGAGGCATATTGACATCCTGATAATTTTCCCCACCGAGCAATAAGATTCATTTTCTTGAATATGGCACCGTTTCCAGCCGAAGGCTGTTGTTAGAAGTAAAGGCAATTTTTCTAACACCGCCTAAAGTTACCTAATCGGCTTGACTTCCTGCTTCGCTATTTGCTCGTCTTGGTGAATTGCCTCTGCCGATTTCATTGCTGCCAGAAGGTTCACCATTTCGATAGCAGCCGTCGCCGCATCGGCACCTTTATTGCCGGCTTTGCTACCAGCACGTTCCATTGCCTGTTCAATTGTATCGGTGGTAAGCACACCGAAGATCGTGGGCAAACTTGTGTCCATGGCGACAGAGGCGACACCGCGCGCACATTCACCAGCGACATAATCGAAGTGAGGCGTGGCACCACGGATTACAGCACCAAGACAGATGACGGCATCGAAACGCCCGGTTAAGGCCGCCTGCTTGGCTACCAGCGGAATTTCGAAGGCACCAGGACACCACATAATCTCAATGGCGGATTCGGTTGCACCATGGGCGGTGAGTGTATTAACGCATCCATCCAGCAAGCGTGTGGTAATGAAATCGTTGAACCGGCTGACAACGATACCGAAGCGCAAGCCGGTTGCGATCAGCCGCCCTTGTATATGCCGGCTCCGCCAGGGAAACTGGCCTGCGTAATCAGCGGGCGGTACGGAATCGAGATTCATCAGCATTTTCCTCGCAAGCGCTAGATTGATGCAATCCATCTAGCCAGTGTCCCATCTTTTCTTTTTTTGTCAGAAGGTAATCTAAATTATGACTGTTGCAGGCAGGTGGCAAACTGACTCTACCTGTGACTACCAATCCGTAGCCTTCCAGCCCGACGATCTTACGCGGATTATTGGTGATGATGCGAACCGAAGTCAGACCAAGATCGCAAAGGATCTGAGCACCGACTCCATAGTCTCGTAAATCTGGTTTAAAACCAAGCATTTCATTGGCTTGGACTGTGTCCTTGCCATCATCCTGCAAGGCATACGCTTTGATTTTGTTCAGTAAGCCGATACCGCGCCCTTCCTGCCTGAGGTAAACCAGGGCACCATTTTCCTGCTCAGCGATCATGGCCATGGCCGCCTCCAGTTGCGGACCGCAATCACAGCGGAGACTGGCAAAAACATCACCGGTCAAACACTCACTGTGCACTCTAATCAAGACATCCTTCTTACCGGCTACTTCACCTTTAACGAATGCCAGATGCTCCTGCCCATCAAGAGTATTGCGATAAGCGTAGACTGTAAACTGCCCAAAGGCTGAGGGGAAGGTCGCTTTCGCCTCCCGCACAACAAAGCGTTCGCGCTGCAGTCTGTAAGCAATTAGTTGAGCAATGTTGATCAATTTCAGTTTGTGCTTCTTAGCAAAATCAAACAGTGCCGGCACCCGAGCCATGGTGCCGTCAGGGTTGAGAATCTCACAGATGACACCACAAGGATGCGCGCCAGCTAATCTCGCTAGATCGACCGCAGCTTCTGTATGACCGGCCCGCTGCAATACACCACCAGGCTTGGCCACTAGTGGCGATATATGACCAGGCCGTCTCAAATCGGAAGCTATACATGCGGGATCAGCAACCACCCGAATTGTCTTTGCCCGATCTTGAGCACTGATGCCGGTGGTCACACCGAATCTAGTATCAGCGTCAACCGTGATTGTGAATGCTGTCTGTTGTGACTCAGTATTTTGTTCCACCATCAGCGGCAAATTGAGATGAGCGGCCTTTTCTCTGGTCAAGGCCAGACAGACTAAACCCCGCCCCTCAGTGACCATAAAATTGATCATCGCTGGTGTAACAAATTCTGCCGCACAGATCAAATCGCCTTCGTTCTCTCGCCCTTCATCATCGGCCACGACGACGAAGCGACCGGCGCGAATTTCAGCCACAGCCTCTTCGATACTACAAAAGATTCGCTCGACATGACGGTCATTTGTGGTTGTATTGGCATCGGTAGTCGACAGCTGGTCAGGCACTGACGGATCTCTATCCAGCGGATCTCTATCAAGCGGCTTTTCAGTCAAAGAGCTTTCGGCAGCGCGCAAAGCGTTGTTATTGCCAATAGACTGAACTGATTTACGGCGATGTCTCATCATCCACCTACTCCAATTCCTTAGTTTAAGATCGCTCCGACAACAGACTTTGATCGGGCTGTCTTAAATTATGCCGGATCAAACTTGGCTCCAGCCATCTTGCCACATAACGTGCGACAACGTCTGTTTCAATGTTGACGTGACTGCCGACAACCAAATCTCCTAAGGTCGTCACCGCCAAGGTATGCGGGATCAGCCCGACCTTGAAGCAAAACTGCTTGCTGCCGATCTTGGCGTCAGATAAGCCCCAGACTGTCAGAGACACTCCCTCGACAGCAACGGATCCTTTCTCCACAAAAAAAGGAGCGAGCGACTTTTCAGTCGCAAAGGTCACCACTTTGGCAAAGCCTTCGACTTCAATTGCCCGGACCGTGCCGATAGCATCGACGTGGCCGCTTACCAGGTGACCACCAAGCCGGTCGGATAACTTAAGTGCTCTTTCCAGATTAACTTTGCTGCCCACATGTAAATCGCCCAAGGTCGTTTTACGCAAAGTTTCGTGAATCGCTTCGACTGAAAAATAATCTTCGCCCAGTTCAACCACGGTCAAACAAGCACCAGCGATGCTCACCGAATGACCGATTTGCAAATCCTCACGGATCTGCTTAGCGGCAATTTTTAAAGCTCGGCCGCCATCGCTGTCGGTGATGCTTTTGACTTGACCAATTTCTTCGATAATGCCTGAAAACACAGCTTTACCACGCTTGAGATAGAAATTTATTCTAGCGGATTGTTAAGAGCAACCTCGCCACATATAGGTATATGTTCATTTTTGGCGGCAAGTCCGGCCAATCGGGGGCACCTCATTAGAAATGGAGGTTTAAGCGCCGCGGATGGGAGAAATCCCATATGCAGGCGAGTACCTAAGGCTTAGATTGGTCACGGTTCGATCTAAACCCCCAAATGAATCGCATTTCTAACGAATGTCATTTTTTCTATTCGGACACAATAACGACTCAACAAAGCAGACGTCCATCGACCAGAGCCTCGTGACGTTTACACCGCCGTGTTCGCAAACATGCGAGACGCCTGCCGCTGGCAATATGCAGCAGCCACCAAACCTTCACGCACACAATGATGCGCCGCCGCCGATAGGACAGCCGCCAACCCCACCGTCAAATCTGCAAGCTCAGCCTATGGAAGCACAGCGGCCACGTCAGGCGCCCCGCGGCCCAAACTCAAGCCCATTTGCCCTCCGATAACACCGACCATTGCGGCTTTCGCCCAAACCCCGATCGGACCGCCCGAAGAGCAAAAGAATGGTGGGACGCCAACGAGGGACTGGCTAATCAGAAAACTGACTGTTTGTACACCGTCCAATTTGGCGATTGCCTCTCGACTATCGCTCTGCGTGAACTGCAGACAGAGGGCGTTCAAGGTATAAATAAACAAAAGATCCAGGACGAAATGGCGAAGATCGTCCAGTGGAATCGCGACCGTTATGCGGCCCTGGACTGTCCCCATAAAGACTTTATCGCGGTTGGCTGGCAATTGAAATTGCGTGAAGATTGCGGTGTCACTCCGGCGGCAGCGGAAGTTCCACAGCCACCGCCGCCACCGCCTGCGGTAGCCCGTAATTCGAATTGTCCAGAGGGCGGCTGCCCTGGCGACGGACCGCCTCATGTAGTTCCTCCACCAGGCGCGGTGACACCGGAGCCGGTCTACCAGGACCATATGCAGCGGGCTGGTTGCTCAACGCAGGCTGACCATCCCTGCCCGACCGGAGCAATTACCTTAAATCGGGAACCGGTCTTGGTAGCTGGGCCTTCAGGTCTGCAACCGGTAGGTCAAGTAGTCCCCGGGGGAGTTTATGGTACGCGCCAATATTTCTTCGACCCCACAGATGTAGTGGAATATGCTGAAAACGGCAGGGTCTATAAAGTGATGTTCAAAGATCATCACATGCTTCGTTTTCCAAACCAGAATCCTGATCCGACAGTAGTTATTCACCCAGATGGTACTGTGACCAGGCTTGGTGGCAGTAGTAGTTTGGGTCCTGTGGATGGTGACGGTCTCGACTACTTTTTGTGGAAGTTACCAAACGGTGAGAACCTTATAGTAGCTAGGAACGATCCAAAGGTAATGCCGCCGTTTAACCAGAGACCACTGGACATTCCGCCCCAGCTTCAAGGTCCAGACCCAGACCAATTGCTGGCATCGTTCCAGAACAATTGGCAGGCAAGCCATCAAAGACCCCAGCAAAACCAAGCAGACGGTATGCAACCGCCACCAGATCAGCAACAACAACAACAGTAGACCGCAAAAGCTGTTCTCGTTTTGATCCTGTTTCAGCCAGCTTGCCAGTGTTACGGCCCCTGGCCGGGCTGGACGTCGAGTTCCTTAAAGTCTATTACTTCCGGCATCGGTCGATTATCGGGTCCCAAGATCAGAGATCTGTCCGGGTTATGGCGGGCGTCCATGGCAAAATAAAAATGAAACGGCATTTCCCGGCTGTCATCTACCGAATGCTGAGCCAGATGGCCAGTGACATCGGCTGTAATCGGCTTAGAAGGACCATTGTCGTTGAGTGTCACCTGATCGATGCGCACCGCGCATACCTGCTTTTGTTCGTAGAGCTTTTTCGCCTGCTCCTCCAACTCGCCACGACTGCCGACAATCACTCCGTTTGTTCGCAACATATCAATCACCGGTTTGGTCAGCTCGCCGGACAAAAGGGCATTGGTGTTGTCTCTGTAGTTGAGGTAACTGACATCCAACAGGTGCGTCGTCACATTGCGCACGAATTGTTCGTAATTGGTCTTTAATTCTTTGCCCATCTTATTGGGATCCGGTCGGGTTGTCCAAAGAAGAAGATTGAGCACAACGCTTACTACCAGGGCGATATTCATCCAGTATCTGGAAAGAAGCTCGTTTAATGTCAATCGCCGCACTCGCCAATACATTATTCAAACTCCACTTTCGCCAAAAGCCAGTTCTTATCAACGCGATAAAAGGTCAGAAGCGCCGCACAATGCACTGCCGATAGCTTAGGCATCCGGACAATGGCTGAGTCCGGCACGATCATTTCCCGGGCAGTAACGCGCACAACGGCGTCTGTGTCTGAACGCTTGATCAATTGTGCATCCTCGATAAGCGCATGCGACCTGGCAAAGCCGAGCCATTGCCACGAGAATATCTGCACCGCCTGCTCTCTGGCCAAAGCTTGGAGGTGAAGGGTTGCCACTACCTGCAGTACTATCCAGACAATGACCAGCACGCCGCAGAATAGGACAAACCATTTGTTAGGTGTGAAGATCTTTTCCATTATTCTAAGGCGCTGCCAACGGCTCCAATCTCCCGAGATCGAGCACCATTCGAGCACCATACGGAGTGCTAAAATACTTAGTTGTCATGCTGCAATCCAAGATAATAGACAGCTCGCCGAGCCGCATCTGTGTGACTTATAGTTGGGCTCTTTTCCGTCACTTCCTTGATCATCTCCAGCCGTTTCGGAATATCGCGAATTGGCTCGGATGTACAGATCCAGTAATCCATTGGGCTGGGTACGAGGCGAATGGTTCCGTGGACGGCACCAACAATCAACAAGAGCTGGCTATCTCGTCTCTTTTCTTCATCTTTGGAGAAGTTTTCGATCGAAACTACTTCAGCATCAGTGAGGCGCAATGTGTCCTTTAATAACTTCAGATCGCTAGGATCTTGCCGCAAAATTAGCTTCATATGCGAGTTTTTCACAACCGAATCGGCTTGTTCGGCTTGCCTGAAGAAGTCTTTCAACTGTTGCGTGATCGAGACCAGCATCATCCCGTAGTGGCGAGCCCGTCTCGATAAGTCATCGAGCAATCGCGCGCCGGCCTTGAATCGCATTAACGTTGCTGCTTCGTCGATGATCGCCGCAAATCTAATGCCTCTCATTTTGCTCTCGGCAGCCCGGCGGCGAATGAATTCAGCAAGGATGAAGACAGCAATTCGCTCCAGCCGTGGTTCATTTACTTCTCTGGTATCAAATACGATGAATAGCTTTTCTATGTCAATGTTTGTATAGCCGTCTACGAGACCACCAAAAGCGCCGGCACGAGTAAAAAGTGAAAGACCGCGAGCAAATTGCTGGAGACGATCTCTTTGTGTAGGATCGACCTCGTCCGCCGCAGCTTGAGCCGTAACCCGCGCTAGATCGGACATTGTCGGAACAGTTTGGCGGAAGTGCGCATCCATATATGCGACCCGAATCAAACCGTCAAGCAACGATTTTTCTTCGACATTCAATTCATCTCGCCCTTCCGGCGCAAGCATCAAATCCAGAAGCGATAGGAGCGTACTAATTTTGTCGGCAGAAGGCTCTCCTGGCTTGTCTTCGGGACCCAGGTCAAACGGATTAAGAATGAAACCGGAACTCGGACCAAGATCAACATAAGCACACAACTCCGGTCCCAGCAATTCGGTAATAAATCGATATGCGCCGAATTTGTCGACAGTTTTATCAATCAGCACAAAGCGCGTGCCCAAAGGCAACAACCGCAAAATCAACATGGATACGGCGAATGATTTACCGGCACCGGTTGTACCAACCACGAACATATTGTTGGCGTCTTTGCCCGCGCCGCGGAAGAAAGGATTGAGCAAAACCGGCTCGCGTGAAGCGATGGCAAAGCCAAATGGTACACCATCGGGAGTGCCGCAACTGGCTGTAAAGAACGGCCAAAATGTACCAACAATCGGTGACATTACACGATGCACTACGGCCAATTTATCGACGCCGCAGCTCAATGTCGATTGCCAGGCATCAAGTTGCAGAAGCTGAGCGCGATCGAACATGGCACCACGGTTCTTGAAGACACGCCTGATTTCATCCATTTGTTGAGCCAATCGCTCAGGTGAATCTGCGGTGGTGGTGACGTAGCAAGAGATATCGAACGCCTTATTTGAACTGCGCAGAAACTCTTGAATGGCTGCTGCCGCCTTCCGTGTCGCATCCAATCCCTCCAGATCGGGAGCTGTGCCTAACTGCGAGCTAGCCATCACGCCGAGCTGATAGTCTCGCTTCATTTTTGCCCGCACTTTATCTTGATCGCAGGCGTGGACAAAGATGGAAAGTGTGTACTCAACACTCAATGTCAGCAAGTCAACCAGCCAGCCCATCCATGTTTCATGCGGCGGCTGGGCCATATACTGAGTGCCGACATATCTGTTATCCAACCAGAGGTGGTTGTCGAAGATCTTCAGGGCGGAACGGGCTAAGCAAGAGGCCTCCGACAAGCCTTCGCGAGAAAGCGGAGCATCTGGATCACGCTGGGCAAGCGAAGGATTCAGATCAGCATAAATAAGGTTGCGCACTTCGCGCCGATTCAGCCTGTGCGGGCGCAAATTGGACGAACGTAATTGCTCGACAGTTGTCGTGACGAGACGATTGAGTGTTTCGAGATAATCCTCGTGCTTTTGCACGGAGCGTTTGCCGTTCCACGGCTTACCTGTAGAAGTCTTGCAATCGGGCGGTTGGAAACTGACGATCACATAAAAATCGCGTTGCGGCACGAAGTGTACATCTTGCACACGCCGAAACCACTTGTCGGTATAGTCTGCATACCATTTCAAGTAATCGTTGTCTGTTTTGATCAAAAATTGATAACGTGAAAGGTACTCATCAACCGGCAAGTTGCGCGCTTTAACCAGGATTTGGATATCCGAGTCGCAAGTGTTGGCGAAGGCGGCGAATTGTCTGGCAATTGCTTCCCGGTCGGCTGCATCGAAAAGCAGTGCATTAACACCTTTGCAGGCGATATATTTGCGCATACTGCCGTCAGCCAGAACGACTAGGCCTTCATCGGTATCTTCACCAGGTATGTCGTAAATAAAGCAGACATCTTGCCATCTGGGGCTGCCGGCTTTGTCCTGCGAACGGCTGTCCCCATCTCGCCCTAGATCTCCGCCGAGAGGAACGAGCTCCCTCAATTGAGACGGCAAGACGTTGTAAAATCCACCAACGATATTTTGCAGCGGTTGGCCCGGCACAATCGGCACGGTGGGACCGGCAGCAACCCGCTTGCTATCAGGGGGCTGAGGATCTGCTTTAAAATCCCCTCTATTTGTTGGTCTGGTGCTGTCTACCATTCGCCTCGTTCGCTATCTTTGATCCAACTTGCATTGACGTAATTGTCGTCGGCCGATTTTTTCACCTCCATTATAGTCGGATCAGGATAAATCGGCGCCGGTTCTGCCTTTGGAATGAAGACGGTGGGTACGATCCTCAAGCGGTAAAGCAAAAGATTGGTCCACCAGGTCCACGGCTTGACTTCCGACATTTTGACCAGGGCCAGCATGATGCAGATAATGATGATGAATACGACAGCACCACCAGGCATGCCGTTAAACTTCCATTCTTTGGGCACCTGCGTGGCAATGCCAAAAGCACCCAGACAGGAGAAAAATAGCAAAACAAGCTGAATAATCGTGAAGTCGAAGATCTTCAGCGGTTTATTCAAGATAATGACTCTGTGCGCTTGTGACAATGTTCTGGTTAGGCCTCAAACGGGATCGATTCAATATTACCTAATTCGGCCATACGCATCAGCTTACGCGCCATATAGGCAAATTTGCCCGGTAAACGCGGTATGACTTGCCGAAAATGGTCCCTGCACCCCTCAAAATCACCCACGCGCCGCAATAATTCGCCGATCAGGTATTCGACCAAGTAGCGACTTTCGATCGGGCAAGAAATATCGAGCAGCGATTTGCGATAGGCATCGGCAGCTAAGCGCCGGTATTCTCTCGCCTGAGGATATGCACGCGCGTCGTCTGCGCACCAGGCTGCATGTAGATAGAGCTTACCGATGTTGAAAAAATCGCGCCCGGCTCGCTCTGAGGCGAGAGCAGCTGAACGGTACTGGAGGTGCGGCGTTATATTTGGTTGATTTAGTGTAGCCGGGTCCATTGTCGGATCGAACTGATCAATCCAATCCGCTTTGCCACAGCTGGGGCAGGTGCAGACTGCAAATGGCTCCAGCGGCTCTAATTTGCCTTGCACCGGTTGTCTCAGTTCACTATTGCGCTTACCTGTATCGAGCAACACAGGCAATTGGCGGGAGTTGAATTTAACTCCGCACTGCGGGCATTTAACTCCAATTGTGGCCAGGTGCATGCTCTCAGCTCTCTATGTTTGTGGGAAATGTGCTTTCCTTCTTCAGCGGCAGTGTCAACCTACAGAGAAAAATCTAGATTTTTCTCTGTAGCGGTTTCATCAAGAGTCATTCTCAGGCGGCGGTATAGTCTCGGGTGCAGTCTGGCCGGCAGTGAATGTGCTGGGCGGCGGCGCTTGGTTTGTCCGAGTGTTGCTCGTGTAAACAATGTTGCCGGACGCATCATAATGGGTCTCTTCGCCCCAGGCGTTCCTGACAATGCGCACAACTCTGTTAGCCGGCGACGCTGGTGCTGACGACGCTGGCGCTGATTCCGCCTCGCTCCCGGCTTCGCGGACCGGCATCGCCTGGGCCATCATCGCCGGAGGCACTGCGGCAGAGTTGTAATGCTGAACGGCCGGCTGAGCGAAGGATTGTGCGGTATTAACTGGAGCACTTTGTCCAGTCGACTGAGCGTAGTCCGACGACTGGTATTCAACCGTAGGCGCGGCCGCCTGATCCGACTGCTGTCCACCACTTGCGCTTGGTTGCGGGCTAGGAGTGTAAGTCTGAGCAGACCCGCCAGTATCGGCAACCACTATAGGAGGATTAGCAGGTGCGATTGGAGAGCTAGTCAGGTCGAGATAGCCGTATACCTGCTGCGGTGGCTCAGTATAGGCATGGCTTCGTTGTTCAAGCGGAGGATTGGGCGCCTGATTTGGATACGATGAATAATCAGTTGAGGCGCTCGCTGACGTCGTACCTGCTGATGCCGTATTGAACTGGTTCGGCTCAGGTGGTGCGTTCGTGGGGATATTCGCCGATGTTGCACCGGTAGGCGGTACATAGTACTGGCTCGGATCAGAAGGTGCGCTCGTTGAAGCTGTATAAGTATAAGTTGGCTCAGATGGCGCATTAGCTGGGGCGCTCGCCGGAGCTGTATAGTATTGGTTCGGATCAGATGGCGCATTGCCTGGAGCGCTCGTTGAAGCTGTATAAGTATAGGTTTGATCAGGTGGCACATTGGTTGGAGCGCTCGCCGGAGCTATATAGTACTGGTTTTGATCCGGTGGCACATTGGCTGGCGCGGCATGGAAATTGTTCGAGCTGACGATATTGGAATATGAGTAATCAGCTGCGGACGGAGTGGTTTGACCAGCCAAATTGGTCGGAAGAGGAGCTTGCGGCGCTTCAGCATGATAGACCACTGGCGCGTCAGAGCTAACATTGCCGACACCGGCTGGATATACATGCTGCTGTCCGGCATCAGGCACAGGAACGGCGCTCGATAAGTGTGTTGGTGCCGATCCTGCTGTATGAGCCTGAGCGCCAGTGTAGTCGGTCGACGCGGTGTACACCGCCGGCGACGCGTAGTCCGCTGGTACTGTATGCGCTGCCGACCCGCTGGAAACCGCCGGCGCCGAATAGTCTACGCTCCCCGGATGAGGCACAGTGCCGGTGTACTCTACGCTCCCCGGATGAGACACGGTGCTCGTGTATTCTACGTTCCCTGGACCTGGGTGAGCTGCCGACCCGGTGTAAGCCATCGGCGCCGTATAGTCCGCTGGCGCTGAGTAAGTCGGCGTGCCGGTATAATCCGGAGCTGCTGTGTGAGCCGCGGTGGTGTAGTCCACAGACCCTGGGCGAGCAGGTGTCGCCTCATAGGCTGCACCAGTGGTAGTGGCGGGGGCAGACACAGCTTGCCATTGGTTATTGTCGTACGACACAACTGCATTCGTCCCACTCTGGTGCCAGGTTCCTTGATTATCCATAACTATTTGTCCGTTGGTGCCAGCAGCCTCCCATTGCTGCGTTTGTGGATTGAAATGGGCAACCTGCTGGTTATTGGCGCCAACTACGGCCATGCTCATGCCTTGCACCTGCAGCTGCGCATCCTGCACACCCTCGTGCGCGGCCAACCCCAAAAGTCCCTGGGTTTGTCCAGCGATCACGTTTGGCTCACCAATTTGGGAGACGCTTAGGCCAGCACCCAGATCTTGCCCAGGTTGAAGCGGCACAGCAAAGTCGCCGGTCATATGATTAGCGGTTAGAGCTGACGGTGGTCCGCCTTCCATAGCCGCTGGTGCTCCATAAACTTGATTGGGCTCTATCAGCACCCCGCCTATATGACCGCCTGGCGGTAATCCGGCGGTGGAAACGGACAGAGGATTGCCGGTACTAGAATTGATCAGGGTCGTCCCGTCAGGACCAACACTGATGCCGCTTCCATTAGCAGCAAAATTGGCTAGCGCTTGCCGTGACTCTGGGTTAGTCCCCTGCAGTCCACTCAGGTTTTGGGCCAACATGTCGTTAGCAGTGCTGTTTGGATCCATTGGATTGCCGAGCGTTGCTGCGGAATTAAATGGCTCGAGCTTAACTTGGCCATTTTGGCCAACGGTTATGCCAGGGCTGGTGCCGAGGATTGCCGATGTCGGTTCACTGTGAGCAGCGATAAATTGAGCAGCACTCATACCGCTATTCGGATTGGTCAAACCAGCCATGGCGTTTGGTCCACTTGGTAGTATCGCATTTGGTGCATCTGGCCCGACTATTAATCCAGTTAACCCAGCATTGCCTTGAGTTGATGACGGTGGCATGCCGTAACCGGCAGGACCCCCGCTCATCGGCATCTGTGCACCGCCAGGGCCGCCGGTGTTTGTTCCAGCAGCCGCGCCGGTGATATTCGAGCCACCCTGGCTCGCTGGTACGCCGCCAGGCACTCCACCTGGGACTCCGCCTGGCACTCCACCTGGGACTCCGCCTGGAACTCCGCTTGGGACGCTGCCTGGCGCTCCACCTGGGATACTACCTGGACCGCCAGTACCGCCGCCGGCACCAGCACCGGGAGCACCGCCGCCGATTCCGGGCGGTCCAAAAGCACCGCCGCCATGAATGCTGTTCCAATTGCTAGCCGCGGCCATACCCAGGCCGCCACTGAGCGCTAAACCAGCCGGTGTGATACCACCGCCGGGGCCATGGACAACGCCGGTAGCACCGGCACCGGCACCGGCACCGGCTCCAGCACCGGCTGCGCCAGCAGCAACTTGCGCACCACCAGGCGCTCCTGCACCAGCCCTGCCACCAGCCGCTCTGCCCATGGCTTGTCCGGCTTGACGCATGGATTGGTTAACTTGGGTGACAAAGCCACTCGAGGCACCTTGAGTAACCAGCATGGTGAAATCAAAAGCGAATTTGACCGACATTGTCGCTAGCCAATTCAATGCGGTAATAATAACGGTGCCTGTATCACTTACACCCCTGAAGCAGGCAATCAATAGCACGCATGTGTTCCAAAACAGGCTCCAGAAGCAGAGGACGATTACGCCTTCGACCCAACTGCCTAAGGCTCCACGCATTTTTTGTATCGGCCACACCCAAAGAGCAGCGGCGATTGGCCCCATGCACCATAAGTAGTACAAAAATGCCATTTGAAAAGCGCAGAGGACATTCCACATGGCAGTCAAACACATGTTGGTGCTGTTCATGAGCAAGCGACCGACTTGCATGCCAGCAGTTGTTTGCTCATCGGGAACGATACTGCGATCTATACCTTTGCAGGGGTCGTATTCGCGAACGTTGAGATTCAAGGCCTCATACATAGAAAAGGCTGTCTGATTAGAGCCTACCTGCTGCTCCGCCAGCTGCTGTTGCTGACTCGGCTGCCCATTGTTGGTCATCGCATTCAAGTCAGAATTTTGAGAATTGATCGGTAAGGCGCGCGCTTCAGCACACTGAGCATCCATATACATGTTGGTGCCAAACATTCGCTGGTACTCGTTGGCTATGGTGTAAGTCAGCGAATTGGAAACGTCAATACCATAGTTCATTACCAAGAAAGTTCCGGGAATCAAGAAAATGGCAATGATCGAACGGAATATGCCCTCGAACGGCTGCGTTTCGCCTAAGACAGGCGAACCTTGTGCGGCAATCGCCTTGGCTTGGGCGAGGACAGCGCCCGGCAAAAGCAAAAGTACAGCGATCGGAATGAATAGCTTGTCACGAATCGCCTCCCAGCGATTGCCAGGTTCAGCCGTGAAATTATTCAAATAGTTTTGGGTGAAAGTAATCGCACTCTGTGCTTGATTAGAAGCCATGTTGGCCGCACCGTTGGCTGCCGACGTGGCTTGCATGCCACCAACGGCGCTAGCCACCCACATGATCCGCTCGGGATCAAACATTTCCTCGAGCATGCGGTTGTCGTTATAACGTTGAATAATTTGGAATTGGGTATCCGACACTGGATAGCCAAACGTTGAGAAAAGCTCCTCCTGAATAGCCGTGTCTCGGAAGGTACGCACCGTGGAATAGGCAAATGGTATATAAACCGGCCACTTATACACGGGATTCTTTGGATGCTTGAGCACCGCCTTCACTACACCGAGGACCCCTGGCACTCCTCCGTGCCAGACGATCGGTTTGAAGCCTTGCTTTGTACCTTCGGACGTTTGCTTAACAATGATGTCTGCGCCGCCTGCTTGATACGGTCCGAACTCCTGGGCAACCGGAAAACGCAAAAAATAATTCTTGCGGATATCCCAGGCGGTACCAGGGTTGGAATTACCAAGCGTACTGCTAGACGAGCCGATGCTGGGCAGTCCCAGTTGAGCGGCCGCCTGATTGACCGATTGCTGGACAGTCGAGTTGGTACTGGCCCCAGCTACGGGAGCGGCACTACCCGGCTGGCTACCCACTGAGCTTTGCGCCATAACTTGGCCAACGTTGCCAGCTGAAAGCAGAAGCAAAAATGCAATTACTCTTGTAATAAGAGCGGTTGCTAGCTTTTGGCAATTCATACTTCTGACCTCTTTACGCTTATTCATTTGGCACTTTTTTAAACATGGCTTTAGCCGGACGAAGGGGGTGGAGTTTGCGGGGGCGATGGCGGATCAGCGTTAGCCGATTCACTGGCTGAAGTATTATCAGGTCGTTGTACAGCCCGAGTCTGAGCAACCACCTGGTTCTCGGCATTCAGGTAATTAGCTCCGAGACCACTCTGTTGGGTCGACACGACATTAGTGTCTGTCGGTGCTGGTGTGTTCGCAGCTGGCGTCGGCGTCCAAGCCGCGTTCTTAGCAAGAATTTGCTGATCAGCTGCGGCTTCAGATGCGTCCGCTCCCGGAAGTCGATGGAGGCCATTGTGCGGTGGTGACTCTGATTGGGCATTGCCACTAGTTGCAGCATCGCTGGTGGTGGCAGAAAGCGGTGCACCTGACGGTGGCAGGTTATCGCCGGTACTAGGCACACCAGCATCTGCCATCTGTTGCTGCTTACCGGCATTGACATCAGCGGCAGAGGCATGCGGATTGGCAGTCACGGATGGCTGACCATTATCTGGAGGGGCGCTGGGTCCGATAGTCGGGCCGTTGTTGCTCGCATTTTCATTGTTGGAGCTAGAAGGCGGCGCACTGGCGCTCGTAGTTTGGTCGTTTGGAGCGGCGCCTGGACTACCACCTGAAGGAGCACCGGCCCCGGGCGGTAACGGGTGGTCTGGCACAGTTGCATTCATTGTGGCTCCTGTAACGGTGGGAATGGTACCGCCGCCACCCATGGTGGCGGGAGCGCCGCCGCCACTGGCTCCGGGAGTGATACCACCACCGCCGCCACCATGACCATGACCATCTTCACCACCGCCTTCGCCGAAACCAGGAACAGGTTTGGCTTGCAGTGGGTTATAGGGATTGACTATACCGTACATGCCTTGTTCTTGGTTCTCGAGGAACGGTTCAAATCCACCCATCGCTTTGTTATAGGCCTGCCCAGCTGCCTTGATCGTTGATTGGGGCACGCCAGCTGCCTGCGCCGCCCCGGCGACGGCACCGCCAGCAATACCAGCAAGTGCCTTACCGGCACCAACAATTTGTTCAAAGGCATAGCCAGGATCAAATTGCCATGGATTGAAAGGCGCGTACAACATCAGTCCCAGAAAACAAGTGTAGACAGCAACTTCCCATTGCAAGTTGATCTGAGCATTGGTATCTAAAAGATACAGAATACGCTGAGTCATGATTGCCAGAATCACCATCCAGTAGAAGCGCCACAATGAAACGACAATGACAGCGTTAACCCAATTACCGAAAATACCCCGGAACAGATTGTCGCTCAGCTTCGGCCAGGCGTAGAATGAGGCGGCGCAACGGTCCGAGCAAAAACAGGTAACACATGATCACGAGCTGAAATGCACTCAAGATGATTAACGCCAGAGAAAATAAATAGTTGCAGGCATTGAACATCAGCTGGAGCATTTGACTCAACCACAACTGGTTCTCTTGAATTGCTTGCCCTTCCAGTTGGTTGGAACCAAGGCCTGAACCACCAGAGCCGAAGTTCTGAGTCAACCACCTGTTCAAATCGCCAAATAATTGGCCCAGTGTGGGCAAGCCGGAGCCAAAGAAGCCGCTGAGGACGCCATTTGATGGACCACTGCCGGTGGAACCCAGAATGGTGGCGCCGGCCGCGCCAACGATGCCTGTGCTACCTGGAGGCTCAATAGCGTTTAGATCGTTCTTAGCTGGGATATTGTATGTCAATTGATTAGCCCAATCTTCCATCACTGACACGTCCACAAAACTGCCGACGCTATAACACATCGAATTGCCTACATCTATGGCATAGCTGACAATGAGCTGTGTTGCTGGTATTAAAAAGACAGCAATCATCGCTCGCAGAATACCTTCAAATGGCGAACTGTTATCGTCCTGATTTATTTTGAAAGCGTAAGCAATTTGTCCTTTCATTTGCGTAATCACGGCACCCGGCAACAAAAAGAGGATGGCCATCGGTACAAAAACGAATTTGTACATTTGCTGCACCATCCAAACGGCCTGCGGTATGGTTTTGTCTGCAGCAGCCGTGCTGCCGCCAAGATTACCGACCAATGCGCCCAGCAGATTTATTTGTGATGGCAGTCCAGTCAGCGGCTGACCGTTCGACTCATTGGCGATGTTAATCAAGGCACCAAGATTGGGCTGTCCGCTGCCGCCCAACAAACTACCGAGTCCACTGCTGCCGAGCAACCCACTAAGGCCGCTGCCGTTCAATACCCCACCAAGCGACGGTGTAGATCCTGTATCTGATCCATCGCCAGTGACTACCCGGTTAACCATCGTGTCGAAGCTGGACTCAGCGCCACCGGCCAGGCTGTTGGCAGCGGCGCCGCCAAGACCAATACTATTGATTGCCCACATCGCTCGCTCCGGATCAAATAACAACTCCAGAAATCGTTGCTTATTTTCTCTATCAATAATCTGAAATTGCGTGTCCGACATAGGCAAGCCAAACGTCGTCATCGTATTGTTGAAAAGTTCGCCGTCCCGCATCGTCGCCGGCGTATCAGAAGCAATACTGAGTTTCTGCTTATACGGGGGGGCGCTGCCGCCGATAGTTATATTTAAAATTGGAATTGTCAATGGAAATGGAATATAGGCAATAAAGTGATGTGTCGTACCGGGTGCCGATCGCCGCATACGGTTAGTTGGATCGATACCAAGCGTTGCCAGTCCATCCTTTACAGGAATGGTTACATCGTTGTTCCAGGCAGCTTGAGCAAAAGGAAATCGCTTTTGATAATTGTTGCGAATATTGCCTCCTGTGGTCGTGTCCAGATTGGTCAGACTGTTGTTGCCGGTACCGAGAGTAATCGGACTGTTAGTACCGTTGCCAACGATAGGAAGTGGATTGGCATTTTGGGCTATTGCGGCTGGCTCAAGACTGAAGCTAAGCGCCACCAAAACAAACAAGAACGCCGCTAGAATCCTTGCGCTCTTATCACTGATTTTGATCTTGCCACTGAAGTTCATTTGTATTTCC
Organism: Bryobacterales bacterium; assembly: GCA_963834525.1. Lineage (GTDB taxonomy): Bacteria > Cyanobacteriota > Vampirovibrionia > Obscuribacterales > Obscuribacteraceae > CAWICA01. Next base: position 1,181,237 of record CAWICA010000005.1, read on the forward strand.
GTTACCATCTGACTTTATTTGTTCACCGTCTCATTTGAATATTTTTGCCTCCATCGGTTAAGACAACCGCTAAACGATCGTTCCAGGGTCTGCCAAAGATCGTAATTGTGCCCTTCACTTCCTGATTAGGCTGGACTTGAGTTTGGTCGAAGTCTGCACGCACGGTGGCATCAGATAACTTGTGATTACCATCTGAAATCGAGATGACATCCGGGCTGAAGCTGAAACTGTTGGTACCCAGATTATGAATGCTGACAGTGAGCGTGGATTTACGCGGTGTGACGCTGATGCCCTTGAGCTGAAAGGTTATATCACTATTGTTAGTGGCGCCGGAAGTGTGACTTTTTTCGGGTGCTTGCGGTGATGGTTCTGTCTTTGCCACTGTATTTGGTGCAGGACTTAAATCTGCGCCTCCTTTAGCTTTTGCGTTGTTGTCCTCCTTGTTTTCACTCTGCTTCTTCTTATCCGTTTTCGGTTCCGCCTTCGCCACTTTGGTGTCGCTCTTTGACTGACTGCCTTTGCTGTCACCTTTGGCCGCGGACTCTTCAACTTTTGGCGCTGTCGCCTCTTTCTCTGCCGGCTTTTCGCCAGCTTTGTCTCTACGAAGGTGAAAGAGAGACTCAACCGAAGCGATCACCTTTGAATGACCGGCTTTGCCGCTCTTGCCTTGGGCGTCCGACTGATCGTTTGCCGTCAAAGATTCGAGTGTTGGTGTCACACCTGAAATACGACCAATCACTGTGCGCGCTGCTGAAGCTCCGGTCAATGCCGCCAATTCGGCTTGCGCCGAGTGCATATCGTCCTTGCTCGATTCAGCCTCGGTTTGTGCCGCAGCCAGATCAGCAGCCGCCCGTTGCGACTCGGAGGGCGAGCCAGCAACTTCCGCCTCTTGTTTGCGGGCAAGTATGGTTTGCTGAGCCAAAGCGAACTTGTTATAGCAGTAGAGATAACGATAATAAGCCTGAACGAGATCTGTCTCTAACTTATGCACCGTTGGCAATATGCGCTTATCAACATTGTTGGCTTTGAAGATACCTTCAACCGTGCGCTGCGGCACGCCGAAACTGCCCTTAGTCGCCTCTGCTGGCAGTGCAACATCTATCTTGTTTAGTTGATCGGCAATTTTAGCGTCTGTCACTATCGCGGTTACGTCCTTTGAACTAGCAAGAAGTCCTTTCCAGAGAACCTTCAGGTCATCCCGTTGCTTGTAGACCGATCTCGGTTCCATGCCGCTGGGCGTAATTGGTAAAAATGGCGCCGCGGTCTTCTTTTGCTTTTCAACATCATCACCATCGTCGCTTTTGCTACCACGCCCGCCGCTGGCAAAAGGACTGCCGGGAGGTCTTTCGCTGGCGGCGGGAGGCGCCATTTGCTGAATGATCGTTGTCGGATATGGCACGCCGTAGGGATTGAAATATGGATTACCGTATGGGTTTTCTGCAGGCGCGGCATAGGCGGTCTGAGCCTGGGTGGACAGTGTCACTGCTGGTGGTGGCGGCACCAAGGAGCCACCTAGCGCTCCTGCCGGCGGTGGTGGCACTGCGCTGGTAGCGTAACTCGAACCGTAGCTTGCCAGTTGCGTTTCCAAATTTGCCTGTTTAGGCTGGGACCATTCGTCTGTCCCATTCGAGCTTTGGTTGGCAGCGGAGACAATCGGCCCCATGGCGATTTCCTCTGCTGGTGGCGCAATCGGGTCGGTGGACACCTTGGGCAAAATGCGACCCAAGCCGAAGCTGCTGGTTGATGCATCGGCACCTGTTGGATTACCAGGCAGCATTTGTCGCTTGGCGTTTGCTGCCCGCAAGCTGGCCGCCATTACCGGGTCTACTTTGGCCTGATCGCGCTTAATATACTGCCGCCGGACGGCACTTCAGTACGCAACTCAGCACTACCGCCGGTAGTGCTTTTGGCGCAGCCGGCGATAAGCGTAGTTAGAGCCAATGTAAGTACTATTCGGCGCATTTACTCCGAAATCGATCCTTTTTCAGTGTGTAAGGCATTTGTCTGTTAGTGCTGTCCAAGTAGTTTCCCTCTCACGTTCTGATTGCTCGAGCGTTCGATCGAACTGCCCGAACCGGTGCTGTAGCTGGCGCCGTAACTAGACACTGTCGGCACTTTCGGCGCCGCCGGCGTAGTTGGTGCTTTCACTGCTGCCGGCGCACTACGGAGCGGATGCGCGGCACGTGCCGCTAGCTGAGGCGGTGCTGGCAGCGGTTTCGCGAGAAAGGTGCGCGGCGCCGCTGGCAATCCTTGCGGTCTCATACCATTCACCGGCAAGTTGCTTTCACCGAAACCGGACTTAGGCAAAGCTGGAGAGCTCGTACGCAGGCCGTTACCGTGTTGCCCACCCAGGCGCAGACCACTACTACCAGCTGGTCCTGGCGGCATATTTATGGCTGGTTCACCTTGCTCGGGTGCTTCCCGAAAATCTTTGATAATCGGACGATTGTCGATAATCTGCAATTCTCGCGGTGCCTCATAAAATTTGGCCTTATCCAACTTGCTTGGATCGACCTTATTTTGGGCAAACGTCGGCACAATCGTCAGAGCGCTGGCCATAGCCAAAAAAATTGCCCGACCCACCAATTTGCTGCTCTTCATAATGTTCTCCTTAAACGGCATCACCGCTGTGAATGACGCTCTAGATTAGAAGTGGACCATCTTAGACATCATGCCACTGGTCAAACCGCTCATTTGCATCATCGGTGTCATTAACATCTGTCTGCCCATTTGTTTGAACATCATGCTGGTTTGGGATGGTCCTTTTGGTTTGGAGTAGCTAAACTCATCGTCCGGCAATGAAAGATCCTGTGTTGTGGCTTGCTTCACAGCAACCGGTGTTGGCGCTTCCGGCACAATTGGTTGATCAGCACGCTTGTCCAGATGCGGTTCCTTGCCCATGGCGTTCAAAGCTTGCTGAGTGGGACTGATATTCTGTCGGGCGCCGTTGGCAGCATATATGTCGCCAGCCCGCTGCGCCCTGTAATAACCGTGTGCAGCTTGCTCATTGGGCGACATATAGGCTCCAGCCGGCACATGTTGATAATGTTGGTGCACGCTACTAGCAGGCATTGCGCCGGCAGGAGCAGAACCGGCATTTTGACCGGCACCGCTAGTGCTACCGGCGGCGGTGGGACGAGCCCAACTACCGGGAACCGGCAGATCAGCATGGTCCGGCATTGGTGGAAAGCCGGCTGGAACCACCGGCTCATCGGCAGCGATCGGCTCCAAAGTGATATCTGGCTTGGGTATGCGGGGGGTAGGCACGTAAGTCACTTTGGCCACACCCATTGGTGCCCTCGGTCCGGCAGCAGCATGGCGTGCTGCTTGTGTTTGCGGAGAATATTGATTGTCGCCCGGCTGGTGAATATATCTGCCCATGTTCGTCGGGGGCAGGCTGGAACCCTGGGCCAGTGCAGGCAAGACAGTCAGGCTGAGCGACGCAGCAATTAAAAGCTTCCATGCAGGCACGAGTTTGACCATGATCCCTCCCGGGATAACATTTGTCCTGAGCACTGGCCTCTGGTGCTCTAGTAAGTCAAACGCCAAAAGACTGTGAGGCTGTGCTCTTGAATTCAGTCTAACAAATTAGCTCCAGAACCATTCTTGCCTAGCGCGGGGTGCGTGCCAGACAAGTCCTCCAAGCGATGTGACTAATTTTTAATGTTTTTTGGCGCAATTGTCAATATGCCGCACATTCCTCCCTTATAAATTGTTGGCTAAATTACATTTTTTCAAACCACTTGACTTCTTGCGGTTTTCCCAGCAAAAATCAGAGCGCTCGCCCATCAACACCGCTAGAATTGGTGTTGCCAGCCTTCAGTACAACAATTTGCTTTCCCGGCGCGAGGCAAAAGAGTTACAGCGCGCGCCAATTGGTAATCCCTCCAGTTATCGGCTAGTGATCGGTCAATGAAAAAGCTGTGTTGATAAAGCCAACCGTGACGACTATCTGTGAAAGCAAAGCGAAAATCGTGGACCGGCTGGCCGACCCTTTGATGCCGATTCTAATGCTCTTGACCTTCCTTACTCTTGCCGCCACCACACCTGCCGAAGCGACCACCACCACCAGCCGCCCGGTTAAGCGCAAGGCCCCAGCCGCTAAGCCAGCGCTAACACCGTCGGCGAACATGAATCCCTTAGAGCACAACAATTTGGGTGTCGAATATGGTTTGCGGGGCGATTGGCCACACGCTGTCGCCGAGCATGAAGCGGCTCTCAATGGCGATCCGGAGAATGTTCAATTCAAAACCAACCTCTCTGGCGCTTTGTTGCGCTACGGTCAGACGCTCACGGCAAAAAAGGACTATCGGCACGCCATCCATCAATTACGCGAAGCCTTGTACGTAGATCCAAATAATGCCGATGCCTCGAATTTACTGGATCAATGCTTGAAAGCAACCGGCCAAGACCCAAGCAAGCATATGAAGATGGGAGAAGATCTAGAAGTGGAGGGCAATTATCCCGACGCCATTGCCGAATTCAAGCGCAATCTACGGAGCGATGATAGTGGACTGGCTTATGCTGCCCTGGGACGAGCGCTGGTCAAACAAGGCGCCAACTCGCCTAATCGCCTGGTTGAAGGCTACAAACAACTGACGATTGCCGTGGGCAAAACCTGGGATCCTTCGCAAACGAGCGAACTGGCTGCCTGCCACCAAAAATTAGGAGACATTCTCAAGGACGAAGCGTTTTTAGCTAAGAGCGATGGCCGTCGGCAAGTGGCGTTGATTCGGCTAGTTAACGCATCCTCCGAGTATCGCAAAGCGGTTCAGCTTAACCCGTCCAATTTAGACGTCATTCGTAACCTGGTCGAGGTGTCGAGGGAAGTGGTAACAATAAAGCCAAGCTTCGACAATCATTTGATGTTGGGCAGTTCTTACCTGCTGCTCGGTGATTTCGACCGAGCTAAACATGAGTACGAGGAATGCGACAAGCTTGACCACAACAACGAGCTTTTGCAAAAGGCCAGAAAAGCCTACCATTGGCAGGTTGCCGCCAGCACACAGCATCTCGATTTATTGCCACGCACAATCGCGGTTGCCGAAGACAATTTACGACGCAACCCCAATGATGCAGAGTGGCTCTACATCTGGGGCATGGCCAAACAACAACAAGGCGACAAAGATCTGGCTTTCAAAGCCTACAACAAGGCCGCTCAAATTAATCCGGCCTTGCCTAAGCTGAAAGAGAGGATGACGGCATTGGCTAGCGCCAACTCGCCACCAGGTCAAGAGACTGCAACAAAAAGCACCGAGCCTGGTGATAGGGCTGCCAGCCAACCTGCCACCGCCGGAAGTGCCAACAACCAAACCATTAATGCCACCCAGTTGGCGGCGATTGGCGAAGCTGAGTCGAAATTTCGCAATGGCGATCTCGCTGGAGCTCTGCGTGATGCCACCAATATGACGATCACGGACACCAGCAATGGTCGCGCCTGGATGTTGATCGGAACGATTCTGGAGAAGCAGGGAAACCTTGACGAAGCATCAGTCGCCTACAGGCAAGCAGCATTATTGAAAGTGCCGGGGGCTGCGGATGCCTGTCGTCAACTAGACTCGGTCCGGGTTCACTCTCTATTAGACGACGCAGACAAACAAGTCGCGGCAAACAATTTGGTTGCCGCTGCGGCCACTTTGAAAGAAGCGGCCAGTCTGGCACCCGATTTGGCGATCGTGCACAGAAAACTGGGCGATGTTCTGGAAAAACTTGGGGACAAGAAAGAAGCCGAACGGGAAAGGAAGAAAGCCGATCAACTGGAGAAGGAGAACTGATGTTTGACTTTCCTAGAAGGTTGACAATTGCCAAAATATGGGCACCGCAAATAGTGCTAGTCCTCACTTTCTCGTTCGCTCCTGCCCTTTTGCCGGCGATGGCGGTCGATCTTTCGCAAGCCGATGAATTGCTAATCAAGGATCAGTACAAGCAGGCCGAAGAAGCATATAGAGCATTGATCGATGACGATGATACCGGCGATGCCTATGCCGGATTGGCTGTCGCTCTGGCCAAGCAAGGCTGGCCAAGCACAATACTGCAGGCCGAGAAAATTCTCAAACAGGCAAAAGACAAATTTTCAGACAACCCTAATGTCATCGCCGCTGGTGCTTATGTTTCCTTCATTCACTCCAAAACCGTCGCTTCTCCGGCGAAAAGAGATCAGTACTTAGATGCTTCGGAGAACCTTTGCCAGCGAGCGATTAAAGATAATCCGGAGATCTTAATCGCCCAGCAGACTTTAGGCATGGTGAAAATGGCCGAGGATGACTATGAAGGAGCGATAGAACCTCTGCGCCGCTCGGTAAAGATAGCCGACAACGCCGCCAACATGGCGCTTCTTGCTCAGGTTTTGCTAAAGCTAAATAGCAAAGACAAGGAAGCGGAAGAATTGGTCGACAAAGCGCTTGCGCTCAAACCAGATTATGCTCTGGCCCGGCTGGAAAAGGGCATTGTCCTTTTAAACCAGGATAAAGCCGAAGACGCATTCATGGAACTGCGAAGTATTAAGGAGTCCGACAGAAATGCTGAGTGGCATTTGGTGATGGGTGATATTTACAAAAAGCAAGGAGACGGCCCAGCAGCGCTGGCCTCCTGGAAAGAGGCTGTCAGACTTGATCCGCACAATCCTGACGCTTACAGGCACCTGGCTGAGTATCATACATTGAGAGGAGACGGCGAGCTGGCAATCTCCGAAATGCACGATGCGCTGGAGATATTGCCTAACGATATGCCGCTGCGTAATCAATTAGCCGAACTGGCTTTGCGCTTGGACAAGCTGGACGTGGCAGAATCGGAATATCGAACTATTTTAGCCAGCCAAGATGACGACCCTAATGCTCTCCTGGGCCTGGCTCGTGTGGGCTACAAGAAAGCTCGCCGGGACGGGCAGTATCCGCCCGGCTGGCATGAGCTGATGGACAAATTGCAAAATGTCGTCACCGAGCAATCGGTTCGCGGTCAAGTGTTGAAGGATGGGACCCAGAATTTACAAGAGAATATTCAGCTTTCCGAGGCAGAGAAGGCACTTTCTCAAAACAAATTCCGCGAAGCGCATAAAATGTTCACCGCTGTCATTGACGCTCATCGGGAAAATCCTTACGAGCTCTTGACGCTTGGAGAGCAAGCTTTCAATGATGGCGATTTGCGCTCAGCAGAAGAGGCCTACGGTTATGCCAAAGACATACCGGAGGTAGCACCGCAAGCAGAGCAAGGAATCAGCAAAATTGTCTCCCAACGCAATGAAGCAGCGCGCCAGACCAAATTGGGCGACGCCACCTGGTCGTTGCCGGATGTGGCAGTCGACCATTACAAACAAGCTTTAATCGCCGATCCTCAATATCCCCAAGCTTATCTGGGATTGTTCAATATTTTCAGCAAAAACGATAAACACGATTCAGAGCGAGCGATTAATAATGCTATCTGTTTTTTGGAAACTGCCGACGATAGCCACCCAGCCAGACGAGAAGTGGAAGCCAGCATGGCTCGCCTGCGCAAGCATGTCGAGAGGACGAAGAGCAAGTAAGATCATCAATAATGGCGGGCATGCCGGTTAGCCGAAAATAGTGAAAAGAGGAGCGACAATGAGGTTCGGAAAAGGAAAAGGCGATAAAGGAACAAAATCCTCGCAGAAATTCGACGATCGCGTGATCGATGCTCGACCCGGCCCGGAAGAGCCATTTGTCGGCACGGGCAGAGGGCCGAATACCAGGCCAAGCAACATCGGGCAGACGAAAGCCTGGCAAGATACCACCGGTGGAGTCAAACGCATCTGGTCCAGATATCTCAACAGCCTGGCCATCGCTTTTCAAAATATGAGCCGTGCCGAGCAAATTGAGTTGATCGAAAAAGGTTCGGTAATTATTACAATTGGAGTGGTGGCGGTAGTTCTGGCAAGTGGTCTCTATCACATGATGCCATCCATGCTACGGATTTTCGTCGCTCCGGCTTTGCTTGGCGCCGCCTGGTTTTTTGCGAAGCGCATCGTCACACCGGTCCTAGTGACCAGATTCGATCATTACTTAAACAGGGATTTTGAGGCGTGAAACGCGCGTTCAACCTCCAGATGCTAAAAATGCTCGGCGCCGCGGCGGTAATTGGGGCAGCATTTTTTATTATGATGCCTGGACTGGTGACCTATCTCTTCTATCTTGGCAAAATCCTTACCTATATTGCTATTGTTCTAATTGGCGCAGCAATTTTGACGTTCATCTATGCTAAATATGCCAGAATAAACCGGCGAGCAAATAGCCCAGCTGGACCTGTCGCAACTGACCAGACAGAGGTGGCCCAGCATGCCCAATCTAGAGATGAGAATGAAAGCGACTGAAAGTACTAAAAGACAAAGAGGACACAGGTGTTCTTGGATTTCCGCTAGTCTCTTTGCTCTCACCTTTGCTTTCACTCAACAATCGCCAGGGCAAATAGTCTCCTCGCAGGGTAAGACGATCCTCATTCCCGCCGGCACAACCCTTGAGGGGCGCATCGACACTAAGATCGGCTCAGCGTTCAGCCGTGCTGGCCAGAAGTTCAACGTCACACTAGCCAGCCCTGTTCTGGGCAACGGCCAGGCTGTCTTAATTCCCGCCGGCTCTCAACTAACCGGCGAAGTAGTAGAAGCGATTCCCTCGGGACATTTGGAACATGCCAAAAAAACTCCCAAACCGATGGGCAAGTTGCGCGTACAACTCACTGGTTTGCGAACGCCTGATGGAACCACCTACCCTTTGGTGGCTTCATTCATCGGCGAGGTGCCTAAGAAAAATCCATCTGCTGGAGGTAGAACAACTGGCCCAGAACTGGGTACTGGAGTTGCTTACATCGGTTCGCAATCGAACTTTAATCGGATTTATCCTGCGGCAGGCGGACGTTCGGGCCCGTTAGTGACCAAACAACAAATGCTGAATAATCCACTCTACGGCGATCCGGAGCATGGAGCTGGCTTGGGTGGCGGCATTCGCTCACTGCTTAAGCGAGGCCGCGAATTGATCATCTATCAAGGCTCACCGATGAGTGTTCGTCTGGACGCTCCCTTGGAAATGGCGGTCGTGCCGGTACCGTCGGAGACGTTTCCTTTAAGCAGTCCCGCACCGGATCGAGAAGGCAAGCGCTTCAGCCAGGGTGATGGCGCCGAATCTGCACCGATGACCAATGGCAGCGGGCCCTCCTTTCTTGATGGTGTCGACGGACTGCCGAATCACGCGCCACCTCTGACTGGGAGCGCACCTGTCCCCAGTGCACCGTTAGTACCAGCGGCCAGTGCCCAATCAGCACCGGCCGTAAATGCAGCGCCGGCACCGAATATGGTGCCGAGCTTTCAAGTATCACCGGCAACTGAGATATTGCGGCCAACTATCAAACGTGATTCTGATATACCCCCCCAGTGATTCGGCTTCGGAGATTGATTATCGATGGCCCGAGAAAAGAATTTCTTCCAGGAAAGTGCCGGAGTCGGCAAGACATTGCCATTTGTCCTGGCCATCACCGGCGCTAGCGGCTCGGTTTACGGATTGCGATTGCTTCAATATCTTCTCGGCATCGGACAACCGGTGGAATTGATCATCTCCAGGGCCGCCTTAGCGGTGATCAGAGAGGAGACCGATCTGGTGCTTGGTGACGATATACGCTCTGCCTTAATCAACTACCTAGAGCTAAATGTGAGCGCGAAACTTACTCTGCACAATCTTACCGATTACGGGGCTTCTGTCGCCAGTGGTTCCTATCGCACTCGCGGCATGGCCGTCGTCCCGTGCAGCCTGGGCAGCCTGGGAGCGATTGCCAACGGGCTGACGGAGAACGTTATCCATCGAGCGGCAGCCGTCTGCCTGAAGGAGCGCCGTCCCTTGCTGATCTGTTTAAGAGAGATGCCGTTTGGCCAGATTCAGTTGAGGAATATGTTGACCATCTCTGAGGCCGGTGGCATTGTTGCCTGTGCTTCGCCCGGCTTCTACCATCGCCCGCAAACTATTGCCGATCAGATAGATTTCGTCATTGGTCGAATCCTTGATCAATTTGATTTCGATAACAATCTGTTTAAACGATGGAAAGAAAATGCGCCGGCACTTGCGCTAGGCACGAACAGCCCCAATCAGTTCAAGCCTGAACAATGACCTTGCTGAGAGGGCAAGGTGACGAGCCGGCCAACCCTGAAACAAATATTTCCGGCGATTGGCTGTTGATCGGTCGAATAATTGGTGCGCATGGCATAAAGGGGAGCTTGAAAGTCAAATGTGCCCAGAGCGATCTCTCAGTTTTCAGTAATTTGAGAACGGTCAAATTGAAACAACCAAACTCTCTCAGCGAACACGAAGTATTGATAATTCAGGTCAGCAACGGCTGTTTATTGATTACCCTTAAGGGATTATCTGATCGGAACTCCGCCGAAGCTTTGATTGGCGCCGAAGTGTTTGCTCCAGAAAGTGAGACTGCCAGGCTTTTACCCGATCAATGGTGGGCCAGAGATTTAATTGGCCTTCAAGTTTATACGACCGACGGCGATTTGATTGGCACCATATGCAATATCATTTCCGGCGGCAATGATCTATTGGAAATTACACCGGCTAACCTGGACAGGAAGGAGACAATTTTGGTGCCGTTGGTGGCAGAATTAGTACCAAAAGTGGATCTGCAAGCCGGACGTGTCGAAGTGACGAACTTACCCGGGCTTCTGGACTAAGAGGCACCATATGTAGTGCAATTGTGGAGAGCAAAATTCTCCTACTAAACGCAGTGCTAAGGTCTTACTCAGTTCATATAAATGTACAAAACAATATCTACAATATCTTGAATACCTGCCGGACATAAACTATCGTTATTAGAGGAGTCTGAGTTTCTTGGTCCTCAACGTAGAGGTGCTCATTCGATGCCCACGGCCACGAACCGCTCATTGTTGTCGAGGCCAGTTTCGCGATCCGAGCGCGGCCAGTTACCTCTCAATCTGCCATCGCTGAAAGTGGTTTCTTATCGGGGGCCTGGCAATCAGGTGGAGTGGCGGATAGCCTGGCGCCTATCGTTAAACGTCTGGGCACTAAGATCAACTGGTTTGCCCTGTCCGATCTGCCAACAATTTCCAGCGGCGGGCAATTGGATTTCCATACGCCGGAGGTAGCACCGGCCTTATTGGAAAGACACGAAAGGATCTTCGCCGGGTATCTCTACCCTCTGTTGCATGGCATGCCGGAGCGGGCCAACTTTGACCCAGAATGCTGGAAGTCTTTTCGTCTTGTCAATGAAATTATTGCCTCGGCTTGTCTGGATGTTTCCTCGCAAAGCTTTCCCACCCTGGTCTGGTTGCATGACTACGAAATCGCTCTGGTTGCTCCGCTCGTTGCCGTGCACGCCGGTATTATTCTCACCCACTTCTGGCATGTGCCTTGGCCTTCGCCTGAGATTATCGCCCAGTCGCCGGTGGCCAACGAATTAGTGGAGGCACTTTTGTGCAACCGGGTCTTGGGCTTCCACACGCCCGAATACGCAGTCAACTTTTTAAACACTGTGGCGCAAGTATTTCCCAACGCCATTGTCGATCGTACGCGAATGGAAATCCATAGACGCCATTTCCACACTAAAGTAGTGGTGATGCCGCTGGGGATCGACTTCGATCGCTGGCAAAGGTTGGCCCAGGCCAACCAACCGGAAATAGAAGAGCTGCGGGCCAGCCATCGGTTGACCGGTAAAGTTGTTCTTGGGGTTGATCGATTAGATTATGCCAAGGGCGTTTTGGAAAAGCTCGCCGGCTTGGAAAGTTTCTTTAGCGAACATCCTCAGTGGCGGCAGCGCCTGCATTATGTACAAATTGGGCAGATCGGACCGACCAGCCAGGAGCAGTTCGCTGCCTATGCCCAAGCTGTAGCGGATAAAGTAGTTGAGATTAACGCTAAATTTGGAACAGCTGAGTGGCAGCCAATTGTTTTTATCGGCAAGCATTTGCAATCGTCACAATTAGCTGCCTGGTATCAGCTCGCCGATGTTCTTGCGGTCAGTCCGATCAGAGACGGAGTCAATTTGATCGCCAAGGAGTTTGTCGCCTCTCGCTTAGACGAGCAGGGCGTTTTGATCCTCAGCCAAAGAGCCGGCTTAGCCTCTGAATTGGCTGAGGGAGCAATTGTGATCGACCCGGCTGCCAGCGACCGATTCACTGATGGCTTGCTCGTTGCCTTAACCATGCCCGAAAGCGATTCACGTCAGCGCATGAGGTTAATGCGGCAAACAATCGGGACGAATAGACTCCATGACTGGGCAGTGAACTTTTTGCGAGAAGCGATTGGCACGCTCGCCAATTATCGCTGACTGCCTATATGGCCAACGCGGATGGTGTCGATGGTACTGCCAGATTTACTGGGCTGGCAGAAATCTATGCGCGCTCGCGTCCATCTTATCCGAGTGAAGCGATCGACTTCATAATCGCTCACTGCTCTTTAAAAGCAGGCGATCTAATCGCTGACATCGGCTGTGGAACAGGCATTTCATCGCGACTCTTTGCTGAAAGGAGTCTATCTGTAGTGGGAATCGAGCCAAATGAGGAGATGCGCAAGCAGGCTGAAGCTTTCGGTGCAGCTGTCGGCGGCATTTCCCCGATCTACCGGAGGCGGCCGAAGCGACCAATTTGGCCAGGGAAAGTCTGGATGCTGTCATTTGCGCTCAATCATTCCATTGGTTCGATCCCGAGTTAGCGCTGCGAGAATTCTATCGCTTACTGAAGAACGATCGCTTTGTAGTTTTGCTTTGGAATGAAAGAGATGAGCGGGACGAAACCACGAAAGCCTATGGCGATATTTTGCGCACCTGGCCACGTACTGAATCAATCGAGGGACCGAGAGTGAAGTCCGGCAGCTTTTTGCTTGCTAGCGAGCTGTTTGGCCATCGGCAAAAATTCTCTTTTTTCAACCACCAAGATCTAAACGAAGCGGGATTAATTGACCGGGCCTTTTCTGCCTCCTACGCGCCGAAGGAAGCCGGCCTGATTGCTGAAACGGAAAGCAAATTAAGTCATCTCTTCGATAACTATCAGCAGGACGGCTCACTTCAGCTCAAGTACGAGACATCTGTCTATGTAGGGCAAAAGAGATTGCAGCAACGAAGGTAAACCGTCTATTCGTTGAAATCGAAATAGCCTGCACCGTAACTGGTGCCATTACTTTTACCACTTCAGTAAGTTAAACCGCTCCATGTCCACAGTTGACGTGTTGCGATAAATCGACAGGACAATCCCCAAGCCAACCGCCGCTTCTGCCGCCGCCACTGTCAAAATGAAGATGGCAAAGACTTGACCGTAGGCATGCGGATCAACATAGTGAGAAAAAGCGACGAGATTTATATTCGCTCCATTCAACATCAATTCTATGGACATCAGAACGCGCACCGCATTTCGCGAGACAACCATCCCATACATTCCGATGGAGAATAATACTGCCGCCAGGATCAAATACCTGAGCAACGGCTCTGCCTGGTGAATGCTTAGGACGACAAAGCCAGCAAAGGTGGCTATCGGCAAAATAACTGAGGCGCCGCCACCCAATTGAATCATGAAGAGCGAGAGAACTGCGATCAGACCAAAAACAGTCACGTCTCGAAAATGGGCATCAATCCCGGTAGCATCCAGCAGTCCGTTGAGATTGCCGGACAAGTGAGCGATGACCAAGGCCGCAATCACTAGCATAAAAATGGCCCCGAAAGGAACCTGGCCTGCGTTTTGCTTGTTTCTTGTAATTGTCTGCGCCATTTCGACCTACCTCGACAAAGTTGCGGATTCGGTTTTGTCCTTCTCGAAAGAGTTCTTCTCCTCGGACTCATCGATCAAATATTCGTAATCGTCATCTGGTGTCTCATCTTCTGCCTTGGCCATGACAATCGCCCCGACCAGGGCGGCTAAGAGCAGAACTGAAGCAAATTCAAACGGCAGTGCATAGGTGGTGGTCAGGGCTGTACCGATTAGAAGAAGATTCGATCCAGCTATCCTGTCATTGGTGATCGGAAATGTTTCGCTGAGAAGCGACATATAGATGGTCATGAAAATGATAAACGCTGCTAAGAAGCCAATATATTGGTTGCCGGGCAAAGCTGTAGTTTCCTCGCGCTCCAATCTAGGATTAGTAAGCATCAAAGCGATAACCACCACAAGCGTAATACCAACCGCATAGATCATTACTTGAGCCATGGCTAAAAATTGCGCTTGCAACAGCAAGAACACTCCCGAAATCGCGCCAAACACACCGATCAAAAGAAAACCACTGCGAATCACTACTCGATCGAAAATGACACCATAAGCAAGCGGAATGGCAATTGCTGCCAAAACATAGAGAAGAATGGTCTCATATGCGTCGGCATTGGAGGTTAACCAACCTTGGAGAGACGCTAACTGATCCATTTGACTTATTACCCCAGATAAAGTTACTTGCTGTCGCCGTCTGCACTAGGTTCTTGCTTGGGTTCCGTCTCTTGGCCGGTTTGGGAGCGGCAGTGGCAGTCGCCGGTTTATCAGCATCGGCGGCAGCGCCTGCTGGTTTGGCTGGACTAGCAGCTGCCGGAGACGGATGAGCTTTAGCCGGCTTCGGCTTCGGCAATGGATTCTCTTTGCGTTCGAAATAGTAACCTGATTCTTCCTGGCCCAGCGTTAATCGCTTTAAATCGTAGACCAACGATTCTCTTGTATAGTCCGCCATCTCAAAATCGCTGGTGTTGATAATGCACATGGTTGGGCATACTTCTGTGCACAAGCCACAGAACATACATAAGCCGTGGTCGATTTTGAAATCAATCAATTCAAGCTTGTTGGTTTCCGGACTCTTGTGGGCGGTAATCTCAATACATTTGTCCGGACATACCCGCTCGCACTGCCGGCAAGAAATGCATAAGTGCTCGCCAGTTTCAGGATTGACGGTTAATGCCAGGCGCCCGCGAAACTGGGCAGCAAGAAGCGGTGCCTGGTCAGGATAATGTTTGGTAGTCGGTTCGCGATAGGTGTGCATGAATACAGTGGAGAGTCCACGCCAAACCTGGTGCGCGCTTTCTACGGCTTTGGCCAAAATACTAACCATGACAGACTACAGCCTCCCGGGCGAAGACAACCAATAGAAACAAAATCAAGGCTAAAGGCACCAAGCGTTTCCAACCAAAATTCATCAATTGGTCAACCCGAAAGCGCGGCAAGGTGCCTCTGACCAGGATGGCGATCAAGACCAGAGTGTACGTCTTTAAAATTACCCAGATGGCGGCAAAAAAGGTTTCCGGGTTGACCAGATGCAAGCCCTGAACGAAGTTAGTGATAGTAGATAGTCCAGGTGTTTGCGTGAAGAAGTTGACGATCATCTGGCAGACGCCAGGCCACCAGGGTGAAAGCGCCCACGTAGGAATCGGATTGTCACCGGCGCCAAAAAACATAACCACTGCGATGCTGCTAACAATAAAGAGATTTGTAAATTCAGCCAGGAAAAAGATGGCAAATTTTATGCCACTGTATTCGGTGTTATAGCCGCTTACCAGTTCACTCTCCGCTTCCGGCAGATCGAAAGGAATGCGATTTATTTCGGCACAAGCGCCAATCATATATAGGGCACACAAAAGCATGCAGCAAACGAGCAAAATTACAGCCGCGACAATTGACCAGGCGCCTGAGATATTCAAGAAAGTCGTTTCCGGATAGGCGGAGGCAAACAGTCGACCAGCATCGCCCAAATCACCAGTGACGGCTGCCGCCAGGAACTTATCGACACCGGATAAGGCGCCGCCGCCGAAAAAGTTCCAATTGAGAAAGCCGCCCTGTTGTTGAATGGCGATTTGCACAACATCCAGAGTTTGAGCCAACATGCAAATAGTAATCAGCGAAAGAACAAGCGGAATTTCGTAGCTGATCGCTTGCGCCGCACTGCGCAATCCACCCACCAGCGAATACTTGTTGTTACTGGCCCAACCGCCCATAACGATACCGACCACCGGGATCGAGGAAGCAGCCAAGACGTAAAATATACCGGTGGGCAAGTTAGCCACCTGAAACAACTCATGATTATTCGTGACCGCCGCCAGAAGGGGGATGGCAGCAAAAACCGACGGCGCAAAAAAGATGATCGGCGCCAGGGTAAACATTGCGATATCCGCTCCAGTTGGCGTTATGTCCTCTTTAAAAAGCAATTTGACGGCGTCAGCGGCAGTTTGCAACAGGCCATCGTAACCGACACGGCAAGGGCCACGGCGCATAGTAAACAGAGCGAGCGCTCGCCTTTCGCACAGAACCATGAACATCGCGTTGAGCGGAATGAACACCATGACCGCCACCACCGGTACAAGCGCTTTCAAGATCTCAGCAGCGAACTCAGCACCGGTGCCCATATCCGCACAAGCAGGACTCTGCAGGTATGCAGGAATGAGGACGCCTATCAGCCAGCACACTATCCAGACTGCACCAAATATGATGCCAAGCCAGGTAATGCTCAATCTGCCAAATTTGCTAATTTCGTTGATGTTAGAAGCCATGGATGGCGCGGTTCCTCTTTTGATTATTGAACGGTTCTCTTGCTGATTCTTTCAACGATTCTCTCTACCGACTCCCGTTAACGATTCTATCTAACGATCGACGTCCGGAATAATCACATCAATCGATCCGAAAATGGCCATGATGTCTGCGATCGGATGCGCCGACCAGTAGGTCTGGCAGAATAGAAAGATTGGAAAACGAAGGGTTGCGCCAACGGAACCGATACGCTTTTTCACTACCGTTAGAAATAACGTAGCAGCCCAAAACTCCTCGAGGCGACTCCACGGCGGCAAATCCTTCACCGGCTTTAACACGCAAGCCGGCATTTTGTTTCTTGGCCATAATTTCGCCAGACGTTGGCATCATATCCAGGCATTGCTTAATGATCTCATTTGATTCACGCATCTCGCGAATGCGTAGAATATAACGATCCCAGGTATCGCCAGCCTGATGATCCAGCCAGTGCACTTTGAACTTCAGTTTGTCGTATATCGAAAACGGCTTTGCCGTTCGTAAATCAAAGTTCACCCCTGATGCTCGTAAACTCGGGCCGGTCACGCCGTACTCCTGAGCATGCGCCGCGGTGAGCAGGCCAACTCCTTTCGTCCTGTTCAAAAATATGGGGTTCTCAGTGACGATCGCTTCATATTCGTCGACCCGATCAGGAAACTCCTTGGTGAACTGCTCGAGTCGTTGGAACCACTCAGCTTTTGGATCTCTTTGCACACCGCCGATGCGGATGTAGTTAAACATCATTCTTTGACCGGCGATCTCCTCAAACAGATCCAGCAGTTTTTCCCGTTCTCTAAATGGATAGAAGGGGAAGCCGAACATGGCACCAAGATCAATCAGGTAGGTGCCAAGCCAAAGCAAGTGCGAGGTGAGGCGATTCATTTCAGCGACGATCACCCTCAACCACTCTGCTCTCTCCGGCACAACGCATTCATCAATCACTTCGGCGGCCCGGGCAAGCGCCCAGGATGTAAACATGCCCGAGAGATAATCGACCCGATCAATCAGCGCTTGATACTGAAACCAGGTTCGGTTTTGCCCTTGCCACTCTTGCGCCCGGTGCAAGTGTCCGATGACACATTCAGCATGCTTAACTATCTCGCCGTCCAGCGTCAAAATGATCCTGAGCACACCATGGGTGGCCGGGTGTTGCGGGCCCATGTTGATGATCATCTCTTCGGTCTTGAGAAATTCAGGGTTTGGTTGATTTACTTGCAGTTCTGTTGCCATTGTCTGCCCTTTACCAGGCTTCTCCCTCGTTAGCGGAAACTGTCCGGGTGTTTATCGTTCAATGCGTCGATCGGTTGTTTATAGTCTCGCCTTAGCGGAAATCCCTCCCAATCCCAGGGATTGAGGATTCGCCTAAGGTAAGGATGTCCTGAATAGCGAATGCCGACCAAGTCGTAAGTCTCTCTTTCGTGCCAATTAGCTGCGGGCCAGAATTTAGCCATAGACGGCACCACCGGCAACTTATCGCCTTCGACCTCTGACTTGGGGACAATCGCCTTAACCACTAGCTCGCCCTTATGCCGATATGACCAAAGATGGTAAACAGAATCAATTGTGTCCTGCATTTCGACGCCAGACACCGATAGCAAAAAATCCAAACCCATCTCTGGATCATTTCTGAGAAAGCGCAAAGCAGATGGCAAATCTGCCCGTTCTACCTCGATTGTCTCCACCGGCGCTAAGGCACCACGCGAATCAGGCAATCGTTTAGAAGTGATCCCATGCTCTTGTAAAAATTTCCCATAAGGACCTGCTGGTGGAGGACCATCGGGCGGTTTGATCGAGGCTGCCGGTTCTGTTGTCATTCCTGTTTTGTTCCTGAGCCAATCCTTACTTATCGCACTTATCGCCAGACTTTTCGCAAACAGATTCCGCTTTCAGTCAACAGCCTTTGGCATTCTCGGCCGAACCAGCCAACCGCGACGCCGTCTCTCGATTGCCTGTACCGGTAAGCATAACCGCCGTGTCTAACTTGGCTTCTTTGACCAAATCTTCGATCGGTCGGCCTGTATCGTAATCCACATAGCGAACCGCATTCTGCTTGTATCGCCTCTGGTTACGATCGACATAGGACTCAGTGCGAATCTTCTGCTGCAATTTGAGCAGCGCATCCAAAATACCTTCCGGTCTGGGTGGGCATCCCGGTAAATAGACATCGACTGGAATGACGCGATCGACACCCTGGACTACCGAATATGAGTCGTTGAACATGCCACCAGTCACAGTGCAAGCGCCCATGGCAATAACGTACTTTGGCTCCGGCAATTGCTCATACAGCGTAATCAAGGCCGGCGCCATTTTGCGCGTGATTGTTCCAGCAGTGATGATCAAGTCGGCCTGCCGCGGTGTACCTCTAAACACCTCCGAGCCGAAGCGAGAAATGTCGAATCGCGACATGCCCACACTCATCATCTCAATGGCGCAACAGGACGTGCCAAAAGTAAGCGGCCAGACGGAGTTAGCCCGGGCCAGGTTGGCGATCGGATCGATCAACTTACCGGCCACCGGGTTTA
The DNA here is from genome assembly GCA_963834525.1 of Bryobacterales bacterium. Taxonomy (GTDB): domain Bacteria; phylum Cyanobacteriota; class Vampirovibrionia; order Obscuribacterales; family Obscuribacteraceae; genus CAWICA01. The sequence continues at coordinate 1,200,233 of CAWICA010000005.1, forward strand.
ATTTGTTGAGCAAAGCTTCGATCGCCACATCAAGACGCCAGAGTGTCACCGAATCTTTTAATTCATCCGCTAGCGGCACCGGGCCATCCCCGGTAGTGGCGGCCACTGCTTCTCCGTTCTCACTCATAGAGTCACTCCCATCTTCACTCCCACTCGAGCGCTCCTTTCTTCCAGGCATAGGCCAGCCCGACAGCAAGGACGAGGATGAACAATGTTATTTCGATCGGTCCAAACCATTTAAATTGAAGTTGTTCGCCAACTTTATCAGTCGCCATTAACCAGGGAATGATGAAGACAATCTCGATGTCGAAAATAATGAATAGCAAGGCGTAGAGGTAATAACGCACATCGAACTGGACATGCGCTCCTTGCAACGGCTTCATGCCGCATTCGTAGGGTTGTGTCTTGATCGCGTTCGGCCGGTGGTATCCGAGAACAATTTGCAAAATCCAGGCGAGCAGAATCATGCCCACCGCCGGCAAGGCAAAGCCCATGAAGACGAATAAGGCAATCTGACCTATTTGCAGTTGATACATACGCTTCTGGACACCCCGGACGCCAGCCAAGAAGAAGGCTCAGCAACTTTTTTTCGATCCAACTAAGCATAGCAGGCGAATTGAAACTAGCGTTCACTGGTAACAGCCAGGTAACACCATTTGCTTGACCTTAAACGACTGTCAATGCACCTCATTGAGTGCGTCTTCCATGCCCGGCAAGGCCAGCTAAATTTACTCCCTCTACCTGACATCTTGATATGCGTGCGCCAGCACCGTCGGCCAGTGACATTCTCAGAAACATCTGTTAACAATAAGTGTAGTTACTAACCTGTAGCTCAAGCGGTCTTCTTACGATACGATAATGATGCATACTGACAATTGAGAGAGTACTTTTTTGGCAACCAATTCGATGACGATCAGTCCACAAACGCTTACCTCGCGGCGGGCTAAGGAATTAGAGCAACTCAGCCAGCGTCTCGGCGTCGCTTTCGGGCGCATGCATCTCTTGAATGAAGCGCTTACCCACAGTTCGTTCGCTGCTGAAAGTAATGGCATCAGAGACTACGAAAGACTGGAGTTCTTTGGCGATGCCGTATTGAAATTTGTGATCAGCGAATATCTTCTGGAAAGATTCCCCGATTACAACGAGGGACAGCTTACTGAAATTCGTTCGGTCTTGATCAGCGACAAAACGCTGGCGGAAATCGCTAGCAGCCTGAATTTGAGCAAATATATTTTGCTCGGTCGCCAGGTGCAAATGCGCCCGTCGATTATGGCCCAATCTTTGGAAGCCGTTTTGGGAGCGGTCTATAGCGATCTGGGCTTGTTTCAAACCCAGCACTTGGTAGTCAAATTGTTCGGCAATCAAGCGACGACCATTGATCGCGATGACATTAAGGACAATTTCAAAGCGGAACTGCAAGAACTAACTCAGGCAAAAGCACAAGGCATTCCCCTGTACACGGTTATACAAGTCGATGGCCCGCCACACGATCCGATCTTTTCTGTATCCGTAGAAATCGAGGGGAAAGTGCTCGGCCACAGGCGTTGGCAAATCAAAGAAGGCTGCCGAACAAGAGGCGGCTAAAGCAGCTCTGGCATCGACAAAGCTCAGAAGCGGCGAATTGCAAAGCTGAACTTCAGGAGCACTAACACGGTAGCGCCGCTTCCCTTTCAGGATCCGGCGCTTGGGGCAAACCAACCGTGCTCGCAAAATCTGAGGCTTATCTTTTATTTGACTATTGAACGCTAGCAGGCGCCGGTGCTCCAGTAAACGGCTGTCCGGGGGCAACGACCGGAGTTTGCGGGTCGGCTTTAACGTCACTTTGTTGTAGACGATTGTCCAGTCCCATCATCACTGTGGTGCCGGAGCCGGGAGCGGCGGCGGGACTAGCAGTCGTTGACTTCACCTGAGACAAATCAACCGGATAGAGACGGTTAGCTTGAGCACCTGTGTCTTGCAGTCCGGAAGCATCTGCCAACTTACGGGCTTCTGACCGCAAGGATAGCGCTTCTTGATCGGCCCGAGCGGCTTTGTATTCGGCCTCCGCCGCCTTGAGCATAGCTTTGGCCGCGGACAACTGCTGACGGGCCTGATCTAGTTTTGTCTTAGATAAATCGATGCGCTCCGCCGCCGATTTAAGTTCCGGTGACTGTTCAACCGCGGGCGTCGCCGGAGCGACAACCGGAGTACCGCTGCCAGTTACTAAGTCCGCACCATACACAGTGCCTACGGATAACGACGAGCACAATAGTGCCGCACTGAATGCAATACCAAGGATATTTTTCAAATTCATAAACTCTGCCCCTAAATCGCGCCCGTAAACCGAGAAAATGACACGCTGAACAGAGGCATTATAAACTGTATTTGCGCAGCTGCAATGCCTGCTAAAACCGGCAAAGCGAGCGGCGATCGGCGGGATGCTCAACACCTATATAAACTTAGTCGTTCGCATGATCTTCGTATATCTGATACCAAGCCAATATCAGGCGAAATTTACAAAATCTAAGTTTGTCGATGAATTGGCTGATCTACAGCCGAGAAGAAAGCACCGCAGAGCATGACCTCTAATTCAAACCCGCACCATATTCGACACCATTTCCAGTCTGCCAATTGCGGCTGAGTTCCTACAGCAAAAACTCTCGTTGGACCGATAATCCCCAACTGAATTGCACCCGGCAACTTGCCTGCCTGACTGAGAAATATGAAACGGCTATCAGCCCGGTCCAATCTCTTGCCCTGAAACGAGCTACCAGTCTTTTACATCCACTTCACAATTCTTGCCCCGGACCGAGCGGCTAAATGCCTTACCAGATGTCCCACAGGAAACTTTAGAGCGACTCTACTGGAGACGACTCGATGGCAGCGACTCTAAAGGATCACTTAAAGCTTAGTACATGATATTGAAGTCCTCTCCACAATTGCCCTATAGTGTTAGGTTCGCCGGCAACACTTACCCGAATACGTTGTGCTGGAGACCAGCCTAAAGGCTGCCTCCTGTTGAGGGCTCAAAAGCCTGATGGCGAATTGAAGACTGACTTGTTTTCAACGGTCAGCCGCTGATTGAAATCACCGCCTGTGGGCGTTCAGCTAAAAGACAAGGGAACCCAGTGTCAAGGGAAAAGAGGAATCGACCGTTCCATGCATGAAGTTTTAGAGGTCAAAGGAGTAACCATCTCAGTGGCAGAAAAGCAGTTAGAGCAACAAAGCGCCAAATCAGAATTCGAGCGTCTGTTGGAGCAAACGCCTGATTTGAAGTTCGAGCAAGGCGACATCGTTCAAGGCAATGTAGTGCGCATCGAGCGCGATGGAGTGCTTGTGGATGTCGGCGGCAAGTCCGAGGGTTTCGTCCCGGTAAAGGAAATATCCAATATCCCGGTCGACCATGTAGAGGACGCGGTTAAAGTTGGCGATCGGCTGGAATTCTACATACTGAGAGAGGAAAATGAGAACGGCCAGCTCACCCTTTCCCTCAAGCGCGTAGCCCAGGCAAGGGGTTGGGTCCAGCTCGAACAGCAGAAAAAGAATGACGACACAATTCGAGCCAAGATTTCGGCGGTCGTCAAAGGCGGCGTCGTTGTCGACGTCTACGGCTTACGAGGATTTGTCCCTGCCAGTCAGCTCAGGGTAAAGGGTACGACACCAGAAGAATTGATCGGCATGGAAATTCCGATGAAAATCCTGGAGACCGACACCAAGCGCAACAAGCTGATCTTAAGCCAGCGACTCGCTGTGCAAGAAGAAAAAGCAGTACAACGCGAAAAGATCCTCAATACCCTGGAGGCCGGTCAGGTGGTCTCAGGCGAAGTGGTACGCATTGCTGAATTCGGCGCCTTCATCGATCTCGGCGGTTTAGACGGCTTGTTGCCTATCTCCGAAATCTCCTGGGAGCGTGTTTCACATCCATCCGATGTTTTGAAGGTCGGCCAGGTAATCACCACTAAAGTTCTCAAGGTTGATCGCGACAAAGGTCACATCAGCTTGAGTCTGAAACAGATGCAGCCGGATCCCTGGAAAGAGATCGAAGATAAGTTCCAAGATGGGCAAGTGGTCAGCGGCACTGTCCGTAAAATTCAAAGTTTCGGAGCTTTTGTCCAGATTTATCCAGGCGTGGATGCCTTATTGCCCACCGTCGAGATGTCTGAACAGCCAAATGTCAAACCGGAAGACATTGTTCAGGTCGGTCAAAATGTAAAAGCGATCATCAAAAAGTTTTCGCCTAAAGAACACAAGATCAGCTTGAGCCTCCGGGGCATGGACGTTAGCGACTTGATCGGCACCTGAGCCGGCACCTGAGCAAAGGGCATCAAACTACGGCCGGCACTTTATTTAGCTTGATCGCCTGCAGCAGGAACTGGACAAAGGCTGGATCGTACTTCTTACCAGCTTCGTCAACCAACTTCTGCTGCGCTGCGGCGGGCGAGAGACCGGGCCCATATCTCATCGTACTGACTAAGCAGTGATAGCCGTTAGCAACTGCGATTATCCGGGCTTCAATCGGAATCTCCTCGCCTTTCAAACCTTGTGGATAGCCCTCACCGTCGAACTCTTCTCGGTGAGTAAGAACGATCGACGATAGATGCTTTAAATCGGCAAAAGACTCGAGCAGCTCGGCCCCGGCAATCGGATGCCTCATTATAGCTAATAACTCCGCATCCTCCAATTGCTCGTCCGGCTTTTGCAGTAACGACGCGGGCGACCCCAACTTGCCGACATCATGTACGAGAGCCGCTTGGCGAACAACGTCAATCTGTTCCTGGGACAGGCCTGCTTCGAGAGCAATGGCTACAGCATATTGAGCGGTCGGCATGACGTGCCCGTCGACAAAGGCGTCTTTGCTTTCAATTTCATGCACCCAACCATCGATCCGTCCGAGCGTTCTCATGTCCAAGCCGGGTGTGGCAAAGATGTAATCGCTGCGCTCATCGGACGAGGCCATAATTTCATTCAGCTTCTTTTGTGCCGCCTCCTCGTCAATTTCCAGCGGGGCGACGGTAACTTCGGCTTTCTTCTCCACTGTCGCTTCTGATTCGGCCTTGAGCCTTTCCTTGCGGAAAAGAGAGGGTGCAGTACTGGCGCGGGCCTTGCCTAACATAGCACCACCCAAGCCACCACGTCCGGCGTTAGCAGGAGCGGCGATTGCATCCAGATCTCCCCAGGGTCCGCTCGTTGTGCTGACATCCGCAGGTGCTTCGGCCACTGGCGCCGATTCGCTGCCGACCAGATTAGGAGCATCAGCAAATTCAAGATCGCTATGAGGATCGAGATGAGCTGCCAGTTTGTCCTTCGTCTCTTTAGCCAAGGCGGCAGGCATCTCGGTCTCAGATGCAGCCGCATTCGCGCCGCTAAGCACACTGCCCAGCGATTTCGTCCCGGCTGAGGGTGATGCCGCACCTTCGCTCGGCGCCGTCGTTGGTCCTGGCCCCTTAGCCTTAACCTGGGAGATCGTCGGCGTCGCTGCGCCGGTCGGGGGACCACCAACTGCCTCCGTCGACTGGGCAGCCGGTTTTTCCAGGGCCGGCAAAGTTTTCGTCGAGCTGCCCGGTCTCTTCCGTGGTGGCGCGGCGGGAGCTGGACGCGCCGAGGGAATGGCTTGTTGCCCGAGCGCTCCTTTTAACGCCCTTCTTACGCCTTCGATTTTGGAGAAGGCATCCTGGGCCTGAGCATCCGGCGCCGGTGCAACGATACGCTGATGCAATTGCATAATCGGTTCTCGCGCCCGTTTTTCAGCCGGTAGCTGAAGCAGAGCCTCGGCAACTTTGTCCGCCACATTTTGAGTCATGTCGATTTCACCGCGAGTCCAGGCTCGCCGGTAATCACATTGCTGCAGAATGACACAGCCGTGTGTTGCCTGAGCACTGCGTAAAGCGATGCCCAGAAGCGATTTGACGCCGATAAATTGCAACTCTTCCTGGACGGGAGAAACGTAAGAGTTTTGCTGCCCCTCGTAAAAGTGCAACGGTTGACGAGAGAGCAATGTCTGGGCGATCACCGGCGAATCGGTAGTTGGCCAGCGAAAATCCTGGCAACTCTCAACTTTATCTTGCAGCCAAAACTCATAGCACTTCCAGCCGGCCTGAGCTTCGTCCGTACATATAAACAGACAGCGGCTGGTTTGCAAAACTTTCCCCAAAATATTGACGACCATGAAGAGAGCATCGCCGATGCCCAGCGAATAGGACATGACGTTGCCAATTTCCACCAGAAACGTCTCCCGGAAAGTGTCTCTTTGGACGACATCGTTAATTTGGGCGTGTCTGATGACATCGGTTAGCTCGCCAAGGACGACGCGAATAGAATTGACTTCGTCCTGAGCCATATCGTGCCTGCGGCTCAAACTAAAAGAGCCAAGCGCGCTGCCATGGAGCATCAGCGGCAAAGTTACGGTCGGCAACCGACCTGAATCATCACTTTCACCGGGCGGCCTGTATTCGCAAATGGAGGTGACATTGTTATCTAACGGGCTGCTGAGCATGATCTGGCAAGCATCAGCATTGAAAGATTCGCCTAACTCCTTAACTGTAGTTTCCAGGATCTTTTTTAGATCGCGAACGCCGGCAAGTTTCTGAACCAATCCGTTCATCGGAGTGTCATCTTTTGAGCTTTTTAGTGTTTGGGGTCGGGAGTGTCTCTAACCGGAACACTCCTCTAGTATCCCAAAATTGCCAGGAAATAAACCAACCGGGCGACCAGTTAGTTGCTTTCTCGCTTCATTGCCGCACAACAACCAAAAGCACCGACGCACGCCTGGGCCTGGCCGGCTGATTGCGGCTGATTCCGGCTGATAATGATCAGCCAATCGGCAGCAAGCCAAGCGCTTCAATTGCTTTTTGCACGACCTCCACCACGTTCTTTGCTAGAGGCAATTCACTAATCTCAGCCAGCGCTACCCAGCGCGCGTCATGCAACTCCTCATTGGCTCGTACGCTCAAGAAGTCCTCCCTCGGGTCGGCAAAAACGGGACGACAAAGATAAACGATATCAACATGGTAGACATCATCACCACGCTCGCGTGCTACGACGGCATGCAGGCAAAGCGGACTGGGTAGCAAGAAAGCATCCGGATCGCCTGTATTTGGTAATCTTTCGCTCAAGATCTGGACAGCTACGCCTGTCTCCTCCAAAACTTCACGGATGGCCGCCTCATGTGGCAATTCAGCCGGTTCGACGTGCCCTCCAGGTGGGAGCCAGGCGCCTATCCTTTTATGATGGACCAAAAGCACATGAGCACGATGAATTACTACTGCGCTCACCGTCAGATGTTGCAAAAGCGGATGGCGTTCAGGTGTCTGGTGAGGAGCAAGCATATCCTTTATAACCATACAGACCTTTTTGCGGCATTTTCCGGCAGGGTTTCGATCGGCAATTTTTCAGGTAAGTTGAATAAACCACGTTTTGTGGTGCAAAGACGAATTAAAAAAAGCAATGAACTTCAGCGAAATTTATCCGCAAATAGCTCAAGTAGCCATGAGCTATCATTACCGAAAGTCTCCCGATTTATTGATCAAGCTTCAGCAATGGCTGGAGAAAACATTGCGCTGGTTGCATGATTTTCTCGCCTCCTGGCAGATTATCATCCCCGGATTGACTGACTCACGCATGGCCAGCAATGTCTTGCAGCTGTCATTGTGCGCAGTCGGTGTGCTTTGTCTTGCCGTTTTGCTGGTCATGCTTTGGGCACGATTGAGACAGCTAAAGATCCAAGCACAAATCGCCTCCAAAGGTCAGGCGACCTTTACTCAACTCGTAAGTGCAACTGCCTGGCGGGCTGAAGCCGAGCGCCAGGCGTCCGCGGCTAATTGGCGGCAGGCATGTCGGGCAGCCTACCTCTGCTCCCTCTATCTTTTCGAAGAACGTCATATCCTCTCCTTCTCGCCCAGTCGCACCAATTATGAATATTGGTACGCTCTGGTACAAAAACCGATTTTGGCTAAAACGTTCCGCAACTTGGCGAACTTAGTTGAATCCGTCTGGTTTGGCGGTAAGTCTGCGGGCCCCGACGAATTCCAATTATCGCTTAATTGGCTGGAGGCCATAGATAAGGAGTCGGCGACCACCACCGGACAGTCTCAGCCCACCGCATCTGGTGTCACAGGCAATGCGCACTAAACACAGCAAAGAAAGGGAAATGCTCGTCGATAAGCTGACACCGCCTGATCGCCTCGTCATTTTCTGGCAATTGCTACTTTTTGTTGTTGTCAGCACATTGGCAGTCTGGCTGGGCGCTTCCTATGACAGCGAACTCCAGAAATATCTACCTGAGTCGCGTACGCTGGCTTCTATTTTCAATTCAAAGCCAAGCGGCGTTAGCGGGCTATATGAAATTGCCAAGCGGGTCGGTCTGGATTGCCAGCTTTGGTCTCTACCCTATCGGCAATTACCGGAAGTAGAAGGCATGCTCGTGATCATTCAGCCGACAGAGTCACTGGCGGAATTTGAAGTCGAACAAATCTTACGCTGGGTGGCAAAAGGTAACGATCTTGTTTATCTCGATCATCTAACTTTCAAAATGACACGCCGGCTCGTGGAAAAGCTGGGTGCCACCGCTGCCGATGGTGCAGAATTGAACGAAGCACCGATTGATGTTGAGGGCAATAAGCGTCCTGAATTTGCTCACGTTCGCAGGCTTCAACTTAGCACCGATACCAGGTTAAAAGGTGGGTCACCACTTTTGTCGGACAAAAGTGGTACGTTAATTGCTCTCTTCAAGCATGGCAGAGGGCGGGTTTATCTGGGTACAACCCCAAGTCTTTGCACTAACCTAAAGCTGACAGACAAAAATGATTGGCCCAATTTCCAATTTCTGGTGAACGTATTTCGCACCGCTCACGGTGCAATATTTTTTGATGAACGTTGCCACGGCTTTGCTCAAGCCACTAATGTTTTCATATTTCTCGCCCGGCGGACGCCAGGTATTATATGTTTGCAGTTGATGATCATTCTTTTAGCCGCGCTCGTCAGTTCAGAGCAAAGATTTGGGCGGCGGGAAAAATTGCGTCCGTCCAGATCCATCTCCAATCTTGAATACATTAACGGACTGGCTAGAACTTATCTCAGGGCCAAAGCCAATTCCACAGTATTAGAGATCTTGAGCCAGTCGTTTCGGACAAAGATTCTCAATGCTTTTGACATCTCTCCGCATGAATCCCAGGAAAAGGTGATTAGTCAATTGCTGACTATACAGGGACAGCACGGCGAGCGAAAATTTCTGCAAGACGTCAGTGATCTCTTTACAAAAACCGATCAAGCTCTAACGACGAATACAATTTCAGATGTCCAACTGCGTCACTTCATTCATTCATACGATAAGATTGTCGCGCAACTGAATAGCTCAAATCTATCGTTGCCACTGAAAGCTCCGCTAGCAAAAGAAGGGAAAACACCCAAACATGCCAGGTCAAATTACTAGTGTATTTAATACATTACGAGAGAAATTGAATGAGAAGATTGTCGGGCAGGAGATGGTGATTGACCAACTGCTTGTCGCTTTGCTCGCTGAAGGACACGTGCTTTTGGAAGGTGTCCCTGGCACGGCAAAAACTCTGATGGTCAAGACGCTGGCTAATTTGATTGACACAGATTTCGGCCGCGTACAGTTGACACCAGACATGTTGCCGTCCGACATCATTGGCACAAGCATTTATGACTTGACCAACAAAAGCTTTACTCTGAAAAGAGGACCAATTTTTACCAGTCTTCTCCTGGCAGATGAAATCAACAGGACGCCTCCTAAAACTCAGTCCGCCTTGTTGGAGGCCATGGAAGAGCGACAAGTAACATTGGATGGGAACAGTCAGAAATTGCCTGATCTTTTCATGGTCGTGGCCACTCAAAATCCGATTGAGTTTGAAGGAACGTATCCCTTGCCTGAAGCACAACTCGATCGATTTATGCTCAAAATTTTGATTGGCTACCCGCAAGGCAATGCCGAATTGAAGATGCTCGCTAATTGGCAAGCAGGTCTTTATAGAAAGACAGCACCAGCCTTGCAAGCGGTGACTAGCGCCGATGAAATTATGGCTTGCCGCCAGGAATTGGACAACGTGAAAGTAGATGACAGTATTCTCGGCTACTTGATGGAACTAATACAAAAATCGCGGGCGCTCTCTGACTTGCAACTTGGTGCCAGCCCGCGTGCTGCGCTTAGCTGGTTGTCTGCAGCTAAGGCCCACGCGGCAATCGAGGGCAAGGACTTTGTCACGCCGGACAATATAAAATTTGTTGCCGAACCTATTTTGCGGCACAGATTGATTATGACAGCCGAAGCCGAATTGGATGGCGTCACGTTGACGCAGGTGATTAACAGCCTGTTGCGCCAAATCGCCGTACCCCGCTGAAATTGTTTAGCAATCGGGGCATCTAAGTTAACCCAACAAGAACGCGAGCTCACAGGGCTAAGAATGGATGATCTTTAGCAAATTGACTTTCCAAATCTTGGTCGCAGCTCTACTTCTATTTCTTTTGGCGGCGTGGTTTCCTCTTGCCCAGACGTTAGCCTACACCATCAATCTAATTCTCTTGCTTTTGCTCCTGGTTGATTACCAACTGACGTTAAGACCACACTTGCTTGCAGCCACTCGGGAAGTGACCGATCGGCTTTCGATCGGGCGAGACAATCCTGTCAAAATTCGCTTATCCAATCTCAGTGCAAATCCTATCCGTTGCTTAGTGCGTGATGATTATCCCGACGAGATTGCGGCCGATGTGCGCGAGTTCTCCTTTGATCTCGGCGGTCTGGGCGTCAGTCAACTTGAGTACAACTTGAGACCAACCAGACGAGGCGCCTATCGGTTCTCAGACATAAACATACGTTACCTCAGCTTCCTCGGATTGTTTTGGCGCCAGACCAAAGTGCAAGCGCCCCAATCAGTAAAGGTCTACAGTGACCTGCGCGCTTTGTACGAGCTTTCCATCAAGCTCAGTCGTTCTACTGAATTGGGCGAGTTGCATCAGCGCAAGCGCGGACAGGGCACCGATTTTTCAAGCTTGAAAGAATATACAGTCGGTGACGATGTGAAAAGCATCGATTGGAAGGCCACTGCCAGGCGAGATCGCCCAGTAGTAAGAACATACGAGACGGAACAAGAACAACGCTTAGTAATTCTGGTCGACGGCGGTCGGATGATGACGTCCGATTTGGAGGGATTGACTCGCTTTGATCATGCACTGAATGCCGCCTTGTCTCTGGCACTCACCGGATTGAGCTACAACGATCAAGTCGGTCTGGGCATATTTGCGGACAAGCCGCTGGTTTATCTTCCACCGCACCGTGGCAAAGCCTACCTGAAAAAGTTACTGGACGGTTGTTTTGATGTTGAGCCGCGCATGGTTGAGCCTGACTATGTCGGGGTGCTTTCTTATTTTGCTTCCGCCCAAAAGGGACGCTGCCTGATGGTAGTCTTGACAGACTTGATGGACCCTACCGGTTCGCAGGCACTTTTAGCCGGGCTGGCCAGTTTGGCGCCACGGCATTTACCTTTTTGTGTAACCTTGAAAGATCGGCAAATCGCCAAGATAGCGAACTCTAGCACCATATCTGGTGCTGACAATCATCATTTTTCCGTGTCAGAAATAAAAGATATTTCCTACAAACGGGCCATCGCCACAGATCTCTTGTGGCAGCGTGAGCTTGCGCTTTCTGTATTACAGAAGCGCGGCTGCCTCATCCTTGATTGCCCGCCTCAGGAGCTTAGCAGCAAATTAGTGGATGCATATCTAGAGATCAAAGCGCGAGCTCGCTTATGAGAGCCGGACGACCGGAGTGCCATTAAAAGGAGTGTCATTAAAATGAACGTGAACAGGACTGAAGCAAAATCTCTATTTATTGCGCTTTCTCTCGCGCTTGGTTTCTTCCTCGCGCCTTCTCACGCTGATGATGGGCAACAGCAAGTGTCCAGCTTGAAAGAATTTGCAGGAATTGAAACCTGGCTAAACAGTCCTCCAAGGACGTTAGCTGACCTCAAAAATAAGGTAGTAATCATAGATTTTTATACGTCCAGATGCGCCAATTGCCTGGCAGCAGTACCGCATGTGGTGACTCTCTATCGCAAATATCATGCTAAAGGGCTAGAGGTTATCGGTGTGCATACGCCGGAGTTGGCATCTGAGCGCCAAATAGAGGTAGTGAAAGCGACAGCAAAGAAACTCGGCATCGAATATCCTATTGTCATAGACAATGACGGGCGAACCTGGAACGCATACAACAATCATTACTGGCCGAATCTTCTCATATTCAATCGCCAAGGCAAGCTGGCTTTTCATCATGCCGGCGAAGGCGCTTACGAGCAGATCGACAACGAAGTCTCTTCTCTGCTTTGAGAAGATCGGACGCGCTCCTTTGAATTTGAAGTTCGTCTTTCGGCTGACGCTCATTAACTCATCGTGAAAATACGAATCGCGTGGTAATTCCCCCATTAGCGCGAATGGAACTTGAACCTATGATTGGCTCAGCCAGCTCACTATGACCGAGTATCAGAAGACGAACTATGCCGAATCTAGAGGAATTTGTTCCCTTATCAAAACCGTAGGCGAGAAGCTTGGTGCCGAAAGAGCGCTAAGGGAATGCTTGCCTGAGATTTTTGGAGTAGCTGAGAGAGAGACAGGCTCAGGCGCAGCAGCATGGCTATCACAACCACTCTCCATTATGGCTCCGAAGGCGCCGATGGGTGATGTGATTCGTGCGGCTGTGGAGAGTGTCCATGCCCCGACCATGTCCGCGCTTCGAAGGACTCTGGCATTGCTCGATCGACCATCAAACCAATTTCTTTCCGAGAAGTTGCCTGTTTCCATCGCAAGCAGACTTGGAGTGCCGTCCGACAGAATTGTTCAAATCAATAACTACATCAATAGTGAGGGCCAATCTGCCGGTAACTATCTCGAGCAAGTTTTAACGAGCAGCGATGTAACGATTATTGGGGAGCAACACACAATTGGAAATCAAGTCAATCCGAATACATTACTGGGGATTGACGTTATAAGTCGTTTGCCGGCCGGGTCAACACTGGCTATCGAGCGTCAGTCGTACCTGAGGCCCATTTTCGAGGAACTCAACGATAATCCCGGAAGCGATTTGCGTTTGGATGCTGAGGCATTTAAGAGCCTCGGTTTACGCCCAACGCTACCAACTCTGTATCCCCCAGTTTCGTAGACGAAACAAAAAGCGCCGCTGTCCTATTTTGTGACATAACCCTCGGCGGACAGCCGTTCGACCGTCCACATGCGCACCAAAGTGCCTAAAGGTATTTTCTTCTGGTCAGCTGCTTTCATCAGAAGGAGCATGGTATCTTCATCCAGTCGAAATTGAACTGTACCGGCGATGCTTAGCTCTTTTTTGGCTTGCGTGCGCAGTTTGTTCAAGCGCTCTTGCCCTGTTAGTTTCTTGTATTTAACTGCCATGTCCTAATCTCCTTGAAAAATTTACTTTATAGCTTTTGCCTGCATCCATGGCATGGAAAATGTGTTCTCTCTCCTCGGTTTCAAAATATTCAATGCCTATTTCTAAAATGCGTCCAGAGAAAGTCCAACCTATAATCATTGCTCGATCATTGCCTCGTTCACTTGGTTCTAAGTCATCAACGAAGGACAGATCCGATTCAAACACTTCCTGAATTTCACGACGAGTGACGCCGTTCTTGGTAATGTTCTCGTCCTCAAATGTAGTTATCACGTGCAGGTCCCCTTGTCGTGAATTGTATTACAAAACAGGACGCTTAGCAAGTGGCTGGATGCTAAATGTTGACGCTGCACTGCCAATGTCCGGGGCGGGCTCCGAGACAGCGGTAAGGGTCGGAAATAAATTGCCCGAACGGCAAAGGCGCTTGATAAGAGAATCTATGCTAAACCGTTGTCACAGGCGAATTTGACGAGTGCGGTGCGGCTTTTTAGTTTCAATTTTTTCCTAATGCGAGAGGCATGCAACTCGACGGTTGATTCGGTTAAGAATAAGCGCTGGGCAATCTCTCGATTAGCTAAGCCGGAGGCAATTAACTTCAGCACTTCAAGCTCTCTAAGAGACAGAGGCGGGGCGACACCGGGAGATTTCGCCTTTTCCTCTTGTCCTTCAGATTTGCCGCTGCGGCTTACCAGCTCCAGCGTATTGGTCAGCTGTTGGGTAAGATTGCCGAGCAAATTCATGTTGAATAATTGATCTTTTAGCTGTAAATAAGACTGGCTATGCCCTAAAGCTACCGCTGTTTGATTGGCCGTTATCTCCAGAACGTCCAACTCATGTTGCGTCCATTTTCTGACTGGGCCGCGCTCTAGAATAACGATAACACCGTAATTGGCTCCATGACTGGCGATCGGTGCAGCAGCCATACCGCGAACGCCGTTTTCTGCAAAGTATTCGTACTCATCGGCCGTGAGCTCGCCGGACTTGGCTAAGATTGAAATGTCTGGAATTGCGTCCACTTTTTGCCGGAAGTAAGAGATGGCAGCTGCTGGAAACTGACCGGTGCGACCAAGCCCTAACGGAGAAATATCCGGCTCAACGTATTCGTGTGTCACCATCGGTGATACCAGGCCGTCGGTGCGCACAATCAAACATCTACTCGCGCCTAACGCTCTGCCAAAACCATCAACCACGTTTTGCAAGAGAGCATCTCGATCGAGTGTGGCATGCAGCTTGCAGATCATCTGCCTGAGCCAGCGCTCCCAACTCAGCTGTTTGGACAGATTATTGGCGATCTCTTCGGCGCGCTTAACACCGGACTCTTCTGAGCTACTGATTCCGCCAGCCGGACTAATCGGCACTCTTGGATGAAGAATCAGCAAGACTTCAGGATCATTGTTGCTGTCCATCAAGGAGAGTTCTGCATCCAGATGATTTGGTACTCCCTCGGCAACGGAGGCTATATCGGGCACTGTGGCCGTAGGTTTCACTGCGGTGAGCGAGCGCATCGCCGCCAGAATGTTGTGCCCCTCTGGAAAAAGTTGCTCCACACCCTGGTCGAGGATGGTCTTGCTGTGGCCAAGCCATTGTCGGCAGGCGCGATTAGCCTTCAATACTTTGGCAGTCTGGCGATCCACAATAATCGACGGAAAAGCGGCCTCTTCGAAAATTTTCCTGGCCGTCGTCAATTCATTATCCAATTTGATCCGGTCAGTGGCCATTGTTAAAACGGCAGCCAAGGTTTCACCTAGCTCCAAAACTTCTTCCGAAAATGGTTCCGAACGCTGGCAACAATGCATTGACAGGCAGCCGACCAGCCTGGTCTGCGAAATCAATGGAAAAGCGACCAGAGACTGGCTTCGACTGTCGGCAATGAAACTGTCGAGTTGATCGAGTCTGGACCCCGACTGCTCGCCAGCAACCAGATCTTTGAGCGGTAGTGGTTTCCCCTGACGCAGGAGTTCGTAAAGTTCAGAATTCTCGCTCAGCTGATAGCACTTCTCATGCAAGTAGGCTGAATCGAAAGCGAGATAGTCGGCGATAACCGCTAGGGTTTTTAGGCCAGGATCTGCCAGTTCAGCTTTGAGCCAGAGTACAGTGCAGCGGTCCAATCCTAAATGGCGACCAATTGTGGCCGCAGACGATTGCAGAATTCCTTTTAAATCGCTTTTTTGTTTGGTTGTTTCACCGATCTCTCGAAACAACCTCAAGACTGCGTTGGGCGCCAATATATTAGTCATCTTTGCTCTCTAAATTATGTAATCAGACAGCTACCGCAAACCCTACCGTAAACACGAGCAAGTGTTACGGGCTTTCCACAAATGATTGGGGTTTGATTTCTCTTTATCAGCCATCCGTTTACGGGTTTACCCTTGCTCCCCGTTTAACATGCCCAGCTTGCTCATTTCGCTTCTGCCAGAAATATGTATGTGACGAAGCTTATAGTGTTCGTGTCCCGGCACAGATGGTCCTTTCTTTTTATTGACTCTGCACTCCACGAAAAATTAATCTGGCAAGTCAACCTTGCGGTTCATGACTTCCAGCCGGGGGGCCCGCTAATTGGCACTTTTCGGCACTATCCTATTGACTACCTCTTAGGGTAGAATTAATATATCGATTTAATCAACAGGTGACCAGTATTTTGAGAAACCTCCGTCGACAATTTGGCAAGAGATTAGTAGAGACAGCGCTCAAGTCGCCGACTTTAATTGAGGACATCGAACGTATTCGCAACGAAGGAGTGCGCATCCGCCTGGTGGACGGACCATGCCGGGCTTATTACGATCGCAAAAAGCGCACCATTTATATTGGCCGCTGGTGTCCGCGCAACTACAAACTGATCAGCATCGCTCACGAATTTGTCCACGCCATAATCAAACCGACAGTTGATCCAATACCGGGCAAAACTGGTCGACAGGAATTTATTGACCGCTGCCTGGAAGAAGAGACGGAAGCGATTGTGCATGAAATTATGATTGTCAAGGAGCTGCTCAGTGCAGGAGTGAAAGTCGATCCAAAAGAGCTGGAATGGCTCAATCGATATAAGCGAGGTGGACGCAAAGCGATCCGCCGGGCACTGCAGAGAACCATAACCTCAACTACCGGTGAGGATTACCCCGAGTATTATGGGAGCTGGTACGACGAGATCATACCGAGCGCTCAAAGATTGCCCTAGTCCACTGGGGATTACCTTAGATGGGTAAACATGAGATACCCCGGTTCACAGGTTCAATTGATCGCGCTTCTTAGACACCGAAAGCCATTTCGTTTGGCTCTGGACGATCAAGCGAATAAGGTTCGGCAGTTAAGGAGCGGGGACTCGCGATCATATTTCGGATTTGCTCTGCCACGGCCCTCGCGTTAGGCATATTGAAATGCAAATGAATTGTCTGGAAATCGATACGCACTCTCGCCCCTTCCAAGGACATCACTTCACCATTTTGAATCAAGCTCGCCGCTTGATGCAGAATGTCTTGCGGGTTCTTCAGGCTGGCACGGCTGTGATTATGGGGCAAAAGGTTGCCGTTAGCATCGTAGGCCCGATCCACCCAGGCTTCGCCAGCCACACGTAGACCGGCTTTTTCACCTGCGATCAATAAATTGGGGCAAGCTGGTCCGATCAAAACGAGCCAGCGATCGTATTCGGCTATTGCCTTAGCCATAAGCGTTGCCGTGCGAATGTCGTGCCAAATCTGCCGATACATAAAGCCATGCGGACGCACCTGCGTAAATTCGACGCCAAAAGTGCGGGCTAGCCCGGCCAGCGCACCAAGCTGGAACAATACTTGGGCTCTCAGCTCAGTTGGGCTGAGATGAATTTCTCGGCGACCGAAACCAGCCAGATCGGGATAACCGATATGGGCGCCGAGAGCAAGTCCGTAGTATTTGACCTCTTCCAGCGCTGCTTCCATTACTACCGGATCGCCAGCATGCGCACCGCAGGCAATATTGGCGGAAGTAACAAACGGCAGAATGTCCGACTCGCCTTCCATTTTGTAATGTCCAAAACCCTCACCCAGATTGGTGTTTAAATCGATACCATGGCTGAAGATGCGGGCTGATGTTGACTGACTTTGGGGAGACGGGGCTGCTGTAGCAGACTCCCGCGGTGCCCGCGAACGTTGTTGCCTTGGCAGGCGCATTTTTTCTTACCTTGAGCGAAACAACTTAAGAGAGGCAATTTTAGCAGGTCAAAAAACGAAGCAACCATTGCTTTGGCTAAGGTAGGATGAATTGTCACCATCTTTTTCGCCATCGAAACCAATCGATTTTTTGGCTGCATTACGTACAATGAAAGAACTATTCAGGGAAAGGGGCTGCCTAACATCACGAAGCGCCAACTGCCACCAAATAAGTTCAATTCGCTAGAACGGCGGACCTGGACGACAACACTCGCACTTGCTTGCTTATGCCAGCTTGGCTTGGTGCCTGGGCCATTGTGCCTAGCTAAGGAGTCTGAAGCCTCACTAGGCATAGAAGATACAGCGCAAGCCTATCGCCAGAGAGCTATGGAGAGTTGCGAGCAACACAATCCGGACCTGGCTCTGGAGCTTTACGAGAAAGCGATCGAGAAAGCGAAGAAAAAGTACGGTCCCGACTCACCATACTTGGCAGACCTGTATTTTGAGATGGGCTCTGTCGCTAAACTGTACGGCAAGCTCCCACGAGCTCAGCGAGCTTTTGCCAAAGCGGTTGATTGTAATCCCAATTCAATAAACGCCAGGCTGGAATTAGCTTCGGTCTATCGCAAACAAAATAACAAGCCGGCGCTTTACAAAGAAATTCAGGCAGCCAGGACAAAAAATCCTCAGTCTCCCCAAGCGCAGGAAGCATTTGTCCTTTACATACAGGATTTGAATCGTCCAGCTGAAGCCGCTCGGGAAGCAGCAGTTATTCATCACATGGTGACGGCAGCAAGCATAGCGGCACCAGCACCTACCGCCGACAACATTCAGGCAGCCTTCATACCGAGTGATCAATTAAAAAATCCGAGCAGCACCAAATCTTCTTCTCAGACAAAGGGACCATCGACAACGGCAGCCATTGGCCCTTTGGTCACGCCAGCGACTACCCAGTCGAAGGAGAAGACTGGCGTTCGTCAGGAAGCAAACAATACCCAGCCCAGCATCTTGAAGAAACTGTTGCCGGAAACCTATCGAAAAGAAGAGGAACAGGAAGCAGTTAAGAAGCTCGAGAATGAAAAAATATCAGAATTGGAGCGAGAGAGAGCACAGCTGAATTTAGAGAAGGAGCGGATTGAGCAAGAACGACAGGCATTAGAACTAAGCAAGAAAAGAGCAGGCGAAAAACGAAAAATCTCTGCCACCAAGCACGGCAAGTCAAAAACTGCTTCTCGTTCCAAGGCAGCTGCATGGCCGGACATACCGGTGATGCCACTACTTAAAACCACAGCGACACTTCCCACCGAACCAATTGCCGCCGACGAGCATGGCAGGCAATCGAACAAAACGAGCAGATCAAGTGCATTTTCCAGCGGCGTTGGAGCAACCAAGGGGGTGCCAGAATCAGAGAAAAATAGCGATCAAGTCTCTGAAAATGAACCACGCATAAAGGCCAGCGAAGATCTGAGAAAGGCCCCGCCAGCCCAAGCCTTAATCCGCACTACACCATCCCCGGCCGCACAATCAGCCACGTATCAAAAAGGAAAGTCGAGACACGCCAGCCTCGTGCCACCACCGCCACCATCAACGCCGATGTATCCAAACTTCTTGCCGCCGGTTATGGCACCCGGTCAATATCCTACTCAATCGATCATGCAACAAACCCAACAGGCCAAACCTAAGGCCAGGTCAAAGGAAACTGCCAAAGAAATACAAACTCAACCTGAGGAATCCTCACCACCTTCGTCGAGCGGCGGTAACCGTGACGAATCGGATTTCCTCATTGACTGGGGCGGAGGCGGCGCCAAGCAGAAAAAGAAACATAAATGATTGCGCTCACTACTAAGGGGGCGGCAGCGAGCCCCCGAATTCATCGCTTCCACTCGGTTGGCCAGGCAAATTGGACTGTCCGGTCACATTCGCTGCCTTGCCAGCTACGTTGCGGTTGCGCTTGGCACTTCGGTGGCCAGTATTTTTAGCCGGCGGACTTGCCTGAGCGAGATCTTTGCCCAGATCTTTACCGACATCTTTGGCGTCTTTATCGTTTTTGCCGACTAACGCATCAGCTGGGCGCTTCACGCTATCGGTAGCGCCGCCATCCCGGCTTCGAAACATACTCAGTTTGACATCTTTCAATTTGTCTCTCTGTTCCGATGTCAATAATGACCGCATCCCTAAAAAGTCTTCCAATTGAGAGTCTTCAAGCTGTTCCCGCAATTGCCGGACTTGATCTCGCTGCGCTCGTATTTGGTCGTCCTTCGCTGTGCCATCGAACATCAAATCTCTCATCCGAGCAGCACTTTCTTTGAATCGCTTGCGTAGATCGCGGCTCTTCGCCGCATTTTCGCTGCGCATCTGCTGCATTTTTTGCTTTTGCTCATCGGTTAAATTGAGAACAGAAAAATCGATTGGATGATTGAGAAAGCTTCCCAACCTATTGCCTGGTTTAGCGGGCCCGCGATTGCCGAAATTGCCCGAATCGGAGGCTTTGTCTAATTTGCCCGAACTATCTCCTGTCTGTTTAGCGGACTCGGTCGGCTTGCTCAATTTGTCCGAAGCATGTTGCCCGCTGATATTTTGTGTTGTGCTGTTCTGACAAAGTAAAATTGGCAGTCGCTGCTCAGAGCGATCGGGGAAAGGCTGACTGAAAGCTTGAGCTACAGCGGCAGTGGTAGAAACGCAAATTGCTGATAAAAGACAAAGCCCGGTTCTCGACGCTCGAGTAACCGTTGCCGTAATTTTTGTCTGCACTCTACATTTTGATTGCATACAATCCATCCTCGTCTGTCGTTATACCAAGCTCCTCTGAAATATTAGTAGGCACTGCTTCGCCAAAAGCTACCAAGCTATGAGCTTGACTATCGCCATTGAGCCGCTCTCCTTCTTGTTTAGCTTCCTGTTTAAATAGATCGCCATTGGCGATATAGTCTGAATCGGATTGATGCGCATCTTTGGCCACCCGAACGGGGGCGGATTTGCCAATTTTTACTGGCGCTTGTCGTTCTTCAATGGGGCGCCGAGGTGAGGGCGCTGTATCACTTGGCTTATCGCCAGATTCGGCTGGGCTTGCCGTTGTTGGTGAAGCGCGGGAGACAGTCTCTTCCTCGTGGGCATTTTGATTAGCCCACTTCCCCAACGCCGAGTTTTGTTCGGCGATCATCGAGGAATTTGTCTGCTTGAGGAACAAAAATGCAAGTATGGTTAGAACGACCATCGCCGCAGCTAGGGACAAATAAATACCAGTCCTCAGATGCACTACCTGAGCGCCACGACCTGGCCCAGACATCTCTTTCTCTTTTGACGCCTCGCTCACTAGCACCTTCTCAATACGTTCGACAAAGTCGATATCAGATTTGACCTGCGGCAATGATTTCAGTATGGCGACAAGTTTGTCGATCTCCGATAATCGCTGCCGACAATCTTCACACAGGCTCAAGTGTTGCTCGACTGAACTTCTTTCTAAAGCATCGGCTTCGAGGTCGTGATAGTAATCCAGCATTGGCACTATCTGGTCACAATTTTGAGACAGATTGTTCATTGGCCATTACCTCGATAAAGAGAGCGTCGTAAAAGAGAAGTACGGATTTAGCAGTTGCCGGAGTCTAAGACGTCCGTAATGCAAGCGGGAACGGACTGTACCAATTTTTTCTCCCACTATCTCGGCAACTTCTTGATAGGAGAAGCCTTCTATGTCGTGTAAAACCAAAACCACTCGCTGCTCATGCGGTAATTTTTGCAAGCTTTCCGCCACCACCCGTCCTTGTTCAATAGATTCCAGTTGCTGAGCCGGCCCTGGTGAGTGATCAGGTAGCTGGCTGAGCTTATTGAAAGGCAAGTTGTATTCTTCCGCCGATTGGCCATCCAAGGCGATTGTTTGAAAAATACCGCGGCGTTGCTTAAGCCGCAGCAAATCTAGGCAACGATTGTGGCAGATTCTCAAGAGCCAAGATGAAAATGCGCACTGATAGCGGAATTTGCCGATATTCTGATGCACTTTGATGAACGTATCCTGCACCACCTCTTCTGCCTCCTCCACGTTGCCCAGGATTCGAAATGCCGTGCTATACACACGGTTTTGGTATCTTCGAACGAGGACTTTGTAATAGGCAAAGTCCTTACTCGTGAGAAAGTTTTCGAATCAAGCCCTGTCACTAAGGTCCACGCCAACCTCTCTAGTGATTGGTTTCACTGTATATAACGATGCGAAGGAGAAAAAAGTTCAATGTGTAATTGCACATTAGAGAGAGTTAATACTTTGGCTTTAAGCTACAATTCGCCTGGTACCACCATAGCAATGTTGGGCACGGCATGACGCACTCGACGCAGCTTCCGGTCTTAATCATTTTTTCGACGTTCAATTTGCTCTCACCGAACTTGGTGAAGGCAACGGAAGTTCAGGCGGCGAGCGCTTCTAACGATTCCCAGGAGCAAAGGCAAGCTCAGCCTTCTTCGACAAAGGCGAATCTGGGAGAGAAGAGCAAAGATGACCTGCCGAATTTCCATGAGGTTCATCCGTATTTGTACCGTGGTGGTGCGCCAACTGAAAAAGGGTTGTCCGAATTGAAGCAGATCGGCGTCTCGACAATTATTGATCTACGGGCACCGAGCGAATGCCGTTTCAACGAAAAGGAGGTAGCCCGGAAGTTGGGACTGACTTATCTCAATCTGGTGATGGATTCGCGGGCGCCGACCAAAAGGCAGATCGATCAATTGCTGAAAACGATCGACACTGCCAGGCAAGAGGCAGCGGCAGGAAATAAGGACAGAGCTGTGTTCGTTCATTGCGCCCACGGTTCCGATCGCACAGGCTGCATGATTGGCTTGTGGCGAGTGACGGAAGATGGCTGGGATTATCCACGAGCGTACAAAGAAATGCGCGAATATTATTTCGGGCCTCGCTATACCCAATTGTCGGGCACAGTTGAAAATTACGCCGAAAAGTCCAAGTGACGAAACAGCGTCTGCCACGTTACGGTCTAGACGGCGAACGAATGATCATCTTTGGTTCTGTCGTCGCTGGGGTTGATGGGGCTAAGGCTTTGAGCTTAGTAGCGGCTACTTTCGACCAGGGATAGTAACGCAAAATTTCTTTCAATGTAGCCACCAACTTCGCAGTGTCGCCAAAATTCTCGCTCAACTTTACTTGATACCATAAAGCTTGCCAGTTATCCGGGTCCAAAAACAGCGCCTTGTCTACATACTTCTGCATTTCAGGAAATAATCTGGCTCGATACAATTGCACGGCGCAATCAAGGTTGACGAAAGGGTCGTCAGGCGCCAATAACAAGGCGCGATCGATAGTTTGCTTTGCTTCTCGAGTTTGACCGTTATCGGAGTAGAGCAGACTCCAATCGGCCAGGACACGCCCTTCAACGTCGCTAGCCTTTGATTTTTGCGCCTTGTCCACGGCCTTTGTGAAATAATCGTAGGCCATTTTGGCATGCTCAGGTCGGCTCAAATCTTTGGCCATGATCCGCCTCAGATTACCCAAACGCCCCAACAATTTGGCTTGCTCTTTGGGATCGCCCGAGTTATCAGCAGCGATCATTGCTCGCTGATATGCAAGTTCAGCTGAGCGATAATCGCGATGCAAGGTGATGGCATTGTCACCGGTAACTAAAGAGCGTTCGATCTCATCACGCACTTTGAAGGTTGGATTATTCTGCAGCAACAAACGCTGATACTTCCAATCGATGGTAGTGATGAAGTTCTGCCAAAAAGGATTGCCTAAAATTCCCGCCTGGGCATTCTGAAAAAATCCGTCGCGCGAAATGGCACTGCCCTTCTGGTTGGCGCCGGCTTCACTGGCACCGGCATCTTTGTATGGGTAGGTGAAGGTTACCTTTCGCACGGCGAAGCCGTGGACGATTACATTGTCTAAAGTTAGAGTGCCAAGCTTGATCGGCTGACCATCTAGTCCAGTTCCTTCAGTAAAATGTTTGATCTGGGCAGAGTCGTTTCCTGCGTAGCGTTTAGCTATGGCCGCCGGCAAATGATTAAAAGCGGCGCCAGTGTCCATCAGAAGAGTAACCGGTTCCTTGCCATTGAGCAGAGCAGTAACGAATGGCGCTTGCTCTTCAGCGAAGGGTAGCGCCACCGCATCTGGTGCTCTAGGCGTTGTTTCTAAGTCGCCAAATGTGATGGCCGGCTTGCCATAGTCGAGCACGACCAAAAATTTACTGATGACATTGGTACCAATGATTCCGGCAATGGGGCGGCCAAGATGCTTGGACTGAGGATCCAGGTCCATAATCCTGACCGGCACATCGTTGACGATCAATTTGCCAAGTTCCAGCCTCTTCACAGTGGAAGTCTGTGTTGATACCACCCCCGACATGGCACGGATATCGAAATCGCCTTGCTTGGGTAAAAAATGTTCAGCAGCCACACGTCTGTCAATCAAAGTATCGCTAGCGCCCGTATCAAACAAAAAATCCAATTCTTCAGTGTCGTTAATCCGACCCTTGAGGATTATTTCTCTTTGCGTGTAATCAAAGGGCACGCTAATTTGCTTGCTCAATCTCACAGCATTAGCCGCATCCGGTTTGATGAAAAGAGAATCGGCAATTTTCGTATTCAGGTCAAGGCTATTTAGCTCCGTGTCCGAAATCTCGGTACCGTCCTCATAATGCACTTGCTTGAAGGGCCAGAGTGTACCGCCCACGGGACGGTACTGAGAATACTCGGCGGTGACTGTCCGCCGGTCGATGGGAGATTATCTTCTCGACTTTGTTTTGTTCGCCCATTGTCATCGACAATAGCGAGCACCAAATAATTACTCTGATCCAAATAGATGGTGGTAGGGCCACCGCCCCTGGCAGGCTGACCTCCACTGCGAAAACCGGAGTTTGTTGATAGGTTGTGCGTCCGCGCAAGACAAACCGGTACTCAGGCTCCCGCCAGTGAGACAAAATAGATGGCTGCCGAGCCTCTTGATCGCTCAGCTTGCGCGTTTCCTCACTAGATAAATCGCTCACTGCTTGACCGTTGGACTGCCATCCGCTCACACCATCGAAGGCCAAAATCTTTTGCCTGACTACAGCGGTTGTCCTTGGTCGGTCCGATTCATTGGCGATCGTGGTTTGATTTTCCGCTTTGGCATTGGCTTGCGTTGAATCCAAATCAATTCGCCAATGGCTGCCTTTCTGGCAATTTCGATAACTGAGCGGATGCTCCCGATCGAGCGCTAATATTTGACGTCCATAAGCGATGGATGCGGCGTCTACTTGTTGCAATGCAGCTTTGCCACCATATGCGGTGAGGGCCTTCTCCAGCACATCCTCAATCGTCGGCTCGCTGGCATCCGTCGTCGAACTGGATGAAGCACCGGCCTCGGCCTGGGCCGCCGGCAGACTGGCCGACAAGCTCAATGGAAGCGTCAGGAGCACTACGCTAAGCCGGCAAAGAATGCGATAGATAAAAGGATCAATCAACTTGTTGCTAGAGAAGCACATTGACCATGAGCAGGCAGATGCAGTTCCGGCAGCTCCCTTACCGTCTGCCGTATTTTCAAAAGTTGTTCGATCAAGTCTCTTACTTGAGACAAAGGGACTTGGTTAGGACCGTCGCTCTTGCCAGATCAGGATTGGGATGGACCTCCATAAATACTCCGTCACATCCCGCCGCTACGGCTGCCTTAGCCAGGTGCGGAACATATTGCCGCTGCCCGCCGCTGACATTGCCACCGCCACCAGGTAATTGAACGCTGTGTGTCGCGTCAAAAACTACCGGCACGCCCAATTCCTGCAACATGGGAATGGACCGAAAGTCCACTACCAAATTGTTGTAACCAAATGTGGTACCACGTTCGGTAATGAAGATGTTTTCGTTGCCGGTATCGGTCACTTTGCGAATGCTGTTGACCATATCCTGCGGTGCCAAGAATTGTCCTTTTTTGATGTTCACCGCTTTACCGGTCCGAGCAGCGGCGACAATTAGATCCGTTTGCCGACAGAGGAAAGCTGGTATTTGCAAAACATCCAGCACTTCGCCGCCGCTGCACACTGATAGACCTCGTGCACATCACTCAAAAGCGGTACGCCCAGCTGGCGCTTCAGATCCGCCAACATCGTTAGGCCTTCACTCAGCCCCGGTCCGCGAAATGAATCAATCGAGGTTCTATTTGCTTTGTCGAACGAGGACTTGAAGATCAAAGAAAAGCCAAGCTGCCGAGCAATGTCTTTCAAGGCCTTTGCCGTAGTCAAAATCAAATCCCACGATTCAATTACGCACGGGCCAGCAATAATCAGAAACGGCTGTTCCTGCCCTAACTCGATATTGCCGATTTGGATGCTCAATTCTCTTCCTCCCTAAACCGCACCATTTTACGGCATATTCTTTCTCCCCAGTCCTTCGGCAAAGCGGCATTACATAAGGATTTATAAAACGAACAGTACAGAATGAGGCGCCCAGACGCGGATAGCGGATAGTAGCGGATATATGTATGTTGAGCTGGACTGGAAGATGCCTGAGCCCGTTGCCGGCTCAGGCAGATAAATTTAAGGCCATCGTTAATACGTCGGTACCAGGACCAGATACATTTGCCAGGATTCGTTTGAAAGCTTGCTGTTCCTAAATGATCTATAACCTAAGCTTCCGGTCAAGGCGAGAACATGGCAAAACTTATCGCTTAAGCACCAGGCAACAAAAATTTCCGTCTCGATCACACTCAATCTGGCGATTTTAGCGGGGGCCGAGGTACTTCACTAAGCGATAAACAGTATGTCCAGCTCGCTGGCTGATTGGCATCACTAAGCCACTTTGGAGCGCCTGAGCGAGTTGCACTCGCAAAGTTCTCAACTTTTTGAATTGACGCGGTCCGCCAGCCATTTCCGGCAAGGTCATGCCCAACTGATTCTTTTCTAGCAACTTCACAACCCGGTTTTCTGCCGGCTTGGAATCAGATGTTTTCAATGACGACGAGTTTTTGTCGTCAGAGGCGGTTTGATTTTCCGGCAACTTTACTAGGTCTCCGTCAACTAAAGAGACAAAACAGGATGTTTCGCCTACAGAATACCGCGTCCTGAAGAATAGTTACGGAATTTGGACTGTTGCTGGCAAAAGAAATATTGAATTGCTATATATTCTGGTGCGCACGCCCCAGGAGTTGTCAGTGAGCGTAGGCTCGTTCGTTTTCATGTTGCACAGCCATCTTCCCTACTATCGGAAGGCTGGCATGTGGCCGTTTGGCGAAGAGAGCGTGTATGAATGCATGGCCGAGACATACATCCCGCTTCTCAATGCTATTGGCGACCTCTGGGATGAAGGCATCAAAGCCAAGCTAACGATCGGCATCACCCCGATTCTGGGCGAACAACTCGCCGATTATCATCTTAATCAAGGCTTTGACAAATTTCTGGCAGCACGCATTGAAGCTGCGCAGAACGACGAGAAACGATTCAGCTCTCGCAGCGAGAGCCACAACCCCGATCTTCTGCATTTAGCGCGCTTTTATTTGAATTGGTTCCAACAAGTGAGGCGGGACTATCATGAACGCTGGCAGCGAGACCTGATTGGCGGCTTCCGAAAATTTCAAGACTTGGGAGCGATCGAAATTACTACTTCGGCTGCCACACACTGCTTCTCGCCGCTTCTCAAGACCGATTCATCACTATTCGCTCAGTACAAGACTGGCGTGGACTCCTACAAGCGTCAATTTGGCCGCGACCCTAAGGGCTTCTGGTTGCCTGAATGTGCGTATCGTCCAGCGCAGGGCGATCGTCCTGGTCTCGAAAAATGGCTCTACGACCTTGGTCTCAAATACTTTTTCACAGAATCCTTCGTCATTGAGGGTGGTCAAACGGCCGAGCTGCGTCGCGTATTTGGACCTTACGGCACTATTGAATATGTGCCAGCACCACCCAGGCCACCAACTGGACTAGATACCTTCGAAGCATATTGGCTGAAGGAATACCCGGTGGCTGTCATGGGTCGTCATGAGAAATCGGGTTACCAGGTCTGGTCAGCAGATCATGGTTATCCTGGTGATGGCAACTATCGTGAGTTTCACAAGAAAGATGATGTCTCCGGTTTGCATTATTGGAAGCTGACGTCCAAGAGCACTGACCTTGGTCTCAAACAAATCTATAATCCAGAAGCCGCCTCTGTTCGCCTGCGTGAAAATGCCGATCATTACGTAGGATTCGTTCAGGAAAGTTTGACTGATCATGTAAAAGAGACCGGCAAGGCCGGCTTGATCATGGTTAGCTTCGACACGGAGTTATTTGGTCACTGGTGGTTTGAAGGCGTTCACTGGATCAAAGACGTGATTCGCAAATTCCGCACTTACACGGCAGTAACCATGCGCACGGCGAGCGAATTCCTGGAGGCTTCGCCCCCATCCAGGGCGATCCAGATTCCTGAGTCCTCCTGGGGATCAGGTGGCCACTGGCAAGTTTGGCTGAACAATGAAACCGAGTGGATGTGGCCCTTGATCAACGAATCAGAATTGGTGATGCAGCAGCTGGTGGAAGCCAACCATCAAAAGAGCAACGATTTAGTCCGTCGCACCCTGAAGCAAGCTGGCCGCGAACTGCTTCTTCTCGAATCTAGTGACTGGCCATTCTTAGTCACGACCGGTCAAGCCAAAGACTATGCGATCGAACGGTTCAACCATCACCACGAGCGGTTCAAAATGCTCATCGATATGGTCAGATTCAACAAGATAGACGAATCGAAATTAGGTCAAGTGGAAGATCTCGACAACCCATTCAGCAATATTTCCGAAGAGAGTTTTTTGCGGCCAGCCCAGCTAAATACTACTCTTTCCCGCAGCTAAGTGAAGCTGGCTCGGTGAGTCCAGATGGACGACACCAGCGGCCGAACTATGCCTGAGTTCCGGCTTGGCATTGAAGGCATAAATCGCATTGACGCGCTCGCGCAACGCGACCAACGTATGGGGCAACTCGCTTTCTAATGCCTCCCGCACGAGCCATTTTGGAAGCGGCATACCGGGATCAACAGACATTGAATAAATAACCTCAGTGGTATTGCCGGATGCCAAAGGACGTAACATCCAACAGCCACGAAAGTCCTTGAATGTACCGGCCAGTCGTCGAAACTGCACTTCTCTATGACCGTTGTATTTGGACTCAACCGTATAGCTCATCTTGGGCAAAAAGAAACAGACACTGAAGACGCAGCGCATAATTGACCAATCAGGCCGGTCGGTGATCATCTCCACGCTTTTCATATGCGTGCAAATCTTGTTTTCGAACTCGAACGGATTAGTCAAAATCGGCCAGACTTGAGCCGGCGATTGTTCAATACAGATCCTAGCCAAGACGAATTTGGTGGCACCGGCATCAACTGATTCGACCAGTATTTCGCCACCTCTCAAGCGCTGCTCTGAGAGCGCGTTTAGCGGTGCCGGTCGAGGAAAATCTGGCCAGGCGCAGGCAGTTGCCGCCAATTGCCAATCTTTGCCGGTGACGATTCGGCCTTCTTCTGGTTTTGTTCCTGTCTTTTGGCTGGACTGTATCTCGTCAGCGAGAAGACAGGCGGGCCAAGCAATAATGAGCAAAATACTGATCAACAGCCAGTTTAAAAGGCGACAACGAAGCATAACGTTGTCCTCAAGCATAGGAATGAGGCGTGAAGTGTGGAAAAGCTAAGTAAAATGACTTGAGCTTATAGATTAATCATAACTTAAACCACAGTCTATGTCGAGGTTTTCAACGATCAAAATTGTTTCGCTAGCAAATATCTTTTGTTGGGTAAGACTAACAAAAAATCTTCACTACCCTGTTGATATTTCTTCAACCAGAGCTTGAATTCACTTCCTCGCGCCTGTCCTATAGTACCTTTGCTTTGTTGCCGGGCCGCTGGAGGAAGGCGGGCCCTCAACTTCGGGGAAATGAGGAGATGACTGGATGGCTCGTACAAAGGTGATTGCCACGATTGGTCCTGCCTGCCGCAGTACTGAGATGCTGGAAAAAATGGTGATGGCCGGCATGGATGTGGCGAGAATCAACTGCTCCCATGCTGATCACGATTCAATCGCCTCAATCGTCGTTGACATTCGAGAGATCAGTCAACGCTTGGATAGAGCAGTGGGCGTCCTCTTGGATTTCGGCCAAAGATCCGCACCGGCACGCTGCGCAACGGTCCTGTCGAATTACAAAAGGGCAAGACCTTTACTTTGACCAGCCGTAAAGTCGAGGGCGATCAAGAAGTGGTGAGCTGCAACTATGCCTTGCTCGCTAAGGAAGTGAATAGTTCTGACACCATTCTTCTGGATGACGGTCTACTGGAACTCAAAGTTTTGAAGACGACAGAAACCGACATCGAATGCGAAGTGATTACAGGCGGGATATTGAAAGATCACAAGGGCATCAATTTGCCGGGTGTCCGGCTTTCCATCCCGGCTTTGACTGAAAAGGACAAAGCCGATTTAGCTTTTGGCTTAAAGTATGATGTTGATTTCGTTGCCCTGTCCTTTGTTCGCGATGCGCAAGACATCTTGCATTTGCGTGAATACATCGGTGAACACTGGCCGCCGGTAATGGTCATCGCTAAGCTGGAAAAGCCGGAAGCGATGGAACATCTCGAAGACATTCTGGATGTCAGCGATGGCGTTATGATCGCCCGTGGTGACCTGGGCGTCGAATTACCGCCAGAGCTTGTGCCACCCAGCCAAAAGTTAATTACCAAGCGAGCATTGGCCACGGGAAAGCCAGTGATCACGGCCACACAGATGTTGGATTCAATGGTCAATAATCCAAGACCGACGCGCGCTGAAGCATCGGATGTCGCCAACGCTATTTTTGACGGCACTGACGCCGTGATGCTCTCGGAAGAGACGGCGACAGGCAAATACCCTGTGGAAGCGGTGCGTATGATGAAACGGATTGCCGAAGCAGCCGAAGTTAGTATGGATTTCACCAAGCTCCATCTGCACGATCTACCTACATCCGCTCACGCCATCGCACACGCTGCCTGCAATATGGCCGTGGATATGAAAGCAAAAGTGATCGCTGCTTTCACTAAAACCGGTTCAACCGCCAGGCTAATCTCCCAGTTTCGACCGCCTGGACCGATCATCGCGCTCACCCAGCATGTTCATGTCTATCGGCAACTCTCCCTGATCTGGGGGACGACACCTCTGATGCTGACAGAAGTGAGTGATTCGGAATCGACTCTTTCCTTAGTCGAAGAAACACTGACCGAACTAGGCTACGCTGCACCCAAGGACAATATCGTGATCACTGGCGGATTGCCAATCGCTGCCCGGGGCGCGGCCAATTTCGTTAAGCTCTCAACAATATTGCCAAAGGTGCCGTCGAGCTACTGGGAGCTCAAGGGAATTTAGAAGTCTCCGTACTTCGTCTTACTTTGCTTTCGGAGAGCGTTTCATGCTGGATCAGGTCGATTACAACGTTTTAGATAAAGCAAAATGCGCTTTCATCGAAGCTAGCCGCAAAACGTTAAAGTTTGCCGAGCAATATGGCTTTGTCCCTGACAATCGACTCGGTGCCAGCGCTAACGTTTTCGCCCTAGACCTGAGGCCATTCCTTGCGGGCAAAGGAGACAAACTGTATTTAACCCTTTTGCCCGAAGGGTTGGGCACCGCAGATGATGCCCGCCCGGACGATCTCACTCAATTGGAGGAGGAGACCTTCTGGCGAAACATCGGGCTGAAAACGGTAAGCTGTCTGACCAACGACGCGGCATCGTCAGGCATGCAAACTGTTCTTATCTCTCTTTACCTGCCATCCAGTAATCCGGAGACTGTCTTCTCCGAAACTTTCCTGAAAGGCTTCCTGGATGGATTTGTGTCGGGATGCAAAACAGTGGGGTGTGTGTGGATTGCCGGCGAGACGCCTCAGCTGAAAGGCAAAATTTGCGAAAACAAACTGGACATTGCCGGCGCGTTAGTTGGACTGATGCCACCAAATATAGCGCCAATCGATGGCACGGCACTGGCAGCCGGCAATTCAATCGTCTTCCTCGGCAGCACAGGGCCGCATGAGAACGGCTTTACCACATTGCGCAAGCTGGCCAAGCACTTGCCCCAAGGTTATCGAACGAAGCTAGCCGGCGGTCAAGAATTCTGGCAAGCGATCAATCAGCCCTCGCATTTGTATACGCCGGTTGTGCAGAAAATTCTCCAGGCTGGCGTTGCCGTGACCAGTATCGAAAACATCACCGGACATGGTTGGCAAAAGCTGATGCGCTCGAAAAAACCGTTCACTTATCAAATCGAGAGAATGCTGCCGGTGCCGGAAGTTTTTCCATTCATCGAAGAAAGCACGGGCACAAGTAAGACCGACATGCTCAAAATCTTCAACTACGGAGTTGGCTCAGCCATCTTCGTCGATGGCCATGAGGCAGCCAAGGCGGTGGTGAAAATCGCTCAGTCATGCAATTTAGAGGCAGTAGTGGCCGGACAGGTACTGAAATCAGACCGCCGGCAAGTAATTATCGAACCGCTGGCAGTTTCTTTAGCAGACGACAGTTTTGCCCTGGGGCGAGACTAATTGAGATTTGCTTAACGAGCTTTGCTCGCCTGGTCTGCATGGATCAGATAAGCACAAACAGGGTCGTTTTTCAGCATGTACTTCTCGCGGGTTACCTTGACGCCCAACAAGTTCTCCATCAAGCGCGGCTCAAGAACACAAAGCTGTCGGTACTGATTAGCCAGGTCGTGCACTGCACAATGACGCTGAAAAACGACGAAATTGCCGTCATCCAACTCTTTAAATTCGGTCATGTAGCCATTTTCGGAGAAGATCTTGGAGACCTCCTTTACCCGCTCGGCAATCGGCAAATTCTCTACACGAGTGCGCAAACGTTTGGCCAGCTTGTCATTACGGCGAGAGAGCAGTTCCATCACGCCTTTGTGCCCACTCTCTTCAAAAACAATATCTAGCAAATCAATGGCTAGATTTTGGAATCCCGATGGAAACAGAGACTCGGACTTTTGCGTCAGGCGGAATTTGTAGGTAGCGCCGTCCTCTCGACTGCTTTTCCAGCCGGGATTCGACCAGACCTTCTTTTTGTAAAGCAGCCAAATGTCGCCGGACAGCCATAGAAGTAATGCCCAGGACATCGCACAGATCAGAAACGGTCATCTCGCCTTGCCGCTTGAGGTGAAACAGAACAGCTTCTTGGGTTTTTTCCGGTACATCCGGCAGTGGCTGGGTGATCATCTGAAAATCCTTTAGACTGTACTGGCACCCGTTTCCTGCATTATTTGCTGCTTATCAGCTTCGTACTTATTAGCCTAGCATCGAACAATGCGGCGCTATGGCAATTTCCCCTGTAATGCTTGAGCAAAAGTATTTCTTAAAACCTGGGGCGGGCGCAGTTATTTTTGATACTATTCTATCTATAAAAGGCAACAGTTCAATAGTTGGATATCGTTAAGGTACTGGAAAACCAATTTCCGCCATAATTGACAACTTTGCCAGTCTACTAAGAAACAGTCTAAGAAACCGTCAGGAAACCGCAAATGACAGCCAGAGAACCACTTCTAGCCATAAAAGATCTACATGTGAGTGTGGAAGACAAAGAGATTTTGCGCGGCGTTAATCTGACCATCCGTGCCGGCGAAATCCATGCTGTCATGGGACGGAACGGCTCCGGCAAATCAACTCTATCCTATACATTGATGGGCCATCCCCGCTACAAAATCACCCGGGGTTCCATTCTTTTTAGAGGACAGGATATTGCCTCGATGGCCCCGGACGAGCGAGCCCGCCAAGGCTTGGCTCTGGCATTTCAATATCCGGTCGGCATTCCCGGTGTGTCTGTCTCCAATTTTTTGCGAGCGGCAGTGAAAGCGGTGCGCGGCAAGGACATCCCGGTGAAGGAGTTCCGCCAAGAGCTGAAAGGGCAGATGAAGAAGCTCGACATCAAAGATGAGTTTCTTTCTCGTTATGTCAACGAAGGTTTCTCGGGCGGTGAGAAAAAGCGTTTGGAAATTCTGCAATTGACTCTTCTGCAGCCTAAGTTGGCAGTGCTCGATGAGACAGATTCGGGTCTGGACATAGATGCGCTGAAAACGGTAGCTGGCGGCATTAATGCCCTGGCCACGGCTGAGACGGCGATTCTTCTAATCACGCATTATCAAAGAATTTTGAACTATGTGGAACCTCAATTCGTCCATGTTTTTCAAGACGGTCGAATCATCAAATCTGGTGGCAGTGAACTGAGCAAGGAGCTGGAAGAACGCGGCTACGAATGGGTATCTCAGGAGCTGGCGCCGTCAGGCGTAGCTTAAGCCGGCGCACAGGGAGGCAACATGGCTCAGGAATTAGCTCAACAAAAAGCTTTGCAAGGCATCGGCAACGATTATAAGTACGGTTTCGCCGACAAAGAAGACTATATCTTCAAATCCGGCCGAGGTTTGACGGAAGAGATTGTGCGAAAAATTTCGCAAATGAAGAACGAGCCTGAATGGATGCTCAACTTCCGTTTGAAAGCGCTGAGTATCTTCCACAAGAAGCCAATGCCAAGATGGGGCAATTGTAAGCTTCTTGACGATATTGATTTCGAAAACATCTACTATTACATCAAGCCGTCCGAACGTGGTGAAAAGAGCTGGGACGAAGTACCGGAAGGCATAAAGCAGACATTCGACCGCCTCGGTATACCGGAAGCGGAAAGAAAGTTTCTGGCTGGGGTCACCGCCCAATATGAATCAGAGGTGGTTTACCACTCGATTCGTGACGACCTGACAAAACAAGGTGTGATTTTTCTGGATATGGACTCCGGTCTACGCGAGCACGAAGATATCGTGCGCGAGCATTTTGCCACAGTTATCCCGGCGGCTGACAATAAGTTCTCCGCCTTGAACTCGGCGGTCTGGTCTGGTGGAAGTTTCATTTGGGTGCCACCGGGTGTGCGCGTGGAAATTCCATTGCAGGCTTATTTCCGCATCAACGCCCAGAATATGGGACAGTTTGAACGCACTTTGATCATTGCTGAGCCGGGCAGTTTTGTGCATTACATCGAAGGATGTACGGCACCGACCTACACGACAGACTCGTTGCATTCCGCCGTAGTGGAGCTGATTGCCAAACCCGGAGCGCATATTCGTTATACGACCATTCAGAACTGGTCCAAGAACGTTTACAACTTGGTGACCAAACGAGCTGTTGCTCATGCGGACGCCAAGGTTGAATGGGTCGACGGCAATTTAGGCTCTAAGTTGACAATGAAGTATCCATCAATTTATTTGCTTGGGCCGCGAGCGCATGGTGAAGTACTTTCGATCGCTTTCGCCGGTGAAGGGCAGCATCAGGACGCCGGGGCGAAGATGGTGCATGCTGCACCGGACACGACATCGATCATTGTTTCCAAGTCCATCTCTAAAAACGGCGGCCGCACATCTTATCGGGGATTGGTTAAAGTCTATCCCGATGCTAAGCGAGTTAAGTCGAGCGTTAAGTGCGATGCTCTATTGATGGATGAAAAGTCGCGTTCAGACACTTACCCGACTATGGAAATCGATGAGAAGGATGTGACGATCGAACACGAAGCGACCGTCTCCAAGGTCGGCGAGGAGCAGCTCTTCTATTTGATGAGTCGAGGACTGACTCAAGATGAAGCCACCGCGATGATCGTCAATGGATTTTTTGAACCGTTCACCAAGGAGCTGCCGCTTGAATATGCAGTTGAACTTAACCGCTTAATTCAAATGGAAATGTCAGGTTCGGTAGGCTAGTAAGATGTCGGAAAGATCTACGTCTCAAAGATCCGAGTCTCAGGGATCACAGTCCAGCCAGACTAATACAATTGCGCGGGAACGGGTAGATTCTCTAGCTTCCTTGAATGGCGAGCCGGCCTGGTTACGGCAGCTGCGAATCGACGCCTGGGAGGCCTATTTGCAAACAGCGATGCCCACAGGTCGAGACGAAGAATGGCATCGAACAGAGATAGATGCATTGCATCTCACTAACTTGCAAGCGGTAGACTTGGCGAAAGAGACGATGGTCAAGGGAAACAATGTCCCAGGCTGGCTCGCCGACGGCTTGCACAGTATCGGGGCGGCGGCTGTGATCAGTGAAGGCGTCTTTGGACTCGACCAACCGCTGACAAAAGAGTTGACCAATCAGGGAGTGATCTTCTCTTCGCTGAAGGAGGCATGGCAAAAACATGCCGAATTGCTTCGGCCCTTACTGGAATCTTGTGCCGCCACTGCCGGCGATGGCACCAGCCTACTAAAATGCTCATCAACGAGTTCATCAAAATTTGGTTTGATGAATCGTGCTCTCTTTAATGCTGGTGCTTTTTTGTATGTGCCTAAGAACGTCACTGTCCAGGCCCCTTTTGTCTACTCGACCAACCTAGGCTCACTACCTAGCTTCAATCATCAAGGAATTGCCATATTCCCGAGGCTGATTGTTGTGCTCGAATCGAACAGCAAGGCCAGTGTGGTGCACGTAATGACTTCGACACAGCCTGACAAACCGAACGCCGTCGAGTCGTTAGTAAATTCCTCCGTGGAAGTGTTCGTTAACAACGGCGCTAAGTTGGATTATCTCGAGCTGCAGTCTTTCGGTTCGGATATTTTCGCCATCAGTCGTACTGATAATGAGATTGAGCGGGATGGTACATTATCGTCATTGACAGTCGCTCTAGGCGGGCTGCAATTGAAGTCCGATATCGAAACCAGACTGGTAGGCCCGGGCGCCTCCAGTGATGTCGAAGGGATCATCTTCGGTGACAAACAAGAGCACTACTCTTTCAATACCATCCAGGCTCATGATGCTCCCTCTACCCGGTCCAATATCGATTTCAAAGTGGCCTTGAAAGATCAATCTACGTCGATTTATCAGGGAATTATCAAAGTCGACAAAGTGGCGCAGAAGACCGACGCCTACCAGAGCAATAAAAATCTTTTGCTTGGGCAAGAAGCAAAGGCCGATTCGATTCCCAAATTGGAGATTCTGGCCGACGACGTAAAATGTTCACACGGAGCGACTGTAGGACCGGTGGACAAGGAACAATTGTTCTACCTTATGAGCCGAGGACTTTCAGCCTCTCAAGCCGAGGAGCTGATTGTCGGAGGCTTTTTTGGGCAAGTCCTGGAGAAGTGCACCATATCTGGTGCTGGAGCCTGGATTGATGCTCTGATCGTCGACAAGATTTACAACAAGATCAATAGCCAGTCCAGCAAAAACGTCTCCAAATAAGTTGCCAAATATACAAATATAAAAATTGCCACGTATGAAGACATGAAGATATAAAGGAATGTAAGGAATCATCGATGACTGAGTGTTTGACTAAATTTGCCAGCAAAAATGACATCCCAGTAGGCACGGCCAAGGTCTATACTGTGGACAATGTCCGCATTGCAGTCTGCAATGTTGATGGACAATATTACGCGATCGATGATCTTTGCACTCACGATAACGGTCCGCTCGGTGAGGGTGAGCTGCTAGGCGCTGAAATCGAATGCCCCAGACACGGGGCAAGGTTTGACGTCAAAACAGGGAAAGCACTATGTTTACCCGCTGTCAAACCAGTGCATTGTTATCCGGTGGAAGAGAAAGAGGGAGCGCTTTTTGTCAATGTGAAGGCAGGCAAGAGCCAATAAAATGTTGGATTTAGTAAAATGTTTGATTTAGAGAAAGTAAGAGCAGATTTTCCAATTCTAGAGCGCAAGATAAACGGCAACCAGCTCGTTTATTTGGATAATGCCGCAACTTCCCAAAAGCCTATCCAAGTCATTCAAAGTTTGGTCGATTATTATCAGGGCTACAACGCCAATATCCATCGGGGAATTCATACGCTATCCGAGGAAGCGACTGAAGCTTATGAGGCAGTGCGCGAAAAAGTCCGGGAGTTTATTGACGCTCCCCAAGAGCGTGAAGTTATTTTTTCTCGCAATGCTACAGAGGCGATCAACCTAGTTGCCCATAGCTGGGGACGCCAGAATATACTGCCGGGCGACGAGATCGTTATTTCAGCTATGGAGCACCATTCCAATCTCGTGCCCTGGCAACAACTCGCACTCGAGCGCGAAGCGAAGCTCATCTATCTTGAATTGACCGCCGACGGGCAAATAGACATGAATGCAGCGAGACAAGTGATTGGTGCCAAGACGAGATTGGTGGCAATCACGCAGATGTCTAACGTATTGGGCACGATCAATCCAGTTAAGGAGATTGCCCGACTAGCTCATCGACAAGGGGCTGTAGTGCTCGTCGACGGGGCGCAAGGTGTGCCGCACCAGAAGACTTCTGTGCTTGACATGGAATGCGATTTTCTCGTCTTCAGTTTTCACAAGATGCTCGGTCCTACCGGCGTTGGTGTGTTGTGGGGCAAGTCCGAATCGTTGGAAGCGATGCCGCCATTTCTGACTGGTGGCGACATGA
Organism: Bryobacterales bacterium; assembly: GCA_963834525.1. GTDB lineage: Bacteria > Cyanobacteriota > Vampirovibrionia > Obscuribacterales > Obscuribacteraceae > CAWICA01. Next base: position 1,238,065 of record CAWICA010000005.1, read on the forward strand.
TCAGCTCGGTATATCGCGATAAGACGACCTGGAACGAGCTGCCATGGAAATTTGAAGCGGGCACGCCAAATGTGGGTGACGTGATCGCTTGCGGCGTCGCTCTTGATTATTTGAATAATCTCGGCATGCAAAATATTCGAGAACATGAGATCGAGCTGGTCGATTATGCGCTCAAGGGCCTACAAAAGATGGATGATGTAATCCTTTACGGCCCAACTGACGCCACTAAGCGTGGTGGCATCGTTGCTTTCAATTTCGCTGATGTTCATCCTCACGACATCGGCCAGATCCTTAATGAGTCTGGAATTGCCATTCGGGCCGGCCATCATTGCTGCCAACCGCTTATGAAAGATTTGAACGTGTCAGGAACGGCGCGCGCCAGCTTCTATATTTACAATACAAAAGACGAAATTGATAAGCTACTCGCTGCTCTAAAGGAAGCCGATAAGGTATTGGGACATGTCGCTTACAGATGAACTGTATCGAGAGACCATACTCGACCACTATCATCATCCCCGCAATCGCGGCGTTCTGCCTAACCCGACGGTGAAAACGGAAGGCATCAATCCTCTTTGCGGTGACGAACTGACCTTATATATGGATCTTGCCGACGGGCGGATCAAGGACGTCAAACTCGAAGCGAAGGGATGTTCAATTAATATGGCTTCTGGTTCGATCATGAGTGAACTGGTTAATGGTCACTCTATTGACGAGGCCAAAGAAGTGATCGACACTTTCAAACGCATGATGCTCTCGCCCAAATCGGAGACTATTCAGCTGCCAGAGGCTTTGGAAGATTTGGAAGCACTTAAGGGCGTTAAGAAATATCCAGTGCGGATCAAGTGCGCGCTCTTACCTTGGAATACCCTGTTAGAAGCGATTGAGACAGCTCTTAAACAGACAAAGAACGGCTCATCAAAATAGGAGTTTGATTATGTCTTCGCTCCAGGAGGACGTCGTACGAGAAAATTTGCGAACAGTGGTTGATCCTGAAATCGGCATCAATATTGTCGATCTTGGCTTGATTTATGGCATTGATATCAAAGAGGGAGATGTCGAGATCAAAATGACCCTAACCAGTCCGGCCTGCCCACTTGGTGCAGTAATTCAAGGTCAGGCCCATCAATGTTTGAAAAAATTGCCCTGGGTCAAGAACGTCAAGGTGCAACTGGTTTGGTCACCGCGTTGGGATCCACGTGAAATGGCGAGTGAAGACGCAAAGATGGAGCTAGGAATCCTCTAATTTCGAGTCCGGCTTTGGGCTGTTGGACAATGCCAGAATTATTGCTCCCATCATGCTTTAGCAAAGTTTTCAATCAATGAAATTGGTATAAGAAACTGGTATAAACTGCCAGTAAACTGGGATAGCTTCTCTTTGTTGTTAAGAGTCCGTTCAAAAAGACCCCCCCATGCCAAAACCAGTGATTCTTAATCACGACGGTCATGTCGATGACATGCTCAGTTGTATGCTCCTTTGGCTTTCGCCAGAAATAGAGCTACAGGCCATTGGCATTACCAATGGCGACTGCATCGCCGAACAATCTTACGAGGCGATGATTAAGATTGCCAATTATCTGAACTTGGAAGGTGCGGAAATCGCTCTGTCCGAAGAAGAGGTGCCGAATCCGTTCCCGACTAGTTGGAGACGAGAAAGTTACATCATGAACGAATTGCCAGTCTTTCGTGAAAACGACCTGAAAGAGCCGTACCAGCGTGGTAAAGGTCGACGGATCGAGGCGGCGTTTGCCGACTGCCTTATCCATTCCAAAGCACCTTTGACGATCGTGGCCAACTGTCCGATGACCAACTTAGCCAATCTTTTTCGAAGCCAACCTGAGTTGCGGGCAAATGTGGCTGAATTGATAGCCATGGCCGGCGCCATTAATATTCCTGGCAATGTGATCTCTGAAAGCGGGCACGATGGTTCTGCCGAATGGAATGTATATGCAGATCCGATGGCTTTCAAGGCCCTTCTGGAAGTGCTACCCAATATCAAATTGATTCCTCTTGATGTGACACATCAGATTCCCTTTACGCAAGCCTTTGTCCGCCGATTGGAGAGCCAATCGGAAAAATATCTTGCTTCGAATTTAGCGGCGAAACTTCTCTCACTGGTAAATAGCTTCAAGGACTGGTTTGCCGATGTTCTTACGGCCGTCGCTGCCATCCACCCGGAGATCTTTACATTTAAGGAAATGAAAATCGACGTTACTGTGCAGGGTAAAGCCATGGGGCGCACGAGGACATCGCTCTTCGGCGGACACAAGGTGCAAGTGGCAACACAACTTGATCCTGATAAGTTCGAAGAAATCGTGCTTACCATTCTGCGCAACCGTTAACGGCTGTCGCTTCTTGCCACGACTCTAGTAGCATTGCTCTTACCAACCTGCTAACAGTTCTCTTACCAAGCTATGCTTAAATAGACTGAAACCAGCACGCGGCTGTAAAGCCAGAATGCCAGCAAACACAAGCCAACCTGTGAGAAAAGAAAAAAGTGCAAGCATCGGCAAAACCTTCGGGCTAGTTGCGATCCTTACGGTTTTTTCTAAAGTAGCCGGTTTTATCCGAGATATAGTCGTTGCCAGCGCCTTCGGCACAGGCCCACTTGCCGACGCCTACAATTACGCGTACTTATTCACCGGCAACATTCTAATCCTATTCGGTGGTCTGGGTGGTCCCTTCCACTCATCCACTGTGGCTGTTCTAGCCAGGGAGAAAGACAAGCCTGCCTCGGGCTTACTGATGGCGCAGGTTATTGCTTCCACAACAGTGATTCTCGGGCTTGTGAGCTTAGTAGTCTACTGCTTAGCACCACATTTGATGCATATACTGCTGTCCTATAATTCAAGCGGTGGCTACAAAGGCACGGATCTTGATTTACTGCTAAGGGAGTCAATTCTGCAGTTGCGATGGATGTCGCCACTTATCCTGATTGCCGGACTGATAGGCGTCGTATACGGCATTCTCAATGTCTATAACCGTGTTGCTTGGCCATCGATATCGCCAGCGATAGCCAGTCTGGCGATCATAATCGCGCTGTCCATTGATAAGGACCGCTCCACGTCTTTGCCGCTGGCCATTGCCACTCTTGTCGGCGCCGGCGGTCAATTTACTGCACAGCTACCCGATCTATTCAGGTGCCGGCTGCCTTGGCGCTTCTCCTTTAAGCCAACGCCGGAGTTGCGGCATTATCTGTCTATGCTGTGGCCCGCTTGCCTTGGAACATTGGTTGGGCAAATCACAATATACGTAGATAGTTTCTTCTGCGCCCAGATCGGTCCGGGAGGGTTGACATCAATCAACAACGCAAACAGATTGGTGCAGTTGCCGTTGGGCATTCTAACTACGGCTATGCTGGTGCCAATGTTGCCTCGCTTTTCAGAACTCGTACACACCAATGACATTGAAGGTCTCAAAAACGACTACGTACGTGCGTTGCGTTTCATGATCTTTCTCTCGTTGCCAGTCGCCGCTCTGCTTTTGGCACTTCCAAAGCCGATTGTGCACGGGATTTTTCAGCGAGGGCAGTTCAATGCGAACTCGACCAATCTGGTCTCGGCGGCTCTGCTGTGGCAAGCTCCATGTATAGCCTTTTATGTCGGCCGTGACTTAATCACCAGAATTTTCTACGCCATGAGGGACACCAAGACCCCGTATTATGTGGCGATGGTAGCCATTGTGGTTAAGGCATGTCTGGATTGGTTGGTCGTCGTCAAATTCAAGGAAGTTGCGTCCATTTTCGGATTAGACGGAAGCCAAAACTACTTTCATTACTGGCAAGTCGGTGGTATGTCTTTAGCGACCACACTGATAACTGTTTTGAATCTGGCTCTTTTGACTTTCGCTCTCAGACAAAAGATTGGCCAGCTTGGATTCGTAAAGGCTGCCAAGCCGCTTTCAGCGATGCTTATATCTGGTGCCATTTGCGGCGTCGTCAGCTTTGCCAGCTTCGTTGCACTGATGCAGCTCAGCGGACATGCAAACACGCAAATTGATTCGCTTGGCTGGCAAACATCTGTCTGCTTCGTCACCATCAGTTGTGCGGTTGGAGCGCTCACTTATTTTCTCGGCTGCGTTGCCTTCAAACTGGAAGAGCTCCAAATGTTGAAGCGTCGAATGCCACCATCTGTTATTCGCCTACTCAAACTTGACGACCGCTAATTGGCTAGGCTAATCAGAATGTCCTTTTTCATCAAAGTCTACGGTCCAAGCGGACAAAAGAATTCACTTAACCAAATCGGCATCAAATGCGGCGATTTACGCAACTGATGGCGTTCGACTCGCCCCAAATGAGCTGTTGCTGCAGGTAAAGTGGTCCCAGTAACTCGTCGCTTACCCGCATACCATAACGCGTTGATCAGAGGGCCTTGCTCTTTACCGCCGAGATTTACTTTCCTTGGGGCCGCGCCCTTGAAATAAATTCTCGTCTCTCCGTAGAGAAACGAGCTTGTTGGACCATCGGTAATATAAGTTGGTCCCGGATGACCTTGTTCAACTAAGCGCAGTTTATGAGCCAATTGAGCGCCATGGTCAAATATTTTTTTGCCGAAAGCTCTAGCCTTGATGTGTGCCACTTCAAGGATGCTCGGCAGCTTTAACTTGAGGAGAGGATTGATTTTCAAGAAAACCCCATTAGTCAGGCGCATTATGACTTTGGATTTCACCATCCTACTTAAAGCGATATCGACAGCGTTGCGTGTGCCATAAATGAGGCAGTCGCGTGTGACGAATACGGCATGATCGGCCAGAGCGTTAATATGCATCCTGATGTGCAATGTCGTAAACCCAGGTTTTGGACGATTTCTAGTGGTCATATCCATTTTCCTCCTCAATCGTTAAGACAGGAATTCGCACCTATATCTTTCAACGATGTGAGAGCTGAAATGGTTCAAATTGCCTAAATACATTGTTCAGTTGTATCTGAGCAAATGACCACAAGTGGGTTTTTTGCCATGCTTGGTGCCTTAGCGCTCGAAAGATCTACGCCCGTTTTTCTGTCTAGCGGTTACGCGCTCAAACTGAAGGTGATCCAAGGCAAAACTAGCAAGCTCAAAAATCCCTATCTAAACAATAGCTCAAGGAATGTTACGTCCAGCCACCGGTCAAATTTTCTTCCGACTTCCTTGAGTTCGCCAACTTTAGCGAAGCCGTGCCGTTCAAGCAACTTTATACTGCCACCGTTCTCACTGCAAACTAAACCGAGAACAGCGCGAAAACCACGCCCTGCAGCCAATGTAAGCAGCTCTGCCAGAAGTCTACTGCCGTGTCCAACGCCAGTTTTTGATGGCTCAAGATAAATGCTCAGTTCCGTTGTGTGACTGTATGCTCTGCGCTGCTTGTACTCAGAAAGGCTCGCCCAGCCGATAACGGATTCGCCTTCTGTCATTACAAGTACAGGGTAATTCGACTCCTGATGGATACTGAACCAGTGAATGCGAGATTCTTCGGTTACCGGTTCGAGCTCAAACGTAGCGGTTGAACTAAGGACATAGCGGTTGTAGATGTGGTTGATCGAACTAAGGTCAGCTCCACTCGCAGCGCGTATAGTTACGTCGTCAGGAATCTTGGCCATTTTCTTTTGGGCGAGCGGATCCATTGTCTACTTTCGGCCTGTTTTGTTTTACCAGTAGTCAAACGTGAAATTACAGACACTGGATGATTGAGAGAGCCATCAATTTTGACACTACTTTCTGCAGGAATGTAAATCGTTCAAATCGATTTGCCTAATTTGAAGAATCTCGGGAGGTCGATTCCGAGGAATCGCTTCCTTAGCTATACGCGCCTGGCAGGCTCGGACTGAACGAAATGAGCACGATGCAAGAACAGAACACAAGGCTACATAGAGTTGCATGGAACAAATATTTAGTAAAGAAGCAGGTTTTAGCCAGTTAGTGAGGATATGATCTGTTTGGATAAACGGAGCGGGCAGCACCTGGCTAAAATTTCCCTGCTCCCAGCAAGGTGAATTGATGTTCGGCATCAAGAAGAATGACAAGTTAAATGCTGATCAGGTGAAAGCAGCTCTTTCGCAGGTTATTGATCCAGATCTGCATACCGATATCGTCAGCTTGGGCATGATTTCCGACATTCGCATTGAGCTGCCCAAAGTCAGCTTCACACTGACCCTGACAACACCTGCCTGTCCTGTCAAAGAAAAGATCGAACAGGAGTGCCGGGAGATTGTTGGACGCCTGCCCGGAGTGGAAGAAGTCATAATGAAATCGGCAGCCTCTGTAGCGAATCAGCGAAAGATAGCCGGCAAAGAACCTATAAAGGGTGTTAAACAAATAATTGCTGTGACTTCCGGCAAGGGCGGCGTCGGTAAAAGTACAGTAGCAGTCAATTTGGCCTGCGCATTAGTTAAGCTTGGTGCCAGAGTAGGCCTGCTTGATTCAGATATCACTGGCCCTAATGTTCCACTGATGATGGGAATCGATGATCTGCAACCGACCGCTCAGGACAACCGGATCATCCCGCCGGAGAATTACGGTGTCAAAGTTATTTCTATGGCATTTTTCGTTTCTCGCGACACCCCGGTGATATGGCGCGGTCCAATGCTAGATAAGGCCATAAAGCAGTTTCTACGAGACGTGAATTGGGGTGAGCTTGATTATCTGATCGTAGATATGCCACCAGGTACAGGTGATGCACAGCTAACGATGGTACAGGCGACCCAGCTTTCTGGAGGAATCATCGTCACCACCCCGCAAGATGTAGCGCTCCTCGATGGGCGTAAGGGCTTAGCCATGTTTAAAATGATGGACGTGCCTGTTCTAGGATTCGTCGAAAATATGAGTTATTTTCAAGTACCGGAATCAAGCGTCCGGTTTGAAATTTTTGGCCACGGCGGTGGACGGAAACTGGCCGAGGAGGCTAGCGTACCCTTTTTGGGCGAGATTCCGCTCGACCAAAAAATACGAGAAGGCGGCGATCTGGGAAAACCAATCGTGGTCTCGGAACCACAGCACGCCGTCAGTCAGGCATTTTTTGAAATCGCCAAGAATGTAGCTGCCCAAGTAAGCATCCAGTCCCTCGCACCAACGACTAATTAATCGCAATCGGACTAATTAATCGCAATCAGACTGATCGATCGCAATCCGCTTGTTTTGTCTGTGCATCATAGGCTCGCTCGACACCATAAATTGGCACCGTATGTGGCATCAATCCGGCCTCGTGTTCAAATTGGAGAGAGCCGGAATTAGAATGGAACGACCTCCATAGTCAAATTAGAGCCAAATCAACTGGAATCGAACGACCTCGGAAAGGCAGGCGCGAACTTTTTTACTAAGTGATTTCTAGGTTATGATGTTGTCGAACTGGGTTGAAACGATCGACTTAAGCCAGCCATCGGCTATATGTGAAAATGCTCGAAAGCATAGCAATAAGAGATTTCGCACTTATAGAGAACCTAACCATCGAGTGGACTTCGGGCTTGAACGTACTGACTGGCGAAACCGGCGCCGGCAAATCTATCATAATTGATGCACTGAATGCGGTGCTGGGCGGTAAGAGTGGTGCTGGGGCGATACGCAGCGGCGCGAAAAAGGCGTCGATTGAGGCTTGCTTCCATTGTTCGCCTTTGGTAGCGGCCTGGCTCAAGACAAATAAGTTAGTCGATGATAACCCCGAGCAATTAATAATTGCCAAAGAGATCACCAAAGCCGGTTCACGATTGCGAATCAACGGCACTTTAGTAAATCACTCCTTATCTCAAGAGCTGGGCGAACTGCTGCTAACGATTCACGCTCAACATGAGGCGAAAACTCTGCTCTCCAATCAATATCAATTGGATATGCTGGACAGTCTTGGTGACGTGCATCACAAGAAACTGTTGGAAAAAGTCCGCACTTTGTATGCCAGTCAGAAAGAACTGCTCGCTCGACAATGGGAACTATCGAGTTCTGAGGAAGACCGGCTTCGTCGTCTCGAATTCGCTCGATTCCAACTAAAGGAACTCGAGGAGGCCACACTCGACGATGCAGAGGAAGACGAGGAACTGGATCGCCGGCACAAAATTCTTGCCCATGCTGCGCAATTAGAGGAGTTGGTGAGGTCTGCCTACGACGCGTTGAATGGCAGTGACATTGAGAATACATCTAGCGCTGCCGACCTGGTCCAGAAGAGCCTTGCCGAGATGGAAAAGGCGGTACGGATAGATGCCAGCCTCCAGGAGACTATTACTCTTTTGCATAGCAGTCTGGCAACTCTCGAAGAGGCAGCAACCAATCTCAGACGCTATGCTGGTAAGCTGGACACTGATCCCGAGTCTCTGGCACTCGTCGAGTCCCGACTGGGCGTCCTTATTGCCATCAAACGAAAATATGGTCCCGCCTTGGCGGAAGCTATTGAGCGTCAACACAAGCTTGCATCTGATATCGACAATTGGGAAAACTCGCAAATCAAAATCGACGAAATAAACAATGAATTGAAGATTGTTCAGCAAAAGCTAAAGGATGCCGCAGATGAGCTGTCCCTCAGCCGTCAGGCATTGTCCAATCAGCTCAGCCGACAGGTCGAGATGGAGCTGGCCGACCTCGGTATGGGGCGTTGCAAATTCTCAATCAATTCGGTCAGTCACAATGAAATTGGTCCTGGCGGACAAGAGCGTGCTGAATTCGTAATCGCGCCGAACCCCGGGCAGCCATTCATGCCGCTGAGTAAAATAGCTTCTGGCGGTGAACTTTCGCGGATCATGTTGGCGATTAAATGCATCTTTGCCAGCGCGGACCAGGTTTCCACTGTAATATTTGACGAGATCGACGCCGGTTTAAGTGGCAACGCTCTGCAATCAGTACGCGACAAACTGGCGCGCTTGGCTAAATCGCATCAAATTTTGTGCATTACCCATCAACCGGTCATTGCGGCGGTGGCGGACAACCACGTAGAGATACAAAAGCACCAGTCAACCGAAAGCACAAGAGTTACGGCGCACGTATTGAGCTCCCAGGAGCGCTTAGCAGCCTTAGCTAATTTGGCCAGCGGACAGGGCGATGAAGAGGTAGCCTTAAACTTTGCCCGATCGCTGATCGAACAAGCAAATCAGTTAAAGTAAGGCTAAATTCGCGCCTTTTGCCCTTCATCTTTGGTCTAATTGAGTCAACCAAGAGCGGAATTGCCGGCGCCGACCCCAGAGAAGGTAGCCGAAAGTTGACATTCGCGCGCCATCTTCAATAGAATGCGATTCCGGCAAACAAATTGGGGCGTCGCCAAGTGGTAAGGCAGCTGGTTTTGGTCCAGCCATTCCGAGGTTCGAATCCTTGCGCCCCAGTAGCTTTCAGGCTATTTTAGCCTGATTTCATCAGTCCCCCATCACAGGTCAGAGGATCATGGAGAAAATCAAATTAGCGATCAAGGAACGGGAGCAAAAAACTCCCAATGAACTGCGCCGTAGTGGTGCAATACCGGCAACTGTGTACGGACCAGGTCAAGCCGCCCAAAACGTGCAAGTTGATGCTAAGGATTTTAGCCGTTTACCGGCGGCGGCATTTTCGCACATGATCGAACTGGACCTGGGCGGAAAATCCAAAACGAATGCCATTATTCGCAATGTGCAAAGAAAAGCAACCAATCACAATGTCCTCAATATTGAGTTCTATAAAGTAGCTCTCGATCGCAAATTGACGATGACTGTTCCTTTGAAATATGTCGGCGTCTCACCGTGCGTGCAGCAGGGCAATCAATTAATCGAAGCATTTCAGGAAGCAGAGATCGAATGTTTGCCTGGCGATATTCCAGATGCTATTGAAGTCGATTTGACCAAGCTAGTCGAGCTTGAGGACGCTATTCACTTCGGCGATCTAAAGGTAGGTGCTGGTGTGAAGCTTCTCAATCCTCATGAAGACATGATCTGTAAGGTTGTAGCACCACGGGCAGTGGTAGAGCCGGAGGAAGCAGCGCCAGCAGCCGCTACAGAAGAGGCGCCGGCAGCCGTCGCACCGACGGAGACCACGCCAGCTACGTGATCGCCCGCAGTTTCTCTTCAGACCAGAATCTAACTGACTCAGCGTCAAGTAGCGACTGAAGCAGGTCGCCGCAGTTTAATCGGCCGAAAAAAACCACAAGCCGCCGTTGCGCTTGTCAACATCTGCCGGTGATTGAGCTGGTTGTCAGGCGCTTGTGCTTGCATATTTGACTCGACCGATCAGGTTGGACAGCGTGTATGCAGTCATATATGTGCTATCTCGCTGTTCGACTGCGCGTCAATAGTCAGATATCATCTTATATGGCTCCCCGAACAGGATGACAATCATTCAGACTTTATAGAAGGTTACGCCAATATGGACTAAGAATATTTTGCAAGAGAGAAATTACAATAGCAGAATTTTAGTTTCGATCGCTATGGCATTATATTTGGTGCTGTCTGCAAGAACCGCGCTGGCTCATGAAATTACGCGCTTTCAAGTCGATGCTGACGTAGACCAGGGGAACAAATTATCAATCACCGAAACATTTACAGTTGCGTTTTCGGCAAAACCAACACAGCCATTCGAACGCCGATTTATTCTCAACATGGGCGACGCGCAAATTCCGGAAAAGTTCGTCTTGAAGAAAGTTACAGACGAGCAGGGTTCAACCTTGGACATCGAAACAGATCGCAAGCCAGACGAAGAAACCCAGCAAGACTCATTGGTTGTAAAGATCCCTAGCGACAACGCTTCCGCCGAAGTGCAAACTTACGTTTTGGAGTATGAACTAGAACCGGCCATTCGCTTGATAGACGGGCAGCGACAATTGCATCTCGAGGTGATTGATCGACGATGGTCGTTGCCGGTAAAAAACGTAATATGCAAAATCCGTTTCGCTGAGAGTCTCCAGCCCATACATGCTACAGCGACGATCGAGCCGGCCGTCAAGAAAACGCTCGGCAAAGAGGAAGTCCCTAACACTCAAGCCGGTTCAAATGGCGAAGCCGTCGAAAATCCAAGCAGCTCGCTGCCGATCGAGAATTCGGGCGGCTCGGCAGTGCTTTTCTATCAGGTAAAGGAGCTCCAGCCCCGGCAAGGATTGGTAATTTCCGTGTCCTTTCCGGCGGCCGTCAATTCACCCTGGCACCGAGCCAAGCTCGCTCTCAAGAAATCGGTTTCTACACTTCCCTATGCTTTGCTTGCCTTGGCTGTCTGTCCAGTCTTTCTGATGATATGGATCTGGCGGACAAAGTTTGATGCAAAGGTTAAAACCGATGTCTTCAAAGCGACACCGACCCAATGGGCACCGCCTAACACCTTGTCGCCGGCTGAGCTCGGTGCATTGTTAGACACTAGTTGCCCCAACCGCTCTCTTTTTGGGACGATGTTAGATTTGGCCGATCGTGGACATCTTTTGATAATCGCTATCGCCGACAGCACCGGGACTCAGGACTACAGGTTGATCAAGCAGAACCCCATCCGCAAAGGCGATGTGGTTCAGTCATTCGAGAAAGAGTTTCTCTATGCAGTTTTCAAAACTACTGACGTCGAACGGCGCTGCTCAGAACTTATCGGCGAGTTTTCTAAGAGCACTGCCCTGATTAGAAACTGTATTTATGAAACATTGGTAAGCAAAGGCTACCTGAGAAACATTCCTGAAAAAGCGCGCTCCGCCTATCTTAAGACCGGAAACAGATTGACGGCATTTGGTCTGCTTTTACTGCTGTTCACTCTAATCGTTGCCGCCTTAGTGCTGTGGTACGAAGATACGGCGATTGTCCTCTATTTTGTGCCACTGGTGGCAGGTGTTCCTCTTGCTGGAGCGCTCTTAAGGTTACAGGCAGAACAAATTCCGCTGCTCACCGCATCTGGTGCGAATCAATTGAGCCAGTATTTGGGAATGAGAAATTTTCTAGCATCCCAGAGCAAAACGGCCGTTGCCAAACTAGTGAAGAGACAATCGAATATCTTTAGTAATATGTTCGGTCATGCCTTCGTATTCGATGAGACAGACGCCTGGGCCACAGCGTTCCAAGGGTATGTAGAAAATCTGCCTAGCTGGTTCGAACTGCAACCTAAAGATCCCAACCTGCCGCTCAGAGAATGGTCTCGAAAGGTTGCCAGTCATACTGCCGCCATTGCCCAGGCTCTCTCTGAGTAAAAACAAAACAAAACGCAGGCATACGGGGGATAGCCTGCGCATTGTAGCTGCATAAGGCAAGCATACGGGGGTTAGCTTGCACTATGTCAAAGATTTTCGGAAGCGAATTGAGCGGGTAACGACAGTTACTTTAATGCCCGGTTTGCCATAAGTCATTACGGAGTTGTTAAAAAAAGAAGTTTTTTTGCCATGATCGAAAGATAACCAGTTCGCTTTGTTGTATCGCTCGACGCAGCAACTGATGGGCATGCTGCCGAGTCTACGAAGCTTGAGATTTACCATGCTCCCGCACCGCTCTTGGCTCCAAAATCTCAGCCGCCTTCGTCTTCAACTCTGAGTTTTTGGATTCTGTCTCCAGTGAGGTCTGCTTTCGGTCCAGCGATGGCACCCCGCCTGGTGCTTGCTCTTTCTCAACAATTGGTAAGCGGACCGTAAAAGTCGAGCCCTTATTAAGTTCGCTTTCCAACTCGATGCCGCCTTTATGAGCCTTGATAATCGTCAGCGCGATTGCTAAACCCAGACCAGTACCACCGCCGTACAATCGACTGCGAGTCCGGGACCGTTCGACTCGATAAAATCGATCAAAAATACGCTGTTGATCAGCTGGGGCAATGCCAATACCTGTATCAATTACGCGAACAATTGCCTGATTGTTGCTAGCTCGCAAAGTAATGGTTACTTTGCCTCCGGCCTGGGTAGCTTTAATCGCGTTATTAATCAAGTTGAGAAAGACCTGCTTCAGCCGGTCAGCGTCCGCTAAGACATAAATTGGTGTCTGCGACAAAATGAATTGCACATCGATTTGTTCTGGTGCAATTACGCTGACTGTATCTTCCACGCTGGTGAGCACGTCACGCATATCAATCACTTCTTGCTGGTTAATTATTGCTTGGCCAGCATCCGCCCGAGCTAACTGCAGTAAATCGAAAACAAGCCTGATTAATCGCCCTGACTCGTCGGAAATGGTTTGCAGAGCTTCGGCTAGCAAATTGCTGTCGATGTTTCCGCCGCGGCGCAACAATAATTTGGTATAGCCCTGGATGGAGGTCAGTGGTGTCCGCAACTCATGGCTGGCGTCGGCCACAAACTGACATTGAATATTCAGCGATTCCTCAAGGCGGTTGAGTAATTTATTGAAGGATTGACGTAACTCCAGCGTTTCGATCGGTTCGTGTGGATCGACTTCGAGCCGCTGTCGAATATCCATCGTTGCTAATTTAGTGGTACCTGAGAGCAATTGCCTGATGGGAATCAAAATCACACCGGCTAGAATCCAATTGATGCCAATCAGAATCGGTAACAGCGGTAAGTACCAGATTACATCAGCGAAACTGCGGCCGGAGAGTCCGACGACCACGGTATGGCAAATGAAAATCGGCAGAATGCCTGATATAGACATGACTAGCGCCATGCGTACTCGCATCGATTTGGATAGATCTGATTTGCGCATTCTGCTTGGTTGATCTGAACTCGGACAAGCGCCCGAAGTTAAGCGAGGAGCCCGAATTTAGTAATTCTAACCCTAAGCTCAGGAGAGCAAACTAACCGAACCTGACAATTTGCGAACAAAGTCCATGTTTGGTTGTGGTCGCTTGAGTATATGCCTCAGGCAGAGAGAGTCTTCAGGAAGTTCTCATATAAATCCCGGTTGGAAATCAGGCAGTCACCCGTATAAATTGATTTACCGCCGGCTAGATCGGCATAAACGCCGCCAGCCTCCATTGTGATAATCTTCATCGGCGCTAAGTCCCACGGCTTGACGCCAATCTCCAGATTGGCTTCCGCTTTGCCTTGAAAAACTTCGGCAAAACCCCGGTAATCGCCGGGCGAGCGCTGACGCTTGGTCATCTCTGACACTTTTCGGAGCGGTTCGCCCAGTCCCTTGGCGAAAATCCGACTTAAGCAGCCAAAATTGAACTGTGCTTCAGACATCTGAACATTGCTTGAAACAGCCAGCCGCTGGCCGTTACGCCAGGCGCCTTGGCCTGTCTGAGCCCAAAACGTCTCTTTCTCTGCTGGTGCATGCACGACACCGAGGATAATCTCCCCATCTTGTTCAAGCGCCAACAAAGTGGAAAAGATGGGCAGACCGCGGACAAAGCCATAGGTGCCGTCGATCGGATCGATGATCCAGCGCCTTGCTTTCTGCCCAGCCATTACCTGACCGGGAGTTTGACCTTCCTCCTCGCCTAGAATTTCATCTTGTGGATAGCGAGTCTCGATTGCTTGACGGACAATTCGTTCACATTCCGTATCGGCGACTGTGACCGGACTGCCATCATATTTCAAGGTGGCCTTTGTCCCTTCGTTGAAATATCTTAGCGCGACCACGCCCGCTTGTTCACATATGTCAAGAGCAAAGGCGAGCTCTTTGCTGAATGCAGATGTAGATAGCATGCGAATCTCAGCACATTTCAATAAGCAGAACTCCCGTGGACGTTAAGTCCATGGGAGTTCATTGTAGATCAGGTCAGACACAAGCAGTGCTAGTCGTTCTCGATTTAGAACAAGAACTCGTAGATGCCGCGCGCACCACGACCAACACCAACCAAGATATCGCGGGCATCAATGAATGTACCCTTCACCAAGCGTTCATAAATGAATCCTTTTTGACGCTCAGCATATGCAAGTCTCATGTCTTGCTCGATATTCTTGTCTTCAACTGCTTTCATGCGTGCTTCTAAGCTGTCGACGCGCGCCTTCAGTTGATTGAGTTCGCTGCGGAACTCATCTAGCAATGCAGCAAATTTTTCTAAATCCGCTTTATCGGCTTTTTGGTTAAGCCGTTCGGTAATGCACTGCTCGTACTTGTAAAGTGCGGCTGCCAGTTCAAATCTTGTCGCTGACTTTTGTCCGCGGAAAGTTCTGTCTGGATAACCAACCAACACGTGACACTGATTGTTTACTAGCTCCTTGAGCGCGTTGTAAGCCCATTCATTTCCTACAACGTCTGTCAACTCACTAACATTGGTTGCGCCTTGCGCGCTGACCGCTGTTGTGTTGATCAAGGTGCTCGCACTTACAGCAACAAGAGCAGTAAGTAATGTCGCAAACCCCTTTTTCATATGGTAAATACTCCCTTGCAATGACCCAATCTAACGGTCGCCATCATAGCTTAATTGTTCCTGCGCGTAAGCGGAATGAAACGCGAAAATTGGTGCATTGCTGTAAAAATTATGCAAAAACCGCATCCAGCGCAGCAATAACCCGGATTAAATAACGCTAATATTTTTACATTCCATCGCCCAAAATATATCTGCGACCAATCCCATAAACCCGCTCTGCACTTAGGTTCATGGCAACCTCTCGTCAAGAACTCCCGCCTCATTTCCGACCCTCGCATTTATCGGACAGCCGCTATATGACGGCGACTCTTGATATCCAGAGAGTGATACCGATGGCAGTGCCCCCTCTGATTCACTGGATTAAGCGCAGAACCATATCTGGTGCCTAGATTGGGGCTGGGTGTAAAAAATTGTGGTTTGGTCAAACTGATTCTCTAAAAGCAGAGGGTTCCGGAGCAATATACCGGACCAATATAAAAGGAATGTGTTTCGACCGAATGTATTTTGACCTAATGGAAATGCCTGAAAGTACAACCGCCTAAGCGGGCTTATTCGTCCTCCGTTGCCGTCTCCGTGAATAAGCCCCGTAGCGCAGCCTCTTCAACCAGCATAGGTATGCAACAATGAAAGGCGAGACCATATAAAGAGGAACAGCTGCTGTGGATCTGAGAATTGCCCATCTATATGCGCATTTCCTGAACATCTATGGAGATCGGGGTAACATCCTTACTCTGCAAAGGCGTGCTCTCTGGCGGAATATTTCGGTTTCTATTACTGCCATCGGCTTAGGAGAAAAAATCGATCCCGATCATTTCGATCTTTTTTTTGTCGGCGGTGGTCAAGACAAGCAGCAGCAAGTCATCGCGCTCGATTTAATTAAACGCAAGCAAGTTATCCATGAGGCGGCAGGGCAAGGCGCGGTCATTCTAGCTATTTGCGGCGGCTACCAACTACTAGGTCATTACTACAAACCGCACGATGGCGATGAGCTCAAAGGGATTTCTCTGCTGGATGCCTTCACCGTTGCCGGCAACCGCAGAATGATCGGCAACGTCGTAATTAAACGCTCCGATGGCTCTACCTTAGTTGGTTTCGAAAATCATTCCGGCAAGACGTTTCTAGGTAAGGAGCTCAAGGCGCTTGGACGAGTTTTAATAGGTAACGGTAACAACGGTGAGGATGGTTTAGAAGGGGCTGAATGTGGCAGTGTTTATGGCACTTATCTGCACGGTTCGCTATTGCCGAAAAATCCCCAGTTTGCCGATCACTTAATTACCCAGGCTCTGTCCAGGCGACATGGGAAGGTGAATCTTACTACGCTCGACGATTCTCTTGAAAGTTTGGCCCACAAGAGAGCGTTGTCTCTTCCGGCTTGAAGCGTGCCAGTGAAAAAACTGTCGATCCTCATCCCTGTATATAACGAAAAGCAAACCATTTTGCAGGTGCTTGACACAGTTTCAAAGGCCCAGGCTAGCGGGTTGGAAAAAGAGTTGATTATTGTCGATGATGGCTCGACAGATGGCACAAGAGAGATTTTATGCCAATTGGATGCCGCTAAATACAATGCGTCGATTTATTTCCACGAGAGAAATGAGGGCAAGGGCGCCGCAGTACGAGAGGCGCAAAGTCATGCTACCGGCGACATAATTATTATTCAGGACGCGGACCTCGAATACGATCCGGCCCAATATTGCCAGCTGCTCAGACCAATTTTGGACGGTCGAGCGGACGTAGTGTTTGGTTCACGTCTTTCTGGCGGCTCTGTCACCCGGGCATTTAAGATCTTGCACCTCTTCGGCAACAAATTCCTGAGCTTTCTCACCAATGTTCTCTACAATACGACATTGACCGATATGGAAACTTGCTACAAGGTTTTTCGAGCAGATGTTTTCAAACGAATAACTATTAGATCAAACCGCTTTGACTTTGAACCGGAAATTACGGCCAAAGTATTGAAGCAAGGCGTGCGTTTGTACGAAATGCCGATCGATTATTACGGTAGGGACTATCGAGAAGGTAAGAAAATCACTTGGCGTGACGGAATAGTCGCGATCTGGGCGTTGATCAAATTCCGCTTCATCAACTGAAATCCGCGTTCAATCACTAAGCGAGAACTTCTTTTCTGCACTGTAATGCTAAATAACGACTTTGAACTTGTCTGCATTTAGTTATAATTGTCGAACGCGCGAAAAGTTATTTATGCTCCGCAACCAGCTATTTATTAGCTCTGTCATCGTTTTGCTCCATTTCGCCAGCTACCCTAAACAATCTTGGGGAGCGGAAGGAGCCAGCTTGGCCACAGAAATTTCACCGCCTGCTGCTAGCCAGAAAGGAGATGAATCGCTGTCTACCGCAGCACTGGAGGTTGGAGAACTGACCGGAATCATGCCGTTGTATCGACAATTGTGCAGTGAACAAAAGTTAGCGAGATCAGGCAACGACAAGAGCGCGCTTGATAGGCTTATCCGCGCTCAACGTATCAGTTATCTACACATTCGCATAAACCAGTACATGCAAACGGCCAACCTAGAAGTCAGCTCTGTTAACGGCAAATTAAACTCGGGCATGGCTGAATTAGCGGACCGGCAAGCGGCTATCTCTGATGCAAGAGCGCGCATGCTGCGGCGCAGTTCAGTCGTCAACATGTTCAGCGGTGGCATGACCAAGATTGGTGGCTATTCGTCCGCATTGACGCCCGCTTCATTGATTCCAACCAACGTTCTTGAAGTATTTGACGGCGGTGTTCAAATGGGCCTATCTGCATTCACGATCCGCCAGCAGCGAGCTGAGTCAAAACTGAACCAAGATAAACCTCTTATATTGATGACCTTTCTCACAGGCAACAACCAAACGACGAAAGAATTTCCGGAAACTGTATGGACGTACCTCGGCCGCCCTGACTCTGCTCCTGGTGGCAGTAAAACGCGCCGTCAGACCCTTATCGATCGCTGGGTAAAAGCCGGCAGGCTGACCAGCGGCGCCAACGAAAAGGTCTCGGCAAAGCGAACGAAGCAAATTGCAGGCATTAAGACTCCAACAAATGATCTAGATGATACGGTGGCGATGATGTCAGATGTAAAATCGATCGTAGCGAGCATGGGAAATGCTTTTCTGGAAATCAGTACCTTCATGAAAGATTCGTACAAGGACGATCCGGTTTTTTGAGGAATTGGTTCAGTTTAACCATAAGTGCTCGTCACTCAAGCCGTCTTCCAGATGGGACAGAAATATTCAGACAACCAGGTGGGCATGAACCGCATAGAAGAATGAAGGTCGTGCCGCTCCTCTCGCCCTATGCGCCTCGTTGCATCCCCCAAATTCCTGCCGTTGACTCGCCTTTGCCCCGGAAACCACAGCGCGTTAATCAACGCTCCCTGATTTAGTTCTGCTAGATTCACCTTCCTAGGGGCTGCTGTCTTGAAATATATTCTCTTCTCACCATAACGAAATGACGTCGGCGGTCCATCCGTTATATACGTAGGCTCTGCATTGGCTACTGCCGGAAGACCCAGCTTAGCCGCTAAATCCGCCCCGTGCTCAAAGAGCTTCTTGCCAAATGCTCTCGCTTTTGCCCGGGCTACTTCCCAAACACTGGGCATTACCAATTTAACCTCCGGACAGATCTTCATAAAGACGCCTCTGGCCAAGCGCATAATTGCGCCCTTCTTTACCATCCGGCTCATAACCATATCGACCGCCGCTCTGGTTCCATAGACAAGCACATCCTTAGTGACAAACATTTGATGAACAGACATCTTATTAATGTGTATCCGAATATTGAGAGCAGTAAACCCAAGATTTGGACGACCGGTGTTGGACATATCAATTTCCCTCCGAAACCGTAAGTTGGAAAAATTTCTCTTACTTCTAACTACGACTCGAGGGCGGAAAAAGTTCAATATTCAGGAAAAAACCTTCCGGCTTAATCGAAGGAAATTCATCGAGCAACGATTTCCTCGACCGCCGCGCTTCTTTACCGAGGCGGTTGTTGGAAATCTTCCAAGATTTTCTAGCAACCGGGCGGACGAGGAAGTAAACCGGCTCTATCCGCTACCGTTAAAGTCGGCACTTCACTTCGCCTCCATCCAATTTGTCGAGATGCCGATATCTACTTTTAAAGGAACCTTAAGCGGTTGTTCCAACTGCATCGCTGCCAGCACCACTTCCTTGGTTTCAGTGAGTTCATCCTCGGGTACCTCCAGCACCAATTCGTCATGGACCTGCATGATAAGTTTCGCTTTCAGCCCCTTCGCCTGTAATTCATAATTTAGCCGGATCATTGCCAATTTCATCAGGTCGGCAGCGCTACCTTGAATCGGTGCATTGCAAGCTGCCCGTTCATCAGCCTTGCGCACGGCCTCGCTGCGGTCATTTAAGAAACGAAAATGTCGCTTCCGTCCCCAGAGTGTGCTGACATAACCGGTCACGCGTGCTTCTTCGATTGTGCGGTTGAGGAAGCCGCGAACCTTCGGGTAACGACTGAAATATTTGTCGATAAATGCTTGCGCGTCCTTAATGGAGATGCCTAAATCTTGTGCTGTCGCATATGGTCCTTGTTGATAAATGAGCGCAAAATTGAGCGTCTTGCCAATCCGCCTCATCTCCGCAGTCACCTGTTCGATGGGAGTATCAAAAATTTCGCCCGCGGTGCGGGCATGAATATCTTGATTCTTGGCAAAGGCATCGATCAAAGTTTCATCGCCGGACATATGTGCTAACAGCCGCAACTCGATTTGCGAGTAATCGGCAGACAAGATTAGCCAGTCCTGAGCGCCGGGCACAAAGGCTCGACGAATTCGGCGACCAACTTCATTTCTAATCGGAATGTTCTGCAAATTCGGACTCGAACTTGACAGTCTGCCGGTAGCTGTCGTCGTTTGGTTGAATTCACCATGCAACCGGTGGGTTCTCTGGGAAACCTGCCGTGGTAGCGAATCGATGTAAGTCGAACGCAGCTTAGATAATTGGCGATACTCCAAAATGCGAGAAACAATTTTGTGTTCGGTCTTGAGCGATTCCAAAACGGAAGCGTCTGTTGAATAGCCCGATTTCGTCTTGCCTTTTGACTTCAAATTCAATTCCTCAAACAGAACTTTTTGTAGCTGCTGTGGTGAATTAATGTTGAAGGGATGGCCAGCAAAATCGTAGATCTCTTTCTCCAGGCGGTTGAGTTCCTCGGTCAGTTCCACGGAAAGGGTCGCCAGGTAAGGCAGATCTAAAGCAACTCCAGACTGCTCCATGCGCGCGAGCACCACAACTAGTGGCAGCTCCATTTCGTACAATAAATAACGCTGGTCGTTATCCAGGTGTTCCAAATAATAGCGAGTCAGTTCAAGCGCGATTCTGGCATCGTCTGCCGCACAAGATGCCACTTTATCCAAGGTGGCAAAGCTAATTGTTAACTGCTTGCGGGTCATACCAGCGGTTTCGGTCGCTCGCACCGTAGAATAACCAAGTAGCCGTTCCGCCTGATCCTTCAGTCCGTGCTTCTCGTCTGGATTAACCAAATAGCTGGCTAAAGCCGGGTCAAAAGCGATTGGTGACAGCTGTACCGCCGAAAGAGAGAGCACATTGATTTTGAACTTTGAGCCGTGCAAGATCTTGCCGATGTTACTGTCTTGCCAAATTGGACTGAGTGCTTGAACAACAGTCTCGTTGTTTAGACAATTCGAACCGACGTCATCGTCAGTTTTAATTGGAATGTAGGCAGTCTTCACTTGCCAATTAGCTGGGCTGTACTTTTTGCTTAAAGTTAGACCAGCGCTCTTTTCAAAGTCGAAACCTGGTGACCAGGCAAAGGCATAGCCAATAATTGTGCTGGACAGAGATGAAGTGCTGGACGTCTCCAACTCCATGGCAAAACTAGTTTGTTGGGCAAGTTCGGCTGTTAGTTCATTTAACTGTTTTTCGTCTGAGACCAAAAATGGTTTCTCAAAGTCGGCGATCTTGATCTTGGGTTCTGCCACCAACGTCGCTGTGCTGGTTGTTGCTGTTCGTGGCGCTCCCGGTGCCGGCGCTTTTTGTCCTGTGCCGTTTGCCAGCGCTCCCTCTCCTGGCGCTCCTTGTACCGGCGCGCCGTCGAATCGTTGCGAAAAATCGGGGCGACCGTCAACAGGTGGTGAGTCGAATGAATTTGTCTTTTGCCCGTCCTCAACACCGCTTGGATTAAAACGCGGCATAATCTTTGAGAGACGTGCAACGAGTGCCTTGAATTCCAGTTCACTAAAAAATTGGCTGACCGCCTGAAAGGACGGCATGCTCAGCTGGCAATGTTCGAAATCGAAAGCCAGTGGCACATCCAGTCGCATGGTTGCCAACTTTTTACTGGCAAACGCTGCGGCCATTCCGTCGATCAACTTTTGCTTGACCGATTTAGATTTGATTTCATCAAGGTGCCCATAAATTCCTTCAACTGAACCGTAAGATGTCAGGAGCTGTACCGCTGTCACCGGCCCGATTCCTTTCACCCCGGGAATGTTGTCCGAATTGTCCCCGCACAACCCCTTGTAGTCAGTGACTTGTTCTGGATAGACACCGAGCTTCTCGAACACTTCTTGCCGCCCAAATTCTAAGATCTCACCTTTGCCTGCCCGGCCGGGCATCAACACTTTGATCGCCCGCGATTCGTTATCTACAAGCTGGAATGCATCTTTGTCGCCGGTGAAAATTGAGACGAGAATGCCTCGCGCTTCAGCCTGGCGGGCGACTGTACCGATGATATCGTCAGCCTCATAGCCTGATAATTCGTAGACCGGGATGCCTAAGAGTTTGACCCCCTGTTTAATCACCGGCCATTGAACAGACAGGTCATCAGGCATCTCAGAACGATTGGCCTTGTATTCGGCATATTCATCGTGCCTGAATGTTGGTCCGGCTAAATCGAAGCACATAGCCATGCCGTCAGGGCGCTTGCGCTCCATGAAATCGAAAAGGGAATTGAAAAATCCGTAAATTGCCCAAGTCGGTAGACCATCGGTTCGTCGGAGTCCCGATTTGAAAAGAGCAAAAAAGGACCGGAATGCCAGCGAGCTTCCGTCGACGAGCACCAGATTTTGTCCTGGCTCCATCAATATCCCCTTCATCACCTTCCGGTGGCTTGCCCCATCGTCATAGGTGAATTATCACTCGTTTTCTACCAGATTGTCAGCGATTATGCCTTATGACAATTGTCATCGCCAAATGAACTTTTGCGACAGGAAATTTTGATTTGGCGATCGGTCCACTCCATCCAGACTTCCGGTTGTTCAGCCGCATCGGCTACCTTGAGATCTTGACCAGAACTCTGCTGGAATATAAAAGCGAGATTACAATCGATTTAGAACACCCACCGGCGATAACGGAGAAGAATAATGAGCGAGCGTACCAAATTATTGAAGAAAGCCGTTTTGGCGGGCGTTGGAGCTTCTACCAATGTCGAGCGCGTGAAATCAGCACTCTCTGACGCGATGAATGATCTGGTCAAAGTCGGACAAGATCTGCTCAATGATCTGGAGCATAAAGGCAAAGATAAAACTGAGTCCTTCCAGCAATATCTGAAGACGCTGCAAGATGAAGCGACTAAGAGGGCGGCAGATGTAGAAAAGAAGGCCGGCGGCAAATTGCACGATGGCACGCGCGAGGCCGCCAAGAAATTTGGTCTTTGCACGCGCGCTGAGTATGAAGAATTGCTAGAGCGAGTCAGTATTCTGGAAGAGGCCGTCCACGGCACGCCAGAAAACGGCGGTGATGAGCCCAGCAAAAGACGTGGTAAAAAGCGCAGCCAGGAACAAAGCTAACCAGTTACAGCATATTCGGCGTTACTGGTGGAATTTCAGCTGAGCGAGCTTGACTTAGCGGATTGGTTAAATACGAATCCTCGAACAAATGACCAATGTCAGGCAACGGCGTTCTTAGCTGAAACTCACCAGCCAGAGCAGGGCAGCCTGGTCCAAAGGCGAATTGATTGTTTTTGCACCAACCTGCATCGGCTGCTGCTTTAGGCACACCGGCATATTCAATTACTTGATCGTTTGTTCGCACTTTACCTTGATAGGCAACGAAATCTCGGGCTAATGCCGACCAAGTTACTTTCGGCTGATCGCCTGTAATGGCTGCTTCCGGACAGTAGTAAACAAGCTGCTGCATCGGTAAGGGAAGATTGGCGAACGGATAGGTGCCGTATATTTCTGGTACCGGCGTACTCTGCGAAAGCGGCACTTTAATGGCTTGCGAGTTGAGAACGACCATGCAATCGATTACTTCCGGCACGATTGTCGTGCTGGCAATTTTTCCTTGCAAACTCATACCGTCAACTAGAACTTGGCGCGGATCCTTGAACGCATCCTTCGGCGGTGCAAGAACTCGCAATTCTGGTTTTAGCCATTGATTTTCCGCCAGTCCATCTGCCGCATGTTGCAAGTCCGTTTCAGACATCGGTGTTCTTAGCGGTAAGAAAACTCTGTTCTTGCCGATCAAGTAGCCCCCCTGTTCGATGCGAAAAACGCCATCGCGACAGAGTCGCAATGCCTTGGCCGACAACTCGTAAGTGGCTGCTTGAGCGCGGGTAGCATTTTGTTCAGCGAGTTTAGCAAGATAATGCAGTTGAAGGTTATGCTTTCGCTGGCTCTCATCAGTTTGAATCTGCTTTTCAAGAACAGCGACGCGTTCTCTAGTTAAATCTAGTTGCCGGCTAGCCGCATTGTCTGTGCTCTTTTCGCGTTCTCCATCCATGCGAGCCAAGCGATTAGTCAGCGAGGCTAATTCTTGACGCTCGATTTCTTCGCGTTGAGAAATTGAGAAAATCATGTTTTGACTTTGGCTGGCAAAACTGCGAGCAGTTGACGCCGTTTCCAAGGCCGCCAGATTGGTGGCATGCAGATCAGAGAAGAAATCGTGCAGCAGTTTTACGTCGAAACCTTTTCTGCCCGCCAAATTGCAACAGCCTCTGTCGTCGATAAAAAGAGGAAAAGCATTTTCAGGAAAATTGCCGGCATTGCTAAGCAGCTCATTCGGTTGCTTGACTTGCAAAGCCTTGCTTAAAGCAATCTGCCCAATGCCGCCTGGATTGCCTTGCCAAAGGAGCGAATACTGACGAGCGCCGGTATCCTTAGCTAGGCAACTATTAACATCATCATCGATCAAGCCGAAGGAAGAAACGTTACTAGCAATTTGCGGGCTGATTGCCCAGTGCTGGCGCAAATAAGTGGACGCCGCTTCGGGCTCGATGTCCGAACCAATATATTTAAGCCAATCGTAAATCAATAAGGTGAGAGCTTGCCCCGGCTCCATTTGAGATAGATTTGGCTGGGCGCAAAGAGACAAATTGCCGCGTCCGGGCACCTCGTTGCCGGTTGCCTGTAGCCAGTGGCCTGGACTTTGCCAAGATGGGAACTGGATCAAATCGATAGCGCTGCGAGCGAAAGGTGGAACACCGTGGGGAAAAGAAATAGCGAATACCGATGGCTCGGATGTGATCGGCGTTGGCCTGATTAACACACAGGATTGCTTGTGCACTTTAAAGAGAGAGAGTGCGTCGCCCTTTTTGTGAGAGAGAAATGTTGCGTCGATCAGCACCAAATTTGGCGACTTTCCGCTCGGCGCAGGTCTGAAGGCAATAGGCTCAATTTGCGCTATGGCGGCTACACCTGGTGTCACTTCATTGTAGTCGATGAGACCGAGGCTGATTCGCAGATCGCTCAGTCTGATTTCATCGGGCAAAAGATGAGTAGCTAGAAAAGCTTGGACGATGTCGTATACTCTGCCCGGTTTTTCCGGCGGCTCTTGCTGTTGGGAAAGATCGCTTTTTACGTCATCGGCTGGTTGTCGAAACTGAGGACTAAGTACTGCGGTTTCTAATTTCGCTGCCAACTCGTTTTCCAAACGGTCGGCAATTTTGGCATCTCGCTCAGCCAGTTGGGCGAACATGTCGATTTTGGTTATCCGAGCCACCGCTGCGATTTTGCGAAGTGTCTCTTGGACGAAAACAATACTGCGGGGTAAGCGCTTTTGCGATTCAGACATATAACCCAAGCTCTGTCGCCAGTTGCAAAGATTGACTACACCGATGCTCGGCGCCTCGACGTGAATCTCGGCTAATTCTTTAGCAGCTTCAACCGCCGCATCACCCATGGTGTCAGCTTCGGATTTTTGCACGGTAAAAGGTCCGATGATCAAAACATAGCTGGCAATTAGCGCGCTGGCCACCATCGACACTAGAATCAGCGTGAACAAAGAATGAAGTTTACCGATGCCCATCGTTTCGGCTGCGTGGGCAAAAATCTTCGCTTGCTCGGTCGGCTTTTCAGGGGCTTGCATGTTCTCTACCTAGCATTGCCTGCTGGCACACCTATGTTCTTCATTGTCTCGCATTTGCTACCATGCACGTGATGAGGTTGAAAGTATGCGTAGGCAGTTCTTTCTAAATGCAGCCCTGTCTGCCTGGTTGGCTGTTTCCGGGAATGTCAGCTCGGCTCTCGCTTCCGGCAGGATTGTTCTTGGCAAGCCTGGTTCGGCCGAATCTAAACTGAACGATTTACCGCAACAGCCTCCCAGGCAATCTATAGAATATGCACAGTGGTTGATCCATATTCATTCGTTCGTGAAGGCCCAAGAGCTAATCCAACGACTGTTGACAAAAGATCCTCATAACTTTTCAATTCGTTTGGCGCAGGCTGAATTGTTGAGGGATATGGGACTTGTTGCTCGCTCGCGAGAGGAGTATAAGAGCCTAACACAGTCAAACCCAAACGCGCCGGAGCCATTGATCGCTTTATCCGAGATGGCATTGGAGAGTTTGGACCCACAGCAAGCGCTCACTTTGGCTCGCCGGGCCCTGGCGGTTGCGCCGCAATCAGAGGCTGCACATTGTTGCTTGGCGTCCGCTTTGATTGCCACCAATAATGGCAGCGAAGCCCAGATCCTGTTGAATGACTTACGTTTGCGCTATCCCAACGATGCAAAAGTGCATTATCTTCTCTATAAACTGGCCCTGAGACAGAATCAATTAGCCGAAGCTCGGGCTTCTCTTGTGAAATCGATCGACTTAGATGGCTCAAACTCCCAACATTTGATCGAATTGAGTGAATTATCCAAAAGCATCGGCGATTATGAAGGAGCAAAACGCGATCTAGAGCGAGCGCTTAATCTCGATCCAACATCAGTCGACGCCCTAACGCAGCTGGCAATCGTTTACGAATTCAATTTTCACGATTATCAAAAAGCAATCGATTTATATAGAAACGTACTTGCTCTGGATCGTGATTCGGTGACGGCTATGGCCGGCATCGATCGCTGCAGGCAAAAAAGCAATGATCTGGCCGGTATTGTCAAAGATTCAATTTGGCGCATATTGCGCCACTCCAATACATTCTCCTCAACTGCGCCCCCCCAGTAATCGTCGTCGATTCCGACTGGGTATCGCCAGGAAGATGCAGTTGGCGTCGGACGCAATTTCTGAGTTGGGCACCATTAGCGGTGCTATCAGATATTGACCTTGCTCAGAACACGCTTAGGACCGTGAATCGGATCTTCGATGACGATAGTTTGATCGCGTTTTGGTCCCACACTAACAATGGCAATCGGCACATCCAGTTGCTCGGCTAGGAACTCGAGGTAGCACCTCGCCTCGGCTGGTAAATCTGCAAAGCTCCGGCAATCACTGGTTGATTTTTTCCAGCCCGGAAATGATTCGTAAAGCGGTTCCATGCGTTGAAAGGCGCTACCGATACTGGGTAACTCTTTGTAGATCTTCGCTGATTCGCGATCGCGGTAGGCTGTGCAAATCTTGATCTCTTCGAACTGGTCGAGGACGTCCAACTTGGTTACTGCTAGGCAGTCGAGGCCATTAATTCGCACAGAATAGCGGCCAAGCACGGCGTCGAACCAACCACAACGTCTAGGGCGACCGGTGGTCACGCCGACTTCTGCCCAAGCCGTGCCGGTTTGTCTGAGCTTTTCGCCGATATCACCTGCTTGCTCGGTGGGAAAAGGACCTTCGCCCACGCGAGTCATGTAGGATTTGGAAACGCCAATCACCCGATCGATGCTAGTTGGCCCGACACCTGCGCCGATACAGGCACCACCGGCCGATGGGCTTGAGCTCGTGACATATGGATAGCTACCGTGATCGAGATCCAACAATGTGCCTTGCGCACCTTCGAACAGTATGTTCTTGCGATTGCCAATCCATTGGAAAATCAATTCGGAAGTGTCGCAGACGTATTGACGAATTTTCTCTCCGTATTCCGTGTATTCATCGAGCATAGTCTCGACTGCGAACGGACTGATGTTGTACAGTCGTTCGAGCACCACATTTTTGCGGGGCACCAGCCAGTCCAACTTAGCGCGCAAAACTTTTTTATCCAGTAGATCTTCCACTCGAATGCCTGAACGTGCGCATTTGTCTGCGTATGTAGGCCAATGCCCCGCTTGGTTGTGCCGATTTTTTGATCGCCGCGACTTTCTTCTTCAGCGGCGTCCAGTGCCAAATGATAGGGCATGGTCACGTGCGCAGTATTGGAAATACGCAGGCTAGCGGCATCCAATCCTCTTTTTCGTAAGGCATTGAGTTCTTGCAACAGCGCTTTCGGATCGATGACCATGCCTGGACCGAGCACGCAAATTTTCTTGTAAAGAATGCCGGAAGGGATCAAGTGAAATTTGTACGTCTCGCCATCGACGACTACGGTGTGACCCGCATTACAGCCGCCTTGGTAGCGCACCACGACGTCGGCGTTTTTTGCCAATAAATCAGTGACTTTGGCCTTACCCTCGTCTCCGAACTGAGCCCCAACAACTATTACGTTCGCCAAGCTGCTTGCCTCTTAAAATGCCGGTGTAATTGCGCACGAATCTTGACCCTTGCGACAACGCCGGGTTGCGACATGGCCAGGCTGCGCTCCGGGCACGAAATGGCATACCATTTGGCCCCAGATAGTCTAGGCTACTCGCCAAGTGCTGTCAAATAGCAAATGCGTTAAAGCGCCCGAGATCTTACGCTTGCGGCATTTCACCTGCGGAGTAGCCAATGTCAGCGGCAAATGCTCATCATTTTTAAGATTTTATGTTTGCCAAGAGCTCGCTTAGCGAGCGCGAATTGTCACCGAACACTACACTAAGAAGATGGCATCAATTTGGAGTTGGCAACTTGTCTCATAGTTCAACTGCTCTTTCAGTCAGTACATTTTTCACTGCTGAGCTGATGCAAGAGCAGCCATTAGCCACAACTTTCTTGACTCGGGCGGTTTTGGCAAACAAGCTGGCGCACGCTTATCTTTTTACAGGGCGCGCTCGTCAAGACAGTCTAGAGCTGGGTAAAGGCTTGGCTGCCTTCCTTAACTGCACACAGCGGCAAGCAATATCTGCTGAGGCAGCGAGTTTGTCACTGGATCAACTAAGTTGCAGCGTTAGATTTTCAAGCAAGGACGGACAATTGGTGAGCGACTCTTCTTGCCAGAGTTGCCGATGGATTTCCGCTGATAAACATCCGCAAGCGCTAATCCGATTGGATGGAGAAGGCTCAAAAAGCGGTCGCGTCTCAGTTGAAAGAGCCCGACAAATAACTGAAGAACTGTCCAAGGAATCACAGTATACGCGGGTGATATTGATCGAGGATGCCGATGCCGAGCTGTTTCATCGGCCGGCAGCCAACGCCATATTGAAGACGATCGAAAGCCCTCGTTCATCGGTTGTCTTTATGCTTTTCGCTGTGCGGGCTGAGGATGTGCTACCGACGGTGGTGAGTCGCTGCCAGGTGATCCCGCTTAAAAGCAAACACAAGCATCTTTTGACCACCGCCCATGCCCAAGCGGTCCCAGGTGCTGAACCGGCAGTGAGTATGAAAGTAATAGTGAATAAGCTGCAATCGCTATCGAAACGCTCAGCTTCTATAGAATTTTTGGACATTGCACACGAGCTCTTAGATTTGGCCAATGACGGTCAAAACATTAATTCACTGATCGATTTTTTGGTGGAAGCAGAGGTGGTTAAACTCGGCAAGCAAGTAACGAATGACAGCCGGATGTGCCTCTATGCGAAGGCCCTAGTTCGGTTGGCTGAGGATGCAAAGTTGCAGATTGAGCAATATGTTGGGCACAAATCCGCGATTGAATCGTTTTGTCTGTCTTGGTTAGAACTGAAGAATCGTTACGGACTTTGGTAATCTAAATTATGTCAACAAAGAGGGGTTTGTGTGACCGGAGCACTTTCTGAACAATCGGATCCAGTCTGGAAAGGCATATTTTCCTGGCAGGTGGGGCTGGTGTTGATCGCTTTTGGCGTCTTTTGGTTCACCATCATTCGGCCGGACAACATTGGCATGGTCAATGACAAGGGCGATCCATCGATGAGTGATGTCACTCTCTGCTCACTGACCGTCCTAGATGATGTTGACAACTCTGAGCCGATGAAACTGCTCCGGCAGGGCAAGCGCGCCGAGGCAGTGGCTGCAGCCAACAATCTTTTGCAAAGCAAACCTTACGATGTGCGCACACTGATGGTGGCTGGCGACGTTTTCGCCGTCGCCGGCAATCAACCGCTCGGACTTGCTCTTTTACTTAAGAGCACTTACCTATGTCCGCAAAGCCGTTATGTTCGCTTGAATTACGCGCGATATCTGGCCAGGTCGGAGCAGCTCGACGACGCAATAGCGCAATACGAATTGCTTTGCAGCAAGTTTACGGTTGATTGGACTAATCCTCGCAGCGAGTTGGCAGAACTCTATGTCCAGAAAAAGGAGCCCGGGCCAGCCCGCGACAAATTAAGAGATGTAGTCAGCGTTGACACCAAAAACGGTGGCGCCCAAGAAAAGCTCGGCATCGCTATGGCCGCAGCAGGAGAGCCGAAGGAGGGCTTCGATCAGTTCATGCGAGGCTGCGTCATGCCAGACCAGCAACGTATGCCGCCCGAAGGTAAGGCCTATATCGAGAAGGCTGGGTCGATTTCGGCCGCTGAAGAGTCGTTAAGACGAGAGATGATCGCGAAGCCTGACGACGTCAATGTTCTATTTTTGCTGACGCGGATGTACATCGCTACGCAAAGATGGCAGGAGGCCAAGGAGTTGTTGAATTACGCGTTGACGCATTCGCCAAAGCTCAAAGACAATGCCGATGTCTATTTACTTATGAGCGAAGTGCTGGATCGTCTTGGCAATCACGACGACGCCGTCAAGGCCTTCAAAACTGGTTATACCCTGATGTTTGGCATCAATTAGCCGCCGCCTAGACGCCAACAATTGCTTGAAAAATCAGGAGATTCAGCCGCCGCTTGCCTCCTTCCTTTGTTTTTCTAAGGTGGCTAGCTGTTCGTAAAGCGCTTTTTCCTGAGCGGTGACCGTGCTGGGAATGACGATTTTCGTTCTCACAAGCTGGTCGCCTTTGACCGCCCCTTTCAGTCGAGGCAAACCGCGGCCACGTAAGCGAAGCAAGCGTCCATTTTGTGTGCCAGCAGGAATGCGAATGCGGATCGGGCCATCCAGCGTAGTGACCATCGCCTCGCCGCCAATTACGGCTTGAGCCGGCGTCAAACTTACCTCGCAAATTAAGTTGTCGCCGTCGATCGTAAAGTAAGGATGCGGCTTTACCTTTACTTTCAGGTAGAGGTCGCCCGGACCGCCCATCGATTTACCGCCTTCACCAGATACTCTCACTTTAGATCCGGCTCGCACCCCGGCTGGGATCTTCACTTCCAGAGTGCGTGTCTTAGCACCGGGTTCGGAGATTTGCAGCGTTCGTACACTGCCTTTAGCTAGCTCTTCTATACTCAATTCGATTTCGGCTTCTTGATCGAAGCGACGTCTGGGGGTAGAGCCCAACGGTCCACCCGTCATGCCACCGGAGCCGCCAAAATTCTGGCCAAAGAGCATTTCAAAAAAGTCGGAGAATGACGAATGCCCGCCGCCGAGATTACCAAAATCGAAGGAGAAGCCGCCTTGTCCGAAATCAGGCGGTGGACGGAAGTCGGCTCCGTCTTTGTAATTGGCGCCTAAAGCATCATAACGTCGACGCTTCTCGGGGTCCTTGAGCACTTCGTAAGCTTCGCCTATCTCTTTGAATTTTTCTTCTGAAGCTTTGTTTCCCTTGTTGGCATCAGGGTGATGTTGGCGCGCCAGCTTGCGATAAGCGGCCTTAATTTCCTTATCGGTGGCGCTTCTAGAGACACCTAGAGTTTCGTAATAATCTTTGAATTTAACCAATGAGTGGCCACCCCTGCTTCAGCGAAAACTTCAGAATCGATGCTAATGACTTTCTCGTGAGGTTATCCGTCTCTACAATTGAACGCCTAAGCCGACGCTTGCCGAATCACATCTCAGGCTTGGAAAATAGTAGCGTGCTTTCCTTATCTTGATGCATATCAACGTCTGTTATCTGCTTATATTTTTTCGCTCTGGCAACATATTGCGTAAGCAATTCGTTATTCTCGCCGGTGATGATTTCAGCCTGCCATTGAGGCAAGCGGCTGGCTATTGCCTGGGTCCGCTTCAAGAGGGGATAGGATTGTCCGAATGCATCCTTTTGCCCGGTGCCCATTGCGTTTGATCGTACCTTGTTGTCTTCCTGCAAATAACACTTGGCCAATTCATCTAAAGCCAGAGCAAAATCTTTCATGTCTTTCCTTCTAGCTTGCTCGTAGAGACGAACCGCATCGTCAAGCGACTTTTTTGCTTGGGCATGGTTCTGAGGCGCCCTTTGTAGGGCGCAAGCAAAAAGAGCTAAACAAGAAGCCTTTTGGTCATAGACGTCACTGCCCAATATCGGTATCTGATGATAAATATTTATAGCCTCCTGTAACTCGCTGTCGACGTTCTCTATTTCGTTTTGACCGGCAAAGACCTCGGCGCGAAGGACATGCAAATAGGCAGTTATGGGACTATTGAGGACACCGTTGTTTTTTGTTAGCTGGATCGCCTCATCCAGATATTCGTGCGCTTCCTTATAGTTTCCCAATTGAATGTCGAGCTTCGCGGCTGCTTGCAACGTCACGACCAGATCTAGATCGTAGTAGCCGGGATTCAGTCGCCTGATAGCCAGTGATTCTCGATAATATTTTCGTGCTTCCGTCAGTCGATTTTCCGCGCACAAGACCGTGGCTAAGTTCTTGTAACTCCGCCCCAGATGAGGGTCACCGGCAGGCAAATAACGCAAGGCGATCGAAATTGTGCGGGCCAGAATTTCTTTCGACTGTGCGGTCGCCTCAAGATATTCACATAAATGGGCTTGGTCATTTAATGTGTCGAAAATATCAGGACTGATCTTTTCTTTGGGATATTGCTTTCTCTCCAACTTTCGCAACACATTCGTTGCTGATTGATATGGTTCCCGTAACGCCTCTGCGCGAATCTCTTTGGCCGCCCTGCCATATTCGATCGCTTGACTGTATTGCCCTTGTGCATAATGGAGATCGCGCAGCTGATCAAAAATGAACGGCATCAGTTGCTGCCGCTGTTGACTGCTCGTGGGCAAGCGGATGAATGCCATAAATTGTTCTCTAGCCCCGAGCCAATCCCCATGGTCAAATTTCTGCTGGCCGTTAAGAATGTATTGGTCGAATTGCTGTTGTGCTTCGGCATCAGATATAGTGGCAATATGTGGACTGCCATTTAAAATGGCGCCCGCCTCCTTTTGCCCGCTTTTGGGCGACCGCTCGTTCGTCATTTGCCAGACAATCAAAGTGCTGAGAAATACCAGAACAGCAAACGTAAAAACTAACGCCTCAGGCGATCTCAGCTTGTGCAAAATGGTGTCTTTTCGGACACTACTCAAACGCCAGGCGAGGTGAATCCTTTCGAAAACGCTCTCCTTTTGAGTAGTCTGCAATTTTCTAAAATCAGCTTTTACTTGACCCATTGTTTGGTAGCGATCAGCCGGCGACTTGGCCAGGCATTTCAGGATGATGGCATTGACCGCGGCGCTACGTTCCAGCGTCACACCAGTTTGCTCGATCAGCGGAGGCGGTTCATAGATGTGCTGATGAACTGTGTCCAGGACATTCAGCCCGGCGAACGGCGGCTCGCCGGTCAATGTTTCGAAGATTACGCAACCGAGAGAATAGATGTCCGAACGCGCGTCCAGCGTTTTGCCCAGACATTGTTCGGGGCTCATATACAGCGGACTACCGAAAATTTCACCGGTTCGTGTCAGCTTCGCATCCGTTTCTTCGGGTGCGAGAATTTTGGCGATGCCAAAATCTACGATCTTCACGACTTCGCTACCATCTTGCTCGCGCACTAGCATAATGTTGCTCGGTTTCAGGTCACGGTGGATCACGCCCATTTTATGAGCATGGCTCAAGGCGTCGCAAATTTGATCGAAAATATTGATCGCCCTCGCCGCAGGCAATCGGCCCTGCTCAATTTCATCAGATAGGGACGCACCGCGGACAAAATCCATCACTAAATATGGTTCTTGGTCATCCGGCACCGCGAACTCGTAAATCTTGATGATGTTTTTGTGATCCAGACGGCTGACTGAGATTGCTTCTTGTTGAAAGCGCAAGAGCATCTGTCTATCTAGACGGAAGTGCGGAATAAGAACCTTCAAAGCGACGATTTTTTCCAACAATTGATGTCTTGCCTTAAAAACCGCACTCATTCCGCCCCGCCCCACGAGCGAAATTAACTGATAATGACCGCCAATTACTTGACCGATCAAGGAATCTATACGGTCATCTGCCGCGGACTCAGCAAATTGTCGGCTGTTTTTAAGTGCCTCTGGATCGAGGGCCGCTAAGTTGTCTTGGTTGTCATCCGCGTTCATTGCCAATTGGTCACTCGTCTCTGCCCATATAGCTGGTAATTCAGCAGCATCGTTTGCTCATTCATTCAAGCTTAACAGTCAATGAATAGCCTAGGATTTTTTGGTAAGGGTTGCCTTGTTATTTCTACAAACAGTTTAAACTTTGAGCGCCATTTCTTGCTCGACTGCTGACTTCTGCGAGCGCTTTTGGTAGATTGGGCGTGGTAGGGATGATTATTGTCACGCTAGCAAATGATTGGGTACGTGAACATCAGATCCAGGCTGGGTAGCTCTTTTGTCGAATTAGCCATCGGGTTGATGGTTTTGATCCCGATTGCCTTGGTGATCTTCGATCTATGTGTCATTGTCATTTGCGTGCAAATGAACGATTCAACCTGTCGGGAAGCGGCTCGCGTTGCTGCTATGGGCAGCCCGCTGGATGCCCAGACCAGAGCACAGACTATGGTCGATCAGGCAAACAATCATTGTATCGCGGCCTCCAATTTTACGCTGGTGAGCGTGGTCAGCACTGTGACGCCAGCGGATATAGCTACGTTGGCCAATGCCGGTGGTGGCCCCGTGAAGGGCAATGTGACTGTAGCAACGGAAGTATCAGTGCGCCCGGTTGTCGTCCAATGGGTCTATTCCGGCAAAGGACCGTTAGTATTCAGATCGCAACAAAGTTTTCCTTTCACGTATGTGGTGCCAAGTACTATTCCAGCTTCATTTCTGCTGCCCGAAATGCGTTATCGTTCTGCTTGGTGCCACATACTCTATAGCAAGCCAATACTTTCGGCGGCAAATTTGGAGTTGCCTTTGTTTACAGTGATCGTCCCGCCATTGAGGCGAGAAACAAATGAGCTGGCAGTCCATGAAAGAGGATGACGATGTTATGAAATGCAAGTATCGAGAATGCCACTGCACTGTGGAGGAAGGCGAAGAATATTGCTGCGACAAGTGTCAGCGTTCTGATCGATCGGAGAGGCCAATACCCGGTTGCCGTTGTCAGCACGAAGATTGCCAGGAAGAAGAATGATCTCGGTTCATTAGTAGATCATCAGTACCCAGTCACTTTCGGACGATTTTTCAGCAGGTTTGTGGCCAAGATTACTAATTTCAAGATTACTGCTAGTGACGGCGTCCAGCTAGCGGCTGCTCTATACGCACCGGATGTGGTGCAGGCTGATTGCTCGCTCAAAGTTCTTCTCAATGCTGCTACCGGAGCGCCACGTTCATATTATGAGCCGTTCGCAAACTTTCTTACAGATCACGGAATTCACGTGCTTCTCTATGATTATCGTGGACTTTTTTCATCTGCAAGCGGCTCGGCCCGAGATGATCTGAGTGTTATGCGAGACTGGGGTGAACTGGATACTGAGGCAGCTTTGCAATGGCTCTTGTATAACTTACCTGGCGACAGAATTGGCTTCATTGGACATTCGATCGGCGGTGCTTTACTAGGACTGGCAAAGAGTAATGTTCGCGTAAGCTCGGCTGTCAGTGTTGCTTCGCCATCTGGCTACTGGGGACATTGGCCTTTGCCTCTCAAAGTTTGGGCATTTATCGCCTATACGCTTCTTGTGCCGGTGGTAGTCACAGTCGTTGGCTATTTGCCCGCGCGGTTCTCCGGTGCCGCTCTTCCAAAGGGAGTGGCCCTTGAATGGGCGCGCTGGTGCGGGCATCCTGACTTTGTCGTCGATGAACATGGTCGGCCGCTGCACGATTGTTTCGCTGGCTATTGCGGTCCCTATCTATTCTTAAGTACCGTTGACGACCATTTTGCACCGCCGGAGTCGGTGCAGGCGCTAAGTCGTTTGTTTAGAAATGCTCAGGTGACGCACAAGGTGATTCACCCTTCTGACTTAGGTGTGCGGTCAATAGGGCATTTCGGCCTTTTTAGAAAAAGTATGGCTGCCGAGATTTGGTCGGAAATTGCCTGCTGGCTAAAGAGCGAACGGCGATGATCGATGCTCTGGAAACTCCTGTTGTAATGGTCAGCATAGAAAACTCGACTGAAGTTATAAGTTTAGATCGGTCAAAATGCAGATCGATTTGGTCTATTTTCCAACTGATAGAAAAACTTCGAAAACTTCTAACTACCAACTACGGTGAAGCACCCCATCAAGTTGAGCTAAATCGTCGGTACACAAATTTCCTTCGATTAAGCCGGAAGGTTTTTTCCTGAATATTGAACTTTTTCCGCCCTCGAGTCGTAGTTAGAAGTAAGAGAAATTTTTCCAACTTACGGTTTCGGAGGGAAATTGATATGTCCAACACCGGTCGTCCAAATCTTGGGTTTACTGCTCTCAATATTCGGATACACATTAATAAGATGTCTGTTCATCAAATGTTTGTCACTAAGGATGTGCTTGTTTATGGAACAAGAGCGGCGGTCGATATGGTTATGAGCCGGATGGTAAAGAAGGGCGCAATTATGCGCTTGGCCAGAGGCGTCTTTATGAAGATCTGTCCGGAGGTTAAATTGGTAATGCCCAGTGTTTGGGAAGTAGCCCGGGCAAAAGCGAGAGCATTTGGCAAGAAGCTCTTTGAGCACGGGGCGGATTTAGCGGCTAAGCTGGGTCTTCCGGCAGTAGCCAATGCAGAGCCTACGTATATAACGGATGGACCGCCGACGTCATTTCGTTATGGTGAGAAGAGAATATATTTCAAGACAGCAGCCCCTAGGAAGGTGAATCTAGCAGAACTAAATCAGGGAGCGTTGATTAACGCGCTGTGGTTTCCGGGGCAAAGGCGAGTCAACGGCAGGAATTTGGGGGATGCAACGAGGCGCATAGGGCGAGAGGAGCGGCACGACCTTCATTCTTCTATGCGGTTCATGCCGACCTGGTTGTCTGAATATTTCTGTCCCATCTGGAAGACAGCTTAGAAGAGTCGACTTAATGGCGAGCCAAGCTTGAACCAGACGGCTCCAGCCTGTTAACCTGGGGGTGGTGATGATCGTGCAGTTTTTCACTATTCGGCTAGTTCTGCTTTTCAAAAGCTGGCATGATTAAAGCGAGTAGAGAACTCAGAATTATGACACCAAATATGATGCGTGAAGTTTCGTGAAATTTCTGCCAGGTTTCTTGAGCCTGTGTATTGGTATGGATGCTATGCAACATTCTTTTCATTGGCGGAATCACGGCAAAAGCAAGGATCAAGGTGGCTGCTACTGCGATTAAACTGGCAGAGTAGCGCGCGCCGACCAATTTGTTTATGCGTCGTTCCTTGGCATAGTCCAGCGCTTCGCCAGCCAACAACATGAACCCCGAGACCATAGCTACCGAACTAAATTGCAGAAACATCGGAGCATTTGCTGAGGCGGCAATGGCTCTCGCTATTCCCTGTTCTTCCGCGGCATGGACAAGAGTAATTGCCGAAATAATGATGGCCACCGAACCGCCGAATAGGATGGATAAGCCTATGACGCGTAGGATGTAGCTCAATTTCAACATATGATGCAAATCTGCCTTTTGATAAATTCGGCTCAGCTGCCAAGGTTGAGAGACAATCAGCCGCTGTAAAGCAAAACTAACGCGCTTTTCGTAGCTGTTTGAGCTAAGCTATAAACCGACCCGTTCAAGATTAGCAGCCGCAGGCGGGTAGTTTATTGCCCTTGAGCAATCAACCCTCTATAGTAACCCACCAGTCCATTTTACATACTTGGCAACAAGCCAACTGGGCAGTTACCAAGCACAGTACCGGCAAGAATCTTGGACCAGCGTGAGAAGGAGTCAACATTGAAGCCAATTCGTTCCTTAGAAGTAGTGCCCAATTTACCCCCCGAGCTTGAATGCATTCGCGAGCTCGCTTACAACTTGCGTTGGACATGGGACCACGAAACCATCAATTTATTCCGCCGGCTCGATAAGGACTTATGGGAGAGCACCGGTCATAACCCGGTCCTGATGCTGGGATTGATTAGTCAAGAACGTTTGAATGATGCGGCGCAAGATGAAGGTTTTCGCGTGCATCTCGATCGTATTTGCGAGCAGTTCCGCGCTTACATGCGTACCGAAACCAGCTGGTTCAGCCACCAAAACAAGCCACGGCAAGGGGTTGTCGCTTATTTTTCTGCTGAATTCGGATTAAATGAGGCTCTGCCGATTTACTCTGGTGGCCTGGGTGTGTTAGCTGGAGATCATGTTAAGGCCGCCTCCGAACTGGGGTTGCCGCTTGTCGGTGTCGGCATCGTCTATCAAGAGGGCTATTTTCGCCAATATCTGAATGCTGATGGTTGGCAGCAAGAACGTTATCCGATCAACGATTTTTATAACCTGCCTATTCTGCCGGTTAAGGAAAAAAATGGTGACAACGTAACGATTTCGGTAGATTTTCCTGGTCGAAAGATCTACGCCCGCTTGTGGAAAGCACAGGTCGGGCGTGTTCCTCTTTACTTGTTGGATACCAATATTCCGCTTAACGCCCAGCATGATCAAGACATTACCGATGCGCTTTACCATGGTGATTCAGAGGAACGCATCCAGCAGGAAATCATTTTAGGCATTGGTGGCATGCGGGCTCTGAAAGCATTAGGCATTGAGCCGGCAGTTTGTCACATGAACGAGGGACATTCGGCTTTTCTCGGATTGGAGCGCATCCGCATGTTTATGGAGGAGTTCAAACTGAGCTTCGCGGAAGCACGAGAAGTGGCCGCAGCAGGACAGCTTTTCACCACACATACAGCTGTTCCAGCCGGCATCGACAAGTTTTCCGATGAGTTGATCGATCGTTACTTCAGTGATTATGCAGGGACGTTGGGGCTTTCTCGAGAACAATTTCTGGCTCTGGGCAAGGCAAATCCGGCGGATTCGCTTGAGCCTTTCAGCATGGCCATGCTGGCGATCAATTTGTCGTCAAAGGTAAATGCGGTGAGCAAACTGCACGGGGTTGTTTCCCGCCATCTATTCGGATCAGCCTGGAAAGGGCTGCCGGCGGACGAAGTACCAATCACTCATATCACCAATGGTATCCATGCTCGTTCCTGGATTTCCGAAGAGGTGTCTGAACTGTTCGAGCGCTACATCGGTCCGAGCTGGTGGGAAGATCTCGCCGAACACCACGTTTGGACAAGGGTAGAAGACATCCCCGATGAAGAACTATGGCGGATTCACGAGCGCCGTCGGCAACGTCTGATCGCCTTCGCTCGGGCGCGGTTGCGCAAACAATTGGAAGCCAAGGGTGCAACGTCTTCGGAACTTAAAGATACCCTGGAGGTCCTCAACCCGCAGGCCCTGACGATCGGGTTTGCCAGAAGGGTGGCCACTTACAAGCGGGCTACTTTGTTGCTCAGTGATATGGAGAGACTGGCGTCGATTCTTAACAACAAGGACCGCCCGGTGCAAATTATCATCGCCGGCAAAGCGCATCCGGAAGATACTCCAGCCAAGGAATTGATTCGCGAGTTGATTCATTTTTCTCGACGGGAAGATGTGCGACGCCGATTTGTTTTTATTGAAGATTACGATATGAACGTGGCTCGCTGGATGGTGCAGGGTGTCGATGTCTGGTTAAACACACCGAGGCGCTATCTAGAAGCCTCGGGTACCAGCGGGATGAAAGTTGTCTTCAATGGTGGTATCAATTGCAGCATTTTGGACGGCTGGTGGGACGAAGCTTATGAAAGGCATCTTGGTTGGGCGATAGGGCGAGGTGAGGTATACGATGATCCTGATTATCAGGACGAAGTAGAGTCTCATGCTTTATACGATCTGCTAGAAAAAGAGATTGTCCCCAGCTTCTACGACCGTGATAAGGAGCAAATGCCTCGCAACTGGCTGTCACGCATGAAGTTGTCAATGGCCAAACTGTGTCCGGAGTTCTCGATCAATAGAATGGTGCGGGAATATGCCAGTGAAATTTATTTTCCACTTTATGAGCGACAGCATCGCTTTATTGAAGACCATTGCCAGCGAGCAAAAGATCTGGCAGCGTGGAAAGTCAAGCTGCTAAGAAACTGGCAGGGTGTACACATCGATTCGGTCGAGTCTGACGAGCGTGAGAAAGTGCAGGTCGGAGACGACTTACAGGTCCGGGCCTGGCTGGAATTGAATGGGCTTAAGCCTGAAGACGTGGCGGTGCAAATCTACCACGGTAATATTGGTTCCAGTGGTGATATCACGGACGGTGAGATCATTCCGATGGTTGTTGCCGATCAAGTCAAAGGATCTTTTACTTTGTTCACCGGCATCATTCGTTGTACAAAGAGCGGCCGACATGGTTTCACTGTACGTGTGTTGCCTTATCATCGGGATCTAAGTTCGGTCTACGAGACCGGTCTTTTGCATTGGGCATCTGACCCCATAAATGCACCGATCAGGACATAGCAATTAAGAAAGACCGGAAGCCAAAGGCAAGAAAAGAAATAATTAGATCTCTCCCTTAAGCAGCTTTTCCTCCGGGCCTCGACAACTCATGCACATATGGGACAGGACCTTCAGTGCCTTTGAACTGGACCAAATTGCTTTGGCAGGAGTGGGTGCAGGCTGCGTCTTCATAGAGACCCCATTCGCTGCCCTCGAAAAGTTTCCTTTCAGGTTGATCAAACAACACATACCGAAAGATGCACCATAGAACAACTATTTCAAAACCAATCAGAAATAAGTAATACATAAAACCCTTAGTTTGAGAAGTCGCGCGTGAAGTCGGCCAAGAGCGGGCAATGGTTCCACCCGGCAAAGCTATGTGTAGGTATAACCTCTTTGATGAGTAGGCTTCAGAAGGCTCGCAAACAGCCTCCTGCGACATTGGCGGTCTTGTTAAAATTTGCGAGCCCGGCGTGGATGGACTGTCGAGTACGTGCTGCAAAATGTGCGCCTTATCTACCGACTTAGCTTCTTCGATTGGAAATTATGACCGTGATAAGGTTCTCGGCCCTAATCAGGCAAAACTTGCAACTTCCCTACGGCTATTGTCGTGCCGAGCTGAGCACTTTCTTCTGTGTCGTTTGGCTGTGCGCCACGTATCTGCAACCGGGTCTTAGTTTCTTTGTTGAGGATCGACAACCAGACAGAGTATTCACCCGCTGGCAATTTCGGTAGACGAAACTGATCATCCCACTTGATCGCTTTACCAGCTGTCCAGTTGGTAGTAGGCACTGGTGGCGTCTGAACCGTTAAAACCACCGGCTTGCCGGTTACATCTCTCAATTCAATGCCGATCTGATAGCTCGAAGCGATGTCTTTATCTAGTTGGCGGATCGGCCTTTTTGGGGAGGCAGAGCCGAGATTGACGAACGAGAAGGACACCTTGAGTGGCTCACCGGATTTGATATCAGTTGGCATTGACACTTGCTGGGACAGCAGCTGATAGCCCAAATGTGATTGCCATATGGCTAGTGCTTCCTGTAATACTTGATCGGTACTGGCGAATACCTTGGCCGGCACTTCTACGAAGCTAACGCCATCGTCAAGCGAGTTTTTCACGAGCCTTGGCCAATCTTCGCTCGCCACTTTGTCGGTTAACTGATAGCCGGTCAGAGTGTCAGATTTGAATTTTAGAAGTATTCGGTACTGATCGAATCCATGCTTTGCATCTGAAACATTTTGTCTGGTCAGAAAAATTCGTTCACCGTACCGAAGAACGAGATAGTCGGAAATGACGTCCAAAGCCTCCTGACCGGCGCGACTGAGAATCGGCGGATCAATGTCGAAGTTTAGCCGAGCTGTTGGGAACGCTTTGGGAAATAAATCCGCTACGTATTTCCAATGCTCGACGAGCTGCCTTTGCCCCAGGCCGTCGTCGGCCTTTAGTTCGTTTTGAAGCACCTGGTAGTTGGCTTCGCTGTGAACAAAGTCTGGGACAATTTGTGTGCCGCCGAGGATGCCGCCGCCAGTGATGCCAATGCTTTGAATGTTTTGGTTCTTGTCATATTTTTGTCCCAGGGCGTTGACGAAATTCGACCATTTGGCCAAATAGGCAGCGTCCCAGAAAACCGGCATCTGGTGAGGATTGTGATCAATGCCGGTGTAGCTTAGAGATTTAACGCCGGCGTCAAAGACCCATTTTGGAGTGTCCGACTGTCCAGCGCCGGTCGAGTCGTCCAGTCCGCAAGTTGATATTCGCAGGAGCAAGGATTTGTTTTTCGTCGCGCAGATATCGAGCACATCGTCAATCAATTGCCAGTTGTAATGTCCTTCGCTGGGCTCAAGCTCCCGCCAACTTATGATTGTCGAAAGTCCGTTCACTTTTTCGTTAGCCAACAATCCTTTCAGAAGTTCAGGATCTTTGATTTCGGCCGCCGACACTTCGGCAAATAGACCGATTTCTTTGTTAGGTATAGCCTGAGCATTCGGCATGTCGTTTGCTTTAAACGTCGTCTTTTTGATTGCTCGATCTTGCGATTCATTGAGGTAATTTTTTTGTGGCAATGGATTGAAATATTTCAGCCATTCCACAGAGCTAGAGCTGGCTGTTGCCTGTAAAGGCAGGGCGCTCTCAGCGAAAAGAAATGCCGACGTTGAAAGAAAGGCGATGGAGAAGCGACGAGACAAGTGAACGCTCATTATGTTTACTCAAGCCAAGGTTGGAAATACAGTTGTATGATTCTACCGCTTAGGGTTCGAATAGCCTCAAGGTTTAAGGCTTGATCAAGCCGCCTCAATGCTTTATTCGACATTCACCAGAATTCATCGACATCACAAAGTGTAGCCTAGGCAAGTTTGGAGAACCGGAATGAGTCTCACATATCTCGGCCATAGTGCAATTCGGTTTGCGGTCGGAGACTTGAGCATATATGTAGACCCATATTTAAGAGATCCGGTTGACTGGACCAAATTGCCGAAAGGCGACTTGGTGCTTTTGAGCCACGGTCATTTCGATCATGGCGTCTTTATGTCACCTAAACTTTTTGATGCCTGGCATTGCAAATTCGCCGGACCCACCAAGCTAATGCGTTGGATGGCTGGCAAGTACAAACGGATTATCCCGCCTGAGAATTTCATCGCCATCGATCAAGGACAAACAATCACATTTCGCAATGTGAAAATCTTGGCTACTCCCGCGCACCATCCTTTAAATCGGCTCGGGAAGACGATTATGACAGTATTCGCTCGTAGCTCCGCACCAAGCAAGCCGGTGATCGGTTTCTATCTGGAGGGCTACTTTCATTCCGGCGATACCATTTACACGCCGTTAATTGGACAAGCTCTGAAAGGTTTGCCGGTGCATACAGCTTGTTTGCCGATCGGCGGCAAGTATGCAGTTGCCTCTCCGCTAGAGGCTTTGAAGATTGCCGAAGAGATTGGCGCAGCCCGGATTGTGCCATTACACTGGCAACCTCTTGTTGAACAGGTGCCTTTCCGTTATCAGTCGTCAGACTTAGTCAAGCTAGCCAGAACGAAAAGAGCCCAGGCTGAAATCTGCGCTCTGGCTATCGGCGAAGTACTGGAGCCGCCGCTCTATGTAACTCCTGCCAGCATCTGACAACAAGAAGCGCTTTCATCAGCCAAGCAATTACTTGGCTGGCAAACCAAAAAAAGCAGGACTTGCGCCTTTGGCGCGCGCATTTGCTGTCCGCCTTTTAGATTCGTCTGGTGGCGCAGAGCCGTTAAGTTGCCTCGCTACCCCAAAAAAAACAGCCGGGATCGCCCAAATCCCTTACCATAATTGCCGGTGACAATATAAAGCTTTGTATAAGTTTATTAATCTGAAGAAGGGCGATTGTCATCATTGTTTCGAGACGTCATGCATTTACCATAAAATTGGCAAGTCGAGGACTGACGAATGTTCGCACAGGTCCAAGTATAATTCGTGGGATCTGCGACTTTTAACAGGAACGTAGGGAGTTTCAAAGATGGGTAAGTCAGTAGGCATCGATCTCGGAACGAC
The DNA here is from genome assembly GCA_963834525.1 of Bryobacterales bacterium. Taxonomy (GTDB): domain Bacteria; phylum Cyanobacteriota; class Vampirovibrionia; order Obscuribacterales; family Obscuribacteraceae; genus CAWICA01. The sequence continues at coordinate 1,281,731 of CAWICA010000005.1, forward strand.
AAATTCAGTGGTCGCTGTCATGGAAGGTGGACAACCCACCGTCGTTTCGAATGCCGAAGGCGGTCGGACGACGCCGTCTGTGGTTGCCTTTACTAAATCCGGCGAGCGGCTCGTGGGGCAATTGGCCAGGCGCCAAGCAGTGCTCAATCCGGAGAACACGGTCTATTCCATCAAGAGATTCATCGGTCGACGTTTTAGCGAAGTCGAGGCCGAGAAGAAAATCGTTTCTTATAAGGTCAAAGAGGGTGGCGACGGCGGCTGCAAAGTCGCCATTCAAGGCAAGGACTACTCGCCTGAAGAAATTTCGGCGATGATTCTGCGTAAGCTCAAGGAAGATGCTGAGAAGTACCTTGGCGAGAAAGTAACCAGCGCGGTGATTACTGTGCCGGCATATTTCAACGACTCGCAGCGGCAATCGACAAAAAATGCTGGCACAATCGCCGGTTTGGATGTGCTCCGGATCATCAATGAACCGACAGCAGCTGCGCTTGCCTATGGGTTAGACAAGAAAGAGAATGAAACCATTCTGGTATTCGATCTCGGCGGCGGCACATTCGACGTGTCGGTGTTGGAGGTTGGCGACGGGGTATTTGAAGTTAAGGCAACGTCGGGTGATACGCATTTAGGCGGCGATGATTTCGATCATTGCGTGGTTACCTGGGTAGCGGATGAGTTCAACAATTTGGAAGGCATCGACCTGCGCAAAGATCGACAAGCTTTGCAGCGACTAACCGAGGGTGCCGAAAAGGCCAAGATTGAATTGTCATCGGTGATTGAGACAAACATCTCGTTGCCATTTATTACCGCTGACGCCAGTGGTCCCAAGCATCTGGAGATGAAATTAACCCGCGCACGCTTCAACGAGCTGACGCATCATCTTGTTGAGCGATGCCGCGCGCCGATGGAACAGGCATTGCGCGATTCTAAGTTGAGCTACGAAGCGTTAGATGAAGTGGTGCTCGTTGGCGGCTCGACTCGCATTCCCGCCGTGCAAGAGCTCGTTAAGAGCTTGACCGGTGGTAAGGAGCCAAATCAGAGCGTCAATCCTGATGAAGTAGTTGCTGTTGGTGCAGCCATTCAAGCCGGTGTTCTGGGTGGTGAAGTCAAAGGTGTCGTGCTACTGGACGTCACACCGCTTTCTCTCGGTATTGAAACTATGGGCGGTGTAATGACCAAACTGGTGGACCGCAATACCACCATTCCCACCCGAAAGTCTGAAGTGTTTTCCACGGCTGACGATAACCAGACTGCCGTAGACATTTACGTATTTCAGGGCGAAAGACCAATGGCTCGTGATAACAAGCTGTTGGGCAACTTCCGCCTCGACGGAATTCCACCAGCCTCTCGAGGGCAGCCGAAGGTGGAAGTAACCTTCGATATTGATGCGAACGGCATTATGAATGTTACTGCCCGCGATCAGTCGACAGGCAAAGAACAGAAAATCACGATTTCTGCGAGCACGAATTTGTCCAAGGAGGACATCGAGCGTCTGGTGAGAGAAGCCGAAGCTCACGCCGCTGAAGACCGTAGACGCAAAGAAGAGGCGGATATCCGCAACGAAGCAGACAGCATTTGTTACGCGGTTGAACGCCTCGTTCGCGATCTGGGCGATAAGGTGACGCACGGCGAAAAGGCTCGCGCTGAAATGTTGGTTACCGATCTGCGTGAGAAACTGAAAGAGGATGCTGATCAGGAGACGATCAAGAGCATCATGAACGAATTGAGAGGTGCCTTGGTGCTCTTGCAACAAGCTGCCCAGCATATCGCTGAAGGAACTAGCGAAGCTGACTATGGTGGTGGCGCATATGGTGCTCAACCCGGTGCCGGACAGGGCGCCAACGGTGGTGGCGAAGAGCAAGAGGAAGGCCCACTCCGGTGCTCCGCCAGATGAAGTAGTGGACGCTGAGTTTCGTGCCTCGGAAGAGTAGCCCATTAATTGTCCTGGCGTGAGCGAGCAACCAAGGAGTGATCTAAAATAGAGAGACGCGACCAGTTCGCGGATTTCGCGAAATTCGCGAATCGAATTCCGAAGCGAATGTAGATTGACCGCATGTCTATGATGTACAGAACGCCGATTTGTTCTTTGGTTCTCGTCCTGGCTGCAGTGATTGTCCAAGCTCCTGCCTGTATTGCAGCGCCAACGAGCAGGGTTGATCCCGCGCCGCCGTCCTCAATTCGTCCATCTACTAATGATGCCGACGGCAAGTTGCTGAGCGAACTTGAGCAGACTTATTTTCAGCGGCTCTACGCGCAAGATCCACCAGAGAAGCGGTTAAGGCGACTGGAACTGTTTCTTACCGGTCAAAGCGAGTTTGGCACGGTACCGCAGCGAATTGCTCTGCTGAAGGAATACCTCAAGCATAAGCGACCGCCTGAGGTAAAAGACGGTGCCGGTGCCATTAATGTTGAACTTAGCCAGCTCGAGCAGCGCATCCTCAAGAAGAATTTTCCCAATTCAGATCAAAACAGCCGTATCGCTGCTCTCGAGAAAAAGGTTTTTGGAGCTGCCTTTCCCACAATTTCTACCAAAGCGAGAATCGGACGGTTAAAGAAAACGATTGGTATCGGTGAATCAGATGTTGCTCAAGTGCCGCCAGGTTTCAGGAGTTATCATTTTGAACGACGTTTCCATCTGGATCCGAACAAGCCATTTGGCATGCCTTTTGGAGAATCCAATGGTTTTTCTAACGACCCGGAAATAAATCGTCAGATGAGTGAGATGTTCAAACAACTGAACCAGCAATTGCGCGATCTGCAAAATACACCGCGTGGCTTCTCTCAGCCGTATAATTTTTTGCCAGACCAAGACGAGCATGAGATGCCGCTGCAGCCTTCACCGGTGCGGCCGCCCGCTCCCCATTTGCCTCCCTACATGGATCCCAATAGTATTTGATTGGGCGACGAAGATTTTTGGCTTTTCCCATATGCTGGTCCTTGGCACCGTCGACAGTGTCAACCGTCGTAAAATTGGATTATCGACAAGCTGGCTCCAGTTTGGCCGCGATTGACGATCGGGGGACACCGATGGGAAACATTAATGTTATCTAGCACGCTGCTTAGCTCTTCCTCTTAAAATAGTCAAGCGCTGCAAGAGATTGCAGTGCTTGAACAGACGGGGTGGGTCTTTGCCAACGCGAACTCTAGCGACAATCAAACCGAAGAGTTTGCCATCGGCTGAGCGATTTTCTTCAGTGACGCTGCCGTCGCGCCGACCCTTAGTCGCCCCAGCGGCGATTTGCGCGATTGTCCTGTTTGTCGTTTTGAACATGATTCTTTGGCAATGTGCAAGCGAGGACAAAGTTAAAGGCAGCGCTAAAGATTCTCTGGCTGATTTATGGAATGGTGCTGGTTCGATTGATCTAACAGTGCAGGGCTTTCAGGAGCTGACACGCAGACCAACTGTTGTGCTTTTGGGCTCGTCCTTGATCATGCACCCCTTTTGGTCGATGGATGCCGAATCAAATAAGCATATCGACGATATTTTCCATCACCATCGGTCGATCACCCTGGAAAAGGAGCTGGCGTCTCTCGGTTGCCCGAGCGAAAGGACTTATAGCTTCGCTGTCTTTGGCGAAATGGCTTCCGATGCTTACATTTATGTCGAAGAGTATTTAAAAGGAGCCAAGAAGCCGGATGTTTTAGTATTTGGTGTTGCACCACGAGATTTTGGTGATTCCTTTTTGACCGCGCCAATGGCCACTTTTACTTTCAAAAAGGTGGTGGGTTTGAACAATTTTGGCCGTTACAGCAATACCTTTTTGCCTGGCTGGCAGGACAAGGCCGATTTTGTGGCAGCTCACGTCTGCTATTTCTACGGAAAGAGATGGCGCTTGCAGCACGAGATTGAGAAAGGTTTGGCCAAGATTGGTGGCGTCCTTGGCCAGACAAGCTTCCAGCCTGTTAGTGCGTTGAGTGCTGGTGGGCAAGCGGGGTGGATGATGACCGGCTTGACTAAGGAGAGATGGGAAGCAAGCGAAAAGGAATATCGGCAGCGGTATCGCGGCATCGGCGACAAGGATCTCTCTCTCCAATTCACATTTCTGGAGAAACTACTGGCTGTCTGTCGCGAGCGTGGCATTAAGGTGATTCTCATCAACATGCCTTTAACGGAAATCAATCGGGCCCTCTTGCCCAATGATTTCTACAGTGGTTTTCGCAAACATCTGGCTAACGTTGCCAATCAGTTCCCGAATACGCAACTTATTGATCTTGGTGAATCAAAAGCTTTCATCCACGAGGATTACTGGGATACCGCGCACCTGGGTAACTTAGGCGGGCATAAACTTTTGCGCTACACATTACCGGCCTTAGAGCGGCTGCTGCAAGAAGAGGCGAACAATCGGTAAGCGGCTTTTATGGCTCCTTGACACTGACGGTGCTCATGACGTCGCCGACAGCGATATTGTTGACAACATCCATGCCGCTTACGACGCCGCCAAATATTCCATATTGCCCATCTAAGCTGGGCGCCGGGGCGAGAGTGATGTAGAACTGGCAACTGGCGCTGTTGGGGCTCGTGCCAAAACGGGCCATTGCCACCACTCCTGGCGCATTATGTTTCAAGAGGGCGGATGTTTCGAGTTCAATGAAGTGTGGCTGCTTTGTCTGCGGATCGATATACAAGCCGGTGCCATTATTTTGCGGATCACCACCCTGGATACAGAATCCTTTTTCCACTCGGTGCCACTTCAAGCCGTTGTAAAAGCCTTTTTGGGCCAGATCAATGAAATTTGCCACCGTTTTTGGTGCCAAGCTTTTGAACAGCCGAATGGTAATGGTGCCCTTATTGGTTTCAATCACTGCCAGTGGGTCTTTACTTAAGTCCGGCATTGTTGCCGGTGTCGGGCTGGTGTTGGGAAAAGGAAGACCGGAGCCGTAGGTGCTCGGCCTACCGAAGGTGCCGCTTCCGGCAGGTGGTGGCGCGTTGGATCCGGCTACCGGTGGTGGCGGCGCCGCTGGTGCTTGACCGGGTGGGGTGTATATGGCGCCAGGTCGGCTTGGTGTCGATGCCGGTGCCGCCGCACCTGGTGCTTGAACGCCGGGGACAGCTGCGGCGGCGGCTGCTGCTCCAGTTGTAGTATTGGCCGATGCACTGGCCGGGCTGGCGACAGGCGTCGCTGGTTGGAGAGTGACGTCCGGAGGGATCATTTCTTGTCCCAATGGCTCTGCCATTGCCGGTATATCTGCAAAAGCCAGGCTGACGGCAATCAGAACCAAGACCGATTGAATGATATTTTGCTTGCGCCTGACGTGAAAATTTGCTGGCATCACTTAACTAAAAGTCAAAGTCAGAAAGTACGGTAACGTGCGCATGCAGGCTCAAGAACGAGGCGGGTACTTGCACATCAACTGGTCCCAAGAGTGCTCTTTCCAGGATTGCCTGCTTTTTCTCGCCGCTAGCGAGCAGGATGATGCGCTGGCTGGCAAGGATCGTCTCGATACCCATTGTAACGGCACGGCGGGGCACTTCCTCGCCGGGGCCAAAATAAGTTTGATTAGCCTTACGCGTCGTGTCGGCCAACCACGTGCAGTGGGTCCAGCTAGCCCCGGGCGTGCCCGGCTCATTAAAGGCGATATGCCCGTTGGTTCCCAGCCCAAGCACAGTTAGATCCAGTCCACCCATTTTGACAATCAATGCGTCGTAATCATAGTGTAGCCGGGGATTGAATTTATTCTCGGGCGGTAAATTAGTGAATTGATAGAGTTTTTTGTCCAGGTAAAATTGAAAAGTCTCTTCTTCATCGGCATCAAGATAATCATCCAGGGCAAAACACCTGGCTTGTGACCAGTCAATCTTTTTTTCCAGCGACCATTGGCTCAACAATTTATAACAGCCAAGCGGTGAAGCGCCGGTGGGCAAGCCAAAATTGCTTTGAGGCTTTTCACGCAGCTGCTTGATAATGGCTTCGGCCATTTCCAGACTCAGTGCTTGATAAAGGTCTGTCACTTTCCTGCCATCGTTGCCATCTAATCTCCCAATCTCCTTTAAACAGTCCATATTATCGAATTTCACGAGCAAGCAATGTTGGCGATAGAATGTGGTTGTAAGAAGATTTTGCAAATGGCGGATGAATTGATAAGGCCTGTCCTCTCATTAATTGCCTCATTTTTGCTTTGCTTTACTCTGCTTGCCTTAAAGGCCCAGGCAGACACGTATCGCCAGCTGCCCAAAGCCGGCTTTCCGATGTTTGGTCAGTCAAGTAGCGATGAGTTGCCAACATCATACGGACTTCATCTTAGTCCGGGACTGGATCGCAAGCGCAATCAACCTGTGCAATATTACGATCCTGGGGAACCGACCTTGAAAGGTCAATTGGTGCGCTGGGAAGCGAAGAAGATGCCGCTATTGATTTGGATCAGTCCAGGATTGAAGCTGCCGGACTGTCCTTTTGACCAGATTCAAGCAACTCGTGTGGACGAAGTTACCGCGCTCCTTCAGCAAAAAGGCGATCCTTTTACCGCTTTGACTGGGGCCAAAGGTTGGGTACCGGAAGTAAATGATCAGGTTGCGGCTGGCATTGAGCAATGGCGAGAATTTGAGGGCGAGGGGTTGTTTAGTTTTGCGTTTACCGACGATCCTCGATTAGCCCACATCTTAGTTTTCTTCACGGATGCATTTCACGATGCCAATTCACCTGGTGGCATCATGGTTGGTGGCATTACTTCTGCGCAGGTCTATCCGTTGGCGCAAGCACAGCAAATGAAGATTGCCCAGAAACCTGTGGTGATCGAATTATCTACCTTGGTCAACAGTACGGAAGAAAAAATGCAAGGAGCCAGCGCTCACGAATTTGGCCATGCGCTAGGCATCAAAGCTCACAGCCCATATCGAGAAGACATTATGTATGCAGACCGCATCGTCAATCAACTTTCGGCCGCAGATAAGGCAACAATTCGCTATCTCTATCACAGCAAGCCGCAGTGGGTAATGTAGTTTACCGGTTACTTCATCAATGCGCTTAACGGTTGAACCAGGTGGATATCGCGGTCAGCAAAGGCCGCTGGCAGAAAATTAGGCAAAACCAAATCTGCAGCCGGATTTAATTGCTGTCCGGGAATTTTGATCGTTCCCCGAATTTGACCGTTCGGTGGCACTTCGGAGGCGGTGAAAGAGGCTTGTGTCTGTGTGTCTGCTTGGCCGGCTGCACGAATAACGGCGGTGACATCGTTGGGAACTGGCAACGACCGGCTCCGCTCATTGCGGAGAACGACCCTGAGAAGAACACCATTAGAATCAGCGTTGTAGCCCTCAAGCTCAAGTTGAACGGCGGCTGTGTTGAGGTCGTCCGGGTTTGTTTTACTCGGCCCAGTTAGGTCGGCAATCTGACTAGCAGCGGCAAATGGTGGCACTGGCAGTGTGGCCAGACTTTGTGCAGGCAGAGAAGGTGAACTGCTCGCTCCGGCAATGTTCGTCTGTCTCATATCGGGATTGTTATCGACGTTACTGGGCATTACCTCAGGCGGTAGCATTGCTGGAGCATCCTGGCCGGCACTAGGCAAGACCGCATCTTCTGATTGAGGCTGATTCGAGGAGGCAGGAGATGATGCTAGAGACGATGGCGCCAGGTTTTGTCCCGGTGGTGGTGTTTGAGAATATGACGTTGCCGGCAGATACTGCGGTGTAAATGCCGGCGCTCCGGTCGGCAAAGCGTTTTGCTGATACGATTGAGTTGGCTGATACGATTGAGTTGGCTGATACGATTGAGTTGGCTGATACGACTGAGTTGGCTGATACGACTGAGTTGGCTGATACGACTGAGTTGGCTGATACGACTGAGTTGGCTGATACGACTGAGTTGGCTGATACGACTGAGTTGGCTGATACGACTGAGTTGGCTGATACGACTGAGTTGGCTGATACGACTGAGTTGGCTGATACGACTGAGTTGGCTGATACGACTGAGTTGGCTGATACGACTGAGTTGACTGATACGACTGAGTTGGCTGATACGACTGAGTTGACTGATACGACTGAGTTGGCTGATACGACTGAGTTGACTGATACGACTGAGTTGGCTGATACGACTGAGTTGACTGATACGACTGAGTTGGCTGATACGACTGAGTTGACTGATACGACTGAGTTGGCTGATACGACTGAGTCGGCGCTTGGGTAAAAGTTGGCGGAGCGACGGCAGGTGATTGAGCTGCTGGGTTGTTGACCTGGCTTGGCGCTGAATTGCTAGAAGCGTTTTCTGATAAATGCAGTTTGTCCGCTAACGGCCCTCGCAGCCTGTTTACTATGGCCTCGAGGCCGCTGGCGCTGCTTGTTGTGCTGGTTGTTGTCGGGCTGCTGTTGGTGGCGCTTGGATTGTTGACATTGGTTGCGGTAGAACCGGACGAGTTCTGACTTTGTTGCCCAGCGCTAGTCAAGGCCGAGGCCGCTTGGGCAAGCGCGCTGATAAAGGTGGGCTGGCTCGAGCTTGCCGCTGCCGGTGTGGAAGGTGGGGCATTGGCAGTCTGATTCACCGAAGCGGTGCTGTTCGTCGGTCCCGGTCGAGGCTGGAAAGTCGCTGCCAGACCGCTGCCAAAAGTTTGGAGCGCTTGCATCATGCCTGATTGTGGCGGTTTGCTATTGCCGCCTCCGGCATCCGTGCCGCTTGTTGTGCCACTTACTGTGCCGCTTAGTGTTGGCACTGGCAAAACGGATGGTGGCATCGAACTGATCCCAGAGTTAGAAGACATTGGTGAAGACATCGGATAGATCACAGAGGGTGCTGACGTGGCGGATTGCATCTGTCCTGGCAGCGGCGCTTGAGCGACCAAACCGGTGGTGGGCACCTGGCTGGTAGTGCCATAATTGACGGCCATGCTGTGGAGGTCACTTTCAGCTTGTTTGCTCTCCTGCGTGTTTTGCAGCGAGAAATCTCGCAACGGCCCAGCGAAGCTGGAAAGGGCAGCCACATGGGCTTGAGTGGTTGACGAGCCGTTGCCCGGATCTTGGGCAATAGCTGGTGCTTGAGTTTGTGTCGCTGTCGCATTTGGCGTGCCGTTTGGCCAACCGCGGAATACATACATGCCATTGGGTATCTGTTGGCCACTGCGGCTGCGTAGCGACGTGCCGTAGGCGATATTAATTTGATAATCAGACAAACCATTTGATGTTGAGGTTGATTTTGAAGTTGATCCGGCGCGTGATGCACGTGTCCCGGCAGGAGTCGGTCCGTAAGCGGCAGCTGTCTCATGCAGCGCCTTCAAACGGCGGGCGGCAATTACGTTTTTAGGGTCCTCTTTCAGGACAGCCATGTATGCTTCATGTGCGTCTTTATATAAAGAGAGTTTTTCACAAAGCGCTGCCAGAAACAGACGAGTCGAGACGCTTGTTGGTGTTAAGTTAACTGCCTCGACAGCCTTTTGACGGGCCTCGTTGAGTAGACCTTGACTCTCCAGCGTCTTCGCTGCCTCCAGACATTTGGTTGATTCCTGCTTGGCTAAGGCCAATTTGAAACTTTGTCGTGCTGCCGGCAGATTGGGATGCTGGGGGTTTAAACGTACGACTTCTCGGTACTCAACTTGTGCGTTTCTCAAGTCGCCGCAAATCTGATAGGCTCGCGCTAAACCTAGATGGGCATTGGCGTTGCTAGGATTGTTGGCTACCTGGTCTTGCCAAAGTTTTTGCAAAGTTTCGGCAGCCATCTTGTCGACCGGATTAAGGATCACTGCTCGACTTAAATCTCTGTTGGCGCCAATTACGTCGTGAGTTTGCAGTTTGAAAATACCTTGTTGCCTGAGGGCCATTGACGACTCAGGATCTATTTTCAACGCGTTATCGTACTCGGCTCTGGCTTCCTCAACATGTCCCTGCCGCACGTCAATATCGCCTAGCCCCACATACGCTTCGGCGCTTGGTTTGACTTTTACGACTGCTTGGTACTCCGCTTGGGCCTCGGCGAATTTGGACTGGGAAGCGAGCTGCTCGGCATTTCTTATGTGTTTGGTCAGGTTTTGGTCAAGCGCTTTTGCGCCGTCGACTGCTTCTGCGGCGACTAATTTAGCTGCCTGGTTATTAGGTTGCAGTGCCAGAGCAGCTTCGGCATGCTTACTTGCTTCGTCCGGCTTGTCAATTTTCAAATAGTACCTGGCTCTAACCACGCGCACGTCCACGAGAGACGTGATCAATGACGGATTGTTCGGTAGACTTTGCAGGTCGGTCAAAAGCAGTTGTTCGGCTGCTGCTAGCCTGCCTTCTTTGATTAGCTCTTGAGCCTTAGCTTGTGCCCGTTCGACCAGGGCCTCGATCGCTGGGCTATCTTGAATGGAGGTCTCGGGCGGTGGGTGGTTGCGGGCGTTAGTACTGGCTTTGGTGCCATCTACCAGCGTTTTGATGCGCTTTTGAGAAAACGCGGAACCGTTCACTGAGGTCGGGATCGTTGCGGCGCTTCTGCTGCCCGGCAAGTCGCTTGGTGTCAAGGGCGGTGGCGGAGGCACGATGCCGTATTTGTGCAGAGCGTTCGGCGAAGACAAGCTTAGTGTTGTGCTATCGGACCCAATGCTGCTTGCGTTTTCGCCGTTATCGGTTGTAGAAGTATCGATCTGCCCTGTAGAAACTTCGTTATAGTCGGTGTCATAACGACGCGGGAACTGGGTTGCTGGCACAAATATGTGCTTTGCATGGGCAAACTTGCTGGTAGTGGCGTCTTGGGCAACTGCCTGAATGTGATTGGAGAAACTGACCGCCAAGGACAATGCTGTGGTTGTGCTAAACAAATTCAGCAAGTACAAAGGACTTGCTGTAAAAACCGGTCTGGCGGTTGTGAGGTTATCGAACCGTTTACTGTCTCTTTCTATCAATGCTTTGTTACACGCCTTAGGTCGCCCCCTAAAGGGACTTGCAACTCAAGCTTTTTGCTCGCCGCCGCTATCATAAGCTCAAAATATATACATTCCAAGTGGTAATTTCGTGTTTACCCCACCATCTCTGGCTGAGCTTGCGGCTGGCTGCAGCCGCCGCTGGCAAAAATGCGGCTGGGTGGCAGCTTCTGAAGAGAGCTTTTGTATATTAGCTTTCTTCAATATTTATATATTTGGGGTCTCTTTCGACTAAAGCTCACTAAACTGGGGAGGGGCCGGGCATGCTAGGGGGATCCGAGCCGGGCGGGGAAGTCAATCCGCTTGGTAACCTAGTAGTAAGAATTCTCGGTCCAGTTTCTTGTTTATTCGGCGAAGGACGCATTTATGACATCGACAATCAACAAGGAACAGGACCAGGGATTGTCCGAGCGCGTTGAACATTTGGTCCGTCAAGCTCGACTGGCGGCGGCTGTATGGATGCAATATTCGCAACAGGAAGTAGACGCGATTGTCAAAGCGATGACTTCGGCGGCCATTGAAGCCAGCTCCGAGTTGGCGATAGAAGCCCATAACGAAACACATATGGGCATCATCGAAGACAAAATGTTGAAAAATTTTGTCGCTTCCGAGTTCCATTATCATCAAATTAAAAACGTGAAAACGGTTGGTGTAATCAAAGAGTACCCGGAAGACAACATGATCGAGATCGCCGAGCCGGTCGGTGTGATTCTTGCCCTGTCGCCAGTGACCAATCCAACCTCGACCGTGATCTTCAAGAGCATCGCTGCGGCTAAGACGCGTAACAGCATAATTTTCAGCCCGCATCTGATGGCGGCCAATAGTAGCAATCATGCGGCGAGCATAGTGTATGAAGCTGGTTTGGCTGCCGGCGCTCCTAAGGGTTTTATTGGCTGGGTCGAGAAGTCGTCGCGACTTAGGCGAGAAACCGAACTGATGATGTCTCATCCGGAAGTCGATCTGATTTTTGCCACCGGCGGTACGCAGATGGTGCGGGCGGCAATGAGCACTGGTAAACCGGCGCTGGGAGTGGGACCGGGTAACACGCCGGTCTACATCCACAAAACTGCGGCGCCTTCCGCTGCGGCAATGGATGTGATTATTTCTAAGACCTTTGACAATGGTACTGAGTGTCCGTCCGAACAAACGATTGTTATTGATCGAGAGATCGCCGATGAGCTCCTGGCCGAATTCAAACGCTTGGGTTGTTATATCTGCACGCCGGAAGAGGTGCCACAAGTTGCGGCAGTAGCGATTGACCCGCGTACTGGAGGCATGAATTACAAATGTGTTGGTCAATCTGCCAATTTTATCGCTGAACTGGCGGGTATCAAGGTGCCTGCCGACACAAAGATTTTGCTTTGTCCTTTGCAAGGCGATATCCGCAAAAACAAGTTGGCTGTCGAAAAGTTGATGCCAGTGCTCGGTTATGTCATCGTCGATTCAGTGGAGGAGGGTATCAACCGGGCTCTGGATGTAAATTATGCTGGTGGCACCGGGCACACCGCAGGAATTTTTTCCGAAGACGATGCTGTTGTTAATCAATTTGCCACCGCAATTAATGCCGGTCGGATAATTGTCAACTCACCCTGCTGTATTGGTGGATTAGGCGGAGTCTACAACAATCTCAACACGACTTTAAGCTTCGGCTGCGGTACCGGCGGCGGTAATAACACTTGCGATAACGTCGGCATTAAGAACTTGCTCAATTATAAGCGAGTCGCCAATCGAACCAATTTTACGCTGTCCTTCACCACCACAAAAAACATCTATATCAACCCTGGCAGCCTCGACCACTTGCGGAGTTTGAAGACAAAATCAGCGGTGATTATCACTTCCCGCTCGTCTGCAAAACGTGGACATTTGGCGATGGTAACTGAACGCTTACCGCAAGATTGCGCCGTCACCATATTTAATGACGTTGGTGTTGAGCCAGATTTCAACACGATTGAAAAGGCACTGGTAATGATGCGGGGAAGCGCGCCTGATACTGTCATCGCCCTTGGCGGAGGTAGTGTGCTTGATGCAGCAAAAATCATCCGCCTGTTTTACGACTATCCGGAGTTGAAATTGAGCGAGGTCTCCTTGAGTTTTCTCGATTTTCGCCACCGGATGGCCGAATTCCCGCAAAAGGTACACACTCAACTAGTGGCGATACCCACAACGTCGGGTACGGGGTCAGAGGTCACTCCATTTGCGGTGCTGAAAGATAATGTCAATCATCGAAAGATTTCGCTGATTGACGAGTGTCTCCTGCCGAACTATGCGATCATCGATGCTAATCTCACCAAGAGTCTCCCCAAGGGCGTAACAGTTGATACCGCATTTGATGCGCTCACTCATGCGCTCGAATCTCTTGTATCTACATTTGCGTCGGACTATACAGATGGACTGGCGCTGGAGGCCATGCGCTTGATTTTTGAAGCATTGCCCGAAGCTTTGAAAAACCCCTCAAATATTGTTTGGCGACACAAGTTGCACAACGCTTCCTGTCTCGCTGGCATGGCCATCGGCAACGCATCGGTCGGCATCAATCATGCCTTAGCGCATAGTCTCGGAGCCAGATTCGATGTGCCGCATGGCCGGGCTAATGGCGTCTTCCTGCTTTCTACGTTGGCTTACAATACTGAAATTCCTCGGAAATTTATGCCGACCTCCACCTATTCGATCTGGGTGGCCGATCAGAAGTATGCTCGGGCAGCCACTTTCTTAGGCTTGGCCGATCCTGGTGGTCCTAGTCCTACAAATGATGCGCTATCCAAAAAAGAGCAAGAGCATGCGAAACACAAACGACTGAGTTTGGCATTACAACGAGCTGTGTACGATCTGGCGCGCCTAACTGATCAACCACTAGCGGTTGCCGAACTGGGCATTCCGATTGAGGATTTCCAACGGGAGATGCCGGCGTTAGTTAGGCTGTCGTTTTCGGATATGAGCTTGCGCACCAACCCATCTTTGCCGTTGCTGAGCGAGGTAACCGAGCTAATGGCCAATGCTTATCCTCCCCGGCAACGGCCGTGACGATATACAGGGATGCCTTCGGCAATATATGTCGTGTCGTATCTTTCTCAATCGAGGAACTTCTGCAAAATGAGCGCTGAAACTAGACAAAGTAAGCCTGGTGAAAAGGACTCTTCTCTGGTAATTCCGATCAAGGGTCGACTTGATCATAGCCTTGATCATGTCGACCAGGCGTTAGCTAGCCGAGTAAATCTGATCCTCGATTTTTACGAGTGTAGTTTCATCAGTGTTGAGGGATTAGAGTGGTTGGAAGAACTGCTACTCAGAGCTGAGTCGCTGGGCTCAGCGGTCAGTTTCGTAAAGATCCATCCGGCCCAATACAAGGTATTTAAGGTGGCGCACATTCAGAACTTGCTCAAGGCCTGTGGTTCGCCGCCAGCAAATATTAGTTCGGCCTGCTGAGCAAGGCAGAATGTTTTAGCCTTAGCTTCCGGAGTTTACCAGTTCGTCCATGGGCTTTGGCTCTGGATCGACAAGCGATCTGGTAGTGATTTTGCTTTGTGGTTTGAGCCAATTTTCGCGAATCAATTCCTCGTGGTCCAACACCGCTTCGAGCATATGTCTGGCTTGATAATTTTTACAGACCGAGTTGAAAGCAGTCTCTGCTTTAATTCTCACCAGCCGATTGCCCATTTCATCAAGATGAAAGGCTTGCGCGACGCCATTGGTTTTGATTACCAGGTCCTGATTCGGGTCGCCGTACGTGCGTATCGTCATCTGTTTCTGGCCGCTATCCCAGGTGACATCGACCGGACCAAAATCTGCTTCTAGTTTTTTCACTATCTGGTCAGCAAGCAGATCATCTTTACCTAAGGCTTTAACTACGCCAATGAACGCTTGGCTATCATTGTCCAAAAGAGCGTTTTCCAGCTCACTCACTTTACTGTGCACGGCCGGTGAGAGTTTTGGATTTTCCACCCGCAATCTTTCCGCATTCAACAATTTAAGGAATTGAATGTTCTGCTTATACAAAAGTTTATCGGACTTCTTATTAATTGTGACGTGATTGCGTTTGTCGATACTGATGTCGACCATCTGCCTGGGTTGCGAATCGCGGCTGTCTGACATGCTGCTCACTCCGATTCGAGTTGTACCAATATTCAGCAAATGCACGCTAAGTAGGCATTATTGCTGTAAATTCCCGCGATTGCAAGAAAATCCTGCTCTCGCTCCGTGCGTCCTATAAATTTGTGATCGCAAAAATGCGGGTAGCAAACATTGCTACTTTATAGGTGCCATCAGTGGCAAGCGATTTGATTGGGCTGATTGATCCTTGACTGTCTGGAGCACCTTGGGACTGTCTAACTAAAGTCCAAATGCCGAAAAGAAGTTATACCGTTTGTCGCCCAAATCGCGTATGTCAAGACCGGGATCGGTCGCCAGGAGGCCAAACTTGCCGAGTTCGATCGTAAGAAGGTTGGAGTGAGTTAGCTCCCAGCGGGGATTTCCAGTGCCATCCGGGTGGTGCCAGACCAAACCTGTTACTGCAGGCGGCCGGTCGTCGGCCAGTTCGAAGAGCTCTGTTGGAAAACTGTCTAGCTTTGTGTTCGACTCGTGCTGTTGTCCATCATACGTGTATTTTGCGTCTTCGAGAATCTTTCCGTCTGGCTGCTTTGTATAAGTCAAAGTGCCCTGAGAATTTTTGAGTTCAATCTTGTCGGGAGCCAGAAATTCTCCATTCCCAGTACGCCAGTTACCGGACCACATTGTTCTACCTTCAACCGATATGGTTGTTCCTGACTTGTAAGTAGTGGTCTCCTCGAAAGTGCCGTCCGGACGAGACGTTGTATCCGTTCTTATGCGGTCTTCGAGACCTTTACCGGAATAAATCGTGCTATTGGTGCTTGTTCCGTTGAGCTGATACGTGCTCTCTACATGGCCGGACCACCTGGGTGGAATGACGAAGGTCACAGATCCATCCTTGGGATCGATTGAGAATTTCTGAACCGCGGCATTTTTTTCATTCGCGCCACCTATGTGTGGCGTTCCGTCAGCGTCTCTGAAAGCTAACTCTCTCGTAGCCTTACCCGCTTCACTCTGCGTAATCGACTGCACCTCCCCAGCTTTGTCGCGCGTAACGGTTCTCTTAATTCCGTCCAGCTCAAAGCTAACCGGCTGATGGTTGGCATCATATGTAACTTTAGGAGCAGAGTTGTCCACAGGCGGAAGGTTCCTTGTGTCGGCTATAGAAGAGTCGTACAAGGGCGGCTTACCGGCATCAGTCGACGCCCCGTGAAGAAAAAGCTTGTGGGACTGATTATCGACTGCATAACCTGTGCCATTTGGCAGTAAATCGACCGTCTGGTTTACTTTCTCATCGAACGCTCCGCTATAAGCAACCAGATCCTTAACGTTCACCGAGTAATCGGTGTTGTAACTGTGTTCGACCATCAGCCCCTTGCCGTTGCCGTCGGTATAAGTCCTTATCTCTTCTCCGGGTTTGTTTTCAATTTGTAAAAAACCGAATTTCTCTAAGGTCTCATCAGATACATGAGCGCTCTGAAAATCTCGATGCAAACTTGTATTGGCAGTAACCGGATCGGCAAGACCCGTGTCTCTAAGGAGTAGCTCGGCCAGATCTTTTTTGGCAGCCGTATCATTGTTAGTTTTCAGATCATCCTGCAACCTTGCAGTGAGGGCATCTAATTGTCCAGCCATATTAAATTGCTCCGTTGGTCGGTCGAATTGAAATACAGTTGTATGTATCCACACCGACGAATTTTTGGACAGCCAGAAGTTTGATGACTGTAAATTCGAAAATGCCGTATTCACACATTCACGAATTCAAAGGATCAATTCTTTATGAGCATCGCGTTGCATTTGGATAAATCATGTTGACCTCTTTTGTTCACCTGGTCATACTATTTTTATGAGCAGTGCCAAAGTCAACCGAATCGTCTCGTCGTCGTCGTTACCATAACGACGGGCCGACTGGTTTTCTTAGCTCACACCAAGCTATATGAAGTTAGAAGACGAGCCCGATCTCACGGGCTCGTCTTGTTTTGTTTGCCTCAGGTCCAGGCACTAAGGAGAAATGATGATTGATGTAAATGTAATTCGAGCACAACCTGAGTTATTCCGAGCGGCGATCAGGCGTAAGCGAATCGATTTGGATTTGGATAAGCTGTTGGCGGCAGATAGCCTGCGTCGCGACTTGCAATTCAATGTTGATGCTCTGAGGAAGGAAAAAAATCTATTATCCGCGCGGATTAAGCGTACATATGTTAGGGACTTCCAAAAAGATCGGGGCATCTCATTCAGCGACCGGAACGCTCTAGATGCTGCAGTTGAGCGCAATCTATTGCTCGACGAAAGTCGAGCGGTAGATCAAAAGTTGAGTGAGCTTGAGCCTCAATTGCGAAGGAGTGAGCAGGAGTTCCACCAGTTGATGTTGTTGGTACCAAGCCTGCCTGCCGATGATGTTCCAGACGGGGAGTCTGATGACGACAACATCGAACTTCGCCGCTGGGGTACGCCGCGCGAGTTCGATTTCTTGCCAAAGGATCATCTGGAGATTGCGCGCGCTCTGAACCTGGCTGTTTTCGCCCAGGCGCACAGTATTGCTGGCAGCAGATCTTGCGCCCTGATCGGCGATGGTGCTTTGCTGGAGATGGCTGTATTGCGATTTGCCCTTGATTTTGTCGTTTCCCGCGGTTTTGTGGCGGTAGTGCCACCGGTGATGGTGACTGAGCAGGCGATGATCGGCACCGGCTACTTTCCGATTGGGCGTGAAAATGCTTACGCTATTGAACGCGATAATTTGTATCTAACTGGAACCTCCGAAGTGGCATTGGTTGCCTTACAGGCAAACGAGACGCTAACTGCTGCGGATTTGCCCAGGCGTTATGTCGGCGTTTCTACATGTTTTCGGCGAGAGGCCGGAGCGGCTGGTAAAGACACTAAGGGCCTCTACCGGGTCCATCAGTTCCAAAAGGTCGAGCAGGTAGTCTTCACTGAAAACGATCAATTGAAAGTAGAAGAGGAGCATCTTTTTCTTTTAAGCAATGCTGAGTTGATTTTACAAGCACTGGAGTTGCCTTACCGGGTGGTCACTGTTTGCGCTGGCGAGCTGGCTGTCGGGCAAGTGAGGAAACATGATATTGAAACCTGGATGCCGAGCAGAAAGGCGTATGGAGAGACGCATTCTTGTTCAACGCTAGGCGACTTTCAAGCGCGCCGCCTGAACATTCGTTACGTGACGACCACTAGAAAGAAAGCCTACGTGCATACTTTGAACAACACAGCGCTGGCCTCTCCGCGAATTTTGATCGCTCTCTTGGAGAATCATCAGAGAGCTGATGGATCGGTTTATGTACCGGCAGCTTTGCGCCCTTATCTTGGCGGCCGCGATTGTCTGGTACCGCTTGCTGAGATGCCAATTGGCAAAGATCCAGCTAGCTAAATTTGATCTATCTAAATTTGAACTGGCTAAATTTGATCTGGTCACTTAAACTCATCAATAGGTGAACGAGAAACCTCAGCTGTTTCTTTGCGTCGTTCACTATGTGGCTGTAAACCGGGATACCGATTTTCGGGACCACTAGTTGAGGCATCACTAATATCGTCATGGCTGGAGTTTAATGACTATTCCTTGGGAGAACCTAAGCCCGGTTACCGGGCGCCAACCTGTTAGTCAAGCACCATCTTTGGCCAGTGCAAATTCAATCTCTTGGGCGATCAAGGCTGTCAACCTGACCAAAGTCTATGGCGACACAGTAGTGGTTGACCGCATCAATCTCAATATTGGCCACGGCGAGCTCTACGCACTATTGGGCGATAACGGTGCTGGCAAAACCACGACTCTCAGCATGTTGACCACTTTGCTCAAGCCAACCGCCGGCGAATTTGAGATTTGCGGCTATGACGGCATCAAACGTGCTGAAGAAACTAAGGGTATCTTCGGTATCGTTTCGCAAGACATCGCCATTTATCAAGAACTGACCGCTTTCGAAAATTTGTGGTTCATCGCCCAGCTCTATGGAATTCCCAAGAAGCAAGCGATGGACCGCATTGAAATGTTGCTGGAACATTCTGGCTTGCTCGAGCGGGCCAATGATATCGCCGGCACGTTTTCCGGCGGCATGCAACGTAAACTGACAATCGCCAGCGCTCTTTTGCATGAGCCCAAGGTCCTATTTATGGATGAACCAACGGTAGGATTGGACCCCACCTCTCGCCGACAAATATGGCAGACTTTGAAGAGCTTGCGCAATTCGGGCGTCACAATCTTATTGACCACACATTACTTGGAGGAAGCAGAGCTTTTAGCTGACCGCATTGGCATCATTCGCAAGGGGAGACTGGTTGTCGAAGGGACGATCGAAGATCTTCGTCACAAGATTCAGGGCATTCGCGCGATTGCCATCAGGCTGACCCACGCAGTCGATCCTGATATTCTTCAGACAAAGCTAGCCAAGCTCTCGCCGCTACTTTCATCGCAAGCGAAATTCGATCCTCTGCGCTTCACCCTTTCGTTTGCTCAGCCAAAGGACGCACAGTTGGCCAAAGTTCTTCACGAAATTCTCAATTGGCTGGAGCAAGAAGAAATTCCCTTCACTCGCTTTGCTACCAGTGAACCTAATTTGGAGGAGGTGTTTCTCGCCTTGTCCGTGGAAGCGGCGGATATCGATCAACTTAAACTTAGCGAAAATGGCTCTTTTGAGCACGATTACACTTAGCACTAAGAGGTTAAAGGGCCCGGCGGTACCAATCAATTACCATGGATCAAATACTGGCAATTTTCAATAAAGACATTTTGCAGTGGACGCGCCGCCACTTTATTTTATTTCGAGCATTCTTCTAGCAGTTTTGATCATCTCGATTGTCGGCAACACCCTGTCAGGAGAGATGAAAATTCCTCTCGGTTTATATGATCCGGCAGGGATAAGTGATTTAAGCAAGCGTTTTAGTGATTCGCAAAAGTTTCAAGTCCATGATTACGATAACCTGGATGTAGCCAAGCAAGATCTGATTAAGGGCAAGATTGTTGCTTTGGCGAATGTCTCGCAGGATGCGCTAGCTGACAACGTGGAGATTCTTACAGAAGGACACAATCCGTTTGTCAATCAACAGATATCGATGGGGCTGCTTTCGGTACTGACGCAAAAGGGGACCGAACTTGATCTGCCCTTGCATTCTGCTTCCCTGTTCCCAGTCAATTTCAGTCTTCGGGATTACATAACACCAGGCTTGGCCGCTTATCTTTGTTACGTGCTAGCAGGCATGAACTTGGGCTTTTCCTGGATTTATGAATGGATGGAAAAGACTTATCGTCAGATCATTCTTTCGCCGCATGGACTGAGAGCAGCGATCATCGCCAAAACATTGACTGTTACCGTGGAAGCTTCAGTAGTTTTGTGGTTGGCGTTGTCTATCACAGCTCCTACTGTCGGCTTTACCCTCGGCACGAACTTCATCGGACTGGTTCTTTGCACGCTGCTGGCTATGTTCTCATTCACCTGCATTGGCCTTGGTGCGGCCGTCGTTTTGAAAACAATCAGGATTTACACAATGACTGTTTCCATTGCCGGCGTTGCGCTAATGTTTGTCAGCGGCATTGTCGTCCCGGTGGAAGCGATGCCCCGCTGGGAACAAACCTGCGCTCTGGCCCTACCTTTGTTTTATGCAGCTGATGCCTTCAAAGGAGTAATTCTGGGAACGCCGGCTGATTATGTCAAAGATGCAATCATTATGCTTGGCTGGGCCGCCTTTGGTTTGCTAGTGGCTTCCATGCTTTTGAACCAGAGGCAGGCGGCGCTTTAATGATCATCTGGCGAGGGTAAAAAGAGAATGCGGATACAACATAAGCCGTTTCTTTTGCTCATCAGTTGCCTGGCCTTGCTAATCGGACCGGTGCCAAACGCTTACGCTGAAAATGCCAGGTCGACAGTACAAGCGCTCGTCCTTATATTCAAGAACTGGAGCGGTAATGCCGCCGACCGCCGGACTTACGATCAGGCAGCCAAATACATCGATTACGAAAACATGTCGCGGCGCGCCCTAGGTCAGGACGAATGGGACAAGCTAAAACCGTCTCAGCACTTTGAATTTGTTTCGGCGTTGCGGACAGCAATAGAACAGCGGTATTATCCGCGATGGCATCGTCTATTTGGCAGAGGATCGATAACTTATGGGCAGGAAAGCACTGCCAATGGTGACATAGTCTTGCCAACTTCTCTAGAGGTAAATCAGAAATCACAGGCTATATCCTGGTGCCTGGAAAGCAAGAACGGACAGCTTAAGGTTGTCAGCCTGGGAGTGAAGGATAAAGATTTATTGGATCGGTTGCATAAAAGGCTAATGACAAAGCTGCATAAGACGAGTTTTGCCGGACTGATCGCATGGCTGAAAAGTAAAGCCAGTCAAGATGGGGAAGCGCTCGGGTCTGAAACCGCCGCTGTGCCTGGACAGGAGAAATGAGCTACCCTAATTAAGTCTTTGTCAGTTGACCGGGAACGAATTGACGTAGAGTACGGTCGCTTAGAAGGACCTATAGTTTCTTTGGTTGGACCCACTAGTCAGCACCTGCTGCTGACCTTTTAAGAGCAAACAAACATGAGCACAACAAAAACCAGTGATTTTGTCGCAGACATAGAAGAAATCCGACGCCGGGCACGAGAGCACATAGAATCCGGAGCTGTGACTTTAAGCTATCAGGGTGATCGCGAGCAGGTAATTAAACTGCTCAATCAATCATTAGCGACTGAGATAGTGTGTGTTCTGCGTTATAAGCGGCACTACTTCATGGCTAAAGGAATCAACTCCGAAGCTGTGGCTAATGAATTTAAACAACATGCAGCGGAAGAGCAGGAACATGCTGATCGCATTGCCGAGCGGATCACTCAACTCGGTGGTGAACCAAATTTGAACCCGGAAGGATTGGCCAGCCGCAGTCATTCGCAATATGTGGAGGGCAAAAATCTCGTCGACATGATTAAGGAAGATCTGGTGGCTGAACGAATTGCGATCGACATTTATGCAGCCATTATTCGCTATATCGGCAATACAGATCCGACAAGCCGGCGCCTAATGGAAGAGATTTTGGCTAAGGAAGAAGAACATGCCGAAGACATGAGCAACTTGCTTTCTACTATGGATGGCAGGTAGGCTAGTAGAACTAGGTCAGCGGAGTTTTAAATGAAGAATTACTTGCGCCAAACATTTGACGATCGTTTGCAATATTATCAATCGCAACACCGGACACTCGGTTGCAAAATCACCCATATGGTTGGCGTACCCATAATTGCTTTGAGCTTCCCTGTCTATCTCTTCAATCGCCGGCTGGCCAATCAAATGCAACAAATCGGCTGGTCTTTGCAGTTTATTGGCCACTTTGTCTTTGAACATAATAAGCCGGTCTTTTTACAGAAGCGTGATCCGTTCACCGTTCTGGCGGCCGTTGTATTCGTCGCTCATGAATGGCAGCTGGCTTTGGGTGGGCAGCAAATCTTAAATGAAAAAGCGCATAACGGACGTGTGGTAAAGGCTTAATCGTGTACCCGTCCAAGAGTGCTGCAAGGGCAGGCGATTTCGTTTAACAACTCGGAAACGTCATATCGGTGGTTTTCGGACATAATCCAACACGAACGAGGAGCAAATTTCTATTGGTCAAATTTGACGAACGTGCTATTCAAGGACAACTGTTCGAAAACCGACAAGCACGAATGAGGGGATGAGCAAAAATGACATTCGATAACTGTAGCAATGTTCCGCCCGAGCGGCCGACAGGTCCTGGTTCGGACCTCAACTACGTGCAGCTTCATGTCGAAAACAGGCAGGGTCAAGCAGCTCCTGAAAAAGGTATCCCATCAAGCACAGGTGTCCCGAGTTGTTTTCCGAATGGCGATTTTCTATTAGCTGGACTGGGTACCGGGAGCGGAACTAGCAACCTCCAGTGGCTACAGAAACCAGACGGCGGTTGGCCAACGACGCCTGCTGGATCAAAAGACCCTCTAGACGACGGCAGCAAACATCCGTTTGGAGAACCCCTTCCGCTTATCGGGCCAGATGATGGCAGCGGACCTTTGCTCCGTCCCAAAAAAGATCCCCTAGACGACGGCAGCAAACATCCGTTTGGAGAACCCCTTCCGCTTATAGGGCCAAAGGAAGGTGGCGGAGAGATTCCAGGCCCTCATGAGAAAACCTGGGGTCCAGGCTTTGGTAATGACCTTGATAAGAAAATTCATTATGATGCAAATAACAAGCCGGACAGAATAACGGATTCCAATGGTTGGTACATCGAAAGGACGTTTGTCCATGGAAAAGAAAAGTGGATAGGACATAATCCGAATGGCACGACTTTTGAGACCAGAATCACTGGCGTAACTGTAAAAGATAACGAGATAGACTACAGATATAACGACAAAACTTCTTCGCGGTTGCTATCTAATGGCACTGACATCAGGTATGACGCATATGGGCATTTGAGCGCGATCCTACTTCCAGGCTTCCATGATGGGACGGGTCCATGGATAACGATGGAAAATGGTAAGCCGGAATATAATGTAACGAAAGACGGTGAGCTGATCTCTACTCCCATTACCAACGTAAATATCGCTGCCGATGGCACAATTAGCTTTACGCAGGACGGCAAAAAGGTCGTGCTTGACCCAACGCCACCGGGATTTTTCGCAACAATGTGGGGCAAAGCTAAAAGTTTAGTGCCGTAAGTCGCCGCTTTGGTAAGCAGTATTACACTCGTGTGAACTCCTTCGTGTTGGCTGGAGGTGTCTTGGCCACAGGGAACTCCCCATCGTGCATGTTCGGGAAGAGCTTTCGCCGGTGGCGATAGACTAAGATTGCGGCAATTGGCGTGCCGACAGCGATCGCTATTGCCGCTAAGACGATGGCAAAAAGAACGGTTGCTAATAAGGCCTTCATTTGGCCCAGCTCAGATTTGACTTCGGTCAACGGTCCGGCCACATTTACTAGTGGCTGTTGCAGTTTTTCAATGGGCGGCCTCAGAGCCTCAATCGGCTGCTGAAGCAGGGAGATTTGCTTGCGCATGGCGCCGATATCCGTTCGTACGCTGCTCATCTGACCGTCGACTTGGGATACCTGATTGCGCATGCCTTGAATCTGCCCTTGCATGTCACCCATCTTATTTTCGACACTGGTCATCTTCTTTTGCAGCCCGACCATCGGCGCATTCAGCCCGGCGATTGGACCTTCCAGTTTCATGATTTGCTGTTGCAATTGCACACTATTTCTTTCCAGTCGGACGACTGGAGCGAGCATCTTTTTGATCGGGTGAAATCCATGGATCGGTGGCTCTGCCGGTGGCGGCTCTAGATTTTTTGCGTCCAGCTTGAGGCCTGGCACGCGGTTGACTGCTTTGGCTGTATCAGCATTCATTTTTTTCTGCTTATTAGAAACAGCAACTGGTTTCTCTTCCTTGTTAAAACCAGTCTTTTCGCCAGTTGTGTGCCCACCGGAAGCTTCTGATGAAGCTGTATTAGCCGTTGCCGTTACGGCATCCGCCGCTTTGCCATCGTCAATTGCCGCGTTGCTTACTGTAGCTGCGGGTTTACTTGTCGCTTGGGCAGTGCTCCCCGACGCAAAACTCAAGCTGACCGAGAAGGCGACCACTAGGGCCGTCGACAGGCTGGCAAGAGAATTGGCTCGGTCTCTTCGATCCCAGGGCAATTTCTTCAGCATAATCTTCCACCTCTTAGTGACAGCGGTGACGCAGTTGGCGATGGACTGTTCCGTCTGGTCACGGCAATCTTAAAAAATAAATCGCTTCTTGCTTGCCTCCGTTGTTGAATAGAACTTGCTGCCGCGTCACGCTTATCCAGCATTTTCTTTGCGGCTTCCCCTAATCCAGACCTAAAATATGTTGACAAGTCTGTCCAAAAACGGCTTAGATTGACTAGATACAGCTAGAAAGCAAGTTCTGGTTTCGATCTTGACCGATCCGGGCAAGAAACAATTGGCTTAACGCGCCACTGGCGCTCACTCTGGAGAATCAGTTTCATGGCCGGCCAAAGCGACATACCGTCAGGGCAAGACAGAACAAGCCCGGCTTCTGGCGCCAATGAGGCAAATGCCCAAGCTTTTGACCCTTACCGGATTGCCCAACAAATGGCCGACGCGCAACGCAAGGGCGCAGGCACACCTGACACTTATACCGGACCTTCACCAATCGATGGTAAGCAAAGTCAGCTGCCTGAATTAAAGTTTTCCGACGGCAGCTTTGCCGTTCTCAGCGATAACAGAGTCGATCTCTATGCCGCTAATACCCAACCAGGTAGACAACGTCCGCAGGAGACGCAAGTACCTGGGGCGATAATTCAACGTGATGGACGCGGCTTCGTTACTGACGTTACCTACCAAAATGGCGCCCGTTTCAAGGTTGAAGAAGTGACTGTTCCGGTAAGGACAAATATCAATCAAGCTGTGCCAGAGAGGGTTGTGCAAAAAAGTATTGTTACTGCTACGGGCGAGAAAATTACGGTACAGTACGCTGCCGGCAACGATCCTAATCGTCCGATTGTTCGTTATAAAAAAGAGACGCTCGGCGTCAACGGCAGACCAGGTGATGTTACTGAGTATGAAAAAACTGCACAAGGCTGGATAGAACGAAAGCCGCTAGCGGCTAATCAGCTGGAGAGAGTCGGCCGACCTTTTCCGCAACTGCAGGGAATCGAAGTTGGTCCAGATTTTTCAGTTGGTCTGATTCAAACGATTGGCTCGAACAAAGCTGTGGGCGTAACCACGGTGGGTGGTCGTCATACGATGATTGATCTAACTAACCCTCTGCCGCTTTGGACTCGGGATGGCCCGACTAAAATGAAACCGGTTACGTTCTCGGAGGCGCCCCGGATTCACGAACCTGACGGGAGAACAGCTGGCGGCGACAAAACCGAGTATCGTTACGAAGGTATAAACACCCCAGCTGGCGGTCCTGCGCAGGCGTTAAGTAGCTACGTGGAAAGAGATGCACAGGGAAATGTCAAAGAGTTTGGTATCAGAGTCAGTAACGATAATTCTCCGAATGCCTGGATAATTTGGCAAACGAAGCCGGGCGAAGTTGGTCTGCCTCTCGCACCACATCTACCCCCAGGTCCTGCCAGAGAGGCTCAAGTACAGCAATACTTGCAGCATTTTTCCACGCAACAAGTGTTGGATATCGACGCTATACGTGACCATCTCAAGGATATTAGGCAAGCTCTTAATACCAAAGGAAGTAATCCTCAAGTGTACGAAAATTTTCGGCCACTGGCCGATCATGCCTTTGATGCGTTTGATGTACGCACTGATCAGTATGGTCGAAAATATCTCGAGCTGCCTAATGGCGAAAACATTGTTCGCGGTGACGACGGTAGAACTTATCGATCGCATGGCGGTCCTGATGGAAATCGCATGGAACACTGGACAGTCTCCAGACCGGATGCCCAGGGCATTGATCGATTGCGCTGCACAGAGACCGTAGGCAGCGGTCAGCCGCTAATCGAGCACTTCGGCTACGACCAATCAGGACAGAGGATAATCCGTTATGTCAAGAAATATTTGTCTGATCCGGCTAATCCCGATGCTCAACCACCGGCACCCGACTATTATGCCCTGGGGCAAGGCGGCAAATGGTTAAAATGGGATGCCAGCGCGACGAATAGCAAAGGCACCAGCGGCGACTGGGTTCAAAGTGACATCAATATTCAGGCAGAGAAAGAGGGTTCAATCACCATCACTACTCAACAAAAGGGCGCACCTGTGTCTGCAAGGCGAATCTACAAGAGCGGTGGTGAAGAGGTTTTCGCGCCCGGCGCCGACGGCACCTTGAATAAAACAAAGATGTTTACGGCGACAGGCGAAGTTTACAGTGGCCCGCAGATGCAGGGCAAATCAGTGCATGGCGATCCAACTTATGCCAGTAGGACGCCGGTCTTGGATTCGATGATGATACCGGATCAATCTCCAGCTGCCGATGAACAGAAATTGAAAGCACCTGCTTGGTTGGACAGTCAAGCAGATGAAAGTAATGCAGAGCGAGCCATTTTCCACACTAAGCCTTGATTTCGGCAACTATCGCTTACGGAATAAGTCAGGCTGGCGTGGCGATGTGATATCGCATATGGTGTCATTGCTTGATTGCTTTGCCACCATCGACAAGCCAGTCGAATAGCCACTGAGGAGTCAAGACCCTCTTTTGACCGGGGCTGGAGGTTGCTAAGGTGTCGGTTAGGCCGTTTGTCAAACCTGGGTAAACACGATGAAAATAAGGCTATAGACCGAGCCGGAACGTTGTCATTTAGTGTATAAAGCTGGTAACGTAGGATAACTCGGGAGCAGCTCATGGTTAAGGCCGGACTCGAAGATATAGTCGCCGCAACTTCCTCCATCTGCGATGTGAATGGCAAGGAAGGGCGGCTGATTTACCAAGGTTACGATATCCATGATTTAGCCGAGCATTCTACCTTCGAAGAGGTGGTGTACCTCCTCTGGAATGGGCAGCTGCCAACTAAAGCGCAATTGGAGAATCTTACTAAGGAATTGCGTACTCAGCGCAAACTGCCTGAGCATGTGGTTTCGATTATGAAGGAGCTGCCAAAGGAATCTAATCCGATGGAAGTTTTACGCAGCGCCGTGTCGCTGCTCTCGCTCTATGATCCCGATGATGCCGATAGCTCGACGGAAGCCAATCTCCGCAAGGCGACGCGCCTCACGGCTCAGTTACCAACAATAGTGGCGTATTGGGATCGCATCCGCAAAGACCATGAGCTTCTGGCACCCAGGGAAGATAACTGTCTGGCAGCCAATTTCCTGTATATGCTTACTGGCAAAGTGCCGGATGAGGTCAGCACGAAGTCTCTTGATATCGCTTTGATTCTACATGCTGATCACGAATTCAACGCTTCTACTTTTGCCGCGCGTGTGGCCGCCGGGACGTTATCCGATATTCATTCGGCAGTAGTGGCGGCGATCGGCACTTTGAAGGGACCGCTACATGGCGGCGCCAATCAGGAAGTGATCAAAATGCTGATCAAAATTGACCAGCCAAATAATGTTGAACCATTTATCCAAAAGATGTTTGCTGAGCACCACAAGGTAATGGGTTTTGGGCACCGCGTCTACAAGACGGAGGATCCACGAGCACACCACTTGAGACAGATGTCTGAACGGCTCGGGAAACTATTGGGAGAGACGAAGTGGTATGAAATGTCACGCAAGATAGAAGAGATGGTGATGAAGGACAAAGGGCTCTATGCCAATGTCGATTTCTATTCTGCCTCCGTCTATCATTTGTTGAAAATTCCCACCGATTTATTCACGCCTGTCTTCGCTATCAGCCGGATGTCTGGTTGGGCGGCCCACATTCTCGAGCAATACAAGAACAATCGATTGATTCGCCCACGCGCAGAATATACCGGCCCGAAAAATCTGAAATACATTCCAATTGAGCAAAGGTGACGGCACTGCCTGCGGTGCTTACCTCGCGTTGACAGTTGATGCCGGCTGAAAATATGAGCGCTTTCGGGCACAAGCGCTCATAGCGCCAGAGAATACTGCCGTAAACAGCGTAAGGACTTGCTCTTAATATTATTAACAAATACTAATAATTGTTAAGATGGAGGAAATAATGCTGTACAAATGGCCTTAGAGATACTCGAGGCAACTATTCCTATATAATTTCGTCTTCAGGAACGGATGCTCACTTAAGGTACGAAGTAAGGTACAAAGCCAATGCTGTCCAACACATTTTCAAAAATCAATTTAGCAGAGGTTACTGGATTCCAGAGACTTCCCCAACCATGCCAGATTATCATCGCCGATTGCCTGGAGAAGGGCTCACCGTACATAGATCTGCTTACTGAGGATGTTAATGGTGATTTGCTGCGGCGCCAGGGGTGGTTATTGGAAACGACGTCCATGATGCCTGGTGTGCGAAGTTACTCGATTCCTTACGATAAGTGGCGTGAGCTTAACGTCGCCAAAAGGCATATTCTGACCCAGTCTATTTTGGCTGAGGTAGTTAGGCAGCGTGCGCTTAGACCCAGTCTGTTTGGCAGCTCTGGATAGGCTCTTTTGTCTGCCGTCGGCAAAGCTAGGAAGCTGCCCGGGATTTGTAGGCGCTGTAGATCTGTTCGAGGAAGCGCTCTGGTTCAGCCTCGGCCGTCTTGGTCAAGTCCAGGCGCTGGCGAAAATGCTCCGAGACTTGATGGGCAATCGCCGGTCGCTGGGACGAGGCCATAAGATTGCGACGCTTCAAAAAACTGACCAGCAAATCGTATTCTTCAGGAGTGATTCGCCCAACGTCGAGAACATCCTCCTTATCTAATGGATACTTGAGGACAATATCGGCTGTCGAGAGCTCAGGAAGGCGTTCTCTTATTACCAAAGTGCCGGCTGCCAGATCGCCAAAGCGTCTTTCGTGGCGATCAATGATCATGCTCAAAAGTCCGATCAAGATTACTCCCTCGTCGAATACCCGCAAGATGTTGCGAATAAAAACGGCAGATCCAGATACCGGCTGCCCACTTTGATCGATGACTCGGATCTGGACGATTTTCTTTCCAGGGGTTTGTCCTTGCCAGGTGGCTTCGAAGAAGATGAAGTAACCAAATATGAGGATGAAAACGAGGAGAATGCCTAGCCCAATCAGGACCGCCGTGACAACATTCTTGGCTGCCGAACTTATGGGCGATAGGCTCAGCATGATGAAAATGAACCAGAGCGCGGCAAGCACGCCAAGCAAAATCAAAACAGTGACAATTTTGTCGATTAAACAAGCGAGGATGCGGTTTCCCAGACCGGCAAGTTCCAAGTGTAGATCGACATTCTCCGGGGTAGAGATAGAGTAATCTGGACTTGGCATGAATAACCCTTAGCAAAGATGAACGTAGAACGCTGGTTAAAAGCTAGGAACTCTTCTTGGCAGAAACTTGAAGACCTATTGCGACGGGTAGAAAAATACGGTTTATCCAGTCTTGATCGTTGGCAGTTGCAGGAGTTAGGGCGCCTCTATCGGTCGACGTCAGCCGACCTATCAAGGGCTCGAACGATGAAAATTGGTCAAGATGTGCAGATTTACCTCAACAACCTGGTGGTAAAAGCGCACAACCAAGTCTATCAAACTGAAAATACTCGCTGGTCACAGCTTCTCAATTTTCTTTGGTTTGGCTTCCCTCGCTTAGTAAGGCACTATATTGTCTACATTGCTTTGGCCTTCGTCATTTTTAGTGCACCTTTCGCGGTGGGCTTTACGCTTGTCCAGCAAGATAAGCACTTCGCGCAATTGGAAGTGATGAAAGGACATCCGTTGGTGCCTGAAGAACTGTGGGACTCAATGGAAAGGCACGAGATGTGGCAAGATGCCGCGCAGCATTACAGCGCACCGATGGCCAGTTTAATTGCCACGAACAATATCCGCGTTTGTATTATGTCCTTCGTACTGGGTATTAGCTTTGGCTTAGGCACAGTGTTTGTCCTGGTGACGAACGGGTTATTTATCGGGACCATCCTTGGGTTGTGCCGAACCTACGGCCTGGATAATCGCTTGTGGACCTTTGTTGCTGCGCACGGTGTGTTGGAAATGTCGGCGATCTTTATCTGCGGCGGTTCTGGTCTTTTGCTAGGCAAAGCACTTCTCTTCCCTGGGCAATATAAGCGGACCGACGCGCTCAAACAAGTAGCAAAAGATGCTGCCGGCCTGTTTGCCGGCTGTATCCCGATTCTGCTGTTAGCCGGCACAATTGAGGGTTTTATTTCTCCGCGCACCGATCTTTCGCCGAATATGAAATATTTAGTCAGTCTCGCCACATTTTCTTTGCTGCTCATGTATTTGTTTGGCCCTCGTGAATCGCTAATAGTGGCGCCGAAGCACAGCAATGACAAGTAGTAGTGCCGGATATGGTGCTTGTTCTTCAGATCATCAAATGATTAAGTCGTAAAGTTAAAAAAGAACATCCTCATTATGGGTCTGAAGTCTTCGCTAAAATAAAACTGTTCGCTAAAATAGATTCGGCATCCCCAACCATGTGTCGCGCTTGCAGATATACAAGGAAAAGCAGATCGGTGGTACGCGGGATGGCAGTTGCCGTAATCCGGCTCGCGTCAACGCTGGCGTTGGTCCGCAAAGAGTGCGACTGAGCCGAATTTCCTCTTCGTACGTGAATCCGGGCACCTCTCGGTCCAGGTTGTTTTCCAGTCGATTTGCTTGCTGCCTGGGCTTCGCGGCGATGGTCTTTCTACTGCAAGGCGCCTCCTCGCCAGTGCAGGCGCCGACTAAGTTCAGTCAAAGATTGACAACTATGCCGGTGGTGGCACCGCCGGTATCGCTTCTATATCCAATGGATGAACTAAAGGAAAGGCTTGAGGAAGCAAGCAACATTCCTAAGCTAAGAACCGGAGTCTTTGTCTTAGATCCTAAAAACGGGCGTTATCTAGATTTAAATGGATACGACGCATTTTCGGCGGCCAGTATGATCAAGCTGCCGGTTCTTGTCAGCCTGCTAGCGGCCGTGGACCGGGGCGAAATCAGGTTTGATCAACAGCTCAATGTCAGGTCGGACTTGATTACAGGCGGCTCCGGCTATCTGCAGTGGCGTCCCGTGGGCTCCAAGTGTAGTGTCAAGGAAACAGCCGAACTAATGATCGTCGTCTCGGATAACACTGCCACCAATATGCTTATCGATTTGTTGGGCGGCAAGGACAGAATAAATGATGAATTTCGGTCATGGGGCTTGAAACAAACTGAGATTCACAACTTTTTGGGAGACTTCACCGGCACTAATAAAACCAGCCCATATGATCTGGTCTATTTGCTCGCTCGTATCGACAGGGGCGAATTATTATCCCCAGCCTCCAAACAGTGGCTGATGGATGTGATGTCGCGTACTCGCATCCGAACGTTGCTCAACCCGGGGCTGGGGCCAGGCGCTAAAATCGCGCATAAGACCGGCGACATTGGCATCATGGTTGGTGATGCCGGCATAGTCACGGTAGCTAGTGGAGCGCGATACATTGTCGCCGTGCAGGTCGAGCAGCCGTTCAACGATCATAGAGCCAATGCGTTGATTCGAGTGTTATCCAAAGGCATTTATCGGTGCTTTTGTCAGGACGGAACTGGCTGCGCGGAATGTGCCGTAGGCACGCTTAAGGACGAACTAGGCACACCGGCTCCTGCTCCCCAACACCGCCGCCGTCACCGTAAGCATCATCTGCATTGACAGAAAAGATCGCCGTCTCTGCCCGAGCTGTCAAAATGGAACCAGCACCATTTGCTTGACCTTGACCAAGGAATTGAAAGGCGGCCGGAGCAATGCAACAAGAGACTACAGTTCCGTTAGCGGCACCAATTAGACAAAGCTGGCATCTGCGCGCTGCGATTAAGATCTTTGCTGCCACGTGTTTGATATTGTTATTTGCAATTGGTTGCCTGTTGTTCTTTCCGCCTGCGCGCGATCAGTTCTTTTCGAACAGCTTATGGCCTTGGTCGTTACCTTGCGACATCACGCCGTCTCAGCTGCAAGTCGTCAAATCGCTTTCCCGTCCCGGTGACGTTATTGTTGAATCAAATGTGCACTATCCGCAGTGGGTGACCTTCTGCCAAATCGGTGCGGGCACGTCATGGGTGCACACATCATTGGTCGATACCGATGGCTACCTGATAAGCGTGGGTAAGGTAACCTGGCGTATGCCGCTTTCTGACTACCTGACCTATCGGAGCACTCGGTTGGCTGTAATAAGACCGCCATATAAAAGTTTAGGACAAATACAGACGGTACTAGAGGCAGCGCGAGCCAAGATTGGCGTACCGTACGATCCATCGTTTCAAGATCCGACCGGCAATTGCACAGGCTTAGTTGGCGAATCGTTAAAGCGTGGAGGCATTACAACACGGCAAATTGTGAGCTTCGGTCACATCGTCTACCCGCCATCCGCATTTTTTGAGATAGCTGGCGCTAAGGTCATATGGTCATCTGACCGTTTGGCTAATGCCCGGTAGCTACAGGCAAGACTAAGACCAGACCGACTATAGGGCTTCAACTATAAGTCTGCTGGTTGATGGAAACGCCGATCCTCAGTCGAAGCGAGCGAGGTCAGCGCAAAAGAAGACCCCTGTCGAGTTCCAGGCTCTTTTGCTATGCTGGTATTGGGGTAGGGCGCTAGCTAGGCAGGAACAATGCTTTGAGCTATTGTCTCAAAGAGGGATCATTTGTATGGAATTACAGACCAGCCATGTACGGGCCGCGAA
This sequence comes from Bryobacterales bacterium, assembly GCA_963834525.1. Taxonomy (GTDB): domain Bacteria; phylum Cyanobacteriota; class Vampirovibrionia; order Obscuribacterales; family Obscuribacteraceae; genus CAWICA01. Next base: position 1,314,756 of record CAWICA010000005.1, read on the forward strand.
TCCACGTTCGGACACGGATCTGCTCAGAGATCTTCTGAACACCGGCGATCGAGAAGTGCGCCTGAGATTGGCTGAGAATCCAACCAGCCCAATCGATGTGCTTGTGCAGTTGGCGGAAGACTCAGATCCGGAAGTGCGAGCTTCCGTGGGTTGCAACAAATCGACGCCCAGACAGATTGTTGAACGGCTAGCGCAGGATGGGCATGACGATGTGCGGCTGTTCATGGCTGGTGATCCGCTCTTGCCGTTGAAAATCCTGCAACAATTAAGCGCAGACCCAAATCCTTATGTCCGTGACTGTGCCCAGAAGACTTATGAAGGGGCGGCCCTGGAAAGAGACCTGGTCGAGGAAGGCTTTATAAATTGTCCGGGTGCCCATGGTCGCTTGGGCGAACTGCTGGTTTTGAGCGGACTGATCGGCCAGGCGGAGGTGGAAAAGCACGTTCTCTCTGCCAAAGAGGAATGTATTCCTCTGGGGAGATCTCTGGTTCAGTCCAGAATTATTGACCGACACATCGTCGTTTATGCGTTAAAACATCAAACGCTGGTTCGGCTCGGGCAGATGAATCTCGAGACTGTGGTTAAAAAGATCAAGGAGTATACCAGCCGCACTCGCTATCCTGGCGCTATCTAACTTGTTCAATAAACTCAGGAAAAACCCTGGCGCAATAAAGCAGCTGGCAAATTAGAGTCCTTGAACTAAGTCCTTATTCGGGACGTGTCGTCGACGTACCGGAAAGCAATGGGCTGGTGAGCGGACCGGCGATACTATTGGCGGTGCGCTTCGCTTGTCCCAATAGTCGCTGACCATTGCGAACGATAGCTTGCGATTCTTGCAGTCTCGTGCCGAGATTGAGCAGATCGCTGTCGATCCTCGTCAGAACCTGTTCCGCATAATGATCGGCGCCTTCTCGTACACGCACCGCTTCGGTCTCCGCTTCCAGACGAATTTTCTCGGCTTCGCCTAGAGCTTCTCGACGCATTTGCTCCACTTCGCTGACCACTTGCTTGCGAATTCTTTCGACTTCTGCTTGCACTGCTTTGAGCAGCTCCGATTCGTGCAGCATCTGTTCGGCTTGTCTTCTGGCGGTCGTAATTACTTGTTCGGCTCGACGTTGGGACTCGGCAATGATTTCATCTCGCTGCTGGAGAACATCAGCTGCTTCTCTCAACTCTTCCGGCAAGCGAGCGCGGGCCTTGTCCAGGATATCGAGGAAGTCGTCGGCGTTGATTACTTTGAATTTGTATATCCCGACTGCGTCGTCGATCAGATGTTCAAGCAAATCGAGATGCTTGTAGATCGTCGTTTGCTTGTAGGTTACTGGTGTTTGGGCTGGTACTTGTTGTGGTGCGGTCATCGTCATCATTGTCTGGTGCCTCTGCTGAAATTTGCTTTCAGATAGTCGTTCACTGATGGAGGAACAAACTGGAAAATATCGCCGCCGAGCCGCAGAATTTCTTTTACGGTTGAGGAACTGATAAAAGAATACTCGGCTTTAGACATTAGGAAAATAGTTTCTAGTTCAGGAAAGAGTTCCTTGTTTGTTTGTGCCATTCCTAACTCTGCTTCGAAATCGGAGATAGCTCTTAGGCCTCTGATCAATATGTGACAGTCTTTCTCTCTGGCGTAATTGACCGTTAGTCCCAAGAAAGAATCGACAATCACTCCTTTCAGATTTCTTGTAGATTCTTTGATCAGCCTTGTTCGCACCTCAACTGGCAATAGGGGCGCTTTGCCGGGATTAGCAACAACTGCCATGATCACTTCGTCAACAATCTTGCTTGCGCGAGTAATGATGTCTAAGTGACCGTATGTAATGGGGTCAAATGAGCCCGGATAAATGGCTCTGATCACCCCGATAACACCTCCGCGGTTTTGGCTGGTTCGGCCGGACCTGAAATGCCCTGTTGACAATAAAAACCGCACTGGGCGGTTACTGAACAGGACTTCAAGACCTTGTCAACGGAGCAATAATAACATGTGGTCTGGCCAGCGCCACTTGATTAACTCTAATAATCCAGCGACCGGAGCAGAGATCAGGAGGGTTTGCCGCCGATTGGATGAATGTCCGGCGGGATAGCGGCAACAGCGTCCGCCTGGGCGATTTTTCCAGGACTGTCGAGGTCGCCGTTCTTAGTATTTTCTGATGTAACTGTTTGAGCCACTGCCGGCAAGAAGAAACTGAACGTAGAACCTTTCCCCAGCGCGGATTCTACGGCAAGGCGTCCTGCGTGACGTTCGACGATTTTCTTAACGATCGTCAAACCCAGACCGGTCCCTTTAATTGTGTGCACTTTACGCTCGACGCGATAGAAGCGATCGAAGATATGCCCCAGACATTCTTCGGGAATGCCGATGCCATTGTCTTTGACATCGACTCGTACTTCGTCGTTTTTGGCGAGGTAGCTGACCCGAAGCTGTATAGAGCCACCGACTGGCGTATATTTGATGCTGTTGCTGAGAAGATTGATGATCACCCGCTCAATTGATTCCTGGTTGATATTGACCAGAGGCAGGTGTTGATCGTCTTCATAAGTAAGAATAATTTGCCTCTCTTTAGCCATCAAATTGACAGCTCGCAGTGCATATTCGCAGGCTTGCTCAATTGGCAGCGGCTGCATTTCCAGTTCAGGGCCGCCTTCTTCCACGCGGCTCAATTCGAGAACATCGTTCACTAACAGCATTAGCCGATCAGCTTCGTTATCGATAATCGTCAGAAATTCGCGATACACGTCCGGATCTAGTCTCTCGCCGTGATTGCAGAGTGTGTCCACATAGCTCTTTATAGAAGTGATCGGTGTCCGTAATTCATGGCTAACATTGCTGATGAATTCGCTCTTCATTCGCTCAAGCTCGGCTTGACGAGTAATGTCATGCATGATCATCACTGAGCCGAGCAGCTCCTTATTCAAAATAATCGGTGCGATGTTGACGCGTAAAACCAGATCTCCCAAATGCACCTGTTGGGCAACCGGTTCGAGATTGCCCGGTGAAACGGAATCTGTAAACGCCTGCACTACCTGGCAGATTTGTGGCGAGTCCGGCCCCTCGGTGCAAAAGACAAGCGGCTTACCTAAAATCTCTTTGGCGTCTTTGGCGAATAACTCTGTCGCTGCAGCATTGACGATTTGTACTTTATTGTCTCGATCACAGACGACAACCCCATCGGCGATCGACATGAGAACTAATTCCAGCTTATTGCGTTCGGAAATGAATTTGTTGCGCTCGGACATCAACGTATCGACATTTTGTTTGTCGTATTGCTGCAACCGGCTCGACATGTAGTTGAAAGCGCTGACGACCTGGTCGATCTCCTTGCCAGCCCGTTGCGCTCGGATTTGGTGGCCGAAGCTGCCGGTGGCGATTTGACTAGCTCCTGCCGACAAGACCCTGAGCGGCCGGTTAATCAGCGCGTAATTTGTGTAAAGGCCGGCTGCGCCGAGGAGCCCCAATAGGCCAAAAATAGACATCAAAAAGTTGCGAGTCTCCTTGGGACTGCCCAAGATTGTGAAGTATTGGTTGTCTAAACCGACCCAGCAGATCCCGAGCTGTTCGTTGTTTCGCACCATGGGCACCGCGATATTGGTGACCGATCGGTAGCCATGCGGGCTTTTGTACACGGCAGGAACCTGGTAATCCTTGGCGTGCTGTTGTTCGTAAATCGGGTAAATTCGCGAACCTTTACTGGGATTGCGATACACCTGACTGTTCAACAATACTTTGCCATTTGTATCGCAGAAGACAACATAAGCGATAGCTGGTGTTTTCCCGCGCTCGGTGAGGAAGTAATTTTTTAGCCCTTCTAAATTACCTGTGTTGGAGAGAGCCTCAGCTCCACCTCGGGCCAGCGCCTGGGCGAAGGCTGTACCGAATTCGCGAACGGACTGGTCGATGACGTCTTGAGTGCGAGCCACCCACACCCAGGCGGTAAAGGTGACCAGGGCGCAAATGGACACCAGCCCCATCAAGAGCAATTGCTTCTGCGGCGAAATCTTGCCCCATGATTGGCGGATTCCGCTTAGAGCCCGGGTGAGCGGATAAAATGCGTTTGTCGAAGTGCTCAAGTCCGATCACCTCTGTCAGGCAAAGACCTGACGTTTTGGTCGTTTATGGGTTAGCTGCTAGACCAATTCTAGCGAAATTTTTTTTAATAGCCACTGCCGAGCCCACTCCCTAGTTTAACTCTTGACAATTGAGGGAAGAAGGGGAGTGGGGTGGCGGCGGTGAGAGGTGACAACCAAGGTAAAGCGACGTGTCAGAAAATCAAGTACGTTTGCGAGAAAAGAAGGACTTTCCCTCCTCTTCCTCGGATCTCTGCCAAGCCGATTTGGACCAGGTGGTGCGCGACTTCATGCCTCTCGTCAGGCAGATCGCTCGCCGCTATAGCCAATTCAACCCCGAGAACTTCGAAGACCTGATGCAAGTTGGTTCAATTGGGCTGCTTAAGGCAGTCAAATACTATGATCCCAACCGGGCTCGCTCGGCCAGCTTCAAGACCTTAGCGACTTGCTACATCCGTGGCGAAATTCGCCATTACTTGCGTGACCATTGCTCTTTGGTGCAGGTGCCACGCCGGTTGACTGAAATAAATTCACAGCTTACTCAAATTGAAGAGCGGCTGACTAAAAAGCTAGGCCGCTCACCCAGTACCAGAGAATTAGCTGATGCCTCAGGTCACTCCATGCAGGAGGTGCTAGAGGCGCAACGGTCGTGGGAAGCTCGTACTCACTATGAGTCTTTTGATTCGGTTGGCGAAGATGACGACCGCGAGGACCGCAGAAGTCTCTCTGAGCTAGTGCCTGATCGCAAATATCAAGACGCGCAGCATGCCTCAGAAGAGCGTGAGCTTGTGGCACAAGCGTTGAAGAGATTAGGCGAACGCACGCGCGAGATTGTTGAATTTGTCTTCTTCTATGATTTGTCGCAAAAGGAGACCGCTTCTGTTCTCGGCCTCTCTGAGATGGGGGTATCGCGGGCGGTGCACAGCGCATTGAACAAGTTGCGTGACATGCTCGTGGCTGAGGCCGGCTAAACTCAAGCGATCAAAGGTTAGCACCTACCCAGGATCGGCTGTTCTGCCAAGACAGGTAATAATCTGTCAGATCTTTCATGCATAGCCCGAAGTAGATGCGGCTATCTGGTTGTGAAGGGGCGCGGGACAGAAAAACTGTCACAATTTCTGTCAGTGGCCGAGCTGACAAAACAAAGTCAGCTCACACTTTGAGCTGACTTCGGCTTCCTGTTGTGGTCGGGACGAGAGGATTCGAACCTCCGGCCTCACCCACCCCAAAGGTGCGCGCTACCCCTGCGCCACGTCCCGTTGTTTAGACATTATAGTGCACGAGTGCCGCCATTCGGGTTAGAGTTAAAGTGGCCGGACTGAGATCCTGGTTGGAGCGGCAGTGTTGCCGATGGCGCTATACGGATGCGCTATATGGATTACTCGTCTTGCTAGAATAGGGTTCGGATTAGCCGTTGAATGAATTGCAAGAATTGCAACAACCATTAAATATAGACCTGTCAGCGCTGTTCAACTTTAAACTCGATGATTTCCAAGTTGAGGCGATCAATCATCTTGAAGCTGTCCGGAGCGTTGTCGTTTGTGCACCGACAGGCTCTGGCAAAACGGTCGTGGCTGAATATGCGGTTGAAATGGCTTTACGCAGTAACAAGCGCTGCTACTATACGACGCCCTTGAAAGCATTGTCCAACCAGAAATTTCACGACCTTAGGGTCAAGTACGGTGAAGGCAAAGTCGGTCTTTTAACTGGCGACATATCTGTTAATCGCGAAGCATCGATCGTCGTAATGACGACCGAAGTGTTCCGCAATATGCTATATGGCACCATACTCGGTGACGTAAGTAAGAACTTGCGTAACGTTGCTTTCGTCATTCTCGATGAATGTCATTACATGAATGATGCGGAGCGCGGCACTGTCTGGGAAGAGTCGATCATTTACGCACCTAAAGATATTCAGCTTGTAGCATTGTCCGCCACGGTGGCCAACGCTCGCGAATTGACGACCTGGATAGATGAGACCCATGGTCCGACCGATCTTGTGCTTTCTGATTTCCGACCTGTACCGCTGAGGTTTTATTACTTTGGCGATCGCCACATTTATCCCTTGCTTAGCCCCGGCAGAGGCGTCAATGTGCTACTAAAGAATCGCTTCGGCATGAAGCGTTCCCAACACAAAGATCGTAAACGTCGCAGCATTCCGGCTCTTGGTGCCCACTCAGCAGATGTTCTGGCGATTCTTTCGGCTCGCAACATGCTACCTGCAATTTATTTTCTCTTCTCTCGCCGCGGTTGTGAGGAAGCGATGCGAAAAGCACGCGGCATTCCGCTGTTGAATTTAAAAGAGCAAGCCGAGTTGAAAGATGTCGTGCAGGCGTTCACACAAGACCACCCAAATCTGCAAAATCATCCGCACCTGCCCTATCTTCTGGAAGGCATGTCGGTACACCATGCCGGCATGTTGCCGAGCTGGAAAGCCATGGTGGAAAAGCTTTTTCAAAGGGGACTCTTGAAAGTTGTCTTTGCTACCGAGACCCTGGCGGCAGGGATTAACATGCCTGCTCGTTCGACGATTATCAGTTCGATCTATAAGCGGTCGGATGAAGGACATCGCGAGTTGACTGCATCGGAATTTTTGCAAATGTCTGGACGAGCTGGCAGACGAGGGATGGATGAAGTCGGTCATGTTGTTGTTCTGCACCATCCATTTGAACCGGTGGAAGATGCTGCCAAACTGGCCGCGGCTCCGCCTGATCCTTTGTCCAGCCGATTTACACCGTCGTACGGCATGGTTCTTAATTTGTTGGAGCGGCACAGCCTCGAAGATGCGCGCGATCTGATCGAGAGAAGCTTTGGTCAATTTCTAATCAATTCACAGTTGGGTCCTTTATACGAACAAAATATGACATGGCAGAGAGAGCTGGATAAGCTGAGGAGCCCACTGTGCCCGGGCGAGCTTGGCGATCTGCCTTTGTATGGCAGGCGTTTGGAAGCTATTCGCGCTAAGCACAAACAATTGAAGCAGATGGAAAAGGGTCTTAAGCAAGAAAAAGACCAATCTGCTCAGTTAGCACTAAATGCGGTGCACGACGATATCACCATGCTTCTGAATGAGGCTTATGCCATGCCCTGTCATGGTTGCCCGGTGCAAAAGCCGTGCAGCAAACAAACGGAGCGTGTGCGCCAATTGGAACGGAGGATCAAAGAGTTTGACCGCCGTATCGAAAAGGAGACGACGAAATATTGGCGTACTTTTGTAGCGCTTGCTGATATTTTGCGAATTAAAGGCTACTTGGACGGCAATCGACCGACCGCTTTAGGTCGGATGGCCACCGGCATACGAGGAAACAACGAACTTTTTTTGACGGAAGTAGCGGTGAGTGGTCAGCTAGAACGCTTAAGCGCTGCCGAATTAGCTTCTGTACTGACAGCTCTAGTGACCGAAGAAGGTCGAGTGACTGATGCTGTGCGGGCCCGAGCAAGCGCCAGTGTCGATCTAGCCTTAGAGGCAATCCAGCGCATTGGCCGTAATTTGTGGAAATTGCAGCGCGATTTCGAAATTGATATCCCTGTTGAATTTAGCCCTACTTTTGCCGGACTAACTGAAATGTGGGCTAATGGTGCGAGTTGGGACGATATTCGCATGGCCACTACGTACGATGAAGGGGACGTCGTTCGTGCTTTCCGCCGCACCCTGGACTTATGCCGTCAGCTAATTCGCGCACCAGGGGCGAGAGAAAGCTTGGTCAATCTCTGTCGGGATGCTGAGGTCTTACTGGCTCGTGACGAGGTTAAAGAGGACTTCTGAGCGGTCTTGCTAAAAGCGCCCGTTAGCTTATCTACTGTTTGCAATGAGACGTTTGAGACCTAACTCTTCGGTTCTGGCATGAAGCGTGACAATTCACGGAGAAAACCGGGTTCGATTACTTTATCGCCGCCGTACTTTCGAGAAAGCTTTACTTTCTCCCATGCCTTTGCATATTGGCCATCAAACTCCAATGCTACTGCCCACTGATAATAGATATAACGCAGATCGCTTTCCAATGATGTCATACGCAATTCACTGGCAGCAGTCGCAGTCTTAATGGCCTTTTCATATAATGCAAGCGCCTCAGCGAGGTTACTTTTAACTTCCCGGTCCGGAACTTTCATTCTGTTATTGCGATACTGTTCGTACGCCTTATCTTTATAACACCGAGCTAAGTTTGCAGCTGCCATCGGGTGATTGGGGTCAAGTTCCAATGCCTTTTTATAAAGTGAAATCGCTTCGTCTATCTTTCCTTGCACTGACATTAAAAACCCGAAACGTAAAAGACTTCGTCGCTATTTGGGTCTAACAACCAAGCCTGATTGAATCGCTTCATCGCCGTAGCCGGATCATTGTTGTCATAAAAGTAGTGCCAAGCTAATTTGATGGTCCGTTTGAGAGCAGCTTTCCTGCTACCGGCTTCTTTGATTACCTCATTTCCATACATGGGTTGTTCGTTTATGGCTGCTGGATTTAAACTGCAACCAAAACAGAGATTGGTCATAAGTAAGACCCCGATCACATTTATTTGAAACTTGTTCATACTCGAGCACCTTGGTGTGGTTCCAAGATAGAACAGCCGAAGAAAATAATTGAAACGTGCAGACAGTTCATCAACAGTATGGATCTGCTCCTGGCGTGCGAATTGCGAAGGCTGACAACGCAGAGAAAATCGAAATACGCAAAACCGAGCAGTGCCGGAAATCACCTTTCTGCATGTCTGCTGAATGACAGTCCGCCAGCGGTCCATTAAGTGCAAAGGGCAACAATGTGTGAAACGACTTCGTCTATCTGCATCTTGTCCGTGAGAATAAGCACGGCATCCTCAGCCATTCTCAATGGCGCAATCGAACGGTTGCTGTCGCGATCATCGCGCTCGATAATTTCTTGCAAGAGGTCTTCGTATTTTACCTCTTCGCCAAAGGAGCGTAACTCCTTCAAGCGCCTTTGGGCCCTTACTTCCGGCGATGCCGTCAGGAAAATTTTCACGTCAGCGTCGGGCAACACAACGGTGCCGGTGTCCCGACCATCAAGAACGACGCCACCAGCCCGGGCCATATTCCTTTGTTGTTCGACAAGATAGGCTCTCACCGCTGGAATCGTCGATAGCTGGCTAACTGATTTGGTTATCTCTTGCGTACGAATTTGTTTTGTTATTTCCTTACCGTTGATAAACACTCGGGCCAACTGATTTGATGACTTGTCGCCTGGTTTGAGTAGAATTTGCGCTGTTCGAACGAGTTCGACAACCGCTTGCTCATCGTTGATATTCAGCCCGCTTTGTAACATCAGCCAGGTGACTGCGCGGTACATCGCTCCTGTATCTATATATAAATAGCCGAGTTGGTTGGCGATCAGCTTGGCGACAGTTGATTTGCCCGCTCCGGCTGGCCCGTCGATGGTAATTTTTAGCGGCGATTTGTGACTAGCGGTTTTTTCTGGGGCTAGCGCCTTAGCGCTTTTGCTGGCAAGCCGTCTCTTCGCTTCTTTTTCACTCTGAATCACAGCCGGTCCTTCTACTGTCAGTCTATTCGCTGTCAGACAAAGGATAATCCCTGGCGGCAACTTTTGGAAGCAAGGACCGTTATTGCTTGACGAATGGCATTAGTGCTTGCCAAGCAGCTTCTGGAACCATTGGCCAAAAGTAGGCGGCGGGCAAGCTTTTTGAGCGTCTGCTTTTGCTTGCTCAATCGGCAAGCCCGCATCGATGCCCTTAACAATGGCCACTATCTCTCCATCCTCGGGAAAACGACCTAATGCTTTTTTGGAAAAAATCAACGCTCCACCATCTTCAATTTCGAAAATGCCGCCGCTTCCCTGAATTAATTCAGACGACTGTGAAAGGCATCTTTCCAGCTCGGCTGCCAAACTGACAGCTCTCTGTTTATAGCCTCAAGCACCGCAGTAAGTGATGCGGAAACGGTCTGCTTTTGTGCTCTCTTTATCTCTTAACGTCATCTCGATCTCCTCTGCCCTACTCACAGTTTATCGGAAAGCAGCCGTTGTAGTGGCGAGCTTAGCTTTATGTTTTGGCCGGCAAGTCTTAAGCAAGCGAAAAAGCAGGCTTAGCTAAGCCTGCCTCTTGCAACTACTCGCAACTATGGGAGTGTTTAGTGGAGTGGTTTAGCTTACTTGAGCAATCTCGACTCGACGGCGTTCCAATCGATGTTGCTGAAGAACGCTTCGATATATTTGCTGCGTTCTGCTGGCTTGTAATCGAGCAGGAAGGCGTGCTCCCAAACGTCCATTACAAGGATTGGTTGGAATCCAGCTATATTCCCTTCTTCATGGGAGCTGATCCAATGATTGGACAGCACTTTAGTGAAGGGATCTTGGAATAGAATTGCCCAGCCGACACCACGCATCGCGCCCACTTTCGTAAAGTCATTCTTCCAAACTTCGATTGAAGAATAAGTGTCGGCAATCGCTCGACCGATGGCACTCGATTCTTTCAATTCGGAGCCGCCTGGTTTGAGGTTGCCGAAATAGTATTCATGCAGGCGCATGCCGTTGTATTCAAAGCCGTAGCGCCGCTTTAATTCGCTATATTCGGGTGTGCCGCTTTGTCCTTTTTCAGTCAGATCAATAACATGCTCGTTGAGTGTATTTGTGTTCTTTACGTATCCAGAGTAGAGACCCAGATGTATTTCGATAGTTTTGTCGGATATGCCTGTCAGCCCCTTGAGATGGCTGAAATTCTTTTCGACGTAGGGCTTGTACTGAATCTTATGCTGTATAGTCATTTTGCTCTCCTGTGCAGGACGCTACCCGCTCCAATCGCTGCTCTCAGCGGTTATAAATACCACAGAATATATCTTGGATAGTGAAGATTCATATTAAAGCCACTTTTCGGTGACATTTATTGCCGGGTGGACAAACAAATTGTTACCAAGAGGCTGCAACATCGTTCAACGGTTGAGTATTTCAGTTGCCTTGACATTGGAACTAAACTGCAGAGATAACAACCGATTGCGAAGTTTAAGTGCTCGGTTCCACTCGACTGACTATGACACCGTATTTAGTGCAGAGCTATTTTTTCGATTTGGACTTAGGCATCAAATCATTTAGTTTTGAGCGTGAGATTCGTTGATCTGCATCCGGTTGCTCGGCGATATTGTTTGGCGCTCGTGCCGGCTCGACTTTGGTCTCTGTCTGAGCCGCCGGCCAGGTCTTGGCCGTTGAGGGCGAAGCCCAAGCCAAGTCTCCTCCCGGTTGCCGCTCAGCCATCACGCCGCTATCCAGAGGGGAGAATGGTTCAAACTGCTGAGAGCTTGTTTCTTGCTGAATAGCAGGAAGAGACTCAGTTTTGTCCTGCATCGCTAGCTGCTGCAGCGATGAACCATCATTGGCTGCAGCGGCCCTCGCCTGCAAAACGGCGTTGGCCCTAGCTGCGCGAACAGTCTTGTAGAGCGGCGAAAATGTTCGTTCAGGAGGCGTTGCCGCATTCGGTGGTGGTGCTTTTTCCAGGCCAGGATCACTGACAGGATCGATAAACTGATCCGAAATAATCGGCAAAGCCTCGGATTGTGGCAAGGGCTCTGGTACTGGCGGTGGTGTAGGCGCTGGCATTAGTGTTGGTGTGAATGATTCAATCTGACCGGCATCCGTTCCCCAACCCAATTCCTGCAACGCATTCTGTAATGGTGTGCCTGTAGCATGACAATTTTTTAGAACAATTATGGCTTGTTCCATGCTTAGCTCGCCATTAATGATTAAATCGAGTGCCTGTGTGGACGACTCGACCATTGTCTGAGACATGACTCCGGACATGCTTAACATCGTGCCCATCAGGTAGGAGTCCTTGCAGCCCGCGTGCACTGCTTTCTCAATATCTGATTGGTTTATCAGCCCTGCCAGCTGGAGAAACTGATAGAGAGGGAGGTCAATCGCTGGTGCCACATACGGTACTATTGTCTCGACAGACGTGACTGCCGTATGGCGAAATCTTTCCAGTGCTTCGGTAGACGAACAGCGTTCGGCGGAGCACTTAGCCAAGGCGCCAGTGGCGTCCGCAACTGTTAAGGTGCCAATTGCCACCATGTTTTGAAGTTCTAGCGCAGCTGTGAGAAGCTCGACACTGACTAAGCCAAAATCACGCAACACCTGGCCGATCAGTCGCTCGCTGACCAAGCCCACTTCGACCGCATTCATCAAATTGGCTTCGTCGATTATCCCGGCTCCGACAAAAAGCTCACCCAACCTGACGCCAGGAGTTGTATGCAACTGGCACTCGCCGCTTTCTGCCAGCGATTGGTCGAGCGAGATTTGCCTTTCCAGCGCCGCCCGCAATCCTGTGATTGCCTGTTCACGCGATATCTTGCCGTCTCTTACTAAAACCTGGGCGTTCAGAGTGTGCGTGAGCATCTCTTCACTCAAATAACCAGTGACGACCAGGACTCGCCCCAAGGGCAAGCCGATTTCCTGGCACTGGCCGAGCGCATACTGGAGGTCAGCTATGGCAACCAAACCGGCCTCTGCCAGAAACTCGCCCAGCTTATTGGTGATTACTACGCTGGTTGGGGTCCAACCAAGGCGAGTGAGAGCAGTCTCTAAATTAACTCGTTCCGTGCCGACGATTTTTAAGGCTTTGATCGCCGTCTCAAAGACTAGGTTACCGTCCTTTACCATTGACTGAGCCTGCACAGCCGACTGCAGCTGGGCTTCGCTCAAGTAGCCGGACATGATTAATACCCGGCCGACAGGCAACTGCTGCTGTTTGGCGATCAGCATCGCTTCCCGCAAGTCTGCCGGTTTGAGCAGACCGGCACTGCTTAAAAGGTCACCCAGACGTAGGCCCGGGGTTTCATTAGCCATAAATTCCGTCGCACCCACTAAACCAACTAATAATGTAATGCCCGCCACAATTTTTCGTAATCAGCATTACCACTGAAAAACATTTTATAAGTCACTGTTATTTGACGCTCTATTTTGGGATAGAGGCACTAAAAGGTGACTGGAACCGGCTAAATTTCCTGCCGAAAAAAGGAAGACAGAAGAGAAGGCATGTCTTAATTTATGATACCGCATACAGTATCATACTTCTACTCCGTCACTTCTCCATCGCCTCTTCATCAATTGGTTGCCAGCTGGCTGAAATGCAGGAATGGTCAGGCGAGCGCCTGACCATTGCCATATTCTCAGCAAATTTCGCTTGAAGCAGCGATTCCCTTAGCGGGATATTGTCATTCTTCCAATTGTGGAAATTTTGCTCCTAACTCGCTCCTCCGCAATGAGGCTCGTCCCCCGATACCATTTTGTACCCGTTGTCAGGCTCTGAAAGTGTTGTCCCCCAAACGTTTCCTGGGTTTTCGAGTTAGGAAAATCTCATATTGTAAAGAACTGCAATGGTTTACCCCTGTAACTAATGTAATTACGTATTCACATTAGGCCGTATCGGTGATATACCGAGGTAACTTTTTTAAGCGCTTTCATGGAAAAAATCCTGCTCTCAACGAAGAAGCGTATTCTGCTACCGGCGGTTTTTGTAGCGGGTATCGTTTTGTGGCTGGTACTTTGCCATGAAAATTACAAAAATTACTGGCTGGGTACTGTCTACCGGGCCCAGACGACCGATTTCAACCTTCTCCATCACACGCTGCCTTCGACTTTGTCTCAGTTAATCATTGCCGACCGTGATGATTTAATCCAAAAGGTTTTGGACTCTAATTTTGGTCTCTTTGGCCTGGTGGTCACCGATCCAACAGATGAAACCGTCCTGTATCGCACGAACAAAATTAAGCGTGGTCCTTTCTGGCGCACGGCACCGGAAGATCTGTCACGCATTAACAAGCAAGAGCCCTATGATTTGCTGACGGTACCGCCACCTCTGGCGCCGGTTTGGGAACATGCCTCGCCCCGAGCGAGCATCGCCAGCCGCTCGCATTCTTCTCAGACTGAACAAGCGGCCAAGGTGCTTGGCCATTTATATTACGTCCGTCCGGAACCGCCTCCCTTTCTGGAAGATCTGACTAGTTTTCTCTTCGGGGGACTCTTATCGAGCTCTGGCGCCAGGCGAGGATATTTCTACATCACCCTGACCACTTTTGCTTTCGGAGCTTCCGTATTGCTTCTGATTTGGCTTCGACAACGTGGTCTGGAAATGAAGCAAAGCCAGCTGGAGTTTGTCCAACGAGAATTGGAAATCCGCAAGAAAGCGCTGGAGCATCTGGCGGCTGAGTTGACTACCCAGAAGGCGCGGAAGAGTTGGCTGGAAAAGGAAGCCGACGTCTCTTACAGGCGAGCGCTCGTTTTAAGAGAATCTTTAGAGCGCTTGAAAAATGCCCTGTCATTGGTGGGCGCACCGGTATCAGCCCGCTCCTCCTCAGCCGAGGACAGGGGCTCATCCAAAGGACGGGCCGGGCACCCGCCCAGTGCCTTGCTCGAAGAAATCGAACAGCTCATTCCGGCTCTCAACGATAATGCCGCGACCCTCAAGTCACAAGCCAGTCTATTGAATGACTACTGTGCCATACTCGAACAACGGCAAGCAGAGTTGAAAAGAATTGTCGATCAAGCCTATTTCCGGGCGAATCGCTTGGCCCAACCGATCGGACCAGCTGCCGGCAATGAGACCGTCCTCGACATGAGCCCGTCGACTGACGTGCAGTGGTGATTTCAGCAGAGCTGGCGGCGCGATCGAGCGATTATAAATGAATCTCGAACGGACAAAAGAAGGCGTGATAAGCTTATAGTCGAGGGAGTTTATAGCTCGCACCGTCGCGCGTTCTGATGCGCCCGGTGGCTTCTTTTGTTTTAGCTCTTAGTGGTACCAAAAGGCCTGACCATCTAATGAAACCTGCTACCGGTAAACGCAATGCGCTGTCCCTTCAGGCAGTGCAAGAGGCGAGCAGCGAGCCTGTCTATCGTCGTGGTGTCCAATATTACCGGCGAAAAAAAGTCCTCAAATATGGCGAGGACGAAAGCGGTAGAAATATTGAAGCACTGGTGATCGGTTCTGAGCCGCAGCCGTACAAGGTTAACGTCACAATCGAAGATCCGGAGAATTTCAAAGCCGCCTGCTCTTGCCCGTACTTCGAAGAAGTTTGCAAGCATTCGGTTGCTGTTTTGCTTACCCAGATTGCTCGTGCCAATCCCGGTATTCGTTTCGATTTGAACGAAGAGAGAGCGAGGGATGTCCAAATCGATCAGCGGGCGCCGAGAGCCAAGGACCTGCTCGATGACCCTAAGGCTCCCGGGGTTACACCTGAAGCAGCAGACTTTACGCTCGGCCTTTTGGTTCTGGAAAAGCCGCTGGCTTTAATAGTCGGCACCGTTCCTCATGAGCCGCAGGGCAAAGTAAACATACTGAAAGTACCGCCGGAGGTACTGAATAGCCTCGATCCTCATTCACGCATTTATAAATTGACCAAGTATTTGACCTCTTTGCCCCAGACGACTAAAGGTCCGGCGGGCGGGCATCGCATCCCTCGCGGTGATGAAGGCATTGTTCTTGGGCATTTAAGCCTTTGCACAAAACTGATCAATACATCAGACAGCCAACCCATTACATTTTCACCAACTCCCTTGCGTCCGCGCGCCGTGCTTTCCGAGACGGAAAACGGCGAACTGCAATTAAGATTGGAAGCGCTGAACGCTGATAACCAGCCGGTTAATCACCCGGTTTACTTCCTTGGGCAACAATCGAGCTGGGTGTTGTCCGACAATGTTTTGTATAGCATCGATTTAAGCGCGATCCATAAGTTGCACCCGTTTCTTGATGCTCATGGACTGATGACAGTGAAACTGGAAATTGTGCCGAAATTTCTCGCTGTTGATCTACCTATTCTTAAGCGGCGCATGGAAGTTCGCGTCGATGAGACGTCGGCGCCGTTTCCGATCGCCATTACGGAGCCACCGCGCGTGGTGATCAAAGTCTGTGAAAGAAAGGCGCCAAGCCAGGTTCTTGGAGCGACCGGAATGATCGCCAATTTGGAAGTGTCGTTGGGATTTGGCTACGGCGATCTGGTCTTGCCCTCACGCGACGAAACCAGCGCTGTCGAGTCCGAATTGTACACGCGCACCATCTCTGATAGCGGGCAGAGTGTCTGGGTCAAGCGGCTATGGGACCAAGAAAGTCAAGTTCGCCGCTTTCTTTCCAATTTGCAACCACAGCGCGCTGTCGCCGATCGCTTCTTCTTTGTCGAGGAGGCAGCGCTTGATGCACTTTATTATCTCTCCCACGAGCAGTCGGCGGAATGGGACATATCAGGCATTGATACGCTCAAGAGTTATATCGTCCGCAAGGAGCCGTTGCGGCTCAAAGCAAACTTATCTTTGAAGAAGGACTCTTTCAAATTTGATTTCGATTTACTCGCCTTTTCCAACGGCAACGAAATTCCATTTGGACAAGTGATTGAGTGTTTGTTCCGTAATCGAAATTATGTCAAGCTGGAAAACGGTGAGCACGTCAGAATAGACGCGACTTCGCTGCTTGGGCTATTGAAGACTATAGGTCAGAGCAAAGACAGTTCACGTCCGCTCTACCAAGCTTTGCCGATCACTCACGCGCTAGAGACGCATGAAATTGAGATCGAAGTTGATGATGGTTTCAAGGAGTTTTTGCATCGCATTCACAATTTACGTGAACTGGAGCCGATGACTGTTCATCCAAATTTCAAAGGCGAGTTACGGGAGTATCAAAAGGAAGGATGCAATTGGTTATCCTTCTTACGGGAATATGGTTTGGCTGGAATTCTTGCTGATGACATGGGCCTAGGTAAGACCATTCAGGCCTTAGCGCTACTGCTGTCGCATCATAAGGAACAAAAGAGGCTGCCATCTCTAGTGGTGGCACCTACCTCGGTTGTATATAATTGGCTAAGCGAAGCGGAGCGGTTTACGCCGAATTTGAACACGGCGCTGTTTTTGGGACGAGATCGTGGCGAGCTCCTGAGCGTATTGCAAAAAGATGGTGGCAAGAAACCGGATGTAGTATTCACCACATACGGTATCATCAGGCGCGACTACGAAACCCTGAAAAATATTCAGTTCGAGTTTTTGATTTTGGATGAAGCGCAAAACATCAAGAATCCGGAATCAGTAGGGGCGATTGCGGCTAAGGCTCTGAAATCGTTCCACCGCCTTGCTCTTTCTGGTACGCCGGTTGAAAACCGTTTGAAAGAGCTCTGGTCATTGTTTGATTTCTTGATGCCGGATTTCTTGAGCAATTACAAAGACTTCAATGAAACGTTCGAACGGCCGATTGAAGCCGGGCAGGACGGAGCTGGGCAGAAGTTGCGAAAGATAGTTCATCCGTTTATTCTGCGTCGCCTGAAGAGCCAGGTGGAGAAAGAACTACCAGACCGCACCGATATCATTACCCTGTGCGAACTGGAGGAAGATCAACGGTCGCTTTACCTGGATGTCTTAGATGAATGCAGGCAAACGGTCTTCAATGAAATTGCTAGCCGAGGCATCAAGCGTTCGCAGCTGTCGGTGCTGGCGGCATTGCTCAGGCTCCGCCAAGTCTGCTGCGATCCGCGTTTGCTCAAGAGTCGTGACGATGAAGAGCCGCTTGCCGATAAAGGTGAGATGCCTGGCTCCGCTAAACTTAGCTCGCTGACCGCGATGATCGCCGAAATTATTGAGGAAGGCCATAAGATTCTTGTATTCAGCTCGTTTGTCAAAATGCTCACTCTCATTCGCGCTGAGTTGGAAAAGGCAGGCTATGTTTATGAATACTTAGATGGGCAGACGCCAGCACAGGACCGCCTGGAGAAGGTGAACCGGTTTAATGCCGATCCGGACATTCCTATTTTCTTGATTAGCTTGAAAGCAGGTGGCACCGGTCTTAATCTTACTGGCGCTGATTACGTCATCCATTACGATCCCTGGTGGAACCCAGCCGTGGAGAACCAAGCGACGGATCGTGCTCACCGCATCGGCCAGACCAGGCACGTATTCAACTACAAATTAATTACCCGCGGTACAGTAGAAGAGAAAATTGTGGCTTTACAACGCAAGAAGAAAGAGCTCGCCGATCTGATCATTGGTGGCGACGATGCAGTAGCCAAAGAGCTGACCAAGGAAGACTTGGAATTTTTGTTCTCTTTCTAAATCGTAGTAACATAGTGTCCAGCACCAACTTAATCCTTTGCAACCGAACATGTCTCGTACCTTACTGATGAGGAGGAGAAGGACAATGAAGCGCAGCAGTATTCTCGCTCGCCTTTTCGCATCGTCTGTGGTGCTGGTCTCTTTGCTTTGCGGCAATGCCTGGGCTGAAAGCGGCAAGGCGACCATCGAGTCTGATAAATTTTCCGGAAAGAAGACCGCTACTGGTGAGAAATACAATAAAAATGCGATGACCGTAGCCAGTCCGACTTTGCCACTGGGATCGAAAGTGAAAGTGACGAATAAAAAAACCGGCAAGTCAGCCATCGTTCGAGTTAATGATAAGCAACCAGCTGGTGGTGGCAAAGTAGTTGATTTGAGCAAAGCTGCTGCCAAACAGTTGGGCGTCAAAGGAACAGCACCGGTGGAAGCGCAAGTAGTTTCTAAAGGTCAGAAATAATGGCGACATTATCCATTTTGGCGGTCGAAGATGATGCCATGTCCCGCGTGACATTATTGTCTCTAGCCGATAGATTAGCGTTCGACATTACAGTTGCCCACAGCCTTAGCTCAGCGCTAGCGGCTTTAGCGACGCGGGCCTTCGATTTAATTTTGATCGAATGGCATATGGTAGAAGACCAAAATCAGGTCGCCCAGCTCAAACGGTTAAATGACCGCTTCGGCGATGGTAAAGTCTCCATGCTAGCGGTGACTGCGTTTCCTTTCGATATCACTGCAGCCAGCGGGCAAGCTGGTCCTGATGCGTATTTGGTGAAGCCATACACTATCGAACAATTTGTGGATAAAGTCGGTCTGCTTACCGGTGTCTCGCTCGCGGATAGGGCGACGGCAGAGACATCGCAATTGAGCTCTGCTTGAAAGTTGAAATCATAATTTTCGATGGCTTTGAAGAGATGGATGTTGTCGGCGTCTTCGAAGCTTTACGCTTGGCAGATCTTGATGTGCCACTGCTTAGTTTGAGAAAGCAAGAAGTAGTAACTGCTGCGCTTGGCTTGAAAGTTATTCCTGACGGCAGGCTAAACCCGGCTGTCCCACCTGATTTACTGGTGGTACCGGGAGGCGGCTGGCTAGCTAGGGCCGCAAAAGGTGCTTGGGCGGAGTCTGAGAATGGAGAAATTCTTTCCACGTTGAAGTCTTTGCATAAGTCCGGAGCTGTGTTGGCATCGGTTTGCACTGGTGCACTGCTTCTGGCTAAGGCCAACCTTCTTGATGGACGACCGGCGACGACCAATCGGCAAGCTTTTGCTGAGTTGATGGCCGAGGGAGCTCAAGTGGTGGAAGCGCGAGTTATGGATGATCAGGATATTATCACCGCTGGTGGTATCACCGCCAGTTTAGATCTGGGGCTCTGGTTGATAGAAAGATTCATCAGCACCGAAAAGGCGCTGGCGGTTGCAGCAAAGCTGGAGTTCGAATTGCGCGGTCCGGTGTGGCAACGAGATTCGAGAAGAAGCAAGAATTCCTGATTGACGTCGAACCCTTGTCTTGGTCGATTTAATACACTTCGCCCTTGCGGATGGCGTGACGTTCTTCTCTGCGAGCTTTGTGCTCATCGCGGCGCTCATTATCTATATGTTTGGCGGCATCATACGTGTTGCCACGGGCTGCTGCTTTTTCTGCTTTGAATTCCTGACCTTCAGCTCGCTTTTCGTTTTTAGCCGCGGTGTCCGCCTCGTCCGCACGTGCAGATTGAGCCACAACACCGGTGCTGAGTGACACGGCAAGAATTCCCATTGCCAATAATTTTTTCATGACCATATCCTTATTAGAATGAGACCGGGAAAACTAGAAAACCTGTTGCCGGCTTGTCGGGATTGAGAGTGGAAAAGTTCCCGGATGGCGTGGCCAGGAGGATTCTTCCTCTTTCGAGCTATCGCAAGGGGTACCCTTGCTGGCCGGTATCCACAGGTTCTACCGGCGAAGACGAGAACTAAGGATTCCGGGTAAAATCTTTCGGAACGCTAAAATCTTCAAAAGCGAGGAGTGAGATGAGATTTCTGCTGGTATGTGCTTTGGCGATGATTGTCTTTTCAACGTCAGCCTGGGCTCAATCCCTAAAGCCCGAAGCTCCGGCGCCGCTGCAGCCCGGGATCAATAAAGGGATTGTTGACAATTTTGTCGGTACGCACTACTGGTACTTTACAGGCGAGCCGGGTGAGATTCACGTCCATGCTCAATTCAGAGCGATGGGTTTGATGGGTAATCCGTACCGGTCTGACATTACAGTCACGCTCTATGACGAAGCAAAAACTTGGAGTACTCCTAAAGTCTTGAGTTCCGATAGCCAAGCGGTTGACTGTACTTTTAACGGTCAATTGAAGAAGCCGACAAAGGTCTTGATCAGCGTGGCTCCGCCTGCCGGAGGATTGGTAAGAATGGGAGGCGGCTACGAGATTGAAGCTACAGGTGCTGTGGCATTTGCCCAACCAAGTAGTGGCGATCCGGTTGTTGGCATGTACAAGCAAATGTGCGGCTATACAAGCTTGCTGGGAGATTGCAAATTTCTTGCTGATGGCAGCATCCAAACCACATCGGGTGCAAGCGGCAACTGGAAACTCTTCGACAAATCCACTCAAACGTACATTGTCAACATAGATGGGCAGGATCGGCACTCCCTTCAATACAAGCCCGGGTTAGGTCTTGTAGATGGTGACGCGATCGTTTTTCAGCAAATGCACTAACGGGCGATCTAAGTTTCACCAGGGCCCCGACTACTGGTTACAAGCCATTGCATGTGCGTGTTGGGCAGTCCGGGGAGCCAGTTCGGAGCCTTAGCCACGATAGTAAAGCCCAACCTGCCATAGAACCCCTTCAGTTCATCTTTAGCGACCAGTGTGACTTTTGTTTTCCCCTCGTCAACAGCCAATTGCTGAATCGATTTCACTAACTGCGCTCCCACACCTTTACGCCGATGGACAGGGTCTGTTGCTAAAAAGATGACATAAATCTCCTTTCCTTTGCTGTGATGACAGGCAACAAAGTCCACGTCGCTAAACGACATAGCAAATTCTCGCTCCCCTCTTTCCCAGAGGCAAGATTCGATGTAGCCAATAACTTTGCCATTCTCCATGGCCACGCGAAAGCCTTGTGGATATAGTTCTCGTCGCGACGACAGAGTAGCCAAACTGGCCGCATTATCTCCCTCGATTGCTTTTTCCAAAGCAGCGACCTCTTTTATGCTGTCCTCAGAAAAACATTCGATGCGCATTGATTCTCACTAAAGTAGATTCTCGCTCAAATTGGCGCTCACTGAATAAGCTCAAAGGCGATGGTTAGTAGTTCGTTGGCGCTGAAGTCCAATTCGATGGCGGTGGCGCCGGAATGCTCTTTCTTGGACATCAACGATTGCCGATCTTCGCCAAGAAAATTGACTTTCCCTGGCGATGACACCGGCAGAAAAATCTTTACGCTGCCCTTTTGAGGCGAGCGCGTTATGTTTAAAATTCGCAGATAGAGCTTGTCTTTATCAATATAAGTCGCCGTTATGTAGAGAGCTGGATTTGAGATCTCAATGAAAGACTGGTCGCGCGCTCCTTCGAATTTTCCGACTAGATACGCGATTAATCTTCCCTCAAATAGATCTGCTAATTGATATGTTTGAGCAATTTGCTCGTCGCTCAATTCACCATCATTTGAGTCTCCTGGGAATGCCCAGGCGTAGTCACAACGGCTGAGACCAAAGCAATTTGCTTCGGGTGTTGCCTCCCAGGGCCCAGCGCCACCGCCGCGAGTGCGCAATCGGCCGCGCGATAAATATGACACCGCTCGAAGCAAGGTAATTTCCGCATAGTCATCTTTCACTCTGTATTCGGGTAAGCCCCGGTTAAAAAAGGCGTGTCCCGATGTAGTGAAAAAGCGCTGGCAGAAATAGCTTTCCGGAAGAATCTCGCGACCAACTGGCACAGGCAATTGCGGACTTTCCTTAATTTCAGGTCGCTTTGCCAGACTGAAATGACATTCCGACCAACTTTGCTTTACCGATTGCCCCAGTTGAAAGCGCACGCTCAGCCGGTGATCGCGAGAGCGATTTTCAAAGACAGTTTGAAAGAAAAGTATCGGCACTCCCTTTTTTAAGCTTATTTCAGTTTCTATAGAATGGCTAACTAGGCTTGGTGCCCGGCCTTTAGCCAATTGTCCGGGATCCATAGATGCCGTATCCAGCCCTTCAGGAATGGTTATTTTATAAAGTAGTACCAGGGATGATACTAGCGGCCCGCTTTTGCCATCCTTTATCTCTACTAGTTCGGCCTTGATCGGAGCATCATTTAATAAGGGATCGAAGTTATAAGAGTCACCGCCATCACCTACATCCCAAAAGTGATGGCCAAGTTTGAACTCCGGCGCTTTGCTGGAGACGAGGTTGCGCACTACTAGATTGCCATCATTATCAACTTTGGCCTGGATTAGTCCGTTGCTTATTTCCGGGGTGCCTTGGGATCTAAGCAGCTGAGCATCAGCAGTAACAACAGGCTCTGCGTTAGCTCTATTGGGCTGGGAAGATTTATCCAATAAATCGCCCCAAGCTTGTTCACTACAGCCCATGGCCGGGACTTCCTGACCAGGCCAAACCCAGCCTTTGATGCACCTTACCGGCTTGTAGTAAAAACCCGCACCGCTGTGGAATAGATGATTCGTTTCTATCGTATCGCTGTCAATTTGAATGCGTGTTGATGATGAAGAAACAGTTGTTTCCGGATGACAATACCAAGTCATCCATGCTGGCGCTCTCTGCGGATAGCAAGAAGTGTTGTATAACAACAAGCGATTGTAAGCGTTGTCTGGATCGGTCGGCTCCAATTCTGCAACAGCAGGCAAAGCGGGATCCTTCACCCTGGCACGCGGACCATTGACTTGATCGGCGACTACAGTTGGTTTCCACTCACTTAGCCGTTCAAGAGCAATTAAATCAAGGCCGTCGAGGAAAGAGTTTAGTTGTTGTGTCCTCGTTCTCATTTCCTGGTGCACTGGATCGATACTGCAGCCGCAGATACTGTCGTGTGGATGGTTCTGGATGAGCAGCTTCCAAAGGTAGGTTAGTTCAGCTTCAGGATAAGACATGATGCCAATTGTATGAAACAGTGCAAAAAGAGGCTCGGTGATGCGAATCAACCGCTGCTCGGCCAGAGCATTCTCGCGCTTGAGATACAACCTGGTAGATGAAACACCGTCCAAGACATACGCTGGAAAGCGCTCATTGATTGATCGGTTATCCCGTAGATCGCCGGTCACTTCAGGCAATGTCTTACGTTTCGCCCATTGTTTCAGATCAACAATAAATTCATCCATCGATACTATTTTGGCCTGGCAGCGCTCAGGTAGAAGCGAGTTGACCTTTTCTAGTTTGGGCATTAGATCGCCGGGAGGTTGCATACCCTCGCCGCCGGAAGAATACAACATCGGCGCTTTGGTATCGTCGACGGTGTTAAGATCCCACCGTGAAGATAAGTCATCAGCAATTTCCTGGGCGTCAGCTGTTTTATGAAAGACCGGATGAGTCAAGCCTTTATTAAGCAGGTAAGTTAAGACCCGGCTGCCATCAGGACTGATCCACCAGAATACGTTGGTGTCTCCCAGCGGTGGCACTCCCCGTAATACCAAAGCGCTGTCGATAGCAAAACCTCGGAGTATACGAGGCAAATCCTGCACGTGGCAGAATGTGTCGGGGTTGTATCCGGTCATGGTCGGCTTGCCGAAACGTCTGGTTATTTCAATACCCAACTTCAAATTGCGAATCAGGCTTTCACCGCCTACGAGAGACTGGTCTGGCAGCACATACCATGGTCCGGCCGATAGCCTGCCGCGCTTCATCGCGTTTTTAATTCTGTCGCCAAGTTCAGGTTCTATCTCGATCAAGTCCTCCAGTACCACCGCCTGCCCATCAAGATAAAAATTAGGCAGTTCGCCAGACTCTAGAGCAGACAGAGTCTTTCTCACTCGATCTAGTAACAGTGCCCGGGCAGTGCTGAATGGCAAGAACCACTCTCGGTCCCAGTGAGTGTGTAGATAAATATAGAGCGGAATTTGTGCTTGTAGTTTTTGCACGGCGTTGCTCTGCAGTTGTGTCTCCTAGATTCTCGATTCAGTTTGTCTTTTTACAGTTGGCAATGACTGACTAAATGCCGTTTGCTGCAATTGATTGTACAGCCAAAAGGCAAATGCTCCTCGAGTGTCAGCCGATGCCGGAGGGTTTTGTTCGCTCTCTAACGCTTTATATTTCGCCGCTGTGATCCTCAGTATGTGCCTTGCTTCATCCTCACCCAACTTAGCTTGTGGGTAGAAATGCAAGTGCTTAGGATCACCGCGCATAATGTCAAGTACAGCCAAAAATTGAATAGCTTCAAAGTGAGGATCGGTTGTCTGCACATCATCATACCAATAAAGTGGTGCCCCGGCGCGAATCAAATCAAGTTGGAGGAGCCGTGTATTCGGCTCTTTTAAAAGATCCGACAGGCTCACTTTTTGCTCGATGGAAAAGCGCGCTAAGGTACCAGCTGCCTCTCCTATTGCCCACTCAATGGGGTGCATGCGATAGGCGGCGTTGGTGATATGTGTCAGCCCTATATTTTTGCTGGAGAGAACTAAATTGGAAGGATAGTCCAACAGCAAGGCAGCAAGCGGAATTTGGAAATGTCTGGTCGGATTCAACGTGCCCGGGGCAATGCCAGCGCCGTGTATATCGATGGGAAAGAAACCCAGTCCGACTGAATCATCGAACAAGCGCGCTCGCGCCGAAGAACTCGAATCGCTCCTTATGTCTTGTTCTCTAACGATGGTAAAAGCCTTACCACGCCGAGACTCTCTGATATAAGGGTACTTGGCCAAACCATCAGCAGTCCCCAAAGCGTCTATTTTCAGCCTGATCTCCGGATAGCCCTTGCCACCCTCGTCCCGAGGGGCTTCTGTCTGCAGCCAGTAGAGGAAACTTAAGCTGCAGGCTTTGGCCAGACTCAAATATTGTGATACTACTAATGGTGGCTTATCGATTATATTGTGTCCTCTAAAATCATTACTGAACCAATTAATAACCGCGACGTCGTTGGGAATGCGCTGATCGACAAACGCTGTCTTATCCAAAATTCGCCGGTAAGTCCAGAACGGCATCAATTCTGAAATTATGACGCCATCAGCGTTTACCTTATGGCCATGACCAAACATCTTATATGCAAGCAGGGAAAATTTTCCCTGCTCGTTGAAATGATCGTATAGAGCGGGCTTAGCAATAGTGTTGTCGGTGCCCGGCACAAACTCCACGATAAACGGGAAGGTGTAATCTTGCACCTGCTCAGGATCTGCTGTTTCAGCGGCATGTGGTTCGCCCGTTTCTGAAATTGACTCAGTGCCTGAGCTGTAGGCAGCGCCACTCAAAGAAACTACGTCACCTAAGGCAGTGGCATCCAGATAACACTTTGCCTGGAAAGCGAGCCATTCTCCGGTATCTAGATTAACTGTGACAATCTGCTCGATTTGACGGTCAGCGCATTCAACTTTTACGGGAACATATCTGAGATATACCTGGGCAGTGCCCGGATTTTCTTGATTGCTTAAAAGCTTGTCGATTAGTTCGACAGCGACCTTAGGCTCGAACGCTAGTTGACTGACCCAGTACCAACAATTGCCCGGGTTGAAAAATCTCTGTTCCAGGGACGCTTGTGATAATTTGTAAGTTTGCTTGTAGTAACTTCTAATAGCCCTGCGAAGTAGCTGGTAAGAACGGTTAGAACCGCTGGTTTCCACGAGGAAGTTCTTGCCGTCATCAGTTATAGGAACTCCTTGAGCGGTCATCTGTCCGCCGAGCCAATCGGTCTCTTCGATCAGGCAGACGTGCAAAGCACTATTGGCGGTGACCGACAGAGCGGCCGCCACGCCGGCTGTGCTCCCGCCGACGATGAGAATGTCGCAATTTATTGTTCTGATTGCATCCGGAAACTCAAAGACCTTTACGGCAGATTCTGGACTTTCTTGGTCATGTTTTACTTTCAATACATCAAGGATCGAAAGAGTCTGTTTGGTTGGCTTCATATATTATGGCGGCTGTATGTCCGGTCCAGAATGATCTTCGGCTCTTCATCATTGCTGTCAAGCAAAATAAAATGCATTATACAAATCACTTTTCCCAAAAGGGTGAATAGGAGCGGCAAACGCGGTACTATCAATGCTGATAGCTTGCTGATGCCTTACATTATCCCAGGAAGACCATCCAACAAATGTAGGCAGCACAAACTAATTCTAAAAGGATGAATAGAGAATGAATGCTATCACCGATGAACCGTTTTCAGTGCCGCCGGACGTCGCCAAGCGTGCCAAGCAAATCAAATTGATTTTGATGGACGTTGATGGCGTATTGACTGAGGGACGAGTCTTTTATGTTACCGACGCTCAAGGCCAGTTGATGGAATCCAAAGCGTTCAATACGCAGGATGGACTTGGCTTGTACTTTTGCAACGAACTAGGCATTAAGACTGGCGTCATTAGTGGACGTGATTCGCCAGCTACTGTTGCCCGCGCGGCGACATTAAAGATGACCTACGTTTTTCAAGGACACTTGGAAAAAGAGTCGATCTGGGACCAAATTTTGGCAGATGCGAAATTGGCAGATGAGCAGGTAGCCTTTATTGGCGATGACTTTACGGATGTTCCTTTAATGCGCCGAGCCGGATTGGCTTGTGCAGTGGCCAATGCCCGTCCTGAAGTCTGTTTGATCGCTCATTACGTTACTTCGGCAAAAGGCGGCGAGGGTGCGGTGCGTGAAGTAATCGAGATTATTTTGCGAGCGCAGAACCTTTGGCAAGGCATACTGACGAAGTACAAATTGTTAACGGCCGCCTTGCCCAATAAGCAAAGTTGAGGCTGAGAGCTTATTTCAAGCTGAGAGGCGGTGATAGAAAAACGGCTAGTTTTTCTATCATTTAATGATTTGATTAAAGATCGATCTAGCGGTGAATCTTGCCAGAAGCTGGATATACTGATGATATCGGCGTTATCATGCCTGCCCATTGGCGAGCGAACTAATGAAAAAGTTATCCAGACAACCAGTCAATGACCCTGCAGCAAAAGACCCGATCAGTTACCCGGGCCGGTATTGGCATGCCCTAGACGATGGTCGTCTCCACTGCGATTTGTGCCCGCGAGCCTGCGTCCTTAAGGATGGCGATCGCGGCTTTTGTTTCGTCAGAAAAAACGAGGGCGACCGTATGGTTCTCACGACCTACGGTCTGAGCACCGGCTTTTGTGTTGATCCAATTGAAAAGAAACCGCTGAACCACTTTTTGCCTGGCACTAGCGTCCTTTCATTTGGCACGGCAGGTTGCAATTTAGGTTGCCAGTTCTGCCAGAATTGGTCGATCAGCAAGTCTCGGGAAATTGAGTTGTTGAGCGAACGAGCGACGCCAGAGGATATCGCTCAAGCTGCTCTCAGACTGGGTTGTCGGAGCGTGGCCTTTACTTATAACGATCCGGTGATTTGGGCAGAGTATGCGATCGATGCGGCTAAGGCCTGCCATGCTGTCGGTTTGAAGACGGTCGCTGTGACAGCCGGCTATATAACGCCGGAAGCCCGACCTGAATTCTACTCAGTCATGGATGCTGCCAACGTTGATCTGAAGGCGTTTACCGAGCTTTTCTATCAAAAAGTGACCCTGGCTAAGCTTGAACCGGTCTTAGATACGTTGAAATGGCTGAAAAATGAATCCAATGTCTGGTTTGAGATTACCAACCTGGTCATTCCAGGCGAAAATGATTCGCCCGAGGAGATCGAGAAAATGGTTGAATGGATCCTGGTCAATCTGGGAGACGAAGTGCCGGTGCACTTTACAGCGTTTCATCCTGATTTTCGTATGAAGGACAAACCGAGCACACCGCCGGAAACGCTTATCCGGGCTCGCGAACAGGCTCTTAAGGCCGGGCTTAAATACGCCTACACCGGCAACGTCTATGATCTGGAACGACAAAGCACCTACTGTCCTAATTGCCAGCAGTGCTTGATCGAACGTGACTGGTTTGAGTTAGGCGCTTATAGAATTAGCGATGGTCGCTGTTCGGCGTGTCAAACCAAGATCCCGGGAGTGTTTGAAGCAGGGAAGGGCAGCTGGGGCAGGCAGCGTATGCCAGTTGTCATACCCGGCAACTAGTCCATCTTTGCAGTCGGTCTGAATTCGATATATCGCACCCTTTTGCAGCGGCGGCAAAAGTCCTAAAATAGTGGTGAACTACAGAGGGGTTTGCCGATGAATGTGCGATTGAGCGCTTGGATAGTCAGAGCGGCGTTGTTAACAGCTGCTCTTTGCCTTGCCCTGGCTAGCCAGGCAATCGCGGATCCTCCAGCCATCACTCAGACACCCAAGTATGCAACCATGCCGCCACCTCAGTCCATGACGGTACATGCGCCGCTGATGTCTCAACTGGAGCGGGATGTCATTGCTGTCAAAGTGATTTTCATTGGGGTGGCCGTATTGTGCGTGATAATGTCCCTTTTTATATGGCGTACCTTGCCGCCAAAGGCACCTAAGAATGGCGCCGAAGGCGATACGGCGGCAACGGATGGACCAAATGCTCGAGACAAATCCAATTCGTAATCCGGTTGTCTAAGAAATAGGCAATTGGCGACGATGCAATTCTGGTATTACATTCAGTGTCATTAGCCGTTAATGATATTCTAGTCAGAATAATGTTGTTCTTCGTTGGCGCTTTTTGCATCGCTGGCGGGTTACTCTTTTGTAAACAAGCGGTCGATGGTGGTGCAGCTAAGAATCTTTTTCAGTGCGCAGCATTTGCCTTATTGATTTTTATGACTGGTATGCTTTTAATCTGTTGGGCAGTAAATGGGTTCCCCGAATGAGTTTGCTGGAGTAAATATGGTAAGAAACACGGCGATGAGCAAACGTATCATTTCATTGACGTTATGTCTTTGGGCATTCTGCGCAAGCCAGGGTATGGCTAAGGATAAGGATGATCCACAGATAGGGCGAGCCGGTAACTGGCGCCACAACGCACAAGGCGCACCCTCAGTAGAGGCGTGTCGTAAAAAGGTGGCTGCCGATCCTAAAGACGCGGAAGCGCAAAATGATTTAGGTTGGGCTTTACGGCAAAACGGCGACTTAAATGGAGCGGAGGCTGCTTTGCGCGAATCGATCAAATTGAAGGACGATCAGCCCTTTGCCCACTCTAATCTAAGCGTTGTTTTGTTAGATAAAGGCAAGAAAGAAGAAGCGCTTCAGGAAGCAAAGCGCGCGGCAACATTGGATAGCAAGAATCCGATTTATCATGTTGTCTACGGTAATGCCATGCTCGCCAATGGCGATGCTAAAGGGGCGATTGCCGAATATAAAACTGCTATTGGCCAAAGATCAGACTACGAAAACGCTTATTACAACCTGGGCCGAGCTCTACATGAAGATGGGCAGACTCTGGAAGCGAAGCTGGCATTGGGTCAAGCGATCGATCTGGATCCTGACGACGTGCGAGCGATGAATTTACTTGATGCCATTAGTAAGTAATTGCTTGCGTCAATGCTGCGTCGCTGCTGCACTTGAGCAACAACCTACGCACTTTGGCTAGGGCATTTTCGTTAAGACAATATCTCGTATTTACGAATATCAACTGGGCTACTATCGTACAAACAGAGCGAGCTTTAGTTGCGATTGTCTGTTAGTGGCGACTAATCGCTTGATGCGGCACCCCTGTTATTACTAGACACGCACTGGCTGATGGTGATCAATCACCGGCAGCAGTACGATTGCTCGTGGAGGCTTCTTATGATTACCAGATTTATTAATGAGGAATCCGGTCAAGGCATTACTGAATATGGAGCGATTTTAGCGTTTGTCGCCATTTTAATCGCACTTGTGTTCAGTATCGTTCAAGGTCAGTTAGCAGCGGCAATTAGCGCTGCATTCAGCGCCGTTGTCAGCCAGTTGAATAACTTATCGTCTGCTGCCGCCCAGGGTAGTTAACGCTAAGTTTTGTGTGAGCGCACTAAACGTTCTGGCGGCCACTCCTTCAGAACTAGAATCGTTTTACAGTTGATAAATTGGGCTTAGCTGTTGTCGCAATGACAGTCGATCAATCACGCCATCACGCGACGGGAATTGCGTCCAATGAAAATGCTCCAATCGACGACGTAGCGATTCTAGTTCTGTTCAGGAGTTGTTTTTTCATTGTCGCCGATAAAGTCGCTTTTCCATGATGGAACCCACGGCTGATGTTCGCCATCTTCGTATGGTGTCTAATGCTTGCGCAGCGATGACGCCAACAAATTTCTCTGCCTGGTCCCGCCACTTTCCGAAAACAACTGGATCAACGCTGCCTGTTATGAGAAACTGGGGCTGGCGGAACTGGCGCGCAATGATAGACAAGAAGCCAGCAGCTATGTGGGAGAGCTTTAAAACTAGATGGCTTGGTGCTTACAGAGAAATTGCAATTTTGTCTCGATCAGTGTGCTTATTTGCGCACTTTCGTGTTTTCCTCTAAGTACAGTTGCCGCGGCTGCTTCTGACTCTTCCGACTATAAAAGCATGGTGCGCCAAAGCTGGGATTTGATCAAGATAGGATCAAACACGACAGCATTGCTAACTCTCAACAAAGCGATCAAACTCAATCCCCAGCTGCCGGAGGCCTATATGGCTCGCGCCTTTCTTTATAGGTCCATGGGTCAATTTGATAAGGCAGCCCTTGAAGCAGACAAAGTTTGGAGCATTGGGATACCCGAACGCGGCTTTGCTCGATTTACCGGCCTGATATATGAAAGGCAGGGACAATATAAAAAGGCGCTCGGCATCTTAAATTCAAGAATTACAGAGCACACCAACTGGATTTACAGATCTGCCCGCGCCAGATGTTTTTACGAGCTAGGTAATTACGAGAAAGCAATCGTTGATCTTTCTGATGTACTGGCTGATGTACTGGAGATGTATCCCACGTTGACTCGAGTGGAGTTGCCGCTCAGAGCAAGCTGCTACGCCATGATCGGAAACCCCGGTAAGTGCATGAAAGATCTGGAAGAAGCCATCGGACTGGTAGCGATCAGTGGCGAGCATCTTTATAATCCAAAAACTATTGGAGCTGACAGTTGCATCGAAGCTTACCAGAATATTCTCAGTGATTGCCAAAGGAGAATTGCTCAAGCGCCTGGCTCGCCTCATGCTTATTTTGCTTGTGCTGTCTGCCTTTATATCATGGGCAAGTACAAAGATGCGCTGCGCAACTGCAACACAGCAATTGGACTCGACCCGCACTTCACTGATGCATTTTTGCTTGCCGGGCACTCGCAATACATGCTCGGTGAGAGAGACAAGGCCTCCAATTATCTTGAAAGAGCCATTACATTATCTCCCCGATATGAAACCGCCTATCTTGCTATTTCCAATTGCTTCCTGGGCGCAGGCAAAATCGAGAAGGCAGTTGAATATTTTTCGCAGAAAATCAAAGCTAATCCGGGCAACCCGTCAATTTTCAAAGGACGAGCACATGTCTATTCCGAACTTGGCGACCAACAAAAGGCAATTGATGATTTGTCCCGTGCGATTGAGCTTGATCAAAAAGATCCAGCGACGTATCTGACACGTGGTGAACTGTATCAAGGATTGGAGCGGCGCACTGAGGCTATTGCCGACTTCACAAAAGTTGTTTTGCTGAAGGCGGATAACAATATTTTGCGTGCTGCATACAAAGATCGTGCAGCTTGCTACATGGAGCAGTGTGAGTACAATAGAGCTATTGCCGACTTGAATCAGATAGTTAGTAAGGTACATTCAAGCAGACCGTTAGAAGCTCGCGCCTTCTGTTATGAAAAGCTTGGTCTATTAGATCAAGCACGCAAAGACAAAGACACAGCAAAATCATACACAGCAGAGCCCGAATACGACTGAAAGCTGTTGTGAAGAATTGGGACTAACTGGGCGATGGAGTTTAAATGATTGGATTAACCGTTTCAATTGCAGTTTAGATAAGGATTTTAAACCAGTGGAATAGTAAACCAGAATGTGCTGCCCAAGCCATATCCGCTATCTACACCAATTTTTCCTTGATGGGCTTCGACTAGCGCTTTGCAAATGGCCAGTCCCAAACCAGTGCCTTCGGACTTGCGATTCTCTTTTTTATGCACTTGATGAAAGCGATCGAAAACTCGCTCCAAATCTAAGTGTGGAATTCCCGGACCCTGATCACTGATCCTTACTTGGGCATATTTGCCTTGAATCTCAGTTCCTATACTTATCTCACCACCCGATGGCGAGAATTTGATCGCGTTACCGAGAAGATTTACTAACACTTGAGTAAGGCGCTCCTCATCCGCATAAACTTGCATGCTGGCAGGTGCATAGTCAATCTGTACTCCTTTTTCCTGAGCGGCGTCACGTACGATCTCCACCGAACGCTCAAGGGCGGCGTACAGATCCGTCGCAGCCGGATAAATGGTTAGCATTCCCGCTTCCAATTTATCAATGTCCAATAACTGACTAATTAGTGAGATCATGCGGCTGATATTTCGTCGCGCTCGTACGATTCTTGGTTGTACTTGCTCTGGTTTGTCGTCCTTGCTATCTTCAATTAGCGCTAAGGTAGTCTGTAAGGTGGTGAGCGGAGTGCGCAGATCATGGCTGATCATCGAAACGAACTCTTGCTTACGATGTTCAGCTTTCGTCAAATCGTCAACTACTTTGTGGAACGATTGGTCCAGCTGAGCAATCTCATCATCGCCAGCAACCGGTTCATTCAATGGCTCATGGCGCACCAAACGTTCAGTATTTTCCATCAAAACATCTAGTCGATTGGTAATGCCTTTGCTGAAGAAAAGAGCGAGGACAACAGTTAGCAAAATATTGAATAAAACAGCCGCAGTTAGAAGTGCATACAATCTCAGTTGGAGCTCCTTTGTCGTAGCCGGATTTTCAGATTGAATTTTCGCTTCTTCCTCGTCGAGCGCTTTTACTTCGGCAAGGAATTCTCGGAATTGCCTCTGTAAATCAAGGGCGCGTGTACGGAAAGTCATTAGCATCAAAGCACCGGATTCCTCCGGTTGGCTGAAGCTGGAAGTCAGATAGAGAATGCGATCGGCGGACTTTTTTACTTTATTCACATGAGCCTGTCGCCTTTCGTCTCCTGCGGCTAAGTCATCTAATTTCCTAGATAGGTCAGGCACTTGGGCTGCGCTCTTTTTGTAGTCCTCTATATAAATGCTGCTTCTCAGCGCTTTATAGTTAACTAACGCGTAAGCGCCTTCCAATAGAACATTGGTTAAATTGTTCGCACTGGCCACAACTTCTTTAGAAATGGTCTGACGCTGACTTTCATCCTGTGCTTGCTTCAACATGACCGCCAGAACAACGACAAAGATAAGCTCAAATATCAGCGGTACTGATATGAGGAATAATCCTTTGTGTGAGAGTTTTAGCTTGAATCGCATAGAAAGTTTATGCCAGAGTCTATTCACTTGTTATATCTATATGCATGCTGGCGATATTAGACAGGTATCTATGATCTGCTAAACTGTCCTTGGGCTCAGCCTTTAGTTTACAGGGCAAACATTGGCATGCCAAAGATTTTATTGGTCGAAGATGATTTAGATCTGGCTGAATCTTTGCGGGATTGGTTCAAAAAAGAACAGCACATAACGGACACCGTTGTAAATGGCGCTGATGCTTTGGAGCGATTGCGTGATCTGCAATACGATGTAATCATTCTGGACATCAACTTGCCCGGGGAAATCGACGGTTTTGAAGTGCTGCGGAGATACAGGGCTGATGCTGGTGTTTGCCCAGTTATCCTCTTGACCAGCCGTGGTGAGATGCACGATAAGTTGGCAGGCCTTGATTTCGGAGCTGAGGATTATTTGACTAAGCCGTTTGAGCCTAAAGAATTATCTGCTCGTGTGCGAGCACAACTTAGACGACAGTCCACAGCATATCGGGATGCCTTGAGGGCTGGCGAATTAACACTGGAGATCGGTAAATTCCGCCTGAAAAAGGGTGATCAAGAAATCCATCTGCAACCTCGCGAGTTTGCTGTGCTGGAATTTCTTATGCGGCACCCCGACGAAGTCTTTAGTTTAGATGCCTTGCTTCATCGCATCTGGCCAGTTGATTCGGAAGCATCACCGGAAAGTTTGCGCGTGCATATCACAAACATTCGCAGCAAAATCGATACTCCGGAGAAGCCCTCATATATTCAGACGGTTCACCGAGTTGGCTACAAATTTCAAGTGCCGGATTAAATGGGCCAGGTGCCGCTTGCCACTATATCCAGTATCATTTGCCTTTCTGAAATTGGACAACTCAATGTTTGACCACGACTAGCCATTTTAGACAAGCTTGGACTAGAGATTAGGTTCGCTCCCAAATCGGACAACACATCAGCGGCATAGCTTGACTGAGAACTTTTGAAAATAGATCACATCCAATCCGCCTAGTTGCCGCGTCCTATTTCTTCGAAGCCGTTCTTGCTGAAGCTTTTTCCTTTTTCACTGCCGCGCTCCCTTGGCTAGCAAACACTTGGCCAATTTAAGCACCAACCCGTTACCGCCTCCTGCCGAATCATTTGCTCTTCACTAATATGCTCAGTGACACGCCTGCGAGGATAACAGCTAGCCCCAGGTAAGTCTCTTGTGTGAAGACAAAGCTTTTTTCAAGAAATGCGTCCACTATCAGAGCAATTATCGGTGTGACGAAGGCCAAAGTCATTGCCGTAGAAAGTCGCACATGTCTAAGCAAATAGAAAAATGATCCGAAAGCGAGCAACGTGCCAAAGAGAGTCAAATACAAGAGCGCTAAAGTGGCTGCCAATGACGGTGTATGAAAAACAAAGAGCTCGCCTTTGATCAGGGTTGCAAACCAAAGCAAAATTGATGCAGCCAAGAAAAAGATAGCATTGATAGCAATTGGTGGGGCGTCATGCACCTGGCGTTTCATCACTGCATTTGATATGGAGCTGAAAAACGTTTGCACTACCAGCACACAGATGAGAGAAGCCTGGAGCAAAGAGATCTGCAAGCGGGCATGAAATACGAGTATTACACCTATTATTGATACCAAAGAGCCAATTATTGTTGATCGCTTTAAATTTTCAATACGGGTGACGCCGGCAATCAAAGAAGTGATCAGCGGACAGAGTGCCTGCATTACTGCGGCCAGTCCGCCAGCAATGCCTTCCTCACTCACATACAAAAGCGCATAGGCGATACCACTAGACAAACCAGCGGTGGCGATCCACCTAAGTTCTGTACTGGTTAGCGCCTTGATTTGTTTGCGACACATAAACCAGACTGAAAGGAGAATGAAGGACGAGGCACTAAAGCGCAATGCTGCGGCACTGCAGGTTGGATAGCCGGCTGGTCCTATGCAAACGCGAATTGCATAAAAAGTAGTTCCCCAAATAAGCGCGCAGGCAAGATACGCAAGAATTGCTTTGGCTTGAGCTTTGGCTGCCGGTGGTTGAACTGCCGAAACTTGGGTTTGATCTGCGTGTCCACCGGCACTTGATGTGGCAGCGCGGATTTTTAACTCTTCGGCTATCTCTATTTGGCCAGACACGACTGCCGCTCCTCTGCTTTCTTCCCGAATCTGGCAGCAATTGTGCAAGATTAGGAGACGACAGTCATTGTGGAAAATACGCAGCGCCAAGCAAGGTAATGCCTCAGTTAATCTTGGGTCTGAGTCGCAGGAGAAGGGCTAGCGCGCACGTCGTGGTTGGTGACAACAGCTGCAAAAAGATAGATTTATCAGGGAAGCGAAAGGATTTGGACAGTTGCCTCGACTATTTATGGGTGCTGTGAATCTTGCCGTTGTCCAGGCAATTCCGTCACGATATTTTTCGAATCCCAATCTTGAATGATTTGCGTCCCGTCTGGTAGTTGCGTAATGGTCATTTTACATGCGGGGATTGCCATTGTCACAATGCCGCTTCCTTCGTCATTGGTCGTCCTTGTACCATCAAGAGTTGCGATTGTTGTTACCTTGGCACCATTGACTGTCTCGGTATAGATCTCGGTTCCGTCGCTTCCTCTAAAGAGAGTTGCTCCATTTTTTAAGGTCCTCAGGCAGCCTGCGTCCGTGCAATGCTCCTTGTCCCCATTGTCGTATGTCCTATCTTCGCTCTTCGTAACCATTTCGCTTGGATCGTTAGCATCGGGAACGAAAGTGCTGGAAAAACTGAAACCAGGTGTGCCGTCGGTAAAATCGGTTCTTCCGGTGCCGTCTTTCTTCCTGGTTGTTGTTTCATTACCATCTGTTCCAGTTATTGAAACGAAATGGCCGGCACTATCCGTTTGTATAGTTACAGTTTTTGGCTGATTCGGAGAATTGTCGTGTCTTAGGGTGATGATTTTTCCATCGCTACTAAGAGTAATCTCGTAGTCTTCACCATCAAACTCAATTTTGTTCTTTCCTTTCCAGGTGCCGTCTAATTGCCTAGTTAATTGGTAGTTGTCGTCACCTATCGCAAGCGCTTTGTCGCCGTTTGAGAGTTCTGTAAGACCTCCGTCAAAAGAAACTGGTGAAAAGTTAGTGCCAGGATTTGTAGCTTTGCTTACTTGGATTTCGGGTAAGTGGCAGCTCGCTGTATCACTCGTTGTATCAATTTCTCGCCCAAATGCACTTTCCAAATCCTTTTTGTGGGCGACAATTTGCGTAAAGTCAATACCTCCGGATACTGGCGGCTTAGTTTCGCCCGCTTTAGACACATCAGCCATAATTCACTCCTTTTGGGTGCTGGCATACTGATGTGTGTATATACGCGAGTGGGCCAAAAATTGGACAGCTAATTCAGATCAGCACACAACATTTGCGGGAGACCACCCGGAAAGGTAGCCCGGCGCCAGGAGTTATAATAGCTTCGACTGAACGGCATTGGGAATATCGCATTCAAAGGGATCTGATAAGTTACTTGTCCCGGATATCTCCTGTTTCATTAGTAGTGGCGGCGCTGTTCGCGAGCGTTGTGCTCGGCGGTTCAAGGAGCGCTATCGCCGCTGATCCAGAGTCCAGGGGAAATCGCCACTTTCCCCAAATCCGCACGTTCTCTATGTTATTTATCGTCGCGAATAACTCGGTGTGGCCCTCCCACGCTTCCTGGCCAGGCGAGCACTGTGATTTTTCTGTTGTCTTGCCCTTTGCCAAACTCCCCAAAGTCACGCCCATTCAGGTCAGCTATCTAAATTTCTCTGATTTACCGGAGAATCAATGGATGTACGACCCTTCCAACAACAGCGTCCCGACTGCCGAACGCTTCGATGACATGTTTTATCACTACAGCCAGGACAAGATCCTGACCGTCAGCCCAAACAAATCACAGAAAGAGGATCGGTTCCAGGGAGTGCTGCAGGGACACAAAACAGCTCAAGGCGAGACTTTCCTGGACGTCACCGGACCGGCATATGGAGAAATTTCCGCTGGCGCAGGCACGGCCGATTTAGCGGTCGCGCCTAAGATTGGAGATGCGCTGTATATCGGTCATCCCTGGCCCTTTCAGGAAGTGAATCTGAATGTATTGGCACCGGCGCCTTCAAATTGGAAAGGGACACTTGAATATTGGGATGGCGCGTCTTGGAGAGACCTCACCGTGGCAAGCGATACGACCAGCGCGTTGTACCGGTCCGGCAAAATTCGCTTTGCTCCGCCGAGTTCCTGGCAGCGTTTGTTGTTAAAGGATCGAACACTTTACTGGCTGCGGTTGCGCTGCACCGCGGCTGATACCAGTACAGTCGGACCGGTCCTGCGATCGATAGTCACGAACGCGACAGACCAGTACCATTGGGGCGGTATTTCAGCAGTGAGCGGTGAAAAGTATGCCCGAGTCGACAGCCCGAATCAGTGGGTCATTCCCGGATGGGACCCGGCCAATGATCGGAATTACGACGGGTACGTTGATGACGAGGAATTCGCCCGTCGAGTGAATCCGCTCGCCAGCGCTCGATTCCGATACCAGAGTCGAGTTCCTTCCGCTTATTACAGCGGACGTTGGCAAACAAAACTCGATAACCCTGATTTTTTGAAAGTAGTTCAGAATGAATTGGCCGCGGCCTGCAAGCGATATCCCGATTACGACGGTATCTTTATCGATAACATGGAGCGGTACATGCACGATGTCTTTAAAGGACAAGGGAGTTACGCTGAATTGCCCGCGAATTCGCCCGACATGCTGAACATGAACCGAGCTTTTACCAGAAAAATCCGGACTATGCTTCGGGTCGTTGCTCCACAATATAGTCAGATCTGGACAAACCCGACGCCAGATCACTACGGGGATCCGTCCGTCAACGGCATGTTATGGGAAATGGCCCTGGGCTGGAAGGTCAGTGTGCAGGAAAATGAGGCCACTATTTCTCAGTTCGGCCGGGATCTGGATGCCAACTGCGCCGGCGGACAAGCTGTGCTAGTCAACGGGCGTCCCGACTTCCGAAACGGTGCGCGCCCGCCCGTTCCGTTGGAAACTGATCAGCTGTACAACCTGGCGCGCTACTACCTGACGGCCAATGACTGTTCGTATTTTGGCTACCATGATGAAGGTCCCGGGAATTCCAAGCCGTGGGACTCCTGGTTTAAAGCGATCGAAACGAACATAGGCCAGCCGCAGGGAAGATGGTTCGGCCCGAGCCAATGGCCTTTTGATCTGCGTCTGGGTGCGAATCAAGTTCCAGTGAATCTTTTTGGCCGGCGCTTTACCAACGCGTTGGTATTACTGAGGACTCGCTACAAGGAAGACGGACGGCCTGTGAGTGTCCAGCTACCGGAAGATTATTATCCGCTGAATGCCGATGGGACCTTAGGCAAGTTAACGCGCTTCGTAAGCCTAAATAACTACCAGGGCCTGATCCTGATGAAGTCGC
This sequence comes from Bryobacterales bacterium, assembly GCA_963834525.1. Classification (GTDB taxonomy): domain Bacteria; phylum Cyanobacteriota; class Vampirovibrionia; order Obscuribacterales; family Obscuribacteraceae; genus CAWICA01. Next base: position 1,353,689 of record CAWICA010000005.1, read on the forward strand.
GGTGATAACCCCTGTTTGGGCGCTACATCTTCTTCTCTGTAGGAAATAGTCCTGAATTTCAATTCGATTGTTTGTAGATTTTGCGAGCATTCGCGGAAGGCAAAACAAGCTGCTAACTAAAAATCGGAACTAATTACTGCATAGTTACCGCTTGCGCCGTCATGTATCGGTCTGCCGTCTACACCTGCACCCCAGACGATAAATAAATTCTCGGTGTTGTGAATGATTGTAATTGTGCCAGGCATAGCCAGCCAATTGTCTGGCACTGAAGTTCTAAATTGTTCAATGCCCATATTTGACAGGCCAAGATCTACATTGATTTTCACATCGATATCTTGTGGATCCACATTTGGCTCACCGTGCACTGCGGCAAATTGAGGATCATCTGCAGCTGTACTAAATGGGAAATCGGCATATGGGTTGACGCCGGCAATAACTCTCAATTTCTGCTCAAGAGCGTCTGTCATCGATCCTTGTTCGGGAAATTGCCCGTTTGCAGCTCGATATTTCTTGAACTCACTGGCAATAGTCTGCATCTTTTCCAATAATTCTGCTTGATCTTTCTCAGAAGCTGCTTGTGCCTTCGCTACTTGTTGATAAAGTTCTATGGAAGCGACTTTGGTTTTGGCGGCGGCACCAGTTGTAGTACCGTCGCTAAAGGTCACGGCTATCAAAAGCAGCATAATGACAGTTCGAAGGATTGGGGCTTTGAGCGGCATTAAGGGAAAGGCTAGTGAAGTTGGTCGAGAGTCTTGCGATCAAACACCTGTTCGAATTCGCTTAACCACTGGCTTGGGAGTTCGACTGATTTTTTCCCTTCCAATATAGCGGCCTCTTTCAAATCCCACAATCGATCAAAAACTTCCTGATTTGTTCTGCATATAGATTTAGTATGCAACGCATGAAAGGCTTGGTTGAGCGTTTCCTTTAGTTGAATAGTTTCCATCGAGACGACCGAACCCGACTGTTTAATGTCGTCAGCGCCCTTCGCAAGAGATTGGCGATCAGGACGGTGGGAAGAATTGGACATAGTTATCGCTACCTCGATCTCCGTCTTTTGTATATTGAATATTCCCTCTTGACCAGATCTTTCATGCCCAATAGTTGCCATGAGGTGGTCTCAATTATCGGAATGTCTCCTCGTGAAAGAAAAATTGCCAGTTTTTCTTTCGTTGCTTCAGTGCCAATAAAGACGTGCCGTCCCCAGATTGGTGCCAAAACAAAAATGTGGACTTCGCCGCCGCGAACCCCACTGTGTTTTTGACTGATTACCGCTTACTAAGAACGACGCTTGCGTGCCGCTTCGGCCTTGCGTTTGCGCTTGACGCTCGGCTTTTCATAGCGCTCGCGGCGCTTTATCTCCGACAAAATACCCGCTTTTTGGATTTTTTTCTTGAAGCGCTTCAATGCGGCTTCAATGCTTTCACCTTCGGCGACTCTAACCTCTGACAAAGGACCTCCCTTAGAGAAATTGCTGAATCTGTCTATCTATCTATACGAATATTCTATACGTATATATAGATGACCAGATCTTAGCATCCCGGTCCTACCAGTTTCAATTCGCGGCATCCCGGAAGCATTTATCGCTTTACTGAGAGGCCTATTGACGATCCACACCGTCTGGCTAATGGGCCTCGGCAGCATGAGCGGCGGTTGCCTGCGCTATTAGTTCCTGAGAGAGGGTTGGCGGCACAGGCGAAAGGTGGGAAAACTTCCAGACATAGTAGCCCAGACCTTGTGTCAGCGTGCGCAATTCGATGATGTAATCCCACAACTCCCCTTGTGGCACATGCGCTGTCACCTCATCCCAGCCGCTGCGAGTCGGATGCGGACCATAGCCGAGGATCTGCCCGCGCAATCCATTCATTTGACCAAGCACACCTGATGTGTAGTTACTGGGCACAATGACTTTCACTTCAGTAATCGGTTCCAGGATCATTGGATGTGCTTTGCCCAGACCATCGCGCATGGCCAAAATTGCCGCCATCCGAAAGGACATTTCGTCGCTATCGACATCGTGATAAGACCCGTCGAAAAGATTGACGGAGACATCCACGACAGGAAAGCCTGCTAGTGGTCCTCTGGCCAGCGCTTCGAGCACCCCTTTTTCCACACCAGGGATGAACTGGCGAGGCACTGAACCGCCGACGATCGATTCAGAGAACTTGCTGCCGCTGCCTCTTTCCAATGGTTCGATCTTGAAATAAACCTCTCCGAATTGGCCGCGGCCGCCGGTTTGCTTTTTATGACGTCCATGCGCTTCAACTTTGGCCTGAATGGATTCTTTGTAAGCGATTTTGGGCCGTTTACTATCGAGTTGGATATTGTATTTTCGCTCCAAACGTTGTCTGGAAAGGGTCAAGTGCACTTCACCTTGGCCGTACAGGCAAAATTCGTGCGTGTCCGGGTCGCGGTCTACTTTCAAAACCGGATCTTCTTCGACGATCTTGGCTAACAAAGTAGAGAGCTTGGCTTCGTCATTGCGATTTTTGGGCGCAACGGCCAGCGAATATAAGGGCGGCGGCGGCGGTGGCGCAGGCATGATAGTCGTCTCTTTTTCCGTGCAAATGGTATCGCTACTGCGCGGCGATTCCAGCCGGGCAATGGCGACTATCGAACCAGGTCCAGCGGTGGCCATTGTTTCCTGCTTCTTACCGAGCAACCAATAGAGACCTCCGATGCGTTCCTTACTGCTACCGCGCGTGGTATCGATGAGCGAGCTGTCGCCAGTGATCGTGCCGGTAAAGACACGCGTTAGCGACAGTTTGCCGGACTGCGGGTGAATGTATGTCTTGATTACTTGGGCGATCACCGGACCGTCGTCTTTGACTACGATCGCCTTACCGTCTTTGTCTTTGTACTCGCGGTCAGCTGGTGATGGGCAAAGAGCGATAATCGCATCGAGGAGCGGGAAAATGCCCACCTCAGTTTGAGCTGAGCCGATCAAGATCGGCACAAACGTGCCTGCTTTCACCGCTTGCTTAAGGTCTTTTTCGAGCAGCTCTAACGGCGGTTCACTTCCTTCCAGGACCATTTCCAGAAGGGCATCGTCGGTGTCGGCCAGGCTTTCAATTAATTTTTCACGGGCGGTATCAAGATCGCTTTGCAGTTCAGCTGGCACAGCTGTCTTTTCCGGTTTTCCTTGAGCGCCGTATTTGAACGCTTCTTTCTTCAAGACGTCTACGTAGCCAGTTAAAGTGGGTCCCGAGCCAATCGGGTACTGAATGGGGGCCAAAGGACGCGGCGTTTTATTCCCAGGCATATCTTTGAGCACAGACAGCGTCTCGGCAAAATTCAGATCCGGTTTATCCATCTTGTTTACAAACACGAGCCGCGAAATTCCTATCTCTTCGGTGTAGCGCAAGAGAGTGTCCATTTGAATCAGCTTGCCCGGATCCGGCTCAACGACAAAAACGGCGATGTCCACTCCGACCAGAGCAATCTTTACTTCTTCGGTGAAGTCCACAAAGCCAGGGCAATCGAGGATGTTGAAGACGATGTTGTTGTAGGTCGTGCGGGCTGCCGATACCTGTGTTGAAATTTGCCTGCTGACAGATTCCGGCTCGAAATCAGTGGTCATCGTTCCATCTTGGATTTTGCCGTGCCTGGAAATGGCGCCAGTCAGGTGAAGCAATGCCTCCACTAAACTGGTTTTCCCACTCCGGTTAAGTCCTATGAACGCAACATTTCGGATGGCAGATGCATTAGACACTACTCTTCTCCTCGTTGATGGCAAGAGGCAGGACGTATATTTAACGGTTATGCAAAAGACTAGCGAACCGCCGTGGCTTTCGGCAAGCTGATCTTAGTGAAATAATCTATACCTAATCTGACAGCCAATCTATCCAGCTAGATTCGGCTGAATCAGACGGGAAGCCTAAGACTTGGTTCTACTGTCTTTGGGCCTGTTGAGTCGCGTCGCTATAGCTTGGCTGATAGTCCGAGCTGTAAAGTTCGTCCTTTTTGTTCAAGCCAATCTTGGCGCCGAAGACTTTAGACAGATGGGTGGCTGTCCGAGGAATAATCGGAAAGCGATAACCGGTCTTGGCGTCAAATACGACTGCTGGGGGTTGTCCCTCTTTACCTCCGGCGATCGCATAATTGAGCATCTTTGTGCCAGGCAGCCCAATAAGATCCACGCCAGCGCCTAAACAAAGGAGAGCGGTGATCAAAAAGACCGGTCCCATAATGACGTGCACCCACATTGCCTCAGTATGCTTGGTCAAAGATTTTTTGGGATTTTTAGGGTACAGATGGACAATCCATGGCGAAACGATGGTACCCAATAAGAAGCCGTCCCAGTAATACATGCGCCCTTTGATCAGCGCCAGATACGTCTTGTAGGCAAAAGATCCTGACAAAACTATGAGAACGACACCAATAATCCTTGCCCAGACTGGGTCTTGCAAAATTTCAAACATCTTCTCTAACCCGAAAAACAATATATGAAGACAATCTACCCCAAGTCTACACTTACGTATGCAAACTAGCTACTTGTGTTGCGACATCGGGCTAGAATAATCATTCATTCTCTTATCCCGAGGCTCCAGGAGACTGTTTTGTATACCACCCCTCTCAAACGCGGCCGTGGCTGCGGTACTTTGACCGTGAACGACGTCGGCAACGAAGTGTGTGTAGCGGGCTGGGTGCACGTTAGCAGAGATTTAGGTGGACTGATATTCATGGAGCTGCGTGACAGCACGGGGCGAGTGCAGTTGGTTGCCGATCCCAATCGGAACAAGGCGGTCCACGACAAAATGAGCACCTTCAAAAGTGAATATGTCGTGATCGCTCAAGGCACCGTAGCTAAACGCCCAGAGGGAAGGGAAAACAAAGAGACCGAGACCGGTTGTATCGAGATTTACCCAGATCAAGTTGAGCTTTTGAATACCAGCCGACCGCTGCCTTTTCAGCTGGATCAAGCGGTGCAAGTAGATGAATCGTTGCGTTTACGGTACCGTTTTCTCGATTTGCGCCGCCGGAAATGCACCACAATCTCAAGCTCAGGCACCGAATCACCCAGTCCATTCGCCGTTATTTAGATGAGCATCAGTTTATCGAAGTAGAGACGCCGATCCTGACTAAAGCGACTCCGGAAGGTGCTCGAGATTTTCTGGTGCCCAGCCGACTGAACCCTGGCAGTTGGTATGCGTTGCCGCAATCGCCACAATTATTCAAGCAGACTCTCATGGTAAGTGGCGTCGATCGTTATTATCAAATTGCCCGCTGCTTTCGCGATGAAGATTTGAGAGCTGATCGCCAACCAGAGTTTACTCAGGTCGATATCGAAATGGCCTTTGTCGACGAAGAACAAATAATCGAAATTACCGAAGGCATTTTGGTCAAAGCTTTTGCTTGTGTCGGCATTGAACTCAGCCCGCCGTTTCCTCGCTTGACTTATGCTGAAGCGATGGACAAATACGGAAGCGATAAGCCAGATACCCGGTTCGATCTTCAATTCGCCGATTTGACCAAAGTTGCTCTCACTTCAAACTTCAAAGTATTTAGAGCGGCTGCGGAAAATGGTGGCAAGCTCAAAGCCATGTGCTTGCCTGGTTTGGCCGACAGCGTATCGCGTAAGCAATTGGACAATTGGCAGGATTATTGTCGCTTAAACGGTGCCAAGGGGCTTGCCTGGCTGGCTTTTGGTGCGCAGGGGTTGCGCTCATCGGGGCTCGAGAAATTTTTACAACCGGCAGAAATCGAGGAAATGAAAGCTCTGGCGGGAGCTAAATCAGGGGATTTACTTTTGCTTATTGCCGATACAGCAAAAGTTTGTGCAACCGTCTTTGGCCGTTTACGCCTGGTCCTGGCAGAGGAATTGAAGCTGATTGATCAGGGGAAACATAACCTGCTTTGGCTTGTCGATTTCCCTCTTTTTGAATTCGACGAAGATGAGCAGCGATTGGTGGCCGTGCACCACCCATTCACCAGCCCGAGATTAGAGGATCTCCAATATTTGGAGAAGCAGCCGGAGCTGGCTTCCGCTCGTGCTTATGACATCGTTTATAACGGAGTGGAGATTGGGGGCGGTTCGATCCGCATCCACAATCCGGAAGTGCAAAGCCGCGTCTTCGCTGCCATTGGATTGAGCCGGGAGGTAGCGAAAGAGAAATTCGGTTTTCTCCTTGATGCTCTGGAATCGGGCGCGCCGCCGCATGGCGGCATCGCTCTGGGTCTTGATCGCATTGTTATGCTGCTTGCCGGTTGCAAGTCAATTCGTGAAGTGATCGCTTTTCCAAAAACACAATCTGGTGCCTGCTTGATGACTGCCGCACCATCGGCGGCGTCAGCGGAGCAGTTGAAAGAACTGCACATCCAAAATGTTCTGCCTGTGAAGCCCGTTTCGCCGGCTAAGGTAGGGCAGGAATGAGCATCCTGCAGTTTTTTGTAATTGCTTGTTTGCTTTTGTCCGGCGTCGTTGGTTGTGGTATCAAAATCAAAAACTCGACGGACTACCTGATCAATGGCAACGAGTATTTCAAGTCGGGCGACTATAAGAGAGCGGAAAGTGAATATCGAGAGGCTTTGCAGCTAGATCCAAACAGTGCTACGGCCACCAGCAATCTAGGCGTAATTTTGAATGAAGTTGGTCGTTACGACGAAGCGATTGCCACCTTGAAACGAGGGGAAGAGTTGGATCCCAAAAATGTCGTAGCACATTATGTACTGGCCAACGCGTTGACAAAAAAAGGTGCTGCCGAAGAAGCTATTGCGCAAGCCAAAATCGCAATTTCCTTGGCTCCTAACGAACCGGCCGCCTATCGTGCTTTAGCCGATGCGGCATTGCTCAAGGGTGACGCAGGTCAGGCTATTGAAGCCAGCAACACGGCGATCAAGCTGGATCCTACCAACGATGCTCACCATCAGCGCTTGGGGCAAGCCTTAGCCATGAGTGGCGACCTTGAGGCAGCAGAAGCAGAGGAAAAGAAGGCGCTCGAAATGAACCCGGAAAGTGCTGACGCACATCTGGCTTTATCCCGGATTTTACTCAAAGCCGGCAAACAGACAGAAGCAGTTGAACAATTGAAAGAAGTATTGGCTGCAGACAGCAATAATAAAGAAGCCAAAGATATTTTGTCCCAACTGGCTGCTAGCAAATGAATTTGATTTTTTAAGCAGTTATTTTGAACTTTTTTCGCTTTGGCGTCGTTGATCAAAGAAGAATGAAGCAAGGAGGGCAAACCATGTTTGCGCGCGTATACTCTGGCGGGCTGTTGGGTGTAGAAGCTTACCGCATCGAAGTGGAGGTCGATTGCAGCGGTGGCATTGGTCAGATTCAAGTGGTTGGACTGCCGGACGCTTCTGTCAAAGAGTCTCAAGATCGTGTGCGTGCTGCGATAAAAGCATGCTCCTTTCTTGTTCCGCCGGCTAAAAAATGGACCATCAACTTGGCCCCAGCTGATACACGCAAAGCTGGTCCTGCCTATGATCTGCCAATAGCCATCGGCATTCTGGCGGCCACGGATCTTGTGCCGACGAACTGTCTCTCTGACTTTTGGATCATTGGCGAGCTCGGTTTGGATGGCTCTGTACGGTCTGTAACAGGCGTTTTGCCTATAGCCATGGCTGCCAAAGCGCACGGCGCGAAAGGGATCATTGTGCCTGATCTTAACGCTGAAGAGGCAGCTCTCGTCGAGTCATTAGCCGTTTATCCGGTTTCTCACCTCAAACAAGTCTGTTCGTTTTTGTCTTCGCCCCAGGCGGCAAGTGTTTTGGAAGTAAAACCGCGCGATGTCTTTACGGCGCGCCAGAGGCTAAGAACAGAATATAACGACTTTGGTGAGGTGAAGGGGCAGGAGCATGCCAAACGAGCCTTGGAAATTGCTGCCGCTGGCAGACATAACATATTGATGGTTGGTCCACCTGGTTCAGGCAAGTCGATGTTAGCCCAACGACTGCCCGGCATCATGCCACCTTTGTCCTTTGATGAAGCGCTCGAGCTGACAAAGCTGTATAGTGTCGCCGGACTTCTGACGAGCCGAACGTCCTTAGTTTTGGAGAGACCGTTTCGGGCGCCGCATCATAGCGCCTCCTCGGTAGGGCTGGTGGGAGGCGGCAGTATTCCCAAGCCGGGCGAGATTTCGCTCAGCCACTTAGGTATCCTCTTTCTCGACGAGTTAACGGAGTTTCCTAGATACTGTCTGGATACTTTGCGCCAGCCTTTGGAAACAGCTTCAGTCACTCTCACTCGGGCTACGCAGACCCTTACGTACCCTGCTTCTTTTCTGCTGGTTGGCGCCTGCAATCCCTGTCCGTGCGGTTGGCGTGGTGATTCAATTAAATATTGCACTTGTACACCAAATCAAGCAGAACGTTATTGGTCAAAAATTTCCGGGCCGCTTTTGGACCGGATCGATTTGCAAGTAGAAGTTTCCCGCTTGAAAGAAATGGAGCTTGCCGGTTCTCTCGGCACTGATTCGTCAGCCACTATTCGCCTGCGCGTCAATCGAGCAGTGGCCAGGCAACGCGATCGATTTAATGCAGATAAATTTGTCTTCAACGGCCAGCTCAGTCAACGGCAAATGTCCAAATTCTGCCGAGTCGATGAAACGTCCCGCTTGCTATTAGCGAAAGCAATTACCCAGCTCGGTCTGTCCGCTCGAGCTTACGACCGGGTTTTGCGCATCGCTCGCACGATCGCTGATCTCGATGATCGCGACGATATCGAAGTGCACGATATCGCCGAAGCGATTAGATATCGGACGATGTGTCGGGCATCATGACGTGACGCCGACAAAGAAGGCCTCGTGCAATTGCCGCACTGCTCGATCCGCTTGATCGTGAGCGACGACGAAGCTCATGTTGATGTCCGACGCGCCACCGGAGATCATCAAAATGTTTACGTCTCTTAGAGCGTCGAAGACTTTTCCGGCGATGCCGCTTTGCTCTCTGAATTGACGGCCGACGACTGTAATGATCGCCACATCGTTCATTATTTTGACTTGTCCATATTGCGAAAGATCCGCAGCAATGGCGGCGACCGTGTCTTTTCGATCGACTGTCACCGAAATTGAAACTTCAGATGTAGCAATCAGGTCAATTGACGTTTCATGCTTTTCAAATATTTCAAAAATTCCTGTCAAGAAACCATGCATCATCAACATGCGAGGAGTGGTGAGAAAGAAGGCGGTGATATTTTTCTTGGAGGCAATCGCGCAGACCACACCTTGTGATTTGCCCGAATCTTTGATGATTGTGCCCTTTTTCTTTGGCGCCAGTGTATTGAGAATGCGCACTGGGATGTTCTTTTCCACCGCAGGTGCGATCGTTAATGGATGCAGCACCTTAGCACCGAAATAGGCTAATTCAGATGCTTCCTGAAACGACACCTCTGGCAGGACGAACGCATCCTTAACAACACGCGGATCGGCAGTCATCATGCCATCCACATCTGTCCAAATTTGAATCTCGTCGCAGGACAGGGCAACACCAATCAGGGAAGCAGTGAAGTCCGATCCGCCTCTTCCTAGGGTAGTGCTTGCACCATCTTCAGTGGCACCGATAAAGCCCTGCGTGATCACCATGGTACCATCCTTCAAAATGGGCAAGATTGCCTCCTGTGTCTTGGGAATGAGCTTATCCCAGAGAGGATTGGCTTTGCCGAAGTGATGATCAGTGACAATGAACTGGCGGGCATCTAACCACTTGACCCTCAGGCCTTTGGCGGTGGCATAGGCAGTGAAAATTTTCGATGACAATAACTCACCCATACCCGATACCGCATCAAGCGAACGCTTGGTTAGCTCGCCCAGGTAGCTAATGCCCTTGTACAAAATTTCCAGTTCGGCAAGCTGAGTCTCAATATCCCGCAAAAGCTGCATGGATTGATCAGATTTGATGAACAGTTCCTCGACTGCCTGCACATGGTTGTCACTGATGGCGACGATCGTTTGCAACGCGCCCTTCAAGTCGCGGTTAACGGCCTGATGGGCACCCTCAATCAGGGCATTGGTCATGCCCGACATTGCCGAAAGAACGACAACGGCAGCCTCATTTTGTTGTTGAACTTCTTTGATCAGCTCGTAGACACCATGAAATCGGTTTGCTGAACCGACTGAAGTGCCACCGAATTTCATCACCAGCATGGGGACTGTCCTCACCTGCCCAGGGACGCGAAGATTCGAAAATACCAGAATTCAGGCCAAAAAAAATTGGTTCCTGCACAGACTGGGACACGCTAATTCGAATATCCTCACGCAAGACTCTTTGTTAGAGCAGTTCTGGAGATGCTTTTGGAGATTTAGCGTCGCCAGATATCAGCACCCAATGCCCGCAACTTATCTTCTAATTTTTCGTAGCCGCGATCCAAATGGCTTAGCCCGGTTATTTCCGTAATCCCATCAGCGCCCAAGCCGGCGATGATCAAAGCGGCGGCGGCCCGCAAATCGCTAGCCTTTACTTCGGCGCCCATTAACCTGGGCACACCCTTAACCACAGCTGAGTTGCCAGTCAAAGCAATATCAGCCGCCATCCGTCGCAATTCAGCCACTTGCATGAAGCGGTTCTCGTATATTGTTTCGGTAATAATGGAGGTGCCCTCGGCAGTTACGGAAACGGCCATGACCGGCGCTTGCAAGTCGGTAGGAAAACCAGGGTACGGCACGGTCGTTACGTCGGATGGCTTCATCCGTCCGCGAGCTCTGATCTTGATTGTATCGGGGGCCAAGATCACCATTTCTGCGCCCATCTCTTGGGCTTTGTTGATGACCGAGTAAAGGTGGTGCGGATTCGCTCCTTCAATGGCGATGTCACCGCTGGTGGCCATGCAAGCAAAGATGAAAGTTCCGGCTTCGAGACGATCGGGAATGGTATCGAACACAGCGCCATGCAACTCGCTGGGCTTAACACCGTCGATGGTTATCGTATAGGTGCCGGCACCGCCAACCTTGCCGCCCAACGCGTTAATGAAATCTGCCAAATTGCTGATTTCTGGATCCTGGGCGGCATTTTCGATCACCGTTTGACCTTCAGCTAAAACTGCAGCCAGCATGATGTTTTCTGTAGCACCGTTAGACGGGCGCTCCAAATAGATTCTTGTGCCGACTAGTTTGTCTGCGCTGGCGTAAACGTAACCATGATCGATGCCCACTTCAGCGCCGAGCATCTTCAAGCCTTTTTCGTGCAAATCTATTCGCCGTTCACCGATAGCACAGCCGCCGGGTAATGAGACTTTGGCTTGATGGAAGCGAGCGAGCAGCGGGCCCAAAACTACAATGGAGGCTCGCAGTTGACTGACTAACTCGTAGGGTGCCTCGAAATCGTTGACGTTACGAGCGTCGATTTCTACTTCGCCTGGGCGCACTTCCACTTTTGCGCCAAGATGTCTGAGGACATCAGCCATCATGTGCACGTCTGTCAAATCGGGAACGTTGCGCACAACGGAAACACCTTCTGCCAAAATGGCCGCCGCCATCATTTTTAGAACTGCGTTCTTGGCGCCGCCAATCCGGACTGTGCCCGAAAGCGGTTTGCCGCCGCGGATTAAAATGCGCTCTTCTGGCTCCGGCGGGACTTGCTTAGTCGGGGGATCAACTCTGGATATTTGATTTTTCATGTGGCTTCGCCGCGTCTAGGGAGCTAATTCGTAATGAAAGAGAAGGATACGCTTTGCTCCGATGCGAATCGATCCCAGTGCCCTCTTAATCACATCTTCCAGCCGAACTAGTCGGAATGCATTCGCGGAAAATATGTGCTGCAGGTCTAACGGTAGTATTCTGCAGATTGCTTCTGGCGTTGCATTGAGAGCGCTTTGCGCCTCAATACTTAAGATACAATGCCCAGGTAAATACAGTGTTAAGCGCATTTCCTTCTTTTGCTTCAACTTCTGGCGCTTATATTGGGCTTTTATTTGGGTTGCCGACGGTGAGCGATTATCTACTGCTTTCGTTGGGCGTGTAAAACTATGGTAAAGTCTTGCTGCCGCGGTTTCTCCAGGGGGCGGATTGTTCAGTTTTATGCTTCGCCGATATCTTTTGGCTGGCGTGCTTGCTTCATTGCTGGCTGGTTGCGCCATGAGAGAGGAAGTGAAAAGGATTGAGCAGGTAAAGCGCGCCCAAAACGAAAAACAAGCGTCCATGAGCACAGATCTGACCGGCGAACAAGTTTTCTTCCGCAGTTGCAATACCTGCCATCCTGGCGGCAAGAAAAGTCCGTTGGGACCAGCGCTGGATCATCTGGCGGATCATTTCCCCACCGACGGCGCTTTGGCCAAATTTCTGCGCCAGGGCAAGGGCATAATGCCTCCCCAGCCGAGGGATGTTTTGAACGATCAGGAGATGGATTCGCTCATCGCCTATTTGCGTGCTCTGGCTGAGTGATTTTGTTTGATTCCGCCTGGCAAACTTCTAGCTCATCAGCATTTCCAGAATCCAGACAACGACGATCAGGAACAAGCATCCCATTAATAAGCGCGAATAGAGAGCGGGATTAGTCATAATCGTCGGTTTAATCGGGCAGTAGTGAATCATTGTCTGAGCAATTTTCTCTCGCTCAGCTAGATAGATGGAGGCGATCAGCATTGGCCAAACCCTTTTCTTTAACGGATTCGGCTTGTAGAGAACGATGATCAGCTCGGCGCTTATATAGATTTGGACTACCTGTTCCCAATTGACCGTCTTGCGCCACAGCCAATAAGGTCCGCGATATTTAATGCCCCGGCCTGAAATCTGCAAACTGGAAGGCGTCAGATAAGGCCTGAGCCCAACCATCATCGAAATCAGGGCGATGGTCACGAAGAAACCTTCGACATTCACCCATAGCCGCCAATTTTCGGCCGTTCTCAATGGGTCCCAACAATATTTTGCTAGACCCAAGTAAGCAGCAGCTAAAATGATGCACATCGCGAATTCTGTCGGATCGCGATTCTCGACAAAATTTTCTTGTGCTTGGTTCTCTTGCTCATGCATTTCTGCCACTTGCAGGCTCCATTGCAACTAAATTTAGTAAGCAAGTAAACGGTTAGCGTAGCTCAAATGCATCGCAAGATGCAAGTCCTGGTAATAGCTAGGCGCCGTGCCCGAAGACTTCCTCGCTCGCCAATGCCTTCCGGGCCAGCGAGTCGTATTGCAAATCGCCAGACGAGTGTGGAGCAATGGCTTTGTAAAACTCACTATCAAACCCTCTCGTTTTGACGACAACCGGCATTGGCACCGCATAACCAAGAATGAGCGCTTGCTGTTTGGGGTCCAGCTGCGACAGTACCGTCCGCAGTGTCTGGCTACCAGATACCCCGGTAAAAACTGCGTCGATGTCTTTTTCATCGTTCAGCAACGCGGTAACCCGCGTGCCGATTTGACTGAGTATCTCGGGATCGATGCCGCTTGGGCGTTGATCGACGATGAGCAAGGTGACAAAATACTTGCGCATTTCTCGGGCGATGATACCAAATATGGTTTGACGTGCTATCTGCGGTGCTAAAAATCTATGTGCTTCCTCAATGACGATCATCAGTTTGCGTGGTGCAGCAATCTTTTCTGGATTGGCAATATGCAGCTCGGAATGCTTGACATATTCCGCATGAATGCGGCGCGTAATGATGTTGGTGGCGAGCATATACGATAATAGATTATTCTGCCGTCCGAATTCCAAAACAATATGTCGCCCCGTTTGAATATAGCGGAGCAGTTCATCGATGTAATTATGGTTAACTCTCGGCTTCAGGTATGGCGTTTTCTGGACAACAGTATTCAAGCGTCTTTGCAGCGCCTTTATGGCAGTGGCGTGGCCTTTATAGTTTGCGCAGAACTCTTCGATCTCGTCACCCGACATATCTAACAAAGTGGCGATCCAATCAAGGCCAAACTTTTCTTTGACGATGTAGGCGTTTTCCAGAGTCGCTTCAGATAGAGCCAGCTCATTCTTCAGAAGTTCGAGATCCTCGATTTCAATTTGGTTGTAGCCAATATAAAGCTCGTGCGCGTCAGGGATGCCCCTTGCCCTTGATGATTCGGCGTCAAGACTGAAGACGGTAACTTGGGAACCGAACAATTGCTTCAAACCTTTCACTCGCGGTGCCGATCTGCTTTCAGAGATGGCTTGCCAGCCATATTCATTGTGCATGTCAAAGACGAGTACGGACGCCACATCTTTCTTGATCAATCCACACAAGAAAATGCGTGTGAGAAAGGACTTACCTGTGCCTGACTTGCCAAAGATGCCATTCGATCGCTCGATAAATCGAGCCAAGTTCAAGCAAACCGGTGTCTCCATGTTTAATGGCGTACCGATGTTGAAATGCAAGTTGAGCGGATCATCCTCATCCTCGTTGCCAAAGACCAGGGCGAAATCTTCCTTTTTGGCTTCGAATACAGGCGAAAAATGACTAGGAATTGTTTTCACCGGTCTCAGCTCGTCGGCGCCCGCGTTCTGTTTCTCCAGCATCAGCATCGGTTGGACTTTCACCCTACCGTAGGTAGAAACCCCTGCTAAGACCGTCTGGAGGAAATCGTCTGCCTGGGGAGGATTGGCCAGGATGGCTGGATTTGTCGCGGAGAGAGTAACATCTGTCAGCATGCTGAAAAAGCGATGTTTCTTTCCTTCGATCACGACAAATCGGCCCACTCTAAGGTTTTCGACAGATTGGTTTACGTCCAGACGCATTTCCAAACCAGTCGATAACGAACCTTGGGTGATAATGCCTAAAGGCTTAGACATCGAAGCCAATAGAGAGGGCGAAATCTTTTATCGCCTCGTTTCTTTTTTCTTTTGCGTAAGCTTCTCTACGAACGATATCGCTTTCGTCGTTGCCATTATATTCGGTGACAGTGTAATTTAAAGGTTCATGCAGGCTGCGTTCCAACCGAAACAAATTACCATTCGGACCGGTCGCGCCGACCAGTCCCCAGACTCCGTCTAGTGATTTGACAATGTCATCGATGGTGTGTGGCCACTGTGCTCTTGTGCTGATCATCATTGCCGGCTCTCCTGACGACCCAAAACCTGACGACCCCAAAAAGGAATCTTTTTGCAATATTTGTCCGGAGAGGGACTTGAACCCTCACGGTTGCCCACACGCCCCTCAAACGTGCGCGTCTACCAATTCCGCCATCCGGACTGATGGGATTCGATAATTTCGACCCTCATTTTACCGTGGAGAATCTGCCGAAATTGAGGGTCCATATCCAATTGGCATAGTTTATGCACGAGTCTGGCAGCACTGTCAATACTAGGAACTTTCGTAATCGGACGGGCGTCGCTTTTTCTTAGCTGGTCGTGTATAACCCTTTCGGAATGCCCATTCCTATGCATATTTCATAGGTTCTTGTCAGCAAAAATTTATCTTCAATGCAGGTAAAATCAGGGATGTTGGGAATAAGTAAAGATGAGTGATAGCTTAGCTCTTTGCGAATTGACTGCTCAAGCCCGTTTGGAAGCCGATCACAAACTCAAGAACTGGCTTGATTGGAAGCATAATGATAGAGATGTTTGTGGCTGGAATTGCGCTTGATGCCCGGAATGGGCATCCGATTGTTGTGCTCAACGACTCCACAAAACGGCGCGCACTGCCAATCTGGATCGGTATGCCGGAAGCCAATGCAATCAATCGGGCGCTTGATAACTTGAAGCCCGAGCGGCCGATGACGCACGATCTTCTGCTCAACACCGTTCACACCCTGGGTTACAAGGTGAAGCAGGTGGAAATCAACGAGTTGGCATCAAATACCTACTTTGCCACGATTATCCTGCTGATCGACGACCCCGAACACAAGTTGGATACGACTCGCTCGATTGACGCTCGACCTTCCGATGCTATTGCTCTGGCCTTGCGGGCGAAATGTCCGATATTTGTCTCGGCTCAGGTCGTTGCTGACGGTACAATCCCTGCCGACTTTGAGAAAGATGAAGAAGAGGCTCAAGAGTTCAAGAAATTTATCGATAATCTCAAAGCATCGGATTTTAAAAAGCCCGGTTCCAACTAATGGCTCAGATTCCGCTTCGGTTTTAGCTTAATCGGCTCGTCAGCCGGAGCTCTTTTTCAGCGCCCTGCTCAAGGCCGTTTCCAGGGTGGCGATTTTGGCCTCAAGCTGTTTTTCACGATCCGATTTGATTTCAGCGACCAGTTTGACGTCTTGCACCTGCCACTCAACTTTCTTTTCATTGCCCATGGCTTTTCTCAGTGTTAATTGCTGGTATGCCAGTGCCAGAGCCAAACCAGCAAGCCACGACCCGAGCACAACCAAGCCAGCCGGCACGCTCGCCGCCGAGTTGAACAAATTGACAGGAACCGAAACGGCAAAGCCAGCCAGCGCTATATAAAAGCAAACCAGGCTGAGAATGCCGCCGAAAATGGCGAAGAAGTATGCAAAAGTCATGAAGGACTCTCTCCCTGAATGAGTTAGTCATCGCAGTTTGGACAAACTGGCAAGAGCTCTCTCAAAGTCATCTGGCAAAGGTGCTTCAAATTCTAGCAGGCGTTCGCTGACCGGATGAACGAAGCTCAACTGAGATGCATGTAGTGCATGACCCTTGAGGCCGAGTTTCTTTCTGGTTGGTAGATTACCGGAAGCGCCGCGGTTATAAAGAAGATCGCCGACTACAGGATGCCCGATGTGCGACATATGTACGCGAATCTGATGTGTGCGACCTGTCTGAAGCTCCACTTTGACCAGAGTATATTGAGTGAAATGTTCCAAAATCTCGTAACGACTGACTGCATTTCTGCCGGAAGCGATCACAGCCATTTGTTTTCGTTTGACTGGATGCCTGCCAATCGCTGCATCAACGATGCCCGGTCTTATTAGATGTCCGGCAACTAGAGCGATGTACACGCGGCGCGCGCTCTTGGCCTTAATTTGCTCGGAGAGATGACGATGAGAAAGGTCGTCTTTGGCTACCACCAGCAGACCGGAGGTATCTTTATCCAGTCTGTGAACAATGCCGGGACGAATTTTGCCGCCGATACCGGATAAGGTGCCTTGCATATGATATAAAAGCGCATTTACTAACGTGCCGGAGTAGACGCCGGCGCCGGCATGAGTGACCATGCCCGCTGGTTTATTGATCACCGCCAGGTGTTCATCCTCGTACAAGATATCTAACGGAATCGCCTCAGGTTCCAGATCCAATTCCTCGAGGGGCGGAATCTCAATAGTGATCATTTCGCCGCCCTTCAAACGAAGACTGGCTTTGGCCGCCTGCTGATCGACAAGGACAAGATTTTCGTCAATTAGTTTTTGGATTCTGCTGCGGCTTAATCCTTTCAGTTTTTCAGTAAGGAAGGTATCTAGCCGTGGTTGCTTAGTGCCACTAATCTGGGGTTCGACTTCAATTTCTAAATGGTCGCTGGGTGTGTCATCCTTCATTTTTCGAAATCCGAATTGTTGGTGCAGCCACTAACTAAGCTTGGCTGCTGACTTATTTTTTAAAGCAAGGATAATAATCAAGCCGACGCCTACGTCAATGAAAATGTCGGCCAAGTTAAAAACCGGAAATGAGACAAACGTAAATTCTAGAAAGTCAGTAACCCGTCCTCGCAAAAATCGATCCGACAAATTGCCGAGGGCGCCGCCGATCAAAAAGCCTGCTGCGATCCCGATCAAGTTTGATTTTCCAGACATTGCCTGGTCTTCCTTCAGTACCCAAATGATAAGCAGGAGTGTAACAGTCGTAGCAATCACCGTCATCAGTAGTGCATGGTTGCTGCCCAAATTAAAGGCCGCACCGCTGTTGGTGACCAAAGTAAGTCTCAGAAAATTTGGTATGAATGGCTCGCTGCCGTACAAATGCAAGTGATTTCTTGCCCAATCTTTGGTGAGATAATCGAGCGAGAAACAAGATAAAGCAATAACAAATTTCAGCCACCACAATTTAGGGTATTTGAAAAGTTGCAACTGCGCGACCTTAAGATGCCTGATTGATATCAGTCTTTTTTGTCTGGCAACTCGATCTTGAATGCTTTTTGGATCGAGGAATCATCTGAAGCGGAGGCTGTTTGTGTCTTATTTGTTTCGATGTCCGGTACGACATTCATGCGACGTGTGAGCAATTCGATGCCCACCAGATTCCGCTTCGCTAGATCAGTAATACCAATAGTGGCCATCAGGAGTTCATTCTTATTACTGGCATTGGCGTTAATAATCCGCTCCAAAATGGGAGTTTCCATGGCTCGCCAGATCTCGCTTGGCGCATGCTGTGGGTATTCGAGTGGCTGGTTAGTGATGGAGCCGACTGCCAGATAGCCGCTCGGCACGTCAACTTCGATTTTGGCTGTGAACTGTTTGCCAGACTTAACTTGTTCTGGGGCGGTAAATAATACGTTCAAACTCTTGGCCATGCCATAGGCCACACGAACTTTTTCGTAGTCAATGCGATCGCCGATGATTTTCCAATCTGTGCCGGTCTTCTTTAAGTAGAGCTGCCCTTCCGAAACAGAGTTGAGTTCGCCAGTCAGCGACGTATCATGCACAGGGTTAAGAGCGGTGGTGCCTGTCGCGGTATCACGCGATTCAACTGTGGCAAAATTGCCTTCGATGCGAATTTGCTTGGTTTGTGATGCCGACTTGGCGTCCGGATAAGTTTTCCAGAATTCTTGCGTCAGCTCCGAAACCGCCTTTTTGTCCAAGCCATCATTATTTATATAATCGTCGGCATAGTAGCTCATCACTTTCTCTAGATCGTGACTATTCCAACTTGCCTCAATGTCGTTTAGCAAGCTCTCGATCTCCTTACGTTCGGGATCGTTTGATTTATCTGAATCGAAAAAAAGATCGCCAGCATTGGCAGCTGTGGTAATCGCTGGTGAAGTCTCGAGGGCCATAGCGCGGTTCCATGGGAAGAAGGAAAGCGATACAGCAATTGCCACCGCATATGGTGTAATAATTCGCCCCATCGCTTGGTCGCGACGCGTCCTGATGGATATTTAGATGATGACGACATTACCCGCATGTAACCTCCATGCTCCGGCAATTGTTGTTGCTTGTTAGCCACCGTCACGGTTTATCCAGATTACTCCAGCAAGCGTGATCGATAAAAGTCCTGAAAATCCTGGTGAAAGTCCAAGCAAGTAGCGTTTTAATTATACAGGGGTCGCACAGACAAAGATCGCGCGCCAGTTGGACTTTGTAAGAACTTGTGGCAAAGATCTGGCGCAGACTGGCGCCAGGACACATCCAAGACATTCTAAGACCAGCTACTCTGCTCAGCCAGGGACAACCTCGTACGCCTGTCTGTGCCGATAGATTAAAGGATCAGACCGAGACGAGCAATTTGTTCATGGCCTCGATATTCTCTCGAATTGACTGAGCCGACTTAGTCAGAGCAGCCTTTTCCTCAGCTTGTAACTTTAGCTCAACAATCTTTTTCAAACCAGCTCTGCCGATCACGGCTGGCAGACCAATATAGACGTCCTTCAGTCCATATTCGCCGTCTGGCAGGACAGCACAGGGCAGCAGACGATTCTTGTCTTTCAGGATCGACTCAACCATCGCCGCCACAGAGGCTCCTGGGGCATAAAAAGCGCTACCCGATTTGAGCAAAGCGACGATTTCGGCGCCGCCTTCGCGCGTTCGTTTAGAGAGCGCTTCGATGCGTTCAGCGCTCATCAACTCGGTGATCGGCACCCCGTTGACCGAGGAAAAACGCGGTAAGGGCACCATCAAGTCGCCGTGTCCGCCTAAAACCATGGCTTTGATGTCTTCTACTGAATAGCCGAGCTCCATGCCGATGAAAGTCTGGAAGCGGGCACTATCAAGGACGCCGGCCATGCCGATGACGCGCGACGACGGGAGCTTAGTCACCTGCCAGGTCAAATAGGTCATTACGTCCAGCGGGTTGGTGACGACGATGAATATGGCGTCGGGCGAATATTTCACCGTCTCTTTGGCCACATTTTGGACGATATTGGCGTTTGTTTTCAGCAAATCGTCTCGCGACATGCCTGGCTTTCGTGCGATGCCGGCAGTAATCACAACAATATCCGAGCCCTTTGTTTGAGCATAATCATTAGCGCCAGTCAGTTTGCGATCGTGCCCACTGAGCGGCGCGGACTCCATCATGTCTAGAGCTTTCCCCTGCGGCAAGTCTTCAATAATGTCGACAATTACTACATCGGCCAGATCCCGATCTGCCACATATTGCGCCACTGTGGCGCCGACGAAACCAGCACCCACAACTGTAACTTTGTTCACACCAATCCTCCCGACCCCTCTAAGCTCGTCCTGGAAATTATCGCCAAGCGTATCATGGGTGCCTAATAATATTGATATGCTGAAGGAATAGGAAAGTAGCAGCAACAAATTTAATGGTGCTTACCGAACTTGCCAATGTCATCAGCCGTCGTTCACCTTGGAAAGCTTCGAGGGGAGTGATGATGTCGCCCAGTTACAAAAGACAGCTGCGTCGAAAATTGCTGGGTCAGGCGGCGCTGGCTGTCTATCTTGGTTTTGCCGGCCAGTTCGACTACAGGCTTGGCTGGCACGCAAACTGTGGAGGACGAACCGGTTTTAAAGCCGGACATTCCAAAATTGGATCTGACGGCGCCTAAATCGAAAACTCTCAAAGGCGGAGTGCAACATCAAGAGACGGCAGGGATCGCGGCTCCTTCAACGCCAAAGAAACTATCGACTGGCGCTTTCGATGTTTTCAAAAAGAAAAAGCAAGAGAAGCTAAGCGGTCAAACAGCCAAGGTTGCGCCAGAAACCACTTTGAAATCCGGTGCCGCCAATAATCTCCTCAATACGCAAATGCAAAGTGGGGTTGGTATTATCGGCGTGAAGTTTCTGTTGCCAATCGGCCATATGCCGATCATCAATCGCGTCTTTCCAGGCACGCCCGCCTGGGAGGTCGGCCTCCATGCGCGCGACATAATTGTCGCTGTTGATGGTGTACCGACTCTTGGATTATCTAAAGAGGACGTTTACAACATGATTGTCGGGAAACCGGAGACGGAAGTGACTATATCGATTCGGCGTGGCGCTGACTTTCTGGCCAAAACGATGAAGCGGATGGATTTTAACGACATACCTGATCCGCTGGTTAGGCAAGACTACTTGATGTCAATATGACGTGCATAATTCGACCTGGAATTTGCTAAACTGGCAGCCATGCGGTTGTGCTTCGATGCCACCAGATTCAGTTGCGGGCTCGACGGTGCCGTTGAGCTCGCCCACCGACGAGGACTGTCAGCAGTCGAATATTCTTTTGCGCCTTTTTCTGCTGTCGGGAGAAACGGCGTCAAGTTAGATGCAAAGGAGCGCGATAAGTTAAAGTCTGTGGCCGCGCAAGCGATTGAGTCTGGTATCGAATTTGCTTGTCTCAATTTGGACTTTTGCTTGGACACCGAGGACAAGAAATCGATCAAACAATTTTCGCCAATGCTTGCCAAGATTTTGCAAGTGGCAAAAACGCTTGGCTGCGCGCGTGTTTCCTTTAGCGTTATGCCGTCAGCCAACGACAGTTGGAAGCATAAACTTATTCAGCAGCTCGACGAGATTCAAGAGAAGGCCGACGATCAATCAGTTCGCTTGCTTCTCAGGCTCTCGACACCGCTTGCCTTTCGAGATCAGTCGCTCAAAAAATGGCGGGCCATGGAGCCGCAGGACTGGCGCGATCTGATCTCGCACGGGACTAATTTAAGTCTCAGCTTTTCTCCAGCCGATTGCGTCTGGCTAGGCATCGATTATCTGAGAATTTTGTCGGGGATGACCAAAGCGATTGAGCACATAGAGGCGCATGACATTGAAATCAGTCGCGAACTCTTAACTGATAGCGGCATGTACGGTCCGTTATGGTGGCGCTATCGTATGGCCGGAAAAGGACAAGTCGATTGGCGCCAATTCATTGAGGCGCTGAAGCTATATGATTTTGATGGCACGATATCCATTCACATGGACGACGAGTTTGTAGCCGACGAACCAGAGGAGCTGGATCGAGCTTTGGAGACAAGTTTGAAGTTTATGGCGCCGCTTTTGAGAGGGTAATTGATGATGATAATCACGGTCGAAACTAACCGGAAAACATACCTGAGATGACTAGTAAGTTCTTCCTGCAATGTGGAGCGCTTTTGATGGCGGCAGCGATGACGCTGTCCTCATCATCATTGGCCAGCAAGCCTGCTGCCGATTCGCTCTTCTCACGACAGCAGACAAAGCAGCTGGAAAAAGCAAAGCATATGGCCAAAAATGGTAATGCTAAAGCCAATCAGGCCTTTATCACCTTGCTTGCTTCAGCCAATAATTTTGAACAATGCCTGGCTATCGCTTCCGCCACCGATGCCGCAGGCTTTGCTCTCTTGGACGCCAGACGCCAGAGTCTGGAAAAGGCGTTGTCCTTGGCTAAGAGCCAAGACGATCGCATCCGAGTTGTTCTGAAGGCGCGAAGGCTAGAAGCGTTCGAGGTTACCAGCGAGGCGATCAAGACCTTAATTGCCAATGCGCGTACACCGGACGAACTGTACGATCTTGCCAAAAAAACGCAGGAAATTGCTCTCAATGATGTTGCGCATTTAGCGCTGGAAAAAATTTATGCTCAGACTAAAACTGTGCCTGACGCGATTAAATTAGCCAATGAAGCGAGGCTGTTGGGCATGGATGATTTGACGCGGCGCATTCTTAAAGAACTTGAGGACGACGGTCGTTCGACAGCGGAGTTGATGGCATTGTTGCCGCAAGTCGAACAATTCAATTATTCAGACGCCAACCGTTATTGTCTCAGGCGAGCACTGGATTATGCCAACAACGTTGACGATTATTTGCAAGTTTACAAGGCGGCACAACGTTTGCATCAACAGGACATTTTCGATATCGCGGCTTTTCGCGGCAAGAAGCTTCTGCTCATGCAAAAGTTACAAGAGGAGCAGGCTGGCGGTGAAGCTAACTTTGATGAGATGGAACAGCCAGCAACGGGAAGATGAAATAGACTGCCGGAGTACTAGTCTGTAAATGGCTAAATCTCCACAAATTGAATGTCTTCGAGAAGGGCTATCTGGGCGAGAAATGCGTCCCAGCCATAACTCAGGTAGTACGTGTAGATATTGTTCAAGTCGGTCGAGCCTCGCGGCCTTTGGTTACAGTCTTCAGCACTCGTTCTGCGAGGCCATTCCTTGGGAACAGCCAATGGTGGGTCGCTTACATTCTATTATCTATGTTATTCTATAGTAGAAAAAATAAAAGAAGGGCAAGACAAAATATGCTCGCCCTGAGACATGATTCCTCGCCGGGGTAGAGCAACAACGCCGCTCTACCCGGACGAATTTTATGTCGCCGTATTGCCCATGAAGAGGGACGGTGCGGTAGTCATTGCGAACATGACAACGCCCATAGTGAGGTGGCAAAGGTTTGAGCCGATGCACAGCACGTTGCCAGATCGGCGATCGATCCACGTCTGGTAGGTATTGTAGAGGCTGAACCAGAGCCAGAAGGCGCCAGCGATCAGGACGACAACCCGCCCGGAAATGTTGGCGAACATAAGCGCCATGCCGAAAAGCATGCCGACATGTCCCCAGTCATACCACCACTTGTTGTGCGCTAGTTTGCGCCCCCAGGTCAGAGCCCTGAGAAAGAACCAGGCGCCTCCAAGCGATAGCACGACCGTCCAGAACATCGCCGGCGGTTGCATAAATGCAGGAGCGAGTGCCGCAGACATTGCCAGCATGCAAAGTCCGTGTCCGATCTCGTTTTCCCAATCGTAGTAACCATAGGCGGCCTGAACAACCTTTGGCCGAACTAGCCGGTAGAGATAGAAGCATGCACCTGCGAAGAACAATGCAGCCATGCTGTAAAGCAACCAATCTGGCATCGTCGATTGAGCCGAATTTTGCATGTGACACATGTGATTCATGTATTCCTCCTTCTCCGGTCAGAGTACGTCAGGATGGGACAGGCACTCGCTTCTTCTCTGCGTGTGCACGTGCAAGCAACATTTAGTCCAACCATTGGCCGACCACATTCACAGACTGAGTTCGCGCAGATAGCGCGAACAGACAGTGACACCGATGGCCCTCTCTGCGTAAGAATCTGTCTTTGTAAGGCAAAGAGCAAAAGAGTCGTAATTAGAGAAGCTGAACTGTTTTTGGTGTCTCGGTAAATCTTTTGTGTGGAGAGAAAACTTGTTCCTTAGTCTCGCAAATAGAAGTAATGGATATCTACCCCGCTTTTTGAGCGAACGCTTTGCGTCTTTCGTCTAGCGGCTTACTGCAGCCAGCAATTCTAATTTGCCGCGCCAGAATGAGATAAACTTTTGACTTTCATGTGATCTATAAGCACTTGCGCAGCCATAAATACCCAACCCCCGGTAGGGGATCCAGGATACGCTGTTGCGGGCCAACTTGGAAACAGACGCTTCTACCATAGCGCCCGTACTTGCTATTGCTACTTGTTCTTGTTATGGGTCAGCGAGCGACTAGCTCAAGCAATTGCCAAGGGACCGTGATCGTCGCAATGTGCTTGGCAAGTGTGATGGAGATGTCCGTTCACCAAATAGTCGATATGGTCGCCGTGTGGTATTGCCTCATGTCCACATGTTGCGCTGTGCACGTGTTTTGCTTCATGCCCGCTGCAAGCATGAGCAGGCGTGCACGATGCTTTATTACTGGCGCTTATCGATAACGTATGTTCATCAACATGTCCATCATGTGGATGGTGCAGGTGACTGTCATGCAGATAATCAATGTGATCTTCATGCCGAATTGCTTTATGCCCACACGCTTTTCCATGTACATGACTATGAGCACTATGGGTAGTACAAGCCATAATTTTTTCCCCCGTCTTACCAGTTAATGAATACAGGCTAAGTTTACTTCAGGCTTGATCGCTAGTTGATCACTACTCGATCACTAAAAGAAGCAATTTTCTATTGATCAGTAAAAGCCAGTAAATATCAGGCTTTTACAGGGAGCATTTATTGCTAAGCGTAAAGAAGTGACAACCGTTTTCGTTGCAATTGCTCGTCTCTAAAATTCAGCAGGCGTGACCTTTGGCAGACTGTTTTTGCGCCAGCTAAGCTCACTTCGATCAATCGATCAATTTCTCTTTCTTATTGGTCAGTCTCTTTAGAGATGATGTCACCGCTGAGCTTGGCATTACTCAGTTCTTGAAAAAATAAATGACAAAAATAGAAACAATTACGCTCCAGGATCCGACAGGATGATAGACTACCCGAAAATGGAAACGGTTTTTGTTCTCTTTTTATTCTCAATGATGGCTAACTCTTATTGTGAAACCGAGAGCATCTTGGGGACGGGGACCGTTTGGACTACTGAAGGGGCAGCGCTAGAACAATGTTGAATATGAGTCAGCCAGCTGCCATCGCCACGATGGAAGAAGGCGACGAGACGCCTAATCTCACTCTTACTCCCCGCATTCATCCGTTGGTGGCGAGGTTTCTCAACAACGGCAGCAAAGTCCAAGAGCTGGTGGGCGCGCTTGGCAGTCCGTTGAATGTTCTTTTTCCGGAATTAGTGTCGCATAACCTGGCAGGTTTCCAGGACACATACTCGCAACATGGCATACGCGGGCGCGTTTATTTCGCCCATAAGGCCAATCAATCAAGCAGCGTAATCAGACAACTGGCGATTAATAGTCAGGGGTATGTGGATGTTTCGTCGTCAAACGAGCTGGCACATGCCTTGTCCTCAGGCCTCCAGGGATGTCGCTTGGAAGCGACTGGGCCTAAGAATTTGGATTTCCTCTCTCTGGCGGTTCTTCATGGTGTGACGATCAGTGTGGATACCATTGCCGAACTGCAACAAGTTTTTGCCCTGAGAAAAGTGATTCAGTCCGACAAGCGCACGGACGTCTTATTGCGGCTGTCTGGCTTCGAATCGTCACATTCGCGTTTCCTCAATAAAGCGAGTCGTTTCGGCATTCCAGTCAGCCAGCTGGACGAGGCACTTTCTTATCTACAACAGCACCGAGATATTTTGAATTTTCTGGGATTTTCGTTCCATTTGGACACAGTCAGCGTTCTCGAGCGCACGATCGCTGTCGAAAATTGCTTTGAGCTATTGGAAAAGGCGCTTAATTTGGGGTTGGAGCCACGGGTCCTAAATATAGGTGGCGGTTACAAAATCAGCTATCTGGCTAATGAAGAAGAATGGAATCACTATACAACTGCTCTAAAAGAAGCGATTCTGGCAAGCGGTCCGCCTCTGACTTGGCATGGCAACGGCTTCGGTATGTCAGCCGACAAAGGCAAGCTTAGGGGCAATTTCAATAGCTATAGCTTTTACGATGAATTAGCTGGCCCGCAGTTTTTGGACGAATTGTTGAAGCAGCAGATCCCCAATCGGCGTGATACTACATGCAGTGCATTGCTCAGAGATAATATGATTGAGTTATGGATCGAACCGGGTAGATCGCTTCTTGACCAGGCAGGCATTACTATAGCCAAAGTCAATTCCATCCGTGCTTCCAGCAAGGGAGAAGCAATTGTCTGCCTAAATATGAAGAGGCAAGATATTTCGTTCCTCGATCAAGAGATTTTTGTCGACCCCGTTTTGCTTTATCTGGATGGCCCTTCACCATCACTTGCACCGGTGCCGGTTTTCTTTGCAGGCAATTTGTGCCTCGAGAGCGATCTAATCTACCGGCATAAGACTTTCTTGCCGGCGCTGCCCAAACCCGGAGACCTAGTTGTCTTCATCAACACCGCCGGCTATTTCATGGACTTTAGTGCCAGCCAGTCGATTATGCAACCGGTGGCTGAGAAAATTGCTGTTTGGGAACGAGACGATCAGTTTGGCTGGTCGATGGATAGGCATTATTTCCCGCTCGGTCCGCTGGTTACCTAGGAGGACGATATGCTAGTTCGGAAAATCACTGAATTGGTTGGTAATACACCTCT
This sequence comes from Bryobacterales bacterium, assembly GCA_963834525.1. Lineage (GTDB taxonomy): Bacteria > Cyanobacteriota > Vampirovibrionia > Obscuribacterales > Obscuribacteraceae > CAWICA01. The sequence continues at coordinate 1,380,467 of CAWICA010000005.1, forward strand.
TCTGGAAATAGACCCTCAAGTCCACGGACTGAAGAACATCAATCTCTATGCCAAGCTGGAGATGCTCAACCCTATGGGTTCGGTCAAAGATAGAAGCGCCTGGAATGTGCTCAAGGACCATATCCAGGAAATCCAGGAAAACTCATTGACAGTAATTGAGTCGTCGAGCGGCAACATGGCTAAAGCTATACAGACGATCTCTTCCGTCCATGACATTCCGTTCACGATTATCACCAACCGGATCAAAATTCGCGAAGTAAAGCAAATGTTGCAGCTCTTGGGAGTGCAAATAGAAGAGCTGCCTGGTCTCTCAGAATGCCCCGATCCAACGGATCCTAACGACCCACTGACATTCATCGAGCAAATGATCAGTGGTGCTCCGGGCAAATATTTTCATACCAGTCAATACACCAACGAGAAGAATGTCCAGGCTCATTATGCTGGCACTGGGCAGGAGATATACAGCGACCTGGGCAATGTAGATTTCTTCTTTGGCGGGCTAGGCACCTCCGGTACTACCCGTGGTGCTGGATCATTTCTAAGAGAGAAGAACCCCCAAATCGAGATCATTGGTGTCATCGCTGCAAAAGGACAAATGTTGCCGGGTATTCGCAACGTCGATGAGATGTTCGAGGTTGGCTTGTTCCGCAAGGATTTCTACAACAGCGTAGTAGAAGTAAAAACCGACGAAGCGTTGGATGCAATGCTGATGCTGATTCGCAAAGCTGGAGTGCTGTCTGGACCAACCGGCGGTAGTAGCCTGGCGGGTGCGCTCAAATACTTGCGCCCGCTCGATCAAAATCTCACTGAAAAGAAAACGGCTGTGTTTATCGTCTGCGATCGTGTTGAATGGTACCTTTCGTATCTGCAGAAGGCCCGCCCAGAGCTCTTCGGCATTGTTCCTCGGAAAGATTCAATCAAAGCCCTGGCAAGCGAGCAAATCCAGCAGGCAAAGGAGCTTGCTCTTCAAGAAGCATGGGACTGGATAAAATCAAAATCTAGTTCCATTGTGATCGACATGCGCGGCGCTTTAGCTTTTAAAACATCGCACATCCCAGGCTCGATCAATATTCCGGCAGAGACGCTGGAGGAATTGAGCGACTGGGGTGTTCCATTTTCCAACGGACAAAGAGTGCTATTCGTCTGCCCCGTAGGCGATCAGTCCAGGAAGTTTGCTTCTTTCTTTAATGCCCGCGGCATCGATTGCGCTAGTTTGCTTGGCGGTTATGTTGCATGGCGAGACGCCAGCATGCCTGCCGAAAAGACTGCTACTGCGCCAATGGCACTAGCAACTAGGTAGAACCTCTATGACCAGCTCTACCAAATACTCAGTACCTGCTTGTGGAACCCCAGCCACTGCCGAGGCAAAACTAGCAGATAGCCGGCAAGAGTTTCCTATATTTGCCGGACATCCGGATTTGATTTTCTTTGACAACGCATCGACTTCGCAAAAGCCTGCTTCTGTTTTGCAGACAATCAATGAGTTCTATGCCTTGCAATGCACAAACGCCGGGCGAGCCGCCTATCGTTGGTCAACGAAAGCGCTGAAGGCAATCGAAGAGACTCGACTGGCCGTTGCCCAATTCTTGAACGCTGAAGGCAATGAAGTCATTTTCACCAGCGGCGCTACTGAAAGCTTGAACATGGTGGCAACCTGCTGGGGATTGACAAACCTCGCCGATGGCGACGAAATCATGCTCTGCTTGGAAGATCATCAATCCGCCATTTTTCCGTGGTTGAATTTGAAAAGACTGCTAGCAGAATTCGGCAGACAAATCTCCATTGTGCCATTTCCGTTAGACACTATGGGAGACTATCCTTTCGCCGGCATTCGCTCACGTGTCAGCACAAGGACGCGCTTGATTGCCATCTCCCATATTCACCACGTTTACGGTTTGGACATGGAGGTGAATGCTGTACGGGAAATCGTCGGCAAGGACGTCGTGATCAGCCTCGATGCCAGCCAGAGTGTTGGTCATACGAAAGTGGATGTGAAGGCGCTGGATGTGGATTTTGTTTCATTCTCCGGCCACAAAATGTTCGCCGGTAACGGCACAGGTATTTTGTGGATTCACAATCGCCGCCAGGGAGAGATGTCGCCAATCCGACTAGGTGGTTATAGCAGCGCCACGATCGCCAAAGAGCAATTGTCGCTGAATACTGCTAATTTACCTCTCCTTCTGGAGAACGGAACCCAAAATATACCAAGCATATTGTCGCTGAGAAGCGCAATTGAGTTCATCGATAAGGTTGGCCTGGAGAATATAGAACGCGGCGTTTCCGATCTGACATTTTATCTACTCGAACAATTGAAGACGCTTCCCCATCTTGAATTTGCGCCAGGGCTTGCCGTATGCAACTGTCCAGTCGGTTACGGCATTATTTCATTTAGAAGCGAAAATATCTCTACTACCGATCTGGCTTTCTTGCTCGATAGTGAAAACATTTTCGTTCGCACAGGCGATCACTGTTTGCCGAGTGCTGGCGAAAGACCTGACTATCTCAGAGTCAGCCTTCATCTTTATAACACCAGAGATGAAATCGATCGCTTCATCAACGTTCTCAGAGCGCATATTGGTTGACGAGCATAAGAAGGCCCCGTTGATGGCGCGAAACCCGCAAATTGCAATAATCGGCGCCGGTCACAATGGCCTGGTTTGTGCCTGTTATCTGGCCAAAGAAGGATATGCCGTCACCATTTATGAACGACGGGCCGTTGTTGGCGGGCTCTGTATCACTGAAGAACTTTTGCCCGGTGTGCAAGTGTCATCTATAGCCGGTTTCTACGGCATGCTGCGCAAGGAGATCATTGCCGATCTGGAGCTTTATAAAAGAGGTTTAGAGCCATACTACACGGAGCCTCCCGAGATTGTTGTTCTGCCGGGCAATCAATTTCTCTATACGCCCAGACAAGAAGGCAGCGCCAAAATTGAAATAGGCCGGGCATCGGCAGAGGATCTTCAGGGTTGGTCCCGCTTTTGGAATGAAATTAGCCGGGCCGCTGATCTTGTCTATGCTTATCAATTCAAGCCAGAGACTACACAACACGAAATCGAGGACATGCTTTCGGCAGCAGGTTTAAACACAATTGCCAAATACATTTTCCAGGGAACGTTCCTCGATCTTTGCCAGCATTATTTCACCCATCCTTCACTTCTTGCTGCCGCTTCGACTTGCGTCATAGGTTTCCCAGATCAAAAAGGGACCACTTACAGCTGCCTGCACATGGGAACGGCTCAAACGCTCGATGCAGAAGGGGCCTGGGGCATGGTCAAAGGAGGCATGGGTGAGATCTCCCAAGCGTTGCTCAATTGTGCTCAGGAAAGAGGTGTGCGTGTCATTGCGTCCTGCCCGGTAAAATCGGTGGCGCTGGAAGGCAACAAGGCTGTTGGTGTCATATTGCCAAACGGAAGCGTGGAAAAATACGATCTGGTTATATCCAATGCTGATCCAGTCACTACTTTCACAAAACTAGTCGAAAGAAAATCAGTGCCTGATTCGATCAAGACACGCCTAAATAGCCTGTCGCCGGCAGTTTCAGCAGGAAAGATCCATTTTGTATTGGATGCTGTGCCACCAATTCCAGCTCTTGCCTCAATTAAAAACTATCAGGAATGCATTATCTGCCTGGCGATTTCATTTGATCAGGTAATGTCGGCGTCCAAAAAAGTGCAAGCCGGGCTAATGCCAGACGACTTGATGCTCACAATTTTATTCAATTCGCTCACTGATCCATCGCTTGCCCCACCAGGCAAACATTTGCTATCGCTGGCCTATCACTGGCTGCCTTCAGTTTTCAATGGACAGCCTTGGGATGCAGAAAACAAGAAGGTTCTCCTTGAGCAGACAATTGCCACGATCGAAAGGCATTGCCCGACGTTTCGTCAGCATATTGTGGACAGCGTGGTGATCGCGCCTGGCGATTTACAGAATGAATACAGTCTCCAATCGATGGACTGCTGGCATCTGCCCATGACCAGCGAGTGGCTGATGGAAAACCGGCGATTCGGCGACCAGCCTTATTCCACACCATTTGAAAACTTCTATATTTGCGGGGCTGGAACTTATCCGGCAGGAAACGTTACTGGCGCGCCAGGATTTAATTGCGCCCGACAGATAATCGACACTCTGGCCCAACAAAAGAGTCCCATTCTTAGCAATAAAAGAGGTGCCCAATGACTGGCATAGCCGATCCATCAATCGCTCGCCCAAAGGATCTACAGTCTCAAATAAGCGTCAAAGAACCATCCTCCTCGCAGGCGAGGGACATTGCCGAGATGTACCAAGCCGCGCTGGGAGAAGGCGGCATTTATGCGCCTGGATGTGATCAATATCCGGATCCGGATCTTTTTTCTGCCGAGGGCGTTAAGGCAATAATTGAAGCACCTGAGCGCCAATTAATCGTAGCGGCGCTTGAGAGCGCCATTATTGGCGGTGCGATTATTGATTGGCTAGATGCTTATCATTGCGAAATCAACTGTGTGGCGGTGCCCAAAAATAAACGTGGGATAGGTATAAGTTCAGTGCTTTTCGCCGAAGCGAAAAAAATTATCGACCAGTCGCTGTTTGTTGTTAACGCAACTGAATTTGTCACTCATAGTCTAGGCTCACAAGCCGGACATTTGCGGGATGGACGGGTCAAATTTGTTGGCTTCAGTTATTGTCATTATCCCCGCGTCTTCTATCGCGACCATCCCGAGTCTGTGGTTTGGCTTACTCTGTTTCAAGGTCAGGTAGCAGAGGCTCTCAGGGCGGGGAGAGTAGATAATCGAAGCGCGCAAGCGATTAATATTGTGCGGTCGCTCTCTGAAAAAAGAGTCGTTTATCTGCCAGCAAAGTATGCACCACTGGCCAAAGAGATCTTGTCTCAGTTCTCGGAATACTTGCAGTACGAAATTGCGGCGGGCGATATAGCCACCGATTCTCAAGCACTGGCGGGCGAGCTCACAATCGATCGCAAAGGCAGCTATCGCTATGCCAATCTGACTTTTCCAGCTGGATTTGGTATTGACTCGCGTAAAGGCGAAGTGGAGGAAGCGCTTAAGTCACTTATATCCTCCGGAAAGCAGTTCATCCTTGCCCGCATTCCCATTAACGATCCAGCAGCGATTGCCCTGCCGAACACCTGAGCCAGCTGGGATTTGTTTTTCACAGCATCCTGCCGCTTTATATCACAAGGGCCGGAGCGGCTGAGGATAATCCGCTTTTCGATGACGTTTTGGGAATGCAGTGGATTCACCCTGATGTGCCTGCCAATAACTTTTGGCCGGGCGACACAAATTCAGTGATCCAAGTCTACGGCTACCCGCAAAATTTGATGGGCAAGATAATCAGCACAATCAAAACGGAGATGCGCTCTACGGTACATGGCGGCTAGCGCTTCAGGAAAAAAGGGCATGCCACTACCGGCGGTGCCTAACCGGGCAAATTTTTTTGAAGCCGGGGAGAAATCTTTCCTCCCCGGCTTCAGTTTGTTTCATGGGTGACCGCCCGGGCCAAAGCCTAGTTCCTCAGCCACTTCATCTATATAATGCTTCAGGTTGGGTTGTTCCCTATCGCAGGGATCCCGAGGAAGCTGCTTTAGGTGCTCCGGGTCTGTGAACGTCGAAAGGTATTCGCTTACGACGTCGCAGATAGAAAAGGACTCTCGCCCAGCGATCATTTCTCGGATCCGCTGCTTCGCTAGGGCTACAGCGGCAAGCTGGTCCTCAGTAAGCGGCTCGAGCCGACTGCGCTCCAGTTGAAGATACCGGTATCCAAAAGTGCCTAAGGCTTCAGGCACCTCCTGGTATGTATTGTGGACCAGCAACAGCCGCCACCCGTCCTTGAGCAGCGTGGTTTGCTCACGGATTAGCTTAGCCGCCTGGCGCAGAACGTCCGGTAGACGTTCGTCTAACTCCGGACTGTCCGATAGATCCAGAGTCGACAAAAACGGATTAACCTTACGCCAGAGAGGCAGCTCGCGGAGGGTGTCGCCTGGGTCCTGGCAAGGGATTGGGATGACCAATGGATCTGCGCGTCCGTCGGGCGCCAGCCTAAAACTGGCGAGTCCGGTTGGGGTTGCCTTGGCCACCTGCGTTGAGACGTATTCGGGAATACGTCTCAACGCCTCTTGCATCGTGGTTTCTTGTATGGTTTGACTCATTGTGTTCCTTTCTCAAACATTGATACTGTGGGTGGTGCGAGGAGCTTGAAATAGCCCTCTCAGTCACTGAAGCTAGTTGCCAGACCTTCGCCAAACGCGGCCAAATGCTTGGTTAGTCTTGCGGGCCGGTGATGGCACCGTCACCAAATCCTCACCGGCATCGGTGTGGCTGATGAACGGTGCGATTGAATGGGTTTGTTTGGCCAGGTGCTGATCGTACAGTCGCCGACAGGCAACAACGTATCGATCAACGGGTACCGCTATTCCTCCCATTGGTAGTGAGTCGGGATGGCAGTGCTCTAAAACTGCCAGGTCCTCCCCGAGAATTCGCTGACCAAATTCACTCACACGCAAATCGGCGGCATCTGCCTCCAAATAATCGTTGTGCGAGATCCAGTAGATGCGAACTTCCCGGCCTTTTGCCGGAGTGAAAGCAAACATGTTCACATCGCTGTAGCGCCCAAGTGTGAAGGTATTGACCACTACGCTGGGCAGGTGAAAGCGGGAGCACACCGATACGTCCGGATTAACTCCCAGTTCAGGTTGGGGCGGGAAAATTGGATGCACCTCGGACAACTTCACCTTCACAGTCGCCGTACAACCCCACGGCAAGTGGTGAACCCGGTATGGAGCACTGAAGGGGTGCTCGCCGGCACCAAATGTGTTGGCGTGCACGTGCGTGAAGTGAGTGAAGTCTAAGAGGTTCTCCACTTGAGCTCGACATGAAGCGGTCCAGGTAAAGCTGTCATGCAAAGCGGTGTGGTAACCGGTCTGTGTGAACTCCGGTATATCTACAATGTCTGGGCGACAGTTCTCATCGAGATCGCCCATGAACACCCAGATGATGCCGTACCTTTCCTCGACAGGATAAGAATCAACCTGGAGCAATGCCGAAATTTTGCCCCCTGGCGGAATCGACGGCACCTTCGTACACTTGCCGCTGCCTGCGAACTGAAAGTGGTGGTATGGACACTGGACGCAGCCATCCCCAGTGGTGCCAAGAGAGAGCGGAGCCCCCATATGCGGGCATGTGTCATTGATAGCAGCGATCTTGCCTGACGCATCTTGGAAGATGCACAGACGCTGCCCGATTACATAGCTTTGCAGTGGCTTGCCCTGGGCAGTCGTTGCGTCAACTTCCGCACGTCGCGCGGCGGCGTACCAGAAATTTCTCAAGTACTCTTTCATGTTGGGTATCCTTTCGTTTTTCTGAATCTTCTTGGTAATGCTCAAGCCCACGACAGTCTCTGCCGCCAAGCCGCAGCTTTCACAACCCGGTAAATGATGTGCGGGTTGGTCAGGTTAATGGCACAGCCTTGTCTCTGAATGACATATCGGAAGTCGGAAGACTCAGAGCTGGTGCCAATGAAGAAAGATAAATTACGGAGTTGGAGCCACCAAAAAAAATTTTTTGAATCAAAAACAGTGACTAGAGACTAGTAACTTGAGCGCCATCTTTTCAAGCCGCTTTGACTTGCCTGGCTCCTTGTACGAATGCTTAACAGAATGATGAATTATGGGGTAGTTAGAAGAGATGCGAGGATGCGACAGGGCATTTAAGGAAACGATAATCGTTTTCATTTCGCCTGCACAGATCCGAGCAAGGGACGATTTGCGCTAATTATGCTAGGGAGCTGTGTAGAGAAAATCAGGTCGCGCTAATTGCGCTAGGGAGTGGGATGTAGGAAAAATCAGCTTGCGCTACGTACGCTAGGATCTGCTTTGACAGAAGGGAACGCATACCACTCTAAACAGTGGGGACATTGGTATCCTTTACTTTCCACGGCACGGTTAAAAAGAGCATGCAATTGATTGAACAAGACTTCATCACCAATTGGCGTCTATGGCATCATCTGCACAATGATGATGACTTGGAGATTATCCGGCGGCTCTGTCCAGTGGAAGGCGCGTCTATTTTGGAAGTGGGCTGCGGAGACGGTCGAGTCGCCTTTAAGCTGGCACCTTTTTGTGCTGAGTATATTGGCATCGATCTCGACCCGGAGTTGATTAGGGTTGCCAACGAAACTGCCCGGCAAACAAACCATGGCGAAAGAGCGAAGTTTTTGCAAATGGATGCTCTGGCCATGGACTTTCCATCTGCATCATTTGACCTTGTCATATTCCTCTGGTCGCTGCAAATGATCAGTGATCCCTCTCTGGCCATGCAAGAAGCAGCGAGAGTTTTAAGGCCGGGAGGGCGAGCCATTGTTTGGGGCATCAGCTCGGACAACGCTTATGAGCGAATTGCCAACAGCATAGTGCCGTATGCGACCAATATCGATCCAAGAAAGCACTACGAGGAGCCGATCGAAAAGGCCTTTGGCAAGATCGAGCAGAAAATAGGTGGCGAAAACGGGCGTCTCTTCTATTATTATTTCGCAGATAAAAAACTTGCTCACGACGCATTCGTCTGGGCTTTCAATTATTGGCACAACACTAAACTCAACAGTTCACAGTCGGAAAAGCTCGACACCGAGCTCAGCAAATACGAAAAGGATGGCCAGATCGAATTAGTCTATCCAGCCAATATCTATCTCGCGATCAAATCGACAGCAAATTGATTTTGTTCTGTCATTTTGGTTTTTAGTCTATGCCTTGACGGCAGAAAAGAACATGCTGCCGGACGTCGGTTCGGCAAATTCACCGGTTTGCTCATTGATGTAGGTCAGAGCGTACTCGCTGAAACCGCTGCACTTAAGAAGTTCTTTCATCTCTTCGTAGCTAGAATAGTGCGCGAAAGCAACGACGTCTTGATCTACTCTGCGAAAGAAGTAATCACCGAATTCATAGCCAAATTCGCCCAATCTTTCTTTCTTGTATTGCTCTTTTATCGCCTCTCCCCAGCCTGATCTGTCTTCGATGTCCATCACATCGACAAAAAATACACCACCGGGCTTCAGCAGTCGATGAACCTTTTTGAAAAATTCAAATCGTTCTTCTGCCGTAACAAGGCACTCAAACGCATTTAAATAAAGGGCAGCATCGAAGTGCGCTTCAGGCAATGCCGCCTCCAAGAAGTCGTCACAAAAAGCTCGCAAGCCGTTTTTGATTGCGTAAGCACACATTTTTGCACTTCTATCAATGCATGTAATTTCGTAATTAATGCCACTTTGTTTCCGAATCGAAATCTCGCGTGCACCGGTGCCTGCCCCAATCGAAAGCAGATGCTCTACCCTTGCGCGCCGTGTCAATTCACTGGCAACCAGATTATCCACCAATGCCAAATACTTAGTGCGTACTATTTTGGCATTGAATTCATCAAAACCTGTTGCCGTACTGTCGTAGTACTTGTTCAGACCAGCCTTGATCTCACGAACAGTCGGCTTGGGCTTAATCGGATCTGACAGCTCGTACTTGGTTGCGTTCGCTGAAAGCGGAGGGTTTGTCATCATGTCGTCCCTTATCCAAGATTCAGTCTCTCTGCCAAAAATATCAGGTAGTACAATAGCACATGTTGTTGGCTGGACACACAATAGATAGAAGAAGGGAGTGCTATATCTAGCAAGGCGCCTATCCCCAGCAATCTGTCCATCTCTAATACGGTATCAAATACGGTGCTAGTATGGCGGTCAATCCAAGACCGAAGGTCTCCGCCAGTTCAACGACGGCGCCATAAGTATCGCCCGTATGTCCTCCGATCTTCCGGTTTAGCCAGTGCGCACTTATTAGTCCCGCTCCAATCGTCAACACAACTGGCAGCAAGACGGTGAGCGGATCGCCTTTGAACAGCAGTGCGCCTGAGACAAGCAAAATAGGCAGGGCGGCACGGATCAGATCGCCAGGGTAGGAGGTAGTTTGATGCCAAATTTTGCCTTTGCCTTGCTCGCGGGCATAAGCGAATCTGCCAATGGCATAAGTTTCACACCAGCGTGCCCAGGCGGGGATGCTCAAGACTGCCACGAGCAAAGCATGATGCGGCAGTGAAGCAAGGCTGGCAATTTTAATTAATAGTATTGATACGCCGGCCAATACACCGAAATTTCCTACCCGGCTGTCGTGCATGATCTCCAGAATACGTTCGCGGCTTTGATGAGAGAAGATACCATCAGCGGTGTCCATCAATCCATCAAGATGCAGCCCGCCTGTTAGCCAAAGCCAGGACACAGCGACAACCGTTGCCATCAATAGCTTGTTATCGCCCAAGCCGGCTGTAATTTGAACGACAAGACAAAGAAAGAGTCCAATTAAAATGCCAGCGCTGGGCAAGTACTTAGAGAGTCCAGAGAGTGCTGTGTCTTCAACGTAGGATATGCGGATGAGGCGAAAGCAGGTGACATAAGACAGGGCCAGGGCGAGATCTTTTATATGACGATTCATAAGACGACCTCGGCGCTATATTCAGGCCGCTCTGGGAAATGAGTGGGATTGGCAAAGATCAGCTGCTCTCGCTTCGGTTCATAGTAAAGGATAAGATCTTGAATCGCTTTCAATACTTCCGGTTCTGTCTCCAGATCGCGCGCTTTGTCAAGAATTTTCTCGTAAAGCAGATCGATTTGGCTTTCCGCTGAACCCTGATGCCAAGGCATGAGCGCGTCTTGCGTCAGGTAACCGACTATGTCCGGCAACAAGGGTAATGGCTCGGAACGAGGCAGTCCATAGGCGAAGAGCAGTCTTTTACCGGTATTGTCGATGAAACTTTCGTGCGGCCCGATGATATCCATGGCCCAGTCCATGACCAATAATGACTGCTCTGGCCGATTCGGACCTTTATAAGAATCGAGCGGTATCTCCATCAATTCACTGAGAGCACGGGTCAAGGGCCTTGATTGCGTATTGTAGTATTCGATCACTTCGATTTCTTGACGCAATCCTTCTAGAAAACCTTTGACGATCAGCAAGGTTTCGGCGATCTTTATATGATCTGCTTTTTTATCGTCGAGTTTTGGCACCGGGTGTAAAAGTATGCCGCCGTACAGCACAAACAGCCAGTCTTGAGGAGAGAGGACTTTCTTCTGATTGAAGCCTTCTAATCGGTTGAGCACTATTTTGCGGTGAGCAAGCTCTTTCAACTCTTCTTCCGTTACGGCTAAGCCGCTCAGCTCTTTGGTTTGCGCTCGCGCTTCTTTTAAATCACGAGTTAATACGTAGCAGACAGCAAGATTCAATGTCGTATCAAAGTCTGGTTCGATATCTTGTGCTTTCTTGAAGTGGACGATCGCCTCTCTCAAGTGGGCCAACGACATAAGGGCGAAACCCAGCTCATAGTTCACTATCGGATCGTCTGGTCTCAGCTGGTCACACTTTTTGAGAAGCATCGCCGCCAATGCAAATTGCCGGATGTCGATCAGGGAAAATGCAGCTTCAAATATAGGCAGCGGTTGATCCGGTTCGGAGATGATCTTCTTGATCTTCTCCGACTGCCTGCTCCGTCCAGACTCTTCCATGAGCTCTGCGTACAGTTCGATTACCGATTTTTCGTCACGATGTTCCAGCCATAATGGTGTTAGTGCTTGAGCGGCTTTTTCTAACATGCCGTCAGCTAAGAGAGCACGTATCTCTTTCAGCTTCGTCTCCTGACCGTCGCTTTGCGAGACCGCTTCCGACACGTTCGCACCTCAATTGAAAATCGATCTCAAACCAATTGTTCGGCCAATTCTTCGGCGTGATAGGAACTGCGCACGAGCGGGCCCGAATGCACCATTCTAAAGCCAAGATCCCAGGCGACCTTTCCTAATTCGTCAAATTCATCCGGTTTCAGGTATTTTCTCACAGGCAGCTCTCGCCGGCTTGGACGTAAGTACTGGCCAAGCGTGAGAAAGTCGCAGTCAATGTTACGCAGATCGGCTAGGACTGCTTTAATTTCTTCCTTGTCTTCGCCTAGACCGAGCATCAGTCCGGATTTGGTTGGAATGCCGGGGGCAATTTCTTTAGCCATTCGCAATACATCGAGCGAGCGAGTGTATTTTGAGCCGGGCCTGACTTGGCGATACAGTCTGGGCACTGTCTCGATGTTGTGATTGAAGACAATCGGTTTTGCGGCCAGAACAATCTCCAGACAATCGCGGCGCCCTTGAAAATCAGGCGTTAATACCTCAACGTTTACATTGGGAATTGTTCTCTTCAGAGCCTCTATGGTTGACGCAAAATGCTGAGCTCCTTGATCGGGCAGATCGTCGCGGTTTACCGAGGTCAAGACGACATGGCGCAATCCCATCTTTTGGGCAGCAGTGGCCACCCGGGCTGGTTCTTCCGCATCGAGCGGACCGGGCAGTCCTTTATTCACTGAACAAAATTTGCACGTTCGCGTGCACAGAGGACCCATCAACAAGAAGGTTGCGGTTGCCCTTGCCCAGCATTCACCTTTGTTCGGACAACGACCGCTCTCGCAAATCGTGTTCAAGTTGCCTTCTTTGAGAATCGCGCGCACGCCCCTGTTTTCTTCCGTATTGAGCACACTCCTGCGCACCCATTCCGGCAAACGTTGAGGCAGTTCTTCTTCTATCAAATCGGACAAATCTGCTCGCGAAGCAGCGTTTTGCTCGAAAATCTCGGACATTTCATATCCCCACCAGAGCTTATCAATTTTATGACATCTTGCTGTAGAATTGCCACGTAGTTTTTTATTCAGTCTCAGGAGTGTCTAATGGCAAAGAGGACGCGCAAAACGATCATTGCGGGAAATTGGAAGATGAATAAGACGCGTCGTCAAGCGAGGGAACTGACCGAGGCGATTATTTCTGCTTTGTCTGACCAAACGGAATTGCCGATCATTGTCGTCTGCCCGCCGTTCACAGCGCTACAAGAGGTAATCACGGCTGCGCAGGCAAGCGCGGTTAAGGTGGGTGCGCAGAACATGGATCATCGCGAGAAGGGCGCTTTCACCGGTGAGATTTCACCGATTATGCTTAGCGATCTTGGCGTGCAATACGTGATCATCGGTCACTCTGAGCGCCGTCAACTCTTTGGTGAGACAAACAACAGTGTCAATCTCAAGCTAAAGGCGGCATTGGCACACAAATTGATCCCAATTGTTTGCGTTGGTGAGACGCTTGATGAACGCGAGGCGAATTTAACCGATAATGTTGTAAGCAGGCAAGTTGCTGCTTTTCTAAGTGAGATCGCTCTCGAAAATATTGAACCGTTGGCTGTCGCCTATGAACCGATCTGGGCTATTGGCACAGGCAAGGTCTGCCACGCCAAGGAAGCCAATCGAGTCTGCCAGTTAATTCGCTCAACCATTAGCGATTTTTATCACGGCAAGGCTAGTGGCCAAAAAGGTGACGACAATATTGGTGAACATGTGCCCGTCCTTTATGGCGGCAGCGTCAAGCCCGACAATATCGATGAGCTAATCCACGAAGAGAACATAGACGGTGCCCTCGTCGGCGGTGCCAGTTTAACGGCAGAGGAATTTGTGCCGTTAATCGAAGCAGCTCGCCAGCGGATTAAGCTTCTGTTATCGCGCGTCTAGCGCGGGCAAGATTCAAGGATTATAAGCAAACAGGCTATAATGGCTAGCCGGATTGCGCGGAGAGGTGTCGGAGTGGTCTAACGTGCGGTCCTGGAAAGACCGTCTGCGTCAAAAGCGCAGCGAGGGTTCGAATCCCTCCCTCTCCGATCTTTGCTTTGGACAGACTCAGTTCTTTAATTCAGTTCTAATCATGGACGAACATTTAGTTGAGAAACTCAAGGAGATCGAGCGGACCTTCCAGGAATTGGAAGAGAAGCTTGCCGATCCTGCAGTGTTTGCCGACCAAGACGCAGCCAAGCGCTTGGGCCGAGCCAAACGTTCGTTGGAGATGACTGTCAAGTCGTTCCATGACTATCAGCAGTTAGAGAAAGAAATTGAAGATGCTCAACTCATTTTGAGAACGGAAAATGATAAGGAGTCGCGCGAATTTTTTGAACAAGAATTGGTCGGCCTGAAGAAGCGCGAGCAAGAACTGACCAGTGAGCTGCGCCTTATGCTTTTACCCAAAGATCCCAACGATGACAAGGACGTCATGCTGGAAATCAGAGCCGGCACAGGTGGCGATGAAGCCTCTCTTTTCGCTGGTGATTTGTTGAGAATGTATTTGCGCTATGCAGACAAGATGCACTGGGCCTCGGAAGTATCGAGCGCTAGCGAGGGTGAACTTGGCGGCTACAAGGAAGTAATCGTCAGTTTAAAAGGCGACAGCGCTTACAGCAAATTCAAATATGAATCCGGTGTACACCGCGTGCAACGTGTGCCGGTCACTGAAGCTTCAGGCCGAGTCCATACCTCCACGGCCACTGTCGCGGTTATGCCTGAGGCCGATGAAATTGATGTCGAGCTCGATGAAAGAGACCTGGAAATATCAACCATGCGCTCTGGTGGTGCTGGTGGACAGAACGTAAACAAAGTAGAAACAGCCGTGCGCATCGTCCACAAACCTTCCGGGATAATGGTGGCATGCTCAGAGGAACGTAGTCAGCTGCAAAATAAGGAGCGGGCCAAACAAATCCTGCGGAATAAATTGTATAAGCAGAAATTGGAAGAACAGCAGAAGGCAATTTACGATCAGCGAAAAATGCAGGTGGGTACAGGCGATCGTTCTGAGAAAATTCGTACCTATAACTACAAAGACAACCGTCTTACCGATCATCGACTGAACATGAATTTTAGTCTGCAGCAAGTGCTGGAAGGGGATCTCGATCGAGTGATCGAAGCTAGCATACTCAACGAACAACAGCGACTTTTGCAAGAATCTACCCAACTAGTTTAGTCGGGTAGTTGCTGAATGAACTAGTCGATGAGATTGCTCAGCTGTGTTAGCCTGTAACGATGAACGGCACTAGCGAACAAGCAATTACACTGCCCGAGCTGAGGCGACAAATAGGCAGCACTTTGAGCGCCTGCGGTATTTCCCCGACAGAGGCGAAGGTCGAAGCACAAATAATTGTCCGGCATGTTTCATCACTTTCGGCTGCTCAGCAGATTCTCTTTTCCGGTTCAGTGCCGGCAAGCTGGTTAGCCAGGGTCAATTTGATCATCGATGAGCGCAGGCGCCGTGTACCTTTGCAATATATTTTAGGGGAGACTGAATTTATGGGCTTGCACCTGGCTGTTAAGCCTGGTGTGTTTATTCCTCGAGCGGATACGGAAATAGTCGTCGAGACTGCTGAGAAGATTCTCGTTGCCGCCAATTTGCAAAATGCTCGCGTCGCGGATATCGGTTGCGGCGTAGGCGCTATCGCTGTCAGTCTGGCGAAGAGAATGCCGGAATTACATTTATGGGCAGTGGATATATCTAATACGGCGATTGAACTGGCTGAGCAGAACGCCCGCGCCTTAAATGTGCACCAACAAATTGAATTCGTCTCAGGATCTTGGCCGCAAGTTTTACCGAACGGTCTCGATTTGGTCGTTTCCAATCCACCTTATATTGAGCGGCGGCAGGCAGAAACGTTGCCACCAGAAGTGGTTGATTACGAACCGGCAGAGGCTCTTTTTGGACTCGATGATGATGGTCTCGGGCACTATCGTCTTTTCGCCCAATTGTTGCCTGCACATCTAAATGAGCATGGCGGCTATGTCTGTCTGGAGGTCGGCGACTTTCAAGCAGAGTCCGTTGCCCTGATTTTTCAGGCAGGCGGCTGGTCCCAACTGGCAGTAGCAGCAGACGGGCAAGGCACGCCGCGAGCCTTTTCTGCGGCCTACGGCCGGCATGATGTTAAAAAAAGATAAAAACTGCTAGAATGATTGAGCTGGGCTTCCTTCCGGTGTCGTGATGTGTTTTTTAAGCAAAAGTCATTCTTTGCTCCCTGGTAGTGGCAGATTTGTTGCTTGCGGAGCGTAGAGTGCCTGTGCCCTCGGTTTGCGGGATTTGAGGCTTTTTCCCGGAGCGCAACGAAAATATGAAAGATGGCTTACTCAAAGCGATCTCTGCAGATGGCACAATTCGAGTGGTGATCGCCACGACGTCAGATCTCGTTGAGTGCGCCCGTAGACGACACAACCTCTCTTTTACAGCTGCTTGCGCCCTGGGACGAGCTTTGACTGGCGGTGTACTGCTAGCCCCGATTGTCGCTCGTGATGGTCAGGTGATGCTCAAATTCAACGGCGGTGGCCCTCTGGGGAAGGTGTATGTCGACGCTTCTCCCAAAGGTACAGTAAGAGGCTACGTTGAGAATCCGGCAGTAGAGTTGCCGCTCAATTCGTTGGGCAATTTCGACGTTGGGGGCGCTGTCGGTAAAACCGGCTATTTGCACGTGACGATCGATCATGGTTTTGGTCGCCCACAGGGGTCAACTGTCGAACTGGCATCGGGGGAGATCGGCGAAGACATCAATCGGTACCTTGTCAGTTCTGACCAGACAGGCTCTCTGGTGGTGGTCGGGTGTCACTTAAGCCGGCGGGGTGTGGAGGCAGCAGGCGGCTTGATCGTTCAACTCCTGCCGGACCACACTGAAGAGACGATCTGCAAAATTGAAAACAACATTACTACTTTCGGTACATTTACATTTCTCATGCGGCGCGGGATGAGCCTGGAATCCATTCTGCAGCGCATTTTGAACGGCTTCGATGTCCGGCCGCTGGCTGATGTGCGCCCGGTCTCTTTCCATTGCCAATGCTCCAATGAGCGTTTTGTGGAGGCTCTGAAAGTTCTCGACAAAAAGGACTTGCTTTCGATGGCTGAAGAAGATGGGCAAGCTGAAGGACGCTGCCATTTTTGCAACGAGTTCTATTACGTCAACAAAGAGAGTCTTCTTGACTTGGCGCGTAGCCGATAAAGTTGTTTAGACAGCGCGCTGAATTTTACCGGCTTTAATGCAAGCAGTGCAGACCTTCAGCCGCTTGACTGCATTGTTGACCATCGCTCGTACAGGCTGCAGGTTAGGCAACCAGCGCCGCTTATCATGGGCGTTCCAGTGGGAGCGCAAAAAAGTGTAGTGGTAACCGGTCATCGGTCCTTTGCCACAAACATCACAACGTTTAGCCATAATCGGAAATTCCTAGAACAAAGACGAAGGGTGGGGCGATACTTCTACGGGGCTAACAACCTTTGAAAGGTCATATTCTCAGACGCTGTCAGGAGATTACCAGCTGCCACCCGGAAATTTAGCCGGTGCGTCACTAGCAGCGGGCAAAGCGTGAATTGTAGCATAGACGGGCAGATCGCGTGAAGATTAGAGAAAAAGATTTGAGAAAAAATTAGCTGAACCATTAGTCGAAACATTAGCCAAAAGATCAGAGGAATTGCTTGTTCGCCGGTGAGGAACAGTTACACTTAGTTGTTTTGTCACCCCCGGCGATGAACGTGGTAGTCTGTCTTTGAGGGCAATATGTTGAATAACTTCTAGCGTGGCTGTCAAGACGCCGCTCTGTGAATTGACCACTCTTAGTCGCTTCATTTGGTCGATGTTGCATCAGTTGATTCAAAATGACTTCTATTGGTAGCGAAATCGTGGTATCAATTCCTATCAGCGGCTAATGTAGGACTTGGCGAGATACTTTATGAGGAGCTGTGAAAGCAGAATAGGAAATCAAGGATGGCACTCGTAAATTACGCGGCGCGAGAAATCAACTGCAAGATCGTTTACTACGGCACCGGGCTTGGTGGCAAAACCACCAATCTGAAATACATCCACAGTCAGTTGGCTCCGACTACTCGGGGTGAGCTCATTAGTTTGGCGACAGAGACTGAACGGACCTTGTTTTTTGACTTTTTACCGCTCGACCTTGGCAGTGTGCAAGGTTTTAAAACGCGCTTCTCTCTTTACACAGTTCCCGGTCAGGTGGAGTACAACGCCAGTCGTAAACTGATTTTGAATGGCGTCGACGGCATTATCTTTGTGGCCGATTCCGACCTGATGCGGTCGACTGATAACATTGAGTCGCTGCAGAACATGATCGATAACCTGGCGGAATATAGCCTGACGCTGGACAACATACCTTGGGTCTTACAATATAACAAGCGAGATCTGGCCAACGCTTTGCCGATCGAGCGTCTGGAGAAAGAATTGAATTCTCGTGGTGTGCCGAGCTTTGAGGCTGTTGCCTCAGAGGGTTTAGGCGTGTTCGCCACGCTCAAGGCAATCAGTAAGCTGATATTGAATCGTTTGCAATAAACATCTGCCGTTGCTTGGTCAGAATTCACTGGGAATTTGATCGCCCTTCTCTTACGCTTTAACGAGCTGGAGAAAGATTGAACCATCAAGCGGATGCCGTGACACAAAGCACACCGAAAGCAAAATTGAACCGAGAAGCGGAGTTATCTGCCCTGCGTCGGGCTATCGCAGTAGAGAGACGCGCGTACTATTCCGACTTTCAAGGAAAACATTCGACATTTTCGCGATTCATGCGCCAGACAGCCGAAAGGCTTGCTCGCAGATACCCGCTCGAGACCGTTTGGCCGACTATTCGTGGCTTGTTCCGTGAATATCCGAATCTAGATGTTGGAACAAGGATTTCGATCATCAAGCGCGCAGAAGAGTTGATGACGCCGCTCTGGGCAGCCGCCGCCCGAAAAATTGAGGCTCCCCTAAGCGGCGCTTCTCCAATCAATCCCGACAACTTGTTTCTGGCGGCGGGCGAAAAGAAGAGCTATAAAGCGGATGCCAATCTGGCAGGCGCTCGGCCGAGCCAGTCCCGGTTAAGGCCAGCGACAAGCGCCAAAATCGAAAAACCTGCTTCCGTCAAAACTGATTCATCTGTCGTTCACAATTTTACGGATATCAATTCGATACCTGTTAAATACGTAAAAGGTGTAGGGCCAAAAGCAGAAGCGATCCTCAACAGACTGACGATTTTCACAGCGGGCGACTTGCTCAGGCACTACCCGCGGCGCCACTTGGATTTTCAAAACAGGTTGTATATCAGGGAATTGAAACCGGGGATGGAGGTGACAATCTTTGGCGAAATTCGATCGGTCGGCTCATTCCAGGCGCGGCGCGGCAATATTTCCGTACTGAGCATCATCATCAATGACGGCACTGGTAGTCTTTCAGTCACTCGCTTTGTCGGCGGTAGATCAAACAAATATTTGCTGGAGCGTTATCGACAACAGTATCCGAAAGGAGCATCGGTGCTGGCATCCGGCATAGTCGAGCGCGACCATTTCACGAATCGGTTGGCGCTTAAAAATTGCGAATTGGAGATACTAGGTCAAAGCGGCGAGATCGGCGAATCGGGCGAGAGCGAAGCCGAGGGCATTGATCCCACCCATCTCCATACAGGACGGCTCGTGCCTGTATATCCACTGACCGAGGGTCTCAGCCTTCGACACCTGCGCAATATTGTCTATAACGCGCTCTCCGCTTATGGCAATCTGATTGAGGAGCCGCTGCCGAATATATGGCGTGAACAACTGCAATTGCTGCCATTACCTGAAGCGATCGAACAGATTCACTTCCCTAAGGACATGGACAGTAATGAAGCGGCCAGGCGCCGGCTAGTTTTCGATGAATTGCTGGCCATTCAACTCTTGCTAGCCCAGAGACGCTATAGGTTTGAAGCGACGGACAACGCCTTGACTCTAAGGAGCGTGGGCGAAGCCAGCCTGGTCACGAGATTAATCGGTTCTTTGCCGTTCAAGCTAACGGGAGCGCAGGAGAGAGTATTTGCTGAGATCGCCAGAGACCTCGCTTCACCGAAGCCGATGCACCGCCTCGTCCAGGGAGATGTAGGTTGTGGCAAGACAATCGTGGCCTTAATGGCGTTCATGGTGGCCGTCGACAACGGCTTTCAGGGTGTGATGATGGCACCGACAGAAATCCTGGCCGAACAACACTTCCGGCAGTTTCAAAGATTGCTCACGCCGCTCGGCCTCAAAACATGCTTGGTTGTTGGTAAACAAGGTCAAAAAGAGCGGCGCTTAATCAGGCAGGAAATTCTCAGCGGGCAAGTGCATATTGCCGTCGGTACCCATGCTCTGCTCGAGGATGACGTCGAATTCCAAAATCTCGGTCTGATTATCATTGACGAGCAGCACCGTTTTGGCGTCAAACAGAGAGCTCGTTTGAAGATGAAGAGCCAGGCTCCCGAGCTTCTGACAATGACCGCTACACCAATACCGCGCACAATGGCTTTGACTATTCATGGAGATCTGGATGTTTCGGAAATTGATGAAATGCCGCCAGGTCGCAAACCGGTGGAAACGAAGCTGTTTCGTCCATCACAAAAGAAGCAAGTTTTAGCGGCGATCGAAGAACAGATTCTTCGCGGCCGCCAGGCTTATATCGTCTTTCCGTTAATCGACGAATCCGAATCGTTATCAGCGAAAGCAGCGACGGCAGAGTATGAGCGTTTGCGCTTCGCGGAGTTTGCTCACCGGCGTGTCGGTTTGATGCATGGGAAGTTGAAGCCTCAAGAAAAAGACGAGGTGATGGATAAGTTTCGCAACCATGAATACGACATACTGGTTTGCACGACGGTGATTGAGGTCGGCGTTGATGTAGCCAATGCCTGCGTGATGGTGATTGAGAACGCGGATCGCTTTGGTCTGGCGCAACTGCATCAATTGCGGGGACGAGTCGGTAGAGGCGCTGAAAAATCGTTCTGTTTCCTTATTTCCGATTCGCAAGCCGAGCCGACTCGCGATCGCTTAGAAATTCTTTGTCAAACTAACGATGGTTTTGTCGTGGCCGAAAAAGATTTGCAGATTCGTGGACCAGGCGAATTTCTTGGCTACAAGCAGAGTGGACTACCCGATCTTGTCCTGGCCGATCTGGTGAAAGATGCAAAAATTCTTGAGGAGGCACGTCACACGGCAATCGCCATCGTCAAGCAAGATCCTGAACTCCTGAATTATCCACTGCTCAAGAAATTTGCCGAGCGCAACCACAAATCGGTTGAGTCTGAAATCATGCGCTCCGGGTAAATGTCCTCATAAAATTCAATCCCCATGAAAATCCATAACAAGAGTAAGTTGATCATGATCGGTGATTCCATTACCGATGCTGGCAGAAGCCGGCACGGCGAGAGTACCGACGAGAGCCTGGGCTATGGCTACGTTTCGTTTGTGGCTGCGCTTCTCGGGGCCGCTTATCCGGAAGCAGCCGTTCGTGTGGTGAACAAAGGTGTGAGCGGCAACACTGCCCTTGATCTAAAAATGCGCTGGCAGAAAGACGTTCTCGATCTGACACCCGACTGGCTGTCAATAATGATTGGCATCAATGATGTCTGGGGGCAGTTCGGCAGCCCTTATCAAGATGATGTCGTCTATCTCAATGAATATGAGCGAATACTGACCGAACTGATCGGCCAAACGGCAGGTAACCTGAAAGGTTTGATTTTGATGACGCCGTATTTCATTGAGCCCAATCAAAATGAGCCAATACGCGTCAATATGGATCTATATGGAAGGAAAGTGCGTGAATTGGCTGAGAAGTTCAATGCGGTCTTGATCGATACCCAGGCGGCTTTCGACAGCGCTTTGCGCATCTACCATCCGACTGACCTGTCGGAGGACAGAGTGCACCCAAATAACGTCGGACATATGATCATCGCTCGCGCTTTTTTGCAGGGAATTGATTTTGTTTGGTCTTAGTGCTTAAACCATCAACTGCATCTAAAATAGACTGTGCTAGGAACGGGACTGCCGATGCTGCTAAGAAATTCTTCTCTTCGCCATATGATCTACGAGCTGAACGGAGGCTATCTCGTTTGGCCATGCGTGATTATGTTCGTCCTCGCTATCGTTGCTGTCGTGTTACCGGGTTTCGAGGAAAGCAATACAGCTTTGAGAGTCTGGGCCCACCACACAAGCTGGCTGGTTCCTGCTGATCCAGCCATGGCTCAGCTGCTCTTAGGCGCGATCGCTGGCTTCTGCATCACCGTCGTCTCGATATTATATTCAGTCCTTTTGATCGCTTTGACCTTTGCCTCGATTCAATTTTCTCCGCGGATTTTGACGAGCTTTCTGAAAGACCGTACTTGCCAGGCAACGCTGGGTCTGTTTATTGGTACCTTCGCTTACTGCTTGATTCTTCTACCAAGTATCCACGGCGGCGCCAAAGTTGTGCTGCCCACACTATCATTGACTCTGGCCCTGGCTCTGGCTGCTGCTTGTCTGCTGTACCTTATTTATTTCATTCACCACATAGCGCTGGCTATTCAAGCCAATTATATTGTGGCGAGAATCGCCAAGGAGACAATGGCTGCGGTGCGGAAACGCTTTGGTGGACCGCTGAAAGGTTTCCCTTCAAGCGAACAGCCGATCAGCGAGCCAAGTGAAGGCAAAATCGTCACTAGCCAAAAGTCGGGATACATGCAGTTTGTCGATGAGTCGCGATTGGTAAGCCTGGCCAAAAATCACGATTTAAACATTTATGTCCATCGGGGCATCGGTCAGTTTGTTCCCGCTGGCGCTCCTTGTATCACAATCAGTCCGTTCCAGCGGGCGACAGATGAAGTTAGTCGTCACTGCTTGGAATGTTTCCACATTGGGGCAGTGCGCTCGATGGAAGATGACGTCGAATACGGAGTCTTGCAGATGGTCGACATTGCCCTGAAAGCGATCTCGCCTGCCGTCAACGATCCCAGTACAGCGATCGCTTGTGTCGATCAGTTGAGCGCCATATTGTTACGCGCGGCATCGCTGGAGCCGCCCCTCAGCCGCATCCTTGATGGAAAGGGAGTGCTCAGATTAACGAGGCGTCAGACGTCATTTCCCAGATTGCTGGATGTTGCGTTTGACCAAATAAGTCTTTATAGCAAGGGAGATATGGCTGTGTCGCTGAGGCTTATGCGTGCCCTGCGCGATATTTCCGGAGTCACCAATTACCCGCCGTATTTGTTAGCGATCCAAAGACACGCCCAGAGCATTGTTTCCTCTCGTGCGACCAGATTCGACGAAAGTGAATGTGCCGAGCTTTTTGAACGCCTGGCCCGCATTGAAGGGCGAAGCCAGCTGTCCGTGTGATCGAGAGATGCATCTGCCTAGCCGAACTTGATCATTTCTTGATCTGGCAAATGGCATAATACAAGGTATCACTGTCAGGTTCTGCCTCCATGTTTATTCCAGCCAAGCAAATCGTTCGGGTGAAGGCCGATACTGCCGACCGCAGTAGATAGTCAGCTTTGGTTGGTTTCGTTGCTCTGACCGCCTGCGGTTTAAGAGCACACGGCATTTTGGAGGCGCTAGACATGAAGAACACTATTGGCAAATTGGATGTGCAGGACATGCTGCAATACGCGGCTGCCTTCGATCGCGGTAATTTTCAGTTGGACCCGTACGAAATACATCAGTTACTGGACGCCCTCGTTGACTGTGCCAAGCTGAGCTTGCTGAGGGGAGCGGAGTTGAGGTTGGGCACGGTCAGCTTGATTTGCGACATGACCGGGCGAATTACTGTGCGGCTCAAGAACCGAAACTACGAGCGGGAATACGTTGTCAGAAAATCGGCATAAGGCATAACTAGAGGATTTATAACAATGATTATCCGTTTGCTAGAACCGGCCGCCAAGAATTGGCTTTTAGCCGCAGCCGAGCTGCGAGATCCCGAAGGGTGGTCCCGCTTTGTTCCTTGTCACACGCAAGACTCGGATCGCTATAATTTTGAAAGTGCCGTGCGCCAAACAGCGTCGGCAAAGTGCCAATTAATCCAATGCAAAGATCTGCAGGCGCCGGGCGTCTGTGTTTTCGAATATGACTGGAGTGTCGATGAGGAGGCTCTATTAGAACACGCCATGACTGTGGCGGAACTTCTGGGAATAGAGCTTTTGATTGGCGCCGAGCCCGAGCCTACCGGCTCTAGAAGCGCTGCTTAAGCGCGACTAGAAGAATTTTCCTTGCCACATAAGGGAATGTTCTAAAATCGGGCCTAGTGTCAATATCGGCAGGAAACTGAGAGCACCGACAATGACAATCGTGGCGATTAACACCCAGGCAAAAGTAGCGGTGTCCGTTGGAACACTGCCCACGCTCGCCACCCTAACCGGTTGCATTGAGAACTCAGAAGCCAGAGCCAGGGCGGGAATAGAAAGGAAAAACCGACCGGCCATCATGGCTATCGCTGTGGTTATGTTGTAGAAGGGCGAATTGGCACTAAGTCCAGCAAAGTTCTGACCGTTATTGGCATTCGATGAGGCGTAGGCATAAATAATTTCGGTCAAACCGTGCGGTCCGGTATTTGTGGTTAATCCGGTTAGACCGTCCCGGCTGATAATTGCCACAGCCGACAAAAACAAAATAATCAGCGGCGTAGCAAGCGTGAACAAAGTGACCAGCTTCATTTCCTTGGGACCAATTTTGGAGCCAAGATACTCTGGCGTTCGTCCGACCATCAGACCAACCAGGAACATGGCTAAGAGCGCCCAAATAACGATCGTATAGATACCGCCGCCAATACCGCCAAAGATGAACTGCCCGATGGACATATTGATCAGTGGCACCATGCCTCCCAGAGGCGTAAAGCTGTCATGCATAGAGTTGTAAGAACCGGTGGAGGTGTTGGATGTCGTCTCAGCGGTTAATACTGATTGGGCTATGCCAAAGCGGACCTCTTTTCCCTCCATATTTTCATGGCTGATTAAGGGTGTTGACCTGAGCATATTGGGATTGCCGGAAGTCTCGGCCAGATCGCAGCAAAATAAGCCAGCGACAAAGAGCACCACCATGATGATGTAGAGAGTCCAGCCTTCACGTCTCCGCCCGGTTATTGTACCGAAGGTATAGGTAAGTGATGCCGGCAAGACAGCAATGGCCAGCATGCCAACAAGATTCGTCAAAGCTGAAGGATTAGCATAGGGATGCGCTCCATTGACATTGAAGAAGCCACCACCATTAGTACCAAGGTTTTTTATAAATTCCAGTGCTGCCACCGGTCCTTGCGCGATTATTTGAGGATGTCCTTCTAATCCCAGACATTGCGTATAGGCGTTGAAGTTCAAAGGTACGCCTTGCCAGACCAAAAACAGACTGCCGATTAGAGATAAAGGCAAGAAGATCCAGAGAAGAGCGCGGAAAAAATCAACGAAGAAATTTCCCAGATATTCGTGGCGAGAATTAGCCAGTCCTCGAATAAAGGCGATGCCGACTGCTAATCCGGATGCCCCACCAAGAAAATTGCCGGCGACCAGAGCTAGCACTTGACTGAGATAGCTCATCGTCGTTTCGCCGCCGTACGCCTGCCAGGTGCTGGTTGTGACAAAGCTCACTGCTGTGTTCATGGCCAGGTCCGGTGTCATTGGCGTGTTCATAAACTGCGGATAGAACCAGGGCAGATAACTTTGACAACGCAAAACGGCATATAAAAACAACGTGCCCCATAGCGTTGTGAGCACAAACGCATAGGCATATGTTTTCCAGGTCATGTTTTCACTGGTGTCGATCCCGGCTAGCCGATGGATCAACGTTTCTACCGGCAAAAGAAAACCATCCAACTTGGTTGGCTTTCTTTGGAAGACGTTGGCCATGTATTGTCCAGCCGGCCTAATCAGGACAGTGATCAGGAACAGAAAAACTAGATATTGGACGAACGCTTGTCCGGTTTCCATAAGGCTCATTGTAAGTCATCTAAGTTTGGATGTTGCCAAGCTGGTGCAACTGAGGAAGCCGGCAGGGCGCGGAGTGAAACCAGTATCACTGGCCAAAAAATTATAATTGATAAAAACTTGATGATAAAGCCTGTGCCCGGCGCATTCTTGTAAACCAGAGAGTGTCATTATCTTTTTGTTGGTAGTCGCGATTGCTTTACGAAGAGCTGCCTCAGTGCGTAGCCATGATTAGACGAAGTGGATTGAGCCTAAAGGCTGGCTTTTCAATGACATGGTTTTGCTTGGCCATCGCCTGTTTTTTGATTCAGCTACTTTCTCTGTCTGCATCTGCGCCTGGGTTAGCCTTGAGCCAAGATGACGACATTGATACCAACCGACCAAGTTTTATGGATTCACCGCTGGTGGTGCCAAAGGGAAGCTTACAGTTGGAAAATGGCACGCTTTATCAACATTTCCAACATGGAGTGAATTATTACGATATACCGGAAAATGAAGTTCGCTTCGGTATTACAACTCACACTGAATTCCAGATGTTTACTCCTAGCTGGGTGATGCTTAACTCCCAAGGTGCGACTACTGTTGCCGTCTCTAACACAATGCCTGGGTCTGCTGTCATCGAGACAGGACCGAGCACGTTCCAAAATGGTGTATCGGACTTAAACGAGGCAGGAATTAAACATCAATTTGGCCCTTTTTTCAAAGACTTGAATGTCTCGCTAATCGCCGGTGTGAATATCCCTACAGGCAGGAGGCTGATTTCCGGCGGTGGCGTGCAACCTGTAGTGCGTATGCCATGGATGAAGGGGCTGACCAAAAACTGGTCATATGGCGGCATGCAATCAGTTCTAGTGGTGAATTCCGGACGAGACGTACAATGGCAAAATTTTTGGATGCTCAGTCGGGCGTTCGGTGCGAGAACATCTGCGTTTATGGAATATGCTGGATTTTATACGCATCAGGAAAAGCCTAGCAATATTATTCACTTTGGTTTGGTGCGCAAGCTAAACAAAAACAACCAAATTGATATGCACTTTGGCTTCGGTCTCAATCAAGCTGCTCCAGCTGCATTGGTTGGTGTTGGCTACTCGTTTCGATTCGACCGCCTGCCGTTGTTGAAGTCGCTGTGAGCGCGGAGAGCATCCACGCTGAGCTCTTCGATTGAGCTCTGGCCAGATTATTACTTACAATTCACTGCTTACAGATCATCGCCTGCGATTCATTGCTTCTTCAGCTCGACGCGACATGCGTGTCCTTCGATCGTTATGTCTGCTGGGTGCGCGCCTCCGCCCAGTGGATCTGTCGACCACTTGGTGGTCAGTGTTTCGTTTGCGATGTAAGCGCGGTGCAGCTGCAGCGCTTGCGCGAGCGTTGCCGAATTGGCCGACACGTAGAGTTCGATGCGGTCCTCCGGTTCCAGCTTGGCCTTTTTGCGCAGTTCCTGGATGTGCCGAACCGCCTCCCGAGCCATACCCTCCTGAGCGAGCTCACTGGTAATGCGAACATCGATCAAGATCTGTGTTGCCCCATCGACAACACCAGCAAATCCTTCGGGCGCTTTCCATTGGGCAATGATCTCGGACGGCTCCAGAATTACCGGTCCATTGGCACTGCTTAATTCGATCGATTGTCCAATGCGTAATTTGTCAGATACCACCTGCGGTGGCATCGCCGCCAATGCCTTTTGGACATCAGCGAGGGCCGCACCTAACTTTGGCCCGAGCACTTTGACATTTGCTTTCGCTTCAAACTGTAAAAGCGATGCCTTGTCCCGCTCTTGTAAGGAGACTGTCTTGATGTTCAGCTCTTCGCTGATCTGATCGGCGAAACGCTTCACTGCTTTTGCCTCATGTTCATTGGCCGGGTGCACCCACATTTCAGCCAGTGGCTGCCGGACTTTGATCTTGACGCTGTTGCGAGCTGCCGATCCCAAAGAGACCAGACGCAAAAGCGCATCCATTTCGGCAGAGAGGTTTTGATCGATCAATGACTGGTCGACGGCGGGAAAATCAGAGAGATGTATACTAGCCATTTTGTCTGAGCCGAAGACAAGATTTTGGTACATGGATTCGGTCAGAAACGGCATGATCGGTGCAAATAGCTTGATCAGCGTCGTTAAGACCGTATAGAGCGTCTGATAGGCGGCCTGCTTGTCGGCGCCTTGCTCGCTTTTCCAGAAGCGCCGCCGATTGCGGCGGATGTACCAGTTGCTCAGGCGCTCATCAACAAAGCTTTCTGCGGCCAGGCAGAAATTCATAACGTTAAACTGCTCGAACTCACGCCTTGCCGTTTGAATGAGAAGTTGCAAATCGGAAAGAATCCAGCGATCTATGTCTGGCCGATCGGCTACCGGCAGCTTCGGTGCTACACAGTCAAAGCCATCGAGGCGCGCATAGTTGCAGAAAAAGGCGTATGTATTCCACAGCTTCAAGACAAATTTATTGCGCAACGCGTCAGCCGGTCCGTAACCGAAATTTAAGTTGCTGACTGGATTCTGGCGGCAAAACATCCAGCGCATCAAGTCGGCACTCATCTTCTCGGCCGCTTCCTCGAAAGGAATGGAGTTGCCGAGCGACTTGTGCATTTCCTCGCCCTTCTCGTCTCGCACTAAAGCATGGCCAAGCAATACTTTGAACGGAGCACGTCCGGTCATGAGTGTGCTCATGGACAAGAGAGCGTAAAACCAGTTGCGGAATTGACCGGGGAAGCACTCGGTGATGAAATCAGCAGGGAACCATTTTTCCCAGTACTGGGGCTCTGTGTTGAAGCGCATTGTCGAGTACGGCACGATGCCTGCGTCGAGCCAGGGATTACCGACGTCGGGAATGCGGTTGGCTTCGCCACCGCACTTTTGACAGCGCGTCTTGACCAGATCGATCCACGGCCGGTGTGGCGAATGTCCTACGAATTGCTCCCAGCCGGAAAGCGCCTTCTCTTTAAGTTCATCGGCACCACCGATGACATCAAAAGCATTGCATTGCCGGCATACCCAGATCGGCAGGGCCAGTCCCCAGAAACGTTTCTTGGAGATCATCCAGTCGCCCATGTTCTTGAGCCAGTCAAGCTCTCGCTGCAGACCAAACTCCGGAATCCAGGTAATATCGTGGCAAACTTGCATGATGTCATGCCGCCACGACATATCGATGAACCATTCATCGACGAGCCTGAACAACAATTCGGTTTTGCACCGCCAGCAGTGCGGATAGCTGTGCGGATAAAGCTCTGTTGCCAGCAAGAGTCCCTTGTGCTGCAAGTTCTGCAGGATCTGCTCGATTGTGCCGGGATCAATTGCCGATTTCCCTGCCAGATCTGAAAATCCTGGCAAAAAATTGCCGAATTCATCCAGCGGTGCTACCGGTACAAGCTGCTCAACTTTGCCCAGAATAAAGTCTTCCTTACCGCAGCCGGGGGCGATATGGACGATGCCGGTACCTTCTTTTTCGCCGACGTTGTCCCAGGCAATCACCCGGTGAATTTCCTTTGCCGATTGCGCCGGGCCCCATTTTTGTTTGAGGACGACATCGGCGATTTCATCCGGATAACCGGCAGCATGGGCTTGCGGTGCCAGCTCGTCGAACGGGCCGTCGTAGGTCCAACCGACCATTTCTGAACCGGATAACTCCTCAAGGACTTCGTAGCCACCCTTTTCTTTGAAGATCTGTTCGATCGTCTTTAACTTCGGCACACCTTCGATCCAGTGCTTTTGTTTAAACTCCTCTTCCAAACGCTCTCCGGTCAGCGCTCCCTTAGTCAAGTAATAAATGTGATCGCGGTGTCGCACCTTCACGTAGGTCAACTGCGGGTTGACGGCGGCAGCGACGTTGCTTGTCAATGTCCAGGGTGTCGTGGTCCAGACAAGCAGGCTTTCACCGCTTCGGTTGCGGAGCGGAAAGCGCACAAAGACCGCCCTGTGCGCGACGAGCTTATAACCTTCGTGCATCTCCATCTGGCTCAGGCCAACGGCGCAACGCGGACACCAGGGCATGGAATCATAAGCACGGTAGATGAGGCCGCGATCATGGCACTTTTTCAAGAAGCCCCAGATCGTGTAGTTATTTGTCTGGGACATCGTGAAATAACTGCGCCTTTCATCGGGCGGCTTCTGCCAGTCTTCCTCCTGGTCCCAGTTCATCCAGTAGCCAAGGCGCACCGATTGCGCCGTCTGAATGCGGGCGAACTTGTCGACTCGCTCTTTGCACAATTGCACAAAGCGATCGATACTGGCAAAGGCATCGCCCGGCACAAGGTTTTCGATGTCCCGTTTGGATTTCAGTCCGAGTTCTTTTTCTACTTCGACTTCGATCCATAGCCCCTGGCAGTCGAAGCCGTTCTGGTATCGAAGGTCGTGCCCGGTCATGGCAAAGTATCGCTGGTAGGCGTCCTTGTACGTGCGGCCCCAGGCGTGATGCACGCCCATGGGGTTATTTGCCGTAATCGGACCATCGAGAAACGACCATTTTGGTTTGCCCCGATTCTTTTCGACTCGCTTTTGGAAAGCCGAAATGCGCTGCCAAAATTCAAGCACCGATTTCTCTTGGGCAGGGAAATCGACCTGCGTCTCTACCTTGTCAAACGACACAACCTGTGTCTCTACCTTATCCAACGACATCTTATCTGAAGACACGACGGGGACCTCTAACCGATATATTTGACTAGTTTAGGCAGTTCTTCTAAGGCAAGCTACTATCTATGACGATTTGTCTCACAAGCGAACCCGGCTTTGCGGTGCGCAACCCGACACCTGCGGAAACGAGATAAGGCACCACAAGCGGTGGCATGTCGACCGGTCTTGTAGGTATTTTGTTCATCTTTTGCTTATTCCTTGCTGAAGTAGAGTTAAGCATTCTGTCTCGTCCTAATCATGCTCGAGTATGATCTGATGCCGTAGTAATCTTACGTATACATGAATCAAGCGCCAACATCTCTTTCAGTGGAAAATTTGTCCAAAGCGTTTGGCGACTCTGTCGCAGTCGCCGGAGTCAGTTTTGCCATGTCCAGAAAAGAGGTGGTTGCACTGGCTGGTGGCAACGGTTCTGGTAAAAGCACATTGCTCAAGATCATAGCTGGAGTGATCAGCAAAGATGCAGGACAAATTGTTGTTGATGCCGCGACACTTACCGGCGGCAATGTGCAAGAAGCGCGTGCCAGCGGGATTCAAATGGTCTTTCAAGACGGTGCGCTCTGCTTGGACGCTAGCGTTCTAGAGAACATGTTTCTTGGCTGCGAGCCGCAATCGCCATTAGGTTTTCTCAAAATTGCCCAGATGAGGAATCGAGCCGTCAAGCTGATTGACGATTACGTGCTTCCCATTCCCAATATCGACTCAAAAGTACGGACATTATCGGGAGGGCAGCGCAAGGCAGTAGCCATCGGTCGAGCGCTCCTATCTGAACCGCGGTTTTTGTTACTTGATGAACCGACAGCTGCCCTAGGTGTTAAAGAACAAAAGATATTGGCGACAACCATCGGCGAGTTGAGCAACAAAGGAGTGGGAATTATTCTTTGCACGCATTCTCCTGATGAGATACTAAATATCGCTTCTCGTGTACTGATTCTGCGGCGAGGCGAACTCATTGCTGACGAATGCACTAAGGGATTGGACAAGGCATCGCTGGCGTTACAAATGAGTACATAGGGCAAGCTATGACAAGCGACCAGGCAGTGAATACGCAAGCACTTAATCCGCCTCGAACAAGCGGATTGGCTGGCATTACCAGCTTTGCCAAAGGCCCGGGCACGCTTCTGGCGATTTATTGCCTCTGTATTTATTTGAATCAGCCGGCGTTCTTCTCTTTGTCCAATCTGGGATCGATCCTCTATTACACATGCTTGCTTGTGCCAGCCTTGCTCGGCGTTTATCTCTTGGTAGTGCTTGGGCAATTCGATCTTTCGGTTGGTTCTGTGGCCGCGCTTTCTGGAGTGATCGCTGCCTTGAGTATTAAGGCGGGATGCCCGATCGCCTTGTGTATTGTGCTGGCGTTTTTTGCCGGCGCTGTCTTTGGCACAATCAACTGGTTTCTGGTGAGCAAGATGCGCATACCAGCTCTAGTGGGCACTTTAATTACGATGGCAGCGGCTCGGGCAGCAGCGCTTGGACTGAGTGAAGGGCAAGTAGTCGGAGGAGTTTCCAGCGGTCTGGCTGATCTGACATTAGGGATAGCCGGCTCTCTCTCTCCCTCCATATGCCTGGGACTCGCTCTGGTCGCCGCCCTGGCATTTCTCTCTAAGCGACATGTAATCATCCGTCATATGCATCATGCCGGGAGCAATCGCGAGGCAGTAGTGAGCACCGGTATTAATGTGAGCAACCTGGAGTGGATTGCTTTCGTTTGTGCTGGTCTGGGAGCCTCATTAGTTGGCGTGCTTCAATGCTCCAGGACTCTCTCGGCCTCCCCTCTTAGTTTTCCGGATCTGGCTCTGGAGTGCATTGCCGCCTGCGTCATTGGTGGCGCGCGCTTTTCAGGCGGCTCAGGCAGCGCAATTGGTGCCTTTGTCGGCATGCTGATCGTCGTTGCCTCCAGGAATCTGGTCGTGCTTACAGGCATCAGTGTCTACTGGAAGGATTTGGGCATCGCCCTGGTCTTGCTGGCAGCTGCTCTCTTAAACAGACCTAAAGATGATTGACATAGAAATGCGAAAGGAAATTCTTGAACAATGAATAAATTGGCTGTCGTTTTCGTCGGCGTCGTTGCGTTAGTTGTTGGTATCGCTCTTGGGAGTGCACAGCGGACCGGGCAATCGACGAAATTAGCCGGACCTACAAACACCCGCGTCTATGCCATGAATGCGGCCATAAGTGCGATGCCATTCTGGGTCGAACCGAGGCGCACTTGGCTAAAAATCGGCTCGGTAACTCCTGGTTTGCAAACAATTTTCGGCGGTCCAACAGACAGCGATCCGGGTAAACAAATTGAAGAGTTGGAAGCGCTGATAGCGAAAAAAGTTAACGGCATTGTCGTCTTTTCTACTGACCCCAAGGCGCTGGTGCCAACTATAGATAAGGCGGTTGATCAAGGAATTCCAGTGGTGACTGTTTTTGCCGATCTCCCCGAAAGCAAGCGGTTAGCCTATGTCGGCGCCAATCAAGTTGAAAGTGCCAAAGCAGTCGCCAATCAAGTAATCAAAGATTTCCCAGACCGCGTCAAACCAAACGCCAAGGTGCTCATATCTTTCGGCAAAGCGGGAGCCGAAGATCAAGACAAACGGCGGCAGGGCATCGAAGAAGTAATCAAAGGCAAGATGCAACTAGTCAATCCAGTTGTGGATGACTATGAATCAAATAAGGCGGCGGAAGCGGTACGGGCTGCACTCACTCTTAATCCGGACATCAAGTTCATTTTTGGCTGCGATTCCCAATCGGCCATCGGTGCCATTTCAGCATTGAAAGAGCTGGGCAAAAAGCCAGGTGACGTGATTGTTACCGGCTGGGACAGCGATGAGATTGTGGTGAAGCAGATCAAAGGCACTGATGGCAATGTCGGTTGGATTCATGCCACCGCTGTCCTTTATTCGAGCTACATGGTGCAAGTGTGCTTCTCTTTACTTGAAGCGAATCACTTCGGCTATCTACATCCAGACTTGCATCCACAAAAACTAAATACGCCAACCTTTCCCCAGACAATACAAATACCGATGAAGATCGTTACTGCCGCCAATGTCGACGATTATCTTGGTAAAGAATAGAGCGCTCATGCTGAGCGTTTGTTAGGCTAAATCAGGGTCTGCAAGAAAAGGCTGCATGGAAAGCGGCGAGCCTACTAACGATTTTTCAGCTTGCCACCGATCGCACTTCTCTTGCTACCTTTTCTGGTACAAGGTGATAACGGGCTACTTCTATCTCATAGTCTGACTGAAGTCCCATCCATAAATCAACCGATGTGCCGAAACATTTAGCCAGTCGGTAGGCCGTATCCGCTGAAATAGCGCGCTTGCCATTAACGATCTGGGTTATCCGATTAGCGGGAACAGAAAGCAGCTTGGAGAGTTTATTGGCGCTCAAATGCAACGGCGCCATAAACTCTTCCTTTAAAATTTCTCCCGGGTGAATAGGAGGTAGGATCTTGCTGCTTCGCTTCATCTCTCGCGTCTTTTTCATCTCAAACCTCTCAATGATAATCAACTATTTCTACATCGATGATGCCGTCTCTATTCCATTTAAAGCAAATCCGCCACTGGTCATTTATGCGAACACTGTGTTGCCCGATTCGATCGCCTCGCAATCTTTCCAAGTGCAAACTGGGTACAGCAGCCAGGTCCGTCAGTGATTGTGCTCTGTTGATCAGTCTCAACTTGTTGCGAGCTGATTTCTCAAATGATTGAAACCGCAACACGCGTTTCTGGTTAAATAATCTTTCCGTATGCTTGCACTTGAAAGACCCAATCATGCCTCAATTATATTAGTTTAGGACGTTATACGTCAAGCGTACAATGATAATTTTATTGATACGAAAGAAACGACAGTTGCGCGGCTCCAATGAGCATTCAGTTACCGCGTTTCTAACTAATGACCTGATATCGGTTCTGGACCACACCTTCAGACAGCTGTCGGGTGCTCAATAAAGAAAGCCGCAATTGAATTTGATGCTGGCCAAAGATCGGCAGTCCTGTCCCGAACAAATGTGGATAAATGCTGATGAGAATTTCGTTGATCGCTTGAGCTTGAGCAAAACGTCCATTGGTTTCAGCGCCGCCTGACAGGATCGCACTGGTAAAGCCAGCCGCTTCGATCTCTTTAATGATTGTCTCGACACTGCCACCCACACACTTAACGCCTGGGTAAGTCGAGCTGTCAAAAGATTGAGAGCGAGAGGTGCAGACGAAAGTGGTGCCCTCCGCCAGTGGGTAGATCACATCCTTATATTGTTCGAAGGTTCGACGACCGACAATGACGCAGCCGGCCTTTCGTACTTCCTCAGCGAATAAGTGCTCTTCTTCTGGAGATACCCAATTTGAATCGCCATCTGATTTGGCGATGAAGCCATCCAGGCTAATGGCTGGGTAGCACAGGATTTTCATAAGTTACTGCCAGTTTCGTCTGTTTGCACAATCGAGTACGCCTGACCAGGCAAAAAGAGACGGCTCAGTATAGAGGATGGCGTGCTTCAGGTTCTGAACTTATTGTTATAGCCCTTTGCCAAGTCGTCGGCAAATCGGCTCGAGCGATGGTATGGTTGCAGTTCAGTAATGCCGGCGAAACGTGCATGCAGGACGTTGACAGCTTTTTCGGCCAGCGGCAACGGCACCGCCAAGGTCAATTTTTGATGGTGCCAGGCTAGCGCCATCAGTGGGATCTGGTTCTGCGCCAGAGCGTCTACTGCATCACATTTGTGTTTGGCCGTTATTTCTGTGGCAACGAGGACAACGGCGGCCAGGTTAGTGTTCGCTCTCATGTCTCTGATCGAGACATCAGCGTTGCGCAGTACCGCCAACGCGGTGACTGTATCAGTTTTTTTCAAAGACAGGAGAATGCAAAAAGGATTAGGTCTAAGGGGGTCCAGGATCTCGGCAGCGATGCCAGCGTCAGCCAGCAGTTTTAAGAGATGACGCCTGGTCCTCAGACGCAGCCGTCGCAATGTACGCAAACTGCGGTCCGCTCCCAATTCCAGTTTTGCCAGATCGATCGCGATGCAGTTCACATTTGTGTTTAAGGCCACTCCGGTAAAGTATTTAAATTCTGTACTTTTGCCGGTGACCAGCGTACCTTCATCGTCTGGATGAAAAGTAGACCTGACCCTGACGGCAATGTTCTTATCCCGGGCAACTTCTACCGAACGTGCATTTAAGACCTGCGCTCCGTTTCTAGCCAATTCGAGCATTTCAGAGACTGAGACTTGATCCAGTTTCACCGCACTTTTAACCAGCCGTGGATCTGCGGAATAGATGCCGTCAACATCACTATAGATGTCACAGCGTTCGGCCTGCAGAGCTGCAGCGAGCTCGATAGCGGTTGTGTCAGAGCCGCCGCGGCCTAAGGTAGTGGTTTCGCCACTTGCTGTTACACCCTGGAAGCCAGTAATCACAGGTATCAAATCATCTTTGAGACAGGCACGCAGCATGCTTAAATCGATGGTTTGGATTTTTGCATCACCGAATTGCCCGTCTGTGTTTATCCCAGCTTGGGAGCCATTGAATGAACGAGCTTTGCAGCCTAATGCCTGGAGGGCCATGGTCATTAGTGTTGCCGATACCTGTTCGCCCGTAGCCATTAAGGAATCTAATTCACGTTTGTCCGGCATCGCCGTTATCTCATCGGACAACTTAATTAGTTCGTCTGTTGTATGACCCATAGCCGAAACGACTATAACAATCTCTTTGTCCGCTGCTTTCGCATCTACCACGATCTTGGCGGCGTTCTTGATGCGGTCGGCCGTCATGAGCGAAGTGCCGCCGAATTTCAAAACTAGTTTCTTTTTCATAATGTTGCCTCTCTATCGCCAGCCTCTCCACCGGAGAGCGCGACAATTATTGGTTTGCAGGGAAATAGAGAGTCAGTCTTAAGGGCGGCCTCGGGATTGTACATATTTCGGAGCGCGTCGATATGGAGCGGCACGACTCTGTGCGGAGACTTAGAGTGCAAGCGCTGCAAAAGTCGATCAACCAGATCTGTTTCGGAAATTCTCAAATTAACAGCCGCCTCAACACTTCGGTCTAAGGCGGCTTCAAGATCTGTTTCTGTAGCTTCTCGTTTCAACTTTAACTGGTTCACTGTCGGAATACCTCTTTTGAGTACTTTGCCTGCTGGTAGCATATTCGTTATAACTCCGGCATTGTCAAAGACGTGGCAAAATTTGTCTGACAATGATCAAGATTTTGTCCAGATCCAGTGTCTATTAGCGTATTTACACCATGCAGTTGCCTATCGGGCTTTGCCTGAGCACGAGAAGCCAAAGTCAGATGATGCCTATTGCAAGCAAATGGACGCTGCTAAATCAATGCAAATTGAATAGCCGGCGGCCCTATTGGCGTACAACAATTTTCCAGCTCAAAAGGCCATGATCGCTGAGGGCGCCGCCTATCTTGCTGTTTCGCCAAAAGTTTCGCACTTTATAGCCGGTGACTTTGACATTGGCTGGCACGTTTTTGATAAACATGCCGTCGACGCGCTCACCATTAACATGTGTGCTTGCCCGGTCGTAACGAGGAAAGAGGGAGAAGCCGTCGAAGATCAACGGATCGGCATCTCCGGCGACTTCCAGGAGTTGGTTGTAATCGCCAAGACAGATGGCGAATTCATCTCGAATTTGCATCGCCTCTGCCTGAGCTTTAGCTTGTTGTCGCCGCACACTTCTTGTGGAAAGCACACCGCCGTAATTTGACTTGTAATGCACGACAATTGCTGTTGTTTTCAGTCCAGTCGCTCTATCACACAGGTCTAAACGTAATGCAGGGCGAAGATCCGGAAGATTATTGATGTTCTGTAGCTGGCTGTAGATCTCGCTGTTTACCACCTGCAAACGTCTGTGGACAGTAAAACCAACTGCTTGTCCGCGGCTATTAGCATCAGTGCAGTAGGCAGTGTAGTGTTCGCCGGCGTCGGCGACAAGTTCAAGAAACTCCCGGTCTACTTCCTGCCAGGCAAGTAGATGATGCCTCGTAACGAATTCCCGGTAGACAGGCAAGAAGGTCTGTGCCTTCTCTCTATTGCCGTAAGCAGCATTGTGAGTACCGACTACAAGGACTTTCTCGTGATCATTCACGGGGGTATTGGACGAAAGGCTTCCCAAAACCTCCGAATGAATGACATCAAGATTCTTCGTTGTGTGCATGGTCGCTAGATGATTTCGACATCCTTAAAGTCATTCAACAAAGTCATGCAACTGAGCGGCAAACCACTGGACTGTGCGCTCAATTGTCTTTGCCTGCTCCTCGGGTTTCTTCAGTGTGTGCCCGCCGCCTTTGATGATTTCCACCTCGCATGGCGTGCGAATTAATTTTGCGGCTTGCCAAGACTGCTCGTGCGAGACGTCATTGTCTGCGTCGCCATGAATGAACAGGACCGGCAAAGCAATTTTCGATAGCAAAGGTTCCAGAGTTATTGACGTCACCTCATCCAGAAAAGGCTTGCCAACGCGGATCTCTCCTTCAGTAACGAAACCACGAGATGCTAGCTCCTCAGCGTTCTTGCAATTGCCGAAGAGATGTTTCCATTAAATAGATCGCTGGATACCAGAGCACGAGCGCTCGATATTGAGCGTTGCAACCAAGTACCGCTACCGTGCCACCAAGGCTCTCTCCGAGCAGCCCGATTTGGCTGTAACCACGGGCTTGCACCAGATGCAGTGCTGCGCCCAGATCCTCGACTTCTCCCTTGATCGTTGTATCGACGAAGTCTCCGTCACTATCGCCGGAGCCGCGAAAGTCGAAACGAAGGCTGGCAATATTCATGTCTGCCAGAGCGGCAGCTGTCTTAACAAAGATATCACCCGGTCCTCTTTTATCCCCACCGGGGCCACCATGGATCATGATCACCAGGCGATCGCTGCCATCATTGGGTGTAGTGATCACGCCCCGGATGCGTTGCCCATGGTTTGCCAATTGTACTTCTTCTTGCTTCATAGGACCTATCCAGAATGACCGACACGGTCTGACTGCAGCTAATGTTAAAGTCCCTTTGGTTCCAAAAATAGTGGCGATCGAAACTAAAGCGGGTTCGGGCTGGTCGAACTATTAGCACTTCTGCCGGTGGCATCCGGCGTCCTGCTCGAGTGATTCTGCGCACTGGGAGTATTGGCAGTGCTCGACGCATTCGTTGTATTCGCCGTATTGGCTGCACTCGCTGTCGCAGATTGTTGTCCTTCAGCTCCCTGAGCTGGACCAGCGTTTTGACCTATAGCCTGCTTGATTTTATCCAAACTTGTATGAGCAGATTCGCTGTAAGCACCAGATGGTTCGATGGCTAGATATTTTTCAAAAGAGGCGATGGCATCAGGCGTATTTTTTTGCGCTTGGTACAAGAGAGCGAGCGCATAATAAGCATTGGCATAATTAGGATTGATTTTTAACGCCTCTTTGTACTGCTCTATGGCGCCCTCGATATTGTTTTCGCCGGTCAAAACCAGGCCATAGTTATAGTGAGCGAGCACGTTATTCGGTTTAACAGACAATGCCTGCTGATACTGTGTGGCGGCGTTGGCATAATCTTTTTGGGTAAGGTAGACGTTGCCTAAGTTGATGTCTGCCTCCGCCAGATTTGGATCAAGTTCTAACGCTTTACGATATTGCGAAATGGAAGCTGTTATATCACCATGCTTTTGCAAAGCCAATCCCAGATCGTTATAGGCGGTGGCTGAATTGGGATTGACTTGGACGAGCCGTTGATAAATATTGATCGCCTCTTCAGACCGGCTTTGGTCGGACAAGTTTTCAGCCAATAATTGAATCGCCTTAGGATCACTAGGGAAGCGGTCCACGATCTTGCGTAGATCAAGCTCTGCTTTGACCAGATTGCCCTCAGCTGAATCCAAATTGGCGATGGCCAACATCGTCTCGCGATCGGCGGGGGCTAAAGCAAGCGCTGATTCAAATGCCGAGCGGGCGCCGTTGAAATCTTTGGTCTGCACAAGCGCGTTGCCCAACTCCAGAAAGGCACGGCTGTCTGTCGGTTCGAGGCTCAGACCTTGCCGGTAATAGCCAACAGCCTGATTCAAATCATTTTTCAAAATATAAGTTCGACCGAGGTTAATTAGCGCTTGTCCGTCATTGGGATTGAGCGCAATCGCTTGTTTGAATTCCTGCTCTGAGGCCGTTAGCTCGCCCTGTTTTTGCTTGATGATACCGAGATTGTAATGGGCGTTTTCATTGCTGGAATCCAAAGCGATGACATGCGCAAAGGTGTCAGCCGCCGCCGGCAAGTCACCTTTCATCTGCAGCAAATAACCAAGGCTAAAGGCTGCATCCACATCCTTGGGGTTAAGGCGCTGTGCTTGTCGATAGGCGTCAATGGCGCCATCAAAATCTTTCTTTTTCGTTAGAACATCGCCTAATTCTGCATGCCAGTCAGGTTGATCACCTTTCATCGAAATTGCCGCTCTTAGTTCAGCAGCAGCCACGTCTAATTGCCCGCGCCTGCTCTCAGCCGTCGCCAACATGGCGTGAGCGGAAGCAACGGTTCTGTCTGCTTGTACAGCCTTGCCGAACGCTTCGGCAGCGGCCGCATAATCTTTAACTGCCAGCTCGCAAGTACCTAAGTTGTACAGAATCGAAAAATTATGTGGCTCGGCGTTGAGAATTCTTTTGTATTCGATTATTGCTTGTTGATAATCAGTTTTATCCTGATAAGTTGCCGCTAGCTGAGCTCTTGCTCTCAGCTGGTCCGGGTAAGAGCGGATCACTTGCTGCAACTCAGCAATGGCAGCATCTCCATTGCCGAGAACACGCTCAGCAATGCCCAGGTTTAAGTGCAATAGAGGCACGTCTGGGCGCAGGCGAAGTGCCTCTCGAT
The DNA here is from genome assembly GCA_963834525.1 of Bryobacterales bacterium. Lineage (GTDB taxonomy): Bacteria > Cyanobacteriota > Vampirovibrionia > Obscuribacterales > Obscuribacteraceae > CAWICA01. The sequence continues at coordinate 1,420,451 of CAWICA010000005.1, forward strand.
ATTGTTCGATTGCCTCTTCCAGGTGACCTTGTCCCTGATAAAGCAAACCGAGGCTCTCCCTGGCGAAAGCATCGGTCGGTGTTAGAGCGATAGCTCGGCGATATTCAGCGATAGCACTATCGATATCACCATGCTGTTGCAAAACGGCAGCCAGCGTCAAGTGAACCAAAGGGTCGTAAGGTGCACTCAAGGCAATAGAGCCAAAGCTGCTCAGAGCCTTTTCTAGATCGCCGTGTTTGAAATAAGTGACGCCCTGATAATAACGATCGAGCAGCGTCTTATCCATCGTCCCGGTATCGGCTGCTCTAGCAGGCGCCGTGCCAAGAATCGCTAAGACTACTAAAACACTTAATCGTCTCACTTTACAACCCTCGGGTGGCGGTTGGAGATTTCGCCGAACGTGCGTTTAAAGCTGGCATGCTCGCTCAATTATGACGGATAAGACCGGGGAAAAAGAAGAAGCCAGTTGCACTTCTTGATAAATGAACCTAAAGAGTGTCTCACAGCGACATTTGGGCTTCTGCGAAGCTTGTGCGGATAGTCAAGGTCCGATTATAAGGGGCAATACTTGGCTTGTCGCCATCCTGGCTTGAAAAAAGATGTGAACGTACAGACAGACAGCTACTTGAGGACAAAAGTTCATCTGCAGGTAATCTTGGTGGCAAGCCCGTTATTGACAAATGATGAGCAAAACATGTGCACCTGATACCTGGCTAAAGAATGCTGTAAATGGCTGTCGATAAGACTTTTAGACAAACTGGCTAAATTAACATCACCATTTTTGGACAAAGTGCACATTGTCGTGGATGTGTTGCGCAGGGTACATTTAGAACAGATAGCGAATGTTTTCTCATCGTTACTAGATACCAATAGTGGTGTCTTGCGACATAATCATTCGCGGAGAAAAGTGGAAGTCCGGTTGACGGCTAACTTCTATGCGTAAAGCTCACGCCAAAAACAATTTTCTGTAGCGTCACTTTTGGTTCATCACCGAAGCGCGGATTATTTTTGGGCCGCGAAAAAAGTGGATTTGCGAGCACTTGCCCGCGATATTCGTTCGCCTAACAATCTAGCTGAGGACCGGGAAATGACCAGCGGAAAGGCACCAGCCAGGCAAGGCTGGGGGATAAATATATGGCTGTTTACAGAAAAGAATCGAACAATGGTGCGGTGCCTAAGGTGGAGCGCGGTCCTGGGCATTATGACCAAATCGCTGCTGAGGCATTAGAGAATTCAATCGAGCATTTAAATCATGCCTATCGCCAGAAACTTTGTGGGGCGGAGGCGGCAGTGGAATTTCGTGATTTTGGTGTTTATACGTACGATAATCACGGCAAGCAATACTTAGATTGTTTGGGTGGTTACGGTATTTTCAACGTCGGCGATCGACACCCGAAGGTAATCGATGCTGTTAGAAGGCAGTTAGATCAAGTTTGCTTGCACAGCCAGGATCTTCTAAATCCATGGGCTGCCTACCTCGCACGTCAATTGGCAGCGATCGCCCCTGGCGATCTTAAATACTCATTCTTCTGCAACAGCGGCACTGAGGCAGTAGAGGGTGCTATTAAATTAGCGCGACTGTACACCGGCAAAACAGAAATTATATCGACGCGTAATTCATATCACGGCGTCACCATGGGTGCACTGTCGGCGACTGGACGAGAGGTTTTTCGTAAGTCATTCGAGCCTTTATTAGACGGTTTTGTCCATGTGCCGTTTGGTGATGTCGAGGCCATCGCCGAGGCAATTGGCAAAAACACAGCGGCTGTGATTCTGGAGCCGATCCAGGGTGAAGGTGGCATACATGTACCGCCCGCTGGCTATTTGCGTAAAGTGCGCCAATTGACCCAGAAAAAGAAAGTGCTTTTGATTTTGGACGAAATTCAGACCGGTATGGGCCGGACTGGCCGGATGTTCGCCTGTGAACATGAAGACGTGGCGCCGGACATTTTATGTTTGGCCAAAGCGCTTGGCGGCGGCGTTATGCCGATCGGCTGTTTCATGTCTACTTCCAAAATCTGGCGTGTGCTGGAACCCAATCCCAGCATCCATAACTCCACATTTGGTGGCAACCCGCTCGCTTGCACGGCCGCTTCTGCTTGCATTGAAGTGCTTCTTGAAGAGCACTTGCCGGCGAGAGCAGCGGTGATGGGCAATATCTTTATGCGGCGCCTGACAGAGTTGCTAGCGCGTTTCCCCAGACACATCGCTGACGTTCGCGGTCGCGGTTTGCTCCTCGGCTTGGAGTTCCAATCAAAGGAATTGCGCGAACAAGTGCAAGAGGAACTATTCCATCAGGGGGTACTGGTGGCGGCCACCTTGAATGCCAACCGGACTGCCAGGATCGAGCCGCCGTTGATTATTACTGAAGCGCAGATCAACCAGATGGTCGACATTCTGGAAGAGATCCTCCTCAATGTGGACGAACCCAAAGTTTCAGACATTCGCAAGAAGTCCAAGAAGAAAGAAAAGAAGAAAGATCGGGCGCGAGCCTGATTTTACAACGGTTCTAATTGGCGACCGGCAACTTCTGCTCCGGAAACGGTGGAAAAGGCCAGTGGATAGAGGGGGGATAACCCGGTGGTTAATCCCGTTTGTCGGCGCTATGCTGGCAGATTGGTAACACTAGGTTTAGTGTCGGGCGCTCGTTGCAAAACTTTTAAACATGGATGTCGGTAAAGAGAAACAGCGTTATTTAAACTCTCTGAGGGTGGCTGCTCCGTGTCATGTCGACTGGGACTCGATGACAGGCGATGAAAAAACTCGCTTTTGTGCCAGCTGCGCCAAGCATGTCTACAACCTCTCGGAAATGACGGTGGACGAAGCGTATTGGCTTGTCTCACAAAAAGAAGGCAAGACTTGTGTGCGCTTTTATCGTCGCCGAGACGGCAATGTAATTACCGACAATTGCCCGGTCGGTTTGCGCGCTGTTCGCAGCCGCTTGCGTAGAATTGGCGGTGGCATTGCTGCCTTGGTCAGCTTTTTGATCGGCGGATCCGCCATGCGCGCCGACGCTGTCGACCCTCATTGGCAGGAGAGCCTCCAAGGGGACGTTTGCCCACCGGCCAATTTGTTCGATCCACTGCAATCTGAGACATTTAAGAACGAAATGGCCAACGACGTATTTAATCAATTGGCTGTTCATCTGAAAGTAAATCGAGACGTGAAGTCAATGGTCTTAACCATGACCTTTTCAGATGCAGGGAAATTGATTGGCCCTCAAATATAAAACATCTGGCGACGCAGCTACCGATGCTAGTGTGATCAGTCAGGTGAAGTCCTTCGACTATCACCCCTTTACCCAACACTTTCCACCTATTCCCAGCATAACTTTAGATTTTCCAATGGCTGAGGTAATGCGCAGGCAATCACGTTACAAGGAATATGACAAGAAGACCTCTGCCGAGTGCAATTATCGGAAGGCAGTTGCTGAAACTATCAAGAATCACTGGAATCTTCCTCGCCATGTGGGATGGGCACTTTTGCTACATTTTGATAGCAATGGCACGCTTGTAGAAAGTAAGGCGTATGGTCCAGACAGCCACGGAACAGAAGCAGCCAAGGCGCTGCAATTAGTGCGTTCGCTTCGTTTTCCGAAAGCAGCATCGATCGACAAGACCTTAGCAAACAACACAGAAGTCCTCCAAATGTGTTTCGGCAGTGATGATATGGAATGTTATTTCAGCCCATATCGCTGAGTTCAGCTCGCCAGTCTGTCGACAAGAGAGTCAAATTTTTCGCTACTTGGCTTGCCGGAGAAGAAATCCGCGCTAAAATACCGTTCGGGCGATTGGCGCAGTTGGTAGCGCAGCACGATCACACCGTGAAGGTCGGGGGTTCGAATCCCTCATCGCCCAAGTTTTTCAATTGGTCAGGCAAACTAATGGCCATGGCGGGTTTTATTCAGGTTTGATACTGAATGAGCCTAGATTGAACTTGTGAACGTTGGAGATAGGAGCAGTTGATTAAAATGTGACATGACCAGCCTACGGACCGGCACATGTGCATGCTTCCTGTGGACAGGATGTCACATTTTAATCACTTAGCACTAAGGGGTACTCTCGGTTACTTACCTAGTCAGATCAGTTACCTAGTGCTTTGGGCTTTTATGCTTGTTGTTTTGCTCGGTTCGAGCAAACATCGACGCTAGCTTATCGGCTCAAGCAAGCGGGCCAAGCACTGCTTCCACTGCCTCAATCAGTGCATCCGAGGCGATCAATTTTTCAGCTTCGGCAATATCAAGATGTAATTCGCGATCTTCATCCAGATGAGGCACCAGTTTGCGTAGCTGATCGTGGGCTGCTCGCACCCCTCTCCCTGGCTCCAAGGGGTGGGTGGCTGGCAAAGACTCGGCGCCATTATGCTTGCCTGTACGTAAGTCCAGCGCTTGAGCAGCACACAAAAGTTCGATCGCCAGAACAGTGCGCAAATTATTGAGAATAGTGCGTGCTTTGCGACAGGCAATTGTCCCCATTGAGACATGATCTTCTTGATTGGCAGATGTAGGAATAGAATCAACGCTGGCTGGATGCGCCAGACATTTGTTTTCTGAGACCAAAGCGGCGGCAGTGTATTGCATCATCATCAAACCGGAATTGAGACCACCCTTTTCAGTGAGGAAGGCCGGCAAGCCGTTGGATAAGGCCGGATTGACTAGACGTTCGGTCCGCCGTTCAGAGATATTAGCTAGTTCAGCCAGGGCGGCAGCAACATAATCCATGACCAGAGCCAAGGGCTGGCCATGGAAATTGCCGCCGGAAAGAGCTGTATCTGCAAAAATAAGCGGGTTGTCTGTGGCCGCGTTGATTTCAATCTCCAGCACCGAACGGGCGTGCGCAAAAGCCTGGCGCGAGGCGCCATGCACTTGCGGCATGCAACGCAGCGAATAAGCGTCTTGCACTAAAGGACAGTCCTTGTGACTTTGCACGACCGAACTATCTTTGAGCAATGTGCGCAAGTTTTTAGCAGAGGCAATTTGCCCAGGGTGCGGGCGCACATTTTGAATCAATTCAGAAAAAGCTTTCTCAGAACCAAGTTGTGCTTCCAGCGACATGGCACCGAGGATGTCGGCGACCTTGGCCAATCTCTCTGCCGCCAGGACAATCAGTGTGCCCAGAGCGCTCATCACTTGCGTCCCATTTGTCAGCGCTAGTCCTTCTTTTGCCTGGAGAACAACCGGCTTAAGCTGTTTTACCGCCAGAGCTTCTAGTCCTGGCAGCCTTTGACCATCAACATCAGCTTGACCCTTACCGATCAAGACCAGCGCTAGATGTGCTAAAGGAGCTAAGTCTCCACTGGCTCCCACCGAGCCTTGTTCGGGTACGACTGGATGAATGCCGCAGTTAATCAGGTCGAGGAGAAGTTGAACCACCTCTTGTCGAATGCCCGAATAGCCTTTCGCTAAAGCATTAGCGCGCAGAAGCGTAATGGCCCGCACAACGGGAGCGTCAAAGGCAGCGCCTACGCCGACGGCATGACTGAGGAGTAAGTTGTGTTGCAATCGGACAGTGTCTGCCGGGGCAATATTGACGTCTTTGAATTTGCCAAAGCCGGTGGTTACACCATAGACGATTCGGTGTTCGGCCAGCATTTTCTCAATTGCGGCGCGACTCTTAGCCAGCTGTTCTTTGGCCAAGTCAGACAGGACAACTGCCTTGAACCCCCTGGCTACACGCTCAACATCTTCCAGAGTGAGGCTATGCCCGTCGATGGCCAGTAATTTATTTTCGCTATCGCTTTTCTTCACTGATTCTTTCTGGAGCACTCGCTGGCGGTCAGGCTAACAGACTTACCGCTTTTAGTGCATAGAGTTCGCCAAGATAAGCGTTTTAAAAACTTTTCCAGCAAGTCAAGTGGAACATTGGCTGAGGCTGAGCGTCATATTTTGACATCGGACTGTTCGCAGTGAGACTAATTAATTAGTCGATACCGGTCGATTTAGACCTTGGCGTTTGGCTCAATATTGTCTCGTTACTGGCAGGCTATTTCCAGAAAATCGTACCTTGGGAACCCCGTGGTAAGATGACGTTGAGTTGGTAATTTTTCAGTGTGGCCGAGCTTTTCAGTGAATAAAGCAACTTCCGGCTTTTATCCATTTGTTTCGGCTGAGCCGGCAGAGCTCAGACGGTTAAATCTTTTTGGCGGGAGCGGCGAACAAAGGCCCAAGCGCTTGATTGGCCAGCTTTTGATAGCCTTGACCTTGACTTTCGGCGGTCTGGCGATTGATTCATCGGCGGTGATTGCTGCCTCCAATTCAGATGCCGAACTGGAACGGCTGGAGCAAAAGTTTTTCCAACACAGCTACCCCAAAGATGACCTAACCACTCGTGTCGAACGGCTGGAAAAAATGGTCTTTGGTGAAAATAAAACTGGCAGCGATTCGGAGCGCTTGGCAAAATTGATCGAAGCGGTGCCGCCGGCATCGACTGGTCCCGTGGCTGATACTACTGCCAGTGGCGACGAAGAGGCAGAAGCGCCGGTTGCGCCGCCCCCACGCAAGAATGCCAGCAACAAACCTAGTGCAAATGCCACCAAGCCAGCCGACGATTCGGATCAGGAAACAGCTGCCAGATCTGCAAGCGACGAGAAATACCCTGCTGTGAGCGCGATCGAACAAAAGGTGTTCGGACGCGACTATGCCTCAGATCCAGTTGATGCCCGCCTGACTCGACTGGAAGCGAAAGTATTTGGGCGACCATCTCATACTACTGATATGAGCGAGCGTGTTGATGCGTTAAAGCAGCGCACCGGTGTAGATCTGGCTCTTGAACGACCGCGCGGTAGTGATTGGTCGGACGAGGACGACGATGAAGACATGGCTATGCAACATGCTCCGGCCGCTCGTGACAATCAGTCGAGTGATGGCGCCGATGGTACCAGTTTCAGCGGTCGTAATTTGCGTCAAGACATGAACAGCGCTTTTGGCACTAGATCCGGTGGCAGTGGGTCTTACGGCTTTGGCAACTCAGGCATGGCCATGGGTGCAGGGTCAATCGATCCCTCTGGATTCTATGGCGCAGGCGGTCAGGGCATGGCAGGTAGCCAGCCATACTATCGGAAAGCACCGCCGGTGGCGACGGAAACCGGACTTGGTTTGAACCAGCAAGTGACTGCCCTGGAAGGTCAGGTATTCGGTAAGACTTATGCGAAGGATACTTTGCCGGCACGGCTGACTCGGCTGGAGGTGAGTGTATTTCCGCAAGAAAAGGCAGCGGTGGATATGTCCTTGCCCGATCGTGTAGCCCGGTTGGAAAAGGTAATTCCGATTGACAATGTAACCAATCGACGCATCGCTCAAAGACGAAGCGATGATCCATATGCAGATTTAGACGACATGCAGCAACAAGCACCACATAGCAGCGGTGGCGGTTTTAGCAAGATCTTTAGTTCGCTCGGAAATATGATTGGCGGTGGTAATAGCGGGTTTACGCGGGGTTACCCGATGCAGCCAGGTGCTTTGATCACCGATCCGCAGACCGGCATGTTGCTTGATCCAACCACCGGTAATCTGATCGATCCCAATACGGGGGCCATTGTCGGCAGACGAGTAACAAATTATGGCTCGAATTACGGCTATGGTTCGCCTGGTGTTGGATTCGGTGGCATTGGCGGATTCAACAATGGCTTCTCCCCGTATGGAACGACGCCTTACGGAGGCTATAACCGTGGCATCAATTTTGGCTTTGGCCGTGGCGGCTTCTGGCCGTAAAGATTCCCCCAGTTTTCAGTACTCTTAGAAAGCGAAGAATTTCATGATTCTAGTATTGGGTGCAACCGGCCTGCTTGGTGGTGCGGTGATGCGGAGTTTATTAGAACGAGAAATTGTGGCGCGTTCTTATACCCGGGGCTCCAGTAATTGGAAGGATACCTCCGTCGCTGAATTGCGCAGATGCGGTGTGGAGATCGTTCTAGCAGATGTGCTCGACGAGGAGAAGCTGGCGCAGGCGATAAAAGACTGTTCAGTGATAGTCAATTTGATCGGCGCATTTAAAGAGAAAGATAGTGCCACCTTTATTGGCACTCATGTGGATGCTGTACGAACGCTCCTCCGTCTGGCCAAAAAGGCTGGCGTGCAAAGGTTCATTCATGTTAGCTGTCTGGGGTCGGGAGAATATAGTGGCAGCCGCTATCTGGAGACGAAATGGCAATCAGAGCAATTGATCAAGCGATCCGATTTATACTGGACGATTCTTAAGCCGTCGTTCATGTTTGGCGAGACATTCCCCCTCTTAGAATGGCTGGCACCGTTGATCAAATGCAAACCGTTCATGCCAGTACTGGGTAGTGGACTGAACCAGATCCAGCCGGTCTGCATTGATGATGTTGCTCGCTGTTTAGTTGAATGCATTTATGATAAAAACTCTGCTTTTCAGACTTATGAACTGGGTGGGCCAAACGTATATAGCCTGATCGCCCTTATGGAAAGAATAAGGGATGATTTAGGCTTATCCGTCCATAGCTTCCCGCTCCCTACACCGATTCTTCAACCGGTGACCAAGTTAATGTTAATGGCCGGTCTTAGTCCGATGCCAAATTTGGAGATGTTACCGCTTTTGACAGTAAATTCGGTTTGTCACGACAATGCCTTGCCGGAGCGCCTGGGCTGTTCTCCTCAGTCGCTTGAGCAGCGGTTAGCTAAAATCATTTCACGACTTTGATGAATGTTTTGCTGACCATGCAGTATGCTAGTTTGCTATTCAATTCGTCTGACTGGGACTTGGCATGATTCGACTGGGCAAACAGGTGCAATTGCTTGAATGGGGCGAGGGTACGACCACGCTTAACCAAAATTGGCGTCCGCTCGGTGTCGGTGTTCTACGGGCGAAACCGAAAATAAAAATGGGCGCCACCTTAGTTACTGTCGAGGTGGATGGCGCAGTCAAGAAAGAGAACAGCAAAGACGATTCCATTAAAGTGATGCAAAAGGGCGAAGGCATGACCCCGGGTTCGGATGTATGGGGCGAGGTTGCCATGGGTCGTTTAAAATCGCTAGAAATGCAAAATGGCAAGACAATTGTTGAAATTGAGATCAAAACAGCGATGAAGGTCGGCGGGACAGGACCGGGTTAGCGGTCGGCGCCAATCGTTGCCAACTCTAATCGGAGAGCGGCCTGGCTTGGGCGGCATCGAGCAATGTTGCTGGCCAAAGAATAGCTAGAATCAGAACCGCACCCAATAGGTGCGGAGCTTTGATGACCGCCCGATTAAAGTTCTCAAAAAACGAACCAGTAAGAGAATGGAGTGACATGAGAAACAAATCCGACCTTGCCTATTAAAACTCGCTCTTTGCCCATCGCCGTAACCTGCGTGATCCTGCCAGCAGGATCAACAATGGCAGATGGACCGGTATTGGCTGCGAAGACAAAATATCGTTCGCTTTCTACCGCCCTAAGAACGGAAAAGGCTAACATTTGTTCCCCAATCATTGACCGATGGAACCAGGCTAGGTCTGTAACATTTACTAACAGCTGAGCTCCGCTCCGCACGCTATCTGCCACCAGTTCTGGTGACAGCGTCTCAAAGCAAACTAAGGGCGCTACCTTGCCACAATTGAGACCGAGGACAACGGCATCAGTTCCGGATTCGAAACCGCCCCCTGCTGGGGTGTTAGTGAGACGCAGGATCCATTCGGGGAAGGATCTAACCGGTGCCGGTGTGTATTCTCCAAAAGGTACAAGATAGCGTTTATGATAAACACTAGACAGAACATTGCCACCATATGTGATACCGTAGGCGGAGTTATACGGTTTGAGTTCGGGAGAGCTTGGGCTTTTCCTCTCTAAGGCCATGGAACCGACGACCATGTCCAGATGATAGCGCTTAGCCAAACCAGCAAGGTAAGACATCGTGTTGTGCTCTCGATTAAGAAAAGTCGGCACTGAACTCTCTGTCCAGACACACAAGCCCGGTGGGCATTGACCAATCATCGCTGTATAGTGGGTGAGCAACTCATGCAGTGTGTAATGATGCACCGTTTTCTGCATGTCGATATTGATATTGCCCTGCAAAATTGAGACGCTCGTGGTTGGTGCTGGGCGTGATCTTGTACACTGCCAGAAACCGTAGAACGTTATGCACATTACGAGCAGCCCGCAAACAATCAGTTGATTGAGAGCTTGTACTTTGTTTGGCGCGGTGAAAGGGCCATTGCTTTTTGACATAAACAGTGTGGAAGCAAAAATGGCTAGCGACGTATTAGCCATGACGATAATGAAGCCCAGTCCAATGCCGCCGATGATGCTGCAGATTTGAATCACAGGCAAGATCTTGTATTGAGAGTACTCCAGCATTGTCCATGGCACGCCCAAAAAGAAATGAGCATTGCCCACCTTATTAACCGCAATTAGCCACAGCAGTGGCACCACCAACAGTGCTGGCCAGGTCCAGGCTTTCTTAATGTATTCAGGGAACAAAATGCCCTTCATCGGGATCAACCGACAAACAGCGGAAAAGCAGCTGATCAGCAACCCTTGATGCAGGCAAGCGATGAACCAGGCGGCACCGGCCAAAAGTGCGCCTTGCCAGCTGTTGAAGCCCAGCCAATCCAATGGCCAAAGACCGAGGAGCCAGTTGCCATAGACCAAGTTATAAGCGGTGCCAAATAACAGGCCACGCCAGGCAGCTATCCATACATTCTCGCTGGTTGCTATTAACAACAGCAAAGGCACAAGGCCAAACCAGGCGGTGAACCACAGACCGATTCCCGGCGCGGACAAGCCCAGGACGGCACCGCTCCCAATGGCAGTTAAAGAGGGAGCCCATCGCTTCAGATTATTGGTTGATTCTTGGGCGACGGGCTCACGGCGAGCCTGAGCTTTGGCAGTTTTTGCACTCTTACTGGGATCTTTTTCAGTTATGGTCGGCATCCGCTTCTTTTCGATCGTTCTTTCGTCAACCAGAGTATGCGTTTAGTCTTTATCTTTTGCCGCCTTGACCGCCTTGGGGAGTTCAGCTTTGACCCGGGCCTCAATTTCAGAAAATAGGGCTGGATTTGCTTCGAGGTATTGTCTTGCCGAATCTCTGCCCTGGCCAATGCGTTCATCCTTATAACTGAACCAGGTACCGGATTTTTTGACGACTTCTAGCTCGGCTGCCATGTCTAGTACACATCCGGCCGAATTGATACCACGCCCGTAAATGATGTCGAATTCGGCCGTTCGAAATGGTGGCGCTATTTTATTTTTAACGACTTTGACTTTCACCCGGTTGCCATATTCCGTGCTGTCCTTCTTCAGAGTTTCGATTTTGCGTATATCCAGGCGTATCGAGGCATAGAATTTTAAAGCGTTGCCACCAGTAGTAGTTTCAGGATTGCCGTACATGACGCCTATCTTTTGGCGCAATTGGTTGATGAAGATAACCATGGTATTGGTTTTGCTCACTATGGCGGTCAGTTTACGCAGCGCCTGACTCATTAAGCGAGCTTGCAACCCGGGCAAACTGTCGCCCATTTCACCCTCAATTTCTGCCTTCGGTACCAGAGCGGCCACCGAGTCGATTATTACCAGATCGACTGCGCCTGATCGCACAAGCTGCTCTGTAATTTCCAGCGCTTGCTCGCCTGTATCAGGTTGCGAAATCAGAAGCTCTTCCACGTTGACACCAAGAGCTCTGGCATACTCGGGATCCATCGCATGCTCGGCATCGACAATTGCCGCGATGCCACCAGCCTTTTGTACTTCTGCTGCAATATGTTGAGCGAGAGTCGTTTTGCCGGACGATTCCGGTCCATAAATCTCGATAATGCGTCCTCTCGGCAAACCACCTACGCCCAGTGCCAGATCAAGCGATAGGGCACCGGTCGGCACGACGTCGATATTTGTCTGGCGAGATTCGCCCAATCGCATAATCGAACCGTCGCCATATTGCTTTTTGATCGAGTCGAGGGCCAAGCCGAGCGCCTTTATTCGCTCTCCTGATGCAGCTTTTCTTTTTTCATCATGCTCCATGCCCTGTTTTCCATTTTTCTCTGACTTCTCGACGTGTTTTTCCACGCCTTTTTCCATAGGTTTTTCTGCAATAGTTTTATCTGGTGTTATTTTCTCGCTAGTGGATTTATCTTTAGTGACTACCGCCATTGTTCTTCTCCTGTGTCAGCTAAGCTGCGGCGCAAAGCTCTTGCCCATTTCCGTACGCCAGCGAGCAGAGGCTAATGAGCTGATTCCGTCAATTTTCTTGTACCGGTTTTGAGCACATTCTTCCCCGAGCCAGATTATAGCTGCTTTTGCCTCGCTGGCGTGAATTAAAAGTGACACCGGTGCCTGCTTTCTAGCGATCGCATATACCTTAATGCCGAACTTGGGTTTCAAAGCTACAAGCGCGGGTATAAAAAGGTTGCGGACTATACAAACTCAGTGTCGTGGTTTCTTCACACTTACATAAACGCCATTACTAAACAAAAAGTTCAAAGAAAGCTCAAAAAAGATCAAACGAGCACGGGGATTGGATAAAAATTCGGCGATTTTTAGCCGTCGGTCTTTGGCAGGCGATGGGGGAAAATAATGAAAACGGCGCAAAAGCTGTTCAGTTTGCGACATAGCGAAATTTTCGACTCATTCAATGCGGTCGAATTAGGAAGACTATTGGGTATTCTCGAGGAATTGGAGTTGCCCAAGCACCATGTTATTTTCTCGCCGGGTGTGCCGTCGGATGCCATCTATTTTATAGAGAAAGGTAGGGTGCGCCTGACTAAACTTTCTCCAGAAGGCAAAACCGTCATTCTGGCACTCCTGGGGCCTGGTGATTTAATCGGTGAAGCCGCCTGGGAGACCGGCGAGCACGATAGTTACGCGGAGACGCTCGAGGATGCGCGGATTTATCAGATTAGCCGGGAAGCGTTTCATAGCTTTATTCGCGAAAATCCAGAATTCGGCTTACGTTTAATTCAAATTTTGGGCATTCGCTTGAAGCAAGCGCAAGCTCGCATCGAAGATCTGGTCTTTAGACAGGTACCCAGCCGCGTTGCTCGCTTGTTGATCAATCTCGCTGAAAGTCACGGTAAGGTAACTCCCAATGGCATTCGAGTGGAGTTTCCTTTAACCCATCAGGAAATAGCGGACCTAGTCGGTTCGTCACGGGTTACTGTCACCCAAATTCTCAACCGGTTCCGCACTAGTCAATGGATTCAGATTGAATCGAAACGAGTGACCATTCACAATTTGAACGCGCTTGAAGATATGGTACGGCAGCCCTGAATTGGACTTTCCTTATCCTTATGCATTAGAACGGCGCTGCATATATAATGGTACGTCCTTGAGTGCCCGTAGCTCAGCTGGATAGAGCGTCGGTCTCCGAAGCCGAAGGCCTTGGGTTCGAATCCCAACGGGCACGAACTTGAACATGCATGTAAGACATCAATACTTATTGGTGTCTTTTGTTCTATTTTCTCCCGATAGAGATAATGCTTGTATGTCTCTTGCATAGCTATGCTCGTTGTAAAAGCGGCGCGGGCAGGGACTCAGTAAAAAAAATCGCTGGCAGCAAATGTTTGCTTATGCCACCATATGATTGAACTTTTTGTTGGTGTTTAACGTATATACGTACATTGGATGCCACCAGCCCGAGTGCGGATGCTCGCATGACCCAAACTCCAGACCATGCCAAAATACAAGCGCAGTCTCAACTATGGGATGAGGCGGAGTTAGGCGGCCATGATTCACTTAATTCGCCTGATCTAGCGTTGATCGCTGACGCCGACTCTGACGATTCGACGTCGGTCGAATCTGCCAGCACGCCGCAGGTGACTGTGGATGACGATTCAGTCAGGGCGTATTTGAAGGAAATCGCCAGGCATAAGCTTTTGAGCGGACATGAAGAGATTACTCTCGCCCGGGCCATCCGGTCGGGCGATCGGGCGGCAAAGCGGCGCTTGATTCAAGCCAATTTGCGCCTGGTGGTGAGCGTCGCTAAACGCTATCGAAATCAAGGTATAAGCTTTCAAGATCTGGTGCAAGAAGGGAGCCTGGGCTTGATGCGGGCGGTTGAGAAATTCGATCCAGAGAGAGGAAATAAGTTTTCGACTTATGCCACTTGGTGGATTCGGCAGGCCGTGACGCGAGCTCTGGCCAATAAATCGCGCACCATTCGTGTACCTGTACACATGAACGACACAATCAATAAATTGCGCAAGGCAGATCGAGAATTGATCCAAAAGCTTGGTCGCATGGCCACATTCGACGAATTGAGTAAGGCCTCCGGCATCAGCGTCGAAAAAATTCTTTTGGCGATGGGCTCGGACAGGATTCCACTGTCACTGGACAGCCTCTGTTCTGATGAGTCTGATAATACTTTGATCGATGCTATCGAAGATTTAGTCACTCCCTCTCCATACGAAGCTGCGGCAGCCAAATTGTTGGTCAAACATCTAGCCGAGGTCATGGCTCATCTTGAATCTTCTGAAAAACTGATTGTCGAACGCCGTTTTGGTCTGAACGGTCAAAAGCCGCTGACATCCGATCAGCTGGCGGGCAGTTTGCAAATCAGTCGCGAGCAATTGAGGCAATTCGAATACAGAGCGATGCAGAAGCTGCGCAAAGCGTGTCAGGCGCATTTGCGGGAGTTTCTCAAATGAGAGCGCCGCCAGAAGACGTGAGCACGCTTGGTATAGCAAGCGGTGCTTTGCCTTTGCCGGAGTCAAAAGTTGGACTAATGATCGGGCCGTACCGAGCCGGAAAAACGCTCACGGTGATCGAGCGAGTTCTTTCGCTCCATCGGCAGAATCCGTTCAGTGAATCAATAGTCGTTGTTCCGTCACAGCGTTACAAGACCTTATTTGAACAGCGATTATTAGAGGCGATGGGCAAAGGCGGCCAGGTAACTCTTGATCATCTCCCGTCTATACCTTCACCTTCTGGCTTGGTCGGTTTACATATCATCAATTTTTACGACTTGTGCCAGAAGCTTCTGCGAAAGTGCGGCATGCGCTTTCGCGTGCTGCCAGAGGAAATCAGGTCCCAAGTGCTGGCGCGCGTAATCAAACGCTTACTGGAGCAAGGAAAGCTTAAGACACTGGCTGAGGAGAGTACGTTTAAAGGCACGCAGCAAAACATACTTTCTCTGATTGATGAATTTGAGCGGGCGGCTTTAGTACCTGCCGATGTCCTGTCTAAGCTCAGTCAATCTGTCCAACTTGACTCACGTTATTTTGATCTGGCTACCATATATCAACACTACTGGCAGGAACTTGAAGAGATCGGCTTAGTAGATCAACGCCAGGTCGGTTTTAAGCTGTTGGCAGCACTGAATGCCAATGACGCGGCTGTGCTGGGCATCGGCGATGTGATTGTCGACGGCTTCGACCGCTTTAACAAATTACAGTTGAAAGTGTTTTCTGCCCTCTCTCGATTCGCACAAAGTCTGACGATTTGCTTTGACTTTGCCAGCGATGAAAATGGACACGCTCATGAAGACTACCTTTGGAAGGAATCAAGTTATCAGGAGTTATTGGCGCTATTTGCCGGGCGCTCGCGCATCGTAAGCTTTGTCTTGCCCTTAGAGCGAAGTCTGACCAGGACAGGATACACGTTGCCAAAATTCAGCTGTACCGACCGCTTTCTGGAAATGGAGGAGGTGGCCAGGCGGGTAAAGTGCCTATTGGTACGAGAAAAGGCTAAGCCAGAGGAGATTCTCGTGGTTGTTCGCAGCCTGAGAAATTATGGCGCGGCTGTCGCCAACGCTTTCGAAGATGCCGGTATTCCCTGTTTCCTCGATCAGGCCTTGGAGATCAAAAAATTGCCGCTCGTGCAATTTCTCCTCAATTTATTCCGTCTATCGGCGCAAGAGTTTCCTCGGTGGCTCTTGATTAACTGTTTGCGCAGTCCTTACCTGAACAAAGAATTTTCACAACTTTCGCTGGCCGATCTGGAAAAAATCGAAAGAGAGTCGTTCAAGCAGTGTGTCGTCAGCGGGAAATCGCATTGGGCTGATTTATTTGTTCGCGAATCAAATCCTTCTGATCAGAACGCGGAGTACCAGGAAAATGGCCAGAGAATGCGCGATAAAGTACTGGCTGTTATCGAACGAATCACTCCGCCTGAAGTTAATACGCTTTCTCAGTTCGTCGGCTGGTGCGAAGATCTTTTGGAGGAGCTTCTAGCCATGCAATATTCGGGAGAGCATGGTGACGCGCAACAAAAATGGATTGAAGAGCGCGCACTGCTTGAATTGAGGCGTTGCTTTTCCTATCTGTTGATAGAAGAGACATTCTTAGGCGACAGAATTGTTGACTACAGCTCTTTTCTCAGGCGCTTGGAGATCTTGATCGATAAAAGCAATTTTCGGGCAACGCCTGCTGCGAAAAACTCTGTCACCGTATGTAGTGCCGATCTGGCGCCCAACCGCTCCTACGATCATGTGTTTTTGGCGGGGCTTGTGGAGGGCGAGTTTCCTCGTAAAACATTGCATTCCGGATTCGTTGGTTCAGACGAGATCCGGCGATGGTATTCATTTGGCGTCAACATCATCAATCCACGTTTTCACCCAGGTTTCGAGTCGGCTTTATTCAGTAATTTAGTCGGCCGGGCTAAGAATGGCGTGCAACTTTCTTTCCCACTTAACGAATTTAGTGGCGAAGAGCTGACGCCGTCGTTTTTTTTGACGCAAGGGCAAGAGGATAGCGGCATCCAGACAATGGCTATTTTCAGAGAGGCGAAATTGTTGCCAGTGTCGCCGCGAAATCTGGCGGCCGGCATTTTGGCCGCCGATGAAGTGCCGATGGTTGAAAGCGCAGGCGAGATGACAACTCCCGGCCTGGAAAAGTGGCAAATGTTGTCGACTTATGAGAACAAGCAGGTTTCTCACCTCTGTCTGAGGATGCAAGAGAGAGTTTTGCTGGCAAACGGTCGGCTCTCTCCCAATCGACGTAGCTTGTTTAACGGCTACCTGGTTGATCAAGTGACATGCGGTGCTTTGCGCGTGCCATTACCCGATCACTGGAGCGCTACAAAGCTAAGTGACTACGGCAAGTGCGGCTTCAAATTTTGGGTCTCTCATGTGCTCCGCGCCCAACCGGCGAGAGAGCCGCATCTTGGACTGGAACCGATTCTAGTCGGTCAGGTTTATCACAAAGCGCTCGAGTTGCTATACAAAGAATTGAAGTCGGCGGGCATTGCCCTTGGCACAGGCAGCGCCGAGCAGATCTGGGAGATTTTCGAGCGAGCGGTTGAAGATTCTCTGTTGTGGCTCGTCCAGTCAACGAAGCTTCGCCTTAGTGAGTTTTGGCAACTGGAAAAGCAGGAAATAAAGTTTCGCCTGAGGCGCTTTCTTAGCAAAGAGATTGCGCGGGCGCTAAAGGATAAATATGGCTTTGAGCCTGAAAGTTTCGAAGTGACCTTTGGTTTCAATGAAGACGAGGATTCCTATCCGGCGCTGACCATTGCCGATGGCCCCCGGCAAATCGCTATTGCCGGCCGTATCGATCGTCTGGATCTTCTGAAAGGACATACGGACAGCTTTCGTCCGCGTGTAAAAGTAGTGGACTATAAAAGCGGTTCTAATGCTATCGCCAGAGAGGAGTCATATTCCGGACGTAATTTGCAACTGGCGCTTTATGCGCTGGCCGTAGAGAGGGCCATTTTGCCGGGTAGCGAAGTTGTGCAAGCTGCTTTTCTCAGCATCGGCTCGGGTGAGATAACCGGCAACCTTAACCTCGGTAGCTGGGAAGCTCAAAAGGCTGAGGCGATCGAAAGACCAAAGCTGTTGACCTTAACCGAAGAGTACGTAAAAGAATATGTCGAGCGCATCACAGCCGGTGATTTTAGCGTCGAACCAAATGGCAAGCAGGTTTGCCAGAATTGTCCGCACAAAACAATTTGCCGCATCGCCGAAGTTGATTCTGCGATTGAGCTTGAACTGACAAGGTGACCGCTGTGACCTCATTAACCGAGCAACAGAAAAAAGCTGTCGAAACAATTGACCGACACGTTCTGGTCAGTGCCGGCGCTGGCTCAGGCAAGACTCATGTTTTGGTGGAGAGGTATGTGGAGCTGCTCAAACAGCATCCCCAATATGGCGTAACGAATTTGGTCGCGGTTACCTTCACTCGTAAAGCAGCAGCCGAAATGCGCACCCGCTTAAAAACGCGATTTAGTCAGTTAATGGACAGTACGGAAAGCAGCGAGCGAGAGCGCTGGGCGTCCTGCGTTGCTGAGATTGATTCAGCCCGAATCGGCACCATTCATTCATTGTGCGAATCGATCTTGCGGGCTTTCGCCACTGACGCCAAAATCGATCCTCAGTTTGAAGTTTTGGATGAGTTGATGCAGGCGCAATTGCTCACTGCCGCAAGCGAGCAGGCCTTTCGCGAGGTCATGCAGGAGAGCCAGACCGAGCGGTCATTGCTTTTTGATTTTGCTCTGGACGAGATTAAGCGGCTGGTGACGCAGGCATTAAGAAGTTCATTGCAACTGGCGGAAGCGATCGCTAAATTTCCTGAAGACAATCCGCCGAAGTTGAAGGAGCATATCCGTGATTATTTAAGGCGCATTCGCCAGATGTGCCTTAACGACCTCTTACGCAATCCAGAGTGGCGTGAAGCTGTCGCTTTCATCAATGAAAACCGCTTGCCTGAGCCAGGTAACAAGTTGGCATCATACAGCCAGGAATTAACCCAATGCGCCGAAGAGATAGCGGCAGTAAAAGAAAACGGGGAGCCGACCGATACACCAGATACAAAAATTGAAGGGGCCTGGCAGGCGCTTATCGCTGTTGCCAATCTCAGTCCGGGCAATTTCGGTGGCACAGGCGATCTGGCCAAATCAATTCGGCAGAACTTGCGAGTTGCCCGCGATCTGGCTAAGGACTTTACGAAGAGACTGCCCTTAAATTTAAGCGAAGAAGACGACCTAGCTTTCCAATATTTGAGCAGTTTTGTCGCCCTGGCTAAGCGCGCCCTTTCGATTTATCAATCAGAAAAGAGGGCAAGATTGATGCTTGATTACAACGATTTGATTGAGTTAGCCCACTTAGCCTTGACCAAGGAGAATTCACTCGCTCGCCGCTATTATCACGACAACATCAGGGCGATTTTGATTGATGAATTTCAGGATACAAACACCATCCAGTCTAAATTGTTGGTTGCTTTGGCTGGGCAGCGGAGCAAATTCTTTTTCATCGGTGACGGTAAACAATCGATTTATCGCTTTCAGGGCGCGGACGTAGGTACTTTCAATTATTGGCGGCGGCATTTCGCCGATTCTGACGAAGCAACTACGCTCAGTCTGAATGCTTCGTTTAGAAGCCATCCGGCAATCGTCCAGTTCGTTAATCTTGTTTTTGCCAAATTGATGGTGGGTGCCGATGTGAATACTGCGCATCGCGCTGCGTTTGAACGGTTGCATGCGGCTAACCAGACGAAAAGTTCAGACGACAGGGTGGAGATAATCATATTTGAACAACATGAGATTCAGCCTGAGCTTCAGTCTCAACCACCATCTCAAGAACGAAAGAATTCGAGACCCGCTCCCAGCGCCATTGAAGCTCGATCTGTTGCTGCCTGGATCGAAGAGAAGTTGGCGAGCGGCCAGCAGATCTTTGACAAAACCGAAGCTGCCCATCGACCGATCAATTTCGGTGATTTTGCTGTCTTGGTCCAACGCAACAATGATCTGATTCCGATCGAGAATGCTTTGAGACAGCGCCACATCCCTTATGTATTGTTGGGCGGCAAGGGATTTTTGGAGAGGCAAGAGATATTTGATTTTGAAAACCTTTTGCGTTTCGTCTCTGCCCCGTCAGATGATCATGCGCTCTTGGGACTCTTGCGTTCGCCGATCGTCGCTCTTACCGACGATGTCATTCATAGGTTGGTTGTCGGCGAGGACAGCCGCCCGTATGCGAGCCTCTGGGGCAAACTCCAGATGGCAGCCCGTCAAAGCGCTTCTTCCTCCGAATTGACCAAGGATGCTGTCGTTTTGTTGAAGCAGCTAATCGCCGAGAGTTCTGTCTTGCCGCTCAGTCGATTTTTGCGGCGGGTGATTGCCGAGACGAATTACGATTTGGTCCTTCTCAGCTTGCCGCATGGAAAACAGCGTTCGCGGAATCTGTGGAAATTGGTTTCGCTTGCCGAGGAAAATGAGCATTTGACCTGTAGCGAATTTGCTCGCGATCTGAATTTGATGCGAGAGTACCGTGTTAAGCAAGCGGACGCGCCTGTCGATACTGGTAACACCGTGAAGCTGATGACGATTCACGCTTCTAAGGGGCTGGAGTTTCCATTGGTTGCTTTGCCGGCCTTGAGCACCAACGCCATCAGCAAAAAAGATCGACTATTGTTCAATCGAGAATACGGGCTAGCATTTAATAGCGGACGGACGGATGAAGACATCACGCCAACCTGGTATCAGGCGGCCAAGCTTCTCGATGACGACATGGACATAGCTGAACGCAAGCGCTTATTCTATGTGGCGATGACCAGGGCAAAAGATCATCTGGCATTTTTTGTCGAGAGTGGTGGCAAAGAGAAGCATTCGTTCCGCAGTTGGCTTGCCGCAACGCTCGAACTGGACTTGTCGGAGGGGGCTGAGGACAGAGAGTGGAAAACGGTTACAAGCGCAAGCGAGAGCGCTCGCTTCGTCATCTGCAAAAATACATCGCTACTTTCGCGGCCAAGGACCGCCAAACTGGTGGCTGCCTCAGGCGAAGATTCTCCCTTCAGTGAAAATACCGCTGCCGAGTCAAAAACAATTGCTGAAGCGAAAATCTCTCTGGTCACAGACGAGAATGGTCAGTTCAAGTTTCTTTTCTCGCCGTCGGAAGCCGGCGCAGTCGACCGGCAGGACCGCTCGAGACTGCCGGAAAAACCAGCTCTTAAGAGGGAGGACGTTGAACAAGCCGAGCTCGATTTATTAGAGCCTATTGCCGCGATACCCTTGCGTTTGCCTAGCGCCTGGCAAGGACTAGTGCGAGTATCAAATAAAAGAAATGGCGAAATAGTGATCGCCAAAACGACAATGGGCACTTTTTTCCACGCGTTGATGGAACACTTGCCTAGCGATGACAGACCGTTAACGAAGGAAGAAATAGAAGATGTCGTCTTTACGCAGCACAATATCGTTCCGACAGTTAAGAACAGGCAATTCTTTGTCAACGAAGGACAACGGCTTTTAGATCTGTTTTACGGCAGCGAGCTTTTCAGTCTGTTCAAAAGAACGAAACGACGGTGGCATGAGATTCCCTATCTGGTAATCGCAGACGGGCAGGGCATATCAAGAAGACCCGATCTGTTGCTGGAAAGCGATCAGGGCGAATGGCACCTGATTGATTTCAAGACCGACCACTTTGATCCGGCGGACATTACAAAACAGACTAAGCTCCACAGCGAACAGCTCCACACTTATGTCCATGAGCTGAGCCGGTTGCTGGCTGTGTCCATGACGGCGCATATCTACTACGCGCAGCATGCTCTGTTAGTAGAATTGCAAGAATACAATGGATGGAAGCTATAAGTCGGACAACATAGCTCACCAATTCATATATATCCGCTAGACTATTGTCACGTTAGAACAGGAACGGTGATCAGTTCAAAAGTTTAAGTCGTACTACTCAAAGTTGCGTTCGTAAATGCAAGCAAAAGCCAGCATAAATGCGTCAATTCTTATTTCTTAGAAGAGGCCAATCCCAAAGTGGATAGAGTCACCACAAGCAGTGACACCGAGATCATCAGGAGTTTTGCCAGTCAGGCCTATGCCCTCTTGGTTAGGAGCGGCAACGTTTTCCAGGTTGCGCTCTTGCTTTTCTTCAGACTGAACTGGGGTTGGCGATTCTTTGTCACCGGTAAAGGAAAACTGACTAATCATCAGCACATCCTAGAATTTTTTACTTCCCTTCACCTACCATTCCCGGACCTGACAGCATGGATGGTGGGAGGGATTGAATGTATCGGCGGTATTCTATTGCTTTTGGGATTGGCTGCCAGGCCGGTTGGTCTTGTGCTAGCAGTCAACATGATTGTTGCTTATTTGAGTGTAGATGATGACAGACAAGCGGTATTCAATTTCTTTCAGGATCAAGACCCATTCCTCAGTGCAGACCCGTTTTTCTATCTGTTGACAGCACTTCTTTCTTTCGCCTTTGGTGCCGGACCACTTTCAGTAGATGGACTGATCAAAAAGCTTCTAAGTAAAAAAAATATCTCAGCTGAGTCGGGCTCCACAGGGAAACGTGCGGGTAAACAATCAGCTTAGCCAGTTGGGAAAAGGAAGTTGAGGTTCCACAATGATCCGACAATTCTAAGCCGTCTTCCATATGGGACAGAAATATTCAGACAACCATGTGGGCATGGACGGCATAGAAGAATGAAGATCGTGCCGCTCCTCTCGCCCTATGCGCCTCGTTGCATCCCCCAAATTCCTGCCATTGACTCGCCTTTGCCCCGGAAACCACAGCGCGTTAATCAACGCTCCCTGATTTAGTTCTGCTAGATTCACCTTCCTAGGGGCTGCTGTCTTAAAATGAATTCGCCGATCACCATAGCGAAATGAAGTCGGCGGGCCATCTGTTATATACGTAGGCTCTGCGTTTGCTCTTACGGGCAGACCAAGCTTGGCCCCTAAGTCCGCTCCATGCTCGAAAATCTTCTTGCCAAATGCTCTCGCTTTTGCCCGGGCTACTTCCCAAACACAGGGCATTACCAATTTAACCTCCGGGCAGATCTTCATAAAGACGCCTCTGGCTAAGCGCATAATTGCGCCCTTCTTTACCATCCGGCTCACAGCCATATCAACCGCTGCTCGCGTTCCATAAACAAGCAGATCCTTAGTGACAAACATTTGATGAACAGCCATCTTGTTAATGTGAATACGAATATTGAGAGCAGTAAACCCAAGATTTGGACGACCTGTGTTGGACATATCAATTTCCCTCCGAAACCGTAAGTTGGAAAAATTTCTCTTACTTCTAACTACGACTCGAGGGCGGAAAAAGTTCAATAATCAGGGAAAAAACTTCCCGCTTGATCGAAGGAAAACTATCAAGTGACGACTTCTGGAGGCCTGCGGGAATTCTCTTGCTTGTAGTATGTTAGAAGTCTTCCAAGTTTTTCTATCAAAGCAAACTTTTGTCATTCCTCGAGGCTATGCTAGTTGTGAGCGTTTTTTGGCGAGAACAAAAATCGGTAGAGCGCTTAATTGCAAGACGACCGAGACGACAATCATCAAGACAAGTGATTGTTCGTACAGAAGCCCCATCGCCGCACTGCCTAGAAACCAGGCGATACCAAAGAAAGTATCAAACAGGCCGAAAGCGCTGCTGCGGCGCGTAGGTGATGTCACAGATGTCAGTTCTGCTTTGAGCAAGGCTTCCTGCGCGCCTAAGCCAACTCCCCATAAGACTGTGCCGAAGAGAATTAATTGAAATGTGCCTGAAAAGGCAAAAGGGGCAAAGAAAGCGGCAAAGAAGAAAGCCAGGATTAAAACCGAGATGCCAAATTTATCGAGCAGGCGCCCCAGAATAGGACTGGAGATGGCAGCCGTGGCCATGGCTGCCGAATAAAAGATGGGGATAATATTATCCGAGATGATTCCTAGTTTTTGAAAGTGAAATGAAATCAAAGAGAAGTCAGCAAAGCCCGCGGCCGTCAATGCGCCAGCAAGAACGTATAACCAATAAGATTGAGAAAATCCCTTCATCTCAATGAGCTTTGCTTGTCTTGTCTCCAATTCATGCGGGCGAGGGTAAAGGAGTCGAGCAATAACCACCGTACATAAACAAAGGAGCGCCGAAAACAAGAGCGTGGCAAAGCCACTCCGGAAGCCGCCTCTGGTATAGATGGCAAAGGCCACAACGAGAGGACCAAAAGTTGCTCCTGCCTGATCGAGCGCTTCGTTCAGCCCGAAGACCCAGCCTCGTCCCAGCGTTTCTGTTGTGTACGAAAGCATTGTTTCCACTGCCGGTTTTCGCAAAGCCCGGCCCGTCCGTTCGGCAATCATCAATATGGCCGCTGTCTGCCAGTTGCCAGCCAGTGCCAAAGCAGGCACGGCAAGCATGTTGATCAAATAGCCGACGAAGGCGAAGGCCCAATATCTATGCGTTTTGTCGGCAAGAAAGCCGGTTAAGGAGCGCAAACCGTAACCCAGCATTTCACCAAACCCCGCGACAAAACCGACAATGGCCGCACTGGCGCCCAGTGTCGCCAGGAATGGTCCCATGACACTGCGTGCGCCTTCATAGGTAAAGTCAGCAAAAAAATTGACGATGCCAATAATCAGAACAAATCTGAAAGTAAGATTGGCAAGGTCTTGGCCTTTTGGATTTTTAGTTGCGTCCATTGGCGCGTCAGTTGGTTTCTTGTCTTCTGTCACTGCCGTATGATTTTAACGTGGTTGTCAGCCCGATGGACCGTCGAATAATTGATCTGCTGTATGATCGTGCTGTTTGCTAAGGGTTAGAACGAAGATAGAGAGGGTCTTTACGATTAAGAATTTTGCGAGATCTCAGGTAGACGATCGGTCTTTCACTGCTTTCTGGAACGAAAAATTAGGCAGCCGTGGCGATGCCTATCATTTGCACGTACTCGATCCAGCGATGCTCAAGATTGTACCGACCTTTAAAGATAAGATTGTCTTGGATGCTGGTTGCGGAAATGGCTATATCGCCAGGCAGTTCATTGCTGCTGGTGCCAAACAGGTGATCTTAGCCGACAGAACAGAGTATTTTTTGCCTTATGTCGAGGCCTTGAGTGATGGTATTGAGCAGATCAAATTCATTGTCCAGGACCTGACAAAGCCTTGGGCGTTACATAGTTCGTCTATAGACCTGGTTTATTGCAGCATGGTCTTGAATCAACTCGACGATCTAGCATCAGTGCAAAGAGAGGCTTTTCGTGTTCTCAAAGAACATGGTGAATACATTTTTGCCGTCACCCATCCGGCTTTGGATCTGTGCGGACATATTTCCGATAAGCAGGGACTACAGTCACAATATTCACGAACAGGCGGTTATTTCGAGCGATACTCCTGCGAATATTTGATGAGATCCGACGCCAGTTCCTATCCTGCCTTTCCGGTGCCGCACTTTCATCGGACAATTGAAGATTACTTCAACACTACTATTGATGCCGGGTTTGTCATAGTCCGGATTTTGGAGCCGCCGATGAATGATTCAGCTAAGCAGGCTTGCCCGAGATTGTCCCAATATGATGATCGGCGGCAAGTTTGATCATCTATGCAATCAAGCCGTAGACTTCCAGGAGCCGGAAGAGTTCCACAGAAGAAGAGTTCCAAAGAAAAAGAACGAAAGTGATTGGAGAGCGCGGACGCCAAAAAAGGGGAGGCACATTTTCATGGATCGTATGTACTTAAAGACTACCATTGAAAATCTCGAGAAGGAGAAACAATTGCATCCCCTGAAATTTGGAAAGAACCCTGCACATCAAAACTGCTTGCCTAATTTTGATCAAGCTATCGCTCGTCTGCAGACGGAATTAAATAAGTTCGAGACAGAGACACCGGACACGGCAGCGGCATCCATCTCCGACGTTGGGTGACATTGGCTAACGAGGAACTCTTGCACCTGCCGAAGAGAGGGACTACTTTCTAACCTTACACGTTTGCCTGAGCTTTAGTTTCGTTATCGAGACCGACCGGTGCATTTATTCTTTCTTGCTTGGGAGACTGATGGATAGCTTGAGTCTTCTTGCTCTTTTTGCTATTTCCTTGTTCTTTTAGTTCTTCGACAGCTTTTCTTCCTGCACCGGCGGAGAACGCGTCGTCACGTTCTTGCCTTGACGGAATGCGCCTGTCACTTCCGGCTGATCTGCTCACCGTAGTCGACATAATTTGCCTCCTCGCTCGCGCGATTTCGCGCAAAGACGTGCCGATCTGGCTGATTGTTCCTCATCCTAGGGGTTGCTCGAACTCGAGTGTTAGCAACAAATGCGCCAGGTGTTCGTCGAAGATATCAGAGCAGATCCTTGGAGGGTACAAACATGAAGGCTCGTCTTATGACTTTGATAACCTTGTTCTTGCTGGCTAGCACATTTGCCTATGGCTCAGCATCCTATGCCTATCATCATCACCACTGTCGACATCATCACTGGTATCGCTACTAAAGCGATCTATATTTCAAGACTGTGAATCTCAAGATCTAAATTGATGAAGTCTAGTTGGATCTCGACACCTAATGTGATACCACATGCAGTTAATTGATGGGAAAGAGCAAAAACCCAGCTTTAAAGCTGGGTTTTTGCCGGGATTGATTGGGGACTGCGATCAAACGCCTAATAATGGTTTTTCCGTGATGTCTTTCCATCTGCCGCATAGCAGATCACGCAGATTATCGAAGTGGTGTGAACCAGACGGATGGTTGATGCCGTCCACTCGAACCGATGGTGCGCCGTGGTTTTCTTCTTCTACCAATTCCACCGGGATCGGTAGCCCTTCCTCTGCAATGACCATCTCTAGCGTATTTCTTGCTGCCCTATAGGAGTCACAACCGGGTGCGTAAATAAGTTCAACCCGCATCTTCAGGAACCTCTCACGTGCTAAAACAAGGCGCCAGGATACCAGCGGTGCACGTTCAGTGCTTCGCGAATTGTTGAGGAAACATAAACCCCTCAGGTAGCAAGAAGTATAAGCGATACAAATCGAAACGGATTATTAAACTGATTAGCAAACTGTTTAATCCTTACTAAGGTATAGTGCCTGTGCCGCCTGTTCCGGCATGACAAGAACTGCCAGTGCTTCTTTGCAAGCTTTCTTTAGTCGACACTTGGCCGATTCGCAGCACAGTTGCTTGACGATAGTGGATGAGTGTGCTCGGCTAAAACTGGTATATCTGATGGCTATCAACTATTTGGCAACGGTCTGGTCATGCCGGAGCAGCTATTATTTAGTTTGTTTGACGGATTGCCACTATCGCTGTGCTCGAAAGATGGGGTTTGAATGGCTGTTATCGACACTTGTAGATCTTCGTTTAAATTACCGGTGAAGCTTTTCACCCTGACACTATCGCTTAGTATCGCGTTTTTGATCACCACCCGGGTAGTGTCGGCCGACTATCAGAACCCAGCTTTCGATCGCGGCTTGGCGCGCATGGGTCATGGCGACTGGGATGGCGCCATCGAAGCATTCGGTGAATCAATCGGCTTCGCCCAGGAAAGTCCAAGGCCCTATGTTTTGCGGGGGCAATGCTTTTTCCATATGAAGAATTTCGATCTGGCGATCGCTGATTTCAATCATGCTCTGCGCATCGCCCCAAACGACTCAGAAGCCTATCTCTGGCGCGGCACTGCCTGCTCGAAAATGCAGCACGACGAGGAGGCGATAAAGGACTATGAACAAGCGATCAAACGTGATCCTAAACTGGCGAAGAATTATTTTGCCGATCAAGCGAAAACCGGTCATTCAGAGCCGGCTTCCGGAGCGGTCCGCTGTCGGCGAGTTGAGCGGTGGTCCGCAGATCGTGGCCAGGGCCGGCAGCAGATATGCTCAGAACGCAAAAGACGAGCATTCGATCGCCTTGTATGTGGAGGCCATGAAAAGGTTGTATCCAGACGGCTACACCGTAGATGGTGGCACTGCCGAAAAGCCCCCGGTCTCTATCAGCTCTGGCGATGTCCCTGACCACAACGACCAGCAACCAGCCCCAGACGACGTTGGTAAGGGCGGCAACGCTCTAAATTCGGGCACGCCTGCCGACCAATTACTCGATCAATTACCGCGAAAAGAACAAAAGCGAATCGAAAAGAACGGTGAAGAGCGCCAACAGCGAGAGGAAGAATTAGCACATGATCGGGCTAAGAAACAGGTTGAACAGTATGCAGAGGCGATCAGGCAAGATCCACACAACGCCGCCAATTACTTTCACCGCGGTCGCGCTTATCAAAGGCTGAGGAATTTGGACCAAGCGCTGGCCGATTTCACTGATGCCATTCGACTCTCGCCGCAGAGTTCGCAATTCTATTTGGCCCGCGCTTCACTCTACATGCTGATGAATAAGCCGGTTCTCGCGGAAGCTGATGTAAAAACCGCCCATGCTGCCGATCCGACGCTGCCGCGTCAAATCAATTTAGATCTGGGACCGTAAGTCCAAACAGTAGATCCAATCAGGCCGCGACGTTAGGCTCTAGCCGACAGTAAAGTTGCCTGAGTTGGGAGGATTAGGAGGGGTATTGATTGGCGTGCCGTCCGCGTTGGTGCCCGGCTGCGGAACCGGCCTGTACGCGGCGGCCGGCGCTGGTGCTCCGGGGGTGGGTGGTACCCATGGCCGGAATGTGGCGTAAGTCGGATTCTGAATCATTACCTCGCCGCCGTAATAAGTTGGGTGTCCGAACCAACCGTGGCTCTTTTCGGCAAGCAGCGCATTTCCTCTCAGGACAAGCTTAATGTCCTTTGCGCCTGGTTCGTTCTTCAACATGGCGTTGGTCCGCTTGATAAAGTCCTCAACGTAGTAGCCTTTGAAGCCGTGTTGGTTAAGACTAAGATCTGCCATTTTGTCAGTATTGATGTCTCTTTGACATTCGGCAAATCGTGTCATCAGCTCAGTCTGGAGCGTTGGATCGTGCTCGCTTCGCTCATATTGCCCTATGGCGGTAGCAAGATTCTGCGCGTCTGTGGCCTCTCTAGCAGCCTGATCTTTATCGCCTAAAGTCTCTAACTGAAGCGGTGGCAAATGTTGTTGGGCTTGTTGCTGCTGCTGGTTCATCCGTGCCCAGCCCATTTGCGAATAACCCAAATTGACGTTGTTCAAATAAGCGGTCGGGGCTGGCTGTCCGAATTGAGTGTATGGAATCGCCGGGTTGTATCCAGGGTAATACGGGTTTTGCCCTGGGTAATTGTATTGACCGATCTGCGCCTGATTCATATAAACGCCAGGAGCTTGCTGATAGGCGCCGTTCCAGAGCGCCTGGTTCGGGTTGTTGTAGTAGTTTTGGCTATTTCGTCGTTGGATGACGGCTTCGGTGAGCTCAACACCCGCGACAACCCCAAAGATAGCGCCCCAACTCATAATGCCAAAGCCTCGCTAGTAATACGTAATGGCAGTATCGAGCAACTTAAGCTGGATGTCAATGGAAAATTAATCCGGGCCGAGGGGGAATTTCCCCCCTGATATTACCCTTGGCGGACTGGTAATTGGTAAATGAGCCGAAGCGCTAAGACGTCGCTATTGGCGGACAACTGTTCTCGCCCTTTAAATTGTTCAGCGGTGGTCTCATTGATGGCTTCCGCCAGGACAGCGCGCCCCCGGAGCAAAATATCCTGCTCGTCGGCTGCAAGCACAATCATATGTTCAGACTCTTTAGGCGGCAGACTGACATATAGGCGAGAGGCGCAGAAGCCGGATAATTCTGTGAGAAGCTGGCTGGCGAGAGAGTCGGTCTCGGTCAAAGAGCGAGCAGACCAAGGCTCGGGTTCACTTGGGCCAGTCTTTTTGGTTGGATATCTAAGAACAAGCAACGAACGCTCTCCCCAAGGGACGTCTTTTGGCTGAGCGCCGTGCACGCTCCTCTCCTCATAAAAGGCCCGCCAAAAATCAGTCAGACCGTTCTCTTTCCATTCTTTGAATTGGTCTGAAGCCTCTTTGTGGGCAGATCTTTGTATGGCATCCTCGATTGGTCCTACAGCATCGGCAGAATGCAATTCATAAATCGTCCAGAATCGTTGCCGCCAGGTGCTCTCTATGACTGCGTTTTTTAGCGGAGCGTCTATTTCTTCATACCGTCTGGCACTAGTAATTTCTGGCACGGCCGCCAGGAAAGCAGGTATATATTGATGGTGATAGAAATCGTCGAAAGCAGCTTGTCTCAGCGGGTCTACTGAGAGATTGACGATCATAATCCGTTTAGCTGGCACTGATTGACTAACTTATTTGTTTTGTGTCATCTCGAGTCTTATTTGCGTGCTGTTAACGCAAATTGAAGCCGTTGTTTATATCGAGGACGGCACCCGTGTAATGCTTACTTTGATCGGAAAGTAAGAACCAGACTGTATCGGCAATATCTTCTGGCAATAGCGTCGACTTAAGCAGCTCACCTCGCTTGAATACTTCGTGCCTTTCCTTGCTGACATTTTTGATCAGCTCGGTTTGCACCATGGATGGAGCCACAGCGTTCACTCGAATTTCTGGAGCAAGGGCCATAGCGGTTGTCTTCGTCAGTCCAATCAATCCCGACTTAGAAATACCATAAATTGCGTCCGCACTGCCAATTTGGCCGGCGATTGAGGCGATGTTCACGATCACTCCTGTTTGCTTTTTTGGTTTGAGCAATCGGGCAAACCATTGAGTCATATAGATAGGACCGAGAAGGTTGACTGACAAGACCGCATTTATGTCTGTTGGTGAATATTCGAGAAACGATATACCTGGAAAAATGCCGGCGTTATTCACTAAACCGTAGATATCCACGCTGCTGCTGGCCAGATCAGCGAAGAAGGTCTCGATCTCAGGTAGCTGTGTCACATCTAATCGCTGGCATCTCAACCTGCCCTCGCCTGGATCCTTGGGCAATTCGGCTTTAAGCGCGTCCAGGCGTTTGTCATTTTTGTCTAAGGCAATGACCGACCAACCTCTTTTCAGCACTTCGTTGACGATGGCTTTGCCGATTCCTTGGGCGGCGCCGGTCACTATGACGGTCCTGGTTGTCATTTGACGTCCCACATTGAATTAGTAAGTCCAATTAGTTTAGCGTATCTAGCGCTTGCCCCAGACAAAGAAAGAACCAAGGCGGATGTTGCGCTGCCTTGGACACTAATTATTCGGCTAAGATCGTGGCGTCAGCTGCCTTGAGCTGCAGCAGACGACAAATTGTTCAATTGCGACACAATCGCGCTGAAGGCACTGCTAATGGCATGTTTCAACGGTCCGGATGCAATCGAATACACTAACGAGACAAGTATGGCCACGAATGCCAGGATTGCACCATATTCGGTGATGCCCTGTCCGGACTCTTCATTAATAAATCGGAAAAACACAAATGTCCTCCCAAAGCAATATCCTGGGCTGCTAGTAAGGTGCGGCAGGTCTAAGTGCCAGATAGAAGGTCTGACACTTCGATTATTGATTAGAGTTATGAAATACTTATGAAATACCGAGATTTTGGTTCTTGGCCGTCTCTGTCGGCAGCGAACAATAGATGGCGCATACGCACATCCCTGCCGAAAATCACGCGGGAGTTTGGTCAGACCTCCCGCGTGACATGCTGTAAAATCATTGGCCGGTTTCGATTAAAAGCAGCTCCTCGTCAGCTGCCTTGAGCTGCTGCAGACGACAAGTTATTCAACTGCGAAACAACCGCACTGAATGCAGCGCTGATGGCTGCTTTCAGCGGTCCCTGTACGATCGAGAAGACTAGTGCTACAAGTATAGCAACGAAGGCCAGGATGGCACCATATTCGGTGATACCCTGACCGGATTCTTCATTAATAAAGCGAGTAATCATAAAAGTTCACCAAGGGCAATAAGCTGTGGTGCTAAAAAAACGCCATGCGTCTTTAGCACCAGACAAAGGGTCCAACATTATCATTATAGGCTATGGTTATGAGATTGTTGTGAAATACGGACTTCTGATACCGAAAATCAAGCGGGAGGCTGGTCGGACCTCCCGCTTGACGCCGCTATGATATGAAATGGTTGGTTGGAATCGTTGGTTTCAATTACCGGAGATCCTCGTCAGCTGCCTTGCGCAGCAGCAGACGACAAATTATTCAACTGCGACACAACTGCACTGAATGCATCGCTAATGGCGTTGTGCAACGTTCCCTGTGTGATTCCAAAGACGAGTGCCACAAGTATAGCCACAAAGGCCAAGATAGCACCATATTCGGTGATGCCCTGACCGGATTCATCATTCATAAATCGAATAAACATAAAGTCCTCCATAAGCAATAGGAACTTTTGCTAGCGACTGTTAAGCACTGGCAAAGATTGTGTGGTAGTAATTAGGCGTTTCCGTACTCTAAGGATAGTCGCTGGATCGCCACTCGTAAATACGCTTGATCGAGTACGCAAAGGCGCCTACGTGAATCTATCTTCGCATCGGCGACGGTGCCACTGCAGTCTGCTCGCCGAACACAAACGCCATATACGGAAACTACGGCGTCAGGCGGTTGCGATCACGAGGAAGAGAACGGCCAATTTGATGTTCGGTAACTCCAGAAGCTGTTTAGTCAGGCGTTCCAGACCGATAGCCAAACCACCATGTGGCGGCATGCCAAAGCGGAAGCACTGCAAGTAGTCGCTGAAGTCAGCCGGCTCTAGATGACGCTCTTCGATTGACTGTACCAACTCGCGAGCGATGTGTATGCGCTGACCGCCGGTTGTTACTTCCTGTCCACGAAAGAGCAAGTCGAAGCTTCGACTTAACTTCAACCTTCGTCGATTGGCGCCTATCTCTTCAATCGGCATTGCATAAAATGGGCGGACGCTGTGGGGATAGCGAGTGATATAGAGAAGCTCCGAGTTAGTCGTTTCTTTGAAATATTGTGAGAGCAGGCGTTCGCACTCTGGGTCAAGGTCGGTCAATTCTTCTTCTGCTTCTTCTTCTCGGGCAACTTGGCCAGCCTGCCAACCGAGCTTGTCGTTCAAGAGTTGCCAGCACTCGCTAATGGTTATCTGGGGAATGGTCTCAATCTCGGGGACGCTCGCCTCGAATAGGGCGAGCTCGCGTGGACATTTTTCTCGCACTGAATGAAACATATGTTTGAGGAGTTTGATTTGCATGTCAATCAGTTCTTGTTCGTCACTAATGAACCCCATTTCCAAATCCATGCTCACATATTCGTTCAAGTGGCGCGTTGTCTCGTGCTCCTCGGCGCGATAGACAGGGCCTATTTCGAACACTCGCTCAAAAACACCAACCATGACCTGCTTGTAGAATTGCGGACTCTGGGCCAGGTAAGCACGTCAGCCAAAATAGTCGACTGAAAAAAGTTGGGCACCACCTTCGGTGCCAGTCGAGACAATTTTTGGCGAATGAATTTCGACGAATTTCTCGGCCGTGAGAAACTCACGAAAGGCGCTGCAAAGCGTAGCTTCTACTTTGAAGATCGCCTTTGCTCTCTCGTTGCGCAGTGTCAGCGGCCGGTAGTCCAACATAGCCGGCAGTGAAATATTTTCCATCTTGACCGATTTGTGAATTTCAACTGGCAAAACCTCGGCAGGTTCAGACAACAAGATAATCTCTGATACCCTCAACTCAGACTCTCCCGGGAATCTAGGTTTTGGCGCTGCTGCCACCACACCGACTAAGCAAGCCGGTGTTTCGGCAGTTAACTGGCGGGCAACTGCCAAAAGCTCCTGTCTTTCCACAACTGCTTGACCTATTCCGGATTGGTCTCTGAGCAGGATGAAGATCAGATTCCCCAGATCACGACAACTATGGACGTGACCGTGTATTTTGACCGTTCGCCCTTGGTGAGCGGGTATCTCTTTCATCTCAATTGGTGCTGAGCTCATATCTTTCTCCAAAAAGAAGACCGCAACCTTTAGTGATTGCGGTCGGTATTGCTTGAGTGCTTCTAAATTTAGATGCGCTGCCGCTCCGACCGCCTGCCTGAATCGTTATTGTTATCTTCATTTGTGGAAACGCTAGCTAGAAAAGCAATGCTGGCAGCAAGTGATGCTGCAGCAGAAATTCGTCTAGCCGGTTTATCAATCACGATTCGTCCAAGTATACGGTGATAGCGCTCTCTGCGTATATTAGGTGTCGGATTGCCGATTCGTCAAGTAGCGATGCGGCGCAAGCTAACAAATCGACACGCGGTTTTGCTCATTTTCCATAAAACCTTTGCGATTACTTTTGGTGCCGTTGCTATTTGCCAAGGGCAACCGGCTGCACCGTAGGCGGTGCATCGCTATGAACGACATCGTCGATAGGTTCTGTGTTGTGAAGAATATCCGTGAGCATCCAATCGAAGATGTGATGAGTGCCGGCGTCAGGATTCAGCTCGTCCTGCCAGAGACTCTTCTTGTGCAACGGGCGGAAGCCATCTATAAATGTCAGATGATCGGCATTCCGAAATACCCGGGCGATTCGAACATCCGCCAGCTCCTTTATCGTTGGCATATCTGACTCTTGTGCTAAGGCGTTCATTTGTAGAGCGCTGTCCGGTAGAAATAGGGCGCTGACGACCGGCGAGATGCCATCGTTCAGTTGATAGAGAAATGGTGTGCCGGCTCTTTCGACCGCCGATGCAGAGCCGACAACGCTGGCGATCTCGCAATTGAGCAATTTGAGAACTGCGTGCTCCCGTGCCAAATGGGCTGGCACTTTCATCGTCACAAACGCGTATGGCGCCAAAATCATGGTTTGCCAGATGCGCTTGGTCTTACTGCTCATGTACGAATTGGCCAGGTAGCTACCGTAACAGATCAATTTCTTTTTGTTGAAGTTTTCGTCATCGAGCGCCGCTAAGCGTGTGTTTCGGTCGTCCTCAGCGATCAATGTGCCATGCGGACCGAACGGCAGGTACGACAGGAAATGACCGACGCTGGGGATGGCATTATCCACGTCATCCCAATTGAAGTCTTTGAGCAAATTGGGATTGCGGTGGAAGTACAATTTGAAAGCCAGACTGTGATCAACGCGAGTCCAGGGCATGGCAAAATTCTTATAGACACTATATTGGATCCATTCCTTATTGAAGAGCGGCGAGCCGTGGAATGGCGTACCCAGAGTCAATGCCAGCCGGATAGCCTGACGTGTGTTCTTGTCCAGCATACTTTCGTAGAGCAGATTACCGCCGATACTCAAAGCCATCGCCGTGATCGGGCGTCCATGGGCCGACTGCGAAAGGACGCTCACTGCCTGCCTGAATTGAGGTACGATTTGATCGATGCGGGCCGTGCTGTCGTAGCGCACCAAATAGACTTTATATTGATCGTTGAATCGCGCATCTTCTTGCAGCCTGCTGACAACTTTGTGCCAGCGAAAATTCGGGTAGTATTCACCGCGCAGGCCATGCACAAAAAGAAAGGGAGAGCGGGCTCCCAGGGGGCTATTGTCCTGTTGATAGACAGTGACGTTGGTTGGTTTCTTCTTGTGGAGATTGCGACCGCCTGGCAGAAGGGGAAACTCCTTATCGTCCGCGGTCAGTGTTGCTGGGGTGGCGGGCTCGGTGGTCAGCGCTTTGGTTGCCTGCTTTTGTAAATTGCCAAGTTCTAACTCGCTAGCCAGTACCTTTGAGCTAACAGTGGTACAGACGCTAGAGGCGCCTGTGAATGCCAGACCAAGAATTAGAGCTGTTCTGGCGAATTTTATGGTCCGGTGGTACATTATAGTCGCAGCGATACAGGCCCGGTTTAGGTTTCGCGAAACAAACGTCTCTCAATAATAGGTTATCAGAAAGGTTAAACCGGACGGGGACCAATAATCTTAATGGCAAACTTCAATATATGCCTATGTTTTTCTGATACTGGTGGCGGACACCGTAGTGCGGTCGAAGCAATTGCTGCCGCAATCAAAGAAATTGCCAGCCTAGAACCACGCGGGAACACCTTCCACATCAAGATCGAGAACATCGTAGAAAAGACACATCCAATCAACCGTTTTTTTGTTGACCTCTACAATTTTCTTCTCCGCCATAACCAGGCGGCTATGCGCTTTTATTTCTGGTTCATTCAAGCTTTTCAGCCAAATAATTCGAAGTTCGGCTACAGGCTTATCCGCGAAAATTTGATCAACTTTTTGCAGACAGCCAAGCCAGACGTGCTTGTTTCCGTACATCCGATGTGCAATCACTACCTGGCGCGCGTCTTGAAGGATACTAACCGAACGGCTAAGACGAAACTAGTAACAGTAATCACCGATCCCAACGGTAATTTTTGGCGAGGCTGGGCGTGTCCTGATGCGAATTTGACGCTTGTACCAAATGAACTGGGCAAGAGGCAACTGGTTAATTGGGGAGTGCCTGAAGGAAAAATCCGAGTGATCGGTGTACCTGTCCACCCAGATTTTGGCAAGCCGCCTTTAACCGACAAGGGTGAGTTCCGTCAACATCTCGGTCTCGATCGTGATTGCCTGACTTTGTGCATAAATGCGGGCTGGGCCGGCGGCGGCAATATGCTGGCCATTTACCGCCAGCTGACCCGTCTTAAGAAAGCAGTTCAGGTGATTTTTTTGTGCGGGCACAATCGGAAATTGTACGAACAGGCTAAGCGAGAAAGCGGCAATTCTCATATTCCCACAGCCGTTTTGCCTTTTCACGATCAAATGTCTGATTTGATGAACGCGGTGGACTTGATGGTCACTAAAGCTGGTGGCTTAACCACTTTTGAAGCGTTAGCTCGGCGGTTGCCTCTGGCAATTGATATGATTACCAGACCAATGCCGCAGGAGATGGGAACTGTGCAGATCCTCATTGATCAGGGATTAGCATTCCCGATCGAAGATGCGGTGGACATATTGTCGATCGTTGAAGAGTTTGTGCCTATTGCCGACAGATCGCAGTCAAAGCTTCCCACCATCCATCAATTGGATCACATTTATGCTGCCTACGATGCTGCTCGATCGATAATGGGCTTGTGCGATCCAGCTTATCTACCCCAGCCGGGCAAGCCAGCTTTTGAACAGCGCTGACACGGGCAAGGTTCATAGAGACTCGTATAAACTCCTATAGACTCCTATAAATAGGATTATTTGTCCGTAAAAGTGAAACATGGGATATTGTCCTTAGCCAAGCAATGTGGAAACCCTAAATGCGATTATCAATGAGGTCTGCCAAGCCGCAAGCGGTTGGTAGACCGGCAAAGGCAGATATTGTTCTTATCCACGGTACCGGCTCGAACAACGAGATGTGGTCGCCGCAAGTGGAATTTTTGACGGCCAACGGACATCGCTGCTTTCTTCCCGATTTGAGAGGTCACGGCGAAACGCCTGAGCCGATGGAACCTACCGGCATAGATGTGCACATACAAGATCTGCTGGAGACAGTGGAAAGCAGTGAGATCAATTTTCCCGCTGTCTTTGTAGGACATTCGCTTGGTGCGATCATTTCTTTGGCTCTCGCCCAAAAACGACCTGAGCTCTTTCATGGAATCTTTGCGGCCGCTATGCCGGGCAAAGTGCTGGCGCCCGTCTCCTTCGGTTTCAGAATGATACTCAAATGTCCTTATGAAAAGTTGCGGGGCACGCACGTTCATAAGAGTCTGCCCTGGCGGCCACGAACGCTCATTTCAACCGACAGGTTCACGTTGAATCAAATCGTCGAGAATTTCCGCCATTTGGATTATGTCAGTCAACCTTTCCAGGTCAATTGTCCCGTCCACTTTTCGGCGGGACATCTGGATCCGGTCGCGCCGTATGTTTATATCAAACAAATGCATCAAGCCCTGCCCAATTCCACTTTAAAGTTATTTGGCATGGCCGGTCACAACTTTATGGATCAAAGAGCAGCTGAATTTAACAACTGGCTGCTTGAGCATTTGCCCGAGGGCAATAGTAATCATTAGGCTGAATAAGAACCTATGTGGTGTGTCGGCAGGGAAAAATTCAATCAGACACATCAGTGGCTTTGGTGATGGTCATGTTTTTCTCGAGGCCGAAAGCCGCAAAGTAGGCAAGTTATCGCTGCCTGATTTCCTTTTGCACCGCATTGAGAACGGTCGTCGTATTCTTGTTACCGGCAGTATTGAAAATAGAGTCCGCCGTCTGGCTGCAGAATATGCACCAGCTGCCAATCCGGCGATGGTACCTGATTCGTTAGCCGCCCTTGAATCCCTAACTGAACGGCTGGGCAGAGCGACCACAAAACATTTGCAGGAACTGTAGTGCAGGAAAAGCTTCGAGATGTCATCGAGATCTTGTTGGTTAGCTATTACGATCCCTTATACGATCGCCATATTCCTAAGAATGAACCATACGAATTAGCAGTCAGTGGTGATGATCCTCAAGAAGCGGCACGGCAAATTGTCGATTTCATTTCGACTGACTTTCACCGCCAAGCTTGATTTCGCTGGCTGGAACTGCAAGCTCAATAGAACCAGGAGCTCTGGTCCTGCCACTAAAATGTTGTACGCAAATCACTTCGCCGAAAACATTTACTATTGGTGAACCTGAATTTCCTGGTTTAGTTCCGATCCAAATTTCGTAGATTCTTAGATTTGGTTGTCCCGCTGGTATATCTTCTTTCTTTCCATAGAGATGATAGAAATTGGTCACACCCAAAACTCTTCCCAAAGAACCAATTGGCGCCTGTCCGGGGTTGACAATGCTGGCCGTCAATGTACAGCCCCGTTGGTTTGCTTCAAACAAAGACACGTTCGTGCAAGCAGACATAGGATCCGCTAAGCCATTTAGCCATGTGGTGCCATTCGTATCCGTGGAAATCTTGTTTTGCTTTTCATCTTTGCTATTAACCAAATGTTGTTTTTTTGGCAGGCTGAAATCGCTTGATTTGGCGAGCGGTAGCCCTGGACAAACAGATTTGGGATCGCTGACACCATCGATTCTCAAATAAGCGAGATCGTGAGGCTTATCTCTCTTCCATACAGTCGCTGCGTATACCTGGCCATTGGCAGTCTGAACTGTCGGATGCTGATAATAGTATTTGATCACATGATCGTTTGTGATCACTTCACAGGTGTTAGGTTTATTTGGATGTACAAAAAAGCCATTGCCACTAATGGGGGGTTGATTGGTAACGGCTCGATTGTCGATGTAGACGATACTAGGAGAGATCGATGCCAAAAGGGCATGCGCATCAAAATTTGTCCACTTAGCGCTTTCGTCGTGTGGATTTGGATGCTTGTCCTTGGCGGATTGTTTAATTGCCTGACCTTCTGCCATGCAAATGTCCTCAATTGGCGGTCTACTTAATTTGTATCCAAATCCTGCGCGCTTTTGACATTGTGGGCGCCAAAAGTCGGATCGCCAAAGTTGACCCCATGCCGACCGAAAATTCGAAAGACAGAAAAAGATATGTTTTTCTGTCAAAGCGTGCGTTGATCAAAAAAGTCGAACAAGGTAATACGCCTGAATTCAAGCCGGAATAGGCAAGAAATCGGCAAACTGGTCGAAGCGTTCACTCTATTGGAGACAGTTGACCCCGGGCAGGGCAGGATCGCTGTCCATTCTCCGTTACATTGCCGTCTCCATTTGAGCTATAAATAGACTTGGAACTGTTTTTGGCTTTAGTTGTGCCTGGGTTCACATAGAAATTCCAGGACCATTGAAAGGATTCTCTAGGTGAGCTGTCGAGCCCCGGCGGATCTGGCTGGTACAGTTTCGACACTATGAAACCGTCATCATCATAGTTTATTGATTCGACTCCATTTGTGCTTCTGATGCCCTTATACCCGCATTCCGTCGAGCTTACATCACGATCCGGACTTAGGGAACGCGTTTTAACCTTCATAACATGGCCGAGAGGATCGTATTCTGCTGAACGTACTAGCCAATAGTCTTTCACGTAATAGAGCCACTCCTTCTCGTCCCCTTTGTAAAGAGAAATCTCGTATTCCTCGTTTCCTTTTCTGATTAGGAATTCGGTACTGCTACCGCAGGTGGATGCGCTCAGGGTAGCCCCTTGAGCTGCTAGTTTGACCGCATCGTGCAATATGCCATGTGCTTTGTATTCGGCAGTTTGAACGCGGCCAGAGCGGGAGTGAGTAATTCTTTCAGCTCCGGTGGCGGCGTTATACGTAATTTTGTAAGTGTCTTGTTCGTTGGTCACAGATATTTGGGGAAGTCCTTTGACTGTGTCATGCTCCACTTTTGCGCCCTCAGCCATCAGCTTGAGCGCATCGCATAGCATGGCTGGTGCTCCTTGTGGTCTGGCAGCTTCCGATTCCTTTTTTTCGAACCTGGGTGGCATTTTGTCTTTCTCCTGCAAATTTGATCTGGAAGATTGGCGTTGTTCGTATATATGCGAACAGGTCATTTTTTGACCATTAAATCTGGCTAGAAGAATTAAAGTCTGAAACTGAGTCGCTGAGCAATCGTAAAAACCGATCTCCCGACGTAATCAATTGAAAAATGGCGTTGCTGAAGAAGCTTTCAACCTTTAGTTGAATTGCTCGATAGACATGCCTTGCTGTCGGCAGAAACCCATCTTGCTAGTACCGCTCGCTCGCCATTGTTCGATTCTGTTCAGCCAATAGTTTTGCTTCTCCAGGTCCCGATGCGGTGTACGCGCAGCCATGCTGCCTCCCGGTTTCAATCAGACACATCATCACCGCAAACCCGAAAATTTAAAAGATGCTGTTCACCGAACGGATACCAGAGACGCACATATACCAATGGGAAAAACACGTATGCTGAAATACGTTACTGTCGCCGAGCTAACAGCTGCGATTTTTGGTTAATAGACTGCTTGTGTTTCAGCGGCGAATCAGTGTGCGCTCTTGAATCGCTTCGTCTATCTTTCCTTGTACTGACATTAAAAACCTGAAACCGTAGAAGACTTCGTCGCGATCTGGGTCCAGCAATCAAGCCTGATTGAATCGCTTCGTCGCCGTTGCCGGATCATTGTTGTCATAAAAGTAGTGCCAAGCTAATTTGATGCTCCGTTTGAGAGCAGCTTGCCTACTGCCAGCTTCTTTGATTACCTCATTAACTACCACATCATTCAATTTTTTCTGCTCATCGCTGAAAGGTTTGTTGCCGTAAATGGGTTGTTCATTTATAGGTACTGTGTTGGGACTGCAACCAAAACAGAGATTGAACATCAGTTGTGAGATTAGTCGAAGTTGATTTGATGCTAACAACAACTAAAACTTGAACAAGCCTTTGAGCCAGCTCCAAAAATTTTGCGAGTCGCCCATGAGATTGTCCGCCTTGAAGTCGGGCTCGCTGAGAGATTTAGCGAGTGGCGCTTCTGAGGACGACATTGATACTGCTTGCTCTGGTGGTTGTTGTGCAGCCGCGGATTTTGGCATCAGTTTACCCAAGAGCGATAAGTTGTACAGCACATCATTGGATACCAGCATATCCGGTCGCCTGACCGCTACTAGTTCTTTGGCGTCACGTGGCTGAGCAACTATACGGCGAATGACTTCGCCGCTTGCCAGAAATAAGGACGCCTCGCCGGTATCTTCTGAGAACATAAACGCTTCGCCTTCTTTCAGTGAACTGGTGCCATGCTCGACAAGATACATGAGTTTTTTCGCCCATTGATCGTCGTCGACTTTGACTCTTGTTGTTTCGCTCGCTTCATCGTCATTTTCTCGATTGGCAGCAGGTGTTTGCTTGTTCGACTTATTGAAGGCGTTGAAGAGGCTGCCAGCAGCATTGGCCAGATTGGGAAATTGAAAATTAGTCCCGTCGCTCCTTGAACCTCTGAGATCCGAGAGAGAATCGATTTTTACGGCAGTTTCCGCTTTGGCTGGAGATGCTGGCGAATCCGAGGAGTCGTCGACTAATTTCGCTGCCGTTGCCAGAGCGCCTTGTTCGGCGTGGCCAGCGATTTTGCCTGGTCTGGCTGATCTGTCTGATTTACCTGATTTGTCTGGACGGTCTGGTCGTTTGACCTTTCGCTTTCGCTATTTGCTGAGCTTGAGTTTTTCGCTTTGTGTTTTGCCTTTTGGCGATGTCCAGCTGCTGGTCCGGTTTTGGTCGTATGGTCCTGACCATCGTCTGTGTCCAGCGCTTTCTGAATAGCTTGCTTGTCGGACTGCAAACCAAGTAGCTCGAGGACTTTATTGTCGACGTCGTCAAACCTTGCCGGTTCTCCTACTTCTGTGTCTGACTTTGCCTTTTTGCGATCTTGCTTGGATTGCTTCTTTTTCCGTTTGTGCTCTTTCGACTTTCGCTCAGATTGTTGACTATGCCGATCCTTTTTATCTTTATCTTTATTTTCATTATCGGCTTGGCCGTTGGCATTTCCTTCGGCTCGGTCTGCGTCTCGCGGTTGGGTGAAGGGGAATAACCGCCACCCATTAACAAAGGAGGTGCGAAGAACTGTCTCGATAGAGTTTGTAATGTTCGCTAAATCCGAGTGCTTGGTTTGGCCTTCTTTAGCCGACTCTGCGGTGGTATTGGATTTGCCGTTGGCTTGAGTGTCTTCAGGGCTGTCTGACTGTCCGTTTGTCTTTTCTGTCAGCACCAGGCGCGGTATCTTGTCGGACTGCTCTGTATTGGTTTTATTTTCGCTCGGTTTTTTATCGTCGATCGCAGGGTAGCCCCGGAAGGAAAAAGTCTTGCCAGGTTGTTTGTCTACGATCAGTGGTTTGTCGGAACGCTTTGCTGCAGGATGAATTGTTGTGTGGATGGACTGCAATACAGTTGGTGCTGGAGCCGAAACGTCTGCCGGTTTCTGCGGTTCATTAAAGGCTAGCCCCAGCGAGCGACTCAATTCTTGCACAGCACCACCCACATTGCCTTGCTGAATGCGAATTGTGGCCAGTAAAACTCTCGCTTCACTGTAATTTGGATTAGCGGCCAATGCCTGCTCAAGAGAAGATTCAGCGAGCTTTAGATAGCCGCGTTCGCGAAAAATCAATGCTTGTTCATAGAAGCCTCGTACTAATCGCGGATTTTCTTGAGTCGATTTGAGAAATTCGATCAACGCCTTGTTTAAGTCGTGTTTTTGCTTG
Organism: Bryobacterales bacterium; assembly: GCA_963834525.1. GTDB lineage: Bacteria > Cyanobacteriota > Vampirovibrionia > Obscuribacterales > Obscuribacteraceae > CAWICA01. The sequence goes on from CAWICA010000005.1 coordinate 1,462,910, forward strand.
AAATACAAGCCCTTTTGAAAATGGGTGCTTGGGTAACTTGAGCGGACGGCAGAGTGAATCGCTTCTTGATAAGGTTTTACAACTGGTGAAACGGGATGGGTTGCCGGCTTTTTCTGAGATTCAGGGGCCTGCACCGTAGGCAATACCGATGTCATTGCTACGTTTTTTTCTTCAAGGTCATCTTTGGCGGCAGCGATGCTTGTAGGCCAGACCAAATTCCAGATTAACAGTAGTGATGAAAAAACTGGAATCGCTCGTGGCATGCTGTTCAACATGGACTGCTGCATATATCGACCAAGATTGGTCTTGTTCACTACTGATTTGCCTTTCACCAGCCGGGCACCACGCGTGATACCCGAGCGTGATCGCCAAGCCTTAAGCTAACGCACAGACAGTGCACTTGCAAGCATAAATATATACGTTTAGGACTTAATGAAGCATCTTTCCAATTTGCGGAAAAAAGTTATCCAGCATGGCTCGTTTATCGTCTTCAGGGGCAAGACCAAAGCAGTCTTCATCTGCGCTCGTTGCCCGCCCCAGACATCTGTGAGCGGGCGGTCGCCGACGACCAGGCACTCGTGGGCAGGCAATTGCAGATCTCGCAGAACCTGTTTGAACATCTTGGTGCTTGGTTTGCGTGCTCTGCCGAGCACCGGCATGTTCAGTAGAGATTTAACTTGCATTATGTACGGTTCGTTCTTGTTATTGCTGACGACGGCCAGCTTGAACCGCCCGCGTGCTTTTTCCAACCAGGCTTCCGCCTCGGCTGTTAGCGTACCGGAGCGGGGTGCTACGAGCGTGCTGTCCAAATCCAGAATGATGCCGCGGATGCCATCAGCGTACAACTGATCGAGGTCAACGTCAGTCAAATCGCCATCGATTAGATATGTCGGTTTAAATAAGGCCATTGATCCAAGCATAAGCAAGGCCTGATGGTTCTGTCTAGAAATCTCTTTCATCTGTATTCCATCGCCTGCGACAAATATTTACAGAACACAAGAACAGAACGGTGTCTCGATGGTTAAGTCATTCAAACCAGCTAGGTTGAGCAGTTTGCCTTGGCGGTGATGAAGATGCCTTCGGCGATAGGATAATCAATTACAATGGCAGACTTGTTAACTGGGATTCGGGAGAATATGCCGAAAAGCTTATCCGGTGAACTTGTAAAAGCGTCGGCGCCGACTAAAGACAAAGGCGGGCAGACACAGCGAGCCGCAGTTCCCGATGCTTCCCAGGAACTGCCTCTTACACACGTCGCGATCATCATGGACGGAAACAGGCGCTGGGCCGATCAGCGCGGCTTGCCGCGTCTTGTCGGTCATAAAGAGGGCGTTAAAAGCCTGAAGCAACTGGTCAGGCATGCAGGCGAAAGGAAGTTGAGTTACTTAACCGTCTACGCCTTCTCTAGCGAAAACTGGCAACGCAGCAAAGAGGAAGTCAGATATCTGTTCGATCTTTTTGCCAAAGTATTGACTGATGAATTTGCTGAATTATCCGAAAACGGCGTCAGATTGTCGTTTCTCGGTAATTTAGCCCAAATCCCCGGCAAGCTCGCCAAGCAGTTAGAGACAGCCACGCTGAGAACCCAAAAGAACCAAGGACTATCTTTGCAAGTAGCGATCAATTACGGATCACGGCTGGAAATTGTTGAAGCTGTGCAAAAAATTGCCGAAGAGGTCAACGCCGGAAAACTATCAATCCAACAAATCGATGAGGCTCTGATCAGTTCGTATCTCTATACAAAAGAGATACCTGATCCCGAGTTGATCATTCGTACTGGCGGTGAAATGAGGCTTTCCAATTATTTGCTCTGGCAAGCTGCATATACCGAACTATATGTGACGAATGTCTTATGGCCGGACTTTACGCCGGACGACTTTGAACAAGCGATTGTCGAGTTTTCCAACCGCATCAGGCGCTATGGTGGTGATTAGCTGGTCAAGCCATGCCCTTGCTCAGAGTCTGTCCTTGTTCTTCCACCGATTTGATTAATCCTTCCAAATTGATGCGCTGTCCCTTGGCCGTGAGAACGACAAGATAGCAGCCGTTCGCCTGATAGAAATGGAGGATGCCTTGATCAGTCAATAAGGTCATTTGCATCAGATTGCCGCGATTCATGCGTTGGATGGATACATCGTTGTTGGAAAATAACGTAGCGCTCAAAGAGCCGATCATACCGACATCAACCTCTGGTGGCAGTGATGTAGCAATGACTGAGCCATCCTGCGACACCAAAAGACAACCAAGAATGCCGTGCTTGCCGTTCAATTGAACAAGCAGATTTTGCACTTGAGCCTGATCAATCATTTGCTTTTCCTTCTATTTTTTTTCGGAATTATCGGGTTTTGTCGGACTTTCGGGCTTTGTCTTGGTTTCGGTTTTGCTGCCGTTATTCGGTGGGGGCGCCTGTGTTTCCGCTTCATCTTTGTCTTTTTCTTCGGCCGTTTTCTTGTCCTCCGGCGCGCTGCCCGTTTTCTTGAGCCTGAGCACGTCCAACCAGGGTTCATCCAGCGCTGTCGAGAAAACCTTGCCTGTTATTTCCAGCTGATCCCCATCTTTCAGCTGCGTGAGCATCAGATTTTGAGGATCTTTTTCTTTGGGCATGGCCATCGCTATCTTGATTTCTGAATAAGGAACGTGGCTGGCGGGGCGCAAGACAAGAAAAGACAAATTATTCTTTGAACTACGCATCGGTTTGCTGCTCGGGTAGTCAAGCGCTAGGCTGCAAAAGGCAAAGAAGTTGGCCGAAAATTTCACGTTTTTGTTGAGATAATCAGCCGGGTGTTCAGTCAGTTGGTCGGTTGTCACATTGACAACGTCTGGAATGGGTGGCTCAGGAGCTGACTTGATCGCTGCCTTTTCGCCATTTTTTTTCTCGCCCGCTTTTTCCGCGGTCGACTTATCTTTGTCGCTGCCGGTTGATTTTTCATTTTCTTTGCTCTTGTCCTTGTTAGCTGATTCAGCTATCTCAAGGAGATTGGCTGCGTCCGCCCGCGCCAGTCCAGTTAAATGAGCACCAGCCAGACCGACACTTATTGATGCCGACAGAACAATCGCTCCCCAAGCGTATTGAATTCTCAAATTTGCCACCTTTTTAATTTCGCCTAAGCCATCATGCATAAATGCACTCACTTGTATGTGGAAGAGATTCCCAAGTTTGCGCTCCAAAGCTCCCATATTACCAGAAGCTTATTATTGAAGTGCGGCTGAAAACGGTAAGATGACACAGCTTGGCTGACTACACCGCATTTCCGGTTGCATAGCCATTCTTGCCCATTGTGTATCACTAAAGACGACGGCGCGCATGTCCGAACTAGTGCAAGATCAAGCGGTAGCTAATGCTCAGCTGTCACCGATGATGCGGCAATACTGGGACGTCAAATCCGAGCATCCCGAGACACTGTTGTTTTTTCGAGTCGGCGACTTCTACGAGCTTTTTGATAGCGACGCTCACGTTGCTTCCCGTGAACTGGACATCACTTTAACCGGACGTCCCGAACCAAGTTATGCCAATGGACGCGTGCCCATGGCAGGAGTGCCGGTCCGCGCGGCAGAGGTTTACCTTGCCAAGTTGCTGGGCAAAGGCTACAGCGTAGCCATTTGCGATCAAGTGGGGACGGTCTCCGTCGACAAAGGCCCGGTGGAGAGAAGAGTAACTAGAATAGTGACACCAGGGACGGTGCTCGATTCACATCTCTTGCTCGCTCGTGAGAATAACTATTTGATCGCTCTGTCTCGCGGTGCCGATCTCTGGGGATTGGCATGTGTCGATGCTTCCTGCGGTGAGTTTTTCGTCACGCAATTGAGAGAAGAGCAACTCTCCCTGGAGCTTGGGCGACTTTCGCCTCGCGAAGTTCTCGTGGCCAAGAAAATTGCCAAACCGGCTGGTCATGAAGTGATGCCTCGCGAAGTCTTGGACATTCCCGATTCCCTGGTCTCGCTCTACAGATTCACCGCGCCGGCAATGTTTTTTCAATTCGAGCCAGGCAAGCGTCGTTTGCAAGAGTTTTTTCAAGTAAAGACTCTTGAAGGGTTCGGCTGCCAGTCAATGCCGCAAGCAATTTCCGCGGCCGGGGCGATTATCGAGTACCTTGAACGAACACAGAACAGCCAGATGCCAAAGTTCGCTGGCATATCGACATATACGGTCGACGGGCATCTGGTTATTGATGCTAATACCAGGCAAAATCTGGAGCTGACAGAAACTGCCAGAGATCGCACATTCGAAAATAGCTTGCTGTGGATGTTGGATCGCGCTCGCACCGGTATGGGCAGCAGAATGCTGCGCAAATGGTTGCTCAAGCCTCTTTGCTCGGTACCAGCAATTGAAGAGCGCCAGAACGCCGTTCAAGAATTGATCGAGAACCGAGCGCGCTCGACATCGATCAGCGATGTCTTGGCAAAACTTTCTGATTTGGAACGTCTAGCCGTGCGTGTATCTTCCGCTACTATCTGTCCAAAGGACTTAATTGCCGTGCTCCTCTCCTTGGAGGAGCTACCCGGTATTGCCAAGGCGGTCCTTGGTGCCGGCAGTTCCTACTTAAATGTCTTAGCCAAACTGCCCGAATCTCTAGCTGTCCTTAAGGAACGAATTGAAACCACTCTTTCTGCTGATGCGCCTCGCGAACTAACTGAAGGGGGAATTTTCGCCGATGGTTGTTCTGCTGAGCTAGACTCTTATCGGCACTTGCTAAGTGGTGGCAAAGAATGGATTGAGAACTTTCAGCGCCAGGAACAGGAAAAAACTGGAGTCAAAAGTCTCAAGGTCAATTTCAACCGCACTTTCGGCTACTACATTGAAATTACACACGCGAATAAGGCGCTAGTACCAGCTGACTATATTCGCAAACAAACTCTCACCAATGCCGAGCGTTTCATTACGCCCGAGCTGAAAGAATACGAGGCTAAGATTCTTAATGCGGAAAAGAATGTCTGTGATCTTGAACATAGATTGTTCGTTGAGTTCAGGCAAAGCATCGCCGCATTCGGTCTTGACCTTGGCCGAATCGCTCACCATTTAGCTGAACTCGATGCGCTCTTGGCTTTAGCCGAAGTCGCTGACGAGAGAAAATACGTTCGACCGCTGGTCGATGATTCACTTGTCCTCGCGATCAAGAACGGCCGTCATCCGGTCCTTGAGCGAATTTTGCCAATGGGCCGCTACGTGGCCAACGACTGCCATTTAGCAGGATCTGCTAGGTCCCATCAGCTAATTATTTTGACCGGACCGAACATGTCTGGCAAATCCAGCCTATTGCGACAAGTGGCCCATATCGTCATCCTTGCTCAAATAGGCGCCTTCGTACCGGCGGACTCTGCCCGAGTGGGGCTAGTCGATCGAATTTTTACGCGCATTGGTGCAGTGGATGATCTCACGCAGGGCCAATCAACATTCCTTGTGGAGATGGCTGAGACAACGCAATGCTGTCTGTCAGCGACTGAGCGTTCGCTTGTGCTTCTTGATGAAGTAGGGCGCGGCACCAGCACATATGATGGGGTGGCAATTGCTTGGTCGGTAGCCGAATATTTAGCCAATGAAGTAAAGGCCCGCACGATTTTTGCCACTCATTACCATGAGCTTAACGGCCTGGCTAATTTCTTTCCCCAAATCGCCAACTATCAAGTTTTAGTGAAAGAGGTAGAAGGAAAGGTGGAATTCATTCGCCTGGTGGTCCCGGGTGGTGCCAATAGGAGCTTTGGTGTGCAGGTCGCCCGCATGGCTGGCATGCCACAAAAGATCATCGATCGAGCCCAATCTTTGATGCATTTGATGGAGAGAAAAGGCGCAGCCAGTAAAATTCTAGATGGTCCGAAATTCAAAAATATAGATATGGAGGAAGCGATGCAGCTCTCGGTTTTTTCCGAAACATGACGCTGTTCTCTGTAGAAACAGTTGCTGTTGCAGTAGTTAGCCGAGAGTGGGAGACTATCTCAATATAAAATCTCAGTATGAAAGAGTGAATTTTAGTCCTTGGCCATCCCACCAACACCCTACAGATAGCAGGCAAGAATGAATCACGATTCGGTCAAGCACTGGCTGCGTAAGACAATCGCCATCGGCAGCGCGAGTGCCGTCTTGGTCGGCAGTCAGCCCCTTTTTCTCGGTGCCGCATTGGCAGCGACGTCCGCCACGTCTAATCAGTCTGATCACTCTAATCCAGATGGCAAAGTGCAAAAGCCGTATCACCGCTCACACAATTTAAGTAAGACCAGACTGGGACTCGATCAAACGACGCTCAAGTTGGTTAACAGCGGCAAATGGCAGGAAGCGACTTCGCGTCTGGAGGTCAGTGCAGCTGGCAATAACCAGGCTGATCGGACAAAAGGCTGGTTGGCCTTTGCTTATTTATTTAATAACGATTGCGCTAAGCTCGATGATCTGAGCCAAAGGCTGAGCTTGCCGGTGGCAAAAACCTCGGCCAATCCGGTAGCCAGTGATAACGAAAAGGCCTCTACCGATGCCAAGTATCAAGTGAAGGTTTTAGCAGAGACCAAAACGGCAAAAACGGACAAAGACGTCGAAGACGCCAAGACGTTGGCGGGAACTAAAGACGCAAGCGGCGACAAAGTCGTAAACACGGGCAAAGACAAGGGGCAAGCTGTTGCCACACCGACTGCTGATGACAACCCCTACGCTTTAGTGATTGAGGCGTTCGACCAGGCGTGTCACGGGCGGGCGGCGGAGGCCAACAGTACTCTGCAGCGACTGCCTGCTCGACTTGGTGCTGATCCGCTTTGCAATTTCGCTCTAGCGGTAGTTTCCGGCAAGCAGGGATTAGCCGGTGAGGCGGCTGCCTATGTGCAGCGTACTGTCGATCTGGAGCCAGATTTTGGCTGGGGCTACAGGACGATGGGTTTTTTGCAGCAGCGCTGGTTGAAACAGCCCAAGCAAGCTGAGGACTCATATTTAAAGGCGTTGTCCATCGCTCCCAACTTACAAGAAGCGACAGATGCAATAATCGAGTTGCGTCTCAGCCGAAACGATTACGACGGTGCCATTGACATGGCCAAGCAATCGTTGAAGAAATCCAGTCCTAATCCACTAAACAATTACCGCCTATCACAAATCTATATACAGCAGTGGCGATTGCGGGAAGCGCAGGCCGAGCTGACCGATGCCATTAAGCGCGCTCCTGAGAATGCCAAATTTTATCGAGCAAGAGCTTCTGTCAAACGTTTGCGTGGCGACATCAATGGCGCCATTGTCGATCAACAGAAAGCATACGAGCTCGGGCAAGATAAACCATTTGAGCTCACGGAGCTAGCTGAGCTGAACATGCAGGCTGGCAATAACAATCGGGCAGCGGATAATTTGGCTGAAGCTTTGAAGCTCGATCCCAACAATCAGTCAGCCCATAGTAAATTGGTTGTCTTGCTGCAACAAGAGAAGCGTTACAGCGATCTGGTCGATGAATACAAACGAGCGCTGGCGAAAAAACCGAAGGATGCGCGGTTGCATTTAGACCTGGGCATTGCCTATATGAGCTCGGGCAAGTTGCCTGAGGCTAAAGCAGAATTTGTCGAGTCTCAAAATCTGGATCAAAGTGATCCAGAACCGCACAGGCAAATGGGCGCTCTTTATCTGAAAGAGAAGAATTTTGAGAAAGCAGCCAAAGAGTATACCGCTGCCTTGAATATCAATCCCAGTTCGGTTCAGGATTTAGCTGCACTCGGTTATTGCTATGCGGAAAACGGCGATTTCATGCAGGCCGAGGCTGCTTATGTGACAGCACTCGCGCTCCAACAATTGCTGACTCAAACCAACGCTACCGACCGGGTGGAGGTGATGCGTTCGTTGGCCAACTTGTTGTTAGAAGAGGGCCGCTACAGCGATGCGGCCGGTCAATTCGAAGCAGTCCTTTTGATCAGTAAAAAAGGTGGCGCACAAAACTTAGATACTTTCATGCTTGCCCAGGCGAAAACCTTGAGAGATAGAGACTTGCCTGCAGCTAATCAGCTGATCGATTCATTTAACCAATTGAACGAAAGTCAAAGGCAAGAACATTTGCCTGATGTGATCGACGTATTGTTGAACGCTCATCGACCGGAGCTAGCACGGCAGTTGATTGATCAGGATAAGGCAGTCATCGATAAGATGGATGAGCAGCTGAAGGCCAAGCGTTACGTACAATTATCTAGATTGGAACGAATCAAGGGCAATCCCACTGCTGCCATCGATTGGGCGAACAAGGCGATCGGTCTGCCGGCTATTTCGCCGCGGGCAAAATCTGATGCTCTAGTCGCTCTGGCTGAAGCGCAACTGGATAAAGGCGATCTGGACGCGGCTGGCAAGTCGGCAGAAAAAGCTAGCGACACCTATGCCAAAAGTGCGGCCGCTTACGTTGTTTCGGGCAAATTATCGCTTACCAGAGGTGAGCCCGATTTGGCCATTGGGCAAGCTAAGAAAGCGTTGGAGTTGAATCCATATGATGCCAAAGCTTATCTTGTGCTGGGCGAAGCTGAGACCCGTGCGGGCAAGACGAAAGAGGCTATGGCCAGCTATCGAAAGGCAGCAGAGCTTTATCCATCTTTTCTGGAGGCGCACAAACTTTTGCTCGACAGTCTGAGGAAGCTCTCCTTGACCGAAGAAGCAAACAAGGAAGCCGAGCAAGTTGCACAAATGGAGAAGCAACAATAAAAGTCGCCGGTGTGGCAAAAAATGGGGATCTGTGTTGGCTATGCGAAGAAAACCAGAGCATGAAACCATCTGAATCAAAGAAGGTCCTCCTCGTCGATGATGACCAGAATATTCGCTTCGTCACCCAAGTTAGTTTGGAAGGACTGACCCAATGGCAAATTATTCTTGCCGAGTCCGGGCAAGAGGCTCTCACTAAGGCGGTAGTGGAGAAGCCGGATTTAATTCTTCTGGACATGATGATGCCCGGTATGGATGGGCGAACGACTTTTGCCAAACTGAAGGAGTTAGCTGAGCTGTCAGCGACACCAATCATTTTTATGACAGCCAAAGTGCAAACTCATGAGGTCGAAGGCTATTTAAAAATGGGAGCGGCCGGGGTTATTGCTAAACCATTTGATCCGATGAAACTGGCTGAGGAAATTTGTCAAACCTTGGACAAGCAGTAAGTTTTCTCATACCTTAGCGTAGCAAGCGAACATTGATGACGGGCGTTTGATATGGCTCTTTCATTTACGACTAAAACGACAATCGCTGGACTGCTGGTGTTAGCAATGCTAGTTGTCGTAAGCTTTCTCACCTTTCAGCAGTCTAACGAAGTGACCAAGGCCGCGCACTGGGTGGAGCATACCTATGAAGTGTTGACGGACTTGGAGAGTCTGCGTTCGGAGGTCGCTGAGAACAATGCCGCCGAGCGGGGCTATGTCGTTGCTGGTACAGACACCTTTCGCCAGATGTATCGGACAACATGCCAAGAAATGCGAAGAGATTGCCAGAGAATTGAGGAGCTGACATTCGACAATGTCAATCAACGCCCGCGAATGCAAAAGCTGTGTGAGCTGATTGCCAAAGAATCGCGCTTAGCCGATGAGGTTGTTGGTTTACGTCAGGCAAACTCTCGTTTAGCCGAGAAGGAAGTAGCCGACGATCGCGGTGCAGTGTTGACAAACTCTATCTTCTCGCAAATTAATGACCTGGAAACCGAAGAAAAACAGCTTCTCAGTTTCCGTGATGAAAACCTGCTGTCGGCTAACCGCAGCAACCTGATCAGCCAGACTGTTTTGATCCTGAGTTCGCTCTTGATGCTCGTCGCCGCAAATGTGTTAGCGCGGCGCTACGCCAAGGATAGAGAAAGATCGGAAAATTCGCTAAGAACATCGAAACTGCGTTTCACTGGTATCTTTCAACAATCGTTCCAATTTATCTGGCTTCTCAATACCGAAGGTGTTTTGATGCAAGCCAATCAAACAGCGTTGGATTCTCTAAATTTGCAGAGAGAGACGGAGGTCGGCAAACTTTTTTGGAACACGGCTTGGTGGATCAATCAAGAAGAAAGCCAGCTGAAGTTGAAAGAGACTTTTCCGATCGCAGCTAAAGGACTGCTTGAACGGTTGTCCGTACAGGTTGTCAGAGACGACCGGAGCGTTATCGACCTGGATTTTTCTTTCAAGCCGCTGGTGGATGACGACGGACAGGTCAGTTTGATCATCGCTGAAGGGCGTGACATTACCGATTTTAGGACAGCGCAAGCCAGGCTCAAGGAAAACCAGGCCCGGCTAAATGCCATCTTTTCCAGCATGGCAGAAGGCTTATATCAGCTGGATGCCGAAGGACGACTGCTTTATTTGAACCCGGCGGGTGCGCGCATGCTCGGTTACGACAGTGACTCGATTATCGGGCAATCAATGCACAAGCTTATTCATGAGGATGTACCAGGTGCCGACCATTTGAGCGCGGAAGAATGTCCAATCCTGAACGTCATGCGGGAAGGAACTTCGATCCAAGGTATGGATGGTCATTTTAAACGCCGAGATGGTACTGCCTTGCCTGTTCAATATTACAGCGCGCCATTGGTGTTGGATGGCCAGATCAAGGGTGCAGTAGTTACTTTTGCTGATATCACGACACGAAAGGAAGCACAACGAAGGACAGCTGTGCAATACACGATAACCCACCTTTTGTCGCAAGCTGAATCGGTGCAGGAGGTCGCCCCACAAATACTAGAGCAGATCTGCAGTCAATTCGGCTGGGACGCTGCGGTATTCTGGCAAATCGAACCAGAGCGAGAAGTTTTGCGGGCCGTCGATTTTTGGCACGCGCCGGCTATCGTCCCGGTGGAGTGGGAAACAGATTGCAAGCAGGCAACGCTAAAGCGGGGCGAGCGACTGGCAGGCAAAGTTTGGCTGCAAAATGCGCCGCTCTGGATTGGTAAGCAGTCTGATACGGGTGAGCAGCAGCTAATTCCGGAGGCTGCTCAGGCTGGACTGATCAGTTGTTTTGGCTTCCCTGTACGTAGCGATGAAACCATACTTGGTGTGATTGTCTTACTTTCTCGAGAGACGCGTGAGCCCAGTTCCGAGCGTTTGCAAATACTGAACGCGCTAGGGAGCCAGTTTGGGCAGTTTATTGATCGAAAGAATACTGAGTCGCGGCTCAAGGACCGTGAGCTGCAATTTCAACAGTTGGCGGACAATGTCGAAGAGATTTTTTGGATTTGGTCGACTCGAGAGAGGAAACTCCTCTACGTCAGTCCCGCCTATGAAGAAGTATGGGGTCGATCCTGTGCTGAACTCTACGCGCGACCCACTTCATATTTCGAGGCGGTAATCGCAGAAGATCGAGAACGGGTCAGGGAGGAAGTTAAACAGTCGGTCTCATCCGGCGCCACAATTGAATATAGAATTCGACGGCCTGATGGTTCGATTCGCTGGATCTGGTCGCGCTGGACACCGATTGTCAGTAAGGATGGGCAGACCGATCGGCTGTGTGGTATCGTCCATGATGTCACCGAAAGAAAAGAAGTGGAAAAGAGAGTCAATGAGTTTTATTCTACGGTGTCACATGAACTAAGAACACCGTTGACTTCCATCCGCGCGTCGCTGGGGCTTCTCGGAGCCGGCATGGCAGGCGAGATGAAGCCTAAGGCGGCTAAGCTGATCAACATTGCTTTGACCGAATCAGATCGATTGATTAGATTAATCAATGATATTTTGGACATTCGTAAAATTGAGGCCGGAAAACTAGAGCTAAAGATGCAACGCGTGCTGCCGGCCGAATTGGTTGATACAACATTTCAGGCGATGCAAGGCATTGCCGAACAAGCGGGCGTGCAGCTGGTGTCCGACCTTAGAAGCAATACCTCTTTGATTTGCGATCCCGACCGGACAATTCAAGTTCTGACGAACCTGGTGTCGAACGCCATCAAATTCTCGCCCAGAGATTCGCTGGTTACCGTTGCCGTTGTCGAGCAAGAAGAATCTCTGCGCTTTATGGTTAGCGATGTTGGGTCTGGCATTCCGGAAGCTCAGATATCGAAGCTCTTTGGTTTATTCCAGCAGCTTGATTCTTCCGATAGTCGGCCCAAAGGTGGCACAGGACTGGGCTTGGCCATTTCGAAATCAATTGTTGAGCAGCACGGCGGCAAGATCGGTGTGCAGAGCCGTGTCGGTGAAGGCTCGACATTTTATTTTGAACTGCCGCTGACGCCACGGCAGAGCTTAGCCGCCACGCAATCGACGGAAGCCAGCGCCGATGGTAAGCCGACAGTGCTGATTGTTGAAGATGATCGGCAACTGGCGACAGTGTTGCAAGAGCTGCTACTGCATGAGGAATACGCGGTGGCTCACGCTACAACCCTGGCTGAGGCGCGAGAGTTTATCGCTAGTCATGTGCCAGCAGCGATAATTTTGGACATTCAATTACCTGATGGAAACGGTCTGACTTGGATGGAGCAAATCCGCTTAGAAGACCGAACTCAACAAGTGCCAATTGTGATCGTCACCGGTGAGCAATCGCGAGCTGATAATTACGGCGGCCCCTTTTTAATTGATTGGTTGACAAAGCCGTTCGACGAACGCCGCTTAATATCCTCGCTTAAGCTTGCCGTGCGAGGCCGGCAGTGGCAAAATGCCAAAGTATTGCTGGTCGAAGACGATGCTTCCACCAGGGAAGTACTGCGGGAACAGATGGAAGTTCTCGGTATTCAGGTTGTAGAGGCAGCAGATGGACTGACAGCACTCAATCAACTGAAAGAGCAAAGACCGGATCTGCTCATTTTGGACATCGGTGTGCCCGCGCCCGACGGCTTCGATATCGTGCAAATTCTGCGGAAAAGTCAGGCCCATTCAATGCCGTTGCTTGTTTATACCGGACGTGATTTGACCGATGAGGACGTCAGTCGGTTGCGCCTGGGTCTGAGTAAGCACTTGATCAAATCGCGCACCTCACAAGCCGAATTCCTCGGTGCGGTGCGCGAGCTGCTTAATGGCGTGGTAAAAAAATCGAAAGGGCCAGACTAGGCGGTCAGGTGGCTTGCACTGTCTGTTTTTTGATGTTCATGGCGCAAGCTTTCATATGCTCAGCTTCTGCCTCTCGATAAGTCTTAGCCAGCAAATTGGCATAACCTTCGAGCGATCGAGCAATATCCGGGTGATTAGGACCTAAAACCCTTTGTCTGATTTCTAACGCTCGCTGGTAAAGTGGCTCGGCTTGCTCGTAACGCCCTTCGTAGCGCAATGTTTCAGCAATGTGATGCAAACAGTTGGCGACATCTGGATGGGCCGGACCCTGTAGCCGCTCTTTCAACTCCAGCAATTGTCGCCAGAGAGGCTCAGATTCTTTGTATTTGCCTTGCTGGAAGGTAGCGACTGCCAAATTGTATAAGCAAAAAGCGTAATCAGCACTGTCCGGACCGAGCATTTTCTCCCTTAACAGCTTCAGGCGCGACCAGTACGGCTCGGCTTTTGCGTAGCGACCGTTGACCTGGTACATATTGGCCAAGTTGTAGATTGCATTGATCACTTCCGCATGATTAGGTGGAGAATGTTTTTCGCAGATCGCCAACGCCTCTTTAAATAGAGCCTCGGATTGAGAAAACTTACGCTTGGCTTGGTAAACCATGGCCAAGTTACTCATGCTGTGGACGATTTGCGGGCTAGACTTGCCGATCGAATGTTCTTTCATTACATAAATCCGTTTATACAGCCTCTCGGCATCATCAAATTTTCCGTTTTGAAAATGAAAGGCAGCCAGACTATCAATCGTGCTTACGACTTCCGGATGCGTGGGACCAAGATTGATCTCCTTGATTGCCAGCAGTTGTTGATAATAGGGTGCGGCCTTATATTCCTTGCCCTGAGCTTTCAATACGGCAACGAGATTGTTTAACATCGGTGCCAGCTCAGCATTGACAGCTCCCAGAGACGATTCCAGTAAGGTCAGTGCCCGCTCGAAGAGCAGTTCTGCCTCGGGATACTTTTTTTGTTCTTGGTACAAGGTGGCCAGGTGATTCAAGCTCATACCAAGATCCGGATGATTCCTGCCGAGTGATTTTTCCATGATCAAGAGAGCACGCTTAAATGTTTGTTCGGCTTGCTGATATTTTTTCTGTGCTTTCAAAAGCAGAGCCAAATTGTTGAGGCTGGTCGCCACTTCCGGATGCTCCGGCCCCAGAACCGTCTCATAAATCCGGCTCAGTTGGCGGCAAAGAGGTTCAGCTTCGGCGTGCTTTTCTTGAAAGAAATAAAGTGCCGATAAATTGTTCAGGCTGGCGACAATATCCTCGTGTTGGGGATCGAGCAATCGCTGCCTAATCGTCAACGAACGCTGATAAAGCGGCTCCGCATGATCGTACTTGCCTTGTTCAAAAAAACATTCGGCCAGGTTGTCCAGGCTGAGAGCGATCTTCAAATCATCTCCCATGGTTTCCGCTTCCATGAGAGCAGCATGCATGAAATTTTCAGCCTCTACATACTTGCCCGCTTCGAATGCCTTAGCGCCAGCATCTACATATTCTTGCCAAGTCTTACTCATAGCTCTATTCAGTACCTGAATTCATATCTGTTAATTTCCCCTGGACCGCAGGAAAATATCGCTAGTTGCTTAATCAGATCGCAGCAGCAGTCTGTGGAAGACATTGCTCGCCACCCAGTACACATTAACATCACTGGACTCCCCTCTGCTTTCCTTGGCGAACCAGAGTGCGTTTCTTTCAAGTCGGCTCACCCGCAGGAATCAAGCTTCCTACTAATTTATTCGAATGGATCAAACTAATCAAGTCAAGTAGTCTATGGTTACATTCCTTAGCCGTTTCGCCAAGAGTCGGACTTCATTGATTGTCTACTTGTAGCATCCGCGTGCAGCTTTTCCTTTATTAGGGCGGCTAATTTAACTTTGAGATTACAGAGAAAAACGCATGTTTTTCTCTGTAATGCAATAACGCAAATAGACCTAGCCCAACCAGAAATATGATGATTTATCGTCTCCAATGAGACACCGAATGCGATGCCTGCTTCCCGGAACGGCTAATTGAGTCCCGAATTACGTTTTCTGCTGGCTTCTGGTGTATTAACCGGTGTACTAACTAGAGCGTAGAATAAGCTTAGAGCGAATCTTGATTCCTTCTAGAGAAAGGCAATGAACTGTCCTTCTAGAACTAAATCTCTACCTTACTCGTCGGTGGGTGTAATGCTTGCTTTTTTAGCTTCGTTGGCTATGTCAACTCTAGCTTACGGCCAGGCCGATCTAGTTCAAATGACACCGGAGCTAAAAGAAGCACTCAGCAAGGCGGATGCAAGCATTCTTAACGATCCAAATAACGAGAAGTTGTACGTAGCCCGGTCGAAATTGTGGCACCTTGCAGGTAACAATAGACATGCACTGGATGACCTAGACAAAGCTTTGGACATCGACCCGCACGATGAAGTTGCCATCGGTCAGCGTTCTGACATTTATGCGAGTATGGGCAATTACTCACTGGCGCTAGCTGACTGCAACATGGCAATAAGCAACAATCCGAACTCGGACATCCTCTATCTGCACAGAGGAATTATCTATCGCCGACTTTCCCAATTTAAATTGGCTTCCGATGACTTTCTTCGAGCGCTAAAACTTAATCCCAGCGCGACCTCTTATTGGTATGACGCTGGTGAAGCGTTATATCGTCTTGGAAAATACGAAAGCGCGATTCAATATTGCACAGGCTGCCTTAGCCGAGACAAGAATTTTGCTGCGGCTTATTATGTTCGAGGACTAGCCTTTGCTCGTTTGAACAATGCAGACGCCGCCAGAATTGACGAGCAAATGGCCGTATCTCTCGGCTTTCGCATCAACCCCGCTGATTTTCGTTAATCTTGGCGATGGATAAAAGATGTAGAACTGATTTAATCTATTGGCACAGGTATATTTATGCTTTTGCGATGAAAATGGCACAAATTAGACAACCATCCAGGCATTAGTTTGGTTGCTCGGAATAGCTGATCGCGCTCGAACCGACCTGAACTGCGGAACAGCAAAGCAATTACCTTTGTATCAGTGCGATAGTTTAAATGCAGCAATGCGTTTATCGCTTTGCCCACTTTCAGTTTGTTTAGCAGAACTTTTCGGCAAGCCAGCGCTTTCAGATAGATCCTGGTTTTGCCAAAACGAAATGAGGTGCTGTGTCCTGTCGTTAGGAATGTCGGGTGGCTATTACCCCTCTCGGTTAATGCTAGGTCCTTGGCTGAATCGGCGCCGTGCTGAAAGATCTGTTTGCCGAAGGCCTCAGCTTTTACTTGAGCGACTGCGAGTGCGCTCGGCTTTCTTCTTGGATGTGTCCTCTTCATGAAGACACCTGACGTCAAACGGACTATTTCGCCGGTTTTTACCATCAGATATAGCGCGTTATCGATGGCAGACCTCGTGCCATAAGGCAAAAAGTCGCGACTTACGAAGAGTTCGTGGGACTTGAGCCTGGCAATATGTCGACGAATGTAAGAGATGGACGATACCTTCATTTTTACCTCCTCGTATGTACAGAGAAAAAGGCAGATTTTTCTCTGTACACGAACCACCCTTCTTTCTCCTATACGTAGGGGAAGACAGAATAGTTCAATTGAGGGCTGCCAGAAATGCCAGCTACTAAAAAATAAGAAACGATTAGAACCTACAGGACTGCTCTAAGATCTTGATTCCGACACACCAACTTACGAGTGGCCCGAAAACTCATCCATAGTTAAGCCGTCGCAACTACATCTATCACCGCTTCCGCGACGCCAGGATGAACTACTCCACCTTCGTGAATATTCACCCCCCGATTCAGCGCTGGGTCCTCTAGAACGGCCTGGTAGCCGAATTTTGCGAGCTTGAGAACGTATGGCATGGTGGCATTAGTTAGTGCTCGCGTTGAGGTCCAAGGCACGGCACCGGGAATGTTAGCAACTCCATAGTGCACAACACCTTCCCACTCGTAAATTGGGGATGAATGCGTCGTGGAATGAATCGTTTCGATACACCCACCCTGGTCAACACTTACGTCGACGACCACCGAACCTCGTTTCATTTTCTTAATCATGTCTTTAGTGACAATTCTTGGAGCTTGTCTGCCAGGGATGAGGACAGCACCAATTACCAAATCAGCCGTTGGTAATATATTGTCCAGATGGTGTCCGACCGAAAATACCGTTCTAAGTTGGCCGTTAAATACGTCGTCCAAATACCTTAGGCGCTCTAAAGAAAGGTCAAAGATCGTTACGCGTGCACCTAAACCGAGCGCTATTTTGGCTGCGTTAGAGCCGACCACGCCACCGCCAATAATGATCACTTCGCCTGGTTCAACGCCCGGGACGCCTCCCAGCAGTACGCCTCGGCCGCCCATTGGCCGCTCGAGATACGTTGCGCCTATCTGGGTGGCCAGGCGTCCAGCGATTTCGCTCATTGGCACCAATAGAGGCAATTGGCCGTTGGGAAGTTGTACTGTTTCATAGGCAATGCAAGTTGCACCGGTTTTGGCTAAATCTGCTGCCAGTTGTCGATGAGCTGCTAGATGTAGATAAGTAAAGAGTATCTGGTTTTTGCGAAGAAGCGGTACTTCCTTCGCTTGAGGTTCTTTGACCTTCAGAATAAGATCAGCCTCGGCAAAAACAGCAGCTCCGTCCGGTACGATTTTGGCGCCAGCAGCTCGGTACTCTTCGTCTGTGATACCGCTACCAATACCAGCATTCTTTTCAATATAGACGGTATGACCGTCGGCGAGGAGAGCCGAAGTCCCTGCTAGGGTGACAGCCACCCTATATTCGTTGTCGACAATTTCCTTCGGTATGCCTACTTTTGACAAGGTGATCCTCTATGGTGATCCTCTATCAGGAATAGTGCGCCGCACAGACATAAGCGTTAATTCTAGCCCGTCAGAACAGCGTTTTGAGAAACACCTGATATTGTTTTAGATTTTATCGATCTTCTTGTCAAGCAAAGAGCAAGAGCTGGTGGCAACTAATTTGGTTACGGATTGGGGGCTGGCTGATTGAGAATGGTTGGAGAAATTACACTCCAGACCGGTGGCTGGAGCTTCAGTCTGAACAATATGTGCGCGCTTGGCGGCGAACGACGCCATACGCATTGCGTCGCTAAATCATGAAAGCATTACGAAACTAGTTTTTGTTCCAGTAAGTAATGTATTTATTGGATTGCACCGCCCGTGGTGCAGAATAACCTTGACGAGTGTAGATGTATTTGCTGTATGGATTGGCTGTCTCTTCGCCTGCGTCTGCTGATGACGAATCTCCGTACATCATACGCTCCGGCAAAATCGCAGGCACATAGGCGGGTGGCGGCGGTACAAAGTAATTACTGGATTGGTGACGACGGCTGTTCGCACTCTGATTTTTGCTCTTGGCAAATGCTTGTTGTTTCTCGCTCAGTAGCAAAACCGAGCAAGCAACCGTCGCGGCCGAGAAAACAATGGCAATGTTTTTGAACTGCATCAACACTCCCGCAGTGCACAGTAAGATGCGAATCAGTGAATTTAAACGAGCTTCTGGCATCTTACCACCTTGTCAACCGGCTTAAACCCCGGTAGTGCCGTGATGCGTGTAATTTGGAGCAAAAGTTGACTGTTCGTCGCCGAGCAAACATCCGCTTAAAGGTCATACATAGTCCTTAAGTAATGTCCGCCAAACCATACAATACAGCCCTTTTGCATACGACAGACGGACAAGGGAAGATTCTAGTGTAGCCTGGCGCCACCCAGGGTTTTAGTGTCATTGGGCGTCAGGCGATTGCGATCAAGCGCTTACTGGAACCACCGATTGGCGTACTGAGCTCGCCGTTTTTGTTCCTGGGCATCGACCGCTTGATCGTTCACCAATGGGTCCCAGGTAACTAATGCTTGTCCGTACCAGGCTTTGATATCCTGCACGGTGCCATCCATTGTGCGCTTGACACGTTTTACTGGCGGCTGGCTGGATTCGTTCGGCAGCGTTCCGTCGCCTGCTCGTTTTGATTTGGCCGGTTCAGACGTAATGCCAGCGGCAGCACGGGCGAGATCGCTGACGAAACTAGATACTTCCTTGCGTAATTCTGGACTGATCGAGGTCAAAGCTAGATCCGCCAGGCAGCCGGGGCCAAATGCCTTTGAGCCAGGTGCATTCATGTTGTTCGGAGCCAGTCCGGGATTGGCAGGCGATATAGGTACAGTCCCCATCGATTCAGGTTTCGCTCGGGAACTCGTATAAACTGGATTGGCGGGCGATTTAGCCAATGATTGATGCTTTGTGGACGTAGAAGAAGGCTTAGGCGAAGTTGAATTGATCGGGCGACCACATTCCGATGGTCGTTCCTTGGCTAGTCTTTTAAGGTTGTTCTGCCATGGATTCTTGCAATCCGGCGTCTGAGCCGCTACTCCCGGCCGATAATAGGACGCCCGCTGATTGAAAATCCAGGAGACAAAATCAGCAAGTTTCGAGCGTAGAGCGCAAAACATAATATTTCTCCAGAGTGGACACCAGTGGTTAATGCCGCAAGCTGGAGCTCTGGTAACGATCTTTGATTAAAATTTAGTTTTAGTCAGAACTGAGTCACGGTTGAGATTTAGCTGCGGCAACGGATCGGGGCGAACTACTTAGGCGGTGACTGAGCATAAAGCTTGTCCATCTGGACCTGTGGCTGCGCCCGCCAACAAAAACTCGCTTATCGCCGAATCGACCGTATGAGCTTGCGAGATTTGCTCCTTAGAGCAATTTCACTAAACTGGTAGCGGCCAACAATATCACTTGTTGCCTTGGTCGCCGCTCGGGCCGCCAATTGAACTTTGGCAGTGTACAGTACCTCTATCAATGAGTTTTCGCCGACAATCGATTTGGTAATGCCATCGCCGGTGATGTCACCCTTTTGAATGTACTTCCGGTTTGGTCTGTCCATAAGAGACTTATAGCCTTCTGTTCTTATCAAGAAACGCCCAGGAAAAGTTGGCGGGTGCATGGGGCGAAAAATATTCATGCTTCGACATATATGCAAAAGTACGCCAAACGCAGGACGAAGCATATAATGAATGTCGCAACATATATCTGTATAGCTTGTGAGCAAAGTCGATGAGCGAACCGCTTGCTAAACCTAGAGAAGAAGCCAGGGCAAAACAATATTTCTGTCAGACTTGTGCTGCTCCCTTGTGCTTGCGTAAACAGGTAATCAACCTGGCTTTAGGAAACGAGCAACAGATGTATTGTCTAATCTGTCTGGCGAATTCCAATGGTACTGAAGCTCCGCAGCTATTGACCCGTGTTCGCGATTACATTCTTGGCCGTCAATGTTTCAGCAGAGAATGGCTGAAATATCCGACTGTCAGTGCCTGTCCGGACCCAGATGGTTGTCTGCCAGATATCTGTTTCGGAGAAGGCGATGTCTGATTTTTCCCTGGATTTGCGAGGCATTGTCTGTCCGCTTAACTTTGTAAAAACTCGACTTTTCTTGGACAAAATCCAATCTGGGCAATCGGTCGAGGTTTGGTTAGATGATGGTCAGCCTGTTGAAAGCGTCACCACAAGCATCGGAGCCGAAGGTCACGCAATTGTCGATTCACAAAAGACAAAGGATGGCTTCCACAAGGTGACGATTGTCAAAAGTTGATACTAGATTTGGTGAGCAATTTGCTGAGCAAGTCGTCGAACAAACCGCGATCAACATTTGTTCCTTCTTATCAGGCGGTTTTGGGTGCCCGCAGTTTGTTTCTGGCAATCTGATTATCTGTTAAGCGCTCGGGCAATCGTGCTGAATGGGCGTTTGGGGCTGCCGAAAAATTGTCGATTGTTGACAAATTGGTCAAAGTCTTGGACTATTACCGCGTTTATAATGGCTTTCAAAGAGAAAGGGAGACCTCAGAATTTGTCTCGAGACAGCTATCGCCCACGTCTAACAAGCAAAGTCTGGTCGTGTCGCTGTCTTGGCGCGGGATTTAGTCTCTTTCTTATTTGGGCTGGTGCTACTTCTTTTACTACAGCTTTGGCCGCTGATCAGGCTGCTCAACCTCAGCCGCCTTCGGCTGAAGCGCTGTCGATCCTGAAAAAGCGAGTCCAGGACGAACCGCAAGATGCTAAGGCGAACTTTGCCTATGGCCGCGCCTTGCGGCTCTCAGGCCGCAACGAAGAAGCCGCTACTTATTATTTGCAGGCAACGGCATTGGAGCCTTCATTCTATGTCGCTTACCATGAATTGTCGTTGAGCAAAGCGCGTCCTGGACAGTTGGACGAAGCGATCGATCGATTGCAGCTCCTCATGGGCCAGCAACCGCATGAACTGATGTTGCGCGTTGCTTTATCTGAATTATTGGAGGACCGTGGCTCGCTTTACCCGGCAGCTAAAGTCTTGGTGGACTTGGTCTACGAGAATTGTGTGCCAGAGAAATACCTGCCACGGGTGAAGGCGCGTATTAGTTATTTGCTTTCTAAAAACAAAGACGCACAGGTGAAGGACAAGGCCCGTGCCGACGACCTGGAGAGTGAATCAGCGCAATCGAAGGACAAGGCACGCGTCGGGGAGTCAGCTGAGAGCACATCGGCGCCTTTGCCTTTACCTGACTCGAGCTTGAGAAGAAATCTAGCGGCAACGAAATTGAAAGATGCCAAGGATATGTCAAACTTTGGTCATACAACGCTCTTGCCATAACGCCTGGCTGTTGTTTCTAACGGGCGCATGATACTCTCTCGATACTGGAGAAACCAAGCTGCTATGCTTATCTGCCGCCCGCAAACTGGGTGTTGGAGATGTGATGGCCGAATCACTTAAAGAGTCAGTTAAAGAATCACTGAGCGGATCAGGTAAATTCATTGTTTGTTTGGTAGTGCTGTGTCTTAGCGCTGCCTGCAGTAGCCGCATTTCGTCGGTTCACTCACAGACCGGTGTCGGCAGCGCTGCATGCTCTGCTCAGCCAAGAAACGCCATCAACTCGGGAGATAGCATTTTCGTGGCCGGGAGCCCGGAGATGATGGCCGAGGCAGAGGTGTCCCAAAAGGCTCTAACCGCGTGGCGCCTGGCGTTAAAAGGTGATGAGAAAAACTCCATGGCTTTGTTAGACCAACTAGACAGAAAATATCCTAAGATGAAGACGGTAGCATTTATGAAAGGTCAGGTATTGGAGCGGTTGGGCAAGAAGAAAGAGGCGATCGCCTACTACCAAGCGGCAGTTACTGGTGATGATTTCGATATGTTCAAGCAGTTTAAGCTAGCTGAGAGTTTGCGCACCACCGGCGATGTTGCGGGCGCAATTCCGGAATATCGGCGCCTTCTGTCATCGGCTCCAGGCTTTGAGCCTGCTCGACTCGGATTGGTCAAGTCACTCTTGGTATCAGACAAACATTCTGCTGAGGCCAAGAGCCAATTAAAGATGTTAGTTCAGGCTGACCCGAACGCTAAGGAAGCAAGAGAATTACTGAGACAGTTAAATGACCAGACGCCTGCCGTTGATAAAGTGAGGAAGAGATGATCCAGCAAACTAAAACTGCCAGCAAGGAAGATGCCATTCCGGCCGAGATTCTGCTCGATGGGTTCGATCACATTGAGTTCTATGTCGGCAATGCGCTACAAGCCTCGTACTATTACAATCATGCTTTTGGTTTTGATGTGACTGCTCATCGCGGCTTAGAAACAGGCGATCGTCAATCAGTCTCTTATGCACTCACTCAAGACCATGCCACCCTTGTCTTTACCGGCGGACTGCAGTCGGATAGTCCAATCGCCAAGCATGTGATGGAGCATGGCGACGGTGTTAAGACAATCGCCTTTCGGGCTCGTGACGCTAAAGTTGCCTGGGAAACCGCTGTGGCCAGAGGAGCGAAGAGCATTCAAGAGCCGCTCATGGTGGAGGATGAGCACGGGAAATTGATCTGGGCGGCGGTAGCTGCTTATGGTGATACCATCCATAAATTCATCCAGCGCGACCAATATAAAGATAATTTTCTGCCAGGCTTCCAGGCACTGAGCAAACCGGCAAAGGGCAAAGTAGGTCTAGCTACCATTGATCACTGCGTTGGCAATGTCGGTGATGGCGGTATGGAACTTTGGAAGGATTATTACAAGCGCATTTTCGGTTTCTACGTTTATCAAGAATTCAAGCCGGGCGAAATTTCCACGCAATACTCAGGGTTGATCTCGGTCGTCATGACTAATCGCAGTGGCAATATAAAACTACCGATCAATGAGCCGTCTCCAGGCAAACGCAAATCTCAAATCCAGGAATTTTTAGACTATAACAATGCCGAGGGTGTGCAGCATCTGGCGCTCAGCACTAGGGACATCATCAAGTCAGTTCGACTCTTGAAAGAACAGGGTGTGGAGTTCATTGACGTTCCCCGCACTTATTACGAGACGCTGACTGAGCGAGTTGGTCATATTGATGAAGATATAGAGGAGCTGGCCAAGCTCAGCATATTAGTCGATCGAGAATCACAAGGGTATTTGCTGCAAATCTTCACTAAGCCGTTGCAAGATCGGCCGACACTCTTTTTTGAAATTATCCAAAGGAAGGGTGCAACTGGATTTGGCCACGGAAATTTCAAGGCCCCTTTTTGAATCAATGGAACGTGATCAACAACGACGTGGAAACCTATAACAAAATTGAGACGCTGTAACTTGCCTAACCTCGGCTCTCCAGATTCGTTGAGATTGAGCAGATGGGTTGTCTTTTTTCTCTTGTTGCCGATGGCGCTTTGGTGCTGTGCACTGCCGGCAATCGCCGAGATTAAGCTGCCATCGATTATCGGCGATAACATGGTCTTACAACGCGACCACGAGCTCAAATTTTGGGGATTGGCGGACCCGAAGGAATATGTCACGGTAGTCATCGGTGAACAAAAATATGGCACCGTCGCTGATGGCAAAGGTCGCTGGCTCGTCAAATTTCCGCCGCAAAAGAACGAACCAAGCGAAGTGACAATAAAAGGCAAGAATGTCATCACTCTGAAGAACATTCTTTGGGGCGACGTTTGGCTTACGGCCGGTGAATCAAATATGGCAATGACAGTTGATCAGTGCGCCCATAGCCAAGATGATCTGGAAAGAGCTAATTTGCCGGAAATACGTCTTTTCAAAGTCGAGCCAAGATGTACGAAAGGGCCTGAATTTGATCTTGATC
Source organism: Bryobacterales bacterium (assembly GCA_963834525.1). Classification (GTDB taxonomy): domain Bacteria; phylum Cyanobacteriota; class Vampirovibrionia; order Obscuribacterales; family Obscuribacteraceae; genus CAWICA01. The sequence goes on from CAWICA010000005.1 coordinate 1,486,921, forward strand.
CACCAGGAAAGTGGGTGGTTTGCAGCCCCTCCTCAATCGGCAGCTTCTCTTCGGTGGCTTATTTCTTTGGACTTGAGTTATACGAGAAGGTACACGTGCCATTAGGATTGATTGAAACTGCCAGAAATGCAGGTAAAGTGCACAGCTGGATATCGGCCGAATCGATGGAGAAAAATCAGGAATTTAAGGGATTGCCTGGACTACATGATGAGCACTTCGCTTTCCTACAACAAATGATTGATGCGTTAGCCGAAACTGATCAAGCCGAAGAACCGGCAAAATTCAACGGTCTACAGCACAAGGTTCGATTGTTCCTGGAAAACACACAAACGGCTACTTGTAACTTCAACGGCATGATATCTCCCGTGGTGCCATTTACGTTACGTGGGGTGCTTTTGTACCAGGGAGAAAATGACTTGGGGGAACCGCTCAGATATTCCCGATTGTTCAACTTGTTAGTGCAAGATTGGCGAGCGCAGTTTATGCAGCCAAATTTGCCTTTTGTTTGCGTGCAGATGCCCAATATTGGCGTCCGCAGCAAGGAGCCCGAAGAGAGCCAATATGCTGACTTGAGGGAGGCACAATCAAGCTTCCGCAAGATACCATATTTTTACTTTGCCGTTACTATTGATACTGTACCTGGTGACAACGCTCCGCCTCGCCCTAAAGACAAACGGCAGTTGGCGCATCGCGCCGCTCTGTTGGCTCTCGCCACTCAGTACCATCTACCGGTCAAATGTTTCAGTCCGTTTTACGATGATATGGAAATAATGGGCGACAAAATCAAAATTCATTTCAGTCTAGCTGAGCCCGAGCTAAAAACTAAGGGTAAGGAAGTGTACGGGTTTACCATTGCCGGCGATGATCGGCAATTTGTTAATGCGAAAGCTAAAGTAGATGGAGATAGCGTTCTCGTCTGGAGCGATCAAGTTAAGAAGCCGCTTGCCGTGCGATATGAATGGGCGGATAATCCGGCGTGCAGTCTCTACAGTCAAGACGATCTGCCAGTCTGTCCGTTTCGAACCGACACCTGGCCTCGCCAGAAGAAGGGCAGCGGCGAGAGCGCGCCGTCCAAGTCGACGAAGTGAACGATAAGTCTGGAGTTATTTAAGCGACACTTTCTTCAGAGCGGCGATCAACAGCTCGTTGTCTTTGGGCAGACCGACTGTAATTCGAATGCAAGTCGGCAAACCGAATGCTGCTAAGGGTCGGATGGCGATTCCTTGGCGCAGCAGCGATTGATGAATACGATTCACCTTGTCGTCGCTGTCCAACTCGAGCATGATGAAATTGCCGTGACTGGGAATGCGATGCAAACCCAATCTATCAAACTCCGCAGTCAAATACTGCATGCCAACTGCGTTATTCTGGAGAGTGCGCTCTAGAAATGCCGGTTCGTGTAATGCCGCGTAACCAGCGGCTTGCGCAAGTATGTTGGGTTCGAACGGCAACTTGATTCGATTGATGAAATCGATTAAGTAGTCATGACCGAGTCCATAACCCAGGCGTAATCCGGCCATGGCATATGCTTTAGCGAACGTGCGTAAAGTCAAAACATTATCCAGCCTGTAGCTCATAGAGTCCGGATAGTCAGGGTCGTGCGCCGCAAACTCATAATAGGCTTCATCCAACAGAACCAGAACATGTTCAGGAAGCTGTTCGATGAACTTCTCCCAACTGGCGCGGCTAAAGATTGTCCCAGTTGGATTGTTGGGATTGCACAAATAAATGATCTTTGTCCTTTCGTTAATTGCGTCAGATATGGTGTCCAAATCGAAGGTGTAATTTTTGAGTGGCACCATATTTAGTTTCACACCATGGGCATTGACCAAAACCCGCAGTCCGATGAACGTTCCTTCTGACGTCAGCACTTCGTCATCGTCGTGTAAGAAGGCGCGTACGACATTAGCCATGATGCTTTCAGATCCCGAGCCGATCGCCACATTGTCAATCGACACTCGATGTCGTTCAGCAAGTGCTTGTCTGAGTTTCAATCCGTTCATATCCGGATAGCGATTTATCTCAGAGAGAGTGTCTACGATCGCTTTAGTGGCACTTGCAGGCGGGCCTAAGGGATTCTCGTTTGAGGCGAAATTGACTATTGTCTCCAGCCCCAGCTCCTTCTTTAGCTCATCGGGGGGACGACCTGGTTTGTAAGCTTGAAGCGATTGTACATGTGGTGGTACCAGACGCTTGGGCAGCGACTTCATAGAAGTCAGGAGGTGCCGGACAGGATCATTCATACTTGCCAATGGTTGCCCCTTATTTGTGAGCTACGGTGCGCGTACAGAGAAAAATCTAGATTTTTCTCTGTAGACTTGATCTTGCAATCTGGACAAGCGTTGAAAATACCAGCTTGCCAGCCAAAATTCTGGACTCGGCGCTCATCTTTGGTCTTAGGCAAGCGATCATTAGCAAAAATTGAAGACGACTACCACCGTAGGCGTCGCGAAGCCTGCTAGCGGTGGCAAGGCTCGGTCCAACGGGGCGTAGCGTTGGTCAAAGACGGCGCGCTGCCGCGGAGCTGCGACTTCATCGCGAATTAAGAATGCCCGCAGCCATGACCGGAGCTCGATCGGTCTGCGACTGGGGTGACAAAGGGCTCCAACCAAGCGAAAACCTGAACATGATAGGATTGATTGCCGGCAAGCGGGTGTAGTTCAATGGTAGAACGGCAGCCTTCCAAGCTGCACACGCGGGTTCGATTCCCGCTACCCGCTCCAATTTTTATCTAGACAAAAACGAAGTAGAATTCTTTTTCTAGGCAAGACCAGCCGGAGATTAGGTGTGTCCGACGATAAAGTCTTATTCAGAGACGTTTTATTAGCGCAGAAACGAATCGCTCCTTATGTCACGCACACTCCGTTGATAAGAAGCGATTGGCTAAGCAGCGCCATTGATCGAGATGTTTGGCTCAAGCTGGAGAATGTCCAGGTAACCGGTTCGTTCAAATACCGAGGCGCTCTGAATGCGCTGTTTTGGACGAAGGAAAATCACATCGGCAAGGTTTTTTCGGCGTCAGCTGGTAATCATGCGCTGGGTTTGGCGCAGGCTGCTGCTTATACGGATAGTGACGTGACTGTGTGCATTCCCAGCTCTGCTTCGCCGATCAAAAAGCAAAAATTACATAGTTACAGCATCTCAGTCATTCAACAAGGTAATGATTTTGACGCGACAGAGGCCTACGCCAAACGGTTGGCTGCGGAAAAGAAGGGCTTTTTTGTCTCGCCCTACAACAATCCTCAGGTCATCGCCGGTCAAGGAACCGTCGGTTTGGAAATGCTGGAGGAGTTGCCGTCTCTGACCACGATCGTTGTTGCTTGTGGTGGTGGCGGGCTAATTGCTGGAATCGCCATTGTAGCGAAAGCGGTCAATCCGAACATCCGGGTCATCGGTGTGGTTGCCGCTAATTCTCCCGCAATGCTGGCTTCGATCAATGCGGGTAGAATCACGCAGGCGTTCTGTGAAAAGACAATTGCCGATGGGATCTGGGGCAACATCGAGGAGGAGTCGATCACGTTTCCGATCGCCAAAGAGCTTGTCGACGATTGGATCGCTGTGGAAGAGACAGACATTGTCGGGACAATTTTCGATTTCCTCGACAATCACGGCATGCTGATCGAAGGGTCAGCCGCCGCTGCCGTAGCTGCTGTCAGCAAGAAGATGATTGCACCGCGACCGCAAGAGAAATTAGGGATCGTCATCTGTGGTGGGAACATCGCTCGACAAGATTGGCGAGAGATTTTGGTGCAGCATTTAGTGGGAGCCAAAATTGCCGGCTGACCGCAGATATTAAGTTGCTGGACCCGGTCGCTGATTTGCCGGAGTTGATCGCTGGTAAAACCAAGCTCAAGCAGACCGGCAAAGTTCGCTTCTTTCGATCGACAGGACTGGGGCTTGAAGATCTAGCGATTGCCAAGGCACTGTATGACGCCCTTGGGAACAGCTAGGCGTATCAATTTCGGTTCGGAAGCTGTGTCAGGACAACATTTACATCTGTGGCAACGGAGAGGGCATTGTCAATCTATTTAGCCACCTCGATCAACCTTGCAAAACATCGGCACCGTTATGCTCGGTAAGAAACTGGGTTCACCTGCGATCACTTTGTCATGAAATTCCGCCAGCCCAGACATGTCCCACGGACTGCCCATCTTCCCCACTAAATCAGGGTCTGGAATTGAAATCATTGATTCTAATTCAGTATAATTTCGATCAGGAATTGTTCGCATAAAAATGTGCAAGTCGTTCACTGGATTCGTGTCAAACCAGCTAGCGGGCCATGATTTAGTAGAGTGCCAGTTGTTATAGTCTTGCACGCTTAGCTCTGAAATGGCTGAAAATAGAGCTTTGCGTGCTGGAATCGACGCAGAAGCATCCGGGTGATTCGCGAATTCTGAAACTAGTGAGCAGGGTTCATTGTTTTCGAGATCGGTCGTCAATTGGCGGATCACAGCGGGAGTTGCCCAAGGCGGGAGATCAATTGATGGCGCTGCTGCTTTAGTGGTTTGGGCGACCTGAGCTGCTCGCTTTTCTGCCTGCGTCTTCGGAACCATCCCGGCTTGCGCCCCAGCTGGTCGACCAGAGGTTGTTTCGTGCGCCGCACGCATTGGTGACGGCATTGCATGTAGGGCCTGACGTTGCAAATTGTTGTTCGATCGAGTGGGGCTTTCGCTTGTACCTCGGCTGCCCCTGAAAGCTTGGTGTGTGTCACCGATTGGCTGCAAATGAAAATCTATGGAACCGTTGTTGTTAAGAACAATCTTGGTTATGGTTTCATCTCCACCGGTGGAAAGCTCTGGAATAATTCCCTGCTGCTTCAAGACTTCCGTTAATTCATGCATCTCTTGAGCACGTTTGGCATTATAGTTTGGATCTTGCCTAAGTTTTGCCAACTCCTGCAAAAACGCTTGGTTATTATGATGTTTTAGATCATTTGCTGCTTGTCTAATGATTTCGTCTTCGTATGCCATAGCTCGCATTGCTCCCCAGTCAGTGTCGTCCGTTCGCTAGTGCTTCGATATGCAGCACCTTATGCCTATAATTCCGTGAAACTAGATTCTGGCAAGACTTCGCGGTTTCAGACGGTGGTCCTTTAGTTGCTATACGGGAAATCGAGTTCTTGGACAGAGCGCCCAAGAACTTAAAGCTTGAAACGGACTTGGCAGAGTCAGCCTTTCTCAGTCCCAGGGAATTCCGATCCCTGGCGACGAACTGGTCTTGAATTTAATTGGTTGCGGGGGACAGATTTGAACTGTCGACCTTTGGGTTATGAGCCCAACGAGCTACCGGACTGCTCCACCCCGCGGCGTTTTACTAGCTCCGGCCACAACGGTCGGATGCTACCAACCTGAATGGTAACATAAATTGCTCGCTCGTCCTGAGCTTGAGTTTACTAATGGCGTCAAAATCAGGCGCCAGTCTGATATTGAGAGAAAGGTTGGGAGACGTCGCTTGTGAAGGCAGTGTTACAACGAGTTTCGGCTGCTCATGTATCAGTAGATGGTCAGATTATCGGCTCCCTCAACACCGATAAGGGTGTGGGACGAGCGAAGGGACTCTTAGTTTTGCTCGGCGTTGAGGAGGGCGATACGGAAGAAGATTCGACCTATCTCGCGCAAAAGACTGTCGATCTGCGAATCTTTGCCGATGATCAAGGAAAGATGAATAAATCTTTGCTGGAAATAGCTGGATCGGCTCTGGTTGTTTCTCAGTTCACCTTGATTGCTGATTGGCGAAAAGGTCGACGGCCAGGTTTCACACGTGCCGCCAACCCCGCCGAGGGTAAGCGTCTTTATTTGCACTTCGTCGCTCAGTTAGAGAGGCTGGGCGTTGCTGTGGAAACGGGAGAATTCGGCGCGGATATGCAAGTCTCTCTCGTCAACGATGGCCCAGTAACGCTAATTTTAGAGAATCAGCTTCAGTCCCAATCCCAAATCAAAGAATAAGACTGAGAATGAGATTGAGGTATGTCACCGCCGGCGGTGACAATTTGCCAGATCGCTTGTAAGTTCGCCTTTATCTCGCTCATTGGTCAAATTTAATCTGTAACGTTGCTGCTATTGAAATCCGAAATTACTCTTAATTCGGCGGAGCGTTGCCCATAGCGGCCTAATAATGTGGGCATTCCTTATTGGAGAGCAAATCACATATGACTACCACAGCAACAAAAATCCAGACAAAGTGGGACGCCAAGAAAACACAAGAAGCAGCCGCCAAAATAGTTGCCTCTCTGTATGTCGCAGCATTTCAAGCATTGGCCAAGACCGGCAACAAAGAAGCTTATGAAGAGTTCGAAAATACCGTACGTCAATTCAAAGTCAACCATTACAAACAGTTGGGCGTGAAAACACCTATCGATTTAGTGAAGGCAATGGCTGAGTGCGAATATAACGTTTTCGGTAGTGAAATCGAAATTTCCGGCGACGAAAAGAAAGCCGAAATCAAGCACAATACCTGTGGATTGTGGAATGCCATGCAAGAGCTCGGCAAATTCACACCAGAACAAGAAGAAAAGCTCGGTCAACACTTCCAACAATCCTTGGCCAAAACAGCCAAAGAATTTGGCTTCAACATTGATGCGAAGTTCGAAAAGGATTCTTGCCTCGTGACTTTCAGCAAGTAATCTCATAGAAAAACGCTTGTTTTTCTTTCTGATGTAAAAATGAACGCGTTGTACTTGTGCAGCGCGTTCATTTTATATAAGCTTCGCTTCCCGTCCCAGTTCAAGGAATTTTTGTGTCTCCTTACAGCAAGCAACTTGGCCAATTTCATTTTGCTTTGACAATAATTGCCTTAGCCTCAGTTATTACCTGTTCAGCAGGAGGGGGCGCTTTTGCTATTGATGGTTCGGGCATGGGGGCGCCAGCACCTGGAACAATTTCCACTCCTGCTCCGAATCCTGGTTCTGCTTCAGCTTCCGGCGAAGACTTCAAATCGCAGTTTGGTGATGTTCAGCTGTCACTGCCCTCCGGCACTGGTAAGAAATCAAGCGACAGCCAAACCAAGGCAAAGGGTGAGGCAGCCGACGCTGCAGCTCACAAGCCGGTGAATAAAGATAAGGAAGAGGAGGAGAAAGAGGATGATGACGAGCGGGCATCGGCAAAGACTCCTGTTCAGAGACGGTCTGGTGAAGGGCAGAGCTGGCGTTCCATAGACCCAGTGCGCCACTACAAGAAAGCAGTTTCATTGACGAGAGAAAAGAATTACCATGACGCGCTTCTGGAGATTAACCAGGCTCTTAGGCTGAATCCGCACTACGTGGAGGCCCGTTTCCAGGGAGCTTTGATCTTGCAATTGGAAGGACGAACAGCTGAAGCGATTCGCCGCTATGAGGATGTACTGGAAATCGATCCGCAACACGTGCAAGCGCACATCAACTTGGGCATGCTTTATCGTCAAGAAAAGAAATTGGATGAGGCGGAAGATGAGTACCGCAGTGCAATTGAGGTCAGCTTTTACTCCTTGCCGGCTCATTTGAATCTGGCCAATGTATTGATCGAAAAGAATGAACTACAAGCAGCCCTGGATGAGCTGAAGACTTGTGTGAAAATCGCGCCTGACAATGCATCGGCGCACAATAATCTGGGTGTGGTCTACGAGAAGCGTTATTATTATGAAGAAGCAGAGCAAGAATTTTTGCGCGCTCTAAATCTGGAGCCAGCTAACCAGTCATTTGAGAAAAATCTTGAGACAGTACGGCAATTGATGAAAAAGAAACCGATCAGAGCTAATCAGAAACCTGCTAATTCAACTGCAGGCCCAGGTCATTCGTTAAAAGCACTTCCAGTATCTGCCCCGGAGCCAGGTTAACATTATCACCTGAGCGGAACAAACCAATCGCACCGCTACCAAGGGCGGTGGCGATCGCTGGCGCTCCTAGAGTAGCTACGTTGGCTGTCACTAGCAATCCTTTGGTTGTTCCTTTAGCATTCATTCCGGTTACTGATTTGACGTCCTCATGCACGCGGCTACCCAGGCTGGTACCAGGGTCTAGTTGACCTTTGGTGTTGGTTACACCCTTTCGAAATTCAAGACCAGCATCGAGTGGTATCACCTCTCCGACTGGTGTCACTATTTGTTCGAGTTTCAGACCGATCTTGGCCGCTCGGCTCAATAAGCGTGGTTTGAGGACGTCGCAAATTCGCCCTCTGACTAGACTGCCTTTCGGCAGCAACAAGGCTGTACCTAAAAATAAGTCATCTCTTACGTGGGCGGTAAAAATGTCGCCGGGCTGGCTGCTCTTAGCATCGACTGATGTTTCTAAAACGAGTCGTAATCTGGTCTCTACCGGAATCGTGGTCGATGAAACATCAGCCTGCAGTGGCGTCCCCGCTGCCTGTGTTCCAAAATTTTTGAGCGTGTCCGTGGATGATGAACCAGCGGAGAATTGCGAGCTTCCTCCAGCAACTGGGAAATCAGGCACATTACGAGGTTCGAGCGCACCCGGGTTGGCGATGCCCTTGAAGGCCGGAGCGTAGCGAACGTTGTTTGAATCGTCAACGGCAGCGTTAGCGGCTACCAATGGACAGGCAATAGACGAGACGATCAGGAGCAAAACAGCTGTGCTTCGATAGGCTTGTATCTGGATATTTCCAGCTATGTTTCTGGGCCTAATTGTTTGTATGTTGGGATCGCCTGAAAACTTGGCTCTTCTCATTTATCATCACCACTTTGAGTTTGCTCTGCGTTGCCCTGGGAAAGATTTTACCGCTAGTCTTGGTAGTCGAAATTACCGGTTCGATGCTAATGTCTGTGGCTCGGGCAGTTGGGCACGCTGCTGCAACAGCTTTTCTATTTTCAGGACATCATCAGGCACGTCAACGGCTAAGATTTCCGTGTCGAAATGCACGACTCTGATTTTGATGCCATTCTCAAGCGCTCGCAACTGCTCAAGACTTTCGCTTAACTCGAGAGGGCTGGGTTTAAGTGCTGCAATCTTTAGCAAGCAAGTTCGGCGATAAACGTACAACCCAATATGTCCGAAATAGATCTTCTCAGCGGTCTGATCGCGGTAATAAGGAATAGCCGAGCGCGAAAAATAGAGGGCAAAACCTTCGGCCATCAACTACTACTTTGACGACTTGCGGGTTCTGGATATCTTTATTGTCCAGGGAACGTACTAAAGTTGACATTTCGATTCGGGGATCGGCAAGTAGTGGCCCGATCGCCGCCTCAATACTCGCTGGTTCAATGATTGGCTCATCGCCCTGGACATTGACGATGATGTCGAAGTCCGGATTAGCTTGGGCTACTTCGGCCAAGCGATCGGTGCCGCTGGCGTGATCAGTGCGAGTCATTACCGCCTTACCGCCGAAATTGGCAACGACGTCAGCAATTCGTTGGTCATCCGTAGCCACTAAGATATGGGTCAGGCTAGGGGCTTGTCTCGCTTGCTGATAGACGCGCTCGATCATAGGCACGCCGAGAATTTTAGTTAGCGGCTTGCCAGGAAATCTTGTCGAGCCATAACGAGCCGGAATTATGGCGGCGACAACTGGTGGTTTTGCGGCTGGCTGAGGCACTTTGATCGCTCTCCTCATTCTTATTTTAGGCAATAGAAGCAAGTGTCGAGAATTCTGCCACAAACCGCCTGAGTGAGAATTAATTATCAGAAGCTCGCCAACCGGTTTGGTAGTCCCGCGAGAGGGGCTTAATTCTAGGCAGGGGGCTGGTCTGTGGCGGTAAGACGCTGAGTTTTCAGGCATTTACAAAGATGGAAGGGCGATTACAATGTCCTCTCGTCTACCGATGAACAACGCTGCGTCTAAATCAATACTTACGAATACTAGATGAGGTATATCTGTGGACTGTCAATGCTACGAACGTGTTAATAGTCAAATCCGGCAAAAACTCAGGAGTTTGGAGCAGGAGTTAGTCGAGGTTGCTCGTCTGATTCTGAAGAAATCGGGTGATCCAATTACAGGTGTAGTGCGATTTCTTGAAGAGCGACCAGAGGGTACATCGTTGCCTGGATATTTGGTGCACGGTGTCTTAGAACAGGCCTTTGGTGGTGAGGAGATTCCAGGACTAATCAAGATTCTGTCCGGGCATGTGCGAGAAGTGGTTCGCCATGCTAACGTCATTGAACTGATCAAAGAACATCCAACAATTGAGAAGTGGGAAGACTTCATTATCAAACAAACCGACCGAATCAAGTTTGAAGTTGGATTGGAGAAGGACAGATTGGTCTTGAAAAATATCAACGGTTTAGTCGGCGTAGAGCACGGCATCGAGCTACCGCTGGAGAAGATTCTCGTCAAACCACCGCATTTGATTGTCACGGTGAAAATGGGTTTGTTGAGGCCACAACGGACAGTTGCCATTTAGTGCGCAATGTCTAGCAAGGGACCGGCTGCCGTCAAGATATTTGCCCATCGCGGCGGTCGTCAGACAACGCCGGAGAACACGCTGGCTGCGTTTGCCAATAGCTTGCGTCTAGGTGTCCATGGCTTAGAGTTGGATGTGCAACGTTGCGCCACCGGTGAACTGGTGGTAATTGACGATCAAGATCTGGGCTGCACCACTGATGGTATGGGGTTGGTAAAGGATATTGGCCTAACTGAACTCAAGAAATTGAGTGCTGGCAGAAAATTTGGCCAAGCTTTCGAAGGAGAGCGAGTGCCCACGTTGCTTGAGGCGCTGGATCTAATCGACGGCAACCTCCTCGTCAATATCGAATTGAAGAATTCGCCAATTAAGTATCCCGATATTGAAGAAGATTTGCTCGAGGTTGTCTCGCATTATCAATATCCGGATCGACTGATCATCAGCTCATTGGATCATCAATTGTTGCTGCGAATCTCCCGCCTTTGTGAATTGCCGCTGGCATTGTCGGCTGGCTGCGCTTTCTATGATCTGCCAGGCTACGCAGCAGCGGTGGGGGCGTCAATCTGGCAGGCGCCATTCAATATCGTTCGCCAAGATCTGCTCGATCAAGCCCATCAAGCAGGGCTTCTCGTGCATGCAGAGGTTGCTGACGATTTGGACCAATGCCGGCAACTCGTCGAAATGGGTGTCGATGGCATCGTCTCCTACGATCCGCAGACCCTCATGGAGTATCTGGATCAGCTGGCTTTGGCTAATGATTCAGTTTGTTGAGGCCGGCGTGCACGCGATTAATCAAGGCTGGATCGATGGTATTGCGTAAAGCTGCTTCGTAATTGGTTCGGGCACTGGCAAAGTTGCGCATCAACACGTTCAGCACAGCCTTGACATAATAGGCTTGCGCATTTTTTGGATCTTGAGCCAGGATTTTGTTCACAGTAGCCAAGCTCTCCTCATATTGGCCCAGGTTCAGAGCTGTGATTGCAGACGCCAACAATTTTGCTTGCGGACTCAAAGCCTCTCTGCGAGTTAGAGGTGCCGTCATCATTTGCGGTGCAGAGCGGAAAGCGTTTGAGTTAAGAGCGGAATTGCTTGCACCATATTCAATACCATTTTCAGGACTTATCCGGCTACCGGCCGGGTTGCTCTCTCCAGATTGACCAGCGGACTTATTTTGTGGCCAGGTGGATGTGGGATTTGGCACAATTCCCGAATGGAGTGGCTGGTTAGTGTTGGCTGGGGCAGTGGCTGCGGCGGCGCCCGGTCCTGCCGTTGGATTCTCGCTCGCCGGGATGCTGCTGCTGGCATTTGTAGATTGGATTGACGTCGCTGGCTGGGCGCCAGGTGTGGCTGGCGGTTCGTTGTAGCCTGGAGCCGGCAACTTATCGCCGCCCAAGCCGCTGGGTTGCGTACTCGAGTCAGGTCGGCCAAAAGAGCCAGGTTGTGTACCGAAACCGGCTTGCCAGCCGGCTTGTCCGGCAGACTCAGCTTGACCAGCACTGTCGGCTGGCTTGGCCGATTCGATTGAGTTTGGCGGTGAATTGCCAGCGCTGACTGACCCGGAAAAGCTTGATTGGCCTTCATTTTGACCCGGTGAACCGAGGGACGCACCATTGGTTGATCCATTGAATGAACCACTGGGTGAGCCGGTCGAATAAATACCATTGCCCTGAGAGTCGGAATTTATGTAAGTGCCGGTCCGAATCGGACCGGTGTCGTCGGGCCGTCCCAGACCCTGGAACGGGTTGCCACCGCCGATCGCGTCCGGTGCTGGCGGGAGAATACTCTGTGCGACCAGTTGTGCAATCAGATATGGTGCTGACTGAGGCTCCCTGTTCGCTGGCGCGCCGGCGCATGCCCACGGACAGTCAATCGATGAGCTGTACAGCGCCGCCACTGAAAGCGCCGCATTAACCAATGCGCATTTCTTCTGTTTGGCGATGTTCTCGATGGCAGTAGGTCGTCTCATCAATTGCAATTGTCAGCGCATCTGCTGGCGGACCAATCGGGAAATTCCAGGAATTTCTGCTTGTTTACCCAAGAATGCCCAGATCGCGCCGTAAGCTAAAGCGAGAAAGATCAATCCACTTAAAATCCGCAAAACCCAGCCAACCGGGGTCAAAATTACTATTGACAGCTGTTCGCTATGGAAAAGACCGAGAATGCCGGACAGGATATTGGCCATAATATTTCCGGTCATGCCAAGTAGAAACAAGATGATGCCCAGGATTATCGATTGCAAAAAATGGAAGCGAAAGAATAACGACTGATTGCTGTTGCCGGAAAGAATGATATACAAGAGCCCAGCCAAACCCGCTGTCAGGTAGCAAATCCCGGCGACAGCTCGCTCAACCACCATCGGCTGACTAGACTTATTCCACCGCATAGAATTGACCTCTGACTGACACAGCTGACATCCCTCTTATTTTAGCGAAGTCGGTCGACTGTCGAGTGATGCTGGCTACTACCACTACTACTATTCTTATTTGCGCGTGTTCTTATCGGCCGCCAACAGGATGTTACATGCGTGTATTCTTTTTGTGCGCTATGGACGTGGCGTAATCTTGCGATGGAGATTCCCTCGGAGATTGGCGGTGGATACTGCTGGGCACATTGATGCAGAATGGCAATGATTGAAGATAGCGAGAATTGGAAACTCAGGCTCTTGTCCTCCATCGATTTAAACGATGTTGTGGCAACTGCTGTCGAGATTATCACGCAGCTTACGGAATCGCCAAATTTGGCGGTGTTGATGTGGGACTCTGATTTGGACAGTTTCGGTGAAAAGTTTTTGTTTGGCCCGAAAAGCAAAGAGTTAGCCAAGGCCTGTGAGCTATTTCTTCAGGAAGAACTAGCTTCTGAGGACCTTTTCGAAGAGATCGAATTAGCCGGCCAAGTTAGTAAGGACATATCGCCTTTGTACTGTTATAAGGTGAAAAATGGTAATGCACTTTGTGCGTGTATTCTGATTTGCGCCGCCGGCGAATTAGACCGTGAGCAGGTTTTGCCAAAGCTCCAAGAATTTTCCCTGTCTACAGCCTTGTCTAACGCCTGGGAATACAAAGAACTGAAAAGAGAAAACGAACGACTGCGTAGCCAGTATGAAGAAATGGAAGACAAGACCTCCATGCTTGAAGGCGAAACGCGAAAACTCATTCACGATATGACTGCTCGGGAAACCATGCGAACCCGTCAAGTCGAGCGGGAACGCTTAATCTATTGGATAAGCAATGCTGTGAGAAGTTCCGTGCATATTCAGCAGGTGTTAGAAACAACGGTTGAGAAAATCGGTACCAACATCGGCGTTAGTCGTTGTCTTTTGCTCAGGTCGGCAGATGCACTCGAGGGAATGCAAGTATACGAGTTCGCTCAAGAGTCCGCCTCTTCAGTCAAGCAGTTGTTTTCGACCGAGACTGGGTATGAATTTACCCGACTGGCTCTGGCCCGCACCACTCCTCAGGTGCTTGAGGATCCCGCACTGGGTGGCTTATCCGGCTACAATCAGGAATTCGTCAGCCAGCTGGGGATCAGGTCTGGATTGATCGTGCCGCTGATCATGCGGGAAAGAGCGCTCGGTGTTTTATTTCTGCAGGATTGCTGGCAGTCTCGGCAATGGAGCATTGATGACATCTCGTTTTTCGGTTCGCTGGCGGACAATCTGTCTGTGGCCATTGAAAATGCTGAATTGCATCAAGAGCGCGAGCGGCAGGCCGTCACCGATGGCTTGACCGGGGTAGCAAACCGCCGCAAGTTCACCGAGACTCTCAATCGAGAGTTCGAACGAGCACGGCGTTACGAACAGCCGCTCTCTCTTGTTGTAATCGATCTCGACCACCTAAAGAAAATCAACGATACCTTTGGTCATCAAATTGGTGACGAGGCAATTCGAGTAATTGGTGCTACTCTTCGCCAATCTTCACGCTCGGTGGACTTGCCTGCCAGGTACGGGGGCGAAGAATTTTGTTTGCTCTTGCCAAATACAGATCTGGTCATGGCGCATGAGATGGCAGAACGTGTTCGGCGCTTAATCAATGACGTTGAGATCGAAGGGATAGGTAAGATCACAGCCAGTCTCGGGGTAGCCAATTATCCGCTTCATGCCGATGATCCGGAGCTTCTTTTCCAGCGAGCTGACGAAGCGCTGTATGCTGCTAAGCAGGGTGGGAGAAATCAGGTGGTGGTAGCCGACAGCACTAAGGTGTCCGAGCCAAAATCAAGTTCGCGGGAGACAGGCGGTCCTATTCAGGCCAATCAAAGCTAACTATCGACGAAAGTTTGAACACTCGTAGACAGAATCAGGTATAAGGAATGCAGATGCAGCCAGGAGATGAGGGATGTCAATATTCGACGACGTGATTAATGGGATAAGCCGCGAAGTGAGTAAAGTCCAAGCGCGGTCGCAGGAGATGATGCAAACCTACAATTTACAAGGCAGCATCCGCGATCTAGAACGCAAGCGCACCGCCAAATTGCTCGAAATCGGGCGCCTGATCTGTGACAAATACTGTCGTTCAGCCACAGTCACGGAAGAATTGCTGAGAGAGAAAGCCGATGAAGTGACAGCTATTGAGCACGAAATAGGCATTTTGCAAGCGGAGGCCGATAGCATTAAGACGCAATTCGACCCGAATGCCGCTGCCTCACAACGAGCTGATGCTAAGGCTGGCTTCACTCCAACGCCGGGTTATCAATGTCCTCGTTGCCATGCGCCTGCCAGTCGTGAGAAATCGTTTTGCCCCGTTTGCGGAGAACCGTTGAAAAAGCGGTCAGAGGGGGATGATGTGGCTGATAGCGAGCCGAGCAACAATTAGGCAACAGAGAAAAACGCAGATTTTTCTCTGTTGCAAGAGTAGACCTGCATTTCATTATGTCCCGATCACGCTCCGATCCAATGTTTCGTCTCAGACTTAGATACGCGCATTTTTGCCACAATCTGGACAGAAGAAAAAGGACGGACTAATTTTAGAGCCACAGTGCGGGCACATTCTCAAGTCGATGCCGACATCTCCAGTAGGATAGCGCCCCGCCAGAATTTCTTTATATTGCTTACTTTCGGACCAGGCCTTCACTTCTTTTGCCCGAGCAACCGGTACAGGATGGCTCAGCCAGAGTTCCTGGATGAATTTATACAGTTTATTGAGTGTGCTGTATTCCAGCTCTTCATAGGTATCAGCTTGTCGTAAGAACTCATGGTGGTCGATTTGATCGTAGACGGATTTTGAACCGCTGGCCAGTTTCATGTGCAACCTCAGGCACGTATCCAGGTCCTGTACAACCAGCAGTTCAGCTCGATCAGCCGTGAGTTCAGATTTACGGGACCAATCATAAAGCGCTACAGCCAGCCCAAGCTGAGCAATGTTGCCCAGACCAAACAATTGTGTAAAGAGTCTGGCCAAGGTGAAAGCAATACTGCGATAGAGTACGTGCCCTGCCTTTACATGTCCAAGCTCGTGGCCTAGCACAGCCATCAGCTCATCTTCAGTAAGCAAATCTACCAAGCTAGAATTGATGACGATAAACGGGCGCTCCACGCCGAAAGTAAATGCATTTGGCGCTGGCGCAGAGGCCAGAAAGAGGTCGGGCTCGTGCATGTCTAGGATGTCGGCAGCTTCCTTGAACAGCCGATAAATTTTTGGGCATTGCTTAGGTGTCACATGGATGGCTTGCCCAATCAGCTGTATTCGAAATGCGCGCTCCAGACCGAGCTCAAGAAATTTGCGAAAAACTTTGTCCAGAATGGGAATCTTCTTCACCGCTTCTAGCGCCGCCCGATCGTCGGGATGCTCAAACGCGCTAGAAACAACACGAGGAAACTTGCGTCTGGTTTTAGGTGTTGCGGTGGTCATTCTTCCTCCAAATGGACGGCTGGTTTTTATCTCTGGAGCGCGGGTGGCAGTTAATCTATTTCTACCCGATCAGTGTCTCTTCCTTCTAGTAAAGCAGCAAAACCTTTGAAAATCGCTGGCTTTAACCATTGATCCGGTTTTTTGGGTCAAGAGTCGTTATAGCGAGAGCGAAGGTATGTCGGCGCCCGGTTAGCTTTTGCCACTGCTGGCAGTGCTGGCATCGGCTGACGTTCGTTCGGCAATCTGTTTGACTGACTTCAGAACCTCAGGCAGGAGATTTTTGCTTTGCCCACGTAACAGCCAAGCTGGCAAGAATAAGCCGCCATCAATGTAGATTGAATATGTAATGAGCGTGTTGTTTTCCGTGCCATCGGATACGAGCTGCCACGAGCCTGCTAGCTCTTTCAACGCACCCTTGGTTCGGTGCCATTCCATTCGATTGGGCGCATTCTCATTTATTTCGATCTCGTAATCGAAATGCATAGGCGATCCTTTGGGGCAGACATTCTGGCGCACAAGTTTGTTGGCACCGTGATCCTTGAGAATGCGGGCTCTTTTCACGCTGGGAAACACCTGTGGTGAGTTCTCGTAATCTGCGATAATTGCCCAGATTTTTTCTTTCTTTGCCTTGACCAAAATTGAGCCAACGGCGTAAGTCCTATTACCAATTTTTTGTTCAGAAACAATCGGTTCAGGCTCCGTTGTTCGCGGTTCGCTTACCTGACCAGTTCCGGCTTGAACTTCCGCAGGCCAGCTTGCCGCGGAGATAATGGAAATCGCAATGAACAGTACTTTCAGGGTTCTCGCAGTCACTTAATGGATTTCTCGGTTTTGCCTGGTTTCCTATACCCGGTCCACGTGAAAACCTGCACATTAAAAAACCAATGTGAAGCGGGGTAGTGTTGAAAGAACGACCCTAAAGCTTATCGGTTGAGCATTCCGGACGTTGGTTAACTTTTACAGTTCTGCCTGCTGATCAAGTTAAACTGAAAATCTCCAGTCCTCTGCCGCCCACGATTGCGGTCTCGTCCTTAATGGTAACTGCAGATGCGTCTTCCACTACATTCAATGACGCCACCGCCTTTGGTGCGGATGCCACAGTAAAATCAACTACCGCTGCAGCATCTCGTCCATCTGCTTGACCGATTACAACGGCCATCCCTTTGGAAACTGCCAGTGCTCGTCCGTCATTCGGTAGATCTGTAGAACCCAGTAAAGTCAAGTCTTTTTGGCTCTTAGAGAGAATGATGAAAGATCCCTTTGAATGCGGATCTACCGCTGTCAGCAAAATATAATCTCTGGTCAGTGCTAGGTCCCGTATTGCTAGGTTATCAAAGGATCTGGTTCCGATCAGGTTTACAGTAGCGCCGTTCTTGTACAAAGCAAGTTCATTCAAACTGCAGACGACGAAGTAGTCTTCGTTTGCCACGATGTGCGAATATGCGTTGGGTAGCTCGAAATTGTTCTCAGCGACAAGGCTATTTGAATAAGCCTGGATCTGGGCGACAGAGCTGCTCTTGTTGTTGGATTGTAGAACGTACGCCTTTTGCTTAACCGGGTCAAAGCACACTTCAGTGCCGGTGATCTTGAGCGTGGCTACGACTTCGTCAAGCTTTTGCATCTTGCGTAAAGTCAAGGAATCTTTATACAGACACAGGACAAAACTACCTGCTCCCACTATGTTCTTGGTATTCCCGACGCCCTCCGTCGTCGAGATCAAGGCCGGTTTGTCTGGCTGAGAAATGTCATATAGCTTCATGTCTGAACCGGCCAAGACTACAAGGTTCCGCCACGCGGCAATGCTGGATGCAGCATAACGCGGAATTGTGTATTGATAGGCCGCGTTCCAATTGCCGCTTTCAAAAGTCAGCATCTGGACGCCGGCCCATCCCGTTGCAATATAGGCCGTACGTTCTTTGGCTGCGATTCGGCAGGATTGGCCCATGCGAGGCTTGAGTTTGGTTAGCTCGTCATTTCCAAGTCGCTTTAGAACACCTAATTTATCGCACGTCATTGCCACTAAGCTAGTATCTTGATCGGCATCACCCAACACCAGAAATTGATTCTTTGTGGCGGTCACATCGCATATCGCTGTTAGCGGATTGAGAGGTATTTGCGACACCACATGCGGTATCGGAGATAAGGCGATAGATTTCAGTCCAATATTTGTCGACTGAGATTCGGGCTGGTTGGCAATTTCAAAAGAACCTGCGACTACGGCTATATCGCCCATTCTGGCCATGGCAGTAAAATCGCCATCAAGAGGCAATGTCTTCCTCAGTTCGGGCGACGCTGGCTCTCGCAAGAACACATATTGTAATTGGCTGTCTTGACCCGACTCCAGAATCAACAATTTGCGATCCTGAAGAATTAACTGCCTCACCGGCAAACTCGCCGAAAAAGCAGCTGCAGATATAGGATCACCGCCATGGCCGCCTTTAGATTCCATGTAAATGATAACCATCTGTTCGCCGGAATTTGATGTACCGCCAACGCAGATGATGCCACCGTCCACGGTGAGAGTAGAAGCGTCAGCAAATTTATCCAAAGCTATTTGGGACGATACGTGCGGCCGACTGACATTAGCAAGATTTAGCGTCACTAATGCTAGTTGCGGCTCCGAAGCGGGCGTAACTTCGGCAGTCACAATAGCGTAAGCACGACTATTGGTGACTCGAAACGCGATCACCTTTTTGGCAAATCCGTGGAGTTCACCTAGAACCGTCGCCGGCTTCCCGGCTGCGGCCTTGCGGAAATCGACTAAGGCTAACCGGCCATACTCGTCTGTAAAACAGCAAATGCCATGGTCGGTAATGCCAATCTGAGCGGGAGCAATTGCCGGCGGCCAATCCTGTCTTGTCAGCAAATGTGGACCCGGCTTATCGGCAGCGACCGGCTTATGTTTGGCCCAAACAGGATACCAGGACGCCGCCTGGGCAGAAAGTGCCAACCCACCAACTAAGAAGCTTCTTCGCGACAGCATTTTACTGGTAATCTCGACTCTTTTTACTTAGGATGGCTTCTGTACTCTAACGCAGGGCGCTGGCCAAAAATTGACCCATCATTTGTAGAACGATCATAGCTACCATTGGGGAAATGTCGATATTGCCAATCGGCGGGATCACTTTTTTGAAGGGAGCAAGGATCGGCGAGACAACCCGATCTAGGGTGCGAAATGGTTCATCATACCAGCGAATATTTGGGAACCAACTAAGTAAGCACCAAATGATGACAAGCAAATTGATCAGGTTAATTAGCCCTACAACAATTTGACCGATAGAGCTCATTTGTTCCACCTATTCTTCCAAGTCGAAGGACCAGGATACATGGACTTCTCCTCACGGCAAATTGTAGCATCTAATCCTTTTGGCATCAGCTTGTAATTAGCGTCCGTGCTTTGATGCTGCAAAAGGGATTATTTAGCACGCCTGCCTATGTCAAGAAACTGCTCATCGGTCTACTTTTTGGGCAGCGGACCTTCGACGCCGGAAACCAGCCAATTCATCTCCAACAAGTCCTTAAGGTTCAATTTCTTGCCTGCCGGAATTCTCTCGATGTTATCTCGATCGTTCATTGGTCCAGTAAAGACATTTAATTTGCCTGCTCTGAATAATTTCAACGTTTGCAATGCCTGGGCCTGTACTGGCTTAGGAACAGAGCTGCCGAAAGGTAACAGGGCAGCGTATTTTGTTGTCGAATCGAGCAGGCTGTTGCCAGGCTTCCAAGTCCCATTGTTAATTGAGTTGACCACCTTTATATCCAGCTTGCCCCAATCAAATCTGAGTCCTGTTAGCCAGGCTTTTGGCACTCTCTTGGACAGATCAGCGTGGGTGCCGACAGCAAAGACGCGGGCCTCTTCTGCTGCCTGGGCAGCAGCCAACGAGCTATCTAAATTGGAGGCAACGACATCAACTCCGCGCTCGACCAAACCTCGAACTGCTTCAGCTTCAGTAGCCGGATCTGACCAACTATTGGTCCAGACTACTCGGCAACGTGCATGTGGATTTACAGAACGGGCACCAAGAATAAATGAATTGATTGCTACCAAAATTGGTGGCACCGGATGGGCCGCCACAAAGCCAAGGTTGCCTGACTTGCTCAAGCGACCAGCGACCACTCCACTGACAAACATAGGAGCAGAATAATCCATGACATATGAAGCGACGTTCTTAGCATTCGAAGTGTTGAAGCGATTTGCCGTTTCCAAAATGATTACGTCAGGGTGGCGAGCAGCAACTCGCATCGCTGGTTCCAGATAGCCGTACGAAGTGGCAAAAATAATCTTGTCCCCTTGGGCGATCATTCTTTCCATTGCCCGCTCAGCTTCGGCGCTTTCCGGGACTTTTTCCATATATGTCGTTTCCACTCCGGGCGAAAGAGTGTTCTGAAGAAGCATACGTCCTTGATTGTGATTATAATTCCAGCCGACATCGTTGACTGAGCCGACCATCAAAAAGCCAATTTTAATTGGCTTGCTCGTCTTTTCCGAGGCAATTGCTTTTGGTGGTAGAAGCGATGTTTGTAATACAGTGATTACGACAATGTGTAAAAGTGGCCCAAGTCCCCTACTTAGCTCGGGTATCCGGGGAGTCCTGAGAATTGTGAAAAGCCTAAGCATCCGGAAGAGGAAAAGCTGCCGAGACTTTTCATACAGCTTGGGCTGCCCGCCGCCAAACCAAGCTTCTTTACTACGCGTTATTGAATCGATCATTTTCGATTGTCCAGCCAAATGTAGTATCGATTGGATGTGGATGTGCATAGCGAACCTCGCCTTTTCGCTTGAAACTGGCATTAATCATTTCTTCGGCACTGTGCTCTTGGGCATCGTGCCGTCCACACCTTGAACGAGCCAGTCCATCTCCTCAAGTTCGTTAGTATTGGCTACATGTCCGGCGGGGATACGCAGAGCGCCCGCCTGATCCATGATCGGCCCTTTAAAGACCAAAAGACCGCCATTGACGATTTGTTGCTTGATTGCATTGGCTTCGGTTTGCACTGCCCATGGTACTGCTTTACCAAATGGAGAGACTCCGACACAGCCGTCTTTCATTGAATACATAGCATTGCTCTGTTGCCACTTATTTTGCAAGACAGATTTCGCGATTTGTACATAGAGCGGACCCCAGTTCCAAACTTGCCCGGTGAGCCAGCCCTGTGGCGCGAGCTTGTGCAAGTCGGAGCTGCAGCCAACTGAGTATACATGAGCTTTTTCAGCTGTCTGCAAAACCGTAGATGAGGTGTTCAACTGCGAAGGCCACAACGTCGACGCCCGATTCAATCAATCCTCTTGTCGCCTCTGCTTCAGTGGCCGGATCTGCCCAGCTATTTGTCCAGACAACTCGTACTCTTGCTTTGGGATTCGCGGCGCGAGCACCAAGGGCAAAAGCGTTAACGCAGACTACTACGGCTGGTACAGGATAACCGCCAATGTAAGAAAGTTTGTTCGTTTTAGTTACTTTGCCGGCGATAAATCCCGCGATGTACAGAGGATCCGCTTGCCTAGCGAAGTACGTGCCGACATTCTTTGTTGTTGATCGTCGCTGGCATTGCATAAAAATCACATCCGGGTGGCGAGCAGCAACGCGCAAGATCGGCTCCAAATAACCATAGGATGTTGAAAAGATCAGTTTATTCCCTTGAGCAATCATTTTTTCAGCGACGCGTTCTACCTCCGCGGATTCTGGAACACTTTCAGCAATCGTAGTTTGAACGTGTCCTTGCATCGCCTTGTCCAGATACTTGCGCCCTTGCTCGTGAGCGCCGCTCCAACCAAGATCACTGACCGGGCTAACATAAATGAATCCAATTTTCAAAGGCGAATTATTCTGGGCTACAGCCAACTGCTGCAGAAGAATTTCTCCGCAAGCCAAAAGCGATAATAAAATAATCCAATAGCGGTACACTTCAGTTTCCTTGGCAAAATTATCGGCGATTATAAACTATGTGCGTCTCCACTTGGACAATGGACTGACTAAGAGGCTGCCGAAGCCGTCTTCCAGATGGGACAGAAATATTCAGACAACCAGGTCGGCATGAATCGCATGGACGAATGAAGGTCGTGCCGCTCCTCTCGCCCTATGCGCCTCGTTGCATCCCCCAAATTACTGCCATTGACTCGCCTGTGCCCCGGAAACCATAGCGCATTGATCAATGCTCCCTGATTTAGTTCTGCTAAATTTACCTTCCTCGGTGCCGCCGTCTTGAAATATATTCTCCTCTCACCATAACGAAATGACGTCGGCGGTCCATCCGTTATATACGTAGGCTCTGCATTGGCCACCGCGGGAAGACCCAGCTTGGCCGCTAAATCCGCCCCGTGCTCAAAGAGCTTCTTGCCAAATGCTCTCGCTTTTGCCCGGGCTACTTCCCAAACACTGGGCATTACCAATTTAACCTCCGGGCAGATCTTCATAAAGACGCCTCTGGCCAAGCGCATAATTGCGCCCTTCTTTACCATCCGGCTCATAACCATATCGACCGCCGCTCTGGTTCCATAGACAAGCACATCCTTAGTGACAAACATTTGATGAACAGACATCTTATTAATGTGTATCCGAATATTGAGAGCAGTAAACCCAAGATTTGGACGACCGGTGTTGGACATATCAATTTCCCTCCGAAACCGTAAGTTGGAAAAATTTCTCTTACTTCTAACTACGACTCGAGGGCGGAAAAAGTTCAATATTCAGGAAAAAACCTTCCGGCTTAATCGAAGGAAATTCATCGAGCAACGATTTCCCTAAGCCAGTGGGGACCCTTTATTTTATCGCCCGTTAGAAGTCTTCCAAGTTTTTCAATCAATCAATAGTTGAAGACAAAGAACCTAGCCACCAACCCTCATTCGAAATCGCCGAACTGTTGCCTGGCTAAACTTACTAGCGGCTAGGACAATTGGGCCAGTTTCATTTTGATGTCGAGTCCGTCGAAGCGCAGGCACACATCATGGTAATAGAGACCGTCGGCAATAATGGCGATAGAAAACAGCACAATATTCATAATGCTGCCCCAACATGCCGTCAGCACTTCTAAATACATTGGCAATTGATAGGCAATACCGAATTGTGATGGGCCTGAGTGAAAATAACTATCAAGCAATGATATTACTATTAGTGGCATGTCAATAGCGAACGAAAGCAACAACAGTACGATGCCTAATAAGGCAACAAAGGAGCCGCCTCGCCAAAGATAATGCAATGAAAGCGATTCGGCTCTTTCAACGGCTTGTTTGACATTTATATTCTCGCAGGCCAAAACACAAAGCATCATCGAACCGAAGAGAAATGACCAGCACAGAGTTAGCGTAAACAACAGGCCAATGACCGCGAAGGGCAGCATTGTAATGTGTTGTTTAAGATTGAATTGCTGCGCAAATAGAATTACAAGGATCCCTACAATCGTCCAAAATATCATGACAAAAAGCGGCATTACGATTGTTAGTGTGTAAACCAACAAAGCAGCGCGCCAGCGCCGTATGGCGTATTGATAGGCTTGCTCATAGGAATCGTCACCGACTACTGTAAGTCTCAAAACTGCTAAACCACGCAACATCAGCTCCCACTGAGCAAAAGCAAGTACGCTGATCGAGACCAACTCAGCAACCGCATGCAATGAGAAAAGCTCGAGGCTCATCTTGTGCAAGCTGATCCAGTGGCCAAAAATTAGTCGGCAGGCAGCCATGCTCGCGCAAGTAGCAATTGACGGCCAAAGAAACACCGAATACAAAAGGGGGACATTTGAGCGGAATATTCGAATACTGTGACCGATCAGATCCCCCAGAGTCTGCGGTTTCTCCGGTAGCGTCTCTAGCATCCGTACTTACCTCATGGGTGGCAAAGTATAATACCTTCACCCGGCTGAAAATAGCCTTCCACAGGCTCGGGCTAATCCGTCGGAATAGCCTGTGCCTTCTTACATTCTATTCGGCGACACCCGCAAAAAATGCTAAATAAGCGGACTTATCTAGACCCTATACATCAGGACATCGTACTCAGCCGGAGCAGCCCAGCCGAGCGCCTGGTGATGGACTTGATTGATACAAAGGAGTTTCAGCGGTTACGACGCGTGCATCAGCTGGGAGCGACGTTTTTTACCTTCCAAGGTGCAGAAGGTTCGCGGTTTACTCATTCAGTCGGAGTGATGCACGTTGCATCGCGTTTCGTTAACCTTGTCAAAGAAAAAACACCGTCGATTGAGGAGAAGCGACCGCTGATTATGGCGGCCGCTCTCTTGCATGACATTGGCCACGGACCATTCAGCCACGTAACGGAACGAATACTGCACTATGACCACGAAGACTGGTCTTGCAAAATCATCACCGGTTCCAGCGAAGTTCGCCAGTTACTTGACAGCTTCGATTCACGCCTGGCCGATGACATAGTTAATGTGTTAAAGAAAAAGTACTACCCTAAGTATCTTTCTCATATCATCTCGAGCCAGCTCGATTGCGATCGTTTTGATTATCTGTTGCGCGACAGTTATATGACTGGTACCGCATATGGTTTGTTCGCTTTGCATAGAATCTTGAGCTCAATGGAAATTGATGAACCAGGCGACCGCATCATAGTAGTCGGAGATAAGGGACAAACGGCGGTCGAAGATTATCTGTTTGCTCGCTATTCTATGTACGCTCAAGTCTATTATCATCGCAAAAATTTGGCAGCTCGGGCGTTGTTGGCGATGTTGGTCAAACGTGCACAGAATATGATGGCGATGGGAAAATCACCTAGTTTCATGGACGAGGTTACCGCCAAATGGCTAGGCGGAGTAGCCTTATCTGTAGATCAATATCTCACGCTTGATGACATCCAGCTTACTTACCATATCAAGCGCTGGAGCACAGATCCAGACAAGATCCTTGCCGATTTGGCTTCCCGTTTTTTACACCGTCGATTATTTAAAGCGGCGCGCATTTATCCGGAAAAAAGCAGAAACAACACACCGACAAATGCTCGAGAGGGGACTCTAGAACTCAAAATAGACAAGAACGCCGTTGCTCCTCGGGCACTTAAGGCTGTGGCAACCAGATCGCCCAATCTGCAAGCGGCAGCAGTGGAAATTGAGGCAAGAAAAATTTGTCAATCGGCTGGGTTCGATCCGGACTACTATATAACGACTGAATCTACAGGCTTTCGGCCTTACGACTACTATCGACCTGATGCTGCTCAACCTCAAACAAACATCGTAGTGAAGGCTGATACAGGCGAGGTGAATGAGCTTTCGCGACTTTCGTTAGCAGTGGAAGCACTGGTAAAAGGAAATTATGAATCAAATTGGCTGATTTATCCAGCCGAGGTCCATGACAAGATAAGTTCTATAGTCGACCTGCACGTCAGAGGTAGCTCCTAGATGTTCAACGCTTTAACAGACCGGCTTCAGAGCGCGCTCCGCACGATGCGCGGCGATGCAAAAATCACACCAGAGAATATCGAGGAGGCGATCCGCGAAGTACGCAAGTCTTTGCTCGAAGCCGATGTCAGCCTGAAGGTAGTGAAGATATTTATCAGCCAGGTGCGCCAAAAAGCGCTCGGCACCGAGGTGCTTGAATCGATCAACCCCGGTCAGCAATTCGTTAAAATTGTATACGACGAATTAGTCACCATACTCGGTGGCGAAAATGTGCCACTCAATTTAAAAGGGGGGCCGGGCATTATTATGCTGCTCGGCTTGCAAGGCTCCGGTAAAACCACAGCTGCAGCCAAACTAGCGATGAAACTAAAGAAGGATGGTTTCAATCCGCTATTAGTTGCTTGCGATGTGCAACGACCTGCAGCGATTACTCAGTTACAAACGCTTGGCAGGAAAGTCGATGTACCGGTGTTTACGCTAGACACTAAAGACGTGCAGGATATCGGTGAGAAAGCAGTTGAACAAGCAAAAACGCTTGGCACAGAATCCAGTTATTCTCGATACTGCCGGGCGCCTGCAGATCGATACTGA
This sequence comes from Bryobacterales bacterium, assembly GCA_963834525.1. Classification (GTDB taxonomy): domain Bacteria; phylum Cyanobacteriota; class Vampirovibrionia; order Obscuribacterales; family Obscuribacteraceae; genus CAWICA01. Next base: position 1,513,026 of record CAWICA010000005.1, read on the forward strand.
ACTAATGGCAGAGTTGATGCTGCTTGATCGCGCGCTCACGCCGTCAGAGAAAATTCTCGTTGTCGATTCAATGACCGGTCAAGAAGCAGTGAATGTGGCCGAAACCTTCAACACCCAGCTGGATGTAACCGGCTTGTTGTTAACCAAGATCGACGGTGACGCCCGCGGCGGCGCGGCATTATCGGTACGGGAGGCGGTCGGCAAACCGGTGAAATATATCAGCACCGGTGAAAAGATCGAAGACCTGGAGGCATTCTACCCAGACCGCATGGCCAGCCGTATTCTGGGCATGGGCGACGTTCTGACGCTGGTCGAAAAAGCGCAGCAAGCGATTGACGAAAAAGAAGCCGAGGACGTGGCCAAGCGCTTCATGAAGGGTGAATTCAATCTGCAAATGTTCATCGAAATGCACAAAATGATGAAGCGAATGGGACCGATGGGCAACATCATGAAAATGATGGGCATCGGCGGCATGTTCGGCATCTCGTCCGACCAACAAGACGAAGTAGCGGAAAAAGGCGAAGAGATGTTTCGGCTTTATGAAGTAGCGATCAATTCGATGACCAAAGCTGAACGCGAGCAACCAGAACTGATCGACATGCCCAGGCGACGGCGAATCGCTCGCGGTTCTGGTCTGAAAGATAATGAGATAGGCCAAATGTTAAATCAGTTTGAGCAGATGCGGCAAGTATTCAAAGCGATGCATCAAATGATGGGAGGCTTCGGCGGTATGGGCGGCCTGCCGGGCATGGGCGGCTTTCCTGGCGCCTCCGGCGGATTTCCGGAGGCAGGCGGCGGCTTGCCACCAGGAGGGGGGCTGGGTGCCGGCGGTTTCCCTGGTCTCGGACCGGGTATGGGACTGCCCAAGCTGCCGCCAGGCGGCTTTCCCGGGCGGACACCGCCCATTCCCAAAGGTGGCTTTCCCATAGGCGGGCCAGGTGGCGGTTATTATCGGAAAAAGAAAAAACGGCATTAACAGGCGGCGAGCCGGGTTTATGCCACCTGCTAAAATAATGGACGCATATAAACAAAGAGGACCCGACAGGGGAGAGGAATTTCAGTGGTAAAAATCAGGCTTAAGCGCATAGGAGCCAGAAAACAGCCGCATTATCGAATCGTAGCGGTTGACAGCCGCAGTCGGCGTGATGGCGCTCCCCTTGAGGAAATCGGCTATTACAACCCTCGCACCAAAGAATTGCAAGTCAACAAAGAAGCATTCGAAAAATGGATGAAACACGGCGCCCAGCAAAGCGATACAGTGGCAAGCCTTATCAAAAAGGCAGGCGGCCAGGCTATGGCCGTGGCTACCAAGGACAAAGCGACCAGCTAAGCCATTCCACAGCTGCTGAGGACTTGGCGGAATACATTCTCAGGATCCTGGCCAGGGACCCCGATACTTTATTGTTCGAGCGTCAACAACTCAACCCTGGTCGAGTCTGCGTGCACGCGACCTGCGACCCCTCGGTGACTGGACGCCTGATCGGCAAAGATGGCAAAACAATCTCAGCACTGCGCTCCTTAATCAGAGCGGCGGGCAATCGCTATGGCAAGCGCGTGGACGTGGAAGTTTCTTAAAAGCACCGTGACGGAAACACCTAAGCGATCAGATCAACCGGATTTACTGAAAATCTTAGCGGAGAAAAAGATTATCTCGGCCGCGCAAGTCAGTGTCGCCAACCAAGATATGGAAGCTTCAGGGTTGGGAGCGGCAGATGTCTTGATCGCCAGACGCTGGGTAAATGAAGAGACTTTAGCCACGGTAGCGCCGTGGCTGACGGAACCAAAGACGCCGCCAGCTAAGATCGAAGGCAGCGAAGTGGCAAAATCGGCCAACAAAAATGAAGATGACGCCAGCGCCACATATCAGGAAAACTTGAAAAAATATCGCCAGCTGATGGCTCGCATTTTAGGCGACGCTCAGTAGGAATTAGGATTAGATCCTAGAAACCAGGAACTGGGATCTGGTATCTGGGATCTGGGATCTGGGATCTGGGATCTGGGATCTGGTATCTGGGATCTGGTATCTGGATTCTAGAAACTAGAAACTAGATTCCCATGCTCGGCAACTCTCCACCGAGATCGTAGTCGCCGTTTTCAATTTCTGCATAAGTCGGCAGATTTTCTTTGCCTCTGGACTTCAATCTATGCACCTTGCCTGAAGATAGACTGCGGTCTTCTTCGTGTATGGCAATACCCTCTGCCAGGGCCAGCTTATCTTTCGCGTCAGTGTTCGGCACAACCAACTCAGTTTGGCTATTGTTTGCGTGAGCCCGGGCATGTGCTTTGGCGAATGTAGCCGTTGCAGAGATGCCACCAAAGATGATGCATTGCCCTAAAACCAGAGCGGTCACTTTCCTTTTCAATGTATTCAATGTATTCGGTGTGGACATAATTCTCTCCTCCTTTGGGCTCCAACCTCGGTTAACAGCTCACCGGCCGTTCAGGTCCAAGGCTTGCTTCCCGCTCGTTTTGCTGGAGTTGATGACAGTCTAAGCAAAGGCAACGACTGGAAACAGACAGCTGCTTATACCGGTATAGAAACTACCAGACACATCATTACGACTAAATCACGGCAGGCGCCCTGCCTGATCATTGGGCCGAGCGCTTTTTTAGGCGATGAGCTGACGAGCTGCTAATGAATAAAGAAATAGCGAAAATTACTGAGGCTGATTAAATTTGAGGCGTCTGCGTATTTCCCCCAAGTGACACTACCCCCGTTATCCGGCATTATTGGCAAAGCATGTCAAGCAGGCAATGCTGCCTCTGGGGAGGGGTTCATGACACTGGAATCAATCAAGTCTTATTACGAAGATCATGAGAAAGGTATTTTGGAGACAAGCGGAGCTGTTCTGCTTTTAGGTATAGCCTACGGCGCAGCTCGCATGAGATGGAATGCGGCTGGCAAGGCAATGGAAGAGGCGGAAGCGGCAAGAATCCTCGCAGCCGAAGGCAAGACGGCGGATCGATTTTTGCCAGAATTGAATTTAGGGCGGGAAGGAGCAAGCCCGATCCACTCTGCCGACCTTGAGTTCTTTGGAGCATTTAGGCATTCAGAGCCAACCGGAGTGCATTCAATTCCTGATGCAGAGTTACGCCGAGCATTCCCAGGAGCGGATATCGAGCCTAGACCATTCGATAGACAGATCCCAGCTCACGAACGAGTTCTGGCTTTCGATCAAGATTTCCGCGATAGACATTCAAATCTACAAGTGACTTACGATCGGGAGACTGCAAGAGATCTAGCGCGCGATCCCGAACGCATTATTTCTTCGCCAGGCTGGGCACCACCCGAAAGACCTGCTGTGCGATGGGAATACAATGCTACCAACACTTTTTACTTCGGCTATGGCGACTATGCCGGAGCGCCGGATGAACCAGTCAGCGTGGCACATGGCCCGGGACATTGGTCGAATTTGGTTTGGCGGACGAACGGTTCGCAGGGGCGACAACTGCGAATGGTGACTCAGTTCGAGAAGGGTGTTCAAAAGGCCTCTATCACCGCGGATAATCCCCGAGCCACGCTGTGGAATGTGAAAGTGGGCCAAGAGCAGCCGTATTTATGGCATGGTAGCTTGCGATGCGAGCCTGGCAGCTTTGATTGGGAACCATTCGTTAGCGATGAGGAGCCAACCAGTAAACGTTACAGACCACCCGAACGTCGACCATGGCCTACCGGCCTGCTGCGGCTCCCCGGCGATCCAGTCATCGCTTCTGAAAGTTAATTACTTTGTTGTCGTAATCGATCGTATATTTCCAGTCAGAAAAAAAGGTTTGTCCTAGCAGGGGATAAGGCACCACAGCGCCGTCTACCGCACCGACCATGATATCGAATTTGTCGATCGGACCCATGCTGATCCGTCTGATCGGAAAAAGGACGCCGGAAGTTTCTCCACCAACACCTTGATTCCTGATTTGCTGGGCATCGTCTGGAATGGTGATGTGCAGCGCGTTCAGCTGACCACGTGTAAACATTATCCCGGCCGCTCCGGTATCGAAGATCATTTTAGTTGGATGGCCATCGACATCGACCGGGACGACAATATGCTGACCACCGAATAGTTCGAACTTGACATTGGAACGACCGGTTGGCTGGCCAATGCCGATGGCTGATGCATTGCGCTTGGTAAATGTGATTGTGCCCGCGTTTTTATTGCCGACATTGGTATCAATACTATAAGCAAAGTCGCGGAAAAAAGTCTGCCCGAGCAGTGGTTCAGATCGATCCTGCACAATGAGCACAGGCATCTGCCTTGTAATCGAGCCCAGTTGAATAGTTAAATTGGCTTTCCAGGCCGGTATGATTCCCGAGCCACCGACACCAGCTACGGTGACTGTCGGAGAACCCGTTGGCGTCGGGATATTTAAATCGCGCAGCGTATTCATACCAATGCAGCATTCACCAGCACCAGTGTCGAATATGAAGGAGCAGTCCCTTCCGTTCAAACGTCCCTTGACCATCAGTAATGACGAGTCGTTTGGACTGGTGACAAAGTCCACTCTCGATTGATTCGGCAATCCAGCCAGATCGCTGGGAGCCGATTGGCTCGACGGCGTCAGATTGACCACATGGCTATTGCTTGCCCCATCTGCCCCGGTAAACTGACTACCAGATTGACTGCCTTTGAGCAGTTGCCGGCAATAGGCAGGATCGAGCTGCATCAGGGCATTGACTGCCAACGAGCGGGCCCGGCAATCAGCGAACTGAGAGACTAGTCGCGCATAGTTAGTTATGGCATGACTACGATCACCAAGAGTTTGGAACATCAATGCTTGGTAATAGAGAGCATTTGCGTCGTAGGGATTATTGCGGACCGCCTGACTGAAATAAGCAGCGGCCATTTTGTAGTTCTTTTCCTGATAAAAGCGCAGACCGCTGTCATAGTAAGGATCGGCTAGAGCGTTCTGGCAAACACAGGCAGCCACGCTCAAGGCCCCTAATAGGCCTAAGCCTAAACGCCGATTCCAGAATTTTTGTTTGCCGGCAGCCATTTTCATTCTCGCTGGCCAATCATATTAGATCAGTTAGCTTAGATCAGTTAGCCCAGATAAACTCAATGCTTGCTCCACTAGTAGCTGTCCCAGGGAAAACTTATACCTGAACGACAGAAAAACCGCCAGTTTTTCTATCAAAGTCGGCTTCTGCATTCGGACTTGCGTGTCCCCCAACGACATTTTTCATGTATGAAGCGGGTGTTTTGATATCGCGCTCAAAATACTTGCCCATTCCAACAACGTTAGCTAAAGTTATAACTTATTTGATTTTCGTGTGCACGCGTATCCGCGTGTAGGGAAAACGTGTGTTAAACAAAAAAGAATTGCAAAAGTGGGAATCCCTTGGAAAGGGCATATTGGAAATTGTCTCGTCTGTTCGCAACAGATTCCCCGGCCTGCAAATGGAACTAAGTCTTCATCCCCAGACCTTTTATGACAAAATGCCAATGCCTCCTCTGTTTTCCGAGGATGCGCGCTCCGCTCTCTTGCCCAAGTTCCAGGTCGTTACAGAACTTGGCGCAATCGAGCGGTATTGCGATGTTAATGTCGTTATTCCCAAACAGGACAAAATTCGGTATCAGGTGAACGCCGTTCTTGGTATCAACGAAGACGAAATGCATCTATATGTTCCAGACGCCAAAGCCTACTTTTGCTGGTTCCCTTTCACAGCGGACAGAGTCGACTCTTTCATAGACGCTATGTGTGGTTTTACATCAGGCAGTCATCGCATCGTCACTAAGTCCATTGGAGACAGTTGTTTATTTTATATTCTGGAAAGTCCGACTGAGCGGGGGTGGGAGAGTGTCGCCAGCGGTGGTTCGGCCCTAGAATGGATCTGTTGGTGGCTACCTCACAAAATACGCATTTTTCAAAATGGCTGAAGAGACAATTTCATTCTCCTTCTTGCAGATCGCGCAAATAACGGATCTTCGAGCGCACATAATGACAATAAATCTTCGTCAGCTCCAGCCCTAATCTTCCATCCAGAAAGCCTCGGCGAAGAAAATAGCGATAAAAAAATGTCCAGCCGGGATGAAAAATCTCATTCAACTTACTAGTGCGCCAACCACTGGGCACGCGGCGGTCGAATTCCTCTGCTGACAGCCTGGCGTATTTCTCCATGGCTTGGGCGAATGCTTGAATGTCCGGATAAGCGAAATGTTCGAAATGATGATGCAAGCGACCTACCGGTCCGGCCACTTTTATCGCTTCATGCACCATTCTGTCGTTAAACTGGCCGCTGCCCCGACGAATCAACCTTAGCTGGGCATCTGGATAAAAACCGCCATGCCAGACCGGTGTCTGGCCGATATAGAGCACTCTGGGCATGGTAAAGCCATCGTAGATGGTGGCACGAGGCGAAGCCAAAGTTTCCTTCACTTCGTTCACCAATTCAGGCGTCATTATTTCATCAGCGTCAAGACTCAAAATCCATTCTTTGGTGGCAAGGTTCAGGGCAAAGTTCTTCTGGGCCCCATAACCGAGCCAGTCCTGGTGTATGACACGAGCGCCCAGGCTCTGAGCAATTTCAATTGTCTGATCTGTGGAACCAGAGTCGACCAAAACGATCTCATCTGTCAATTCTCTTGCTGCGCTGATTACTTTGCCGATCGTCTGCTCTTCATTTTGAGCAACGATCACTAGAGAAACAGTCGGCATCAGGGTCTAGCTTTTCCGGAAAGAGATTGTCCGCTTCGCATTGTCGATTGTATACGTCCAGTCCTTGAGGAAATGGGCGCCCATCAAGGGATAAGGCATGGCGGGAGAGTCGATCACGCTTACTTTTACATTCGCTCTTGTAATTGGTCCCATGCTCACCTCGCCAACATTAAAGCCAGTTCCTTCAAGCAGTCCGCCGACGCCCCAGTGTATCTCTTTTTTGGCATCAGCAGGCACTAATAAATTGGCTTGACAGGCCTGCTCGCGGTTAAACGTAATGCCATCCGCTCCTGTATCAAAGATCATTTTTGTTGGTTGCCCGTCGATCGTTACCGGGACGAGCATCTGGTTACCGATTTTTTCAAACGATAGCGAACAATTTTCAGCTCCTAATTTTCCAGCGTTTTCCTGGTCGGCAGCGCTGATCAATATCCGCCCAGAAGCCAGATCGACTGTATATCTCCGGTCTTGAAAAAAATTCTGCCCAATGATCGGATGCAAAGGCGCGCCGTCTTCAACGTTGATGGGAAAATCGTGCCTCAATATATTTCCTACTTTTACTGTCGCTTTCATATCCCAACAACGAACAGGCGCACCCACACCCTGAACAAAATTAGCTGGTAAGTTGGCCGGCACCTCAAATCCCAGATCCTCTAATTGCTTTTTGCCAATAGTAATGTCGTCTGCCCCCGTATCAAAAAGCATCAAGCAAGTCTTGCCATTGATAGACACCGGCAAAAGTAAACTGAAATCTTCCTTACTACCCACTACAATTGTCTCACGCGACAACCGGGAGCCAGAGCCGTAAGTCATCTGTCCTTGCCCCAAGAGAAGCAAAAACGCAGCCAGAGTAAAAGAACCACACCGCAAAGCTGAATTAATGCGCAAACGCATGCCCAATTTCATATGTGTCTCTTAGCTAGAGATGCCTAACTCTTTGGCTAGCAACACTTTTTGGAATTCGGAAGTGCTTTCGCTGATTTCGATCACTTTGGCATCACGATAAAAACGTTCCAATGGCGAATCTGTGCTGACTCCCGCAGCGCCGAGAATTTGCAGCGCTTCTGCCACTTGCACACGGGCTATCCGTGCCGCGAAAGATTTGCTCATGGCCGCATCCCGTCTGAACTCCTCGGCACTTTCGTCCTTACTCCAGGCTGCTCTATAGGTGAGTAGCCGCGCGGCTCGCGATTCAGCCGAAATGTCCGCCAACTTCCACTGAATCGCCTGAAAATTACCGATCGGTTCACCAAATTGCTGGCGTTCTTGTGCATAGGCCGAAGCAATCGCCAAGGCCCCTTCGATCAAACCGACTGCCGCTGCGGCCATCACTAATTTGGCAATATCCAGAGCATAGAGCACCTGCTCTTTGACTGCCTGCTCATCACCTTGCGCGCCAATGAGCGAATCACTATGCAAGGGATGTCCTACAAATTCGACGTCATTTGTCGCAACCGAACGCAAACCGAGCTTTCCCCGATCGGCAGAGATTTTCAAAGTAGCTGGCTCACCCTTGTCGATCAAATACATCACCAGAGCATCGTGTTCGTCGCGAGCTAAAGTAATAAACAGATCGCTTATGTCAGCATTGGCTACCCAATACTTCTTGCCTGTCAAAACCGGCTCGCCGTTCACTGTTGAAACTTTGGTTGAGACCGCCTGGAAATCAGTGCCGGCACCAGCTTCTACAAATGCAAGGGTGCCCAGGCATTCTCCTTGCGCTAGTAGTGGCAAATAACGAGACTTCTGTTTTTCATTGCCGAATTTTTTGATCAGCTCTAAACACGCCGTATGAGAGGCCAATGTTAGGCCCAGCCCGGGCTCGTGCTGTGCGAGAGCCTCGGTCAAGAGGATCGTATTAATGAAAGGCAAACCCTGACCACTATACTCTTTCGGCGCCGAGATGCCCAAATAACCATACTGGCTGGCTTTTTGCAAAAACTCTTTAAGACTGGCCTGACGAGTTTCAAGCGCGCGGGCGATGGGCGAAAGGTGCTCCAAAGCGAATGTTTGATACTGTTCCTTGATCGCTTGCTGAGCCGAGCTGAGTATGGTGTTCACAGATGAGGCTCCCGACTTAACCATCGCATTTGGTATCACCGCCCGATTGTCACAGAGCGTAAGCGACAATAATACCGCTTTCGCTCAAAACTTGAAGAGTGATCAAGCGGAATCTGTTATGTTAAGCTGGCAGAAGGTAAATCGCATGGCAAACTTGTTCGCGGCACTTGTAAACCGCGCGCGCAAATTAACATTTCTCTTCAGCGAAAAGTCTCCCGTCACTGTCGAAGACTGCGAGTTGGAACATCTCTTGCTCTACCATGGTCTGGTTGGGAGCAGTGCGGAAAATCAACGCGACTACAAAGACGTGCGCATCGATATCCATAATGCACTCAACAGCTGTAGTGCTTTGCAACTGGGAATGGCGCTGAAATTACCTCCTCTCTATTGGGAGGACAAGCTCAAACGCATATTTTCTGAATTGACACCAACTGAACGAACTGTTGCTGCCTCTACACTTTTACCCGAGACCGGCGACGCTGCCTGGCCAAACATCGGCGATCCGCTCGGACACAATGATTGGCGAGTGCGAGCAAACGCGGCATCTATACTCAGTTTTCTGCAAGCGCAAGAATCTACCGAGCGCATGATCGCCGCGATGCATGATACCGTTTACGGTGCGCAGGCCGCATTCCCTCATATCGCTAATGCCCTGGCCAGACTTGGTAACGATAAAGCAAAAGAAGCACTGATTTCCCACCTAGATAGCGAAGAAAGGTGGTTCAGGGTTGATGCAGCAACGGCGCTTGCGTCCTGGCCGCTCGCCGAAGTCGGCAAGCCGTTGATGAACGCTCTGCTCGGTATTAACGCTTTGGGCGATTACATGGCAGTGAGCATCGCCCGCAAAATTCCGCCTGTGGATTTACTAAAGGATAGCCAGGAGTTGCTTCAAGATGGCGCCTGCCAGCTGGTCTTGGGTTTGCTTGAAGCATCCAAACAGACTTTCTCTAAAGATCTTTTGACAGAGATAGATCTAACATCGTGTCTACCGAGCATTAACGATTTGATCAAAGTAAGACCGACCACGGTTTCATTGAGAGCTGCTCTGGAATGCGCAAAGATCTGGTCTGAATCGCCCGGCACTTTTGCTGGCCAAGGATCACGGACTGAAGTCGATCAAGTGATTGTGGAGATGCAAAAAAGCGTTCGGTCACAGCGTAGTAAGGCATTGGTCAATCAAAAGATTGCTGCAGCTTTGGACACCACGCCGGTAGCTGAACAAAGTTTGAATGACTTGAGGCATGCTGTGCGACTTGCGGCAGAATTACGCCTCGATCAAACCAACCAGCTCCTCAGACTGCTCGAGCTCCGTTTACCAATTCAGGAAGACATCGTTTTGGCCCTTGGATCGCTTGGTCATGAAAGCGCCGCACCGGCTCTGATTAGCTTAGCTCAATCCATTTTCTTTGTGCAGAGCAGAGCGGCATTACCCAAAAGTAAGCAACCGGTTGCTGAAGATCGGCCCGATCAAGCCAGATTGTTCTGGCACATTCTCCAGGCATTGGGAAATATCCCTTCACCGCAATCTGTCGCTTTCCTTCTAGAAGCCGCAAACGACTTCGCTCCAGATAAGCGGCAACAAGCGATCGAGTCACTAATCTTGCAACCAAAATTTTCCTCTGCCGACAAAGCAAAATTTATCGCGATCGTCGACCAGTCCCTGCAAGATCCGGCTCCTTCCGTACGTGTAACAGCGCTCTCAGCGGTCGCCAGCTTAAATGATGCACAGTTTCTAGAGAAGGTATTACGCTTATCCGAATCGACGGAGATAACGATCAGCCGTCAGGCTTTCAAAACGCTGGAACATTTTTGGCGGCAGGGAAACAGGCAAGTGCCTAAGATTATTGAAACTAAGCTTGCAAACGAGCACGACCAATACAAACGCAAACGTTTGTCCGATTTTCTCGAAAAAGTCCGCCGGTAAGATCTTTTCACTCTCTGGAGAGCTCAACCGCCCTTGGTCTTGTGCCAAGCTATCTTGATATAGTAGAAAGGCAAGCATCGGGGAATAGTCCGTATGTAATTGGTCACGGTGCAAACGTCAGATAAACTGGGATTTGGAAATTGGAACCAAAGCCAAACGAAAAAGATATTGCTGCCGAAAAAAGCAGGCAAACTGGCGCCATAGAATCCCCAGCAGAATTATCCTCACAGCGGCAGAACTCGGGCACCCCAGTGCATCACACACCCAAGGTGCTGGACGATGTTCTCCAGGAGCCTGAGAGGCAAGGTACTGCCAGTAAGGGTTACCGACATCCTCTATACATGGACGCCCTGATCGCCACCGGTTTGCTTGTGGCGATGGCCGGTTTCACTTTTGGCATCATCAAAATCTACATTACACACACAGCCAAGCAATATGTCGCCGAAAAGCGTTACAAAGAAGCGATCGGTCTCTTCGCCGGAGCGCCCTTGCCCGGTTGGTTCCAAGTAGAAGGCGAAAGTCCTGAGGAGTTATTGAATCAAGCCCGTTACCTGGACGCCATGGATAAACTCGATCTTGATAATGAAGATCAAGCAGCGATCAAGGAACTGGAGGAGATTCACCCAGGCTCGCGCTTCTACGAGATGGCCAACGATATTTTGAAGGAGCATGCACCCTCCTCTGGTATTACTTTGCAAGGACAGGCCGAACATCAGGCTTCACCGACCGAGATTCGCGCCGGTGATCTTCATCCGGTCTCGCCCCAAGCGGATCGGTAACTGTGAGGAATATCACGCTGCCACCGGCATTGGTTTGTGATCGACGCATCTTACTCGACTACGAATTGTTTATAGCCATCAGCCGACATCGCTTGATCGATCTCTTTCGGATTGTCCAATTTAACTTTAATCATCCAGCCCTTCTGGTAACAATCTTCATTGACCAGCTCAGGTTCTGATGACAACTTTTCGTTTATCGCTATGATTTCGCCAGAAACCGGCATAAACAGATCGGAGACCGATTTAACCGATTCAATGACGCCGAATTTCTCTTCGTTTTTTAGTTTTTGGCCGACCTTAGGCAATTCAACGTAGGTGACGTCTCCCAGCTGGTCGGCTGCGAACGCAGTTATGCCAACGACGGCTATATTGCCCTCTTCCATCCGCACATATTCGTGTGTTTTAACGTATTTGAGTTCGGCCGGATAAGTAAGCATCCCATGCGTCTCCTCTTCCAGAACATGCCGCTAGATCTTATCAAGCCGATTCGAGCCAAAAATGGCGTTCGAGCAACTGCTCAATAAAAAGTTGTGGATTTCCACGTTCGCGCCTTATTTCCTTTTGTAAAAAGGACGAGAAACCACACTGGCACTGACCCGCTGCTCTCGTATGGCAATTTCCACTGCTTGGCCTACCTTGGCAAACTTCGGCTCAACCAAGGCAAAAGCGATCGGGTAGCCCACAAAGATTCCTTGCGAGCCACTAGTCACGGTGCCAATCGGCTGATTCTCGGCAAAAACAGGATAACCTTGCCGAGGCAGCGCTTTGCTATCAGAGCGCAGACAAACAATTTGCTTACTAAGACCATTTGTTTTCTGCCGCATCAAGACGTCTGAGCCGATAAACGATCCTTTATCCAGTTTCACACTCCAACCAAGACCGGCCTCGATTGGGCTTATTTCTTCACTGAGCTCGTGCCCATAAAGAGGAAGCCCGGCTTCCAGGCGCAGCGTGTCGCGGGCACCCAATCCACATGGTGTCAGGCCAAACGCTTGTCCTTGGCTAAGCAATTCGTCCCAAACATCTTTTAGTTTCTCCGATGGCACGAAAATCTCGACACCATCTTCACCGGTATAGCCGGTGCGGCCGAAACTAACAGCAGCATCGCCTATGGTGCCCACCCCATAACCAAAACTAGGCATTGTCTTCAGATCATCACCGATTAACTGACTGATTAATTGCAGTGCCAACGGCCCCTGCAGCGCCAATAAACCAGTCTGCTCAGAAATATCCAGCATGTCAACTTGAGGGAACCTGCCCACATGCTGTTTCAACCATAGCCAGTCCTTTTCAATGTTCCCGGCGTTAACGACCAAAAGAAAATCCTCGGCCCGCCTGTAGACAATTAAATCGTCGACGGTTCCCCCTTGATCCATGACGAACTGCGTGTAAAGAGCCATATTCGGGCTGGCCAATTTGTTGATATCGTTGGCGATCATGTTTTGCAGAAAATCCCTGGCGCCCTGGCCACGGATTAAGAACTCACCCATGTGCGAAACATCGAAAAGTCCAACCTTCGTCCGCACCGCCATATGCTCGGCAACAATCGATTGATATTGCACCGGCATGTTCCAGCCGGCAAAATCAACCATCCGGGCACCCAGATTTTTGTGCGATGACGCCAGTGGCGTTTCCTTCAATGTTGTCGTCGTCATAATGCCAGCTCCCAAAGACCGGACTAATAGCCTAACGCGAAATCGGTCGTAAGAAGCGAGCGTGAGATAAATTCATGAAAAAAAACGTTGCCGGAGCAGAATGAAATCCACCCTCGGCAACGTTGGCTGCCATCTACTGATCTTATTTATGTACGTGTGGTGTACTGGGATTCAGTAGTGGCCATCCTTGTGCGAAATACTCGATCCCAACTATTCAGGCTGCATCCGCCGGTCTGGCTGGATCGTCCTCTGTCTTGTCCGCCTGTCGTTCATCTGTGTTCGATGCGCTTTCCTCACCTTGCTCTGCCGCCAGAGCCGGCTCGCTACTTCCGCACGTCTTCGCTACCTCAACTTTCTCAGCCTCAGACTGAGACTCGACCTCTTCAGCAGCTGCACCAGTTTGGCAATCTTCACTGCATTCTGATGCTACAACGGTTTCCACTGGCTGATCCTGGACATCTTCACATGCTACTTTCGCCGTTTTTTTATTCTTCGACATCGCTTACGTCCCCCTGCTGCAACACAATATTGATCCCAACGAGGCATCCAGACCGCGGCCTAAGGTTATTGCGCACGCAGGAGCGAAAGCGCACACCGCCTTGATCGCGAAGAGTTTCATTGAGACCTAATAGTTCTATTATTGCCGATATCGTTCAGCGCAGGTATAAATTCGGAACAAAACTTTGGTTAAACCTTTAAGCATCTCCAAATAGGCGCCAAGACTGGCTAGCAAAATTCTTCAGCACCAAAAGTAGTGGCGCTTCCGTTATCCTCGTACGGCCAGCCGCTAAATATTTTCCGGCTGCTTCTTAGGCATCGGCAGCGAAACTGAACTACCGACCGAGGCCTGTTCTATGGTCAACACATGCAACTCGTGCCGCATGGTATCTAACCGACGGTTGATAAAAGCAGCGGTCTTCACCGAGGCCAGTAAGTCCTGACGGCTTTGACCGACATGCCCATCAGCGAGAATACCGCCGATTACCGGGAGCGAATCAGTCAAAACCACGAGTTCCTGGCATATCGACGCCAGATTATTGGAGAACTGTGGGTTGCCGGCCGAAAAGACGTAGAGCTGATGTTGGTCTAAATCATTGGCCTTTGCCAACAATTCGCTGATCAAGACAGTCAGTCGCTGGTGGTAGGTTCGCAGATTGGCAAGATCAGCCTCTTTTCGTTGTTTCAACCAATTGGAGATTGTTCGACCCAAATAAAGGGCCAATAACACCACCCCGAACATCAGAACAAACAGCACGGTAGCAATAAATCTCAGAATCAAGGCCGATCAGCTGGTCTAAAAAGCATCAGTATTAGTTCGATGATAACCGATGGCTTGCTCAAATGTTAACCATATCAAATGATCGGCTCGCCTGGTAAAACGCACACCCAGCTGTCGCTTGCCGCTCTCGATAACAAAATTAAGCTAGGCTGCCAAATAACGGTCGGTGTCCAGCTCTCACCCCCATGTTACACTTCGGCCAGTTAATGCCCACTTGGCAAAGCCCGGGTTTTTGAATAATTCCCCCAAATTATTTTTATAGAATGGCAGGAAAGATATGTCCACCCTCCGCACCGCACTAGCCGAGCTGAAAGAAGTTATTAGCCGCGCTCAGGCAGACAATATTGAAATTGGAGAGGCGCTCAACCGGATGGAATCGATTGTCGGTGAAATCGAGCGCAAAATCGTAGCGCCAACGCCATTCGTCAATGCCATCAATATTGCTAGCAATCCTTTAAACGCCTAAGTAAATCTCTAGCCAAATGTTTAGGTCTAACTAAACATTTAAGAGCGGGTTTTTCTTTTCGCTGTGGAGTTCGGCGCCTTGAGCATCGCTTTGCGCATTGTATTTGCTGTGGTCGTATTGCTTTTGGCTTTCCAGGGAGGGATGACGCCGGGCCAATAATGATCGATCAAGGCGGCAACTATGTTCATATCGGCGGCTTTGCCTCGCCTCTTAGCCACGTCATATCGTTGAACGAGTGCCGACCAGTTGGCTGGCGCCAGAATAAGTGCCTGATCGACGGTTTTTTCCGCGGCTTCCAGGCTGCCGATCTTCTCCAACAATTTACTAACGCCCACGAGTACTGCCGGTTGCATTTCCGAATAACCAGAGGCAGTTTGCAGCAATTTCCGGGCAGTCAGGAGATCGTCTGGCCTGCTTGGTGCGTCCAACAAGTAAATCGCTTGCTGAGCGAACAATGCCGCCAGCATCTCATGATCATCCCATTGATGGGCTTGAGACAAAGCTTTGTTCAATTGTGACACCGCGCTCTGGGCGTCAGAACTCTTGCCTGTGCTAACTGCCTTTTGCCAGTAAGCCGCCGTTTCTGCCGTAAGAGCTTTCGCTTCCAGAGAATCCATCTTTTCTGTGTGCGCTGCCGCCGCTATTTTCCCCAGTTCAACAATAGCCTGATCGTAGTTCTTGTCCTTAACCAGTGCTGCCTCGGTCTTCTCTAGATCATGCAACAACGTCTCAGCTGACTGGCTTTCCTTGGGCCTCTCCAAAATCAAGCGGCCATTGCGGTAATCGACAGTCAGCCTAAAGTTACGCCAAAACGGGTTGCCCAAAATCCCTAACGAGGAGCCGGAGAACAGCCCAGGCGGCAACTTATCTGTAGAACTGGATGGCGCCACGGAAAAAATCGGATCAGCAACTGTCGCGCCACCAACATTAATCGTCTTCAGTTGGACAGCCCCGATCAGCACCTTTTTGCCTTCCACTCCTTGTACATTGCCTACCGGCAACAGCGGCACTTTCAAAACCGGTTTGATCAATGATTCCGAAATACTGTTGAAAGCAGCGCCTGTATCAACCAGCATGGTGATGCTCAATTTGTTGTCCAATTTTGCGTCGACCGAGAAACCGGCCGATCCCAGCGTCGGTTGCGACTCAATCACAATCGCATCATTAGGGATTTGCACCGAAGCCGGATCAGAAAGAATCACCCGTTTCCGGTCATAATCAATTGTCACTAGAAAGCGACGCAAAATATTTGCACCGAGTATGCCTACCGGCTTCACCCCGTGAATCTGCGAAAGTGCAGGCAAGTCGGCTACAGCCATCGGCACATTGGTCAATTTGATACCACCCAGCTCGACGCTGGCCAGATTTATGCTACCCATTTGCACAAAACCAGAGCCAGTAGTTAGAGCAAAGTCACCTTTGTTTCTCGTGCCCATGCTGGACGCAACGCTTTGTTCAATCACATTCTGTGTTGCACCCGTGTCAACCATGAATCGATATTCCTTTTCTCCATTTATCTTCGCTTTGATGATGATTTCGTTTGAAACATATTCAAAGGGAATCACTACCGCCCCTGTTGCCAAACCAGCAATTTTGTCTATGGCCGGTATTTCGAAAGCATCGTCGCCAATTGACGGGTCGAACTCAATCGAGCCAAATACAGTCTCCGAGCTCTTCTTGTCGTCTGTATATTCAACTGACCGAAATGACAAGAGGGAGCCCAAAGCGGGTCGATAATCGAAATAATCTACAGCTTTAACTGCTGGAACGCCCTGTTCGAAGTCGAGACCGCCATATTCACTGCGCAAAATCAGATGACTGGCCTTGTCGGCATAAAAAATAGTCGGTTTGCCATCGCCAGCAAAGAACTTCAGGCCATCGCAGACTTTGCCATTCACCAATTTGTCCGGCACTTTCTCCATTTGCGCATCCCGATCGGCAAATCTCAGTAGCAGCTTGTTCCCATGCTCAGTATCTTCCGCGATTCGTTTAGTCGTCATCGGATCGGAAGGAAAGACCTGATCGCCTTGCTTCATCCAACTGGTTGAACCGTCGTAACCGGTGATTGCTGGCTGCCCCATGATGTTTAGCTCGATCCTCAGCTTGTCGCCCTTGGACAAAACATTGGCATCGACTGTATTGGACGCCCCGGAAATGGCAGAGACAACGGCAATTTTCCCTGTCGAGCGCGTCGGCATATTATAGAGTTCCTGCACTTTGGCCATTCCGCCAAGAGCTTCTATTATTTCGGCGGCCAAGGCCCGCGCAGCCTCTTTCGACGAAGACGTTTCCGGAGCGGTTATTAAACTTGAAGCGGAATCAACAGCTTGCTTAGTAAGAGCCTCAGCAAGAGTTTGCCCGGACGCTGAGCTTGACGCCAACGTCAGCGGCATAAGACAAATAGAGAGCACGAAACAGAAAGAAATTGCTCTTCTTGGTTGGAATTTAAACACCCGGTTGTATCCCTCGGTCGGCAACAGCGTTATAAGCATTTTGTCAGAAGAAAGTGGCAATTACCTAGCTTCCTCTCGACTCGATTCTTTCGCATGGCTGGTGCCGATCTCCTTCAGCTGCCTGGCAATGTCTTTGGCCGCATTCGGCTTGGCCAGCAGCTGCCCTGCTTTGCGCATGGCATTTAAACGGCTGTCATCCCTGATTAAGTTAAGGACAATGCCACCAAGTCTATCGCCGCTCAATTCATTTTGCGGTAACACTTGAGCACAACCTTGAGATTCCATGAAACGACCATTATGCATTTGATGATTCTGAGCAGCAAAAGGATAGGGCACGAAGACGGCCGGAGTATTCATCACTAAGAGCTCGGCGATGGTCATGGCACCGGCTCGACAAACGGTAAGATCGGAAGCGGCGTAGGCTATGGCCAGATCATCGATATATGATTTCAAGCAATAGCGAGGATTTTCCAGCAGATCTTGAGCCAGGGTCTGGCGGTAAGCCTCGATATTCTTTTCGCCGACCTGATGCAGAATCTGCAACTCTGGTCTGGCTGCAAGTAACCGCGGCAGAGCCTCACGGGTTGCCTCATTGATCGCCAGTGCCCCTTGCGAGCCACCGGTGATCAATATCGTTTTGAGATCTGCTCTCAACCCGAATTCTTTCGCTGCTTCCTCTCGGGTCAGAGGTTTGACAAAACTTGCCCTGATCGGATTGCCATTAACCACCACGTGTTTTGATCGAGTCTCGAACTCGGATTTAGCAGCAGCCATTCCCAGCGAACACATTACCGCTGAGCCAGCGAATAATCTATTGACCATGCCGGGATTAGAATCAGGTTCATGAATGGCAAATGGAGTCGAGGAAAGAATCGCCGCCACCAAGGGAGGTGCCGAAGCGTAGCCACCAGTGCCGAGCACGGCAGTCGACCGAAACAGACGCAATATTTTTTTTGCCTCAAGCACTGCCTTAAAAGTCTGCCATGGCCAGCTGAGCAGCTTCAACGATAATCGGCGGGGCAAGCCGGAAACATCCAACCCGACAAACTCCAGTCCACGCTCCTTGGCCAGGCGCTCTTCCAGATGACCACGAACACCTATATAAAGGATAGACTCCACCTCTGGATCATCTCTTAAGCTCTCAGCCACAGCTAACGCGGGATATATATGACCACCTGTGCCGCCTCCAGTTAATGCTATGCGGTGCCGGAGCATCAGTGGTAGGCGTACTCCTCAATTGAGTTTAACTCGTCATCTTCGTCGAGTTGACCGCGGTCGCGCGAGACAGATAACAAAATACCGACCATTGAAAGAGTGATGACCAAAGACGTGCCACCATAACTAATGAACGGTAAGGTGATACCGGTGACCGGTAAGATGCGAGTAGTGACCATAACATTGACCAGAGCTTGCATAGCAATCGAACTGGTGATGCCGATTGCCAAAAAACGACCAAACAATGTCCGTGCCTCCAGAGCGGTCTTAAAGCCATAATAAGCGAATAAGGCGAAGAGACTGAGCAAAACGACACAACCAAGAAAGCCGAATTCCTCAGCAATAACCGCGAAAATGAAATCAGCATGCTGCACAGGAAGGTAATACAGCTTCTGCAAAGACCGGCCGAAACCGGCTCCCAGCAAACCGCCAGAACCAATCGCCAGCTCAGCCTGAATCGTATTCCAGCCGAACGTTTGCGGATACATCTCTGGATGTAACCAGGCAAGAATTCGCTTCCACTGGTACTCAGTATGCTTAATGTGGTGCCAAACCAATGGCAGACCGCTTAACATCACACCTAGAAGTAGCGCTTGGTTGGTGCCGCTAGCATAGAGAAGGGCAAACAAGCCGCCGGCGATCATTAAGGCCGTCCCCAGATCAGGCTGTTTGGCGACAATCGCCGCCATGACGATACTGACGATAAATCGATAGAAGATCTGGCGATGCCACCAGAAGTATTTGGAGAGTCCCGCGGCCATCAAAACGATTGAGGCCACCTTGCATAACTCTGAAGGCTGGAATTGCAAAGGTCCCAGGGCCAACCAGCGACTGGATCCCATTGATGTTACCGAGAGATGCGGCACGAGCGTGAGCAGAAGTAGAAATAAGGAACCCAATGCAAACGGCCACGCCCACTTTTTCAATTTGCGATAGTCATAACGGCTGATGGTGAACATAACAAATAAGCCAATTAAACAAGCGATCGCTTGACGCCGCAAAAATACGGTCGAATCATGATAGCTCTGCAATCCATCCGGCGCGGAGGCGCTAAACACGGCCATCAAGCCGAAGCCACACAGAGACAAGACGATAGTGATAATCGCCCGATCAGGTAAGCCTCGAAACTCAGTCGCCGGCGCAACCGGCGGTGGTGGAGCTGGACGCACGACCACGGCAGCAGGCGTTTTAGACCGGCGACGCCTTTTCTTTGAGTCTTGCACGGACAATATCTTTGAAGACACGACCTCTATCCTCGAAGTCTTTGAACATATCGAAACTGGCGCATGCGGGTGACAATAAGACCGGTCCGGACTGCAATTTTTCACCCAACTCGACCGCTTCTTCCAGTCCGCTTACTGGATATATGTTCGCCACTCCTCCGTCCCTTAAAGCCTTCTCAAATCGCTCACCGGCTTCGCCTATGAGGATAACAGCAGAAGCGTACTTTCGCACAGCGAAAACAAAATCACCAAGAGAAGTACCCTTATCACGACCACCAGCAATCAAAACGACCTTCTGCCCGGGGAAAGACTCAAGAGCTTTGATGGCCGAGTCCGTATTGGTAGCCTTGCTGTCGTTATAGAAGGCGACACCGTTTATGGTGGCGACATATTCGAGTCGATGCTCCAAAGCCTCAAATTCTTTAAGGTAAGAACCAATTTCGCCTGGCGAAAGCCCTGCCACGGCAGCAGCAGCTACGGCAGCTAAAGCATTTTCAATATTATGTTCGCCGATTATCGCGAGCTCATTTACCAGACAAACCTCTTCTTCTCGGTCCTTGATCCGATGGATCAAAACTCCGCTACGGCAGAATGTCGTGCGCTCTTGTGTAACTAAATCTCCTCGCCTGCTAGTGGCTATTATCTGAGCACTGGTTTCAGTTTGGGCAACAACTGGGTCGTCGAAGTTCAAGACCGCATATTGATCCGGGCGTTGTCTTTGAAATACGCGGGTTTTCGCTTCTATATATTCGGCCAGGCTGCCGTGCCATTCGACATGATCAGGCGTCAGATTGAGCCAAACACCAACGTATGGTGCCAGTTGGGCTGTGTAATAGGCTTGATAGGAGCTGACTTCGACGACGAGAAAATCGTTAGCGGCATCAATCTGAGTCAAAATCGGTACACCGAAATTACCGCAGGCCGGCGCCTTTTTACCAGACTTTTGCAGGAGGAAACTAACGAGCGCTGTAGTCGTCGACTTGCCGTTCGTCCCGGTGATGGCGATCATTGGCGTTTTAGTTTGCCGGTAAGCTAATTCGATGTCGCAAATCACTTCCCGCCCAGCCGCCACGGCATGACGAATTACTTCGGTTTTGGGCGAAATGCCAGGGCTGGTGATGATTAAGTCAGCCTGTTCAATCGCTTCCTTAGAATGACCACCGAGTTCAACACGGACACCGCGTTCCACCAAAAGTTGCTTGTCTTTCAATCGGGCTTGATTCGGTTCACCAGACTCCGAAACTGTAACGCGTGCACCGCGCTCAGCCAGATACAAGGCAGTGGCAATACCGCTTTTACCAAGGCCCAATACGGTGATGTTCTTGTCTTCCCAATCTGGCACGGAGTTATTGTAATCCAAAGAGCGCAGGCACTTCTAGGAAACGCCCCTCTCCCTTTCCTTTTGTTCTAATTTATATGCCTTTTGCTCGAGGCTAGCTACGTGCTTATTCATCTTTTCCAACTCTTTCGGCGGCAGATTGGGAGTCAAAGTCAAATAAGCTTTGTATTGGGCAATGGCTTCGCGCAAGTCTTTTGATTCGACTGGGGATAACCGCTCCAACGTTTGCGCTAGTCCCAATCGCGCATCGCCAACTTTTGGATTTTCGTAAATCGCTGCATGATATTTGTCAATCGCACTGGCCAGTTGCTTACGGCGGGAAAGATCGTTAGCCAAAGTCAAATCTTGCCTGGCGCCATCCTTGGCTTTTGCCACCATATCCATGCCTCGCTTGGCTCGCTCGTCGCCACCAGGGAAGGTGGCAGCTTTACGATAAGCAGCCTCGGCATTGGGTAAGTCCTTGATCATTAAAGCCAGATCTCCCACCGCGAATGCCTGCTTGGCGTTATTCGCATTTCCCAGGACAAGATTCATTTGGGCATCAGCATCTTGAAACCTGTTTTGGGCGAGCAAAGCTTCGGCATATGCCAACCGCTCACCATCGTTAGTTGGCGTGCCCACTTGGCTGAGATCAACCTTTTCTCCTGACAAGGTCCGCAACTTGGCCTGGGCAAGACGAAGCTCCATATCGTTCGGATTCATCTTCACTGCTTTGTCCAACATCGCTTTGGCATTCTCATACTCATTGGAGACAAAGAAAGCTCCAGTCGCTTCTTTGTTCGCCTTCAGATAATAGCTTCGCGTCAGGCCCTTGGCGGCAGCCGCATTGTTAGGGTTGGAATTGAGAACATTGGTGTATTCTTTGATCGCATCATCTAATTTTTCCAGGTGCAAGCTCTCGTCTGCTATCCGTTCATGCAATTCAGTGCTGTTCGGATTCAGCTCTAAGCCAGAACGCAGCTCGGCAATCGAATGTTCAAGATCGCCGCGCGACTCGCGAATATCGGCGATATGCAAATAGGCATCGGCGTTTTCCGGCTTGATCCGAATGGATTCCTGAAATTGTTGAATCGCCGCTACGGTATTGCCCTGCTCCGCATAGGCTTCCCCCATAGCTAACCTGGCCGGTGCACTATTGGGATTTTGATATAGCGATGTGTTGAGCTCTTTAATCGCCTCATCCGGCATGTTCTGTTTGACATACACTTTGCCCAACCCATAATGAGCTGTGGAATTGCCTGAATTCAAGGCGATGGCTTGCTTGAAAGCTGAGGTAGCCTCGGCCAAGCTGCCCCGATCAAGTTCGGCCACTCCTAATCCAGCAAAGGCTTCTGAGTATTGTGGATCGATCTTTGTTGCTTCTCTAAATTCGTTGATCGCATCATCCAGCCGTCCTTGTTCCTTATAAATCATCCCTAACGTATAGTGCGCCTCCGGCATGCCTGGATCAATATTTAGTCCAGCTTTGCACTCGGCTTCGGCTTTGCTCAGTAAAGCCTCTTTGTTCTTGATGATTGTGTTCGATGATGACTGCAGGCGGTTGAAGATTACCATCGCTTTGCCGCTATGGGCCATAGCATTGCGAGGGTCCATGGCCAGCGCTTTGTCAAATTGAGCATCAGCCGCATCGAGTTTGAATTGCTTGGCCAGTGCCATGCCATAACCAACAGTAGCGGGCACGTTTTTAGGGCTCTTCCCGGCAACTTGCCGATAGAGCTCAGCCGCATCTCCGTACTTGCCTTTAAGCATTAGATCGTCTGCCATTACTACTTCTCGATCGATTTTGATTCTCAATGTCTTCTTCGATCTCTGGGCAGCAGCCAGCATCATGGCATCCACAGAGTAGAGGTCTCGCCTCCCCGACGAATCTTGAGAAAAAGCGATTGGCACAGCGCTTAGCAAACCCAGAGAGATTGACAGGGAAAATGCGTTGGCAAAAATTCTTTTGGCTCTCATAATCTCCTTCCTGAATCTGGCTTGCAAAAGAAGCTAGCGTCTAACTACTTATATATATAAGTAGTGACAGTCCGAACCTGGTCGTTCAAAATGTTAGCGCCTACCTTAGCAAAGATTGGGAACGACAAGATTACGATCTGGAAAGCACGGCCGCTTTCCTCTTGAAAAAGACAGAAAGAGGCTCGTTTCCAAAGATCAGACTGCATTCTTTGCAATTATTTTCAAGGGAGTTTTCGTGTCCGGTCATTCCAAATGGGCAAATATCAAGAGGCAGAAAGCTGTCGTCGACGCAAAAAAAGGTGCTGTTTATGCCCGCATGTCTAGAGAGATAATCGTTGCCGCAAAATTAGGTGGTGGCGATCCCGACGCCAATTTTCGCTTGCGCCAAGCGATCGACCGGGCGAAGCAGGAAGGAGTGCCCAACGAAAATATTCAAAGGGCGATCGAAAAGGGGGCAGGCGGTTTAGCCGGCGACAATCTCGAGGAGTTGACGTACGAAGGCTACGGTCCTTTCGGCGTCGCCATACTGGTTCGATGCACGACCGACAATCGCAACCGAACCGCTGGTGATATTCGCAGTTATTTTTCCAAATTTGGTGGCAATCTCGGCGACACCGGGTGTGTCGGTTGGAATTTTGAGGAGCGCGGCGAAATTGCCATACAAAAAACTGACAAATTAGATGAAGACGAGCTTTTGCAAGCAGCGGCGTCGGCTAGCGCTTCCGATCTCGACACTAGTTTTGACGACCTGATTTATGTCTATTGCCCGCCAAACAACCTTGAACAACTACGAAATGTGCTGGTCGAAGCCGGATACCAAGTAACGTCGGCTGATGTAAACATGGCTCCTAAATCGACTATCGAAATCACCAACCGTGACGTTGCCAAACAGTTGCTGAAACTTCTCGATGCCCTGGAAAATCACGATGACGTGCAAAATGTTTATGCCAACTTCGACATGGATCAAAGTTGGATGGCAGAGTTCTTGAATTAGGGGCTGGGTATCGTCTGATAGGCATGCCTGTGCGGCGCTGTCTCCGTTTCTGTGCGGGTGGCTTGATGTAAAATCCGTCGGGGAGGCGCTTTTACGGCAGAAGGTCTAGCTTCAACGGCTGTCTTTCTTTCTGCTCTGTTTCCTGAACGTGGGACGGTATGCGATGCACTGCTCTTCGATTCATCTAGTGGCTGAACGGCAGACGTCGTCTCCTGACTTGTTTGAGCGGCTGGCGTTGCGCCTACCGGCTCCGCAACTTTCGGGGCGATCTCGCCATGGTGCACCCGCAGCAATCGAACCGGCAGATGTTTAACTTGAACTGTGGCCCGCCGGCTACTTGGCTCTGGCTTGGTATTCTGACTAAATTTTTCGAGTAAGGACATGCCCACCTTTAGGCAGCCCAACAAGACAATGGCCGGCAGGGCAAAACGAACGGCTACCCCAAAAATCTCGCGGAGAGCTGACCAGGGACCTGCGAAGGAGTGTTTTAACGCCTGCCTGTTCTCGCGAGAATTCTCGACTTGATCCTCAAGATCGTTCGGTTCAGTGCTCGCTAACTCCCTGCGAGCCCGCTCAGCCAATGGCTCGTATTCGGTCCGATTGCTGGCCACTTCAGCCAGAGCTTGTGGTTTACGGCGGCTACGAGAAGCTGGAACATGATGCCATTGGTCTTCGCTATCTTCGTGTCGATCGTTATCTTCCTGTTGATCACCATCCTCGGCTTGGTCACCTTTATAGGGGCCAATTATTTCCGGGTCTGAAACAGGCGTATCAGTCTCTACCCGCAATGCTCTGATATCATCCGGCAACTGCCCCAACCGTGGAACGAGTAGTGCCAGGCTCAGTTGAAGATTTCTCGGACAGGGCTCAGGTTCTTTTTGATCCAATTTATAGATCGAGAAATCACAATCTACCAATTGGCTGAGACAGCGCAAAGCTTCATATCCCTCTAGCGGCGGCTGGTTGTAACGAGCGCCAACAACGACCGAATCGGCAATGGTCAACTCTCCTTGCTTGCCAAGAGATGCTTCCGACAAAAGAAGAAAGATGTGATCCTGACTGTGCGCATCGAGAATCGCCTCCAAGAGCAATGCCAGGGAAGATTTGAAATTGAGGCGGCCCCGACTAGTTAGAAGCACTTAGCAGTCCCCGTATCTAACGGCAAAACCCGCCAAAACGATTTTCCTTGCTTACCTCTATTGTAAAAGTTCTCACCCCGTTTGGCCGACTTTTAACGAGCGTTGGTTGCTGGCTTACATTGCCAACGACAACCTTTCAGATTTCCGCCCACAATAATATCGGGAATAAAGTTTAGAGAAAAAAGAAGGCACTACATGCGGTGCTGCCTCATCGCCCAATGTTAAAGCAGCATTCAATGATCAAAAGAGACGACCAGAGAGATGAACGATCTTATGACTTTTAAAACTTTGTCAAAGCTCGCAAGCTTGGGAAACCTAATGATTGCCTGATTCCGAACTGACTCCAAAATGAAAATCGACTTGATCACGTCCGATCAAGCAAGGCAATAAACCGTAACAGACTGTAAAGCAAATCTTTGCCCCTCGGGCAATTTCAAGCAAGTGGCGCTTTCCAAGCAGGCAGGGGATTGAGAGCGGATTTGCTCCACGGATTTAGAGCATAGTCAAACAGCAATCTGGCTCTCTCAAAGAAGTTTTACAGACCGTAATCATTTACTACTGACATCTCTGTTTGAATTGTCTGGGTCACTGAGCCGCCCAGACGGGCACCCTAGCTCATCGGCTTATATATGCATTTGGGCATCAGGCCAGCACTTTTGTTTTGTTTGTCAACCACTCGCCAATTAGATTCATGCCATAAAGCCTGCATGGCTGCGCTTGTGGCAAAAATTTGCCTGAGCGAGCAAATTTTGACGCGCCACCAGGCGTTTTGCTACCTTTTCGCAGCTTCGTTGGAGGGCATTGTCCCAAGAAATACGTGGGTCTAAGCACAAGTTTGGCTGACAGGATTCTGAAGAGCCTTTGCTCCCAAGCCTGGATCAGCAAACAGGAACTCTAAATCAGACCCAACAAGAACTAAGGATCGAAACGACGTGAAGCAACGGAATCTCAAAATTTTATTGTCAGCCATCGGTGTGATTAGCTGTTCTCTTCTAAGTGTGAACAGCAGAGCAGCGGCTAGCGTATTGCCGGATATTGATCCGGAAATCGTCTCTAGCGTTTGGGAAGAAGACGCGCAAACTTTAGCCGCGGTCAGTCTCAATGGTAAGGATCTGATCACATATAAAGGTGTGGTCAACGGAGCTACGGCCGAACAACGGGCCGAGGACCTGGCAGCAAAACTGAAAGATCTTCTCGATGACAATAAACTGGACGCCAACAAATTGCTGCCGTCCAGAGATGGCAATTTTGCTGCGATTAAAGTAGACGGCAACACAATTTTGAAATTCGACGCATCAAACATTGATGGCAACAAGAATACTCTCGAGCAGGGATTTAACGTCGTCAATGCCATCCGCAGCGCTCTGGGTGCTGCCGCATTGCCCCAAACGTTTTTGAAAATATCTGAATTTGCTGGGCAAAGTCCTATGGTGATGAAAGCCAAAGGCAATTGTTTTAGCGGTCATGCCTCCTGGTATGGTGGCAAGTTCCACGGCCGAAAGGCAGCTGATGGCAGCCGCTACGATCAGGACGGCCTGACAGCCGCACACAGAAGCCTGCCGTTTGGTACGAAGTTATTGGTTATGAACAGACGGACCGGACAGTCTTGCGTGGTCCAGGTCAACGATCGTGGCCCATTTGTCGGCGATCGCGTCATCGATTTATCCCGCGGAGCAGCACGCCAATTGAACATGCTCTCATCCGGTGTGGCAATGGTCGATTGTCTCGTTCTTGGCAAAGAATAGTCGCCCCGACAGATAAGTGCATTTGAGAATGCCCATGCCGGCCACAGATGCGGCTTATGCCAGTCGCATTCTTATTTAGTAGCCGATTTTATCTCTTAATCTGGCGCATTCCCTCAATGTAAAGTGGTCAAACGGTTACAGGCTGCAGATCTCAAAGGACAAAATGCCCGGAAAGCCCGCTGGGTTTTACTTTCTCACAAAATTCTGCTAATTTTGACCTATCGCTGTAAGCTCCTGGTAAGGGTGATCAAGCTCGTCACGGATGGGCCTGAATCAAAATTGCACGAACCACAATTGCAGGCATCCTGTGACCAAAGAAGTACGAGTGCGAATCGCCCCCAGCCCTACTGGCACATTGCATCTTGGCACAGCGCGCACCGCTCTCTACAACTACCTCTATGCCAAGCGCCACAAGGGCACATTTATCTTCCGCCTGGAAGACACTGATGAAGAGAGATCGCGCGAAGATTACACGCAAGACATCATCGACGGTCTGCACTGGCTGGGATTGAAATGGGACGAAGGTCCGGACATCGGTGGACCTTATGCGCCATACAAACAAACCGAAAAAGTAGATCACTACAACCAGCTGGCTAACAAATTGATTTCCCAGGGCTTGGCCTACTTCGCTTACGAAACAACAGAAGAGTTGGCCACGCTAAAAGACGAACAACGCCTGAAGAGCCAAGGTCCTCGCTACGACAATCGCGGGCGACATTTGACGAAAGAGCAAATCGAAAGATACCGCGCCGAAGGGCGCATACCCTCGATCAGATTCCGCATCGATGAACCTCGGGTGGTGTCATGGCACGATGGTGTCAAGGGAGAGATCTCTTTCAATACTTCTGAGCTTGGCGGTGACATGGTGATCATCAAATCCAATGGCGTAGCAATTTACAACTTCGCGGTCGTAATTGACGACATCGATATGAAAATGACGACCATCATTCGCGGCGAAGATCACATCTCCAACACGGCCAAACAGATTTTGCTGTACGAAGCGCTTGGGCAACCAATTCCCAATTTTTCGCATGTACCGCTGATGACTGACACCGAGCACAGAAAGCTTTCGAAGCGCGTGCACGGCGAAGCTGTGCATATCGGCTCTTATCAAGCAAACGGTTACATGCCCGAAGCGATGGTCAATTACCTCGCTCAGATCAGCTGGACGCCGCCAGATACGTGGAAGAATCCACCGCACGGTCCCGAATTCTTCACGCTGAACGACGCAGCCGAAATGTTCGACTTGAACCGGGTCAGCAAGAGTCCCGCTGTTTTCGACACGCAGAAGCTTGATTGGTTTAACAGTCACTATATTCGTACCTTGCCTCTTTCACTTGTGACAAAGCGAGCTAAGCCCTTTTTAGATCCTGAACAGATTGCCGCTTACGAAAAAGAGAATAAATTGGAGGAGCTCGTTGCCTCAGTGCGTGACGGTTTAACCAAGCTTTCCGAGATCAAAGCAGCAACGAACTTCTATTTCGCCAGTCGTTTGGATGTGCCTAGCGAATTACAGCAATCCGTACTCGCCGCCGAATCAGCTAGACAAGTGCTCGATCAAACTTTGCAAAACTTGTCTCGCCTGCCATGGGGTGATCATAAAGGCTGTAAAGCGGTCATCGACGGCATCGGCAAAGACCTCTCTGTTAAGGGAAAGGACTTGTATTGGCCTTTGCGAGCGGCCTTATCTGGAAAAACTCAAGGTCCTGATTTAGGATCGATTCTGTCAGTGCTGGGTGAAAATCGAGTGAAAGAACGGCTCGAGTCTGCCTTAGGATTGTGTCGCTCCGTCTAATCGATCTGATGATCGCACGTTCGGTCGTAGAGTAAATTGACCATGGCAG
This sequence comes from Bryobacterales bacterium, assembly GCA_963834525.1. GTDB lineage: Bacteria > Cyanobacteriota > Vampirovibrionia > Obscuribacterales > Obscuribacteraceae > CAWICA01. The sequence continues at coordinate 1,541,749 of CAWICA010000005.1, forward strand.
AAATACAAGTTTTCAATACGCTCACAGGTAAGAAAGAGCTGTTCGTGCCGAATTCCGGGAAATCAGTGAGGATTTATGCCTGCGGTCCCACGGTCTACGATCTCAGCCATCTAGGGCACGCTCGCATGGTGATGATCTGGGACGTCGTCCAGCGCTATTTGCGCTATGCGGGCTACGACGTAACCTTCGTCCAAAATATAACCGACATCGACGACAAAATAATCAATCGCGCCAAAGAGCGGGGCATTCTGCCCAATCAATTAGCCAGGCAATACACATTCGAGTTCTGGCGTGATGTCCGCATGTTGAATGTGCGACCGCCAGATTTTGAACCACGGGCCACCGAATACATCACGCAAATGATCTCTTTCGCTGAGGAACTCGTGGCCAAAGGATTTGCCTATGTCAAAAATGGCGACGTCTATTACGACGTGGCCAAATTCAAAGATTACGGCAAGCTGAGCAAACAAAATCTCGAACAACTAGTAAGCGGCGCTCGCGAACTTGTGCGTTCGCAAGAGGAGCTGTCTGCCGTCAAACACAATCCGGTAGATTTTGCACTCTGGAAAGGTGCCGCCGCGCACGAACTAGGCTGGGACAGCCCGTGGGGGCGTGGACGGCCGGGCTGGCATTTGGAATGCTCGACAATGATCAAGCATGTGCTTGGCGAGACAATTGACATTCATTGCGGCGGTGAAGATTTGGTCTTCCCTCACCACGAGAATGAAATTGCTCAGTCTGAGGCTTTGCATGGCAAGCCACTTTCGAAATACTGGATGCACAACGGCTTCGTCCAAATCAGTTCGGAGAAGATGTCGAAATCACTGGGCAATTTTCAGACAATTCAGGATTTATTGCAGTCATATTCACCGGATACTTTACGGCTGTTAGTTTTACAAACTCACTATCGCAATCCGATCGATTTAACTAGCGAGAGCTTGCAAGCAGCAAAGATAGCAGTAGCCAGACTGGTACGCGCCACAAGCTATGCAGCTGAGCTGTCGCCTAATGGCAGTTCTGATGATCAGCGCTCAGATGAGCCGGGCATTAAGCAATTGCGCCAGGAATTTGAAGAGGCAATGAACAATGATTTCAATACTGCGATCGCCATTTCTGTTTTATTTGCCTTTGCCGATAAGATTCAGCAAGCTGATGCTAAATTGCGCCCGATTTACGCTCAGGAACTGCGACGCTTTGCCCATCTGCTGGGTTTGACACTGGAAGACCACAGGCGCAATATCGACACGCAAACTGCCGCAAAGCTCGTCGATCTCATGCTTGACCTGAGACATTCGGCCCGCGAGAAAAAAGATTACGCAACATCGGATCTAATTCGCAAACAATTGACAGACTTAAGCATCAATGTGATGGACACCGGCGGCGGTGGCGCCACCTGGGAAAAGACTTAACTTCCTACATATTCGTTATACTGGTCCGCCGATAGGCAAATTTGCCGACACGGTCCGGGTTTCGCGGCCACTTGTACGTTTGTACAACCAAATGTGGGACATGCTTTGGACGTGATCCAACCGCTGGCCGCGCCTTTGTTCCGGATGAGTTCTCAGTGCTGTATGGCTGTGAACTAGGTGGATTCAAGATCGGCTTTATACCCGACTCAGCTGCGCTGCCTTGTTGAAACGGCCCACCGGTTTCCGAACTGGAATCAACCGATAGCGCCCCGCCAGATTCAGTGTTCCGCGGCGTCTGCACAGGGCCGCTGGATAAAGATGAAGCCTCAGTGCCGAAAGCACCACCGCTTTCGTTACCGAAACCGTATAAAGTCGGCCCCTCTAATTTTGGCTCAGCTTCCGTTCCATGGAGTCCTTCGAAATAACCGCCGCCATCGAACTGGCTTCTGACTCCGCCGAAGCTGGCAACGAACTTAGCGCAGTGGTTAACCCGGTTGACGCGATTAACAAGTATGCACTGGCAAAACTAATGAGTTTGAGTTTCATAACTGTACCCCACTTTCGTGTTGCTGCTTTAGTTTCGACTTCCTCGACGAGGGTTTGTGGGCAATGTTCCAGTGCACGTTGTTAGATTGCTAAGTGATCTGACTGTATTCGGCGGCTATATCTTGCAAGACAAAAAAACCACCGGGCAATCAAACGCATCGGCGCTAGAGCTGCGAGGTAGTAGCGCCTAGCGCTAGAGTCGCGAGGTAATGGCCTGCAGCGCCAGGATGCCCACGTGATATTCAACTTCCGCGTCGATCATTCGAATTTTCGCTTCATTTAATTGACGTTCTCTTTCGGCTATCAAAAATACGGTGCTATCTCCTACATTGAAGCGCTCTCGTTCTCCGATATACACTTGTTGTGCTTTATCCACTTGCACTTCCAGGGCGATGAATCGTTGATAAGCAAGATTGATGGCTGAGATGGCGTCATATACTTCGTTGCGAATTCTTTGTGACTCTGCTTGCTTGTCCTTTTCGAGCTTATCTAAGCGAAGCTTGGCCGCTGCCATTTTGCCTCGAGCCGACCTCAATAAGAGTGGCTCACTAAAAGTAAGTTGTCCTCGATAAGTATTACCAATGCCATTTAGCCCGGTGTCATAGCCCTCAGTCAACACGCCATTAAGAGCTGGAAGCATTTGATTCTTGGCCAGCTTCAATTCCACATTGGCAATTTTTTTCTGTACTTCGATCGCCTTCAACTCAGGTCGGCTTGTCAGGGCCATCAGGACGTAATGCTCAGCGTCCAACTGTGAAAACTCCTGCGGTCTCGGCATTTTTTCCGGGACGTTCACCTCAGTCGGCAACGGTAGCGGTATTCCACCCATGTCGAAGAGAAGCGAAGAAAGCCGAAACGAAAAGCGTTGAAAATCTCTTTGCGCTTGAGAGAAGTCCGCGTCTCTTCTTTGCACGTCTTCTTCCGCTTCCGTGACGTATATACGCGCTAAATCGCCGTTCTTCTGCTGCTGCGTACTGATATTAACGACCAGCACTGCCAGACCTTGAATTTCCTTGGAAACATCAGCCTTCTGCTTGCTTCCAACCCAACTCCAATAAACGGTGCCAGCGCGAAGCAAAGTGTCTAATCGAGTCAAAGAGAAGGTCTGTGCCGCCAGCTGTTCACCATATCTGGCTTCTTTCACTGCGACAGATTGTTCGTTATAGATCAGTCCTCTAAGAAGCGGGACGAACAGTCCAGCAGAATATTCACCACCCTCGCCTGTTTCAATATAAGGAGACTCAGCACTATTCGGATTGTAGCGAAACTGCCCGAAAGCCCTAATACCGGAGCTAAAAGGGAATTCGATTTTCGGATAATTAAAGAGCACATCTTTGACCACGCCAATGTGGGAAGTATTTTGCATGCGTGTATAGCCACTCTCGTCGGACAGCAAAGGATCGAAAACGCCTTGCTTTTCCAACCTGTTGGCGCTAGCAATTTTCTGTTGATCGATAGCGCTGGCCAGTCCAGGGAAATTGGCGTCAACTGCACTCAAATACGCAGCTAGCGTCAGTTTTCCTCCACTTTGGATGACCGAGCGCGCTTCCTCGCTGCCCGGTCTCATCTTCTGAGCAAGAGTGATTGTCCCCAAGACACCGGCGGAGCCGTCGCTGACCTCTGCCATGACAGAAGTGCCAACAATAAATGCCACTGCCGCTAGTAGCGTCGCAATCTCTCTTCTAAACAAGCCAAAACTTGAGGCTGCCACAATTACTGCGACCTGCTTTCGCCATCTTGATCTTGTCCAGTCGGACTATCAGTCGTGGGCGCCGGCACCGTTGGCTGGAAACCATTAAACTGTCGCCACAGCTCATACCACAACGGCACATTTTTCAACAACACCCACCCAGTAGCTTGAGCGCCCGGTCGCAAATATTTGACTGACGGCCATGGCTCCTCTTTCTTTTTCTCAATCGCTGCGCTATCCGGAACCACTATAATGCGATAGAAATGTTTCCCATCGTCGACAGCGTCGATAACGGCAATTCTGCCGGCAAATGTCCCTACCGCAATCGATGGCCAGCCCATAAATTGGAGCGCTGGCCAACCAGATATTGCCAGCCGCACCGGATCACCCACCGACAAGAGCGGAGCATCATAGTCACGAATTAAAATGGCGGCTGCCCGATCTTCGGTACCAGGCACAATTGTCGCTAGCACCGCTCCGGCAGCAACGGTTTCGCCGCTACCAACTCGATTCAACCTGACTACTCTTCCTGCACATGGTGCTCGCACTGCTCGTTGCTGAATCCTCTCGGCCATGTTTTGAACCGAGATCTCCAGGTTGTCTATGTCAGCTGAGGTTGTAGCAATCACCTGATTCGCTTCTGCCATAGCGGCTTTGATCGCGTTAATGGAGGCCTGCGTATCAGCTGAAACTTTCTTGTAGTCAAGGCCGGATATATCCGCATCTCGCTTGACCACATCATAGGCCGAATTTGCTCGCAACAATTCCGTCTTTGCTTTCACATTATCGAGTTGAGCCACTTGTTGATCGCGCTGCGAGCGCAAGCCTTTTTCGTAGAGCGCGCTCATTCGATCTAATTGCCATTGAGTCGTTTTAACATTTTGTTCGGCCACCTCAACGGTTTGCTCAGCTGCATAGAGGCGGTCATTTGCTTGACCTATTCGCTGCTCAGCAGCTGGCACTGCTGCTTCCCTTGAGGCACCCGAATTTGCCAATTGACTGGTTAAAGAAGCAACTCTTTCTTTTGCCGCATCGCGCTTAGCGATTAGAGAATGCTTTTGGTCGACCAATCGCTTAAGCTGATTGCGATCTAAAAATCGAGGATCTAAATCTGTCAGTTCAGCGATTAGCTGGCCGGCATTTACAAGTTGTCCGTCGCGAACGTACCAACCCAATAATCGACCGGGAATTTGCGCTTCAATGTCCTGAGGGCGCTCCATCGGCGAGAAGACAATAATCTGTCCGGAGCCCACCACAACCTGTCTCCATGGTACAAACATCACGAACACGCTTGATACTAAGAAAAGTACCATCAAAAGCGCGCCGATAATCTTTGGGCCTTCTACCTGTCTTCACCATCTCCAACGACTCAAACCGGAAGCGCTTTTCTTCAACTGGTTCTCGCTGCTGCAATATTTCTTGTAATTCTTTTTCTATAGTCATGTCATTTCTTTCGTTCTAAGTCATCGTAATCGCTACGATCGATTATCCGCAATATCCGTACCAGCTGCGGAAAAAGATGCTCCAATTTGCCATCGACGCGTTTGATCAATTCAGATGCCGAGCCAGATTCCACTACCTTACCTCGGGCCATTACAACTATTCTGTTTGAGTGGTGAATACTGTCCGCATCATGCGATATATCGATGATTGTCCAATTTAGATTTGGTGAATAGATTCGCTCTAGTATTTCCAATTTGCTTCTTTCCTCGATTGCTGTGAAAGCTTCATCCAGTATTAGAAGCTGGGGCCTTTTTACTATCGATCGCGCAAGCATCAATTTTTGCGTTTGTCCTTTCGACAGATTTCCTCCATGGGTAGTGAGCACGGTATGCAAGCCGTTGGGCAACGAATTCAATTCTTCGTTAAACTGCACGAAATCCAAAGCCCACATAACATCCAGATGACTGATGTGTTTCCGCCCCAAAGTAATGTTGTCGATGATCGTCCCGGGAAAGATCTCGTCTCCATCACTGATCAAACCTACAACAGTCCTCAGACTCTCCAGATCAATGTCGCGAATGTCGATGCCGTTGATTTGTGCTAATCCACCCGTTGGCTCAAGCAATCCGCAAAGTATGTGAGAGAGCGTAGTCTTACCCGATCCGTTGGGACCGAAAAGACTGATCCTGTCTCCGGGATTCAAGCTAAGGTCGACGCCGCACAAAACATCGTGACCTTCTCGGTAGGCAAAGCGCAAACCGCGAAGATCTATGCGTGCTCCTTGGCTCGATCTGGCTAGAATCGCTCCCCCTCTTCTTTCCAGGGGAAGGTCCTCCACATAGCCAATTTTGCTCAAAGCCGATAGCAGTTCATAGACGTTTTGCATGTTCCGCACTAGCCGCTCTAAAGCCGGTAGGACCATATTTACTATCAACAAGGAAGCAACTAACTGTCCCATCGCCAGTTCTCTATGAATGACCAGATAACCACCGACACCCAAGACCGTCGCACTGGCAATTGCTTGAAAGAAAAATAAGCCGGCGTTTTGTTGGAAAATAACTTTGAACTGAATCTGGCGAAGCTTGACGTATTCCGCTAAGAGCTTGTCAGCTTGTTCCACTAAAAAAGCCGGTATGCCATTAGTTTTGATACCGGTCTCGCAACGAGCTAGTTCTTCCAACCATTCCGCAATTAAGAAACGCTGCGTTGTTTCGTTGGTCCGCGTTTGAAATCCGCCATAACCAAAAACAAACACTTCCAGCAAGAAGAAAGCGATGACGATCACGTCAAACAACAGCAGCCACGGGCTGTATAAAGCCAAAAGCGCTAAACCAACTAGAACCTGCAGACCTGCGGCTGGAGCGTCCAGAAGGAAGTTGTACCAACCGGATTGCACGGTGATTGTGTCAAAAAATCTGTTAACCAGCTCTGGCAAATATTCCTTTGCCAAAGCCGCATGCTGCACCCGCGGCACACGATATGCTAAGCGTAATGTTACTCGGGCAAACGTTCGCTGCCGAATCTTTTCGACTATCCAAAGTGTCAATAACCGCAAAAACGCAACAAAACAAAGGCCCGACAATACGGCTCCGGCTATCACCGTCAGTGGTTGCAGGAAAACACCAGCAGCAATTGTGTTAACGATGATTTGTGTGGCTAAGGGAATCGACAGCGAGAAAAGCCCGCTAAAGAACGTATAAATGAGAATCAAGATCAGATCATTCTTGTCCTCAAAAACCATCTGCCAGAACCGCTCATATGGCGAAGTAGCCTTCGCCGGCCGTTCAATAGTGCCCGGTGGATAGAGAATCTGGACTATCTGATCAACAACGCTCATTGATAAGCCTGACTAAATCTTGGCGCGGCAGTCCGATCGCTGCCGCAGCCAACGCCAGCTAAGTTTACTAACACTGGGATTTTCCTATCCCAGAGACTGTGGCAAAAAATAGCAAAACATTGGCGTGCCGAACAGACACAAAGAAAGCCCACCTGTAACCTCCCGTCCTAACTATGAACCTGATCCCATCGATCAGGAGTCATCAGCCCTAGGGCGGTTATAAGGTAGACTCCATTACCTGTTCTATTTTTACCCCATCCGCTTGCCGATGTCCACATCCAACAATTATCAGCAGATGACTTTTTTCAAAGACCGGTCTTCAAAACCGCATCTGAGGTAGCCGGTTTGTCTTGCAGCACCGCGTCCGGGCTAGGTAGTGGAACAGTCTGTACTAAGGGAATTGAACTCGCTGAATTGGAGAGTTCGCTGAGCGAGCCTATTTTAATTTCTGACCGGAATCGATTGCTGATCGCTGTATTGAATACAGTTGCAGCGCGATTACGTTCACTGCTGAAGGCATCTGTCAAGCGCTGGGTGTTTGCATAGGGGCGCTCAAGCTCTTCTCGCACCATTGTCGACACAGAGCGCTCAGCCAGGCCGACTCCTGACAGCCGGCCTGCTCCTGTCGTACCAAAGCCGCCTGAGGTGTTCGATAGCCCAAACTCAGGTCCATTAGGGTATAAACGGCCAAACCCTAATGTTTCCACACTGGAGCCGCGCGGCCAAAATACCCCTGGACTGCTATTGGGAATACCAAAGGATGTACCCAGGTTTTCTTCAGCCGCCAAAGACGAAACTGCCAGGAGCCAAATGCTGATTGCCATGACCGGGCCGAATTTTGCCAAACTCTTCATTGCGCGCCCTCGGCAGATAACAATACCAAGGTGAACCTGAATTAGTGTCGAAGTGTTTTTTAGAGATGCGTGACTATGTCGTGCACGGAGTTCGCAATACCATCATTGTCCTTAGCATCTTTTGACTCTTTGATTCCTGGTATGACCTTTTCTGTATCCTTGGCCGTACTAGATAAAACTTGACCGTTGAGCACTTCATTAGCTACTTGATCGTTCGACAGATCGGTAGTTAAAGCTTCGGAAAATGCCAGCAACGGAGTATTTTTGGTGACTAGTGCGAAGCGATAATTGTCCAGAGCCAAACTTGCTTCCTTATCCAGGACCTTCAACCTGTCCTGAATGCGTTTGTCGTATACCAACTCTTTTTCCAACTTGCGTTCTTCGGTGCCGCCGGTAGCTGCAACATAGGAGTCCAATGCGGCTTCAGCGCCGATCGGTATGGCAAAGCCTGGAGCGAGCCAGGCCGCGGTTTGTAGCGTTGTCTCAACGACTCTCGAGGTATTAGACTTTATCTGGCCAGGATGAGCCATTTTCTGTACACGTCGCTTTATTTCATTGACCACCGGATCTTTATCCAGGGCAGCTTTGATGATCATCTCAAGCTTAGCTTCACGTTCAATTGAGTCCCACGCTGGCTTATCAAAGGTCGATGGCGGTACTTTGACTCGCTCCAGCCATGTCGTCATACCCTGAACAGTAGTCTTTGCCTGGTCGTCTCCCACCAGAGCAGTCAGCGAGTGATAGCCGCTATTCATGATCTGTTCCCGCCTGATTGGCTCCTGAACACCAAGCCCCATAGCGATCTGGGAGAGGCTGGAAACTATTTGGCTGTGAATTTTATCGACATATTTTTGCCGCTCATACTCAGCGCTAGTTTTGTCTCGACTTTTCACATCTTCGTCCAGCACGAGCTTGCCACCACGCTGCGATGGATCAGTGCCCTGAATTTTGAAGGTGTTATTTATAAAACTATCTTTTGTGATGGCCAGAGACTGCTGAGTTAGCGAACTGAAGTGGGCAACTCGCTTATCCAGTTGCTTTGCGGCGTCGGAACCATTGCAGTGTGCGTCGACTAAGTTGTTAATCACTTTGTCGATGTTTGCTGTATCCCAAATCGAAACGCCGGTTTGGATCACTTGACCGGGTTTGATTAGGCTGAGGTTGCCGGTCTTGGTATCGGGGATGGTGCCATGCACCGGCACGTCCTGGACCTGGGGCATTTCACTATCTTGCCCTGACGACACCTGGTTATCGCGCGCCGCCGCTCTTGCACCAGCCGGCGTTGTTGAATCCTGAGAAACATTGGACCTATTGCCACCAGAGCCGGTGCTCCTCGCTCTGACTTCGGCAGAAACATTCGTGTCGCCACCCTGTTCCGTTGCGTGACTACCCCAACTGAGGCTGGGAATAATTACCCTGGGACCTGGAATCGTCGCCGGAATCGCTGCGGCAGGAGAGGAAGGAGGAGACTTCCGGTCGGGCGACAGTGTCAGTCTTTCGACCGGCGCCAGCTTCGCCGGATGGGACGGCTTAGTTGTCAAGGATGATGTTTTATCGGTCGCTGTATTATCAGAGGAGTTATCGTCTGCTCTCGGTGGCGAAGCTTCTAGATGTGGCGAATTTTGCTTCGTCGTCTCCAGTTTTCCTAAGCCTGAATTTAACGGCAACGACCAGCGCGGTCTAAAAAGCAGATCATCTTCGCCTGAAGAATTGCTAACTTCGGCCAGCAAGACCGGTTGGTCAAAGTTAAGAGCCAAGGCTGACTGCATCAAGCCTAGGCTTAACGCAAGCGCAGCGACAATAGTTCTATTCCGCGCAATCGTCAAAACTTATATCCCTGGGATTGCCACAAACCTACCAACCTCACTGCGATATTCTCGTGCATGCAGTGTGAAAATGATAATTATCTTCGATTCTCCAGCGATTGGCGACAAAACTATACTCCTAAATGCGGCGTTTTGCCAGCTTGTAAATAAGTTTCTATAAGCTCGGCCGTGACAGAGAAGTGGCAACCATCGGCATTCGCAGAATTCGCCAGTGCCAATCGCCATTTTTATGAAGATCATTTATGCAGAGAAGAATGAATTGGTGCTGTTAGGCCTATTACCGATATGCCTCGCTATGACTGCTAGATACAAATGGTGCACCACTTTGGTATCGGCAGGCCTACAGACAGTGGACAGGACATCGCCGACAGATATGCGCGCACAGCTGGTGGCGCGAATGGTGCAGCTCAACAGAAATCGTTAAAATGATTTTTCTGTGATCAGGCAGTATCGGTGCCGCTCTTAATTTGACGGATAAGTTGGTATCATCCACACTGTTGTCGGAATTCATGGCGTACGTTTTCTTATTGTTGCTTGGTGCCAAAGAATTGATTTAGGTCTTACTTGTCGGCCGTAGAAACATTTCAGCTCGATCAAATTTCCAGACAAATTTCCAGACTATCTCATTGATGTGCAGGGAGGCTACCGTGGCAGTAATCAGTACGAACAGCATGATCCCAGCGAGCGAGAGATTTAGCGCCTATCGACACAACGAGCTTGCACAACTACGCAATTCTGGGCGAAATACCGAAAACATGCTGATCAGTTTGAAAGAGAAAAGCTGCGTCGACGAATACAAACGGAATTTTGCCAATAACCGGAGCGGGTCCAAGCGCCCGCAATCTTTTCTTCGGGGCGAATCGCCAACCAGAACTCATGTCAAGAGCAGAGTGCGCATGGTTTCTCGCCTGCGCAAGCTGGAAAAACGACAACTTTGGCTGCAGACTACCTTCATGGCAATTTGGCAACTGCTTTCTGGTTTCTCGCGCCTCAACCCATTTCGCTCCTTCGCCGATCAAACGCGTTTTCGAGGACGCCAGAGTAAGATATCGATGCTTACGCCGACTCGATCACCTTCGGCTAAAAGACAGCGCCGAGCTTCCTAGCGCTCGCCCTTTGTTGTCAGGTTCTCTACCCTCTAGGCCTAACCAAACAAGAGCCTTAAACTGGCGACGATCTAACGGGAGGGGCCTGCCATGCAACCGCGTTTGCTTCTTTCTTTGCTGAACGTTTTCCTATTTGTCTTATTGATCTCAGCTTCTCAACCAACTGCTGACGCCAAAGAACAAAAGGCGGTGGTCACGCAGATCGAAATTAATGCCCCGCCGCAAGTAGTTTTTGAGGCCTTGCGTAAGATGCGCAATGCCTCTGAATTCCAACGACATCTCAAATCATTTGACGGCAAGATCGCCTTGATCGATGAGAACATGCAAAACGTGGTTATTTACGGCAAAGTAGACAATCTTTGGCAGGAGACCGAACAGCCCTATAAACGGATGGATTACAAGCTTGTCAAATCGAATCATTTCAAAGAGGGCTCAGGCAGTTGGATTCTAACGCCCTCGGCCGACGGCAAGAGTACGGTGCTAGAGCACGACTCCTACTTAGACTCCGGTTTGATGGTACCGTTTGCTGGCACCCTCACCAGAAATGAATCGGCAAAGACATCAAGAGTTAGGCTGGAATGGCTGAAGAAAACTGCCGAACAGATGGAAAAAGACGGTGGTATTAAAGATAGCTCCAAATAGCCGAATTGAGAACTGCCTGGGACCATGACCATTCCTGAACAGATTGACGCGGAGAGTTTAAGCGATTATCTGGAAATCATGACCAAGGCAGTGTTTCAGGCCGGGGTAAGCTGGGCTTTGGTCGATGCCAAATGGTCTGGTTTTCGTCGGGCTTTCAAAAATTTTGATCCAGTTGCCGTGGCATCATTTACTGAGGCTGAGATCGACCGATTAGCAGCCGATGCCAGTATTCTGCGTAGTCGCAATAAGATCAAGGGCACGATCAAAAATGCCCAGACGATATTGGAGCTGGATCAGCAATTTGGTGGCTTCCAGAATTATCTCCGCTCGAAATCGAGCTATGAAGAGTTGAGCAACGATATGCAGAAACGCTTCAAATACCTGGGTCGGCTGAGCATCTATTATCTACTCTTCCGGGTTAAGGAAAATGTGCCACCTTTTGATCAATGGATTCAAACGATAGAAGGGCACCATCCGCGCATGAAAGAAATGGTGGAATTCAATACCAGACTGAATAAAATCTGAGCCTCTCTGCTAGGGACTTTTTGGCATCAGCAGAGGCATGTGAACGTTGCCGAACGAAGAAAAGTTGCCGTACAAGAAATTGCCAGCAAAAGGCGAGACATACGGATATCCACCTGGGTATCCATATGGCGATATGCCGATCGTCGGCAGCCCAAATGGTGAATACGCTTGAGAATAGTATCCAGGTGCTAGATTCATGGACCTGATTCCTGGTATCGTGCCTGGTGCTACAGGTATGAATGTGGTATTGACCGGCGCCGGCTGTCCGTCGATATTGTAAGGCAGTCCAAGCGGATTTCTAGCGGTTGGCATGATCGTTGGCACTGGCATTTCTTGATAAGCTTGCATGCCAGAATTATATTGTTCTTGAACCGGCGGCGCTCCGCTACGAATTAAAGGCACAATATTGCCATCAGAATTGATCTGCACCCCCAACCTCGATATGTCGATAGGCACTCTTTCATTAGAACGCGGCATACCTTCTGTAGTCTCTGCTGTAGTTTCTGTGGTTTCCTCCATGAACGTACCGCCGAGATTGTCATCGATCTTCTGTCCCGATGATGCATTGCCGTTTTGGTTGATGACATTGATGCGCGCGCCATTTCGCTTCACCGGCTGCGGCGCGGGGCTTTCCTCTTGCATAAAGAGTCCACCCTTAGCATCGATAACTTGTTCAAGATCGTTGGCACGCTCTGCGCCGGAGGCGCTTGTATTGCCGATGACCGAGGAGGTCGAGAGCGACAAGATAATTAACACTTTAAAATCAATTATTCTAATCATGACACCACGCCTGGTATTACGCTACTCATCTTTTGACTGAGTTGATACGGTCTGTGTTTTAGTTGTAGTAGTAGTTGTTGTTGTCGTTGGAGCGGCAGTTTTTTGAAAGGCGGCCGCGTTGTTTGCAGCTGAAGCATGCAAGAGATTTTTAAATTTCTCCTGTAAGGCTTTGTGCCAGGGACTATGCAGTTCCGGATGCCTCACTCTCTCTACGATAGCGAGAAGGCGGTCATAGACTGGCTTGGGGACCACCGTTTCCACGGTTCTTGAGATACCCAATTTCTTTGCTGTCACCACCGCCGTCGGCTCGCCCTGGGCTCCATTGGGATCGATCGATGATGACGTAAGATTCGCCCAGACTTTGGATCGTACTTTCAACCCTTTGATGTTGCTTAAAGTAATCGTGCCATCTTCAGCCTGGTGAAGATCGAACGTCACAGTTTTGCCGAAGTTAATTTTATCGACATCGGGACTGGTAATTCGTTTGGTAAATTTGTCGTCGAACTTGATTTGTACTCGGCTATCACCGTCCGCTGTTTGAAAAATTTCGATTTTACTTAAGCCGGCTTGTTTGAGCAGAGTATCAACTGCTTTGCCGAATTGTTCTAAATTGACCGAACGATACGTTTTGGCCAGCTCGATTAAATCACGGATCGCCTCCGGATCTTCGTCGCCAAGCTCCGTATTGATCTTAACCGCTCGGTGCAACCTGAGTTCGGCGTCGCGATACTTATGCAGCTCGATTTCGGTCTCGGCTAGCTTTTTCAAACTAAGTGCTAGATTCTTGTCGCCGACTTCTGAACGAGTCGCCTCGCGGACAGCCTTACTCCAGTAATGCTGCGCCTTCTTGAATTTACCTTCATCAAACGCCTTTTGCCCGTTTTCGCTCAATTCTCGCCAGTGATCAATCTCCGCCCAAGCCGATGGATGGCTTGTGGCCAGAATAACGAGAACTATTGCCTGTATTTGGAGTTTGACGTGCATCCTGTCAGCGAGCGGTGCGTAGGTCGAGGCGGCTTAATCACCCATCAAAGATTTAGTTTACCAGCCGCAATGGTCATGTAGTGGGTTGCTCGGACAATTTGACCCCTATTGTCTTGACCCACCGTAGCTGGCTTAGGCGGGATGGACTTTCTAGCCCTGGCTGAGCGAAAATATGCACGGGTTAAGGAGTCAAGACTTGAGCAACAACTGGCCGCCGGTTCTTTCTAAAACAAATCCCACTCGATCAATAAACGACTACGCTCATGTCCTGAATCCTCAGGAGACCCATGCGCTGACAGCGCTGGCCCAGACGCTGCATTATAAAGTGCAGGTGGTACTGCTGCCACCCACTTACAATCCCCAGAACACTCGCAAGCTGGCGTTAGAAATTGGCAAAACTTGGCGAATGGGTCCTAACGGTTTTCTCATTGTCGTCAACACCCACGCACATCAAGCAGCAATGGTTTCGGGCAAAGCGCTAAGTGCAGCCGGTATAGATAACGCCTTTATTTTAAGCAAGTCGATGTCCAACCGGTTTAGGCTAGCTCATACAAGTAGCGATTTGTATAAGTCTTTGCATGACACCATGCTTGGTGTCGAGTCGGCTTGCCAGAGCGCGCGGCGGCAGAGCGAAATTGCTCATCACACTATTACCCACAATTCAACTGACCTGCCGCCCCTAATGATGATGACGCTCGTCGTCATTGCAGTGTCTCTTCTTCTGACGCTGATCGCGATCATTCTTCATGCCATTCGTTGGCCTGAGCGAAGTAAGCGCACCACCAAAGGCAACGAGCGTCCGCGGGCACGGACGATCGGTCAAATACCGACGAGTGAAGACAATAAAAGCCTGGACCTCAGCAATCCGGTGCAGAACATAGAGGACAGCACTGCGCAAAACCAAAGTGATGCACTAAAGACGTTAGCGCCGGACTTAGATGCTCTGCCGGTATCCAGTCCAGACGTCGTTAAACAAACAAGAGAACCGGTCGGATGCCCCAAGTGTGGTGCGGCGGCGGTGGAAAACTTTTCGTTTTGTCTAAAGTGTGGGCAAATGCGTATTTGAGGCGGTTTCTTTGAGTACGGAATCGTGTGGGCAGTTTCAGGATATACTTAACTCTTCTGGATTTCCATCAGCTGCTGCCCTGCGGGTGTGCAGATCCGAGATCGGGGCTTAAATTGAACTGGCGTAAGATAAATTGGCATAAGACGAAAAGCCTTGGCTTGCCTCTACTTATCTCTTCATATGTCTTTCACGGCATTTGGACAGCTGCCGCCGTTGCTCAAGGCTCCAGTGGCTCAGCTGCCCAAGAGGTAGGCAGCGATCACAGAGCGCATATCCGTCTCGACAGCGGCTTCCCGTTTGGGACTACCACTAAAACCACAACGGACCAGGCAAGAGTGAGGAATCAATCTGGTTCTAACAACGCCGGCGTGCACCAGGCAGCGATGCAGCCAAAGACAGGCAACGTCCTAAATCCGCCATCGAGCACGAATACAATGGACAAAGCGATCGCGGCCATGAACCATGCTCATTACGATGTAGCGATTCAGATTTTGACCGAAGCGATCAAATTTAACGGGAAAGACAGTCAGTTATGGCAGAAACGTGGCGATTGCTTCTGGCAAATTCGACAAACTTATCAGGCCTGCCAAGATTTTTCTAAAGCTCTAGCTTTGGCTGCCCGAATCCAGCGCTTTACAGGAAACGAGCAAACACATATTTTGCATTGCACGACTTTGACCATTGTCTGCAAGATTTAGACAGTGCTGATAAATTAGCAAAAGCCAGTGCCGAGGATTATTTGCTGCGAGCTAGCTGCTATGCGGGCATGGGCTCTTCCCAGCCAGTGATTGAGGCATGCACTCGAGCCTTGAAATTAGATCCAAGCAGCGCAGATGCGCATTACTTGCGAGCCAAAGCCTACTTAGCTATTGGTCAACGAGCTTTAGCCGATGCCGATTTTGAAAAGGCCGGAGCGCTGAAAAAGTGACTGGCATTGACAATTTTCTCTGGCAACGGCTGGGCAAAGAAATATTGTCCTCACCAAAGTTTGTGCTCATGCCACTGTATATGGTACCGTTATTTGGTCTCCACCAGTTACCAACCGATGCCAATAATTCTGTAGGAGATGGCTTGGCAACAAACATTCAAGCTATTATTGCGCCTACTCATTCCTTGCCAAGTGGTATTATCAGACGTGCTCAGTCTTCTCTTGAGAACATAAGCGCTACGGTAATCATCTCCCTTTTTAACTTTGTCTGGGACTGGGAATAAAGAGACAGTACTGCTCTAGATCTTGATACCATCAGGTCATGCTAAAGAAAAGCGGATTATCCGAACAATTGACGAACTTGCCTAACGGGCCGGATGTGCCCGAATTGCATCGAGTGTTGTCTCAAGCGCTTGAGCAGCGCGGCAAGCATTTGCAGTTAACCTGGCGCGTTCCGGCCAAAATGACCCAATTCACGCTGGATGTTGTACGCAATTTCAAAGCTGGCGATCTGCAATGGCGCTTGTATGCCATGAAAGGTGGCAAGCAAGATTTGGTCTTCGATTTCACTAGCTTGGACGTACTTTTGGTTCATAACAAAATTATCTCTGCCTGTGCCGAATATCTGCCGGTGGCGCGGCAGCAAAGCAAGCAGGCTACCACTGAAACGACATCGCGAGCGGATTCGCCAACCCAGCCAAGTTGGCAAGCGGTTTCCACGGCTCAGGCGGAAGCAGTCGATGCTGAAATCGTTCGGCTTGATGAAGATCAAGCGTCGGCGGATGCCGAATCATTACAAGCAAAACGGGACGCAGAGATCGAACGAGTCTGGCAGGAATCGGAGTTGCCCCCTGCCGAAAGGCGGACAGCGCAGCCAAAGGAACCTCGAGCCCCAAAAGATTCCTTTGAGACGCAGGAAAGAACACATCAATTACCCAACAAGCCTCAGCCGCCACCGCCCAGCGCAGACGCCAATACAGCAGCGACAAGTCGGTCTGGTCAAATCAGCGCCCAACCGCCAGCACAGCCTGTCGCGAGCACGCCTCAGCCCGTTTCGAGCCGGGCAGTCCCCGGTTTCGGCACCCTAGCCGATTGTCCGCTACCGCAGTTAATGCAGTCGATCGCTTCCGCCCGGTTAACCGGAAAATTGGAAATTCGCGATAGTCACACCTCTGCCTTTATTTACGTACAAGATGGTATTCCGGTTGATGCAACCGCTGCTGGTATCGTCGGTGACGACGCCATAATCGAACTTTTGACTTGGACAGAGGGGCAATACATCTTTGAACCACGCATTCCCAGAAACCGCCAGACGATTCGGCAAGGCTTTGACACCTTATTAATCCAGAGCAGGCAGCTAGCTGATCGAGTCAATTATCTGCGAAGTGCAGGAGTTTTGCCGACTTCTTTCTTACACCCCAAAAATGCCAAACTGTCTGAAATCGACTTTGTGCAAAAAGTGGCCAAGGGAGCGCCAGTCGATTTGGCGACAATGGCTAATTTCTATCGGCACGTAAATGGACAGCAGACTATCGAAGATATGTCGCAACTCCTACCAATCTCGCGGATACAGTTAGTACAAATTGTTTATCATCTCGTCGTCAACGATCTGGTCAGCATTTCGAACAAGACCGAAGTGCAAAATAAGATAACCATGAAGCCGCGCGCCATTGATAATCTAGCGATTGAAAGCGTGATGATGGCTTTGCGCCGGGCTGAGACCGGGATGTTCATCTATCCGGCATTTTTGTATTTTTTGGAGCAAGAATATTTCCGCAGTTATCGAGCGGGCAATCCACTTTCAGTTGTTGTTTTTGAGATGCGGCAGATAGTTCCCAACGGTGCAGAATTAGTGCGCCAGCAACTACCCAATTCAGCAATCGTAGACGCGGCCCTCAGGATTAGCCAACTGAAGCGCCACCAGGATCTTTTAGCGCATTACGACGCCTTCGACTATGCGATGCTCTTGCCCAACACCAAGGCCGGTGGCGCCCAGATATTTGCCAATCGCATTGTCAAATGTCTCACGGCCAGCCCGCTTTCCGGCATGGAACCCAACCGGTTAGCATTATCGCTTGGCTCAGCTTCCATACCGGAGGATTTTGTTGATTTAAGTGCACTGCTGGGGGCAGCAGACGCAGCAATGAACAGAGCGCGTGAAGTTGGACAGCATCTAGTAATGTTCCGCGATATCAAAGATCTGATTGTTTAGAGTCAGGCGATCTCATAATCAATTACCTAATCAATTAATAGACTGTCCACGTGTAACAGTGCCGGTTGACAAATCTCGATCGGCAGGGATAATTGAAAGCTATGTTCAAAGCAATGCGCACTGCTCCGGCCCCAAGACAAACCAGCGTAAAGGTGGCTGATTTTGAGCGATTGCTTTAATCATAGTTGAAAAAAGTAACAGCAAAGTCTCGAAGCCACCTCGCAAGAAGTGGCTGTTTTTTTGAATTTGTTTGAGGACAATCTAAATGCGTTGGTCACAAGTTTTCATTCCCACACTGCGTGAAGATCCAGCACAAGTGGAAGCTGCCAGTCACCGGCTCTTGATCAGAGCGGGATATATTCGGCAATTAACCGCTGGAGTTTATAACCTTTTGCCTCTGGGGCAGCGGGTGCGTCGCCGAATTATCGAGATCATCAGGCAAGAAATGAACAAGATTGGCGGGCAAGAATTTCTATTGTCCGCTCTCCAACCAATTGAACTCTGGGAGGAGTCAGAACGGAAGGAGGCGGTGGCCGATATCATGTTCCAATTCCGGGATAGAAAAGGCTCGCCCTTGGCACTGGGACTCACTCACGAAGAGGTGTTCACCTCAATTGCTCGGACCAGCCTGCTCTCATACAAGCAGCTTCCCCAGATTTGGTATCAAATCCAAACTAAATTCAGAGACGAGGCGAGGCCGAAGGGAGGATTGTTGCGCGTGCGTGAATTTACCATGAAGGACTCGTACTCATTCGACTTGGATAACGACGGGCTTGAGAGATCATTTCAGAAGCACCATGCTGCCTACGTGAGCATCTTCACTCGTTGTGGACTGAGCTTCAAAGCGGTAGAGGCGAGTTCAGGGGCCATGGGCGGCAGCACATCCATCGAATTTATGGTGCTTACCGATGCCGGCGAAGACACCTTGGTTTTGTGCTCTGCTTGCCAATATGCGGCGAATTTGGAAAGAGCTGAATCGAGAGTAGAGGCCCAGTCTCAGCAAAAGGCCGAAGAACCTATAACTCAATTTCCTACTCCGGGTATCCGTACCATTCGGGAACTCGAACAGTTTGCCGCCGGTGCACCGGCCACTGAGCAAATCAAAACACTGATTTATATCGCCGACGGGGATGCAGTGATCGCCATCGTCCAGGGCGATCAAGAAATGAACGAGGCGAAGTTGCAGTCGGTGTTAGGAGCAGCGACCTTAAGACCAGCAGTCAAATCCGAGATCTTTGAAGCTCTCGGTGCGCAGCCAGGATCTCTAGGAGCTTGCTCAGTGCGCACAGGAGATGATCAAAAGATCAAAAAGATTGTGGCAGACACGCGTTTGCGCAAGCGGATTAACATGGTTACGGGCGCGAACCAGGATGATTTCCACCTGCGTGGTGTCTCTGTAGAAAGAGACATTGCCGTCGATCTGTGGGCTGACTTACATACAGTAACCTCAGATGAACGATGCATCAAATGTGGTGGCATATTATCGCTGACCAGGGGACTGGAAATTGGACACATCTTCCAGCTTGGTACTCGCTATTCAGAAAGCATGAACGCTAGAGTCCTGGGACCGGATGGGACCAGACAGCCTCTGCTCATGGGCTCTTACGGCATCGGTGTCGAACGCCTGATGGCGGCCATCGCTGAATTGTGGCATGACAAACAGGGGTTGTGCTGGCCTTCATCGGTCGCCCCTTTCGATGTCGTAATCACGCTAATAGACAGTCAAAATAGCGAGCAGCTTGCTGCCGCGGAAACGATTTATAGGCAGCTTACCGGGTTGAATATAGATAGCCTTTTAGATGATCGTCATGAACGTGCCGGGGTCAAATTCAATGACGCCGAGCTGATCGGCGTCCCGTTTCGCATAACTGTTGGTAAGGCCATCGCCAAAGGTGAAGTGGAACTCCGCGACCGCGCCGGCATAAGCACAGCGAATGTTGCAGTAAGCGAGGTTTGCCGAGTGCTTGCCAATCAGCTGGCGCTGCCAATGCAGACCCCTTCGTTACGATCTCTTGAACGCTGTGAAGGGCCAGAGCAGGCAAATCGTGGCAACTAACTGTGTCCGGGTTAACCCGGTTCTGCCTGAAACCTGTTAGCCTTTGCACGAATTAGTATCAGGTGTGAAAAATGTCTAATTATTCCCTAGTCTTGCTCCCTCGCGTTGCCAGATGCATGGCGATTATTCTTCTTCTCGTTTCATCGATCTCCTTATCTTATCCGGTAAACGCCGCAAACCCAATCGAGGTGCATATGGGCACTTTTTCCAAGGCGGTCGATTACGGACCGTACTTTATTGCTCGCCACAAGCATTTATTTGAGCAGGCTCTCGCGCCGTACAATGCCACGATTACTTACGATATGTTTCAATCGTTGCCAACTATAAATGAATCATTCGCTACAAAGAAAGTGGACATCGTTTTCGAAGCGGAAGCACCAGCGATAGTGGGCAAGGCTGCCGGTATTGACTTGAAAATTATCGCTCTCTCCGCCTCGGTGCAATTGGGAATTCTTGTGCACCCTGGCAGCGGCATAACCGATGTAAAAGATCTGCGCGGCAAGAAAATAGCAGTCTTGGCGGGTACAAGCGCTCATTACGGGTTATTGAATGCCCTGAAGAAAGTCGGGCTGACTAAACAGGATGTTTCCATTGTAGATATGACACCGCCTGACGCGCGCAGCGCTTTCGACTCGAACAAAATCGATGCCTGGGCGATCTGGCCTCCCTTTGTCCAGCAAGAGGAATTGAATAACAAAGCGATAGCGCTTGATGGCGGCATTACGCACGTGGTGGCGGTAACGAGAGAAAGTTTCCTTACGGAGCATCGAGATTTATGCAAAGCAATCGTCGACGTTATTCAAAACACAAAGAAGTGGATAGGCGAACATCCCGATCAATCCATAGAAATCATTGCTAAAGAGCTGGATGTACCGGTGCCTGTAGTCAGGCGGGCATTCCCTAAACACAATTGGAATGCTCAGTTAAACGACGCAGTGATCAATAACATTCAGGCAAAGGCCGATTTTTTGAAAAGTGTCGGCTTTGTGCGCAGCACTGTCGAAGCTCGTGACTTGGTGGTCGCGACCACAAAAGTGTCGAATAACAAATAGCAACCAAATGGCTTGGCGTAACAAAAAACCGCTGACAAAATCGGCTTTCACGAAATCCGCTTGGCAATGGACGCTTGCCCTTCTGATTCCGGTGTTGCTTTTGGTGGGGTGGGATTTTTCTGTACGTTTTGGTATCGTGCCATCAAGCTTGGTGGCAAGCCCCGGTATGACCTTGCGAGCCTTTGTCGTCATGTTGCACGATGGGACGCTCGCGGCAAATTGTTTGATTAGCGGGCAGCGATTGATATTGGGCTTTATCGCCGGCACTTTTGTTGGTATTGTCGTGGGCATAATGCTTGCCGTCAATCGCACCTTTTGCCGCATGCTTGAGCCAACGATTTCTGTCCTTGCCCCAATTCCGCCAATTGCCTGGGTGCCGTTTTTGATTATGTTATTAGGGATCGGCGAACTTTCCAAAATATGCTTAATTGCGCTTGGCACATTCTTTATCGTTGTCTTGCATACTGTACAGGGAATTCGGAGCGCCGATCGGCAGTACATCGAATTAGCCAATGTGCTCGGCAAAAAACCGCATGAGATGTTGTATCACGTGCTTTTGCCGGCGGCATTGCCGGAGATCTTCACTGGCATGCGAGTAGCTATGGGACTATCCTGGACTTTACTCTTGCTGTCGGAAATCATTGCTTCCTCTCAAGGACTCGGTTGGTTGATCTGGGATGCCCGCAACTTTTCTCGTGCTGACGATCTGATCGTCGGTATGATTGTGGTCGGCATTCTTGGTAGAGTGAGCGATCTAATTTTGGTTGCGCTCGAGCGCAGTCTCACTCGCTGGCGAACGACATTTGGTACGTGGCAGGACAATGTCCAAAGATCTGACTATAGCTATTGAAGAAAAGGGCTTTGTAAGCGATGGCTTGATGGTGCAAGTTCTGGCGAACTGCAAAATGGAGATCAAGGCCGGAGAGTTGTTCGTTTTGCTTGGTGAAAGCGGTTGCGGCAAAACCACTTTGATCCGCCTAATTTTAGGACTGGAATCCGACTATAAAGGCAAAATATTGTCTGGCGGTGAACCAATAATTGGACCAGGACCGGATCGGGCCATTGTTTTTCAGGAGCCACGGCTTTTACCCTGGATGAGCGTTTTAAAGAACATCGAATTTGGTTTTGCTGAAAAGCAAATTGCCAGCGAATCGCCGGCTGGAAAGAGAAGCGCTCGTGATAGCGCCTGGCAGATGCTAACGCTTGTCGGTCTGAAAGGATTTGAGAATTATTGGCCGCGCGAGCTTTCCGGAGGCATGGCTCAGCGTGCAGCTCTGGCGCGAGCGCTGATCAACTCGCCCGAGATTTTGCTTTTGGACGAGCCTTTTGGTGCGTTAGATACACATACACGCATGCGCATGCAGGACGAATTGCTCTATGTCCTCAGCAAGACAAAAGCAACTACGCTCTTAGTTACTCATGATATCGACGAGGCGGTTTACCTGGCGGACAAAGTGGCAGTCATGGGCAGCAAACCGGGTCGCATTGTTGCTGTGCATGATGTCGGTCTAAGTCGCCCGCGACAGCGAAGCGACGAGCGGTTGCATCAGCTGCGTGCTCTTCTTTTGGAAGAATTGCTTCGGTCTAGATAGGCGTTCAATCCCGTTCTTCATATCGCTCGGTAATCACTTCAAATAAGACTTAACCAGTTCGATTAGATCCTCGGCTGCTTTCTCCTGCACCATTGGTTCTCCTCGCATAATGTGCGAGCGAATATGACCTTCAACAATTTCGGACATCAATCCATTCATCGCGCCGCGACAACCCGCGAGATGGTGCAATATCATTGAAC
The DNA here is from genome assembly GCA_963834525.1 of Bryobacterales bacterium. Lineage (GTDB taxonomy): Bacteria > Cyanobacteriota > Vampirovibrionia > Obscuribacterales > Obscuribacteraceae > CAWICA01. The sequence goes on from CAWICA010000005.1 coordinate 1,564,497, forward strand.
AATCCTTTTCTTCCGCAAGTGCCCTTTCTATCGCATCTATTTGTCCGCGAATGCGTTTGACACGATCGATCAGTTTTTTCTTGTCGGCGCTTGTATGACTCATGATCGAGAGAATAGCATAGGGGCGTAGCCTATTTCTGGTAGCAGGAATTTAACGTGCACAAACAACGAGAGTAAATATAATAGCGAAACTCTGAATCGGTTCAACCGATTTTTCGTGGGGGAAGTGTGGTGAAATTCCACCGCTGTCCCGCAACTGTAACCAGCCAAGCTGGAAGTCAGAATGCCCACGCTGAGTAGTTCAACAACACATCCTCTTCGAGGCAAAGAGAGATGCTGAACCTTCTGCAATACCTGCAGCAGATAAGCATTTCTCCTGGCTAACAGCTAGGAGTTTTTATTATGAGTTCTATTACCTGCAGTTCGTCAAATTCGGCTAGCAGTTGTCAGAACAAAATCGCCGATCAGAAGGAAGTCAACGAAAGGTGTACGGGAAACCGCTCCGGACGTCGCCTTTATATCAATGAGGATTCGTTAACCAGCCTGGCTAAGCAAGGCTACGAAGAAGCTCAATTGATCTATCAGATGGCGGCCCGGACTGTCGCTTTGAAAGCGGTTCACCACATTCATCAAGATTCAGAAATGCTCGGCGTGTCAGTGCCTGAATCTGCACAGCTATTAAAGGAGGCGATCAATTCTCTTTGGTCCGCCAACGCCACTCAGTCGCTTAGACGCGTTGCTTATCGACCAAACAATCCACGGCAGCGAGACACAATCGTCCCTGTTCTTAATCAGGGAGAAGCGATCTTTGCATCCTGCTATTTTTCTAACTATTACACATTTGCCACTTGTCCTAAATCGGCCGAACTAATGTTTGCCGATACCAACGAGATTGCCACCATGCGTCAGCTGATGAGAGATACAGCTCTGTATGACGATCTGACCTTGCTATATGGTCATTGTCTCGTCTTGATCAACTCAGACTGGGGAGTCGGTTCAGGCAGAGCAGCTAAATATTTCCACGAGCTCCGTATACGACCGCAATTGTCAGCCACCGATCTGGCCACTGTGAAAGGCAAAGTCTATTGGCAAACCAAAGACAGCCTCAAAGAAATGTTCGATTCCTGCCTTGATCCAACGTGCCTCGCCGATCGACAAATCAATGACCAAATTATGCAAGCGGTGGACTATGCGTTCAGCAAAGGCATTTTGAAAAACGCCGTCACTGCCGCTTCACTGTCTCCAGCATGTCCGGTTCAACAAATTGCCTTGTCGGCTGTTTGAAGCTGCCCTAAGCGAGGGAAGTTTAAATCTATGGATCTCTTTCGATCGGCATTATCTCTGGTGATCCATAAAAACGGCCACGTCTCTGACGCTGACATAGAAGACTTGCTCAATTTCTATCGTCATAAAAAAGGCATTTATATTGAAACGGAAAGATATCGCTCGACTGTTGAAGCCGCAATTAAGCATTATCAGAAGAACATAAATTGTCTTTTCATTTGTACAGACGGACCATGTCTGGACAAGACTTTCCTAACTCTCTCCCAGATTTCGTTGCAAGCGCTGAGACGCGAACTTAATTGCCCGGTCGAATCGAGTGGCTGTCATTGGCAATGTGAACGGGCACCGTCGGTTACTCTCAAAGCCGGTGAAGAGAGCCGGTCGTTTCCTAACTGCACCGCCCTCCATTGGAACGAAACTTGTGAACATGTCGTTGCATTGGTAGAAAAGTCAGATCAAGTGGCAAGCCAGGATGCAAACCATAGCTTGATGCAGTCTTTAGAGCCGCAAGAACCAAAGGAGTGTGCTTAGTAAGAAAGCGGAAGGCAATATCACTTTACTTGCGTGCACCATATGTAGAGGCAATGAAGATTGCTTTCTGCTTATTCTGGTTTTGATTGTGGCTCTTGAAACCGGCTCCTAGTGCCGACCATGGCATTCGCTGCATAGCGCAGTTCGCGCAAGTTAACTAAGTCAACTCTGCCAATAACAAACTTGAAACCGATGCTCTACTTCTTCTAAGGTAGGGGCATTCAATGCATTCAGTTTGATTTCGAAGCAGGAAGTACTACAACCTCATTTAGTCAAATACAGCCACTCAATCGACAACTCTTGTTTATGCCAATCGGCATCCGGGTTGTTGTTGGACCGCCACTGCAAACAAAAATTGAAAGAAGAAAGGATTACAAATATGTTTGAAAGCTTGCGCGAACTTATGCGGTCAGCGGTGGTTCGACGTCGCCTTTTGCTGATCGGCGTATCGTTGGGTGTGTTTCATGGTTTTGTCCTGCTCGCGGTGGCCTGTCTTGCACCACGCTATCCGGTCCTAGCGGGGCTAGCGCTATTAGCCTACGGCCTCGGACTGAGGCATGCCGTTGATCCGGACCACATCGCGGCCATCGACAACACCACCAGAAAACTAATGCAGGATGGGCAGCAACCTTTGGCAGTGGGCTTCTTCTTCGCCCTGGGGCACTCGACAATCGTCATCGCCTTGTGTGCTGCCGTGGCTATTTCTGCATCCTTCCTCAACTCTCTTCCCGCTTACAAGAGTGCTGGTTCGCTCATTAGTACATCTATCTCTTGCTGCTTCCTTCTGGGCATCGGCCTGGTCAACTTGATTGTTCTCAGCGACACATATCGAAGCTGGCGAAAAGTGGTGAAAGGAGGAGCATATAGCGATGTCGATCTGGCCAATCAGCAAAATAACCGCGGCTTAATGGCCAGAATATTGAAGCCGGTGCTTAAGACTGTGAGCAAGAGTTGGAATATGTATTGGGTCGGTCTTTTGTTTGGACTCGGTTTCGATACAGCAAGTGAAGTAGCGCTTGTCAGCATCTCCGGCTCAACCGGTGCTAGCGGCATGCCTATTTACGTTGTGCTTTTGGTGCCATTGGCTTTCACTGCCGGCATGTGCTTGATCGACACCTTGGACGGTGTGCTCATGTTGGGCGCCTATGGATGGGCCTTTCTCAAGCCTCTCCGCAAGCTCTATTACAACATGACAATCACCTGTATCTCTGTGGTCATCGCTTTAGGAATTGGAAGCGTCGAAGCTCTGCAAATCATCAGCAAGCGTTTCGGCTTACACGGAGCGATCTGGGCTCTGGCCAACAACGTTCAGTTGGGAAGCTGGGGCTATTACATCATCGGCATCTTCGTTCTCAGCTGGTTGGGCTCCATGCTCTTGTACAGAGCACGAGGCTACGATCGGCTAGTGCGCTAGATCACAATAACAGCAACAAAGACAATTTTGCTGCGCTCGCCGGTGGTTTCACACTGCTGTGAATTGAAACCACATTGCGAACGCTATGGAGAAGAAAAAATGGCTAGTCAAGCTGCGACAACAAACTTGCCAGTATCCATGGCAATGCCTGCACACTTTCCAATCACAACCACACCGGTCTCTCGAATTGTCTATGAGGAAGGGATGGGCAGACTGGAGATTTTTCCGCTGCCAACCTCTGAAACTTTTCTTTGCACCTTGCTCAAAGACCTTTTCGAAAAATACTGGGAAGAGATTGAATTCGGTCAGCTCATCCCGGGGTCTGTCATCGAAGGCAAAACCGATAGCCAGCCCAAAAAGATCGTCCTATCTGACGGCTATCTCACCATTGTATTTTCGAACTGGCATCTGCACCTCTGTATTGGCATAAGCAAAGGCATTGGCTGCACACCCATTTCTCCCGCCGATGCTGAACGGCGCAAGACCGCTCGCGCCGAGATGTATCGCCATCTGGACGACCAGGGTCGACCAGTCTGCTGGGGGCTGCGTCTGATCACTGGCGAAGGTTTACAACAACTGACTGTTTTTCTGCCCAATCCGCTGTTGACGAGCACCATGGAATATGCCAACCCGCCAGACTGGTCAAAACTGAGACTCTGGAAGCATCTCAGACAAGCATATCTGAACTTGGGCCCAGACCCAGAGGACGAGGGCGCTCCAATATTTGTCCACACATAAACCTCGTCAACACGCAAGGACAACAGGATTTAACAAGAAAGGAAGGAACAAGTCATGACACTTTCTGCGCCGCAAACGGCACTAGCAGTTGGTGCACATCCCGACGACATTGAAGGTGCTTGTGGTGGCACAATCACCAACTGGGCTGCTCAAGGAACTGCAGTCTATTATTTGATCACCACAAACGGAGAAAATGGCGGTGGCAGCTGTGAACATGGATCGGAAGAATTGATCGAAATCCGTGCCGATGAACAGAGGCACGCCGCCAACCTCTTGGGTGTGAAAGAAGTAGTGATCTTGCCGCATGCGGACGGCTTTCTCGAATACACCGCTGCTCGCGAAGCTGTCGTCCACCACATCCGGCTCTGGAAACCGGATGTGGTATTGACACACGATCCATCGGTGTGGTTCAACGAGCTGGCGCACGAAATCAACCATGTCGATCATCGCACAACCGGTGAAGCCACACTCGATGCCGTGCATGTCTTCGCTAGAGGGCGCCTGCAATATCCGGAGCACTTTGATCAAGGTCTTGCTCCGCATCGAGCTTGCCATCTCTTGCTCTGGTCCACCAATAAACCTAACCATTACGAGAGCATCACCCGCGAACATCTAGATCTTAAGGTGCAAGCTCGGTGCCGTCATCAAAGCCAAACCAAAGACGCAAAATTGATCGCCGAATGGATCGAATACGAGGCGCTTCAGTCCGGCGACGCAGTCGGTATGGACCTGGCCGAAGCATTTTGGCATTTGGATCTGTGCGCTAAATGGACAGCCAGGCTCGAACGAGCGGGCAGCTAGATGAGAAAACACTTGGTACCGAGGGCTCTAACTTAACCGAGTTAGAGCCCTCACACTTTTACTTTGTCGGGTCTGCTTTAATCATACTATATAATCAAATAGGATAATGTCAGCAATGTGCTCAGTTCGCGCTGTCCACATTGTCATTATCCTGGCACATAGTATCCTTCTGATCAAAGCCAACCAAGACAGCAAGCGCCCTAATGCCTCGTGTTCGTGCCATGAAGTAAACGCATTACCCGATGGCGGCTGTCTACAATGGAGCAGCTATGGATCAAACTCACCTGATCAAGAAAGTCTTGCAAATTGTCGATGCCGAGGCGGCCAACTACGAAAACGAGAGGGGTCACGGTCTGAGCACGCCCGAAGAAGAGAGCGCCTGGACATCTGATGTGTTAGAAGCGATCAAGTTCCGCCCCGGATGCACTTGTCTCGATGTGGCAGCCGGCACCGGTGTGTTCACCCGCATGCTTGCCCGGTGGGTGGGTAAGGAGGGACATATCGTCGCTACCGACCTTTCTGGGGAGATGTTAACTCGCAACGAGAAAGGGCTACCGCCAGAGCTTGGCGGTCGGGTCAGTTTCTTAGTAGGCGACGCGCACGATGAGAAGTTGTTGGAGTCGACTGCGCATCGCTCCTTCGACTACATCACCTGCAGGCAGGGGGTGGTAATGTTTGCCAATCCCCTCACTGTCTTCAGACACTGGTACAGCTGGTTGAACCAAGGTGGACATGTAGTCGTCCTCGACGCCCTGTGGTCCAGACGCATTTGGACTGGCCCCTCGAGTGAACTGATCGACCACCTACCCCTGGCGTGCGTTCAGAGCCTCGCTACAGTACCCTATATCCTCGAACAAGCCGGCTTTGTCATCGAGCAATGTCGGTTCATGCAGCGTGTTAACCAGTGGTTTGCAAGCAGCCAAACTGACGACTTTGACAGTCCTCGGTATATCGTCGTCGCTCGCCGTCCATCATAAAACATGCTGCTCTAATTCCTTGCGGATCAGACGCAAGATATCGCCGGTTAAATTGCTGGGATAACCATGTATTTAGAGGCTGGCCACTTATTGAACGGCTAGTAGATGTTTTCAATGAATTGCACTCTGTTTGGCTGTGTCTGGTTTTTTTGATGACATGGTATTCGCGGTAGGTACATTTGCATAAATGGCTTCAACCATGGCGTCCCGAAGCCCGATCCTATTCAGTTGCCAAAAGCCTTTCATATCCACGATGTCCTGGCTAGCACCTTGAGTAACGAGCTCGTTATCCAACTCTTGTAAAAGCCATGTACCTTCTCTTGTTGGACCAGCCTCCAGAAATGTGATCAAAACCTCACCGGGATACTTTACGCGCTTCGACGCATCGATGATCACTTTTTTCAGTGAGTCAGGATCATTCGGTAAACCATCGGTAAGAACCGCTATCGAAAGTGGCTTAGATCGACTGTGTTCAAAGTAATCTTTCAATTGGCTATCGAGTGCTTCGGCGGTGTTAGTACCGCCGATCGGCTGATTAGAGGTGAACACTCTTTGCACATCGGCCAGTCCAACATTTTTGTAGACTTGATATTTTTCGTCAAAGACGACCAGAGTAAATCCCTTTAAGACATTGGCAAGTTGATTACTCAGAGTATCAATTTGCCTTTCGCACCATTGCCATCTGGAGAGCCCGCCCGGGCAATCACGGTCGTCCATCGAACCTGATTTGTCGATGAGAATGACGATCTGCCGCTGGCTCAGAATTCTGTTCTTCTCTTGAGGCGACAGTTTCTCGACGGCATTTGCATTCAATTCCCAGCTCTGTTTAGCCGGCGCTATAGTCGTGTTGCCTAGCAGCTGTGGCGCAACTGGACCGCCAGGCTTCCGCTTTAAATAATTGTTGTTCAAACGTAACTGATATTGCTTACCATCTCTCTCAATCGTCACAATTAACTGCGTACCATCGGTTTGCTCATCGGAAACCAGGTCACCAACTGCTAGACCATGATAAAAGGCTTGAGTGCCCAACTGCACCGATGAAATCTTTCCACTAATTGACTTGAGATTAGGGTGAGCGACGGTAAAACCCAAAGCCGAATTCAATTCGTCGAGCAAAGAAACCGAACTCACTTTGCCGTTCAGAACGGCAGTCTTTTTGTCCATGTGATTTGATGCTTGTCCATCCGCAGGCTGAGCAAATAAGAGTAAAAGAAGAGCGTTGATACTCAAGGTGGCTTTGCTAATGCTTGGGAGTCGAAGTGATGATCGCATCATTCTCAGTTACTTTAGCGTTGCCTTGCTCCAGCTATTTTTCTCTGGTGGCATATCGACCCTTAGCTTAAGCGCTGTGGCTCGCAGTGGTATTGCATCCGGTGCATATGTTTCGCCCTCAGTAATGTAATTGCGCACATAGAGATCGCTTCCCACCGGATCCAATTTGATACCGCTTCTGACGACAGGTTGGATGATTTGAGAAGCGATTCCGGCTGCACTTTCATTAATTAAAGACGATTTAATTCTTTGCGGATCGGATCTGCCAGCCCAACTGTCGAATTGTGGCTGCCGCCAGGACCCTCGCCTGTGCATACGATGTTCGTGTCTTTCTTCGTACGGGGCCCTTGTCTGTTCCATGGACTGAGACGAGGACAGGTCCTCGGCAAGAATTTCGTCGTATTTGCTTTGGCTCATTGTCAGCATTTTGCCGTCGACGGTTTGTACTACAACTGTTGCAGTCTTGGGATCTGCCGAAATCAGCTTGTATCGCGACAGCGGGCTTGAACTAAAGCCATTCAATTTCTCTGGTCGCCCAAAGGTTCTAAATGGGTCTTGATAGACAAATGGTCCAACCTCGCGATTCAATCTGTGAGAGAGAGAATTAATCGCATCTAGCTCCGTATCGTCGTTGTTCGGTTTGCCCGCTATCGTTTTGAAATTGTTCCTCATGGCTGGGCCCTGCTCGGCAGCCTGCAATTGTCCGATTGCCGTTTGACAGAATTTAGCAAGAGCTCCCTCAGGTTGAAGGGAATAAGCGCGTTTATATTCCAGTTTCGCTTCATCCACCTGGTTCAGCTTCACCAGCGCGCCTGCTTTATAGTAATGAGCGACAGCGTTGTTGGGATTTTTAGCAAGCTCCAGATCCAAATAATGCAGCGCGCCCTTTATATCGCCTGACGCATAGCTGGCCTTTCCCACTTTGAAGTTAGCGCTTTCGTCAGCAGTGGAGGCAGCCAGTGCCGAATTCATGTCACTCACGGCAACCACTGTCAAAAATGCCATTTGAAGAGTCTGGTACTTGATCTGCATAACACGAGCATGACATAGAAAATGACAATTGGCTAAGAGGGCATGACAAAAGTCTGGTAAACTTTCGCCACTGCCTGGTTTAAGGATTTTAGAATGCCATTAGCGATCTCTCGCCTCCGAGTCTTGCTTTTAACCATGCTTGTGTGCCTCATGGCCATGACCAGCTCGGCCTGCGGGCGATTAGCCAGCAATGAGCCGGCCAATCAAGTTAACAATCGATCTGCTGACGCCGCCAAAAATACCGATCGATCTAGTGATCGCTCTAGTGATCGATTAAGTGATCAGGCTAGCCATCAAGATAATGCCGGCAAGCCGATCATCCTCCTTCTGCTTTATGACTACAACAATGAATACTTCCGCAAAATCGATGAAGGTTTCAGATCCGGCATGGACTCTCAGTTGAAGAAAAACTACTCGCTGGCGATCCGCTACGGCTCTGCCCAATCTGATGTCAGTGCTCAGAGGCGCGAGCTCGATCGATATTATTCAGACTATGTCTTGGGACGCAGCGATCCTCAATTAAAGGCGGTGGTGATCGCTCCAATCGGCTCCAATGATGAGATCACGGCTCAGATCAAACAGCTGAAAGACAGCCACGTGCCGGTAATAATCGTCGATCTGCGCATCAATCAGGATGCGTTGGCGCGAGCACACACAGACATCGATGCCTTTATTGGTTCCAAAAACCGAGCCGGCGGCGCTCTGGCGGCCGACGAAATGGCCGGACTGCTGCCCAAAGGAGGAACGATCTTGGTCTTAAACGGCGTTGTCGGCATGGAAGCGACAATCGAACGTCGGCTGGGATTCATCACCCGGCTGTCCCAATTGGAAAAGCAAAATTCAGTTCATTACAAATTGATCGAGCGCACAGCCAATTTTGCCCGCAGCGAGGCCCAAAGTGTGGTGGATGGCTTGCTGAGCATGGGACAACAGCTAGATGGAATATTTGCGGCCAACGATGAGATGGCTCTTGGGGCGAGCGAAGCACTGCGCCAGAAAAGTGCCGGGCATAAAACGTTTGTTGTCGGTTTTGACGCTATTCACGAGGCGGTGACCGCTATTAAAGACGGCCGCCTTGCCGCAACCATTGCCCAAGACCCAGTGGGAATAGGACAAAGGGCGGCAAAAACCGTAGAGAGATTGTTAAATCATCAAACGGTGCCGAAAGAACAAATGCTTTTGCCGACGGTAGTTAGATAGAAAAACTGGCGGTTTTTCTATCTAACAAGAGAAACACTTACACAAGCTTAGTCCGCATTTGATCCAGACAAGTGCGCCAGAAAAAGGCACAGGCGCTGGCGCTTGCCCTAATTAATGTCCAGGAATTGAGGATTACGGATAGACCTAAGGTGTCTGGCACCTCAAGAGGCGACCATGATCGCAGGCGATAACCATTTAGATGGCTCGGCCAAGAGCAGCGAATTGGCTGCCGCTGCTTTAGGACCATTCGATCCGATTTACATGTTCCAACATTGGCAGCCGCAGAAAACCGTTGCCAAAATCAATGCCACTCTATCCGATCCCAAGACCAAGGAGCTCTTTGCACAAATCTCTCAAAATGCATCTGGCACCACTGACAATGGCGTCGTCTCTTTCGACCAACATGGAAATAAGATAACGCTCTACAAAAACGGCGCAATTCGCGAAAACGACGTAAACGGCGATTGGTTTACCTTGACGCCTACGGCAGATGGAAAGTTCGTCGAACACCGTTATACCAAAGTGTGGGTGCCTTGGCGAGATGGTATCGTCTCAGATCAAGTGCTGGGGGCAGCAGTCGTGGCATTTAAATACGATGCTGCTTTGCCGATCTTCAGGCTTTTTTTGCTCAACAGTGCTGAATCGCGTATTAAGGATGCCAAAGAACTAGCGACCTTTAAATCCGACATGGATTCATTTGAACGGCGAGCCGCTCAAGATCAGCTCAAACCAACCCAAATAGCAAGCACCTACTTCGACTTGAACCGCCTTTTGACGTCAGAAGCTAAACAACCGACAACGCCAGAGCAGCGTCGAGTTCTGGCTGAACAAATACTTTCCCAAGCTGCCTCTCAGAAAATGATCCACCAGGGCCGCCATCCGACATGTGGCCCGGCCACTGTGGAAATCGCTACCTACAGAGAACATCCCGAAAGTGCGGCCGTGGTCATAGCGCAAGTGGCAATTTTTGGGCAGTTTAGCCTTTCCAGCGGTGGCACAGTCAGTGTGGATGCTCAACCTCACGGTGAATCTCATGAACTGCCTGTGAGAGCAAATAGTCGCAGCTATGCCAGCGAACTCTTTCAAGTGGCTGCAATTAACGTCGTTTTGAAGAAGTTCGAGGAGCAAAACCCTGGTGTTCGTCTTCAGTACAGACAGGTCGAGCCCCAGCGTGCTAACGACGACGGGGAACGCTTCGGGGGCACTGTCGATGGTCGGAAAATATATGGCACACAGTTCTACCTATGGCCTGAAGCGCAATTGATCGCATATCACGAGTTGACCGGGGCATCAGATTTGAATTCAATCGTTGTCCATGGCAAATTCGAAGGTCCTCGCTCACCGGCCTCAGCGGACTCTGTTAACCTATCCAATAGGTTCAGTAAGGCAGATAGCCAGTTGGTCGCCCCACAGATGATCAAGGTGGCAACAGAAAAAGAATTGCAGGATGCGCTCAATAATAGTCAGTCGCAGTCACTAGTGACAGTCAATGCCGATAATCCTCCCTTTGATAATCCAAGCATGAATCACGACCGGCGCTACAAGGACACGGATGAAAAAGGTCATGTTGTTTTGATTAGGAGAGACAGTTCAACAGCCAAGCCACAGGCAGTGATGTTTAATACGATGGGTGATAATTCGTCTACCGGGGAGGAAAGCAGAATATCAATCCATGATCTGTTCATTTCAGCATTGCCTCGCAAAGCCGCAATTGTGGCGATGCAGCAGGATGTTGCAAAAAAGGAAGCACCACTGGTGGAGCAAGTTGATTTGATTCGATTGAGGGTTGAAGATGGGCAATTAAATCATCGCGCCGCGTCTGAAGATCTGGAGCAGATCTTTTCTCACGCTTCCGAAAGAAAGCCTGAAGAAGAAAAGCGGTTAGACAGAGCGATAACAATCCTGCAATCAGAAATACTGGACGTGGTTGAACACGACCCGAGAATTTCAGCAAAAGACAAGGCCATACTGCGTGAGACTCAAAGAAACATTGAGAATCCACCGCAGTAATAGATGCAGACGCTCCGCCGGCAACTTATGTCATGCTAAACGGAGCGCCTGCTAAGACACTGTCTCTAGCGGATGTGAGCGCCTGAATGCTCGTCAGCATGAGCCTTTGTCGCTTCTTCATGATGATGAACAGCATGAAGATGGTGACCGTGGGCTATGTGAGCATGATGACCAGCTTTCTCATGATTGCCTTGTTCATGATGTTTGGCAGCTTCGCGATGATGCTTGATAGCGTGTTCCAAATGTTCTGCAGCTTTATGATGATGTTCTGCCGGTTTTGGCATGATGATCTCTCCATTAATATAGAACTGTCGCTTTGACCGAATTATCGGTCCTGTGCAGACTACACTTGGTTCGGTTAAGAAGGTGTTAGTACCGAAAGATTAATTGCTCTTGACGGCCGTAGACAGAAAAACTGGCAGTTTTTCTGTCATGCCTGGACCTTCCCATCTAACGATGCATTGTCACAAGGTCGGACTGCTCTCGCAACATCGGCGCTAACTTCGATTTGATTAACTTCTGGGCTAATGGCAGATTTACATCTTCTGCTGAGTTAATCTCACTCACCAGTTCGCGTAAAATTTCGTCGGTCACTAATCCGGCTATCAAGGCAAAGCTGTACGGCACATTAGTGAAAGTGACTAAGCCATATCTTGAGATGTATTCGCCCGGAAATTCGTTTTGCAGGCGCTTTTCTACAGCTTTTTCCAGCAAAAACCGCGGGTTGCCGACTTTGTCGCGCATCTCGATAAAATTCTCCACGGCCATGTCGGCGATGGCATCGCAATTTATTTTTCTCTTGACGAAGAAATCATTGAAGACAAATTGCCAGCCCGTAGAGCCTTCTTGCTGTCGACGGCCGGTCGTTAAATTCTCATTCTTCAATCGTCGTTCCAAATAAAGTGAGCCGCCATTTTTCATGTAATCATCCATGCACCGCTCCAGAACCGTGACATCTTCAAAGCCACAATTCATTCCCTGGCCAAAGAAAGGCACAATAGCGTGGGCGGCATCGCCAAGCAAAAGGATGCGGCCCTCAACGTTCCAGGGGGAGCTCTTAACGGTGATCATATTGCCTGTCGGATTTTCGAAAAAGGACTCGGCGAGATCCGGCATTAAGCTCAGAGCATCCGGGAAATGTTTGCAAAAAAAGGCGAGCACCGCATCTGGTGTCGATAATTTATCGAAGCTATTTTCCCCTTCGTAGGGAAGGAACAAGGTGCATGTGAAACTACCGTCAAGGTTAGGCAAAGCAATCAACATGAACGTACCACGGGGCCAAATGTGCAAGGCATTCTTTTCAATTTGCCAGGAGCCGCTCTCGCCTGCATTTTTCCCTACATTCTTGCCTGCATTCTTACTTGGCGGTATGGAGAGCTCCTTATACCCGTAGTCCAAATACTCTTCGGTGCAGACAAATGCGGGAAGACTGCGGAAGTCGTCACGAATGGCCGATGCCGAGCCATCTGTGCCGATAACAATGTCTGCAGAAACCGTCCTTTCTTCTCCAAGTTCATTGGTCAATTCAAGATTGTTTCTGAAAAGATCAACACCGGTAGCTTTCTGGCCGAAGTGCAACCGCGCGCGCTTCGTTGCTTGGGCCTGGTCAAGCAAAAGCTTGTTCAGCTCGGAGCGAGAAATTGAGTTGATAAATTGAGAATCGTCCTTGCCGTATTGTTGGAACATCAAATCGCCGGCAGGCGAATGAATCATTCTTCCTCGCATCGGAATGGCCAGCTTTAGAACCTGCTCTTCTAGACCGACAGCCTGGAGCGCCTTCAATCCGCGGGTGGACAAAGCGAGATTGATCGATCGCCCGGCGCTGAGCAACACTTTGCGCATGTCCGGCCGCTTTTCAAAGACATCCACCGTAAAGCCACGCTTGCATAGCGAGAGAGCTAAAAGCGAGCCGACTAGACCGCCACCGACGATAGCGATATCCGCCGCAGCTTCACTCTCACTATTTGCCTTGACGATATCACTCACGATTGACAAACCCTGACAATTTTGGCAAATTCATAGACATCCTGGAAGCTGCAATAAAGCGGTGCCGGGGCTGCTCTAATGATGTCGGGCTCGCGGAAATCGCACATTGCCCCTCGCTCCTTTAACTTGCTCAAGGTGGTTTTCGGGTTACCCTTCACTCGTACGGAAAGTTGAGCACCACGCTGCTGGGGATCAGATGGTGTAAGAATCGTGCAGAAATTGTCCGGAATTTCCTTGAGCAAAAATTCTAAGTAGCCAGTGAGCAGCTCACTTTTTTTGCGAATTTCGGCCATGCCGATCACGTCGAAATACTCCAATGAGGCGCGCAAGGCGGCCAATTGAAAGATCGGTGGATTACTTAGCTGCCAGCCTTCAGCGCCAGGCAACGGATCAAAAACGGGTCCCATTTGAAAACGTGTCTCCTTATTGTGACCCCACCATCCAGCCAGGCGCGGTCTCTCGAAATCATGAGCATATCGCTCATGCACAAAGCATCCGGCAATACCGCCGGGACCCGAATTTAAGTACTTGTAACTGCACCAAACGGCAAAATCAACCTCATCGTCATGCAGATTGAGCAAAAGATTGCCGGCACCGTGTGCCAAGTTAACGCCGAAAATACAGCCCTGTTTATGGGCTGCCTCGGCGATTTTTTTCAATTCAAATGCTTGGCCAGTCAAATAATTGACATCGCCCAGCAAGATCACTGCAATCTCCTTGCCGCGCTCGTCAATGAAGTGGAGAATGTCTTCCGGACGTAAGGCGAATTCGCCCTCACGCGGCTTGATTTGCAAAACTGCGTCGTCAGGCTGGTATCCATGATTCTTGACTTGAGAGGCGACAGCATAGCGATCGGAAGGGAAACAATCAGATTCGATCAAGATTTTATAGCGCTCTTGCGTTGGTCGATAAAAAGAGAGCAACATCAAATGCAAGTTTACGGTCAAAGTATTCATGGCCACTACTTCAATCGGCTTCGCCCCCACTAATCTAGCTGTCATGTCCGCCACGAATTCGTGATAAGGAAGCCAGGGGTGGCGCGATTCGAAATGACCTTCCACGCCTAAGAATGCCCAATCGTCGAGCTCTTCATTGATGTATTTGCGGGCATTGACCGGCTCAAGTCCCAGCGAATTGCCAGCAAAATATATTGCTTCCTTTCTCTCGCCGCATTGAGGAAAGCAAAACTCGAAGCGATATTTCCGCAGTGGATCTGCAGCATCCATGCTGCGCGCGAAATCCAAATCGTTGGCAAATTCCACTGTCTGGGTTTTCATGATGACGCTCTACTTCCTATTTTAGGTGAGCCGGACAGCTGCTTTGTGGCAGCGGCACCCAACCAAGCTAAAGCATTTTCGTATAACAATTTGCATTTAACCGCTGGCGTAAAATCTGACATTGACTGAATCAACGCCCCCGGATGGTCTTCACCGAGCGGAAATGGATAATCGCTGCCGAGAGCTACTTTATCCTCTCCGAATGTCTCCAGAATCAGTTTTAGTACGCGCGGACTGTGGACAAGCGAATCGACATAAAATCTACCCAGGTAGCGCGAAGGAAGAACGTTATTATCCACGGCACAAAGATCCGGGCGGGATTCAAAACCATGATCTATTCGCCCGACAATTGCACTGAATGCGCCACCACCATGAGCGAAGCAAATTCTCAGATTGGGAAGCTTTTCTAAAACACCGCCAAAGATCATGGAGGCAATAGCCAAGCTTGTTTCGGCAGGCATCCCAACCAGCCACGGGAGCCAATATTTTGGCATCTGAGCTTGACCGATCATCTCCCACGGATGGACAAAAATCGCTGCCCCCAATTCCGCTGCTGCGGCGAAAACCGAAAATAATTCAGGTTGGTCCAAATTCCAGCTATTAACGTGTGATCCGATCTGCACACCGGCTAGCCCCAACTCTTTTACACAGCGCTCCAGCTCTTTGACGGCCAAATCCGGTGCTTGCATAGGCAGCGTACCCAAGCCGATAAAGCGCGTCGGATGGCTCTGGACAATTTCAGCTAACTGGTCATTGAGAAATTTCGACAAATCGTGGCAATGATCGGGTTTCGCCCAATAGCTAAACATTACTGGCACAGTGGACAATACTTGCACGTCAACCTGTTCTTCGTCACATTCTTTGATCCGCACTAAGGCATCCCAGCAGTTACTTTCAATTTCGCGGAAAAATTTGCCATTGTCCTGAATCATCCGGGCGCGACAAGGTTGGTGATGATCCAGCTTTATAAATCCGCCGTAGCCATACTTATCCTTAAAATTCGGAATATCTCTAGGCAGAATATGTGTGTGAATATCAATCTTGTTCATTTTATGTCTGATTCATTTCATGCCTGACTAATTCGGTCCCTGCGGCACGTCGAGTTTGCTACCACATTGACGGCATGTCCGATGCTCCTCGCTGTCGTAAAAACGCTTGAAGATCGGCGGAAATTGTCGGGCAATGTCTGTCAACACGAATGACTCTTCGTAGAGCTTGTGGCCGCATTTTGCACAGTACCACTGGAACGCATCCAGTTCTGCTTGGTTTCGTTTGCGTTCGATCACCAAACCGACTGTCCCTGCCGGTCGCTGCGGCGAATGTGGTACCTTGGCAGGCAATAAGAATATTTCGCCCTCGTGCACGTCTATCGTTTGCGGCTGTCCATCATCGATTACCTTCAGCTTGATATCGCCCTCAAGCTGATAGAAAAGCTCTTCGCCGCCGTTGACATGATAATCAGTGCGTGCGTTCGGACCACCCACTATCATCACGATGAATTCCCGATCTTCCCAAATACACTTGTTGCCAACAGGCGGTTTGAGGAGATCTCGGTTCTCGTCAATCCAACGCTTGAGATTAATAGTTGTCAACTTACTCATAAGCAAATCCAGACGAATTTACTATTATAATTGCCAGTTGAGCTTAATGTCTGAATGCGGTCCAGCTTACCATGGCGAAAATCCTAGTTGTTGAGGACGATAAGCAGCTTTCCAGCTTAATTCGTACTTTACTGACGACGGAAAGGCATACGGTTGAAGCTGCTCTGAATGGAGCTGACGCCGTGCAGATGTTGAAAATGTTCAAGTACGATTTGATCGTCTTGGACTGGCTCTTGCCCGGACTGAACGGTACCTTGGTTTTGCAGGAATACCGTTCCCGCGGCGGAGCTGCACCGGTCTTAATGCTGACTGCTAAATCTTCGATTGAGGAAAAAGAGGTCGGTCTTGATGCCGGTGCGGATGATTATTTAACCAAACCGTTCGATCCACGCGAATTACTTGCGCGCATCCGCGCGTTGTTACGCCGACCGCAGGCTGTCTCCGCAAAGGATTTGCAGGTGGGCAATCTGGCTCTCGATCCGCGCACAGCTAAGGTGTTTAAAGATGGTAATGAGATCAAACTCTTACCCAAAGAGTTCAACCTGCTTGAGCTATTTTTACGTTACCCAAACCAAGTGTTTAGTTCAGAAGCGCTGCTCGAGCGCGTTTGGTCGGCAGACTCCAGTGCTTCTTTTGATACGGTGCGCACGTATATAAAAACTTTGCGCAAAAAAATAGACAGTCCGGATGGCGCCTCCATCATCCGAACCGTCCATGGTGTAGGCTATTGTTTAGATAGCCCTGCTCAGGATAAAACTAATTCTCGGAACTAAAGTTGCTAGTCTCCTTTAGTCTGCCGAAAGCTTGATTGCTATAAACAGGCTCGAATTCAGTTACGGCAGAAAAGGTAGGCAACTTGATCGCCACTGGCGTGTGGAAAGATTCAATATGATCAGACAAAATCTCGGTCGCTCTTCTTCTGATCGGCTTAGCCACATCCA
Organism: Bryobacterales bacterium; assembly: GCA_963834525.1. Taxonomy (GTDB): domain Bacteria; phylum Cyanobacteriota; class Vampirovibrionia; order Obscuribacterales; family Obscuribacteraceae; genus CAWICA01. Next base: position 1,581,561 of record CAWICA010000005.1, read on the forward strand.
ATAAGTCTTGTGCTGTGCATACTTCCGCCAGTTGGTGCAAAGCGATGCCGGTAGCCGGATGATCGCTGCCAAAAATCTGGGTGAAAATATCGAGCGCGGCGTTTGCATATTTCGCTGCTTCATCGAGAGATTTTCGATCGAGATAAAACATGGATAGGCTAATATTGCTCAATCCGGTTTCAGGTACGCTAGGACCCAATTGCCGATTGGCAAAGCGTAATGCTTCCTGATAATAATGTTCTGCGCTCGTATGATTGCCGAGCTTGAGCGCGCCATCTCCAGCAGATAGAAACGCTCTCAGAAGCGCCACGTTTTCATCATTAGTCATGATTGTGCCAACCTCAGCCAAAAGCTGCCCAAACAAACAGCAGCCGTCGCCAAATACCCCAGCGACTCTCCCCTTCACTCTCGCATCTTATGAACGGCTTATGAAAATTCTGTGAGAGCTTTGGGCAAATCATGCAAGTGCCATTAGAATGAAGCGTACCATTAAAGACCTGGTGACAGCTCGGTTGCTCGGACTCTCATATGCCGCTAATTTCAAGGCACAGGTAAGTGATAGAGGCATCAGGCCTCAAGCGAGGTTAAAACATGGAACTGAAGGGAAAAAATGTGCTTATCCTAGCCGGTCCCGACTTTGAAGATCGCGAACTGATATATCCTTATTACCGCTTTCTCGAGGCAGGCGCGACGGTAAAGATAGCCGGCATCGGCGAAAAGAGTTATAAGGGCAAATATGGCATTCCGATCGATGTTGATGGGCAATGCCAGGACTTCCTCAAGCACAATTGGGACGTTGTCGTTATTCCCGGTGGTTGGGCGCCGGACAAAATCCGGGCCAATCAGGAGGCTCTGGAAATCGTTCGCAATACCAATAAGCAAGGCGGTATTATTGCCGCAATTTGCCATGCCGGTTGGGTTTTAGCCTCAGCAGAGATTGTCCAAGGACGGCAGGTCACAAGCTTCCAAAATATCAAAGATGATTTGATTCATGCCGGCGCCCGTTGGGTGGATCAAGAGGTCGTCGTTGACGGAAATCTAGTCACAGCGCGGAAACCGGCAGATCTGCCTGCTTTCTTGAGAGAAGTGCTCAAGCTTGCTGCGTGTGCAAAAGTGCCCGCTTAGGAAGACTCTTCCTTGGTCTCGGGCTTGTCTATCTCGAGCGCTTTCCAGGTGCCAGTGATAAAGCTGATCTCGGAGTTATCGGCGCCACGAGTTTTCAGCAAACTGAGATAGTTGAGTTCGATTTTCTGCGTATCGGGATGATCTACGCCCAGACTTTGTCTGCGTAGATCAAGCGCGCGTTTGTAGACTGGTTCTGCTTCATTGTACTTTTGTTGGACGTGATAGAGGCTGGCTAAATTGTATAGCCCGGTAGCCACAGTCGGATGGGTCGGTCCGAGCTGCCTTTCAAACAATTCAACGACTTTCACCAGTAGTGGCTCGGTCTCATCATATTTGCCTTGCATGTAATAACAACGCGCCAAGTCAGCCACCGCTTGAGCTACGGCCATGCTGTTTGATCCCTCCTGACCGCGTCCCTTAATCTGAACCAGCTGGCTATACAACGCTTCCGCCTTGGCATATTTTGTTCGTTCCAGGTAGATGCTGGCGAGTGCCTCCATAGACGAAATCAAGCGAGGATCATCACTGGCAAAGCCCCTGGCATCCTTCACTGCCTCCGCCCAATATGTTTCGGCATCGTTCAGATTCTGTTCCCTTGCCGCTGCTTCGGCCTTTGTTTTGTGCTCTTCCCAGCTGATCTCGCGAACAGTACGACAAAGCACCTTTTGAGATAGACAATGGTCTTTGGCTTCTTTAGCTGCGGTGATCAGCTTAGCCAGATCATCCCGATCGGCTGGAACCGAGGCAATGCCGGCCGCGAACTTCAAATCGTCAACTGATTTCACACTGTCAAGCTCGCATTGCGTTATTTTGGTCACAAACTCCTGAACAAATTCGTGTGCTTCTTCATCTGTGCGGAGCGGCAAAACCATGATGAAATCAAGCATCAAATAATGTCCGAGGATGTCGAACTTTCGTTTGAGCGAGCCAAAACACTCAGCCATTTGTTGAAGTGCTTTGTTGGAGAGCGATTCAGATTTGTTCTTCAGTTCAAAGAAAACGATAGAAAAGTGACTATCACCGGCTTTCTGTCGAGCAAACTCTTGGTCCATGAAATAGAGCAATAACGGATAGCCTAATAGTCCGGTTTCCGGTCGATAGAGATTGCGTCCAGCCTCAGCTGCCAATGAGTGATCGATTTGTACTGTATCCACATGGATCGCTTCGTGCGTCTTCGCGTCGCGATCCAGTGTTACCAGCTCACAAGTAAGCAAATTAAAGATGATCGCCGCCCAGCGAGTTCTGTGCAGACCTAGCCGATCGGCTATCGCCTGGAAACTAGTTTTGCCGTCAACCTCGTGATAAACGAGCTTCTGCAGTGTCACATCAACCGGTATACCAGCCTGGATCTTTTCATCCAGCTCTTTGTCGCTGAGTGTTTCGCCGACTTTGTGCAGGATTGACTCTTCAGTCAACCCTAAGTCGTCCAAGTGTTTCAGGTAATCGCGCAGGCTGGCCCCTTCCAGGAGCAAGCCCTCTAGCCTGCGTTTGATCGACCTTTCCGAAGTTTTACGAGCGCGGTGAAAGAAAAAACTGCCTGTTACCCAACTGAGAACGTCTAAAAGAACAGTCTCGCCTTGCAAGGTTATGTCTTCCAAATTCAATGCCGATTGGCAGACGGCATGGACAAGCGTGCCATCGTCAAAATAAATTTCGGCTTGGCTCAGCCGATCTTGGACATCTAGACGGCCGGTCATTTTACAGATGCTGATCGATTGCAGCACACCGGAGAGTTCGATTTCTGCCAGGCTGCCAGCGAGAGTGACATTCTGCATGGCCTGCATCGTCTGCATAGCCTGTTCGTTTGGCAGGGTCTGACTTTGCTGATCTACTATCGGGGCATTGTTTTGCTGGGAGTCGAAGCGTTGCAGCCCAGTCAATGAATCATGACCAAACGCTTTGGTCAGTAACATCGTTTCAGTTGTCTCTTGATTGGTACCGGTAGTTTCGGAAGTGACCAGGTTGAGGATCAATCCGACGTCACCGCTGGCATGCGACCACAATTGTTCGGTAGCAGACGAGTCTTGGTCCCTTCTTCGCCGCAAAGTCCACTGTGGATCCGTTACTTCAAACTGACTGCGTCTGCCGATGAACTCTTTGCTAGGCGGCGAGATAATTGCTTCTAGAGAATAAGAATGCGGGTCTCCCGGCGCCTTCCAAGCCAAACAGATGGTTTTACCGACGTTTTTCTGCGCCAATCCAAGCATTTGGATCAGCACGGGATGATTCGGCAGAGTTTTCAGTTCCGGTAGGTTCAACCGGCTCTGGCGAGCGAATCTGTTCACATTAGTGCTTCCGAACATAACGACTCGTGGAAAGAGTGCCAAGTTGAATATACCCGATTGTCCGGTTTTTCTCGTGCCAATGCTTGGATTACCATAATCTTCGCCAGCGGCTAAAACGCTTGATGGACGGCTGTTGCCCGGTCGCTATGGTCGAAAGCTGGGACGGAGATTAAACTGGCAGCGACTTCACCGGCCAGCTGACATTGCCAATTTCGAGGCAAGCCTCATTCCGGCGTTTCCTCGGGGCGCGCACCTTTCTCTCTCGAGCGCGACAGGACGAGCGGCATTAACAGATCGAAAAGTCTAGTATCTGCCGTTTTGTCATCGATGAAGGTTATCGGACTGTTATGCAGCAAATATTCTGCGACCCCTTTCCGTTCTGTTTCGCTCACATAAAAAACAAAGGGGATCGCCGCCAGCTCCGGCTCGGCTTTAATTTCTTGCATCAGCTTGATCCCGTCTCCATCCATCAACGACATATCGGTAAGAATTAAATCGGGAAAATTCTTTTGGGCCAGGAAGAGAGCAAGTGACATCGCTGGAGCAAGGATGATCTGGCACTCACAGTGGTCAAACGCTCGTTTGATCTGCTCAATTTTGTCTCGATTTTTTGTCGCTAACAGCAATTTGAGAGTCATCTATTGAGTATACTGCGCTTCTCTCTGGCGGTTTCCAGTGAACGGCAAAGCTCGACAAGGACCAAGGTGCCAGGTATTGGACGGCCGTTAGATAGTTGAGGTAAGATGGAAATGCACCGCTTCTGGTGCCTTCTCATTTCACTGGACCGGTGGCAGACACTTGTATTCCGCCAGTTCGGCCGCCTTGAATTGGAGGAGAAAATCTATCAGCTCATCCGCCAGCGTCTCATCAACCAATCGAAATCGGCATGATTCACGATTAAGGACGATCAGGGACTCTGCCAGCTTGCCGCAAATTTACTTAGCATATTTGGGACGGCTTGCTACCTTTTGGGCAAATTTACGTCAGTTACTGAAGATCAAGTATTTCCACGGAGCGCGGTTGGTTATGTTTAGAAGCTTAGCTGCTCTCATATGCTGTCTCAGCCTCTGGTTGCCAGCTCAGGCGGATATGTTAGTCGGCGGTGTGCAGTACAAGAATGTTCCAGGTAGAATTGGCGTCAGGATCAACAAGAAGGGCCTGGTAAAATTAGTGCGACCAAAATCGCCAGCGGAGCGCGCTGGAATCAAACCCGGCGATATTGTCAAAGTGGTCGACGGCAAGCCGGGTGATGTTTGGCACATCCATGGCACGCCCGAGACTTATGTTAATCTCGTTGTGAGGCGCGGTGACACTGAATTTCGGGTGCGAATAAAGAGAATTGATTACCGTTTGCTAAAACACGAGCAGTACGACGAGAATGACCAAGAACGTCCGGAACAAAGTGAGAAATCTCAAGTAGCGTGACAAGCATGGCTGCTGCTGCCGAAAAACGGAATTGTCCTTCAATTTTCTGGTTGAAACAGTTGCTTCTGGTGGGCGGCTTCGCTGTGCTGATGTGTGACATCCGGTTTGAGCACAGGGAAGTGGTGGGCAAGGCGTGGCAAGCCTGGATCCCCATTGTTTATTGCGCTTTGATGTTATTAGTTGTGCCGGTCGCCACTAGGCTCTGGGCGGGCGGCGGCAAGAAAGTTCTGATCGTCGCTTACGCCACAGCGATAATCGTCGGCATAGTTGGCGTTTGTTTTCACAGCGACGGACATTTGCTCGACCGATTGACGCAGTTGTTAGCCGTCTGGCAGCGTTTAGTAAACAAAATCGATCCTAATGCGCCGTTTTATCCGCCGATTTTGGCCCCTCTGGCCTTTGTCGGCTTGGGCTCTATTGGTTTGCTTTTCTGCTTGGAGGAAGCAAAGACAAGCTGAGTCCAGAAGGTCGCTCACCGCGCTTGAGATATCTGCTCAGTGGACATGGTGTTCTTGCCTAGCCAATCATCGATTGTCCCGAGAATATCTGGCTCTACGTAGTTGGTCTCCAGGAGCAAATGCCCCTTGTTTGGTGCAATGACAATCGTCTGGCGTTGCGAGCCGATTTCTTTGGCCAGGACTGGAATCGCTTTGGCGCTGTATACCTCGTCCTTTTTACCGGCGAGAATAAGCACCGGTAGTTCGGCCGGAATGCTTTTCACTTCCAGCAACGCCAGGCGATTGGTTTTCATGCTTTTGATCAATTCGATTGCACTCAACCCGTGCAGAATTTCCGGATCGTTCTCATAGGCCTCGGTTACTCGAACGTCGTCTGACAGCCAGGGCGCAAGATGAGGCCGCAGTTGCACACGTTTATTGGGCTGAAAAAATCCCTTTGTCAGGTCCAATGCTAGCCGCGGTGTGGGGTGGCAGATCGGCTTAATGCATGGGCTGGAAACAATCATCCCATCTATAAAATCCGGCTTACTTGAGGCTAGCCAGAAGCAAATATTGGCGCCGATGCTTTCACCAAGACAGTAAATTCCTCTGTCTGGAAACTCCTGACGCAAACGATTCAAAATCAAAAGAAGATCTTCTTTACTTTGGCAATAGTGAATGCCGCTGTCACCGAAAAATTTCGCGCTTTCATCTTGCCAGCGGCCAAAACCTCGCATATCAGCTGCATATACCGGATAGCCCCTAGCTGCCAAATGCCTGGCCGTCTGATCGAATGTGCGTGAATAAAGAGTGGCGCCATGAATGGCCACGATTATGGCTTTGGTCGGTTGGCTGCTGTCAATCCACGAACAGACAGGCAAATTGAGCTCTCGTCCAATCGGGGCGTCCAATGTAAATGTCACTGCCGCCAACGACGGGGCAGCGGTCAGTAAGAGCGCGATCAGCGCCCTTAGCAAGCTTGTCCTTATCAAGGCTGCGAACGGCATGTAAAGTGAGTTTCCTCGTAGCCAGCGGCATCCGTTAAAGTCAATAAGATTATACCCGCCTGGCAGCGTGCGCGTCTCAGTGCTGGCAGATGAATTGTCGGCCAAAAATTACCAGAAAATATATAGCAATGGTACTGCGCTTGTAACATAGTCAACTCAGCTGTGGAAAGCGAAGGCTGCACCAAATATGGTATCAGATCAGGCTTGCCGGACCGATCACTGCGGTGCTTGGTTTGTGGGGGGCGCTTGTTTTCTAGTTTCGATGACATGTTTAACGTAGTTCTCTTTCGTTGTCAGAGACAACATTGTTGGCATCCGATCGAGATAAAAGCGTCCGGCCAAATGATCGATTTCGTGCTGCAGGACGCGCGCTAAGTATCCTTCGTAACGTTCAATTTTCTGCTCTCCCTCACGGGTGTGGTATTGCACTTCAATCCATTCATAACGAGGCACCATGCCCATCAATCCCGGTATGCTCAGACAACCTTCCCAGAAGTCTTCGGTATCAGTCGACGTCGCCAGAATCTCCGCGTTTAACATGACGATCAATGGTGATTCAGGTCGCTCCGGAAACAGCTCTGTTTTTCGCACTTCTGCTGCGAAAATATTCAGATTCAGGCCGATTTGGTTAGCCGCCAGACCAGCACCAGCCAGTTCTCTTAATCCGTCAACAAGAGTGTCGCAGTGAGTTTTCGCTTGGCCAAAATCGGTTACCGCATTGACTTTCATGCGCAAGAGCGGATCACCGATCAAAGTCAGATTGACTGCCAGCTTGAGGACCTCCTTAAACTCTCGCGGCGGGAGCGGTGGCGAGATCAGGTTGTTGGAGTTATATCATCTCTAGCCTTTACTTTTAATCACTAGCTAAGCCTCGATAGGTATCTGTTAAGCCAGTAGCGCGGCTTCGATAGTCAGCCCCGGACCGAAGGCCAATAAGACAGTCGGCACTTGGCCAAGCTCCTGCCAGATACGCTCGAGGATGAAAATTATTGTTGGCGATGACATGTTGCCATGATCGGCCAAGACACCCCTGGAAAATCTCAGCTGGCGCTCAGTCAAATTCAAAGAGGCGGCAGCAGCATCCAAAATACGCGGACCGCCAGGATGTATAGCCCAGGCCCGGATATCTTGCCTATTCTTACCGGATCTGGACAGCCAGCTGTCCAGCCAGCCAGGTAAATGGCTGGCAATTAAATCCGGCAGCGCTGCTGAAAGACTCATGACAAAGCCGTTATCCTTGATTTTCCAAGACATAGCATCAAGAGAGTTAGCGACCAAATGCGAGGCGCTGTCGACCAACTGCCAGGCGGAGGAGTTGGTATCACCGGCAGTGACAATTAACGCCGCTGCCCCATCGGCAAAGAGAGAATTCGCGACAAGACTGTCCTTTTCCCAGCCGTATTGGAAGTGAACGGTGCATAGTTCAGCAGCACACATGAGGATCGGGCGTCCTGGATTTTGATTGCGCAAAGCCGACGCCACCCTCAGTCCATTGATCGCTCCGTGACAACCCATAAAGCCCAAGTGGTGCCGGCGAACATCGTCATCCAGCGGTAAGCGGGAAATGAGCTCGATATCAAACCCGGGTGCGGCAAAACCTGTACAGGACACAGTAACCAGATCGGAAACGAGACTGGGCATAGTCCTGGCACCGGCTAGAGTTTTCCTGATCGCCGCTTCCGCTAAATCGACGATTTCGCGCTCGTAGGCAAGCATGCGTTGTTCGGTCGAAAGGCCCCCTGTCCAGTTGAGAGAGAGGCCGCGGGTAGAACTGATAAAACCGTCCGCCCTCGGCAATTGATGAACCGTGCTCCTTCTGATCGTTATTGTTGACCGGTTTGAGCACTGTGCCGCGACGGCAAACCGTCGAGCGCTGGTAGAGCTTAGCTAGAACTTTCGACTGTTTGTCGGTACCCGAGCAAAATATCCGTGCGTGCTCTAGCGCGTCGCTTTGAGCAATGCAATTGACCGGCGAGGCGGTAGCCACTGAAATTATCTGAGGAGACATTGGTCCTGCACAGCAAGCACGAATTATTTTAGGATGTAGCAAGCGCAGCGTCTCTAATTAAGACAACCGCCCTCCTCCTGAGAGACTAAAGTTTAGTCCAAGGCTAGCTAATGGTTGTTCTAGGTTTCGCAATGTATCTGACAATCGGCTGAGCCAAAAACGGCAGGTGGTTAAAAACAATTGTGGATATCTCCACCAGCTTGAATTGTCTGAGCACTCTAGAAACTATCCTGCTTGCCCGCTGCTGTTTAGAAACAATGCGAGCATAATAAGCATCCCAAGCCTGATAATCGAAATCATTTGCCACCGTTCTCAGTGCCGAGACGAGAAACGGCACAATGGCATGGCCTGCTACCATCGCCCAGCCGATGCCTTCGCCAGTGAACGGCTCGGCATATGAAGCAGCATCTCCTATGAACAGAGCCCGCTCGGTAATTCTTCTTCGCTCCCGGGTTAAAGCCGGTGTTCCGTGCCAATCGAGTTGCTGCCAATCGAAGTTGGTCAGAGCCGGAACCTGCCCCAAACTTGTATTAGCGATTAAATGGCAGGCGGCGGCGCCAATTTTGCCCTGCTGCCGAACGAAATCCGAGTCAAAAGCGGCAGCGACATCAATGCGTCTGTCTTCTAGTCGCACCAGACCCAGGTAGCCACCCTCACCTACACACATGTTGACCACCCCATCCTCAATGGAATTTGCCGCTAAGTTTTCGATCACGACACCAGCGCCAATCCGCGAGCGCGGTTCAATGCTGGCTGGCAGTACTTTCAGCTTTTTCAAGGCACCGCCATTGAGTCCGTCCGCCAGCACGACAAAGGCAGCGGATACTCGCAAACCCTGACCGTTACTCTGCAACTCCACCGTGCGGCAATTTTTGCCAAGATCGCCGATGTAAGCCAGGGTTTCAGGAAGAAAGCTAGCACCGCAGGCAGTGGCTGCTTCCACCAACGCGCAGTCCAATCTTTCTCGAGAGAGAGCAAACCCAACTGGTAACGGAAACTCGGCTGTCGCCCTTTCCGTAAATAGTCTCAGTTTATGCAGAGGCACAGCGTTGGTTGCCGCCAGCAGACTGGTCAATCCGCATTGTTCAAGAATATCGATGGCGGTGGCGCTTAAGCAGCAGCCGCATACTTTATAGCGCGGGAATCTTGCCTTGTCCACCAGCAGAACATCGACACCTTTTCTGGCCAATTCCAACGCCGCGATGCAGCCCGCCGGACCTGCCCCGATCACGATCACACTCCAATGTCGAGAGGCGGCCGAGAGTTGAATTGACGGCAACGGGGAATTGATCATTACTGGGATCTTTGGGATTGGGACTTTTGGGGTTGGGGCTTTTTGGCGACAAACAAAAACCGGCAGGGAAATTGGCAGTTGATCGCAAATTCTTCTATGCCTGCCTTATTGGCGGCAGCGGCAAATTCCTTTTGCGTATAAGCCGCTCTCACCGACACCGGTCCGTCGTGCCGCACAACGTCACTTTCCGTAAATAGGCGCGTCGCGAGCCAAACCATCCCCCAGTTAAATGCTGAGCGCTCTAAATCAGAGACGATCAAAAGCGAACGCGTTGCCTGGTATGTCCTGTTGAGGAAGGCGATGAGCTCACCGCCATCAAGATGATGCGTGAATAGGGAAGTAAAGATCACATCGAAGTTGTCTGGCAGATCATCGTTTAGTGCATCTAACTGGAAAAACCTGATCTTGGCCGCCAGCTGATGCGCTTTGGCGGTGGCAAAGGAAACGGCTGTCTGACTGCGGTCACTGCCCACTATCTCTGCCTCGATCCCTTTTTGTTCGAAACGGGCGGCCAGACCGATCGGTAAGTCACCGCCACCACTGGCAATGTCAAGTATATGCACTGGTGCTCGACCCTGACGGGCGAATTCAATGATCGGTTGGCAAATCGCTGGCAATGGCGAACCGAGTGCATTTAAACGGGCAAGATCCACCAACGCTCTCTCATGGCGGTCTTGGTCAAGCAGCGGATCATCCATAATCTCTGCTTCTGGAGATCTGTGTGGGTTGAACAAAATTGATGTGCAAACAGACATATCGATCATGGCCGAAAAATTATTCATGCGGTTTTCAGTATAGGTAGTAATATACCTTTGTTAGAGCTCATCCGCAGAGTGACTGCGGCATTACGGTTAGTAAACACAGTTATATGCGATCCACTCATAGAGCACTACGCATGGTTAAAAGTGTAAACCGGCTTTGGGGTCTGGAGTAATAGTTCAGCTGGATTATGCCGAAGCGTTACCTGATTTCTATAATGCTTCTCCTTGTGGCAATGCCCTTCGTCTGTTCATCAGCTTTTGCTGAGCTAGATGCTCTTTCTGAAACGGAAGCGCGGGCCGCCCAAGCAAAACTCTCTCCCGATAGCTGTCTCACACCACAGGCACGTCAGCTTGCTGATGAATTAGGTTTGCGGCAACTCGCAGACCGGTTGCATCTTCTCAGCGAGCATGAAAAGCACAAGCATGGAACGCCGATGAGTCCTGAGAGCACAACCTTACGGCTGGAAATAGACGAGGTCGTAATTACCAGTATCCTGCAATGCCAAGAAGTTATAGCCCAGATCGAGGCCGAGATATCTGAGAGCTATGAAGTGAAATCGGCACTGGAAGGCAAACGAGACAAAGCGATTAAGACAAACTCTAGAGCCAATATCTTCGGCAATGGCCTTTTAGCCGGCGGCGGCGACTTGTTGCAAATGCCTTTTGAAACCAATGGCGATTCAAGGACAGAACTATTCGGAGAATCTGTCGAAGGTACGGGCGGATTATTTGCTGCCTTTCTCGGTGGCTATGCACTGCACCAGAACAATGGTATGAAGCTTTCCACAGGCATTGAGCCGAATATGCTGGCAAAAGTATTTAAGCGACCAACCGATGCGGACAATGAATATCCTGATGTGATCTGGAGATATCTTAATTCGGTCCCTCCTGGTTCAAAGAATGGTGCCACCAGACGTCAATTGTTAATTATGCGTTGGGAAGCATTAGGACGCATTCCTCCCCAGAACACTGTCAAAGGGCGTTTATACATAAGAACGTTAGCCGGCACCATTCCCGAAAATAAAACACTGACGATCAGCTTATTGGATGATCGCTTGGCTATGCTGGGAGACCTGAGAGCAGAAGTCTCTCAAATCTACAAGGAATTATTGAATGTCATGCTCCTTGTGCGAGCGTTGTAAAAACAAGCGGAGGAAAACAGTGAAAAGGGCAAAAGCACTAGTTAGCGGCATACTAATCGCACAAGCCCTGTGGTCACCGGCATTAGCCAGCGATGTGTCATTTACGCCACCTGAAACCGGGGATAGCCAGGGCGTTGTGGATGGGCGGGTGGCGCTGAAAGCGATTGGACCACTGCACCTTTCTGAAGGGGTGGCAGATATTAAACACAACCATGTTGTCGTACTTTCTGACGCCGCAGACTCGCCAAAAGAGGCAGAATTACAAGGAGAGTTGCTTGGCTGCCATACCCTGGGAGATGGTACCGGCCAGATCATAGAAGGAGTTGCTCTCTTCACATCAGGCTACAGCCTACCCGCGATTGACAATATACAGGTGGATGATTCGATTCGCACTAAAGATGGCTCGGTGTCTTCCGGACACATTGTGGATATCACATCAGATCAGGTGCGGGTCAAAACCAAAAATGGCATCACAGCTATCCCCACTAAAGAGATTACTGAAATAAAGTCACCCCGCGCTTACGAATTCTCACTGCCTGAAACAGCCACTGTTTCCGCTGCGCAGGGCGGATCGTCTGCAGCCCAGCTTAACGAGATTAGCTTCAATCCGACTTACATCTTCGACCCGAACAATCCTCCCCCAACAACACTTAAAGTAAAAACAGTGCAGCAGCAGTTGTCTGAACCTCATCGCGGCAAAACTGCGCTTAAATTGGCAGCGTTAGCGGCGGCATTCGGTGTTTGCGTCGGCATTCCGATAGGTGTCGCCCTTATCTGTCCGAAACCACCGCCCGCAGGAAACTAGGTGCTGGGACCGTACCTAGGTGTCTCAATGCTGCTTAAAAAACATATATATCTTAAGCAGATACTGGGAGTCGGAAGCGTACTTTCGCTATGATTGACCGCTATTATTGACAATTCTGGCGGTAGGGGTTTATGGGTCGTCGCAAAAAGTTGTACGTCTGCACTGGCGACAAGTGTTGTCCGGGCAAAAAAAGCGAAGCGCTCTTCCAAGCGTTCAAGATCGCTGTACAAGCCTTAGCGCTGAGCGATCGCTACAAAATAAAACGGGCAAATTGTCTTGATTTATGCAAGCATGGTCCGGCGGTCACTATTAAGCCCGATTCCATCAACTACGGGCAAGTATCACCTGCGTGCTGCGATTTAATCCTCAGCCACCACATAGAATCGAAACAACCGCTCGATGAGCTGGTCATCAAGAAGTCCAACAAGCACAAAACGCATCAATGAATCGCGTCTATATGTATTTGACTATCTATTGAGTGTGGCATTGGTGTGGAACAATTATTTCTACAGCTAGTTAGTCACCGGGGTGCTTGATGACGAAAATCGATCCAGACCTTCGTGCTGAGCAGATTTTCAGTGACCTGAAACAAAGCCACGGCGGCCTCGGCTACAGAGGTGATCCGCAAATTCTTCAATCCGTACGTGAATTTGAGGAGACCAACACGGCCTTACCTTCTCGCCCCGTGCTTGCTAGCGCTCGCAGCGAAGACATTGAGCGTTTAGCGCTCCTCGACAACTTGACTGAACTGTATAACTACAAGACATTCATCAAAGAGTTGAAAGCGGAAATGAATCGCGCCCGCCGCTATCAGCATTCAGTATCGCTATGTCTTTTGACTATCGATAATTACGATTGGATCAAGCAGGAAATGGGTTATCTGACGGCCGAGTCGGTTCTGCGCATTCTGGGTAGGGTTTTGCTGGGTGCGGTGCGCGATTTCGATATCTCGGCTAAGTATGACGACCAGACCTTCGTCGTCGTTTTATCCGGAGCTGGTGCTGCCAGCGCCGCATTGGTCGCGGAAAGAATTCGCCAGCGCATAAGCAATCAGGCTATCTCTAACAATTGGCAAAATTTTTCTCTCACTGCCAGTCTTGGAGTAGCGTCGTTCCCCACACACGCTGAAAGTCACGATCAGTTGATTGCTCGCGCTGCGGAGGCTCTAAAACACGCCCTGGAAAGGGGAGGCGATCGCGTCTTCTGTGCATGAGCCAGATCGCATCGAGCATTACTACAAAGCCAGATGAAGATCCACGGAAAGAGGCAAGCGCCTAAGAACCTTGCGCGCCTTCAGAGGCCAGACTGTTTAGCTGACCGGTGATCGCACTAAAAGCGGCGCTGACGCCAGTGGCAAGCTCTCCGTTTACCGAAAAGACTAAAGCAACAATCACCGCTACAAAGGCGATAATCGCCGCATACTCGACGATCGCTTGCCCGCCTCTCTGGCGGGGACGCTTAAAACGTCGTCTTCTGATGTACATTACTACACCCCCATCCGCTGTCGATTTGGTCGACGTGGATATTCATATTTCGATTAGTAATTGTGGATGGGAATGCTCGGCAGTAATTTAGATCATACTTTCTGTCGTGTTTTATGGCAAGTTCATAGCAGGGGTGAGACTTGACTCGCTCGGTCGCCAAGAAAACTTTTGGCCCACTATTCCGCCCGAAAGTAAAGCGGCCCTGGACGCCGGCGTCGATAGCGGCGGTGCTAAGCCATACAAAGGTATGGCTTAGGGTCGACCGCGGCTAAAAGCAGCTAAAAACGCTATTCTTTTACGGAGAAAGAACTTTGGGCGAGGGTCCATGGACGAGCAACTCGACCGAGAAAAGGTTGTGGCTGAATGGCAGGACTTGGTCAGGACCGGCAATTTGCTCTATACGGAAAAGCATTTTTCCCAGGCAGAGATGCAGTACGCTGCAGCTTTGCGTCTGGCCGAAAAGTTTGCAGCTAAAGAGGCGCTGGTCGCAGAAACGCCTGCAGTTTGCCATGATTTGAAGATCCGCCTGGCGAAGAGCCTGAATAATATGGCTGCCCTTTATCACACACAGGGCAAGTACAGCATGGCTGAGGATCTTTTGCAGCGCTGCCTGGAATTGAAAAAAGAGATTTATGGTGAGAGACATATCGAAGTAGCTTTGAATTTGCATAACCTGGCCGCCTTATACAGTGCTAGACGGCGATATGAACAGGCGGAGCCGCTCTACCAAGAATCGATTGCCATTCGCGAGGAAGTTTTAGGGGATAAACATCCGGAATTGATTCCCGTCTTGCAGAATTACACCCTGCTCTTGAAAAAAATGCACAGAGAAGAGGAAGCAGCAGCCGTAGAAGAGCGAATTAGCCGCCTGGAAGTCGAGTCGTAAATTGTCAGTGCAGCGGTACCGAAAAGTAGATAGCTGTTCCACGATCTGATTCGGCCCAGATCTTGCCTCCCAGGCGCTCAACGTTATTGCGTGCAAGATACATGGAAAGCCGTGAGCTGTACTCGGCCTGAGAATGTTTACCTTCAATAAATCCAGCAAACATATGGGCCATCTCCTGTTCAGCTAACGCCGGACCAGAGCTGAGGACGCCAATCCTCATTTCGCCGCCTTTGGCACTGGTCTCAATGCGCACTCGGCCGCCGGCAGCGGTAATGCTAATGATCTTTTCCAGCAGTTGGATAATGATTCCGTGTACTGCTTCTCGGCTACCGTTCAAGTTTGGCAAGCCGGTCACACTCTTATAGTCAATTGACAATTGCCGCTCCTTGGCCAACGAGGCTACCTCTTCCAGACAATCGGCAACCAGGCGATTGACAACAATCTGCTCTCGTGGCGCTACTGGCGGTGGCACAAAATTACCATACATCATCAGCAAACTGTCGATGACTGCTAGCAAATTTTCATAGCGTTTGTGCAACTCCGCCAGATGCTGCCCTACCGATGGATGTAAGGTCTGCGCGGCGGTGCTCAGGAGGCGCTTCCATTCAGCTTCGGCACCGACCAGTGGAGCACGGATCGAGTCTGACAGCATGGCAACAATTTCGTTGCGCACTCGAGAGATTTCGCTGCGTAGTGACTTATCCCGCAAAACCATGACGTAACCTTGAACGTTTGCGTCCTCGCTTTCGATTGGTTGCAGATGAGCGATAACCTCAATCACTGTGTTCTTTTGATTGTTATAAATAACTCCCTCGGGATAAAATTGATTGATCAGCGCTTGCGGGTCACCACCATGCTCGGCGAAAGCCTGACCCTGGTGAAAGTCCTTTTTAGGCTCTCCTGGCTTCTGTACCAGATCGAAACAGAGTCTGCCCGCTATTTCACCTTCCGTTGCGCCGAGCCAATTGAGAAACACCGGATTGGCGCTGATCACATTGCCGTATTGATCGAGAATTAGGAAGCCCTCTGTCGAAACTTGCAGAACAGTATCCAATTTTCTTTGCAGAAAAACTGACTGGCGATTGGCGAAATTGATCTGTTTGGATACTTCCGCCAGCTGCTTTGATTTTTGCGCAATTTGCCGGTTCAAGGCATCCAGTTGCACGCCACTATCGCTAGCTGTCTTGGCGCGCTCTTCGAATTCCACTGTTTGGCGCTTCAGTTGATTGCGCAAGCTCTTCTCGTTCTGCCGCGCATTGGCCATAGCAGTTTCCAGTATTTCACCTAGCTGCAGCCACTCACCATCCAACCCTTCTAAGGGCGCCAGGGTCCCTTTTCTCGCGGATAATTCCAGCGCCCGCTCTCTCAGGTAACGAAGCGGTTGTGTGACACTACCAACAATACCGCCGATCATAAACAAAGAAATAAAGAAGACGATCGCACCCAGACCTATTCCTAATAAGGTAATGAACGTAACCTGCGTGCGAATTTGGGCAATCGGTGCCCCTACCAACAAAACGGCCACCAATTCGTTGTTATTGTGCAGATCCTGTCTAATCCACCAGTATCCGCCACTTTCAAAACTATCTTTGGATGTGACTAAAGGGAAGAACTGATTGATCGCACCTGTGCCGAGGTCGATAACCGGCTTAGGCAATCCATCGATCCCCTTCTTGAGCAAATTCATGACCAGGGCGATGTGAGCCGATTCCAATTCTGGTGTCAAAACTATCTGCGGTGGCTCCTGCGGATTGATCTGCGCGGCGGCAACGATCAGCTCGGTGCCTGCAAGGTCTTGAGCGTCAGTCTCTAAGGGCAGTTTGGTGGAAAGGCCGACGAGAAAATCCTGATTAAATGGTTGACTGGCGCCGACTATACCGACGACGTTTGTTTTAGTGCGGACAGGCACAAGGCTGGTCAAGGAGACACGTCCCTGCGGGCTGAAGCCGGTGTAGCCATGCCAGGGTTGGTATTGCGTTAAAACCAGGTCCACGCCCTTACTTTTCTGTTGTATTGAATAGTCGAAGAACTTAGGCGTATCAGTACTATAGAAAACTTTTCCCGCGGCATCGATCAAAGTCAGATCACCCGGGTAAGAGGTGGTCTTGAGAATATTGCCGATGGCCTCGACGGCAGCCTGTCGATCGTGGCTGGCGAGCGCGTTGACGATTGCCTGGTCAACACTGATCGCTTTGGCCAGCTGGGTATTGGCATCCCAAATCAAAGCACAGTCTTTGCCGATTTTCTGCCAGGACTCCATTGCATGCTTGGCGGCCGCTGCGCGGCTTGACTGATAATCCAATAAGACAGCGCAGGAGACAGTGCCTAGCACCATGAGCACAATCACGGTGAAAAATCGAAGCGTAAGTTTTGCGCCGAATCCCAACTGGTTTACCGTTCAATACACTAGCTAGAACAACAGTTTAACGTCCAATGTAACGTTCAATTTACCGTTCATTCTAGCTTTGTTTGCCGGTTGGGGAAGCCGGGTGTTTATGACTTTTCTGATTTCTCTTTTTCAGCCAGTGCTGCTTTGCGATATTCAGATTGGACCTGAATGGCGCGAATCAACTGGTTCGGGCCACAGTAGCCAAGTTCTAAAAGGATCTGACCCAGCGGTTTTGTCTCCTTGCCGGCAAAGGCGTCTTCTCGCTGGATGTTGAGAGCTTCGTCCAGCTGGTAAATGGTTATGTATCCAAGCTCGACCAGAATTTGACCCAAAAGGGTCCGATTCGGTATCTCAGCACCGGGCTCTGGAGGTTGATTGTCGTTATTGGGAGACTTTGTCTTCATGTTTAACCCGTTTTGATGGGGGTCAGTGGCAAGCAAGCATAACTGATAAGGTCAGACCGCTGGACACACCCGAAGGATTCAACTTATGGCTGCTGGGTTTCCCCCCTGACCAGGTTCGTTGGCCTCCGCCGTGCCCAACGATCTGAGGTGCAATTATAGATCATCACGTTCTCAGAGTCAGCCTTAATAGTCCGGGAACCTGCGCAGCGGCCGGATATTTGAGTTTTTCGCGAAGCTGAGCTGAGGCTAAGGACGATGGTAGGCGGATTAACGAACCAATAGAACTGATGAAATGCACCGAATCCGGTGGCAAAGTTGCTGGGCAAAAATCAAGCCGAACTAGTCCTGGGCGCCGCTGGCAAAGTCCGGTCCACTATCGGTCATATTCCAGCGCAGAAGCTCGCGGCGCCACTCGAGATCAGCTTGCGCTTCTTTGATCAGGCTAGCTAACCCCTGGAAGTCGGCAAAAGAAAGATCTATGGCCATGCCTAAATCGAATGTCAACTTTACTCTCTCGCAATTCGGGGTACAGGCCATGCAGACAATGTGATCCGGTCCGCAGACCTCGAACAATTGATTTTCGTCACACTGCAGGGGATCTTTTTGCCAGTTCAGGTAGTCCAGAAACTGCGAATCTTCAAGACTCTGTTGGAATAAAAGGACCAGAGCCTGATATTGCGTGTTGTTCAAATAAATAGTTACTTCTTGCCGACGAAAATCTAGGGCGAATTCGCCGTTTTCTTTGTCCAGGTAGAGGTCAGCAAAAGCGTTGGCGAAGCTAATCTGATACGCGGTGCTGGTTTTCATTACTATAGATTCCTCTATCGTATTCCGGGTCTAAGACGTCATGAACCGGCGCTTGTCCCTATTATCTACAGGTTCCCAGCCAGCCAGCGAGCGACGTCTCGAGCGTGATAGGTAATAATCAGATCGGCTCCAGCGCGAAAAATACCTGTCAATGACTCCAGGACAACTCTTCTCTCGTCGATCCAGCCGTTGGCTGCCGCCGCTTTCACCATGGAATACTCTCCTGACACATTATATGCTGCGATCGGTAGTTTGGTCATCTGGCGAGCTTTGCTGATGATGTCCAAATAGGGCAGGGCGGGCTTAACCATGACGATGTCGGCGCCCTCTTTTATATCCAGCTCGATTTCACGCAGCGCCTCGCGGGCATTCGCGGGGTCCATCTGATAGCCGGTCCGATCGCCGAACTGAGGAGCTGATTCGGCCGCTTCTCGGAACGGTCCATACAGAGCGGAGGCGTATTTAGCGCTGTAAGCCATGATCGGTACGTGGTCAAAACCGGCATTATCCAAGGCTTGGCGGATAGCGGCCACCCTTCCGTCCATCATGTCCGAGGGCGCAATGATGTCGGCACCCGCTTCCGCCTGAGAAACAGCTGTTTTAGCGAGTATGTTCAAAGTAGGATCGTTAATTACGCGCCCGTCGGCTACGATGCCGCAGTGCCCGTGGTCCATGTACTCGCACAGGCAAGTATCGGCGACCACCATCAGATCCGGAAAGAGCCTCTTGATTTCTCGCGTAGCCCTTTGCACAATGCCCTCCCGGCGCCAAGCTCCGCTTGCTTCTCCGTCTTTGTGGGCGGGAATACCAAAAAGTAGGATTGAACTTAACTGCTCGGAGGTTAGCTGCTCAATTTCCTCAAGCGCGCAATCAATACTTTGCTGAAAGATGCCGGGCATTGACTTGATCGGCTTCTTCTCGCCGCTGCCCTCGATAATAAACAGTGGATAAATCAACTTATCCAGCTGCAGGTGGGTTTCACGGACCATCGCTCGCAACGCTTTGTGGCTGCGGAGACGGCGCATTCTCATGCTCGGGTACAGGCTAGTATCCCCGCCGTTTACGCGTTCGATCAACGTCGAAACTGATGAGTCTTTCATTCTCGAACCTCTTCTAAATTGCCCGCCTGCTGGGAGAAATGACCAGACAGTCCGGTAGTGATCCAGCTTGCGCTAAAGATCTTTTCGGACACCTTCGCTCGGTCTGGGTACATAACCATTAAATATACCGTCAACTGGGCAATATCCTCAGTTCTAAGGCGACGATTCTTGTTGAATTTTAATCTCCTTTTGCTTCTAACTTTCTGCGCCTGCGGTCAGACTAATCGGCAAGTGCGACAGTGCAGGTTGTTTTGCTGGTGATCCCAGAGCTAGATCAGGCACCACATGCGATACTATGCTGGCGGACGAAGCGATGTAGGACCTGAAGGAAAACGCTGCTCGTGAAATTGGGCGTGTCCCTTCGGAGACTGCGAAGACAATGCTAAGCTTCTCATGTTTGGATCATTGGAAATCAACAGGTGAGCATGCTGCCAAAATTGCCTACACTCCGGCATGGCAAATAGGCTAAGTTGAAGGGTTTATCTGTTGCAGAAGTCGAATGTCATAATTGAGCGAGCCACGCTTGAAGATGCACCGGAAATTGCGCGCGTGTGTCGACTCTCATTCCAATCAGCACTGCCGTTTTTGCCAACATTGCATACAGCAGAAGAGGACCTCCAGTACTTTTCCGAACAAGTGCTACCGAAAAACGAAGTATATGTTGCTCGGAGCGAGAAAGGTCAGATAATCGGCTTCATCGCCTTTGACCATGAATGGGTTAATCAACTTTATTTGTTACCGGAGTTCAGGGGCAGCGGCATCGGAGGACATCTATTAGACCTAGCGAAAGCTTGCCGCACGAAGCTGCGACTTTGGACATTTCAAAGGAACGAATTGGCCAAACGATTTTATGCCAAACACGGATTCAACGTTATTGCCGAGACAGACGGCGCTGAAAATGAAGAGAAGGAACCAGATATTCTTCTCGAGTGGGCTGGCGGCGCCGAGTTGAGTGTTACACACTTAACAAATATTCTTCGCCGATCAGGATCGCTCCATTCGGGCTCAGTTGTGAAGGTAGAAACGAAAGCAATAAGTTCTCAAACCGGCACCATCCAAAGACTGACCGTCGACTATAGTGCCGATGCCACTCCTTTTCTGGCGAATGAGATAGTGGCAAAGCGCGTGCAGATATCTAAAGATTTCGGCACGCGTGAGCTTGATCTCTACAGATTGATCGAAGCACAGAAGCTTGCGGCGCCGTTGCCACGCTGTCTGGGTTGGGAGTTGAATGAGGCGGCTTACTTAATCCTTCTTGAAGATCTTGCTGAAACGCATAAGGTTAATTGGCAATGCGATCTGTCTTTAGCCCAAGCTCAGTCTACGGCAAAAGCCATGGCCAATCTACATTCGCTCTGGTGGGGCTGCGAAGCTGAAAGCGCCGGCGAGCAAAACCCATCTCGAGATCGCATCCGAAAATATATAGCCACAGCTGCCGCCGGACTGGACGGTCTTCTCTTGGATGCTGATTTCCTTGAGCAAAAAGATGTTGCTCTCATTCTGCAAATTTTGGAAAAGGCAGAGCGAACCTATGTAGAGCTCGCCAACCAGGCAATTGATCGGCTGACATTGACGCACTCTGACCCCAATCCTGGCAATATTCTTTTACCAAAGGTCGACACTGGACCAAATTGTTTGCCAACATATTTAATTGATCGGCAACCTTTCGACTGGACGCTTTCGTTTTGGCTTGGAGCAAGTGATCTTGCCTTGATGATGATTCACTGGTGGCCGACTGAAACACGTCGGAAATTGGAAAAAGAGATTGTTCAGACTTATGTCGATCGACTACTTGAGCAGGGTAAATCATGCACCTTCACGAGAATATGGGATGACTATCGAATTTGTGCAACACAAAGTTTACTCGTGACCTTATCGAGGTGTCGCCATGATGAGGAAAGAAATCGATTTGCTTGGGTCTGGAAACCCCAACTGAAGAAAACTCTGGCGGCTCTTGCCGATTTGGACTCGATTCAGTTGTTCTTCTGATTCGATTACGAGTATCAGCCATCCAGATGGAACCGGAGGTTAAGACTGAAGTGACTCCGGGTCTGACGGTTCTGGCTGTCGGATAACAGATTGCCACTCGCCTGACCCCGAGAGTGCCAACAGGCGCGGAAGAGCGGGAAAAATCATGGCCTCGAGTCGCGCCTGATGGCTTGAACTAGGAGAATATTCGAAAAACCTTGTAGCGCAAAGGAATCTCGGTCGAACTATATAACATTGCTGTTAATATACTAATTTGACGCCAAATTATATAATTGGGCGTAAAGATCAAGCTGGATAAACAATGCGCTACTTTCAAAAGCACCTGCCCGAAACTCTGCTGCTGCCTGCTCGCATGCTGCAGACCTTTCGGACTATAGGCGAGTATAAGGGCAAGCAAAATCTCTACCAAGAGCAAAGCCCGCAGACTTTGAGCCGCCTGCGTGAAGTCGCCATCATTCAGAGCACTGAATCTTCCAACCGTATCGAGGGTATTACCGCATCCCACGCTCGCATCGAGCAGCTGCTTGCCAAAAAGACCAAGCCGCAAAACCGCTCCGAACAAGAGATTGTTGCTTACCGGAACGTGCTTGATACCATCCACACGAACAATCCGTACATGGGAGTGAGTGCAAACACGCTTTTGCAGTTCCATCGCGACCTCTACCAGTTTCAGCCGGGTTATGGTGGCAAGTGGAAAGCAGCCAATAATGCAATTGAAGAAACACGACCGGACGGAACGAAGTTCGTCAGGTGGAATCCGACCCCTGCGCATCTCACTGATATAGCCATGCAGGAGCTGCACACGGACTATGCGAGATTGCGTGAAAATGCGCAGATTGATCCGCTCATCCTCATCTCCTCCTATGTCCTCGACTTCTTATGCATTCACCCATTCACTGATGGCAACGGACGGATAGCCCGCCTCGTTACTCTGCTCTTGCTTTACAGAGAAGGGTATGACGTCGGCAAGTACATAAGCGTCGAGCAAATAATCGAGCGCACAAAAGAGAGCTATTACGACACTCTCTACCGCTCGTCACAAGGGTGGCATGAAGCCGATCACGACCTCATGCCCTGGCTCGATTACTTTGTCGGTGTTGTCTTGCTCTCCGCTTATCAGGAATTCGAATCGCGTGTCGGTATTATCACGCGGACCAAGGGCTCGAAGACAGAAGCTGTTCAGAGCACAATTCAGAGGCTTCCAACGCAGTTCAAGATTTCAGATCTGCAGCGAGCTTGCCCAGGTGTCAGTCTGCCAACAATCCGATTGACTCTCGATCGCTTGCGAAAGGACAAGCTCATAAAATGCGTGAAAGTCGGTAAAGATGCAGTTTGGGAGAAGTCGAAAAAGTTCGCGGGACACTAAACGTGAGAAGCAAGTCATTTCTGTTCCGCGCAAATCTGCCAAACGTGTTCAAGCTTATCGAGGTGTCGCCATGATGAGGAAAGAAATCGATTTGCTTGGGTCTGGAAACCCCAACTGAAGAAAACTCTGGCGGCTCTTGCCGATCTGGGCTCGATTCAATTGTTCCTCTGATTCGATTACGAGTATCAGCCATCCAGATGGAACCGGGGGTTAAGACTGAAGCGACTCCGGGTAAGAGCCAAATAGGAAAAGGCGGCTCCTGAAAAAGTCGATGCGGAAGACATAACTTTAGAGACGTAAGCAGGTCTAGTGTCATGGGCGACAAGTACTCTAATTCTGAACGCCAGTCGAAGTCAAAAAAAGACAACCTTGACGCCGCTATTTTGGGTGGTTTCAAAGGAAGTTCTAAGCGCTCGTCTCAAACAAGATTTTCAGAGGAAAACTCCGACTCGCGCACTGCCGTAGCGGTCGACTTGCCCAAAAATCATACTGGGCAAGAGTGGCTTGACAGGCTGTTTCAATACTTCGAAAAATACGCGCAGGACTTCAACAGGCTGGTAGAAGAACCGCATTTGATATCAGCCTGCTATCCTCCGCGGGATCAGGCCCACGAGAATCCGTTAGTGAACGGCAATCAGGGAGTTGTTTCGACCAGACATTGGCAGCTGGCGGTGCGGCTGCAGGACAACGGTATCGCCGGCTTCATTTTGCCGAAATCGATGGAGCAAGCGTTCCTCGACGATCAATTGTCGTTTGAACGAATCTTTCTTATTGAGGCGGCAGGTGACGCTAGTGAACAAAGCTGGAGTTTCGACGGCAAGGGCGTTGACTATTATGAGCTAGCGGGCATGGCCAAACGATTTTTCAGTTTGCTCATTGAACGTGCCAGAAAGGAACCGCCGATAGAGTCGGACGAGAACAGTCAGACTATTCAATCTTCCCCTACTGCCAAACCAGTTGTAATCCCAGCGCCCGGGGAGCAAGCGGCCTTTAAAGACCTGCTAGATTTTGGCCACGGACACCTAACTGATACTGCTAGCGAGCCGGCATCTCCAAACCAAGAAGGTGGCTTGAGCGGCTTATTGAAAGAGACAATGCTGGGAGCCGGGTGCGATAACCAAACCGCTCAAACGAACGATCAGGGAACAAGTAACAAAGCAAACGGAAACGTTAACGGACGAGAGACCGATTCAAACAGCAAGGAGGCTGAAATGCTGAAAACAGAAGAGCTTACTATTCCGGCTGCCTGCGAGATGATGAAACGTTCAATCGATAGAGAACTGGAAATTTGTACAAAGGCCGGCATGCAAGCTTTTGAAGGTCAAGATCTGCCAGCGATTGAAAGAGCGATGAAGCGCACTAGAAAATTGAAAGAGTTCAAAGAAAAGCTAGCTCCTGTGCTGTCCGCCTGGGAGCAGATGGAGCATGAAGACGAATAGTCGTCTCCTAATCGGGAGAAATGTTGCCTACGAAATGACATCGCTCATTTGTACCCAGCCTTTGGCGACCAGGCCGACCCAAAAAGGCACGCCCGTATCTTTCATTTCGGAGACTATGTATTCATATTGAGTGATGCTGATCTTGCCTAAGGCAAGCAGATATCGAGCCAAAGTAATCGATTCTAAGTCTTCCAAAGTTAATTTACCTACTTCGACCAAATAAGCGGCAATTTGTAATTCAGTTTTACCCTCATTGGCAGCCACTGCGGCATTGAGATCGCTGCCGGAGACAAACTGCGAATATCGCAACAAGGAGAGCAAAGAGTGTACTTTGCTGCTTTCTCGACCTCGGTTGGTGATCGAACTGGATTGTTGATTTCCGGAAATCTGGCGAAATTCCCGGCCTTTGTTGTAGCTTGCGCGCGACAGAGGGTCTCGCAATGTTTCGTGAGCCAGGCTGATAAAGTGGACGAGAAGTTCGATTTGCCAGAGCTTAAGCTCCTGCTCTAGCTCTGACGAGATAAGTAGATTGCGGACACGGCGCAAATAGCTCTTGTGTATCTGTTCGCCGGACGCATCTTGTTCGATTTGCAAAAGATCGTAGAAATCAAAGCGCTTCAGATAGTTAATGAATCCATCTCTCGTGCTGATCTCATCGGCATTGATCTGATCGTCGCCGATTCTGTCCTGAGAGGTTTTATCGCGCTCCATGTCGCGCCCGCCTCCGGACATCTTGACATCTTTTACTGGTCCGTCCCGCCGGGATGAAATACTGCGGCTAGCGAGCGCAAAATTTTCGATTGTTTCACCGGACTGGGCAAGCCACGGGCTAAACAGTCCTGCATTCTGTTTTTTGCCCTTTTCTTTTTGGGTCATGATTGAACCTGGGCGTAAAAGCCACTATTTCTGAATATTTGCCGGTTTGCATACAGGCATGCCACGGCAAACCCTCTTTACCCTCAAGACTAATTTACCCATTTGCCCGGCAATTTCAGCCGGCAGCCACAATTATTCTTTCTGGCCGGCTAATTCCAGCAGTTTTTCCACGATACCGGCAATCGTATACGTCTCGGCTGTTACCGAGCGACAGCCAAGTTCATTCTCAATCGTTTTTGATGTTTCTGGCCCAATACTCAATATTTGTGTTGATTGAAGCAGACGTGAAAGACTTGCCGATTGTTCGTCCTTTGGTAAGGTCTGCAGATTGCCGGACACGGTCCTTTGCATGGCAAAGGTCAATAGCCGGGCAAAATTTTTGACTGACTGACTACTGGCAAGAGTGATGAAGTCAATTTCCTCACGCTCTAGCAATTGAAGGAGATATTCTGAGCGCGCCACCGAATCTGGTGGTAAAACCGTTTCATATACACTGACCATGTCTACGGTAGCGCCAGCCTTCTCCAAATCATCTTTGATTAACTGGCGACCCACGGTTGTTCGTGGCCAAAGGACATGAGCGTTGGCCAGATCGTACTTGGCCTTAAATTCGGCGACAAATGCCTCGGCAACAAAAGAGTCAGGAACGAATTCCGCCCGAATATTGTTCTGCTCAAGCGATCGTCTGGTCGCCGGACCGATGGCCGCGAACCGGCACTGGCTAAGGAGAGTTTCGTCCAAGGACAGTTGATGGTAGCGCCGGAGGAAAAAGGTTACCGCATTGACGGAAGCAAAGATTATCCAATCGTAAGATCGAATCCGACTCAGGGCGCCATCAATTTGATCAAAGGACTGCGGCGGCTGGATAGAAATTACTGGAAACTCTAGAACGTGAGCGCCCAGTTCGTTAAGTTGTGCAGTGAGCGCATTCGCTTGTTTGGCGTCGCGCGTCACTAAAATGGTTCTGCCGGCGAGAATTTTGCGCGTCTTCATGGCGGCGAAATAGTGACCGGCTGATGGCGCAAATGTTTCAAAAGTTCATCTGCTCCCAGCTTAAGCAGGGCATCAGCCAGCTCGACACCAAGAGCGGTGGCACCCGTGATCTCTCCCTCGGCAGTGGAGCGAATTATTTGTTCTCCTGAGAGCGAAGCAACGCAGCCTCGCAGCCTTAATCTGTGCCGGTTTATCACGGTCGCCACTGCGCCGATTGGTACTGAACAGCCGCCGCCTAACTTTTCCAAAAATGCACGTTCGGCCGTGATTTCGGCTCGCACAAGTGCATCTTCTATGGCCGAACAGACCTGCAAGCTCAGTTCGTCGTCTGACCGGCATTCCACGCCGAGCGCGCCTTGACCGGCTGCCGGAGTGCTTACCTCGTAGTCGAGAAATTCAGTAATTCGCTCCGGCAATTGAAGCCGAATCAAACCGGCAGCCGCAAGCACGATGCCGTCGCACAAGCCCTCATCGTGCTTGCGGAGACGAGTTGGTATATTACCGCGAATATCAATGAATTCCAGGTCCGGTCGTAAGTGTTGCAACTGCGCTGTTCGACGCCGGCTGGACGTAGCTACTTTGCTACCAGCAACTAGTTTCCGTAAGGGTATCTGGTTTCGGCTAACTAGAACATCCCTTGGATCTTCCCTGGCCAATACCGAAGCCAAACATAACCGCTCTGGTAGATCGGTCGGCAAGTCTTTGAGGCTGTGTACTACGAGGTCGACACGGTTACTTAGAAGCGCCTCTTCTAGCTCTTTGACGAATACTCCACGCAGACCAAGTTCGGCAATCGGACGGTCCTGCACTTTATCACCACCAGTGGTGATCGGCTGCACCTCAATCTTAAGAGTGGGAAATTGCCTTAACAGGGCTTTAACGACAATTTCTGTCTGAAGTAAAGCGAGCTTGCTTTCTCTAGTACCTATCCGAATAGGCTGAACCTGTCCTGTCAATTCGAATTTTTGAGACACAAGCCATTCCGCAAATACTAATTTCCGGTCACAGTTGAAAGGCGCTTCTTGATCTTCGTGTTAGTAGTTATGGCGCTAAGCGGATCTAGATTAAAGAGAGTCCTCAATGCTTCCGCCTGTTGTCGCAGAATCTCATAATCACGCGTTGCTTTCAACTGAACTGTCGGATGGTGCAAGATCTGGTTGACTATGGCGCGGCTGATCTCTTCAATCTGGTGCTTTCCATCCTCTGCGTCATCCGAATTCCGACCAATTCGAGATTTGGCCATTTGTTCTAAGCGGATGGATTCAATTTTTTCTCGCAACTCGGCAATAGTAGGCACCACCAGGAGTGACCTTTGCCAACCATGGAATTCATCCAACGTTTCGAACACAATTGCTTCCGCGTCTGCTACTAGCGCTTCGCGTTCCGCTAGATTGATTTGGACCAGGTTGATCAGATCGTCAGAGTGACGAAGCTTGACGCCAGGTAACTGACCGATAGCCGGATCGACATTGCGTGGCACGGAAATATCGATCACACAGAGGTCCTTCGCCCTCGGGTTTTGACTTTGACAGTCGCCGCCGCCGCTGCTGCTGCTGTCATTGATATCGCTGCCGGTGCCATTGATATCGCCACCGATGTCGTCGTTGATACCGCCTCTGATATCATTTTCAACTTGTCCATCCTCTCTCTGCCGGTCACGGGCAGCGACAAAGTCTTGCCTGGAAAGAACATGTCCTGGCGCGCTTGTGGCAACGATCACGAGGTCTGAGCAAACCGCCACTCGGCAGCGGTCTTCATATGTCGAGTTGGTTTCCAGCTTGTGCTTATTCGGCAGTTTATTTTTGCTAAAAGTCTGTATGCGATCAGGTGATCTATTCAACATGACAAGCGAACCGATGCCAGGTTCACCTAACACAATTTTGGCGCAAATTTGAGCAATCTTGCCGGCACCAATTATGGTGACATGCCGATTGCGCAATGAGCCCAATAGTTGGCGACCAAGTTCAACGGCGGCTGAGCTAACTGAGACTGCCCGCTTACCCATGGCTGTTTCTGTCCGTACTCGTTTGCCACAGTTCAATGCCGATTTAAAAAGATAATCCAAAACTGGACCGGCAGTTCCCGCAGACAATGCCGCCTGATGTGCTGCTTTCAGCTGAGCCATGATTTGGCTCTCGCCTAGAATCATGCTATCCAAACCAGCTGCCACCCTGAACAAATGCAAGGCGACATCTTCACGCAGCAAGCGAAAATTCGGCGTCAGCGCTTGGTGATCTGAGATCGCTTGCGTAGCGGCGAAGAAACCGTCAATTTCCTGCCAGCCGAGAGGAACATCGGTGACCACGGCGTACACTTCCGTGCGATTACAGGTGGAAACTAAAACAGCTTCCTTGACATGCGGTAACTTGGAAAGCGCTGACAACGCATGCCCGACACACGACTGAGGAATGGTGAACTGCTCTCGGATAGCGAGCGGCGTATTATGGTAATTCAGCCCACAAACAACTAGATGATTCATGATACCCGGGCTTCAATTAGGAGCTGCTGAGCAAACTCAGTCTCAAATTCGTGCCTGCTACCTTACTATGCTAGAGATGAGGTTTCCTGAAGCTATTTTATTGTTGACCTTCACCGCAGCTGGCATAGGAAGCCGATAAAGTCAGTGCAAGTCCGATTATACCGAGGCAGCGGCGATCCAGCGTGAACCGAGCGCTTGCGTAACAAATTTAGATGAATGGCAACATTCCCCAAACAAGAAAAAGTCGCTGCTCGGGTTGTTTATAAGAGAGAGATTAACCATGTTATCAAGAGAACTCTCAATAGTGCCGCTTTTTTCAGTGAATTATTTTGACTGCGCCGTCTGTAACCACGCTATTACCTCCGTCACTCGTTCCTCTGTCAATAACGATCCGACAGCCAATGTTCGATCGAGCAAATTCCATTCAAATAAGGTCATGCGAACAATCCTATCGATTTGCTTTTGATAATCTTTGTCTGTCCAGCGAAAGCCATCATCTACTGGCTCGAACATCGGTGGCACGTAAACAACGTGAGAATACATTTGCGCCCGAGAGCGAGCCTGTTGATAGTAAGCCTCAGTTTCGTTGCTCATCGCCTGACAGATATTCCAGCGCTGCCAGAGTACCCAACAGTCGATTGTCGAGCGATCAGAAATAAAACTGTCGTGGCGATTCTCTGTTTCAATTTGGGCCAACAAAACTTTTCGTTTGAAGTCTTCTTGCTCCGGAATCTGACCGATGTACGAATAACCTAAGGATGTGCACAACTCTCGAGCGATTTCCGGGATAACCGGCAAAGAAAGAAGCGGAGCCAGCTTCTCCACCAGGGTAGTTTTGCCGACTCCGCTTGCACCGGTAACAATTATGCGCTTGCCATTAATGCGCCAGCTCCTCCACTTGATTGACTACAGCAAATTACTTACTGTTTATAGGATCTCCCACTAACCAATATTAGCAGTGTCGAGGCTCGCGTCGCGTCCTGAATCTCTTGCAGAATCGCGAGGTTTAACCGGGTTGACTACTTGCTTGCCGTCCTTCTTCTTAAGTGCTTCAGCGAGGTCAATACCGGTCAGTCCCTTAACCATCATCATGCTTTGTGCGGCAACATTGAGCACATCACTTGTCACCTTGCTAGCACCAGCACCCTCCCCACCTGTCGAGAGTACGGTCATACTGCCGATCTTAGATAGCGGCTGAGCGGCGGCGGAAACGAGATCCGGCAATTTCTCCACGATCATGCTGGCCATAGCCGCGTCGTTATACTGCTTGAACGCTTCTGCTTTTTTGGCCATTGCTTCAGCTTCCGCTTGTCCTCTGGCGGCCACCACAGTTGCTTCAGCCAGACCTTGGGCCCGAGCGGCCTCGGCTTGGGCGAGACCGATAGCTTTCGTGGCTTCGGCTTCGGCAACTGCCTTCAGGCGAGTGGCGTCCGCGGCGCCCTGGGCTTGCAGTTTAGCAGTCAAGGCATCAGCTTCAGCCATCATTTTCCGTTTATCCTGTTCGGCTTGCGCCAGCAAGCGGATTCTTGACTGTTCGGCTTCAGCAGGTTTAGTTACTTCTGTTTCCAACTGGACTTGTCGCTTTTGCACCTCAACTTGTTGTAATTCCACTTCCTTTTGTGCTTCGACAATTTTGATCTTCTGTGTTTCTTCGACTAGCTTCTGTTGCGTCTGGGCTTTGACGATGTCGTACATCATGTCTGAAGCTGCTTTTTTGTTGGCGACATCAGCCTGATAAGAAGCTTGGCTGACTTGATAGTTCTTAGATGCTTCTGCAACACGTGTGTCGGCTGCTAATTTCGCTTTCGCTCCTTCTTCCGCCGCTTGTGCCTGAGCGATTTGAGAATCTCGTTGTGCTTGTGCTTGAGCAATCGCCGTTTCCTTAGTCGCATGAGCGACACCGATATCAGCGTTTCGTTTTGCTTCGGCTGTTTGTTGTCGTCCTAATGCTTCTAAATAGCCTACGCTATCCTTTATCTCCTTAATCGTGAATGAGACAACAGTCAGGCCCATTTTGGCGAGATCTGCAAGGGATACTTCTTGAACACGCTGGGCAAAAGAATCGAAACTCTGGATCAATTCCTCGACGGTCATCGTACCTAAGATCGCGCGCAAGTGACCAACTAGGCTCTCGTGCGCGATAGTGGCAATCTCTTCATCAGTTTTGCCAAGAAACTGCTCCGCCGCTGTGGCAATTGAAACATCGTCGCCCTTTACTTTTACCTGAGCGACGCCTTCTACGAAAAGTGGCACACCGTTCCTCGTGATCATTGGTGCTTGCGCATGTACCTCAATCGTCATTACTTCAAGGCTGAGAGAATTCCGTTGCTGCACCATGGGCAGTACAACTGCACCACCACCAACAACTATTTTGAAATTGCGTTCGCCTTGACCTGCCCACATACCAGAGATGATCATGGCCTGGTTGGGGCTGCATTTCTGATACATGCCCGGAAGTACGACAAACAAGAAGTAAAGAGCGAGAATCGTTACTCCCCCGACTGCCCACCAAACGGTGTCAATACCGAACATAACTTAGTTCCTCCTGATTTGGTGCTGGATAGCACTTTCACCTTTTATTCCCTAACTTGAAGATCATTTCTTGTTTTTGCAAATTCGTCTGTAAGTCCGAAAGTCGGAAAGTCTGAAGACCTATCCCTCAATGTCTTGACAACATTCTCAATTCTTAGCGATCGTCGTCATATCTGGCTAACAAAATCGCACCTCCCGCCATCCCAGCGATTTTCAAGTTCGCATGGAGATTGTGATCACTTATAAGCTAGACAGGCTACGTTCTTGGCCGACGAATACGAACGTACCGGTATTGCCAGTGGCGAATGTCAAGCCACAGCAGACAATAACCGCTACCAAAGTTATATCAGCGCCTTTTGTTATGGCGCTTTCTTCGCTTCCAGTATTGCGATTTTCTCTAACTTGCCACCAGGTTTTCACTCGTCAAATCGGTTTACAGGTGGTTGTACTGTCGATTCTAGATCTTAGCGTTAGCCCTTGTAAAGAACAGCACAATTTCGTAATCATTTGCCAAGTATGCTCAAAAGGAAAAGCGAGCCGTGACCCCCCGGACTCAGCTCGCTTCAGATACTCGGTTCTAATGGGGAACCGTGATTTAAAGAGCAAAAGATAAAATGTGGGCAGCCGCTCCAATAAGTGGAATCGGCTCAAGCACCACGACAATTAAGCCGACTACTGCATTCACAAGTAACTTTCTGAATATTCTGTTTAGCATGTTCAGCCCTTCCTTGTTTTTTTACATTGTCATATTTGCAGCCAACCCATTAAGGTGTGGTTAACGAAGAACCAAGATAGGGTTAAGGAAAACAGGCTGACCTTAACGCCTTTGAAATCAACGATTCCGGAAAGCTATTTCTCGCGCGCTGATTTGCATGGCCAACTGACCCATTTCAGTGACCAAATTATTTTCATCAATGAAGTCATCGGGATCGCCTTTTTTCGGAAGACAGAAAAACATGATTTTTCCTTACAGTTTCGAGCTTCGTGCCGCCAAAATCTCGCCCAAGTAATCTTTTCAAAAGGTTGAGGTAGCAAAATTTTCCGAATTTTGAACCATTTCGTCCCTCGTATCGTTGAAAGATATAGAAGTCAATTTCTGTCTTACTGATATAAGGAGGACGTGCATATGACCAACAGACCTCGGTCAAAACCCGGATTTACAGCATTGCATATTCGTATATATGTTAACGAACTGGCAGATCATGCCATGTTCGTCACACGCGATTGTCTGATCTATGGCACACGCAACGCCGTTGATATCACCCTAAGCAGGATGGTCAAAGCAGGCATAATCATGCGCCTCACTAACGGTGTGTTTTTGAAGGTCAATCCTATTTTGAAACTGAACTTGCCGACCGCACTGGAAGTAGCTAAAGCAAAGGCCAGGGCGTTTGGCAAAATGATATTTGAACATGGTGCTTACCTAGCCAAGAAACTCAGTTTAGTCGAGGAAGAAAATCCGGGTCCCACCTTTATTACCGACGGTCCCTCAAGTTCTTTCCTCTACGGAGAAACAAGAATCTACTTCAGAGCAGCTGCGCCGAGAAAGGTAAATTTAATGACGGCAAAACAGGGCTCTCTCCTGAATGCCTTATGGTTTGCAGGAAGGCGGCGAATCAATTGGTCCACATTGCCGTCAGCGACACGATATTTAGGACGAATTGAACGCCATCAGTTGCGCCAAGAGATGCATCTTATGCCGACATGGCTCTCTGAATTCTTTTCGCCATTAGAGAAGGTGCTGCACGACAAAACACCGGACAAATGTTTCGCTAGCATCGTGCACTGATCCGTACGCGAGTGCTATGGTTAGCCTAATTTTCTTGGGTTACATCAAACATCGGATCTGTGAAGCTGTCATTCCAGAGATCAACATACATTACGTGATCCTTGATGTCGCAGATTATCACTTTAGTTTTTTTAGAAAGCTCCAAATTAGGATCGACACTCTTCGCAGGCGATGTATAGCGCTTTGATTGAATTATGTAGGTGACCTGACCTGTGCGACCACTGCTGATCGGCACAGTGATCTCTCCCATGTGACCGACTAAATCATCTACCCGAGCCTCGGAAGAGACTCCCATGTTAAAGAACATCCACGCCACTGTACGCACCACTACCTGTACTGCAAGCCAGCCGGCGAATAGGGCAATTGGCAGACAAATAAGTGCATTGAAACCAAGCGCGATGCTCAGAAGCATGCCGGTCACACCAAAGAATGCCAGGAACGTCGCGATCGAAAAGGGATTGAGCAGTCCAAGGACAAACTCGACTACGCTATCTTCTTTAATGCCGATGTGCAATGGACCGGTGCTAGCCTGGAGTTTTGGGCTTAGTGTCATAGATAAGTCACTATTTGCTTCTGGCGGTATTAATTGAGACTGCCCAGGCGCTGCTCCATGACTGGCGACGTCTCCTCGTCCCGTTATAACGCTTTGCCCGCCATGCCCAACACTTTGCCCGCCATGCCCAACACTTTGCCCGCCATGCCCAATGCTTTGCCCGCCATGCCCAACACTTTGCCCGCCATGCCCAATGCTTTGCCCGCCATGCCCAACACTTTGCCCGCCATGCCCAACACTTTGCCCGCCATGGCCAACACTTTGTCCGCCATGCCCAACACTTTGCCCGCCATGCCCGACGCCCTGCCCGCCATGCCCAACACTTTGCCCGCCATGCCCAACACTTTGCCCGCCATGCCCGACGCCCTGCCCGCCATGGCCAACGCTTTGTCCGCCATGCCCAACACTTTGTCCACCATGCCCAACGCCGTGTCCGTGAAGAGCACCTGCCCGGGGTAGGTGTCCAACCAGGACGGAAAGTGCCATGAAAGCCGATCCGACTAATGTACTAACGACATAAATTTGGCTGATAATTGGTAGTGATGCCACTTGCGATCAGCTCCTAAATTCGACTCCGTTAGGAAAGCAGTACCCGGGGACAAGGGCGAGTAAACACTGAGTTACCAAGCCTGAGAGGTATAGTTTTTGTTGACTTAAGGTTGATTGTTGATGGCTATTGATACTAGTCTTACCAGGACAGAACGCCAAGCACTCAAACAACATAGAGAGGATTGGCAACTCGAAGCAGGTAGATAATACCCGTTGCCCTAATAGGTGGGAATTGGAACTAGTCTTCACGCACAACAACATGGATTTTGATTCGCTCGCGGCAGAATATGCGGTGAGCAAGCTCTATCCATCAGCAAAAATGATGCTTGGTTATCCGCTCACCGGCAATGTCCGGCGCTTCATTTCGCTTTACAGAAGCAGTCTGCCGATTGTACAGGCAAAATATTTGGATTTTTCCAAAGTTTCCCGTGCCTACATTGTTGATTGCCAACATGCCGACCGTATCGACGGCAGTGCTCAAAAATTGCTAGCCGGTGGATTCGGTAAACCTTGTCCTTACACGGTCTTCGATCATCACGAAATCGATCCAAAAGGGCTTGTACCTGGAGCGCAAAGTGATTCGACTATCGAACCGGTAGGAGCCTCAACGACCATCCTGGTAGACAAATTGCGCCGGGCAAATGTGGAGCTGAATTCGTTTGAAGCCACCTTGCTGGCAACAGGCATTTATGAGGATACTGGTAGCCTCACATACGGTGGCACAACTGAGAAAGACGCTCTTTGCGTTGGATATTTGCTAAAACATGGAGCCGATCTGGCAATTGTTAGCGAGCATATCCGGCCCAAACTGAGTGAAGACCTAATCGAATTGCTGGAGACGCTACTGGACAACGCTAGGCGCCTTGAAGTCAATGGCGCGCGCATAATCATCTCGCATGCTCAGCTACCGACATATCTTGACGGCTTAGCCACATTGACTCGCAAGTTGGTCGAAATTGAATCAGCTGACGCCGCTTTCACCGCTGTACACATGCGTGATCGTATTCATGTTGTCGGCCGCAGTGACAGCCGATCGCTCGATGTCCGCCCGATTGTAAGAGCTTTTGGCGGTGATGGCCATCCAGGTGCTGGGTCGGCCGTAGTCCGGGATCTGAACCTCGATTATGTGCTCAACCGGATCGAGGAAATGGCTTATCAATACACGCGACCGGAAATCACCGCCCGCGAAATCATGACGTCGCCGGTGCGCACGATTAAGTCGAACATCTCTATGGACGAAGCCAGTCGAATCATGATCCGTTACGGACTCGATGGATTGCTGATAGCCGAAAACAATAAAGTGGAAGGGGTCATCTCGCGCCGAGACATCGACCAAGCCACGCACCACAGACTTGGTCACGCGCCGGTTTTGGGGTTCATGAGCCGTCCTGTGCTGTCTATTTCGCCCAAGACGTCATTGAGTAAAATCCAAGAGGTGATGGTGAAAGAGGATATTGGTCGGCTGCCAGTTTTGGACGTCGACGGTAATTTGCTGGGCTTGGTTTCGCGCCCGGACGTGCTGAAGACGCTCTATGGTGACTCTCAAGCTGGACAGAATGCGGTCTGGACAGTGGGAGGCAATGCAGGTTATTGGGAACAACGCAACACTGCTCTTGGTCGACCGCCAGTCGACCTGACTGAAAAGATGGAGATGCTGGACACCGAAACCCAATGGGTTTGCAAACAAGTCGGCAAAACTGCAGCCAAACTGAATATGGTGGCTTATGCTGTCGGCGGATTTGTGCGAGATTTGTTGTTGAAAATTCCAAACTTCGATGTCGATTTTGTCATTGAGGGATCGGCAAGCGAGCTCGCACAACAAATGGAAAGCGATTATCCCGGCAAGTTCGAAGTGGTTGCGCAACACGAGCGATTTAAGACAGCCCATTTGTACTTCTACGGGCAGCAACGCCGTGAAATAGATTTCTCGACGGCGCGCACCGAATTCTATGAATATCCGGCAGCTTTGCCTACAGTCGAGCCATCTGAACTGGAACAAGACTTGCTCCGGCGTGATTTCACGATCAATGCGCTGGCCCTATGTTTGAACCCAACTAGGTACGGAGAGCTCATCGATTT
This sequence comes from Bryobacterales bacterium, assembly GCA_963834525.1. Lineage (GTDB taxonomy): Bacteria > Cyanobacteriota > Vampirovibrionia > Obscuribacterales > Obscuribacteraceae > CAWICA01. The sequence goes on from CAWICA010000005.1 coordinate 1,617,564, forward strand.
GTTTGGTGGGTTGACCGACATTGACCAGAAAACAATACGCATACTACATGCATTCAGTTTCATCGAAGATCCGACTCGACTGGTGCGAGCGGCGCGATTTGCCGCTCGGCTTGGCTTCATCATTGGCGAAAAGACGATGGAACAGGCGCGCCGAGCCGTGGCCATGGGTATATTTGATGACCTCGGCGGAGTGCGTTTGCGCGCTGAGCTAAAAATGATTCTTGAGAGCGAACAGCGACTGTTAGCCTTAGATCTGCTCGCGCAAGCTGGCGCTAAGTTGCGTTATTTAGATTCCGAGCTTGAATATACTGAGCGCACCAGAAAGCTTTTGCGCATTGCTGGCCGATTGCTCAAACGCTATCCGGTGAAAGAAGCGTGGATTGTCTACCTTGGCGTATTGTTATCCGATCTTGGTCCGTCGCGCCTGCCAGCAGTTTTGGATCGCTTGCATTTATCCAACGATCAGAAGGAAGTGATTAAAAAGGGTTTGGATTTACCGCTACGTATGCCTGATTTATTTAGACCAGTCAACTGGACGGAGTACCGGCTTCCCGCCAAAAGCGATATCTATCGGATGCTTAGCGGCAAGCCGGACGAATCGCTCGCTATTGCCGCCAGCATAGCTGTTGCAGGCGCACCGATGCGTCGGATCATTAGGGTCTATTTGGGTGAGCTGGAAAAAGTAAAGCTGGAAATTTCCGGTAAGGATCTGATCGCTCTGGGCATACCAGAAGGACAGAAAATTGGCCAGATTCTGCAACAGGTCTTCGAAGCTAAGTTGGACGGCAATCTTTTAGATCGCGAACAAGAGTTAGAATTTGTCCGGCAACAAGTAGTTGGCAACAGTAGTCGGCAACAGTAGTCGGCAACAGTAGTCGGCAACAGTAGTCGGCAGCAGTAGTCGGCAGCAATCAGCAACAACCAGTCACAGCAGCAATCGGCAACAGGTAGTCGGCAACACCCTTCGTGATATGGCGGTGATTGCTACGAGAGTTCTGCCGCTTTCCTCTTAGGAACAATAATATTCACCGCCTGCGGTACCACTTCGATAGTCATCGGTGTAGTGCCGCAGGCGTCTCCATCAACCGCGGCGGTTACTTCTTTAGGCGTCGGTGGCGGAGCAGGCTCTGTGCCTTTGATAAAAGAAACCAGCTTATGTCGAAACTTCTGTATATGCGAAAGCTGGCTCTGCCCTTGCACAACATCGATCGTTAGTGATTTTACTTTGCGCACGTAATACGGCGCTTTGCCGCCGAAAAAGCCGCCACCGAATCTGAAACCCAGCTCGACGTAATCGTCAATGGCCGTCGGATTGAGGACACAAAGATCCAGCAATCCATCATCTACTAGAGCGGTGTCCGAAAGAGTGCCGACGCCAAGATCGGCAATATTGGTGACGAATATGCCAGAAGCCGAAACTTTAAATGTTTCATTGGGCAATGTGATTTTGAATCGCATCGGCGGCAAGGCAAACGTCTGCATAACAGAACTGGCGTAGGCGAGCATTTTCCAAGTCGCTTTGTCCTGCGACTCTGGCGCAAGAATGGCATCTGATAACGGTCCTACTCCAGCCGCAACACAAAAATAATGACCATTCATCAATCCCAGATCGATCTTAACCGGTTCTCCGTTTAGGACTATATCGATTGATTCTTTCAACGTATCCACCAAAAGATTTTCTTCGTAGATCCCCAGATTGCGTGCAAGCTGATTTCCTGTTCCCAGTGGCAGCAAGCCAACCGGTGTCTGGGATTTTGTCTCAGCCAGAGCGCTCAAAACGAATCTGATCGTGCCGTCGCCGCCGGCAGCCAAAAATAAATCGATATCATCTTTGATGGCATTCAGGATTTCTTTCGGATTCATCTCAGGGCGTGTTGGAAACACTGTCAGCGTGTATCTTTCGCATAATCTGTGCACGACTGCTCCCAGCCATAGATCGGGATCGACAGCGGTACCGGCGGCAGGATTGTAAACAAGAAGGGCGTGCGGCATGTGAGAAATGTAATCGCTATCTGATCAAATGTGAATCTTGTGTGGAACAGCTTCTCGCGCTCATCAACGAAACATTGTTTGACGGAACGTCGTCATTGTCGGTAGGCCGTTAGCAGCGATTTTGTTGCTGATAATGGGAGAAATTTCTTACATTTGTCTAGTTCGCTTGAGAAGGAAGTCAATAGCGAGTAGAATCGGCGGCTGGTTCTTTCGTCAGGGCATCTCCAGGCGGCACTAGGCAACCACTAACGGATATATAGAAGCCGCCCTTGTGATACTGCACGCAAATAGTTGGGACAGGCAAATAATTCTGGAGACTTTAAGGTTGACAATTAATTGGATTTCAGTATTGTATTCGACACCAGCTTTATCGAAGCGTAAATCTTCTTCTGAGCAGAAAGGGCGGCATATTTTGAAAGTACGAGCTATGGCCGGGGCCATCGCTGTCAGTCAGCTTTTCTGCCTCGCGCTTCTCGTGCAACCGATAATGTTGCCGAAACCGGCAGTTGCCAAGGAGACAATGGAGGCTGCCTCGCCACCACCTGTTTCGGAAGAGGTGATCAACGGCAAAACATTTTGTACAACCAAGATTGTTGTCCATGCTAAACCTGAGCGTGTTTTCCGGATTTTGACCGATTATCAGAACGCCTCGCGTGTGTTTCCCCAGCTGAAACAATGCAAGGTCCTTGAAGATCACGGCGCCAGCAAAGTCGTCTATCACGAAGTAGCACCCAGCGGCGTGCCAGGCACTTACGAATACAATTTGGAAATAAAAGAGGTTGCCCCCAAATCATTGGAGTGGCATCGCATCAGTGGCGACTTCAAAGCGGTCGACGGTTTCTGGAAGCTTGAGCCACTTGAGGGAGGCAGCTTCACGCTTGTCACCTATTCGTCGTACGTAAATGGTGGCATGTTCATTCCACAAATATTGATCAAACATCAATTCAAAGTAGATATGCCGAACGTGATGACGCATTTGAAGAACGAAAGCGAAGGCAGCATTCAAATCGCGCGCAAACCCGGCGGATCGAACACTCAATAAAAATACAGGATAGATCGAATCTCGAGACGCTTGGTGCGCCTGCCGCTGCATATTTGCTAGAATAGTCGGCTATTGAGGAGAGGTACCGAAGCGGTCATAACGGCGCCGCCTCGAAAGCGGATGGGCGCAAGCCACGTGGGTTCGAATCCCACCCTCTCCGATTTTTCTCTCGGGGCTGGGTTTTCCCGGAAAGAAATTTGAGAAATGTCCCAGCATCATAAATCAGCATGGGAAAGAAGTATCAGCGATCGGGAAGGATAGAGCGAGTTGAGAGTCGGCATCATCGGTTTACCATCGGCAGGTAAAACCACGGTCTTCAATGCTATCAGTGGCGGACACGCCGAAGTAAAAGCTTATGCGGCGACCGCTCAAGCTGAACCAAACGTAGCCATCGTGCCTGTGCCGGATGTACGTCAGGATTGGCTCACCGCTTTGTATAAACCAAAGAAGACGACATATGCCACGGTCGAACTGGTCGATGTCGCCGGTATGTTGCCCGGACAAGCGGCAAAAGATGGCTTCAGTCCGCAACTCTTAACGAATCTCAGACAGGTGGACGCCCTCGTACATGTCGTACGCGATTTTGAAAACGATGCCGTATCGCACCCCAGCAACTCAATCGATCCCTTTCGCGACGCTGAGTTACTCGAGTTGGAGTTGATTCTTGCGGACTTAAGTGTGGTCGAAAAACGACTGACAAAAATTGATGCCGAGATGCAACGCAAAAAAGGCCCGGAAAAAACAATTGCCGAAGCTGAAAAACAACTACTGCAAAGTTTTCATGCTGATCTAGTGGCGGAGTCGCCACTGCGCGGTCGAGAATTAACTGAGGAAGACTGGAAGCTGATTCGCGGCTATACTTTTCTCTCACAAAAACCGCTTTTGATCGTTGCCAACATTGATGAAAACAAGATCGGCAAGGACGATGACGTCGGGCTGCAAAAAGTTAAGCTGTTCGCTGAGAAAAAAGGCATGCCATTTCTATCTTTTTGCGGTAAGACCGAAATGGAGATCGCCCAGCTCGCTGATGAAGAAAAAGGCGAGTTTTTAGCAGCAATGGGAATCGATGAACCGAGCCGCGATAAGCTGATCAATACAGCCTACCGGCTGCTCAATCTGATTGCCTTTTTTACGGTTGGTGAAGACGAAGTAAAGGCATGGACGATCACGAAGAATACAATAGCGCAAGAAGCAGCACGAAAAATTCACTCGGATATTGCTCGCGGTTTTATTCGTGCTGAGGTGGTGCCATTCAAAACGCTAAAAGAGTTAGGGACATGGAACGCCGCTAAAGAAAAGGGACTGGTCAGGTTGGAAGGAAAGGAATACCACGTGCAAGACGGAGATTGCATCAATTTCCGTTTTGCCGTATGAACTTTGCCTGACCTGTCGGCTAGGTGCGGACAAAGGGATCGCCTGTCAGTTGAAAATCTGGAAAGATTTTTACCAGACCGACTTTTGATACTTCTAAATGGTCAGCCAAAATGGTTGAAATCACACTGCGAAAATCTGTACTTGTCGGTAAATCGCGTGCTTCGTGCAGCGAGTTACTATCAAGTCCGGACCAGCGTCCCCAGACTTTGCCTCCTGACACATCGCCACCGAGCAACCACATGACGTTGCCGTGCCCGTGATCTGTACCGGCGTTGCCATTTTCCTTGGCTGTGCGCCCGAATTCTGACATAACCAGAATCGTCGTGTTTTTGTAGAGTGGACCCAAGCCGGAAATCAAATCGACCAGCCCGTTGGCCAGTGGTGTCAAATGATTGGCCAGCTGTCCTTTGCCTGTGCCTTCGTTGATGTGCGTGTCCCAGCCACCAAAGTCCACGAAAGCGACCTGGATCGAGGGATCGGTTCTAAACAGTTTTGATAATTGCTTGCCAAATTGATCAAATTTGCCAGGTGTCGGGGCACCGCCATTAGCGATTATCTGCTCTCTCGACAGCGGATCATCACCGGCCTCGGGAGTGCTCATCACTCGATTAACCTCTTTGTGGGCAGCGATAGCTTCCGCATATGCTTTACCGAGGGCGTCTTTGCGTCCACTATAAAGGGCGTCAAAGGCCTTGGCCACTTGCGGTTTGTCGTAAGCCATATTCTGCACTTTTGTTGCCTTGGCAATTGTCGCTACGTTTGCCGGGCCGGAAAAAATGCGGGGAAGCACCGGTCCCAAGCTGATCGCTTGCAGTGGTGAATCTTTGTGAGGCAGTTGGCCGACGAGTCGATTCAACCAGCCTGAATTTACCGATTTCGATCCGGGCATTCCTGATTCCATGTAGTCTTGAGCATCGAAGTGAGAGCGAGTTGGATCGGGGGATCCACAAGCATGGACGAAAGCCAACGACTTATTACCCCAATACGGCATGAGCGGTGACAGAGCGGGATGCAGGCCAAAATAGCCGTCAAGGTCTATGACACCGTCGGTAGTGCCAGGCCGACCAATGGCGATTTTCGGACGCAAATTGTAATAGAGTGAATCGCCGTAGGGGACAACTAGATTGAGACCATCAGCGCCACCGCGCAGCAAAATCACGATCAGCTTTTGGCCGTCAACGTCGTCTTTGCCATTGCTGAATGCCCAGGCAGTTCCATGCGGCGATAGCAAAAACACTGATGATGTTGCCGCCCATTTTAAAAAATCACGCCGATTCATAAATCCTCTCCTAGTACTTCAAAAATTCAGGACTACCCAAAAGCAGGGCTGAGCGCAATTGCTCCGGTTGATTGGCGACAACTTGGACAGTTTGCGGACTGAATCGCCCACCGCGCATGGTGGCACCAAGTAGCCGATACTCTGGCGGATCAAATTCATTTCCCGGCAAGCGTCCAAGGCCAAGGCCAGTAGCGAAGTTTATTCGCCTTAACAGTGAATCAGGATTGAGCCAGGCATCAGTTGTGCTTTTATAACCATCCGGGGTTAAGCAGCCGTACAATTGCTCACCTTGCATCTGCAGGAATTGTTTTAGTGGTTTATAGTTCGTCGGCTCAACGCCAGTAGCTCGAATGGACGAAACCACATAACGAAATGGCGACTTATATTTGTTATTCTGATAACGCTCGTCCCAAAATTCAGGACTTTTGAAAAGTTCGCTTAACACCGCTTTGATATCGCCATCGGTCTGAGTAAAGCGGAGAGCCAGCCTATCAACCAGCGCTTTCGGCGGATTGTCTGCGACAAAGTATTGGGCTAGCTGATAGCTTAGATGATGGGCTGTTGATGGGTGTCTGGCCAGCATATCGAGAGACCGTTCGATCTCCTCTTCGCCGGCACCGGGAATTCTATGACCGAGTAGAACTTTGTCGCCAAAGTCATGCCGGTTTCGATCGAAAACAGCGCCATACTTATCCACTGGTTCTGGACCACCACCTCGCCCAAACGCGGCACGACCAGCCCAAACTGCTCCTCTGCCGAGCGGGCCGCCGATTGGCAAATTGGCGCGCGGTCCAAAACCCGCGCGCGGCCCGTTGCCGCGAGGACTGGGCAAACCTAAACCGGTCAAAATTCGCGCCAGTTCGATTACGTCTTTTTGGGTGTAGCCGCCATCTACTCCCAACGTGTGCAGCTCCATCAACTCGCGGGCATAATTTTCGTTCAAACCTTTGAATTGCCCGCGAGCACCGGCGCTATTCGGTGCTGTATTTTGCCAATTGTCCAGATAAAAAAGCATGGCCGGATGATGGCAGGTAGCCCCCAGTAGATCGCGAAAGCGACCAAGGGCGTATGGACGTATCGCCTCATCCTCGTAGGACCCGACCCACATCCTGTCCAATCCCTTATTCATCGATATATTGAAATGATTGAACCAGAATTCGGTCATCACTTCCTCTAACTGCCAGGGACTATTGATCGCTCTTTGCAATTTGATAGTTGAATATTGATCGGTTATTCCTTTGAAGAATTGCTGTGTCGCTTTTTGCAGCGCCTGTTTCCGATCTGCTTGTTGGTCTGCCGGCTCTTCTGCAGCTGCTCTCTTTCTCACCACTTGGTACTGCTGAAAAAGATCCATGGTCTTTTGTCCTTGCGGTGTTCCGAAATCTTGAACGCCCTCATATTCAGTGATAATCGGCGGATTCAATTGCTCCTGAATGTAGGCTTTAATCCCTTGCGCTTTTACTTTGTCTATATCGCCTGGGCGTGGGCCGAAAGCCAGGCGATTCAAGACGTGAACGATCTGTATATCTTGGTCAGGCTTGGTGACAGAAGCACCGCTCAAGAGAATAGAGAAAATAATCAGCCAGGCAATTTTCTTCATCATGCAAAAACCATACCGCCAATCTTAAATACGTCACCAGTGTTGAAAAAGTTCAATTGATTTGATTAAACTTTGGGGATTGGTTGTGAACCTAACACTATGTCTTCAGGCTGAAATGACCTTATCCCCTTGCCCGTCTCGATTCTAGGCGATATTTGTGCAGGCTACGTGTACACCTATAAGTTATGCCCAGACCGACGCTGGACCAGCGCCGGCTGTGGCTAAAAGTCTGCTAAGTTAGCCAGCCCGCGCAAGCCAATTTTTTGTCTTGAAAGATATAACTGCCCAACACGGGCAGGCCAAACCACCTTGTTTCCTTCCAACGCCTGGATTACCGGCGTAAAGCCGATTGCGCCGCCCAGATGTCCTTTTGAATGGCCATTACCTTAGGGGACCGGCGGCCAAGGCGAGCTTTCTCAGTGTAGAGAACCCATTGCAGGCCCGTTAACGCTTCCTGGTATTTCCCCGCTTTCAGGGCGCTCTTCGATACCCAATAGAGACTGTCAATATAGCGCTGATCATTTTGACCAAACTCAGCGCTGGCTGAGTGTGCTGTCTGGAAATAGATCTGGGCATCGGCAAATCGCGACTCTTTGTATGCCTGTTCGCCAGCTTGAAAGTTCGATTGAAAAGTCTCTCCTTGTTGTGCTCGTTGCTTTATTCGCGCACTTGCATCCAGCTGCGCAGCCGGTTTGAACACACTGACACCAGACACAGGTGGTGATACCGGCTTAGGCAACTCCTGCTGGTTCGCCTGTGGCTGCTGATTTTGTCGCATATCTTGATTGGGTGAATTGCCTTGCTGAGCCTGTTTTTGCAACAGCGTCAACGATACAAATGCGACTAGCACGACACCGACGACTATTTTTGTCCGACGCGATCTGAAACCAGCACTATCGGCGGATTGAGGAGGTTTCTCCAAAGCGACAAAGTCTTTTGTAGGGTCTGTGCTCCTTCTCCCTTGGTTTATCGACGACAGAATAGATTCCAACACTGCCGAGAGCTCGCGCATACTTTGAAAACGCTCGTCTGGCTCCTTAGCCATCGCTTTCTCAATCGCTTCGGCCAAAGATTTAGGTATATTCGCTTCAGGACAGGCAACATTTGGTGGTATCGGTGTGTCATGCACCTGTTTGTACATACTCTCCACCGGTTGCTGACTGGCAAAAGGAGATTGACCGGTAAGGGTCACATACATCACACAGCCAAGCGAATAAATATCGGAGCGGGCGTCGGGTTTTTGCGCCCGGCATTGTTCAGGGCTCATGTATTCAGGGCTGCCAAATGTATCGCCGGTAGCAGTTAAGTTCCTGCTCTCGCCTTCGGCGAGCGTAAACTTAGCGATGCCGAAATCGACTATTTTGACAAAGTCAGGATTACCGCCGACATTTACTAACATGATGTTGGCTGGCTTGATATCTCGATGGATGATGCCGTGCTCGTGAGCATGTGCCAGGCCCTTACAGGCAGCGATAAATATCGGTAAAGCTCGGGACAGAGGTAATCTCTTCTCCGAATCCAGTACATTTTGTAAGTTGGTACCGTCTAGATAATCCATCACCAGATAAGGTTGTCCGTTGCTGGCGACAAAACAGTCGTAGACCGAAAGGATATTGACGTGATTAAGTTTGCTGAGCGCTTCTGCTTCTTGCAGAAAACGCTGGAGCCCAGCGCCGCTTGAGACAACAGATAACTGAATGGTTTTGATTGCCACCACTCTTTTCATCAATTGGTGTTGTGCCTTGTACAGCTTGCCCATACCGCCAGAGGCGAAAGCTGAAATAATTTCGTAGCGCCCGTCGAGAATCGTACCTGGCGCAAGTTCTGTAGAAATAGTCGTCAATGGTGTGCCGTCAAATGGGCACTTATCTCCAATCTCTGTGAACTCTTTTGCACAAGTTATACAGGCCTTCTTAACTGATTGCTCTTCTGAATTAGTCGACATTTGCGCTCCGGATGATGATCTCTTTGTGCTGGACAATGATTACCTTCGGTCATTGAGGCCACTTATTCGATTTGTTCAATTTGGGCCACTATCTTGCCCGATTTCACTGCTTCTTCAAGCAAAGCATAATCTTTCGCAGTTTGATCGGCATAGGCAAGAGCAAAATTAGCAATCGCTTCGTCAAATTCACAACCATCCTCTAGATAGCCGTTAATGACGGCCGAATCTCCAGAGCGAGCATGAGCGCGAGCCAAAACAGAAGCCAACGCTTCGGCCATGCCTGGCCAAATCGGCTCCATCCCAGCCTTCTGGCTCGATGCTTATTTTCGTATCTCTCAGTTGTCTGACGTAAAAATGCATACCATTATCGAGCTTCATCCAGCCAAGAAAAATGTCGCTAGCCGACTGCATGATGCGTTGCCCGGCCACGACTCTTTCTCCATGGTTAGCAAAAGTGCTCTTACCGCAGTATTGTTCCAGAACCGACGCCCGCGCTTCTTTTAACTGCAGGAACAAGGGGTCGTCGTCAGGACCGAGCAACAATGCCACTGCACACGTGGTGCCAACGCTGCCGATGCCAACAACCTTGATCGCAATATCGCAAAGCCGATAGCGATCAAGAAGACGCAGCTTATCGTCTTGCAGCGATTTACGATAAAGAGCCAGTCCATCTGTCATTTGTTTGGCAAATTTTTCCTGATCCTTCATGTGGAAAATAAGAGGCGGGTTGTCTTTGATCACATATTTCCCGTCTTTCTCTTGAGCGAGCTTGGGGAAATAATGCATAGCCACTGTCTTCTTGCGCGCCTTTTTCAGGTCGTCCTTGAGCGATTTCTTTAGCTCACGGTCAGGAGCTTGTTCGATCACATGTTCCCAGTCCACCTGGTCGTACCAAATGTCTAGAATCGGCATTTTGGCATACGCACCCATCTTCTTTCGGTATGCACGTACCGCGCCTTGCACGGCGGCTATTGTCACCTTGTCTTTAAGTCCATTATCACGTCCGATCAGCATAAGGCTGGTGGTCAAACGCTTTAAATCCCATTCCCAGGGAGCCGGCAAGGTTTCATCGAAGTCATTGATATCGAATACGACATTGCGTTCCGGTGTGGCAAAGGCGCCAAAATTGAGGGCATGACAGTCACCACAAGCCTGCACGCGCACCTTAATATCAGGAGTAGTAGATAAATCGCTGGACATAATTGCCGCCGCTCCCCGAAAAAAGGTGAACGGCGACTTTAACATTCGCCCGTAACGAATGGGAATCAGTTCGGGAATTCGTCCTTCGTCAGAGACCTTGAGCAGAGCGAGCGGATCAGGTCGCAACTTACTCGGCTTCCACTCTCCGTGGACCTTGTAGGGAACCGCTTCCCGCATAATCTTGCCCCTGACCCGTCTATCATCACGCGGTGAAACTGTATTGTCATGCAAAACGGCGGCACTTTTGGCTTTCGCCTCATCTTCTTTTGACCGTGTCATATTGCTCCTGCGTTAAGCCGGCGACAATCTATATCATGCCCGCTCAACCAGGCGTTCAGTCATGGCCTCAGGTCGGACATTCGGTTCAGTCAAGAACAACCATTCGGCCTTATACCCTAGCCCCCTATGGTATGCTGTCAGAAAGGATTTAGCTCCAGCGGTCGCTCATGGCTCATACAATCAAAGACAAAAAGAAGCTCATCGATCGAGTCCGGCGTATTCGTGGACAAGTCGAAGCAATTGAAAAGGCACTCCTTGACGAAAGCGAGTGCATGCAGATCCTGCACAACGTCGCCGGTTGTCGCGGCTCCATCAACAGCCTTCTCTCTGAAATTCTGGAAGGTTACATTCGCACGCATGTGATGACTAGCCAACATGAACAACAAGAGGCTGCCCAAGAACTGATCGACCTTCTGCGCTCGTACAGCAAATGAAAATGCCCACTGATCAAACACTTGTTTCAGCACAACACCTGCCCTTTTCTGATCACGACAATCCGGCTCAAGCAATCTATGAATCCATAGATAGAGGCGACGTCATTAGAATCGGCTTCGTCGGGCTATGCGCAGTTCTGGTCTGGCTTCATGTCTGGGAGCCATTCGCCGGCTTCAGCTTGATCGGGCTTTTGGGGACGCTAATCGGTGGCATCCCCATTTTTGCCGAGGCGTTTCATTCTTTAGGCAAGGGCAGAATGAGCATGGAACTGTCCATGTCCATCGCCATTATCGCGGCAGTCTCCATATCCGAAGCGATAACAGCGCTCTTAGTTGTCTTCTTTGTTTTGATTGCAGAAGTTCTGGAAAAGCTCACTGTGCGTCGAGGACGGCGAGCAATAAAGTCGCTCTTGCAGTCATTACCTGCCAGTGCCCTCGTTAAATACGGTAACCAGATGGTGACAAGACCGCTGACCCAGATCCAGCGCGGAGACATCATTCTCGTCAGGCCTGGCGAGAAATTAGCGGTCGACGGTGCCGTAGTCGATGGCCATTCATTCGTTGATCAAGCCACCATCACCGGTGAATCACTACCAATTGAGAAATTGCCTGGCTCTATTGTCTATGCCGGTACGATCAATCAATCGGGCTCGATTGCCGTGAAGACCAAGGAAATTGGCTCAGATACTGCATTTGGCAAAATCATTCAGGCAGTCGAGGTGGCTGAATCTGTGCACGCTCCCGTTCAAAAGACAGCTGATCGTCTGGCTAGTTATTTGATCTATTTCGCTATGGCTGCCGCGGTGCTGACTTTTCTCGTTACCCATAATATCCGCTCCACCATCTCAGTCATTCTCGTTACCGGCGCTTGCGGCATCGCCGCCGGCACACCGTTAGCTATTCTCGGCGCCATTGGGAGAGCAGCCCGTAGCGGTGCGATAGTCAAAGGTGGCCTATATTTAGAACAGTTAGCGGCTGTGGACACGGTGGTGATGGATAAAACCGGCACAGTCACTTTCGGCAAACCAAAGATTGTCTCTATTCAAGCCGTTGCCGGAGTGACCAGCGAACGTCTTTTGCAAACCGCGGCCATAGCAGAGAAGCGTTCAGAGCATCCGCTAGGTGAAGCAATAAGACAAGCGGCTAGAGAAAAGAATTTGACTGTTGCCGATCCGGAAACCTTCGACTATCTACCAGGACGAGGGATAGTGTGCTCGCGGGCTGGACAAGAGATCGTCATTGGTAGCCGTGCTTTTCTAACTCTGAAAGGCATCAACTTGAAAGGTTCGGCTCCCGAGTCCACTTCTGCTTCGCAAGTGTTTGTAGCACTTGGCGGGCAGCCGCTAGGTGTGATTGAAATCGCCGACAGTGTCCGAAGTGAGTCGCAATCAGCCGTCTCTGAGTTGAAAAAACTTGGGCTGCACACCATTTTGCTTACCGGCGACTCAGTTGATATTGCTCAGAGTATCGGTGCTGAACTGGCCTTCGATCAGATCGAAGCAGAGATGTTGCCCGAACAGAAAGCGGACTTCATCAAGGAGTTGGTCGGAAGCGGCAAGCGAGTAGCCTTCATCGGCGATGGTATCAATGATGCACCAGCTTTGATCGAGGCAACAGTGGCGGTGGCAATCGGTTCCGGGACGGACGTCGCTCAAGAGAGCGCAGATATTGTTCTTATAGGCAGTAACCTTATGCACTTTGTCGAGACAGTGCACATTGCCAGACGAGCTCACCGAACAATTATGACGAACTTCATTGGCACGATTGCCGTTGACAGCATAGGCATTGTTCTGGCAGCAATCGGTTGCTTGAACCCGTTATTGGCCACTCTCGTGCATGTAGGATCGGAGCTGGCTTTTATTCTCAACTCCGCCCGTTTGTTGCCGCAGTTAGACAGCTAACTGAAACGTCACTTTTAGCCGGCTTGAGCCAAACCAGGGATGAGTACTGGTTCCGGAACATACAGACTGTCCAGCTTGTCTTGCAAAACTGCCCGGATCGATGTGAAATCTTCGAAAGCGACGTAAGGAATATTGTTCGCCTGACAATAAGCCATTAGCTTGGTTTTGGCGAACACCATATCTGCCTCTTGCGCCCAACAAAAATCGCTTTGTCCATCACCGATTACAACTTTCAGCGGGCGATTAATACCCATGCCCAAAATCTTGCACTTACACACACCCGAACCGCACCCCTGCACTTGGGGAGCATGCGGGAAAGTCAGCTCCAACGAGCCATCCTCGTTCTCCAAAAGATGATTGGCCCAAACGTTGGCGCCGGAGATGCCAATACGCTTTAACAAGTGGTTGATGACCCGGTCAATACCGTCGCTGACTATTTTCAGACCGACGCCATTGCGCCGACACCAGTTGGAAAACTTGATAAAAGTCGGTTCGATCTCCACGGTCTCGAGGATCTTCTCGATCGCCGGCCAGCCGCCTTGAATGAGGCGTACTTGCTCAGCCATACATTCGCGCGAACCAATTTCTCCCTTTACCCAACGCTCTTCTACGCTATGCCAGGAGGGATGAGCAAGCTCTTCCAGAAGCACATCGATGGTATCACCCTTGGTGATCGTTCCATCGAAGTCGCAGTAGACATCAATCAAGCTGCTCATGGTTATCCTTTCTTAGATTGGCTAATTACTAGATCGAGGAGGTCGTGCGCCAGGTCCATCTCAGGGTAGGAAATTTCCAAAGACGGCGCCAGAGTTACCACATTTTTGTAGTAGCCGCCAATGTCCAGGATCAATCCCATCTTCTTATTGTTGATTTTCAGATCGCCGGTCAAGCCAAGTTGGAACATGCGATCGGCCAGAGTGCGACTCGGTGTAAAACCATCTTTTTCACACATTTCCATGCGCAATGCCAGACCCATTCCATCAACGTCGCCTATTTCTGGATGCTTTTTCTGCAGATCCTTCAGGAGATTGAGGAAATAAGCGCCCTTTTCGTTGACTGTCTTTTCGTAGTTGCCTTCTTCGAGAATTTTCATCACTTCTAGCCCTGTGGCAGTGCCCAGGCTGTTGGACGAGAAGGTAGAGTGAGTTGAGCCCGGTCCGAACTTGTCCGGGCTAATATACTCTTCCTTGGCCCAGATGCCGGAAATCGGATTCAGACCGTTGGTCAGCGCTTTACCGAAAACAAGAATGTCCGGTTGAATATTGAAGTTTTCCGCCGCCCATAATTTGCCGGTGCGGAAGAAAGCCATTTGAATTTCGTCGTCAACAATTAAGATGCCGTGCTCGCGGCAAACTTTTGCCAGACGTTCGAAATAGCCTGGCGGCGGTACAACATAACCGCCGGTACCTTGAATCACTTCAATAAAGAACGCCCCGAACTCAGCCTTTTTCGTCTTGGGATTCCACCAGCTTGTATATTCATGCTCAAACTTACGCTCAATTTGCTGCACGCAGTACAGTTCGCAAGTTTCACGTTGTTTGCCGTATGGACAGCGGAAACAATAGGGAAAGGGCACAAACTCGGCTCGATCACCGAATTCACCATAGGACTCCCGATACCTATAAGAGGATGTGATCGCCGACGTCGCCAGCGTCCGCCCGTGGTAGCCGCCCTCGAAAGCCAGCATGCGGCTCTTACCGGTGGTTTTTCGCACCAGTTTCAGTGCGTCCTCGACAGCTTGAGCGCCACCGACATTGAAGTGAACGCGGCCGCTCTGCCCGAAATTACGCTTGATGCTCTTGACCAAAAGGTCTGCCAGTTGAACTTTCTCTTTATGCAAATACTGGCAGGCGAGCTGAGGCAACTTATCGATTTGCTTTTTCAAAGCATTATTGACACGTTGATTGGCATAGCCAAGGTTGACAGCCGAGTACCACATTTGCAGATCGAGAAACGGTGTCTTATCTCCATCATATAAGTAGCTGCCTTCGCAAGTCTCAAAGAATTGCGGGCGTTCGGCATAATGAACGGTATCGCCATGCGAGCAAACACGAGACTCGATCTCTAGAAGCACTTCCTCGTCAGTAGGAACAGATAGTGCTTGTAGCCCAGCCGTCGAAGCTGAGGCACTGCCTTTGGTGCCAACCGCATTAGTGGCGCTCGTCGAAAAGTCAGGAGTGGCAGATTCTGAAGTCGCTACCGCTGGCTTCTTCAGGAACGTAGAGGACTCGGTCATGGTCAAAAAACCCCAAACAACTTGCTTGCCAGATTCCAGCTTACACCGCTGCCAATTACACCAGGCTTACAGTCCGTCAGTTTATAGCTTGATCATCTCCATCATCCCGACATCGCTTGGCAACAGAGTCCGCAAAGAGCCCCTCTCCATGAGGATCTTCGCCATTCTGGGCGTGCCTGACTAAAACAAAAAAGAGCGGTTAGGACGAAGATGAAAATTTCGATCGTATTGGCAAAATTACAGAAAGTTTCTAAGATTACAGCAAGCTTACTGCAACGATCTTTTAACTTACAAAAAGCTTACGGCGCTCGCCGGCAAGCCGATCGCAAAAGAAAGCAGAATGAAACAGTTGTCAGCTTGATGGTACGGAACCGGTGAATATGCCACTATGTGTAGTGGCATATTCACATCGACCGATCAATTAAAAGGGCAGAAAAGATCACGTAGAAATCAAGAAAATCCTCAATTGGCTGGAAAAGAAGAATTCTGCAATTCGTCTTCGATCGACAATGCCAAGGTCCTAGCCGACACGCCCGAGGAGCGGGAAGATTTTTTCCCACTAATGATGGTCTGCCAAGGCTTCGTCAGGCTACACTGTAGCGCTGGCCATGAGTGCCGGTATATACACTCGTATATATGAGCGGGTGACATTTGAGACTAGAGGTATCTGCGGCTATGAATCTACTCGGCTATTTAATTGGACTGCTTTCAGCGGTCGCCGTTCTTTTAATAGTAGCGATGCCAGAACGTATTTTTCGGGACGAACGCAAGAAAAATAAAGTAGTCGCCCCGGATATTGGGGCGGGTATTCGGGACAACCCCAGCAAGCGGCCGAAGAAAGCAGCAGCATTACAGTCACTATCCACCGCCGCAGAGAAAAGAATCATGTGGGCGGCACCGGCTACGCCAATGGCCGCGGCGTTAGCGCCTAGTTCCCGACAATTTTGGGAATGGGAATCGGATTGGCTTGGTCGTAACTCAATCCATCTTCTTTCAGCGCATCGACATATTTGTCACTAGGCTCACCTAAATAATAGATGCGGCTGCGACAGCGAACAATATTTCCCTCCAAATTCAAGATTTCGGAGGTGATGATCCGTTCCCCTTCTCTATAGTGGGGATGGCCATAGACATTGCCCCGCAGCCGGTAGCCAACCGATGTTGCACTCTTGTCGCCTTCAGCATTGGAGACAACATACCAGTTCTCGATGCGAACAATCTCTTGAGCTTCCATATTCGCCACTTCCACCGAAGGCGAATGACTGATAATTGCCATCACTGCCAGTGTCAATTATATGATACTGCATCAGGTGCTGCCTGCAAAGATCACTAGCGCCAGCCGACTAGCTCATCCTCAGCTAAAAGAACTGCCTTTACTCGATTTGATCGAGAGTAAACGCAATATCTTCGGAAAGCAATGCCACCGCTGGCAGTGCTGTATCCATTGATCAGGGCACTTAACGCCATTCGATTTTGGCAAATGGCAAGTCGGCCACAGATCGCCTGATCTTCTGCAGCTTAATAGAGAAAGTCGATCGTACTAACATCAGGGTCAGCACGGTTAAAATAGAGATCACTATATAAGAGTGACAACAAAGGTTTGCAAAGTAGTTATACCGAGACATTAGCGCTACACTTTTGCCATGCCGATTTCAGATGATTCCAAAGAAAAACTGAAAGCCCGCTTGGCCAAGGCCATCGGCCATTTGAACGCCGTCTATCGCATGGTCGACGACAAAAAATATTGCATCGATGTCCTCAACCAGCTGAAGGCCGTCCAATCTGCATTGGACCGGACCGCTGAAGTAATCCTCCGCCAGCACTTAGAAACATGTGTCGTGGATGCCGTTCAACGCCAAGATTCCGCTCGGGTCATTGAAGAGTTGATGCAAGTATTCAGGCATGCTCCCAGTCTTTACCTGGCAGACGATGAGCTAGAAGCGCCCACTGCCCCGGCGGTCAAATCCGGTTGCTGCCGCTGATCGTTCAAAATCCCTCAATTTATCGCTCAAAATCTCAGGTTGTAGCATTACCACCGCTCCACCCTGGAGCCGGCCTAAAGTGCGTTTCGCTCTCTGCGCCACGTAAGGATTATGATCTTCGCTCAACTGGTCCAGAATCTCAAAGGCGATGTGATGACTTTCCGCCAAGAGATAACGGATATCCATGCTCTCATCTCTGGCCAGCAACCACAAAGAATCAACCGGGGTATTTTGATTTTCGACCACGGCTGCCCTCACCTGCGGATCGGCATTGCTCGCCAAAACCCTCAATATTTTTTCCGGAGTTGTCCGGGAGCTGGCAGGCCAGTAAGATACTTAATAAATGGGCCCTCTTGATCGGAAACAGTTTGCGCTAGCTTTCGCTCGACGCGATCAATTACTCGCAGTAAAGTGTCTTCAACACTGACAATCGGCTGCGCTTCACAGGCCGCTTCAGATGCCGACTGATCTTCTGTATCCTCACACGATAGAGCGCTCTCTGGCTGGCTGGGATTGATCAAATTTTCCGCACGAGCAAGGAATTTGTCCGCTGTTGGATCGAGTAAATCAGCAAATTCAACCCAATTGTCAGCGCGCGCCGCATTATTTTGTAACTGGCGGCTGCTCTCAACGCGATTGCGGAGAATAGAGTTGCTACGCTGGACGGCTGGCAATTGCCAGCAGTGCGAATACCAGCAGTTGTCTTGTTCTGCCCGGGCTTGTCGCGCCTTCGCCGGCTCTTTAAAGCTTTCACGCAACCTTGTCCTTTCACCATCAAACTCAGCTTCTTGTCGCTGTTTTTTTGGCAATAAATTTTTTAGCAGTTTGGCGATCATATTTTCTATATATCTCAATTCTATATATCTCAATAGCAAGAACGACGACCCATGGCCACCTATCTATCTGGCGTCAGGACGTCCACTATGCCAGCCGAGTTCCACTCAGCTAAGCTGCGTGATATTAAACTGCAAGACAAGCTTACTTGACACAAGAAGGCCAAAGCGTAGGTGGGCTCAAACTTCAGCGCACCAGCTGAACGAGCTGACGGGCTAAATGCTGAAAGCCCGCGGAAACTGAGGTCAAACCTGCAGTTGGGTAAAAAGACCCACCAGAAAGATAAGCCACTCCAGAGGTAGAGCCGGTTGAAGCATCACCCAGAACAGTGGCTTCATCAGTGGTCAGAGAGGTTGGCATGCCGACCATCGCCAGTCCCATCGTATAAATTGGAATGTTGTAACTCTTGGCAAAGCTCGCCTCTGTTTGTGTGGTCGGATCATTGGTGCCGTTATCGCTGTCTTCATTGGGCAAACCGTCCGTGATCAAGAAGATCGCTCGCGTCGACCTCGCCCTGGACAGGTTTTGTGCTGCCCGGCCGTTGGGAGTGGAGGTGGCGTCGCCAGGGTGCGAGCCAAGCTGCATAGCTAAAGCCGTGTCCAAAGCATCAGCGATATTGGTCTGTCCTTCAGCCATCACACCATATCCTGGATAAAGGGATAAGGTACTGAATAAAACACCGTTAACTGACGCTGCGCCCGGCGGCACGGTAGGGTCATACTGAGACAACGTAGTCGTTAAATAAATGGCTGGATTAATCGGCGTGATCGGCTCGGTTGGATAAGGAGTCGTCGCCGGGCCGCCTGAACAAAGCGCTGAAAAATTGCCCATATAGAATGGCGCACCACTATGACTAGCATCGCTAGGCGAATTCATAGCACCGGCACTGGTGCTAAATGTAACGAGACCGAAATGCGCATCAGCATTATTGACGATGATCGAAAAGAAGTTTTGGGCAGCCATTATCGCGTCGCCCAGCGGATGCCTTAGTGGCACCACACAGTTAGCATCTGGCCAGCTTGATGTGCAGGAAAACACTGATTGCCAGTAAGCCTGGTACCAGCCAGCACCAGGGGTGACACCCATCGTTGCGTATTGCACTCCGGCCGAACTGGCTGTCGCCGAGCTTTCCAGATTGCCACGCGCGGCTTCCACCAAAGTACCCAAACCATAATGATTAGGCGCTGAGTCCGCGGGAAACGCTTTGCCGCTGATCGTGATGCCGTTCGTCTCTTGTAGCGTGCCATCCAAATTGACGACCAGATCAGTGTATGAATAACCTGAGTTGACTGCATTGCAGGCCGCTAGCGTTGAAGGCGCAATACTATATGGATGCGTGCCGTGACCGGTGGTATTGAAAGCATAGAGACCCTGACTGTTTGATGATTGACCTTGGCCGCTACCGTTGACCGAATAAGTGCCGCCAGTTGTGTTTAAATCCATGGGTGCTGTGGCGTTATCGGTCAAACCGACCTCGTTGGTGCCACCGACAGCGAAGTAGAGCGGACCTTGCACACAATTTTGTCCGTTAACCGATGTCACAGTAGGCAATGCATAAGCATCGACATAGCTACCCAGTGAAGCACCAGGCTTTTGATATCGATTGACCAGACTGACGTCCGTCCAGTCATCCATGGAAGATGAAATATCAAAACAGACGACGATATCTAATTGCGGCAAGCAACCATCAGCTGATGTTTGCACTAAATAAGGTCCGCTCAGGGTGTACATAAACCCGGCAAAAACCGGCGAAAAGCCGAAGGCAGCGTTACAACGTATGATCGTCCCATTGGCAGCGCCGTAAGCTACCTGGGCGTAGGTCGTCGGATTAAAGAACTGAAAATATAGTTGGGCCTGAATTGGCCACCAGGCTCGAGCTGAAGTTGGGCGTGCCCGTTCCGCTTGTGTCGTAAGTGTAGTTCGGCGTGCTGGACAGTTGGCAGTTCATAATACTGTTGTAGTTAAACATTTTTTGGGCATAGGTCATGGCATACGTTTGCACTGTGCTGATCGAGCCATAGTTCTGCCCGGTAATGGCGCATGCCCCGGCCAAGGCACATGCATCTGTGCAGGCCTTCAATTGCATTTGGCACAGGTTGTATTGGCATATTTCATAGACAAGTATTGATAAGGGACCAATAACTAATGCCGCCAAAAAGGACATCATCGCCACGATGGCTAGCCCTGAAGGGCTCCTCATGCGTTTTCTGCCAAATCTGTTAGTGCTCATTTTCGTAGTCATCTTCATACACAACTCATACACGGAACTTGCAGCAAGCCACTCGGACTAAGACTTAGTAAGCGAAATACTGACATTTGATGATCGGATAGGTATATGTCCTATAGAGGGTGAAGTATCCTTGGTTATCTGTATATTGACTGAGACTGACACCAAAGAAGTTAAAAGAAAGCGGCAATAAGACTTTTTCGCCGATATTGACAGTGATGTAAGGCGAACCTGGCCCTACCAGTGGTGGAGTTGCACCATAGTAGTTTTGGTAGACGTAATTCGGCGAAGAAGTGCTCACTAGAAATGGTGTCTTGATAAAAACGCCATCAGTCTTGTGAAAACCAATTAGCTGGGAGTTAATCGCTGACAAGGCATTTGCCGAAGTTTCCTGGTTAGCACCGGCACGCGCACAATCCCTGGCGCATTGGTCCAGATTGTCCCAGGCGAAAGTCAGTATCGTCATGCAAGTTCCCATAGCGGCTATGGTGATCACAAAGAAGGCGGAGATTGCGGTTTCGATCGCACTCACTCCACTACTCTGTCTAGTTCTGAGGACAATTCTCATATTTGCGAAAAATCCCTCTTTCTCTCTCAATCTGACTATCCGTCCGATAAACAGCTACTGATCCAAGCCTGCATAAGTCTCAAACGTTGCTTCCTGGCAAATTTGCGTAGTCCAGGGGGCGTTCAAACCCGGGACCGAGGGAAAAAAGCCCATATTGCCGATAAAAAGCGGGTTCAATGTGCAATTGGCCACAACCTGCACGTCGTATGTGTATTGAGTGGGATCTGCAGGACCAGCCAGAGACGTTTCGTTGCCTGGAGTACTAATCGTGCCCGAGTTCAATGAGCATTGTTCGATATAACACTGCCAGTAGGTGACGCTCGCACCGCCGGCTGACCCGGTGCCGTTATTAATGACATTTTTCACGGTGTTTACAGTCGAATAAACAGTCCGCGAGCCGGCGAATACGTTTGCCGGGTTTTGATAAATCGTCAAATTGTTCTTAAATGTCTGAGCGCGAGCACCCTGCTGCGCAGCCATGCGCACCGTGTTCACCGCAAATAAATAGTTCATACCCATCGTGCCAAAGGTCATGAAGGGAAGAATGATCATCGTAAAAGCGATGAACATGCTCGGCCCAAACTCGGCGATGATACTAACGCCTGTTGGCTTTCTGATCCCATATAACCGGGCGCGCCCTTTTGGTCTTGTCGGACTCACTCTCTTCCTCCCCCCACCAAATGTCGGTCAAAATTCGCCCTAGTGCAACCTGTCAGTTCTACAAGCAAAAAAGACCTGTGAACGTTCTGTCCCCGAAGTAACCCAAGCGATGCGAGTCACCCCCTCACCTTATATAGATGCCCGATTGAAAAAAAAAATCACAATCAATTCTGTATTCTGCAATACTTCTCTTGGGGCAACGAAAGTTGACAAAATTCCGGGTAAAAGGCACTTGATAGGAGTTCGAGGGCGAGGAACTTGCCGAAACGGAAAGACAGAAAAGTAATAAAAACTGAGCCCGGGCAGGCATCCGAGCCGCCAGCCTCGCCATTAGAACTGAAAGATCTGCTGGAACCTTTGCAAGGTGCAACTGCTTCCGCGGTCGAGCCAGAAGTCGAGCAAGAGTCAGCAAAGACCCACAGCAGTGATGCCGATACGCTCCCAGCAACAACGTCTGCCGACGCCGATTTGCTTAAGATCGAGACGGCGGACGAGGGTGAGAGCGCACCGCAGTCAGCTGCCACTGCTAAGAGTGGGCGTCACTCGCAAACCCTGACCCGCATTGCATTTCCTCAAAATATCCAGCAAGAGAAAAAAGCGATAGGCAAGATCGAATCGCCGCTGGAAGAGATCAAAAGGTATTTTAGGAAGCACAGGCCCAATTTTGAAAACGCTTTGACCAGGCCAATCTTCGCCTTTGAAAGATACTGTCGCCGTCATCCTCTCCGGATCGGCAGCATTATTATTGGTACTATCGTTGCCTGCTTAGCCGTCACTCTCTATTTGCTGGTCTTAGCCAAAAACTTGTTAAATTCGGGTATTGGCGCCATGACCAGGCATCAATACGCTGAGGCGATCACCTTATTTGACCGATCAATATCCTTGGATAGTCATTCCAGTGAGGCCTATTTATACCGTGGTGACTGTTATTCCCGGATGAAGAAGTTCGCTGAAGCAGCTAAGGACTACACAAAAGCGCTGCAATTAGATCCGAAGAATCTCTTGATTCTGGACAAACGTGCTGATGCTTACAGCCAGTCGGGCAATAAAGAAGCGATGATCGCCGACTATACGACCCTCTTTAACCTTCGTCCGGAATTGAGATGGAAAAATCCCGACCGCTTAAGCAACCTGGGAGTTGCTTATAAGGATCTTGGCAAATACGATGAGGCACTTAAATGGTTTAACAAGTGCATCGAACTCTTTCCCGAGGAGGTTTCAGGCTATTTATACCGTGCTTCTTACTATGAAAATTTCAGGCAGTACCAGAAAGCGATCGACGATTACAACCAAGCATTGAAACTCAATCCCGAACACGTTGGAGCATTGATTAAACGCGGTCGTTGCTTTCAACTGTCGAACGACTTCCAAAATGATCTGCCCGATTTCGAAAAGGTCTTAGTCATCCAACCAGATAATGCGGCAGCCTATAAGTACATGGGCACACATTATGCGCATACAGGTGATGGAGAAAAAGCAGCTGCCGATTTCCAAAAGGCAATTAATTTAAATCCGGATGATCAAGAAACATACGAAGAGCACGCTAAGTTTTTAGTCTCGACTAAAGATATGAAAGGCGCCCTGGCCGATTACGATAAGGTGTCTCATCTACCGACATTTGTGCCTAACGCAGCCTATTACGAGCGCCGAGCGGATCTCCATATGCAGGCCAATGATCTGGCAGCCGCAATTGATGATTTAAACAAGGCAAAATCAGTCGACATCAGCCGCTCATTCACTTGCTTTATGAAGGAAGCCGATTGCCATGCCAGCTTAAAGCAATACAAAGAAGCGATTGCCGATTGCGAACAAGCGATCAAAGTGGAGCCAGACAATCTCGATGCCCTTTTAAAACATGGTCGTTACAGCTGGCTAGCTGGTAACAAGATCACCGCAATGGGAGACTTCTACAAAGCGATCAAACTCAATCCCCGCTATGCCAAAAGTTATCTGCAACGAGGTATTTGCTTTTTGGAGGACGGCAACATTGTTAGCGCCGCCCGCAACTTCAATGCCGCTTATGAGATCGATCCTAATTTGACTGAAGCAAAAACTGAATTGGATCTATGCATGTCCAGAATGAAAATCTTAGCAGCGAGCAAAATCATCGCCAACCCACTCGGAAAGCAGTCGCTGCAAATAGCCTCAGGCGCCGAACAACAATTGAATCGGGACATGATTAGATACTCTCCTAGCGAAATTGCCAAAATGGATTTCGACCAATTACTAGCGAATGGTTACCAAACCCTGGCCAAAGGCGAAGAAGAATATGCCGTCGCCTTGTTACGCAGAGCAGTTGCCCTCAAACCGAATGACCGGCAAGCGCATAAATATCTCTTTTATGCCCTTGTTGCCAGTGGTGATGGGGCGGTCGCCAGCGAACAGATCCTCGCTTTGGAAAAATTAGCGCCGGCGCCACTGGCAGACGAACTGACTATGGCCAATGCTTTGAGTAGCGTGGATAAAGTTCAGGGTCCGAGCTTCTTTTCAGGCTTAATCAATAAATACGCAAGAGAGCCGGTCTCTCTTCTCCAAATAGGTCAGGACTGTGCAGCTCAACAACTACATGAAATGGCGATCAAGGCTTGTGATAAGGGACTGACACAGGCTACCGACATTCACCAAATCCATGAGCTGAACACCTTGCGAGTGGCTGAAGCAAGCGAGTTACGCAAGGCTGCGGAGAAACCGAATTTCCCAGTGACACCATATCAAAGCGGTATTGGCGAGGGAAGAGCTAAATAAGCCGCGATAATTAGACAATTCACATAGTTGTTATTTTCCAATCGGGCGCGGGTATCACGATAGATGAGGAGTGACGGGGGCGGGGCACGCGTTTGTTTGAGAAACGAAGTCTCATAGACTGGCCTATTGATTGATCGCCAACAAAGCGGAGTGTTTTTCATTCTGACTGCGATCGGTCGTGTCTTCATTACTAGGATCCTCGGCGGTTTTGATCGCCAGATCTTCGGCATCAACTACTTGAAATTGGCTCAGAGTGACATGTCTCACTCTCGCGAGTTCAGCAACTTATCAAGCATTACAAGGCGGAGAAATGGCTCATTCAGGTGCAAATCAAATGTCTGATCAAGATAAAAACATTAAGAGGCAGGCTGTTCCCAGTATTCTACGAATTCGGCGAAATCGGGGAGACGCGCAAGCCACTTACACCTTGGGCTCATCCACGCCATCTAATCTGCTCGCCTTGTTGAAGGGCGCCCTCCCCCACATAGTGCTCGACGACAGGACAGATGGAATCGAAACCGCAGACGGAAATGGAAACCACTGATGAAAGTGCTGAGTTAATTTCATCGGCCAAACCGCGGCGAAAGAAATCGATCACCTTAGGAAATCTGTTAGCCATTGCTGACCAGGCGGCTGCCTCGCCAGAGGCGCTCACGTCGGTTCAAACTCCGGCAGATGCAGATCCGGTTCAGATTCCGCAAGAGGAAGATACAGTTCGAAAGGAACTGACCGAAATAAGCACGACTATCGGTCGACGAAAGAAGCCTTTGAATTGGCAACAAACGGTTTCTGAATATTGCAAACGGCACCGTGTAGCAGTTTCCGCTATTCTGACTGCGACAGCGGCCGTAATTGTCTTCGTCGCGATTTGCAAAGACGGCTTCGCCAACAATTTGCTCAATGCCGGTCTCGCGCAAATGAGTAAGCAGCACTATAAAAAAGCAATTCGCTCATTCAATGAAGCAATATTCCTAACTGGTAACGATCAAATCTATCTTTACCGGGGCATATCTTACAATCGCCTGGGTAACTCGGTTAAAGCTTTCAACGATCTGACTAAGATACTGGATCAAGAACCAAACAACGTCCAGGCTTTGGACGAGCGGGCCATCGCTGGATTTCAATTAGGCAAAAACGAGAGCGTGGTTAACGATTATACTCAGCTCTTTGCTCTCGCGCCGGCAATGGCAGGGGAAAGCCCTTCCCGCCTGCTAAACTTGGGCGCTGCTTACATGGCTCTGGGTAAATCCAGCCAAGCGCTTGAGCAATTCGACAAATGCATAGCCACCTTTGGGCATGAGGGTTCGGCTTATGTAGAGCGCGCTATTTGCTACGAACATCTGGGGAAATTAGAACAAGCTCTCGCCGATTACAACGCGGCGATCAAACTTAGTCCAGACTACGTCAAAGCTTTGGTCAAACGAGGGCGCTGCTACCAATTGGCTAATGATTATGTCAATGACGTCGTTGACTTTGAGCATGTCTTAAAAATTCAGCCGAAAAATGCCGCCGCTTATAAATATATGGGCATGCATTACGCCCACTTCAAACAAAACGACAAGGCTCTATCCGCCTTAGATACCGCAATCGCTCTCAACCCTGCCGACACTGAGGCCTACGAAGAGGAGGTCAATTGTCTGGCTCTGAGTGGCAACACAGTTGAAGCGCTAGCCACGCTGTACAAATTGAGCACTCTGCCTAACTTTGAGCCAACTGCTAAATATTACGAGCATTGCGCCAGACTAAACGAGCAAGCAAATAAGTTGACCACAGCTATAGATTGCTTTCATCTAGCTCAAAAACAAGACCCGGGCAACGCAGGTTTCTACGATTTGCAAGTTGCAGACTGCTACGGCAAGATGCACGACTATCAACAGGCTGCCGCGGCAACAACACAAGCGCTGGACAAAAATCAAAATACTCTCGAAGCGCTGGTTAAACAAGGACACTACAATTGGCTGGCGGGTAACAAGATTTCAGCAATGGATGATTTTGCCAAAGCACTTAACTTGAACCAAAAATATGCCGATACTTATTTAGAGCGTTCGAATTGCTATCTGGCCGACGGTCAGGTGGCCAGTGCGGCCAGCGATTTGGAAACGGCGCTAAGTTTGAATCCAAAACTGATTGAGGCTAAAACCAGGTTGGCGTTGTGCCAATCTCGCATGAAGCAGTTGGTTGCGGAAAAGAAAACCGTTGCCCTCAAAGTTCCGACGCCCCGAAGCGCGGTGCTCAAACCCAAATCGACTGAAACCTCTGCCCAATCTGATGAAAAAGCGCCTGCCAATATGCTGGCTAAGAAACTGGACAAGATGGATTTCGCCCAGCTTATGCGGTCAGGAGATGAAGCAGTGCGCAGTTATCCTGAATACGCTGTCGCCGCTTTGTCTAAAGCAGTTACCCTGCAACCTGATGATTTCGCCGCTCGGAAGCACCTATTCTATGCGCTGATCGCCTGCGGCAAAAGCGGAGAAGCTTTAGAACAATTGGTGGTATTGTCGAAGCAGGAAAACCAATCATTGGCAGAAGATCTGGCGCTGGTAAAATGCTTTTCCGGCGCGCCGAACAACGCTTTCCAAACAAAAGCCTATGAAGTACTGATCGGTAAATATGCAAGCGATCCATCGTCTCTCTTGACCATCGCTCAAACTTGCTATAAGGGCGGGCTTTTTGATATCGCTGTTGAATCGTGCGACAAAGGCTTGTCCTGTACAGCAGACTTGAAACAAGCACAAAATTTCAATCTGTTGAGGATGGCATGCGACAAAGTGCGGGCCGGATCCTGAAATAGCAGGCGCTATCGCCTAGTATTTTGGCTCGTTTCCCTCTTTCCATTTGATATTGCAACCGACGCTCGGTTTTTGGTCGGCAGATATTTGCCGACCATTCAAAACATTATAAATCGCTGATCGCAAATCACGACCATCGATCGGCTCATTATTGCCTGGACGGCTATTGTCCAGTTGTCCTCGATAAGCAAGCCTGCGTTGGCGATCGAATAAAAAGAAATCAGGCGTGCAAGCAGCTGTGTAAGCTTTGGCGACCGCCTGCGTCTCGTCGTAACACAACGGAAAACTGAGTGCGAGCTCTTCGGCAAATGCCTTGAGACTCTTTGGCGAGTCCTCCGGATGATTCTCGGCATCATTGCTCGATATCGCCACTATGCCGATGTCTTCCGCTACATAATCGGCACCAAGTTTCGCCAGTTCTTGCTTTATATGCTGCACATAAGGGCAATGCTTACAGATGAACATGACCAGTAAGCCTTTCTTTCCGTCAAAACTGGCAAGGCTGATCGATCTGCCCTTAACGACATCCGGCAAAGTAAAGGGCGGTGCCTGTGTGCCGAGCGATAACATTGTCGAAGAAGTAAGAGCCATATGGCCTCCTTTTGTCTGCCGGTAATCCTAGAATGCAGAAATTGTACAGCGATCTCGACGGCCCCATCGATCATTTGTCATAGTTGCTAATGCTGCAGTAAGTATCGAAACATTTGCCAGATCTTGCTCGGAGCAACCTCTGGACACATCGTTAATTGGCCGATTTAAGCCTTGCAAGATCGGACCGGTGGCCGTCGCCCGCCCTAATCTTTCGGAGATTTTGTAGGCGATGTTGCCACAATTGAGATCAGGGAAGATAAATACATTGGCGCCCTTTGCGACGAACGGACTATTGGGCGCCTTCTTCTCAGCCACCTCCGGTAATAACGCGGCATCAAATTGCATTTCTCCGTCGATTACACAATCGGGTAAATCTTTCCTGGCCAAAGCTGTGGCCTCTTTGATTTTCTCTACAGCTGGGCCCTTGGCACTATCGTGAGTGGAAAAGGATAAGAACGCTATACGTGGCTCATAACCAAACGAGCGCACCGTCTGAGCCGTAGCGTGGGCGATATCCGCGAGCGTTTGTGCGTCGGGATCTATGTTCACAGCGCAGTCCGCAAAGAAAAGAAGACGTTCAGGCCATTCCAAAGCAAACAGAGAAGAGGCGCGGCGGAACCCTGGCTTGAGCTTGACAATTTCAAAGGCCGGCACAAACGGTTTGGTTTCACTGCTTAAACCAGACACCATGCCGTCGGCAGCACCGTCCTCAACCATTAAGCAGCCGAAGTAATTGGGCAAACGAACTTTTTCCGCCGCCGTCTCCATTGTCATTCCTTTATGCTTTCTCAGCTCGTAGTACCGCTCAACGTAGCGAGCAAATTCCGGAGCGCAAGCCGGCTCTTGCACCGCTATTTGAGCGAAGTCTAGCGCTAGCGCTTTCCCCTTAGTTCTTATCTCTGCTTCGTTTCCTAAGAGGATCGGCTGACACCAGCCGCCTCCCGTCAGGATTTCAGCAGCGCGCAATGTTCTTTCATCCAGTCCATCTGGATAAACAATGCGCATGCCCTTCCCATGCACTTTTGTCCGCATCGAATCGAGAAACATTGTCTTCCTGCGCTTGTCTGAGCCAGTTTACCTGGTATTTTTCTGGTCTAGGCCGCTTATCCTCGGGGAATAACAAAGTTGAAGCTTCTGGGGGGAATTTAATGTGCTGAACGAAAAACTAAAAGTCGGACAGGATAAGCAGTTTCAGAATTCCTGGTTTAGCCAGTACAGAGGTCAACCGGAAATTAAAAGCAAAGCTAATCCGCTGGCCCAAAATTTTGAAGAGATCAAGCAATACGCTTATGCAGCATTCGATCAGTTAGACAAAAATGGCAATGGATTCATTGAGACCAGTGAACTTTCAGCAGCTCTAAACGATGCAAATATGCCGATGCGAGAGAAATCCTTCATTACCTTCTTACTAAATCACCAGAGAGAGATTGCCGATACCGTTCTCGAAGGGCAGCCCGAGAACAAAGATGGCATATCGCGTTTAGATTTGGACGGCTATTTCAAATTAGTGCTGGGCAATTTGTAGCAGTAAAAAAAAGGATGCTTTAGTGTGCATCCTTCTTTTGATTAGTTGGTCGGCGACTATCTCACTTGCTTCCATGCTCTTCGGTGTGAGCCTTACACGCTTCGTTTGAAGCATGTTCTGCATGCAAATGATGACCCTTAGCGGTATGGCGGCGCTGCCGGCGTTTCCACTGGTCGGTGGATGACTTAGAATTCTGGTATCGCCCTTGGTGCGGGATACCATAACCAAACACAGCAATTTTGGCAGACTTTATTTTGTCGCTAGGACTTTGTCTGGCGGCAGCGATGCTTCAATGGCTTTTCGTAAAGAAGCTGCCCGATCAGGCGAGTTTACATAAGCATCCAATTCTATATAAGAGTTCACACCGAGAGTCTTTCCCAAAGTTGTAACTGAATCACGCAGCAACTCCTCGTGCTCAGCCGGGATGGCCCGAAATGCTATCAGTGGAATGTCTTTATGGCGAGGATCTTTGCGAACAGCTTGAAACAATTCAATCATGCGGGAATCATCAAAATGAATTCCGCAAATGATCATATCGAAACCATTCTCGGCCAGTAAGCGCAGCGCTCCTTGAGTAGTACCAACAGCAAACAGATCATAACCCTGCAAAGCTTCAGTCAGAACCGACTGTACTGCGGGAACGTCGGCGATCAGCAATCGCGCCTTTTTAGTCATAGACCAAAGCCTCAGATGACCAGGCTGTAAAGAGGAGAACAAGAATCCTGTCCTTGTCCGTACTGTAGAGCATTTACTGCATGTATACCATAGACTGCACAAAAATTGCAGCGTGATTCTAACGATTGTTTCGGCTCTATGTCGAAGCCTGAGGCAGCGACTGTGACAATAGAGACGACGTTCTTGAAAGCTGAAAATTTGTTCAAAAGTTGTCAGATCGCTTCGTAACATGCTAGAAGCAAGTATTCATCTGAGGAGGATACTATGAAACGTGAATTGATTATCAGCGTTATTTCTGCACTGGCATTAGCCGCACCAGCCTTGGCAGCAGATCCTGCGACCACCGATGCCGCGGGAACAAGCAGTACAACTAAGGCGACGAAGGCGCCCAATTCCCATTCCCATAAAGTAGCGAGAGCCAGCAATAAAAAATTGGCCAAAAAAGCAAAAAAGGAAGCAGTTCTTCTAAATAACGCCAACAAGAATGCCCTTGGCAAATAGCCATAATCAGCTAATTTAATTCTTTGCAGGGACCTGTCCAAATTTGGACAGGTCTCTTTTTTGTTCGCCTCAATATGCCCGGCGAGAAGAGTTAGGCTGCGGCGACAGAGACAACCAAGAGAAGTCTCTTAACATTTTATTGAACAAATTTTTCTCTCATGCTAGCCTGCTTGACGGCGAACAAACAGTCGCCCGTCGTTGAAAATAGAAAAGGCAAAATACGCGAACATGAGATTTACCGCTCACCACCATCATCATCAGTTCTTTCCTGTGGGAGCGTGACTTACAGACAGTTTTAGTTTGCGAATCAGTAAACCTGTTGAAAGCCCGCTCCTTGCGGGTTTTTTTGTATTTTCTATCGGAGCAAAATAAATGATCTCTCAAAACAAAAGCGCAGCACAGCAAAGGAAGCAGGCAGCAGAAACTGCTGAATTAGAAAAAGAACTAGACGAGTTGCATTTCACATTGCCACCCGCTAATGCAGTCAAGGATTTGGTCAAGAAAAAATACGCGGTTATATTTGATCTTGACGGCACCCTTGTAGACACGTCCAAGAGTTACGACAAAACAATTGCCGCTCTAGTCTGCAAATATTCTGGTCATGAACTATCCTCAAATGAATTGAAAAAATTGCGTGAGGAGGGTGGCTTTAATGACGACTGGGTAACAACGATCGAATTACTGAAGCGGCGTGGGGTCAACTTAAAACTGGAGGAGATAACCGAGGAGGCTGTGCAGCTCTATTTGAGCCTGGCAGCTGAAAGCGAAACTTTGTTGATCGACAATCAGTTATTAAGAAGATTAGGAGCGATCTACCCCTTATTCATTGTCACTGGCAGAACACGCCTGGAGTACGAGCGTGTTTGGGGCGAACGGCTCAATCCTTATTTTGAAAAAATCTATTGTGTTGATGACGCAATCGGAAAAAGTCCTAAACCAAGTCCGGATTATTTGAACTTGGTGATCAGTGAAAATAATCTGTCTAGCGGCGTCTATATTGGCAATTCTGTCGACGATATGCAGTCCGCGAAAGCCGCTCAATTGGACTCGATCGGCTTTACTTTCGACCATTCTGCGCCAGTTCTGAGAAAGGCAGGCGCACAAATCACTGTTTCCACACTCAATCAATTGGAGAAAATATTCAACTTATGAACGCGATCAAAGACGCTCTCAAAAGACCAATTCGCAGCGCTTCTGTTCAACGCCAGTCAAAGGAGACAAAAATATCGATTGCAGTTGAGCTGGATCAGCCGGGATCAATTGATATTAGAACACCGTTGCCTTTCTTCAGCCATATGCTCGAGACGTTCGCCTGTCATGGCCGATTTGGGCTAAAAGTTGACGCCGTTGGTGACATCGAAGTTGATCCTCACCACTTGATTGAGGACACCGGCATCGTGCTCGGACAAAGCATCTTCAAGGCACTCGGCGGATTAAGTGGTATTCAACGTGCTGGCTGTTTCTCATTTCCGATGGATGGCAGCCTGGCGGTAGTAGCTATAGACTTGTGCGGCCGCCGAAATCTGGTCTGGAATGTCCAGTTCGCCAGTCAGGCCATTGGCACTCTCGATCCGAAGCTGTTCAAAGAATTCTTTAAAGGACTAGTAGATGGGTTGCGAGCCACTGTACACATCAATCTGCTGTACGGCGACAATGATCATCATGTGATCGAAGCGATATTCAAAGGCTTCGCCCGAGCCTTTCGCCAGGCCGTCGAACAATTGGAGGAGCGGTCAATTCTCTCGACAAAAGAAATGTTTGACGAAGACTGAGGTACAACAATGATTTCTAACAGCGAAACTTTGCCAACGCTCAAGGAGCTCGCAACAATTAGAGCTGAGCAAAACACAGATCCCAGCCAGTTGAAGATCACCTTGCCCACCGGTCGTATACAGGAGAAAGTCTTGAAGCTTCTTAACCAGATTGGCGTGAGCTTCCAGGAAACGAGGCGATCGTATCGTCCGGTCTGTTCGGATTCGACATTGGAAGCCAAATTTCTTAAGGCACAGAGCATTCCGGAACTAGTTGCCCTTGGTCGGCACGACTGTGGCTTCACTGGTCATGATTGGATCGTCGAACAAGAAGCTGATGTTCTTGAAATATTGGATCTCGGATTTGATCCGGTACGGATTGTTGTGGCCGTGCCGGAGGAGACAGTTGACTTGATTGCTGGCGGTGGCCGTAACTCAACAACTCCTTTGGTCGTCGCCTCGGAATATCGCAGGCTAGCCGTGAAATATATTCACAATGCCGGACTAAATGCCGTTTTCGTCCAGTCATTTGGTGCAACCGAGGCCCTGCCTCCGGAAGACGCTGACATTATTATCGATAACACCGCCAGTGGTACTACACTCAGCGCCAATCGATTGGTAATTGTTGAGGAGATAATGAGATCAACCACCCGCTTTATCTGCAATAAAGAATCATTTGCTAATCCCGAGAAGCGGCGCAAATTGGAAGAAATGAAGATGCTCATGCAAAGCACAATCCAGGCCCAATCAAAAGTGTTGCTGGAGATGAATGTGGCGAATGAAGATTTTCAGCGCCTGGCAACCGACTTGCCTTGCATGAGAGCGCCGACCGTATCTCAACTCTATAACGGGGATGGTTATGCGATCAAAATCGCTGTGCCAAGTGCGGATGTGCCTCAACTGATCCCGAGACTCGTTGCTTTAGGCGCCAAAGACATACTTGAATATCGTCTGGAAAAAATCGTCGGATAGGCATTGAACAAAATGAAATCGAAATCAATCCAATCATCACAAGAACCTGAAATAAACACGGGAGCTGAATTGAGAATTCGGCCCAAGCGCGCCGTTTTAGACGTCTCAGCCTATGCCGGGCCAACGACAGACCGTTTCTCCTATATCAGGCTGGATTTTAATGAGAACACTGATCCGGTGCCGATAGCCGAGATCGGCTTACCGCCGGGGTGGGTCAATACATATCCTGAATATGATCAACTAATAGAGAACGTCGCCCGACTTTTCGCAGTTGAGCCTACACATGTACTGCCGACCAATGGCAGCGACGAAGCGATACAGACAGTGGCATCAACATTCATTGAACCTGGTGTCGATCAGGCAATCGTCTTTGAGCATTGCTTTTCCATGATTCCGCTCAGCCTGAGACTGGCCGGTGCGCATGTCTTAGAAATTCCTCTGCATGATGACCTTTCATTTGATACGGCTGCTCTCGAAAAAGCCATCAGCTCGGCAACCAAGATCGTTCTTGTTGCCTCGCCGGACAATCCCACAGGAGCAGTTTTGTCACCGGAAATGGTGCCCTACTTGTGTGACAAATTTCCGCAAGTTCTGTTTGTTATTGACGAAGCGTATGCAGAATTTTCATCCACCACTGTGATCGATCAATTGCTACAGTGCAACAACCTGATTGTCTTACGCACTTTTTCTAAGGCTGGGTATGGCCGGACTGAGGCTAGGTGTTATTTTGGGACATCCACAGTTGATCAAATGGATGTCTTGTGTGCGTTTGCCATACAGCGTCAATGCTGCTTGTGTCTACGCCGCTGGCTCAATTTTGGCCCAAAAGGATGTGGTTTACTCCCGAGCCAAAGCTACTATGGAACGCAAAGAAGGAATGATCAGTTTCCTGAAGAAGCTGGATTTTGCAATTGTAGAAGGTTCTGGCAATTTCTTTCTGCTAAAAGTGGGCCTCAACGCCTCCCTCTTTTGCCAAGTCATGAAGGACGCCGGCATCTTGGTGCGCAACCGCTCGCAAGGTACAGGTCCAAGCGATAGCAAACTATGGGGAATGGTGCGGGTCTCAGTCGGGACAGCAAGCGAAAACGAAAAGTTTCTTGCGGCAGTCGAGCGGTTCCGAGACTCCTATGCCTCCATCCGTTCAGTGGCAGGATTCAGCGAAATACCAAGCGCTGAACTAGAAAATTAAGGAGCACTTTTTGTTCTATGAAAAAATTATTTGTAGAATTGATAGACGTCGGTGGCGGTAATATTGGCAGCGTCCAGCGCTGCTTAGATCGTCTTGGTGTTGAACACAAACTGATATCGGCGCCCAACGAGGTGAGTGGCAATTACCCTCTAGTTCTTCCTGGTGTGGGCAGTTTTGGTGCAGTCATGCAATATCTGCAGATAACTGGTCTCGATTCGGCGATTGTCGACAAAGTGGGTAGCGGTACGCCGCTTCTTGGCATCTGTGTCGGTCTGCAGATTCTCTTTGATGCCAGCGAGGAATCACCGGGAGTGCCAGGGCTAAAACTATTGTCCGGGGACGTTATTCGATTCAGAAAAGGCAAAGTGCCACAAACTGGTTGGAACAAGATCGTGGCCAACACTTACGACCATCAAACTACCGGCTGGGAGACTGACCGTAAGACTGAACGTAAGACTGAACGTGAAATGCAACGAGAAATACAGCTAGAAATACAAGAAGAATACGTTTATTTCGTCAACTCCTACTTCGCACGTCCTATCGACAGGCAAATTATTAGTTACACAGCCGATTACTTTGAGCCGTTCTGCGCCGCTGTCAATCACAAAAACATCTCAGCCTTCCAGTTCCACCCCGAAAAAAGCGGCAAGGCCGGGGAAAAATTATTGACGAGGTGGCTTAGCAGTGTCGGTTAGAACAGTTAGCGGGCTGTGCAAACGAATTATTCCTTGCCTGGATGTCGCGCACGGGCGCACTGTAAAAGGCATCAAATTTACGGATTTCCGCGACAGCGGCGATCCAATAGCGCAGGCGCTGAGATATGAAGACCAGGGGGCAGACGAGCTTGTCTTCCTGGATATACGCGCCTCACTGGAGGGGCGCGCAACAACGCTCGATCTGGTAGAAAAGGTGGCGTGTAGACTCTCCATACCGTTCACCGTTGGCGGTGGCATCTCCACATTATCTGATGTGCTCATCTTGTTGCGAGCCGGAGCTGACAAAGTATCAGTCAATACGGCAGCCGTTCTTCGTCCGGAACTAATCAGCGAGGTAGCAAATACATGCGGCTCCCAGTGCTGCGTATTGGCAATTGACGCTCGGCGCCGACCATCACAAACCGACAGCGCCTGGGAAGTTCTCACCCACGGCGGCCGGCAGGCAACCGGACTCGACGCTCTCGGTTGGGCAAGAACAGCGGTTGCTCTTGGGGCCGGCGAAATTTTGCTCACCTCCTGGGATCAAGACGGTACCCAGTCGGGGTTCGATCTTGAGCTGTGCCGCACGTTCTCGGACTTACCCGTACCGATAATCGCCTCTGGCGGCGCCAGAGATGCCGCTAGTTTCATAGACGTTTTTACCGCCGGCAAAGCAGATGCTGCTTTGGCCGCCACAATATTTCACGACGGAATTTACACAGTGCGCGAGTTAAAAGAACAACTTGCCAAAAAGGAGATACCGGTGCGCCTATGTTAGTTGCCTCAATCGATCTTATGAACGGCAAAGCAGTGCAGCTTAGGCAGGGCAAGGAGCTTGTCTTAGAAAGCGACCGCGATCCGATCGAACTGGCCAGGGAGTTCAATCGATTTGGAGAAGTAGCGGTCGTCGATCTGGATGCAGCGCTGGGGAGAGGCAACAATCTTCCCTTAATTGAGAAGATCTGCCGCGTCGCCGACACCCGGGTAGGCGGCGGTATCCGCAGTGCCGAGACAGCCCACCGCTTGTTGAAAGCAGGCGCGCAACAACTGATCATCGGCACCCAGGCCAATCCTGAATTTCTCAAGCAATTTCCGCGAGAACTGCTGATCGTGGCACTTGATCACCGCGATGGCCAGGTAACCGACCACGGTTGGCAGGGACAGACCGGCGAGTCGATCGGTACCAGAATAGAGAGAGTGCATGATTATTGTGGCGGCTTTCTCTGCACATTCGTCGAGCAAGAAGGCGGATTACAAGGAATTCCTATAGATCAAGTAAAAGAGCTGCAAGAAAAAATCGACAAGCCACTCACCGTGGCTGGTGGCGTGCACTCTGAAGCAGAAATCATCGAAATTTCCCAATTGGGTATCGACGTCCAGGTCGGCATGGCCTTATATAAAGGACTGATCGATCCGATCAACTCAGTCATCCAGAGCCTGAACTTTAACGAGCACGCCCTAATCCCCACAATCGTGCAAGACGAAACCGGGCAGGTGCTCATGCTTGCTTACAGCTCTCGCGAGTCCCTCGCTCAAGCTTTGCGTGAAGGTCAGGGCATTTTCTTCAGCCGCTCTCGAGGTAAGCTGTGGCGGAAAGGAGAGACATCCGGACATTGGCAGGAGCTGATCTCCTGCCGCATCGATTGTGATCGCGATACTCTCGTTTTTACGGTCAGGCAAACTGACGGGGCGTGTCACACCAATGCCTATAGCTGCTTTGGTAACGCCACAGGCAAAAGAAAGTTCACCATTAACTCTCTATTCTCACTAATTGAAAATCGAAAACGCGAAATGCCAGAGGGTTCGTATACGACTGAGATGTTTAAAGATCGCCAGAAGCTATGCGAAAAAATTATCGAGGAGGCGTCCGAAGTAATCACATCCGACTCTCAAGAGAACCTCCGCTGGGAAATCGCAGATCTTCTCTATTTTGTCAGCATCTTGGCCGTGCAAGAAGGGTTGCAATGGAAGGACATCGAAAACGAGCTTTTGGGAAGGACCAAACCATGATCAATGTTTATCAGCTGAGCCAGATGGACAAAGGCGAACTTCTGCGTTTAAAGCGCCGGTCGCGGGCGGACATCTCCAACGTCAGAAATAAAGTTGAAGCAGTAATTGCCAAGGTTCGCGCCCACGGCGACGACGCGCTGGTTTCTTACACCCGTGAATTTGATGATCCTCAATTTACGATCAAACGTCTGAGGGTCAGCGAGGAAGACATACGAACTGCCTATAAAAAGACAGATCAACATGTGATTGAAAAGATCAAAGAACAAATTTCTCTCAGCAAGCGATTCCACTCTCTCCAGAAACTTCATATTCCTAACTGGGAAGCGGAAATAGAAGATGGCATTCTGGTCGGGGAAAAATGGACGCCGATTGATAATGTCGGTCTATATGTGCCAGGCGGAAAAAATCCGTTCCCCACAGTCCAGCAAATCCTGGCGGCTCCGGCAAAGATAGCCGGGTGCCGGCGCCTTGTCTCATGCATTTCCCCAAGCGGTGATAATTTCGCCGTAATTATTGCCGCCAACGAATGCGGCGTCGACGAGATCTATCGCGCCTCTGGTGCTCAAGCAATCGCCGCCTTAGCCTATGGTACTGAAACGATTCGGCCGGTCGAGATTATCGCCAGCCCCGGCAGTCCTTATGTCACTGCCGCGAAGCTCCTTTGCCAAGAACAAGTGGCAATTGACATGCCGGCTGGTCCCAGCGAGGTGCTCATCCTCGCTGATGAAACGCTGGCCGATGGTTTAACCCTGGCAGCAAAAGCTGATTATTGCGCGGCCGATCTGCTTGCCCAGGCGGAGCACGGTCCAGATTCAGCCGTATTGCTGGTGACCACTTCACAGCAACTGGCTGAGCTAACGAAGTCGGCTGTTGAGAAGCAGTACAAACTCCTGTCGCGCCAAGATTATATGGCCACTGCTCTGGAAACCTACGCAGCAATCATCATCGTCGAGTCGATGCAGGAAGCGATTGATTTCAGCAACGACTATGCCCCAGAGCACCTGGAAATATTGACTGCCGATCCAAAATCAATACTTACATCAATCCAGCATGCCGGCTCAGTATTTCTGGGATACTACAATCCAGTACCGGCAGGAGATTATGCGACCGGCATCAATCACACCCTGCCGACGTCCGGTTGGGCAAGACAAATGTCTCCGGTTGCTGTCTGGACGTTCATGAAGAGGGTGCAATACTCACAGTTAAACAAGAAGGCACTAAGGCGCTTGCAGCCAATCGTGCAAACCATCTCTCAAGTTGAAGGATTGGACGCTCACCAATACAGCGTAGACATTAGATTTAACACTGATCGCGTCGGGGTTTGATAGCCAATCACAGAGATTGGATTTGGGAATTCGGCGGTTTATAGCGAATTTCTGTTCAACTGGCAACACCAGTCGGAATGTCGGACATAGCGGCAGGTGATTAAAATGTGACATGGCCAGCCTGGGAACCTGCACGCATGCAAACCCGGGCAAGCTCAGTCCCATTCAATTCATAGATAGTTGACAGTTAATAGAGAGTTGACAGGCATGTCACATTTTAACGAAATAGCATTAAGGGATGCTCTAGAGGACTATTGCCGTTCGACTAAATGCCTGAGCGAGAAATGCAGCCGGTCATTCACCCGACTGCATTTCCTTTGGACCGCGCTTCTTCGGTCTTGAAGTTGTTAGAACAATTACTTGCTCTTTTTAACCGCCGCTACGTTATTGACTTTCTTTTTGCTAGCGATGCTCGCTTTCTTCTTCATGCCGCAAGCTTTGGTGCTCTTAGCGCAAGTCGCTGGACTTTTCGCTGGCTCTGTAGCAAACGCAGGAATGATTGTAGCGATCATCAATGCGCCCGCCAAAAGAAGTGATGTTGATCTTGTATTCATGGTGAACTCCTCATTAATTCGTAGATAGCACTTAGCCCGACAACTTCATCCTAACTTTGTTGTTGTGAAGAATATGTGTGGATGAGAGCCAACGAGCTTGTCACAACTGGCGAATCGTCACGATCCGAACAATCTGCAAATCGTCTGTAGATTGGCTTCTCGGTCATAGCTTCAGCCAACGTAAAATCAATCGATCGAATCCTTTGACAACCTTCTTACAATTCAAGCACTTTCAATTTACATAAACAGGTGGTACTAATGATGACGTAGTCCTCATCGTGAGCGGACCTTAGACATGGCCAAAATATTGGTTGTTGAAGACGAAACTGATCTTGCGGTGCCCATTAGAGATTGGCTGACTCGAGAACAACATTTAGTCGAGCTTGTCGATAACGGCGCCGAAGCGCTTGATCGTCTGCGTGTGTATAAGTTTGACTTGATTGTGCTTGATCTAATGATTCCAGCAGTGAATGGCATGGAAGTGTGCAAGAGATTCCGTCACAACGGAGGCGCCACTCCTATTCTTATGCTCACGGCTAAAAGCGCCATTGAAGACAAGGAGGCTGGACTGGATGCCGGAGCCGATGATTATCTGACAAAGCCCTTTCACCTCAAGGAACTATCTGCGCGAGTGCGGGCTTTGCTACGGCGTCATAGCCAGCCGAGCAGTCGAGAATTAAAGGTAGGAGAGCTAGTCTTAGATACCGTCGCAAGAACTGTAACCTTCAAGGGCGAAGAGATTCATTTCGTGCCGAGGGAATTTAGTCTGCTCGAATTTTTGATGAGACATACGAACCAGGTGTTCAGCGCAGAGGCGCTCCTGGACAGAGTTTGGGCATCGGACACAATGGCGTCGCCGGACACTATTCGCACATATATAAAGATATTGCGGAAGAAACTTGGTGGCGAAGGCAAAGATTCATACATCCGCACCGTGCATGGTGTCGGGTATAAACTCGAGTCTCCCTGATGTTCAAAAGCCTGAGATGGCGATTGACCTTATGGTTCATGGCCCTGTCCACTGCGGTCTATGCTTTAGCCGTTGTTCTAGGCTATTTTCTTTTCGAAAATTCGCTCTTAAGCCTTCTCGATGATGAAGTTAACTCTTTGATCGCAGAGATCGAGCCAGATATCCGACTAATCGGCAATAAGCCTAACTTAACGGAATGGGCTAAGACAGCAAAGGATGTCCCTTTCAAATGGCTACCGACAATTCAGCTTTTTGACGTCAACAAACAGCTCCTCGAAACGCACGGCCCACCAGGTATTCCCAAATTGTATGACCCGAGATTTCGCGAAATTGACATGCCTGATCCCGAGTCTGACGTGCGTCTTTTTTCTACGCCGATAAAAAACGGCGATAAGTTGGCCGGCTATCTACAAATTCAATTGTCGATGCGAAGCGTCGACCATGCCACAAGCGAATACACCTATACAATGGGCTTGATTACACCTTTGCTAGTCCTTTTAACCGGCATTGCCGGCTACTTTTTCTCCGGTCGCGCTGCCGCTCCATTAGAGGAAAGTTTTGCTTTATTGAGACGCTTTATGAATGATGCTGGGCATGAGCTCAGCACACCGATTAGCATTATTCAGGCGAACGCTGAGTCGATGGAACTGGACGTACCCGAAGGCGAACCCGCTGCAACTAAGCTGGCCATCATTAATCGATCAACCGAGCGAATGGGCCGCCTGGTCAACGATCTGATGCTGCTTTCAAAAATGGAGAGCCCTCAACTTAAAGCGAAGAGCAAAGTTGTCGAGCTGGACTTGATTGTCAAAACAGCGCTGGAAGAGTTTGCAGAACTTTTCAAGAACAAGGAAATTCAACTTAATCGCCAGCCGATCGAATCAATCTCGATTGTGGGCGACGCCGACTCTCTAAAAAGACTGGTAACCAACCTTTTTCAAAACGCCTTGCGATATACGGATGCTGGCGGCACAGTATCCGTTACGCTAAAGCCAAACGGACGCTACGCGGAGCTTCGAATCGCCGATACTGGTATTGGTATTCCTCCCGAGAGCTTGCCCAAAATTTTTGACCGCTTTTATCGGGTGGAGAAATCACGTTCACGAGCAGCAGGCGGAGTCGGGCTCGGCTTATCGATCGTGAAAGCGATCGTCGAATCACACAAAGGTCGCATTGAAGTCGAAAGCGAAATCGGCAAGGGCACTGCCTTCACGATCTTCTTCATCCGGCACTGATCAATTAGACTAATTACTTGGCGAGTATTTCTCTTGCTTGCAAATACATTTGTTCCGCTTCTTCATCGCGCTTAAGCTTGCGCAATAGTTTGGCGTAATCTCGCAAATTATCTGCGACTTCCGGATGGTATGGGCCGAGACGCTGTTGTCGCAACTTCAAAGAACGTTCGAGATACGGCTCACATTCTTCGTATTTGGCTTGCTGGTACAGAATACCGGCCAGCGTGTTCATACTATCTGCTAACTTCAAGACATCGAGCGGCACTGCGGTCTCAATGATATTGACCACTCGTTTGACAAACGGCTCCGCTTGATCGAATTTGCCCTGGATACATAGCACCCCGGCAAGATTAGTCAAATCAGCAGCCAGACCAGGATCTTTCGGTCCCAGCTGCTGTTGTTTAATGACCAGAATTCGTTCGTACAGTCCTTGTGCTTCTGTATAGTCGCCTTGCTCGTAGTAACTTTGCGCCAGACGATGCAAAGCTGAACCGAGAGCTTCCTTTAACTCCTCTCTAGCATCCTGCTCGTTCGCAGGAGCAACAAGCGGCAGATCATTGGCCGTGCTTGTGGCCGAGTTGCCGCCGTTATTCGATTCCCCTGCGGCTGCACCGGCTCCAGCCGACCAGCCGGAGGACAGATCAGTATCTTTACCGTTTGCAGGCAAGTCCGAATCGACTTTCAACCTGGCATTAGAAGCAGCATCAGACTCGGCACCAGACACCGGTGGATCGGCTTTGAATAAGTCACGCAGAACCTCTGGGCTTGGCTCAGATTCAGCCTCAGCAGAGGCTGCGCCGGCTGCAGGCTCCTTTATTTCATGTTCTTCCTTGACTGCTTCCTGATTTGACCCTTGCAGAATGGCATGTTCGCCAGACATTCGGTCAAAGTCTTGCTCGTAAGACTCTGCTGACTTAAGTGCTGCTTTATGAGACGATTGAGGATCTTCCGGCATCCTAAGCACTTGTTCTTCCGCAGCCGGCAACCAGGCTCCCGATCTCTTTGAATCGGACTGCTGATCTTTTACCGACGCTGCACGGTCCTCATTAGCTATGGCACCCCCCTGAGCCAGAGACTCACCGGTAACTTCCCCGACTACCGCTGCCTGCAACTTTATGTGGGTTATGTCGACTGAATTCTGCGCTTGCATTTGCAACGACTCTACCGGACTCCAACCCAGCTCTTGTAGCGCCTGTCCGAACGATATGTTTCGCTCGACAGATTTTTCCATGCAGTAATCGAGGGCAATAATCGCATCATCCTGGCTAAGAAAATTATTGGCCATCATCGAATGACACTGGAGGATCGCCGTTTCAGCGACATCATTGATGTAGCCGGCCGCGTTCAAAACTTTCGCCAAAAGCTGCGGATTTTGTGTCGCCCGAGAAAGCGCCTCTTCGATGTCGGCTTGCGAGCAGACGCGAGCTAAGATCAGCATCTTGTCAAAGTTCAATTGCTCGTATATCTCGTCTTCTGGCTGAACAAATTCGTCCAAGGCTTCATCGATAGTAATGCCAGTAGCGCTCATTTTAGCTAGAGCTTGCCCGGCCTCGGTCGGCTGCAAAAGACCAGCATCAACCTTGTGTTGCAGCTCGAGAGCATTTTGCAGCATCTCTTCACTCAAGAAACCTTGTTCAACAAGCACCTGTCCGATCGGGATATCTTTGACCAATCCCAATTCGAGAGCGCTCATCACGTCAGTTTCATTGAGCATCCCCGCCATAACCATCAATTCGCCCAGTCTGATCCCACTTTTTCTGGGCGGATTGCCGACATCCATTCGCACTGTTTGTCTTTGTGCTTCTTGAGGATCAATTTCACCGGCTTGAGCGCGTAGTGCTTCTACCGCTTCTACGCGGGTGAGCATGCCATCCCGGATACGCACTTGAATCTCAAGAGCAGTATTGAGAAGAATCTCCGAGATAGCGCCGTTCAAAACAAGGATTCTGCCGAGCGGCAAACCTGTGGCCAAACTTCGCTGCATCGATTTGCCAAATTGTTCTCTGTCAACGAGACCCGCTTCCAGCAGAAGCTCTCCTAGCTTATTCGACAGCGAATCGCTTTTATCGCATTGCTGATCTCTGATTACGTCGGCAAAGTTCATCCCGGTTTTGCAAGCTATTTTCAAACAGCGGGTGGCCGTACTTTGATCGATCGTTCGATCTCTCAGCATAGATTGCGCGTCTACAGCAGCCTGAAGATCGCGCGGGCTAATATTGCCCGCCATAATCAGCATCTGCCCAAGTTGCAAACGCTTATTGCCAGCCAGCTTTATTGCGTCTTCTAACTGAGCAACCGTAATCACGCCAGCCTTGACCATCAAGTCTCCCAACATCACGTCGCTGGGATATCTGCCAGTTCCCGCAGCCGGTCTGCCAGTCATCGTCGAATTTGGAGATTGCTTTTGTTTTGGTTTTAAAAAATCGAATGGCACGGTTAACTAATTCCCTTCTTCTTCAATCCGCTCGTGCTAGACGGTTCTGCCCCGCGCAGGCGGCACAATATCAAAGCATCTGATTCGGGAGCAGTGTGGTGACACACGGGGTTAACGAGATGCGCCTACTTATTACTATTATTACCCCGCCTAAGGACATGTGAAGCGCACTCTACTGCAAAAATTTTTGCCTGCACCCCGCCTGCGCCAGTTGTAAAGCATCGTCTGGTTGTAACAAATTTCGCAAACCCAGTACTGGCCGTCATTTCGGGACAATGAATCGTCAGAACTGGCAGCCAGTCGGTGTATCAAGACATCGGTTGACCAAGACCTTCAGCGCTCCTTGAAAAGCCTGGGATCTTTTACACGAACCTCGCTGGAAACCGACTGGGTCAGCATTGTCGGTCTGCCGTTGACATCGAAAACTTTTACTGAGCTGTCTGTCCTCAGCCGCCGGGCGCTAATATCGTGTAGACGTTGTACTCCTCGTCTTGATAAGCGTCGACTACTTGCCTGCTGCTCTTATTAAACTGGGCGTGCCAGGCTCGCGCTTCGACCAAAACACGCTGGCTGTCCAAAATCTTCAATTTGTAATCGAAAATATGCTCAAAATCGATAGTCCTGCCTCGATCCACCTCTCCAGACGAGTGGGAAGGATCAAAAATTTGATACACGTGCCCGGATTTATCGCTATACGTGCCGAATGTATCGGTCACTCTGGCGACAGAGGTACCCAGCGGCCTAACTCGGCTGCCACTGGGAAGCTTAACCCGCGAAAACTCGGTCGCTAGCGTACGTTGCCACACTCCAACCAGCCAGTTGGGCAACTGATATCGACGGGCTGACAACGTGCTTACCGACAAGCTGGCCGATTTCCGCCCTGAATTATTATTCGAAACATTCCCTGCACTTATTGCCGATGGCTTTTCTGCTGTTGCGCTTGTGTTTGCTTTCTTAGTCGACGGCAACAATTGGTTATCAGACCTATTCTGAAGAGCTGGCGTCTTTGCGGGATTAGCCGGTCGTCCCAGATCCGCCGCTCGCGTCAGGGAGATCTGCCTACTTATGGCCTCCAGCTCCAATGGCGGCAAGACATCGCTATGAGAGACCGCTCCCTGTAAAACTGCGCCTTTGCCTTGATTTTGAGCACTCGCCGGCAAGAAGGTGGTTACTGACGAAAGGATAATAATGCCCGAGAACCAGAAAAGATTGGGCACCGATGACGGTACCATTGCCAAATGAGTTTTCATTTGTTTGTCGACATATAATAAGGTCCGATTTTGATTAGATCACCAAATTATCGGCCACTGTCACTTACCACGTTATCCGCTGCTTCGAGCATTTTTGCACCCTTAGTCGTGCCAATAATTACTTTGGCCGAAGATCGAGAAAAAGACCGCACTCCACGACGCCAACAATATTATTGAT
The DNA here is from genome assembly GCA_963834525.1 of Bryobacterales bacterium. GTDB lineage: Bacteria > Cyanobacteriota > Vampirovibrionia > Obscuribacterales > Obscuribacteraceae > CAWICA01. Next base: position 1,662,506 of record CAWICA010000005.1, read on the forward strand.
CATCGCTTCCAGCTTAAACGGCTCGGCAACTTTTTCAAAATAGCAGTCGACAATGTGATTCCCTCCGTCGGTCCGAAAAAGGACGCCATGCTCATCTCTTCTAGGAACCGGTCGGGAGCCTATCTTTCTCAAACGTTCCACAGTGACAGTCCAGCCAAATTCCACAACTTCTACCGGCACCGGGATGTTGCCTCCGAGCTCTGTAACAAGCTTGGATTGATCGACAACGATAATATAGTGCTCACTAGCGAATGCTACTATTTTCTCTCTCAAAAGCGCTCCACCCAAGCCTTTTATAAGGAAGAGAGAGCTAGTCTGCACTTGATCCGCACCATCTATAGTGACATCCAATCGCGGGGTCTCGGCAAACGTGGTTAAGGGAATACCTAATTGACGAGCCTGATCGGCGCTATGTTCAGAAGTGGGTATGCCAGTTATTCTCAGACCCTCGGATACTCTCTGGCCAATAAGATCGATGGCAATTTTCGCGGTAGAACCGGTGCCCAGCCCCACCTTCATACCATTTTGGATAAAAGCCACAGCTCGTTCAGCCGCAAAGGTCTTGGCTTTCAGGTTCGCATCCATTTGATTGGCCTGTTTCAATTGCTATCATCAAATTGATAGCAAACCGACTAGATTATGTAAAGTATCGAGATGGTCATAAACTTGATTAAAAAGCCGCTGATCCAGATCGTGTTTTTATTGGCCCTGGTTGTAGTTTGTTTCGGAAAGACAGTACATAGCTATTTCCTTGCCGACGACATCTGGCAAACTGCCTATATTGCCGAGATCGTCAACGGCCATTGGCTTTTCTTGTGGAAGAATTTCGTCGGCAATTTTATGGACATAGCGAGCTCCGCTGTGTATCGGCCGCTGGTAGTCGTCAGCATGGTAATAGACTTCGTTTTGTGGAAAACAAACGCAGCGGGCTGGTTTGTCTCCAATCTGCTTTTCTACGCGACAAACGTCGTTCTCGTATACCTCGTTGCCAGGTTGCTCAGCAAAGGACAAAATTTCAATAGCGCACCTTTTTTGGCGGCTTGCCTTTTTGCCGTTTGCCCGCTGCATGGCGAACCGGTTTGTTGGTTAGCCGGACGCAGTGACTTAATCTGCAGTATGTTTTTCTTGCTTTCCTTTTACTGTTTGCTTTGCGCTGACAGAAAAATGGCCGGTTTTTCTGTCATAGCCAAGGGCAGGCTGATCCTGTGGTTATTCAGCATATTGCTTTTTTGCTTAGCTTTACTGGCTAAAGAGATGGCCGCCATTTTACCGGCCGTAGTCTTTGCATATTTTCTACTGCTATCTGACCGAGCAGAGACTAGTTTCCGTCAGCGCATCTGGCAAGCGGTCGTGAGAAGTCTGCCCTACTGGCTTAGCTTGCTGGTGTATCTTCGGTTGCGGGCCGAATTCATTGGCACTCTCTTCGGTGGCTATACGGACGGCTTGGCGCTTCAAGTGCAGGGTACTTGGCTGTCTCGGCAACTTGATTGGCACAATGCCTATCGCCTCTTTTTCCCTCTAGGCGAAAGTCTCACTCACGGCTCCTTGGTTGGACCCTCTCTACTTGGACTTTGCTACCTGATTGCCATTTTCTCGCTGCGGCGATCAAATCCACGGACAATGGTCTTTCTCTTCTTCTGGTTTATCTTCGCTCTTCTGCCGATTTTACCGATGTGGGGATTGGGACCAGATTTAAAGACAAGTAGACTGTATTTTTTTGCCTCCACCCCATTATCAATCTTTTTGGCGTTCGCCCTAGCGGCATTACCGGCTAGAAAATTAGGCTGGCTCACTGCCACTTTAATCGCTGTGATCTGGCTTACTTCCGCCCGCGCGATCTCAACTAACTGGACCGATGCCGGGCGCGAGGTCTCCTCGATTCGGGAGCAAGCACTAGCTCTGGCCCAATCGTCAACGGGACGATTTATTGTATTTCCCTTGCCAAAAGAAAAAAATGACGCCTTGATGCTCACCAACGGCAATATGTTCATGCACCTTCTTGAACCGCCGTTTTCGAAGAGATCCTATCGGGATCGATTTATTGTCTTTGATCGAATTTTCTCCGAGCCAGACGCGATAATCAGTGCCAGTAGACTGAAAGCGGCTTTGGCGAAGCCTGGCAATGATGGCCCTTACCTCTGGCAAGACAATAAATTCAGATTGCTGCCGTTAGTAAGATCGAAAGACCCGGGCAGAGAAATATCGATATCACCGGATGAGGTATCGATTAATAGCCTCCTCAATCCTTCGCAGGCAAAGATTCGGATCAACGATGACAACTCTCTCACCATTACCAACTACGAAACCGGCGATTTTGTCTGTCTCAGTCCTCCTTCTATCAATCCCTTAAAAACTGATTTTCTGATATTTGATCTGGACCGGCTAGACCGGCAAATTCCAAAAGAGCCAAATGACGGTCAGAACCTACTCGAGCATGTGGCGGCGGTCTGGGACATACCAACTATTAGTGCAGATCGGGGTTGGGCGCTAGCGTACTTTCGTGAGCGAACATCTCACCAAACGATCTTATTTCCGTTGTCGCACTACTGGCGGTGGTATGGTTCGCCAGCAATCAACAAAATCTGGTTGCAATTACCGCCGACCAAGTCCATGACTTTACGCAACCTTCGTTTCCTGCCAGCTCAGCAAATGATACCGAAGATGCAGGCGCTAGATTTAGTTGAGCTACCGCTGGCAACATTCTATGTTGCTAACGCGCCGGTTCGTTTCTGGATCAACTGTGAAGAGATCAAAAACGTCGCCGGCTACGACATTCAAGTCTCACGTCCCAACTACTTCTTCGCTAATTTTGAACAAGACACTGATACAGCAGTGGTCCGCCGAGACCATTTCCCTAATAAGCAGGGCATTTACAAGACAAAAGCGTTCGAATTTGTTGTCCCCGGCTACTACCAAATTCGCTGCCGTGCTGTCGACAGCCAGGCGAAACCGGTAGGCACCTGGAGCGATCCACTCACCCTCTTCCGCCCTCCTTACTGACAACCCGAACTTTCCAATCAATTGTTTGCTATCATGACTGTTTCCCGGTATTAGCACCCTGGTGAACGATGGGATTGGACTTCGACGTTGTGGTAATCGGCGGCGGGCATGCTGGCTGCGAAGCAGCCAATGCCTCGGCTCGCCTTGGTTTGAATACTTTGCTTTTGGCCGTGAATCTGGACACAATTGGCGCCATGCCTTGTAATCCGGCAGTTGGCGGCCCCGGCAAATCGCATCTCGTTAAAGAAGTCGATGCCCTCGGCGGTATCATGGGCATCGCCGCTGATGCCACTTATTTGCAGTTGCGCACTTTAAACATGAGTCGCGGGCCAGCCGTACAATCTCTGCGGGCTCAGTCGGACAAGCGCGAGTACAGCGCTTGGATGAAGAAATATATGGAATCTCTGCCGAATGTCACGCTCAGGCAGGGAATGGTAAAAAGCTTCATCGTTGAAAATAATCGCCTTACCGGAGTTGAACTGGCTTTCGGCGATCGCATCGGCGCTAAGGCTGTGGTTCTTTGTGCTGGGACATTTCTGGAAGGAACAATTTGGATCGGCAAAGAGACAATGCCTGCCGGCAGAGCCGGAGAGTTCCCAGCGCATGGCCTTTCCGCCAGCTTGAGATCGCTCGGCTTTCGACTGGATCGACTAAAGACCGGCACGCCGCCAAGAATCGACGGCCGCACAATAAACTACAGCAACTTGCCTGTGGTACCTGGTGATGAAAATCCAGATTTCTTTTCGTTTTTAGACGGGCGGCCCAAGCTGGAACAGATTCCATGCCACCAGACACGTACGTCAGACAAAACACATGATTTGATCCGAGCCAACTTGCATGAATCGCCGATGTATTCTGGGCTCATTCATGGCGTTGGTCCACGGTATTGCCCGTCGATTGAAGATAAAGTGGTGCGGTTCGCCGACAAGGAAAGTCATTCATTTTTCCTGGAGCCGGAAGGACGCTCGACTTATGAAGTCTACTTGCAAGGTTGTTCTACTTGTTTACCGGTGGCCATCCAGCATCAAATTGTGCACTCACTGCCGGGACTGGAGAATGCCACCATGATCCGGCCGGCATACGCAGTCGAGTACGATTATCTGCCGGCTATTCAATTTACACATGCCTTGATGGCCAAAGATCTGGCTGGCTTCTTTGCGGCCGGCCAAATGTTGGGCACCAGCGGCTATGAAGAAGCGGCCGCGCAAGGTCTCATGGCTGGTATCAATGCCGCGTTATATGTGAAAGGACTCAAGCCTTTTGTTTTGCCGCGCTCATCAAGTTACACGGCCACACTGATCGACGATCTGGTGAGCAAAGAAATTGGCGAACCCTACCGAATGATGACTTCTCGTTCAGAGTATCGCTTGCTACTCAGGCAAGGTAACGCTGATGCCAGGCTGACCCCCTTGGGTCGCGAAATCGGCACAGTGGACGATCATCGCTGGCAAATTTTCTTGCGCAAACAAGAGGGCATGGAACAAGAACGTCGCCGTTTACAAAATGTCCGCATTCAACCAAGTCCTGAATGGGATGAAGCCTTGTCCCAATATGAGGAGCAAGTCAAACAATCAGTGACTTTAGAAGAGCTGCTCAGGCGCCCTCGCGTCCCCTACTCAGTGATCGAAAAAATGTTGCCAGCTAATCGAGAGCGGCAATTTGAATGGGCGGCCGAAGTAGAAACAGATATAAAGTACGCCGGCTATATTGAGCGGCAAAAGAATCAGGTCGCCCAGACTGAAAAGCTGGACGGCTTGCGGTTGCCGGTAAACATTGATTATACAAAACTAGAGAATTTGTGTATGGAAGCGCGTGAGAAATTGAATCGCATTCGCCCGGAAACTCTAGGACAAGCGTCTCGCATCGGCGGCGTCAGCCCAGCCGATGTTTCCGTTCTACTTGTCTGGTTGGACGCGGGGCGCCGAGCAGAAGCATACAAAGACGACTGCCTGCTTTCTCCGGTTTAGCATTGGCAGTTCAATGAGCACAACCAATACTGTTTACGTTTGGACGACAGATGGCCTGCGACTACCTGGTTTCCACTACAAGCCGTTGCAAGAAGCGCCCGTTTGTGTAGTTTTCGTGCCGGGAATGGCCGGCAATATCTTGGAAAACTATTTTGCCGATGTTCTTGGCGAGACTTTGTCCACTAGTGGAATTGGCTTTCTTTATGCGCATAACCGTAGTCACAGCCTCCTGAACGATACCAGAACGCGTGAACTTAACCCAAACGGCAGTCAAAAGACCTTGCGAATAGGCACCACGTTCGAGCGCTTTACCGAAAGCGTGCATGACATTCAGGCATGGACGCAAGAAGCGCTCAATCTTGGTTACCAATCAATCATCCTGATGGGCCATAGTCTTGGCGCCCCCAAAGTGATCTACTTTTATCACCGGCATAAATTCAAACAGATAAATGCGCTCATTTTGGCTTCGCCGGCAGATATGGTGGGGCTAGCGAAAACAACGGAGTCTAAATATGACAAGCTGCTCGCCGAGGCAAAAATAAACGTCGCCAAAAATGAACCAAGAAAAATTTTGCCCGAGCTTATGTGGGATTGGATTCATTTAAGTTCTCAGACCTTTATCGACCTTTTTGAGGAAGGTGGACCAGCCGACGTTCTTCCCGTGTTGAGAAATCCGGAGGTGTTTCCGGAATTAGCATTGGTCGATGTGCCAATCTTTGCGTTAGCGGGTGAGCATGATGATACGGCAATACGCGGATTAAAGGAGGATCTGGAACTAATTGGCAGTAAGGCTACCAAATGCCCAGCCTTCGCCCAAATTCTGGTACCACAAGCGACACATTGTTACGACCGGTACGAGCAAGAGTTCGCCGACATTGTTCTTGGTTGGATTCAACAAACGACAATCAGATGATGGTTACTTTCGAGAAGGCGTTCTTTCTTTTACGTTCCAAATGCGCATCATTGGATTGGGAATTTGAGACAGCATTATCGAGGATCGAGCGGCACAGCATCAGCCTTGGCTAATTGATGGGGCAGCAGGCCGGCGTCAGCATCGGGTAACTGATGCGGGAGCGGAATCGGTGTCATCATGAACACTGCCACCAAACAGACCAAAGAGATCAGGGCGAACAGCATGAACGAATCGTCAATAGCCAACGTGAAAGCTTGTGTGTGGACTGAGCCGGCGATTAAGCCCGCGGCAATTTCGGGCTCTGAAGCGGTCCGGCCGCTTGCGGCGCTAAGGCGGCGCCCAGATGCATTTGCCTTTCTTGAAATTGCCAGCTCGAACGCAATCCCGACACCAGTTTAGTCGTCCAAAAATGTTGGCGAACCTGAATAAATCTGCGCAAGGCCGAGGCTGACGCCTCGTTACCAAATAGGCGAACAATTTGGAAGAGTGCCCCCTGGCAATAAGCGCCAGCGCGATTGCGATAAGCGCCAGTCAGTCGTCCTTCAAATATGACACCGGATATGGTGCCGATCAAAGCTACGCACACAGCGACAGACCCGACAACTTGTTGGACTATGAAGTCATTACTAATCCATGTGCTAAGTGCATGCGAGTCGTGAAAATTCACAATTCCCAGAATCAAGAATCCGATGATCAGAATGATTCTTGTATGAACTCGTCTCATAAAATAGGCGACCAACGGCAGAGTCACTAAATATGCAGGCATCGACAATAGAAGCAGTCGTCCAGTTTCCGGCGGCCGGTACTGGTGCAAAGTTTCTAAGAACAGAGGAATGACCGCGCCAGCCCTAAGAAGAATGAATCTGACGGCTACGAATAGAAGGCTGAGAATAAGAACGTTGCGCGCCTTGAGATAACTAAAATCCAGGAACGGATATGGATTGATCCGCCGCCTAACCCAAGCAAGGACCAGCAAAATTATGCCCGACACCACGAGCCCATTGATCAAGCCATTGTTATACCAATCGAGCCGCTCACCTTGATCTAAGGCGATATAAAGCATGGTCAGCCCGCCGCTGACATACAGTACCTCGCCGTAGCTGCATTTAGGTAAAAGTTGGTCTTTAGGCGTTCTCGGTATGCCAATATAAACGCATAACAGCATTGGTAAAGTGAAAACAGCTTGATTCCAAAAAATCCAGTGCCAACTCCAGTGATCCATATAAAAGCCTTCCAGCGACTGGGTAATGTGATTGCCGCCCAGCAAATCCATGCTGTAGGCTGCAATGCCAAACGGCACCAGCTGAATCGGCAGATTTCGGCTGATGAAACTGAGACAGAGCGGATAGAAAGTACCTGAGGCAAGACCGCTGATAACCAAGAACAACAAGACCATCGCGGCGCGCGGCACAAACGGTAGGAATAGAGACGCCAGTATGTAGACGCAGCCTGCGTAAAGAAGTACTCGTCTGTGCCCAAAACGAGCAGCGAGAATTACAGCCAGAGGTGCCATAAACATCTGGGCGGCATTGAACGACGTGAGCAGATAAGCTGCATCATCGATACCCAATCCCCAGGCACCTCTAAGATCCTCCAAACCAACGCTTAGTAATCCGCTACCCAAGGAAGAATTCACAGCCGCCAGCAAAACAGCCAAAATACCGATAAGCGCATGCGCAGGAACGGTTGGTTTTTGCGTTGAGGCATAGGAAGGATATGCAACCATCTACTTAGGTTTTTCCTCTACTGACCGTTAAAAATGTGTCCAGACTTTGGCGATCACTGTCATCCCTGACTTCAAGCGAGGAAGCGACTTTTGATCGGCTTTCAATACGATTTTTATCGGCACTCGCTGAGTGATTTTGGTGAAATTGCCGCTGGGATTGTCCGGTGGCAAAAGAGCAAATTGAGCTTCGCTGGCCGGAGAGAGAGACTGTACTTCTCCTTTCAAAACTAAGCCACCTAGCGCATCGACGCTCACCTCTGCTTTGTCACCCACAGCAATTTTGCGCATTTGCGTTTCGCGGTAGCTAGCAATTACCCAGGGCACCGAGGACACTATCGTCACTACCTGTGTTCCGGCATTCACTTGTTGTCCGGCGCGAACGCGGCGTTCACTTAGCACACCATCGACTGGCGCGACAATTCTTGTGTAGTCCAGTTCAACCAGAGCTTCTTGCCAGGCAGCTTTGCTGGCCTTAGCTAGAGACTCTGCTTCCTTTAGCTCATCGGTTAGCACATCCCGTTCTTTGCGTTCAGCGATGAGCTGCGCATCACGCGAGGCAAGCTGGTCGTAAGACTGTGTATTTGAGGCTCTTGAAGATTTCAAATCTTCCTCAAGCTTGGTTATCTCTGACGTGCGCGCAGCGATCAAATTGTCTAGACGCCTGATCTCTTCTTTGTCAGCTTCGACAATTGATTTTTGACGATCGTCGTCGGCAACTACCTGCTCAATTGTCTGCTGTGTGCTCGCTTTGTCCGCAAATAGTGCGGTCTGGCGCTGTCTTTCTTGCACTGCCCGCAAAGCGACAGCTTCATCCGCTTTCAACCGCGCAGACGCCTGAGCTTTTTCCGCCCTTGCTTGTTCCAGGTTGGACCGGGCTGCTTGCAAGGAGGCACTGGTACTACCAACGGTGGCAGTAGCCCTGGTAATGTCTTGTACACCAATAGATGTAGCCAGACGAGCAGTCTCAATCTTCTCAGTCTGCACCTCGATTTGCTTGCCAATTGTCTTGATATTCTCAACTGCTTTCTTATAGAGTGATTCGGCTTGATTAGCCCGGGCGATGAAATCGTCATTGCGCAACTCGACGAGTAACTGTCCTTTCTTTACTTGATCGAAATCGTTGATTAGAACTCTGGATACGGTGCCTGATACTTTTGTGCTTAAGGGCGTTACATCCGCTCTCACATAGGCATCGTTGGTTGTTTCGACTGGCAACTGTCCGTCCCACAGTTTCCAATCGCTGGCATAAAGTATGACGAGAAAGACCGTCGCTACCAGGGCGAAAAGTGGTATCAAATCGTGTGGGACACGTCTGGAAAATTCCTTCAGCCGCGTCTTCAATCCTGGCTTGGACGGCTGTGCTTGATCGACTACAGCTGTCTCCTCACTCATATTGCAACTCTCTGTCTCTTCACTCATATTGCAACTCCATGATCAGAAATCCCTCCCTAAGGCTTCATCCAACTCTACCCGTGCCGCGGCCATATCGGTTTTGGCCTTAACATTTTCAGCTATCGCTTTGGTATAGGCTGACTGAGCTTCCAGAACATCTTTGAGCAGGGCCGCACCCACCAGGAAGCGCCGGTGAACAACTCGCAGCTGCTCTTTTGTACTTTCCTCAGCCAGAGCTCCGGCTGTGGCCTCTTTGTCAGCGAGTCTAATATCACGCCGAGCTTTATCAACGTCAATTGAAACAGTATCGGTCATGTCGCGCAGTTTGACTGTTTCCTGTCGCATCTGGCTGTTCGATTCTTTGCTCAGTTGAATTCTTCTGCCCCAATCCCAGGGTTCCCATGTTGCAAGAAAGCCAACTCCAGCAAAATTGCGCGGCAAAGTCGGATAAAATTCGCGGGAAAAAATGCCGGTAGCGCCGAAGCTTATGTCCGGAATATAGCGGGATAGTTGCACCTTGCCTTCCAAATTCGTGCGATGAATATTGAATTTGAGTTCGCTAAGCTCTGGACGATTGGTAAACGCCTCGGCTAGCTGATCGTCTTCCTTTGTTTCGGGAACTGGCGCCACCGGCTCGTCCACCAAAACGAATTCAGCCCGGGCAGGACGGCCGAGCAACCTGTTGAGTGTTTGCCCCATCGTATTGATATCGTCTTTGGCTTTATCGACTTCGAAATCCGCCCGGGCAACTCGAGCCTGAACGACAAGCGCGTCAACATTCAAGGCCGCCCCTCGTTTGACTTCGGCTTCTACATAACGCGCTAATTCGTTGAGAAAATCAAAATTGGTTTCCAGATTGGCAATCGAGCTTTGCAATGCAAGCATGCTCAAATAGAGATTTTTCACGTCGGCCACTGTGCGCTGTTTGGCCAGACGCAATTTTTGTTGGGCGATGGCAACGGAGAGACGAGCTTCTTTTACTTCCATCCCTAACCGATATTGCTGGGTCAAAGGCTGGAAGACACCAGGCAAAACGGCCAGATCTTGCGGATAGTTGCTGTTCAATTGTTGTCCAACAAAGGCCAGGGCAAGAAGCTTAGGATACCGCTCTGTAATTACCGCTTTGAGATTGGCTGTTGTCTTTCTAACTTCTAACTCCGCTTGCAAGACCTCGGGATTTTGTTTCAAAGCGATGCCCTGAGCTTCGTTTAAAGAAAGCGGCGGCGCTCCACGCAGGACCACTGATCCCGCTTGCGTTGTCAATGGCGACTGGGCAGATGCCGCAGCCTTCAGGGTGAAAGCAGCCAAGACCGCTGCCAGTGCTATTTGCAAACTTCTTGGAAGCACGTAATCAAGCGCCCCGATCCATGCGGTTTTCTGTGTACGGATGATAACCGACTCTGGATAAGCTGGAGCACTAAGGATCTGTTGTCCTTAGGAGATAGTTTATTGTCAAGCAAACAGCACACAGTTTCTCTAAACTTTTGTCTTTGGCTACAATTCCCTTAGTTGAAAGCGCAGCTATCGGAGCTTACAAAAAGCCCATGAATCACGCCACTGACACCGCGTTAGATAAACTGGAATGTTTTCTAACAAAGGTGCGTGAGTTTCCCGCGTTGAAAGAGAAAAAGCGAGGCATTTTCTATTACAAATCACAAGCCTTTTTACATTTTCACGAAGACCCCACCGGTCTGTTCGCGGATGTGAGAATTACTGCTGATTGGCAGCGCCTACCTGTGAATAAGGCCACTGAGCAGAAAAAGTTGTTAGAAATTATTGGCAAATTTCTTGCGAAGTGCTGACGCAATCAAACAAACTAGGCTACCGCACACCAATCTGCGAAACTTGTCGGGCGCCAATCTCGCCAAGCACTTCTTCAAGAGCAATTTTAACTCGACGCAAATCTGCATCCGATCGCACTAATCCCAATCGAATACTGCTGGGAGCAGAAAAATATCGAGTGAGAATGCCTCGGCTGGCCAAACTTGTATAAATTTGCTCAGCCTGCTCGTGCATTAGCCAGTGAAAATAAGCAGTCGAACCCGTAGGGGTTAGATGTAATATTTTGAGCACCTGCAATAAGGCGTCAGAAAGACGCTGTAACTCCAATCGATTTCCGCTTTGCCAGGTGTAATCTTCTAAGGCGCACTGCGCTGCCCACCTTGATGGCCCGGCTATTGTCCACGGTCCAAGCAACTCTTCCAGCTGCTTGAGAATCTCGGACTGCGCGGCGACGAAACCGACCCGCGCTCCAGACAAGCCGAAAAATTTGCCTAGCGAACGCAAGACTATCAGACCACTTTGCCTAGCATGCCTAATGACGCCCGCCGAGGGCGTAACATCCATAAACGCTTCATCGACGATCAACCAACCGTCGCGGCACGACAGGCGATCGTAACACTCGAGAAGCTCTTCGGTGGAAAACATCTGGGCTGTAGGATTATTAGGATTCACAACGATCAGCACATCCAGACCAAGATCATCTACGGTCCCAGACAAAGAGCGCTCGCCAAAGTCTTTGCCCAACTCACCAACTGAATCCCAGGCAATGTTTCTAACATCGTGCCCATCCTGCGACCAAGCATGATAATGCTCATTGTAGCTAGGCGTTAGAACACCCACCTTTGCTCTTTTGCTTGATCGTGCTTTTGATTTTGCCCACAGTTGTGGCAACATTTTGATCGCCGCCTGCGAGCCACAAGTGGGTAAAACATTTTCCACACCATAGTATCGACACGCCGCTTCGAGCAAGTCGTCTTGATCTTGCGGCAGGCGTCGCCAGAGTTCCGGATCTATGGGTGGCACCGTATATGGTATCGGACTTATTCCTGTGGACAGATCGAGCCATTGGTCGACAGGAATTTTATATCGACGAGATGCAGCTATAATTCCACCGCCATGTTCAAGCACTACCCGCTCCTCCCATCGCCATCGATATTGCGCCTGCCAAGATCAATATGACCACCCACCAGAAAAGACCGCGGTTCACTAAGCTCTCTGCTCGAGCGATGTCGGTAGCAACTGGCGGTCTACCCAACCCCAATCGCGGACGTTCTTTTTCCTGTCCATAATAAACTGCCGTACCACCTAAAAGTACAGATAGTGATCCCGCTCCAGCTGCCATGACCGGGCCGGCATTTGGACTGTACCAGGTTTTTGCCTGTTCGCGCCAGCAGTGCAAAGAATGTCGCCAATTGCCAAGCACGGCGTAAGTGAGGGCGGTTAGCCTGGCCGGAATTAAATTCAGTATGTCATCTAGACGAGCAGCTGCCCAACCAAAATACAAATATCGATCATTTTTATATCCCCACATTGCGTCCAGTGTGTTGGCCAATCGATACAACACCACCGCCGGTGCGCCGCCTATCACAAACCAAAAAATGGGAGCAAATACAGCATCGCTGCCGTTTTCCAAAATAGATTCTACTGCCGCCCTGGCGATATCTTCTTCTTGCAAACGGCTAGTATCTCGGCTGACGATCAAAGATACTTTCCTTCGTGCCAATTCCAGATCATGAGATACCAGGGCTTGCCTGACTTGTTCACCATGCGCAATCAGACTTTTGCCGCCAATAGCCAAGTAGAGTAAAACGATTTCACTGACCAAGCCGAGCCACGGCAAGCTCTGCAATATGGCAGCAACAACTACGCATGGTCCCACTAATAAAAAGACAGCGAGGACACCGCGCAATTTAGTCTTTGTCTGACCGCACAACTGGGCAGGATAAAATTTTCTCTCGACAAAATTAGCCGCTTTGCCGAAGCCGACCAGTGGGTGCCATCTTTTCGGCTCACCAATTAGCTGGTCGAGGAAAACTGCCAGCAGAACAGCAATGGAAGTTTGCATATATCCGTTGATCATGTATGGTAGATCATCTTATCGTGCCTAGAGAGATTACCATGTCAGCAAAGACAATTATGGTGCAAGGCACCACTTCCGATGCCGGCAAAACGACCCTGGTCACAGGACTCTGTCGGATTTTTCATCGCCGCGGTGTGAAAGTGGCGCCGTTCAAACCACAAAACATGGCGCTGAACAGCGCCGTGGCCGCCGACGGCGGCGAGATCGGTCGCGCCCAAGCCGTGCAGGCCTTGGCTTGCGGCATCGAACCACATTCGGACATGAACCCCATTTTGCTTAAGCCCAACAGCAATACCGGTGCCCAGGTTATCGTTCAGGGAAAAGCCATAGCAAACATGGATGCACGCGCCTTTCACAGCTTCAAAAAGGAAGCGATGGTCTCAGTTCTGGCCTCTTACGAACGTCTTTCAGCTTTGTATGATCTGATTCTGGTGGAAGGTGCCGGCAGCCCTGCCGAAATAAATTTGCGAGAGAGCGATATTGCCAACATGGGATTTGCCGAAGCAGTTGATTGCCCGGTTGTCCTGGTTGCGGACATCGATCGAGGCGGTGTATTTGCCCATCTCTACGGCACTTTTTCCTTGCTCTCCCCATCCGAGCAAGCGCGCATCGTCGGTTTTGTCATCAATAAATTCCGTGGCGACATCAGCTTGCTTCAGTCCGGCATAGATTGGCTCGAAGAAAAGACTGGCGTGCCTATGCTCGGCGTTCTTCCCTTACTGGTGGACTGGCATCTAGACGCGGAGGATAGCCTGTCGCGTCGTGCAGACGCAAAAAATGGCAGTGGCAACAAGGCTGATTGCCAAAAGTTAAAAGTAATTGTGCCGGTCATGCCCCGTATGAGCAATCACACGGACTTCGATGCCTTAATCGCAAACGATCAGGTCGAATTTAGTTATGTTACCGGTTTCGACGAGATCCCCTCTGCCGATCTGATTATTCTGCCGGGCAGCAAAAGTGTGCTCGCAGATCTCAGCTTTTTGTTAGAGCACGGCTGGAAATCAGCGATTCAACGACATCTTCGCTACGGCGGCAAGGTAATCGGTATTTGCGGTGGTTTCCAGATGCTCGGTGAGACTGTGCATGATCCGCTTGGTATCGAATCTGATGGCGCACACGCCGAGGCTCTCGGTCTCTTGAAAATGGAAACTACATTAATGGCCGAAAAAAAGTTGAGTAATGTGCAAGGAACGCTGAATCTGCCGGGCGATCCTACGGTTGTCGGTTACGAAATTCACGCCGGAGTCACGACCGGTCTCGCGTTGTCCAGACCGGCAGCCCGTATTGCCGATCGGTTGGATGGGGCAATTAGCGATGACAACCAGATCTTGGGCACTTATTTGCACGGCTTGTTCGACCACGACAGCGCTTGCCAAACACTGTTGAGCTGGGCTGGACTGGCTGATGCCAAGGCATCTAATTACAGCCTCCAGCGAGAGAAGATGATCGATAAACTGGCCGATGCCATGGAAAGGCATTTGCGCCTTGAGATTCTTGAGAAAAACTTAGGCTTGCTTTTGACTTTTCGCTGATTTTTGCTGAGCTTTGCACACTCGCTTAAGAATTTTCGCTCCCACTTTATATCCAGTTAGACATATAATGACGACTCATCTATTTACGACGGAGGGCGGCAAGCTTTATCCGCATTCAGAAATTGGGATCGCTCAGACGATCCGGTGGGGGAAGTATGGTTAAAGTCCATCGCTGTCCCGCAACTGTAAGCAGCATCGCTGCGAGCCAGAATGCCCACCTGAATGCCCGACAACACCTCTTCGAGGCAAGGAGGCGAGTCACGCTCAAACAGGCATTTCCTGATTAATTTGTGGCTGTGCACTCTCCGACTTTCCTGGCTTTCCTAGTATGAAACCAGGTTTTTTTTTAGGAGCTCAACCACTATGGCCATCGCCGATCCTTTCTATTTGCTTGGAGCAGCTCTACTCCTTGGGATCAGACATGGTGTTGAGTGGGATCATCTGGCAGCGATACTAGACATCACTGGAGGTTCTCTCTCACCAACCACCTCACTGGCCGCTGCCGGTCCGCCGCCTGTTAACAGCAGTTATTCTTTCTTCGCTGGCTCAGCTGCCTCAGTTGGACTTGACAGCGAAGTCGCCCGCACCTTCTCACTCGCTTCGCTCTATGCACTTGGTCATGGCTTCGTGGTCATCGCCATGGGGCTAGCGATTCAAACTTTCGCCTGTTCGCTGCCGGCCTGGATGGATCCGATGATGGAAAAAGTTGTCGGCTGGACTCTGATTATTCTGTCCATCTGGCTGCTCTACTCTTTGTACTTGGCTGCGTTTCGCTCACAAGAATTTCGCCTCAGCAGCCGCTGGATGTTGCTCTATTCAGGCATAACTCGAATATACAACTGGATTTGCGCGAAGGCGACCGGCCGTCAACCAACGCCTAGAAAATCTGACTTGACGGTCTGCGGTCCGCGCACCGCATTTGGTATTGGGATGATCCACGGCATAGGCGTTGAAACAAGCACTCAAATTATCTTGATGACCACCGTGGGCATGATTACTAATGCTCTTTTGAGTTCGGCAATGCTTGTTGCCTTTGTAGCCGGCCTGGTGGTTTCCAACTCCGTTGTCGCCTGCTTGTTGGCGTTAGGCTTCATCCGCGCATCTTCAATCAAACCTTTGTATTTGACCTTGGGATTGATAGCCGCATCTTTCAGTCTAATAGTCGGTGTTTGTTTCGTTCTCGGGAAAAGCGACAGCTTGCCGAAGTTCAATTTCTTGCCATCGCCTGCCGCCATTGGACATGGCATTAGTGGGTTCACTGAGACCAGCGAGGCTAGCCGGTGACATCTAAATCTAAATCTGAATCTAAATCCAAATTGAATGCGCAAATCACCCTCTTCAGTCATGCCGACACCGATTGCCTGGTAATTGCTTCGGCAAAAAGGATGTTGCCACCGGAGTTCGCCGTGGTCAATGCTGTCAACCTCCAACAGATACGCAGCGAAGAGCAAATGCAAATGCTGCTCGCGGCAGATCAGGCAACTGCTGACATTATCATTGTCCGTTTGCTAGGGAAGATCGGCACTGTGCCGGGATTTTCGGATTTGCTCAAGCACGTTAAGCAGAGGCAAACGCATTTCGCAGTCGTCAGCGGCACTGGAGAACTAAATCCTGAACTGGCAGCAATATCCAATGTGCCGGCAGACTTACTAGTCGATGTGACCGCCTATTTGCAAGCGGGCGGTGTCGAAAACGTTGCCAACTTGCTCAAATACTTATCAGATCGTCTTCTGTTTACCGGATTCGGCTACGCACCGCCTACGGTGGTACCTGAACACGGCATCTATCATCCAGCGCTTTCCTACAACGCCTCCCTTGAAGATTGGCTCGAATTGCACGACCCGGCAAAACCGGTAGCAGGGATAAATTTTTATAGAGCGCATTGGTTAAGCGGCAATACTGCGTTTGTCGATCGATTGATAGATGCGCTTGCTCTGCGCAACATCGATTCACTACCGGTTTTCACCTCTTCCCTCAAGATGTGCAACGCTCAAGGTGGACTCCCTGCTGCCTACGAATTTTTTATCGACGGCACTGAGAGCCGCATAGATACTTTGATCAACACCACTTCCTTCGCCGCGACCGAGGGTGATACGGCCAAAAGAGTTGATTCAATTTCGCCTGTCAATTATCTTTGTCGGCTCAACGTGCCGGTGATTCAAGCTGTCACCAGCGGCATGTCAGAGGAGTCGTGGCGCTCGTCGCAACGAGGATTGAATCCACTGGACACGGCGATGAATGTTGTGCTTCCGGAATTTGATGGGCGCATTATTAGTGTGCCAATTTCCTTCAAACAACCGGCGCATGAGCTTAAAAGCTACTCCGCAACCTACCAGGCACAGCCCGAGCGGATTAATCGAGTGGCTGGGCTGGTCGAAAAACTGATCAATTTGAAGCGCCTGCCTAATCGAGAAAAACGCATCGCCTTTATTCTCACCAATTCCAACGCTAAGGCCTCGCAAATCGGCAATGCCGTAGGCCTTGATGCGCCGGCATCTCTGCTCAGAATTATGCAAGCGATGACAGATCTCGGCTACAACTTCAAAGGACTGCCTGACTCCGGCACTAAACTGATCCACGATCTAATTGCCCGTTGCTCTTACGACGAGTCTTTGCTAACAGAAGAGCAATGTCGAGAGGCGATCGCCCGCATTCCCTCTTATCAGTATGCAAAATGGTTCCAGGAACTGCCAGAAGAACAACGTCTGAAGATGGAAGGACAATGGGGGACTGCGCCGGGCAATGCATACGTAAGCGAGGATCACCTGATCGTCGCCGGTCTGAACTTCGGCAATGCAATCGTCGTTTTACAGCCACCTCGGGGTTATGGCATGGATCCAAACGCCATTTATCACATGCCTGATTTGCCGCCGACGCATCATTATGTTGCCTTTTACCAGTGGTTGAGAAAGATCTGGCAAGCCGACGCCATTGTCCATGTGGGCAAACACGGCACTCTCGAGTGGCTGCCGGGCAAGGGTGTCGGATTATCAGCAAATTGTTTTCCTGACTCGCTTCTTGCCGATATGCCGCTCTTTTATCCGTTCATTTTGAACGACCCCGGTGAGGGCGCTCAAGCAAAAAGGCGTGCTCATGCAATTGTTGTCGACCATCTGACACCACCGATGACCTCAGCCGATACATACGGTCCGCTGGCTAAATTGACACAGTTGGTCGATGAGTATTATCAGGTCGAAGTACTTGATCCAGCGAAATTACCGGTGCTTCAGCAGCAAATCTGGGACTTGATCAAAGAAACCAATTTGCACACTGACTTGAAATATATTCTTGCCCATGATCACGATCAGTTAGATGACGATCACGATCGTGACCATGATCATGATCACGACCTCCCTCGCGAGCACCATCATCAGCACAAAGATAATGATAATCACGATGACGATGACGATGACCACGACGACGACGACCACGACCACGACCACTGGGACGACACGCTGACGGACAAGGGCGTGCCTGTGACGTTGGCAAAGATGGGCGGTTTCGATGTTGCCCATCTGATCCAGGAGATCGATGGATATCTATGCGAGCTGGGTGCCGCCGAAATTCGCGACGGTCTGCATACACTCGGACAAGCTCCTCAAGGCGATCAATTGATCGACATGCTTTGCTCAATGACCAGGTTAGCTAATTTGCATGTTCCATCACTGCCGGCTGCTATCTCAAAGTATTTCGGGCTCGACCTACCTATTCTCTTGGCGAACAAAGGTACCCGTTTTTCCAAGCGACCGAGGGAATTGGAAAGAGCAGCCAGCAAACCGATCGTCACTCACTCCGATGCTCTGGCCGCTCTGGATATTGTCAGCCATGCTTTATTTAAGAGACTCGAGAGCAAAAATTACGATGAGCTAAAGATCGACGACACTATTAACGAGGTCTTAGGCGACCAAGTATTAGGCACCATGGCTAATACCATTGACACTCTTCATGCTAACGATAGTTGCATAGATACACGGAAGGAGGCCGTTGCTTGTGTCCTCCGTTTTGCCTCTTCTACACTGGTACCAAACCTGGAGCGGACCGATGAAGAGATCGACAACTTGATCAAGGGCTTGGCTGGTGGTTACATACCAGCCGGTCCAAGCGGCGCACCAAGCCGAGGCATGGCTCATATCTTGCCAACGGGACGCAATTTCTACTCGGTCGATCCACGCAGCTTGCCGTCTCATACCGCCTGGCAGGTCGGCAAACAGCTTTGCGCAGAAGCTCTACGCCGTCATCTTCGTGAAACAGGGCGCTATCCTGAAAGTGTCAGTATCTCAGTCTGGGGTACAAGCGCCATGCGAACGCATGGTGACGATATCGCCCAAATCATGGCGCTCATGGGAGTACGTCCGGTCTGGCAAGACGGCACAAGACGTATCAGCGGCGTCGAATTGATACCACTTGCCGAGTTGGCTCGCCCGCGTATTGATGTGACGACACGTATTAGCGGATTTTTCAGAGATGCATTTCCGCACTTAATTGAATTACTGGATCAAGCAGTGAACTTAGTGATCGCGGCGGATGAACCACCGGAAATGAATTTTCTGAAAAAGCACTATCTCGCCGAAATGACAAATTTGCTTGGACTGGGCGCAGCCTTTGAAAATGCCGATCGTCAATGCCGGTACAGAATATTTGGCTCCATGCCCGGCAGCTATGGTGCTGGCATCCTGCCGTTGATTCAGGAGAAAAACTGGTCCAATACAGATGATTTTGCCGAAGCCTATGTAAATTGGGGTGGTTTTGCTTACACAAGCCAGGAACATGGTGTGGGCGCCAAACACGAGTTTAAAGAACGCCTGAAAACAGTGGAAGTAGCTCTGCACAACCAAGACAACCGTGAGCACGACATTTTCGATAGCGATGATTATCTACAATTTCATGGTGGCATGATTGCCACCATCGCCAGCCTTAGCGGCCGCCGCCCCAAGCGTTACTTTGGCGACAGCCATGATCCGGCCAGTCCCGCCGTTCGTGATTTGAAGGAAGAGGTGCTTCGGGTTTTCCGCTCTCGGGTGATCAATCCGAAATGGCTCACCAGCATCCAGCGCCATGGTTACAAAGGCGGTCTGGAGTTAGCGGCAACAATAGATTATCTCTTTGGCTATGACGCCACGGCAGACATTCTAGAAGATTGGATGTATGAAGCGATGGCTGATCAGTACGCCTTAAATCCGGCGATGCAAGATTTTCTGCAGGAAAGCAATCCCTGGGCACTAAATACGATATCAGAGCGCTTGCTGGAAGCGGCCAAGCGCAAAATGTGGGTTTCGCCAAAAACCGAGACAATCGACAATCTGCACCAAACACTTCTTAGGGGTGAAACACTGCTTGAAGCGCGCGGTGAAAAGAAGCGGCAGCCGCAAGAAATAGTAGAGGGAGTAGTATGACTGAGCTTTATCCGTTTTCGGCAATTGTCGGTCAGGAACGCCTTAAACAAGCACTCTTAGTCTGTGCGGTCAATCCGGCCGTCGGCGGTCTCTTAATTCGCGGCGATAAGGGCACAGCCAAAAGTACGGCGGCGCGTGGACTTTCAGAGCTTCTCGCACCGATTGAAAGAACTGTCGGCTGCGCTTTCAATTGCCTGCCCAACGAGAGTCCGGAATGGTGCTCGGTCTGCAGTCAGCCAGAACGACAAGTTCAGCCAGGGCGCGTACCCTTTGTCAATTTGCCGCTGGGTGCCAGCGAAGATCGAGTTTTAGGCAGCCTCGACTTCGAAAAAGCTTTGCAAGAAGGCAAACGCGCTCTCCAGCCAGGACTTCTGGCGACTGCTAACCGCGGCATCCTCTACATCGACGAGGTAAATTTGCTCGCCGATCATCTCGTCGACGTCTTACTGGACGTCGCCGCCATGGGTGTCAATACTCTGCAAAGAGAGGGGCTCTCGGTCAGCCATCCAGCTGCAATTACTCTGATCGGCACAATGAATTTAGAAGAGGGCGATCTGCGCCCCCAGCTTCTGGATCGATTCGGCATGATGGTGGATATTGTCGCGCCATCTGAGCCGTCTGAGAGAGCCGAAGTAGTTCGTCGCCGGATCGCTTACGAAAACTCACCAGAGGCATTTTCTCGGAAGTGGCAAGCCGAACAGGAGGCGAGTGGCAATCAAGTCCAAAATGCGCAGCGGTTGCTGCCTGCTGTTGAAATTAGTGAAGCCTACATCGATCTAATCAGTCAGATTTGCTGTCAGCTGCAAGCTGTAAGCTTGCGGGCAGATATAGTCATGCATAAGGTGGCGCGAACTTTCGCCGCGCTCGACGGTCGCAAGCAGGTCGGGCGGCAGGACATCAAAGCAGCAGCCGAACTAGTGTTGCCTCATCGCCGACGTCGCAGCCCTATGGATAAAGCTGCATTAGACAAAGAGCTGCTAGACCAGATACTGGATCAGGCTAAAACAAACCAGACCAAAATGAACCAGCGGCATCTTCCCACAGACGATCGGTCAAGCGATCCAGACGATCAGAGCGATCCCGATCAAGACGCTCACGAGACAGCCGAGCAAGACCGAGAAGGTCCCAGCAGGAAAAGCGATGTCGACGCAAACGGCGACGAACAAAAGATCTTTCAACCGATCGCGGTGGCCACGACAAAAGCTCTGCGCTTGAAAGATTTCTCTCTAAACGCTCTTGCTGGCCGCCGCGCCACCATCAGCGATGTCGATAGTGGCCGCTTCATCAAAGCAATGCGGAACGAAAATCCTAAGTCCATCGCCGTAGAAGCGACACTCAGACATTCCGTTGTCCGCAACGGCGGCAAGCTAAAAGTCGAGCCAGATGATCTGCACGAAAAAGTTCACACTCGCCAATCTGCCTGCTTGATCTTATTTGCGGTTGATACTTCTGGCTCCATGTCCGCTCGCAAACGCATGGAGCTGGTAAAAGGTTGCATAATGTCTCTCCTGCAAGATGCATATGAAAAGCGGGATCGAGTAGCGGTGATCAGTTTTGCTGGCGCTGATGCCGTTCTGTCCTTACCACCAACGCGAAGCACAGACCTGGCTCAGCAAAAACTGTCGACATTGCCTACTGGCGGTCGCACTCCATTAGCTCAAGCGCTAGCCCTTGCCCTGGCAACGATCAAAACCAGTGGCAAAAAATATGGTGCACCGCTTTTGGTTTTGCTCACAGACGGCAAGGCGAACGTTCCTATTAACGATGATACTGATCCCTGGAGAGAAAGTCTTCAGATAGCTGCCGAAATTAATTCGCAAGGAGTGGCAACTGTTGTAGTTGATACGGAATCCGGATTTGTCCGGCTCGGCAAAACGAGAGAATTGGCTGAGGTGCTCGGCGCGCATTATCTTACGCTCGAATCGCTGACTGCCGATCAGTTGACGATGACGATTCACAACCGCCTTGGCAAACAGTGAGGAGAATGACTGTGCAAACTGGATCTACTAAGTCCACTAGGCCAATTGAATCACCAGAAAAAAGCCAACCGGATCGGGCCGGCAAAGTCTATCTGATCGGGGCAGGACCTGGTGACATAGAGCTTTTGACACTAAAAGCAGTTCGTTGTTTAGGCCAGTGTGACGTACTTTTATTAGACGACCTGGTCAACCGCCAGATTTTGCAATTCGCCAAGGATGGCGTTCACGTTATTCATGTCGGTAAGCGCGGTGGTAAAGCCCATACGCCTCAAGACTGGATCCTTCAGACAATGATTTCCCTGGCCAGGGAAGGCAAGGTGATCGGTCGGGTCAAGGGTGGCGATCCGTTCATCTTCGCTCGCGGCGGTGAAGAGATTGAAGCTCTGATTAAGGCGAAGATAGCGTGCGAAATTGTCAGCGGTCTAACATCTGGAGTGGCTGTGCCAGCAGTTCTCGGTATACCGTTAACACACCGCGAGCACTCATCGGGCATAACATTTATCACTGGCCACAGCTGCGAAAGCGGCGAGAGTTCTACAAATGGTCAAAAAGAGAATAATGGTCACGTTCTCCAGAAACATCAACTCGATTGGGCTGCTCTAGTAGCGAGCAAGACAACAATTGTTGTCTATATGGGCATGACGCGCTTGCCCGAATTGATCAAAAAGCTGACTGAAAATAAATTGCCACCATCGACGCCGGTAGCTGTTATCGAGAATGGCACCCTGCCGCAACAGCGATTCATTGTCTCGCAAATAGACAGATTGATCGACGACGTTGAAGAAGCCAGACTGGGTAGTCCAGCGATCATCGTCATTGGTTCCGTTGTGGCCTTTGCCCACCAACCGTTAAATGTAGAGCAAAATGACCAGTTATCGATTTCTCTGAGCGCCCCCATACAAGCCAAGTCCACCGCTAATCAAAACTTACTGGTGAACATATCTGGCGACAATCTAGTGGGCACGCTGCCTGCCGTCACAGGAGACTAAATCATGATCACATGTGTCAGCGTAGGGCCCGGCAATCTGGATTATCTCACCCAGAAAGGTGCGCAATTGATCAAATCCGCAGATGTAGTTGCTGGTTTTGAGTCGGTCGTAAACATAATCAGACCGATTATTTCCGAGCACGCTGAGATTGTGATGATCAACTATAAAGATCAAACCGATAAGCTGCAAAAGGTAGCTAGCGCGCATCGCATAGGAAAGAAATGCGTTGTCGGATTTATGGGTGATATCCATTTTAGCGGCTTCCAGCTTTTGGAAAGGGTGGAGATTGCCTGCGGTCATCCTGTCGAAACGCTGCCAGGAATTTCGTCTGCCCAGGTTCTCGCGTCACGTGGCAAAGTATGTTTTGACGAGACGACTTTCATTACATTTCATCGCCGCGGCGACATTGAACCTTTCAAGAGGCATTTACTCAGCGTTCTGAATGATGGCAGAAATGCCATTGTCATCCCCAGACCATGGGATTTCATGCCTAAGGACATATCCATTTATTTGATCGAACACGGCATTTCCCCCGCACATCAAACGGAGGTTTGGGAAAACCTCACCAGAGCAGACATGGAGTGGAAAGGCCGATTAGGCGAGTTGCAACAAGACTTCAGCGACATGAGCATTATTCTGATTCGAGCTTTGTCCCCCATGCCTAGCCAACTGGAGGTTGCTCGATGACCGAGACAAGCACCATGGATCGTACTGTTGCTCTGGCCGGCGAATTATTGCCGGTTTATAACATTGTCGTTGCTGGTCACGGCAGTCGAGATTTAGATGGAGTTTCAGAGTTCGAGCAACTGATCGCTTTGATGAAAGAACGCTGCCCAGAGCATCGCATTGATCATGGCTATCTCGAGTTCGCCAAACCGACAGTCGATGACGCTCTGAGAGCCAGCATTGCTAGCGGCAGCAAACGCATTGTTATGGTACCGGCACTGCTCTCTGCCGCCACGCATGCCAAAAATGATATGCCCAGCGAATTAGTCTCGCTGAGAAAAAGTTATCCGCAAATCGAAATTCATTTCGGCTCGGCCATGGACTTACATCCGCTCTTGCTTCAGTTGTGTCGAGAGCGCATTGTAGAAGTGGAGGCTCAAGCGAAGAAGATTATCAAACGCAGCGATTCCTGTCTGGTTGTTGTCGGCCGCGGTACATCCGATCCTGACGCCAATTCTGAGATTTCCAAACTCACACGCATGCTGGAAGAAGGAATGGGTTTTGGCACATCCTTTGTCTGTTACTCGGGTACAGCCAGACCGCTTGTCGCAGATGGTTTGAAAGCGGCAGCCAAACTGGGACACGAACGAATTATCGTCCTGCCTTATTTCCTCTTTGATGGCGTTCTCGTCAAGCGTATTTATGCAGCAGCGGCATCACTGGCGCGACGCTTCAGCAACATAGAAGTGTTGCCGGCCAAATATCTGGGTGTGCACCCGTATGTCGCCGACGTTTTTGTCGAGCGCGCGAAGGAAGGCATTGAGGGAAAGGCCCACATGAATTGTTCATTGTGCAAATATCGAGTGCAGATCGTCGGCTTTGAATCGCAACTGGGTGAGCCGCAAATTGGCAATCACTGGCAAGTGAAAGCGCAAGCCGCTGTACATGAGCCAAAAGACAATCAAAGCCAGCTCGCTGGATCAATATCAGAGCAAAGTTCCGGTTCGAGTCTCGTCCCTAGCCAGAGTCTGCTTTCGCCTTACGAACCACATCCGATCGAAGCACGCAGTTTTCAATTGATCGAAGCAGGATTTGATTGGTCACAGTATCCAGCGGATGTTCGCCCGATCTTGCAACGTCTGGTGCACACCACTGGTGACTTCGCTGTCGTTAATGACATTTTCTTTTCTGCCGGTGTCGTCGACATTGGCGTGCGGGCCTTGCTGCGCTGCCAGCAGATAGTCACCGACGTAACCATGGTCGAAAGCGGTTTGAAAAAGTCGCTTCTCAACCAGCTCGATATTTCGGTCTGTTGCGGAGTGCATGAACCGGAGTCTTATCTGGCGGCGAAGAATTTCAATATTACCCGCTCGGCAGCTGGTATTAGAAGTGCCTGGCAAAAATTTGGCAACAATCTGGTCTTAGCCATCGGTGACGCGCCAACCGCCATTCAAGAGACAATGAAATTAGTGCGCGAACATCACTGGCGTCCTCAATTAGTCATTGGCCTACCTGTCGGATTTGTCGGCACAGTCGAAGCAAAAGCAGAACTGAAACGATGTTTGCAAATTCCGCGTATAACTAATTCCGGCACTCGCGGTGGCTCGCCCTGGGCGGCTACAGTAGTCAACGCTTTGATGATCTTGGCCTTAAATCGAGTAGCACAAAATGAATTCTGAATTGATACCCTTGGATTTGAATACGCTTGCCGACAACGGTCTCAAGCGCGGCTATACGACTGGGTCCTGTGCCACAGCCGCTGTCAAGGCCGCACTTCTTCTTTTGCAGCATCAAGAAGAAACAAACTCAGTCCAGATCACTTTGCCCGATCAAAAGCATTTTCTCACTGTTCCGATTAAGAAGGTCGAACTTTTGTCGACACATGCAGCTCGGGCAGAAGTAATAAAGAACGGCGGCGACGATCCAGACAATACTCACGGAGCGACGATCTTTGCTGTCGTCGAAAAAAATAACGAAAGCGCAATCCAGTTCAAAGCCGGTGTGGGCGTGGGCACCGTTACCGAACCCGGAATTCGCGTGCCCATCGGTGAGCCAGCGATCAACCCGGTGCCCAGGGAGATGATCCGCATCGCAGTGAGCGAGGTTTTTGAGGGCGACTTATGCCCAGGGCTAAAGATCACAATCGGCTGTTTAAACGGCGCTGAAATTGCCAAAAGAACCTTCAATCCCCGTCTTGGCATCAAAGATGGTATCTCGATCCTTGGCACTACCGGCATCGTTGAACCGATGTCTTTGTCTGCGTACATGGCATCCGTTGAGGTATATATTCGAGTGGCCCTGGCTGACAACCCCGACGACATAGCCTTTCTGCCCGGCAATATCGGCATTCGTTTCTGCAATCAGATTCTCAAGTTGCCAAAAAAACGGATCGTCAATATTTCGAACTTTCTCGGATTTTCATTGGACTCAGCCAAGGCAATTCTCCAGTCGGAAAGAAGGACTTTGCCGACGCTCTGGGTTTTGGGTCATCCCGGAAAAATCGCTAAAGTGCTGGACGGGCACTGGGACACGCATTCCCAGAGAAGCACCATGGCCATGCCGACGATCGCCCGCGTCGCCAAAGCCAGCGGTTTCGCCCACTCACTCGTGCAAAATATTGCCCAGGCAAACTCGGTCGAGGCCATAGTGGAGATGCTTGCAGAACATCCTGGCAGGGTGAAATTATGGTCTGACGTAGAAAAATCGGCTGCCCAATTGATGAAAGAAAAGCTGCCATCGGCTGACAAATTGGAGGTTCGCTTGTTCAGCATGAATGGCACCGCCCTTGGTGCGGCCACCGATTGCCAGCTGAATCCCCGCTCACCCAAGCCGGAGGAATTATGAGTACGGGCACTCTTGGTACTTTTTACGGCATAGGCGTGGGACCAGGACCGGCAAAGCTATTGCCGTTAGCCGCCTGGGAGGCTTTGCAAGAAGCCGATGTTATTTTGGTGCCCAGAGCTAAGCAGATAATGCGCTCGACCGCTAAGGAATGTCTTGCCGGTCTGGATATCCCCGATCAACGCTTTCGCGAAGTGATCTATAACATGGATCCTGACCGAATCGAAGTGAGCGAACATTACCATAAGATCGCCCTTTCCATCGCCGATGATCTCCGCCAGGGCAAAACCGTAGCTTATTTGACCATCGGTGATTCGCTAACCTATTCGACTTATAGCTACACGCTGGAGGCAGTGCTGAAAATACTGCCGGACGTTCCCCACCGAACCTTCCCTGGCGTCACGAGCTACGCAGCTGCAGCAGCAGCTCTTGAATGGCCGCTGGGGCAAGGCAAAGAGCGAATTTTAATTCTGCCCTGCCCCGATCAGCCTGATGATTTGCGGCGGGAGATTGAGACTCACGATATCGTTGTTTTGATGAAGATCGGCCGTCGCTTGCCAGCCGTGATAACCGTGATTAAGGAGATGGGGATCGCTGATCATTGCGCCTTCGCCAGCAAGCTCGGTCTGGAAGGCGAGGTCATTTCACACAGCCTCGAGCAGCTAAGTGATGACCAATCGCTCGGCTATTTGACCACTATGCTCATCCGCAAAACACCAAATAAAACTACAACGGGAGTGCTTGCGAAATGAAAGTATATTTCATCGGCGCTGGACCAGGTGCTCACGATCTAATCACCATCCGTGGTGCCAATATTTTGTCGACAGCCCCCTTAGTGTTATACGCTGGGTCCTTAGTGCCGGCAGCCATTCTTTCCTATTGCCGACAGGATGCTGAAATTATCAACACAGCCGAGATTGACCTTAAAGAACAGGTTCAACACTTTACCCGTGCCAAGCAATTGGCTTGGGATGTAGCCCGGGTACACTCTGGTGATCCAGCAATATACGGAGCGATGGCCGAGCAAATGCGTCGATTAGATCAACTGCAAATCGATTACGAAGTGGTCCCCGGCGTATCTTCATTTTCCGGTGCGGCTGCCGCTGTTTGCTGTGAATTGACGAAGCCCGAAATTTCGCAAACCATTATTTTGACCAGAGTTTCCGGGCGTGCCTCAGCCGTACCGGAGTCAGAAGCCATCGAAACGCTCGCCCAGCATCGAGCGACGATGTGCATTTTCCTTTCCGGTCCTCATCTCAAGCAAATCGTTTCTGATCTCAGGCGACACTATCCTGAGACAACTCCAGTCACCCTTGTTTATCGCGCCACTTGCCCAGATCAACGCATACACGAAAGCACACTCGGCACCATCCTCACCGAAGTCCAGATTAAGGACTGGAAACTGACGACCATGATGCTGGTCGGTGAAGTTCTGTCCAAGGAAACCGTAAGTGAATCGCGACTATATTCCTCTCATTATGCTCATCTTTTTCGCTCGAAGAGAGCGCTAGTCGATGACTTGCCGGCTGCTCTCAGCGGCACTAGCCAGGAGACAACATAATATGCAGGCGCCAATAATCTGCTCAGTAACCGCGCCAGCGATCTGGCTGGTCAGACCACAAGCCGAGCCGATCGGCAGACGACTCGAAAGGTCGTTAGGCGGTACTATTTTCAGACCGTGGCAAGATGCAAAAACCACGCCGAAGGATCTGTTCAGAGCCAGCTTCTCTCAACATTCCCAGTGGGTGATCGTGGGCACAACCGGCATTGCCGTTCGCTTCATTGATGGTCTAGTGATAGATAAGTCGACTGATCCAGCAGTCGTTGTTTTGGATGAAGGATGCCACCATGCAGTATCGCTTTTATCCGGTCATGAAGGCGGCGCCAACCAGCTAGCTTTCGTCGTAGCCAATGCTGTCGGCGCGATTCCCATCGTCACTACAGCCAGTGAAGCTCTCAAACCATTGATCGTTGGTGTCGGCTGCCGCAAAGGTGTGAGCGCTAAAAAAATTGAAGAATGCATAAAACTGGCTTTGGCCAATCGCACCCTCGATGAAGTTCGAGTAATAGCGACGATTGATCTGAAGGCCGACGAACCCGGATTGCGCCAATTCGTCAATGACCATGGCATTCCGCTCTTAGTGTTTGGCAAAGATGAAGTAGCCTCCCGGCCCTGGGTAACAGCAGGCTCTGCCTGGGTGAAAGAGGTAGTCGGCGTTGAGGGAGTATGCGAGCCGTGCGCTTTGATGGTCAGCCCGCGCGCTCGTTTACTGGTAGCCAAAACAACTCTCAACGGCGTAGCGATAGCGGTAGCTGAGGACAGCTTGAGGTTCGCACTATGAAAGGCAAATTGAATCTTGTCTCAGTCGGTCCGGGCTTTACGGATCTAATCACGCCGATGGCTGAGCGCGCGATCAAAGAATCTGATGCGATTGTCGGATACGAACTGTATTTGACCTGGATTAAAGACTGGATCGAAAACAAAGAGGTGATCACCACACCGCTAACCAAGGAGCGGGAGCGGGCAACGATAGCACTGGAACTGGCGCGGCAGGGCAAGAAGGTAGCCCTTTTATCGAGTGGCGATATTGGCGTTTATGCCATGGCCGCACTAGCTTATGAAGAGATGTCCGAAAATGATGACTACGATGTTTGTCTGGTCCCGGGGATAACAGCAGCACTTGCCTGTGCCTCGCTTCTGGGCGCACCGCTCTCTCACGATTTCGCCACGCTCAGCCTCTCTGATCTTTTGTGCCCGTGGCAGTGGATCGAAGAGCGAGCTAGAGCCATTGCCCAGGCAGATTTGGCGGTTGTGCTCTACAACGTGCAGAGCAAAGCGCGTCCAGCCGGCATTGGCAAAATTCTCAATATTCTCATGCAGCATAAAGAGCCCGATACCGTATGTGGTGTGGTGCGCAACGCTTATCGCCCGCAAGAACAGGTTGGCATCTTCCCATTGAAAGACCTGCCCAATCAAAACTTCGACATGTTTACCACGATCATTGTCGGTAATCGCTTTACGCAAAGAAAGCGAAATTGGATTTTCACGCCCCGCGGTTACAATACTTGGATTGAGCCGGCAAATTCAGCAGGCGGTGATCCGATTCATCTGAGTCAGCCGCCAGAGAAAGCGGTTTGGGTGTTTTCCGGCACCAGCGACGGCAATATTCTGGCCAATCTGATTAAAGAACGAGGTCACAAGATTGTCATCTCAGCGGCCACTGAGTATGGACAGGAGCTAGCCGGCAATGCCTGTCCGGACGCCTTCGTCACCGGCGGCCGGATCGGTGCTCTCGCCCGCCGAGAAGAATTGAGACAATCGCAAGCACTGGCCATTGTCGATGCCACGCATCCTTATGCAGATCAGATCTCAGATCAGCTGATTAGCCTGGCAACGTCCCTGAATATTCCTTATATACGTTACGAAAGACCGGAAGCGCCCAAGGCCAGCGATGCCCTTGTCTGTGATTCAGTCGAAGAGGCAGCCGGCCGAGCTATGACCGCCGGCAAACGAATTTTCCTGGCCACCGGCTCAAGCGACATCAAAATATTCCTCCGGCAACCTGACTCTGAATTCCGCCTCTGGTTTACACGAACCACTGCCGATCCTGACTTTGTCCAGAAAGCAATTGACTCTGGTATTCCCAGACAAAGAATTTGCGCCATGCAGGGACCATTTTCGCAAGCCTTCAATGAGGCGCTCTGGCGCGAGTGGCAAATCGATTGTGTCGTAACCAAAGAGTCGGGAGTTGCGGGCGGCTACCTGGCCAAGCAGGCGGCGGCCAAGGCCCTATCCATCCCTTTGCTCGTCATTAAGCGGCCCGCAATCAATTATCCGAATCAGGCAACCGAATTTGAAACTGTGCTCGATCAATTAACAGCTCAATTGGCAGAGCAATCAGCGAAGCGGCAAACGTCGAAAGTGGTGGCAACGATATGACCAATCAAATTCCAGTAACAATCGTCACCGGCTTTTTGGGAGCCGGCAAGACAACCTTACTCTCCAATCTCCTGCCAAATCTGTCGTGTCACTCTCCTGACCGGCAGATCGCCGTTCTGGTTAACGAATTCGGTGAAGTTTCAATTGACAGCGCCATTCTTAGGAAAGGTACTGCCATCAATCAGCAGTCAGTGACCATTCATGAATCGACGAGCGGGCTGATTGCATACAGTGACGATCGACAGTTTCTACCGACGATGCTCGCGATTCAGAATCGTCAGACGCCAGTCGACAATGTGCTCATTGAAACATCTGGTCTGGCACTGCCAACAGCAATTATGGTCGCCTTATCGGCAAGCGAACTAAAAGAAAGTTTCAAACTAGATGCAGTGCTGGCCGTGGTCGATACTGAACTGCTTTTGTCTGGACACTTTGATCGTCAAGATGAAGCACCGCCCACCAATATTTTATTTGAGTCGCGCCGGTCGGTTGCCAGTTTATTCAAACAGCAATTGGAGAACTCGGACGTCGTTGTCCTGAACAAAATCGACAAGCTAAGCGACGACCAACTGATGCTCAGCGAAATGAAAATACGTCAGCTTGCGCCGAAAGTCAGATTTGTCGAGCTGGCACGCCAAGCGCAGTTAGACCAGCGTATTGTTCTTGGACTAAGACTGCACGAGGCGACTAACATCTCTGCCAAACACAATACACGCACGCTGGCCTCGATCTCGGCCGGTCCCTCTTCGCTCAACGGTCATGCCCATTCCGGTTTAGCTTCACATGATCACGGGCTTCACACTCACCAGCATTTTCACGAACAAGATCCCGGCTGGTTATCTTTTGTGCTGACGTGTCATGGGCAGCTGCAGCAGGAAAATTTGGCAACGGCAATCAGCCAGATCACTCGCGATTTTCCGATTTTACGCTTAAAAGGATTCGTACGATTTGCTCATTCAGCGAATCTCTTTTTACTCCAGGGCGTGCGTGAAAAAATCAGTTATTGGCCGGAGCGAAATGGCGATAGACATGGACACGATCAAATAAAAGCCGCGAATTTCCTCAATACCGAAAATTCCGCGAATACTAATCGGCATAAGGAGACAGCCGAAATTGTATTTATTGGTTACCACCTGGACAGAGAAGCTCTAGCGAAGGCGCTGAGCACTGCTACGTCAGCACACTGGCATTGAGCCAAGGAGGAACATTGCCTACGTTAGATCCTGAAACCCACAAAAGACAGGCTGAAAAGCACAAAGCGGTGTTCGAACAAAAACTGGCTGCAGCAACCAGAGAAAAGGGTTTATTGATCGTCAACACCGGCACCGGCAAGGGCAAAACAACAGCTGCCTTCGGCATGGGGCTGAGAGCTATTGGCCATGGCATGCGCCTGGGCGTTGTCCAGTTCATCAAGGGGGCATTAGCTACAGCGGAGCGCGATTTTCTTGGGCAGAATGCCAATTGTGAATTTGTCACGGTCGGTGATGGTTACACCTGGAACACGCAAGATCTGGAAGCCGATATGGCCATGGCCGCCCGGGGCTGGCGAGAAGCTGTGCGCATGATAGATGATCCAACTTTTGACATGGTCATTTTGGATGAATTGAATGTGGTGCTCAAATATAAATACATCGCTCTGCAGGAAGTTCTAAGTGTTTTGAAAAATCGGCGGCCAATGTTGCATGTCGTCATTACCGGCCGCAATGCTCCAGATGAACTGATTGCAATCGCCGATCTGGTCAGCGAGATCAAGGCGATTAAACATCCCTATCGCGAGCAAGGCATAAAGGCCCAGCGCGGAGTTGAATTCTGATGACAGCACCGCAAAGATGTCCTGCTTGGCTAATCAGTGCGCCAGCCTCGCACCAGGGCAAGACAACACTAACCGCTGCTCTGGCACGCTACCATCGCGATCAGGGCAGGAAAGTGATTGTCTTCAAGACCGGTCCGGACTTTCTTGATCCAATGATCCTGGAAGCAGCTTCTGGTCACTGCGTCCATCAGTTAGATCTGTGGATGATCGGTGAGGATAATTGCCGGAGGATGTTATACCAGGCAGCGTCTAATGCTGATCTGATTTTGATCGAGGGCGTCATGGGTCTTTTTGACGGCGAGCCATCGAGTGCTGATTTGGCAGAGTTGTTTTCTATCCCGGTGGTGGCCGTAATTGACGTGCATGGCATGGCTCAGACTGTCAACGCCGTTGCTTACGGCTTGAAGAATATGCGAAGCACATTGCCGTTCGCCGGTTTCATCGCTAATGGCGTCGCCGGTGAACGGCATGGGCAGATGATCGCCCAAGCCGCTGATCTGGACATCTATCTGGGCGCAATCGAGAGAAGCGCCGATATTGCTTTACCGGAGCGCCACCTTGGCCTGACACAAGCTCAGGAGATCGCCGATATCAATTGCCGACTTGATCGAGCTGCCGCTTTAATCAAACGAGCTGGTTTGACAATGCTGCCTTTGCCAGTCAGTTTCGAATCGCCGGTAAGATCCGGTTCTAGATCTGGTCCTAAATCCGGCTCTGAGGTGGCGCCACTTCTGGCAGGCACCACCATTGGTATCGCCCGAGATGAGGCCTTTTCATTTTTATATGAAGACAATTTATTATTGCTTCAGGAACTGGGAGCCGCTCTCCATTTCTTTTCTCCTTTGCATGATGCGAAAATGCCAAATGTCGATAGTGTTTATCTGCCTGGTGGTTATCCCGAACTGCACTTGCGAGATCTGGCGGCTAATCTCTCGATGAAAAGCGCTCTGAAGGATCACTATCAAACTGGGCGCAGTATTTATGCCGAATGTGGCGGCATGCTCTATTTATTGGATGAACTTAAAGATAAAAAAGGTCAATCTGCCAAGATGGTCGGTCTAATACCTGGGCAGGCGGCCATGCAAGAACGCCTGGCAGCCTTGGGATATCAATCCGTAAATCTAGCGAAGGGGCAGTTGCGAGGACATACATTTCATCATTCCAAAACTTCTCTCAAAATCGAGCCCTCTTTTTTCGCTGAACGCAAAACAGACGGTAGGCCAGGTGAGCCGGTGATTCGCCTTGATCGCTTGCACGCCAGCTATGTTCATCTCTACTTTCGCTCAAATCCCAGCGCTGCCGCTTCCCTGTTCTGCAGATATTGATTTAAGATATATCGTTGCTTGCATCTTGAACGAAATGAGATTCAAATGAGATTCAAATTAGTCGAGGTAATTTGTTATGAGCTTTCTCACGGAAAATGCCTCAATCGGCAAACTGATTTTAGTGTCCACATTGCTTTTTGCCGGGCCTGCGCTTGCTCAAGAGAATGTCACCGTTCCAGAGGTAGTACCGCTACCTCTTCAGATGCATCAAGAGTCAGATAAAGATGCCGAGGCGTTCAATGTCCAAGTCTTTAAGAGAGCAGGAATTGTCCTAGTCGAATTCATGCGACCCACATGTCTTGCCTGCGATCCTACCGCCCGCTTACTCGATCAGCTAACGTCGGAATATGGTGAGAAAGTACGTTGGCTAAGGCTGAATATGGATACGAATCTCGGACTGAGTTACAAATACGATGTGCCAAAAGTACCAGCAATTTTGGTCTTCAAAGATGGGCGCCTGGTGAAAAAATTTGTTGGCTTCAAAGAATCTGAGAAGACTCGCTTATCTGAACTGATCGATTCAGAACTACGCCTATGAAACCGGCTTTAGAAGGGCTAATTTGCGGCCATTGCCTTTTCAATAGCAGCCCTGTACTCCGTTATATTTCGGGGACCCAACAACTCTTTGACCTTTTTGCGGCGTGAGGAGAAGACCACAACGGCTGGGTACCAGTCTTCCGTGTCCTGCAAATAAGACAAGATCCCCAGAGACTTGGCGGTTTTTTCGGATTCTTTCAGGCAGTCTTTGGAGACATCGAGTTCGACAAACTGAACTCGGCCTGCATATTCGTCCTCAAGTTGTTTCAACTTCGGTCGCACTATGCCGCAAGAGATTTTGCAAGATTGGTCATAAACTAGGGCGACAAGAGCTTGATGCTGCTCATTTCCCCCGCGGGCGGCATCGGCTGCCATAACACTAGGAGCGAGGGTAAAGACAAAAACAAGGGCCATTGCAAAATAAAGAGTAACTTTCTCCAGATACATACTCAGCTCAATCTATCAAAATCATTCTGAAACCACCGCCAGCTGAAACCAGCCGCAAATAGACCAGAAAGCCACCAACACCTTGGGAACTTATTTCTAATCTACCCGACTCAACGTAAAATAAAAGCCTCCCAGTTCGCGATCCCATTTGGCAACCAATTCAGGATCCAAGTTAGCAATCATGGGGATGGTTTGATGAACAGAATAAGAATCGCTTCTGAAGTGGGCACGGCCCGTATTTTGGCTGCGCTATCGTTATCAGTCGCTCTCGCTGGCATGTCTGCCGTCAGTCAGGCGGACGAGTTAAATACACAATCTCCGCAATCACCGGCGACCACAACTTCGTCGGTTAAGAGTACCGCTGGACAAGATAACAATTCCCATCAGGGGCAGCCATTGAAGGGTGCAGTACAGGCTAGTATCGACAGAGATGAGAAGCAGTTGCAATTGATCGGCAAAACTATCAAGCAAATGCGCAAGGCAACTGCCGCTATCATTTCGGATATTACCGGTACCCCGACCTCAATTGTTCTCGGTGGTGGACCCGATGGTGCGGCCATCGTCTTGCCTGAGGGGGCAATCCAAACCGGACTTCAGCAACCAACCAAACAGATTCTCAATAAGAGCGTGAGCGAGATAAGTTCTGCTGTGGCCGATCTAAAAAAACGGCTGTCGATTCTCAACGGTCCAGACGGTGTCACAGGCGGCATCGCCGACGAAGTGGATGTAATGACAGCCAATCTCAATCCCATTACCCAGGAGCTTGAGTCGTTAAAAGCCTTGCAACATCAGAAATATGATCCGGCAGCGATTCGAAAACAAGCAGCAGAGCTGCACAATTGCAGTCTTATTCTAGAAGACTTAGAGAAGCAGGCGCTCAAGAAAGTCAAACACACCAAGGAAGTCGTTCTGAAAGGAGAAAAGCAGGCCATGTCACATACAGCAGGGAAGTCGTTTTGAATAGTCTTTCATTTTGACTCCTCCATCGGGCCCAGACTAAACGCATCTTTGCTGAACGGCTTCTTACTCCAGCTGTTAATGGTCGAATGGTAGACGCCCTCAAATGTGCCAGCTACGGCTCCAAATGGCAAGCTTACTACTGTTGCTGGAGCAACCAGAAAGATGTTGTGGTGGTCCTCAATTATGTCTCTGTTGCCCGCAGCCGTTTCCTTCACAGTTTTGCGCACAACAGCCACCGGTGTGCCGACTAAAAATCCGCTGGCGAAAGCAGCGACTCGGTAGGGCAAGTGATGAGGCGGCTGAGATGATTGAGACGCCTGCGGTTCTGGTGATTGAAGATCTTTTGATTTCTCCGGCTGCGGCGATTGTTCGGTTTGCGGCGATTGTTCGGGCTGCGGGCTGCCACGCAAAGTAGCTGGGGCAGCTACCTGATCCGCCTCCTTTAATGCTTGGCTTGCCTGATCAACTGGCACCGAGGGCGATGGCACGGAAGCCAAGCACTTCTCCACTGACAAAGTGCTAAGACAGGCGACAAGCAACAGATTGAAAACAGTTCTCTTCATGGAATTATCAAGACTTGAGCCAGCAAGTCTACCAGATGCAGACTATTATCTCTGCCTGACAATTGCGACCACTGTTTTCTTATAAATTCAGAGCACATAGCCAACAGTTAATCGTAGAAATGGGCAGGCAAGAATTGTACTTTTCTCTACGGATGAGTATGCTTGGCTCCGGATGCCATCGTCCAAGGTAATCGCTGGATCGATTTGTTTTGCATATACAAATGAGATGCATGAGTAAATTGATTGATATTGGTTACAGGCAGTGTCCAAGACCGATCCTGCTCTACTGCTTACTCTTGATTTTGCTCTTTCTGGGACGTCCAGTTTTCGCCCAGGGCTGATTGCGTGGTGGCATAGTGCCAGGTCTTGGTACTACTAATTCACGCCTCAAAAACGGACACTTCACGCTCGTCTTTGGCTGGACTCGCGATACAGCCAACCACTTTTTTACCGGGCACCGTACTGACAACACGCTCGACAGTTTCGTTCACCCTTACCGATCCTCTAACATCCTGACGATGACTGCAATTTATCAGATAAACGATCGCTCCAGCCTAACCGTCAGTTTGCCGATCGCTATTAACTCCCTCGATTTAGATTTTCCACTGACCGGACCCTCGCCGTATTCCCAACGTAATTATGAGCGTGCTGCCGGTTTCGCTGACTCCAGCATCATTTATCGATCGTTGATTTTCAATCCACAGGAAAAACGCTCCTGGAATATTTCACTCGGTGGAGGGTTGGTGCCTCCCACTGGAAACTGGGATGCTCAGTCGATCATCCCGAACGCAATGGGGCTCGATCCAACGCTCAAACCTGTCCACCACACGATCCAACCGGCTCAAGGTGGGTTGGGGGTTTACACGGAAGCGCAAGCCTTTAAAGTAGTGCGCTTTCCTGTAAGAAACACTACTCTCTGGGCTTTCGGCAGTTATCTCATCCAGCCGATGGGGCGCACCCACATCAATTCAATCGAGTCAGATGTATTGCCGCCGGTACGCCCAACAGTGGACCATTTCTTAAAAACTCTATTCCGGATAATTTTCTGGTTCGCACTGCTGCCTTTATTCCCATTCCAAAAACAGAGAACGAACGTTATCTTGCTGGACTCAGGTTTTATGCAGGTATGAGGTATTCGGGTGTTCCGACCCATGATTTCATCGGCTCCAGTGAAGGCTATAGACAGGCTGGTTATGCAGTTGCAGCGGAGCCCGGCTTTACCTACTCTCTCAGAAGATATAGCCTTTTGGTAACTTGCCCGGTCTTTTTCGTTCGCAAGTCGCTTCTCATCGGTCCTCCCGGTGTCACCCGAGATCTACAGGAACCGATATTGCCAAGGTGGAATTTGAATGTGCAATTAGCCCGGAGCTTTTGAGAATGGAGTGAAGCACCAAGTAGTCGTTTTGATAATGATCTGCTAGAAAAAGAATTTGTGGATTTACACTTGGACCGGGTACATAGATTTACAGCTTGACTTACGGAGAACCGAGAAAAGATAGTGGTGAAAGTGACTGGAAGACCGATAGAAATTCTCCTTGTTGATGATGATCCAGATATTGCCGATCTGATGATCGAGGCGTTTGAGGACAGCAAAATCGCCAATCATTTTTCGGTAGTCCACGATGGTGTTGAGGCCATGGCCTATTTGCGGCGAGAAGGTAAGTACAATATGGCTCCGCGTCCAGCCATTGTTTTTCTTGATTTAAATATGCCCAGGATGGATGGCCGCCAGGTGCTGGCAGAAATGAAAGAAGATCCAAATCTGAAAGACATACCAGTCGCTATCCTTACGACTTCCCAGGCAGATGAAGACGTGGCCCAAGCTTATAAGCTTCATGCCAATTGCTATTTGAGTAAGCCACCCAATATGGATGGTTTAATCAAGCTGGTTTCGGCCATTGAGTCTTTTTGGTTTACGTTAGTGGAATTACCGCCAGGAGCGTGACAGCTGCGGTTTTCACTAGGCAGAAATAATCGCGTTGAATTGATTTTTGCCGACAAGTAGTCGCTCGTTGGCCATATTGAGAAGAGCCGATAAATTGGTCTCATCGGTTGGATATTCAGCAATCCCAGCACTGAATCTGACTTTGACGTTGAGGAGACTGCTGCCGCGCAATTTCACTTGAGCGAATTCCTCTTGCAGCCTGGCCATTGCCTCACCCACACTGTTTTGTCCTTCGCCGAGGAAAGCGAGAGCGAAGCCATCTTCACCAAAGCGGCCTCTTAGATCTTCAGCCTTAAAGCGGCAACGAATGAGTTTACCCAGAATAGAAAGCAATTCCTGACCGGCAGACACTCCTTGATTGATCAAGATCTGGAGAAAATCATCGATGCTTAGCAAACAAAGAGACATAATGGCACTTTGAGCTTTGGCTTCCTCGATTCGCGCCTGGGCGATGCGAATGAAATCCTGGCTGGTCACCATCTTTGTCAGTGGATCAATTTGCATGGTGCCGTGACTGCTACTAACCTGACTGAGTTGGGCCTTTACACGGGCAGTCAATTCCTTAGTCAATACCGGCTTGCTCAGAAAATCATTAGCACCAGCTTGGAAAGCTGCTGTACGTCCATTTTGATCACTTTTTGACGTTAAGAAGATAACCGCCAGATTGTGCCACCTTTGGCTCTCGCGCAAGATGCGACAAACATCATAGCCGCTCAATCCTGGCATCATCACATCTAAGAGAACCAGATCCGGTCTAAATGCTTCCACCGTCTCCATGATTTGAATAGGCTTATTCAGTGTTTGTACATGCATGCCTTCGCCTTGCAAAACGGAGCTAATAAAGTCGGTCAATACGGGGTCATCATCAACGGTGAGCACTCGTGGTTTCTCCAATTGACGAATGGAAACCAACTTATCCACCGCTAACTCGATTGCGTATTTGTCCGCCGGGTCGTTGATTAGCTGAGAGCAGCCAGCGTAAAGCAAGTCAACTGCACTG
This sequence comes from Bryobacterales bacterium, assembly GCA_963834525.1. Lineage (GTDB taxonomy): Bacteria > Cyanobacteriota > Vampirovibrionia > Obscuribacterales > Obscuribacteraceae > CAWICA01. The sequence continues at coordinate 1,701,296 of CAWICA010000005.1, forward strand.
ATCTTGTCGGTACCAGTATTGATGAAAGCAAAAGGCAGCGGCTTGTGACCAGCTATCAATCTGACCTCTTTTGTTAATTCAAATATCTCCGCCTCGTTCACCGACGAAAGATCCAAGATGACACCTTCTACGCGCAATCGCTGCAGAGATTGCATCAGCTCTGCTTGGGTGCTTACGAACTCTAGGGCGTTCTCGGCGGTCGCGCTTAATTCAGCGGTGCTGTCTTTTAAATATTCGCGTGTGGTCAACAACAAAACTTTGCTCGCTGCTGCCGTAAGTGATTGTGTCCTTGTCGGTGCTACTTCCTTCAAGTTCTCTCTTATAGCGGTCTCGCCATCGACAAGGGCACGAAAAATCTCTGTCCAGAGAATCTCCAGCATCGTCGTATCGGAAGGGTCGAATCGCAGCAATAAATCCTCAATCTTGCCAGCTGCTAGTCCCTGCTGCTCGAACCCCATTGAACCGGCAGTGCCTCTGATTTTATGGGCCCGATCCTTGGCATCATTGACCAGAAGCAGATTATCGGGCTCCTGTTGAGCCAAACTGACCGCTTTTGAGAGCTCTTCCCAGGCAGAGGCGAGCTGCTTGGCGTAGTTTGCCTTGACTATCGCCAGTTCTTTAAGACTCTCTTGCCGGATTTGCTCCAATTCTTCTGGCGACGGCATTCCGCTAACGCTCGCCTCGCTTTCGGCTGGTGCCGAAGGCGCTGCGGTATTGCCAAGATCCTTAGAACTGTCCCCAGAAAGGTTGAAAGAGTAGCCGGGTAACGGAGTGGCGAAGTCAGCCGGCAAAAGTCCCTCCAGCTGCTGCATAAACAGCGCCGGAACGATCGGTTTTCTAAGAATCAGCGAAACTCTGAGAACGTTACGCACACGGTTAAATGTCTTCTCATCACACCAGGTGCCGGATAAAAAGACAATCGGAAAGTCCATACCCGCCTCTCTCACTTGCGTGATCCAAGTAACGCCATCGACTTCCGGCAGACGATAATCGACAATGGCCAAAAGCGGCTCTGTTGTAGCAACAAAGGTCGACGCTTCCTTGGCACTCCTCACTCCTACCGCTGTCAACCCTCTGCTGCTCAAGAGGTTTGATACTAAAGAGCGAAACCACGCGTCGTCATCAACAATCAGTACCGGTTTTGACCTATCGCTATCCATCCTGGACTAATCCTTTCTATATCTATAGAAACCATTCATTGAGACTTTTCGGCGAGAATCCGCTCAATCTCCGTTGCCAGATTAAGCGGATCGAAAGGCTTGATGATGAAACCGGCAGCTCCCAGCGCAAGGTAGCTCTCCAGCTCCTCTGGTAGTACTTTGCCAGTCATGAATATTACTGAGATCTCTTTGGTTTCCGTTTGTTCTTTCAGCTTAGCGAAAGTCGCTCTGCCGTCCATCTCTGGCATAGTCATATCTAAAAGAATAACGTCTGGTTGCTCCAACAGAGCCTTTTCCAGACCTTCTTGACCGGAAGATGCCAACAAGACCTGCCACTGAGGCCTGGCCTTCAGTCCTATGCGCGCGATAACTCGTATGCCCTCGTCGTCATCTATCAAAAGGACCTTGCTAATGTTCATGCACAATCGAACTCCAGCAGCGGCTTGATCGTACTACGATGAGCGGAGATTCGTCTCATCTTTCAGTTCTCTGGTCAAGTCTGTCTTGAATTAGCTTCTGAGTGGGACTTTCTAAGAGTCTGCAGGGAAATTGGTAATTCAAACCAGAAAGTGGAGCCGCTCCCCGGACGACTGTTTACACCAATTCGCCCGCCATGTTCTTCGACGATCGCTTTGCTGATTGCCAAACCCAGGCCTGTTCCACTTTTTTGCCCAACTGTTGGCGACTGGAGCTGGCAGAATTTTACGAATAGTTTTGATAACTGATCCTCTGGGATGCCGGGGCCACAGTCGGTAACGCTAAACCGCACACAGGCTCGCTCAACTTCACTAGCTGTGACAGTCACAGTACCGCCTTGGGGTGAGAACTTAACGGCATTGGAGATCAGATTGGTTAGGACCTGAATTAGTCGGTCATGGTCGGCAAGCACCGGGCTCACCCGTTTGGTCTCTATCGAAATGGACACACCGGCATCATGCGCTATGCCGATTAATCCATTAGCGGCTAGCTTTATTACAACTTCGGGATCCAGTTCGACTTTCTTCAATTCGTTCATGCCTGCTTCGATCTTTTTGACATCAAGCAGATCGTTGGTTAGCCTGACGAGACGGTCACTGCTTGTTCGAGCCACTCTGACAATCTCTAAAGTATCTTCGGTCACGTCTCCGGTCATGCCACCCTCAATGAGTCTGAGCGACCCGCCAATGGAGGTTAAGGGAGCACGCAACTCGTGCGAGAGAACGGAATGAAACTCCTGCAAGCGTTTCTCGGCAATCTTTCTCTCTGAGATGTCGCGAAAGCAGATCACTGTACCGAGGACAAGACCATTCAAAAACAGGGCTGCACTGGAATATTGAACCGGAAACAGCTTGCCTTCAACTGTCATAAAGATGTCGTCACTGTTTTGATAATTGATACCACCGGTAATGGCATCCCTCAGTGCACATTCCTTTCTTGCCGCCGATTGATTTCTGGCGATCGGCAGTGAGTAAGATCGTGAAAACTAAGACCGCGGACCATTTCCAGCTTGCAGGACAGAAGATTTTCTCCAGCAGGATTGAGGTAACTGATATTGCCCTGTAAATCCACCTGGCAAAACCCGTCGCCCATGCAGTTAAGAGCGGCAGCTAATTTAGCTTCAGCCTCCTCCGCTTGGTGAAATTTCTCACGCACTTCTTCTTCTAAACGCTTTCGCTCTATGGCATAGTGCAACGAGCGAATGAGCGCGTCGCCGGTAAAACGGCCTTTGACTTGATAATCTTGGGCACCCGCTTGTACGGCAGCTAGTGCCGTTGACTCATCGTCCAGTCCTGAAAGAATAATGATCGGTATAGAAGGAGCATATTTTTGTGTTTGCCTGAGCGTGTCTAGAGAGGTGCTGTCGGGCAGGTTCATATCCAGCAGTATCAGGTCGACGCCACCCTGGCAAAGGCGCTCAATACCAGTACTTAAATGGTCGAACCACTCTAGCTCGAACGAAGTATCACCGGACACTTCCAGATGTTCCTTGAGGATATCTGCATCGTCCGGGTTGTCTTCGATAAGAACGATTCTGATAGAGTCAACCATTCTCATTCGTTTTAAGCCCGCCCTATTCCACTCTATTGCAAGTCCCAGCTATGTGCAACTATGACGCCTGGATTTATCTAAGAGCACGATCTAAGGTCAGGCAGGGGCGTTTGATAATGTTGAAAACGGGTACGCAAGAACTTACGTGATAGGTTTTAGTTGTGACCAATAAGATCTATCTTCGGCAGTTGGGAGGACGAGAGCTTGACCTGGTTTGCAGATTTATCTCTGAGGCGAAAGTTTCTCATTAGTTTTGGCCTCTTATTAGGTTGTCTGGGCGCCGTTGTCTGTACCGCGCTTGTCACATTTCAGGAGCTGAACAGGAACCAACATCTAACCTGGAGCCGAGATGTTCCGGCTGCCCTAGATCTGATTGTCTTGAGCGACAATATCAGACGCATGCGGGCGGCAAACCAAATGATCATGCTGGCTTACAATCCAACGGTGAAAGACAAACAAATTCAGGAATTGCAAGACGTCCAGGAAGAAAACGATAAAATTATGCCGCTATTGCTTGTCCGCTTTCGCCAGGATCCTCAGACCCTGGACACTTTGAAGCGCATAAATGATAGCCTCCAACAATTTTACAAAATTCATGCGCAAGAATTTACTACCGATGCTTTGTCTAAATTGTCTGATGACAAAAAGACTGAGATTTTGAGAATGCAACGAAAGCGCTTCAAAGAGATGCAAGCAATGTCAGACGAAATGGCAGGGTTGCCCGTCAAACTGGCACAAAAGCACATCGAGTTTTGCCAAAAGCGAGAGCGGGAATTGCTGGCGGTTTTTGCGCTGGTCTCCGTTTTTGCGGGGATTATTACCGTTGCTCTGGTTATGGCCCTCAATCGCTTGATTGTTGAGCCCTTACTGAGAGTGACCAGTGCTGCCCAAAAAATTGCCGACGGTGATTTTGCCGCCGGTATCTTCGAAGCTGAAAGAAAAGATGAAGTGGGAGTACTTCAGCGCGGCTTCCGGAAAATGACAGAGTCGTTAAAACAACGCTCGGAGCAGCTTGAGAACGCAATGGACGATCTCAAAGCTTCAAACACAGAGCTGCAGCATTTTGCCTACATCGCCGCCCATGATCTGCAAGAGCCACTGAGAACGATCACAAGCTATCTCGACCTTCTGAACAAAAGGCTTTCAGGCACCCTGGACGAGAAGAGCCAGAAGTACATTAATAGTGCCTCGGGCGGTGCACAGAGAATGTCCAATTTAATCGACGCGTTGCTTTCTTACGCGCGTGTGACCACCCGAGCGAAGCCCATGGCGGCAACAGATTGCTCTGTCTTAATGGAGCGCATCATCAGCGATCTGAAGGTGCGAATTACCGAGTCGGCAGGGGAAGTGACATACGAGAAACTCCCGACCATCGTGGCAGACGACGCCCAAATTACTCAGCTTTTTCAAAACCTGATTCAGAATGCCTTGAAATTTAAAGGTGAGCAACCGCCCAAAGTGCATGTTTCAGCTCGCCCAGAGGGCGACGAATGGCTTTTCTTAGTACGTGACAATGGAATCGGTCTGGAAATGAAGTTCGCTGAACGCATATTCGCTATCTTTCAGCGCTTGCACACACGCAGTAGCTACACTGGCACCGGCATCGGACTCTCCGTATGCAAGAAAATTGTTGAGCGCCACCATGGGCGGATTTGGGTTGAATCCGAACCTGGGCAAGGAGCAAGTTTCTATTTCACCTTACCTGCTACTCAAGTAGAACAACAGACAGACGCTGCATAGGGCAGCCAGCCACCGCAGATGGTATCGTACGAAACCAGGCGTTCTTAGTTTTATATGAAGACAATTTGTTGTTGGTGGAGGTAATGCGCGCAGCTTTTTCTTTCTCATTGCATAATGCAAAATGCCAATGTCAATTCATTTGCCAGAGGGAAAAAGGTGGACTACACTTTTGAGCAGAGATCTCTCCGGAGCAGTCATTCGACCTGCAGTGTCCTGGTTATTATTATGGAATGGCGGCAATAGGGACCTTCACTATGGCAGCGTCCGACAAGCCCAGCACAAGCAACAATCGCCCTGAACAGCCGTTACCTGACGCTGCTCCGGCGTCGTGCCCGTTTCATGACGAGTTCAACGAGGAGTTAGCCAAAAAAGATGAGCAACGCGTCAGCGAACTGACTGATGCGAGTCGAAAGCGTCAGCTGATGCCTGCCGAACAAGAAGAATTTCGTGAGAAGAATTCATTCCCTGGGGAGAAACATTACCAGGACCTCGTCCGCATCGAACAAACTGGCAAATTGACTAAACCTCAAGAAGCTGAACTGCAGGCGAAGCGCGAATTTCCAAATTATTTGCCAGGCCAGTGCTATTCCGCATTAGATTACTTAGGGCTTTTAGTCGACCCGGGAGAAATTCAAATTCTAAGAAATTTACGTGCCCCAAAGAATAAGTCAGACTCACCGCCTTCACCCTCACCTGCTCCGCTTCCGGAGAATGCCACATTAGCTGATAACGGGACCGACCAGGGATCGTTTAGCTCATCGTATAGAACGGCTGAGCGGGGAAAATTGGCATTTTATGATGCACAGGCAAATGAACGCTTCCCAGACCAAAAAGAATTGCAAGACTTGTGGAAAGAGGCTCAAATTCAAGCGTTAGCGCCGGACAAGGCCGCGCGGCTAGCTGGTCTCATATCAGATTATTATTTCCCTGATAGCACGGAAGGTCAGCTCCTGGAGCACAAGTTTTATTTAGATAGGGCCAATATGACTGAGGGTGAGCTAACCGAACTGAAGACGATGGAGCGGTCAGCTCTAAAGGCAATCTTGGATGCATTTGCCGACGAGGATCCACCTGATGAGCCGACAAATGCAGGCAACACGGGACACGCTTCTGCCGTCGAGAATGTGCCTCGGGTGGCACCAACGCCAGCCCCGAACACAGATATGAACACAGATAACACGAGTATCGGGCAGTCACTCACCGCCGGACAGGATGCAACCAACCCATCGGCTAGTCCAACCAGTACAGACGGCGGCAGCACAAACAACTGACGTATTGTTTTTTATCTTCCCTCTATCTTCGCTTGTTCCCACCGGCACGAGATAAACTCACTGGGAACCGCCAGTCCAGGTTCGCGTCCATTGCTTTTGATCATCTTTGATGAACAAATTGCACAATGGTTTTAAACCGATGATTAACCAATTGACTGATAAAGCTGATCGATCCCCGTCCGCTCGATCTCAGCAACGTCATTTTGAGATCAAAGAGTTTAAAGAGAGTAAAGAGTTCTTAGGTAAAACCTCCAGAGCATACGACGAACTTATCCAACAACATCACTACAAAACTCTCTGGACATACTTGGTCAACTGTATCTTAGGTGTTTGGCTCATAACAAGTCCTTGCCTCTGCGACTACAAGAGTTCGGCGCTGGCCATTAGTGATATCGTATCTGGTGCCTTGATCATTCTGTCTGAGTCTTTGGCTTTTTCGCCAAGGCGGACATTGCTGCGTTGGTGCACACCGGCAATCGCATTCTGGCTGCTTCTTGCGCCATTAGTTTTCTGGTCACCGACCCCAGCTGTTTATATAAGTGATACTTTGATCGCTTGCTTGGTCATAGCGTTTTCTGTTTTGGTTCCTGGCCTGCCGGGAAGAGGCGGAGCGCAATTGCCGGGTCCCGATCAACCGCCAAACTGGACATATAATCCATCGTCCTGGATTCGGCGATGGCTGGGCATCGCCCTGGCGCTTGTCGGCTTTTTCATTTCACGTTATCTGGCTGCTCATCAGTTGGGATATATACAGCATGCCTGGGACCCGTTCTTCGGCAACGGCACCGACAAAGTAACCAGTTCGGTTATCTCTCACTCCTTTCCTATCTCCGACGCCGGTTTTGGCTCGGTTGCTTACATAATGGAGACCCTCGCTGGTTTTATGGGTGACCGGGCGCGCTGGCGCACAGCTCCATTTATCGCTGTGACGTTCGCGGTTCTAGTACTGCCTCTGGGTGTGACAAGCATCGTTCTGGTAATCACGCAGCCGGTTCTCGTCGGCGCCTGGTGTGGTCTCTGTTTGATCGCTGCTGCCGCACTTTTGACCTCGGTGCCGCTGGCCGTGCATGAAGCTGTGGCAGTGGGGCAGTTTCTCATAGCGGCAAAAGCACAAGGCAAAGACTTCTGGCAAGTGTTCTGGATGGGTGGCAGCATCACAGGCGCAGGTGCTGTCGATCCCGACCGCCGGCATTTCTCAGTTAGGCAGCGCTGGAACGCCAGCGTCCAGGGTGTGACAGTTCCTTATTCGATCGCCGCGCAGTTGGCCATCGGTGTGTGGCTGATGGCCTGTCCAACTATTTTGCCCGGTGCTGCCACCACAGCAAATTGCGATTATCTACTCGGCGCTCTGGTGGTAACCGTTGCCGCCGTCGCTGCCGCCGAAGTAACGCGCATCGCTCGCTTTGCCAATATTGGACTCGGCTTATTACTGATTGTCTGTGTGGTCATTTTTGCGGGACATCAACCGGTGGCATTTTGCAGCGAGTTCGTTGCCGGCTTGCTCCTGATTCTTGTCTCCATACCCAAAGGGCGCATTCTTGAACGGTACGCCGGCTGGGATAGATACGTGAAATGATGCCTGCCGAAGTTCTTTCAATGTGCACCGAGAATGATCATTAATCTAACTGCCGCTTGGCCATTCCCACCATACCAGCATCGAAGATGCGATCCATGCCAGCGCTAAATCTCACAAGACGCCTCTCAACGCATATATTATCTTTGCTGAGAACGCCTTGAAATGCACTATACATCAGCAACGAATCTCGCAGTTAGGAATGAATATACGGCTGCCTATATGTTTTTCAACGACGCTAATTGTATGCAACGACCGTGGCCTCTCCAATCCGACGAATCAACTTATGGGTTTGCACTAGAGAACGATATGGATAACACCAACGACCGCTTGTAGCATATTGCTGAGATACCAGCTAAAGCATGGCTCCTAATCAGTGTTTTGCGTATGCAACCCAAATGCTGAACAACGCACAGTTCTGTCGCGGCCTGCTAAAGGCTCGCAGAAAAATTTTGTCTGCGGGTATATAACTGGCACGCCTTCCTGGGAGTGAAAAATCATGGCTCCAGGTAACCAAGCCGAATCCTTTAAAACAACCAATCAACCAAACACTGATGGGACGCCTCATCTCTCGCGGTTTCACAACGAACTCAATCAAACACTGTATGACCAGGATGAGAAAGATGTTGATCGACTGAGTCAACTCGGCAAAGACATAACACCGGCACAGGCAGAAGAGCTCTTCGAAAAAAGATTGTTTCCTGGAGACGGCAGAGATCAACTTCTCTTCAGGAAGATGCAAAATCATACGATCAACGACTACGAAATGGCGGAACTCACCGGCAAATTTGAGTTTCGCGATGATCTCTACGGGCAGGAATTGGCAGCAAAAGAATATCTTGCCAGCAAAGGTCTCTACAAGATAACCGCCAACGAGCAAACCAACCTGTTCAATTTGCGTCATCCGGATGGTGTAACAACTGCGCAACCGGTTCAGCCAGAAACGACACAAGAAACAGAACACGATGCAATGCCAGAAGCGCCGAGCGAAACAGCGAATGTACAACAGGCAAGTGTGGAGGTCAATCCGCAAACAAGCAGAGCGGAATGGCGCCAATTTTTCCAACTGCAAACGCAAGACAATTTAAACAACACATACGCTCAGACGGATACCACCATCTCTGACGCCAGATTAATGGCCAGTGCCAGCGCTCCTGCCTTAGCCAATCCAGCGGCAGCAATCCAGTGGTATGCGCTCAATTCAGGCACGCTCAAGACGAACATACTGACTGAGCGAAAAGCCGATGCTTTTGACGGAGGATCAACTACTTTGCCTGCCGATGGCGAACAGCAGTAGAGTTTATTTCTTGCCCGGCGGCAAAAGCACTTTGCTAATCATGATGAAATGAGCATCGTCGAATAGTGGCACAACGTCACGGGTAATGCCGTGAAATGGCTTTGTTTTGCCAGTCTCGCCATAGCCTAACTGTTTGTACCACGCCAAAAGTTCACTCCTGCAAGAAAGAACAAACATCGCCGCGCTTGAGCATTTATAGATCTGTAGCCTTCCCTCCTCTGTATGCAGATTGCACTAATTGCTCAATTCTCTGAGCATCGCCATCGCTAGCCACTATGAAGTCAAATGACGCTGGTATGTTCATCAGAATGATCTCCTCCCATTGGGAAATGAAAAAGGACCGCAGATACTGCTCTTAGGACTAGCGCGCCTAATGCTTCTCAGGTCGGTTAGTGACTAGCGAATGGCTAATTGCTTCCACCTTGCTCTTATCCACGGTAAATAGAACCGCATAATCGAAATTGTTGAGAGTCCACCGCGCCTCTGGTGAGATTTCGTCAGGGTGCGCCCACAAGGCCAGATTCCCGAAAGCATTGGATTTAGCACCATCGTGTGTAGACACCGCAACCGGCTTAACCAGTTCGATATCCAGAGCGATCGTCGAGAGGCGAACCCAGGGAGGCATGCTGACGAATGTCGTAATGGTTTCGCCCTTTCGGCGTGTCTCGAACTGATCGGCTATTTGTTCTACTACTGTCTTCGTGCTGCTTGCACCATGAGCATTGCCTAAGTGACCATTACCCAATAACAAAACGACCTTGTTATTGGATTTGGGGTCGAGTAAATGCATGATATTCCTTTTCATATCATTGTCTCGATGAGCGATTAGCTGGCGGTTGGTGGCAGAGAGATCATGCAGATCGGGATTAGCATCATTGTCCACAGGCACTACTTTTATGCCGGCATCATGCGCTTTGCACCAAAGCTTGATCATCTCGCCCTCTGAGGGATCATCGATCAAAGAACGCAGCCAGGCTAGTTGCCGAGGCGGAATGCCCGGCGGCAGATCCTTCGGAATGACAAAACCACTGCCTTTCGGCGAGTTGTTGAAACTTTCGAAAATTGGACTGAGTCCTTGTGGACCTTCAAACGCCAAATATGTAACGTTTGCCTCACTCAACATTTTCATTGAATTGCCAAGCCATTTACGCGCGTCGTCCGGATATGGATAAAGGTGCGCGTAATTTCCTTCATAATGAACATCACCGACTGCCACCACTCTGCTATGGGACGCAGCCTCACTTAGTAAGGCAGTGGGATCTTTGCCCGTTGAGTTGATCAAGTGTTTGATTTGCTTAATTTGGTCAGTTTCATACGCTGCAACTTGAGCAGCATTCGCTTTGCTTCCCTCAAGTTCGCCAGGTAGTGGAATCGCCTGCCGCATAGCCTTTTTATCCGCTCCATTTACCGCTTCATCGATAAAGGCGGGCGATGTTTGAGCTTGACCTGGTTTTATCGCTATCGCAGGCGATGCCACCTGGTTTGGCGCCTCTTTTACCGCCGGCGATTGGGCAAAGGCCAGTTCGGCATTCACCGGCAGAGCGGCGGCAGCAGGCGTAGGCGACGACCAGACACCGGCCACGAAGTTGGTAATGCCGTCGTGTCCGCCTGCCTGCACGTCCTTATGTGATTCCAGCGGCAGAACCTTATCCGGAGAATTTTGGGGTAGGTGGTCGGACATAATGTCCCGGCACAATAACCAACGCTAGTATCTTTGCTTTTCATATAGATATACTGCCAACTTCACCGTGGCAAATTAATTTAGCGCCAATGCTAAGCGGCAACCGTTAGATCGCACTACCGAAAATAAGTACTAAAAGCAAAGAATTTGAGTAAGGAAAATTATTGGTTTTTCTTGCACAAGAGTTATAATCAGCACGCTTCTCTGTCAAAGAACGTTTTCTATGCCCACTAAAAAAACAGCACCCGCCAAAGTAACAAACAAACGTCGGCGTCCTCCAGCTAAACCTCGCAACATTGATCAACGAGAGCGCGAGTTTTTGACGCCAGCTGAGGTAAAAAGGCTCATCGAAGCAGCGAAGGAAACTGGTCGGCACGGAGAGCGAGATGCTCTACTGATCCTCATGTCGTATCGACATGCGTTGCGCGTAGGCGAGATCATCGATCTTCAGTGGGAGCAAGTAAAATTGGATGCAAAGAAATTGCAAGTACGTCGTATGAAGAACGGCGATGACTCTGTTCACTACTTAGAGCAAGACGAAATTAATGCCTTACGCAAATTGCGCCGCGACTATCAAGACACCGACCACGTCTTTTGCTCCGAGCGGCAAGGGCCATTGTCGTCTAGAACCGTGCACTGGATCGTTGCCCGCGCAGGTGAATACGCAGGCATGAAATTTCCCATTCATCCTCATATGCTCAGACACTCAAAAGGCTTTCAGCTTGCTGGAAAAGGTGTAGACACTCTGGCCATTCAAGCTTACTTTGGCCATAAAAATATCCAGCACACTGCCAACTACCAAAAGGCCGAAAAGCCTCAATTTAAAGGCTTTGGCAAGGATCTCTAGTGTTATGTGCCCTTTAGCCCAGCGGCGGGCAGCGCCACAATATGGTTGAGCTCTCAGATGTCATGCCGGTGCTATCTTAGTTTCTAATACCACCATCTCATCTGGGCAATTCAATCCAATCCAATTACTCAGTCGATTTTTGCAATTGTCTAACTAATATTGATGAGGAGCAATCATGAAAAGTCAAAGTCTATGCCTCGTACTAGCGATCATTGGTAACTTCGCCTTAAACAGTCAGGTAAGCGCGGAAGCTAACCATGACGAAAAGAAGCTGACGAAGCCTAACCTGAAAGAGCCTGAGAAGCCAAGCGAAAAAGAACAAAGGGTTGTGCCAAAACCGGGTGCAGCCGAATCCCAACAGCCACCACCGGATGTCGTGCTGCCAGAGGCTCTACAGTCAGGAAAAGAACAGAAGAAGGCACCAGATGCGGTGCGGTAATTCCCTTTGGCGGATCATTTTCCTTTCGGCATGATCTGCCCGCTTACTGTCCCTTCACCAACCGCGTCATTGAGGCTTTGTTTAAGGCCTTTGCCAGTTCAGCAGCTGTGTCGGCGTCGAAATATTTACCGCCAGAATTTTCGGCCAGACAATTCAGCTCATCTCGGGAAATTTTGTCGTGTTTCAGACCTAACCCGACGATATCTATTTTCATTCTGTAGCCCAGACTCGAGAGTTTCTTGATTAGCGCGCATGGGTCACCGCCACAAGTGTCCATACCATCAGATATCAGGACAACTCTTCTAACGCCGCTCAAATCTTGAAAATCATCCGGTACCCGCGACAGAGCATAGGCAAGCGGAGTCATCCCTGCCGGCGTTAAGCCAAAGGCGGCGTTCAACAGAGTGTGACGGTTGTTTGTGGCGATCGGCACCAATAGAGCAGTTTGCTTGCAAGCCACATCAGTATCGGCGCTAGTGCTACCGCCAAACACCCTCAATCCAACCTTCACATGCTCTGGAATCACCCCCAGTGTGTCCTGTAGGACTCGTTTGGCAACTGCCATTTTCTCGTCCAACTTGGATGTGTACGAACCATCCATACCTTGCTTCATGGTCATCGAAGAGTCGATTAGAATCAAGACATTCACTGGCAATGTCTGCCTTTGCACATTGCCCTGAATTAGCGTTTGAGCAGCACCAACGCTCAAAGTAGTCGACTTGGTGCCGACCTGCAACAGTGTAGAATAGCTGCCGGTGCGCAATAGAGTTGATTGAGTACCAATTTGCAACGTCGATAAACCAGCGCCGGCATTGAACAGGTTTGAGTTGGTGGCAGCATTCAAAAGAGTTGTGCTGCCGTGAATCAGGCTATCGGTCGTACCGCCATTTAGTAAGCTCGATTTTGTTCCCGCTTCAACCTCACGACTTTTGATGCCAAGTTTCGCTGTATCCAGGTTCAAAATAAAGTCCATCGAGCTATCACTGACAGGACCGGTCTTTTTGTCGTGGCCGCAATTGTTGCATGCCATACAATGAGGCAGAAGGGACAGATAAAGGAAAAGAAGGCATGTACCTGCGTTCCGGACCAAAAATGTTATCTTGCTTACGGTTAACAAAGCTTCCCCAGAGGCGAGCTCGACTTGGCTTGATAAAATGAACTGATGAAATTTTAGATGATCTGCCAGCTAAAGGGCACAATGATTAAGTGGCTGTGTATTTTTTGCCCGCAACCAACGGGTGCTCTGGGCTGCCGGGTCAAATGCAGTAGTATGCAAATGGAGCCGCTAGACCTAGCAAGGAATCGAATAGGAAAAGCTTATGAGTGAACCGGCAAGCGAACCAGCGGGAAATATGAATACGATTGACACCTTGGATAAATTGCCCAGACGCCCGGGTTGGATCAGTAGTTGGCATGCGATCAAGCAAATGGGTGCCTCCTTTCTCAGCGAAGAAGTAAAAATACGGCGGGGCGATCAACTGACTAATATCTTGCTGATCTGCGCCATTTTGGCCGCAGCATCTATTTTCATGTTTCCCGGGCAAACACTGAAAATAGCTGCTATGTATGATGCTCTGGTGGGGTTAATTATCCTTTGCTATGTAGGGCAACGCTTGGGCATCATCAACACTTTCAACATGCGCCAGACTCTATTCGCGACTGAACTTTTATTTGGCTTTACTTTAGTCGGATTCTTTATCGCCATTAATATGGCAGTGATTTTTATTCTCTGGAAGTAGTCTTCGGGCAGTCCGAGAGAATATTCCATATATGGCAAGAAAATCCTGAAAGTTATTCCAAATATGGAATATAGACTTTTTTGTACCTGGAATTGCGGTCAGCTCCCAAAGATTAAGTAGATGCTCAACCGTTCGTCACCTGTTTGGTTAGCTATTTTAGCCGCAGTGCTCTTCGCCATCAGTACGCCGGCGGCAAAGCTGCTTGTGGGCGCCGTTGATCCACCACTTCTGGCCGGACTGCTATATCTGGGTTCGGGCATCGGTCTCACTGTTTACAGTTTGGCCTTCGCAGGACATAGAGAAACTCATCGGGAGGCGTCACTAACAACTGTCGATCTGCCTTGGCTTCTTGGCGCCATCATATTTGGTGGCGTTATCGCTCCATTATTGTTGATCAATGGCTTGTCCACAACATCCGCGTCAACTACATCTCTCCTTCTCAATTTCGAAGGTCTTTTTACCGCGTTATTGGCCTGGTTCGCCTTCCACGAGAACTTCGATCGCCGCGTTGCTCTGGGCATGCTAGCAATTACCGCCGGCGGCGTCGTTCTCTCAGCGGTGCCGGCAGCGCAATCAGTTTCACAAGGCTTACTGCTAATAATTTTGGCTTGCTTGTGTTGGTCAATCGACAACAATCTCACCCGCAAAATATCGGGCAGCGATCCAACACAGATAGCCGCTATTAAAGGGCTAGCAGCCGGTTGCGTAAATTGCAGCATCGCCTTATCGTCTGGCGCGCAACTTCCATCGATACCGTTACTTCTCAGCGCTATTACCATCGGTTTCCTGGGCTACGGGCTTAGCCTGTCAATGTATGTTCGAGCGCTACGTGAACTCGGCGCTGCTAGAACGGGAGCATACTTTTCTACGGCACCGTTCGCTGGTGCGGCCTTATCTTTGCTTTTGCTAAAAGAACCACTGACAGCAAATTTTTCGGTCGGCGCATGCCTGATGGCGCTCGGCGTTTGGCTGCATCTTACAGAAAGGCATAACCATTGGCATCGGCATGATGAACAGACACACAATCATTTGCACTATCACGACGAGCATCATCAACACGATCACGACGGAGAAAACTTAAGTGGTGAACCACATAGCCATCCGCACCGACATCCTGCAATGAGGCACACGCATCCGCACTTTCCTGATATTCATCACCGGCACGAACATCCTTAAACAAGGTCGCAGGCAAGACCTGAAAGAAAAACTGGCAGTTTTTCTTTCCCTAGAAAGGCTGTCAAGCAAGGTCTGACCGACCAGCCCTTTTCGACGAGCCGAGCTCTGAGCGACTTGTCCAGAATTGGCTAACTGTTCGAGTTACTCAGTGTGCATCTGGAATCGGAGGCATAGATTCCTTGATCTTCTTTTCCCAGTTCCGATACATCTCTTTTTGCTCGCGATAATCGTTATGAGGCTCAATCTTCCCGGTTTTCTTGTCTGAGGCTTTTTGATTAGGATTGTAGTTCTGCACTTCTATCTGCGGCTTTGTTTGGACTTGAGCAGGCGGTTGCAACTTGGTGTCTTGATTCCAGAGGCGAGTGTCTGGCTTATCCGGCTTGGTAGGCCATCCATCTTTCAAAGGGCCGCCGCTGTATAAAGGCGTCACGCCGCCGGACTGAGTGTCACTGCTCAAACTAGCAGAGGTGTCTCCAGAAAAGCTCGCTTCACTATCTGCCAGGCAAGCGACCTGCGTTGGTCCGACAAGCAAATAGGCAGCCAGCAAGAAAAGGCTAGCTCTGCCTGAGCCTCTGTCCATAAACTTCAACATAAATGCTCCTTTTTCCGCTGCCCCGCCGGCTTTGGTCATAATTGCTGAATGACATTGTATCCAGATAAACCAGGGTAGTAAAGCACTTTGTAAAGCAGGCTAGAATCACATAAAGCTGCCGGTAATTGAAATACCCCGGATAATATGGAGAGAGTAAAAGAAGCAATGCTTACATGAACCAACATCATTCACCACTCTTCATCTCCTTAGCGATCTCCTTAGCGATCTGGACGGTGGCAGCGCTGTCCTGTCTTTGCCTGCTGTCTCAACCAGTGTTCAGTGAGCAGGTTGAGCACTCTCCAATCGTTCTAGATCCAGACAAATATTTTGGTCAAGCCCAACTAGGCTACGCTGCCGCTAAAAAAATCCCAGATATCTGCGCTAAGCTCTTTTGTTATTGCGGCTGCGATTTGACCGATGAGCATACTAGCTTGCTTGACTGCTTCACCTCGGAGCACGGAGCTGATTGCAACATCTGCCAGGAAGAGGCAATTTTGGCGTTAAAAATGAAGAATGAAGGCAAATCGCTGGCTGAAATTCAAAAAGCGATCGATACCCGTTATTTGAAAGAGTACGAAGCAACCTTCGCCACTCCCAGTGAGGCCTTGAAAAAATACCGTGCACAACGGCTTTGGTCAGGTACAACTGAAAGTGATAATGCGCAAACGGCAGAACCAAAAGCGGCTAACAAAGAGAACGGCGTTGGCAAGAATAAGCCTGTCAAAGGTTGCTGCGGTGGTTCATAATGTAGATCATCATTAAGAACATGACTTTACCAAAACCGCATCAAGAAGGCGTTATGAGCAGATCCGCGCCAGATCCACCGCTGCCTATAAGAATCAAGGCCGAGGATGGCCTGGAATTGGCGGCCTCTTATTTTGATCATCCTCAGGCCAAAGCGGCGGTGTTAATTTGCTGCGCCACTGCCGTGCGACAGAGATTTTATTGGCCTTTTGCCCGCTGGCTCAATCAAGCGCAATACAAAGTGCTGACATTTGATTACAGAGGCATTGGCGAATCAACTGCCGCGCCAATCAGCACGACAATCGGCAGCGCGGAAGCAAGACTGGGGAGAACTCGACATACCGGCAGCAGTTGACTGGCTCTCAACTCATGCCTCAGGTATGCCACTACATATGGTGGGGCATAGTGCCGGCGGTTTACTCATCGGACTATTACCTAATCATGCAAAAATTAAAAGCGTCGTTGCTGTTGCTTGCTCATCTGGCTATATAAACCAAGTGGCCATGCCTGATCGCATCGTTGCTACTATCTTACTCAAAGTCTACTTCCCAGCCGCCACGAAATTATTTGGTTATCTACCAGCCAAGCAGTTGGGCTGGGGCGAAGACTTGCCCACCCAAGTCGCGTTGCAATGGGCTCAGTGGTGCAGCAGTCCTGGTTATATTCAGAACGCCTTCGGCAAAGAGATTGCTCGACATTATTACGACGACATAACGATGCCGTTTCTCTCTCTGAACGCCGCTGATGATCCAATTACTACCGAAGCCAATGTCGCCGATTTCTTACGATTGCTGCCTAATGCTGCAATTGAAAGACGTGTTCTTCAGCCAAACGACTTTGGTCTCAAAGAGATTGGCCACATGGGTTTCTTCCGCGCGAAAAACAGCGCTCTCTGGCCGACCGTCACTGATTGGCTTAGACCTTGACCGGCTCGCCTTCGTACCTTTCGGAGTCGGATTTCGGCGCAAGTGGATTGGCGGGGAAAGTTTGCCCGTCAATGGTTGTTCCACCCATACCAAACGCTCCGGCATTGGCGAGAAATTCAGCCGGGAAGTTGAGCTTGGGCTGGGAAATTTCATCCAATCGTTTCATTTGCTCGGGCTGCAGTTTTAAGTCCAGAGCAGCAATGTTGTCATCCAATTGCTGTAAAGTTCGAGCGCCAATAATTGACGAAGCGACGCCCGCTTGTTGTTGCACCCAGGCCAGGGCGACACGCGCCGGAGACGAGTTCAACTCTTTGCTAATTTTTATTAGCTGATCAATGACTTTGTACGTCTCCTCATGCAAATGCGATTCAACCCAACTACCTCTAGCTGATGCTTGCTTGCCGGCATTTTCACGCGTGTACTTGCCACTGAGAACACCGCCTTTTAACGGCGACCACGGTGTAACGCCCATTCCCATCTCTATAGCCATCGGTATCAGTTCGCCTTCTACTGATCGCTCCAACAATGAATATTCGATTTGCAAAGCAATTAAGGGACTCCAACTGCGGAATCGGCTGATCATCTGAGCTTCCGCACATTTCCAGGCCGGGGTGTCAGAAAAACCGATGTAACGCACTTTGCCGGCGGTGATCAGATCGTGCAAAGCGCTCATTGTCTCTTCCATAGGAGTAAAACGGTCCCAGCAATGCATCCAGTAGAGATCGATATAATCAGTTTGCAAACGGCGCAACGATTTCTCACAGGCGGCCATAATCGACTTTCGACTGGCACCACCGGCATTGGGATCGCCGGTATAAAGCGAGCTGAAGAACTTGGTTGCGATGATCATTTGATCTCTGCGCACTTTCTTTTTCTTGAGAAAGTCGCCGATGATCACTTCCGAATGACCTTTCGTATAAAAGTTCGCCGTATCTATAAAATTTCCACCTAGTTCAATAAAACGCTGCAAAATGGCATGAGATTCCTTTTCACTCGAACCCCAAAGCCAATCTTCGCCAAAAGTCATTGTGCCAAGACAAAAAGGGCTGACACGTAAACCAGATTTTCCCAAAGTCACATAATGGTCCAGTGGCATAACATCACCTCGCAAAACGTGAAAAGATCATAGCAAGCCGGCGGTCCACAAATATTGTTTTAAATCGGTTGTAACATCGGCGTCAAAAACAACGCCTTCGGCTTCGAGCAACGAAAGCTGCAGCCGCTCAGGGATGTCACCAACTTTATGCGTGCTAATACCACCGCGCGCATTGATTACTCTGTGCCAGGGGACATTACCTGAATGATAAACAGTTGCGTCTTTGTCTTTCCTGCCTGTCTTGCCCGGTTTAGACAACGCTCGCAAAGCCCAGCCAACGCCCTGAGCGCTCAACCGCCCACCAAGCAAATCGGCAATTAATCCGTAAGTGAGAACACGCCCACGAGGGATGCGCCTAACGATTTCGTAAACTTCAGCGTAAACTGACATCTTCGCCAAACTATCTTTGGACTAAACGTTGGACTAAAGGGCGTGGTACCACATACAGTGCCGGCTCTGAAATTCGATCTATTCTATTCGGCGGCTTTGATTATCGAAGTTAAACGGCCATGGCAATGGCGGGTGCCAAACTATGGCGTTGCCGTCAGGCGCTTTGCCAATTGCCGCCACCAATCGATAGACTTCCCCATCAGTAGATTCCTCGACCCACACCGCCTTACCCGCCCGCATGCGTTCCGCGTGCATAAGCAGCCACGACTTCAAGGCGAACAACTCTTCCTCATCTAATTGGATGGACTGCGGTCTGATCAGGTTCTGATCGAGATGCCGCCTAAGCACCATGAGCAGTTTCAACGGCTCATCGTGAGCAGTGTATGTGTTACCGTCTACGACAATTTCAGATAACATAACGACCTTGACAAACTTTCGAGATCCTAACGCTTTGGTCACATAAAAGTGACGCGAATTTTGCAAAAAAGGCTTTTTATTCTTCCCTAAACTTCTGCTAAAATTAAACAACTTAAAGGTGGTGGTTACTAGGAAGGTAGCGGTTCATGGGAAAAGAGACCAGGAATAGCCAGGAAGCCTTCTCTTTCAGGATCGTTTGTGACGATCGTTGCGCAGTTGTCACGCGCTTAGGCAAGCTTGTCAAATGGTGGGACAAGGATAGGAAATTTTCATTTGTCTCCCGGGATTCCGATAACGTTGCCGACCAAAGTTTAATAGACGAGCTGGATAGCTGTCCCTGGAGTCTACTCCTCATTGATGAGGCCGACAGTAAATGGGAAGGACCAGAGGCGATTCCCATTATCTTGAAGAATCTTCCTTTCGGTCGCCTTGCTGCTGTTCTCTATATTTTGCCGGGCACAGCCTGGATCACCCACCACTTGTACATGCTGGTCTCGCGAAACCGAAAGATTTTTACGCGGCGTCCGGCCTGAGCGCACAGATCTACGGCTTGGTCGGCACAGGTTGTCCGGCAGGTATGAATTTCAAAGCGGCCGAGTTCATGCAGAATCGGAAACCGGTTGGTTTGGGACCATCGTCGAAGCGATGACCCAGGTGTGACTCACAGCGTGCACACAAAACCTCCGTCCTGTGCATGCCCATACTGTCGTCTGATTCTAGTTTTATTGCGTTTTTGGAAATCGGTTGAAAAAAGCTGGGCCAACCAGAGTGGGAATCGTATTTCGCTGTTGAGCTGAAGAGCTTATTGCCGCAAGCTGCGCATTCGTAAATGCCTGGCTTGAAAAAATTATCGTATTTATTGGCAAACGGCGGTTCAGTGCCCTTTTGACGCATGATGCAAAATTGGGCCGGAGCGAGAGTTTGTTGCCACTCTTTTTCGGTCTTGTGCACAGGATTAGGTTGTTCGTCGGCAACGACGACCGGCAAAGCGATCGAATAAACTCCCCAAAACAAGACCAGGTATTTAGCCAACTTACCGGCTCGGCTCGTTAATTTGCCTATTGGCAGGTCGAGCCAGGATTGAAAATTCTCCATTTTTTTGCGCTCTTATCGAAAGTGACTCTCTTGCCAAAGTATAAACGTTCAGTTTGTCCGGGGCACGATGACCTATTTCTCCGATTTTGCTATCATCTGCCAGGGCGGAGGTTTTCAACGTGAAGAATACCTGGCGATTGTTGTTGTGCATGACTCTATTGGCAGTAACGCCTCTCTTGCACTCGTGCGGTTCTCCTCCACCAGCCAAAGTGAAGACCGCTTACGATGTGGTAATGGAAAGCGGCAAGATCCGCTGCGCGTATATTCCTTACCCGGGCTCTTGCATCAAGGACCCAAATAGCAAGAAATTGACCGGCATTTTTGTTGAAGCTCTTGAGGAGGTTGGCAAAAAACTTGGACTGACAATCGAATGGACGGAGGAAGTGACTTGGGCGACAGCAGTCGAGGGATTACAAAAAAATCGCTACGATCTGGTCGGCACAGCCGTGTGGCCCAATAGCACACTGATCAAGCAGGCCGACTTCACGCGCCCCCTTTACTTCAGCCCGCTCTGTGCGTATGTTCGTGCAGGCGATGCCAGATGGCATGCGGACCGGATCGACCTGATCAATTTTGCCAACATAACTGTTTCTACAATCGAGGACGATGCTGCCGACACAATAGTCAAACATGACTTCCCGCTCGTAAACAGGATAGCCTTACCGGCAAAGACATCGGACGTGGTAGCCACGCTGGACAAGCTTGTCAACTACAAAGCGGATGTAGCGGTGGTCGAACCTTATGTCGCCGAAAATTACTTGATCGCCAACCCGAACACAATTGTCAATTTAACGGTAGACAAACCATTAGCCGTATTCCCTGATGTCATGATGCTACCGCCAGGACAAAGTGAATTGAAGGCATTGCTGGACAATAGCCTTGCCGAGCTGCAAAACAACGGCTTTATTGACGAACTGCTCGATAAATACGAGCCGCAAAAAGGGCTCTTTTACAGGGTGCCTCTCCCTTATATGACACCGAGAATGATGGAACAGGCTAAGCGCGCTAGAACGAGACATCAGCGGTTCACTACAGATGAAGCAAAAGTTGATCAGCTACAGAGTTCGGAGAATAGCAAGGCAAACAATGCTCAGGTGAAAAAGAGCGACGGGCAGAGCGACCAAAGCAACGACAAAAACGATCAAGCCAAAAGCGAATCGGCTAAAAGCAGCGACCTAAAAACCGATCAAGCCAAAAGTGAATCGGCTAAAAGCAGCGACCTAAAAACCGATCAAACCAAAAGCGGATCGGCTAAAGGCAGCGACCTGAAAAACGATCAAACCAAAAGCGGATCCGCTAGAAGCAGCGACCTAAAAACCGATCAAACCAAAAGCGAGCCAAGCAAAACCACCAAATGACGCGCAATTGAGGATTGCACATAACCTGCACAAAACACTGCTAGTTTACATAGAGTGGAAGCAGGTGATTCATGCATAATCAAGCAGCGCCAGGAAAATTGCCGCGAACTCGGCTCGCTCTCCTTGCCTTTTTGCTTTTTCTGAATGCCTGGCTGAGCATCTGGCCAGCGACGCTCAATCTTGCTGGCCAGGCACTGGCTGAAGAGTCACAATTGCTTCCGCAGCAACCAACCTTAGACAGAGCATTGCCGGCAAAAACGATCTTGAACGGGCAAATAGAAAGGAAGACAACGATGTCTGCCGAACAGTTTCGCCAGCTTGAATATGGTGTGATCGGACTCGATGCCGTTGTCTTTCTGAATGGCTCTGGACCGATCGTCAGCGCTGTATATCCGACGTGTCCAGCGGCAAACGCGGGAATTCAACCGGGCGACTTAATTGTGCGAGCGAATGATCACATCTTTCAACCCGGAGACGGACAAAGAGTGATGTGGCAAGTAGTAGGCGGTAAAGCAGCCACACCGGTTGACCTGACAGTGCTCCGCCATCGGCGGTTGTTGACGTTTCACTTGCTGCGCATGAACATTGAAGATATTGAAGACGATCAAATTCGCAGCACCTACGAATTCTTACTAAGCCAGCTTGGTCCACCTCAACAATAAGAGTCAAATTCTCTCTTTAAGCGGAAGCTTCTAGCTAAGCGGAACTTTTTAGCGAACTCTGCAGTCTCTCCAATGAATGTCGAGACGGAGTTTCTAGATTGTCTGTCCAAGTTGTTAATCAGTAAAATGCACGGAGCGCAAAGCATGCCATCGATATTGGCGGTAGAGGACAATCCGACCATCCAGGTATTGTTGCGAAATCTGGCCGCTCACTGCCATGTAGACATCGACTTGGTCAGTACTGGTGCCCAAGCTCTGGATCACATCAAGCACAATTCCTATCGACTTGTGTTAATGGACTGGCATTTGCCAGATATGACCGGATTGGAATGCACAACCTTTATTCGCGAGCGGGAGAAAGATAGCCAATCAAGGATTCCGGTAATCGCCTTGACGGCGCGGGCGATGGCTGAAGATAAGAACGAATGTCTCTCTGCCGGCATGGATGATTTTTTGAGCAAGCCTTTTTCGATGCAGGATTTTCAAGAGCTGATGACGAAATGGGCAGTTCCTGGCAATTAATTGCCGACCGCTTCTTTAGTTTTCAGGCTGCGACCTCATCTCGATACTACTTTTCAAAGTACGGATTTTTAAGGATTGGTGGCAATTCAGTTTGTCGAGCCGCGCTTAGCAATTCAATCTCACGCACTAGTATCGACGGTGTGACAATTGTGCTGACGTCCGGGCTGCCATAAAACTGCATCAGATGACCCATGCTGATCATGGGATAAGCTCTGGTATCGTCGGCAGTTGATTCGATATCGCGCAGAACGCGCATCGTCAAATTACCGAAGGGCGCGCCGCGCACTAACTCCTCGTGTCCGTTTTCTACCGAAACTCGATATAGCGTGACCGGCGGTAAAAGCATGACGCCACCGCTCATTGTTGCTCCCGACATGAGGCTGGAAAGCAACGATCGCGGTGCAAGCGCTGCAGCCGTAAAGTTCAACAAACGTCTGGCGATCAAAACTTCCTTTAAACCATCGTCCTTGCCATCACTGATCAATTTTTCACGCAACTGCGCCGGCGTCTCTTTTGTTTCAGAGATGATATAGACATTGCTAGCCGCGCCTCCTCTACCCCGAGCATGCCCGTTGCTTTGTTTGATTTCGCGGGAAGGCACGCGGCTCATGGCGAACGATTTCAGCATTCCCTTGTCCACTAAAGTAATCTTCTGCGCTTTTACTCCGTCATCATCAATTGCATAACTGGAAAAAATATTCTCATTGTCAAAGCGCTGTCGCAGAGGATCATCCACTACCGTTATGAATTTAGGAAGAATTCTCGTGTTCAATTTTTCTTCCAGCGGATTTTTGAAGATCCGACTGACGGCATCGTATCTGTTCAAAGACTCGAGAGCGTGCCCCAAGTGAGGTTGTAGTACTTGAGCAAAGAACTCAGCGGCAGCCTCGTCTTCGAAGAGGATGGGGCCGCGATATTGTTCAATCGATTGAGCCTTGGCCAATTTTGTCAAGCGGTCGGCAAGTGCTCGTACCCTTTTCTCCATCTGTTCGTATGGCGGCAAGTTAGATTCTTTCTCTGCTGCAAACAGCTCCATGTCGGCCACGACTGCACCGTCATCTGCTTGCGTGGAAGCTGCAGCAATCAGCAAACACTCCTGCTTTGGCGTACGATTGCAAAATCCTTCGCTATTGAGGAACCATCTGGTCGTCGCCTTTTCGTCGAGCCGGACAAACGACTGTTGCACGCGCGGGTAATCACGAAAGATAGCGGAGAGTTTTGTGGCCAGCTCACATGATTTCTGGGGATTGACGTCGAGCCGCACGACTGGTTCGATTGAAACAACAGGCTGCTCGTGCGACATAGAATCGGGCCGATTTTTTACATCATTCTCCTGCAAAAAGGCTTTTTTGGCAGCCAGGTCTTCGATGGCCTTCTTATAAGCAGCATCTGTCCTCAACCAGAGCTCATGCCTGATCGAATCGTAGTCGTTGTCGACAGTAATCAAACTGCTCTGGCTGGACTCGCCACGACCGAACATGCCAGCACCGGAGACGGAGCTGTCGAGAGAGTAATCACCCTCGCGAATGTCGACATTCAGATCGCGCTTGACACTATGAATGCAGTTATCCAAAGCTCCGAATGAAGCCATAACTTGCAAGTTGTCCAGCTGACGAACTGTATATGAAATGAAATACGGGCCCTTATACGGATCCAGATGCAATCTGGTCATGGAACGCTGCATCTCATCTTGGAGGGCATGAAAAATCACATCATTTGACGGCAATTCCGGTGCGCTTGTGGTCAGCGCCAGAATTGCCAGAGCGGGGAAAAGCAACAATTTCATCACTTCGGCTCCGGATTTGGTTTTTTCTTGGCGGCGCTTTCGCGGCTGCGCTAGCAGCTGGTCTATTCCCTCTGTGGGTAGCCGCATTGCCAGCTACCTTTGCTTGCCCTGGCTTTTTCGTAACGACAGGGGAGCTATTTTCTTTGCCCTTTTTATCAGATGGATCAAATAACGGTGCCGGCAACAATGGCGGTTTATCCTGGGCTTTGTTCTGCAGCTCTACTTCGATCGTGCCCACAAGCAAACTTGGTGAAGTGGCGGAGACTGGAACCCAGCCAGATTCGGCACCACAAGTACCATTAAATGTATCGTCGTCGTCGGCGGCGCATTGAATTCTTTCCAAAGATGCAAGCGGCGTTCCAACCAAGTCCACTCCACGTAGAAGTTCGTCTGGTCTGCCATCCGCATAGACACGCCAGACACGCAGCGGCAACAATTTAAATGACTGAGGTAGAAACAGTTGGGTCATCGTAAAGCCGCCGGCGATTTCATCGAACACCAATCCATAAGGCTTGCCTTGCTTTTTCACCTCTTCAATCAACATTTCGCGCAGCTTTTCGTAGGGCACTCGTTTGGATGAATCAACGATCAAGTTGCCTTGTCTGGCGACCGGCGCGTATCCGGGTGAGCATCGACCGTGCCCATTTGACTTGGCAAAATCTTTAATTGGCGATCGACCCATGAGGAAACCTTTCAAAACTCCCTTATCAACCAGGACAACTTTTTGGGCAGGCACACCTTCGTCATCGAATTTATAGTAGCCATTGAGCGGCTTGGCACCAAATTTCTCACGGGTAGGATCGTCGACAACACTGATGAATTCGGGCATCACTTGTTGTCCTACTTTTTTCGTAAAAGTGCGTCCTTCGCTCTCGTCTTTTTGTCTGTGTCCCTCGATCCTGTGCCCAAAGATCTCATGAAAGAACACTCCGGCCGATTTTGCTTTCAAGATCGCCTGCCCGACATAAGGCTCTGCCTTCGGCGCCGCCCTCAGCGCCGTCAGGTCATTGGACAACTTACGCACCATTACCGCCATCGCGACATCATCGGGCAATCCATCCGTCGTCGGAGATTCAACGCCGTCGTACAGCCAGATTTTCATACCATCATCCGCAATCGCTGAAACAGTGGCATTGAGGCGATATTGCACGCTTTCGTCCTGCAAGTTTGTGCCTTCACTGTTGACCAAATAACGTCGAGTCTGGGTTGCCGTAAATTCGATATTCGAATCTTGCACGGCCGGATATTCCTTGAATATGGCAGACAAATGGCGCAGCCGCTCGGCCCACTGCACACGATCGACCTCAAAGTGAGAGGGACTAAGAATTTCCTTGTGAGACTTTTCCGTAGAAAAGTCATCGGATGTATCCTCCTCCTCAATTTTGACATCACGATTTGCTTTTACCTTGTGAAATTTCTCTTGCGCGGTTTTGAATGCCAGATCGGTATTCAGCCAGAGCGCCGTTCTGATTGCAGCCTGATCATCGTCCAGAGGAAAGATGTGCATGGAGGCATTGCCGATATCCAAGGAGGTGAAAGCATTGGTTCCGCGAATCTTGTGCGTATTGTCTATATGTGGACTACCCACTCGCAAATCGACGTCCAGCCGCCTGAAACGATTATTGTTTTCTTCTGTGCCGATGGCACCGTAATCCGCCTGGAGACTAACCGAATTGATGTCATAGACACTATAAGACAAGAAGTAAAGCGGCGCTTCGCCAGCATTCTTCAATTTAGACACTGAACGATCGAGCTCTTCTCGCATGGCCTTCAAGAGAACACTTTCATCAGCAGGCGACGCCTGCGCGGCATAGCCCACGCTCGAGAGGAAAAGACAAAATGCGAAGAAGATTCCGCACAACTTGTGTACAGAAAACAGAGCTTGGGTTGAGTTCTTTCTGTGCAACCGAGAACCGTGGATGATTTACCAATTCAAATTATCAGCTGTGCCTGAGGAAAGCAAGCGAATCGAAATCAAGTGACTCAGGCAATCCGGCCCCGCCGAGCAGTGCCAGCACCAAGCCGCGCTCCAGGCGTTGGAGAACTGCGTTTGTCCAGCCACTCTGGTACATGCAGCTTGTTCAATTGATACCACTTCTTCGGCTCCAGCTTTAGCCCCTCGATCATCTTCGGTAATGTTTCAGCCAGTGAATGGCCGGTCTGCCAGCCCAGTAATTGCCGTGCCTTATGCACCGATAATTCATAATTATCATCGGCATGATCAATCATCCATGGCTTAATAAATGGCTTTTCCTTGCTTGGCAATATATTCTCCAGCCAGGCACCAGCCTTGGCAATCGGCTTGGGCACCTGGACAGTGTTCCAGCCCTGACCTACGTCCTGACCATAAATCAATCGCGCAACCTGACGCTGTATTTCGTCATAACTCATGGCATCTGCCTCGCCGATATTGAAGACCGAATAATTCGGCAATTTGCCGGCATTCTCTACAGATGCAGCAAAGGCCGAAACTACATCCTGTAAATGCACAAAAGACTGCCGCACCTCAATGTCACCTGAGTAGAGCCTCCCTTCAAGGCGCTTCTCATAAATGCGTTGAATCTGGTGAGCCAGCGGCATCGAACGACAAAGATCATCGTAAACTCCAGCAATTCGCAAAATTACAACTGGGACATGTCCATGCTTTTCCTTCAGCAATTCCTCAGTCTCAATCTTCGACTGCGGGTAGGCCCAGCTTGGAGCGAGAGGCGAGTCTTCCGTCAATTTCTCGCCTTTAGCGTTGGGTTTGTATACCAACATTGAGCTGGAAAATATAAATTGACCGACATCAAAATTTTGCAGCTCGCGCAACATGCGCCCGGTGCCGTCCACCGTCAAATCTTTATATAGGTGGCTCTGACGCCCGGAAAAATCATAAAACGCCGCCAGATGGAAAACCGCTTTTATCTTCCGACCATAGCGAGAGTGGAGCATAAAGAACGTCTTCTGGACGGATTCATCGGAGGTCAAATCGCAGAAGAAACACTCAGCCTTAGGTGGCGGGAAGGGTGGTCCATCTTGATCGAAGCCAACAACACTTCTGGCTATGCCATCATTCTTGCCTCCAAAATGATGGCATAGCGCATGTCCGAGCATGCCGCTGCTGCCGGTAACAAGATAAATCTCCTCTTCTTGATGCAGCTTGTCGGTCGATTTGTCGGTCGATTTGTCGGTCGATTTGTCGGTCGATTTCTCATTCATTTTCTAATTAACTCTCTCATTCGTTGGATAGCTGCGGACAGCTGCAAATCCCAGTTTTGTCCGTCTCCTGTTCATGTGCAAGGTCCGACGGATTTACGAAGATATGGTTCCGTTGATCAGGCAAAAAGTTTGCCCTTATGATTTATGTGTTTTTTACTAGCAACCGGGCTATCTCTGCCGCCAACTCTTCTGATTGATCAAAGTTTTTCACCAACAAATTCAGCTTCGTTTCTTTTCTTGCTGCTGCAAGAACGGGCGGTGGCAATCGGTCTGACGCGACCAGCATTATCTGTTGTTGGGCAAGATCTCTGATTAGATTAACCAGAGCATTTCCCAGTTCTTCGGCAGATGTCTGTATCCGCAAGTGGGAAAGTGAGTTGGCAGGCAATAGCACCATATCCGGTGTTATCATGCTCGTCACCGGCAAGATTTCCTGAGCGCTGTTTGTAGTAAATTCAATTAAGAACCCGGTCTTTCTTTCATCCAATTCAAGCAATTCATTGGCGATGTCAAACCAATCAGCATCGCGCAACACGGCAATCTGCGCTGTTTGGTCGACAACGGCGGATGTAAGAAGCGCTGAGTTCTTCTTCTCGAAGGCATTAATTATTTCGCCAGACTGAACATCGGCACTGACAATTAAGGCAATGCGCAGATTGATACGCTTGCGCCAATTCTTTGCTAACTGGAAAAGTGCCCGTCGAGTATCACCGACGGCCAGTAGCGGAAATGCTGTGCCGGCGATCGGGTAACTAGTACGCTCCTCTACAATGCAACCGATAGCTCCGGCCGAGAATGCATCGCCTAAAAAATCATGACCATTAAACTGTCGTCCAGTTAAGGCAAGAAACCACTGCCCTTCCTTAAGCGAACGCGTATCAGTGCAGATGCTCCCCAGACCATCGGGCATCATACCGAGAGCCAGTCGCCCCTCGGTGATATCCAAAATCTCTTCCGCCGAATACTCAGCCGCCAAACCCTACACCACATCGTCGTTATCAAAGAATAAAGCCTCGGACAATCATCCAACAAGCTTCTCCCTTAATGTTTGCGATTGCCAATGATATACTGCACTGGCTCAGGTTCAATGAGAACAAGCGCGACATTGTTTAGGCGCCCCTACATTCCCGTATTTGAAGCATTCCTAATCGGCTGTGTTGCAGGGCTGTCGGCTGTCTGCTTAGGAGCTGGTGTTAACTGGCTCGGTCGATTGAGAGTCTACTATTCAGACTTGTTACCAGCCTCCCATGTCTTGCCGCTATTTGGTCTAGTCGGCGGTTTGCTCGCTGGCTTGATGATCCAACTGGTAGCGCCCGAGGCCTCAGGCAGCGGCATTCCTCAAGTTCGGGCAGCACTCAGTCGGATCCGAATGCCGCTCGATTTTCGCATCGCCATCGTTAAACTGCTGGGCGGTACGGTCGCTTTGGGTAGCGGACTCTTTCTCGGGCGAGAGGGTCCAACTGTTCAGTTAGGCGCCTCCCTGGCCGCACCGCTCAGCCGCTTAACTCAATCGGCAACAGCATACAGACGGCAATTAATTGCTGCTGGCGCCGGTGCTGGCTTGACGGCAGCATTCAATGCACCTCTGGCTGGAACAATTTTCATCATGGAGGAGTTACTGAAGGAGATCAATTCGTCAACCATACTCATTGCTGTAATTGCCTGTGGTGCTGCGTCGCTGGTTCTTAACATCTTCTCTTACCAACATATGCGCACTGTCCTCAGCCCACCCAGTGGCAATACCAGCCTTTTCGGTGTAGACCTGCCTTATTATCTTCTCTTAGGAGTGGCCTGTGGTGGACTGGGTGCGATCTTTAACGCCTCGATTATCGGCTCTCTCAACTGTTATCAGAAATTGAAGAGAGTGCCGGTATGCATTAGGATTTCCATCGCCGGTTTTTTATCCGGCTGCTTGATGAGCTGCTTTCCTGATAGCTTCCACAATTACGCCAGAGTCCGCTGGATGTTTGCTTCAGTCGTGCATCCCGGTGTCGCCGCTGTCGTCTTTGTGGAGTTCTTTCTTCTCACCATGATCGCTTACGGCTCCGGCGCTCCCGGAGGGCTATTCGCTCCGACACTGGTACTGGGGTCGGCTGTCGGTTATTTAGTTGGTCATGTCGAACACGCGCTGACTGGCAGCACATCGTTTTCCAATTTCGCCCTTGTGGGCATGGGTGCTTTCTTTAGTGGAGTCGCGCGCGTGCCGCTGACAGCAGTGGCGATTACTTTTGAACTGACGAACAACTATGCTCTTGTTGCACCACTTATGATTGCGTGCGTTATTGCCTCAGCCATAGGCGATGCCCTTGATAGCGGCTCTATATATGATCAATTAATGGCTTGGAATGGTATCAATTTGCGCCCGCCCGATCCAGAGCATGCCAAGCTGGTAACTATTCAAGCCAAAGATGTCATGCAAACACTACAAACTGAAGTGCTTTCGAGCAACACTCCGTTGAAAGAGGTGCTGCAATTGTTCGGTCATTCGACTATCCGCGGTCTACCTGTGGTAGACAAATATAAATTAGTGGGGGTTCTCAGCCAGAGCGATATGACACAGCTATTGGAGTCGGACAAAATGTCTGCAGAGAAGACAGTGCGAGATATTATGACACCATTCCCGGTGGCAGTTAGCCCGCAAGATTCACTCGAAGATATTCTTCATCTCTTTACGCGCTACAAATACACATGGCTGCCGGTGGCCGATGAGAATAGATTTCATGGCATCATCAACCAAACTGACGTTGTCCAGGCCTTATTCACCGCCAAAGAAATGGAGAGCGGCAACAAGGAAGCGACAGCCGACCAATGACGCTAAGGAAGTGTTCTTAGGCTACTTCCTAATCACCAATTGTGATCGTCACGCGCTTTCCAAGCTTAGACAGCCACTTCATCAGCATATCAACCGTGAAATCCTCGAGTCGTCCAGTATAGAGCGCCGATACTCTGGGCTGTCTAACTCCCAGCATCTTTGCCGCTTCCGACTGCGTCAGCTATTGATAAAAAGCCACACCATCGACATGCAGCCAGAACACGTTTAACCGGTAGCACCGCATTCGATACCAAAGCATTGAAAGATTTAGCGCTATTCGGCACTCTCGGGGACGACGGCCTTGGCCGCGTCAAAACCGATCTTGCTATGCGTGCCATCACAAAATGGTTTGTTGGTTGAAGCTCCGCATCGACACAGAGCAAAAGGCTTTTGTGTCACGTTGATCGAAGTGCCATCGCTCTTCTTTAATTCCACTTCTCCATCCACTAACAAGGGACCGCTTTGTAACACTGTTATTTTGACATCTGCCATAAAACTTTCTCT
Organism: Bryobacterales bacterium; assembly: GCA_963834525.1. Taxonomy (GTDB): domain Bacteria; phylum Cyanobacteriota; class Vampirovibrionia; order Obscuribacterales; family Obscuribacteraceae; genus CAWICA01. The sequence goes on from CAWICA010000005.1 coordinate 1,732,352, forward strand.
CTCCCAGTGACAACGCTATTAATTTTCGCCGACTGCCTGATAGATTAGCAACTTCAAAAGAGTTTGTTTTAAAGCCGCACATTCTTGTGGCGATAAAGGCGTGAAAAAGTGCTCCTGCAACTTCTCCACGATTTTAGCCGCCCGCGCCAGTGTCTTTTTTCCCCGCGGTGTGAGATAGAGCAGATGACTGCGCCGATCAACCTGATTGCGAACCCGAATCGTCAGCTTTCGTTCTTCTAAGCCATCGAGTAAATGGACGATGGTGGTTCTGTCGATCAAGTTCTTTTTCCCTAGCTCTTGTTGAGAAAGCGGTCCCTGCTCGTCAATAATTCGCAAAAGACCGAGCTCTTGGGTAGTGAGCTTGCAAGGCGCCAACGCACTGGCAATCTGATCACGCCAGCGCCTCGCCGCTCTGTTTAAAAGAAAGCCAGTACTGTTTACAATGGAAGCAGGCAGATGGAGACGGTCGGCAACCGACTCGACAGTTTCGTTATTCGGAGAAAGCTGCTCAACCATTGTCTGGAATCATGATCACCAATAAATAATCAGCAACTCTGATCATTTGAAATCAGAATCGCACAATCAAGACATACAGCGCCATAGATGAAGTCATTTTAATCTAATTCCATGAACTGAACAGCTCCGCTGAACGTCTACAGTCGTATACCAATTGCAGTGCCCGTGTAAGGAGCCGGAAATGTTGAATGATGAAGTCGACGCGCTAAAGCGGGCCAATCCGGAAAATCCCAATCGAATAACCAATCCGCCTGCTCAAAAACCTGTCTCTGAGAAACCGCAGCATTCTCTAACCAAACGCATTATTTTGCTGGTAATTCTCGTTGCTTTACTAATTGGCATCCCCTGGTTATTCCGAGACTCATTTAATAACTCCGACCGAAAAGTCAAAAAAGATGCAGCCGCACCGATAACAGTGACCACGGCCGTGCAGGGTGTAATACCGATCGAAATCCGCAGTATCGGCAATGTTCTGCCCTACTCAGTGATCAATGTTGTGCCTCAGGTCGGCGGGCAGCTTTCCAAAGTGACATTTACCCAAGGTCAATATGTAAAGACAGGCGATCTACTTTTTGAAATTGACCCCAGCCCATACAAAGCAGCATTAGATCAGGCTGAAGGAAATGTGGCCAAGGACAAAGCGCAGATTGAACAAGCACAGGCAAATTTAGCTAGAGACAAAGCCCAAGTTGGCCAACTGCGAGCGAATAAGGCAAAAGATGAAGCCCAATTGAAATATGCCACAACGGAAATGGGGCGCTACGTAACACTGCAACAAGAAGGTGCTGTTTCAACTGAGCAACGAGATCAGATGGATACCAATCAATACAGTGCCAAAGCTACAATCGACGCCGACGAAAAAGCAATAGAAAATGCTCAAGCTACAGTTAACGCAGATAAGGCCGCAATTGATACAGCCAAGGGCACATTGGAAGCCGACACAGCGGCCGCTCAAAATGCTCGCATTCAGCTGAGTTGGTGCACTATCCGGTCGGCAATTGATGGTCGCACCAGCAGCCTCAATGTTTATCAAGGCAATGTCGTCACCGCCAATGCCAGTACTCCGCTGGTGACCATAGATCAAGTCAAACCTATTTATGTCACCTTCACCGTTCCCGAACAATATCTTGATGAAGTGCGTAAAAATCTCGCCCACCATACTTTGATGGTGCAGGTACAAGTTGAAGGTGTAAAAAAGAATGCCGTAGAAGGAGCTGTTTCCTTCCTGGAAAATACGGTCAACACGCAAACCGGCACTGTAGTTTTGCGAGCAGCTTTCGCCAATACCGATTTGCGTCTATTTCCCGGCCAGTTTGTCGATGTGATTGTGACGATGCCACCCGACGGGAACACAGTCGTAATTCCAGTGACAGCACTGCAAACGACTCAACAAGGAACTGCTGTTTATATACTGAAGCCAGACAACACCGTCAGCTTCTCACCGGTGGAAGTGGAAAGAACGAGCCATGATCAGGCAGCCATCGCTAGCGGCGTAGCAGCAGGGGATATTGTCGTGACCGATGGGCAATTGCAACTTGTGCCTGGCGCTAAAGTAAACGTCGTGCAAAAGGCGGCACCCAATCAGACAGAGTCGATGCCAGCGAACGCCGGCTCTTTGGGAGACAGCACACTGGACAGCACCAATGCCGGACTGAATGCGCAAAGTGGCAGCACCAACGCTGCGCCGAATGTCCCAAGTAACCCGAGCTCCTTGCCTACAGCTGGACCTAGGCCCATTAGTGGTGTTAGTGGTGCTGAGGTTAATGGTGCCCTGGGCACGGGTCAACATCAGCATGGTCACGTGAGGGAACGACTCGAGGCGGGTCCACCCATTTACAAAATCCGCGGTAATGCCAGAACCGCCGGTGATGGCACAAAAGAAACTGGGCAACCTGCACCTGCCAATCAATCTTTATGAATTTCTCCAATTTGTTCATCATGCGCCCTGTCATGACCACTTTAATCATGGCCACCTTCTTGCTTTTCGGTTTACTCGCTTACAATTCGCTCGCCGTCAATGATCTCCCGGCTGTTGATTTTCCGACGATCACTGTCTCCGCGAGTTTGCCAGGTGCCAACGCGGATACAATGGCTTCGGCTGTGGCCACGCCGCTGGAGAAACAATTCAGCAATATCGCCGGCGTCCAAGAGATGACGTCATCAAGCCAATTGGGCAGCACATCGATTACATTGCAATTTGACCTGAATCGCAAAATTGATGGTGCGGCAGAAGATGTGCAGGCAGCGATCGTGGCGGCCGGGCCGCTCCTGCCAACAAGCATGCCGACGCCACCGTCATTTCGCAAAGTCAATCCGGCCGATGCCCCAATTCTCTATATCTCTTTGAGCTCGCCGACCTTACCGCTTTATCAGGTGGATGAGTATGCGGAAAACATGCTGGCACCTCGCATCTCCATGGTCAGCGGCGTGGCCCAGGTGATGGTCTATGGTTCGCAGATCTATGCACCACACATCCAGGTAGATCCTCGCAAGCTTGATTCGTATGGTATTGGTATCGACCAGGTGGCACAAGCGATCACCACTGCCAATGTCAATTTGCCCACCGGCACGCTTTATGGCCCCGACCTTTCTTATAACGTCATGGCCAATGGCCAGCTATTTAATGCCGCTGCCTTCAAACCGATCATCGTCGCCTATCGTCATGGCGCGCCGGTCAGACTTGAAGATATCGGCACCGTTATCGATAGTGTGCAGACCGACAAAGTGGCCACCTGGTTCAATAAAACACGCGCCGTTGTACTGGCTGTGCAAAAACAGCCCAACACCAATACGATTCAAATTGTCGATTCGATCAAAACCTTATTTCCTAGCTTCAGAGCGATCATTCCCAAGTCTGTCAGTCTCGATGTCCTCTTTGATAGATCAATCGGTATTCGCCGCTCGGTTGATGAAGCGAAGCGCACTCTACTGGTGACGGTTTTTCTGGTGATCATGGTGATTTTTCTATTTCTCGGCAATCCGTCGTCAACCCTAATCGCCAGCACCACTTTACCAATTTCGTTGATTGGCACCTTTGCCGCGATGAAAGCTTGCAATTTCACAATCAACAATATCTCTCTAATGGCGCTTACCCTGTCGGTAGGATTTGTCGTCGATGACACCATCGTCGTCCTAGAAAATGTCGTGCGCCACATGGAGATGGGCGAGCCACCAATGACCGCAGCAATCAACGGCTCACGCGAAATTGGCTTCACGATCATCTCTATGACCACCTCTCTAGTTGCCGTATTTCTTCCCATTCTCCTCATGGGTGGCATTATTGGTCGGCTGTTTTTCCAATTCGGCGCCACCATTAGTTTTGCCATCTTAATCTCGGGCTTTGTTTCACTTTCGCTGACGCCCATGCTTTGCAGCAGATTTCTGCGTAAAACAGCACATGGACCCACCGGGCTGGCAGCGCTTTCGGACAACGCTTTTAGCTGGTTACAGGGTCATTACGATCAGACAGTATTATTTGCTCTCAAGCACCGCGTCTGGGTGCTTGGTTTATTTGTCGTCATGTTAATCGGTACTGTGGGCATGCTCGTTGTTATGCCGAAGGGCTTTATACCGACAGAGGACCAGGGACAAATTCAAGGCACGACCATGGCCATTGAGGGTATCTCTTTTGACGGCATGGTCGAACATCAGAAGAAATTAGCCAATATTGTCAGCAAAGACCCGAACGTAGCGATGTTTATGTCCAGTGTCGGTGCCGGTTCTGGTCAAAATACTCAGAACCAGGGCAGTCTGAATATCTTCTTGAAGCCGCTTGGCCAGGGACGCAAACTGAAAGTCGACGATGTCGTACAAGAGTTGCGCAGAAAAGTGGCGAATATTCCCGGTATCCGCTTATACATGCAAGTGCCGCCAAGCATACGCATCGGCGGCCGCACAGCCAAGGCTCTCTACCAGTTGACTCTTTCCTCGCTCAACTCCAAGGAACTCTACGATTATTCAGACAAGCTCACCGACCAGCTAAAGAAGATTCCTGATTTGCAAGACGTCAACAGCGATCTGTTGATGAAAAATCTTGAGCTCGATGTGCAGATTGATCGTGAAAAACTAGCCCAACTGGGCATTTCCATGCAACAAGCCCAAGGAGCCTTGAATAGTGCTTATGCCCAGCAACAAGTGTCCGTCATTTACACACCAGACAATCAGTATTGGGTGATTCTGGAAGCTCTCCCCCAATATTACCGGAACCCCACAGCATTGCAATTCATGCGGATACATTCAAGCAACGGACAGCTTGTGCCACTGAATACAGTGGCAACGATCAAGCGCATTACCGGGCCGTTAATGGTCAACCACTCCGGTCAATTTCCCTGCGTCACGATCTCATTCAACGTCAAACCTGGCTCTTCTTTAAGCAGTGCTGTCTCCCAAATTAGAGAGGTGGCCGCAAAAGTTCTGCCCAGCGATATTAGCTATAACTTTCAAGGTAGCGCCAAAGCTTTTGAAAGTTCCACCAAAGATCTGGGTTTTTTGTTGGTCATTTCCATTTTGATCATCTATATAGTTCTGGGCATGCTCTATGAAAGTTTCATTCATCCAGTAACAATTTTGTCCGGCTTACCTTCGGCGGGACTGGGCGCCTTGTTCGTTTTGCTTTTGTTTCATAAAGATCTGGATATCTATGGTTTCCTTGGCTTGATCTTACTAGTCGGCATCGTCAAAAAGAATGCAATCATGCTGATCGATTTTGCTATTGAAACCCAGCGTCTCCACAATAAAACCGCAGACGAAGCGATTTACGAAGCTTGTTTGGTCCGCTTCCGCCCAATTATGATGACCACACTGGCCGCCTTATTAGGTAGTGTGCCGATTGCTATCGCTGCCGGACAAGGTTCAGAAACGAGACAACCGCTGGGATTGACTGTGGTCGGTGGTCTGCTCTTCTCGCAAATCGTCACTCTCTATATCACCCCGGTCTTCTATTTGTATCTGGACAAGATAACCTCCTGGTACAGACACCGCCAAGCCCGCAGACAGCTTAAGGAAAAATTCCTATGAACTTAGGCACACTCTGCATCCAAAGACCGGTGATGACGACGCTCTTCATGTTCGCCATCATTCTCTTCGGAGTGATCGGCTATCGTTCCCTACCGATCAGCAACCTGCCCAACGTTGATTTTCCGACGATCGAGGTGACCAGCCAACTGCCTGGCGCCTCGGCCGAGACAATGGCCTCGGCAGTGTCAATACCGTTGGAAAAACAGTTTGCCACGATCGCCGCCCTGGATCAGATGACCTCGGCCAGTACGCTCGGCCAATCTTTGATCACATTGCAATTCGATCCATCACGCAACATGGATGGCGCCGCGCTGGATGTGCAAGCAGCGATCACTGCCGCATCCAAACAGCTGCCGCCGCAAATGATTATTCCGCCGACATTTACCAAGGTCAATCCGGCTAGCCAACCTGTGATCTATCTAGCTGTTAGTTCCCAGACTCTACCTTTGCACCAAGTCGATTATTATGCTGAAACGCTTTTGGCGCAACGAATTTCCCGGGTGAGCGGCGTTGCCCAAGTGCAGGTCAATGGCTCGCAGCAATACGCAGTACGAGTGCAAGTCGATCCGCAGCGATTGGCATCGTATGGTATGGGCATCGATGACGTCTCGGCCGCTGTTGCCGCCGCTAACCAGAATCAACCAACAGGAACGCTCTGGGGTCGCCAACAAGCGTTCACGATTCAGTCGAATGGTCAATTACTGAGCGCCAAACAGTACGACCCAATTATCCTTGCCATCAAGAATGGTGCACCGGTGCGGTTGAATCAGGTGGCGACGGCGATCGACAGCGTACAAAATGACAAGGAGGCAGGCACATACAACGGCACGCCGGCGATTATCCTGGCTGTATTACGCCAGCCCGGGGCCAACACAATCGAAGTCGTCGATCACATTAAGACACTGCTGCCGACCTTCCGGGCATTGATGCCCAGCGCCGTCAATCTGGACATTATGTACGACCAATCACAGTCGATTCGCAATTCAGTGGACGACGTGCAGTTCACCTTGATCCTGACTGTCGCCCTGGTCGTATTAGTCATCTTTATTTTCCTCGGCAATCTTTCGGCAACATTTATTCCCAGTATGGCCTTGCCGATCTCCATTATCGGCACATTCGCAGCGATGCGTCTTTTGGGTTTCAGCTTGAACAATTTGACCTTGATGGCTCTTTCACTATCGGTTGGTTTTGTTGTCGACGATGCGATTGTCATGCTGGAAAACATCGTCCGCCATATGGAGATGGGAAAACCGGCAAGACAAGCGGCTCTCGATGGATCGAAAGAAATTGGCTTCACCATTCTGTCAATGACCATTTCACTGATCGCTGTGTTCATTCCGGTTTTACTTTTGCCCGGCATTGTCGGGCGATTATTCAACGAATTTGCCGTGACGATCAGCGTGGCGATTGCCATCTCCGGCTTTATTTCCATGACCTTCACGCCGATGCTCTGCAGCCGCTTTTTGAAGCCGCATGCTGCAAAAACCAGCAAGCTCGTCCAGCTTTCTGAAAGAGGCTTTGGCATATTGCTCGACCTTTATCGGGAAACTCTCAGTTTAGCGCTGGGCAATAAATTGATAGTTGTCGCTGTTTTCATAGCCATGCTAATTGGCACCGGCATTCTTTTTGAAGTGATGCCGAAAGGATTCATGCCTAGCGAAGACACGAGCCAGATTCTTGTGATGACCGAAGGAGAGCAAGGCATTTCGTATGATGCCATGGTCCTCCGCCACAAAGCGCTGACCGATATCATTCAACAGGATCCGAATGTGCAATCGGTGATGTCCAGTATTGGTGTCGGCAACGGCAGCCCGAATCTGACCTTGAATCAGGGACGCCTTTTGATTGTACTCAAACCTCTGAATCAACGCCGGTTGAGAGTCAATCAAATTATCGACGAACTAGCACCCAAGCTGGCCACAGTGCACGGTATCGCCACATATCTGCAAAATCCACCGTCGATCGCCATCGGCGGTCAAGTGACTAAGAGCATTTATCAATACACGCTTTCCAGCCCTAACACTGAAGTTCTATATAGCGTGGCCAAAGACCTTTTCCAGAAGATCAAGAAAATACCGGGCGTAATTGATGTGACAACTGATCTGGAAGTGGACAATCCGGAAGTGCATGTGCAAGTCGATCGAGACAAACTTTCGGAGCTCGGCTTAAACATGCTGCAAGTTGAAGACGCACTGGACAGCGCCTATTCAGCGCGTCAAATTTCGACCATGTACACTTCATCCAATCAATACTGGGTGATCATTGAAGTGGCGCCGCGTTATTATCGCGATCCTAACGTTCTACATGATCTGTATTTGCATTCAACTACCGGACAGTTAGTCCGCCTGGACTCCGTGGCCAGCATCCAACTCGGGCGCGGCCCTTTGGTTGTCAATCACCTCGGACAATTCCCGGCGGTCACCATTTCATTTAATTTGAAGCCCGGTGCTTCGCTTGGTGATGCGGTATCCAAAATCAAGGCAGTAGCTGCCGATGCAGTACCGGCATCAGTGACCACCGCCTTCCAGGGAACCGCTTCAGCATTTGAAGATTCACTAGGTAATTTGGGGGTCTTGCTCATTCTAGCGATCGTCGTCATTTACATCGTGCTTGGCATTTTGTATGAAAGCTTTATCCACCCTTTAACCATTCTCTCCGGTTTGCCATCAGCAGGCTTGGGAGCGCTGGCTATTCTGATGATCTGTCATGTAGATCTAGATATTTACGGGTTCTTAGGACTGATCATGCTTATAGGCATTGTCAAAAAGAACGCGATCATGATGGTCGACTTTGCCATGGAGGCCCAGAGACAACATGGTATGAAGGCGGAAGAAGCGATTTATCAAGCTTGTCTGACAAGATTCAGGCCGATTATGATGACGACAATGGCCGCTTTGATGGCCGGCATACCGATTGCCCTGGGCATCGGTGCCGGCGCCGAAACGCGCCAGCCACTTGGTTTGACAGTAGTGGGCGGACTTCTGGTGTCGCAGCTGGTGACGCTCTATATAACGCCGGTGTTCTATGTTTATCTCGATCGACTGCAACAAAGGTTCACTCAGCAAAGTCAATCAAACCAGACTGGGGAAAGACCAGGGCAAGTTGCCGACGTTCACATTTAAGCTTTTAAGCTTCGCTTGTCTAAGAGATCGGTCTATGTCTAAAATATCTGTCAACTGTATATACTTGTCCAGACTACGCTCTTTATAATCTGCGTAGTGCAGTTGTCCCCTAAACTCGTAGTCAGAAGGTCTGGCGGCATCCCGAGGATTAAACAATGACTGATCAGCTAAAACAAGCAATAACACAAGTCCAAAAGGACATTCAGGAAGTCGTCAATAAGCCCAACGACAAAGAACTGTATAGCAAGGTTTTTGATGAACTAAAGCAAGATTTGCAGCAATTCCAAGGAAAGGACGCTGAGCAGATCATGTCGGCAGCCGTAAATAAACTTGTTAAAGCTGGCCAGATACCAGCTCTAAGCCTTACTGGCTTTAACACGCAAAATGACAAGGTTATTGTCGACGTCGACAAAGAACAAATACAGATTGAGGATCCGAGCAGCACACAGTCGATTACCTTTACCCGCGGCGGCATCGCTTCTACTGTAACCATTCAAAAACTCGCTGAAACAGTCGCCCAAAGAGGCGGAACGACTCCCGCGGATGTTAGACAGTCGGTCTTAGATGCGAGTACGAATCAGCAACCGGTCCAATTTGAGAATATGCAAATTGATCTACGACAGAAATAGCTAACTTCCGAAATGAAGACGGCACGCAAATAGACATCAAATTAACACAACTGTAAGGCTGCGCACGGTCCTACGCAAGCGGCTCAAGATATCTCTATCAAATTGGACCTTATTCGATTTAAACAAATTTGTTTAAAAATGAGAAATTGAGACGCTGCCCAAATCGCCGACACACTGCACCTTTCAAGTCTTTCTCACCTATTTAATCGACAAAAGACTTTAAACAAATTTGTTTAGTCGACATAAGCGAGTTGATCGATAGACACAACTAGTCAGCGCGAGGGCGGTGCATTAAACCCAGGCATGCCCAAAGTGTGCCGGTGAATCAGGCACGAAAACAGATCCGCAGATACAAAAAGAGAAGACGAGAACAATGTCTCGTCTTCTCTCGGTGGTTGCAGGGTTCTGCAAAAAGCTAGGTCACTTCGGCATCAACAATGTCTTCGCCACTGCTAGAGCTGCCGGAGCCAGCACCGCCAGCGGTGCCGCCATCGTGGGCGCCGTTCGAACCACCGCCACTGGCACCATCTGCGCCGCCGGCAGCAGAGTCGGCATGAGCCTTGTGGGCAGCAGCGTCTTGTTGCAGTTGGACAATTAACCCGCGCAGATCGTTCATCAGCGGCTTCAGCTCATCGGCTGACGCCCGTGCTTCGATCTTGCGGCGAACATCAGCTAAAAGCTCTTCCGCCCGCTTGCGATTTGTTTCAGTAATGCCTGTACCTTCGCGAAGCTCACGCTCGACTGCATAACAAAGATTGTCGGCTTCGTTGCGAGTATCCGCTGCTTCCTTGTTTCTCTGATCTTCAGCCGCATTCGCTTGCGCCTCTTTAATCAGGCGATCGATGTCTTCCTTGCTCAGGTTCGTGCTGGCAGTGATCGTAATCTTTTGTTCTTTGCCAGTTCCCAGATCCTTAGCAGTGACATTCAAGATACCGTTGGCATCGATATCGAAAGATACTTCGATTCTCGGCAAGCCACGCGGCGCTGGACGAATACCGTCGAGGCGGAATGTGCCCAGCAGTTTATTGTCACGGGCCATGGGCCGCTCGCCTTGATAGACCTGAATGTCTACTGCCGGCTGATTGTCTTCGGCTGTCGAACACGTTTCAGACTTATGTGTGGGGATAGTTGTATTGCGCTCGACCAGTTTGGTGAACACACCACCCATGGTCTCGATGCCGAGCGACAGCGGCGTCACATCCAAAAGCACCACATCGCGCACTTCACCGCCGATGACGCCGGCTTGAATTGCCGCGCCGACAGCCACAACTTCATCAGGATTGACGCTTTGGTTCGGCTCTTTGCCGTCCGTCAAGCTCTTCACTAGATCCTGGACAGCCGGAATACGAGTAGACCCGCCAACTAACACCACTTCATCAATTTCGCTTGTTTTCAGCCCGGCATCTTTAACCGCCTGCTCAACCGGAACGCGGCAACGTTCGACCAGGTTCTTGGTCAATTCGTTGAACTTGGAACGCGTAATCCGCATGTCCAAATGTTTCGGACCGGTCTCGTTGGCGGTGATGAAAGGCAGCGATATGGAAGCTTCAGTGACGGAAGACAGCTCAATCTTAGCCTTTTCGGAAGCTTCAGTTAAGCGCTGCAAGGCTTGAGGGTCTTTACGCAAATCAATACCTTCATTGCGCTTAAACTCATCAGCTATATAGTCGACCAGCAAATGGTCGAAATCGTCCCCGCCGAGGTGCGTGTCGCCGGACGTCGACTTAACTTCGAAAACACCATCGCCTACTTCTAATATGGAGACGTCGAATGTGCCGCCACCGAGGTCGAACACCAGGATGACCTCGTTGGCCTTCTTGTCAATGCCATAAGCCAGCGCCGCAGCGGTTGGCTCATTGATTATCCTGAGGACTTCCAAACCAGCGATTGTCCCGGCATTCTTGGTCGATTGCCGCTGAGAGTCGTTAAAATAGGCAGGAACGGTGATTACGGCACTCGTCACTTTTTCGCCCAAATACTTCTCGGCGTCCTCTTTCAGCTTACGCAAAACCATCGCCGAGATCTCTTCAGGGGTGTACTCTTTGTCGCCTATGACAACCTTGCAGCCGCCATCGCCGCCTTCTTTTACTTTGTAAGAGACGATTTTCCGCTCGCTCTCCACCTCACTAAAACGCCGGCCAATGAAGCGCTTGATTGAATAAACGGTATTCTGCGGGTTGACAACAGCCTGCCGGCGTGCCAATTGCCCGACCAGGCGTTCGCCGGTCTTGGTGAACGCGACCACAGATGGCGTGGTCCGGACACCTTCGGCGTTGGCGATAACCGTCGGTTTCCCACCTTCCATTACGGCCACTACGGAATTTGTTGTGCCCAAATCTATGCCGACTGCCTTGCTCATATCGAACTCCTGACTATCAACGACTTACCTAACTTCTTCATACAGGAAGTCCCTAAACGATCCCCGGTTATCAACAATGTTTTAAACTATCGACAGCTAAGAGCACATATATGTCGAAATCAACCCCGAAATCCAGCTCAGTGTCTCGTCAATCAGACCAGGCATGGCATTTGCCCCTTAAACCGGCGCTGGCTAAGCTCTGGGCACCGAAACGCCACCTGCTGGACACAACTGACCTGACAAAAGATGAAGCACAGTGCATTTTGGAACTAGCCGCTGAATTCAAAACGCTAATGGAAAATAAAGCACCGTATCCGGTGCTAAATCAGAAGACAATTGCCAATGTATTTTATGAAAATTCCACCCGCACGCGCAGCAGTTTTGAATTAGCAGCACGTCGTCTCGGTGCTGATGTGATCAATTTAGATGTGTCATCATCGTCTGTGGTAAAGGGCGAAACTATGCGTGACACCGCGCGCACTCTTGTATCAATGGGTGTCAATGCCATCGTCTTGAGACATCCGGCATCAGGCAGCGCACATTTAGTGGCTAAGCTACTGGGCGAGTCAGTCAGTGTTGTTAACGCCGGTGATGGTTGGCACGCACACCCCACACAAGCGCTGCTCGACCTCTTCACGATGAACCAGGAGAGAGATGATCTTCGTGGTTGCAAGGTGGTTATAGTCGGCGACATATTGCACAGCCGTGTGGCGCGATCAAATATATTCTTGTTGAAGAAATTTGACGTAGATGTCCATGTCGTTGGCCCACCAACTCTGATGCCGACTCACATCAAAGATCTTGGCGTCACTTGTCATACTGATTTGAAAGGAGCGCTCGATGGAGCAGACTTCGTCATCGCCTTGAGATTGCAGCTCGAACGGCAGCAGCAAGGTCTGATTTCCAGCTTGGCTGAATATAAGAAGCTGTATCGTCTCGATCATGCCCGTTTACGTAACGCCGGAAAGAAGGTAAAAATCTTGCATCCCGGACCGTCCAATCGCGGCATCGAAATCACCGATGAACTGCATGACGATCTGGATCTGTCTCTGGTCAACGACCAGGTGGCCAACGGAGTGCTTGTCCGCATGGCTGTCCTCTATCTTCTTCTCAATGATTTCCCCAGTGATTGACGGACATCCCGATCGCTATCTTAATCGCACCTCAATTGAGCGCACAATCAAGAGCCAAATCAACATCTAAATTGAAAATCACAATATGAAGCGCAGAATGATACTGAAGAATGGTCTCCTCATCAACCCCCTCGATCCGCGAGCTAATTCCGGCTCGGGCAAAACCGTCCAAAAAGGGCAAGAACAAACGCAAGAACAAACTTTAGACATTCGTCTGGCTGACGGAGTAATCACTGAGATCGGCAAGAATCTTGGCTCGGCGACAGATGAAACCGTGTTCGATGCCAGCGGATTATGGATCGCCCCCGGTTTCGTGGACATCCATACACATTTAAGAGACTTCGAACAAAGCGAAAGTGAAGATATTGAAACCGGCACCAAAGCCGCGGCTGCCGGCGGCTATACTACGGTCCTGGCGATGGCTAACACCCAGCCTGTCGTCGACAACGCCATGGTCTTGCGGCGGCTCCTGCAGATGATTGAAGAGATGGCTTGCATTAGGGTCTTGCCGGTAGCAGCGGTAACAAAGGACCTTAAGGGCTCTCAATTGACGAACATGGTTGAACTAGCGGAAATCGGCGCCGCTGCTTTTTCCGATGACGGCCAACCGGTGACCAATCTGGCAGTTCTCAGGCGAGCGCTACAAAATGCACGGCTTGCTAACCGAGTGATCATCAGCCATCCGGAAGACAAAGATCTCGCCGCTTGTGGGGCAATAAACGAGTCGGCGACTGCGGCCAGACTTGGCTTGCCCAGCATACCGCCAGCTTCCGAGTCCGCTTCAGTAGCTCGTGAAATAGAAGTCGTCCGCTCCGTTGGGGCGCGCCTGCACTTTGCCCACATATCGACAGCAGCTAGTGTTGATTTGATCAGGTCGGCAAAAAGACAGGGTTTGCCAGTGACCGCTGACGTAACACCACATCATCTGCAGCTATGTGACGCCGATATTAAGGACTTCGATGCCAATTACAAGATGAATCCGCCCCTGCGTTCGCAGGCCGATCAGCAAGCACTGGTAGCTGGTATCGTAGACGGTACCATTGATGCAATTGCCACCGATCATGCTCCTCATTCCCAGGTGAAAAAGCAACAAACTTTCGTCGAGGCGCCGTTTGGCATCATCGGTTTGGAAAGCGCGTTTTCCATCGTCTATGAGCGACTCGTTCTCACCAATCAGATCGACAAATACAGACTAATTAGCCTTTTGACGTCAAACCCGGCAGCTATTTTACAACTGGATTCACCGCTTATCGCTACTGGAAAAGCTGCTAACCTGGCTGTTATCGATCCGAATAGCCGATGGCAATATGACCCTGAGCGCGGCTACTCCAAAAGCAAAAACACGCCGTTTGGCAAAAGATCGTTTAAGGGTCAGGTAATCATGACCTTGTTTCACGGCACGCCTGTCTTCCAAATTGGTCAAAGAGTCGAGCCCAGACTACAGGCTAAGACGGCGAAAGCAAGCAAGCCAGAATAATACACAAGAAATAATCGGCAAAAATAACAGACAAAAAATAATCGACAAAAATGGTAAACCGAGAATGTCAGAAAGAAAATGGTCGGAATGAACTCAAGTAACTGGCTTAAGCGATTCAAGCAGCGACTTCAGCGCAATTTTTTCATCATTCTATTCGCTGCTTTTGCCTTGCTTTTGTTAAACATACCACTTCAGCATTTTATTGCGCTTGGCCGCTATCAGCATTACGGCATGGCCTTTTTTCTTTTGGGGCTCGGTTACTTCCTCCACACCATTTGGCTTTGGTCTCGCACTAGGTTTTGGGCGCGGATATCCTATTTGATGATCGGCATCTTTTTCTGCTATGTCGGCCAGGTCTTCTACGCAAACCCATGGCTCGACTGGAAAACCGCTGTCCAAACAGAAGACAAAGTCCAGGCTCGCGAGCAGATCTTCAGTTACTTTCTCTGTTTTGTGGTCTTGATCAGCATATTTTTGCTTTTAGCGGCGAGAGAAAGCCGAGCCGACAACAAATAGACAGACCGGTGATCATGAATTCAGCATACGCAAAGATAGCTTCAGACACCATCGCCAACACTTAAGGGCACAGAGGCAAATAATTGATGGACACAGGCTACGCACTGTGAGCCGTCGCCAACGGCAAAACCGACGCGTTTGGTCGACCCAGAGCGCACATCGCCTGCGGCCAGAATGCCGGGAACAGTGGTTTCGAGAGCACATGGATCTCTGTCCGCCAACGGCCATTTACCGGATTTCGCTGCGTCAGCACCAGTGACAACGAAACCTTTGTCATCGACCCCGATAAAATCAGGCAACCAGTCCGTGCACGGATCGGCCCCGATGAAGACGAAAATCGCCGATAGCGGCAGGCGAGAACTTTGCCCTCTATGTTCTATTTCCACGGCGTCGATAAGCCGATCTCCGAAGACAGCAGTAATAACCGTTTCTTCGTGAACGATAATGTTGGACATGGCCAGGATTCGATCAGATAAGTAAGTTGACATATTTGGCCCCAGCTGACTGCGGACAAATAAATGGACCGTGCGGTCCGGACAGCATTCTGCCAAATAGCACGCCGCCTGCCCGGCTGAGTTGCCACCACCTATAACACCAACATCAGAGTGGTCGTAAAGCACTGCTTCTACGCTTGTACATGCGTAATATACTCCGGCTCGCTCAAATCGGCTGGCGTTCTCGGCCTCCAGCTTCCGCCAGCGCATGCCGGTAGCAATTAACACCGCTCTGGCTAAGATTATTGCACCGCAGTCCAGGCGAATCTTGTGGTAACCACCAAGGCTCTCTGCCGGTTCGAGTCCGACGATTGTCGTAGGCGCATACAGATGCGCCCCGAATTTGAGCATCTGGATTACACCTCTCAGCGCCAGATCGTTACCGGAAAGCCCTGCCGGAAAACCCATAAAATTCTCAATTTTCGATGAACCGCCAGCTTGACCGCCCGGTCCCAACCAATCTAATACCAGTGTGGATAAACCTTCTGACGCAGCATAGACGGCGGCGGTGATGCCCGCCGGACCGGCGCCGACAATGACAAAGTCCATCGATCGATCGGCAAAATGTTGCCAGACGCGGGCAGTAGTTGCCAGTTCGTGCAAGTCCGGCTGCACTAAAATTGTGCCGCCGCAATCGACGACCGGCAATTTGGGTGATCCGAGAGCGACATAGACCGCTTCTCCTTCCACGGTCTCCGAGTCGTACCAGATAAACGGAACAAAGTTGCGATGTAGAAACTCGCGTATAAGCATCGTCGCTTTGCACTTTCCTGGGCCGACGACTTTTAGCCCCAGCTTATCCGTGCGAGCGAATAATTCTCTGCGTGTCTCAAAGGCAGTGATCAGTTTGTCGGAAAGCCGCGGAATTTTGATCAAAACCTCTGACAATTTCTCCGCTGCCACGCGGAGCACACGTGTATTGCCAAACGCTATGCCGCTCACATTTAAGGGCCGGCGCGAAAGCAATCCAATGTCGCCCGAAAATTGACCCGGTTCGAAAGTGACGATCAATTTATCGTCATCAGCCGGATTGACTACGTTCAATCGTCCCGACTCAACGACGATCAGATCACTACCTTGATCATCTGCTTCGAAGACAAAACTGCCATCGGCATATTCCTCGGCAATGGCCATACGTCTGAGCAGCGCTAACTCCTCGGGGCTCAGCTTGGGAAAGGCACTATCGACTAATGTCAGCACAATACACCTCTGCTCATTTGAAGAGAATATAGCACCCTAACCATTTTACGGCCGTTGTCGATTAAATCGAGTTCTTGATTTTCTCACCAATTGGCCGCCAGTTCATGCCGCCAGCTCTTCTAACTGGCGAATTATGCTGGTTAGCGCTACATTTTATTTCTGGGTATCCCAGGAAAACCTGCTCAGCAATAAAGAACGCAGGAAAAGTGCCTGGCGAGCGCTGCCTGCATTTACCAACGGCAAGGCAACGGCGATGACTGATTTTTTCCGATTGATATCTTCTTGTGTACAGAGAAAAAGGCAGATTTTTCTCTGTACACAAATAGCACCACGTACGGTGCGAGCCTGCTCTATATTGCCTGCTCAATACTATAATAAATCATCGATAAAAGATGACAGGCGCACTGGCACTATTGTTTAGCCAAGCATGATATTTCCGTCACTTGTCCCTCTTTCTCAACTAATCTTCTTCCATTTTGGGATAATTGGGCAGGCTTTGTCCGGCAATCAAGGTGATCTGTCATCATTCAGCCTGTCCAATCTCCTCTGCTCATGGCGATGCACGATCCAGTGCTTCACCAGTTCATCTCCTACTTAGCGGAGAAGAAAGATGAACAGGAAGCGAATCCTCAACTGCACGTAAAAATCGAATTGTCGCGCGACTTTATCACAAGCGTGCGCGATTCATTTAAGCAAAACATCCTGGATGGCGAACGGCAACTACACGTTTTGTCCCACTTGCTTTCATCAGTGCTTTTGGAAGGCGAATTCGAACTACACAGCAATGTCATCGGCGTTTTGCCAGGCGACGAAGAGCGGCCATTCCATATTCGCGAGCGGATCACACGAGAGACTCTCTTTTCTGTTACGGACATCGATCTGGGCAATCAAATGCTCGATAACTTTCGTTATCGCAAGGACAAGGAGTGGGTGCCACTAGAGTTGTCGGCGAACTTCGTCGAGTACCTCCCGGTAGGGCGCCCTCTCACTGGTGTCAATCGATTGACAAGCCGGGTAAAAGCGGAAGAAGAGCTATGGAATAAGGTCACCGACGAGCTTTTCCATTTGGACGAACTTCTTACTCGCGACAAGCTCTTAAGACAGTACAGCAAGTATGTAAAAGATATCTTTGGCATCAAAATTGTCTGCGAAGACGAGCTGACTTGCTCGAAGGTGCTCGCGAAAGTGCAGCAAGTCTCCCTGGGCGGGCCTGGCTGGGAGCGGTTGGATGGTCTGGAGCCGCCTGATGCCAATGGCAACGGCCGTTCTGGCGCGCGCGCCGCCTATAACAAAAGGTTGCTTGAATTCATCGAAACCAAAGACTATCTAACTTGCGAAGCGTCGCAGATGAAGCAAACCGGCTGGAAAGCGCTAAAAAGCGTCGTTAAATGGCACGATCGCCTGTTCGAGATACAATTCCAGCCACTGGCAAACTATTACTTGGAGCTCGACCACATGGCTGGTCCTTCTCACCGTTCCTTCAAACTACAGCGAGATTCAATGCGAGACGAGCTTGCTCATCGCATTCCTTTATATGGATTTTATAGGGACCTGCTCAAGATGTTGTTTCTGGAGACCGATGTTTCGTTTGAGTACGAAAATGCATCAGTAGCGATCACTAGTGATTGACAGATCTGCCAAAATATTTCGCCGAAGGCGATGTTTTCTAGGGTTTTTGGGAACAATACAACTAACTGTGGTCTTGTGCAATTTACTAACCTATGTTCAGCCGTCAATACCAAAAAGCCTTGTTAGGAGCGATTACTCTGGCATGGCTGGCTAGTCCCAGTTGGGCGAAATCCCCTAAGTCGATGGTGGAAACGATCGAAATTGATGCTAGTCCGGAATCAGTTTTTGAGACGATTCAGAGCTATAGAACCTGTGAGTTCCATCATCGCAGGCTGGTTTCGTATGACGGCAAAACAGCGCTGATCGAAGAAAATCTGGAAGCGCTTCCTGTTTACGGAAACGTGCATTGTCTCTGGCTGGAAAAAGAGGTTCCTTATCAACGCATTGATTACAAACTGGTTGAATCCGATAAGTTCGCTTCGGGCTCCGGCAGTTATGTGATCCTGCCTCCGAAGGAACAGGGCATGGTCACGCTCGAACTGGATTCTGAGCTGGAAAGCGGTTCACACCTCCCATTTGCCAAAGAGATCACACAAGTGGGGGCGAGAAAAGACATGCGCGCCAGGCTGCAAATCATCAAAAAAATGGCGGAAATGACTAGACTGACAGCCAGCCGCTGAGGAAAATCTATCCAGCGGCCTTGGGAAATGTATCCAGCGGCCTCAGGCTTGAGCAGTTATAATCTGTCCGTTGGGGACTGAGGAATGGTAATCGCCATGGCGATTGACTATGTGGCCTACTTTGCCACGCCAGAATTAGTGACTACAACAAAGGAACTTAATTGGAATGACGGCTATGCCGTAGCCCAGTTTTTCGATCAGCTGGAAAAGCAAAATCTGCTCAAGGTATGGGGCCAGAGCACTGAAGGTCGATCGCTTAATGCCGTCACCGACTGGTTGATAGCTAAATGTGGGCTCTTGAATTTCGGTTCTGAGCTGGCAAGGGAACTTTTAAGAACCTGCGATTACATCCATCTTGTGCTGCCAGCAAAAGAGAATCAATTGGTAACAAGCAGAATCGAGCGCTTGGATCCAGCTAACGATGACACTTTTGACGAATATATCGAGGACTTTTTTACTAACCTCGGCGTGGATTTTGCCGACGAGTATCTCAGTCAAGGGATGGATCATTTTTACCAGCTATTCGAGGATCTTCGTCACGATTTAAAGAACAATCCGGACAAAACCTTGATTGTTCTGTTGCCGTACTGATTTCTTTGCCCATTGATTTGGTCGCCCGAGCCGACCTGGGCCGATCTATCGCCGGGCCGAATTCGACAATTTTCTTTAGATGCTCGAGCATCGGCGAGCGCCGCCCGGTATAATGCGCTGGCACCAGATAAAAAGCGGAGTTGGTTCCCGAGAGCAGAGGGACACAAGGAGCCTCCATTGAAGCGCATAATTTTGCTCATCGGTGTGCCAGGCTCCGGCAAATCGACCCTGGCCAAGAAGCTCATTGAGAAAGGTTTTAGCAGGCTTTGCGCCGATGACATCAGGGGGGAACTCTACGGTGATCCAATCATTCAGGGAGACAGCAAAGAGGTTTTCGCTATCTTCTTTGCGCGACTGGAGGAAATGTTGGCTCAAGGGAGGGACATCGTCATCGACAACACCAACTTGAACAGCAAGCAACGCCAGCCAATAATTGAGCGCGCCAGGACAGCCGGATATGAAGAGGCCCAGCTCTGGCTGATGGATACTCCTCTGGATGTTTGCATCACTAGAAACAGCGGGCGCACTCGTATCGTCCCGGAAGAGGTCATCGCAAGCGCCTTTAACGAACTGAATCGTGCGGGTCGACCAAAACGAGCGGAGGGCAAGTTGATGATCATCCGTCCCGGCAAAGAAGAGAATGAATTTCTATTTTTTTCGCAAACCTAGAGTAAGTCGCATAAGGGAGACATGATGTCCAATACAGTAAATCGCCAGTTCCGGCTTAAAATGCGCCCAACTGGTCGCGTTTCGCAAGAAAATTTCGATTTCGTCAATCAGCCGGTTCCATCGGTCGGCAAAAATCAAGTATTGATCCGAAACCTATATCTGTCGCTTGATCCGACTAATCGAATCTGGATGACAGACGTACCACAATATATGCCACCAGTAGCAATCGGTGAGGTAATGCGCGGTGGCGGCCTCGGTCAAGTAGTGGCCTCACAGAACTCCGATTACAAAGTCGGCGATTTCGTCAACGGCTTGCTTGGCTGGCAGGATTACTGTCTGGTTAGCGCTGAAGACAAGATAACACCGCAAATATTACCGAAAGGCTTACCAGTGCCACTTACGGCAATGCTCGGTGCAGCTGGAACTACCGGCTTGACCGCCTATTTTGGTTTACTGGAAATAGGTCAACCCAAGCCCGGGGAAACTGTCGTAGTATCGGCAGCGGCAGGCGCCGTTGGCAGTATCGTTGGCCAAATTGCCAAGATCAAGGGTTGTCGCGCTGTGGGAATCGCCGGCAGCGAAGATAAATGCAAGTGGATCAAACAAGAGCTGGGCTTTGACGAAGCGGTGAATTACAAAGCCAGCGACTGGAAGGAAAAATTAGCGGCGGCCTGCGCAAACGGTGTCGACATCAATTTCGAAAATGTCGGCGGCGAAATCATGAATCACGTCAACACGATGTTGAACAGAAAGGGACGGGTGGTGCTATGCGGATTGATTTCCGGATATAACGATCAAGATGCATCTAAGTCACGAGCGAATCTAGTGCCGATATTGATCAAGCGAGCGCGCATCGAGGGATTCATTATCCTCGACTATGCCCAGCGTTTTCGCGAAGGCGCAACCCAACTAGCGATGTGGATTTTGCAGGGCAAGCTCAAATATCGCGAGACAATTGTCGACGGATTGGAAAATGCCCCACAAGCCTTGAACAAGCTCTTTGACGGCGAGAACTTCGGCAAATTGATGATCAGAATTGCCGACCCTGCCTAAGGGCGATTTGACAAATCACCTTATAGCTAGCCCAAACCGTTTGAGGAGACTTGGTTCGTTCAAGATATTCCTTGGCTAAGCGGACAAAAGAAAGCAGACAACCAGGTTGGCATAACTGGCATCGACTCTCGGAGCTGGTGCCGTTCAGTTCTGCCCAAATGCCTTGTTGCATTCATTAGCCTCGTTCCATCAGTCCGTAGTCTGCCTGCGTACCAAAGTGCATTTATCAGTGGACCCTGATCCTTCACTATCAAATTTACTTTCCTGGGCGCTGCGCCTTTGAAATGAATTCTAGTTTCTCCATAAAGGAATGAGCTCGTCGGACCATCAGTGATAAAGCTCGGTTCTCGATTGGCTTCCTCAACCAGACCTAGCTTTTTGGCAAGATCGGCTCCATGCTCAAATATCCTTTTGCCAAATGCTTTGGCTTTTGCTTGAGCTACCTCCAATACACTGGGCAACTTTAACTTGGAGATGGAAGACATCTTCATAAATACACCCCGTGCAAGACGAATGATTATGCGTGCTTTAACCATCCTACTTAAGACCAGATCGACTGCATTTCTTGTGCCATAGACAAGACAATCGCGCGTTACAAACATCGCCTGATCGGCCAGCTTTCTAATATGCATTCGGACAAGTAAGCTCGTATAGCCATTGTTTGGTCGCTCTAGGTTGGACATGTTGAATTCCTCCTTGATCGTTAAGACAGAAATTTGCATCTATATCTTTCAACGACTCGAACGAGGAAATGGTTCAAAATTCGACAAAAAAGCAAAAGGGCAATTTCATGGCAAACTGCTTCCACGAGAATTTTCCACTACCAGTTGAGTTGTAGGTCGAAAACGGCTGACAGAAATTCCCGAGAATTTCTGTCCTTTTGAAATTGGGCAGACTGAGACACCTTAAAACTGGGAGTTCTGAAAGCGAAGGGCGGGGGGACTGAGAATATTTCGGCAACGGCTCAATTCTGGTCAATTTTCTACAACTGGACTGCTTACTAAGGTAAAATCAGGCTACATATCTCGTAGAATGAGTCGCATGCAATTCGTTTTCAGCCTGAATGAGACAAGTGAGGAGCCTCTTTATAAGCAGATTTGTGACTGCATAAAGACGGCGATTCTAGAAGGAAGACTAAAGCACGGCGATCGCTTACCTTCGTCGAGGACATTAGCTGACTCGCTTGGTGTTTCCCGAGTCACCGCCAGCCGCAGCCTGGATGAGCTGGCCAGTCAAGGTTATATCAAGCTCTCCGCCGGCAGCCGAGCCTCCGTTGCCTGGACTACCAAAAGTAATCTGGACAGCGTTAAGAAATTTTTGCCCCCCGTGCGCAAATCTGCCCTTGATGATGAGGCAAAATTTGAAACCGATATTGTCTTGCAGCCTCGATTGTCGGCCTATGGACGTCGATTAGTTAATTGTGTCTCCCTGGAGGAGGGTGTCAAAGACGTCTTCCAGGAGCTTAACTTTGGCGCTCCGCAATTATCCGATCTGCCGGTTCATCGCTGGCGCGAGATGTTGTATGGCAGTGCCCGGCTCAAGAGCGACGATCTCATTCCGTATGTGGGTGAGCCACTTGGGTACCCTGCTCTGCGCCAGGCTCTGGCACAATATTTGAATCGATTTAGGATGATCGAATGCAGTCCGGATCAGATTGCTGTCGCTCCAGGAGTAGAGGGCGGTACAGACTTGTTGTCCAGGATTTTGCTTGAGCCCGGCGACTTAGTCGGAGTAGAAAACCCTGGCTCGCCGGGCGCTCGAACGACTTTTCTCACGCATGGCGCCCGGCTTCTGCCGATCAATGTAGATAACGAGGGGATAATAGTCGATGAACTGCGACAGGCGGAGGAGACCCCGCGCCTTTTATATTTGACGCCATCACATCAAGATCCAACGGGAGCGGTACTCTCGTTGCCCAGACGCTTGCAACTGCTTAGCTGGGCTCGCGAAACGGGAAGTTTGATCATTGAAGATGATTACGACAGCGAATATCATTACGGCGAGCGACCGGTACCCCCACTATGGTCGTTAGATGAAGGGAATGTCGTTATCTACCGATACAATTTTTGGCGTGCGCTCTATCCTTTAGTGCATTGTGGCTTTGTAGTCTTGCCACCATATTTAGTGCCTATCGTTAAGCGCGCTAAGTCTCTCACTGAAAGGGAAGTGTCTATTCTAGAGCAAAGAGCGCTCACCCAGCTTATTGACGAAGGACATCTTGATCGCCATATTCGGCGCACGAAGGGAACTTATGCCAAGCGTCGCGCTGCCTTATTTCAGGCAATTACCCGCTATCTGAAGAAATTCGCGACCATCGCCCCGTCCAGTGCCGGTATGCATCTCATCGTCCAATTTGATCCCCAGTTTCAGGAACATCAGTTGATCAAGTGGGCTAAAGAATGCGAAGTGCCGATGGCTAGCACTGCCGGTTTTTATGTATCGGAACCGCGCAGAAACGAATTTATGTTGGGATTCGCTCATTTAGACGAGGACAAGATCAACCGTGCGGTGCAAAGCTTCGCTAAGCAATTAGAGCTTGCCGAAAGCGCTGTCCAGAGCTAATCTTATTGGTCTAGTCATCTTATCTTAGTCATCGAATATTTGGCATCGTGGTTTCACTCGCTTGTTTGTTCTTTTGCTTGTTTGTTCTTTTGCTTGTTTGTTCTTTTGCTTGTTTGTTCTTTTGCTTGTTTGTTCTTTTCGCCGATTTGTTCTGTTGCCTGTTTGTTCTGTTGCTTTCTCGTATGGATATGAATCGCGTAAGTTTAATTATCACTTGGTGGCTGGCTGGCCAACTGTGCCTGCCGGCGACCTTCGCTGATGATCAGGTCTTTCAGCACGCCGTGTCGCTCTATGCGCAGAAAAACTATGCTGCAGCCGGCAAAGAGTTCGTCCAGATATGTCAGAGAAATCCGAAGAATGTGACCGCGCTCTATTACTGTGCTAATTGCAATTTGGCGCTTGGCCAGCAGAGTGAAGCGATACGGCTCTATCAGATAATCATCAGTGATTACAGCACCAGTAACGAAGCCGCCGCATCCCGCAATGCATTGCAGGCAATGAGAATTGATCTCGGCGAAACCAGCGGTTCTGCTCATGGACAAGCGCCTGGCAATGCCAGTCTCGGGAAAGCATCGGGCGACACTAATATCGGACAAGCCTCGAGAAATGCTAGTCTCGGGAAAGCATCGGGCAACACTAATATTGGACAAGCCTCGAGCAATGCCAGCCTCGGGAAAGCATCGGGCAATGCCAATTTTGGGCAAAGATCGGCTCAGGCATCAGCAAACGTGAACCAGAAGAAAGCAGAGACTAAATCAACGCCGTTAAGCACCCACGAGAAGCAGCAAGTAATCAGCAACATTATCAAAGTTGTCCGAGCACAGAAAGATCGGCCGGAAGTTTCCAAAACGCTTATTTCGGACGTACAGGCTGCTCTCGAGCGGTATCCGGAGCCATTGCTGCTGCTGATTTATAAGAACGGGTGTCACGTAAGATTGACACCAACTATGGTGGACAACGACCCGGAACTTGAACAGACGCAACCTACCGGTTACGAAGAGGGCTCGACCTTCCGAAATTGTCCGGGCATGTTCAACGGCACCGACATCGTCTTGCCTGAGTATACATATGACGGCGATTCCAATCAGTTGCGCGAAAATTTTGGCGCCGTCGGCACGCTGCGCCATGAGCTTGGTCACGCGCTGGATTGGTACATGGGGAACATTTCAGGAAGAGACGATTTCAAACACCAATATTATCTCGATCTTGGCACCATCGATGATGATACGAAAGCAAAGTTGGCTTATTTTGTCCAAAAAGACAGGACCGGCCCTGCGGAAACCTTTGCCGAATTGATGTGCTTTAAGTACGGAGGGCGGACAAGAGAGCCTGACCGGTGCGATATGGTGCATTCGTCTTTCAAGCTGACCTCCGCTTATATCGACCGCCTGATGAGCAATTTGCCGCAGTGATAAAACGGCAGTTCGCAACAAAAACTTGGTCAGTTAAATTATACTAGGTGTAGTCGTACTATATGATTCAATAGCAAAGGGGTCAAAAAAATACTTGGACGGAGAATAGATCTCCGCCCAAGCAAATGTCGACTACTTACGACCCCGAGCTATCAGGGTGGAGGAGGGACTCGGACCATTGCTGGCAACGGTCAAAGCCGCCTTCACAATATTCTCTGCCACCTCCTCTTGTGTAGGCATAGCCATGTGAAGGCGTTTCCGCGTCTCTAAAAAGAGACGTCGTTTCTCTCCTAACCCTGATTGGCTTCGATAGCGGTCGACCACTGCCTTGTGCAGCCAGTCGACCGTGTCGTACATGCGGTCCACGTCCCTTTGGATCACCGCCGTCCTACCTCTGTCCTGACTGTGCCATGGAGAATACGACCCAGACAGCAAAAGGTAAAAGCCGGTTTCATCAAGCTCCGGATAGTAAAATGCATACTCGCTCACCGCGTACTGGGTCTGACACTGAACATCGAGTTCGAGGTCAGCAGCGGTGATTAGCATGGGCAGGTGAAACAGGTTGTTGAACAGCCGCGCCCACGAAAATTTCACTTTGCCGGGGTCGGCAAAGCGAGCGAACTGCCAGTAATTGATCTTCGTCAATCCCGGCAGGTAGCCCAGAGGTGGCAAACCAGCCAAATTCGGGGGCAGGTTGACGTTATTCAGAGGCGCCGTCCAGGGGGTGGGAGGCTGGTCTGTTGTGTAGTTGGAAAACTGACGCAGCGGGCAGCGCCGGAAAATATCCTCGATGTCCGAAGCGAGATTGGGCGTACCCTGCACGACGAAGGAGATCATCCGCTTGGTCATGGGGGTGTTTTTGGTTGCGGCCACACGGCGTAGTGATTTGTCCAAATCCACCGGATTGAACCCGTCAGCCCAGCGAAATCCGTGCGAGGCTGCATGGTAGCCGATGGCACTTGCTCCCAGGTCTAAAGACCCGGAGTGCGTTGGTCCACCTACATGCTCAGCAGTGACCGCAAACGAAAAGAAGCTTTCGGCTGGGTTTCCCATGTGTCCCAAATCAAACGTTATTGCGTCCAGCCCCATAGCGTTGGCGTGTTCAGCGGCGCCAATACCGTCTCCAGGATGAATCGCCATGACATACCTCCTTCCAGAGATAACTTGTGTTGTCGAAGAGCGCTGTGCTCCTCTGAATTTGTGATTGGGCAACCAAAAGCCAGCACGTGTTCGCACGGCGAACGCAAATGCCTCGATGATTGGTTGCAGAACTTGTGCTGTAGAACTTTTAAAAAGTTTTGGCTTTACAAAGCCTCAGGATAAATACGGGAAATAATGCTCTGAACTTAATGGTCAAGAGGAGAAGGAATCAACAGTATTTCTAAGTAAATGAGCATTTATTGTCAGTTCTTGACTTTAGATGTCAGGAGTTAATCAAAAGAGATCTGGCGCAGCTGCGCTAATGCTTTACGAACTGGCCAGCTATCGCGCCAGCTAATGTTGCTAGCTAAGCTTGCCACCTAATCTTGAAAGATCAGTTTGCATCCAGACCCAGTGCACCACAAAGAAGCGTCGCGATGGAAACTTGCGGCCTTGAAAGCTTGCACCAGCCGAAATTGCCAAAAAAAGAATTCTTCGGCGACTGCCTCCGTTGTTAGCCAGTTTGGCTCGAGCAGACTCGAGTAGAATGGAGGCTCTCGCTGCGTAAACAGACTCCGTGACTACACCGAAAGAAGACGCCAGTCTCGAACTTCTCACTCCCGTTCCGGATGAGAAGTTGCAGGCTTGGCTGCGTGAATTTTACGGCAAACCGGTGACCATCTCTGAGCGTCAAATACTCAGACATCGCGATTTGTCTTATGTGGAAAGGCTGAAAATCGCCGACGCCCTGCCTGAATCGATCATTTACAAATTGGTTCTGCCACCGTGGGATGTCGAGCAAGATCTGCATGAACGTGTTCTGCAGCCATCGATAACCAGCTCAGCCCAACTTTTTCTCAGCGCCCATCACGGCCCATTGACAGCGATGTTTTTGGAGGATCTGGGCAGTACATCGCTGATGACCAATGCATCCGCAGAATTAGCCAGTCGGGTCGGCGAAGAGCTGGCCAAACTACACAGATCTTACTGTTACCGCAGCGACGAGCTTTTGCAAATGGGCATCTTGAGGACTTTGTCTCCTATCGATTACGAAGCGTTCGCTGCCAAATTGATCCGGCAATTGTCGAACTGGCAATTGATCGAAAAGAATGAGGAGCAAGGCATCCAAGCTCTCTCCCAGACATTAGCCAAAGCCTTTGCCGGCGAGCCAACCTCGCTCGTTCACGGCGACCTCTATGCCGAAAACATCATTCTGCGCGGCGATCGGCTGTATTTTATCGACTGGTCCTGGTTCACTTTCCTGGGCGTGCCTCTAATGGATTTGGCTACCTTGACTATGAATCATCCGAAAAATGGCGAATTTAGCCAATTTCACAACGAATGCGTGGAAGCGTATTGTTATGAGTTCGTCCGCGATATCGAAGATGTGCGCCGCTTGCTGCCCGCGGCCGAAGCTTTGAGTCGCCTGCTCTTTTTGCATTGGCTAATTGAGCGCCGTCAGCGCGGTATCTTTGGCACCACTATCGGGCCAGTCGATAATGTAATCCCGCAGATTATTCGCGAACTATGTGATCGCCAGACAAAAATTGCTGCTGGTACTTAGATTTTCACCAACGCAGCGAGACTATGCCCGGCGCTCCATCGCCGGCAAAGATCAACAGAAAAGATCCGCCGGCACTATCTAAAATTGCCAATACGGTGCTGTCGTCAGCCGCTCAACGCCACGCTTGGTCAGAACCAGATCGTCTTCGATCCGTACACCACCAAAGCCATCGATGTAGATGCCCGGCTCATCGGTGATGACAGTACCGATATCAAATGGGTCGTTTTCATAGTCGTACGGATCGTGCGCCACGAGCCCCAGACTATGTCCCAGCCCATGCGAAAAATATTCACCATAGCCTGCTTTAACAATATAGTCCCGCGCCACCTTATCGTAATCGCGATTGAGCATACCTGGGCTCAGCGCTTTGCGAGCGGCTTTATTAGCCGCCAGAACAATCTCGTAAATCTCCTTCATCCGGGCATTTGGTTTCTTGCCAGGAACAAAAACAGTGCGGGTAATATCGCTACAGTAGCCCCCTTCAAATATGCCACCGAAATCCATGATCAACGGCTCGCCGGCTTTTAATTGGCGATCGCCAGTGGCGTGGTGAGGAATAGCCGAATGAGGACCGCTGGCGACGATCGATATAAAACTATTGGCAGTGGCACCGTGGCGCCGCAATCGCATATCCAGCTCAAAAGCCACTTCGCACTCGGTCATGCCCGGCTCAATAATCTCAGCCACTTCGTTGTAAACCTTACTGGTTGCCTTACAGGCGTCGCGCAGACACTCAATTTCGTAACTGTCTTTGTACTGGCGAAAACGTTCGACGATATGTTGAGTCGGCACAAGCTTCACCGCCAACTCTTTGCGCCAGAGAACGGCAACTGAGACCGGTGTGTGCGCTGCTTCGAATCCGACCTTGCTCGATTTACTAAAACCAGCTTTCTTAAAAGCCTCGTTGATCGAATCGCTCGCCTTCTTGCCGCGAGTCATTTTGACCAATTGGAAATCTTTGGCTTCTTGTTGAGCGCGAGTGTAATAACGGCCATCAGCGACGATGAACGCAGTTTTTCGACCAATCACTAAAAAAGCAGTGGTGCCACCGAAACCGCTTAGATAAAGCACGTTCTGGTTATCACCTTCATGCGTACGGACCAGCAAACCATCGAGCTTATGCTCGATCAGTGCCTCTTGAATTTTTCTCAGCCGCTTACTCATTGCCAATAACTTTAGCAGATGTCCAATACCAATGACGATAAAAGCGGCTCTGCTTACCGAGCGGCTTCCTTCTCGGCTGTTGCGTCATCGAGCATTTGTTTGTATGACATGCCGCAGCTTTCGCGGCTATCCTGAAGCAACTTAAAGGCGAGCTCGAAGATCGCCGCTTTCGCCTTTTCTATTTCATCGTCGCCGCCGACAAGAATTTCGATTTCCAAATAATATCCCGAGTGCTTACCCAGGTCGGGCAGCTGATCGAAAGTAACGACAATTTTTGCCTTATCCGCCACCTCGGACTGATATGAACTGCGGCTCTTTGTCAGCGTCGGCAACGGCCGACCGTTCAATCTCTCGGCGACGCCGACCAGGCAATCTCGGACGGTCCGGGACAAATGTTCCTCCTGCTCGCGCCGCTCTCGATGCCCGTTTACGACGACCCAGGTCTTTAAGGTCAGCAAATGATCAGTCTGGTCGCCACAGCGCTCATCGCGCACGCGAATAATGTCGCCTCGATTTTCCACAGGCAGAAACGTGTCTGTCTGGACCACCTGCCCGGCAGATTCAAAACCCATCTCCTCGCTCAGGCGGCGCGGTAAATTGGCGAATTCCTCAGCCGTCAGGCAATACTTGCGCTCGACTTCATAGTGGGGGGCGCTGGCTTGTGGCTTAGCAACCTTCATCGGCAACCATCATCGGTGTTATCTCGCGGTTTGCCAGTCTATCAGAGCTACGAGCAAAGTAGTTTTCAAGCATCGCAGATGTCAGGGGAGGCGGCATGTATCGTTAGCAGATGTCAGCCGCAATTGATGTCTGTTTTCGCGATAAACTCTGACAGCATGGGAATTACCGGAGAGAAATCATGTTTCATTCACAAGCAGAGCAAATCGTCCGCACCACGCTTGAAGAAACGGGAGCAACTTTTACTGAAGAGCAAATCCAAGCGATATCGATCATCGTCGTCAAAATCGTCTCCCGCACAGTTGAAGAGGCATTTGCTAACTGGAGCGCCGCCGGCGGCAGCGGTGGCAACAAATATTTTGCATAAAATGTCCAGCACCAGCGACGTTATCGATCAAGCGAAAAAGTTGCAGCCTGAGATAGTAGAGCTACGACGGTATTTGCATCAGTACCCGGAGCTCAGTTTTCAGGAACACGAAACTGCCAAGTTGGCTGCTGAAAAGCTGGAGGGCGCCGGTTTCAGAGTGAAAAGAGCGGTGGGCAAAACTGGCGTCACGGCAGACATCGGCAACGGTCCAACGGTGGCCATTCGCGCCGATATGGATGCCCTGCCGATTGAAGAGAAAAATCAAACTGCTTATCGATCAAAGATTACCAATGTGATGCATGCCTGCGGGCACGATGCCCACGTTGCGTGTGGTATCGCCACCGCCAAAATCTTAGCCAGCCAGAAGTCTAAGCTGAAGGGAGCAGTGCGCATGCTCATGCAACCATCTGAAGAGGGACCTGACGAACAGGGAAAATCTGGCGCCCGGCGCATGATCGAAGACGACGCGATGAAGGGCGTTTCGGCCGTTATCGGCTTGCACATGGACGGTAGCATGCCAGCGGGAAAAATAGGCTTAGCTGCTGGTCCGATTATGGCCGCTGTTGACGATTTCACCGTGCATATCTATGGCAAAGGTGGACATGGCGCCTTTCCGGAAAGCACTGTAGATGCAGTGGTGCTTGGCGCCAACGTCGTGCAAGCCGTTCAACAGATTATTTCGCGCCGTATCGCCGCCACTGATGCGGCGATTATCACAATCGGCTCGTTTCAAAGTTCGAGCAGACGCAGCAATGTAATTTCAGATGAGGTGACTTTGATCGGCACAGTTCGCTGGTTCGACCCAGCCGTGCGAGACCAACTGAAAGAGGAACTGGAGCGCGCTTGTTCGGTCGCCCGCGCCTTAGGTGGCGACTACAAAATAGAGTACAAATCTCTTTATCCGGTGACCAAAAATGATGGCGGCGTTGTCGAGATCATGCGGCAGGCAGCGATCGAGATCATCGGCGAAGAAAATGTGATCACTCTCAAACCAAAACCCTGGAGCGAAGATTTCTCCATGCTAGCGGAACTAGCGCCAGGTGCATTCATGTTTTTGGGCGGCCTGCCGAAAGGTGCGGGGCCGGCAGCCAATTATTTCCCTCATCACACTGCCACATTCGACATCGATGAATCTGGCTTGTGGATTGGTTCGGCGATACTCAGTGAGACGGCACTCAGATTGCAAAAGCGATCCGGCATTTAGCCAGCCAATTTCTTGTGCCATGTCTTTTCTGCTGTGGTCTGATAGCTCAGCGAACCTTCTTTCTAGCAAAAGCTTAAGAAAAGCTTGATTTCCCCAGTCTTTGAAACTAGTGTCAAAATATCCCCCCGGTAACCATTAACTCTCTCATTTCAGGAATCCAAGCCAGTCTTAGCCGTTAGCTAATTTTCAAAGTGTTCGCCATCGCGAGCGGGAAAACTCTCGGCATCATAATTTGCCTCCGCTTTCATTGCAGTTAAATTCGGATTTTTCTGACAAGTTTCATTGCCGCCTGCTGTCAGTCGCTCTGACGACCCTATGACGCGCGGCCAAACTTCACCACCATCGGCGCAGCAGCCGACCTAGCTAATTTCCCCGCGGAAATTTTGGAGAACACGACCATGGCTACCCAAGAAGTTACTTATCCGCTCCCAGCTCCGACCTGCTCATTGAGAAGCTCACCGCTGCGCTCATCATGCTCAGCTGTGCGCTCAGTTGAGGACGCGTTCGACTCCGATCTGCTTCTGGTCGAGCAAATTCTAGAAGCGTGCAGCGACGAGGCATTCGAAAGACTGTACCGAAAGTACAAGCGACAAGTCGGTAACATGTGCTTCAGAATGACAAACAATCCAACTCTGGCGGAAGATCTCACGCAGGAAGTATTTATGCATCTCTGGACAGAGCTGCATAAGTTCGAAAGTCAATCTTCATTTTGGACCTGGTTTTACCGGTTGGCAGTAAATGTCGTCCTGATGGAGTTGCGCAAGTGCGAACCAGAATTCCTCTACCTGGATGAAGAGCCAGGGGACGACGCTGCCCCATTCGAAGTGGGTGGCGAGGACCCACGTCTAAAGAGCGCGATCACCAGAATAATGTTGGAGAAAGCGCTTGCCACCCTGGAGCCAGAGTATTGGATGTGCCTTGTCCTGCATGATCTCCAAGGATTCGAACATGAAGAAATTGCCTCTATGCTGGGCATCCACGAGGGTACAAGCAAAACTCGGGCAGCCAGGGCACGAGCAGCTGCGAAGTCTTCCCTTCTCGGCGAGGAAAAGCAAGAGAAAAGCCCCAGGGGCAGGCCCTTTCTTGTCACCGACGAGCAAGTCCTCAGACAATACGAAGAGCAGATGCTTCAACCGGATTAACGAGCCAGAAGCCTGCCTGGCTTTTCGATTTTCGCAGATGGAGGTGGTCCAATGAAACGCTGACGCTTACTAAAAAGGGGGTCGAGACAGTTGTCCGTCCTCGGCTCTCTTTCTATGGAAGCTTGACAAAATCTCAAGCTTCCATATTATTTTTTTGGCCCTAATATGCCACCGTATACGGTGGCACACTGCCAAGATTTTACATGGCTCTCTCCCAGCATCGGTGCCAGTGCAGAGGCGGCCGTCTATCTGTCCGGACCGGAGCAATTGACTAGAGCGGGCGACTAAAGCAGCAAGCGTTCTAAAATTCTCTCGTAAATGGCGCTCAGTGTCTCGATGTCGCTTACTTTCACACATTCGTTGACCTTGTGAATGGTGGCATTGACCAGACCGACCTCCACCACTTGCGCTCCAGTTGGCGCCACGAAACGACCATCGGAGGTGCCACCGGCCGTCGACACATGGGTTTCGATGCCGGTAACATCACGAATGGCTGCACGCGCAGCTTCGAGCAACTCACCGCCGGCAGTAAGAAACGGCAATCCAGATAGTCGCCAGCTAAGGTCGTATTGCATTTGATGCTTGCTCAAGATCGCCTGCACGCGCGATTTCAATTGATCAGCCGTCACTGCGGTTGAGAACCGGAAGTTAAAGAGCACTTCCAGATCTGCCGGAACAACATTGTCCGCGCCTGTACCGGCATGAATATTGGAAATCTGAAAAGTGGTCGGACCAAAAAACTCGTTGCCCTGGTCCCAGGTTTCACTGCACAATTGAGCCAGCGCTGGCGCCGCTTTGTGGATTGGATTATTCGCCAGATGCGGATAGGCCACGTGTCCTTGCATGCCGTGGACAATGAGCTTGCCGGTTAAAGAGCCGCGTCTGCCATTTTTAATTGTGTCCCCAACTGTGCTCACCGAGGACGGCTCGCCGACAAGACACCAATCAATTTGTAATTGGCGAGCGGCAAAGTGCTCCATTACTCTGGCAACGCCATTGACGCCGGTACCTTCCTCATCGCTGGTCACCAGCAAACCGAGTGAACCGCGAAATGTCTTATGCTCACTGACAAACTTTTCCAGAGCTGTGACCATCGCCGCCAGCCCACTTTTCATATCGGCGGCACCGCGGCCAAAAAGAAAACCGTCCCGCAATTCCGCGGCAAACGGCGAGCTTTGCCATTGTTCTAAAGGACCGGCAGGAACAACATCTGTGTGCCCGAGAAAAACAAGCAACGGCGAACTGTCACCAAAGCGGGCGAACATGTTCTCCGTATCGTCAAAGCGCAGGCGCTCGATCTTGAAGCCAACGGCCTCTAGCCGTGCGGCTATAGTGTCTTGGCAGCCACAATCGAGCGGCGTCAGAGATGGACGCCGGATTAAATCGATTGTCAAATCTAGTGCCGCGGACATCTTCTTCTCTCCAAACTAGATTTCACGCAGCAATTCGTTGATACCGACCTTTGCCCGAGTTTTATCATCCACCTGTTTGACAATTACCGCACAGTAAAGGCTATGGCTGCCATCCTTGGCAGGCAGACTTCCGGCGACTACGACCGAGCCTCTGGGAATACGGCCATAACTGATTTCGCCGGTCTGCCGATTGAAGATTTTAGTGCTTTGTCCAAGATAGACACCCATCGAGATCACCGACCCCTCCTCAACGATTACACCTTCGGCGATTTCTGAGCGCGCGCCAATGAAACAGTTGTCTTCTACGATCGTCGGACTGGCCTGCAAAGGTTCGAGAACACCACCTATGCCGACGGCACCAGAGAGGTGCACATTTTTGCCAATCTGAGCGCAAGAACCGACCGTAGCCCATGTATCGACCATTGTGCCAGAATCCACATAGGCGCCAATATTGATAAAGGAAGGCATGAGAACAGTCCCAGGCGCCACGAAAGCGCCGAAACGCACCGTCGCTGGTGGCACTACTCTCTGCCCGCCCTGGCGAAACTCAGCATCGGTATACGACTTAAATTTTGCCGGCACTTTGTCGAAATAGCTGGTGTAATCACCCTTGATTACCTTATTGTCTTCGATGCGAAAATATAAAAGCACCGCTTTTTTCAGCCATTCATTGACTGTCCAGACTCCATCTATCTTTTCGGCAACTCTCAGAGAACCCGAGCCTAACAATTCAATCGCTTCCAACACCGTTGCCCTTAATTCAGGTCGGACGTTGCCGGGCGAAATGCTCGCTCGGTTTTCGTAAGCTTCTTCGATAATTTGCTTTTCTATGAGCGACGTTTTGTTCATCTTGCGTCCTTCCTGGTCTCAGTGCTCAACCACTTGTTTTGGGACTGATTGTGGCAAATGAATTCTTTGATCCGATTGGCTGCTTCCACACACTCGTCTAACTGCGGTACAAGCGCAATGCGGACATATCGCTCACCAGGCAAGATACCATGGGCGGTGCGGGACAGATAGGCGCCCGGCAAAACCGTTACATTCTGAGCTTTGTATAATTCGCGGGCAAAAACTTGATCGTCGATGCCTGTGGGCAACCAGAGATAAAATCCGCCCTCCGGCGTGTGCACGGCAGTAACGGTGGATAAGATCCTGGTGACCTCGGCAAATTTTTGCCTGTAAAGCAAACGATTAATTCGCACATGCTCTTCATCTTGCCAGGCTTTGACGCTGGCCGCTTGCGTGGGTGGCGGCATCGCCCCGCCTTGATAAGTGCGATAACGCAAAAATCGCTCGATTATTTTGCTGTCACCGGCCGCAAACCCTGAGCGCAATCCAGGAACGCTCGAGCGTTTGGAAAGACTATGGAAAACAAGGCATTGGCTAAAGTCATGGCGCCCCATTTGGGCAGCTGCTTGCAAAAGCCCAACCGGCGGCTGGTCTTCATCGCGATAAATTTCCGAATAACATTCATCCGCGACAATGACGAAATCAAATTTAGTCGCCAATTCGATCAGTTTTTGCCACATCGCCAAGCCGATCACCGCTCCCGCTGGGTTGCCCGGCGAACATATATAAATCAGCTGGCAATTTTGCCAAACAGAATCCGGCACCAGATCTAATTCCGGCAAGAAGCCGTTGCTCTCCGTCAGATTGAGAAAATATGGCTTCGCTCCAGCTAAGTATGCTGCGCCTTCGTAGATCTGATAAAAAGGATTGGCCATGACAACTAAAGCGTCCGGACCACCCTCAACAATGCATTGAGCGATGGCAAACAATCCTTCACGAGTACCGTTGACCGGCAAAACATGACGCTCGCAGTCGAGAGTGTCTGCTTTCAAACAGAAGCGTTGGCTCACCCACCTGGCGATCGCCTCGCGCAACTGACATGAGCCCTGGGTCGTCGGATAGTTGCTGAGATGATTGAGATTGGCTGCCAACTCGTCTTTGATGAACTGTGGCGCTTCATGCTTAGGCTCACCAATGGACATGACAATTGGCGAAAGATCCTTCGGCGGCACAACATCGGCCTTGAGCTGATTTAGCTTCTCGAAAGGATAGAGATGCAGCTTTTTGAGATTAGGGTTCATGAAATTGACTGGAGCGCCACAACAGTATAGACCACCAGTTTTCCTCGCAAACTCCAGACCACAGACAATCGCGATAATCACGAACTGGCCGATTTAATCCAACTGGGGCGATTAGCACTCTTAATTTGTTGTGAAGATCGGTCGCTTACTTATAGATTCTAAATAGATATTTCTGAACTTTTTTTACTTGGTACGGAAACCCTTATAGCCCGTCATAACAATTCAACACATAGATTCATCGCGACTTTCACGCGAGGTCTGGTCCGGCGAGTCCATTCGAACTGCCACCAGATGTGATGCTGGACAGTGCCCGTACCAGACTTCCCTAGCCGGATAAATCCACTACAACACTAGCTGAGCTACACGAACCAAGCGCAGCTTTTCAAGAACAATTCGAAATGAGCAACAAACGCCATCGACATGCCAATGAAAGGAGGCGTCATGAGCACACAGAATTATTTGCCGACAGACTTTGTTGTCAACGGTCTGTTTTCCGACCCGACCTATTTTGAGCAGACGCCATCCATTGGCAGCCATGTTCAAGAGCCACCCACACAATCGACAGCGATTGACACTCTCCACGCGCACACCGACAACCTAGTTCTGGAGCGCTATTGCACATATCGAATCGTGCAGGCAGCATACGATGCGATACGCTGCACGATGCCGCTTTGGCAATTCGCGCAGAGAACGAACAAGGTCGGCGCCGAGGGCTGTGATTTACTGTGGGCCTACATTCTGTCGGGCACAGCCATTGAACGGGCACACAGATACGATTGTCCAAGTCCGTTGCTAGCAACGCTCGAGCAATTCCACGCCGATCTGCGTGACCACAATTTGGACATGGCGCCGTTTCTCACGTACGCCTTGAGCCGAATTCACGTAATCGGTGAGGGCATTACCCGCAAGGGCAGAAAATTTGGCTCGCTGCTCGGGCGGCTCGACCTCGCGGATTCACTATCAACCCTTTATCCCACCGATGCCTCAGTCGACTTCTACGACGCCCCTGAACTGCGCACAACCAGCCCGACCTTCAGGCGGGAGATTGCCGCGCACTTCTTCGACATCGAGCATGGCTTGACTGAAAACCGGTCGGCTAACTTCCTCGTGCAAGAGCTGGGTTCCCTATTGTCCGAGTACGCCAACTTGGGCAAGCCGTTCCTGGTTCGTTCTGCTTGCATCGATGCTGAATATGATCTGACGACAGTGCATTTGTCGCCAGAGGAACGGTTGCAAGACGTTGAGCACCTACGCCGCCGTTGTGTCTACTTTCTGCTTGCCGACAGTTGTGCAAAGGCATATCAACGCCTGCAGGCAGCGATCGGTATTCAGTCTGACGGCGCAGCGACAACAGTCGATTGGCAGCGATTGGACCGCCAGCTCTTGGCGGACATCTACTGCTGCATTGTGGCGGATCATCAGATCCGCTTGATCGGCAGCGAGCTAAAGGCCTTGTGCGATCCACAAACGACCAACAGCGCCGCTAACGATTAATAGCGCCGCAAGGAAAACAGCAACTCCATCTTCGCTGGTGAGCTGACTGTCTTCCTTGCGGTGTCTGTTTTTCCATCTCGATCTAGTGCTTAATATAGTATGTATAACTATAGTATTTCTGTTTCTTAAAAATCGACTGATGACTACCAGCCAGCGCTCAACAACGGCAGCAGATGGGGTGAACAATCAATTGAATAGAATCCCTGGAGGTGCTATAAACGGGCATCCCAACCGAGAAAAAAAATGATGGTCGCAGAAAAGCTTCACAACTATTTTGGGTTGCCAGAAGAGTATTCAGCAGCCGAAAATTCCAAAGTATTCATCGTCCCTTGCCCCTACACAGCGGCAAATAGTGACACCAAAGGCACTAAAAATGGGCCAAAAGCTGTCTTGGAAGCCAGCCAGCAGGTAGAACTGTTTGATGAAGAACTCTGGACTGAACCCCATACCATTGGCATCCACACGCACAACGAAGTGCGCATGCCAGCCTTAATTCGGGAGACGGATCAGCCTTTTCAAGAGCTCTACGATGCCATCAGTCCATTAATCGAAGCCGACAAGTTTCCGATCATAATCGGCGGAGAACATTCGCTGTCACTGGGAGCGGTCCGCGCCTGTGCCGCTAAATATCCGGACTTATCGGTTTTGCAAATTGACGCGCACGCGGGATTGCGAGCTTCTTCTGATGGTACCGCTTACAGCCATGCTTCGGTTGGTTATCACATCTATCAAGCCTTGCCGAATCCGATCATCACAAATGTTGGCGTCCGTAATATTGGTAAAGAAGAAGTGATCTGGTTGGAAAGTGAAGAACCGATGGTCAACATTTTCTGGTCCAGACAAAAAGATCGCTGGAATTTTCACGAGATCGTCAACACATTGTCTGACAACGTTTACTTGACGATCGATGTCGACGGGCTCGACAGCTCACTGGTGCCTGCAACTGGCAGGCCAGAACCAGGCGGCATAAGTTGGTACGAAATACTGGAGCTGATAAAGGTCTTGTGCATTCGCAAAAATGTTGTCGCCGCAGACATCGTGGAATTTTCTCCCATAAACGATTTCCGAGCGCCGGATTTTTTGGTCGCCAAGCTTTTGTACAAACTAGTCGGCTACCGGTACGCACTGGATTTAGGCGTTACGAAAAAGTATTTGTAAATCGTTGTAGCAATTCCCATTTCCGTTCGGCAGACTCAAAACGCCTCGAATCGCACAGACTGTGGGTGATTTGCGCAACAGCTCCAATTTCGCGTTTCATATTAGCTTTAAACAAATTCGTTGAAATCAATTAGGGGCGTGCAAAAGACGGTGTCAGAGCCGCATGGCAAAGATGCAGATTGCGCTGTAAATAGCGGCGCGTCTGTCCAGTGGACTGTCTGGGGGCCAAACCTGAGAATACTATTTGCATTAATAGACACAACTCTAAAAAGTAAAAAAATGGCGAAGAGAAGCGCAAACGCGCTTCCCTTCGCCTTGTTGCGTTACGGAATTTTGTACACCACCCCGTATCCGTATGGTGAAGACAAGAAGGCAGTCCCGTACAGACCTCCGTCCGGACCTATTGTTTGTCGCCCATAGGGAAAAAGGCCGTTGTAGTAATCGAAGTCTCGCAGGATCTGCCATGTCCAGCCTGCTTGTGATTGCCTCATGCCGTACACAACCCCGCAGGCAAGGCCTCCGCATTGCTGGACATGGCTGCCACCAAAGTTGGTGGTCCCGTAGACTCCTCCGTTCCACAGTGTGACAGGGGATTGCGACCAGAGACCATCGTCAGGTGGACCCGTGAAATCGTGCAGCACTTGTTCGGTCCACGTGCCTCCTGGCGATGACGGAGGCGACAGTTCGAAGACCGTGCCGCATCCATCACTGCACCATCCGTCGTTTAGAAAGCCTCCTTTGCTGGTGGTGCCATACAGATTGCCGCTTGCATCTATCGCCAAACCGGCAAGTGGATCGAAGCCGTCAACCTGGCCCTCCATCTCGAGTGCACCCTGGTGAACGATCTGCTGGAGAATCGCTTGCCAGTCGTGCGAGCCCGGTCCGAGGAACTTGCTGTACAAGATGGCTGGCGAAGGTCTGGCACCGTCGTAACCATCTTCTGGCCTCTGAAACGTGTACAGCACGTTCAGCTGCCATTGTTCGCCCGACTGCGTAGGTACCAACTGGAAGACGGTTC
Source organism: Bryobacterales bacterium (assembly GCA_963834525.1). Lineage (GTDB taxonomy): Bacteria > Cyanobacteriota > Vampirovibrionia > Obscuribacterales > Obscuribacteraceae > CAWICA01. The sequence continues at coordinate 1,771,781 of CAWICA010000005.1, forward strand.
CTCCGGTGGGGGCGCCGTTTTGATACGAAGTGAATGTCGTTCCGAAGAACCCACCCGAATTGGGGTCCCAGAGCAGCTCGTTCGGATACGCGCCGGTTGTGCCCTGAGCCTCGTTCCAATTGTAGAGCACCTTGAACGTGTACTGGCCTTGGTTGTTGACCAGCTCGAAGAATGTGCCGCAGCCACCGTCACAGTTATTGCCACCTCCGCCGTTAGCAGTGCCATACAGATTGCCACTCCTATCGATCCACAAATACCCGTTCGGCAAAATCCCGTCGTTGCCTGCCCCGAAATTGTGCAGAACGGTCTCTGTCCAGCCGTGCCCTCCAGTCGGTGGAGAGAGCTCGAAAACGATGCCGTCACCGTATAAGCCACCATTGCGGGTGCTGCCATAGAAATTGCCCTGCGCATCGAAGACCAGCCCGCCGTTCGGCAAAGACCCGTCTTGATCCGGGCCGGTGAAACTGTGCAGGGTCGTTTGGTTCCATCTGCCGTTGGCCCACGCCAGCTTATACACCGTACCGCATCCACCTCCGCACGGGCCCGAGCCACCTTGGGTGGTGGTCCCGTATATGTTTCCGTCGGCGCGGTTCCAAGTTGGGCTGACCGGCGACGCAGGGTTGTTATCCCCAGTTGGGAACGTATAGATTGTCAACACAGGCACCTGCGCGCTTAGCATCGCAGTTGCAATTACTACAACTACGGCCAGAATGGCCAGCTGAGTTGCTTTCTGAGTTGCTTTCATTGGTTAGTTCCTTTCATTCGTAGGATGTTTTTGTAAGCATGCGCATTCCTGGCTGCGTATGCTGACTTGCGTTAGACCATAGCTTGTCCGTCCTTCACAGGTGGGCAAGCCGCTTCTAGTTTCGAGGCAACAGAGAACACACCAAATTACCCTGCATACCCAAATCTGGGTTTTTGAAGGCTTGCTTCAGGCTAGGCAGGTCTGCTGGTTATTGTTCTTCTTTATGCAAAATCGGAATTATTGGGTGAGCTCAGCCTAACGGCTGCGCTTACGCGTTTTCAAGGAATCCGCAATGTTACGTAATTTTTGAAAGGCTCATTTGTTCGCGTTATCATCTCTCTTATCGAGATCTAACTAGCTTGCGAATTAGCACCGCTAGCACTACCACTGTTTTTCAAAAATGCCCAGCTGTCATACTATATTCTGGAATAGACCCAGCTCACCCAAAAAAGCAAGCGCCTCAAACACTTCGCGCATTAAAAGTGATGGGGCTTAGGGCAAGAAAGGGTGGGAACAGAAGGCTCCCACCCGAGTGGAGTTGGAACAGCACCGCGCAATAACCAAGTCATTGACCGTTGACCTACCTCTTCGACCAGAACATTGACCCGGTCATCTAACAAGTCATTAACTCGATCATTGAAGTACCGCGTTGGAGCAAGTTCCTGCGCCATCCTGGCCATTTGTTTCGCCCCACATCTCTGGCGAATGCGGCAATAAAGAGGACGCCTAACTGGATGTAGAGTGCATGGACTGTGTAACCGAGACTGCCCAGAAACTGGACAAGCCGAGGCCAGTGCAAGTTTTCCATGCCCACCTGGCAGGCGACGTACACTATTCCTGAAATACCGCACACTAGCACCCAGATCCCTGCCACCCGAGCTGCACTTCCCGATGAGTACTCGACTCCGGAATCGAACCACTTGGTCAGGTGGATGGTGAGCAGGAAAATACAGGCGCAGCCAAAGCCGATGGCTAAGTTTCGCTCCAGCTTAGTCCTGTAAACTGCACCGATAAAGATGGCCAGCAAGCCACAAATGCCTGCCATACCGTCGGTGATGAAATAGATTTTTGGTTCGTCAAAGACCTTGGATGAATCTACATGCGACCAGCGCCGCAAGCAAATGCCCAAGATCGTAATCAACACAGAAACAGCTACTTCAAGGTTATTCATGTTCGCCTCCGTAAACCGGAAATGTTGATGTTGGAAAATAGTCGCGCGCACCTAGGCCAAGTCCAGAACCAATTGGGCCATTTCTCGTACCACACGGCCTCAGCTGCTTCCACCCCAAGCTGAACAAACCACTGGATACCGATTGCAGCTATCAGATAAGCGAGAGCGGAAAGGAATCGAACCAGCCGCAATGAGTGTGAGATTTCGATTCCCTTGTCACAGGCCGCAAATGCGCCAAGCAGACAAAAACCCACGAATAACCAGATATTCGCCACCTGGTCTGCCGTTTCCCACGACGCGCTTCCGGCATGGAACCACTTCGTCAGGCTAATCGTGAGCAGAAAGATACAGATGCAGCCAAAGCCGATGTCCAAGTTTCGCGTAAGCTCGGTCCGGCAAACTGTACCGACAAAAACGGCGAGCACCGCTAAGATGGCCGCCGTAGCGTTAGTGATCAAATTGATCTTCGGTTGGTTGAGGAGCTTGGACGAGTCCACTTTCGGCCAGCGCCGAAAGTAAATTCCCAAGATCGAAATTAGCAACGTGGCAAGGACAAGGCGAGTCATGTTCACCTCCGTGAATTTCAAAAGTCGGTGTTGGCAGATCCTGATGTGACTTGGTGGCTGGATCTGTGTGATCAATTGCACAGCCGTCCGCATCCAAATGCTCTGTCAAATTTGGCAGCCAAAAAAGATTTCTGCTTAGTGACGAACGACCTTGCTGAATGGAAAGAAACGCTCTGTAGGGAAATGAGGCAATTAACTACCGAACCTACACCGAAGCAAGTAAGCAGATAAAGCAATCCGCTGGTGTCGCAAGGATGTCATCGGTCAAACTTCTTCTTATTGGATCATGAAGCTGCGAGCTGTACGCTTTAGAATCTGAAAACTGGATTATATACTATTTTTCATAGTATTGCTGCCGTAAATTCGAACATGGGAGGTTAGTAAAGCCTCCCATGCCGAAGTTGAGAACCAACAAGATACAAAATTGAGAGCCAAGTCACCGCTGGCGGTGCCAGTCACGACAGAAGCGACGCGTGGTTGACCGAGATCGCCCGTTAGCGTCCGGTGCCGATGTCCTCGCCGGTGCCTGTATCCGGGCCGATGTCGGTGTCCTGGCCGATGGCGGCTTCCCCGGGTCATTCGCCGCTGTTAATACACTCAGCTCAGCCAATACCTCATCGAGGAGAATGACGCCGCACTGAGAATTTTCCGGAAGCACGACAAAGACTTCAGGCACTAACTTGGTGTCGGGCGGTGCGTAGATCTTATGTCCGACAACAGTCCACGGCTTACCGCCATAGGCAAAGACACGCGCGTTCTGGATGTCGGAAGCGCGTTTCAAAGTAAGCTGCCTCACGTCGGCTCCATTTTTGCAAACGACGACTTGGTCTACTTTGCCTTGCCTGCTGCTCAAAGCGATCTCACCAACCAATCGCGCCGATATGTTCAGCTCTTCAAGTGTGGCCATGGGGCTCCTTTCCTCAAAAACCTCGACCAGATCAAATCGAGGTAAGTTTCGTTGTCGCCAGCCACGAGAGCTCCTACAAAACAGCGGTCAGACACGCACAGAACATTGGTCTGCCATTAGCGGCTTGGGCGTGAATAGGTGCTTATTTTCTAGCGCTTGTGAAACTTATGAATCTGACTACTGGAGATGTCCCACCTTACAATTATCTCTTGACTTCAAGCAAGAGGCTCGGTCGTCCAGTCATACACCCTATTAATGGCCGCTTTTCTTTGTCTGGAGCGATCCGGGGGTTTAGGCTCGCACAATCTTTCGATAAATATTCCTTGAGGATAGTCAGGAGGATAGCTAGCGCTGCTCGCGCAAACCCTTTTTATTTTCCCGACCAGCGCCGATCTTCAGTTGGAATTACTGCTGCTTTTTTCGTGAAAGCACCTCATGCAAAAAAAGAGAGACCGCTGCCGGTCCCTCCATGGTTCTGAATGCTTGCCGCGTTCAGTTTGATAATCGAGATTTGTCGATAAGCGTACCTCCCTGCTGTTGACTCCTACACTGCCAATCCGGCACCCCTGACAGATTGGCTTGGACTCCCCATAAGGCGAAATTTGTTGACGTCACCCCCAACGTGAAACATATTTCGCGTGACTGGACTGGACAGCGCGCTCAACACCCCTAAAGAGCCGCCATCGCGGTCCATTTCCGGGAGGAAACTTAAGAAAGGTTGGTACACCCCTGAACCTTCCTTTCTTAAGTGGTTCATCCCATTGCTTCCACGTGCTTATATACTCGAAGAGTAATTTCTCGACAGGGACAAAAATTAAATGCGAAATCGGCAAGAGGTCGTCTGTGATCGATGAAAGGTGGATGGCGGCCGCGCTAGCAGAGGCTCTCAAATCCGAGGAAGACGTCCCGGTCGGCGCGCTAATCGTAAAGGAAGGAGTAATTATCGGCGCCGGTCATAATGAGCGGGAACGGACGAAAGACCCGACCGCTCATGCCGAAATTCTGGCGATCCGCCGGGCAGCCGATTACTTAGGCGATTGGCGGCTCAACAACAGTACTATTTACACGACGCTTGAACCATGCCCGATGTGCGCCGAAGCAATTGTGCAAGCCCGTATCTCGCGGCTGGTATTTGGCGCCTATGATTACAAATCAGGTGCGGCAGGTTCGGTGTTCAATCTGTTTTGTGAAGGTCGCATTTATCCGATACCGGAGGTGATCGGCGGCATCATGGAAGATCCCTGCCAAAATATATTGACTGAGTTTTTCCGATCCAAGTCACTGCCTGTTGAATAGTTTAGCTACGCTACTCATGTTGAATTCGTTCAAGCCTGGCAAAGTTTCGTTCACTCGAACTACTTGCTGGCTGGGCATCGGCCTTGTGCTTGTATCGCTTGTGTCAGAGGTTCCGTCTTCGCAGAATTCCGCCTCAGCCCAAAGCGCCGCGAAAGAACCTAGCGCTCAGGCTGCCTTTTTTGGCTATTTGCAAAGGCTGGATTGCTCGCGCGCTATCCTCAGCATTTTGCCTTTATTCGCCCACGATACAAAGCAGCCGTTGAAAGAGCCAAACGCAAAGCGAGCGCTAGCACGCGACTTAAACTTTATCGGTCGAGCTTTTCAACTTGACGAAAACGAAATCGCCGCCGTTCAGGTTTTATCCATCGCTCACCAGCTCGATCCAACCAATGTTTCAGTAACAGCGCACTTGCTGGACAACTTGAGCCGCACAGGCAGGATCGAAGAAGCAGATCGACTGGCAAATGTCGTATCACCGCAAGCGGCCCAAAATGCCACTGTGGCTCAAGCATTGGCTTTGCATGAGATTCGCAAGAACAACATTCCAGCTGCCAGAACCATTTTAGAGACCCTGCCGCAAAACAATCGTTTGCCTGGCATCGAGGGAGCAATTGTTTTGCGGGCTCGTACTTTGCTCAAGCTTGGCTTTGCCAAAAATGTCGCCCAACTCTTTCGCCAGGCAGCGAAACTAACGTCCAGTGAATACAACCGTCAGCTCTGGTTAGCCAGCGCCGAGATCATTGAGGGTAAAAATGATGCGCGAATCGAACATACCAGACGCGCCGGCACTGCATTGCCCAACGATCCAGTTTGGCATACGGAGCTGGGCATCGCCCTCGGTCATAGTAAGCCAGACGAAGCATTTGCAGAGCACGACAAGGCCCTGCAATGTCCACGTCTGACCAGCCGCGCCTTTTACACTATGGCCGCTTTCTTGAACGGTCAATCGCGTAGCGAAGAAGCAATTGCTTGTGTGAAATATCTGCTACGTTTGCGTCCGCGCAGCTCTGAAGCCAACTTCCAACTGGCCAAATGTGGGCGCAAAGCTAAGCAATCAAAGGAGGCTATCGCTGCTTATATGCGTGTTCTGGAGCTGAACCCATTCACCGCTCCGGCACGGATTGATCTCGCCGAAATTTACTCTGGACTGCATCAAGATGATCTGGCGCTCGCCCAACTTAAGCTGGCAGTAAAGTATTCTCCTAATTCTCTGGAGGTCTGGAAGAGTCTTGGCACTTATTACCGCCGACACAATCAAAACGATAAAGCGTTAGCAGCATTTCAGTCTGCACTGTCACTAACTCCTAAGCCGGCCGAGGATTTAAACGTGGTGGCGCAGCAACAAATTGCCACTATTCATGCTGCTTTAGGCGATCTAGATGAGAAGAACAATGATCGTGTTACAGCGCTGGAGCATGCACATGCTTTCAACAAATTTAAGTTCTTACCGGATCTTCCGGCCGCACTCAAAAGAATACATCTCACTCCGGGTAGACTTACCGATCAACCGGTTACCCAAAAGGAAAAGCAGTTACGTGAGCACGTCCTGCTCGCCGACATGTTCTTCGATGCGCAAGATTATGACAAGTCGATTGCTGAATATCAAAAGGCAGTCGCCTTAAATCCCGAAGATTCGGATTTGCACAGCTATCTGCTCAATGTTTATGCCACCAGTGAAAAATGGGCTGAGGCCGTCGGCGAGGATTTAGCTATTTCGCAAAGTGTAATCAAAAACGCTCCGGAGGAGGTCAGCCGATGGTTCAAAGGGAATGCGCCTTGACAGCGGCTGTTTATTAGGCGAGCTGAATAACGGCACTGCCACTAGATTAGCTGAGCTTACGTGAACCATTAAGCGAACCCGGAAGCGTTAAATAATCAACCAAAAACGCATATCTTCTGTCTATAAACCTACCCCCTGACAGCCTGGCAAAGTGCCGCCTCTGTGCCGCTCCGCATTGATGAGACCGGTGTTATCAAGAGCCACTCTGAGAAAGAAACCGGTCGCTCGAGATTGCAATTAATTGATGCTCCGCATAAGGTGAAATTTGAATTTATGACTCCCCGTCAATAACAGCTCTTTCCGTTTCTCACTAATACAGCTACTAAATTGCTCAATTGTGCCTTTCCTGTCAGGGAATGGCATTGCCACTGTATGTGGTGCGCACCCTCAATATTTTAATATGCGCGGATTTCAAAGCGCCAAGGAGGACCCCCCATGTTTGACCTAAGTCATGCCAAAAGTCTTGCCCACTTTGCCCTGGAACTGGCGGCCGCCGGCCTGGCGTCAGTGATACCAACGTCATCGCGGAGTATCGCCGCGAGCGACTGATTGTCCACGGACAATTGAACCACAACCGGTTTATGCCGCAGGTATCGTCAGACAATTACGAATCCCTGGGCGTCAGCATTCTCTGCAACGGTGCACTTGGTTCGGCCTCTGCCGAGCTGAACAAAAGAAGCATTCGGCGAGCAGTCGATGCCGCCTATGCTAACGCTTTGGCCAGCTCTCGCGGACTGGCGAGAAGGAGCTGGATCAAACTGGCACCGGAGCCCGGACATGTCGCTAGCTGGACAAGTCCATTCAAAGTGCATCCATTGACCGGCGTCACCATCGAGGAGCAGCTGGCTTTTATGGACAAAGTCATCCGCGCCACTTACGTAAAGGGCGTAAAGTTCGCCACAGGCAATATGGAGTTCGCGGATACCACCCGGATATTCGTCTCTCCCGTATCTGAGATCGTGCAGCGCTTCGTTACCTCAGCTGCCGGTTTTGACGCCTGGGCTTTTTACAAGGGCGACTACCAAGTTCTGTCCTTTCCCAACACCTGCGGAGGCAAATACCTCCAGGGCGGCTGGGACAGGATCTTAAGCTTGGGCCTGGAGGAAGCTGCAGAACGAATTGGCGAAGAAGCTGTCGAGTTGGCGCGGGCCACCACCTGCCCACCAGGGCGCTACAAAATCATTCTCGATCACGAGTCGGGGATGTTGGTGATCCACGAGCTAATGATGCATCCCGGCGAGCTTGACCGTGTCTTGCACATGGAGTCCAACTACGCCGGCACATCTTGGCTCACGCTAGATAAACTGGGCACTCAGCTTGGCTCGCCGCTGGTCAACCTCTATTCGTCCGGCACCGGATATGATGACTTCGGCGTCAGCCCCTACGATGACGAAGGGGTCGAGGTCCCGGCAGAAGTGCCTCTTGTTACTAACGGACAGTTTGTCGGTTATCTTACCAATCGCCAAACTGCAGCTGTGATTGGCCAGCGGTCTACCGGCAATGGTCGCTGCGAATCGCCCGGCTTCCCCAAACTTGTGCGAGGGCGGAAAGTCTGTATGAAGCCTGGCGACCAGCCTCTTTCGCTTGAGCAATTGATCGCTCAAACAGAAAATGGGATCCTTGTGCGAAACAATCGCTGCTGGTCAATCAATGCCGATCGGACAGGATATCTCTTCGGTCCGGAAAAGGCGCAGCGGATCAAAAATGGTCGGCTCGGAGAAACCTACAAAAATGTAGCCTTTTCCGGATCGTCACCAGCCATTTGGCAAAGCGTCGATGCTGTCTGCGACCAGAGCGAATACGTAACCACCGGTCTGAAGACTTGCTCCAAGGGTCAAGGACCGGATCAAGCTGTAGACATGACCCACGGTTGTGCACCGTTTCGCATCGAGGCAGATGTGAACAGACCAACCAACACATGGACCAAATACGCCGGCTGCCATAGCAAAGCAGCCGCTCCCAGGGACATCGCTGGGGCTCTGGATTATGCCAGCCCCCAAGAAGTGCTCCCACTATTAACCCAGCTGCGGGGAGGAGGAGGTCGCCATGATCACTGAAGCCAGCGCGCGGCACCTCGTCCGCTCCGCGCTCAATCATGCACGTAAACTTGGCGTGAGGATGGAAGCATTGCTTGAAGCTGAGAAAATTCAGACGATCCGTTTCGGCGGACAAGCAAGCTGCCCTACTACTCACGCCACTTTCGATTACATGGACTTGAAGGTCTCAGTCAGTCGCGGACTGAGAGCGAGTGAAGGTTCAACTGACAAATTAACCGTACGGTCAGCGTGCGAACTGGTCGATAGAGTCGCAGAGGAGGTGCGAGCAAAACCTATCGACCGGCGGATGCTTCGGCTGTTGTCCCCCAAATCACCACTGGTAGTGCCAAACCCGAGAGCCAAATCTTGCTACGATCCTCGCATCGCTCGATTGACCGCTGAAGATCGGCATGCGGCAATAATGGCGATGATCGAGGTAGGTCGTCGGGACGGCTTGGAGGTGGCGGGAGTCTACTCACCTTCCGAACAGCTGTTCCTTTATGCTAACTCTACCGGTCTCGAACGGTTCTGGCGGGGAACATCGTTGACTTGCTCGGTGACGATGCAAGACGACAGATCGTCGGGATGGCTGAAGCGGAAATCATGGACTCTGGCGGACATAGACCCAGTAGCAATGGCAGAAATTGCCGCCCGGAGAGCGATCGATAGCCGCCAGCGTGTGGCCATAACCCCCGGTTATTACACGGTTGTTTTGGAACCCGAAGCAGTCGTGGACTTAATCGGAGACTTACTGTTCAGCGAGTGCGCTGGTGGCACGTGGGAAGAGGGGACATCTTCCTTCTCAGCCTACCTAGGTAGGAGGCTGTTCCCTGAAAACATCACAATCAGCGAGAACCTATACCACCCTTTGCAGTTTGGCAAAACGTTCGACGGCGAAGGAGCCACCGCCCAAAGAACGAAGCTGATCCACAAAGGCGTGGTCAAAGGTTTTCTGAAATGCCGTCGCTCGGTTCAGAGCTTTGGTGGCCATGCGACCGGCAGCGGCTCCGGCTTTCCCGCTTGCGATAACGATTGGGGTAGGAACATGGTCATCGACGGCGGGCCGTATTCCGTGCAGCAAATGATCGCTGGCACGAAGTACGGCGTGTGGATTCCTCGCTTCTGGTATGACGGGGACCTCACCCACGATGACACAACGGCCAACACGCGCGACGGCGCGCGCTTGATCGTTGACGGCAAGCTGGGACCGGGCGTCAATGACATGCGCTTTGTGGCCGGCGTAATTGAGGCGTTCAAACGTGTCACTATGCTTGGTCCCTCAGTAGCGGCCATCGGTGAGGAGGGTGGTTTGATGGTCGTTCCGCCTATGACCATTGGGAAATTCCTCCTCATCTGAACATTGCAGACCGGCTTGACCATGGAGACTGCCCGATGCGCTTGCGGCTCGGGTAGTCTCGTTTTTACCTCTCGATTTATTCATGCATATAGTATGTTCCATGAATAGACTCGACAGACATACGAGTTTAGTCGAGAATGGTGTTCCCTCACGGACTGAAGTCGTTCTATGAATGAAAGGAATGAAAGCACCTTTAGCTCTGCGCCAGCAAAAGGCATGCGTGATTTGCTGCCGGCGGAAGTGGCCCTGAAAGATTGGGCAATAGCCATTATTTTGCGCACTTACGAACAGTTTGGTTTCTCGCGTATCGAAACGCCGGCAATGGAAAACATCGCCCTGCTGCGCCGCGGTGAGGGCGGTGAAAATCTGCAGCTGATCTTCGAAGTCTTGAAGCGCGGTGAGAAGCTAGACAAAGAGCTCGCTCAGCCAAATCCCAAGAAGGAAAATCTAGCTGATCTAGGCTTGCGTTTTGATTTGACTGTGCCACTGGTTCGTTTTTACGCCCAAAATCAAAACAATCTGCCAAATCCACTTAAGGCTATTCAAATAGCGCCCGGTCTGGCGTGCCGAGAGCCCGCAAGCAACTCGCTTTCGGCAGTTCACGCAATGCGACGTCGACATCATTGGCCAGAAATCCGCATTGGCCGAAATGGAATCGATTCAGGCTGCTGGTCAGGCGCTACTGGAACTTGGTTTCCAAGATTTCACGGTGCGGATCAATGACCGCCGCATCTTAGCCGGGCTGGCTGAAGCATTTGGCTTTGCAGGAGGATCTGTAGATGGACCCCCACTTGGATCCGCAGGCAGCAAACAAGAGAGCTTTTTTATCGCTCTTGATAAGTTAGACAAGATCGGCGTCCAGGGGGTTTGTAAAGAGCTCGAGACAAACGGGCATGGAGCCGAAGCAGTTAAACGCCTATCCGATTTTCTGAGGATCTTAGGAACTGATGGCACCATACATGGTGGCATACTCAATCGTCAACAAATTCCGGCCGTCATTGCCGATGAGGTCTGGCAGCCGCTGCAAGATGTGATCTCTGCTGTCACCAGAGTCGCAAACGGCGCCTACAACATTCGCTTCGATCCAACGCTTGTACGCGGCATGGGTTATTACACCGGGCAAATATTTGAAATCACCAGCCCCGGCTATTCGGCCTCTCTGGGCGGCGGCGGTCGCTATGACAAAATGGTGGGCAAATTTTTAGGACGGGATGTACCTGCATGCGGCTTTTCCATCGGCTTTGAACGCGTCATGAGCATTCTCAGCGAAAAGAAATTCAAGCCGCCCAAATCCGCTGAAAAACTGGCACTAATTTTCGAGCCCGAACGCGATTCTTTGCCTGACGTCCTGGCCGGTGCCAATGCCTTGCGATCGAAAGGGGCAATTGTCTCTGTGCTTGCCCGCAAGAAGGACATGCGCAAGCAGCTTGATGCGTTGGTGCAGGAAGAGTTTAGTAGCTTCGCTGTCTTTAAAGGGGCAAATGTCGAGCCGGAGATCAAGGCACTTGTTGGCAGCGTTAATGCCTAGTCGGAGATTACGATGCTTGCTGGCAGCGCCAACGCATAGCTGGTTCTTGAGCACTCAATAGTTCCCGAAAGATCTATGCTTGCTTATCAGATGGATCGACTGCTCTAAAAGTCTCGACTTCGCCATAGCCCAAATTCTCCGGCCTAAACGACGAGGGCAAGAAGTGATCGGCCGCGCGTGTATGACCATCGCGAGCGACAATATCAATGTGCCCGTACGGATGTGAACCGCCAGACATACATACTCTAACGTCACCCGGCTTCGACGGGGCACCGGTGACAATCTCAAATTTGTGTTCTCTCACCAGTTCCATCATTTGCGACATGGCGTCTTCTGCCTTACCGCCAGACAAATGGATACCGAAGTATCCCAACGTCTTTTTCGCCGCTCGATAACACCAGCCACTAGTTCCAGTATGCTCGGCGACAGCTTCGGCAACCTTGGCTATCTTCATTTGCAAGCCACTGGCATCAGTTGACCAGCTCAAGTAATCGCCTGGCTTAGAGTTGTGAATTGAACTTGCCACAGCATGATACTTCTGGGCAGCGGCCATCAATTTTCGCATCTCGGGAGTCTTCAGCAACTCTGGATGGGCGGCAAGTTCGGCTGGCGTCTTGCCCAGTTGAATGGCGGCAGCGATATGAGCAGCATCGGCACCAGTGCTCATGTAGCGACGCACCGTATCTAGTATTATCGCTTCTTGCGTCTCCTTCGGCAGGTTAGCTTTCATCTCCGCCCGGAATTCAGCCAGCTCGGATCGTGTCATAGTGCCGCCAGAATGCAGTTTGTTGATGAAACTGCCAAGCTCTCCGGCTGTCTTAGGATCGCTTAGGCGCTGTGCCATCTCTTTGGATATCTCACCGGTCTCCTGCAGGTGTTTAAGTCTAGCCATGAGCGCCTGCAGCAATTCAGGATGTTTCTTCAATACCTCGCCAAGCTTGCTGTAGTCTGGCGGTGTGCCAAGCTCACGCAAAATTTCAGGAGTCAAAACGACTTGCGTCATGTAGTTATCCATGACGTTGTAGGTAATGCCAGGTCCAGCCATATAGCCATCAGAAACCCGGCTGATGCTGGTGTAGGGATGATCTTTTTGCGAAAACAGAGCGGTCACAGCTCTTCTAACGGCGTATTCATCATCTGTTTCACGCTGTCGTTGGGTCACTTCATTAGAGAAATTGCTCTCGGCTTGCTCGCGGGACATGATACCGGAAGGAGCTGGCATGGCATTATCGATCTGAGTAATTTGATCCGCGGTCACTTGTGCTTGGTCCCGAATTTGCGGCTGCATCAAAGCTGCCATCAGCTCAGGATCAACTGCCGCCGTCTGATCAGCGACATAAATTGGTCTACTGGCAAAATCTGCATTCTTGTCCAACGCCTGAGTCAAATCATTCTTTAAGAAGTCGTTCAAACATTGTTTTTGCAAATCTGTCATCTGGGCATTTGGAACTTCTGGATCCCGATCGACCTTAATCACTAAGTTCGAGCGGCTCAGATCCCCTGCCGTGACGGACTGACCGTTCTGATTGAGGACCTTTCCATCGGTTGTGATCCGAACGTAAGGAGTGACGTTATCTTCAACAAGCTGATCCGAATATAGAACTGACACCTGGACGCCGTCGTCATCGCTACCGTCAGCCTTCTTTGGCCTGCCGTTGGCACCGAGTTTTGCATCAAACGGTAAACCATCCATAACTGAAGGTCCGCTGTAAGACGCAAAAGGCGCCGGTGGCATATTCAAATATGCTTCATATGGCGATGCAGCGGGATTGGCTGAAAAGGCGCTCGGGCTATCGCTTGCACCGAGACCGGAAATATTCAAAAGATTCAGACTGCCAGGCGGCGGCACCTGGGTGATAAGCGGCGCGTCTGAAATCTGCTGTCCTGGGGGTGTGATGCTGTCGTTGGCCATGGGTCGTGTTAAAAGAGACCTTGTTTAAATGTGTAGTGCGATTCTAGGTGAAGCGACCGTCGATGTTAAGAGCGAAGCTTCGTAGGATCACCACTAAACCAGATTAATTCTCAGGTCTGGCCAGTTTTTCCGGCGATTTTTTTGGCTTTTTGGCCAGTCGACTGTTCGCCCACCTGGCCGTCCGCTGGCCAGGACGACTTCAACATCGCGTCGCAAGACAGAAAAGCTGGCGGTTTTTCTGTCTTCCCACTCGAGATGAAAAGTTTGGCGGGATTTCCCAGCGGGCAGTGGCTATGATAGCCGACCGGAGCCAAACACCGGACCCCGAGACCATGTCTGCAAGTACAACAACGAGCACCACCACAAACCCGAACCAGCTCTTAGACAAGCCGCCCGCCAAGCGCTCGACAAAAAAGTTGGTGATCGGTTGCACGCTTGCCGCATTGCTTTTGTTCGTCGCCCTGGACGTGGTTAATCGTCTGCTTATTCCAAGCGACAAATATGCCAGTGCTGGCAGAAGTTGGATCTGGTGGGCGGTAAAAAATTATCGTGCTCGCACCCAGACCCCAGACATTGTTTTGCTTGGTTCAAGTCTAATGATTGCCGCTCAAAATGACGGCGACGCCACATTTTTGAATCGCGCTCTAGATGCCGCAGAGCATGCGCGCTCAGAATATTTTGAATACAAATTGCAAGGTCTCTTGGGCAAAAAAGTAACGACCGGCTCTTTCGCCCTCGGCGGTGAGATGGCCAGCGATGGCTACGCCATAATCTCGACAATGCTCAAAAACAAAAACGCTCCGAAAGTCATAGTTTGGGGTGTGGCACCACGTGATTTTATCGACAAGACTTACCTGCATCCAGAAGATACTGCCGTTGTTCGCTACTTGTCTCAAATCAGTGGACAACCGGATTTACTGAAAACAAACAACAAACGTTTTTGGCTGCAAGTCGAAGATAGTCTCGCCGCTGTGAGCACCATCTACGCCAGACGCCCGGAGTATATTCGGCTTTGCCGCTCGTCTATGATCAACCTACTGACACCGTTTTTCCCCTCTCTGGCCACGCAGACAGCGCCCGGCCCCAATTGGTTTTTGCCCTATGTTGTGCTTTTTTCCGTCGATGACAATCTGCCAGGCGAGTGGATCGTGCAGCCATACGGTACAAAAGTTGTGGTGAATAAAGACAACTCTTCCGAATACAAACAGCGATACGTGCCGTTCAACGCCGGCGTTTGTGATACTCAATTTAAATGCTTTGCGCGCGCTCTCGCCCTGGCGCACAAGCAAGGTACGCGCGTCGTTATAGTCAATATGCCGTTGCAAGCGGCGAACATGAACCTGATTCCGCGAGGTGTTTACGCCCTCTATTTGGCCAAATTACAATCTGCGACCAACGACAACCAGGCCGACTTCATCGATCTCAACCGCGATCGGTTATTCACAGCCAGTGATTTCTACGATCCAGTACACCTCAACGGCATCGGCGGCATCAAGCTTTTCAATTACCTAAGCGAAGCTTTTCTACGGCATCACTATTTGTAAGTATTGCGACATTTGTAATGTATTAGACGCTGGACCGCTGTTTCGTTTTAGAACTTGTGTGAGCTGCGCGAACCTGGCGCTTCTCACACCAGCCCAGTTATATGTCTCTAACGAAATCTCAGCGCTCGGTGACCATTGTTGTCAATACCACGCAAGCTCAGTGTTTTTCAGCAGTATCAGGGTTAGTGATTCGATAGATAACTTAGATCGCTTACTGGCTTGAAAAGAGGCAATGACAACAATTAGGCTGAGCTGACCTCAATTTTCCTACTGATTCACAACGCAGAGCAGCAACCAGAAATACCGACCCCACCACAAGATGGCTTCATTTGTACAGAGCTTAGGCGCTGTGATGTCGTATTTGGTGCTTCTGCGTCTGGCAGAAACTTGAGAGGAATCGGCAGCTGCAGAGCAACAGCAAATATCAATTCGAAAAGGCAAGGAGAATATTTATGGATAACGAAGTGCCTGTTTCAATGCCGTTCATGGGCGATTGGGATCTGAAAGATCTCGCCAATCCTCCTGATATCAGCGGTCCTTGGGAATGTGTGACTAGATCGATGTATGACCGAAATCCTGGTGATGGGATCAGGTTAGGCGTCAGGAAAGTCAATCCGCCCGATCCGAACGCTCCGGATGGACGACTGAGAATGAAAATCACCCAACGGGGAAGTGCCTACTCCGCGGAAGGTTTGAACGCTGCGGCGCATGACCACTCTACGCACGGAGTTTATATCGGCGGTAACAGGTTCTTCTCTGTCACCACTAGACTTGCGATAACCGATCGCTGCGCGATGACTCTGTATTCGGTGGTAACTCTAAAAGCCGATGGCACCCTAGAAACGATGATAGTGTGCACGGAAGGCGGTCACCCTGTTCACCGTGATCCTCCGCCTTCTTACAGAGAACTGAGAACATGGCGGCGAATAACTGCCTAAAGACCGCAACTTTTGCCAGGCGGCGAAAGCTGCCTGGAGATCACAATCTAACAGGCAGCGGAGCAGCTGCCAACTTCACCCTTGGAAGGAGGGGGCTATGTCGTCGTCAATGTTTTGGGAAATTTGCATGTTCTTGCTACTGGGCGCGTCCCTTTACTTTTTGCTTAAGGATGTAAGCAAAAACGAAAGGGTCATGGTCGAGTTGTCTCGCTTTCTCCTCGTAACAGCATCGATAATTGCTGTGGTGGCGTACCTGTCATACAGCACCAACGAGGTAATAGGATGGATCGGAGCCGTTGTCGCACTTTATTGCGGGTGCGGCGCAATGGCGGCAGCTGAATGCTACCAGCAAGAGCAACGAAACATCTCCTGGACTATGCGGATATTGTCTTGCGGCTCCGCCGCTTGCCCGGGCGCGCTTCTGGTCTGGCTGGCTGTCGCCAACATCGGGCATGGCTTCTGCAAAGCTTTCCAGATAGCGGTAATCGTGATAACGGTCGTGGCGCTCATCGGCTTCCAGACGTTCGCCGTATTCACGACCGACCGAGAATGGGTCACGGGGACGAGGTGGCGATAAATCCCCGGATTAACAAAGGGAGGTCGGCGGCTTCCGCCACCGACTTCTTTTTTCGGCCCAATGAGGCACCATATACGGTATCATTTGCGGTGCGTAAGCAAAATCAGCGATAGGAAGCTGGACCAAAGTCATATCAAACGCATTGGTCAGATAAATTTACTGGACATCCAGCTTTTAGCAACACACTTCAGACCGCGCTAGCAGCGCTAGCAGAAGGGAAGGGTTAAATCGGTCAAGCCAGCCGACATTCAATTGTGCCTTGCCACCAAGAAGCCTGTCCCAACAGCGCTTTGCGAGCTGTATACCGAAGGAGTTCTTGACAATCACCGTTGTTTGCAACGTTACGACCTAGGTAGCCTAGTTATGTCTTTGCTTTGTCCTTTCCCAAGGTTGTATCTCTAAAACCAAACTATTTTTGTCTATGACGTTGATCTTCGCAGGCTATTGCTAGCTGCGGGCGCTGCGGCATGGAACAAGATGGGGGCCGGGACCGGGCGGGACAAATCCAAAAGCTGAAAGGAATACGACTCGTGAGCAAAGAAGACCAGAGGCCCGCTAACACTCCTCAATGGGTCGCAGGCGAAGTCTTCGACCTACAACGTCAAGGATCGATCTTGTTGTTCTCCCTGCGGGGCGAGGGTGCGACTGCAACCAACAAACGGCTGCAGCTCGAACCAAGCGTTCAGCACAACAGGGTGGACTTGAGCACGATCCGCGATGGAGTACACTTGCAGCTTCAGGTAGTTCCGCTTGATGACGAGCACGACACCCTTTCCGTAATCTGGATCGAATCAGTAGTAGAACCGGTCGGCGTGGGCGCAGGTGAAACTGCCTAAGCTTGAGCCGCGGTATTCGTCTGATTCTTAGCCCGACGGCGGCGGGCAACGATGCCTGTCGCCGCGGTTCCGGCCATCTTCCATTTCGTCATAAGCGAAGCGCTCAGACCTGGCGCTTTCGAAGACTGCCAACTTTCCCGAATTCCCCAATTTCCCTAACTTTCCAAAAAGAATCAATCACTTGCATAGGAGAGAATCATGCAAAAACCTCGCGTAACACCGCCGACCGAAGAGATGGTGAGGACTTACTACCCCGAATTGGACGAGCTTCTCACCTGCGTAATTGGCTACAAAGACCCCGGTACAACCTACATCGGGAACGCTCTGGGAAAGATCGTTGTCCAAGTGCATATAGTCGAATTCCCGAATCCAGAAGAGAGTGTGGTGGCCGCAGTTACTGAGCAAGACGAACGGGAGATGGAACACTGCGGTGAAGTAGTCGATTTGGGACCCGCCAGTCGGGACGAACAAGATAGCCTTGACGACGAGGGCGTCGTCACTTACTACTGGCTGATCACTGGCCAAGACGGACGGTTCGGCATTTGCCAGGTCGGCTTCAACTGTTCTCCAGCGGATTTGCCCGAAGATCCGGAGCAGTCACCACTACCCACTTTCGAGACGATCTCCGACTTCGTCGGTTATTTAGAGGAAATCGGCAATTCGTTGTTCTGGTTCGATTCGGCTGTCGAACTTCGGCTGTATGTGGTCAAGAACATTTCGCTGCCAGATGTCTTCTCGGATCAAGTCCTCAAGCACATTCAGCCAGCGCTGGCTGAGGAAGAGAAAAAGTCGGCCTGAGCAGCAGAAATAATCCTCGCTGCCCACAGCTCACTCTTAACTTTCGCACCACAAAACTCACCATTAACTGTCACACCATACGAACGACAACTCCAGCGCCATCACTGAAAGGGGCTCCTGTCCTTAGTTCCAGGACCCTTTTCGCTCACCCGCGTTTTATTATACTATATGGTATATCGGTTATATTACTGCATACAGTATATCGTCGGGAGAATGAGAATTTGGAGAATTACAAATTTGACAATCTCGATTTAAAAAAACAGGGGTGGCTGCTCGTTGCGCCACCCCCCAATCCACACTAAAGCGGATACACCTGAGTAAAATCGTCAGGCACAACCACGCGCACCCGCCGGCGAATCGCTGTTCGATCCGTCCCTGCATGACGGTGGTCCCTTCAGCCGTGCCATGATTGAGAAAGACCGTGCGCGGCATGTGCTCCATTTGGCTCAGCCACTTGAGTTTGACTGAAGAATCGCCGTGAGCACTGAAAAATGTGAAGTGAACAAGGTTAGCCCTGACTGTCACGAGCTGTCCTTTCACACATACCGTCTCACGATTGCTCGTGATCAGGTCTTGCAGCTCACGCCCCAGTGTATTCGGACACTGAAAGCTGTTCAAAAACACAGTCGACTGCGGGTTGGGTAGCCAATTCTGCAGATGATCGGGCGCGCGCCCTCCTTCTGCCATACCGGCACCACAGATGATGATTGTCGGTTGCTTGAGTTTACTTGTGTCGAGTGGCTTCTTGCATGGAGAGGTCGTCTCCATGCGGAATGGATTGACGCCGCGAGCAGCTTCCTCCCGCATCGCTGCCGGCAGGAATTTCAAACGATCGGGTCGGAGATGTTTCTCGTATTCTCTCGTCACTTTACAGGCCAGTGGCGCATCTACTCGAATTGGTGTCTTGGGAATACGACCCGCGCGCATCAACTTATGCAGTAGGGTGAGGATTATTTGTGTGCGCTCGATGGCGAACGCGAGGAAGAAGAGATGTCCAAACGAACTGTCCTCCTTGTCTGGTCTGGCCTTAACCAGCGCCTCATTGACTGCTCGGGCCAGTTCAGCCTCGCGATCAACTTTTGGGCGAGGATTGAAGTAGGTCGATTCAACAACCACATGGCGCGCACCTGGCACCTGCTCCGGATGGTGCCCGAGGTCACCTGAGAATTGAATCGAAGTGCGGCAGGCACCTTTGCCCACCTGGACGAGAACCGACGCCGATCCCAGCACATGATCCGAATTATAAAACTTGATATCCACATGCGGACCGATGCGGTGGCGGCGATGGTACTTCACTGGCTTAAGCAGTGTCAGTGCCAGGTTAGCTTCCGCTTCTGTGTAAAGTGGTAGCACCGGTGGTGGCGCGGCTTGCCTGGCTTGCTCCTGACGAAGACGAGCCTTTTCCGACATGCGCATGGCTGACGCAAAACGTGGCTTTGAGCTTTTCTTCGCCCGCTTTGCAACCGCTTGCTGCTGTTTATGTTGCTTTTGGTTGTAGCGAGTTTGGCGAGCCGCTTCCCGGTCGTAAAGGCGCCCGACATCAGGCAGCGTGATCCGCAACACGGCAGCTGTCTGTGGCGTGGCGAAGACCGGTCCACGGAAGCCCATCTTGACTAAGACTGGCAACCAGTCAGCATGATCGCGGTGGGGATGAGTGATCACCACTGCTTTCACCTGTTCTGGCTTGTATCCATGTGGTAAGCGGTTGAGCCTGTCCAGACTCGGATTTTCCACTGTGGCACCGGTGTCGAACAAATAGAGCCACTCTGTTATGCCTATACCACCCGAAGCAGTGTCGCGTTCGCGAACACGGACAATTGTCATCGAACCGGTGACGGTACGGACAGCGCCAAGAAAAAGCATGTCGGCTTCTACCCAACCAACTGGGAGCGAGCGAAATCTCTTTACCAAGGTTTCCTCCTTCTTTGAGGTACGGAAAGTGCCTCAAGCAAATGTCAAAATGAGCCAAAGTGACTCAAAATGAGATTGATCCGCGCGTCAATCACTGACTGCGAGTTTCCGAACCTCAATGGGTTTTGCGGTTAATATGGAGAGGTTGGGCCGGCCTGCAGTTGAGTACTCACTTAACTCAAAACGTTTTGGTCAGCTGCTTATGCGGTTTTTCTTTTTCTTTATCGGTGGGTGCTTCTAGAGCTTTAAAATCTTAGTGGCTTACAAACTTGTCTTCTAGAACTTAGCAAATCAAGTGCGCAAGACAAGTATCAGCAGGTGCTTTACAACACAGCGTTTGCGGCACAGCTGGTAGATGTTTTCCTGATGACAAATAAGTAAACTCAGCCGCCGCTGTAACAGGTTCGCGCAGACGCGCGATGCAGACTCGATACTGCATATACAGGCAGACTATTACCGGATTCTTAGTAGAGAAATCTGTGACATGTCGTAAAGGCGCTCGCGCGAACTACCGCCGGCAAGCAAGCTTCCGGCATTTGCGGTGAGCAAATACAAAATGCCCCAGTCAAAATCAACGCTTGCTCCCGATGTCTACGCTATGTTCATTGTCGTACTATCGCAAATAGCACATAGAAGGATAGCTAAAAGACAGACAGCGCAGGCAATTCACCATGGGCTGTCTGCCAATTAGGTTGCGATCAGGTCACTCCTTTCAAGGGACAGAAAGTCGAGAGAGCGGCCTTGCTTCTGGGCCATTCTCATCGAAATCTGCCTCTTGGTGAGACACCATGAACACGAGAAGTTCGGCCACTACCCCGGCTAAGTCTCCAAGCAATTTGTTCCCCTGCAGCGTTGTCGGCTCCTCCTTGGGAAATTGAGCGGCTTGCTGCATCACTTTATCGACATAGCCGTTGAACAGCCCTTGCCATATTTGGGCGCCGTATGACGCCGTCAACAGGTCGACTGCCGTGTCAGAATCCACAACCACATGTTTAGCCACCACAGCAGTCAATGCTTTAACGTCCTCCGACCAGGCCCAACCGGTTCTGACCACAGCTTCGAAGTTTTGTAAGGCCACCAGAAGCTCATAACGTTCTGCCCCAAGGACAATGAACTGCTTAAGCTGGCTGACAGCCGCGTCGGCCTGCTGCTGCTGTTCTTTATCTTCAGGCAGCTCTATGTACAGAGCCAGCTTTGTGAGCAAGTTCAAAGCCAGCTCGTCGAGTGTGCTCTCGCTGATATCCGCATACGAAACGCGCAGTCCACGTACATACATGCTCAGCTCTACTGCAGAACGCGCGAGCACGGACAAGTTAGCGCCCGGGGAACTGCGCCTGCCTTGGTAGTCCACGAGGTATTCCAATAGATCGAGTTCGTCTTGTTTCGATATGTCCATTGGTGCTCTCCTTTTCAGTTAAATATACTGTCATGTCGTCATTGACAGCCGTTCAAATGACTGGTCACTCGCCACACTGCCTGCGGTGCACTTGGGACACTCGAGCGCACGTCCGCTGCTCCGCCGCCTGTGTCGCGTATAGAAGCACGGCGCAAGGCAGAGGATAGCGACCAACGAAAGGACGAAACCGCCCAGATCCAGCCAAAAAATCACAGGCTCATCGCTGGAATTCTTGAAAGCGGCAGGCAAAGCACAGGCCGTATAGACCAGGAGCCCTACCGCCATCAAACCGCAAGCAAAGATAACCCCGTTCACCCGGATACAGTTGTTCTTCTGCATAAGCACCTCCAAAGTGCTAGTTAACGCAGAAAGTCGTTTCTGCGGTGAGTGTTTAGTTTCGGCTTTCCTGCTCAACTAACAGGGAAAGCAAATGTCTAGAGATGTTCTTATGGTTAGCGTCTTCGACTATAGAGTTATTAATTGAGAAAAGTAATGATGACTTCAGACTAACAAAACAGTAAGCTTAATAAATAGTCCTTGCATGGCTCGGTAAAGGCCAAATCTGAATCAGCAAAGAACTTATACTGACAACGGCTGACGTCGCTTGCGCTGGCTCTATGGCGTCCAATAAAAATGGACTATGTCGCTTCACCGTTAAACTTTGCCCGAACGTTCGAATGCGAACTCGCTTGCTAGCCAATCAGAAAGATTTCCTTCGAGTGTTTGCAGATCGTCGGGGTCGATTAGCCCGCGTTTCAGACATTCAAAAACGACGCGCGTGCGCGGATTATAAATCTCCATCTTTGCTGTTTCGCGCAAATGACCGTCCTCTCCGTGCACCAGCTTCAAGAGCAACATCGACAATCTGTTTTGCACACCTCGGACACTGATATGCCGGCGCGCGGCAATCGCCCGATCGGTTAAACCAACTGCGACATCCATCAACGTTTCGTATTCGACATCGGTAAGCGAACTGTCTTTGCTGGCTAAACGCGCCTGGACGCCGCGTACTACTGGATCGATGTACGGATCGTCCTTAAGCAAAACTGATTGTATGGCCTGAACAAATTTTTCGTCACTCTCGCTCTTCAAGACGTATCCATGGATCGCTTCGTCCGGCACAATTCGTCCTAATTCACGTATGTATGCTTCGCGATGATATTGCGACCAAAAGATAATTCGTCTACTCGGCGCTTCCGACCAAATTTGTTGGGCTGCTTTGATGCCCGACATCTCGGGCATTGAAATGTCCATAATTACTAGATCGGGCGCGCAAGCTGCTGCCAACTTGAGCCCTTCGCTGCCGTTTACCGCTTCAATAATTTGCACTGGCTCGCTCAGAGCCTGCTCGACGATCTTGCCGGCATGCTGCCTCAATGGACCTTGATCCTCGACTATCAATACGCGCAACAACGTTACCTCTTTCCGGCTAGCGGCAGCTTGATCTGGACCTGCGTACCTTTGACTTCGTTGGCCATCGACCAAGCAATTGTAGCGCCGATCTGGTCTGCTCGTTGCCTCATATATTTCAGCCCGCGCGAGCCATTGACGTTGGCACTAGGATCGATGCCTTTGCCATCATCGATAATCCGAATAACCAGCTGCGCGTTATCCAGCTCGAGAACGGCTTGTACCAAATCCGCTTCTGCGTGCTTGCAAATGTTCGTACAACATTCCTGAACAAGTCGATACAGAAGCACCTGTTCGACATTGCCAAGATCAGCCAACGAACTGGGTGGCAGAGAATTTTTAAAGCGCAGTTTGAAGCCATTCTGCTCGCTGGCTTGCCTTAAACAATCCTCAACAGCCGCGACAAAACCAAGGTGTTCCAGCACAGCTGGGCTCAAGCTATCCATGACTTCACGCACGCCATTGATCGCATGCTGCAACAAGCGATCAATCTCCTTGCTTGTGTCTTCGCGCGGATTATTTTTCAAGGAATTGATCTTCTGTCCAACTGCTTTCAAGTCGTTTAGTACCTGGTCATGCAGGTCAGCTGCCAGCATTCGACGGTCTAGTTCGTCTTGTTTGACCAGATGCAAGCGCGCCTCCTGCAGTTCGCGGTTACGCAATAGCAATTCGTAATACTGGGCCTCCACCTTCTTTTCGCGCAGCCAGAAAAGGCGTTGCAGATAACCAAGCAGACCGCCTAGGAGAATGGCCAAGACGAAAGCGCAGGGGCTACCCGGAACGTGGGCCGCTGACAGGAACCATTGCAAAAGTAAGGAGACGACAAACAACTGCAACCAAGCAATCAGGCGTGGCATCGCAGGCAAACGGAGACCTACGAGGCAGGACCCACAGGCAATCAACACAACTGCCATCAGAGCTGGTAAGGAGTCGCCGTCGTGCAATCTCTTTGTGGACGTACCAAAGATGAGACCGAACCTGTGAGCTAGTTCAGCATCGAGTGACGTTAAGCAAGTAGCCATGTAGAGCGATAGACAAGCGGTGACGAGCGTGGAGACAAAGACGAGCCATACACGATATTGCTTTGCTCTGCCGGATGGCATCACTTCTTCCTCTGCCGGTGACGGTCTCGGCCCGCTTTAAAACTCTTTGGAAACAGGTTGTGAACATGGACCCAAGATTTCAAATGATTATTCTCACAGATATCCTTGGAGTTTTTCTGTGATCTGACGATCTGAGACCCAACATGAAGAGCCGGTGAGACCCTCCTGTCGATTTAAGCCTTGTTTCGCCGTAGGAGCGCTATCCTGTATGTTATCCCGATCAGAGTATAGGAACATAATAATGAAACTGACATTGATTTTCCCACTTTTCGGCGCGGTTGGAATCCTTTCCTCAAGCGCACCAGCGACCGCTTTGAAGTTCGTCGAGACGGATGCTGACGGAACAAAGCACATCCGCGCGCCCTTTGTACACGTCGACGTTCATCACAGAGCAGACGGTCAAAAGGACGTCCGGGTCAAAGCACCGTTCACCAAGGTACATAATCCAGCTGGCGCTCACAATGCGCAGATCAGTGCGCCATTCACTAAAGTGAACAACAGCCAGAACGGCGGTAAGGATGTATCCGCACCATTCACTAAAGTGGAAAAACCAACCGAATCACGTAAAGCGCAAGTCAATGCGCCATTTACCAAGGTGCACAGTAACTTGAGCGACAGTAACATGGCACCTGCGCCAAATACAAAAGGACAGACACCAGCCGGAAATACCAAATAGGTCTGTCAGACCATTGAACTTTTTTGCCACCGACGACGTTGAAAGAAATAGTGAGACCTTTACATTCAACCCCGAAGGAGGCAAAAAGAATGGACAAGACAAAATCCAAACTACTCGACGACTCGAATGCAATCGCTCCGTTAGCCCATAAGTCCGCTGGGATTACCAGCATGCGCATCCGCAAGCATATTCATCAACTTTCTGACAGCGACATCTTTGTTAGTCGCGATTTCCTCGGCTACGGTACTCGAAATGCTGTCGATCTTTGTTTGAGTCGGATGGTTAACAACGGCATTATCCTGCGCTTAGCAAGGGGCGTTTTTGTTAAAGTTGTCGACGCATTTAACCAAGAGCTTCCTAGCGTTTACAAGGTAGCCGAGGCAAAGTGTCGCGCCTTCGGAAAAATGCTTTTCATGCACGGAAAAGATTTCGCGCACTGGTTCGGTCTCGTGCCTGAGGGCAACGTTGAGCGCACGTTTATCACCAACGGTTGTGGCACTTCTTTCCGCTATCGAAATATCAGGATATGCTTTAAAAACGCGGCACCTAGAAAAGTAAATCTGACAAAATCTAAGGATGGTTCATTAATCTCGGCGTTCTGGCATTTCGGCAAAGCATTGACGACCCCACAGCTATTGCATGCTGCCACGATCAACCTGCGGCGTGTGGAAAGGAGCGAGCTCTATCAGTCGATTCCGCTAATGCCAGGCTGGCTCGCAAAATTCTTTGATCGAGTGCCGAGCCATCTACGCGCACCTATGCGTCCTAGCTTGTAGACAGTTTAAATGCAATTGAGTGAGTGCCTCGATGTAAGGTCCGCGCCTTGCTCAATTCGCTCAACGAATTGCGCACTGCAGGAACTAACGTTTGGGAATTTGGATCATCTCCGCGCGTTTATGAGCATCCTCCAAAACACGCTTGGCCTGTTCTTCCGCCTCACCCATGATTTGTTCGCGGATCTGTCCAGGCACGCCGAGTTTCACCGTATTATTTTCCATATCTCTGACCATATAGTTGCCATCGGTTTCCAGATCCTTTATTCGTTGTTCGGCTGCCGCTCTGATCTCTCTGGCCTGCTTGTCACCGTCCAGCAAAATTTCCTTGCGTCTTGTTTCGGCCACCCGCATGGCGTCAGTCATTTCCTCTGGCTGATCCGCTTGCGATGTTTTACTCGCCGAGCTGGTATCCCGAGTCGGTGCTGCCGTACTTCCTCTTGTTCCGCCCACTGTTTGCAGGTAAGCAAGAGCCTTTCGGCAGTTCTGTACAGTCCTCGGATCGGGATTGCACTTCAAGCAAATAGCGTACCAAGTACGCGCGTTCTCTGGCTGCCTGAGCTGCATATAAGTGTTGGCCAATAGATAATGTATTTGGTAGGACGTCGGATTTTCACGGGCTGCCTTCAAAAAAAGATCTTTGGCAGCGGCATAATCACCCTGGTTGTACTTCTGCAATCCGGCTGCGTAATTATCGGCGAAACTCGGCGGAGCAAAAAACAAACAACCTATCAACAGCAGGACAACGCCGCAAGCTACTAAGTGACTAACATAGGACAGGTGTTTTGACATCGCTTCATTTACCCATGGCGTGAGGCTGCGCAGTACATGAAAGAAAATCTGGCAGTTTTTCATTCTAATCGAACGCCGCGCACTTGTTTCCCGGTCGGATTATATCAATGCTCATGGTTCTATAATTTCACGTACAGGTAAATGCAACGATTAGTAGCCATTTCCTTAACAACAACTGGCAGAAACGGTTTCAAAATCAAGTCGCATGTTTTGTCATTGACGGTCAATATGAACTCAATCGTGCAAAGAACTAACCTAATGGTGCCGTTGCCAGCCGCACTTGCCGCGGTCTCGTCCCACTTTGACGCAGGCGAGATCTCTGAATTTGATGTACTCAGGACTGGTTATCAGGATCTAAACGTGATGATCACAACCCCCCGCGGCAAATTTGTCGCCAAATTTTTCTCGAAGATTAGATCTCTGGCAAGGGTTAAAGATGTAATTAAAACCATGGTTGTCTTAAACAATGCAGGATTGCCGGTGCCACGAGTTCTGCAAGCAGCGGATGGACCAGTGTATACAATGTATGAAGATTCAGGCCCCACCTATATCAGCGTCTTCGAATATTTTGAAGGCAATGATTTTAGTTCTGCAGAGCCGACGAGCGATGACCTCAAATACTTATCCGAGCTCATCTCCTCGATCCACAGCACGGATTTATTAATCGACAGATATTACGATGACTGGGGAGCAGCTAACATTCTGCCAGAATATTCGAAAGCCGCTAGTTTCTTAAGCAGTGATGCGCTTTTGCTAGTTGAGAAAACAACGGACGATGTTAGAACCCTCGATGCTGCGCAATTCCAACAATGCGCAATTCACGGCGATGTCTACAGGTCTCATGTATTGAGAAGCAGAGATGGTCGGTATTGCCTGATCGATTTTGGCTGTGTCGACTTCAACTGGGCAATCCTTGATTTGGCTATTTTTCTGGCATGGTTTTGTTTTGACGGTCTCTCGTCGCTCGAAAGGATGCAAGAGATTTATATTTTGGTGTTAAGCGAATATATGCGTTCGAAAAGTCTTACGTCTGGCGAGCTGGCTGCAATCCCAATTCTTATACGAGCCACCTATGCCGCTTATCAAATAGCCACGTCTCGTTTAATGGCTCAAGGAGACAACAGCGTCCAAACAAAAACATGGAATGAGAAGAGTTTGGCTGGCTTGAGCAATTCACACCTCATATCGCGCCTTACTTGCTAGAACGACTAGCCTAATAGCCTGCCCACCACCGCTGCATTGCGGACGCCGGGCCGCGAATTGCATAGCCTACCCACCGCTACTCAAGCGATAAGTGTTTTAGAACCTCGAATCTCGAAGCTTGGCACCTTTTGGTGATACTATTTCGTCTGACCCTAAAGAGAATATATGCCTAAGGTAGTCGTTCTTCCGGATCATGTGGCCAGCCAAATTGCTGCCGGCGAGGTTGTTGAGCGCCCGGCTTCTGTGGTCAAAGAATTTGTTGAAAACGCAATTGATGCCGGCGCTCAGCACATCGAAATTACCGTTAGTAGCGATTGCCGTGACATTCGCATCGCCGATGATGGCTGTGGTATGGCGGCTGACGACGCCGTTCTGGCCTTTCAGCGGCATGCCACTTCGAAAATAAAAAGCGCAGATGATTTATGGTCCTTAAATTCATTGGGCTTTCGTGGCGAAGCGTTGCCCAGCATCGCCTCTGTCTCCCACCTTACCTGCATAACTCGCGCCGCGGATACGGCAATCGGCAGCCGAGTGCAATCCGCAGATGGCAAGATCAGTGCAATCGAGACGGGATGCGCCAAGGGAACAATCATGGAAGTCGTAGATTTGTTCTACAATGTCCCGGCAAGACTGAACTTCCTGAAAAAGCCATCCACTGAATTTGCCCACATCCTGGAAGTAGTGCAGAGCTTAGCCATTGCTAATCCGCACATTGCCTTTGTTTTGCTCAAGCAAGATGAACAGGTGCTACGTGCAAGCGGCTCAGGCGACCTGCGACAAACCGTTTTCGAGATCGGGCATCTCACTGGAAGAGAAACGCTGTTGGAAATTCAGTACGAAGACGAGCAGTCGAAGATTTCCGTCAATGGGCTCGCTGCTAAACCGCTACATTTTCGCGGCGATCGGAAAGGTATCCTTACTATCGTCAATCGGCGTCCAGTGCGCTGCGCTCTCACATATCGAGCTCTCGACTATGCGTACTCGGATCTAATTCCTCGCGGCAAATATCCGCTGGCAGTACTTTGCGTGACGGTCGATCCGGCCCACGTCGATGTAAACATCCACCCGACCAAAAAAGAAGTGAAATATAGCAATGCCAACGAGGTGTACCTTGTCATTCAGCGTGCCATCAGTCAAAGCCTGCGGAACGGCTCGTCGAAGCAAGTGGCAGCATATGAAGAAATAAAAGGAATGCCCGAGCTGATGGTGTTTGAATCCAGCACCGTTATTGGTGGCGGCGTCGACAGTCAATTAGCACTTTTGCCGCCGTCTGTTCAGCATTTCGAACCAATGACAGAAATTACCTCATCTTATCTGTCAGCTTCTACATGCGCGAACGGTCCGACCATTACCTTGGCCGAACCAGCAGCCGAGCAGCCGCGACTGCTCGGTCATCGACAAACGCTTCTGCCCGAGCCTGTCCAGGAGCGAGGACTCCCAAGAGACGTTCGCATCGCAGGGTACGTCCATAACACCTATATCTTGCTAGAAACCACGGCAGGGCTGGAAATCATCGAACAGCACATCGCCCACGAGCGCATTCTGTATGAAAGATTGCTCACCCAACAATCGATTCGCGGTCGAACGTCCGAAAACATTCAGAGCTTTCTTGTCTCCGCACCGCTTCATCTGAGTCCTGAGCAAGAATCTCAGATTCAGACAAACTTCCAATTACTGAATCAGTTGGGCTTTGATTTCAAGTGGGAGGCTGACGGCGCCGTTGCCTGTACCCAGATACCGCAAGAATTAGCGGGGAAAAATTATGCAGTTGTGATCCAGCAAATCCTCGACGATCTAAGCAAAACGGACGCGGCTAATTTGGCATTGGAAGCAACGAAGTCGATCGCCTGCCAGGCAGCGATCAAAAATGGGATGCGACTAGGAAATGCAGAAATTGTCCAATTATTGACGGAGTGGTCGCAAACACCCCGCAACGATACTTGCCCGCACGGCAGCGGTCCGAATCCAATATCCACTGGAAAAACTTTTCCAAATTTTCCATCCGTAAAAATTGGGCAATTGAGAGCACTACGCCAGCGTCTGTTCCCTGGGCGCAATCGAGAGCACGACGCCAGTAGCTGTTCCCTGGGCGCAATCGAGAGCACGACGCCAGTAGCTGTCCCCTGGGCACAACTAAGGGCACGACGCCAGTAGCTGTTCCCTGGGCACAACTAGGGGCACGAAGCTACAACTGTTGCTTGGCGAACCGAGAACGCTTTTATTAACAAGAACCACCTTGATTTATCAGACGCTCCTTGTCAAGATTGGCTTAGCCCTCCCTCCTCTGCCATTTACAAATTCCCAGTCCAATCCAGAACTGTCCGTGATTCGACCGTCCGTTGAGCGTAATGCTGGTCAAAACTCTCATGGGCGTCAATAAGCCCGTCAATAAACCCGTCAATAAACCCGTCAATAAACCCGTCAATAATCGCGCCAATAGCCCGGCTAGTAGCCGGGCTGGAAGTTTGGCTGAAGCGTATTAGCAGATACCCAACAGATCCGAACTACTTAACGCTATTGGGTGCAGAGGCGATGTTCGCCGAAACTGCCATCGGTTGGTCGAGAGCAAAGGTGAGTCTGGTTCCGCTAGGAATGCGCACATCCTTGCCTTTGCGCCAGAGGTTGCTACCCAATCCCACGGCGCCACCAGTGGCAACACCAGCGATTGCGCCAGCACCGACTGCACCACCAACGATCGGCGCAAAACAAATGCCGAGCAGTGTGCCTCCACCAGTCCACAGAGCAGTGCGAACAATACCACTCTTCACCGTTGATGAACCGGTGCGGCCTGTCAAGTTACCCTTCTTATCTTCATGCACGGCATCGCCTTTCGGCTGGTTAGCGGTAATGGTTGCCGACAGCGGATATCGGATGCCGTCCGGAGTGACAGCACCGGTCAAGCGCATGGTAATCGAACCATTGCTACCAGCAAGACCACTCTGTCCGGCAGCCGTGATGTTGCCTTCGAGGGCGGTGCCAGCCGGGAGAACCAGATCGGTGCCCATGTACATCGGCGCATATAGTTTTGCGCTGAATAAGTCTCCAGCTTTAGCCACGGCACTGTCAATCGGGCTGGTCAACGAAGCATCAATGGTCGTACCGATTGGCACATAAGTAATCTGACCTTGAAGCTGCTGTCCGTTGTAAGTTTGCGCTATCACCGGTAGTACCGGCAGCCCAATCGACAATACTCCTGCTACTAACACGTTCAGTGGTGTACTTCTCATTAAATGCTCCTTCTAGCGGCTCCTCGAACACTTGGGCAAGGATAACATAATTATGGATAATTACAAATTGGAGTCACCGGCGGTGCCAGGGGGCAGCGCCATATTTGGTATCGTGCTAGCGCCATATGTGGTGCCGAACTCGTCGGCGGCAATGACAGAAATTCCGGGAGTTAATCTGTCAACCGCTCAAGCGGAGTCAGCAGAGCCGCTCTCGCAGCCATCAACGGCTGATAATTTTGTCAAATGCTATGCGTTTACCAGCTCGACGATTTCATCGAGATCCATCCCGAACAGACCAAGATCGTCAAGTGTTCGCCCGGTTTTGCGCAAATTGCATTTCGTTGCTATACAGGCCAATTCGATAATTGATTCGAGTATCGGCATGTGCAGCCGGGCCACTCGAGCCAGATCTTCAATGAGCAGAAAAGTTTCGCTTATATCTTGTTTCACAAGTGCAAGCAAGGCCTCAGGGATATCCACCGCCTTGAGCTCAAACTGCCTTTGCCTAAGTAAGTTGGCACCAACCTGAACCAGCGCTTGGTCTAAGCAGTCCACATCATCCCAATGTACAGCCGATAGGTCAGTCAGATGTTCCAGAAAATTTCGAGTGGTCAGGCGGTAGGTGCGACAAAGGTTGGCTAATTCGGTTTCCACCGCCCTGATCACTACCGTCAAGGATGAGTTTACAACGCAGCAGAGGTCCGCGAGTTCTTCTCTACGTCCGCCTAATAAGCCAAACAGTATAAGCATCGGTCTAATCAAACGCTCTGTATCGCCCAAGCCTCTCTCTAATAAATTGGATGCCGGTACCAACGCTGGGGATAAATAACAAGCGGCGGTTAAAGCGCGCCTTGTTTCGTTGCGGCTGTTTCCACAGACGCTGACTTTTTCTCGCGGGCCGAAAATTTGCAAAGTCTGATCTTCGACACGAGCGTGATTAAAGAGAGCACCGAGCTCCAAAATGTTCAATTGGCACTCGGCATTTGCCCGCCGTAACTGATTTGCGAATTGAAGTCCGGCTCCTAACGGAGCGTTCAACAACAATACTGTTTGCTCGGTGCGAAAAACATCTTTGAAGCTGCCGACGATCGCACCATATTCAGTGACGGGCGACGAAATTAAGATCGCTTTGGCCCCCTTGATTGTCTCTCTGGTATTGCTTGAAACAGGAGGGAAATTCACGGGCGCGCTAATACCTCCCTCCTCGCCCGCTCGGATTAACTCTACTCTCGTCGGAGCAGATATATGCTCGCTACCTAATTTCTGATGCCCGCTGGCGCCGATCCTGATCTTGGACGGATCAGCCGCAAGCAGATAGCCAGCAGAAAAATCGGCGGCGCTACCACCTATGATGCTAAGATCCGATCCACCTGTTAGAACAGTAATCCTGGTCTCTAATGCCGATTTCTTCCAATGTTTAGTCGGTTGTGCTGTTGTCAGCATTGTTCCTCCTCGCGCAGAGCGAGATCATCGATTAGCTTGAACATGGCAATCGAACGACTTGAAGCCTAAATGCTCTCGAGTCGCTGTCAGCATAATCATCGCTCGATGATAAGACAAGCCTTTCCGCTCACGTTTAATTTGAAATGAAATGAATCAGAAGTCGATATAATTTTAGACTTCCTCATCTCGGGCGATGGACGCCGAGATTCCGGAAATTGAGGCAGTGGTGCGGAGACTATGGCCACCATCTATTACGAGAAAGATGCGGATTTGCAAGATCTTTCCGACCTGACCGTCGGATTAATCGGCTACGGTAATCAAGGTCGAGCCCAAGCGCTAAATTTGCGAGATAGCGGTATCGCTGTGCAGGTCGGCGCACCGGCAGGGAGCAGAGCATATCGGTCGGCGCAAGATGATCAGTTTAGACCTACTTCGGTCCAGCAGGTCGCAGCAGATTGCGATGTCATCGCGCTCTTGTTGCCAGATGAGGCTATGCCGGCTGTCTACACGGTTTCAATCAAACCGTATATCTCTTCGCCGAAATGTTTCGTATTCGCTCATGGATTTGTCGTACACCACCATACCGTGCGATTGCCCGATGATGCAGATATCGTTTTGGTGGCACCCACTGCACCGGGAAGGCAGTTACGCAAATTATTTTCAGAGGGAAAGGGCGTACCGGGGTTAGTAGCCGTAGCGCAAGATATATCAGGCGCGGCCAAAGCGCGCTGTCTTGCATATGCTAAAGCGATCGGCTGTACGTTGGCTGGTTGCATCGAAACAACTTTCGCCGAAGAGACTGTTACCAACCTCTATTGTGAACAAGCAGTTCTTTGCGGCGGCATTCCCGAGCTCATCAAAAAGAGCTTCAACACTTTGGTGGAAGCCGGTTACCAACCGGAGCTGGCATACGTCTTTTGCTTAAAAGAAGTCAAGTTGATTGCCAATTTATTGTTTGATCTGGGCATCGACGGCATGAAATCGGCGATCTCCAACACAGCGAAATATGGCGCCGCCATTACCGGGCCGGAGCTGATCAACAGCTCGACCGAAAGACGCCTGGCCGACGCCTTGCACCGCATCGAGTCGGGTCAATTCGCCAAAGATTTCATGCGTGAGTCTGAGCAAGGGGCGCCCACGATTAAGGCCAATCTCTCTGCCGAGCGTCATTCCCAATTAGCCAGGACGGGACACGCTTTGGACCAGGTCCTCAAGTTCTAGCTAGCAAACCAGCACGTTTGAAGGTCTAACTAGCGGACCACTAATGTGTCGATCAACCAGACACCTTGAAATTGAGCCGCAACCAACAAAACCATCGGTCTTTTTGCTTGCTTTAATTCTGCCAAAGTGTCGACATCGCAGGCCACCAGGTATTTTAAATCAACATTCGGCAGAGCATTGATCCGCTCGCGTCCTTCGTTCAGGAGCCCGCTCAGAGCATCCGGATTGTCATTAGTACCTTGGGCGATCTTTTGTAAGGTCTGATACAACAAGGGCGCTTGGCGTCTCTGTTCGGCAGACAAAAACAAGTTCCTGGAACTGCTGGCTAAGCCATCCTCCTCCCGCACAGTTTCGACACCGATGATCTTAATCGGCATCTGCAAATCGCAGACCAATTTCTTGACCACGACCAGTTGCTGGTAATCTTTTTCGCCGAAATAGGCAACATTAGCTTGAACCAGGTTTAAAAGCCGCGTGACAACAGTGGCCACGCCAGAAAAGAAGTGGGGCCGGTATTGACCATAGAGAGACTGCTCCAGCACCGGCGGCGGTACCACTCTTGTCGTGTCCGCTTGCCCGCCTGGATACATGACCTCGGCAGTGGGATGAAAAATCATGTCAACACCGGCTTTTTCACACAACTGGCGATCGATGTCGAAAGTGCGCGGGTATTTGTCGAAGTCTTCGTGTGGCGCAAATTGCAAAGGATTGACAAAAATACTCACCACCACGTGCTGGCACTGGCGCCTAGCCATCTCAACAAGTTTCAAATGACCTTGATGAAGCGCGCCCATCGTTGTGACCAACCCGATTAACGGCTTCTCAGAGAGCGTCCGCGTCTCTGCCGTATTGGCACTGGAAATCGATAAGCGCTCGCCGTCTGCGCCACTGATCGATAAAGACTGGCGCCAGCGAGCGAGTCCATCGCCATCTCTAACGACTTGCAAGCCAACTGGCTGGCGCTTTATTTCGGTGGTCAATATCCAGATCCTCAGGCGGTCGCCACTTGCTCTTCTGACATTTGCACTACCTGGAAGGGCAGAGCACCGATCACTTTTCCATCCACTTCCAGGATGAACAAGTAGCTGCCCTCGACTTCGAAGGTCAGCCCGGTGAAGGCATTGATAATTTTGTGAGTGACATTTTGATTGGGCAATGGTTGTACTGGAGTCAAGGGCGAGTAGGCGATAACCTCGCCCTTTGGATTAGCCACTTTGAATTGATAACTAAATTCTTTGCTCACACCGGTTAATTGCGCGAACCCATAAATTAGCGGCAGCGTTACCGGAAATGACGGAGAGATCACGCCGCTATGAATATTCACGCAGGAAATCGCGTCGCGACGAAGAACGTCTTGTAAAATTAGTTCACACAAAATGATGCCGATGAGTTGAGGCTGATCGCCCATAACTGATTCCTTCGTGACGTTTTTGACGTGTTGGAATTATACAAGGCCAGCTGCGCGAGGTATTGTCGGCGGAGGAATTATCGGTGATTGACCCGGAACAGCTGACTTATGTGCAATGGTTTTGGGTCTGTCTGGTGGCAGTGTTGATCATCTTCTTCCTTTGCCGTTGGATTTATCTCACGTACCAGTATTGAGCTTGGCTAAGCTGGGACTGGATTTGATGGTTTGACGTTCGGCTCGTTATTACGGTAGGTCGAACTGAGCGGCAGTGAATCCAGTTTGCTCGGGCGAAACCCGACCGCCACTAACTGGTGCCCCCTCTATCTGTGTCTAGATCCATACTTTTTTTCTCATAAACTTGAATTTGCTAAGAGCTCTTGATTAGTCTTTAGTGCCTTACTTTGATTTTCCTCTCGAGTTTTACTGATCGCCAACAATTACTGATAGTTACAGCTAAATCCGCTCTCTGCTTGCGCACTTTGTGCTGCAGAGGTTAAGCCAATTTTTTTTCAGCCAAT
This sequence comes from Bryobacterales bacterium, assembly GCA_963834525.1. Lineage (GTDB taxonomy): Bacteria > Cyanobacteriota > Vampirovibrionia > Obscuribacterales > Obscuribacteraceae > CAWICA01. The sequence continues at coordinate 1,806,853 of CAWICA010000005.1, forward strand.
CAAAAACATCGCAAGGAGGAACCTGCAATGGCCCCTACCAGCTCAGGTTCGCGAAGCACCATCAGCCAGAAACACTGATTTTCAGTTCCCAACGTTGGACGACGATGTCCGCGTCCATTTTCAACTGTGCCCACCGGGCACCCGTTGCCACGTTCTTGAAATTCTCTTCGGCGTCGATTCGATTGCCGACAAAATCGAAGCCTGTTTGCAGACAGTGACAAGACCTATCCCTAGCCCGTCGCGGAAACCGTCAGCCACGGTTACAGGACCCATCGCCGGTCGGTCGCCGAAAACGTTGATCTGGTCGGTTACCACTATCGACGGATTTGCCGATGCAGTTGCCGGTTGGCAACACCTACAGGACTGCCACAACCAGGATCTGGTCATCATCCGCGCAGCGCGAGACACGCTGAATAAGGACCCGGAATTAACGCTAGAGATACTCGAGCACGTCGCACAGTGTCTCAGTTCTGGCGGACGCGTGGTTGTTGAGGTCTGCCACAAAACACGTACCGGCGGCGCTTATTATTGGAGCCGAACCTTCGCGGACGTTTATGAGACGTATGAAGGTCAATGGGGTGCTCTGGCTCTCTATACGGGGTTTTCCCCGTTGGTCGCCCCTCTCATTCGGCGGTGCCACAGCAGTTCCGATCACTCAGGAAAGGAGAGAGAACAACTGGGACTTAAATCCCCTCCACTGACCAAGGTATACATCGCCTTGGAGCCACGCCAACCACAGCCACACCCTCAACTGCAACCACAACCGCAACCAAGGTCGCGGTTGGAAACTCAACGCAAGAAGCCGCCGAGAAGCCACCAGCAAGGCCACCGGCGTTCACTGCTTCTGGCTCAGGCCGGCTAGCTCAACCAAATGCAGGGAGCAGACGAAGACCCCCTGCATTTTGGTTTTCAAAGCCTATTTACTCTATAGTATAGTTGTTACAAAGTTGAATGGCGACGAGGCTAAATTGAAGTCTAGTCGGTCATTTCGCTGGATGGCTCCCTAGAGCGAGTCTGACAGCGTTGACAGAAAAACTAAAAGAATATCTTTCAGCCCTTGCTTCGGCAGAGTTCTCGCCAGGCAGGATGGGCAGCCAGTTCTTGCAAGGCATGCAACAAAAGTGTCTTGCCTGGCTCTCTCTTAAACCAGGTGGAGGCGCCGGATGGATGCGGCAATGGAATAACGTCTCTCAGGCAACCAAAATATTCCCTTTCAAATTTTCGTCCGATTATTTGATCGAGCGGCACTTTGCCGAATATCTGCGCAATCGCCAGACTACCGACCGGTATGACGAGTTCGGGCTCTAGTAACTCGAACTCCCGTTCCATCCAGGTCGAACAGGCTTTGATCTCGTTGGGACTCGGCACCCTATCACCACCACCGGTGGCTTTGCCAGGGAAGCATCGACAAACCGCGGACATATAAGCTAGCGAGCGAAATTGCTCTTCGTTCAAACCGATAGTTTCAAACCACCTGAACATAGTCTTTCCCGCCGTCCAGGCGAAAGGGCGACCGAAACTGCCTTCTCGAGGTCCCGGCGCCTGACCGATTAGATAGACTTTGCTCACTACGGGCCGGTGAGTGACTACAGGACCGATCATTTTTGGGCAAAGGCGGCAATCACGAAGCTGATTGATATGCTCTTGCAAGGCATGTTGTCCAGCACTGGAATCGGTGCGGGTGACCATCACTAATGTTCGCCCTTTCCAGAAATTATCTCAACCGCTTGTTCGTCCATGGAAGCATCTTTATCGCGGCCCAATCCGCGATAGATCTTCGCTCTCAGTTTATAAGCACCAATTTCGGTATCAATCGGTACACCGAATAGATATTTATTTTGCAACCCATCAAAAGCGATATTGCAGTCAGCTAGCGCTTTGGCATAGTCCTTCTTATCCGAAAACGCCTCGGCGCGCTGTAACAACAAGCGGGGCTCTTCGGGACTCTTGGACAACGCCTCGGTGCAAACCTCGATCACTTTGTCGTCTTCGCTCAACGTAAGATAGTCGGAAGCAGCGCCAACATAGCCGCTTAAATGATCGATCGAGAAAAGATTTTCCGCAGCGCCTAGAGGAAGAAACCCAGTAATTTTCTTTTCGTCCTGAAACCCGGCAGCCTCCGCGGAACGAGCATAAACCAGGTAGTCTTCAGCTGCTTCGCGGTATTGTTTGAGCCCATCGCGATCGCGCGCTCGCGCATAGAAAAAGAGAGGATTATCCAGTCCCATTTGGGCTAAGAAGTCATAATCGCCGATTGCCTTTTGATATTGGTCAGACGAATCGTAAATGTGGGCGCGCAGCGCATAAAGCCCGCCATCCTGTGGACGGGCAGCAATACGCTTGTTTGTCAGCTCCAGCGCTTCTTTATAAAGGGCCAGCGCTTTCGCAGATAACTCTTGTTTCAATTCGGGAGTTTGCATGTTAGCCACAGCTTTTAGCGCGGCTGCCCGCATCAGCAATTGCACAGGTTCGCTTGCTTTTGCGTAAATCGCTTCGAATGTTGCCGCATTGGTAAGCGCTTCTTGATCAGCAGCACCGCTTGAAGCGGAATTATCAGATTCGCTAGAAGTGGATTTATTAGACTCGCCAGAAGCCGGTTTGTCAGATTCGATAGAAGCCGATTTGTTTGACGCAGAAGTCGATTGGGTTCGTTTAGCGAGAGCGGCTTCTTTGTTATGCTCGGCAAGCGAGGCCAGTGGTTCTCGCACGACATCATATGTGGTGTCCTTACCGTTTCTTTGCGCCGAAACCCGAGAAACCGTGCCCTTATCACCGCGCAAAAGAACCGCTATCGCTTGATCATCAAGATCTTTGGTTGAGAGTGAATCGACTGAGACTATTTGGTCGCCGGCTTTCAAACCCGCTTTCGCAGCGGGGCCAGCGGCTATCGCCGACTCGATCTTGTGATCGTGTAAAGCTATGCCTACTCCATCCTTGGTTAGCGACTGCAAAGACTGCGCATACTCGCTTCGCTTTTGTGCCTCAGCGGCTATTGATTGCAGAGCGTCCAAACAGAGCTTGCCGACAGCTCCGGTTTTGCCTGATGCTTTATCGATGGCATAGCCCTTTTCAAACTCAGCCCGGGCTACCTTCAGCTTTCGATTCATCAGCGCGGCACGGCCGAAGTAATAATGGGCGAGCGCATTATCCTTACAGTCAGCTTGTACAGCTGCTTCTAATTTGTTAAAAGCTTGGACATAATCACCTTGATCGTAAGAAGCAACCGCTCTGCTCAATGTGGCTTCGCCAACCGTTTGCGCTGCAGCAGAAAAAATGCACTGAGAAGACGGCAAGACAATCGCCCATATCGAAATAACAGCGAGCCTGGCAAGGCGTCTTTTCGATTTCGTTGTTTCCTGCACTTTGCTAACTCTTACGCGGCAATGCCATTGGTCTGTCTACAGTCTCGCCTATTGGCAGGATTTTTGCTACTATCCGCACTCTGTGAGGAGATTATGTCACGCCCCGATCAACTCTGCCTGTCCATTGTAGCGCTGGCTCTGCTGAGCTCGTGCAGTCAGTTAATAAAAATAGATGGGCAACAACAGAGTGAAGCTGAGGCTGCCTTGAAAAACCCGGACAAAATTTATTCTACTGTTTTGCAAGAAGCAACAGAATTACAGGGCAAAATTGTTGACGGCTGGTTTAGAGGCGAAGATTCACGCAGTCTCAAATCCGACTACAGCAAAAGCGCGCCGGCAGTCAAAGCCAGATTTGCTTGCGATTACAGCCACATGCTTAACGACAACGGGCAAGACATGGTGCACGACTGGTCTTCGTACGTACCCTATTCTAAAAGAGCCGATTTCGCCCGCAAGTGGTGGAGTGACCCGCGCCACTCAAGCGAATTCGTACGCAAGGACCACTGGAGTCAAGTGATTTGGCTGCACGAAGCGCTGATGGATGCAAGCGAATTATGGTGGCGGGCGCTGGAGAAAACTTTTCCCGACGGCGTTCAGTCGACTTCCGCACTAGCACACGACGCCGAACAAGATATGGTCGCCAAGTTCAAAGATAACGAAAACGACCCGCCCCGAAGCTTTAGTGCTTTTGACAAATAGATGATTGCCGAAAAATTGCAGAAAAGCAAAAAGCAACGGCGGAAAAGCAACGGACTGTCACCACCGGTAGTGCATCAATATCTGGCCTCGTTAAATTGCCCACGGCAAGACCAGTTTAGAACTTACCAAGCAGTCCGGTGCCAACTCTGCAATGCAGTCTGAATTAAGAAGTCAAGAATTTCTGAAATGACTCTCTTCATTTAGATAATCCTGACTTGATATTACTTTCATTTCTTTGCTAACCGTATTTAACACCAAGTTTTCCTTCGGTAATAACTAAATCTACTAACCGCGCTACCAAGCCCAAGTACGAACCGCAATGCAACTGTCTTTTAGTTGCTCGTCTTTGATTGGTGTTGCGAAACCAAAATTTGGCCGCCGTGCGGCCTTAACCATGTCACATGGAGGTGTAACGATGGCTTCGAAGAAACGCATTTCGGAGACTCTCGGTCTCTTCATGCGAGGGGCCGAAGCATTAAGGAGCGTGGGTTGTGCAGTAGAAAGCGTGCCATCGCTCCGAGAAGAACAACACAGGTCGGCGCACACCATCGTCCAAAAGTGTCTTGCGCTGATTGACGAAAGAATGAGCAGGCTTCAGGCGCTAGAGAGCGGCGCGAGAAGCTATGAGAAGCTCAGTGACCTGAACGAGAACTGGCGAGTGCTTGCCGAGATTGCCGGTTTGGTGGTGGACATGGAGACTATAGTTTTTCACTTGCAGCATCCGGAACGGTCACCGTTAATCGTTCAGGGGGACGAGGTAGTTTGGCTCGTTCCCCGCTATCGCCGCTGCCGTCCTTACCGCGATGTCCTTGTGATGGTGGCACTGAAGAGACATTCTCTCCCAACACGCTGGCGAGGCCTGCGGAAATCGGCTGAGTCGTATGCCGCTTCGGAAGAGCAAGCAGCAGAGCCGGCGAAGCAATCACCAGTCCCGGTGCTCGCAGCGGCCTAAATCTTAGCGCGACACAAAGCATAAGCACGAGCTAGACAGACAAGTGTTTTTCACCATATTCGATGACAACAAAACTTGAAAGGAGTAGCACAGTATGATCGATACTCAAGCGATCACGCGCATGATGCGCGGCATAAGGCCATTACCGTGGCAGAGAACAATCTTAGCCACCATCACCGATGTGGACCAATTCGGGTTCGACGAACTTGGGCAGAGCAGGCACTTCATGTTCGTCTACCTGCAAGGCGAAGGCGAAGCGGCAGGCATGTCTGAGAGCCTCCGAATTGAAATGACTGCCGACACCGGCAGTGACATCAGTCCCATCATTGCCACATTAACTGCCGCGCTCGGCCTACTGACCGGCACCACTTGCCTCGACCACCTCGTAGGCAAACAAGTGCAGGCGTTTGTTGATGAGGACGGCGTTGTCCAGATGGTGGGAAGAACCGAGGGAGGCCTCTGGCTTTTCCCATACATCGTCGCTGGCGCGCTGACGGTAGACGCGATAACGGCGGCGCATCTGAACGCGGACGAGATAACGGCGGCGCATGCGAACTCGACGTACTATTCGTAGCGAAAAGCGGTCTAGACGAACATTGTCTAGACTGCTTTTCTACATTTCAGCCCAGTTTCGCGCAGTGAGATCTCTTGAACGAACGGTCTCAGAATCAGTGTTGCTCTTACATTTAGCTATACGTCCGATTTGTACTATACTATATCATATTTATCTTGAAATGTCAAAAATCCCAGATATTCGAAAACTGGATTGGGATCTCTGACTGTTGCGATCGGCAGGGTCAGGGCATGTAGCAATTTCAGCGACGCCCTGGCCATTTCCTGCCGACAGTAATTGATTGATTGACCGATCGGAGATCTTCTGCCGCGCCGAGTTGAGTAAGGAGATCACAAAAGTGATACCACACTCAGTGGCTCCTCGACGACCTTTCCGTCACGTACAGAGACGCTATAACAGCCGGCCCCCGGCTTCGCTGTGACTGCTTGCTTTACGTTGGAGCCGACCAAATGCAGCGCCGCACATTCATCGACGCCGTATCCAGACGGGATTTTCCCGTCCAGCAGCAGTTGGTGGTACAACTCTTTCCGCTTGCTGTTGCCATTGTAATGCGGAACACAGCTGCCCGGTAGGAACTCCAGACAATTGGGTAGATGGCTAAATCCATCAGCGCACCAATCGCTGACCGTTTCCCCGAACCAGCACACTGCTCCGGCGCTGGAGCCGGCTAAAACGACGCCCTTTTCCCACGCGGCCTTCAGTGCGCGGTCCAAGCCATATTCGCGCCAGATGGCGAGTGCAGATCTGGTGTTGCCACCAACCACAAAGATGATGTCCTGATTGAGGCACAATTGCATCAGTGCAGATGGTGTTCCATGCGACTTGGCGAAGAACAAGAGGTCAGTTGGGTGGCATCTCATCCCCGCGATTGCCTTGTAAAACCAGAGCTCCCCCTCGGGTGAATTGCCCCAAGCGGTATTGTCTAAAAGGATCCTCGGTCTTTCCTTTCCCGTCAACCCAAAGACATACTGCATCATGGCGCTGCTTGCCGTTCGTTCTGACAGCAAGCCTCCGCCCATTGCTACGATTTGCGGCTGCAATGTTTCCATAAATCCTCCGTGAAATTATTGTCGTGAGATTACGTTGCACTGCAGGTGGTGTCGCATATCGACGGCACTCACCCGTTACGTCACCAGCCCAGGTCCTGCCGATATGGTCGACGATGCCCACTCGCCGTCTTGGTCGCTTCCCTCGCTGCCCTCCTCACCTTGCTCGCCATCGTCGCCTTCGTTGCGAGCGTTTCGGATAAAGTGGAAGACAACCAATGGCGGTCTGGATCCCCTTGCTTCTTCCGTCGGGTCGACAACCCTCTTGTGGAAAAGCCACGGCAAAATCAAGTCCAAATGGTAGATGCTCGATACCCAATCGAACGAATAATCCATTAGGGCCGCTGCCCAAACAGCGTAGCCAACTCCATTCTGGGACAGCAGATGCGGTGGCATGAAGACAAAGAATTCGATCGTGACAAAGGCCAACGCCAGGCCGAGAGCACGCCCAAATCCCACACATGTCCGGTAGCTCCAATTCAGTCGAAGCATCGTTAGTCTCGTTACCAGGCCAATGAAGCTCTGGCCCATCAGCATGGCCGACGAAATCATCATCGTTGTACAGAACTTAACAACGATGCTATGCGTAAAGTGAATTTCAAACACCGACAGTATGCTCGAAATTAGGAATCCCTGGACCAGAACTGCCAGGAAAAGTTGCTTTAAACCAGACATTCGAATTTGCATCGTACGCCTCCTTTCAAGGCGGGACAGCGTCTCGAACGACGCTGTCCAAATATTGGAAAATCGCTGCACTGTTGGCGGTGCCTCGTCCCGACGACACTCGCCCTTCTCGCTAGCCACCGCTAGAGCGGTGCATCTGCCTGTTGATTCGGCACTGCCGCAGGTAAGACCAGAACAATGACACAAGCATACTAATCACAATGCATACTGCTGCGTAGCCAGCCGATGTCCAAATGCTGTCCTTGTCTACAGCCGCGCTCAGACCATACCAAACCAAAAGCACCGAAAAGACAAACGCCGCCGAACGGACATAGATACGGATGCGTGGCCAGAAGAATTTCCGGCGACCGAAGTAGCCGGGTTGCTCGAAATCGCTGTTGGCTGAGATCGATGCCAGTTCCATAGCACTAAGGCAGAACAGAACGTAAGCAGCGACACCGTGATGAAATCCCAAACCGACCGCCGCCACTAAAACTACGGCAACGATCTTGCTCCGCTGCTTCTCGCTGAGCAGATCGTATTTCAAGTACATGTCAATTTCGAATTCATTGCCCAGGTAGGCAGCAACGGCTGTCCCCAGGATCAAGTAAATCGCATAGAGAGAGAAAAACTCTGTTTGCATTGGAACGCCTCCTCGTTTTAAATCGGCTTATAACCGCAATCTAGTTACAGCCAAGTTCGGGTTGATCTTTACTCCAGCACCAAATATGGTGAGGCCAGAGGTAGCTAATTGCGTGTAGGTATTAAATGTCTGTAGAAATAGGTGTCTTAAATGGTCTTAAATAATTGCTGTAGATGTTTGCAATTTAGACGGATCAGATGGTCTGTTCTTACCCTTCAGCCAAAAATATTTGCAAAAACTGCAATTGACGACCCGCGCAAGATGGCCTCGGCATTATCAGCAAAGCCAAAAGTGGTTTGGTCTGGTCAAACGAAGTGAGGAAAATTCATCCTTCGTTAGGCCAATAAGCTATCCTTGTGCAGGAAACAAGGATCCCATTACCAAAATGTCTCTTGGCAACAACAGCGTAGAATCGCACGGCGAAGACAAGATCCAGTCAGGCAGCTACCCCAAATCTATGCGAGCAAGTTTTTTGATCGGCTTAACGCTCACATTTACTATGGCCGTTGCCTCTTTGACCGGATGCTCGAAACAACAAGAGTTAGCAGAACGACAGAAAACGCTCGAGCAACTCTGTACGAGCGTGGCCCAACATATCCTGGACCGCAATCCCGATACCATCGAGGGATCGCTAAACCAACTCTTTCACGAAGAGCTGACAGATAAATGCAGAGAGAAGCTCGAGAATTCCCAAGTAATTCCAGACAGCCCAATTACTGTCCTGCGTGAGAAGGAAGAATCGGAGCAGTCGCACAAATCTAACAAAATCGATGTGTTGATCGTTCGCCCTTTGACGCCGGTAGCCAAAGATCCAGTCTCGTACAAAGTGACGGTCAAGAACTCGACTTTGGTTAACGGTAAGGCTGCAGGAGATCGCACATACTCATTCACCATTATCTGTAGCCTGACACCAGACATGGATGGCTGTCCACGGGTTGTCGATGTTGATGGCTTGGACCGAACCAGTGCGCGAGGCAGCGCTAGCAGTTCTAGCAAAAGGCTACGGCACCGCTAGTTAGGCATCTGCTTCTCATCACCATTGGCTTGCTGCTGCGTTAAAGCTTTCAATTTATCAACAAACCGCTGCGAGGAGGCAAAGTCGCCCTTGTTATAGTCTATTAGGGCAAGCGCTGCATAGACTGAAAGGAGGTTTTCTCTGCGTGCCTTTCGCTTGTCCCGATCGGCATTTTCAAGGATAGGCAACGACTTCTGCAACATTGACTCTGCCAACTCCGGCGATTTCTTGTAGTAATAAAGACCGAAGTCGTTATAGATCATCCCCACATACGGATCATCGGGACCGAGTACGGAAGCGCTGTTTGCTCTCACCCATTCGAGAAGCTCGTTGGCTTTGTCTTCATTACCTTCGAACAAATAGACCTCACACAAACCACCGTACGACAAAAACGCTTGCTTGTCTTTGCCACTAAGCACAGCCGCTTGCGTGGGCAGTTTCTTGAGAAATGCATCCGCCGGTGAGTATCTCAAATAATTTGCGCGTGCTTGCGCCAGTCCATCTGAAACGAGTGCGCGAATGTTGTCCATCTTCCTGGAGAGATTTTTAGGTGCCGGCTGCGCCAACACGCCGGAAACAGTGCATAAACTGAGACTCACGCCCAATGAGCTGGCACACAGTAAAAGAGCGATGAGATAGGTGACCGGACCTGAGCGAGAAGGACCATAAGCCAGCAATTTGTCAGCGGTTCGGCTAGGATTCATCAATAATCTTCAATAATTGGTAATCACTAATTCGAAAATTGGACCACGTCGATCGGCTTTACAGTTGATTGCTCGCGTAGCCTGCACTTTCTCGATTCGGAAGCCTTTGTACAGCTCTTTCACTAGATCATTTTCCGAATTACTGAGCATCAGAAAACAACCACGCGCAGACAATTTGCGGAATAGCGCGCTCAACCGCTGTTGATCGGCTAACCCAAATGAGCTCTCAGTATAGCTGGTAAAACTGGCAGTGCTGCTAAGCGGTTGATAGGGCGGATCAAAATAGACAAAATCGTTAGCCTTTGCTGACGCTACCGCCTTCTCAAATGAAGTATGGCAAATATCTACACTAGCCAGCGCTTTACTGACAGCGATCAAATTCTCAGCATCGCAAATGCGGGGATTGTTATATTTGCCGAACGGCACGTTGAATCGGCCGGCTCTATTAACTCTATAAAGCCCATTGAAGCAAGTTTTGTTTAAATATATCAGCCTGGCCGCGCGCTCGACTCGTGAGAGCTGGGAGGGATCCACTGCCCTAACCTGATAGTAATATTCGGCCTCATTGCGATGCATTTGCAAAGCCTCGATCAACTGGAAAACGTTATTTCGAATGACTTCGTAACAGTTGATCAGTTCAGCATTAGCATCAGATATGGTGGCAGCCAGGGCAGGCTCGCTGGACTTCAAATGGAAGAAGACCGCTCCACCGCCGATAAACGGCTCGAAATAGTCGTCAAAAGTCGCTGGAAAATAAGAGGCATAAGTGTGCAGAAGCTGCGACTTGCCGCCCGCCCATTTCAGAAATGGCGTCGCCCGGGCTGGAGCAGCGACAAGCCTTCTGGCCGAGTGTTTATTGGCAATTGGTTGTGCTTTCAACAGGGCGCCGGTCTTTCTATATTCAGGGCTTTACGTCTGTGCTCCGTGTCTATGCTAAGCATGCCCATGTCTATGGTCTATTCTATGCATGTTGCATCTCTTTATTCTGCATTCATTGTATGTCCACTGCATATTATCCCTGGATTGGCGAATTCAGCCACATCAGTCGGATAATAATGGGGGAGCCGGCGCGAGAATGAGCGACAAGACGAGGAGCTGTCAATATAAGAAGCGCTACTGGGCATAATAGAAAAATGGCAAACCCTCTTCCCGTAGCGCCAATTAAGCATTCCATCTTCCAGGTTCCTAAAGCGGAGCTGCACCTGCACATCGAAGGGACGCTCGAACCCGAGCTGATGTTCGAAATAGCCAGGCGCAACAAAATAGTCTTGCGCTTCAAGACGATCGAGTCTGTTCGCCGCGCCTATCGCTTCAAGAATCTGCAGCAATTCCTCGATATTTATTACGAGGGTTGCCGCATGCTGATTCACGAGCGGGACTTCTTCGACCTTACCTGGGCCTACCTGTGCCGTGCGGCAAAAGACGGTGTCAGGCATGTGGAGATGTTCTTCGATCCGCAATCTCATACGAGCAGAGGCGTCGCTATCGAAACAGTAATCAACGGCATTCGCCAAGCAACAGAAAAAGCAGAGAAAGTTCTCGGCATTACCACGCATTTGATCCTTTGCTTTCTGCGTCACCTGACAGCGGATGAAGCGATGCGCACCCTTGAAGAAGTGTTACCGTTCAAACATTGGATCAAAGCAGTGGGGTTAGACTCATCAGAAGTCGGACATCCACCAAAAAAATTTGAGAAAGTTTTCGCCTTTGCCCGCCAACATGGTCTTTTAACAGTGGCCCATGCCGGAGAGGAAGGTCCTGCCGAATACATTTGGCAGGCACTGGAGTTGCTGAAAGTATCACGTGTGGATCATGGTGTTCGCTGTGTGGATGATCCGATGCTCGTCAATCAACTGGCTTCCCGACGGACGCCCTTAACGATGTGTCCCTTGTCCGGGCTGAATCTGCGCGTCGTCAATTCACTGAAACATTTCCCATTAAAAACTCTTCTGCACCAGGGTTTGTGCGTCACTGTCAATTCAGACGACCCTGCTTACTTTGGTGGTTACGTCGGTGATAACTTTCGTGCCAGTGCGCGTGCCTTGTCGTTATCGGTAAATGACATTCGCCAGTTAGCGTTGAATAGCTTCGAGGCTAGCTTCTTGTCAGATTCCCGCAGGGCAAAACTGATGGGCGAAGTGCATCAATTCATCGATCACCACAGTGACCTGACCCCCAAAAGCGAAACCATGTCAACTAGACAGCTCTGAAAATTCCAGGCATAGTTGCAGCAGAAAGGAAGGTCAGCCATGAAGAAGATTCGCTACAGCGAGGAGCAAATTGTTGCCATTCTAAGGGAGGCGGAAGCAGGTATCCCGGTCAAAGAAGTTTGCCGCAAGCACGGCATCGCCAATCAAACGTATTACCATTGGAAAGCCAAGTACGGTGGCATGCAGGTTAGTGACGTTAAACGGCTACGACAGCTGGAGGATGAAAACAACCAGCTCAAGAAGCTAGTTGGCACCATGGCACTAGACATAGAAGGATTGAAGAACGCCCTAACAAAAAAGTATTGACCACCTCGCAAGCTCGCGCGGCGATCAACGCAATGTGCGAGGTGGGAGTTAGCGAAAGACACGCCTGCGACGTCATAGCATTGCCGCGGGCAACGTTCAGGCGCAAGAGCGTTAAGAACGACGGACCGTTAACAGAAAGGATTGTCGCTCTGGCACACGAGCGCCGTCGGTTCGGCTATCGCCGAATCACGGCTCTGCTGCAACGCGAGGGCTCGCCTGTGAATCACAAGCGCGTGTACCGAATATATAGCAAGGAGAATCTGCAGGTTAGAAAACGCCGCCGGAAGAAATTGCGCACATTTAGGCAGCCGCTTGCTCCAGCGACAAGGCCAAACGAGCGGTGGTCGCTCGACTTTGTCAGCGACAGTTTGGCCAACGGCCGACGCTTTCGAACGCTGAACGTGGTGGACGACTTCACACGAGAGTGCTTGTGCGTTGAAGCTGACTTTAGCATGCCCGGACGCATGGTGACGCGAGTCCTCGATCGCCTGATATTTACCAGAGGCAAGCCCGCACATCTCGTCATGGACAACGGTCCCGAACTGACTAGCAGCGCAATGCTTTCTTGGAGCACGCAGCACAACATCCATCTCGAATACATCCGACCAGGCAAACCAATCGAGAACGCGTTCGTTGAATCATTCAACGGCAAATTCCGAGATGAGTGCCTGAATGAAAATTGGTTTCTCGACCTAGCACAAGCACGCTCGGTGATCGAAGCCTGGCGTGAAGATTACAACACCTACCGGCCGCACAGTGCGCTCGGTTACAAGACACCAAAGGAGTTTGCAAATCAATTCGAACCCGATGAGTTATCTGCTTGACGTGGAATAGCATAAGGGGTCAGGTCAACAGCAGCAAATAAGTTCGCACGCTGGCGTCCAGGGGGCGAAAAATTGGAAGCCGGAAAGGCTGACTTATCAATAGTTTTTTGGCGGTTCATGTGTGGTGATGAAAGACGATGGTTGAGTGTCGGACGTGTTGAAGCGTGCGAAATCCGACCACTTGGTAACTAGCATAGATAGCGATAGCTTGCGTCAAGACAGCGACTTCCTTCATGTATTTTTACGTAGAAGATTTCCCACGGCGGGATGTGCAGGAGTTCCTGCCCGGATACCTGAAAAAGAGCCCATTTATCTAGATCTGAATAACTTAGCTTAGCCACTAGCTGCATTTTAAGAATTACTGTCTATCTTCAAAACATCTTGTATTACCGAGTTCGTAAATAATACTGTCTTCTCATAACTACGTTTTCACTTATTCGCAGAAAGGAAATACATCACCGAAAAGGACAGTCACTCAATCAGCTAGCCGCAAAAACAGGCTATCTAACTGTAGTGATGTCGCTCGTGGTGTCGATTTCCTTTGTGCGAATTGGTGAAATCGTCACGCCTGTGCTTTCCTGACCCGCAAGGCCAGAATTCAACGAAGCATTGGTAGAAAAGTCAAAGGAGAGAAAACGAAATGGGACAGTTACCAGCTGACCAAGATATTATGAAATTGTTCCAACAGATAGCCGCTGCCTCCAATGGTGTGATCACTATGGTGGAGGGGGGCTCTGATATCCCCGAACCCTTCCGGCGTGAAATCGAAATCTGCCACTTCCTCCAGATGGACGACCAGATCCTGGGACACTCGGTGGAGTTTTATGGCCTGCACGCTTTTCAGCAAACTCGGCTTGAAACTCTCAAGCAAATCTTCAATGACATTGTCACGCCAATTGCGCCAGAGGGCGCTGGGCAGGAACGGCTCGGGTTACAGGACTTGGCCCTCCAGAACCTCAGGCGCTTAGCAGCGGAGCTTCTAGACCAGCCAAAGCTGCGAGACTTTGATGTGCATGCAGGTCTGCAGAAAGCTAATCCAAGGAGCCGCGGTTGCTATCCGGAAGGCATGCTAAGTCGGCAACATGACCTGGACTGAACAAGAGAAAAGGGGGCAGAAGATCGCTCCTCCATTCTATTTTTCTATGGAAGTGGCCGATCGCCACTTGCATTGCTTTGCTCATTCTTGCGCGCTGTTGCAAACCAATTTCGGCCGCGCAGCGGCCACTAACGAAATCACATGGAGGTGTGATTATGGAATCCAATTTGCTGTTCGGCGACATAGGTGCAACCAAATGCCTCGTTGGCGGTGGTACAGGCGAACCAGGACGGAACGTCCACTTCGGGCCGGAATGGGAAGCCAAGAGCGCCACGTTCGATGGGCTACCCTCCGTCGCATTAGAATTCCTGCGCCAGCAGGGAATCTCCCCTTCGAAAATTAGCACGGCTGTGTTTGCCGTTGCTGGACCGGTGAGAAACGGTTTCGCCAGCTTGACACAACTGCCGAAGTGGAGCGAAATGTCCGCAGTGGCCCTTTCCAAGGCGTTGGGAGGGGCGCGTGTCTCTCTGATCAACGACATGGAGGGGCACATCTACGGTACCCAAATGCTCTTGCCTGAGGACTGTCTGGTCCTGCAGGATGGTGAGCCACCTGAGGAGGGCACCATCGCCTACATAACTTTTGGAACAGGAGTAGGCGATGTATGCTGGCGCCCGGGCGAACCGCCCTTTTCTCGCGAGGGTGGACACATCACGGCGGGAGGAGCGATTGGCCCCGTAACTTTCGGTCTGTTGGAGTATCTGCTGGAGAAGTATGGAAAGCCTGGCAGCCGCTTCGTCAGCGCCGAGTGGTTGCTTCGCATGGGCGCTCTCGTCGATTACTATGCCTATCTTCGTGAGCGGCATGAGGAGAGCAAAGTTTTTGTCGAGCATCCCAAACAGGTCGTTGAATTAGCCAAGGCCGGAGACAGCTGCGCAACGGAAGTCCTCGATCTCTATTGCGTACTGGCCGGCTATCAAGTTGCAAACTTGGTTGTGACTTCCTTGTGTTACAAGGGGGTGTATGTCGGTGGATGGGCACCGGGAATCATCAATAGCACCGCTAAACGGCGGCAGCTGTTTATGCAGTCCTTCCTCGACAGAGGGCCCCACAGCGACACAATCATGGCCAAGGTGCCGGTGACACTGGTTTTCAACCAGAAGACTGCGCTACTGGGGGCAGCCTATCGAGCCTGCGTGCTGGCCGAGGGTAAATCGGAGTAGGCGGACCCCAATCAGCACACAGAGGGGGCGCCTCCCTCCCGCCAACCGATAGAGTATGAAAGGGCGTCGAACTGAAACATGTTCGACGCCCTTCATACAACATCCAAGAATTTTCTACAGTCAAGACAACGCCACAAAAAAATTTGCCCATTGAGGCACCAAATACGGTATCATATGGCGATGGAAAAATCACCGTCGGTCAGAGACGCTTGGCTAAATATCGCCACCGTCGGAAGTGAAGCACAGCCAGAATCCGCAGAGGACATCAAGCATGCAGCGTGGCATCGAAGCTGTGACTGTAATGAAAACTTTCTTCGGCAGCAAAGACTTGTTGCTTGAGTTTTCTCTGGAGCTGTTCGTAGATGGATAGATAATCGCTAGCCATGCGCTGCGCAGTGAAGCGTTTCTCAAAGACTTGTCGGCAGCGGCGGCGATCGAGTGATTTAATTCTGAAGAGCGCTTGCGCTTCGTCAACGGGAGGATCGCAAAGTCCGAGCATGTCCAAAATAGAAACTAACGACCGGGCATGGACTAAAATGAGTGTTCCGAAAAGCAAGGCTTAAATGACCGATTCCGAAAACAACTTGCCGGGGGGCGTCTCTCCGATGAATAAAATCGGCGATAAAAACTCATCGGCATCGACCAGCGAAGCAGCCGAGATTCTGCCAGCTTGGCTGGACGAGACTTTACCGATCCCGGCAACGAAAGCGCTAGTGGCGCTAAACATTCTCGTCTTCCTGGCGATGACCGTCAGCACACTGCTGACAAATGCAGATAGCTCGGCGAATCAGCGCGAAGGCATCCTCTTTTTTTCCACCCAGACTCTTGCCGCCTGGGGTGCAAATGCCGCCTGGAACACTATTCTAGACAAGCAATACTGGCGCATTTTGACCAGCACATTTGTGCACATGAACGCTCTGCATCTGGCCATGAACGTCTATGTGTTGTGGAGTTTCTCCAGCATGGTCGAACGGCTTTTTGGCAAATGGAAATTTCTCACCATTTATCTGCTTTCTGCACTGGGCAGCTCAATCTGCAGTTTGTTGTTTCTCAACCCAGAGAGCATGAGCGTCGGCGCATCTGGAGCAATTTTTGGCACTTTCGGCGCCCTGGTCGCTTTTTTCTGGACGCACAGGGCTGATTTTCCCAAGAGATTTTTTCGCATGTACGCAAAGATGTTCTTCGTCTTTGTCATCTACAGTCTGGTCAGCCCATTCATCTTCCAGGACATGGATAACGCTGCCCACTTGGGCGGCTTTTTAGTCGGGCTCTGGACGGCGCTTTGCTTGCTGCCACCAAAACCTGGGACAACTCAATGGCGCAACATGGACTTCATCCGGCTAGCGGGGCTGGTGGGCGTCATCGCCTCAGGCCTGGTCATTGTTTGCACAATGGATGAAAAAAACCAGAAAGTGATCGGCGAGCATAATTATTTTCAGGCAGTAACCTTGCTGAAAAAAGATCAGCCGCAAAAAGCGATGGATTACTTAAATGAGGCGCTAAAGATGATGCCGACGAACGCCGCTGTCTACTTCGATCGGGCAGCCGCTTATGGAGCGCTGAAGCAGTTCGAAGCCAGCATCGCCGATGCCACGTCAGGCTTGCATTACGACCCGAAAAGCAAAAGAGGATATTTCGAACGCTCTGCCGCCTATCACAATCTGGGAAAGGAGAACGAAGCAATCGCTGATTTAGACTGCCTGCTGGAGCTGGACCCCCACTCAGCACAAGCTTACAACAATCGTGCCTGGAGTTATAACGTGCTCAATGAACCTAATAAAGCCATCGCCGATAGTACCAGAGCCATAAACATCGATCGCCGGGGGGCCTATGCTTATGACACTCGTGGTGTGGCTTTTTGCCTGAAAGGCATGTACAGAGCTGCCCTGCCGGACTTCCAGAAATTTACGCAATTGAGACCGAAAGAGGGCTCCGTCTATTATCACCGCGCCTTTGCTTATCAGAAACTTGGGGATGAGAGCCAGTCTGCACAAGATCTGCAAACAGCGAAAAAATCCGATTATCAATTGGAGCCCTGGGAGAAGAAGTGGCTCAAGGATCTTTTATCGACGCCATAGTATTGCCAACCACTAAGCGAACTACGCTAG
Organism: Bryobacterales bacterium; assembly: GCA_963834525.1. Taxonomy (GTDB): domain Bacteria; phylum Cyanobacteriota; class Vampirovibrionia; order Obscuribacterales; family Obscuribacteraceae; genus CAWICA01. The sequence continues at coordinate 1,824,218 of CAWICA010000005.1, forward strand.
GGGCCAAGAAGCATTAATAGTTTCGTAGCGAAAACCTGGCCGTAAGTTCGAACTTCAACCGATATCGGTTGAAGTTTTTGCCAGGCGGCAAGGTCGGAGGCAGTGCCTTGTGCCTCCAGCAGAACATGTGATTGTTGTCCTCAATACAATCTACCGGGTCAACCGGGTCGCTGTGAATAAGTCTATTTTTCCTATACAAGCAGTCATGACCAGCCAAAAAGTATTGCTTTATAACTAAGTTCTTGACTATTCTTGGTTATTGTCAAATCCGTACATCGTCCTTTGATCTATGCATTCGTGAGCGAACAGTAATTCCATTCCTAGACAAGCTCAATATTTTTACTTCCGCTTGGAAGTGGCTTCAGGACCGGGAATTGTTGTTTATCGACTCACTTTTGCCAGCCACTTAACACCCCGAGAGATTTCTTTGCTGCCGCCCCTGCCGGCAGCAAAGAGATTTCTACGAAACATTCAGATAAAGCGCCATGGCGCGGAAAGGAATTGCCGTGAAAAATCTTCCGAACTTAGGTCGAAAGTTGTGGGCACTTGTTGTGCATCCGGAGCGGCTGAAGGCCGAGTTTCCCCTCACCGGCAAGGAGTTGGCGAAGGAATTTCTGAAGGCCCAGCTTTGGCTGCGGTTATTCCTAATCATGCCAATGGTTTTTCTGTATGCCTTCTTGCTTTTGCTTTTGCTGGTGGCTTTGGGCCTGCTCCCGCTTCAATCTCTGGTACAGCACCACATTGCAAAGAACCTGTATCTGCTTGTCATTGCGCCGATACTTCGGGGCATGATGGTCGCCTTCCGTCCGGAAAACAGACAAACGCTAACGGTGGCGTTCATCTGGCTAACCGTTCTATCGTCTGCCTGCGTTCAGCTCATTTGGGTTAAGAGACTGCTGGCTAAGAATGGCAGAACCTTGCGCGATGTCATGCCGCTTAATCTGAAGTCGCTATCTCGAGGGACATGGTGGCAAACTGCATGGGCCTTCTTCTGGCGGGTGATCGTGGGGTCAATAGGGTGGATAGCAATTGAACATCTGCTGACGAAAAAATTGCCGCCGCTCCAACAAGGACCCATTGACGCAACCCGGTATTTCGCCGGTGCTAACCGACTGTTGTTTTTCGTAGTGGCAGCCTTAGCTGGGCCCATCGTAGAGGAGGTTTTCTTCAGGGGATGCTGGTACCAGGCTATAAGGGTAGCCTTCGCCCGAGGGCGGATAGCGCGGTTCCTCGGCAATGGTCTTGCTGAGATCGCCGCGATCATCGTGAGCGGGCTCGCATTCTGGATCCAGCATTTGCAGTTCAACATCACGGCGGCGGTTCTGCTTACCGTGATGGGCTGTTACTTCGCGTATCTGTATCGGCGCAGCGGTACATTGTGGATGCCAATTGCGCTGCATGCAGTGAACAACGGTCTTGCTGTTATGTTGCTTCACCACTGATGACTGTCTTCAAGGTTTAGTGACAGCACGCGCCTTTCCACTTCCTGACCGCCCAACAGCGGCCGCCTATAAACCTTGCTGCCGACTTCCCGTCGGTCAGCGCTTTCCTTGGCGGGCTCGTCAGGCCCGTTCCATATGGAGAAATGACAATGAATCTCGACTTCCCAAATCTAGATCTGAGCCGTCGTCGGCCGTTTGTCAGTTTCTACGAAACTGCGGCGGAATTGCGACAAGGCAACTTCACACCTCAGTACCACAACCAGCCATATCCGATGCCGGGTGTCTGTCCTGGTTCATGCTTGAGCACCGGCAAATTCTTCAACTGTGGCACCGAGTTTCGCCTCATGCGACACGACAAATTCTGGCGGTTGCTTCTAAGCCAATCGGTTCCTGGGCTGGCAACGAGAATTGCCAGCACAACCGAGTTGAGGGACAGCATTCGCCTGCTCCCCGACGGACAACCTGGTCTGGATGTGTTCGAGCATAAGGCGTTAGATCTAGTGCACCAGGCTCTCACCCAAGAGCTGCGTCACTACCAGAACCTCGATCTCTTTCAACCAGAAGGCGTTGCTGGTCTTGGGGAAATGCGCAAGTACTTCCCAAAGGTGAATTGCTATGAGTTATTTATGCAAACGTCGCTGGCAAGTAAACTGTCCGCTGGCTTTCCGTATCGAGAAGAAGGACTGCTTGAATGGTTTTACACCTGCAGAAGCGCTGAGTCGTATCCGACCAAAACGACCAAGGATATAGCTCAGCTGCTGGCTGCCGAGTATGAAATCCAGGCTCGAGCCCTGCGCCCGTTGGCCCACGGACAGCTGGCGTTAGACGAGGGAACGCCGTTTGCACTGGCGCACTATCTGCACATGCGCTTCATGCAATGGAATTTTCTCGAATACATGGGAAAACCGGTAGCAAAGAAAGAAAGTTCAATCCGCGACGGTCTCCTGAAAGCAGGACAGGAGTTCGACGAGTTCGTCACCCTCTACCTCAAGTGGGAGGCGGAGATCTGCCAGAGCCTGGCGGCCCAGGCAGATCTTGCCCCGCAGGTGAAGCCTTATAATAGCCGTGGTGTGGTTTACTTCATCAAGAAGACCGGCACGCAAACCGAATGCGAGATCGGGTTGTGCTGGCTGGCGGTGGGGAAAATCTACGCTGCGGTCTTGGGCGAGCACATTTTGAGACTGCGGCGGCACGAAGGTCCGGAACGCATGAGTGTTCCCGATCTCATGCGGCTTCAGAAGTGGGAACCTGCGCAGGTCCTTAAAGAGGGCATGCGAATCGTCCCGCTGCTTTCCAAGCCAATGCAGGAATTCTTCTTCGAGCAAGTGGAAGGATGGCATCCTGGTGGGCGGCTGACGCTTGAGATCGAGGCCGGCATGCGGCCCCGTCCGTGATTACTGAAGGGGCGGTTCGCCGCCCCTCTTTCTTTTTGCTCATTTTTGCATTTATCAGTTACTATATTCCTTAATAGTACGAATTTGGAAAAAATCCGGTGCAGAACAGTTGTCGGCTCAGCACCGGAGTGGGAAATGCGCATGCGCAGCTGGTTTCAAATGTGACATTCGCCCACCGGAACAAATAGAAAGTTCTGAGGTGCTATTGTCCACTTCGCTGAGCTCATGTCGCCGGAGGCATTCGGGCACAGTCCCTCCCTCCACCCCTTATTGCGCTCAAAGCTGAGCCAATAAAAGGTCCTGCCAACGGTGATCGACACAACGGTTGTCCTGCCCGCTTCAGTGCGTTCGACCTTCAGCTTCAGCGGCTGATTGCCATCGCTGGCGGTGCCTCGGAAAAGCATAATCGCCTGATAGCGGGTCATGTTGGTCACCGGCTCGCCATTGATCTCGACCAATCTGTCTCCCACCTTCAGGCCGGCATAGTCTGCGTTCGGTCCGACAAAACTAAAGACCAGTTGCCTGTCCTTATGTTCTTTGTCTTCGGCAGGCGGAATTTTGTCTTGCTGTATCCGCGAATGCAGCTTTCTCCACTCGATGGTAGCCACCTGCGAATCTCCGATTGGCAACTGCCACTGGAACGGGCTTAGCTGGGCCACGATGCCGTACACGCAGATTGCAGTTGAATTTGGTTGGTCGCCGCACTTGCCTTCATTTGCCGACTCTTCCAATTGATCTGTGAGCAGTGGCGGCAGTGATGGTGCCTTCGATGTCGACGGCAGGAAGCTGTTGCTGCCGTAGCGCGACGCCGCGCAACCGTTGAGAACGATCAGCACCAAAGACAGTGCCGACAGTGACAAGATCTTACTGTGCTTCATATGGGACTCCTTCCGGCGTGGATTTTTGGTGATTTGGGGTTGATTTATCTCTGCAGCATATATTCGCGTCTGTTCACAGTTATCCTGGATTCATTTGAGCGGTGATTCACCGAAACAGCATAGGCTGTAGATTTTGGATGGACTTTACTGCTCAAATGTCTAACTACGAATTGACTGCAAAGATAAAGAAAAACGAAACTGGTTACCCAGTGGTATCAAAATCGCTCACGCCAAACAAACAGTGTGTTACGGTCCTTTAGCACTTTTTCATGCGTATCTAATCCTGGCGTACTACCGACTGTACTCGTAAAACGCAGTCCTGACATATGTTTTCAGCAATTGAACAACCAAAAGGCGCCAATGACCGGGCTATCGCCTTAGCCGGAAATCAGCTGGTGTAGCTGACGCTAGCTGACCAACTGAACACTGATACACATCGAATGAATATGCAGAGGATAAACTGCCGGTAATGCGTCAGGACTAGTACATCTCGAGACAAACACCGCCCGTCGTTATGCTAGCTACGCTAATGAACAAATGAGTCTCAGGATTTTTGATGCTACAGCACACGGCTGAGTTAACTGAACGACAATGGGCTGTCAGCAGGAAATGCGGACACAGGCTATCAGGACAAAGTGCTGCAGCCAATAAGCAATTTAAGTTATCAACCCTATAAGAAAGCTTGCGCTTTTATCGGACTCTCACCTACCGTGAATCATCCTCTCTAAAAACCTGCAATAACTTAGCACCGTTTGGGGCTTTCTTTTTTGGGGCATGTTAACTATATGATGAAGTATATATGATGTACATTCGGAGGTTAGCTTATGAACAACATTCCAATGGACGCTTTGGAATTCCAGAAGCAGTTCGGCACCGAAGAACAGTGCGAAGAATTTCTCTCTAGGATGCGCTGGCCTAACGGCTTTGTTTGTCCGAATTGCGGACACGACGATGGTTCTTACCTCGAACCGAGGCGCCTATATCAATGCAGGCTGTGTAAACACCAGACATCTGTGACGGCAGGTACGATATTTCACAAGACTCATTTGCCGCTGACATGTTGGTTCTGGATGATTTATCAAATTGTGCACGACAAAGGGGGTGCTTCTGCAACCCGCCTCGCGAGCCAGTTACAAAGGCCATACAAGACGAGTTTGCCGAAATCAAAGTTGACCATGGACAGTACTTCAAAACCGACGCACGCCAGTCCCACTGGATACTAAAGTACATGGGGCACAAATTCAAAGCGACGAAATCCAGTGGCGAAGGAACGTATTATGGAGTGAGTGTACGCTACTTGCAGAGCTATCTCCAAGAGTTTTGTTTTCGCTTCATCCGCCGCGAAAAAGAAAATGCAATTCATGATAGCCTACTTCGCGCCTGCGTCTTCGCACTTCCAATGACCTATGCGGAGCTAAAGTAATGAGGCAGCTCATTGGTTTAAATACCATAGACTATAGTTTATTGGAAACAAAGCAAACACTTCACGGATAGAAAGTGACGAGGCTTGGCGCAAAAAAAGAAGTTGGGGATGTCCGCGTATATGCGCGGTCATCCCCAATCAAAACAGAGGAGGGGCACCACTGGCCTATGCTCAATGCCCCTCCCTGGATGTGTCGTCCGGAGATGTAGGAGCGCGGACGACCCATCAATCTTGAGGTCATTTGCGGGTGGGGAACGGTCGGCTGCTGCCTCCGTTACGGATCGGCGTCTGGTGCAGACTACTCGGCTGAGGACGTGGACTTGAAGCGTTTGAGCCGCGGACGTTCGTGAAGCTCGTGTGACGAGGCATGGATCCTCCTGATCAGAATGGTTGTGGCGGTCTTAGACTAAGTCCGCACCGGTTGTGGTTGATGGAAGAGGGGGAGCGACCGGAGATGTCTAAACCCCCCACTTCACGCAGATAGCCCGGGCTGGGTCATGCCGACTTGCTGCTGAAGTCGGTCCCAGGGCGGTGCCGGCCGATATTCGGCTGCAATCTGCAGATTCGGATAGACATGCAATGGTGTCTCGGCAGTAGCGAACGAAACGCAAACCAGCACCTGAGGCGGTGCGTCGCTGTGACTGTCGTGCACCAGGTAAAAGAATGGATACTTGTAGCTGTGCCGCATCGGCGCCACCAATCCTTCGAGGGAACGCATGGCAAAGTCCGGCACAATCAGCTCGTAATGCCAGCAGGTAACGACGAGATTCCTTTCAAACTGGTCGCGGTTGCCGCACCTGACAGCAACGGACTGTCCGCCGATTGAAACGATGTTGGGCGGAATACGGAATCGGCCGCGAATCTCGTCTTTCGGTTGGAGCTGGACGTGCGCAGTGACATCACAGCACAAGAGGGCCTGACCGTTGAAGATGGGGTTGAAGGCGGCAGCCATTGCTCGGTGAACAAGCTGCTCCGACCCGAGCCCGTCGTCATTCAAACCAAAATGAATATGATCCACGAAACACCTCCCTTGGGAATTGGCGCTCAGTTTCCAAGTACCGAGGCCCGAAAAAAAACATCCGGTGCCGGCCGGCATGGCCGGCACCGATATCGCCAGGCTTCTTCATACTGTGGTCTGCTGGGCCTGGTACAGCCAGTCACGCGCGGCACCGTTGTTCTGCACGTTCACGTTGTTGTTGGTGTTGGCCGGCATGACCTTCGCTCTGTCCTGTTGCCAGGCCATGGTTGCGGTTGCGGTGGGCGGTCGAAAGACCGCAGTCGAGGCAGCGGGGTTAGACGTGGTTTTGGTCGTGTTGGCAGCCGTCATCGTCGCATTGGTCGTGGCTCTTCGCGTATAGTTGGCCTGGACCGTCGCGTCTGTGGTGGCATTACCGTACGGTCGCAAGACCGCCGTTCGGAGGAGAGTGGGGCCGGTCGTCGTGGTCGCCTTAGCTGTGGCAATCGTCGTCGTTGTTACTGCGTTGCTGGTATACGGTCGCAAGACCGCCGGTGTAACGGGCAGGCCGAACAGATCGATATTCGTGTTGTTGACGTTCGTGTTGTTCAGGCTCAGGTCTCGGAAATACGTGTTCTTCTCGTTGGCAGCAGGTGTGTTCGCAGCAGCGGCTTGAGGCGGCGTAGCCGGCTGGGCGGAACATGCGACGATGGCTGTCTGCGCATTGGTGTTCGCAGGACCGGCCATCGAGTAAGTTGTCAGTGTCAGCAGCACGAGACACAGCAACATCAACGGAACAACTGTTCTCTTCATTTTCTTTCTCCAGATACACACGTTTTCGTTGTCTTCCACACTCGTATGAGGATTCCCCCGCAAGCTCGACCAATAGCTGCAACAGCCTCCGCTGCTAAAAAAAGCTCAATAACTTATTGGTTCAATACTTAGATGGGGGGTCCGGCAGAAAATGGGGAAAAACAAACGTGCCTGTAACCTAAGCGGTTTGATACCAAAAACAACAGCCTGGAGAAAATATTCTTACAGAAGTCACACAAAACCCGCTCGCGTAGTTAGCGCAATACCGCTTGAAATGGCTGAGATCGGGCGTTATTTATCAGCCTTCATTTATCGACGAGCACTTTCAATCCGTTAGTTGTTGAGTCCACAGAGCAATTTACTTCTCCATTAGCACGAGCAAAGGTGATATTGGCTGTGCTGTCACCGACACGTAGATTCGAGATTTGGACATTGGACAAAAATGGTGGCAATACCGGCTTGACGATATGCAATTCGTTGTTTGCAGCACTGGCGGAGAAACCGAGTCCTGAATCAAGCATCAAGAACATACTGCCTGCAGCCCAGGCTTGCGGTTCGCAGGAGACCGGATACCAGACCGGCGGATCGGAAAATCGCTTAGAGAACCCGCAGAATAACTCAGGCAGCCGCAAATTCAAATGGCCCTGGGCAGCAGCAAACATGCCGTCCGTCACTTTTATGGCATCGTAAGCGTGTCCACTTTTGCACAAGCCCTCGACAGCCAGCGCATTATCGTGCGGCCAGATCGAACCGTTATGGTAGCTAATCGGATTGTAAGCGGCTTCCAGCGCAGACAAGGTGCGGATACCCCAGCCGGTGAACAGCTCTACATTCATCAGATGAGTAGTGACCGATTCTGTTCGAGATGCATCAAGAATGCCGCTCGCCAAAAGATGGGCTGGATTCGACGATAACACATCGCATTGCTTACCATCGCCATCTAGCGCTAGCACTATATAGTCGTGGTGCTGTGAGTAAAAGTCTCTGTTGAATCGGTCTTTAAGAGCGCTCGCCTTATCTTCGAGATTCTTGGCAAGCTTATCCTCACCCATTGCCCGCGCTAACTTAGCTGTTTGTTTCCAGGCAGAGTATAAATATCCTTGCACCTCGCACAAGGCAATTGGTGGTCGAGCCGTTCTGCCGCGCGCATCGACAATTGCATCGAATGAATCTTTCCAACCTTGATTGGCAAGAACAGAATTGGCTTTGTCTCCGTAGGTCAAATAACCGCTAGTGCTCTCTCGATCGAGACAGTTCAAGGCACTTACGACATTGGACCAATGAGCGCGAGCAAAGTTCAGATCACCGCTCCAGTCCACATATTCTGCTAAGAGACTAAGCCAAAGCGGCGTCGCATCGATTGATCCGTAATACGGGCGAAAGGCGATCTCCTTGCAGCGAGCCATTTCGCCAAGCCTCAGTTCATGCATTATTTTGCCCGGTCGTTCTTCAGTTACACTGTCATATTTGACGCCTTGATAGTTGGCGAGCAGCTCGAGGATAGACTTTGTCAGTTGCGGCATGAGCGCCACCAGTTCGTGGCCGACGATATCTTCATCCCGCCCAAATGCCGCTCCATACCAGGGAACTCCTGCAGCCACGCATTCCCCTTTGGGAGTATGTTGTCTGAGAATGTATAAATCGCGGAAGTCCCGCTCCAGAAGCCGGTTAAACGTATCATTATCGGTAATGAAATTGGCGCATTGTCCACGCCAGACAGCATATTCGGTATCAGCCAGCGTCTTTTGCTTGAGGTAGGTGTAGTTCTTTTTCGGTTCATCGACCTTTTCTTCAGCCAGTGGATCAATATCTGGTTCATTGAAATTGGTGGTCACCACTGTTTCGAATATATAGACACCCTTTGGATGCAATTTAAATTCAAAATGCGCTTCGCTAGAACTGATGCTGACTGGCGTCTGGCGAATGAAGCTGATTTTCGTTTTCATCACCTGACCGTCCAACCCTCTGTAGGCCAGGACAACTTGCTTTTTCAAGCCGGCTACTTGTACTGGCAGCAGCTCACCGCGCCGCTTTCTAGCCATGCCGCGCACTTCAAAGATATCGGCGAAGTCGGCGCCATATTTGATATCTATTTGTCCCTCGACCGGACTGGTATCAAAATTGGTGACCACTACGCGATCGATCACCGCATCTCGGATCACCAGATCGCGCTGGACCATCAATTTCTGACTGCCGACGTTCATTTCCTTCGCTGGCATATTTGCTTGAGTGGCATGAGAATCGTGCTCCGGATATGCATGATTGGCATAAATGAACCTACCTGCATATCCGTCGTTAGTGTTGTGAGATAGCGGAGTGAGGTTCATGCCGTTCAGCGTCATTTCCCATTGGCTGAGATAACGTGTGTCGTCACGATAAAGTCCGCAGCTGGAGTTGGTGCCAACCGTCACTTGCCCATTCTCATCCATGACCAGAAAGTGATTGCCGTTTTTCAAAACAGCACGTGGACGGTCAGGAGCCTGCGCGGGACCGGGCAGAATCGCCGCTTTCGCGTCCCGCGGCGGCCACGATGTCGGCGAGGACGATGCCGTCGCTGGTGATGGCACTGGCGGCGATGACGTCGATGACGTCGATGACGATAGCGATGGCGATGTCGTCGATGACGAACGGTCGGACGTCGTCGTTGCTGAGCTGAGCGCTGCCGCCGGCACGGCCAGCAGAGTGACAATTGAAAGGACCGAACATAAACGGATCGAGGTCAACTGGCAGTCGATGACCCACAGAAAATTTCGCCAGAACTTCAATTTAGCCGTACTCCAAAAAACCGGTAATCAAACCAGGAAACGCGCGAAGACCCAATGCTCGCTTATTTCACAGTAGCTAGCGCAGTTAGCGCAGCATCGCTAGAGTGGCCAACCGCTTCGCATACTAAGGTGGTCTGATTTTAGTCGGTTTCTCGCCAAAATGGTGTCCAGATGCCATCGACCTTCACGCAATGAGCCTTCGATAAAGTCGAATAGATCCAAACAGGATCGCTTTGGACATGTGATGTAAGCCAGATTTTCTTGCCTTCAAGACATTCTATTGGCTACCGTCATGTTAATGATTTCTTTCGCCTTCCCCATGACCAGAGTTGGAATCCAGTAACAGCATTGCCTTAACAAGCGTTCGATTTAATCAGCAGCCTTCAGACGACTGCAGAGAGGAGACACCATGCCTAACAAAGAACTGCCTGATTGGACACATGCCATTTACAGCTCCGTCAACGGCAGTTACGGCGCCGTGATTGGCTTAGATGGGACTTCCGGTCTGAATATCATTCACGCCTTTAATCAGGACTTTGAACCGCTGCTCGAATTGACTGATGTTGAGAGCCATTTCGTTTTGGAGTTCTTTATCCGCCGCGGCTACCTGTGGGTTATTCAGCGGGATGAATCCAAAGGCCAGGGCTTGGTTCTTCGCTCATCGGGTCCGCAGATTCCGCTGATCACTGGCGAAGCGCATAACATTGACGATAAAGGCATCGGCAGCATTAGCCTGACGCGCTCTTCAGGTATTCTGGAATTCGGTATAACCGGCGCTCATTGGCTTGTCGCTAAATCCGGACAGATCTTCGTGCCGGCGAAACGAGTGTTGAGGTGGATGGAGCGCTCCGAACTCGAAGGGCTCGACGGCACAATCGTGTTCGCCGGTGTGCCGATTTTCCAAGCTTTCAACAGCCGCTTCGAGCCGCTTCGGGCAATCACCAGTCGGCAGTCGTTCTATGTGTTGGAGTTCGTGATCAATCGCGGACATCTGCACGCACGACTGGACCCCAGGACAAAAAGCGAAGGACCGTTGATGGTCAGCTCGATGCAGGTGTCTATTCCGATGGAAATAAACCGGCTCTACGATCTTGACCTGCTTTCCGTCGCCACGATCAAGCTCAGGGATCGGGCAGGACACCTGCATTTTGGTCTACAGCCGGTGTTGGGATCGCGGACCGGGATGCTCTGCCGCCTATTTTGGCTACCGCCGTCCTTGCCGCCACAACCACTGTAGGACTGCGTGAAGTCAGACAAATGGAGGGTTGTAACATTCGCACCGTCGAGTGTTATGACCCTCGTTTTTTTGAAACTATTATCTACCTACGCATATAGTGTCCATTGGTTCGCCCCGCAACCAGTCCAGTTTACAAGTGAGGATTAGTGCCACAGCACGCTCTCGCAGTCATTTCTTTTCAGTTAACAAGAGGATCTTCTTAAAAGAGCTTGTCCTGTTGACTATTAAAAACTTAGTTTGGCATTACACCTAGCCAGATCAAAACACCGCAATAAATCATCCCGCAGTAATCAGTTCCATCGAGTTTCAGAAATCTATGCGCCAAAGCCGGCGCGCGCAGAGGCGCAGAAAGAGAGCAAACGATGAATACAACGACAGAACGCCCGCGGAGCCGGGTTATGCAGATGATGCAAAAGAGCAAGACACGGAAAAGACGCAAGCATGTATCTGGTGTGCTGTGCCCGATCTTCAGCCTGCCTGGGAGCGATTTCGACCCGTCCGCCTACGAATTCGTGCTCTGGCTGGAAGCAGCAAAGCAGAGGCGTTGGCAGATATTGCCGCTGCAAGCGAGCGAGGACCCATGCGTGTACGCCGGCTGTTCCGGGTCTGCGCTCAACATCTATTACATCAGCACTGAAAAGCTGGTGGAAGACGCCTTTCTGGATTCGGAGGATCTGGAAAACAACCCGGCGCCGGTGATGGAGAGATTCGACTTCGGAGTTATCCGTGGGTACAGATTGAAAATGCTCAATCTAGCCTGGGACAAGTGGAAGTTAAATCCCAGACTGAAAGAGGCTTTCAACGGCTTTAAGGCCAGCGAACAGTATTGGCTTGACGAATGGGCCGATATCCGGCCCTCAAGGAACACTATGAGGGGAAGGCTTGGTTTGAGTGGCCTACTGGATTGGCGCTTGCCGATCCGGACGCCATTGCTGCCGCGGTTTCCCCAGCGCTCAACAAGAAGGTGGCCGACCGGGTCGAGGCACACAAGTTCTTCCAGTGGTTAATTGGCATGCAGTGGGACGCACTGAAGAGCTTCGCCAACGCCCACGGCATCAAAATCATCGGCGACCTGCCGTTTTATGTCGCCTGTGATAGTTGTGATGTCTGGAGGCATAGAGCCCTGTTCAACGTTGGTCCGGATGGAACGGTGATCAGGGAGGCTGGATGTCCACCAGACTACTTCGCTACGACTGGCCAAAGATGGGGCAATCCCACCTTTCGCTGGATCGTCCACGTGCAGGGGGCCTCGTTTGGATGTTGCAACGCTTCCGGCGTTGTTTCAACAAGCTCTACGACATCGTGCGCATAGACCACTTTCGTGGCTATTCAGCGATTTGGGAATTCCCGGCGTCGGATCCAAACGCCATGAATGGCCACTGGGTGAGGACCCCTGGTCTGTTGTTGTTCACCCTCTTGCAAAAGGAATACCCCGATTTGGCTGACAGGGTCATTGCTGAGGACTTAGGCGAAATCACTGCGCCGGTGAATTGGTTAATTGCCCTTTTCGGTTTTGCCGGCACCAGGGTTTTGCAGTTTAGCTTCGCCAATCCGATCGACAAGCGGAACCCTCACCGCATCGTCAATCTCAGAGACTGTGCCCTCCTCGGAACGCACGACAATGACACAATCGTCGGTTGGTACAACGATCCGGCTAATGAGTCCCTCCGGGAAATCTTCTGGCAGGAGCTCAAAACCAACGCGGATGAGAGTGAAATACACTGGGCCGCAATTCGAGGACTGCTCATGTCGAGGGCCGACACTGCTATCACCTTTGCCGGCGATTTACTTGGGAAAGGTTCAGAGGCCAGAATCAACATTCCGGGAAAGACCCTACCGGAAAACTGGAGCTGGCGCCTGCGCCGCGACGAGCTAACAGCACCGCTCGCCCAAAGACTCGCCGACCTGACAGTAGACTCAGGCCGCGCGCAGTCTTCGTAAGGCACATTCAGTTCGTCATGAGGCAACCGAGGGGTTGCCTCTATTCTCCCAGACACTTGGAAACGGCAATCTTTAGCGAAGTCCTAGTGACTTCCTGCCGTTTCTCTTTTTACTGCAGACTCTGCTTAAAATATTTCTTTTTAGCGAAGTCATATCTCGTACGCACAACAAATCAAACAGGCATGAGGCCTGCCTTCGGGTCTTATCACGCAGGGCTAGATAGTATCTAATGCCTTCACGTGTTCAGCTCCAGCCTCTCAGCGCTGCTTGCGCCGCGTAATAGCCGCCCATGCCATGAACGCCGCCGCCCGGTGGCGAGGAGGAAGAGCAAATATACAGTCCCCTCACCGGCGTACCGTAAGGTGTCAGCCGCCATACCGGGCGGGTAAATAGTTGGGTAGGGATAAGCGCACCTCCGTTGATATCACCACCGACATAGTTGGCATTGTGCTCTTCCAGCACGCGCGGCGGCATCACATTGCGCGCCAAAATCAGATTCTTAAAGCCGGGTGCAAATCTTTCGATCTGATTTTCGATGCGCTCAGTCATATCTTCTGTCGACCCGTTGGGAACGTGGCAATAAGCCCAGAGAGTGTGTTTTCCCGCCGGCGCCCGCGATGGGTCAAAAAGCGAATGTTGGGCCAATAATACGTATGGCTTTTCGGCGTGCTGTCCCTGCCAGTTGCCTGCCTCCGATGCAGCAATCTCGGCAAATGTGCCGCCAAGATGCACCGTACCGGCACGCTTACAACCAGCGGCCTGCCAGGGTACCGGGCCGTTCAGTGCCCAATCTAATTTGAAAGTAGCAGGCCCGTAGCGATAGGCGCTCAGCTGCCGGCGATAACTAGAAGGCAGGCTCTCGCCAGCTATTTTCAGGAGTTGACGGGGCGTGATGTCGCAAAATACCAAGCTACTAGGCGGCAAATCCGTCAACGATGATACCGGCGACGATACTATAGTCTCGCCCCCCAGTTGGGCAAGATAAGCGACCAACGCGTCTGTCAATTTTTGCGCGCCGCCCTCAGGCATGGGCCAGCCAACCGGATGAGCAGCCAGTCCCAAAACGAGACCGAAAGAGGCGGAAGTGGGCGCGGTCAAGGGCAATGTTGAATGCGCCGCCACTCCGGCGAATGCACCCTTGGCACAGCGGCCCTTTGAAGGTCGTATCGACAAACATTTTTGCCGACATCAAAGCGCGCAAACCAAATTTAGCCATAGATATCGGATGTAAAGCAAGCTTCGGCGGGTAAAGCAGCGCATCGCAAACCGCGTCCCAATTCAAATTTAGAGAAGAGACAAAATTCATATAGGCTCTACTGTCAACACCAAAAGTGGTGGCAGTTTCTTCAACCGATCGCTCCACTACAGCTGCTTGGCCGCCATCGAATGGGTGAGCAAATGGCGCCAGCGGATGGATCCAGGTTAAGCCGTACTGAGCTAGCGGCAAGGTACGAAAAAAAGGCGAGCCCAGACCAAGCGGGTGGATAGACGAACAAATGTCGTGTACAAATCCGGGCAGCGTCAGTTCGGCAGAACGACAGCCACCGCCTAAGGTTGCTTGCCCTTCGACAACCAGCACGGACAAGCCCTTTTGAGCAAGAACAATCGCCGCCGCCAAACCGTTCGGCCCCGAACCGACGATCACCGCATCGTAGCGATTGCGCTTGCATTGGTCTTTAATTGTCGATTGGATACTCATCGGCTAGATAATTAAAATCCGGTAGTGGGTCACTTTGATAAAGGGGTAGTGGGTCCCAAAATCCTGATGAGAAGCGCAATTTAGAAATATCAATTTTCTCACGCCGGGTCGGTTGGAAACTGAAGATGCCTCCAGCAAGATATGGTTTTTGCCGGGATAAGTGAACGCGGTATGGGCATGGCTTGGATTGTCGAGAAAATACCTAGTTAGAAAAACAGCAATTATTTCTAACGCTTGCCCCCATCACTTTATGAGCCGGTTGCCCGAAACGATTCTGAGATTTTGCTTCGCGTCAGCTAGCGAAGTTGGCACGACATGCGCAACCCCAGCGGGACAGAGCCTGACAATCAGGATCGAACCTGCGCGAGCTAAAGCCAGTAAAAAACGAAAGAAATTCAGAAAGTAAAATTCATTTATCTTTGCAACCCTTGAGGCAAAGCTGCGCAATGCCTTAACGTATATTACCTTCTGTTTCTCAACTTTGAGAATCGCTTTTTCTTCAAAGACTAAATACCAATCACTACAAGCAAGCTCCAATCTGTTTTTTACGAAACAGGGAATTGCTTGCGGCTTGGTTTTGAGAACAGAGGGCATAGCGCAGTCGCAGTCTGCAAGAGGCGATGCGCAAATCCGAACCGGTCTCGCAGGCCGGAGAAAGAGAAGAGGACCACTTGATGAAACTACGTCGCTTGATACGTTGTTCCATCTGCCTAGTTGTTCTGCTGTGCCTGCTGGCTCCCTTGGTGATGGTGGCGCAATCGAGCTCCACTGCACCGAGCGCGAGCTCCACCGCATCGAGCGCGAGCTCGGTCGCTGTGGTAAACCAGGCCCAACCACCGCGACCAGCGGCCATCGAGGGCCTACTCCTGGACCGGGTTTTTTCCGGGCACAGTGCTAGGCATACTAGCTTGGCTCGGTTACATCTAGTCCGCGTTGTGAACCAGGCCGTTCTGCGCTGCCTTCGTTAACTGCCCAATGCCCTCCCCGTTTTTTAGACTGAAGACAGCTAGAACGAATCGTGAGCCTCCGTACCGCTGGTGAACGGCGGCCGCCATCTGCACCACAGGTGAATGACGGCCACCAGCGGATTTCCAAGTTACGGCGGTCGGAGTCAGGCATCCAGCTTGCTCCGGCCGTCGTGATGACACTTGAATGAAGTTTTCTGACTTATCGCCGCTTGAACTATCGTCAATCTCAATCTGATCGCAACTGATCGCAACTGATCGCAACTGATCGCAACTGATCGCAACTGATCGCAGACTTCTTTCAGACTTACTTTTCGGAGCATGTTAACTATACTGACTAGTATAAAGCTAATAAAACTGCCTCATTACTTTAGCTCCGCATAGGTCATTGGAAGTGCGAAGACGCAGGCGCGAAGTAGGCTATCATGAATTGCATTTTCTTTTTCGCGGCGGATGAAGCGAAAACAAAACTCTTGGAGATAGCTCTGCAAGTAGCGTACACTCACTCCATAATACGTTCCTTCGCCACTGGATTTCGTCGCTTTGAATTTGTGCCCCATGTACTTTAGTATCCAGTGGGATTGGCGTGCGTCGGTTTTGAAGTACTGTCCATGGTCAACTTTGATTTCGGCAAACTCGTCTTGTATGGCCTTTGTAACTGGCTCGCGAGGCGGGTTGCAGAAGCACCCCCTTTGTCGTGCACAATTTGATAAATCATCCAGAACCAACATGTCAGCGGCAAATGAGTCTTGTGAAATATCGTACCTGCCGTCACAGATGTCTGGTGTTTACACAGCCTGCATTGATATAGGCGCCTCGGTTCGAGGTAAGAACCATCGTCGTGTCCGCAATTCGGACAAACAAAGCCGTTAGGCCAGCGCATCCTAGAGAGAAATTCTTCGCACTGTTCTTCGGTGCCGAACTGCTTCTGGAATTCCAAAGCGTCCATTGGAATGTTGTTCATAAGCTAACCTCCGAATGTACATCGTATATACTTCATCATATAGTTAACATGCCCCAAAAAAGAAAGCCCCAAACACTTCGCTGATTAAAAGTGATGAGGCTACTAATAAAGATCAAGCGAGTATATAGAAGAAAAAGTGACCTGAAGCGAAACGCTCCAGGTCACGCCAAAGCGCAGGGTCCAAGACAGCAACGCAGATTCAGTTTTCGCTGCCCCCGAACAGATGGCAGCGAAGCGAGTCGCTAAACTGCGAACATAATCACAGCGCGATCGGTCACCTCCACCACGCGCAGGCGGATCGTCGCTTGCCGCAGTACATCCTCTTTTCGGTGTCCGTTAAGTCGTTTCACGTTGAGCAAACCGTAGGCCCGAGTTTGATTGACACTGACGACGATATATTCCTCTTCGCCAATTTTTACAGTTTTTCCATTGCCAGCGATCCAGCAGGTACGAATGCTGTTCGGTGGATAGAGCACCCGTAACTGCTCTGCCAACGGCTCGCAGAAGTCCAGCGTCAAGACAAGCCGCCCCTTATCTTCATCGACATAACCGTTGGTGATTTTGGCGTCGAAATAGACGGCACCCTCCCGGTCGCTCCCGAACTTGCTCTCGATCGTCGCCTGCAACGATTGAGGGATCGTCTGCCAGGATACCTCAACATTGTGAAAGCGACGTGGTCTGTTGTCATCGAAAACCCTGAAGTGCACTACATATGCGATCTTCCGAATACAAAGCGCTTGCTGCCGAGGATTTTGCTCGAAATAGACGAGCGCTCGCTGCAACTCCTGCTGCCATAGCTCATCACAAACGAGATTAAGCATTTGACCACGTTGCACATAGTGGCAGCGCACGTGCACCCGATCATTGACCATCAGTTGAGCGAACCGTGTCGGCCACAACGCACGCTCGCGCGATAGCTCACCCAGCCCAGGGCGGTTTCCGAAGCTGATGAAAGCAGCAGTTCGGTCGCCACTTGCGTTGGTGCGGAATGCGATGATGTGGCCCCAGGTCAACTCGCCGTGCTTGATCGGTCCGGAGTCAGATAGCTGAACCGCGCTTGTTGTGCTATTTCCCGAATGACCAACGCCAGTGTTTACAGACTTCATTTGGAGCCTCCAATCTCTCACGCTGTGAGTAATGTGCGAATTGATTGAACTTCTTGAATGCTTGAGATGTTGCTGTAGGACGGAAATTTCAGAAAACATTTTGACCATAGCTACTTTTTAAGCTCGAATACAAGCAATAGTAGTGGGCAGAGATTACCGCATGTTTTCTCGAAACATTCGGCGAACGCGCATCGGGGCGGGATTCAGCAGTTAGAAAAACCGGGAAATTCCCGAACAAGTGTTCTGATCGGCCAATTTTTGGCTGTGAAAGCTTGCGCTAACTGAGGAATCAACCTTGTTCAGAATTACCGCAAAGCTTGTCGGGGTATGCCATCTCACGACCAAACCAATCGTAAGTTAGAAATACTGTCAGTATTTCTAACGAAGGTACCCTTGAGTGGATGCGGTGTGATGCTCTAAGGTGAATTGCCATCTGTTTCTCTAATTCGAGATTCGCTCTTCCTCAAAGACTAAATTCCAAACACTGCAAGCAGCTTCATTCTGTTCGTCGCGAACAGGGAATTATTTGCAGACTGGCTCCCACGTTGGGACGGCACACAGTGAGTGATTCCGTCCTGCAAACCTCATCGATAAACTGCGTGCAGAGCCAGGACTACTGCATGCATAAAGCCTTCCTGGAGAATTGGAAATGACGATGAAAAACTTCACGAAACAAATTGCTCTTTGGGCCGTTGTCGCGCTTCTGCTGGTAGTAGTTCCTATCGCAGCAAGTGCCCAGCAATGGACTGAAACTGTCCTGCATAATTTCACTGGCAATCAGGATGGAAAAGGACCTGAGGACGTGTGGCCGTTAAATGGCAACTGGTACGGTCTCACCGCCTTTGGAGGGATTGCGTCCTGCAATCACGGCATGGGCTGCGGCACGGCTTACCAACTCACACCATCCGGTGGCGGCTGGACCAAGACGGAAATTTACACTTTCGGCGTAGCGCCCTCAGACGGCAATAGCCCCCTTGGTGGTCTAATCTCAGACGGCGATGGAAACCTGTATGGGGCAACCGAGCGCGGAGGCAAATATTCCGGGGGGACGGTGTTTGAGCTGTCACCTGGTCCGGACGGCACGTGGACTGAAAAGGTCCTGAATGCGTTCGGAAATGGATCTTCCGATGGGCTTTTCCCTGGGGGCCGTCTGGTTTTTGACACCAATGGTAATTTATACGGGTCAACATCCGGCGGTGGTGGTAACAATTGCAGTTGCGGCACAGTCTTTAAGTTATCCCCTTCACCCAGTGGCAGCTGGACAGAATCGATTATTTTTGATTTTGACACCAGTGGTGGGCAAAACGGGTACATGCCAAATCCTGGGCTCATTTTCGACACAGCGGGCAACCTGTACGGCACAACTTTTAGCGGCTATACCGGATCGCTGCAAAACGCGGGTGTCGTGTACCAGCTAGTACCGCAACCGTCTGGCACTTGGACCATGAATACGTTGCATACTTTTCCTACCCCTACCACAGGCACCTTTGGGGAAGATGGGGCTTATCCTCTTGCAGGCCTGTTGATAGATCCATCTGGGAACCTGTTTGGAACCACGCAGGCAGGAGGAATTCACCTCTGCAATGGGAGTTGCGTTTCCTATGGCACGGTGTACGAAATTTCGCCTTCAGGCGGGGGCTGGAAGGAGCAAGTGATCTACAAATTCACAAACACAAACGGAGACGGTTACTTTGCGTTATCGGTGCCAATAGCCGACTCAAACGGAAATCTTTACGCCACGACCACCTATGGCGGCAACAATCAGGCATGTTTAGGTGGTTGTGGCACGGTCTTTGAGCTTATCAAGACGGCAAGCGGCTGGACTTACACGCTGCTGTGGGATTTCAACTACAACGATGGCTGGAATCCCTGGGATGTAACACTTCAGAATGGCGTCTTGTATGGGACAGCCATAAATGGAGGCACCGAGAATGGTGTAGTTTACGAGCTGAGCGCTAGCTGAGAAAATAACCCTTTGCGGCCGGGCTCCTTTCAAAGGGCCCGGCATTATTTGTGTTTTTCTAAGAGCTCTTTGCCATAAATAACTAGTTTCGGTACTTTCTTTAACTTGACAACCATAGGCAGAAATACCGCAACCGATTGGGGGGCATGCGCTCTCACTACCAAATCGATCGTAAGTTAGAAATACTGGTAGTTTTTCTAACTTACGGTAATTTCCTGAAAATGACCTGGCTCAGCTCTTCGCCGCCGCCGCTTCTTCGCCGGACTTATCGTCGGCGCTCGCGCCTTTATCGCCCTTCTCGCCTTTTTCAGCTTTCTCGGGCTTTTCAGCCTTTTCGTGCTTTTCGGCCTTCTCGGCTTTTTCGGCTTTCGATGGCTTCTCCGGCTTCTTCGCTGCTTTCTCGAATTTGATTAACTCGCCCTCGAGCGTCGCCTCGATAGTGTCGCCCTCTTTGAAGCGGCCTTGCAAGACCTGCTCAGCAAGCGCATCCTCGAGCAAGCGTTGAATTGAACGGCGCAGCGGTCTGGCACCATAAGTTGGGTTGTACCCATCTTTGGCCAGCATGTCCTTGCACTCGTCTGTAATCACCAGCTCCATGTTTTGCGCTCGGATTCTGCCTTGCAGATCGGCGGACATGATCTCGACGATGCGCCGAATTTCTTCGCGCGTCAGCTGTTGGAAGACGATAATCTCATCGATTCTGTTTAAGAACTCGGGTCTGAATGTCTTCTTCATCGCGTCCATGACCAGATCTTTGATCTTCTTGTATTTCTCAGTGTGTGCTGACTCCGCTGCTGCTGGTTGTTGGAAACCAAGCGTGAGAGCTGATTTGTCGATGAATTGAGCGCCGACGTTGGAGGTCATGATGATAATCGTATTTTTGAAATCAACCGTACGCCCCTTGCTGTCGGACAAGCGACCGTCATCAAGAATTTGCAAAAGCACGTTGAACACATCCGGATGCGCTTTTTCGATTTCATCGAACAAGACGACCGAATACGGTTTTCGCCGCACAGCTTCGGTCAGTTGCCCGCCTTCCTGGTAGCCCACATAGCCGGGTGGTGAACCGATTAATTTCGATGTTGTGTGGTGCTCCATGAATTCGGACATATCGATGCGCACAAGCGCCTCTTCAGAACCGAAGAAGTATCCGGCCAGGGCCTTGGCTAGCTCTGTCTTACCGACGCCTGTCGGTCCGGAGAAGATGAAGCTGCCGATTGGACGGTTGGGGTTCTTCAATCCCACCCGTGCTCTGCGGATCGCCTTGCACACTGCCTCTACTGCCTCGTCTTGACCGATGACACGTTGATGCAAAACATCAGACATGTGCAGCAGTTTTTCCGATTCACCTTCGGTCAACTTCAAGAGTGGAATACCTGTCCAAGAGCTGACAACATAAGCCACCTCTTCCGCGCTGACCACCGGCTTTTCCGTCTCTTGCTTGGCTTTCCAGGCAGTTTGAATCTCGCGAATCTTTTCAGAGAGTTTCGTCTCTTGCTCGCGCAAATGAGCGGCCTTTTCAAACTCTTGATTGCGAATAGCCATTTCCTTGTCGCGACGAATTTTGCGCAGCTCCTTCTCCACCTCTTTTCCTTCCGGCGGCAAAGAGCTGGCTCGCAAGCGCACTCGCGACGAGGCTTCATCGATCAAGTCTATGGCCTTATCCGGTAAATAACGATCGCTGATATAGCGATCTGACAATTTAGCCGCCTGGTCAATCGCCTCTTCGGAGATCGTCAATCTGTGGTGTTCTTCGTACTTCGGTCGCAAACCGCGCAAGATTTCGATCGTCTCTTCGACCGATGGCGGATCGATGATCACTGGCTGGAACCTGCGTTCAAGCGCGGCGTCACGTTCGATGTGCTTGCGATATTCGTCCATTGTCGTGGCACCGATGCACTGCAGCTCGCCCCTGGCCAAAGCCGGCTTGAGAATATTGGCAGCGTCGATCGCCCCTTCGGCCGCGCCGGCACCGATCAAAGTGTGCAATTCGTCAATGACGAGCATGACATTTCCGGCAGCACGAATTTCGTCCATAATCTTCTTCAGACGCTCTTCAAACTCGCCTCTGTACTTGGTTCCGGCAACAAGTAAGCCGATATCCAGCATGACAATTTTCTTGTCGGCGAGAATATCCGGCACATCGGAATTGGAGATCCGAATGGCCAGACCTTCAGCAATCGCTGTTTTACCTACACCTGGTTCGCCGATCAAGACAGGATTGTTTTTCGTGCGCCTTCCCAGTATTTGGATGACGCGCTCGATTTCTTTCTCCCGACCGACTACCGGATCGAGTCTATTTTCCTGAGCCGCCTGGGTGAGATTCAAACCAAATTCGTCCAGTGTGGGCGTCTTCGAACGTCCCGTCCCGGTGGATGTCGCACCACTGGTGGTGGCAGCACCGCTTTCTCCCAAAAGGCGAATGACGTGGCTTCTCACTTTGGTCAGGTCGACACCCAGATTCTCCAGGACCCGAGCAGCGACACCCTCTCCTTCGCGGATTAAGCCCAGCAACAAATGCTCCGTACCGATATAGTTGTGGCCAAGCTGTCTGGCTTCATCCCAAGACAGCTCCAATACGCGCTTAGCGCGCGGAGTGAACGGAATTTCTACGGCGACAAAGCCCGAACCGCGACCAATTATCTTTTCTACTTCTACGCGGGCGTCCTTTAAATTCACTCCCATAGACTTAAGCGTCTTGGCAGCAATGCCGGTGCCCTCGCCGATTAGCCCTAGTAAGATCTGCTCGGTGCCCACAAAATTGTGGCCCAACCGGCGGGCCTCCTCTTGGGCGAGCATGATCACTTTGATCGCTTTTTCGGTGAATCTTTCAAACATGGTGGCTTTGCGCCTCCGTAGACTCCGATAGTGATTACATTCTAACATCACACTTTCGCGTCACTGCCCCGCGAAAGCGCAATTGCCTTATTAATTGCTGAAGATTGTCATGGCTCTAAAAAATCGCCAGGCGCTATCTTAAAGCCGTCAGGCACAGCTTGTTGATGGCCGACGTCGACTCTTGATGTCCGAAATCGACAGCCGATATTTTAGAATCGTGCCTGCCACATGCGGCTAGTTGTATATAAACAATTGGACAAGCCAACCAACCGAAGTTTTACTAAGTATTTTGATTTGGCGATTTAGTGCTCAGCAGTCCGGAGAATTAGCAATTTCCCAAGCCAATTTCGCGCTTTATCTCCTCATGGGACCAAATCTTTCCAGGATTCGCCAACACCTCTAAGGCAATACGAATGTCTTCCTGGTCTTCAAAAAATGCTTGACGCAGGTCGGCTTGTTCTTCTGGTGTCAGCTGATCGACAAGTCTGAGAATTTGTTCGACAGTCACTTTGTCTTCTGGTTTACGCTGAGCCATGATTTTCAAACGTGGGTTTTGGAGCGGCTAAACCAGAAATCAGCCTGAGGTAATGAAACCATTTTGCAAATGGTGGCTTGAAGACGAGAGCTTGAAGCGTGCGAAATGCGACCGCTGCCAAAGATAGCGCGATAGCTTGCGCCGAGACAGCCCAAAGCACCGTAGAAAGCAGCCGCTTTTGCAACTTCCAGTCCAGATTAAAGCCTAGGCAGGAGTGTTTGCGCGAGCACTGCTAGATAGCTTCGTTTTCGTATATCAAGCAATCTTCTTGGCATCTTGATTTTGCAGCTTAAGTACTATTAGAAAAGTAAGTAAGATCCGATTCTCATGATTCATTGATGAAAGAAGCCGCATAACTCGACTATTCCAGCTCATTTAGGTTCTTGATACCAGTTTAGAAGCTGATTAGAGGAGTTTGGGCTGTTCACAATGTCCCAGATTTGAATCATAGTCTTCTGCCAAGCCCTCTTGAGCGTTGACCACATCAACAAGCACAACCCCTGATTTACTCGTCGCGAGACGACCGAACAGAGGACTGACTTGGATGCGGTCAAGCGCAGCAGAAGATAGCCACCAACCTAAGGGCAATGGTTGAACATAAACACCGCTGACTCGGAAGAAGATCTCCGAGCGCTTAACCGTGGCGGCAAGCAGAACTTGCCGTTCATAAGGAGAATTTCCTTGAACTGGAAAACGAAAAGCCTAACCACTTGGAGTCAGTGTGATCTCCGGGAGCTGTTACTGCCTCCGGCAACAGACCCACTGTTTAACTCTTTCTACCTTCCCTTTGACTCCCCGCTCCACGTCGAGCTCCTGACCTTGGAGCTGTCGATTCTGAAAGCCATCAGGTCTTTTCCGGAGCTTGAGATTTACCGGACTTCGCGTTTTGGCGTCATCGGTCTCGCAGCATACGAGCACGGTCGTGTTTTCTTGTGGCGCGCAGGCAATGAATGGGTAATCGACCTGTCACCCCAATATCATGATGAATCGCTCCGTCCATGGTCCGGCGCCCGCCGCTTAGAGGGTGGGGCTTATGCGGTCTCGTCTGTACCACGCATTGGTGCTCTCATCGAAAAGTGGCTACTCGAGAACCGCCTTGGCAAAGCCCGACCGGTTACACAGGCGGAATTGGCGGAACAATTCACTTACGAAGCGGACGTCGACCCCAAGGTAGAAGAACTGGTTGCCCGCCATTTCTCGAGTGGGAAGGGCGAACCCGACACCTTTGAACCGGTGGCCGAAATCACCTTACCCTCGCTTCCCTACCGCTGGATCGAGCTGCTCTTGCAGATAGCTTCGCTCGAGAAGTTCAATCGGGCGTATTGCTGGGATCGTCAGACCGAGTTCGAAGCGAAGGCGAAACTATACGAAGCTGCCTTCGATGTCGGCCGAGGTCTGCCTACACCCCGCCCAATCAAACTGAAAAAGCGGATTTTGAATCCGTTCAACCTACTCTGCAAAGAATGGTGCAGGGTCTGCGACGAACAACTTTCGCCGGCAGCCAGGAGCGCAATGGATCGCCATCACGCTCTTTCACCTGACTTGCCCAATGCGGATGAGGAGGTTAAGACGCTCGAAAGATACGGCCATGCCCTGACTTATCAATGGCTGGTCTTTCATCGCCTGAACTTTCGCAGCAGCGCGGATGCTGTTGCGAAAAAGTGTTCCGCGATCACAGCTGCGATCTGGCCATACCTGCAAGCACAGGCGGTTAAGCTCATAGAAGCAGCTGAGGTTGCCCAGAGGAACTGCAACTCAGCCAATCGCTTTGCCGATTGTCGTGCAGCTTGCCAAAATGCTAGCGACGAATGGTCGGCAGCAGCAAACGCCTATTACCGGTGCGCAGATGCGCTGTCCTTTGGCCCGGTATGGTTTGACGGGGGGTGGCCTAAGCGGTCTAAGCAGGTGTTCGAAGCAAGACAGCTGGCCGGCACTCTGCAGACTTATGCCGAGGGTCTGGCCGTGCCAGTCATGACGTAGCCATAACTCGAAGAAGGGGGGCGATCTTCTGCCCCCTTTTTGGCCTTTGAGGCACCATATACGGTATCATATGTAGTGCATGAAAACATAACGGGCGATCTCAGTCACTCGCTTACCTGCCACCGCCAATTGGTGGACCAATGACTAAGCGTGCACTTCTTGACCGGTGATCGGCTGGGCAAAGCTGCACTCTTTAGACGAGCAGGCAATCTGATCACCACGTTTCAGCACTTTGTAGACGAGCATGCTGTTGCATTGCGGACATAGATTACTGCCGCCGTTGGGACCACCGCTCAATAACGGCGGATACCAGAAGGCAGACGTGCATTGGTTCTGCGAATAATTGCTGCAGCCGAAAAAGACTTTGCCCCGTCGCGATTTCTTCTCGACGATCTGACCACCGCACTCTGGTCTGGGACACATGACGCCGGTCGTCTTGAGAATCGGTCGCTTTTCCGTGCAGGTTTCAGACGAACAGGCAAGGTAGTCACCGTAGCGCCCATAGCGAATAAGCATCGCTGAGCCGCAAGTCTGACAGATCTCCTCAGTCGGACGATCTTCGGGAACCGGCGTGCCATCACGAGTCAAGGCGATTTTAGTTTTGCACTCTGGATAATCTTCGCAGCCGAGAAATTGTCCATAACGCGAAGAACGAATGAGCATTTTCTTGCCGCAGGTCGGGCAAGCCTGGTCGGAAACAATGACCACCTTATTCATGTTCTCTTCGGCTTTCTTCAGCGTTTCTCCAAACGGCTTATAGAACGCCTTGAGCATATGTCGCCAATTGACTTTGTCTTCTTCAATCTGGTCGAGATTTCCTTCCATCTCGGCGGTGAAACCAACGTCAACAATGGCGCCAAAGTGCTCGACAAGCAGCAAATTGACTGCTCGACCAAGTTTCGTCGGCAAAAGCGTTTTGGCCTGTTTTTCCACATATTTGCGATCGACTATTGTCGCCACTGTCGCCGCATACGTTGATGGTCTGCCGATTCCCAGCTCTTCCAAAGTTTTGACCAGGCTGGCCTCGTTGTAACGCGGCAGCGGTTGGGTGAAGTGCTGATCTGAATGTAGTTCCTTGAGATTGAGGATCTCGCCCTTCTTTAGCTCGGGCAATTTCACTCGCTCTTCATTTTCATCATTGCCTGTGCCATTGTTGCTCTTTTCTTCCGCAGTGGCATCAGATGCTGCTTGAGCACCATGATCGTAGACAATCGTGAAACCAGGGAACTTCGTTTCCGACGCCGAGGCTCGGAAGATCGCGTCGCCTGCTCCGATCTCCACAGTGCGAGTAATAATCTCAGCGGCGTTCATTTGGCTCGCCAGAAACCGCTCCCAGATCAACTTATACAGTTTGAACTGATCGTGAGACAAATATGGCTTGATCGACTCCGGTGTGCGTGTGGCAGATGTCGGGCGAATCGCTTCGTGCGCATCTTGCACATTTTTCGCTTTACGCGTGTAGACCCGTGGCTTGTCCGGGCAATACTCTTTGCCAAATCGAGTGCTGATAAATTTGCGCGCTTCGTCTTGAGCTTCCTCAGCAACCCGCGTGCTGTCCGTTCTCATATAAGTGATCAAACCGACCGGGCCCTGGTTACCAAGTTCCACCCCCTCATAAAGAGACTGGGCGATGGTCATCGTCTTTTTGACAGCAAAGCCAATGCGCGTCGAGGCATCGCGTTGCATGGTCGAGGTGATAAATGGCGGCGACGGTGAGCGCTGGCTCGTCTTCTGATTGACGCTTGAAACTTTGAACTCTTCTTTTTCGACGCTTTTGACGATTTGCTTGGCCTGTTTTTCCATCTCCACGACCATCGCATTATTCGACGGCTTGTCTGAAGCAGAGATGACGCGTTTCCCTTGCCATTGAGCAAGAGGCGCTGAAAAAGCCGATTTTGAGCGAGACTTAGTTAACTCAGCTTTGATTGACCAATATTCTTTCGGCTCAAAATTCTCGATCTCAACTTCTCGCTCGCAGATCAAACGAACAGCGACGCTTTGCACTCGTCCTGCTGAACGCCCATTGACCTTGCGCCAGAGGATCGGGCTTATTTTGTAGCCGACAAGCCGATCGAGCACTCGCCGCGCCTGCTGGGCATCGACTAAGCGTCGATCAATTGCGCGCGGCCGCTTCATCGCCGCCAACACGGCATCTTTTGTGATTTCATTGAAAATGATCCGATGCAAACGCTTCTTCGGAATATTTAAAAGCTCAGACAAATGCCAGGCAATCGCCTCACCCTCACGATCAGGGTCAGGCGCGAGATAGACCTGGTCAGCCGTTTTGGCTGCTTCGCGCAGTTCGGCGACGGTATTTTCCTTGTCCGGCAAGATCTCATATAAAGGTTCGAAGTCTTTGCGGACATTGACACCCAACTTGTTGCGCGGCAAGTCTCGGATGTGACCGACGCTGGCTTTAACCTGGAAGTCCTTACCGAGGATCTTGCCAATAGTTCTGGCCTTGGCTGGGGATTCAACAATGACGAGCGATTTAGACATATTTACAACTATAGACAGTAGAGTAGGCACCTGACGGCGCCTGTCAAGATATGGTCACGAGGACCGAGTATAACACGCATACCGAAGCAACCCTGGAAAGGTACTACGGGCGGTCATTGACGGCCTCAGGCAAAGATTGATGGCGTTTTTTCTCGGCTGGACCATCAATTTTCGTTCCCGACTCCATTACCTTAAAAGGCGCTCATGGAGTTACCACCATATCACCTATGGCATTGCTCAGCTTGTCTAATAATTCCCTTGACCTAGCGCCAGATGGCTGGAAAACGATATTTCGTCTTTCCTCTTCCTTATATTTGGCAGTTTGTCCGAACTGCCGACTTTCGTTAACGGAATCGCAATAAGTCAATGCTGCTACTAAATGATCGAGTGGGACAAGGAAGTTGGCAGAAAAATTGGGGGAAGAGAATTCAGGTTTGTTTAAAAGTTCGGCCCATTCGATCATGATCACCGAAGGACCAGCGAGAAGTTCCTCCAACTCAGTGCCAAGCATCTGTACAAGCGAGAGAGCGTTTGCTTCTGAAAGGCGATATAGATCGAAGTGGTAGAGCGGCAAGCGACCGGAATGATATTCGTTCATCATAGTGAATGTCGGGCTATTCACAACTTCTTTGATGCCGAGCGCTTTGGCCGCGCCCTGGACAAGCCGCGTTTTGCCAACACCGAGTGGCCCATTGAGTGCGATAATCGCTTGCTCTTGGACAGCGCTTGCTAGAGCCGCTGCTAATCGATCGGTGGCGGCGAGATCGCTAAGTTGGAGGGTGAGTGAGTCTTTAGACCTTTCCATTGATTAAGTGAAAGAGTGTGCTGGCTGGTACGGCGTATGAAAAAGCAATGATCGCATAGCCAGAGCGAAAGAGCCAGATGAGCCAAAATAAGCGGCATCAAAATCAAAAGTTGGTCGACAAAGAGATTTCGTGGGCACGGCGCGATCGTTGCGATCTGATCATGTTGGTTCATGTTGCGAACCGGCAAGCTGGCAAGGGGCACCGCCACCGTATATAGTGATTTTACTAGGTGATATAGCATATCAGCTGCATGAACAAGGGGCAGAAGGAAACCGGCATGGCCGGCTACTTCTGCCCCTTTTGAATTCCGATGTATCGGCATCACCACTCACGCTTGCGATGCAGCGATAGCGGCGCAACTTCGATCTCGTCAGGAGTCAGCAGGCGGCCAAGTAACTCATCGAGATCCTCACAGCCAGGCTGTCCCTCAGAATCAAGGTCGAACGTAAATGCACCTGCCCTGGTTGCAGATTTGAACGCATCGCCTTTACCCACAACGACACACCGAACGCGATGGTCCTCTGAGAGACCCGGGTTGTGGAAATTGGTTAGCCGAACGACTTTCGCCGCTTCCTGTTCACCGAACAGAAAAATCACTCGGATGGTCGCTAGCTCCATATTTGTTGGGTACCCCTCAGGTTCTCCGGTTATGCATTTAAACCATGGACCTGCAATCGTGCTTCCGTGCTTCCTTTTCAAATCGAGCGAGTACACTCGGCTCAGCGTGAGGACCTCATGACCACGATCCCGGAGCCTTTCGACCAAGTTATAAGCCTGATTCGGAACAGCAGCAATAACGAGTATTCTGCTCATACTTTGTCCTCCTCCGAGCCAACGCTCTCGTACCGCGATCATCTGCGAGATTGGAAAGCGCTGGCTGCAAAAACGAATTTGTTGGTAATGACAGTCCGCGATCCGCGTTCTTCGTCAGACTCGTGTTTTGCGGCTAAGCTGCCGCTTGCGCTGGCGCTGTGCCGGCGCTTTTGCTTTGTGGCTAGGCTTGGGCGTTGCCGATGCTGTTGCTTTGCGACTACGCTGGCGCTGTGCCGGTGCCTTTTCTGGCGGCGCTGTCGGTGTTGCGTAGATCACTATCTCGGCACCAACGGCGATGCACTCGATCACGACCTCGCCCATTTCGGTTAAAGCAGTGATCTTGATTCCGCTCTCAGCAATCACACTAAACATTCCGTGCATTTTGGCCGTGAAGCTACGGTTTGTCCTTGTCCCCTCGAACTCGAATGCATTGACGTCACAACGGAAAGCAACGTTAATCTCAGCACGAGCGGGGACCCAAATGCCTTCTTGCCTAGTGTGTTTGCTTAGATCCACGACCAACGACTTGCTTGCTCCCTTCCTTGTGAAATCGATCCACATCTTTTTCATGTCAGGTCCTTCCTTCAAAAGTTGAACAGCGTTGAGACACGCTCGCGATACCTGCGAGCCAAGGTAATAATCGTAGGTATGAGGGCAAGGGACAGAAGAAACCAGCATGGCCGGCTGCTTCCGCCCCTCTTGAAGTTTCCGATGCGCGTGGAACCGGCTGAGCCGCTCACCCTTGCGACGCAGCAAGAATGAAGGGATCTTCAACTTCTTCGCGCAAGTCCTCGAGCAATTCTTTGAGAGACTCATTGAACTTGTGGTCAAACGTGAATGCCCCCAGCTCGAACAGCTCTCTGACCAGAGCGTCTTCGCCCGCATCGCCTGTTTTGATGGCGACACACCGAACACGTTGGCTCTTCTCGGCGACCTCGTTGTATGCTTGGACTCGCTCAACGACGGCTCTCGCCGTACGCACACCGATCAGGAAAACCGCTCGGACGCCAGACAACGGAAGGCTTGCCGGCTGCCCAGCCTTGACAAGTTCTAAGAGAAACTCGTCCCATTGGGACCGCGCCAGGTCTACTCCGCGGCAAGTGATAACTTCGTGGCCGTAATCCTTAAGCTCTTCGGCCAGGCCCACGCCGGCTTCGGGTCAGGCGAAATGATCAACAGCTTGAACATAGATACTTCCTCCTTCTTGGCGCCCATGCTCTCGTACCGCGATCGTCTGCGAGATTGGAAAGCGTTGGCGGCAAAACAAATTTGTGATTTGAGAGTGCCGGCGAACCGGCACCCGGACTTATTGCTCAGGCAGTTGCAGCCGCTGCCACCTCTGCAACTGCAGGCTTAGCGACGGTTACGTTGATCCCGATCTTGCCATCAGCTTCGGTGCAGCTGATCGTTACGTCGCCACTGTCGGTACGGGCCGTGATTTTGGCTCCGTCCTCAGCGCTAACAGTGACCTCGCCAAGTTGACGGGAGCACTCGCTGACACCGGTACCTTCTCCGAACGTGAACTGAGTTACATCGCAGTCGCGAAAGGCAACTTCGAGCTGCTCGCCTGGCTCAACCGCATAAACCTGGCCGCAGTCGGGAGCACAATCTTTTACCCGGAGCGTACGGGGACTTTGTTCGCGGGTTCTGAACACAAGATTCATCATCAACATCGTTTATTCCATCCTTTCTTCCAAGTTTGAACAGCGTTGTGACACGCTCGCAGCGAAACAAGCTGCGAGCCGGGGGTTTAGCTCAAGAGAAAAGCCTCAGCAGGGAATCGAGAACTGCGACGGCGGCCTGCAAGTCGTCGCCGGACTGCAAATCGTCGCCGGACCTCTTATCCAACGCGATTCGCACTGCCTCACTTGCCAAAACTAGCTGACGACTTTTCTTTGTGTCATTCGCGTCTGAGAGCAGCTCCATCTCGCTCAAAGCGCTCTGCGCCTTGCTTAGGACCTCAGTCACTTCCTCGTCCGTGGTTCGAAGCACAACCAGGTAGCAAGATAGTGCATGGGCATAGTAAACGCAGGCCGTTCTACGCCACGACTCTAAATCGTCGTCTGACAGGTCAGGCAGATGGTGAAGGCTGGGAGGATTGACGACTTCTCTCGCAGTATCTTCCATCTCACCCGCAGCCATGATGCTCGACAAGAAAGTATTCAGGGACGAGGCAGCACCCAGGTATGCGTCACCCGTCTTGATCCACGTGTTCGGCATTTGAAACCTCCCTCCACCGATGTGATCTCCAGGCTCATTTCCCCGGTCAACGGAAATTACAAAGCATTAGCCAGTGGAAACAACAACCGTTGCTCGCACTATCATGTTGTTGTTGCGACAAAGGCTAAATGGCTTGCTGTATTCCAGTTGGCTGTGAAATGAGTAGGTAGTTTATTGATAACAAGGATCCCTCCTCGTTATCAAGGCCTAAAGTAAAGCCAACGGTTGGCAGTGCCAGTGTTTTAAACAGCGTTGAGACACGCTCGCAGAGAAACAAGCTGCGAGCCGGGGGGTTAACTCGAGAGAGAAGTCAGCAAGGAATCGAGAGCAGCAGCAGCAGTCTGCAGGGCTTCGCTGGTCCGAGCGGTGAACGCCGTTTCCAAATTTGACCTGGCCGAACCTAGCTGATTTCGTTGAAGCTTGTCATACTCTTCCGTGAGCCGCTCCATATCGTTGATCGCGCTCTGGGCGTTCTGCAAGGCCGCCAGCTTTTCGTCGCTCACGATCTCACCCTTGGTGTGAAGCACCATTAGGTAGCAAGTGAGCGCAGCGCGGTAGTATTTGATCGCTTTCTCGCGCACGTCGTCATAATCAGATAACGGATCTGGCAGATGGCAGCTGGGCTGTTTCTCTGCCGATGCTTTTTGTACCGATTCTCGGATTGGCACCACTGCAAACACGAAAACCGTCAGGGATCTGGCAGCACCTAAGAATAAATCGCCTACGTCGATCAAATCGCTCGGCATGAAAACCTCCTTCCACAAGTTTGATGTTCAGACTCATATCCCCAAGCAACAGAAAGCGCAACGCGTTAGCCGGTCGAAACAACACAGTTGCTTTCACTATCGAGTGGTGTTGTTCGACAAAGGCTAAATAACTTGCTGTAATCCTGTGAGTGGTGAAATGAGTAGGCAGTTTATTGTTAACAAGGATCTCTTCGTGATAGCAAGACCTAAAGTAAAACTACATAACTCTAATCAGCCAAAAGGAACTTCGGGAAGCCTTACCTGGTGGTGCTTTCCACCCGGTCGCAAAACTGCTCTTAGAATGTCCGTCGGACAGGCCGCCAGTGGATATGAGCGAATTTCCTACAAGACCGACCTAGCTCATCTCGCGCGAGCGCCGCTTGACGGCACTACCTGAGCGTCTCTCGCCGGCGCCTTGTTCAACTGCGCTAAGCTCATTTTGGCGAATCTTTTGTCTAATCATTCTTGCTTGCCAACCCAACCCGGCCGAGCCGGCTGCCACCGTCGATACCAGTGTTGATACCGCTTTCGATACTATACTCAGTACCACACACAATTAAATGTGTCCCTCGACTGGCACGACGATGATACTGAATATGGTGCTTTCAGTCCCAACCCACGTCTGACCAATCGAGCACGTTGCCTCTCAAAATCAGCAACGATTCAGCGAGCCGGCTGTGCGGCAAATTTAATGGATGAAGTTAAAGACGTGAAGTTAAAAGAAAGGTCTCAGCCTAGGACGAGTGCGAGTTTTGACCCGGTTTATCCCAGGTGGGGAACCTCCTTAACGTTTTTCCGTTTCCTATTCCCGGTGCGCTTGTTGCTTGCTACCAAACAACGGTTCATTTATCGGCTTAGGAACCCTGGCGATTACCTGGTTCATAGGTGTACGTCTTCGTTTCGAGACGGAACCCCAATGACTCGATTTTGTAGGACAAAACTTTTTAAGGCTCTGTCCAAGACCGAGACTACTTGAATCATAGAAAACTCCAAGGAGACTGTCAAATCAAAAATTGCGATTGACAAATTAATCCTTTTCGGCAGGGCACTTTGGCTGAGCCGATAATTTTATTTATGAGCTCGACTAGAGGGGCAACAAACAGAAATTGTCAGTCTGGTTACCTACCGGTGCATGCGTATTTTACCTAAAATAATCATTTTCGGTTAAATCTTGAAACAAAAAAAGCGGGCTGTCTGTCCCGAGCAAAAATCTCGGCTGGAGAACGCGAACTTGCCGCGTTCCCCAGCCGAAGGGTTTATGGCCGTCACACACCGGCTGTTTTGCCGGCTGCAACAGGAGGAACAAACTCCTTCATAGCCGAATACAGTTCGTCCACCACATCCTCGAAGGGCCTATCCGCCAGGCACACGTACCCGTCTACGGGTCCATGTGCCTGCTCAAACAGTTCCCTCATGGGCTGCTCTGATTCCAGCAATTGTCCCTCCAAATACGCCTGCATAGCCCTCGTTGGGGTGACTGCGCCGCGAACAGCGTAGTAGTAAGCCTCAATCTGGCACAGGTCTTGGTAGTTGGTGGATAAGCCGCACAAGTCGAGCTCTACATGTTTGCCTTCACGCACAAACCGGCAGACTCTCCGCATGCGCCATTCAAAGCCGTGACTCAGGGTCGCTGCCCAATGGGTTTGCCGATCGGACCCCGGTGGTAGGGGCCGGATGGCTACCTTTTGGCGAACACGCAGCGTGGTGGAACCAGTCAGGTCGCCACAGTCGGCCGACCAACTGGTATCTGTTGAGGTAGGGGGCTGCTCTTTGAGGCGAACCGCTTTGACGCGCTTCGGACCGTAACCCTGCATCTGCTCCGGAAATCTGATCCTCCAGAAGCATTGCCAGGGAAATGGCTCCCATCCGCGCTTTCGGTACGCCTGCTCGGCCAAAACGAAACGTGAGTTCGCCCACTCGAGAGCGTCCACAGGGTAGTATGTGTCCCACGCTGGTGGAACCATGTTCATACCCGACGTAAAATATTCTCGAGCAGCAGTTTGATCGTCACGCAACTCATGTCGGTTAACAAATGTCTCCATGACGATCGACTCGGCTTCGCTAAGGTTCGCATAGTCGAAAATGTCTTCTTCCATATCCTCCTTCTCCGCTACTAGTGAAAGGGCAACGATTCGGCGGTTTGACATCAGTGCCCGGGTTAGGGTGTACTCTCCACTGCTTGCGCAGCGAAGCGTGAGTGTCTCTTCTCAAAAAACTTGACCGGAAACAATTGCGCAGCTCATTTGCTGCTTCGCCGACACTACATTCGTGCGGTTGTGGTGGTTTCCGATTTTGTAAAAAGTTAGTGAGTGAGACACGGGGGGATGCTCGCATCGTAGACCATCTGCGCGCGAGATCTCAAGCGGGATTCGAAGAGGAATATAAGCACCTGATTGTTGTCTGACTTACCAAAAGCCCGCCAGTACCAAAATCTCACTATTCGATACAACTCACGCAAGCTGACCCAAACCGACGGTAAATTGCAGAGTGTCTTAGCGCAGCTAGCATAAACGCCTGCTGGTGTTGCCTAAGTGGTCCTACGCTGCAAAGTGGGACTGCCTGTTCAGTTATTTTTCGCTGCCGACCAGCTTGCCCTTGACTACCTTAACTGCATTCGTCTCTGTTGTTTGATTTAACTGCTTTTGGTTTGCTCTTTCGCCTACTGGGTTAGCGGGCGGATCGTCCACATGAGCCACAGCCGGATGCAGATCGGCAGCGCCGCGCGACTTAAAGGCGTAGTTGCGCACAAACAGATCGGTGCCGACATTTACTAGTTGCGGTGTACCCGGCAAGCTCTTCGTCACCAGCTGTTTTTCCAGGTTGGCCACTGCTTCATCCAGAAGCTCGCCTTTTCGCTTTGACCATCGCTCGTACTCAGAGACATGTTGTTCCGCCCTGGCTTTAACAACGCGTACCATCTCATCTGCATCCCGCTGAATATTTTCAGCTCGCTGAGCACCAATTTCCCGCATAAACGGATAAGGACTGTTTTCGTAGAGATCAAGTGTATCCGCCACGTCTTGACGAGCGCTTTGCTGTATTTTCTGCACTTCGTTGTCGGTCGTAGTGCCGTACGCTTTGGATAGCAACTCTGCCGCTAACTTATTCTTCTGCTTTTCACGCTCGGCCTCGTCGTGGATGGCCGTTATTTTCTCTTGCGGTGGCGCATTTTTCTCAGCATAGAAATAGCGCTTCATCGCTTGAGTCGCTTCAATCGGCTCCTCTTCTCCATCAAACACAGTCGGCTGGATCTTATAAGTGAGAAGCGCACTGCGGCAGTACCTGGACACCGGTCCGAACGGATCAAGGTGGTAAGCGCGCTTAAACTCTTCAATCGCCTCTTCATGCCGATTCAAGTAAACGAGAGTATTGGCGAGATAGTAATGAGCGATGGCGTTATTTTGGTCTTCGGAGATAGATTGACGCAGCTCGATCTCAGCTATTTTGTAATGGGCGATGCGATAATCGCGGCAGGCTTGGTTGAAATAAGCTTCAGATCGCTGTTGTGCTGCTTGCAGCGCCGTCGAACCAGTGTTCGTCGTGGCTGCCGCTGGCAGACAGTTAATTTGCGCTAGAGCTAGCGATGACAGAAGCAACGATAGACTAAAGCCCGAACGACAACCTAAGATCGATCGACCTAAAGACAGAGCTAAGCCGCTGAGACTCGACTGTCTGGCTAGAGTCGCACTTTCTGGCAATGCAAATATCCGCTTATTGTATAAGTCGGTTCTGGTTAGTACAGAGGTGGCTGCTTTGAACCGCATGCATTGCTGACTAACATTTAGTCTTGTCCTGACACAACTATACTGCAGTTTTGTGCGGAGCAGATGAAGTCCAGGGCGAACTTGACGCTGTGTTACTTTCAACCTGTTCGTCAGTCGCGGTCAACTGGAATGTTTGACTTTGCCGGCTTCTATAGTCGGGTTAGTGTCATCATTTAGTTCAGACAAACCGGACTCTTTTCGCTTCTTGAACAATTCAGGACTTTGCTTCTTTAGCTTGCACAACTCATTGAGACTGGTTTTGGCGGATTCGCAGGCTGGATCTAATTTGACCGCCTTCTCCAATATTTGCTCGGCACCTGTGTAATCTTCTGCTTTTGTGCGAACGGCCGCCAACTGCACGTAAGCGTCGATTAGATGCGAATCTAATTTGATCGCCCGTTTTTCTGCGATATCGGCAGCTTCCAAATTGCCCAAATGGAACTCGGCAATACCCAGATCGTAATAAGCAATGGGGTTGGTATCAGTCAACTTAATCGCTATTTGAAATTCGGATACCGCGCCCTCCCAATCACATTTCTCGGCTGCCGCTTCGCCGCTCTTTACATGTGTTGTAGCTTCGTCGGGGCTTTGCTCAGTGCATTGCGCTGATTGCTGCCCAATTAGAAGAAGGACAATAGCGAGTTGCAGACCAAACAGCGGCAGATTTTGTAATTGCATTTTTGGCACACCAGCCAGGAAACACTTTGACAGTCGTCACTGAAAACCGGCAGATTAACGGCCGCCGGCTCAAAAATAGTATCATTTTGCAGATGTATTATCATGACAAAACCACAGCTGAGACAAAGGCGATGATGAAAATCGTCTTTCTAATGCCCTTGACTCTTTTGCTGTTTGTCAGTGGTACGGCACTAACAGCGCAGCCGATCAAGTTTCAGCGCATCCGCACCTTCGACCCAGTGCACGGCCTGCCGCCTGAAGAACCGGCGGACGCTGCCGCGGCCCCGACAACGCCAAACGCACCAGCGAATGCCAACGTTGCCCCGACCACGCCCAATATGCAAAATACACAGCCGAATACTTTAAACCAGCCTTTAAACCAGCCCTTGAATCAGCAAGGTATCTCGCCTTCTCCGGTTACCTCTGGACAATCATTTCTTCCAGCTGTAACAGCGCCGGCAACCGGAATGACTGAGCCACCAGCACCTTCGTCTGCTCCAGCCAGTGCCGCGGTGTCGATACCAAATACAATGGCACCACTGGCACCACCGGACGTACCGGCGAGGCCGGCTGAGCCGTCTATTGATACAAGCGCAGTGCTACCGACAGTGCCAAACGTCAATGTTAAGATGCCGCTCGCCTGGAGGACTAGGGCATGTAGTCTGGCGGCTGAGACCGACGAACCAAGTTTTCCTGGGCAGCACCCGAGTTGTTTCATGAACGGATCGGTTGAGGACGTATTGCACGCGCTTGTCCAAGCCTGCCAGTCTCGCGGTCTCCAGATTCTGGGAGAAAGCGTCTCGGCTGGGCAACTTGGCGCCCGCATGAACGACGGCGTATCCAGCAAATACTTGTTGATTTTCGTAGCTAAAAAAATCTCAGAAAGACGCACCTTGGTAAAAGCAGCCATTGATCCGGATCCCCATGCCCAAAAAGCAGAATTGTTACAAGACCTGCTCAGTCGTGCTTCCTCTATCGTCGACAGCAAAGGATTACTATGACGCAGCCGGTGCCACATACTCAGCCCTTGATCATTGGCATAACTGGCACCATTGGCAGTGGCAAGTCTTTGGTCGGCACTATCCTCAAAGAAGAGGGCGTGCCAGTAGTGGACACGGACGCGGTCGTCCATCTTTTACTGGATAATGACCCCGGTGTTCAAGCCAATATTGAAAAGAGATTTGGCACTACGGTGCTGAAAGTAGACGAACTGGGCAAGACTGTTGTCGATCGACGAGCGCTGGGGCACGTCGTCTTTAATGACGATATCGCCCGACGGGATCTCGAACGTATCGTCCACCCGGCTGTCTTAGAATACTGCCAGGACTGGATCGCCAGCCAAGGCGAGCCACTGGTGGCCTTGCTCGTTCCGCTGCTCTTTGAAGCTGGACTGCCGCGGCATTACGATCAGATCTGGTCGGTTGTCTGTGATGAGCCGATTTTGCGAAGCCGCCTCAAAGCAAGAAATAATTTCAGCGACGACGAAATCGATAAGCGATTGCAGGCTCAATTGAGCCAAAAGGACAAAGCTGAGCGAGCTGACCGGATTATCGACAATAGCGCCTCAATCGAAAATACTCGCCAACAAGTCTTGCAGCTAATTGAGGAGTGCAAGGTGGGCATGCACCGCATATAGTACTGTATATGGTGCCGCAATGGGCCAAAAAAATTAGGGGCGGAAGATCCGCCCCTTCTGCCGTCGCTACTTGCTGAACTTCATCGTAGACCGAATGCTCCGGAGCATGATGGTCGTGGCCAGGAGCATCTCCTCCTCGGATTGATCGGCGAAGCCTTCGTCCTTAATCTCCACCGCGAGGAGTGCCAATTCCTCCAGGTTACTGCGGAGCTCAGGCAATTGCACTTTTGCTGCCAGTGCACGGATGTCCACGATGTGCTCGTACTTGGAAATCTCGGGAAGTGACATGTGTCCTCCTTTCAAGGACAGCTTGTGGCAGTTCGGCTTAGCCTTGAAAGCAATTGCCGAAGGTGCCCGTAAGTGGGTTGGGGCGTGTTCGCATAATGGGCAAAAAATTAGACCCGCGGGGGAGCGATGACGTCCCCCCGCGGACAGTTTGTACTTCATTTAGCCTATGGTCCCTACGCGGATCCGTAACTGCCGGTCCAGCTCTGGGAGTTCGATCGGGTGACCAAGCTCTGCAAAGAGATCCTCAGCTCGCTTGTACAGTTCAGTGTACGCGTTCTCAATGGCGGTATTGCGACCGTCAGCGAGATAGGCCCCGCTCCTGATACCAAGTGCGGGCGGCAGGGACAAGAGATAATCCCTCCGTGCCTCAGGCAAGGTGCAGCGTTCGCAGCGGAGGTTGAGAAAAACCTTGTCGGTTGTGTTCCACCTTTTGGTCTTCCAGCTATGGTCCCAGAGCATCGAGGTGATCGTCATCCGCAAAGACTGGAACTGTGCCCAGGCGTCCTTCAACAACTCGTAAAAATTGGACGGTCGCTTTTCCGCTGGGCAATCTAACAAGGCAATCAACGAGGCGGTGACGAGGAATGGACGTTGTTGCAATTGACCGGGCCACTTGAGTGTAAATGGACCGTTGCCGATTTGATCGTAAATTGAACTCACACTGCTCTTCCCACCCAAACAAGCTTGAGTCAGCGAGAGTTGACACCAAGGCATTTCCACGCAAGCCGAGTCCGCCACAAACAGCATTACTGTTTAAGGCAGGGCGTCTTGAGGTGGATTTTGCTTAACTTAGTGTGTTCTCGAACCTGATATCTCAGCTTTTGGTATGTGGTACCTTCTCCTACTTTAAAAGCGCTTGACATGTCAATAGAGAGCTTAGTCATAAAAGTTCCTCCTGATTGTCAGTTCACTGGCACGTCCAGTGCGGATCTCTCCCCAGCAGAGCCAGATCACCCGTCACTGAACACAAGTCACTTCCAGAAGACCAGTTCTTGCAAGGCACTGGCATGCATGCGCCAGCTGAGATAGCGTCACTGTCCGAACTCATTCAACACCGAGCTCCGCACTCACCGCAAAACTTGGCAGACGGTTCCAGCGGGATGCCACAGTTATGGCATTGCGGAATTCGCTGCAGCAGTTGCCCACCGCACTCGCCGCAGAAACGAGAACCGGCTTCCAGCATGGCCCCGCAGTCTTGGCACTGCGGGCGGCGAGAGATGCTCTCATTGAAGTCGCTCTTATCCCCAACCGTACGATTCTGCAGTGAGGCGCCAGTGTTTCTAGGCTCGCCCTGATCAGCCGACTTCGCTGGCGGCAAGCTAATCGGCAAAGGTTCCATCAGATCGTTGGTATCAACCGCATCAATCAGATCACTCGCGTCACTCTTCTTCACACCATCGTTCTGGCTGCCAGATGCAGACGTCGGAGCGAAATAGGACGCAGGCTTTTTCGGTATCATCCGTGGTGATTCAGCCTCTTGGGCAGGTCTGGTCTGATCGCGAGATTCCGATATCTCTTTAGCGAGCTGATCGAATGACTGACCAGCCTCCTGCTCTGATGCACGCTCAATATTCGCAACGACATTTTGCTCCGGCAACTGCTGTCCATCTACTTGCGCCGACGTCCGCACCTGTGCTTGTGCGTTCATTTGGGAAAGGTCGATTGATTCTGCTGGTGCATCAGCTTTTAACAAATGGGTTACGTCTTGCGCTGCGGGTTCAGCAGGCTCGTCAAACATGTCATTCATATAAGCGGGCAACTGCTTTTTCAGAATTGATCGCGCTTCATTCAAACTCTCTGTGCTTGCCTCAGCCGCCGCGGATAAAGTCTCAGAAATGGCATCTAAGGTTGAAGACTTACTCTCCGGCAGCACGTGCTGATTTACTGCTGATGCAAGTCCATCCGCTGGCGGAGCCGCAGGCTGATCAGGCAGTGACACGGAGTTCGCCATAGGCGGTGTAGCTGGAACTTGCGCGAACTGCTCCGCACGTGGTGACGACGGAGTTGGCGCAGACAGCGCCGCCGGCTGTGCAGCTTGAATTTGCACAGATGCGGCAGTTTCTTCTTTCTGTTTCTTGCGTCCACGCGCTTTTGGGCGGGCCGCTGCTGGCTCCGTTGTTACCTCAGCAGTTGGCTGCGCGGCATTTATCGTTTCCGGAGCCTGGTTCACTGGCACCGCTGCTGCGAAGTCCGGTGCTAGTTCCGGTCGTGTTTCCGGTTGTACTGGCGGTGGCACTTGCTGCGGTAAGGGCGCTTGTCGTTGCTGTGCTGGCAACGCCTGCTGCGTTGGGACTGCTTGTCCTGGCGGTGGCACTTGTTGCGGTAAGGGCGCTTGCCGTTGCTGCACTGGCAATGCCTGCTGCGTCGGGACTGCTTGTCCTTGCGGTGCCGGGAGCACTTGTCCTTGCTGCACTGGACTTACTTGCCCTGGCGGTGATGCCGGCGCGAATGAAGCAGTATCAGCACCAGTTGGCGAAGAAATCGGGCGGAGTTAGGCCGATCGTCGCTGGTCGGTTGGGGCCGGGAATGAGCCTGCGGTTCTTACCGGTTGCACCGTAGCCGGCGGCATGACCCCGGACTGCGCTGCCGGCGATGGCGCAATCGGCTGTGGCGTTGCTGGCGGTGGCATCATCTGCGATGGCGCAATCGGCTGTGGCGCTGTCGGTGGTGGCATGACCACAGACTGCGCTGCCGGCTGTGGCGTCATCTGCGACGGCATCGTCGCTGCGGATGCATTCACTGCAGACTCGTTCGCTGCTATAGCAAACTCCCGCAGCGCGCTGGCCAGCATAAAGCGAGACTCGACTAGAAATGTCGAGGGCATGCGCGGTTCATCATTGTAAGTGGTCGGCCAAGACAGATAGAGGAGTTCCTTCGCTCGGGTCATGCCGACATAGAAAAGACGTCTCTCTTCCTCTAAATCCGCATGACCGCTGGTGGGAAAAAGTCCATTAGCCAGACCGACCAGGAAGACAATCGGGTATTCCTTGCCTTTTGCTTCCGGTAAATATGTGATTTGCAACGCGGCATCGCTAAGGCCATTGCCGCCGGTGGCTTCTTGTTTGGCGTTATAGCTTTTGACGAAGTCGGCGACATTGGTGAATTTGCGCGCCTCTTCTTCCAAGAGTCCCAGCTTTTGCAGCGGTTCATAATTAACGCCGGGCGGCACCTTGACCTGCTTATAGTATTCATTCAGCCTCTGAGTCCGCTTGAGCAAAGATATCGTTTCAGCTGGCGGCAGTTTCTCCTGATGCATGGTGCGAATGATCCGCACTAATTGCTCGAGCTCCCTGCAGGCAGGCTCTTGCACAGCCTGCCAGTAAATTTCAATGCCCTTCAGATAAGACAGATTATTGCTCTCAGCAAAGGCAGCGATTGTCGGGGACAGCTTTGGATCGATTTCTTTCACTCGCAATTGGCAGATACGTTCGAACGACTCACGCGCTTTCGGCCCATCCGGATCGGTAACCAGATTCAAAAAAGCCATGACGTCGCCGACTTCATCCGGCACCAAGGCTGCGTTTGGATTGGACGTGAGGCAGCGCACACCCCGCCTGGAGAGCGCCTCTTCCAAGAGAACGCTGTACTTATTTTCGCGAATGAGCACGACAATTTCGCTCGGCAGGCGACCGCTGTCGATCAAAATCATTACTTCATCAGCTACCCATTCGCATTCAGCCGCCTCGGATGGACAGTCTTGCGGGCCAATAATCGCCGTGGTTGGTGCAGCCCCCCAACCGGTGGTCATCTCTTTCTGAATTCGGCTGCCAGTCAGACTTTGCAAAAATTGGCAGGCATGATGGACGATCACCGGATGGGAGCGCCAGTTTTTCTCGAGCATATAACAACGCGCGTTTGGCAAGCGAATAGAAATTTCGGACATCAAGTGCGGCAGGCTGCCCTTGGTTTCAAATATCGATTCATTCTCATCACCGACCAGATACAGATTGTCTTGAGGGAACGCCAAGAGCCGAGCCAGCAAATCATTGGCTGCAGTCGCATCCTGGTATTCATCGACCAGGACAAAATCGTATTGATACTGATATCGAGCTCTGATGTCGGCACGATCGACTAGTAGCTGAGCAGCCAAAAAAACCATGTCATCGCGATCGATGCGATTCGGCCTTTTGCAACTGATCTTCGTATGCCTGCAACACTTTGGCCACGAACAGATCGAGGTTTGTCTTAGCGCTGTCTTTCAATTGCTTGGGCGTTACTAAATTCGCCTTGTACAACGACAGCAGTCCGGCGAGAGTAAATTCATCCAACTCGTCCGCCAGCTCAAGCATCATTGGATCCAGTTCTTTTCTGAATTTAGCGGTGAGGCGTTGCAACACTTTTTGCGGATTGCTCTCCAGCTTAAGTGGTGGCTTGCGTTTGATCGCCGATAAATTCTCCTTGAGCAACTTAAAGCCTAACTCGTGCCAGCAGTAGACGTGCACTTTTTGAGCTAATTGGCGATCGGCAGACGCCTCCAGCATCGCTTTCAGGCTCTTGGCACAATCGGGCGAATAAGTAAGAACTAGTATCTTTTCCGGATTGACACCCTGAGCCAGCAAATAAGCAACGCGATGGCTAACACAGCTGGTTTTACCGGTGCCCGCGCCACCTTCCACAGCCGCCGGGCCGGCACCATGGGTGATGGCAAGACGTTGGCTATCGTCGTCCACGGGCAACTCCGGTACCGTTGCCGGTTGCGTGCCGGAAATTAATCTGCCGCTCAATGTCTTCTTTCTGCCCTGTTGCCAGACCTCCTCCACCGCATCGACACAGGCCGTGATGTTGCTGAAAATTTCGGCGGTAGTAAATCGTAAGATCTTCCAACCATCGTTGAGCAGCACGAGATTCCGTTTGACATCCGGCGCTAACGACTTGTTGGAATCGATTGAAGCGAAAATATCGCATTCGATATTTAGCTTCTGTTCTTTATTGAAAATGGCAAAGTCCAACACGTAATCACCAAGAACGTGCTGAGGATGGACTTCTAACCCTCTGCTCTTAAGCGCATGATATAGATAGTACTCGGGCTTGAGCATCGGTGGTAAGTCTTCGTTGCGCACCATCTGAAAATGCTGCAAGTCTATGGTTGTCGCATCCATTGTCCAAAGCAGTTTTTCCCAGGTAACTTTGCGCCCAGCAAATTCCAGATCTTCGCAATCGGCACCATAGGTAATGAACTCTTCGTAAGTTAACGGGCTCGTGATCAGCGTTGGCTTGTTGAAAAGAGCGCGAGGATAAAAAATGTGATGGAAGAGATACCACATGTGATGCGCCAATTCCGGCGCCTCCAGGTCTTTGACGATCAATAGATCGGTGCCGGAAATATCCAGCTCTAGTTTGCTAGCCACTGGACGACCGAACGCTGTCTGCTCTAGAGCTGTGCGCCAAAGGTAATCGGCCTGCTTATAAACAGACTGCCCCGTTAAAACAAGTGGTGCGATGTCCCGCGATTTCAAATTGACAATCGCCGCTTCTAAAACCGCCTCTTGCGTATCGGCAAAATCAGTAGCGAAAAGCCCGCGCACTGAAGAGACATAAAGACCGACATTGCCGACAAACCAATGGATCGCTTCCCGGCAAGCATCGGATTCGGGAGGCAATTGATTATTCGGTGTAGCTGAAATTGAATTCTGCTCTTCTAGCACTCTGTCGCTCTTGGCAACCGCCTTCCCCCCGATTTTACTTGAAATGAGCCGATTCTGCCTATTCGGAAAATACGAGCTGAACCGATACCCAGGTCAGACTTTTATCGGTCACATTAATTATCCGCCCGCAAACCCAATAGCCGCGCCAGTTGACGGCAATATCAGTTTACTTAATTCAGTCTTGACATTTTTAATGAGCAACGTGGAATAGTACAATGGCGAAGGTTTCTTTATCTTTGCGATGAGGAACTTT
Source organism: Bryobacterales bacterium (assembly GCA_963834525.1). Classification (GTDB taxonomy): domain Bacteria; phylum Cyanobacteriota; class Vampirovibrionia; order Obscuribacterales; family Obscuribacteraceae; genus CAWICA01. The sequence continues at coordinate 1,868,464 of CAWICA010000005.1, forward strand.
CAGGGCGCGTCCACGACACAAAAAGTAGTTGAAGTCTGGGCACCGAACCTCAGAAAGGAGAGGACGTTTAAATGAGACAAGCACTTCTTGTCCTTGCAGCGATATCGATGGTTGCACCACCTGCTTTTGCACAAGCATGCGGTGATGAAGGTCGGTATTTCCACTTGAAGCCACCCGGCTGGTCGGTTCCATCGGCCAGAAGACATGCTATCCACAAGATGGCTGAAGCGCTTCGCTGGTATAGAGAGCACCTCGGCAATACACCAATTTGCCCCGGCGCCAATATCCAGGGTATAACCGTTACCACCACGACGACCACCACGACCAAAGCCAAGTAAGCTAGCTTCTTTGCGGAACGCGTGCTGTTCTCGGTTTCAACGCTCCCACCGGGGAGCGTTGAATAGTGGGTTATCCCAGGGCAGTCCTGTCAATTCTTGATTGGACTGTTTTATATTTTCTATTTCTGCCTTGTGAACAATGAGCAATTTAGGTTGCGCCAGAAACACCCAGGGCAGCTGCTCAGCTAGAATTTCTTGAATTTTGCCGTAGATACAGGCACGCTCCGACCGGCTATTTGTGTGCCGCCCATCTTTGATCAGTTTGTCAGCCGCGGCGTCGCTAAAACCACAAAAATTTAGCACTCCGCCCGTTCCCCAAACGAGCGTACAGTCTGGATCCGTGCCAGACGAGCGACTCCAGACAAAGACATCGAAATCTCGCTTCTGCAGATATCGCGCCTTTAATGTCGTATATTCCATCACTTGCACTTCAGAAGGAATTTTGAGACTGGCAAGGTCGTTGGATACGGCCAGCGCTATGTCCTGAAAGTCTTTTACAGTCAAGATTCGGAAGGACAGAGGCAGATCGTCTCCGGCAGAGCGCGGACGGCACCACCCGCGGTTCGACAGTGCATAGCCGGATTTGATCAGATATTGTTTGGCCAGATCGGGATCAAAGGGCCAGCTCTTGACGCGACTGTTATAAACCCAGCTGCCCGGCGATACATCGCCATTGGGTACTCTTGCATATCCAGCGAATAGCACGCGGGCTATCTCGTTGCGATTAATGCCCATACAAATTGCTTGACGCAGGACTTTTTGATCGAATGGCTGTCTCTGGGTATTGAAGCCAAGATAGACAGTGCGCGTGCCGTTGAACTGATCGAGCACCAGGCGATTTGCTCCGTCTGTGCTGCCCTCTTTGGCGTTTTTGTTAGCGATGTTCGCACTGTCCCCACCTGCCCGAGCTGTCAAGACTGCCTGGCAGTCAAGCGCATCGACTGGCGCAACATCCACTTCACCACGCCTGAGAGCGACGCCTAAAAGTGTCTTGTCCGGTAGTACCCGCCACACAAGTTGGCGAATTTTCGGCTTTTCGCCCCAATATTGAGGATTTGGTTCGAAAACCAGTTCTACTCCGGGTTCCCATCGAGCTAATTGAAATGGGCCATTAGCGATCGGTGTGCGGCTCAAGCTGCTCGTACCGTGATCGGCCTCCCGCAAGATACGGGCAGCAATGATTCTGGTGTCGACCAATCGCGGCAAGAGCGGAGCGCTAGGTTGTTTGAGGTGGAGAGTAATCTGCCTGGTCTGCCGATCATGATCGATTTTTTCGATGCACTCGTAGTCGGTTTTGAATGGCGACCTGGCTGAACGCGCTGAATCCAGAGAGGCAACGATGTCCTCAAGCTCAATTTTGCTGCCATCGGAGAAGTGAAGATTCGGCCGCAACTTAAATGTGTAGGTCAAGCCGTCGGCAGAGATAGAGAAACTCTCGGCCAGGGCAGGCACTATGTGCAGGTCGGCATCGAGTTTGACTAGACCCTCGTAGACTAATGTTTGCGCATAGTACGAAGCAGAATCTAGCGCCCGCAGCGGATTAAAACTGGCCGGCTCCCAGGACATGCCGAAAACGACGCGCTCTTTAGCCGGGACAGCTCTTGACTCGGCTCCATCGGTGGTGGCATCCGAACAGGCGCTAAGAGAGCAGACCGTCAGTAAGCACACAGAAATTGAGAAAGCATGCTCGAAAAGCCTCGATTTAATTGGCATCGACCACTCGTCCCCCAACCTTTTCAATTTCTCCGTCCAGACAAGTTTACTCAACTTGCACGCTAGCTACGCTAACTTTGGCAGCACTGAGCGCAAACGCGGTAATCCGCCGCCAACTAGGGTTATTGGCAAGAGGTTGGTATGAGATCGTCTCTGGCTGCACTTTACTAACCACTAAATTTGACATTTATTAGTCACCAGTAGATTGTGCTTGCTTGCTTTCTACTGGCTCTTATTTATATCTTGATATCGTATTTTGCTCTCTTTGCATCTTGAGTCTTTCACTGGATACACGCGTCTACGCTTAATCGCATAGCCAAATCCGCAGCAGGTGACTGCTGTGATCTTGTGTACCGGCAAGGGCAAAGGAGAGTCGAGTATCAAAAGCGATCTCGCTTGTACGAATCTGCGCTCTTTCAACTCCGCCTACGACAGCCTGGCGGTCATAACCTTAAACCAGCCTTCCACCTGCAGTGCAGCTGGTCGGCGTTACCGTGGCGGCGCTTGCGCCGTTTCACTGTCGCGAAGCGACAAAAGGATCAGTCATGAGAAGAGCAGTGAGTAAGTATCAGTTCCCAGAATTACATCCGCGGGTGGTTAAAAACGCAGCCTTACGAGACAAGATCGCCGCGCTTGAACTAGCCGCTGCAGGGCAGCCGCCCTGGCTCTCGAAAGTGCCAGTGCCGGAGGCCCATTCTTGGGTGTTCGCCCACACAAGGCTGTTGTCCGGGCAAGTAATCCATGCGGTGCGTGAGTACGGCTGGACTGTGAGTCTGAAAATTCCGTTACCAGCGCCAACAGGCGAAGCTTTGCTGAGCAAGTTCCGGAACTCGCTCACTCGAAGCAAAACACCGAGTACGACAAAGGAACCCGAGGTTTTCACCGCCCAGCCGCCGGAGGCGCTGTCTGCTTTGTTCGCCGCAGCTGGCGCAGTTCCCTCGGAAGCCTTGTCCACAACCAAATCGCACTGGTCGCCGCTCAAGCTGTTTGAGACATTCTATTCTGTCAAGAATGCCCAACGCTACCCGATACCAACGGACGCCAAGAAGTTTGCTCACCAGCAAATCAATGGACTGCGTCAGCTCAGTGCCGTCTACAGTTCCGCTTACGAACAGGAGGACATGTTGCTCAGGGCGCTGTCCATAGCGCTCGATAAATTTGGCAATGGCAGCCAGGAAGTAACTAAAGCGCGGGTGGCGCTTGTCTCTCATTACGAGGCCTTGGATTTTTCCTTTCGCACCCTGACGGATCTAGAAGGAAAAGCTGCTCTCAGAGCGATCGGCCGCGAATGGGCGCTCAGGCGATTAACAACCTTGTTAGTTAAACTTCGTCGGCGCGATCAGGCGGACTCCAAACGTCGCCAATTGCAGGAGGTCCAAACTCTCCTGCTTGAACTCTACCCGCAAGCAGAACGGTATTACCAGACCCTTTTGCGAGAGCCAATTCAGCCGGCTGCTGCTGCCCTTTCTGCTGAGCTGGCTGGCATATTCATCGAGCACGGTCGGCTGATGCGCCGTCTCGAGCCCGGTGATCTAAGGGGCACTCAGCTGGAGAGAGCAGGCTGGGAGCTCGCCAAAAAGTCGCAACAGACGAACCGGGTGCGCCACGACCTCGAGTACAAGCAGCGAGTGCTAAGCGAGCTCGCCGACATAAGCGAAGCCTAGCGCCAATCAAGAAGCCGGTGCGCAAGTGCCGGCTTCCTGAACTAACTCAAGGCACCGGCGGCGGTGCCTTCCACTTTCACATCGATTCGATCTTTTTCGTGGCGGCACGCGCCGCTTCACACCCACAGCCAAGGCAGTAGCGGCTAATCAATAAACATCCTGTTTGATTATGAATCAGGCAGTTTCACCCGTGGCGGCTGAAAAGCCGTTTCACCATTGGAGATTGACATGAAATTTGCGAACCTTGCTACCTTCTTTAGAACCTGGCTGAACGCCCTCGCCACCCTGGTTGAATTGATTGAAGCTGGCGTTCCGGTGTACCGCGCCAAGGCCTTAATCAGTCCACCGGTGCTCGAAGCGTATTTCGGGATTATCCAATCGAAGCAGCAGATGGTTGTTTGCCAGCGGCACCCTCGCTTCTGGTTAGTACATCTGCACTTAGCGCTCAGATATAAACAAGCCTTAGAACTCCATCAACAATTTCCCAACGATCTGCTCGTTGACGGAAAGGCCGGCTTGGAGCCGCCTCACAAAGGTGTGCGGGTATACCACGTTTACAGCCAAGAAGCATTCAATGCCTTGATCAAGGCGATCAAGGAAACAACCAGCTTCGGTAGCCCGTCGGGAATCCCGCTGGACTACTTGACCCACCCTCTGCTGAACTGGATCATCCTTGGCACCTTAGAGAGGACCCGGCGCCTTAGCGAGGAACAGTTCGTCGGTTTGCAGGTAGCAGTCAACCTAGCGCTGGGATCGTCGCTCGGTTTTGAGGAAGCCGAACAGCGCTACATCCGTGGTCTTCGCTCTGGCGAAAAGACACGACAGTCGAAGCTGGGGACTACTCCGCTGGTCCATGCGGAGCACTCGTTACTCAACTTCTATCTGAGGACTCAGGTGCCTGTGATCCAAGGCGCGTGGGATTTCGCTAAACTCCTTGAGTTGGATGAGTCATCGCTTTTGGCGGACCTCGAATTGATGTTGCACAAGGCTCACTATTACGCGAAGCGACTTGGCCGTTCAGATGAAACAGAAAGTTGCGCTGGGCGGCTAGGCGGACTGCGGCCACTGTTGGACCGAAAGTATGCGAGACCAGAGAAACGGTTGCGGAGCCAGTTGGAAGAATTCTCTGCTGCCAACAGTCCCTGTCTAGCAACGATCTTCGAACTGGCGGTCACCCTTAAGCGGCATGCCGCAGTGATCGACTGTCTTGGCAGACACCAAGAAGCACAAGCGATGGAGAGCGAGTCGCATCAACTGTCCATGCAACTACCCGATCGATCGCAATACCTGCGAGCGACTGAACCTTGGTTCTTGATGTAGAGCGTATGAGAAGACCCTGCGTCCTGCGGGTGCAGGGTCTTCTCAGAATTGAAAGACGTTGCCGAGCTGTGAGTTTAGTTACCCGGCGTCACTTGGTTACGACTTCGAAAACCCAATTCGCCGGAAAGGAGGTGAACGTGATGAAACAACTTATAGCACCGCCCACGGTGCATCGCCCATTTCGTGACTTCAGCGCCGTCCCTCCTCCATGGCCGCAACGGCTGGCGGACAGCGAGCTGTGGGAGGCTGGAGCTAATGTCTGCTATCTTCGCGGATACGAACCTTCGGGCATCACTGGTGCCGGCGTTCTGCTTCTCAGAGATGGAGAAGTTCTCTTTGTCAGAGAGCGAACTCGTTACGCGGTAGCAGTCTGGTTAAAAGCAAAGTCAATCGTTCGCCTGCTCGAGCAGAGAACACAAGACAGTGAGAGTGTAGGTCTTTTTCGGTATGTACCAAGTAGCGAAAATATCTCACCATTTTCGCCGGACCCTGACTTGACTCTGTTTCACGTTTACGAACAAGAAGGTCTCAACACTCTTGTTCGCATCGTCAAAAAGCTCGGCACCAGAGTTCAACCGCCGCGCCGTTCTTACAACCTGCAACACATTCTTGCCCTGGACGCTCTTGGCGGCCGGCTCTTGTGCGTGCCACCACCGGCCAATGCGCGCGAACTCCTTTTGTTTCGCATTGGCTGCCTTAAGCACCTCGCCTCAAGATGTAACTTCCCTTTCAGCATCGAGCTAAAACTCGAGGCTGCACGGCTCGTGCAGTCAATGGTTGGCTTGCAGGAAGAGGCAGAGCAACTGGAAGGCGATATCGTCCAGACGCTCAGAGATCAAAAACGGCAACTGAATTTTGTGCTCGACAACAACCATCCGAGTATCACTCTCAGCTCTCGGGTTGTTCTCAATTACTGCGAGCGGCTGATTCAGACCTTGGACTTGCAGGCAAAAGCTCGCCGGCAGTTCAAGCGTAATGGGCAGTGGGTACATTCGAAGGAGTTGCAGACAGCCCGCTACAGACTGCTCATAGCCCAGGGTGATCGAATCCAAACTCTCATGCAAAAGCTTGGCACCGAGGGCGATGCCGATGCTTTTGCTAATGAGCTTTTCAGCCGTAGTTCTGCACAGGCCAAACTCTTGCGCGACTTTGCCGGCGACTATGCCGCACTGAAAGAAGCGGGGAAACAGGAATTGGCAGCGATCTACTCGTTGCCAGCCGATGGCAGTACCCCTGACTTCTTGAGAGAGCTGGCCGTGAAGTACGAAGCATTAGCCCAAGTCGTATCACTGCGCCATGCCGGTTACCAGAAGGTAGCTGCAAAGCTAGTAAGTGAATTGAACTGCTTACCTGGCGGCCGCTGAGAACCAAGCCGCCAGGATCTTGAATGAAATATGAGCCGGAGTCCAGCACAGGCCGAACCCCTGCGCGACTCTGGCACTAAAACTCGAAAGGAGCTATAGCAGCGGCGGCTGCGGGGACTGCGTTATATCTTCGTGCAACTGTAGGCCGAGCCTACGAAAGAGAACTAGTGCTCGGCTTTCCCGAGCTCTTAACGGCAAAGGCCCATCCCCGGGGCTTTTGCTTCTAGATCAGTTTATGCTATATGTTCTAGTATTCCCAGTTTACTTTTTGAGCGGGGTTGCTTATCACCACCAGCAGTGGCACTGACTAATGCCGCGGCCGGCAAGAGCCGCCCAGCCTAAGTCTCTCGCCGCACCTTACATGCCGGCTGAACTTTGCGAAACGAAATAAATGCAACCCAACATCACCAGCATGGCACTGGTCACACCCAGCCAGAAACCGGCAACCAGAATCTGCCAGACAATCAATGCCTGGCGCGGCGTCAAACTAATCATGATGCCCAGCCGGTTGACAATGTAAAAGACAACCGCGCCCACGGTCAAAAGCAAAGGCAGCAATTTATAACCTGGCGGGGCCGGCATCGAGACAGCGAAGACCAGGCTGAGAATACAAATGACCACCAGGGCAATGCTCAGATAGTCAGAGAATCGTTGCTTGACATTTTCGGCGACCGACGCTTTGCGGATATGGTTCATCGCCCGAAAGAAATTGGCGATGCCAGCACGCCTGGGCGTATCATCGACATCGGCACTGGAACCAGATGTCTGGGCCGGCGACGGCGCATCCAGATTGGGACTATCTGATTCAGCCACGTTACATCCTCCGCAAGGTCCTCTAATATTATCAAGCCACAGCCGGTTTCGTTAGGTCAAGACCACCGTGCCCAATGAAGAATCGACAAAGATCAAGCAGAGGCAGCCACTTGTGTTCATCAATGTCTTACATTGGCGAGGACTCGAGCATACGCGCGCCTGCGTTCAGTCCATTTTGCACTTAACCTATCCAAACTTCAAAGTTCTTATCATCGACAATGGCTCGCCGCAAAAAGAGAGCAAAACGCTGGCCGAGGGCGACCCGCGATTATTCTGGCTGGGACTCGATGAAAACAAGGGTTTTTCAGGTGGACATAACGCTGGACTGGCCTATGCCATGCAAAATGGGGCAGATTTTGTCTGGCTGCTCAATAACGATGCCACGGTTGAGGCCAATTGCCTGAGTAAACTGATTGAAATTGCCGAAAGCGAGAAATCTGTCGGCGCGGTCAATGCTGCGGTACTAGATACGGTGCTTAATTCCGATCTTTCCAAAACGCCTGTCGCCGGTCGCGGAGTTATTGATTACCGCCGGGGCAAAACACTTCTGAAAGAAGCTGCCAGCCAAACAGACTTCGTCGATTGTGATTGGCTGGCCGCCTCCAATTTACTGTTGCGAACGGAAGCGATTCGGCAAGTCGGTGACTTCGACGAACGTTACTTCTTGTATTTTGAGGACGTTGAATTATGTCATCGATTGCGCCTGTCCGGCTGGCGCTGCCTGCATGTATCCGATGCCCACATCACGCACGTCGGCGGAGCATCCACAGAAGAGAGTTTGCAACATTGGCGTTCTTACTATTACACACGCAACCGCTGCTTGTTTTTCAAAACTTATGCCACTCTGCCTCAGCGGCTTAGTTCCTTCTTTTTCATCTGGATGCATGTACTGCGTCACTGTCTGTCGCTCACCTTCAAGGGGGCAAAGGGCACGAAGCAATTGCGAGCAGAGCTGAAGGGCATGAAGGACTTTGTCGCTGGACGATTCGGTCCGGCAATGAACCTGGACTGAACGACATGAGCCTGAGTTGCACTAGCACTTCACCCGACAAAACTGGCAATGATACCATGTATGGTGGCAACATAGGCAAATTTTTTTGAAAGAAAACGGGAAGCAGCAGAAATTGCCTTACGGAATTGAGAAGAGATGTCCTGACCATACCAGAATCAAATTTGAACCAAGTACTGTATTTCAGGCTCCAATAATGTTGAAAGCTCAATTGCATTAGTAATTTCCGCAGTCAAACAGCCTAGCGTCCCTAGCGCTAACTTCACCGATGAAACTAAGCAGCAACAATAGACGCTCGGCCACCTGCCACTATTCACCCGCTGAACCAATGCCAGAACCATCGCCATGACCGACATTATTGCCAAAGCCTAGATTTTCGCAAAAAACTCAGATTTTAGGAAATGCTTTCAGCCGATGAAATGTGATGGATCGCAGAGTGTCAGCCAGTTTCTCGCGCAAGAAGGCTTCGCCCAAAGTATCCAGCGAAGCCACCTCGATGAAACCAGACGCGCCCAGCACACTGTGTGTGGCCTGCACGCTCGCTCGAATCTCATCATGCACTTCATGTGCTCGAAAGCAAATAAACGGCACATCTCGGCTGCGCGGATTTTGTTTAGCGTAGGCCAACAAATCCACCATGCGCGAATCGTCAAAATGTAGACCGGAGATGATCAGGCAAAAATCGCTTGTCTGGAGGGCCTTTACCGCTTCATCGAAAGTGTGAACGAGCTGGCGATTGGCGTATCTAGGAGCCAGAGCGCGATCGATAAACGCTGCCTGCTCGGGTAATTCTGCAATTAATACTTTGTCTCTCACATTCGGACCTTAATAAACTGAGCTTTCATATTTTTCTAACTTCGGTCCGATAAAACTGGGGGGCAAGCATCTGGAGAACCTGGTTCCCCCCACCGATGAAGACCATGGCATACACATATGAAAAACTTGTGAAAATTGGTCAGGCATTATTCACAAATGTTGCACGCCTTGTCCGTCATAATCATGACGTCATCGCAAAGTCTTCTTCTACAATCATCTAAAGGATTGACTCCATGACAGTGATAAAAAGCCTTTTGGCGACGAGCTTAATCTTGGCAGGACTAACCTTGCCTGCTGCTCCCCCTGCCCAGGCTGAGCAGGTGTATCAAGGAGCGGTCTGCTCAATGAACGTGCATAAACTGACCGGCGAAATAACTTGGTATAAGGATTTGTCCAAAGCCGAGGCGGCTGCCGCTGAACAGAACAAACTGGTGTTCTGGATGCACATGCTGGGCAAGATTGACGGCGCCACTTGAAGTGCCGGCAACAGCTTGAGAGCCGTGTCGCTCTCGCAGGAACCGGTCTTCTCCCTTCTCAAAAATGATTTTGTCTGCGGCTTTAAAGACATTTCGCACAAACATTACGCGGGTGCATCAGGCAAACATAAGCCTGACGAGAACGCGGTGGATACCACCAACGGTGCCGGCCCGCACAATTTGCAAATGTTTGTGCTCACGCCTGATGGCACTGTTCTCCACTGCTTGCCGGGTTATTGGCATTCTCAGGATCTGGCTAGCGAATTGAAATTCGCCGAAAAAATCAACGACGTCTGGAAAGATCCCTCCCTGACAAAAGAACAAAAGCGGGCAAAATTCAGCGAACTCAACCTGGAGCAAATAACCATGGAACCTCCCGGCATGAGCAAACGCAGTCATATGCAAGGTTTCGATCTGCAATATGAGGCGAAAAATCGTCCGAATTCCGGCTTCTTCAAAGACCCATACTTAGTTGACAGACAGACCGGCAAAACACCTCCCACCAACGTCAAGACAGTGGATGTAGTAATGCACGAGCGCATGGCTGAGCGGCCGTTCTTAGCCTATAGTAATTTTGACGTGGCTGACTATTCTTCATACGGCAAAAACGAATACGACAAGCACGAACAGTTCCGGATGGCCAATGGACAAATAGCACCCGGCGCTGATTTGCGTTCCGAGCCGATGATCGGTAACGATCCTCGCGCCCATCCAGTGGAAACGGAAGTAAAAAAGGAAGCTCCCCGCGTAGCCCGCATGGGACTGAACTATCTTTTGCACTACGGCTTGTAGAAGCCCTATAGGCGTAGAAAACTTATGTTACAGCCGACCTTTCAGACGGCCAGCTGCCAGGCAGGTAGCCGTTCCTTTACTTTCGATACGATATAAGCCAGGTTGACATAGTACTCAAATTTGAGTACTATACCATGGGCTCTCTGAGGCAGGCGCTTGGAAGTAGTCGGCGAAGACAACCTGAGAGACTACGCGAGGAAATATCAGAATGCACGTTCATCGATTGCTCGCTGGTTGAAATTAACAAGGGCCGCAAGTTGGAAGACCTTCCAGGACGTGAAAACCACCTTTCCAGCGACGGACTACATTCCACGAAATCAATATTGTTTCGATATCGTTGGCAACAATTACCGATTGATGACTACCATATCCTTCCAGTTAAGCACAGTCTCGATTCTAGAATTCATGACACATGCCGAGTACAACAAACGGAAATTGGGCACGCGATAATACAGGAAAGGAAAAAGTAATGGATGCAAAATATCTGAAGCTGATCACTCGCTGTCCGCTCCTTCCTATTACCAACAAAGCAGAGCACCGTGCAGCCAAGGAAATGATCGTCACTCTAACCAAACGAGACGGCAATTTGTCAAAGGTGGAGATTGGCTACGGCAAGGTTCTTGTCCAGCTTATCCAGGCTTATGAGCGCCAACTGCTAGGCGATTTTCTCAAGAACGTCAGTGGCGAGGAAGCACTTCAGTATCTGCTCAACGAGCATCAGATGAAGCAAACCGAAGCAGCCGAAATCGCCGGCATTTCAAAACAGAGCCTGAATGATTTTTTAAAAGGTCGTCGCAGTCTAACAAAAGCGGCACGCCTGCGACTAGGAAGACACTTCAAAGTGAACGCTGAGGTCTTTGAGCTAGTACAAGAGCAAGCGTTAGCTTAAGCAGAGATAGCCAATTATGTTCATCATCATAGTATGGTACCGCCCATGGTGCCCAAATGGGCAAATTTTTTTCCGGTCCTAAGCTTATAAAGCCGGAGAAAGAGAGGACTAGCGCCCTCCCCCTCCTTGAAGACAAACCAAAACTGCAACAAAAGCGTGGGAATCCCGCCGGTGAAATCGGGATCCTCACGCCTTGCTTCAGCCCGGCTTGTTGCCAGCCGACCTTTTACCTGCCCGCATCTTTGCACTCTGCTTGCGGCGCCGCCTTCGCTTTGATGGCAGCTCTGTTGTGATTCCCGCTGCGCTGGCGCAGTTCAAGACGATCTGATCTACCAGCTGCTTACTGGATTGCAAATACTTGAGCGCCTCGAGGCGACACTGAAGATCACCATGACGATACTCCTGATCGCTATAGAGAATCCAGTCGCGTGACCACTTGAGAGTGTTGAATGCAAGCCATAACCAGTCAATTTCTAACTCAGTGGGCAATGAGTCGATTTGAGAGGAGATGAACTCAGCCATCACCTGCAAAGCTTCATTGAAAGCGGATTTGATTTGATTGGCGATGGTGATGTCTGCAGGGTTGAGTTGCTGCATGCCGCCGGCTTCGGCGGTGACAGCAGCAATCGTAGCCTGCAGTTTGTCAACAGCGCCTTTTATTTCCGACACATGCATAGGTCATCTCCTTAAGCCAATTTTCGCGCTTCCAAGTCGTCTGGTCCAGGCAGCTCTTCGTCGCCTGCTTTGCGTTGTTCCAATCGTTCGAAGACAAGGAGGAACAGCATCCATAACGGAAAGGCGCATCCGGAGCAGAGCGAGCCAAGTCCGACAGACGAACACGGGCACAACTGTCAATAACAACCACCGGTAATCGACAATACCAAAATCTCGCAGTGCCCCACCAATAGCAGCAGCCTTTCGATGGGCGATGAACAGGCTGATGGTTATGAGCACTCCGAACAGCCAGAAAAACACCTTGCGGTGAGAGAAGTCCGCGGCGGTCACGATAACGGCTCCTAGGAGTATGGCGATGACGATCAAAACAATCGCCGTCCAAAGAAAGTCGGCAACATACGAGTCGCTAGGAACTGCTTGGACGGCGCCACCGAACTTGCTCAAGCTGATTCCATTGTGGCTGAGCATCGAATTGGCGAACGCATATAAGCCTGCGATCACCAAATCGAGGACGACAATTCCTACAGCAATAGCCTTTGTCTTCATTGTTCCTCATTCCTCGCCAGCGCCGCAGCAAATCTACGGCGCTGAACGTGTTCTAGTATTAGTTGTACAGGTCAATCTAGCTCCCGGATACCGGCGGCTAAGGAAGCGACCAGACCGCTCCTCATCAAATTGCCGGGATTGCCGATGATCACTTCTCCGAATGCCATTTCCCGCAATTTGGCATGAAACTCACGTCCTTCAGAAAAGACCCAAAACTTACAACTCCAGGCATACTGCGAGGACAGTCCAAGCCACTTCCGCCAGGATCTGCGCCATTTGTCAGGACACGAATAGCGCAGGATCTTGTTGTCGCCAACAAAAGCGATTGCCCGCACACTCGAGTGATCTTCACTGTCGAACGCTACTAAAATCCCGGTCAGAGCTCGATCTGGTGGCGGCAACTTGCTCGCGCCCAGGATAAAATCGCTGACGAACTGGTCGACCAAGCCGGCTAGGTGCTGCTTTGAACTTTGGCTCAACGTCCGCTGAACACTCCTGGCAGTCTCCCAGTTCGTGAGCTTCAACATATTAGCGGCGAATACTTCAATGTTGTGAGCCCAGTCCGTCATGTCCAGGTCATACTTTGCCCGTGCCCTATCTAGCGCATGAATTGGCTCGCAATCATGATTTTCCCTGTGATTGTCTCTCATGTCTCCTCCTTCCCATCGCATTTTGAAATGGCGCAACACCCAAGCCAAACTCAGGCAGCTGTCACTGCCGTAGGTAATCTTCTTTTTACTGGTATGAGTTAGCTAAATGATGGTGCTTTTCGAATGCTGGAAAATTCTGCTTGTAGTAAAGAACTTATTTAAAAGAGCATGGCCCAAACAAGGGAAGTACAAAATAGTTAAAGCTCATTACTGAATGGCGAAGCAGTCTATAAAGGCCTGATATATTCAGACTTTCCAGCCATACACTATGCTTTTCAAAGCACATAAACACTGCCGGTTGCGCTAGTTAGCGAATGTCAAAGCAATATATGTAACTAGCGTAATTAGCGAGAGCAGCAGCTCCTGTAATCTAAGTCATGTTTTTCTCCAAAAATATGACCAACCTAAAGACGCCAACTAGCTAGGGGTTACGCACTCTGGCCCAGCCACTGGTCGGCTAGATAGAAGATAATATAAATCAAAAACAACCACTCTCTATGTAATTACTTCGCTTGCACAGGCATGAGCAAATATTTGTAATTCTCATCGCCGACACCTTTCAAGATCAGCGGCTTAAGTGGTCCAGTCATTTCGATTTGTACTTCGCTGGCATCCAGTTTCTGTAAAACATCAAGGATGTAGCGGACATTGACGGCAATGTCCAAAACCTGTCCTTCAAATCGAATCGGCACTTCTTCTTGCGCTCGTCCAATATCCGGTGTGTTGGCTGTAATTTGCAAAGTTTCGTTTTCGAAATGCAACTTGATCAAATGTGTTCGATCATCTGACATTACTGAAACTCGCTCGATCGCCAAGACAAGCTCGTCTCGATTGACGTTGGCTAAATATTTGTACTCAGTTGGGAAAAGTTCTTGATAGCGCGGATATTCACCACTGATCAGCCTCGTCGAAAGATAATGTGTTTCGCTTTCGAAGACTACCTGTCCGCTTACTAAAGACAGTCTTACTTCATTATTTGCCTCAAGATTGCCTTTTTTGCCATCAAGACCACCGTCGAGCAACTTCACCAACTCCTGGCAGGCCCGAGCGGGAATAATCGCTTTCAACTTGGATGGCTTTTCCAGCGTAGCAGTTTGAGTCTTTCCTTTCTTCTCCTGATCGACATCACCACGCTTGCCACTTAAAGCGCTAACACTGAGTAATTCTTGTCGATGAGCAAGCCGACTACCGTCGGTGGCAGTGCAAGCAAAAGAGCCGTCTTCAATCACTAAATAGACACCACCGAGAATGCTGCTAGCATCATAGTTAGCCGCGGCAAAGGCCGTTTGGATAATTGACTTCCGCAAGATATCCGCGGGCATTAACACGCCATCCACAGAATTGACATCGACCAATTTTGGGAAATCATCGGCAGCCAAACCAGTGATAGTGAATTTGGAGCGATGGCAAGTAACCGTTGTCTCTAGAGTTTCCTTATTGATTTGAAAGGAGACCAACTCGTTCGGCAATTTGGCAACAATTTCCAAAAGTTTTTTGCCAGGTAAAGTAATTGCACCAGGAGTGTAGACAACCGCTGGCGTCTTAGTTTCAATCGCTAAATCTAGATCGGTTGCTTGGAATTTTAAGGTGGTGTTGCTTATAGACTCGATCAGAACATTGCTCAAAATCGGCTGCACCACCCGCGTCGACACTGCGTTAGTGACATCTCTCAATGCCTTAGCTAAAACATCTTTTTGAACGGCGAAATGCATATAAGTACCTCTGGCTAAATAACAACTTTATCTTTATCGCCTAAGATCGCGATTTGCCACATATCCAGTGTTCATGCAATTTTGTTTCTGCGGTTTGTGCTCTTAAGAGTAACTTGCTGACAGTTGTTTTGCAAGAACGCGCTTTCCCTCTGAATGTCCTCTACTAGTGTTCTCAAAATATAGTTATATAGGAGTAATAGGGCCGCGAAAAATTTGTAGATAACTGATGAATGATTGTGCTGGACGGAAAGTGCCTGTCAATTTGTTGTTCATCATTTGTGCAATTGGAAATATTTGCCATCAATTGGTTGTTGCTTTAAGCGATCACCTGAACACGAACAAACAACTTTTCGACAACTTTTGCACAAAAGCTCAAGCGTTCAATTCTCTAGTCAGGTGCCTGATAGTTGTCTGTAATTCAACGTCTGTATCCAAACTCTCCTTAATTCGTTGATAAGCATATAAGGCTGATGTATGACGACGGTTACCAAATGCTTGCCCTATTCTAGGTAGACTCATCTTCAATAGTTCATGGGCGAGATACATAGCTATATGTCTGGGTAAGGCTAGATCATGAGAACGTTTTGATGATCGTAGTTCACTGGATTCAACGCGGTAAAAGGCCGCGACAACATCGGTAATCTTTTCGACAGTCATCGTCTCTTTTTGCTTTTGCGCCGGCCCGACTGGTTGCAAAATTCCTGCTAAGGTTGCCGGGGTTAGAGGAGAGCCAGCCAGGCTAGCGTAAGCGTGAGCTCTGATCAAAGCTCCTTCCAACTCTCGGATATTAGTCGTGAAAACGTTAGCAATATATTCCAGCACATCATCAGAAACACTCATGCCCTCTGCTTCGCTTTTCTTGCGCAAGATGGCTACCCGTGTTTCCAAATCCGGCGTCTGTATATCAGCGATCAGGCCCCACTCAAAGCGGCTACGCAAGCGTTCTTCCAAAAGGGATATAGCTTTCGGCGGGCGATCGGATGACAAAACGATCTGTCTATTGCTATCGCGTAGAGCATTGAACGTATGGAAAAATTCTTCTTGAGTTGATTCTTTGCCTTTAATAAACTGGATATCATCGACAAGCAAGACGTCGACCTGGCGATAGCGCTTGCGAAAATCCATCATCCGATCGTCACGGATGGAGTTGATTAGCTCATTGGTGAAACGTTCGCAACTGATATAACGAACAGACAAGTTCGGTGAGTGTTTGAGAATTGCGTGGCCAATGCCCTGCATGATGTGTGTCTTGCCCAGACCTACGCCACCGTAAATAAACAGCGGATTGTACGCTTGTCCCGGCCTTTCTGCGACAGCCAGGGCAGCCGAATGTGAAAAGCGGTTGTGCGAACCAACAACAAATGTATCGAAGGTGTACTTCGGGCTAAGATTGGCTCGGCTCAGGCCGCCGGCGTTCATAGCTGGCGGCTGGCTGGAGGAGCCTCGCTCACCAATTATTCCGCTCTGATGTCCAGCGATATATGCCGAGGCGTTAGTTGTCTCTTGACCCACTGGATCAACTGGCGGCATTACTGTAATGCTGCCGATCGTCGGCGTATAGACGTCGACGATACTGCTATCGATAACAATACGCACAGTGACTGGTTCTTTTATTACCTGAGTCAGCGCCTCATTGATGGCACTGAGATGGTTTGTGACCATAGTGCGCATAAAGTCGTTGCTGACGCCGACTGTCGCTACGCCGTCAAGTACTTCCAGCAACTGAGTAGTTTTGATCCAGCTTTGAAAGCTCGGTGTGGGTAGCTTCTTTTGCAGGATTTGTTGAGCGTCTGCCCAGATGTCCTTCGCAGATTTCAAAAGCCTGATGTCATCTCGATCTTTGCTAGACATCAAATCTCTCGGGTGGACGGCCCGCTGTCTGACTGCCACAAAACAGTCGCCCCAAAAACAGCCGCATAAAGTGCCGCTTGGTTTCGTAAATTTTTTACGCCTGTCCGGGGCAGGACAAGCGGTAACTTGCTGCAAGAGATGATAGCATAGGCAGTTCACTTGGGATTAGCCAACAAATTTAAGATTGGCTCGGCTGGGAGTTTAATTGGCATGAAACGCACTTTGCGCGGATCCATCTCGAAAGCGAAGAAGGGAAGCGGATTCTTAAAAAGAATGTCTACAAAGGCAGGACAAAAAGTTATTAAGGCTCGGCGAGCAAAGGGACGCTACAAGCTCGCCATTTGAATGCAGGTTAAAAGGTGCTGCCCACTGCCGAGCGGTTGACGCGGGCTGGTCTATTCAAAAGAGCATATACAGCGCGCCGGAACATCAATACTCCTTGCCTGACGCTTTATGTGCTGCCCAGGCAGGATAGCTCCAGATTGCCGGGCAAGACCAGCATCAAAACTACAAAGACAACCTTAGCAAATTCCTCTAATTCCCAAGAGCTTGCTAGAATTCACCTAACACCCTTACCTCTCGTAGGTTTCGTTGTTGCCAAGAAAGTTTGTAAGAGCGCCTGCGTCCGCAACAAAGCAAAGAGGCGCGTGCGTGAAGCTTACCGGCTGATGCGGCTTTCAAACGCGGAAATCCGTGAAAAACTTGCTCAATGGTACGCCATGGTTTTTGTTGTACATACCAAAGCACTTGATGCTAGCTGGACTGAGATTCAGGAAGCGGTACTTAGTTGTGTAAGCAAAGCCTGTGATAAATACGGGCGGCAGGAATCGGCAAATAATGCCACAGCAAAGAGTGCCGCAGTCAAGAAAATGGTGAAAGATCCGGCTGCCAGGACCAGCGAAGGCGATTTGAAGTAAAGTGACTGGACAATTTATCATCGCTGAAGTCGTCTCTATGCCTGCAAGGTTAATGCTTGGCGCTATTTGGTGTTATCAAAAAACAAAGATTTTTAGACAGCCATCATGCAGGTTCTATCCGTCCTGTTCAGAATATATAGCGATTAGTGTGCGCCGCTTTGGCTTAGTTAGAGGCGTTGGACTAGGCGTAGCAAGGCTCTTAAGATGTCATCCCTGGCACGATGGCGGTGTCGACGAAGTGCCGGACCGCTCGTGTCACATCAATGGCCAAAGAAGGGACATCGTTAAGCCTCTAGCTTTAGCCCAATCGCCCCCGAGGTAACCAGTGAATCTCGATATAACCTACCAGTTCATGATCCCGACACTGATGTTTTTCGCGAAAGCGACGCACAGTTATGGTTGGGCGATCGTGCTTTTAACTTTGCTGGTCAGGGCTTTGGTCTGGCCGCTGGTGGCCAATCAAACCAAATCGATGCAGAAAATGTCTCAGCTGCAGCCGAAGATGAAGGCCATTCAGGATGCATACAAAGGCGATCCCGAAGCGCAGCAAAAGAAACTGGTTGAGTTTTACGCGAAAAACAAGATCAATCCGATGGGAGGTTGTTTGCCACTGTTAATCCAACTTCCTATATTGCTTGCTTTGTTCAGCACTTTCACCGGTCCGCCTTTTGGCGATAAGACAGTGGACGTCAAAGTAAAAGTAGTGGAGCAACAGCAAGCTTCCGAAGCGCATCGCAGCGAAGCATCGGGTGGTAGTGTGCCGTACGTCGCTAAAGATGGCGCATTGGCTAAGGTGGTCGTCTTCCCTGGTGATGCCACAATCGTCAAAGGCGAATCGATCGATTATGGTGTGCGAGCTTTGCAGGGAAAGCTGCCGCCGGAGTTTAAAGCTTACTGGCAAATCTATGGAAGCAAGAACAACATGGAAGGCATCATCAATCATGAGCCTTACGGTTCGACATTTCATACGGTCTTCCCGAATACAGGCGATTTTGTGGTGAAAGCGAAAATCCCCGGGATTGCCAAAAATGAATCGTTCGGGTTCATCAATAGTCTGGGCAAAGTTGCTAGGGGGGCAGAGCTTCTCAAACCGCAAAACTGGGATAGCGTAGTTCTCATTTTGCTCTTCGGCGCCACTATGTGGCTGTCGCAAAAATTTACCGTGGCCAAGCCTCAACCGGGTTTGCAACTGGACGAACAACAGATGGCCCAACAGCAAGCGATGAAGACAATGCCGTTGATGGTTACCGGTATGTTCTTTTTCATTCCGTTGCCAACCGGTGTCTATTTGTACATGGTCATTTCCAACGTAGTGCAATCATTGCAAACATGGATTATCATGCAACAGCCGTCGCAACAATTGGTTGATGTCATTAGCGACGTGCCATACACTACAGTTGCCGGCGAAAGCAACGGCAAGAATAAAGAGGAGCCGAAAAAGAACAAAGGCACCGTGGGTAATGGCAAAGGCGATGTCGATAGTTCCGGTGGCAGTGCCTCCGCCAACGAGAAAACTACTAAGACAGCGAAGGAAAAGGAAGTTCCCCAGCTCGCCGAAGTAAAGAACGAAGGTGCCGTTATCGAAAGCAGCGACATCAAAGAGAAACAGAAGAAGAAGAAGAAAAAATAACATGAGCCATATTGACGAAGAAAATGCGCGCAGCTATCTAGAGAAAATCCTCGCCATTCTGGATATCGAAGCCCAGATAATGCAGGAAGACATCGATGAAAGCACGACTTGTTTTCGGATTGACTGTAAAGCCGACGACGCGAGAATTTTGATCGGTCGGAACGGGCAGACTCTTGAATCATTGCAATTTATTGTTCGCCAGATGTGCAAGGGCAGCCAATCGGAGCAAGGTCCGTTCATTGTCGATGTTCTTGATTATCGGACGCGGCGCCGTCGAAATTTAGAGGACCAGGCTCGCAAGGCGGCGGTGGCTATTTTGAATGGTGATGTAGAACGGTATGCCTTGCAGCCGATGAGCGCCTACGAGCGGCGGCTCGTACACCAGTATCTGCAGGAAAATTTTGGAGATGTTGCCTCTGAAAGCGAAGGGATGGGACCAGATCGACACATAGTCGTCAGTTACAAAGGCTTGCCGGCCGATCGGGCTGGGTCCGAAGCCAATGTTGTCTCCGATGAAACTGAAGAATCTGACGAGTTCGAACAATCCGAACAATCAGAAGAATTCGCGCAGTCAGGAACGTCTGCCGACTCGCAAGAGACAGAGCGTGGTAAAGGCAGCTCTGACGAAGAATCAGAGCAAATTGCTGAGGATGTGAGCCACTAGAGAGACAGCAGTCTCGGCTCTTGGTTACATCGATCTATTCAATCCGGCTAATCGTGTCAAAGCTCTTGGTGACCTGCTTTATGCATTATCAGCCTGAGACCACTTGCGCACAGCGAACCCAGGCCGAACGTAGCACCGCTAATTATAGTCTGAATGGATCTTAATTAGCCGGTGAGGAAGCTCGCCAATCCTCTTGCGGTTTCATAAACCAAGCTGCTAATTTTTAGCATCCTTTCTTAATCTCTGGAATCTGTGTTGTCTAACGCGACGTAAGCAATATTTTTAATTTATAGCTGACTTTCTGACAGTTCATGCTGCCCAAGATTAGCACTTGCCACCGCGAATGGTGCGCGAGCTGCAAGACGTTAACCACAAGTTCAGAAGTTTAGGTGAGGTTGCCATGAGTCGTTCAAGAGTTCACTCAAGCGGTTTCTCCAAAAACCTGACGATTGTCGGTACCGGTCGGTCTTTTCCACTGCGGCATTTGATTGCGATCTACGCTGCATTGGCATTGGCTGACCAACCGCTCAACCGCGAAAAGATCGTTTTGGTGAGCAACAAAGTGCGCACCGAACCGACAATCAAAACAGTAGACCAACACGGCATCACTACTTTAGGACAAAATGAAGTGGGTGATGCCCAAGATGCAATGCAGAACGCCGATCTGCTCTTAATCTCCGGTGGTCTCCCAATAGGTGCAGTGCTCGATTGGCAAACTTTCTCGGGTTGTGTACTGATGAGCATTGACCAGACTGAAGGAGAAGTGCCCAGCAGCATTCTGGGTACGATCAAGCCCCATTATTTGATCGTTGATCTGGCGCAAGCCGAGCGGCTCACAGGCCAAGATTTTATTGGCATGGGCGGCGATAGAGCGCGGCAAGCGGCAAAAGCGTTGTTTGACTGGGGACCGGCGGTTGTCTTGATCACTAAGCGCGATGGGGTGTTCATCGCGCAAAACAATGTGGCTTCGCACAGCTACGTCACGCATTTCGTCAGAGGCGAGAGTTCGCTCAGTGACGACGAAGAACCAACTGTTGCAGCGGAGGCGTTCTCTCGTTTTGTGGGAGCGTTTGGCGCGCAACTTTACCTGGACCATGCACAGTCAAGGCACACGCCAGACGCGGAACTCGAGTGGGTGGAGATCGCTCTCAGACAAGTAGCCAGAAACCCGATGCCCAAGGGCTGGTTTGGTGGTGGCGACCTTGCCGGAGACGACCCTCCTCCAGGGGTGTCCGCGTATTTCTGAATTACCTGCTGAGGGTGACGCCAGCAGGTCGCACGGGCGGAACAATGTGGGGGCAATGTTCCGTCCGTGGCCAGTTTTGTTGCCACCGGATATACTATAGAGAGTAGTGAAAATATCCGCCTATGTCATAGAAATCTTCAAAAATTATGCTCATAGCGGATATTTTGGGCACAAGCTAAATAGCGTGTTTTCCTACAGGACCGAGTAAAGATCCTCTTGTCCAAGAAGCATAATGAATGCACCATATTTGATATCACAGCCATTTTGGTTTTAAGCGGTTCGTTTGGTTTCAGCCAAAGCCGATCGGCTCTGGCTGCCAATTTAGGCGATCAGGCGCTGGCCCAACAAGGCGCCAGCTCCGTGTCGTCTGCTGATGCCTCTGCTGAATGCGCAAATAATTTATCGCGCAAGCTTTATTTCGCCGCCGAGCAAGTGTTCGAAAGAGCAGTCGAAGTTAGTTATGTTCATTTGCACGAAGCCGCTGACGAGCAAGTACAATCTCCACCGGGCAGGGGCTGGGAAGTGAGAACAGATTGTTCCGGATTTGTCAGCTATCTTCTCAATTTAGTGGCGCCTCGTCATTACGCGGCTGTTTGTCAATTCACAGACAGGAGTTACCCGCAAGCAAGAACGTACGCCAGTTTTTTTCGATCCTTGGATACAGAGAGTGCAGGGTATGGGGACAGGCCGGCGAACGGCTGGCTCGGATTGAAGCGTTACGAAGAGGCTTCGTCCAGGCGATCTCATAGCGTGGGAGAAGCCAATGGAGACGTACCGAGGCAATACAGGACATGTGATGGTCGTCGGCAATCGGCCAGGTCCGGTTAAAGAGACGCAAGTGGACGGCGAACATGTGCGCTATGTTGAAGTGAATGTAATCGACAGTTCAACAGTCAGACATTTCCCACCAGAATTACTGCCTCC
Source organism: Bryobacterales bacterium (assembly GCA_963834525.1). Classification (GTDB taxonomy): domain Bacteria; phylum Cyanobacteriota; class Vampirovibrionia; order Obscuribacterales; family Obscuribacteraceae; genus CAWICA01. Next base: position 1,890,473 of record CAWICA010000005.1, read on the forward strand.
ACTTACTCATCAAGCGTACAGAAACGGATTGGGCAAAGGTGTCATTCGGTTGATCGTTGATAACCGTGGTCAAGTGATCGGCTACTGGGCGGGAGTTTATTGGGGTGAAGGAGACAGCGAAATTACCCATCCCACCTACACAGACCTGATCGGTCTAGCCCGCCTTGTTCCTGACCGTTGATTCTCAGGACGACTCCAGTCATTTACCGGCATGTTATACTGCCAGACCTGAGCTGAGTGGGGATGCCACTTGGGTTTGTAGCTGGGATCGTAGCTCAGTTGGTTAGAGCGCCTGCCTGTCACGCAGGAGGTCGCGGGTTCGAGTCCCGTCGGTCCCGAATTTTTCCACAATAAGCATTGCAGGCTAGCAGCCTGAGCGGTGATGACGCAGGCGCAGCAAGCCAACGGCAAAAGGGCCAGCGAGGGGCGGCAGGCTATTTTGACTCGAGTTTTTCTAGTAAGGCGGTCTCTAACGCGGACTGTTAATGTGATGCGCTGACATTTGCCTGACGACTATCAAGTGCCTGACGACCATCAAGGACGAGTGGCGCTTCAGTGCTCAATTTGCCGTCATTTTGCACATAGATCTTTGTGCCGCAATGTCCACATTGGTGCCGTCCGTTTTGGCGGCAAGTGGCGCGAGCATCGGGCCGCAATAATATATAGGCTTTAAGGTCGCAAAAGGTGCGAATTATGACGTTATAGATTTGCTCCATAAAACTGGAATCCGGACTATCCGGAGGCCTCTTTGAGCGCATGGCATGAATTTGGTCAGGCGTAATCTTGGTAATGTCCGCCGGATCGACAGGCATCTGCTCAGGAGTAGGCTCTTTAGCATCCTCCTTTAAACAGACTTTTTGGCGGAAGAGCTCAGCCAAGGCAGCCTCTTCCACCTCTGAACTGCGAGGCACATTACTGGAAAACGACCCACCTCGGCGTGCGACATCAGACAAAAGCTGTCTCTTTGCTTGCTTTGCCTGCGCCTCTTGCTCAAGCCGTAGCTTTTCGTTCTTCTCTTGTTCTTCCCGCTCAAGCCTGCCCAGACCTAATTTGCTAGGTTTCGGCTTTTCTTCTTCAACAACAGTTTCCTCAGAGTGTCCACTCACGCTCATCACCCCCCCGGATGTACTTTTACTATATTCCCACTCGGCGGCAGACCAATCGTCCTGAGATAATCGTCTCTAATTAGTTTTTGAAGGACGAACCATGCAATCGATCGACCACATGCTGCACATCGTCGTCAGCCTTGTACTAGTTGTGCTCTTGGTGCTTGGAGTGATTGTCAGTATCGGCGTCATCCTGCTGATAGTCAAATTACTTCGGGCACAAAGCTCGCTTGGCATCAAACACGGTTTAATGCAACTTCATTCCAAAACCAAGTTTGAGAAACACGAGGCGATTAGCAGTCGGCTGGTCAAAGAACGAAGGAAATTGTTGAAGCTTAACAATGGACAAGACAATCAACTGAGCATTGTCGAGGCTGCCAAGGTAATCGATGGTGGCTCGAAGAGACCGGTCGTGGCTGTGCGGTTTGATGGAGACATGTTCGCCACTGAAAGAAAGAGTTTTGCTCAACTGGTGGACGAGATTTTGGTCAACCGTGAGCGTGTTGAAAGCGCCGTGGTTGTGGTGAGTTCACCCGGCGGCAGTGTGAGTAACTATGGACAGATGTATTCAGAGTTGGAGCGCATCCGCAATAGCGGTCTCAATTTGACGGTGTGCGTTGACACTACGGCCGCTTCCGGCGGATATTTGATGAGTCTGCCGGCAAACAAAATAGTCGCTGCTCCCTACGCGTTGGTCGGCAGTATCGGTGTGGTCGTGGAGATGGTTAATGGCTATCATTTTCTGAAAGAACATGGCATTGAACCGGTGACTATTACAGCGGGCAAATACAAACGGACAATAACGCCAATCAGCGAAGTGACAGAAGAAGCGAAGGAGCACTTCCAAGAGAGGCTGGAAGCAATTCATCGGCTGTTTATTGAGAGCGTCAAAAAATATCGCAATGTCGATGCCGAGGCCGTCTGCACTGGCGAATTCTGGACGGCCAAGGAGAGTCTCGATCGCGGGTTGAACCTCGTAGACGAGCTGGGTACAAGCCAAGACTACTTATTCAAAATCAATCAAACCAAAGATCTGATCGTCATTTCCCAGAAGAAAGGACGCTTCGAGCAAAGCATGATCAAAATGGCCACCCACATTGTCGATGTTTTGCTCGCTAAATTCGGGCTCGCTACGACGATCTGAATTTGACCGTCGGCAAGATAGTTGTTGATGCGGGTCCTTTGTTGTGAGCTTACGCATTCTGCCACTGGCTGGAGCTCAGAAAAATCTTGGCTACATCTGGCCGAGCGTCTTTTATCGCCACTTATGTTTCATCACCATATACAGTACCGTATATGGTGCCTATACGGCCAAAAAAATAATATGGAAGGCGAGCTTATATAAGCTCGGCTTCTCTTAGTTAGTTGAATCGAGTTCAGATGGCACCAACGAACCAGGAAAGGTCGAACACCACTAGACCTATGGTAAGGATCCTGGACAAAAACCCGATGGCGTCTTGGCATTCTTTCAAAAGCCTGCAGCCATCATGGTTTAAATCCAAGCAACCGCTTGACTGCTGCGCTAACTATCTTGTTGTAAGTCGCGGCAGCCAAGCGGGCGTGCTAGTCAAAACACTGCACTGGTGCGATTTCCTCCCAGTTTTCAGAAGGAACGGTGCGGTTTTGACTCGAATCCTTTCCGGCGGTCGATCAGGCTTTGTCGCTGGACTTCGGCTTAGCGACCAGGACATACTGTCCCGGCAAATTGCCAAAGCCTTTAGGTGACCAGCGGATCGTGCATTTGCGACCCAGCCCGGACGCCACGCCGCCTTCCAATCCCACGATCGTGAAGACACCGCCTTTGTATGTCACTCCCGTTGGCACGAAATTGACGTACTGAACGACTGGGGCGGAATCACTACGCCGGCAGAGCAGGTGGTTGATGACGTGCCCTTCCCAAGATGCCTCTCTTACCGCCGAGTCGAATGCGACCCGGTCGGCAATTCGCTGCGATGCCTTACCGCCGCGAATCGGCCGGTTTTTGCTCAACCAGGAGTTAATTGCTACTCGCGCGCCCAAGTAGGTCGCCTGAATGCACTGAAGCAGAGCATCCCCTTTAACAATTTCGCCGTCATACGCCATTTCGCCTGTCATGTAAGCGAAAAATGCAGTCTGGTCCTGCCAGGGCTGCGGACGACCACCATCAATAATCATAAAGCTACCCTTCTCGTTTCTCGCTGCTAATTGTTGCTACCGGCAGCGGTGGTTGGTTTGAATACGTTGGTTAAAGTGCAGCCAGCCGAATTGGCTTGTATGGCTGCGCATAGGTTTTGAAAACGAACTGCTTAAAGTCTGGATTGTGAACTCCGACCCAGCAAGCTCAATTCTCACGGCAACACCTAAAACTGAGGTACACTTCCAAACACAACATCAACCAGAGCAGCCAGCTGCATTATCGGTACGTGGTCAATCAGCAACTGATGGTTATCTCTGGTCTTGAAGTGCTCCTGATGAATTAGGTTATGGAAGTAACTCACCATAAACGAAATCCTTCATGATATGAAATCCAATCTATGACATTAGTGGGGGATTTCCCATTCAAGCAGTTAGCTCAGTTAGCGAAGCAAATCTTATTTCAAGACCGGGCCTGAGGTTCTGTTAACGTCTTAATCTGTCTCATAATGAAAAATATGTTGCATCACCCCGGATGAACAGCTGAAAATCCCCGCTATGAGCGCTTGCCGCCTTCCGATTTTTCACCACTGGTCGGTCCCCGCTACACCAAACCAATATTGGGGCACCCACTCACACTCGATCTCGCCTTCGACCACCAGCAGCAAATATCCTTTGTCGCACGTTTTGGCAAAGTTATTTTTTATTGCCCACTGCCTGAAGCTCTTTGGAGAAATTGGCCATTACGCCGAACAACTCCGCCATGTTTGGGCGCGAAGTTTTACCGCCAAACTGGCTGTACATCATGGCAATGTTTACGATCATGCGCTCGGGGTCGCCCCAATGAGAGTATTTGGAAACCATTGCCTGTGCTGCTTCGAGAACGCTTCTACCGGCGTCAAAATGCTGCCGTGAATTCTCGGCGACATACTGGAAATAATCCATCACCGCTTTGATGCCCACGGCATTTGTTATTGGTCCATGTCCGGGCACGACTATTTCTGGCTTTAGATCCAACATCAACTGGCAGGCCTTCAGCCAGTTTTCCAGCGGTCCAGCCCATATCAACGGATGCCCTTCGATAAAAAGAATATCGCCGGAATAGATAACGCCTGCATCTGGCACATGAACAATGGTATCGCCGGTAGTGTGAGCTGGGCCAACTTCGATTAACTCGAGGCGGCGATTTCCCACCCTCATTTCCAGCTTTCCCTCAAAGGTTTTTGTTGGCAGGCGGCGGGTCACGTCTTGAAATTGATATTGACCGAAACAACGCTGGAAATAAACGCCAAAATCTCCCAGTGACGGCGCTTGCTTGAGATAACCGAGCATCATTTCCGGCGTCTCCTCCAGCATCCCTTGGGCAGTGTTTTTGGAAGCGATAATTTCGACGTTAGTGAGCAAACCGTTGCCGTTGCAATGGTCGCCATTGGAGTGCGTGTTGATTACTGCTTTGATTTTCTCAGCTGCAGGAACTTGAGCTTTCATGGCGCTCAACATCTCACTGGTTAGCTGGAAGTCATACAGAGTGTCGATGAGAACTGATTCCCCAATGGATGCTCCAATGATCGCGCGATCGTTAGTGTCTAATTCAATAACGCCTGTTTTATCAGTGACTAATCCAGCATTGCTTAGGCCCCAGGAGCCATCCGGTTGAAGCCAGGCGTAACAGCCGGCTCCCAGATCATGTAAGCCCTTGGTGTAATTGAAAGTCGGCAAACGAAGGTTCATACTGCTCCTATTGTGTGTGGTCGTAGGTTTGAGCTAGGCCCTCTGAAAAATCCATGCCCGAGCGGTCTTTCAAACCGAAGACTTGTTGCCCGGCGTGATTGATATAGAAATATTGGCCGACGAGTTGAGCCTTGGCTAATCCATCGCTAAAACTAGTCGCCCAGTCGTAGCCATTCAGTATAGCTAAATGGCCTTGGGCATCGATGAATCTGCACCGACCCTGATAACACACGGCGGCAACGTTCTCGGCAAACGGTTTAGCCGCGAGAAAATCTTGCACCAAAATTGGGTCGCCGCGCAGATCTCTACCTAACGCTAGTTTCAAATAGTTGCCCTGTCGATCGATATAACGGCTCGATCCTAAGGCATGGACGATGGTGAAGCCGTGGTGGAATTCCTCGGTGCCGTACCAGCGATGAACATTGGCCATTCTCGGCAAAACCATGACTCTCTCTCGTACGTCAAATAGACAGCACTTGTTCACGTAAAAGGCCAAAATCTTTTCGCTATTCGTTCGCCAACGCAACTCTTCTTTCAGTGGACCTGATTCTAAGTCAGGTTTTTTGGTCAAGTCGAGAACGCAATTGCCTGTTTTATCGATGTAATAACGATCGTCAACATAGGCCAAACCCTCACTAAATCTGGTGGCCAGGTCGAACTGGGGTTTAATTACCCATGTTCCTTGCTTGTCGATGTAGCCGATTTTGTTCCTGAGCATTACTGCCGCTAAGCCTTCGGAAAAAGGCATTGCATATTGGAATTGCCGTTCAATGGCGAATTGGCCTGCGTGGTCGATAAAACCCCACCAGCCGCCGAGTTTCACCGGTGCCAGCCCTTCTTTAAAGGACATGGCATCGTCGAACCGGGCAGGGATCAGCAATTTACCGGTCTTGTCGGCATAACCCCAGTGGCTATCCGGCTTGACCGCTACCAGATCTTCGGAGAAATCTTGCACGCCTTGGCCGTCTGGTGGCTCTTGGATGTCACTGCCTAGGCTGAAGAGTAACTTACCTGTATTGTCGATATAGCCGATTGAATTGCCACTTAAATGCACGCCGGCCAGGCCTTCGTGAAAAGGACGCGTGCTACTCGAAAACAAAGGGGCGGTGATCGCCAGTTTACCGGTCTTATCGTAATAGCCTAAAGTACTGAGCGCTCGCCTAGGCCAAAAGCAGACGACGGCTGCCGCCAGCATACCGAGTAAAAGCGCCACTACAGCTATGATCATTCGTCTCAATTGGCTGCCTCAGGTTAACCGAGTAACACAATAGCTCAAGCAACGCTGATTGCCGCCCCTTGTCAGGGTTTGATTTTAGATGAGGCAACACCCTTGTCAGGATTTGAAATTTCGCCAGTCAACACCGGTTTGTGCCCATCTCCAATCTACTCTTATGGAGACTAAACACTTTTGTTTAAATTCCATTGTCGATTGAAAAAGTCAGAAAGACTCGAATAGCGCAAAGCGTGGACAATTTGGGCGACGGGTTCGATTTCATCTTTTTAAACAAATTTGTTCAAATCCATAAGGGCTGTTCAAGAGGGAATGCACCAGAGCTGCATCGCCAACATTGAATCACTCTGAAATATCAGGCGCTTCCCGGGCGGTAGTATCAAACGCTGCTTCCGGAGCTGAAGTACCAGACGCTGCTTCCAGAGCCGAAGTACCAGGTGCCTCCCTGATCTGGTGAACGTCAGTGAAGGCACCTGTAAATCTACCTTAGGCTATGCTGGCTGCACCGGATGGCGACGCTTCGGGCGATCGCGACCTGAGTTGTAAATGTCCAACTTTGTCTTCAGCTGATCCCACTCAGCTGTTAGCTCGAGCATCATCGTCAAACCAGCTGCATTGACCATCGCCGCTGCCTTGCCCTCCGGCATATTATCTCCGACCAGTTCGTCGATGGCCAGGCGCGCTGCTGCCCCAACAAAGTGCAGCCAATAGCGGTTCCCGTCAGCGGGGATTTTGCCCACACCGGCTTTCAGCAGATCTTTGAGCTTATCTACTTTCTCTTGATGCATCTTAGGATTGAGCCAAAATATCTCTTTCAGGCTTTTGTTATTCAGTGCCGGCTGCGGCGTATTGGCAATCATAGAGACAATGAGGTGAGCGCATGCATCCCAGTCTGACACTGGAAATTTCAGAAAGGGGAAACGCGCTGTGAGTGTTTCTGCGTCGCTCCAATCGTTATCCTGATCATGATGCGCATATTCCCAAACATATTCTTTCGGTTTGACGCTCTCTTCATTACGCAACTGCTTAAGTTTTAAGGCAGTTTCGGGGAAACCTAATTCCTCAGCTAAGGCTGGCAGCCAGCTAAAGATACGGGCATCGTCAGGACCGTGCTCTTCGAATATGAGTCGGACCTTTTTGCCCGATCTAGCGGAAAGAAGACTATATGACGAGCAGGCGTTGAAAACTCGTTTAACTTTGTTGATACTGCCTGCGGTGGCAGCTTCCAGCGCTCCGATATAGATACTCAGTGTGCTCGTGAAGGCTGGCGGTCCGCTAACCAGGCAGCCGATCAGATCCACTATCCATTCAGGCAAAATGCAAGTCCAGGCGCTCACCAGGAACTCAATTGCCGGAATTTCTACGCCTGGTTTTAGCTGCACAGTCTCAACTGACAAATTCAGGTCACCATTTTCTACCGCTTCGCGAATCGTCTTTTCTACAAGTTCTAAATATGCTGGCAAGAGTCCGGCGACGATGATCATGAACAAGTGTCCCATTTCGTGCGAATAGATAGAGTCCAGGCTGGGCAGGTCCTCTAAAAGATTGGCCGGGAAGAGCATCGCGTGCGCTCCCTTTCGTCCCCAGGTCCCGCCGATCACAGCCGGTCCGGAATCAAAGGGGCCGATGAGGGTGGCCAGGACAACGTCACCAAACTGCAAGCCGATCGTCTTAATCACCGGTTTAAGCTCGGTGGCATCACCCCCCAGCATCAGGCACAGGCGTTGCTCCACCATGGTCACAAGCACTTTGGTGATCGGCGCATAGCTGGGATCGAGCATCTGATCGAGACCGCTCGTCCAGATGTCAATCATCCGTAGAATCGGCATCAATTGCTGATCTATGACATCAACAGCAGCTTGGTATATCTGTGCTGTCGAGGCACTCGGATGATTGTCGCGTATTTGTTGCATGGCTTCAGGTAAAGCGAGAGTGACGCTCGCTCGCAGCCGCAGCAACTCTTTTGATAGACTGTCGCAGGTCGGCCCATATTGCGGCGGCAGCTCCGCTTTGCGGCGTAAAGTGCGCTCAAACGAATCAAACCAGGTGGCGACAGCGTAGCGAAAGAGACGATCTATTTCCCGCTCTGCCAGGCCCTGCGCCTCCCGGCGGAATGCACTCAGGGCAGGCGTCTTCCTTCGTGCTGGCGGCGCCAAACCCAAACAATGTTGCTCAAGAGTGGGCGGCAGTTGGAAATCCGGAGAGTTGATTTTTCTTTTGATCGCCTCCAGCATTTTCTGGCGTGAAGGACAAGGTCTTGTTTCTCTTCTTGTGAATTTCTGTCTATATCTCTCGCTATATTTTTTTGCGTCTTTATATCGCCCGGAATATTTTTCTGAGTCCTTTTTTTTGTCTTCGCTGATATATTTTCTTGTGTATTTTCTTACGGTCATGACGTACCTCATTTTTGTCTGAAATGCAGGCAAAATGGCGCTCACGTGATGGTTAACGTGAGCGCTCAATTGGCAGAATTCAGATCTTCCTTAACTTACTTTTTTGTCTTCGTTTACTGGCTCTGGCGCCGACTCGTGGTTGTGAGCGCGCGTATCGACGCTGCGCAGAATTGTGGAATGCTCGGCAAGAAACAGATAGGTTTCATAGCCGCATCCGCGCGCGCATTTGAAAACCGTGATCAGATCTGGCACTGTCACTTTAGTTGGGAACAGCATTTTGTACGGAATTATTCTGTCGAAGTGAGCGACTGTTGATGGCGAAATTCCGGCCATTCTGGCAACCACAGCTTTATTGGTGCCTCTGAGCATGTTTCTGAAGGCAGCGTTTATAGCCCGCGCGATCTCGATGTTGCCGGCATTCTTCAAAGAGACAGACTCTTGAATCCCAACCCGATTGATGAAGGCCATTTTCAGATCGCAGCGCAATCGCTGCGCGATTAAAACAAGCGTAGCGATGTCCACCGGCTCGGAGCGATTGAGAAATGCATCCAGAGAGCGCGGGCTGACAAGGCGTTCGGCAACAAGTTGCTTGGGCTCGAGCCGCAGCGCCTCCAGACGGCTGATGATGCGCAGAGCCAGGAATCTCAGTTCCCAATTGAAGTGTTTTTGCAAATCACGTTGGGCGTCTATTTGTGGATTAATCATGTTTTTATCCTCTTAATTGAATGAATACAAAAATGGTGGCGGTACCAAATGTGGTGCAAAGAAAAAGCGAGCCAGAAATGTGACTCGCTTTAGTTCAGCACTGACCGCCTGCGTACGGGCGTGTTGGGCAGATCGGAAGCGCTAGAGCCAGCCGCGCCGGATCTCTTCGTCTTTGCGGCGTGCGTCCTCGTCTCTCTGGCGACGCTCGTTTTCTTCTCGGCGCTTCTCTTCTTCGCGCTCTTCGGTTAGTTCCCGCCGCTCTTCCTTCTCTTCTTGTTCTTCTTCCTCTTCTTCTCGGCGCTCTTCCTCATCGAGCTGCCGCCGCTCCTCGCGGACCTCGTCGTCATCACCATTGAGATCATCGTCGAAGTCGTCGCAAAGATCGTCATCGTCGTAGTCGTCATCGAGATCATCATCAAAGTCGTCGTCAAAATCGTCGTCGGGATCAGCATCGGGATCGTCGTAGCGGTCGTGTGCCGCTGGCTTCTGCAAGATTCGCAGCATCGAAAAGGACCGATCATATTCTTGGGCAATCAGATTTAGTTCGGTTTGGAAGCCGTAAATAGCGGCAAAACGAAAGATCGCTTCCATTCCCGGCACAGCCGGCGAGCGGATACTGTGAAATCGGTGCACGCGGCGCATGCGACACAATTTTCTTATTCGCGTTTCGTCGATATCGTCGAGCGCCACCTCCGGATTCAGGGCGGGCAAGATGGAGAAGATTCTCGTTGTCACTTGTTTTGCCCAATCGGCATGCGGGTCGATCAAGACTGTCACTTCGTGATCTTGGCGAGAGAATCTCAACTGCAGATAAGCGCTTGTATGTGCGCATATGTCCATGAGCTTGGGCCATTTCGGCAGCTGCCGGAGCAGCCTCAATTCATACTCTTTATCCAGTGTGAGTATGCCGCTCAAAATCAAATTGTCGACCGAAGAGCCGCGCAATGCGAGAAGGTCGGTCATGTCTTTGTGAACTGCGGCTGCTTGTGTTTTGAGCGCAATCGCCAAAGAAATCTGTGTATCGAGACAATTGTCTTTCATAATTTACTTCCTCAGAATAAGTGCGAAATCAAGGCGAATAAATTCGCCAACATTCGTTCGCCGCACACGCTTTTGACGCAGCAAAGCGGCTGACCAAGTTGTGGTCAGCTGATGTTGCAATTGAGTTTGGTTGCGGTTATGCCGCTGTTGTCGTTGTGTTGTCCAAAGTGTGTGGCGAAGAACGTTGCCTTCGTGTTAGCAGTCTGCAAGGGTGCAATTGAAGTAGGAATGGCGGCTGAAGCTGCCGGTTTTCACTTATCAGGCAATGAAAACTGCATTTCGTAAAACCTAGCGCGCCTGGTGCAACGTCAAGTTAACCTCTTAAGCAGAAGCTAATTCTCTAGTTTCTCGGCAGATTTTGTCCTTCTGACCGGTATAGTCGAGCATGGCGACATCGTAGTTAGACTGCAGGTTCAGCCAAAACTCAGGCGACATCTTGAACACCCTGGCCAATCGAAGAGCGGTATCGGCTGTTATCGCTCGCTCTCCCTTAACGATGGCAGTTACGCGCGTAGGGGCAATGCCCATGTGCAGAGCTAACTTTGTCGAACTTAGATTCAATGGCTCTAGGAATTCCGTCAATAATACTGATCCTGGATGGATCGGGAGGAGTTTGTCTCCCTCCCTAAACTTAGTGGTAGTCCGTGATTTCGACATGTTTAAAGTCATCTCCTTCGGGCACGAAGCATATTCTAAACCGCCTGTTAATGCCGGATGCGGTAATGGACTTTTCAGTCACCTCCAGCTACTTGGCAACTAGCGTAGATAGCGATAGCTTGCGTCAAGACAGCTAGTTCCTTCATGTATTTCCACGTAGCCGGTTTCTCCCATGGTGAGGTCTTTTGAAATTGACAAAGAGATCCCCGAAAAGTGCCCATATATCTATGTCTCAATAGCCCGGGTTTAGCAGTTGATTGATTTTGTAGGCCTTGGAAGTACATCTGAATTCTCTTGTATTAACAGGCTTCTATTCACTAAGGTGATTTCACATGTCATTTTCATCAATTCACGCAAAGGAAGTACAAGACCAAATATTGCCGCCAGCGAGTTAGGCAACCCCCTCAAGCAGATTCAACTCTGCCATGGTGGCATATTTGGTGTCAATTTCCTTTGCGTGAGTTGTGCAATGGTAAACCGATCGCTTCTCCTGACTATTACAGACGACGTAATTGCAGGTAATAACGGAGCGATCGACAAACTGGAGGATAAAATGGCTACAGCGACGCAGACGCAAGAAATGTTACAAGTTATCCCAAGCACGCAATTCGACGAGTCGAAATTGACAATCATGGTTTCCGACCCCCAATTGAATCCGATTCTGGGGCTTCTCCGGGTGCTCTTTGCAGCCAACTCGATAGTGGCGCCGGAGAGCGGCCACGCCAGCGACCGCAAGTGGTTCGATATTTCCACAAAGGACTATCAGATTAACACCCATACGACCGGCAAGGCGCATGGCTTCGAGATTGCCGACAAGCAGACAGGAGAAAAACTGCTCTCGGTAGAGTTTCGAAGCGACTGTCTTGTCGTCAACGGTACGCGGCGACGGATGACCAAGGTCGGTAAGAATATTAGGATTGACGACGCGAACGGCGACAGGATTTTTAGTGTCGAATACTAGTCGGGTCGAACCCGCTAGCGAGCTTGTGCAGCGCCTGTTTCCTGGTGAGAGTAGTGTGTAACGACCGTCGGACGCCGGAATTGTTCCGGCGTCCCTTCACGCTTGGATTAGTAAAAATTTGACCGTCGCTGCCGGTCACAAAAAAGCAGCAAGAACAGGAGCGTTTATGAAAAACAAGTTGTTCATTCTCGTTTCCCTCGCTTTCCTCGGCTCTCTGGTCCCGGGAATATCGATCAGCGCCCAAACCCGGACAGTGCCCAGCTCGATGAATGTAAAAATCGAGAATATTGGCAAGCAGCCAGTGATCCTCACGTCAGTGGAAGTCACTGGCCACGGATCCACATGTCCAAAAACTTTGCTGCCGGGCGAGTCGTGCGTTGCCACGGTGCTATTAAAACCGGCGGTTAAACCTGGGTCCAATAGAGTTGTGATGGCTTGGGCGGAACTCTTGGTCGTCGTGCTGCTCCTGATGGTGATAATTTTGCGTTTCCGCAGGCGGCCAGTGGTCTTGGACCAGTAACGATTCGAGTCAAACCGGCAGGGCAGAACACTCGACTGTCACGATTGGTAGTCCGTATGCGATTCAGCGGGCTTGGCAACATCTTGGACGAAGAAAACTGGTTCCGTCCGAGCCAACTGCGGTCAAAGCACGCAGAAGCGAAGGCGGCAGCCTGACCGGCGGCAACGATTTGTCCGTCCTTCCCCTCAAAGAGTTGGCCGGCGCGTCGCCGGCCAACTCCATTATTTCATCAAAAAATTTTGCCTATTGCGGCACCGCCAGCGGTGGCATAAGTTCAAAGCATGAGTTCAAAGATTGATTATGACTGCCCCAAAGAATATGGCTGCATGCCCATTGTGAAACAATACGCATGTGCGGACCGTCACGTACTACATGCAAGAGTATATTTGGTAGCTTCGCCAATTCTTTTGGTGAAAATGCGAAGCGACGGCCAGCAATGACGTGTGAGCATTTCCGCGCTAATAACATGTTAATAACTGCACATTAGAATGCCTCCAGCGCTGAGTTTTGGAGCCTTGGTGCTCAGGTCAATTTTTCTCGCGGCAATGGAGAACAGCTATTTTAGAGCAGGACATGGTTATGAGATTGCCTGTCACACCCGGTGAGGCCCGCGGTGCCGCCAGTCATGGATACCTTGTTTTGTATAAGGCGTGGTTGGCGGAACAGGCAGTCACTGCCAACACAGCGCGAGCGTATCATTCTCGCATTGGGCGATTTCTCCTCTTCCTTGAGTATGCGAATTTCAGTGGTGAGCCACTCGCTGACGCGGTTAGCACTGATGAAGCAATGCGCCTATATTTGGATTTTCTGAAACAGTCCAAAACGAGTGATGTCACAATCAATGCCATCATCAATGCCTTGAACAATTTTTACCGTTTCCTGGGCTTGGGAGAAAGCACGCAGCTTAAAAGTGAGCGCGGTGGTTATAAGCGAGCGAGAAAGCTCACTATAAGTGAGCAGGCGAGATTTCTTCGTTGCGTCGAACGACAATCTACAAGAGATAAGGCACTGGCTTTTGTATTTTTCTACACGGGACTGCAGATTGGTGATTGTGCTCGTCTAAACGTCGAGAACATTGGAGCCGGGGCTGCCTGCATCTATCTTGGCACTGACGGCGTGGTGCCGTTGAATGAGCCGACTGCCTTTGCTCTTCGGCAATGGCTGGCAGAACGTCAAACACTTGCGGCGAGCGGAGCAGATTCTCGGCTATGGCTGTCGAGACAAGGTCAGCGAATTTCAGTTTCAGGAATAGTGTCTGTGATTAAGCGCATCGGCAGGCGAGCGAAGCTATCGGTCTCTCCCGAAAAGCTAAGGCGGACATGGCTGGCAACTTCAACCGAGCGTCTTAATAGATCTGAGCCGGCGTCCCATGGTCCAGCAGTCTATCGACATAATGGTAACCACTTCCGTTTAAGCGAAAGTGCGTATGCGATTTCGCCGATTTACACAGGTTGCATTTCCAAGTAAGGTTGTGCCGTGGGATTACTCCCGGTCAAAACGTCTGTAGCAAACGCACTTTCCATCATCGCTTAGCGCGAAAGATGTGTCCTTTAACAAGGTAGGTGCTCCTGCTTTGGCTGGGCATCGTTTGTCCTTCGGAGGATTGATTTACAGCGATGTCAATTTTACAGAGAAAATTTCTGCTCCATAAAGAACCGACAGTCGTGCCATCATCTATTGACATAGCGTTGCAAGCCAGTCACAAAGGCAATTTCCCACTGGCGCGGCAAATGATGCTCAGGGCCATGCGGGAATTGGATGGGCAGGTGGACAAACCTGCTCGTCTGATCGAGTTAATAACCAAAATTGCCGATACGTACGTCACCGAAGGGAAGTACGATTCAGCACGGGCTTGGTATACGAAAGCCCTTCATCGTTTAGAAGTTTGGCAAGGGTCAAATTCACTGGCAGTGGCCTGTGTGATGGTCAGGCTGGCGCAAGTCTGTGTCTGGCAGTTCAACATGACCGAGTTTCAGGAATATTTCGATCAAGTGGAACGTGCTTATCTGCTTTCGCAGGATATGGACGTGTCGGTCTTTCTTGATGCGTTGATCGAGCTTTCTTGGGCGTTATGTATACACGAGTGTGTTAACGAGGTGCAACTTGTTAACAACTTGATCGCCGAGATCAAACAATTGGAAGCAGAAAGTAAGCCAGCGGCTGAGGATTGATGATTATGAGATTGCCTGTCACATCCGATCGAGAGGGCGTCACCAATCAGAGCTACGTGGATTTGTATCTTGGTTTGTATAAGGAGTGGCTAACAGAACAGGCAGTAACTGCCAACACATTGCGGGCATATCATTCGCGCATCAAGCAATTTCTCCTCTTTCTTGAATATTCCAATTTAAGTGATGAGCCACTCGCCGACTGGGTGAGCACTAGCGAAGCGATACGCTCATATTTGGATTTCCGGACACGGTCCAAAGCAAGCGACGTCACAATCAATGCCAGCATCAATGCCTTGAACAATTTCTGCTGCTTCCTGGGGATAGATGGAATGGCTCGGCTCAAGCTGGAGCGCTGTCGTGTTAGTAAGTCAAAAAGAGTGCTTACCGTCAGTGAGCAGGCAAGATTTCTCCATTGCGTCGAACAGCAATCTGCAAGAGACAAGGCGCTGGCTTTAATCCTTTTCTCTACTGGATTGCGCATCGGTCATTGTGCACGTCTAAATGTCGATAACATAGGAGCAGGCGCTGCCTGCATCAGCCTTGGCTCTGCCAGCGTGGTGCCTCTGAACGAGCAGGCCGCCTTGGCTGTCAGGCAATGGTTGTCCGAGCGCCAACGACTAGGGACAAGCCAAATAGATTCCCCGCTATGGTTGACAAAACAAGGGCGGCGGCTGTCAGTTTCAGGAATCGCTTTTGTCATCAAGCGCATCGGCTGGCAAGCAAGGCTGACGATCTCCGTCGAAATGCTGAGACGCACATGGCTGGTCACCTTAGCTGATCATCTGCAGAGAAGTGAGTTGGCATCCAGAGTTGGTGGCTATCTAAGTGAAGCGACTGTAAATAGATATGGCATTTCACTGCCAATTGCATCGGCCATTACACCTCTGGATCAGTAAATGATTGATGCTGCAAAGTGTGAATTGGCTGATCCATCAATGCTGCTGTCGACGCTACTGATACTAGCGATAACGACTAGTGATACCAAGAATTTTTGCTGATTTCTTTCTTGATGATGGTGTCATCCTTCTCTTTCATCAATTCTTAATTGTGCACAAGACAGGATTTCGCCCAGCTCTATACAGCGATTCAATTGGAAAAGTTTTCCAACAGCTAGAGACTGTGGCAAGCCTTGCTTCATTCAAGCGCCGCGATTGAGCTGGATGGCTGGTAGGGTTTTGTGTGGATAAATTATCGGACGCTTTTTTGAATCTAAAGCATGCCAGTTTAGTCTGTGCTAGGTCAATATCGTTGTCTGATGATGATTTCTCCGCGCCACAGGTTGAACAACCAGACTGGATCTCGGTACTTTGTTGATACATATGCCCTCTCTCTGACACCGGCGGTAAAACACGCTAAAACCAAGAATCACGAGCGAAGACGTTAGAGTATCTGCGACACACGGCTTTTGTGTTGCGTGGAGTTGAAACCCGAAGGCGGTGACTGCTTAGAATTTGCGGTCACTGTACACGTCACGGGGCGAGTGGTTGCGATCTCAAAAGCGATCGCTGCTTGTGCTGTGACGGGCCGAACCGAAAAAAGGAAAAAGACCATGAAAATCCTTACGAAAGTATTTGCGGTGTGCGCCTCGTTGGCGCTGCTGCTAATGGTATTTGCATCTTCGGCAAATGCCCAATGGAACTTCACCACCCTTTACACGTTCACCGGGTCTCCTGATGGAGGAGGGCCAAGTGATCCAGTGTTCGCGCCCAACGGCGTAATTTATGGGTCTACCGTGCATGGCGGCAATACAGCTTGCTATAGCTTTGGATGCGGCACGGTATATCAATTGTCGCAAACGAACGGCACATGGACCGAGACGATAATCCACTACTTTTCAAACAACGGAAAAGACGGGTACTACCCAGTTGGTGCCCTGATCTTCGATAGCCAGGGGAACTTGTATGGAGTAACCCAGCACGGGGGGACCTACGGATTGGGAACAGTCTTCGAGTTATCGCCACTTGCGAACGGCACCTGGACAGAAACCATCCTCGATTCCTTCGGAAACGGTCCTACTGATGGGACTTTCCCTCAGGGACCTCTCCTAATGGATGCTAGTGGTGCTTTATACGGCACAACCCAGGGCGGTGGCGGCAACAATTGTGTTGGGGGATGCGGCACGATATATAAGCTGACACCGACTTCACCGCCGGGTAGCGAATGGACCCGAACGACTATTTTCAATTTTGACACCAACCTCGGACTCGATGGGACCCTTCCCAATGGCGGTCTCGTTAGAGACGCTAACGGCGCGTTGTATGGCACAACGTATCAAGGCAAATACGGATCGGACATGATAGACGGCGGTGTAGTATTCCAATTGCTACCGCCATCGCCTCCTAGTCAAACATGGACGATCAATGTGCTCCACACGTTCTATTTTAGCGGCATGAATGGTCTGGACGGGCTTAGCCCTCAGAACGGGGTCGTCATGGACAACAATGGCAATTTGTTTGGTACCACGAACTATGGGGGAGTTTTACATAGTGGTGGTATTGGTTCAAATGGCACGGTCTTTGAAGTTTCACCGTCAGGGACCGAAAGTGTGATTCACTATTTTACGAACCAGGGAGGAGATGGATACTTTCCGGTATCTACGCCGATCACTGATTCAAGTGGATCAGTTTACGGCACCACGGCATATGGCGGTAGTGGCTGTAGCGGTGGCGGTGGCTGTGGTATGGTGTTCAAGCTAACCGACACAGGCAATGGCTGGGTCGAGACCGTATTATGGGATTTCAATGGATACGATGGCGACTTTCCAGGCAAGGTGGTGTTTTTCAATGGCTCATTGTATGGGGCAGCAGGCGCTGGAAATAACAACGACTGTGGCGGTCCGGGCTGTGGATCAATTTTTGAGCTAACGCTGCCGCAGTAACTGTAACCATGTAACTTTTCCGCATGCCGGGTTCCTGTCAAAGGGACCCGGTATTATTTTTTTGGCTCGCTGGCACCATATACGGTAGCATACCAAGCGTGTGCCGGCCCGTCGATTCATCACCAAACCGAACGGCTCGGGGGGATTAACATCGGTGGACGATTTGGGATTGGAAAGATACTATAATAAATAGCAAAATTGAGAGCAACTGAAAGAACAGGAGTGCGCGGTGACGCCAGGCACTCCTGCCAGTTCAGACTTCTACACTTCTTGTCTTGAGCGGCTCGCTGAAGGACAATACCGATTCCGGCGGGTGCAAGACAATCGTGTTGTTCGAGACAATCTGGAAGCCCAGATCGGTGAAGTGCAAGGCAAGGTCGGGCGTGAGTATCGGCAGAGCGAGCCTGAGAACGTAGCTAACGCTCTTGCCTTTTAGCCGCTCTATGTGAACTTTTGCACCCAGCAACCCATTGAGCAACATCACCAACCCTTTCGCGTGGCCCGGACCTTGCAGAATGACTTCAGTGAAAATCACTTTTTTGCCAGTGTTATTCATTACTCCCCCCCCCTTTCTTTTTTGGCGCAATTGGCAGATGTCCGCCTAGATCTCGTGGTCATAAGGCGCCACCAGGTTAGACAGCAAATTCACAACCTTGCTTGCCATTTGGCGGCAAAGTTCTTGGACAGCGATTTCGCCTGACTCCTCTTGCTCTTCGGCCGCCTGGTAGTACGCGTTTATCAGCCAAAGGACCGGTTCACCCGCGCGCACCGGGATCTCTTTGACTTCGTCAAAAGCGCCTCTCAGCACTTGCGTTTTTTCCCGTCCATTTCTCAGCGTTGCTGCAACGAACATTAACCAATCAGGCAATAGATTGTAGACGCAATCGACATTGCCTTTGAGTGGTAATGAATCAAGGAACTGGGCCGTCCACTGCCGGCGCCATTGTTCGGGGAGGTGATGGAAAAGCAAGTTGACGACAATGGCCAAGTTGGCCGGTAAGTTCATCTGTTCTTGGCAGGCAGAGTGCTGTTCCAGGAAGGCAGCCTCCTCTTTGTCCGAGCCAAGGGTCTCACCCATGGACAGCGCTAACAGCTGGGCCAGGCTGATGCCGTTCTCCTCCATATCGCAAAGCTGGACAAAGAAAGCTTTTCGTGCCGGTTTTCCGTCAAATGGTTTCATCTCTCCTCCTTCCTGTGTTGTTTGGCTCTGCTGTCGGGCACCAAATGCGCCACTGCAGAAAAATAACGGTAGCCAGGTCATCGACCATGCCGGTGGATCTGGGTTTTACGCGTGTTGGCGGTTGAGCAGCTGAACGATTGAATGAGACTAATTCCTGTACCTCAAGACCAAAAAAGAAAGATAACCAAGCCTAAGAAATTCTTGGTTGGCAGAGCAAGCCCAATGGACGTGTAGTCAGAAGTTAGCCGTAATTTTAACTAGCTCATCGAGCGCGGATCGGCTTGACAACGACAAAACTGGTTCTATTGATTAGACTGATACAAGCTTGCACGGCAAGGATGACGAAGCGCCTTAACTAAGTAACCCAATCGCCTCGCCCGTACGCCTTATCGGGGTTTTGGCCGCTGTAAAATCTTCGGTGATCGTTTGTTTTGTCGCTTCCCTACAATCGCTTGAAAAAAAACAAGTTTAATGAGCATATTGGAGTATGAAGAACGTTGCTACACAAGCAATTCACGCATCATCTATTCTGCATAATGCTGAATCGTTCTTCTAAAACGAGCGCTGACTGCCGAACTCAACTGTCTAGAAGAATGGGCTCTTTTTTGGTGCGACGCCGTCTAAAAATGGAAATTTCTAAGCTGATCCGAGTACGAAATTGACAGAAAGCAATCAAATCGCCACGAAAATCCTCATTGTTGACGATCAAGAAGTCACGCGGCGTGGGCTTAGGTTGATTCTGGAAGGAATGCCTCAATTCGATGTCGTAGGCGAGGCAGCCGATGGCTACACCGCGGTCAATATGGCTGAAAGATTGGCACCCGATCTCGTATTGCTCGATCTGTTTCTCCCTGGAATTGATGGCCTGGGGGCGGTTCGCCTGATTAAGGAAAAGGCACCGGCGGCCAAAGTTCTCATTTTGACGGTTCACGACGACGAAGAAGAGGTACGTACTGCGTTGAGTGCTGGTGCCGACGGTTATTGTCTGAAAAGTATCTTCGGAGAAAACTTGAAAGAGGCAATTAACACGGTTCTGTCCGGATCCGTATGGCTGGATCCAGGGATCGCCGACAAGATGCTGCAAAAATTTGCTGACGTTCAGCCGGCGCAGGTGCGGTCCAAATCTCTGTCAGGTATTAAGCCGGCGACTAGACTGAAGCCGCAATTCAACGACGGCGAAATGGGCATACTGCGCGGCATCACCGATGGCCTAACCAATGTCGAGATAGCTGATCGACTCAAGTGCTCTCCGCAATTTGTCACGGACAACCTGAGGATAATTTTGCGCAAACTGCAGAATTATGAGTTGACAAAGAGTAGCATCGACTCGCAGGCGCCTGATCGAGCGAATAGTTCTGACAATTGAAAAGGCAGGATCGCATAGAAAAGCGGTATCCTAATTAAGGCATGTGAGGGATACCATATGGCACACGACAAAAGGGTTTGGCTTGTCATCGGCAGCCGAACTCCGATCGGCTCTTTCGGTAGGTCGCTAAAAAGTGTCAACATCGACAAGCTTGCTGCTCACGCGATGACCGAAGCGATCCGGCGGGCTGGCATAGCACCTAACGCATACGACGGCATCATTCTTGGTCATGGCTATCAGACAAGTTACACACCAAACACAGCTCGCTATGCCGCTTTGAACGCCGGTCTGCCGGCGTCCATTCCTGCCCTGACCGTGCAACGTCAATGTGGCTCCGGTATGGAAGCAGCCCATTTAGCGGCCAATGAAATACGGCTGGGCAATGCTGACTTAATGCCTGCCGGTGGTGCGGAATCGATGTCGACGATCCCTTATATGTTGCCCGGCAAGTTGCGTTGGAATGGACCGATCGCCAAGAACATGAAGATTGTCCGCATGGGTCCCCGCCCGGTTCTCTTCGCGCTTGCCGACAACGGACTGGCGCCGACCGCGCTGATCTGGGACATGAAATCTGTTTATATGTCTGGCACGGCGCAGCGCTTGGCTGATACATATGAAATCTCGCGCGAAGCGGCGGATGAATACTCGTTGCGTTCTCAGCAACTGGCTAACAAGGCGGTAAAAGGGGGTCGTTTTGATCGAGAGATTGATCCAATTCAAGTACCCGGTAAGGGCTTTTTCAGCAGAGACGAACATCCACGTGAAACCAGTCTCTCGAAGCTGGCCGCACTGTCGCCGGTTCTGAAGACCCGCCAGATCACGGCTGGCAACAGTTCTGGTATTAATGATGGTGCTTGCGCCTTAATTCTGGCGTCGGCAAAGAAAGTTGAAGAGATTGGTCTTAACCCGCTAGCAGTTCTCGTTGATGAAGTCGTCGCCGGTGTTGATCCGGAGCAGATGGGACTGGGGCCGGTTGCCGCGATCAACAAACTTCTCGAGAAAAATAAACTGACTTTGAGAGACATTGATTTGATTGAAATCAACGAGGCATTCGCCGCGCAATATCTCGCTTGTGAAAAGCTATTGGGCTTGAACCGCGAGATAGTGAATGTCAATGGTGGCGCCATCGCTCTTGGCCATCCGATTGGCATGTCGGGAGCACGCTTAATACTCACGCTGGCTTATGAACTGAAGGAGAGACACCTGAAACGAGGCATTGCTGCTCTCTGCATTGGCGGTGGTATGGGGATCGCTGCCTTGATAGAAGCAGCATAATCAAGTTGTCTCGTGCCGTGACTGATCGGGGGCTCGCGCGGCGACTTACCGGGGACTCTCGCGGTGACTCATCGAGGACTTGTAAGGCGACTCATCGGGATCTCCCTGGACTGTCCCTTAGCGCTATGTCATTAAAATGTGACATGTTGGTCAACTGCTCATGAACCATTTGGGCTTCGCCCATGTCACATTTTAATCACTTACTCCTAAGGAGATATTTCGAGGGGTACTTGGGCAATATGCCGTCCCCGGGTTTGTGTGTGTTTGCCGGTTCGCGGTTATGTTGGCGGGTTCCTTTTGATACTGCGAAGGTTAATTGAACTTTTTGGCTGCAATACACGTATTTATAGTGTGAGCATCTCGCAGGATGGGCGCGGTGATTGTAAGCAGTCGAGAGTTGGCTAGAGCCCAAGGCAGAGTCGCTCTGCTAAAGGGCCGTTGTGATTCTTTGAGGCGCCGCTTGGCTAATCCTCAAGAAGCTGCCCGTGCTCTTGTGGAGGTTGACCGAATTGAATTGAGAATCGGAGAGCTTTTGAGAGATATACGAGCCTACCATCGATTGATGGTGGGAGCGAACGCAGTCTTACAGCCAATCACCTTGCTAGACATCCCCCAAATGTTTATCGAACGGAGAATAGCAGCCGGTCTGAGCCAGATAGACTTGGCCAAACGCTCAGGAATGACGCGCCAAACAATCGCCCGCTACGAGAAGTCACGCTATGTGACGATTACCCTCAAGCGCATGGTTCAAGTTGATTTTGTCTTGCGGCAAGCCGAAAGTGAGAGAGCCGCTAGCCGAACATGACACCGAATGCGATGAAATGCTTTAATCAAAGGCTGATACACGGGCAAATATTAAAGAGCCGAGACGCTTACGGGGTGATAGATGTCAACCGGATCTGTCCAATTAAAGGTTCTGAACAGCGGCGTTGGAATGATTACTTTCGACGTGCCAGACACTAAGGTGAATGTGTTGGGCAGTGCGTCAATGGGTGAGCTGTTAAGCTTGATTACGGCAGTGACCAAGGACGCTGCGATCAAGGCGCTGATCTTTGCTTCCGGCAAAACAGACAATTTCATCGCCGGTGCCAATATCAACGAAATCCAGGAGTTGCAAAGCAAACCGTCGATCAAGAGTTATGAAGCATCGAAGCTTGGCAAGATGGTTTTCGCGGAAATTGAAAAATTGTCGTTGCCTACGGTGGCCGCTATACATGGCACCTGTCTTGGTGGCGGCACGGAGCTAACCCTTGCTTGCAAATATCGTATTGCTGCCAGCGACAAAAAGACAAAGATCGGTTTGCCCGAGACCAAGCTTGGCTTCATTCCTGGTTGGGGCGGAACGATTCGGCTGCCCCGCCAAATCGGCATTGAAAAAGCGTTAGATTTAATCGCCGGCGGCAATGAGGTAGACGCTAAAAAGGCCTGGCGGCTGGGACTTGTTGATGAGGTCGTGGAACCCGCGGATCTGCTCAAGCGAGCCGAAGAAATCGCTCTTGGAGCCGAACCGAAAAGATATCAGCAAGAATTTTCTCAGCAAGTAAAGCGGTTCTTGTTGGAAAGCAATCCGATTGGCAGAAAAATTCTCGGCGATCTTGCTTTGAAGACAATTCAGCGCAAAACCAAAGGCAAATATCCAGCCCCCGTAGAAGCAGCAAAAGTAATTTTGAGAAGCTACGAACAGCCTCTGGAGAAGGCCTTCGAAAGTGAGTCGCAATCGTTCGGCAAATTGGCAGTCACGTCGGTTTCAAAAAATCTGGTCGGTATTTTCTACGCGCAAACTGAATCCAAGAAAATGCCTGAAGGTGTAGACGGCAAATTCAAAGTAGAGAAAGTAGGTGTGGTGGGAGCCGGTGTGATGGGTGCTGAAATCGCCCAGTCGGCGGCATACAACGGTTACCAGGTCTACTTGAAGGATATCGATCAAGCAGCTCTGGACAAAGGTATGGGCACGGTGCGAGATTTGACCGAGCGCTTGGTCAGCAAGCGCAAATTGACGCGTGAAGAGGCGGATCGGATCGTCGGGCGGGTTAAACCGACACTGAATTATCGAGAAATGACCGACTGCGATCTGGTCGTCGAGGCGGTTGTGGAAGTAATGAAGATAAAGCAAGCCGTTTTGAAGGATCTGGAAAACGCAATCGCCAAGCCATTCATCTTTGGTTCGAATACATCTTCTCTGTCGGTGAGTGAAATAGCCAGTGCAGCGAAAGAGCCTAAGAACGTGGTGGGCATTCACTTTTTCAACCCGGTGCATAAGATGCTGCTCGTGGAGGTGGTGAAAGGTCAGCACACGGATAGAGAGGCTCTGGGAGCAGCGCAAGCTTTTGCCATGAAGTTGGGTAAGACGACTGTCACCACTGGTGATGCCCCGGGATTTGTCGTCAATCGCATTCTCACCCCTTATCTTCGTGAGGCAATTGTCCTTCTACAAGAGGGAGTGCCGCCTGAAGAGATCGATAAGGCGATGACTTCGTTTGGCATGCCGATGGGACCCTTGGCGCTGATGGATGAGGTTGGGCTGGATATCGGCGAAAAGGTGATTCATGTTTTGCACGCGGCGCTCGGTGAACGCATGGCGCCGCCGGCTATTTTGAGCGTGGTGGCATCGCAGAAATTGCTCGGCAAGAAGGGCGGCAAAGGATTCTATCTCTACGATGAAAATGGCAAGCGCACTGTCTTTAATCCAGAGATCGCCCAAGCGATCAAAGCTAAGCGCTCCCCGAAATTGCGGGGAGCGATTCAAGACCGACTGGCCCTGATTATGGTCAATGAAGCAGCGCGTTGCCTCGAAGAGGGAATCATCGCCGAGCCATCCCAACTCGATCTGGCTATGGTTTTTGGTACCGGTTTCGCGCCGTTCTATGGTGGCGTTCTGCGATACGCTGACCAGGTTGGATTGCGTACTGTGCAGCAAAAATTAGAGTGGCTGGCCAAAGTTGCCGGCGAGAGTTACAAACCTAGCCAATTGCTGACTAAAAAGGCAGCATTAGGCGAGAATTTTTATCGTCACTAACAGCCATTGAGAAATTTTGCGCGAGCGGGCACATCAGTGACAATTGGGCCGTCTCTATGGCTGAACACTCATTCGATTGAACACTCTTACAACTGAACACTCATTCGATTGAACACTCACCAATCTTTCACAAAATAAGCCTAGGTTAGAGGTAGCTCTATATGAAGGAATCACCAGGGAAGTTAGTACCGATGCCCATAGGCAGTAGGGACAAGAAGATGTCCGCGAAGATCCTTTGTTTATTTGATTCAGAAGAAGCTCGGCAGAGGCTGCAAAGCTTGCTCGGCGATGGTTATGAGTTGGAAATTGTGCCAACTATTTTGGCCGCTTTGCAAAGTCTCAAGAAAGAAATACCGGCGGCAATTGTCGTCCAGCTGCATTTGGGTGAGGAGAGCTGCTTCGATTTCTTGAATGCGGTAGAAAACAATGCCGATTACGCTAAGGTTCCGGTGATCACTTGTTGCACTGAAGACGTATTTGATAAATCAATCGAAGAATACCTGATTAGAGTGACTAGGTTTCTGGGCTCCAAGTCTTATGTGTGTGGGCGAGATTTCTATTCACCGAAGTTACCAATCGAAGTTGCTCGCTGTATAAGTCAGAGCAAATTGGGACAAGCTTGCTAAATGGCCGCCAGATTTGCAGTCCACTTTTAGTGCTAGGCATGAGTCCGCTGACAACCTTGTCAGGCCCATTCTAAGCGGGTGGAATTGTAGGCTGGGCAGCCTTTGCTTGATTCAAAAAGAGCGGGCGATTTTGGGACGACCATCGATTCCTTAAACGGCGGGCTTTTGCAGCCAGATATACGATCGGGCTCCTGCCGGCGGACGCTTGCGCGAACTGCCTGGCGGGCTGCTCAGGTATTAAAAATTTAAGAGAGACCCTTTGGTATTCACGTGGACAATTCGTACTATGTATCTATTACATTTTCAATCATGAACTCTTAGATCCGCGAGCTTTTCATACACATCTATTCCCGCCAATTTTTCAAGCAGATTCGCTGTTCGAGCCTGCTTCACCGATATCGTCCTGACCCTGTGCTAGTCGAGCTATGTTGAGCGGCGCGCCACAGTTTTATTACTGAACCAAAGATCAACAAAAGCTAATTCGTCGGAAAGGAGTTGACCATGTCCGAAAATTTGCCGTCGCTGCAATCGGAGCCGCAGGTGTCTGAGATCGCCCAGTTATACGGCGCGCTTTTCATCATCCTGCGAAATGCAGTACCGTATCTGGTGACGCTTGCCATTCAGGGCGGTAGTACGATCAGCGGTCTTGTCTCCCCGGAAAAGCGAGCGGTCGCAGCGTTCAAGTATCTGGCATTGCTCACTGCTTTCGCCAATGCTGTCGGCGAGCCGGCTTGCGCGGAGGAGTTTAGTAGCCAGAACGTTGCTTTGTACAGGCAGTTTCCCGAAATTTACTTTGAGCAGGGGAAGATGCTTGCCGCTCTGGCCAAAATCACTGACATCGAAGAAATCTTCAACGAACTGCAGCGGCTGCGCAAAGTGTATAAGCTCCTGCCCACTCACACCGACGCCATCCGTTTTCTCATGCAACTGGCTGAGATTGCCAGGATGCTTGAGCATTTCAAAATCGCTCTGACCAACTTACACTTCGCTCAGTGGCTTCAGCGTAAGTACAAAACATCTCGGCTGGACCGCCGTGATGTGCAGTACGCCCTCGCTTGTGTGTACGAGAAAATGGCCAGCTTCGACAAGGCTACAGAGTTTTATCGGGCGGCGTTGGATAATAGCCGCGAGCCGGAATTCGAAGGCAACTGCCATTTGCAGCTGGCTGCATGCTACATCGAACTGGGGAAAGGGCAAAGCGCCAGAATGCAGATCAGTATTGTCGAACATAAGTGGCCGCAACGACAACAGTGGCAACCGCAGCTTCAGGAATTGAAGCAAGCGTTCGAACGTCAATTTGGGAAGTATTAACACAGTCATTTGGCCGCAGGTCATCGCGGTAAGGCAAAACAAATTCACGACTAGGAGGGACGTCATGTCCGCAGCAACATCTTTCGCTTTGCCAGTAAGGTCATTAACTCATCGCCCGGTGCTCGCCACAACGCACCCCCCAGTTCTCGCTGTGCTGGACCAACTGTGGGTGAGTGTATGTAACGCACCGGATGCGGTGCGGGCCATGCCTGTTTTTCATCGAATTGTCTACATGCTTATGCGACCCCATGTCAGCGCTCTCAAAGTGCATCACAAACTTGAGCGTCGACTACGGAAGTTGGCCAAGCTTCGTCATGTCCAGGATCCGGCAGCTCAGCGGTTTGTACCGCTCATGTTTGTAGATGCGGTGATGCTTAGCTGTGTTGTCGGTGAATATGAACTGGCTGTTCAGGATGCAAAGGTCGCTTTGAAAAAAGCGCGCCAAGCGCAGTCCGAACCTCGAACCATCCGACTCCTGCTGGAAGCCCAGGCGTTTGCTTTGCAGCAGTGGGCAATCAACCCGCAGCCGTGCGATCTGTATCATGGGCAGTTTGCCGAGGCGGCTGAACTGTATCTGGAACTGCAGCAGAAAGCTCAAGCTGCGCATGGCGATAGCGTCATCTTCGATGGTGAGCCGCGCGCTTTCCAAGCGCGCTATGCCCTTGCATTAGCCGAGTGTCTGCTGGGGCATCTGCACCGGAGTGTTCGCGTCATCAGCATCGATGAGCGTGCACGGCAGCTGGCACGTGTCTTGCACTATATTGAGACGGCGGAGAAACTCAGACTCAGTCGCTCCGCCGAGCGGGTCCGGCTGACTAAGGCGAGACGTGGATGGCAAGCCGCCGTCCAACAGGCTGGCCGTTGGTCGTCTAACTAGGAACAAGCAGGGACTCATCTCAATTGATCGAGGCACTGCTTTATTGGCTCTCAGCAGCGTGCAAGCACCGCGCCGCTGAGAGCCGCGATTTCAGGAACTGTTCTACATTGAAAAACAGGAGGATAAAATTATGACACTACCGGCGGTGTATCAACCGTTGGGTGAAACCGACTGGCACCCGATCAGGCTAGGTGACCAGCCAATTGCCGCGCTCTGGCGGGCCCTTTTGGCGATATTGGCTGCGCCACCGAAGGAAATCGAGACAGACCGGTTAGTCGAGCTGATGAAGCTGGCCGTTAAGAGCGAAAACAGAGCAGTCTCTCCGGCGTGTCTCGAATTGCTGCAGTATTTAGATAAGCTCGGCTTTGATTCGCTATCAATTGCCGCTTCAGTTAACGACTGGTGTGTGCAGATTCTTTACACCATCGGTTGTCTGGAGCTGGTAATGGGCGAGTACAAGGCAGCTGCCGAACATGTCAGCCATGCTGTGCAACGGCTCAGGTACCACAACAACTTCCAGCCGCCCCGCGACATGCTGGCTACTGAAGCCCTGGCCTGGACACTCTCTGTCGACCTCTCGACTGGGTTATCTAGCGAGTACCTCGCCGCGTTACACGTCTATGCCAGACTGCTCGAGCAGCCACCGGCTGTGTGCATCGCGCGTGAGACTGACCGGACTCTTTTGGCGGTCAGCCTGCAAGCGCTAAAGAGACTCAGCGCCTGGCTGCCCGGCGAGAGTTTTTCGGCACCGAACAGCTTGTCGGAGGCCGAGACTCTCCTGGAGTTGGCATACCAGCAACAGCTTGCAGTCTATGCCCTTCCCTCGCGGCTAGCGGCCTACGCTAGCTAAGAAGACAACTAGAGAAATCCACGGAAATGCTCAGATTAAGGGCGTTTCCCTGGATTTCTTTTTCAGTCGGTCGCCTTATTCAATAATATAGTATAAACAAGATAACTAGTGCCAGCGCTAGCGGCGCTAACACAATCGAGGCAAATTAATCGGTTGACTTTTTGGTGTCGTTTATCGATGTGTCAAAGCCACAGTCCTGAGAACGCCGTCTGGTGGGCAGTTTCACTTTATTACATGAGCGCGCTTAATTGACTTAGTATTGTCTCCCCTATTGGCTAGAGAGTCTCTTCAGGCTAACCTCATGATGTCTCTGTTTTCATTTCACCTAAGGTTTCTAGAACCAACGTCCGTATTCATCAATTTGCGCAAGACTTAACCGGCAGACGTCGTCGGCGGTTGAACGCTTTGCGGTGGATGTGGATGGTGAGAAGAGGCGGAGACAATCCAACCTCGAGGTGACCTATGAGTGGTACCTCTGCAGCAACAGGTCGAACGCTCGAAACTCAGCCAGTGAAGGCCGAGGGGCGAGTGAGCTCAGTATATTCGCTCGGCGAGGCACGGCTGTTCACGATGGAGGGATGCACGCATTTGTTCCGCGTCGATCCCAATATTGCTGAAGCGCCGATGCATCTCGTCGCTCCGGATGTATACCTGATTGTTGAAGGCAACCTCAAAGACGACGAGGGAGGCCCCTTCTTCGTCGTCGCCACAATGGAACTGCGTGACTCGCCTGTGGAGATCCGCTGAACATCGCGGTCTTAGCAGCGTAGCGTAGTTCCTTTACCCGGGGTGGCGGGCGCAATGCCCGTCGCCTCGGCCTTAGGTTGGACAAGCGGTTTGCAGAAAATCTGGATTTAAGAGGAGGTGAGAGGTGGCACACTACATTGTTCGTATGTCCGAACCGCCCGACGCCCAGCAGGCGGCCATACTTTATTTGCTCGCCGCAGATACGGAGAACGATACCGTTATCGTCGAGCGAGCCGATGGCTTCTTGCAGGTGCGAGTCGATATAACCGAGGCGCAAGTTGAGCGTCTGGAGTCCGAGAGCTGGGTGGCCGAGGTAATGCGTGGATCGAACCTTGTCGAAGCCAAAACGATAGCCGAGTTCCAGGGCCGCGTCGATGAAATCTTGAAGAATGGTTTGGGCCACTTCGAGCGCATCCCAACGGTCGACGTACCTGAAGAGGTCGTAGTTGCGGCAAAGAATTTGTTGCGCTTGCGGTACCGGGTTTTTTATGCGACGAAGTACAAGGTATTGTCCGTTATGCCAAATCGTCCGGCCGCGTAGCATCGGAGCGCCCCCGCAGGGTCTGGAGATCTATCTTTAGACTCCAGACTTTGCTTTTTGCCACACTTCGCCAAAAATAACTATAAATGGCAAAATAAGGGGGCAGTCCTTGCCAGTTTAGTGGAGCAAGAAGGGAGCACAAGCAGGTATAATACCTAGCGAAGTAACGCAGACTGCCGCGTCTCGCAAGAGATGAGGAAAGTCCGGGCACCATAGGGCTGGTTGCTGGGTAACGCCCAGTGCGCGTGAGCGTGAGGATAGTGCCACAGAAATGTAGACCGCCGGTTTTCCGGTAAGGGTGCAACGGTGCGGTAAGAGCGCACCAGCAGAGTCGAGAGGCTCTGGCTAGGTAAACCCCGCTAAAGGTGCAAGGCGAAGGTATATCTTGAGGCAATGGTGGCCCGCCATCTCGAGATGCTGATGCCGCTGGAGGGTTCAGGTAACTGAACTCCAAGAAAGATGGCAGTCTAAAACAGAACCCGGCTTATGCGTTACTTCTTCTTTTACACAAGCAAATTGATCGGAGCCGCACGAAGGCATTGGTCCGTGACGCACGTCATCATGACATAACTGAGACCCTCATCACCGCTTGACCGAGGCGACCGTCATGACGAGACCGGGAGCGTGTCAGGGCTTGACCGTGACCAGGGTTATTTTTGTGCGGCCGTTGACTTCTTGCACCACAATTGTGCCGATCACATTATTTGATTTGGCGACGATATGGAGCTCTTTTTCGTTTGCCACATTTTGCTTGATAGTCCAATGGGCATTCTTCAAAAGCAGCACATATGCGGCAATTACTTTCGCCGACGAATCATGTGTAGAAATGACCGCAGTGTCCCATTCTTGTTTGCCGATTTTCTGGGGAAAGAAATCTTCTACTGTCGCGCCGGCATAAATTGGCAGCATAAAAGCGGACGGTATGCTTGGCTTACCTTTGCCAAATCTGAGCAGCGGCTTATCCGCGCACGAGCACAAGGTCAAGCAAGCGATCACGCAAGTGATCAGGCAGGCAATGAAGCGGGTCGTCACGCCAGCGATCGCGCGGGCCGTCAAGCTAGCGATCAAGCTAGCGATTGCGCGGGCACTGAAGCGGGCCGTCAATAACTCGATCAAGTTTCGTAAGCCAATATCTTTTGCCACCAGGGTCTCCGCGCCTTAGCCAGATCGGTCTCTAGACTGAGGATGTGCACCTTCAAATGCCAGATTTCGATATCTTTGGTCTGGATTGATTCATTTGCATGGCGCAATTTTTGTTCGAGACCAGACATCTTACGCAGCATCTCGTTTTTGAGAGTAAGCTTTCGTTGTAATTGATTGGTATGAGCTCTTTCCAGCGCCAGATGGCTGGCAAATTGTCCGGTCAACTGGTGCAAATACTCTTCCAAATACGGCATTACATGGGCAACGGCAGCCAATGGTGATCGAGATGCCGAGCTGTGTAACGCTATGTTCTGTGCTTCCGCTATGACATACTGTGCGTCTTCGAAAAGATCCTGAGGGTTGGGAGTAACATACGGCTGGTTTGGGCTAATGTGCTGCGGGTCGGCATTGGCATACTGTGGATTCGCGCCGAAAGTCCCTGTGTTTGCATTCATTGACTCTGCTCCGTCATCAAAAAATTCAGTCATTCCCTCAGTCGAAACACGTTCTGCTTTTTCATGCGGAGAGGGCAAGCCTTGGTTGTCTAGCAAATTCTGTACCTCGCCTTGATACACGAACCATTTTTCCTTTTCGCCGACGCGACGCCGCTCGCCTCTCATCTCTCCATTCGACAGCTTTTCTCTGATGATTTTTTTGTCTAGACCGAGTGCAGCTGCAGCTTTCTTTACGGTCAGCAGAGTATGAATTTGCATCATTTCCCTCGATATGCGCACCATATACGAAACCATCAAGCGGACAGCAGCATTATAGCGGCGATATATTGAAAATGTTTACATCTTTACAATTGCAATTGACAATGTCATTCAGGGCTCCCCAGATGAACCTTAAGGCGAATTGCACCGCTCAGAATTTTGACCCCGATCGCTCACCATTAGTGGTGCCCAGTTCTGGCAAACGACCGCATTTTGACCCAAACACTCACCATTAGTGGTGCCCAGTTCTGGCAAACGACCGCGACTGAGCTAAGCCAAAATTCCGCCAAAACTCCGATTGAACGATGAGACCGGGGGACCTGCTAAAAACGAGAGCGCTCCAGATGGTCACATTAATCGCCAAATATCTGACCATTTTTGTTTAGAGGTTGCTGAAATTGTCAGCTGCCCTGCCCCAATTAGTGAGCCTGGGATGTATCCTAGAAGCAGGAACTACTCGACGTTTTCGGGGTTGTGTCATATTAATCGCTAAAAATGTGACGAAGGCTGAAGAAGAGAAAGCCAGAGGATGGCAATCTGGGTCGGTAGTGTCTCATAATAACGCCAGTCTCTGGGGGGTGGAATTGTCCCCAGGCACTAAAGTTCAGGCGGCCGGGTAGGAGATCGACAAAATCGACAACTGGCTCACTGGCTCAATCGATCGCTGCAACATTTCGCCCTTTTTCTTGTCTCCCTTTCCCAATCATGTCATCGACCAACGTGCATTCATCGTTGCCAACGGATAAAGCAAGACGGCTCGCGCTCGGGCAATTAGTCGTGGATTTGGGACTAATTGAATCTGAGGATCTCGCTTGCGTGCTTTCCATCGCCAGCGAAACCAGTCTGCCGGTTGGGCGCGTTCTGATTATGTCGAACTATATAAGCGAGCTTGATCTCAAAAATGTTCTGCGTTGCCAGACGTTATTGCGGGAAGGCTTGATCAATATGGAACAGGCCAAAAGGGCTATGGATTTCGCCCACAACAGCAAAGAGCAATTTGACGAGGCTCTCTACCGCCAGGGTTGGAATCCGATCAGCAGTGAAGGTATTACCCAGCTCGGCGATCTGCTGCTCAGCGCCAATTTCATCACCTCACAGCACCTCACGCAAGCGCTAGGTCAATGCAAGAAAACCGGCTTGCCGCTCGGACGTATACTTGTTCTCTCCGGTGTTCTGACGGAAGCTCTTTTAACGACAGCTGTTAATGCCCAGATTCTTGTGCGGGACAAGAAACTAGAGAAAGGGCAGGCGGTCGAGGCCCTCAAGCATGCCTTTCGCAGGCAGGAGCCGCTGGAGACAACGCTCAAGGAAAAGGGTTTTTACGACCTGCCCAATCGATCTTGCCCGAGACTCGGAGAGCTGCTTACCGGATCCGGAATCATCAACGATACAGAGCTGGTGAATGCACTAGAAATTAGCCTGACAAGCCGCAAACCGATCGGCGAGACATTGATCGAAAGCAAAATCATTACCAGGCAAATTCTGGAAAGCACGCTAAAAATCCAGCGCATGATCGCCGAGGGAAGAATTGGATTGACCGAGGCGAAGGCTGTTCTGATAGCGGTGAAGGAAGGGCACACACTCGAAGATGCGTTGCAAAGCAAAGGCAAGCAGAAAGCAGAAACGCAGAAGACATCCCCGTCCTTAGTAGGTCTTTTGAAGATGCTTGGTTGTATAGATGATGCGGCAATCGCTCAGGCTTTCGTTGTCGCCCAGAATAATTCGCAGGTAATTAGCCAGGTACTTTTGATCGGTGGCGTTATCGATGAGTCCTCGCTGCGAAAAGCCGAGCGCTGCCGGCAAATGGTTGAGGCCGGTCGATTAACCTTGGAACACGCTGGCATAGTCTTTGACTACAGTCAAAGACGAAATATTGATATTGCCACGGCCCTGAAAGAGTTGCAATGGCAACACGGTGATGAGAAGGCCGAGCCAAAGAAGTCGATCTTACCGACGCTCAAGTATTCGAACTCCGAATTTCTTGATTTGCGCGAATCGGCTGCGAAGTTGGTGGCGATCGGCAGTTACGGCGCTGCTCGAGAACTATTGAATAAGCTTGCTGCCTCGGTGAAAGAAGTTACCGAAGATGATCGCTATTCGGAATGTCTGGATGCAATTGCCGAGACGTACATGCTAGAGCAGGACTTGCACGGAGCGGAAGATTACTACAAGTCCTCACTTGATCACAAATTGCACAAATACGGTCCTGATAATTTAGTTGTTGCTTTCGCGATCAACAATATGGGCAAGGTATCGTATTTCCAAAAGCATTACGAAGAAGCGGAGAACTTCGCTAAGGAATACATCAGGATTTGTGCTGCCGCTTTAGGCGCCAATCATCCGCATGTTGCTTGTGGTTGGCAAAATATTGCCACAATTTATCACATACAAAATAAGTATCAGCATGCAGAACATGCCTATAAGCTAGCGACTGCCATTTGCGTGGAAAGCCTGGGTGAGAGCCATCCTACGACAGTGCGCCTGCAGAAGAATTACGATAACCTACTTGAGTCAACCAATAAGATAGCCGGTACGCGAGAACTTGATTCATCGATTCAACGGATAATCTCTGGTAATTGGCGGGCGATTGAAGCGCCAATCGATCAGATTTCGCCTGACCGGGACTCTGATGCCACTTGATAGGGTGAAGTAATGTCGGATGCGGCTAAGCTGATGGCGGTTGCACTGTCCTCGGTCTGGTTTGCCATTTGTTGTCCCTCGGTTCAAGGTGCCGATCAGCAGGCCTTTGCCAGAGGAATTGTGATGGGGCGGCCATTTGTGATGAAGGCCGCTAGCTATGAAGGTGGTCGAAAACTCTTGCTTCGCAGTGACCTGGTGGAAACGCGGTCAGCGGTTCACGTCAGATTGATTCAAAGTTACAGCGGCATCGAATTGGACTTTCCCACTGACGAAACATTTGAGGAACAGACATTTACCATTGCTGCCGGCGATCGAGGAATGATTGTCGACGGCAAATTTCAGCCAAGTCCAACGCTGGTCAGATATACGCTGATCAATCAAATACCGGAAACCTGGACAAACCAAAATGTTTACGCGTTACGCTTGAAATTTTTTAAGCGCGTGCACGGCATGCTGCCAGGATACATTGATTTGAAAGTAACGCCGACGATAGAATCGCCGGAAACGACAACGGTCAAAGGATTTTTCTACGCAGTGCCGGGGGTCTGGTAGTCCTAGACTTTATCCAATTCGAAGGCATCGTGAATCAGCTTGGCGGCGCGTTCGGCATCGTCTCGCTTGACCACGCATGTCAACTTCATCTCGCTGGTAGCGATCATTTTCATATTGATTTTGGCATCGCCGAGAGTCTCGAACAGTTTCGCCGCGATGCCTGGCTGCCCGACCATACCGGCACCAATCAGACTTACCTTGGCGATGTCGGCGTCGGCAAGAACCTCGCCGGCGCCAAGCTTTCCGCGCAATTCGTTCAACACAGAGACGCTCTCTGCCACATCCGATTCATGCACGGTGAAGGTAACATTGTTCAATCCGAGCGATGGGTGAAATGCTTGCATGATCATATCGATGACGATATTTCTGTCTGCCAGCGCGCGCATGATCTTGCCGGCAATGCCCGGTTGGTCGGGTACATCCATGATCGCCACCCGCGCTTGCTCTTTATCGATAGCGACACCACTAACGGTGCGATAGATTTCCACCTCATTTCCTCCCGAGTTAGTTGTCCGAGCAGTTGGCTGGCTAGCTGGCTGGTTAGCCGTTTGATTGGTTGTCCGAGTAGTTGACTGACCAGCTGTCCGACCAGCTGCCTGAGTAGCCGGGTGAGCCGCTGTCCGACCAGTAGCCTGAATTGTTGTGCCGAGATGATCCGGCTTGAAAGTGTTGCGCACTCGTAGTTTCACACCATACTGCCGGCCCAGCTCCACCGCCCGCGGATGAATTACTTGGGCGCCAAGCCGGGCCATTTCCAGTACCTCTTCGTAAGAGATCGTGGCTAACAGACGGGCGTTCGGTATGACATTAGGGTCGGCGGTGTAGATACCATCGACGTCGGTGTAAATGTCGCAGGAATTGGCCTTCATCGCTGCTGCCAGAGCGACAGCCGTTGTGTCAGAGCCGCCGCGACCGAGCGTCGTCACTTCGCCCGTTTTAGTTATGCCCTGGAAACCGGCGACGATGAGAACATCATTCTCCGTCAGTGCTTCTTGCAAGGACTCAGTTTTCAGATCGATTATGCGCGCCTTGCTGAATACGCCCTCGGTGAAGATTCCCACTTGGTACGCCGTGAAAGATTTGGAGCGCACGGCCATCGATCGCAAGACAATTGACATCAGAGCTATTGAGATTTGCTCGCCGGTGGACAAAAGCAAATCGAGCTCGCGTTTGTCTGGATTGGGCGCGCATTGCTTGGACAGCTTGACCAGATAATCGGTGGTGTCGCCCATTGCCGAGAGGACGACGATCAATGGTCCGTGCTCAAGTCTTTGCTTGATGATCTCAGCGACATGTTGAATGCGAGCAATGTTCTTGACGGAGGTGCCGCCGAACTTGAGGACACTCAAGTTGGACGACTCGGTACTAACGTCAGCAAAGCCAGGCACAAAAAAGTCCTTATTCATTATTTGGAATAATTTTTAGAATTTTCTATTCCATATTTGGAATAATTTGGAATATTCTTTCGTTTTTGCACTTGGGACTGCAATCTTTCTGGTCTTGCACCTCATACCAGATTGCACTTGCTAGCGTTGGTCAGGTATTGAGATGCCGCGGTCAATTGTATTTTATTCTTGATTCGATTGAGCATAGGACTCGATGCAAATTTAAAAGTTTCGACACTCCAGATGATCGATGTGATCCATGATCATAGTGGCTAGACTTTCATCGTTGAAAGCATGGTGAAAATACGTGTCACGCAACCTCGCGAATCGCTAAGTGAGCGGAAGACTCAAAATTGATGCGGCAAATACGTGTTAGCGATTTTACAGTTCGACCTATAGCGTACCCCAAATATCATCACCTAAATACAATCAACTAGTGGCTAGACTGACTGTTAGGCAGTTTGGTGTAGAAAAGAGAAGTTCTCCTGGAGCCTATTGAAATCTTAGGAAGATCTTGTCAGGTTGAATCTGTCTCCTGATAACTCACTGAATACATGGAAATTAGATTCGAAGTCCACTAGCTGATTGCTCAATGATCAATTTGACTATGCAGCGGTCTGCTTCGTAATCGTCCGTGCACTATCAGAGTCTCAGCAGACACTTTTTGACCGCCTATGCGGTGGTCGAACTAAAACACGCTGTCTCAGCCCAATGCTGAGCGCTTAACTCGTGGCGGCACATATCAAATGCCGTTTCACTGTCGCTTTGGGCGACGAAAGGAATACCAATATGAAACGCAGAATAGAAATCGCAAAGAGATTCGTCGATCTCGCAAAAGCCGGATGCAAAACGGCAGATGCCGACAAGATCGCTGAGTTGGAGCTGGCCCGGTGGCCCTTTGTTGCTGCTTACCATGTATCATCCGTCAGGTGCGACTGGATTAGCCCGTACTTTGGGGTGATCAGATACGCAGACGGCACCACCCTTACGCTTCACCGCTACCTGTCGAATTACAGCGTCGATAGCAATGTTTCGCCAGAGGGAACGCGGGACTTCCTCATAAAGTGGCAAGGTGTGGCGCAATTCCGCAACGGCTGTTTTTGGATCGAAAGCGCTGAGGCGCTGGATGATCTGTGGGAAATGTACAAGATGGAACACGGGGTGCCGGAGGTCCCGACCACTGATGATCTGCTTTTGGGAGGAACTACTACAAGCGCGCATTATGTGTCATTACCTCATGGTGTCGATCTTGCACGTCAATGGATCCGGGTACTGCTCGATGTTGTTGCAACTCGCGGCGCAGCGGACACAACAGACTATCTCTTAGATACTCTCGACCGTGCACGGGTATGGGGAGCAGTGCTTGCCAAGGGCGGCGACACTGGTCCATTAAACACCGTCAACCATAAACTCTTGCAGTGGCTCAGGATACTGGAGGGTGGATATGAGATCTTGCTGCCAGACGACGTTAATGGGGCCATCGGCAGAAACGAAGAATTCGTGTTGGAACTACCAAGCAGCACAGAGTCTGGGATCTTTCGGGCAGGATTACGGGATCAGATAAGAGCCCTGGAGAACCTGCGCGACGTTCTGCAGAAACAGGCGCAGCTTCGCAGAGAGATGGGACACGGCCACCATGCCCGCCCATTCCAGGCGAAGTGTGAGTTGATTGCCAGAGTACTCGACCCGCACTATGACAAGTGTGTGGAGGAGGCTCAGCAATTGGTTGATAACGGTGAGGCGGCAGACAAGGAGGGCATCGCCACCTGGCCCGAGTATGCCAATCTCATCGAGGTCATGCTTACTCAGTCCGAGAATAAGGGAGTGTACTCCGGTCGGAGCATGCCGATGGTGGCACTGAGGCAGCAAGCCCACAATCTGCAGCGCGCGAACAGAGTGCAAATGGCCCGTGCGCGCTTTGACGCTGTCAACCGTCGGTAATCTCGAACCTCGACTACTCCGTAGTCGAAATCTGATGACATGAATCACTGGACAAAGTCGGCGGCTCCGGCCGCCGACACTTTTTTTTCAACGACTTTGCTGAGAAGAAATATTTTAGGCAATTAACGAGATCAAAAAGAGAGCGCAAGGTTAAGCCACAGCAATCACTCGATCCGTGTCAGCCCATCGTGATCAATTGGTAAATCCAGAACCCTGGCGCCATGTTTACTGGTTGTCGCCCAATCTTCGAGCGTGCTCAGTACTGTTTCACGAGCGCTCTCGTTGACCAAAACTAGCAGGGACGGGCCAGCACCGCTCAAAACACATCCTAGCGCTGGCGGCCCATCCGATTTGTTTAGCAACGCGCGGATCTCGCCAAATTCAGGCACCAGGCGCAGTCGGTAAGGCTCGTGCAGTTTGTCGTGCAAAGCTTCGGCGAGCAGCTCGTCATCGGCGTTGTAAATGGCGGCAGTGAGCAGCGAGACGCGCTGCAAGTTTTCCACAACATCGCTTTTGGGCCAAGACTGCGGCAGGGCGGCGCGAGCTTTGTCGGTGCTCAACTCGTAGGGCGGCACGACTAACAGCGCGCGCCATTTTGACGGCCAAGGCAAAGAAGCCGTAGTCACCTTGCCGGATGCTTTGTCATCATGCGCGATCACCAGCCCGCCATGCAGGCTGGCGGCGAGATTGTCGATATGCCCTTCGAACTCAGCGCAATCGGCTAACAATTGATTTGGCTCGACCTTCTCTGCCAGGAGAACTTTTGCAGCATAGGCGGCGCCAATAATCGCTGCGGCGCTGCTGCCCAAGCCGCGTCCAAGCGGAATTTCGCTGTACACGGATACACGCATGCGACGGAGAAAGTCGGGTTTCTTTCGCCAGAATTTTTGTAGCACCTGAAAAATAAGGTTGCTCTCGTCATCAGGTAATTGCTGCGCTATCTCGCCGTAACGAGTGACATATGGCACTGCCGTATCTTCCTGGCGCAAAAGCACGAATTGCAGCCAGGTGTGCAGCTTCAAGGCAAGTCCCATAGTGTCGAATGCCGGCCCCAAATTGGCGGTGCTGCCAGGCACGCGCAGGGTGAGCAGCTGCTCGATGTTGTCCGGATTCTTATGTACTGGCAGAAAATCCGGCGGCGTCTTGGCTATTTGGGTTTTTTTGTTCATGTAACCAATGCGTTCTGTTGTGTTTTTTGTCTCTCTTGGAGGGAGAGGTGATCTCTGACAACTCTACATGAACAACTCTACTTGCTCGAAGTCACACCATCGCACTTGGCGTGTACACGCTTTTCACACTATTGCCGCATTACTTTCGTCGCCTGATTTTGCCTGATACTTTTTTTGGAGCACTTAAAAACGAGGTGGCAGTGGCTCAAATCGCGTGCAGACAGATATCTCGCGGCTTCATGGCGAAAATACGTATTTGGGAGCCTCGCCAATCACCTATTGCGTAAGATGACATAAAACCTTGCGGTTATCCACCTTCCAGCCTAATAGGTATATCACCCAATAACACCCCCATAATAACATGTCAAGTGCCAATTAGCTTGATGTCTGGCGTTTTAAGTAATAGGGGCAGGCGTGCTGCTGATCGAAATTGCTTTGCGCGCCGCGAAATGGCAAGTTAGTGGCAGTTTATGTTCCCCCAATCCCAGAGAGTCGATTCATCAGCCGCGAGGCAAATTCAGTCAAACAAGCAAGCTATTTCAGCACCAATCATGGTGCAGATAGTTACTTGCTGGCTGTGTTTGCTTAGTGCAACACGCGTTATCCCCAGCTTTAACGGATAGCGCTATTTAACAAGAGGTGCACCGAGAGTTCGCTGAGATTGAAGCCGACGCCTTCGGCCTGACCCCACAAGCACGACCGTGAGGCAGGCAATTCCAAGCGCCGGTAAAAATTGACCAGGAGAAAACAAGACAATGACTGAGACACAGACTTGCACGATGACGCTCGCTGAGTTTTGCGATGCCTCAGGTTGCACAATTCAACCCGATACCATTTACCATGCGGAAATATTCATCGCCGGCGGGCCCTCCTACACCGGGGTCTACCTGCGTCTGGATTCCGGTTCTTGGTACTTCCGCCCGATGGACCCGTTCGAGCGATTGTTCGTGGGCTATTTGATCCATGACCTTATGGGGGTGGTCGGGGTGGAAAGGTTCGATGAGCTCGAGCAAAAGTCGGTCCGCAGGCTCGTCCTGGATGGAAAGACTTGTGGATTCGCGAACATCGACACCGACCATTACTTCACCCTTGATAAGAGCAGATCCTCGTTCGGTAAGTTCCTGTCGGATCATTCGCTCATCATCGCTGACCGCATAAGTGTGTGGACTCAGTTCGACGAGGGAGACTGAGGAGCTTGCTCAACTGGAAATCGCGGCAAGATTCAACGCCTGAACACTCATGGAAGAGATCCCTGCGGGGTCATGAGGCAGGCTACAAGGAGATCACTATGACGAAAATGAGAAAAAAGCGGATTGCCGCTTAACGATCCTTCGTTTCTCCAGTCGGCGGCGAGGAAGCCGCCGACTTCTTTTGTTGACACGTCCTTAATTTCACCAACCGAAGAGTCGAACGCGTCAGTCCCCAGGCAAAAATCAATCAACAAGAGAACTATTTCAACACCACGCGTGGTGCAGATAGTTACTTGCTTGCTGTGTTTGCTTAGTGCGAACTGTCGCCAGGTCGGTTGGTAGATAAGTTGACGTTGGCGAGCCAGAAATGGTGATACCGGAGCGTGTGGCGGAAGGGCCAGACCGGTTTAAACAACACGCAAGAGATTTTGCTCCGCACCGCAATCACGGTGCCTGGACATAACGAATTTCGACTCGGCGCAAAAGCGCCGACCGTCGCTGCCGGTGCGCATAGCGCAAGCCAGCGAGAAAAGGAGATTTAGGATGAGACTCATAGAAAACGGAGATTTCTTTATTTTTCAGGCTGCTCAATTTAGCTGTATCGGGATTGGGTTCTGCATACTTTTTGGTTTGCTTGATGGCGCTTGGTTCAGGTTGTCCTCCGCCACCTGCCCTGGGGGGTCTCTCACGACAGGGTTCGTGTTAATCAACATAGTTCTGTTTTTGTTGGCCTGCTACGGCGGCGCTGAGCTAGGCGCCTATGCGGCGGACACAGTTTGTTCTGCTATGGACCGCGACTTGATGGAGGGGGAGCCTTCGAGAGAGTTCCTTGCCCGCTGGAGGGCGGTAGGAGGGGTCGCACTGCCAGGGACGCTTGCGATCGGCATTGTAGGCGGCTTTGTAGGCATCCGGCACTACTTTTTTCTGCCGGTTGACGCGGCGGTGAGTGCGTTGATGCTCGTGGTGTTCGTGTTGGTCGTGGTGTGCGGGGTTGTGCCATACCTGTTTGCTGCTTGGGCCAAGTACAAGTCGACGTATGACGGTCTTTGGTAAGTACCTGGCCGCCTCCACCAACCGTGGTGACAATAGTTACTTGCTGGCTGTGTTTGCGTAGTGCGAACTGTCGCCAGGTCGGTTGGTAGATAAAGTTGGCGAAATTGACGCAAGAGATTTTTTAGCCGTCCCGCAACCACGGTGGCTGGACATAGCGAATTTCGACTTGGCGATTTTGCGCCGACCGCCTTTGCCGGTGCGCACAGCGTAAGCACCATCGGTGGTGTAGATAGCGACTTGATGTTTGCTTTGCGCGTGCAGCTGCATGGTTGGAGACACGCAAGTTTTGGGAGACCGAAGGAGAGTGATCGAGGGCAAATCTGTCGCCCTCCTCCCTGCCGGTCTCATTCCAATGCAACCGAGAAAAAGGGTTGCATCTCAGCGTCGTCGCACGGGTCACGACTGGCTGAGTAATTTTGACCCAATGCTTAAGAGGCCGAACATGAAAACGAAAATGATCATCATCGCTGTGGTGCTGCTCGTTCTCTCGAGCACCATCGCGTTCGCTGCGGACGACTGCGTCGTTCCGCAATTCAACCAACAACAGCACGTCTACATCTCCGCCATTCTGCAAAACGACAAGCAACTGATGGCGCAATTGGGCGGGCTCGCGCCTGAACTCGTTGAGGCCGGCAAGTCACACGAAATCGTTCCGTACTTCGTGGCCTGTCAGATGAACTATCAAGAAGGCGTGCCAGGTGTGGAGTTCGTACATGACGTTTTTGAGAAGTGGCAGGACGACAAAACCTTTCCCGCACAGGCCAAGGTTGTTGTCATCGCCTGGGTCCGGAACGGTCTGGACACTAGCCATGGCTCAATTGGAGCTAATGCCGGGCAGTCGCTTGAGGCATTGGGCCTTGACGCTGACCGGTTCGCCTCACAGGATGGACCGATTTTGCGGGATGTCCGAACCTACATGCCCTCAAATCCGAAGGGGGAATTTGTCAACATTGTTCGCCTCATGGGGAAATGGATAGACGAAGAACCTCGCCGGAGAGCTGAACAAGAGCGCGTGATCAAAGAGCTTGCGTTGTTCCTTATCGCTACTTTTGGGCTATCTCTGGGTGGTCTGCTCTGCGGCTACCTGATGCGCTCCTACAAAGCCTGGAAGCATGCCCGGACAACAACGGCGGACAACGATCGCGCCATCAGCGCAAGACTCGGCGAAGCTGAAAGGACTGGGCCAATTCTGGCGGCGAGGGGCGTTCGTTACAAGTACCAAACACCAGTGAATAGCCTGCAAGAACGCCAGAACAAAATGCGCCAACAGGCATGGTGGCATCCACTGGATACAGCGGCAACGTCGACGAGTCTTTTGGCCGACGCTGAGCAACTCTGCAATGCAATTGCTCGATCTCTGGACCTCACAAGCAAAACAATTCCGAACCTGGATCGCTTAGTGAGCCAGATGCGTGCAAGCGCGGCTAGGCAAAGGGAAAAAGAGGTCGATTACGCATTTCCTGGTAAAGCCACACCCGCCGATCTGACACTGCTCTTTCAATTGATCGAGGAGGGCGGTAACCCTGATGTAGTAATCGCGCTCGCCGTTGACGAAATCGCCTCGGCCAAGCGTTGCTTGGACGCTGGCGAGGTCGATGACGCCGAGGGGCAATGCAAGGCGGCACAGCAGCATCTGGACAAGGCTGGTGCGATCATTACTGATACTCTCGCTGCCAAGGCGAAAGTGGAAGAAGTGGTGCCCGGCCTCTCCGAAATGATCATCAAGCTGAGAGCGGCCTGCGAAGCTGCCGCAGATCCACTGGCGCAGCTCGGATCCGAATTCGCGCCGGTCAATTACGCGGATGTCGAAAACAACATACAACTGGCGTTGGCAACAGCTGGTGGCGTCGACGATGCGGTTGCAGCAATGGCTGAGTGCTACTTCGGGCAGAGGTTCTTGGCCGCGCAAACACGGCTAAACAAGCTGGTCGAGGAAATGACGACTGCCGAAACTGGCGTCGTCGCAATCGGCCGAAAGCTCGACGAGCTCAATGAGAAACGGATCGCCATTCTTTATGGTCTCGATCGTCTCGCCGAACGAGTCAACGCAGTCGGAGCCAAGCTCGAGACGCACAGCTCGGCAAGATCTGATACCGAGCAGCAGTACGCGCAAGTGCAACAAAGCCACGCGGAGTTGGTACAAGCCGTGGGGCGACAGGGCACAGGTACTAACTGGATTGCTGCCTATCTGCTCTGGCAAGAGGTCCACTCAGGAGCCGATTGCGTCAGTCATGCGATTGATTCGGATTATTCGTAC
Organism: Bryobacterales bacterium; assembly: GCA_963834525.1. Classification (GTDB taxonomy): domain Bacteria; phylum Cyanobacteriota; class Vampirovibrionia; order Obscuribacterales; family Obscuribacteraceae; genus CAWICA01. The sequence continues at coordinate 1,933,811 of CAWICA010000005.1, forward strand.
CACCATTCCGGATCGATGTCAGCGACCGGCCGTTCATCCTCCGATACATCCTCCACCTTCACTATTGGTTCTGGTGCAGGGGGCGGGAACTATTAGGAGCATAACCGCGGGCGCATTTGGACTTAAAGTTGTTCGGTCCAAATGCGTCGCCCACTCTACCAACAATTTGGCGACACGGAATCTACGAGACCGAAGGGAGTGAGCTGAGGGCGGATTTGCTGCCCTCCTCCCTTTCGGTTCCCTACCCATCATTGTGCAATCAGTGCCGAGAGACTGGTTTGCACCTCAGCGACATTGTGCGGGTCACCAACTCGCTGAGTAATTTTGACCCGTAATGGAGGAAGAAAAATGGACACAGTGTCGAAAATAATGCACGCAAACAACGCCAAAATTGAGGCGGCGTTAGCCAGGCTGCCCGAAAGAATACTTGCTGACGCACAGCAAGGGTACGTCAGGTGGCTGTTCTGGCTGCCCGAAGAATGGGCGCAAAGTGCCCCCTTTAAACTGTTCCGCCCCCTCACGTGGAACGATGCCAATCCGGTTGGCTACGGCTTGGTGCTTGTCCAAGCTTTGCAGAAAGCCGGGTTAGAGGTCACAGACTGTTCCATAGACAGATCTGCAAGCCTGCGCGCTCGGGTCCCGGGCAGGTCTGGAAAATGTAAGGTCTACCTTGAAAGTGATATTGTCGAGGACCTGGCGACTCACAGATTCTTAGGAGGCAATATGGGAGAAAGCACAATAAAAAGCACAATAAAAGGAACAGGTAAAGTGATCCGCCGCCAACAAGGCCTGACGTTTTCCGAATTGAACTGCAGCGTAAGCGAGTTTTACCTTCTCGTGAAAACGGATGATAGGCAAATCCATGCCATGAGGCACGGCAATGGTCGAGTAACTATCTTTGTAGATTTGCCGCTTGCGCAGGTGAACGACACGGTGGAGTTCGAGTACGACCCAGGTTCGCTCCTGCTGGTCGACTTTAAGATCTGCTCCGAGTCCTTCGGCGAGGGAGCAAAATGGCCACATACCGAAGCCAAGAAAGAAGAAAGGCCGTATCCGGCGCCGCCCCCGCCCCCGCTTACCATCTGATCTGCCCCGAGTCCTTCGCCAAGGAAAAATAAGGGTACATCTTTATTCACCAACCGAAGAGTCCAACACGTCAGTCCCCAGGCAAAAATCAATCAACAAGAGAGCTATTTCAACACCAACCGTGGTGCGGATAGTTACTTGCTTGCTGTGTTTGCTTAGTGCGAACTGCCGCCAGGTCGGTTGGTAGATATTGGCGTTGGCGAGCCAGAAATGGTGATACCGGAGCGTGTGGCGGAAGGGCCAGACCGGTTTAAACAACACGCAAGAGATTTTGCTCCGCACCGCAACCACGGTGCCTGGACATAACGAATTTCGACTCGGCGCTTTTGCGCCGACCGCCGCTTGCCGGTGCGCATAGCGCAAGCCAGCGAGAATATGGAGATCTATCATGACGATTACAACGGGACATTCTGACGCCGCGGTGGGAGAACTCCGGGATCGGGATAAGCAAAAGGTTACAGCAGCTTTAGCCAGCCTCCCTGACAAGCTGAAGGCTGATATAAGAGCAGGGATACGCTATTGGGTGTTCGGGCTGCCCCCCGGATGGGTTCAAGCTAGTCCCTTCCAACTGTTCCACCCCATGACCTGGTTGGGATGGGCGTTCGAGCAAACGGACGATGGACGGAAGCTTGTCGAACTCTTGCAGAAGCTCGGACTCGAGGTCAAAATTTATGCGTATGCGTACTCTCAAGATTACATGCTAGTCTGGATGAAGGGACAGCCGGAGCTGAGACTCGACGAGGTCGACGATCCAGACAATGATGAGGCAAAGAGGTACAACCCAGAGGTAGGTCTCCCGGCCCTGCATCCGGTTCGCACCGATCGCCCCAGTATCAGTTTTTACTGGCTGTCGTTTAGTGTGAGCTTGGTCAGCATGCTTGCAGGGTGGATTTTCGGGAGGACGTTGAGTCCCAGGAGCGTACCACATCCGTTTTACGCTCTACCGATGGTCTTGCTGTGTATCGTGGGGCTCGCATTCTGCTGCGCCTTCATGGTCAAATCGTTTAAGGGATATCAACGTTATGGCTTCTTGTGGGGGGCGGTCGGAATTTTTCAGACCGTGTGTATCGGAGTCCTGATCGGCTGGGGATTTCCCGTTTAGACTGTGCCGGCAGGGATTCGAGCAAAACTGCACTGTCTTCCTGAAAACCGATAGGGAATTGCGCTAGTGCAGTGTTTTTGGCTAGCCGCTGCCCCAGTGAACTCGCAGTCGACGCGCTGACGCGTCCAGCCGCAAGTCTTATGGGGGGCGAGGAAGCCGCCGATTTGACGGAGACGCGGGAATCCGTCAGGCGCTATTTAATCGCGAGCCGCGCCACCGGTCCGCATAGCGCAAGCACCGTCGGTGGTGCAAATAGCTCGCTGACGTGTTTGCTTTGCGCGCGCAGCTAAAGGGTTGGAGACACGCAAATGACCGAAGGGAGTGAGCTGAGGGTGGGTGGATCCGCCAGCCTCCCCCTTCGGGTCTTAGTCACACGCCTTCGGCGTGTAAACCAACAACGTTCAGCTACGGCTTTTCGCTTGGAGAATCCGAGCGAAAAGGCTGTGCACGTCCCAAGGAGGACAACATGGTAAGTATGATTGCAATTGGTGTGTTCATAACAGTGTCCATCGGGCTTGTCACCAAGCTCGGTTTGGACGCTTGGGATCACCAATGGAAAATTACGTGGCTTGAATTTGGCATCGGCGCGGTGGCGCTGACGATAATCGTCATCCCGCTCACAACTTATGTTGGGTTCAAAGCCAGCTACTCGAACAATGTCACCTTTCACGAGTTTCACAGCGGCTACGAACTGTCAGCCCAAGAGACCGTCACGACCTGCGAAGAAGATGGCTCATGCGAGCACCGTTATGCTTGCGACCCCTATGTGGTGTCTTACGACTGCTCATATAGAGACAGCAACGGTGATATGCACTACCAGCGTTGCTATCGGACTGAATACCACTCCTGTCCTTACTGCACGACGGAGCACACGTTCACAGTCGCCACAACGCTTGGTGAATACACACTGGGCGAGAACTGGTTTCCTGCTAACCCTCAACAGCACCGCTGGGAACCTGAACGCGACGTTCCTTTGGAGGAGAACGTACCGAGCGGTATTCCGGTGCACTGGCAGCAGGCCAAGGATCGTATCGACTCCAATCAACCGGGTCCGGTTGCCGGACGTTACGATTACGACAACCTGATCCTGGCGTCGCAGCAGACCATTCTGAAGCGTTACAGTCAGGCCATGAAGGACTACGAAAGCAAAGGGCTGCTCCCGAACGTGAATGCGACGGTCAAGGAGCCTTATTTAGCTGACCGCGTCTATTTCGTCAATGTCAAACCGGCAGGTGATTGGCAGCAAGCGATCAATTATCTGGATGCTGCGGTTGGCAGAGAGCTGCAAGGAGATGTGCATCTCGTCATTGCCAACGCCAACGACGTAGGCGACCCAGACAACTACTCAAATGCCGTTTTTGCTTACTGGCAATCGCCTTACTTTGATAAGGACGCTATCAGCAAGAATGGCATCATGGTGGTGATCGGCACCAAGGACGGTGTCACTGTCGATTGGGCACGCGCCGCTACCGGCATGCCTGTAGGCAACGAACATCTGTCCTTGGAAATCCAAGACCGCCTGAAAGGAGCCAAGCTGGATCCGCAGACGATCATCGGTCCTCCGAAAGCAGATTTCGTCAGTGAAAATGGTCAGAAAAAGGTGCACGTGGTCCACTCGCAGGGACTTCTCGACCAGATCATCTGGGGACAGAACAGGTTTCAGCGTGTACACATGCACGACTATCGTTACTTGATCAACCAGATACGGCCCAACGACTCACAGAGCCACTGGATCTATTTCGCAATCATTCTGTTCGGTTGCGTTACCTGGGGCACTTGTATCGCCTTTGGACCTCGAACTTACCATCAGTATCGCCCTCGAACTTACAGTCGAGTGGCTATTCATCAGAGGAAAGGTGAACTGTGTTCGAAAAGATAATCGGCACTCTCCAAGACCCTCGGTTTTGGCGCAGGCCGCTGACGATCGCGGTTTGCGTCACAATCTTGATCGTGGGCTATCTTTCAGTGATGTGCCTAATCACCTACACCACCGTTCGCAACGAGGGTGCAGAAAAGGAGCCCGCCCTTTCACAGCAATTCAACTCAACTGTCGCATTCTACGGTCAACTGCGTCAGTCAGTTGCCGACCAACTCAGTGTCAGCAGGGAAAAATCCAATGCCATGGATGCAATTCTCAGCGATGCGGTGAAAGGTCGGTATGACATGCCTGGACAGCCAGGTGTTGTTGATCGGCAGGCGGTGTTTTCCGCGATCAAAGAAGCCTATCCCGATACGTCGGGACTGAACATCTACGATCGCGTTTTGGAAAATATCCAAGCTGGTCGCCAGCACTTCGCCAACCAACAGGTGCAGCTGCAGGACATGGTCCGCGACTACAAGACCTGGTGTACCACCGGCAGCTTGTTTCATCCGTACTGGGTGAAGAAGCTTGGTTTTCCTAGAAACAACCTCGTGGCCAAGATCGGAGACAAGGAATATCACGGTCAGGCTGCATTAGACAAGATGTCCCAGGTGATCATCGACCAGGACACCATTCAGATTTTCCGCACTGGCGTCGACAAGCCGATGACGCCCGGTAAGTAGTCAAACCTCAGACAATCTTTCCTTAAGGAGGAAAAGCAAATGAAGAAGGTATTGGTGGTAGTTGTGATCGTTGTTGTACTCTTGGGCATTGGCGGACAAACTGCCAGCGTCTACGTTGACACACGTAACACCGGCCGGGCAACCGAGCTGGCACTGGTTGCCGACTACAACGGTATGATCGCCCACTATGGTCAAAACCGGATGACCGTTGTTGACCAGCTTGGTATCAGCCGGGAGAAGGCCAGGAGAATGAACCAGATTCTCGATGCCGCAGTGAGTGGCCGTTACAACAAGCCGGGAAGCACAACGGCGGTTGATAATGGCAAGTTATTCTCCGCCATCGCTGAAGCCTACCCCGATCTCACCGGTTTGAACGTTTACGACAAGATCCTCGTTTTCGTGCAAACCGCTCGGAAGAATTTCGGCGACGATCAGGCGCATCTGCAGACGAGTATCCAGAACTACAAGACCTGGCTCACTACTGGCAGCTTGCTCCACCCGATGATCGCTCAGTGGCTCTTCCCCTCTAACACGCTCGAGATCAAGGTCGGCGACCAGGTCTATCACGGTCAGGAGGCTCTCGATCACATGTTGAAGCCGATCGTCGGCAGCGACACCAACGAGATTTTCAACAGCAGTGTCGATAAGCCGATGACCGACGGCGGCGGCCAAACTCAGCAGTAACCGGACGCGCACCAATGTGCTTTAACACTCAAGAAGGAGGAGGCAACGGCCTCCCCCTTCTTCCTTTTTGGCCTATTTAGGCACCATATACGGTATCATTATCGCATTGGCTACCCACTCTCATGAACATGCGTGTACGAACCATGCCTACTGCGACAACTTATTGATATAGTAAATATTTAGGAATCTACTGCTGTCAGCTGTATTTGAGATTCATGCCAGCGCATCACAACTTCATCTGCTGGCGCAATACAGAGATGTCCGGCGCAACCGGCGTTAAATCCGGCTGACAAATCTTCAGCGGCATATCCGGATCTTTCAAGCCATTTCCTGTAAGCACGCAAACGACGGTGGACTCGGCGCCTATAAGACCTGCTTGCAAATGCTTGATCAGACCGGCAACGCTAGCGGCACTCGATGGCTCACAGAATATTCCTTCCGTGCTGACCAAAAGACGGTAGGCGGCAATGATCTCATCATCTGTGACCATGTCGATTTTGCCGCCTGAATCTTGAGCAGCTGCGGCAGCCTCTTTCCAACTTGCCGGATTGCCGATGCGAATAGCTGTGGCGATTGTCTCCGGATTGGCGATCGGCTTGCCTTGCACAATAGCAGCTGAGCCGGCAGCCTCGAATCCATGCATCGCCGGCGTAATTTTTGCTTTGCCAATTTCCTTGAATTGTTTGAAGCCGCGCCAATAAGCTGAGATGTTGCCGGCATTGCCGACTGGAATGCAAAGGAAATCCGGTGCGCGTCCCAGTTGTTCGACTACTTCGAAAGCGGCTGTTTTCTGCCCTTCCAGACGAAATGGATTGATCGAGTTGACGATTGTCGCGCTGCCATCGGCGCCCAATTCCCGCACCATATCTAGTGCCACATCGAAATTGCCATCGATGCAGATAACTTTCGCACCGTACATTAGAGCTTGTGAAAGTTTTCCCAGCGCCACCTTTCCCGCTGGCAAAAGCACGTAGCAGGTGAGACCCGCTTTGGTGGCAAACGCCGCTGCCGACGCGCTGGTGTTACCGGTCGACGCACAGATCACCGCTTTCGCTTCTGACTCCAGTGCCTTAGATACTGCCAGCGTCATGCCCCGATCTTTGAAGCTGCCTGTCGGATTAAGCCCCTCCAGTTTGCAAAACAAGGACAATTTCGGAAAGCCGATGGCGCCGGGTAGCCTGGTTGCTTGCATCAATGGCGTGCTGCCCTCGCCAAGGGTAATGACCGGTGTCCGTTCGGAGACCGGCAAATATTGCCGATATTTGTCGATCAACCCTTGATGGGACATGCCAGTGTTTTTCTCTCGCTGTAGCATTCGGAGTTCAGCCCCTGCGTCACCGATTGGTAAATGATACCTGTAATCGCCGCTTTCGCGAAACATCTTTGTACCATGAGTTGACACCGCTGCCGTCATTCTTTCATCTCTAAAGACTTTTCTTTAAGCCCTGTGTCCGCTTTATTGAGAGGAAAGCCCGTTACGCCCAAGCGAATTTTAAGAAGTAGAGATGTAGAAAACAATGCGGAAAATAAATATTTATGGTAGAAATCTTGAAGAAAGTAAGCATCTGACATGAGTAGCGCCAGATGCTTACCAAAATACAACGTCAGTGAAAGTGGCGTGAGCCGCAGCCCTACCCGGTGTCCACATCTGTACCGGTGTTCTCAGCTTACCCGGTGTCCTCAGGCGGCTGCTCGCCCGCCAGTTGACCGGAGGTGTCCGCCGGCGCCTGCTCGCCCACCAATATCCGGGCGGTGTCCGTATACCAGGCGGCTTGCTCTAGATCCGAGATCAGGTAAGCAAGGAGGGCCATGTCGCCGAAGACTCGCCCGAAAAGTGGATCGAGTACCTTCACTTGCTGAGTCGTTCCGTATGCCTCACGCAGATGCCTGTCGAGAGCCCGGAAAAGCGCATCCGGATGTTCAACACAGGGATCGATGCTTTCAACCAATGTCATCAAGCGGTAAACACTATCCCTTTCTGAATCGGCCCCGTTTGTGTGTAGCGTGACCCATAGCGCCCGAAGACTTTCGCCTAGAGCTTTAAGCAGCTCTTTAAAAGTCGGTGGGTCTGACGATGGCTTTTCTCGAGTTAGGTTATGCATGTTCCTCCTTCCCAGGAACTTAAGTGTGCGGCAGCACACACAGTGAGACTGCCGCTGGTGATATTCGCTCGATTGGTGAATGGTGCTGGCTAAGCTAATTTGAGATTCGCATGGGCAGCGAGCCGCAAGGAATCAGTTGTTACCGCTAGTGGTCGCCAATTCGATCAGAGCTTCCATATCGGCGATCACAGCGGCCGTCGCATCGGCAATGGATACTTGCAGCTGCTGCTGGCCGAATTGGTGGCTTTTGGGCCGCAAGTCCGAATCACGAAGAGTCACGCTTGTGTCGATCTGCCTGCCGCAGTACCAGAAACCGAGGGTTACGTCGAATACATAAAGACGGTCTCCGCGCTGGTACTGAACCTCGACTGTCGTGTCGCAGGCGACCCCCCGGCGGTCTGCCGGTGGCGAATCGGGCGATACAGAGCCAAACTTGGTGGCAACCTTTGGGCGAAAATCAGTGGTGAATTGCTCCAGGGTGATGGTGCTTGGTGGCATGCTGAATGCCATGATCGTCCTCCTTTTAAGAATTTTTGTTGAAATACTGCCTCTGTCAGTGCAGCGCGGTCTGACAAGCCGTGCTGCTTTCGCTGCTTTCGTGCATCATTTTTGCACTGGGACGCGTTGATAGCCCTGAATCCCGGCTGCGACGAAAACGACAACATACTCGATGACTGCGCACAGGAATGTGTACCACAGCCACAGGACGTGCGTTGGCTGCCAGCCAGTATGGTGCAGTGCCCAGCATATAAGCCCAAACGCTAGGATCACACAGCAGTTAGCCCGATCGTTTTGGGAGTTTGGATGGGGCTTTTTGTAGTGGTCTCGTTCATAAATCACCAGTACGCCGCTGGCAAAGTTGACCAACAGTATCAATTGTCCACCTAGAATCGGGAGCGAGCTGCCAATCATAAGGGCCACCAATAAGCTGACCCACATAAGGCCCATGGTGAGGCCATCGACCCAAGGTGTCTCGAAAAGAAAGGCGATTTGGCTGAACCAGCTCGTGCGCCCGAGCTTGACGGCCAGTAGCGACACGGCTGTCGCCAATGCGATAAACGTCCAAGTATCGAAAGTCATTTTTTTCTGCCTCCTGTTGCAGAGTAAATGCGCGGCAACAAAGCGTTGCCGGAATGGGCTGAACAACCTCGAAGCTTTGGAAGCGGCACAGCTTAGGGGACCGGGGCGCTTTTCCAAGGCGTTCGAACTCCGGGACGCGTTCCCTGAGCGTCTTGATGGTGTTAGCGAGTCTTTGCGCCACTTCATCTAGCGGGGTTTCCGCGTTGAATGGCTGCTTGATCTCGCCTGCAAAGATTGAGAGAACCCTCGTGTTTATGGTCCCCTCACATAAGACGATCGATACGTGAATTTTGTGATTGCCTTCGCTGCCGCAAGAGAAGTCCAATGTTGCGAACCGCAGGAAGCTACTTTGGAGAACGAACTCAGACACAACCGGCTGGCAAACCTTTTCGCGCAGCAGTTGTGTTAAATCGTTTAAGTTGATTGTCGTTGTTGGCATGCAGTTTTCCTCTCGAATTTTTGTTGAAGGTTTGGCTGCGGGAGCGACTTCGTTGAAGACGCTCCCGCGCGGGGGCAGCGCAGCCTTCTGCCGCGCTCCTCAGTGAAACAGCCGCGAAGTTCGGCTACGGTACCGTTGTAGTAGCGGACCGTAATCCCTACCGTTTCTGTAGACCTTACTGCAGGCGAAAACGAGGATCGCTAACTCAAGCGCGTTAACGGCCCAAAGTACGACAGCATGATCTCGAACCAGACCGACAAGCAGCATACTTGCCACCATAATGAAACTGGCGAGGACTCGAAACCACAGCCGCTCCCATTGCGAACGCCTGGCTGCATATTGGCGGTGGGTGTCGGCGGCCCGGACTACGGCCACGAACATCCCCGCAAACAATGCGACCGAAACACTCTGAGCAAGGACGCGGTGGAATACGCCGAAGAAGCCGAATCCCCAGGCAATGGCAACGACCACATTGTTCAAACCATAGCTTTCGGGCTCGCTGTTCTTAAGCATGGAGGCAGCGATGAACACGACGGCGTACTCGACGGCTGCACAGACAAACGCGTACCAGAACCATTGATTGAGTTCGGGCAGCCAGCCAAAAGCATGCAACAGAGCACATAGGAGTCCGCCTCCAATGAGGATCAGTAATTCTTGACGGCTAATCAGCGCCGGAAAGATCGAGGGAAATTTCTGACGGAAGTCGCATTGGATAATGAGCAGCGTCCCCCAGAGGAAGACGGCCACCAGCAACAACAGCGCCCCGAAAATATTGTAAGAGCTGCCGACCAGCAAAGCCGATCCAGTGGCAATGATCGTGATGCCTCTGAGCACGTCGCCGATGCTCATTGGCCCAAAAAGCGCTTCGGAGAAGTGGGTGAACCACGACGTGCGACCAGCCTGAACCGCGAGACACGATACGAGAAACGCCGCATAGACAAAGAAGAGACTGTCAACGTTAATTGTAACCATCTGATTTTCTGCCTCCTGTGTGCAGAGTAAATGCGCGGCAACGACGCGCTGCCGGAATGGGCTGAACAACGAGGAGCCGGCGCGCACTTCTCTGCCGCGCTCCTCACTGAAACAGCAATGGCAAAGATTCGCCTACTGTGTCATCACTGGCAGATCGTCCTTCCCGCTGTTGAAAACGGTCCAGCCGATTTTCGCTAGCCAGATGAAGGCAACTCCGTTCGCCACCACAAGCAGTGCTTTCGCCATCACCACTGGCAGTGCTGAAGGCGGTGGGGTGTCGGACATGGCCGCGAGCACCAAGCATATCCAGACGAGCGGAGTACGGAGAATGCGAATCCCGAGCGATGGCTTTTGGCCGTATTCATAGTGGAAGTGAATCGCCTTGATTGTTGCGGCGGCCATTCCCACGTACAATGCCACCAACACGGTTTTGGCCAACGCCAGGTGCACGATGGCGAAAATCACAAATCCCCAAGCATAGACGATACTCAGGTTGTACCATCCATGCTTTCCTAACTGATCGTGCGGGCGAATGCTGGCAGCAACTGTCATGACGGCGTACTCGACGGTCAGACATGCTAGCGCATACCAGAGCCAGAGATTCAGCTCTGGCAGCCAATTGAGAAAGTGGAGCAGCGCACATGCAAGGCCCAGCGCGATGAAGACTAAGCAGTCCGTACGTCCAGGCCGCATCGGCTGGGCATCGGCTTCTCTCCAAGGGAGATCGCGTCGGAGGATCAGCAATGTCCCCCACCCGAAAACCGCTGCGAGCAGGAACCCTGCTGCTAGAAGGTCGTCTCCGCCGGCGCCAAACCACAACGCAGATGCAACAGACACGATGGTGGTCCCGTCGACGATGTGTTCCATCAAGGGCTCTGGCAATTCGATGCCGAACCCCGGATAGCGTCCCAGCCGGATCGCCGGAAAGCTCACGGCAATGGTCGCCTCGATCAAATTACGAGTGTTGATAACGATCATAGGTTGCCTCCTCAGCAGTGAATTAGCGCACCAAGCGCCTTGGACTCAATTCCTTTGACTCAGTTACTCAATTGATGGACCGGTAGAAGGACGACACCATTGGGGAGTCGACCTTCTGCCGGTCGTATGACGTTAGCTTGCAGTTGCCAGCGGTGCTGTCGCTGGTGCTGGCACTGGCGTTGGTTTGAGCAGCACAGCGTCCAGAAACAAGTTATCGTGAGCTGCCTCTGACGGAAACGCCACCAGGATGAGGCAGCAGTCGCCACGTCGCAATCGAGGCACGACATTGTCGATCGGTACGAGATCTCCGCGCAGAGCCAGTCGAGTTTGAATAGCGGCCAAATCTCCGATCGGGATAGTGTACCATCACTTGATAGTCCGCTTCTCTGAGCAGTCTGTGTATATCTTCCAACGGCGGTTTCGTGATTCTCGAGTTGGCCGTTGTTGAGGGACACGGCTTCCGTTGGTCGCCGCAAATGATACGTCAGTGCTTGCTCTAACATCGGCGGTACAACGACTTTGACGTATACCCTCTTACTCTGCCGGACGTCAATCCAGGCAGCAAGAAAGATGATCACCGCGACCGAGACGAACCCTGCGGCCATGACGGACAACAAGTAAAGCTGCTCGTGCAGCAGCAATTTCGAAGGCGGAAAGCCGTGCTGCAGAGACACTAGGAGCAGCAGACCGCTGGTCACCACGAAAATAGCAACCAGATAAGCAACACGTTTCAGAAGCGGTCGCCCAATTTGGTCGTCCGTATGACTTTCAACGAGCATGGAGATCGGGTCGTTAAGCAGAGCCGCTGCGATCAGCGAAAACCAGAGCATGAGCGCCAGGCTAACGACCTGTGCGAATAGATCCCTGCCACCGCCGGCGAGGGCGATGGCCAGGACAATGACGATTAGCATTTTCACCAGTACGGCGTACGGGTGGACAATGACAGGGTCCACACGCACCGGTGTACAATTTCCAGACCGCGCTAGCTTACGGGTCAAGAGGACCGCCAGCCACGGATAGAAAATCGCAAAGAGAACGAAGTGCAGGTACAGCATGGGAAACCTCCTTTTGAACTGTGAATTTTTGAAGTTTTGAACTTGTGAAGTCTCAGGAAGAGCCGATCCAATCAAGTCCATTCAAGTCGACTGGAATCGGCTTCCTCGTTTGACGACCCAGTGTCGTGGCTGATGTTAGCGATTTTGCTCTTACACAATATGCTCCGGACCCGGCTCTATTAAAGTCGCGAGCTTCTGTGTGAACTGGATAAAGAGCTGATCAATTTCGCGAATTGTGCCGCCCATTTGCAGCACGCTGGGCATCTGTCGGACCAAGTGCTCGGGGATACCATCAAGCAGCGTAACGATCCGTTGCTGGCATTGTGAAACTTCGCCGGCGATGCGCAGGAATTCCTCTATCGCCGTTGGCACTGCCCCAAGCGGATGAGCGAGTTCTTCTTCGAAAGACTCGTACGCCGCACGCATTCTTGCAAGGGTTTTGCTCAACTCGTCAGCCAGCGGCTGGATTTGATCGACGATTTCGTCTGCCATGTGCGGCTCCTTTCTATGATTTGGATTGATGTATTAGTTAGAAATACTTGCCATCGCATGTGGTGATGGACGGGTGAAGTATCAGTAACGGCACTGCCATATTTTGCAAAAGTGCGGAAAGAAACGAAGGCCGGAGCAGCGGAACATCTCCGGCCTTCTCAATCAGAGTTACTTAATGGTGCTTGCTAAGCTGCGCGTCTGTGCGCTGGTTTAGTCATGGCATGCTTTCTAGTTTGAGCTGTCTTTGCCCTTGCCGCATACCATCCAATGAGGATATGTGTCCGTCGCCGACGCAAGCGCAGAACGGAAAATCCCGGGCCCTTCCCTGTTGGGCGATCGCACACGTCAAACCCTTGTCCAGCAAGCTTACGGGCCACAGCGTGAACTGCCTGTGGGATCGGTTTGCCAGCAAACTGGAGTTCGGAGATTTCTTGGCGATCGTAAGGCAGCGTATGATGTTGGGTAGCGGGATGGAGGAAGAGTTCGGCATGCACGCGCACGCCGCCGTCCGTTCCCACCAGGGTGATCCGATTAACACCGCAGACCTCCGGACGCAGTGGCTTTTCGCTAGGATTGGTTGTGCTGATTAGCAGCGCTGCGATCTTCTTCAGTGCCGGTTTAGCACGATAGACGCTTGCATCTTTTAGCGGCATGCAAGAGAAGCGCTGGCAAACCAGGCAAAAGCGTTTGCGCTTGCGCCAGTGCCAGCCGAGAGAGACTGCGGTAGGGACCGAATGTCGGGATGGCAGCATTCAGGGCGCAGTACGGGCACATTTGTGTGTTTAGTTGTAGATGGTTTAGATACGACTTTGAATTGACTCGCACCGTCTTGCGTTTTTTGGCTTTGTGAGCCATGACATACTCCCTTCAGTTACTGCCTTGCTCTGAGGACCATAACTTGATCGCAGTTATACGACCGGACATCGTCTTCTCACACTCAATGCAAACAGAGCGCTGCTTCCAACCAATTTGAATTGAAATACTGGGTGCTTCTTAGAGGGCCTTGAGGTGTGACTAAAAACGATGACAAAGTCAACTTAAAGAAACCGTCTTTTAGATATCAAGAATGGAGAGTCTTGGAAGACATATCTTGTCTAAGAACGCGCGGAACTTTGGTGAAAGAACGCGGCTGGTCCAAGCCGAACTCTGTTGGAAACCTTGCGGCTGGTATCGCTCTCCCAGCCGAGAACTGGAGGGTTTATGCCCGGACGGCCGTCGGCGCTGCAAAGGCTGCATCACCTCTTGCGAACTTCGGTGGCTAATCGGCGGCAGGCGGCACTGCCAACCCAGCGACCACCTGATTAGCAGACAATAGTCCAGAACTGGCTATCAATACTATCGCTGGAGCTATTGAGCACGCCAAAACTGGCAGCATTGTGCGGCGGCTCTATTCTCTTTTGGCTCGACGCGGTTTACAAGAAAATGCGGAAGCAGCTCTTGAGCTCTTTGAAGAACTCGCATTTCTCTAGTTCTGCCAGTGCCTTGCGCAAGACTTTCTCCGGCGCTGCCTGAGTAATGATGACGATCTCCGCATGATCGCCTTGTGTTCCCTTTTGGACGATACTGGAAAGGCTAATTTGATGCGCACCAAATATGGTACCGATCTGACCGATTACGCCTGGTGTGTCGCCGACGATCAAGCGTAAGAAAAATGGACACGACCAGCTGCCTGCTTCTGCTACGATGCCCCATTCCGAGCGAATGGCAGGCTGGAAATAGGTGGCGAAGTCCGGCAACTGCAGGGCGCTAGCTAGATTGATGATATCGCCGACCACTGCCGATGCGGTTGGCAAACTTCCCGCTCCCGGTCCAACCATGAGGATCTCGCCAACAGCGTGCCCATGCATGAGAATGCCATTGTTCGAGCCGGAGACATTGGCTAAGGGATGCGTCAACGGGACGAGCATCGGATGTACCCGCACATCGCAAACTCGCTCGCCGGAACTATGGTGTTCGCCAGAGCTCGCTTGGCCACTGGAACCAGCTCGTCGACCTGAATCAGCTTGCCCGCCACGATCAGCAGCCGCTCGCCTGGATGTGCCCAACAGTTTGATCCGGTAACCAAAGTCTTTAGCGTAGCTTATGTCCTCGGCTGTAATTTTGCGGATGCCTTCACGGAAAATGTCTTTTGGTCTGATGAAACGCTCGAACGACAGCGCCGACAAGATCGAGAGTTTGTACGCGACATCGAAGCCGTCCACATCGTTGGTGGGATCAGCTTCGGCAAAGCCAAGCTTTTGTGCTTGAGTGAGGGCACTTTCATACGACTGTCCATTGGTTTCCATTTGGGACAAAATGAAATTGGTGGTGCCATTGAGAATGCCGGTGACAGAGGAAATCTCGTTGGCTTCCAGCCCTTTATGCATTGTAGAGATCAATGGCACGCCGCCGGCAACCGATGCCTCAAAGAAAATAGCGACATTTTTCTCGCGGGCGAGAGCGAACAATTCCGGACCAAATTTAGCCAGCACTTCTTTATTGGCGGTAACGATATGCTTGCGTCTTTCAATCGCCCGGCGGATATAATCAAGCGCCGGCTGTTCGCCGCCCATTGTTTCGACAACAATCTCAATTTCCGGGTCGTCGATAATTTCAGCGACATTGGTCGTAGTCGGGCATGGAGACTGGAGTGGGCGCTCCTTGCTCTTGTCCTTTACAGCTATCTTCTTTAAATTTAGAGATTTTTGATAGCCGAGCAGTTCCACCACGCCTGAGCCCACCGTGCCGAATCCGATTAATCCCAAAACCACACGCGCCATTTGTTTGCCTCAACTTTCCTCTGTTTGCTGCTCCGTCTGTCGTGCACTTTTCTGCTCAACCTCTCGCGCATCTTTCTGCCCAGCCTCTCGCTCACCCCGCGCTAAAGTCCGCAAATATTGTTCATCCTCTGTGCTTAAATCAGCACCAAGAAGCAAATCCGGTCGTCTGCGCCAGGTACGTTTGAGCGCTTCATGTCGCCGCCATTTCGCAATCGCCTGATGATCGCCAGAGCGCAAAATCTCGGGCACGACCATGCCTCTGTATTCAGGCGGCTTTGTGTACTGCGGTGATTCAAGAAGCCCGTCATCAAAAGATTCCTCAGCTAAGGAAATTGCCGCACCGAGAACGCCGGGTGTGATGCGGCCGATGGCATCGATGACAATCAATGCCGGCAGTTCGCCACCGGTGAGAACATAGTCGCCCAGTGAAACTTCGTGCGTGGCTAACGAGTGGATGCGCTCATCGAAGCCCTCATAATGACCGCAAATAATGGTCAGCTCGGACTCTGCCGCCAGTTCTCTTACCAGAGTTTGGTTGAACGGCACGCCTTGCGGAGTCATCACCAATACAGGCGAATTTGGCACACGCTTGATCGAATCGAAAGCGGCGAAGATCGGCTCGGGCTTCAAAACCATGCCGGCACCGCCACCATAGGGAGTGTCATCTACTTTGCGGTATTTGTCCAAGCAAAATTCGCGCGGGTTGTATGTCTGCACCGACAGCCTCTGCGCGCGCATGCCCCGCCCGATGATGCTCGTTGAGCAATAGGCGTGGATTAGTTCGGGAAATAGAGTGATGACGTGAAAATTGAACACTTGATTGACGATTCTAGTGAACTACGCAGTGGCGGTGTCGGTATGTTGTGAGGATTTGGCAACTGAGCATTGACAATGCCGTATGGCGATTAGAGCTTAAGCATTATAGAGTGTCTATTTTGCCTGAGTTTTCCAGTCAATGTTTCAAATTGAAGAAGTAATTGCGACAGTGGGTGGTTTTGTCGTTTAAATGGCAGTCCTTTGCCAGACAGCCGCCTCATGAACCGGTAGTCAAGAGACGTTAGCGCTATCTTCGCTAGCCGCTTTGCTGCTTAGCGATGCGGAAAACACCACTGATTACATATTGTCGCCATAGAAACTAAGTTCTAAGCATTTTGTTTGATCAATTGCTCTCTCTATGGTGAAAGTAACTTATCTCATTTTTTTCCAGGACCCGATAACGACCAGAACTAGCCTGGCGGCGACGAGAGTCCTCTCCAGAGCTGGCGTCCTGATTGAGAACGACATCGGGCGAGATCAAATAACGCTGAGGGAGGGCAGAGCCGTAACGGCTCTTTCCCTCCTTTTTTTTCTTTTTGGCTTTGCCGTTTTTGTTTTTTGTCGGTATTAGAGAATTCACCGTATTCGGTGAAGCAACCGAAAGTATTCGTGTGTTGTTTGTGATGATCAATTCCGGCGTACCGAAAATGGGTGAGGGTCTGCGTACGCCGAACCGCGTACGCGAGGTAACGTACGCGCAATCGCTTATTACTGGCTCCGCTAGTTGGTTTTCACGTCGTTTGCATCTTTCCTCTATTCATTTAACGAAACACGAACTGCAACAGATTGATTTGTGGCAGCTGATTTTGCAATTTGGAGATGCACCTATTTTTCCATCGCACCGGGAGATCTCATTCAAACTTTTTTGACAGCGCCAGCAAGAAGTTCCCATCGCATCTAACACAAAGGATGTGCTGGCCAAGGCCGCACCGAGTGCGGCGCTACATCGCTTCGGTGTTTCCGGCGGTTGCGTGGCAATACCAATACGCATCTGCACAACCTGAACCCTAACCTGATGCAAAAAGAGGACAAGATGAAAACGAGACTTTCGTTGTTTGTGTTGTTTGTGTTGCTTTCTCTCTGCACAATCATCACTCATGCTCAAACAATAACCGCGTTGCACATGTTCACGGGCGGACCCGACGGTGGTAATCCTGCCAACGGTCCGACGCTCGATAACAACGGCAACCTTTACGGTGGCACTCTGCGTGGCGGCTCATCGGGCGCTGGCGTTGCCTACAAGGTCAAAGTGACAGATCAGATCTTCAGTAGTCTCTTCGCCTTCAACATCGCCGATGGCCAATCGTCTGGTTCGACGATTGTAATCCAACAAGGCGTTTTGTACGGCACCACAGTTATAGGCGGAGCCGGTAGCGAAGGAGTGATCTTCAAACTGCAACCGCCAGACACCTTCTGTCGTGCCATCACGTGTCTTTGGATGGAATCAGCAATCTACAACTTTCCGGATCAGGGTCCTGGCGGCTACGCGCCGGAGTACAACAATATTGTCTTCGACGCCGAAGGCAATATCTGGGGAACGGCTTTCCTTGGCGGCGACTACGGCTATGGCACGCTGTTTGAGCTGACTGCCAATGGCGGCGGCGGCTTCACTTATAGCGATGTCTATAGTTTTGGCGCTGGCTCCGGAGGACAATACCCGACAGGCGGTCCCGTCTTCGATGCAACCGGGAACGTCTATGTCCCTACCGGCGCGGGTGGCGCTAATGGTGGCGGCACAATCTCTAAACTCACAAACACGCATGGTACCTGGACGGAAACAGTACTTTACTCTATTGGCAATGTAGGAGACGGCGCGTCCGGAACCCTCGCCCTTGATTCTGCGGGCGACATCTTTGTGGCAGCTCCTCGTTATAACAATTACGGAGGAGCTGTTTGGGAGTTGCAAGCAAACGGACAACAAAGGATCTTGCACAGTTTCACCGGGGGTGGACCTGGTCCACTGTCGGGGTTAACCATGGATGGCGCCGGCAATCTCTATGGCGCCACCTACGGCGATGGCACATATGGCTCTGGCAACGTATTTGAGCTGTCTGCCGGAAGCTATAACTACACCGACCTCTTTGATTTTCAGGGAGGGGTGGGTGCAGGAATAAATCCTGTCGGTCAGCTGGCCATCGACAACAACGGAAACCTTTACGGCACCAGTCTTTACGGCGGCACCTATGGGTATGGCGCCGTTTGGAAACTGACGCTGCAATAACTGCTTAGCCGGGAAGTGCAAGCTTCTCGGATGGAAGGGGGATGCAGTCTAATGCATCCCCCTTCTCTTTTCTATGATTAACTTTGCTGTAAATATTTAACTTCGGTATTAATTTGGGTCGATAGCAACAGGAAGAATTGTTGTTTGTGCCTGATCAATTACGGCGTGCATTGCGTAGAGAATCCTAAGATAATCTGGGATAATTTGACTGTGGAGAACTATCCACATTATAATACACATATGAAGACTATTCAAATTACAATCAATCCACAGCTATTGCAGTTGATAGACAAAGAATGCGGTGTCAGAAATCGCTCTGCTTTTTTCAGACACGCAGCTCAAGCGTGGCTAAAGCAATTGCGCATCCGCAAACTGGAACAAAAGCAGATTCAAGGCTATGCGCGCCGTCCCGTCAAGGCGGGTGAATTTGACCTTTGGGTTGCCGAGCAGGTCTGGCCCGAATGAATCGCGGCGATGTTCGCTATTATGTTTTCAAATCACCCGACAAAAAACGCCCTGTTCTTGTCCTGACGCGAGATAGCATCATTCCATATTTGGGTGAAATTACTGTTGCTCCGATAACTTCAACCATTCGGGATATTCCTTCAGAAGTGCGGCTGACGCAAGCAGATGGCATGTCCCAAGACTGCGCAGTTAATTTGGATCATGTGCAAACGGTGGCCAAGGACAAGCTCGGAAAGTTGATCACAAGCCTTTCCTCGACGAAAATGGAGCGCATCAAGGCGGCACTCTTGTTTGCCCTAGGGTTTGATTCTTAAGCGCGTTATTAGAGCCGCTTGAAGGCTCTAGAATTCTGTGCCGCATCAAGATGAGCCGTCGCAATCAGATAAAAATAGTTGAGAAAGTCCTCGTACTGCAAAATCATAGTGATGCGGCTGTTGAAAGGATCTATTAGGTGAATCGTTTGTGTCTTCGCCGAGACTTGAGCGATCACATGATCATGCCATGGTTGTATTTTCCCGCCCGGGTCCAAAAAAGCGGAAAATTTACTTCGTACAAATCGTCTTTCTTCGAGATCATCCGTTCTAATTGCAACGGGCGGGTCGGATTGAGGGACATTGCCCCGATCGCCGCAAGCGTTTGGTATGAAGGTAGATGTCCCTGACTGTAATCCATATTTTCGTGCCGTTTCTTTTTCCTCTCATACGTTACCGCGCTTCAACGCACCGTGGTGAAAATACGCGTTCGAAAGCTTGCGCATATGTTAAGCGGTCCGGGCGGCGTAAAACGATGTGGTAAGTACGTGTAGCCGATGATACAGGATCGGGTTTCGATTACCCCAATAATCCCCCCGATTATAGATGTCAAGCTATGGCGCACGGGCTTGCCCGGATTTTAGAGATACGCGCGCGCGTGTTATGCCTTGAAATTTGGTTTGCGCGCCCGAAACAGGCAAGATTAAGGCACGTTTTCATTTCGATCTCCCGAGATTCCAAATCAGCTGCCAGCCAGGCGAACATCAAGCAAACAAGCAAACTAATTGTGCACCAGAAGTGGTGGCGATGGTTACTTGGTTGCCGTATGCGCTTTGCGCGAACTGAGTGAGGTTTTCGCAGGGAGGGGGAATTGCTTCCATTGATTTGTTGATTGCCGACGCAGGCGAGCCCGCTTGCATTGGTCAATCAAGTAGTGCGCCGATGAAGAGGCGATTGAGGGTAGCCCGCCCAAGTTCCCGACGACCGGGAAAGGGATCAAGGTGGCTATCTATAGCTCTTAGGTTGAGCACACCGCCAACTAAGACCTCACTCAACGTCCCACATTGATGGGCACGCAGCTCTTGCTGCAAAGAGGTCTGGCAAAGTGCGATTCCGAAGAGCACTCAATGGAGCAAAAAAATGAAGACTTACTTTGGGTTCGCGTTAGCGGACTCAATGTTCAGCGGAAACTGCACGATTATGCGTCGGGAACTGACGACGGATGAAGTGCAGGAAATCGTTTCGGGCGGCTGCGAGAGCTGTCTGAACCCATCTCACCAGGCGACGATTGCCGCCATGCGGGAGCGCTTTGGTATCGAGGTTGCGATACCTGAGGCGCCGCCGCGGGTATCGGTCGGGGCTGGGGACCGTGTCATTGTCATGGGAGTCCGCGGCTTGCCACGTCTCACTGACAGACACGAGTACAGCAGCGCAGAGATCGCTGCTGCAAGCTTCAACTTCTCGATGTACACCGTAGTGTAACCGCACGCGGTGGCGTAGGAGTTGAAGAAGCGAAGTGGACTTTCGCTGTGATGTCAACCGGAGCCGCCAGTCCACGGCGGCTTCGTTTTAACAAGATCCAGATGTTCAAAAAAGGAGGTCGCGATGGCGAATTTTGCACTTATCATCATTCACATGCAGCCAAAAATTAACCGCGCCGCTCGCGACCCGCGAACCGTCAATGCGGTTTGCCGCGAGATCGTCAGGGCCATTTCACTGGGGTGGTGGATCTTGCGAGTGGAGCTGGACCCTGTGGTATTCGGGGCTACCGATGCCAAAATCAATGAGCTCCTGACTGGGTACGAACGGCTTGAGCCCATAACGGCCAAGCAAAGCAGCGCTGCTGAATACATATTGATGTCGGCAGAGTTGCGAGGTTTTGATGCAGCGCGTCTCGTTGGTGTGAACACCGGCAGCTGTGTCAAAGCCAACGTCGAAGATCTCATATATGCCCTGGATTCGATCGAGGTCGTGAAAGACGCTTGCAATGACGAGTATGGTCAACCGAGCGTTTGGGACAGGTTCCCGCAGGTGGACAATCTAACCTTGGTGTGAAGTAAGAGGCTGCTATTGGAGCACGGTGGAGTGAGCCCGCTTGTGTGGGTGAATTTTGACCGTCGCAACCTGGCGGTAGAGCGACAACATTAGGCAGAAGGAGAAGCGTGATGAACGACGCAATACGCAGTTTGTTTAAGCTGGGTGCGGAGTGGCTTTATCCGCTCCCCAATCGAGGCATCATCGCCTGGCGAAACGAGATCAACGCTGAGCGGTGCGCTCAGATTGCGGCGATGACACTTGCAAGTCGCTTTGGCTACGACCTGAAACCGACGTACCATATCCTCAACCCGCAGGGACAGCGTCGGTACGTGGCCGCACTGTACATGAAAGCGGTCACTACTCACTCTGCGCTCATATGCTTCGACGACGACTTCAATGTCGTCGGGCTGATCGCAGTCAGCGACAAAGGAGCAAAGACGTTTGTGCCGTTGGATGAGCCCGTCACGCGTTTCATCGCTAAGGACGGCGACGGGAACCATTCGTATGCCGTCTATCCGGACGGCAGCGCCATTTGTTGGAAGTGGGGCATCTGGCCTCGGCCCCGGTTTCAGCAAGTGTTCTTCGTCACGCGGTGGGCGCGGAACAAAATCCAGATGTCCTGGCGATTTCCAGGCGTGTACAAAGTGCACGTGCGAACATATCCAGCGAAGGGCTACTTTCCGGTCAGCTTCGAGTGGGCAGACGTCCCAAGCAGCGATCCCTTGCCAATCGACGACAAGGGCATGATCACAGTGCCTGCCCCGGGATATCCAGCTCACATTGGTGGACGGATCTCCTCCCGGATCGGGTGATCGTCCGGCCAGAACATTCTCACAACAGCGGCTCGGGCATTGTGTCCGAGCCGACGCACCACAGGGAGTGCGGTCACAGAGCTGGCAGCGGCGTAATGTTCCTGGGCGGTGGCTGAAGAGCGACCTGTTGAGATGAGGAGGCAGCATCGCGCCCTCTCTTTTTTGTCCTGATTTTTTCTAATCTTAAAAGGAGTCGATTATGTCGCTGAAGCGTGTCTTCAAGCCGGTCAACATCTTGGCCGCCATAGTGATTTACCCGCTGGGCGACGCAATCGCCCAGCTCATCACAGGGCACTACAGCCTGGAGCGGTCGCTGCTGATGATGTTAATGGGGCTTTATTACTCGTTCGAGATTCCTTTGGTTTTTGCAGAGATGCGAGCGCACTTCGAGGGAGTTTGGACGAGAACTTGGCTATGCGTGCTGTACTTCAACCCAGTATGGATCGCCCGTCATGTTCTGCCCATTGTCGTTCTGCAGATGTGGCCGGCGACTGTCCACACCATTCTCTGGATGTGCCTGATTGCCGGCATCCAGTCTTATTTGGTAAACATGCCGCTTTCAATTTTCAGTAATTGGCTTGTACAAAGAACTGGCGAGAGCAGGCAGTTTGTGGTCTGCTCCATGTGGACCGCCGTTTTTGCGATTATCTGGCCACTGGAGTATTGGCTCCTGCACGGGCGGTAGCAAAAATTTGTTCGACCGCGCTTTCTTACGTCGAACCTGAACAGAATTCTTCAATAGGCCGCTTTATCAGCGGTTCAAACCCGCTGTCGGATTAGTCATCCGGCGGCCAAACAAGATCGAAAGGAGCATGAAGATTATGGCCGAGACAGAAGATAAAGCGCTTCAGCGCATGGCAGAAGAGCGTGGGCTGCCGCCAACGGCTTCCTGGGCAGATATCACGACCTTTGACGACAAGCAGGCGCTCTTGCAAATGGCAGCAGAGCGTGGGTTGCCGCCAACGGCTTCCTGGACAGATATCACGACCTTCGACAACGAGCAAAGCCACAAGCACTAGCTGCTGCGCGCAGCTAGCAGGAGGACGGCCGCCTGGACCTGCCGTCTCATAAACACTGAGAGCCGATAACCACATGGGTTCTCACAACAATTGAATGAGAGAAGAAGAAAGAAGGTGAACAAATGCCAAGTGCAGACACAGGAAAGCCTGTATTTGTCAGCTTTCGGACTGTCGACGACCTGCCGACACATTGGTCGTACCATGTTCAATGCTACAAGGTCACAGGTAACTTCGAACAAAACCTAGGCAGGGCCCTGAGAGCGCTGCGTAAGTTGGAACTCGTCGTTGGGGTTCTCCTGGATCCGCGGGGTGCCGCCATGGAGATTTACACCGACAAGCCATTTGGGCTTCCGCAGCGTCTCGGCCCCTTCGAGAACGCTGGACGGCTCCCAGGGGAGACGCGGCTGGAACTCCAGTCGAAGAAAGTACTTTCGTACAAGGAGTGGGCTGACGCGCAGCCCCAGTGGTGGCAGGTGTGGCGGTGGCCGTTATTTTCGGCGCGGTCCGCTGCCGCCTAGCTGCGTCATGCTCAACTGATACCTCGAGAAGGGGCGCTATTTTGCGCCCCTCTTTTCTCAGTCTTATCATTGGTCCTATTAATCGATATAGTAAGATGGAGGAGGCGAGTTTTTACCATTTGGAACCAGAGACCCCAAGCGCGTCTATGTGAGTGTCCTTGCTATCTAAGCTTTTGTTACGCCCTCTACTTAACCGCCCTTCAGGCAGCCGTAGTCGAACTATCGTAAAGTGCTAGGATGCTTGAATTGAAAACTCATCAATCAAATACCATGGCAAACGCCCTGGCAGATATTCTGGCGCAGCGTCTGGCCGATCAGCGGCTGCGCACTTTGCGTTCGACCTATCCGCTTGGTGGCATGAAAGTTGCATGCGATGGTCGCACCCTAATCAATTTTTCCTCCAACGATTATTTAGGCTTATCTCAGCACCCGCTTCTCAAAAATCGGTCAATAGAATGGACCGAACGTTATGGCACTGGATGTGGTGCATCGCGCTTGATCACCGGCAACCTCGATATTTACGAAGAACTCGAAGCCAAGCTCTCTCGCCTCAAGGGCACACAGGCTGCTCTCATCATGAACTCCGGCTATCAAGCCAATATGTCAGTGATCGCTGCAGTCGCTTCTGCCTCTGCGTTTGTTTTATGCGATCGCTTCAGCCACAATTCTTTGTTGCAAGGCGCGATTCTCAGCGGCGCCAAATGGTCCCGTTTTCGTCACAATGACGTGGGCGATTTGCGCCGCCGTTTACAAAGCCGCCGAGCGGCGGCTTGCGATTGGCGCTGGATAATCACTGAAAGTATCTTCAGCATGGATGGCGACCGTGCTGATCTCGCCGGCCTAATCGCCGTCGCCAGAGAAAATGCTGCCGGCTTGTTTGTCGATGAAGCGCACAGCACAGGCGTGTTTGGTCCGCACGGCATGGGGCTGGCAGCGGGCAAGCCAGAAATAGATGTGATCATGGGTACATTCGGCAAAGCGTGCGGCAGCTTTGGCGCTTATATCGCCTGTTCGAAAACAATGCGTGATTATCTGATCAATTTTTGTGGTGGATTCATTTATTCAACCGGACTGCCACCATCTGTGCTGGGGGCAATTGATGCGGCGCTAGACCTGATTCCCGGTATGGATGCCGAGCGTGTGCGATTGCTCTCGGTTGCGCAGCACGTGCGAAGCGAACTGCAACAATTAGGATATTCAACGGGCGCTTCCAGCACTCAGATCATTCCAGTGTTAATAGGTGACGATGATCAAGCGCTGGCTTTAAGTCAGTATTTGGAAGAACATGGCATCTTAGCGCTGGCCATACGACCGCCGACTGTGCCCGAAGGCGCTGCGCGCATCCGATTGTCCCTATCGTCGGCACATAGCGACGAGCAAATCGAGCAGCTTGTCCAAGCGTTCAAAGCCTGGCGAAAGAGAGGATGTTGAGCCTGGGTTCGCTTGATGGTCCTGACACCATATGGTAAGATTTGGCAATGAAGGCCAGGTTGATATTCCATGACAAAGTGACCTTCCCTGACGGTGCCATTTTGGAAGTTGTGTTGTGGGAGTTGCCGTATAAGGCGCAAAACCAGCGGCATGGTTTCAAGTATCGCCTTCACTACGGATTGCCCGGTAAGACGCTTGTGAGGTACGACAATGAGAAGGGCAAGGGCGATCATCGGCATATCGAAGACCGGGAAGAGCGCTACACCTTCAAAGACGTGGAAACCATACGGGCCGATTTCATCAGAGACGTTGAATCAATAAGAGGTGAGAGTCTTGGCTAAGCGGAAAAGAGCAATCGCGGTAGGAGTAGCAGGCGCCAAGAAAGTGACTGACGATTTTGTCAAGGCATGGAAGCGAGCAGAAAAGGGTTTACCTGCCGAAGAGCCTGTTAACCGATTGCACTTTGCCGATACCGCAACATTGTTTAGATACCTGTCGCCCAAGCGGTTTGAATTGCTTCAGTATCTGAGGAAAGCCGGACCTTTGAGCATCCGCAAACTGGCATCAAGACTGCATAGAGACTACAAGAACGTCCATACTGATGTGAAAGAGCTTTTGTATGTCGGCTTGATAGAAGAGACTGACGACCGGCTTTTAAGCGTACCCTGGGATGTAATCGTGAGTGAGTTGCCTTTATTGGCGAAGGCGACCTAAGCGTGAGTCCTACGTAAGTAGTGGCAATACACCACTGGACGGTCGTGCCAGCACAAAGCAGTCGCCGATAGCCGTCAACACTTAACTGCCCTTCAGGCAGCAGCCGCCGAACTGTCGTAAAGTGCTTGGCTTGCGCTCGGTGACAGCGGAGAAATGCGAACGTGTCTGAATCGAACTCAGTACGAATTTTGGCGCAGCATGGATGGGCGTTTGACTCATCAGTTTGGCATAAATGGCTGGACAAGATGCCGGCCAATTGGCGCCCTGACTGTCTCGAACGCGGCTATTTTCAAGGCCCTAAAACCAGCGGCGCGAGGACGCACCAAATCGTTGTCGCCCATTCACTGGGTGTACATTTCATCAATGCCCAGCAGATTTCCAGCGCTGATTTGCTCGTCATTATTGCCGGCTTCGAACAATTTCATTTAAGTGAAAAAGCCTCATCGTGCCGAACCGTGCGTAGAATGCTGGCCCGTATTAGTGACGATCCCGATGGCACGCTCAACGACTTCTATGCTGCTTGCTTTGGTGATGCGGCAACTGATGGGCCATCGTATGATCTGCCGCAGATGCGCGACCAGGCAAAAGCCAATCTCGGTTTGCTGCGTGAAGACCTGCAGTTCTTGGACACTCATCATCTGGACCTTGATGTGTTTGCCGCGGCTCCGCAGATATTGATTCTGCACGGCCAGAATGACCGGATCGTGCCGGTTGAACATGCACATATGTTGCACGAAAAGTTGACGAACAGCGCACTGGTTATCCATCCGCAAGCGGGCCATGCTTTGCCGTTCACTGAAAGCCTCTGGTGTATAAGGAAGATCCTAGAGCATATAGTGGAGCCCATAAAATCGCGAGAGTCCGTTGAGGTAGCAGCATGCTGATGATTGATCAGGCAATAATCGCGAAGAGCTTCGACAAAGCTGCAGCCACATATGAGGCTGGTGCAGACATCCAGCGTCAGGCAGCGACTCTGCTTGCCAGCCGCCTGTCTGCGATTGTCGATCAAATCCCTGCCGGTCCGGCGCTCGAGCTTGGTTGCGGTACCGGGCTTTTTACAGCCGAGATCCTTAAATACTGTGCCGACCGCGATCTGACAATTTCCGATATTTCGCCGCGTATGCTGCGGGAATGTCGAGAACGCATCAAGCATCCGGTGCGCTTGGCCGTCATCGATGGCGATAGAACGGACCGGCTGGAGGCGGCAAGATTTGCTTTGATCGCTTCTGCATTTAGCGCCCAATGGTTTACCGATATTCGCACCGCCTTTGATGGCATTGCCAACGCGCTTGCGCCCGGCGGATATTTCCTTTTTTCCTTCCCCACAGCTGCCAGTTTCCCTGAATGGAAGACGATTTGTGAGCGAACCGGAATTCCGTTCACCGGCAACAACTTGCCGACCGCTGCGTCGATTCACAACTATTGTCTTAAGCGCGGCTTGTCCAGCAATCTGCACGCCACTCAAATTCGGCTGCACTATCCTACCGCCCTCGATTTCTTCAAAACCTTGCGTCGCGTCGGCGCCACCACGCGTATGCAACCGCGTGTCGAATCCCGCAACAACTTCGATGATGGCGGCAACGGCAATCATCATCCCGACTACCGCCCTGGCGATCCTGACTCTGGCGGCGCTCGTCTGAGAAGACTCCTGCGTCAATGGGATCGAGGTGCGCAAGGACAGATCGCCGTTACGTACGACATTTTATATGGACATTTGAGGAGGAACTTATGAGTTTACCGAAGCGCTTGTTTGTCACCGGCACCGACACTGATGTCGGCAAGACCTTTATCTCGGCGATTCTCACTCTGGGATTGCGAGCAAAATATTGGAAGCCAATTCAGAGTGGCACGATCGAGGGCACCGATAGCAAGCTGATTGAGCAAATCACTGGTTTGTCAGCGGATCATTTTTATCCTGAAGGTTATTTGTTGACGCAACCGTTGTCACCGCATGCCGCTGCAGCGATCGATGGGATCGAGATTGATATTACAAAGTTGAATTTGCCAGGTCATCCGGATGAGGCACTGATCGTTGAAGGCGCTGGCGGTGTTATGGTGCCGATCGACGATCAGCATTTCATACTCGATGTTATCCAGAGGTTTGCTCTGCCCGCTCTGGTCGTATCCCGCAGTGCGCTTGGCACGATCAATCACACGGTGCTGACACTGGATCGCTTGCGCTTAGCAGGTGTGCCAATTGCCGGCGTTGTAATGAACGGCAAACTTAATCCAGGAAACAAGCAGGCAATTGAACATTACGGACAGACCAAGGTAATTGCTGAAATCGAGCCACTGGAAATCGTGTCACCTGGCAAATTGCTCGACATCTTCGAAGAACAGTTTGAGAAGCATTTTGCCCTGCAAAGCGTGAGAGTATGACCAAAGCAACAGTCACTGAATTAGCGCCTATTTGGCATCCGTTCACGCAGATGAAAACGGCGCCGCCACCACTGAAAGTGAAAAGCGGTCACGGCGTCTATCTGGAACTCGAAGACGGGCGTCAAATCATTGATTGCATTTCCAGCTGGTGGGTGAACTTGCATGGACATGCTAATCCGATTATTGCCCGAGCAATTTCTGAACAAGCGCAAAAACTCGAGCATGTGATCTTTGCTGGATTCACTCATGAGCCAGCGGAAAAGCTGGCGACGCGATTGCTTGCGCACTTGCCTAAGAGCTGCCGCCGAGTTTTTTATTCGGATAACGGATCGACAGCAGTGGAAGTGGCTGTGAAAATGTCCTATCAGTATTGGCTCAACCGGGGCGAAACGCGGACGCGGTTCATTGGCTTTGCCGGTGGCTATCACGGCGACACATTGGGAGCTATGTCCGTTGGCCGCAGCAGCCCGTTCTGGAAGCCGTTTCAGCACCTTATGTTCGAGACTGATATGCTGCCTTTTCCCGAGACATTCGATGGTGATGGTGATGACAATGTCGAGCGAAAAGAGAAAGAAGCGCTCGCTGCATTTTATGCTTGTGTGGATGCGTATCCACAGTCTCACGCGGCATTGATCATTGAACCCTTGGTGCAAGGTGTCGGGGGAATGCGCATGTGCAGACCGATATTTCTGCAGCAGCTAGAAAAAGCAGCGCGAGAATTGGGCGTGATTATCATTTACGATGAAGTGATGACGGGCTTTGGTCGCACCGGCGATTGGTTTGCTTGCACCAAGGCTAATACCGCGCCTGACTTGATCTGTCTTTCGAAGGGCATCACAGGTGGTTTCCTGCCTCTGGCAGCGACCATCGCTACGGAAGAAATTTTCAGTGCTTTTTATAGCGATGAGGCTGGCAAAACATTCTTGCATGGTCATTCATATACAGCCAACCCGCTGGCCTGCGCCGCTGCTCTAGCTTCGCTTGATCTTTTGGAAGCGAATCCCGCAGCCTTCCAAAGCGCCGAGCAGCGGCACAGAGAAAAAGCGCATAAGTATCTGGAAAAGTATTTGCAGAATGATTTGGCCGACCAACAAATTGTTCGTCATGCCAGATTTTGTGGTGATATTGCTGCCTTTGATGTCACCACCAGCGACGGCAACAGTTATTTTGATCAGGTCGGACAAGTTTTACGACAAAAGTTTATCGAACGCGGTGTTTTGATTCGACCGCTGGGCAACACGGTTTATTTGATGCCACCATATTGCATCACCGACGCCCAGCTCGATTCGGTTTACTTGAATATTCAACAGGTTCTGGACGAACTGAGCGTTTGAGCTGCACACATCGCTGTGTCGCCTTGACGCGTTGGTTCAATCCAGCTGGGTGAGGGATGTTGCTACTGTAGGGTCGGTCAACGGAACTTGCAGAAGTTCCTGATAGAGCCGAATCAAAACGCTCTTGAGAAAACTTTCGGATAGGCGAGTTGGTTGAAAGTTAAACCAGAGTAAGTGTGCTGCAGTGGGCGATGTTTGAGAGTTGCGCTCACGCTCATTCTAATGAAAAACAAAGCATTACTGGTCGGCTTTGTAATGTTAGCTGGGATAAACGAGCAGACATAGTAGACAGGGAGATGGAATAATGCCGATCTGATAAGATGGCGGGACAATGTTCATAGAGATGATACCGTATACGGTGCCATAAAAGTCAAAAAAAGGGAGAGCGGTAAACCGCCCCCCCCCAAGAGTTAGCCTTCAGTTGTCAGCTATTGGCTGCCACTCGGCCGTGCAAGACCACCAGTCCCCGGCATTTCCCTTGCACCGAGATCCTGGATCAATTTTTCGACCACCCAAGTTGCATCGGCGACCGTACAATTGATCTTGACGATCGCGAAAGTGGAGGAACCTAGCGCAATGCTTCTGAAGGTGAGCGATCCCCAACGCCGCCGGCCGTTGACCATCCGGTCAAATTTCATACTAAACGTCAAGGGATTACTGTAGTTGTCCTCCACCGTGTAGCGATCCGGGCCCGAACGAGTGTCATACCATTCGTTGGAGCCTACGAGAGAAACCCGGCGATGTGTCTTTGCCAGTCGTTGGGGCCTTTGCCTTTCGGGATAGAACGGTAGCAATGGTGCCACTAATGAGTTGAATCTCGCCGAGATCTGTGCCAATGGCGCTCGCGCCGGGAACCAATAGCTATCTTCAAGAAGACAAGCCGCTACTGTCTTAGGCAAACGTTTGCCCGTCGATGCAAGAATCGCTCGCCTGCCGACGGCGAATGCCTCAGGTGTGGTTGTGAGCCGAGCGAAGTCCGCAAAGTTGTTTCCTTCAAGAAGTGCTTTGAAGTCCGAACCTTGGGGCTTGTTGTATATGACTAACGCGAGCTGATCGGGACTGCCATCGGCGTGGTAAAAGCCGCGCATGATCACCACGCACTGCACACTTTCAACTTCCACGTTGTGCAGGACGGGCAGTTCGAGCAGGAACTCTCTCACTGTTGTGTCGACGCGCATCAAATCACCGCAGAATTGCTGCGTAGGGGCTCGAAACAAGCCATTCTTGGTGACAGCAAAGAGCTCGGTTGTGGAGCTGGCACCGACCTGATTGCCTTTCCTCCGCAGGTATAGAGAGCGGGAACGCTCCCACATCAATTCTTCATCTGCTTCATAAACCCAGACGTTGAAGCAATTCAAGCCGTCTATCGTTGACTCGACGTCAGGGTGCAAATGGTAAGCTTCGAAAATGATGTCCTGAAGCCAGGGACGTTTGCGCACGTCGTTGCGCCACCTTTTGATCCATGCCGGGTGGTTGTACTTCTGCGGCTGTTTGTACTTTCTCAAGTATTTCATTTCTGTTTTTCCTCTTCCGGCCACTGCCAGAATTGAGAAGCATTGCTTTGCTTCTCGGTTGTGAGGTTGATCAATCTGGCCAGAATCGGCCAGGGTTGTTTTGCAGATCGAATCATCGTCTGGGATCTGCTCAGACAGTTCACCTGGCGAGTGCCAAGCTAGCCACGCGCACAAGGACCACATGTCCCTGTGTTTCTCGCTGCGCTATTCGGTTCTGTTCCCTTTGTCTGAGCGATACAAGACAGGACAATTCGACTTTGTTGATTGCCGAGTGATCGGACTTTCAATCGACCTTTTCTGCACTCCAAAACAATCTCCGTCGCGCCACGCTGAGGGCCCCTCTCAGCAGCTGCGCGGATGACCCTACTGCTTCTAGGGCGATGGCAACTTTCCGCGCAACATTAGCACGTCTTGTTGAATCTGCAGCTCATGCCACAGAAATTCGCTTCAGGGAGAAAGGGCGAACGTGAATGAACGTCCGCCCTGGACCCTGGTAATTCTTTAGGTAACGTTCGCCTTCGCCGAGCGGCGATTCACAGAACGGGACTTGCGTCTGCGCCGTGGCTGATTGTCTAGCTGGAAATCTCCTGCCAGAAGCCAACCTGGTTCGACATTGATACTGCCGATGGCGGCGGCGACAGTGGAACAGCCACAGGTAAGCATGATCGAGATTTCGTTGCGGCTGATTTTTGCGATCTCTTGCACACCGGCTACGCGACAAACCTCGCGCTCCATCGACTTTCGATCCTTGCCGATTAATTGAAACGTGAAGTGCTCGTCGTCCATCTCGATGAAGAAGTTAGCCTGGACCTCCCGGCCGTAGCGGTTCCAAGTTATGTGGTCAATAACCGCCGACTGGCGTTGGTAAAGGAAACGGGCGTACCGGAAAGTGATTGTGGATCCACCATCCTCAGACGAGATACTGCTTACACCGTCATCGTCATCCTCGCCGTGGCATAAAAGACGCACGTCCACGGCCGCCAGGTTCTCAACGGCTTCAACGCCTACGGTGCGCAAAAGTGCTCTCTTAAGAGGCGTACGCCTCATGGGAGAATGAACGTCCTGGATGGCGAACCAGTGTGTACCTAGTCCGACTAGGTAAACCTCAAGCAAGGCGCAATTGCGAGGACTTGCCACGGGTACAAACTGCAAAATTTGTCCTGTTTTTTTCATAGTGTTTTCAAATTCGACTTTTCGCCGTCATGCGCCTCCTTTCAAGGCGCGGCGGTAGGTGAGCAGCCCAGCCAGGGCAACTCAGAGCGATGGTTGTGAGAAGTTGATCAGAAACGCTGCTTCTGATGTTTCTCAATTTCACTGCAAGCAGAATGTCCCCTCCGCTTGTATCGAGCTGCGGTCTAAGTTCTCAAAGGCAGCGCGCAACAACAAAATCTCCTCCGAGCAGCATGCTGCTTGGCGGAAATTCTGCGTGTAACGCGATTATCTGTTGATTTGCAGTCTCTGAAGAAACTTAGATAAGGGAACTTGACATCAGCTTTACGTGTCCATACGGCCTAAGTCAATAATCGAAAGCCAAATGGAGAGAATAACCTCCACGCTTTTGCCAAAAACGATAGTTGTGAGTGGTAACTAAGATAGCGGCCGTTACGCTAGCGCCTCTTGGCTACTGCGATCCGACCACAGAATTGGCGTTTTGATAATGATTTGGCGACGAATAGAAGGATCTGAACTGAACGAAATGATCGGCTCGTTCAATCCTGATAACTTAGCGCTTATGGTGATGTCGCGGGCATTTTAAAAGCAAACGACAGAAAAACTGCCAGTTTTTCTATCACCTCGAAATTTCGTCGCTGCGTAGGGAGTGCAAGATGACTGCCGTACAAAATATCGAAGATCGACAAACTGCCGCTCCGGCGCTCGCACCGCCCTCGGTGCGTAGCAACTGGACACGGCTTGAGATCGAGCAGATTTACCACACCCCTCTATTGGATCTCGTTTATCGGGCAGCCACGATCCATCGGCAGTTTCACGACGCCCGGGATGTTCAGCAATGCACTTTGCTTTCGATCAAAACCGGCGCCTGCTCAGAAGATTGTGCTTATTGTCCACAATCAGCTCGCTATCAAACGGCCGTCACGCCCGAGCCGCTGCTTGACGTGAATGCTGTGATCACCGCGGCGGAAATTGCTAAAGAAGCTGGTAGCACGCGTTTTTGCATGGGCGCTGCCTGGCGCGAGGTCAAGGATGGCGAGGCGTTCGACAAGGTATTACAAATGGTGCGGGCCGTGGCGGCCATGGATATGGAGGTCTGTTGCACGCTCGGCATGCTCACAGGCGATCAAGCGGCCAAACTCAAGGATGCCGGACTGACGGCATACAATCACAATCTCGATACTGGTGAGAATTTTTACGGCGAGATTATTACCACCCGCACCTATCAAGATCGCCTGGAAACGCTTAAGCATGTGCGCAATGCCGGCATCACAGTCTGTTGCGGTGGCATCATCGGCATGGGCGAAAGCGATGCCGATCGGATAGATCTAATTCACACACTGGCTACACTACCTGTCCATCCTGAATCTGTGCCGATTAACGCCCTCGTACCTGTTGAAGGTACACCACTTCAGTCGCAGCCTTTAGTTTCGGTCTGGGAAATGTTGCGGATGATCGCCACGGCCCGCATCACTATTCCCAATGCTCGCGTGCGTTTGTCTGCTGGTCGCGTGCGCATGTCCGCACCCGAGCAAGCGTTATGTTTTCTCGCCGGCGCCAATTCGATTTTTACAGGCGATAAGCTGCTGACCACTCCCAATCCTGATTTCGATGAAGACAAAGAGATGCTCAGTTTGCTTGGCTTAGGTTCTAAGTAAAAGGTGTCAATGTAGTACTTGCCGAAGTATCCCCTTAGGAGTAAGTGATTAAAATGTGACATAGGAAAGCCCGCCTAGTTTGTGGGTAGTTGAGCCACCATGTCACATTTTAATCACCTAGCGCTAAGGGACTGATCAAAGATTTCGGACGCGTCTCGAGTTTGATCCGACTTGGGACTACAAACAAGATCGCCGCCGAAGGTGAGCAGCCTCTTGACTGCCGCTTAGAGAAACTCACAAAATAAAAGCGAGGACTTTGTGAGCCCTCGCCTTTTGTGGCTTGAAATGACGATTACCTTACCTAATCGATCTATTTTCTTTTTGCAAAAAAGAGATAAGTATGAATTACCGCTTTTTCTTTTTGGTCTTCTTGGCTGGTTTAGCAGCCTTTTTAGCTGGCTTGGAAGCTGCTTTCTTAGCAGGCTTCGAGGCTTTTGGCTTGGCCAAAATCAAGTTTGGTTGCTTGGCGCGGCCGTTGACGATGTCCTTGAGTTCTTTTCCTGCGCGGAAAGCTGGGACACGCGCGGCTGCGATTTTAAGCGGAGCCAATGTGCGGGGATTACGACCAGTTCTTGCTTTACGCATGCGACGCTCAAAAGTGCCAAAACCAACAAGGGTAACCTTGTCGCCATGGGAAAGTGCGCCAGTGATTGAGTGGATAAGTGCAGACAGGGTACGGGTCACTTCGGACTTAGGTTGCCCTGTGGCTTTTGCCACATGTTCTACGAGCTCGGCTCGATTCATTCGATTTCCTCCTTATTGGAAATGCTCATTCCAACCCACAAGGTGGGATGATATCACTAGCATTTTCAATAGACAAGGGATAGTGACTGCAAACTAGAAAGAATCTTTTTTGCGCCCTTCACCAAATCAAGATCCCATCCTTGTTCCAAACGCAAGCCTGTTCAGCGTTTCGATAAAGATGTGATGATTAGTTTCTCCTGAGGGGAGAAGTATATATCTAGTAGGAAAAAATATTGCCGCCAGCAAATTCTAGGCAAGAGCATTGCCGGACACGGTCTGAAAGCAGGGTGCCCTCTAGTTTTCAATATCGCTCAAAAAAGTCGCCCTGCTCAATTACGACCAGTGGAATCCACCGAAAACAGGCCGCATTCCAAGTCTGTGGTGAGATAGTAACGACCAGGCTGAGTATCCTGACCGGCTGTGTTCGCTATAATCTTTGCACGCGACCAGTGTCTAGGGGTAAGTAGATGAGAATCCATGCGGCTTTCCTTTCGAGGATGTTGGCCAGTAGTTTGGCTGTTTATTCGTTCGTGTCTGTCAACGCGCAAGGACAGAACGCTACAACTTCTCGTGATAACCCACCTGGCAACGGTATCGCAAAGCCTGGCGCTACATCGAGCACAGCGGTTTCCGGATCAGCGGCCGGACAAGCCGCGGCCTTCTCGTCAGCCGGCGGCGTCCTGAAACCGGCAGCCAGTGGGGCAACGACAAAACTAACCGGTAATGCCGTTCATCTGGAAGAGGGCGCTGCCAAACCAGTTCAACTTTCGGCAGAACAAATTGACAAAGGCGAAGCGGCGATGGTTGCCAAATTTCGCGGTGGCTGGACAATGTATCTGCAAAATCCCTGCCACACTGGCTTCGTGCCGGCTCAGACGACAGTCCCTTTTGGTCGACTGCACTGGACCTTCCCGGCGGAAGGACCGATCGATTCCTCGCCGGCAGTTTTTCAAGGGGTGGTTTATGTCGGCAGCGATGATTGCAATGTCTATGCAGTTGATGAGCGCACAGGGAAAATGCTCTGGCACACCCAATTGGGCGACAAGGTAAAGTCATCGCCTGCGGTGTCAGGCGGCATGATTGTCATCGGCTGTGAAGATCACAAGCTGTATGGACTGGACGCACGCAGCGGCAAAATATTGTGGTCATTCGAATCAGGTGATCGGATATCTTCATCTCCGGTTGTCCTTGACGGTGTCGCCTATGTCGGGGGCTGGGACGGCATGTTATATGCAATACAAACGGCAAATGGCGGCTTGAAGTGGAAATTCCAGACTGATGGTCGCGTTACCTCATCGCCGGCCTTAGCAGCAGATGCTGTGCTCGTCTCCTCGCATAGCGGTAGCCTGTATTGCCTCAACGCCGCTGATGGCGCTTTGCGCTGGCAATTCAAAACCAATGCCAAAGTTTACTCAACGCCCTTGGTCATCGGTCAGCTCGTATATTTTGGCAGTTGGGATAAGAATTTTTATGCTGTCGATTTGGGGTCGGGCAAGACTCGCTGGAAGTTTGCCGGCACTGAGAGCTATAGCATCTCGCCGGTTGGGGCCAATGGACGCGTCTTTATCGGCAATGACGATTTAAAGATGTACTGTCTGGATGCAGCGACAGGTAAGTTGTGCTGGAAAACGCAGTTGAACAGTCCGGTGCCTCTGCTCTCATCATCGCCGGCGCTCAGCGGGCAAATGATGTACGTCGGCAGCTCGGACGCCAACGTCTATGCCATCGATACACGCAATGGCGCCATCAAATGGAAATTCAAAACCCAACGGCCGATTGTCAGCTCGCCGGCAATATCGCCGATGGGTATATTCATCGGCAGCCAGGACGGCAACTTGTACCAGATCAACTGAGTGCGGTCGTAACGCGACTAATGCCAGATCAACCGTTGCAGTCATAACGCAACTAATGCCGGATCAAGCGGTGCTCTAGTACGTTTTAGTGCAGCCAGATCGTCGATTGCCAAGCGATGCTGTGCTATGCCGGCCAACTTTATTTCCCACTAACGATCATTTCTCCATAACATAATCGTCAAAGAGCTGTTGCTATTAGAGATCAACATCTGTTATCAAGAAGAGTCTTTCAATGACAGTTTGGTGATGATCGATGAGGATGTTTTATCGGTAGAATCCGGAAATAGCTTGCATTGCTAACTGATAGGAGAATTCCCTGGCCTACAGCCTGGCTTAGCTATTGTCGGTTCAACATCACTGACATGTCGATAGAAAGGTCGTGCATGACACAGCCCCATTGGGTGAGTGGAATGCATCGTTCACGCCCTATTGGGCACGGAGTAAGAAAATGACAGAGTTAGCGTTTCGCATACCCCCGCCCCTAGTGAACAAGGTACGTCTGGAAGAGTATGTGTTCGACTCGGCGGCGGTCATTAAGCAGGTTGTGGCTGCTTTGGGCAGTGACGATCTCTTCACACGTATTCAAGCGTTGGGCGATCTCGATGAGGTTCGGTGGCAGCTGCGGTGCGTTGCCCAGAAGTGGGCTGAATCGTACGCACTAGAGAATGCCAAAATTCTTGGTGGCACGGACAACAAAGAACTTCTGCCAGCACGGACAGTTCTTGTCCGGTGGTTGTGCGCTCTGCCTCTCGTGGCATTCCCGGCTATCAGCAAGGCGGTCGCAGTCAAATTGGAAGTTAGCGATGAATTTCGCAGCAGGGCGAGAAGTGCGTTCCGCGATCGCATTCTCACCGGGCTCAACAAGCGACTGCACCGATATGCTGTCATTCGCCGGCGATTCTTTTCCGACCGACATTATGACCAGATGCTTGAAGCGTGGTTGCAAAAGAAGCTCCACCTGAATCGTCTTCTTCTCACCTGGTTTGGTCGGTTAACGAAGAATGAAGAATTCAAAACCGCTTTCGGCCGGTGGACGCACAATGCCTGTGGCCTTTGTCTGGAAGCAAACGAGGAGTTCTGTGCTGTAGGGTTGAGCAACTTGAATGACTATAATCGCTATGCAGCCGACACGGGACTGGTCTACCTCGAAGGACTCTTTCGGCACGAAAAGGTTGCCAACCTGGTGCGGTGGATGGCTCTGACGAAAGACATGCGCAAGAGAAGGGCGCAAGCCTAGTTTTGCTCGCTAACTGGCTGGTGGTCTGAGGTGCTGTCTTGCTTCAGGCCATCAGCTTTTTCGCTAGTCACTGAGACGCTCGGCTACGCCTTGGTCTTAACGCTTCAACGAGTGCCGTCGACCGAGATGCGGCCGAAACAACCTTGAGAGCCGGGCAGTCACGGCCTGGCAGTCTGGAGAGAACATGTCGAATAAGCTTCGTGCATTGAAACCCGTTGCTAGTCTGGGTGGCGCAGCTGCACTATTGACGGTGGCAGCACTTGCCCGCTACAAATTGTCGCCCAAAAGGTCTGGCGTTCTCGAAGACCGCTTTCTTGCGGGAACTAACGGTGGGCGCGGTGTGTTCAGACAAGAACTTTTGGACCAGCTTCTTCATCCCGGCAAAGTCCAACTCCGCATCCCGGGCTCTGTTGCCGGCAAAAAGATGAACGCGGTCGTCTTCACCAACCCGGTGGACGGCGAGCTGCATTGGCTCCTTTACTTGATCGGCCGGCGGAGTTCAATCACCAGCCCGACTGTCATTGGCAATGTCAAAATGCAATTGGAGGCAGGCTGGTCGCCAATTGTATTTGAACCACTCGGCTCAGGTGCCAGTGACAACCATCGTCGCAGTCTGCAAGGCATGTGCGACGATGCCGAAGCGGCCTTGCGATTTTGTCTCGAGTATTTCCGAGTGGGTCACGATCAGGTTACTCTCTACGGAGCATCGCTGGGCACAGGAGTATTGGCTGAGCTGTTCCAACGTACGAAAGAGGACTTTGCCGGGCTGATTTTGCAATCAGGCTTTCCCAGCATGTGGAAGGCTATTTGCCGCATTTGTCCGCCGCTCAATTGGCTTTACTCAGAAGAAGATTTCCCGGGCCGAGTATGGACATTGAGCGGATCTTCGCCAGTCGCGCTACACCACCAACTCTGCTCTTGCATGGTGCTCGAGATGCCGAGATACCGCTCTACTTCGCGGATCGGTTAGCTCAGGCAGCACGGCAAGGGCGTTTAGCTCAGGAACTGAACACGGAGGATGTATTCGTCACTGAGCTGCCCAACTCTGGGCATCACGATCTGTTCCAAACTGATCCAACCATATACACCCAATCAGTGTCTGCATTTCGCTTGCACATTGCTGAACGAAGACGCGCTCAAAAAGCAGGCTCAGCAATCGCTGCGTCAGCTAGGGCCGGTTAAGCCAATCTTTCTCACAAACATTGGAAGCCAATTCCGCTGCCCACAGCGATCGGCTTCTGTATCGTCAAAAACAGACTTCAGCGAGAGTTTGCTTCAGTAAGAGATGCACTAAGCAGGCTCTCGCTGAAGTCATTTAACTAGCTTGCCCGCTCGTCGGGCAAGGCATGGGGAGGAGCTATGACTCACTTTAAGGAGCACTGCTCTGGTTGTATGGAGGCACTGCTCAAAGCAAAGAGCGGTATTTTGCTGCCAGGCTGCATGGTAACCTTGACTGCTACCGGCGAGCACGACGGCTGGTGCGTGTACGCGAACCTGGCTTGGTATGTGGCGGAAGCGGACCTTTGGATTAGCGACAGCCGCCTTGGACAGTACGCGATCACCATTGTGAGCTGCTTCCAACACGCGCGCGCGCTTGAAGCGCTGGTGCGGCGTTTGCAGACACCAGTGCAGCCCCCGGACGAACCTGAGCAGATAACTGCATTTCCCTCACTCGTTGTGCACCGCCTCTTTCCGCGCTCGTGGTGCTGCGGTGTGCACTGCAGCGAGCTTGTTGCTGGTGACGGCGGTCATCGGTTAGCGCTGGCGGGGAAGTACGCTAGCATCATTTGGACGGCTCTCGCTGAGCAATCGCGCTTGCGGAATGCCCCCTGCTTTACGGTCACCTCGGACAAGGGCGTGCTAACTACCCGGCTTGTGTACACCGCTTGCGACTCGCACGTGGCACATCTGCATGCGATGGGCAGTGCGCTTGAGAAGATGGTGCCCGCCGTGACTTTGCAGTGGGCGTAGATCTTTCTCGTCATAGTTGTTGCTGTTTATCAATTCTAGAGAGCTGCTTCGGAGACGGGGCAGCACAGAGGAGCATGTTATGAATGAATTTGTAGCGTCCTGCACTCAATGCCAGGGTGCTCTACATGAAGCCGAGCAAGGCAAGTTGCTTGTCGGGCGAACAATGACATTGTTCGTCACGTCCGGCGATGAGGAGCTCTCCCTAGCGTCGAAGTTGCGCGAGATCATCGCTAACCCGATTCTCCTGCCTACCGATGGTGGGCGGCACAGAATCACGATTGTTTCCTGCGCCGTGCACGCCGGTGGACTTGGACCGCTGGCTGGGCACTTGCAGTCAGAGGGGCAGCAGACGGCGTTCCCTTCCCTCTTCGTGCAACGCCTGTTTAACCCTGCCGGCTGTCAGTGTGGCCTGAATTGCCCCCATTTAGTTGACGGCGATGCTGTCCGTCACCGGTTACTTCTCGCCGATACGGAAGGCGTAGCGCTGGGGGTTGTGAATAACCTGATGCAAAAATTCGCTTTGCGAACGGGCCCGCACACGATAATGACATTTGGCGGCGGGCGGACAACTGAGTGGTATGTTGTCCCGACCTGCGATGAGCATTACGGGAACTCGAATGCTCTCGAATGTCGAGTGCGGGAGCTGCAAGGATCAACCCCCTCGCTGCAATATCAACGGGCGTAAGCCCACGGCCAACAGCGACGCCCTCCGCCGCTGTTGTTGTGCCGGCAGCATACTACACTGCATAGCATGCGCGCCGATAGTATAGACTACATAGCCTAGTAAATATTTGTCGTGTAAAAAAGGGGCGGTACTCTGCCCCTTTCGAAGTGCGTCAAGTTAGAACTGACTGCAACAGACACGCTGGATGCGTCGTTCGAGTCCCCTGCCGGTCTTGGCCCGACGATGCTTCCCCTCCGACGAGTTACGGGTGGGATCATCCTTCAGATGATGTTCGATCCAGTAAAGCGCCGAGGTTATCCGCTGAATCAGCGAAACCAGCGCGAACACATCCGACATGAGTACCCAGCGAGCATGGTCATCATCGCGGTGGCAATCATGAACCGAAGCCGTGAGCTGCTTACACAACTTCAACAGCTCGTGCCGCGGATCCGATTGCTTGCCTGGTCCAAACGAAGTGACTGAGTCGCAGACACTTCGTTTCAGGTTGTTCAGTTCACGTACTGTTTCTGTTCTGGACTGTCCCTGGTGGCTTCTGCGAACAGAAAGAGCTGCTTCATGCAGCTCTCGTTCAAGGGGCCTGAGATTGTACGGAACAAGATTGTGTACGCGGAAGATCTCCCGCGCTGGCGCCACGAGCGGCTCCAGCGACATGATAATCGGGTCTAGGAAAGCCACCTCCCATTCTCCCAAACTCAGGCGAAGCAAGCGATCCCAGCAGCCTTGGCCGCCTGGCCAGCCGTGGTATAAAAAGCGTGCTCAAAAAAGCCCTCCATGTCGTTGAAGTGCTCGTAGCTGGCAAGGGCGGATGCCTCTTTGAGGACGGCATCGACCGCCGCGGCATTTTGCAGATCCGTGCTTTGGATGTTGGGGCCTGCCAGACGCGCCTTGAATTCGCGATCGAGCGTTTCGAGAACAGGCAAAAGCGCGAAGCGAAGGTAAAGCAGCCAGCCGAAAAGGGGGATGTAGTAACTGTGATGTCCCCTCCCGTCGGCAAGCCAGCAAAGACCCGGCACAGACATTCCTCGCCGTTCACCCTCTAGAGCGAACTCAATGTTTCGCTGGGCACCTTTGAGACGTTCAATTATCCAGCATCCCTTTCCGACGAAAGCGAGCTGGCTGTTTATGTCATGTTCATTCATGGTGTGAATTCCTTCTCCAGGATTTCTCAAAGAATTTCTCAAAAAGTGCGCATCCTGGTTCTGCACTTTTTGGTTGAAACACTGAAATGTTAGGTAACGAGGGCTTAGTTCTGCCCACAATGTCTTGTCCTGCGTTAATCTCAGTAGCCGACGACCTCACAGTCTTCAACTGCGCTGGATAATCTGGAAGTAGGATCACAATAACGTCTAAAGTTCTTATTCGCCTGTGCGCGATCGCACCCACACCTGGATGCAACAAAAAACAGAAAACAGGGAAGGAGGCTCATTGCTTCCTTCCCTGATCATCAAAAGGAACCGCACTCAGGCATTGAACTTGAGAAAGCCCTCGGGCAATGTCCGGTCGAGCTTGCTCAGAACCACTGGCCGCCCTTGCAGACAGACGTGCAGGTCAGTGGGCATTGCCGATGGCTTGAAGCAAACAATGACCGGGTCGTGTTCAGCAGACGCGTCACAAGCCGCTGTGATGATTTGCTCAACGACCTTGTCGTAGGCGGTGGGCTCACCCAAGTACTCGCACTGGCTAACGCCCGGCACTTCAGAAATCCAGCAATCACGGGAGTCGATCTGGCACAGTCCGGTGCGCGGATGAACTTCGCCGACTCTCTTGGGCAGCAACTGAAACTGCGCGAGGTCGGTGGGTAAGCCGGAAACATGCACCTGCAACTGTTCGGCATGCTTGAATAGTAGCTGAACGGTCAGACCGTGAGACAGCGCCTCGAGTACGACGCCTTTGGTTGTGCCAAGCACTTTCACCTTATTTTCGCCACGCAAACTGGAGACAGGCATGAATGCCTGGTTGAGCAGGGCGATTGCGTTTGCTGGGGTCATATTATTGTCCTGTTTTCCTTTCCTCTGAATTGAAACTGATCGGTAAATCAACTACTTGATAACAAATAGATGTTTTCCCAATCTGAAATCAAGCAGAAGCAGCAAATAAAGTGCACTTTACTCTGGGCAGACCGGCTATCTAAGTCGCTTATTAGCTATTACCAGTTCGCGCAGGTGACGCTAGCATCGCCCGCTCTCCACTTAATGGTCTGAGTTCAGGCGCTGTGTACTTGTTTGCAGAGCTGAGAAACCCGGTTCTGAAAAACTACCGCCCGATAGCTGTCCCCGCAGAAAAAACATGAAAGGAACGATAAGTATCAAGGATCCGCTAGTGAGGACTTTGCGTTGAGGCTTTGTTTGAAATGCTGCACCAAACTCGGCATGGCCGTGCCAGCTGGTGATTGAATAAAGACATCGGCGACTTCTGTAATTGGTGTATGCTCCGGGTTCACCTCGATCACTGCGCCGCCCTGCCGTTTGGTTATGAACGGCAGTGACGCTGCCGGATGCACCAATCCGGATGTGCCGACAACGAACATCACCTGACATTGCCGGGCGACGGCAAACGCTTTTTCCAGCGATACCGCAGGCAGTGCTTCGCCGAACCAGACTACACCTGGTCTAATCAGTGAACCGCAGTGACAGAGCGGCGGATCGCTTAGCCCTAGCGGTACGTTCTCCATTACATGAAGCCGATCGAAACAGTGGAACGTGGAAATATTTCCATGCAACTCGATGATATTGATCGAACCTGCTGCTCGGTGCAGTCCATCGACATTTTGCGTGAGAACAAAAAGGTCAGGCACAAGCCGCTCTAATTCAGCGATGGCATAGTGTGCTGGATTCGGCTTTACCTCAGCCAGCTTCTGGCGGCGCATGTCATACCACTGCCAGACCAAGCGTGGATCTTTGCGAAAGCCGGATGGCGACGCCAGTGTTTCGGGGTCGTACTTCGCCCACAAACCGGTTTGCGCATCGCGAAAAGTGGGGATGCCCGACTCTTTAGAAACGCCGGCACCGGTGAGAACGGCGAAGTTACGCGCCTTCAGCATCAGTTCTACAGCCAGTTGTATTGATTCTTCTTTCATGGCTAAAACAACAGACATTATCCAGCAATTGATTTTATGAATGAACCGATTTCCTCGCTTTCAATCAACCCTCTCTTTCGATAACTATATATACGAGTAGATGAGCTCGAAGTAAGGAGCGGAAGAAGACCCGGACAAGTTAGGTCTTCCCTTGCTCCTTGCAATGATTCACTGGAGTCTCACCAGTGGAGTTGGTGGTCGTTGATCGTGGAATTCACAGTCTGCAATGAAGATGGGAATCCGGAAGAGCTCGCAAAGGAATGATCTCAACAGCGAACTGACAGGTTCCATCTGCTCCCAGCTTTCAAACCCAGTAAACCAGCATTTTGAATACATGCCAGCCTGTCGGTCCAGGTCCAGCATCGTCAGGCGGATCAGGAATTCGCCGGATTTGGCGGATGGCTCAAAGTCCTTCCTCAGCGGCCACACTTCAAATGACGCTGAACTATACAAGTTGGGACTGGCGAATCTTTCCATGAAGAACTCTAGCGCCTGACGGTGGTATTCGAGCTCCGGCGTGCCGGTATACAACACATCATAAGGAAACTGAATCAGGCAACCGGTCGCGAAGATCTCGAGCAAAACGACGGCTACCGATGATTCGCAACCATGGCTATCGAGCATCCCAGCCAGCGATTCCTGCATGACTGGCAGTTGCTTGCTTTCCTTCATTAGCCGAAACGTTGGACTTTCCATGCTGCCGGTCGAGGATGGTGACGTAACTTCTTCTTGAGATTTCATATGCTTCTCCTGGAGAAAATTTTCTGCGCTGATTGGCGCTGAATTGATGTGAGACGGCCGTAGCGCGTCGTCTCAGAATTGGTATTATCAGTGGGTGCCAGGCTGGTCCCTGCGCGATGATGATGCACAAGTGCGGAACGAGGCGAGCAAACACTGCCGAGTCGTTTCGAGCATAAATACTTTTTTGTAGTCAAATAGGGAATATCTTCAACGGCTCTTTAGAGGCACTAAATAAGGACACTTGACAAATAGCAATTTCTTTATACAAATAGCAATGCCTCAGTATTTTCTGCCGCGCTGCGATAATTGTCAGTAGAGCTGGATTCGGCTGATGATGCGACTCAGCCTGCAAAAAAATCATCTGATCTCGCATTGCCAAAGATCGCACCGGCATTATCGTTACTTGCACAACTGGCATGGATCTTTCCTCGGACGAATATGCCATAAAAAACTATTAACGGCAAAGTTGTCGGAAAGAAAAAGCGCTGTTGGCGAAATAATTTGAATGTGCCTGAAAGAATAAGGACAGGAATGCCGGTAAAGGCATTCCTGTCTGATCGTGCTTGGGTGGGAGTTATTGCACCGGCGGCCTCGGAGCCCAATTGCGGGGATCATTGGACATGAGGTTCGCGATGTCGTCGAGTTCTGCTGCGTCCTCTGGGAAGAGGCGACGGAGTTGATTGAGCAGAAGTCCATGCGCGACTAGCATTTCCCTTTCGCTCTCAAATGCGGCTAACCAGCATTTTGTTATCTCTCCCAACCACGGCGTGAAGTCCAGTACGGTGACGCGCAAGAAGCATTCTGCGGCTTTGTCCAAGATCAACGACGCTGTGGGTTGGTCGGTTGCCAGGCTGATAAAGCGAGTTGGCGGCATGCATATATACGAGCTGGTTGACTGAGGTTGATCTGTCGGTAAACATGCACGCACGGCCTG
Source organism: Bryobacterales bacterium (assembly GCA_963834525.1). Taxonomy (GTDB): domain Bacteria; phylum Cyanobacteriota; class Vampirovibrionia; order Obscuribacterales; family Obscuribacteraceae; genus CAWICA01. Next base: position 1,978,684 of record CAWICA010000005.1, read on the forward strand.
GACAGTGAAGTCGAGATCTGCGTCATTCTCGCAGCGACCGGCGAAGAGCGTGTAGTCGCCGGCGCCATCCTTGATGTGAAGCTTTTCGAGCAATATCAGTACCATCGGCGGCTGTTCTTCGCGCTCGGTCTGCTCTCTCTCGAGAAATTCATACATCATCGGAACGTTGTTCATCGGTAGCAGGCATAAAGTTTTTTGTTCGGCTTCCATTGTCTCTCCTCGGGCACTGCCCTTAAGTTTTGAGATTTACGAACAGTCGGTGATTGAGCGAAGGTCCGCAAAACGGTGTCGTTTCGCCCGGAATTGACTTAATTAGCGACTGTGAGCCGCCGCAAAGTTGCTAGAGTCGGCTAATGATCGCCGAAGTTATCTGAGTAGCGGTGCTTTTATTGGTTAACCAGGAAATATCTTCAAAAGCTCTTTAAGGAAATGAGATAAGAATATTTACAAACTAGCAATTTCCTTAGATCAATGGCAACATTTCCCCAAAATTGAAGGAGGGTGAGAGTCTGATCAGTGCCCGATCAGGCCGATGACGCCACCTAGCAGTGAAAAAATCATCTGCAGGATCATTTGCGCATTCTCGCGCTGGTTTACTCTGGAGAGTCACAACTGGCATGCGATTTTCAGAATTGGCAAAGCGATCTCCAAAGATCAATGCACTTTCGGCACCGGCGGTTTCGTGCTTTTTTGTTCTTCAGGCAAATCTTCGGTCTGAGTGTCGGTCGGCTTTTCGGAGATATTCTTGCGAATGGCATCATAATTGTGTTCCATCGCTAATTGCGCCCGAGCGGTTTTCAACGCTTTGACATATTTCGGCACCAGGAGCAGATACTGCATCGGCTCGATATATTCGTTGGTGTCGGCTTTGATTACTGTGTAGTGCACATGCACGCCTGTAGATCGACCAGTAGAGCCGGCATAGCCGATCACTCTGCCGCGCTGGACAAATTGGCCGGGCAGCACACTGTAGGCGTTAAGGTGTCCGTATATCGAACGGATATTGGGATAAGGATGATACACCTCCACGGCCACGCCGAGCGCTCCCCGCCAGCCGACGCGAGTGACGATGCCGTCGAGCAATTCGTAGACACGGTCATTTAGATGCGCGGCCAGATCGACGCCGCTGTGAAAGTCGTGTTTGCCGGTGACTGGGTGAATACGAAAACCGGCTTTGGAAGTGACGATGCCCAGCCCGACAGGAGTGTAAACAACGTCATCGCGCATCGGCGAGACCAGAACTTGCGGGCAATAATAGCCTTGGAAGTAATAGGCAAAGACAGCAGTTGTGGTCAGACCAAGAATAGCTGTGATTGCTGCCAATCCGCTGCCCAAGACGTTCGAACTGATCGAACTGCTCGATCTGATCGACATAAGCAATTTTTTCCAACTAAACAAGCACATGCGCGTCCTCGACATCAGACGTTGGCCGGTTCTGGTGGCGGCAATAGTTCATCCAGCAGCTTGTTCACCACTTGTGGATTGGCTTTGCCCTGGCATGTTTTCATCACTTCGCCAAAAAAGTACTGGCGCACTTTGGTCCGCCCTTTTTTGTATTCTTCAATTTGGCTGGGTGAATTCTTCAATACATCGTTCACTTTCTCACGCAAAGCAGATTCGTCACTAACTTGGGTCAGTCCGAGTCTTTCGATGGTCGGAAGGATATCGCCGCCTTCAGCAGACACTGTATTTACAAGCGTCTTGGCGGCAGTGGCGCTAATTGTTCCCTCCGCGACAGCCGATACGATATCGCCCAAATTGGCTGGCGTTAGTTTTAAATCGCTGAAATCTAACTTGTTTTCTTTCAAATAACCGATAGTAGTGTTGAGCAAATAATTAGCGGCTTGTTTTGCCGGCACGCCCAAATTCAAAACACTGTCGAAGAAATCGGACAGCTCCTTCGACTCGGCTAAAGTCATCGCTTCATCCAGTGTCAGTCCGTGTTTACTGATGTACCGTTGCCGCCTCGATTCAGGTAATTCGGCAATTGTCGAGCGAATCTCTTCGACCCATTTTTTATCAATTGCCAGTGGTACCAGATCCGGTTCGGGAAAATAGCGATAATCGTGTGCTTCTTCTTTGGAGCGCATGACGAACGTTGTCTTATCCGGATCCGACCACAAGCGAGTCTCCTGCACAATTCGTTCGCCTCGGTCCAGTGCGGCAATCTGGCGGTCTATTTCGGATTGAATGGCATTTTTCACAGACTGAAAGCTGTTCATATTTTTGATCTCGGTTTTTGTGCCCAGCTTTTCGCTGCCGGCGGGGCGCACCGAGACATTAGCATCGCAGCGGAAACTACCTTCTTCCAAATTGCCGTCGCAGACGCCAATGTAGCGCAAAATATTGCGCAATTCGGTCAAGTATAAACGGGCTTCCTCTGCGTTCGTTATATCGGGCTCGCTGACAATTTCCAGTAACGGCACGCCCGAGCGATTGAAGTCGACTTTGCTGTAGTCCGAGCCTTGTAAGCCAGCTGAGCCTGCATGTACAAGTTTGCCCGCGTCCTCTTCTAAATGTGCTCGGTGAATGCGAATCTTTTTGCCGTTGATTAACAGGTGCCCATTAGTACACACTGGTTGATCGAATTGCGAAATTTGATAGCCTTTTGGCAGATCGGGATAGAAATAGTTTTTGCGATCGAAGCGAGTCAATTCGGCAATGGTGCAGTTCAGCGCTAGTCCAGCTTTAACTGCAAATTCAACCGCTCTTTTATTGAGAACGGGCAACACGCCAGGCATGCCGAGACAGACCGGGCAGACCTGATCGTTTGGCTCGCCGCCGAATTCAGCTGGGCAAGCACAAAAAATTTTGCTCTTGGTCTTGAGCTGGGCGTGCACCTCAAGACCAATAACTGGTTCCCAATTCATTGAGCTTGCTCCTTACCGGTGAGGGTGCCCTTGTCACCATTAGTTGGAGTCGCAGTGCCGCTGCTCGTCGGCTCGCCCGTTCCGCTCTTGTCTATCTTAACTTCGTTTGTCTCTTTTTTCTTGCCGGTGGCATCAGTCTCGACAGTCTTCTTAACACGCACTTTGCCACCAATGATACCTGTGCGCAGCCAGTGCGGTCCGCTCACCCGCTCGTTTATCGCTTCGGCAGCCTGGTCCAAATGCGTCGCTGCATTTTGCACATCGACCATTGTCTTTTTGATATCGACGCCAAACTCAGGACCACTGACCACTTTGTCCACTTTATCTAAGGCAGTGTTGGTTTTTTCGACGATGTCTTTTAGGTCTGTTCTCAAACCCTGATCGTCTGCAATTTTATTGACGCGTTGAATCGATTGCGAAATGTTCTCCGTCGAAGCTTGCAGCTTGTTGAGCATGGTAATCAGATCAGTGCGCGTCTGTTGATTGCCGAGAGTTTTGTTCAACTCGGTAATTGCTGCTTTCACTTTTTCCGCCGCTTGCCTGGCTTGGGTGGCTGTCTCTTTCCAGTCTTCAGACAAAGCGGGATTGTCCAAGATTTTATTAGCACGTCTGGCTGTGCCGCGAAAATCGTCGGTCATGGAAGAGGCCCGATTGAAGAAAGTGTTAGCACTGCCCATAGCAATATCCGCTTTGGCTGCCACTTTATCGAAATTTTTGGCCGCCTCGTTGAAGTGTGGTGCGCTGGCGCCATAGTCTTTGAGCGTGGTGGCAGCGCTGTTCGCTGCCAGATCGATATGATCCAGATCGCGTTTCAGTTTGTCCTGGATGACATCAATGTCCAATTTACCAACTTGTTTTGCCAGGCGATTGAAATAAAGCTCCGTGCGGATCGGGTCCTGACCGGGAATAATTTCGTCAGGTTGAATTCCCGGATCATCTGCTTTCACTACCTCAGGCAGTGTGATCTCGACGTATTTGGCGCCGACTAATCCCAGGGTCTGAATAGTCACAGCTGATCCCTTAGGGATGGTCACGTCTTCGGTGTTGATTTTCAAATGGACGAAGACATTCTTTTCCGTGCCTTTCGCTTGTAGAACAATTTTCTCCACGGTACCGATGCGCACGCCGTTGACATTGACCGGAGCATTGTTACTCAAACCAGCGATGTCGTGGAATTGGACAATGAAGCGCTGGGGCGGGTGGAATAAGGAGATTCCTTTCAGCCATGACCAGCCATACATCAAAAGCACCATGGCGATTAGCGTGAACAAGCCAACGCGCACTTCGTAGTTCGGTTTTGATTTACTGGTGGATACTATTTCAGCCATGTTTCTCGTCTAAGTTGCCTGTCTCGTCTCTGTTGTCTGGTCGGAACGTTCTCATCAAATTACACCGCGCCTGCTAACATCGGACCTTCTCGGTTGGCATGAACAAACTGCTTCATATATGGATTTTCCGCAGCCAACGCGTCTTCCGGTTTGCCCTCCCATTCGATTCTGCCAGCATGCATGAGAATTACTCTATCGGCTACTCGCATCCAGGTCGAATACTGGTGAGTGACGACAATCGACGCCGCTTTCAGTCGATCTTCTAGGTCAATCATATAATCTTCAATTACGGTCGACATTACAGGGTCCAAACCTGTCGTCGGTTCATCGTAGAGGATAATCTTCGGATCTGTGACAATTGCCCGGGCGAAACTAGTTCGCTTCTGCTGCCCGCCTGACAGTTGGGTTGGATAGGCGTCGGCGTAATCTTGCAGGCCAACGAGTTTCAAACGTTCGTCTATAGTCTTGTTTTGTGTAGGAACCGACATCTTACGCGTCCTGAGAGCCAGACCAAGATTTTCGTGCACGGTAAGTGAATTGAGCAAAGCTGAGCCCTGAAAAACCAGACCGATATCGTCAGATTGCTTAATAATTTCGCCGCCGTCGGGCTCGAGCAGCCCGCAGAGAAGCTTCAGAATAGTCGATTTGCCGCAGCCGGAAGGGCCGATGATGCCGAGTGTCTCGCCAGCGAAGACATCAAAACTAATGTCACGTAGGACGGGACGCTCATCAAAAGCTTTCTGCAAGTGGCGCACGGAGATCATCGGCTGTGAACCGAACGCTACGTCGTCGCCTTTATGGCTGGGCGGAATAGGCTGGTGTCTTCGATCGACAGGTTCGCTTGTCATCTTCACCTCGGCGCATATGTCAGGGAGGTGACGATGTAGTTGAAGATAAAGATCAAAGTCATCGTCCAGACAATCGTTCGCGTTGTGGCAAGGCCGACATCTTCCGCGCCGCCCCGCGTATGCAAGCCGATAGCGCAGGAAAGAATGATGACGATGGTGGCATTGATAAATGACTTGAGAAAATGCACCGTGAAATCGCGGTCCAATATTGTCTGCTTGACCGAATCTAGAAAAGTTGACGGAGGCACATTCGCTGCGCTCTGGGCGATGAGAATGCCGGCGATTAAACCGATAGCCATCGCATATATCGACAAAACAGGCATCATGAAAATGCCGGCTAGATAGCGAGGAACGACGAGGAACTGCACTGGATCGACGCGCATCACTTTCAAGGCATCGATCTGTTCGGTGATCATCATTGTCGTCAGCTCTGCGGCTACAGAGGAGCCGACGCGACCGGCGACGATCACGCCGGCGGTGATCGGTCCGATCTCTCTGACCAGCGCTAAGGAAACCACACCGCCAATGGCTGTGTCGGCACCGAACAAGACCAGTTCGCGAGCGATCTGCAAGGACATAGCGAAGCCGGTAAAAAGAGCGGTGATGCCCACGACAACGAAGGATTTGACGCCGATCATGTAGGACTGTCGCCATGTTTCAGCCCAGTCTATCTCGCCGCGCAGAATAAAGCCGTAGGTGCGCGCGAGCATGATCAGGCTTTGCCCGATCAATTCGCAACCGGCGCCGAATTGATCTTCGACAAAAAGCCAGGGGTTATAGGATCGCTTTTCCTTAGGTATCGCTGCGGTCATCACTCAATTTTATGCTGTGCTCCGGCTTGTTATCTGTGATGACGTACATTTTCTGAGGTTTGTTCTGGGGAGCCGCCCATTCTGCCCGCTTTTGAATTTATCTTTTCCTTAATCTGATCATTGACAACCGACTGCGCCAGTATCTTTGAGGGGGGTTGACTCGCTTTTAGGATGACTGGCCTAGTTGCGTTCAGGCAAGAGAACTTTTCTCTACGACCGCTGTCCACTTTTTTGGGGGGAACTCCAGAGTTGCAGACTGCTGCGCGAAAAGAATCTACCGAAAATAAACAATTACGGTAAAGTTAGAAAAACAGATAAGCACCTAAAGTTTTGGCTCGGTGCTCATCTGAATCCAAACGGAGGTCCGGTCTGGTATTTGAGGCCGGTCCTCGGCTTGTGGGGGTGCTAGGCGCCGCCGCCTTGGCGGATGCTCTTGCCGTTGTGGCCGTGCTCTAGTTGGGCTGCAATGCCTGCTGGGCCTTGGTTTTGAACGCCGCAGCTTTCTGGCGGTGGCCGGTTCTGGCGAACTGGATCGCTAGGTCGGTGCAGATGAGGAACAACAAGATACCTGAGGTGGTTCTTGCTTCTTCCAATTCGTGCAGCGCCAGTTGGTTGAGCGCTATCGCTGTATTGTAATCGCCTGTCTTGAGACAACAATTGGCTTCAACGCGGAGCCGGTCGGCTGATTCATACGGAGTCTGCTGCATAAGTCACCTCCTGGATGACTGGGTTAAGGCCGCCAAGATGACGGTCGAAATTGAACTTTATGCAGCGCAGCTGCACGAAGAACTTCAGTGAGATGAGGGGAAATATGAAACTGATACTCTATTCCCGATTGCTAATTGGATTGGACACAAACACTTGAAACCTAATCACATACAATGGCTAGGTATCAAGCGTAATGACTAGTTATCAAGATAATGAGTTTTAATTTGGACACCGAATTGTCGCGCAGCTAAAACTGGCATGCTTGACTACTGATTAGCTGGTCTTGGCGCAAGGGGCCTGAGCTGCTTCCATATTTTTTGGCCTGTCCGGCACCAAATACGGTGCATTACGTTGTCCCAACAATTTCCTTGGTGGCTCATGCTCTGTACAGATCTTCTCGGCTAAGATTTGCTTGGCCAAATCACTAACCCTGCGTCGGTTGGCCCTTGATCGTTTCAAACCGCGGCACATGACGTTCTTCGTTGCTCGTGATAGATTCCAAAGCGACTGCATTGGCGAAGTATGAAGGTGAGATCGAGACTGAGTGGGCGATCTAACATTGCTTTAGGTATAACGAGTAGCGACCAGAATGAGAAGCTGAATGCCGAAGAGCCTTGACTAGTGGGTGCTTAGAGCGCTCAGTCGGAAAGATCGAAGACGAGCGGTTATACCAGCTGCGCGAGCACTCGGAGCGACCCGGAAGAAGGAATCGACTTGGGTTACTAGATGCCGCCCGAAGCTCGCTTATCTCGGCGCAATGGGCTACCAGGGCATTTTGCGAGTAATCAAGTGTAATGCAAATGACTTTACGAATCGCTTGAAAAAAAACGAGCACAGGTACTAAGCTGAGCTTACCTCAGTTCCTCTCATCTACTCACAAGGCAGAATCGCACCCAGAAACGCCCACACCGCAAAGATAACTGGTCTTACACAGTACTTTGGCTGTGGTGGTGTATACGGTGCTCGTTCTTTCATGCGGGTCGAGAGAAGAGTCTGGGGTATCGACGTGTTCGTCCATAAGTGTCTGAGGTGTTGCTTGCTATTGCTCGCGCGATTCGCGCGAAGTACACGAGTATAGCGACCGACCCTTGGGCATTTTCACAACAAGCCCTCTGACGGCGCATGAAGTCAGGGCGAAACTTGTTTCGCCTTGTGTTCTTTGCAATCTGAGGGAAGCATGCAAAGTCCAGGTTATGCATGCGAAGAAAATCCTGGAATGAGGAAACAATGCGAAACTTCTCACGCATACTTGGGGAGCTCGCCCTGGGCGCGCTTCTCACGATCACGTTGATGGCCTTACCGGTCATTGCAAACGCTCAATACAACCAAACCATCCTCCACACCTTCTATGGTCAACCGGACGGCGCCCAGCCCGGACCCGTGCTTTTCAACTCGAATGGCAAGGTCTACGGCTCTACCGCCCAGGGAGGGTTAAATGACTGCACCGGCGACAACGGCTGCGGCATAGCTTACCAACTCGTGGGATTCAACGAGACGATCATTCACTATTTCACCGGAGGACCTTCTGACGGATGGTACCCCACCGGATTGTTCGCCACTGACTCTCACGGCGATCTTTTTGGTGCAACCACTTACGGTGGTTCCAAAGGTGGTCAACTCGGTGGTGGCACTGTCGTTGAGTTCCTCCGCGTTACCACAAACTGGCAGGAGTTAATCTTGCACGATTTTGGCGGAAGTGGAGATGGCTCCCAACCGATCGGAGACCCAATTCGCGATCCCCTCGGCAACTTGTACGGTGTTACAAGCTTCGGCGGGAATGCGGGTGGGGGAATCCTCTACAAACTCGCGGCCCCATCGTATGACGAGACGGTGCTCTACAACTTTCCACGGAACACTACCCCCAACGGCGGCCTCATATTCGGAGCCAATGGGGTAATCTACGGAACCACCCAGGGCGGTGGCACCAACGGCCACGGATCCATTTACTCCCTTACGCAGAGCGGCGTCTACACCACTCTGTACAGCTTTACGGGAGGGTCAGATGGAGGTGTGCCTGTTGCTGGTGTTTTCATTGACAGTAACGGCAACCTCGACGGAACAGCTGCTTCGGGCGGCTCCGGCTCAGGCACCGCCTACCAACTAACTCCTCCTCCTTCCCTCCAGTTCACCGTCCTCCATACGTTCACGGGCGGCTCCGGTGGCTCGCTTCCGTTTGGCGTTTTCGTCCAAGATGCAAGCGGTGCGCTGTATGGCACCACTGGGGACGGCGGCGGCAATGACGGATGCAACGGCTTCGGCTGCGGCTCCGTGTGGAAGCTGTCCGGAGGGTCTTTCAGCATACTGTATAGCTTTAACGGCGCCGACGGGTCCAACCCGCAGGGTCTGGTTCTTCAGCCTGGAGAACAGATTTGCGGCAACACATACGGCGCGGGGTCCGGTGCTTGGGGCAATGTCTATTGCCTGCAGCCCGCACTAGATCAACTCGTTAACGAACTCTAGCAGTTCCTTCCGGTGCCGGGCTCCCAAGCTCGGCACCGCTTCCATATTATTTTTTCTCGGCCTATTGGGCACCAAATACGGTGCTATCTGCGGCGCAGGAAAACACACGCTTTTCCATAGTCGATAATGCGGCTGTCGCGTGTAACCAGAATAGCCTTCTCTAATCGGGCAGCAGCCACGACATAGAGCAACTGCATTGGCGAAGTATGAAGGTGAGATCGAGGCTAAGTGGGCGATCTAAGATTGGTCTAGGTATAACGAGTAGCGACCAGAGTGAGAAAGTGAAACGCCGACGAGCCTTGGCTAGTGGGTGTTTAGAGCGCTCTATCCGAGTAGATCTAAGACGACGAATAGTTATGCGAGCTGCGCGAACCCTCGAATTGATCCGTAAGAAGGAATCGATTTGGATGACTAGATGCCGCTTGAAGCTCGCTTCTGTCGGCACGACGCGCAGCCGGGCGACTTTCTCGAGTAATAAAGTGTTATCCAGACGACTTAAAAATTGCTTGAAAAGAAGCAGGCGCAGTGGCTAAGCTGAGCTTACCTCAGTTCCTCTCATCTACTCACAAGCAGGATCGCACCCAGAAACGCCACACCGCAAAAGATAACTGGTTTTACACAGAACTTTGGCTGTGGTGGTGTATATGGTGCTGGTTCTGTCATGCGGGTTGCGGCTGACTCGGTGTCGCTGCATAGGAACTGCTCGCGTATGCAAGAGCTAGATACGGAGGATCCTTTCTTGCATCCGTTGTGTCCTGAATTGGCCGTCGGAGAGTGGATTGCCCCACTCTTGTAGGTATTCGACCGGGTCAGCGGACACGTTTCAGAAACAGTTCAGTCCCAATGTTAAGGCAACTGAACCTCCTTGGAGAGACCTCCGAAGTCACTTGCTACTCCAAGGCGTATGCGTATTCCAGGTAACGCATACGTGGGAAACCCTGGAAATTCGAGGAATGCAATGAAGAAGACGAACTTGGGCTTGCCATTTGTGGCAATGCTCACGCTGGTCCTCACTTTTGCGGTTTTGCCAGTTCCGGCAGCCGCGCAAGCAAATCTCAACGTGTTGTACAACTTCCAGAGCGGATCCGACGGCGGCGGCCCGGTGGGGTTACCAGTTGTAAACTCCACCGGCACCGACATCTACGGTGCCTTCAACTATGCTGGCAACGGCAACTGCCTGCCACGTGGTTGTGGCGGGGTCTACGAAGTGCCCGCAACAGGGGGGGAGTCGGTGATCTACGCCTTTAACCCCGCGCCTGACGGGAATTTGCCCAGCGGTGGGCTTATCGCCGACAATAAAGGATGCCTATACGGCGCCACTGGTCGCGGTGGCGTGTATGGTGGTGGCACCGTGTACGAGTTGTGCCGTCCAAGCTTCGAGTGGACGGAGTTCATTCGGCACAGCTTCGGCGGAAGCGGCGACGGAGCGTCTCCAACTGGGGAGCTCACTCTCGATGCACGGTTCAACCTGTACGGCGTGACTACAGGCGGTGGTCAGTACGGTGGCGGGATCGTCTTTGAACTCTCACCCCCCACCTTCATCGAGGATCCACTGTACAGCTTCCCGGCGGGGAGTAATCCCGTTGGCCGCCTAGTATTTGCTAACGGGTCCCTTTACGGAGTCACCACTACCGGTGGTGCGTTCGGCTATGGTCAAGTCTACGTCTTGTCAGGCGGCACCTTGACCACGTTGTACAGCTTCACTGGTGGGACCGATGGAGGAAACCCGATTGCTGGCGTGTTTATGGACGCCAGCGGTAACCTCTGGGGAACCGCCAGTTCAGGCGGCAACGGAAATTCGGCAGGGACTGCCTTTGAGCTCATCTCCAATGGCTCTGGCGGCTTTACCTTTAGCCTCCTCGTCACTTTTCCGGGGGGCGTTGAGCCCAGCAATCCGGATTCCCCGCTTACGCCGGACGGCCGCGGTAACTTCTTGGGTACCACCCAGTTCGGTGGAGGTGGCTCAGGCTGCAACCTTGAGCTGTACTGTGGCACGCTGTACCAGCTTCAGCCCAACGGTATGGGCGGCTGGAATCTCAACACCATGGCCAGGTTCAACGGCAGCTCTGGGGGAGACCCCCAAGGCGTCGTTTTCCTCAACAACACAGTCTACGGCAACGCCTTTGGAGTAGACGCTGCCGATAACTACGGCGCTGTCTATTCTGATGTGGTGAACTAGCAGTACCTTCCGGTGCGAGCTCCTTAGGGGGCTCGCATCGCTTTCCATATTATTTTTTTTGGCCTATCGGGCACCAAATACGGTGCTATCAGGCAAGAGTTAGGTCTTCAGTACGGGGGTGCTCTCATTTGGGTCAGGAGCACTTCTGCCAAAGATACCAATTTTCTGGATCATTCCGCGATTGTCGATTTTCCTTATCGACACGTGTTTTGGATCAAGACACTTCAAATCAATGCCCAAATGGGTGTACTCGAGTTCGCGTTGGGCCTTGGTCTTCGTCGTATCATGAAGAATGGTAGCTCTGTACGACTTGAGTTTATCCACCGCTTCCAGTGTTTTATTTTGAGCGAGCAAGTTGGCAACGACTTTTGCTCTTTTGTCTGTGGGGTCTGCTTTAGGAGGCTGAAAACAAAGATCCACAGCGCCACCCTTTGCCTGCACAATTTTAATGTCTTTAGGATCAAGACAAACTAATTCAGTGAAGAGTTGATTGGTCTCCCTTATTCGCTGATCGACCGGTTCAGTCTTCTTCCAAATTTCCCACACCTGCTCAAGCAAAAGGATATGAGCACCTTCGTTCTCTCCCGCTTTCGCCAAATTGGCTATTTCAACTGCTCGCGGGTTATTTTCACAAGCTTGCTTATGCAGATTTGCCACCGCCCTTTCCCTCCCAGCCCCAGTTCAGGCAACGAAATAAGGCTCTCTTATCTGGTTGTTAATCAGATATATACGCGTTGGGCTGATTTTGGACATCAATTAAACGGGTCGCGACATGACATGGGCTGCGATTTTGTAGAGGCTTTGTCCTGAATTTGCCGAAAAAGAACGAAAACAGCAGTTATGACCCAAAAAGGGGCTTGGCAAAATTGCTAACCCCCTGAGGAAACTTGCCGCTAAACGTGGTCCTAAGGGAACAGGGAGTGCGACCCTGTCCCCTCCTCCTCCAACCAAAGAGGAAAAATCGCCGGCTTCTCATACAGCCAACATTTTACTTACAGCCGGGTTTCTATCTGCACGGGCAAGGTCGGGTCGAATTTGGCTCTTCTCGACCATGTAGAAATGACTGCCTGTATGGATCTGGCAGTGTGCCTGGCGGTCAGCGGGAAGCCAGACAATCCAGCCATCTGAGCTGTCACTCCAGCCATTTGAGCTGTCACTGGGCAACTTGAACTGGACAGCCTGTCCCAAATACGGTTCGCTTGCTGCCAGTTTGGATATAGCTACGAGCAAGGAAAACAGGGCGGCCATCAGGTCGCAAACGTTCTCCCAGGACTCTGCATCTGGTGTCACTTCCTGCCACGCCTGCATACACTGAGGCGCTTTTCGCGAGATGTCGGTCCATATCGTCCAAAGAGGGACATTGATTTCTGGCTCAACGTCCCGCTTTGTATCGGCAATCGCCAACATCTCACTGGCTACGGTCTGAGCAGCTTGCTGAAACTCTATGTCGAGCACCACGCCACCGATGTCTAGAAAGAATTTGACAAGCTTGCGGAAGAAGGATTCAGCGTCTGCAGTCGGCGCCCCTTCGATCAAGTCCGCGCGGAGTTGAAACAACTGCCCGCTAATCCCTAATTCGCTGAATGACTCGGGATAGTTCGCCTCGTCAAAGCAAATCGCCGCTTGAACCATGGCAGCGATCGCTGTCAGTAACTTTTTCATATTGACTCCTGTTCTGTTGTCTTTCTCCGTTTCGGTTGCTGGTTCGGATGGTTGTGGCAGAGTGCCAGGTTGATCTTCTTGCGTTGTCGCCATGTCGGGCTTGGGGGTTTGCGGATCCTGCGGTCGGGAAGCCACAGCCTTCTTTGGCTCAGTTTGCTGCTTACAAATAACTCGAACCACCAAAAAGACCTCGAAGGCAGCCACGAACGCTCTCTCAAACGTCTCAACTAAACAGCTCCGGCGAGCCTCCATAACGAAATCAAAGGGGAGGTTCGCTATGTTCGCCCAGATCATTCCCTCGCGTACCTTCGCATGGTATGTGCTTGAGTCAATATTGTTCTCGACCCAATTTGAATACGCTGCAGTAAGAGTGTTTGTCAGGCTTTTTTGCGCTGCGAGTCGAAACCTCCGGGCAAACACCGAATTGGCTGGCACAGATAAGTGGGTTCGACCCGGTTGCGGTGCGCCATCGGAGGGCAAAAGTTTATACAGTGCCCGGCGAAACTCCGTGAGCGTTTCATGCGGTACTTCGCTTTCCATGCTTAACTCGCACCCCAGTGCTTGGACATAAGAACTGAGATAATCCGCCGGAAGCACGGACCTCCATACCTGCTCAAATTCGTTCAGTGTCATGGCTGGCATTTGTCACCTTCCTTCAGTTATTTTCTTTAAAATCAGCAGCCTAAACCAACCACCAATTAATGCCGCGTGGGCACAGGCATTGCTGGTCATAGTTCTGTGAATTGGTTGGGTTTGGCGATTAAATCCCAAGTAATCAAGTGTAGTGCGGTTACCAGAGATTACGGCACGATGCTATGCAGTCTCAATTGACTGAGCAGCTTTATTGACTATCGTGACTGGTATTAATTTGCATGCACATGATGCAATTCGCGCTAGCTTGGTTAATGACAACCTGAATGGATAGGAAAAGACCTCATCTCAGCTCATGAAAGGCGGCAGAGTAGCCTATTATTTCGTTAAGAACTGTCTGCTCGACCACGATTTAGGTAGGCTACAGACATGGGCCCGGCTAAACGGGCTGATTGAGGAATTGCTTTTGTGACGCAGCAAGCCGGTAAATCAAAATCAGGAACCATCCTTGGTGGCGTGGGAGTGCTCGGCGCCCTGGCTTTCAAATTCAAAGCCGGCCTTTTCGCATTGCTCAAGTTCGGTTGGCTCTGGAAGAGCTTTTTGACGATGTTTCTCAGTGTTGGCTTCTACACAATGTTTTTTGGCTTGCCCTACGCCTTAGCCATTGTTTTGTTGCTGTTCATCCATGAAGGCGGCCACTGGGTTTGGATGAAGGCGCTGGGGTTAAATCCCCAGGCACCGATATTTATTCCCGGTGTTGGCGCTTATGTAGCCATGACTAACTTACCGCCTGATGCCGCTACCCGAGCCTGGGTAGCTTACGCCGGCCCGCTTGTTGGTGGGGTTTTTTCTGCTGCCATGTACTGGGGCGGTGCGCAACTAAACAACGGTTGGTTGATGGCGGCAGGAAGCACAGGCTTCTGGCTCAATTTGCTGCAACTGGTGCCGGCGAAGCCTTTGGACGGCGGGTTTATTGTCCATGCCATCTCCAAATGGCTTCTGCTGCCAGGCACCTTGATTCTTTTATTTCTGGCGATTAAGTTAGGCTCGACTCTGCTTTTGATCATCTCGGTGATTTCCGGCATCGCTGTATTCAAAATGCTTTTCGATCGCCGGGCGATGGCGGCGACGAACGAGCCGGTGCCAGCCTCCGCTGTTCAGAAGTTGGTGATTGGTTTTGCCTATTTGTCGTTAGCGGGCATGCTTGCCTACTTGTATGTTCTATCGACGACCACCGTTACGCAAGTGATGCACCCAGCGATGGGACGTTTCTACGAGAAATTACCTGGCCATAAGACATAAGTCACTTTTACGAGAAATCATTTGGCCAGAAGACATTTTTCGAGGAAATGCTTGGCCGTCAGACATAAGAGATTTTTCGAAAATTTGCCTGCTGAGGGGTATTTTCCCCAGTGACCCAAATAAAGTCTGGCCGTATCCTGATTCCCACATTTTGGCGGAAGGCTTGCTGGTCACTGAGGAATATATGCGCTCATTGGATTTGTACTCGGAAAAGACCATGCGCGACGCCAGCCCGGACAAAATCGCCGCTAGCCAGCAACTATTACACGAAGCCAACGGACTGTGCTTGAGCAGCATCACCGCGGATGCTCGTTTCGCCGTCGCGGCGGCAGTGCAGGTCCGGCCCGCAGCGGCTTGCTCAGTGTTTTTAGCGATAGTTCTATGACCAACAAGCAGATGCAACAGCGCGACAAGATGGCGCTTGCCTCTGTGGCCATGTGCAACCCGCTCATGTTGATCGGTATGGGCGCCACTATGGCTGTGGCTGAGGAAATGAGTCTGGCACGCGAACGCGAGTTAGCAACAAAGGATGACGGCAAAGAAGAGTTATACAAAGCTGGGACGGTACGTGAACTGAAATGGAAGAAGGAGAGGGAAGCGAGAAAGGAATCCGGTTTCAAACCGAGCATGGATGCCTTGACCATGTCTTTGCAAATGCCGGAGAACATAGGCGATGCTAAAAAGAAAACCAAGCTGTCCTTTTTGCGCGACAAAGTCATTGTTAGCCGCGGCGTAACGATGAACGAGAGAGACCCCGAGACAAATCACAGCCGTAACTGGGTAAAAGCGAACAAGCTTTTGAAACAGAAACGCATGCTGCAAGATCATCTCGAAAAATTCCGCGGCAAGCTGGATCTGAAGACTGTGTCCAACCTGATGAGTCAAATGGAGCGGCTGGATAAGGCGCTGGCGCAGTTCGGTTACTAGAAAGAAGTTCGATCACTGAATAGCACAGAGCCTGCACCGAAATGTCCAGGGTATCGAGGGTGTTTCCAGGCTGGCAAGCATATATGCTGACCAACAAAGATACTAAAAATTATAGTATAAAAAGACAAAAAACCAGGCGAAGCTCGTTGTTTGTAGCAGCTGTCGCGCATCGCCTGGTACCGCGGGCTGGAGTGAAACAGACGTGGCGCTGTCGCTTCTTCTCCACCTGACGCGGGGTTGCGTAGCAGCTTGTTGAAAAACTCGGCCCGTGCCGATGCTGACGGCACCGGACCCGAGTCAGTCCGTATACTCGACGATGGGGTGTTGTCCCGTTGGCACCTGACAAACATCGCGAGGAGGGATAGTGTCCAAGTAAGCAGAGGATTCTGCGTAACGCCCAAGGTCTCGCAACCTTTCACAGATCAACCTACGGAGCTGCCGATCCGTGACAATGTCTGCTCGCATTCGGGCTTCCATCAGCAAAGCAACCAACGAATCAGGCTCGCTTGGCTGGTCGCTTAGAGCGACTGCGGGCTCACGGAGGGGTGGCTGCTCGACGGATTCACAGGCCAAGTCCGAGAGCGTCCTCCTTGCTCTGCCTTGGGCCAGCGCTGCGGCGGCGATCAGACAATCGCGCAGCGAACGGGGAAGGTTAGTTGGTGTGGGGGGAGCGGGTTGCTGGTCGTTCATGGCCTTACTTCTCCTTTGGTGTGAAAAACTCGTTGACCGCGATTAGTGTCGCGAATCAAAACGGTGGGTTATGGGGATGAGTGTTGAGGCGGCAAAATCGATGCCACCATGTGCGCCACCATATGTTTGGCCGATCGTTCGCCTTGCAATGCGATCGGCCAATTGGCGGCTGGCAGCGGCGTCCCATTCTAGCCGGGTGGATCAGGCCGGCATGTGGAGTCGTGCCACGATGCTGCCGGCTCGATGGATCAGCGCAGTGACTACCTGTTGGTGGTCTCTGCGGAGGCCCTCGTCAGCGATATGGAGCTGCCCGAGCAACCGAGCTTTGCAGCGAAGAAGAGCGGCGAGCTCAAATTGAGACTGTTGATCTTGGCTGTCAACAGCTTCCAGCATAGCAAGTACGGCGTTAACCCGATCGAGCACAACCAGCGGCGCCAGACGGTAGGCTTCATCGTAGAGCTGCTTGGCTCGAACGTTCTGTCCGTTGGCCAAATACGTGTCAGCTAGGGCGACAAGCAGAGTTACCGCTATTTGCTGGATTTCAGGATGCTCGCTGTTGATATGCGACAGCAACATTTCGACGCCATCGTGAACCTTCAGCAGGGCATCATTCACGACCCAATCGGCGAACCCTGGGTTTGGCAGAATCTTTCCTGGGTCTTTCGGCATTCGCTCACTCATATTTTCTTCACCTCGTTCTTGAATTAGCCCAGAGCTGCGCTGGGGAACGTAGTTCAAACAGCTTTCCGCGACGCACGTCGCAGGATTCCGAATAAACTTGTGGGTTGGTCGGGGGGTTTGGGAGATTCCCTAGTAGTTTTTGAGAGCTTATGAATAATTGAACCTACTAAGATTCTGCTTGGCTATTAAATAGTTTCTTTAGTTTTATAACTGGAGCTGGCAATGATGAGTTGGCATACCTTGAACTGGCATCATCGCCATTGGTAAAAGCGGACTGAGCAATTGATTGCAAAAGCCGGTTTCGATCTGTTTCGTCAAGTCGAACGGTCTAATTCTCGGGCAGCTCCAGCTTGTAGCCGACGCGGTGGATCGTTCTGATCAGACTGGGCTGCCCGTCCTTGTCGACCTTGCTGCGGATCTTGGTGATGTGCACCCGCACCGTATCTGGTGAGTTCTCCGACTCTTTGGACCAGACTTTATCTAGCAGCTGATCGGATGAAAATACTTCGTTTGGATGGCGCATGAGAAATTCAAGGAGGGCGAATTCTTTCGGCAAGAGATTAATCTCCTGTCCCGCCCTGGTCACTTTTGCACTCTTTGGCTCGAGGACGAGATCGCCGGCTCTCAAGGCATCACTTTGTTTGGGCCGCGGCCTTCTCAATAATGCTCTCAACCTGGCTGAGAGCTCTCTGGGATGGAATGGCTTCGTCAGATAATCATCAGCGCCAGCATCGAGACCTTCTTCTTTTTCGCCCACGCCGGATTTGCCGGTCAACAACATCACAATGGCTGTGCCGCCGTGATTGCGATATTCCCGGCAAATGTCCACGCCGCTTAAGCCAGGCAAGTTCCAATCTAAGATCAAGACGTCGTGGCTGTTTTTCCGCGCCCGCTCCCAACCCTCGGTACCAGTGCAGACCAGTTCAACGTCATATGATTCGCCCGCGAGCCAGTCTTCCACTACTCGGGCCATTCTTTCGTCATCGTCGACCAATAGTATTCGCGTCATGCTGATAAAGTTGCATACCCCCGGTGTGCTTCCTTTTATTCCCCGATTCCTTGCTTAGTTAGCGGCGTTTTCGGCGATTGCTTAGCAATCGGTTGTGCCGGATGCAGAATTAGTTTTCCATTTAACAACTCAATAACGTCTTTAATTATGCCCGGCCCTACACTTCTAGGCATCGGGAACGGCGCAACAAGGATAGAGCAGAATCAACTGTTCATCAGGTTTTACGTCGAGGTTTCGAGGGGGTTTTGCAGAGGAAGAGGGCAACGAGGGTTTCGGTTTACCGAGACCCTCGTTATGTTTTTTGTTGGCGTAGGAAAAGATGGTCAGATTAATCGCCAAAAATATGACCAACTTCCGAAAGTGCTGTTGGATGGGGCTTTTGAAGATCACAAAGCAATACTGTATGCAATAATAGCTTCGGGTTACAAAAAAGACGGAGCGTCAGTCATGCTGGCTCGCTCCGTCATCGGTGAGATGGAAACCGGGTCTAGGTTTTCTTGCTTTGCCGCGGTTTGCCAGTTTGCTGTTGCCGGCGGGTCCTCTCCTCTCGGTTCCGTCGCCGGCGATCAGGATCTATCTCCAAATGCTTCAGCAACGAGTTGATGACCTGATCACACTGAACGACCTCTGGCACATACGACAACTGGAGTACTTTCTCGTTAGTTGCGTAGAGGAACTGCCAGAGTGCCACATTCAATGATGCGTGATGCACCGGGTTGGAATGCGGCGGGATGTCGGACAAGGCGATCCAGATTGCGCACCACAAAGACATGTCCCCGAAGGGCACGGTGTGTGTGAGCGGATCCTTTTCCAAGATGGCCAGCGTTAGCGTTACTTTTTTGAGCTTGGCCGCGATGCGCTTCTTTGCCTTTATGAGCAGCCCACGTTCGAAGGCTGCGACGACGGCGCTTCCGGAATCCTCCTGGTCAAGCTTGTCCAGCTTTAACTTTTGGATTTGGACACTGAAAGCCTTCTGTGCAGTCAGCAAATCCTCAGTCGAAGTCAGACCGGAATACTTAGCGCACCACTGGGATAGAGTCCCGCTGTTGCCGTAGACGGGCAGATCGAGCTGTGACTCAATAGTTTCGAGCTCATGGTCCAGCCGAAATCGTTCGACTTTCAGTGCTCCATGGTGCATGGCTTTCAGCACCCACAAACGGGCAGCACTCGAGCTGAGGCGATTCTCCTTGATCACCTCAAGTATCCTTTGAATGGCATGCCGCCGCTGTTTCTTTGCATAGTCTCGTTGCTGCGCTATAGGATACAGCTGAGACAGCAGGTGTTGCAGGAGTTCAACGATTAAGTTCGGCAGTTCGTCTTGTTTCGGTTTGGGCATTTTAGCCTCCCTGCTTTCGTTTTGAATTTTGTTTCGCGACCAAACAAAGTGCGTTTTTCGCCCTACTTCAAAATCGGTAAAGGCTATGCCACCACAAGCAGTGGCGGCATAACGGGTTAAGTTATTGACGCCCCTTCAGTCCGTAAGTGCGTTGGATGCCCTGATTTATCCGAGTCAGGGTACCGGCAACCTCGTCCTGCAGCGCTTTGAATTCCGGGTTTGCGGTCAAATTCCACGAGTCTTCGATACCTTGCTGCCACTTCCGGTACTCCGCCAGCACGTTAGAGAGGGCGAGCAAAGCGTCGTTCACGCCGGCTGGTGCTGAGTGCTCCAACCGGACTGCCAGCTCCACCGCGTCGGGCCAGACATCTGGCGATATATCAGGCGGTGGCTCAAGTTGAATCATGTTACCTTCCACCACTGAATGTATACGCCGATATCCTCTCAGGATGGCCTTGAGGTCAGGTGATATAGGCAGTCGAGGATTTGACTCAATCGATCTGATTACTCGGTTGAGTTGAGTCGACCATAGAATAAGCTTGGCTGCATCCTCCACTTCCGTTCGCTGCTGTGCAGTAGACCCAGACATGATCAGTTCAAGTTCGGTTTTCGCCGATAGCCGCTGCGCCTCCCGCCGCTTGAACACTCGTTCACCACTGGTAAATCTACGCCGAAAGGTGTCCAATTGGGAGATCAGCGTGTAAAGGCGGATTTTCTTCGGGTACTGATCTTGCAAGGCGCTGATTTGGGTGAGCAGCGAAGATGCTGTCACGTCATAGGGAATGAAACGTTTGTGGTCTCGTTCAACCCATGATAGGAAGTTGGTTTTCACACGTTCCCATCGTGCAGACGCTAACACCAGCGCCTCCCATCTGTCCGGACCGGTTTCAGCGATAGCCTCGTCGATTGCTTGCCCAGCCGCCTGGAACCGGGCAAGATAGGTTTCTAGCTCAGGAATCAATCTGTCGTCTATCTTGCTGTCGTCTGTCATGCTCCTCCTTCTTTCTTTTCGCGGCTCGCCTGAGGCTGCGGGCCTTGGGGTTTGGTCAAGCGCGCATACATTGCGGCAAGTGCACCGTCCACGAAGTTGGGCAGGACACCGGCAGACAATCCTGCCGGCATTCGAATTCCCACCTTGCTCAGTACATGCGCGGTGAATTGTTGGCTCACAACACGTCGTTCGAAGCGCAGGCTGCTGAGACCGGCAAGAAGACAGATCAGCAACTGTGGGTCGACCAAGATACTGGCTTCTTCAAGCCAGTCCACGACTGCGATAGCCAGGTCGTTCCCGGCTGCACTCTGGATCGAATTGGCTTGCTGATGCGTGAAATGCCTTCTTATCAGCTCCTCGTGCACGCGCTGAGCTTGGGTTATCTTCTGCTTTTTAGGCTCATCATTTTGGCGCCGCTCAAAGAGCTGTTGGGTCAACTCCCAGAAGATCCCACGCTCGTCATCGCTCAATGACCCCAGGCGTCGAATTGCGCGGGCGATATCGTTGTTGAATCGATATAGCTGCGCTTCGTCATATGGCTTGCCGGCTCGGAGAGCTTGGAAAAACCGCTCGTAGAACTGGTGCTCTTGGTCGATTTGCCGCTGACGGTCATGGGTGCATTTCCCGTCCTGGTGCCAATCTCGCCAATGCTGCTCTTTGAGCTCCCGTCTCTCGACAATGAACTCCATGAGCAAATGGAGATTTCCTTTGCTGCCTTCGGTCGATCTGAGCTGCTCTAGCTCCTGCCGGATTTGCGCTACTTTCTCGGGCGTTGCGCAAACATAGGCGACGCTGTGTCGGCGATTCCCAAATTCCTCTGCCAGTACAACAGACGGCGCTCTCATATGCACGAGGCGTCGGTCGGAATTGACAGACTGTGCCAAGCCGTAAAAATAAGAGACGAAGCAGTAACGAGGCTCTGACTGGCGGCTTTCATCAGGTAGTATTTGCTGAAATGTGCCTGTCTCTACGTGGATGATTCGATGTATCGGCCGGCCGACCGGGTTGACTTTGCGATGGATGGCATCGATCGCTTCCAACAGGCTTGCACGCAGCAGCCGCTGGTGGTCTTGTTCGTTGAAAAACATGTGTCCTCCTTTCTTAGAGTGACAGCACGGTGAAGACGAGAGTAGGTGACAAGGCGCCGGCTCTCAGTCTTCATCGGGTGTTTTGTTGTTTGCTTGTTCTTTGTTGTTCGCTTGGCGTCGGCAATCGAACAGCCTAGCGAGCCGATGTGGGAGCGCTATATGCCGGAGCATGTCTGCTCAGCCTTCCTCAGCGGTGGCTGCTTCGACGTGCAAAACATCGCCTTCGTAGCGGAAGCTCAGTGCTCCCGGCAGTCCCGGCACCTGCAGTCTCACTGGTGTGCCTGCCGGGCCGGGATTCAAGCTTATGCTCTGTTCTTTTGGCAGCCTGATTGGCTCCAATGCGCCATCTGGTGAACGGAGGACGAGCTGCACACGATTGCCGCCAATGACCAGCACTACCCACGCTTCTCCTGTTTGGTTGACGTTAAACACCAATTGGAAGGGGCCTGCGTGGGGCGGCTCGAGGATTCGAAATTCCCTATCGAGATAGACTTGCCGGCAACCTGGCCCGAGCAGCTCAGGTAAAACTAGGCCAGAGACAGGTTGTATTGTATTTGTCACGACGTTTCTCCGATCTGCGGAAATTGATCCGCTCTCTTGCAAAAATTTTCTCGCCGGACGTTCAGCGTTAAGGCACCGTATACGACACCACAGCTCGCTAACGAGTTTCTGAATAGTCAGAAGTGGGTGAGGTGGATATCGATAACGGTGTTTCTAGATAAACGAACGGAAGAGAATGTAATTGACTCTAGTAATTGATCAATGGCAGAAGCAAGCTAGTAGGCTCGTTAAAAGTATGCTTCAGAATTTTTTTACTGTAATTGCTATGTTTAATCACTTTATGCATCTAGCATCGCTCACGCTAACGATGCTTGGAAACCTGCTGCTGAGCCAACTGGTCGGCATTGTCAGCTATTTTCGGGTGCCATGCCGCCCGCTATAGAAACGGCTGATGCGGAATCGTAAACCAGAAAGTACTGCCTTTACCCTCGGTGCTATAGGCACCGATCTGTCCGCCATGCGCTTCGATAATTGCTTTGCAAATCGCCAATCCGAGCCCGGTGCCGCCCTTTTCTTTGGCGTCAGCCTGCTCGACCTGGCGGAAACGATCGAAGATGTAAGGCATGGCAATCGACGGTATGCCTCTTCCCTGATCAGCGACTCTGACGTTTAAACCCTTGTCGTCATCTGCATAGTTAACCGTCACACTCTGTCCAGTCGAAGAGAATTTGATGGCATTGCCCAGCAAATTAACCATGACGCGTACCAGCCGCTCTTTGTCAGCAAAAACCGTGCCTTCACCACCGGCAGTGGCAAGCGTCACTCCTCTGCTGTCAGCCAAGGGCCGCACAGTATCAAAGGATTGTGTGACAATTTCAGCCGCAGACACTAGTTCCTTGTCGAGATCAAATTTGCCCGATTCCAGCCGTTCAATGTCGAGCATTTCGTTGATCAAGCTGATCAAACGATCGGCGTCTTCCTCGGCATCATTCATCCGCTTTTGACCCTTCTCGTTTAACGGTCCGTAGGTACCACGAGCAGCCACCGCCAGCGTTCCCTGGATGGCCGTTAAAGGAGTTCGCAAATCGTGGTTGATCATCTGGATATACTCTTGCTTTCGCCGCTCTGCCCGGCTGAGCAAATCAGCCATGTCGTGAAAGCGCTGGTCTAATTCGGCGATTTCATCATCACCATGCACGAGCGGATGTAGCGCTTGCTTTTTAACTAACCGAGCACTGTTGTCGATCAGAATTTCAATGCGTTCGACGATTCTAGTGCCGAAAAATCTTGCTAATGCCACACTGACAATGATGTTGGCGAGAATGCCAACGGCCAGGGCAAATTCTAAGCGCTGGCGCAATCTAACTTCTTCTGCCGGGTTAGCGGCTTGAATCTGTTGTTCTTCCTGCATCAGAGCCTGTGTCTCTTGAGAGAAGCCATCATAAGCAGCGGACAGCTCTTCACGAAATGCGATCGGATCAGCCAGTTCAACGGTCCCCGCGTCGCTTGGCCTGCGGACGCTGCCGGTCAAATGCAAGATCTGATCGGCGTATCTTCGCAACTTTTTCACATGTTCCTGGCGGGCGGGATTGCCCGCACTCAGCTGATCTAAGCGCTGGTAGATTAAGGGCATTTTGGCCACGGCCAGATCGTATCTGCGGACAAATTCGCTGCCGTGAGTGGATTTCCAGGCGCCAATAGCGATGCCCGTATCGAGAAAGCATTTGGAAAGATTGCTTACTTCGGAGGCAATATCACGCGATTGCGACAGACTGCTAGCCTGCTGTTCAGCCTGAAAAAGCAAGACGCCCAGCCAGGCGAGGAAAACTATTTCGAAGATAAGCGGGACTGCCACTAAGATCAGTCCTTGCTGCGATAAATTGAGGGAGCGAAACTTCATCTTTGCTATGGGGGCGCCCGACCTTCAGATCTCATTTTTTGCCGCTTTGAGTTTACCCCAAAACCAGCGCTAACTGCCCTTTAGCTTTCGCTTCCAAACGACGAAAGTATTTCTGCGCCCAGTACATTGACCGATTTTCACGTAGTCGGATTTTAAACGATCGATTAAACCGACCGATTCAAAGTAGGAAAGCATCGACGATGGTCGGTCGGCAGGCTTATCGCCACACGGGATCAAGATCAGCTTCGGATGTGATTGGCGAATATCTTCCTCAATTTCGCCCAAGACTCTCGTTTCTTCTTGGGCAGCTCGTTGTCGCTGTCTCTCGGTGTGCGCTGCTTTCTTTTGATAACGCAGCATTTCTATGGGGAAAAGGAAAAGATAACGCGAGCCGTTTTCCCGATTAGCCTCCAGTAAGACTGGATAGATATCGGGGACACCGGTCGACAGAATAGTGACTTTGTCGCCAGGTGCCGTTTCGCTCACAATCGTCTTTAGTTCCGCTTGCGGATAGTGCCAGCTCTCTCTCAGAAGAACAGCCGGCATCGCGCAAGCAGCCATAGCCGCCGTCGTGATCAAAATCTGGGAAATTAGCCCGACTCTTTTCTTTGTGTCGCGGGCCCATGCCTCGATTTGGATTGGTACCAGTAAACAACCGCCGGCAAAGAAGGGGATGTAGTGGTTGTACCAACCCTTTAGTTGCATAAGCATCGCCGCATAGGCTGCTGCGCACCAGAGGATCAAAGGAACGGTCAGCGAACAACGATGTTTGCCCGCCAGGTAGACGCCGATGAAGAAGAGCGGAAAGCAGCCGATTATTGTGGGAAAAGTAATAAATGACTGCCAATCACCGTTATAAGCAG
The DNA here is from genome assembly GCA_963834525.1 of Bryobacterales bacterium. Taxonomy (GTDB): domain Bacteria; phylum Cyanobacteriota; class Vampirovibrionia; order Obscuribacterales; family Obscuribacteraceae; genus CAWICA01. Next base: position 2,003,430 of record CAWICA010000005.1, read on the forward strand.
CGTAGCCCTGTACGGTCAAAGGCATCCAGCGGTGAAAGAACGCCTCCTTCGCTGGCGATGGCAAAGTGAGAAACAATGTCGCATAGGCGATACCGCATATTACGGCGCCAAGAACTTCGGGGGCAAAAAGAGTGGATAAATCCCGGCGACGGCGCTGAAATTCAATTTCAATTGCGGCTGGCACTAGCAAATACTGAGGGACGAGCAATAACATCACGCCGAACAACAGGCCGCTGCCAATGGCGATGGCTGGCTGTACCTGGCGGCCTTTAGAGCGCAGCCAGCGACAGAGAAAAAACGGCATCATGGCTACGCTAGCCAGATGCTGGCGTTGACCAAATTCGCCCCACTCACCGATGAGAAAGTTGAAGGCGGCAAAACCAAACAGAATTGGCCCCGCAAAACGAGAATCTGAATCCTCGTTCTGTCCAGGCAAGAGCAGTAGCGCGCTGAGCAACCAAGCCAAGAAGCACAGCAGCCAGACGAAAATGGCAAAGCTCATGCCGGCATCGAGTCCGCTCACCTGGCTTAACCAGGCTGGCATAGTGTTGACATAAAAGACAAGTGGCGGATTGAGATCAACAAAATCGATGTAGGGAATTTTGCCAGCCAGAAGCAGCTTTCCGGCAGCAACATACATGGCGCAGTCGTGGTTGATCGGCCAGGAGAGGCTGAATGATGCGCGCACTAACAGTAGTGTCAAGAGCAAAAGTGAACAAATCAGCCAGGGTAGGTTGGAGCGCTTGCGCGATGCGGCAAGTTCAGTCATCGGCTATTTCCAATTCGTTCATTGGCTCTGTTCTTTCGCGCGCTGAAGTAGAGATACTTTGGCACGTTACGCATGTCCCAGTAACCTGGCACCGTCGCCAGTTTGGTATCGTCCGTGGTCAATTCCAGCAGATTTTCCAGCTGCAAATTAGCGCAGCGCAGGGCGTTTTGCAGGTCGGCGAAAGTGTGCTGGAAATATGTAACACTGGTCTGGGCGATGGTGAATTTGTACTGCAGTGGCGATCGATCGAAGTAATTCTGGACGCCGATCAATTTGTCATTTTTTTCGCCCTTAAACTCTTCGTAAAGCTGGTAATAGAGGGCGAGAGCCGGGTGAGTCATGACGACCAAAAGCCGCCCGTTATCGACTAATTTTTGCTCAATCTGTTGCAAATAAAAATCGATCTCCGGCAATTCGTTGAGAACGAAAATGGAATAAGCTACGTCGAACGAACGATCCGGAACCGGGCAGCTTCGCAAAAGGTCGGCCTGCGTAAAGCTGACACGCGGATCATTGATGTTGGCGCGAGCGAATTCGAGGAAGTGGGCACTGCGATCAACACCTACGCCTTCAAGGAAGTGCAAGTCCCGTAAATAGTGAAATAAGTTGCCGTTGCCAGTGCCAAAGTCGGCGATCCGCAATCCACCGAGATCACCCGATTCTCTGACAAGCAAAGGGCTAATCAGGTGTTCACGCACCGGATCTTTATTGACGCCGTAAACTTCGTTCCACCTCTCCTCAAATCCAGTTTCGACAGTCATTGCCAATTTCCCAGTGCGAGCCTATCGGCAGGATTATAAACCGCTGTTGTTTTCAAGACGCAGCTAGCCCTATCAAATGTCGCACCTGCCTCGATGAGTTTATACTGGTTAGATTAAATGTTGTCATTTTGACATAAGACGACTTGATAATTCTATGTCAATATGACATACTAAGATCAACCTGCTCGGAGATGGACATGGAGATCGTCGGACTGGAGTTGGTTGTTGAATTTTCAAGAAACCATGCCAGTGCTCGCAAACCGCTCAAGAAATGGGTCAAAATCGTACAGGAAGCTAATTGGAGCAACTTGATAGAAGTTAAACAAACGTTCAACACGGTCGACTATAAAAGCGACCAGTACATTTTTGATATTAAGGGAAACGATTACCGCTTGATCTCTGAAATCATTTTCACGGCTAAGACCGTATTCGTTCTGGATATTCGCACGCATGCAGAATATAGCAAGTTGACGCTTTAGAGCGTAGCTGGCATTCAAGGAGAAAAATGAGCACCACTCTGACAAAGGAATATCAAAGGCTAATCGAACGATTCGCGCTGCGTCCGATTAAGAATGCAGAGCAGAAGACGAAGGCCGTTCAGGTCATGCGCGAGCTTGCGATGAAAGGCTCAACGCTGCGAACCGAGGACGAAAGCGACTACTTAGTGGTCTTGGGGCGATTAATTGCTGATTATGAGCGCACCATTCCAGCGGTGCAAAAGTTTGTAGCAGAGACTGGTGCGATCACCCCAGCAGAATCACTGGCCTATCTCATGGAAGCAAACGACCTCACGCAGACGCAGCTTGCCGAAGCGATCGAGGCCGACCAGGGTAACCTATCGGCGTTTCTTGCCGGTAAGCGAGGGCTGAGCAAAAACCTAGCGATAAAATTAGCCAGTTATTTTCAGGTTTCAGTCGAGCTATTCTTGCCTAAATAATCGGGTTGTTCCAGCAGGCCGACGGCTCCCTCACATTCAAGATACGGCTATCTTGCTGGCGGCAACTCGGCAAATGAAGGCAGCAAAGTTGTAAGCCACTTCCTCTTTCTTCAGATCGGCTGGCAGTACGTGATCGCAACCTTCAATGTACATGATTTGCTTATCGCTGCAGCCGGTTAACCAGCTGTATAAAATCTTCGGATTGGCTACTGTAGTGATTGTGTCTTCAACACTATGCATGATCAGCACCGGACATTTCAATTTGGGCGCTTCCTTTTTTACTTGCTTCACTAAATGTTGCATCTGGCGTAATGAGCCGGAATAGGTCCTGAATTGACTGAAACCGGAATCGACATCGGCACCGCCGCCGGTACTATTCTTAGCTTCCTCCAGCTCTTTGGTGATCATTCTTACCAGGCGCTCGTCTTTTAGACCGTAGGGAGGCTCCTCGGTCCAGTAAAAGATGCGACCGCAAAAAGGCAGCACATCAATTAGCGGGATAAAAATTTGATACGGATTGGAGCTGTTCTTGGAGTCATACTTAATCGTTGGTGACATGGAGACGATGCCGCACACTTTGGGATTCTCGACGGCCAGAAGAACCGGCATCAGCGCTCCCATCGACAATCCGCCAACGTACACTTGATCGCAACGCTGACAAAGCTGATTTAAGGCTTCTCTGGCCCCTGCCATCCAATCTTTCCAACCTGTTTTGAGCAACTCTTTGTGCGTGGCGCCATGCCCAGGTAGCATCGGCACTTCAACGTCGCAGCCTATGCTCTCGAGCGCTTTTTCGATTGATCGCATTTCGTTTGGCATACCGGTCAAGCCGTGGAGAAGCAAGGCGCCCACTTTCACGCCAGGCGGCAGGCTTAAAGTCTTCAATTTTTCCGTAAACTCTTTTCTGTTTGTACGGGTGTTTATTGCGGACGACATCGACAAGCTTCCTCGGTGAAGGGCAGTGGGAGAGACATATGATAACCGCTCATTGTCATTGCTAGAAATAATGTCATGAAGTTTATTTGCTTAGCGCGGTTCGACGATCTTGAGGTTCTTGAAATATTTTCGGTAAAAGCCTCGGTCTCTAGTTAAGAGACGATCGCATTCATCTTGAGCATGGGCGCCGATCAAGAAATCAGCGACGACACGATTTTTTGCGCCGCCCTCTTTTCGGTATTCTTTCCAGGCTGATGCAGCTGTCAGAAATGAAGGCACCGCAACACTGACAGTTTCAATGTTTAGAACAGCTAGAGCATTGATGAAGTCCGCGGTTGAAGGAAACAGCGGCATTGTCTCAACGAAGACAACGCCCGAGATGACCAGAGCTCCTTCGTTCAAACAACTGCGTAATGCCCCGCCGATGCTGAGCCGAATTTCTCGTCGGCGAGAAACACGTCGATTAAGACATTCGTGTCTACCGATGTGATCACTCCGGCGTACCGCGAAGCTCAAGCATATAGTCATCGGTTGATGCGTACGGCGCCATAGTTTTCAAACTGCCATAGACAGAAGCAACAGGATCTCCGGCAATCTCTTTAGTGAGAACAAGCTTGCCATGGCGAAATTCGAAGGACATTATTGTGCCGGGCACAATGCCTAACTTATCCCTTAACGCTTTAGGGATTGTTATCTGTCCCCTTTCGGCCACCATCGCTTTTAGATCACTGCGCTTTGTCATAGACGGCCACTTGCTCATGAGTATGAATACAGAATTCGTATTTCATACTTTAGAATATCATGATATTCTAAATTGCTCAATTGTGTTATCTCAATCGCCGCTAAAGAATGATGCCATTACTATAATCATTCGTACTATATGTACGTAAAAAGAGATGAACACAAAGAAAAAGGGGAGGGCGCGTCCGGCGGCGCCACTCCCCGGCGGTGTTAGCGATCGAAGATCCAAAGCAGCGCCTCGCCAATCATTACGGTGAACCAGGAGACGAAGTAGACGATCGCACGTAGGTATGAACCCTTGCTTAAGGTCCTAACGACGTCGTACATTCCCCCGCGCAAACCGCTGTCAGACCAGAGAAGCGCATCGAATACGACTAACGAGAGGATACTAACAATCCGAATCCTCTTCTGGTTACTACAGACAAACTGTTGCAGCTTGCTGTACATGCCGATGGTTCTCCTTTCTCTTGTACAGGTTCATGCGGGGCTCGGCTGCCGAAGGGCGAGTCGCCTAACGCAGCGAGCGCCTTTGAGCATTGATGAACAGATACCGCGGAAACACTTTACCACCGGGCTCCCAAACGTTGGACACTTGCAGATGGGCGCCCTGCAGCGCTGCAAACAGATTTTCAAAGTTGTGGGGATAGAAGAGCTTGCTAGTGTGCGCTATTTTCCGGCCGCCTTGGTCGAAGTAGCTCTTCACCCCCGGCAGCATGCCGCTTGCGCCTGTCAGTTGTTTTTCGAGCAGGCCCGCCATGATGACCAACGGGTGAACAACCATTAGCAACAAGCGCCCTTTGTCGGACAGTGCGAAACTGACCTTCAGCAAGTGCTGATCAATCATTTGCATTTCATTCAACAAACAGATTGAAAAGGCTACGTCGATCGACGCATGCTCGACGATCTGGAGAAGGTCCACGGTCGAAAGATCCGCCCCGATGAACTGCACTCGGGGATTGGCGACTTGCAGGCGTGCCGTGGCGAGAGCTTGGGGGTTGTTGTCGATGGCAATGGCCTTCGCGAACTTAGCTGAGGGAAAGCCCTGGCTGAACAAACGTCCCAGGTCTGTCCCCAGATCCAAAATCCTCCGCCCGGTTAGATCACCAGCTTCTCTCTGTAACAGTGGGACAAGCTCGTGTCTACTAAAGGGCTGGTCTGCCAGACCGATTCCCGAGGCTAGATCAAGTACATTTACGTGGTCGCTCATAGCGACTCCTTTCTTTTGTCCAGGACAATGGCTAGTGGCGCTTTAATAGAGAAGCGATTGCTATTTCGGAATTCTTTGCCGGTCCTAGAAACAAACTATGGGTGAGATATTTAGACTATGGGCTTAGAGGTGGACTGGCCTCAATAGCCATAACCGGATATGACAGATCATCCTGGCATCTTAATTAGCAGTGCTGAAACTGGAGTTATTGGGGACGGTTAAACCGGATCACACGCAGTTAAGTTGTTCTCGCTCGCTTAAGTGGAATAGCATGATCAGAAATGCCCTCTTTTGAGTAGCCGTAATGAGTAGCTAATAGCTAATGGTCGGTCAGGTAGAGACAACTGATAAACTGGCTCGCCGAGAGCTGATCGAGCGGTTCGCGAGTCTGGCCGCGCCTATCGGCATCGGCAGTTTTGTCGCGGTGACGATTTTGAAAATGATCGTCATGGTGGTCTTCTCGTCTGGCTATATGAATCAGCTGTTTGTGCCGTTCGTCAGCCATTTCGTTGGCCACTTCGACAACGCCTGGGACTATTTTTATCAGACAACCAGCCAGCGCGATCAATTTCCTTATCAGCCGCTGATGCTCTATTTGATCGCTTTTTGCTGCTTGCCTTTGAGAATATTCGGTTGGGACAATCCGTTTTTGGTCAATTTCTTTATGAAATTGCCCACGCTGCTCAGCGATATTTTGGTGGCATATCTGCTGATCAAAATGTTTCCCACTCGCGTCAACAAAGTCTTTTGGTATTACTATCTTTCGCCGATTATTCTGTACGCTTGTTATATGCATTCGCAGTTGGACTTGATACCAACGGCGATACTGTTCTCCGCTGTCTACTTTTTACGCAAGCATGCCTGGACGAAAGCATCAGTTTTAACAGGTTTGGCCATCGCCACTAAGACGCACGTTCTGGCCGCCTTTCCGATTTTCTTGCTTTATATTTATCGCAAGCAAAAACCGTTCCTGACGGTCCTTTTCGCTGGCTGCTCACTTTTGACAGTGCTTCTTTTTGTTTATCCCTATTTGCATTCGCCCGGGTTCCAGGCGCTGGTTTTGCACAATCCCAAGCAAAATCAAATTTTCGAATCGCACTTCGATATTGGGTCGATGCAGATTTACTTGCCCATTTTTGCTGTCTTCATGGCATACGGCCGATTCGCTCTCTATCCGAAAATCAATACCGATTTATTCGACGCTTTTTTGACGATCGTCTTTGCCCTCTTTGTCTTGCTGATTGTGCCCGCTCCCGGCTGGTACGTGTGGATAGCGCCTTTTCTCAGTCTATTCATGATCAAGTACAGCGATCGAGATAGACGCATGGTGCCAGCTTGTCTGGCCCTCTATTTCTTTTACCTTGTCTACTTCTTGTTCTTTCATCAATTCGATTACACCGGGCTCTTCCTCTGCAATGTGCCGCTCGTCTTTCCGATTGTTGATGCGCACATGACGTCAGTCGCTTTTACGCTTTTGGAAGTGACTTTACTGGCTAACATCGTTCTTTGTTATCGCACTGGTGTGCGGAGCAACTTTAACTATAAGCGCGATAAAGCGATTGTCATCGGCATTGGCGGCGATAGTGGTGCCGGCAAATCAACACTGTTGAAAGACATCAAATTGCTTTTGCATGACAAGGTGGCCGAGCTTGAAGGCGATGCCGATCACAAATGGGCTAGAGGCGATGAGAACTGGAAAGGGCACACACATCTCGATCCCAAGGCTAATTTCTTGCATCGGCAAGCCGAAACTATTTTCAATTTAAAGCGAGGTCGCCAGGTGGAGCGTGCTGATTATGACCACGACACCGGAACGTTTACTAATGCGCGGATAATCGAGCCGAATGATTTTATCGTTTTGTCTGGACTACACACTTTCTATCTGCCTAAATCGCGAAAAGTTATTGACCTGAAAATCTTCATGGATCCCGAGGCTTCAGTGAAAAGCCACTGGAAATTGACGCGTGATGTAAGCGAGCGCGGCTATTCAGCCCAGCAAGTGGTGACGCAAATGAACCGCCGGCAAACGGATGTCGACAAGTTCATTGCCCCGCAGCGAGATTTCGCCGACCTGTGCATCCGCTATTTTGCCGCCGATTCATTCGACCCCAAAGACCCACAATCAAACCCGAAGCTCAATCTCAATCTTTCGCTCAGCTCCAGTGTGCATCTTGAAGATCTCGTCCAGGAGTTGATGAAGACTGGCTTGCTGTTGCACTGGGATTACAATGAGGATTTGTCCAGACAAGATCTGACATTGTCAGAACCTGTGCCCGAGGAGCTGCTGCAAAAATTTGCCAGCGATATGATCCCTAATGTTGATGAACTGGTAAATCGTAAAATCGAGTGGACGCCTGGTTTTAGAGGTTTTGTGCAACTGATCATTTTGCTGGTAATCAATGATTTGATGAAAGAAAAGGAAGACATGCATGAAAGCTGAGGGCATACTTCTGGATCTCGATAATACGGTCTACGGCTACGAGGCCGCGCACGGGCCAGCGCTGGAGGCGACTCTTTTTTATTTAGCCGAGCAGCTCTATCGCGATTTGCCCGAGGTGCACTCTGCCTATGTCAAGGCTCGTCATCAGGTCAATACTCAGCTTCACGGACTGGCCTCATCCCACAGTCGCTTGCTTTATTTTCAGGGCATTTGCGAGCAGTTCGGATGCTGGCCTTGCGAAATAGCGGTGGAGGCCGAAGATATTTATTGGTCCACCTTTTTTCAAAATATGCATGTGCGCGCCGGCTGCATTGAGTTTTTGAAGGCAGTAAAACCGACACCGATCGCCATTGTTACTGATCTTACCGCTCGCATTCAATTTCAAAAGATGACTAAATTGGGTGTGCATGCGCATGTCGACGCCATCGTCACCAGCGAGGAGGTAGGCAAGGAAAAGCCGCATCAGCACATATTCGAGCTGGCGGCGAAAAAACTCGGCTTGCCTCCCGCGCGTCTGTGCATGGTTGGTGATAGCTGGGAACGCGACATGTCAGGCGCGCTAAAACTGAGCATGCAATGTTATTGGTTCCGTGACAAAATGCAGGAAGAGTCTAAGGTCCCCGCGGATGCCGCCGAGGCTCTAGCTAATGGACGAGTGAAGCTGTTCTCCAGCTTCACTGAACTAATTCGTCTGGTGAATGCCTATGCCTGATTATGATTTAAATGATCTGATCGAGATTTCGCGATTCGCCGGAGAACGATTTGATCTGGTGCAGGCCGGCGGCGGCAATAGTTCAACTAAGTTGGAAGATGGCAAAATGTATGTGAAGGCGTCCGGCATGGCGCTCAGCGATGTGCGCGGCACGGGCGATTTCTGCTGTTTAGAATGGCGCCCATTGATCGAATTTCTCGATCGGGCCCCCATAGATGGCGATACGCGCGACTTGGAAGTGGAAGCCGATAATTTTATGAGCGCACTGCCTAAGTCCGGCACGAAAAGACCATCAATTGAAACCTTGATGCATGCAGCGCTCGGGCCGTTGACCTTGCATACGCATCCGATCGCTGTCGCGGCTGTCGTTTGTCGCAGTGACTGGAAAGAGAAATTGTCGCAATTATTTGGCGACGCGTTTTATATCGATTACAAAACGCCTGGCGCATCATTGGCAGTGGCATTGCGACAGGAATTGCGGCGACGCAACTGGCAGCCAGGCCAATCGGCAGTTGTCTTTTTGCAGAACCACGGACTGATCGTCGCCGGCAAAAATAGGCAAGAGGTGATCGAGCTAACAGAAAAGGTCGTAGACAAAATCGCAGCGTCGATCTCGCTGGATTTGTCGAGATATAAGTTGGTAAATTTTGCCTCGCAACTGGTGAACAAGATCTGTCAGTATCGCCAAAATAATCGGAGTGAGCAGAATCAACAGAGTCAGCAACACCACCAGAGCCAGCAGGATCTCCAAAATCAATGGATCGCTTATTTGAGCGAGGATCGGTGTCTGAATCAGGCGGTGAACTCAGACATCAAACTGTTAACTGCCGGTTGCGCCACACCTGATCAACTTGTTTATTGCGGTCCGACCGGGATTTTAATAGACAGTGATGACTTTGACTCGGCAAAGAGGACAGTGGCAGACTTCTGGTTGAAATTTCACCATGCGCCAAAACTGCTGATTTTGAAAAGCGGTGCGCAACGCCATCTTCTTTTGCTCGGTCCCAGTTTACGCAAATGCAAAGAGATGGAAGATGTGCTCAAATCGCATGTTATGTTGCAAAAGGGTGGTCTGCCTGCGACTCTGCAATTTTTACCGGAAAGCGAAGTAAACTATTTGACCAATTGGGAAGCGGAAAAGTACAGGCAAAACTTGTGACGCACATTGTCATTCCTATGTCCGGCAGCGGCGAGCGCTTTATCAAAGCCGGATACAAACAGCCCAAGCCGCTGATCGTCGTTGACGGGCAACCAATTATCAAATATGTCGTGTCGATGTTTTCGCCAGCCGATCGATTCACTTTTATCTGCAATGAAGAGCATTTGCAGCAGACCAATCTGCGAGCTGTCCTGAAGGAAGTGGCGCCTCAGGGTGAGATTTTGTCGATCGCCCCGCACAAGCAAGGACCTGTCTTTGCCATGTCGCAATGCTTCGATTGCCTGAAAGATGATGAAGAGACAATTGTCAATTATTGCGACTTTTATTCAGCTTGGGATTATGCCGATTTTTTATCTCAGACTCGACAAAGAAAGGCTGCTGGAGCAATTCCTGCTTATCGCGGTTTTCACCCCCACATGCTGGGCACCGACAACTATGCTTTCATCAAGGAGAAAGATCAGTGGTTGATCGCTATCCAGGAAAAGAAGCCGTTTACCGACGACCGCTTAGCTGAATTCGCCTCAAACGGCACGTACTATTTTGCCCGCGGCGAATATGTGAAGCGCTATTTTTCCGAGTTGATCGCCAGGGACATGCAGATAAATGGCGAGTATTATGTGAGCATGGTCTACAACTTGCTTGTGGAAGCGGCGCTGCCTGTCTGGATCTACGAGGTGCAATACATGCTGCAGTGGGGGACGCCTCGCGACCTCGAAGAGTATCAGCACTGGTCTGATTATTTTGCCCGGCTGGTCGGAGATAAAAAAGCGCCGGTTGTAAGAGCTGGGGGGTACTCCCTGGAAAATGCGCCGAGCCGCCTTGACAGAAAAACTGCCAGTCTTTCTGTCACCGGGCACAAGGCTGAGCACGACGGACTTCCGCTCGTCGAAATCTGCCTAATCCCGATGGCTGGCTTAGGGGCGCGCTTCACCGCCGCTGGTTATCAGACACCAAAGCCACTTATTTCAGTGAGTGGAAAACCGATGGTCGTGCAAGCTTGCGATAACTTGCCCAGAGCCAAGCGCTACATTTTTGTCGCCTTGAAAGAACATGCGGACAATAGCGCGCTTGAAAATATATTGCGCGAACAAATAGGTAATGCCAGCGTTGTTACGCTCGACGACCTCACCGAGGGTCAGGCGGTGTCATGCGAAGCTGGCCTGCTGCAGGCTGAGCCGCCTGTCGATTGGCAAGACGATTTGTTAGTCGGTGCATGCGATAACGGCATGGTTTATGACGAGCGTAAATTCGCCGCCTTACTGGCGGACAGATCGATCGATGTCGCCGCGTTTAGTTTCCGCAATCATCCATCGAGTGAACGCAATCCGCAAATGTACGGCTGGCTGGTGGTCGAAGATAAAGTGCCAGGCGAAGGCAAGGCGCCAGGCGAGGATAAGACGCCAGGCGAGGACAAGACGCCAGGCGCGATCGGTCTGTTTCCGCGGGTTACTGGTGTGTCAGTGAAGAAGGCGATCTCGAACACGCCGCGCCGTGACCACGCCATTGTCGGTGCTTTTTATTTCCGCAAAGCGGCGTACTTTATCGAAGCCTTGAAGGTTCTAAGAGAGAAGAACATTCGCGTCAATGGCGAATTTTACGTCGACAGCATGATCGGAGTTCTCGCCGAGGCTGGCCGTCGTTGCGTTGCCTTCGAGGTCGATGACTATATCTGCTTCGGCACGCCCAACGATTTGCGAACATTCGAATACTGGCAGTCTTTTTTTCACAAGTGCGCCTGGCACCCATATTCGATTGAAAGAGACCACTTGTGGGTCGGTTAGTTGCTCAAATCAGTCCTAACTACTAGTCTTTTTTCTAGCTATCTTTCTAGACTATTTTCCGACACTAGGCACCGTTTATGATGGCATTTTTTTAACCCGTTGTAATCTCAACGAGACCCTCTCCCGCCTGCAATAAGAGCAGTGCTTTAGGAAACGCCGTCGTCAGGAAGGCTCGCAAATGGCGATTTGACGTGTTTCCGCAGGTCAGCCAGATTATCTGAGGTGGTGCTCCTTTGTGATAGTACAGCTTGATGTCATTAGTATTGCTCCGGCTGTACGAGCTGCCTGGAAGATTACCTGATCTGTTGCGGCATGCAGCCCAACGTCGCGTAATGCGTGCGTTTCCACATTGAATGTGGACTGAATCCACGGAGCAACCACCGGTGAGAGTGGGCGTCGAGCCAGATGATCATGCCGCAATAATTGGGTGATCTAACCGTTGCGCCGCATACTTTAATGCTGCCTTGAGATCCTCCATTTCGAGATCCGGCATTTCATCTAAAATGTCTTGTGCACTGAGCCCGGATGCGAGCAGATCGAGTATGTCGATAACCCGAATTCGCATGCCGCGAATACAGGGACGACCGCCACACTGTTCTGGGTTGATCGTGATGCGCTCGTTGACGTCAGCCATGTTGATGCTTCCCTCTTTCTCGAACGGCCTTCAAATGAGTAATCTTAAGTGTAACCGATTCGGCGGGGCAGGTATTATACGAACTCCAGCGGGAGAGGGATTTGAATGTTTCCCGAAGTGACTTCACAATAGACGAATGGTCAGGTTAGGTCAACACGTGACCGTACTCCAGCTTAGTACAATGCTCAGGATTGAATTGAATGATTCGTTCATACAACAAAGCCAATCTCGAACGGAATTTGAAAAACAGAGTGCTTCACAATGAACAAACCGAAAAAAAGCAACAAGAGAAGGTCGCCAGAGTTGCAAGCACGTATCGCTAAGACACGGGCAGATGCAATAAAGAAATCGTGAACGCAGGCAAGATCCAGTTTCGGCTTGATGCAGACTTGATGCAGAAACGATGGAGTTATTACTTCGCACAGCGGACGAAAGAGGAACTGGTGCTGGGGTGCTTTCAATGATGTGGGTGGTCGAACGACTGAGAGTGGAAACGTCAGATGCTAAGGACCCAATTAAAGAGCTGGATAGGCGGCTAAGTCGAATCGAGAATCAAATCGCGCGTGCGAACGCTTCGTAAGTTTTCGAAAATGGCAAGATGGTGGTGGGGAATGCGGTCGCTAATGTCGGCGATGTCAAATTGTTAGAGCAGGTCAACGCCAAGAATCCGACAAGTACTATCCCCGTTATTTTCTCTTCGTCTATCAATTATACATAATAGTACTATATGTAATACGAGAATTGGCCTAAAAAATCGAACGCGAGCGGGTGTTTATGCCACTCGCGTTCTTGGTGTTAGGCCGATGCCGGCTCGGCTGTCGCCAGGGTTTGGTACTGGAACGGATCATCTCCCCAGAATACCCGGTTGATTTCCACGGTGTCCTTTTCGATACGCGCTGCCAGGACCTTGGGGTCATCAGAGTCGATGATCGTGCAACCCTCAAAATCCTCCGGCGAACAACGGTGCCACGGGTTTCCATTCCGCTCACCTTTATAGCGAGGCCAGACGGGCCACTCTGATTCGGTGAGCACCTCAAGGTGTTTGCCCCAGAAGTGCTCTCCTACGAGATACATAGGAGCGGGTGCAATTTGCCCGTGCTTTTGTTGGTTCAGAACGTCCAGCCACTCGTGCTGAGTCCCCAGCCTACCGCGCTGCATGAATATATATGCAGAGGTCAGGAAGAAGAAAGCGTCGTGCCGGAAGTGAAAGCTGCCTTGCGGCAGCACCGTGGCAGCATGTCGACTCACCGGTTCCCCGATGAGAAAGTTCGTGGGAATCGCGATAGCGTGTTGCGGATAGCCCGCCAGGACGCAGCCATAGAGCGCTTGGTCCATGTTCCCCGGTCCGCCTCCGGTTTTGATGTGCCACTTTGGCGCCAGCAGCTCGCACAAACGAGTGGCGTATATGCCCTCGGGGTCGGTTGGCTCAATCTTACGCGAGCCAAAAAGGACTAGCTGTGGACCAAGAGTAGTCAGGTGTTCCACCGCCGATACGACCAACTCTGTGTTTCGCTGCAGTTTGGCCAGATATTCCTGCTTGAGATGAGCCGCGTGGGCGTGTTCGCCGTTTGCGGGCCATGTTGTTTGAGTTGCCATTGTTTTAAATCTCCTCGTCAAGAAAATAATCCCAGCCTCGCTGAGACCTTGTGTTTGGTGTTACGTTGATGTCTTGTGGTGGCGCGCGAGAACCTGAAGGTGCTTTGGTTCACGTGCCGCACACGCGGAAGCTGAGCCGCCAGTTACCCGAAGTTCGCCGCGCGATACGCCGGGAAATCCGGTATGACTGGGGCTTTGTAATGGTAGTGGAAGAACTCTTCGGACCGAACCGCTTTCCGCAAGAGGTCCAGCGGTACGTCATGCTGCGCGCCAATCGGACTCTGCGCCGGATCGACTGGGAAGCTCATTTGGCTGATGTCTACCAAACAGACCTCCGATGCCTCGGTCACGCCGTCGTGCTCATTGGCCACCAAAACTCCGTCGACGGGAACGCTGAAGACGTAGTCAGTGATGCCGTAGTGCGCTTCGCACAACAGATCATACTCATTAGGTGAGCACAGCTTGTCTGTGGCTTTGCCAATCGTCACTATGCGGATGTCCCGGTTGCGGTCTGCCGAAATACAGAACAGGCGCATTTCGGTGAAGTCGATGGGCTCGCCGTCTTCACGCCGGAGCTCCTCTGGTCCTTCGCGCCTGGCAGTGTCCTCTCGGGACTCAGTGCCCACGATGACAATCTGTCCTGGCCGTGGACGCATCAACTCTCCTGTACGCTTACCACCGCAAAGGACAAGACGACCATTGTGCTTGCCTTTGCAGCGCATCATCCAGACCTGGAGCGGGTTCTTCCGGTTGTAGAAAATCACCGAGGACGTCTCGCGGTTAATGACCGGAAGGGTCGCCGTCTCTGGTCCTACTGTCGTTGTTGTGGTCATAAATCTGTCCACCTCGTTTCTCTGTCGAACTTGTTCAAAGTTCGCTTTGGTGATAGCGACTGAACCTGGCAACGGCCGAGGTTTTGTCGCTTGAATGGTGTGACACAGCCTCAAATAGCGCTCATCGTTAGACGAGAGGTTAGAAGCTGTAGCAGGGGTTTATTGGAAAAGCTGGGTGACTCGAATTTGATGCGGGAAGGATTGATTTAATTACCAACCTAAACTAATTACTCATGAGTTAGGAAGTATTTGAGCGCTTAAATATCTGTAGTAATACCGGACTTAGTTAGGGAAGCTAATACTGGACTATGTTGCCAAGCGGCCGACTGGCATGTATATGCCCCCGTATCCGTCCAGTTTGACGACCATTTCCAACTTGCTTGGCAAGCATAGCTAGCGCCGGCCGTTCTCGTCTTCAGAGCGAGCGCCATAAGCCAGCACTTGCTGGTGGAATCGCGAGTGTTCGACCGGCAAAAGCAGCCCTTCGAGCGGCTGGAACTCGAGTTGACCGATGGCCATGCCATCGAAGACATGCCAGATAACGTTCTGCGAGAGGTTGGCTACTTCGACTGTAATCGGGTTGTTGGTGCCCGGTCTGATTTTCGATGCACCGGGATGACCCATCAGCCCGCCGCGCGCATTGCGACTGACATTGGTCAGGTCGCCGCGCAAAACAACTTTGGCATCGATCGGCAGTTCAATCCGCTCCCTGGTCTGGCCGAGAAAGAAGTCGCCTGGTTCAAAGAGAATCCCGGACTGCCACTCGGATTCGGGGACATCCGCCTCCGGAATGCGCATGGTACGCAGATCTACCGCTTGGCCGTTTTGCTGCCAGAAATCAGCAATTGATTGTCTGCGGCTGTTATAAACGAATCGCTTGTTTTTCGGCAGCATGTAAATCGTGTGGTCCAGATGCACTTCAAATCCGGACGCTTCCAGCCGTTCTGGCACCGGCGTCACCTTGAGAGATTCACCTTGATCCAGATACTGCTTGATTTTTTCGTTGCTAAGGACCATGTCTGATAATTTGAGGAGGGATCGCTAGCGATGCTCGCGCGAGGCATCAGCATGTGTTGTCGATCTGTTGAGAGCTGCGCGAATTGCATCAAGAACAGCGGCAGGTGCAACCATTCTACCCATAATGCTGCAGCCTTACGCCGCCGCCGATCTTTTTGGCCTGCCGTGTCAGAACTGAGTCAATGCTTTGACGACGCCGGCTAAAGCATGAGAAATTGTACTATATAATTCAGTACATTAACGTCAACTGAAGAATTTTGAGAATGCCAAGCAAGAATGGGAAATAAGCGAAGGGGCGCCGAAGCGCCCCTTCAGTTCGGTCACTCTCTAAATGGGCTAGTGATCAGTGTCTGGTAGGACGCTGAAAGAATGCTGAGCCAGCGTCGCTTGCGAAGCAGCGCAACGCACGCACAGCGGCCACGCGAACAAGAAGCCAAATGAGCCCTGTTCGCAATTGAACTCAGCGGCTGGTTCTGCACATCGGCAGCAGACCGGAGCGATAAACCCACACGGTGTCACACGTACGAATCGGTAGACACCACAAGTGTCGCGGTTGTTGTAGGGTGTTTCATCATCTTGCTCGAAGTTGTACATCGCGTTTCGAAGAAGCTCCAAAAACAGTGTCCAGGCAGGCCGTTTTGTACGTTCGGGCTTGAAACTGGCAATTGCTGCTCCGTACTGTTCCCATACGCCGGTTCGGATCCACAGCCGAGCTGTCTTACCTAGCCGGTTAGCAGTCTCCTGTGCGTGGATGTGGCATTGACTCACTACATGGTGGACCCACCGGCAATCTCCACTCGGGTTGCCCTCGAAATCCACGAGGACAAGCTGGTTCTTGCCAGTCGTAAATGTTTCCTCATGGGCGTTGATTGGGCCCCATGGCTCTGCCTCGATGGTGATGGTAAATCGCTTCACGAGTCCTAGCTTGGCCAACCTGCTGTAGATCTTTCGCTGGATCGGATCCAGCTCTTCATTTGGTATTCCAAAGAGTGTCCACGAATGTGGAGTGATTGTTTGAGATTCTTCAAGTGTTGTCGTAGACATGGTTAGTCTCCTACCGAGTCTTACGCTCTCGGTGTGCGTGATTCTCGACCATTCTTTGCAGACAAACACGCACAATGAAACCCCCTCGCAATAGCGAAGCTGTTGGATGGTTTCGTTGTAGCTTAGAGGTGCTTCTTTGTTGGCGTGTTCTTCTGACTTTGAGAATTGGTTGAGTACCTCACCATGCATTAACCAAATAGTGGATATCAAGAGGCCCTATTCAAGACTTACACATTTGCAAAGATCCGCATAATTAGCTGATTTTGAGAAGTCTTGTCTAATTCTGAGAATCTGCCCTCTGGATGCAGTGGGAGAATTCCCATAGCCAATTGCCGCTTATACTGAAGCAGCCTCACTAGCGCAGCTAGGCAAAAGGCGTAATTGCTCATGCCCAAAGTGAGATCCTATTCGTGACCCCAGCACCTTATCGATTACCCAGAACCCTCTCGATCTTCCAGCACCATTATTCATAGCTCAAGACTTTAATGATGACCCAGCACCCTCCAGAACCTTACCAATGACCGCTCTATTTACTATCGTCATGCCTTGTTATAACGAGGCCAAAAATATTCCCTTGATTCTGAGCCGCTTTCAAGTTGTCACCACCCGCAGTGACATCAAACTGGTCTTAATCGACAACGGCTCGACTGATGACACGCAAGCTGTGCTGGCGCAAGAGTTGCCCAAATTCGCCTTTGCCGAGTCAATTCGCGTGCCGATTAACCAAGGCTATGGCTACGGCATTTTGCAAGGGCTGCAATACTGCCAAAGTGACTTCATCGGTTGGACACACGCCGACATGCAAACCGATCCTCAAGACATTATTCGGGCAATTGAAATCATCGAGAAAGCGAATTTCTCGCCGGCTATCTATGTGAAGGGGCAGCGTCGCGGCAGACCGTTAATGGACTCGTTCTTCACTGGCGGCATGAGCGTTTTTGAGTCGCTCTATTTGGGCGCCAGTCTCTGGGATATAAACGCCCAGCCGAATATCTTTCACCGCTCTTTTTTCGCCGAGTGGACATCGCCACCCTGGGACTTCGCCCTTGACCTGTACGCCTTTTATCTGGCGCGGAAAAAGCACCTGAACATTGTCCGATTTGATGTTATATTTCCCGAGCGGATTCATGGGAACTCCAAATGGAACACCGGCTTTTCATCGAAAGTGCGGTTCATCAAACGGACATTGGCATTCAGTACGAAATTGAAAAGATCACTTCAGTCGTAGCATGCAATACATCGCTCATCGCATCAATGAATTAGAGAATTTGCGCCAGCTGCCAGAGAAATTCGGCGCTGAAATTGATCTGCGCGATCGCGGTGAACGTCTGATTTTGCAACACGATCCGTTCAAGGACGGTGAAGACGCCGAGCCATTTTTCGCTGCCTATCGACACGGCACTTTGATCCTCAATGTGAAAAGTGAGCGAATAGAACACCGCGTTTTGGAGTTGATGCGAAAATATCAGATCGAGAATTTTTTCTTTCTCGATTCGTCGATACCGATGATCGTCAATCTCTCCAGGCAAGGCGAAAAGCGCATGGCTGTGCGTTATTCCGAATACGAGACACTAGATACGGTCTTGAAGTTTGCTGGCCTGGTCGACTGGGTTTGGATCGATTGTTTTACGAAATTGTTTTTGCCGCGCCCTGAGCTACAAAGATTGAAAGAAGCTGGATTCAAGGTCTGCTTGGTGTCACCTGAGTTGCAGGGGCGACCCGAAGATATTCAAATGTATAAGCAGCAAATAGCACGAGAAGATCTTGTGCTCGATGCGGTATGCACAAAGAGGCATAATATCGAGCTTTGGCAGGCCACTTAGAGACAGAATGCGTAGTTACATTAGCGCAACGGCGCTAGCTTTTCCCGGACACAGTCTGGGTCTACGACATCAGCAATTGTATTCTGAACAACAAGGTGGTGACTTTGAGCTTCTCCTCCTTGCTTTTAGAGGCTCGATTTCATTAGCCTCTTGGTAACTCGATTTTCCTTCAACTCACTTCAAAGTACGCTACGCCCATTCTGTTCGCCACCGTCGGTGTCTTTTCTCTTGCCTTGTGGCGAGGGCGTAGTTGCCCCCTTCGATGGTTGTTGGAAGATTGAGAATCTAAAACGAGGCATCTAGTGTCGACTGGATGCTAATGGAGAAGTTTATGGAAAACCTGCACAGAGGATTGTGTGTCAAGTGCGGCCGCCAATCGGTCTGCGGTAGCTCGTCCAGAAATGCTCGGATCCTGTTCGTTGTTCAACGGGGCGAATTGGACCCCTTGGCGGGCTTCTTGGCAGAGTTCCTGGGGACGACGGTGACCGAACTGCCCGGGCTGGTCACATTCGGCATACCGAAGTCCGACGGCTGGTGCAACATCACGGTCAACGCCTGCCCTGACGACGAAAGCATTTTGAGCGCCTTTGCGGAAGCCCTACTGGAAAACACCCAGCAGATTCCGTACAACATGCTGTGCTACGACCTGGAACATGCCGGTCAAGTCCAACGCTTCACCGGTGGCAATGCAACACCACCTCCGCTTGAGCTGGACAGGGTGGTGGAGGAGGAGCCTGTCTTGGAGTATGCCTGAGTCCCAACCGCAACTCGGAGTCCGCGGTATGGCCCCGGCATTGGTCGCGGCCAATGAAGTAGCTCGAAACGGCGGACCGGCGTCCGCCGTTTCATTTTGTTTATAGCCCCACCACTTTTAACTCACGAAGCGGTTTTGGGAAGTGCTCGGGGCTTTCTTTTTGAGAAGTGAATTAACTATATAATTAAGTATATACGACGCCGATTTGCACATTATCTGGCGTCATCACCTATGGTGCCGGCATTATTTTGTGAAATTGCAGCACTGCGCAATGCCAGTTTCGCGGTGGCCAAATACCCCCAGTTAGAGCAGAACTAGCCAGGTCTGAAGAGATTTCATTAGATGGCAAAAGAATCGAGAGACATTTGCGGCATCTTAACAGCGAGATCAACTAGGTTCTTAATACATCCGTTCTTTCATCTTTAGAAAACCCAAGGAATCCGCTTTAGTAGGCAATCCAAGGAATCCCCGTCAATAGGCAATCCAATGATTCGTGCACAAAATACTTTTTGTCGCAGAAGTGCATTCATCCATTTATTAGCAGCGTCAAGCAGTCAGCCCGTTATGTCATAGACATGACTAGGCGATAGTTGCGCTGGTTACAAGGTTGCTCCCATGCAAGAGAGAAATCGCGTCTTTTGCATGCACTTGTCTGATCACCGTCGGGCGTCCTTGCGACATTGTTGCAGGTACACGATGGAGTTCAGACGTTTCTTTCAACCTGAACTTGGATAGTGAAAAAAAGACTCGCGCCCCTGGTCTTTGCTAATCCAAGGTAGCATGCGGATTCCAGGCGTACGCATGCGCCGAACAACCTGGATAGAGGATATATGAAAAACACGAAGAAACGGGGCCTGCCTGCTGTACGGGTGTTGTTCCTTTTAACCATAACAACCTTGATGGTGATTTCCTCGGCGCTTTCGCTTCCGGCAGTCGCCCAAGGTTACAACGAAAACGTACTCTACAGTTTCCCGGGCGGAGCCAACGGTGCCCACCCTGGAAACATCGCCTATGTCGGCAGTACTCTCTACGGCACGACCGCCGGGGGAGGATCTGCAGGCTGCGGGGTGGCGTACCAGATCTCGTCGGGTAACTACCAAGTAATCCACAACTTCACTGGCGGCAGTGATGGATGTGCTCCCAACGGGGGACTTTTCGCTGATGCGCACGGCAACCTCTATGGTGTCACGGCAAGCGGTGGCGTCAATAGCGGTGGTATTGTCTTCGAGCTGAGCCGCGCATCCGTCGCATGGACCGAGCATGTATTACACTCCTTCACTGCAAGCGGAAACCTCTTCGGCTATCAACCGACAGGAGAATTGCTGGTCGATAGCTCAGGAAATATCTACGGCGCCACTTCCTATGGCGGAAGTCAGCCGTGCAACTGCGGCATCGCATACATGCTCTCGGCTTCGGGAGCCGGTTATCCGCTGTCCGTGCTGTACGACTTCGGCGTACAAGATGGTGAACTTGGAAGATACCCGAACGGTCACCTAACCGCGGGGCCGACCGGTGTCATCTATGGCACAACCAGCCAAGGCGGCCAAGACAACAGCGGTGTGGCCTTCGCTTTAACACCCTCGGGGAATAGCTACACCTTCTCCGTGCTCCACCAATTCACGGGCGGCCCTGAAGATGGGGGCGACCCGCTTGCCGGGCTCTTGCTTGGTAGCGACGGCAACCTCTACGGCACAACTAGCCAAGGAGGCGCAGTCGCGGGCACGGTCTTCCGGCTCACTACAGCTGGATTGGAAACCATCCTCTGGCAGTTCCAAGGCGGATCTCTGGGCACCGGTCCTCAGTCCGTCCTGACTGAGGATGCTACTGGCGCGCTATATGGCTCAGTGTCATACGGCGGCGGCAACAATGGTTGCGGCGGTGGTGGCTGCGGTGCGGTGTTCAAGACCGTCAATAATGGCGGCAATTGGACCACCAGTATCCTCTACAGCTTCGACGGCCAAAATGGCTCCGACCCTGGCAATGTCGTTCTTCAGCCAGGAACAGGAAACCCTTGCGGCAATAACTCTGCTGGCGGCGCTTCAGGTAACGGCAATGTCTTCTGCCTTAGCCCGCAGAACTAACAACTAGCAACTCCTTCCGGTGCCGAGTTCCTTCGGGAGCTCGGCATCGCTTTTTTTGAGCAGGTTAACTATATGACCAAGTACATACGATAGAGACTCGGAGGCTAACATATGAACGACATTCCAAACGACATTCCAATGGAACGGACCTATTCGCTTTAAACAAAAACGTTTATAAGTTAATATGAGACGGAATTTGGAGCGGTTGCGCAAATCGCCCAAGCGTTGGGCTGTTCGAGCTGTTCTGACTTTGCCAGGCAATGCGCGGAATTTAAACAAATTTGTTTAGTCGGCCTAAGACCTAAGCAACGGATATATGGGAACCTGCGGTTGTGTTTCTCAATTTGAAGGTGGAAAGTGACTTACAAGAGACCAATTAGGCCAGTCAGCTCAGTCGAACGGGCGTTAATGGCAGCATCAATTGTCGCCTTACTCGGCTCGCTGCAACCCGCACAAGTTCTAGCCGACGAGGTGCAGAATCTGCCGGGCAGCAAGCATCAGGCTCGCGTTGCCTTGGCCCTCGGTGGTGGTGGCACTCGTGGTGCCGCACACGTCGGTGTTCTGCGTGTGTTGGAGAAGAACGGCATTCCCATCGATATGATTGCCGGCACCAGCATGGGAGCGATTGTCGGTGGACTCTATGCCGCGGGTGTTGACGTGGATACGATCGAAGAGAAATTCGAGGACCGCTCTCTGATGAAGGCCTTCATGACAGTGCCTCTTACCGTGCGCCTGGTCGTGGCGCCGATCATGATTTTGCCGCGCGCCTTTGGCCATCATCCCTACGACGGGTTATATAAAGGCAACAAGTTCCGCAAATATTTGAATAGATCGGTGGCACACCTGGATGAAGATAATATTGAGAGCCTCAAAATTCCGTATGCAGCTGTCGCTCTCAATGTCGTCGATGGTAAGCCTTATCGGATCACCAAAGGTAACTTAGGCTACGCCATGCAAGCCAGTTCCGCCGTACCCGGTCTGCGCAAGCCTGTGCAAATTGGCGACCAACTTTATGTCGATGGTGGCGTTGTGGAAAACGTCCCTGTCGATGAGGCGAGAGCAATGGGCGGTGACATTGTTATCGCTGTCGACGTCGACGAGCGTTTCGATCCAGTGCCGCTCGATACTTTTAGAAAGATGGGCAGCATTAGCGCGCGCATGGTCAAATTGCAGTTAGCTAACACCGACGCACCGCAAATTAAGAATGCAGATATTGTCATTCATCCGATGGTAGATGGCATCAGCCTGATCACGACAAACGCCAAAGAGGCAAGAAAAGCGATGCGGGCTGGCGAGCTGGCCGCAGAACAAGCGCTTCCCGCGATCAAGGCGAAATTGATGGCGGCCGGCGTGGCAGTGGCCTCGACCAAGAATTAAGCTTTAGTTGGCGCCGGACGGCTTATTGCCGTCGTATGATCGGTTCATGAACTACGGAGAGCAATCTGTGAAGCGTGTACAAACCGCCTTGCTCAGTACAGTCACCACAACCACTACGCTTAGCGTGGCCTTCTTCACTGCCGGCGCACTTTGCCCGCCGCAAGCTCAAGCCGAGCAGGTCCTGAACGGACAGGTTGCCGTCTGTCACATCGATCGACTGACTCGGGATATCCATTGGTACGATTCGCTCGATCAAGCGAAAGAGGCAGCCCAGGCTCAAGGGAAAATGATTTTTTGGGTGCACATGTTAGGCAACATCAGCGGCGCCACCTGAAGTGCCGGCAATAGCCTGAGAGCCGTGTCGCTCTCTACCGACCCTGCTTTTTCCACACTAAAAGACAAATTTGTTTGCGGCGTCCGCGATATTTCCAAAGAGAAATACGCTGGCGCCTCGGGCAAGCATAAAGCGGGTGAACCAGCAGTGTACACCACAAACGGTGCCGGCCCGCATAACCTGCAGCTCTTTATTCTGGCAGCAGACGGCACGGTTTTGCATTGTCTGCCCGGTTATTGGACTTCTGAAGATCTGGCGCAGGAGCTTTCCTTTGCCGCTCTTTTGAACAATGTTTATACAAATCCATCGTTGACCTTGGAGCAAAAGAAAAACATTGTCCGACGCATGCATCTTGCACACATCTCACAGCATTCGGAGGCCATGACCAAGCGCAGTCGCATGCAGGGATTTGATGAAGCGTACGAATTGAAGCGCGGCCCCACAGCCGACACGATTGTTGATCCGCGCATGGCTAAGTACCCGCAATATGGCAAGCTGCCGCTCGGTCCGGTCAAAACCACCGACGTGATCATGCATGAGCGGATGGCTAGACGACCGCTTGTCGCCTATGAAAATTTCGATGTGGCGATTTTCTCAAATTACGGCAAGCCCGATTATGATAAGCAGGAGATGTTCAGAGATGCAGACGGCAAAATCGCTGCCGGGACAAATACGTCTAACGAGCCGATGATCGGCAATACACCGAAAGCACATCCGATCAAAACAGAAGCGAAGAACGTAGCCAAAATGGGCTTGACCACCGGTCTGCGCATGGGGCTCGGCGCTTTGCATTAAGCTGCTTGTTTGAACACGGCTTTGCATTGCAGATCTCCGTTTAGCGACTCTGGACTTGTAAATGAGCAAGGCTCAGGACTCACGCGACCGGCCCGGTCCATAGATCCACTTGTGGTTCATGCCAAGCAGTCCAGTGATATGCGAGCCAGATATATTGTCAAGAAACTCTTGAGAAAATGGCAATAAATAAATAGCAATCAGTGATTTCTGATCGGATGAACTTATATGGTGACGTCATCCGACGTAATTCTTCATTGAACCTTTGTACAAGACACGAGTATAAGCAAGTCTCTTTAATTTCGGCATCAAGTTACTTAGCTAGTCCGCGTCAATGCGGAACAAGCGTGTATACGTAAGCGATTCATCTGCATCAGCGTGACTTTGTAGTTCTGCGCGCTGAGAAATTTTCCATGTTCTGCGCTGTGCGCGGAGCACAACCTCTATGCCCCCAGCAGTCGGTTCGCTGCCCGTGTGCGCAACTGACCGAAAGAAAGGAAGGTCTTTGCTATGACCGATATCAAGCTCGTTTGGGCAGTCATCATCTCACTGCTCCAACTGATCGTCCAGGTAAATGAGCACAGCCCTGCGCTTATGTTCGTTATCTGCTATGCCGCCTTAGCGCCGATAGCCTTCGCCGGCTATAAGTTCGCCCGGAACTATTGGTACTTCGTTCCGCGAATATATCGCAGACGACTATTTCCGCCAATCATGTGCGTCGTGGCATTTTGGTGCGTGTTTTTTGTTGCCAGGCACGTACAGCATCGAACGGTTCTGTTTTGGCTGGTCGCGAGCGTGGCTGTGTTTTTGAGTTTCATTTACGGCACTGTATTTGGTGTCTTCAGCTCAAAGCGCGCTCCGTTTTGCGACCATATGGAGAAGAAATATGGAAGAAGGATGGAGTTCATCATGAACTGCTGGCACAGCGCCATCTTCCATGAAGTGAACCCTGAGCGGCACAAAACGAAATTGACCCGAGACCGAGTGCATAAGTACCACTCGAAATTGTTTGAACGAATGGCGCGAGAGATCCACGCAAATCATAAGAGAATCTCGCCCGTCGATGGGCTCGCCACCATGTCGTTCTTTCAAGAACGGTGGCCGATGTTCAATTGCTTTGGCCAGCGTGAGGAGATCCACAGCGCTCTTCGAGCTAAGCTGAACGCCTTCACTGATATGGCGATGATAGAGAAGGTAGTAACACTCCAAACGGAATTCGACCAACTCTTCGCAGAGCTGCAGGATGCCTCCGGAGAGGGCGTTAACCAAGCCGAGGCGGACTTCTTTGAAGCGTCATGTAAGCTGGCAGCGGCTCGTCAGCAACATGAGCAATTCCGCGCTAATACCGGCGTAGTTGCTGTCGCCTTCACTGTAAGTCGGCGCTAGAATGCAATCGACACTTCGCCACTATAGCCGGGCGCTCCTGCTGCATTTCGTCTGATGCAGCGGTGCAAACGCTCGGGCAGTGCTTTCAAAATTGACAGAGCAGGCACCACCGCGACCGCCAGCGATGGTGCCGGGAAGGAGTTTATGGCAGGAAGAAATGTACAAACCGCGGCAGTAAAAGCAGCAAAACCACAAGCTGGAAAGGATGCAGTAGTATCACCAGCAAAAGCAGGAAAACAGCAAGTGGCACCACCCCGACTGCCTGTGCCTGGATCTCGTTATCGCGGTGCTTTGAAGATCCGCTATCGCACCGAAGGTGGGCAGAAAGTAATGTTGATCAGCTTGGATGGTGGCGCACATTGGTATCGTTGCCAGATCGAGACCCAAACCGACAAAGTCAGCATCGGGCAACTGTGGAGGCAAGCAGTCGACGACAGTTGGTCTTCAACCGGTAAAGACCGGCGGATCAAATACGAAACCATTGAGTCCAAATTTGACGGCGGCCGCCACAAGTTCATTCGCATAGGTGGTCGTGACAGCAACTGGTACGAAGTAAAAGATCAAACAACTCCCACCACCGTGTCCATAGAAGTTCTAGGCATCGCCGACGAACTCTACCCGGATGGAGGTTGGCGGGCTAAGAGCAATAGAAGCACGATCGGACCGGCCTCCGACTAGCGCGGCGTTGATTGACACCGCTGCTATTGCAATTCGCTCACGCTCGGCATGGCAATTGCCCGAGAGTTGAGGTCTGGATTAATGTTGTTTTTGGTAAGCATTCGGTTACTCAGCCGGATGCTTACCTTCCTTTTTGTCAGTATTATGCTATAAATAACTCTTATCGGCAAAGTCTTCACTAACAAAATTGAGGCAAAGTGGGCCTGCCTGCCGGCAAGAATTGAAGCAAGTGCTGTGCAGGAGCGGGTTTATGTCCACTCCTGCACGACGCTTGCTCGTTAACGACGCCTCCTCTCGTCGAGAGCTGATTCGCTGGCTTGTTAAGGCAGCGATTAAGGAAGCACTCGCCGCAGTTGTTCGAGTGCGGTTTGTACCGGTTCCGACTCCGACTGCAAGATGACAGGTGGTAGCTCATTCTTAAAGGCGATCAGACTAGCCGTGATCTGCTCTACCGTGCTTTTCGCCAAGTTGACCTCATCAAAAGCACTGCGGAACCGTCGAATAGCCGCCGCCAGACTTTGAGGGCTTTCTTCTGCCGCCCGCACAGCAACTCTCAACGGTAGCCGCAACTGCTCACGTGCGATTGTCACCGCAGTAACCCAGCTTTCGAGTTCCTGGCGTGCTTCATTCGCCAGATGCAACAGCTCGATGTAGTGGAGCTGCTGTTGTTCATTTGACGCCTGCAGATTGATGATCCATCGGAGTTGCGAAATTTCGATGGGCAAGTCTTGGCATTTGAAATCGGTGATGACCAGCCGGTCCATTGCCGCTGCCAATGCATCCAGCTCTTTGTCCATTGGGCTTGTTGGTGAAGTTGCCATCAATACCTCCATCAATCCCCTGTGCTTAGATCGAGACTGCGCTCTAATTTCTCCGAGTCAACTATACGCAGGGAATCTCTCGCGAGCAGCATGGTGCCGCCGAGAAATTCTGCCTATAGTGCAATTCGATATCGATTGCGGAGACTCTAGAGAAACTTAGATTGGGGAGTTGATATTACCTTTGCCGATCTCCATAGTCCAAGTCAATGATCGAAGCTCAATTCAGACCGCTGCGCTGCTCTTCTCTAAGCAAATGCGGTCAGTTCCTTGCCAAATGCGCCTTTCTGAGCGACAACTAAGATAGCGGTGGTTGAATCAGCCCTCTTCTAGCCGGTTTTCTCGGCCAATCAATCTTTGATCGGCTCGATCATCGCTTAGTCAGCGGATGACCGCAGTTCTGGTGTATAGTGGTTTTAGCCCTACCCCACCGGACTCGACAGTTTGCCATGACTAGCAGCTCGAAGCCTAAGATGGCAACAAATTCGCCTGTGATCGATCCGATCCAGCAGGGGCTGACGTATGTTCACTCGATTTTGGAGCCTGGCGAGATGATCACCTGGAGTGAGTCTCCCGCTTGGTACTTGATGATTATGGCGTTAGGCTACCGAGCCTTTATGATCTGGGTCATTTTTAAGTTTTTGCCGATGGTCGATTTCAAAATCGTCGGTCTGGCAATTGGCATCGTGCTTTTACTGGCCTTTATGGAATTCAAAGACAAACCTCGGAGCAATGTCTATGTGCTCACTGACAGGCGGGCAATATCCGGCGCCCTGCAGCCTGACGGCACATGGCAGATTGAAGCGTATCCACTGGGCACTTTGATCAATGCCATTAGAACACCGATGTTGAACAACATCACCTTGAAATTCAAAGACGGTAAGAAGAAAACCTCCCTCAGGTTCTTGTTTATCGGTAATCCAACGCCGGCTATGCAAGTACTAAACGAAATAAAGCACGCCAAGAAAATCGGCGCTTTCTAGGCGAAGCTCCTTTAAGCGCTGCGAGCTTTGTAGCGCAAGTATGACTCGATAAACGGGTCTAGGTCACCGTTCAATACGTTCTCCACATGCGTGGTTTCGTATTTAGTACGCACATCCTTGACCAGTTTGTCGTCCAGCACGTAAGAGCGAATGGCATTGCCGAAGGTCGCCTGCACGTTCCCGCCTTTCAGCTTGGCCAGCTCCTCTTCGCGTTCGGCCTGCTTTAGCGCCAACAACTTTGAACGCAAGAGTTCCAGAGCAAGCGCCTTATTTTGTAGTTGGCTGCGCTCCTGTTGACACTTGACAGTGATTCCTGTTGGTTTATGAACTACCCGCACCGCCGATTCAACTTTGTTGACATTTTGACCACCGGCACCGCCGGAGCGCATGGTGTCCCATTCGAGGTCGTCATCTTTCAATTCAACCAACGAATCGATATCGTCCATGATCGGGCTCACCTCAACGGCGGCGAAACTTGTTTGCCTGGAGTCGTTGCCTTGTTTGAAAGGCGATTTTCGCACCAGCCGATGTACTCCCTTCTCGCAAGCCAGATAGCCATAAGCGTACGGACCGTCAACTTTAAACGTCGCACTTTTGATGCCTGCTTCCTCGCCCGCCGATTGGTCCATCAACTCCGTTTTGTAATCGTGATCCTGACACCAACGTAAGTACATGCGCAGCATCATCTCCGCCCAATCCTGCGCATCTGTGCCACCGGCGCCGGCATTTATTGTGACAACAGCTGACGATTCGTCGTAATCGCCGCCAGCAGACGTTTGAATTCGAAGCGCTCCAGTTCGTTGTTAAGCCGCTTGCAGCCAGCCTCTACTTCATCGGCGACTGATTCATCGCCTTCTTCCAGGCCAACTTCTACCAGCACAGACAAATCGCTGATTGCATTTTGCCAGGCCTCGAACTGTCTGATCTGGCTATCCAACCGGCTCATGCGTTGGTTTATCTTTTTGGCATTATCTTGATCTTGCCAAAAATCAGCCGCTTCAGTTTGTACGTAAAGCTCTGCGTATTCTTTTTTAAGCGGTCTGGGTCAAAGAAACTCGCTGACTTTCGCCAGGCGCTCCTTAAGTAACTCGACTTCTCTTTTTAGTTCGGAAAGGATCATATGAGTTTTGCCACGATCATCAATGGGAACGCCTCTAATTATGTCCCAACCAATGGCTGAAACTGCGGCGATCGGCTGGATTTATAGTTCAGGCACGCCTTCGTTAGGGATAACGCGCATTTGCACATTGAGTTTGACGGTGTCGTTCGATGATACGCCACCGATTTTGACTACGACCGGAACATCCCATTGAGGGTAGAACATTTCGGGTACAGTCACCGTCAAGCTGGTAGCGCTGGCAGCCGATACTTCCGCCGGTACGCCGCCAATTGTGACGACATTTTCGCCAGCCTTTGTAGAAAAGCCTTTGCCGGAGATGACCAGTGTTTGACCTGGAGGCGCCGAGATCAGATCGATCTCCTTAACCTCGGGAGCGGCTTTAACTGTAAATTCTACAGGCTTGGCTGCGATACCACCGGAGGTGACTATCAACTGGGTCTTGCCTGCGTCCAAACCGTTCGGCAATTGGACGACAATCTTTTTGACGTCTGCGCTGATCATAATCGCCCATTTTTTACCGATCTGCACTGTGTTGGCAGCGGCAGTTTTGGCAAAATTGCGTCCGGCGATCGTGACTTTTTCAGGCGCAGCGCCGGTATTTGGAGTTAGGGACGTCACTACCGGCTTCTTAGCTGTCAACTTCCAGGTCAATTTGGAACCGGGCTGGCCAAAAATTTGTGAGGTCAATTTGTTGTCACCAACGTTTAACGCGCCGGCCATTTGCATTGTCAAAACAGGGCCTTTGAAATCTTTGTCGGTAGCTAACTTGCTGCCATTCAAATACATGGTGATACCCTGCAAACCGCTATTGGTCACCTCCATCGTCAATGGTATTTGATCTTGACCAGATTTCAGTGTGATGTATTCATCGAATGCTTGCCACGCATGTTTTGTGGCAACAGCCTTGACAGACTCTTGAATGATTACTATTTCGTCTTTCTTTTTCTTAGGCGCTGCGGCTGCACCGCCCGGTGTCTGCGCACCACCGGTAGTAGCAGCTTGTCCTGCCTTTTGTCCCGCCTGACTCTCGGTGTTTCCGGTAGTGCCTGGCGACGGGTTGGCTGTGGCTGTTGCTGCCCTGCCCGCGGCTCTCGTGCTGGGACCGTAGGTCTGCACACCGTTTGATGTGGAGGTTGATGTCGAGGTTGACGGAGACGCTGATGGGGAGGTTGACGAGGAGGTCGATGACGAAGTTGACGAAGAAGTTGATGAAGAAGCTGTGGCGCTCGCTGTCCGCGCAGTCGATTGGCTTTGCGCTTGGACAGAGGATGTGCTTATGACGAGCCCAAGGCTCAGTGCGAGTGCTCCTAGAGCTGATTTGTCCATTGAAAGCTCCTCGTTAACATGGTGGACCTTGACCAGTTCGAAACCGTTCCCGGCCTTGGTTATTATAGTTTCTCGGCATGCCAAGCAGTGTAGCTAATGGCCAGTGTTTGCACCGGAAGAAGTAACAAAATGGCCAATAGCAAGTGGAATTGCGGACTTTCTCATTCTTTCAGAATTGTCACACTGGCTGATGAACGATTAATAAGCTGACTGAGAAGAACAAATCTTCTTCTTCGTTATGCTCTTTACTAGCTTGTGTAGAGATCTAGAACTCAATTACTCCGCTGGCAGTTGATCGAGTTTGGGTTGCGCCGATTGGAGAAAGCGATCGACTTCAATGGATGTTGGCAAGGCAGGGATGGCCCCGGCTTTGCTACAAGTCAAAGCACCCACGGCGTTGGCTCGCCTGATAATGGAGGTGATTTCTTCTACCTTCAGCTGGGCTAAGGCTCGCTTCTTTTCCAACTTTGAACCAATCAGCCTGAGCAACCCGGAGAGCACTCCGGCATTGAAGCCATCGCCGGCACCGGTCGCTTCTACCGACTGGATGTCATAACCTGCGACGATTTTGCTTCCTGCAGCATGGGTAAAATAAGCGCCACGTGACGCGAGCGTGATGATCAGCAGTGTCACTGCATATTTCTCTGCTAATGCGTTGGCGGCCAGCAAATCGCGAGAGCCAGTTAAGAAAAACAATTCGTCTTCATTCATCTTTACCAGGTCAGCACAGGCCAAAGTGCTCAATATTTTTTCTTTGCACAGCGCGGCATTGGGCCACAGCGCAATCCGGATGTTCGGATCGTACGAGATTATCAACCCGTTGTTCTTTGCCATGTTCACTGCCTTCTGCGTAGCTTTGGCACAAGGGTCAGCGATCAGCGATATCGAACCGAAGTGAAGCATGCTGGCCCGGGCGAATTGATCCGGATTCAGGTCATCAGGTTCAAGCCGGGCATCAGCGCAAGCGACATTGGAAAAGGTGGCCAGGTGCCGATCGCCATCGGCGGTGGTGATGACGTAAGCCATTCTGGTCTGGCTCTGAGGATCGGTGACAACGCCTTGGACATCGATGCCTTCCTTAATTAAGATCGACTTCAACCAGGTGCCGAAGGCATCACTAGAGAGACGTCCTATAAAAGCCACAGATTCTCCCAACCGAGCCAAGCCGACGGCCGTATTGGCCGGCGCGCCGCCGGCAGCTTTAACAAAAATTTCTCCTGCGGCCAGATCGGCGCCGGTAGTTGGGCAAACCCAATCAACAAGAATTTCACCCAGACACAAAACATCAGCCATGTCTTTCTCCCTGTTGACTAAAGACTGTCGGATGCCCTGATCGAATCGTTGCCGTTGCCATTGCGATTGCAATTGCCCAGCTTAGCCAGCGCTTCTTGCGCTTGCTGTAAGTCAGCTTTTGCTGTTGCCAGATTTCTTTCCTGGAAGCGTTTCCAGGCGGCGACTGTTTCTCTTTCTTGCGCGGTGCTTTCTGGGTTAACCAATTTCATTTGGTACTGGACAATTTCACTACGGCAATGAGCGATGATTTTTTCATTCTTGTCGATCATCATCCGTTGGAAGTATATTTCTTGCTCGCGTCTTTTCCGGTTAAGTAGCGCTTCTTGCTCTTGTTGTTGCTGTTGAAAATTCCGAGCAGCCGGATCGTTTTCGGTGAGCGGTTGGGCCAGATTAGTCGCCGGCGATTTCGGAATTTGTTGAATTTGTTGAACTCGACGAACACTAGGAATATTCGGCAAGTGATAGCGGCTGTTGAAACGGCGAGCCTCTTCTCTCCACTGGAAATATTGGTAAACACTGAGACCTAAGATTGCTGCAGTTATGAGAAAGGTGATTGCCAGTGTGATCCGCTTGTGCTGCGGATTCATAAGTGCAGCCAGCTGCTTTAGCGCATGACGCAATGCGCTGGCGCTGCCGGCGGATGTGCGACCATCGGCGGTGTCATAAGTGCGGACGGTGCCGTGACTTGAATCCGCGCTATGGCTTGAATCCGTGTCATGACTTGCGGCTGTGCCATCGCTTGAGGCCGTGTCGTGACTCGTGGCTGTGCCATCGCTTGAGGCGGTTTCATCACTCGCGCCAGCGCTTTTCGTGCTGGTCTTCAAATTCTCAGTTGTAGTCCGGCAGAGGCACGGGCCGCTGGCGCTATGTGACTGGCTCTTGTGATGACTGGCGAGGATATCTTTGGCATGATTCAGCCGCTTCAATTTAGCTTCGGAGCGTTTCCGATCGCTTTCGCTCCTCGCTTGATCCGGGTGCAATTTGCCGGCGAGAAATCGCCACTCGTCCATCACTTTCGAAAGCGGCGAGCCGGGCATCAAGTCGAGAACACGATATGCCTCAAGAATCTGTTCTCTGGTAACGTCGCGGGTCATATGGGGGGTTTATGCCGGTCGTTCTATGCGTATGGACTGAATTATCCGCGAGCAGCATAGGAATTGCCTGAAAATTATGCTCCTGGTGGATATTCAAAATGTTCAAGGGCTGAATATCCGAAATGTTGACGGCCCGAAAGCAATTTCCACGCTAGAGAATAACCTCGCCGTCATCTTTTATCCAGACGCAAACACGGACTGCAGGAATTGAGGCAGTCCGCCCGGAAATGAAAAGAGCGTGATTTTGCGATCACGCTCTTTCGCTCGCTTTTGGCAAATTCAGAATAAAAGAACTGCTGCCGCCTCGACCAGCACTTTCGCCGATACAAGTACATGCAAGCGCTTCAAGGCGAGAACAGCATTGCTAGCCGCTAAGCGGGCCCACAGAGAGCGCATCTTTCTTGCTACTACTCTCAGTCTTTTTACGCAATAGCCGGTGCATATTTTGACGACGCGGGTCGGCATTAACTGAGCGGCCAGGAAAAGAGTGGTCGCCGCCACAAAGGGATAAAACATATTCGAGCCAAAGATCGTGCGTGCTTCATCGGACCAAGTCATCTTCATTAGTATTAAGGCCAGCCAGTGAAACGTCTGGGCAGCTAATGACAGCGCTCCGCTGACAGCCTCCAGCCGTGTCGTGGCGATCACGGTAGCTGTTTCAATCAGGTTGCAGTCGTACATTTGATTCTCTCCTCTTTCAGACTTTTGTTTTGTTGAGTAGACCAGTCTATTGGTAATGGGCGAAAATTTTTTGTCCTTGGCTTTTCAGCTCTTCCGCTGGTCCAAAGCGGTACTTTCGGGTCTGCCGCCATTCGTTGTTAACATACTAGACGACCGGTCTAATCCTGTCAATGGTTAGTGGCTAAATTTTTTCGGAATCCTTTGGGAGCTCATCAATATCAATTATCGATATACAGGCCAGTTCTGCTTGCCCGGGTCACCTCGGTGCGAGTTATAAGAGGCGGTCTTCTTAATACAGCACTAAGATGACAAGATTTTCGGACATTGAGCCAAGTAAGCTATCGATGCTCGTTTTCTTTTCGATTTCAAAGGTTTTTCTCGCAAACACAATCGTTGGTTTACTTCAGACATACGCTGGCAATTAAGCTTTGTCGGAAGTGGCACAAGTGCCTTTACGCGGTGGCCTTCGTGCTTTTGCCATGTTTGCTGGATAGCCTTCCTTTCAAGAGAATACGCAATTCGGCTTCTGCCGGCGCTCAGTGAGTAGAGGTGCTCATCTGGGCAAAGCGCTGCAAGTCAAAAGGAGGTCGCCATGAAGAAGAATCTTCGCTTTACCTGAGGCGGCGGCGGACACTAGCAGTTGGCTAGTGTAATCGAAGCGGGTGACTGCCATAAGCGCGGTCTCTCATGCCAAATTTGAGTTGGTGGCGCGGCTGCAAGAGGTCCGGTCAGTCAGTAAGGGGAGTGGCTGGTTGGACATGTGTCACAGTCGCGTCACCATTTAACTTGTCCCATCGATATGGCGGCGCGGAGTTGCTGAAAAGATGCCGGTGATTTTCGGCCCCACCGGGTCCAGGGGGCAGCTTCGCTCGCCACCAGTTAACTAAAGACTGTTCTCCCTATATGGCGGTCGCGGGACAGTGCCAGTGTGGATCTGGATTTGGGCATCCGGGTCCCAGGGGGGTAGACCCGCGCCGCCTCCAGTTCTTTTGTTCTTTATCTAATGCCTTGCGGTAGATGACGCAGAGATTGGGGGGATGCAGATGATGCGATTATCGAATACACCAGCCACCTTTGCCATCTCTCCTGATACACGTCAGAAGATGGCAGTAAACATAAACAACCCGCAGCAACTCCAGATGCTGGTGCGATTGGCATTTCTCGCCAGTTTCATCAATGGTTTTCGCCAAGTTGTTGCTGATACCTCGGCTTCCGCCCATTTGGACCCGGTTACCGGTACCCTGACTGTGATTGCCAGCACAGAAAAAGTGGCGCTTGCTTTCACTGCAGCTGACTCCGTGCGCATCTATACGTCTCGCGACGAATGGGTGCAAGCCGGCAATTCACTGGCAGCGGCTGAGCCAGCACCAGCCAGTATGCAGACGCAACCCGCCTGGTTGCTCTATTTTCTGCTGCAGCATTTCTCGCGGGACGTTCAAGACTATCTACCGCAGGACAATTGGGAGTTGGCTGTGAACGGCACGACGTCTGAGTTGCTGGTTTGCACCGGTGCAGTTGGTGAGCGCATCTGCCTTGAGTTTCTGCAGCTGTGCCGGGGGTTCAAAATTGAAGCGCAAACAAGTGGGGATATCGGAAAACTATCCCCACCTTTGTCTTTCAAGGTATATACTATATAAAACAATAAAACCAAAATCAACAAATTAAGGTCGGAACCCCGCTATGCGCAGGGTCCGACCCCATGGCACTGTAGCCAGTGACGCCCTCTGCTGAACTAACATCGTCCAAACGCCACCACTTGCAGTGCCAACCCAAAGGAGGAACCATCGAATCGACAAATCAAGGTCGGAACCCCGCTTGCGCAGGGTCCGACCCGAGGCACTGTAGCCGGCGACGCCACCCTGCCTAGGGGCACCCTTCCGAGCGCCACGTTTGCGAGCGCCACCACTTGCAGTGCCAACCCAAAAGGATGAGCGAATATCGATAGGAAGCGGGCGCCGCCCGGGAGGTCGCCATCGACCCGTCCGAGCAGCGCCCTGGTTATGCCGGGCTTACGATGCCCAGCTCCGCGTTCTGGAGGTTAGCTAGTTCTCGGCGCGCGGTGCAATCTGGAAGGCGATCCCCAGCTGGTGCTGGAGTGCCTGTCCAAACGGCACACCGTACATCTGCGCTGCAAAGGGCACCACGTTGTCCAGCAGCTCCTGCTGCAGGTACTTCGCGAAGTCCGTGCCAAACGGCTCCCCAAACGCTTTGACAGCGAAATCGCGCGCTTTCAGCAAGTGCTCCGGAACCGTTTCCAGCAAGCCCTTCAGGATTTCCTCCTGCTGTGCCTGTTGCACTCCGTTGGCGGTGGTCAGCTGTTCGCCGGCGACGAAGATGGCGACGACCATTTCGCAGGCGGCCTGCACTTGGGGGTCTCCCTTGTGCTTGGTCCCTACGAGAAACATGTCCTCGCGCACCTTTGCCCACACGGCCGTTTGGGTAGGATCGTTCTCCTGGAGATACGCCAGGCTCCGATCCCCTGCAGTGTTGATGTCCTCAGTCAGATTGATCCGGTGTTGCGGGTCCTGCGCCTGCTCTCTCAGTGACGTAAACACGTTACCGAGCATCACGACGACAGCGATCCGGTTTCCCGGTACCTGGCCTTGTTCGCGTCCGATGCCGGCCTGACGGCCGGTTTCCGTTGCTTTCATACAACCTCCACTTTTCGATCGAATTACCCCCATCCACCCAGCTCTCCTGACAGATTCCCTTGACACCTGGCATCGCCCGCAACGTCAAAATTTGCCCGCTGTAGGAGATGAGATGCTGTGGTTAACCTGGAAACCGCCTATTGAATTGAGTGAATAAAGAGCGATTCGACCCTAGCCCTCGGTTATCAGTAATTGCAAGCTGAGCCGTGCCTTTATGAATTGCTGACACTGGTGTGGCGAAGACAGGGAAAAGAGGATAGGCCTGCCTAGAAAACGCACGGAACTTGTCAAGCAGTAAAGCAGAAGTTCTTTAATTCTCCACAAGTTCGGTTAAGAAGATATAGCTAAGTTAGCGCATCCCCATATCTTCCTCGAGCTGCCAAGATGCGCTAGCTTCGCGCACTGCGTAGAAGTCAGAATTAAGCTTCGAAATGCGGCGGCTAAGTACTGCAGTTAACCGAAAAAGCTCAGACACCTGAAGGTCTCGCAGAGATCATTGACTTATGAAGTCAATTCACATTACGTTCAAAGTAACCGTCTTAATCATTTCTTTTCCTTTTGGTATTTAAGGAATTAAACAAAGAATCTTTCTTGCTCTCGTGCATTTCTAGTCCTGATCAACAGGTGCTTGGAAGAACACAGACAAAAGATTCTCTTGATAAGCCGGTTAGGAGGAACCAACAATGCAAATGAAACGCTTTCCCTTTAGCCAAGCTGCAAACGCCGCAAAGCCGCAGACGTTTCCACCTGCAACTGTAGTCGATCACTTTGAGCACGTGGTGGCTGGATTCTGTT
This sequence comes from Bryobacterales bacterium, assembly GCA_963834525.1. Lineage (GTDB taxonomy): Bacteria > Cyanobacteriota > Vampirovibrionia > Obscuribacterales > Obscuribacteraceae > CAWICA01. The sequence goes on from CAWICA010000005.1 coordinate 2,039,983, forward strand.
TTCAAATCAAACAGTTGACCACGGGCGAAGCTGTGATCAGCGTGCACCGGCAAGAAAATCTCTGGGATGGGACGTTGGCAGAACCCGAGCCACAGCCGCTTCCGGCTGCTAAGCTAGTCAATCAATTCGAGGAGATGGCAGGATTCGGGTACCACTTAAAACAGTTCACCCCGGATACAGTTGTGGTCAGGCTGTACCGCCCGCAAGGTCCCTCGGATGGCTTGTTCACTGGGCCGATGCGCGACGATAGACAGACTGAACAGCGCCAGGTGTACGATGACGGATTTACTGATCGGCTGCCGGTGGTGCGGCGCGAGAAGGATGCGTACGGTTCTAGTCCCGAACCGTTCGACCCTGAGCTTTACGCCTGGCTGGCGACGTTCGACGAAGTTGCCCTCAGCAACCGCGAGCTGGTCAACTAGGGGGCGCGCCATGAACAACAACTACAACAACGGACCACCAGGGAAGGACGAGCGATCTGCAAAGACACTCTCCATCCCTGGTTTCGCGTAAAGTTTAGTCCGCCAGACTGGACTAAACTTTTCAGCCCATCATATTAAAGCATATAGTACAAAAGCAAATCCGCAGAGTGAGAAAATAAAGCTTAGCCAAAGCTCTCGTGACAACCTCTGGCGCGCAAGTATAATGCCCTTGTTCCGAGGATGCCTACGCTAATGGCCAGGTCAATTGTTCGACATAATTCGCGTCGCTTCGTCTGTGCGTTGGCAGCTTCGACCTTAGTGTTCGCCTGGCAGATTATCGGCTTATCCGGCTTGTCTGACTGCGTTGCACTCAGCGCTTTGGCTCAATCGGGCTCGTCGGCTAAGCCGAGCAAACCTAAACACGCTAAAAACGATCAGTTGGACGAGAAAGCGATGAAGCTGATCGAGCGTCTATCGCATTATCCAGAGCTGATGGTAGTGCCATATTTAAGTTGTTACGTCGGTGTCCCTCAGCAAGCCTCGAGAAACTTCAACAACGCCAGCTATGCCTGGCATGCTTATAGCCCAAATGATCCGCAGCCGACGTGCGAACTGAATCAAGAATTCGATGGAAACGGTTTGATGGTGAACGCCGTCTTTGATATGGACTTGCCTGAATCGGATGTGGAATTGCCCGATATCGAAAAAAAAGAGGGCACAGCCGGCAAGAAGTTTTACGATAAAAATTGTCGACCAGCTTTGCAATACGCTATTGGTCCGAATACCACAGTGACGTTTGTCCAAGAGCAGAACAAGTTCTATGTGCACCACGTGCAAGTTCGCTACGCCGGACCGCCCTTACCGCCGCCGTCTGCGGCGGACATGCAAGCCGCGCAAAACGACAGGCGCACGCTGGCTTTAAGCCAAAATGGCAATGGCAAACAGGATGCGTCGGTGTCTCTTCTCTGGCAGCATTTAAGCCAAGATCCCAATGACGCGGAAGCACGTTATGCCTTAGCGCAGGCCTATCAAAAGAGCGGCAACCTCAATCAAGCAATCGTTCAATATCAAACCGCTCTCGCTTGTGCCGGCGACAATGCTGCAGTGAGCCAAAAGTGTATCGAAGGTCTGCAACAACTGCATGTCATCGCCACTCCTGGCGAGCAGCTAGATTTCCATAATTTGAAGTTGAAACCGCACGGTCAGGGGTTTAGCCAGGGCGATGTGACCGAGACAGATCAAAGACAAGATCTGGTCGCCGGTCAAGGGCATCCAGGGCAGGCCGCGGGCGATTTTAATGCCAATGCCTGGCCGGCAAGCACAGGCATAGATTACGGCCATCCGGCAGCCAACCCGCTTGCCCCCGCTCAAGTTGCCCCGCCGCTGCCGCCGATTTCGCCGGCGGCGAATGCGCTCGATCCCGGCTTCTAGAGGCAGAAAAGGACGAAAAGGGGACATTAATCCTGCTTGACAATAACAGTCGGCAGCAGTTCAATATTAAAGCGATTTCAGGGAGTCGGATTTTTCAAGACAGCGGCAAAATGAGCGTTACAGATAGACCATTAGTTCAAAACGACGGCACACAGGACAACCAGGCATCGCTCCGGCTACTGTCTGATGCTGACTATGCTCTGGCCAGCTTCGTCAATCCAAAAGAGAAGCCTTTACCAATCGTCAACGGTAAAATCGAAGTGCCACCACTGAAAGAGCTTGGCGAAATGGTTGCCCTCCAGCAAGCAGGTATGCAAAACGTCGCTCTAAACGAAGCTCAACTGAGGGCGATACAGGCAGCAGATGCTCGGCTCTTTGACGGTAAGCAACTATCAGCGGATGGTCATCCGCAGCTTTCACCGAACGATCGCCCACAGCTGTCGTTCGACAATCATCCGCAAACAGCATTGCAACAGCAATTCAGAAATTCCCGCCAGCTGGTTTTCAGTTAGCGTTCAGCTAGTCTTTAGCTAAGGACAGCTTGCTTTTAGCTAAAAGATTGAGCTTCAGCTGATCGGCGACGAGCTGGTGCCCTTTGCTCGATAGATGATATTGCAAGAAGAGTTCAGCTGGCCGCGCCGATTTGTTGAAGGGCTCAGTCAGATCGATGAAATCAATTTTGTCCTTTTGGCTAAGGGCGGCGAGCGCTTTTTGCTGTGTCGCATATTCTGGATCGCCAATGCAGTTCGGGAAGAGCACAAGCAAAAATTTGCCACCGTCGGCTTGGACCTCCTGGTGAATTTGCTTTAGGAGCGCTATCGTCACCTTGAGCGGATCTTGCAGCGGGTATGCCGGTCGGATGAAGGCGGTGGCTTGTTTCGGGCAGCCGGAAAAGGGCAGGCGCATGATGAACCGCTTGATTTTTGAATACAAAGGCTCGTTGATCGAGAGCATCAGATTCTGTTGACTGAATACGCCGTAAATTCTGCTGTGCTCGCGCAAGAAGGACATAAATGGATGGGGCCTAAACAGATCGGCATGCAGATTTAAAACGCTGGGGTCTAGTTTGATTTGTCCCGTCTTCCCTTCTGGCTCAAGATAAAAGTAAGGACGTGGCGTGATGCGCTCTGCTGATTGAGGCACGAAGACATTTTCCACTGAATCGCCGCGGTTATAGAGGAGGATAACAATGTCCGGATGATATTGCCGAATTTTTTCTTTGTAGGTCAAGAGCTCTTGCCCAGTCGAATAACTAGCACAGCCAAAGTTGAGGACCTCAATGCGCTTCTTGGTTTGATCCCGCTCCAGATCACGTTCTAAGACCTGGCCGAAGGTTTGTGCAAGTGGCACTTGCAGCGCTTCTGTTGTGGAATCGCCAAGGAGCGCGATACGAATGACGCCTGCCGGTTTGGCCATGGCATGGTCGATGTCGCGCCAACCCTGGCTGCTGATTTTTTCTCGAGAATAGCCTTCCAGGCGCCAGGTGACGAGCTTGTTCGGTATGTGAATACAGCCGAAGGTTGGATCAGGCTGAAGATACTCTTCTTCACCGACGCCGGTGATCTTAAATAACAATTCGAGCAGGCTTATGGCCAGGACAAACAAAAGCAAAAATTCACCAAAAATGCGCAACCACTGCCACCATTGCCGGTGCCGACCGCCCGTCGAGCCAAGTGGGCTTTGACCTTGTTTGCTTTCCGCTGTTGTATTGAGCGTCGTTGTCATTGCCTCGGTCCAGGAATTATGTGCAAAAAATATTGCGGTCTAAAATAAGGAATACGAATGAGGAATACAAATAAGGAATACGCGATCTAGAATTGGAAATAGATAAATGGCACTATCTGAGCTGGTGCGAAGCCGAGGATAATCACCGCCACTGAGGCGTAAGCGATTATTCTCAGCGGTAGCGAATGGCGTATCCAGTTAAGTGATGCATTGTCCCATTTATGATCGCTATGCTCGAGGCTGCGCATCATGCAAAAGAGAGCATATAAGGATAAACCGATCGGTACAGTCGAGTGGCTCAACATGGAGCAGATATTGCTAGCCGAGGGACTAGCGCTGCTCAGCTTTTGAGCCATGACCAGCGCTTGCGGCAAATTGGCGGCGCGGAACAAGATGCCGGTTAAGAGCCAGAAAAATACAGTAATTACGACGCCTGACCAATGCCAGATTGGGTGCGGGCGCAGTTTGGCCAATGAAGGGAAGCGGGAGACAAGGTTGTGCCAGTCTTTGGATAAGACCAACCCGGCTCCATGAAACGCTCCCCAGATGACAAAATTCCAGGACGCGCCATGCCAGAGACCACCAAGGACCATGGTCAAAAAAGTGTTGCGACGTGTCTGCCAGGCTGTGCCGCGCGAACCACCGAGTGGGATGTAGAGATAATCACGTAACCATGTCGACAACGACATATGCCAGCGATGCCAGAACTCAGTCAAGTTTGCCGCCAAATACGGCCAGTTGAAATTCTCCGGTACTTTAAAACCTAAGAGCAAGGCGGATCCGCGCCCGATGTCCGTATAGCCGGCGAAGTCAAAGAACAATTGCAAGATAAAAGCGGCAGCGACAATCCATGCATCAAGCGTGCCTAAGGCTGCGATGTTTGCATAACCGGCGTTGACTAACACTCCGAGGTTATCGCCGAGTACGACCTTCTTGAACAGCCCCTGGAAAATGAGGAACAATCCCTGACGAAAATTCTCAGCGACAAATACTGATTCTCTGTTCAGCTGTTGCATGAAGTCTTGGTAACGCTTGATCGGCCCGGCGATTTGCGATGGGAAAAAAGCGGCGAAAAGAGCGAAGTCTCGCAGATTGCGAATTGGTTGACCGCCGCGATAAACGTCGGTGATGTAATGAATGAATTCGAACGTAAAAAACGAAATTCCTAAAGGAAGAATGATTTTTAAAGCCGGCGACTGTGCCCCAGCCAAAGTGTGCACACCAATGAAAGGGCTGAGGAATTTGAGGCTTTGCCATCCTGAATCAACGAGAAAATTTGTGTATTTGAAAAAGCACAAGCTGCCCAGGTTGAAGATCAGACCAAGGCAAAGAAACATCTTTTTCTTAGTAGGGTGGTGCGCGATCGACAGTCCAAGCGCATAATTGACGAGAGTGAGGGTAAGAATGAGGAGGCCGTAGGCGGGTATCCAGTGCATGTAGAAAATGTAGCTGGCCACCAAAAGCAGTGTCTTGCGGAGTCCTTTTAAACCATTAGGCAAACCGTTAGGCAAAGCCCAGTAGATGAGGACTACGGTTGGCAGGAAGACCAGATAAATGAAGCTGTTGAACAGCACTTAATTGTCTCCAGCTCGGGCGCGCGCGTCACTTGTTCTTGATTGGCAAGACGCGCAACTGTTTTATACCAGAGCCGGCCGCGGCGTCCATCACTGCCACCACATACTTTTGCAAAGCATCACCATCGGCAGAAAGATTGAGTGGAATGTCATCTTTGCCTGCCTTTTGTTGTTCTGCTTTGATCGCTTGAGCCACCTGCATTGTGTCTGGCTGATTCAAGGATCTGTCATTGACTTTGACGACGCCCGAAGCGGACACGTCGACATTGATTTTTGGCCCCTTATCCTCGGTTTGCGGTTTGGCGGCGCCAGTTGAGGGTGGGTCGACTTTCAGCACTGTCTGATTGACTAGAGGGGCGATCAAAATCATGATCACCAGTAAGACTAAAAAAACGTCGGTGAGCGGCGTCACGTTGATATCTGTAAAAAGATCGCCCGCCCTGCCCATTGCCATGATCTGTTCCTCCTCAGCCATCTAATACTAGCGCGAGCGTGCAAATTGCGCCCGGGGATTTAGCCTGGGTTTAAGTCCTGAATTTTAAGCGAAAAGTCTCATACCGGAACGCCCTCTGAATTTGCGCCGGGGGAGTTGGTCATATTTTTCTCTATTAATCTGACGTGAATCTTCAAATCGTGGACAGGCAGGCGATCGAGATATGACCCTGGTTTGGAGCCGAAAATGGGCGCCAGTTGAGCGATTGCGGCGATCCGGTCATATTTTTGGCGATTAATCTGACAAACTGTTTCGACCGCTTTGGCAGGGGATGCTCATAATAGTAGGAGAGAGTCAAAGGCATTATCATCCACCGATTTTCATGAGGAGCCGACCAGGCCGTCAAAGGCGACCGCCTGACTATTGCAATAACCTAATGATTTCGGCAAACGGGCGAGAACAGTAGTAAAACTGACTAGATCACTTGGCACAACCTGAAGGATATAGGAGAACCGCTGATGGTGGGAATCTTCCAAGACATGCAGAACTACGGGCACGAGCAACTCGCGTTTTTTCAGGATGAAGATACAGGCCTGAAAGCAATAGTCGGTATCCACAGTACTTTGCTTGGGCCGGCTCTGGGCGGCTGCCGGATGTGGAACTACGAAGACGAAGCGGCGGCTATCCGGGATGTGCTCCGCCTTTCGCGCGGTATGACCTACAAGGCGGCTGTAGCTGGTTTGAAGCTAGGCGGCGGTAAAGCTGTAATCATCGGTGATTCACACAAGATGAAGACGCGCGAACTGATGCGCGCTTTTGGCAGAGGAGTAGATGCTTTGGGCGGCCGCTACATCACAGCCGAAGACGTCGGCATTACTGTCAGCGACATTGATGCCGTTCGCACAGTGACGAATTATGCAGTCGGCGGGAGCAATGAAGGGGGCAGCGGCGACCCTTCGGTGATGACAGCGTTTGGCGTATTTCAAGGCATAAAAGCAGCGCTCAAACATGCTGGTTTGGGTGTCAAGTTTGAAGGCGTGCGGATTGCCGTTCAGGGTATCGGCAGCGTTGGCTATCACCTGTGCAAATACCTGGCCAATGCGGGAGCAAAGCTCATTGTCTCCGACATTTATCCAGAGCAGGTGCAAAAAGTGGCTAAGGAATTCGGGGCGGAAGTTGTGGCCCCGGAAGAGATTTATCAGGTTGATTGTGATGTCTTTGCACCTTGCGCCCTGGGGGCGATTATCAACCGCCGGACAATCCCGCAATTGAGATGCAAAATCGTTGCCGGCTCGGCCAACAACCAGTTGGAATCGGATGCTGACGGTCTTGCTCTCGCCGACCGAGGCATACTTTACGCGCCGGATTATGCGATCAATGCTGGCGGTTTGATCAATGTTGCTTCCGAATTAGATGGTTACAGGCACGAATTGGTCTTAAGCAAGGTGGGTAAGATCTACAACACCATTGACGACATCTTCGAACAATCACAAAAAGAAGGCATTTCATCCAGTCAAGCTGCACAAGCGATTGCCGAAGAAAGGTTGAATGCCGCCAAAGGCGAGCGCGATGTCCGGCAGAAATTGGAATCGGACGATCCCAGCAAGCGCAATTCGTCGTTGCACAATCCCCAAAAGCTGAGCGGCTGGACTAAAATCGTGCGATAGATGTAGACACCGTAGATTTAGATACGATACATGTAAGTGCGGTAGATGTAGAAGCGGTAGACCGCGGTAAGCGAAACTCTCAATTGGAAGCGACGTTCAATACCTTGTATGCAGAGCTGCCTTGTCCTGTTTGCCAGGAGAAGGTAACGAGCGGAATTGGTTTTCGAGCTGGCGCGATCACGCAAAAGAAATACCATGTCGGCGACCGACTGGAATGGACCGGAGGCAAGTGCAGACCGGCTCAGAGACCGGCTAACGGCAATGTCTCGACCGTCGGCTATTTTAATTGCGACAATATCAAATGTCCGACCTGGCAGGATTGTTATCCGGCCGTGCAACAGGCCATCATATATATACGTGACGATCTGATTGCCGAAGTGAAAGTGACTCAAGAAGCTAAGTATAAGAGCTACGAGATCATCGGTCAGGCTTGCGAGTAAGACGAACAGGATGCTGAATAGATACCATGCTGCAGCATAGGTAATCATGTAGTATGATTAAGTATAGTATATAGCAATGTAAGGGAAAGAGCATGGGGGTGCTCCTTCCGCAGGTTGGCGCCCTATTTTTGGGCCGACGCGGAGCTGTGCTCAATCGCGCTGAGCAGATCGTTCCGCAGGAAACCCCAGCTGGTTGGGTCACCGCCAGTATATTTCAGGACCGAACGGTCGTCTGTAGCCAACGCAGTCATAATGCTATTGACTGCAGCCAAGATAAATTTGAGATCAGCCGTCGAGCATGTTTGGCCGGTGGGACTCCAGAAAGCCCACTCCATGCCTGAGGAGCTGTCCAACAGTAACAGCTCTCCACTAGCACCGGCAGCGATTTTATACCAACCGACAAGCGACTTCAGCGGTTGATATCCGATTGTCTGCCTGAGAATGTCCGGAAACTTCTCGATCGCCAACCCGGCCGCCTGAGCTGTCTGGATAAGCCCGTCCCAGGTTTCTGTCGTCACCGTCAGTTGCAGCAACAGCATCATCCGCAGCACATCTTCGACTTTCGCGCGACCGAGCGTGAAGCCCGCTTTCACATAGTCGCGGCTCAGTGTCATGTTCTGGACCATGGCCTTGACCGCTGCTTTGAGCAGGCGGGCCTTTGCCCACTGGGGGCGCAGGACTCGATAGTAATAGAACCCGCCGACTACCAACAACGCGGCGGCGATCAAGATTGTGACAACCGGAATACCAATCTGCATATTCATTGTGTTTCCTTGTCCTTTCTCTATTTTGATTTTGGAGTGAGGCGGTGTTTCGCACCGCCTGTGGTGCATGGTCTTTCTCCCGCTACCGGTTGTCGTCAGCTATTACTTGGGCGACGTGACGGTCTCTAGCTGTGCGCGCAGACGGCTGTCCAACGTCCACCAAGCCATTTCATCGCGGATATCGATATACTGCAGTACCTCTCCGTCCATGTTGTTCAGGGCACGGACAATCGTCTGGACCGCAGATGAAATGAAGGTGAGGTCATCCGAATGGCACGAGCCGATCGGATCCCACGAGATGAGCAGGTTTTCCGATGAACTGCTTTCAAAGAGAAGCAGCTTACCACCGCGAACGCTTAACTGGTGAGACCCGACGAGCAGGCTTGAGGTAAGGCCGAAGTAGTACGGAAACTCCTCGGGCGACAAGCCGGCTTGCCCAGCCGTGGACAAAAGCCCCTGCCAAGTTTGCTTCGTTCCGGCCATTGCTGCTTGCAGCAACCACATTATTGTGGCCAGTTTATCGGGTGAGTTCTTTCCGAATTGGAAATTGCGACGCACATAATCCCGAGACGAAGAGGGCGCAAAGTCGCGAATGATCTTTAACTTCGCTTCGATCCGTGCCGCCTCGGCCCGTCGCTTGCGCTTCTCGGGGCGCACTTTGAGGAAGTAGTAGCCAGCGCCGGCGATCGAGAAGATTATCGCCCAAATGGCGAGGACAACGACAACTGTCGTAAAGTTGGGTGTATGCATGAGATTTTCCTTTTCCTTTCCTAAATCCGATTTTGAAATGAGGCGGTGCTTGAGCACCGCCTTTGGTGCGCGAATTGCTAGCGCTCGCTGTCGACAATCCCGCGAAAGGGTGGGTCAGGTTTGTGGAGCTGCTCGTAGCGCAATCGGCAGGCGTAGTAGACTCCTTGCCAGTTGGCTGGATGTCCCTCGAGATAGGGGTCTGGGAAGAAATCTTCGTCTTGGGCACGCTGTGCGACTTGCCGCGAAAACGCTAGCCAAAACTTTGCCCCATCTGCCGAGAAGCCGCCGGGATAGAAAACAGCGGGCGAAGGTGAGTCCAACGGTCTGAACATCAAACCAGCATCGGGTTCAGCACCAATTTTGCGGTTACTTCGCTGGCTGAGCGCACCTTCAGATACAGCCTGCCGCAAGTACTCAGAGAATTGCTTGCGCGGAATCCGGAGCTGGCTCACCCATGGTGCAAATGCCGGGTGGACTTCATTAACACCTGGCACCAAGTGGGCCAATAGGACTATCCACCGCAGCGGTTTAAACATCTCCGTTGGGACTGCCTGCTCCCCGATGTAGGCGCTGTTAATGTAGCTGTCGACAGCAGGTATCTCGCCCTCGCCAGTGCCGAGCAATTCGCAAAGGTCCGCGATTGTTCGTTTCCTCTTCGCCTCCCGTTGTCTGGGACTGACGAGACCAAAGTACCCGATGAGGAAAAACGCTGCCAGGCAAAGGCAGATCGACACTAACGCGGTCTTGGTGAAGTCCGACGTCGCTACCGCCATGAGCGGCATCGATGTCAGAAAAGTGGATGTGAGAACAAACGGGATGGTCATCATATTCCTCCGTATTCTTTCTTGTTTTCTCGATAGAATTTTGATCTGGCGTTTCGGACAGCAACTTGAAGAGCGCCTATGCTCGGCCCTGTTAAGCGGCCGAGGTCAAGACTCAGGGCTCATCTGTAAATGGCGCCTTTTCGATGGCACTCGAACGCTTTCTCCACGTATGGGCCGATTTCTTTCCACAGTCTCAAATCGCCCTCGATCTTTCTTGTGTCGGTCAACTCCTTGTAGTTTTGGCGGATCTCCGGAATAAGAGTGGACCAAAACCCGAGCTCCTCCTTCGGCAAATCGGTTGGGCGAAGCGAGCAAACAACTGTGGAATCCGACCTCGAGTGCTTCAACATCAGCACAAGGTACTTATTTGATGTTGCCCGCAGGCAGTAGCGATTAGCATCTGGCCAAGCACCATTTGGAAATGCCTGGCGAAAATACCGCGGCAAAGCTTCGTCGGCAAGTCCTGCAGCACGAGCGACCGCATCAAATGCCGGGTGAATGGCTATGGTGGTTAGCCATTGGCCAGAAAGAACTGTCAGGCCAATGTGCTCCAGTTCGTCGGTACTGATCAACCCCAGCCGCGCATATTTCATCGCGTAAGCAAGCACCAGATCCCGATGTTCTGGCGCCCGATCTCGTAGTATCGCCAGGGCAAACGTAGCGAGGCGGCTCTTTAGCGCTAGTAGCTCTTTTCGGTTCTTGATGCCAGCGCTCAACACCGTCTTTTTAGTAATCCTGAAGTCGGTCAGCTCGCGCTCGATCAGTCGCTCGAAGCGCTTGCGGTGCGGCGGACCGAAGATTTGGTAGAGTGCGATCAGTCCAACCGTCAAAGCGATGGACAAGGTAACGGACAATGAAAGATACGACATGGTACCTCCTCCTTCGCTTAGGCTTCTGATGAAAAGTGTGAATGGGGGCGGGAGCACCAGAATTGATGCCCTCTCATTTTTTTTGGGTCAGATGGCGCGATGGGACAAGCCGACTGGCAGCAACTAGAGACACTCACCATAGGCGGTGCCTCAGTTTTTGCTGGGCAGCGGCCCGTTGGAAGACGGCTGTGTCCCTGCCGAAAGCTTCATTGCCTGAAGCTTCGTCAGTATGGTTAGCCAGATGTCCGCCGAATCGTCCTCGACGAACTGCAACACGTCCGGGTCGCCAGCGTTGATCGCGGTGATGATGCTTCCTATGGCTGCCATGATGAACTCACGGTCCTCCGGCGGCAGATCCGCTACGTTGACTGAGACTATTGGCTCGTCTTCCTCAGACGGGTCGTCAGGTTCGCGGTAGAGCACCAGGTTGCCGCTCAGGGTCGGGTAGAGCTTCAGGGCCTGGACCGAGAACTTTTGCAATCGAGCTTTGAGCCTTACAGCAAATGCCGGAACTGGCTGCTGCTGACTGACTGAAATGCCTGTGGACGAATCCCCGGTCAGACTGCCCAGGAACGCAGGAACCGCCTTTCGCTAACTGTGCTTTCGATCCCAGCCCATACAACTCCAGTGTTGCGTTGCAAAAGCAAAAATAGCGAGCGCAGTTCCCAGAGGGACCCGGAGTTTATCTTCGAGTAACGCTCCAGGACATAGACTTGTAACGTGAGCATGAACCGATCGAGAACCAGGTCGGTTGCTCTGTTCAACGTGTCCTCTAGCGTCTTTCTCGTGACCTTTGCGCCGGCAGTCACTTCTTTGAGCAACTGCGGGGTAAATGGGGCCAGCGTTTTCGCGACCTTCTTGTTGAACTGCTTGTGCCGCAGCAAGAGAACTGTAGCGACAATCGCTGCGATAATCAGCGTCAAAATCAAGATGTACGTCATGTTGTCCTTTCATTCGCTTTCGCGATCAACTACGTTAGATTTGTAGTGCAGTGCTGCTTGTTATGCGGACTTAAAAATCGAGTTCGAAGTGGGCGTATATGTTGCACCTTATGTGGCCTTTGCAGTGTTATAAAAGGCCTTTATAGAAAGAGTTCTTGAAAACTATATAAAAAGGCCTATCTCAGCATGCAGTGGCATTGGCGATGCTTGACAAACTGGACCGATTATCAAGGGCTTATTCTGTCTAAATCACCGCAGAGCGCTGGATTCACTATCCGGACGAAATCATGCGGTCTCAACAACCTAGCGAGGAAAATCATGAGTGCCCTGCAACCACGTGAATTTCTGATGATTCCCGGACCGACACCGGTGCCGGAAGCCGTTTTGGAGGCAATTGCCCGGCACCCGATCGGTCACAGAACGGCGGAGTTCTCCGGGGTGCTGAAAAATGTCGTCGAGAATTTGCAGTGGTTGGGCGAGACTAAAAATGATGTCTTTGTTTTAACGGCTTCTGGAACAGCGGCTTTGGAGATGGCTATTTTCAACACGGTCAATCCAGGCGATCATGTTCTGTGTCTTGTTTGTGGTGTCTTCGGCGAGCGCTGGGCGCGCATGTCCGAAGCGCTTGGTGCCAAAGTGGAAAGACTCGAGGCTACACCAGGCAAGGCAGTTTCCGTGAGCGCGTTGCAACAGAAACTGGCAGCCGACACAGAGCACCAAATCAAGGCGGTGATTATCACTCATAACGAAACTTCCACCGGTGTTGTCCAAGACGTCCAACCGATGCTGGCTGCCATCCGCAAGCATGGTGCTATTTCGATTATCGACACTGTCACCAGCTTTGGTGCCATGCGTATACCAATTGACGAATGGCAAGCAGATGTCGTTGCTACGGGTAGTCAGAAAGCACTGATGCTGCCACCAGGGCTGTCCATTGTGTTCTTTGGTCCACGCGCCTGGGAAGCCAATGCCCAGTGCAAAACGCCGCGATTTTATTTAGACGTTGCGCGCTACAAGAAATCGATCGGTGCCGATACCACTCCGTTCACGCCCAACGTCTCTTTGACTATGGGCCTCAAAGTTGCCCTCGATCTGATGAAGCAGGAAGGCAGTGAAGCAATTTTCGCTCGTCACCGGCGGTTGCGTGAAATGGTTCGCAGCGGCATCCGCGCTTTGAATTTAGAATTATTTGTCGAAGAAGAATGCGCTTCTTACACAATTACCGCAATTCTGCCGCCGCCAAATATCAGCGTTGATGCCATCAGAAAAAATTTGAAAGAGAAATACCGGATCGTTGTTGCCGATGGCCAGGAAGAGCTGAAAGGTAAGATCTTCCGCATTGGTCATATGGGATACGTTTTCGAACGCGACATTCTCATGACCCTGGCTTCATTGGAAGCAGTTTTGCTGGAGCTTGGCCACAAGTGCCAGAAGGGTGCTGCAGTAACCGCCGCTTTGGCTGTGTAGAAATTGCGTAGATCACGGCGCCTGCAGCGAATCTGTGATCCGCACATCACGGCAGCCGCTGCGAATTTGATTGAGACTCGGCCTGCAGCCGGTCGTATACTCTGCGATTGATCATCGCCCACTTAATTGTTTTCCGTTCATCTGGAGAGCACGCTCGCCAGCTGCGCTAGCAAACTAAACGGTGAATGTCCGACACCGGCTTGCTTTTACTTTAAGCTTAAAGCTAAATTCTGATTACTTCCGATCCATTACTTCAATTTCCAACAATTCATAAGACTAATACCGAGCAATCTATTGCCTAGAGAATATTTTCAGCAGACGACTGCTCGGATCACGTTTGTTCATCGGCAGTGAAGTTTGTGACGGCAAGCGCCGTTCCACTTAAGCAGCCGAGAAATTATGCGGCTATGGCTCAACCCGCTGGTTAGTTAGACCAACGTACCAGCCCTTTCCGTGGCGGCGCTTGCGCCGTTTCACTGTTCGGAGATTACCAATGAGAACTTTCGTCAATTTAGTTGGCCTGCCCCAATGGCTGGTCACGCTGATAACCTACTGGGAGCTGCTCGCTGCCGGTATCACTCCCTACCGGGCGCAGAAACTGTCGAAGCCGGAAGTGGAAGGAGCGCTTTTCGGTCTGATGCAGTTCGGCACCGACCGGCTTTTCATCTTCATTCGTCAGGCTGACTCCTGGTTGGCTTGCGAATGCCAAAGTGGCAAGCCGGATGTCACGGTAAACTTGTCGACCCTGATCGAGATGCAACGCCAGGTCGGATGCTTGGCCAGTATCTGTGGTAAACATCAGGTCCGTGCTACTACGGTCTGCCTGTCACACAAACTGCTCGATTGGGCGATCCCCCATACGATCTTCGAATTGCCGAAAAAGGGCGATCCGGAAAAGCTTCACATTTTTGAGGTGCTGCTGCCTATCGCGATTGCTGCTTTCACTAACTGCGGTGCTCAGGAGAAATTGTTCGCTGAAGCCGCGAAGACAATAGGTGACGACGAAGCATTTCGCTCGACCCCCAGACTGAAAAACTTCCTGAGACTGCGGCGAGCCAAGTTCTACAAGCAATTGGCCGGTGCAATTGAAGGTCTTTTCTGGGAAGAGGGGTTTTTCGACGATCGTTATCGGTTCTTTGAAGACTTTTCCGCTCTAGCCCACTTTGAGTTGCTGTTGTCCAAGCAACTCGCAAATCTCAATTCAAGTCATACCAAGGAAGCCGACTCCTTGAAAAAGAGGTTAACCACACTGCGACCACAGTTGCGTTCTGCTTACAATAATCTGATCGCTGTTCTTGGGTCGTGGGTGACACCAATGCCGAACCAACGGTACATCAGGATCCAGATAGCGATTTTGCGAACTCGCTTGTCTGGACTGCTGTGTCGTATGGGTGAATATGCCGAATCGAAAGAGATGCTGTATGCCGATAAGGACTTTGTGTGTGACATGGACGAAGCAGAGAGAGCCCTCTACGAACCGGCAGTAGAAGGCTGGTTCGACCACGAGGAGCTTATCCGTGGTCTCCGCTCGCAGCAAGCCGCCGGTTGAACATCGACAGCCCCTGAGGGCATGCGGCTTTTCGGAGCCGGCATTGCACTCGGGGGCTTGTCGTCTGCGTTAACCCGATTGTCAAATCAATCTACCGATATTAATTTACCAATACCGAACAAAGCAAATGCTGTGAATGCCGTAGATGTAAAAATCCCTAGAAGGGAGTAAGACTATGACTCACGATCGAAAAAAAGAGCACCGCTACGGCTCGGCGATCACAGCGACACAATTGCGACAGATGAAGCACCGCTTGAATCAGTGCTTTTCCGATAGTCTGTGCCCGAGAACTGGTATTGCACAAGATTATGTGAACGTTTGGATCGAAGTCTACATGTGCTTGCAGATTATCGATTTGAAGGAACAGTCCAAAAAGAAGGCGTACAAGGATCGAAGTTTGGCCGGTGCCATTTTCCGCTCGCTCAAGACTTACGGCGAGTATTGGCGCGCCAAGATCGCTCACTATAACTACGAGGTGAGTATGAAAGGCGGAGAGCAGATTGACCCAGAGGAGATAGTCAACCTCGTGGTCGACGCACATCCCTCTACTGCCGCGATCGACGCTCTGGTGTCTAAAGTGCGGGCTATGGCACCGGAAGCGGACAAGCTAAAGAAGTTGCCGCGCGGTTCAGCAAAGCTTCTTCTTGACCGCTTCTTGCCTCTCTTCGAGCAGCTGGAGGTGCTCGTCTATGTACGGCGAGGAGCATGGTGCGACGAGGAAAAAGAGAGCTAATAACGGTCTCGCCAAGTGAATAAAATACGAGGCAAACTGTCTTTGGTGCCTTGTATTTTCAAAATTCGATCTATTCATGCATATAGTGGATAGAAGATAGGACGCCAGGCTTTATACAGTTAATCTGCCTTTTTGAGAACAATGCAGTCTCCATCGCAGTGATCGATAATTGCTAGCGATTCAATGGGCACGTTCGAATGAGAGCTCTTACTGTTTTTGTTGTCGCCAAGAAGTCGTCGATGATTAAGATACGATCGCTGGCTGTCATATACTCTGCCGAAACCACGAGCTCAACGTCGCTCCCGTGTGTTGGCGATGAAGACACTTCACGAAATGGCTCCTTGGCTATTGTGATCGGTTGGTGCTTCCGAGCAAAGACAATCGGTATCTTCAATACCATGCCGACAGCAAGAGCTGGTGCTATGCCGCTGGTTTCTGCCGTCAGAATTCTAGTCGGCTTGGTATCTGCCAATCGGCTTGCTAATTCTGCTCCGATGGCTTGCATCAAAACAGGCCACTCCATGTCGGTTACGAGGTATATTGAAAATGATATGCGGAAAATAAATATTTATGGCAAAGTAGTACAAAAAAGCAAGGAGACTGGCATGCCAGCCTCCTTGCCATCGGTTAGTTACGACCCGCGCCGCTTGATTTGGCGGGCTAATGCCAATTCCATGCCAAGCCGACGGTTAGGTTGTAGACGCCGCGACAGGCTGCTGGCTGCCGCCGGCTGGGGCTTTGAGCCCGCTGCGAAGCGCCATCCAGCGAATGGTATCGCCGCCGAGTAGCGGGTATTTGTCAAATACGCCCGCTCGGATCAGATTACAGATCGTTTCCAGCGCCGCCTCGACAACTGCCGCATCTACCTTAGGCAGTTTCTTTAGATACAGGGTGACCAGTGGCTTCAGCTTCGCGCCGCTTCCTACGTCCAGCCAATCGACCAGGCATAGGCAAGATAGATCTGGACCCGCACACACTTTTTGTCTCTTTTTCGTGAGCTTGTCCAGCATTGCCTCGTGGAAGAATTCCCAGAAGTGTTCAGGCCGTACGCCGGTGCCTCGGCACATCCGTTCAAAGCATTCGAACGTAACCTTGCTATATAGCTGCAGCACCAGCAGCAGGCGGGCGATGAGTTTAACGCAATCGTCGTGGGAATCCACTTCGGATTGAAAGTACACCTTGTAGACGTGATACTCCATCGTCTCTTCGGGCTCGCTCCCGATGATGGCCCTGATTGCCTTTCCATGCAGTTCCTTCTCTTTGGCCAGAACAGCTTTCTTTGTCCAGAGCCTCGAAAATCCGTGCGGGTCAAAGTGGCTCGGTACAAAGGCACCAAGCTTGGTGGCGATCAATCTGTTGATCCAAATTCTGTACAGAATGATGCTCGCGCCGAGCACCACCACTATAACGATCAACGCTAACAACCAGGTTGCGTGGTCGTGAATTCCTTGCATAAGTGAGTCCTCCTCTCGTTCGCCAAGCAAACGAAATTTCTTTCTTTGATGATGTGAGCCTTGATAGCAAGCGCGAAGAGAACTTCCTGGCGGAAGTCCCTTCGCAGATTGGTGGCACGCTACGAACGACTGCTTACGCTGCAGCCGGGAGTTTCTTGGAATTGGGAAGCAACTGCTTGCCGAGCATTTCGCTCAGTTTGGTCAGCGGTGGCCGGGTCCGCGACCACCGATACGCCCAATCGTTAGCCCTGACAAGTGTCACGTCCGCTAGAAAGAGAGCGGTTATTTGCTCCCACCTTGAGTTGAGCGTGAAGTAAGGGTCTCGAGCTAACTGCTTGGCCAGCGCCAACCGCACTTCGTGCGAGGGGCAGTTGACGGTGTAAGAGCCATGATCTGTCCGCACTCGCAGAACGTGGGTTAGCGCTGCGCTTGGGGCAGGCTCCTCGTATCCGTCAGGAACGCATATCGGCACGCTGCAAGGCGTGCGATAGCAATTGCCGCTCGTCTCATCGCGCTCCCAAATCAGCCAGCAGTTGGTGCTTTGCAGGCGATCATACATAGACAGGCTGCCTGTTAACAGATCCTTCAACCGCTTATTGCGGCTTTCTTCTGTGGTGAACGTCTCTTGGGCCTGGCAATAACGGCCACTAAATGCTTCGATAATTCTTGTCGTTTTCATTGTAAACCTCTCCATAAAAGACGATGACTTCTCGTCGGAAAGTGGCCTTTCGAAAATATGGAGCGAAAGGCGTTACTCCAGTGAATTTGCCGCCGCCCGGGAATGGGCGGCAGCGAGGAAGAAATGATCGCCGCAAAGTCCGATGCTCTGCGGCTTTGTCTGCTGGCCCGTCAGGCAGCGCGCGCTGAGTTGAGAGCGTGCTGCGAAACAGCCCTGAAGAACAGGGTTTTGACGTGGTCAGGCGACAACTTTTGCAAATGGCGCTCTTTCATACCGATTGCCCTGAACACGCGAACGATCAGCTCGCATGTGTAGAACGAAATCGGCATGCCGCCAATGTGGTGCTCACTGCGCACGCTGCACGCGTGTTTTTGCACAGCCGAAAGCCACGCTTTGTTGCGCGCGCTGACTCGCTTATTCAGCGCGCCTTCAAAGTTGACCACGGCCCAGATGGTGATTTCGTTCTGGACCCCGATCTTGCAAACTTCACCTTCGAAGGTGACGAATGAGCCGCAATACTGGTGCTCCCGGTCGACCTCACCAGTGTGCGCATCCATGGTTGACATGCTGATCCCGCTGCCCATCTTCGCCCGGAATAGAGGTCGCCCGAAGACGTCGCCGAGTCGATCCACCGCCTGGGTCAGTTGGGAGAAAAGCTCCTCGCTGTCAGCCGGTTCGTCTGCTTCGGTAATGCCCGCGTCAGACCACGCCATCGCCACACCGCTTGCACTCTCGATGTATTGATCCAGCTTAGGATCGTCCTCCGCCATCCGCAGGGTTAAGCGGATAAATTCGCGGTCGATGTCGTCCAGGCTGAAGCGATATGCGGCAACCGCCGAGTCTAACATCGACTCGATTTCTTGAGCGAAGATCGCTTCCAGCGTTTCCGTTCCCAGGATCGACTGGGCAAATACACCCTTCCTCTGCAAGCGCGCCAGCGCCTCCTGATATAACGCTTTGCCAAATTTACCTGCCGTGTCCGGCAGTTCATTGGCAAAGAGGAGGACCAGTGCGTAGAAAGAGAGCGACCTCACTTTGCAGGTGTACCGCATGTGGAGACTTGCCCCGGTTACGTCAGATGTGTAGCGTTCGCAGGCGAAGAACTTCCGCGCCTCCCAGATGCCGAGCAGCGAGCCGTCCGACAAGAGTTGTTTTCTTGCCTTGGGTAAATGGTGGTCGAATTGGCTAATCCGGTCCTTACCGTTTTTCTTGCTCATAGTGGCGCTCCTCTTCTGCCGATTAGCTGCTGTGCTCAACCGGCGGCTAGGGTCTCTCTTTTGGCAATGTCAGTGGCGACAGCCAGGGCTTGGCGGTGTCAATGTCGAGGCTTGTATTTCTTCCCTTCGCTTCAGGCGA
This sequence comes from Bryobacterales bacterium, assembly GCA_963834525.1. Classification (GTDB taxonomy): domain Bacteria; phylum Cyanobacteriota; class Vampirovibrionia; order Obscuribacterales; family Obscuribacteraceae; genus CAWICA01. The sequence continues at coordinate 2,059,061 of CAWICA010000005.1, forward strand.
TGAAAAATGGGGTGGAAAGTAAGATTTGTTATTGGTTTAGAGGTTTCGTTCTGAAGCCAAGGGTTTGGAATGAATAACACGACCTTATGTTTCTTGATCCCTTGACTACAATCTTTCAATGCAGAAATTTGTCGACATAACTGGGACAATTACGTAGTCCAAATGATACCTATCTGACCTTAAGGCGAAGTCGGACCAAAAAAGATGATCACTAAGCGCTAGCGCAACTAGCGCGGCAAAAGATCCTCATTAGCTACTAGCGCAACTCGCGCGGCAAGAGATCCCACTCAGGAACTAGAGTAAATAGCGCACATTGGAGAAGACCGGAATGTTCAAAGAGTTCATCGCCTTTCTGACCAAAGCCAATGCCCTGGCGTTAGCAATCGGTGTAATCATCGGCGCGGCCACCGGCAAAGTTGTCTCAGCGATAGTCGATGACCTGCTTATGCCGATGGTTGGCCTGATTATGCCGGCTGGCGACTGGCGAGAAGCGCAGATAATTCTTTCTCATTCAGTTGATGCCAACGGCAAAATGACTCTCAACGCCATCAAATACGGCCACTTTATCGGCGCCCTAATCGATTTTTCGATCATTGCTTTCGTTGTATTTTTGATTACTAAAGCCTTGTTGCCAAAAGAACCACCGCCGGTGGCTACCAAAACTTGTCCTGAATGTTTGGAGACCATCCCGGCGGCGGCGAAAAAGTGCAAAGCATGCACCTCTCCCGTTTAGGATATGGCCGATATCGCCAATGTATATCTAAAGGCTGAATAATTCACCACCGGCAGTGCCTCACTCTAGACAGCGGACAAGAGGCAGCGCATAATGTGCTGCGGGACGAGTCGCTTCTGGAAAGGTAAGGCCATGAATACAAGAGTACTGCAGGATGTCCAGGTGAATCCGCAGGCGTCGCTGGTGTGGGAGGCTCCAAAGCCTGATATCGCCGATGATGCCACGATCGTTTTCAACGGACTGACGGTCAACGGCGAGATACTTCAAGAACTGACAGTTAGCCAGGCGGCGAAAGTCCTCGGCGTCAACGAAGAAAAAGTGGTGCATCTCATTGCCGATCACACACTTTGCTGCGTGAGGACAGATGAAAATAATGCGCCAATTCTTGATGCGGCATGTGTTCGAGCTCAGGCCGGCTTAAGCAAACGGCGGTTCGTAGAAGAGGTGCGGCGAATAATCTCGGCGGAGAAAGATTCGGCTGAGCGCAGCTCCACAGAGAAATCTTCGCTTGAATCTAACTCGGAAGAAAAACGTTCCATTGGTTCTCCAGCGAGTACTGAGAAAGCATTTGAGGAGCTATTCGTAGATTCTTTCCTGACCGGGGCGGACATTGGCGAAAGTGTTGATTCGGTCGTGGTTCCAGAAAACGAACTGGTCGGGCCTACCGATTTCGATCGGCGTGCGATCACCTCAAAAAGCCTGCACGCGCTCTTGGCTAGCTTCGAAACAACTAGCGCCCGGCTCGAGGCGGCGATGTATCGGGCCGGCTATCTTGAATCGCAGGTGAACAGTCTGCAGGAACAGTTGCTGGTGTTGCCCGATTTGCGGACAAAAGCTGCCCAAACTCTGATTCTCCAGCGTGAAAACGAGCAGCTCAAAGCGACGGTTGCCAAACATGAAACGGAGTTGCTGGAAGTGCATCAACGCATGGACCGGCTCCGCCAGAGTTGGTGGTGGCGTGCTTGGTGCTGGGCACTGGGCGTCAAGCTGTAAGAACCCGGTCCACAGGCATCTAACCACAAGAACCCGATCCGCTTGCCTTGCAAGAATTGGCGCGGCTCGCGCGATGAGATGTCCCAGGCAAGCTGTTAATGAGTTGAGGCTAAGCCAATTCTCAGCGCGCGCTCCAAATTCTCACAAGCGTTGACTAACTCGCAATGCAGATACTCGTCCACTTCGCGGGCCATAGGCACATAAACTTCAACGGTTTCGATCAGACAGTCCTTTTGCGTATTGAAATCGCGTAAGTTAACGGCTTCCCGCATGTTATCGAGCTGCTCGGCTAACTTAACCAGCTTTGTCGGCGCGCTCGTGCGGGCTATACGTCCATAGTAAGTGGACAGTTGTTCAGCGCGGGCGATGTTGTCATCGATCGGCGGTTTGGTCAGGACAGAGACCATGAGAGCCACACTGCGATCAAACTCTCTTTCGATTATGCCGGTTGTCATTCTGCCTTGACTCATCTCGACGACGTCGTGCAGCAACGCCCCGCAGATAATGCCGGCATGCTTCAACCCTAACTCTTCTATGACAATCAGAGCGACCCGGTAGGGATGCACGATGTACGGTTCTGGTTTCGGTTGGTCAGTGGTCGACAGCCTATACTGGCCTTCATGAGCCTCTTCGGCATACATGATCGCCTTGGTCACCGAGACTCTATCGGCTTGCGCAAGCTGATCGATCTCTTCTGTCAACCGGTGTCTTAATGCGCCTTTGCTGGATGTCATGGTACGAGCACCTGATTTTCGAATTCTCTATACGGCCATGCCGAAGTAAGCTTTCCCTAAATGGATCACAGAATCACGGTAATAACGCCTCGAAGCTTAATTTTCTCCGGATATTATCGGAACAATTTTTTGGCGAACAGACAAACGTGGCGGAGCTGCATCAGAGCCAAGAGGAAGGCAATCTGTAAATCAGTATCACTTTCTGGCATTTGGCTTGTCTGAGACATTGGCTATGCGCTAGTTTCAGGAACACACTAATCAATTGAAAAATACCGAGAATTTTCCGCTAACCAGCATCCTCTCACTCTCTTAAACCTTTGCCTCTCGCTACATAGCGAAAGAACCCGAAGTTCTCTACCTTTTGGTCGCCGAATTTTGTCTTGCCTGCGGGAGAGCGAACAAACTTTGCCGTCGGTCGCAGGGATTTTGTCTCGTGCCCTCGGTTAGAGCAAACAAACTTAGCCGCCGGTCGCAGAAATTTTGTCGTGCTCACTACAGAGCGAGCACAACAATTCAACGCGTCTATTTTCAGGAGTCCCTATGAAAAATCTGGTTGAATGTCAGCTCAAGAATCTGATCGATTTCCTTCGCATGCTCCTTTCCCTGTGGATTCCTGATTTGAAAGCTGCCAGCCAATTTTTGCTGGTAATCAGGCATCCTCGTACCGGACCCAATGTTCTCGTAGCCGAACAGACCGAAGGCTATTACTATGCGGTGACCGGTGCTGATAAAAGTGTGACGCCTGATGCAGTCGGTTATCAGCAGGCGGCTTCTTGTGCCAGCAAAGTGGCGCGGTTCTTCAGGGCAGGCGCTCAACTAAGCGCCATTTATTGCAGCGAGTATTTCCGCACGCAGTTTCTGGCCAGGGTCATCCAATCGGCTCACCAGTATCCAGTGGAGATTGTCTGTGACCCCCGTCTTGCCAAACGCAATTACGGCGACTTCTGGAACATCACTTACCAAGGTGTGCAAGCGCTATTTCCAGAAGAGTGGGAGAAGTATCTGGCTCAGGGACCTTATCTTTATCGACCGCCAGGAGGGCAAAACTATCAAGATGTGCAGAGCAACGTGCGCGAGTATTTTCGCGACGTAATCAATGGTTCTCTCACTAACAGCTGCATCGTCACCCACTCACATCCATATCTTGTGATCGAACAACTTCTTGCTGGTATGGCGAACGAAGAAGTTGTCCGTCGCTACGAGGAGATGGCCGTGGAAAATGTGGCGACAGCAGTTTATTATCGGCGGGCGCTCGGCTCACCCTGGCGCCGCTGTCCGAGTTGGTGGTATCAGCTCTGGTGTATGGTTGATGGTTTGCCGGAGTCTCTTCGTACGCGCAAGTTGGTTGGTGCCGGTACAGCTGCCGTCGCCGCCCAGCAGGAGCCGGTGCGGGACTGATGGAGCCGAACTGGTGGGACCGAGCTGGTGCCGGAACTGATTCAGCACGTGTCGTTCGATCCGGCTCCGCTCCGCAGGTGGATAGCCAAGCGGCTATTCACCTGCTTTGTTCAGTGGCAATACTAGGTGATATAGCAATAAAAGACTTGGCGTGCATATTGGTGGAGCAGCTTGGATGCATGTCGATTCAACAGGCCTTAGGTGCTTTAAACAAATTTGTTCAAATCTAATATGAAATGAGAAATCGGAGCTGTCCGGCAAATCGCCAACACTGTGTGCTGTTTAACGCTTTTTGACACTCCAGCCCACAAATAGAATTTGAACAAATTTGTTTAGTCAGCATAAGGGAGGTTTTTTGAGGGCTCTAGTGCGTCGACATTCGAGAAACTATTGACGAATGTATTAACTTGTCATACAATTTCATACACGGAGGAAAACGCGGCGTTGATCACTTATGACGACGGTAACTTGTGGCCGGAATGTGGAAGCCATATCCGACACAGACGAGCATATTTTTCATGCGATGGATGCTACCCAACAATACCGCTGAGAGTGAAACCATGGATCGTAAAAGAGTAGAGAAAATAAGAAAGGAAGCCACAGAACGCGTAAACAAAGACGCTTTGGTTCAGTTTCGCATTGAGCCGCAAATTTTGGATCGACTGTATGCAGAGGCAAATAAACTCGGACTGCCAGTCGGGGCGATGGTAAGAATGTGGGTTTTGGAGAGGCTCAACGAGAAATCAGCTTAAAATATTCAGTTTTTGCTGGTGTTAATCCGAGGTAATGCAACATCAGGCAACCAGCGTAGATAGCGATAGCTCGCGTCAAGACAGCTACTTCCTTCATGTATTTCTACGTAGTCGGTTTCTCCCATGGCGGAGTCTTTGAAAATTGGCAAAGAGATCCCCGAAAAGTGCCCATATATCTATGTCTTAATGGCTTGGGACTAGCAGTTGATTGGATTTTTCAGGCTTTGAACTATATCTGAATTCTCTTGTATTACTAGGCTTCTGTTCAGTACGGTCTTTTTGTAAATCGTTTCTTTTTCAACTCGCGCATAGGAAGTACATACCAAATATCGCCACCAATCAGTTAGGCGAACCACTCAAGCAGATTTCATTCTGTGGTGGTGGCTTATGTGGTGTCAATTTCCTTTGCGCAAGATGATGCACTCGTAGACTGGTAGCTTGGCCTGAGCCCGTATGGCAGGCAATTCCAAGCGCCGGCCGTAGCTCAAAATGTGACAGGAGACCCGATATGAACAATGTTCTAGCTGCTCTGACTGCCATGGTCGAAGCGGCGGTCAAATTCTGCGATGAGAACAAGCCGGAAGCGATGTACTTCTTCAGCATCGATCTGCAGCTGCGTGGCATACAGCAGATGTTGAGCGAAGGAGCGCCGCTCGAGAGAATTTGCTTGGACTTTAACCACGTGCTTTTCTTGATCCAGACCGAACGTATGGTTATGGATCGGAAATTCGCTGCTCGGATGCGAGACTTCCTCGCGGTAACATGGCTGCTAGCAAGCGCTGAGCGAGAAAAGCCTGGCAAAATGCAAAACCTGTGGATAGTACTCGCAGGAAAACTTTGCGACTCCAAGCACCAATGGGCTGCTCTGGCCGCCTCGGCGAACAAATCGCCGGATGACTGGAAGAGAGCCTATGACCTGCCCTACCTCATCTGCTTGTTGCTGCCAATTGCCACTAGCGATTACAAGCCGGCGGAGCAAACACCGACGTCCGCTGCCGAAGTCTTGGCGAGCTAAAAATCGTCGTTTTCGAACGCGCGTAAAGGAATAACGGCTGGGCCAATTTGGGTGACATCAAAATCCGCCAAACCTAGGAGAAATCGATTATGAAAACGGGAGAAACTATCACTTATCCATCCTCCATCACTTGGAGGCACGTTTCGAAGATGACCCTAGAGGCAGCGCTCGAGTGGTTGATGCGCGTCGCGCCTGATGCGTGTATCTCAGGAGAACAGAATATCGGAGTTGCCGCTGTTCAAAATGGACAGCGCGGCTGGCTGAACAAGTTGGCCGTAGTTGTCGAGGTAACCCCCTCCACTGTTGTTGCCCTCTACAGGCACGACAACAGCTACTGGCGTCTCGAGAAGGAGCAATAGGACCAGGGCCGTCGCCGCCGAGTGGAGTGCGACGCAAGCGAGCCCGCTTGTGTAAGTCCAGCCATCGTCAAGAAGGGCTGAGTTTCCACCAGCTCGATAGCTAAGAGGTGGTGGTGAAGGCATGAAGGCGCTTCAATCGCCACTGGATCTAGGGGCAGCCTCGTTTGAACTTCATGCACGCCCGCTTGACTGTAAGTCGCGACAGTCGAGCTGGGCGTTTGGAGAGAAGATCCGAAGGACAAGGAGAAGAAGATGATCTTGATACACTACTGCCTTAACTTCGCCGGAGATACGTACAACTCAAGCCCCCCTTATAGCCTCCATAAATCCGAGCTCTATGAGGGCTCGTTAGAAACAGTTGCTGATTTCGAGCGAGCGCTCAAAACTCTTCGTCAGAAGTATCACGTCCCAAAATCTGAGCTGTACATTCTGAGCTGGAACCACCTCCAAGCCTAGTGTGCACCACTTATTCGAACGGATTTCCAAGTAATGACAAGAAGGGGGGCAGAAGATCGCCCCTCCTCCATATTATTTTTTTGGCCCATTAGGCACCATATACGGTACTATATGCGGTGATAGACGTAAGCGGCCATCTCAATCACTCGCCACCTCGGCTAGCGATGATTCCGGCAGTGAATCTCGCGCCGCTACGAAGCGGTGATCAATTTCCGCCAACGGCACCAGAACAAATGCTCGTTCATACATGCGCGGGTGTGGGATAGTCAAATTCGGCTGATCAATTTTCAGATCATCATAAGTCAAAATATCGAGATCGATAAGGCGCGGCCCCCACTGTACGGTCTTTTTTCGACCCATGCGACTTTCAATCTCTTTCAGGGCGGTGAGCAATTTGCCTGGTGGTAACTCTGTTTCCAGCTGCATGGCGGCGTTGCAAAAATCGGGCTGCTCTGTCAGTCCCCACGGCTTTGTCCAATAAAGCTTCGATTTGACGACAACTTTGCCTAATTTGGTAATTTCGGCAATGGCGATAGCTATATTTGTCGGCGGATCGCCGAGATTTGAGCCAAGAGCGATGTTCACGATTGCCACAGCGATTGTTTCCTATCGGTTGCCATATCTATTGTTTCCAATCGATTGCCATAGCTATATTTTCCAATCGGCAGGCCGCCAACCACGAATTATGGCATCACTCACCTGCACAACATCTCTCATTGATTGGACATCGTGTACTCGCACAATATCGATGCCGGTGGCAATCGCCAGGGCAACCGTCGCTGCACTGCCGAACGCTCGGCGCATCCACTGGCTGCCCGGTTAAGTGACCGATAAAGGACTTGCGGGAAGTGCCAAGCAAAGTAGGAAAGCCGAGCCCGACGATACGACTCAAATCAGTCAGCACCTGAATATTGTGTTCTGGCAATTTGCCGAAGCCTATACCTGGATCGAGAATAATATGCTCGGGCTTAATCCCGGCATTCACTGCACTTTCGGCATGTTTACTGAGATAGCGCGACACATGTTCAACCACATCGCCGCCATCGTAAATCGGTTTCTCTTGGTTGTGCATTATTACCAGCGGCAAGTTAAATTCCTGCACGATCGGTATTAGCTCATCTGTCAAACCCCAGATGGAATTGAGCATGTCGGCACCAGCACCGACAGCTTGTCTGAGCACCTCGGGCTTAGTCGTATCGATGGAGATAATTACCTCAGGGCGCTTAAGGCGAAGGTCAATGATCACCGGTAAAACTCGCTCCAGCTCTTGCCGGACAGAGACAGGTTGATAACCTGGTCTGGTCGACTCGCCACCAATGTCGATGATCTGGGCACCGTTATTTAGTTGTTCAACTGCTAGACGGGTTGCATCTTCCGCTTGTAGGATGCCGTCGCCCGAAAACGAATCAGGTGTGACATTGACGATGCCCATGATCAAGGTGCGCGTGCCCCAGATGTGCTCGAATCCACGGAGTCGCAATGCACCACCGGCGGTGACGCTAGTCCTTGCGTCGAGCATTAAGTTGACGTGACCGGGATTGGGGCGACCTTGATCAGTGCGATCGGGATTGCGATGACTGGGATCAGTACGACCGTGATAGGGGCTCACGGCAGTCTTAGTTTTTGCTGGTCTGGCAAAGGTGGTCGCTATTGCCGGCTGCACGGCTCAGGCGCTGGCTGTCCACACCATCTAAAGCGCGCCACAAAGCTTTGGCTGCCCGTTCAGCCGAATCGAGAGCCGCTTGCCCTGCCTCTACGTTGTCGCCAATTTCGCGCGTTAACAGATCGAGCCACGTCCGCGAGTGCTGGATATCGTAGGCTTTATGCAGGGCGAAATAGTAGGCAGTGCGGTCGTCGGCGCTGTAAAGCTCTTTCAATCCGCGTTCCTTCTCGGCGGCAACGCGCGGCACTTGTGATTCGTAAGCATAGAAAGCAGCGAGTGCTTCCGCCACCGATCCGTTTTCAGAGATGCCGTTAAACGTTTGAATAAGTTCTTGAATTTCTAACACCGCCTGATGATCTTGCGCCGCTTGGCGGTTAGCGCCCATACCTTCGGCAAAATCCAACCACAGATCGGCGTGCGATCGGGCTTGCGGTGCCTCTTCATCTTCTTTATTCTGTCTGACCATCTGGCGCAGTTCGCCATCTGGCAGTCGGCTCTGGAACTTGTCGAGATATTGGGGAAAGGCGGCTACATGCTGATAGTAATCGCAGGCGTACTCACAGATTTCGTCGCGCGTTAGCTCACCCATGCTCCAGGCTTGATAAAAGGGGTGAGACAAAAGATCGTATTTGGCGATGCGCTCGTCTATTTGTTGAGCAAAAGCTTGGGCAAAAGATGGACTGGACGATTGACCAGAAAGTGGCGTGTTGTTCATTGAAGCCCCCATGAAATGCGCGAGGTCAAATATTACTCAACTCGCCAGGAGGAGACATGAAACCTTTCAAAATGTGACTTTGGCGTTGCGCAACATATGTTGCATGTCCTGACTTCAAAGACCATGCCAGTTTTGTTCGCCCGCATGGAGCCGATGTCAAGCAAATGAGCTGAATAACTCACGTTTTGCGGAAAATAAGAGAGCCTAAACATATGAAGCTTTAAAGACTGCTTTCAAATAAAGGTCGGGTTTCATTAGTGTACAGATGTCTTCTCACAACTCTACAAAGATCAAGGAAAAAGGAAACAAGCCCACTGGCTGATTGTTCAATTGAAAAATTGCTAGGCAGCAGTCTGCTCGTTTTCTCCTTGAGTTTGGGGCAGTTTTAGAAGGCGTTCTGGCCGTCGGGCGGCGGTCCTTCCTTATCAAATCGGCTGTCTCAGTCCCGTATTGAGCGCTTTAACCGTGGCGGCAAGTTTTCCTTTTGCCGTTTCACTGTCGCCTTGCTAATGCATCGCGACTGAAGGAGCAGCATGAAAAACAAGAAGTTTCTCAACCTCGCCCCCTTCTGCTATCTGAGCCACCGTAATGAGCTTGTTTCACTGGAGCTCAGCCCGCTCAAGATTCCTGTGTACCGCATGGTAGATGCCAGAGCCATATTCAACTGTCGGTGCAGCTACTTCGGCATTGTCGCTTGGGGTGATCAGCGGTGGGCGAACATCACGCGAATGGACGAGGCCTATGCCGTCGAGATCCGCGACAAGACTGCCGTTGAACTGATGTCGGCTTCAACATCTGCCGAACTCCAGCAACGACTAACCGCCGTGGAGAAAAGGTTTGGCACTCCGAAACCACCGTTGCAGAGCGTGTCTGATTGGGGGGTGAAACACCTGCTGGTGGAGCCGCCTGAGGACGAGGTTGACTCTCTGATGCGGTGGATAACTCTGCTCTTGGACGCTGGGCAGATTCACTCTGTTTCTGATGTGGTGGATTATGAGCGGGGCGTTCCGTTGATGCTCGAGGCTTTGGAGAAATCCAAGCTGTTGCAAAAGATGGATGAGCCTAATGGCAGACCTTACATACGTTCTCTGCTTTTGGCAACACTCGAGTCGCAACAGAATTTGTTGCGCCGTTTGATCAGTCCATCGGTCAACCGTGCCATCAGAGCAGGTAAACCCTTTCAGGTACAAAGGCTTGCTGGTCTGAAGGGCCCACAACTAGCCAGAGCTCAAGCGAGAATCAAAGCTCTGATCGCGCTACTGACTAATGTCGACCGAACGGCCCAAATTCTGATTGACGAGAGGGGATTTCGTAACGAAGCGGCTGTATTAGAAAGGACCTGCGATCTGATCGCGAGGTCTCTAGTCAGCCATCACGAACGCGTCGTTGAGAGCGCGGCGGCAGTGGTTGAGCGGCAGCGGGCAAGCGCTAAGGGAGTTACTTGGGCTGCCCTGCAAGCGCTATCGGAGGCACTTCTCGCTAAGGCCGCAAACCTGGGGCAGATCACCGAGGAAAATCATAAGGCGGTCGAAGTGTGCCTCCAGATCCAGCAAATGCGATCGCTAGCTCACAATTTACTCAACAGCAAGGAGGCTCATCAAGCTCAGGAGCGCCTGACAGCTTGATGAGTAGCTAGCGACTGCGACAAGACACTGGTGCGCCATTACCCATGGTGGCGCACTAGTGTTGACAGTTCTCTACATGTGCTTCACGTTTTGGCTGTATAAAGCTGCGCGTGAAGTATTCGCTTCAGCTTCAGTCTGATGGTGGCTGAAGGCTTGTGCACCACCGGCGATGCGAATTAGCGCCTCGTCACGCCGTCGACTCTTCCGTCATGCGTCGGATTGCAGAGCTTGTTCCAGCCTGCCTTCCTGGCATTGCGGCAGAGGGACATACGCACTCCCGGGCTCGCGTATGTCAAAATTGCCCGGAGAAAATGGACGTAAGACAATGAAAAAGGCAAATAATTCCAGCCAAAAGCTGGCAAGGGAATTTCAACAAACGATCGAATTTGGTGAGACCGTGCTGTATCCAGGAATGTGTTCAATGCTACAGCACTGTTTGTGGCTCCGTGACAAGATGCCTGATCATCAGTACCGCCGTGACCCGCTCAACGATCTGTACGTCCAGAGCCTGGCCCACTATGTCAGCGTCGCGCTGCCTGCGTGGCTAGATCTACGGACAACTTACTGGCAACGGCTCTATTCCCTGAGGATACGGGCTAACAAACTGGGGAGACAGCGCCGGTGGTTGCCGCTCTGGTGTATGGCCGCTCTGCAGCGCGAGCGAATCCAAGCGTGCTACAACGAGATTGGGAAGATTCGAATTCTGGGGACTCCGATTCTGAAGGGATTCAACCACCAAGCCAATGCCGCAGCGTTCAGGATCCATAGTCAAGAAATTGCTGATGCTCTAGCAGCCGGCGGCCTGATCGATACCTTTTTCATCGGGTCGTCTACGTTCTTCCCAATCGGCGTTGAGCATTGCTTGGACAGCGAGCTGGTTAGAGCTAATACAGCGCTGGGTGTAAGGCTGGAAAAGCTCAAGGCCAAGCACAAGCATTTTCACAATGCTGTGATTCTCGCTAGCAATGCTGACCATAGCGAATCTCGTCATGTCGAACTTAAAAAGGATGCGTCTCACGCGCTTCTCCTTCAGTACCGGGTGGATATGATTCGATATCACTCTTTGGCGGAAAGTCTCTTTGGGGGGATTTCTACACTCCGCCGGGAGGTGCTTTCGATGGCGCTGGATTTGCTAGCCCTAGGAGAGCGCTTGACCGAGAACAATCAGCTCCGAGACCTGGTCGCAGGAAACGTCATGATCGCCGCAGAGACGATCGATTTTCTCGGCCAGTCCTTGGCAGAAGCCCGCAGGCGCCTTGACCAGCCTGGGTACAAGCTTGTCGAGGGACAGCTTGCGACCGCCTTTCAGACAGGCGAAATACCGCTGCTGTATAAACCGCTGGCTGAAGCAAGCTAGCCGCCGCAAGGCGGGTAGCTGAATCTCGAGGCAACTTCGCGCCGCATTCAAGCCGAATTTCAGAGCAAATCCGGGCTTGTCAATGCGGCGCGATTATTTCACCTCCAAAAAAATTTGACTGATGCAGCACCATATGCGGTAGCATATTGAGCTTGACAAAAAGCTTTGTTCTATGAGAAAGGGAAATACTATATGGCGACGTATAATCTCTTGTAAGTAGAGGGTGCGCAGTGTCATAACCGCGTACCCTCTTGTTACGCTGCTTTGCGACAGCAGCAAGTTATTGTCTTAGGCGCCGGCATGAGCAGCCGCTGCTCGCTCTGCCTGTTGTTTGTTGTAGGTGTCGTAATCGATGTGAATGCTGCCCAGACTAGCATCGATGATTTCGAGCGCTGCTGCAGCGGCGATATAGTCACCGCAGCTCTCAACGAGCTGGAGCAAGGGTGCCATCTCGGGTGCTGAAAGTAGCCAATCCGGTGACACCAGCAAATCATCCGGTGCCTTGTCGTTGTAGGGGTTGATTGGCAGGTAACCGACGGCGACAAAAACTCGCTGCGGCTCAGCGTCTTCGTTCCTGCCAGGGGCGACGCCGGAGTTGAGCATCAAGTTCAAATCTTGCCCAGTCTCACGCCTCCACTGGATGTATGCATCCAACACCGGTGCCAATTTGCCCGATGCAGGCAGCGTGCCGCGGATTGATACCGGCAATGCCCGGTTATAGGTTCTGCTCATTTTGCCCTCCTTGGGGCTTGGTTTTGGGGGCAGCCCGGCCAAAGCCGTCGCCGCCCCGGTTTTCGTTGAGGAGAATCGCTACGTCACAATCACTAACGCAGCACTTCGTCCCAAGAATCTTCAGGTGAAGCTGGCTCCAGCCGCCCGCCGAGATGTTCGTGCAAGAACTTCTCGATGGCCGCGTAGAGCATCATGCGGTTTCGCTGCACGACAAAGCCGTGACCTTCGTCCGGAAAGAGGAGATAGGAGACCTGATTGCCATGGCCTTGTTCACGAATGGCGCTGACAATTTTGTCGCTCTCTTCCGGCAGGACTCGAATGTCGTTGGCTCCCTGAGCAACGAGCAGTGGACTGACGATCTGATGAGCTGAGTACAACGGAGATTGCGACTGGAGAAGCTCTGGATCTGTGCCGAAGATTTGCTCCACTGTCGCTTTCCACGTTGACCAGTAAGGTGGAAACCGCCGTACGGTGGCTCCCAGGTCGCACATGCCGAAAATGTCCACGCCACAGCGAAATTCGCTGGGAGTGAAGGATAATGCGGTGAGTGCGGTGTAGCCACCATACGACCAGCCATAGATCGCCACCCGATCGGGATCGGCCCGGACATTCTGAACAGCCCACTGTTTGCCATCCAAGATGTCGCACAGCACTTTGCGTCCGTGCTCCAGCCTGCCGGCAATGGCATAGTCTTTCGTGTAGCCGACGCTTCCACGGTAGTTGATCTGCAGAACTACATAGCCCCTGTTGACCAACCACTGCACTTCGTTGTGGAAGCACCAGTAATCGCGAGAGTTAGGCCCACCGTGCACCATGATCACCAACGGCATGGGGCCGCTGGCATCTTTGGGTACGGTTATATACCCATAGAGTTCCATCCCATCTCTTGCTGTGAACGAAATGGGTTGCATCCAAGCTAATGCGTACTCGTCTACGGCACCGCGGCTGGCGAAGAGCATTTTTACTTCTCGCCGGCTACGGTCATACAGGTAGTAGCGCACGCTGGCATCGCAAGGCCCGATGCGAACGATCCAGAGATTGTCCTCGTCGTCCCTGTCCTCGACCCAAAGGTCGGCTGTTCCGGCCAACAGCGCGCGCAGAAACGCAAATTCCTCCTCGACCTCCTTACTCAAGAATTGAAAGTAGAGACGCTGGCCCTGAATGCCCACAGCTTCCAGTTTGCGTGTCAGCGGATGGATCATCTGACCTGAAGCAGCAAACTGCTCGTCTCCTGCCAATGTGTGGATCTCGCCAGTGGAAAGATTGATCTCGGCGAAACGCACCGCCTTGGCATCTTTCGATGTATAGACCCAGACGGCATCGTCTGCCGGGCTGAAGTCGCACACGTCGAACATGTTGTCTTCCGGTCCGCAACGGAAAATTGCCCGCCAAGGATCAGCTTTTGTGTCGCGTGTGCGAATTTCGATGCCGCCGTCCGGCAACACAACCTGCGCCACTCGCACCTGCATCTGGTGGTCTGCCCGAAACTCGCATACGTCGCCGGGATTTTCCGTGTCGAGCACAAGCGTGCGCGTCACCAAGTTCACCCGGTAGATGTGGAACAGAGAGCGATCGTTATTGGCTCCTGCACTTGCTTCTGCACTTGGTTCTGCATTTGCTCGAGCATCTGCCCCTGCACTTGCTCCGCAGCCGACGCCGGTCTGGATCCTGGCGTTCATTGCAATCAACATCTCGCGAGGATAATTTCTCGTATCCAGCTTGATGATGTGTGCAGTCACTTTATCAAACGGCGTCAAGTCGTATGTCCGGCCTGAATCGACGTTCGTTTGCATCAAGTGCCAGTTCTCATCGCCCGCGTTGTCGCGAATCCAGAGAAGGTGCCGGTTACCCTGCCAGCGATACTCCAGGATGCTACGGACTTCTGCCGTTACCTGCCGGTCGTCGTTCTCGCCGACAGTGCGAACAAAGATGTTATACACCCCGTTTTCTGTTGTCGGCGCCAAGTAGGCGAGGAATTTGCCGTTGGGCGAAAGCCGCGGTTTTTCGTAGTCCGAATCGGCGAACATCACTTTCCTTGGAATAAGTTGGGTCATCGAACGTCACTCCCTTCTGCCGGTCGTCTCTGAAGACTGGCGCATTGCGTTGAAAGCATTGATAGAGCGGTGCCTAGAAAAATCTGTGAAGCGGGACGGGCGCAGTGTGCCACCACATACGCCACCATTAAGCACCAATAAAGCTGGAGATAGATAACTAAAAGTAGATGAAGAAGCTAAAAAGCCCTAGAAGTTATTTTGTTGGAAAATCGTATGAGTTCATGACTTCAGATTACTCAGACTGCGTAGATCTTTTCCAGCGATTTCGCCTATTTCTGAGGGACATTAGCCAGTTCAAGACTTTACACGCTTAGAGCTGGACTGAATCAGTTGCCAAGATCTGGACTGGTTACAATTTAATAACTTGGCACTAAGGCCAAAAAACAACCGTCCGGTAGCAGTGCCAAAAACGCCCGCCCTGTGACACCGCCATCTTATCGCGAGCGTCTGATTTCCAGAATGCGCCCGAGTAAGATGCGCAGCGCCGTCGTATCCGACAACTGATACTTAGAACAGGTATCGAATTCGCCGGCACCCACCTTAATGCTCGTACCTTGATGCGAGTTTACCCAGGCGAAAGCCGCTTCATCGGCTTCTGAATCGCCGGCATAGATCGGATAAGCATTGGCCAAATCAGCCTGCTCTTGGGCGAAAATTTGAGCTAATGCCGAGCCTTTTGTCCAGGGCATTTTGGGCTTTACCTCATAACTGGTTGGCATTGTCAAAAATTGCACCCGTGTGAACTCCTCCTTGAGCTGCCCCACTATGTCATGAACAATTTGGCGCTGGTCGCTATTGACTGTATGCCAGTGCAAACATAGCGAGTAGCCATGATCTTCAAGAATAGCCTTGATCGTTGACGAAGTCAGATGCGCTAAGCGCTCACGGACTTCTTTGAGCGTGGGCACCGCATCTAGTGCCATCGGTTGGATTAGAAACTCGCCCTTGGGAGAACATATTTCCATGCCATAGTTACCAGCGAGGAAAAGTCGTTTGGCGTCAAAGTCTCCGCGCAGTTGAGCGACGCTGCGCGCGCTGATGATACCAAGGCGAACGCCCGATTGCCGGCAAAGTTCAGTCACTAAATCGTACAGACTCTGATCGACACGCGCATCTTCAGGGCGATCTGCGTAGGGTACGAGTGTCCCGTCCCGATCGAGGCCGATAAACAATTTGCGTTCGTTCAGGACTGGCGCCAGTGACGCCAATATTTCGCCGATTACAGAGTCTGGCTCTTGATCACGTTGTAGAGCTGTTCCAGTGCTATACATCAAGTTTCAATCACAACTCGCAGCTTGCCGGATTTGTTCAAGACCTGGCACGAGCTGGTGCCATTTTGTTCGCTCAGGCTTAAACCGACAATCGCCGAACCGACGCGCAACCCTTGAATAGTAAATTTCTGCATCCATCCCGGCAAGGAGGGTTCGACAACTCGTAGCACATTGTTGCAAGCGTCTGCCTCGAAGTTGACGCAGGTCTTCAGCAGTTGAAAAATGGCTCCGGCCGACCAGGCTTGTGGTGAGCAGGATACAGGATAATCAATCGGTTTGTAGGCGCTGTTTCTCTCGAAACCACAAAAAAGTTCAGGCAATCTGAAGTCCGGTTGAAATTGAGCCGCTTCCAGCAGTCCGAGCATAATTTTGTGTGCATCTTGGACTCGGCCAATTTTTCGCATGCCTTCCGCAATCACTGAATTATCATGCGGCCAGATCGACCCGTTGTGATAGCTCATCGGATTGTATGAGGTTGTCGACTTGGAGAGCGTCCGAATGCCCCAACCAGATTGAAGCTCGTTGCTCATCAAGCGATCGGCGACTGCTTTGGCCCGATCATCATCGAGGATGCCTGTGAACAGACAGTGCCCGGGATTAGAGCTGATGACGTTCGCCTGCTTGCCGTCAGCGTCCAGCGCCAGCGCCAGGTAATTTTCTGACTCCATCCAGAAGTCGCTGTTAAAGCGCTCTTTCAACGACGACGCCGATTTTCTCAGATCTTGGGACATCTTCTTATGACCCAAAATTTCCGCTACTCCGGCCACCGAGATCCAGGCAGCATACATGTATGCCTGCACTTCACACAGAGAAATTGGTGCCTTCGCCAGCCGTCCATCGCTGTACATAATCGAATCGCCCGAATCTTTCCAGCCTTGATTTTCTAAACCCTTGTCACTTTCCCGGATGTAGTCCAGATAGCCGGCGGGGTTGAGAGATTGTTCGATCCAGGCGAGCGCGTGTTTAACTGCTGGCCACATGCGGCGAGCAAATTCCAAATCCGCAGACCAATCTATGTATTGACCAAAAACATATAGCCAAAGTTGGGTGGCATCGATTGTACCGTAGTAAGGGCTGTGCGGAATTTGGTTGGTGCGCGCAAGCTCGCCCAACCTCAACTCATGTAAGATGCGCCCGGGATGTTCAGCCCGATATTCATCATTTACCCGACCCTGATAGGCAGAGAGAACCTCGATACATTCACGGGTTAGGTCGGGCAGAAACGGCAGCACTTGCCAGGCTGTTATCGCACTGTCTCGTCCAAACAAGGCACAATACCAGGGAACGCCAGCGGACAAGCCGTAACCGCGGGGAGTCGGCTGGCGCAAAATGTACAGATCGCGATACGCTCGCTCCACCGCCATATCGAACAGCTCATGACCGGTTGAGATCACAGCCGTGCGGTTGCACCATTCGCGATACCGCTCATCAGCGACGTGTCGCGCCTCGGAGTAGCCGGTCTTGCGCACTTCCGGTGTCGGGGAATGTCCATCCATGCGGCTAGAAATGCAAATCTGGATTTCGCGTGATTGATGCACCGGCAATGTGAATTTAAAGGTGACCTCACCATTAGCCGTGATTGACTCCGGTGCGAGACCAAAAAATTCGATCAGCGTCTCGACGAGCACACCGTCCAGGCCTCGATATCCTAGAAAGAGCGTGCGCCCACTTTTGCCGGGTACCGGCATCATGCGCTTGCCGCGTTCGGTGACGTTCAAACCACGCACCTCGAACATGTCGGCGAAATCGGAGCCGAAAGTCATGGTCAATTCAAGATCGAGCTCGCGATTGTGAAAATTCTGAATGACCATGCGCTCCCAGAGATAATCACCTAGCACGATCTCGCGCTGCAAGGTGATCTTTTGTTGTGGAGCTGTCTCAGTTTGAGGATTGGTATAGAGAAAGATGCCGGCATAGCCTTCGTTAACCGAACTCGAGAGAAGAGACAGCGATACGCCGTTCAAGGTCATCTCCCAGTGTGAGACATGACGAGTGTCATAGCGGTAATAGCCATAGCCGAGCGTGTTGCAGTCCGGAATGCTCGCTGACTGATCCATGACCAGGAAATGGCTACCAGATTTAAGGACCAGGCGCGGATGAGCTGCATCAGTGAGAACAAACGGCATGCCCTGGCAGAGCGGCCGAGTGTCAATTGTGTAGTCAGGCCTGAGGGAAACGTCTTCCGGTGGCTCGTTAGTAATGTGCGTTTGGGTCATGGGTCGCTAACTATGGGATGAGCTTTTCTGAACAGTCCCATTCTAACCCCGCCAGTACCAGTACATCACCAAGTCAATACAAAAGGTTGCAGGACAAACCCGCAAGTAGTGAAATCAGCAATTGGGCTTTACAGGCAAACCAATAAGTCGTACAATTTTTGTTGTACAGAATAATTTGGAGAGGCTTCTATTCGACCATGTCTGGTCCGTCCAAGGCTAAACACAATATGCCAGTCCGCAGGCTGGGTAAAGCCGCAGCCAGGGAGCAATTCGCGCCTCTGATCGAAGCTCTTGCTATCACCGGTGGTATCGTCGAAATAACTGATTATGGTAAAGTGGCAGCAGTCATGCTGAACCACAAGGACTATTTGGGGTTATTGGCACAATCAAATCAACCAGCCAGAGCTAAGCACACATTAGCTGGATCGGCTGTGCTGGTAGCAGATTTGGCCGAGGCCAGTGACTCAATCACAAAGTCTATTCTGCTTTCGGTCACCGGCTCGCTCAAACATACAGCTAAGCGGCCGGTCACTCGTTCAGCCAAAAAGTCGGCACTTAACCGATGACACCACCGCTTTTAATTACGGATACGCACCCGTTTGTCTATTACATTACGGCACAGTTTAAGAAGCTGCCCCGCCAAGTAAAACTAGCATTTGACGACGCAGTTGCCGGTCGTGCGGCAATCTTTCTGCCAGCTCCTGTTTTCTGGGAGTTCTCCCTGCTGATTAAAGCGGGAACAATTCGTCCCCGTGTGAAGCTTGAAGAGTACGTGCAGAAGCGCTTTTTCGCTAAGGCCATTTCTATTCTCGATCTTGAAACTGAGGACATTCTGTTATCGCACACCCTCACATTCAGCCGCGATCCATTCGATGTTCTGATCGTGGCCATGACACTGCGAGCCGATTGTCCGCTAATCACAGCAGATCGTCTGATTCACGCCCGCAAACCATGTGAGACATTTTGGGATTAGCGTGCCGCTCGGCGTTGAACTATTGCCGATGTTCCCCGACATTCCTTATTATCCGTAATATGCATAATTTTTTGCAAATTCTATGCTACAGGTGCATAATTCACCGCACTATCGAGCTACTATAGCAAGTACTATGATAGGAAGGAGAAGTGAAACAGCATAAGGGCCAGTTAAGTGCGGCTTATGCTGTTTCGGACTGGTCAGAGTTTCTCTTCCGGCTCACCTGGCGGGTGCCCGAACAACTGTTGGAGGGCAGGTGCGATATCCTCCTCCCTTTCGACAAACAGGAAGAGTATTTGAGGGGGGCGTTGGAATGGCACTGGGCTGGTCCATTCCAGGTTCACTACCTGGCGGCCGTTTGCGTCATAAGGCGCGCTGGCTTTGAAGTGGTGATCTGTGAATAACTTCAACACAGCAGCGTCCCCCACGTCAGCCTGGCCAGAAAGCTTTTCGTAATTTAGTTCTTGCCCTGCGGCCTGTTGCATCCAGCTGATCAGTTGCCCCGCTACGTCTTCGTTGGCATACTGTTTTGGAACGTTGAGGGTTACAATCTGCAGCGTCGCGGGGTAGACAAACTCAAAAAGCACCAATCCACGAAACTGGCCGTCGTCGCTGGTGGCCACTACCCACTCGCAGGACATATAGTGTTCCGAGTGGCGCACAAAGTCGACGTTCTGCATCATGCATTGAAGCAGTAAATCTAATTTTTCTAGACCTGTTGTTGCTAGATCAAATCTCACGATTTTCTCCTTCTGAACGCATCTCTTCTGAGGAGACGCGTTTGGCTAGCCATCGCCTGGCGATGGCGGGGTTATTGTCTAGCGGCTTGTGCTGTTTCGAGTGGCGTGGATGCTCACTGCTTTCCTGACGGTTTCGACAAGAGAAACGCCAAGAGTTCGTTGAGACCCGGGTGGCCCTCAGAGATCTCAACAAACAGGATCGCGCCGGGAATCTCGAAGACGAGCTCAATTTGCTCCTGATCGCCAACCTTAATTTTGTTCCGCTCTCGAAAGTTGAGCGCCATCAGGTCATTCCACAGCTGGCCGTCACGGTCAGCGGCAGGAACGCGCACGACCAAGCACTGGCAGGGAAAGTGCTGGCTGGCATTTTCTTGGAGCCAGCCAATCAGCCGGTTTCTTATCACCGGCTCTGCCAGCGGGTACGTAATGCCCAAGATCTTCATCGTTGTAAGATCATTAGCATCAAAAACAAAGAAACACGCCCCGATAATCTTGTCAGATTCAGCAACGATGCATTGACCGAAGAGCACCACCTGCTGAATAATATCGGGCGGAAGGGGGCGCTGCTCGCCCGCCAGCCTATCTGCAGCAACTTCGGTAAATCGTCAGGGGATGCGAAGCGAATGGTAATTGTCGGATCGTCCATCTAAGTCACTCCTTTTGTGTTGAGAAAGTGCTATTGTTCGGCGGCACCGTAGGTGATGGCGCAACCTGATTCGGGCGGGCGACTCGCCAATCCGAATATGGGAAAATGCGACAGCCTGGCAGCGCTTTTCAGTGCCGCCACCAGGCTGTTTGGGAAAGGTTAGTTGAAGTCGAGGTCATCCGGCCGAACAGGTTTGACGAACTTCTCGACGCTTCCTGCCGGCCCCGTAATGACGACTGCGGGACCACGAGAAGCGAGGCGATATTCGAGTTCGACCGTGTTTGGATGCCGTTGAACCGGGGTAGGCTTGAAGTTGTTCCTTTGGAAGCGCTTTTGGAGAGTAAGATTCGTGGTCGGGACGAAGGTAACCAGTCGTGTGCGACCAAATTCTTTGACTGCGTTCTCTTTCAACCAGCCGATCAGCCGGTCCTCTATATCTGTTCCGGCAGCCCATAATGGTGTACGGAAGAACGCGATCATCAAACTATCCACTCCCTCCAGACTAAAGAACAGAAACCCGGCCGGTTTGCCGGTCTTGTTTCTCGCTATCAGGCACTGGCACTGTTGAATAAAGCGGATCTCTGACTGCTCGGCGACTGCTGTAAGCTGCACAGTAAGAGCTTCGCGCAATCTCTGTAGATCGTCCCCTGTCAGCAAGCCAATTGTCAGCTCGGCTTCCCGAGACTTTTCAGCCGCCGGCGAAGTGACCTCGTACTGGCGAACAAATGCCAGTAGTTCACGGTTGTCGACCACCATTTGGTCTCCTTGAATGAACCCGCTCTTCAGTAGTGTCTTATGCAAGCTGGCATTGTCCAGGGGGACACACACCATAAGTTGCCGGCAATGCAACAGAGCGGGTGCCTTGGGCTCGAACCATAAGACCATTTCACCGGCTATCTCGACGCGGTCCGGATCGCAAGCCAGTCCGGCAAGCATAACCGTTCCCGGTTGATCGGCGTTGTAATCGAAAAACATTACACCGATGATCTTGATTCCGCTGGTCTTAGTGCCGTCGGCCAAACCTGTCTCTTCGGCGATGATACAGCGGTTGTCCAGCACCAGGTCGTCGAGATCTTCTCGCCGAAGATCCGGCAAGCGCTTTCTGACGAACGACCACAATGCCGATAAGTCTTTGCGTTTAGCGAAACGAATCTTGGTATTGGGAATATCCATGAAAGGTCCTCCTGCAGCGTTTTCCGTAAGGGAAAGCGCTGGGCTTAAATTGTTTGCACTGATGTGCGATTTAGAGGTGTCTAGTTGAGATCGGGTCACTTGGTGGTACAGCTGGCAAGAACTGCCCTGCTTGTCTCTTCGGGATACGAACGTCGAACTCGAGTTCGACCGCGCCTGCAGTTCGTTGTAGAGGAGCAGGCGTGAAGCCGTTCTTGGCGAAGCGTCGCTGAAGGGCGTGATCGGTAGTTGGCACCATTGCCATTAGTCGGGCGCGACCAAATTTCTCGACTGTCATCTCTTGCAACCATTGGATCAGCAGGTCTGGCACACCTCGCCAGGATCGCTCTGCATCATTGTGGAAGAAGACGATGACCAGAGATTCCGCTAGATCAGGCGGACACTCAAAGAACACGGAACCCCTGATTGTCCCCTCCCCATCTAACGCTACCGCACACTCAAGCCTTTCAAGAAACTCGATGTACGGCCGGAACTGCTCGGGAAACTGCATCAGAAACTGAGCGCGCACGTTCTTTCTGTCGTCCGCTGTTGCCACGCGAAAGGTCATCTGCTCCGCGGTCGCAGCGTCTTCATAATCGCAGCGATAGACGAGCGCTTGCCGGTCGCCGTCCAAAGTGATTAAGCCCCTGTTGTCGAAGCCGCTTGCCCAGAACAACAGCTGCGACGGTAGGTCTTCCAGAGGGACAAGAGTGACCAGCGCCTGACAGCCGAACAGGCGTGCGGCGTTGTCCCGGAACCAGATAATCAGCGGACTCAAAACGGTGCCGTTGCCCTCGAGATAAGCGAGGCCGCAAATCATCACCGTTTCTGCATGGTAGGCGTTATAGTCAACAAACAGCGCCGCCAAGATTTTACCGTCGGTGGTCTCGGCTCCGGCGCTTTCGTTGCTGCTCTCGGCAATGATGCAGACCCGCCTCTCTAGTATCTCCTCGAGGTAATCGACAAGTGCGGGCTGGCTCTGTTCGACAACTGGCCGCAGCTTGCCCAAATCTTCAGGCACGGCGAGACGAAACTTGAATAGACTCATGACTCCTCCTTGAGCGCTTTCATCTGCGAAGAGCGCTGGGCGTAGATATTTTTGGGCAAACAACGCGGGCACACTTGCAGCTTTTCGCGGCAATGTGCGGCAGACCGAATCTCACCTGGCGAAGTCACTTCGCGCGATAACAACTAATTGAGCCGGTCTGTACTGGGTTGTGAAAGTTTGGGGGGCTGTATTAGATCTAAAAATTCGGGATTCGCTTTTCTCCTATCACAAAGTTAAGAGCTTCTGACAGCAGTATGTTTTCGTAATTAACAAACTGGGCCTGGCCAGTCTGTGACTGGCATGTTTCAGGGGATGCAAAGTGGCTATGTTCGAGTCTACATGCGCTATTTGCGCATGGGAAGTGGTCATTTTCATGTGTGAAATGCGCTGGTTTTTCGATCCACGCTAGGGCAAGAAAGATTCAAGCTTGCCTAGCCGGGTGAGACTATATCTGGTGCCCAAAACATTTTCAATCGCCAGTTCAAATTCTGCACCAAGATCTACTCGAGGTACATTCAAGCTTGGGAGGGTTTTCTTTAATTCTAATTTTACTGAAAATAATTCTTTACAGCAGAATACAGTAAAAGCAAAAGTGAAGCTTGTGCATCACTATGGATGCGGTGTTATAGCCAGCACCGTGATGTAGCTTGTCGGGTCGGCTTCGGTCTTTGTAGGGTAATAGCACCAAAATATCCGATACGCTGCCGGTGTCTTTTGTTCGGCGTAAGCTTCGAAGACCTCTACACCATCTGGTCCTTCGATGGAGTCGTATTTATGAGTTTGTAAGCTTGGATGCGCAGGATTTTCGCTAAGAAAGCGCAATGACTTCTTCACGGCTTTGAAGCGCTTCTCCAGACTTTTGCTGGCGCGGAGCTTGGCGTACTGTTTTTCTGCTTCAGCGGTGTACTTGAGTGCGAAGGGCAATTATTCGTCTTTGGCCTCATCGGTGCCCAAGTCGATGTTCACGAGTTCGCCTGCCTCGGCCTGCGCGATGCCGCGCTTGATTGACGCAAGGCGCGCTGGGTTCTCGTAGACCCAAGCCTCTCTGGCCGGCACTGACTTAACCGGATCTAGCAAGATTTGTCCCTGGTCGTTCTGCATGACCTTGTAGCGTACTCCCGGCTCCGTCTTAACGGTAGGGCCAAGACTAACCCGGTGTTTGTTGTCGGGTTGGGTTTCTTTGCCTGTAAATTGCCAGCTCATGGCTGATGCCTCGAAGGTAGTTTAAATCATAACAGAGGTGGGTGTTTCCCTCAAGTGGGACATTCCCACATTTAAATGTAATCACCTGCCGTTGTGTTCGCAATGGTGTAGGCACCGTATATGGTGGCATCAGTAGGCCAAAAAAATAAGGGGCGGAACTTCCGCCCCTTGCCGTTATTGTCTAGCGGCCGTTTGCTCCCCATGTCAGCTGCGTTCGCACCAGCAGCTGCTGGACAACTTCGCTGTCTACCGTCTCGATCGGTATGAGCGAGCGGAAGCGGATGGTCCCAAGCCGTTCCGGCGTTGGGTACCGAGGCGATTCAATTACAACCAGACCGCAATTGGCCAGGGCGTATGCCAGGACCTCGAGCGCAGTCCCAGTGTCGGTATCGAACAGCGCTTGCTGAGCCGGGAGACGGAAAGTCCCGTCGACCGGGAACCAGTCTAATTGACATTCGATGCGCCCCCCACGCCGGCTGGCGAAGTTGATGCCGTCTGCCCGGAATGGAGACCCTTGGTGCACGGTTTCTGCCGCCTGGATCTTGAATGCCTCGACGTGCATCAGGTGAGAGCGTAGCGTCATGCAAATGGGTTGCAAGCTCGAAGGGACGCTGAGCGTGGCGGTGCCATGTAGTTGCGCGCGGCATTTCGCACAACGAATATCATTCCCGCTCAGAAACCGGCACCGCTGCCGGAGGTGTAAGCCATTGGAGGAACCCTTGGGCGCTTCAACGATGACGCCCCAGGGGACCCCGTTTGAGGGGCAATGCGAGCACTTCGGTATGTTCATCACTTCTTCTCCTTCTCGCCGCAGCGAGCTATCCGGAGATACAACTACCGGTAGTTAAGGTTTGATGGAATGTCAGCAATAGTCCATTCCGCAGAATGGTGCCGATCGTCCACCGGGCTCAGGGGGAATAGAAGGAGGGGCAGAAGATCGCCCCTCCTTGACGTGGGTTTCTGGTTGCCTGCTAAGCCTGTGCCGCTCCTTGTTGCAGCAGCGCCAGCACTTCAGTCGGGATTGTCTCCCAGAAGTCGACACCGTAAAAGGTGTTAAGCGTGCCGCAGTTCATGAGCGCACCTGTGATAGAAGCGGAGCCGTACCCTTCCAACGCAACGCAAGCGATGTCCGCAGCCGTCCGGAGTGCCCACTTGGACTTAGTGACGCGTCTCCGCTGTCTCTGCGTTTTGCAATTCCTGCGATCTAGCTCGTCGACGAGGGCGTAGAGGTTCTCGCGAGCCGACAGCCACTCCGCCCGTTGAGAAGCCTCCTCCCGTTGAGAAGCCCCAGCCCGGACGCATAACAAGGCTACGGTTGTGATGGCTGCTCTTTCCGCGTTGGTTGAAACTCCTCGCAGCACACCAAACTTTGGGCTCAGAAGAAGCAGCAGGGACAGAGGGTACCAGATGTCTGCCTCGGTTTGCGAAAGCAGGACTTCTCGGCACATGGGCTGTGAGTGTTCCGCGTTACTGAACGAGTAAAGAGCGGCCACGGCTGAGCTTGTGATGCAAATACGATTGTAGCTGTACATAAGCCACCTCCTGTGACTTGGTTAAGGCCGAGGTTTGGCCAGTTTTCAATGTATGGTGAGCACCTAGCTGCTGAAACGGTTAAAGTGCTTACCAAGATTAGACAGTTCTTTGCCCGACCCGCGCAGCAAGATGCCACCATATGCAACACCATCGCAGCCTTGCGCTGCTTGCGATTGCTTCTGTTTAGCTATGGCGTGGCTTTTCTCGGTGGAATTTCTCTTTGCGGATTGTGGGGATGACTGTAAGAAGACCCTAATGAATTAAAGGTGATCAACACAAGAAAACTCAGTGGTAGTGAAGTGCTTTCAAAATCAAACAAAGCCTGAAGGAAAGTAGCTTAGAAATAGACACACGCGCGCTTTCCGGTGATTTCTTGGGCAATTTTCCGAGGCGCCATCATGGGAAAAACCGCTACGTAGAAATACATGAAGGAAGTGGCAGCTGTGATGCAAGCTAGTAGTAGCTACGCCAGTTACCAAGAGATTACGGGCTTGTTGCTTCAAATCGGTATGAAATATTCGTTTGTGGTAATATCATACCGCTTGGTATGATGACGTGAATCTCAGCAAGGTGGCGGCGTTCGCGTCTCAAGCAGCTGTTCTGGAGGGCTTCAGGGGTTAATGATTCGTCCCAGCCACAAAAGAGTAATTGGCATTATGGCGCTGGCGGTAGCTGGTGTCTTCAATGGTATTGGGAAATGCGTTGTATTTGCCCAAACGGGTGATGACGTATCGAGCCAGGCGGGCGCTAACCAACTGCGGCCGCCGATGTCGCCATCTAGTCAAGCGATTTCGCCGCCGCCTGAACAAAGATCGGCTGCCAATCAGATCTCAGCCATCGACCAAAATCCTTCCTATAGTGCACCACCGGCGGTGAACAATAACATGCCTGTAAAGCTCAGGGCTACTTCACAGGCCTCGCCGGCAGCGCAGACGAACGGGCGAGCACGACCGACAAATACCTCAGGCGACGTCTCGGGTAATCTCAAACGCTATACAAAGCATGGTATCGCCACTGATGCTTTCCCTAATAAACCTGTGCAGTTGCCGCCACCGCAAGCCATTGTCGTGCCGCCTGCGCAGGATACTCGCCAGTATCCGGCCGCGGCTACGCGACCTGTGGAAATTCCGCCAGAAGCGCGAGAGATCGGTGAGCCGATCTTTGATGAAAATGCAATTCTTTTGAAGAAACCGGAATTGAAGGCGCTGATCTCGGTCGATCAGACGCTCAGCCCCTTTGGGCTGGATGCCGATTACGCACAACCGATCAACTTGCGCGACACGCTTTTGACTTCAGTGAACAACAACCTGGATCTGGCGATTTCGCGTACAAGTGAACACTCACAGAAGCTCACTTATCTCTCCTCGCTGGGCGCGTTTTTGCCGGACTTGATGATGGGCTACCGCGAATTCTTCTTGAAAGGGCAGGTGTCATTTCCTTTCAAGGGCGGGTTCCCCATTGGTGCCGGCACAGTAGGCACAGCTATACCAGGCACAACCGCGACTTCATCCAGTTCGTCGGTGGCTAAAATTGATACGCCATTCATTTTGATGAATGCGGGATTTCAATACTATGGTTATCGCGGCGGCAAAATTCTCTTTGGCGCCATTCGCGATAAGCACGGTTGGAGCGCGGCGAAATCAAGTTTGAATGCCTCTCTCAGTGACGTTTTGCTCAATGCCGCCCGCGATTACTACAACCTCGTTCTGGCGGAAGCGATATTGCAAATTCGGATCAAAGCAGTCGATACCTCAGATGAGCAAGTACGAGTGAACACCAGCCGTTTCGAAAATGGCCTGGCCACAAATCTTGATGTATTGCAGGCACGCACTCAGCTATCGCGAGATCGGCAAAGCCTTGTCGATCAGCAAGTTAATCGGCGAGCGGCGGCCATTCAGCTGGCGGATTTGCTGAATGTCAATTTGGGGGCGGATCTTTCGCCTACCAGTAAGAGCGCTCGCAAAATACGCCTGGTCAGCCAGAATTTGAGAGTGCCGGATCTGTTGCGCGTGGCCATTGATAATCGCCCGGAGCTAAAACAATATGATGAATTGCGAAAAGCGGCGAAGGCATCGATTATCGTTGCGACATCGCCTCTGCAGCCCACATTTGCTTTGAGTGGCAACATCGTTGGTGCTGGTCCGCCCAGCCAACTGGAAGCTTTATATGCCCTGGGCATTGCCGCTAACTGGCAACTTGGTGGCTTGGGAACAGTCGATTCAGCAAAAATTGCCCTGTCCCGATCGCAAGCCAGACAGTCGGCTCTGCAGGAGCAACGTGAGTTGGTGACGGTGCTCGATCAAGTTCGCACCGCTTTCATCCGCGGTTTGGATGCTGAGAGAAATATTGAGGAAACAAGCAATGAAGTCAATTCATCGGCGGAGGAATTGCGACTGGCACAGCTTAGATTTGCCAACGGGCTGGGCACCAATCTCGATATCATCACAGCCCAACGCGATTACACGCAAGCCTTGATCGACAAGGCACAAGCGATTATCAACTTCAATATCGCTCAAGTGCAATTGCTGCATGACATCGGCTTGATATCAATCGATAACGTCAGTGGCGGGCGGATGATCGGCCAGTAGTTACTCGGCATAAAAGCAAGCGGAAAATCTGATCAGCGGTAACTGGTGGGTATCGGCGAAATCTTGGCGGCTTTTCTGTAGTCTGCATTACGTTAGCGCGAACAGCGCGAGAGCAGGTCGGGAAGCCAAGTATCTTTGATTCGTTAGCGCAGACTTATTGAATCAAGAATTTAGTTGTCTTCACCGGTCGATTTTCCTTAGGGTGGATCTACTTTCTGATCAGATCACGCAGGAGCGAGCAAATTTAGTTTATAGAACCAACTTCCTGACATACCGATATCGAAAGAACGGCAAAAGAACCGGCCGCCATCGCGGCCCATAGTAAATCACTGAAGGAGGTGAGCTGTGGTAGACCGAGAAGTGCTAGACAAATTGCGGGCCGGGAGAGAACTGCTGCTTAAATTCGTCGACGAATGCGCGCAGCGATTTCAAACGCCTCCGCTTTCCGCACACAAAGAAGCAGAATTGGCTCAGGCGTTTGTCACCAACCACTCGCGATTGATGAAAGAGGCGCTGGCGAGAGTGGGGACGTCGCTCGCCAACTACGAAACAACAGCCGGACGCACCTGGTGGCTGCTGGCAGCCCAGCAAGATCTCGGCATTGTGGCTGACGGAGCCGCCGACATCTGTGCTTTGGAGCTCTACTTGTCGGGCAATGAAGCATTCGCCGATCTCAGTTTCGATTTGAGTGATGGTCTTTACGTAGTAGGTACGCTGGTCGGCGCGCTGCAGGAATTGCAAGTTCAGTACCGGGCGCAGGCTGGTCTGGCAGGGCCTTGTAAACGGCCTAGCTGTATGCCATGACAGACACACATCTTGGCGGTGCAAGGGGCGTCCATGGGGATGTCAGCCAATGCACCGTCGGCGATGGCACCAGTAAGTTGCTGATCAGCGACTTCGATCAATTGTGCTGCGCTTGATCAGCCAGCACATCGCGTTAGGAGGACGCATGAACACATGGACTTTGTTAGCATTGGCAGTTCTCGTCGTTCTGGTTGTAACTTTAGTCTGGCAGAAACGTCGGCTCAATTTCAAAGTTGAGATACTTCAAGCTATCGCCCGCTTCGATAAGGAGCTGGAAGAGGCCCCGGGGATGCTGAACGATTGCGACGTCTTGCCGAATTCACCTCTTTGGGGCGAAATCGAAGGTTTCGCCTGCCAGCTTAGGAACATCAAGAATGATCAGTTGACGGCCGACAGGTTTGAAGACTGGCGGGCGTTACGCAGTAAGATCGACGACCTGTCGGGTCAACTTGATCGTGTCTTGAGTTCACAGAGAGTCTTCGCGCCGCAAACAGGGTAGGCTCGCTCCTGCTGGTTTGTTTCTACGCCTATTGCACTGCACCATTTTCGCAATAGGCTTTTTGTCCGCGAAATACGATATGTTATAGTATAGCGACTCACGCAAAAGAGAGCCGGAAGGAATCTAGTGAGTAACCCAGTTGCAGAGCGCTTCTTCAGCGCACTGTAACTGAGCATACCCATGTCAGAAACCTGCCGGCTCAAAACAAGGCGAGTTAACTCCTCGAGATTTACAACAGCAGACGGTGGTAAGTATCACCGCCTGCTGCGTAAGTTACTGCTCGACCGTCTGGAGGGTTGCCCGTTCGGCCACGTACTGGTCGTAAGCGGCTGCCGCACCTAGATGATCGACTCTTGCCCTGTGTGTGTAGTAAGCGTCAGCAAAATGCTGACGCCGTTGGATCTGGCTGTCCAGAGTTTGGTCGCCCGGCTCTGCCTTTTCGCAGGCATCCGCAGCGCCCGATGCTTCGTCGTCCAGGTAGTTGCCGTAGTTATTCGCCCACTCCTCGCCTGCCTTCTCTGTATTCGCTTTCACGAATTCGTCGAATGCTTGCTGCCAGTCAGCGTCGGAGAGAGTTGGATCTGGATCGATGATGGCACTACATTGCCTGTACGAACTACATTCTTGGAGCAAGTCCTCCAAGGCTAGAAGGTCCGCCCGCGAAGCGCTGCCTTTGCCTTCCTCGATATAGGCAGTGAGTTCTCGCCAGAACTGGGCAAATCGTGTCTGCAGTTCGTCGAGCGTTGGCAGCGACGCATCTGGCTCCTCTCCTGGAAGAAGGTAGGGTGTTCCGATTACGGACACCAACTTTGTCATCAGCTCCCCGAATCGCGCAGCGAGGAAACGATTGTATACGCCATCAGTAAGCGGCGTTCGCTTATCGCTGCCGAGGCCGGCAACCAGCATTCCCAGACCCACGGCCACCACAGCTAGCGCGATAGACGAAGGCAGCAACCACGCCCGCAACGTGGCGAATGCTGCTACCGTGATTGATCCTGCGAGACCGAGAATGCCGCAAATGCACGCGATCGCAATGTACCCGGTGCGGATGCTATCCAGGTGGTCCGAGTCCCGCCTCTCGCCGAGTTCAGGGGAATAGTAATATCTGCCGATCCAATAGCCGGCAGAGCCTACAAGTACGGCCGCCACGATTACGACCGCCGCAATGATGTTGTGTGACATTGAGAGTCTCCTCCTTAGATGTTTTGTTCCAAATGAAACGTGGGCATGGCCCGCGTTTCATCTATGATGCGCGCCAAGCAAATTCGTGCTGGTGCGCAACGATGTGGATTGGCGAATCCGCTCAGCTCACCTCTCCGACGCTTGCCGGCAATCCAGACTTGATGATCTGGTGCCTTGGACAAACGCCGGAGAGTGGCTCTGAAGGCTGCTCCCCTAGCGGATCGCCGGGGTGCGAGCGCCGCGACGAACTAACTCCAGTCTGGGCTCGTCGTCCTCGAGCTGAAGGTAAATCAGGTGGTACTGCAGGATAGCGGTTTTGAGCACCCCAATGGCGGTACTCAGGTCAGCGTCGAACCAGACGCCAAAGAATCTCCGCTGCACCTTGTAGGACGCTGGATGCAGGATTGATCCCTCGTCTTTATTTGTCAGCTGGATCCGCACGCGGTCCAATTGCCAGACGATTTCTCCGACGGCAATGTGCTTGTCGCCATTCCTGAGGTCGGCCAACAGTGAGCCGAATGCCAAAGCCTCTTCTTCGCGGGTGATGCGAGCGAACCCGTCCTCCCAGTTGCCGTTTAATACCGTAAAGTGTGCCGCCCGTCGCCATCGATGAGGAACACACATTCGCCGTATCGCTTGTGGTCGATGTAGCCGTATGGCTCTGCTACTTGCATATGCTCTCCTAAATTGAATTCTCACGTCGTGCCCAAATCAGCCCGAAGCCCAGCCCCAGTAAGACTACAAACAGCTGTTTCGCTGTTGTAGGCATCATGAGATGTGGTGGAAAAACTTTGCTAGCTGGTCTTTTGGGAACTGTTTGAAAAACTGTGAGTATTTCTAACCTAACAGAGAAGTTACTTGGCCTAGATAGATCTCTACTTCAGGCCCTACATGATCATTGTGGAAATTACGCTGCTGTTTAATCACAAGCAACTAGCTATGCTTCCACTGGACTGCTTGACAGTATCATTAAGTGGCATGCCTGTGGTCCCTTACTTTTTCCCATGGAGGAACCGTATACGGTGTCATTCGGTGATGAAAACACGACTATCATCCGCCAATCGATAATCTAAGTGCAGCGCACCGATGAGAACTCGGAGCTTGCCCCTTGTACCAGTGAGTAGTACACTAGCTCATAATGGAGATACGGAATGATTATCGGCTTTCGCGACCAATGGTTAAGTGATTTCTTTTGTCGAAGATATTAAGTCGAAGAAAATCTCGCCCGATCTTGAAAGTCGCTTGTTCCGCAAAATCCAGATGATTGACGATGCAATGACAGACGAAGATTTGCGAATGCCACCAAGTAACCATTTCGAAAAGCTACGTGGCAATTTGGCGGGCTTCTATTCGATTCGCATCAACAAGCAGTCGGCTTGTCTTCCAATGGGATGGCAGCCGAGGTGAGGCAACTGGCGTTTATTTGGACAACCACACTTATCAGTGAGGCGATTATGTTAATCACAAAGCGCAAGCCGGCGAGCGTAGGCGAAATCCTAATTGAAGAATTTATGGAGCCCTTAGGCTTGACGCAGGGAGCGTTGGCCAATGCGATGGCTGTGCAGCGAAAGCATGTCAACGAGCTATGCAACGGGCGCAGGGGCGTCACTGTGGCGACCGCGCTCATTCTTGCCCGAGTATTCGGTAACAGTCCTGATTTTTGGTTGAACGTGCAACGACGCAGCGATCTTTGGCAGGCGATGCACTCGCCCAAGGAACAGGCACGGATTAAGCGTGCTCGACCGCTTAAAGCTGCCATGTGACCGTCCGGCTTACTTAATTGTCGTGGCGCTCCCATGTCCAAACAGGACTAGCGTTGACTATATCTGCCCTTGCCTAGATAAAGCGGCAGATCGTTTCGATTCGACCAGCAAACAACTTGCTGATATAGCGCAACCGCGCCATGCCCTAAGCGAAGAAATGGTGTCAATATGGTGTCAAGGTAAAAAGAAGCTGCTTTGTTACGGAGAGCTACCCATTCACCGTGTACGGCTGGTCGCGATTGGTCAATGAAAGGTCAAGACAGGCTTTGACACGCACAAGCAAAGTGTCAATCTAACACCATCTTTTCGTTTCCCCCCATCCCAGAGTCAATTTCAGCAGCCGCCAGGCAAATAGCAATTTACAAGATAGCTACTTCAGCACCGATGGCGATGATGATGTTTGCTACTTGTTTTTGCCTTTGCTTTCTGCGAGCTCTTGCAAGGTTGGGTGAGATGTGAAGGTTGGCGAGCCAGATAATGGTGACACCGGAGCGTGTGGCGTCAGGCCTGACCGGTTTAAACAACACGCAAAGTGGGGTTCTTGTAGCGCTGCATTTAGCAGTGCCACCCCTACTCAGCGACTTCGCTGGGTCACGGGTCGCTGAGCGACGTTTGGCCCTAACTCTAAGGAGGCGTATGTCGTTTCGAGATCGTGATGATAGAGACGAAGAGAGCAGCGCGGAGAGATTGCAAGCCACGGCGAAAAGCCTGCTTCCCAGCGGTAAGAAAGTCAAGATTGGGATCTTCGGATTCGTCTTGTTCATTCTTCTCTGGGCTAGCTTCAAGATCGTGGATGCTGGTTATGCCGGCGTTCGCATCACTCTGGGCAAGGTCAATTCCTATGCCTGGGAGCCTGGCATTCACTTCAAGCTGCCCTTCGTCACTAGCGTGGAGATGATCTCCACTCGTTTGGATAAGCATCCGGTAACTGCACCGGCTGCGTCCAACGATCTGCAGGCGGTCACTGCCGAAGTAACCGTGCCGTTTTTCATCAACGCTGCTACAACACCTGGGGTGTACTCCCAGCTCGGCAACCTTGACAACATCAAAGTGACAATCATCGATCCTGGTGTGCAGGAATCGGTGAAAGCCGTAACCGCTAAGTACACAGCGGAGCAGCTTGTCACTCAGCGTGAGAAGGTCAAGGGTGAGATCGAGTCGACGATAAAGCAGTACGTCGTCGACGCGCTAGCGGCTAAGAACCTTCCGAAGGAAGCGATCGTGATCGGCAACGTAGCAATCACTCATTTCGACTTTAGCCCGGAGTTCAACAAGTCGATTGAGTTGAAAGTTACGGCTCTGCAGGATGCCCTGCGTGCCGCTAACGAGAAGCAACAGAAGGTGACGACCGCTGAAGGCGATCGTGATGCGCAAGAAAGGAGAGCGGATGGTAAGGCGTATCAGATCGAGGTCGAGTCCAAGGCCGAAGCAGCTGCTATTCAGCGTAAAGCTGAAGCGTTGCGGGCTAACCCCAACCTCATTCAGTGGGAAGGGGTGAACAAGTGGAACGGTGGACTGCCGCAGTTTATGGGCGGTCAGGCACCGATTCCGTTCTTTAACGTCGGCGGCAAGCAGTAACCGTCTCCGTTTTTGGGGGCAGAGCTTCTGCAAGTTGGGGGATCTGCCCCCATGTTCGTTTGTCCTCGATATACTATAAGATATAGAATAAGATAATTACTGGCCGAAGCCGGCGACGAGCAATTACCCAATTGCGAGCAGAAGCGGCGAGCGCTCATCTACCCTAATTGCGAGCGGAAGCGGCGAGCGCTTAAGGTCAAAAGGACGATAGCGAAGAACGCCAGGGCGAGGACATTTGGCCAGATTATGTCCAGCCCCACACCTTTGAGCAAGATGGCACGAATACAGATGATGTAATAACGGAGCGGATTGAGCAAAGCCAAATATTGGAAGAATTTGGGCATGCTCAAAAGCGGTGCCACCGCGCCGGAGAGCTGGATTAACGGCAAGTTGATAAAGAACGAGGTGAGGATCGCTTGCCTCTGATTTTTGGAAATAGAGGCCAGTGTAATACCGATGGAAATAGCCACGAAAATATAAAGCGACGACACGGCGAAAAAGAGGAAGGGACTGCCTCGAAACGGGATATTGAACAAGAATTTGCCGACCGCTAAGGCTAGCAACACATTGCCTATCAAAAGAACAAAGAGCGGTAGAATTTTGGCGATCAAAACCTCATATGAGCTTGCCGGTGTCATCACTAACTGCTCGAGCGTGCCTGAGTCTTTCTCGCGAATCAAAGTTGATGTCGAGACAAGCGAACCGGTGAGGTTAAGGACAAGCCCCATCACTCCGGGGACAAAGAACCAGGCGCTGGCCAGCCCTGGATTATAAAGGAAACTGATCTGCGGACTAACCGTGCCTATCTGCTCACCGGTGTCTTCCAGGGAACGGCTGAATTGCGAAATCATTTCATTCAAGTAACCGCCGGCAATACCAGCGGTGTTGGCATCAACTCCGTCCAGTAGAATCTGAACAGTCGCTCCTTGCTGATTTTTTATCTTACGATTAAACTCTGGCGGAATGATCAAAGCCGCTTCCACTCTACCTTCCCGCACCTTTTTCACGGCGTCACGCTCGCTGCCGTTTGTTTTTGACACATCGAAGACATGATTTTCTACGACAGCCGAGATTAGTTCCCGGCTGATCGGCGAAGCGGACTGATCGGAAATTGCCAGACGCAAATCACGCACATCCGGGCT
The DNA here is from genome assembly GCA_963834525.1 of Bryobacterales bacterium. Classification (GTDB taxonomy): domain Bacteria; phylum Cyanobacteriota; class Vampirovibrionia; order Obscuribacterales; family Obscuribacteraceae; genus CAWICA01. The sequence continues at coordinate 2,094,003 of CAWICA010000005.1, forward strand.
CAGGGCAAAGCCATAGAGCAGCAACTGAAATGTTGGTGGAAAGATGAGCAAGAACAAAAGCTGGCGATCGCGCAGGATCTGTCTCACCTCTTTCTGCAAGAGAGCCCAGATGCGTTTTTCAAGTATTCCTTGAATCAAAGCGATTGTCATATCATTTAGTCCTTCAATTGCATTTTGGACATGCGCTTATTGCAAATCCGGAAATAGAGCGCAGCGAAACCCACTAGCGCCAGCGGCATATACCAGACGCCTGGCCAGCCGCTGCCGCGCACAAACGCGTCGCGGCAAAGCAGAATGTAATAGCGCGCCGGCACAAAAATCGAGACATAGTTGAAAGGAAACTGGATATTTCGCAGCGGATAAAGGTAACCAGAAAGTAAGAGAGACGTTGTAAAACCGCCCATCGCCACGGCCTGGACGGCAGCATTTTGAGTCTTGACACCGGCGGCGATCATCATGCCGAACATCACACCGCAGAAAAGATAAAGCAGGGTGCCGATCAAAAACGGTGTCGGATCGCCGGCAAATCGTAGATTGAACAGAACTGAGCCCATAACGAAGATAATCAGCGCTTCAGCGATGCCGACCAACATATAGGCCAGCGCCTTGCCGACGATAAGCTCCACCGAGGTAATGCTGGAAGCGTAAGCTTGCAGGATCGTACCCTGCTCTTTCTCCCGTACCAGAGCCAGAGAAGCCAGCAGCGCGGGATAGATCAGCAGAATTATGCCGAAGACGCCTGGTACCACATATAGTGATTCCTTACGACCGGGATTGAACCACAGCCGCGTCTCGGGCGTGATCAATTGAGGCTTATTCCCATATTTAATGCTATTTTCGAAGAAATTGACGCATGCCAAGAGACTGTTTTCGATGACCCGGGCGTTGTTCACGTCCGTGCCATCGATCAAGAACTCGATCGGAGATTTCAGTCCGGCCTTGAATTTGCGCGAAAATTCCGGCGGAATAACGACTGCCGCTTGGGCGTAGCCTGGATCAATTGCGGCGCCAATGATTTCGGAACCATGGTAGCTGACTGCTCTGAACTGGTCGTTGTTGAGGATGCGTTCAGTGAGTTCCCGGCTCAATTTGCTGTTGTCGTAATCCTGGATGGAGATCGGAATATCCTTCTCTTCGAGGCGCACAGCGTAGCCGAAGATAAAGAAGGTCAGAAGCGGCAAAACAAAAGCCAGCGCTACCGTCAACTTATCGCGGAGAAATTGGTCGACTTCTTTTTTGATTTGGGCGCGTATCCGTTTCATACCATCATTCCTCGGAGGCACCGCCTGCTCGTTGCACGATGCCGATAAATGAGTCTTCAAGCGAGAAGGGAACCGGCTTGTGCGACTTCACCTGGATGCCGTTCCTTTGCAGTTCACCGATCAGGCGCGGCAAATCATTGTCTGGATCATCGAGCACGATATGCAAACGGTCGGCAAAAATCGAGACTCGCCAACGATCGATTTTTTGCTTCAGTAAATTGGATGTCAGCTGATTGTTGGAAGTGATTAGCTCGATCAGCTTGCCGGGCTGATTTTGCTTGATCTCGCTGGGCGTGCCCTGGGCCACTAATTGACCGTTGGCCATGAAGCCGAGCTTGTGACAGTGTTCTGCCTCTTCCAGAAAGTGAGTGGTGACAAGAATGGCTGTCCCGTGTCTGGCGAATTCGCCAATCATTACCCACAGTTGCCGCCGGGCGAGCGGGTCAACGCCGCTGGTCGGTTCGTCAAGAAAGAGGATCTCCGGTTCATGCATCGTGCAGGCGCCGAAGGAGAGACGTTGTTTCCAGCCGCCCGGCAATTGACCGGTGAGCATATCTTCCTGATGTAAAAGTTCGGACGCTTTGAGAACCCAGCGAATGCGATCGGCCCGCATGCGGCGCGGCACTTCATAGACACCGCAATAAAATTCCAGATTCTCCAGCACCGAAAGATCATCGTACAGCGTAAATTTCTGACTCATATAGCCGATTCGCTCGCGCAATTTGGGATTGCGTAAATCGCTGGTTTTGCCGGCCAGCATCATTTGACCAGCAGTTGGCTCGAGCAGCCCGCAGAGCATTTTGATCGTCGTTGTCTTGCCGGCACCATTGGCACCAAGCAATCCATATATTTCGCCGTAGTCGACGTCCAAGCTCACTTGGTCGACGGCGTGGAAGTCACCAAACACTTTGGAAACTTTTTCCGCTCTAATGGCGTCGTCTCCCAATCGACCAAGTTTGGGCTTTGTTAGAAAAACTTCCTCAATTTCTTCCGCTTCGCCTTTTTCACGTTTGAGACTGTTGACGAAAACATTCTCCAACGTTGGCTCTTCGCGCGTTATTTGCAGATCCGAGATTTGCAGTTGCCGCCCCACTTCATGCACTTTGGCTTCGCCGGCCTCGACGTCTGCGACCAGCACGTCAAGTCGATCGCCGAAGGTTTGGACGTCGTTTACGGTCGGGCGCGCTTCAAGCAAAGCATGGACCAGCTTCCGCTCTACTTGCAGAATTTGACTGGTGCGCACTTCCAGGCGAGCCAGATGCAGGCTCCGCTTTAGTTCAGCTACCGTGCCTAGCTGATGGATCGCTCCATCGTACATCAGGGCGACACGATGGCAGCGCTCGGCTTCATCGAGATAGGGCGTGGCCACGGTAATTGTCACGCCGTCAGCGGACACTTCCGATAAAAGGTCCCAGAACTCGCGCCGGGAAACCGGGTCCACACCAGTAGTTGGTTCGTCTAAGAGCAATACCTGCGGGCGCGAAATAAGAGCGCAGCATAAAGCAAGCTTCTGTTTCATACCGCCGGAAAGTTGCCCAGCGAGCCGCTTGCTGAACTTAGCCAGATTCATCTGTTTGAGCGATTTTTCTTTGCGTTCCTGAAATTCTGCTTCGGGCACCTGCCTGAGACCGGCTGAATAACGCATGTTTTCTTCGATGCTCAAATCCGGATAGAGCGAAAACTGCTGAGTCAAATAGCCGATATTCAGCCGGCCTTCGCGCGGGATTTTGCCCATGACGAAGACTTCGCCGCTGCTCGGTTCCATGACGCCGCCGAGAATGTGAAAAGTGCTCGTCTTGCCGGCACCATCCGGGCCGATCAGCCCGAAGATTTCACCACGCTTAACTTGCAGATCAATGCCGCGCACTGCTTGCACTAAACCATAGTTTTTGCTTAAGCCGCGGGCATAAATTGCCCATTGGGCGGGAGCCTGATCAACTGGTGTCGCTGGCGGTGCTAGCGGCGTGGTCGTCATCATTTTATATCGGTCAGGATATCGGCATCGGCTGGCATTCCCGGCTTGGGCAAACCTTGCGGATTGTCAAAGGCGATCTTCATGCCAAAGACCTGCTTAACCCGATCGTCTTTGAAGTAAATGTTCTCCGGGGTGAAAGATGCTTCCGGGTCGATCTCGATCACTCTGCCAGGCCAGGCCTTGTTCTTGAAAGCGTCCAGGTAGACGTTTACCTTTTGTCCCACGCGCACCCGGCCAACTTCGCCTTCTGGCACATAGGCGCGCAAATAAACATCGTTGTAATTGAGTAAAGAGAGGACAGTCTGACCTGCCACCACGACCGCGCCTGGCTCCACGGCGCGAGCCGTAACGGTGCCGTCGATCGGGCTAAGTATGTTGAGATAGGCGATGTTCGCTTTGATTTGATCTTCATCTGCCTTGGTGTTGTTAATCTCTTGCTCGGCCGATTTTAATTGCGACTGGCTTTGAATCATTTGCCGCCGGGCCGAAAGCAATTGCTCGTGGCGAATACCCGGATTGAACCGATTGGAACGGGCTTGAGTTAAAGCGCCCACGGCGGCTATCAACTGCTTGTGAGCGGAGGACACTGCTGCTCTCCTCGCTTCAACAGTAGCGCGTGATGTTGCTTCGGTTGTATCTGCTTGATCGGAATCATCCTGACTGACAGCGCCTTGCCTGGCTAGTTTGCCGTAGCGCTCTTTTCTCAAGACCGCTAGTTTAAGATCTGCTTCGGCTTGATCGAGTTGTGATTGAGATTGGGCTAAATTAGCCTTGGCTGCTGCCACATTCGCTTCCGCTTGCAGGATGCGACCATCAGCATCTTGGATGGCTTGGTCTTTATTTAATTGGCTCTCGTTGATCGTATTTTGCGTCATTTGAATCTGTTCGATCGCCTGGTCCCGCGCTTGCACAGCTTTTTCTTGGCGAGCACGGGCGCCGCGCAATTGAGCCTGGATGTCGTCATCGCTAATTTTGACAATTAGTTCGCCCTTGTGGACGACAGCCCCTTCGCGCACGGCTATATAGTCGACCCGTCCGGGCACTTTGGCGCCGACGTTGGTTTCGTATCCTTCAATACGCCCTGAGACACGCAGCTGATCCATGTTCTTGGGCAGGAAATGAAGATAACCCTCATAAATACCTATGGCCATCGCCAAAGCAAGCACGATCAGAAGCGGCTTGGGCGGGCCCTTCTTCTTGGGCGCCGGCTTGGCATCGGCGATTTTCGGTTTACTGGGCGGCGCTTGTTTAGCCGGTGCGTTTGCTTGAGACGCAACATCGGTTGAACTTTGCTGATTCAGTGTCTGCATTTCTTTGTTCTGCCTTGATTTGTCGAATTCGAGCATGTTGCCCTGAACCTCTATCTGTGTTATTATCATACCGACCGGTATGATTTGTCAAACTGAGCATAGGCCTGAAGTGGATAAGTCCATAAGCTCGACCTGACAACTTACCAGAACGACGTCCCCAGTTTCTGAAAGGTGTCGGTAATTTGACTACTGAACTACTAGGAAAAGACGACTTATCTGCTTATTCCAAAACGAAGCGGGAGCAGATCATTGCTGGTGCGGTGAAGGTCTTTTTGAAACATGGCTACGAAGGAACAAGCATGAATCGCGTTGCTGACGAAGCCGGCGTGATCAAACAGACGATCTATAGCCATTTTAACGACAAGGAAGGTTTGTTCAAGGCGATTATTGAAAGTCTCACTCTCGAACATTTTCACGCTCAATTCGGCGGCGATCTCTCTGCTTCGGTGCCGCCGGAGACAGCCTTGCGTCAGGTAGCGGAGATTTTCTCCGGGCGGCAAAAGGACCCTTCGTACATTGCCTTAATGCGCACTGTAATTGGTGAATCGGTGCGCTTTCCGGAACTTACTCGACTTTACACAACGACGGTGATCAAACCAGGCTCAGCGTTGCTTGCCGGCTATTTAAAAGCGCATCCGGAGTTGAAGCTCAAAGATCCTGATGCCACAGCTCGCATTTTCTGCGGTGCCATTGTCAACTACATATTGCTGCAGGAGATTCTCTACGGCAAAGAGATCGTGCCGTTCGAGTGGCAACGTATCGTCGATGCACTGGTCGAAATGATCTTGCAGAATTGCCATTCCGATTAACCAGAAGATTTAACGAGAAGGGCACTATCCGTAGCATACGATAGCTCCGCTAGGCAGAAAATGGCAGCGGCCCAAGGCAAAGTCAGCCAGCTGTCAGGAATATAAGCTCGAGAATCTTGAATCACGCGGAGTAAATTACTACGCTCTTATTACCTTTCACCCTTGTCTCGAACTTTTACCGGAGCATCTGCCACCCCCCTGCTGAAGACACCCAGAACCAAGTTGAGTATCCAGTTGGATATTCCCTAGATCATCTAGATTTGTCTAGAACATCGGGATTCATCTGGGTTCATCTTGGTTGGTCCTGGTGTAGTGGGCACTGCGCATGGTGGCATGGAGCTCTTGCATAACTCGAGACTGGCGTGTTAGGCAAATCTATTTCGCGGAGGAGGAAGCATGATCAAACAATGGATGCGGTCGCTCAAGAACCGCCTCATGGGAAAGTGGCGGCTCTCAACGAAACTAGCCTGGCTGGCCATTCTGCTCGCCTCGTCGATCCAGGCGACAGCGGGTGTGTTTGCCGAAGCTGACGGGCTAATGGGCTTTGGTAGGTTTGCGGTGCCTATCTTCTGGCTAATGGTCCTGGCCATACACGTCGCTATCTGGGGTTGGAGCGTTTTCTTGACAATGGCTGTCTTTCGGGCAGTGCGTTGGTTGAGAAAGAATATGCCCGCCCGTCTGGATTTGGACGCGGCAAAATTCTGGTGGAAGTGGTCTGAAATCGGCATCTATTGCTCCTTCGCTTTGATGCTGGTGCTCAGTTTTTGGACCTGGTGGAACTTGCTGTCATGGCATGCGTTCGCTATCCTCACGTTCTGGATCGACCTTGAGTGGATCGTTCTTGGGACAGTGGCTAGCGCCTTCGTCTCAGTCGTCGTCTGGGTTGTTAGTTTATGGAGGTTCAACGATCCTCCTGTCGAGGCCCGCAACCGTCCACGCCCGATCTGATTCAGTCGATACCGAGTTACCAACGCCGATACGGATACGGCTGGTGACGATCCTCAACCAATTTCACCAGGCAGCGCATCGGTGCCTGGCAACAAGGCGACGTGCACATAAATGAGGAAGGAGGCGCGTATGTCCATACTGATGACTTTGTTTGCAGTGAATTGCATGGCAGCGCGCCTTGCTTTAGCGCAGGCCACTGGTCTGCTCACGACACCGAGTGCGACCGTTTTTCCAAGCGAGAAGCGCCCCCAAGGTGGTGGCAGTCGGCAGTCGAAAAAAGGGAATCAACGAAAACACGGCCGGGCAAAATCGAGGAAGTGAGCCCGAGAAACCGGCTTCGAGCTTGAAGTGTAAAACAACAGATTTTTGTCAAACAGCGCGCCTTAAGGGCGCTGCAGAAAGAGTTGGAGATAGAGTATGAACGGTCAAACTATTGTGGTTTTGTTTATCGTAGCTTTCGGTTTGCTGATTGCCGCATTGATTTACCGCTTGCGGCGCGGCAGAGACAACCGTGATGCTGCTACTGCAGTCGGACTTCTGAATCCAGTTTCGGCTAACGAGGAGACCGAACCTCTCCCCTTGCAAGAACTCGGGCCGGAGCCGGAAAGACTGGGGTCAGGGGTGTCCGTAACCATTCTCTCCCTCGCGGAAGCCGAGGCATTGCTGCTGGGAGAACTGGCGGCGATTAAAATGGCCATGACTGAGATTTTGCAGCGGTTCGGTAAGGCGGATTTCGACGACATTCCGGCTCGAATCTCACGCGTCGGATTATTGATCGAGGAAGGCAGTTACGAGGATGCCCAGCGCATGCTCTGGCCGATGGCGTTAATCTTTCGGCACTGTCCTGGGTTCGACGATCGTCGGGGAGCGATGGTCGGCAATTTTTCATTGCAGATCCATGATACCGGTGACGGTTCAGCTCCGCCGCTGCTCAATACCGCTGATCGGGATGGGTCGCCGGCGGCACGATACCTTGCCATGCGGGTTGCAGCGGGACTCATCAAAGAAGGAATCGCTGACGGCGGAAATGCCGACGATCCAGAAGTGGCCGACATCCGGCACTTTAGGTTCATCTGCAGGTTCGAAGTTGGTGGGATTCATTCACGCCTACGTGCTCTCCGGTACCACGCTTTCTCTATGAGACTCTGGGATAGTGGAGATGAGCGCCTGTACGACCTCGTCTACACCTATCTCGCCGACTATCTCTATTCTTGCAAGGCCCAGCCGCTGGCTTTCTACCAGAATCAGGACGTGGACTCTGCAGTGGCCATTGTGGTGCCCAGGTGGGATGATTTCGAAGCGACCGAAACTATCGACAGCAAGCAGGCAGTCCTTGCTTTCCTTCGATTGCTCATGGCCCGCACGGTATACAAGCTGGAGAAGCAACAAGCACCCGAAACAGTCTCGCCTGCTGATGGAGAGCTGATCGAGCGGCTAATCGAGGAAGCAGGACTGAAGTCTGATCTGCCACCGGTGCCTCGATATTTGATCGAGAACATTGTTCGCGATGTGACCGGGGTGGAGTTGGTGAATTTCAGCCAGCTTCCTTACGGCAAGTCCATTGAGGATGCACTGCAGTTGGTGCAGGTCTCGGAGCAGCAACCGGCGACAAGCGCTGAGGGCAGCGAGCCGGCCGCACCGGTCTGGCGTGCACTGAAAGCAGAGGAACTGGCAGCAGTGGGTACCGAGCTCTCGAAGTATGAGTTGCTCGAGACGCCTGCCGTCTAACACCATCTGGTGTGCTAACGACTCGTTTGCACAACAAACACTAATCGTCGAGGCGTGCCCCCAAATCAGCGCGCCTCGACATTGCCGCGCTCGCAGTGGCACTAAATACGCTGACAAGTGAACAAGAAAGAAGAGGAAAATATGTCAACGATCATGGCATGGGTCTTCAATTCAAACACACCCGCTGTCGCCGCAACCAAAGGCAGTTGGGTTGTAGTTGTGGTAAGCATCGTCGTAGTCCTGCTGATCATCATCGGCTACATTCTGGGTCGATATTTTTTCGGTCCGCAGTGGGTCGCTCCTGCCATTAGACGCCCAACATCGCACGACCAAGTGGCCATGGTAGTCGTATGGGGTTTGTTGGCTCTGTTGCTCACGGTGGGTTCCAAGTATGCAGGGAGCATCTGGTGGCAATCGGTCTCTTCCATGTGCCTGCTCGTCGCCGGTTCGATCGCAGGGTTCCGGCTCGGTGTGCGCAGCAAGAAACGCACGCGGTTTACGGACAGCCTATATGAGGAGTTCTTCGCAAACGAATTTCCTGCGCTGATGGGGGAATTGAAGACGGTGATTGCGTCTGAGCTCCAACCTCCGGAGGAAAGGAAAGCAGATCTGCCTACCAGGGAGGCAATGCTGGAGAAGTTCCGAGCGTTAAGGGACAGGCTTGCCAGGCGTGCTCAGATCGTAAACGGCGAGCTGGTAGCCAAACAAGCGAAGCTGTCACGGGTTGAACGTCTGGCCTTCGAGGAGATGACTGATATCGTCGGTTTCGAGATCGTCGATCCAGATCTGGCTCTGCCCGACAGGCTAACGGAACAATTCACCATCTATTGGGACACTTACTGGTGGGAGGTCGAACAGCTCGCTCAAGTACGACAAGGGCAGTAGCACATTTCGAGCACCGCATTGCTTGACTTAACCGGGGCAGGTATGCCAAAGCCTGCCCCATCTTCATTTGTATAGTGCGCTAGTATACTATATGCACAAGTACTTACTAAGAAAAGTAAGTCAGTCGATAATGCGTCAACCGGCCGACTTATAACGTGAACGCGGCTGTTTCCCAAACCCGATGCGGTACGCTGGCACTGCGATCCAACGTACTGAGCTGTGTGTTGCTACCGGCGGCCTGGTCTGGGCATAATAGCTAAGTATCTCTATGTGCCGTCAAACCCGAACCATTTTATTTGGCTAGAAATCCGAGGTAAGCGCGTGCGTACCGGCGAATTATTGTTGATTGGCGCCAAAGTGGCCGAGTTGTCTGGCGAGGACATTCAAGCTGAACAGTTGTACAGGCGGGCAGCGCAGTATTTCGAGCGCAAGCATGGGCAAGGAAGTGTGCAAGTCGCCCAAAGTCTGATCGAACTAGGCAGCTTTCTAGAGAAGAAGGATAGGCCGAAAGAGGCAGAAGAATGCTACACCCGCATGAGATCTATTCTCTGCCTGATTTTGCGAGAAGCTGAACTAGACAAGCTGGATGTAACGTAAGACCGAGAGCAGCAATCGACAGCCCGCAGCGTGCGCAGAATGCTCCAATTGTGGCGCTACACGTTGCAAAACTAACGAAGTCAAGAGAAGCTAGCGCGAATTGGCCAAGCTGTGTTGAAGATCAGTTCTTTGCGGTAATTCCCACTAAGGGCGACGAGCTTGGGATTGCAGTGTCTACCGAAAAACCTTCTGCACCTTGTCCAGAAAGCTTTTGTGGCGCCAAACGGGCAGCCCAGGTTTTTTTTGATCTAACTAACAATTCTGATAACTTGAACTTATCTCCAACGCACCATATGTAGTTTTCAGAACAACGAAAACAAACAACCCACTTAACTAATCATGCTTTTTTACTGGCAGGAGACTGTTGAGTGGTGGATTGGTGTTAAGGAGATATTCGGCCCCACTAAGTACTGCCTTCTCAGAGGCAGTGGCCAGACTGTGCAGTTCGACCGCACAGCGGGTTTGGGGTTGGAGGCTCAGAGTGTCTTGAACACCAGAAGCCCGAATGAGGTAAATCCAATGGCAAATGATCTGAAATGTCAGTGCGGTGCCGTTCTGGCCCGCGACGGCCACATTAAGTGTCACGCACAAGGTTGCGGGCGCCTCACTGAAATACCCGACTGGATGGTCACACCGATGGCGCTGCCCGACTTCCTAAATGCTGAGGACGAAGAGCTGAGCGGTCAAGTAGCCCGACGCCTGGTGCAGGCTATTCTTGCCAAGCTGAAATCAGGCGACATTGAACAGCGGGGCGTTGTATCTGTCGACTTCCGCAACTTGTACCGGAGTGGTCCATCCGTCGACTTCCCCGAGAATCTCTTCAGATGGGAAGGAAAGGATATTCCGCCGGTGTTTTTAGTGGCAGCGGCGAAAGCAAAGGAAACACTGCGTAAGTCTGGGTGGAACGTCCGCCTTGTTAACCGAATCGGCGGCGGCTACCTAGACAATTCCGGCAAATGGTGTCTCGACGTCTCCCGTCTTGGAGACAAAGAGATCGACGCGCGGTACCCTCGCTCCTGGCGTTGGGACTTCCGTGCAAACCAGCGAAAGGAGTTCATGTTTGGGCTGAAACTAACCTTGGTCCCCGTCGCCCTAACTGTCGTGTTCTTGTTGTCCTGGCTCAAGGGGGGACCTGGGTGGCTGACAGGCACACTTGCTGCGCTGGACCTATTAGCTGTATCTAGCTTCCCTATTCCGGGGTTAACGGAAATGGAGCTGAACAGGCCTACACTGCAAGTGGAAGTCGAGCTGCCAACCCTGATGCTGCCGAGGGACTCGGGAGAGGCCCCGTCCGGCGAGGCCGCCTAGGCAACCACTTAGGCGTAACTGCCACTACGGAGAATACTTGGGGGGGTTGATGGCGAACGATTCGCCACTCCCCCTCCTTTTTTCTTTCATGGGCACCATATACGGTGGCATATCCGGTGCCGCTAACTCTCCGCCTGGATCATGCTATATAAAGTAGTATTTTCGACTATTCCGCGATTTTAAGGATCACCAGCAGGAAAACAGAATCTGGTTGATGACTGATGTGCCTCAGTGCAGAGCTAGTTCTTGACGCGTATAAAACGGGAAGCCGCATGAGATCCATTCTCTGCCTGATATTACGGGAAGCTGAACTGGACAAGCTGAATGTAACGTAAGACCGAGCCTGCGAATTAATCTCAGTCAGGCTTAAGTCAGCCCCTGCAAATCATCTCTAACCAGTTGTCGTTTTTGTTTGGGCTTTTCCTTGATAATTTTCTGGGCGGCCGGTTTGGACAGGTGTAGCGTACTGCGTTGCAGATTGGCGGACGAGCCGGCATTTGCCGATATCAAAAGAAGCAATAACAAAACAACACAGCCAGCCCAGACCCAGTGCCAAAGAGTCTGGTGATCGTTGAAGACTTGCCTGCTAGTGATATTAGAGATCATCATCATTACCTCCAGAATTGCAAACTGCGGGCTTTGCAATCATGCATTCCAGCAAGTTCAAGCGTAGGCAGGTTCTAAAGACTCCGTGCGGGTGAATTTGTGAAAAGGAATGAGACTGGCATTTTCAGGTTCTCGAATGCTGGCTGCTTTGATCTCCAATGTCCGTTTGGCGACGTAACAAACATATGGATTATCGTCTTCAACTAAGGTTTGTAGAATATGATTCGCACTATTTGGATATTCGGCAATGCCGATGCGAACGGTCGGATCTTCATCGGCGGCTAACTTCGCCACTATGCACGGTGGCGTTGCTTCGTTGATCGCTACCGCCAGCCGCACATCTGGATTGTGGTCCACCGCCATCACTGCCAGCACATCAATTGGAGTGCGCGCATTCTCCGCTACGCGCGCTCTTATTTTGTCGGTTTCGCAAAAAGCCAACCGGCGCAGCTCATCGCTGGCAGTGACAGCATTGCCGGCCTCTATGTATAAAGCAAATAAATCGTTTGACATTCGACTGACAAACATACTGTTGCCCCTCCGCTTGGGATGCCTGTCAAATCTCAGAGACCGGATAACCATGCATAGGACATGAATAGGCTGTGCATACACCGGGCAGCCTCATTCACCAAGGCTGCCGCGGTCTCTCATTGCACCCCAGCTACACTAGCTGGCATTTTCTAATTCACGGTATTCAATTTATTCAGCATTCAATTTTAGAATTCCAACACCCTCCTGTTTGGTCTGAGATGTCGAACTTCTTCAATTTTCAAGGTGAGAATGACCTCCCACCCAATGTATGGTTTAGCAGAAAATTAGTCGTCTAGTTGCGCCTCTTAATCTTTCCATAGCGTTTTGTAAAGCGCTGATGGCACAAGGGTTTGCAGGCGCGCGTGGTGGATGCAGCCGTAAGATTTTCTCTTTGCATCTGGTGGCGCCTGCGGTGGCGAACTCAGGCTCGACTAAAGCAAGTCGGTCAGGTCAGGCAAACGGTTGGTCTGACCCAACTATGTCCCAATTCGTAATTGAGGTTTGAATATCGCCCGGGTGCGCCGTGCCGTCCAATTGAATCTGGGCGTCATCGCCGACTGCCCAGTTATGTATGGCGTTTGACGTATTGGTAGCTTGATTCGGATTGACATTGGCACTCTGTCCGTTGTCCGTGTAACTCAGATAGGTGTCGCCGGCAGGTGTAGCCTTGAAATCGATAACAATATTGTTCTCCCCAGCTTGCAGTGGCGATATCTGGCCGATTTTATACCAACCGCCTTTGCCTTCCTGGTAGGCCTGTTGATTCCAGCCGTCCACTTCTCCGTCGGGTTTAACTTGGGTGCCGACCACATCCTGAACCGTTTGACCCTGACTATTTTTATAGGTAAGCACAGAGTCGATTTCGTAAGCCTGGGTATTTTGCGGGTTGCTCTTCAAATTTAAGTCCACTGACATTTGGTAGTATTCGGAGTTTTGGCTGCCCGATGGCAGGTGGTTAGCGATCAATGAATTACTATAATCGACGTTCGATGAGTTATATTCCAAAGAGCCGTCTGGATTTTTCGAGAGACTGATCTGAGCGCCGCCTTGTCCACCAACTTCGCTCGCTATGGTATCTTGCGACAAATTGCCGTTTTGCAGATTGTCGTAGGCTGTTTCGCCGGGACCACCGCCACTGCCCGTGCCACCACTACCGCCATCGCCGCCGCCGCTACCACCTTTGGCGCCCGTGCCACCGCCGTTATCGCCGGTGCCGCCCGTTGTGTGGCCTTTCCCGCCGCCGGTACCACCACTGCCACCACCTTTGGCGTCAGTGTGATGCGCTTCCCAGTATTCGCCTTGCAGGGCGACTAAGTCTTTTTGTACTGCCACGAAGGCGTTTTTATCCCCTGATTCCAGTGCCTTCATTGACTGGGCCAAATTCTTTTGTACGTCTGTATTCAGGCCGCTTTGTGGTTTTAACCACCAATTGGCGTCTTGTTGCACAGGCTTAAGCGCTGCGTCTATCTTGTTTTGATCACCGCTTTGCAGTGCCTTGTTAAGGGTATCGAGATGCGCGTTTACCGGGTCGTGGTAAGTGCCTTCCTGCACCGGTAATAATCCAGGTGCTTGGAAAGAATCGGACTTCGCAGCAGGCTTTATTGCCGATGGTGAAGTTGAGTCTGATTTTGGATCGACATGGACGCTGGCGTAGAGCGAGCTGTTATCGGTATTCAGTGTGGTAGGCGGCTTTTCTAGTCCGGTCCTTGGTGTGAGCACACCAGCGCCGACTTGCTGATCGGGCGCTGTTTTGGCAATTTGATTGTCGGTCGGCTTTTTTTGTGATTCGACGTTTTTTTCAGAAGATAACGAGCTGGCATCAAAGGCTGAGACTGTCATTGTCAATGCTCCGGCAGGGTGTCCGCACACGGGTAACTGCAGACCGGATGTGCCGCGTCTGACTCAGCTGTGCGTTGCGAAATGAGTTGTTAAATGCGTTCCTAAAAAACTTGGTGTTCTTTGTCTGACAAGCGCTAGATGATAGAACACACCTAACCAGCAAGACGTTACGGAGTTGTTAAATTGGATAAATTCGTATTGTGGAGACTGGCTGTTTGACTGGATCTTCGCAGTTTATGGCTGAGCCAGTCCGTCGGTTTGAGATTTGAAGACCATCTGCCGATGCCCTGTTTCGCGGACGGGCTCTGCTGTTGTTTGCGACCGTGCTCGGCCATATTGAATCGAGGATGATGTTCGCCTAGATCGAAGATCCGAATTTCACCAATGAAAGATAAAAGTCAGTTTTTCTTTCAGCGAAATATCTCTCGGTTTCCAAGGAATGAAAATCATGACGTATTAAAATTCACTGCTCGGTGCAAAAATCGATATGCTTGTCTCGGTCGAGACAGCACTCTTGGTTTTAATCAGGCTGATAACAGGCGTAAGAAGATGAGTGAGATCACTGCCATATTTTCAGATATAGGCGGCGTGCTGCTGACGAATGGCTGGGACCACAACTCGCGCAGAAAAGCGGCAGAGGTATTTGAGCTGCCCTGGGAGGAGTTTGAAGCGGCGCACGCCAAGCTCGCCGATGCCCTGGACAAAGGAACGATTTCTGTCGATCAATATATCGATGCGGTGGTTTTTAATCAGCCGCGTTCCTTTAATAAGGAAGAGTTTTACCGATTTATGAAAGAGCAATCGGTCGCTTTTCCAGACAGCTTGGCGATCATGGCTGGGCTAGCTGATTCTCGTCGGGTTTTGCTGGCTACGATCAACAACGAATCAAGGCAGTTGAACGGATTTCGCATTGACAAGTTTGGGCTGGCTAAATATTTTCAAGCGTTCTTCAGCTCGTGCTATTTAAATTTGAAAAAACCGGAGAAAGAGATTTTTGAGCGGGTTCTTTTGATCACTCAGAAAAAGCCGGAAGAGACAATATTTATTGACGATCGAAAAGAAAATCTCGTCAACGCCAAAATTCTTGGCATGAACACCATTCACTTTCTTAGTGACTCTCAAGGACCGGACCAACTGCGAAACGCAGCGCGGCAGCTGGTTACCGATCTGGCTGCCTACGGCGTGAATGTCAAACCGCGGCAGACTGTTGATCAAGTGTCTTCATAAGTTGCAAGGTGGCAGCGGCGGTAACTTGCGTCCTGTAGAAGCTCACCTCGTAATTGGCTTCGCCGCGCTTGAGAGCGGATTCCAAGGAAGACCGGGAAGCGGGCGACATCTGACTGGTGACCATCGAAACGATTTGTTGTTCCAGGTGCGCGACGCGTCGCTCGACGTCCTGCCAACTGGATGCCGCTGGCGTCTTTGCTCTCTTGCCGCCGCTGAGCCATTTCTTGATAATTTCGGCGTCCTTTAGGTACCGCTGATATTCAGCTGCTGTTAACTGCCTCAAGACTGCTGCTCGCAGCAAGCTTTCGATATTGTCGGTACGCGTCGTTTCGGACAGCGGATCGATCGCGTTGCGTTGCCAGAATCTGATAATCGCCACATCCAAATCCGTGTACAGTTTCATCTGACCGGCAGACAATCCTCGCGTTCGCGACGGCTGCCAATACATTGTCTTCTCGTTTTGGTTATATCCACTAGCCATATCATCGTCGACGATAATGGCCCAGGGGGCACAATCGATGTCTTCCCTGTTTTCCAGCTGCCTCTCATTGGCTGCCGGATTTTGTGGTGCCAGTGCAGCTGCATCGTTGTTTGAAGGATAAATAAATTGCGGTTCGACTGTCATGGCTATGCAAAACCTCGATGTTCGAACGAGGGGCGAAAAAAGTTTTTGGATTCAGCGCCAGTTCAATTTACAGCTGTATAAAACAAATAGGGTTATGGAGTTGTTTAATTGCTTTCCGAGTTGTTAATCGTTGACCTTGGTCTTTTGTGGCTGAGATTTTTTGCTCAGGTTTTCTTTTTGAATTTTGGTGAGATTTTTGCTGAGTTCCTGGTGATGCAAATTGAACCTGGCTTTAGCGCGAGCTTCGTCACTTGCTTTACACAGTTAATTGCCAAAAGTTGCTCAGTGTAGTTCGACCGATTTAGGCTTCCTGATTGGTTTGTAAGTTCTTTGGTCGCGAATATCATCCCGTCCAGATTAGGCAAAAAATCCTGGGTTCGCGCAACTCTGCTACCTGTCAAAGTTGGGCTAGCCTAGGGGTTTCCCCCACTGTTATTAGTCCATTGGGGTCAGTAAAAGGCACCAATTGCGCCACTACTGGACTTCTAGGAGATCTATTAAGAATATTGTTTTTTAAAACCACTTAGCGCTAAGTTGTGATCACCTTTTTAATCCCCGTTTGTAAATTAAGAACCCCCCGCTCTTATAGAACTATTGCTTTAGGCAAATTTTCCCCAGCACTCAATGCTGCGGCGCAATATCCCCGGGAGGGCAAACGGATGTCGACACGCATTCGTCCGGTTTCATAACGCTTTTGCTTTAAGTTCGACCGGCACAAGACGTGAGTCAGCGCGTAGCTTCGCTAACGCTGGTACGCACTCGATTCCGCTGCCGGACTTCGCCAATTTCATGCATTGCCAGCATCTGTCGCGGCAATGCACAACCGAAACGGTTTTCGAAACGAAGCCCTGCCTGGGGGTTCGTTTCTGCGCGCCACAACTCCCAGGCAAGGAGAACCCAATGGCAACTCAAACTTACGATGTTTCGCAGATGCTTATGCCGACTGGAACTGGTATGGGCATCAATTTTGGCACTCGCTACGAAGACGGCGAGTTCTCGCTAACTATCCCATCGCACGCCGGAGTCGACCGTCTGCAGATCGCCATCTTCGACGGCGATAGCGATCGCGTGACTCGCATGGAGGATTTCATCTCCTGCCCGATCATGGTTGAAGACGAGCAGCTGACGATGTGGCAGTGCATAATCCTATGCGACACAGATCGCCCGGTGTTCTACAACCTGATCGCTGATGGTCAGGTCATTCTCGATCCGTACGCCAAGGAGCCCGCCCGCCCCATCACTTACCACGGTGGACAGTGCATCATCCCCCGGTGCGTCGCGCGCAAGTATCCAGAACTCACGGCAAACCGGGTGGCGCGCCCCACTACCCCAGTCAAGAACGGAGTCGTGTACGAGGTGAATGTCGGTCAGTTCACCGAGCATGGCTACCGCGGCTTGATGGAAAAGGCAGCTTATTTCCAGGAGATGGGAATCACGCACCTCGAGCTCATGCCTGTCGCCGAGTACCAAAACGGCGGGCGTGGGTTCTGGGGTTACAACTCGGCGCTGTTCTTCTCTCCGCATGGCGGATACGCATCTGCGTATGGACAGGGTCTCCACGTAAAGGAACTGGTCGCCATGATTGACCACTTCCACTCGTTCGGAATCTCGGTGATTGTCGACGTCGTTGTCAACCACACAGCGGAGGGCAACGAGTTTGGGCCAGTGCTCCATATGAAGGCGCTGCTCGACAACGGCACTCCTCAGGGGTTCTACGAGAAACACAACAACGGAACCTACGCAAACGGCAGTGGTTGCGGAAACACAACCAATGCCAGGAGTTCAGTTTTTCGGCGAATGGTTGCCGATGCCCTGGCCTTCTGGTACCAAGAAATCGGAGTCGATGGATTCCGGTTTGACCTGGCTGGTTTGCTGGGCTCTCAACTGCTCAAGGAAATCGCAAACGATCCGCGCTTGCGATCTGCCGAGCTAATCGCTGAACCGTGGGCGCCCGATGGGAGGCAGGTGGCTCACGTTGTTGGCAAGCATGCCCGCAAGATGGTGCTCGAGTGCGGGGAGGGCTGGTTGCCATGGAACGACAAAAGCTACCAGGTCTTCCGGAAGGTGTTGCTCAGCCGCTATCGGCAAGTGCGCAAACTGCTGGATCTCTTGCTGGTAGGAGACCAGATCAATTTCTTCGCTTGTCACGACGGCGCACCATTGGCCGATCTGGACAAGGCGAAGATTAACGAAGGCGGGCCTCTGTTCGATCCGCGGTGGTCCGGCTGTCCGTCTGACATAATGCGGCGCCTGCAAACTCAGGCGTTCGCGTTGTTGCTGACGGCGCGCAGTGTGCCCCTGCTCAACATGGGTGACGAAGTGGGCCGGAGTCAGGGCGGGCATAGCAACGGCTATGACGAGCCTGGTTCTTTCCCGTGGGACAACGTAGCAACATTTGACTGGTTGAGGACCTTCGTCACGAAGGTGATCAGTCTGCGCAAATGGCTGGGTATCGGTGGGTCGTCGCTAGTGTACGACGCGAATGATCTCCAGAGCCCAGGGCAGTGTCTCGTCTCGATGCACGGAGTGCGGCGCGACATCCCACACCAAGAGTCCGGTTGGGCTCGCTTTCTGGCTTGTGAATACCGGTGGTTTGGCAGCAACCGTAATTTCTATTTTGCTACGAACTGGCACGATGGAGATATTACTGTTCAACTGCCCGCACCGCCGGCAGGCACTCGCTGGTTCGTCATCATGAACTCAGCGAATGCCGAAGCCTGGTCACCTGAAGAAGCACCGATGATGCAGACAGACGAATTCCTGGTCGGGTCGCGCTCGACCGTTTGGCTGGTTGCATTGCCGGCGTAATTGAACACATTCCGAGGCACTATGAGTGGTGGTTGCTCCTCCGGAGCCACCACTTAGGTGTAGTCGGGACGGACCCTGTGCTAGCTCGGTGCAGGGTCCGTAATTTTTTTCCAGTCTTCTACGCAAAAATATAGTATAAAAGAC
Organism: Bryobacterales bacterium; assembly: GCA_963834525.1. Classification (GTDB taxonomy): domain Bacteria; phylum Cyanobacteriota; class Vampirovibrionia; order Obscuribacterales; family Obscuribacteraceae; genus CAWICA01. The sequence goes on from CAWICA010000005.1 coordinate 2,112,605, forward strand.
ATACTGTATTATCAAGTAGATTGCGATGCAAAAACAAAGGGCAAGTCAACCAACTTGCCCTTCAGTGTTCATTGCCTGTCCGGCTCTACGACGACTTCGGCACAAATAGCCGTAAGCCGAATTGGTTGTAGCGAAATACCCGGTCTTCCTGGGACGCCTGTGGTTGCGGGCCTTGGTCCAGGTAGCGCGGATCGAAGCAGAAATAAGCTTCGATCTGGTCGGGTAGCTTGCCGAGCCGATGACCACACCAGCCAGTTGGTGCGGTTTCGATGGGAATGTACGGTCCTTCCCAGGCGGCAGCGAATTCTCGGCGAACAGCGAGCAATTCAAGAGTGAGACCCAGCTTGGTATTGTCTCTGGTGCCAAACTCCAGGATAAAATCCGCTACTGTCGGTTCGGGATTCTGCGCCAGTCTCTGGATTTCCGTTTCCAGGTCGCCGAGATCCAAGTCCTGGCGATTGTCTGGATCCTCGTGAAAGAAACCCCACAGGAAATCCAACTGGTAAAGCACCGCCACTTGCGGCGATGTTAGCTTGGCGAATTGCTTCACCAGAGCGATGCGGCGGCCGACATTCGCCACCTTTTTCAGGAATGGCCGGAAGATGCTGAGGAAGGCGTGGCTATCATACAAAGTGAGGAGCAGATTGCGTACTCTCGCCTCGTATTCGTAGTCGGTGCGCCAACCCTTCGCCTCCCAGTTCCAATTGCTACGCTGCCCTCCTTCCCGCAACAGCTTTTCCACTACGCGGTAAGCGGTTTTGTCGCGAGTGAAGTTGATCAGCCGGTCGATGGGAATTGTTGGCGACCCGATTATGGTCACCAGCAAGTTCCACACATCCACCCGGCTGATGCCGCCCGCTTTTTCGTTCCACGCATCCGCTCTCCGAACCGCACAGAGCTCGACAATCTCCTCCCAAATTATCGGCTCTACCGCTAGCAGCATCTGCTCGAAGTCGTCAACCAGCCAGGTCAACGCCGCGATCAGAAATGATGCCGTGTCTCCACTGACGCGGAAATCGTGAGTAAATGTGTCGGCGAAAGCGAGCGGGTAGTGTTCGGCTCGCCAGGACATTAGGCTCTGGTAGCGCTGCACCGCAATGGCGGTTGGTGAACCGCCCTCGTTTAGCGCCGGGTTAGAGTAGCAGCGGCAGCCTGCCACGATCCAGGCTTTGGTGGCGATGGCAATCTTTGTCAGATGCACTTGACGGAAATTTTCAACCGTCGCCAGATGACTGGGCAACTCTTCTTTGCCGAGTAATACCTGTTCCAACTCGTCGCGTCCGTATTGGGAGTCCGTATGCTGCAGGAATTGCAGGACATTGGTGATCTCCCCGTCAAACGGATCGAGCTGTTCTTGCGCTGCCTGAGCCGAGACGGCAGCGAAATCGGCAGTCTGGCCGGTGAAACGTTGATACAGCGTTTCCAAGTCGCGTTGTCCACTGCCCCTTATGAGCAGGCCTGAAATATCGGCATTGAAGCGCTGGCCGGTGTCGCCATCCACTTTCGGTGGCAGAAGCTCGCCCGGCGCCGGTGTGTGTTCGTAGATGATCGTCGATGCGGGAGTCTGCTTCTTGAACAGGCTCACCAAAGGTGGTGCCTGGCCGTCGTTATGTTCTTGAGCGGCCGGGCAACCGATGGCGAAGTCCAGGCGCAAGCCGGTGGCTACACCTGCTTTTTCCGCTTGCTGGAGCAGTTCGATTACCAATGGCATGACCTGTTCCAGAATTTCAGGGTCTTCCAGGCGCGCGCGCCACATCTCGCCCAGGTTCAGGTAAGAGCGGATGGGGTCGACGATTTCATCAGGGGCGTCGACGAAGTGGTGCATGGTGTCCAGTACCAGTGCCGCGTTCATTGGACCCAGAAGTGACAGCAACTGGTTGAAGGCCTTTCGGCCGCCGAGATCGGTGTTGAGTGTCAGCGGGTATCTGAGGTGGTACCCGTCTGGAGTGGTCGATTCATAAACCGAACTCAAATAGAGCCCGGTGACACCGAGCGGGTTTAGCAAGGACATCAACTGACGAGCATCGTCAAGAGTGACCATCTTCCCGTGGGCGTGTTCGCCATGTAGTTGCAAACGAACGAGTACGTCAGACTTTCTTAGCATGGGTTCCTCTCCGAATCTGGCTGCACAAGTCAGCCTTGACTGTTGCGCGGTAGCGCGCAGTTTGCTTACTTGCGCAAAGTTGCCGCAAGAGTTGGTTTAAACGAAAAGTGTTTCTGTCTGTTAGGCGCGGTTACTTATTGGTTCGAGAATTGGATTTATGGCTGTCTTCACTTTCACTTTTACGTTCTTGATATATCAACGCCGGCTTATCAGGTGGTATCTCTGTACTCGACACGACCGGCCTGCCGCTTCTTGACTTCGTTTTGGGCAGAAAATGTAATGCAGGAAAGCCGGATAGTGTCGAGAGCACCGGCATCTCGTTACAACTGCGCTAACTTCCGCTGGCGATCTCCTTGGCAACCTAGCTGGCAAACATTAGAGACTTGCACAGCTTTGATAGGAGTAACAATGGCGCTTGAGATCGAAAGTTGTAAAGAAGGAATTTAATTTGCAGCTGCTGGAACAGCGCAACTGATGCAGATCGCCGCCGAATGAGACCGCCGTGTTCGCTGGAAATCCGGCTAGATCAGGATTCTAAAAGTTGCCAAGCAGCTATTGCCTTGAGATCACTGATCTTGCTCAGATGAAGGCACGTTATTTAACAACCTCGTCCGATCAGGAAACAAACAATCTGTAAATTCAGCACTCTCTAAGTAAGAGCAGCAAGCAATAGAGCCAACTACACGAGCAAATTTCGCTCGCAAGTTGGCTCCGTTGCCTGCTGTTCTTGTTTGGCCCGGGTGCCAACAAGAAACTCAAGATCCAAAGGAGACCCCATGAACACCGAAACCTATATCACTAGCATGTTTAGACCGCAATTGGATCCGGCGCACGGCATGACCTTCCGCCGCGGCGCTCGGCAAGCAGTCAAACACCATGCTCGGCTTTTGCGGCCTGTGCAGAACAATCACGCTCGGGCTGTCGCATATCTACCGCCGTTCAAGCAGGCCGGTCTGACCGCTGCCGGATCGCCGCACGGATACGATATCGTTGCCGAGTGCATTGCAGACTATCTCGGTGGCGAAGCTGAATTTGCCGAATTCGCCAATTTCACGCATTCCCTGGGACTCCTCATTTTTGAGGATTGTGTGCCGAACCACCGAAAGATCTTGTGGCAAAGCATCCAGGATGTGATCAATGGTGCGGATCTGATCACAGTGTCGGGCAACCAGTTGTGGGACGGCGTTGATGTTAACAAGAATGCCGCTCAACGCAATGAGTTTTTCGATCTGGTGGTCGATGTCGTGCGAAAACTCCGCTTCACTGGCAGGTTCTTCGATGTAGACGACCTTGTCAGAATCTGTGTCGAAAATCCCAAGGTTTTCGACATGGTGATGGGCGGCGCCCTTGACCGACTAGAGCAGGGGCTCATTGATGGGTTGAGGATCGATCACCCGGATGGATTGACGCATCCGGTCGGCTACCTCACTCAATTGTCCACCGAGGCTGCTCAACGTAACCTTCGTCGCCAGAATCCTCTCAAGATTCACGGCTTGAAACGGGGACAGGTACCAATTTACGTTGAGAAGATATCCAAGCGCCGCGTCGAAGGTCCCTTCCCGGTCCCATTCCGGGGACTGGCCTGCGGCGATACTGGCTACGATAACTTCATTGTCGACAAGGCCTGGAGCGGCAGTGCTCGAGCGCAGCGGCTCTGGCACAGAACCTACACTGCGGCGGTTGGGCGCGAGCCTGACGACGCAATCTGGGAACGCGTCGCCAAGCACGGTCGGCAGCTCGTTGCCATTTCCACTCAACGCCCTGAGCTCAACTTGATGTGCCGGTTGTATCGGGATTGCATCGGCGATCCGCCGATGCAAAACACGGATCTGGAAGCGATCCGCATTCGGATAGCGGCTGCGCTTATGGCACCCGAAGTCTACCGGATATACATCGATCCGGTCACCTTCAAAATGCCTCGGCAAAGTCGGAACATCATCAACCGAGCGGTGAAGCAAGGCAAGATCGGCAGAGAAATTGCCGATATCTTGCTGGGCAAGCCGCTCAAAGCTGCCGAGCTGGCCAAGCGCGGGCTAACCGCTGAGCGGTATGCTGACTTGCAACGCCAGTTCATTGGCCGTTTCCAGGTGACGGCGGCGGCTAACATGGGCATGGGAGAGGAAAACACGGGGTTCTATCGCTACCTGTGTCTTCTTGCTGCCAACGAAGTTGGTGGCGATCCATCTCAACTGGTTGTGCCGTTCAGCGAGCTGCACAACTACAACGAGTGGATCCAGAAAAACCTGCCTCTGCAGGGACGGGCCATAGCTACCCATGACTCGAAGTGGGGTTGGTACTCCCGTGCTACTGGTTTCGCCATGCTCGAGTTCGCAGCCGAGTACTGCCGCGAACTCTGGCCTCTTTGGCGTGACCAATACATCCATCTCTTGCGGGATGGGGTGTCAGACAACGAAGCGAGCAAGGTGCTTTGGCAGCTGCTCCAGATCCTGATTATGAGCGGATTGGGCGTGAACCCAATCTCGTTCAAACGGGTGAAGGCGTATATCGTCAAGGCGTTATGCGAAGCGAAGCGCTTTATGCGCGGCACGCACTGGTGCCAGCGTAATGGAGCGTGGGAGCGGCGCGTATTGCGAACAGCCAGCGCGATGTGGCAAGGTACGAAGAAAGTGAAGCCGCTCACTGCGGATCCGCTATTCCTTGACTTTGTTCGCCGCGTTGACGAAGTTGCCATGCGCAATGCCAATCGGACCCTGCTGGTTACTTGGTTGGCACCGGGCGTGCCGATTATGTATCAGTACGACACTGTGCGCGAACGTCAACTTGTCGATCCCGACAATCGGCGTCGCGTTAACTGGGCTGCTCGCGAGAGACTGCTCGACCGGGCACTGGCGGGCGACATCTGTCCGGAAACCGAACGCATGGAGCTCCACCGTCGCTGTGCAAAACTGCGATGCGAAGAGCCAGAGGTCTTCGGCCCGGATAGTAAGTACCAACGCAAACGGTGCGCACGCGGCATCGCATTCACGCGGACTTACCGGTCCAAAACCAAGCGTGTACGCCTGCACGTGTACATCGGCTGCAAGCCGAAGAAGCTGCCGGGAAAGAGCATCTTTCCGGAGTTTAGCGACTTTGCAGTCTGCGTTGAACAGCTTGCTTAACGATGGGAAGCGGTGCGTCTGTTGTCGCACCGCTTCTCACTTTCACCGCATCACTAACATGCTTCCATTGGAAGCCGCAACCTAGACCTGGGAGGTCACTATGGCGTCAGCAGCGACTGCCTCAGCAACTGCCTCAACAACTGGCGAGGTTTGGATGCCGGGTACCGCAGATCCGGGCACCGGCTTTGTCCGGCACGGACCGAAAACGACCCGCTACATCACCACCTTGGCGTGCCCGTCGCCGGTCGACGTTGGACAACGTCAGCGGCCTGCCCGCGATGGTGTGTTTTTCGCCGGTTTCGGCCGCAAGCCGCGGACACGGAAATGCTAGTGGTGGTGCCCGCTTGGGCACCGCCGTCTTTGAAGGAAAGATGGACTTCCGTCTTTCCTTCTATTTGCATTTTTACTATGCTTTGATATAGTAAGACAGCGGATCCTTCGATTCATGCCACCAAATAATGATGCAGCACTCTTTTCGATCAATGGCCTGCTTTGGAAAAATCCCAGGGATGGGCGTGTCGACAGATGAAATGATCGCAATCCCAAGTTCTTGTAAATAGTTATCCTATTTAACTACTCCTTAACCCTCGACATGCCGCTATTCATGGGCGCCTCCGTCTGCTAGGCGCGCTAATGTCCCGGGGTATTATCGTAAATCTTTATTTTCCGCAGCATCGTCAGTGGTGGCTCACTCGAACGACCAGAACTGCCAGCTGATGCCGCGCTCTGAAAATCTCGCCCACCAAATGACCAGCCGGAAAGGCCGGTTGCCGCTTGTTTAAACGGGCAGAGCTTGTTTAGTCTCAAATTGTCTTTTTATTTCTGCGAACTTGGAATCGAAGCAATCTCAAACAAAACAGTAGTCACCTATCTTTCATCTCTAGCTCACATCCTCAGTGGGCGTTTTGCACCAACATCCGTATGCCGAATCGCCAAGGTGTGCAGTTCGCATGCTCTCCCAGCGTCCTCGGAAGAAACTCACCTGCAAGCTTAGCGAAACTGACGGAGGTATCTATGGCCACCAATGTTGCTTTTGTCGACGCCGGAGCTGTTCGAGGCTGGCGAACAATATTTCTATCGGATATCCATTTGGGTATGTCCGCATGCCAATCGAGAAAATTGCTTCACTTTCTTCGCTACAACACGAGCGAGTCCCTGTACTGGGTAGGCGATATTTTTCACCGTTTGAGGGGTTTTCCCCAGAACAAAAAGAAGTGATTAGGCGGATTCGCCAGAGTAAGGGCAAGATGTGTCCCGGTAACCACGATGAGACTCTGCGCGGTCACTTTGGACACTACTTTGGTGGGGTTCAAATCGTCCCCGATGCCATTCACACTACCGCCGACGGTCGACGTTTTCTCGTCATCCATGGCGATCTGTTCGACAAGGTCGTCACAAACGTCAAATGGCTTGCTTGGCTGGGCTCAATTGCCTATGCTCTTGCTCTGCAAGTCAACAGCGTCTGTGCCTTGGTGCGTCACCTAGTTGGGCTACCATATTGGTCTTTCTCTGCCTATGTGAAGCGCCGGATCAAATTAGCGGTCAACTTCATCAGCAATTTCGAGCAATGCTTGGCTGCTGAAGCGCGCCGCCGTGGTGTAGACGGGGTCATCTGCGGGCACATTCACTACGCTGAACTGCGTGCTGAAGCGGACGGCTTTCACTACATCAACACCGGCGACTGGGTCGAAAGCTGCACCGCTGTTGTGGAAGATTTCGACGGCAACTTGTATTTGATTCGTTGGGAAGAGGAGACCGACGACGCGCAGCAAGAAGTCGGTTGTTATCCGAGGGGCGACAATCATGCGGATCCCGAACTCGAGTTAGAAGAAATGCTCGCGTTTAGCGCAAGGGCAATCTAAATTGGGGTGGCTGTACTCGCCCCAATTTTTTTTGAGTTGAGTTGTCAAGCGGAACTAAAAGAATGAGCTGTCTCTGATTCACCACTTGCTTTGTGTATAAAAATCATCCACTCTGCCACCAAATGCGGTGCATAGGTTTGGACGCCATCTTTCCGCGCCCGTATTTTTTGAAGTCTGTCCTGCCGAAATTCAGACCAAAGAAAAAAAATCTCCGAGGAAGGCTTTTCGCTCACCATCTCCTCGTCTTAGGCTATGCAATTTTTATGCGAGACGGTTGATTGATTTCCAAAATTGGCTCCAAAAGATCGTTAGTTGCAAAATTGCAGGGCTGAAGTGGAGCTTTATATATAGGGAGAAGATCAATACAACCGCGACACCTTTTTCTTACCAGCGAACAGGTGACATAAGCAAATTTTCCTTTTATCCGCTTGGAAACGCCCTGCCGCACCCATTGAAATCGAGGTTGAAAAGCTCTTGATAACAAACGAAGTGGTCAGTTTTTTGTTGTCACGAAGCAAATTTTAGCTACCGTTACAGATGAGCGAGACAGTAAATCTTGTCATTTACTGTTCAGCTAAAACCGCAACCCAACAACGTTTGATGAAATGGATCGTTATTAAAGAAGAAATCCGGATGGACCAAACCTGCGATAGCTGCGAGATTTGATCGAAATTCTGGTCGCCATATTCGACGGTGGATCATGCTTTTCTTCCGCTTGTTTTCAATAGATCGCACGGCGTACGAAACAAGGGCCAACCTTCCCTTGTCAGAAAATGCTTTTCCGCGAACTTAGTCAGAAAATCTAGCAATAAATCTAACGAAACCTGATTCAACTGAACGCGGGCGTTGAGGCGGCGAGGCCGACGTGCGGTCTCGAACAATCAGATCGAGGCGCATTTTCTGGCGATGCCGAACGTATTTTCTCAGGCGGCAAGGTTGACGCGCTTTTTTAGCGCGAAATTGCACAGCACAAGAGGCGGCCAGGCAGCCGCCCAGTTAGCCACGTGTTCGTGGCGAAGGAAAGATAACTATGGTTAGAAAATCAAAAAAGTAAATAAGCCTCGATATGTGCTCGAGGCTGAAGCATATGGCATGCCACAGCATGCCTTAAAGCACGTCATTGCTGTGGCGAAGAAATATTCGCGCTCGCGCGCTTTCGGTCGCCGGTATCGACAAGCTCCAGACCCGGCGCTTGTCGATTTTGTCGTTGAAGAGATGCTTTCGCCGCTTCCGGCTGCCTGCGCTGATGATAAAGCGCTGCGCATCGGCGAATGGAATCTGGAAAATTGCGATGAAGACAAAGAACGCTTTTTCAGCCCCATCTATGCACGCGTGCTGAAGAAATGTCATCTGTTCGCGGCTTGCGAAGTGACAAACCAAGCGCTGGCAAACATCGCCTCCCAATCAGGAAAGAGCTGGCTGTCATTTTGCGCGCCGGAGAACAGTCGCGGTCAAGGTCTGGGGATCATTATCGATAGCCGGCGCCTTCAGGTGCTTAGCACGCGTGTAATCCAATCAATTGCTGACGTCTTCCACATTCCGGATCTGCGTCCAGCGCTGCTTGTGAATTTGCTGGACACCCGGTTCAAAGTGCAATTCACGGTGATTGTTGTGCATTTGAAGTCGATGCGTGGTGGGCCGATTTTCACGGCACCGGTCCGCCGCCGGCAAGTTGATTTGCTGCTTGCGGCGATTGGCCAAGGGCAGCCAGGTAACGCTTGTGTTCGTCATTTGCGGGTCTTCAATTTCTGGCAAAACCCTGTAATCGGGCGCGCCCTTTCCGACCACGGACTAACAATCTATGAAGTAGATTTTGGTGATGCAGACGGTACGAAGGTGATCACCGGCGACATGAATTGCCGACTGGAGCTTTCCTGCCCTAATGAAGTGAGGGAGCCACTCGAGCGTGCTGGATACAAAATGGTCCGGTATGGGCATCGCCAACCGCCAACCCAGGAAATGGGACCGAGCGCTCTGGACGGCACATTTTACGATCATGCCGATATCGATGTGGACATCCAGAGTTGATATCTCGGGCAGATACCCGGGTGGACAGCCACTCTGTTGAGGATTATATTTCTCTTAAATAGAGTATTTTAGGCAAAGTTCGCTATAAAAAGTTAAGACTGGCGTATGTACGAGATACGCCAGTCTTGTCTCGGTCAGCGCCCTTTAACTCGACAGTCTGAATGAAGGACGTAGTGGTTCTGCCGCCGGGTCGAGCTCTCTGAGAACCTCGTCTGGACCGATCTTACGCTTGTGGCTCTCAACAGGCAGGCTGCCATCGGCGTTTATGGCGAGACCGTCACTGTCGATCCGGACTTGGAAGTCCGCCAATATCTGCCTGATATCGGCGATTAGCGGCGGCAGATGCCATTTTCTCAAATGTTCGATAATGATGTTGTACTCAGCAAATTCCTCCCCGTTCAGAATTCGACCGTTAGCTTTAGCCTCTTCGTACCTTAGCAACATATGGTAAAAGCTTTCCGCTGTGTCTACTCTGCGGACAATTGAGCTGAGCCGAGAAAAAGCGGGCCGATACATAGGATGTCCGTCATAGTGCTTGCGGAAGCCTAAAGTGTGCATGGAGATCAGGGCGTGTGCCTCGAGGAAAAGTAAGCACAGCGATTGCAGGGTCTCCAAGTCCAATGGATCCCCTTTGACATAATCCAGCACAGCGTTTAGTTTGTCCGCGGCGCGATCCACTGCCATCATCGTGCCAGCAGCCGTTTCGATCACTACAAGCGCCCAGTCAGCGAACACGGACGACGTGTCTAATTTCCTTCCCAATACCGTGATAGCCATAGAGTTACTCCTTGTCGATGCCAAAATTGAATTTTCCACAGAGCGCTCAGTGCACGACTTCCTTGAGGCATTTAATGGTTATTTGTTGAGGGAACATGATGCCTCTGCACCACCAGTAGTGCAGGGTAAATATCAAAATGTTCAACTGGTGTGTTAGTTGTTGAGCTCTAAAACAGCGGGAAAATAAACCGGATATTTGGGGGGTATATATCCAGAAACTACCGGATGACAAGAGTCGAAAGAAAGACCTATGAGCGCTGCTAGAGCGATTAGAGATACTTATCCGGTGGAATACTATTAGCTACGCTAGTGCTGGTGTACCCATCCTTCCAGAAACTGGTCTGATTGCTTTGAAAAGACGCAGAATTGACCTGGCTACAACCGCGTTGTTCTTTCTAACATCTTTGCTAACGTCTTTGGCGTTTAGCTTGTGCGGCTCTTTGTCTGCTGTTGCCGGTGAACAGCCGGCTGAAGAGAGTCAATCAGCGGAGATCTTCCAAAGGGGCGTCGCCGAGTATCGGCTAAAGCACTACGATCATGCGGTTAAATTCTTGGATGCTGCTTGTGCTGATGGCGAAGCTACTGCTGAAGCGTTTTATTACGCGGCGCTGGCGCATGAACAGTTGTGCGAGTACACTCCTGCTTTGCGTTATTACCAAAGCGTGATCGCTCAATACCCCAATTCCGAAGCTGCTGCGCTCGCCCGCACGGCTCTCAACAGACCGGAATTTAAAGACGTATTTGATCCGTTCTCGCTGAAAAGCCGCGATTCAAAATGGGACTCATTGCCGCGTGAAACGTACATAAAATTTGAAGACTTGAATAATGAGCTCATGGTGGACGGCAGCATTAATGGTCGTCCGGTAAAGATGATCTTTGACACTGGTGCTGCCGTTTGCTGCTGTTCTTTGCAAAGTCTGAAGCAATTAGGCATAGACCCACCAGCGGGCAAGCCAGACGCATTCGCCGCCGGGATCGGTTCGAAGAGAGCCATTCCTGGTTGGAGAATGCAACTGGACGTAACAGTGGGAAGGATTGAGCGGCGCCGATTTCCGGTTTTCGTTAGTGCGTTCGAGCTGCCCTATCCACTGTTGGGGCAAAACTTCTTCTGCGATTTTCAGTACACCATTGACAGAAATGCTCGAGCCATTTCTTTCAAACGCACAGAAAGAAATTCGGTGGAAAGTAGCTCAGCGCCAGCCAAGAACATGGTTGTCGTGAACTCTTCTGGTAGATACGAATATCAGGTGCCTTTCAAAATGGATGGGCAGGCACTGATTGTGGTGGCAAAGATCAACTGCCGAGATTGCCCGGTTCAGTTTGATACTGGTGCCGGAATCTGCATGTTCTCCACAGCCCAGCTTGATGCGGTGGGTGGCGGCAAAAGTACCGGTCGTCGCCTGCAAATATCCGGTGCCGGCGGCACGACAATCGGTCAACTGTTCGAAGTCAAAGATATTCAGCTTGGGCCAGTACATGATCCGGTGATTGTCGCTGTGTCAGACCAGTCCAGAATGAAATACCCGCTACTTGGGCAGAACTTTTTGAAAGATCTGCAGTACACAATTGACTATGCTAATCATCTGATTCGCTTTGAAAAATGACAGCCGGACTCGGCGATTGTGGATCGCGCACCTGACGCTGGCATAGACAACTATCGTTGTTCTGGTCTGCTTAGACAGGCGGGTTGGTTGCCTACTTGCTCCCCGGTCTTTGCTGTTGGTGGGCTGCCGCCGCCAATTCGAGATGTGGATTACTTTATTGGCTTTTTGATCAAGGGTCTTGATATCCATGGTGAGCACTCTTGATATCCAAAGCGAATGATCTGTAGAGTAAATCATCAAATTTTTGATCCATTTTTTGATTCATAGCCCGGAAGGTCCAAAAGTACACAGTTGTAACCCCCCTGCCAAGCAATTAGTCGTTCCCCGATTAAGGCCGACTGCTTGCGGTGAGTGAGGGCTGTCTCAATTAGTTAGGCATTGACTCTTGGCGCGCCACTGTCTGTGGTGCGTTCTCCTTAACCAAACAAACATGCGCGCAAGCGCCCGAGGTGAACATGAAAGACATTGCTACACAAGCCATTCCCGAAGTCGCGGTTGCCGGCAAGGCATTTTTGCAAACTTGGACGGTTATCCGCGACACTCCGGAATTCCCTGGTGCTGAGCCTGACGAACCCGCCTTCTTGCAAGAGGATCAACTGGCTGCCGACATTGAGGCGTTGAACAAGCTGGACGACAATCTCTGGGCAGAACGCTTCTGTCTTCTCGTCCAGCGGAGTCTGCGATTCCTCAGGTCGCCACTGGAGGTGAACTACGTCAAAAAGGCTGGCAGGGCGTGGATGGAAGCTGAGTCGCTGGCCCAGAGAGCGCGAGACCTGGCACTCGAACGCGGGGTCGAGAGCCAACTGACGGAGGCCATGGTGGCTAACGTGCTTGCCTACTTCAAACACCAGCAGGAGCTATATCGCCAGCTGCGAGCCGGTCAGGTCCCCGAACGGCCTGCCGCTACTGCTTGAAACAAGGTGAATGCCGGCAGCCAGATAAAGTTGGCTGGCTGCCGGTGTTCAGCAACCCATGCCAGTCCACTTTTCTGCAACTGAACCAATCCATCGCTTGCTTCGCGAAGCTATGGCTCCTTGCGAGAGCAAAGATCTGAATAAATCATATCTTCAAGAGTCCAAGACTATTGTTCTTAAGGATTCGATTATGTTATCTCTTGACCATAATCTCCCTAATAACAAGATTTTTCATAAAGAACTTAAATCCCCCCGAAGTCGTAAGTACACGTAACTTTCAAAGCACAGAGATTCCATTCAGGGATTTCGTTGAAAGCAAGACTTCGGGGTGTGAAATCAGTTAATCAAGTTCCAGGCGCCGTCAGATTGGGATGAAGCAGTCTCGCCTGATTAGACATTCAACCTGTGCGTCAGCTACACCGACACACCCAAGCTGATAACGCGACACAGTCGCGGGAGGGTTTTCAAATGCTTCAGACAATTCAGCAGCTCATCGCTGCTCACAACGCAACTTTGCTAGCCTGCCAGATCGCCGCAGACAACCTGGACGGTATCAACGGTGACGATGAGAGCTTCCCATCGTTGCGCGCTGCCTTGACCTCTGCCGACGACGAACGGGAAACCTGCCGCCAAGCTATCTTGCCCGCAGTCAGAGCGCTCGGCGAAAAGCTGTCTCTGCTCAAGCTGGAAGGCGACTTCCAAATGGTGCTTGGATTGTTAATGCAGCAAGTCGAAGACCGAGATCTTCGGTCACAGTTATCGAGCCTCGGCATGCACTACGCCGTCGAATACGACTCAGGTGAGGCTATTTTGACAGCGTACTTTCGCGAGCGAGCGTCGATGGCCGTTCTCCAGGAGCTCCGCTCCAAAGGCAACGACATTGACTTCGTAGACATCTGCACGCGCTGGCGGCAACACGAATATCACAACACACCCGCTCGCCGTGCGGCGGTGCGGTTCCTGTACATCGTCTACCATCTGGTGCGTATTGAACCAAACTGGCTGGAAGACGATCTGCGCTATGCTCTCGACATCTGCATCAGGCTGAAAGGCAACAGACTGTCGGACTTCAAACCACTACTCAACAGTGCTCTTGAGTGTCATGCTTCAAGCCACGCGTCGCTGCGGGAGTACTTGGAGGGTCGGCTTCTGCCGGACTTCGATCAGTTCATCACCAGCAACGGCCGGGCACTTCAAGGGGCAGACGCTGACGAAGCGTACAAGCTTTACCTGCAGCGGGATGAGGAAGCGCGGGCTACGATCGCCGCGATCACGAATCTCGTTGATCACCAGATACAATGCGCGGCCCGGGCACGCTCCAAGGCACAGCCTCTTCGCACTTCGGTGCAAGTGGCGGTCGAGGATAGTCCCTACGCCGACTATGAAACACACGCGCAAGACTCCGCTACCCCACTGGCGAGGCAGTTCAGCAGTGGAGCAGTAGGGGCACTAGGGTCGGGCTCGTTGAAATCTCGACGCCAGGCGGAACAGCTTTTCCGCGAAGTAGAAGCACTTGCGGCGAAGTAAGTCTAACCAACTTGTGGCGGCGAACATCTGGCCATGATGCTCGCCGCCGCCATAACCGAACCGAAAATACAACACAAGGGGAACAGCAGCAATGAAACAGCGGCCCACCAACCAATTGTCCGTCTTGATCGTGGGATCGGACGAAAACACAAGCGACCTGAGCGATTACTTACCAGCTGTTTGCAGCGGTTGTCTGTACTTCCGTTCTTTGGAGTTACCGGCAATCGCTGCCAACAACAATACGTTCGAAGCTCGCAAGGGCGACGTCAGGCACGTTGTCCGCCCCGAACAGTTTAACGTGGTCTACATCGGCAGCGAGTTCAGCCCGCCTATCGACGCCGACGGAGCCATTCAGCAGCTCGTTCCGCATTTTGCACAGGCGACCACCATAGTCGTCAGCGACGCACATGGCGCAATCGAAGGCACCGAGCCGTTGGATTTCACCGACAATCACGCCATCGTCCGTTCGATGGTGGCAGCGCTGGCGGCACGTAAGGAGCCTGCGACCACGTTTTCACCAAAGCCGCTGTCCAGACCACTGGCGACAAAGCTTCGCCACGCTGCCTGGACCGGCGTCGCGCTGGTTATCGCTAAGCTCGGCTACCCCACTGAGGTCCGCGCGTAAGCGCGCCCTCCCCTACACGAAGAAGCAGGCAAACCAGCCGCTTCTTCGTTTTTGGGCGTTCTATGCGTATATATAGTATTTGGTAAGCAGTATAGTATGTTGCAGCGTTTGCGGTGGTCGATGAAGCCGCCGTCTGAATTCTCTTAGCCGAGATATATGCAAAAGTGGGCAACAACGATTCGAATGAATAATCGCTCAAGTTGTGCGAACGTTGTGCTCATCTGTTAGCGCGAGCTGGACTAAGATTATAAGCGCGCCATTTTGAAGAGCCTCTTGATCTCAGGCTCTACTGCTTGTTAAGCATAGACATCAAAAGCTTTCCATTTTCGTATTTGAGAAGTCCCGCGTTAACTAGCCTAGTCAAATTTATTTGTCCTTTGTTGTCGTCGAAATGATGATTGTCAGCCGATCGCTTCGCGGGGCACGTGCATGGCTTCTTAGTTTAGTTTCTTCTGCTTGGACCCCGCATTGGCAATATCAGTGCGGCTTACCAGAAACCATTTACCAATAACCGCAGCGCTGCTTAGGGGCGACTGCAAGAAGGAAGAAAAGAAAATGAAAGTCAAATTGCTTGCCAGCTTAGCGCTGGTTGCGCTGTTTTTGACCGCGGCGGTAGCCCCCGCCTTCGCCGACAACAACTTGGTCTTGATTCAACCGAAGACCTCTTACTTCACCGCCACAATTCCCGGCGACATTACCGTGAAGGAGCAATGCGCCAGCCCCGGAGACGGGTGGGAGTTGACCGTAAAGTTCGATAAACCGGTAACTTTCGCTCAGGACGGGCGCGTGGAGCTACTCAGCGCAGGAAAAACAGTTGTTCGCTGGCAACTGCCGCAAGGAAAGACTGCCTCGGTATTGATCATGGGCGGCAATGGCCGGCCTTGTCTTAGTGAAAATTCCGGGGTGACCGTTAACAAAGTGACCGGGTCTGGTGAGCCTGAGACTTTGGGAACTGGTCTGCTCGTGAGAGACCAAAAGCCAGAGCACTTTCTGCCACCGCAAGACAACTTCACTTGGAACGACGCGATCTTGAACGAGCAGGGTGGGTACGGTGCGACGATCCACCAGCTATGTTTCCAAAATGGTTACGTCTTCCAGCGGCTAAGCACGCGCAACAACATACTGTTTCACCTGGGCGGGTCGATAAACCTGCTTCTCAATCAGACAGTACTGGCCAGTTGCCCCAAGAGGAGGGTTGGTTGTTCCAAGACGGTTGGTTATACCAGCCCGCTGCCTGCCTATCTAACTCATCGGGTACGCTGACTGCTCAGGAGGTCCAGGGAGAGCAATACACCGACTTAGCTTCGGGAACGATTCTTACTTTAGACCAGCAGATGCATGCGAAGCTGATTGTGTCGGCCAGTTTGCCCTCGGTGTACGGCCTCGACCCAGTTAACTTCCAGGAAACGTGTAACCTGGGTGACAACACTTCGTTGAACCAGTGGAACATCGACCAGATTGGCACCAACATCCAATTTTATATCGTGTGGCCTCAGTGGGTGATTTCGGCAACTGAGAACAGCACGATCAACCCGGTGTTTCTCCAATACCCTCCAATCGGCTCTGATTGGGACGCTAAAGGTGGCCAAAACCTCCCTGGCGCGGCAACCTGGGGCAACACGCCAATGCCCTGCATACCACCGGGCCAGGTGGTTACGATCGGGCCGGGCTGGTTCCCCTACTTAATCGTGGTAGAAGTGTCCGGGGCACTCACAGACGTGAGCTTTGAGTTCCAGTAAGCGGCAGGAGCTCAGGTCGGCAATAAATCATGGCAAGCGAGCGGAGTGTCTGTCTCTGCTCGCTTGCCTTGAATTTTTTTTGCGTGAGGCGAGCATTTCTCTCCAACGGCGACCGCTACAACGCCACCACCAGCAATGGCGTTTTGTTTGCTGTCCATCCATATTAAAGAATATAGTATTCCATACTATATGGACGAATAATTGCAGAAAAAGAAGTAAAAATACGGCAGACCGGGGGTTTGTTAGTCTGCCGTATTTTTGATGTTATCGCCCTGGTGCCTCGGGGAAGAGTGTTGCCAGCATTTCCACGCCGAACTGCTCATTGATCTGAGAGGCCTTCACCACATAATAAGCGTAGGCATCCAGGCAGTCTCTTTTCGTTAGTAAAGTGCCTCCTTCCGGAAGCGCTTGCTGCTCGCCTGGTTGCCTTGGGACAAGTTCAGCCAAGGCGTCCATAAGATCAGAAACTTGTGCCTGGAAGACCGTGACGAACTCCTGAGCCCGTTCGGCGACGCTGACCGCCTCATGCAACTCGAACCGGGCTCGCTGTTGAGCATCCTCCGCCAGGAGTTGCACGTCTTGGTTTTGTGCGGCGGCAAACCGTTCTGCCGCTTGCAGATAGAGGAGGGACATGAAGATCCGGTAAGCGAACAGGTGGGCCCAGGCGATATCCTGCAGCTTAATGCCGGTTTCGATTGCTGGCAAGAGCTGAGCTTTCTCAACATGCCGATGAAACCCGGCAACGGAGCTCCCGGCGAACCCAGAGCTACTGTGCGCCGAAAGCGTAGATTCCAGGAAGTTGCGGCCTCGTGTGAGTTGTTCCGGCGGAAAAGACGAAATATCTCGCATAGGTTTCTTTTTCTCCTTACTAGGTGCATAAAGCACCTGATTCAGTTGCCTGAAAATAAAGCGTGCCACCACCGGAAGTGGCGCCATGCTGAAGTAATGAACTGCCTTTCGCTAACTATCGGGCAGATCGCCCTCGCAAGCATCAGCGGCGACGATGACATCAGCCTGCCCGAGCTGGGCTCCGCCTGTTACGGGCAGCAGTGTAAGTCGGATGTCCGTGCCTTCGATTGCACAGAACGAGCGGGGCGCCTCGGCTATCAATCCATCGTCATTCAGTTCGTGCATTCGTGCTCCTCCTTTTCTCTCGCTAGGATTGTTGCGTTAAGAAAATCCAGAGCACATGCTCCAACGTGCTCTGGCAATTTTCGTAGGGAAATGCGATCGCATCCGCAAGGAGCCTGTTGCCAGGCCCTTGCGGACGCTTCCGCTGAATCAACTGCGAGGCGCCGTGCCCGGTAATGTTCCGCCGGATACCATACGGCATGTCTAAGCCTCGCAGTTCGCAATTACCTGCCTTAACGTCAAGCATGCAGTGTTGCTGCATGTCTTCGCTAATGGGCTAAGTTTGGGGCTTAGCCCAGCCCTTCCCCTTCGGTAATCGCGGAGGCGACACAGGCGGCCGGGGCCGTCCGTGGGAGCTACTCGCCTCATTACATTGAAGGCAGGACCTACGGGGTTCTAGGCCCCGTTTGGTACTCGGCCTGCCTCCGCCACAACCCTTACCTGTCCGGATTGTGGGGCTATCTGACAAGAACGTCCACCGAATGTGCTCCATAGAGTATTCCGG
Organism: Bryobacterales bacterium; assembly: GCA_963834525.1. Classification (GTDB taxonomy): domain Bacteria; phylum Cyanobacteriota; class Vampirovibrionia; order Obscuribacterales; family Obscuribacteraceae; genus CAWICA01. Next base: position 2,130,540 of record CAWICA010000005.1, read on the forward strand.
CGACAAGGCGGCAGAAAGGGCGAAAACTCCGCCGCCGTTCCCGTTCCACACAACGCCAAACTACAGCGTAGAGGAATTGCAGCCACTCCCTCCCGGGAGTGGTGGCGATAGCCAATCGCCAATGATCAGACTGGATCAGGTTCGACCCAGTTTTGATCCCTGCAATCAGATCTTTGCGCTGGCTTTAGCGGCCTCAAGCCATGGCTGAAGGCTCGACCAAGCAACGAGGCCAGAGAAAAAAGCAGATTTTTCTCTGTAACGTTAGCCTCGTGCCAGCGGACGTTAGCTGATGATGTACGTTCACATGTACTCACCAAGCGGGAAGTAGCGGAACAGGCCGCACATCCACAGTAACGACAAAAACATGAAAGCGCAAACCAGCGCTCGCAGACCCAATCTGATTACCGGTCGCAGTGCATGTTTGACCGGTGGCCGCAGTTTGGTCTGACTGAGAAATAAATCCGTCACGTGACTGGCGACCGAAGTTGCCAGGTGGTTAACTTGATGCCAGAGATAGTGGAGAACCTGATGAACGGCGCGATGGAACTGGCGCAGGTATGGTCGAAAATCAGCATTTCGGCAAGCCGTAATCATCAGCAAACTTTCAATAATTATGCACGGCAAAAGAAGTAACCAGAAAATGACGAGCGCGCCGGACACGGCATCTGAGAACAGATGCCCGATGAATTGTTGAATCATAATGGCAATTTTCACTCCGATATTGGAACAGCACAGATCTGCGTTGATCTGGTGATCAGCGAAGAGAGACCTCAGTAGACCGCGCGCTTTTAGTGAATCCCCGTAAATCCGATGGCAGCAACAAGCACCGCACCATATTCGGTGCAAATCAATAGTCTCTTGGCGGTGCGTGGTGGAAAATTAAATGGGGTGTTTGGGATTACTTGGGAAGAGTGCGGGACTACACAGTTATAAGTTGAGCTTAATCACCTGCTTCTCTCAGTTCAAGAAAAGTAGATCTATATGACTCATTTCGGGCGTCTACTTGATATACAAAAAATGATGTAACGCGGGGCTTTTCGGAAGATCGGTCGTAATTGTTGAACGTTTCCGGCTGGAAAAAATTCCACGTATTTCGCTTCTTTGGCATTAGCGTGGGTCGCGCGATTTGGGCAGACTGTCCGAGAAAGATAAACTGGCAGTTTTTCTGTCACTTCTTCTTTTCTGGCTCTTAGCGAGGCGATCGGCGGTTTAATCAGTTCGTCCAGCGCGATTGTAATCATCGACATAGCGCACAATGTCTTCCTCGGGGAAAGCATCACCAGTCTGCACTTCGATGATCTCAACAGGCTCTGGCCCTTGACAGCCGATTCGATGCTTGACACCGCGCTTGATGAAAACGTGGTCGCCATAGTGGTAGTCCCTCGTGACATCGTCGAGCGTCACTTGGGCGACACCGCGAACTATTACCCAGTGCTCGTCACGATATTTGTGGCTCTGCAAACTGAGGCGATGGCCTGGATTGACAACCAGACGTTTGACCTTGGTCTGTTCTCTGTCATCAAGAATGAAAAAGCTACCCCAGGGGCGATCAAAGCGGTTCTCGTCGTTCATGCAAGAGCGCCTTCCAAATCTTTGCGACCAAATCTCTGCGAGAAGATCGTAACACCTACTGATCCGCCACTTTGGCTTTATTTGATTTATGCGCTTTCTTTCCGTCGTCAACTACTTTGCCGTCGACAGTAGTGGTACTGGGTTTGCCGACGCGTTTCAAATAACGTGCATCTGTTTCCCACATTCTGGGCGTCGATCCAGTTAGCTGCTTGAGCGCTGCCCGAGCCACGCCACCGCGATCGGAATCTTCGTATTCGTGAGATAGGCCTGGAACGCTCAGACCGTGCCAGGACATTCCCTGTTCATCACCATATTCATTGCGGAGGACGAACACCCATTCCTTCACGCACTTGTTAAACAGCTCCGGGTCACGTTCATCGGCTGGCTGACCCTGAAGTTTCTTTTGCAATGCCTGGGCGTATAACTGATGCAATTCGCAATCGTTGTAATCTTTGTTCAGCGCTAGCTGGCACAATTTAATCGCCCGATTCACATCACCGGCATGCAAACAATGCTGTGCTTGCAACAGCAGCGAGTCGGCTGTTGTCTCTCCGATCGAATATCCCTCGATTGAGCTTACGGCGTTAGGGTACTCACTGCTGCCATGTCTGGTGACGCTGTCGTCGGCAAACGCGCTGGATACCTGACAAAGCATGAAAATTGGCAAGGCAATTATTATTTGGTTGCGCATATGATCTCGGAGCACATAAGTAAACAGTCAAGATACCAATTTCAGTGCGTTTAAGTCCAATTAGTTTAAACCCATAAGTCACAGTTAGAAACTGATCAGCTGCTCTAGGTCATCTTCAGAACCAGCTTCCCTACGGTCTTTCTAGTTTCGAGAAGTTGCTGGGCCGTGGGCCGCCTCTTGCAAAGGAAATACATGTTCGATTCGCAATTTTAGCCAGCCTTCGTTTAGTCCCTTGAGGACAGCATTGGCACGTGGAAGCATCTCTTCTCTGGTGCTGATGAAATTGAACAAACTGCCGCCGTGAAGAGAGATGGACTTTGTCTGCAATTTGTTGGGAGAGATCGGATCGCAAGGACCGCTAGCCGAGCCAAAAATGACGATGTCCCCGCGTTTTTTCACCGCCTCCAGATCGCCGGGGAACGTTGTTTTGCCAACGCCATCGATAATGAAGTCAACACCGACACCGTCGGTGAGGCGCATCACCTCTTGAACAAAATCGTTCTCGACGTAATTGATCACTTCATCAGCGCCTGCCTCTTTGGCAATTTTTGCTTTTTCTTCGTTTGAAACTGTGCCGAAGACGCGCGCGCCAAGGTGCTTAGCCCACTGTGTTAAGAGCAAGCCCATTCCTCCTGCCGCGGCGTGGATCAGCACTGTTTCGCCAGGTTGAATTGTGTGAAACTCGTGCAACAGATATTGGGCAGTCATTCCTTGCAGTGGGAAAGCGGCGCCTTCTTCGAAGGATAAATTATCCGGCAGCGGGATCAAATGATCGGAATGAACTATGCAGGCTTGCGCGTAGGCGCCTAATCCGTATGTGTAGGCGACGCGATCGCCCGGCTTGACCCTGGTCACCAGAGGACCAACCGCTTCCACTACTCCGGACGCTTCTCGTCCGGGGGTAAAGGGCATCGGAACTTGGTAAGTGCCGAATCGTTGATAAATGTCGATAAAATTGAGACCGGCGGCGTGAATTTTTACCAGCACTTCTCCTTCTTTGGGTGCTGGAAGAATCAAGTCCCGAAGCTGGAGGACTTCTATTCCACCCGGCTTTTCTACGAGGATGCCTTTCACTTTGGTGACAACACTTGCTGACATGAGCAACCCCCTGAGTTTTGGCAATTATTTTGCGGTTCTAGGTTATCGTCGAATGCAGCATTATCTCAAATATCACGCTGGTAATGGCTTGTCTGCGCTGTCCAAAATCAAACTCATCTGTATATATCCGCTCCAGATAAATCGATAAATCATAGGAAGAGCCGGATATGAATCGTCACACCTCAGGCAAAGCACCTGGAATTCGCAGTCGTTCAGCCGAATATTGGCAGCGCTATCTCAAAGCAGGTGGTCTCACCACTCCGGCGCTGGATTTATATCACCTTACCTTCGATGAAGACGTCAGTCTGCGAGCTCGCGTGACCAAAATCCGAGTTTACCGATACCGCTAATGTTTTTATTGCTAAAAGATCGGCATCCTGAAGTGAGAATCGGGTTGGCAGAAAATCCAAAAGTGCCGTTTGGCATTTTGCAGGAGTTGGTTTCAGACAAAGACATGCGCGTCCGATGCGGCATGGCAGACAATCGTCGAACGCCGCTCGCGCTGTTGCGCCGATTGGTCGCCGACGAAAATGCGCACGTTGCTGAACGTGCTAAGCGTACGCTCGCTGCTATGCACTCTCACAATTGGTCAGTCGCGGACGTCCGCGGCCACGACACAGCCTGTGACGGAGGGCATGACGTAGGGCGCGACTCAGGACTTGAGGCGCGGCGTGAAGCAGGACATGAGACAAGCCATGAACCAGCATGTGAAGCAGGACATAACACAGGACATGACGTACGGCATAACACGAGCCATGACCCAGCGCATGAAGTTGGCCGTGAAAACAATTCTGTCAACGATGTAATTGGCAATACTAACAATTTGCATTACTGACGATATATTCAGCTGCCTCCCCGAATTTAGGCATTTAACAGCTAGGATTAGACTGAATTAATCTATTGCCACGAACAATACATCTGCCTGTTCGTCGTTCGAATTAGTGAACAACAAGTTCATCACCAATTGAGAACCAAATATCAGATTCCATGAACGGAGGACTAAATCATGTTCAGTAAGAACTTTGTCAAAACTTTTTTGATTGCCAGCACAATCGTCGGCGTTCCTGCGATGGCAGCTCAGACAACAGAAGGTAACTCGATAAGCAAAGGACAAGTACGCGTCAACACAGCGTGCGGTGCGCGCGCCAAATTTGATCGCAAGGGTGCATTTTTCAAAAAACTTGGTCTCACTGACGAGCAGTTAGCAAAGATTGCCTCTCTCAAAGATCAGAATCTCATCACTACCGCCTCTCAGAAAGCACAACTGAGAGCGTTTAACGATCAACTTAAAGAAGTCCTTACACGCTCCGACGTGAATAAGCAAGACGCAATGCAGCTTCAGTCCAAAATCAACGACATCCGCTCACAACTAGCTAATGAGCGACTCGAATACCGCTTGCAATTCCTGTCGGTGCTGACTCCAGAACAAACTGGTATTTTGCGCCACAGGATGCTGGTTTCTGATGCATTCAATAGCCGTTCAGGGCGGCACATTAGTGATCGCCAATCCTAACCATTTGAGCAGCGGTGGTTGCTAATCAGCGGATCTAAACCTAATGCGGATCTTGGGCCAAGGTGGATCTAAACCCAACGCGGATCTAAATCCAACAAGAATCAGGCTCTCGCGAGGGGCCTGGTTCTGACTTCGGACAAGAGGCGGAACTAGGATTCGGAAACATGGGCTATCGCCTTTCAGCCCAAGTTAAAATCTACAGTTCTGTCTGCTTGTCTGCGGCTGGCGGCGAGTACCTTTTTCGCCTGAATACATCAGTCTTCAGCGATGCGACACGATCTAAAAAGAGAATGCCGTCCAAATGATCTGCTTCGTGCATGATGACGCGTGCTTCAAAGTCAGCGGCGTCGATAGAAACCGTTTTCGTAGATAGGTCTAGTGCTTCGACTTGTATCCTTTTGGGGCGTTTGACATTGGCTGTAAAGTCCGGCAGGCTTAGACAACCCTCACGACCGATGACCTCGCCTTCCTGCCAGACCACCACCGGATTTATCAAAATTAGCCGGCCATGCCCCGAAGGAAAGCGTGGGTGGCGAGAGGAATCAATAATTATTATCCGAAGTAATGATCCAACTTGCGGTGCGGCGATGCCAACGCATCCAGGCGAGGCCTCAAGCGTATCAATCAAGTCATTGATGAAACAACGTACTGTCTGATCGATTTCTGCAACGGCTGTGGCAACCTTCTTCAGTTCTGGATTTGGGTAGGTAAGTATGTCGAGGATAGCCATTTAAAGCTCAAGGACATCCCATTCTTGCACTGAAACGTCTACCCCGAGATGTGAGGCGATCACCTTCATTTCTTTGGTCAATTGTTCACTCTTTATTTCAGGAGGCGCGGTTACCTCCAAAACCATGATGAAGACTAGACTCGCCTCCCTCCCTGCTTCTGGCTGAGCGAAGGAAGTGCGCTTCGTTTCTACATCGGTTATATTCAGGCCCAAGTCCGCTAGCTTCTTGGTTACACCAGATACGATACCAGGCTTATCCGCGCCATATACCGAAATAATGTACCCATTCCTGCTCTCATTATCTGGCTGTAGCTCATCCTCGGCCAGCTCTCTAATGTGCAACGCGAAGCCAAGTCGCTTCTGTAATAGTTCGACGGCTTTGGTAAAGTCCTTGATCGATAAATGCTCCGGCAGGCTGATCATCAAAATGATGGCAAATTCGCCGCGGAGCAAGGTCATGCTTGAATCCAGCAAGTTACAGCCAAGCGCGAAAAGCGCTTCGGTCAATTCGGCGACTATTCCAACCCGATCCCTACCTACTCCAGTTAGAACAATGGATTTACTCACTATCCACCTCACCTGTTGGTGTGCATCAATATCTTCAACTAATTCGGTTTTTGATACAAGCTCGTCGGCAGTAATTCGCTTGCTGAGGGTGCCGCGAGCCTACTGAGAAACGGCCAGTCCACAAAAGCACGGCGAAACTGCCAAAGTGCGGGCAGGATTTTGGCGAAAATTTGTGCATGAGTTTTGCGAAGAACTGGGCATAATAAAACAGGGACTTGCGGAATGATTTCGGTTTGCCAAAGTGACGCGAATAGCGGGCGGGACCGAGTTGATTCTGGCGTATAAGGGAAACTCTGGCGTATATATGTAGTAACATTTGCCTAAAGCAAATGTCTTCATTCTTGTCAACAGAAGCATTGAGCGGGTTTGTGTGAGGTAATTGCGGCAATTGGGTATAGTCTTCTCGTTGATGCGCCTCGATTAGCGAACCTCTGGCAGGTACTTTTATGCAATTCGTTTTGTCTTTACCCGCACATAGCAATCAACCAGTTTACAAACAGGTCTCCGAAGCACTGCGTCAGGCTATCTTGACAGGGCGTTTGCGACCTGGCGAGAAGCTGCCATCGACTCGGGATCTGGCCGATTCAGCCAACGTGTCGCGATTTACAGTCATTCGCAGTTACGAAGAACTGGCTAGTCAAGGCTACATTCAAACGATTTCCGGCAGCGGCACATTTGTCAACAAAGAAATACCGCGAGAGTATACGACGTTTGCCCTGGCTACTTCCGAACTAGAAGAACGGGCTGCCAAGCCAGTCAGACTTTCAGATTACGGCAAACGCGTTTTCGCGTCGCCGATAATTGAGCCCTCCAATGCTGAGTTGTTTCCCGAGCTCAATTATGGTGCTCCGAGTCTCGAGCAGCTGCCGCTCAATCGTTGGCGGGAAGTATTGAATAAGAGCGCACGCTTTCAAGATAACAGCTTGTTCGACTATACAAGCGATCCTTTTGGCTACGCGCCGCTCAGGGAAGCGATTACTGGTTATTTAATTCGCTCGCGTTCGGTTAAGTGCTTGCCTGATCAAATAGCTATTTTTTCTGGAGCGCAGAGTGCGCTAGATCTGATCGGCAGAATGCTCTTGAATCCAGGCGATGTAGTGGCTGTAGAAAATCCGGGTTTTCCCGGCGCGCGCCGAAGTTTAGCAACACATGACGTGAAGATTGTACCGATCCCCATCGACAACAACGGCTTGATTGTTGAGAGACTTTATCAGCAGCAAGAGCACGTCAAGCTTGTCTACATTACCCCGTCGCACCAGGATCCGACCGGCGTCGTGATGTCCTTGCCCCGGCGGCTGGAATTATTGAAATGGGCGGAAACGACCGGTGGAATAATTCTTGAGGACGATTTTGACAGCGAATTCCGATATGGTGAAAAGCCAGTGCCGGCGCTACAAGGATTAGACGAACACGATAATGTCATCTACCTGGCTACTTTTTGGAAAGTCCTGTTTCCAGTTGTGCGCATGGGTTTCACCGTGTTGCCTCACCGTCTAGTGCAGCCGATGTACCGGGCTAAGTCCTTGGTGGAAAGAGATTTTCCACTTCTTGAGCAACGAGCGCTGACTGATTTTATCAATGAAGGACATTTGGAACGGCATATTCGACGCACTCGCAGCATGTACGCAAAACGTCGTGCTGCATTGGTTCAGGCTTTGACGCGACTCTTTAGAAAGCGAATCACCGTTTCTGATGTTAGTGCTGGCATGCACATGATCGTGACATTTGTCGGCGATGTGGATGACGATCAGATTTTGCGCAGCACTCGTGCCGCACGTCTACCGATGGTCAGTACGAACAATCATTACGTGATGGATCATAAGCGGCATGAATACATGATTGGATTTGCCCACGGCGACGAGGAACAAATCATTGCCGCGGTCGAGCGATTTGCCCAAGAACTGGCGCGCGAAGAACAGCTCGCTGGCAGAATTCCCAGCGCGACTGTGTAAACCCGGTGAATTAGCGCGCCGGTATTGAACCGACCGCTCGTAGACCGTACGGCAGTTGTCGTGTAATTAATTGCGCCTGGCTCAGTAATTCGTTGCGCTTGTGCCGCAAATTCTCCAGAGCCAGAATATTATTGCCATCTTCAAGCAGTAGCTCGTGCATTGTGTCCAAGTCGTGGATTTCACCGAGCAAAGTTTGCGCTTCACCCAGCTCTTCATTTTTGATGCCGCACAGTTCCGACAGAAGATAACGCCAACCTTTCACGCCCAGTCGAAATTCATGCATGCCTTTAGGTGTATCAAGCATTGATTCCAAGCTCTTTACTAACTGCTCTTGGTGTTCGAGGGCGAAATTGATGTGATCGGCGATCGATTCACGGGCAGACAAGGTATCGAAAAGAGCTTTCTCTAACTTAAGCTTTCGACGTTGCAAGGAGCTGTGCATATAACGAATGAGAGAATTGATTGAGAGCTTACGCAGATGTTGCTCCAACTCTCTAGCCGCTTTGGCTCGGTGGCGATCGAGATCTCGCAAAAACTTCCGCTTGCAGCCAAGTTGTGAGCCAAGCTCGAGCATTACATCCATATCCCTTGTTTTACCGAGATGGGTAAGAAGAGTGGCTAAAGGTTCGCTCGCCTGCTTGCGAAATTTAGAGCCTTCCCAGCCGTCCTCGCGCAAAATGTTCCAAATGGCAAACCAACGTCTAATGGCAACACGTGAATCGTGAACGCGAGTCTTGGAAAGCTTCTTGTCCAGCCTGCCTAGCTGGATCTGCAAATTGTCGAGCAGTCGTAAAGCGGCAGCGGCCTCGAATGAAATCCAACCAATTTCTCCATGAGCGTGATTATTCGAGCCGTTTTTCTCATCTGTGTAGAGGACATGAGTGGACATATTCTCGACCCGCGCCGGGGGATGACGTTTGTTGCGCCAGATACAAAACTGTCGGCCTTTGCTTAGCCGAACACATCCATTATGACGCTTCATAGCTAAAACATATCAGCGTCGATTGTACTTTGTTGAAACTCTTAAATGCCAACCAGTTCCACCAGCAGACTGTCTTTTTGGAGGTGTTTTGAATGTTATTATGTGCATTTGCTTCCGCACTTGAGGGTTTGTCATGAGTAAATCAGCGCTGAGATCTCTTCTCGCGTCACTACTGCTGGCGACAGCCCTTATTCCGCCCGGCCAGGCCGTGAATTATCCGACCAAATCGTACGATGCAACTTACTTACGGCGCACGGCTGAAGGTCAATCCAATTATCGGTTTTGCACGGATGGTTTAGGACACGTTCGCATCGAAACTGAGCCGCCGCAAGCCGGTCTGGCTATCATTAATGACAATCCTGCCCGTTCGATCACGATTTTTGATTATCCGCGTCACGAGTCTTATATGCTCTTGGAAAAGCAGAAATTAGCGATTCGTCAAACGATGCCACAGGATGCGTCGGCTGCACCGCTCGACGACCAACGAATCAAAGAACTGCACGGCAAAGCGCTTGGTACAGAATTGAAGTTCGGGCACCCTTGTCATGGTTGGCAGTGGGAGAGCAATGGTGTCACGACTGAATCATGGACGGCAGACGATCTGGGCTGTCCGATCCATACAGCAAAGACCAGTGCTTCCGGAGAGGAGTTGTTGCATTTACAAAAATATGTGGCAGGCAGTCCAGATCCGAATCAATTCGAAATTCCCGCTGGTTATAAACTGACGAACGCGGCGGTTGTGCCGGCGTAAGCAGCAAACACTAGAGAGAATTTTTGGCCGCTCTATTTCGTCGCCAAATATTCTCGGGCTTCAGCCACCAAATATAGTGATCCGGTTACGCAGATCAGATCTTGCTTGCCGGCCATGCTCAGGGCTGCTTCTATGGCTTCGCCGACATTAGGTGTGATCATAATTTCGCTCTTCGCTTGCACGTGCAGGGCCTGGGCGATAGTGTCAGGATCCGCTGCCCGCAAGTTTTTGGAGCGTGTGGCAATCAGGCAACGGCTGATCCCTGCCAATTCGCGCCAAATGGCATTGATGTTCTTATCCGTGTTAACACCAAGAATGAAAATGCAGCTTGGCTTACCAAACATAAGTCTCAATGCGTGGGATAGTGCTGCTGCCGACTCGTGATTGTGGGCACCGTCAACGATCACTGTCGGCAAATTGGGCTTGCCCGTTCCACTACCTGATAAAATTTCCAACCGGCCTTGAATGCGGGCGTTGGCTAATCCCGTTTCAATATCCTTCTGTGTAATTTGGACGCCCCGATCCATTAACGCTGTCGCTACTGCTGCCGCCGTTGCGGCGTTGTCAATTTGATGCGGGCCGAGCATGGGGGTGTGCAGTATGCCGCTTCCGCGCATGCTTTCCAGAATGAAGCTCTGCCCCTCAAATGTATGTTTCTGGGGTTTGATCTTGTAAGTCCGCTTCACATCGATCAACGCTGCCCCGACGTGGTGGCATTTGCGCCCGATCGCGCTGCGCACAGAAGGATCACGCTGCGGCGCCAGCACCGCGAAACATCCGGGTGTGATGATCCCGGCTTTGTTTGTGGCAATTTCGGATTGACTATTGCCGAGAAGTTCTGTGTGTTCCAGGCTTATCGCCGTAATCACCGCGACATCCTTTGTATCGAATACATTGGTTACGTCGTAACGCCCGCCCACGCCGACCTCAACCACTTGCCATTGAATCGGCGGATCAGATTTGCTGGCCAGGTGGAAGAAAAGTGCTGTCAGGATGCCGAATGTCGAAAACGGGCCGGCGCCATTATTCAACTGCTCCTGGACAACCGGGTGGATTTCCGTCATGCCGCGCGCGAAGCGTTCTTCCGAGAGGTGGTTCATGTTTACAGTCAGCCGCTCCGTGTAGGAATGGAGATGAGGACTGGTGTAAAGCGCAGTCTCAAAGCCAGCCTGCGTCAAGATTGAGGCAATCATCCAACTGGTGCTACCCTTGCCCTTGGAACCGGTGACGTGAATGGTGTGCCGGCCATTTTGCGGGTTGCCGAGTACCCGCAAGAGCGCTTTCATCGACTCCAGGCTCATGGAGGGTGCTCTGGACCCGTGCGTGCCTCTCTCCATGTCCGGAAACGATTGGAGATATTCCACTGCTTCAACGTAATTCATCAACTGGATTCCGGAGGCTATCTAGGGTTATTTAATCAGAAAGTTTGTTCGTACACTGAACTACATCTGAAGCATGATTTCAAGCCCAGTGCCTCTTGGCGTCTGAAACTATTTTGCCTTGTTGCAAAGCGTTCCGGCAGGCGTGACAGAAAAACTGCCAGTTTTCTGTCACTGCTATTCGTTGTTAGGCAAGGTTAGGGTTAGCTAGAATTGAGTCAGACGAGAGAAGCGTCGAGAAAAACAGAGTAACGCCTTGGCAGAACAGCAAATCATCATCAATCTGTCAGCCGAAGAGTTTGAGCGGCTACAGCGCCTGGCTCGTGCATCCGGTGCGCGGCCTTTGGATATTTTTGCCAAGGAAAAGCTTCTCGCGCTGTTATCCACAAATGGTCCGGGTCTTTCTGCACCGCCGGTGAGATCGTCCGATTTGGCAAGCGTCACTGGCGAATTGAAACGGCTGCACAGAGAGCTGCAGATGTTCGTGGCTGATTCTTTGAACGACAAAGATCATGGATATGTAGAGACGCCTGCCGGGAAAGCGGCGGAAATAGATCAGATAGCTGAAGCGAGTAGCAGCGATTCACCGGTTCCTCAGTCTGTGGTGGGCATCGGCGACGCTTTGCCGACAGCGTACAATCCGCACGAGATTGGTGATCCCACTATCCAACGACATGCTCAGATCGCCGACGAGATGGAAGATCTAGCCGAGAGGGCATTCGGCATTTCACCACGATTGGGCGCCATTGATGGAGCAAGCGATCAGACCGATCAAATAGAACAGTTCGACTTTTCCGATCCGCTGGACGAACTGTTGAGCGAAATTGAGGCGAAAGAAGCAACGCCTGTTGCCAAGGCCGGTACCTCCGAGAAGAATGAGTCGGTATCGCCTGCATCACCGCCACAACCGGCTCATTCTGCAGAGCCCGAGCAGCCGAGTGTAGTCAAACAAGAAGATAGATCCACTGCCAAAAACGCCAACAGCGCTGCCAAGACCGATGCCGATTCGCGTTCAGAAGCGGAGCCCGACACCGATTCGCAATTACCCCCTCCTCTCAGTGGTGGTCCTCCCCCTCGCCGCCGTCGACCATGAGAAATATACGATTGACTGACGATTTCTGCTTCCTTACGATGCACCATATTCAGCGCTGCCTGTAATTGATCCGCAATTAATCCGGAATTGATAGGTTTGGCAGAATGCAAATGGCGAGGCGTGGGAAATTTTTAAGAAGGTGTATATCATGACTCAACTAGTAAAAGTTACAGAAGAGAAAATCGGTTGGTCAGAAGAAAAGCGGGTTGATGACACTGCTTGTGGTGCCACTGCCGACACGCAGATGGCTGCAGATTTTGAAGCTGACGAAGAAGAGCGCCTTGTGCAATCAGATATAGATGCGGTTGCCGTTCAAATCGCCTCTCAGCGGCGGCAATTGGCAATGATGGAATCGTTGCGTGAGTTGGAAGCGCGCAACGCGGAACTGGAAGTGGCGATTAAAAATAAGGACTTTGCCACCATGGACAAGCACATTGCTTATCATCAGGAGCAAGGAAATGTCGCCCATGCCATTGGCCGCCAGAGTCTGCAAGAACTGCACAAACTTTTGGTATTTGCTACGTACAGACCGGACTTGAACTGAGTTCGTTGCGGTAGCGAAAGTGCACCCGGTATATATGCCAGCGCTAGCGGCGCTAAGCAGAATGAACTGATAATTTTATCGGCTTATTGAAGCTCAGGCGTAGCCATCAACGATCGGTTGTCATGATAATCAGGCTGGCAGCGCTTTTTCGGGGGCGGTGGTGAGTCTTGGTTTGTTTCTGCTCTTAATCACAGCCTATTGCTTGACAACACTTTCTATAGCTAAGGTCTAGACGTTCCAAATCTAAGCTCTCCATAGGTCGTCGTATAGATCCAATCTACGTTTCATTCAGTTACCAGACTTTTTCAAGGCTAAGAGCATGCCCGTGCTCGGACTGGTGATTGTGATGTAGATGGTGAGCTTAGGCGGAACAAATTCAAATTTAACGAGGTGAAATATGGGTGGAGGAAGTTTTGATTCGGTAGGATCCAAGCGCACGTTGAGAGGAACTCTGGGCTGGCTTACTCGTGTCCCGGATACACATGATATCGTGTTCACAGTAGTGCCGGACGATAAGCACATGACAGCGTTTCCACCGCTGGTCGTCGGCCCGAAGATCCGCGGCTGGGACTTGCTATGGGGCGTTCTCGACCAGCATCCACAAGGTGTTAACTGCGTATTGGGCGGCGACTCGAAAGATCTTGTCGTCGAGTACGAGGCTGTATACGGAATGTTCACCGATCCTCAACAGATGGAAGTCATCGCCATTCGCCTGGCGGAAGTCGCGGTGCAGACTGGCTGATCACGCGGCAAGGCACCGCAGTTATTGAGAAGCGGCGGGGACTTCAACCTCGCCGCTTCAGGAAGGAGTTGAATATGGCAACACCAAAAGGTCCAGAAGACATCTTGCTTGAGTACCTGCGGCAGTTTGGTAGCGAGACCGATACCGAAACCGTAGCTGGGAGTCTTCGCGCTCACCTGAGCAAAATATTCAAACACGAATTCTACGTCGGGCGAGGCGAGAACAACCTGATCGTTTTCTACGTGGGCGGTCCCTCCTTCGAGGATGTGAGAAATCAGATCCCTGGCAAGTTCGGATCAGTTCCTGTTATCCGGGTGGACGAAGTCACCAGCAAGCAGGAGAGCCAGCCGGCGAAAGGCGACGCTCCGAGAGAGGAGGAACGAGCATGCGGTCCTTAGCCGCAGTAGAACCGAGCCTGGGGCAACAGCTGAAGAAGCGCCTGCGAGAGCAGTTCCCCTGGGTTACCATCTCGGTGCGAACGCGCAAGACGGATGACGCCCGACTAACACAGCCAAGTCAAGTTTACGTGGCTGTGCGTTGGGAGTTTTATCCAAGCCGACAAACAATGCAAGAGGCAGTGGAAGCAGGCTTGCGCAAACTAAACCACAACGGTCTGCCGCCGGTGTACTCGCTGGATTTGACCGAGCCGCAAAAAGAGTTGACCGTGGCCTATCTGAACCAGCCGCCAATGGTGGCGCTGATTGCGGACGCCAGGGCGTTGTGGTTCACTCGCTACCAGGCCTTGCTTGCGCGGGACCGGCAATCGGAAATGGGAGGATTTCGAATCGGAGCGGGGATCTATGTCGATGCCCTACCTGAGGGCAGAGGGATGAAGATCCTTCGGCCCAGCTGTTGATCGATCAATACGAACTGAACCGACCTGGTTCGCCCTGGTTCCCTTCGAGCCGGATCTTGGATGAGTCAGCGGCAGCACCTGTAGCTCTTCTCAAAGGCTACGGGCTGACTGGTGCCTTTTACAATCCGGGCAGGGTTGATTGATTGTTCTCGATCCGCGATGTCCAATGGAGGTGAACGTACAGTTTCCGCAAATTGACAATCCATGCACTCTTGGGACGCAAACACTGTTGTCCTAACCCCTAAACCGCACCGAGGTGCATAACCTGAAAAAGGAGCTTTCTCATGCACGGAATTCAGTTGTTGTCACTTGTGATTGTTGGTCTCAGCGTTTCTCTCGCTGCTTCCCTGGTTGTAATCCGGTCTGGGAGCAACGAAATGCATGGTGTAGCGTTTGCAGCGGTCGGACTGGCGTTAGGAGTGCTTTTTGGGCTCTTAACGCAGGGAACTCTGTGGCTGTTGCCATTTGTTGGTTTTGGTCTCGGCCTATCGATGCTACCGATGTTCAAGGTGATCCCGTACGTCGATCACAACCGCCACCCCAGAACCACGCTCCTCGTCGCTATTGGCGTTGCCGCCGGCCTGGCAGGAACGGGCTTGGTGGCATGGAGCCATCGGTTCGGCGCCCTCGACTGGACAGGGATGCTTATCGTTACGCTATTCATGTCCATGGGAATCTGGGGCGCGCTGTATAACACTTTCTATCTGGTGGCTGCTGGCTGGAAAGTGCTGCGCCTGCAAATTGACGCAGGCACTTTGCTGGCGTCGGTTTAAGCGGACGCGAGTGATAGCGGCCAAAGACAGGGAGGACCATCTGGTCCTTCCTGTCTTTTTATTTGTCACACTCAACATACTAAAGAATATAATAAATACAACCAAAAAACACAGAACAATCGAGATCGGCGCCACATGCCATACTCCATTGTCCTGCATCATTGAATTGCTCTGTGTAGCTCGTGCGCCAGGTCTTCTAGCGCAGCAAGCACAGAGGCAGTAAGCATTTGTTGGTCGACTGAGATCAAGACGGCCCGACGAAATTCGTCTATTACCCGCCGACTCAAGACGTTGCCGGTGGTTACCAGTCGAGAGGCCGCGACGCCGTCTAGCAAGCTGGAGATGCCCTCGAGTTCGAACAAGCGTTCGCCTACGGAGCCGGAGATCAACCCAACACGCTTTTGGAAAAACTGCACCAGAAAGCGCAGGCTGGCAAAGGAAAAGGGATTCTCGTTGCCTTTGCCATGTTCTTGATCCATCACGAAGTCAGCATCGACCAATTCGACCACAGCCTGGGGAAGCATCCCTGCTCGCAGAGCGGATTTAGCGTCAATCAGGATGTCGGCGATTCGCTCGCCAGATTCGGTATCACCCAGGACAATGAAAGTTAACGCCAGCAGCCGATCTAGACGGGCGATCATCCGCTCTTGCTGTTTGGCTCGCGCTCGCCTGTCGTCGAATTCGCCTTGTTTGTTCTCTGCGTTTACTGCAGCGATGACATTACAGAGAACGGTGATCTCGAATCTGAAATCGTTTGAGTCTATTTGCCGTCCAAGGTCAGCCCGTACTTCTCGCCGCGACTGTTTTGTCAACCAATCAAAATATTCCCGCTCCATAGTGGTCTCCTTTCCGCGATCGCCTCGATACGCCCGGCAACTTTGATGGTTACCTGGCCACAGCGATCTGCTAAATGTGTGAAAAATTAGGGGCGGATCTTCCGCCCCTGACTAATTGTTCAACCGCTTGGCGGCTGGCGCTTTTGCGCCTGCTCCTTTTGGTGCTCCTGGATTTCATTCCAGGTCGCGTTCGGATGGCCGAACGCCGATTGCGAAAAGAATCTCCGCCACCCCTCTCTCTCTTCGTGGTCGTGGATTTCATTCCAGGTCGCGTGCTCGTGGCCGAACCGCTTTTTCGACTCGCCTTGCCGCTCCTGCTCCCTTAAATGCATCTGTATGGTGAAGGCAAACATTGTTGGCTCCTTGTAGCTAATTGATTGCGTTTTTGGTGACTGCGGAACTAGTAGGGTTCTCATCATGATCAAAGATTTGCGCTAGGCTCGAATCGAAAAATTGCAACAAAGGAAGCCGACTGTGGTGAGCCGGCTTCCTGTTGTTGCGTCCTGCACGTTCAGCGCAGAGCGGCGAGCTGAGCATCCACTATTTCTCGCTGTCCTGTCTCGTCGGCTAGTTGGAAACCTTCCTTGGTGAGAGCATCGCCGTTACCTGCACAGTGGTAATTATGCAAATGCCCATACTTGACCAAAACCACTGCCAGCATGGCAGCGATTACCGGGCGTTCTTCCTCCCCCTCAGTTTGGAGCTGCAGCCGCCAGTGCCGGGTCACCAGACTGTAGTCCTTAAGTAACTCCGATCGGATATCATCGCGCCGGATGCCAACTGAGTTTTCGGGTTTTGCTCGGTCCCCCAGTTGGTTAAGTGCAACCCTCAAGTCGCGGAGCGCTCCTTCCAGACCGATTTTCCAAAATATGGCCTGCGCCTTTTGGAGACTGAAAGGACTGGCAGAGACAGCCCCGGAAAATGCGCCTACTCGCGACTTGTAATGCTCTACCAATGCGTTCCTCACTTGCCGAACTTCCCGGGCGCTGTTTTGAAAATGTTCCTTTGCCACTGCCAGTGCCCGCCGCAGAATTTCCGCAGCATTATAGTTCGGGTTGACAGCGCCAATGTTGGGAAACTCAGCCTCGATGCAGCCCAGGTCGTAAACCTCGCTCAAGTCTATAAGAGCGGTGATTACTAGACGGGCAACGTCTTTGCGATCTGCTGGTGCTGGCCAAAGTTCGGTGTCAGGAAAAGGCGAGTATTGCCTATACTCCTCTTCTCTGAGTTGATCAGCGGACTTGTCCAGCAGGGGACCTTGCGCCTTAAACAGCGCTTGCACGAGCGCGGTGAGCGCCTCCTGAGTTGTTACAACCGAGTCAGTAACGCCCTCCGGCGGAACGTAATTCAGATCCTTTACGTACATTGCGTTGATCTGAAAAGCAGGACCGAATTTGTGCTTCAACGCTCTCGCGGACCAAGCCGGTAACGGAATCTGCAGACGTATCTCCCAGCGTTCCGGCTTACGCCGCATTTCAATTGCTTGTCCGGAAGCGAGGACTGCAAATCCCACCACGCCGATGTTTTGGTGATACGACAGGGATTCCTCGTTGTAACACCATACAGGCATTTTTGCCAGCATGAGTTCGGCTTTGGCAACTGCGGTAGCGATGCTGCGCGGGATCCGCGTCAGATCGGGCAATTGGAAATCACGTATTTCTTCACTCATGACATATCCTTTAGTCGCAAAGCGACAGTGAAACGGCGCGATGCGCCGCCACGGTTGTGCCACCAACTGCGGTGCAGCCGGGAGCTGGTTTTGGTGTTGACCGCTAAGCGGTCGCCGACGGGGAACTAAGGGCAGCAGATTCGCATAAGCGCTCTGCCGCCTTAGGATCAGCAACGGGATAGACGAGCATGCTCATGGCCACTCGCTATCCCGTTGCTTGAATTTTCGACGTCTGTTTGCGTTCAGACTGGATCTACTCTGGGATGTCGCCGTCTGTGGACGCGATAGAGCGCGTGCAGACAACCGGCGAAGATTGAGCCAATGCTGGTTACCACTATCAAAGCAAACGTCATAGCCATGATCTTCAGAACGGCTTTGAAGACAATGAACTGAAGCGTGCCCAGGTTGCTCGGATCGACGAGCTGTCGCCAGTCCTGCCATAGCACATAGATAATGGCAGCGAAGGCACTGGCCAAAATGCCCTCCTGGAACCAATTCCAAGCTAATCGTCTGCTTTCAGGCCACCCGGAAATCCGGCTATCGATGTCCTTGATCCACCGCCTGACAGACGAGATCACATACCGCACGATCACGAAGCTTGCCCCGAAGAAAATGAAGTTCAGAGTGCAGTCGAATACGAAATCAACCACAAACTGGAACATGTTCCCCGCTCTAAATGGGTTAAGCCAGGCAACGCAAACAGCCTTCGCAGCACAAGCAGCAAAGAGCAGAAGCTGTGCGGCCGATGGTCTGGTCCGTCCACGCACGAGTTGCACAATATAGACAATCGCTGCTGCGTTGCCAAAGACGACCACAGCAAAGTAAAACGCCAAGTAGAGGGCAGCGTAGACTGCTTCTCCCCTGTCTAAATCTGTAGGTTCGAGCACTCCGTATAGCACAACGGTCAGCGCAAAGCCCACAACGAGAAACAGAACGACTAACGCAAAGACGATTTTCTTGTTCATTTGCTCTCGATTTGACATAACGCAGTCGTGCACGCTCCTTACGCGCGGCGCTGCCACTTTGCGGGCAGTGTGACATCGTTGAGCAACTTCTACTGCGGGCGCTCAAACGAAATTGGCTAGAAAACTTGTTGGCGAACTTCAATTGCGTCACCAATCTGCGCAGCATTGTCGAAGCACGTTGGTGCCGCTTGTATCTATCTTTTAGTCGCGCGATAAAGCTTTTGGCTAAGAAATAAGCTATGCAGATTGGTGAAACGATCGATAACCAGAACTTACTGAGGCCTAATAAGTGATGTCAACGGCTTCGGCAAAGTCTGCCCCGGAAAGGGCGGAAAAATTGAAACGAACGCTATGACAGTTGCGCTACCGGCCCGCGTGTTTGTGCAATTGAGGTCCATCGAGCGGCCGCTTTTTGCCCGCAACAAATTGTAGTAACGGTTCACTGGGTGAATGATTGAACGTGAGAAATCCGCTCACTTGGTAACTGGCGTAGATTGCGGTGGCTTGGGTTTGGATTGCTACAAAAGAATATTTTCGGCATTATAAGCTCCAAAAAGTAAGTATTCGGCCAGCCCGTATAGCGGCTAGGGAAGAGAGATTTCATTTCCGGAGTGGTTCTGAAGGGTGGCCTTTTGTGATCGAAAGGATCATAATTTGGGCATGCCAAAGACTTTGAAAAGCACGTCCAAATCAGCCGGTAAAGAAATTTCTGTATCAGGGCTAAAAGCTCAGATCCGGGTTTTGACAGTGGTAGTCGAATCGTTTAGGAGACGTAACAAGCAGCTAAGCGTGCGGACTGAACGAGTGACGGGCGAGCGCGATGATTTCAGAGAGCGTTTTTTCAAGACGAGACAAGAGCTGAGAGACTTGCAGGCAGAGGTTGCCGGACTCAAAATTGATCTAGAAAAAGCGAACAAGCAATTGGCTTGGTTTCGACAAGAACAGTTTGTACGGGGCACGGAGGTTGTACCGTCGAATCAAGCGCAATCTGAGGAAGCCAACAAGCAAGCCAGTGTAACTACGTGTGTGGTTCGCAGTCGAGGACAGCAGCCCGATAACAGAGGACCTAGCCGCAGCGATCGGTCGCAGCTGGAAAACCAAGAAGTGGAGCATCTTTTGCCAAAACCGGCATGCCAGACCTGTCAAACACCCTTTGAGATATTGCCGGAAACCGATGATTCATCGTTGGTGCAAATCCTGACTTGGCTTGTATTGGAGCAACACAAGCAGCATCGCTACGTGCCGAAGTGCAACTGTGAGAAACGCAAAGTCATTGCAGCCCCAGCGCCTCCAAAGCTGTACCCAAGAACTACAGTCGGAAACTCTCTCTGGGCGCATTTGTTTCTTCGCCGATTTTTGTTTGGACAACCAATGAATAGAGTTCTTCGAGAACTGTCACTGAAAGGGCTTCCCTTGGCTGCTGGCACTGTTACAGGCGGAATGAAACGAATCGATGAATACTTCGATGATCTCTACGAGGGAATCAAAAAACGCTGCCAAAAAGCTAACTTGTGGAATGCCGATGAGACTAGTTGGCGGGTCTTTGAAGACGAAAATGGTGAGCGAAAGAAACGCCCGTGGTGGCTTTGGGTTTTCGCCAGCGAAGACGCAATTGCCTTCATCCTGGATGAAAGTCGCTCACGCAAAGTGCCAGAAGATTTCCTCTCTCACTCTGCCGGTGTTCTTTTAACCGACCGCTACTCTGCCTACAAGCCGCTTAAATCAGAAATCAACAAAGCCTACTGCTGGGTGCATCAACGCCGGGACTTCCTGAAAATATTTACCGGAGTGCCGCAATTACGAAATTGGGCAAAGCAATGGCTTACCGACTTAGGGCGGCTCTTCGCAGCTAACCACAATCGTTTTCGTAGGTTCTGTAGTAATCCCGACTGGGGTAAAACCTGGGAGCCAACTCAGCATGAGTTAGAACAAATCCTGGAAGAGATTCGCCAACGCATGGAGACACAATTGCAGAAAGTCAATCTCCATGCCGAACAACGCAAGGCTCTCTCAAGCCTAAAAAAGCACTGGTCAGGACTAACCATGTTCGTTCAAGACCCAAGAATTCCGATGGACAACAACCGTGCCGAAAGATTACTTCGAGGTCCAGTGGTCAATCGCAAAAACAGCTATGGCAGTGGAAGCGAGTGGGGCGGGCATTTGAGTGCCAAAATGTTCACCATATTCAACACCTGGGTTCACAACGGTCTAAACCCGGAAACCTTACTCCTGGACTTTTTCGAAGAATGCTCCAAGCTCCACGACAAGCCCCCACCATCAATAGCCGCACAGTACCTGCCTTGGCATATGACCGACGAACGTCGTCGCCAATTTGCCTTGCCTAGTTCGTATAATTAAGGCAAAGTTCATACCAAAAGCCAAACCCGCATGGATAGCCATGCTGACTTCCTACGGGCTGGCCGAATACTTACTCCAAAAAAGAAAGGAGGCCTGTAACGAAAGCCTCCTTTCTTGTGAGGACGTGAGTCCGCGCTTAAGTTATTGTGTTACTTTCCAGAGCGTGCCCGAATTGTGAGTGCCGCCATTGGAGCAGGTGCCATAAACGTTCCCACTGCTATCAACGGCTGGCTGGTCCTCTGGCGCTGGTTGGTATCCGGCCGGGTCGTTGGTGTTAAAGTCGTGGAGGTCGGTATAGGTGTATGTTCTGGCCGCCAGCTTGTATACAGTGCCCCAACCATAGATGCCCCCCTCAACCGTCGTGCCGTAGAGATTGCCGGCGCTGTCCAGAGTTACTCCCGACATCATCGAATGTATGGGAAACGTATACAAGAGTCTCCCGACCCCTTCGACGAGTTCGTAAATACTGTTCCCGCCTAACACCATGAAAACATCGTCCGAGGAATCGACAGTGAGAGGTGCTGAGAAACCCACCCCCGCTGTACATTCATAAAACAAAACGGTTTCGGTCCAAGTACCATTCACGTTCGAAACCTCAGAGACTACCGCACAGTTCGGTCCGTTGAATATCCGAGTTGTTAATAACAAAGACGTTCCCAGCGGAATCCAGAGTTGGACCAAAGAGTGGATTTATCCCCCCCGATCCACCACCAAAGCTATAAACAACGTTATATGTATAGGTGCCGTCGCCATTGGGTGTCATCTCAAAAACAGAGCCATCACCATACTGTCCACCTCCATAGGTGGTGCCCCAGATGTTTCCTGTGGCGTCAACGGCAATGTTGAAACGCCCGTCAAGCGCTTCGCCATTGTTGTGCAACACTCTCTCGTGCCACGGGCATGATATTGAGCCACAAATTGTACTTGGTGGTTGAAGATCGAAAACAACGCCATCACCATAATCCCCTCCATAAGCGTTGTTACCGAACAAGAGACCGTTTGGTCCAAGTACAACCGGTTGGTCAGGGAACCCTCCGCCGCTGGTACCGTCGAAGCCAAAGAGAATGCTGTACGTGCCATTCCTTTTGAACTCGTAAACGATGCCAAAACCCCCTGGACCGCCACTAGATGTGGTACCATACATGTTCCCGTAGGCATCAAGCGTTGGACCGGCGTCGGGTTGAAATCCGTCGTAGTCCACTTGTCCGAATGTATACAATACGGTCAGTGTTTGCGCCTGAGCGAGCACGCAAAATGTGAAAAGCAAGAACAACAAAAACAACAAAAATCTCGTTTTCATTTTAAGCTCTCCTTGTGAATTTCAAATAGGTTTTGGTTGTGCGAATGCGTTGAAAACGCAACCGCCAATTTTGTTCGATGGCACTATCTGTAGTGTCATGTAAAATGGTGCTGGCCAGTTGTTAGGCTGGAATTGAGAAACGGCGCGATACGCTTTCGGTGCATTTACTTCCACAAGAAAGGAGGCTCGTTATCAGCCTCCTTTCTTGTCAGGACGTGAGTCTTCTAGGCTAATTAAGTGTCAGTTTCCAGAGAGTACCTCCACCATACGGGCCACCTCCGGAACAGGTGCCGTAAAGGTTGCCATCGCTACCAACGACTGGCTGACCTATGGGTTCGTCTCCCACCACGAAGCCAACGTTAAAGTCGTAGAGGTCGGTATATCTATATGTTCCGGTCGGTAGCATGTATACATTTCCGAAGCCGTAGGCACCGCCATTAGTTATCACGCCGTAAAGATTACCGGCGCTGTCCAGAGTTAACGCTGACGGACGAATGCTTATGGGTGGGGGAAGTGTAGACAAAAGTCTCTTGGACTCTCCGACGAGTTCGTAAATACCGGACCCCTCACCATCGCCTAAGATCATGAACACGTCGTCTGAGGAATCGAGAGTGATTTGGGCTTCGAATGATAACGTACACTCGTAGTCCAAAATTGTTTCGGTCCACGTGCCATTGACGTTCGAAAGCTTAGAAATTACCTCACAACCCGACTCGAGACCATTGGCTCCGTTAACAACGAAGATGTTCCCAGCCGAATCCAGAATGGGGCCCCATTCTGGAAATTGTCCGCCGGATCCGGTACCGAAAACATATACAGTGGTGTACGTATAGGTTCCGTCTCCATTTGGCGTCATCTCGAAAAGCGTGCCATAAGGATACTGCGTGGTGCCTGAAGTAGTACCCCAAATGTTTCCCGAGGCATCGGCCGCAAGGGCGCTGCTTCCTCCTGACCCATTATCGTGCAATATGGTCTCATGCCACGGGCACGATATCGAGCCGCAAATCGTATCTGGCGGCTGAAGCTCGAAAATAAGCCCATAACCGTTTTCACCACCTTGCGCAGTGTTAGTGAGCGGAAGACCGTTAGGCAGCAGAATAGGCGTGAGAGGTACCCGACCATCGTTGGAGTTGACGAAACTAAAGAGAATGCTGAGCGTTCCGTTTCTCTTCAGTTCGTAAATGCCGCCACCATTCTCCGGACCCCCATAGCCGAGGGTGCCGTAGATGTTGCCGTAGGCGTCGAATGTTATAGCAGCTTCAGGGGCCTAGCGGATTTCCGGGTTCTCCGAACGAAGCCAATACGGTTATCGTTTGCGCCTGAGCGGCCAGACAAAAAGCGAAAAGCAGGAACAGCAAAAACAACAAAAATCTCGTTTTCATTTTAAGCTCTCCTTGCGAATTTCAAATAGGTTTAGGTTGTGCAAATGCGTTGAAGCGCAATCGCCAGTCTCGCTGTACAGCAACACTGGTAGTGCCACAGACGTCACCGGTGCTAGCTGAACGACCAGACACCGGTCATCGGCTGGGGCAAACCCATCCAAGTCTTAATCTCCTTCAAGAGGTTGTGGTCGGGAAGGCAGGGCATTACTCGAAATTTCGCTGCTTCCAAAATTCTGTGGCTTACTAAGCCAGTAATGGCCATACCACTACAAGCGATACCACACAGCAATTTCGCTGGCTTGGTTAGCTTGTCTAAAGGATCTGGTTAGCTGTTCAGCAGGTTCTTTGGGCTTTTGATCTATTGTTTTGACTAAATCACATATGGCTAAAAGATATCGATATGAGCACTGAGATATCCAGAGACCTTTAAGTGATGTGCTTGACTTCGCCTCTGCAAGCTCGCGCTAGTATGTGGCAAAATCCACCCGCTACAGCATGTTAGAAAATCTGGAAGTTTTTCTAACTAGGCTCGCAATCGAGCTTTGAAACGGTCATGGGCTGAGGCGCCAAAACCTACCAAAACCTGGATGTTAGAAATTCTCGAAGTTTTTCTATCATATGGGCCAGGTTGAATTGTCAAGGAAGAGCGGCCCTCAGATCGCCTTGCCAAGCGGATTAGATGTAACCGAGGTTTTTCTGAGCGCCGGCTGGCGGCAAAATGCGCAGGCGACGCATCGGTTCATCGCCGATGCTGCGGCTGCTCAAATTGAAGCGCTCAACCAGCTGATGTTGCAAGCGGCGAATATAAGCACGGCGCGGGCTCAACTCCAGTGGCTCCAGCCTATCCATGACGCGGCCAATCGCTTCGCGCGCTTCTTCTAAAGCAACTTCGGTTTCGTCGACATCGCCCTCGATATCCACTGCACCAATTTCGGTATCAAGATGCAATGCTTCTCGTAATGCTTTTTGCAACTGGGGCATATTGTTGCTCTTCACCACGTAAACCGGCACCTGGCGAGCCTCGGCCAGCGAGAAAATTTTCGCCCCGGCGCGGGCATAACTGCGAAGCGCCAGAATTGCGTCTGCTTCATCGATTGACTTAACCACCTCCACCGGCAGTTGTAGAGTCTTTACAACGCGCTCCAGTAATCCTTTGCTGACGGCGTATGGATAAACTTTGAGATGAGTCTCCTGAAGGTCTCCCCAGTCTGTGGCGAACGGCGCCAAACCATCGACAGAAGCGACAGTCGGTTGCGGTGTATGAACGACTGAAAATTGACCTGTCTGGTCGTCGCGGCGCCGAATTTCCGGGTGAATCTTCCAGCCTCGTAAGAGCTGGTCTACAGCCTCACCAACATCGCGATGGACGGCCAATGTTTGCCGATCGAGAATCTCCACGCAAATTTCAAAGGTCGGCTGTGAGGCACGTTCTAACACTGTTTTTTGAGTACCCCGCCGGCGAGCCTCATCGTCACCCAGTGTGACCGTTTGGATACCGCCGATCAGATCAACCAGCGTTGGATTTTTCAAAAGGTTGTCCAAGGCGTTACCGTGCGCTGTACCGATCAGCATCACGCCTCGTTCCGCTATCGTGCGGGCCGCGGCTGATTCCTGTTCGGTGCCAATTTCGTCAATGATAATCACCTCGGGCGTGTGATTCTCAACGGCCTCGATCATTACTGCGTGCTGTTCATCCGGATGCGAAACTTGCATGCGGCGCGAACGGCCGATGGCTGGATGCGGCACGTCGCCGTCGCCGGCAATTTCATTGGAGGTGTCGATAACAATCACCCGCTTCATCAGTTCATCGGCAAGCACGCGAGCCATTTCCCGCAATTTCGTCGTCTTGCCCACACCGGGGGGGCCGAGAAAAAGAATGGACTTACCGGACTCAACCAGATCGCGAATAATGCTAATTGTGCCTGAAATGGCCCGACCGACTCGGCAGGTGAGACCGATGATTTTGCCAGAACGATTGCGGATTGCTGAGATGCGGTGTAAGGTCCGTTCGATGCCGGCTCGGTTGTCGCCGGAAAACTGACCGACTTTGTCGACAGCGTGTTGCAGGTCCTTGTCTGTCAGAGGGCTTTCAGACAGAAAAACTGCGCGTTTATCTAAGTAACGCGCTTCCGGTCGGCGCCCTAAATCCAAAACAACTTCGTACAGCCCATTGGTGTCCTTCTCCAGGGCGCTGGCGATATTGGTCGGCAGGATTGCCAGGAAAGCAGACAAGTCATCGGCAGGAGGGACTATTTCCATTCACATTCTCCGTACGCGTTAAAAATCTGGGGAAACAGACGTCGGTTCGCAAGGACGCTTGATCACGACGCGAATTTGTTCGGTCCTCAAGTTATTCAGTAGGTCTTTGGTCAATCGTTGGCCTGGCACGCATAGAGGCACTCCGGGTGGGCAGGGCGCGACACATTCAGCCGCAATGCAGCCGGCGGCCTCGTCGATTGGCACCAGATGTGATGGCGACATTGCCGCTTCCCGCGGCGCCATCACTTGTTCTAGAGCAAGCCGTTCAAAGACTCCGGCGGAGAGCGCGTTTCCTGTGCATTCACTAGGAGCATCTTTTGCTTGTTCAGCAAAGTCTCGCAAGGACCCCAGTAAAAGTTCGATGTCCTGCATCTTGCTGCCTGTTCCCAGCAGCAAAAGGAGCCCGTGGCCTAGCACCGCCTCGGCAAAGATGCCTTGTCCGGCAAGGAAATCATGCAATTGCTCGCCTGAAAAACGGGCATGCTTGATAAGCACATGCAGCGGATCGGCACCATCCTCAGTGTCAAAAACTTTGAATTCCGGAATTTGCTCAACACCGGCTTTGAGGTGCTGTGACAGCCGGAGCAGCTCGGCCAGTCTATCTACGCCCTCGGCTCCGCTCACCTCACCGATCGCTTTTTCGATAGAAGCGAGCAGAAGATAGCTCGGGCTAGTCGTCTGGACAAGGCGCAAACACGAGCGTAAATAATCGCTAGCATTACTAGAATTGCTGGAGTTGCTAGGATCGTTGGCTGCCAGTTTTGTCTTGCCGATATGCACGATGCCTGTCTGAGTGAGGGCGGACAGTGTCTTATGCAGAGACTGAACTACTATGTCTCCACCGGCACTGACAGCCGAGGGCGGCATAGAAGAATGGGGAATTAAATGGGCCGCGTGCGCTTCATCGACAATTAAAATGACGCCGCTCAATCGACATTGCCGGGCTATTGCCGGTAAGTCGCTGAAAGCACCGCCGTAGGTAGGAGAGACTACAACGACGCCGGCAACGCTTTCTGCTTTCTCAGCTAAAAAGTCGCCGACTGTCTTGGCATCGACTGAACTCCAAAGATGCCATTGTTCGTCCCAGGTTGGCTCATACCAGATCGGCTCAAGACCGCTCAGGACCAGGCCGTTGACGATCGAGCGATGAGCGTTTCTGGGCACGAGCAAATGCTTTTTGCCCAGTGGAACTAAGCTGAGAATGGCGGCGGTCAAACCAGCTGAGGCCCCGTTCACCGAAATGATGCTTGAGCTGGCCCCCCAGACTTTGGCCGCCCGCTCTTCGAGCGATTTGAGGATGCCTGACGGGTCGGACAGATCATCTAAACCGGGCAGCTCAGTCAGATCGCCGCTGAAAGAAACATCGTTGTTGCCCGGCTGGGCGCCAAGGACTCTGCCCTTGTGCCCGGGCATATGAAAGGAAGCACGCTCGAATAAATTATGCGTTTCGATGGCTGAATCAATGGCTGAGATTGATGCCGCATGTCCTGAGCAAGCAACGCCGGTGCTTCGCTCAGACAGTTGTGTCGAATGGCTTGGAGAGAGATTTTCCGGTTTTCGGCGGGTTGCAAACTGCGGCAAAGACTTTCTTCAGCTCTAGACTGCTTTTACCTTTGTGCCCCTTTTAGGACCTAGTTCTCGCTCGCTTTATTCAGTCCTAACGTGGCCTAGTATATCACGCCAGATCTTAGTCAAATGCCGTGTGCTCGGCAGATTGAGCGGCTTTTGTATATGCGAAAGTCACCAGGCCATACCACCGGAATGATCATCTTCTTGCCGACGCAAATGTATGCAAGCGGTATTAACGAAACATTGATAGGCTGCCAGTTGCTAAGGGATCGAGTGTTTTTGCCATCTTTTAAAATAAGGGCAGCCGAGGCCCTTGCACCGCATGTGGTGGCATCGCTGAGAAGCACTTCAGGCGCCTGGCATCGGCTCGTCATTGCCCAACGCCCAAGGTGCCCGGTTCTATATGCGTGCCATATGCACAATTGGTTTTATTGACCAGTTAGAGATGCGGGTTTAAGTCCAGATCGAGGTGAGCGAGCTCAACCTTAATCTAAAGTTTTGATTTTACTCATAAGGGCTTTTCAACCATGATCTTATCCTGCTAGGCATTAGTTATCTTCTCGAACCCCCGGACTACATGTAATTCCGCTCAAACATTCACAGTGATCACAAAAACTTATGACAGCACCCTAGTCAATCCTAGTGGGCGGCAAAACGCTGTTGAAGAAAATTGACATCGAAGAATTGTGATTGGAACTGCTTACTGCCAGGCGATGAAACAAGGAGGCCCCGCATGTCGATTGAATTTACCGAATTCGCTCAGCAATTTAGTGATTGGTTTCACTGCTTTGCCCCGGAAATGCCACTGATCGCCAGGAACGAGCTTAAATTTGAGGTGACCCCGAATCTAGTTGGCTCTGCGGCGCTTGTCGAAGCCTGGTTGCTCGTTGCCAGAAAGAAGATTGAGGAGGAACAGCCGACTGGCGAGATCGCCCATCTGTTTCCTAAGCTGAATCATCGCCCAGTGGATCTGGTATTCGTGCAGTGGTATCGGTTCGACAGCGGCACTTGGGCAGTTGAGACCTTTCCAACAATCCAGTTTTTCGACTCACACCGATGGCCAGAACAACACTCAAGCATTAACGAACCACTAGATGTGATTCTGCCCGCAGTACAGACGGATGTGCAAGAGGCGATCCATCTTTGCCCAGCGCATCGAACCGTCCCATCCTTCAATTGTCCGTGCTGCCCAGCTACTGTTGATGCACACTGACAGATTTGACTTTTCCCCGCGCGCGGCGTCCAATCGTTGAAGCCCACCAGTGATGCCCCAAAACCCCTGGGAGGAGAGCTCAGTCGATCGAACTCTCCTCCCTTATCCTAATTCCGCTACCACCTGCCTCTTATATACTAGACAATATCGTAAATCGTAAATTAGATCGTCATTAGGACTGTGTGGAGCAAGGTGGCATACCGATCAAGCGGGTCGAGGAGCAGCGCGCGTCCAAATCAAAAGACGCCGGATTTGGTACGGCGTCTTTGATTCGCGTTTGGGTCGGTTATTAAACGCGATCAAAATCCTGAACTAGAAAATGGGCTTGCGCTGCCACCACCGATTTCAATCGGAGGAGAAGCATAGCCGCCCGTATTAATCGGAGGCACGCCCGAAATCGGAGGCACGCCCGAAATCGGCGGTACGCCCGAAATCGGAGGCACGCCCGAAATCGGCGGTACGCCCGAAATCGGAGGCACGCCTAAAACCGGTGGTACGCCAGAAATCGGTGGTAATGCGCTAACTGGAGGAACCGCAACCGGAGGCACGTGCGAAATCGGCGGTACGCCCGAAACCGGTGGCACCGAAGTCGGGCCCGGTCTGGCGATAATTGGTGGGGAAGCGTAGCCACCACCGGCACTAACCGGCGGGGTCGTAGTAGTCGGCGCAAGCGGATCTCGTACGGGGCCGCCAGCAGTGCTGGAAATAGGCGTTGTGTGCGAGGCTACCGCAGACGGTGCGAGCGGATCTCGTATGGGGCCGCCAGCAGTGCTGGAAATAGGCATTGTGTGCGAGGCTACCGCAGACGGAGCGAGCGGATCTTGTTCGATGTGGCCGCTACCGATAGCGGTTGGATAAGGTCGGGCAGTGGATGTAGCGCTGGCACCAGAAACCGCATTTGGCATCGCGCGAACAGCACTGGCGCCGGGGACAGCAGTCGCGCCCGGAATAGAGGTTATGCTGCGGACCGAAGTCGGTCCGGGATAACTAACAGCACTGGCGCCGGGGACAGCAGTCGCGCCCGGGATTGAGGTTATGCTGCGGATCGAAGTCGGTCCGGGATAACTAACAGCACCGGCGCCAGGGACAGCAGTGGCGCCGGGAATAGACGTCATGCCGCGGACCGAAGTCGGATAGCTGACGGCGCTAGCGCTCGGAACGGCGGTTGGCGATGCATAACCGGTAGCGCTCGAGCCGGGAACAGCGGTAGGAGACGCCATGCGGCCAACGCTCGAGCTGGGGAGAGCAGTAGGCGACGCCATGCGGCCAACGCTCGAGCTGGGAAGAGCAGTAGGCGACGCCATGCGGCCAACACTCGCACCCGGCACAGCAGTTGGACTGCGGAACATTCTGGTGGCACTGCTCCCGCTGAACATCTTCGTGGCACTGCTGCCGCTGAACATCTTTGTGGCACTGCTGCCACTGAACATATGGGTCAGACTGGACATCTTGGGCAGGGAATGCATGACATTGCCCACCTTGGGCATCGAACGCATGACACTACCGGTGGGGATGTTACCAGCGGATAAAGGCAGAGTGAAGGCTACGGTCGTAGTAAAAGAAAAACAAATAGCAGCAATAGCTTTTGACGAATATTTCATGAATGGCACTCCCGGTAAATTCTCTATTGAGCGCTTAGTAAATGCGCGAATCGCTTGCACCCTTGTGCAATCAGTCGCGAATGGAAAGTGAGATCAGTAGTAATTAGAACCTCGGCGAGCATAATTGCACAATGTTGCAAAGATGTTGTTTTGGAGTTGTTAAAAAGAGCATGATTTGTCAGGAAAATTTTTAGCAAGCCGGACATTTCCGAAAAGCTGAAAAGCCAAGCCCGAAAAAGCTAAATCGACACGAGCATCAAATTTCGTCGGCAAAGATAAAATTTGCGAGCCTGGCCCTTGACTGAGCGAAAGGCCTCATCCAACACGAGGCTTTTCAATGAGATAGAATCTCAGGACCAGCGGAGCAAGCAGTGAATGACCATTATGCAAGCGCTTAAAGAGCGCACGCGCGAGCATCACAATAATGCCGAAGGGCAAGAATTTCAGCGTCAGTTAGCCGCCGGTGAGTTGCGTAGAGACATATATATAGGTTACCTCGGGCAGCTCTTCCTGATTCACAAGCGGCTGGAAACGCGACTGCGCCAGCAGCAAGCGTCCCTGCCTGGTATCAGCCAGGTGTTGTCGGACGACCAATTACAGGTGCCGTTCTTGCAACAGGACTTAGAATTTTTCGGCGCCAAAACGGAAGGACTGCAGCCGCTCACGGCGACCAGCGAACTTTTGCAAAAAATTGACGCGGCAGCCGAGAATAGTCCGATTGCATTACTCGGCTTTCATTATGTCTTGCTTGGAAGCAAGCATGGTGGCAAGTTCATCGCCCATAGCTTGCAGGAAAAGTATCGTTTGAACGAAGGCCGCGGCGCAACCTACTTCGATCCCTACGGTACGAATTTTCAGCAAATCTGGAAATCTTTTACTGCCGATTTCAATGCCGTCGAGATGTCACAAGCCGATCAAGAAGCGGTAATTCAGGCGGCGACCGATACTTTCTTGTCAATTTCGCGCTTATCCGAAGAGTTGCTTGATAATGCGTCAGTCGAAGAGCGAACTAGCTAATCTGGCGACAATCGATATATCATGCATATTGCCAACTTAGCAATTTTCTAAACCTGGCTTATACTGCGGTTTTTCGACCTCAGGCATGAATATAATTCCTTTGAAGTGCCCTCGATCTTCGCGAAGGTTGTTACCATGCCTAGAGAAAAGTTTATGCCGATCAAAGACGCCGCGCGCGCAGCCGGAGTCGATGAAGACACGCTCCGCCAGGAGTTGGAGCACGGCGTGCTCAAAGGCGAGAAAAGACGTGGCTGGTTGTGGGACGAATGGTATGTCGATTTCTCGGAAATGGACCAATTGAAGGTTCGTCGCAAAAACCGCATCAAGCGAGAGTCTCGCGAACAGGCTAGCTCCCAGTCAGCAGTGGAAAAATTGAAGCAGGCATCATCTTTGCCGACGATGGCCTTGGCTACTCTGTTGGAACCGGTTGGCACAGCGTCTGATCCAGACGATGCTGTGCCGGGTGCGAATAGCAATTGGCGTCGTGAATACAAAGAGGTGGTCAAACGCGTCGCCGAAGAGATCATGCGACCTTTATTAGAACGGCTCGAGCTGCAGGCGGCCGCCCTGCGCGAAAAGGATGCATTTATAGAGGAACAGGCTCAACAGCTGCGCTTGCTGCCAGATTTGGAAAAGCGTGATGAAGAACATCGTCTGGCTTTAGAGAATAAAGAAAACGAAGCGCGTGCATTACAGACGCGCCTGGAGGAAGAAGAGGCGGGTAAGCTGGCGGCGCAAGAGCAGTTTGAATTGAGTCGTATAGAACGAGAGGCCGAACGCCTGGAACTAGAAGCTCGCTTGCATGCTATGCAGCAGGAGATTGAGGAGTTGAGAAGGCCCTGGTGGAAGCGCTTGTTTGCGCCATTGCCGACTGCCGGCTCGTAACCGGCGCAGCGCATTCTTTGCTCTAATCCTATTGTTGTTTTGTCGTTAATTTGTGACACGCATTCTTGCATTGGCTTTTTTGTGTCTGCCGTATGGAATGAAATGCTGTAAATAAATATTTTCGGCAAAATATTACAAAAAGAAAAGCGCACCGGCAAAGGCGCGCTTTTCGTAAGGCAGCTTGCTAGGCTCCCACAGCAGCGGTTTCGGTTTCCGCAAGACCTGGCAAGCCCGCCGCCTTCAGCAGCTCACCAGGAAGGAGGTGTGCGCAGTGTTCGTACGCCTCGCGTGGTGGCTGCCGTACGTACTTGCCGTCGACCATCGTGCCGAGGACCTGTGTTTGATCGAGGTCTGTGATTACGATGTACTTGGCGTCGGGAAATTCTTTGGTGTCGATGACCTTCTGGCCCGCTAGTTGTGCAGAAAAGCCATTGTGGACGTAGTGGGAGCCCATCGAGTCGGGGAAAAAGCAGAACGGCGACTGTGGCAGCCCACACAAGCAGGCCAACTCTCCCAGCGTTCGCGTTGCGCACTCTTCTCCGGTGTCCCACTTACCGACGATTTGTTCCCGGCCAGCAGTGATCACTAGGAGATGTTTGCAGCGCTCGCCCTGTTCTCGGAGGCATTCGCCGATTAATTGTTGCACCTGGGTCGGCCAGATTTCAAAAATCTTCGACCCATTGGGATGACAGTTTGCGAACAGCATGACGCGGATCTTACCTTCATTCATTTGTTGCACCTCGCGCTTTCTACGCTTGTTGCTTGGGGTTAGATGTTTGAGTTTTGGAAAATACAAACGAAGGGACGCAAACGCGCGTCCCTTCGCTCGATCGGGCTAGTTCTTAATTGCGCGTCCCCGACCCGTCTCCGTGGCGATGTTCCCCAGGCTTGCCGACTGGCGGGTCCGGGAACATGGCCTGCACGAAGAAGCGCCTGTCGTCGTCTCCTGCCGCGGTTGGCGTTCGCGAGAGCCGATCACAATCCAATGGCTCATCGTAAAGAACAGCTACTGGCTTTGCCTCACTGGCTGGATAGGCGACAAAGTTGAACGGTTGGTCGGCGGTGGCGAATTGGTAAATAGCGATCACCAACTGCTGAATATGGGCGAATTCCTTGGCGAACTCTGGCGTGAATTCTGGGCTCCCAGGTTTGGGTCTGCCCTGCAATTTGTCAGCAGGTACGCCAGCCATTTTGGCGAGCTGGTAGATCGCGGTCGCCACCTCTGGTGTGAGATTTTTGGGATCCGTGTTATCCCAGCCTGCAGGCAGGTCTAGCCCTCCTTGAATTGCCGTGCGCATGCGGCGCAGGCATCTCTTGGCTCGCTGGATTGCCAGCGGTCCGGTCAGAGACCCCTTGCGCGTGATCCGGAGGCGGAATCCCGGACCGCGGCGTTGGAAGCAGAATGCGACCCGCATGGAGAGAAGGGGTACGACAGGTTTCTTTTCGGGGGGTTTGGCTGTGGTGCGTTCGGCAATCGCTGTTGTCGTCATCTCGGTTGTCCTCTTTTCTGAATTGCGCTGTTAGGCGCGCGTTGCTGATCGGGACAAGACGAATTCTCGTCTTGCAATGGGGGCTAGACGAGCACGAAGCTCGGCTTCTCGTTGCGCTTAAGGTGGATCTCCGGTCTTTCGGCAGAAATGCTTGCAATGACAAACCAGTCCACGGAAATGGTCTGCAAGCCTTCGCGAAGGAATGTCTATGCTGATGTTCTGAAGAAAGTCCGGGGGGATCCGTATGGATGTGATATTCAGAAACTAATGGACCACAAGGGTAAATGACAAGTGTTTCTTATCTAGGGTTAACCAAGAGGTTAGCACAGAAGCTCTGCTAGCTAGCCTAGGGCCTCGACCGGGCGAACGACTGCCGGACCAGAGAACGTCATTTCCCAAACTCCTCGCGGCACAACATGAGAAAAGAAAATCTCATCTTCTCGCTGTGGCACCACAGGTGGTTGCATGAGCTCCGAGCTGAGCAGAGTCTCATTGTGAATGACAGCTAAGACTCGATCGGTAAATGCTGCCATGTGTAGCTGATTGGCTTGTTTGAGGCCGAGAATGAATCTGGTAATCTCTCTGTACTTGCCCAGATCCCCTCGCTCTCGAAGCTGTCCGATCAACTTGTACAGCATCGCCTTAACCAAAAGCATGCCTTCAGTGGGTGTCAGTCTCCCTCTTTCGGCAGGTATAAGGAAGGTTCGTCCCTCACCCCCATGCTCGGTGATCACTGAGATTATCAGGCATTCGTAGGTAGTTTCTTCGGTTGTTTCGTCGGTCATTGCGATCTCCATGATCTGCTCCTTTCGGCAGGCAAAAAGCTTCTTCCAAAATTGCCAGAACGGCGAACGGTTTTCGAGAACCTCTTCGAGTGTTCTCACGGAATTGATAAATTGGCAGCGACAAATGCGAGCGGGAAAGCTCGATATTTGGCCCGAAATGACAAAAAGCGGCAAGGATAGCCTCAATATTTGCCCTGAAATGACAAAAAGCGGAGAAGGGCTCCCCCTTCCGAGAGCTGCTTCTCCGCTTGGTTGCGGGCATCCGAGGGACGCCCCAGTTGAAGCTCCTCGAGCTAGTACAAGCCCGGGCTGGTTGGCCCTAGAGGAAGCTTGTACTAGTGGACTCGAGGGTTTCAGAGAGTCGCCACGTCAGCACGGTAACCACCGTCGTACGCTGGCGGCATGAAGATCGGTTGGCCTCAGACGGTTGCTCCAACAGTCGCTGAAGCGGGCACCGCCCAGGGAAGGAAATTGGCAGCAGGAACCGCCTCTTTCCCGCGCAACATTCCGAACATGTAGTCTCGGAATAGTTGCTCGTTGAACAAGCAGTGCAGGTACGAAGCCCAGAACTGCCTGCCATCGGTTATCCCATCGATAACAACCGACGCGGGATCGTGCAGCGTTCCATCGGTATAGCCTAGCTGCAAGACCTTGCTGATTGGTTGATGACCGTGGACTGCCGGCGCACCAAGTCCGTTAGAAGCGGCTGCTGTGCCATGCTGTGCATCGTTTACGGTCAGCAGCATCGGGTCGGTACCCGAAACTGCTGGTAACACGAAGTTGTAGTCCCGGTCCTCGACTTCGAACAGGCGGTGAAACGAACCGATGTTGGGTGCCGACGCTCGCGTGTCACCGGAGTGGACCTCAACTCCTTTGACCCGCTTGCCCGCGTGTGGGCCCACTAAGAATCGTGCTGTGGACTCGCAGACCATCAATTCGTCGCTGAACCATGTGGTTAGCGGGAGGAATCCGAAGCCCTCGATCATTGGCTGATCGCCCTGCAAGCAGAGCGGGTCGAACATCCATTCGCCAGCCATCTGCATGCCTGCGCAGGTGAAGAACACCTTTCCACCAGCGTTGACGTAGTTCCGGATTTTGGTTGCTCCTCCGCATGCGCAGAGGTACTTATAGTCGGAGATTGTCTTGCCAGAGCCCTGCAGGACAAGGAGATCGGCTTCGCCGTCCCAGGCTTCAGGGGTGACGAATTCCACTCGATACCGGGGGTCTTCACCCAGGACCTTGAATTCGTTGCGCTTGCCGCGGAAGGGGAGCAAAAGCACGACAACAAGAATTTGATTCATAGGTGACATGGTAGCCTCACTTAATGCATCACGCCTTTAAGCTGCGTGTGCGGAAAGTGCACCGAAGTGCGTTGAACTTGAAAATCTAAACTCGGTCCCTTGCGCACTGCGATGCAAGAGATGAAACTTGATAGAGAAAAGAACTTATTAGGTTGTATTAGACCGGGGTGTTTATGGAGTTGGAAATTATGATTAAGACTATTAGAACTCTTTGAGTCATAGCAAGTGGATAAGTTATGAATTCTAAAAATAGTATTTGGAGAAGCCTTCCAGGTGAGGCTTTGCGCTGAAGAGTTTATAAAGACATGCATTTACTACGTAGAATCACGATAATGTGCAAATAGCGAAGCTGACGCTAGTACGGCTTTCAAGCGGAATAGCGTTGCAGTGGTGCAACCTATTGAAAATTTGTAGTCCAGTTAGAGAGCTCACTATAAATCCAGTGAGCGCCTGATAATTTAGACTGCAGGCGACTTTCACTGTGGATTAGATACCAGTTTTGTCTCGCTGCATTATCCACTTTCAATTAGCGTGATACTGGCGTAGCTCTGCGAGCATGCGGATCAAAATGAGCATCAAAACTTGGTCGTCGATGTAAAGTTGAAATTTTCCACTTTCATCGCCGGTACAACCGCTGGCGCACTCTCTTCGCCCGCTGCTCGCACCGCCGGACTGAGGGCAACGACATTGTTCAAGAGCTCAAGCACGCTGACGTTGAAACGCAAATTAAGCAAGCCATTTTTGATTTTGCCGCTTTCGATTAAGAAAGTGCCATCCCGAGTCATGCCTGTAAGCAAAACAGTTGTTGGATCAACCAGGCGTACATACCAGACGCGCGATAGCAGAATGCCCCGTTCAGTTGAGGCGATCATCTCGGCGATTTCTGTGTTGCCGCCGAGGACGACGATGTTTTGTGGCGTTTCGCCTTCCGGACTGGGTTCGGCCAGACCATGGCCTGTACTTTCCACCTGGAAAAACTTGGCGCTCTTGCGACCATAGACGAGATTCTTCAGCACGCCTTTTTCCACCAATGTCACGACCTTGCGCGGCAAGCCTTCGCCATCAAAAGGAGCTCCCGCTTGCAGCGGATGAGTAAAGTCATCGATGATTGTGATATTCTCCCCGAGTATTTTTTTGCCGACTTTGCCCAACAGGCTCGACAGCTTATCTTTGTGACTGGTCGCTGCAAATTCATGCCAGAGAAAACAAAGTAGATCGAGCACCGCGCTCGGTGGCAGAATCACAGTATATTTTCCGGGAGCAATCTCAATCGGATCGGCGCTGAATTTCGCGGCATCGCTAGCCGCTTTCGCCAGAGAGCCCGAATTAATTTTCCGAGCGTCAATGCTCTGGGCCTTGCCCCAGCCTGATGAGTTTCGCCGCTCCACAGTGACCGAACATTCAGCCGATGATTCTTCGTGGTACGCAAATACACCACGCGAATTGCCTATGGCCGCGAACCAGCTGCCGGAAGCGTACACTCCGGATGTGCGCGAATTCTCGCTGGTAGCTTGGCTGTCGATTGTTTGGCCGACGGCGCCGTCACCCACTTGCATGCGACCTGCTTGCTTACCGATCGCCTGCTCGATCATCGCTTGCTCGCCGGTCGCTTGGTCGATCATCGCCTGCACGTACTTCGCCCTAGCCGCCGGTGTCAACTCTGCGGTAGAACTGTCGAATCGATTGACTACGGCATAAGCATCGATTTTGGGCGGCTCGGGCAGTGTTAGCAAATCTGGTTCTTTTTCTAACAACAAAATGGCAGTAATGGCATTGTCCACGACATTGCGAATGCCCTTCGGCGAAATATCATCAGTTTCCAACCGCGCTTGCCTACCATCGATTAATAGGCGTACCGAGAGAGAAACTTTTTCCGGCCACTGATTTTGCGTTGTGCTGTTTAAAGCAAAGCGCATGGTGGCGATGTTTGAACCGCTGACTGTCACCTCTGTTTCCAGAGATTTGATCCGCTGGCCATCGACTTGCGATTGGGCATAAGCGATGACATCATCGATAATCTGTTTTGTTTCGTTCTTTGTGATCATGCGCTCACCTGGCCATGCCGATCTCGATATTGCGGAAACGAGCGGGAGCCGCACCATGGCCAGTCCACATCGTTTGGCAGGGCTGCCCTTTGCCGCAATTGGGGACGCCCCAGTCGATGTAATTTTCCTTTCCACCAATTAAATCGCAGCTGTTCCAAAAGGGAACAGTAATGCCACCATAACTGCAATTCTTCAAAAGCCCGATGATTTTGCCGTTTTTAATTCTGTAGCCCGCTTCCGTGCCAAATTGAAAGTTATAACGTTTGTCGTCGATCGACCAGGATCTGTTTGTATCCATGAAAATGCCATCATCTACGGTGGCGATCAGATCTTGCAGACTGCCACCGTAGCCCGGGCTCAACGAGATGTTGGTCATGCGAATGATCGGTTGAAAGTTCCAGGACTCAGCGCGCAAGCAACCGCCGCTGCGATTTAAGCCGATGAGATGAGCGGTGTCGCGCGAGCTCAGGTAACCAACGAACATGCCGTCCTTAACCAGCGGCACACATTGCGCCGCCACCCCTTCGTCGTCAAAGCCGAAGCCGCCTAATGCACCGAATGCGGTGGCATCGGCCACTAAATTGACGATCTTCGATCCGTATTGCAAATTGCCAAGCATGGCGGGAGTGAGAAAGCTCGTGCCGGCGAAATTAGCTTCCATGCCGAGCGCTCTGTCAAGCTCGCTGGGATGCCCACATGACTCATGAACCTGCAACGCTAGTTGCGATGCGCCGATGATTATATCGGCTCTGCCTTGAGGGCATTTGGGCGCGGTCAAAAGCGCTACTGCCTCTTCCGCAACACGCTGAGCATTTTCCGGCAACCGCCATTTTGCCACCATTTCCCAGCCTGCATTCTCATGCTGACCACCGAATGAATTGGGCCATGAGCGGCGCTGGCGATCGTCTTCGGAGAAGGCGTTGGCTGTGATGCCGCATGATGAGCGGATGAAAGTCTGATCGATAACGCTGCCTTCACTGGAAACAAATAATTTATTTTCCTTGGCAAAAGTCATTTCACCTTGCGTTAACGACACGCCTTTGACGGCCAGCATTGTCCTGGCGCAGGCGAGCAAAACAGCCACTTTTTGCTCCAAGCTGATGGTGAAAGGATCGATTTCGTGAGGCGACACCCATTTTTGGCGATATTGTGGCTCGGCCGCCAGGGTAATTGGTGGATTGACACAGGAGGCCGATGCTTGAGCGACCAGGGCAGCCCGGCGGGCAGCGGCTGTGATACCATCTGCGGTGAGCATTTGTGTGGAGGCGAACCCCCAGCCGCCTTTAAAGAGAACTCGCACGCCGATACCGGCGCTTTCGCTAACTGTATTGCCAACAATTGCTTCGTCTTTGGTCTGGATGACCTGACGTTTAAAGTTGATGACGCGCGCGTCGGCATAACTAGCGCCAGAGCCTATAGCGACATCAATTGCTCGTTGAGCCAAATCTTGCATGGTTCCCTCTCGCACAATTAGAACATGTTGGCAGCGCATACGGGGTGCAGTCAGGCAGACCAGTGTCGGTGGTTATCAAGGAGTCCAGTTATAGCGGTGCGATGCGGGTTGTGCCAGGAAGTCAAGCCGGGCGGACGAAAAGATTGATGCCTGAGAATATTTACCTTGATCTTGCTCTGTAATCTTAGT
Organism: Bryobacterales bacterium; assembly: GCA_963834525.1. Taxonomy (GTDB): domain Bacteria; phylum Cyanobacteriota; class Vampirovibrionia; order Obscuribacterales; family Obscuribacteraceae; genus CAWICA01. The sequence continues at coordinate 2,170,100 of CAWICA010000005.1, forward strand.
TAAGCAACAGACAATACTGGCTTTTTTGTATTTCCTATCGCTCGAGTTTTAAACACGTAACCACACAGAGCACGAAATAACTGTCGCAACTTTTTCGGTTGCCCGGTGTTTGTTTGGTTGCGCCAAATTTCAATTCGGCCAAATTTGGCCTTAACACACGTCACAGGAGATGACTATGAGTTGGACTACGAAGCAAGGTACCGAGTATGTGCTGGAATGCGCCGCAAAGATGGAGAAGCTCGCCACGAACGCAGCCAGTAAATTGCGTTCGCAAGACGCCGTGCACCTGTTGGTCGGGCAGTTGCTAAGCCGGATCGACATTCAAATGGGCTTGGTGAATTGCTACTGCGCCCAGGCGACAAGGGCCAACGACATGTATGTGTTTTTCCCATTCGGCCAGCCTGCTCTCCGGCTGATTGCCGAGCTTACAGCGGACGTGGTGGCACTGGTGGACAGTGTCGACCCGAAGAATCCCCAGCTGGCAATTGTTGAGGACGGACAAGTAGTCTGGGTTTCCGGCCACTATCGCAAGTTTGAGGTGCATCAGATCTTCGTGAAGGCGGGGCTCTGGGATGCATGTGTTTCGAGGCCGGTATTGCCCGAAGCAGATGCCGCCGCAGCCGGCTAAGCGAAAGCTTTCGCGCAGCAAGGATGGATGTACTCAGCTACCGGCGCTGTCACGTCCATCTTTGCTGCGGTGCTTCTCACTACCAAAGCATCCGGCTAACGCAATTGAAGCCTGGTGCAACAACCACAACTTTCACCATTGCCACCAACACGCTTACGAGCAAAATCAGGCAATGGTGATTTACAGCCCTACGGGGCAAACTCGCTACGGCGAGGGAGGAAACTATGTACATACCAGGTTGTAAATCTTGCAGCATGTCGGTCAATCGTCACTTCTTGCTGACCGGGCAACCACCTGCTGATAACGTGCAGCAAAGATGTCCATCATGCTTAAAGATGTCCACAATCGCCCCTGAATATTACATTGAGCTACCGGCTGAGACTCTGGCTCCTGCGACCTATCTACAGAGCTTTGGACTGGACATCGCGAACGCCAACCGTTCGTTCCTTCCGGCGAGCCAAGGCGGCGCCCTTGGGGTTCAGTACCAGATATCGTTGAAGAGTCGCCTGCCTAGGCTAGACGGCTTCAGATTTCAAATACTCTATTCGACGAACCGGCCTGATCTTGCTGCGCTGCCAAGCGCACCGGCCGGAGATCCGGTTTGGGACGAGTGCCTGTATCGGGTTCCCTACATCGTTGCCCAATTAGCCGTGGTTTTGCGGCAAGATCACGGCTACCAGATTACTCAGGTCGCGGATCACTGGGTGTATATGGAGCGCTTTCTCGCGGAAGGTGAGAAGCTTCCGCACGGATGTACATGTTTGCGCTTCGCCATGCGGTGGTAGGCGAACATTCACGAATAGCGGCGGCGACAGCTAATTTCTGTCGCCGTCTGCACTCGTTGGGTTTTTCGTGCAGAAGGATGGATGTGCTCAGCTACCTGGGCTGTTGCGTCCATCTTTCCGCTTGTCTGAATGGCAATTTCACGGTCTCGCCACCAGGAAATTGGTGAGATGAAGCAAGGAAAGAAAGAGATGAGTATTGAAAAAAGTGATACCAGAACGGGCCTTACCTACGAGGTAGCGCACCGGCTGTACGAAGCGCTGGGAGGAAAGTTGATTGGCATCTTCTCTGTCAGAGGAATGCATTCGCTTTCCGAACCCGAGTTCAGAATCCGGGGACCTTACTATGGCGTGCCTCTCTCGGCGGACGATCTCGCCCCCACCGACAGAGATTACTCCATTGTGTGCCGAATTGGGCTGCTTGTTTCGAGCAAGCTAGTGGTCTGCTTCGATGCCCGGGTCGGCATGGATCTGCAGACTGCATTTCTCTCTGGACAAAGCCTCTTTAAGGACTTGCCGGAGGTGTTGACCGATGCAGGAAGCGCCGCAGCGTCTGACAGTGGACAGGAGGAGAGAACATCATACAGTGTCTCCTACCTGTTTCGAGTCTTGTGGAAGCAAGGTGGTGGAATAGATCTCGGCGAGCTTGTCCCGGTAGGCGCCGGCGGCGATAGCGGACGTCATTCCGGCGCCGAAGCTGCCACAGAATGAGGACAGCAGGCGCATCGGCCAGCCGTCCAAGAGCAAAGGAGGGGATTCGCGTCCTCTCTTTTGTTCTGTTTTTTATTTTACGGCCTTAACTTATGACACCAGATGCGGTGCTCTACCACTCTGGTGTCATCAATAATTCGATGACTTGGCGGTTGCGTTGCAACGCATTCGCACAACCTAAACCGCAATCGAAATTAGACAAGGAGAGCGTGAAATGAGATTGAGAGTTTTGATGTTGCTGCTGCTTTTCGGATTTTGCGTGCACGTGCACGCGCAGACATTAACCGTGTTGCATGTATTCACAGGAGGCGCCGACGGAGGTTTTCCTGTCGCCGGCCCCACGCTTGATGCCGACGGCAACGTTTACGGTACCAATTGGGGCTATCCAGCCATGAATGGCGTCGTTTACAAGATCAACAAAAGCAATGGAACGTTCAGCGTCCTCTTTCGCTTCGACGGTTCCGATGGAGCACTGCCTGAGACACCGCTCTTAATCGGACGTAACGGTGTCTTGTACGGTAACACTGGTTCCGGAGGTCCTTTGGGTTATGGGGTTGTTTTCAGTCTGCAACCGCCAAGCACAATTTGTCGGTCAGTTTCATGTCCGTGGACTGAGAAAATTTTGTACAACTTTCCCACCGGCGGTCCGTCCGGCTTCGGTGGGGGACAGAACAATATGGCTCTCGACGCTGCCGGGAATATCTGGGGCACCAATCCCTATGGCGGGCAGTACGGACAATACCGAGGCGATGGCACCCTTTTTGAAATGACCCCAAACGGGGACGGAACCTTTACGTATACGGACGTGTATGATTTTGGTTCCGGAGTTGGCGGCGCAGGCGCAATAGGCCCGGGAAGTCTGACCCTTGATTCGGCAGGGAATATCTATGTTCCTGCCGGAACCAACTACCCCGGTTGTGTGACCATCGCTAAGCTTAGCAACGTCAGCGGCACTTGGACCGAAACGGATTTGTCCACTGGTTGCGACGGTGGATTTTCTAACGAGAATAACCCGACTTTGGCCCTCGATCCCCTGGGTAATATTTTCGGAACATGTTACGAGTGTGGTTATTTTGAAAATAGCTCAGTGGTTTGGGAGTTGACGACCCCTCCAGGACCTCCTCCGGTAGCCTTGTATACATTTAGCGGTGAATACGGCGGTCCCCAGATCGGGCCAACTCTCGACAGCGCCGGCAATGTCTACGGGACTACAAGTGACCCTTCGCCGAACGGCCCAGGCAGCGCCTGGAAATTAGCTGCCGGGACATATGCCTATACCAACCTCTACATCTTTACCGCTAACGGTGAGGCGGGATTTCAACCTGATGGTCAGGTGGTCATCGATAGCAGTGGCAACCTTTACGGCACCAACAGTGAGGGTGGCCAAAATGGTGAGGGGAGTGGTACCGTTTGGAAACTAACACCGTAAGTTCAAGAAGAGCAAGAGAAGCAGTAAGCTTCTTAACCAGAAGAGAGGACTCACGTTCTCTCTTCTGGTCTTATTTGACAATCTATTCTTGTGCCCTGACTCGACCGAACTTGGTTTAGCGAAAGTGGTATCACCAGCGGTTAAGCGTTCCCTTTTCTCGCCTGAATTACTTGGCACACAGGTGATCAGGCTTCACCCAACTCTGAACGAGAGGAGCTACATGCTTCTCGGAGACATGCATATGAAAACGAGCAAAGTGTTTCAATTGGTCCTGGCGGTCGTTATTACGCCGTTGTTAGTGATGTTACCTGGTCAGGGTTTCGCGCAGGGTTCCCGGACCTCGGGCGGCGCAGTCTCGAGCGATGGCAGCACGATACCGCATACGTACGCGTACATCCCCAATGGGGGCGGGTACTTAGTCAACGTAATTGATACATACGATCTCACCGATGTCATCAATATCGACGGACTCGTACTTCCGGGAAGTGTAGGCTGTAGTCCTACAAGACAAGAGTGTTATGTCGCCAGCCAGGGTGACATTGGTGATAACAATCAGATCTACGTGATTAGCACGGTTACGAACACCATCACAAACACGATCCCAACCTATCCTGAAACGATAGGCCTGGCAGTCAGCCCGGACGGCAAGTATATATTGGCCTGCCAATTTAACGAAGGTGAACTGACGATCATCGACGTCGAAAATAACTATTCGGCAAATACCGTGCAGTTTTGGGATGGTCGGCAATGCGCGGGCGTTGATTTTTTTCCAAGAAATATCGCTCCTGGCACGTCGGAGGCGTTCATTAGTGACTGGGATGGTAGCAATCTGGTGCGTTATTTAGTGCCCAGCCTCATCGTCCTCGATGTCATCCCAATAGCAGGAGCGCAACCAACCGCCGTGGCAGTGACACCGAACGGCAGACTCGCGTTGGTTACAAATGGGGGCAACAATTCTTTGGATGTCGTTAGCACAGCTTCAAACCAGCAGATAAACGTAGTGCCCGTCGTCCCGACTCCGTATGCGGTGGCAGTTTCGCCTGACAGTACAACGGCTTACGTTTCCACTGATACTGCCGTAAGTGTGGTCGATCTGACGACCTTTCAGGTGACAGCCACAATATCGTTCGACGGCTATCCCACGGGACTCCAAGTAACCCCCGATGGGCGCTCACTAATAGTGGTAGGTGGAGAGTCACAAGGAGGGGTTTGGAAAGTTCAGACATCTGACAATCAGATCTTAGGGTTTCTGCCACTGGGCGGCAATGCTCGTCCTTACGGCAAATTCCTGACGAACTTGCACAAATAGGTTCAACAGTCTCGGATCTCGTTGTGTTCGGGGCGGGCAACCGCCCCTTCTTCCTTCCTGGGCATCTCTATGAGCAGATATAGTATGATGCTATTAAGTATCAAATGTCTTCCGTCCCTCCCAAGAAAAGTAGACAAAGATGGGCCGGTAGACGGGTGGCAACTCTGGACAAAAGTTGTTCTTCAGCAAATTAATACGCCCGGGCAAAGACGACTTTGCGGGATGTTGTTCTGCCAGTCAACATGCAGGTTCCGGGCTCATTGAGTTGATTGAAAGGAATGACTCGAATGGTCGCTTTCGTCTCTTCTTTTACTTTCTGTTCGTCGTCATTAGACCCATCCCAATAGACTTCGATGAAGCCGTTTTTCTGCGCCAATATCTCTTGAAATTGTTTGTAGTCTTTGGCGAAGTGGGTATTGGCTTTGCGAAATTCCAGAGCGTTGTTGAAGATGTTTTTCTGAATGGCTTCGAGCAGTCCAGCGATTTCGTTAGGCAAGCTCACCTGCGCCACACCACGAATTTTTTCGCGTGTATCGCGGCGGGCGATTTCGACGACATTGCCCGCCACATCTTTGGGACCAATGTTCAAGCGGATCGGCACACCTTTTTGCTCCCAGTGATTGAATTTAAACCCTGGCGTGTAGTTATCGCGCCCGTCGAGATGCACACGCGCCACGTCTTTCAGTTCTTGGGCGATGGTCTGGCAGCGCTCCATCACCACTGCTTTTTCTTCATCAGATTTGTAAATCGGCACAATCACTACTTGTATCGGCGCAATTTTTGGGGGCAAGATCAGCCCTTTGTCATCGCCGTGGCCAAGGACTATGGCACCGATCAGACGGGTGGAAGCGCCCCAGCTTGTCTGCCAGGCATATTCCAGACCGCCTTCCGCACTCTGAAATTTTATGTCGAAAGCCTTGGCGAAATTCTGCCCGAGGAAGTGCGAAGTACCAGCTTGCAGAGCCTTGCCATCACGCATCAACGCTTCGATGCAATAGGTGCGAACGGCGCCGGCAAATCTCTCGCGCTCGGTTTTCTCGCCGGTTAAAACCGGTAGCGCCAGCCAATCTTCAGCTAGCTGGCGATAGACTTCGAGCATCTGTTTAGCTTCGGCCTCGGCTTCATCGGCGGTGGCATGTGCAGTATGGCCTTCTTGCCACAAAAATTCCAAAGTCCGCAAAAAGAGCCGCGTGCGCATTTCCCAGCGGACGACATTCGCCCACTGATTGATCAAAATGGGCAGGTCGCGCCAGGATTGCACCCATTTGGAAAACATGTGATTGATGATCGTTTCCGATGTCGGCCTAACAATGAGAGGCTCTTCCAGTTTCTTGCCGCCGCCATGTGTGACCACCGCGCACTCGGGCGCGAAGCCCTCGACATGCTGTTTTTCTTTATTCAAGAAAGATTCGGGAATGAACAACGGGAAATAAGCATTCTGGTGACCGGTAGCTTTGATCATGCCATCGAGAGCGCTTTGCACTCGCTCCCAAAGAGCGTAGCCATAAGGTCTGATCACCATGCACCCTTTGACCGGCGCATAGTCAGCCAGCTCCGCTTCCAGGACGGTCGTTGTGTACCATTTCGCGCGATCCGATTCTTTGTCGTCCTGTTCGAAATCGCCTTCTGCCGGTTCCTGAAGGTTGGCTGCCTCTTTTACTTCCATTCTCAATTTCCTGTTGGGTTTGCTAGCTGTGATGATCATGCGCTTGCCTGGCAGCGTTCGAAAGCCACTACCTTTAGCCTGAGCTAAAGCGGCGAAAGCACGAAACCGTCATTATATCCCGCTTCATCAGCATTTTCCAGCAACCAAAACTTGGATTTACTATAAAAAGTAGGACATTGATAGCTAGTTGAAATACTTTTGGAATTTGTTGAAAGAAAAGCGGAGCGAAATTCTGCCCCGCTTTTCTCGTTGGGTTATTGGACCGACACCTCCGAACGCCGCGGCGGCAGAGAGAGCACGACCTCCCACCGCTGCGGATAGAAGCCCCCCATTAGCGCTGCCTTGATCGCTGTCTTCAGGGCACGCTCGGCTCCGGAAGCGCTGCTATTTTGCGAAGGCAGCAGCCTGTTCCGAATGAAAATCTCATGCTGCAGATTCCCCTGAGGAAGGCGAACATACTGCCTACGCAGCTGAATATCACCAAATTCAAAGACAATCTCGTTGAGCATCGGTATTCTGCCGCGCTGGATCACAGTCAACAAAGCGTAGGCTTCGTCGAGGATAATCCAGCGGCTGAGAGGTTCGGCGCAGCGCACCCATGTCCCTCTTGGTGCCACCTCGACTTCGACTTTGCCGCCGATTACCACGACCCTGGCATTCCATTTCTCGCTCATCATGGCGCCGTTTCTGATGTAGCTCTTTGTCGATCCCATCGTTACACCTCCTTATTCGTTATTGAATTTTTCACTGCCTGGGGAAGACGTGATCCACCTTCCCGTTATTGCCAGAGCTTGTGACTGATGCTCGGAAACTACCAATCTCAAGCCGTCTCCCTTTTTTCCATCAATTCCCGAACAGCTCTCTCAAAAGTGCGGAGCGCCGTTTTGAAAGTAGATCTCCACCAGATTTTCAAAAAGCGTGTATTTGCTTCGTAATCGGGCTCAAAGCGCGTCCTGGCGTCACCGAAGCGCACTATTCGGCGATTCTCGTGTTCAAAGACCACAACTCCACCAAGAATAGTGCGGCGTTCAGGGACTGAAACTCCGTCCAGCAGTTGCCACAGAGCGTCCTTTAAAGTGGTCATTTTGGTTCGGTCATCTGCAAGCTTCCAGACGCCGGACCGGTAGTAGGAATATGCCACGACACGGCCGTTCTCGATGACGATCTTTGTCAGGCTGTAGCACGCTAACTCTAAGTTTGCCAAAGGTGGAAACCTCCTTTCTGCAAGCAGACAGCTTGCCGATTTTTGAGAACATTTCTTGCTAACTTCAAGATGTCGCGTCGCCTGAGCAAATGCTTCGTAGCCGTCTGCACAGCTGGCGCTGCCTTGCTCTTTGTTTCGCTTGGAATAAAGCTGTATCTGGTGCGAACTCTTGAAGAACGATCTGTGAATGGTAATCTGACGTCAGACTATCCTATGAACTAGTAGAATCCCAAGAGTGAAGATCCAGATCTGATGCTAATTACCTTGGCAATGTCCTTAATAGACCCGAAAAACAGCTCGCGACACTGAGACTGGCGGCTTGGCGACCCTTGGAACTGGCATTCTGGCTAAAATGTCAGTTGTTTTTCAGCTGTAAGCGCAACCACTTACAGTTTGGGGCCTGCTGTGCATCGCTAGCGCAAAGTTTGCCAGATTAGCTGAGCGTTTTCGGTTTGGCCAGACTCAACAGTTCGTCTAAATCCAGTGTATCTTCAGGCAAGCTGCCGACACCAATAGTGACGCTCACCGCTCCTTCTAGCGGTTCTGCGTAGGTCATATTCTGCAGCACTTCATTGAGCCGGGCGACGAAACCTTGTGCTTGGTGTCGATTCGTTTCCGGCAAAAGCAGCGCGTAATAAACGATTTGAAAGTGGGCTAACAGATCTACATGCCGTTTGATTCTAGCGATGCTCTCTCCCATCGCTTTAATAGCGCGCGATGGCAACGGTTCGAGAATTTCAGCGCGGACATCGCTCGCGGCATCTGGTCGGCGAACGCCCACCGAAAAAATAACAACAGAAAAAGGTCGATCAAATCTGTCAAAACGAGAATATTCCTTTTGCACAAAATAGAGAAAGGCTGGATAAGTGTAGAGCCCGGTGTCGCCCCGGATCATCAGCTTTTCAACGCCCTGGGCTTGAGACCAGTCGACGAGTGCGTATTTGCTTTGCGAGCCGCTTTGCTGCAACTGCTGTTTTTTGAACTCGACCAGCCGGCAACTAATGAGATTGAAGAGAATCGGTACCCATTCTACTTTTGGCAAGGGAACGGAGCGCAGGATTTCAAACATCGGACTGCGATTGTCGATTGCCACATAAAAACGCTTCTGCATATCTATGTCGACAGGAGCACCTTTGCTGACGATCTCTTCAAATTCTTGCTCGCTCAACGCGCTGTGCTTGCGCACTGGAAATATTTCCATCGCCAAACCGTGCTTGAGCAAAGACTGATACTGGTCCTGAAAAGTACAGCCTTCCATAATCAAAAACTCAAGCCGTTTGTTGATCGTACGTTTGTCAGTCTTTGGTTCCGGATAAAAATTGAATTGACCTTCTTCCCATGAAACCAGCTCAATCAAAGCGTTGTCGCCCTCGGAACCGCGTAATTCGCTATGCAGCGGCACGCCATCAGCAAAGTAGACGTTAGCTATGTCCGAGCGACTTTTAATTTCGAGACGGCCAGTTAATTTGCCCATGGCAATTGACTGCAACAAGTTGGGCACCTGCATGTTTTGCAGATCGCCTTCAAGAGTGCTGCGATGCACTTTGAGTGGATGATTATTACCAGTGGTGGTTTGAAAGCCGCCTGTCTGGTAGTTGCTCGTTGGATAAAGATCAAACTGATCCGTCGTTGCTTGCTGCTCGGGCAAGAGCTTGCCCTTTAACCAGCCGGGAAATTGATTGACGATCAGGCTGTGAATCTGCTCTGAATCATTACTGACGTGGCTCCATTCGAGCACCGACGCTGGGCCGTCACCGCGATAGAGAGCCCAGACACAATCAGCCTTCGGACGGTCTTTGGCTGCCGTCAGCGAGTAAGATTCGGGAGGATCGCCAAACGTCAATTCGATGATGCTGCCTGGTACTTTCTGGGCTTCTAGCAGCAATCCGAGGATCTGCTGCCTGGAAGGAAGCGATGGAATCTTTGGTAGACGTACTAGACGACTTCCTTGCTTCCTGCTGTTAAGCATTACATCAGTACCCGGTTTAGCGTTGTCTTGGATGCCCATTTCTCGGGATGAACGTTATGACTAGCTCAACAAAATTGGTGAGCCACTTACTTTCTACCCAGTTAACAAGGCATTGCACCCAAAGTGCCTGCTTGGCATCCAAGTTTTTTAGTTATTGGTCACCGATCCTGATTTTGGCACAAAATAATGGTTTGCCGCTTGCGCTGTTCTCTCTCCCTGTTGAACTTCCTAAGCAGCCGCTGCGGCTGCTTACAAGCATTATCGGCAGCAGGAACTTTATCGGCTGTTGGGGGTGCCTTGGCGACACCGGTTAAATTGCTAGTATCTCGCCGGTGCACCTTTCGTATACTTGTGCCTGCGTGCGCATGCCGAGGACATTGATGCAATTAAACGGCGACCTAGCAAAAGTCAGCTTAAGCAACCTTCTGCAACTTGTTCGTAACGGTGAGTTGACGGGAAAAATTGCCCTTTTGCAGGGTGCCAAATCCGCCACAATTTTTGTGGAGAAGGGCAGTATTGTTCATGTGGAGGCGGACAGCTTCAGCGGGCGCGAGGCTTTATTTGAGCTGTTTTTATGGATTAGCGGTTCTTTTTCGTTTGTTGAGGGAGAGCTAGGTTCAATCCCGCGCACTTTAAACCCAGCCTCGGCCGAGGACGCGATCGAGCGTTTGCTGCGGGAAGGAATGAGTTACCTTGAGCAGAAAAAGTATCTCGAACAGTTGCGCATCACCGGCGATACCATATTAACGGCCACAGATCGTATTGAAGAACTGACAAAAGCAGCCTCAAACAATCCTCGCTTGACTGCTGCGCTAAGCATGGTTCAGCCGATCCTCGATCGGTTGGATGGACAAAAGACTTTGGCTTCCGCTCTCGCCGATCTGTCTTTGAGTCGGCGTGTCTATGCGCAAGCGCTGGCGATAATATTAGCGGAAGGGCTGGCAGTCGTGGTCGAACAGCCGGTCTCTCGAATGTCCGAAACAATCAGCTTGCCACCATGGGTCTTAGCTCGCTTAAAGCAGGATAACGCAGATTTGACTGAGGCGATTGTGGACATGGTGATCTGGGTGGATCGAGTTAAATGTTGGCTGTATCAAGCAGATTCTGACTTTACGCGCATTCTCGAAGGCCTGGCCGGTTCATCGGAGGACGGCGCGCTCTGATTTTAACTGGCTGGTGAGTGCGCGCACTCTCTCCACATCGATCGGGTTTTCGATATCGCCTTGCCGCTTGAGACTGCTGGCAACGATCGCTCCATCAGCTATGTCCAGCAGAGACTTGATATTTTCTTTGGTCGCGCCGCTGCCAATAAGCACAGGCGTTTGTGGCACAGCTTCACGGACGGCACCGAGATCGACAACGGACGGCGGCTCACCAGTGGCGGTACCGGTGACGATAAGCGCATCAGCCAGACCGCGGTTAACTGTATCTTTCGCGATTAGCCTGATATCAGCTTCTTGACCAAGGGGAGTGGCGTGTTTAACCAGGATGTCAGCGAAGATGCTAATTTGTTTCTGGGCTCCCAGTTGTTTGCGATAATGTTGCAGCTCGTTCGCTTGTCCCTCGATGATCCCCTGGTCGGTGAGCATGGCGCCGGTGTACACGTTCACTCGAATGAAGCGACACCCAGTGGTGGCGGCCACGGCGAGAGCGGTTAAGCCGTCACTGCGCAGGACATTGACGCCAATTGGCAGTTGGCAAATGGCCATCACTCGCTTGACTACAAGCGCTAGGGCGCAGGCGGTGGCAGTGTCTACTCTGCCCTTGGTAAACGGGGTGTCAAAAAAATTCTCGATGATAATGCCGTTCACGCCGCCGCTGCCGAGCGCCGCTGCCTCCTGTTCGGCCCTCAAGCAAACTGGCTCCAACTGCCCTTCCCAGCGTGGCGATCCTGGTAAAGGCAAGAGGTGGATAACGCCGATTATCGGTTTGCTTGTGCCAAATAATTCGCTCAGTTCGCCAAACATTGTTTAGGTATAAGCCCATACGGATCTACAGGGCGCGATTATATAGTGGTCGGCAATGGATAAGGAGCATGATTACGAGAATATACTACTAGACTATAGCGTAGAAAACACGGAAATTGAAGAAATGGAAAGCGAGAACATCCAGCCGCAAGTTCACGGCGGATGTTCTCACTCTCTATGGGTTAATGGTTGATGTCGGCGAAACGCCACCAGGTGATCCGTACAGTTCCACGCTGACCTTCCTGGACAGCGCCAACAGCGGCTGCTTCTTCCGGGGTATTTGGTTTATAGCCCAGAGATTGCAGATTTCCTCTGCAGTGCAGAACTACCTTGCCGATATCGCCGTAGCGCAGTGGCGTTGAGTGTCGCTGCGGTTTGTTGTCGGCTCGGAGATAGCAGTAGGGCTGCGTCGGATCAATCCAGCAGGCAAGCTTGTTCCAAGTTGAGGGATCAATCGGTGCTGACGGATCGACTGGAGCAGCCAGTGCTGACGGACCGACTGAAGCAGCTAGCTCGTTCGCAGTTGACCAGGATGCGGCAAATTTGTAGTTGCCTGCACCTTTGCCGAAAACTCGGCTGGTGATCATGATGTCGCACCAGGCTTCGTCTGACAGGTCTCCGGGGAACCCGCGTTTAGGCCAGATTGGTTCAATAATCTTGGCCAATGGGCCGTCGCCGATAAAGGCAGCAGAAAAGCGTTGCCATTTATCCGGGTGCCATTGCATGCTAGCAAGTTCAAGTTCGAGCAGATGTGGCGTCGGGACCAGATGGTACGTTCCGTCCGGTCCTAACTGCTCGACTTCAGCCCGTACTTGCAGGCTTTTACCGATTGACAGCCTCCATGCATTCTCCATCGCTGTGACAGCATCGCGCGGTGTTGTGTCATTAGAGAGTTCAGCCATCTCACAGACCGTTTGAAAAGTCTGCATGCGCACCGCTGTGGCGCCGGCGTAACCCATCAATTGATGCTCTGGGGATTCTGGGAGCGCACCAGGTATGTACTTGCTGGCGAGATGGGCTAAATGTTCCAGCCAAAGACTGTTTATTTGAGGGTCGGGCGGCTGACGAACAGTCTTCAGTCTGGTGTGAAGATTAACTGCCCTTGCCACTTTCCGCAGAGTCTCGAGATGGCGATCGGAACTTTCTCGACGATCGGAAACGATATAGGGTAATTTGGTGCGCATTGGGACCTCCTCCAGGGGGCTAATTCGAGCGAACTGATGTTGTCAAGCACTACGCAGCGCAGCGAACCGCTGGTAAATCGAAAATGCTCTAATTGGGCGATGAAACGCGTTGGGGCTCTAAAGTTTCCAAATATTTTTGGGCAATGAAAATGCACCTTTACCCTAGCAAAATCTGACTACTTGCCAAGTTCATTTTTGGGCTGTTCCGGCGTTGAGCTGAATTATTGGATGTTTTGCACTTGACGGTGCTAGCGTAGATGTATCTGGCCTATATACAACTGGCATTGGTCTACGGAACTGGCATGAGTCTAGGTCTATCTCATCAGTGGACGACATCAGCGCTGAAAGAATAACTGGTGAATTTCTGTCGACGTCCACATCGGTCGAAAGTGATGATCGGGAATGAGACCGGGGAAAAGCTAATTCCGAGGCGCCGACAAGTTAACCAGCGAGTCGATGTCAGCTTTAGTCGGCAAAGATGGCTCGGCGCCTAACTTCGTGCAGGCCAGAGCGCCGGCAGCACAGCCGCGCCTTACGGCCTCTCTCGTGGTAGAGCCGCCGGCAAGCGCGGCAGCGAACGCGCCGCAAAATGCGTCACCGGAGGCGGTGGTATCAATCGCATCGACTGGGAATGAATTTACATGTTCTGCCTGGTTGCGCTCTAACAAGAGCGCGCCTCGTTCGCCGAGAGTGACTATTGTCGTCTCAATGCCCATTGATTGAAAAAATTTTGCGGCGTCAGTTGACCCCGCTAAGGTATCGCAGCTGAAGCCGGTTAACTGCTGCGATTCAGTTTGATTAGGAACGATGATGTCCACATTTGCCAAAAGTGCCTCAGGAATGTGCATAGCTTGAGGAGCCGGTGCCGGATTGAGGATAGTGCGCAGACCAAGGCGTTTAGCCGTTTTTGCTGCGGCGATCAGAGGTGGAAACGGCACTTCCAGTTGTATGAGGAGAACACTGTTTTCTTTAAACAATTCGGATGACCGCTCAATATCGTCCTCGCATAAATTGCCGTTTGCCTGTTCAGCGATGACGATATAATTTCCACCTTTTTTGTCTACGGTAATATGTCCGATACCAGTGGCGGTATCACGATCGCGTACTATACCCGAGACGTTCACGTGATTGTTTTCTAGCATCGCTAACAATTGATCGCCAAAGCTGTCTTGGCCCACTCGGCCGATCATCGCCACGTGCGCGCCGGCGCGGGCTGCAGCTATCGCCTGATTATTGCCTTTGCCGCCGGCAAACATACCGAACTTAGTGCCGCGGAGGGTTTCTCCTTTTTCCGGTCGCCGATCAGCCTGAACAACGAGATCCATGTTCAGACTACCTACGACTAGGACATCGTTTGTCACATTACGCTCCTGCTCGCCAATCACATTTTGCTGATCATATTTTGGTAATCATATTTTGCTAAGCGATGGCCAATACTTGGAAAAATGTTTGCGCACATCTTCAATTATTTGATCCACAGTGCTGGGGGCCTCGTCATTTGTAATGGGATCTTCGCCGGCGGCGGAGCCTGGTACTAAATAAGAAACATGCACTTCTGCGTTCGAGCGCGCCGTATCCGAGTTGAGGACGCGCATTGTCGCGATAACCGAATCGGCTAAAGCCTGAACGTTATAGCCGCCCTCCAAAATGCAGACGGTCTTAGCACCGGTCATGGTGGCGAGATCGAGAAGCCGCTGCGATAGCATGGCAAAACCGCTTGTCGAGACATTTTGTCCGCCGACCGGGTCGTTACGATGAGCATCGTATCCAGCCGATACGAGGATCAAGTCTGGTTGGTAAGCCAGCCCGATCGGTCTGATGATCTTGTCCCAGGCCGCTAGATGTCCACGATCGCCGCTGCCAGCCAGCAAAGGAATGTTTATGTTGTAGCCTTTGCCTTCGCCTCTGCCGTCTTCTGTGTACGCTCCTGTGCCTGGATAGAAAAATGGATATTGATGCATCGATATGTAGCAAACAGACGGGTCGCTATAGAACATATCCTGAGTGCCATTGCCATGATGCACATCCCAATCGATTATGCAGACTCGCTTGAAACCCTGGTGTTTTTGCGCATAGCGCGCGGCCACCGCAATATTGTTGAACAGGCAGAAGCCCATAGCGCGATCTCGGAGCGCATGATGGCCAGGTGGGCGCACTGCGACGAAGGCGCTGTCCAGATCGCTGTTAGATAGCCGGTCAATTGCGACAAGACCGGCTCCAGCAGCTAATTTGGCCGTATCGAAACTTTGCGCGCTCATATACGTATCGGAGTCGAGCTGAATCAGTTTGCCTTTCGACATCAGCTGAGAATCACGCTCAAGGTCTTCGATATAGGCAGGCGAATGAACGAGCGCAATTTCGTCTGGCGCAGCCAGGCGAGGCTCCAGTTGTTCGACGCTATTGTCCAGCGTGCTGCGAGCAAAGGCCTGATCAATTGCGGCAAGACGTTGGGGCGATTCCGGATGGAATGGCGGCTGCAGGTGCAATTGGAATTTTGGGTCTCTGATCAGAGCGAGCTTAGACATGCATTGATCATTTTTACATACTGCTGTCGGGCATGCCTTGTTTTCAACGTGTCGGCAATTGAAAGAAAAACTGCCAGTTTTTCTTTCATCCGGTCGAATAGACTTTTGCGACCCTATTGGCCAGTGGCGGTAACAACGCTCCACAGTAACGCCAAGTCACTTTAGCAAACAGTTCAGTGCACTACCCCTGGGACATACTCAATCGATAGCCAGTGCGATGGACAAAGAACTTCCGGATTGACCTTCTGCTCCGGGCAGCGGCAACTCGTCGACCGTTTGCTAGACAAAGCTCTGAGCGATTCAGCGGCAAGCCGCTCGTCAATGATCAGCCTGGTCACTGTCTTGCGAAACGGGTTGGTTGTGGGCGTGCTTTGGCTCAGCTTCCTGCGTGCGTACATCTCTTTCCTCCGCTTCGAGTATTTATAGCCGCTGTTACAAAACTTGTCAGGCGTAGAATTACGTAGAGCAAATTCTTTTTTGAATGGCCAGCCCACCCACCCCAAAATTCCACTTATTAGTGGTGCTAATACGATAAAATACAGTATATCAAAACAAAAATGGAAACAACGCTTTAAACGGTCCTCTGCCTTGGCGATGTTTCCAAATGATCAAGCTTTTCGCAATTGGCAATCCAGGCCCGTAAAGAGCCTTGCATTCGCCGACGATTAAGCGGTTAATTCATCCAATGCCGCCGCGAACTCGGCAAAGGCAATCTGCGGTTCGGACACTGTTGTCTGTAACAAGGATACATGTAGCGACAGCCTGGGACTTTTATCGGGCATAACGTGCCAAAGTTCCTTCCCTGCTTTCGCCGCCTTTCGCTCGACCTTGGCAAAAGCTGCATCAGCAGCTTCACGAAGACGAGGGCAGGTGTTGAATAAAGAGCCAAGGTCTTCTAGGTTTCGGACGCCGAATTTGGCAAACACGAACCGGAGATAGCCTTCTATGGCCCACTCCTGCGCGCCGAGTAGCTTAGCTATTTGCTGGATTGTTATTGCCTTACCCGAACAGTAAGCGTAAAGGACTGCCTGGGCTTTGGGCGTTAGTGAGTTGAAGGTGTCGGTGATCGTCGCCAGCACCACTCGTCTGCCGTTAGGAATCCTCAGCGGTTTCTTGACTGTCCCCTCTCCAACAGCCAGTGTATAAGCCTCAATGGCGGCTGTAACGAGGAGCCGATGATGGATGAAAAACAAAGCCAGCTCCAGTCGATCGCCGACGCCTATTTTGTCGAATATATCTCTAAGCGTGTTTTTGATCACCTGTTCGCTGGTGCCAAACTGCCGACCGATCTCCCTATTTTTGTACCCCCTGGTGACTAAGAGCGTAACGATCAGCTGCCTCGCGTTGAGCAGTTGGCGGATGCTTTCGGACACACAATCGCGCGCTTCTAATACACTTGGTTCCCCTGATACTGCTGGACTATTTGGAACATACAACTCGCCTTTTGCTACTGTGCGCAGACAATGCACCAGGTCAGGCGCGGCGGTATTGTAATAGACAACGCCGTCCACTCCCATCTCTTCGTAGAAAGGGTCAGGTTCCTCGCCCGGTTTAGCGACGATGATTTTCTTCCATCTCCGGCGGGTGGCAATGTTCAAAAATTCCCGCAGCTCGCAGAAGTCGGAACCAATGAGCAGGATGTTTGGTCTGTGCACCAGCTTCGGCATGAGCTCCGCAAAATTAGCTGGCAGGCAGACGACTTTCATGCCGTTTGCTTCCAGCAAAGTATGAAAACCTTGACGGTAAATGGGATTCTGTTCGGCAACAACTAGTTTGATCTGACTCATTTTTCTACCTCCTTTCATTGTCTGCGCCAGCTCGAGGCCCAATGTCACTTGGGCCTCGCTATCTAAGCACCTCTTCAAAGAATGCAACTTCGAAAAAAGAAAGTGCCTTCGCCGACGATCAAGCTGTCAATCCAAGTGAGTCGGGACGTTCGGTAAATGGAGCCGGTTGTTCGGAGGGCGTTGCCGGTGGTGGCAACTGACGGCCGCGTTTGTCGGGAAGAACTTCCCAGGGTTTCTTTCCCATGGCCGCGGCCTTCGTCTCGATCTTCGCAAATTCCGCACGAGCAGTTTTACGAAGACGAGGGCACGTGCTGAATAAGCATCTCAGCTCTCCGGTTGTTTTGAAGCCGAATTTGGCCGGAGCGTTCTCGAGCTGGTTCCGTACCACCGACGCGGTAGTTCCCAGCCTTTCGCCGATTTGCTGGTTTGTTAATTGTGTACCCGAACAAAATAGGTAAAGAACTGCTCGGGCTTTAGGCGTTAGCGCATTGAAGGTGGCGGCGATCGTCGGCTCTCGTTGATTCTTACAAATCGGACTCGGGGTGCTTGCTAGCCTGAGCTTCCCGTCTCTAATAAACTCTGCGCAGGCCTCACTGGCTGGTCCAGCGAGGGCATCTTTGTGATGGACGAAGAACAAGGCTAGTTCTAGTCGGTCGCCGACGCCGATCTTGTTGAAGATATGCCTAAGGGCATTTTTGATCATCTGCACGCTAGTGTCGAACGCGGTGGCAATTTCCTTGTTCTTATACCCATCAGCGATTAAGATCATGATGATCAGCTGTCTTTTGTTGAGCCGTTTGCGGACGCGTTGCCCGCACCGTTCACGTTCTTCCGATGCACTGTCGTCTTCCGACGGTGTTGGTTGATCCAAGTAAAATCCACCTTTTGCCACCGTGCGCACACAGTCCCGCAGTCTAGTAGGGGCAATACTTGAATAGATGAAGCCGCCCGTTCCCATTCCATAGAACGGCGCCTCGTATCGCTCAGCGATAATCACTGTCTTGCGCAGCTGCTCGGGTGTGAGGTGCAACAGCGCGAGCGAACTGGCGAAGTCCGAAGCAAGGAGCAGTACATCGGGTTGGTATTGCTCCTGCTTGTTCTTGAAGTCCGCAACATTGCTTGACTGGCCAACTACTGTTATGTCGTCTTCTAGGGCCAGTGCGGTGGCAAAGCCTTGAAGCAATATGCGATACGGATGTCCGATGCACAATTTGATTTGACTCATTTTTCTACACTCCTGATCGATGTCTATGCTGGTACACCGCCTGTTTGGCGGGCGGGTTCAAGGCTCAGGAGAACTTGAGCCTGCAAAAAAATTGGCAACATTCCAAAACCAGGCAGCGTTGAGCGCCCGCACTTTTGTGCAGCCTTTCAGTGTTTTCACTAGTAGTTATTAGTTTTGGAAGAGGTTTAAGAGAGCAAGTAACTTATGATTATTTGCTTAAGACTAAGACAAAGCTATGGCCCGTAACAACATTTTGTTGTTGTTCGGCTTACACAAGTTGCATGTAATGCAGCATCTAATTGGTGCGGCTAGCGCTAGCACTGGAAATTAGGGCAGAAGTGTCTAGCCCTTGCTCGGCGGCCACTCGCTCGTCTGGCTGTTCTGGCAATAGTGTAGAAATTTTCCGTCGCAGATGATCAATCTACTCAGCCTCGACGCGCGGTGCATGATCAGTATCGTGATCAAACTGGCATGCCAGTTGCAGTTGCGCTAATTACTTCACGCTGATAAAAAGGTCACTTAGACAGAAACATGGGCAAAGAGCCGCCACAACGCTTTGAAATCAGGCCGTTCTTAGTATTACGATGGCTTTTACGTTCTTGTTGTTAAGTGTAGTAAGTCAGGCCAAAAAAAAAGAATCAAACAAGTAAAGCATCCGGCCACAGCCAAATATCACCCAAAGACTGAGCGCTCTCTATCAGCCGACAGAGAACATCTTCGCTATCAAACTGCGGAAAAGCTGTTGCGCAACCGCATTTCGGCTGAGAAAGGGAAATCTTGTGAGCATAGGAAACTGTACGGCAGTGATGGTTAGGGGCAGAGGCGACCTGCTTCAGCGGACGAAGCTGATGGAGGAGATCGGCAAACAGTTCCGAACCTGCATCAGAATCAGACGTTTTAGAGAAACGGCCCAGTGGAAGGTCACTTTGACTGGTGTGTCGCAGCTTACGCTGGCACTGGGAAATCTTCTTCGTTCTGGCGGATGCGAGGTGAGCAAAGTCGAGACGGTCGGTAGACGGCACTCCATAGTGCTGACAATTGAGTGCAAGGGCAGTCCGCTCCGGCGGACTGACTTGATGAAGAAAATCCGCAAACAGTACCGAACCAGGATCAAAGTCAGACGCATTAGGAAACCCTCCAAGTGGATACTCACCCTGCCCGGAGTGCAGCAATGTACAGTGCCACTCCAGGAGGCTCTTGGTTCTGGCGGATTCGACGTCATCCTGGCCGAATCAGTGTCTTGTCCTTACGAGGACGAGTGCGAACGCCTCTGCTACATAGTGCAGATGGGGGATTGCCCAGCCAGCGACCGAGTAAATAACGGCGCCCGCAACTGCACACACAAAAAGGCACACAACGGAGCAAGCAACGGAGCAAGCAACGGAGCAAGCAACGGAGCAAGCAACGGAGCGAGCCATGGGGCACGCAACGGAGCGAGCCATGGGGCAAGTAACGGAGCGAGCCATGGGGCACGCAACGGAGCGGGCCGAGCGATGAAGAACTGAAGTCAATCCTAGAAGCGACAGCGCAGCATCCCCGAATTTGGAGATGCTGCGTTGTCTTTCGCCCAGCGATACTGCCAGCGATGCAAATACGATAAAGAGTAGTATCTCCAACCAGCATGCGAGGCGAATTTTGACCCGCCTCGCTGTTCGTGTCGCCAAGCGGCGAGGGATTGTGGTCATTTCCCGATGCTTCGCTCAAGCTGTTAACTCGGCGGAACGATCGGGAAATAGAATCGGTGGTTGAGACGATGTTGTCGCTGCTGGAAGTACCGGCACTGCGCCAGGTTCATTGGGAATACCTTCCCAGAGTTTCGTTCCGGCGGCTGCCGCCATCCGCTCGAGCTGCACAAAAGCTACTGAAGCTCTTTCGTGAAGGCTAGGGCAGGCGTTGAACAGCAACCTTAGCGTATTTCGGCTGTTAACGCCGAATCTGTCAAACATGCGCTCGAAACAGCCGGTGACTGCGTTTGGGGTCGTACCCAGCCGCTCTGCGATTTGCCCGTTTGTTAAGCTCTCCGAACAACACAGAAAAAGGGCTGCTCGGTCTTTGAGCGTTAGTTGATTGAAAAGATCAACTATCGTCACCACCGGTTCTCGCTTTCGGCGAGGTTTAGGCGGCAGTTCCCTGACTTTCCGTCTCTTAAGGGCCTCGGTATAAGCAGCACAAGCTTCTTCGACGAGGAGCCTGTGATGGACATAAAACAGAGCCAGCTCCAGTCGGTCGCTGACGCCGATTTTGTCGAATAGCCCCCTGAGGGCGTTTTTGATCACTTGTTCGGATGTGTAAAACTGCCAACCGATTTCCCTGTTTTTCCCTCCGTCAGCAATTAGTTTCATGACCACCAGCTCCCTCGGCCTGAGCAGTTTGCGAACGCGTTTTGCCACCAGTTCATTTGCCTCCTCTGCATCGTCTGACAGTTTGGGGGACTGTGAACTATAGAATTCACCTCTTGCCACCGTGCGAACACATTGCTGGAGGGCAGGCAGAGTGACGTTGCGATAGATGATGCCACCCACCTCCATTTTCAAGAACCGGTTAGGGTTCTCGTCTATGTCGGTGACGATTACTGCCCTTCGTCGCTGGGCGGGTTCGAGTTCAAAAAGCAAGTGCAAGTCGACGAGATGGGACGCAAGCAGCATCACATCTGGTCTATATTTTAGTAACTGCCTGAGCTCCCCAAGGGTGGGCGCCGCACCAACTGGTGTCATGTCCTTTTCTGAAAGTGCGGTGAGATAACCTTGAAGCACTACGGGTTCCGGATGAGCGACACTAAATCTGATCTGACTCATTTCTCTACTCCTTATCGATATCTATGTTTGTACGCCGCCTGATTGGCGGGTTTGTAGCTCAAGAGAGCTTGAGCTGGCAAAATGATCACCCCCAAACAAGGCGGCATTGTGTTTAGCGCAAGTTCTAAAGTCGGTGAAAAGCAGTTCGGTCGCTCTCCTCGGCTGCTCGCTTAACTGGCTGTTGAACTAAACAGCGATCTAGACAGAAACTGCGCTAGACCGTTGTTCAGTTCAACACCCCAGCCGAGGGGAAGAACTGATACCGCTGTCGTATGTCGATTTAGATTTGACTTGTTGGTCGGTGTTCACTGGGTCGCACGCTCCTGGCGGTCGGTGGCATGGAACCAGAGAAATTCGTTCGCCAGGCGAGGCAGGGGTTCCCCATCAAAGAGACTGAGTAACCTTTCTCTGTTCTGCATTGCGCATTGAGCCAACTCCTCATTGGTGCTGACCTGTACCAACTGGTCGTAGGCTGTGTACAGTGAGCGACGACAAAAGAGTTCCAATGCTCGTTCCTGCGATCTGATTGGATGTGTAGTCTCGCAGAGGCACACATTTTCCAAAATTGTTGCTGCCTCCTCGATCTTTCCTTCTGCCAGCAGTAAATGCCCTAATACTGCTTGCATTTCGTTTGGCGAAGGCGGCCCGAAATCGGCGGGGATAGTGTGTGTTTGGTAATACGGACCAGCTGTGGCGATGATCGCAAAGCATCGTTCATAGAAGATCTGTGCCCAGGCAAAGTCTCCTACTTGCGCGTAGTGGCGTGCCTGATGCGCTGCAGTGTGGATTCGCAGAAACCACAAGATGTTGGCGTAATCGTACTCGCCGTTAACGTCAGCCAAAGTCGAGTGGTGATCCACGAAAGTGGTGAGGGCCTCAACCAAATGCCGATCGTGCCATTCGTAGTCGTATGCGGCTTCCGACTTAGTCTCGACCATCAGAAGAGAAGCGAAGTAGCGGACTGTTCTGAACAGTTGTTCGAAATTCTCCGGCGTCAACGCGTGCAAAGCATAAATTGCGCTGGCAGCAGACCGAATTCCGGACAGATCCGTGCTGAATAGAGTAACTTCAAGAGGCGGATGGGTAAGATCCGCATTACCAGCTAGATGCATCGTGCTCATGATTTCCTCCTCCGACAACATTGAGTTGTGGAAAACAGAAGACACCGCTACACGCAAGTACCTGGATGTGGTACTCCAGTGTCTTCCCGGGTTAAGCGTGAGGCGGCAGTTGTTCCTTCCTCGCGACAAGATTGAAATTACCAGCTGACTTCCGAACGCCGCCGTCCCCTACGGTTGGCGAACATCGGAAAGTAGTCGAGCGGCGAGTGCACCTGATCGTCTTGCTGAGTTGTCTGGTGCTCCCTGTCGCCCTGCTGATTCGTCCGACGCTGCTTTTTCCGGCGGCGTCCCTGGTCGCCAGTCTGCTCCTGGTCCTTCGGCTCCCAGGGCGAATCTTCGCGGCGGAATGCTAGATCCAGACCAAGCTGCTGCTCAATGAAGGGCTGCAGGTCGAACTGAAATTCATTGCAGTACGCGTTGAAGAACTCTTCCTGAAAGAGGTGGAGCGCTTCGGGTCCCGGGTCATTATCGGTTACCCGTCGGTAAGCGGTCTTCACCTGGCCCAGGGTTAGATGCAGTCGGTTCGCTTGTGCCAGATGCTCCTCGAGGAGATATCTGAAGCTGTCAGAACCTGGCTTAGCGCTAGACCGATGGGCAACCATAAAAGCGCGCATCAGCCAGGGCACTACGCCGTCAACTTCTTGCCTCGCCCGGTCATCCGGCGTAGGCACCGTCGGCGATGGCGTCGCACCGACATCAGGCTGGACTATTGTGCTTGTTGATTGACATGCTGCTGCCTGCATTCTCGCATGAGCAGCGATGGCTGCACGCAGCTCGTTATCAAAAGGATCGCTTGTTACACAAACGTCATCCGTATACGATGCGATCCAAGCCGCGACATGTTGTGAGTTGGGTGGAGTTGAATCCATAACGTCCTCCAGTGAACGTTGCCTCTTGGAAAGAGCTGGGGCGCGGTTACGCCGATCTCCAGCTGTTGATTGTTGAAAGATCCCTAGGCGATCTTTCGCCGCGGGATCCCGTCTGCAGAAACTGGTTGCGGAGCGACTTCTACCAATTGTGGCTGGGCGATTTCCGAGCGCTCCGATTTCTCGGACGAAGCAATGGCTTGTTCGGGCGACGATAAGTACTTCAGCAGAACCTTGACGATGATCTGAAATGAAGTACTCAGGCGCCTTTTGAAGACATCGCCATAAGCCTTGGCGATACAACGGCAGTCGAGTTTCGCATCGAAAGTCGTATGCAACGCTTCAGCAATTCGCTTCTCAAAGTCTACCCGGCCGATTTGACCATTGGCCAATAGCCGTTTCGCTGCCATCAATTTTTGTTTTAAATCAATTATCTCTTCCACCGCGAAGAGCCCTTCGAATACCGACGGGGAAAGAGGATCATGTTTGGCCAGACGCTCCTCTACCTTGCCGTAGAGCACAGGGTCAAGCGGGCCGATTACTGAACGTAGCTCTCCGAGAACAGCCTGTAATAGGGGTTCCCGTGACTGTAATGGTGTTCTACTGTCAGAGTCTGGCAGACAGCCGAATCGCTGGACAAAGAGAGTCCGCAGGGACAAGATGAGGTGTTGCGCTTTCTTTTGATCGATTTGCCGGGCAACTGTCAGCATAATGAGAAACTGGCTGAATGAGTCCAACCAGTTCATTTCTTCAAGCCGCTTTAGCATTCGCGGAGGAATTGACTCGACGATGGCTGCCAGTTGTTTCAAAGGTTGCCAGATGTTGGTCAGCGGAGAAGAATATTCCAGTGCTGACGCTGCGTCAGCGAGCTCTTCTTCTTTTGCCGTCAAATCTGAAATGAGCATCTCCAGGTCAGGCAGATGCGGAGAAGGTAGTTGTGAATGGGTTGAGGGGATCATTTTGAACC
Organism: Bryobacterales bacterium; assembly: GCA_963834525.1. Lineage (GTDB taxonomy): Bacteria > Cyanobacteriota > Vampirovibrionia > Obscuribacterales > Obscuribacteraceae > CAWICA01. Next base: position 2,194,235 of record CAWICA010000005.1, read on the forward strand.
TCGTTTCTATAGCGATAATGCTGTTGTTTGTGGACAAGTGATCAGCAGCTCTGCGCGTTGTCCGAGGTATAGATGCTGTTGAAAGCAGCAACTAGTTCCTCGGTTGGAACATGTACTTCGACGGCAGCGGCTAGTTCCTCGTCAGCAATTGGTTCCTCGACGCCAACAACTGGCTGCGTGACCGCAGCCAGTTGTAAGACGGCATCAGGCTGTTCTTGAACGGCAACTCCTGCTTCGAATTCGAGGTTATCGGCTGTGGCTTCGGGAGTGATCACAACTCTCTCCCATTGCCCGAATCGTTCGTGTTGGGGATACCCTGTCGCCTCACAATACGCGCGCAGAAAGCCTTCGATTGTCGCTCGAGCCGCTTGTTTGCGAGTAAGGTAAGAGTGCTGCTGCAAGGTGTCCGCCACCAAAACAGGATCCAGCCGATAAGGATGTTGGAACGCAACCTTGAGCGCCGGGGCAAGGACCGGCAAGGTCAGGGCCTCGATCAGCACCTCGCTGACAGCTTCTGCCAAGGCATTTGTGGATGCATATTCCTCGGGATTGTCACCTTCACCTTCTATAACAAAGTCGTCTTCGGCAAGGTCGTTTCCTGCAGCGTCGCGAATTGCCTGGAGCAATTGCGAAAGTTGTTCTTCTTTGAGGCTGTCGACGGCATCGTCAGTATCTGGGCAATCCGCCTTTGCCTTCTCCGGATGCTCAGAATAATAAGCTGCGACGATTGATGCCGCTTCCTCTCTGTTGTCAGAGTAGAAGGTCGCGACCAATGACTCTGCATCTTTCTTATTTAGACTTGAATAGTGGCGCACGGTCTTTTCGACGGTCTGACGAGATAGCTCGTAGTGCCGTTGGCAGGCTGCTACGAGAATCCCTGGCAGGCTGTCACTTGTAGCGGTGCGGATTGCCTGGGTCAGTTCGTCCAGATGCTGTTGTTCGAGCTCCTCTCTTTCGCTTGCATTTAACGCGCCTACCACCGGCGCATTTCGTTCCATGTCGCCAAACATCGCAAATACCCAGTTGGGAACGTACATGAAATCAACGAATCTGGGGCTTGTGATGTAGTAAGCAAAGAGGTGCACCAAATGGTGCAACCTAGCTGTGCTGATTAATTGCTCGAATTCTTGCTGATTCAATTCTTTAGTCATAATTATCGACTCCTTTGATGTCTAAGAGGGGCCGCAAGTGCTTTCGCACTAGATCCGAAATGTGCAATAGCGCCTGGACCCGTTTGTACCGAGTCCGAAATGTCCAATAGGCGCTTAGACCCGCTGGCACCGGGTCCGAAATGTCCAATAGTGGTTTAGAGCCACTAAAACCGGCTCGGAAATGTCGAACGGACGTTTGGTTCTGGTGGCATCGGCTGCCAAATTTCAGCAAGGAGTCGGTTCGAAAGCTTTACTCACTGAACATGGCAAAGGATGTGTTGTCGACCGAATCACATTAATGCAAACAGTGGCAACCCAACCTCTTCAGTGATTCTAGTAAACCGTTTCTTAAGTGGCATTAATAACGCGTTTGCCCTGATGATCCGATGCGCTCGACTCAAACCAAGCAGCCGATCAAGCGCTTCACCTGGGCTTCCTATCTCTTTGCGCTGTTCCCGACCGCAGTCAGGACAGGCAAAGAGACGGAAGCTCAGATGCGGCCGCCTGATCAGTTACTTAGGACGAGTCGCTTTCGGGAATTGCCAAGCGGCCATTTAGGTCTGCAGTTTTATTGCAGCCAGAAGGTGCTTTGTCTCGAGGAAATAGCTGGGAGAGGGTTTGCGAGGAAGAAGGGAAGAGGGGATAAAGAACATTATCAGCTACTGACACTAGACCAAGCAACTTGTCTAAAACAATCGCTTTTTGTTGTTCAGTTTACCGCTGTAGAGTAAGTATCAACATTTAGTTGGTGCAACTAGCGCTAAGTCTGCTACTGATGAGAGTGAGTTTGGGGCTGGATAAGCCTACGCACTGGTTCGCCCTACTTATGGAACAGATTCTCGCGCGGATTGGGCTCTTTGGAAAGGTCTTTAAGATGGCGGTACATATTTACCTCCTCGGCAGAAAGATGCTGAGGCAAGACGACGTCGATAGTGATCAGTTGATCGGCACCAGCCAGGCCTAATCCCTTCAATCTGTAAACGCGACCCGATTGAGTGAGTGGTTGTATCTTCATGACCGCTTTACCGGCGGCACAGGGTACTTCGATTTCAGCACCCAAGAGCGCTTCGTAAATAGTAACCGGCACTGTGCAAATCAAATCTCTTCCCAATACGTGTAGCACCGGATGTGGTATTAGTTTGATTTTGACGATCAAATCGCCGTTACGACTGGCTCGCATATCGTAGCGCCCCTGATTGGGCTTGCGGATTTCCATTTCGTCATAAAGACCAGCTGGTAATTCGACATGTTCCAGTCGTTCAACGTTCAGATAGCCAACGCCGTGGCAATTAGGGCATTGCCGCTTGTTGATCGGTTTCCAGTCGGCGCATTCCAGACAGTTTTTGGGATCGGCAATGCGAATTTCTTTAGTGCAACCTTTTACGGCTTCTCTGAGGGTCACATCTATTTCTGTTTCAAATGCCAGCGCTTGTACTTTCATCGCGGCGTGCTCGCCGCTCGCCCTGGCGGCTGAATGCTTTGTCCATAGCGCCCTTAAATCAGCAACACTTTGTCTCATAGCCTTGCTTTTCTTGTCGTACTCTCTTCGAGCAACAGGATCCATTAGCACTTCGTAAGCTTCGCAGATGTCACGATAGGCTTTCATCATCGCGTCAGGGTCCGACCCTTGCGATGCCGTTACATGTGGTCCAAATTTGTTGTAGAGTTCCCCGTAGGCATCTTGAATTTCTTCGGAAGTGGCATCAAAGCGAGTGCCAAGGATGTAGTAATAATCCTTGGTCGCTGCGAGATTTCTCTTGTCATCTTCTTGCATCAGCTGCTACCTGGGCAGGACCGGTTTGTCAGGCTGTTCTCGACCAGCGACGCTGGGCTTGTCTTAGAGCCAACGACCTCGGGCATTCAGCGATTTGGTAGGCGGCTAAAATAACGAGGCGGAAGGTCTTCATTTGGCCCGCAAATTAGTTCGCTAGCAATCTTCGACTATATCATTATCGCTCTACGTTTGGCATCTGTTCTGTCTAAAGACAGCGTCCATTTGAGCTTTGAGGCGCTTTACGCAAAGCCCGAGTTTCCTCTATTCATACAATTCTGTAACCAAATCTGTAACAAGGGCGCAACGAATTGCGCCCTCTGCTGTCTAAATTGCCGGTGTAGTGTGGTTAATCGCTTGCTAGTCGCCTAGCCACACTTAGAGAAACCGCACCCTTGGCAGACGAGACAGCCGTCTATTTTGATCCACGATTCGCTGCCGCATTTGCCGCATGACGGTAATACCCGCTGCAAAACGTCGCTGGCCGGAGCACTCTCAACGGTGCCGAGTGCAGCTCCCTTCAGTGAAACAGCACTGGCGCCTCCGTAGGTTTCAATCTTAGCCACAGCGTTGTATTGCGTACTTGTCGCTTTCGAAAAGTTGCGCCGGTAATGCTGAATCGCTTTGGCTAAGCCATCGCAAGGTGATTGAACAACGATCGCCTTTTCTGAATCACCGAACTTGAAGAAGGCCGGATAACCTGACTGAATATTCACCAGCTGTTTGACGATTGTTTCTTCAGCTTTGATCCTTTCCTCTTCGCCGAACTCAGCAGCGTATTGCAAAAAGGCCGAGGCCAACCTGCCAACTGCTTCAAACAAGCCAGACTCGACGGCGCCCGGCTTGCCCATGCGTGCATAGACTTCGATTAACTCGCCAGGACGAGCAACTTCATGATTGAGGCTGACGTGTAACGTGGACATGCCGTCAGGTGAGCCAACGCGCACTTTGTAGGTCTGTCCGTTCGTCTCCTCGGCATTGATGCTGCGCCGTTCTTGATGCCCGAGCAAGGTCAGCAGATCTGATTCGCGCTCGTAGTCTTGACTGGCGATCTTTTCCACTGGCTGGCTGAGCCGGCTGCCATCAGGGTAGAAAGTGATGTCTTTCACTCCCAACTTCCAGGACAACATCGCTGATTCCCAAACCGCTTGTTCGCCGGAGTCCAATGGAATCGAGCAGGTGTTGGAAACAGAATTGAAAGTCTCAGGATAATCTTTGGTGCCTTGATGAATGGCGGCAAGATGGCGAATGTAAGCTTCCGGCTCAACTTCCACGCGAATGGGAAATGCCTTCTGCACTACTTCAGGAACTGATGCCAGCCCTTGTACAGATTTGTTGTTCTTGCGGATCGCCTTCGATAGTTCAGCTTCGCCCTCCTCAGTGGTCGGCCAGGCTTTGTGTTTCTGCATCATTTCTTTGAAGCCAGGCGCCACGAAGTCCACAAATCGCGAGCGGACTTTGCGGGAAAAGACAATACCATTGTGCGGATCAACTCCCCAGCTCGTCTGTAGTGCTTGAGCCAGAGTGCCGGTGGGAGCATTGTTCGTCATGCAGCTGTTGCGCACGCGCTGATTCTTTTTGTGAAAACGGCTGCCTTCCCAGAGCGGATAAACACCGCGCTCTTTAGCCATATCGGAGGATGCTTCGAAGGAAGCCTTCGTGTAATGGCGGAACAGATCCTCGGTAGCATCGAGCGCCTCTTGTTCGCCGAAGCGCAAGCCAAGCCGGCTCAAATATTCGGCGATACCAGCGAAGCCACCACCGTTTCGCCGTTCCAAACGAGCGGTCATGTTTTGAGCCGGAATCGGATACCAGCTAACATCTGTGACGTTGTCCATGAAACGCTGTTGAATGCGCGCGATCGCTCGCATAGCGGCGAAGTTATAGCTGCCATCGGGATTCCAGAAGTCTGCATGGGCAGCATGCAAGGAGGAAAGATTGCAGTTGCCCATGTAGATACGTCCGTCAAGACCTGGTCCAGCTGGCAGGAATTGCTCACCACAAGGGTTGCAGGTGTTCAATTCGTAAGCATGATTGTTGGCGTTGCCGGCGTTCACAGTTTCGTAGAATGCCAGTCCAGGCTCACCCGAGTCTCTCATGCCTTCGACGACGCGGCCAAAGACTTCCGGTGCATAAAAATGTCCGCGCACACGGACATAATTGTCGGTGATCTCGACTGCGGCATTCGGCAGTCTACGAGCGGCTTCCAGTGCTTCCGGATATTTGGCGATCAGAACCGAATACTCTTCGTAAGTAGATTCCTTTGTCAGTTTGTTTACTTTAGCTTGACCTGTTTTTTCATCCATTACCGGCTTACGTGGATCGTAAAGAGGACCTTGCCAATTTTTCTTGTCGAAGGAGGCAGGGTAGAAACTCTTGCTCTCGACCGCTTCCATGAAGCCGGGCATGGCTAAGACTGTGACGTTGGTGTTCTTCAAATAATTTTGCCGTTCAATATATTGCGCATAGAGCTCGCCATACTTCTGTTCGGACTGAGCCAGGATACGCTTCTTGTAAGCCATGGCATCTTCGCCTGGACTTTGCTGGCTTTGTTTCTGAATTTCCCGATAGAGCTTAGAAAGGCTCGGTGGTGGAATCAGTTTTTTCTTGTCGATGAAGAAAAGGATGTCCGGGTGATCGGAATTGCGCAATTCAATTAAGGCACCACCACGGCGGCCGCCCTGGGCGACGGCTTCCACTGCTTTGGCGATTGTTTTTTCGTAGAACCGATCCGGGCCCGACGCTGCCGCACCATTGGCAATAATCGAAGACCATGGTCGCAAGGATGAAGTGTTTAAACCCATGCCCATCGCTGCTTTGGCCGCGAGCGCTTCAATGCGGGCGGCATCCTGAATGCCTTCCAGACTATCGATCACGTATGCCACACCGCAGGCAGCTAAGCAGCCGCTGCCGCGCAATTTACTCGAAAGTGCGCCCATAGCCGTTTCATGGTCGGATAGTTTCGCTGTTCGATTATTGGCTACCGCCAGTCGCAGCTCTTCTGAGCGGATCCAAATTTCGTCCTCTTTCATGCCTGCCAGTTTGCCGTGTGCCCAGTATTGCAGCACTCTTACGGCCACGGCAGGATCAGCATTGATGTTCGCCGGTGTATTGGCCCAGAAACGTTGATTGCCGATATTGTCCGCGAAGACAGACGCCATCTGCACGACAAGCGGGTGCTCCAGGGCATCCTCGAGTGTAAGTTCGATAAGCTCTTGTGGGCTCAAGGCGTATTTAAGTTCGGCTAAGGCCACAGACGTTGCCACCCGATGAATAATGTCGTTGACGGTCTCTGTCGGCTGTCCCGTTACCGAGTCACGTTTCCCGTACAAGCCGACCAGGGTTTCCTGGGTCGATTCCCAATAGCGAGAAGTGAAATCTATCCGCGGCGTCGGCCCAGGTGCAAGCTGGTTGGTTGGCTCGTTTACAGTGGTGGACGATAGAGCTTCTTTAGAGACGATGAACATAAAGTAGATATCCTTTCCAGATATATGGGAGGCGGGTGGTGGTTTTGTCGTTGGGGGGATCGGTTCGGAGAGCGGGAGTTTGTCAGTCTGGGCGAGTTTAGAGTGGAGCGGGGAGGCGCAAAGCGGATGAGTGAGGAGAGTTTGTCTGCATTTGGGCATACAACAATTTGCGCCACAATATGCACTGTGGCAGAGCGAATGAATTAAAAGCGTGGACAAAGATTTGGCTGGCCGCACGTAACTTGACGAGCGACCACTCGCATGAGCCTTTCTATTTTTTGACGATCAGGAGTTGATACTCCTCAACAATTTTTGTTGAGAAATACGATACTACCGGTAGGGCGTCACCGCAAGAGGATTATTTTCGGTAACCTAGCTATGCGAAGTGCGAAAAGCCCATGGATCGGGGATTCCTGGCTTAGCTAGGATTCACAGAGTAGAGATTTAACATGAGGACCTGTCACTATATGTGGTGTATGTTGTCATTGGTCGTCTCGGGAAGCTGATTGGGCTTGGCTTCGCAGCGCTGGGTGGCAGTGACATATATTATCGATGTGGGAGCGCACCATGGATAGTGACAGTTTGGAGATACCTTCTGTGATACCTTGTGGTAGCTGCTGATAATCATGTCTATGCTTCCCAATTTTCAAGCCGCAAGCCAGGCACTCTTTTGAACTCGGTAACGTTCCGAGTGACTAAAATCAGATTGCGCGATATCGCCTGCCCCGCAATTAAGACATCATACGGGCCAATTGGAGTTCCTTTGAGCTTTAGAGTCGCTCGCACTTCTCCGGACTGTCGTGCATCTTCTTTGTCGAAGTCCAAGACCTCAAAGTAAAGTCCGTCGATTAGATTGACATTGTCAGCCAATCTTCCGCTTTTGAAAGCGCCGAAATAGAGCTCATGAATGACAATTGCCGAAATTCCTATATCGTTTGGAGGATGGTGCCGGACTTTTGCAGCCAGTCGCGAACGCCTGTCGTTCAGCAAAGCAATGACGGCGTTGGCGTCCAGTAGATATTTCATTTATTTGTAACCGTACCTAATATATGTCGAACGCCGAGATTACTCGAAGAGCTCTTCCAATCCAGGGCGTTCCTGCTGCTCTGGCTGTTCATTGACTGCGGCGACAAAATCTTCATCCAATTTTCCGACAATTTCGTCCAGCCAGGCCCAATCCGTTGCCACTGGTTCCAGCACGAGTGAGTTTCCATGGCGGCGAATGCGAACCTTATCGGTATCGAAGCGAAAATTCTTCGGCAAGCGCACTGCTTGCGATCGTCCCGACCAGAATACTTTTGCTGTTTCCATCTGTTCCATCCTGTTTTCCACATTGGCTCTTCCAATGTTATATACCAAAAGTATATAGCAGGCAGCACGACAAGGCAACGACTGCCTCGGCTGTTGGGGACAGCAGAAAGTCCAGCCAGCTCAATCGCCTTGAGAATTTGTGCTGTCTCGTTCTAGGATGCCGGTGACTTCCTCTTGTGAATACGCTGGGCTAGAGCAGCGCTGATCGGTGCAAACAAAGGCAGCTGCGCGGTTCAGTTCCGGATATTCAACGGTTGTATTTGATAAGGGTCCTTCACGGCGATCCCACCAGTCAACTCGCTTGTATGCAACTGGATATCTATTCGCTGCCTGAAAGAGAGCTTTTGCGTTTGAATCGTCTTTGCGGCCGACAATTGTAATGTGCAGTGGTGCTTTTCTCAGCTCATCATCTGCCAGAAGAATGCCGGCAGTGTAAAAACCGCAACTCATTGCTGTTTCCGGCGTCGCCAGATAACGCATCGCATGCTCTGCCATCTGCTGATAACTGGCGTTCCCAGTGTAGTTATAGAGCAGATTTGACCAGCGGTCAGCATCACATTTTCATCGACGAGCGGCTCCGGAGTAATTAACTGCTTTGGCTTCGCCTCTGCTGTCGCATAGCCGCTGCCGTCTTTAGTAGGGATTGGAAAATGCTTGCCGATAAAAGACGCGCATTGTTCGGCGTGGGTGAGCCATCGTCTGTCTGCTGTTGCCGCATAAAGGGCAAGAAAGGCGCGCCCCATAGATAACGTATCACTAAGATACGGTCCGGCTTTGTCGATTTGATCGTGGCGAAATCCACCATCAGCTAATGAACGGTTCGCAATTACCCAGTTGGCTGCACTTACGGCTTGATCAAGATAAGTTTGATCGTCGGTTGCCGCGTACAACGCCACTAATCCATTGATTGCCCAGCCATTTTCGCGGGAGTAGCAATGCTTATCTATCTTTGGAATGCCTTTTTTACGGCGATCAGTGTCGTGCAAGGCGAAGTATTTTTTGCTCGGCGTCCCAGGAATTAAATCTGCATCCATACTGGTATAGAACGCTGCCGATGGACTGGTGAGAAAAAGATGCAGAAATTTTTCTATCTCTTTTGCTGCTTGCAAATAAGCTGGATCGTGCCAGAGTTGATAAGCAAGCGTGAAAATGCGCATGTCCTCTCCCTGCATCTGCATGATTTTTTCAAAGTGGGGATGGTGCCAGTCGCCATCGGTTGAATATTGATAGACACCGCCCCAGATCGGGTCGATTAAGTTGCCCGCCGCTTTGAGCGTGTCCTTAGCCATTTGAGCGCATTGCGCATCTCCCGCTTGCGCGCGCACCAGGCAAAATTCAACCGTATCTCCATCCATATATTTGTGTTCGGTCCCCCAACCTGCGTTTGTGGCATCGTAACCGTCAAAGCATTCCTTTTGCAATTTGGTGCGAAGAACGGTTGGCAAATAGGGTTTTGCATCCTGCCCGACTGCAGGGCCGGGAGGAGCGGTCTGGGTTGTTGCTGAAAAAACTGCTGACTTCTGGGAGATCAATTCTTCGGGCTTGAGTTCGGGCTCGCCAGAATGTCTGACGATGTTTCTCAGCAGCTGTGACATCTCGCCGGGCGGAATGTAACCGGCGCGCTTGGCGATCTCTAAGCCGCTAGGAGCAAAGATGATGGTGGCAGGCCACCCATATTCCTGATAACGATTAGAAAGATCCGGTCGTGAATCTTGATCAACTCGCAGCGCAATAAAGTGCGCATTGATCAGTTTTGCGACAGCTGCATTGCCGTAGGTCTGCTGATTCATGACGTGACACCAATGGCACCAGACGGCCTCGAGATCGAGAATGACGAACTTGTTTTCTTTCTTTGCCTTCTCAAAGGCGTCGTCAGACCAATCTGTCCAAGAGATAGATTGATTGGGCGGTGATGTTCTGTCAGCGGCAGATGATATGGTGCGAGCAAAGCCAGGAACAACATGCACCAGAATCAACAGCAATAGAAAGATTAACCTGAGCATGAAAAGCTGCTTCGTTGAATTATGGTCTGAAGGCGTTATTCAGTATAAAGCCATCGAATATACTAGATTATATAGTTAATATGGACCAAAAACTTCAAGACTTAAAGTGATTAGGCTTGGCAAAAAGAAGATATGAACATGGGTGAGAGGTCACCTCTCACCCATGTTGTTTGTGGGCGCTGCTGGTTATTGGGCTATCCGTCTCTGGTCGCGGCGCAGCTTGCCAACAGGCTTAGTCATTGCTTGGTCGAGCAAGCGTTTCAGCAAGCGAAGCTGGATGTTGTCGTTGCGGGTCCACGTAGCGCGTCCGAGCTGGGACCGTGCATACTTTTGCTCCAGATCGAGAACGTCTCCCTCGAGTTGAAGCGCAAGGTTGGCTCCGCCAAAGCATTTATCGTATTCCGCAGTGATCCACTCTATCCTCGAGCGCGTTGGCCTCTTGTCGACAGGCTGCTGGGCTGCTGCATCAGCAGGAGCAGCGCTGGGCACTGGCTGGTGGTCGGCCGGGTGATGTTGTTGATTAGGTTCTTGCAGCATGGCAAATTCTCCTTTGCACGCCGAAATGCGTGCTGATTTCTTGGTTTCTTGTTACAGAGCCGGCAAGGCTCAACAGACCGACAAGCAGAGCATGCCGGCAGCGGCTCATCAGGGCGTTGGAACGACGTCGCCAGATGGTGGTTCGTCGTCGCCTGTTGAGCAAAAATTGGTTCTTGAAAGTGATGGCTGACAACCAACTCACCGTATCCCTTGCATTAGCGTGCTTGAAATAACACCCCGCCCAGAGGAACAAAATCAGAGCGGCGCGGAGCTTACACTTTTCCGTATTCATAGGCATCATCCTCCCCGCCGCTGGCGGGCTGTTAGGTTTATGTTGAGCAGCCGTTAAAGAGCGAGCGGCCATGCGGAATATCAGCACCGCCGACGACACCAAGACAGACCTCTCACGCTCAATACGTGAACTGCTATCCGGTGAAGCTGAATGCTATTGAATAAGCGGTATAACCAAAACCCAGAAAAGAAAGAAAAAGTAAATTATGAATACTCAATGTTTATCAATGAAGACTCTCTAGAAGCAAGGCTTTAAAGGCTCTGATCAGATCTCAATAGCTTAATAATCTAGACGAACGAAAATCGCAGCTATGACCGGATCCGGCCAGGTCGGCTAAACCGGTCGGGACAGTAGTCAGGTAGTTAAATCTCTTGGCATCCCGTTGCACTAAGAAATATTTGTTGAGTGGAAACTGACCTGCAAAGTGTCGATCGCGAACTTACGCGAACTGCGCGAATGGCCATCTTAGCGCTGTACAGAAGCGAACTGCTTGCAAATGTACGTTTACGCAATAGCTGTTCTGGCGCTAGCGGCGCTACCCGAATTGGCTGATTAAATTGTCTGGAAGTGGTTAGCAATTTGAGGCGGGCGATATGCCTGAGAGATTGAAAGGGGGCTCAACAGCGGTCCTAACGCATACCTAATGACAACCGCAGCCGGACTATTGGTACGGAGCAATGCTTCAGGTACGGTCATGACGTCAACCATCTGTCGTTTCCCCCCGGAATTTCACTCAAAGCCAGCTCTGTCTCATTCGTTTTCCTTTTATCTTTCGTCGCACTTGGTGCAACGGGAGGTGCTACGGAGTAGGTGAGATAGACACGGTAAGAGGTTATATCTGAGGCGAGCGGCGGCTGCGCGACAAATCCACAAAAAGAGGAAAACCAACATGAAGAAGCAGACACAGATGTTCCGCGAGCTCCCGGCTGGCAAGCAGTTCCAGTTGGAGGGTGTGCGGATCACCGACGTTCACCAGGATGGCCGCAATGCACCGAAGAACTTCTCGATCCAGCTGCCTTCGGAAACGAAGAAGACAGTGGCCGAGTCCTATACGAGCCGTGGCTGGAACATCCAGCCCAACGTCCCGGGCTTCGACCAGATCGTGGATGGCGCAACGGTGACGTTGCAGCTGAACAAGGTGAGCGAAACCTCATGCCAGGTCCTCAACGTGGAGCTGGTCGCCCAGCCGGTCGGTTCTTACGTCGACTAGCTGAGACAGCGACAGCATAGCCGGAGCATTCGAGCGAGCCGCGGGGCTCCTCGTTCGTTCCGTGTGGGGGTGGCAGGCCCGGGGCCTGCCACTTCTGCTATGTCCTAATTTCTTTCGTCTTTTCTTTTTCTTTATTGCTTGTGGCACTTTCTATTAATTAATATAGTATGATAATCGGAGGCCATACTGCAGGGAGACTGAAGATCTCAATCACGCCGCCGTAGCTAGTCAATTCAAAATCCTTGATCGAGCATCACATACCGCCTGGGTGTATGGTGGCGTCTGGAAGGGCGATTGTGCGCGACATAGATGCTTGATTTGCGCGGTGTAGCGGCGCTGAAATAGGGGAACCTCAGAGCCAGTCCGGGCGGTCTGGCCCAAGCCGCGGAAGCGCCGATCGTTGTCAGAAGTGAGGCGATGACTAGTGCTGAGAAAGAGTGGGCAAATTTGTTCATCGCTACAGCATAATTTTCTTTCGTGGAGAACACGTGAACTGCCGCACATACTCTCACTTGTACCTTGCTAATGACGACGCGAATGACGAGCAAAGATGTTGATTGTTTCGCTCCCATCTGTGCAATTACACATTCAGCTGTCAGGCACTAGGACTTAATCTCAGATGGTCACGAGACGGTGCCCGAATAGATCTGAACACATCTGAACATATATGAATATAGAAGACAGGATCTGGAACAGTTACGATGAGCTTGGCTCAACGGCCTTGGCGCGCGGCTTATTATCGTTGGCTGAGCGCATGCATTACGCAGCGGTGCAGGAGGCCGAGCGCGCTAATTCGAAAGGGCGGTTTGCCCGCAGCTGTTCGGCTCTAGCACGGGTCTACAGCTTGCAGTCTAATGCCAAGTTGGCCAAGCATTTCTATCACAAAGCGCTTTCTATCTATGAGCGAGATTTAGATCAATTCGGCTGCCAACTTGCTCTGACATGCGATAAATTGGCGGCTCTCTATCTTAAAGAAGGCTCGTTGTCTAGAGCAAGGACTTTATTGCGCCGAGCGATCGCCATGTACGAGCTGTTACTTGGACCGGACAACCCGGCCTTGGCGCCGTGCTTGCTGCGACTGGCATACATATACGCGCAATGGAAGCGTTTCGATAAGGCCCCTCAGTTGCTACCAACGTTCGCGAACATTGCGCGGACCTGTTGCTTTTCGCCAGTATCGGGTGTTCGGCAAGCTACCGATTGATAACGCCGGTCTTAATGCAGGTCACGGTACCGGTCACGGAGCAGTTGGTAAGTCCGGTTGTACGGTCGCTGTTTAAGCCAGTGCAAGCAGTGGCAGGCAACTGGGCTGTATTTATAGCTTAGAGATATGCAAAAGATATGCCAAGGCGACCATTTGACAATGCCGTGACTTGCTTGCTTGGTGATCATTGTCTTAAGCTCTTGACGTTTGATTGATATTTGTCATTGAGACCCCCGGTCCCCCCTTCCCGAATTGACAGCGCAGACAAGCGACTCTGATTGATGACACCAATGACGGTGCCGCGCTTTCTGCTGAAGATTTCTAATTTTGTCTAACCGAGTGCCAGAGTGCTTGCTGAGTACTGCGCCAGAAACATCTCGCGAAAGGAGAAAAGATATGTTTGGAACGCTGAAATTTGTTGTCCCGGCAGAACAGGACTGTGAAGCGATGCAATCGCTGCGTGGCGAGCTTCACATGATCGAATGGCATCTTAGGAGTCTCGTCGCCGGTGGACGGGAAGAAGATGGGCTGACAGAAATGCTCAAAGACGTTGCTTCGCTCGCTCCTCAGGTGATCGGTAACGACAAACGCCCGGTGCAGGCGCTGATGCGTAATGCTACTGGCCAGAGCAAGGCAGGCGCGCCAGGATCTGCAACAGTCGATCAAAGTGTTGCAGCGACTGCGGCACCGAGTCTCAATCAAGCTTCTGACGAACGACGGACGCATCCCGCTCCTTACCTGGTTTGGCGCCTTGACTAATGACTTTGCCGGCTGGCGAAACCTGGTTGGCAACCTCGATGGACGATATTTTCCGGTAGCAAATGTCAGTACTCAGTTTGTCCATCGTGTGCTGGGTTGTCGCGTGTGTGCCACGGGTCCTAACTTTTTGCAGGTAGCCTCACTCGTAACCGAGGCGCCTGCTTTCACCTTTGCCAGATCGCGCAGCCTGTCTCCCTATTGGTTTTGTGTCCTGCTGGCAGCTGCAGCGGAGGCACGGATCAATTCGGGGCATAGCGATTTGCTTACGTTTGCGCCGCTGACGCTGACAGAAGTCCGGGCTGGCCGTGGCTCTCTGATCAATGCTGCCCGCAAGGACGGTTGGCTTGCGAACAGCCGCCAGGAAAGGCGTCTAGCTATGGAGTACCAGGGTTGGAGACACGGCGCTCAGGAATGGGGTCTGCTCATGGTCACGCCCGGTACACAAGACTGGCAGCTGAATCCGATCTATTTCTCCAAACCAGACCTTTTGTGGGAGATTGCTCGTCATGCCCCTGTTCGGTCCTTGACCGCAGTGTAAAGACCAATCTGAGCTGAACAAAAGCCGGCGTGTATGCGTCCGGCAAGGAAAGGAGATTGTACTGATGTCCACGATCAAGACCGACTACTTCCTGTTCTTTCCCGGTGCTGCCGGTGCCGGCAAAAGCGGCGGCATGTACGACAAACTATCGACATCGTTCGCCACCCTTGAAGCGGCGAAAGAGTACGTCATGCAGCACGCTCTAACATACGCGCAGGTGGCCAGCATCGACGGGTCCGGCGACTTGGCGATGGTGTGCGAGTATGAGGACGGCGGCTGGACCGACAAGTCCGATGGTCACTATTTTGTCCAGCATGCTGGCGGTATCTGGTAGCGGCCAGAGAAAGAGCTCACTACTGGCGGTGGCATTCAGTTGCCACCGCCAGGTATTGCTTCCCGGTACTTCTTTGCTCCAGTCTTTATTTGTACGGACACCAATTTCTGGAGCGATCCGGATTGCACTTTTGCTTGGCCAAAGGTCCTTTGCGCTAACCATATTAGATACTATATAGATACGTAAATTGCATTCAAGCGAATGGGGTGGTGAGGCTAATTGATGATAATGCCGGGCTCCTCGAAAGGAGCCCGGTTTCGCGAAGCGTTGCGTTTACTTAGTTAAGCTGGAAAATCAGCCCATAGCCATCCGTGCCACCACTTGCGGCAGGGCCGAACAATGAGCCGTTTTCAAGCACGAGATCGAGCGGAGCGCTGCCATCGAATCCGTTGAAGTCAAACAATATTGATTCCTGCCAGCTGTCGCCTGTTTTCACAAGTTTGAACGCCATCCCACAACCACCGAAGCACGCATTATTGGCGCCGTAATATGTCGTTGCGTAGAGCGCTCCGGAGGAGTCCGCAATAGGAGTGGATGCCGGATAGTACCCATCTCCCCCTTGGTCGGTGAAGCGATAAATCACCTGTTCGGTCCATCTACCGCTGCCAGGCGAGACTTCATAGACTGTTCCGTACCAACAGCCACCACCTGGACATTCGTTTCCTCCTTGCTGCGTGGTTCCGAACAAATTGCCGTTGGCATCCATGAAAAGGCCTGCTCGTGGCGTGTATCCATCCTTAAGCGGTGTATAGGACTGGAAAGTATGGAGCAGAGTGATGGTCCATTCACCGTTGGACATTGGTAGCAATTGGAACACTACACCTCCATTGTCCGCCACTCCATTTTTACCGCCTTCAATCGTCGTGCCGTATATACCTCCAGGCGGCAGATTAACGACGCCAGGCGCGTTGGTTATAAGCCCGCCGTTTGGCCAGATCCCATATTCTCCGCCGCTGGTGTCAAAATCGAAAATAATCTTTTCGTTCCAGCCACCGGCCGATGGTGTTAGTTGATAAACAGTGCCGCAACCACCGCCGGCTTCGCACGTGGTGCCGCCACCACCATACGTCACGCCAAACAAGGCGCCCCCCATCAGCAGGAGCCGGCCATACGAAGGAAACGTCCCGTCTGCAGGCCCATTTCCGAATGAATAGAGTATCGCTTCATGCCAGGTGCCGTTTGGCAATGGCGATAGCTCAAAAACCGTTCCACTCTCGTAGACGCCTCCAAATTGGGTGGCGCCGTATAGGTTTCCACTGTTGTCTGAGATCAGACCATTTACCGGGTTGGAGCCGTCTGGATTCCCGTTAAAGGCGTAAATGGTTGTTTTTTTCCAACCAGAGCCTGATGGTGTAAGTTGATATACCGTGCCACAGCTACAAGCGTTTCCACCTCCACCTGTGGAACCATAAAAGGATCCATTCGGTCCCGGCAGTAAGTCCAGAGCGCCTAATCCGTCCGTAAATCCGCTGAAAGTGTGGAGGACATTTTCAGTCAGTGATGGTGGTGGACTTGCCACATGCGATTGTGCAGCACATACCGCAGTGCAGATAGATAAAGCTAACAGCAAAGAGAGGCAAAGCATCAAGCGTTTCATTGTCGTTCTCCTTTGAACGCACTCGTTAGAGTTGAGATTGAAGACAACCAGTTTCGGTTGTCCAGGTGGGCGAAAACCGTGGGCGATAGTGCACGAGAACACATCAGAGAGATGTTCTGAACTTGCAAGGGGAAAATGCACAGCTGAGTCACCATCGCTGCTTGCGCTGTTTGAAATCTTTTCTAATTGGTTTGGAGGGTAGTCTGGCTGAATTCTCTATTCTGAACAAATTGCGAGATTGAGGTAAGAGAACTATATTTCTGGCAAGCTTGTTAACACAATGGCCCCCGAGGCGGTCATTGAATGAACTGTGATCGGCTTAGAGCAAGGTCAATTCAGACAGGTGCGCATTTCGGGGATCTTTGTGGTGATTTTCAATCACTTCAGAATGTGAGTAGGCGGCAAAAATTCTGCGTATCACTAGTCAATATCAATAGTTGGAGAGAATTGGCAAAACCATTTGTAATGGCAATTAGTTTCTAGAAAGCCTCAGTTTAGCTTGCCACAGCCTAGTTACTGTATGTTATAGTAAAAATACAGTCAACGAAAAGGGCGAGGGAGGCTCAGTCGCGCCTCCCTCTTGAAATTCGCATTGCCTTGGCTCATTCCCTGTAATTCGGCAGTGCACGGGCAGCGCGATAGCGACTGATCAAGTCTTCCCCTTGTTGATAGGCGACAAATTCGATCGGTACTAAGAGCACGCTAAAGATCAGCGCTATCAATTCGGCGCCGAGAAGATTCATCTCCGGAGGAGCGAAACGTTGCACGTCCAGAAATACAGCGATAGTGACCAAGAGCATATAGGACGGTCGGGAATTTTTCAGAAAGAACCGCCATGACAGCCGCGTGGCCTGCGTGTTCCACAAGGCCGTAATGTCGTAGCGCGCCTGGTCTATCAGAGGTCGGCAGAACTTGCGTAAGAGGTACACAAAAAGCGCTGTTGTCAGAGCAACTAAGAGGCTCCAAACCTGGAATCCGGCTATTTGCCGCCAGGTGCCGGAATCGCCTGGGAACCAGCCAAAGAAGAAATGCAGAAGTGCGCAGGAACATACGGCAAACAATTCCATAACCAGGAATAGTGCCGCCATCAGAAGATAACTGCTATAGCGAATTGATCTTTGCATCGAGAGCTTCTCCTATTCGTTTGAAGTGAAAAAAGGGTGGAAGACAGAGCGGAGCACACGCAGCCCGCCTACGTCAACGAGGTCAAAAGGCGAAGAAGTAGCGGATCGCTTGTAAATCCGCTACTTCTTCAACCGGTTATTGGACTCGACCGAACATCGGCCCCATGGTGCTAGCGTGCACACCACCAATGATGATGACGCCATCCTCAACAGGGTTGTCGCCATCGCCGATATCCCAAGAGCCATTGCGGGCGTGGACGTGGTTCGCGATGTCGATCAAGGACTGAGTCTTAGATCTCAGCGTGATCCTATTCCTGCAGCAGATTGTCTCGGCTGATACTCGGGCCCGTAAAGTAGCATCGATCGTCAATGACTGCGCATACAGCATCGACGACTCAACATCGACATTGGCGCCTTCGGTGTAGATCTCTACCGATCCTTGCCAGTCGCGGCACACCTAGGAGCATGCGTGGTTTGACCCGCCGAAGTGCTTTCCGGGTGCGCTTAGAAGCGGGAAGCGCCCGAACG
The DNA here is from genome assembly GCA_963834525.1 of Bryobacterales bacterium. Classification (GTDB taxonomy): domain Bacteria; phylum Cyanobacteriota; class Vampirovibrionia; order Obscuribacterales; family Obscuribacteraceae; genus CAWICA01. The sequence goes on from CAWICA010000005.1 coordinate 2,212,061, forward strand.
ACGTTTCCAATGACATCGATTGGTTCCAAGCAGTCGAGACGTCTGAAGGCAAAGCTGAACTGATGGCCTGATGGGACGTTAAAAACTTCAAGCACCATCGGGCCGCCAACCGTCAGCCTGAAAACGCCGGTTGCGCGTTTGGATTCAAGTGCCGCGAAAGTGTCTTGCCAGTTAACTTCGTGCGGTATGTGGTTGTACATGGTCATGCTCCTAGCAGTGATTGAACTTGATTGAACCGGCGGGGGCGGGCGCAGGGCCAGCCACCAAGTGCAGTGGTGCGGAAGTCGAGGCTGCTGCCTATTGCTCTTGTGCAGCGAGTAATTTCTTGTTCTGCTCCAAGAGCTGACCGATTTCTAGGGTTAAGTTGATCAGCTCTTCGAATCTCTCCTGGCGATACAACTGCACGGCAGATAGTTGGCGAGCATTGGCGGCATGATACAGAGTCCTGCTGATGATCATGAGCGCCATTACATTGTTGCCGGTGAGTTCTGTGAGAAATACTTTTTCGAAGGTGGCGCCGACGTCCAATAGCGGATCGGCGATGGCCAACGCGCATTCGACTGGCATACCTGCGGCCAGAAACATCTTGCGTGCGGCGTCGGCAAGTTGGCTAACGGTTCGAGCGTGTTGCACGTCGAGCCAGGCGTACATGGTTTTGATGAAACGAAACTGGATCATGCCCAGAGCTCGTTCCGGCGTCAGTGGCATTGTCAGTCCAGAAGCCATAGTCACCTCATTTGCTGAATTGGAAAACCTGCCGCCTTCGCGAGAACTGGCAGGAAGTCAAAAATTGTCGTTCTGAATCACCACAGCCAGCCAGCAAGATTCAGCGGTTGTGAGGTTCTTCAGGGTTGTCTGGTCTTGTTGTTAGTCTTGAAGCAATAATCTTGAGCTAGCTAGTTATTAATAGAAAAAGTCTTGATTCATCTTGACTTTAACTTTTAAAAAAACATAGAGCTGTTTGGGCAGATTAGATGGAAACTAGCTAAGTAGCATGGCAGCGCCAGCGCTGGTCTTGGCGGGAGTGCTAAAACTGGATGGAGCCGAGCAGATATCCAACGGGAAAAATTAGTGAGCGGTAATTTCTGGGCCCAAATTGACCTAACTATCTGGTCGCGCAGCCATGAAATTGCTGCAGGCATGGGATAAGACCGCTGAAAGATTAGACCTGATCAAGTCGATTTGGTCCAGCCTGGCCGTTAGAAACCGATACCGTATTTGATACCACTGCCGAGATGAACGCAGGCTGACGCCACACTGTGGCCAGGCCGCCATGCTCAGTGCGTATTTCAGATAACAGCGACGGAACCCTCTCTGCATGCGCTAGTTCACGTTAAAGCCAGTTTCCGCCCGCAGCTTCAGTCCAGTCTCAGCTGCGAGTTTCGATTGTCTTAATAAACTCCGCTTTTTGTCATGGAATAAGGGTTTACATATTGTCTCTAATCAAAGTTCCTGTTACATGGAAGATAGATATTCTCCCAGTTTTTCTTTCTTGATCCCGGTACTTCGAAGTAATACCCCCGCCATTTTTCGGACAATCACGCTCTAGACACCAAGGAATAAAGCCATGGCTGTTGAGGAACGTCTCGTCTGAACGCGTCATCGCCTGTTCGTCTGCGGTGTCATATATGGTGTGAAGTCCCGGCGTGCTTAAGTTAGCTGGACGGCAACCGAGCCAAATCAATTCCATCAACCTGTCCGAGATGGGGAAAGTGAGCATCGATGCACGCAAAAGACCGGAAAATCCGTTTCAGAATCGCAGTCGCGTTTGCCATTGTGCTCCTAGCAGTCGCGGGGCAGGCAAATTGGCAACAAGTAGTGGCTGCTGTATCCCTAGCTATAGCCGTCTTCGCACTATTCAGCTTAGACTGGACGGACCTAGACGAGCAGCCTGGCCGCCGACAATCAAACTCTAAGCAGAATGCCGCTTTAGATGAGGAGGATGAGGACGAGGAAGAGAATGAAGAGCGGCAACGCTCGAATTCGTGCCGGCGGCCCGGATCGGCCTCTTCACCCCTCAACTGCTTGGTTGCTCACAACGGCATGCTTGCGGCCGCTAATTCGCCCTCGCAATTGAATCGGTTGATGAGGTCGGCCAGGCGCGATATTAGACGCGAGTTGAAAAAGAAATGCGGTGGCTCCTCCGAGTACATTCTGTACCTGGAGATGGCGCTGCAACACTCCAACCAAGTTCGGCCCTGCGCCGGTCGTTGGTCGCCGATTTGGCGGCTCGCCGACTCGCTGTTGGGTTGTTGCCGGCGTGCTCTGCTCGCCGCCTTTCTGAGTCTTTCGGGCTCACCAATCGAACATATTTCCAGCTCGCGGATCTGCGAGCAACAAAGGGGACATCATGTCACAAGAACACAATGATCAAATGTCAGCTGCGGTAGCCGCTGCACCATCTGAAGTGCCGGACCTGAGCGCGGTTGTAGTCTCGCAATCGGTCGAGGAGGCGTGCATCATAGAATTGCTGCTCGACCTGCACTTGGTGCCGATCGATGAGCTGAAACATGCTGGCAAGACAGCGCCCAGCGCATCCAGTCAAAATAGTTATAACAAACTGGCCAGGTTAATCGCCGATCGAGACGCCTTTCTCCAGCAGTATCCTCAACTCGACTTCGAGATGCTGTTGGTCAGCCACGGACTGGCGAAATACGTCGAGGCGCTAGAGCTGACGTTAAGTCCGGCCTGAACGCCTGGATGCTGGTAGGGCAACATAGGACAAGGATTTTCACCTTGCCCCATGTTGCCTTGCCTTCATTCTTTTTGTTGAAGCTGATACTAGATCAAATAATACTACACTATTACATAGCCCGGCAATGCCAATTGCCCTAGGCATCCCGCCACGCAAGCGCTGCCTAATTCAAAAACTGTTTTGAGCAATTAGCTTTTTCTGAGCGTACGCCTTGGTGAGAGTTTCTTGTTCGGCGGTAGTCAGATTGCCTTTCGTCAATAAGGACCTTTCCAAAATGTGTCTGGCGTCCCGGAAACTATACTCCGGAAATACTTGCGCAGCTTCCAAAGCAGCCTTGTCTTCTTTGGTCGTCACAAGTTTAACGCCAGTCAACTTTTCCAGTTCATTTCTTCTCAGTATCTCTTGCGCGTCGGGATCATCTGACAGTTTCCGGGCGGCAATTGTGGCTTTCGCTTCCAACTTTTCCGGAAAGACCTTCACATTCCCGTCCACAATTTCTAGTTGAGAGTAATAGCCGTCTTGCGCCAGTTGGTGATCAGCTTTGACAACATCGCGTTCGAAATTGGGATCTTTGGAGGCACGTACCTCCATAACCAACTTTTGCAACTGTTCATTTGCCTTCCGCTCTTCGATCTGCCTTTCATGCGGAGTCATGTTGCCGCGGCCGTCTTCGAGCTGCTGCAGAGCCTTCTCCTGGTTGTGTATTGCTCCAGCTTCCGCTTGTGCATCTGGATTGGCCATCGTTCATTACCTCTTGCGGACTGTCCAATGGGTATATCCAATCTTGAACAATATTGGACAAAGTCCCAAAAACCTTCTAGGGCTGGGTTTTTCAAACGAACCCCAGACTTAAATCATCATAGCTGTTACGACTGATAATGTTGTTATGAAGTTGGTAAATCTGCTCGTCTGCCATTAACCAAAACCATCGTCTCAATTTAATGCGCATTGTCTTGCTAATGAGCAAAGAGATATGGCCAGCGCCATCTAGAAAGAAAAATCCGCAGTTTTTCTTTCTGGCGGTTAGACCTCTTGGAGAGAGGAGCCAGCACAACTTTGGGCGCGCGTTACGGACGACAGGACAGGGCTGCCTACTGAATCATCTTTATGTCCATATTCAGACTGGCGCTGCTTAATTTGAACTTCGCTTTGTCGTAGCTGGCCGGACCGAATAGTCCCCGAGCGTTGTTAGAAAAGGCATATTCGACCTTGGGTATGCCAAATTTGCCAACGATGAACTTGCCGGAATTAGCTTCATCGTGATAGAGCTTGATGGCATATTCGCCGTACGGAACGTCTTTAAACGTATAAGCCGTTTCTGAAACGTTTATCGGTGCAACATCCTTTTTATAGGCTAAATCAGCCGTGTTTTTATCAGCGGAATAGCTGTCCTTGGAATTGAAGAGAGCAAATCGCACAACTCCTTTGTCATTTCTCAAACCGGTCACATGAACTGTAACTTTCCCTGTGTCGGCCGCCAGCGCTGCCGATATGGCCAGGCAGCAAGTGCAGAGGAATAGAGCAAGAATTGAATTTTTTAGCATATCTCTCAACCTTCAATTATTAAAGTATTGTCCGTGGAAACCAAAGGGCACCATATATGGTATTGCGGCTCGAGCAATTTCCGTCATCGATAATGCATCCAAAACAAGAAGAAATGAAGTGGCCTCGCGGGCGTTCAAAACGACTGAAAGTAATATACCGTCATCTTCAGTCGCAGCGCCCGGTTTGGAGATAAAAACTGACTCGCCCGGATAACAGTCGCTTTCTTGCCATATTTGGCTTTCGCCACTCGATGCATCTATCTTGGCCAGGCTGTCCAGAAAGTCGTCAGGGCAGGACTGAGCGGGCGCGAACAGATATCGATAGGGCCTGCCATTGCAAAGCTGGTGGTTGATGCGCGGTAACTCAAGCGATTTTGCTGAAAGCTGCTCAGCGGTGGCGGTCTTTCCAGTTAAAGGCAGACGTATGCGTTCTAGAGTAGCGGCAGGAATCGGCTCAGCCGATGCCATCAACGATTTCAGTGAGAGAGATTGCACGACGCTGGCATCGCTATAGGCAAGCATGTCGATAAGTATCTCGTTCGCCATTTCATAGGCATTGACATGATGAAAGGCGAAACAAGGCTTTCCTTCGATCTCCTTAATCAAGTCACCATTGTCCTTGCTGATTACCAGATAACGTGTGCCTCGATCTTTTGTCCAGTGATAATTTTCGATGTATGGCGCGCCGCTCAACAACAGCTCGATTGGATTGACTAAGAATGGAAATTCGGCAAGAATTATGAATCGCTCGGTCATGGCGAAGCTATGCGCATAGCCCGGTTTGGTTACCGGAATCGAGGCGATCAGCTTACGAGTCTTACCCACTCGACCGATAGAGTAAATGTGATAATGACTGGTTTTGCCAAGGTCTACCAGAAGATTGAAAAATGTCTGAGAGACTGGGTCATATTGAGGGTGTGCGGTAGTGATTTGCCCCTTGAGTTTGTCCCGGAAATCGAACTTACCCAATGTTTGTAAACTGTTGATGTCAAATAAAGTGAGGTGCTTTGTTTCGGTCATCGCCACGCATTGGCCGTCAAAACGAGCGACGTTGACGTTGGTATTGTCGGTAAAGCTGGGAGAGAAAATGCTGCTCATGCGCTCGAAAACGTTCTTTTTAGGAGCAGTGGCGAACTCTTCCGAAGCAATGCGTCCCAACGAATGAGCTTTGTTATACGAATCTGTCGTCAAGAACCGACTTTGGTATTTAATCTGACCGCTATCGAATTTGAAACGATGGACTTTGGCAAAGCCATCGAACCAGTGATTGAGACGGACATCGCCAATTTCGAATTTTGCTGGACCGTTGCGAATTAATGTGCCACTGAGCCAATTCGGCACTGGACCGGCGGCTATCAATGCGTGTTCAGCACACTCATCTTCAACCGTCTGAAAACCCTTGCGGTAAGCAAAATCCAAGCAACGATCCACCTAGCCAGGAAACTTGATCGTACATGAGATCGGCTGTATTTGGTCGACGTTCAGAACGTCGATGTTCAGAATATTGATCGGGCGATCTCAAGCAGATCAGAAATGCAGATAGCGATGGATGAAGGCCAGGATCTGTGTGTAATAGAGAATAACAGCGCAGAAGCCAGCGACAACTAAGAAACAGGCAACTGTCAGCCGCATCCTCTCCCAGTTGCTTTTATTGAATTTGCGGGCCTTACTCTGGACGCTTGCGATTGTCGGCGTAGAGGCTTCACTGTGAACGTCACCGCTGTGGCGAAAATCCACCTGTCCTGTTGCCGGTCGTATTGTGCTTGCCGCCAAGCGATTGGGATTGAGATCGAGCAACGTGTCCGGTGTGGTGGGCAAGTCAGGCAACATCCCAATCACTCGCGATCCGAGCAGCCAGAGCGTCTGATTGATGTCGGTAAATGGACTACGACCTGGGTCAAGAACGGCATAATTGCCGGTTTTGATCGTTAGTAACTTGCGCACCGCATCGTAACCGAATATTTCGGTATTGTTGACGCGGGCACCAAGAATATATCCGCCCTGCGCAAAGAGCACGCGACCTTCCAGATCGCTTCGCTCGTCGGTCAGACGCAAAACCGGATTGGCAACGCTTTTCAAATCAACGCAAGTCTGAACGACCTCAGCGATCGGTTCATCCGGCGTGATTTTGCCCTCGATAATAACGTCCACTAATTACCTCGCTGCCGCTAATGGCTTTGCCAGCTGATTTTACGGCGCCTTGAAAGCTCCCCGGAAACTAGGCATCGTGGCTGCTAGTAAGCACAGAGAACCCGGCGATAGTTTATCAGATCGTAAAACCTGACAACAGTGGTGCCTAGTGTTGTCTCTATTGCTTGTTGTAAGGAAGTCGGAAGCTCATCGCTTTGCGGTAAAATCTCGATGATGAAAAAGCGCGTGATGTGCGTGTTTGGAACACGGCCGGAAGCTGTCAAGTTAGCTCCGGTCGTGCACGCTCTTCGTCGTTCTAAAACACTTCAACCATATATAGTGCTAACGGCCCAGCATCGTGAAATGCTCGATCAGATGCTGGGCTGGTTTCATATCGAACCAGATGTAGACCTCAATCTTATGCGGCCAAGACAACGCCTGGCGGCATTGACAGCCAGGGTTATCGATAAGATGGATCAGTTGATCACTGAAACAAAACCTGATTTGCTGCTGGTGCAAGGCGACACTGTCTCAGTAATGGCTTCCGCCTTGGCTGCTTTCTTCGAAAAGGTGCCGGTCGGTCACGTCGAAGCCGGCTTGCGCACGCAAGACCCATACAATCCATTTCCGGAGGAAATGTCGCGCCGTCAAACAAGTAAATTGGCCACGTTACATTTTGCGCCAACCCAGAAGGCGTTGGAAAACTTGCAAGTCGAAGGCATCACTGAACACGTCTACCTGACAGGCAATACTGTTATCGATGCTCTCCTGGATACGGCTGCCCGGCTGAAAAATACTAAAATTGACACAGGCATTTTCCAAGGTGCTGACTTTCAAGGCAAGCGAGTGCTGTTAGTGACGGCACACCGCCGGGAAAACTGGGGCTCCGGTATGGATGAAATTGCCTTAGCCCTTCGACAAATCGCTGAGGAATTTGAAGACGTCCAAATTCTTTATCCGATCCATAAAAACCCGACCGTGCGCGAATCAATTGAGCCGGTCTTCGCCGGGCATCCCCGCTTGATCTTGATCGAGCCACTGGACTACGTTCCGTTTGTTTACGCCATGCAGCGCTGTCATTTTATTCTCACTGATTCTGGTGGCATTCAAGAAGAAGCACCGTCTCTGCATAAGCCTGTTTTGGTTATGCGCACGAATACAGAGCGACCGGAAGCGATAAACGCTGGAGTAGCGCGACTGGTGGGCACCACGCGAACAGGTATAGCCACAGCTGCGCGCGAGCTCCTTTCCCATCAGGATGTATATAACTCCATGGCTCGTGGCGCCAATCCATTCGGTGATGGACAGGCGGCGCAGAAGATCGTTCAGCATATTGAAGAATATTTCAAGGGAAGAAATCAGTAGTAGAACGCACTAAATACGGTGCGATATTCGAAGTTGCGTCTATCGACTTATCGTTGGTGGTGGCTTGTTTTTGTGCGCTGGCTGAGCGTGTTTGGCTGGTTTTGGTGACGGGGCAGGGTGAGTGATCACTTTAGTTGCATTTGTTTGTTGCACAGAATTGCCATAAATAACTGCGCCTGCCACCACAACTAGTACCATAAATAACAAACCGAATGTGCTGTAATCGATTGTCGATTTAGCACCGAAGCGCGATAGAGAAAGAGGTGAAGCGAGAGTGGTCGGCTTGCTCTCGGTGGCAGCGGGCGGTTTGACCTCCTTCTCTATGATTGGAGTTTCCGGTGTCTTGTTATTGCCAACTCTTCTTGGTTCTCGGTCGATCAGTTGTTTGCGAACAGCGTGGACATCGTCCAGCAGAGCGCCCGCATGGCGATAGCGATCGTTTGGCTGTTTCTGCAGGAGCCTGTCGATAATCTCTTCCAGCTCTTGAGGAAACTCTCTGCCGCGCGACGCTTCTTTCATCGAACGGGGTTGGTCATTTAATTGCTTGAGAATAGTTTGCACAGAATTGACGCCGACCAAAGGCGGCACGCCGCTGAGCAGCTCATACAAAACACAGCCCAGCGAGTACAAATCTGAACGGTTGTCTAGTTCCTTGCCCAGAATTTGTTCTGGACTCATGTACGTTGGGGTGCCGATTACTTCACCTGTCTTGGTCAGCTTTTCTCGCTCGCCGTCTTCATCGATCAGTTTAGCGATGCCGAAGTCGACGATCTTCACACGTGGCGAGCCTTCATCCCATTTGATCATGATATTGCTTGGTTTCAAATCTCGATGCAAGACGCCCTGGGCGTGCGCATACGAAAGACCGGCACAGATCTGCTCGGCGATGTCCAGAGCTGGTATTAGGGACACACCGCCAGCCTGGTCCAGCACTTGCGAAAGGTCGATGCCTTCGAAAAACTCCAAAATCATGTAAGGCTGTCCTTGCTCGGTTAGACCATAATCGAGCAGCTTCGGCAAATTCTCATGCACCAGGCGACTGCATGCCTTGGCTTCTTCCTGGAAACGCATTTTTGACTGCTTGCCAACATCTTCGAAGCTAAGCATTTTGATGGCTACGATGTTGCCGGTGGTTTTTTGCCTTGCTTTGTAGATTACGCCGACACCGCCACAACCGACTTCACTGAGAAACTCATATCTGTTCAAAAGTGAGATTTTTGCTGCTGGCGGGCGCCTGAGCACCGTGCCGTCGTTGGGGCAGAGAAGAATGTTGACGTTAAAGGACAGACCGCAGCAAGGGCAAGGATGGCTTGATTCATCGCCGTGCCGGGGTGTCAGTCGGTCGGCCATCGGCGTCAATCTATCGTCACTGCTTAGCGGTGTCAGGCTATCGCCGCTCTTGAAGCTGCTTCGCGGGGTTAGATTGTTGGTACTGAAACTGCTTCTCGGGGTTAACTGATTGAAACTCGTACGGGGAGTCGGTTTATCTGGTTGGCTGTCTCGGCTGGCGGTAGGCAGGTTGCCCGCCTGCTTGATGTTTTCCGGCAGAAAGCTGCCGGTGTCTTTGGCCTCTTTAGCCTCCTTGGCAAAGCTGATCAGGCGTTCCTTGGCTAAATTGGCAGGCAAATTGGCGAAACTGGACCGGCTGTTTGCTGGTAACTTGCTAAAGGCTGTTCGGGGCGTCTCCTTGGCGATCGCAGGTGGTTGGTTAGCCGCCTGGGATAATGGCTGCTTGGCATTATCAGCCTCTTTTGGGGCGGATGCAGGCTCAGAACCAGGTTGAGGCTGCCGCTTGTCCGAATTGTCCATAAAACTAAAGCTCATACCAGCACTGCTGTAGTCATTCCCTTTTTTTAGGCTGGATATCCGGTCGGATATCCGATCGCTATAAACGGCAGAAATGTAGGCAGTGCCAGTTTGGCGCCGGTCGGGCGACTAGATTTTGCCGGCAATTTAGAGAAAGCTGGGACGCGGGCTAAGGTTAAGAGTTATGATCTGACAGTGAAGCGGTTTAGTGCCGAGGCGCAAAGCAAAAGGGTTTCGTCCCTAAACGATAGGAGTTAATGTCTTGACTAGCACAATAAGCGGCGCTGATATTCGCCCCTACGGCGAATTTCTCACCGATGAACACCATGCGATTCGAGAGATGGTTAGCGATTTTGCCACTCGTGAGATTGCCCCGAAAGCCGCTGAGGTTGATCGCACAGCTCGCTTTCCCGAAGAGACCTTCCAAGCTCTGGGTAAACTGGATCTTCTCGGCTTACCCATTGGTGCCGAATATGGTGGCGCTGGTGCAGACTATCGCAGCTATGTCATAGCGGTCGAAGAGATAGGCAGAGCATGCGGATCGACAGGATTAAGTTATGCCGCGCACGTCTCATTGGGAACCAACCCGATTTATATTTTTGGCGATGAAAGTCAGAAGAAGAAATATTTGCCCAAGATGACATCGGGTGAATGGCTTGGCTGCTGGGCCTTGACCGAGCCTGGCACCGGATCGGATGCCGCTGCGCAAAAGACTACGGCCAGGCGCGAAGGCGATCATTGGGTTTTGAACGGCACGAAGCAATTCATCACAAACGGCACGCACGCCCAGGTTGCGGTGATCATGGCCATGACCGATGCCAGCAAAGGCCGCAAAGGCATCTCGTCGTTTATTGTCGAGAAGGGAACACCGGGCTTTTATGTGAGCAAAACAGAACGGAAAATGGGCATGCGCGGATCGCCCACTGCCAGCTTGACTTTTGAAGAATGCAAGATCCCGAAAGAGAATCTTATCGGTGGAGTTGGCGAAGGCTATAAACAAGCGTTGATCACGCTTGAAGGCGGCAGACTTTCGATCGGCGCTCTCGCATTGGGCATCGCTCAAGCCGCATTTGATGCCGCTTTATCCTATGCCAAGCAAAGAGAAGCGTTTGGTCAGACAATTGGCAAGTTTCAATTCATCCAGGGTTATCTCGCGGATATGTCGACGATGATCAATGCTGCCCGGCTGCTTCTGTACCATGCTGCTTGGATGAAGGATCACGATAAACGCGTGACCTTGGAGGGTTCGCAAGCAAAGCTTTACGCATCGGAAATTGCTAGCAAGGTCTGCAACATGGGCGTGCAGATTCACGGCGGCTACGGATACATCGAAGATTTTCCGGCCGAGCGTTTTCTCCGTGATGCGAAGTTGTGCGAGATCGGCGAAGGCACTTCCGAGATCCAGCGCTTGTTGATCGCCCGCCAATTGGGGTTGTAATCGACTTCGACTGGCGATGCAGTCACAGACTTTTATCAGTCGCGCTGCTCAACTGCCCTGTGCTAAGCGCGCTAGCTGAAAATGGAGACGTGCTCTGACGGTTAAGTCAGGCTAGCCATCCAATTTCAACGACGCCCTGGACAGTCCCTATCATTCAAAGATCCTGTTTTTTGCTCGTATGTGGCTAGCGCTAGCTGCACGAATTTGTAATGGATAGCAGGCACACATTGTGTAGTGCAGCCTACGATCAGAAGTTTGCTAATCATGATGATTATGTTCTACAGTTGGGTGTTTTATTATTATCCTTAAATCCCTCTCTTCAACTCCTCAAAAACGCGATATCAACTAGGCATGATGCCGATTGACTGCAAGAAATTTGCAGACGCGGGAGGCCTCAAGAATTTCTGTAGCCGAGCTTTTCCTTGAGCTACCAACCTGAAACGACTCGCACTTCGTGTCGAGTCCATAACTCGATGCGAAATGCATTGGAGCACGTCAATGAAGAAAACAAACTTCAAAATCGTCCTTACCCTCCTCGTCTTAATGGCTGGGGGCACAGCAGTTGCAGCCTCAGGGCCGCAACTAACATTCACTCCAGTAACCTGGAACTTCGGCAACGTGGTCTTGAACGATACCGGTACTTTCGTGTTTCAAATGACGAACACGGGAACGCAGGTGGCCACTCTCTCAAACGCAGCACTCACCGGCACCGGCTTTACCTACGCGGTTAGTTTCCCTACGTCTGGTTGCGCGACAGTGCAAGTGGGGGCTTGGTGTGACCTAATGGTCCAGTTCAAGCCGACGACAACCGGGCTCAAACAAGGGACCCTGACCATAACCTACAACACAACGTATACCGTCCAGGCTGCCTTCCAGGGTACTGGCGTAAGCAGCGGACCGGAGCTCACTTTCAATCCATTTACGTGGAACTTGGGCAATGTCCTACTGGGACAGCCCGAGTTAATCCTGTTCCACATTACCAATACTGGGAACCAGACTTCCACGTTGCTAAACGCTACAAGCAGCGGCGCGCCCTATACCTGGTGGGTAAGCTATTCCAACAACGGAAACGGATCCTGTACGCCGTTAGCGCCGGGACAGTGGTGCGACATCACCATGGAATTCAGCCCGACGGCGCTCGGTCCTGCAAGAGGAACGGTAACGGTAACGGGTAACGGGCCGACGGTGGTTTTAACCACCGAAGGGACCGGCACCAACACAGGCCCGGAGTTGTCTGCCAACCCCATAACCGGGTACAACTTTGGCGATGTCGTTCTGAACACGCCAACCCACCAGGTCTACGTGATCACGAATGTGGGCACGCAGACTGCCACGGTGACTGGCTATCTTGGCAGCGGCGCCCCATATTCGTACCAGGTGACCGAGGGAAATTGCAATTCACTGGCACCGCAGGGAACGTGTCAAATAACCGAAACCTTTGACCCAACGCAAGTTGGGCCTACGCCAGGATCTCTGGTGCTGTCAACCAGTACCCAGAACTTGGTCATCTCCTTTGAAGGCACCGGTGTGGCCGTCGGCGCCGGCGAACTCAATCCAGTTCCAAGCAGCCTGAACTTCATGGCGGCACCGTATGAAAACGAACAACAGGGTACGGACCTGATGGTAACTGGCAATTCAGTGATCGTATCGCAAATTTCGATCACAGGCTGCCCATACTACACATGGAGTGCGCCGCAATTGCCATGGACAATACCCGCCGGGCAATCACCACCGGTGACGGTGACGTTTGCTCCGACCACGACTGGTACCTGTAACGGTACCATGACGATCGTTAGCAACGCCTCTAATTCTCCGGCGACGGTTGCGCTTTCTGGCACGGCAGCTCCGTACACCGAACTCTCGTGGACTGGCTCTCAAGGTGCGACATCGTACAACATGTTCCGCAACCAGACTGGCAGCCCACCCTGGACGCAAATAAACACATCGCCCATTACCGGAACTAGCTACACGGACACCACGGTGGCGTGCGGGCAAAATTATTGGTACTGTGCCACCGCTGTAAATAGTTATGGGCAAAGCGTCTGTTCCTCACCCCCTGTCGAGGCCAGCTTCACAACTCAGTGTGGAGCAATGCATCTGCAGATGGGCCAAACGCCAGTGGCGTCAAGTCACTGATGTATTTGCCTGTTCATGGAGCTTGCGATTCTGCCAAGCTCCTTTTTTCCTCATATTTTGCTGCTTTCGTACTTTTTAGGCAAAATAAAGACAGTACCTATGCTCAGCCTAAAAGCAGGCCTTTTAAAGCAACTCTTTGATCGGAATAGCGACGCGAACATTGTAATCCTGATGTTCCGCAACGCAATTCAAAAAGTGTGTGGAATCGCGCAAGATTAACACGCCAAATTGATCGGTCTTCTGATCGGGTACCTTGGGTACCGAAACGGTGTCTACCCAACGAGAATTGGCTTCAACTGTTCGCTCGAACAGATCTTGCCGATAGTCAATGTACATTGGACTTTTCTTGGTTCGAGAATCGATTAGATGAACACGCACCATTTTGTCCAGTTTCACTTTGTCCTTTGAATGCCAGACAAGTTTGGCAATCAAACCAGATTCGTCATCTGTACAATGAATCGATTCAAGGACGAGTTTTCCATCAAATGTCGCCAATGGTTTAAGAGGCTGTGTACGTATTGAGTCTGGTGGTGGACCTAAAAAAGTTGTCACTCCCGGTTCTCTTTCATATATGTAGCGTTCACAAAGTTCCTCAATAACAATGTTTGGAGCGATATCCGGCTTCTGGGAAAAGACCAAGGCAGGCAGAGGGTATCCCGCAAACTGATACTCGGCATAAGAAAACTTCTGCGACAAATAAGGCTGCATCGGGGTCATGAATGAGTCGTGCAAGATCAAAGCGCGGGGAAGACTTTTGTCATTCGATTGCCAGGCCGTGCACCAGTCAGGTAGCCCATCCTTAATGGCAGCCGGCAACTTGGCGCGCGGATTTAAATGCGACGACAAAGGCTCGGGCAAGGCAACATGTGGAGACTCCTTGTCCAACAAGAGATCTTCCAGGCAGAGGGTCCTGGCTAAGTCACCTTTATGCACTGCCGGAGTAAGTCGATATTGATCGGCGCGAAACGGATGAACGCCCGGAAATTCTTTGCCTATATGAGCCAACGCTTCCTGAACAGCCAAAAATCCACCGTACTCATTCCAATGCCCATCGTTTGTATAGTAAAGGGGAAGGCCGTTCTCCTTGGCGGCCAAGAACAATGATCGCAGATCGACAAAATCAATATCGGTTTTCTCCTTGAGATAGTCCTGCAGTTTTTCCAGTCGGCTCTTGCCCGCAAGGCGGTGCCAACCATTTGGCAAGGACTCCGGATAAATCGTGCCGGCTTGTGGTACCACCACGAAGAGATACTTTATGCCCCTCGCTGATAACTCCTTTTTACGCTCAGCGAGCATCTTTCCCCAAAGTTCAATTCGCCCCGGCGCAAATGGATCTAGATTGCATTGCGCGCTTTGAGCTTTGCCGAAAGTCAAGAAAAGCCGATGGTTTTTGCCGATTGCACACATCGACGGATTGGCTGATGTATTAAAGACTGAGTATAAGATTCGACTTCTCGCCGCTGTGATAGGAAAGCGAAAGGGAAAATAATCATTGAAATAAGCTTCGAATTGAGAGGGGAATTTTTCCAAGTCCCGCTTCAATGAACTTATTCTTGGGAAACGCTCCAAATAGCGATTCTCCCGGAATGAAATGACACGCTGATAAGCGGAGTCTGAGACGTATGCGCAAGCCGAAATTTGAACAAGCACAACTAAGAAGATAATGCTTACAATCAGATTTTCCGGCTGTGTATTTTCAGGCCGTCTAATTTGTTTTGCGCTTTGCCGGCTAACAGGCGGGGCAATTGTCACTATCCCTGTCTCCGCTGTGCATCTTCAGAGAGCGCATGTATATAACATCTAAACCTTGCTAGCAAGGCGACAGAATTTATATCTAGGATTTTGTATTTTGCGCCGATGATTTTTGAGCCAGTCTTTGTCGTTGGTCTTAATAGTAGATCCAATGCCGACAATCAGGTCATCTACAAATTTCAACGACTACTGGGACAAGCTCGAACGATAGAGTGGCGATCTCTGTATACTATAACAACAAATACTATACTTAATAATTTAACCAGACATAACAACGAGAAGACATGGAACCGCCCGCGTCTTCTCGTGTTGTGCGCCTAATTCAAAGTTCTCGGTCGCTATGATTTGGCGGTCCGCGCCGGAGTCAGAACGGTGATTTTCGAGAAGACGAGCATGGCGTCAATTATCTCAACGCCATCGACGATGACATTGCACGTCGTCTGGCTACGCGCTTCGATCGCTGCCATTACCGCCCCAGGCACGTCGCCCCTTTTGACCACAGCCTCGTATTGCAAACGGTTTTGACCGGTCGCTACCAAGCGCAAATAGTCGTTGTCGAAATTGGCGACTTGAGCCGTTCTCGGGTGGCGTTCCCTGGTGAAATCAACGAATGATTCACCTATCTGCGCCGGTAAGACTTCCTGGCAAAAGTACTGACCGCGGCGCTGTTTAGAGCAGCAAACGATCAGTCGTTGACACTGCCTGAAAGTCTCAATCCGCCTGCCATCGACCATTTTGGCGCGCTGGAGAGTGCCTGGTGCGCGACCGGGCAGTTCGAGATTTACGGCAGTTCTAATGGTGCCACCAGGGTCCAGGGTAAACCCGGTAATTAAACCTGAATAGACGACACCACAAATTGGCTTCCACTGTGTTTTTCGTTCTCTCATAAATCGCTCCATCTACGCTCCTCTCTCCCTTCTAATCGTGGGAATTGATGGTGAGACAGCAAACCGCGCGCAGGGCGATCTGCTGTCTTTGTGTGAGAAATGGTTAGAGTCACTTCTTAGTATTGGGGCGGCGCGCCAGATTGGCCATCGGTGACAGCTTCTCGATCACATTGGCGATTTCACAGTCACGGATTTCCAGACTGTTTTCGCCTAGGACCAGAAGCCACACCTCCTCTTCTTCCAGAAACGAGTGCTGGGTGAGCGCCCTGGCAACCCACAAGCAAAGCCGCTCATCAATAACCCGCTGAGTCTCTGGCAGAACATCCAGGACCCTGCTGTTAGCGAGCCGATAGGAGATCAACATCGGTCCGACCAGTTCTTCTGTCTGTTCCTGGCAGGAGTACGGTCCGGACAACCGGTCAAGAAGGCCCTGGACCTGGCTGATCGGGATATCGATAAGGAGCCTGTCCT
The DNA here is from genome assembly GCA_963834525.1 of Bryobacterales bacterium. GTDB lineage: Bacteria > Cyanobacteriota > Vampirovibrionia > Obscuribacterales > Obscuribacteraceae > CAWICA01. The sequence goes on from CAWICA010000005.1 coordinate 2,228,285, forward strand.
GGACGAAAAGGCAGCGATAAGTTTCCGGCCGGTACTCGTTCACTGCTAGGACCATCCAGAAGCAGCGCAACGGGTCAATGACCAAGATGTCGTCCTGGAAGAAGGCAAATGCTTTGCTCGCCGCAAGCACATGCGAAAGTTGCAGTTTTTGCTCAATCTCGTTGTTCGGCATATTCATTGCCTCCTTTCTTTGAATTTTTCCGACCAGCAGTCCGATGCCAAACTTGCTCTGGCACAAGGACGCCGGTTCTAGTAGCTCACTAGTGAGTTCAGGCTCAATAATTAGCCCAATAGACCCGCGGCACAGACAGGGCAACAAAAGTTGCTTATCTGTACTTGCAGGCGGATTGGGGGGATTTAAACTCTGAGCGGATTACTGAGATGAAAGAAAACTGGTTGACTTACTTTGTAGTGAACAACAAAGGCAGTGGTTCAAACAAGCCATTTTCCGTACATAAAGAACTCTGCTTGACTTTTTGATTAGCTATCGCTCTTAAATACTTAGCCTCATTGCCACTGGACGCCTTGGCAAGCAAGAAAACTGGTTAACATACATATAGCCAAAGTGGTCGGTATTTTGAAGCTCAAAGCCCCCTCGCTTGAGACAGGCTTTTCAGATAATCGATGATCGAATCGATCTGCTGTTGATTGAGCGGCCCGCCATGGCTAGCCAGAAAACCGGGCATGGAGCGATGTGTTTTGCTACCGCATTCGGTGGTCTCTTTGATCAATTTGGTAAATTGAGGATTGTGGTAAGGTCCGAATAAGGCGGGCCCCACAGCCCCTTCAGCTTTCGGACCGTGGCACATGGCGCAGTCGGCGTTGAATAGTTCTCTGCCGAATTTTCCTTCGCCCTGGGCGACGTGGCACGAGGCGCAATGCGCATCGCTGAATATTTTGGCACCACCTTCTGCCGTCATTCCTTGATGCGGGTCTAGCGCGATTAATTTGCAACTGACAGAAATTCTTGGAGTTTTTCTATCATCTGAATCGATATAAACCGTTTTCGTTATCGAATCCTGCTTCATTGCCGTATCGATCGTTACGTCAAGCGCGGTCGCCTCTCCCGGCTCAATCTCCTTCTTCTCTAATCTGGCTGCTGTACAGCCGCAGCTGGCCCAGGCTTTGTAGAGATGAAGCGGGGCGGTGCCTTTGTTTGTGATGATGAAGCTGTGCTTCAAAATGGTACCGGCTTCGATGCTGCCAAAATCGTAGGTTGACCGATCGATACTGATCGTTGAACTGATGTTTGCGTTAATGCTGGGAGTTACTGCCGGCCCGGCTGCATGCTTTTCTTCATCAGCATTAGCGATAGAGAAGGCGAACAGCGACAAAATTGCGCATGCCACACCAAGGCTAAATGCACCCCGGAGAGAAGGCGTCAAATTGCCTTGAGTTTGCTTAGTTTGTTTAGAGCGATTCATACAATTTAGAATGTTGGCTAGAATGTCGGTATAAATGGTTTCGCATTTATGGGTTCAGTATAAATGATGATTGCAGGGCGAGTGATCCGTTTTTGGAATGTGCCACTGCTTTTGGTGACATGCCTCTTGTGTAGCCTTTGTATTTGTTTATCACTAACTTCTGCCGCGCCGATAAAAACAGCTCCTAATGCGATTGCCGGTTTGCCGCCAGCTGCTGCCAAGCCGGAACTGCTTGTGAATAGAGCCAGAACAGTTCGGTCATACATGCCGGAGAGAAGTCCAGAGATGATTCAATATTCACGCATTAGATATGCGCATTATTTTGTCTCAACCGCGTTGAATATTCTCTTCGTTTATTTATTCCTGCAATTCGGTGCAGCGAAAAATCTTGCCCGCTTTGCTCAGTCGAAATCCGAATTCTTGTTCCCGCAGCTGGCCATATTCGTTTTGGTCTTTTCGTCATATCTAGCGATCGCCAACTTTCCACTAACGTTTTACATGAGTTATTGGCTGGAGCATCATTACCATCTCAGCGATCAGTTGTTTTTCGACTGGCTAATCGATCGCGGTAAGCTTACTCTGCTTGGACTGGCAATTGAAATACCGTTGTGGTGGTTGCTTTATACAATATTGCGGCGTTGGCCACGTCAATGGCCTCTGGTTCTTTTCGCTGCCTCGATTCCGATTATTTTTGCTCTCGTCTTCGCCGCTCCGTTGCTGTTCGATCCGCTCTTAAACAAGTTTACTTTGCTGCCAGAAGGTCCGCTACGTGCCAAAATAGAATCTCTGGCGCAGCGATCGGGGTTGGGCAATGACGTGCCAGTGTACGTATGCGATCGCAGTAAACAGACGAACAAGGCAAATGCCTACGTCACCGGCATTTTCGGCTCGGCTCGTATTGTCATTTGGGACACCACCTTAAAGCAGATGCCTGAGGACGAGGTATTGTCGGTGGTGGCGCATGAAATTGGTCATTACGTACTGAAGCATGTCTATTGGGGTGTAGCCATTGCCGTCCTGGTCAGTCTCATCCTCGTGCCGGTGAATATGCTTTTTGCTAGCCGGTTATTTGCCAGACTACCTGACGCCTGGGGTGTTCGTTCATTAGAAGACATTGCTGGAGTGCCGCTGATTGTCTTGATTTCGCTATTTATTGGCTTCTTTGGCGATCCGATCGTCAACTGGTATTCTCGGCAAGTCGAACACGAGGCGGATGCATTCGGCCTCGATTTGACAAAAGACGGGCCGGCATTTGCTCGCTCATTCGTCTTCTTGTCCGAGCGAAATCTCTCCGATCCTGATCCGCCCAAGTTCATTGAGCTCTGGTGTTTTTCTCACCCTACTTTGAAAAAGCGAATCGAGTTTTGTCTGCAGCAAAAATAGCCGGGAAATGTTATCTCAACGGCCAGATTAGCTGGATTTTTCTAGTTATATTGTGTCTCTGTTTCTATTAATGCCAGTAAGCGTTCCTGAATAACCAGGATATTGACTTTGAGCTTACCTAGAAGTGTGATCACTTCGGGATCTCTTTGTTGAATGATGGACAATAGTAAGTCTTCGCCCAAAATCTGGGAGTTGCGATTTTGAGCGGAGATGTTGGCAGCGATTAGGGTCTGGTCAGCTACTCTGGAGAGAGGAACGCCTAACACGTCCAATTGCAGATTTCGCACGGCTTGTTGCAGGCGACCTAGGGCACCCGGTTCCGGCGCAAAGCGAAAAAATTTGCTGGCCACTGGTTTGGCCGTTTGGTAATCTATGCCTAATGACCGCATGGTGGCTGCACCGGCGCTTTCGGCCTCGGCCAATATGGCCAAGAACAATATCAGGTTGTCAATTTCGCGGACACCAAACTCTTTCGCCTCCACTTCGGCGATAGAGATCGCGTTCAAGACATTGACGCTCAAATTTTCCCGGTGTCCAGCCATAAATTTTGCCGCTGACACTATACTACCAAGCCAACGGTCATGCCTCCGTGCTCAGACCATCACAGTCGTGAAAACTGCGATACCAAAGCGCCAATCGTAGGTGGTTGGCGCTTGGTGCAGAGGTCCGGAGGACCTGCTTAACTTTGCAGAGTTGAGAATCTATCTATCTATCTATCTATCTATCTGCTGAAAGATGGGTTCTGCTTCGCTGTGTGACGGAACGCTTGAATCTCTGCCTGCATTGCCGGCGTTAAAATTTGGCTTTTGATCCCTTGCAATTCAATCCATTTCAGATGTTGCACAGCGAAGCTTCGTTGACCGATGTGAATGCTAACCTCTTCTCGTAGCCAGCCGTTCCGGCACAAGTGGTCACCATGATGATTTGAAGCAAGCAGGTTTATTTGGGGATTAGCCCGATCGAGGCAGTCCGCCAAGATCACTTGCTGCGCTAGTGGCAATTGATAGAATCCACTGAATCCCGCGCTCTTTCTCATTTGTGCTAGCATGACTTTACCCTCACTTTATCTAAAGCCTGCGCTTTGATCAGCATCATATTACTTCTATATCCGCTGTCAAGCAGCTAGGGCAGTCAGTTTGAAAGATCATGACCTTTGTTTGAAAAGTCGTGACTTTGGTCATGGACGAAAAAGTGTACACCCTTTATTGAGCTACTACTGTGGGTTCGCTCGATTTGTGCGACAACTAAACGCGTGGCAACGGTACGACAAAACCGATCTCCCAGTCGTTGTTTGATCCAGGTTGCACAACCGGTTGTCCGTTCATCAACCAGACCAGTCTGTTGGCCAAGCGCAGACGCAGCCATGTCGTGATTTGTTTTGTGGGTAAGTTGCTATCCATCGTTTGAAACGGACGATAGACATCGGCAAGATCAAAATTAGGTACGGCCGAGACCTTGCATCCTAACTGAACGCCAGTTTTAGAGCGGGATTTCGCTTTCCGGCAGGTAAGTAAAATTCTGCCCTTTTCAGCGATCCGCAAATAATTTAGGGCGAGGATATTGATAATCTGCCTCACTCTGTTTGCATCGAGCGTCAGGTAGTCAGGCAGTTCTGGATCAACTTCTGTTTCCGTCTCAATATTTTGTGGACTGGCCAACTTCTCTATGGCATGCAGGCATTCGTTAAGTATGCCTTGCGGTGGTATAGACGACGGCTGCAGTTTCAGCTTATTCGAATCGATGCGGGCAACGTCGACCACATCATTGAGCGTTACCAGAAGTCCTCTGGCTGCACTCTCGGTCGCTTGCAGATATTCACGTTGTTCGGAGTCTATGGCAGACAAAAGCAGCAGTTCGTTAAGCCCGATAATGCCGCTGATCGGAGTGCGCAGCTCGTGCCCAAGGTCGGTAACCAAGTGATGTAGCCAGGGCGCATCTGCAAAGAGCTGCCGTATCTCATCTTGCACTTCTTCACTTGTCGGGCTCAAATCTTTGGTCATATCGCACTTGTGGCAAACAGTCTTCGTCTACTTTATTCCAGTGACGACAGTTTGTGGCGATAGATATCGAGATGTTGTGCCGAATAATCAACGGCTCAGTTGTGAGCGACCAACTCACACCGCATCCAGTGGCAAAAACGGACGGGCCCGCTGCAGAGTATCTTCCTTCAGGTCAATAGTGACATCCGGATCGTTCAAGCGCAGGCGAATTATTTTTCTCCAGAATTTTTCCACACGTTTGGCACTTTTTATGCTCGACCAGGGTATCTCCAGCGGAGCAAAAATATAGTTGAGAGGAAAGCTCGGGCGAAGAAACAAGGCTTCTGAATCGATACCGATGTAGATGCAGCGATTGAAACTGATTCCTTGAAAGGCTACTGATTGATAGCTTTCCCAATCGCCCAGGTATTGTTTTTTCTGAGAGTATTTGTCGGCCACGCCAAACCAGCCGCTGAAACGACCGAGCATGTAGAAGATTATGCCGGCTAGACATAGAGGGTTGAGCAAGAGGAACAGCGTTTGCCACATAATAGTGCCCCGACCGTGGAGAATCGCGCCTTTGGAGTATTCCTACTAGTTTACAATGAGATGACGCTGGGCTGCGTCTTGTGTCATAGCGTCATGGCGTCGTAGCGTTATAGGTGCAATGCCGACGACAATTCGGCACTGTCAACAAGCTAAACTAATGGCAGAACGAGGGACTCAATTTGGCCCGTTATCGCTTGAAAACGATGGTCTGTGCGCGGTTGCTTGCTGAAGCCACTGTGCTTATCTTGCTCTTGCTCTTGCCCATTTTTCTCGTCATCGCCGGCAAATTGTCACATTATCCGCCGGCTGTGCAAGGGATGTTTGTGGCGCTGGCGGCGGTTGCCTTGCTCATCTTGCCAAGTTTTGGCTTCATCACCTGGCTGGTGACGACCGACACGAGCGGCATGCGGACGAACATGCTATGCGCGAAGAAATTCTGTCAGTGGGATCAGGTCAAGGCTTTAAAGCGCCGCGCCACTTGGAACTCCTCGCGTTTTGCCCTGGAGTACGAAGGGGGCGAGCTGACATTTCCGGCGTTAGTGGAAAACTGCGACTTATTGCTTGCGGAAATTCGCTCTCACTTGCCGAAAGGTCCGGAAGGCATCAAAAGCGCACAACGTACATATGCTTACGATCCAATCATCATGCTCTTTCTGGTTCTTCAATCGGTAATAGGAATTGTTTTTGCTGGTATCTTTTGGGTTTTCTTTGCTTCCCAAATGCACTTTAAATCCGGCAGTCTGGATGCGCCGATTATCTTATTGTTTTGCACGATCATCACGATTATCATATTGTGGCGTTCTTGGGTAATCGCCTGGTTGCCGCGCGCCATTGAAATCTCTGAATCAGGTCTGGTTGTGCGGACTTATTTTCGCGAACGCAGACTGAAATGGCCCGAAGTTTTGTCCTTGGGTATGCCACTGCCTGTGCTACCAGACGGTTTCACTATTAAAACGACAAAGGGTACGATCCTGGTCGGCAATAATATGGACTCTGCCGACGAATTGCACGATAGCATTCAAAAGGAAATTTCTGCGGCCCGTCTAGGTTCAGCTAAATAAATCAGCCGCGCTCGATAATCGCATCGGATGGCGAACGTTTTGCTTCGAACCACTGCCTGATTTTGTGTCGGTGCAACTCGAAGGCGATATTCGATGGTAGCTGGGCTTGGGTAAAAGAGCGCACCTCGCTGGCATCGTCACCCGGCATCAAGTCGCCCGTAGCCGATCCGGCCTCGTAGAAAAGGATGATCACATTAATGCTGTGCCCGGGGGAGGCGGCATCAATCAGTTTTTCGTCTTTGATCGTCAGGCCGGTCTCTTCGAAAACCTCTCGCGCGGCTGATTCACCTGGATGCTCGTGCGCTTCGATGAAGCCACCCGGCAGGCACCAGTCTCCGACAAACGGCTCAAATTTGCGCCTTACCAGAACCAGGCCGCCGTTGTACGGAACGAGCGTTGCCGTCACTGGTTTTGGATTATCCCAGTGAACGAACTCGCAGCTAATACACATCACACGATCGCGTCCACCGATCTCTGTGTTCTTAAGTTCGCTGCCGCAAAGAGGACAACAGATCAAATCTAGATTCCCAGCCCGAAGTGATATCACGGATTGTAACAAGTCAAGAGAGTTGCGGCTGCGGTTGCCTGATCTTTTTATAGTTGACTTTGCGCCACAGCCTGAGCGATTTTCGTTCCATCAGAAGCTTAGCACCAAGCTAGCCTAAACATATCTTCCTGTGGATATTGGCGCTCATCCCTTAGTAATGTTGGTAACCTTCTTTTGGTAACCGTTTTATGCAATTAGGAAGAGCCTTGAAATGAACCTGGAGTCCCTGGGCACACTAAGATCCCGACAGCTGAAAGTGAAGCGAATTTCCCAGGCTGAACAGCCGCCCAATTTAGCCAAGTCACGCGACAACGATCTCAACGCCAGAGAAGAGCACTGCCCAAGTGGTGCCTGCCAAGTAGCATGGAAGCCAGCCCAAGATAAGACGGCGGATGCCGAGGCAAATTCCAATTAAAAGTCAAAGTTTTTTCAGCAATCTGATGTTACGCCTGTAGTACTGCCAGCACTGCCGGTGGTGCAACCGCCGCTTAGGAGTGTTGACCAATCAGGTAAGGCTGAGCCAGCCGGCCAGGTCGTCTCAAAGTTAATGAAAATTGTACTTGCCAACTGTTGAGTTTGGGCAGGCTCAAGTCCCGGTAAAGCTATAAAGTCCTATGTTTTGAGCCTCTTGACAAAATGCGGAAGTTTTCACTTGTCATCTGGATGAATTTGTACTAAGCTCGGGTTAAATCGTCTCGGCGAGAATTGGGCGAGCCTATTTAATAATTCTCTGAAGGAAATTACTATGTGCAAAATTGGCTGTTTATTGCGGGCATTTTTTCGGCTCTTCCGTCCCGTAAATTGGGTACATCTCTTTGACAGACCGGAGCGGGCAACAGTAACAGTACCGTTGAGCGTGAAGAGAGAGTACCGTCGGTAAGGTATTAGTCTCAGGACAAGTTAGCCTAACAAGTCAGTCTAAGGACGATGTAGGCAGAGTCTTTCAGAGCGGCCTGCTGGCGACTGGCAAGCGGTGTAACTCGGGTTTAGCGCTAGCTGGCGTAGCTTAAGTCTGGGTAGTGCGGCAAAACGACGCCAGGCGGTGTCGCGAGACTCATTAAGATAAGCACTATGCCAGATTCATTCCTGGTGCTTATCTTCTTTTGAAAGTGACTTTGCCGATAGTATTTAATTTCAGTAACCACAATACTATATGTATGAATAGATTTTGAACAAAATCGAAGTCGTGCAGTGCTGGCATTGCCTGCACGACCTCGATTTTGTTCTAGCCTACTTGGTCAAGTCCTTCCCATTTGTTGTGGTACTTACCCGGCTTTGTTCGTTTGCCACCGGAACCCGACGACAAACGCGCTTTGTGGCCTGTGTTCGGCGGACGAGTGAGATTCAAGTACGGACCGTGTTTCTGTTTTTTAGATTGTGTTGTTCCTCCTGAGTCCGATTCGAGCTGGTCGTCCGGCTCCGGTTCCGCTCCTTTATTTGCGGCCAGCCCGAGTATCGCCATTGTCAACAGTACCGCGCTTCTGTCGGTGTCGTCAGGAAGCGGTTGAACGACAGCCGGCGGTTTGGGCGGCGTGGCAGGCCTGACGCCAGGCTGTGCCAAAGATCTGAGGTAGTTTTCAAACACCGCTCTCTGCTCTTCGCTCAAAGAGATCTGCTTTAGCTGTTCAAGGCAGTACCGTTTGACGAAGGCGGCGAAAAGCATCTGATCCGTTGTTGTCGGTGATTGCCCGGTGGCATGCATGAAGATCTGAGCCACAGTAAAATAGTCAAGGCGATCTAGATTTGCGCCCGCTAAGGCTGCCTTGACTCTTGCTCCGTACGCCTGGCTATCCTGATCACGCACGAAAGTGGCTCTTGCTTGCTGTAGTGCGCTTTTTAATTTCTCGCGCAGTCCCTGCAAATACTGACCAAGTGGTTGTTCCTCGATTCCCTCAGTGGTATCGCGACTGGTGGGGTTGGGCATTTCGCGTTCGGCCGCTATATCGAAAACTGCCTGTAGCGGATCCATTCCGTGCATGCGCGAAAAGAAGGCGCAGATGTAACTGGCCAACCACAAGCCGTACAACATCTGTTGCAAGGGCATTGGTGCTGATGTCATGTTGGACATCAGTGTCGGTGTAACGTTGGGTGTCGGCGTTGTGTCTGCTGTTGCTCCTGGAGTTACGCTGGATGCCGGTGCTGGAGTTGTTTTTGACATGGGGGCTCCTTCGCTGCGTGAACTGAACTGCCACACGCTGATGCAATCTCGATGTCGAGGTAAATGCTGACTTCAACTTGCTGGTGGCAAACAAATCCCGTTGTACTCGCGTACAGCCAAAAAGTTCATTGCTCGCCATAAAGTTTGGATGTTCTAAACTCAAAAAATCCCATGAATGCAAAAAGAGGTAGATACCTGAGGTTACTGCATCGAGCCTGGCGGTCTCAATCTTTGGTACAGATCGGTGCGCCCCATCATTAGCACCATGTAAAGGGATTGCGCTTTATCGGCTGTTTGACCGATCGGAGCCAGAGAGACCCTAGGCGATGCAGCTCTGTCACGTCCAAGTGGCAGTCACGTTCGGCCAGCTTAGATTAAAATCTAGACTTACTCTAGTGCAACTCGCGCTAAGCAGATGATCGGCCTGACAAGTGTCTTGCAGGTCAAATTTTTGACCTGTGCGGCCTGGACCGACGCGCTGGTGCTAAGCTAGAACGGTTTAATAATTTACTGGTCGGCGTTGCTTTCTCAGTCTGACAGCACTTTGGCAGCCAACACTGCTAACTCAGAAGGATGATTGGATGAACAGAAGAACACTATTAATGCCATTCGCTGTTTTGTCTCTTTGCGCCACTGGTGCTCTCGCGCTCGAGAAGACAGTGCTATACAACTATGGAGACAACGACCAGCGAGGGGGCTCGTGTATTGCCAGACAAACAGCCCACGTCAATTGCTACGATGGCGCGGATGTGCGCGCCTATGACAATGCTCTGATTAAGGCCTACGACAACTGTACAGTCAGCGCTTTCGATCAAGCCGTGGTTTACGCCAATGCCAATGTCAAATTGAAGGCGCACGATAATTGCCGCGTCATTGCCAGCAACAATGCAGAGGTAGAAGCAGTTGGCAGCGCCAATGTGCAAGCCTCAGACAACGCTGTAATCACCGCCCATGGCAACGTCACCGTATTTGCCTGCGACAAGGTAACTGTTCATGCCTATGGTCACGTCACAGTCTATGGCGATGGTACTGCCAACGTCGAGGCTCACGACAATTGCATTGTGCAGGCCAGACAAAATTCTCATGTCACCGTTTCTGGAGACGTCACAGTGCGGGCCTACGGTGATTCGAAAGTGACAGCAAAAGATAATGCCACTGTGGATGCCAACGACAATGCCATCATCACAGCAACACCAGGGGTACAAGTGACCAAGCACGACGCAGCCAAAGTCATTAGTGCTAAGTAAGGCAAATAGCCCGAAAATACGAAGTTAGAAAAACTACCAGTTTTTCTAACTGGCGGAAAATGCCTGGTTGCGGCATGTCCTCGATCGGCTAGTTTTCAGGCGATAGTCACGTCTTGGCAAAGATAGACATCCTGGATTGCATTGAGCAATTCGATCCCTTCTTTCATCGGCCGCTGGAAGGCCTTGCGCCCCGAGATCAAGCCCATGCCGCCGGCACGTTTATTAACGACTGCTGTTTTAATCGCCTCTTGCAGATCGTTCTGACCGGAGGCGCCACCTGAGTTGATCAAACCGGACCGACCCATATAGCAATTCGCGACCTGATAGCGTGTCAGATCAATTGGGTGGTCTGTCGTCAATTCAGAATAGACTCGCGCATCGGTCTTACCAAATTTGAGCGCGTTATAGCCGCCATTATTTTCAGGCAGCTTTTGCTTGATGATATCGGCTTCAATTGTGACACCGAGATGATTTGCTTGACCAGTCAAATCTGCCGATAATGAATAATCGGTATCGCCAACCTTGAATGCGGAATTGCGCAAGTAGCACCAGAGAACTGTGGCCATCCCGAGTTGATGCGCTTCATGAAAGGCTTGAGCGATCTCTACGATCTGTCTATCTGATTCGGCGGAGCCAAAATAAATGGTGGCACCGACCGCCACTGCTCCTAGCTCCCAAGCCTCTTCCACGCTGCCAAAGAGAATCTGGTCATATTTGTTTGGGTAGCTGAGAAATTCATTGTGATTCATTTTGACAATGAACGGAATTTTGTGTGCATATTTTCTAGCCACCGAGCCGAGGACGCCAAACGTGGAGGCGACCGCATTACAACCACCTTCAATGGCCAGTTTAACGATGTTCTCGCCATCGAAATAAATAGGGTTCTTGGCGAAAGAGGCTCCGGCGGAGTGCTCGATTCCCTGATCAACCGGGAGAATGGAGACGTAACCAGTGCCGGCTAATCGGCCGTGATTGAGAATGGTCTGCAAGCTGCGCATCACCCTTGGCGATCGATCGCTGCTCGTGACAATGCGGTCAACGAAGTCAGGGCCAGGCAAATGGATGTGTTCCTTGCTGATGCCTTTGCAAGTGTGTTCCAGGAAATATGATGCTTGCTTTCCTAACGCTTGTTCGATTTTTGACACGTTTGCCGCTACTACCATGTTTTTGCTCCTCTGCCGGGTCGATTGGCCGGTCCTTGCACCAATAAGTTAGCAGCAAAGCCGTTTTGCTGCTGCAAATGGCCCAGAATGTCGCAATTATTTTGTAACTGTGGTTTACCGCTGTTAACTATATGATCAAGTATATGCTGGATTCGGAGAGCGATTGTAGCGTTCTAAAAACTGCTCCGGAAATGACCCCGGGTTCCCTTGATCAGAACCCGGAGTCGAAACTACTCAGTTAATGGCTATTGACCGAGCGTTGTCTTGCTCAGCGCGCCGAGGTTGTTGTTTGCTGGTTCTTCCAGCTGGTAAACCAGCCCGAACCCGCCCGGGCCTCCACCGGTGGCTACCCCATAGAGGGAGTCACCAGGGCCCACCAGAACACCCAAAGGTTGTAGGCCATTTTGGCCGTTGAAATAAAGCAGTACCGTTTCCTGCCAGCTACCATTTACGTTGCTAAGCTCGAAAACTGTACCACAGCCGCCAAAACAGGCGTTGAGGCCGCCATAGAAGGTGGTTGAGTAAAGGTTGCCGCTTGAATCCTCCACCACAGCGGAAGCGGGAAAGTAACCGGCGCCCCAAGCCGGGAAGGCGTAGATCACTTGTTCAGTCCAGTCGCCGCCTTGTTCTGGTGGTGGCGAGACTTCAAAGACAGTCCCATACGAACCACCACCACCACCGGGGAATGGAACCCCTCCCTGCTGAGTTGTTCCGAACAAGTTTCCGTTGCCGTCCATGAATAAACCAGCGAGCGGGGTAAATCCATCCAGCGGAAAACCTTGTGCGCTCATAGGAAAGGTGTGCAATATTTCCATAGTCCATTGATCACCAGGCGGTGTTGGTGGAATGAGTTGAAATACTACGCCCCCGTTGAACTCGCAGCATCCGGTGACACCTTCAAAGGTTGTGCCGTAGAGAGCTTGGGGCGGCTCGCTAGCTTTGTGGACGCCAGGCGCGGTTGGGATGAGGCCCCGATTTGGCCAGAGACCGTAACGTCCACCACTTGTGTCGAAGTCGAAAATTATCTTTTCGGTCCATTCGCCACTGATTGAAGGCGTCAACTCAAATGCTGTACCGCAGCCTCCCGTGCAGTTATCGCCGCCGCCACCTTGGGTGGTGCCGAGCAAGTTGCCACTGGGATCCATATACAGAGAGCCCTGAGGAAATACACCGTCTGAAGGGACATGTCCGAAGGAATGGAGGATGGTCTCATTCCATGTGCCATTCGGCGTCGGGGACAGCTCGAAAACAATACCCCTATTGTACGACCCTCCCCACTGGGTAGCACCATACAAGTTTCCGTTGCTGTCCATGATCAGGCTACCAATTGGAGTTTTGCCGTCGCTTTGGGTAAAGGCGTAAAGGATTGTCTCATGCCATTTGCCGCTACCTGATGGCGACAATTGATAAACCGTCCCGTAGCCATTGCCACCTCCCCCGGTGACTCCATAGAGGTTCCCATTGTGGTCCTGAAGAAGGTTGTCTGGACCAGCTCCATCAGGAGTGCCGGTGAATGCGTGAAGGATGTTTTCAGTTTGTGCACTTGCTATGGCCGAAAGTGCTGCCAGTAGAAGCGCTACCAAGGCGAAAAAGGCGAGCTTTTTCATTGAGGTATACATCGCTAGTTTCCTTTTTTCTCCAGGAAGGTTCTACGCATGCGCCGAGTCCTGGTTGCACATGCTGATTGTTTGTTGATGTAAGAGTGTTGTTGGTGGTGTGTTGTGCCAATGTGGAAGCGGTGTTTAGTAAGAGTAATCGTATTAAATGAAAATCTAGTAAAACAAGGTAATCCAACCGTATTTGTGTATGTCAGGAAGGCTAATTGTCCCGATGTTGAGCATCTCGGAACGCTGATGGTTGATACGTTCCGGCGATTTTCGCCGGATTCTCAAGTCGGTTAAGCTGAGAAAGCGCAGCAAAATTTTTTGAGTATCACTAGCCATTATCAATAGTATCAATCCACGCCGGAAGTTGAGTCGATGTCGGGCCGCCGGCCACGTATCAGCAGTTTCGATCGCCGGCAATGCTTATACTATATGTTAACGTAAAACGATGTTAAAAACTAAACCGCCAAACGACGACGGTTCAGTTGGCTCACGGTAGGAGGGCCTCGTCGCCCTCCTTAACGCAAACCGGGCTAAGCCATCAGACACAGTGTCTGTCGATTCCGCGTCAATGGCCGGATGAGCGCTTTCCAGAGAGCTGCCCCGACATAGTAAGTCGTGTAGAGAGCGCCCCACAAACCCAGCGTTGCCAGGCAGACGACAATGGCCGCATTCTGTAGTCCCAGAGCACCAATGCTGAGTCTCGGAACGACTAGTCCTAACCCGGAGCCGAGCAGCCCGGCCAAGATGCCCAGTGGTATCAGCAATCTTGGCTGTGGTTCTGCCATCCGTCCGTCGACGTAGTTAGCAACGCCGGACAAGACCGGTAGTAGCACCGCGCAGGCGACGAATAAATAGTCTTGCGGAATGCGGCAATCGATCAGGAGCAGGCTTAGCGCTAGGCCCAGAATGGCTACGAACACACCAAGTTGCGGCCCGCCACCGCCAGATTCTACAAACTTGGAGAGTGCCAGACCGACACCAATCGTTCCAACTAGAAACAACAAAGACATGAGCACGTGCATGACGTGCCTCCTTTCGTGACCTGCATATCCAGGCATAGGGCGGTTTAACCACCGAGAAAAGTTAGATCATGGCTTCCCCGAGTTAGCCACCATTACCGGTGCCATCGATTGGCGGCTTTGGCACCAGCGAGATCTTCGTTCTGTACAACCGTGCGTGCAGCGCGTCAGCGATGCGGTCCCAGGCTTTGGACTCCGCGCCAATCATGGAAAGACGCCCCTGGTTGTCTGTTATGAGGCGGACGTTAGCGATAACGCCGGCCCAGTAATAGACCTCATCAATTGGTACCTTTTCGAGATCGATTTCAACGGAACGAGCCTTTACTTGCCTGCCGGTTAATACTGACTGTATCGTCAGACGCAAGCAGGCGCCCTTCATTCCCGGATGGAATTCGCCGTATGGCAGTTTCAAATGGCGGTAGATCGCCTGCACGAATAATGGGAATGTGTCTGCAGTCAGCCCTGATAGCTTGACCAATTCAAGAAAGGCCAGGTGAGTGGATTTGCTGAAAAGCTGGCTGAGAATTACCAGCAGCGTCCAGTCGCGCAAAGTTTCGTCAGTCATTACCCCGAAGATGTTAGTGTAGATTTCCCTGACGTACTTGGACGCGCTGTCGACGAGTTGCTCGTTGATCCATCTGATGGCCTCAGCCTGCAGTTGTCCAACCAATCTCTCATCACTGTAGCGGTTCTGTACCATCAAGCGAACGCTGATACGCCTTCTGGCTTCGGGGTCGTACAAGGCGAGCTGCTGCTGAATCTTGATCTCAGAGTGTCTCTTCAGCCAAGGCCTAACGAAGAGCATGCAGATGAGAATGCACAGACAGAGCAAAGTCAGCCCGATCATTGTCAGAGTAAGTGGGTCCATAAACAGCCTTTCCGCTCGCGTCAGCGAACTACGTAAATTGGAAAATCTTTGGAATTGCGAGCTAAATCTTGTTTTTTATGTCTGTAGTTTCTGCCAATGCTATATGTACTGATACAAACCAATCTAGAAGCTCTATGACTACGATCAGAAGGACTATTAAGGAAATGTTCTTGAGAACCAATTATGATCTAGTCAAGAATACTCATCGCAGCGGGCGCTGGCATGATTCAATCCTGGCAAACTGGATATGTAGATGAAGCGCTACTGTTTCCGGCTATCTTCAGCCGGTTGCTTGGATCTCTGCTCGGAAAGTTCGAGCAGCACACCGCCTGTGGAGCGGGGATGGACGAAAGCAATCTGGGCACCACCAGCACCAATTTTTGCTGTTTCATCGATCAACTTAACCCCGTCATTCTTCAATTTTTGCAATTCATCGTTGATGCTGTCGACGCCGATGCAGATGTGATGCAGTCCAGCACCTCTCTGGCTGAGGAACTTGCCGACCGGCGTATCGGCAGCAAGCGGCTCCAGAAGTTCAAGATGTGTATTGCCTAGATCCAGTTTGGCTACGCGCACACCTTGTTCTTTCACGACTTCAATTGTCTGGCAGGTTAGGCCAAATTGATCCCGGTAAAATTCCAGCGCTTGATCGAGGCTTTGCACAGCCACGGCAATATGGTCCAAGCGACGGCCGCTCATTGTGGGCCAAATCCCGAGTAGCGTTCGATAGTCTGATTTACCCCGCTGAGAAAGCGAAAGGTGTTCGCTTCGTCGTATTCCGGCCAGGTGGACATCACCCGCTGGGCACGCTCTGGGAGCTCGGCTGCATCCCATGGCGACCAGACTTCACCGCGCCATCTTGGGTCCCAGTAAAAGTGATTGAGTGTGGCGGTGAGATTGACTGTCATATCCACGTTCAAAATGTATGGCTGCCCGTCGGCTCGCACTGGGAAATACGGCTCTTCGCCAGGCGGGCTGATTAGCTTTCCATCCGGCGGGGGATTGTCGTTTGTGGTGATCGGCCCGCCGTGAGTTGGTGTCATCGCTTGAGCGAGAGCAGGCGCGCTTTCAGGCACTGTCGTGCCGGAAAATAATTTGTCGGGCAGATCATCCTTCAGATCATTCTTAAGATCGTTTTTGTTCTTATGCCGAGCTTCTCCAGCCGCACTGCAAAGAAAGAAAATATTTCCGGCAATTATCAGGCTTAATGCCAAGGTTAATGTTCGCCTTATCACTTGGTTTAATTGGCTGCAATCAGTTGCTTGGCAACCAATTGTTTCCATTTGCTGCGATTCGGTTCTCATAAATGTTAGCTAACAGCCTTTCTATATATTTTTGGGGAATGGAGATGTGCTTAGATTACGGCGAAACTGGGGAGAAGGCAACTCTAAACATCTGGAGACCATTATCGATGTTTTGCTGTACAAGGCAAAAACATGCTTGCCAGCCAGCCTAGTTAATTAAAAGGACTTACTGTCTTGGTGAAAAGGCAGTGCAGTACACTGACGATCTGAGGACATAGGCGGCGCTAGCACCCTACGCGTAGCTGGACCGAAGCTGGGGTGCGTTGTCGACAGAAGTAGTTATAGCGGAGTATGAATGATGATTGGCAATAGTAAGTGTGGGGAAAATGTTTTGAATGCGTTGATCAAAGCGCGCGGCAGACGCTTTGTAGATCTTGCCGGGCGCTGAGCTTTTCCATGCTAGCCTCGTACTTTCTTGCTACAGTCAATGTGCAGGCCGCCGATTCGGTGCCGTTGCCAATTAAGAAGATTTCGCTCGATTCTGCCGATCAAGTTGTCATTCAATTTGCTGTTCATGCGGGCGCCTTTCCTGTTCCACCACATGTGCTAGAACTGCCAGGCCCGGATCATCGGATTGTACTTGATTTTCAAAATACGGTCGTCGACCGGGTGAACATGCCTGGATCGGACGAGCTATCCGAGCGCCTGCACAGGTTGTTTCCGCTGATCAAAGGTGTTCGCTACACCAATTTAACTAACAGCGCTAGACCGACAGCCCGGGTGGTGATCGAGGTGCCGGAGCAGCTGGAAGTAAAGCCGCGAGTAGTGAAGCTGGAAGAGGATTCAATTACGATCAGCCTTGGTGACAATATCAAGGACCAGGATATTCCCCTTGAATCGAGCCCTGAAGAGCCGGCGGGTACGACCAACTTCAAGATGCTCAAAAAGAACCTGCAGGGCAACGCCAAGGACCAAGCAGTTGATGTAGCTAGCGCGAAAGAGACCGCTGCGCCGGCTCAGGCAGCTGATGTCGATGCCGCCTCCGGTGCCGGTTCTACTAGTAGTAGTGCCACTACTGATGGTTCTGTCGCCGCCACTGTTTCTGGTGATACTTCCAGCTGGGACTGGACCAAGCCGCTAGAGACAAATGTTTCGGACAGCAATGCCACTGCCGCGGTAACCTCCCCGGCTATCGCTGATCGTCCAGTGATCGCGCAGGCTGGCGCCCCGACGGACGTCGTTAAAATCGGCGGCGATCAGCCAGCATCGCACGGCACGATGGAGGTCACGGAATCGACCGAGAGTTTCAGCAAGCCAGCGACAATTATTCAACCTGGAGCTCAAACTGTAGTCTCACCAGCAGCGGCGCAGATGCTACAGAAACCGGAAGAGCCGGCAGCACCAAAACCAGCGACAGTGGCTGAAACTGATGCTAAAGACTTCCAAGATGTGTTGAAGCCGGCGGCAGAACAAACGAACCCGCTGGCCAGCGGCACTACCGGTGCCGCCGACGAGACGCTGCAATTGAAGCCGCCAATCGCTGCTGAAGAAGGAAATGCCGCTTCGAACCAGAAAGCAGATACAGCCAGTCAAGCACAGCCACCCTCAAGGACTGAACCGCCGTCGGCGGTGGGAAACACTCCCTGGCCGAGCGCTTCAAAAGCCGCCGCAGCAGCCGACACAGCCGGTGAGGCCAAAATTGAATTGCGACCAAACAGTCAAAAAGTAGAAACCGCGCCTTCGGGCCAGCAAGCCGGCTCGGCAGTCTCAATTCCAGCCGTGCCGAAGACCGAGGCAGGCGCCACACCTTCACCGGGCGGCGAGAAGGCGGCGGTACAGTTGTATAACAATGCGGTCAAGGCTCATCTTTCAGGCAATTTAGCGCAAGCAATAGCCGACTATAAGGGGGCCGAGCGGCCAATCCCCAATTGGCCGAGGCTCACAGCAACCTTGGTTTGATTTACAACCAGCAGCACAATTATGCGCAGGCGCTAGTCGAATTCAGAAAGGCGCTGGCGATCAATCCCAAGGATGCCATCACGTACAATGGCATTGGCGCGGCGCTCAGGGCTGAGCACGACATGGTCGGAGCGATCAAGAATTGGCAAACGGCAATATCGTTTGATTCGCATCTGGCCACAGCTCACTACAATCTGGGCACTGCCTACGAGATTCAACATGAGTGGGACAAGGCTCTCGATGCCTACAAAACAGCAGTGAAGAACGACTATCGGTTGGGTGAAGCCTATTACCGGATGGGCGTGATTATGCAAAAAAGACAGCGTAATGAAGAAGCAATCGCTTATTTCAAAGAAGCGCTAAGAGTATCAAGCACTTCGGAATATAGTGAAGAAGCTCGTCAGAAGCTGGCTTCCCTTGAATCGACTAGCAAGACCAAAACCAAGTAAGCAGGCGGCCGGCTGTCCATCTATTTGACCATGCTGTACCCAAGTAAGCGCGCAGCTTGATCAAACGGGATGTCGCGCCGGATGGCTACCCTTAGGCATTCCATGGCCACATTCCAGCTCAACTCCCCTTTTCGCATTTGCTCTTGAGCCTTGAGTGCGGACTCTAATTGCTGGTCGGTGAGAAAACCAGACATCGTCAGAACTTGGCCGATCATCTGTTTTGTGCCTCTGGATATCTCCAGCGCTTCGTTTAGGTCAGCTTGCGAGATCAACGAAGCGCTAACCAAAATTTCGCCAATAAGCACAGTCTTCGGATCAACAGGCATCGATTTACTCTCTCAGCGCGTTTGGAAACGCATTGTCCAGATATTGTTTGGGGTGCCAGGGGGAGTACCGGAGGTGATCGGGGTGGGTCACCCAGCCTTTCAGCTAAAGGCTCTAGTAAGCATTATAAAAGAGGGTTCCAAGACCGGCTAGTCCTGGTTTGCCTGGACACTCGTATTAGCTGACTGGCAGGACCGCTCCTGGCAAAGCCTCGCATTGCTTTGCTAGCTAGCATAAGGGGGGTGGCAAAATCTGAAATATCTTATCGAATTGAGCCTGATAAAACTGGCGCCACAGGGCGTCAGAAGAGTAGGGTAGAGGCATCAATCTCATGATTAACCCCCCGGCGTCCAATTACCTTTTAGCTCTCTAGCTCTCAATTTCGCCACAATTCGACGCAGTTTTGCTGCCTTGCATAGGATCGCGCAAGGTAGTGAACCGCATTTGGTATCAACTTTTAGTCAACTTCCAGTTAGATCGATAGTCAAATCCAACCAAGCAAACAGAATGCAGATCGGAGGAACCATGGAAAACATTGGAAGGAGCCAGCCTCCAGAAACAACAATGATCGTTTGTGGGTGTGAACATGTTGATTTAGGGCAGGTTCAAGGGCGAGTCAGACAACTGGCGCAGATCGCTCTGGACTTGAATTCGATCTTGGCGCCGCTTGGCGTTGTCCTGATCGTCAATCAGGTCCGGCGTGTCGGTGCTATGGCCACCAGCTACCAGGGAGCATTGGAGGTATGCCTCCGCAGCGATCTCAGTGCCGATCTTCAGAGGCAGTTAACCAAACTGTTTGAACAATTGTTTGCCATGACGGATCAGGGCGTAAAGTTAAGCTTGCTGCCGCCACCCCAGAAGCTGGACAATCCCTGGCCGTCGTTCGTTCAGTTCAGACTGCCTTTCCCGGGCTAGCGCTTGCCAAAATGCAGTAAATGCCACGACAGCGAAAGTCCGGACGCTGATACGCCGGGCTTTTGCTATACGCTTCATATTTACTATAAGCACCAATACGATTAGAGCTAATACAACGGCAATTGAACTAAGAACAATACCGTATTCGGTGCCTAATCTTATTGCGCCATCGGTTGCGGCATACGGAGATAGCCGGCGGTAAGCAAGCCGCCGGCTATGTTTTTGCCATGTTTAGCCGGAGATATCGAAAGCTCAAATCAATCCTTGTCGCATCTCACGCGGGCAAGCGGAGTACCCTTTCGCGTGGCACCAGTGAGAGCAGCCTCGGCCTCTGAGACAAGGATTTCTGCACACTTGATCAGACTTTCGCAAGTAGCGAGCACCGCTTCGGCTGCCACCTCTATCTTGCATTCTCGCTTTTTCGCCACTCTGCGGACGTAATCTCGAAGTTCAGGATTTTTTGCCTGGGCATAGCCGAGCATACATGTGATGGACAAAATGATGTTTAGCGCAGCTTTGGCTTTCTGATGCGCAGTAACTGAAGCAATCGCAGCCTGCTCTTCATCGCCAAATAGCTCCAAAGAGAGAGGCTCTGCTGCATCCCACTTGACGTTCTTTTGGCGAATGAAAATCACTTGCAGGCGGTCCCAGATTTCCTGGCGCCGTGTTTGTTGTTGACGTGCGAAATCTGATTTCATAGTAGACCTCGTGAATACGGTTGAATTTCTTGATGTACACTAGAGCCCATATCTATATAGAGGGCGCCAATGGGCTCGGTTTTAAAGCAAGACCAACTGAAATTAGAACTAGCGAAGCTGAGGTCCGCCGGCAAGCGGATTATCAGTACGAATGGTTGTTTCGACATTTTGCACGTCGGGCATGTGCGATTTTTAAAAGCTGCTCGTGCTCTTGGTGATCTGCTTGTAGTCGGGCTGAATACGGATGCGTCTGTCAGCAAGCTCAAGGGCCCGAAAAGACCGATCACCAGCGAAGAAGATCGAGCAGAAATTCTGGCCAGTTTGACTTGCGTCGATTATGTTTGTCTGTTTCCCGAAGACACGCCTGTGGAATTTCTCAAAATGGTGCGCCCTGATATTCATGCCAAGGGAGCTGATTATCAAGCGAGCGAGCTAGCTGAAACACCAATTGTTGAAGGACTCGGCGGGTCAGTACAAATTATTGATCTCGTGCCCGGAAAAAGCACTTCTAAGGTGATCGACAAAATAAATGCTGATAGATCGAAAGTTCAGTAGCCACGTCTAAGAAAGAAACAGAGTCCTTTGACTATAGAATGTTGAAGATGGCAAGCAGGCATAAATAAAGGGTCGCCGTGCTTCTTCTCGGTAAATTCATCAATCCAAACTGACTTTGCTTGTAGAGGATCGTTTGGCGTCGATCAAACTGGCTCTATCGATGCCGATAAGTTAGATCTGGCCAACACTGGTTGAGGAGCGACATGCCGATAAATGGTCTTGAAGCCCTCTTGATGAGCATAATTGCGTACGCGATCTATATCTTTTTCGATGACGACCCGGCCATCTGAGTCACTTCATCTTCCCAGGGTATGTCAAAGTCATCAGCCCCATAGCTAAGGCCTCTTAAAGCGTTGGCATTTTGGGTCAAAACCGATGTGCGGATGTGTTTGATGTTGTGAAAGAAGATCCGGCATAATGCCAGATGTCGTAAATATTCTCCAGCTTCCACCTCAACACCGCCCAGCTCGTTGTTGTAGGGTTTGTAAGTCCAGCAAAGAAAGCTGAATAAGCCACCACTGGTGGTATCCTGAAAGTGGCGTACCGCCTCCAGGTGATCCAGCCTTTCATCGAGGCTTTCATCAAAGCCGATGACCATCGTGGCCGTTGTCTTTAAGCCGGTGCCGCTAAAATTTGGCGTTGCGTGTCTAAATATTCTTGCACTGTATATTTCTGCGGGCTGTGCCGCTGGCGAAATGAATCAGCCAGAATCTCTGCGCCACCACCGGTAATCCAGCGGACGCCGGCTTCTTTCAACAATTTCAAGACTTGCGGCACCGACAGACCGCTGATCCGGGCAATATAGAGAAGTTCAACCACGGTCATGGCATAGAATTCGATCTTTTCCTGATAACGCTGGCGAATGGACCCGAACAAGTCGACATAGTAGTCAATCTTCAATTCCGGATTGAAGCCGCCGTTGAAACCGAAGAGGTCACCGCCCAGAAGAAGTAACTCATCGATTCTCTCGAATATCCATTCTTTGCTGCGCACGTACCCGTCAGGCGCTTTTGGCAAGCGATAGAACGAGCAGTAATCACATTTGGCCACGCAGACATTGGTGTAATTGATAATTCTCATCAGCAAATACGCTGGCCACGTCCTTCTGGTGAAAGCGAGAGCGCACACGCCCGGCCAGATCACACATCTCATCGTCTGTGGCATTGATCCAGAGCCATTTAGCTTCATCGCGGCTGAGAGCGTTGCCGGCTTCTACGCCTGCCTCGATATTTCGATATCTTTCTTGCCTGGATGTCATTTTGTAGCTTGGTCGTCGTGGACCTGGGCTGATCTTTGTGATTACGAGAAAGTGCTTGCCAACGTCGCACTGTACTGGCAGCTAATTATGACTGCTTTTTTCGCAGTTATCGCCTCCTTCCGCATCGCGATTAAGTCCTGCCACTACGTCAACTAGTAGTAAAGCTAAAAATGATAAGGTCCAGGAGGCTCTGCCCGTGCACAGAGCCTCTGGACCATCGCGGCACAGAACGGAAGGGCGAGGGACCTCTCGCTATTTAAGGACCTCGCCGTCTCGGGAGCGTAATCCGTCGTGCGCCGCGTCTCGCTCACAGATCAAGCAAGGCAGCCGTAAAGGAGGAATCAGGCCTGCATTGCCCTTCTCTAGCTCTGTAATGCGTCACCATACACCAGGCGAGAAGAATCTGAGTGAGCGAAAGCTTGGGGGAAATCTCCAGAATGCGATTAAGCAATGCGATCCGGGTTCTGGAACGGAGGAGTGAAAGGAACCCGAATCGCACGCTTTTCATCCCGCTGAATAAACCCAGTGAGCATCGTTTGCCTGAGCGTCAAAACCCAACACTGACCTTTGGCTAGTGTGGTTTGAGAAGCTGCGGTAAGAGGCGGATGCTTAGTAGGGTTTTCCAGCGAGAGAAAGTTGTTGAAACAGATGACTTCAACCTAACTGTCAAGAGCGCCAATGTCCATACGCATACGTTAACTATCTGTTTATATTTCATCTTGTGGTTGAGCTAGTTAGCGCTAAGCTCAACCAAGCAAACTTGGACATTGGCGCTTCCTTGCCGATAGCGCGACTATCGCTAGCGCTCCTAAGAAGCTAGAGTGGCGTCGTCTTCGGCAGCGTGGGTGACGTCCGCTTGTGCCTGACTGCGTACTATGGTTACCCTCCCTTCTTCGGCGTATTGCAAGCAACCGCCTGCCCGCCCGTTCAACGGATAGAGTGAATCGACTAATTCCACTGTGTTTTCCGCGTCGATTTTGTCGGCTAGATGAAAGTTGAAGAGTTGAGCACCAGTTTCGCCGACTACGACAAACTGTTTGGCGTTGTCGAAGAACGTAATGCTTTCAACAAAATCGCCGACACTGATCGGCACCGTCGTATAGCGGATGGCACTTGTTCGGTCAAGTTGGCGATAGTCAGCTAGAACAACAAAGGCCGGCCGAAAAGCCGCCCAGCGCAACCATCGGTAGGCGTGGTGCGGCAAAGACATGCAAGCAATGCTTCTGCGATCCAGAAAAGGATGGATCGTAAAGTGGCTCGACCTCTGTTGGGTTATCTATCGCCAGGCGGAAGACCTGGCCCTTCGCGGTGACCGCGAACAACCATTTGGGAGCGGCAGAAACCACTGTGTTCTTAGAGGCAAGGGCCACTGAGGTTATCGGATCCTCGGTGTGGAGAGCCTCAATGGGCAATTGTGATTTGCAGACTATCCCATAATCACCTCGCTGGCTGCGCACGAAAAGCTCACGATGCTTAGTGCCGTACGCCAGCAAATTGCCGCCATCTGAAAAGGAGACAGCGGTGGCATACGATGCCTCTAAGATGCGCCCTTCGTTGCCCCATAATGAGCAGAGACGAATTGAGTTATGGGCAGTACCTAAGGCGACAGCAAAATCTCGGCCGGTTTGGATCTCATCTGTTTTCTCTTCTCGCATTGGTCGAAATGCCAGGTCACAGATCCTTGTTAGAGGCAGCTCCGGATCGGCAAGACTGACCAATCGTCTAAGCGGTCCGGTTTCGCCACTTAATGGGAATACTTCAATTTTTTGATTGGCTAAACCTGGGTTTTTGATCAGGTGCAATTCGGTGCCGATCGCTGCCAGGAACTGAGTACAGGGTGAACCGACAATACGAATCCTCCCGCTTGGCTGAGTGTCATCAGGTCCAAGCTCAGACTTTCTAGATTCGTAAACTGGCAGTAGATATTCGGTGAGCTTAGTAACCAACATGGTGACCTCCTGTCGAAAGCACATTGCTTTAGCTGTGCTCTGGCTGCGGCAGTGAAAAAGACGCTCCACAGTTGAGTCCAATTACTCAAATGTGTGCAGAGAACATGCTGGCGAAATAAATTTGAGTTGTGCTGAACCTGGCAGAAGATTGGCAGTTGATAATTAATAACTAAATGAGTTACTGATAGTGCTATCAAGAGAGATTAGTCAAATGCGATCAGATCTAAGTAAAATCTGACCAAATCTAACTAAAATCTGGCCAAACCCGATGAATGTTTGCAGATACACTTTCAACAGTTAGTGCTGGACCGGCCGGATTACACTGAATTGGTTGGCTGATGCGACTCACTCTTTTTCGTCATCACCATCTCTATTTGTTCGAAATTTGTTCGTCGCGTCGCACTTTGGCCATGATCTTTTATACTTCACTAGTCTTCATTTCAGCTGCCTTGGGCAGAGACCGAGATAGCTCCGTATACCATTCGATTGTTTTTTTCAGACCGTTCTCCAGGTTGTGTTGCGGAAACCAACCTAGTTGAGAGCGAATCTGGTCCGAACTCAAATACTGTTTTTGAATTTCTAGTGAAGCGGTGTTCAGTATTAGCGGCTGTATTTCTTTTTTGCCCATTAAATTCCTGAGGATCTCGACAATCTCCAGGACTGAAACCGGCTGATCATTAGCGATATTCATCGCTTGCCCAAATAACAAGCGGCGTTCGGTCATTGCCTCAGATAAATGGACATATGCGTCAGCTACATCATGCACATAAACATAATCGCGAACCGGTGTACCATCGGATCGTATTACCGGCCGTTCATTGCTAAGGAGGCTCAAGATCGTTCCAGGCACAATGCGGCTCAGGTGTAGATCGCCTGGACCATAAATGTTGCCGCAGCGCGCAATGCATACAGGCAGATGGAACGAGTGAAAATATGATTGCGCGATCAGATCAGCACAACTTTTAGAAACGTCATAGGGAAATCGTCCCTGCATCGGTGCACTTTCCAGATACGGAAGCTCCTTTTGCTCGCCGTAGGCTTTGTCGCTGGAGGCGACGATAATCCCGCCAAAGTCCGAGTTCTCTGCCGCAAAAGTGCGGCAGGCTTCGAGCGTTGTCCATGTTCCCAATATATTGTCTTCAAATGTGGCGACCGGATTTTTTGCGGCTTCGCCAACAAGCGCTTGGGCAGCGAGGTGATAAACGAACTTTATGTTATATCGCCTCAAGATGGAATCGATTAAGCCTCTGTCTTTGACATCGCCTGTGATTAACTCGATCGATCCATCGTCCTGTCCATCAATCTCGTGAATTCGCGATTGCTTGTGGTGTATTCGATCGACGCCAATCGGGTGAACTTGATGCCGAATGAGAATCTCGCACAGAGCTGGCCCAAGTAGGCCTGAGCAACCTGTAACTAAAACGTTTTTGCTCGCCAGTGCCATATAAACCTTTATGCTAATCTTTCGAAGTACACTGTCATAGTTGATACTAATATAGCGGCCGGCTCTATTATATCTCTCAGATCAATATCTCCCAGATTGCACGATTTACTTCGCGCCCTCAGCTGGAGCAAGCAATGAAACTAATCAGCGTTACCGCTGGCTGCTACAACGAAGAGCAGAACGTAGAACTGCTGTACGATCGGCTGAGGAAAGTCTTTGAGCAACTGCCGAATTACAACTACGAAATTATTATCATTGACAACGCTTCAACGGATAATACAGTTGCCATTCTCAAACAGCTGGCCAAAAAAGATAAGAATTTGCGGGTCATAGTAAACAACCGCAACTTCGGTGCGACTCGCTCTTGCTACCATGCGTTTCTCCTGGCGCGCGGAGACGCAGTCATTCCCATGGCCGCAGACCTACAAGATCCTCCCGAGTTGATACCAGAAATGGTGAGACTTTGGGAACAAGGCGAACAGGTGATTATGGCAGTAAAAACGCAATCAGAGGAAAGCCAGCTCATGTTCTTTTTGCGAACAATTTATTACAAGTCACTGAATGCCATGGCAAATATCGAGCTGATTGAGCACGTTACAGGATTCGGGCTCTATGACAAAAGAGTGTTAATCGAGTTGCGAAAATTGTCGGATACCTACCCATACTTCAGGGGATTGATCGCAGAGCTTGGCTTTCGGCCATATAAAATTCCCTTTGTGCAACCACAGCGAAAGTTCGGCAAATCCCGATACAGTTGGTTCGATTTGTACGACATGGCAATGGTCGGCTTAACGTCGCATTCGATAGTGCCAATGCGCATGGCGACGATTATGGGATTTTTCCTGGCTATAGTCAGTTTGCTTGTCGCTCTATTTTATTTATTGTACAAATTGATTTTTTGGCGAAGTTTTGCCGTTGGCATTGCGCCCCTGCTGATCGGCATGTTCGGTATGTTTTCAGTCCAACTAATGTTTATTGGGCTCTTAGGCGAATATATCGGGGCATCGCACAGACAAGTCCTCAATCGCCCACTGGTCGTGGAAAAAGAACGGATCAATTTCGAGCCAACCGATACGGGCTAGTGAAACAGGCTAAATAGGGCCGCCGACGAAGAAATTTCGCGGATTAGCGCTTAGACCAGAAATCCCTTAATCCTAGGTGATTAAAATGTGACATCTGTCATTCTCTTTGAATTGAACGAGATTTCTTGTGAGACGCTGCCCTATTGGGTCATGAGGCATGTGCACAGGCGCAGGTGTCCGGGCCTGACCATGTCACATTTTAATCACATGCCGCTATGTCCAACATTCGCGAGTACCAGTTCAAAAGCCCCAGCTCGCAAATCTGGGATCATTGACCATCTTTTAAGGGCGGAAGAAGTTCTTAAAGGTATCGACAACGTACTCGAGCATTGGCTCGGTCAAGCGTGGGTAAACGCCTACAAAAAATGTATTGTTCATGATCGTGTCTGAATTTTGTAAGTTGCCGTGAATGCGGTGCTGGATATTCAGGAAAGCTGGCTGGCGCAGCACATTGCCACCAAAGAGCTGACGTGTTTCGATTTTGGCATTCTCCAGGTGTGCTACCAAATCGCTGCGCTTGATCGGCTCTCTCACGGTGACGGCGAATCCAAATGGCGATGGATTGGCTCGCTCGTCCACCACCGGTAGTATCAAATATTCCTCCAGCGGTTTTAATCCCGCCAAGAGAAGTTGAAAATTTTTCCGTCGTGCTTCGATTATGTCCGGAATTTTGTCGATCTGAGCCAGGCCGATGGCCGCCTGTAAATCAGTGGCTTTGAGGTTGTAGCCTATGTTTGAATAAATGTATTTGTGATCGTAACCGAACGGCAATTCGCCCAGTTGCCAGCCGAATCTCTTGCCGCATGTGTTGGAAACACCCGGATCGCACCAGCAATCCCGGCCCCAATCTCTCAGAGAGCGCACTACTTTTTGCAAACGTGGATGATTGACTACCACGCCACCGCCTTCACCCAGGGTGATATGGTGAGCCGGATAAAAACTGAGAGAGGATAAGGCGCCAAAGGTGCCGACCAGTTGGCCAGCAAACGTGGCCCCGAGAGCGTCGCAGGTATCTTCTAGAACCCACAAATTATGCTGCCGGGCAACCGTCATAATTATTTCCATGTCACAAGGATTGCCCAGTGTATGAGGCACAAAGATCGCTTTAGTTCTGGGTCCAACAGCTTCGGCCAAAAGATGGGGATTGACGTTGTAGGTGCCCAGCTCGCAATCGATAAAAACAGGTATCAATTGATTCTGGACGATCGGCGCCAGCGTTGTCGGGAAGGTCACTGCCGGTGTGATTATTTCGTCACCGGCAATCAGCGCCGGCGGGTCGCCTGGCTTCAAGAGTTTGGGCAATTCAGTGGCGCAAAGAGTGGAGATCAGAATTAAATTGGCTGAAGAGCCGGCGTTGACCAGGACAAAGTCGCGACTGGCAAACAATTCGCGCATGCCGGATTCGAACTTTAGTGCATAAGGACCGGCTGTCAGCCAGAAGTCCAGAGCCGAATCGACAAGATTGAGCAGTTCGTGATGATCGTAGACCCGACCGGCATAATTGACCTTACTTTTGCCCGCTTCAAATGGTGGTGGCAAGTGGGCTGCTTCATAATATTGACGCACTAGGTCGGAGATTTCTTTCTTGATTTCGTCCTTGCTTTTAACCATGGCTACCAGCGTTTCCACGGTGCTCGATTAGCAGTCCAGAGTTTGTCCACAAAGACCAGCTCGCGATAAGTATCAACACATTGCCAGAACCCTTCATGTTGATAAACGGATAGTTTCTGATCGTCGGCCAACCGCCGCAATGTGTCAAATTCAAAAGATACGTTTGTGCCATCGGGCAATAAATCAAAAACGTCACGTTCTAAGACGAAAAAGCCACCGCTGATCCAGCCTTTGGAGACATTCGGTTTTTCTGAAAAGGAACCAACTCTTTCGTCTTCAATGAGCAGTTCACCAAAGCGAGACGGAGGGCGAACGGCAGTAATCGTACCAGAAAGCTGATTGCGCAAATGACAATCAACCACTGCATTTAAATCGACGTCGGATAGACCGTCACCATATGTGAGCAAGAATCTGTCACCATCCAGATATTTTCTGATCAGGCTGATCCGCCCGCCTGTATGCATTTCCAGTCCAGTATTGGCGCAGATAATCTCCCAGTCATTGCCAACATAACCTGCGTCGGCGTACGAAATGACGTTTTGTCCAAGCTTTATTTTCAGATCCGACCATCTTTGATGGTAAGAAATGAAAAAATCTTTGATCATCTCTGCTTTGTAACCCAAACAAAGGACAAAACGTTTGACTCCGAAGCAGGAGTAGTAGCGCATGATATGCCAGAGTATCGGCCATTCACCGACCATGACCATCGGTTTCGGTCTCCACTCAGTTTCCTCGCGCAATCTGGTTCCTTTGCCGCCGCAAAGGATAACCAATTGACTTTCAGCAAGAACTTCGGCCGCGGATTTTTCTTTCTTGTCCAAGACTTTTTAGCTCGCCCTCTAGATTGTCAGATTGTTGCAGATGTTGATCCCGTTTGTCACGAACAAGATCAGTTGTTCTCCGTTTGGTAAAGCAGAATCAATTCGTTTGGTGCTTCCAGTTCGTGGCGAATCTGGTGAATGATATCGTCCTGGTAGACCCTGGATGAGATCAGTATCGGTTCCGAGCGCTCTAGAATGGCGGCAGGAGCGAGAATGGGACGGCCGTTTAGTTGTTGGCCTTGCAGCTTCGGGCTGGAATCAATGTAAGCGGCAATGTTGCAACGGGCAAGCGCGGTGGTTTCCAGCAAATGCAGGGTGTGCGTACCAGCACCCCAGACATCCAGCCGCCTATGAGCAGCGGCCAGAGTTTCAAGAGTTTTCGCTATCCTCAGTTCTTCTTCAGCCGACCGTTGGATATATTGACGTAAGGCTGGTTCGGTCTGCGTATCGACAACGAGATCCGGCTTGATTCTGCTGTCTTTGCGGTATAAGGCGTAAACTGACGGCATGACAGTGGTTTTACTCATGTGACGCGATAATTGTTGGACGTCAATTGGGGCAAAGCCAAACTGGCTAAAGAGATTCGTCAATGATTGGCGTGCAAAAAAGTTGATGTGTTCGATGCTGAACTCCTGAAATGGCGCATCTGGCCAACGATGAAACGCTTCAGCGTCGGGCACCTCGGCGACGACATATGCATTATCGGACGTAATTTTCTGCAAGCGCTGCATGGCATCTTTTAAATTGGGAACGTGTTCCAGAACACCGATGAGAATAACCAGATCGAAGTTATGTTCACCCAAATCGTTGTTGAGCATGGTGCCTGTGGCCACCGGTACGTTGTACAACTCGTGGACAAACTTGGCACAGCTAGGCGCGGGATCGAGACCGGATATGTTGTGAAAATCACGCTGACGGAGTTGAGCCAGGAGTCCACCGCGACTGCAACCGATATCAATGATTCGCAAGTTCTTGTCGGCAATCGAGGCTAAGATGTGATCGGCAATTTGGTTAAACCGAAGCGTGTCAAACTGCGAATCGCCGCTGCCGGTGTAGGAGCCTTCGGCTCTTGACAGACGCTCGTAATAATCTTCGAATACGGCCTGAGGCGGGATGCGATCGGCAAAGGCAAAACCGCAATGAGAGCAAACCACGACATCGTAGCCTTGAGACGGGCTACCTTCAGGCAACGCATGGAAGCGCTGCTGGTAAAGCAAAATTCGTACATTATCGCCGCATATCGGGCAGTCACGGTGTGGCAAATTGCTTAGAGCAGACATCGATCATTGCCATGGGGGTATCAAACGAAGTGACTCAAACATTGTCGGACAAAAAAACGAACGCCTACAATTTCGGCAAGCTTCGCTTTCGTGGTTAGGCAATTCGATGAGCACGAATGCAGCGAATTCACTCGTCACCATCTTCGGATTCTAGCATGAGCCAGCATGTCCGACATCGCCAGGTTTTCTTCCTGGCGCTGGTTTGCTTGAGTGAGAAATGTTAGACCTAATCTAGCGCGGTCACGTATAATTTTTCCAGGGCTGAACGAACAGTATGGTGCAACCGTCATGTCGTCATGATCCAAGCGGGGTAGTTTTGTGACGATGCAGCAGTTGGATGGCCCGTCATCGGCTGAGCAACAGAAGACAAGGTGGCAGTTTGTTGCTGGTGCCGCTGTCACGGCGCTGGTTCCGTTTACGTTTTTTCTCTTGTACTGGAATCGGTTCATTGGATATCGATCAGGCTGCGGTCCATATGTGGGAGCCTGGATGATCAATCATGGCATTCTTCTCTACAAGGACACATTCTGCCCGGTCCCGCCATTCTTTGGCTTCAAAGAAGCAGCTTTGCTAGCGGTTTTTGGCAATCATTTGATCGCCTTGCGGGCATTCGGTCTGGTTGATCGAATCTGTCTGGCAGTACTACTTTACGCTTGGCTGACTCGACTCTTTCGTCCGCGCATTGCGGCACTGGCAGCGATTGTGACGACAGTCTTGGGTTCCTTAGACTATGCCGATACTTTAGACGTTTACTCGCAAGACGCTATGCTTTTCTCGATCGCCTCCGCGCTGTCGGCTAGCTATGCCTTAGACAAGCAGCGATCGGTGAGAGCGACTGCACTATGCGCGGTGCTCTCCGGCGCATTTGCCTTATTGTGCCTGATCACCAAGCAAACGGTTGGTCTCGGCAATTTGGTAGTCATTCCAATAGTTGTCTCAGCTTGTCTCTATCGGCTAAGCGGCGTCAAAAAAGCGAGAAACTTTCTCATTGGCTACGTCGGTGCCGGGATCGTCGGCACAAGCTCATGTGCTCTTTGGGCGGCGAAAACTGGCATACTGTCGGACGGACTAGCTCAGATGTTTGTCAAAGGGCAGCGGCCAAAGCTTCCAGTCCACTGGATTTTTTCAGCCGTTTTCTCTATTACACGGATATAGCGAGAGTCTATTTTTTCGCCTCGATCGCCTTACTTTGTTTGACCTGGCGTCTCTTTCTCAACGCAGAAACGGTGGACAAACCCCGTAACGAAAAGGTAGCGAACATTGCTCCACTTTTACTAATCGGCATTGCCGCTGTTGGTGTGGGAGTTTTGCTGGCTTATAATTGGTGCACTTTATCCCGGCTATTCTCGATCTTTAGCCTGATCGCTTTGATCATGGCTATGGTTTTTACTTTCTACGGCAGCACTGCACTCTGCGCTTTATCCGCTTGGCTGTGGCTGAAGCGAGAGATGACGGAACGCCACGCGCAATTTTTTCTTTATTCAGCGGTGGCCTTCGCCGATGTATTCATGATTGCCCTTTCTTTTCCGTTCTGGGCGGTTATGGTTATTCCAGGATTAGCGCTGCTTCTGGCGGCGATCATGGATGGCCTTGGCCGGCAGCTGACAAAAATTGCTTATGCCGTATACGCAATTACTATTATCGGAGCGGTCACTTATAAGCTTCACGTACCGTACAGTTTTGAAGACTTTTCTGAGCCTGCAGTTCCTAGCGCCAAGACAACCCCCACGCTGCCGCAGCTTGCCGGCCTTATTTTGCCGAAGAATGTCGCCAACTTTCTCGATGAAACGGTAGAGATTGTCAAACAAAATAGCTCGCCGGATGACACCATCTTTGCTTATCCTGACGGCTGCATTTTTTACGCTTTGGCCGAACGTCCCTGCGCAACATTTTCCATTAGCCACAATGTGGACGTCATGAACGACACAATGGCCAAGAGCGAAGCTGCTAGGCTGCTAAACAAAAGACCGGCTGTACTAATTTATTATCGATCGCCTGAGTCGATGATGAAATCGCAAGAACGAACATGGCGCCACGGCCGCCCGAGCGGTAACCGCTATATCATTGCCGCTTGCGAAACGCTCGCTAAACAATACCGTTTGGTTAGAACATTTGATTTTCCCGAAGCCTGCCAACTTGGCGATATAAAAGTGATGATCTATGTTCGTCCGCAAAAGTAGTGGAGAAACAGACCGCCACCATAAGTGAGCAAAAATTTATCACCATCTACTATACCGCTCAATATTTTTACCCGCGTACCGGTATGGGTTTCCAATCCAGCGTTGGTACAAATAAGAGAAAAATCTGCGTTTTTCTCTGTTGTATAATCGGCGTCAAATTTATCAGACGCACTGGCCTGGTGCCATTTCTGTGTCGTTGCGGTGAGTAAGGAATATTGACGACCTGAGGGTATAACGTACTAGCACAAATGGGATTTGTGGGGCGAATACACCCTAGCGGCCAGTGGACGCTCAGGACAACGCATGGGAAGCAATCGTTGAATGATCAATCATGACGACCTTCGAGACCAAGTTATTCACTCCCTTCGCGAAGGAGCCGATTTGCGCTTGCAATTGATTGAGGAGTGCAGCGGACCACTGATCAGGTCGGCTGAATCCATCTGTGACGCCTTTAGACAAGGTGGCAAGTTGCTGATATTCGGTAATGGAGGCAGCGCAGCAGACGCTCAGCATATGGCCGCCGAGTTTGTCGGACGCTTTTCCACCGATCGAGCGCCCTTGGCTGCAATAGCTCTGACTACCGATACATCGGCGTTGACCGCGATTGCCAATGATTATAGTTTCGATGATGTATTTGCCAGGCAGGTGAATGCGTTAGGCCGACCTCCAGATGTGGCCATTGCCATTAGTACAAGCGGTCGTTCCAAAAATGTTCTCAAGGCGGTAAATGCGGCGGTAGACAAAAAACTGACCACAATTGCTTTTTCAGGGAATGACGGTGGTGCGTTAGCACCAATGGTGGACATTCCAATTGTTGTGCCTTCAGCGAATACTGCCAGGATTCAGGAATGTCATGTCGCTTTGGAGCACATCTTGTGCGAACTTGTAGAATATATGCTGGTGCAAACCGAAGAGAAAATTTTGCACCCACTGAAGGCAAAAGAACAGAATCCAAGCTGAATAATTAAGGGCAGGGTTATCCAGAAATTTAGCTTGATTTACTTGAAATGGTGGTCTATTCAAGACGGGCAAAGATTAAAAGGCTAGACCAGCCCAGCCGGTTAACAGGTATATGCTAAAGTAAAATTGTAGGCTTACTACGATGATCAACTCCCTTCCATTGGAAGGTCTTACTAATTTAAATCAACTCGCCTTTCTTCGGAGAGGCTCATTAGGCAGGAAAGAAATATGAGTCCAATGAATGTAAAAATTGGAAACAAGCTGGTTGGCGAAGGACAGCCTTGCTACGTAATCGCTGAAATCGGCATCAACCACAACGGTGATCTTGATCTAGCAAAGCGTTTGATCAAGATGTCTGTTGACGCAGGTTGCGATGCTGTCAAATTTCAAAAGCGTACAGTTAATGTGGTTTATGCCGCCGAAGACCTGGCTAAACCTCGGCAAAGCCCGTTTGGCTCGACGAACGGCGATCTGAAGTGGGCGCTTGAGTTCGACGAAGATGATTACGAGGAAATAGATACTTATTGCAAAAGACTGAATATTCCGTGGTTCGTCTCAGCCTGGGATGAAAAATCGGTGGATCTAATTGCCCAGTTTGATGTTCCGTGTTTTAAGATCGCTTCGGCCTCTTTGACCGACGACAATTTATTGATCCACACTCGCAAGGCGGGTAGACCGATTATTGTCTCCACTGGTATGAGCACCAATGAGGAGATCGATCATGCGGTCAAGGTACTGGGCAGGGAAAATTTGATTATTATGCACTCCACCAGCATCTATCCGGCAGATTACAACGAGCTGAATCTGCGGACGATTACCACATTCAGAAAGCGCTACAATCTGCCAATCGGCTACTCTGGACATGAATCAGGCGTTGCTACCACAATTGCCGCAGTGGTTCTCGGTGCATGTTGTGTGGAACGTCATGTGACTCTGGACCGCTATATGTGGGGCAGCGACCAAGCTGCTTCGCTCGAGCCGAACGAGGTCAATCGTCTGGTGCACGATATCCATGCCTGTGAATTAGCCATGGGCGACGGAGTCAAGCGCGTATTTGAGCGGGAAATCCCAATGATCAAAAAGCTGCGTCGAGTGGGAGCTGCTGTTTAGCGGTTGATAAAGTCGCTTCTGTGCCGTCCCCTCTTACTAAGCCTGGTTGCGTGTGGGCGCAGCTTCTATTTGTCACCGCAAATGGTATCATTCCTCTGATCCAATTGGCGTAACTTTTGCTTGGGGAGAGAGATGACCAAATTTGGCATTATGCAGGGTCGGCTTGTTCCACCCGAGCCCGGACGTCTGCAAGCTTTTCCTCGCCGGCGATGGGCTGATGAATTTGCCTTTGCGGCAGCGGTGCCACTGTCATACATTGAGTGGATTTACGATGCTTATGGAGAGGACGTGAATCCTCTGCGCACCGAGGACCGTATCGAAGAGCTACTTCGTTTACAGCAGGCTACCGGTGTTGCAATCCGCTCACTATGCGCTGACTGGTTTATGGACTTCCCGCTATTGCGCTGTACTGAGGAACAGCGTACGGAAAGACAAAACTTCCTCGCCGAACTCTTGCAGCGGGCACAAAAAATTGGCGTCAATCGAATCGTATTGCCGTTTGTTGATGCTTCTTCAATTGAAACAATTGAAGATACAGAGACTGTTGGTCGCACGTTGGAAGCGGTTTTGCCGCAAGCCGAAGCAACCGGAGTGGAACTGCATTTGGAAACATCGCTTGGTCCAGCAGCCTTTGCCAAGCTACTTGCGCGTTTACCTCACCCGATGGTGAAAGTAAACTACGATACCGGTAACAGCGCCGCGCTCGGCTACCAGGCAAGCGAGGAGTTTGCCCACTATGGTTTGCGCATTGGCAGCGTTCATATTAAGGATCGCGTTTTGGGTGGTGGCACTGTTTCCCTGGGTACTGGCAATGTAGACTTCGACGATGTTTTTGACGGATTGAAAGAGTTGAACTACTCCGGTGATTTCACAATGCAAATCGCCCGCGGCGAATCTGGTGGCGAAGTGGGCTGGGCGAAAGGAAATATGGCCTTCATTCGGCGTTACTGGCCGAATTAGTTACAACCGCAGGTGGTGTCATTAATCAGACAGTTACTGCGTTCATTCGATGGCTCGGCACAGCATAACAAACCAAATCCCAGACTTCGCGCAGGTGTGGCCGAACGAAGAATTTGTAGTTAGGATTGATAGCGTGAATGGCCAGAGGAATTTTCCAAATGTGATTTTGCAGGTGATAAACACTTACCGCCAGCATTGGGTTTTGCTCGCTGATCAGCTTCCGTGCGCCATGAATAGTATCTAGCTCGGCTCCCTCAATGTCCATTTTGATGTAAGAAGCCTCTTGTAGTACATCGTCAAGCGTAACCACTTTCACTTCTACATCACCTGCGCCCACGAACGAGGCGCCGTTGGCTTGAACGGAAAAGCGGACGACCCCTTTGTCAGCGCCGGTGGCTGTCGGATAAACGGTGATCGCGTTTTGTACTGCTTGGGGATATTGCGTAATGCTCTGCTGAAGCTGGTTAAACTTTTCGGGATCTGGCTCGAAAGCAACAATCTTTTGAAATTTTCCATCGGCTTTATTAAGGAAAAGACGGATCGTGTCGCCATCAAACGCTCCGCAATCGATGAAAACTTCATCAGGCAAAAGCGAGCAGACATCTTTCGGAAAATAGATGGTGTGTTTCACTGGCGGCGGTAGATCTTCGAATTCCATGTGCAGACGAAATCGCATCTGTGGCAGATATTCTCGTCTGGAGGCGTCGTCTGCTAACAAATCGAAAGCGGCCAGGACCTGATCTGCCTCCTCCAGCACTTTATGCGGCAAATCGGCGCTGTAATGCGGCAAGAATGTTTCCGGATATTTCCAGTAAAGAGGGCCGAAACTGACGACGTGCTGGCATCCCAGACTCTTCAGTTGGTTCAGGCGAACACCCATCGTCTCCGTACTTTGTCCGCCCCAGATGGTGACGACAAATGTTGCCCGGTCTCCGTATCTTTGGGCTGCCTCGCTAGGCTTGAGCACAGTCAGTCCATTGACCTCTTTGTTCCATAAATCTGGGTTGTTGTCAGTGAATGCCACTGGCTCAATGCCGCGAGTACGCAGTCGAGCCAGGGTCCGTTTGCCCAAACCACCGGCACCGAACAAAACGAGCGAGTCACTATCTGGAGATTTCAAGCGATCAAATGTTGTTCGCTCCCTCTCTTTGGCAGACTCTACGCTTTCACTAAGCAGTTTTTCTAGTTCCTTTCTCATTTCAGCCTTCTTTAGTTAGTCGTGTCACCAGCATGTTCGGCCACCGTCGATGACTAGATTCGCACCGGTCATATAGGATGAAGCATCCGAGCAAAGAAATAACATCGCTCCCTGATATTCGTTAACCTCGGCCATTCGTCCCAGCGGAATGAGATCGGCCAGCTTGCCCACGAACTCATCTGTTTGACCATTGTAAACACCGCCTGGTGAGATCGCATTGACGCGTACACCACTTTGTGCCCAGTATGTGGCAAGATATCGTGTCAAGCCGAGCAACGCCGACTTAACTACTGAATATGTTATCGGCTTCGCTGGCTGCAAGTGTTCAGGCAGATCGGAACGGCGATAGATCCGCTGGTCAGGACCGATCAAAGCCAAATCCGATGCGACGTTGATGATTACGCCGCGTCCCCGCTTGGCCATTTCACCGCCCAGTATTTGACTACAGAGAAAGGCTCCAGTTAGTCCTACGGCAATGTCTTCTTGCCATTGACGGAGGGTGAAATTCTCCAGTCGGGAGAAGTCCATATCACCGGCACTTTCCATTTTTGGATTGTTGGCAGCGTTGTTAATGAGAATGTCTAATCGACCGTAACGGGCAAGAATGCCTTCTAGGAGGCGCTTGACCTGATCAGCATCAGTAATGTCTGCAGCCACTCCCCAGGGGTGGACAGAGAAACGATCACCAATGCGCCTGGCTTGCCGTTCGGCTCCCTGGCTGTCGATGTCGACCAACACCGGGATACCGCCGGCGCTGGCGATCGCTTCTGCATGCTGCGCCCCCAAGAGGCCGGCACCACCGGTGATCACCGCCACCCGGCAGCCAGGTCAAACAGCGTATTCTCGAACATCTGCCCTCCCTTCATCGAGACTGACCGCTCGCCCGCAGGCAATTGATTTTTTCGCGGCTAGAGCAATGCGTAAACTCTGAAAGCCGTCTGTCAGATCGACAAGTGGACGACGACGTTCCTCAACACATTTTAGATAGTGGGCCATCTCGTCAAGAAACAGTTGGTTGCGATCAAACTGCGGAAATGAATGAACCTCAGGCTCGCACTTCGAGGCGTAAAATGTGACTGTCAAATTACGAATATCTGCCACTACTCGTCCTTTGTCGCCAATGATCTCACACTGCCGACTAGCCGGGTCTTGCAAGTAATCTTGATGCAGATGAACAGGCAGCGATCGACCTTCGTATTCACACTCCATTAAGATGCTGGCTGTATCCTCGACGTCGATCTCCAGTTGGCTCCAGTGTCCACCAAGAGCGAAAAGGCGCTTTGGAGCACCAAATAAAGAATACAAATAATCCAACTCATGAATTTGGGAGAGGATCACACCGCCACCCAAATCTGATCGGGAAGCATACATCGTTCGATAGTCTTCATAAGGGTGCCAATTGGGCAGATATTCGCCGATTGTCGCTCGCACAGATAGAATCGTTCCCAAATTGCCGCTGTGCAAAATATCCGCCAGTGTGATCAGGCACGGATGGAAGCGAAGTTGATATCCCACCATGGCCACCAACTTTTCAGTCTGTACGGTTTCGATTAACTTGGCCACGCCCTCAACAGAATCGGAAAGCGGCTTCTCGATGAAAATGTCACAACCAGCGCTAACACAGGCTTGAGCAGCCGCCACATGTTGGTTGCTTGGATTACAGATCAAGGCCATGTTCGGTTTTTCTGCCAGCGCTTCTGCCAGATCTGAAAAGGCGGTGATCGCATATTCGTCTTCGACATGCTTGCCCTGATCAATACTTAGTTGTGGTGTGACAACTCTTTGCAGTCCGCGTACTCGATAGGCTATGAACTGGACATCTTTCCCCAGAAGATGGACAAGGTTACGAACGTGTCTTTGTCCTATGCCGCCCAGTCCAACAATCAGTATTTTCTTCATTTCCAATTGCTTCTTGCAGTTTTTAACTTCGTCAATCTTCCAAAACAGGTATGAGCATGTTGGAGAGGAACTCTTCTCGTTCAAGAAATGGCCACAGATCTTCCAGCGGTCTGGAAACGAATGATCCGTCCGGTTTTTGCACAGAAGACAAACGCGGCTCCCGCACTTCGTCCGGCACCATCAGCACATCACAAACAACTGGACCGGGACGATCCAAAACGCGGCGGACTTCAGACCGGAGATTAGACTGATCGCTAATAATGTCGGTTTTTAGTCCGTACGCTTCAGCTACTTTGCGAATATCAGGCAGAGTTAGTCCGGTCTTTGGATCGCAACCAATGCGTGATTCTTCAAAGAAAGTTCTTTGTGAGGCGCGAATAGAAGCATAACCTTCGTTGTTCAGAACAAAAAATTTGATCGGCAATTGGAGGCGGGCGACAGTTTCCAATTCCTGACTATTCAACTGGAAGCCTCCGTCACCGTCAACGCAAACAGTGCGGCGCCGCCCACCGGCAAGGCATACACCGATCGCTGCCGGAATGCCGAATCCCATCGCACCCAGAGCGGTTGTATGGAAGATTCGCTGCTTCTCTTTCACCCGGAACGCGGCTAAGAACAATTCGATGCCACTACCGGAACTGCCTGAAACGATATAATCGCCAGCTTCTAATAAATCCGATAATACTTCTGACAGGTAGTAAGTGCAAACGCGTCCCTGTGGCTGACGATGTTTTGGCAAAACAAGTGGGTAGCGAGTTTTCCAATCAGCACACCGATCTTTCCAGAGGCGACGTTCTTTACTTTCGATGGATGCACTCTGGCGAAGAAGTTCTCGCATGAAATCACCGGCATCGGCCAGGACTCTGGTCTGAATCGAATCGCCCATTTTGGCCAGCTCGGCGCGGTCGATATCGACCATTACTTTGTGAGCCGCTCTAGCGAAACGCTCCGGCGCATAGCCTGTGAGAACTCGATCCAATCGGGCCCCGATTGAGAGCAGAAAATCGCAATTTTGAATGGCGAAATTTGCACCGCGTGGGGCCAGCGTCCCTGGTCGCGCGACAAACAACGGGTGAGCGTCGGGAATTAAGTCAATAGCCAGCCAGGTTACTTCAACAGGAATATTCAGTACTTCCAAGAGTTGTGCCAGTTCATTTTCGGCTCTAGCTAATCGAACGCCATTACCGATCAAAAGCATTGGCCGCTCAGCTTGGTTGAGCGCTTTGATGGTTTCTTTAACCTGGGCTGAAAGCGTGCCTTCGTCTTCTACGTTGGGCATTTCAGCAGGATCAAATCCGGTCAATGTATTTGGTTCGATTGGAAAAGCCTGCACATCTAAGGGAATGTCGAGCCAAACCGGACCTGGCCGACCGGACTGAGCTAGGTAGAGCGCTTTTTCCAAGTGATAGCGTATCAGCAAAGGGTCATCGATCGTTACCGCATATTTGGTTAACGGTTTGACGATTGAGACGATGTCCACCTCCTGAACGCCCATCTGGCGAACGCCATAATGAGTGCCATCAGGGGCAAACATGCGGTCAGCACGCTTAGCTTGACCAGAGATGATTAGGCAAGGTGTTGAGTCTAGCCAGGCGCCGGCTAAACCGGTAATGGCATTGGTTGAGCCCGGGCAGAGGTGACCAGCGCTACGCCGAAGTGATTGGTGGCCTTTGCATAATTTTCTGCGGCAATGGCACTTGCTTGTTCGTGCAGATTACAGACAAATTCCAGATCCTTTACCCGACTAAGTGAATCGTTGAGGTGCATAGCGCCGCCGCCGGTGACGAGAAAAACGTGTTTGACCCCCAGCTCGGCCACGGTCTGTACGACATAATCAGAAAGTTTCATTAGGTGTGATATTTTTGTATATTCAGACGGATATTGACATATGTGTTAGTAGCCAATGAGAATCAAGGACTAGCGGGATGACAAGAAACACCTTATCTCAATGGCTAGTATAGAATCTGTCAGCCACAGTTTTCTTAGAGCATTGCCAATAGTGATGATTATTGAGAAGCCATGGGGGCTCAGGCGTGCAACCAGTGTCTTTCAACATCGAACCGGGTCTCATCGACTTAGTTAGCCAGATCAAGCTTATCGTCTTTGATTTCGACGGCGTGCTCACCGATAATACTGTAATTGTATTTGACGATGGCACAGAGGCGGTACGTTGCTCACGCGGTGACGGACTTGGTCTCAAGCAGTTAAAACAGCTCGGGCTTGAGACCTTTGTTTTGTCAACGGAGTCGAATCCGGTTGTAGCAAAACGTTGCGAAAAGCTTGACATACGCTGTTTTTACAACTGCCCTGATAAGTTCTCTGTTCTCACCGCTGAGGTGAGCAAATTGAATCTGACTATGTCACAAGTCAGTTATGTCGGCAACGACGTGAACGATATGGAGTGTCTGCAAGCGGTGGGCTTACCAATTCTAGTTAAGGACGCCCACCAAGATGTTTTACCGCTTGGTCGTTACCGCACTCGCGCTCTGGGAGGGCGTGGCGCGGTGCGCGAAATTTGCGATCTGTTTGTG
This sequence comes from Bryobacterales bacterium, assembly GCA_963834525.1. Taxonomy (GTDB): domain Bacteria; phylum Cyanobacteriota; class Vampirovibrionia; order Obscuribacterales; family Obscuribacteraceae; genus CAWICA01. Next base: position 2,269,717 of record CAWICA010000005.1, read on the forward strand.
CAAGTTAGGGCCTCAAGAACTGAAAAACTGTAGTGAAGCTAGGCACCGTGCTCAGTGGCAACTACTAAGTGCTAAGTGCAACTAGGCGATGCCACTCGATTGTTTTGGCGATTGCTGTCGGCAGGTCTACTCTTTGCAACAAGCCAAGCTCTTTTTGAATGAGTTTAGTGGATGGAACATAGCGAGCCGGCGAAGCAGTGGGATCGGCTACCTGGCCGATATGAATCGCAGGGGGCGGAGAAAACTGATCGCTTACCAGCTGAGCGATCTCTTGGATTGAATAACTATCCTCGGAGCCAACATTGTAGGCTCGACACGACTGCCCTTTGACTAAAAGCGTCCAAAGCCAAGTCATAAGATCTGACGCGTAAAGATATGAACGATGCGGTGTACCATCGCCGCGAATTTTCAGCGGCCCGCCTTTTAAACCATCGCGGATAAAATTGCCAATGGCGAAGTGCGCATCCAGCGGCAGATACGGGCCGACGAAGGCAAAACAGCGGGCCACTTTCACATTGACCCCATACTGTTTGGCGTAAATAGCGGCCAGTAATTCTGCTGATCGCTTGCCCTCGCCGTATACAGATGAAATGGAAAGTGGATCGCCAGCGCCTCGGTAATCTTCAGGTATATGACTGAGAGCGTCGGGCTGTGGACCATAAACCGCGCCTGAGCTAGTAAATAACAAACTCTGACAATGTGCTGAATGGGAAAATTCGAGGACTCTCTGCATTCCCTGCACCATTACTGCGAACGCTCCTGCCGGATCATTTTCATATAACGTTGCCCTGTTTTCGGTGGCGGCGTGGATGATGTAATCGAATCGACCTTCGGGGAAGACAAAATTTCGCACATCCCCCTGCCAGAACTTAAGCTCTGGGCTAGCAAAAAGTGTTGGCGCTTGTTTTTGAATCCGCTGGCAATCACGAGTTAACACTAGTGCCGAGGCATTCAGTTGCAATTTCCGGTTGGCCCAGATAAAGGTCTCTAACAGCCAGCGGCCAAAAAAGCCTGTTCCGCCTGTGATAAAAATGCGTTTTTGTCTCAGCTCTTGAAAGCAGGCACTGGTATGTTCCAAGACGTCGTTCAGATCCGCGCTAAGTAGATTTTCAGACTGAGCGATCATGCTGAACTAAGCACTTTAGTGACGAAGAGTAACAACGACATTCTAATGTTCCGGTCCGTGATTAGCAAATTGCGGCGGCTTCTCAATGAGGAACGCTCGGGCATGAGCATTTTCAGCAATTATCGGAAATTTCCAAACCCAGGCCGACTTGTTATAAAACAGTTTGTCAGTGTCTTTGACCAGAAGCGCATTGATCTTTAATTGATGGCAAATGGCTATCGCTTCCGATAGAGGCGGGTCCATATACAATCTGGTCAGCTGATCATTGACATAGGCGTATTGATCAGAATCAGCGGTTTTGGAATTGCTGGCGGGTGCCTTGGCAGTTAAGACCACTTGTCGATGTGAATAAAGGTTGGCAAATATATCAACCCGCCAAAATTGGGCAATGGGATTGTGCTGCACCACCGCATCCGGCGGCAATTGACGCTCAAGGTCTTGATAAATTGCTCGAATATCGTAGGTTCTGTCTGCTCTGGTGAAATAAGTTAGCGATGTTCGATCCAGATAGAGTGAATAAAGGAAAGTGCTTACGCCAAGGGCGATGAGAAATTTATTGAAAAGCGAAAGTTTTCTCTTTTGCGCTTCTAGGATCGCTAAATACTCAGCACACCACAAAAGTAGCGGCAGCTGAACGAGCATCATAACCCGCCAGCCGAAGTCATTGTTGTTCAATTGCGAGCGCACGAAAGTGCCAAGGAGAAGTCCGGCGACAGACATGACGATCAAGAAGGACTTTTTTCGCTTGAGAAAATCGGTTTCTACTTCGGCGGGCAAGCGTTGTCGCCAAAATAAAATCGCTCCGACTAAAACAAAGCCAAGACCAATCAGGTAGTTTATCGGTAGAGCTAGAAAATAGAGGAGTTGATGAATAGCCTCTGATGGCTGGGCATTGGCGATGGCCAAAGTCCAGTCCACTAACTCAAAATGCCTGACCCCCAGAACAAGCTTGCCGGTATTGCTTGCGCCGCCGGCAAGTACTTTTAAATAGGGAATTGTGATCAGCAAAGCGACCGCTGCGGCGCCAATTGTAATTACTAATCCGGAGAGATTCTTCCGCCATAATTCCCAAGCTCCCCAGATAGCCCACGTCACGGCAAAACCGACGGCAATAGAGGCGGCGAGACCAAAAGCACTGGCCAAGCAACATCCGGCCAGAATAATCAGCGGCATTCTCTGTTGCCACTTATCTTCTTGGCCTGCTTCCAGGACAAGAATCGACGCCAGGATGCAGGCAATTAGACCTAAGGAATAATGCGGCACCCAAAGCATGATCTGAACCCATGGCTCAACATGCTCGGTGGTCCACCAGCCAATCGAGGGTCGGCATGGATAGCCATAGCGATTGAGGCTCCAGAAGTTTAAGAGACCGGTGAAGAGGATGTATAAATTGGACACAGTCAACAGCGCCAAGCAATAAAAGGTGACCTGGCGCGCACGTACACTGCTCGTTTTGAAATAGCTACAAAAGAAGATCAGTCCAGAGAGGAAAGCGATTCCCGACCATGTCACGCCAGCCAGCAAAGCGATGCGAGTGTTGTAGGCCGAACCACAAATAGTGCTGATTGCTGTGCAAAGCAATACCCAGTAGTAATGGATAAAGATCGGTACCTGGTGACCCGGGAAAAAAAAGGGGCTCGCCGGGGGCACGCCTGTTCTGGCTATCGCCTCTGCCAGTCCGATTCTGGCCGAGTGATCGTACATCGTCATTGACACGTAAAGTCGATGATCGATTTGAATGTCGATCGCCAAGAATATGCTCAGAACAAGCCAAATTGCCTCCACAATTAGGATAAATCGACACAAATGAATTTCCCGTCGAAGATGATGTAAGCGTAGTGAAAGTCTCTGTCGCTCAATAACGGCGATCGGTATGAGCGCTAGCATACTACTGCCGATAACCCAGACGACAGCTTTGATTCCTCCAACTAAGGCGATCAAGTTATAGAGACAAGGCAAAACGCTGGCCGATAGAAGCGATGCTAGCCCCAGCTGTCGTAAAAGAGTGCGCGAACGAAATTTAAAAACATTCGTCGCCCAACCGATCAGTATGCCCTGGCCAGTAAAAATGACAAGCCAGACAAGCAGGGCAAGAAAGATATCGCGAAGATCTAAAATGGTGAAGTTCAAGACATTGTCTCGCTATTTTTCCGTTATCGCTGTCGACTCTGCCACCGCCCTCGGTCTCACACCACTTCTCATGGCATTTTAATCCTATCAGTTATACTGGCGTTGGTCCGCTCGTTTTTGAGTCGATCGGAGGGTCATTCGGTGAACTTCATGGTCTCAGACTTGGTCGGCATTTTCCTTAGCCTGGCCGTCTGGCTCCTGCTTTTTACCGGGCAGGGCATGTCCATCGGCTACCTCACTAATATTTTCAACTTTGCTCGGCGCTGCCTGCTAAGAAAGCTGGGGCTCTCATTCCTTCTCTGCCTGGCCATACTGCCTGTAATTTATAATTTGCTTGGCGTGTTTTTCGGTGTGCAAGCAATTGTCGTGGCCATCGCCGCACTTTTCCTATTACTTACTGCACTCGCTATTTTTAAGCGCAGACAAGCATTAAGAGCAGTGCAACATCTTCGCTGGGAGCTTAGTTTGTGCCGATCTATTCTGCTCGTCGATGCGGTCTGGATTTTACTTGCCTTTTTTCTCGTGATTGACATTCAAATTGGGCACAGTCTCTATTCATCGATGGCCATATTCGACTATTCTCTCAAAGTTGGGGTTGCAGATGCCATTGCTAGAACCGGCATACCGCCAGGAAATCCGTCCATATTTCCTGGTCATCTTGTACCAATTTACTACCATTATTACTGGACACTGCTTTGCACCGTTGTCAGCACTATCTGTGGCTCGCCAAACAACACAAGGTGCGCTGTTCTCGCCGGCTTAATCTGGACCGGACTGGCCTTTATCACCTGTTTGACCTTTTCTTGTCGTTATTTTAAATCGAGCAAAGTGCCCAACAGTCAGATGACCTTTTTCTGTCTGGCATTGATAGCTGTCTCCAACTTGTACGCATTAATTTCAGCCCCTTTGAATATTTTACGATTGGGCTCTTATAAAGTGCCGTGCGTGCCAGCAATGAACTGGTGGACGACAGACCAAAACAGCCCGTGGCTTGCCTCTATGTACTGGGCTCCAGAGCATATGGCCGCCTTAGTGGCAGGCATAGTTGGTTCAATTTTCCTTTTAGAGATCGCACAGGCTGATACAAGACGAAAAAGACTGCTGTTGATCATTTTGGCGAGTTGCTCTTTGGCAAGCACTCTTGGTCTGTCGGCTGTCGTTGGCGTCGCCTTTTCGATAACCTGGATGGCCTGGTTGGTATTGTCCTGGTGTCAAAAACGATTGGCGGAAGCTGCCACCACAGTTGGTGTCTTGCTTATCAGCTTGCTCATTTCTGCCCCCTATCTACCAGTGATCGTGGGAATGTTTGGCACGACCGGCGAGCTCATTTTCTCGGTGCGGAAATTCGAACCAGTGACGCGGTTTTTTGCCTACTTCTTGAGCGGTGCCCATCTGTTGCTTCATCAGATTGCCTACTTACTGGTTCTGCCAGTCAACTACTTTGTCGGCTTTGGCTTTGTCCTTGTCGGAGCGTTTTTATTCTGGCGGCACAGGCAGGTTGCGGGTGCTGCTCGGCAGCCGGCGCGAAATGAAATGTTTTTGATATTGCTGGTCTGCGTCAGCCTCTTGCTCGGCAGTTTCGTCAGCGCTAAAAATTGCAATAATGATTTCGCTTGGCGAGTTTTGCTCTTAGCCCAATTTGCTTTGACGCTTTGGAGCGCTCAATTTTTAGCTCTTAAACACCAAGAACAAAGGCGTCTCTCGCCTTGGAATTGGTTTCTGATCGCTACCGGCGTGGCTACCTCGCTTTATGCGGTATTTGTGGACCGGACATCGACGCCTTACTACATTTCTGGACCGCTGCTGTATGATCAGCGGATTATCGGCGACGAACTGGATCGCAAGCTGCCACCAGATGCAATACTGCAGTACAATCCTAAAATGGATTTTTGCCGAGTCGATAGAATTGTCAACCTTTATTCACACCGACAAGTCGTCTTAACTCCTCTTGATCCGACCGCCATCTCTGATTTGCCGAATTCTTATCAATACTGGCAGACCACCGATCCATTGAACCGGTTGTTCATGAATTTACCGGTGCGGGAAGCGGTTCGCATCTGCCGGAGATTGAGGATCACGGCCCTTTTGGTAAGAGATAGTGACAAGCTGTTCTATAACCGGTCGGCATGGGTGACCAAGTTTCCCGTGATCGCTGCCAATGAGCATGTGCGGGTATTTCGAATCGAAAATGGGGACAACCTTGATACGTTACGTTGAGACCTACTGCTTGACCTGCCAGGCGTACCAGCGCATAATTTCGGCCACCGACAGTGCTTGAGCGATAGCACCGCGAGCCGCATGCGGTCTGGCTCCGTCAAATATTTCAGAGATCGATCCAAGACATCCGTCTTCGGTCATATGAGCCAACAATGGCTGAATGATCAAGGAAATGCGTGTTTTGGTTTCAGCAGTTGAGCCAAAAACATTGACCAGCGCGTCACAATAAGGACCCAGAAGCCATGGCCAGGCGGTGCCCTGGTGGTAGGAAAGATCGCGATGATATTGGTCTGCGTGGGTGAAGCCGCAGCCGTACATGCTCTGGTAAGAAGGATCGGCAGGGGCAAGTGTGCGCAAACCCATCGGCGTAAACAGTTCCACTTCCACGGCCGTCAAAACCATTTTCTCCTGATGTTTGTCCAGGCACCGATACGGCATGGCTACAGCCAGGATCTGATTTGGGCGAATGGCGGCGTCAGGTTCGAGGTGCGAGCGCGAGGCAGGCTCGATGACATCGTATAAGCAAAGTGCATCCTTATTCCAAAATTTTTGCATCGATCGCCGGCAAAGATCAGCTATTGCTTTGATCTCCGTTAGGGACTCTGATTGGAAGTCAACCGAGCCGGCTAAGAATTGGATTAGTTCGAGAAAGTTGTACCACAATGAACAGATATCCACTGGTTTGCCGGAACGAGGCGTGATCGGGATATCCGCCACTTTGGCATCCATCCAAGAGTATTCGTGGCGTGCATCAGCGCATACTAACAGACCGTCGCGGCTGTCGACTCTGACACCGCTATTAGTGCCACGTATGTAATGTCCTGCTGCATCTAGAAGGAGTGGTAGTTGGGTTTTGATGAAATTTTTATCTCTGGTAATTTTGAAATATTGATAGACCGACCAGCCCCACCAGAGGGTGATGTCTGCGGCACCATATTCTGTATGCAATTGGCTGAATTCTTTAGCGTATTCAACCAGGCGGCTGGGCATCAGGCCATTGATCATCCGGTTAGTGTAATGGTCGATCACCTTTTTTGCTTCGTCAAACCTTCTTGTCGCTAAGGTCAACCCCGGAACTGAAATCATTGCCGTCCGGCCAGATTCACCAAACCAGGGATAGCCTTCGATCACCGCTATCTCGTCAGGGTGTTGCCCTCCCGCTGAGACGAGAAATTGATCGGAGGCTAAGACGAGCATGTCGGCTTTGGCGGAACGCGGCAAATTGGCCTGACGCAGCAATTCTTTTTGTCTGTTCAAGACGTATTCAACTGCCTGCAAACAATTGGCACTGCCGACCGGCTGATCGAGGCTTGCCGCCACGGTAAATTCTTGATCGGCAGTCAAGACAGAGCGAACCGAGCCCACCAGATAAAGATCTTCTGTGTCTGGCAAGTTTCGAGCCGCTTCCTCCGGCCAGTGAAAATCCCACCACCACTGTTTTTCAGCTTGATAATTGCCGCTGCTCCAGCTCAGGCACAGCCGCTTCTCTGATTCATTGAGAATGATCACTGAGTGCTTTGGCGAGACAAATTGAGGATAGCGATCGTCAGAGGAACCGCGTACTTGACTGTGAAAATTGCGGAACCCGGCCAAAAAACGGACAGAGATTTCGGCCTGCTCCGGCATATTCTCCGGATCGGGCAACCAATGATAGCCAACATAGACCTCATTGGTACCCCACTTCAGGCAGATTTGCTTAACCAAATAATGGCCGCCAAATTCGTAAACCCATGTTGGCACAGGTAGCGTAGTAAAGGACTCAATTTGCTTAAAGCCGGTCGGTGATACTACTCCTGATGCCCAGTGGTTTGTTGCCAGCTGATAGTCGGTGCCGTCGATTGTCACCACCTCATCCAAGCGCGAGATTATATGGTGACGATCAGACGGGACGTTCAGGGCCGCCACTAGCAAGCCGTGATAACGACGGGTGTGCGCGCCAGAGACAGTGCCGCTGGTAAAGCCGCCAAGGCCATTAGTGATTAGCCATTCTCGATGATCCGCCTGTTCTCGCGACGGATACCAAATCGGTATCTCGAAATTTAAATCAGCATACCTGGATTTGAGCCAGCCAATTAATCCAAATGTCATGGCAGTCCCCCTGCCAGAATCGTATCCTCTTGATTGAATCGAAGTAGGAGATGAGTGGCCTGGTGAAGTCACAGCCGCAAAAAAAGCCCTCCGAGCAATTTTCTGCTGGAGGGCTTTTTACTTTATTTGTCGCAGGGACCGGTGTCGCTCTCGGTAAAATTCATCCCTGAATCTTCTCAACTGGAGATCCTGCGGTAGCAATCCAATCAGAATTTTGATTTGACTGTGCTGGCAGAATACTTGATTTAATCACGGTTGTCACGGGGGAAAATACGATTGCCGTCAAATTTCACCTTTAGAAGGACTGAGATTCCCCTGCTTTTTCCGCGGAACTTGCCAGGTGAGCGATCAAGCGCTCGGCTTGACTGCGCCCAAGCTCGTCCCAATGTGGAATGCCGAAAGACTTGAGCGAATAACTGTCAGCTTGTTCATCAGTCCAGCCCAGGAGATCCAGAGCTCGTCCAAGCACCGTCAAGTAGTTTTGATCGGTAACTTCGCCCAACGCCAGAGCCAATCCATTGTCGGGTGCCGAGGACTCCTCTGGGCCGATGTGTAGATTGACCGCCGGCCCGAGATTGATCTCTTCTGCCGGATAATGCTTGATTTCGGGCATGAATTCAGTTTGCATCGGTTGCCAGGGCGAAGCCGACTCGCCTTGCAGTTCTTGCTTCAGGGTCACCGAGATCAAAAGCTGGCGTAGTTCATCTATTTGTCTGCTGATCTCGATAAAACGGCGTTCGGTGAAGCTGCGAAAACCGATCAGCGCTTCCATCAACACTTCCGGATTGCCTGGCGGGGTAGGCAGTCCGATCAGTTTGGGCGAAACCAGTCCTTCTGCCTCCAGCTGCGGTCTTATCTGGGAAGTGGGCGAACCCTGCTCGACCAACTCTTTGATTCTTTCCAGTACCGAAAGATCCTCAGGCCGGTATTGTCTTTGTTCGGCCGCGACCACGTTTGATCTCCAAGCCAAACATAAGCTCCCAGCGTCGTAACTGGTGCACGGACAACCCGAGGCGGGCAGCGACTGAATTGATCGAGAGAAGGTCGTTGCTCGACATGATAAACTCCAGCATCCAGATTTTATAATTTATACACCAATCTAGCGCAGCTAAGATAGCTGTTTCCAGATGAGATCTGGATGGCTCGAACGCCCATGACAGCCGAGCATATAGGCTGATCGCCAAGCCATCTAGCTTTGCGTCGTTCGCGCTAAGTTTTCAATAGGTCAAGAATTAAGGCCAAGCAAAATAATGATTGAGGCTGCCGATTGAGGTTTCGTCGTCGGCTCGACCTAAAGTTGAGGACAGGCCAGTGTGAAAAAATGGAGAGAAATTGGAAAAATTGGAAAATTGCAAAAATCGGAAGGATTGATGGCAACAACTGAGAGCAAAACGAGACGCGCGCTGGTTCTGGTAATTGACGGCTGTGGCATTGGCGCATCGCCCGACGCCCGCACTTTTGGCGACTCGCCAAACTGCAACACGCTTGCTAATACAGCCCAGGCGCTGGGCGGGCTGAGTTTGCCCAATCTGGCCAAACTGGGATTAGGTGCAATCGCTCGAATCGATGGTGTAGCGGCTGACGCATCAGCAGGTTCCCTTTTTGGCAAGTTGGCTGAAAGGTCAAACGGTAAGGACACGCAAACAGGACACTGGGAAATGATGGGATTGGTTAGCGAACGTGCTTTCCCTACTTATCCTGATGGTTTTCCGCCCGACGTGATCAACGCTTTCATTGAGCAAACGGGATGCCGGGACATTTTGTGCAACAAGCCCTACTCCGGTACACAGGTCCTCGAAGATCTAGGCGAAGACCATAGAAAGACAGGCTTTCCGATCGTCTACACCAGTGCCGACAGTGTTTTTCAGATAGCGACAAACACTGAAGTGACACCGCTGCCGACGCTCTACCGATGGTGCGAAATCGCTCGCCAACTTCTTAAAGGGCAACATCAAGTGGGCAGAGTAATCGCCAGGCCGTTCATCGGTAGCAAAGGAAATTACCGGCGGTTAAGCGGCGATCGGCGCGACTATGCAGTGCCGCCGCCAGCGCCCACATTACTGGACAAATTGGCCAGTGCCGGGCGAGGAGTTTTGGGCATCGGCAAAATCGAAGACATTTTCGTTGGCCGCGGCTTGACCCATGCTAAGCACACCGGTGCGAATGTCGAGGGTCTGGATCTCACTCTCCAAGCTCTGCTCAATGAACTGGATCTGTCTGCCATACAGATCGCAGGCAGAGAAAATGTTGATGTGCAGCTGATTTTCACGAATCTGGTTGATACCGATTCGCTTTATGGGCATAGGCGGGATGTCCAAGGTTACGGGCAAGCTCTGGTGGAGATCGACAGCTGGGTAGCTAAATTCATGGACGCCATGAATGAGAACGATCTGCTTATTGTCTCGTCGGATCATGGTAATGACCCGACGGCGCCTGGCACTGACCACACCCGAGAATACGTGCCGTTGCTTGCCTATGCGCCGCTTTTTGCCAAGCGAAAACCGGCAACGGCTCCTCAAGATTTGGGAACGCGCGAGGGTTTTTACGACATTGCGGCGAGCGTCGCCGATTGGTTGGGATTGGTATGGGACGGACCCGGCCGGTCCTTCCTGCGATCGGCATCTTTGGCAGTTTGAAAGAAAAACTGCCAGTTTTTCTTTCATCGCTTCAGTCCACTGATTGGGGACCAGCCGCCTAAGCAGAAATTGTCGAATGCTTATCGCGGCTCACGCTGGTCGTTGCATTTCAAGTATTCTGGCCCAGCTCACGCTGGCGAGCAAAACGAGGCGTTCTCTCCGGATTCTCCTCTCAACAAATAGCGCGGCTCATGACAATTGCTTTCGGACCCATACCTGCGCGAGCTAGGCCGGTGTAAAAATCGTCCAAAAGCTGAAAATATGCAGCGATATCTTTGCAACCTCTTGAGCTACGGGCGCGAAAGACCTAAGTTTGACTCACATCTAATTCTCATGCTTTGAGCGATAACTTTTCTTCTAAATAAATAACTGGTCCCAGCGTAAGCGCTTCATTCTGTTTTTCGGGAAACAGGAGACGGTAGCCTGGGCTAGTTTCGAATGAGAGTTATCGAGAGAGCGTCGAGAAGAGGGTGAATTTTCAAAGCGGAGGCGCCGTCCAGCGCCCGCAATTTAGACCAGCCTGGCTGGTCGGATCTGAGGAACAACATGAAAACGAGAATGAACGCTTTCCTGCTGGTGGTGGTCTTTGTAGCCATCCAGTCGTCAAACCTTGCTTTTGCACAACAACGCGGCGTCGCGGCTTTAGGCCAGGCACTGCATAGCAGCAGCGTATCGCCCCACCCCTGGAACTACGTGCCGCCAACCGCTTTACCTCTGCCGGAAGCGGTCCCGCATGCGCCTAACGTCGGCTACGGGAGCAGCGCGGGTGATCGCAACCCCAATCCCTACACCAATCCCAGCTACACCAGCCCCCCTAGCTACTACAACGCCGGCGCCGCCAACACTTACCGCAACAGCTCCGGCTATAGCAACGCCGGCGTCAGCAACAACGGCTACAGCAACTCCAGCGTTAACGGCTACCGCTACGGTGTAACCAACGCCACGAGCGGTTACCAGACTGGCGCCTACGGTCAGCAAGCGCGGATGTCCACGGCACCTTCAGCTGTATCTGTACGTCCCGCAGCTGTGGTGTCGCCGATTGCCTCAACGACCGGCAGGTCTGTGGTAGTGGCGAGAACTGCTACCGGTGTGCCTGTCCGGGCCAACTATTACCCACCGCCATACGGTGGCTACCCATCGTGCGGAGGCTACGGCGGCTATGGTGGCTATGGCGGTTACGGCGGCTGCCCTCAGTACTACCCCGGGTATTACTGGCGGCCGCCGCTCTTCCTGAACTTCGGGCTGTACTCGTCCCCCTATGGGACCGGGTTCAGCTTCGGAGTCAGTAATGGCTATTCCGGTGTCAACTTCAGCTATTTTGCGCCGACCAACTGGGCGCAACAGTCGCCGTATGTGTACTACCCGGGAGCGGCTGGCTATTACAACGCCAACTGCAACTGCAATGTCGGTAATCTGCCGCAAGGCACGCAAACCGCCTGGATCGTCGTGGAGGAGACGATTTACTTTAATGAGTGGCGGCCAGTACGCGATGCCAGCGGACAGGTAGTTACAGACGGCTGTAACCCGCAATTGGAAGATAGCGAGACCGTCCGCTATCTGGCCAAGGGTACTTTGGTTCAAACCCAGGCAGGTTGGGCTTGGGCCTACAAAGACCTGAACGGCCAAGTGAAGACCCAGCCGGTCAGTGCCCAGAGGGGTAATCTGCAAGCATACGCGCAGCAGTGACCCCTCTGACCGCCAGGCTGGACAATTTTCTGCTCGTCGGGTGCCCCCGAAGGCACTCGACTGGGATAAACGACATGTTTGACTACACTAGGAGGAAATAAGTGAAAGCAATCAAGGTAGTACTGTTCGCGGTAATCTTCGCGTTACTCATGGGGGCTTCGGTCCTCGCGCAATCCATCCCAACCTTCCATGCTCTTGCCAGTTTCGATGAAAGTAATGGGGCATTCCCGTGGGCCTCGCTAATGCAGGCGACAGACGGAAATTTCTACGGCACGACACAAAACGGTGGCAGCGGGTCGGCGTGTGATTCGGGCTGCGGAACCATTTTCAAACTCACCCCAGGCGGCGCGCTAAGTACACTTTACAGCTTCAACTATACCGACGGCGCATATCCATTCGCAGGGTTAGTACAAGGCGCTAACGGGAGCCTTTACGGTGTAACACTTGGCGGCGGTACGGGCACCGGTTGTCCAGACGGGGCTTGCGGAACGGTTTTTGGTATCACACTGGAAGGCGAACTCACGACGCTGTACAGTTTTTACTATTCGACAGGTGCCGGATCGGCAGGTGCCGGACCTCAAGCGACTCTCGCATTAGGTACAGACGGAAATTTCTACGGCTCAACCAGCTTTGGTGGCCGTATAACGCTGGTTCGATCTTTAAGATTACACCATCAGGCGTACTGACGACACTTCACGTCTTTACGTTCAGTCCGGACGGATGCTGCGTTACGGGTGGATTAGTGCAAGGTTCTGATGGCCGATTCTACGGAACAGCAGCAGACGGAGGAACCAACAGCTATGGCACGATTTTCGCCATCACTTCGAGCGGCCAGTTTACCCTACTGCATACGTTCACGGGCATGGATGGCAGTATGCCATTTGCGGGACTTGTGCAAGCTGGTGGTAATTTCTATGGAACGACAGAAGAGGGGGGAGCCCATTCGTATGGTACGGTTTACATGGTCACACCATCTGGGAATTTGACGACGCTACACAGTTTCGACAAAAGCGATGGCGATACCCCTATCTCGCCCCTAATCGAGGGCAGCGATGGCAATCTCTACGGAACAGCATCGTATGGTGGCACTGCCAACTTCGGAACGATCTACCGGATTACACCAGGTGGTGTGTTTAGCACACTACACAACTTTGACGGTACGCATGGATCATACCCGTATAGTGGATTGGTTCAGGCGGTTAACGGGGTGCTGTATGGGGCAACGTTTGCAGGAGGGACAGGCACCGACTGTACAGATGGGTGCGGGACTGCGTACAGCATAACTAAGTAAGAGGTTTGCGCTGTTTGCTCTCGGAGAATAGTACCGTAATTCAACCATTACCCTAGCAACCCTTCCGGGATCCTACAGGATACGGGAGGGTTTTCTTTTTGTTTGCAGACCTCTCCCCCGTATGGCGTGTGAGGCAAAGGCAGGCTGACTCCGAAGCTGAGGGTCAGGAGCAGATTTTTGTTTCCCGCGAGTTTGCCGAAAAAAGCTTATTACAGTAAAATATTATCTGCGAGGCGTGGATCGGCTTGAGTCAAGAGTTTGCCGACGGTTTGTCAACTACTCGCATTGTTGACGCGATGCACACCGGCAGGCGGCAAAGAAAAACCTTTCAAATATTCAACTATCTCGCCCAGCTGCTCAGGATCGAGAATCTCAATGGACATGCCGCAAATTGCTTGATCCAGTCCAGGCGGCGTGGGCGTCGGCCGGCAACGATAATTTTTGCCAGTCGCTTCTCGCAAAGCTTGCTCAGCAGCGAGTACTCGATGCAAATTGCTAAAAGTGAGAATATGACGAATCATTTTGAAAAAGTCGTCGTCTTAGCTCTTAGGAAGAAGTTGACTTGACAGCGGCACAAATTTTGTTGGGTGGAAGCGTGTAGTTTTCTTTGAAAGTTGGCATAAGTTCTTTGTACGGGGATGATGTTAGCTGCTTGTAAAAAATCTAGCGATACCTCCGGCGGGTGCCCAGCGACTACCCAGGCTAATTTGCGCGTGTTATACTCGAAATAGGAATGCGGGGGGTGTATGCAATATTATCTGTGCCCACGTTGTAAGTTCAAAACCGCGGCGAATAAACACGTCTGCCAAACTTGCGGTGTGAACTTTTCTGTTTATAATAACACCGCCAGTGGTGACAGAGCAGCCGCAACCACGAAAGTCTCCAAAGTGAAGGTTTGGGCGAAGTTACTCGGTTTAGATTCTCGCCACTCCAAAGAAACCGGTCACGAAAAGCCGGCGCTCAGCTAGATTTCTCCTAGCGTGAAAAACACCGTTTTGCTCGATTAGATGAGCAACCGGGGTTAGTCGCTCATTGCTTGGCCTGCATTGATCGGGTTGATTTGATCGGGTTGATAGCGGCACAAATACTAGATTTTTCGTAGTTCTACGAAGCTCATGCTGATTTCACCACTAGTTTATCAAGTGGCTTGAAGCTAGTATCTTGGCTGTGCTTTGGGGAGAGCCATGACTCGATCATTGAGCGAAAAACCAGCATTGAGCGAAAAACCAGCTGAATCTTTCACGTCCAGCCTTTTAGATGCAGTGAAAGATCCAAAACGCAGCTTGAACGATATTGTTCATTTTCGAGCCAGCAAAGCCGAATGTACTGCAGTCCTGGGAGAACTGGCGATCGTTGGTCTGGGAGGCAAATATGGTGCGCGTTACCTGAGCGGCGCCGAGAAGCTGAGTGCAAAGGCCATACCAGAAGCGCTTGCCCAGATGGCAGATTTACCAGCGGCGAGTACGCCGCTTAAGCGAGGCGTCCTCAATCGTCTCTTTGTGGAGGCTGATGGTGAGCGCCGTTCGCTCGATTTATATGTACCACTAGCCTATGACGGAAAGAAGCCGATTCCGCTAGTCTTGGCCTTACACGGAGTGTCAGGGACGGCACGTGGCTTAATGGAAAAGGAAACCGGGCTCAATCATCTGGCCGACGATCTAGCTAGAGAAAATGGTGTCGGCTTCATGGTTGCTTACCCTGTTTCCAAGGCAAAACCAGTCCGTTTCACTTTTGGCAAAATGATGATCTGGGACTGGAATTCACATGGTGCGTCTGTAACCAAGACAGTTCCTGGATATGACGATGTAAGGTACATCCGAGCTGTTGTCGATGATCTGCATAGTAATCGGAGCGTGAGGATTGATCCAACTGCCCGATACATAACCGGCTTTTCTTCCGGTGGTGAATATTCTTTTCATACTCATAACAGCTTGCCAGGTTATTTCGCTGGCATTGGCTCGGTTGAGGGCACATTGCTTGGCTCGGAGGCTCCTTTTCTGTCCGGCAATCGCGCAGCTGCGACGATATTCTTAGGAACTCGCGATCATATGTTGCCCATGCACGGTGGCCGAGGATTCATGACAGTGCTCTATCCCAAGATCAGAGCCTCCAGACCGCTCACGCAAGCACCAGCTATGGCATTGGCCAACGGAATAACAGAACAACCAACAGTGGTTGCGGACAGCTTGGTCGAATTGACCACTTATTCGGGTGACACAAATGGTGGCTTCCCGGTGAAACAGTACGTTGTGAAACGTGGTCAGCATGCCTGGCATGGCTCGAAGTACGGACGCGGCGGTTGGCCGTTCGTCGGCGAGAAGAGACCTGATTTTGAAACATCAGATGTGATGATGAGAGAGTTGCTCAGACATCGGCGGTCGGACGGTATTATTCCCATTGCCCGCAGTTTGGCGTCCGCTGGCCGCCAAGGCTAATAGTCAATCCTAGCCCTGCATGCTCAACCTTTGTTCGGGATAAATCTCTTCGTAGGTCCAATAACTGCCGAAGACTTTACGTACATAATCTCTTGTCTCGCGCAGCGGAATATCTTCTACGAAGACGTCCAGATCCTTATAGCCAGCCTGTTCGTATTCTCTCCACCAGCGCTGGACGTTGTATGGTCCGGCATTATAGCTGGCCACGGCCATCAAGGCGTTGCTGTCGGCTTTCTCCAAAACATAGGCCAAATAGTGGGCGCCAAGTTTGACATTGATCTCAGGCTTGAAGACATCTGCTCGATCGGCAATGTGTAGACCAAGCTTTTTGGCCGCACCATACGCGGTGCCTTCCAACAATTGCATCAAGCCTATTGCTTTTGAACTACTGACAGCGAGCGGATTATAACGTGATTCTTCCCGAATTAGGGCGTGTACCAAAAATGGATCCAGGTGCTCAGCTTGAGAGGCCTCGATTACGTCGGCAGTATAAACTCTTGGGTAAGTCATCTGCCAGCGTTCGCTGCCTGATGGCTTCCCTTCCAGAGTCTTGCCTGCTGCTTTGATGGCCGCAGGATTATCACCTTGGGCAGCGTAGAGAGCAGCTTTGAATTCAGCGCTGGTCCCCGCCGGTAATTCCTGTATGCATTCATCGAATTGTCTCAGCTTAAGAAGTTCAGCCACAGTCTGGCCATAAAGTTTCTCCAGCTTATCTGTTGAGATCATTGTTTCAACATCTGGCCAATGCCATTGGCTATCGGCAAACTGGCGGCCAGGTTTAGTGCTCCAACCACGGTCTGCCCTGCCACTGGCACTAGACCGCGCGTAAGCACTGGCACTGGCAGTTCCGTGAACACCGATTGCCACCAATCGCGCTTTAGCCCGGTGACCGTAATAATAGGCCGGAAAATTTTTGCTCACCCACTGATAATCGAGTCGTGCTTTTTCCTTCTGGTGAATTAGCTCGTTGATTTTGCCGGACCAAAAGACAAGCTTAGCTGCGGCTTTCGTCTTGGGATATTTTTCTCTACCGCTGTCGGCTAAGGCCAGGGCAGTGCCTAATTTCCCGGGCTCTTGTAAATGCTCTCTGGTTTGATACCAGAACATCCACCAGAGCGCTTCAGGCGCAAATTCAGAAGTGGGAAATTCGCTAACTAATCGCTTCAAGTATGGCTGAGCTTGGTCCGGATGGTCAACCATCAGCCGGCTACCGATATTCCACAAGGCGATGTCTGGTTTGCCGGCGCCAGTGAAAGAATTTCTTTGTATAAATCTATCGTCTGCGGTCGGGTTAAGGGAGCAGCCAGTAAAGCTGCGGCACCAGCATATGTCTCACAGCCATTTTTCACGGTCTGCATCAAAAAATCTCGAGCTTCTTTCATTCTGCCAAGATGAGCGTAACAAATAGCGCGCGGCAACAAGTTGTTGTTGTTGCTTATGCAATCCCATTGTTCGAGCGCATCATTCCAATCACCGCTAGCAAAATACACCTGACCAAACAAATTGCGGTCCTCAGGCGAAATAGAGGTTTTAGCCGGCTCGATTTCGCCTGAAGAGGTGACTTTTGCCGCATTGAGAAGGCGACGGACAATTTCCGGGGCAAAATGTCCGTTTGGACTGGCTTTGAGATATTGATGAAAATATTTCACGGCGGCCTCGGGCAACCGCGCCTCAGCCTGTCCTCCACTTGTATCCTGGTGCTCTGCAGTCGCTTGATGTTCGGCAATCTCGATCTGCCCGAGATAGTAGTCACTGCCAATAGCAAATGGCGAGCTCAGCAAATTTTCTTTGTTTTTCAATTTTATTTTCAAAAACAGCTTTTTAGCATTGGCCCACTCGTTGGTGCGCATATACGATTGGGCCAGGGCATAGTCCAAGCGCTCCTCATCTTTACCTTCAGGCAGGTGGGCGCGGCTCTTCTCATAGATCCTCTGCCGGATCATTTCCAAGTGACGGCGAAGTTCGACTTCGAGTCCGGCAATTGTGGCGATCTCGACGATATGGTTTTGTGCTCTTTGCCACAATGCTTCTATTTGACAGGCCTCTTGATATTGGCCGATCGCTTCCTGGGCCAGCCGATCGTCGCTGCCGGGGACGAGAGCAGCACTGTTGTTGCCATCTTTGCCGAGCGGTTTAACACTTGGTGGCACGACTGTTCTTTGTAAGGCCCGCCCAGAACATAAGCGCTTTCTGCGCGCTCATGACCGGACAAGCCGGTACGCGCACTGTACGCTTTCAGATTGGCAATCAGTTGTTCGTTTGGCAAGCTCTGCCAGTCTCTCAAACAGTCACTTAAATTCTGAGCAGTTGAATTGCGGGACTGAGCGCCGGCTTGGGCCATGTGCCAGTATTTCGCTAATATCACACAGTACTTGGCAGCTTGATCATCCGGAATAGATAACAAAATTGGGCTGATTATGCAAAACAATATGCAGAAAAGGCGAAGGCGGCGCATTTTCGCTCCATTTTTGAACTTGAATCCGGAAGCAGTGAAAGAAATGCTAGCATGGCCGCTCGTCACACTTGCCGCTGGCGGACTATGCCAAATTCAATAATTTACTTCGACAATGCCGCGACTAGTTACCCGAAGCCAGATGAAGTGTATCAGGCTGAGGATGCTCAGTTTCGCGTGGCAGGCAGTCCGGGTCGCGGCGCCCACTCCATCGCTTATCGCAGTGCCTTCTCAGTCTTCGAAAACCGGCAAGCGATCGCTTATTTTCTCGGCGCTCAGAAAGCTGAGCAATTGGTTTTTACGCCTGGCTGCACCTATTCGATCAACATGGTGCTAAAAGGCATGAGCGAAGGCAAGAAGCCTTTTCTTCAGGAAAATGATGTCATCCTCATTTCCTCTCTCGAACACAATGCTGTGATGCGGCCATTGCAGCAGCTAGCGAAGAAGTTGTCTCTGAAAATCATCTGTCTCACTTATCGCCCCGGCGGTTTTGGTGATCTTCGCGAATTTCATCACACCTTGACCGAGCTTAAGCCAAAACTGGTTATCCTCACCGAAGGCAGCAATGTCACAGGCGAGATCTTTGACTTACACGTTGCGGCAGGGTTGTGCAAAGAGGCAGGCGTGGCGCTACTTGTGGATGCAGCGCAGACCGCCGGACGCTTTCCTGGCTGTTTGGAAAATGAGGGCATCAGCTTCTGGTGCGCTTCTGCGCACAAGGGACTTTTGGGTCCGCCAGGACTGGGGCTGCTCTACGTCAATAGCGATATTCAGCTTGAACCTTTAATTGCCGGCGGCACAGGCTCTGCCTCAGAAAGCTTCGAAATGCCAGAGGTGTTTCCCGATCATTTGGAAAGCGGCACGGTGCCCTCTCAGGCGATAGCTGGACTGAGAGCAGGTGTGGAATGGCTAAAAAAACAGGGCGCATCTAATATTCAGAAAGAGGAAAACGCGCTTGTCGAGCGATTTCTTTCCTGGTGCGCGGATCAGCCGTTCGTGCAAGTGTACGGATTCTATCGAACGAGCGAGAAGGCGCGTGTCGACTATCATGCAGCGATCGAGAGCATTCCCACTCGCCTGCCTACTGTCTCTTTCCGCTTATCGAACAAGAGTCCCGATCAAGTGGCTGATATTCTCGATCGCGAAGCCAGTATTGCCGTTCGCGCCGGCTTGCATTGCGCGGCCCAGGCTCATCAGATGTTAGGGACAACAGACAAGGGGCTGGTGCGAGTCAGCTTCAATTCATTCAATAAGCTGAGCCAAGTAGATGTATTGTGCCGGGCGCTGGAGAAGATTCTGCGCACAACCTAGACACTGGGGAAGGTTCTACGCACCACATAAACAAAAGACTTGGTTCTATTTGTATTCGAGTAAAACAAACACCATCATCAGAACTAGAGCTGTCGCCTGTAAACTGATGACGATGCGGACGATTTTGTTCTTGTATCTGATCAGGTCATATAATTCATCAAAGTCGTCCATCCTCTGGCCTAACTTCTTATGAAAATACCAGTGGCGCTCAAGTCCATGTAAGCCGATGCCGATTGAAATAAGAGCCGGCAGGAAAACCCAGCGGTCGAATTCATTGATCAACTCTTGATGCGCCTGTGGTGGCACTATATTGAGCATGGTGACGCAGGCTGCCATCAAAGGGACAGCCAAAGATATCTGAAAGCGCAGCGTCTGATTGACATTAGACAAAGCATCACGGCAATGATCGTGTTCATACTTTCTGTCTACGACGGCAACCTGCGCGACAGCTTCAACTTTTTGGTCTATGCTTTCCGCCCTTGGCAATTCCTCTACAGTCTGGACTGTATTGAGCTGCTTGGGAAGTGATTGGTCTTTTGTGGCCAATTGTCCGTACATCTCCTCATTTGTTCAGTACATAGCTATCAAGGTTCGCGCTAGCAATTCTTGACTGTATCTTGGCTATACCACGTAAAGCCCGTCGTCATGCAGTTAAAATGATAAAAGTGCCCGAGTGCCTTGGGCTGGAAAGAAAAACTGGCATTTTTTCTTTCGTCCCAAAATCAAGCATTTCCCAAAATGGCTGTGAGTGTCCGACCGTTGCCTAATGAACAAAACTATTCGGCGCCGTTGAAACTACGGACAAAGGATCGCCGCATATGATCAGGCTCATTTTCTATCCGGTCATGGGTTGGGGCCTTCTGGTTCTGTTGATCATTCTTTACGTGGACTTCGATCCGGACATGCAAAAGTTAATCCAGATATCGGATTATCTGATGACCTTTCATGTTGCTGGATATTTAATTGCACACGGGCAGGCGGCGATTCTTTATCCACCAGTAAATACGATGTCATTTGCCAATGCTCCGTTCGATAGAATGGCTCACCTGATTTTGCCCCAAATGCCGGCACCATCTGTAGCTGAATATATGTACATGCCGCTTAGTGCCGCTGTGTTTGCGCCCCTCAGCAGTTTGCCCTTGAATATTTCTTTATTTGCCTGGCAAATTTTGTCCATAGCCAGTCTGATTGTTTCGGTATATCTGATGCGTCGGGCCGCCATTATCAATGGTGCTCAGCCGTCGCATTTTGGTCTGACATTCTGGCTTTGCCTCACCCTGGTACCTCTCTTCCTGACCATTTGGATAGGACAAGTAGGCTTGGTTTTCGGCTTACTACCACTGACTGTCGGTTATTATTTGCTGCTCGATCGAAAGCCTTTCAGTGCTGGCTTGATTTGGTCCATGGCAATTTTCAAGCCGCAATTCTTAGTGCCGGTGTTTGTCATCTTGTTTGCAGAAGCTTTACGCAGCCGGTTTCGGAGTTTAGGCGGAATAATTCTAGGTGTAACCGCCATTGCTATTGCCAATATTGTTTTCTTTCCACCGTCGCTACTCGGTGACTGGTTGCGCTGCTTGAAGTTGAGTGACGTTATTTATTCCGATGTCAAATACGGTGTGGCGACGCATTTAGCGACAAGTCTACCGCGCACGATAATTTTGATGCTGCCTGCGGCTCAGCAGCTTGCCTTGAAGCCGATAATCTATGGATTCTCAGCAATCTTGCTTCTCTTGGGGATCTTGGCGATATGGTGGATGATCGCCAGGGCGGTGGAGGAGAAGGTGGTGATCAATCTGACCGCGCTGATCGGTATTTGTCTGACACCACTTTTGATGCCTCATTTCTTCTTTTACGATTATTCTTTGTTTCTCATGGCCGGTATGATCGTTTTTCTGATGGGCTGGCCCCCAGCTTTGCAGTGGCCGCTTAAGTCATTGACTTTACTTACCTGGCTTTTGATCAATGTCTATTCGATTGTTGTGCTTGCCGCTCATAAAATTGCCTCGCCGCTGCTGTTTGTCATTTTAATTCTCTGTGTTTACTTACGTCTTTTGACCATAGCGCTAACAGCTCGGCCGGCCAAAGCCGATGTCTGACTTTTGAAGGTCAAAGCACTCGCGACTAATCTAGAGTATCCCTTAGGGGCTATGGATTAAAATGTGACATGCCGATCAACTCTCTATGCGGCTAGCCGGGGTTGACAATGTCACATTTTAATCATCTGCCGCTATGTCCAGTATTCACACATCCAATCTCAACCCAATCTAAATCAAATCCAAATGCAGAAATCGAATCTAGAGTTCGGTTGCAGATCGCGTTTTTGCTATTCTGGCAAAAGTCCCACTAGCGGTGAAAGACGCCTGCTCGACCGAAATGGATCGAGGCATGAACTGCCGGTGCCGGTGGCACATAAATCGGCGTGAAAAGAGGCAACGGCTGTCCTGGTTCGGCGCCAAAGGTAAACGGTACGGCGAACGAATCAAATGTCATTGAGGGAAAGGCGGATGGCGATCCGCGACTTTCATCAGCGTAGACTTTTTCAATTTCCGCGAGCTCTTTGAGTTGCGCGGTCACCGTCGTTTCAGTTCGTGTCCCGGGGAATGGCTCAAAATTGCCTTCAGTCCGAGAGGCAGCGCTGCGTTCGTTCGACATCGCCTCGCGGGGTGAGCCCAAGACTGACGCGTCATCCACATTCTCGTCATCGTTTTGTTGAACGGAGAAATGATTGCTGTGCAGATTTTCAAAACCGCTGCGGGCGAGGGCCAACATGGCGGCGGCGGTCTCGTCTCGGTCGGTCTGTCGCAACAATGCGGCATATTGCCGTCCTGTATAGAGGTTCAGCGCCTGATCGTTTTTCGGCATAGACCTCTCCAATGTAACTGCTTGCTGAAATAGAGGTTCTGCTTCGTCAAATTTTTGCTCTTCCCGCAGGTCGGTGGCTAGATTAGTTAAAAGCATCGCCAGCGGTTTGTCATGAACTCCCGCGACTTTGGCGTCAGCAAGTGCAGCTTGAAAGTATCGTTCTGCCTCGACAAATTTTCCGCGGCGAAAATACTGCGAGCCTTTGTCGGCTAAATATCGGTAGACAGCATCGCTGCTGACCTTGCCGTTTGACTGCAGTGTCGGCCAATCATTTGTACTGGGTGCACTGAGGGTCGGTTGCTTCTGGGGAGCAGCTAACACCGTCTCCGCCCAGCTCAACCAGAGCAACAAGCACAAGGACAAACAGGTTAACAACCAGGCCGACCAGGGCAACGACGAGGCCAACAAATTGATCAGTCCGCTGGAGCAGTTGCCTGTCGTCACTTTCGTAGCTAGATAAGAAGATGTCATCTTCTTGCATTTTCTCAAATTTTTTGATCCCTGTTAGATTCGGAGCAATTTCTGATATATATGATGCTGATTTTTGCAAGATTCAGCTTTTTGATAGCCAAGCGATTTACTAAATTACCGCAAATTACAAGGAGCGCGAGCGTGAAGAGATCCTGTCTGCAAAAGGTAGCAATTGGCCTGATTGTCGCCTCAACCGCCTGGTCCGCAGTGCGAGCCCAAGATGCGGGCGGCGGCGTCTCCAGCTACTTGCCAGTGGATATCAAAGAAGCGCTGTCTCAAACAATTGCCAAGATGACTGCGGCCAAACCGGAGTTGGAAAAACGGCAGCAAGATTTACTCAATCAGCGCTATGACCTCTCCAATCGCCCTGACAAAACTTGTGTCATGGACAGAACAAAGCCAGTGCAAGAAGGTGTACGCGTCAAGCTTCCTGCCGGCATGACCTGGGAGAAGCTGTCATCCATGTCGCCAGAGGAGATTCGGGCTCAGAACTTATTTCCTTTGGGCTTCATGCCCTTGCCCCATCCCAATCACCCAGAAGGAGGGATGGTTTTTCCGAAATTTCATATCGACGCGATCAAGGCTGCTGAAGGGCGAGATCTGACCCGCTTTGACCTGGACTTCGATTTGCCCGATCACTTTTTACCCGAGTTTCCGCCGGCGATGTATTTGACGACCCGACCGGATCTCGGTGATGTCTCGCATGGCAAGCTGATCAATATCAATAACTACTATGCAACGTTTAATGGCATTCTCAACCCGAAACAGCTAGAAGGGCTGAGGCTTCTGTTAACACCGTTCCCGCAACAGCAATTCAACTTTACCGAGGACAGGCGTTCATTGCAGCCGAGCCGGGGCGTTTCCTGTCTGGAATGCCATACCAACGGACATACCAATGCCGCCACCCATTTGGTTGGTGATATCCGCCCGCAAGAGTTCAGGCATCGTCTGGATACACCGACGCTGCGTGGGGTGAATATCCAGCGATTGTTTGGCTCCCAGCGAGCACTGAAAACAGTTGAAGACTTCACCGAATTTGAACAACGCGGCGCCTACTTCGATGGCGATCCTGTAATTGCCACAAAGAAAGGCGTGAATATTCTTGAGCGCGGCAGCCAGGTCCATGATATGGCAGAGTTTCTGGAGATTCTGGATTTTCCGCCAGCGCCAAAATTGAAGTGGGACGGCAAGCTCGATCCTAAGAAAGCGACGGCCCAGGAGTTGCATGGGCAGGAGATTTTCTTTGGCAAAGGACAATGCGTTGCCTGCCATACGCCGCCGTATTATACAGACAACTTGATGCATAATCTGCAAACCGAGCGCTTCTATGAGCCTCGTATGATCAATAAAATGATGGCCAGTGCCGATGGTCCCATCAAGACATTCCCTTTGCGCGGGATCAAAGACTCGCCTCCCTACATGCATGACGGCCGGCTTCTCACTCTGGATGACACTGCCGAATTCTTTAACCTGGTTCTGGACACGAAGTTGACCGCGCAGGAAAAGAAGGATCTGGTCGCTTTCCTCAAAACCCTGTAAAAAACTGCGGTAGCGCTCTCTAGCGAATCCACAAAATGATATCTTTGGCCAAGCGATTGGCAAGCTCATCGATGCCGGCGTCCATCGAACCTTCCGAAAGATTGATCAGATATTCAAGATATTTGCCTGGCTGCTCATGCCACTGTAAATGGTGCACAAGTTTTGGTACATCCCTTTTTGCAAAACCCTGCACAACCGGCATGATCACATTTTCTCCGCTTAAAGTTCTGGAGTAGAGCCATTCTAATTGTTTGGACGCCCATTGATTGCTGAGCAAAGCAGGGCTGATGATCACTATATTGATTGTGGTAGCTTCTGCTGCCTGGGAGATCAGTCGATAAATGCTGCCTTGTTTTTGCAAGCCGAATGTTTCCAGAAGTGGCTTGATGCCCCTGTCTTTTAGAGCCTGGGCCAGTGGTATCACTTTGTTTAAATCTTCTACCGCATAACACAGAGCAACGCGGTATCCATCGCCTGGCAATGTCGGTGATTTGGAGTCCTCAGATTTTTCAGATCCCTCAAACTTCTCTTCGTCTGCGCTCAGTCGCTTAAGCAGCAGGCAAAGAGTTTCAAATTCCTTTTTGGTTTGCGCATCTTCAAACGACTCCTCGGCGGCCTTAATTAGCCCCTCCATGTTTTTCTTGGACGGATTGTCTAAAGCGTAATAAGTGTCATCGGGAAGGTCTACCTGGAAGCGATAATAGCGTTGATAATCAGTTGGCGGTAACAAATAATGCATTTGCCTGTGTACAGCTTCGCTGATGCTTTCTGAAACAAGCTCGATCATCGGCACGGACCAGCGAACGTAGCCCCAGTCGGTGAGATATTTCCGTTTCAATCGCTCCATTGACTCGCCGGTGCCAAGTGACACAACTAAATATTGATCGTCCACATCTGGCAGCATCGTGTTGATCTCGACGAATGCATGCATCGCTGGGTTGTTGGCGAAGACGCCGCCGTCGACCAGCGAAACAAATCCTTCCGCACCTGGTCTGGGAATGCGAACAGGATCGAACATTGTCGGTGTGGCGGATGCGGCTGCAGCTACGTCACGCATGCGGAAATCATATTGCGGCTGCCGCCTGGCCCAGCGGCTTTTAAAAATGTGAGGTGAACGATGTTCGATGTCATAGCAGGGGATGAGCACATCGATTATGCTTTGTTTGAGCCGGGTATCGCCGAAGTTGCTTTGCATTACGTGTTTCATGCCGGAAGAGCCGTATTTCGGGCGTAAAAGGTTTTCCCACCATGAAGCAGGATTACGAAAAATGATCGGCGCATCACTCTCGTACAAGTTACGCAAAGACATGGCACTATGTTCCGGCCTGCCGAATTGATCCGGCTTACTCAGTCCAAGCGCTAAGATGCCGCCTGTTGATGTGCCGGCAATCAGGTCGAATAATTCACAAATCGGTTTGCCGGTACGCGCTTCAATCGCGGCCAGGTATGTGGCTGGAATTAAACCGCGAATGCCGCCACCGTCAATCGACAAAATGCGCCAGGTTTTCGGCATCTTCTAATCGCCGCTCGGATAATTTACGTTGAAAGATCTAAGAGTTCTCTGAGATCTGATTATATCCGGCGCTGATTGCTCAATTGCCAATTGTGAACCGGCTGACCCAAATTATCGACCGAAATTATCGGAACTCAAAATTTGATTGAATTATCGAAACTCAAATCGGCTCAAATTGTCGGTACGACGGCCGCGCGATCAGATTCGTCTTCTAACGGTTTCACTGGCTTAAGCGTTAACATCGGTTCGATGATCGTGCTGCTGTTTATATAGTTGCCCCAGTACGAAGCGCCGACCATTGTGCCGCTGCTATGCCTCTGCGTGAGCGGCGGATCCGAGGCCAAATAAATCATGCCGAAGACCATGAATAAAGCAAATAACAAGAACAGAACTGGCATATTCCACCTCATTTTTACACGGAAATTTCGCGGTACGAAACCAAATTTCTCAAGGTGCAGGTAGCAGTTGATGAACTGCTCGGGTGCGTTTGCCCCGCCGGCGTTTGTTACGAACGAACGTCAGCTTGCAGATTTCTGGTTGTTTTCAATGGGGTGTGAGTTGCCAGGCAAGAGACCAAATCTTCAATCTCATAGCCGTAATCGGATAATTTACTAGGTTACTTGACATTGGTCGATGGTGAAATTACGTAGCCGTCAAATGAGAAAGATAAACTGTCTGTTTTTCTTTCAAGCGGCAGAACTGTTTGGAGATTTGTGGCCATCTTTATCAATCATTCTCAAGGATGAGGTACGCCAAAGACGATCGGCCTTAAAATACTGGTGCACGAAAGGAAAGGGTGCAAAAAAGAGATGAAGAGGCGACAGTAAAGAGAGGATATTCCTCAACTGAACCTCACGAGATTTTTTCAAACGGCCGATTCCCAAGCATAACCTTCTTAAGGGCTTGTAATTAGGGGAATCGGCCGTTTGATGTTAAGGCATAATCGACTCGTGACAAAAGAGTTTTGCAGCAGATTTGGTTTCTTTGCAATAGCTTCTGCCGAAAGGTTGCCGGTGATGCTTGCTGTTTTCGCCAGCATCCTTCAGATGAGCCTCGCCATGAAAGCGGTTGGATAGATTTCCACGGTGTCCGCTATCAATAGCGTCACTTCGACATTCCAGAGACACGTTCTTCTCAGTGGTGTATGTCACCGAACCTAGCTGGACCAGCGTATGGAAGGAAAGTTGGTGGATACGCTCAAAAGCTCACGTGATAGCTGATCCGCTTTCTCCGCATCGCCCAGATATAGCCAGAACTCGAGCTCTTGCTGCAGGTTATCAACGTCATTATCAGCGGCGAAGTGGTCGCGGACGTGCTTCTTTTCTAAGACCTGATCCAGGGTGCCAGTGGGCTCGCCGAAGAGTTCATTGGCAAAGAGAATGAACGTGACTGTGAGCATGAAAAATGCCAGAGACAAAAATGCCGCGGCCTGACAGCTTACGTGTGGCTGAAGATCCTGAGAGAGGGAGAAGGCAACGAAGAAGCTAAGGAGCACGTTGGTGGCTGTCAGAGAGATTTGCAAAAGTCTCTTCGGCTTAAAATTGCGCACGAAAACAAGTAGATCTTTCGATCGTGAATTGGCTTCAAACATATTAGTCTTAGTAACCTTTGTTAACTGGTTATGCCCACAGTTTTTCGGCCGGTAATGGTCGATGCCAATAATTTTAATTTGCGGGCAAGTAGGGAACGTCTTATAAGCGAAAGCTCATTCCCAAGCCACTTCATCTACATAACACCACTTCCACCTTTCGCCTGGTTCCTGGGAGGCGATGATCGGGTGAGTGCTGTGATGAAAATGCTTCGTGGCGTGTTTATTTTTGGATGAGTCGCAACAGCCAACATAGCCGCAGGCTGTACAAAGACGCAAATGCACCCATTCGTCATTCAATTTCAGGCAGTCCTGGCAGACGTGCAAATTTGAAGACGGAATGCGCATAGTCGCTCTGTGGTCGCATTGAATTAATGTAGCCATGTTAATCCTCAGAAGCTGGTGAAGTTCAGAGACTCTAAGGCGATGCTCAGCTTGGATCTTTGTTTCCGGGAGCCGCGAATTCGGCAACCAATATTAACCTGCTCAGCGGCCAAGGATCAATCTTTGATTATGCTATTGTTCTGTGCACTTTATGGATCTCAGCAGTTCACCTCTCAAAAGAATGGAGCAGGACATGGTGCAATCAGTAGAAGACAAATCAAAAACGCTACCTCAGGCTGAGTTTGATCAATCAAAACAGCTGCCCGGCCTGGCAACATACTATCTTTTAGGTCGCAGCGGGCTGCGGGTCTCACCACTGTGTTTTGGAACAGGTACGTTCGGCAGCACCTGGGGCGAGAATTGGACAATCGATAAAGACACCGCTCGCTCGATCTTGAAGCGATTTTTTGAGGCGGGCGGCAATTTTGTTGACACCGCAGATGGTTACAATAACGGTGAAAGCGAAGAATACACCGGTGAATTGATCAAGCAGTTAGCTGATCGAGAAAAGATCGTTGTGGCCACCAAGTTCACTTTCGGACGGGTGCCCGGCGACCCCAACGCCGGCGGCAACAGCCGCAAAAACATGATCACCGCCCTTGATCGATCATTGAAGCGCCTGCAAATGGACTATGTCGATCTCTACTGGGTGCACAACTGGGATGCTCTTACTCCTGCTGAAGAAGTAATGAGCACATTGAATGCGGTTGTTGATTCGGGCAAAGTTAGATACATTGGTCTGAGCAACCCGCCGGCCTGGTATTTGGGACGAGCGCAAACAATCGCTGAGCTGCGTGGCTGGGAGCGCATTTGCGCTATCCAGATGCAATATTCCCTGGCCGTACGCAACATCGAGTTCGAGTACGTGGATGCGGCGATCGAGATGGGTATTGGCATTTGCCCCTGGAGCCCATTGTCTAACGGCTTGCTTACCGGCAAATACAAACCAGCCGCTGGTAAACTTACCGGAGATGGCAGACTGACGTTATCTTGGGTCACAGATCCCACCCTGGATATAAATGGTGAGCGAGCGGCCAAAATCGTGGAGAGTCTGCTGGCAGCCGCCAAAGAGCTTGGCCGCAGCCCAGCGCAAGTGGCTTTGAACTGGGTGACCACACAGCCAGGCGTTGTCTCTTCAGTGATTGGCGCCACGAAGCTAAGCCAACTAGAGGACAATATTGGCGCGATGGAATTTACCATTCCATCTGAAATACGCGCCCGGTTGGATGAGGTGAGCAAACCGGAATTGCATTACCCGTATTTCTTTCACACTGGCAACATCCATGAAGCAGTCACAAACCAGACGGCTGTTAAGCGTCAGCCGCCCTGGTATCACAAAAGCTAAGACCTGGCACCTCTAACAACTTCATAACAACATTGAGGTCGATGCCCTTTAAGATTGGGAATGGACCGCAATCTTACTAGCCAGAAATGTTTGATTTCATTCAACAAGCTTCCGAACAGAGCTTAAACAAAGCCGCTGAGAATATCCACGATTCTCGGTCCAGAAAGGCGGCCCTCAATATATTGAAGGACATAAATGAAGCGCGCAGCTCTGGCGACAAGGCTAGAGTCGCTCAGGACATGAAAATACTTGAGCACTCACGGTTCCTGCCGGAGCTGGCACTTAATTATGTTCGGGAAACAGCAGGGACCACAGAGCCTCTTGGATCGGGACTGCAGGCGAGCCTGCACGGTCTGGAAAGTGGCTGGAACTCCGTCAAATCCTCATTTTCAGCCGGCTCCTCCGAACCGATGAACAAGGACCAGCAAATCGACCTCCAAAATTACGGGATGAACCAGCAAGGCGATCGACCGAAGCAATCATTCTCAGGGACGGACAACACCCGCCAGCAGAGCAATATTGAGCCACCAAATGATGGACTAAACCATCCGTTCTCGGCAGCTGAGATTGCCAGAGCATCAGGCAATGCTGTCGATCAAGCAGGCTGGGGAGATTGCTGGTTCGAATCGAGCCTGTGCGGAGAAGCGCGTACCAATGATGGGAGTCAGAAAATATCACAGGCAATTACTAGATCAGGCGACGGTTACGACGTCAAATTCCCTGACGATCCAAACCACCCAATCCACGTTTCTGACCGAGAAATTAAAGCGGACCATCTTAACAATAAAGAAAATCTGTGCTTCCAAGTACTTGAGGCTGCCGAGATAAAGCGCCATCCCGACCTAGCGAAAAATGGCGCAGATCCAGCCATAGCGATTCACGACTTAACAGACAAGCCGGCAGCGACTTATCCGATAGAAGCTGTCAGTGCCGACGACCTGGCAAATAAATTGAAAGAGGGGCCGGTGGTGGCATTCAACTCTAGCGCGCCCTCCGCAGCGATGGGCAGGGGCTCGGATCTAGGTTCAAGCCCGCTAATCCAGAACCACGCTTATACGGTTGAGGCTTACGATCCGACAACCGGGACTGTTACCCTGAGAAATCCAGGGGGGATGAACGATGGTAGGAATTTCGATCAACCTGGCTGTGGTACAGTGGCCGGCCAAACCAGAGATGGTGTCACTGACCACGGAAACGGTGTTTTAACAATGTCCTACGACAAATTCCGGGAAACGTGTTCGAACGTTTCGGCTGTTGATGACTCGCTGTCGGCGCGGGCTGAAACTGGAATAAGCTCTATGGTGGACAAGTTCTTCAAGGGCAGAGACGATGGTAACGCTCAGATGGATAACGGGGATATTATGGATAACCGGGATAATAACGTTAGAGTGCACCAATATTCAAACCCACAGATTGTTTACAGCAGCTCATATGGCATCGGCTTCGGTGACATGGGATCCAATGGAATGGGCTTCAGCGGTATCGGCGGCTTTAATAACCTTAACGATCCAAACCAGATGCATGAGATGGAAGTTCGCAATGTTGTATTCCATTCTGTCGAGGGTGCTATAGGGAACGGGCTGCTCGGCCTGGCAAACGGTGACGGCATCCGGGGTTCGGTGGCGGATGCGGCAGATGGTGCAATCGGTGGTGCCATTAACGGCTTAGTGCAAGATGCGACGTGGTCCTTTGCCAATGCAATTAGGCGGAAAATTGATGGTCCAGACAATCAAGGGCCAGGCGATCAAGACCCACGCAATGGGAACTGGGAGGCGAGCTCTTAGTCCACGAAATGCCTACGCACCATCTGCCGCATCCGCCATATTCTGTGATTGTTATATTTGGTTTTCAACGTCAAGATTGAACCATAATTCCAATGAAGTTTGTAGAAGGCGCTTGAATCCAGGTACGTGACCAAGCAAAGCCTACCGCGATGGCTGATAGTAAGCTTTTCCTCCTGGGTTGTAGTATTGGATAAGTGATTGATGTGTGATCGGCCGTCCGCTACGTTCGCAAAGCCTAATGTTTTCTGCTAAGAGCGCAGCGACAATCACTGACGCGAGCGGATCCGAGCTCTCCATGCCGTCATGAGCAATGGATTCGTATTATTTCTCTGTCCAATCGTGAGGCCGAATTGTGGGATGAGGTTTGTTACCTTGCATGGAGGAAGGCGCTATCCAATATTGCACGTCGTAAAACTTAGCTCGGGCATTGAAGTCCGGCACGAAACGGTCAAAGTCTGCCGGCAGGATTCCATCGACAATTTTCTGCGCTTCCGGCAAGGCCGTGCCAGGATCGTTTGCGAAGATCGTGAGATACTCCTTAGACCTGCTGCCGGTTGTACTGAGAATTTTCATTTTCTCGGCATTCACTTCTGCTTGAAAATGATTTAGCGCACTGGCATCAGTGCTTTTGGTATCACGCAGCTCGTTGCCTAGTTTTACAGCTTCGCAACGCATTTCATCTAGTGTTTTGAAATCGAGCGTTGCATTAGCCGATGGATTCTGCGCCAGTTGTTGTTTCTCGCACTGGCTGTCGATGCCACTTTATTGGTGAGGTCCGATTCTGTAATTGGAGAGGGTACGAAAAAATTGGTGTTTGATTATGGCTAGCGCGTCTTGACCTGCGGCACGATCGGTGCGGCTGACAAGGCTTTCGTTTCACCCAACTTCACGACGATCATTGTATCCGTGCTTGGATCTTCATTCAGTCTGTACTGCAAATTGTCCGTCTCGGCATCATCGTTGAATGCATGGATGATACGTGCGCTATATTTATGGTCAAACGCGCTCAACCTTTTTGTCACGTCAGCCGCACTCATTTTACCTTCTTCAAACCTAGCAAAGACCTCACTCTCCGCGACTTTCCACTCTATTACCTTTACCTTGCCGTCCGGAGTAGTTTCCATGTCATCTTTAGCGATGTGCTGGAACTCTCTCCAAAAATCAGCAAATGTTGGATCTTTTTGGTTTTTGGTTACGTAATCACTGTAAAGCGTATGAAAACTTTGGTCGCCAGCATAGAGAAGCCCACCAAGCCAGATTGCTTCATCTTTAGGCGTCTTCGGCTCACAATTCTGAATAGCAGATTTTTCAGCAGCCATCTTTTTTCTCCGCTCGAAAATATTTCAGCGTGTGTTTAGTACGCTTACGCGCACAGATGTTCGTCTTTGCAGTCGGGGGCAAATGTCCTAAATCGCAGTGCCAGTGGGCCACGATTATTGCGCAGGCTTTCGGACTTCAGTTTGAGCAATTTCAGATTGCTTTTTAGAGTCTAATTTTGTTAATGAATTCTTTGCCACCACAATCAGTGTATCCGTACCTGGGGCTTCGTACAGTCGATAATTTTGATTGTCCACTTCGGCGTCGTCATTGAATGCTTGGATGATCCGAGCGTGATATTTGTGATCGAACACACTCAACTTGCTTGACACAACATTAGTGTCAATTTTATTTCCTTCAAATGCTGCAAAAGCGTCGCTTTCTGCAATTTTCCACTCAATTATCTTTACCTTGCCGTCCGGTGTTGTCTCCATGTCATCTTTTGCAATGTGTTGGAGCTCTCTCCAAAAATCGGGAAAATCGGCAGAACCTTGGTGCTTGGCTATGTACTCTTTGTATTCAGCGTTAAAGCTGTCGTCACCCGCCTTGAGCAGTCCGCCTAGCCAAATGGCTTCCTGTTGAGCACTTCGGGAACACGAGTTTTGGACGATATTGTCAGCTGGCATTTCCTTTCCTCCAACTGGGGTGATTGAATGTGCAAACTCTATGACCTCGGTCGACCTCTGTAACTGGGGAAAGTACGAATGCAAAGAGGCTATCTCTGTCTGATAATCCGGGCTCTGGCTCCCGCATCGGGGGTTCCGCTTTTCAATAAAGTTGTCAATGCGTTGCTGCCATACAAACTCGCCATTTAATGTTTTATGGCCCTCTATAGATGGGAATTAGATAGTTAGTCAATGCTTTCAACATAGAGATATTGACATGCCGACAAAATCGGCACGCAATGACGCGACCTTTTGCTGGTGCGGATCCATTGCCGACGACGAAGCCTTTTGCTGGCGCGTCTGACTGCTTAAAGAGTTTAGTGTCCGGCTTCTAGAGTGTAACTGATGGCTAAGTCCAGAGGTGCGTCCGATGGCGCGCACTTCGATAGCGATAATCAGGCGCCGCCGCGTGTGAATGATGGATGTGAAGATCCAAATTCGGCTACTACCAACGCGCCGTTAATAAACCTAGCTTCGCTGACGGCTGACGGCAGTATCGCGCCGATCACTGTTGCTCCTCTTGACACTACTGCGGGCTTGCTGCCTGGTGTCAGTCTGGGTGATCACAGCAGCCCTGGCGGGGGCTGCTCGTCAGGCGCTCCATTGGCAGACAACAATCAGCAAGGGACAGAACCAACAGAACCAAAAGTCAATACTACTGAGCAGGATAGCTCAAGCCAGGTCAATCACAAATCGGACAAATTGGAGCCTGTCAATGACCGCAATTTGCCGGCGGTACCTGATGCTACGGCTCATGCACCTGAGGTCCTGCCTCCGGACTACACCTCAGTAGCCGTCAGCGCCCCGAGCACGGCACTCGAGGCTATTGGTCCGACCAGCTGCGAGCAAATCGATCTGAGTGCATCGAATGCCAATGAAAATCCAGCTGCCACAGTTGCGAGCGCCAAACCATCAATTCTTCCGGCACAAAATTTATCGGAGTTTGTCGGCAATGCTGATTCCTTGGCACCAGGTTTGACACATCCCAATGTTCAAGAGGACACGAGCGCAGTTGTTCTCCCGTCCAGCTCAGTTCGAACTTTCGCTGAGATTAAGAACCCAACGACCCAATCGCCCGATAGTCAGGCAATTGCGAATAATGAGAGTGAAGCATTCAAACCGGTTAAAGAGTCAGGCACGCTATCCGCTCCAGCTGCTGCCACTGACAAAGGTCCAACGAGCGCGAACCAAGGCCTGCCGATAGATCAAAAGCTACCCGAAGCAGGTTCGTCTGGCGTCGCACCAAAACTGGCATCAGATTTCAGCACCGACAGAGTAGCCAACAGTGGTGGCAAACAGTTGGCGATAGGTGCTCCGAAATATGCGGCCGATTTCAATGGTGGGAATGCAAACTCTGGTCGGACGCTTACGCCAGCAGATACTCCCACCGCTGGGAAGCCCTCCTCACAGCCCACATCGACCGATGCATTTGAGTTCAGAAATGGCGATTCGCCGCTTGTTCAGACGCTATCAAATCTGCCCGGCACCGACGTTTCAAAAACCGCCGGATCAGCAGCCCCGAAGTACGCGTCGGACTTTAACGGCCAAGCGAACTCAGGCTCATTGCAAAATGTAGCTTTCGGTCCCGATAAACAGTCACCGTTGGTAATTGGTGGTCTTAAGGGTGTTGACGCCAGCAAGAGATTAAGTGACTTGCCGTCAGCCCAATCGGACTTGCAAACAAGCAAGGAATACCTGGACCCAAAGGTATTAACTCCCCCGTCGGACCACCCATTGGAGAGCACCGCACTTACACCACAGGCGAAGTCGGAAACGTTGACTCACCTGAAGCAGGAAAAGGCCGGTGTCCTGACTACACCCGACGGTCAAACTCCAACAGTCACCGATGTTCAGATTCAATCAGCGACTATAACGCCGCCATCACCTCGCCAATACATACAGGCTGCAAGTGGTGCATTGGCGAACCCACCTGTCGTGGAGCAAACAGACAAAACTTCTTACGAGATTCCTGCTCCATTAGGTACGACCCAAGTACAGTTAACACAATTGCCTGACGGTAAGGCGCCATCGCCGAGCAGTCACCCAGAGGCATTTCCTTCTGACCCTCAGCAGGAAGTCGTTATTACGCCGCCGCCGCCTCGTCAATACATACAGGCTGCAAATGGGGCATCGGCGAACCCACCTATCAGGGAGCAAGCAGACAAAACTTCTTATGAGGCTCCTGCTCCATTTGGTACGACCCAAGTTCACTTAACAGAGTTACCTGGCGGTAAAGCGCCACCGCCGAGCAGTCACCCGGAGGTATTTCCTTCTGACCCTCAGCAGGAAGTCGTTATTACGCTGCCGCCGCCTCGTCAATACATACAGGCTGCAAATGGGGCATCGGCGAACCCACCTATCGGGGAGCAAGCAGACAAAACTTCTTATGAGGCTCCTGCTCCATTTGGTACGACCCAAGTTCACTTAACAGAGTTACCTGGCGGTAAAGCGCCACCGCCGAGCAGTCACCCAGAGGCATTTCCTTCTGACCCTCAGCAGGAAGTCGTTATTACGCCGCCGCCGCCTCGTCAATACATACAGGCTGCAAATGGGGCATCGGCGAATCCACCTATAGGCGAGCAAGCAGACAAACCTTCTTATGAGGCCCCTGCTCCATTTGGTACGACCCAAGTTCACTTAACACAGTTACCTGGCGGTAAAGTGCCACCACCGAGCAGTCACCCGGAGGTATTTCCTTCTGACCCTCAGCAGGAAGTCGCTATCACGCCGCCGCAGTCTCGCAAACTGACAGAAGCCACAGGCGCTGGATTAGCGAACGCCTCATTATTTGGCCAACCGGACAAATTGTATGACGTTCCTGCCCCATCCGGTACGACTCAAGTACAATTAACACAATTGACGCAGCAGCCGACCATTCGTGACGGCCAACAGGAATCACTAGCTGTTGCGCAGCCGTCGCAACCTTCGTCGTTTAGACAGATAAAGAGTCCATGGCCTGGAGAAGCCGGCTCAAATGAAAGTGCGTCAATCTCCGTAATCCAATCTCAGGGCGAGATGTATAAACAGATCAAGCCTGCTGGATCCTCAGAGCCTGTATATTCAACGGAGGCGCGTCAAGATTTTAAACAAGGAAACGGGGAACTTGCGTCGAATTTCGAAGCCCAACATCACAATGTACCGATTGTTCAAGGGCAAGACGCCAACACGCAAGGAAGAGACAAGCCGGCAACATCCAGTGCGCAATATGCGACGGACTTTAATCGCAACTCGGACTACAACCTAATTCAAAAGCCGCTTGCCGTATCTGAGGAAGCCAAACGCGAAACGGCTATGCTGGGACAGCAACCGAAGCTTTATTCTGATGTGAGAGAAAACATCGATTTAGCTAGCGGACATTACGTCGCGAAAACCGAACTTGATCCCTTGGGTTCAAAGACTCCAACTTTATTCAGCGAGAGAGAATCGTCACTTTCCCAGAATCGAGCAACCGGTTTAGAGAATGTGGCTGCAATAGAACGTATGCCTACTGTTCCATCCAAGGAAGACGCATATCGTGGTGACAGTATTACGCATCCGCTGTCAGCTTCTGAATCCGGCGCGACTTATAACCGAAACAATACTTTGGCAAGTGCGGACGCAGCGCTTAAAGATGTTGCAGACAGGTCGTACAGTGGATCTCGCACTCCAAACGAAATAGCGACTCAACGAGTTGTTGGCCCGGGTACGCTAAATACAATAGGCGATCAAACTAACCCGCAAAGCTCACTTGCATACAGGACAGGTAAAGGGGCATTATCTCGAGATCAAGCCGATATGGCTAATATGACAGCATTAGACGCTAGTAGCGCGCAATTAGCGAAGGTAGCCGACGCGCAATTTCGCATAGGCACCGCCGATGGTACCAGACCGCTAGATCCCAATACCGGCTTGCCCTCATCAGATCCCCTGCGTCATGGAATCAACCGCCAGCTGTCGCCAGATTCCCAGAGTGCAACAGTTGAGACGGCAGCGCTGCGTCAATTAATTGCCCGCCAATCAGGAGCCGACGCGGGTACAGCCGGTGTCGCTGAGGCTCGTCTATCAGGCATGCCACTCTCGCCTTTGGGCGGGCAGACGGACATGATTCGTGTCTCCGGTAACCATAACTTGCCGTTGACCCCACTCGGCGCGCCAACCGACGCAATTCGCGTGTCCGGAAGCCATATGCCGTTGACACCGCTCGGTGCATCAATGGACCCGATTCGAATTTCAGGGTCACAGGGACGTGGAATCGGAACAGGTGCTGGCACTGCCGCTGCCGATGGACTGCAGCAATTAATCGGGCGTCAAGGGCAAGAAGGGCAAGGTTTAATCGCCAGGAATGAACCGAATGCTTTCAACACATCTTTCTCTACGACAGACATTAAATTGCAACCTGGCGAAAGAGCTGGCGGTGAAAGAGGAGCTGGCGGAGTTGGCAATGTTATTGATGGACGCCCAGTCGGATTTTCCCCAGAGGGCAAATCGATAGGCGCTCCAGCGGAAGGGCGCGGTTCGGTCGGCGCCGAAGGTAAGACGATCGGTACCGGACCAACCAACGTGGGTGCAGACGGCAAAGTCGGCGCAGTTAATGTCGGTGCAGAAGGAAAAGTAATCGGCACCGGCCAAACCAACGTCGGCGTAGACGGCAAAGTGACACCGGAGACGCGGATATTCACTACTCCGGACAAAGCGCCCGGCACGCCTGGTACTGCCGGTGAAAGTAAGGGTGGTCCCTTAGATGCGACCAGGCGACCAGCTGGCGCGGGTGAAAGCACCAATTCAACCAACACTATAAGGATAGGCGAAAACGACAACATTATTCTTGGTCCCAGACCAATGGATCTAGCCGATCCGCTCGGAACGAAAAAGGCTGAACCGCCCAGAGGAACCGGTAGTGCCTCGGAGCCTGTAATAATTGCGGACACCAGAAGAGGAACAAGATCGCCTGGCACCGCATCTGGTGCCTTAATTGATGATCCTTCATCTGGCACCATATCTGCCGGCGCTGCTGCTGCTCAGGCGGCAATCAAAGGGCACGCCAATGATCCTAACAATCCTAATAATGCTAACCAGAATGGTCCTAATCAAAACGGTGCTAATCCCAATAATGTAAGTGGAACTGTTGCCAATAATGATCCGAACGCAGGCACAGCGCAGACGGGGCCAAACGGGCAGCCGGTGCCTATTCCGATCAAATTGCCCGAGTTGGAAATTGTTGATGCCAAAAATCAAGTCGTTCCATCAGATATACGTCAACCGGAAATTGCTACTGCTGTGTCCGGCGGTGGGACTGATCCAACTGGACTGGCCGGACCGCCTGAATTGCCCGTGCTGCCTGGAATTTCCGGACAGACAACTGATTCGTCCGGTCAGCAAATAGCGATGATCGATATGCATGGACCGCTTAATAACCAACCTTCGCAAGTTGACAGTTACTATGGCACTCATACGATGAACCCCATGCATGGCTGGTTGCCTCCCTTATTGCCATCATCTGATTCTGGTCTTGCTGATCCTTCCCTTATCCGTCTGCCTGGTGGCACAGAGTCTAGTGTGCACGGAATTATTTTGCCACCAGGATCCAAGGACAGCGATAAAGATAGCAACCACACTCATACATCGGCGGATCACAAAGATCACTCGCATAGCGGTCGTTTGCCGAGCCGTCAAGACGATGAGATGTACACGACCGATCGGTTGCCGAGTCGCAAAGATGGCGAATCCGATCGTCTACCGGCACGCAATGATGACGACCTGATCGCCGCTGATAACCGGCTGCCGACCCGCAAGGAAGACGAAGCGCTTGCCGATCGCCTGCCAACACGCCAAGAAGAGCAAGTAGACATCGCCGAGCGCTTGCCGACACGTAAAGAAGATGACATCGCCGAACGTCTGCCCTCTCGCTATGATGATGATACCAAATATGGTGAACCAGGCTCCGGCCGGGTTGAGCTATCCGAAATTCTCCGTGGCTTTGGCGTCCGCCACGGCACGCAGGCAGATGAGGAAGTCGATGCCTGGCAAGCAGGCCAGTTGAGCCAGCTGATTAGACTGGAGATACGGCGCACCTATAAAGTGAGGAAAGGCGACTCACTGACCGCAATTGCGCGACGCGAACTTGGCAACGGCAATCTCGACGAGCTGATCATGCAACTCAACCGGGGCTTGCTCATAGTTGACGAACAGGGAAACATCAAACTCAAGCCCGGAAGCCATATTCGACTGCCGAGCCGCGCTGACATTTCGGCCTTTATCGCTCAGCGCCAAGATACCAGCAAACTGCAAGTTCAATATCAGGACACAAGCGATGCCGGCGACAAGCAAACTATCTACGCTTGTCGTTTAGGCGACAATTTACAATCAATCGCCAAGCGTCATCCTGAGCTGCGCGATGCGCGGATGTGGGTCCTTGTTGCCCGCATCAATAATCTGAATACAAGACAAAACAAAGCCGGCGAGCCGGTCGCGAAGCTTAAGCGCGGCCAAAAGCTGGTCATGCCGACGGCGGAGCAAAAGCAAGCATTCTTAGCTGAGCTGGCTGGCAGCGACAGAGATCCGTATTTCGGCACCGGCTCGCACAAAGGTGGCAAGTCGAAACAACATGGCCATCAAAAGGCCGATCGTGATGCGAAGCCTAAACCTTCTTCGCAATTGTCTCGCCGCCGCGGTAACGGTGATTCAACCATTGTCTCCAAGCCAGTATCGAATGCCGATTCGACATTGGTCTCTGCGCCGATTTTGCAACCAGTAAGCAATGAGGACTCAACCGTTGTCTCGGCACCGATTGCAGTGCCAGGACAGAACCAAGATTCGACAGTTGTTTCATCGCCAATAGCCAGCCCGATTAGCAATGAAGACTCAACCGTTGTCTCGACACCGATTGCAGTGCCAGGACAGAATCAAGATTCGACCATCGTTTCATCGCCGGTCGCCAATCCGATTGGCAAGCAAGATTCAACCGTGGTTTCATCACCGATTGCAGTGCCAGGCAAGAATGAGGATTCAACCCTTGTTTCGTCGCCGCTTTCCAACCCAATGAACAAACAAGATTCAGCGAGTATTTCGTCGCCAATTTCAGACGGTGTCCGCAGTCACAAGGGTAAGGAAAAACGACCGGCGTTGCCGGCACCGCAGGTAGCACCAATAGCCGGTTATTCCATGCGCGGACCGGAGAAATTTGAAGCGCGCGTTGGTGCAGAGACTCGCGAATTTACAAGTCGCCTTGTTACTCAAGGTGACTTAGGCAGTGGTGGGGATGCTCTTGCCCTGCGGCTGGAAATACAGATCAACGGTCAATGGTCGACTGTAATCGAATATAAGGTCGGTGGTGGTGATTCCCGCATTAAGGCTAATACAAGGAGTGGCCGGCAGCGAGTAGTGAAGGTCGAGCTACCCACTCGTGCCGCCCGCGAATTGGCTGAAAATGACTTGACAGCAAATGCCCTTGTCTATTGCCAAGAGTATCTTGCCGATCGACTACCATTCTAGCTTTTGCCACTTAGCTTATGGCTCTGTTGACGAATTGCCGCTGTGAGCGCATGATTTGTAGTTGTACCGCGAGGACTGGGTATGCACAATTTTCAAAAAATTATTGCGGTGCGGCTTGCTCCTAATGATGATTTGAAGCAGGCGCTGGAAAATATTACACGCGAGCATAACCTGCTTGCGGCGGCGATTGTCAGCGCTGTCGGCTCACTGTCCTCGGCTTCGATTCGCTTAGGTACCGGTGAAATCAAAAATCTCGATGGTCCGTTTGAGATTGTCTCTTTAAGCGGTACACTGGGTAAGGGCGGTATGCACGTGCACGTTGCTGTTTCCAACAGCAGCGGCAACACTTTCGGCGGACATATGCTCAACGGCTGCGAGGTAAGAACAACTGTTGAGATAGTCATACATAACTTGAGTGATGAATATATTTTTGACCGCGTGGAAGATCCAGACACCGGCTACAAGGAGCTTGTTGTGCGAGCAAACGAGCCCAGCACGATCTAGACTGTCATCTTGTCGGCGAAGTTTCTATGATTTATTTCGATTCGGGCGGTAACTGATTGGATAGCAAACGAAGTGTCTGCCAGGGCAACTACCAAAATTGTAAACAGCTGATTCCGATTGTTTTGGCGGTTTTGGGGGTGGCCACCGTCGGCTTCTTGGTCGTCGTTTCCCGTGGCGCATTTGCCAGTGTTAGCGACCTACCTGAGTTTATGGCCGCGGCGAAGATGGCGGCCAGTGGTCATGGTTCGGAAATTTACGTGATTGAGAAGCTCAGTGAGATGGAGCATTTTTTGTATCCGTTTGCTCATACGATGACTTTCTTCGTGCCGCCGTTTGGTTTGCCCTGGCTGATGCCACTTACTCTGTTGCCACCAGATATAGCACCATTACTCTGGAAGATATTTCTTCTGCTCTGTCTAGCCATGAGCGTGCCGATTTTGCAGCGGGCATTCTCTTTGAATAGAGCTGCCACGTGCTGGTTGTCGGCGGCTCTTTGCTTCTCCGGCTGTACTTTTGAAGCATTGCGTCTCGATCAACTGTCGATGCCTATGTTTTTAGCATTCTCTTGTGCCATTCTTGCTTTAAAACAAGAACGGCCATATTCGGCCGCGGTTGCCTTGAGTGTGCTCTTATTGAAACCGCAGGAGCTGCTGCCCTTCGTCGTATTTCTATTGGGAGCCCGCAAAAGCAAAGTATTGCTTCTTTTGATCGGCATTGCCGCCTTTTTGACTGTTGTCGGCTTCGCTCTGGTGGGACCGGCCGGCTTGAGCAATTATTCGCAATTGATGAAATCGACGATTACAGACAATCGCTTCCTCGTATCTGATATCAGCTGCACAATACGAGGACAGCTGCTGAGATATTTCCCGGATGCTCGTGTTTTAGTGCATTACATTTCGCTGGGCTTTCTGGCCGTCTCTCTCTTGGTGATTTTTGCCGTCGGGCGCCGGGTGGCCAAATCGAGAAAGTGGCTCGATTATGGGCTGGTAACGGTTATGCCACTAGGGATGGTATCAGCATTGTACTGCTACTATTATGACTTTCTTTTACTTGTGCCCAGTCTCATTTTGTTAATGACTGAATTCGAACCGGAGTTGCCGCCCTGGTCCATTCTCGTCGGCATGGTTTTGGTGCTGGCTTTTATGATGCCTTTTTCGATGTTGATTCATTTAAACTGGATTTTGGCCGGGCACAGACTTAATCCGCAATTTGCCGTAGTGCTGCTTTTCGCCATTGGCTGCCTGGCTCTATTCAAAATCAGGATTGTTAGAAAGCTGGACGTGGAGACTTAATTGTTGTGGTTTCCCAGCCAAATACGAGTATAGCGTCGCACGCTCCTGTGCCTCACAGCGGTAAGAGCGTTCTTAGCCGCCTATCCGAGCGGCAAATAGCCGCTCTAGTCTGTGCTGCGGCAGCGCTTGTCTTTTTGCCGTTTCTTGGCGCCACGCACATGTTTGATCCGACCGATAGCTTCTTCATCGAATCTGCCCGCGAGATGCTTCAAGTCCAGCAATTTGCCGTTCCCCTGATGAACTATGTGCCTTGGTTGGACAAGCCGGCTTTTGACTTCTGGTTGATCGTCTTCTGCTTTAAACTCTTCGGCATCAACGAATTCGCCGGCAGATTGCCGTCAGCAGTATCAGGCATTCTCACCGTTGTTTCTGTCTATCTTTTGAGCAGGAAGCTTCTCAGCCGGCGTCAGGCAGTGCTGGCGGCGGCAATTTTGCTGTCCACGCCTTTATTTGTGGTCGTCGGTCACGTCTCTTTAACCGACGAGCCGCTCTCCTTGTTTCTGACAATCACGCTCTTGTCCTTGGCCATAGCCTCGATTGAGAGGAAAGCAAAGTATCTGATCCCTGCGTACCTCGCTCTGTCTTTAGCGGTGCTCTGCAAAGGTCCCCTGGCTTTAGTGCTTGTCGGCCTGATCACCTTGGCTTATTTTGTGGTGAAAGATTTTCGCCGAGTTTTTCTTTCAATTTGGCAGGTCCATCCGCTAGCCGGATCGGCTGCGGTCTTGTTACTTACCGCCCCATACTATGTGTGGGCTCACCAGG
The DNA here is from genome assembly GCA_963834525.1 of Bryobacterales bacterium. Taxonomy (GTDB): domain Bacteria; phylum Cyanobacteriota; class Vampirovibrionia; order Obscuribacterales; family Obscuribacteraceae; genus CAWICA01. The sequence goes on from CAWICA010000005.1 coordinate 2,312,585, forward strand.
CGACGCAGGGAGCGTTTACCCAAGCCTTTTTCTTTCGCCAGTATATTGGTCGTATGGTTGGTGTTTTGAATCATGTGCGCCCGTTTTGGTGGTACGCGCCGGTTGTCCTTGCGGGCTTTTTCCCCTGGTCTTTGCTCAATCTCTTTGCTGGTCCATTTCTGGCAAAAATATGGCGAGGGCGTTCTCTCGTTGGCACTAAGCGACGTCAGCTGTTGCTTTTTGCTTGCTGCTGGATGCTAATCGCCTACTTATTATTCAGCGCTATTCCCACCAAACTGGAAACGTACATCGTGCCTCTGGCACCAGCTTTCGCCATTTTCACCGGCTGCTTTCTGGATCTGCTCATCCGCGCCAAGCAAATGGTGCCGATTCGATTGGTAGCGGGCGCAGTTATCCTTGCCCTTTTGATCGGCCCGTTTGTTGTGTACAAGCTTTTCGATCAAGCCGGATTGTTCTGGCCAGTAGAATTGCTCGCCATTGCTGTTCTTTTAATTGCGGCTGGCTTAGCCTTACATTTTTCGGCACGGCGACAGTTCGCTCTAACAGCTGGCACCACATGCGGTGCAACGGTTGCTTTGTGCGCGATTTTTGTTCCCTTTCTTTTTGCCATTTATTACCATTCTTATCAAGTTCCAATTGATGGACTTGTCGCCTACGCTAAACAACGCAACGCCAATTTAGCCGTGCTCTATTTCACCTTGCCGTCGGCCATTTTTCATTATCAAAGGCAGCTGCCACTGATTCATGACCAGGATGAAATGAGGCAGTTTGCGGAGGCATCCGACAATCCGCAATGGCTGTTGATCAATCAGGATGTTCTTAGTTTGCTGGCTTGGACCGATCGCTCACCGCGGGTGGTCGTACACGACGGGCGTTGGTGGTTATTCGCCGTCGGTCGCAATTGCAAAAAGGAAGGGACCGTCGAGTGGAACGGCTTGAATATCGGCGTTTATCCTCAGTTACCGAAGTAGTGGTCTGCTATTTATTCAGTTTTCCTATCAATTTTCCGATCGGTTCTCCTATCGGTTTTCCAATCGAATTCCGATCGATTTTCCGATCGATTTCCTACACGAATGGAAACACCAATAAAAGTCCACTTTGCCTGTTGCCATGCAGTCCAGTGCCAGCGTCGACATCGTAAAAGGCTCAATCTTATATAGATCTAGTTTAGATCTATAGCCCAAAGCTGATTCCTTGTCCCTGGTCCTCATAAAGTTGAGAGTGACTTTTCACCTCCCCGGATCAGAGACTGCAACAAGCAAAAAATTCAAAGCCTTGCTCTCTAGCCAATTAACGGCGGGCATTTTGTTGTCCTCGAGATGTTGTCGCTTGCAATCAGATTCGGTCAGGCGCTTTCTGAACCAGCTTTTCACAATCGAAAATCAATGAAAGGACATGAGATTATGGCAACAGGAAATACCACTGCTGTGCAACCGGCGCGCCAGACCATCTGTTACTGGGTCGACGCTCGCAACATTCAACAACTGTTCAGATCGAAACTGGTGGAGGAAGCCTTATTTTATGGCATCGAAACCACTGTCCAGTTCGATACTGAGGGTGTAAGGATCCAACTGGCCGGCAACAATCTTCGTGAATCGATGCCAGCATTGAAGCCGCAAAGTCTGTGGTTGGAGAATGATCTAGCAATCGACAGGACCGGCATCGGCTATGTGCGCGAGTACAACTTTCGTGCACCTCGAGACGATGAACAGAATTACCGTGAGCTACGCAACGACGCTATAGGCCATCTGTTATTCGCGGCCTATCAGTGTGCGGACGCGGTGACAATCACTTTCTTGCCACTGGACAATGATCAATTGCGGGTTGTGGTGTTGGCTTCTGAGTCTAGAGCCGATGTTCTGGTCCAACATTCCAGCAATTGGATAGCGACAGAAGTAACACCACCTACCTTGGCGTAGCCACCAACAAGCAGGCAGCGAGAGAGGTGGAGCGCGGCTTCGCTTACCACCATTCTCTCGCTACGCTGCTGCTTTTCGGTACGCATTCTCGACAGTTTGACAAGAAACGAGGAATATCACATGAGACAGAGACGCAACCCGGCTGTTCGGCAACGCCTGACTTGCTGTTACTGGCTGGCCGTTCCGATTATCGCTGAACACCTGTTCCATCTGGCAACACTGTTAGCGGCCGATCCGCTTTATCAGAGTGTCGAGATCACATTTCGGTTTAACACCGATGGCATCTTGATTCAGCTGGCTGGTCAAACCCAAACTCAAATCTCGCTTGGCCAGTCTAAGCTCATGACTGGGCTGATCACTCGCAGCGGCGAGAACGATCTGGCGATCGGCGTTACTAATGATCAGGCGCGAGCCTACCGTTTCAGTGGCGCTCAGCCGAATGACGAAAACTACCATCCGCTGCGCGCCGAAGCGATGACCAAGGTGCTATTGGCGGCTTATCACTCTGGTGCCGATGTAACCATGACCTTTGTGCCGGTCAAACCTGAGGAGCTGCGGCTGTTTGTCCTAGGCTCTCACCCCAATCTCGATGCCCACCTTACCGGCGGATGGACCTGGCGACCAATAGAAGTGGTGCAGCCACTTGATGGCGTCACCATCCCCCGACCGGAGATTCAGACATAAGCAGGGAGAGAGAGAAGTGGAGTAGGCACCACTTCTCTCTCTTGTTTGGCTTGTCCATGCGCATAATCTATTAATCAATATAGTAACATTGCTTGACCAAGAGTTCGCGGATCCTAACGAAGCTCCGACCGCCTCAAGCGCGGCAGCGCTTTATATCGCAGTGGATTCGTCGGCGGGCGGCAAGGTGTTTAAGCGTGTGTCAACGGCGTAAATCCGCTTGCCTTGAGACTCGTGATAGGTGCGCATCAAGATCTCGGCTAAAAGTCCCATGAGAATGAATTGAATGCCGACCATAAAACACATGGCCACGAGTACTGGCAGTGGTGTTTCTATGAATGTAGTGTCGTAGAAATATTTGAGAATGAGCATCCAGGCAAAGCCCACAATCGATACAGCGATCGCGCATATGCCTGCTGTGCCAAAAACATAAATTGGCTTGGTGAAATAACTGGACATAAATTTGACCGTGATCAAATCGAGTACGACCTTGAAGGTTCTGGATAGCCCATATTTGGATTTGCCAAACTTACGAGCGTGATGATTGACAGGAATCTCAGCGACCTTGGCTCCCTGCCAGCTGGCGTAAATTGGCACGAACCGGTGCATCTCACCGTAGAGTCGAATGTTTTTCACAACTGAGCGGCGGTAGGCTTTGAGTGAGCAGCCGTAATCATGCAGGCGGACACCGCTGATTGTCGAGATGATTTTATTCGCGCACCAGGATGGGATCAAGCGTGTGAAAAACTCGTCTTGACGATCTTTGCGCCAACCGCTGACGACGTCATAGCCCTCATCCATCTTCGTCAATAACGATTTGACATCGGCCGGATCATTTTGCAAATCGGCATCCATGGGGATAATAATTCGGCCCAATGAATGGTCTATGCCGGCAGCCAGCGCCGCTGTCTGCCCGAAATTGCGAACAAAGCGAACGACTTTTATCCGGTCATCTTGTAATGCTAGTTTTTCCAGGTGCTCAAAAGAATGATCGCTAGAGCCGTCGTCGATAAATACAACTTCCCAGGCGCGCCCCAGTTCGCTTAAAGCGAAGAGCAATTTCTCATAGAGCAGGTCGATATTCTCTTCTTCGTTGTAGACCGGAATGACCAGCGATAACTCCGGTTTAGCCAGCATTTTTGCCAGGCGATGAGAGCGAAGTACCTCCTCGGACCAGGCGCTGGAGGGACTCATATCAATTGGCGGAGACTTGCTGGGTTTATAGACCGACATCGGGTCAGTTTGCCTGTGGGTTGACCGTGTATTAGTGTACATTCAATCTATTGACATGTCGATTAAGAAAAGTACTTGCGCCACCACCACTGGAACATCAATAAGGTCCACAGCTCCTTGCGTCGGTCGACGACATTCTGTCGGTGCTCAGATAACAAGTGGTTAATGTATGGCCATTCAAACAGTCCCTGTTTGCTGATGAAAGCCTGGCCAAGCAGCTCATCGACATGGCTGCGGAAATCCTTATTCAACCACTTTGCCACAGGAATGCCGAACCCTTTTTTCGGGCGATTGATTGTCCTCTGAGGCAGATAGGGCGCGATCGCCTTTTTCAAAAGGTATTTGGTTGTCATGCCGCGTACCTTGAAGGAGGAAGGGAGCGAGAGCGCAAACTCAACCAGCGGATAAGCCAGAAAAGGTAGTCTTACCTCCAGTGATGCAGCCATGGAGGCTCGATCGGACTTGACCAGCAGATCATCCGGCAGATATGTACGCAGATCGAGGCGCATGATCCGATCAACGACGTCTGCGGGTTTATCGGTGCTCCCTAATTGAAAGTAGCTGTCGGACGAGTTAAAGAAATCTTCCTCGCGATTGATCTCGCGATTGTTTGATCCGAGTTTGCTTGAGCGCTTGGTTGCGGCAGCGACCTGGCCTTTGATCGGTGCGCCACTGCCAATAGTGCCACCGCCATTCATCAGTTTTGTCTGCTCGTTCAAGTTAATTGATCCCATCCATTGCAAGTGCCTTTGGATGGGAGACTCAGATGCGGCAGTAATAAAGCGTTTTACTTTGTAATCGAAACTGAGATTGTCCATATTAACCGGCAGCGCGCGCAGGGTCGGTTCGATCAGCCCCTTGCGCAAGAGACTCGGTACACGATTCCAGACCGAAGCGAGCCGATGCGCCTGGTAGGTGGGATAGCCGCCGAAAAGCTCGTCGCCGCCTTCACCGGACAGAGCGACGGTCACCGAACGGCGCGTCATTTTGGAAAGAAAGTAAGTCGGCAAGATGGAGGCGTCAGCAATAGGTTCATCAAGTATGCCCCAGAGCTCCTCCATTGTTGCCAGCGCTAAATCTGGTTGAAAGGTCACGACTTCGTGGTCGGTTCCCAAATATTTGGCTACTGTCGCTGCATATTCGGATTCGTCAAAGGATGGTTCGGCAAAGCCGATGGAAAAAGTTTTCAGCGGATTGTGTGAATGTGCTTGAGCCAGGGCGGCGATGGAAGATGAGTCAATACCGCCGGAGAGAAATACCCCCAGCGGTACATCAGAGATCAGGCGCAGCATGGTCGAGCGATCAAGCAATTCGATGAGCCGCGCTGAGGCATCGGCCTCCGATATTGATAAATCAGATTCCACTTTCGGTGTCCAGTAATTACTGATCTTCAGCTGGCCATTACGGATGAGCATGAAATGCCCTGGCAGCAATTTGTGGATGTCTTCGAAAATAGATTCCGGTGCCGGTACATACTCAAGCGCTAAATACTTTTCGAGAGCGGCCAGATTCAGCTGTCTTCTTGTCTTGGGATGGACAAGCAAAGCCTTCAATTCGGAGCCGAAAATGAATTGTCCGTCGAAAATTGCCCAATGCAATGGTTTTTCGCCCATGCGGTCTCGGGCGATGAACAAGGTCTCCTGGCGCGAGTCCCACAAGGCAAACGAGAACATTCCTTCTAAGAGTTGCAAACAATCGGTGCCGTATTCTTCATATAAATGAACGATTACCTCGGTATCGCTCTTTGTGCGAAGTTTATGTCCCAGCCGTATGACACGCTTTTGCAGCTCCTGAAAATTGTAGATTTCGCCATTGAAGACGATCCAGATGCTTCCGTCTTCATTGGCGATCGGCTGTTGCCCGGTGGCCACATCGATTATTGAAAGTCGGGTCATGCCAATGGCCAGCGGACCAAGGATCTTCATGCCCTCTTCATCCGGACCGCGGTGGCCAATGCTTTTGCACATTTGCGGCAAATAACTGTCCGCCGGGTCCAGCGGTTTACCATTTAAGTTTAAGTAGCCGACGATGCCACACATATCAATTGCTTGTTGCGATCAGATTTGGACGTGATACTTTATATGGTGCCATATTATTTCTCAGCTTTTTCTTCTCTACTTGTCGTCGTCTTTATCCATCGATTTTGACGTTATCTGCCTCGCATCGATCTTTTATTCGATAGCAAAAGTAATGGCACCGGCCCGGTGAGCTTGCCTCTTTTCTTGAGAAAGAAATCTAGATCGAGTTTGTCATACATATAGGGACGTCGCTCGACGATCGTCGTCTGCTCCTTAAGATCGGCAGGCAATGCTTGAAAGCGGTCTTCAGGGACAATTATCAGCGCTGGGCTCGGCTGCTTGATATAAGCCGCCAGGTCGCCGTTGCCGTTTAACTGATCTGGAGTCCTTCTGATCTCGAAAGTAGCGCAATCGAACCAGTCGACCGTTTTAGCGAAATCGCTATGCATCGCCAGGCGAGCTTCAGGGTGCATTTTCATGATTTGCAGATATTCACTCGCAGGTGCTTGTCTGGCAATGGCCGGATGCACCTGCCAGGAGAAAGCGAATAGAGCCGAGCACAAACCGGTGAAGATAGCGGCATACGCCGCCAACGGTTTATCAGTTCTCAGAGACCAGGTAGCAAAAAGTGCTGCAATTAATAAAGCAGTCGGCATCATGCCCCAGCTGGTAAAGCTGTTGCTTTCAGTGACCGAGGGCAATATGTAGGCGGAGATTGCTGCGCCGACAAAGAGCCCGCCGGTAAGGAGAGCGGCGCCCAGCCAGCCAAAAAGACGCTTCTCTGAGAGCCAATAGTTGATGTGCAAGGCCACCAGTCCGGCCGCAGCCGGGAAGGCAGGCAAGTCGTAGTAATTCATCTTGCCGCGGGAGAAAGTGAAAAAGGTTGTGGTCAGTATTAACCAGATCCACAAGTAGAGCTCCTCTTTTGATTGCTCGGGGTTTTTCTTCTCGAGCCATCTCTTTATGGCATTGGCAAAAACGAAAGGCAAAAAGATCGACCAGGGGGCAAATCCAGAAAAGAGGGAGATGACCATATAAAAAGGAGAGTAGTGAAAGGCGTAGGCCGAACCAAAGAAGCGTTCCACATTATGATGCCAGAGCCAGGCGCCGATTGAAGCCTGAGTGTTGACCGCGGCCGCGGCTGCCAGATACCAGGGAGCGGCGACCAGTAAGTAAGAAAGAGCGGCGAGAGCGAATTGCTTGGCTGAGAAAACCTTGATCTGTCTCGTCAATAAAACGTAGAGGAGAAAGGATAGGACAGGCAAGAGCAAGGCTACCGGCCCCTTGGTCAGCGTTCCCAATCCCATGCTGACCGCAGCCAGGCAATAACAAAGAAGACGATATTTTTTGTTTTTCAAGCCGATGAACAGCGCGGTTAATGCCACCGTATCGAATAGAGTTAGCAACATATCGGTCATACAGAGAGTGGCAAACTCAAAATAGCGCTCTGCTGTGGCTAAGATCATCGTGGCCAGCAAACTCGTCTGCCAACCCCATAGTTGGCGGATGGCAGCGGCAAAAATAACCAAGCATGTTAGCGATGCCACCAGGGATGGTATCCGTGCGGAAAATCCGGACGGACCAAAGATCTTGAAACATGGAATGATCGCCCAGTAATTGAGCACAGGCTTATCGATACAGGCGATGCCGTGATAAAGCGGCACGATGTAACTTTGATGGTCCATCATCTCGCGCGAAATCTCGGCATAAGCGATTTCGGAACGATTGAATTTAGGGCGCGAGTAAGAGAGGGTGGCGAAGGCGATTCCCGTTACCAATATGATCATAGCCAGCGAGATCAGCCAGGACTTCCGCTGGGCCAAGTCGTTTGCCTTCTGGGGCGACAACCTTCCTGGGCAGGACAGATCGGTGCTGCTCGGTGTAGCGGTGAACATCTTAGATACCTTTGAAAATTCCCGTGAAAATTCCCGTGAAGATGGCTATGCAGATGCTGGTGCAGATGGCTATGCAGATGCCTGTGCAGATAAAGCCGGCAATATCTTGGCATGCGCAGCCCGCTGTGTCTTTAAGCTGCCTTAAGCACGAGGCAGCAAAGCTGGCGGATAAGAAACGCCAATAGATTTCTGGACAAAAGTCAGTTAGTTGTTTCCAACTTGTTTCCGAGTTGTTTCCGAATTGTTGTCGGGTGACGGCCAAGCGCAATAATTTTTCCTCTCGACTCGCGAAAACGCTTATTAGATGCGCCTTTTCGTGATCGCTGAATCTTTGAAAAATCTCCTTGACATTAACTTCGCACCATCTTATACTTCCCCCAAGTCTGAGACGGTGCAGACGATTCATAGCCCTTTTCACTACCGGTCCTCTCTTATTTAGCTTCTTTGAGGTTAATTTAAGCGCTAAGTTTTTTCAGATGGCCTTGTGCGGCCCACGCTACGGTAAGCGTACCGACAGACCCTTCGAAAGCGAAATTATACAATTTAGATGATTGGCAGATGGTTCCATCCAAACGCATCATTCATTTGTAAAATTAGCGCTTCCCACACGGTCTACAGCGTGGAGAAATGCAATGTTCATTAAGAAGAAACGCTCCGATAGTCTTTCAAGGATTGGCGATATCTTTACCGAAGCCGGCGTGATCAAAACCGATTTGGTCAACCAATCTTTGGCCATCGCCAAAAACGCCAAGCTTCCTCTCGGTAGAGTGCTGGTGATGTCTGGCCATCTCAGCGACCGCGAAGTGGAGAGCGCGCTTTTAGCGCAACAAGGTTTGCGCGAAGGACGTTTCACTAAAGAGTATGTGATGCGCTTGGTGCGTCTGGTTCATGCTAACGATGTCTCGTTTGATGAAGCGGTCGCCCGGTTATCGTGGGAGCAAGTGCACAGCACCAACTTCACACAACTCGGCAAATTGTTCTTGGGCGCCAATATTATCGAATACGAGGATTTGCAGGTATGCCAACAGGAAGCCCACGCCAACAGCTTGCCGCTCGGCAGATATCTTGTAGAGAATAAAAAGATCTCGCTGGAACTTTTGGAGAACGCTTTAACGATCATGGTTCTCATGCGTGATAATCGACTTTCCAATGTCCAATCGATTCAGATTCTGAAGCGAATCGCTGAAAATCCGATCAATTTACGTCAAGCGCTTCAAGAGATCGAACTTGAGCATGTCTTAGATGACGATCGCATCAGATTAGCCGAGCTGCTTCTCGGCGCCGGCGTCATCGAGGAGTATCAAGCACTCGATGCGCTTGAAAATTCAATCGAGAACGAGCAATTAATCGGGCAAGTTTTCTTGCATTTAAGTGCCTTGAACGAATTGGTCTTAGAGGCGTCATTGCGCGTGCAAGAGATGGTGGCATCCGGACAATTGTCGGTGGCCCGCGCTTGCGAGCTGATTTGTCTGGTAAAAGAAGTTGATGCCCCAATCGAGCAGCTCATTGCCGAGTTGCAAAGGATCAATCAGGTAGCCCACTTCATTAGAAAGGCGGAGTTGCTCGATCATCAAAAAATCCGAGCAGTAGCAGCTTCAGTCGAAGATGTGGAAAATGATTTTGGCGGTGCGTTGCTGCGTAGCGGCTTGGTTAACGGTACAGTGTTCGGTTATGCTTCGTATTGCTTGGACTTATTTGAGACAAACAAACTTTTCCAGCATGAAGCGTACGAACTCCTCAAATATTGCGCGCATTATTCGATTGACCCGGAAGCGGCAATGGTCAAACTCGGTCTGGGCAAGGAATCAGATTGCCGGTTTGGGGAGGATGACCTCTTGGGAAAGACTGCGTGAAATGAGTCTCTGACTCTCTGCCACCAAGCAGGGAAATAGTTTTGTCGCGTCACGTCAGGTCACATCACGTCATGTCGTTTCATGTCGTTTCATGTCGTGTCTGATCTGATTTGGTCGCTGTCTCGCCTAGTACGATTCTATTGCCAGAAATAACAAAAGTGCGGTCTGAAACCGAACCCCAGATTGGATTTGGATCGGATCTAGATTGGATTTGTGAATGTTGGACATAGCGGCAGATGATTAAAATGTGACATGGTCAACCCCGGGCACCCGCATGAAGCGGTAGCAGGCATGTCACATTTTAATCACTTAGCACTAAGGGATGCTCTAGATTAGTTGCCTAATGCTTGCTAAGTTGGCACGGCTGGCATCTCGCGATTGGAAGTCCACCAGGTGGAGAGAGCTGTCAAAACCTGTGGCCCGGCGATCGGTGAAAAGAGAAAAACTATAGGCATGGCTGGCCACAACAGCGGCAGGCGGAGACTTAGCCACAAAAGCAGGCGATAACCGGATAATGTGCCGGACTTGGTCTGCAATGATAAGTTCGAAAGACGGACCCCGGCTTTGGAAATATTGGGTTCGGTGGTTGAGCCGACCGGGGTGATGCGACCAAAAATGTCGAGAGAACTGATGATGCTTGCCAGGTGTGCTTCAGGGATGAAAGAGGGATCGTAGTTTAACTTAGCCGGTTCGCCAAATATTTTGGCGATCATTGATTTGGCAAAGTTGTGAGCGCGAACCAGATCTTCTGGCGGCACGAAATTGATCAAACACATGATAAAAGCCCATTCGAAAACCGGTAAGTTAATCGTTGTATCGATGCCCAGATGCAATGCCGCTGCGCCGAGGAGGACAAAGTAGCGCAGTTCAGGCACCCAAACGAAAGTCCACATGGCGAATTCAATGACGAGAGTGCCCCAGGTGAGGAGTTTAACAATCCAGAGCTGATTCAAAAGAATCGGCAGATTGTATTTGTACATATCGTCAAGCCGGGTCGCATAGTAGACAGCGGTGCCATCCAGCCATTGCGGACCGACAATTTTCCAGCAGAAAGTATTCCAGTAAGCAAAAGCTTGTTGTACCTGGATCATTCTTTGTGCCCATGGATTAAGGACCGGCTCTGCTAACGGATAGACTTGCAGACGCTCCAAAACGCGATCTAGTGAAAGCATCGCACCACAATTCGAAAAGCAGAGAAAGATACTGACCAATCGCAAGAACGAATCGCCGCCATTGATATTGTACGGCTGGTAATGGTGCATAGAAATCGTTCCCAGACAGACGATGATGGCGCTTAATCGGGTAAACAGGCCGACGGTTAAGCACACTGCGGCCGCAATGTAAATCGCAAAAAAGATGGCTATACCGTGTTCGGTTTGCGGAAAGAGAATGAGAATATCTAAAGTAGGATCTTGCGACCAGAAATATCGATTTACCGCATCCAGCGTAGTAATTGCATGTTGCCCAAACCAAAAATTCATCGCTGGATACATTTGGGAGATGGTGCCTTCAAGTATGCACCAGCCAAAACAAATGCGATACAGACAGAGTGGTAAGGGCGAGACCGGCTCAAACCAGAATTTTCTCCAGAATTGCCAGATCTTAAGTAAGGTCATTGAAAATCCTTATCCGTATAGAAGTAAGTGAATTTGGTATCGAATTTCCAATGATCGGGTAATTTCATGCGATCCACAAGCGGCTCCTTCGGAGGCGGTGTCTCGGTCCAAAGCATGTGCAAAGAAAATTTGACCGGTTTATTGTCGGGGCGGTAAAAAGCGGCCGAAATATCGGGCAAAATCAGGCCAGAATTCTTTGTATTTGTCCTTCCAGGGCATCACATCGTTTCCCCATTTGCGGAACTTCTCCATCCGATATCGATCGTAGAGATTATATTTGTCCATGCGGGGCATCTGATAAACCATGACAGTGCCATCGGCAAAAGTCATTGTGATTATCGTATGGAAGTTGATATCTCGGATTACGGGCGAGTACAAATTCCAGTTCTGATAAAATCCCCAAAAGTTCCACCAAACTCTAACCCGCTCCAATATCCGCTCTTTCAATGTGGAGTCTGGCGAGACCCAGGTGAATGCGTAAAACCAGTAAGTGCATATGACTAAGCTCAAAACGATCTCGCGCACAAGCTGCCAGTTGATTTTGGCAAGCCGACGCCGCAGCACTGCTGCTTTGCTTGCATGATCAGTTTTGGCTATTTCGTGTGACATTGCTTTCTATTTTTTGCCCAATTGGGCGATCTTACTAGGTGCAAAAGGTCATGATTATTGATCAACAAGAATCATGCTTTGGATCGATACGACCAATACAAATACCATGTACTGCTAGCCTTGTACGTTGTTTTGCGAGTGTGTTCGACCTGGCTCTTCTTTCGCTGGAGCCTGAGTGTTATTTTGAATCGAGTCTAAAACGGCCTTGATCGCATTAACATCGGCCGGATTGCAGTCCTTCATTCCTTCCAGACAGACCTCTTTTGCCTTCTTGGCGAAGCCGGATCTGGCATACGCTTGGGCTAAGGAGCAACAAGCTCTCGCGTCTTTTGGATTGAGCTCGAGGCACTTGCTGTAAGCATTGATCGCCTCTTCCAACCGATTGCTGCGTACGAGCGCATCGCCTAGGATCCTGGCGTCATCAGAATTTTTTGGATCGAGATTAAGAACGCTTTGAAATTGGTCGACGGCATTATTAGCATCCCCGGCCGCCAGCATGGCGTGCGCAAGGTAACGCCTGGCATTGGCATCGTTAGGGTTCAGCCTCACGGCCTTATTCAAAATTGTCACCGCTGCCTCGGCATTGCCGCGCCTCAACTGGGCGTATCCGGCCGCGAGTAGTTGTGCGGAGTCACCGCGGGCGAGCAGTTTGTTATCTATTGGGGGCGGATTGGTGCTGGCGATCACCGCCTCGCTAGTGCTGTGCGATAAGCCGTGCCGTATTGCCGATTGAGCGACCGCTCTGTTTTGCCGCGCTTCTCTCAGGTTTGGATTTTGGGCAAGTGCTGCATCGAAGTCGTCGGTGGCACTAATGTAATCATGGTCTTGTAGGAAGAAATTACCGCGCCATAAGCGGGCTTCAGCATTGTGCGGATCGAGACTGACCGCTTTGTCGAAATCGGTTTTGGCCGTGGCTGCATTGCCGTACATTGAATCGTACAGTCCTCTTAAGGCATAGAGGTGTGCATTTTCCGGAGACATGGTCAATGCTTTGTCGATATCGCTAATGGCGGCGCGGAGATTGCCTGATTTCGATAAGCTCTGAGCGCGGGCAATGTAGCTTGGCAAATCGCTTTCTTGTTTTTGAATGGCCAGAGTGTAATCATCAATCGCTTTTTTGTAATCGCCGATCTGATAATTTAGATCGCCGCGATCGCGATAAAAGACGTAATCATTATTGCCCAGTGCTTCGATTTTATTCATGTCGGCCAGCGCTTGCTGATATTTATGCAGCGCCATGTCTAAATGTACTCGTGCGCGAAAGGCATCGGCGGAGCGCGGATCGATTGTCAGCGCGCGCGTCAGATCTTGGGCAGCATTAGCGTACTGCTTGTCGGCAATATAAGCGGTTCCACGCTGGGTAAGAATTGATGGATTGTTAGGGCTGAGTTCGAGGGCATGGACAAAATCCTTATATGCCTTGTCGTGATTATTGGTGCGCATCCAGCATAAGGCCCGGCCGATGTAACAGTCGGGGTTATGGGGGCTGAGTTTAATTGCGTAATTTAAGTCTTGCAGAGCTTTATCTAGTTGCCCTGCATCACGATAATCGGCGCCGCGCAACATATAAAGCAGCGGATCTTTCGGCGTTAGTTGCAGAGCGCTCGTGTAATCCTTAATAGAGGCATCTTTATTACCCAGCATGGAATTAGCATATGCTCTGTTGCTGTAGACAAAGACCCACTTGGTCTGCGGCCGCAACGCCAACAGCTTATTGCAATCGTCAACCGTTTGCTGGAAATTGCGCAAGCGTACATTGATGGTGCCTCGTTGATAGAGGGCATCTACATTATTCGGATTATGCGCGAGCACGAAGTCGAGTTCTGCCAATGCTTCCGGGAAGTTTCGCAGTCTTTTCAGAGCTAGCCCCTTGTAAAAATGCGCTGATTCAAACGAGTTATCAAAAAACAAGGCCTTGTTGGCTTGATCAACGGCTTGGGCATAGTTTTTGTCATTGATGGCGCTCTCGGCTTGATGAGAGAAAAATGCGCAGATAATCGTTCTTCCTACAAGAAACAGCGACACTGCTCCAGCGATAGCGAAAGCAGTGATGCGAATCTGTTTTCGATGCTGCTTCCACAACACTCGCAGAATATTAGGCGCTGGCGCTTGATCGTGAAATTTGGAGCGCATGGCCGCCCCATGCTCGTCGTGTCTAACAGCGGTTGGGTGACCAGCCGCATCCGGCGAGGCATTGGCAAGCAATGACGCCTGGCCATTTGCCGCTGCCTGTGTAACTGGAGAGATGCCTTTATTCGATGAAGTTGACTTATTCTGAGAGGCAGCGCCGTATCTCTGGACTGCGGCGATCAGACGTTGAGAGATAGAAATCGATTGATCATTATCGGCCGCCTCCTTATTGGCATTGCGGCGGCAACGGTTTCAGCATTCTTCGCCGTTTGTGAAACTGGCGCAGACTGAGCGGGCAAGCCATGCTTACTGACATGCACGTTATTGAGCACAAACTCAGCAGCTGGGGGCTGCACGAGCGGCGGGCGGTTTTGCGCTGGATATTGATGAACGGTTGAACTGGATTTGGCCAAAACGTTAGGTACACGTGCGGATAGAACGTTTTCAGCCCAAGAGGCTACCGCCTTGCTCTCTTCTCGAATAGTTGTGGGCACTTCAGGCGGTGCCGATTCAGGCAAGTCGCCGTGATCTGTTGCTGATAATTGATTGGAAGGTACTGTCAGATTTGCCGGCGTTTCAGGAGCAACGGCTGTTGATTCGGTTAAGTGAGGTGACGGCTGAGTCGATTGCCCCGGTGAGGCTGTCGATCGGCTCGCTTTTTCATCCTGTGCCGTTACCATTTCGCTGAGCTCTTTGTATTTGTTCTTCAATTTTTGCAGCGGACTGACCGCTTGTTTGGGCCTTGTCCCCTCAACTGGCTCTGGTTGAGGTTGAGGTTGCGACGAGATGGGCGAAGCTTTTGCCGCAGCGGCCGGCATCGTTGTCGTCGCGGAGCGGCTCTATGTCGGAGGCTGAGTGATAGAGCCGATTCAAAACCGGTTGCTCGACTGCTAAACCAAAGTGATCGAGCAACGAGTAGACATCGTTTTCTTCAGGCAGGTCGGCAAATATTGGCTGGCCGTTAATAAATACCTTGGTTGCTGGCGGCTCCGAGACCGGCAAATCCGCTGTTGGCTGGCGCCTAGGCGGTTCGGATAAGACACTTTGATCGGTGCCGGAGGTGGTCAACGCATCCTTTGGTTCATAATACGGTATTGGTAAGGGAGAATTTCCGGCAAAATGCGGGACAATTACTTCGCCGGTATCCGTTGGTCGTTGGCGCTGGAGATCATCGGCCGATCGCTTGTTTTTTGATTCAGCATTCTGCCTGGCTCGGATCGGTCCTGCTTCCTCGGCAGCCACCAATTTCTTTATGTCGAGCTTGATCGATTGCTTCAAATTCTGGTCGAAACCGCTCTCTGTTTGGAAACAAGCGAAGGTGCCTTTGCGTATCGACAAGAGCCGCCGCAACGCATCGACACCCTTCGCACCGGTTGAACCTATATACGCTCCAGTGATATACCGGCTTTTGGCTAGCGCAATGTCGCCAATTATTTCGCCGTCATCAATCCTAAGAATTGCGTCTTGACCATCAGGAAGATCGGCAATTTCTTTCAAAGCCGGAAATAATCCGGTTTTCGGGGAAATAACACCTTCAATTGACTGTGTCACAATTCCAGGCCTGAATGAAATGGGAATAGTCCGCGTCTCTACAGGAATACATCATAATTCAATCGCTTCTGTTTCAATATGCCCCAGATTCGCTTTTCAGACCCACCGTGTGACCAAAGTCATATTGACCAACTGCTTTACTACCGGTAGCATACAGACTGTTACCACCCTGCAAAACGAGAGAAATTGCTGATGTCCCATCGAAGAAATCGAGGGAGTCTGATGGCGGAATACCCCGCAGTACTGTGGATGTTCCTGTTTGGGCTAGCCTTGCCTATGATGGGTATCGCTTCCTTTGGTTACCGGGCTCTGTGCTTTTACTTTGCTGTGAGAGATAGCTGTTATTGGGCTGCCAAATCATCAACCTTTACTAACGCTATTGCAGCAGCCCAAACTAGATTCAATACAGAGGTAGCGGCTTTCAATGGCATCAGTGGGACGGAGACACTTAATGTGTGTGTGAAGCCGTATAATCCGCCGGGACCAGATCAACATTATTGGTCGCCCGCCCAGCTGAACGGCCAGATAAATACCGGTGTCAATCTCTACTTTCTCGAGGAGCAAGGAACAGGAACTATCCAACCGCTTTTCCCCACAGGAGCATTTTTAGGGCTAAACATCCCCGGGCTTAGTGGCCCGTACACCATGTTGATCAAATTCGATGTTTATGCCGAAAATCCAAACGGACTAGGAAATTAAGTACCCTCTTTCAGGTGCAACAATATGGATTTCAAGCTAAGGTTTAACACAAGAAAACCGGCAGGTGCTAGCTTTGTCGCGCTGGTATTAGTCGTTGCATTTTTTGTCGTCTTACCACTTTCGATGCTAGGTTTCGAGCTGTCTCGATTCATGCTTATGCAACAACAATTGCACAACGTGACAGACGCCGCAGCCTTGGCTGGAACAGCGGCAATGGCTACCTCCAATCCTAATTTCACCTTGGCCCAAAACGAAACTATTGCTATGCAGGTAGCTGCTGATACATTTATCCAAAATAGTATTTTGCAGACCGCTTTCAATACTAACAATGTCACGGCTAATCTCAATCAAAATCAGAATCAAAACCCGCCGCAGCCCTACAATGCCACCCTCAATATAACTTTGCTCGACCGCAACGGTAGTCCGGTTACAACCGGTAGTACTGCGGCAGCCACCATGCGGGTAGAAGGGATCTACAGCGATAGCCCGATTTTTGTCGGCAATTTGCTCAGTATAGCTAGAGTGGAGACAGCCTATGCTGCATCTAACGGCGGTTTACCTCAGCTAGACGTCATCTTATGCTTCGACATCTCCGGTTCCATGGATGATCAGACGCCGGTCTACTTCGTTAATCGTTATTACGATGGCATTTCAACAGTGCAGTATCTGATGGTTTCGTCCGGCCAGACGATTTATAACTCGAACACACCTCCAGACACAGGCACACCACTGAACGCATCGCAGCCGCAAAATCTGAGCAAGGCATCCTGGCCGGTAGCCGATGGCGGTAATGTCACTCCCTTCCTTTTTTCAGAAATCGCTACCAATCCGGTCACCGGCTTAGCCAATGGCTATAACGGGTTGCGGGCCCTGGCTCCTTTAAATGGCACACTTGTACCTGAGCAGGGCCGCCCGCCAGGAAATTATCCAAACTTGTTAATTGGCGGACTGAACCCTACCAGCAACGCTCCGGGCTACAGTAATCCGCCTTTCACCGACATGGTCGTCAATGTTGGTGCACCGTTTAATAATGTGCAAAGCTGTGTGGAAGCATCCCGCGGCAATCTGGAAAACCAAAGCGTATTGCTAGCCAGTCAAGGGGGGTCGAATATAAACCCCGCCATTCAAGCCCCTTTTGCTGGTGCTTATAACAAATACTGGTCGATGGTCAATCAACAAGTATCACCGATGTCCCAAGCGCTTGCCGCCGGCACTCAATTTTTCACAACGATGTATCAAAGCACCAATGCCCACTTCGGTCTGGTATCATTTTGCGATCAAGTGGGTACATCGCCAACCAGCGGCTGGAACGATCCACCTTATAGCACGGTCAACAACATAGATTTTAATTGGACTGGTGGCGGTCAATACAACCCGCCCAACGGTTTTCCCTTGCCGTCAATTACGCTCAGCCAGACCATTCAAGACGGTAACTATTCAGCCGTGCTAGCAGCGCTGAACGGTTCTGGCAATTATCCACCTGTGCTGCCAGTCCAGATGAACGCGCTCGGTGGTACCGACATCGCCGATTCTTTAGCCCAAGCACTGTCAGAAGTGACAAATCCGAATGATTATCGGAACACAGCTAAACGGGCAATCGTTTTATTTACCGATGGTGTACCTAATCTGCCTGGTGGGGCGGGCGCAGCACGACTGGCTGCTCTAGCTCAAGGTAGCGATGCTGGTCATGACGGAATTCCCATTTACACAATTGGTCTTTCTACTAACCCGATTATTCAACCTGAAGAAGATTCACTGCTTGGAGATGGTGTCACCGGCGGTCAGGGCATAGCATGGGAGTCTGGTCATGGAGCGATTTATGTGCGAGTCACCGACCCTACCCAGTTGGAATCAGCTTTCCAAACCATTGCCCGTTCACTCGTAGTGCTCCAGTAAACAGATCAATCCAATAAGATCGAAAGATCGAGAGAAGCCATGAATTATTTAACACAGCTGATTTTGGGTAAGCGCCGCAAACGCGGGAGTACAGCAATTGAAATTGCCATCGTCTCTGTGCTGATGGTCATTTTTGCCATTCTCGGCTTCAATATGTTCATGGTTGTCTGGGGCTTTACCACTCTTGATGCAGCGGCCAGAGACGCTGCCAGAGCAGCTGCCAGTGCGTCAGATGCTACTACTGGCTATACAGCTGCCTCGCAGACGGCTTTAGCTCATACAACCGATGGCTGGTTTGTTGGGCCAATTACCGTTGCCAACAATCCTACTGATTTTCAGTGGGTGCCCGGCAATGGTCAGCAAGCACCATATGTAGCGGTAACTGCTCGCTGTCAGGTCAGGCTACCTGTGCCTATGGATTTCTTTGGTGCACAAATGCAAGCGGGCATGATCAATTATGGCCGCACATATGTATTTCCCATTTTGTTTGCTCCCTTCAATCCGAATCAGCCTCTAGCCTCAAGCGGTCCACCACCTAATGCTGCTAGCAACAGTGCTGCCGCGTCCAACTCCGCGGCGAGTTCTACTGCTGGTCCGGCCCCCAATGCGTCGGCAGCCTCCTCGTCGGCAGCACCGCCGGCGACCTCAGCAGCGTCGACTGCGGCCAATTCAGCAGCCTCGACTTCGGCTGCCCCACCGGCGACCTCAGCCTCCTCGGTAGCGTCGCACTCAGCGGCCGCTTCGTCGGCTGCACCACCGGCCACCGCTTCATCATCGGCTGCCTCATCAGCGTCGCATGCGGCCGCTTCGTCGGCTGCGTCGTCATCGGCAGCATCGTCATCAGCCGCGTCGCACTCAGCCGCGTCCTCAGCGGCATCATCAGCAGCGGCAACATCGAAGGCATCGGCTGCCGCCTCGTCGTCAGCGGCGGCATCGCATGCAGCCTCGTCGGCAGCATCGCACGCGGCTTCGTCAGCAGCCTCCTCGGCAGCATCGCACGCGGCATCGTCGGCAGCTTCCTCGGCAGCATCGCACGCGGCTTCGTCAGCAGCCTCCTCGGCAGCATCGCACGCGGCATCGTCGGCAGCTTCTTCGGCAGCATCGCACGCATCTTCCGCAGCGGCCTCGTCGGCAGCCTCATCAGCAGCGTCGCACGCCTCTTCCGCGGCAGCTTCGTCAGCGGCGGCTTCCTCGGCGGCGTCGTCCGCGGCATCGCACGCAGCCTCGTCGGCAGCGTCGTCATCAGCGGCATCTTCGGCTTCGTCCTCGGCCGCGCAGTCGGCATCGTCGGCGGCGTCCACTGCAGCCCAGTCCGGGAATGGTCCAACTGGTTGACGAGAATCAATTCAGGCAATCGATGCAAAGATGGTAAAACAACGTCAACGACCTCTTGGGTAAAACAATGCGCGGCATAGCTTATGTACTTCTAGCTCTGTTTATATGTGTGGCTGTCTGTCGGAGCTTTGTGCAGATTAGCGATCGCCCGTTCGTCAATTATTGGCGAGATCTGGACGGACAAAAGCAAGAGCTTACGGATGCGCATCCTAAAGACGATAGCGAAGCGTACAAGCTGCGCAGTCGGATGGAGCAAACTCTGCAAGCCCAGGGTGATTACAGCACTGCAGAGAACATGCTCATTGATGACTTTACGCGCTATCAAAATAGTGATGCCGACCGGGACAAATTCATTCATAAGGCGCGTATTTTGGCCGGTTTGAAGATCGATCTTTGTGCTTTCGATCAGGCGATCGATAGTTACAAGCACATCTTGAAATACGATCGCCAGGCCAATAAAGATGATGATCTTGCTCGCGATCTGAACAACATCGGTCTAGCGTATTACATGTGGGCTTGCGTAACGCGCGACAGCCCTACCAAGAAGAAATATCAAATGCTGGCGCGCGATTACTACCAGCAGGCGGAGAAAACATTTGTTGCTAAAGGCTTGAAAGACGACCTGTACGCGAATTTAATGAACCAATATCTATTGATGAAAGATGCGGGCGACAATCAGCATGCCAATGATGTGTTTGCTAGAGTGGCTCAGATGAACCCTGCGGAAAATAAGATGAATGGCGAGCTACGTAGAATGATGCTCATCCAAGATTGAATTGGCTCTCTGGGCAATCTTGTTTGAGATTAGGCATCTATGACCTGGCGCGGTTCATGCCAATCTGTGGGCGCCCTAAACTTAAATTGACAGGCGGCGGGCTTTTGGGGCTAAATGTTCTGCACGACGCTTGCTATTGCGGTGGGAAGAGAAATTGACTAAGCGAGTTCGGACAAGATCGACTGCCTGGCAGCAAAGACTGTGGCCGTGGATGCGTACATTTGGTTCGGTGGTTTTATCGGCGGTCCCGTTAACGATCTCATTAACGATCTCACTGATGGTCTCACTGATGATCCAGCCCGTTTACGCTCAAGGTTATTTCATCCCGGTCCCCTTTTTGCCAGTACCCAATTTATTCTCCTTTGGTAGTGGCGCCCTCTCCGGCCGAGAGAATTCGCCAGAGTATGCGCAATCTGTGGCGCGGAACAAAGCGATCAAGTCTTTCAACAAGGCATATCATTTCTGTAAGGCGAACAATTATCAGGCTGCCGCCGATTGCTATCGGCAGGCACTGACGGAAGACCCAACATTGTCGGAAGCGCATGTCGGGTTAGGCTCCGCTCTCTTGAAAGCGCAAATGTATGAACAGGCCTTGCCGGAATTAGTCTTAGGTGTGCGTCGATTGCCTAACGATGAAAATGCCTGGATCCTGCTTGCAGATTGCTGCACGCACTTGCAAAAACACGATTATGGTTTTGTTGCCTATGAGCGTTACTTGCAGCTGGATCCAAGTGGCCCCTTCGCCAAGCAAGCCAACGAGGCAATCTTCATTTTGCAGCATACAGTTTTTCCCAGTTCAGCCAGTGATGTCAGCGGCAGCTACTTAAGCGATTTCGCGGACAAGGGGCTGCGAAAATGGAACACAAATTTGCTACCGCTCAGAGTGTATGTTTTTAGCAATCCGAACGTGCCTGGTTTTGATCCTTTGTTCGAGCCGATCTTACGCCAGTCCTTCAACGAATGGACATTGTTGTCTGATGGTCGCATTCAGTTTGCTTATGTAGATGAACCAAGTAAAGCGCAGATCACTTGTCGTTGGACAGCCGACAAGAAAGATCTAGGCGAAGGGCAGGAGCTGGGCGTGACAGAAACGCAGGTTAACGCCAGGGGAGAAATTATACACGCGGACATTGCTTTATTAACGGTCTACGACGGCAAAGAAGGTCGGCGGGACGAAATCGATCGTCGGTGCAAAGTTGTGGACTTGCATGAGATCGGACACGCACTTGGCTTAAATCATAGCCATGAAATATACGACATCATGTACCCGCAGGTTGCGCCGCTGGGACTTGAGCATCCGTTGACCTGTCGCGACAAAAACACCTTGTTGGCTTTGTATAGCAGCGGTGCTTCCAGTGCGCTGATCAATCAGAGTTTTGCTACCTTCCATCGCTCGATAAGCGCAGCTGGGCTCAATCTTACCGATCAGCTGGCAAAGCTGAATAGAGAGGCGGCCCAAGCTAATTCTGCTCATAATTTTGATTTGGCCATTGAGAAATTAGAAAGCGCACGACAATTGTCACCTAGCGACCAAGTGATCTTGAAGAACCTAGGACTGGCTTGTCAAAATGCAGCGATAGTCTCTGAACAAAACGGCAACTGTTTGAAAGCAGCCCAGTACTATGAGCAAGCCACGGGCGTTCTCAAAAATTCTGTTGACCACGACGCTTATATTGATGTCCTGAACAACTATCAGGCAATGCTGAAGAGACAGACGTTGCAAGCGGCAAGATAGGCGGACTGGTTACTTAAAATCTGCATCCAGGACAATGCGGTAACGAGCTTTGCCGGCTTTGAGATGAGCCAATGCCTCGTTCACTTTACTCATCGGAAAATGTTCGACCTGGGGGCTGATGTTATGACGTGCACAAAATTCCAGCATGGTAGCGATTTGGCTTGGCGAGCCGGTTGGCGAGGCGGAAATGCTTTTATGGCCAGCGATCAAATTAGGAACTATCACCGGCAGCGGCTCAACTATGGCCCCGACGATATGCATGCGGCCTTTGGGCGCTAACGTGGCAATAAATGCATCCCAATCTAAGGGTACATTGACTGTCACCAAAAGAAATCTCAGCGAGCCGGCGATTTTAGACATCGCTGCCGTGTCCGTGCTGGAGACTACGTTGTGCGCGCCGAACTGCTTAGCCTCAGCTTGTTTGGGTGCGCTGGAAGTGAAGGCGGTTACCTCGCACCCCCAGGCTCGGCAAAACTTGAGCGCCATATGGCCGAGGCCACCGATGCCCACAACGCCTACGCGATCTGTTGGCTGCACATCCCAATCGAGCAGTGGGCTGAATACTGTGATACCACCGCAAAATAAAGGCCCGCCGATTTTATATCCAGTCCAGATGGAAGCGGAAATGCCCAAGCCCAATGTGCTCGTAATAAATTGGCAAACCCACCATAATGTCCGATTATTGTCGGTTGTATCTTGGCACAAAGTTGATGATCGCCGCTGATGCAAAAGTGACAATACATGCAACTGCTCACGTTCCAGCCAACGCCAACACGTTGGCCAACTTGCAATCCCTTTACCTGCTTACCGACAGCGGTTATCCGGCCGACCGCTTCATGACCGGGCACGAACGGATACTGGGTCTGCCCCCACTCGTTATTGAGCATAGATAGATCGGAATGGCAGACGCCACCATATTCGATGGCAATCTCTACATCTTCTTCCGGTAGCGGTCCGGGGTCAAACTCAAATGGTTCGAGTGCCGTTCCGGCCTTCTGTGCAGCCCAAGCACGATAAGTTCCCATCAGGAAATTCTCCGTCGGTGATAGAAAAACCGTGACAAAATCTATCACAAAAGAGAGCGCGAAATCTTTTCAGCTTATGAAGCTAGTCGTATTTCTGAATCGGAATCGGCGGCAGGAATGGGATGCTTGGCATCCGCCGGAACTGCTTCTAAAATGGTTTGCTCAGCCATTGTTTCTTGCTCGACAGAGGCCAGCTTGTCTTCATACCCGTAAGCGGCGGAGAGATTACCTGAAGCTATACCTAATTCGTCGGACCAAAGTTTGCGTAACTTAGCATTTGCTTCGACGGCAATTCGTTCATCTTTATCGCTTGCTAGTCGATCCAAAATAGAAACTGGGCATTTAGCATTGCAGGCTAATCCGTAACGTATATCCGAGACTTCATCTTCATGCAATATCCACATCGCTGGTTCAGGTGTGTTCTCATTAGTAGCGACCGAAAGGCGAACTAGAGAATCGTCATCTTGCGCCAGTTCCAACAGGATCGCTTGAGTGGGAGTGAGTTCGCTAGTCTCGGCTAGTTCGCCTGGCTTACCGATGGGCTGAGAGATGCCGTCCTCGTCGACAAGTTCAACCTTCATGTCGCTGCGCCAATATTCATTCGCATAATAACCGGCGATATGATCGTGTTGACGCTGGTTGGCTAAGAAATATTTTTCTAGAGCACGGCGTCTTGCGGATTGAGTGAGGAACGACTGCAAACAATCACTTTCATATCCCCAGGATGGATGCTCCTCAATCCAAGTAGCCCGCTTTTTGCGACGATCAGGTTTCACACTGTGCCAATAAGCCCTTGCTGTCTTTTCTGAAATTGGTTCGTTAGCTCGCAAGCCGTTGACGGCGAGGTTTTGTTCAAAAGCTGTGCTTGTTGCACAACTTTGTTTTTCTTTATCGAGATTTTGTTGATTATGATTTGACTGTTTTTTTAGTTTGTTGGTAATTTCCGCGAAATCTTCATTTTTATGAGAGCAGCAAGACTCCATCAATTTTTTTAGGTTGAACATCAACTTACCCCTCCAAACTCTGCCGTACCAGTAAGTTCGTTTGCACTGATGCTGATCGGAGTTAATAGTTCCCTAATTTAAGTTTTGCCAGCAACAACCTGTACACTGCATTTGGTATCGAAGAACATTTTGGTCCATACCCCATAAAATTTTGTTGCTTAGTAAACAGCTCTAGACAGCAAAGCCAGTCACTCCCTAAAATCGAACCTGTTGAAAACCTGGGCAGTAAATGGCGGCAGTTCAGCAAGAAACAGATAAGACACCGCAATTGCGGTTGCAAAGTGCTTCCAAACACAAGCTAATTGTGGTGTCGGCGGCATTTATTGCGCTCAATTTGACCTTGCTCTGTTTGTCTGGACCGGTCAGCCGCTCCCTCAATGAAGCTTTGTTTGCCAAGGCTAATTACCTGAGCCCGATGTACGGAACGTGGACCTGGTGGATGGCCCGAGATTTTGTCCAGCTGGCAGGCCAGCCGATGTCGTATTGTTGGGGAGCTCGCAGGTTAATTCCCCGTCTTGGGCTGCCGATGCCCGCTTCACGAAAAAGCCTGTCGATTGTCTGGATCATCGGGAAGTGATAACGCTCGAACACTTTCTCCAGACAAAAGCCGGCAAGCAAGGTCAACCGAAAGTATTTAACTGTGCCATGCAAGGTGGGGTGATCTCCGATTACTTCATGATTGAGCGCGTACTCTTTCAAGATGAGCGAAAGCCGAAAGTTGTTGTTCTCTGCGTATCGCCGCGCGATTTTATCGACAACAAATTAGCCGAGCCGAGTGCGACTGAACCCTGGCGATTTTTCTCGCGTTTCATCAACAATTCCAGCAAGCTGACTGCGCTCGCCTATCCAAGTCTCCCCGACAGACTGTTCGTCGGTTTGAACAGCGCAGTATCGGCAATACCATTGCGGCGATTAAGTGATCTGATTAGCAATGCCTGCTGTGAGTTGGCTGAAGGCAAAAAAGCATCGACACCGAAGCACGGACAGGAACTGGCTCAAGCCATTGCCAATGGGCATCAGCAAGTGAAACTAGGCGATTGGGTGGTGCCAGCGGATATGAAAACAGTATTTGTCGATAACTCCGCCGAGTATGAAAAACGTTATGCTGATCCGAAACCGAAAAGCTACGGCGTGCAAATTTCTTTCTTTCGTGAACTCTTAAGAGACCTAAATGAAAAAGGCTGTGCGGTCCTGGTCGTGGAAATGCCAACGCTGCCGTGCAATCGGTCACTGTTGCCGGATTCGTTCTGGGCAGAGTATCGCCACACGTTGGCGGAAATATGTCAGCAATCAAAAACTACCTGGGTAGATCTTTCGACTAGTCCGGATTTTCAAAAGTCCGACTATCTCGACACAGTGCATTTAAACGATCGTGGTGGCATCAAGCTTTTTGCCAAACTTGCTAGCATCATATCTGGTGACGAGCGATTGTCGGCCCGACTCCAGCCAACGAGCCTTGCCAACTTCGGTGATACTTATTAGGATTGCTTGGCTGTAAATTGGGGTTTGCTGAGCAGCCGGCTCACGAATTTCTTCATCGTGTCCAGTCGATACCGTCGTATCGGAGATTGAACCGAATTGCCCTTGGAAGATTGTCTATTTTTGATGTCGTGGTTTGAACATAACCAATGTCCTGATATGTCATTGTGTTTCGATAAACTTCTGCCATCCTTCGCAGCAGTTTGTGAGTTTCAACAGATTCAACCATCTTCCTTACTCCTGGTGCATACAAAGAACTCTGAGCTCAGTTTAGATAGGTCACGTCCTCACGCAGTCCCTTATTGACCCCAGGTTTGTCCTGCATAATAGATGATCCAGCCGTAAGCTGTGCTAACTAAGCATGTGCTTACTAATACCAAAGACAGCAGGTGCTCGAAGCGTGGCCCGAAGCGGGCGAAGCCAGCCAGAAGTAGAGAAAGAATCGGCAATTCGGACGGGAATAGATAGCGACCGTGTGGGCCGGAGACGCCTGTGATGGTGACATAAACTACTGCCACCATATTTAGTGCAAAGCAAGCAGCGAAGAACTGCCAGATTTTATTCGCAACTTCATTTGTCTGATTTGCCTGATTGGCATCGCTTGGCGAACTCGCCGCCGGTGTCGTCTTTTTCGGCGGACGAACCCAGCCCCATCCCGATATCAGACAGAGAGCAAGAAAGAGCAGATAAAGTGGACGCCATAAGTAACGTGTCATAAAGCCAAATAGACCCCAATAATCAAAAAAGACATAACGCCACCAGGCCAGAGAGGCAAGACTTGGCCAAGGCTTGACCGCTACGCCGTTGATATGAGGGAGAGTAGCTTCCCAGATCCTGATCATGGTTCGGGAGCCGAGCAGGTCGCCGCCATATTCATAGCAGTTACGCACGTACCACCATCCGCAAGTCAAAATAAACATGCCGGCAAATGGCAGAATGATGCGGGCGAATTCGGTGCATCTTTGATTATATCTTTGGTTCTTCTGTATTTGGCAGGAAAACCAGAGGCCCAGCATCAAGGCCGGCACCAGAGCCAGACTGTTTGTCTTAGAGAGAACCGCCCAGCCCATTAGAAATCCAATTAGAAGAGCTTTGCTCAACTCGGCCCCATATTTAATGGCGCGGACGACGATATAGATGGATAGCGAGCAAAGGGTGATCACCAGGCCGTCAGAATTGGTATAGGCGTCAGTAAAGATCAGCTGTGGATGTATCACTACCAGTAGTGGCAACATCATGGCCATAGGACGGTCGTCGAAAAGCTCTTTGCCCAAAGCATAAGCGACAAGCATGGTGGGGAAGCCGGCAAGCAAAGTGCCGAATCGGGCAGCCAATCGGAACCAGGGCCCGTTGAAAATGGTTCCGCACATAACATTCGGTAAGTAACCAAATGGTGGCAGCGGGCCATACTCGGCTGTGCTACCAGCGGCTAATACTTCGTGGGCAGAGGGCACACGCAGATGTTCACTAAGAAACTTTACTACCCACAAATGATTTGCTTCGTCCGGCGCTTCGGTGATTGGCAGACACAATAACCAGGGGAGCCGCAAGGCAAAGTAGGCGGCAGTTAAGATCAGAATCGCCAACCAAGAATTCCTGGGCAAATAGATCTGTTTGATCATCAAGCCTTGCGGTAGGTATCTAGTCTCACTTGGGCATCGATGAATCCTTGCTCGGCTGCCTGCTCCAGCCAATAGATAGCAAGCTGGTCATCTTGGGGAACACATCGGCCGAGACTGTACATCTCTCCCAGGTTGTATTGAGCAACCATGTGTCCGCGTTCTGCCGCTTTGCGATACCATTCGACCGCTTCATCGGGGTCCTGCGTACAGCCTTTGCCGAGGAAAAGCATTTTAGCCAAGGTCATTTGCGCTTCGACATCGCCAACTTCAGCCGCACGACGATACAAAACAGCTGCCATGCGCACGTTTTCTTGGACACCATCGCCTTTCTCGAAGCGTCGGGCCAGCAAAAATATAGCGTCGGCATTGCCTTTGTCTGCAGCCTTTTTCAGCCATGCCAGCGCTTGTTGTTCGTCCTTCAAGACGCCGCGACCGTTACGAAAGCGCTCCGATAATTCAAACTGTGCGGCGGCGTCACCTTGGTGAGCGGCTGCCGTCAGGTCTCTTATATTTTCGCTATCGGCTGAAGACATGTTTTCTGCCCAGACGGTGACGATCGAGATGATGATGTCTTGATCGTCAATCCGCAATGCTCTTGACTTGTACTTAGTAACCAATCGAAACACTATCTTAGCGGATCTAAAGTAGTGACCTGAATACTATGTCGCTTTGGTCCAACGAGAGATGGCGGCTGAGAATAATCTCAGGGCTAATCTGAGGCCAGACAGTCAATCATGTTTGTTGTCCGGATTTGGTGAATCTGGAGAGTCTGGAGCATTGGCGGAATCGGGGGAATCGGCGGGGTCTGCAGACGCACTCACTGCTTCCGGCTTTGGTATGCCGGTCAAGACAAGACTGGCAAAACTCGGACTTTCTTGATTGAGTTGGTATTCTTTCACCGGACCAAGATTGCCGTATTTGTGCAGATTGGCGATGATCCAGTACGGAAGCTCGTGACCGGAATTGTTAGCTGTTATGTCGATCAACTCCTGTCCGCCGACCTTAGTTAAGTTGGTTAGAAGGGGGCCGGGTTCACCCAAACGGTAGAAGCCGCCGTGAGCGACAGCCGAAGCGCGCAGGCGGCTATCTGCATGAGAAATGTAGATTCTGGACTTAATGGCATTGTCGGCGAATTGCTGAGCATGATTGAGAAATGTTTTCGCATCCACGTCGGCATTGGACATGACCAGCTCGCCATATCGTTGCGGCGGCGCCGGCGACGACACGCTGGCTACGGACCTTCTGACCATCGCTTCGTCGATAAACAGCGCACCCATGCTGTGTCCAAGCAAGGTGATTTGTCCTGGATTCATGCGCTTCTCTACCTTGCTAAGAAACCGGCAGAAATCATCTAAGGTTTGCCGTGCCAGCGTTTCATTCTCCAGGTATTTGGTGAATCCCTGAGGTGAGACCCAATCGTAAACCAAAACAGGCACCTGCATATGCGCGCTTACCCGCGCTGCTCGTTTCATCGATGTGTCGAACGTTGCACAGCAGCCATGAACGAAAATTACCGCCTCCTTGCTGTGTGTTTGCTTCATATATGAATCGAACGCTTGTACAACAGTATCGCGGTCCAGAGTGGCATCTGGGACAGGGCACGTGCTACCGTTGACGGCTGGCACGTCGCCCTTGGCTGCTTGATTTTCGTGGACGAGCTGCCACAACATCTTCTCTTCAGTGCCCTTCTCTATGGGAGAGTAGACAGGCATCGGCACAGCGATATTCTTGACTCCGAACAAAAGCCCCTTGCCGTTTGGCACTTCGGAATAGTTAATTGTGCTTTTTGCCCCGGCAAAAGTGCGATTAGTGGCATAAAAGACCGGAATGACTAGCCAGTTTTGCACGCCTTTGGTGTCGTCTGGCGGCGGCTTGAGCAAGCCGCAGGCACTCAAGCAGCAAATGCTAACGTGGGCAACTAATATTGAGAAAACCACGTTTACGTGCGCCTGAGAGCGATAGCGCAACGTCTTCGAACTTGCCATCATATACGGTGCCATGTTTTGTTCCCTTGAGCCAACCAGATTTATTGCTTGAGAATATCTAGCTTGAGAAGATCTAGCAGGATTAGCGTTTTAGATCTGCAGTCAGAGCAAAACAACGGCGCTAACTTTTTAAATTTTAACAATGCTCATTCAGTCGCTTGTTCCAGACACACACGCAATGCTACTTGCCCTTTATACTAAGCTCACAGAATTTATAGGTGAGCACATGGTACGGCTTCGTTTGATTTGGGCGCTCAGCGCGTTATTTCTTCTCGGCTGCCTCTATCCGATCAAGACTAATGCCCAAGCATCACAGGCTGGGCGGCGGAGGTGGCGACGGTCAGTTCGGCGCCCACCCAAGAAGCAACCCAAGGAGCAACCCAAGGGGCAGCGCAGGAAGCAACCCAAGCAGCACCAACGTCAGCGGCACGCGTAAAGAACCGCCGTTATCTCTCAATACCGGTGCTTTATATGACCGATCGAGGGATGGCTCGACCTTTTTTCGGACCCAGTCGTATGGATGAATCCGACAATATTTACAATGTCTATTGCGGTAAGCTCGATTATGTACTAGCCAATGATCAAGAGAAGAACGTTGCGCAGTTTGCCGACACGCTTGGCTGGCGAAGCGCAAAAAAACCGGGCAAAGTGCCGTATTCGGTCGAGCCTTTCCACTTCGACCAATCGGCGAGCGAAGAAGACAATTACGATCAATTTGGTCAGGCCATTGTGGCTGCTGCAAAGCAGTCTGGCAAGAAAGAAATATTTCTATGCGTGCACGGTTTCAATAATAGCTTTGCTGTAGCAGCGGGGAAGGCGGCCCGACTTGCCTATAATGTGCAGTGTCCGGTCGTTTTATACAGTTGGCCGTCGACGGCAAGATTATTGCAATACATTGTCGATTCCGGTAACAACGAATGGAGCCAGGAACACTTCAACAGGTTGATGGAAGAGCTGATCGACTTGAAGGAAAAGAACGGCTTGCGGATCAATCTTGTCGCTCATAGCATGGGAAACAGGCTGGCTGTGCGCTCTATCCCGGTAATTGCACACAAACCGCTTTTTGAACAGGTTTTCCTGGTGGATCCCGACTTTGATGCCGAGACTTTCTTTCATTATATTGTCCGCTACAAGCCGTCAAAGGGACAGTCGGCTGTGGCGACAAAAGTGCGCATTCTGTTTTCGCGCAAAGACCGCGCTTTGCCGCTCGCCCAACTTTTGTTCGGTGGCTACACGCGACTGGGCCAGGGAGCAGATACTCTGCTCGAGTCACTGTTCAACCCGCTGCAACTACCGAACGCCATACAGGACACAGCAGGCATGTTGTCCAAGCTCAACCCTTTTGGCGACGATTCAAAGATCCCGGCTAAGCCAGTAGCCAGCGACATTATGTACAAGAAATTTGAATGGATCGATTTCACCGCCATTGATCATGGACCGATTGGCCACACCATACCGTACGAAATGATTGCCAATCTCTGGTCGACAGGAAAACCTGGCCAAGGGCTGAAGCTCGTTGATAGTCAGGCTGGCCAGGTGAACGGTCTGACTCAATTCGCCGCCAAATGCTTCAAACAAAAGAAGCATATAGGTGAGTTGGGCAAATGCGAGCAAGTAGTAGTGGAGAAAATCCCGAGTGCCAATCGGCAGATGGGACGATGATATTCGCGTACCCTGACCGTTAAACAATTGAGGGCACGATTTGTTTAACCCGAAACATTTACTCCAGGCGTATCTATGCACAGTGCCGTCACTGTATAGGCAACTATTGCTGCACAAAAACCGTCCCAATTTCGACAAGATCGTTTATCTCAGCCTGGTTAAACGCGGTGATACCGTATTTGATGTCGGTGCCAACATCGGCTACTACACCTGGCACTTTGCGCACCTGGTCGGAGATCAAGGCAAGGTATATGCCTTCGAACCCGTACCAGAGACCTTTGCTAAGATCAGCCGTACAATAACTGACGATTTCCATCTGAAGAATGTTCAGCTCATAGAAAAGGCTGTCGGTGAACAGAGTGCAGTAGCTGAGATGCATGTTCCAGGAAATTGTCAGCAAGCATCCTTGGGATGGTTAACTGCGGGCTCCTGGGTGGACTCACCGGTTACCAGCCGTCAGGTGTCAGTGATCAGCCTAGACGAGTATATTGAAGAGAATCGTATCGCCAAGCTTGACTTTATGAAGCTAGATACCGAGGGCTATGAGCTGATGAGTATGAAAGGCGCTCGTCGAACATTGAGCAGCTGGAAGCCGCTTTTATGCCTTCAGCTCTGCAGCATTTGGTTTAAAGACTGCGGCTATAGCGCAGCAGATCTGGCAGCGTTTCTAGAAACGTGTGGTTACACGCACTTCTACCTTGTTCGGCACAGCGTTTTCAAACTGGTAGATAACCGGCGTCAGCTAGGCGTAGAAAGCTTTGGCGGGACAGCGAAGTTGGTTTGTGGCAGCAATGAAAATCATGTCGACCGACTGGCTGCAGTGGATAATCTTTGCGGGAGAACGCTCCACTACTAATGCGCCCGACAAAATTACAAGAGAGAAAAGACGCCAGTTGACGCTGGAAAGAAGAGAGAATATTACAGATGAGGAACAGGCTGTAATATCAAGTTCTTTACAATCAGGACCTAGCCATGAATGATGCTCCGAATATAGATCACAGTAGCGCCGAGACCTTGGCTGCTGTGGTAGATCGCGTGGCGTTTATCTGTCTACTTTGTTTTTTCTCGGTCTTGCTTCTATATGGCTGTTGCATAGGTGGATTGGTATACAAAGAACCGGATATTTGCTTTTTACTGGCCGGGGGAAGATGGATAGTTGAGCATGGACACTTGCCGCAAAGCGATCCATTTTCTTATACCACCCATTATCACTGGGCAAAATACGTCATTGAAAAGTGGCTGACAGAAGTCATATTTTATAAGGTATGGTCAGTCGCAGGCGGTCTGGGATTGCTCATTTTTGATTCTTGTTTATTGGCGCTGGCCTTCGTTGTTATGCCATTCCGCATCCTCTACCTGGGTGGATGGCGGGGATTAGCGCTGATGCTTGTGGTGGTTATCGCCATTTGGACTTCCTGTTCCCACCTGGCAGTGCGTCCTGAAATCTTTTCGTTTCTATTGACGGCAATTTTTATTGAGGTGCTTTTGCGTGTCAGTACTAGTACTGCCGGAAATACCAGAATCGACTGGAAATCAATTTTATTCCTGGCAGTGCTTTCCTGCCTCTGGTCAAATTTGCACACTCTGTTCTTGGTTGGCATTTTTCTGCCGCTACTCTATTCGATCTGCATGTTTGCCGAAAAACTGATACCGGAGTTACGGGGAAAGCCAGTTAATTGGACTGTTCCCCTCGCCTTTATTGCTTGCCTGTTAGCCAGTCTGGTTAATCCCTATGGCATTGGGCTTTGGCAATATATGCCGAACGTTTTTGGGCCGTTCAACGATACTAACAACGAAATGCAGTCGATTAAGTTAAGCACGGCCTCTTCATTTGCATTTTGGCCCTTTTATTTGATGATTATCTGCGGGTTTGTTGCGCTGCTTAAGAGGGGAGGCCAGCGGCCTTTAAAGCAAAACGATCTGTTCTTTCGCTTGCTTATACCAATAGGCACTGCATGTGGTATCAAGACCATTCGGTCGATTCCGCTTGCTGATCTGCTTATCTTGGCTGGATTGGCGCGGACGGCCCTGATCTCGCGGTAGCTATTCCAGAGATATTCAACAAGCGGCCAAGTAATTTGATGAATCCTTTGGGCATTTGGTGGACTCTGCTCTGCGTGGCATTCACCGCTTTCGGTACTGGCTTAATCACCGGTGCCGTTCCCCCCGAGATTCCACAAGCAAGCAAGGCATTTACTCCACCGAGCCAAGCGATCGCCTTCATTGCCCATAATCCACCGCGCGGCAATCAACTAAATGACCCGCATTTCGGTGATGTGATGCTTTGGCAGATGGAGAATAACCCTCCTGTCTTTATCGACAGTCGTTACAACTTATTCGGCAACGATCTATTGCAAGACTATTGGAAAATGGTTGAGTGTCGACCAGGTTGGTCGCAACTCTTGGATAAATACCGGATCGACTGGATTTTCTTGCCACCGCAATTGGCTTTGCCAAAGACTCTGGCTAATGATCCGTCGTGGCATCTTTTGTATTCTAATCGAGACAGTGTTGTTTACGCACGTAATCAACAATTACTACCTCAGGCACTACCTGAGAAGAGCGAGGGCCGTTAATGCGATTCATAGTGACTGGTGGAATGGGCTTCTTCGGCTCCATCATGGCCGACTACTTGGTCGACCAGGGCCATGAAGTCCTAAGTATTGACCGATTGCCCGAGGATAATCCTAGCCGTCGGTACAAGAATGTTCAGCTTGATATCACAAACGGTGCCGAGCTGATTAACACCGTAAAAAGCTTTGGCCGAGTTGATGCAATTTTTCATATTGCCGCCTTACTCGCCCATGTGAAAGAGAACTTGGATCATCTGTGGGCTTCCAACGTCGATGGTACAAAAAATGTTATGGAATGCGCTCGCGCGCTTAAGATAAAAAAAGTAGTTTTCACATCGACCAACTGCGTTTTCAGCACGGGCTTTGCCAAACCGGTGGACGAGTCTACGCCGACTCATCCTGTTGAACTTTACGGGCGTAGCAAGCTGGCAGCGGAAGAAATAATCAAGTCATTTAGTGATGTTAGTGCTGTAATCATTCGCTGTCCAACGATTATTGCGGCGGGCAGGCTGGGATTATTGACGATACTTTTTGATTTTGTCAGGGAAGGTCGACGCTTATACCTGGTCGGTGATGGCAGCAATAGGTACTCGTTCATTGCTGCGCAGGATTTAGCCAATGCCGCTTACCTGGCAAGCCAGTCTGAGCATCAAGGCATTTATCACGTCGGTTCGGATAATGTGCCGACAATGAAAGAGCTGTATCGGGGCTTAATGCTCTCTGCCGGTAAAAGTCCTAAATTAGTCTGCCTGCCGGAAGCGCCGACTGTACTAGCTTTGAAAATATTAAATGGACTCGGACTGTCTCCACTAGGCCCTTATCATTATCGGATGTTGGCTGCCAATTTTGTTTTTGATAATACGAAGATGAAACGCGACTTTGGCTGGAAGCCGACTCGTACTAATGCCGAAATTCTCAACGATGCGTTTAAGTACTATGTTGATCATTTTGATGAAATTAGCCGCGCCCAGGGATTGTCCGCTCATAAGATGAAAGCTAAGGCGGGAGTGCTCAACTTGTTGCGGCTCATTTCATAGCGGCTGTGCATGTGGTCCGCTCGGCTTTGCTAGGAACAGTCGGTGGATATAGCCGTCTTTCGATAGATATGGCCGTCTTCAGAACAAGAAAGACTCGGTGATGGTTTGAAAAGAGAACTCGTATCGGCTCTGATGTCTGTCGCGATTAGCGGCATGTTTGCAGGCGCTCAAACTACCGAGGCAATAGCTCAAGGGACAGTCCGGCTTCCCCGACCGGAAATAGGACCAGACACTTACAGCGGAGCCAATAGTTACGGCGGGCCGAGCAGTGACGGCGGAACTAACACTTATGGCGGGCCGAGCAGTGATAAAGAGTCCTCTCGGGGAAGGCAAGATAATTTTCGACAGCAAATGAGCGTGCAAATTCCGGTAGCCGCTCCCGCCTTCAAAGCTCAGGCACAAGGCAATCGTGCTCTCACTCAGATCGATCTAGTTGATCTAAGTCGACACGATGTTGTCTTAGTGATCGACAAATCTTCTTCAATGAAGGAACAAGATTGCCCGAGCCTACTCCATCATGGTTGGCCGATCAGCCGGTGGCAGTGGTGCAAAGAACAGACGATGGAATTGGCTCGTCAGACATCCTCGGTTTTGCCGCAAGGTCTGAGCGTGGTTCTGTTCTCGACATCCAGCCATGTATTTCCTCATGTCACTATGAATGATCTTCCTCAGATTTTCGCGGCATATTCGCCAGGCGGTTTCACAAACGAAGCAGGGGCAGTCGGAAGGACTTTCGCTGACTATTTTCAACGCCGGGAAATTGCTCACGGAAAAATAAAGCCTCTATTGATTGCCGTGATTACTGACGGTTTGCCGACAAATCCACAGTCGTTGCGCGATGTCATTGTTGATGCTACTAAAGAAATGCGGCGGCCCGATGAAATCAAAATGACCTTTCTACAGGTGGGTTCCGACCCCAAAGGTCTCTATTTCGTTAGTGACCTGGGACGCGATTTGAAACAAGAGTCAGCAAAGTACGATATCGTCTCAAGCAAGACGTTTCCAGAACTGCTGCGAGCTGGCCTAACGCGGGCTTTGGTCGATTGCATTCGCGAGCCGCGCTAGACACACACAACCTTAGGGAGTCAGCAAGAAACGGCCCGGCTAATTAGACACGCATGTGATCGAATTGTCTCAGTGCCAAGCCCATGGCAGTTAAGTCGTCAATTTCGTTTTGAAAAATCGAGCCATCCAGATCGGCATCACTCCAAGTGACTGGTGCAATTGACCCCGTTCAGTACGCCCAAGACTCAAACTAGCCTGTGCCAAGGTGTTTGGATCAATTTGTTTCTTGCCGACATGCCACAGGGCCTTAATAAAGGCACCTTGCTTATTTTCGGCCAAATTAACTTTCCTTGGAGCTGCGCCTTTGAAATGGATTCTCGTGTCGCCAAAGCGAAATGAAGTTGTTGATCCATTTGAAATATAGGTGGGTTCGGCATTGCCTGAGGTAACAATACCAATCCTCTTTGCGGCGTCCGCCCCGTGCACGAATATCTTTTTGCCGAAGGCGTGGGCTTTGGCATGTGCTACTTGTAGCGCATTGGGAAGAACGTAATTCAGACGGCTGGGTTTCTTAATAAAGACACCACGTGCCAGGCGAATGATTTTTTCTGCTTTTACCAGGGTGCTCAAGTAAATATCGACTGCTGCTCTTGTTCCATAGTTGAGAAGATCCTTTGTAACAAAGATGTCTTCTTCTGAAAGGGCTGCAATGTGAATTCGAATGCGTGCGCTAGTGAACATCTTTTTTCCCTCCGTGTCAGGTACATAGAAAAGTCCGCATATATCTATGAACGACAAGGACTAGAGAAAGGTTCAATTTCAGTTGAAATTGGCAGTTGCTCGATTGAGAAAATAGTTGCGAATGACGATTGAGGCGGGTAGCATGGCTAATCAACTTTCGACTAATAGAAATCTGCGAGTTTTTCTATGCGTCTGGAAGCCGTACTTTACAGGACTCATGTCAAGTGACAAGATGCGCCTTTGTTTACGAGTTTGATTTTTCTTCGTGATAATCAGTCTCAGTGTTGATCGCCCAAAGGTTGTCTTTTGATTTCACCCCGTTAACGATATTTTCCACTGCCACCATGGCTGTAAGCATAGAATGATCTTGGTTATTGTATTTGTGCATGCCGTTGCGACCGATTAAGAATAGGTTTTCGAATTGATCAATCCATTGCCTCAATTCATCGAAGCGATCGTATGTACCGAAGTAGCCAGGATATGTCTTAGGCATTCGAATAACGGTTGAATCTAAAATGTCTGATGCTTTGATGATGCCGATCTTTTCCAACTCTTCGCCGGCAAATTTCGTCATTTTCGAGTCATCCCAAGTCCATATTGCATCGACATCGTCACAGAAATATTCCAGTCCCAGCCATACTTTAGATTTGTCTGCGATTAGATAGGGGCTCCAGTTGTTGAAAATCTGTAGACGACCCAATTTGACATCAGGCTCCTGAATGTAGATCCAATTGTCTGAAATGAGCTTTTGTCCATCCTCCGGCGTGTTTTCGGTGATGCAAAGTTTATTCACGAGCAGCCCGACGGTAATGAAATCGCGATAAACGAGCCCGTCGCTAATTTCTCGAACATTCGTCGGGACATCGATTTTAAGCGCGCGTATTAACTCCTTTATAGGCATTGTGGAGAAGACATAGTCTCCTTGTAGCGTCCGTCTTTCTCCTGTTTTTTCATTTAGCGTTTCAACCGCTGTGATTTGGTTACTACATGCTTCAATGCCATCAACGCAAGTGTTCATGTATATTTCACCGCCGAGCTCTGTGATTCGAGAGGCGACAAATTCCCACATCTGTCCTGGGCCATATTTTGGATAGAGAAATCGTTCAATTAAAGAGGTTTCCGTTTTTTTCTGGCGAACGTCAGCGGGTGAGGCGAAGGTTCTGCTAACAAAGTGGTGCAATGCTTTCCACAGAGACAAACCTTTAACACGTTGTGCTCCCCAAGCTGCGCTGATGTTGTTGCACGGTACGCCCCATACTTTTTCAGTGTAGGACTTGAAGAACGTAAGATAGAGCTCCTTACCGAATCTGTTTGTGAAGAACTCGGCTAGAGTCTCCTCCGGCTTAATTGGGAATAGACTGGCTTTGATGTAGCTCAAGCCAACTTTGATTGTGCGCTTCAAACCCAGGTTCTTCAGTGTATCCAGGTTTAAACTGACTGGATATTCGAAGAATTTTCGCATGAAATAAATACGTGATTTCCGATTACGTACGAGCATCACCAGATCAGTCTTTTCTGGATCAGCAATTGTTTCTGGCGATTTGACAGTCGTGGTGGCCCGCCGATATGTAATTAATTGCTCGCTGTCGTTCACAGCTTGCATCGGCATCATATCCAGCCACCACTGCATAACACGGTCGGACTTTGAGAAAAACCTATGCCCGCCGATGTCGATGCGATTGCCTTTGTAGTTGACCGTGCGAGCGAGTCCGCCAAAATGATCAGAGCGCTCCAATACTATTGGCTTGATGCTCGTATTTTTCAGTAACTCATAGGCAGCCGTAAGGCAGCGGGCCCCGCTCCTATTATTATTGCTGATTGCTGCGCTGCAGTGCGGTCAGACATTGCCTTTCCGATCAAAGCCCGATCTAGAGAATTTGCTTAGTAAACTTGTTAGAAAGTATGCCCTCCAAGTGTAACTTATATCAGGTCTAGTCCTATCGAATGTATATGTCGCGCTTGTGGGGACCGGCCATGACCGACCGGGCAGGCGACAGGCATGTGGTCGGCACGGACAGTCACTTTGACCAATGGCGCGGCATTAGAGACGATGGATATAGCATGGTTGGCCAGCCACCTGTAACCAGCCATCAAAATTGTCATTGGGCAAAAATGGTGGTGTTGTTGGCGGTTTCGGTTTGGCTCCCAGCAGTTTCAGATAAGAGAAAAACTCTGTTTCGAAATGATGCATTAATCCTTGTGAAAAATGACTGATCGGCTCGGGAAAATAAATGATCGCTTCGACATCAGATTTCTTCAACGTGTCGAATAATGCTGCGCGACGCTCTGGCGACATCTTGAAGAATTCATCGCTGTTGGGAATATCAGCGACGATTCTTAGGTTAGCCAATTTGGCCCAGTCGACTAATACTTCCTTATCGCCTAATCGTGCCACTTTCGTTCCTGGATGGATACCGAGCCGGCTGATTGTTTCTGCGACTTTCCAATAGACAAGGTCCGGCGGACTGAGGGCAAACTCAATGTCCTGAACAAGGCGCACAGTGCCGGCGATGCCACAGATAGCCGAGGTGAGGCAGAGCAGGGTCGTTAATCCACGGCGGCAACGGACGTCTATCCTCAATCTTAGGCTAGCCAATGCACCTAGGCTGAATATCACTACAAAAACTGAGAAATGCCGATCGTTAAAAGACCACATAGCCAGGTTGGTCGTCACACAGTAGATAGCAAAGGCCGCCAGGCAAGGCAGTGTCAGGATGGCGTTGGCTTTGATTGAGGCCAAACGGAAGGGTGACGTGCCGCAAAGGCACCAGAGGATGCAAACAAGTAGGAAAAAGGCCGCGAAATATATCTTCAGGAAGTAAAGACTATTGATGGTCATCACCAAGATCGTGTTCAGGGGGCGGATAGACATCGTCGCGCCCGCGTAGAAATAGGCCGGGTCGAACCAGGGAGGATAAGTGCCATTAACAGTATTGGCAAATTCGAACACGGAGGGAGTAGCAAAGATTTGCTTCTCTGGATGGCGCAATTGACGACGCAGAGCAGGCAGCCCTTGCTCATGCTCGGACAGCGTTCGGCTCACATACCAGATGTAATTGATCTTGCCTGAACTGGCCAGCGTTGGTTCACCAGCCCGGAAAGATAGATAAGAGACATACGGTATGCTTACTATGAGCAATCCCAGGACACAGCTGACAAGACACTTATTTCGACTGGGTGCGGGCATATAGAGCCAGACCGCAAACAGCAGAACGGCTGCGATTGGCAACATAACTGATTTAGCTAGGTAAGCCAGGCCAAGGAGAATGCCAGCGACAAACATGCGCCTTGTCTGGCTAGCGTGTTGATCGCTTTGAACTTGAAGGATGACGAGAACAGCGGCGACAAACAATGTCATGAACAACGCATCTGGAGTGTCGATCCAGCTACCGCCGAGAACAAAAAAGCCATAGGCAAAAAGAAGATTGCCGATGACCATCCATTGGTTATCGCTGATCGCCAGGGATCTCTCTTGGGTAGCGGCAGTTTGCTCGCGATTGATTTGCTGGCGATAGAAATGAATGAACTGATAAAGAAAAAGCTCGAACGTGACGATTAGAGCAACGTAAATGCTGGCGTTGACCAGCTTTAATAAGGCGAAACGACCGAGCGCATGAGGATGAAGAAATTGGAGAAAGCCGGCAATGACCAGTGGATAAAGCGGGCTCCAATAACAAGTGAATCCGTGAGCAATGTCGAAGTGCGCAAAGTATTCAGCCATATCCAGATAGCTGATGCCGTCGTTGCCGTATTCCTCGAAGCGGTGTCCCCAGGCTTGTACAATCGCCCAGACGGCAAAGAAAACGGCAAACGCCAGGGCCAGCCAAATTTGTTTCTTGTCATATTTAGTGCTGGCCACGTCAATAATTAGCTCCCCGGATGGCAGTAATTTACCAGGAAGTCCTCACTTCAATTCGAGCTTGCGCGAAATCGAGCCGGATATCAGCATATAATTGAAGGCATTCGCGGGCACAACCGGGCGAGCGCCCTTGGAAAGCTCAGGCAAGGAGGTTTAATGACTTCTACAAAAACTAAGCCAGAAAAGGCGCCTGCCGAGCGGTTGCCGGACAACGCATTGAGCGACGGAATAGCGATTCTCGACTTTGGCTCGCAGTTTTCACAGCTGATCGCCAGACGGATCAGAGAATTCAATACCTATTCGGAACTTCTCCCCTGCACTGTTTCAGCTCTCGAACTCAAACGTCTTAATCCGAAAGGGATCATACTTTCAGGCGGACCAAATAGCGTTTACGATGCCCAGGCTCCCAAAAATGATCCCGAGTTGTGGAATCTTGGCGTTCCGGTTTTGGGCGTCTGTTATGGCATGCATGTGATGGCCCACGATCTGGGCGGCAAGGTGGAGCCCGCCGCTGTCCGTGAGTACGGTCGGGCGATGGTCACGGTCGCTCACCATGGCGCTCTTTTTGCCGGGCTCGAAGCCGAAATCGAAAGTTGGATGAGTCATGGCGATAGCGTCATCAATCTACCGGAAGGATTCCGTGTTGTTGCTAGTACCAAAGCTACGCCGGTGACGGCCATTGCCAACGAATTGAAAGATTACTATGGCGTTCAATTCCATCCCGAAGTCGTCCACACAAAAGGAGGGCAGCGGATTTATCAAAATTTCGTTCGCGAAATATGTGGTTGCACGGGCAGCTGGACGATGGCCAAATTCATTGACGATGCGATCGCTGATGTACGCGCGCGCGCACAAGGTAAGCGCGTCTTACTCGCTTTGTCTGGCGGCGTCGATAGTTCCACCTTGGCTTTCCTTTTACATAAAGCGATCGGAGAGCAGCTCACTTGCATGTTTATCGATCAAGGATTTATGCGGAAAAACGAGCCAGAATGGTTAGTCGAAACGTTCGAACGTGACTTCAAAATTCATGTGCATTTTGTCAAAGCTCGCGATCGCTTCCTGGCCAAACTAAAGGGTGTCACAGATCCGGAAGAAAAGCGCAAGGCAATTGGTGCGGAATTCATTCGCGTTTTCGAAGAGGAGTCCAAGAAACTTGGTCCCTTCAATTTCCTGGCCCAGGGCACTCTTTACCCAGATGTAATTGAGTCCGCAGGCACCCGCATCGATCCCAAAACGGGCGAGCGCGTAGCAGTCAAAATCAAATCGCATCACAATGTTGGCGGCCTGCCGGAGGATTTGCAATTCAAACTGATCGAGCCATTTGCCAAGTTGTTCAAGGATGAAGTACGTAAAGTTGCTCAAGAATTAGGTGTGCCAAAGGGCATCCGGGAGAGGCATCCATTTCCGGGACCAGGGTTGGCTATTCGCGTTCTTGGCGAAGTGACCAAGGAGCGCCTGAAGGTGCTTAGAGATGCTGACTGGATCATTCGCGAGGAAATTAAGGCCCATGGACTGTATAAGCAAGTCTGGCAAATCTTTGGCGTCTTGCTGCCGACCAAGTCTGTAGGTGTGATGGGGGATCAGCGCACGTACCAAAACCAAATTTGCATCCGTGCCGTCACTAGCGAAGACGGCATGACTGCTGATTGGGCTCGGCTACCGTATGATTTGCTGGAGACAATTTCCTCGCGCATCGTCAATGAAGTGCAGGGCATCAACCGAGTGGTCTATGATGTAACGTCGAAACCACCAGCCACAATCGAGTGGGAGTAAATCGCCAGTACTAATAATTTGCCAGTAGATGAAAAAAACTTCCGGCTAATCTGCATATCTAGCCAGGCTTATGAGAGCCGAATTAAGCGACAGCCAAAAAGCGAGTGGGAGAAGAACAAGCCAACGCTAGTCAGTTAGAAGGTGTGGCCTTGAGCGACGTTTTGGCCAGGCTCTTT
This sequence comes from Bryobacterales bacterium, assembly GCA_963834525.1. Taxonomy (GTDB): domain Bacteria; phylum Cyanobacteriota; class Vampirovibrionia; order Obscuribacterales; family Obscuribacteraceae; genus CAWICA01. Next base: position 2,354,471 of record CAWICA010000005.1, read on the forward strand.
GCCCGACCTGTGTTGCTGTTGTTTTTATTTAGCGTCTTCGCGCTAGGAGTGGTAATCGCCGGCACCGGTCTGCACGATCCTGATACTTGCTGGCTATTGGCGCTCGGTCGCTATATCGTCAGGCATCATGCCTTGCCTGATACGGATCCGTTCTCTTTCACCTTCGCCTTGATGCCCGGCGGCATCTGATTTTGTATCAGTGGTTATCGGAGTTGGTTTTTTATGTCACGTACAAGATCGGGCATCTACCAGCGCTTTTGTTTTTATTAGTGATTGTGCTGACGACGGCCTTTATTGTCTTGCCCTTGATCCTGATGCGGCAGGTGCGCCTGCCAATGTTCGGGGCATTTGGCATCATTGTTCTGGGGGTCAGCGCAGCCTATTTTCATTTCCTGGCCAGGCCGGAAATATTTTCCTACCTGCTTCTTTCCTTGTTGTTGTATGCCCTAGCCACAAGACGCATAATGCTTGAAGGCGAGCTAATGCCGGACGGCGCCTTGCTTCCTGCCAAACAGCAAGAGATTGGCAAACAAGAGGCTAAGCAAAAGATAGACTGGCGGTTTATCTTTTGGCTGACGTTATTAATGGCGCTTTGGTGCAACCTCCACACCGGTTTTATCGGCGGCATTGCCATCCTGCTCATCTATGTCCTCTCTACTGCTTTTGCTCAGCTTTTGACCGGCAAAAAGCAAGTTTTCGATTTGACTGCCTGTCTGGCCTTGCTTGGAGTTACGTTAGCTAGCCTCCTCAATCCCTATGGCATTGGTCTGTGGCTCTATATTCCCTCTTTGTTTTTCGCCCCGTTCAATGCCCAGATAGATGAACTAAGACCGATCAATTTGCGGGATATTTCTTTCCATCCGTTTCTGGCCATCCTTTTTCTCACTTTGCTTATGCTCTGGAAAAGCGCATCCTACGGGCGTCGAAAGTCCGATGTCCGTGGCTTCATTGCCATGACGATGGTCAGCGTTGTGCTCATTGTCGTACCATCAATTCAGGCTTTCCTTCATCTGCGTTTGATACCATTTGCGGTGCTGATCTTTTTGGCTGAATTTGCCGTCATGTTCAAGCGGAGAGAGCGACAGAAAGTAATAACCAACGAACAGCTAACTGAAATGGCGGGATGGAAAAGTGCAGCCGATTCTGCGGCCGCTCAATCCGGATTGCCAGTCGCACAGCCCAGTGATGCCTGGATTTTTGATCCGAGAAAGACTTTCTGGCCGCCTTTGATCATTGCCATTGCTTTATTCGGCGCAGCGATATGTGTTACGCGTATTGTCCCGCCGCAATTGCCGCAATCGAATAAAGCCTTCGGGTCGCCAGATAAAGCAGTCGAATTCTTGAGCAAGAATAATAGTCTTGGTAAAGTTCTCAATGACGCGCAATTCGGTGATGTAATGATCTGGCGTTCACCGGCTAATCCAAAGGTGTTTGTCGACACACGTTACGACATGTACGGCGAAGACCTGATTCACGACTATAACACGATGCGAACCCTGGGGCCGGAATGGCAGAGGCTACTGGAACATTATCAAATCAAATTGATCTTCTTTCCCAATAAGTCCTACCTAATCAAGGCCCTCTCGTCCAACGCCGACTGGGATACCATTTATAAAGACAACACAGCGACAATCATGAAGCTCAATCAAACCGGCAGGCACGATCAGCACTCAGACCACGGTGATAACCTGTCGACGGATAGAAGAGTCAATTTGGAAGGTCGCCGGTCTGGCGGTTTCACCGATGATCACTAAGCAGGCAGACAAATCAAGACGTTGTATTATCACCGGCGCCACCGGCTTTGTCGGGGCAAATCTCTTGCGTCGACTGCTAAACGATGGTCATGAGGTGCACGCGTTTGTCCGGGCAGAAAGTGATACCGGCCGCATCGAATCGCTGCGCGATCGGCTTCGCTTTCATACGCTTGACCTCGCCGATGCCGAACAAACGCAAAGGCTTGTGCAAGAGATCGAAGCCGATTGGATTTTTCATCTGGCCGCTCATGGTGCTTATTCCTGGCAAGACAATACAAAGCAAATGATTGAAACGAATATCATTTGTCTGGTCAATCTTTTGCAGGCTGCAGCTGAAATTGGATTCGATGCCTTCGTGAACAGCGGCTCGTCCTCGGAATATGGACTAAAAGATCATCCGGCCAAGGAAGATGAAATTGTCAAGCCCAATAGTGTCTATGCCGTTACCAAGGTAGCCGCAACTCATTTTTGTCAATATTTTGCTCAGTGCCGGAGGCTATACATTCCTACCCTGCGTTTGTATTCTGTTTATGGTCCCGATGAAGACGAGCATCGATTTGTGCCGACTCTTGTCCGCTACGGGTTGAGAGGCGAGCTACCGCCCTTAGCGCAGCCCAATATTGCTCGGGACTATGTCTACATTGACGATGTGTGTGACGCTTACCTTTTGGCGGCGACGCAAAAGGTCAGTGAGTTCGGCCCTGCATACAACATTGGCACAGGCAGGCAGACGACGATCAGTGAGGCGGTGGCCACCGCTAAAAAACTGATGCCTATCCGAGCCGAACCAAAGTGGGGTTCGATGGCCAATCGGCATTGGGATACGGCCATCTCGGGTGGCCAATAATGAAAAGGCCGTTGCAGAACTGGGTTGGCGACCCAAACATGATTTTTCCAGCGGCTTGAAAAAAACTATTGCCTGGACCGAAAGTAAGCAGACAGCGAGCGAGAGAAAATCAAGGCCACTTATCGCAGACGAGGTTTCGACATGACCGGCGACCGGCAGGAGGGTAGTCAACCAGCAAAATTTCAGCTCGATCTCAGCTTGCCTCTATATTGCTTGCTTTTCTTTTCCGGTCTCAGCGCACTAATTTATGAGGTCGCCTGGGTGCGCATGTTAGCTCTGGCGGTGGGCAGCACAACGCAAGCGGCCAGTGCCGTGATTGCCACCTTCCTGGGAGGACTGGCTCTGGGTGGCTGGTTGGCAGGCAAAGTCGGTGATCGGATAAAGGTACCGCATTTAGTGCTATACGGTATTTTAGAGCTGAGTATTGCTCTGGTTGCCCCTATAGTTTCTTATTTTCTTCATGAGGCACCCTCTCTCTTCGTCGCTTTGAATCGAGCTCTGTCAAGTTCTGGGTTCGCTCTTAATGCCGAACGCCTGCTTCTTTCTTGTTTGCTTCTATTACCACCCACAATATTGATGGGTGCGACATTGCCGATTGTCACGGCTTTGCTGGCCAAAGGCCATGCCCGCGCCGCGCACTACTTCAGCATGCTTTATGGACTGAATACTTTAGGCGCAGTGGTGGGCAGTTTGACTGCGGCTTATCTCGGTTTTCCCTACCTTGGTGTGACCAAGACGATCTTCCTAGCGGCCGGCGTCAATTTTCTGGTCTCCATCGCGGCTTTTGCTCTGGCCCAATCCCCGCTCAACAAAAGGGCAGAAGTGGTGGCAGCTCGGACTCCGCCGCCGGATGCGGAGCCTGCGTCCGCGCTTCTAATTAGCGGCAGTCAGATGCCCCAAAAGTGGTTGTATGCTGTTGCCGCCTTCCTGGGCTTTACGGCGCTTAGTTATGAGGTCTTATGGATCCGTCTGCTCAAGGCTTTCATCAGCTCCAGCACTTATGCCTTTACGGCCATGATCAGTACTTTCTTGCTTGGCTTAGTGATTGGCAGCATCCTCTATAATCGGCAACTGCAGGACAAGCCGAATTTTTTAGTCGACATTAAACAACAGCTGAAGCTCCTGGCCTTTAGTCAATATACGGTGGCATTGACATCGGCGATCGGGCTGATGATCTTGCCTGGCATTCTGGTAGTGGTAGCCGCCTGGCAAGTGTATCATGCGCACGGTCGGGCTATGCCGCCAGCTGAACTCTTGGCTCTCGAGTTTGTCATCTCCTTTTGCTTGTTGATTTTGCCGGCTTCCGCTCTAGGTCTCAGCTTCCCCCTAATTGGTGGCTTGGCCGCTTCGCAAACCGAGAAGGTGGCCAAGGCCGTCGGTAATGTCTATGCTGCCAACACCTTAGGCTGCATCTTGGGCTCACTTGTTTGTGGGTTGATCTTGATTCCGACTATTGGCTCGCAAATCGCTCTGGCGATAATTGTTGCTTTGACAGTGGCCACTGCTATTTTCATTGATCTGCGCATCAATGAGGCGGGGCGCAAGCCCTTGACGGTTGTCTTTAGTCTTTTGGCCATCGCTCTTTTCTTTTTACCGCACCACTATCTGGAAAAGATGTACGTCAAGTTGACTAACGGCAAAGTAATTCGAGCTTCCGAAGATGGAATTGGCCGAGTGCTTGTCGCCCAATATTCAACCGGTAAGCGCTTGATTGTCAACGGTACATCTTACTCTGCCGATACCATGCCTGCGATGCGCTATATGCGCATGCTCGGGCATTTACCGGTTCTTCTCCATCCTCAGCCCCAGGATGCTTTGGTGGTCTGTTTTGGTGTGGGCACCACAGCTGGTGCGGTAGCTAAGCATCCGGAAGTGCGACATCTGGATATTTGCGAAATATCGCCGGCAGTTCTAGCGGGCGCCGACATCTTCACCGCCACTAATGACGGCGTGGTCCATAAAGCGAAGGTGGCATGCTGGCTAGAGGATGGGCGCAATTATTTGCTTAGAACGCCAAAAAGATATGACGTCATTTCATTTGAACCGCCACCTCCTTGCGATGCCGGTGTAGTTAATTTGTATTCCAAGGAGTTTTACCAGCTGTGTCGACAACGTCTCAATGCGGGCGGCATGCTTTGCCAGTGGATTCCGATGCACCTGGAATCAAAAACCCTGTGGAAGATGATGGTCAAGACGATGGCTGAGGTATTTCCCTATGTGACAGTCTGGGCTCCCAGCTCATTGGAGGCGATTATGATTGGCTCAGATCGACCGATTGCCATCGATCTGACTAAGATGAGAGAGCGCATTCAAAAAACGCCCGCCGTCAATAAAAGCCTTATGGAAGTTGGCTTAAACGAGCCGGAACAGATTGCCGCCACCTACATTCTGGGTGGGTCTAAGCTTAATAGTTATGTCGCTGGCTGTTCGGCAGTGACCGATGATCACCCCAGTTTGGAATTTTTCCTGCCTTATCCTGGCCCTTTGCTGTCTCCAATCGATCTTGAGCCTTATGCCTCCGGCGTTGATGAGATTTTGATCACAAACCCCAGTGACAAAGAGCGGCCTGCGAAAAGCCCACAGCTGTTGAGAAATCTTATCGCCGTCCATGAACTAAGGGAGGCAGCCAATTGCAGTTGGCAAAACAATTTAAATGAGGCAAAAGTACACCTAGCCAAAGCTCTAGGCCTTGTGCCCGACAACAAATATTTTCAGTGGGCGAGAACGCATCCTGGCGTGAAGTAGAGTTAGCTTGCCGATTTGGCCGCCTCGGCCAGCAGTTGCCTATTATAAAAAGTGATCGGTTTAACGAAGTCTTGAGCGAGAAGGTCGATTGGCGCGCCAACTATCTTGATGTGGCGCTCGTCAATATTGCCAACAACTTGGCCGGCTCGCACTAGATAGCTTAAGACATCTGGGTTGATCCGCATGGTGCGAATACAGGTAGCGTCAACAGCTGCCAGGTCGGTGCCCAGCGCTACGTAACCCATTTGTTTAGCGGTGCCGTTGATTCGCCCGTCTCCCTCCATGGCTACAATGGCGTCGACGAGGGCCAGGCTCGGTTTAACCAGATGGACCAGGTCGATAATACAGTTTGGTATTCCTTTTATATGTAATAGATTTTTTGGCCAGCCGTACTTACGACCGGGGACTGTGCCGAACAGGTTCTTCATCGAGGCTGTCACGCCAACCCAGTGGTGTGTTTTAAGCTTGGGAACGCTGACCACCGCATCAGCGTAGACAATTGTTTTGGGCAAATAAAAATGATCGATTCCGCTGAAGTTGTCTGGATTATCCAATCTTTCTAAGTCGTCGAGATTGAGATCGACAAAGCGCAAGCCTAGTTTATGTATTAACGGGCCGATGCCGGATGCGGCCAAAAGATACTCGGTGTCTCGCATATGACCGGGACCCTCAGCGACAACGATCTCTTTAGCGCCCAGATAGTCCACTAGTTCCACTGCCGCCTTGAGCACGGCCGGATTTGTCGTAATCTGTCGATGCGGGTGGCATTCAACGATATTTGGTTTGAGTACTACAGTTTTATTAGCCAAACCTGGTAACGCCAAAAGTGGTAAGCAAGGCTTGATCTGTTTGAAAATATCCTCTTCATAGGAAGCGCACTTGATCAAGCCCACTGTTGAATCGCCCTGTTTGCGTTTTAGAAGCTGGGCGGCGGTGGGGACACTGACTTGCGCCCGCATCGGTTCGTCTGCACCGGGCTGGTGAAGCTCGCCCTGCTTATCCTGTGATTTGGCACCGGCACAGCCGGTAAGTGTTATGGCGGCGGCTGCCGCTTTGAGAAATTGACGTCGATGAAGGCAAGTGTGTTCGTCCATGTGCAAAATATTCCAACCAAATCTGACCCACTAAGTTCTATTCTTATTCAGCAAAATGTTTGTTTTCTGATCGGCGGCCAAGGACAGAGTGGCGATGCCAGTAACCATGTTATTCAAGCCAAAGCTACCATCCGGGTTTTGATGCTGGAGAAGCTCCATGATCTTTTCTCGATAGTTGCGTTTGTAAGCATGCAAGGCGAGCACCGACCAGGCTAGAGCCATAGGCGTATGCGAATCGTAGTTATTCTTGAGCAAGAAATTCAGACCACGCTCGATACAAGGCTGTCCAGGATTGTCTTGAAGTGCGAGCAGTGCCTCGGCTGTCGTCACCGTGTATGGTGGCAAATCCACCCCCAGGCAACGATGGGCTCCGTGGTTCCAGCCGCCGCCTTGGCATTCGTGCTCGTAGAAAAAGATGTCGGCATGATGGGCGGCTGCCTGCAAGACTTCCGGTCCAGGTAAAGCCGGCAATTTCAAAGCCAAAAGGCTGTAGGTCGTTGGTTCCACCCAATGCGCGCAATCTTTCATCCAGGGCCAGCCGCGCCCATAGTGCATGGCCTTTTCGCCCTGCGCTAAAAGAAGCAAGAGTCTGGCCACCGGTCGATAATATTCAGTGCGCATCTCAAAAAGAAATGAATATGCTTTCTTTTCTGCTTTCGCTACCTTTGCGAATCCACTTTGAGCGCTGTCATAATTGAGCAAGCGCAAAGCCAACAAAGCAGGACCTGTACCCCATTCGGAGCTGCCCATCGTCGGTTCACTGCACCAGCCGCCGTCATTATTTTGGGTCGTCAAAAAGAATTCGCTGGTCTTAATTAAAGGACCACTATTTGGTTCCGCAGTGGACAATGCCAGGGCGCACCAGGCCGTTGCCTCGGTGGCCGGATGCTGGTTGGATTGCGTGTAGGGCCACCAACCGTTATTTTGCGTACCCTTTATATAAGCGATTGCCTGGTGCCACGATTTTTCTATTGCGTCACTTTTATAAGAAGCCGGCGTTGTATCGAGTGGCGACATTTTCCCATCAAGTTTCCAAGTTCTGCTTCTTGTTATGTAAATGACATTCCCAAGCAATCTAAAACTATCTATTGGCCACTCTAACACGGGATAACTGGTCAAATCGCTCGGCCATTCTTAGCTTTTCGACGATTGTCGTCAAGGCGACACTAGAAAAAATTATATTGACAATCTACTAGTCAGGCTGCAGCTGAGAAGGTAAGATGGTTCCAGTCGGCTACCAACTGCTGCCGTTTGGCAATGCGACTTTGTGGAATAATCTAGGAGGAATTGTTCGGTTAGTACTTTAGTCCGTTTTACGGCTGGCAAAAATTGCTTGTCCGTGTTTTGTTACTACTCAACCAGTAATGCAGTATCTAGGAAGGCAATAGCCTAACTTGTTACGGCTTACTACCAAGGAGGTTTTAGATGATTAGCCGCTTTATTAATGACGAATCCGGTCAGGGTATCACTGAATATGGTGCTATTCTTGCTTTCGTCGCTATTCTTGTAGCTCTGGTCTTCAGTATCACCCAAGGTACATTGAAGGCTGCTATCAGCGCCGCGTTCAGCGCCGTTGTCAGCCAATTGAACAACCTTTCCTCAGCAGCCGCTCAGGGATCGTAGTTCACTTTTTCTTGACGAAGGTCAAGAAATTGAAATTCGTGAGATAGCAAATTCGGTCGGGAGGTCGATAGAGACTCCCCGACCGTTTTTCTTTGGGACAAAATAACCAATTCGGCGACACGCCGGGGTTTCCCAAACCGTTACTCACGTGAGTTCGTTTGCGCACAAATCCACAAGATTATGGCGAGGAGGTGGTGTATTCTGAATGGCGAACAGCCTGGCTCGACAAGCGCCTACATTGTCATTGCCGACCCGGCTGGGAGAAGCATTCAGGGAGACACTAGAGATTTACTTCTAAACAAGAAGAAATTGTTGTACTTGGCGTAAGAATTAGTCCTACTCAGGAGGATTTATTACAATGATTAGCCGATTTATTCAAGATGAATCCGGTCAGGGCATCACCGAATATGGTGCAATTTTGGCGTTCGTTGCCATTCTCGTGGCTCTGGTGTTCAGCATCACTCAAGGCACGTTAACGCAGGCAATCAGCGCTGCATTTAGCGCCGTCGTCAGTCAGTTGAACAACCTCTCTTCGGCTGCCGCTCAAGGGTCGTGACGAACTAATTGGCGAAAAGGGCAGGATAACAACTAGATTGTGGTAACGGGTCTTGCCGCACTTCTCAGCGATAAGACCCGTCTACCGTTCCATTTGATCGTCGGATTTGTTTCGTGGTGCTTGAAATTTGGTGAGCGCGTCCTCAACGCAGGAGGCTAAGAATCAGGACTGCGAATCTGTCTGGAAATCACCGGATATGGTGCGATCTGGCCTTGGCGTTCCCTTAGCATTCAAGGTTCTGATTGCGCTTTCTGACGCTCGGTCGTGAAATTCTCAACCTCTGTGCTTGTAATACCTGATACTTTTCAAGGATGCTTTTCAAGCGGGTGACCGGTTTTATAGATTCGTCGTCATCAGCCCAGGCGGTTGTAAGTTACTACTAAAAATCTAGTGATTTGTCGGCCAATTTGGCCGATACTGCTTTGTCCGGCCATTTTTTTCAGGCGGTTCAAAGAGTGTCTCAGGCGGCCGGCTGCCAGTCTTGTCTTGGCTTCTCTCTTTTTGCTATTGGCAGCATCCGTTTGGCACTCGCAGTTCTTCGCGATCGCCAGTTGTAACCAATTACTTTATACATGAGCCAGAGTTCAACCTTGCCAAGCTGGTCTGATAATCACAAGCTCATTGAACGGTCTCCATGCGGTATTTGATTTTGAAATGGCAATCAAACGAATAAGCAGGCTTAGTCGATCGCCCCGTGCCTAGGGCTTTTGGTCAGGATCGCTTGTCTGCTTCTGCACTTAGTGAGTGCCAGCAATCCCTTGATAATAGTCATTTTTTTTCTCAATTCTCAGTGAATTTGAGAGGACGGAGGGTAAAAAGTTTTTGGTCTGGTCAGGGACAAACATTGTCCTTGACCCGGCAATGTGCGTTAATAGTCAATGGTTAGTCTTTCTCAGCAATAGAAGGGGGAACCGTAATGAATCCATTACGAGCTTTGTTCTTGAGCCTTTCTCGCATGCCTCCAGCAGTTATGCTGCTGATTATCATTGGTTTGGCCGTTGTGGTTACGATGATGGTCACTGGTAAAGTGTCTGAGCAAGAGAAAACATTCCAAGCAAAACAGCAGGAATTGGAAACAAAGATGAATGCCAAAGGCAAGGTTGTCTACACCATCAAGGATATCCCTGAAGGTCAGACAATTCCGACTGAGGCTTTAGAAGAGCGTGAGATCGAGCAATCCAAGATTCCGCAAGATGCCATTACATCTGCAAGCTTGGCCGCCGGTCGTGTTGCTAAGTACGGTATCTCGACCGGTCAAATTGTGTCACAACACGATTTGGCACCGCAGGGAATATCGCTTGGCTTCGAATCCAGGCTGAAAGAAGGCATGCGTGCCGTCACTTTTGGCGTGGACAACAACTCCGGTGTTGCCGGATTCGTCACTCCGGAAAGCCATGTTGATGTAATCGCCATGGTTGGCTCGGGCGGCGACGTGAAAGCGAAACCGATTCTTTCCGATGTCGAGGTTATTGCCGTCGGTCAGATGTATCAAAAAAATCCGGGCGCAACCACTGCTGTTCCGGCTAGTTCAGTGACTGTGGCTGTCTCGCCAGAAGACGCCGAAAAGCTTATCAAAGGCGTGGTGGCCGGAAAGCTTTATCTGACATTGAGAAACGACAAAGATCACACGCCTGTAGCAACTGTTGACATCACGTCACTGTTTGCTAAGTCGTCAGCAGCGAAAGCCGATTTGGCCGCTTTACCGCCGCCATCTGCATTACCGCCGCCGCCATTACCGGGCGGACCAGGTGGTGGTCCAGATATGGGTGGCGGCATGCCGGCCATGGGTAGCGCCCCACCGCCGCCGCCGCCGCTGCACGAGATTGAGGTTTGGTCTGGCAGCAAGAAAGATGTTCTCTCGGTCCCTAAGAGTTAATCATTCGTAGGAGACCAAGTGAGCATCACTTGACAATTGGGTACAACATGTTAGACGGGGCTCTCGGACGGGAGGAAAAGGCTTAAGCTATGAAACTGACCACACTTTTAGTTTGCGATGCTGGTTTAGACAAACGCCAGACAATCGAAGATCTGATCCATAGCCAGCCATCGCTGGCATTGGTAAGCACTGTCTCTGGTAGCATGGCGCGAGAACAAATCGGCAGCTTGCACCCTAAGTTGGTCTGGATCGAGTTGAGCCCTGCTCCGGTGCGCGGGTTATCTCTCCTGGCTGAGTTGCGGGAAACTTTCCCGCAATTGTACTTTTTTGTCAGCTATGAAGTTCCGGACCCCGAGTTGATTCGTACAGCGTATCGACTCGGGGCGTCCGACTTCTTGGACGCAGAACGTTGGCGGACAGACCTGCCGGCTGCCGTGCAGAGCATTCAGCTCAAGCACCAGTCAGAGTCGGTCTCCACGGCAGCGGGCAAAGTGATCGCCATATTCAGCCCTACTGGCGGCATTGGAGCGACCACTCTCTGCACAAACCTGGCCGGTTATCTGGGCAAATACGGTGAGACCTGCATTGTCGATCTCGACTTGCAGTTCGGCATGATCTCGCATTACCTCAATCTGGAACCTAGTTTCAGTTTAAGTACGATCGATTTCTCGCACACCAATTTCGATGCCACTTATTTGCGCAACTTGATGACCAGGTACGACGATAAGTTGAGCATCCTGGCGGCGCCGCCGGAACTGGAAGATATTGGCGATATTTATGCAGCCCAGGTGCAAGAAATTCTCTACACCGCCAAGCAAGAATTTCGGTTTACGGTTGTCGATTTGCCGAAGAACTTGTTGGACGAGCGGGCTATTGCCACCTTGGACTTAGCTGATCACGTGCTTGTGATTACTGAATACAACTGGGCGGCTATCCTCAACGCTCGTAAGTGCCTCGATACTTTTAAAGCTCACTACAATCAAGAGAAGCTATTGTTGGTGATCAACCGCTCTGAATGGCTACCTCAAGATGTGCTCAGCGAATGTCGGGCCAATTTGAATTATCCGGTCTTCCATGAAATTCCCAACGACAGTAAGACTGCCAAGTGGGTGAATAACCAGGGACAAATTGCCCCTGGACACACAGCGCTCGGCAAGGCGTTGGATTCATTAGCTCGCCGAATCGCCGGTGGTGAGCAGCTCCTCATTACACAAAAGGATGGCGAGAAAGCGGGCGGATTCAAGCTGCCGGCCATATTCGGCAAGCGAAAATAACAAGGTGGTGAAAGGTAAATGGGCGACGAAAGAAAAGACCAAAATTTGCCGGCACGGCCAGCGTCCTCTTTAATGGGGCAATTGGTTCGTCAACGACAGGCATCAGATGTGGTGCCTGCCGGTCAGCAATCGACTAATGTCGCTGGGCAGGGTGCAGCCACTGGCGTGGGTGGCGGGCGCGGCCCGCAACCAGGTGCCGGACAGAGTGGTATGGCCAGACCGGGTGGACCGGCAACCGGTGTCGGTGGTAAGACAGGAGCTGGCGGTGTGCCTGCCTCCGAAGCGAGCGGACCGAGCCGTGCCGACATCGAGCGGATTGATGCCAAAGATGATTACGGTCACTACAGCTCCAGCCAAGAATCGCAGGGGCAAGCAGGCGACCTCAGCGCTAAGTTCTCAGCCAACCAACAACTAATTAGAGAACGAGAAAAGCTAATCATCGACCAGTTGAGACGCGAACTGGACACATCCCGCTTGACCAATATTTCCGAAGATACGCAAGCCCAAGTGCGGGCCAGAATTAGAGAAATAGTCAACTCTGATCCAGCTCCTTTGACGATGATGGAGAAAGGCATTCTTTTGCAGAATGTTCTGGACGAGGTATTTGGTTTCGGTCCACTGGGACCGCTGCTGCGCGATCCCTCCGTTGGTGATATTTGCGTCAACGGTACGAGCAGTGTCTATGTTGAACGACATGGTCGTTTAGAAAAGACAACGATCGCTTTCGAAAATGAGCGTCATTTACGACAGACGATTGACAAAATCATTCAACCCTTAGGCAGAAGACTCGATGATAACTCGCCAATGGTCGATGCCCGTTTGCCCAACGGTTCACGGGTGAATGCGACGATTCCACCAGTGACTATCGATGGTCCGACAATCACAATCCGGTGTTTCGGCACTTCGATCATGTCGCTCGGACAATTGGTGGAAAAAGGCTCCATGTCTGTGCAGATGGCTGAAGTCTTGAAGGCATGCGTGAAAGGTAGAATCAACATCATCATCTCCGGTGGTACAGGTTCTGGTAAAACCACTTTGCTGAACGCCATGTCCGCTCATATTAGCCCGCGCGAAAGAATCATCACCATTGAAGACGCGGCTGAACTGAGACTGCAGCACGAGCACTGGGTACGGATGGAAACTCGTCCGGAAAATACTGAAGGCAAGGGTCGTATTACACAGCGGATGCTCGTAATCAACTGTCTACGTATGCGTCCGGACCGCATCATCCTTGGTGAATGCCGGGGTGAGGAAGCCTTTGACATGCTCCAGGCGATGAACACCGGTCACGGTGGATCAATGACTACGATTCACGCCAACACACCTAGAGATTGCACGAAGCGTTTGGAAAACATGATCCTTATGTCTGGTGTGGAAATGCCAGCGAAAGCCGCAAGAGAATTGATCTCTTCAGCTATTCAATTGATTGTGCAGATCAGGCGTCTCGAGGATGGCACAAGAAGAGTCACTGAAATTTCGGAGATAACCGGAATGGAAGGCGATACGATCGCCATCTCCACCATGTTCCACTTAGAGCGGGAAGGTCGCGATCCACGTGGCTTCTTCAAATGCCGTCACGTAGGTTCAGGCTTGCCACCTAAGTTCCTTGAGCAGTTAGAGCAAGAAGCGGTGCCATTCAAACTGGAGTGGTTGCGTTAGAGTGTTACGCAAAAAACGTACGAGTAGGTAAGTAATAATGCCAGTAGCTATTATAGTGTTCGTCGGCTGTTTATCGATCGGACTAATGATCTTTGCGGCCACTCGTGCGCAGTGGTCGGATGAACTGACTCGCTTGAATAAGCATACGAAGCGGATGCAGGAGAAAATTAGCGGGGATCAGTCGGAAGTGAACATCTTCCTGACCCAACGCCAGGGCTATCTCGCCCGCACTCTTGCCCAAGCCGGCCTAGAGGCAAAATACGAACAGATGAAAATGAGCTGGATGTGTTGTGCCATTGCCGGCGGTATGCTCGGCGGTATCGGCGCCTTCATGGGCATGCCGGAGTTGACGATCGTCGGTGTTATCGGCGGCTTGTTAATCGGTGCCGGCGGCTTTGTCATCTATTTGCAACAGTTGGCCAAGGGTCGTCAGGCCAAGATGACAGAACAACTACCGCAGGCGCTGGAAACGATGGTCAGCTCATTGCGGGCTGGTTCACCGGTTATGGAAGCGTTCAAAGTTCTTTCGGAGACTTCACCTGATCCAATCAGAGCTGAATTCAAACGAGGTCTGGTTTCGCTTCAGCTCGGAAAACCGTTTCGAGACGTAATGACCGAAATGGCGTTTCGCATTCGGACTCCGGATTTCAAGCTATTGACCCAAGCCATCTTTATTAGCCAGGACGTCGGCGGTAATTTGGCCGACGTTGTCGCGGTTATCGCCGAAGCGATTCGCGAAAGATTTAAATTGCGTGACTTCTTGAATGCTTTGACAGCACAAGGTAAAGCGACAGCCTTATTTATTGGCTGCTTGCCTTACGGTATTACTCTAATGACATACCTGGCCACGCCCGGTTATATCGTTCCTTTCTTAAACCATCCCGTCGCGAGAATCGTGATGGTTGCTCTAGTCTGTTGGGAAGGAATAGGATTTTGGATTCTTATGAAGTTGACCACATTCGAGGTCTAGAAGTTAATGCCTGTACCAATGATCGGTCTTTTAGTTTTCGTGGTTGTGCTCGGCGCGGGACTGCTCTTTATGCAGCCGGTCTTTACCCAATACGTAGACACATACGCAGTGCGTGTGAGACCGCGTAAGGAAAAGGAAGAAGTGGCCGCCGATGAGCCTAAAGATTCGGCGATCCTCCAATTTTTCAAAATGATTGGCGAGGTTGTGCTCAGCGTCTTGCCCGGACTGGCGGACAAACGCAGCATTGCCCTACTAATGATGGCTAACTATCGCACCCAATCGCACCTGGCCATTTATATCGGCATCAAAGCAATTTTCGCTGGCGTGGCGATTTTTGTAGGTATCACGGCCGCTGCCTCTACGCCTTGGATGCTGATCTTCGTCCCATTCGTCGCCGTTTTGGGCTGGATGCTGCCGAACTTCTTTTTAGCTCAGCGCGTGAAAACAAGGCAGACACAAATTCTGCGTGAACTACCGACGGTTATCGATTTGCTCATCGTTTGTGCTCAAGCTGGTCTTGGCTTACTGATGGCGGTGGACAAAGTCAGTCGCGAAATTTACGATTCGTGTCCGGTTTTGTCTACAGAGCTGCAGCAGTTAATTTCAGACGTAAAATTATTCGCCAAGTCAGTACCGATTGCCTTAAAAGAGATGGGCGAACGCTGCGGTGTGGATGAATTGATCAGCATGGCATCATCCTTAATCGCTGCCGAGGCAAAGGGCGCCGACATCACGTATCCGTTGCGGGCGCAAGGCGAAGCGCTACGAGAAAGATTGAAGCGGAAAAAAGAAGAAGAAGCATCCAAGACACCAGTGAAGATGGTGCCGGTGATCATGCTCTTTGTCATGCCTTTGATCCTTGCACCAATGCTTGGTCCAGCCGTCGTGACCATCGTTACTGCTCTGGCGCCGATGATGGGTGGCGGCGCAGCTAAGTAAGGGAAGAGACTATCAAAAGAACGGTTTGTCGCTTCGTCAATGAAGGTCGCAAGAAAGAACTTGCCGCTTTTGTAGTGATAGCCGATAGATTTTGGTCTCGCCTGAAAGGATTGCTCTTCACGAAAAAACTGCCTCTTGGGCATGGTCTCTATCTATTGCCTTGTAAGCAGGTTCATATGTTCGGCATGGCTTATGCAATCGATTGCGTCTTTCTCAGTAGCCAGGGTGACGTTGTAGGGCTGGTCGAAGGGTTGCGGCCGTGGTGTCTGTCGCCTTATTTTGCCAAAGCATCTGGTTGTCTGGAGCTGCCTGTTGGCACCATATCTAGTACTGCCACTCAGGTCGGTGACCGGGTCCTTCGTCAGACGGCAGACTAATCAAATTAGTTCGGAAGGCATCTTTTCCAGGCAAGACCGGTTGCAAAAGAGCTTGTCAGTGGCAAGCCAATGCTATATTTATCCATGGCTTAAAAGCCTGTTCGGCGCGGGATATATTCGTCTGCTGGCCATTACTAGCAACTCTAGAAAGTGAGAAGATATGCTCAAAGTTATTAGCACGACAAGTGCACCGAAAGCTATTGGCCCGTATTCTCAAGCGTTGAAGGCCAATGGTTTGGTTTTCGTTTCAGGGCAAATCCCGATCATCCCTGAGAACCAGGAAATCCTCAAGGGGTCCATAGCAGAACAAACGAATCAAGTCCTTAAAAATATAGAGAATATATTGAGAGAGGCAGGGTCGGTCCTAGAAAAGGTCGTAAAGACCACGGTTTATTTGAAAGACATGAACGACTTTGATGAAATGAATAAAAAGTACGCTGAGTACTTTTCTTCCACAAAGCCGCCAGAGCAACAGTACAAGTTGCTAGATTGCCTAAGGATGTTAGTATTGAAATCGACGCGATTGCCGTTGAGTAAATGCGAGAAGTTGCATGAATTTTCCCTTGCCGGTTCTTCCCTTTTTGGCTATTGTCGTTGCTGCCATCGGAGCTGTGATCGACGTCTATACAACGAAGATCCCGAACAAGTTAACTTTTCCCGCCGCCGGTTTAGGCATTCTACTAAACTTCGCCATGCATGGTCCCAGAGCGGCTCTTTTTGCCTTTCTCGGCTGGCTTATCGGCGCTTTCTTGATGATTCTGCCTGATCCTAAGCGGAAGATGGGATTTGGCGACGCCAAGCTGATGGCAGCTATGGGTGCTTTTCTTGGACCAAGATTGGTATTGCTCAGCTGGGGTTTCTTCGCCTTGCTATTTGGCTTTATCGCGACGATGAAATTATTGGGTGCTTTTCCCTGGACGCAAGTGCCCAAAATGCTTCAGGCCGCGACAGTCGGCATGAAAATGCGCCTGGATATGTATGCCGCGCAGCGGATCAATCAAGCGATGAATACACCTATAGCGCTTGGACCTTTGATCGCTATCGGCACAACATTAGCCATTGTCCTGGAAAAGCCGACATTAAAATTCTTGGGCTTCAGTTAGTTTTCCAGGCGGAATGAAATGCTGGGCGCGCCATCGCCGGTGGTGGCATCATTTTGGTTAATGGTGTCGCAGCGTAGTGGCTTGTCTTGTCCTAACCAGCAAGCACGAAGCTAAAAGCCGCTGTCTACGCTGTTGCCTGTGGACGGCGCGAGGTTCAAGGCACTGCTGTTGTTGCCCGAAGTAAGATTGCCCAAACCACCTGCTCCATTGGTATTAAGGTTGATACCATTGGCACCTAGGCCGAGGGTGCCTAGTCCAGGAATGGGAATGCCAAAGATGGAGTAAGTCAGGGAGCCTGATTTGGTCCAAGGTTCTGCTGTGAGAAGGAACTCGTCGGCGCCCCAGGCGGACGGTAAATAGCTGCCATGTCCGGTGGTTAAACCCGAGTCACGCCTGCCGGTAATACCATTATTAATTCTGTGAGCTTGCGTAAATCCGTTATAAGGAGGAAGTCCCCCTGAGCTGGAATTAAGACTGATACCACCAGGACCAATGCCGATAGGACCAATGCCGATAATGCCAGTGTTGTTAACGCCTTCATCGCCATAAATTAGCTCGGCATTGAAACCGGCTTCATACACAAAGCTGTCCATCGATGTGGGTGGTAAGCCATTGCGTACACCCTGGAAAGTGGCATTGCCATTAGGGTCAGCTGTATCGACATAGATACCACTGATCTGATCGTTGTTATCGATAAATGGCAGATAAGAGGCAGGGTCGTAGCCGAGGCCGAGAGGTCCTGTACCGAAAAGCGAGCCCAAGATGCCGTTGGTGGCGCCCCCCAGCGGGTTGCCGCCGTTGATCAGTCCACCCATCGTCGTGTTGCCGGTGCCCGAGCCGAATAGCCCATTGAGGATACTGCCCTGAGCAAAGCAGGGTGCTTCTAAAAGTGCGGCTAGAAGAAGGGACATGACAGTGGCTTTAGTTAGCATAGAACCTCTATTGATTTAATGAACTGCCTAATGAATCGTCCAACGAATTTCCCTCCTAAAGACCGCTGAGTGGGTTCATGGTGCCGTTGCCGAATAAGCCATTGAGTATTTGATTAATACCGTTGGGGGGACCGCCATTGCCGACATTGAACATCGGGCCATAATAGTTTGAGTTGGTAAAGCCGCCGCCGTTGCCGCCAAGGAGCCCGTAGAGTAGACTCATGATCGTGTTCGAATTCAAGCCAGGTGCGCTGATAATGCCATTTAAGAAGCTATTGGGAATTCTGCCCAAGCCGAACAAGTTCGGATCGTAGCCGCCGGGCGAGACACCGCCATCAAAGCCGATGCCGTATACAGGTGCCAACCCCATCGTACCGACAGGTTTAAGATACTGGCCAACAACGTTTTCGTATGCGCTTTTGCTAGTACCCATGTAATTTTGAAAGTGATACTCGCCCATCTTACCGTCACCGGTATTGTATGTGCCATTACCGGTGGTGCCTTGCGCCGCGGAAGCGTCAGCAGCGGTTGTGACGCTGCCAGTTACTGCCATCGGTGAAACGGGATCCACCGGCAGCCGCGGTACTTGAAATTCCAATGGATTTTGCTCCTGGATCGGTGCCAGCCAGGTCGGTGGCGAGGCTGTGCCCACAGGAGCGCTATTGATTCCCGATATCACACCAGTGCCGCCGCCCTCTATTGGGTCGATGACCGCTTCGTTGGCTAAAGCCGGATGAGCACAACTGGCTGCTAGGAGTAATACTAATAAAGTTGATTTTCGCATTGCGCGTTTTTATCCCGTTAGATACCGTTGAAAAAATTGCTCAGTTGGTTGATCGTCTGTCCGGCGTTCAAGCCTAAGCCGTTGCCCAACGGAATATTGATGTTGAGCAGGCCAAATAAGCCGCCTGAATTGACGCCATTGGCATAGTTTTCTCGCAAGTATGGGCAGTCGACTGTATTGAAGTCGTACGAGGCTGTTGATGTCGATGGTAAGGGCGCCCCATAGGTTGCGCTTTTGTTATCAACGCCAGTGTAAAACTTGGGGAACAAAAGCGGACCTAGCGTCGGAAATCCGTAACTGAGGACGCCGGACGGCAGATTCGAGCCATCGGTGCTGGCAGGCGCCAAAAGTCCCATACCCGCTGATAAGCCCTCACTCTGCAAGCCACTACCGTAGGTGGTCATCTGTCCCACTGTCGGTTGGTTGAAGGAGGGCGGCGCCACTGCTGCTGCTTTGTTCCAAGTAGGGAGGTTATCGGTGTGATTTTGTGCACCCTGGCCACCACTGGACCTCGGATTATCCATGGTGGGAAGGGAAGCCGGGTTCATGTTCAGGAAACCGGGCTCGCCGCCGCTGACCTCTTGTGTCACTTGGCGGCTGGCGCCTGGCCGCTGCCACCCAAAAGTTCATTCAGATCGCCTAAGTTAATTGACTGAGCAAACGCCGGTTGAGCAAACGACAAAATGGCGGCTGCTATCGCTAGAGTGGAAGCGACCCGAAAAGAATGATTCATGCGATTACACCTTCTAACACGGTCGACCTGATAGATTGTCTTAGTAAGCGATCGATAGATTCAGAGGCTAAGCCTCTCTCGCGCCCTCTGATTTATGCCCGCCAAGGGCGAGTGCGAACCGGGCGTTTGTGGCATGAATACTACTCTTGAAGACCAACATTGTCAATAGTTAATCTAAGGCAAGGACCTTAATTCTGGGGCGTTTCGGCTAGTTGTTGAGAGCGCCTTTTAAGATTTAGGACCGCCAATTTAATGTCGGCTGAAGCACAACGGTAGAGCACTTTAGTACAGGGTGTAGTGGGTGCTGTGCAGAGATTACAATGAGAGGCGATGCCCAATTCACTCTCCGAAAACCGAATCTTGCTTGGTCTGGAGACCAGCTGTGACGAAACCGCGGCGGCAATTGTTCGCAATGGCCGCGAAGTTCTAGCCAGCCTGATTTATTCGCAGATTGATCTGCATCAAAAGTTTGGTGGAGTTGTGCCCGAAGTAGCAGCGAGGCAGCACGTTGAACTGCTTAACGACGCGGTTTCGCGGGTTTTGCAAGAAGCCCAGATTTTGCCGTCCCAGTTGGATGGCATTGTTTGTACTGCCGGTCCAGGACTGATTGGTACTTTGCTTGTTGGTCTGTCGGCGGCGAAGGCCTTTAGCTGGGCATGGGAGAAGCCTCTGATCACTGTCGATCATCTTTTCGCTCATCTTTGTGCCAATTATTTGCACTCAGATCTGGAGCCGCCTTTTGTGGCGCTCGTGGTCAGCGGTGGTCATACTCAAATCGTGCATTGCCAGAATTATTGCTCCGGGAAAATTCTCGGGCAGACGCTTGATGATGCAGCCGGAGAAGCCTTTGATAAAGTAGCTCGATTACTGGGTTTAGGCTATCCTGGCGGGCCAATAATCGATCAGTTGGCAAGCCAAGGCGACCCGGGAGCCTTCTCCTTCCCGGAGGGAGTCGTGTCTGGATTCGATTTCAGTTTTAGCGGCTTAAAGACAGCGGTTTTGCGTACAGTGGAAAAACTACCGCCACCACTGCCGGTGGCAGACTTGGCTGCCTCATTTCAAGCCGCTGTGATCAAAGTTTTGATCAAAAAAACTCTACGCGCGCAGCAAGCGCTTGCTGCTGACCGGATTGTTCTGGCTGGTGGCGTTGCGGCTAACAGTCAATTGCGCCGCGAATTAAAAAGACAATCGCCTGTGCCGGTTTACTTTCCTGAGATGCGCTACTGCACTGATAATGCGGCGATGGTGGCCGCCGCCGGTTACTTTTTCAATGAAGTGTCGTCGTTTGATGTCGCGGCCTATTCACGGCAGAAACATCCAAGAAATCTTGCTCGTAGAGCCAAAAGTAAAGTTACGACAACGAAATAAAACCGGACAGTTTTGCCTTAATGAAAGCGACCACAATCATTTGGTAGTCTAAGATACAACAATTTTTTAGACTAAACAGTCGACTAGAAGCGGCATTGCACACCGTCAGCTACGGGTGAATACCATATTTGTATGGCAATTCCCACAGCGCAGCATATATTCGCTACCCGAAGCGAACGGTCGCGTGATAGCATCGGCCCAGATCGCTTCGCAATTTGCGATCAGCCCCGCTGCATGTAAGTTTCGAACATGAAGCGAAGGTGAATGGATAATCGATACGCAGGACAAAGGTGTCTCACCGATGGTATTTCAGGATAAAGATCTCACTTGCCGCGACTGCAATAAGACCTTTGTATTTTCCGCAGGTGAACAAGAGTTCTTCAGTGCTAAAGGTTTGGTCAATGAACCAAAGCGTTGCCCGAACTGCCGCATTCTTATGAGAGTACAACGCAATGGAGAAGATCCTAGTCGTACAGCTGAAGTAAGCTGTGCGGAATGTGGTTCTCCGACCCGGGTTCCTTTCCAGCCCAAAGGTTATCGCCCGGTTTATTGCAGCTACTGCTTCCGCACTAAAAAGCTGGAAGGACAGAACGCTAAAGAAATCACCGGCCTCGATCAAGAGGCGACGGCTACTGTTTAAGCCGCCTGGACTTTAACAATTTGCTTTTTGGCAAAGAAGTTATAAAAAACCGCTTTGATAGCGGTTTTTTGTCTTTCTGCCATGATGTTCAGGCTAATTGCAGACTTGTGTGAATGGCCCAGTCCGGTTAGGAATTAATCAGTAGACTATTCCCGTATAATATTGCTCAGACTGGAATCAGACAGAATTCAATTTTCTAGGTTTCAATGACAGAAAATACAGAACCTTGCCCCAGCTGCGGTCGGCCGACCCCGATTGGTACTCGTTGCGTATATTGTGCGACTGTAACCGACCTCGATTTGAAAAGTCTGCAGGTAGATTATCTTAAGTCCACTGAAGGTGAAAGCGGCGACGGCGCTGTGCCAATGGCAGTTGCCGTGGTTGTCCAGAAGACAGGACAAAAGTTCGCCCTCCGCAACAATAAGGTCAAGATTGGTCGAGACCCATCTAATCAAGTGGTAATTCCCGACGATACCTTTACTTCTCGGCACCATGCCTGGATTACCTTCGAGGAAAACGATTTCTGGCTGGAAGATCTAGGTTCAACTAACGGCACTTTGCTTAACGGTCATCCGGTGGTGAAAAGACAGGTCTTATCGGCTGGGGACAAAATACGCGTAGGACATACCGAGCTGACCTTTGAGGTTGAGAAGAACTGACAAGTGGCCAACTTCGATATAAGCTATCAGTGGCGAGGCTTGATTGCTAAATGGGGAGTGCCTGATCACTAATGTCTGACATCGGTTCTGGTGGCGCCAATCGCATTGAGCTCGAGAGCCAGATTTTGTGCTCGGCCTTAAGGTTAAGCTGGGCTGATGACGATGCCGAGGGCGTTCTCAAGTCGGCACGCGAGCTCTACCAGCTGTTTCCGGATTTGTTGCCGCCGCCCAAGACGGAACCCGAGCAAAAGCCGCAAGACTTGTATGAATTTCTCCGTTTACGTTGTGACGTACCGCAAAGCGCTGTGGTGTGCGGATATTTTCGGGCTGCTAAGAGTTTCTTGCGTGCGCACCCGGTTAAAGAGAAACGCCAGGACTACTACAAAATTCTCAATGCCGGATTCTCACTGCGTAAGCCGCGCTTGCGTCTCAGCCACGACCTGATGGTTGTCCGGCAGCTTTTAATCGATCGCCAGGTCATTCCTGAAGATGGCACTCTCGAGCCGATCGTGCCAACGCGTGAACCGGAACCTGTGCAAATGGTGCGCACGGTGCCTATCGACCAAAAGCTGCCGATGCTGATCGAGTTGCTTAAATACGCTCAAATCATTGGCCCGGCGGAGGTACAGGCGCTTACCAACCAGATGAACATCGCTCCGGAGATACCAGTTTCTGAACTTGTTCTCAGCGCCGGCTATGTTACTGATGCAGAAATGAAATCGCTGCAATTGGCTGAGGTATTGCTCAGTCAAGAAAAAATAACGATGCCGCAGTTTGCCGTGGCCATGTATGACGAGCGGACACAAGGTGTTCGCATGGCCGAATCTCTGCAAGTACGCGGCTGGTTACCGACCGAGGTTGGGCGGTACGACGATCACAAGAAAAGGACCTGAACCGGTTGCTAAGAAAAGATAGTGATGTCAACCGGAAGCAATGAGCCGATGATAGTATTTAGCCGGCGGTTTTCGAGTGCAAGACTTTGCAAGTCACTGGGACTACGGTTGAGAAGGACAAGATGCTCGACGGCAAAGGCAGCTGGCCTCGTCATCAACTTCGGGCTCAAGGGCGGCGCTTAAGCAGGACGGCAGCGGTCGTCCCCGGCAGCAAGATGCTGACAAGCTGGCACCAGCCGCGCGCTATACCAACCTTAACTCCTCCAAACAATCTAACTCCCGAAGCAGGCGGCTCTGCTGACTTGTTGGACTTTCTCTCGCGCACTGCCGTGCAACATGAAGAAGAGTTGCTTTACGGGATCAAGGACCCAGGGTTTGTGCCAGTCCAGCACTCATTACCGCGCTTGGCTGCCAATGCCCTAAACCAGGCGGAGATCGACAATCAGATTGAGCCGACTGCTGCACCAATTGCGGTGCTAGAACAAGAACAGTCTCAAAAACAGCCTCAGCTTCAGCCTACGGCAGTTACTGCTCGGTTCCAGCAATCTGCGCTTGCCCAACTGGCTGACTCTATTACGGACCAATCGGGATTTTATGGTCAATTTTATGGAGAAGAAGACCGAGCGCTCAGCCAGGACTTAATGCTGGCCACTTCTAGCTTTTCTGAAGCGACTGCGCTAACTGCGCCAGCGATTATGCCGAAAGAAGCGAAACTATCTTCAGCAACGACTGCGCTAACTACGCCAGCGATTATGCCGAGGCAAGCGAAGCTATCTTCAGCAACCACTGCGCGTAATTTGGCCAATGCCAGTGTCAAC
This sequence comes from Bryobacterales bacterium, assembly GCA_963834525.1. Classification (GTDB taxonomy): domain Bacteria; phylum Cyanobacteriota; class Vampirovibrionia; order Obscuribacterales; family Obscuribacteraceae; genus CAWICA01. Next base: position 2,378,115 of record CAWICA010000005.1, read on the forward strand.
GGCGGAAGCGGCAAGGAGCGCCGGAACGTCGAGCGGCGTGGAATGAGAACGAGGCCAACAGGGCGTGTAAAGTCGATTGCTGAATCGGAGCACCGCCAGAGCGAGCGCCGCCGTCACAGAGCGGAAGCAAACACCGGTGCCGAGCTGGATATGGCCGAGAGCCTGGAATTGTCACCGCTAAGCCAAGCTGAGCTTGTTGGTAACGCTGCTTCAGCGGCACGGTCAGCAGATGCGTTCCGCTCGATGCTCAAAGAGTTGAATGACTGGCTTTCAGCGAGCCAGTCCAGTACAGATCAGTCGAGCGCTGATCCTTTATTAGATGATCCTTTAAATGAAACGTATGAAAGCAGCGAATATTTTACGGCAGCCAAGCTCGCGAAGTCTGACCTAGCACCACTAGTGGTGCCACCCGGTCCGGTTAAACCGTCGCGGCCATTGTTCCGTCACGTTGCCGAAACTGCTGTCAAGGTAAAACAGCTGAGCCATGGGCGACGCCTCGAATGTTATCAAAGCGGCGCCATGCTGCAAAAAGATGAGCTTGGTCAGGTGGAGCAAATTCGCGCCGCCAACGGTAGCAGCATTAGTATCCACCGTGATCGAGAAGGCAACCCAGACCGTTTTGTGCGCCGCGACGAAAATGGACAGAACCATTCGCTGGGTGAATGCGATGAAAAAGGGGTGACAGTGCGCGATCTAAAAGAACGGGTGCTGGCTGCCGGGGATGTTTTGGTTGTCGATCCTCATGGCTGCGTTGGTGTTAACCGGGCAGATGGGCAGTTCTGGAACATCGATCTGATTCGCGGCTTGCATATCGAACGCCGCCGCCTGGCTGATGCCAAAGGCGGCTGGCACGTCCTCACCGCAATTTTTGCCAGCGATGGCTTTCGCATGATGACAATGTATCAACCAGTTGCCGAATTACCGATTTTGACGCCGATATATTCTCAGGCCGATGCCGACAGCTTTTGGTCGCACGCTCCTATTGCGGCCACCTGTTTGCGCTTCTATGGGCGAGACGGTTCGGTTATTCAATTTGAATCTGAAGAGGAACTAACGAACTTGTGCCCATCGTGGGTGTCGGCGCCGGGAATTCGGCATGTTGAGCCGAATTTGAAGGGTAAACATCAGGCAGGCACAGCTTGGTTGGCTGTGCAAGAATACGTTTCGAGTTACCTTTCGAATTGAATCTCGAGTCGGAATCAGAGCAGGTATAGCAGGTATATATGTCAGATGTGATAAGTTTCGGCACTGACGGTTGGCGCGCGATCATCGCTGAAAATTTTACTTTTCACAATGTGGAGCGAGCTGTCTATGCGATGGGCTTGTATATCAAAGACACATACTACAAAAGCAGCTCCGTTAAAGTGCCGGTCTTAATCGGCTATGACACCCGCTTTTTGGCTGACAAATTCGCCCACCACGCTGCTCAGATCTTGATGGATATGGGACTGAACGCAAGACTATCAAGACGGGACATACCGACGCCCGCTATTGCCTGGTCCACTCAGCATGAACCAACTGCCGGTGCGCTGCAGTTCACGGCCAGTCATAATCCTCCTGAATATTGTGGTTTGAAATATATCCCGCACTATGCCGGGCCCGCTACAAATGACATAACCAATCAAATAATCGGACACTTGCAGGATTTGCCTGCCGGTTACGAAGTGCCCAGCCGGGAAGTCGAATATTTTGATGCCGCGCCACCATACCTGGCGGCACTCGAGAAATTATTGGATCGCCAACGAATCGCTGCATCGTCGTTGAAAATCGGTTATGACGCGCTCTACAGTACGAGCAGAGATTATCTTGATCGGGCAATTGCCGATTGCGGTTTGCCGGTGACCGTCTTGCATAATTGGCGGGATCCACTTTTCGGTGGCGGCATGCCCGAACCGAAGGCTGAGTATCTTAAAGACTTAATGGCCTTAGTGAAAAAAGAAGGCTTAGCCATCGGCGTGGCCACAGATGGTGATGCTGACCGGTTTTCGGTCATCGACGAACAGGGCAATTTCTTTTCGCCCAACCAACTGCTTTGCCTGCTTACCCGTCACCTTGTCAAAAATCGGGGAGAAAGAGGAGCGATAGTGCGTACGGTTGCTACTACTCATCTGCTCGACCGTTTGGCAAAGCTCTATGGTCTGGATTTGATCGAGACTCCTGTTGGATTCAAATATATAGGCGAAATCATGCGTTCAGGCGACGTTCTCATCGGTGGTGAAGAATCAGGCGGTGTTTCAATTAAAGGACACATCCCTGAAAAGGACGGCATTCTGGCCAGCCTTCTCTTAATTGAAATGCTCGCTTATGAATCTAAGCCGTTAACTCAGGTCTGGAATGAGCTCTTGAGTGAAGTCGGCACAAACCCGGCTTACTTGCGCGGCGATTTAAAGATAAACCACCGTACGCAAAAGGCGCTTATGCAGCAACTTTTTGAAAAACCGCTGACCACCTTAGCTGGTGAAAAAGTGACTAAAATCAGCCGTCTTGATGGCCTCAAGTTCTATCTAAACGATCAGGACTGGCTCTTAATTAGACCGAGCGGCACCGAACCGTTGATCCGTCTCTGTGCCGAGGGTGCTCCAGCCGAGCGTATGGGAAAGGTAATGCTTGACTTTCAGAACCAGGTCGAGATCATAGTAAAGGAGCTGGAAAGTTCGAGATCAACCACCGATCGACCTGCTTTAAAGTCAGCCCGCTAGGCGTAAAGTTCGCTAGGTATTGCTAAGTATTAGAGGATTCAGGCTACGTAAGCTCCGACAATGATGAACAGAAAGAGGATATTTCGAGAAGTCCTGATTATGGCAGTCACTTGCCTCGCTCTCTATAATGCTGGTCGTTCCATCTGGGATTCAGTCCAACGGCAGTTTTTTCTGCATGAGCAAGCAGCGGTTCTGACCAAGGGACAGGAGCAAGCACAGCAGGTGAATAAGGAGCTGCGTGAGGGTTTGTCCAGCTATCGCTCATCAAAGGGCATTGAGCGCCTGGCCCGCGAGCGGCTAAATCAGTCCGGTCCCGACGAGATCATCGTGCACATCGGTAAATAGAAGGCGTTAGGTTGTCTAGTTTGGCATGCCGCGCATGACTTAAGTGCTGCCGCCCGAGGCAAAAATAAGCGAGCCACCGTACGGTGGCCCGCTCAATGTTCGAAGGCGTCGGACTCCTTTTTGGCTACCGGTATGGCTACCGGACGATCGCTCTAGACAGCCAGAAAGTGCGGATTTGTCGATACGTACTGAGTAGTTGAGTATGCACCGGCGCTCCAACGGTTGGCGTGCTTATCGTAATGGGCACTGGAGCGGTAATTGGCGGCAGGATTGGATTGGCTAAAGTAGCCGTGGCAACTAGGCCAAGTCCAAACGCTCCCCCGAGAGCTATTGCTAAAAATCTTCTTTTGGTCATGGGATAAATTCACCTCCGAACTTCGAACATTTTACATACTTGCCAGCAGGCGGGCTAAGTCTTGCTAAATACAACTATGATAGAAGATAGCCTTTCTGTTAAATCTTGACAATATAATACCACGAAAATCATTTATTAAAAATCGACGCCGCCCATAAAAATCGCTCACAGCGGAGCCCCCATTGTCTCAACTGGTCATTGTCATCCTCATTGCTATCGTCGTCATTGCTTACGTCCTCCAGGGCGTTCAGGGGAATTGGTCTGAGCTGGTTATTGTCATCGTCTTCGCCATCCTCGGACTGGCAGCTCAGGCGGCCAAAAAGCACAAATGGCTCGAGTGGTTTCTCCGCGTCGTAGTCTTCATCACCTTCATCGCTGAGGTGCTTTATCTGGTCTTTCCTCCGGAAGGCGAACGGCTCACTCCCTGGTACTACTGGATAAATACCACCTCTTGCGCGGCTACCGGGCTGATTTTGTTCATGCTTATGAGGAAGCTGTTGGCTAAAGTTCTCGGTGTCATTAATTCGTTGATTACCGGCGGTTTGGTTATACGCCTGTTGAGGAGGCGAGGTGGCGCTGCCGTGCCACTGATTAGCGATCCCGTTTTCGTCGCTCATTCCATTCCTCATATGAATGGTGCTTTTCTCTATATCTGCACGATGAACTATCTGTTGACCCAAATGAATCCCGGTTTGGATATGAAATGGCCGAGCATGCCGATTCCGATACCGGTCGATTTGCCTTCACTTTTTAGTTACAACTGGTTCGGTTTGATTCTTTTGTCGTTTTGCGGTGCCGGCATATTTGTGGCCAGGAAGCCGAGAGAGGTTCTCGCTCGCTTGGGTCTAACGAAGATTACAAAAATGCAGTTCGGCATTGGCCTCAGTTTAATCGTCATGAGCTTCTTGTACGACTTGGTCTGGTCTCTGTACACGCACAATACGTCTGGCGATCTGGCCACTAAGCTATCGAACTACAATTCGGGAACCTTCGGAGTGGTGGGTGGGCTGACACCGTCGGTGATACTAGCATTGGCCACCGCTGTTTGCGCCGGCATGGGGGAGGAGACTTTGATCCGCGGCGCCCTTCAGCCGGTCCTGGGCATTATTCCGGCTGCCTTGCTGCATGGCGTATTGCATGGACAATTTGCCCATGCGCCAGTTTTCATTTTGCAGGTCGCTGGCTGGTCAGTGCTCATGGGCATCGTCAAACACTACACCAATACGACGACGACAATCATCGGTCACGCCGGTTTCAATTTAGTGACGACGTTTTTGTTCGCCTTTAATCCTTGATTTAATCAGAACAAACATCAGTCAATTTCTATTCTGCTAGGCAGCGATCTGTCCAAGCGCCTGTTACGTGCTGCCGCTGCAGTGACTTCGTGTCCGCTTTGCTGCCAGGAACTATTGTCCGGACTCGCCACTACCTGTGGTGCCTATCCCTGTATCGGTTGCGCCGCCATCGGCTGTGCCGCCGTTGCCACCATTACCACCATTACCGCCATTGGTGCCGTTGCCACCCAGGGCACCGAAGTGTTCGAAGCTAATGGTCGGTACCGTGCCAACGAGCTGGCGTTCTCCAAGAATTTTGATCTCTTTTTCAATTTCGTCCATCGAACGCTCAGGTTCAAGAATTCTGGCGAGATCTTTGTAATATAAGGTCTCCTTTTCCAGCAAGGAACGGGCGATTTGATCGAGCTGGGCGCGCCGAGAACGAAGCAGTTCCTGGACATTGTGCAAGCACGAGTCGACAATTTGTTTGATTTCAATTTCGATCTCGCGTTCAGTTTCAGGCGATGGACTATGCTTACTGCTCCAACCCTGACCGGCACCAAATGCGGAGTCAACGTTTACCTTAAAGGAACCCATACCCCAATGCCTGACCATCGCTCGGGCGATTCTTGCTACGTTATTTAGATCCGATGATACGCCCGAAGTGGTTGTCTCCATATAGAGATTTTCAGCTGCGTAGCCGCCAAGACTGACTTCAATGTCCGTGAGGTATTCGTGTTTGTTTTGCTGCACGTAATCTTCTTTGTCGATGGACCAAAGATAACCAAGGGCACCGCCTCGCGGTACGATCGTCAACACCTGAATGCGCTCACGCCGATTGCGGTAATAGCAAACGATGGCGTGCCCGGCTTCATGATAAGCGGTTGCTGTCAGTTCATTGACCAGAATCTTGCGACTGTACTGCATACCGAAGAAGAGACGTTGCGTAGCGAGAATTAAATCGGCCTGCGAAACTTCTTTGCGACCCTCCCGGATGCTTATTAGGCCGGCTTCGTTGACTATATTTTGGATATCCGATCCGGCGCTCATTACAGTCATACGTGCGAGATCCAGGGCATTGACGGTAGCATCGGCTTTTACTTTCTTCAAATAGCTCGCAAAAATTGCCTCTCTGCCTTCGAGGTTCGGCAAGGGAATATTGATTTGCCGATCGAAACGACCTGTACGAAGCAAAGCTGGATCAAGAAGAGATGCGTTGTTTGTTGCGCCGATTGTCAGAACCTTATGTTTACCGAATCCATCCATTTCAACCAGCAACTGGTTGAGAGTCTTGTTGCCATCAGCGATTGCGCCGCCGCCAAAATCGTGGCCCCTCCGGCCGCCGACAGCATCGATCTCATCAATGAAAACGATGGACGGCTTGCCACTACGCCTTGCTTGCTCGTAGACAGCGCGCACACGGTTGGAGCCAACGCCAGCCCACATCGATTGGAAGTCACCACCAGATAGAGAGTAAAACGGCACGCCGGCTTCATTGGCGATCGCTTTAGCCAGCATCGTTTTGCCTGTTCCTGGTCGACCGACGAGCAACACGCCCTTGGGAGACTTGAGCCCAGATTCGGCAACCAAATGCGCATGCTTGAGTAGTGCCACCACTTCTGCGGCCTCAGCCTTCGCCTCTTCCATTCCTTTAATATCGTCGAGTTTGACGTCCAGATCCGGCACTTTGGCCAGATTCATGCCGCCGACATTCAACTTGGAGCCGGCAGTGATCGAAATTCTCTCCACAGCCTCTTCGAGATCTTCCCCATCGACCATCTTCTTGCCTTTTCTCACAGCCAGAATTGCTGCTTCATTTACGGCCGCAGCGATGTCTGCGCCGGAGAAATTGGTGCTCAGTTTAGAGATTTGGGCGAGGTCAAGCGTGCCTTGTACCTTGATCTTGGTGAGATAAGAGGCGAAGATCTTTTTTCGCGACTCGGCATCAGGCAATCCCAAATATGTCTTGCGGTCGAAGCGGCCCGAGCGAGTGAAAGCTGGATCCAACTTCTCTTCGACGTTGGTAGCACCGATCGTGATCACTGTGCTGCGTCCGATGCCATCTAGTTCAATCAGTATCTGGTTCAAGGCCGAGGTGCGCTCGCCACCCATACCCATCGATACATTACCAACGCCGGCACCAATGGCATCGATCTCATCGATAAATATGATCGCGGCTGGGCTCTTGCGTGCTTGTCGATATAACGATTGGATTCGCCCAGCACCGCGACTGCCCAAGTAGCTGGCCGAAATACCATAAAACGGTACACCAGCCTCATTAGCAATGGCCTTAGCCAACATCGTTTTGCCGACACCAGGCGGGCCGATCATCAGTATGCCTTTGGGAATCTTAGCGCCAATGGCGCGGAGCTCGTCACCATGTTGTAAGAATTCGACGATTTCAGTGATGTCTTGTTTGACGTCATCGATACCAATCACGTGATCGAGACGGATTGACGGATCGGCTTGGGTGACTTTGATGTCGCCATCGATCAATGTCCGTTCCAGACCGACTGAGACTCGATCGAGAGCCTGCATGAGCGTTTCCATCGTCACTTTTTGCGCGCCGCCGGGGCGCACACTGATCAGAGCCGCTTCATTGACGACGTTGGCGATCTCTGCTGGTGAATAGTTGGCGGTTAAAAGCGAGAGCTGATCTCAGATCAACATCGCTATCCGCCTGCACTTTCCCCAGGTAATACTGGAAAAGGCACGTTACGCTCATCAGGGCCGGGTGGTTGAAAATAGATGCGGCGGTCCATACGACCTGGACGCATGAGCGCCGGATCGAGGACGCCATCATTATTAGTGGCACCGATTACCAAGAGATTGCCCACACCGTGGAAACCATCCATGTGCGTAAGCAACGTATTGAGCGTCATGTTCATGTCGGTTTGACCACCTAAACCGACGTCGCTCCTGCGGGTGGAACCTAACGAGTCAATTTCATCAATGAAGAGAATACACTTATCGTGCTTGGACAATTTGGCAAAGAGCATTTTCAGCTTGAGGACGCCTAAGCCCATGATGATGCCGCTGACGCTACCTCCTTCCAAGACGTAGAAAGGAACGCCAACTTCGTTGGCAATAGCTCTGGCGAATATCGTTTTGCCAACACCGGGAGGACCGATGAAAAGCAATCCCTTCGGCACAACTGCACCAGAGTTTGCATAGCGCTGGGGATCGCTGAGCATGTCGATCACTTCTTTGATCTCTTGCTTGGCGGCGTCATTACCGACTAGCTCATGCAATCTGGCTGGTGCCTTAGGATCAATTGGCGATTCCTTATATAGCCATTTGAAGTATTTACGACCCCAGGGTTTTGGTGCTTTCGAATCAGCTCTTGGTGGTAGCGGAAAGAGAATGTTGACCAGGAGCCAGAATTGCATCAAGACAATGGCGGCGCCAAATATTGCTGCTGAGTAGATAGAGACAACTGAATATTTGAGGAATGCGGGTGTCGATGAGAATGGATTCCAGTAACCGCAAGTCCACAGCAGAATGACAAACCACAATATGACTAGTGTCCAGCGAGCCCAATTTTTCATCAGTTGATTGATCCTTTATGTGGTTAGACTATGTGGTTACGACATGCAATTGTGATTAAGACAGAGACTAACGGGCGGCAGACATTGGAAAGGTGGAAAAAGTACCAGCCTTACTGCTGTTATCCACGTATTGAGTGGCGTACGTCTTTGAGCGCGCCGAATCGACGATCGAAAAATCCGCGTATGTGTAATCCAGCGCTGTACGCGTTTGCCGCTTCATCGCCTCCTTAACATCATCGATGCCGGCCTTCACTGGCTGAGGTGGGCTGCCGCTGTCAAAAGCCCAGGCACTGACAGCCATTGCGATCAAAAAAGCGATTAGATATGCTTTCATCTTCAGCCTGTTTCGAATAGACGTCCACATCGCGGCAGTGCTGCCCTGCCAGGCGATAAGCTTATTTTAACTTGATTTATCGGTAATGATCTCATTTGGGCCAAACCTACCCGTTACCAGCGTTGGGAACGGTCTTTTTCAGAAAGGCAAGAAGGCTGTTGCTGTCTAACTCTCCGGCAGCTGTATCCACCTCTTTGCCATCCTTGAATACGGCAAAAGTAGGTACCCGCTGGGCGCCATACTCCTCTGAGAGAACTGGGTTGGACATCACGTCCACTTGCACGACGCGTACTTCCGCCTGCACTTTCTCAGCTACGTTCTGAACCACTGGCAGCATCTTTTGACAAGCGTCAGAGCCAGGGGAGGTGAAAAAAACAAGGACTGGCGAAGCGGACTTGATTACGTCTCGATCGAAACCTGGCTCATCCAGGTTTGGTATATGCACAGCGCTCGCCCGATTGGCCGCTGGTTGCGTCAGTACACTTGGCTTTGTCTGTTCAAAGTCAGGATCAACATTGGCTTTGGCACCGCCTAAATCTGTGGGTGGTGGTGGCTGGTTACTCAGTGGCGCATTCGCTTGCTGAGTCGCATACCAGCCGTTGACGGCGCTGCCGATCACTAAAGCCAAGAGAAAGGCAATGACCACATCTTTCATTCAAACAACTCCCGCAACTCTTGAGCGCTTCCTTTGGTATGTATATATTGCCACGGACTGAGACTAGCTGCTCACTTCTCTTCTTGCTTCCGTTTTCGTCGGCAAAGCGCCTGAGACAAGGGACAGATGGCATTTGTCATCAAAACTGAGCGCGCTGCCGCCATTGGCATTGCCCGGAATGAGGCAAATGCCTAATCTCGTACGGATAGAGGCGCTGTCGTTAGAAAAACAGCCAGAATTTCTAACGAACGGCACCAGTCCAAGTCAAGAACCACAGCCAGGAGTGCACCCCACTTACTCAGGCGCTTGCTCGCGTATCTACTTGTAGTTACTTGCTCGTACTTACTTGCCGCGCTCGGGCGAGAGTACGCAATCGATCACGTGGATAACCCCGTTGCTGGTCGGGATGTCCCGACTAACAATAGCGCCATCCACGATCAGTTTGCCATCCTTGCTGTTGAGCATCAAGCATTCGCCTTCGATAGTGGGAATCGAGCGCTTGTTAGCCAAATCTGCCGCTGAGAAATTGCCTTTGACGACATGGTACTTAAGTTGTTTGGCTAGCTTGTCCTTATCGCCTGTGACTTGATTAGCCTTAGCCTGACCGGCGAAAGCGGCATCACTGGGAGCAAATACAGTAAATGGCCCGCCGCTCTCCAAAATGCAAACCAGTCCAGCATCCTGGAGCGCTTTTGACATTTGTTTCAAATCGGGTTGGGCCATAGCCGTGTGGACTATGTCATGGCTGTGTTTGCCGCACTTTTTGCTTTTGCTACAGGCTTTACTGCAGCATGCGGCATGGTGTTTGGCATTATGCGTTTTGGTCGTAGCAGATGATGGTTGGGTGGAAACAAGACTGATAAGGCTTACTGCCGTTGGCACGATGGTTAACCAGGTGAAAGCGCCGAGTCGCATATGTTCTCCTTCTATGTTTTAGTACTTTGTTCAGACGAGGTGAAGCCACCTCCCTATGCATGCCTGGAAGCGCTCAGCTCCCACTAAACCTATATAAGTATAAGTTGCAGCTATAAATTACAGCTCTAATAACAGCTCTAAATTATCAGCGGGCCGGCATAAAAAGTGCAAAAGAACGATGAAATTATACGTGCTTACTAGGCGACGTGCTTGTTAATTGCGGTTGCCAAAGTCGATTTTGGCACGGCACCAACTACCTGCTCGACAACCTGACCATTCTTGAACAAATAAAGACTAGGAATGCCGCGAATAGTGTAGGCCTGCGCCGTTTTTGGGTTCTCGTCAGTATTCAGTTTGACTACTTTCAGTCGCCCGTCATACTCTTTAGCCAAATCTTCCACCACCGGCGCCACCGCCTTGCAGGGACCACACCATGGAGCCCAAAAGTCAACCAGAACAGGCACTTCGGCTTTCAGCACTTCTTGGTCAAAGGTAGTATCAGTTACGTTTGCAACAGCAGACATTTGGGATGGACCTCCGGATCAGCTGGTTCTTGAGCTGGGCTCGCGAATGTACTTCTTTCGTCATTATAGGTACCCTTACAGTCTCCCATATAAATCATCAATTTGTCTTAAGCCTCAAGTCAAGACAAAAGATTTGCCCCCCGGTGGAGAATGACTATATAAGTGTTTATATTGATGCCTGGCCATAAGTGTCTGATATGGGCTTTCTGAAGAAAATATATCGATGGCTATTCAGCAGCCTTGCCAATCAGCTGCTAGTTACTTACTTGGTTGTCATCACTTTGGCTCTGGTTGGCATAAGCTGGTGGTCGTTAAATACGATTCGAACTGAGTCGGTGATCAATTTGCGCAACTTCCTGGAAGTGGAAGCGGTCAATCTTGGCTTCGAAATTGATAACGACTTAGCTCTCGATTCGACAAAATCTCGAGCTCGGATCAAAGATGCTGTCGATCGTCGGGCGCAGAAGCTCGGTGTCTCGATCACCGTGGTCAATGATGAGGGTCACGTCTTAGCCGACTCTGGTGCTCGTCCAGAAGGCGAAAACATTTCCAATCAAGCGGAAATCAACGATGCCCTGGCCGGCATCCTGGCGATTTACGAAAGACCATCTCCTCGCAGCAAATGGCTGTTTATCGCCTTTCCTATTCGGGCTGCCGGACACACGACCGGAGTGATTCGCATTGGCATTTCTTTGCTTGATATGGAAAGACGTCTGAACAGCGACTTTTATGGTTTCGCTAAAATCATTTTGGCAACAATTGTAGTGACCGTGGCAATTAGCTTCTGGTTGGCCAAACGAGTCAATAGGCCGGTGCGCGAAATGAGTGCGATGGCTCGCAATATCGCTCTATCTGGCGACATTTCGGAATTTGTGCCAGTTAGCCGGCGTGATGAAATCGGCGAGTTGGGTTTGTCTTTCAATCAGATGATTGGGCGACTCAGAGAGCAAGAACGTTTGCGGCAAGAATTTATTGCCAATGCCAGTCACGAACTGAAAACGCCGACCATGGCTATCGGTGCAGTGGTGGAAGCGTTGCAGGCCGGCGCTAAAGATGATCCGGTCTTACAGACACAGTTTCTCGAGTCGCTGGAGAAACTTGTCGATCGGCAAACCAGCTTGCTGCAAGATTTGCTAGATATCAGCCGCTTAGAGAGCGGATTAGAAACCAAATGGCAAGATGATGTGGAACTCGAACAAGTAATCTCAGATGCAGTTGAACAAATTCGTCCGCAAGCCGAAAAGAAAGCTCTGGAGCTTATCAATCAGTTGTCCTTAGTTGATAATGGCTCGGCGATGCATGTCATACCAGGCAATGCCATCCAGTTGCAACGGGCGCTGGTGAATATATTGACGAATGCGATCAATTACACGCCGGCAAAGGGCAGTGTCATTGTCTCCTATCGTTTTACCGACGACGACCGCGTCGAGATTACGATCAAGGATACCGGTATCGGCATAGATGCTGCTGACTTGCCCCATATCTTCGAGCGCTTTTACCGGGCGGACAAAGCGCGTACGCGCATCGGTGGCGGCACGGGACTCGGTTTAGCAATCACGCGAGAAATAATCGCCCGGCACCATGGCTCAATCAAAGTTGATTCAGTTGTCGGCAAAGGCTCGACATTTTCGGTCTTTCTGCTGACCAAGAAAAGATCAACCACAGTCGCCAATAGACAAGATCTAACTGCTCTGGCCGATTCCGGCAATTGATCATGTTCAGGCAATTGCTTTTGATATAGACTTTAGAAATCCTATGAACATGCCACGATTTAGCTTTGAAGATCTGTCAACAAGTCTAAAGGAGTTGTTTTGCAAAAAGGATCGAAATACCGGCGATCGGCATAAGTCAGGCAGACAACTTGTTCAATCTTCTCCCAGCGTTCAACCTCCACAAACAGTAAAAGTTGATCCCGACGGGCAAGTCTGCTGTAAGGGGATGTCCCATATCTTTTATCGCGGCGTCAGCGATGATCGGCTGTACGTGGCAAGAAACAGACGTTGGAGCGAGATCAAATATTTTCGGCCGCGGGGATTAAAGGCTTTTTGCGCGGACTGCAGGAGACGCTTATTATAGGGTGTTATACGAGTGGAGATCCGAATTGGCAGCAGCTTTAGCTACTCCTAGTACTGTTGGCGATATTATCGGTTTTGCTATTCGCATTTGTCGCCAACATGCTCGCATGTTTTTGCGAATCTTGCTTGTGCCTAGCATATTTGAATTGTTCGGAAAGGTTCTCATTTTATACGCAGCACAAGCCTTAACCGCCTCCGCCCGTAACAATTTCCAGGTCCTGCTGCAAAACGGAACTTGGCTAGTGGTAGGCGCAATTATCTGCGCCATCGCTGAATTTTTTCTGACGCTGAGGCAGCTGGCATTGGTCCGCTTCTGTGCTGGTTTCGCTCAAAGCTACGACGACGCCTACAAGTTTGTCGATGAAAGGCGGTTCTACATTCTGCTGGCGATTGCAGTAACTTACGGCTTATTCATATTCGCTTTGGCTTTCTGGTCAGTGGAGATTGGTCTTGCTGCGGCTTTTGTCAAGTATAAAATGTTCGCAGTATTTGCTGTCGCCGCAATCTTTTTTGGACTTGTGGGGATGATTGTCTCGTCAATTGCGGTGAGTTTGCCCTTTGTTGTGCTGGCACCGGCGATGGCCTGTGAGGAGCGGAACCTGTCGACTATTGTGGGGAACAGCCTTCAGCTGGCTTTTGCCAATGTAGTGCGCACACTTTTTTTCGTCGGCGTCCTGTTGATCTGTGTCAATGCGATCTCGGCCGTCTTAAACGCACCGCCGCTTTTGGTGACTGCTTTTGACTACGTAAGAAATCTGATGATCAATAAGACTAGCTCCGGCCAGCCGTTCAAGCCTGTGAGCATTTATGCTCAAATATTTGCCAGTATCTGGCGCTCTTGTACGAACATGCTTATTTCGCCAATGGCCTTCATTTCTTGTGGACTGTATTATTTGGATTTGCGCATGCGTCGCGATGGACTCGATTTGAGCATCCGCTTGCAAAAGCTGGAAAGCGAACGTTTGCCAGCGACGGGGCCGGGTCTTTGAGAGGCTATTGCATCTTCTGAAGCTCTCGTATTCGTGAATAAATGGCGTTGGCATCGCGAGTTTGGGAAGTAGTATAGAGATATTTCGCATAAGCGCTCAAGTATTCAATTTTTGCTGTTTTATCTAATGTTTTGGATGTGTTTACCAGGTTTAGAACCTGTCGCCACTCCCGATCCGCGCTAGCAGTCTTTTCTTGGTTATTGGCAATTTCAGCTAGTTTGGTATGACATTTGATTATGAGGCTGTCTGCTAGATCGTATTTTTCGCACATTTTAAGCGCTCGATTATAAGTGCTTTCGGCGTCGGTATTGTTCTTTTGTTCGAAATAACAATCGCCGAGCTGCAGCAACAATGAAACTACCGTAGACGGTGAGTATGGCTTAGCTTTTTCACCATTGTCGATCGCTTCTTGGATCGCCTGTTCTGTCGCTGGCCAATCGACTATGTCCTCATTACCGACTCGTGTAATTTTGACCGGTACGTTACGCTTGAGCGGGTTAACTGTTTTGATAGGGTCAAAGCTGTATTGCATATCCAGAGGTCGTAGGAAAGCGGGTGTTGGCGGCGGCAGGGGCGCTGCCTTTGTCAGGGCATGTAGAGCAGCATCATCAGCTTCCTTGACACCAGCTGACTGAGCAATGTGTAAAAGCGAAAGGTTACCTCTGGTGTCCAGACGAAATTTTGCTACCACCAAATGAGTTTGTTGTGACGGTGGTGGCGTCCAGAAGCGGTTGATGCGAATGGACATCTTGTCAAAATAAGCCTTGTAATCTGCTGGACGTTTTCCTGATTTTTCTTCTTTGGCGATTTTGTCTTCGATACGTTTTTGCAAAACGCGGCATCGGTTTGTTTCTTCTTTCTTGCCCAGCCGTTCGTAAAAGGCAGCCAAGCTCTTGAGACCTTTAATACTATCCTGATCATCGGGTGAGGTTGCCGCCATTTGGTAATAGCGCTCTGTGTTTTTATAATCGGAGCGTGAGAAGTAGAGGTCACCCAACAACAATTCACTGACGGTCGCTGCGCTGAGCGCACCTGATGCGTAAGCCATGGCCAGAGAGTGGACGAGCTCTGATTCAGCCTGATTGTATTGTTTTTTGGCGATCAGCAACGCTGCTTGATTGACGGAATAGGCCCATTCCTGTTGAGCGTTGTCGATTTCGGCCAGGCACGGACTGGTCGTGATCAATAAGCCAAGCACAGCGGCGCCGTGCCGGTAAGCAGCTATTCTTGCCAGGCCTTTGCTGGACTTCGCCAGATGCTTGACCAGATGATTGAATAGATTCGCACCGATCAGGCAGGCGGCTGGAACAGCTCTAACTAAACGCATTGTCCATTCGGCTCTAAATGTCGGCGATTAGAGCCTTGCGAAGAGAGCCACCACATTTGGTGATTAACTCTTCTGCTTGTGCCCGGCCAATTTTTCTTTTAACCATGAGAATCGCTGTTTTGCAGCGGTCATGCGATGCCACTAGGGCACCCTCAGCCAGATGCCTGGGCACGCCACCAAGGATAGAAATGATCGATACTGCTCGCTCTCGCAGTTTCATGTTCGTAGGTTTTAGATCGATCATCAAATTTTCATAGACTTTGCCTAGGCGTACCATCGTACAGGTGGTGAGCAGATTTAAGATCATCTTTTGTGCGGTACCGGACTTCATTCTCGTTGAGCCGGTCAAAGCTTCGGGACCGACAATCGGACAGATAGTTACGTCACACAAAACCGAAAGTGTGCTGTCAGGATTGTTTACCACGGCGCAAACCGCCGCTCCGAGCTCTTTCGCTTGATGGATGGCGCCAACGACGTACGGTGTCCGGCCGCTTGATGAGATACCGACCACAACGTCTTTAGCAGACACTTTTGCTGATAGAACGTCGCTGACACCGAGCTCCCTTTGATCCTCGGCGTCTTCGAAAGAGCGGAACATAGCGTCCTTGCCGCCGGCGATGAAGGCTTGTACCATCGTCTCGTCAACCCCGTAGGTCGGCGGGCACTCGGTAGCGTCGAGCACGCCTAACCGGCCGGACGTACCGGCGCCGAAGTACAGCAGACGCCCGTCGTTTTTCAATTTGTCGGTGATCAAGTCGATGGCTTTGGCAATTTCGGGCAACACCTTATGTACGGCTACGGCAACTTCTAGGTCTTCTGCTTGTACCCGCTCAACAAGTTCAAGAGTCTCCAACGTATCGAGGTCCATGGTCCGCTCATTGCGTTCCTCTGTGACCATTTTGTTGAATTCCTTAGTAAAGCCCATGGTTGTGCTACCCCCAGTGTTCGATTCCTTCATTACCTTTCACTCTTGACGACTTATTTTTAAGCTTGGCGGCTGGGTTGCACGAACAAGACGCATCAGCGCGCAACAAGGCAGCCCAGTCGAATATTTCATTGCACAAATGCCTATTCATGATATTTGTCGATGTTTGTCGCCGCCAGTTTTGCCGACCATACTTGCCATTTTCGATGATTATCTTGCCGCGCGACAAGACAATCTCCGTAACGCCCGTACTTGCAGTTCCTCAGTATGCATTGTAGTCCAGGTTTACGTCTTGTGTGGAAGCGCTAATGATCATTTTTTTTTTGGCATTGGAATTGGAAATAGAGCTATCCGTGGCTGAGCCAACGGCGATTGGACCGATGCGCGGCAAAAGGGCGAAATCTCTAACTGCGGGTGGAGGTGACTTCGGCAAAGCAACTAACATAAATCCGCCCAATTATCGCCATGCCAGCTCAATTTTAGCCTGGTCCATTTCCTCGCCGGCAAATCGGCCGGATGTGAACGAACCATACAGGTCGTCAACCGGCCGCTTGTCGTCATAGAAAAATCCAGAAATTTCTATGGGACCGCTGGACGGATTTCGTCGATGAGCGGGCAAAGTTTGGATAAGAGTAAATGGGCCCGAGAACAATCAAGAGCGCAAAGCGCCAACTGGTGCCATTCCCAGCATCATAGAAAAAC
The DNA here is from genome assembly GCA_963834525.1 of Bryobacterales bacterium. Lineage (GTDB taxonomy): Bacteria > Cyanobacteriota > Vampirovibrionia > Obscuribacterales > Obscuribacteraceae > CAWICA01. The sequence goes on from CAWICA010000005.1 coordinate 2,394,782, forward strand.
TAGATTTTTTCTATGGACGTGGTCGATTGCAATGAGTTGATTCAGAAGGAGTGGTGTATATCCATAGGCTATACGCGGGAGCAATGTCGAGACAGATTCACCAGTTGAAATTAACCAGTTAGCTTCGGAAAGAGATGGCTAGCCGTGCTATAAATCAGAAGTTCCGGGTGCAACCAACGCCAGCGCGACTGGCGTCGACGCGTCGTTCAGACATAGCTGTTAGCGAGGTTTTCGCGTGAAAGGCGTGACATCGGAAGTCATTGCTGAAGTGAGAAGTCGTGCTTCTCTGCACGAAGTAATTGCTGAACATATCGTTCTCAAACGCGCGGGCAAAGAATATAGAGGCCTTTGCCCATTCCACAACGAAAAGACGCCCTCCTTTCACGTCAATACCGAGAAAGGTATTTTTAAATGCTTCGGTTGTGGCGAGGGTGGCGACATTTTCGCATTCGTGCAAAAGATCAAGAAGATCGAATTCATAGAAGCGGTTCGCGATCTGGCTCATAAGTATGGCGTTCGACTGGTCGAAACAAGCCAGGAAAGACAAGAATATGATAAGCGCAGTGCAATACTGATGCTTTACCAGCAGGCAAGCGAATATTATGCTCATTTGCTTGCTGATCCAGTGACAGGGCAGGCGGCACGCGATTATCTTTATAAGCGCGGCATAACTGCTGAAATTATTGAGAAGTTTCGGCTTGGCTACGCACCGAATCTGTGGGACGGACTGCTGCGATACTTGACCGGACAGACAAAAGTCGCGCCGAGGACACTCGAGGAAGCTGGACTAGTTCGAAGCAAGCCCGACTCGAACAGCTATTTCGATCTGTTTCGCAATCGCTTGATCATTCCTATTGCTGATGACCAGGGACGAGTCATCGCATTTGGTGGCAGAACCATGGACGACGATCAGATCAAATACTTGAACTCACCGGAAACACCAATTTACACAAAAGGGCAACATTTGTACGCGTTTCATTTGGCCAAGGAATCGATTAAGGAAAATGACGCCGTGATTGTTGTGGAAGGTTATTTTGATGCGATTACATCCCATCTTTATGGCTTTACCAACACCGTTGCCACCTGTGGCACTGCGCTGACGGAGCAGCAAGCCAAGTCCTTAGTGCGTTACACTGATTCTAAACGCGTTTACCTGGCTTTCGACGCGGACGCCGCGGGCGAGCGGGCGGTCGATCGCGGGGTTGATACACTTAATCAAATAGCCGAAGGCATCGGCGTCGATTTACGTGTCATTCGGGTGCCCGGCGGCAAAGACCCTGACGAGTGCTTGCGAGGATCTGAAGATGAGCATGCGGGCAAGTCCGGTTACAGAGAAGCGATTGAGAAAGCTCTGCCCTTGATCGACTATCAACTGGAGAAAGCGATGGATGGAGCTGACACTGCCACCCACACCGGTCGTATTGAAGCTGCCAGGCGAGTTGTGCCCATCCTGGCCAGAATTAAGGCAGATGTTGCCCGCTCGCAATACATTCAACAATGGAGCAACAAGCTAGTTATCGACGAGATCGCGCTTACTTCCGATGTCGGCCGCCATCGCCGTGAAAACCGAGTCAAACATCGCGCTCTGTCTAATGTCAATGGGCAGGTCCCAGTCGACAGCCGCCAGGACAAAGTCCACCTGTTAGCCGGTCGCGGCGCCTTGCAATCAGGCTATATTGATGCTGAAAGGCAGTTGCTTGCTCTCTATTTGACCTCGCGCGAGGATTATGAGCGAGTGCATCTAAGCTTAAGCGATGAGATCTTCCTTAGTTCCGAACACCAAAGGATTAAGGAGGCAATAGAGGGCATCGGCAGCCAATTTAACAACGTAGAAGATTTGCGCCAAAAGGTGACAGACCGGTTGGCCCCGGACAGCGGCGCCATGCAAGCGTTTGTCGATGTGCTTTTGAAGGTTGACGAGATTCGACGACAGAATCTACCGGTGGAAATTCTCTTGCGGGAGTTTCGCTTGCGCCTTTTGAAGGAAAAACTTACTAGGGCGCTCACCGGTGCGCGGGCATTACTGGCAAAAGCCGTCGATAAGGCCGATGAGATCGATCAGCAGCTATTGCAGAGTAGAATTATTGAACTGAATAACTTACAGAAAGCGGCCTTCAGCAAAAGCCAGCACTTCAGGCGAAATCGATGAGCTTAGGCGTAAAATTGAGGAGATCGGTGCAGCAAACAATGAAGCCCCCAGGTCGGAGACCACGGTTTGACTAAGAGCAAAGACAAAGAAGACAGCTTCATCGAAAAGCTGGGCCGCATGGAAGAGTCCACCAAGCAGCGCGAGCGCACTGGATTAGAGGAGCTGCTTGTCGATTCTGATGGGGACGTCGAAGAAGAGCTGCCGGTAGCGGCTGGCGATGTTCCGGCGGGGGACGATCCGGTCTTTCTGGGCGGATTTGAAGAAAAAGTCGAGGGCGATCCAGAACAATTTGAGGAGGAAGTATCCAAGGGGCTTGCATCCGATGATCCGGTGCGCATGTATTTGCGGGAGATTGGGCGCATTCCGCTTTTGACGGCTGACCAAGAGATTGAATTGGCTCGCAAAATTGAACAGGGCGGGGCCGATGGTGCGATTGCCAAACGCCGCTTAGTACAAGCTAACCTGCGACTGGTAGTTTCCATTGCTAAAAAATATGTGGGCCGAGGCATGCTCTTCCTTGATTTGATCCAAGAAGGCAACCTGGGTCTAATTCGAGCCGCGGAAAAATTTGATTACGAGCGAGGATACAAATTCAGCACCTACGCCACCTGGTGGATTCGCCAGGCGATTACCAGGGCGATCGCTGACCAAGCGCGGACTATTCGCATTCCGGTGCATATGGTGGAGACGATTAATAAGCTCAAGAAAGTGACGCGAAAACTTGCACAAGATAAAGGTCGCAAGCCGACTGAAGAAGAAATTGCTGAATCGATGGAGATCACGGTGAGCAAACTGCGCGAAATCGTCAAAGTTGCGCAAGAGCCAATTTCACTGGAAACGCCCATTGGTAAGGAAGAAGATAGCCGTCTTGGCGATTTTATTGAGGATCGCGAAGCAGAAACGCCAGCGAGTTCGGTGACGCAAGAACTGTTGCGAGAAGACATTATTGAAGTGATGGCTGGTTTATCACCGCGTGAACGAGACGTTTTGCGATTGCGCTTTGGTCTCGATGATGGTCGGCAGAGGACGCTGGAAGAAGTGGGGCAGTTATTCGGCGTGACGCGCGAGCGCATACGACAAATCGAGGCCAAAGCTCTGCGGAAGTTACGTCATCCCAATCGCAGTCGTCGTTTGCGCGAGTACATAGATTAGGCGGGCGACCTGAGTCCGATACCGCATACGGTGTCAATGACCGATGTTGTTTATTGCCGATAGAAATATCGGTGGTCCCACTTCCTGCAACTTCATGCCCGGTTATCAAGAGATGCGGAATATTCGACATGCTGCCCCTGGTCCTCTCTGATATTTTTCTCTGGCGGCGCAGGAAAAACTATCCGAATGCCGACTGACTCTGCTTAACGGCGCCGAGTGGCGCAAGAGCGGAGACTGGGAAAGCTAAGACGGCTACCATGTTTTTTGCTTGGCAAGCTGCTAAATTGCTGATTCCTCGGGGCTGAGGGGATTAAAGAGAAAGCTGGCGCGCGCAGGGGATTTGGCAAGACAAACGGCAAGCGTGAACAAAATCGGAGCAGTAAATCTGAATCTCTGGAGTAGTGCCACTGCTGTGGCCCTAGCTTTATTTGTTCTAATCAATACCGGCTTCGCGGTTTATCTGCAAATGGCCAAGATAGATCGTTTCCAAATCATGCCTCACAGCTGGGGCTGGTGGGCAGTAAACTCGCTGTTGAAAGAGAAGCAACCGGCAGACGTGATGTTGCTCGGTTCATCGCTTGTACAGCGCCTGGTTGATGAAGGCGAGGCCACTTATCTGAACAGGCAGATAAACAGCCTTGAACATCGGTGCTGCCAGCACCTGGAGGATAAATTAACAGCATTCCGCGGTAAGCCGGTGAGCACTTTTTCCTACACGGTTGGCGGGCTCCACGCCTCGGATGCCAGTGTCGTCGCTTCGGAAATGCTCAAGGGAGTGAGACAACCGAGAGCCATCGTATATGGTATCGCTCCTCGTGATGTTTTCAACAATATGTTGGCCAGTCCCTATCTCACCGAAACGTATCAAATCATGAGTAAAATAGGCAACCTCGACGATGTAGCGTATGAGGCCAGAACGAATACAAATGAGAAGTTTGAGTACTTCGTCAGCAGCATTCTTGCTGGTTTCTTGAGGCTTTACGATTACAGGACCGAGCTTGCTAACTGTTTTCGTCAACAATATGCCAAGGTAGCTGATAGGCTGGCTGCTAGGTTGGTAGCCAGACCAGCAAATCCATTCAACTTAATGGATCAAATTGCGTTGCATATGATCCCGGATGAACTTTCCGGCACCTTTTTGATTGCCCCAGATGACCCTAAAAATCCGCCGTGTCAAGACAATCGCGCGACATACCTGCTTAGCTACCGACCCTTCAGGCAACGCTTTTATGACGTGCAGTTCAATTTCTTGGAGCGATTTTTGCGCATTACTAGGGAGCGCGGTATACCAGTTGTTTTCATCAATATGCCGCTCAGGAATGACAACTTTGAGGCTATGATGCCTGGTTTCTACGCGCGTTATCAAAGCGATCTGAAGACTCTAGCTAGTAAATACGGTGCGTCCCTGATAGACATGAATGGCTCCCAGATTTTTGGCAATCAGGACTTTACTGATCAAGTGCATCTCAACGGACGCGGTGCTTGCAAGTTCGTCGATGCTGTCGCGCCAAGACTGGCCCCACTGCTGACCAAGCCGTGCATTGCCGGTGCTCAGAATCATCTCGAGTGAAAAGAGAAAATGGCTAAATACTCCACAGGTAAAACCCGAGTCAGCACGTTCACCGTGGCGAGCCTGCTATTCATTGCTGTCAATCTCATTTTCGTCTATTGCTTTCGCCGCTATGCCTTAGATCCATTTGGTCTCGAGAATAGGGACATTGGCTGGTGGACAATTAAAAACTTTCGTCAATTTCACGAGCATGCTGATCTTTTGCTGATCGGCTCTTCTCTCATGTGCAAGGTCATCAATGAAGGAGAAGCTACCTATTTGCACCGCCAGTTGAACGGCAATCTTCACTATCGGTGCCAGCATCTGGAGGACCTACTCTCACAAAAGATGAAGACGAGAATCAGATCGCTCTCTCTCAGCGTGCCCGGGTTGAATGTTGCCGATGCCAGCGTCGTTGGTTGTGAATTGCTCAAGGGCAATGCTAGGCCGGATGTCGTCGTATATGGCATCGCTCCGCGCGATCTTATGGATAACGTTCTGATCAATCCGGCGGACACTGATATTTTTCATCTGATGGAGAAGGTCTACAATTTGTCTTCCGCAGTAGCCTATCAAGGGCGCATAACACGTGAGGCAAAGTTTAAATACGTGACGAATCAGGTAATCGATTCGTTTTTGCCGCTGTACAAATATCAAGACGAAATCACCATTGCCTTCCGGAGAGCGACCAAGCATCTCCTGCAAGCATGGTTGCCGAAGCCATCGCAGTGCCCCTGGCCTCCTTTTGATGGTCCGGCGCAGGTGTCACTGCATATGCTGTCTCCGGATTATGATCAATATCTGCCGGTAACGCCTTTCAATCCACAACACCCGCGTAATCAGGATCTGCGCAATTGCTATGTGGCTTCTTTCAATCCTTTTAGACCGCCTTTATACTGCACTCAGCTCGTATTTCTCGATCGCTTTCTGAAGACCATGCAGGAGCGGGGAGTCAAGACTGTGCTTGTGAACATGCCATTGCGAGACGACTGTTTCGATTTGATGCCACCGCACTTTTATGATCTGTACCAGAAAGACATTCAGCGTCTTGCGTACGCCCGGGGCGCGAAATTCATTGATATGCAGCCGCTGGCGTTTGCTGAGGACGACTTTGAAGATCAAGTCCACTTGAATGGGCGCGCGGCGTGCAAATTCGTTGAACTGCTTGCTCCCAGAATTGCCGACGTAATGCCCAATAGTCAGATTGCCGAGGCGCCGGGACATAACCTTACTTTGTCTGCCAAGGCGAGCATTAAGGCATTTTAGCAAGCGCCACTCACTCCTCCTCAGTCAGCCATTCAAGCACTTCTGGCGGCCTCCTGATCACCTCCACCACATCGTAAAGGCTGGACGCTTCTTGAGCTCCTGCATGAGCTGGTATCGTCAGGACATTCACTGTAATGGCGCGCGAGCCCAGCTCAAGATGGACCTTGTCTCCAGGTTTGACTTCAGTTGATGATTTGGCGACTCGGTCGTTTATAAAAACGCGGCTTTGATCGCATGCCATTTGGGCAACCGTTCGCCTTTTGATTAAGCGTGATACCTTCAGCCACTTGTCTAGCCGCACTGCTACGCCTCCAACTTCGGCTTAGGCGTAAAGCATCACAAACTTGCTTTATCTGGTACTGGTTTGTTTAAACCGCGTAGCTTAGTCATAAACTCAGGTTCAACCAAACAAACTCCATCTTTGCAATCGCTTGCCGCTACCTGATCCAGACGCTGCATATCATCGGAAGTGAACCCAGTGCGCTCGCTAACCAGCTGGTTTTTGGCTGAACCTTGGGCACGTTTTAAAACCAGTTTAGCAATGCCGGGATCTAGCCAAACAGCGCCAACCCGAACACTTCTAACCGCCATTTCCAAATTGGTCGAGTATTCGCCTTTCAAAACATAGCCATCCGCTCCAGCATCGAGCGATTCGAAAATGTCCTTCTCGTCGTCGCTGGCCGTAAGCATGAGCACTTTCGTCTCTGGCAGCGCAGCTTTGATGCGTCGAGCCACGCTAATTCCATCCAGGTCCGGCAGTCCAATGTCTATCAGTGCGACCGCCGGATGGGTTGCCAAAATCTGCTCAACTCCATCAACGCCATTGGCTGCTTCACCAATCAAATGAAAGTCACTCACCCGCTCGACAAAATTGCGCAGGCAGAACCGCAAGACATCACTGTCTTCGACGAAGAAAATATCGATAGGGTCTTTTTTTGGCATATTTCTTCTATATACGACGCCACATTATGACCGATGGCACGTAAACATTCAAAGTCCTTCTGCTATTACTATTACGGATCAGCTTCAGCCAAGCAATTCCACGTCTGCACGCACCGCGAATCGACCAAGTTTAGTACCAATTCTGAACGCAAAGGCTATCTTACGTGCCGACCGCTGTCACCGCGCTGTCCTTGCAGCCCAGGTGCATAGAAAAAGCCGGGAAAATCTATGGGTGCGAAAATTGTGCACCAGTGGGCGTTTCGCCAAATTCGGTTTGAGAGACTTGCCCCGAACAAAGGCCGAATTCATGTTTTTGCGCCTGTGGCTTCGGGTTCTAGCCGTCGACTCATAGATATTCGCGGGTTTTTCTATGTCTGTGAACGATTGCCCGGTCAACGGTAGTGGGTAATGCCTTATTCTGTGGGCTTTTTGCGCCGTTAATTGGCAATGTCGAAACCGAGCTTCAAACACTATATATATAGTTCCGTGCCTGCATTTAAGCCGAGCGCAGGCAAGCGGTAGGTATAAGCGTCATTATCGGCTATAGTTCTTAGACGGATGAGTCTGAGAGTCTGAAGTTGCATCTGCTTAGCCGTGGGCAATAGGAATGGATTCCAAAGAAAGTAGATCGTTTTTGCGAGGGGAGATGAGTTTTACTCCTCAGCGCATGATGCGCTACATCCGTTCACGTGCCCGACTGGCCACCGACGAAGATATAGAAGACATTCTGCAAAATGCGCTCATCCTGGTTACTCAGCACTTTGATCCAAGCCATCCAGAGGCAAACCTATCCTTATATTGTTTGGGTGCCTGTAATAAGGCTATCGCCCAGAACCTGGAGCGCTACCATAAAGTAGTTCTCAAAAAGCGGGACGCCGTGGGGGTCGCGGCCAAGCAGGGTGCTGAATCTGTGGAATCCAGCTCGGCTGCCCAGGAGGTCAGTTTCGAAGGTCAATCCATGAAAGCTAAGACCTATGCCGCCGCCCAGTCCTTTACTGAACAGCCAAGTGGCACGTCTCAGTGGCGGACCACCTCTTTGGATTCCATGTTTGACGAGGATGATGGGCGCTCTGCCGAAGACATTTTTGGCTGGGAATACAACTTCCTATCGAGTAATAGTCAGGGGCAGGATCCGGCGGAAAAGGCCTTAATCAATGATTTAATAAACCAAATTTTGGCTGCGTTGCCTGAGCAGATCCACCGTACCTGCTTCCTTTTGAAGTATGTCGAGGGATATAAACGAGAAGATTTGATTTCTTGTCTAAAAATGGAGCCCAAGAGTATAGATACGGTCGACAAGAGAATAGTCCGGACGTTGAAGGCGTTTAAGGACAAGATGGACACTGACGAGGCGCGTATCTAGGAGAAAATTATGAATATCCTCAACGAAAAACTGGCAAAGATTTTGGCGAATGGTAGCGAGGAAGAAAGCGCTAAGTCATTTCAAGCATTTTGCCAGGAACATGCGGGTCAATTGCCATTGCCGGGTGAAAATCCTCGGTTCGACAAGGCAATGTGGGCAGCGTCCAAATACATGAATCTTTCGAAGAGTGATGAAGGCATCGTCGACCGGGTGGCAGCTAGACTCCTCGGCGAGAAAGCCGTGGACGTCAAACAAGTTGTGCTCAATCTGCGCGAATTGGTTGGTACCACTAAACAAGCAGCGATTGACACATGGCAAGAAATGTTGGCTGCAATGTCCTGGCAACAAATGGTTCCGGCTGGTGCAATGCGGGGTGTGGGTACACAATTGGTTTCTCTGGGCACATTCCAACGACAATTGGATGATCTGAATATACAAATCAATCTCGGCTGGCATGTAGACAAGGACCAGCTCCGTCTTCTGGCTCAGGCCAAAGACTTGCGTGAAGAAGCACTGAGCGATGTCGAAATACGGCTGACTGAAGCTCGCGGTGATGTGGTCTTCTCTCGCAAAACCAATGAAGATGGTTCAATGGTTGCGCCAAGCGTACCTATCAAACCGGGGGAATATAAAATCCAAGTATTGTGGCTAGACCGTATGGTCGAAACACCGTTCTTTCGGATTTAATTGCCGATAGCTAAAAGTTTTGGGGCGAAAGGGCTGACACCATCTGCGGTGCAGCCTTTTTATTTGGGATTTGGCTGGGCTTGGCAGACTGACGCCAATTTCTCATAAAAATATGGTCAGGAGAGCCATTCTTACTGGCGATTGAATGTTATTATCGATTGCGCGGTTAAGACACCGGAATATGTATTTGACAGAAACAATTAAAGTAAGCGAGCCATCGACCAAAGCTTGCCATTCTTCATTTTGCCGCAAGAACGACTTGCTTGCCGCTTTAGCGCTGGTGCTCCTTTGCATCGGCACATTTTTTTCGCGGCTTGGCGTGGTTGGGATGATCGATGTCAGTGAGTCTTTCTACCCAGCGGCAGTGCGCGAAATGATCGAGGCACACAGTTATATCGTGCCGCAAATCAATTACCAAATGTACTTTTCGAAACCTATTTTGACCTTTTGGCTTCTGGCTGCTGGTTATCACCTCTTTGGCTTAAACGAATTCGCCGGTCGCTTCTTTCCGGCCGTTTTCGCCATCGCTTTAGTCATGGCCTGCTTCTGGGTGATCCGCGTGCTATCTGGCACTAGGGCTGGATTCCTGGCAGGAACGTTACTGGCCGGTTCCCCATATTTTCTGTTATTCACACGGGCGTCGTCAATCGACGCGTTCTTCTCCGTTTTTCTCGGACTGGCGATGTGCTCACTTTTGCTGGTGGTCAGTGCCGGTCGCACTAAATGGTGGCCGCTCGTCTACGTCTTCCTCGCTCTGGCTGTTCTCACCAAAGGCCCGGCCGCGCTGATCTTATTTGGCGGCGGCTGTCTGGTGCCGCTCATCTGGTTGAGACCAAGCCGAAGTGCTACTCGGGCTACGCTCGCGAGCTTGCATATTTTGCCAGGCTTATGTCTGTTTCTGGCAATTACTCTTCCCTGGTACGTGGCCGTGCAAATTGCGACAAAGGGGCTTTTCCTCAAAGTATTTTTTCTCTACGAAAATCTGGGACGTATGCTTGGCCATACCAATTTGAGACGAGCTTTCTGGTGGCGATATGTTTTGGTTCTTTTAGGCGGGCTTTTGCCCTGGTCAGTATATTTGCCGGCGGTCTTCTACGATGGCTGGCGACAAGCAAAGACCAGTCCGCAGCTCGAAGCTACTGGCCATGCTAGTCTGGAGATTTTAGTCAATCCCCGCCTTTTATGTTTGGGATGGGCTGCTGTCGTCATTGTTTTCTTTTCTCTTTCGAAAACGCAAATGGAAACTTATGTCCTTCCAGCCTGCGCGCCTCTGGCTATGGCCACCGCGCTTACTTTAAATGATTGGTGGCGGCAGCGCAGTAAATTTGGTTTGCGTTGGTTGAAAGCGGTCAGTGCCATAGTAGCTGGATTGGGATGTGTCGCGGCGATAGCCGGCCTGATGATACCTCCTCAGATCAAGGGAATGCAACCGTATATGGTGCAAACTCTAGCTGCTGCCGGACTTCTGTTGCTTTTGGGATGGACAGCACAATATCTCGTTTTCAAAAGAGGGAGAGTTTCAGACAGCCTGATTGCGATGTCCGTCACTACCTGCCTGGCGTCTGCCCTAGCTCTTCCCATCGGTATTGAGTACTGGTATACGAGCTCCTCACAATCAGACTTGCATGACTTGTGCCGCCTGATCAAAGGCACCAACGCTCAGATCGGGTTATTCATGACTTATCGCCCTTCGGTCATGTACTACACACAAGATCCTGTTGATTGCTTCTTCATGCCCGAGAAGCTAAGACCGTATGATCAACCAGATAAAAGTGACCAGCCTGTTCAGCTCGATCAAGGTGCTAAGGCCAATCAGCCCGATCAGCGTGATAAGACCGATGGACATAATCAAAGAGGCTTGTATGTGCTTTCGCAGCGATACCTGGCGCCGCGACTGGCATGGGATCCCCGCATTGTCGTTGTGCCAGTAAAAGAACAGGGCATTTGGGGACTGTATCAGATCAAGGGCGCTCGACTGCAGAAATACCCGACCTTGGAACAATCATTCAAATGGATGACGACTTACGAAATGATTTCATCGAACAAAAGACTTTATGGACTGTTGACAGACTGCTGGAGCGGCGGCACCATGAATCTGCCGGAGCGCCTTAGATTTTAATGCCATTAAGGAACTGACATGAAGCGCGTTCATTTCACGGCGATAGAAAAATCTCCTGCAGTCTACTTGATTCAATGATCATGGATAGTTTGACCACATACGGTCTGGTATCAGTTCTTTTGATGCTGCTGTTCTATGCCTTAGAAGCCCGTTCTAGCTGGTTCGTGTTTGCTTTTGCAGTAGCCTGCGCTATGGCCTCAATTTATGGCTTTTTGCAAGGTGCGTGGCCATTTGGACTAGTAGAAGCCATTTGGTCTCTTGTTGCGCTTCGCCGGTGGTGGCTAAGACGCAAGCAGTCGTGAAAAACCGAGTCTACCGGCGCTCAGATCAAAAGCTCGCCTTGAAATCAGTCTGATAAACACTTGTTGGCCAGGGCGATCGTAGTATCGGATACGGTGTCTATGATCTTTTCAGAGCTTGGACTGGTTATTCGCGGTGCTAATATGGTGCTGTTGATGGGTTAGTGATTGCGCGCTGGTGTCCTTGTGAAATTTATTGGCAGATGCGTTCAAGCAGTTCTGGTATCGCTTATGGTGCCATACAGCGCGCTAGCCGCTGATGGCGACCTTGCGGCAGGCATGTTGATGCCGAAATTCGATGTGTCCGCCAGTGCGTCCGGCTCTAACAGTGGCGGACTGCCAAAGCTCAATCGCAGCGATCTCCGGATGACAGAAGCGCCTTTGCCAATAGAAATTCTAGTTCCAGCACCAGAGAATGGGGATAAAAATCAGAATCGCGACTACGATCGCGATCAGCCGAATTCGTGTGCACTGCAGTGTCATGGACCACTACCAATAGATATCAAGCTCGAGTCCTCGGCAGAGGCAGCGGAGAAGAAAAACACCCTGGCAACATCGGTTGTTGGCGAGGGTAGTACTAACAATGCCGATGGGCTACAGAAGATGCTGTATGGTTGGCGGTCGACTTTGGCTGTGGCGATCGAAACGCCAGTCAATACAAAATCCGCTTATCCGACTCAGATGGTAGAAGCACGGCTGGCTCAGGATTTTCGTTTCGGCAATAATCTGATTGCTAGTCAAAACTCGCTGGTCAGAGGTCATATCGTGGATATTACTTCGCCAAGGACGCTCAGTAAGGCGGCAGGCAGTTCAGATCGCCGGTTCAATTCACGAGCCTGTTTAGTCTTACAATTTGATGAATTGATCGATCAAAATGGTCGGCGCTGGCCGATAGTGGCGAAACCATGCATGCAGGACAATATTACGAACAGCGAGAGTTCACCGTCGCATTTGCGCGAGGTCAAAGTTGACCGGCAAGGGCGAATAGTGAAAGCGGAAGCGGCGTTGACGAAGGTACAAAAGAACACTTTTAACGCAGCGCGAGTAGCAACAATGCTGCCGCTACCCACCACCGTTTTAATGAATGTAGTGGGTGTGCCTGCGGTGCTGGGCGTTGCCGGCGCTGCCAGTCCGTCATTTGCCTATAACAAGCCAGTCGAAGCCAAGAATACTGATACGAGAGCGAAGGCCGCCGCTTATGCCTTTATTACCAATGTGCCTGGTGCATTTTTTGTTCAATCGGTGGTGGAGAAGGGCGATCAAATCGTGCTGTTGCCGGGCGATCAATTGGTGCTAGATGTGAGCATTAGAGAGAGCGGCTACCGATATCCGACGACAACAGCCACGGCAACGGCGCTAAGTGTATCCGGATCGGTAGTGACACCAGATCCGGTGCGGAGATATTACCCTGTTAATCCTAAGTATTTGAGCCAAAGTGCCTCTATCCCGGCGTCCAATTCGGCACCCCGTTGACTTGTTTAATGGCGCGAGCTTGCTTGCTATACTTTCACGATGACTTCTCAACATCTTCAAGTTTCCATTAGCGCAGAAAATAAAGAGCAAGCCGACCAGATACTCAATGCCTTGCTGGCCAGGAAACTTGTTACTGGTGGCCAGATTGTTAGCGCTCCTGCCAGGTTCCTCTGGCAGGGTGCAATTGTCGATATGAATTATTGCAGCATTCTGTCTTTTACCCTGATGAGGCATAAGCAAGAAATTATTGCCGCAGTGAAAAAGGTATCGGTTGAAGAAGTGCCAATGGTCAGCTTTACCGCCATTGATGGAAACGACGAACTTTTGCGATGGATAGACGAGACCCTGGACTAGATCTGGGTACTGGCTTTGCCGCTACATACTTAGCCATTTGCAGATGACTCAGTGGTCTCGATGATTTTCCGTCTCAGCTCAACGAATTGCGAATCGAATCGTGCTTCTTTGTTCCTGGGTCTGGGGAAATCGATAGCGAATGAAGCTTGAATGCTGCCCTGTCCTAAGATCAGAATCTCGTCAGCCAAAAAAATGGCTTCTTCAATATCATGCGTAACAAAAACTATAGTCGTCTGTCGCTCTCGCCAAATCGAAAGAAGCCACAATTGCAAACTTTCGCGCGTGTATAGATCGAGAGAACCAAACGGCTCGTCCATCAGCACTAGATCTGGCTCTGGCGCTATCGCCCGGGCGATGGCCACGCGCTGCAACTGACCGCCGGAGAGTTGAGCGGGGTACTTCTTTCCGGCGGCTGCTAAGTCCATAATTTCGAGATAGTGCTCAACGACTCTGCGTTTGTTTTTGGCATCGTCTCCCTTCAGTCCGAAAGCGATGTTTTGCTCTACTGTCAACCATGGGAAGACGGCGTAGTGCTGAAAAACCACGCCGATTCGCGGCGGACGCAAAATTGATCCGTCGTGTTTGATGAATCCTGCTAATGCATGCAACAAGGTCGACTTCCCTGAGCCTGACTTTCCAGTTACTGCAAGAAATCGCCCACGGCCGAGAGAAAAGCTGATATTTTCCAGTATCACCTGCCTCTCAACCCGAACGGTCAAATCTGAAACGCTGATGATCTCAGGCTCTGTCATAGTGACCGGCAAATCGCAACCAGGGGAAAAGCTTTTGACTAAACCTAACCAGGATAAAATCAGACGCCGCGCCCATAAAGCCGAGAACCAATAGCGCAGCGATCATTCGGTCAACTCTATAAGCCAGGTGCGATACTGAGATCTGATAGCCAACGCCGGCAGAAGCGCCTGCTAATTCGGCGACAAAAACCATGATGAATGCTACGGCGATCCCGTTTCGCAAACCAGCCAAAATTGCCGGAAATGAAGAGGGAAAAATAATTTTGGACAGTAAATTGATTCTAGTCACCCCCAGCGTGTTGGCACTCCAAATATAGCTCTTAGGTACTTGCCGGGCACCTAGATGAGTGTTGATCCAGGTCGGGAAAAAGACAGCAAAGGCGATCGAGAATATTTTCGCCTGTTCACCAATGCCAAACCAGAGAATTACTAGCGGAATGATGGCCACTGGTGGCAATGGCCTCACCAATTGAATGATCGGTGATAAATAGTTGTCGATCGTCTGGGATCTTCCTGTCAAGAGACCAATTGCTATACCGATCGCCCCACCCATTAAAAATCCCACCAACGCTCGTGTCATGCTGGCCGCAATATCAGTCCACAGCTCGCCCTCCTTCGCCCAATCGAGAAAAGCGGTGGCAATTTGCGCCGGTGGTGGAAACAGCGACTGCGGCACAACTTTGAAAACTGTTATCAACTGCCAGATGAGCAAAACGGACGCCATCGCGATAATCGCTGGACCGATTCTTCTAAAGACGGTTCTAAAGGTGGACAGCATCAGGTTGCACCGCCCGCAAATACCGGTCATCAATGATAGAACGAAAATCGATTGTCTTGTCCGGGTTCATTATCCTCTTCGTTTCTTTTGCCCATTCAACTTCTGCTTGCCAGAGTGCCGGCAGATGCGGATCAAGCGTCAAGCCAAAATCGAAATTAGGCCACAATCTATCCACAACCTTTTTACTGAGTTTCGTGTATTGCCGCATGATGGACTTGGCTTCCTCGGGATGCTCTTGAGTAAATTTGCTCGCCTTGTCTAAGGCTTTAAACATTGATTGGACAAGCTTTGGATTTTGGGTGGCGATCTTTGGCTGCGTTGCCAAAACAAATAATTCAGAATATATGTGCGGATCACTGAAGGTTACTGCTTTGTCACCTAACTGTTGTTCGGCGATGGTGGCAAATGGATCGTAGATTGATACGGCATCGACCGTGCCTGTAGCCAGGCTGGCTGGCATGTCTTCCGGCCTCTGGCTGATGAGCTCTAATTTATTTGGTGGAATTCCATAGTATTTGAAAAACTCGTAGTTGTAGAATTCAGGTCCGCCACCAAATGAGGTGGCAAGCTTGCGTCTCTTATCGAGGAAATAGCGTTGAGCACTTGTTGAACCCTCGTCTTTTCGTGCCACGATTCTCACTTCGTTTACAGTCTTCTTCACAACTTGGCAAAGAACGGCGACTGTATTTCCTTGCGAAACGGCCAGTGCTACCGGCAGCTCGCCAGCAACGGCGAAATCGCAAGCTCCACTGAGCAGCGCTTGCAGCGCAAATTTGCCGGCAGTGAATTGCTTTAGCTCAACGGCCAATCCCTCCTCACGGAAAAAGCCTTTGTCTTGTGCCACCATAACTAATGTCATCGCCGGCGATATCCCCATGCCGAGCGTTGTTTTAGTTGCTGTAGAACTTTTCTCATTGGCTCGATTTTGGGCGCAGCCGGGTATCAAGGCGAAAATGAACAAAAGCGTTATAAATGCAGCGAAGTTATGCCCGCTTCTCTTCAACGTCAATGTTTTATACCACATGAATCTTGGGACGATTTCTCTGGTTCGGTTCTGCTTTCCGCAAAATTTCGCGAGTCACGGCCGCGGTTTCACCTTCGCCAAGAAATAGATATCTCAGTACGTAGAAGAGCGGGTTCCCCTCGGTCCAATACATGTATGCCTGCGGAGTGCAGACGTGCTCGTTGCGGATCGCCAGCAGAATTGAGGCAACAGCGTTTGGCGCTGAAACGCTGACGCATCGGAGTATGTCGTAGCCGTCCTCCTTTACTGCTTTCACTGCTAATTCATCCTCGGAGAAGTCCGAGGCGTTAGCGACGACTATTTCTAGAAAAACGATTTGGGCTTCGGACAAGTTGTGCTTCTCTTGTGCTTCTTGGGCAGAGAGACTATAGTCGTGCTTCCCTGGGGCATGAGCGACAAGATTCATGGTCTTGCCCTTGTATCGGTCGATTACCTGCTTTGCCGCCTCATCAAAACATACTTTCTTTGTGCGAAGTTCAGTAGATCTGATCGCCCGGGATATGCATGAAATGACGAAAATCGTCAAAATAAAGAAGGCAGCGATGTGCAGACCCTCAGGTCTCTCTTTGATGTTCATCACCGTCGTGTAGACGAAAACGAGTGTCACAAAGCCGTAAAATACGCGTGACAATTCTCCTTTGGCGGTCGAGAGAAACACGGCAAATGCAGCGGAACTCATAAGAACAAGTACTCCGGTGGCATACGCTCCCCCTTGCGCATCAACGCTGGCCTTAAAAATATAGGTCACCACAAATGATACCAACCCAAAGAATAAAACCAGCGGCCGCGTCGCCCTGGCCCATTCAGGCGCCATGCCGAATTTGGGCAGATATCGCGGTACGAGGCTGAGCAGCCCGGCGAGAGAGGAAGCGCCCGAAAACCAGAGAATAAAAATTGTGGCAACGTCATAAAACGAGCCGTAGACATGACCGAGATAGCGGTGAGCGATAAACGCCAGCGCTCTGCCATTTGCCGGCCCGCCCGCGGCAAAATCCGCCTGGGGAATTAACAATATTGTGATGATGCTGCTTATAAGCAAAAAGAGGCTCATGATCAAAGCCGCCGAGGTCAAGAGCTTTTTTGTGTCACGAATTCGCCCAGCGGGGTACGCTTCGGTATCAGTTGGATCGCCCTTCACCAGAGGCATGACTGCGACACCGGTTTCGAACCCGGACATCCCCAGCGCTAGCTGCGGAAAAATAATCAACGATTGCAGTGTGATCTGCCAGGGAGTTTTGTAGATGCTCAGCACTTGAGTCTGCCAGTTCGGCCAGGCGTCTGGTTTGATGAGAACCTGATAAACACCTGCCAGCGCCACTCCTATATTGAGAAATAAGTACGACCAGACAACCACTACCGCTAACTGGATGGCTTCTTTGAACCCGATGAGAAAAACCATACACAAAATTGTCAGCAATCCAAAGGTGATAGTCATTGGATCCTGAAGGATGGACCAACCTGAATGGCTCTGGCACCAAGCGCGGACGTAGTTATTTTGGACGATGTGCGCTGCCGCGTCTGCTGCGGAAAGAGTAATTGTGATGATGAAGTCGGTGGCGGCGAAGCCGAGCAAAATCAAGATGATCGTCTTGCCGCCCCAGCCTGGAAAGAGATCATTGAGCATCGAAATGCTGCCTTGACCATGCGGACTTTTCTCGGCCACCCGTTTGTACATAGGCAGTGCGCCAAAAATTGTCAGCAACACCAAAACCAGAGTTGCTGACGGCGCCAGCATTCCCGCTGCCAAGGCCGCTATTCCCGGTGCATAACCCAGGCTGCCGAAATAGTCCAAACCGGTCAAGCACATGACGTTATACCAGGGCGCTTGATCGTGCCTGCTCTGATGACCAGAACTTTTCATGCCCTGGAAGAACCATAAATGAAGGTTCTTAATTGATCGCTTGTTCAATTGCGTTACGCCATCTCCAACATTTGCCAATCCAATCTAGGATAATTCACTATCAAACCCTGTTACGATCTCACTTCCAGCCACCACTAGGTGCGAACTGCTTCGCACCCGGACAATAATATGGAAAGTGCCTGATCGTAAAAGCTTGGACCGTCGTCAGCCATCAGCCTTTGCGGATGTCCCAGAAGTCGGCGCCGAGTGCATCCCAGGGTAGTCTGTGTTCATCGGGGTTGCTAGCGTCAAAATGCTGATTAACGAAATAAATCATGTGTGCCGGATTTGACCAAATGTTCGCCAGTCCGTGAGCGACGCCGCGAGGAATATAAAGCGCTTGCGCTCTGCCTGCCCCCAAAACGAAGCGCATTGTCTTTTGATATGTTGCTGAATCTTTGCGGGCATCGAATAGTCCAATCAGCAAGCGATCGGCCGGATTGATAAACCAGACATCCTCTTGGTTGTAGTGAAGATGAAAGGCTTTAATAGTTCCGGGCAACATTTGCGAATATGTCGTTTGCCGAACTTTAAATTCCGGCAATATTAGCAAGTTGCCATGCTCGTCGAATCTAACGATTTCAGCGAGAGCGCCGCCGTCGTCGATAAAAAGATTCAAATTGATCAGCTGTACGCCTTCAATTGTGGGCTTTTTCGAATAATCCTGAACGGACAGATCGTCTTTGTACTCAGTCCCGATCGCTTCTTTGGTCAAGGGTTTCAGCATCAGTGCTTCGCTCATTAGGATTGCTGGGAGATCGCTAAGGGATTGCTGGCCAGGCCGGCTAAGGTGGACACCCGCATAGAATAGCAGCGATCAGGGGTGTCAGTCCAGCCGCGCCCAGTCGCGGTCGTTTTCGTTAAGTTCAACTTTAGAATTATTGGCGAGAGCCGGCTTTGGACGTTCTCATCTCCAGATAAGTATTAAGCGACTCTCGCCATGGAATAGGCTCGCGACCGATCGTACTAATCAAGGTCGTCTTGTCGAGAACAGAATACTTAGGTCTGGTAGCGGGGCGGGGCATATCCTTAGTTTCGATCGGTACAACCTCAACTTTTAACCCGGCAGTAATTGCTTTAGCGAATTCGAACCAATTGGTAATGCCGTCATCGGTGGCGTGATAGACGCCCCAGCGGCCAGTCTCGATTAGGTCTGTGACTAGCTCGGAGAGAGACAAGGTACAAGTAGGCGAGCCAAATTGATCAGATACTACCCGTAGTGCCTTGCCTGCCTCGGCCATCGACAAAATGGTATCGACAAAGTTTTTGCCATGCGGGCCGTATAGCCAGCTGGTGCGCACGATATAGAATTTATGGAGATGGCGCTGCACCGCCTTTTCGCCGGCCAATTTGGACTTGCCGTAAATAGATAACGGGCGTGTCGCATCCCACGGGACATAGGGGTGGTTTTGTTCGCCATCGAATACATAGTCTGAGCTGACGTACAGCATCGGTACGTTCAGCGTGTGACAGGTAATGGCCAGATTCTCTGTGCCATAGCCGTTGATGTGGTAGGCAAGTGCAGGCTCTGATTCGGCTTGATCGACTTTGGTGAATGCCGCACAATGAACAACAAGCTCCGGCTTATTCTTCGGCAGGACTTTGACCACCTGCTGATAGTTCGTTACATCGAGTTCCTCTTTTGGTAACCCGATTACTTCGTGCCCGCGCGACTCCAGGCAGGGCACCAGAGCTTGGCCAAGCATGCCACCAGATCCGGTGACCACAATTCTCAACGCGCCCATCCTAAACCTCAAACTACGTGCTGCTGAGCTCGAGAAAAATCTATATTAGCATGACTGATCGCGCATAGCTGTGGCCGCGCTCCACGGCCCTGCCAAGTTGCTTTCTTTGCCGCTGCCCTCAGAGAAGTGGTGCCACCGGGGTGGGCTGACTGAAGACGTCGGAGATCTCGGCAGCTTCTGCGAGTTCGGCTGTGAAAGGCTTGGTTACGGCATCCAGCCAGTCTTGATTGTGACGATACCAGAGGATCGTATCTCGAAGACCGGTTTCAAACGTATGTCTTGGTACCCAGCCCAATTCAGTGTGAATCTTGGAGGCATCGATTGCGTAGCGGCGATCGTGGCCAAGCCGGTCTTCAACGTACGTAATATAGCTTTCGTCCATACCCAGCTCGGTGAGAATGAGCTTGGTAATTTGCATGTTCGTTCGCTCGTTGTGCCCACCGATGTTATAAATCTCCCCCTCCCTGCCGCCATGGAAAACAAGATCGATCGCCCGGCAATGATCTTCCACTTGCAACCAATCTCTTACATTCAGTCCATCACCATATACAGGTACAGGCTTTT
Source organism: Bryobacterales bacterium (assembly GCA_963834525.1). Lineage (GTDB taxonomy): Bacteria > Cyanobacteriota > Vampirovibrionia > Obscuribacterales > Obscuribacteraceae > CAWICA01. Next base: position 2,414,898 of record CAWICA010000005.1, read on the forward strand.
GGTTGAGCAAGTTCGTGATGAATAGCGGGATTAGCTTTTCCGGATGTTGGTAGGGTCCGTAATTGTTCGAACAACGAGTAATCAAGGCGGGAAAGCCGAAAGTATGGAAATAGGCCCGGCACAACAGGTCGGCGCCGGCTTTGCTGGCTGAATATGGACTGTTTGGCGCCAGTGGCGTCTCTTCCGAAAAGTAGCCGGTGGCTCCCAGCGAGCCGTAGACTTCGTCTGTCGAGACTTGAACATAACGGATGTTGAATCGATTGCCCCGCGCTCCGTTTCCACCAACTTTGCCGTGCCGGAAAGCGGCTTCGAGCAAGACTTGAGTTCCCAGCACATTTGTTTCGACGAAAATCGGCCGGGTTCTCGATTGACCGATCAACGTGACTTTCCGCTGCCAAGTTGATGATGCCGTTGATCGGACCAAAGCGCTTGCCAGAGACTAATTCATCAACCAACTGGGCGTCTTGAATCTTGCCCTGGACGAATTTGTAACGAGAATTGCCGTTTACATCGGCGAGATTCTCAGGATGTCCCGCATAGGTGACAGCATCCAAATTGATCACCGTATAGTTTGGATAGGTGTTCAAAAAGTGACGAACGAGATTGCTGCCGATAAAGCCCAATCCACCAGTTATAAGCAGTTGCATTTTGATTCCTCCAGGTTCGAAATTGTCCTTGCTCGGCTTCTTGGAATCAACCCGACTAAATTTATCTATCGGTGACCGGGCGTGAAAAATATTTTAGAAACGATTTGAAAACTAAACCACTTCCACTTTGCTGTCGTCGCCAATCATCAGGCGAAATGCTACTGGCTTATTGTTGCTCCTGGTTAACTCGACATTGACGCCGATCAGGCTATCTTCGATGCGTCCATGAAAATCCAGAATTTGGCACTTTTCTCGCAAGATGCAATGTTCGATCTCGGCGTGGCTGACGCGGGCACCGTCGCCGATAGAGGTAAACGGGCCAACATAGCTGTGTTCGAGCATGCAGTCTTCACCAATCATTGCCGGTCCGCGGATAATGCAGTTCTTCAAGATACTGCCTTTGCCGACATGCACCCGGCCGGAGATTCTCGAGCCATCATCAGTGGTGCCGAGCATCGATACATCCGTCATTTCATCGAGAACGACGCGATTTGCTTCTAACATGTCATCCTTCTTCCCAGTGTCCAACCACCAGCTTTTCAGAATATGGCTGTCAACGTGATGACCTGTTTCGATCAAGCGTTGAATGGCGTCGGTGATTTCCAGTTCACCGCGTTTGCTCGGCTTGATCTCGTCGATCGCTCGATGAATTGTCTCATTGAATAAGTAGACGCCGACGAGAGCCAGATTGGATTTCGGTTGTCGAGGCTTTTCTTCGAGGCAGAGAATGCGACCGTTTCCGTTTAACTGGGCGACCCCAAATGCACTGGGATTGGCCACCTCTTTCAGGAGAATGAAGGCATCTGCCGAACCGGACTCAAAGCTCTGCACAAGCGGTCCGACACCATCTTTGATCAGGTTGTCACCGAGATACATAACGAAAGGTTCGTTGCCCAAGAAAGGTCTGGCCGTTTTCACTGCGTGCGCCAGGCCCAGAGGCGCGTCCTGCAAAATGTATTGAATATCTATGCCCCAGCGGCTGCCGTCACCAGCGGCGTCCTTCACATCTTGTCCCGTCTCCGGGCTAATGATGATGCCGATCTCTTTGATCCCGGCTGCGATTAGCGCTTCAATTCCGTAGAAGAGAATCGGCTTGTTAGCCACTGGCAGTAGCTGTTTGGCGGCGGTGTGGGTGATTGGGCGCATGCGTGTACCCTTGCCACCACTGAGTATCAATCCTTTCATATGTTTTTGCTCATAGGTTGTCGCTCATTTCGCTGTGCTCATCTGGTTCTGCTCTTGTCTGCATCCTGTTTTCAAGGCGACCATCTCTTTAATTATTAATTGACTCCGCGCTTGTTCAGGATAGCGCTGATCGTGCGCATCATAATTGTTAAGTCAAGCCACAAAGTCCAGTGGTCGCAGTACCACTTGTCGGCCTCGACTTTTACAACGTCTGGCAGTTCGTCTCGACCGTTCACCTGGGCCCAGCCGGTGATTCCAGGATAAAAGCGCAGAACGCCTGCCTCTCGGCGTTTGCTGGTCAAATCGGTTTGATTATACAAAGCGGGGCGCGGGCCGACCAAACTCATTTCACCTTTAAGCACGTTAAATAACTGGGGCAATTCATCCAGGCTTGCTTTTCGCAGCACTTTACCGACCTTTGTAATCGGACTGGGCAGTTTTAGCATTTGATCGGTGGGCATATCCGGAGTGCCGCAATACATGGTTCGAAACTTATAAATTTCAAACAATACACCATTGAGACCGATGCGCTTCTGTCTGAAGATGACCGGACCAGGTGAATCGAGTTTGATCACAAAAGCAATCAAGATCAGAAATGGTGAAACAATGACGATGCTCCCCAAGGCGACGACAATGTCCATCAGTCGCTTCAGTCTCAGGCCAGGCGGCAAATTCAATCGATCGGGAGAAGGGGTGGCAATCATTAGCTGGGATTACAGAGCTGGGATTACAGCGGGAATCTGAGTGAAGCTACAATTTTACGTCAGCGCCTCAGGCAAAGAATTATCTAGAAAAAATGCTCATCAGCGTCATTACGGTTAGTTGGAATACTCGCGAACTACTCAAATCTTGCCTGTCTAGCCTTTTTGCTGAATTGAAGGCAATTTGTCCACAAGCGGACGCCGAAGTTTTTCTCGTGGACAATAACTCTGCAGACGGCTCAGCATCCATGGTAGCGAGCGATTTTCCGCAAGTGAAGTTAATCGCCAATGAGACGAACCGTGGTTTTGCTGCAGCCAACAATCAGGCCCTCAGTTTAGCCACTGGAGAATATATTCTGCTTTTGAATCCCGATACAGTCGTGCACCCCGGGGCGATCAAAACGCTTATCGCCTTCCTGGCTACCCATCAGGCTGCTGGTGTGGTGGCACCGCAATTGCGGGAGACCGATGGCTCAATTCAACACTCTTGCCGGCAATTCCCTACATTCAAGGGTATGTGCTACGAACTCCTCGGACTCAGTCGACTCTTTCCTAACCAAACAACATTCAGACAATACAAAATGCTTGATTGGAACCATGATGACGAAAGACAGGTCGACCAACCGGAAGGCGCATGTCTTTTGCTTAGGCGTCAGGTCATTGAGGAGGTCGGTCTATTGGACGAGGGCTTCTTCATGCTCTTTGAAGAGGTGGATTGGTGTTACAGGATCAAAGAAAAGGGATGGGAAATCTGGTTTACCCCAAAAGCGCAAATCACTCACCACTATGGGCAGTCGATCAAGCAGGTGAAGGCAAAAATGATTCTCTCTTCCCATCGAGGACTCTACCGATTTTGGCGCAAGCATTATCGTGGTAGCCGCTGGTATCTGGATGGCGTCGCCTACGTTGGTTTGATGTTTTTAGCCTATTTGCGGATCATCAGTTATCAGCTAAAAGCCCATAATTGAACTTTTTGTTAGCAGCTGACGTTTGTATATGTGAAGACAAACGAGGTGCAATGAGGAGCAATTATGAATAGCGTGATTGAGCCGATTCTTTTGGCAGCGGCGGCATTTTGCTTTGCCGTCTATCTGATCGCTCTTAGCATTCTAATAAAGAACAGCTATCGATCAGGTAAGCCATCGTCAAAGTAGGTTACAAAATCCTATCAGTTGTCCAGTTGTCGATGCCTAGCTCGTCAGTTCTTTAGAGGACAGACGCAATGTGTTATCAGAGAGCGTTTTTGCTAAAATACAAGGCACTTTTCGCTGAATTGCAACTGAGGTCTCCCCATCCTTGGACGGAACGGATGAGTCTTCAAATGCGTCTACTATTTTTTCCTAGCGAACTCAGCACTCAGGAGTGCGAGCTGCATGCAACAGACCGACGAGCGTCTCTTCAAATATTTGGTACAGGGTGTCAAGGACTATGCCATTTTCGCTCTAGACACAGAAGGTAGAATCATCACCTGGAACGAGGGAGCTCGGCGGCTGAAAGGTTATAGTGCTGACGAGATTATCGGTAAGCATTTTTCTATTTTTTACGATGAAGCTCCTAGGAAAACGAACCACCCAGCGTTCGAACTCAAAGAAGCGCTAAAAAATGGCTCATACGAAGAGGAAGGCTGGCGTCTGAAAAAAGATGGCTCACGATTTTGGGCAGATGTGGTAATTACTGCCATCCATGACGAAAAAGGCAAGCATATTGGTTTTGCCAAAGTCACGCGCGACCTGACAGCACGTAACACTGCTGAGCATGACCTGGAAAAATCACTCGATGCTTTGCGAAAAAGTGAGGAAACTTTCGCCTATATGGTGTCAGCGGTCAAGGATTACGCCATTTTTGCTCTGGACCGTCAGGGGCACATACTGACGTGGAATGAAGGCGCGCGACGCATTAAGGGCTATCAAGCTGAGGAAATAATTGGCAAACATTTTTCCATTTTTTATACAGAGGAAGCCAAAAGAATTGACCATCCTGCTTTTGAGCTAAGAGAGGCGATTCAGGCCGGGTCCTTCGAAGAAGAAGGTTGGCGTGTCAAAAAGGACGGTTCTCAGTTTTGGGCTAGCGTGACAATTACGCCCATTGCTGGTGGTGTGGGCGGCTTCCTCAAGGTTACGCGGGATTTGACCGAACGGAAGCGAAATGAAACTCAGCTCGAACAAGCCCGGAATGAGGCTATACTCGCCGATCGACTGAAGTCAAAATTTGTCGCCAATGTCAGTCACGAGCTCAGGACACCGCTGAGCGGAGTGGTGGGGCTGAGCGAAATAATAGCGACAGATGACCACTTGGACAGTGAAACTCACGATGCCGCGGTCAGGATATTTGGAGCTTCTAAACGACTGCTCGTCATCCTCAATGACCTTCTTGATTTTGCTAAGCTAGAAGCCGGTAGGGTAGAAGTTGAGAATATCCCCTACAGCATAAAGAATGTAATTGATGACGTGCTCGGCCTAACCCGCTGCAGTGCCGAGCAAAAACATTTGGTGCTGGCAGTAAAGGCGGGAGCCGTTTTGCCAGAAACGTCAAAAGGTGATCCTAACAAGATAAGGCAGGTACTGCTGAACCTGGTTAATAATGCAATCAAATTCACCGAATTCGGTGCCATAGAGATTTCCGCTGAACAGTGTGGTAATGAATTATTGTTATCAGTGACGGATACTGGAATCGGCATTCCCGAAGAGACGCAAAAGAGGTTGTTTAAGCCATTTTCCCAGGCCGATGAGTCGACGGCAAGACGGTTTGGCGGCACAGGTTTAGGCCTTTTCTATTGCCCAACAATATGTTGAGCTTATGGGCGGCAAGATGGGATTATTCAGCGATGTTGGTCGAGGTACCACCGTATGGTTCACGTTGCCAGTAAATGGAAGATCAACGAATAACGGCCATGAACAAATCTGAGGCAAAAATTTTGCTCGTAGAAGACGAGCCGAATCTGCAATTTTTGTTTGAAAAGCAATTGAAGGTCCTTGGCTATCAAGTTTCGGATGTGGCTGACGATGGTTTGTCTGCGATGAGCAAAGTGCTGGAGGTTCCATACCATTTGGTTTTCATGGACATCAGGCTAAAAGGAATTGACGGAGTGGAGATCACTCAGCGAATACGCAAGACAGAGCGGCAAAGAGGAATTCATACACCAATCATAGGCATGACTGCATTTGGCAATAGAGAGCTGTGTGTCGAAGCCGGAATGGACGATTTTTTGCAAAAGCCGGTGATGCTGCAGCAATTGCGAGAGACAATCGATAGGTGGCTGGGTTCAGGTGCGCCAAACCAGAAGTCTTTAACAGATCCAGGTTCTCTCGAGCGAATAGAAGAGAATCACGACTGCCGCGAAACGGATGATCAGCTGAATGCTATTCATCAACGAATCGTTGATTTACGCAAGCGCGCTGGGCTAGACGATACAAGTAATTAGAGGCGATGCCATATCGATTGTCGATCGAATGTCGATCGAAAGCGGCTTAATCTACAAAGAATTGGCAGCCATCACATATGGTGTCCAGCCAAAGATCCGCAACGCATCATCGATCAAGATGTCATTTTCAATACTATAGGCAAGGGCAATTTTTGCTTGCTCCATCACAATGAACCCTTCATCAAGAAACTCCTTGATCCTCGTTACCAGAAGAGCCGAGCGTTCATCAAGGACGCCAGCTTCGACCAAGGTTCTGACCAAGCTTTTGCGTGTCTCCAGCGCTAGCGGCGTCGCCGACTCGATCTCCTCTCGCGACGCCAGACCTGACTGAAGCAAGACTTCCGACATGTCGACCGATTCTGGTTCGACATAGTCGGGGGTATGAACGGATGTCAAAATTGCCGCGGCCTCAGCGCCGGTAGTCGCTGATTTCAGTTTGCGAACTGCCTGGTAGGCTTGCTCTTCGTTGATCATGCCTTGCTTTAGCATTTCCAAAAGGTGATAGATCGGTTCTACGCAGATCTGCGAGCAGAATCCCAGTTCGACAAGCATTTTTTCGGGCGGTTCCTCGTCAATAATGACCAGCTCCTTAGCGGTTAAGAGCTGACTTTCACTGATGACACCAGAGCGGAAGAGGATGTTGGCCAGTGCATCGTCATCGCCCTCGAGATCGACGTTAAGGTTGAGGTTGACGTCCAGTTTGCCCAATTCGATCAAAGCTGTTTCGACGGAAATATGCTTCAAACTCGCTAGACCCAGGGCGTGAGTGGCCAGATTCGGGGTGATTTTGTTTTGACCGACCAAGGCCAATATCCTTAGCGCGCAAGCTAGAACGTGCATTGAGATTGAGCCAGCATTGACCAGCAAGAGGCCTAGCGGCAGATTTGTATTGAGGCTATTTGTAACGCTATCAGAGAGTTGCTTCTTTGTAATCAATCCGGTCTTCTGCAACAATTCGCCGAGTTTATGCTGTTTTTGCTCACCTTCGTGTCTCTTGGCGATAACCGGATTGACTTTGCGCAAGGCAGTGTCTAGATCCAGTCCTTGCTTGACGATCATCTCCACCGCCCTGACACCATTCTCTAAAGCCAACGTTCGGTTGACGATTAGTTGCTGAATTTCTAAAATCTGGTCCAATTGCTCCTCTAAGCAATAATTGTGCATTTGCAATACTCGCCCGAGTGGCACTCGCATTCTATCTGCAAGTTTCACCGCATCTTCGAACTCTTCGGCGTTCACGATATTGCTGCGAATCAGCAGATCGCCAATTTTTATCGCCAGTGGTGGGTTGGACATTAATCTCTTCTAGCGGTTCTTGCTAACACGATTGGGAACGTGCCTTGCTTGGCTCGGTATTTCGCGTCTTTTGTCGCACTGACCAATGTCGCCAGATCATCTCCGTCAGCCGGCAAACTGGCGATGCCAAATGCCAGCATCAGGTTGCTGCGATCAAGACCCGGATACAGTGGTGTGGCCGTCAACGCTTCGTACATGCGATTGGCCACAAAGGCGGCCGACGATGCTGTTGTATTGGGCAGCAGCAGTGCATAATCAAGCGTTTCGAAATGACCAAGAGTGTCGAGCGGACGCTTCACGAGTTCAGCCCGCATTGTGGCTATTGATGCGGCTTGCGCTGGCAACCGATCGAAGATTTCCATGCTTGCCTCAAATCGCCGCCTTTGAATCTCGAAAATGATCAAGGACATTGGCCAGTTATACGCTTCGTAGCGATAATACTCATACTGCAAAAAGAAGAGAAATGCTTCGTAGCTGTAGATGCCAGATTCTGGACGAACGAAGGAATTGGCTAAAGTTCCGACTTGACCCTTAACTTCGCCCAAGAAGTCTAGGGCAGAATCCTTAACCGATTCCGGCTGTTTGACTTCAATCAAACCGCAAGAGAGGAAATTATATAAAAGCGTTGTCCAGAGTGACTTATCCATCGGCTTGTCGCGCAATAGATCGACCAAAGTGCGCTTGTGACCAAGATAGGCGTAGATGTCTTTTTGTAGTTCATAATCGAGTGGTGCACCCTTGGTCAGCATTAATCTGAATTCCGCTTCGCTCAAGCTCTTGTGTTTGCGAAGCAGATAAGACTCATATGTCAAGCCGTTTTGCTTCAAGAGCCGATTTTGGTCGAGCAAGCCGATGCCATTATTGATGGTGTCGTCCAGCGATCTTTCAACTGAGCGCATCGTTGTTGTCAGATCCGGCGTGAATTCGTAAGTGCCTTTCTCCCAGGCGACAAGCTCGCAAATAGCATTGTCGCCGTATTCTGCTGGAGTGGCAGCGTGTTTTGGTTGACCATGCTCGAAGTACACTTCCCCAACCGCCTCTGGCCAGCAATTTCCAACTTGCCGGTCAATTGCTTGGCGGATAGCGCTTGGAGAAGTTGAGCGACAGTAGTGTCTTCTAAGCTGCCCTCGATTAAATTCGGTTGCTTGATGCGTGACGGAGCTACCGACTGAGCAGTCTCTGTTCGGGCGGCTGGCGCGAATGGCGGAACATAGCCGCCGAAATTGGCAAATTAGTCTGGGAAGTTCTCGTTGGTATTGCGCTTTCAAAAAAATCACTGCGCTTGTCGGGTTGCCTGCCCAGTCTATTGATTACGTCGTTGACCAGCGCTAAATCGGCGGTTGCCCTCTCCCATGTCAGCTTGCTTGAACCGGCATCATCTTCAAAGAGGCGCCAGGAAGCTTCGTCGCTATTTTCATTGAGGAGACAGTTCAAACGGAACGTCTTGGCCACCATCGGATCATGCCAGGCGATTTCTACCTCTCGTCCCTTGTTTTCCAGGGCATGGGTGAACAAAAATTGCAGGTCATTAACAACCGGCGCCGCGGAGGACTGTGGAAGCCGGATTTTCTCAGTCTGCTCTGGAGGTTGGTGGGGCCGCCGAACATCATTGCCTCTCTCGGAGTACTAACCTATCAGACGGTCAGTGTTATGGGAATGCCAATAGTCATCCACAAATTGACACTAGCCATCGTAACAAACTTGGCATCGGTGCGAACTCGCCGCCTCGGAAGGTCGGCGAATGCAGGGAAGGAGGTAGCTCGATGGACCTGAGTGCGAATCGCATCCTTTATATGGTGCTTGTGGCGATTACGATGTGGCTCACTCGGGCCAATTGCCAGCCACAACTTCAGGACGCCCGCGGCCAGCAGTACCATTCCGCGGCGGCATCAGCGAGGCATTATTCCCCATTGGCCGCACAGGGCGGCTACGTAAACCAGCGAACAACGTGGTATGAAGCTCTGTTCCACTCGCTCAATCCGAAGGATATTGACTGGGGCCAACGCTGGGAACAACGGCGAAGCGCGTTGCTTGCGAACTCGGTCGGCAACAAATACTTTATGTATTCGGCCGTGACGACCTTGTTGCTGATCTATTCGATGGTCATCATTGTGTGGCAGCGCTGGGATCACGCCGAGCGAATGCAAATGCTGGCCGAAAGCACTGCCGATGTTCTAAATTACGCCGAATATTGGAAGCAAGCAGGACGCGAGGCGATCACCAAATATAACGACCACATAGAGCGTTGCAACCGCGTGATCGAAGCCGCCGAAAACGGTGTGCCACTCGGTGACGCCACCGAAAACACCCGTTTGCTGCGTGAGTTGGAGGCAAGCCGAACCGAGGTGCTCAATCTGAAGACAGACAACAAGCGCTTGCAAAGCGAACTCGCTCAGAAAGAGGCGTCGACGGCCGACCTGTCCCAGCGAATTGACGAGGTTACGCGAAAGATTAGCAACGGCGGGCCGAGCAATGGGGGCCCGACCAACGGCAAGACCGCCCAGCCTTCGAGCCCGGTCGCTTCACTGGTCGAGAGAATCAACCGTCTGGAGGAGGCATTGAGGGCAGCACGCCGCGAGAACGAAGTCTTGCGAGGAGCGTAAGCCACTCGTGCTGATCTCGATTCTCGGTTTCGGCAGCCTCTGGTCACGCCGACAGGCGCACGGCGAGTGCGATGCGGATGCCGCCTACTACAACACGACTGGCGTCCTTGTGAAAGGGAAACTTCGCAATCGTCCGCGCATTTACGGCGTTGCCCGCTTCAACGCTCACGGCGGATTTCGTGCCGATTGGACCGAGCGGATGCTCGCAAAGGTGTTCGACTGCGAACCGCCGTGCATCTGGAACGCGCACAACAAGGTTCTATTCAAGCGACTGCTCGCGGCGCCGCAGCGGCCAGACGCGTACCTGGTCACGGTAACAGCGGAGCAAACGGGCGGTATTAATGTGGACTGTGCCAACCCCTGGCGGCACGCCGAAGCGCACTTGATCTCGTTCAGTGAGTATGGCGCGCAGCAGGAAGTCATGCTCGTGATGCCAGCATACACATGGTTGCGGGGCAAGCTGGGCACGTTCTTTCTGGAGCCTTCGCGTCAAAAACCATGGATTGCGCGACTGGCTCCGTCCGCGTGAGCGCAGAAATGGGATACGTCAAAGGCACAATCGATCCTAGGTCGCGGCAGGATATCTCCCTGCTCGAACAGGTGCTCAGGTCGAGGCACGTAACCCACGAGCAACTCTGGGAGTTTTTCCAGCTCCAAACACAGGAGCGCCGCCGACGAATTTTCAATTGGCGCCTTTCACGGCTGGTCTGCCATGGTCTTGTCGTGAGAACAACCGCGACGTTTCAGAACCGGACCTGGGTGTACGCGATCGGCAATGCCGGCGCGAATTACCTCGCTGGCCAGGGCGATGGCGCGGCGCTAGTAGCAGGAAAGGACATGAAGCAGCGCGATGATCGGGCGGTCCTGCACGCTCTCGATCTGAACGAGATTCAGCTCAAGCTCATGCGCAGCAGAGAACTGCGCCGCTGGAAGTCGGAGCTTGAGATCCTTTGCCTGAACGAGTTGACCGGCTTTGGCTATGCCAAGGATTACGATGCGGTGGTCACGGTCGATTGCGATGGGCAAGACGCGACGTTCGCGTTGGAATACGAGAGGCATCCGAAGGCGCCCAACAGATACTGGCAGGTGCGGAAGGTGATAGAGAAGGAGCATAGCGTGGCGTGCTTCCTGTACCTGACGCCGTCGTACGAACTGCTAAGCTACCTGGCCGGATTCTACAACCGATGCGCCAAGGCGGTTTACTTCGGCATTCTGAGCGACTTTGTTGACCACGGATTGTGCGCCAAAGTCCTGGACCATCGGCGCACGGATTCCGTTCCCCTTCGTGCAGCCCTGGCGGCTCACGGGTCCAGTCCAGTGAACCGACCCGCCATGACCGGCTCAACTTTTTGATGGCGTCATTATCCACCAACTGAATTACAGTAGTCCTATGCGCAAGTGGTCACTTGTCGTAAAGCTCGTACTCCTGACGGCCGGGGCACTTCTTGCAGGTTCCTCCGGACAGATTCGGAAAACGGGGCAAATGAGAGTTTATCCTCATTGCGGAGTGAACTTGGATGATGGGGAGCGGGACTGCATGATCACTTTGGACGGTGATGGTACGGAATTTCCCGGTTATCCGTCGAGCAAGGAGGATTACTTCCGGGTGCAACCAGGAGCGTCTTCTTCGCGCCTCTGCTTCCACCTTAGGAACGGAGCGGAATTCGCGAAAGGCACGATGAATGAAGCTGGGTTGTCTGGCTGCATGGCCGCGCCATATGCAAAAGGGCGCTTGCGTGTGGACGGTGTCCCGGTGGGACTTCACATTTGCGTTCATACCAACCAAGGGCGTTATGCCGAGTTGCGGATCGATGAGGCAGTTCGCGCCGGGGCAGACCACGTTCTTCTGAGCTACACGACATGGGAGCGATAGGCGAGGCCCGCCACTGACGTCCGCTGACATTGCGGCTCGACTTCTCGACGCCATCCTCACGGCTTCCCAACGGCTTCCTCAGCAGCGCACCAAGTAACTGATTCCAGGCAAGTTGCCGATTGACTACCCCGTATTTATGCCAGCTCCCTGGGGGATGCGTGGAAAGTTGAGGAGTATTGCAAGACAGCGGCATGCTTTACGCCGGATTGAACAGGTGCAGCGGTTGCAAATCGAAGATTGAAATGTTGGAGAGAAGCAGCATTGTCGGACTGGAACGTGCGCCATCTGTGCACACGCCCGCGTTACTGGCCGGTCTTGTCTAGCGTGAGCTTTCGGCAACCCTGAGTGGCTGCGACCCCCCATTATCAGTGAGAAGGAGATTCTTGCCGCACCATCAGCGGCTTTGTGAAACCTTGCAGTCGACTTTGAAGCCTTCCTCGCGCGCCCGACGACAGAAATACTGCTGGGAATCCTGAACAGTTTCAAAACTCTTAGGCGCGTCTGGGTACAGTGCGTGCAGGCTGTCATCGGCGGCGCCTGCGATATTGAGTGAAAAGTCATACAGAGCCGTGCTCACCAAGTAGGGAATTGCGGGACGATATCTGCATTTACCAAACAGTTCGACGCTGGATTGGTACTGTAGGCTTCCCTGGTTGCGATAATGGCCACTGCAGAGTTCCTTCAGAGCGGAGGGGTCACACTTCTTCGCTAGGTAGTTCACGGGCCAGTAGCGGTCCTCGCCGTCATCGACGCGTTCGGTGACTATCCTCTTCATGAAGGTAGTCACTTCCGGGTTGTCGAGATGGTAGGCGACATGTTCGATTCCGCCGCGAATTGTTGTCTTGGGCTCTTTCCAGTACTGCAGGAGAAGGTCATGAATGTGCCCGCGGCGAGCGAGTTCATCCGAAATGGACCAGCCGCTCGCTTGATCGTCACCAGATCCGCAAAGCTTCCAGTCACCGAAACAGGCGACCAGACGCTCTGATGATAGCGATGACAAACGCCGGGCAAATTCATCCGAAATCTCCCACTCGTCTTTGGCCCCGCAAAGCTTCCGGTCGTTGTAGCAGGCTGTGAGCTGATTAGGCGAAAACCTGCTCAGTTTGGGCGGCGCAGGCGCTGCACCCAATTGGGCCCAAACCGCAGATGCCGCAAGAATACTGGCGCCGAAGACAAGCAGCCGTGTTTCGAGTTTGCGTGAGATCATGGCGGCCATGTCTGGAGATCCCTTTATCCTGGCCGGAGTCGATCCTTTTCGGCCACGTGGGATTCATCATAGCTTATGCGGAATCCGAAACCCAAACCCCACAAATCCAACCCCACAAATCCAACGAGAGGAGCGTTATGGAACAAGCTGTATCGACCAACGGAGCGACCGCGGCGCCCGTAAATGGGCACGCGATGCACGCAAGTTTAGGGTCGGCGTTAGCGCCGGAGCGGATACGAGACGTCGTGGCGGCGCTCGCGGCGCCGTTCGATGTCGCGCATATCAAGTGGCGAGTTACGAACACGGCGACCCTCGGCAGCCGGAACGGCCCGGTGCTGCGCGGTCAGGTGCTGGCGTACGCGGACCCGCGCGCGTACACCGACCGGTTGAACGAGGTGTTCGGTCCCGCAGGATGGACACGGGACTACACCGTCCAAATGGTGCAGAACTTCGAACGTAAGGAGCGCGGCGCGACGGAGTGGACGATCACGGCGAAGATCGTTGTGACGTGCAAGCTGACAATTCATGGTCTCGGCGCGCACAGCGGTCTCGGCGAGGAATGGGCCGACAACGAAAATGCGGGAACGGCTGCGGAGGCGCAGGCGTTCAAAAGAGCGTGCTCATGCTTCGGACTCGGCCGCTACTTGTACGACCTGGAGGGACAGTGGATGGACCTGGACGAACACAAACGGCCAATCGAAAAGCCGAGACTGCCCGATTGGGCAGTGCCAAATGGGCACGCAGTCCCGCACGCAAACGCAACGCAGCGCCCGAGCGACACACGAGCACCGGGCAAGGATGGCACTGGAGTCAAACGCGACGGCGGTTTGTTCCGGAAGGAAATGCTCGAACAAGTGCAGGCGCTGTGCGCAACGGTGGGCTTCAGCCTGTCACAAAGCGTGCTGCGCGGCGTAGCTCATGTGAACGATCCGTTGAAGATCCGCGACATGGCGAAACTCACCGATGTGTTCGCGCGGTTGCAGGACCTGGCTCGCGGCGTGGAGCGTCTGCAATCGGCGGTAACAAAAGCCGGGGATGCCCGGTACGCAGCGGTGTGCCGCGAACTGAATCTCGCGAGTGAGTCGATCGATGATATCCCGGATCGGAAAACGCTGCGACGGCTGTTGGATGCATTGGAAACCAAAGCAGGCGCTACGACAACCCATTGACCTCGATCGAAGGCAGCAATCGAGGCTGAAAATCGGACCAAATGACTTCCCAAAGCGGGAAAGGAGGGAAACAAAGCCATGACCGCAAATGGTCTCGTCGTAAACGAGGTGCTGTGCCTCAGTGACCCGGACGCCAAACGTCTGGGCCTGGACCGGCTGGATGAGGACAAACTGATCCTGGCATTTGCCCGCTGGGCCGAAGGTCAACTGAAGAGATGGGTTGACTACGCCAGGGGCGCCCTGTTGTTTCTGATGGTGCCGGGCGACCCGGAATCGGGGGCGTTCTACATTTACGACCGCGCACGCCAGGCGTTCTTCCTGGTGGATCAAACCCGGACGCCGCGTTACGGCGGCTATCGCCTGAATGAATTTGAGGATATGGCGGCGGCTTGCGGACTGAAAGGGCTGGCTCGGAGTCCCCGAGGTCTCGAAGTGGCTCGTTGACGAGACTTTTGAAAACACTCGCTGGATCGGTGTATAGACAATCAGGGAGGAAACGGCGATGGACCACCGGTTGCCCGCTACACTCGAAATGGCGCGGGCGTTCACCGCGCTATTTGTGAATCGCCGGGCGTACACGATTCAGTCCACCCGGCCGCACCCGGAAACCGGCCGGCATTACTACTTCCGGCCGAAGCCCAAAGCCGGCGGCTTGCCCGTTGGGCTAACACTCGATACGGTGCGCGGTCACCTTGCCGGTGAACTCACTATCGGGCTTTACGCGATCAACCCGGTCACGCAGCGCTCCAAGTGGGTCGCAATCGATGCCGACTACACGACGGCGCTCGAAGACCTGATCCGAGTGCAGCGGGAATTGCAGGAGGACGGCGTCGAGGCCGCGCTTGAGAAATCGCACCGCGGTGGGCACCTGTGGATCTTCTGTGAAGACCTGTGCTGGCCCGCGAGGCACGCATCTATATTTATCACGTAGCCGGCCGGCTATCGGTTCAGGTTAAGGGAGCCGGGCTGGCCGAAGGCTTGGAAATCTTCCCCAAGCAGGACGCGGTAGCTGCTCACGAATTCGGCAACGGGATTCGCGCTCCGTTGGGCGTGCACTGGGGCGCGCGCGAAAGCCGCGGGTGGCGCTATTGGTTCTATGGCGCGGATTACAAACTCGGCGATCAAATGGCATACCTGCAAAAGCTCGGCCGAGTCAGTGAAGAGCACCTGAAACGGATGATCGCCGGGAAAGAGATGCCGGCGGAGCTGAAACAGCAGGCGCACCGGCCGGAGGTTCCGAAGTACCTCGAATCGCGACCCGGCGAATTCCGGATTCTGGACTACGTGGAGGTGCGGCGCCAGGTTGGCCGGAACTGGGTTGCGCGCTGCCCTTCGTGTGCCGCGCTAGGGCACGACCGAAGCTGCGACAACCTGGCCATCGCGGTGGAAGAACCGCGCAAGTACATCTGCTGGGCCGGTTGCACCAAAGAAATGATACGCGAGACGCTGGGCCGGCCGATTCGCGACCGCCAGGCGGCAAGTGCCGTGCAGGGAGGCTAACGATGGCAACCACGCAACTGTCAGGGTCGGCACCGGTGAGGACGTGGCAACCGAGCCTGGTCGGGGGAGGCGAACGGCGGCGCATCAACGGCGCCTGCGGGGAAGCGGACATCTGGTGTCATGCGGAAGTCTCGGTGCAGCGTCGACGACTGGCGCAGCGGAGCGTGCTAAGGGGCGTCGAATCCGGCGGCGCCACGAAAGAAATCGGCCGGTACATCACGTTCTGCGGCGAGCGGGGAGAGCAACTCGGCTGGCTGCAACCGATCGATTCGATTGCCGGCAACGGCCGCCACGCGATTGTCATCGCTGCGACCATTGTAAGCGTGGAAGTGTTCCGTGTCCAGAATGTGCCGAGGTCTTGATCGCCAGGCATTCGCTCATTCGCGAGCCGGGGCGCGAGCGGGTACCACTCAAGGCTGACGTGTTGTTCCGCGGACACGAAGGGCATTTGCCCCTGGATTTGACCGGAAGTGACAAGGCAATGGCAGGGCGGATTCTGCCGGAGTTCTTCAGCAAATCCGGTGAGCGGGTCGAAATTCCGGACGACTTCAGCAGCGCGCTAAAGGCGGCTGTATTGGGAGCGAACTGCGTGTTGTGCATGCATCAGCATTATTTGACGGCGCCAGATCCAGGCGCCGACCATGGAGCCTGAGCCGGTAGTTTCGAGTGGGAGGCAGTGTGAAACGACTCACGAATGGGATGTTGGTTCTCTGCGTTTTTGTCGTGTTGTTGGTGATCTTCGCCGGTACCCTCCGAACTACACCGGCAGGCGTGTTCTTCGGAGCACTCGCCGGCACGCCTTTGCTCGTGCATGCGTTCAACCGACTCGTCCCACGGCGGAAGGAACCGGATTACGCACCAGAGCCAGTCTCGCGCACGGTCGCAGGTCAATCGGCCAAGCAGATTGCTCGGATGGAGATGTCTGATCGGCGAGCGTAAGCGCAGCAAGTCGACGGTGCTTGCTTTCAGATCTACTTGGGTTCAGCCTGAATTCGCTTCTCCAGATCGGAGGCGGCCGCCGTCTGCCCGGTCTGCTGAAGGAGGATCAGGTAGTGCTCGCGGATCTGTTTGAGGGTGGCGGAATACTTCGGCTTGAGCTCGGCGAGTCCGATGTGCTCTCGGGCTTGCGACATCGTCTGCTCCGCCCTTGCGTAGTTCAGTGCGGCTTCCGAGAAACGACCAAGCGAATGGCAAGCCAGGGCTACGTCATGATACGCATACCCCAGTTCAGCCTCATAAGGTTGCAGAGTTTCCAAGGCAATTTGCAGTTCCGTCCTGTAATCCTGGAGAGCTTCGTCGAACTTTCGCTCGGCAAAATAGACGTGTCCGACGATCTCGTATGCAAGTCTACGTTCGTTCACGCGCTCTTTGGGCAGCTTTGCAGCCAAGTCAAGCGCGCTCTTGCATAGCACCAGTGCCTGATCGAACTCTTTGTTCCGGTACCTGTCACGGCACTTCCCGTCTTCTTCGAAAAAGCGGCTGCTTGCCTTCTCTTCGTTGGCTATCTGAGAGGGTGTACCGCCCAAAAGGAAGGAGACTTCCAGTGTCGTCTTGAAGGGGCCCATCCTCGCTTTGAAACGCCATTTCTTGGCGCTCTCAACAGCAGCCGGGACAAGAAGTGGGTGACCGCTGATCGGCTTGGCTTGCACCACCGCGCCAGTTTCAGACACACAGATCTCGATTCGGACGACTCCCTGTATCCGCGCCATCGTCCCTAGCGGTGGAATCTGGACCTCGCCCCTTTGAATCACCTCCCCTTCAACCTGACTCCAAGGTACCGATGGCGCGGAGTCACATTTCTTGAGATCGTCACCGGCCTGACAGAAGGCTGGGCAGGAGACGATGAGCAAAAGGAGGATTACGCGGAACCGGTCGCGGCAGGCCACTCGCCCATTATCTCTCGCAATTTCACACCTGGATGGATTTATAGTCGCCGTTCCGCTGAATGGCAAAGGGCATAGCCGCCGTCGGCGCTAAGGAATCGTCGGGCGTTAGCCGTCACCTTGCCAACCGCCAATACTTCTGGACCGACGGTTTCCGCCAACCCACTTTGACGCTGTCAAACGTGTTTACGCTGCCTGTATCATGAAGGGCAGCTATGATCGAACGATTCAGAGGCCGAGAACTTGACGAAAAAGAAAAGACAGTTCTAGGCCATGTCGAGGCTCACGGTTGGAGCGTTACCAACATCTGTGAAGAGGACGGGGCGCCGGGATGGGCGTTCACAATCGGGCTATTTGAGAACTTCGATCATCCAGAGGTGGTCATCTTCGGAATGGACTCGGAGTCGCGGCACTCAATTCTAAATTGGATCGGTCAGAATGTCCGCAAGGGCAACCCTTTCACGTCCGAACGTGAACACGATTGGGTTCTTGAAGGGCACAACTGTTGGAGCCGCGGTGTCCAGAGGCTGTGGTACAGGGACCTTTTCGGATGGGCCATTTGGTTCTATCGCGGTACCGAATTTCCGGTGGTCCAGTGCCTTTGGCCGGCCAAAGACGGCAGCTATCCATGGCAAAACGAATCCGCGTTCTTCGTCTCGCAGCCACTGCTGTATGAGGGAGACCTGCTTTCTGCTCGAATGATGCACTACGTTGACGACCAACAGCTTGCCGAAATTGAGTGGCCCTTCGCCGAAGATCCGCATCAGCGTGTTTTCGTGAGCCGGTGCGTCGTGGAGGACAAAGCACCCATCGTGCGGGTTGTGCATGATCGTCAGGGGGACTGGCAATTCATAGGGCCGGTCGATGATCCCAACAAAGACGGCTGCAAGCTTAGCTGCTTTCACTGCGTTCTAGAGAAAGACAAGACTATTCGGACTTTGGCGCGGCTGCTACCCGGTTGGCGAGCGAGCCGAAAACAGCCCAGTGATGATTGGACGCTATCTGAGGACAACGAGGCGAACGACCCTGAATAGTCAGTTATTGGTAAACGGCGTTACCGGAAACTAGCGATTCACCGCGGCGAGAAGTCGACTCGCAGACTTGCCAATTGCGATCCAGACGCGGCCACGAAGGTTTCGGACCACGGCACCCGTTCGCTGGCATCCGAACCCAAGCGCGGAACTTGGATAGGCCGCGGACATTCCAATTTGATCCTCCGCCGGATGCACTTTCCCCGCACAACCTCCTGACCCGATCACATCGAGCGATTCTTAACTGATTCCTTCGCGCCCCACATCCAGGGCGATTTCTCCGAGCTGAAAAAGGAGTTCCCTATGCAAACCCGACGTGTGTCCAAAATGGAGCGAGGCAAACGCGCTATTACGGACGAGCTCGTGACAGCCCATCTATGGCTGGTTCGAGGAATCGCGAAAAAGGTAAAGGAAGGGCTGCCGGTTCAAGTGGAATTGAACGACCTGATCGAGGACGGTGTACTCGGCCTGATCGCGGCAGCGCAGCGCTACGATCCGAAGCGCGGAATCCCGTTCCCTCCGTATGCCAGGTTCCGCATCCGCGGCGCCATCCTTGACGGCCTCAGGCGCACGGATCACCTCTCTCGGGACTTGCGTTCAAAGGTCAAGAAAGCCGACGCCGACGCTCTTGAAAACGATTGGGGCCGCGGTACAGGGCCGGGCGTCTGGCGAGCGGGCATTTGCGCTCCGGTGAACGGTACAACCATTGCGCGAAGCGTGGGCTCGGATACGAACGTGCCCGAAGCGGCCGCCGATGAAAGTTGGCGTCCAGATGTGGTTGCAGGCGAAGGAGAACTCTCCGGCGTCCTGCGGAGTGCGGTTGGGAAACTGCCGCGCCGCTACGGCCAAATCGTCACGCTCTACCACTGGCGCGGGCTGACTATGCGCGAGATCGGGCGCGTCTTCAGCATCAACGAGAGCCGGGTATCCCAAATCCACAAGCGAGCATTGCAACTCTTGGCCGAGTCGTTGCGGGCCAAGGGCATCACTTCGTGCGCTTCGGTATTGCCGTAACTTGATGCGCAAATCACTCGAATAGGAGTTCACTCATGAGCTACGCAGGTGTGAAGTGCGACTTCTGTTCCGCGCTTGGGCCAACCTGGGTTTACCCGGCGCGGGACTTCGACGCGTACATCGTTTCCCCGATCATCGGGGAGAGCATAGGCGCGTGGGCTGCATGTGAGGCATGCCATCGGCTGATTGAGGCGGGAGATCGCGAGGGGCTTGCCGTCAGGTCGCTGGATGAACTGATCATGTCTTATCCCGAGGCAGTCATGGCCGCGCCCACACTGAAGCAGGAACTGCTCCAGTTGCACGAATTATTCTTCGCCAACCGTTCCGGCACTGCCATTCGTGCCGAGCCGGAGCCGGCTTGACACCCGAAAGGAGCGATCGAAATGGAAGCGGCAACGCGGGCAGTAGATCGGTTTCTGGAAACGCTGAAAGCTGCGCGCTCGGTTTCGACGCCACTGATCGCGATCCGGACAACGGACCCAGCGCTTTCCGCGGCCCGTGTTCGCGAGATAGTGGGGAGCAACGCGGCGGTTCTGCAATGGGATATCGTGCGCGGGTTGTATCACCTGGGCAAGCCCGGCGAACAGGAACTGCGCCGCATCCTTGGCGAGCGCGAGGCTGGCGGAGTCGGTCCGGCCGATGCGCTGATTCTCGCCGAAAAGCTCGGCGAGGATGGTGTGCTCATCTTCTCTAACGCCCAGCGGTTCTGGAACGATCCGACTGTGGCGCAAGGAATCTGGAACCTGCGCGATAGCTTCAAGGCTGAGGGGCGGACACTGGTGCTCTTCACGACACCGGGGGCGATTCCGCCAGACGAACTCACGCAGGACGTTCTGATCCTGGACGAACCGCTGCCGGCCATTGAGGATCTCTCGCAGATCTCGAAGAAACGATTGCGGCGGCGGGCGTCGCGGACATCAGTGCAGACGAGAATGCGAAAGCCGTTGATGCGCTGTTGGGTTTGGCGGCGTTTTCGGCCGAGCAGGTCCTGGCGTTGTCGCTGGCGCAGAAGAGGCTCGATCTCGATCAGCTTTGGGAGCGCAAGCGGCAGGTCATCGAGCAGCGTAGGGGCATGAATGTCTGGCGCGGAGGGGAGACCTTCGACGACATCGGAGGGTGCGAGAACATCAAACGTTTTCTCTGCGCCGTGATTAATGGCGCAGAACCGCCGCGAGGCATCGTCTTCGTGGATGAAATCGAAAAAGCCTTCGCAGGTGCGGGAACGGACCTCTCCGGCGTGAAGACCGAGTTGACGGGAACCATTCTGACTTGGATGCAGGACCGCGGCGCGGACGGAATTTTGTTTTTGGGCCCAGCCGGGAGTGCTAAGTCGGTAACTGCCAAGGCCGCTGGTAACACGGCAGGCATTCCGACGATCGCATTCGATCTCGGCGCAATGCAAGGATCGCTGGTCGGCGAGTCGGGTGACAATCTGCGCGCTGCCCTGAAGGTGGTGGACGCGGTGACCAACGGCCGCAGCCTGTGGATCGCGACGTGCAATTCCATCGGAACGCTACCGCCGGAACTGCGGCGACGCTTCACGCTCGGCACGTTCTTCTTCGATCTGCCGTCACCGGAAGAGCGCGCGGCCATCTGGAAGATATACCGAGCAAAGTACGAGGTCTCGGGCGAGATTCCTGATGACGAAGGATGGACCGGCGCCGAAATCAAAGAGTGCTGCAGAAAGGCGTACAGGTTGAAGATCTCGCTCGTGGAATCGTCGCAGTACATCGTTCCGGTTTCGCGCTCCGCAGCCGAGCCGATCAAAACGCTGCGCACTCAGGCCTCTGGAAAGTTCATCAGCGCCTCGCATCCGGGCGTTTACGAATTCCAAGAGTCTGCACCGAGTGCGCGCACGGGAAGAGCATTTCGGAGCATTGATGCCTGATCCCGACGATTCGGCGGTCAAGTGTCGCGTGATGGCGTCCGAATGCCCGATAATACATCCGACACCCGTACTTAAACAGCCGGAGAACGACCGAATGTGGGACCGGGGCCAGTTTGAGTCATGGAGCCGATGATCTCAGACAACTGCAAATGTCCGGGCTCTTTGGCTAGAGACAACAGTCTGTGACTTTTTCAGCCTGGGACCTGCTAGAGTCGGAACACAAACTCAGGAAATGGAAAAGGCAAAAGATGGCTTACGAGCATGCCGCGGTGGAGACCATCGTTCAGCACCTGCAACGAAAGGCTCAGGACGTCGCAAACGTCGTTGTCGGACCAAGGCGAGAAGGGTGGTTCAACTCTGAGTCTATCGTTGCGCTGAGCAGCGTATCCGATCTCGACAAGTTTGTTGTACACGGAGAGCAGGGCTACCGCATGGTTCTGAAGGACGTGGCCCCTATGGCAGATCAAGACTATGGGCGGAGCATTCCGGATGCCGTAGGCTATTTGTCGGATGGGGCCCCCGCCTTTGTAATGGAGGCGAAGGTGCTCCACCGATCTGATTCTCAATCAGCGCGAGCGGCCTCTCTCACTCGATTGGTGGAGCAACTTAAGGAGGCAAAACTTCGCTGCCCCGATGCGGGGAGAATTGGAATGTTGTACCGTGAGTTTTCGGCAAAGGTGCGTGACTGGGGTTAGTGCGTCTTGTTAAGTTCAATCAGCTGCCGGAGGGCGGCTGATTGTGAACCGCAAAAGCACACTACCCATTCCCGAAGCAATCGCGCTACTGCAACACCAGTTGGATCAGTTTCGGAGCACGCACGTGTTGCGGACAAAGCTGCCGGAGCCACTATGGCAGGCGGCGGTGGAACTGGCCAGGCAACACGGTGTGTATGCGGTTGCGCACCCACTGCGGTTGGACTACATGGGACTCAAGAAACGGCTCGGCGGAGTTTCCAGGCCGCATCGGAAGGCATCGAAGCCTGCAGCGTTTGTCGAGCTGATCGCGCCGCGTGCGCCGGCGGTGGAGCGATGCGTGATCGAGTTTGAGTCATCGATCGGGAGCAAGATGCGCATCCAATGGAAGGCCTCGACGGCGCCGGATTGGGCGAGCCTGCTGCGCGCCTGGCGGGAAGCGGAACGATGATTCAGATCACGGCGCAGATGCGCGTGCTGGTGGCCATCGAGCCGGTGGACGGGCGTAAGGGGATCGATTCGCTGGCGCGGCTTTGCCAGGAGAAACTCGCCGAAGATCCGTTTTCCGGGTGCGTGTTCGTGTTCCGGTGCCGGCGCGGAACGGCGATTCGTCTGCTCAGTTATGACGGCCAGGGATATTGGCTGGCGCAGAAGCGACTCTCGAAGGGGAAGTTCGTCTGGTGGCCCGAAGCAAGCGGGCCGGCCAAGCCGCTGGAGGCCTATGAAGCCCAGTTGCTGCTGGCGGCGGGCGATGTATCGCGCGTGCGGACGGCGCCGATGTGGCGGCGGGTGAACGCACTGAAGTAAGTGGCGTGAAAGCCGCTGCGCCTACCGGGTACGCGTCGTGAAAAAAAGCGGCGTCACCCCTTGCGTTCCAAGAAAAACAGGTTCATACTGCTGGGCATGACGGAAGCAGCGGCGGTTGAGTTCAGGTATCGCGGCCGGGAGATCCGCCAGCAAGACATCCTTTATATACGCACCCTGATCGAGCGGCATCCGGAGGAAAGCCGCCGCAAGCTATCGGTAAGGGTTTGCGAAGCCTGGCAGTGGCGCCAGATCAATGGCGCGTTGCGCGACATGGTGTGCCGCGGGCTGCTGCTGATGCTGGAGCGGGCAGGCCAGATCAGCTTGCCGCCGGTGAGTTACGTACGGCATAATCCACTGGCGCACCGCGCGCGGCCGGATACGGCGCGGATCGATCGCACGCCCATCGAAGACAGTCTACGCGAGTTGCAGCCGCTGGAGTTCGCACAGGTGCGCCGTACCATCGACGAACCGTTGTTCAACAGCCTGATGGAAGAACACCATTACCTCGGCTACGAGCAGCCGGTGGGCGAGCACTTGAAGTATCTGGTGTGCGCGCACGGCCGGCCGGTGGCGTGCCTGGCGTGGAGTTCGGCGCCGCGCCACTTGGCCAGCCGCGACCGCTACATCGGCTGGAGCGCCGAAGCGCGCCGTCGCAACATTGGTTGCATCGCTTACAACACGCGCTTCCTGATTCTGCCGTGGGTGCGCGTCGAGCATCTGGCATCGCATATTCTGGGACGGATGGCGGCGCGGATTTCCGATGACTGGCAGCAGATGTACGGGCATCCGATTTACTTTCTGGAAACGTTCGTGGATCCGGAACGATTCCGCGGAACCTGCTATCGTGCAGCCAACTGGGTTTTGTTGGGCAAGACGACCGGACGCGGCAAGCAATCCAACAGCTACGTGCCGAACCGGTCGATCAAAGAGGTTCTGGGATATCCGCTGGCAAAGCGGTTTCGCGAACTGCTCGGAGACTGACGGATGAAACCTGGCAGACGGCGTGTCGATGTGAATCTGGATGAACTGGACCAGGTACTGGACGGAGCGCGGGAAGCGCCGTTGAGCGAATCCGATTACGAGAAGCTCAAAGGCGCACTGCATGCGCTGGCGGCGCTGCTGGTGCGGTCGCGCAATACCGAGAAGACCAGCGCGGTACTGGCAGAAGCGGGCGGTTCGGAAACGGGCAATCAGGCACAGCCGGATCACGACGCTCCGGCCGCGGGCCATGGGCGCAATGGCGCCGAGGCGTTTGGCGGTGCGCACAAAATCGCGATTGCGCATCAGGAACTGAAGCACGGCGATCGCTGCCAGGAATGTGGGAAAGGGAATGTCTACGGGCAGAAAGAACCGAAGACGCTGGTGCGGATTGTAGGCCAGGCGCCGCTAGCGGCTACCGTGTATTCGTTGGAGCGCTTGCGCTGCGGAGCCTGCGGGCAGGTGTTCACGGCGCAGGAGCCGGAAGGCGTGGGTCCGGAAAAATATGACGAGACGGCAGCGGCGATGATCGCGCAGCTCAAGTATGGCAGTGGGACTCCGTTCCACCGCCTGGGACAGTTGGAGCGCCAGCTTGGGATTCGGCTGCCGGCGGCGACGCAATGGGAGACCGTCGAGGAAGCGGCGGAGGTAATCAAACCGGCGCGCGATGAGTTGATCCGGCAAGCAGCGCAGGGCGAAGTGATGCACAACGACGATACCAGCATGAAGGTGCTCAAGCTGGAGCGCGAACCCGGTGACGAGCGCACGGGCGTGTTCACCAGCGGCATCGTCGCCATCGGGCAAGGCCGCAAGATCGCACTCTACTTCACGGGCCGCCAACATGCCGGCGAGAACATCGCCGATGTGCTTCAGCAGCGGGCAGCCGAACTGCCGTCCCCGATTCAGATGTGCGACGCGCTGTCGCGCAACGTTCCGAAGTTGCCCGAGGGCGCGGAGATTCTGCTGGCCAACTGTCTGGCGCATGGAAGAAGACAGTTCGTGGACGTTGCGGCCAACTTTCCCGGCGAATGCCGCTACGTGCTGGAGATGCTGGGCCAGGTGTACGGCAACGATGCCGAAGCGCGCACGCAAGCGCTGCCGCCTGAGCAACGGTTACAGTTTCATCAGCAACACAGCGGCCCGGTAATGCACCAACTGCACCTCTGGCTCGAGGCACAGTTGGCCGAACGCAAGACCGAGCCCAACTCCGGCTTGGGCAAGGCGATCACGTATCTGTTGCGGCACTGGCGTCCGTTGACGCTGTTTCTGCGGCAAGCCGCAGCTCCACTGGATAACAACATCGTTGAAAGAGCGTTGAAGCGGGCGGTGTTGCACCGGAAGAACGCGTTGTTCTATCGGACACTG
>CAWICA010000006.1:0-49558 GCA_963834525.1 Bryobacterales bacterium
GTTGAAGACTACTGCCAAGATGGTTGTGCCACATTTTGAAGCTGATGTCGAGAACTTGATTCGCCTGCTCTTAATCCATCAGCGGTTTGACAACGTTTGCGTCCGCATCGCCTGCGCTTCGGGCAAAGGCTCGGCCAAGGCGATTAGCGATTATGTAGCTTGGACGGGAACGAGCTTCGTCCAGCACCTTGGAGACGTAGATTGCCACAAGCCCTGTGCAAAAAATTTGTATGCCGGAGACAAAGACAATTGTCGCTAAGAGCAATACAGTTCTTTGATCTATAGTCTGAACGATTGTTTGACCGGGGTTGAACCCGGCGACTATGAACGTACCCAAACCGAGAAGAACTAGGAACAAGCCCACGGGAGGCACCAAATATAGAGGCGCCACGCTTAGTGTTAAGAGCCCGTCCATGGCTAAAGCGAATAGTTTGCGCAGTGTGTAACCGCTCTCGCCAATCTCGCGGGCCTCGCGCAAAACAGGGATGCCTATCTGTCTAAAGCCAAGCCAGGGGATAAGACCACGCAAGTAACGTGTTTTCTCCGGCAGGTTGCGCAGTGCCTCTAGCACTTTACGATCGATCAAACGAAAGTCCCCAGAATCCATGGGAATGCGGACGGTGGAGATAGAGCCAACTATGCGGTAGAAGACAAAGGCCGATAAGCGCTTGCTTAGTCTGTCCTTGCGCGAGGCTCTTTGCGCATATACGACGTCATAGCCAGCTCGCCAATACTTCAGCATGTCCGCGATCAGCTCCGGTGGGTCCTGCAGGTCGGAGTCCAAATTGACGATCGCCCGGCCTTCGGCATAGTCCAGCCCGGCCGAGATCGCACCTTGCTGCCCAAAATTTCGAGATAGCTCGAGAAGCTTCACATAATTAACTTCGGTGGCGATCTGTCTGAGCGCCTTTGTCGTTGGCGCCTTGCTGCCATCGTTGACGAAAATCACTTCATATGTCAGATGTTGCTCCGAAAGCGTGTTCCACAGGCGCTCGAGCAAGAGAAGCAGGTTGCGCGGATTTTCGTTGTAAACGGCGACGACGACTGAGAGATCGACAGACATGGCTTCCTTGATTAGTCTTCTGGCAACCTAAGAATTCTCCCGTGAACAATGCGTGCGGGTCAACTTGGCAATTGCTAATCTAGCGCTCCGCTTCTGAAAGAAATTAGGTCATTTTTTCTATCTCTGCCCGGCGCTGGCATTAGCACATATGGCAAAACAGGTTTGGCGCATTAAGCTAACTGAAGTGACTTTAACCAAAGCCAAGTTCTTGACAAGCCCTCGTGGAGTGGTACTTTCGGTTGCCAACCGAGAATTTGTTGAGCGCGCGTAATATCGAGCACATTTTCCGGCACATCTTCGGGACGCGCTGGAGTGTAGCGGACCTCGACCTTCGTCTTTACGACTTCCCGGATCGCTTCGACCAATTGGTTTAGCGAATAACCGCGTCCGGCGCCAACATTAAAGACTCTTGGACCACCTGCCGGAGCTTGATAACGGACCGCTTCTAAAAGGGCGTCGATGGCGTCGCCAATGTATATGTAGTCTCTCACTACTTCGCCGTCACCCCAAATCGTGATCGGTTTGCCAGCGGCCACATTGCCCAGAAATACTGTAACGGCGCCCTGCTTGGCATTGGGATTTTGCAATTCGCCGTATGGATTGGAAATGCGAGCCACCACATATTCCAGCCCGTGAATGCGCTGAAATAAATGCAGATATTTTTCGATCGCCAGCTTAGTAATGCCGTAAGAGCAGATAGGGTCGGTTGGATGGTCTTCGCTGATAGGCGTAGTTTGTGGCACACCATATACGGTGCCTCCGGAGGAGACAAAGATAAACTTTCTCACCCCGGCCTTCTCGCACCGTTGTAAAAGCTGCACCGTATCTATGACATTTGAGCGAACATCATAGACAGGATCTTCGTTTGAGGTGTGGGGTAAAGTTGTGTAGGCAAGGTGAAAAACGCAGTCTACTCGATCGACGATATCCTGCACCTCACCATAGTTGCCGAGATCGCCAACTACATATTCCACTTGGCCAATCGGCTCTTGAAAGCGGCTTGGATGGAAGCGGTCAAAGACCCGGACGCTATGCCCTTCTTTTAAAAGCGCATTAACCAGGTTTGTGCCGATGAAGCCGTTTCCGCCGATTACAAGTGATTTCATAAAATTCTATTCTGAGGTTTGGCTATGATACCAGATCATCAGCCGTTAGCCATTCCGCACGCAGCTTCGTCCGTTCTTGGCTGCCACCTCTTAATGCCAATTCGGTCGTAGACGCACTCGATCTCATCGACCATTTCCGCAATGGTGCGCTGGCGCTCAATGTTCTTGGTCAATCTTTCCAGTAAGCCCTTCTCATTCAGCAGTCTTAATAGCTGGTTGGCTAGAGAGAGCGGATCGTTCAATTTGAATAACAGTCCATTACGATCATGCTCGATCAGCTCGGACATGCCGCCAAGATCCGTAGCAACGACCGGCGTTTTGGTCGCCAGCGCAGATTGAATCACAAGAGGCGTGTTTTCATACCACCTGGATGGCACAACCAATACGTCTAAATTTTGCAGGACTGAGCCGAGCTTACTGTTGGGGAACGTACCGGCCAGTTCGATACGGGTGGCTTTATCCGGCTTTCCTTTGATCAACGCTTGCAATTGAGCGGCATAATCTGGAAATTGACTCATGTCGCCGAAAATTTGCAACCGAGACGGCGGGTCATCGGGCAAAGATTGGAAGGCCTTCACCAATAGATCGACGCCTTTGTGTTCAAAGATCGTGCCAATGAAGCCCAGCCGTAACTCTTTTGTGCGTGCCTTCTCTGTAAATGGCAACAGTGGCTCTGTATCAAGACCGAAAGGAATGTGTTTGATCAGCTCTTGACGAATGCCATTTTCGACAAAGATCTCTGCCATCAATTTTGTCGCTACCATAACCCGCTCCACTTTGTTCAGGCGACCACGCAAAGCCTCTGGACGAAGGACAGTGGCAGCAATGGCCGATGGTAGCTTGACGCCTACGAACGCTTTGGCGATCAATTCTGTTGCCGCGGCTGGCAGAGGTCCTGGCAAAGCGGCAATGCCTTGCGCCAGTGCTCGATGTTTTTTTTCGATCGCTTCTTTTACCTGAGTGGTCGGCGGAAACAGCTGCGGGGTGTAACAGGTCAGGCAGTTACCGGCGAGAGCGGATGGACCGCGGCAAAGAGCGCCATCCGGTCTCTTCAGCTGCACGACCGGACAGACGAACCAGAAGTCTGTGGCTGAAAAGACTATGGGAATGCCGGCTGCTATCGTCGCATCGATGATGCTGGCAGAAAGGTTTTGACAATGAAAACTATGCACCAAATCTGGTGCAAACTCTTTCAGGATCTTGGCAAAATGTCTGCCAATCGCCTCGTGCTCGTATTCATGAGCGAATGTATACCCATCCAGTCTCAAGGACTCTTCGATGACATGCACCGGCACGTCTTCGTATACATAATCTGAAGTGATTGAAGCCGATGGATGCCGGGCATCTAAATCGGGCGGGTTAGCCGTGACAACAAGCACTTCGTAACCACGTAGCTTAAGGTCTTGCGCCACTTTGAGAGTGAGGATCTCTGTGCCGGCGCGGTGCTGCGGGAAAAACTTGTGCACCGTAAGTAAAACTCTTCTCATGCAAAATCGGCTCAGGAGAACGGTTTGGCAAAGCTATCATACACGCTTCTCTTTGCAGCTAAGAAAGGTTTCAAATAGATAAGATTTGGCCCCGGTACAATGGTGCCTCTTTTAGTCTTGGCTGCCTGGCTTTATCCAGCACCAGACGCGCCTATTCGGGTCGCATCTTGCTGCCTTACATAAATCGCCTTACATAAATCAAACATGATCGAAACTCTAGAACAAAAGAACCCACAGGAGTTGGCGTCAAGTCATGCTTCCCTTACATTCCACCTGACTGAGCATGGACTCGATCGTTTATTTGTGTTCAGTCTGTTCGGCATTTTCTTTTTTGCGCTGAGCCTTCGTATTTACTTCAATTTTTATGCCTGCCATCCCAACTGTGCATTCGTGGGGGATGCTGCCGAGTATTTGCGTGAAGCATATGCTCTAAGTGTTCCGGGTTACTGGACACCGCAGTTTGGATTGGACATGGTGCGAGTACTGATCGGCACTGCCGGTGCGGATGTGGTTCACCAGATGCGGGAAGCAGCGTTTTATTTGAGCGAATTGCACCGCGCCAGTCCCTACTTCCCTTTGTGCTTACTGGCGACCTACTGCCTGGCTGGAAAAGCGGTGAACTACGTCGACTGGATCACGCCGGTGACTGCGCAATGCGTGCTATCTGCACTTACCTGTGTTTTGTTGGCGATCACCGCACAGAGGTTGTGGAACCGCAAAGTCGCACTTGTAACTGGGTTTCTAGCCTGTTTCTATCCTGGCTTTATTGTCGGCTCGGGCACACTCTATTCAGAGACCTTTACGACTTTTATCGTGGCGGCCATTTGCTTTTTCTTAACGGCAAGCGCTTCGCCAAGATGGTCAGGCAACCTTGCCTGCCTGTCGCTTGGTTCTTTGGCTGCCGTGCTGGAATTGACCCGACCGCCGGCTGCGCTCGTCGTTATTTTGCTGTTTCCTGCAGTCATTTTGCAGCGCCGTGGGAAATCACTGCGGCTTGCCCTGCTCAGCCTTTGTTGCGGATTGGCGCTGGTTACCTTGCCCTATATGGCTTGGGACAAGGTAATGTTCAACAAAGCGGCGCCATTTGTTGATCGATCTGGTGGTTACAATTTATGGGTTGGCAACAATTGGCAATCACTCGGCTGGCTGTCCTATCCTAATGACTTGCCGCCGCAAGCGCAAATGACAAATGCTGCCTTGAAGAAAATGGCCGTTCATCCTGGGCAATTTCTTTCGCTTCTTTTGGATAAGACTGTTCGCCTGCTGAAGTTTCCTTACAACGATTTTCGAACGGCGATCGGGCCCTTGGATTTTCCCGCTCAGGTTTTCATCCATCAACTAGCTCTGCTTTTTGCCGCAATTGGCCTAGCGATTGGCCTATTTACAGATCCTCTGTCGGCAGCCGGAAAAGAAAGGAAAGCAGCCTGGGGTGAAGGTAATCAGGGTCGAGATGATCAGCTGAATCAACTAGATCAGCCCAGCAAGCAAGTTGTTCTTGGCCGCCTCTGTCTGGTTGCTGTTGGCTTATGCAGTTTAGCCTACTTATTATTTGCGGCGATAGCGCGCTACTTTTTGCCGGCCATGCCGGTTGTGATCATCTTGGCGGCAGTGGGATTGGTCAATTTAGCCATCTGTGTCCGTCGCAAAGAGAACTGGCAGACACCACTGATCATTATCCTGGCATTGGCTGCCATGCTAATCATTGACCAGATTAAGTGGCAATTGGTTTTAATTCAATGTGGGCTGGTCTCCGACGGTACAGTGGCTGTTGCCATCTCAGTATTGTTTAAGGCGTTGCCGCTTCTATGGCTGGCAAAAATTCTCTATTCTCTGATTGGCGATACTACAACTGGTGCAAGGGCGGCCGCGAAAGTTTCGTTGATTGTCTTGACCATCGTGGCTTTACCGCCTGTTTGCCTACCGGCGAGAGCCCATGGCCGTCCGCTGGAAATCTCGCACGTCTTGGACCACCCAGGTCAGCAGATCAGCCAGTTGATCAAATTGAACGCTCGTGATTTGAAAGGGAGAGACTGGCGGTCGATGTATCTTCTTGTCGATGCTGATGGCGTCCGCTCACTCAAAGATTTGCAAGTCAATATTAATGGCTTTGCCGTCAAGCCGTTGTATATTCCTGGAATTTCTATGGTGAGCGATTTCGCCTCCCTGAAAAGAGAAAGCGGCAACATCTTCTATTGGGAAGGCGAAAATGAGTGGAGTTGCCTGACAAACCCCACCGCCATATCCGTTGACGAGCTGAGACAGTGGTTTATGTTGCCGCTACCGGCAAATGTAGTCGATTCGATTGAAACCGCAGGTGGTGCTTTGATAACCCTGCGCAAAACTGATTCCTCACCTAGCACCATATATAGTGAACTGGCGGCTGCAAATGCATCTTCCGTCTTGCTACCATCGGTGGTTTTTCATTCGTGGGAGAAAACATTTTACGCACCGGAATCAGTCAATTCATTTTCTGATACTCGGTGTGATCTGCGCTTTTCGCCAAAGAGCGACGTTGAAAATGCTAAAGCTCGAGAGATCCCTAATATTCGATTGTTAGTAGCGAAACCAAACAGGCCTCAGTCGGCTGCTTGCCTACCACTGCGAAGTTGGCGGTTGTCAGATGTGAGCCTGGATCAATTACAGGTATCGGTAGTTTCTGTTCGCAGTGATCTCAATTCCTCTCATTCTTCGCCGGCATGTTTACCAAAATGTGTAAACGATCAGCTTTTGCTGCTTGTGATCAAAGGACGAAGTAAGGCCCTACTCGGTAGCCCATCACCTCATATCGGCGTCCAATTTTTGTGTGAAAGAAAGGCTGGTACAACCGTTTATTCTTCACCCTGGCCGCCACTATCAATTGCGGCTGGACAAAACTGGAGCGATTTTCAATTCGCTGTACCAGTTTCTCCCACGCAGCTGCCTGGATTAGTGCGGGCGGTGCGCATCACAACTACAAACGGCGATCCAAGCAGAAATTACATTGGTCTTGTGTCTGCACCGGCTGCTTTTGCCGCCAAGGATATGACACTTCAGGTCGCGCGCTTATCCAACCGTCCACTGGCTGAGGGGTATTCACTGTTTTGATTGTAAAAACCAACCATCACTCAGTTAATCAAACCAGTACAGAGTCGACTCTTAAGCAGCCGGTCTGGGTGTCCTATATTGTGCCCATTGTCCTGCTTGTCGCTTTGGTCTTCCTGACCTTTGGACGAACTCTCAGCAGCTACTTTCTCGCTGATGATTTCGATGAGATAGCTTACGTCAGTCGAATTTTTAACGGCGAGCCGGGCCTGTTTTTTAGCAATTTTACCGGTAACTTCATGCAAGTACCGGGAATGAGCGTTTATCGACCCTGGCTTTTGTGTAGCCTGGTTATTGACTGGCTAATCTTCCATGTTCAGGCCTGGGGATATTACTTAACGAATGTCTTGCACTTCGCTTTCGTCGCTGTACTTTTGTATTTGTCTGTGCGTCTTCTAACTAAGCGCTGGGGAACTGGTCGCTCCGCTCTGACGGCATTCTTTGCCGGTGCGCTATTTGCTGTCAGTCCGCTGCACTGCGAAAGTGTTTCGTGGGTGGTTGGACGAGTGGATATTCTGGCCGCCTTTTTCTATTTGGCCGGTTTTTGCTGCTTCGTGGCCAATTTCAGTAAGCGGTCCCGATTACGCACCATATGCGGTATCGTTGCCTTTGTTCTGGCATTGACTTCCAAAGAGATGGCTGTCGGTTTACCTCCTCTGGTGGCTACTGCCGCTTTTCTTTGGGCTGATGAGCAGGCCAATACTGAATCTAGTGACCATCCCGCCATTGGCTTTAAGAGCCGTCTTAGAAGCGCCTTTATCTTTTCAATGCCGCTCTTTTTAACGTTGGCTATTTATTTTATCGTCCGCTGGCTCTGCCTAAAGACGCTCGTTGGCGGCTACGTCGGTGGCATCGGCGCCAGTCAACTCGCTGGGGTCGTTCAGCGGTGGCTGGATGTAGACACGCTTGGCCGGCTGTTCATTCCTTTGAATCAGCATTTATTTGGTTCCAATCCTTCTTATGGAACAGTTTATGGAACAAAGATTTTAATTGTATATGTAGTCTTGGCTGCGCTGGCTATCGTTCGGGTCTGCTCAAAGAAAATCTCCTGGCAATGGTTCATTTTCCTGGCGGTCTGGTGCGCCACGGCGGCAGCGCCGATATTTCAGCTTTGGGGTCTGGGTTACGATTTGCAGGGTGCTCGATTTTATTTTTTCCTGACCATGCCTCTGAGTGTTCTTATTCCGGTTCTTATTTTTCATCCAGGATCGGCAAGCGCTGAAGAACAAACGGACAAAATTGTAAGCGCTGTCGGTGCATTGGCCATGCTTTTTCTGCTTCTTCTTTTTCAAAAGGCAACCGTGCAGACAAATCGGCTTTGGGTTAGAGCCGGATACGAAGTGCGCAAGTTGTCGCAGACTTGCCAGGCCCCTCTGTCAATCACATCCGGGTGGTGACAGATTTTTGGTGCTGGGAATTCCCATGGATAATGCCGGCGCTCACATGTTGTTGAATGGCGCTACATTCAACGTAATGCTCAGACCACCTTTCACAAATGCAGAATACTCTAATCGCTTTTTGAATTGTGATGCAATTATGTACAGTCCCGAACAATATATTAATGGTAGTCAATTTCGTCACATGTTATCTGAACAGAACGTGACCGGTCCGCTTGTTTGGTCGAGTGAAACACATTCGTTCAATTTTGTTAAATATCGGGTTGAACGTGAAGCTACCGCAAAACCATTGCCCCTCGCGCTCAGCAGCCCAAGCGCTAAGAGCGCTGACCAGATTTGGTGGCAGCCGAACACTGCTGGTCATGCCGAGGCTGAAGGTCGAGGAGTTCAGGGAGAAAAAGCGGAAGTCGCTTTCAAATCAATTATGCCGGGCGATGGGCTACTCTTTAGACTGAAAGGGATCAATCCACTTGATTTTCAGTACCTGCAGTTTGACATTTGGAAAAAACGTCAAGGTCTCAATCAGGCTGAGGTCTCTTGGAGCGGGGAGAATGCCGCTGCAGCAAACAACAAGAAAGCCAGCTCAGGCACCCAGGAAGATATTCGCCCAGACATTGAAGCAGCGCCATATTTCATTAATAGCAGCAGTGGTTCATCAGGTGAATTTCAAACGGTGACAGTGAATGTCGGGCACTATTGGCGGTGGTATGCTGACGGCGACATAGAGACATTGCATATCGCCTTGCCAGCATCGCCACTAGCGGTGGTGCGCAACGTTCGTTTGCTTCCTTATTCCTTATGCGCGCCCAGTATCGGCGTTACTATCGGTAATGGCTCAAGCCAATCATCTGATCCCTACTTTGCTGTCGTTGGCTCAAGCAAAACGCCGATATCCATTGGTCCTTGTTCAATTGCTTCTGCCAGGGCGCTTGTAATTGAAATTGCCAAGCCGAACTTTTTCTTCGAAAATTTCGAGAACGACAACCAGGTGAATCCGATTGCCAGAACGATCGCTGTACCGATATCGGCAAAACAGTTCTTGCTCGACGCCAAAATGGGAACGTCTAACTTTCCTATTGCCGGCTTTTATCAATTAAGGGCGCGTTATTTAGACGGACACGGGCAAGCTGTAGGTCAGCCGTCCGACTCGATCACGTTATATGTGCAATAGTTCTAGGCAGAGCGAGCGGTCTCATCTTCGACTAGATCGCTGTGCAAAGCTTCCATCAATGATTCGGCATGCGTTATGCTCACCATTCTTGTGCGCGAATTCTCATCCAGGGCCGCTTTGGCAACGTCTTTATAAATTTCATGAACTTGGTCTAGCACGTGTTCTGGCGCTTCTTCGGCTTTGATCAGCCGGTTGCTGGCCGCATCGGACGAGGCGATCAATTCGTCTAATTTGATCTGTATTGCTTTTACTTCCTTGTTTTGCGAGCGTTGGAAAATGAAGATGGTCAAGAAGCTGAGCATGGCTACAGATTCAACGAGAATGTCGTGCCATCTTCTGTCACCGAACCATGACAACACCCAACAAATGGCAATGGCTATGCCGAAGTAGAGAGCTCCAGTCGTCGCAAAGAATTTGGAAAGGCTGTGGGAAATGCGCTCGGTCGCCGGATGAAACATTGAAATAAGATACCGAAAGGGAGGATTGAGAGCACTGTCAAATGCACTTAGCCAGTAAGAAGCGGGCGGCGCAATCTTAGTTCCCACAACCGCCGACAATCATTAATTCTCACACAGCAGAAAATTGCCCGTTAAGGACTGGTCATCGGTACGGACGTTCCGGGCTCGCCGACCTCTGGCAATTTTTTGTTCGCTGCTGGCGGATTCTGCAAGAACGAATTGAGCTTATTCGAACGTTCTGCCTGTCCTGGCGTGGTCGCTTCTTCTGCCGCTGTTCTTTTATGCTTCTTCGGTTTGTGGAATCTGGAAACACCACCGTGCAACTTTCCTTGAGCTGCCGCGACAGCATGCTTACGTCGCTTCACTCGCTTCGCTCTTCTTGCCTTCATCTTTTTAAAACGATGCTTTTTGAGTTTCTTTTGCTTTTTCGTTTTGGTGGTCCCGATCGCGGTTGGACCCGCCGCCGACGTCTGAGTGGCCACCGGATCTGTTTGGGCTGGGCTTTCCGGCAATGACAGGGCAGTCAAAATAGTGACCGCTACTAGCAGAGCGCCGAAAGTATTTGACCTCATGGAAAGCTCCTTTCGATCTGTTTGTCAGTCGTCAAACCCAACGTAGTATATCAATTAGGTCGCCACTGCCAAAATAATTCCTGAAGCGCCTTGGCTTCAGCCCTGTCACTGACAATCGCGACTGTTGATGACTGGCTGATAAAGAGAACTGAGAGCGAGAAATTGAAAGCTTGGATTAACGGTTTTGCGACTTCAAGAAGCGATATTGGCACTGGCTTGTACTGAACTCGCGTCCGCATTAAATCGATTCTCGTCTCGCCAGGCAAGCCACAAAAGAATTACTTTGCCCAGCTCGTCCATAGTGAATGGTTTTGGCACATAGTCGTCCATGCCAGCAGCCAAACATTGCTCACGGTCGCCGATTTCACAGCGGCCAGTGACGGCAATAATTGGAATGTGGGCCCCGGTTTCAGCCTCTACTTGTCTAATCAATTTTGTGCATTGTAGGCCATCGATATCCGGAAGCATCCAGTCCATTAAAATCAAGTCAAAGTCTGTTCTCTCCATGGCTAAAAATGCCTCGCCGGCACTGCGGACCACCTGCGCGTCGAAGCACATAGTCTCACCGACTAACTCGAACAATTTGCCCTGTAAGGGCGAGTCGTCAACGATTAAAATGAGTGGCTTAGTCGGTCGCTTTTTAAATTGATCGCGAAGCATGTCTATCACCTCGGCGAGTAGATTTGAACAACAAGAACCTAATATTTTGATGGCAACGAAAAAACGATATTAAAGCTATGGCGAAGTATGTTGTTTTTTGTTCCCGGGCAAACTAGAGGATGCGTTTACCCACAGCGCTCTCCGCCGGTACCCAGATTGACTGCCAATCCTGACACAGTCGCCAGTATTGGTCGGCGTGCTCAGTCATTCGCTGCATCGTATCACTAAGTTTCTGGCGCAAAAACTCAATCTCTGAGTCAGAAGAATCGGCCGGTATGTGCATCGGTTCGCCATAGAGATAAACGTGTGGTGTTCCCCAGAGCGGACCCATGAATTTGTCCCAACCCCAGAAGACCCAGTGCGATCGCGCCGCACAAGTGAAAGGAATGATCGGCAGACCTGTCAGAGCTGCTAGTTTGATCACACCGTTTTTCACTTCATATAAAGGTCCTCGCGGACCATCGACGACGACGATCGGATATCGATTGGCTTGAGCAGCCTTTACTGTCTGTAGTCCGCCTTGCACTGCGCCGCGCCCGGGCGAGCCGCGTGTGACTGAAAAGCCCAAGTCAAGCAAAGCTCTGGCGATTATTTCGCCATCACGGCTTTGGCTGATCAATACAGCTAGTTTTCGGCGATCGGCCAAGATATGCAGCAGACCAACGATGCGGCCATGATAGACGGCAAAAATGGCTGCCTTCTCTCCATCCAAGTAAGAGCGAGCCGCCGGAGCGATGATCTTCGTCACGTTGTAAGAGCGGCCGAAGAAGTCGCTGCCATAATTACAAATCCACGCCAGTATCGAAAGCCGCCAGCCATCTAGCAGTGGAACCTTGTTGATGAGATTGCGAAGTCGAAACTTGGCCATGTTTACGCAGCTTACGGTCCGATTTAATTGAATCCGTATAGCTGCTTCAAGATGTTGTAAGGGGATTTTTGGGGAAGAACGAGATCTTCCTTGGCAATGATAAATGTCTGTTCCAGCGCATATTGGCCGGACAAGACAGCGTGGCTTACCATATCGGAAAAAACAATCCACGTCGAATTAGGGGGAAACTCCCAGCGATCTTTTCGGCAAGTTTGTTGAAACTCGGCGTTCTCCTTCATAAAGTTGTGGAATTTCATCATCCAGTCATCGTATGGTGAAGCGCCGCTCATTTTAATGCCCAGCATTCGCCCAATTGAATGGACAACACCTGTGTTATTGCCTATGGTCTGGTCGAACGGCTGTGGCGGTGCCACTTGATCGCGAAATCTTTTTGCCAGGGCCTCGAATGTATCGGATGTTTGCCAGACTCTCTTTTGTTCTGGGTTGACATTCAAAAATGTGCGTAAGATTCGATCGCCATAGATTGGTCTGGTGGGAAAAGAATCGATGTGCAGCAAGTCGTTACGCGCACGGATGCGCATTTTTCGGCCTTTCTCCTCAATTGGCCGAAATGTGGCGAAATCAGGCTTCCAATGTCTTGTATAGGGCGCCAAAAATCTTTCCAGAAATGTGTATACCTGATGATGGAAATCGAACATGATTGTCCGCAGATTTTCGATATCTTCAGCACTGCTGCGATCCATACCGGTGACTTTGTCTTGTCCTGGACGGTAGGCAATATTTTTGAAATAGTCAGCTTTGCTTTGTTTTTGCGATAGCAGAAATTCGCGGTCAGGCGCCGTCAGGATAAAAGGACTTTCCGGGAAATAGATGATGCCGCCCTTCTCCAGAAACTGACAGGCGACTTCTGGCGTCGACTGTGAACCGCTCACAGCGGTTTCACCGCTGCCGTCAGTCATGAACACTGTATATTTTTCCGTTTTCGCTGGCGCTTGCACGAGGGTACCTCTCATCTATAAATGCCTTTTAGCTTCTGCTTGAACTGCCCGATTCAGAGAGCACCTGCCAAAGTTGTCAGGCTAAAGTTTATATCGGACGCTGAGGACAATGGGTCTCTTAAAAAACATCTTCTCCATGTTCAAGTCATATTTGGGCCGGACGCAGCCTAGGTTAGTCGCTAGATGCCCAGTGGGCTGTCGCTTGCCACAAAGTGAACGAGATCGAATCAATTTGGCAGCAAGTAAATGGATGTTAATAATGCAGGATGTCTAAGCTAGAGAGAAAAATACTCGGCAGCGATGTATCGGCGAGTACATGTGGCGAGATTCAGGTTTTGTGCTTGCTCTCGACGGAAGCGAACGGTATTCTAAAAGGGCGCCTCGGGGAAGCGAAATGCATTTTGACGATTTTGGTATCAATTTAGCCGGATACTTGACTGCTGAATTGGGCCTGGGTGAGGTCGCGCGCAATTATGCAGCAGCAATTAAGCTTCTTGGCACAGATTTATCCTTGCAAGATGCTTCCTTTATCACTCATCAACGAAAGCAGGAAAGTAGTCTCTCCGGCTTTTCCTCGGCAAACGTCTACCCGGCAAACTTGGTCTGCATCAATGCTCCTGAAATAAAACATTTTCTTGATCGATTTGGCTATCGGTATTTTCAAACCAAGTACAACATCGCTTACTGGTGGTGGGAAATCGAAGAGATCCCTGATGATTGGAAAAGCGAATTTTACAGGTTTGACGAGTTGTGGGTAGGATCAAATTTTGCTCGAGAGAACTTTCAAAAAGTCTCACCTATTCCTGTATTGACGATGCCACCACATGTAGCGGCGCAACCAAATGGCCTGAAGCGGACTGTTTATGCCTTGAAAGAATCCGAATTTGTCTTTCTTTACGTATTCGATTTCTTTAGCTGTTTTGAGCGCAAAAATCCTCTGGCTGTTGTGGAAGCCTTTAAATTGGCCTTCCCGGATGGAAATAAGGCAAGATTGGTAATTAAGAGCACAAATGGATTCGATTTCCCGGAGCAATTTCGCGCTCTTCGTCACGCTTGCGATCACAAGCAGATTACCCTGCTCGATTCGTACATGTCGAAGAAAGAATTGTGTGGGCTGATTGAAAATTGCGATTGTTATGTCTCTTTGCACCGGGCTGAAGGTTTTGGTTTGCCGATTGCTGAAGCGATGCTTTTGAAAAAGCCGATCATCGCCACCGGTTGGTCCGGCAATCTCGATTTTACGACGCCTGAAAACAGCTTGCTCGTGCAGTATGGATTCAGCACCAACTCGCAAGATTATGGCCCGTACAAACGTGGTATGCGCTGGGCTGAACCAGATGTTGAACATGCCGCAAAATTGATGCGGATCGTCGTGCAAGATCAAGCCCAGGCAAAATCACTAGGGCAAAAAGGTGCCGCCACCATCCAACAAAAATATAGCAAGGAGGCTGTGGCGGCGGCAATTGGCAGCAGGCTTGAACAGATCAAAGGCAAAGTGCATCGTGTCGAGCAGCTAGCCAAATATAAGCGTGGTTTGCTCGGATTGGCCGATGATGTCGATTTGGCCGGGGCGACCGTCACCGTTCCCAGTCGCGAATCAAATGTAAACGCCAAGGCTTCAGCCAAGTCTCAATCGCTGACGTTCATAGATGATGCAAAGCTTGTTGATCAGGTAGGCCAACTACCGGTGCCTAAATATCCAAGTAAATTAGACTGGTTGGCAGACCAAATTGAAAAAGCGCTGACTGTCTGGTGGCATCGTCCTGTTCTGGGTGTGCCGCTTCGTTTTTTCTCGATTTGTTTAAGGCGAATCATTCTCCATGCTCTATCTGGCGAGCCTGCCCGGATCATTCGCAGTCAGGTAATCGACAAAACATTTGAAGGGATCGCTCAGATCGCTAAAATGGATGCAGATCGGATTGAAGAGTTGGAAAAACGCATTCAAATATTGGAATCTGAAGGACATCTAGCCGATCGATCTGATAGAACTACCCGATAGATCTGACTCATAACCAGAAGTGATAAAAGTCTCTTCGTTCAAATTCTGAAAAACCGCATTTTTCAAAGAGTTTGCAGGCAGCAATGTTTTCGCCGTAAGTAACAATTGAATTCGATATGCAGCCTTTTTGATTGCCTAAAGCGAGAGCGCCCTGGACAAGGCTTGTGCCCACGCCCACGGTGCGAACATCTGCGCCGACAGCCATCAAAACAAGCCGGGAGTCCGGAGCGCTTGCTTGTATGCAGATCATACCTTGAGTTTGTCCGTTTTTCTTGCTCAAAAGAATGTGATTTGCCATTTGTCTGCGCGCGCATTTTCGAATCCAGGTTGCGAAAAATTCCTCGAACTTTTTGCGGCCAATTTGAGGATCGGTAGCGTACCGCGAGAATTTGCCGCTTTCTAAAGCTAGTTCTATTAGATCGGTGTTAGCATCAGTGTCGTCGTACTCAACTAACTCTCCGATTGATTTTGGCGTTGACTCATTGGTAGTGTGCTGGAAGGTAACATGGCATCCGACCATTCTGCCGAAACAGGCTTGTGCTGCGCTTTTAGAAGATTCGTCCGGTACGGGCGCTGGCCAATAGACAAGCCTAATATTTTGCTTTTTCAATTGCATCAAAGCGGCTGTGAGAGTTTCGGCATCGACAGATGGGAATAAAAGTTTAGCGACGCCAAATCCAAAGAATTGACTGTCCCACTCCAGTAACTGATATTGAGCGATCTCAGTTGCGGCCAATTGCTGAGGCTCCATTTTGAGTGCTTGTGTTATCGAGCTTGTAAGGCGGACAGCTCAATGTCGCTTGATTCTTGACTGGTGAATGAGTCAATTTGATAGATCGGCTTGTCCATTGTTCTTGCATAAATTCGGCCTACATATTCGCCGATTATGCCAAGCGCAAGAAGTTGCGCGCCGGAAAAAACGAGAATAATCGAGGCCAGAAAAGTGAATCCCGGTACTGGCGATCCCAGCAATATGTATCTGAGCACCACATAGATCAATAAGACAGTCCCCAAGGCCATTAAGACAAAGCCATTGACTGAGGCTATCTGCAAGGGCAAAGTACTGAATCCGGTGACCATGTTCGCTGCGTGCATTACCAACTTAGCGAACGTATAATTTGAACGTCCTTGAGTGCGCGGATGGTGCTCGACATTGACCATGCCGAATTTGGTTGTGCCCCACGTCAACAAGGCATCGATATTGACGAATGGATTGTGATAGTTAGCAAATGACCGGCGAAGCTTCGTGCGAAATGCCCTGAATGCGCTTAGATTACGCACGGTTTTGGCACCCATTGCTTGCTGCAGAGCAAACTTGGTCAAAAGTGATGCGGCATTTCTCAAAAAGCCATGATGCAATACGAGAGGAACTCCATAAACGACATCTAGATTATCCGCTCGTAATTTGGCGAGAAGCTTGTGAATCTCGCTAGCAGGAGTCTGCAAATCGTCATCCAACGTGATCGTAATCTCATACTTTGCCTGACGAATGCCACACAAAAGTGCATTGTGTTGGCCATAATTACGCGTTAAATTAACGCCCCTTACCCACGGGTACTGGGCAGCGGCAGCTTTGATCGTGTTCCAGCTCGCGTCGACGCTGCCATCGTTTACAAGGATCAATTCATAGGAGCCGCCAGCTTTCTTCGCTTCTTCTTCGATTGCGCTCACCATGTTAGCGACGTTGCCAGCGCTGTTAAACACTGGTACGACATAGGAAACTGAATTTACGTTGTCGTTTGCCGAAGACATCTCAACGATTAAACTGTTAGTAGATTGTCATTATGAACCGTACCAGCGCAGTTAGACTTTAATTCTGGCAAATTCTCGCTTTCGCGAGGAGCTGCCGGCAGAGGTAGGTGAGCTAATATGACCAGGTCTCCGTAATTTTTCGGGAAAGATATGAACTCCGTACGAACCAAGGATGGGTCGTGAAAGAACCAAAAATATCTGTTTGTTTACCTACTTATAATGGAGCCAAGTTCTTAGCAGAGGCGATTGAGAGCGTTCTTAACCAGACGATCGACGATCTTGAACTGGTTATTGGTGACGATGGTTCAGCCGATGATACGAGATCGATGGTCGAAGGCTATGCCCAAAAGGATAGCCGCATTTCGTACTTCTTCAACCCGAAAAATGTCGGTTATCTGCGCAACACCAATCAGATTCTCAAACGCTGTCGCGGTCGTTTTATCAAAACATTTGCTCAGGACGATGTCTTTGAACCAACTTGTTTGGCTCAAATGTTAGCAGCGCTAGAAGTACACAAAAACGTCAGCCTTGTCTGTGTTTCGCGGCGGCACATAGATGAGCAAGGAAAAGTGATCGATGTCTTGCATAAATTTCCCGATTCCGGCATGCGCCCAGGGAAAGAGATGATCAAGCTCTATTTGCGCGAGTTTCTCAATCGCACGGGCAATCCATCTCAAATGTGTTTCCGCCGTCAGGAAAGAGTGAGCGCTTTTAACGCCGCTTATTATCATTCTGCTGACACTGAATTTGCCTTGCGTTTATTGGAGAGCGGAGATTTTTACTACATCGCCGAGCCGCTGTTGCGCTATCGCATTCACAAAGATACGACAACCATCATGTCCTTCCTCGACATGTCTTTCGCTCCTGACCATGTGAGATTAGTGGATCGATTTGCTTCCTATCTACTTGAAGAGGGCGTGGATAAGGATGTGATCTGGGCTAACTCGATCAGAGGCTTGATTAATAAGACGGTCAATGCGACCAAAGTTCGTGGTATCACTTACGATCACGATTTCCCTACTCCACCTAATTGGGGCCAGCAGCTCCGGGCGACGATTGGGAAAACGATGAGCCGGAAGTCTTTCGGCGTTTAGCCTGCCAATTGATCAAATATGTCACTGATCAATCTCTTATGCTTGAACAATTGAAAGATGATCGGCAGCAAGCGCTTGGTGAAAAGGTAGCCGTATCCGAGCACAATCAGCAATTAATCAGCCATATGGAACAGCTGGGCCGCCAGCTGCAAGAGAGCAGAGCCGAAATAGAGCGCTTACGAATTATCGAGAGGAAGCTGGAGAAAGAGATCCAAGGTGTCAAGAATAGTAGCTCCTGGAAATTGACCGGACCTTTACGCAAGCTGAGGCGAACAATTTCCAACTAGCCCAAAAGTTACAAAAGCTGTTTACATCGGCTAAACGAATTATATCGCTGGAAGTCAAGGTATGCGAACATTAGGAGCGCACCGAATCCGTGGCACTTTGATTATGCCCTGCTCATATGAGCGATGGGAGCAAGACTGACCTTTGCTTAATTACCGCCATCCAGGCGAAGCTGCCAGAGAATGAGGATATGATCGAACTCAACAAGTGGGTAAACAGAACTCAATTCGAGAATAAACCCTGGCTCATCATCGGCAAGGGGCCGACTTTTTCCAAGCTCAAGGAAATGGACGTCTCTTTGTACAACACTATCTCTCTCAACCATTCGGTGCGGGAGCAGAAAGTTGATCTCGCTCATGTCATAGATATTGATGTCATTGAAGATCTGGGCAATGTCCTCCTCAATAATTGCCGCTTCTTGTTGATGCCCCGATTTCCACACGTCAGCTCCAGACCTTGCAATTATTTATCGATCGAAGATTGGATCAAGGCGAACCCAGTTCTCAGCGCTCTAAATTCCAAGGATCGTTTGGTCGTCTATGATTTAGCGCTCGGCAAAGAAGATGATCAGGACGGTATCCCCTTGATTTATTTTAGTTCTGAGGCTGCACTGGGCATCCTCGGCAAGCTTGGTGCTCAAAAAGTTCACTCGGTGGGAGTCGATGGGGGCCGAGCCTATAGCACCGCATTTAGTGACATGGAGGCTAAGACCAAGCTGGCTAACGGTCAAGCATCGTTTGATTTGCAGTTTGAAAGACTCGATTCTATCGCCAAAAAGTATGGTATTGAGTATCGTCCGATTGTTCCACCAATGCTTGTTTTTGTCGGTGCTGATCCGTCACAAATGTTGGCCGCCAACGTTCTTGCCTACTCAATTCACAAACATGCTACATGCCCGGTGAGAGTGGTGCCGATGTGCAACCTGCCTGTCCCGACACCAAAGCACGAGCAAAATCGGGCTCGAACTGGATTCTCATTTTATCGCTTCGTTATTCCCGAGCTAGCGCATCACAGAGGGCGAGCGCTCTATCTTGACTCCGATATGCTTGTTTTCTCCGATATTTCGGAATTATGGAACATTGATTTCGGTAAGCAGAAGGTTTTGTGCACAACCCAACCTGTTCCTGATGCCTGGAAAGACTATCCGGGCTTCCATCCGGGGCGTCAATTTTCAGTTATGCTGCTCGATTGTGGCAGACTGCCTTGGAAAATAGACAAGATCATTCAGGGGTTGGATGAAGGTCGCTATACCTACGAAGAGTTGATGTTCAAATTCTGTTTGATCAAGCCGGATGAAATCGAAGACCGAGTGCCGGCCGAGTGGAATCATCTCGAGCATTACGAACCAGGTCAAACTAAACTTATTCACTACACAGTTATTCCGACACAACCGTGGACATATGATGCCAATCCGTGCGGTAAGCTTTGGGAGGATGCTCTCAGGGAGGCGCTGGAGACTGGCTGGATCACTGCTGCCGAGCTGGAGGAGAATCTGGAGAAAGGTTACTTACGAAAGTCGCTTGCTCATTTTAAGGACTATGCCAGCGTTGAGAGCGCAGTGCCCAAGCCAAAGATTTTGCTCGGCACCGGTCATACGGCAAGGCTGCAAACTCTGGTGAACGAACATGCT
Organism: Bryobacterales bacterium; assembly: GCA_963834525.1. Lineage (GTDB taxonomy): Bacteria > Cyanobacteriota > Vampirovibrionia > Obscuribacterales > Obscuribacteraceae > CAWICA01. The sequence continues at coordinate 19,583 of CAWICA010000006.1, forward strand.
GATCTCAGCGACAAATATCGCGAGCTCGACAAAAAGCATAGACATCTGGAGGCGGATAGCGATAATCTGCTGGAGAAATTGAATGAGCTGAAGGTGTTGTTCGAGCAAAAAGAGCGCGAACTAGCGGACACGATTACGACGGCTAATCGCGTGCAGCAGGCCTACAAAGAGCGGGTTGCTGAGCTGGAAAATGACAAGCACGCCATTTATACATCCAGTACCTGGAAGTTAGGGAGGATAATCACTAAACCAGCTGCGTTGTTAAAAGGGAAGAACTAGAATGCCTGGCGTTTCAATCTGTCTGCCGGTTTACAACGGTGCAAAATATTTGGCTCAAGCGATCGAGAGTGCGCTTGCCCAGACCTATTCGGATTTCGAGCTGCTCATCGCCAATGACGGCTCTACCGATCAGTCGGCGAATATTATTGATCGGTTTGCCAGGCAAGATAAGCGGATAAAGGCTTGGACGAACGAAAGAAATTTGGGACATTATCCTAACTACAACGCTTGTATCGAGAGAGCATCTGGCCAGTACATCAAGCTTTTTGCCCAGGACGATATTCTTCAGCCTGAGATCATCAAGCGATTCGTGTCCGTCCTAGATGCAGAGCCGGAGGTCAGCCTGGTGGCTAGTGCTCGCTCTTGGATAGATGCTGATGGAAAGCCAATAGAAGTACTGTCGGAGATTGACACCCGCCTGACGAGACCTTTTCTCAAAGATACGATGTTGCCTGGACAGAACGTCATTGTGTCCTGCTTGCGAGATCTAACGAATTGGCTGGGCGAGCCGTCTGCGCAGATGTTCCGTCGTCAATTTGCCGAACAAGGATTTGATAGTTCATTTCACCAGCTTGGTGATCTCGAATACAATTGCCGATTGTTGCAACGCGGCAACTATTACTACGTTGCCGATGATCTCTGTCATTTTCGGAAGCATTCAGGTAGTTGGACAACATCCAACAATGCGCAGCTGGCCACTCACTTAGACTGGCTGCTTCTTGGCGCGAAATTCCGTGATTATCTAGCTTCGTCTGGACTAACGCCTGAACAATACTGTTTAAACTTTATTAAAAACTGGGTGCGTAATTTGGAATGTGAGCTCAATGCATCAGAACGACTCGGCTTTGATCAAAGGTTGGCCGTCCTGAAAGAGCTGTGCGGCAATGTGGAGCCGCTAGCCATGTTCAACTATGGCAAGCGAAATATAGCCGATGAGTTTAAAGTGTTAGGAGCATTAGGCCTTTTGCGAAGCTCATTATTGGAGCACGAACTACGTCTGGTGCATAGAGAAATTGCCCGTCCGTATGACGAACCGATGTCTCTCGATGATGCGATGGTCGAAGTGAGGCCGGGTTTGGTTGCGGCCCTGACCGGTCTGAAGCAGACACTAGTAGAACGCGATAAAGAGATAGCGTCCTTACGTCAAGCTTTGAGCGACGTCGGTGGTAGCGTGTCCTGGAAAGTGACAGCACCACTGCGAAAATTGAAAGGTCGGTCAAATTGACGCCATCTACAGGACAACCGCACTTATCGGCGGCGCTCAGCCAGAAGAAAATATTAGTCACCGGAGGGGCTGGCTTCATCGGTTGCGCTCTTGCTCGCCAGCTTGCTCCTCTATCTAAGCGTTATCTGGTCGTCGACAATTTGCTCTGCCAAGTCCATCCAGGCAACAGACGACCGCCAGAACTGAATGAAATGGCTGAACTCGCAGTCGCGGATGTTTCCGACAAGAAAACCTGGATTAAGTTGCTCGAGGATCTAAAGCCGGATGTGGTGGTGCATCTGGCGGCCGAAACGGGTACCGGACAGTCTCTTACCCAGGGCAGCAAACACGCTCGTACTAACGTTCTCGGTCTAACTGAATTGCTGGATGCTTTAGGCGTTTGTCGTATCCGTCCGGAACAAATTGTTTTAGCCAGTTCTCGTGCTGTATACGGTGAAGGTGCCTGGCAAAAACCGGATGGTCAGGTATTTTACCCGGGTCAAAGGGCCAATGCGCAGCTCGCTCGTGCACAATGGGATTTTGACGGCATGCCCTTGCGCTCAGTCTTTGGTCAAACAAAGGAGAACCCAACCAGCATTTATGGCGCCACTAAGCTGGCTCAAGAGAATATTCTCAAGTGCTGGGCCCTTTCCTTTGATGTTCCCGTAACTATATTGAGATTGCAAAATGTGTATGGTCCAGGTCAGTCTCCTTTCAATCCGTACACTGGTATCGTCATCCTTTTTTCGCGCCTGGCGGCGAAGAAGCAGGAGATAGAGCTGTACGAAGACGGGAAGGTGACACGGGACTTTATATTCATTGATGATGTAGTGGAGGCTTTGACAAAGTCAATTGTGCAAACACCTGAAACTGGCATCCGCCAGTTTGATATTGGTTGCGGTGCCACCACTACGCTCATTGAATTAGCCCAAATGATTACTGATTTCCACTCTGCACCGCCGGCGGTGATTTGTGGTAAGTATAGAAACGGTGATGTCAGACACGCCAGCTGCGATATTTCGGCAGCTGCCAGAGAGCTCAGCTGGATACCAAAATGGCATCTATCAGCCGGTATAGGCCAGTTGCAAAGGCATCTTTTAGAAAACGATATAGAACTAGTCAGGTAGACAGGCTAGCCGGCGGTTCTTTTCAGCGGCTTTACTTGCTCATTGATTTGCTCAAGCAAGTCAAATTCAGCCATTTGTAGATCATACAGGTTCTGCAAATTCATCCAAAATTCAGCCGTTGTACCAAGGAGCCGGGATAATCGCAACGCTGTATCTATACTGAGTGCTCTCTGCCCGTTGATAATTTGCGTGATGCGACCTGACGGAACGCCTAGAAGCAAACTGAGTCGGTTAGCTGACAGTGCCAGCGGCTCCATGAATTCATACTTAAGAATCTCGCCTGGATGTACCGGCTGAATTTGTCGCTTTTTCTTTCTCACCGATGAAAGCCTCGCTCAATGATAATCAACTATTTCAACATCTAAGGCGTTACCGTCTACAAATCGGAAACAAATGCGCCATTTGGAATTAATACGGATACTGGTTTGGCCGATTCTGTCCCCCTTTAGTTCTTCAAGCCGGTTGCCGGCGGCACTCGTAGTTCTGCCTGCGTTTTTGCTACATGGAGCATGTTTAATTTTCTTATCGCTGCTCTTTCAATGTTTGCAAATCGCGGTATGCGCTGTCCATAAAACAGCCTTTCAGTATCTGAGCAACGGAATGATTTGATCATTTTCTAAAATACAGCATTTAATGTACTACGTCACGCGTAGTACGTCAATCATAGAATAGACCCTCGGTAAGTGGCCTTAACCGGAAGCGTATTTTCCCCATTGTCGCCGTGGCTTCGATCCATAAAAATGGAAGCGACTGCGAAATTAGCAGTAGCCTGAGCCTCCCGTTCATTGAGGACATTAAATGCCATATAACGAGCCAGAAAGAGCGGCATTCATTGCGCAAACAATCGAGCAGAATCCCATGAATGGGGCTGGATTGTTACGCCAAGAGATTTATCAGGCCGGACAGTGGGGAGGAGTTGGTGCTGCTACCCAATTGATCAATGATGTTCAATATGACATGAGTTTCTATGCGGGAGCCAGCCCGTTTGTCCCTCAACTGCGTATAGAAGGTGTGGGGGGAAACGGCTGCTACACCGGCGGCGCTGAGGTATTTGTCCAATACAATGTCAATACTGGGTACGGCCTGAGACCGCAGCGCATTTTCGTAGCTGATTTGCAAACGGCACTACCTCCTGGCTATGGACCGGCAGTAGCGGGCGGTACAGCCTTCGGTCTCAATGTTCACTTTGGCGGTCCGTACAATGGCACAAATATCAATGCGTTTGTAGGGAGCGGCGGCTACCGAAGCGCTTGTCCAGTCGGTTACCCTATGGTCGCCGGAAATTCGCAGCTGTCGGTATTCGCTCTGCAAGTAAACGTCAATAATGTCAATAATGGTTATTCGCAGTTTGGTAATTTCAACACCAACCTATACAACAACTATGCGCCTGTCTGGCGCAACCAGCAAATCAACCAGCTTCAGTGGCAGCCTGAGCAGCAAGTAATTGCACCACCAGCGCTGACCGCTGTGCAGCAAAAACAGTTGTTTAATCAGTACAATCAAAACGTTCAAAGCAATAATATCCGTGTACAAGCTGATCAGAGCAACGTTCAACGCAGTGCCGTCAGCACGCATGCCGCCGAGGCCAACAGCAATGTTCAACGCAGTGCTGTCAGCACGCAAGCCGGTCAGGTCGCTCGCGATCAACACCCTACCAGCCGCCTATCAGCTGCGGGTGTTGGGACCAACGGCATACAATCTACTGACGCCAGTGGTGCCACCGCTAAGCCAAGTCAGAACACGTCCTACACTCACGCAATTCTGAATCATGCTGTCGCACCAGCAACCACGGACAGGACTGTGGCAAATAGCCAAGCCCAGGTGCACGCTCCAACGGCGGCGCATACTCAGCTTAAGATTGAGACGCTCGATCCTAGGAAGAAACCATAATCTTGTGTCCATCGGTAAAGGATCTTGGCGGTGGTAAAGATACCGTTTATTATGCCGTCTACTTCTCTATTATATAGATCGCTTCAGTTTTCGTAGGGGCGCAGTCAGCTTCCAGGAAGTACTTGCCTTCAGCTGGTCGGCTTCCGCTTGCAGCTTCTCAATCTTTTCTTGCAACGGGGCAATCTGTTCGTTCAGTTGCTGAATATCTTTTGCTCCGGCAATTTGCGCTTCATTCTGTCGTCTTTCGATTTCTTGCCAGCCAAAGCTCTTTTCCGTTATGTATTTGAGCAAATGACAGGCTAATCGGCGAAATGCTTCGGGCTCGTCATTTGGAAAATTGTCGCCCGGCTTTGTTTTGTCCCAGTTGTGAGGCACCGGAAAGTCGTTGTAGGAAATATTGCGAACATACATCGCGTGGCCCATTTTTTTGATCAAGCCCTGAATGGCAAAATCCCAGAGTTCGTCTTTGCTCACGCCATCTTCTAAAAGATAGGCGCCGAATCTATCGATGAGCCGCACATGGTCTGAAGCAAAAGACATGTCAGCCAGAGTGCTGATTGTCGTTGTATCAGTGTGAATACGGTAGCGAAGTAGCGGCTCGGCGATGTAAAAGAAGTCGCCCTTTTCTAATAAGCGTAAAGCAAACTCGGCATCTTCGCTGTGGTTATAAGCCGGGTTAAAGCCGGCATCCGCGTCTCTTTTACGGAACATAATTTGGGAAGTATTACCGGTCCGATTATAAAACTCCCTCAGGTAAAGCTTGATCAGCTCGCGCCCAGGGAACAGCCCGGACTGCGGAAATTTCTGGTCCACACCTGTCTCTTTACCGTTCTCATCGATATGCCGGCGGGCAACAGAGACCAAGCTAACTGTTGAATGTTCCTGGAAGGCGTTGAGCATTACCTCTAAGCAATTTGGCTCTAAGGCATCGTCTTGGGCGTAAGTTTTGATATATTCGCCGCGACAGCGGCCAAAGGTCGCTACCTGATTGCGTACATAGCCTAGATTTGTTTCGTTGAATGTGACTGTGACACGAGGATCTTGCTTGGCATACGATTGCAGAAGTTCTTTCGTTCCGTCTTTGGATGAGTCATCACCGATGACTAATTCCAAATCAGCCATTGTCTGATTGAGAACACTTTCAATTGCTGCGCCGAGAAACTTAATTCCGTTGTAAGTGGGGAGGACAATTGAAACGCGCGGCTTATGCTCAGTCACTTTCATCTTCATCAGAACATTTTCTTGGTCCAGGTTTTAGGTGTTTTCTCGTTGATGATTTCGAGATCGAGATGATAACGGAAGCGCCTGGTGCCATGCTCCTTGATGTAATCGATCATTTGTTGCAAGCCATCTTTTAAGGTGACTTTTGTTGAGTAGTTGAGAAGTTTTCTTGCCTTATCTGCCGAGCATGTAGCGAGCTCCACTTCCTGCGGGCGGCCGGGAACATAGATAGGCTTAAGATCGAAGCCAATTAGCTCAGCAATTGTTTCGGCCAATTTGTTGATGGTGATGAAGTCTTCATCTGGGCCAATATTGATAATTTCGCCAAGAATATTATCGCGGAAGACCATTTCCTTAAGACAGTAGATATCATCATCGACGAAAGAGAAGCAACGCTTCTGATTGCCATCCCCATAGATGATCGGCTGTCGGCCTTGCAGCATCAGATTGATCATGATTGAGGCCACATTGCGATACGGATCGTCAAATTTTTGGCGTGGACCAATGATGTTATGTGGCACGGCGATTACGTATTCGACGCCATGTATTTCGCAAAGATTGCGCAGAATATTCTCAGCAGCCAGCTTGGCTATGCCGTACGGATCCTGGGGCTGGGGAACGAAGCTCTCCTTAAAAGGCACTTCATTTGTCCCATAGCGAGCCATCGATGAGCAAAAGATAATTCTTTTGACGCCATTGGCGATGGAGGCGCTAATCAGTGAGGCAGAGCCGGTAACGATGTTTTCGACGATCAAATGCGGCGAAAATACAGACAAGCCCTCGTAGGCAGTGGCAGCAGCGTGGAAGACCACATCACATCCCTTGGTGATCTTGAGCATCGAATTGCGGCGGCAAATGTCGTATTGATAAAAATCGGCTTCCGGCGGGACATTGATCAACTCGCCTCCGATCAGGGTGTCGCAGCCGATAACCTCATGCCCGTCCCGGAGGAAGTGTTCTGCCAGATGGCTTCCCAAGAAGCCGGCAATACCTGAAATGAAAATTCGCATTGATCCCCACTACAAAAAATTGTCGTTGCCAACGAGAGCTATGCTCGTCTCGATCGCCGACCCGTAGATCGTATCAGACCTGCTGATACGTGTTCTCAATTTGCTGAACGGTCATTTTCTCTGCCTGCGTCGGACATCGTATTCGTGTGGGAGAACAGTTTTTTTAGCAAACGTATCCTCAATAAGACATCGGCTACCCGACTGGCAGCTCGGTAGCTGATACGTGATTGCGCCGCATGTAACGACTGCTTACTATCGTCGAGCTGTTTTTGTAATGCCAACTCATTCTGCCTTAGGAGCCGAACTTCTTCGCGCGCTTGTTTTAGCTCTTCTTCCAGGGCGGTCTTCTCACTGGCAGCTTGTTCTTTCGCCTCAGCCAGTTCGATGGAGCAGCGAATAAAGGATATAGTGCAGAGCCGCAACATCTTCAGTAGTTTGTCTGGTGATAGATCGAGCCGCCATGATTTTGCGTCAGCGGCGGTCTCAATCGAATTGTAGTCACAGCGCAGTTGAAATTTTCTGATTTTTGAGACCCAGAAAAGTCCTTTTCGATAGACTAATTCGTTGAGCGAAGTAGGTTGTCCGTTAGAATCGGCCAGCTCATTGCCGTATGTCGAAGCCAGCATCAATATGTCTGTCCAAAAGGTAAGATCCTCAAGTGCCCGGAAAGATTCGGAACCGAGGTGCCTGCGAAAAGAGGAAAGAGCGTCAGAAATATAATAGAGATTGCTCCTGCCCAATACGCGAAACCAATACTCAACGTCTCCGTAGAGTCGATAGTTCTCGTCAAATCCCTGGTCGCTCGAGGCTTTGCGAAACATCACTGTGCAGGGCTCACCGATCCAATTAACGAATGTGGCCAAGTTGCCTTTGATCGCCTCGTTGGCCGTCAATTTGATATCGTTAGCGAATTGTCGCTCCAGCGAGAGAGGATTTCCTTGCGCATCAATGACATTTCTCGCTGAGGTTACGAGAGAGACATCTCCATTGTCGTTGAAAATTTGAATCATGCGAGAGAGGCAGTTCTTCTCAAGCAAGTCGTCTTGAGCGAAAGGCTTGATATAATTACCTTTAGCTCGCCTGAGACATTCGTTATAGTTACCAAAAAGCCCGAGTTGTTTGCTTGTTTTCCAGGCAGATATCCTTGCATCCTGCTTGGCATAGCGTTCAACAATGCTCCAACTGTCATCAGTCGAGCCATCATCTGATATCAGGAGCTCAAAATTCTGAAAATCTTGATTCAGTACACAATTTATCGCCTGCTCCAAGTACTTGGCGCCGTTAAAGACAGGCAAGCAAACCGAAACAGCAATGTTCTCGTACATCAGTTTTTCTCAGAGGAGCCCGAGTTAAAGGGGACGAAGGCAGATTTATTCCCGGCTTAGCGATTATGATGTCATCTGCGCACACACTTTACCAGCGGTCTCTAGCAATAGGTTGTGAAGCTCCGCTTCAATGTGAAGAAAGTCCGCCGAGCCCGGCAAGCTGATTGGGATTTAAGTTATCGGAAGTCAAGTTATGCGAACATAGCGTGGGCAGGCACTGTCTGAACATTTTCTATCTGAGCATTTTCTCCGATATAATTCCGTTCTCTGATTAAGGCGCTTTCAGAATGAACTTCCGGCTCCCTACTTGGCTCCCACCCTGGCGTAAGTTGTCCGATAGTCGGCAGTCTCAATTGCCGGAGGTGCCGGCGAAGTCGGCGCCACCGCTACATAGATTCCTTCCGTTTGACGAATTATTTTACGGCAGCCAGGTGGATCTTGCTCTCGCTGCCAATCCTTTCGAACATTATGTATCGGCGGGTGAGGCTATTGGACTGAGACCGCATCCACTGTTCGATTCTCGATTTTATCTCGGTCAACTGTCAGGCAAGCGGCCAACTGGTATGACTTTGCTCGAACATTATCTTGACTGTGGCGAAGAGCGAGGACTGAATCCACATCCATTATTTGATGTTCGCTTTTACAAAAAACAACTGGCCCTTAGCCAACCGACCGAGTCTGCTTTAGTCCATTACCTGACAGAAGGGTGGAAGCGCGGTTTTAAGCCTCATCCTACTTTTGATCCGCTCTACTATTTGACTGCCAATGCCGATGTGAGGGCGGCGCAAGTCGAGCCGCTATGCCACTATATACGGTGTGGCGATCGAGAAGGTCGCAAGCCCAACCCCTATTTTGACACGGTTTATTACAGGCAATATTGCGGTCAACTGAGCCAGTATGAGACAGCGCTGGAGCATTATTTGCAATTCGGTCGTCACGACAGAATGCGACCCAACCGAGCTTTTGACCAGGACTTTTATCTCTCGCAGAATCCAGATGTCGCTGCTTACGAATTTGGTCCGTTCGCTCATTACTGCCAAATCGGTGCCCGAGAGAATCGCTGTACGGTGCCATCGGGCATAGCTATGTCTAATCCCTTAGATGACGATGAATTTTGCCAAGGGCAAGAGATAGCGCCAGTGCCCAAGGCTCCTTCGGCCGACGATTGGCAGAAGCTAGCGACTGAACGGGCCCAGCAATCAGAGTCAAGCAGTAACGATAGTAGTTTATTGAGTCAGGGCAAGCGTGTCGTCACTGTGATCGTTCCTGTCTATCGAGATAAGGAATTATCCCTGGCCTGCGTTTACTCTGTGTTACAGGCGGCATCAAGCGTGCCATATCAACTGATCGTAATTGACGATGCTTCACCAGAGTCTGAGCTTAGTTTTGAACTTGATCTATTGGCTAAATTGCAATTGTTCAAATTGATTCGCAATGAGGAAAACCTTGGTTTCGTGCGTTCTGTGAACAAAGGTTTTGCTGCTTCTGCCTCGACAGACATCGTTCTTTTGAATTCCGATGCGATCGTTTTTGATGGCTGGCTGGACAGGCTCATGGCGGCTGCTCATTCTCATCCTCAGATAGGAACTGTGACGCCATTGAGTAACAATGCGATCATCTGTAGTTATCCAAAGTTCCTGCAGAACAACGACAAGAAGTTGGAAATTGAATACCGGGATCTCGATGGTATCGTCGCCCGACTGCACGCAGGCAAAACTGTAGATATTCCAACCGCTGTTGGCTTTTGTATGCTAATCAAACGTGAATGTCTTGCGGATGTGGGAGTCTTTGATCAAGAGGCTTTTGGCAAAGGCTATGGCGAAGAAAATGACTTTTGTCTTAGAGCCACTGCGCGCGGCTGGCGAAACGTCTTGGCGGCGGATGTGTTCGTTCGTCATATCGGTAGCGCATCGTTTGGTGCGGACAAGAAGATGTACCTGGAACATGGCGAAAAGGTGATTCGAGAGCGCTACCCGTTCTATGAAAAGCTGATCGATGATTTTTGCAAAATTGATCCGATGGCGTCGGTGCGGCAACAAATTGATCTGGCGCGGGCTGTACCAGCGAGATTTGATCGTTCGATTTTGCTGTTTGGCCACCGTTTAGGCGGAGGGGTTGAGCGCCATATATTGGACCTGGCGGAACGTTGGCAAGCATTGGGCGTGCGTGCCTTTATCATTCGCCCTTCCAGAAAGGCGGCTGAGCTCGGCGAAGTCTATTGTCTGGATACAGGACTTTTGCCCAATATCAAGATCGATATGAGCGCGCCCTGGCCCCAAACAGAGGAATTGTTGAAAGCTCTCAAAGTCGGCCACATACATTTCAATCAGCTAGCGTGTTACGGGCCGAGAATAAAAGATTGGGTGGAAATGGTATCTGTCAACTGTGACGTGCCGATCGATTTCAGTACGCACGATTATGCTGTGATCTGCCCGCGAGCTAATTTTATCGACGGCAGCGGCGTATACTGCCGGGAACCGGATGAGACCAGCTGCCAGGCATGTATCGACGCTAACGGCAGCGCGTACGGACGAGTAAACATCAGCACATGGCGGGCTGATTTTCAAAGTGTACTAAAGAGAATGCGAGCAGTAATCGTCCAGAATCCGGACGTGTTGGCTAGATTCGCGTCCCGTTTTGACGGGCTAAATTTAATTATGCAACCGTATCCTGAGAAGCTTCCCGCAGCACCCTTACCGAGCAAGAGACGGAGCGTTGATGAGCCATTGAAAGTAGCGGTGATCGGAGCGCTTGCTCTCAACAAGGGCCGAGATGTGGTCATTGCTTGCGCCCAAGACGCCTATGAACGCAGGTTGCCGCTGCACTTTGTCATTGTCGGAGGAAGCACCGATGAGGCTGTTCTTGGCAAATTGCCTAATGTGTCGATAACCGGGCCTTACCAGGAAGATAAAGTGATGGATGTCATAGATCGCATCGGCTGTCACGCATCTTTCTTTGCCTCTGTATGGCCGGAGACATTTTCCTATACACTGAGCATTGCCATGTGCGCTAATCTCCACCCGTTCGCCTTTGATCTGGGTGCAATTGCCGATCGTCTTAAGCGAATCAATTGGGGAACGCTTTTTCCCATTGACTGGATGAAGCAGGCAGGCAAGATCAACGACCAGATTCTCAATACGAAATTGGTCTCGCTGGCGGCGGTTCATGGAGAAGACTACAGAGCGTTGGCTGAGGAATATTATCAACTACCAGCTGGTTTCATTCAGAAACCATGGCGTGACTTATATAAGTCCAGACCTGATCAGCCAGATCAGGATAATTCCGAACAACTATTAGCAAGCTCATTTGCTCAAAGGTAATTATGCCCGAAGTATCAATCTGCTTGCCAGTTTATAACGGTGCCAATTATCTGGCACAGGCTATCGATAGCGTTTTGGCGCAAACTTATTCAGACTTTGAGCTGCTCATTGCCAACGATCGATCGACTGATGAGACGGAGCAAATCATTGCGTCATATGCGGACAAAGACAATCGCATCAAGCATTGGATAAACGAGCGAAACTTGAAGTTATTTGGCAATTACAATGAATGTATCAGGCGGGCGACCGGCAAGTACATAAAACCGTTTGCCCATGATGATCTTCTTAGACCGGATGCTATAGAGAGGATGGTTGCCGTTCTTGAGAAAGAACACGATGTTAGCTTAGTGACCAGCGCCAGAGCCTGGATCGACGCCGAAGGACAAGTACTGGAAGCGAAGTCGCAGCGTGCCGCTAAAGTTATGCAGCCGTTTGCGCAAGACACTCGGATCTCCGCTGCCGAAGCGATTACCAAAACGTTGAAAGAAGCTGTCAATTGGCTTGGTGAGCCGGTTTCGCAAATGTTTCGCAGAGAACACGCGGGCACCGGTTATGATCCGGCCTTCAAACAGATTGGTGATTTGGAATACAGCTATCGCTTATTGCAGCACGGCGACTATTACTTCATTGCCGATCAGCTTTGTAAATTTAGGCACCATGCTGAAAGCTGGAGCCAAGCTCGTTCAGCCGACATGACTGCTTCCATGGATTGGTTTCTTTTGGGCGCCAGATACAAGAATTATCTGGAAAAAGCTGGACTGACCTCGGAAGATTATTGTTTGAATGTCATTGATATGGTGATTCGCCATTTTGAATACGAGCTGTCCGAGGCCAAGCGCTTGCAGGAGCCAGCTTCAGTATTGCAAGACATGTGTGGTGGATCTGATCCGCTTTCGTTCTTTTCTAGCGAGCGAGGCAAGCCGCGCAATCTTTCGTCTGAATTGAAAGGATTAGCAGTTTTGTCATTTTTGCAAGGTGCTTTGTGTCAAAGCGGCTTGCGCAAAGGCAAAGCAGCGGCACGAGCATATGCTCAGTCTGAATTGAGTTGGAACAAGGAAAAGTCTGAGCTGTCAGAGACTATCAACTCTCTGAAGCAAGAGGCTACGGAAAAAGACAAGGAGATTGCTGAATTGCGCCAAGCATTAAGCGAAATCGGCAACAGCATGTCGTGGAAAGTGACAGCCCCGCTTAGAAAGTTGAAGTCAAGGCAAAATTGACTTGACGATTTTTTCGATATTTATTGTCAGCGTTCTGCGCAGAGCAGTTGAACCGTGTCCTTGGATCGGCCTGACGCAATGCCATGAATTGAAAGTCTTGACGAAAACAATCGCCTGGTTTGGTTCAAAGTCGTAAGTGTGAATCACTTCGCAATCGTCGAATTCTTTATAGCCATTCAACCAGCCGAAACTCAACTTGGCTTTCTTTGGCCGCAGAACATCGGTACCGCCACCTATGGACTGATCCCATTCACCTGGCTTAGCCATGGATACGACATAAGTGATCGCTTTCCACGGTGAATCAGTATGAGGATGCAGCTGCCCGCCATCGGCCGGTAGAACTGAAAATTCAAAACGAGCTGTCAAAGGCAATGTGTGTCCGTTCTTGAATTTTCTAATCGCTAAATCTAACTTCTGCAACCAAGTGTCAGCTCTGTTGGCATCAGGACGCAAATAGCCAAGTTCTATATTGTTGCGATTGAGAAACTCAATTGTTTGCACCAAAAATTCCGGGCTTTTCACCCAATCGTGGAATTTTTTCCATGCTGCATTCTTTTCAAGAAAGGCTCGATAATTCTCGCCATTATTCAGTTCTGCAAGAGACCATTTTTTCGAGCCTTTGTTGCCCAGGTAGGGCATTTCTTTGAAGAGAGAAATATCGGGAAATGTATTGACCAGCTCCTGATAAAAACCTGGTTCCATTGCCGGTTTAATCAAGCCGATCGGATACGGCTCATACAAGAAGCTGGCGTTGTCGAAAGTAAACAGCCCAGACGTTCCTGCTTTTTCAGGCAGGGCAGTGTCCTGATTTACTCCGGGCTTGGCTGGTGCGTATGTCAACTTACTCTCCTCACTGGCTGCTTTCATAACCTCGGTGAGCAGCATAAATGCTACTTCCTCATTCGATTAAATGCATGAAATATTGGCAATGAGACGTCAGCAAATGATTTCGATTGACGCTCGTTAATCGACTGTTATCGTGCGCTTGCCTGTCTTTACGGAAGGTATAGGTTCGTATCCAAGATATTCTTTGATCAATGCCACTACGCGCTCGATTTGCCCGTCTGACAAACCGACCCAGATCGGCAGTCGCAACAAGCATGCACTCAATCTGTCTGTATTGGCTAGCGTGCCACAAGATCTGCCAAACTTTTGCCCAGCAACTGAGCTATGCAGCGGCAAATAATGAAAAACCGCTTCAATCCCGGCTTTAGAAAGGTGGGATAGAAGCCCATCTCGTATTTCTGGAGTGGGCAGAATCAAGTAATAAATGTGGCCGTTGATTGATGAGTCGTCTTTGTAAATAGGTCGGCGTAAGAGCGCTCGTTCTTCCAACGGTTGAAGAAGTTGGTGATACATTTTCCAAACTTCACGCCGTCTTTTTGTAATGAATTCGGCTTGCTCGAGTTGCGCCCAGAGAAAAGCCGCTGTCATCTCAGACGGCAAGAATGAAGAGCCAAGCTCTCGCCACGTGTATTTATCGACTTTGCCCAGGAAAAATTCACGTCGGTTGGTGCCCTTTTCCCAGATCGTGAATGCTCGATCGATGAGATTTTCATCATTGACCATCAGTACACCGCCCTCCCCAGAGACGATGTTCTTTGTCTCGTGAAAGCTAAATGCTGCTAATTGACCAAAGCTGCCGAGCGGTCGCTCGTGGTAATAAGACATCAAGCCGTGGGCTGCGTCTTCGATAACCATCAGGTCGTTCTTCCTGGCGATGCTTAGGATTGTATCCATTTCGCAAGCGGTGCCGGCATAATGCATAGGCACTATCGCCTTCGTTTTGGCAGTAATTGCTTGGGCAATCAGATTCTCGTCAAGATTCAAATTGTCTTCTCGGATATCGACAAATACCGGTACCGCGCCCCGTAACGCGAATGCCGATGCAGTTGTTACGAATGTGAACGAGGGCATGATCACCTCGTCGCCTGGATGAAGATCCGCTAATAGAGCAGACATTTCCAAAGCCGTTGTGCCGGAGTGTGTGAGAAACGCAGCCGGGCTGCCGATCTGCTTTTTGAACCAGCTATGGCAGTTGTCGGTGAACTTACCGTTGCCGCAAAGGTGGTTGCCGGCAAGCGCTTGATTTATGTAAAAAGTCTCATTCCCGGTCAGATAAGCTCTGGTAAACGGAATCTCAACCGGGACTCCGTGCTTTCTTAGAGTGGGGGAGACAAGATCGGTCATGGCTGGGAGAAGATCACTAGTGTCCAGAGTTGTAATAGCAAGCTAATGCAAGATGATAGCATTTGCGGATCATAAAACATTGAATAGAACCGCCGGACGAAGCGATTGTCCAGGCCGGATGCCGTTAATTTGCAGAACTTGCTGAATTTACTGAATAAATGCTGCTCATGCGATTTTTAGAGAAGATATTTGCCAAACGATCCAATCAACGTGAGGATCTTGGGACCGGCAACCGCAAAGTACTTTTGGCGCTGCCGTGGCTACCAGTCAGTGGCGTGGAAACGCTCTATTCAGGACGGATTAAAGACATGTCCGGTACGCAGTTTACTGTTGTCACCACGCGCGATCCAATGCCCAACATGGGAGACAGAACTCAAGCTTTCGAGTCCATTGGTTGCAGGGTCGAGCATCTCCCTAATCTGGCTAAGACTGATGAAGAGCGGTCGAAATTGTTTATCGATCTGGTTGAAAGAGGTAAATTCAGCCATCTGATTATCGTCGGTTGCACCATGGCTTATGATTTGCTGCCGGAAATTAAAGGTCGACATCCCGAAATCGATGTCATCGATGAATTGTGGGACGATGGCAAGCACATGAAGAAGAATCAAGCACTGAACGGCTTCATCGATACAACGATCGTTCCCAGCGAAACCATCGCCGCTCAATTGAGGCAAGGTTTAAACGAGATCAAAACCAAAATCGTTGTCATCCCCTGTGGCATAGCGATACCCTCCGCCAGCGAGCGAGCACAAGCTCTAGCCTTCGGCAAGCGACAACTGCCGGATGCGGCGAAAGGAAAGTTTGTCGTGTCATTTCTTGCGCGCCTATCGCCAGAAAAAAATGCCTTGTTTTTTGTGCGTATCGTTGAACGCTTGCGAGATGTTTCTGATTGCTTCTTCTGTCTGGTGGGTGATGGACCGGAAAAAGCGGAAGTGATCAAACTAATCGATGAGTTGGATCTGCACAGCAGAATCTATGTTTCCGGTTTTGTGGAAAAAGTAGATCCTCTTGTGGCGGCATCGGATGTCCTTGTTGTGCCTTCAGTAACAGACGGACAACCATTGATTGTCCTGCATGCTCTCGCACACTCAAAGCCTGTGATTGCCTCTAATGTTGGCCAAATTCCGACGATGGTTATCGATGGTGTGAACGGCTATTTAGTCAAATCAGGGGATCTCGATGGCTTCTCGGCAAAGATAGCTGATTTGTGTAAGCGCCCGGATCTAGCTAAGCAATTGGGGACAAGAGGTTTTGAGATTTGCACCTCTACATTTGACGAAAAGGTAATCAACAAGCAGTTTGTGCAATTGTTTGAGGGCAAAAACGGTAGCGGTACAGATTTGCCCCTACATTCCGACAAGGTTCTTTTCGTTTTTCCCTGGTTGCCCGTCGGCGGATTTCAAACGTTGTTCACTGCTTTGATAAAAGCACTGACCGCCGGTTTACCGGTTTAGTGCCGTGACAACTAGAGATGTGCTACGCAACATGGGTGATTGTGCACCTATGTTTGAGGTGCTAGGTTGCTCGGTGCTTAAGTTGACTGACTTGTCTGCAGATGACAGTGAACGAGAAAAGCTGTTGCTAGACTTGATCGAGCGCGAACGGTTCGGCAACGTATTCTTAATTGGCAGCACAATGGGCTACGATTTATTGCCTGAGATCAGAAGGCGATATCCATCGATCAATGTCATCGATCAGCAATTCAATGATGGCAAGCATATGTTGAGCAATCAGAGGTTGCATCAATATATCGATGCAACGGTGGTGCCATCGGAGATTTTGGCTGGCAAGTTGCGCTCAGGACTGAAAGACGTTAACGACAAGGTAAATGTGGTGCCTCATGGTATTCGCATACCGACAGAACGTGAAATGGAGCGTTCTGTGATTAAGGGACGAAGCGTTCTACCGGCGGATGCAGCGGGAAAATTTGTCGTTTCCTTTTTTCGGCCGTCTTTCACCAGAGAAAGATCCGTCCATGTTTGTTCGTATAGTTAACCAGTTGAAGGATCAGCCAAATGTTTTCTTTTCTATGGTTGGTGACGGACCGGAGAGAGAGGGTGGAGAGTCTTATCGATCGATTTGACTTGCGAGCACGTATTTTCATGCCGGGCTTTGTCGAAAGTGTAGATCCGCTCATTTCGGTATCAGATGTGGTGGTGGTTCCATCGCTCGATGATGGGCAGCCGCTAGTCGTATTACATGCTCAGGTTTATGGAAAGCCTGTCGTTGCCACTAGCGTCGGCTCAATTCCGATCATGATTCGGCATGAAGAGAACGGCTTTTTAGTCGAGCCCGGGAATCTTGATCAGTTCTGTGCGATTATTCAGAGGCTGATAAATGACCGTGAGCTAGCCAAGCGTATTGGCGCTAGGGCGTACGAAAGCGTCAGAAAGAATTTCAGCGAGCAGAGAATGATCGATTGCTATCGGTCGTTACTTGTGCATTCTAAAGAAGTGACAGAAAAGGTCATTTGTCCCTAGGCATTTATAATAGCGGTGATCCGACGAAGTGGTCGATGATCGACGTCTAGTTAGAACAAGTTGGGTCGACTATTAAAAATTTCAATGCGTAGCCTACATTTCTAATTGTCTTTCATCAGTCAACGTCCATCAAAAGGTGAAGCACAATTAGTTTAATGTCAGCCGCAGGACTTGCCTGTCGCGATTAGTGCTGCGCCAAAAGCAAGGTCTTTGTTTCCGCAGACTGCGTGCTCTAGTCGCAATATTGCCTTTGCGACAGCATTGAGCGTTGGATTCGGTGTGCCTGATTCTTTCTCAAAAAGTTCCTCAATTTGTTCATCGGTAATCGACATTCTGTTCAGGCGCTTTCTCGAAGCCAAAAGTAGCGGGCAGAGCGGCGCCATCATGTATGTTAACTCGAGATCAACGAAGCCAGCAGCCAACATTACCTTGGCTAATTGTCCTTTTGCATATCGGCGTAGTGGCCAAAAAAATCATCATATACAGACCACAGGAATTGATGCGCAGGTACAGTTAAAACCACCGTGCCACCAGGACGAAGAAGGGTTCTGATTGATTTCAAACAATCAATGTCATCTTCGAAATGCTCGAGCGCATCGAACAAGCCAACGACATCAAAATTCACTTTCTCCACGCTAATCTGAAGAAAGTCTTTTTCAACGAAGTGAATCCTTGGGTATCGCTGACGAGCAACTCCAAGAGAATAGGCATTTATTTCCCATCCGGTGCAATCGGGTATACCGTGTTCATAGAGGTAGCCTAAAACGTTAGCAACGCCGCAGCCGACCTCAAGAACGGATGCGGTCTTATAATTAGGAATCGCGCGCTTTATCACTGCCAGGATTCGTTCGTTCCTGACGACATGCCAAAAATGTTGACGATCTACTTTGTGAGTTACATCATGGACTAGCTTCCATCGACGTGCGTCTGCTGGTGAAGCATGCTCAAAAATGGTATTGGAGGTCTTCATTCGACTTGCCTTCATCCGCTATGAAATAGCCGGTAACCTGCAAATTCTTAAAAATCACTTGTTACACTGGCTGTGGTGGCGGGCGCTATGCCCGGTGAATTATTGATCACTGCACAGCGATTTTTGCCTTTCGTGCAGCGCAATATTACATACAGAAATACACCCACGAAACTCAAGAGCTTGATCGTATAGAAATAGCGCCATTCTAAGTGTAGAAAAATTAAAGTGGCGGCGCTTGATATTAGTGTGGCAAGCAGCAATAGCGAAGCTGTAACAAATTCTGCCGGGGTTTTTAGCACCAATGTGGTCAAGACAAGAGTGATAACGACAGCGACAAAAAGTAGGTAGAGCATGTTTTCGACGATCATGAATTGGCGCCCGATCGAGGAACCACCTAATAACAGTGGGTCGAGCCAATAGTTAGGGACGTACGAGGTTTCTAGCCATATCCACTGCAGGGGGTGCGTAAGAAAAACAGTGATCGTACGCGATTTGCAGTAGCTCTCGGAATAGTTTTCGATACCCCGGATTTTGATCTCATTCGCCAGCTTTGGGTTCAGCTGGGCCGGAATAGTACCACCACCATTAATTACAAAGTCATCGCCTCGTTTGAGCAAATCCGCTTCGGGCATCCAGCCAAGTTTCCAGAAGTAATCAATTGATGGCAACCAGGCAAAAGAGTGATTTACGTGAAGGTTGTACAGCTTATAGGGCACCGTTAGGCAATTGAATACGAGGACAGCGATTAGCGCTCCGGTCAAATAGTTTTTCTCAAGTGTGGCGTGCAAAATGCTCATGAATCGGTCCGCGGAAGAGTCCCTCGATTGTTGCAAATAGGCAAGTGCTGGTTTAACCAAGATACAACATGACCAGACAACGACCAGGCAGCTAAAGAGCGCGCCAATCATTTCCGTCTGAGCTCTGATATACGCGGCGACTGCGAGCACGAGTCCCGAAGTTATAGCCATGCTAATGCGCTTTTCAACAGCTCCTCTCACGAGAAAGATCAGAGATAAACAGAGAAGTGCAATTGAAACCGATTCAGTCATTATTGAACCGTTTCGCAGACAGTAGACTCGAAATAATGCGCTGCCGCACAACAGGAGAGGAGCTAATAAAGCGTACGCTGGCCGCACCTCAGACGAACCTAAAAGATACAAATTCCAAAGGACGAGCGACCACATCAGGCAACAAAAGATCACTAGCAACAAGACGATAGAACAATCTGCTCCAAAAACTTTTATTAGCAGCCCTTCTAAGAGGAAATAGCCCGGCGGGAATACGCCCAGCCAACATTTTTCGTCGGGCCTCGAGCCGCCATTTGCAATATGCAGACCACCTAGTGCATATCTTGCATAGTCTGCCTCAGGAAAGCTCTTAGCAAGGCGCTTGTGCCGTTTTAGTTAGGTCTATGGCGACCGGCGGATGATCTCGATCCCACTTGAAGGACAAAACCGTTGATAATTTGTTTGGAAGTGCCAATCCGATCAATAGCACAAAATACAAAATGAGCACCGACCAGCTCTTGAGTGATCGGTATGTCGACTGAGTTTGCTTCATGATTAATAGGCCGCGCTTACCTGCTTCCAGAAATTGTAAGCCAGATGTTTGATCAGGCGGACGCGGATCCACCGTGGAAGCAAATTCCACACGGTGTGCATCACAATATATCTAGGGTTTGATAGAGCCTGGCGAGTTTTCAAATACATTTTAGGATGGATTCGACTTAAAAATTCTGGATTGGTATCGGCAAGATAAGGCTGAAGTTCTGGAAACTGCCGGAGGTAGTCCGCCCGAACAAAAAGCAACAGATTCTGTGCGTACCAATAGGCTACGTTTTCATTAGACCAGATACGTTGTCTCAAGCAGTCAATAACTCGGAAGTCATGCTTACGAAACAGCTTTTCCCAGTACTCCGGCCATTGTTCATTGACATGGTGGGTGCCTCCCTGGAAAGGCACCGCGGCTGAAAATAAAACCACAGGTGCCAATTTTACGAGTGATTGAACAAATGTCTCCGCAGCGCTCTCTGGTAAATGTTCAGCAACCTCAAGCGAACACGCCAAATCGAACTGTTCATTGGTCGGGATCGACTTGGTCAAATCGGCTTGCAAAAATTCGGAGGGCTCAATCTGCAGTACTTGAGCGCTAACAGCAGAGCCGTCTAGTCCAAGGACTCTCTCCACATCGTTTTGCTTGAAAATAGATAGCCAGCTGCCTGTGCCGCAACCCAAATCGACAACGCTCCTAGGTGAGACTAGTTGCATCACCATAGGTACGATCACGCGAGCTGAAAGAAGTGACGTAACTAATGTCTCGTCGTAGAAGGCCTGTCCATATGTTTTTACAGCCGATTTCACTTGCCGGGTCCCGTAAAGGTCGCATGGCGAGATTGTACGCAACTTAAGAACAAAAATTCGGTAAGTTATTTAATATCCGCTTGGAATCCTGGAAAGGCACTCAGGCAAAGGACGTTGTTTGCGTGGGCTAACTGGGCGATTCGTAGATTTATAAATCCTCTATCAGCACTTTCAAACATATAGTTTTAAGAGTAGTTGAAGTAATAGAATTGTTGACAATTCTCACTCTTGGACGTCGTTATCAGTGTAATGCCCGCTCTGCTTCAGGGTTGGCCATAATTTAATGACGCTCAATATGTCGCGTAGGAATAAGGAGATCAAAACGATTTATTCGCGCACAAGAGCCCCCGCCCATACGGGATTCACGACTGCCAGTGGGTGGGGGTCGGAAGAGAGACGGTTTTCAAGATTTCTCGTTACCTTGGCCATTTTGGCTTTGGTCCATATTGTTCTGGATGCATATCTTTTCTATCGTCCCTCAGATTATGCAGAAAAGGCAAATCTGTTAAGGAGCTCTACGCCGGTTGAGATCTTGATTTTGGGCTCATCACATAGTCTCTTTGGCATCCGCCCCGACAAGTTGAAGGAGAGAGCAATCAATCTAGCAAACGTGAGCCAGTCACTGAGTTTAGATGAGCAGATAATGCGCATCTTTCTACGAAAACATCCTGAATTAAGGCTGGTAGTAGTTCCTGTTTCCTATTTTTCACTTGATTATTGTCTTTCTCGCGGGACCGAGGAATGGAGAGATTGTTTGTATTTCAGATTTCTTGGTGTGCATGAGCGCTCTTTCGTTGAAATCTGCAAAGACGCTCGTTACTGGAGCCTTCCGGTCTTCTATGGAAGTGGCAGACTACGAAAGATACTTTCCGGTGATGCGAGGGAGATACGGATGCCCAGTTTAGATAGCTTTGGGTGGTGCCATCCAAAACCGGAGTATTTTGGCATCATCTCGCAAGAAGCAGCCAGAGCTCGCGTAAAAGGACATCAGGGACTAATGTTTGCGGACCTGGAGCCCAAAAACAAACAAATTCTAGTTCGTTTGATCGACGCCTGCTTGCACCAGAAAGTGAAGGTGCTGCTTATTACTCTGCCAGTCTTCGAAACTTATTTGGCGCAAACGGATCCAAACACGTTGAAACATATGCGATCTGTCCTCCAGCAGTTTGGTAATCTGCCTGGAGTAAAATACGTTGATTACTTGGCTGATCCGCGATTCGGCAGGTCCGATTTCGCCGACAATGATCATTTAAATGAAAACGGTGCGGCCGAGTTTTCTAGTCTCCTTGACCAAGAAGTGATTGGTCCTCTCCTCGGTTCATCTCGCTAGGCGTAGACTCCAAAATTTCAATATAAGGTCATGACAATGATTCAGAAATTGTCCAACACCCTGGAAGAGCGTTTTAGGATATCTGGAGACAAAACACTTTGGTTGACAATCATTGACGACATGATTGTCAACGGTGGAGACAAAGTACCGGCTACTCATTGGGTGAAGCTGGATAGCAAAGACCGAGATGCCACAATCGCCAGCGCGGCGCTTTTGGAGCAATGCCGGGATGATTCTTATTGGCAGCGATTTGATAACTTGGCGAAAATGCTTGACCCGATAATCGGCTGTACCGGTATGTTGGCGGCCAGTGAGGCGGACTACAAACGATACAGAGATTTTTTGAAACTATTCACAGGCTCACCAGATGCGGTGGCACCACTTATGCATGTCATCGACCAAGGAAATTCGAATTTGGCCGTTGCCGATTTGGGTAGCCTCATGGACTTGGCATTAATCCAAGCTGGTCTGCCAGCCACCCGTAGCGACAAGAAGCTAAATATATTCGAAATCGGAGGCGGGTATGGACGATTGGTAGAAGCGTTCTTCAATAGTCGATCTCCCAATATTAGTTATGTGCTAATAGACGCGGTTCCCGGGTCGCTCATGTATGCCTACATGTATCTCAAGAAGCATCTTCCTCTAGCAAAGATCGGTTTTTATTACAATGGCGATGAACCGTCTTTAGAGGATTTCGACATCTACATTTGCCCGGCATGGCACTTTCAAAAATCTGCATTCCCTGAATTTGATCTGGCGATCAATGTAGAAAGTTTTCAAGAAATGAACGAAAGACATGTACATGGTTACATTGAACTTATTGACGATGTTCTGAGACTAGACGGTATTGTTTACCTATCAAATGCAAAGGATTACGTTCTTCGTACCAACGTTGCTTATCCTGACCACTGGCGCTGCTTGTTTCGACAAAATACTCCTCGGTCTTGGACGCCTGACCATCCCACCGAGCTATTTCAGAAGTCGGACCGATCTTGTGTAGCGTTTAATGAGCTACAAGAGATAGCCTATCGCTATGGGTTAAATGAGCGCGCTGAAAGTAAATAAGGTCAACTGAATCCGCCATGGAATGGCATTAGCGTTCTTCGCGCCGAACCAAGACTTTGGCCGGCTGTCCCATAGCAAATTGACCAACCTCAACGTTCTTAGTTACTATAGAGCCGGCGGCAATTATTGCGTTGTCTCCAATCTCGATATTCGGAAGCAAAAGGGCGCCCGCGCCAATTCTTACATTGGAGCCGATTTTGGCCGACTGAACGAACGATTCGTCATAACCGAGTCGGCCAAAGTGGTTGTCGTTGGTCAAGCAGACATGCATGCTGACAAAACAATTGGCACCGATTTGGCAGTTGCCTGTAATCGTGGCAAAGTCTAATACTCTGGTGTTCGCTCCAATATCCACAGCCGAAAAGATACTGACAAAACGGCCGATGATACAACCGTTTCCAATTGTTACCTTTTCCCGAATCGATGCGTTGTCCCCAACCAAACAATTTGTGCCAATCGAAACATCGTAATAAATAACCGCACCTGGTCCGACTGAGCAGTTGTCACCGATCGAAACTTTTCGCTCAAAATCTAAAGGCTTTGAGAGGACACCTGCACCCTTTGGTTCTTTGCCAACATAAGCTCCCGGAAAGATCTCTACGCCAGCGCCTATGCTGGTCCCCGACTCAATTACAACGTGTGGATGAATTATCACGTTGTCGCCAATCGTCACGCCTGATCGCACAACAGCGAACGGATGGATGGTTACATCCTTGCCAATGGTCTGGGTATCTACAATTGCCTGTGCGCTGATCATTCAATTCACCATAGATTTCTTGGTTGATTTGGCAAGGGTTTTTAGTCTGCCTACTAAGCGAGAGCGCAATCCAGCTGGAGCTTCTTCGATAGGGCTGGATGGGACGGATGAGTTAGGCAAGCCGGATTGGTCGGGTGGCGCGCCAAATTGCAAATTGAATAGCATTTCTGACAACTGCTCTTTGCCAATTTTTTCGCTTAGCTGCCTATAAAGATCTAACCGTGTATACTGCCCCAACTGTGAAACAAAAAAGAGCAAGTGAGACCACTCTTTACGCCCAAGCGGCGGGCCATCTTCAATGGCCAGCCGTAGGTTAGATACATCTATGGCGCGAGAGCCGGAGCGGTTTGATGCCACCGTATCGCTGGTAGTTTGTTCTGTAGCCAGCTGGCCCAAGTCCAACATTCGACTCCAAGTGTCAGTTTCATAGAAAGGTAGATTTGGACTACAGTTGATTGTACTCCTGTCATCTAATTGACTGAGTGCTAAAGCCAATCGCTCTGGAGCGTGATGTTCTGCGTACTGTTGCCTTGAGCACGATGAATGTTTTTGCAGCTGATCTATGTTATCTAACTCTCGCAAAATTGCGAAAAGCTCTTCTGGCAATTGCCAGGACGGCGCTCCGTCATATACAAGATCTTCATTAGAGAACAACCTGCTGTGATAATTGTGGTGAACCACGATTGGCCTGGACGCAGCCATAGCTTCAACGACGGAGCGACATCCACAAACAGGCACAGAGTCCAAATAGAGATCAACGTGAAGATCGATCAGCGCTTGGCGTAGGCTAGGCACCCACTCGACATGACAGAATCGATTTTGAGCAATATTCCTTTCCAGCAAAGAAGATCTTATACCGCAAAGGACGCTCTCTGGAAGCCTGCCAATATGGTAATGATACCCTTGCGTGGTCGCTAACATATCGGGCAAAACATCTTCAAAAAAATCAAAGCGGTATTCTCCAGCAAATTTTTCACTACCTGAAGTGCACGTTGTTAAGGCATTTCTTGATTTGAACTCGAATTCTGAACCACCAACTAAATCATCATCGCAAACCAGTGGCAGCAATGTGCTGTTCTCAATGCCCAACGTCGCGCGACAATTGATCAGCCCGGGCTCCCGGAAATCCGCATGAACACAGTGCTTGGTGTATGCTCCTAGTGCTAGTCGATGATCACTGTGATGGTAAAATATGATCTTATCTGCGACTTCTGGAAGCATGCAAGCCGCTGCTACTGCATCTGACATGTGATGCAAGAAGAAGACCTTTTCGGCGCGGCAGCTAAGCAACGTGCAAAGCAGCCATTTGATCCTCTCAACGGCTGAATACTGCTTGGCGGCGACTGCAACTGTCACATTTGGAGCACTGACAAATAGCCCTACCGCCTCAGTATGATTGGCGATATAAAACGTATCTGTGACGACAACCAGTATTTTTTTGTCGCGATAAGCTCGAGTTAGATCAAGTAGAACCGCGCTATGTCCGCCTGAATTGTAGATTTCGGTAGCAACAATGACGATGTCAAAATGACCCTTTTCAGCATATTCGGTACCATGGTCCACTTCATGGAGGAGCTTCCGACCAATATCTTGGCAGATTCTATCGAGTTCTGGCGAACCAAATACTTGTCCGAATCCGTGATAGTCCTTTTCCGATTTGAGACATAGAATGATGATCTTTTCTAGCACACGTTGCATTCCAGTTTTATCTGTAGTGCAGTGTCGGCAAGAGTCAATTAATTCCTGTAATTTATTCACGTTAAAGTCCAGCACACAATTCGCTTTCGAAGTGAATGTCAACGTCACTGCCAACAAACGGGTTTTCAAAGATGAAATGGGCATCAAATCCGCATGTTAGCTTTTCGGAGTCGTATGCAAGTTGATGGGCCTGCAGGATGTCTTTTTCAAAATCCAATAAATAGCACGATGGATCAACTGCATCCAGACGAGTGATCTTAATCACAGGATGGCTATGAACTGAGTAATAATCGCCTAAATCTAGGCGAATGAATGGCCTCGACTTCGGCAATCGCAATCCCAGACTTATGTTGCTGCCTGGTTTGGCCTCTGTTGAAACCGCCCTAACCTCGAGCGCCGTAAAGTCTTTGCCAGTTTCAGATTGGAAAGCCTGAAGTTGAAAATTGACAGCGGTCACTTGAAGAGAACTATTTAGCGTTCGCAATGCAGAGAGGCTACCGGCCATCTTATTTTTGCCCCCAACCGCCTTCTTGGGTCCCATGGTCTTTCCATTGTTTTGCCTGGATCTGCTCGCTGGCTTGAGTTCATCAAAAGTGCCTGCCTCTCCGCCGTGAACACTGACTCCAGTAACTTCAGATATTTTCCTCAGGCGGTGTCTGAAACGATGACCGTTATCAATACAGCGATTGCTCGCCTCCACCAGTCGTTGTCTCAAGTGATCGTTTAGCAGATAATACTGGCAGAGGTCATGAGCTTCCGCTGCTGTTTTGAAGCAAGGTAATTCCACTTCGTTTCCGAACATCGTGTGCAAGTCTTCACAGTCTTGAGACACTAAAAGAGCACTTGATGCTAGTGAGTCAAAAACTCGCCATGGCAGTCCTCCCCGCGCCTGGGCGTGAGAAACGTTGAAAACGATTTTGCTTGTGTTATAGACCTGTTCTAAATCGTGCCTTGTAAGAATGGGTTTCGGATCGTAAGCGAAGGCAATTTCTGCTGAAGTTATAATGCTATCTATCCAGTTTTCTGTTCCGTAAATTGCCAGATCGAAATCACTGATTGCGTCAAGAAATTTCAGACGTTGGTTGATTGAGATGATGTTTAAGATAAAAGCTTCATCGAACTCTTGGTTAAGAACCTCAGCCAGTCGAAATCGGTTAACGCGTTCAGACCAGGTAAGGTCGCGGTCGGTGTTGTAGGAAAGAAATAACTGTCGGAGCCTGCGCCCAGAGGGCTTTAATTTGGCAAAAGTCGCGCAGTCGCTCTAAGAACGCTTTACCAGGATGAAAGAAAGTACCGACAAAAACAATTTCCTGCTTTCGGTTAAGCGGTTGTGCTACCAGATCCGAACAGAAAGGAAGGTCATGAATGTTGCTTTGAGGTACGCCAAAGTCTTCTTCCAGATCCTTTGCAAATACTTTTACTGGTGAAAAAACTTGATACCGTGAAGCATAGGCTCGAAATTGATCCGGCTCAACTATATAAGCAGGCCCGTCCAGCAACCAGATTGCTACCGGGCAACCAAATGTATCGACCAGGCCGGGATACAAACCGGAGTGGTTAAAGGAAACGATCAGATCCGGTTTGAATTCTGCAATTCTGTCGGTTATTTCTTTTCTGTCTAATTCTGGCAAAAGTTCATTACTGAACTGAAAGTTGTCGCATAGATCATTGGATTTGAACAAGAGAACATTGTTTCCCTCGTTGATCAAGGCATCCACAAATCCTTGCCGGAAATTGTCGAGAATGCCTTTGGGAAAATTGGTAAAGGTTGTCAGTAAGACATGGCCATATTATCGAGTTTTATCCATTCTGCTTGAGAATCACTTAGGCTATTTTAACTGGAAGTTGAAGCGCCTTTTGCACAGCTTCAGCAACAACGATCAAATCGTCATCAGTGAGATGCGGTCCCATTGGCAGACTGAGCAATTCGTCTGAAATTTTTTCAGTGAACGGAAGACGTGACTTATTCGTATACGACTGAACGTAGGCCTTCTGCCGATGTGGTGGTGTTGGATAATGAATCAATGTCTCAATGCCTCGCTCGCCAAGTTCTTTTCGTAAGCGCTCACGTTCAGCACATCGTATAGCGTATATGTGCCACACAGGCTCAGCCCCATCGATACAAGGTGGCAAAATCAAGGGCTCAAAATTTCGCAGTCGATCATTGTAAATGGCGGCGATCTCTCGACGTTTTTCGTTCCACAGATCCAGTCGTGGCAACTTTACTCGCAAGAGCGCGGCCTGAAGCTCGTCCAGTCTGCTATTTGTGCCTAACTGATCGTGAACATACTTTTGTTGTGAGCCGTAATTTCTAAGGCTTCTTATTTCGTCTGCTAAGCCTGTATCGTTAGTAGTAATTGCACCGCCGTCACCATAGGCTCCCAGATTTTTGCCCGGATAGAAACTAAATGCCGCCGCGTCGGCAAGACCGCCGGTGCGGCGATTCTTGTAGCGTGCTCCGTGTGCCTGAGCAGCATCCTCGAGTACTTTCAGTGAGTGTTTTTTTGCAAGCTTATTAATTGCATCCATATCTGCCGGTTGGCCGTAAAGGTGTACAGGAACAATTGCTTTAGTTCTCGGGGTTATTGCTTGCTCAATTAACGCCGGATCAATGTTGTAATAACAGTTCGGCTCAACCGGAACCGGAGTGGCGCCAAGGTAACTCACTGCTAACCACGTAGCGATGAAAGTATTCGCGGGCACTATAACCTCGTCATCTGGGCCGATGCGCCAGGCTTGCAGAACGAGTCTTAATGCTTCCAAGCCATTGCCCACACCAATACAATGTTTGGACTGGCAATAATCGGCGAATTCCTGCTCGAAATTTTCTAGCTCTGGACCGAGGATGTATTGCCCATTCTTCATCACTCGCCGATACGCTTGCTCGAGCTCAGATCTTAACTCCTCGTATTGGAAGCGGAGATCAAGAAATGACACTTTGGATTGCTTACTGGAGTGTCTTTCAGATCGTTGCTTGGCGAAATCCAAGAAATGTTTATAGTCCCTGATATAGTCTTCTGCCTGGTAAGGTTCCGATGCAAGCACCAAACAAACTGCGCCCGTTGTAAAGTCGGTCAAATTCCGCCAGTAGCCAGGCGGAACGTAAAGTCCCTCATTTGAACGGTTCAAGGTGAATTGCGACTGGCTGGTGCCATCATCAAGCGTGATTGTGAAACTACCGCTCAAAGCGATGAAAACCTGCTCTAGTTCTTTGTGCGCATGGGAACCACGTTCCTCCCCTTGCGGCACATCATTTATGTAATAGATTCGTTTGATGTCGAATGGAATATGTACTTGATTTTCGACAAAATACAGACTACCGCGCCGTTCGCTGATTTTTGGCAGCGATATTAAGCGCGGTGCGGGCATGGTTTGCATTGCTTTTCCTGTCGAACCGAAATGGTTGAATACGCACAAAAGCGCGTCGTTGTTTGGCTATTATAGGTTCCAAAGGATAACAAATGGCTAACTCTAGAAGAAAATTCTTAGGGTCTGTCAAAGTAATTAGGTGGCGCTTAGAAGGCAGGGTAGGCGAAACACACTCCTGTTGGCGCCATATCCATTAGATGCCTTTCAGCCAGACGTGCAAACTCAACGCTAGCTTCGTTTCTCTTGACGTGCTAACCATTTTCAGCCACACAGCATCTTGATGATGCTCCACAGTCACGTTACGATTGGTAAATTCAGAGGACACTATGACCACCAAATCTGCCAAATCACCTTTTGGAAGTTATGACATAAGAGGTGTTTATGGTGAATTACTAAATGAAACCTTGCCAAACGCTTAGGGTGGGCCTTGAGCAAATATTTTGGCTTAGCGAACAAATTCGTCATCGGCCACGAGGCTGAGGCCGCATCGCCCGGATTGGCGGCTTCGTCAGCGATGGATTGCTGGAAGGCCGACGCCCAGGTAACCACCATCGGTTTGTCTTCAACGCCGCGTGTTTATTGGCACGGTGCTCAGTACAATTTCGACTGCTCGGTCCAAGTAACGGCCAGTCATTGTCGCCAAGTACAACGGCTTCAAAATCTGTCGGAAAAAGAGGCAATCCCGATTAGTTCCGAAGATGGGCTGATCGAAATTGAGAACATATTCAATGGATTGAACGGGTGCAATCAACTCGATCAACTTGATCAAGCAGCCGCTCTAGTAACCAGAGGACAGGCAGAAAGCCAGGGTCGATTCCTGATCGATACACTTGGATTTGATGAATACGTTCGGGATCTCCGCTCGCATTTAAGCATCTCTGGGCCGCTGGAAATTGTTGTTGATGCAGGCGGCAGTCCGGTGGGACGAGAGGTGACCGCATCGTTTCAAGGAACAGGAATAACTGTGCATGAATTGGGCTTTGAGCCCGATGGCACTTTTAAACGGCGTTCAGCAAATCCTTTGGATGATGGTGCTTTGCTGGAAGTAAGCGAGAAGGTGAAAAGCACCGGTGCGAATTTTGGTGCTGCTTTTGATGGTGATGGCGACCGAGTGGCCTTTGTCGATGAGTCGGGAGCGTTAGCAATACGCTGAACGCGTTAACA
>CAWICA010000007.1:0-706064 GCA_963834525.1 Bryobacterales bacterium
GATCGCCTGCATCATCTGTGGATTCAGTCATCGACAAAGTTGACTTGTGAGAATGAAGATTTTTACCGGCTCTATCATCAATCTGTTGAGGACATCGGCGGACTGAGACTCTATGACCGTACCCCGAGCGCGGAAATTTGGATTCCTGCCGCTGGTGTGCCCTGGTATGTGACCCTCTTTGGCAGAGACAGTTTGATTGCCAGTTTGCAAACCATGCCGGTCAACGCCAACTTAGGGCTGGGCTCGCTCACTAAACTGGCTGAGAGCCAAGCGACGGAGATTGATAATTATCGAGATGCTGAACCTGGCAAGATCGCTCATGAGATGCGTTTAGGTGAACTGGCGCATTTTCGAAGAATTCCGCACACTCCTTATTACGGTACCGCTGACGCCACTGCCTTGTACTTGATTGTTTTACACGAGACCTGGAAATGGCTAGGTGACCAGTCGATGCTTACGCGTTTCAAACAAACTGCTTTACGCTGTTTGGACTGGATTGATCATTACGGCGATCTGGACGGCGATGGATTTCAGGAGTATCAGACACGCTCTAGTCAAGGCTATGAAAATATGGGTTGGAAAGACTCGAGTGATGCGGTAGTTTATGCTGATGGTTCTCAGGTTTTGCAACCGAAGGCGTTATGCGAACTGCAAGGCTATGCTTATGATGCTTGGCTTCGCATGGCCGAGGTGTTTCTTGTCCTGGGAGAGCCGGATCTATCTAAAAAGCTGCGGGACAAAGCGCGGTTGATGAAAGAAAGGTTCGCCGAGAAATTCTGGCTAGACGATCTCGGCTTTTTTGCTTTTGCTCTGGACAAAAACAAAAAACCGGTGACGACTATTGCCTCCAATGCCGGGCATTGTCTGTGGAGTGGCATTGCGCTGCCTGAGCATGCGGAGAAAGTGGTAAAACGATTCTTCCAAAGCGACCTCTGGAGCGGTTGGGGTATTCGTACCCTTTCATCGGCAAATCCGGCATACAATCCATTTTCTTATCACCGTGGCTCTGTCGGCCGCACGACAACGGTATTGTGGCCATGGGCTTTAAACGCTACGGCTTTGCCCAAGAAGTCGGTCGCGTCGCCCGCGATATATCAGAGGCAGCCAGCTTTTTTGTCAGCCATCGGCTGCCAGAATTGTATGCCGGGATAGAGCGTGGTCCGAATAATTTCCCTGTTCAATATATTGGTGCCAATGTGCCTCAAGCTTGGTCCGCTGGTTCGATGTTTCACTTATTGAGGGCGATCCTCGGCTTACATGCTGACGCACCTCAGGGCATGCTCTATGTCGATCCGGTTTTACCCAAGTGGCTTCCCCGCCTTCATCTTTCACAGATGAAAGTTGGGAATGCGCAAGTCGATTTAGAGTTCTGGCGCGAGTCTGACCAGACTTTCTGGAAGGCAGATGTAGACGGCGGCATTCAAGTCAGACAACGCCCGTGGCAAGCGCTCGATTTGCTTGAGGTCCCTTAACCGGAGGCCCCTTAATCTGACTGAGAAATCAGGTATAAGTGACAACAGCTGTCGGATCGAGGGCAAACCGGCGTTCTCAGCCCGCAATTAATGTTGAGTTTTCGCTGACTGTCGCTAATTTATGGCAGCCCAGAAATTTGAGCTATACTCAAAATTGAAATTGGCTTTTTCAATGTATAGGTAATGTATAGGTTAAGTTGGTGCGTCCCTTTTTCCATTCTCGCCGATCTTTGTCTTTCATTTTCCGCATATTTATAAGCGTTTTCGTCTGTGTTTTTATGATTATGCCGGGACGAGCTGAGGGTGTCACTTCTTCCGCCAACTGCTGCCTGCCGCGCATTCCCGGCAGCGAAATGCCCTGTTGTACGGTCGCCGGAGGAAGCCACGCTAAGCTGTGCTGTCTCTTCCGAGGAACGTCTGACCCGCTTGCGGTTAGTTCTTTTCCCCAGCCTGATTTCAAACGCTTCAGCCAATTAAGAACGGATCTTTGTCTCTGGCGTGAGAAGCAGCATTGCGATCAAGAGCTTTCTTTCGGCAAGGCCTACGGCTCATGGTCAGATGGCGTCTTGCCGCAGGGAAAGCTATATCTACTCCATGGTTGTCTTTTGATTTAAAGGCGGGCAGTAATTCTGGCGCATGCCTATTATTCCGATCATTTAAATCAAAAAAGGAGATAATCATGAAGAGAATTTTTCTCGCATTGATGTTATTGGGATCGTTTCTGGCGATCGGTTGGAGCTTTGGCTCGGCGCAAGCTCAGAACCAAGGCACGGGGATGTCTGTCAGTGGCTGCGGAATGGAATGCAGCAAATGTCAGGCTCTTTGTGAAAAATCAAGCTCTTATGTGAGAAGTCTTGGTGGTAAAGCAGCGTCGCCTGAGCGATTGAAGCTTTTCGCCGATTGCATATCGATTTGCAAGACGAGTAAGGACTTTCTCGCTCGCGACTCGCAGTTCCATCCACAAGTTTGCGGCGTTTGTGCGGATGTCTGCAATGCCTGTGCTAAATCTTGCGAAGCGCTAAACGATCCGAAGCTAGAGGAATGCATAAAACAATGTAAGAAATGCACGGATTCTTGCCGGAAGATGGCGAGCTGAGCAAGCAGTCACTAGCTATCGAGTCTGGCTAGTCGAGACTTGCACATCGAGCGTTGCACATCGAGCCTTGCAAATCGAGCGTTGCAAATCGAGCGTTGCAAATCGAGACTTGCACATCGAGCCTTGCAAATCGAGCGTTGCAAATCGAGACTTGCACATCGAGCCTTGCAAATCGAGACTTGCTAATCAAGTCTTGCTAACCGAGTCTAGTCTGGCCATCGGGTGGCTTATTGCAGCAAGGGGGGCGCCATACCGGCGCTCCTTTCTTGTAATCTTTGACAGTTCAGCGAGAGATACAATGTTCTCACCAAAGTCCTCAGCGAACTGGTAGTTGTTCATGAAGCGACAAAAGACGACCTAACAATGTACTTGAGGATAGCGCTAGTCTTGTTCTTCAGTGCGGCCGCGACATTT
Organism: Bryobacterales bacterium; assembly: GCA_963834525.1. Lineage (GTDB taxonomy): Bacteria > Cyanobacteriota > Vampirovibrionia > Obscuribacterales > Obscuribacteraceae > CAWICA01. The sequence goes on from CAWICA010000007.1 coordinate 2,983, forward strand.
GTTTGCGCGGCAGATAATTCAGCGCGAGCAAGCACGACTGACAAGATCGAGTGTGAGCAGTCTGAACCATTTTCTGAACTGTCTGGACCATATATAGTTTCGGCCAATCTGGATTTGACAAAAGGCGACTTGCGGGACATTGCCCCGGTCGACAAGTCCAGTTCAGTATTGGCACTACCTGGTGGACTGGATGCAGTTGAGATGTTCAACAGCAATTCTCCCGAGATTGTAAGGTCGGACGGGATTTTGCTTTCCACTTTCCCCGGTTCTGGAAAAAGTCATCCAGCTGCTCATCTTAATCACTTGCTCGCTGGGCGCGTTGATTTTTTTGTCCATCACATAAACAATCAGATCGCATCGAGCGAACCTCGCACATTGCACCTGGCCTTGTTGCTCCAAAATGCCGGCGATTCCAAGGCCAGGGTCAAAATTCTCGCTGGTGCAAGCTATCTTAGTCAGCCGGATGCGCCGTTTGTGAGTCTGCCAGCTTTAGTATCGAATGATAACGGTTCGGTTTTTGCTGGCCCTGGTGACAGGGTGATGGACGATATTTTGCGAGGGCGTCGTGACGAGCAACTCTTTGACAGCACGGTTGAGCTTGAGCCGCATTCATATGCACTCCTATTGGATGCGGCAGTTCCGGTTTCCGCTTTAAATCCATCGCTTAACGGTAGATCGACATTGATCCAGGTTGAGACCAATCAACCGCTTTATGCTGCCGCCTTGGCCAAATTGTTGCCGCCTCAAGCCTCGCCGCCTCCCCTTTCTCAATGGATCGAACTGTTGCAGGCGGGCAACTTGGCCGGTTCTCGTGAAAAAGCGGCGACCGTTCCCGGTGCTAGCGAAGCGATTACTTATGGCCGGGTGGCAGGAGTCCAGAACGGTTCGACCTGGTCAGCAGTAATTTCTAACAACGCCGAGAAGACGCGCTTCAACTTGGAAAACGATGCGATGCACTTCTATGTTCTGGACAGTGTTGAACAGGGCACTTTTGGCAGTAAGCAAGTTCAGTCCGCGCCACTTATAGTGCGCTATCCGGATACTGCCTACAGCGCGCACGGTAACTACGGTGTCCGTTACGATTTGAAGTTGCCGCTCTCCAACCAGGGATCACGCCCTTTGGCCGTTTCTATCTCCATTGATTCTCCAATCAAGAGTGATTCAACACAAGATGCTCCGCAATTTTACTCGGTAAAGAGTAAACGTGTATTTTTTCGAGGCACAGTGCGTGTCGCGTCGCGAGCGGTTTTGTCTCCCGTGCCAACCGTTGACTATTGGCATTTAGTCTTGCATCAAGGTGAGCAGGGAAAACCGCTATTCAAAGCTACAATCAAAGCTGGTGAAAGCATCGATGTTGAGATTGACTTTTTGTATCCGCCCGACGCTACACCACCTCAAGTTCTTACGATCAGTTCGAAGCCGGTCGCGTCAGCATCTCCGACTGCAAAATAGCCGGTGTTTTGTCGTGCAGCACCTTCTCTAATGGCGAAAAGAATTCAGAGAGCCATGTCGGCATAAGATGCATCTCTTGGCGCAACTGATGGCGTTCAATTCGTCCTAAATATCGTGTCGCTGACGGCAATGTGGACCAATTGATTCGCCGCCTTCCTGCAAACCATAAGGCATTCAGGAGAGAGCCCTGTTTTGCCGTCATTAAATTTACCTTTCTCGGCGCAGCTGCTCTGAAGTAGATTCTTGTTTCTCCGTAGAGGAAAGAACTTGAGGGACCGTCGGTAATAAAGGTGGGACCCGGATTTTCTTCCTCGACTAAACTGAGTTTCTTGGCTAGGTAAGCACCATGTTCAAATATCATTTTGCCAAACGCCCTGGCCTTTGCTTTAGCTACTTCCAGTGCGGTCGGCAAGTTCAGTTTCAAAATAGGATTGACCTTCAAAAACACACCGTTAGTGAGGCGCATGATTATGCCTGCTTTGACCATCCTGCTTAGGGTGATATCAACGGCGTTGCGTGTGCCATAGATCAGACAATCGCGTGTGACGAACATGGCATGATCTGCCAGTTCGTTAACATATATACGAATATGCAATGCTGTAAATCCGGGTTTTGACCGAGGTCTGTTGGTCATATGCACGTCCTCCTTATATCAGTAAGACAGAAATTGACTTCTGTATCTTTCAACGATACGAGGGACGAAATGGTTCAAAATTCGGATGATGTGCTATTTGACGAACCAGGAAAATTCGCGGGCGAATTTTTTCGCCTGTGGCCGCTAATCTAAGCTCCGCCAGGGACAGATAATAATACGTTTTTCTGTCATCTGGAATTTCGCAACAAATGCCGAGCTAGGGAGACTAACCTACAGAACTCTTTTTTTGGACCGTCGAGAACTCAAAGCTTAAGTGTTCGCAGGCGCAGTGAATTTCCAATAACCGAAACCGAGCTAAGGCTCATAGCCGCGCTAGCGATCATTGGACTGAGCGTGATACCAAAAGACGGATACAGCACACCAGCGGCGATCGGAATAGCAAGCGCATTATAGACGAACGCCAGAAATAGATTCTGCCGTATATTTGTCATCATGGCTCGGCCTAATTTAATAGCTCGATTCAGGGCACTAAGGTCTCCTTTGACAAGGATCAGATCTGCGCTTTGAATCGCTAGGTCGGTTCCGCTACCCATGGCGATTCCGACCGAAGCAGCACTCAGCGCAAAGGCGTCGTTGATGCCGTCGCCGGCCATTGCCACTTTGGCGCCCTGCTCTTGTATTTTGATGACGTGTTCGGCCTTGCTAAACGGCGTGCACTCTCCGATGAAATCAGTTACGCCAATCATTTTGCAAATGCTTTCCGTTGCGGCTTTGCTATCGCCACTCATAACGATTACGCGTAAGCCGCACCGGACTAATTCAGATATTAATTCTTTAGCTCCGGCCTTTGGCCTGTCCGACAAAGCAATGAAGCCGATCGCTTTGCCTTCTTGCGCGACATACACTATTGTTTGGCCTTGTTCGAGAAATAATCGGGCTTTTTTATCCAGGGAGTCCAATTGAATGTCGTTTGCTAGTAAGTAATTGGCATTCCCGAGTTGAATGGCTTTTCCTTCCATCAGTGCCGTCGCTCCGCTGCCTGCTACGGCTTGATAGGACGTCACGTCCTTCAAGCCGATCTTTCTTTTTCGGCACTCTTGCGAAATGGCTTTGGCAATTGGGTGTTCACTCAGTCTTTCCAAGCTCCCGGCTGACTGTAGAAGCTGGTCGATCGTCCAGCCGGTTGTGACTCCCATTTCAGTTACCGATGGCTTACCTTCCGTAAGGGTGCCGGTTTTGTCAATGACAATTGTGTCTATCTGTTCTAACTTTTGCAGGGACTCTGCATCTTTGATTAGGACTCCGGCGGTGGCACCACGACCGGTGGCAGTAATAATCGACATTGGTGTTGCTAGTCCCAGGGCGCATGGGCAAGCAACGATTAGCACGGCAACTGCATTGAGCATGGCATTGGCAAGGTCCTGAGCAAACATATACCAGGCAATAAAAGTAGCCGCTGCTATTATTAATACTGTGGGAACGAAATAAGCTGAGACCCGGTCGACAAGCTTTTGGATAGGAACGCGGCTACGTTGTGCCTGGCTAGCCGCCTTGACGATTTGGGCCAAGAGCGTGTCTTCTCCTAGTTTGTCTGCTCGGATTGTGATGCTGCCGGAACCATTAATTGTTCCGGCAATGACGGTGTCGTGGAGATGCTTTACGACAGGCATGGGCTCTCCTGTGATCATCGATTCATCGATATAGGTTTCGCCGGTGATGACTGGACCATCTGCTGGCAGTTTTTCACCAGGCCTAACGAGCAGGCAATCGCCTCGGTGAAGCTTGTCTACCGGCACGTCTTCTTCCGTACCGTCGGTGTTGATACGGCGAGCGCTCCTCGGGCAAAAGCCAATAGTGATCTAACAGCGTTGCCAGTGCGCCTGCGAGCGAGGCGCTCAATCAGCTGACCAAGAAGAACCAGGCTGACTATAACTGCGGCCGATTCAAAATAGACTACTGGGCTTCTGCTGACATATTTGCTTGCTTGAGCTGGCATTTGCATGAACCTGGCCAGCTGGGTTTCTGAGAGAACTGAAAACACGCTGAAGAAGTAGGCAGAGCCCGCTCCTAGCGAAATCAAAGTAAACATGTTAGCAGTCTTATGACGTGCTGCTCGAGCAGCTTCTCTCCAAATCGGCCATCCGCACCAAAAAACAACTGGAGTAGCCAAAACCAATTCAATCCAGGCCGCATTCGGCCGTATTCAGAGAGCCATTTTGGGTGGATTGCTGAGACTTGATGTTCGAGAATCATGGCCATGAAGAATAAGGGTACGGTGAAGACGAGGCTGAGCAGAAAGCGTCGGCGCCAGTCTTCTAAATCCGCCTTTTCTAAAAGGTCCACCTGAGCCACGTAGTTGTTGGCCATGCCAACTTCAAGGGCCATGCCGCATAGAGGGCAAGTTCCGAATTTGTCTGACACTACTTGAGGATGCATCGGGCAAATGTAGTTTTGTGCAGCAGTGGCTGCTGCCTTCGCTTTGTTTTTTCTTGTGAATTGATCGAAGCAGTGACTACTGCAAAAGTAGTATGTCTGATTGTCTTGTCGATAGGACGGGGTGCTAGCAACCACTTCGACTTGCATCTGACAAACAGGATCCCGGGCTATGAAGCCGCAGATTTGATTAGCTTTGTTTGCCGGGTTGTCCACGTAGTAAATAAAACTGAGCAGTTCAGCCCTGCAACGATTTTCGTTTGACATTTTTAGGCAGTCAAACGATTGAGGCGTTGTGACGACTAGTCTATCTAATAGCTATGCGTTTAGTTATGCTTTCTGTCCGGACTAATAGCTATGCGTTCCGTCAGGTAAGGTTGGAGCATCGCCGGGAACTACCAGACTTGCGTTTGAGCCAGTCGGCAATGTAAGCGGTAAATAGCCTAAATTCTGGCCCCCAGTTCGCACTACCAGTCGCCGGTGCAGTCAGGTTGCCCAGCGGCACCGGTGCGTTGACAATCGGTTCTACGGCGTTGGCAACGAAAACTTGTTGAGCCGGGCCGCCAAATGGCACTGGCACAGGTAAATTGCAAGTGACTTCCGTTGTCACTGTGACGGCACCGATCGAGTTTTGCTGGCACTGCTTTAGAGTAGGGTTTGAGCAAAGCGAGGTGCTCGAGGTAGCGTTTACGACACTTTGAGCCGCTAACCACTGTGATTCCAGCGTAGCTGCTTGGGCTGCCGCTCTGGCTGCATGTTTGGCTAGCGCATCATTTTGAGTCTGGGCAACGACCACCGCGATTACGTCAATCAAGACCAGGAAAAGCGGAATCAAAATAATAATACCGGCGGCCGCTTCTATTAAGCTGGCCCCTGAATGATGCCGAATCGAGCGACTGTACATGATTGGACCTCACAACGAAAGTGAATTTAGCTTTTCGCCAAACATGAACTCCTGTTAATGTTATCATCCCTTGTACGTACCTCAGTCGTCAAGGCCTAATACCGGATGAGAGCTGAAATATTTCATGAGGAAGTGCTGATATCTGGCTGATTTGTCTCACGGACGTGGCAAACAAAAGAACTTCAATTTTACTCTCGGTTTAATGTTGGCGGCTCTCAGTGCGCGATTCGATGAAATAGATATAGCCCATTACCGCCCCAAACTTGGAGCGGCCAGAATTTAAGCAATTGATATTGCCCGAGAAAATCTGGATCTTTGAGAAGCCCATTGTCGGCATAAGCGTCGAGGATGATCAGACACTCAGGTTTTAACTCGAGCACTGCTTTTATTGGAATAGAGCCCCATATACGCTCGCCGGTTCGGTCTTTTGGGGGCACAGGATAATATTTGAGCGGCGCCTCGGACAAAAGCCCCCCCAGGTCAAGGATGTGTGTATGCGGCGCTTCAAAACCGAGCATGCCTGGCTCCCAACTGGCGATCTCATGGCAGGACACGTTCGTTGCCTGTAAGTAATCAACCGCCCTCTTATAAAGCATCAGTCTTTCCGCTTCGGCGTCCCAACCTAAAACTTGGCAGCGCAATAGCGAGACTTGCGTTGCCAATACTTGCGAAATACCCCAAGGGATTGGCATCATTTTATCGGCGTAAGGATGCACAGCCAGAGCCAGATCGATGAGGCACACGACCAAAAAGAGAGCGAAGGCGCGGGCGAACAGATAGTGGCTTTGCTTAACGAAGATCAGAATGGACTCCACCAGAAGCGGTATCGCGAACACCGGCACCAACGCGAACCAGGCATAGTACCAACTAAAGGTCCAAGGATCAGTTAGGGCAAAAAATCCTAACAGCCAGGCGATCGCTGCAAAATAAAAGGCGAGCCATCTTGATGAGCGGGAAAGTTGAGCAAAAAGCAAGACGGCTAACAGTCCCTGCATTGCAAAACAACCGTAATAGCCCACGATTTCCAGGCAAGTGCTGGGCAACAGGTTTTGCCAGGTATCTTGACCGAGCATGGATAAAATAAAATAGGCGCTGTGATCGCCAGGCACTATATAAGAATGAAACATGGTTGAGCGGCCGATGGCACCATGGGGGGTAATGGTGCCGAAGTACAACCAGAGTGCTAGATAAAAGACGCCAATTAGCGAAAATGGAAATAGCCAAAGGGTCAGAGCGCTGCGCCCTTTGTCTTTCAGTGAGCGAAAAAAAGCAAGAGCGAGCCAAACGACCCCTTCAGCCTGGCCAGGGCGAGAAAAGAACTGAGCCAAGCAAAAAGAGGCAGCTTGCCTGAACGTAAAACATATACAGCTGTTATTACTAAAAGAACTACGAGAGACGATTCTTTACCAACCCTAATTTCAGAAATCATGTAGGTATTGGTGGCAAAGATCGCCGGCCGCCAAAAGTGCCAGACTCTCATTTTTATAAGCAGAACGTAAAAGCAAAAATATGAGGAAATAAGATGCGGCTTGCCAAACCGTTGCCAGAATTTGGGCAACGACAACAATATTTTGATGATTGAATAAAAATGAAGCGAACGCCAAAACGACGAGATTGAGATGGGACGTGAAGCCCATTACTCGCTCACCCGGGTTGTAATCAAGACTGATACCGTTGACCCAGTTATAGACATATCGATAATCGTGATAGGCATCATCACAGGCGACCGGATACTGCATCAACCTGGTCAAAATCAAAAGATAGAAGAAGAAGCTCAGACCTGACGCGATCAGGATCTGGTCTAAGAGCTTCTTGTCTTGTAATTCCTGCCGCCTGAGGAAAAAGAAGGCGCAAAGGAAGGCAGCACCTAAGACAATGCCAATCTGGTATCGGCGAAAAATCCCCGGCAGCATTGCCAGCAAAAACTGATCTTTGAATTCAAAGAAAACGCCCTGGTCGGGTGTCCATAAATTGACCAAGGCCAAAAAGAAAGGCACCATGATCATTTGCAAAAGGATGGGGACTAACCAGCGTTTTGAATGCAAACTCTTAATTAAGAGGCCCTCTTTGGCAGTTGTCATCTGTTTTAGTTGTTGACTGAGAATTGCTCCATCGAAATTAGCAGGAAACTGTCGGATATGGAAGCGCAAGAATAAGAGAAGCGAGAGGTTTATACCTCTCGCTTCCCTAGTGCCGTCTCCACACTTTTGCTTTTGTTTGATTTTCTCCAGCCGTTTTTTAGTTCGGTGTACTGAAGTAATTAGCACCGGTGACAGTGTTGGCAAATTCCAGGTGGCCAAGCAAGTTGCCAGCACCCGATGAATCTTGCCACAGGGCAAAATCGTTACCAGTGAGATCTGGAAGCGGGTTGCCGTTTTGATCGTTAGCAGCTTTGATTACTGTGTACATCTGGTTGTGCACATCCAGATCACCTTGGTGGATTAGAGTTCCAGTCAGCTCTGGATAGCCGCAAGGTGGGTTGCGTGGAACGTCGATCTGATTGTCTTTCAAATCGTACGTACCATAACACTCATTGCTGGAACTAAGCGGTACGCCGTCAGGCACCTGTCCGCTGAAAGCAGGCGGTGGTCCGGCATTCAAAACAAGCCCTTTGCCAATTGGTCCACTTGTGCTGTTTTGATTAGCATTGGGAAGGTAAATGTAATATTGAGATCCCATCGGCAGCGGCGTCGAATCTAGCAGCTGGGCCACATCGTGAGCAGTTACCGAGGGTTGGATCTGTTGGCAGCGTTGTAGAATCGCCGCAAACAGTGTTCCCGCCGGTGCTGAGCTGGGATAAACACCGTGTTGATTCGGGTTGCTCGGGTAGGGAAATACGGCACCAGTACATGTGCCACCAGCCGAATAGACCTGCTGCATATAAGCCCATGGTGTGGCTAAAGTTGCCGATGATTCGATTGCTGGTTGAGATTCATCAATCGGCATCGAATTAAACGGTGATGGATAGTCAAAGTTGACGCCCTGCATGGCGCCGGAGGCAGCATCAACGTACAAGCCAATACCGGTAGAGCCATTCATCGATGAACCAGCGCCACTGTAAGTGGGAGTAGTGGGCGCATAAACAGTCAAATTCTGCAAATGTCCATGCCAAAATGCTTCGATCAGTGCCATTTTGACAATGTCCACGTTACTGAATACAGGGCCTAATGTGGACAAGTCTGGTGGCGGTCCGGAGAGAGTCCCGTCGGGCATGCTGCGATGGTAAGTGGCAGCAATGCAAGGCATCCAGTCGAGACAATCCGGTGGTCCGGTCGTCAACCAGCCTGTGTTGATCTCCATGTACATGCAATTGTTTTGGTTTTGGCCTGTGTAATTGGTCGGTGATTTGACCTGTTGCAAGTTTGCCACGTCTGAGGGACTGCTGGCAGCCCAACCAACACCTTTTTGATCATTGGCGATATAGATCGGCTCATCAAGAGGATTCTCGGTTTCATCGTTATACGGAGGCTTCTGATTAAACAGAGGCGGCTGGGTGCCAACTGTGCCGTTGTTGTACGCACCCCAATCGTCGAGTAATGTCGGTCCAGGTAAAGGACGGGGATTGGTCGTCTCTGTTGGTTGGGGGAAGTTGACAGACGCAGCGCAGGAGAAAACGGCTGTGCCAGTGGTGCCGTTTATGCCACCGCTGGGTAGAACCGTCAACGATACGCCAGGTGTGCCCCACATCTCGTTATTGAAAATGTTGTTACCCATATCAATTGGACCCTGGGTTCCAACCGGAAATGGGTTATAACCAGGTCGATTGAAAATTTCTATATAGCCAGCAGGAAGGGAGGCGGAATAGCCCTGATCGTTAGCACAACCGACGATGGCGCAAGCCAAAGCGCCTGCGAATGTGGAAACATTGGTCACCGCAGCTTGGGATTGGATCTGCACCGCATTTGGTGGTGTTGAGTTTGTTGGGTCTGGCGAATTCAAGCCAGCCTTGAAGTCACTCAAAGCCACCAGGTGGGGCATCTGTTGAGGAAACACGGGGACGAGCATGAAATTGAGATTGTTACCTGTCAAATTGACTGTTATCGTTTCATAGCCTTGCAAATATTTCGTCGACCCGGGCGCTGACGGATTGAACATCGTGCCGGTATTAAAGACAGTCGAAAGCTGAGCCATTTGCGCAGCTGGTAATTGGCCATTAGTAAAATACAAGTTGCTTGAAGCCGCTGACTTCATAAATGCTGTTGCATATCCGGGCGCCGGCACTTGTACTTGATTATTGCCAAGCATGCGGGTGTTAGCCTGCCCGGAAATGAAATTGAACGCTGTTTGAAAAGCGTTTGTATTCCCCTCTACCTGGCCAGTCAAGTCTTTACCGATGGACAGCAATTGGCACAAAGACGCTGGTTGCGTCGGTGGCGGCGGCGGAAGTTCCGGATGTCTGAGCATTGAGGGCGACCATCAACGCATGACCGACACACCGGTTGTAGGAGTAAAGTGTGATCGGTTGACCCGGCGGTATGCCGTCATAGAGGAAATCGGGGGCGTTATCGTTCTGGAAGTTGTTGGTGACATCGGTCATCACCTGTTTAGCCACATTCAGAACACCTGAGTCAGTGACGTGAGCGACTTCTCGGCCACCACCGATCAGTTTACTGATCATAAAGAAAGCTATGCCGATGACCACAATCACGAGTACGCATACAGCAACTAAGCCTAATACCGCCCCTTTTCGTCTACGAAGTTTCATATGCACTCCTAAATTGGCCTCAGGCATGAACCATTTGTCTTCGCTGGAACATGAACGCCTTTTAATTATCTTTCCTTAATTTGCTGTAATCGTCAAGGGATAGCAGAGTCCGATCTGCAGGACCGCCAGTTTACCTAAATTGGCTGGGGACGCTGGTTTTCGGCAAAACTCTCTTCTCTGCCGCTCAAATATTATGAGTCACTAGCTACAAATATGTTATCTAGACAACACTATACGGGCATTCAGGTGGTCAAAATGCTCAATGCCTTCCATATGTATACCGAATATTTGGCACTGGCTTTACTGCCGGTTGCCAGCGCTGACCGTTGCTCTCTTTCTAGCTGCCGGCAATTAACAACGTCTTTGCCGCCCTAAGAGTTTGCCAGACACGTATATTTAGATTGGACGGCAAGGTCAGAAAGGGTGACTTTCTCTTGAACGCTGGCGAATCAACTGCCAATACCAATCTACCGATAAAGCAATCGGCCTTAATCCAACTTTTTAAATCACGCCTGCCACTTGCTGCTTTAGGCTTGGTGATAAGCTGTCTCCTTCTCTTTTTACTGGCGAAAAATCTTCAAGCGAAAGATGTAGTTGCTGCTTGCACAACGGCTGTCTGGTTACCCTGGCTGCCTCTCTCTGTCGCTGTATATGCGATTGGCCTGGGATTGCGCGGTTGGCGATTGAAACTTTTAGCGAGCGAAGAGTCGCAACTCTCCGTTTTGACGGCAACGAATATTGTGGCTATCGGTTTTTTTGCCAACAATGTTTTGCCGGCGCGTTTAGGCGAGTTCGTTCGTGCGGGTATGCTGACTGAACGCACCGGCTTGCCATATATTGAATCTCTGACTATTGCCGTCGCCGAGCGATTATTTGACGGCATGAGCATTGTTGCTTGGCTTCTGGCGGCGGCGCTTTTTCTGCCACTTACCGGTTGGATGCTGCAGCTCTGGCAGTTTGCCGGGCTGATGTTTAGTTTGGGCTTCATTTTTGTTTTTTTTCTGGCTGCCACACCGCAACTTTTGATCAATATCACTTCGGCGATTACTGATCGGACCATGCCTAAGTTTCACACTCGGTTTGTGGGGCTGGTCAGTCAGGTTAGTCGAGGATTGGCTTTTCTCAACAGTTATCCTCGGACGATAGCTATTGCCGGCATTAGTCTGGGTGTCTGGTTCTTGGAAGCGACATTTTTTGCCTTGATCATGCCCTGCTTGTCTCTGCCGATCAATTTGCCGATCGCCCTTTTGACTATGGGATTTACTAATCTAGGTATCTTGATCCCCTCGGGACCAGGATTTGTCGGCACTTATCATTATTGGTGCAAAGTTTCGCTGACAACGCTATACGCTCTTAAAATGCATATCGCCTTGCCTGAGCTGACCGCTGTCAGCTATGCGGTGATTGTGCATTTGATCTTCTTCGCTGTGACGACAATCTGGGGAGCGATTGCCCTCTCCACTTATGCCTGGCGGCATGGGCTGAAATCGGTGATGCAGTGGCAAGCCAAGTCACTAAGTCCCGAGCTAAGCGAGAACATAAAAACCGGTCAATGGATAGCCTCCGCTCGAGTGGTCGAAATCGAACAGATTAGGAGCGACGCTTTCTGGAGGAATCTCTGTGAAGCGTTAGTGGGCGATCAGTATTGCCAACTTTTGGCAAGCGAGCGAGATGCTGTTATTAGCAGCACGACCGAATTTACGCTGGCCCAACTATCGGCTCTGCCCAAATCTCTTAGGCTGCAATTGGCAATTGGCGTATCAACTTTTAAGACCTACGCACTCCTGGCGAAATGGCGATCGTTTAACTCTCTTGGTTTATGTGATCGGTCTTGGCTCATTGAAAATTGGGCGAGTGGGCCTATTCCCACAACCCGTCATTTCGTCAGAGCTTTGCGAGCCGTCACACTTCTGGCTTTCTTTGAAAATCCGATTGTTCAGTCAAAGCTGGCCGTAAAAGTGGAAAAGAATCGAGCGAACAGTGCTGAGGACTTAAAGCGCATGTTCGATGCTGATTCTGTTCAGGAGCGAGTATGAGCCTAAGGTCACCTTCAGCAACAGCGAAAGCGCATGTTTTGATTATTGGCTCCGGTGCAGGCGGCGCAACGAGCGCTGTCGTCTTAGCGGAAGCCGGTTACGACGTTCTGGTTTTGGAAGAAGGAATGCGGCATGAGCTAAATGACTACGGCAAAAGTCCAGTAGCAGCGATGCCCTTGCTTTATCGAAACCGTGGCATGACGCCGATCCTGGGCCACGTACCGATTGGCTATGTAGAGGGACGTTGTCTGGGCGGCAGTACTGAAATCAACAGCGGCTTGTGGCAAAGACTTTCACCGGAGTTTGCTTTACGTTGGCGGGCCCAGTACGACCTGGCTGATGTCGAGCCGAGCCAACTGGAACCGCATTTTCTCTGGGCTGAACGCATGTTACATGTCACCGACCGACCGGCTAATCTCCCTAAAAGCAGCACTGTTTTCCAGCGCGGTGCGGCCAAAATGGGTTGGTCCGTGCAGGAGGTGCCGCGCGCGGCAAAAGCATGCCAGGACACAAATACTTGCGCGGCCGGATGTCCAAAGGGTGCCAAACAAGGTATGACTCGCAATCTTATACCTGCCGCTCAGAGTCATGGTGCCCGCTTTCTATCAGGTGCGAGGGCTAAGTTCTTGCTCATGAAAAAGAATAGAGTTCTTGGTGCTCTGGTGGAAATCACCGAAGGCGGTGCTACTCACTTAGTGCGAGTCGATGCTGATTACGTCTTTGTTTGTTGTGGCCCTACACAAACGCCGGCTTTACTTCGCCGCAGCGGTGTTCAGTTGCATGTCGGCGATAGTTTCCGCGTTCACCCGATGATCAAGGTTTCAGCGCTTTTCGATGAGGAAATTGATGCTCATCAGAGTGTACTGCCACTTCTGCAAGTGAAGGAATTTTGGCCCGATATTTCGCTCGGTGGTTCTTTCTTTTCATTAGGCCATTTGGCTTTGGTACTCAGCGACAATTGGCATAAAAATCAACTGGTCATGGAGCAAGCTAGCTGCATGGCTACCTATTATGTCGCTGCCCGAGGCACAGGGAGCGGTACAGTGCGCAGTGCGCTATCAGGTGAGATGGAGGCGGTCGCTCGCTACGAGCTTTCCAGCGCCGATGTTATTCATCTCAGTCAGGGATTTGCTCGATTGGGCGAGATGTTGTTTGCTGCTGGTGCCAAAAAACTCTATCCTAGCATTCAAGGGCTAGACTGCCTGGATAACAAGTTAGACGCAGTGCGCTGGCTCGATCAGATATTGCCGAAGTCGTCTTTGGGTTTAACGACCGTACATGCCTTCTCTTCTTGCCCGATTGGTGAGCGCAGAGATCGCTGTGCGGCCGATTCTTTTGGTAGGATTCATGGTTTTGAAAACCTGTTCATCAATGATGCCAGTATGATGCCTGATTCACCTGGCACCAATCCGCAAGCTACAATTATGGCTCTCGCTCGCCGCAACGCTTTGCATTTCGTCTCGGGCAATAAATTGTGAATTGAAGGAATTGATGGCCAGTCCACCGGCAGTAGTTACGGGTGTCCCCGGTTGGCTCGGCAACCGATTGCTTCAGGTATTGCTTGATGGTTTACCGGACGGACCTGAGCTTCTCCTTGCCGACGATAGAGAAATTCGCCTTCTTGTAAACGGTGCCAACAGCTCTTTTGTTCCAAAGCTGGAGAAGAACAAGCGTGTCAAAACCGTAGTCGGTGATCTAAGAGAGAAATCCAGTCTGGAATCGCTTTTGCAAGATTGCCGGGGTGGCACCGTCTTTCATCTTGCTGGAGTGATTCACCCGTCGCGAGTAAGAGATTTTTTCGAGATCAATACCAACGGCACAGGCAACCTGCTCGACCTGGCAATCAAAGCCAAGATCAGACGGTTCATCTACATTTCATCGAACTCTCCGATTGGTGTGAATCCCGATCATGATCATCTCTTTGACGAAAACACACCATACAATCCATACATGAATTACGGTCAAAGTAAAATGCTGGCTGAAAAGAAAGTGCAAGCTGCTGGCCGGCAAATCGAGACGGTTATTCTTCGCCCGCCCTGGTTTTACGGCCCTGGACAGCCCCCCCGCCAGAATCTTTTTTTCACTATGATCAAAAACGGCACCGTGCCGGTTGTCGGTGATGGAGAAAATAGACGCTCGATGGCTTACCTGGATAATATTTGTCAAGCCATGTTGTTGGCCGAAAAGGTAGATAGAGCCAAGAGTCAAATTTATTGGATCGCTGACCGCCAACCCTATACTATGAATCAGATCATTGAGACGATCGAAACACTATTAGAAAGTGAGTTTTCCATTGCCGTTGCCGGCAAGCGCAGGCATTTGCCCAATTTAGCTAGCGATACGGCTTATTTGGTCGATAGCGCCTTACAGTCTTTAGGCATATATCATCAAAAGATTCACGTTCTTTCTGAAATGAACAAAGATATTGCTTGTTCAATCGCCAAAGCCGAAAATGAATTAGGCTACGATCCAAAAATCTCTCTTGCTGAGGGAATGCGGCGAAGCATCCGTTGGGTCTTGGAGCAGGGGACAAAACTGTGAGCGATAGTTTAATCGGAGCTGACGAGAAGAGCGACAACCTGGCTACGAAGCGGTTTTTTCAGCTCACTTTACTGGTTGTCTTTTTTGCTTTTTGCCGAGCAGCGATGGACTCAACTATTATTTCGCCGGTCTCACATCTTCTCCATAGTGGTGTGCAAGAGCAGCTGGAAAAACAATGTGCTTGGCTGCTGAAGGACAAGGCATCGCCTGCTCAATTGCAGCCTCTTCGAGAAAAGCTCGGCATCCTCTATTGGCAGAATGCCGACTATATTCCAGCAGCGAACGTCTTCACACAGACTCTAGCCGGTGCAGAAGCGGTAGGCGATCGAAAGGCTATAAAAAAAACGCTGAGAATATTGGCAGAAGTGAAACGAGACGCAGGACTATATTCCCAAGCGAAAGCTCTTTACTTACGCCTCTTGAAAATGGATAAAGAGGACGGCAATGGAGTTGATACCATAGCCGATACCAACGCCCTGGCCATGTCCTTTTATTTTGCTGGCAGACATGCGTTTAGCGAAGTCGATCGACAAAGACTTTTCCGGGAAGCGGAGACAAATTATCAAACTGCCCTGACAGATTTTGCTGCCAATGGCTCCTTACCAAAAGGGCTTGGTTGCTTGGTGATCAACAGCTATGCTCAGCTTTTGATTGAAAAAAAGGATGCGAGCCGACTGCACCTGATCATATCGCTGGCGCCGGAGACGGTGGCTGCCGCTCTCAGCCGTTTAAAATCTCCGGCAGAAAGCGCCAATGGTCTTTGGCCAACTTCGGCTATCACCTCGCCGTCTCAGGCGATCGGAGCCAATGAACCGAGTAAAGCGCAATAAAGAGCGCCGATGGGAGGCGCCCTCACGACATGTCGTCTAAAAGAGGCTGCAAGCCACTCCCATCGGCTAAATAGGCAATACCCTTCGTCATTCCATCCAAAACAAAAAATAAGCTCGATCAGTGTCAATTGACTAAAATTGTGGTCGGGCTGCCAGCTCCTGCTAATTCGCCTGTAACCTTATGTAATCCGGCCGCGACCGTCGTATAAAAGTCTCTCTACCGGCTGGCCATCGATCAAGTGTGAGTTGACGATTTCTGCGCAATCGCCGGGCGTCACATGCGCATACCAAACAGCTTCCGGATAAACGACAACCATTGGGCCATTACCGCATTGATCAAGGCAACCGGCCTTATTGATCCGAATTTGCTTTTTCAATCCGCGCTCGACCACCTCTTTTCGCAATGCGTCGCAAACCTCTAAACTGCCCTGGGTTGGGCAGGTTTTGCCGCTAACGCAAACAAACACGTGCCTTTTAAAAACAGTCATAACCGTCTCAGTCTCCAGATATTGCCTTAATGACGATAATAGTCTGGCATTATGCCATTATTCGGGTTACCGGCATTCGGCGTCTGCCAGCCACCAGTATCCTGCCAGCGCTTGGCAAGGAGCGGACAAAGCTCAAGCACTGCTACATAATTAAGAAAGGCGAAAGCTTTTGTTTCAAATCGATGCCGTCTCTTGACCATTTGCCGGCCAACCTGGCAGAATTGCCATTCGCTTATGCGCAACCGCAGACAGTGTGGTGCCGCTCTGTGATGAGTCGGCTTAAGGGCTAGATCAGCCGCCCGCTCGAGGTTACAACGACATTTTCATTTTGTCGCAGGGAAAGAAATCTTTTCCTGGTGTAATCCCGGCGGAGTTGCTCCCGGGATTTTTTCTTTGGCGAGCGCGCAGGTATCCACCAAAAATGGTAAGGAGAGGCATTGCATGGCCACCAAAGAGCGCAAGCAGGAAATTGTTTCTGAACTGCATCAGTTTTTTGATCGAGGCAAAGTAGCGATTGTTGCCGATGTGAGCGGCTTGACCGTGAAAGAACTGACACAGTTCCGTCGCAAACTGGGCAAGGACAAAGCAAAATGCCGGGTCGCCAAAAATACTTTGATCAAGATTGCTACGCACTCCAAAGAGTTTGAGGCGATTAAAACGCTGGCAAAAGGACCTACCGCGATTGTCATCGGTTACGATGACCCGGCTCAGCCAGCCAAAACGACCGTTGAATTCTTCAAATTATTGAAGAAGGGTTCGGTTCGAGGCGGTGTTCTGGAAGGCAGGCAGCTGGGAGCAGATGAAGTCAAGGGATTGGCAGAACTGCCGTCCAAAGATGAGCTTCTCTCCTCCATTATGGGCGGCCTGGATTCTGGTGCCCGCGGTATTGCAGGTATTTTCGAGGGTCTCATTCGAGATATAGCACTGATGGTTGAGGAAGTAGCGAAGAAAAATTCGGCTGCTTAAGTTCACCTCGGGCAAACACAAAAGCAAAGGAGCAAATCTAAAATGGCAACAAAACTATCAGTTGATGATCTTCTTGATCAAATCGGCTCTTTGACCTTGCTTGAGGCAGCTGATCTGAAGAAAAAAATGGAAGATAAATTTGGGGTGACAGCGGCTGCACCTGTAGCCTATGCTGCTGCCGCTGGGGCCGGTGCTGGCGGCGCTGCTGCGGTTGAAGAGAAAACCGAATTTGACGTTATCCTCAGTTCCGTGGGCGATAAGAAGATTGAGGTGCTCAAAGTTGTTCGCGAAGTTACCGGGCTAGGTTTGAAGGAAGCGAAAGACCTCGTCGATTCCGCGCCCAAGCCGGTGAAAGAAAAGATCAAGAAAGAAGAAGCAGATCAAATGAAGCAAAAGCTCGAAGCGGTTGGAGCAAAAGTCGAAATTAAGTAGACTTCTTCAGCTACCTGGGAATAATTAGCCAGGGGAGCTATTGCGATGAAATCTGGTAATTCGACAACAGTAAAAACTTCGGCAACGTCAAATATTGCTGTCGTAGCTGTCTCTAGAATGTTGCCTGGCAAGGCCGGCTCATATGAAGTGCCCAAATTGCGGCATCGATAATCCGCCGCAGTATGACAGCTGCTGGGCTTGTGGCGCAATAATGAAGGGTTGGGGCAGAGACGAAGAAGCAAAAGCAAAAGCGGTGCCGACCTTAGCCCGGCAAACGTCATCGCGGGACAGGGAATTGCACAGTGCGATGGGTGGTGGCAATGCTCCCGGTGCTTTAGCACCGCATTCGGTGCGACGCCGTGATCGACCGCCAGCCGCTGAAGCGAAGAATACGCCGAAGATGTTGGGACTCAGCCTGTTGGTGGCAGTGCTACTTATTTTGGCCGGCGTCACGTTTTTTTTCGTGACCAAGGCTCCGGACGACCAGCGGCTCTACGAACAAGGACAAAAGGAACTGGCCAGCAGCCAGTACGCTTTTGCCGTCAGTACGCTGACGCAGGCGTCCCGGCTCAAACCAGACGACCCTAAGATCCTTTTGGGGCTTGCCCGAGCCTACATCGGTATCGATCAAATCGACAGGGCATGGGATTGCATCAACCAGGCTAAAAACCTTGGTGCTGGTGTCGCTGCCGATCCCGAATTAGCGACGGAATTAGCGAGTTATTACCGACAGCACGGACGGTGTGACCGAGCAATTGAACTGCTGCGACCGTTGGCCAAAGACAATGTGCCAGGTAAAAGGGCAGAGTTAGCGGATTTGGACGCTGCCTGGGGAGATGACTTATTGAGGGACGGCAAACTTGATGCGGCCCTTTCCTGCTGGGAAGAAGTGCGCGATTTTCGAGAAGGGTCGCGATTTTCCGAGTCTGAAGCCAGATTGGCCACTATTTATCAACGCCTGGCTAACAGCTGTGCTGCCAAAAGCGATGATCAACAAGCGCTCGGATATCTCAATAAGTTGAACAACATCGCTGAAAATTCCAAAAATTATGAGATGGCCGCCGATATCTATTTGCGTGACGGCAAGACTGATTTAGCGATCGGTGAGTTACGCAAAGCCAGTACTTTGAGTAGTAAAAATCCGGCCCTCGAGAAAAAATTGGCGGATCTTTTAGCTTCCCGCGGTAAAGAGCTGATGGACGCGGGCGATACCGATCAAGGCTTGGGCTTCCTCCAGGAGTCGAAAGACCTCAACCCACAGAACGCTATACCGAACGCTATTTTGCGAAACGTCAATGTCAGCATAGAAAGGACTTCTCGGCAACCTCGGATTACCGGTGAACTGTTCAATCCCGCCGAGTCGTCGTTGAGCACTCTTGTTTTCAAAGTTGAATTGTTTGATAACGCCAATTCTCGTTCCTTATGGAGCAAGGAGCAACGACCGGTTGATGAATTTACTTTGCCGATGAATGCCCACGAAGCAAAATCATTTGATTTAACCGCGCCTCTGCCGGTAAAGGCAAACGGCAAGTCCGAGTTTCGCACATATATCGACGGCACTTTGTACAAAACCTATCTCATTGGCGAGAAAGACAAAGGCGCTAAGGTGGCCGAAAAACCTTTGTCCAACACTGTCAAGGCGACTCAAGAGACCGGCCTCGATCAGATTAAGGGACCGGTCATAGCTGCGCCCTCAACCAAGCCGAAAAGTAAAGAAGCGCTCGCCGGTGACAATGCCTCAGGACATGATTCGACTGCTAGGGAAGCGGCTGCCGCAGGCAGCACACCAGCTGCGTCCTCGTCAGTACCCACTGCTCCTGCTAAAAGCGGTTCTGCTGAGGAAAGAACAATGAAAGATCTGGAGTTCTAACGTTCACCTAGAGGCTCTAGCCGCTATAAACTTGGTTGCCACCAGCTTTCTGGGCAAGAATCAAAAACTCCTTAGCTTTGTTCATCAGATCGATTTCATCTCGAGCGTCAGTGGGGAAGGAGACGACGCTGGCACTGGCTGTAATTCTCAAAAAGCGCAATTGCTCACTGAGCGGCTGCTCCTTGATCTTTTCACAGATCCTTGTGCCCACCGCTTTGGCACGCAAAGAATAAGTTTCTGGAAAGATAACGGCAATCTGGTCGCTGTGGATTCTCGCTGGCATATCCACAGTTCGAATTATTGAACCGATAATGTCTGCTACCACCTTAATGCAGTCATCGATGCACTTGTCGCCGTATTGGCGGCGCACCAAGTCCAGATCGTCCAGGGTTAGCAAAAGCAAGGATAGAGGTCGCTTGTAACGGCGAGCTCGTTTTAGCTCATATTTAAACTTGCGTTCAAAGGTAAGTTGGCTGAGAAGTCCAGTGTGCTTGTCAAAGAGGACTGCCTCTTCATACTCCTCGAGTTCTTGTGATGTATAAAACTGCTTTTTTAGCTCGGGTCGCTGTCGCGACTCCTTAAAGCGCTCACGGCTGATCCGGGTCTGTTGCACCCGCTTGCTGAATGGATTGTCTCTGGCCACGAGTTCGCCCTTGTCTTTGATGTTTGGGTCAAACTCCGCCTCAAATTTGTCCATGTGCTTGTCCTATGATTTTTCCTGGGATCCAGTTCGTACCGTGCTGGAAATGATTTTGTTCGTTGCAAGTTTAGTTCATTATTCCCTGACCGGGTGAAGAATTATCGGGCGACAGCAGAATTGGTTGTGCGCAACCACAAACTTCGGCAGCGTTTGCTTATTCTCGAACGCTTCTCACTTAGTGTTGTGGAGTGCCACCATAGATAGTGCGTCTTCAATTGCTTATGCAGGGAGAGAGCGAGCTGCTTCCCTTTGGCGACCAAGTTCCCGCCGTCTTGCCGACGCAAAATAAAGTTGGCATAATTAACCGATCCTGGTCGTAATTCCACCATTTACCGGAGCCGACCGGCTATTTAAGATGGTTGTCAAGGTGCACCTGGGTGTCAGGCTTGAATGAGGTCAAGTGGCATGCGGCAGCCCGCTCTTACAGATCGATTTGTCCAGAAATATTTGGACGAAATGAAGCGAGTGCATCATCCACTGAAGTGCTCTGCCGCCGAATTTGTTCTCGATCCGTTGATTGACTGCCAGATCGCTCTAACTTGCGGACTGGCGGATGATCCTCACGATTTATTGGAGGAAGCACTGGCTCAGTGCGACTCGCGCAGCCGGAAGCACCTCTCAGACCGGGTGGACTTGATTTGTGCCTTAGCCTACATCAATTATCAAAAAGGACTATTGAGCGAAGCAGAGCGCAAGTTTTTGCTTGCTTGCAAACTTGCCGACCAACTGAGGCAAACGGAATTGCTTAGACGAGTTGACTGTTTGGAAGGTTTATATTTTTGTCTTTGTAAGCAAGGGAGATACATGCAAGCTTTGAATGTTGGTTTGCAGGCTCTTACGTTACGTGAGAAAGTGCTGGGCAATGGGCATGCGGAGATTGCCCGCAATTTGATTTTAGTGGGTATGGCTCAACGCCGACTAGAAGACTACGTTGAGGCGAAGAAATCGCTTAGCGCTGCTTTAAAAATATATGCCAACCTGCCGGCAGATTACGAGGAGCAAGTGAAGACTTTGCGGCGGCTGATCGATGATGACGACTGCTCGCGGAGAGTTTCTTAAGCGCAGGCGAAGGGCTGGTATCGAATACGGTGCAACCGGGCCCGGGAAAGCAAGCCATTAAAAAAGAGCGGAACTGATCCGCTCTTCTTCGTTTTGTTTTTGTGCTGCTTTACCAGTTACTCCTCTTGGGCGTGGTTTCTCTCGGCCGGGAGGGGTTGACCACAATCTGGCGTCCATCGAGAGTTTGACCATTGTAGTCGGCGACCGCTTTTTCAGCCGCTTCTTGCGAATCCATTTCAACAAATCCGAAGCCGCGCTTTCTGCCGGTCTCACGGTCTGTAGGAATAGCGACAGAAACAACTTTGCCTGATTTCGAGAAAGCTTCCTCGAGTTGAGCTTCAGTCGTTTTAAAGGACAGGTTACCTACAAATAGTTTCGTGTTCATATCGTTTCAATTATCTCTGTAACTCTAAAAGCAGCAGCCAAACTTTCGAATCGCCACTAGGGTCGTTAAACCCCAGTCTAGTATGACAGATTCTCGAAAAGATATACAGATCCTCTATGAGATATGTGAATTGAAAATTTTATGGCCCTTAACAAAACAGCGACGTCACATGAATGCAACGGTCGCTGTTGTATCAGTAGCTGGGACTAACGGCTTGAGCCCAGAGGATTACGGTGTGGGCGTCGTTGTGGAAGTTGACGTGGTATTCGTCACTTTTTTCTTGTGGTGGAACATATGGGCTGGCGATGTGATCACTTTTTCAGTGTCTTTGGTCACGGTTTTCATGCCGCTTTCCGTATCTTTAACGGCCGCCTTGGTGCCTTTATCCGCAGCCTTGAATGGAGCCTCGGCATCTTTCTTGACTGTGGATTGTTTCTTGGTAGTGGTGGTGGTCGTCGAGGCTGTGGAGGAATCTTGGGCTAGGGCAGCACTGCTGGCCAATGCGGCAACAACAACGGTGAACGCCAGTAAATTTTTACTTGTAAACATCTCTAAGCTCCTTACATGTACTTGCTGAGCGAGGCTTTATTTATTCATCGCTTTACAGCATTCATTTTGGACCACTTCTGTAAGAGTCCTGTTATGGCATGGAAAGATTACATCATCAAGCGCTCTCAGGCCTATGCTGTTGCTTTAGTCATGCAGGTAGTTGGTCGTTAGCGGGTTACATCTGTCCGGCATCTATAAATCAGCTGCCTTGAGATAATCCTTAATCTATTTGCTAGACCGCATTCTTGCCTGATGGTGAAGGCTTGGTACTTTCTCATTCTGCTAAATCTTCCGCAGCTTCCAATCTGAGACGTAATTCAGCATCTGGCTGACAAGTTTGTCTTCGTTCGTTTCTATAGCGCTTATAGTTTGCCGGGAATGCCAGGAATGTCGGCATATATAGACTAGATCATCATTTTGATGATTTGGAAAAGGTCATTGAAATTAGCCAACGTTTTGAGGATCTTTTGTGGATCTGTTGTGGATCATTATTTGGATTGGTAGCCAGGGCATTTGCCCACACGTTTACACTCTTGACAATTCCCGTTTTGCAGCCATGAAGTCCCGATTAAGGACTTTGGTGGTATGTGTCGATCTTGAGTCGATCCTATGTTGATCCTGAGTCAATCTTGATTAGATTGAATAAGAACAAATCAGTGCGGGTCGTTTCCCTCCGCCTTTGGCTCAGAGCAGTCAGGAACAAAGCTCGCAAGGAAATTGTCTTCCGAATGTAAGAGTTTGGCGTAACATATTATTGGTGTTATCTTGGGCGGTCTGGCGCGTGTCAAAACCAGTGGTTGGTAAGAAGGAAAGAGTATGCTGCTCAAGTCACAGAATAAACATCGGACAGTGCTACCAAATCTGGTGTCAGTGGCGCTCTTATTCAGTGCACCAAATGTAGTATTGGCCCAAGCTGATTTCAATCAGCAAGTACCAGCGGAGCAAGGGACGACGCCACCGGCTGGTTATGAGCAACCTCATTTTGCGCCGACTCAGCCTGCAGCACCTGCCCAAGGTCAATATGCGCCGCCTGCCTACGGTGCTCCGCCACCGCAATATGGTGGGCCACCGCCTTCTGGCAGCGCCGGTCAGTATGGCAGTCCGCCGCCCTACGGGGCTCCACCCGCTGCCTATGGCGGGCCGCCGCAACAATACGGTGGGCCGCCACAACAGTATGGCGGGCCACCACAACAGTATGGCGGGCCACCACAACAGTATGGTGGGCCACCACAACAGTATGGTGGGCCGCCGCAGCAATACGGTGGGCCGCCGCAGCAATATGGTGGGCCGCCACAGCAATACGGTGGGCCGCCACAGCAATACGGTGGGCCGCCACAGCAATACGGTGCTCAGGTGCCACCACCAACTTATCAAGGTTCGGTGGCCTATGCCCAGGCCGGTACAACAATCAGCGTTGCCTTACGCACCTCAATCTCTACCCAAATTGCCAAAGAGGGAGACTTTATTGAAGCGGCGGTAACAAACTCAGTGCCTCTGGGCGCCTATGGATCGATTCCAGCTGGTTCAGTCGTTGCCGGCCAAATCACCTCAGCTGAGAAAGGCAAAAGGCTGAGTCGCTCCGGCGCCTTAAGTATTAGCTTCAATCAATTGCGCCTCCCCAATGGAGTGACGGTCCCGATCAGCGCACACTTAGTAAGCGGTGCGGGAAAATACAAAGAGAAAAACGGCAATCAACTTAGAGGTGAAGGCGGCATGGCCAAAATTGGCCAAACGGCCATTCGTGGTGGTGTCGGCGCTGGTTTAGGGGCGGCGCTAGGCACCGGAGTAGGTGCCATTGCTGGTGGTGGCTACGGTGCTGGCATGGGTGCCTGGTCAGGTGCCGCTATCGGCGGTGGCATAGGTGTGGCTGACATGTTACTACGTAAGGGACGTGACGTGACAATTCCGTCTGGTACGACAATGGACATCCAACTTGATCAGCCGGTCAGCATTCCCGACGCCGGCGGCACCGTGCAGCAACCAGCCACTGGTGGCGTCTTTTAGATGCCTTAGCCGCGAATCGCCTTGGCCCGTGCTATTAGTTTTTTAGCCTCGGCCTGATGATTGCTTTTGTCCAACGCTTCGGCATAACTGTCCATGATCGGTGGCAGTGAAATATGCTGCGGTCCGTTGATCTTCTCAAAAATATCCAACGCCTCACTAAAATAATTGGCGGCTTCCTCGCTGTGACCTTGTTTCAAGCATAAGTTTCCCAGGGCCAGGTAGGCGTTGGCTGCGGGCAAGCTTTTCTTACCATAGGCCTTTTTCAGCCAGATCGCCTTCATGACGAAAAAGTGCTTCTGCATCTCTGTTATTGCCAGCGTGCGCGTAGCAGCTGGCCAGATCGTCGATTCGGGCCAGCGACTCCGGTTTCTCTTCGCCTAGCGCTTTTGTTGTTATCTCCATGGCCCGCTTGAATAGCGGCTCTGCTTGGTCATACTTGCCCTGAGCGCTGTACAACTTGGCCAGATGACTCAAACTCTCGGAGAGCGCTGCGTGCGTTTTCGGTAGCGATTGCTCTCTAATAGCCAGTGCATTGGTATACAACTGTTCCGCATCGGCCAGCTTGTTTTCAGCTTTAAACGACTGCCCTAAGCCGTCGAGCACCACGGCAAATTCCAGATCTTCGTTCGCCGTCATTTTTTGGGTTTGCTCTTTCGCCTGTTTCAATAGCAGTTCGGCATCTTTTAACTCTTGATGGAGGTGGTAAAAGGTGCTCAGTCTCTGAAAGCTGATATTTATCTGTTGTCTGTCACGAATCACTTTCTGAGCAAAGGCATTCAATTTATCGACCAGAGGCTGGGCTTTGTCCAGTTCGCCATGAGCCAGATAGAATTGGCAAATCTTGCCGACGCTTGCGATCACCTCTGGATTTTCCGGACCAAGCGCTGCTTGTTTGATGGCAATGGCCCGTTCGAACAACTGCGCTGCCTGGGCCCTTTGATCCCGTAAGCTATACAAAACGCCCAGGTTGGTGAGACTGGCAGCCAATCTCAGGTCCTTTGGTCCGAATGCCTCCGCCTCTTTAATTGAGAGTTTGAACATTCGTTCAGCCTGTCCATAGTTGGCGGCCGCAAATGCTGTGGCCCGCCGAGCAATATCGATTCCAAGCTGATTCGCTGGCATACACCGGTGAAGCGGAGCTCACAACTAGAGCCAACCACAGCAGAGGATATCTAAAATTGATCTTTAAATTTAGTTCCCGGTATAATATGCGACTTTTCGCCATTTTGCCGCCAGCGCTTCTCTTTTGCCGCTATATTTTAGACGATCTGATTGAGAGCCAATTGAATTTGATCGTCGCTCAGGTAAGTTTTCGGCATCAGTTCGGCCGGCAACCGGGAGCCATTATCAATCGCTTTCGTCATATCTTCCGCCAACATTCTTACTTGCGCTAGAGAAACAATCGGTGAGGTCATCGTTTTCTCCATCAACCAAGCTAAAAGGTAGTGGAGAGAGACCGGAAGCGGTACGATCAGTGTTGGCTTGCCCACTACTTTTGCTATGCGCTGCACAGCTTCAGCCAGCGAAAGCTCTTCTGGCCCAAGAATCGGCAGCGTCTTTTCCGACAAATCAGACTGGGTTAATGCTGCCACCACGATTTGAGTGAAGTCAGCGGCGGCAACTGGCTGGATCTTTCTCGCTGACAGGCCGACAGTAGCAAAGATACCCAGCCCAGGCATAATATTTAGTGCTCTGGCGATGCTGTTGATCATCTGATCGCCAGGGCCAAAACACATTCCTGGCTTCAAGATGGTGTAGTCCAGTCCGCTCTCTCTGATCACCTTTTCACCTTGCCATTTTGATTCGAGATATTGGCTGAAGCGGTCGGGGCGCGCTCGCAAAAAGCTGGTCACAACAATCTTCTTTACTTGCGCTTTCTGGGCTGACCTGACTATCCGCCTCGTTAATTCGACGTGGCATCTTTGGAAATCACCCGGCTCAATTTCTCGATTTATGCCGCTCAAGTGTGCGATCGCCTCACAGCCGCTAAGCGCTTCTGCAAGGCTAGCCTCGTCTGAAAATGAAAGAGTGATGAACTTGACCTGAGGCGATTCGGCGATTTTTGCATCTATCGGTTCTTTGCGGCTGAGCAATCGAACGTGATGTCCGGCCGCCAAGAGAGCGCGCCTTAGGTGGCCGCCGAGAAAGCCGGTGCCGCCAGTAATTGCTATCTTCATTCAGGCAATATTCGACATGATTTCGGCATTGACAACCTTGCTTAAACAATTATTCCCTGGCTCTATGGCTCAATACTATCTTGAGTGATTACGCGGTATCTTTATGGATCTGA
This sequence comes from Bryobacterales bacterium, assembly GCA_963834525.1. GTDB lineage: Bacteria > Cyanobacteriota > Vampirovibrionia > Obscuribacterales > Obscuribacteraceae > CAWICA01. Next base: position 29,222 of record CAWICA010000007.1, read on the forward strand.
GTTGATATACCGCGGAAACATAGAGAAGTAAAGATGATTAACGATTTGGCGACATCCCTTTCTGAACTGGGTGTGCGAGCGATTGGCGTAGAACAGGGCGTGGCGGAATATGAATTAGGCAATAAGTTGAAAGTCTTACTTGTCGAAAATCATACTGCCCCGGTTATTACATTGCTTGTTCTTTATAAGGTGGGTAGCCGCAACGAAGCTGTTGGCCATACCGGTTCGACGCATTTTCTTGAGCACATGTTGTTCAAGGGCACAAAGAAGCACAATTCCGAAAAGGGAAATGGTATCGACGATCTGTTGACGCAAATTGGCGCTTACTGGAACGCGACGACATGGTTCGATCGAACAAGCTACTTTGAAGTGGTGCCCAATGAATATCTAGAGCTTTGCATCGAATTGGAAGCCGATCGCATGCGCAATCTATTGCTCAGGCAAGAAGATCACGACTCAGAGATGTCTGTCGTTCGCAACGAACTCGAACGTGGCGAAAATTATCCCGAAGACGCGCTGGAAAAAGAGCTTTATGCCGTGGCATTTCGCGAACATCCGTATCACCATCCGACGATTGGCTGGCGATCGGATGTTGAGGGCGTGCCGATGCGGCGTTTAAGGGAATTCTACAACACCTTTTACTGGCCCAATAATGCAACCGTAATTTTGGTCGGCGATTTCGAGCCGGAAAGTTCTCTGCGGCTCATGCATAAATATTTCGGTAAATTGGCAATGGCACCGCATCCGATACCGAGTGTTTATACCGTTGAACCTCCGCAGGAGGGCGAACGGCGCCTGGAAATCAACAGAGGTGGAGATCTACCACGCGTTTGGCTTGGCTTTCACGTGCCGCAGGCCAGTCATGCAGATACCTATCCTCTGGCAGCGATGCGCCAAATCCTGGGCAGTACTTATGAGCGCTCGAGCCGCCTGTACAAGACGTTGATCGATACATCGTTAGCCTCCGATGTCTTTGCCAGGCACGACGATCTCCGCGATCCTGGCTTGTTTATTGTTGGTGCCACTATCAACCCCGGAGTGGAAATTTCTACTGTTGAACAACTGATCATCAAAGAATTAGGCAAGCTGCAGACGGATCTGGTCACTGTTCAAGAATTGGATAGAGCGAAGAACGCTAATCGTAAAGGGACAATCTTGTCCAAAGCTGATCCGAGCAGCCTGGCTTTTATGCTGGGAGAAGCTGAGTCCAAAGCCGATTGGCGTTGGCTCATGAACTATGACAAGAACTTCGATCAAGTTAGTGCGGAAGACATCAGACGAGTAGCAAGGAAATATTTTGAGCGGAGCAATAGTACGGTGGGCACTTTTATCCCTCGGCAGGGAACAGTTCAGGAAGTAGTTCACAGCTTCAATTCCTCAGCATCAGACAACGGCGAAAATGACACTGTCAGCGCGGATGCCCAGGCGGCCGTGGAACCGTCCGAGCAACCAGATCAAGAGCGGCTGGAGAACGTGAGGGAATTTTTGTCTCTGAATCCACCGATGGTCAGAGTGAAAAAGGCTCCCGCGCGCATTTGGACTTTTGGTGAAAAGGTGAGAAAGATGGTTTTGCCTAACGGCTTAACTTTACTTTTCTTGCAAAACAAGGGGACTGGGTCGGTTGGCATTACATCGATTGTCAAAGCCGGTAAAGTCTCAACTTACAAGACGAACGGTAATCTGCCGGAAGTGGTGGCAGACTTGTTGACTAAAGGTACCGCTCACTTTACAAAGTTGGAAATAGCCGAGAAGTTGGAAGACATGGGCATTGCTGGCGCACTGGAGTTCTCTGCCGACAATTACCGTGCGAGCTTCGGCACTCACGTAGTGACGGAGGACCTGCCGGTTCTGGTAAGTCTGTTGTCCGATGTTTTGAGAGCGCCTTTATTTTTGGAGGAGGAGCTGGCGAAGACAAAAGTCGAGTGGCAGGCCCGCTATGCGGAGGCCGTTAACAACACGAAGATGCAAGCATGGAATCGAGTCCGCCGGACAATTTATGCACCTGGCCATCCATTTTATGAGAAGACATTCGACGAGCAGCTAAAAGAGTTGTTGGAGTTGACACCAGATCAGCTTAAAGAAACACATGCTAAGTTATACAGCCCCAAATCGACGGTACTTGCTGTTGTTGGTGATATCGAGTTCGAAGAGACACTCAGGCTGATCGAGCGAAACTTCGCTGATTGGCAGGGTCCGGAAGTTCAGCCTGTCCATATTGAAGAGGCACCACTGCCTTTGGAGCGTCAGCGAATTGAGATCAACATCGCCGACAAAAAGAGCACTGATGTGGTCATCGCTCATCCAGCGTCCTTGAGGAGGACTGGAGCAGATTTTTATGCAGCCAAGCTGGCCAATGCTGCCCTGGGACAGGACACAATTACATCGAGGCTAGGTAAAGTTGTCCGTGATCGCGCCGGTTTGACCTACGGCATCCATTCTTCCTTCAGTGATACGGTATTTGGCAGTGCTCCCTGGTCTATCACTTTTACTGTCAATCCAAAGAATGTCAATCGAGCGCTTGATTTGGTTAGCGAAGTTCTCAACGATTATATGGAGAACGGCATCGGTAAAGACGAGTTGGCCAAGGAGTCGGGCAGAGCAGTCGGTTCGTTCACGGTCGGATTGGCATCGAGTTTGGGCGTGGCCAGAGCGCTTGCTGAATTCGAATTTTTGCAATTGGGTGCCTCTGAGCTTGATCGCGTGGCGAAGAAATATGCCGGTGTCAAGAAAGATCAAGTCGATGCAGCGATGCGCAAATACTTCCATCCGGCAAATGCTGTGACGGTTATCGCCGGTACCCTGGAATAGGCTATTTCTGCGATTGATAGACGAAACTCTTGACGCTGTCCAGAGCTAGTCTGAGAGCCTCGATCAAGATCTTACCTTCGGTCCAATTGCTTTTTTCTGCGACGTCGACTAGCTCCGTACTTAACTGAGCCATCTCTTTGGCGGCGAACGATTCGGAATTGGTTTTTAATTCCTGAGCCGTTACCTTGAGGCGGCGCGGATCCTTTTCTATTACTGCTTCGGTGGCCTCTTTTAGCACTCGCTCGGCTGTTTGATAGTAGACCCTGGCCACTACTCTCAGGTCGGCGCCCTTACTGGATATATTGAGCTTATGTAGATCGACTGGTTCGATGAAAGACGCTCTGTCTTCGTAGTCCAGATCCGTGTTATGAATCTCCACCATGTCAGCAGTCATAACTGGCAATTCGGAGGTCTGCCTGTTGCCGAATTGCTTTGGTAACTCGGCCGTGTCTCGTTTTCCCTGCTGTTTGGCGACGTTAGCAGTGTCACCTTTGCCGTCTGGTTTAATCTCCGGCAGGTCACCGGTAGTAACCTGTGATTGATAGGCTCGAGCTTCCCATGGCTCATCGCCACGCAGCCACTTCGTCAAAACGTCATGCAGAACCTCAGGTCTCACCGGTTTGCTGATGTAGTCATCCATGCCTTCCGCAATGCAATGTTCTCGATCCCCTTCCATAGCATGGGCAGTCATGGCAATAATGGGGATATGCTGACCTGTGAGAAGTTCTCTTTTTCGTATGGCGTTGGTTGTTTGAATGCCGTCCAATTCAGGCATTTGGCAATCCATTAAGATCAGGTCGTAGTGGGTCCGCTCTAATGCGTCGAGCACTTCATTGCCGTTGGCCACAGCATGTGCCAAAAATCCCAGCCGATCCAGCTGGAGAAGAGCAACCTTTTGATTGACCGGGTTGTCCTCGGCGAGCAGAATGATCTGGGATTTGTTGCCGATCGCCTTCAATTTTGATTGGGAGTGGTCGTCGACTTTATGCCGCCGCCGTCCTTTACCGCTGGTTGGCGATTGTTTCACCAGATTGTTCAAGCAATCGAAAAGGAGCGCCTTTTTGACCGGATTACTGAGATAAGCAGAAAATCCTTCATCGATGACTGCATCTTCGAAGCGCTCGCCTTCCAGATTGTAGAGAACCAAGCGGGTATTTCTAAGACCGCTGCCGCGGCTCACTTCATGAACGAAGATGCTTGAAAGAATTCCTTTGACAGCCGGCGGAACGATCGCCGCGTGGTAATGAGTCCCTTCGGACTGGGCGGCTCTTAATTTCTGGACTGCTTCCTGGATCGTCTCTGCTTGTTCGCAAGCAGCTCCCCACGATTCGCCGTATGTTTGGAAAATCAAGGAGGCGGTCTTAGGCAGTCCAACCAATAGGATTTTGCTGCCTTTCAAATCATCACACATGTCAGTGCTGCGATCGGTAAGAGGCCTCAATTGGTATGACAAACCAGAAGGAGGATCCTCTATTGAGCTCGCTTTTTACGTTCAGTTGACCGCCGAGTAGCTCAACGAGGCGTTTGCAAATAGAAAGTCCCAGTCCGGTGCCACCGTACTTGGTGGTAACACCACCGTCGCCTTGAACGAAAGGCTCAAATATATTTTCTAAAGACTTAGCCGGAATGCCGACACCGGTATCGGTAACAGCGAACTTGACGAAGAAAAGTCCTTCTTCGTAATGATCTAAGACAGCTCGTACAACTATTTCGCCGTGTTCAGTGAATTTTACTGCGTTGCTAATCAGATTGAGGAGCACTTGCCTGAGCCGGCGGAGTCACCGCGTAGTTGCCTTGGTAGCTCAGGGGAGACAAAGGTGACAAGCGAAAGTTTCTTCTGCCGGGCCTTTTCTGCCAGGAGCTCGGCGGTGCCCTCCACGATCATGCTGGTATCGAAATCATTCAGTTCGAGGCGTAGTTTACCGGCTTCGATTTTAGAGAAGTCCAGAACGTCGTTGATAATGTCGAGTAGATTAGATGCCGAGTCCCGAATGATCGTGGCAAACTCGTACTGTTGTGGGTTCAGATCGGCACGCAAGAGAAGATCGCTCATGCCGATCACTGCATTCATCGGCGTGCGGATTTCATGACTGACGTTAGCCAGAAACTGCGATTTAACGCGAGTCGCATCGACTGCCTGGTCGCGAGCTTTGGAAAGACGTTGAGTGAGCGACTTAAGCTGCGCGTTAAGAACTGCCAGCTTGAGAACCTGCCCTTCTAAATCCTGGTTGAGCCGTTGGATTTCAGCTTCTGCTCGCTTGCTGTTTTCGACCTGCTGCTCGAGTTCGGCTATTCGAGCTTCTAGATGCTCGACTTCCGGTTTTTTTTCGTCGGCGGCAGCCATTCTTTCACTCCTTGCCCAAACCAGTAATTATCAATTTGAGCGCTTTAAGAGGTGGTCAGAGCACCTATCCCTCCATCTGAATATCTGAACCCTCATGCTGATATCTTTTCCCCGGCCGCCGGGGAATATCTCGTCGAAGCTTGGCGTCTCGTCGAGAATTTGGGTTGGCAACGAGCGGTTTTGTTGAGGAACTGCTCGTGTGTCCAATATTCTTTTTAGAGACGATCATTTGAGAGATGATCTGTCGAGAGCCGAAAACTTCCACGCTTGACCTCCACTGGACTACTATTTTACGGGCGGATGGCGGCGGTGGTAGTCTAAAACCTTGGAAGTCTAATCACAGTGAGCAAGACCGGCATTTCGAGGTCCTATTTACAAATGGCCGCTCGCCAGGCCGGGCGGCCATTGCCGGTTGGCGCTTTCGTTAGCCGGGCGGTGTTGTTGTTATTGGCCATCGCCGGGGCGGCGCTCGCCCAGGGCGAGACAGACTCGACTTGGCAAGCCTTTCTAGACAATGCGCAAAAGGCTTATGTTGCCGGTCATTGGGAGGAGGCTGAGGATGATTATCAGCAAGCTTTGAAAATTGCCGATCGGCAAAATCAAATCATCCCGGGTGTTGTGAATTGTCTTTCTGGCCTTGCTCTGGTCTATCATCAGAAAGGCGACTTCGCGGAGTCCGAAAGGCTATACGAACTAGCCATGCGAAATTTGGAGGGAGTGTACGGTCCGACGAGCACTCAGTTCGCTGATTGGATGCCTGCCCTGGCCTGGCTTTATGATGAGCACGGCAAAGCAGATAAGGCAGAAGTTTTATGGAAACGGGCCCTCAAGATTCGCGAGCAGACTTATGGCAAAGATGATCAGCGTGTCGCTGAGGCGCTGGACAGTTATGCCCGGTTCCTTGCCAAGCACTCGCGACTAAGCGAAGCAGCGACCATGGAGGCAAGAGCAAAATCGATTCGCGATAAACTAGCACCATAGGTGGTGTCATTGTTTATTCTGTCTCCGGATCCGGCTTACAAAAGTGGATCTAGCAAATGACGATCGAAACGAATGACGATTCAAACAAATGATCGAAATAATGACCGAAATAATGACCGAGAAGCAAAAATACCACCCAGAAGTAAATCTGCGGTGGTATTAATGCTACTGCCTGACTGCCCCTTGCGAGTTGGGCTCAGTATTTCACTACGCTTCAGCCAGTCCTTCACGTAATGCGGGCTCACTTGCTACCGTTGCTGGTTAGCGCCAACCTGGCGTTTCCGCAAGGCCCCTCGGCTCGCAGTGCTCAACTCGATGGTGAGCACTCACCGGTTATGCATTTAGTTTATCGCGATTGAGAGCGATTGGAAGTACCCCTTTTTTGTTTTAAAGAAATTGCTTTTGTCATGGCGATCACAGCTCAAAAATTGAATTTATCCCTTCGTTTTTGATTAACAAGCGCTGGATCTGCAGCCAAATTCAGCGCTTCGAGCATTTTATATAATTGCACCATATTTAATGGCACTAATATATATTGCATATGCATATCGTTGCATATATAAAATTTGCTGGACAGGGATTAATTGTCTTAGGAGGCGTAGGAAATTCCGTTAGGCAAGGTGCGAGCTAACCTGGAATAGCGCTTAGGGCTGTGTCATTAAAATGTGACATGCCCTGTCAATTTTCTCTTGATTGAATGGGCGTTGTGCGGGCTGTCCATGTCACATTTTAATCACCCGCGGCCATCTCCAGCATGGAGAAGTCCAATCTGGGCCTATTCACCGCGCACAAGAACGGCCGGCAATGCGAATTTGGGCATTGCGTCACCGGACTGCTAACTCTCGACAAGGTGCTGGCTGGGCAATTGAAAAGACTAGGGGTTGGATGCCAATTGAGCGATGCTCACTCCGTCTCCGCCTCGTTTGGTCACATCTTCCATAGCGTTAATCGCTAGCTGGACGATCTCATCCTCGTTACCGCCTTGTCCGGGAAATTCAGCGATGCCGATACTGGTTGTCACCGTCCAATTTTGACCGACGTCAGAAATGCGGTCCTGGCAGATGTTATTTCTGATTCTTTCCGCGAGAATAGAACCGCCGGAGACATCTGTATTGGGGCAGATGATCACAAACGTATGCGAGTCAAAACGGGCCGGGATGTCCACATCGCGTATTGTCTTCATCAAGAAATTAGCAGCGCCTTGCAATATGGCGTCCACAGCCAGCTGATTGAACTTGGCCTGCACTTGCTCCAAACCATCGACGCGGATTGTCAAAACGACTGACGAATATTTATAGCGTTTGCCCCGTTTGAGCTCGTCGCGCAAAATGCGCATAATCGTGTGATTGTTATAGAGCTCGGTGAGGCTATCTAGAAGTGTTACTTTCTCTAGCTCTTCGGGTTCGGACTTGCCCAGTCTTTCGTAGGCCTGATCTATATAAGTACTTTTCTCCAACTCTTTAATGCGATTAATCGGTTCGACCGGCGGCGTTGGTGAGATAACGCCCGAGGTCCTGAGCTGATTTAGTTTCCGTCGGAAAAGGGATTCTCTCCCGAGCCATGGTTGATCTTGATTGGGACCCGAAGGAGTCATTGCTGACCTCACTGAAAGAATAGTTAAGAACTGTAGACCGAGAATTATACACACTTTCGTATATCTCAGCTATTGCCAACTGTACCGCGCAGCTCCACGGGACCGGGTTCGAGGCTTGATGGCGTTGCCTTTCTGGTTCCGCGTGGCTTGGTGACGGCGATATTACAAGTTGGCGGTCTAAATTTGCTAACCTATGTCTGGCGTTGCTCTCATTCATAGCCTGTGGGCAGGTCTGACTTTGGCATCTCCTTTGAGAGAAGCCAGCCGAGCGTACACCGGGAGCGCCATATAAATTTGGAGAAACAAGATGACAGCAAGATTGAAACCAGTTAATCCGGAGACCGCCACAGGGGAGACCAAGGCAGCACTAGATGCGATCCAGCAAAAAATGGGACGCATTCCCAACATTTTTCTATTGATGGCCAATTCACCGGCCGCCGTAAACGCCTATCTGGCCTTTTCTGATGCTCTATCCAAAGGTTTTCTCGACGCTCAAATGCGTGAGCGTATCGCCATAGCTATAGCCGAGACGCACGGTTGCGAGTATTGCTTATCCGCCCATGTGGCTATCGGCAAATCGGTCGGTCTCAGCGAAGACGAGTTGAACAAAGCGCGTCAACAGCAGTCGTCAAATGCTAAAGCGGATGCGGCGATGAGTTTTGTTCGAGATGTGCTGGTGCGCAAGGGCGAGATCATTGATGCTGATTTAGAAGAAGCTCGAGTCGCTGGTTTGACCGATGGAGAGATAACCGAGCTGATCGCGAACGTAGCGCTCAACGTCTTCACCAACTACTTCAATTTGGTTGCCAAAACAGAGAATGACTTTCCCCGGGTGAAGCTGGCGTTCCCAGCTTAGATACCGTATCTGGTGCGCCAGTCATTACGCCACTGATCAATAGTTAGATTCGTAATCAGACGAGCTGCTGGTTGTCAATCAAAATTAGTGATGGCTCATGCTTTCTGATAATTGGCTGTCTCATATTCCTCAAATACGCCTGTAAATTTTCTTGCGCACTTTTCTTGACAAATGAAAAGCCCAATTTCGTCCGGTCTTCGCCTCGATAGTGGCAGCCATGTAGTCAACAGGAGAAGCTGCAAATAATGTTTCTTTCTTAGCCTTTGATAAACTACTGAAATCTAAGAACAAAGATAGGTTTCTTTAATACGTATTTCTGTTGCTCGCAGTGGCGCTAGCCTAGGGGATTGTTGTGAAATTGTTCGTTTCGACCAAGGGTGCGCAACTTGTAGCTGCGCTTTTAGCATCTTTCTTCTTTCTTTGGGCTATGCCGCTGGATGCCCATAGCGTAGATCCAGCTATGGAACTGAGAGAAAAACTGGAGCGCGGCGAAATAGTCGTTGGTTTGAAGAATGTTGGTGAATCAAAGTATGTCACTGGCTCAATCATCATTGATGAGCCGCTGGAAAAAGTTTGGGCTATCGTTGTTAATCCGTTTGAATTCCGCGGTCGCATTTCGCCGAGAATGAAAGAAGTGCAAATGATGGTTGATAAACGCGATCATTCTGTTATGCGCGTCGAGATGGACGTTGTCTTGATTCCTCATTTCAATTATGTGGTGGAATCACATTATGAAAACGCTGAGCGCATCGACTTCCATCGAGTGGGTGGCACTTTGAAAGATTTCAAAGGCGCCTGGGAGATGTTACCGCTCGCTGACGGCAAAAAGACAGAATTGACGTATTCTATGTATTTGGATCCTGGCTTTTTTGTACCGCAATGGCTGATACGTGAAGGGGTGAAATCAGAGCTGCCCCGCACACTGGCTGCAGTTCGAAAACGGGTGGTAGCGGTCAGTCATTCTGATGAGAAGCCTGAATCGCAAACAATAGCGGCTGCCGCCTTGGTTCACCATAGTACTTTGGCTTCAAACAACACCAGCATCCAATAAGTGTTGCAATAAGTCCTGAACAAGTCCTACCTGAATAGGTCCTAGTAGATCGTCAGCAGAGCGCAATTAATGATGTCGTTTCCGCCGGTGCGCTCTGGGAACGGTGCCGGATGTGGCTTTTTGATCGAGTTCGACTAAGGTTGTTTCGACTTGAACATTGGTGCCGGTCGAGTCTCCTGGTTTTGTCGGTGGCTCACTGCTTTTCTTGAGTTCAGTGCCGGCGCTTGGCTGCTTAATCACCTTAATGGCCTTGATCGAATCTAAGAGGGCGATCAAACTATTCACCTCAGCGCTCACCGTCCTAACAGAAGGTACATGACCATTGACCATGATCGTCACAGCACAAGTTTGCCCACCGACGGTATCTAAGACACCGCAAATGGAGCGCACTGTGTCCATCGTGCCGGTTTTGTAGGCAAATGAGCCTTTGCTTACTGGGCTGTTACGTTTCAATAGCGCTAGATAGGGACCGTTGAGTTCGTTGGTTGCCATATACTTGAGCACCGTATTTAGTGCGTGGGGAGAAATTCCGTTCTTTCTCGACAATCCGCAACCATCGAAGAGCACAACTTCTTGGGGTGGCACACCAATCTTTGTCAGCCAGGCGCCTAGCCTGAGTAAGCCTCTATCTTCTAAAGTGGGCGCTTGCCAATCTGTAGCCGCTCTCAAAAGCCCAAGGTCCACGTCGGGATCGACTTTTGGCAGCCCCAGTGTTCTCAGTAATTGTTGGGCATAAAGATTATCGCTTTCGTGCAAGGTAATTCTCACGATTGTCCACAGTGGAATAGATTCATGCTCGGCCAGGAGAGTAATTAGATTAGCGCTAGAATTAGGCGCGGTGCGGTTGCTAAGCTTTATTCCGTGGTCCTGAGCGATAGTTGTCGCCAGAGCACAATTGAAGTCTGAAGGATTGGCCACTACCAGTGGTGCCGCAAGACTGATGCCTGGGCTACGAAAAAAATCTAATTGACGATTGTTGTTATCACATTCGATCCAGGCTGCGGCATTACCCGCTGTCAGGAGACTTTCACGCATAGCATTGTTGGCTGAATCCGGACCTAAGTTGTTAATCTTAAAACCTCTCAGCACAATGTTACCGGGTGCGACATTTCTGTCTACAACCAAGTTTGATGATGGAGGCATCCATTCCTGCCCCCAATCTTCCGTTAACCAGTTCGGGCTCCAGCGATCGAAGCCGCCCTTGATCGGATTCAATCGGAGGCTACCTTCGATTTGGGTGATTCCCCTTTGTCGAAGTGCAACAAAGAGCTGATCGAGATCGTCGCGGATAAACGTTGGATCCTCCGCTGGCGCCAGAATCAGGTTGCCGAGCACTTTCTTATTGGCCACGTTACCCAATGCGTAAAGCCGCGTTTTGTATTTATATGCACCACCCAAGGTGTCAAACGCGCAGGCAGTAGTCAGAACCTTGGCCGTGGAAGCTGAGACAAAGCGGCGCGAGCTGTTTAACGAATAGAGAATTTTGCCAGACGGCAAAGCCATCACCTCTACTCCGATCATTGAGTGGGCGAGGTCGCTGCGGTTTAGCCAGTTACCAATTAATGTGTCCAGGCTCTGAAAGCGCTGCGGTCTGTTTGTCGCTTCGGCACTGGCGACCGGTTCAAAAATGCCCGACGAAGTAAAGATCAGTGCTGCCAAGCAAGCGGCGAAGACAACTTTGAAAGCGCCTCTTTTGACATTCATTACCGGCAATTTAACGCAAGATTTGGCCATCAATTAGCAATTGACTTTAGCTCTATTGACGAAACAGCCAAGCAAAAACACCCATAAGTAACTTATAGGATTCTTGGCTTGGCTGCATCCACCTGGATTTCGAAAAGTGGTTGTTCAGTCGAAACTGTTCAATCCATAAACGAGAATTACCAGCGCTTATTGTTTCGCTTGGCGCCGCTTTCACGGGGTTGCGAAGGGTTAACGGCAATCTGACGTCCATCAATGGTCTGACCATTGAATTGCTTCACTGCAGCTTCCGCTTCTGCTTGGGTTTGCATTTCTACGAAAGCGAAACCGCGCTTGCGCCCAGTTTCACGATCCGTCGGAATTGCTACAGAGACGACTGTGCCGGCTTGGGAGAAAAGCTCTTCCAGTTCCGCCTCAGTCACCTTGAAGGACAGGTTGCCTACAAACAGTTTCGTATTCATATTTCATTCCTAAAAGACAGTGCTGTCGGTCCAATGTTGAGCACTGAGTGCCTTTCTTTCAAAGCGCTGCCATAAGTATGGCATGGTCAGACTAATCTGTCCCTCTTGCCTTGGCGAATTTAGCTGAGACAGAATATATATTGTCTGAAATCACTGAAATCACTGAAATCACTGAAATAAATAGAATGCGCAGGGAGTATTCGGGAAATCGTCCAGGAAGATTCGGGCAAGCTCGGTCTAAACTGGACTGCGGAATTTTCCGGTCTTTTTGATCACGATGTCAGTAACTAAAGCAGGATCTGAAGCCGGGACCTAAGGAAGTTGGCTGCTCAAACCGGCAGTTTTGCGCGCTCCGTCAGGCGCATTGCCTGCTCAGTCAATTCTTGAATTCTTGCTGTAATTGTTTGATCAACACTGCCGTTCTCAAACGCTGACCCCTCGGCATAGACGAAGCGGGGAAGGATAATCGAGCGGAAATCCAACATCAGACTGTTGGCAATACCCATGACGGACATGTAACTAGATTTGCCACCGGCTGCGCACAAAAAGCCGACAACTTTGTCAGACCAGGCATCACCTGTCAGTTCAACTAAGTTCTTTAGTGCGGCATTAACATCAAAGTTATAAATTGGCGTCGCCACTAGGATGCAATTTGCAGCTTCGATTTTCTTCTTCACTGCCGCAACATTGACATGAGCATAGGCTGCATCACCGTCGCACAGCGGTAGTTCAAAATCGCGCAAATCCAGCCACTCAGCGCCCACTCTTTCATCCAATGAGTGATGGGCAAGGCGAGCCAGAATACGGCTGTTGCTCTCAGGATTGAGACTTGTACTGATCACCAGAAAATCATTGGCCATATTTTTCTCCTTTGAGCATCACTTAATCTACATCTACTTTGATTGAAAGATGAGCGAGTTTCTCGCGAAACCTGCGGGCGAGGTTCTTAGCTATGAGGCTTTTTGCACTTTGTCTAGCGCCTTTTGATATCTGGTGGCGTGGAACTTTTCGACCATAGCCAAAGCGTGAAATCTTTTGGCCGCTTTTTGAAAGATCTCGGCATGTTCGCGTGATTCATTGCCTTGTTCAACAAACTCTTTCGCTGCGTCCAGATTACCTTCTTCTTTAGCCACCTGTTCAAACTCGGGATACATTTCGTTTGTTTCGTAGAGCTCGCCTTCAATTGCCAGCGCGAGCAGTTTCTCCACGGTCATCTCTGATTCCGGATAGATGAGCTCCAGATGAGCGAAGGCATGTCCAGTCTCCTGGTGTGCTGTCTCTTCAAAGAGTTGGGCTACTTCCTCATTGCCTAATTTACGGGCGGCTTTGGCGAAGTAAAGATATTTGCGATTAGCCATCGCTTCTCCGGCGAAAGCGGCGTTGAGATTGGCTTCGGTTCGTGACTTTTGGGTTTTCATGGTTGGTTTTCCTCGTTTTTGTGGGTTCCTTTCACGGTCTGCTAGAATTAATCTATCTTTAGAGTTAGTCTAAAGAGAAGAGAAAATTTTTTGCTTTTAGCCCGACTTTACTTCACCGTAGAAAGTGACGTGGTAGCTATGCACTTTGAACTTGTCTGCGAGTCCTATTTTGAGCTGGGCAATCTGCTCGGGATCGATGTCCAACACTTGGCCCGTCTTGACATCAATAAAATGGTGGTGCTCAGAGATGTTGGCGTCGTACCGCGCGCGGCCGGGCTCGGTAAAGACCTCCTTAATCACTTTGGCGGCAACGAGACAGTTAAGCGTGTTATAGACCGTCGCTCGAGAAAGTGGCACCGGCAGCTTTTCTGAAACTGCCTGGAAAACCTCATCAGCAGTCGGATGGGAGTGAGTGCCGATCAAAAACTCAGCAATTACCGCCCGCTGGGGAGTGGGCTTGACGCCATGCTTGAGCAACAGTTCTTCTATGTGCGTAACCATCAATTTTTCCTGCGCCTAGAATTAGTCTGTCTTTAGAATAAGTCTAAGTATGGTCTTTGTCAAGACCGGTGAGCAATTTTAAGGAACTGGTAACTAGATGCATTAATGATGCGGTTATTTCGATCCATTCCATATACGATTAAAGGCAAAACACAGGATTAAAGACAAAACAAAATGGATTAGAGACAAATTGTTGAACCGGCAGGAGTTAATTACCAGAAGAATGTCTCAGCAACGAATTATCGACGCGATTGCCAATAAGAAGATTCGCTGTCCTCAATGCAAAAACCCAATCAAAAAGTACGAAAAATATGCCGAGATGATCGCTTCTGTCTGGGATGGACCAGGCGATTCGTACATGGACACCGAAGGTGCGAAAGTAACGCTTGTCTGCGGCAACGACGCTTGCGATTGGCGTGAGCGAACTGAGTTTTGGGAAGGGATGATCGAAGATTAGGGTCTAGTGGCTGAGGCCCTCTGCCGATGCAAATTATGGCTGACGAAATATTTTATGGATGCGATCGTCATTACTAAACCGGGCGCTCCGGATGTTCTAAAGATGGTTCAGACAGCTCAACCTGAAGCGCAACGCGGGGAAGTGCTGGTCAAAGTTTATGCGACGGCGGTCAACAGAGCAGATCTATTGCAACGGGCTGGCCACTATCCAGCTCCGATCGGCGTGCCAAAGGATATTCCCGGGCTGGAATTTGCCGGAGAAATAGCGGCTATTGGTGAGGCCGTCAACGAATGGAATTTAGGTGACCGCGTATTCGGTCTGGTTGGTGGCGGCTCCTATGCTCAATATCTGGTCACGCATGCTCGAGCGCTTAGCCGCATACCAGAGAATATCAGTTACGAGGAGGCTGCCGCGTTACCGGAAGCATGTATCACCGCATATGATGCGATGGTTACTCAAGGGGCTCTATCTGCTGGCGAGTCGTTATTAATTAATGGTGTCACCAGTGGTGTGGGCACCATGGCTGTGCAAATTGCCAATGCCATAGGTGCTGAACCTATTGGTACAACAAGATCCGAACATAAAGCGAGCCGCCTGGCTGATTTGGGGTTGAAGAAGGTGATAATTGTTCAACAAGCGCGCTTCGCCGGGCAGGTAATCAGTCTGGCCGGTGAATCGGGGGTGGATCTTGTCCTGGAGTTACTTGGCGGCGATTATATCGGCGAAGATTTACAATGCCTGGCTGTTCAGGGCCGACTTGTCGTCGTAGGTTTACTAGCCGGTGCGTCGACTAATTTGGATTTGGCCAAACTGCTTGCCAAACGATTGCACATTATCGGCACCAACTTGCGAGCCCGCCCACTTGAACAGAAAATCACTGCTATGCGTACTTTTGCCAAATCGGTTGTGCCCTTGATTGCAGCAAAGAAAATCAAACCGGTAATCGATAAGATTTTCCCGCTCAATGAAGCAGTCGACGCCCACAAATATTTGGCTGCCAACGAAAGCTTCGGCAAAGTTGTGTTGACAGTGCGAAATTGATTTATGCCGTTGAAAGTTGTTGAAACTGAAGATGGCACAATTACTTGTTTTGATCCGGCGACTGGTGAACTTTATCACAACAAGGCCGGTGCCTATGCTGAAGCCTTGGCCAATTTCATCGAGCCATCCGGGCTATTGAATAAGGCAGCGAATCTTCAAGCGGTTTCTGTGTTGGATTTACCATTTGGGCTGGGTTACAACACTTTCGTTTTGCTTAAACTAATTGGCCGGCTTCCAGTAGACAGAAAACTGAGACAGCTGAATATCACGTTTGTGGAAATTGATCCTGAAGTGATGACACTTCTTCCTAGAGTTTTAGCCGACGACTGTTTTGCCTCACTGAGAAAAGATCTGCCGAACTGGCAGGACATTCTGACTGAATTGGCCAAATTTGAGTCAGTCGAGTTCAAAATGCAGAATTTCCTGGTCAGCTGCCATTGTCGACAGGGAGACATTCGCAAAGAGATACCGGCATTAGCCGGCAGCGGTATCAAATATGATGCGATACTACATGACCCCTTTTCGCCCAAACAGATGCCTGAACTCTGGACATTGGATTTATTTCAAATGTACAGGGAATTGCTTGGCGATGATGGTCGAATGCTTACATACAGCGCGGCGACCGCTGTGCGTGGTGCGCTTCGCTTAGCCGGGTTCACCGTTTATCGCACTGTCGCCCTTGGTGGTAAATCAGGCGGCACACTGGCCTCTGCCTGTCCAATTGCCAGCTTGCCCGACTCAATCTTCCCTCTCTCGAAGGTGGAGGAGTCTCGGCTTTTGACCTCAGCCGCGATTCCTTATCGCGATCCGATGCTTAGTGATAGTCGCAGCCAAATTTGGCGGCGGCGGCAGAGTGAATGCCATATGATGGCTGAGGAAGCTCAACGATCGCGCGGTTGATTGACGGTGGCATGTATGCGATGGGACAGTTCTTCTAATTGTTGGGTCCGTTCCTTGTTGCCGAAATAAGCGGCGTAGTAGTGTTTCATGAATTGTTCGACTAAGTCCGGTAGCTCAACACTTGGTCTGAGACCAAGGCGTCTTTGATCGGCTATGGCGGTGGCAACGCGTGCTTGTAGTTCGGTCGCAGTATCGCTTGGCCCTTTGGAGATTTTTAACGCCTTTAGATCCTTTTCCACTTGTTTCATGTATTTCATAGCCGGGTGCCTACCTTGTTGCTCGTCGCGTAGTTTGCGAATCGCCTTGGTGATCGCCCGGACTAGAAATAATGCGCAAATCCCGATCACGGCAGCATCGAGGATACAGACCATAATGTCGAGCGGTGTGATTACCCGCCGATTGCCTTCGTTCTGGGGATTGGCCAGACGATCATGTTTTTGCATGGCCTCTTGCAGTCCAACCAGATCGTAAGCTTTTTCCTTTTGCTTGCCAGGCATGTATCCCTGAGGTGTACTGTCAAACGGCACCCAACCGTATTGCGGAATATAGACCTCTGTCCAGACATGCCTGTCCTGCACTTTAATTTCATGCATGCCACTAACTGGATTGAAATTTCCTGGGGCATAGCCAGCCACCAGGCGTGATGGTATACCGATGCAACGAGTCATAATTGCCAGTGCCGAGCCAAAGTCTTTGCAATCCCCTTTCTTCTTTTTCAGGATGAAGTCGTCCAGCGGCGCGTCGCTACTCTCATCGGTCTTATCCAATGTATAGTGATAGTTGGTCTGCAGATAATGAACGATCAGTTCGGTTTTGGCGAACCAGTTTGTCCCGGTCGCAGTTAGCTGCTTTGACAAATCGACGGTATCACCCGAAAGGTTTTCAGGCACTTGCAGAAATTGAGGCATGATCGATCTCAGGTCGTCTGCTTCAGAATCGGTGAGCGGTTGCGCCGCGCGCATAACATTTAGGTCGTAGATCGGCACCTTGGAAGTGATTTGAAATTTCATGCCCTTTTTCAACTCACCGTTCTCGAGCCGGACGGCGCCGTAATTATCGACAGTAATGCCGTGGGTGTTGAACGCGAGCGACTGGGGAACCCAGGCTCCGGGAATATTGCGGGTCAAGTCATGCATGACAGTGTACCGCTGGACAACAGCCACGGCCGGAATTGTTAGTTGAAGCGGTTTTTGCGCGCCCAGTTCGAAATCGCTGAACGACTCCTTGGAGAGAATGGACAGACTCTGATCGCTCGCCGTCCAAACTTTGCCGTCGAAAGTGTCAAAACAATAAAGTCGGTAATATTCGGTTCGCGTGCTGGATACTTTCAGTAATAGCTCATTAGAGGTGTTACCTTTTTGCTGGATCCTCAGCTCCTTATCGCTAGGCACTGTGCCTTCTTCAGAGACTTTAGCTGACTTATTATTTGCTCGTTGATTATTTGCCGGTTTTTGCTTGGCCGTCTGATCCGGCTTTTTTGTCTTCTGGGGTTGGGTAGTCTTAGCTGTTCTTGAAAGATTTTTTCCCCCTTTATTTGTCACCGGCTTCTCTTTGGTCTTAGGCTGATTAGGCCTGTTCGGCAAATTTGGCTTATTTTGCGAATTAGGCTTATTGTGCGAACTGGGCTTAATCTGCTTTTTTTTAGTTGGTAAATTGCCTTTAGTCTGTAATTTGGTCTTAGGCTGGCTGGCGTTATTTCGCCAATTGGTATTCGGTCGGGCTTGTTTGGTGGCAAACGGTCTCAATCGCGAGTTCTGGGGTGGTCGCCATGGTTTAGGTTTTTGGTTCCCATTGCGATTAACCATCGGCAACGGATCGGATGACTTTTTACCAAGGCTTTGAAGATAGGCTGTTGCTCGATCAATGAGAGCATCGGCCCTCGGCAGCATAAGAAACAAAAGAATTGCCGTGAGCGGTATGGCACCGATCGTGGCGATCAGGTTTCCCGGGTATCGTTTGGACTTGTCCAGTCTGGTTGGCTCCAGAGTGACTTGCTTAATTGGCTTGACGATCCAGCTGGATATTGTTTGGGAAAGACAGTCGTAATATAGAAGAGCGGCGCCCAGCGTCACGTACATGAGAATGCAGGCACCAAAAATGATGCTCTTGGCCATTGGAGCAAGCATGCAGAGCAGGACAAGACCAACCAGGGTGGAGCTGTGAATATCCGAACGCGATCTGAGCTCAAAAGATTGCATGGCCAGGGTACCGATGACGAAATGAATCATCGGCGTAAACAATGTGAACTCGCCGACCATCATGGAAGAGCGCAGTTCATTCCAACAATTTATACCGACGATAATCACGCCTATATAAACGATCCAGATCTGCCATTTGTGTTTATTGGTTCGATAGATATAGCTCAGATAGCTGCCAGTAGCGATTACCCAAAAATAGAGGATCGCCAATAAAAGCGGTGTAGGAACGTAATAAATACTGATGCCGATGCATAAGAGGGACATGGCAAAGGCCACGATGCGTAAAGGTAATGAATCTTCGCATGGGGCAGCTATTTGAGCCTGTTTATCTTTCTTACTCATAAGGCGATCGCTTCTGCCTCACCAGAGATAGTGGCAAGTATCGTCGCCGAGCTCGGCCTGCCAACAGCTCTGTTTGTTTTCGAGCGCTGCCCTGAGAGTGCCGCCTTTTTCGGCTTGGCTTGTTGCTTAATCAATAACCCGGCATCGTCTTCCTCCGCCCAGTTGCGAGAAATAATTGCCACCTCTACAGGCGCTACTATTTGGTCGCCTTTTTCTGGAATGTACTTTACGATCAATTCTTGTCGCGGGATGATCGTGATCAGCGGGCGCTCTGATAAAGCGGCATAGCCGCTGCTCTCTGATTCCGATTGTTGTGCCGTTTGGTTGAGGGGTGAACTTTCTTCATCTGTTAATGCCGCTGTAATTGGTTCGACCCGAGCGAGAATTTCGGCTATGTAATCAAGTCCTTCCGGAATTTGTGGTAAGTCGAACATCAATCGGTTGGCGACAATCTTTGACTGTAGTGGCGGATTGAGTATCAATTCCGGCCTGATACCGAGTTTGTAGCCAAGATGAACGAGAGAATGAATGAGGCAAACAGCCAGTTCGAATTGCTCTTTGTTCTGCCAATTAGCTCTTAAATCCAGCAGTAAATCGAAAACCGGTAGCTGTTCGGAATCGAATTCACGCACAAAAATCTTGCCTTGTTTTGCTGACGAAGGCCAGTGAACGTGCCGGACGCTGTCGCCTGGCTTATACTCTCTCACCGAGCGAACGCTGCTTGATTGATGGACGATGATAGAGCTGGAATTGGATAAGCCCATGGTTGAGCGCTGTCCCCATAGCTGGTGGAGAAAAGTGCCGGATATCGCTAGAACCATGGGATGGACAGTGATGCGCGGTGATTCCTTTGAGTCTTTGCTTTTTACGTTGATCTCACGTGACCACCAGGTCAGCCCGAATGGAAAGCAGGTGAGGAGTTCCATTTTGTCCAGAGAGTAAATACCTCGCGCTAATTCTGGAGTGGGCAACGCCAGCCAGGACTGTTCGTCGAGCGCTTTGATCAAAAGTGGTTCCGGATCCAGGACGTACTCTCCCGCTTTGCGACTGGCAATACGGCGAAGCAAATTGATCCTGAGGCGCAGTGCTTGAATTGGTATCAAAGCGCTCAGCGGTCCCAGGATAAAATTTCGACTCAGTTTGAGTTTTACATTTACCCATTCAGACACTGTAATCTGCTCAGGCATTGAGCACTCAGCCTTGATTTCCAGAATCTGCTCGAGCGGTATCAGGATGCCCAAGGCCGCTGCCACAAAAAAGCCGCCAGCCAGCAAATAGAGCCATTCGTTGGCCGTGAACGCGGCGTAAATATATAGCCAGAATCCGAAAAAGAGCATGTGCCATAAACGATTGTCGAGCATGAGCTTGATGCCGAACGCAAACGGAATGGTCAGTACCTTTGGTTTGCTTTTTGTGGCAACGGACGCTACGCCCTTGGGCTGCTCGACCAGAGGTTCGTTCTTATTTGGATTTTGAGTCTTGGCGGTTACTCCACTTGCCTCAGGGTTAGCCAGGGACGGAGATTGATTCCAAAACCTTTTCGATGATTTCGGCATGACTGATGCGATTGGCTTTTACTTTTGGAAGAATGCGGTGACCAAAAACATAAGGCGCTAACGATTTGATATCTTCAGGCTGAACAAAATCTCGACCATCGACCAGGGCAGATGCTTGAGCAGCCCGCATCAATAGCTGACTACCGCGAGGGCTGACGCCGAGCACGATCGAAGAATGGTTGCGAGTAGCGGCGGCTATGTCGATGATGTAATTCATTAAAGCATCATGGACGAATACTTTGCGCGCTTCCTGCTTAGCCAAAAGTACCTCTTCACCGGTCAATACTGGTTGGACTACGAATGCGCCCTCCGCCAGAGTCTTCTTTAAGATCAACGCCTCGTCCTTAGCTGTTGGATAGCCCAGCGATAAGGAGAGCATGAATCGATCAAGCTGCGCTTCGGGCAAGGGGAAGGTACCGTGCTGTTCGACCGGATTTTCGGTGGCGATGACAAAGAACAGTTCAGGTAGCTGGCGGGTGACACCATCGGTAGTGACCTGCTTTTCTTCCATTGCTTCCAATAAGCTTGACTGAGTTCTCGGCGTAGCGCGATTAATTTCATCGCACAAAAGAATGTTTGTGAAAATCGGTCCGGGAATGAATTTGAATACCGCTTCTCGCTGTTCAAAAATGCTCACGCCGGATACATCCGATGGCAGCAAATCAGGTGTGCATTGCACTCGCTTAAACGATGATTTTATGGACATCGCCAGGCTTTTTGCCAGCAAGGTCTTGCCCACGCCGGGGACGTCTTCGATAATCACGTGCCCACCGGCTAATAAAGCTACAACCGCCAACCGAGCGGGCTTAGCCTGGCCAACCAAAACACTGTTGATATTTTGCAAAAGGGCCTGAATTTTCGGGCTGAGACTGTTTAATCCAGCTGGCTTAGCTGTTGTGGCATCGGATCTCAAAGTATTGTCCTTATATGGAGAATTTCCCATCATGTGATTATTCCCTAAAATCGCTCGTTTGTAGTTTTTGACGAATTTTTCTTGAGGTGGGCGCCGGCTAGCAACGATCCAATTCTCATTGAGATTCCGATAAAGGATTCCGACAAGGATTCCAATAGGTGGTTTGATAAGTGGTCCAGTAGGCAATCCAAAGGGCGATCTAACAGGCAATCTAACAGGCGGTCCGACGGGCGATCTAACAGGCGATCTAACAGGCAATCTAACGGGCAGTTCAATAGGCGGTTCAACGGGCGATCTAACAGACAATCCGATGAGCGGTCCGAGAGTCTTGCCCTTTCAGCCAGCTTGAGGCTGGAATCGGATGCCTCGACCTTTGCTAAAGCCGCCTGGGCACCCAGAGACTCGGTTACTATCTAGATCAATCCAGCTCTAAGCAAGTCCTTCAAATCGATCAATCCGATCGGGCGCCGATCGTCGTCCAAAATGAGCAGGTCAGAAATTGAAAAGCGCTCCATCGTCTTTAGCGCTTCTTTGGCCAGACAATGAGCGGAAATTGTCTTGGGATTTCTCGTCATAATCTCTAGCGCTCGTTTGCTGAATACGCTTGTACCGAAACTGAGAATTGTTCTTCTAAGGTCGCCGTCGGTGATCATTCCTGCCAGGCTGCCATCGGTATGGCAAACAGCAGTGAATCCCAGACGCTTGGTGGTTATCTCCTGCAGAACATCGGCATAGGTAGATTCCAATGTTACAGAGGGAACATCGATGCCGCTTCGCATGACGTCCTTTACTGTGAGGAGTTGTTGACCGAGTGAGCCTCCTGGATGGCTGCGAGCGAAGTCTTCGGTTTTGAAACCCTTTTTGTCCATTAGCACCACCGCTAGTGCATCTCCCATAGCCAGGGCAGCGGTGGTCGAGGAGGTTGGCGCCAGATTAAGCGGGCACGCTTCTCGGGTTACTGCGACGTCTAAGACCACATCGCTGAACTGGGCCAAGGTGGATGTTGCATCCCCGGTTAAAGCGATTATCGGCAATCCGAGGCGCTTGATCGGGTCGATTGCCAGCTTAATTTCGGCCGTCTCGCCGGTAAAGGACAGTGCCATCACGATGTCGCGCTCATCCATCACGCCGAAATCGCCATGTCTTAATTCGGCAGGGTGAACAAAGAATGCCGGTGTGCCAGTCGAGGCGAATGTAGCGGCGATTTTTGTGGCGATGTGTCCGGACTTACCCATGCCGGTAACAACGACTTTTCCTTGGCAGGAGGCCAGGATTTCGATCGCTTTGATGAAGTTGTCATCCAGACGATCGGCTAAAGCGCTGACCGCCTCAGCTTCCAGCGTTAGTACTTGTCTTGCTCGCGTCAGTATTGTTTGAGCCGGATCGTAAGCCGGGTCGAACTCATTCGGCGTCCTTTCAGTGGCTGATATATTCGAAGGCGAAACGATAACCGATTTATCCTTCAAGCTCAGCTCATCAGATGACACTATATATTTCCTTTCGAGGAGACTGATTTTAAGCAGCCTGCCCGAGCAGCAATTGACTGACTCATTGTAGCCAGATGCCTGATTTTCTTTCTTGACAAATATTCAGGTACTGCCACATAAAATTGCATTTATTCTCTTGACAGGGTACTGAGCAACCGCTTAAGGGCATTAAGTAAGTGCCTGGTATAAATTCTCCTGGCTGAGATAGATCAGAAACATAAAAATAAATGCCGGTCATTTTTTCGCGTGGTGACAAATTAGGGCAGGGACACTTCACTGTTACCAAAGAGCTCGGTGTAGGCGGCATGGGCGTTGTTTATCAATGTCGCGACGAGCATCTGTTACGGGATGTTGCCATTAAGATGCTTTTGCCTGAGTTGATGGCAAACAAATCTTCAGTTGAGATTTTCCGGCAGGAAGCGAGATTAGCGGCCAAATTAGAACATCCGAATATTGTCACTGTTTACGAAATCGGTGTTGAAGAGAGACAAGGTAAGCAACACCACTATGTTTCGATGGAATATCTGCCGGGCGGTAATTTGGCTAATCGAGTTCTCGGCGGGCCGCTGGCTATTGAACATTGTTTGAACTGGATGAAGCAATTGGCATCAGGTCTCACTTTCGCCCATAAGTATGGTGTCATCCACCAGGACATCAAGGCAGACAATATTTTCATCACTAACGAAGGTGACTTGAAAATTGGTGACTTCGGTCTGGCGCGTTTGTTCGTGGGCCGTGTGCATTACAACACTTCGACCAAAGGTATGGGTACGCCGGCTTATATGTCGCCTGAGCTTTGCCGCGGTGAGCCACAGGATCATCGATCTGATATTTATTCGCTGGGAATTCTCTTCTTCGAGATGGCTACCGGGCAATTACCCTACCGAGCACGCGGAATGATCGAAATGGCGACCAAGCATTCCTCAGCTCCAATCCCGTCCTCTAGGCGCATTAATCCGCTGATTCCGGAAGTTCTGGACAAAGTGATCAAGCGAATGATGTCCAAGACACCAGACGAGCGTTACAACTCGATGTCGGAAGTGCTGACGATACTCGATGACTTAATTTTTGAAATGCGCGTTGCTCGCTTAGGGATTGGCGGACGACCAGTATTGCGCTCTGGCCCTGTCTCAGTCGAGTCGTCCGGGCCCAAGACTACCGGTCGCGATGGCGAGAAAACGCATTCTGTTTCTCAGACACCAGGTGATAAATCTTGGGAAGGTCAGGCAGCCAAACAAGGCACCAAACCCAGTACCAGCCATCAGTCAGAAAAGATAATCTCTCAGTTAGAGAAGTCAGTTGGGCAGCTGGCAAGAGCAAAGGAAGCAACACGCATAGCTGAGGAAGAGAAAAAGGCATTACCGCTGGCTAGAAAATCCCAACCAGGCGTCCCCGCGGCTCAAAGTGCTTCTGAAGCTTCTAGCTTATTGCTTAAACCCAAATTAGAGTTAGAGTGGTGCTTCGAAACCTCCGGTCCGATCGGATGGACTTCAGCGCCGATAGTGGATAAGGAAGATCAGACACTCTTTGTTGCCTCAAGTGACGGCAACCTCTATGCAGTTGAAATTGCCTCAGGCAAAGCTCGTTGGCGGTGTAAAACTGGAAACGCCCTCTTAGCTAGCCCTGTTCTTTTGTCAGATAAGGTTCTGGTGGCTAATACTGCTGGAAAGGTACAAGCAATTTCAGCCAAGAGCGGCGACATAATTTGGCAGCACGATCTTAAGGAGAGCGTCGTCTCCACACCAGCCATTGGTAGGGATGTTCTATTTGTTCCGACTAATGAGGGTTGGTTGTGGGCCTTGGACTGTGAGACCGGCAAAGTGCGCTGGAAATTCAACGCGGGCCACGCAATTGTCTGCGCTCCGAATCGCCATGGAGAGCTGATTTTGTTTGGCACCAAAGGTGGTGCGTTCCACGCTCTCTCCGTCAGTGATGGCGAATCTGTTTGGAGATTCCGGGCAGGGTCACCAATCGTTGCAAGCTCGTCGACGTCCGTGGACAGCGTATATTTCGGTACTCAAGCTGGCGAATTCTACGCGCTGGAAGCTGCCAGTGGAGGATTGATTTGGGAATATTCGACGGAAGGAGCTATAGTATCGAGGGCTGTAATTGCCTTTACGTCCGTCATATTTTGCAGTTATGACAAATGGTTGTATTGCTGTGAAAAATATGACGGTGGACTGAAGTGGAAAGCCGCAGTCCACGGCAAGGTCATGGCCAGTCTGGTAGTAAACAAAGAGACACTTCTGGCTGCCACCCACGAAGGTTGGTTGCAAGCTTTTCACACAAAAAATGGTGCTTTACTTTGGCAAAGGAACTTTGAACGGTGCCTTGAGTCTCCGCCAGTTCTGGCCGCGGAACGTCTTTTTCAGGCCACTGTGGAAGGCGAGGTACTCGCTTACAAAATTAACAACGTCGATGCCGTCATTGAAAAGTCCGCCTAATGCGCTAAGCGGTCTTCCAAATGGGACAAAAATATTCAGACAACCATGTGGGCATGAACCGCATGGAAGAATGAAGGTCGTGCCGCTCCTCTCGCCCTATGCGCCTCGTTGCATCCCCCAAATTCCTGCCGTTGACTCGCCTGTGCCCCGGAAACCATAGCGCATTGATCAATGCTCCCTGATTTAGTTCTGCTAAATTCACCTTCCTAGGTGCTGCTGTCTTGAAATATATTCTCTTCTCACCATAACGAAATGACGTCGGCGGTCCATCCGTTATATACGTAGGCTCTGCATTGGCCACCGCTGGAAGACCCAGCTTGGCCGCTAAGTCCGCCCCGTGCTCAAAGAGCTTCTTGCCAAATGCTCTCGCCTTCGCCCGGGCTACCTCCCATACACTCGGCAGCACCAATTTAACCTCCGGACAGATCTTCATAAAGACGCCTCTGGCCAAGCGCATAATTGCGCCCTTCTTTACCATCCGGCTCATAACCATATCGACCGCCGCTCTTGTTCCATAGACAAGCACATCCTTAGTGACAAACATTTGATGAGCAGACATCTTATTAATGTGTATCCGAATATTGAGAGCAGTAAACCCAAAATTTGGACGACCGGTGTTGGACATATCAATTTCCCTCCGAAACCGTAAGTTGGAAAAATTTCTCTTACTTCTAACTACGACTCGAGAGAGGAAAAAGTTCAATATTCAGGAAAAAACCTTCCGGCTCAATCGAAGGAAATTCATCGTGCAACGATTTCCCTAAGCCCGTGGGGACCCTCTACTCTACCGCCCGTTAGAAGTCTTCCAAGTTTTTCTATCATCGAAAACGGTGCAAAAAGCGAAGAGCAGTAATTGAGCTACCCGAATAATCTAGATCCTACTATCTTGTTGATCAATATTATGCAAAAAGTGAATATGCTCAGGATTCCGTTCATATTGAAGAAAGCTGCATCAAGCTTGGATAAGTCGTTTGGCGCGAGCAAGCTGTGTTCAAAGATCAAAATACCTGCAATTACTATAAGCCCTAGCCAATAAATGGAGCCTAAGCCGAGGACCGCTCCGACTGCCGCAAGCAACGCGACGGTTAAGACATGCATGAAGCTTGACAGTTCTAGAGCGATCTTTGGACCAAATTTGGCGGGTACGCTATAGATTCTCTGTTGACGATCGATCTCAATATCTTGCAGCGCATAGATCATATCGAAGCCGGCTACCCAGGTTGTTACGGCCAGCGCGAGCAACCATGGGGCGAGAGTATTTAAATGACCACCTGCCGCCACCCAGCCTCCTAATGCTGCGCCACCAAGAGCGATGCCCAGGGCAAAATGACATAGCCAGGTGAAACGCTTAGTAAATGAATAGAACGATAGCCATGCCACCGCGATCGGTGCTAGATATAAGCACAACCTAGGCAACATAGTCGTGGCTAAAATCATTGTCGCAAACGAAACGATTGTCATAATCCAGGCTTGCCAACGGCTAATACGGCCAGCAGGTATTGCGCGTTTATCCGTTCTAGGATTGCGGGCGTCTATGTCCGCATCAATTAGTCGATTCAGAGTCATTGCTGCTGATCGGGCGCCTGCAAAAGCGACTATGGTGCATACACAAGTTTTTGCGCTAGGCATTCCCGCAGACGCCAATATCAAACCGGAAAGTGCGAAGGGCAAAGCGAACACCGTGTGTTCGATCTTGATCATTTCCGCCCATTCCCGTGCGGTTGTTAAAAGATTGGCCTTTATCAATGTACGAACCTGATCAAGTGATTTTCGTTGTCAATTGAAAATTGCTTGTCTTTGAAGAAGGTTTGACCTAGCAACGGATATGGTGGCGCATTATTAGAGACGACGACTTCAACGTTCGTCTTAATAATAGGTCCCAGCTCGATTCTATCAACTTTGAAACGGAAACCTCTGGCTGTGCCACCGACACCACTGGTGAGCACGGTCTCGGCATCGTTGGGAATAGCCAACCCAAGTCGGTGCCACAAAGAAGTTGGGATGAGGATACCAAATGCTCCAGTGTCGAAGTACATCGGACACTCTATGCCATTTATTTTTCCTTGCACGAGCATATTGTTACCGGCATCCCGAAATGGAACGTCGATTGTATCGTAAGCTTCGGCTGTGCGGCCGCCCTTTTTATGGAAGCGAATCAGGCCTGCCGCAGTATCCACCTCATAACGAAAATCCCTGAAGAATGTTTGGCCGATCAACGGTGACGTGTTGGCACTGGGAACCGCTATCAGGGATAGCGTTCTCTTTGTGATGTCGCCGAGCGATATGTCTAAATAAGCTTCTTCACATTTCACCATTTGCGATCCGACTCCGCCGACAGTGGTCATGTTGCCTACCGGTGCATATGAAATGCCGGCATTGGCTAATTCTCGCTTGCCGAAAAAGCAGCCCTCCGCTCCGGTATCGAAAATCACCTCAATTGGCCGACTGTTCACTGACGCTGTTACGTAGATATGATTGCCTATGCCGCGGTGAAACGGCACGGCTGTTGAATTGGGCAAATGGTCAACGGTCACGCCATCCTCTCTGGATCGATTTACTTCGGGAACCGCTGCGTTTACCCTTGGTGGCGGCTTGATAGCCGAATTTTGCGAACCGGCGTAGACGCCAGGCGTATTGGACAGCTGTCTGAGAAACTGAAATGACATCTGTCCTTCTTTTGTGGTTGGATAGGTCAAACAGATTTGCTTGTATATTACTTGCGCGTTGTTCTGCTCACCCAGGTATTGAAGGCACAGCGCCTGATAATACAGCGCCCGAGGCTTTGCCTCTTCGGAGTGGACAGATTTCAATGCTGTCAGCGCAGCTTGGTAATTCTTTCTTTGGTACAGTTTTATTCCTGTGTCTAAAGCAGAGTCTTGAGCAAAGGCTAAATTGCAAACAGACAGCGATGCGAAAAGAAGCAAAAGGCTGTCAAGAATGATACTGTATGCGGTGCCAAATTTAAACAGAATCGAGGATCTCCTGAACACGAATGTATCGCAGACAACAGCCAGCAGAGCCAACTGAGATTACGGCTTAGAGCTTTCCTCTTGAATATTTAGCGAGTTGCTGGCATGATGGCCCTGGAGCCACTATCAAGAGCTCGCTTGATTAAGGGATACCAAGTTTCGCAAACGAGCACCAGATGTCCGGCAAATTGTGAGGATGACTTCGGTTATGAGTATACAAGAACCTCAGGGTGGAGCAGGAGACCAGAATGGATCGAACTCAGGAACGACCATAGATTTGGCTGGCGTGGCCAGTTTTGCGGCCCTGGTTGAGCTTTTGGCGCAAGAATTAGGGACATCGGCAGGTAAAATGCTCGGACATTTACCCAACGGACCAAATTCGTTCAACGAATTGGTGGGCGAAATCGACTTGAATAGTCAGGGCTTCTATCGTCGCGTGACGGTCTTGGCTCAGCCCGGATCCCCAATTACCCTTAGATTTCAGGTCGCCTGGAATGATGGTCGGAGCAAAGAGCCGGCGGATGCCGTCGTCGGTGGTGTCACTGCTGACTATTATCTGGGCGCCACAGTAGAGCGGGTGATGCCGCAGGGCCGTGCCCTCGCTCGTTATATCGAGGATATTTTAGCTGTCATTGACCGCATGGTAACTCTGGGCCAGTCCAGCCGATTGGCGGCTATGGACGTGTCAACCGCTGACTTACAGGCCTTTGAAGCGACCAATTCCGATGGTCTAATCCGGCAGCATACTGGGCGATCCGCATTCAAGCCGTAATTTTGCCCGAACTTTCGCAGACTGTTTAAGGCCAGAAATTGGCTCGGACAGAAAAGCGGCATTTTTTCTGTCGATTCCGGAAAGCTAAACCCAAACGCCTTTCCGGGGCGCCGGGTTCTGAAAGCGGATCGACTGCAACAAGCCAATAGCTACTAAGTCAACGAGCAGGGCAGTGCCGCCATAGCTTAGGAAGGGCAATGGCACGCCAGCCACCGGCATAATGCCGATTGTCATGCCGACATTGAGAAAGACGTGAAACAGAAACAGACACATCAGCCCTACGGCCATCACACTGCCAATTGGATCGCCCCGACTTTGATAGGCAATGATTAACGCCCTGATACAGATAATTGTGTAGGCGATGATCACCAGAACAGCGACGCGAAAACCGAGCTCTTCACCGAGGACGGCAAAGATGAAGTCGGTATGTCGCTCCGGAATAAAAGCACCTTGCGTCTGATTGCCTTTGCCCAGCCCGGTGCCTTGGATACCACCTGAGCCGATGGCAATCAGGCTCTGCAAGATGTGATATCCGGAGCCGCGGGGGTCGTCGTACGGATTGACAAAGCTGGTCAGACGTTTCTGTTGATACTCTTTCAAAAGGCTCCACAACTTGGGACGGGCTATACCGGCTCCGTAATTGGCGCTGAGGATCAGCAAAATTAAGGCAAGACGCAAAATGGATTGCCAACCCTGCCAGTTCTTGACGCGCCAGAAAGCGATCAAAGTAAATCCCAGCCCGCCGAGCCAATACAACCACCATTCCTTGTTCACCGCATTCAGTATCAAACTGATTAATGGACTGACGAGTATGAGTACATCAACTGTTGTTGCTCCAGCCCAGTAACACATGCCGAAAAATATGGCGCCGAAAGTCAAGGATGTGCCTAAGTCTGGTTGCTTGAAGACCAAAACGGCCGGCGGCAGCATGATGCCTATTACCGCCAGTATGTCGAAAAATGAGCGAATTGGCCGGCGACCGAGCCAAGCAGCCAGGCTGAAAATTACGACAAGCTTGGCTATCTCAGATGGTTGCAGGGTGATCGGACCGAGCGCCAGCCAGCGTTGCGCACCCTGGGCGGCATGTCCTTTCACCATCACGGCGACCAGCAGAGCCAGATTGATCAAGTAAATGATCGAAACAACAATTTTATTTGTCCAGAACTTGTAGGGTATGCGGGCTGAGGCCGCGAGGAGAACCAGTCCTACCCACATGAACTCCAGCTGTTTATCGAAGTAACCGACTGTTTGTTGCGAATAATGCAGGATGTTCAAGCCGACAAAGACCAGGAAGGCCGTCGCACCGAGCAAAACAAAGTCAACGCTGGCCAGTAAGTCTGCCAAGAAGCGTATATAAAAGCCAATTGGTGAGGCCAGGAGAGTCGAGTTCATGCAGCAGCTGCAAAAGTGACAACCGCACCATTATATATAAAAGGTACGATGGGAAACCCAACTGTCAGCATCGCTTTCGGTCTCAGCCAAAGGCGGATTTTGCCGAAGGCAAAGCCAGCCCGCACAACCATCTTTAGTGAGCGGCCAGGAGCAACACGAGCAGGCCAGGAGCAATGCCTTGGCTGGTGGCTCAAACCTTCGATCTGAGCAGCCGGAAATTGGCAATTAAAGCTGCCCTGCGTTCGTACTGCTGCAGGTCAAAGCGAGTGGTATCTTTATCCAGGTCAAAATACCGTGAAACTACAGCGATTAGCTCCTCTTCGAGAATTTCCAGTCTTCCTGCCGGCAACTCTAGTCGGTCGTGCACAAGCATGTTGCGCATCCGATCTTTGGCCTGGTGAGCCGCTGAAGCCGCGTTTGCACGGAATAACCAATTGAGAACTTGCACTTTCGGTCCTCCGTTAAACTCGTGCTGTTGTGGAAAAGAATTTGACCAGCCGGTTGATCCAGCCGCCGGCCTGCGCATCCAGATCCATGTACGGCACGTCCTCTCCGCGAATACGCCTGGCGATGTTGCGGAATGCCAAGCCGGATCTGGAATTATCTGTCCCCGATACCGGTTCCCCTCGGTTTGTTGAGGTAATTATCTCTTCGTCCTCGGGGACGATTCCCAGGAGCTTGACGGATAGAATTTCCAGTACATCCTCCACGCTCATCATGTCGCTATTGCGTACCATTTGTGGGCGAATGCGATTGATCACCAGCCTGTATTCACTGATCTCTTCTTTGCGCGCTTCCAATAAACCAATGATCCGATCGGCGTCCCGAACGGCGGACATCTCTGGTGTAGTGATCACTATTGCTTCGGAAGCGCCGGCGACCGCATTTTGAAAGCCGCTTTCAATCCCAGCTGGGCTGTCAACAACGACAAATTCAAACAATGATTTCAGTTCGTCACAGAGCTTCTTCATCTGCTCTGAGTTGACTGCGGTTTTATCGCGAGTTTGCGCAGCCGGAAGCAAACTGAGGTTCGGAATGCGCTTGTCTTTTACGAGCGCCTGCCTGAGCTTGCATCTTTCTTCCACCACATCGACAAGGTTGTAGACAACTCGATTTTCGAGTCCCATTAAGATATCGAGATTGCGCAAGCCGATATCCATGTCGACTAATGCAACGCTTGCGCCAGTATTCGCCAGGGCCACGCCAATATTGGCAGAAGCCGTGGTTTTGCCGACGCCGCCCTTACCGGAGGTGATTACTATTACTCGACCACTCATGCTGTATACCCGTTTCGCTTAGTGATGTCATGTTTCTTGGGAGGCGAGCGCAGAGCGCTCAACTATTCAACGCTGCTTCGAGAAATCTTGATTTTGCCTTCAACGATCCGTGCTACCTCTGGTCCAACCTTGCCGCCGGATGCGTATTTGACGCGTGGACGGTCGGGTGAACGGGCAATGGCATGGGCGATGCGAATTTGGATCGGTTGCAATTTTAAGGATCGAATTTCCGCATCGAGTTTGCCACCGATGCCTGCGTGGGCGATGCCGCGCAAAGCACCCCAGACTGTAATGTCTCCTTCGGCCATAATCTCTGCACCGGGATTGACATCGCCGACGATCACCAGATGTCCCGCATGGCTAACCGTTTGGCCGGAACGCAAAGTTTGCCTGAGGTAAAGGACGGCAGGCACCGGCGGTAATGGCGGCAGCTGCACCATCTTAATCTCACTGAAACGATCGGCATCCTCGTCGGATTGTTCCTCGGATTCTTGCTTAAAGTCTGACTCAGAGTCTAATTCAGAGCCAGACTCAGATTCTTGCTCAGCTAAGTCAGCCTCTTGTCCTCCTTTGACGATCAGATGATCAACTACCTCTGCTTCAAAGAGAACCGCTGCGTGCACTTCTTTGGCTGACCCCTTTCTTGTTTGGGTTTTTGTTTTAGTTGGTCGAGATTCAGCACCTTCATCGCTTTCATCGCTTAATTCATGATGCATCAATTTTTCGGGATCGATGGCTGGCAGTGCCATCGGCTCACCACTGCCAAGAGTGACGTTGTGCTCACGCAAAGCGGTCCTAGTCAGGCCGCTTTTGGCGAATACTTGTTTGGGCGTGGCCCCTACACCTTTGGCAATGGCCAGTACTTGTCCGACTTGTGATGTGTTTAACTCAAGCTGCCCAAGATTTATGGCAATGTTGGTTCCTTGCCAAAATTGACTGGAAACCTGTAGTGTAGATGTCAAATGATCGATTGCTTCTCGTAGCGATGCGCAGCCGCTAACGTCGATCAGGACTCCCTGGTCTGGTTGACTAATAATAGCGATTTTAGACATTCAGTTTTTGACCGTGTCGCGAGGTTCTATATGCTTGGGCGATTGCTCGACAATCTACCGTGCGCAATCGTATGAGTTGGAAAACCAGGCGTCAAGCCGATTAAGATACTGGATGCATATCTATGCCATGTATATTTTCATGACATTAGCGTAAGGTTTGAGAATGTCGTGAGTCCGTGCTCGCTCGCGAAAACATGAGACTATTCAGAGAAATTCGTACTGATGCTGCAAAAGATATGGGGTTTCACACCATACAATGTCAGATCTATATGGACAGCTCGCTCGCGAGGACTGATCGATGGATGGACTGACTGCTCTTATTACTGGCGGTAGTTCCGGAATTGGCTTGGCAGTAGCCAAGTTGTTTCTCGTGGAGGGTGCGAATGTAGTTGTTGTTGGTAGGCAGTTTTCCAAATTGCGTGCCGCCACTGAAGGTCTGGATCAATATAAGGAACGTACTCATTTCATTACTGGCGATGTCTCAAGCGAAGGTTACGCCAATAAAATTGTCGTTGACACCAAGCGCAAATTTGGCTCCTTGAACATACTTGTAAACTGTGCGGCCGTGTTTGCCGGCGGCAGCATATTGAAAATGTCTGAAGAAGATTTCGACTATGTTGTTGACACCAATCTCAAGGGCACCTGGTTTATGTGCAAATTTGCGGCCCGGACGATGCTTGAAGGTGCAGGCGGAGCGATTGTCAATGTCGCTTCCACGCTAGCCAGAGAGGGCTGGATAGACGTTCCAACCAGTCTCTATTCAGCCAGCAAGGGCGGCATTCTTGGACTTTCTCGTGCCCTGGCGGTGGAATTAGCGCCAAATGTTCGCGTCAATTGCATCGTGCCAGGTGTGATCAGGTCGCCGATGATGGATCGGATTGTAGAAAACAAGAATTTGGACGTAACCAGTTTGTCGGGCAAGGCGGCAAAAATTCCGACTGCCGAGGATGTGGCGCGAACAATTCGGTCTCTTGCTGATCCGCGTAGCGAGTGGTTGACGGGACAAGAGATCACCATCGGTGGTGCTGGTTAGGCCGCGAGATTTCCTTGGCAGTTTTCTCTTGCCGGCAAGATTATGACTTGAGTCGCAGGTAGTCCCCAGATCGATCGAGAGATCGATCGAGGAAGGCGATTGAGCGGAATTGTTTGCCCAGTATTTCAGCCTGATCTAGATCAAACCAGCGATCGATGATCCCAGCATAGATATCACGAAAATCGATTTGGTATTCGAGGTGACCGGAGTGCAGGTTGGCTAAGCCTGGCAGAGCACCGTATATGCCACCGCGAACCTTACCGCCTATCGCCAGACAGGGTCCAGCTGTACCATGATCTGTGCCGCCGCTATTATTTTCGGTAGCGCTGCGGCCGAATTCGGAAAAGACAAACGTCAGTACGTTGTTGTCACATTTGGCAGCGGCCAGATCGGTATAAAATGCTGCCAGGCCGTCTGACAATTGCTTGAGCAGCGTGCCCTGTACGTCCAGCTGCTGAGTGTGCGTATCAAAGCCATCGAGGCTGATTGTGTAAATTTGAGCGCCTCTGCCGTTGGTGATTATTTGCGCGATTAATTTCAGGTTCTCGCCGAATCTGGTCTGAGGATATGTCACTCTCGGATTATAGTGAGCGAACTCTTGGAGATTGCTAACCGATTTTACGTCAGAGCTTTTGCCTGTCAGTGACAGCGGTAGCTGCCGGTCGGCATTCACAGCGGTTAAAGACGCAGGGAACGTCTGGGCGTGGTTGTGAGCTGCATCCAGAATGCGGCCAAGCCAGCCGGTCGAACCGATAATCTCTGGTTGGGCCGTCTGCCAGATAGCCGTCGATCGAAAGTGAGAACGTTTGGCATTTGGATAGCCCACCGCTTGAAAGATGGCTACCTGGCCCTGGCCGTATAAATCGGCGATACCGGTCATCGCTGGATGGAAGCCGATCTCGTGATTTAAGTGGATTACTTGCTCCGGCTTAATGCCGATGGTCGGCCGCAGGCTGTAATAGCGCCCATCATTGAATGGCACCACCATATTCAGACCGTCATTGCCACCATTTAATTGGATGACCACAAATGATTTATTAAACGAGCTGTCAAAGGAACTGGCAGTTGAATTGTCAATTGAGTTGGCCAGCAGCTGTTCATCGCTCAATTTCGCCGCTTTGGCGTCGTTCCAAAACTGATGCGGAGCAAAGCACAGACTCAGAAGTCCCAGGCTGCTCTTTAGCAATTTTCTTCGTGAGAGATACATGCTTTGCTCCAGCTTTGGCGAAGCTCCATTGCCCGAAGTCTTATTGACTGAACAGATCTTGCATCAACTCCTCGGCTGCCGAATGCGGGTCTACCTGTTTTTCCAGGACTTGTGACAGGAGCTTGCGTGCCTCCGCAGAACTCTCGATCGAGTTTCGCAAATTTTCGCGCGCTAATGCTGCTACCAGTTCCGCTAGTTCGGCCTGTATCTTAGCCTGGCGACGTTGAGCCAATAACCCGGTTGATGTAAGAAACTGGAAATGATCCTTGAGCGCCTGCCAGACTTTATCAACACCTTGTCCCGTTTCGGCCACCGCCGGGATTACCGGCGGGCGCCAGGCGTTTTCGAAATTAGTCAATTCGAGACTGGCGGTTATTTCACTGGTCGTTTTGTTCGCGCCGGGTAAATCGCCTTTATTCACAACAAAAATATCACCGATTTCCATAATTCCTGACTTGATCGCTTGAATGTCGTCGCCCGATCCGGGCATGAGAACGAGCACGGTCGTATCAGCCGTTTTAGCGATGGCTAGCTCTGATTGACCGACACCGACAGTTTCGATCAAGATCAGATCATAGCCTGAAGCCTCGAACATGCGAATTGCATCGTAGGTAGCGAGCGCCACGCCACCTGCTTGGCCGTGATTGGCCATGGAACGAATGAAAACATTTTTGTCCAGAGTATGACCTTGCATGCGAATACGATCACCAAGTATGGCGCCGCCTGTAAATGGGCTGGATGGATCAACCGCAAGCACACCTATTTTCAGTCCCGACTGGCGTATTTCTGTGATCAGCGCATCCACAAGAGTAGACTTACCGACACCGGGCGAACCGGTAATGCCAATCACGTGGGCACGGCCTGAATGTGAGAAAAGGCTTTTGACAAGCTCGGATGCGTCCGGGCCACCATCTTCGACCAGACTGATCGCTTTGGCCAAGGCCCGGCGATCGCCTCTGAGAAGGTCTTTTGACAATGTTTCCAAACTGCTTTTCAACTTCACATAGAAGGCGGTAATTTAGACTAATTCTTTTTCGGCCCTTTGATGAATGGCCAGGCACCTTTTTGAGTCTTGTCGCTCTGAAGAGCAACTTCGGCGTTCGCTTCAGCGCGGCGTTGAGCGCTTTCCGCCTCGTTCAACATTACCGCCAATAAGTCCCGCTCGGATTCACGCATTTTCAACTGTTGTTGGATATCCGCAGCCGCTGCTCGGAGCTCTTCTACCTCATTCAGCTTGACGTCGAGCACAGCCGTAACACGGGAGAGCTCCTGGTGCAAATGTTTGTTCTCCCGGCTTTTATCAGCCAATAGCAAACCCTGTGCGGTCAGTTCAGCTTTTAGATCTTCAGCGTCCCTGGCCACCCGCTCTAACTCACGTGTTTGTGCGGAAAGGACGAGATTTTTTTCCTGTGCTTGCAGCAACTCTTCTTGCAATTCCAATACGCGCGCCATGAGACTGGGAATATCCCATGTACGAGCGGTTGTCGGGCTAATATTTTGATCGTCGTTTTGTGACATTGGACAACAGCACTTGTGTTAACGCCGATTCAAGGTCTAATATTCCCTGGGATTTTTGGCTTCAATCTCACAGTATTAGAGTCAGCTAGACTTTACCGCACTAACAGCCAATCGGCAAACCCTATAAATCAAAATATATAAAATGTCAGAAATTGCTTTAATTGGCGGCACGATAATCACTCCTTTGGAGACGCGATTCAGCAATCTCAAGATTGTTGACGGGAAAATTGCGGTCATCGGCGATCAGTTCGGCGAAGAAGTGCCGGGTACCGAGGTTCTGGATGTGACCGGCTGTTACCTGACGCCGGGTCTAGTGGATCTCCAGGTAAACGGTGGAGCGCGTTGCAATTTCTGGGGTGATCCGACAGCCGAAGAGGTGGATTCTCTCAGCGACGACTTGCTCAAGGCGGGTGTGACGTGCATTCTTCCCACTCTGATCTCCGACGACCTTGGGCATCTGGCGAAGAATATCAAGTTTCTAAAGTCAATCGGCGTTGGTAGCTGGGAAAATGCCCGCCGCTATCCGTCAAAAGCGGCAAAGGCAGTGCGTCGACCTGGACCGAAAAAAGACCGCGTCCTCGCGTGCGCATGCCCGGCATCCATCTGGAAGGGCCTTGTATATCACCGGAACGGCTTGGGGTGCATGGCAAGCAGTTCATTCAGCCATTGAATTTGGCAGTGCTGCGGAAACTGACTGACGATGCCGTGAAATTGATGACCATCGCACCGGAACTGGATCCATCATGTGCGACAATCGATTATTTGAAAGAGCACCATATCGCTGCTTCACTTGGTCATTCCAATGCCACAGTTGAGGAAGCTCATCGCGCCTTTGATCGTGGCGTGCGTATGGTCACCCATACTTTTAACGCCGCCCCGCCTATCCATCACAGAAATCCGGGTGCCATCGCCGCTGCGCTCCTGGATGACCGAGTCAGTTGCGCCTTGATCGCTGATGGCAAACATCTGGATCCCCAGATGATCAAATTGGTATTCAGACTGAAAGGCGCAACCCAAGTCATTCTAGTCACTGATGCCGCTCAGATCGGCACTACCGGCGGTGGACTTGTCGGTTCATCGATCACCTTGAGCGAAGCTGTATTGAATATCGTTGACTGGCAAGTGGCTAGTTTTGTTGAGGCGGTGCGAATGGCCACCTGGAATCCAGCTAAAGCTATAGGCATAGACAAAGAGGTAGGACGTCTGGATATCGGCATGAAGGGCGATGTTCTAGTCTGGAACCAAAATCCGCTCGGCTTGAAGCACGTAATTCTCGGTGGACAGCTGGTTTACTGATTAGATAAACCGAATTTAATATATTTTCTCGAAACTAGTAAGCAAAATTGCAGAAGTTGGCAAATTCTCTCCCGGCGAGCTCGATATCACTTATGCTCCATGCTTAAATAGTTAGGTACATCTAGTTCAATGTTTAAGTCTCTCGCCTCTATTTCTCCAGCCTTCTTTACTTATCGAGGTTTGTTCTATGACAGTCATTAAGGGCGCTTCCCTCGTTTTGGGTTTTTGCGTTTCTGTGAATGCGATTGCGGTACGAGCGCAAGGGATTTCGGAAATGGGTGCAGTTTACGGTCATTCGGCAGGATTGGCGAACACGATGGCTAATCCTACTAACTCTGCTGGTCTAACTCGAGCCTATGGTTCAGCGCTCAATTCCATTAGCGGTGCTGGCACACAAGGCGGTGTGAGCACAAAACCCTTGGGCATCAACAGCGACGGTGAATACGATGCTAGTCTGGCAGCCAAACAGGCGGTTGCCTATTCAAACAAGCTTTATCTGCAAGCACAACAGAAGCAGAAAGCAGGTAAGCTCACGGAAGCAGAGCAGCTTTATCGCCAGGCGGTTATGTACCGTGAGAGAGTCTGGGGTACATCTGATCCAAGTGTGGTGAAGATTTACGAAATCGTTGGCGATCTGTCACGCAAGCGCAATGCTCTGTCGGAAACAGAGAGAGTTTATCGAATAGTGCTGATCGCCAAGATCAATCGATTCGGTGCGGGCAGTTATGAGTTGTGCCCGATTTTGACGAAACTGGGTCAAGTGTACTTGGACGAGAAGAAGTATAAAGACGCAGTCAATAGTTATGAACAGATTTATCAATTGCGCGAACGAAAACTGGGCGCGCAGGATCCGCAAACCATTGCGGCGGCGTTGACTTTTGCTAATGCCTGCCTGCAGCAGCCGGAGACAGTTGGGGACGCCGCTGATAATATGCGGATGTACTCGGACATGTTGGATAAAGGCGGCAATTCGACGGACCCCAACCTTCTCAAAGTGTTGGATACGTATGAGATTGCTTTGCGTAAGCAGAACAAGCCAGAGCAAGCGGATAAAGTTCAAGCTAGAGCTGCCGAGATAAAGAAGGCAATCGAAGCGGCTAAGCAGGCTCCAGAGCAGAAACCGGATAACGTCACCACCAGTGGTGCGGCTAAAGACGCAGCAGTTAAATCTGATTCTACGAAAAAAGATGATTCGTCGGCGAGTACAGCTAGCACTGAGACGAAAGCCAAGGATACCAGCACGCCTTGAATGAACGGAATGAAGGTGCACTTGGGTTTGGCACTGGATTTGGGAATTGATTGCCGATTTAAGCTGGGAATTAATCGTTGATCAACAAGCTATGTATTGCGGTCCAGATCCATATTTAGTTGATATGTATACTGACATCTTGACGGCCGACCATGTATATCGGCAATGAGCGCTTGAGGCGGTCTTGACACTATTTTCGCCCGGTTGTATAAGGTCGGCATCGGTACAATTGAATAGTGGCGCTTCGTAACGCATCAAACATCGTAGATTCGTCGTATACCGCGATTCTAGTTAGGTGGCGAAGCAACGGCAATCGCTAAGATAGGGTGAAGAGGTATTTTTCATGGTCTAACCCCAGCTGAGCGATCGCAGCGAAATTAATTCGCTAAACAGGAGATTCTATGAAAGATTCAGCACAACTAAAACGTCTTGGCGAAATGTATATCGAGCAAGGCGACTACGAAAGCGCTGAACTGATAATGACCAAGGCACTCACAATCGACGAATTATCAGCACCGGATACGGTGGCGCTGGCAGAGGATTTATATAATTTAGGATTATTATGCTGTGCGATGAACAAGTTGTCTGCAGCAAGAGACTATTTGATCCGTTCCTGGAAGATTGAACGCTCTCAGCTAGGCGATATTCATCCAATTACTTTGACAACATTCAATGCGCTTAGCGACATTTATCGCACTCAAGAATCCCTGCTCAATGAAGGTCGCTTTTATGCGGCAGCCGAAATCACCACTGCCAGTAGCCATTATTACCACTAGAGCGCTTATCGTCCGGTGAAGAACGGAATGAACCGGCTCAGCCAATGTTCTTTCGCATTGCGTAGCTTTTCAACCTTTGGCGTTGAGCCCGGCGTTCGACGGCGCGCCCCAAGAACTAAGTCATAGTAAAGATTGCGGTCGTTTCTGGTGTCACATTCAGTACGCAAAGCGATGTAGAATGTCTCTTCGTCCCGTTTCCAGTAGCTCAGTCGCATTGTTTTCAGGACGCCGCCATTACGCGCGGTGCCTTCGCTCCACTTGGGCAAGATATTCTGAACTTTTTCTTGACCGGTCAGTTTGCTATTAGCAAAATCAGGCACTCCGAAAATGGTACTTATTTCCTTTACTAAGGCGTCGAAGCTATGGTCCATTCTGTTCTCGACGTCCGTCAGTCGAGGAGAAGCAGTCTCGAGGATGTGTTCCTTTGAGTTCTCGCTGCGATTCTCGAGAAGCCGCTCCAGAATGGCTATAGCTGATGTCATAAGTGCTCTCGTGGTAGTAAGTCAAAAATGGACTGCCGGTTACCGCTATTATTTTGCCCAGCCGCAGGCTTTTTTAGCGGTGGTTGGAACTAAACGCAGAAAGCGGCTGAAACAATGCCCACCTCTAGTTGAGACAAGTAGAAGAACTAATTAGAAAATCTAATGACAACTTGATGCCAACCACGTTATACGTGGCGACAAAGGTGGCAAGATTCGGCGATTGTCCAGAGCTTGTCGAGAGATGGTTTTAAGAGATGCGCGTGATTATTCAAGAGAGACTAAGCGTTCAGTCAAGGCGACCGGAACGGCGTTGCCTGGTGTCCCTGCGGTTGTTGATTGATTATGTCTTTCGAGCCAGGTGAGAAGAAGTTCGCTGACGCGTGGTTTGATATAGCTTGTACCAAGTAAAACGTGACCGCAATTGCGCAAATAAATCAACTGCTTATCGAAACCTGTCTTATTCGTGATGATTTGTTTGACCGATGTCGGGCTGCAAACGTTATCATCAGTGCCTTGCAACACAAGGAGTGGCATGTCCTCGGGCAGCGCGTGCACTTTTTGTGGCGTGGTATGAATAAACATGCCTGTGGCCAAAATCTCTATTCCGGAGAGCGCTCGCCGAGACAGAGGGTCATTGATCATCTCCGCTGTTACTCGCGGATCGTTTGAAGAATAACGCTTGATGTAGCGCACTATTTCAAATGGCTTGCTCAAATTTCCTATCGCCTGGAAAAAGTCCCAAACTACCCAGTCTGGTTTGAAGGACCTGGGATGAGTCCCGGCACTGGCCAGAATCATGCCGCTGAGGCGAGTGGGACTGTTGGTAGCGGCGCTGACTAACGCCGCTGCGCCGCAACTTTCGCCAATTGCGTAAATCGGTAAATCGGGATGATTTTTTCTGAGGACTGCCAACAAATTTTGAATGTCTAGAACGCTTTGGCGATAATCAATCGTATATCCGTTCGGGTAATGTTCCGGTCTGGATCTCCACTGGCCATTGGCCTCTCAAGTCAATGGAACACACCAGAAAGCCTTTTTCAGCCAATTGCCTGGCGAGCACTTCGAAGCAGGCAGCCTGTTGCGTGGCACCGTGGACGGTGACAACAATGGCTGTTGCTTTTTGGCTGCCATCGGTCCATTCATATAAAGGTGTTTTGGTGGCCTTCGCGTCTATGCTGTCGTTGTCACGTACGACATTGGCCAAGCCTGGCGAAGCGCCAAGCACAGATAGAGCAAAGACAAAAAACAAGTATTTGCTGATGCCGATCAGGCTGTTAACAGCACTCGTAAAGGATCGGCGCTTGGAGATTGCAAGAGACATCAAATTACATCGGGTCCGTTCAACTCAGCTCTAAGACTTTTTGACGTGTCCTGCCGACAGGCAGTGACAACACGAGCTTTGCTCTTATTTAGTTGAAAAGAAGTATATCAGGTTGACAAGAAGTAGCAACTGAAACTCGGTTAAATGAAAGTCATGCCCAACAGGGAACTCAAACTGGCCAGCTTCGTCGCTATCCCGGCACTACATACACTAATTATCAGGAGAAAGTACATATGATTGCTAAGAAGAATTGGGCACTGACTGCGCTCGTCTGTCTGGGTTTGAGCTACATGGCGCCAATCTTTGCCGATGAGATGGAATCCAGCTCAACAACTGTAAAGGATAATGGGCTAGGAACTAACGAAACGCACTCGGCGACCAGCACAACCAGTGTGGGCGGCGGCGCAGCCGTTAAAAGCGATGTTTCCCGGACAGATATTTCTGCCCCCGGTGCAGCCTCATCTACAGTAAAGAGCTCGACGACCAAAGTGGTTGCTCCAGCTCCGGCTACGACGATTCAATCGACCCATACTCAAACCAGGAACTATTAATTCAGTTGCCACAAGGCAAAACCCGAAAGGCGAGTAGTAGTACCTGCTCGCCTTTTGTTTGTGGAGACGCAAAGTTATTATTATCATATGGTTACTCTGGTTAAGCCGATCTGTGCCGAAGACTGTTAGCGACTGACCATGACCGAGACTTTTTCTTTTTATATCCTTGACGAGGATGTCTTGCCGAACGGGCTTGACTCGCTATCAGATCAAGAAAAGTATGACTCGTTGGTATCCTCGGTTGAGTCGAGCGGCATCTTGCACACGTCAGTGGAGATGGTGCTTGATGACTTTGTCGACGCGTTGGAGACTTTAGACGATCAAATTGACGAGAGATTCTTAACCGTCTGTGCGATGAACAACTCACCGTTCGATATCTTGGGTAAGAATGGGGATTGTCCTTACTTTGGCTACTTCAGTCCGGCCGAGGTGCAACGCGTCTTCAATGCTATCGAGAATTTGCCCGACGACGCTGTGGATACGATCGAGAGCTTCGAAACTCATTCGGAAGTTTTTCAGGCCCTGAAGACGGCTATTACTGAAGCATTCAAAACGGGCTATGCCATTGCCATTGTCCATGCTTAGCCAGCGGAACCTGCAATCTTCAGCTACTTCGGTTGATTGATTTTTACCCAAGCTGCTAGTTGAATGTCGGGAGATGCTTTTCATCCCGCATGATCATATTTATTTCCAACAATGGCCTGGTCATTTGCAAGGACAGCGCTTTCACCTCTTTTAGCATGGTTAAGCGATCAGTGAGCAGATCGATATCGACATTTGATTGCTTAATGCCGGTAAGCAACCGTAGTTTGTCTGTGGTCACTCCGTTGGCAAAGATTTTTATATTGCGATCCTCTGCCCAATGTTCAATTAATAGCTGGCGGCGGGTCTTTGTCGAATCCCCGGGCTGGGGACTGTTTAGATACCGCCATACGCTTTCTGGGTATTGGATTTGAGGTGCAGACGGAAAGTCGTAAATTTTATTCAGCATATTGAGATACGGATCGCGCGGGTTATGAGTGCCTGATGTGGCCCTCACTGCATAGAGCGAGAAAACCGAGGGTACCAGTCCGGCCAGAATGCCGATTGAGCCTGAGGAGATTGAATAGCGTGGGTGACTGTATGTGGGGATGTCTAGCGCTTCGGCTACGGCCCAGAGTACGCCGTTAGTGCGGAATGCAGCTATATTAGCCCGATTAACTCGGTCGTCTCGTTGGGACGTATAGGCTTGCAAGAGTTCTTCCATCAGCGCTTGCTCTTGTTCAATTTCGGCGACAACAAAATCGATATCCAGGCGGCTTTGTTCAATGACTTCCATTATCTCGACTTTGGTTTCAGTAAGATTCTGACGCAACTCAATCGGTAGTTTTTGGCTATCATATTTCTTAGCCTCTTCTTGCAGATGATGCAGGTGTTCCAGCTTTGGCGATAGTCTAAGAATCTCTATAAGCTGCACCGCATTTGGTGACACACTTGTCGAATAAGGATCGGTCAAGTGGGGGACTGTCGGCAGCGGCAGTTTTCTTACCTGCACACGGCGAGCAGCCTTAATCGCCCGTAAAGTCGGATATTGTATAGGCGCTGCCGTGGTCGGTCCGGGGGCAGAGTCATCGGCCAAGCCCGCCGGCTTTGCTTG
Source organism: Bryobacterales bacterium (assembly GCA_963834525.1). GTDB lineage: Bacteria > Cyanobacteriota > Vampirovibrionia > Obscuribacterales > Obscuribacteraceae > CAWICA01. The sequence goes on from CAWICA010000007.1 coordinate 72,806, forward strand.
GGCATTGGCCGCGGCAGCTTGCTCTTGGCCAGTGTCTCCACTGACTGCGTTCTCGCCGGCGGCGCTTTTTGTCGCGTTGTCAGATGACAGCAAAGGTGGCGATTGTTGGCTGAGTGCACAGTTTGCCGGCAGCGATGGAACTAGCTGTATCTGTACTGAAAAAAAGGCAGAGAGCAAAAATCTGGAAAAGACAAATCCGCTTTGCTGTGATCGCTTTGTTGATATCGCCATTGACGGGAGACCTCCAGCACTTGAACACAATACAATCCTCTCCTTTTCCTGCAAAGGCCGCCTATCTAATCTTGCCAAACGTCGCTATTATAATTCGATGGAGATGATACTGAATACGGTGCGGCCATTGTTACCGCGCAATTGTTACCGCATCGAATATTCCATATTGCCGGTACGCCCACTTTTGTATTGGTTGAAGTCATCAAAATAAAGGTACGTTTTATAAGTAACTTTGACTATCGGTAGCCACTTAGCGCCGTTAACAATGATCGCCAACTTGTGCGTTTTTGCATCCCACTGATAAGACAAATTATGTTGTTTGCAATAGGTAGCCACGTCTTTCAACTGCTCCCCCGGCTTGATATTGTTATGTAGCTGATCGTCTGTTGATCTGCCATCCGGGCTGGCCAGGCTAAGCAAGCTAAAAATTGCCACGAGCACGCTAGTCACTACGACAATGGCCGTTTTGCGGCCATCTGTTGTAACCTCAATATCGTCCCGGTTCGACGCCAAGAGTTTCTCTCCCGGGAAAAGTATAGAACGTGCCGCGATGTCCCGGGCAGTTTTTGCCAGAACGTCTGTCTTGACCGCCACTTCTAACTTCTACATAAGTTAGCTTGGCGATTTTCCGGGCACGATCGGCGCGCTGGTGCTGCCAGGCGAATGATTTGTCTATCATGACCGTTGTCCAAAACACTCCCTGACAACCCTGGACAGGGCAATGATATCCCGGTGATAATGGTTAACTAGATGCATAATTACGGATTAGATCGGGTAAAAAAGTTGGCAGGAGGGTACGTGGCAAAAGCCACGAAGAACTCAATTGAGAGTGGCGAACAGGAGCGGTTAGATTATGCTTTTGAATCGTGGTGAAAATTCGCTAAATGTCCGGCTGCCTCAGCAATCGACCATTCCGGACTCGGACCAATTGCGGACAATCTATAACGATACGATGCGATCGCCAGGACGCACAGTCGAAGTTCCGTTTAAACGCACAGCGTTGCTGACCATCGCTCGAAAAGTAGGCGAACCTACATGTACCTGGACTCTGACGACTTTTTGTGGACTGCAAGGTACCGAGGAGTGGTCATATGACTCCAACGACCCGCGTTGGGTCGCCCAGCAACTTGCTGAGTTCTTCCCCAAGTACAGGCACATGGATCGGCAAGGTGAATCAGGCTAACTGGCGTCTACTCCGGGGACGGTCCGATGATTAGCCGTGATCGGGCGATTCGATGTCAACATAGAAGCAAGCTAGGTCATGCCTATTTTATGGCTCGCTCTCTTTAGCCAAATTTTCCTACCATGAGAGATTCTCATCAAACTCGTTAGACTGACTGGATACAATTAAAGATCGCTGGCATTATTCCAACGGGCGGTCTTTGTCGTTGAGTCTGGTGTTAGCTCGGACTTAGGCGCGGCAATAAACGTCAAATCAGGCATGGTGAGGACTATCCTCCAACTTGCCAAAGGTAAGGCGATTAGCGGCAATCAGGCAATTAATAGAATCAGTGATGGAATCATGGAAAAAACCCTGAATAGAGTGGATTCGCACTCTGCATTGCATGAAATCTGGAGCGATCTGTCGCTGCCGGAAAAAATCGAGCGCTTTACCCAGTTGCCGCCCGCCGATGCTGAGGAATTTTTTCGTGAGTTGAGCGCTGCCGAAGAGGCTGAGATCGTTGAATCGCTGCCGACCAGGGAGCAACGGTTATGGATCCGCGTCCTCGATCCAGATGATGCCGCTGATCTAATTCAGGAGTTGCCGGAAGATGAACGTCAAGGCGTCCTGGAGTTGTTGGATGCGCCTACCCATTCTGAAGTCTCGGCTTTGCTCGCTTATAAAGAAGATGTAGCTGGTGGTTTGATGAGTCCCCGGTATGCTCGAATTAGGCCGGATGTGACCGTCGCCGAGGCCATTTCCTATTTGCGTAAACAAGCCATTGAGCAGGTCGAAACAATTTACTATGTGTACGTTTTGGATAGTTCCCAGCATCTTCTCGGTCAGATTTCTCTGCGAAAGCTTTTCTCCGCTCCACCGGAAGCGCGCGTAGAAGATAACATGCGCAAGCAGATCATCACGGCGCGTGAGGATTTTGGCCAAGAAGAATTGAGCCGCTTGTTTGCCGAACATAATTTGATGGCAATTCCGGTTGTAGATGCCCAAAATCATATGAAGGGTATCGTCACCGTTGATGATATCGTCGACGTGATTGAAGAGGAGGCGACAGAGGATATTCAGAAGATCGGCGGTACCGAAGCACTGCAAGGCAACTATTTGCAAGTCAGCATTTGGCAGATGGTGCGCAAGCGTGCCGGCTGGCTAACGATATTGTTCCTTGGTGAAACGTTAACGGCCAGTGCTATGGGTTACTTTGAAAAGGAAATTGCCAGCGCCGTTGTGCTTGCTCTATTTTTGCCATTGATTATTAGTAGTGGTGGCAATGCCGGTTCGCAGGCTTCTACTCTGGTCATAAGAGCGATGGCTCTGGATGAGGTGCGACAGCGCGACTGGTCTCGCGTCCTCGGTCGTGAATTTATCACAGCTTCTGGTCTGGGTCTAATTCTCGGTGTGATCGGCCTATTCCGCATACTGATCTGGCAAGGATTGTTCAAAAGCTACGGCGAACATTACATCCTGATCGCTTTAACCGTGATGTTTAGCATCATCGGTGTGGTTCTCTGGGGGAGCCTGGTGGGTTCAATTCTGCCCTTTATTCTGAGGCTAGCGAAATTCGATCCAGCCAGTGCCTCGACACCATTTGTGGCGACCTTGGTGGACGTCACCGGCTTGATCATTTACTTCAACGTTGCCCACTGGTTCTTAGCGGGTACGCTCCTCTAAAGTCGCCCGGTTTGGCCTGAATTACTACTTGACCGTGCGAGAGTTTAGCGTGAATGAATAACAAAATACTCCAAGACGGTCAGCTCACACTCCAAATCTTAGACGAGAAGAGTTACTTAGCACTGGTCCTTGCAGCCTTTATTTTACTGATACCATGGCAGCGTGTCGATGGTGTTGAAGAATTCATCGCCTTCATCAAAACGCACTTAGAGGTCGGCAAAGAAAATGTCCTGGATACGTCCAAGCAAAAACAAAGTTAAGGATCCTAGCTCGGACTTAGCCTAGAGGTTGTCTGAGCAACGTTTTGCTTCTTAAGCTGAGCAACAAATCTACCCATGCGTGCTAATGCCAATTCGATCTTTTCCAAACTGGTGGCATACGAACAACGAATGTGCGCTTCTCCACCAGCACCGAATGCGGTGCCAGGTACCACCGCTACGTGCTCATCGAACAGCAGTCTTTCCGCGAACTCCTCTGAGTTAAGCCCGGTGGCAGCAACGCTGGGAAATGCATAGAAAGCGCCTTGCGGCATGTGACAAGGCAAGCCGATTTTATTTAGCCCGGTAACGATCAGATTGCGGCGCCGCTTATACTGGGTACGCATGTCCTCTACTGCCGCTTCACCACTTTTTAAGGCTTCCAGTGCCGCTTTTTGACTGATAGTAGGAGCGCAAAGCATGGTATATGAATGAATGCGCATCATCGCCCCCAAAACCGCAGCCGGTGCGCAGGCATATCCTAAACGCCAGCCGGTCATGGCATACGCCTTAGAAAATCCGTTAAGAAGAATTGTACGCTGCCGCGCTCCGGGCAGAGATGAAACGCAGGTGTGCGGCTGATCGTAAGTGAGACGATCGTAAATCTCATCGCTGACGATATACAAGTTGCGTTCCTGGGCAAAGTTGACGATCGCCGCCACCAGATCGCTTGGTAGCGTGGCGCCGGTTGGATTCGAGGGGTAACCAAGTAAAATTGCTTTTGTGCGCGGAGTGGCTGCCGCTTCCAACGATTCGATCGTCACCTGAAAGTCGTTAGCGGCGTTTGTCGCTATGCCAACTGGAATGCCACCGGCCAGGGAAACGCATGGTTTGTACGAGACGTAACATGGCTCAGGCACCAATACCTGATCGCCGGGATCGAGAATAGCGCGCATCGCCAGATCCATACCTTCGGAGACACCGACCGTGATCAAAATTTCGTCTTCTGGTTGGTAGCGGACGCCATATAGCTTTTGCAGGTGAGCGCTTAGAGATTGGCGTAACTCTAGTAATCCATAATTTGATGTGTAAGTAGTATGTCCGCGTTCGATTGCATAGATCGCCGCTTCTCGCACTGCCCATGGTGTTACGAAGTCTGGTTCGCCGACACCCAAGGAAACGACGTCTTGCATTTGAGCGGCGATGTCGAAGAACTTTCGGATACCTGAAGCAGGTAGTTCCCAAACTAGTTTTGCCAGCGGTGCTGCAGCCTTGTCGTCTTTCATCACGGCGTTACTACAAGGCGCTCATCTTCTTCGAGGTCGACGAACAGATCGTTATCTTCTTTGTAACGCTTGAGCACAAAATGTGAATCTGTACTGATTACACCTTCGATAGTGGCCAGCTTTTCAGCGACAAAGCGCCCCAGTTCGCGAATATTGTCGCCGTTTACGACCACCCTCAGATCGCTGCCGCCGGAAACCAACCAGACACTTTGTACTTCCGGGAATCGATAAATCCTTTCAGCTACGGCATCGAATCCCACATCGCGCGCCGGCTGCACTTTTACATCAATAAAAGCGCTGAGTTTCTCTACTCCTGTTTTCTCCCAATCGATGATCGTCTTGTAGCGCTTAATGACGTGGCGCTTTTCGTAGTCGGCAATGGCCATTTGCACATCGGCCAGGCTGCGACCGGTCAACATGGCAATCTTTTCCGGGGCTGTCCTGGCATCGCCGGCAAGGATCGACAGAATTTCATCGACTTTAGGAATGGACATAATCCGTTAGTTTAGCATCCTATTTGTGCAGGCAAATGGCCTCTAATCGGCTCAGGACTTGATGAAGGGCAGGCATTCTCGGGCAATTGCTAATTCCTCGTTCGTGTGGATGACAAGAGTACGCACCGAGGCTTGAGCACTGGAGATATCAGTATCTTTCTGGACAGCTTGATTTAGCGCCTGGTCTATTTTGACGCCGATGAAATCCAGTTGCGAACACGTATCAAAGCGTACTAAAGCAGAGTTTTCGCCGATGCCGCCGGCAAAGACGAGTATATCCAGGCCACCCAGGCGGGGTATAAGCGCGCAAATATTAGCGCTCAGGCTGTGCACAAAAACATCCCAAGCAAGCTTGGCCTGGGAATTGTTATTGGCTACCGCTGCTTCAAGTTCGCGCATATCTCCGGATAGTCCGGATAGTCCTTTCAGTCCAGATTCTTTATTTAGCACTCTCGATAAATCATCTACTGAATAGCGCTTGTTCTTAAGAAGGTGAAGGAGAATGCCCGGGTCAAGCGAGCCACTGCGCGTGCCCATGACCAGCCCCTCCAACGGTGTGAAGCCCATGGTGGTCATCAGTGAAGCACCATTTTTAATGGCACAAAGCGAACAGCCGTTGCCCAGGTGGCAGGTGATGATGCGCAGCGCTTTCAGATCTTTGCCAACCAATGCCGCTGCCCGCTGGCCACAATAACTGTGGCTGATCCCATGAAAGCCGTAGCGGCGAATTTCATCCTGGGCAAACCAACTGTAGGGGCCGGCGTAAACAAAGGCACTGGGCGGCATCGTGTGATGGAAAGCGGTATCGAATACAGCTACTTGCGGCACTTTCGGAAAATGATCGGAAGCGATTTGCATGCCGGTGATGTTGGCTTGTTCATGAGATGGTGCTAGTTCGATGTATTGGTGCAGGTCCGCCAAAACTTGCTGATCTATTCTGGTGCTGGCAAAGTACTTATCACCACCGTGCACGACCCGATGCCCGACTGCTTTTATTTCTACTTCGCCGATCACTGGTTTTGGCCGGTTAGCTGGCAGAGAGTTGCCGCTCAGTACATTGAAGAGTTCGCCAAAGCCGGCACCAACGTCTCGGCCTTGAAAATGACATGTTTCCGGCTTTCCACCCGCACGGCTGACGATCAGCTCGGAGGGTTTGTCAGGGTGAAAGTTAACTTGTCCCTGCCAGAGTGTGGGTGGGTTGTGCGAGCTAACTTGTGAGGCTGCATACAAGCGGCTTTTGATGCTGCTTGAACCGGCGTTGATCACTAAAATTGCGTCTGTTTTCAACTTGGCCCTGTGGTCTTATTGATATCCTTTTTCTGTTATCTACTCGTCATCACATTTTCCACCCAGGGCGCGAATATCTGTGCGCATTGCCTTAAGTTGGTCTGTGTGAGAGGCTGTATGTTCCTGGAACCAATTAGTGATTGCATCTACTGTCGCCGGGCGGAGATAGGAGGTCTCGAGAAGCAAATGACCGTGAGCATATAACCAGCACATGGTTTGATCGGACGATCGTACGCTGCGAGTTAGTTTCACCACCGCATCTGGTACCACGCATTTATCTCTGCTTCCTTGTAAGATCAACATTGGTGTATTCGGTCTCACCTGTTTGGCGAACTTGGCAGTCCTGCCTGTAAAGTAGTCCGTCTTCAGCAGCTCGTTTATTGTTAGCTTTTTAAGAATGAGAGGGTCGTCTTCCATCTCTTTGACAATATTGGGATCATCCGAGACTAGTTTCTCGACAAATACGTTCAGACCGACGCGAAATTTTGGATCGATAAATATCGCCCAGAGTGTCGCGGCGATATTCTGAGGTGCATTGAACATCAGTGGATTGATGGCCATCGCCGGCCCTGAGAGCACAAGTCCATCAACTAACTCCGGATGCTTGGCGGCCAGCGCTAGAGCAACCGTCGCTCCCAAACTTTCGCCTATTACATAAAGTGGCAGGCCCGGGTATTTGGCCCGCATGTATTTGGCGATGCAGGCCATATCCTCTACCGATTTGGCATAGTCGATTTTGCGCGTGCTGTCTTGTCCTTGGCTAAACGTGGGATCGGTTCTAGTACGGCCAAAGCCTCTCATATCCGGGGCGACGACATAATAACAACCGATCGGATTTTCTGCCGCTAACGCCCGAGCGACAATTTCGTAACGTTTGCCATGCAGAGTCAAACCATGGATGGCCAGCACCATTCCATCTGGTGGCAGTTTTTTCGTATACCATTCGTAAATAGGTAGATGTACTGCCTTGGACAGCTCACCATCCTGAACGAATGTAAAGCGATCGCTAAGCTTATCTGCCGGCTCGCTCTGGGCGGAGAAGCTGGCGAATGTAATTAAAAGGATTGTCAGGAAGATGCTAAGAAACGATGCTCGCATTTTCTCTTTCATTGTTGCCTGTGTCGATAACTTGAGCCGGCACTGGAATTGAATGATGTCGCGCTTAAGAATAGCAACAAAAATAACAATCGGTCAGATGAAATCGCCTAACTCGGTTCAACTACATGTGCCTGGATTTACCCGGCATGTCCGGCGGATATGCACTCTGGCAAATTATCCTGGCAAATTATCCTAATTGATGGCAAACTGGTTCAATGGTGCCAGAAGCCACAAGTTTGAACAAGCCACCAAGCGCTGGTTTTGAACGTTCCATATTGCCGGCCTTCATGATCTCCCTGGTGGATGTGCTGGGCATGGTGATCATCATTCCGCTCTTGCCTTTTTATGCGGAAAAGTATGGCGCGACGCCGTTTGTCGTTGGCTTGCTGATATCTGTCTTTGCCTTTTGCCAGCTCATTGGTGCACCGATTCTGGGCAAATTCTCCGATGTTATTGGCCGCAAGCCGCTGTTGCTGCTCAGCCAGATCGGTACATTTATCGGTTTTATAATTCTGGCATTGGCCTCCAATCTTTGGCTCATCTTTTTATCCCGCATCATAGACGGTATCACGGCCGGTAACCTTCCCATGATTCAGGCTCACATTGCCGATGTGACTGAGCCGAAGGATCGCGCCAAGGCATTTTCCTATTTGGGCATGAGTTTTGGTATCGGGTTTTTCATCGGTCCAGCCATTACCGGCTATCTATCGCAATTTAGTTACCAGTATCCGATTTTTCTAGCAGCTGCTCTCTCTCTGCTCAGCATAATCCTTACGTCCATATTCATGCCGGCCAAGGCCAGACATTTACAGGAGGAGCATAGAAAAAATACGTCGACGAAATTTTTTGAACCGGCTGTTTATCTTCACTACTTTAAGCAGCCTAAGCTCGCTAATTGTTTTGGGCAATGGTTTCTCTGGGCGATGGCCTTTGCTGTTTTTACTTCCGGATTTGCCTTATTCGCCGAGCGGCAATATTCTCACTTACCGGATTACCATTTCGGGGTGAAACAGGTCGGTTTTGTCTTTACCTATGTAGGCTTTCTGGCTATTGTTTTGCCGCCCTTGCTCACTCATAAACTGACGATGCGGCTGGGTGATATTAGAACAGTGCAACTCAGTTTGCTCAGTATCATGGTAGGCTACGGAATGCTTGCCTTTACCCATGGTATCACCGGCTTGATTATCTCTTGCACGTTTTCCTCCTTCGGTAGCGGCATGATCAGACCAGTTCTCACCGGCTTGATCACCAAGCTGGCGCACGGGCGAGAGCAAGGCGCAGTCCTGGGAGTGACCCAATCTTTGATGTCTCTTGCCCAGATCATTGGACCGCTGATTGCTGGATCTTTGATCGGCCATCATCTCTTAGCTGCCTGGTCACTTTTAGCAGGTGCATTCTGTGCTGCCGGCTTTGTCTTCAGCTTTAGCTTCAAGCGCTTAAGCGAGTGATTTTTTACCCAGTACCTGACGCATTTTACGAATTGCCGGTTGCCGCAGCGGCCTCTTCTGCAAATGGATTGCCGGCGACACTGAGAAGTTGAAGGACACGCCTGCTGACTGAGTATTTATCGCCGAATTTATCGATCGCCTCTTGTCTAAGCGATGGCGCGTCATTTTTAAAATATGACTGCAGGCTCTCTCTGTCCTGGACGAGATATTGAATCGTCCAGTAGGTTTTGCCTTCCGGCTGCTTGCCTTCATCTTCCGGCAAGCGAAAGAACCATTGAGCGGCCTGAAAGCCCTTGCATTGCAGCACTCTTTGAATGTGGTCAGTTAGCCAACCGGCTACTTTGTAGTTGATCGATTCATCAACTTCAATATTTACTTCATAAATTAGCATCGAAACTACTCCCGATCCGCTGCCTACGCGTTGATGATCTTAACTCATCAGTGTGCGGCGGCAGCAAAATCGGCAAAGTTGGGCTAAGATCTGATGCCAAGTAATGGTCTTTACATACGTCGCCGTCAAATCATTAGCGTGAGGTCTCATGGCAACTGGTCGAATCATCATCATTGGTGGGGGCTTCGCCGGAGTGAAATGTGCAGAAACCCTGCGCAAGGGCTTGCCTGAGAGTAAATATGAAATTGTTGTCTTCAGCCGGGAAAACCATATGGTCTTTTATCCGCTCCTGGCTGAAGTGGCATCGGCAGCTGTCAGCCCGAAAGATATGGCCGCCCCTCTCAGACAGTTGCTGAGGAAAGTGCATTGTCGCACCGAAGAGATTGTGGGCATTGATCTGCCGAATAATCAGATTGTCTACGAAGGCACCGACGGCGATAAGAAAGCGATGAAGTACGACCAATTGGTGATCGCCGGCGGCAATACGACGAACCTGGCCTTCATCCCCGGGATGGCTGACCACGCTCTTCCTCTCAAGAGTGTTTCTGATGCTCTCAAGATCCAGACCCATATCATCGGGCAGCTGGAGAAAGCAGAGATCGCCGAAACACCAGAAAGGAGAAAGTGGTTTCTCTCCTTTGTCATCGTCGGTGGTGGCTTTAGCGGTGTGGAAATGGCAGGAGAATTGAATGATTTCGTCAAATCAAGTTCTCGCTTTTATGCTAATTTCAAAAAGGAAGATGTCAATGTCACCCTTGTCCATTCTCACGAACAGATTTTGCCGGAAGTGAGCTCGACTTTACGGGAGTTTGCTCGAGAAAAGATGGAAGAAAATGGTGTCAAATTCTTTCTTGAGTGTAGCGCCGCCGTTTGTACGCCTGAAGGTGTCCGTCTCAAAGATGGCACGTTTCTCAAGGCGGGTACTGTTATTTGCACGATTGGCTCGCGAGCCTTGCCGATGATCGAACGCCTGGAAGTTCCTAAGGAAAAAGGCCGGCTGGTCGTCAACTCAGATATGTCGCTGCCTGGTTACACTAATGCTTGGGCGATCGGCGACTGTGCTTGTGTGATCAACGCCTTTGACGGACATCCGTCGCCGACTACCGGACAGTTCGCTGAGCGGCAAGGAGCGCAAGTCGCTAAAAACATAGTTGCTCGGCTTGCCGGTCAGCAAACAAAACCGTTCTTACATCGTCCTCTGGGAACGCTATGCTCGATTGGTGGTAAGAGCGCTGTGGCCGAAATGTTCGATTTTCGCATCTCCGGATTTCTGGCATGGTTTGTCTGGCGCGGTGTTTATTTGATCAAACTGCCGTCTTTCGCTCAGAAGATGAAAGTGGCGGTAGGCTGGTCCTTCGATCTACTCTTCCCGCCGCAGCTGGCCTCTGTGCGCTCGGATTCATCAAAGAAAATCGGCAATGCCCATTACACGCCTGGAGATCTGGTGTTCAAGTTAGGCGATCCGGCTACGGATTTCTATGTTGTGCAAGAGGGAGAGGTAGAGATACTCAGTCAGACCAATGGAAAAGAGGAGGTAATCGCCATTTTGGGCTGTGGCGATTTCTTTGGCGAGAGTTCGCTGATGGCTCGTGCGACACATAGCCACAGCTGTCGAGCGCGTACCGATTGCGAAATAATGGTGATGGGCAAAAATATTTTCCATCAAATCTCAGAGCACCTGGTTCCCTTTAGAGAAGCTCTGGCCACTGCGACGAAGCGCCGCACACCGCTTTTCCAAAACTTTCCCGAGGCAGCTTCTATCGTCAAACAGATTTCTCTGGCCGAATTGACAGAACCCTTGATTTCGCCGCCGTTAACGCGAGAGGACACACTTCTGGATGTGATCAAGGTTATCAACGAGAAGCAGTTGGATTACGTTTATATCGTTGACGATAGACAACGCCTGGTTGGTCTCGTCACCCGTACAGACTTGATCCGCTGGGCGGAAGTTATTGCCGCTCAACCTGAGAAAAAGCACTTTGATTTGAAGGTTAAAGATCTAATGGTGCCGGCACCACGGACGGTGATGGAAAAGGATGACACTGCTTTCGCCGTAGCGATGATGAGAGAACATGGACTGAAACGACTGCCAGTGGTCCACTCAGAGACCGGAGCGATTTTAGGGATGGTGAGAATCGAAAATCTGATCGAGAGGGTTCTCGAGAAGGTTTTAAGCTCCGGGGCGCGAACCGCTGAACCTGTTCGATAAGGAGAAATAGTCGTCGTTGTTGGTAAACAATTTGTCTAGAAGCGGGACAATGCGCAGTCCTCTAAAATGTCTGGCAGTGATTAGCATCCTATCCTGCATCATTTGGTGTATGTCTACCAAAGTGGTTCATGCCGAAAGTGCCGGAGTTGTGGCCGATCACAATACAGAGCCCTCCCAGGATTCGCGTGCCAAGAGTCAGTTATTGGCGCCGTTAACCATCGATGAGACATATGGGCGCAGTGAAATTCCAGCCGAAAGTTCTGCACAGAGCGCTATAACACTGCGGGGAGCTATCGCCGAGGCGGAAACGCACAATAAGGAGGTTTTGCAAGGGCGTCTGGAGGTCTCGCGTTTCAAATGGGATTATCTAGCAGCCGAGACCAACCGCCTGCCAAATGTTAAAGTGATCAGCTATCTTGCTGAGCAAACAGCCAACTCATATTTGGTGCCGGCGAGAACCAACGCATTTGTCTTTTTGAGTGCTATGTTTCCGGTGACCCAGCAATATCGGATTGGACTCGAGGCCCGGCCATAAAGCTTAGCCGAGAGATAGCTTCGGAGCGCTTGCGACAACAACTGGATGAAACAACATCTAAGGTCAAAGGAGCATACTACAAACTTGTGCTCGACCAGAGTCTTCTGGCAGATATCCAAGACTCAATCAAATATTTGCATGAGCTGAATACAGTAGTGGGCGATCAAGTAAAACGCGGCAATGCCCTCAAAGTCGAAGAGATGGAAGTAGGGGCGAAATTAGCTAAAGCCGAATATGACGAGACAAAAGCTCGTAACTCATTCAGTGTAGATCGAGAAAAATTCAATCAATTGCTCGGACGTCAACTAAAAGCCGGTGTCACACTAGAGAGTATCCCACCGCCGGAGGAACTGGAATTAGATGTTGCCCAAGCTGAACGCCAGGCACTATCAATGCGGCCCGAGATCAAAGAGGCTGAAGCGCGAGTGCGACAAGTCAATACAGAGAAGCGAATTATCATGTCGCAGTACATTCCTAACGTCAGTGTTGGCGTTGTCTACATAACACTGCCTGGTTTCAACAATACAATCATCTCCAAGAATATCCTGGCGCCAGGTATTTTTATCAACTGGGATGCCTGGGATTGGGGGCACAAGGCCATGCTAGCCAAAGGCCGCAGTAAAGTCGAACAAAGCTCCGCACTGACAGCTGAAACTGCCAGAGAAGATGTGATCATCGATTTACATACACAAATCAACAACCTTACCGAGGCGCGCCAGTTGCTTAGCACAACTCAGCTTGCTCGCTCCGCCTCTCGAGAAAACATGCGCGTCTCCTTGAACAGATATAAATACACAGAAGCTAAGTTATCGGATGTACTTGAGGCTGAAAGCAGTCTGGCTGATGCCAACAACAAGTATCACGAAGCGTTGCTTGCCTTCTGGGAGGCCAAAGCGCAGTTTGAACGGGCAGTCGGTACGGAGTAATGGCTGCCGATCATATAAATGCCGATCATATAAATATGGATCATATAAATTAGAGCATTGCCGAAGAGAGAAAAACAGAGAGAACGGAGAGAGCGGAGAAAAAAATGTCAGCAGAATTGGAGAGCGAAAAAGCGAAGCGAGAAGCGGCGGAGAGGTCCGCACGCGAAGCCATTGCCAAAGCCGCTGCTGAACAAGCTGCGCGCGAAAATGCGGAAAAATTAGCCCGGGAGACTTTAGCCACAGTAGCAGCCGAACGGGCTGCCCGGGAAGAGGCTGTGCAATCTGTTAATAGAGCGAAGGCAGAACTTGCCGCCGAGCAGGCAAGGCGCGATGAGGCAGTCAAGGCTGCACGCGATGCAGCTTCCGAGGCTGCCGCCGAAAGAGCAGCACGGAAAGCAGCCGAGAAGGTTGCCCAAATTGCCGATTCCAGGGCGGCCGCGGAGAGACAAGCGCGTGAGGCGGCGGAAGCGGTGGCGCTTGGACATACAGCCAAAGGAGCGGTGGCGCTGGCACCATCTCCAGCAGCGCCAACTAGTCAGCCAGTACAAACAGCGGTGCCACCAAAAAAGGCAATTACATCTAATTGGGTCGTTCCTCTGATCATTTTTGCCGGTGCTGGCTTGTTGTTCTTCGCAGTTTCAACTCTTTGGACAACCTGGGAATCTGGCGGCTTTGTGAAGACCGATGATGCGTATATAAGAGCGGACGTGGCGCCCTTGAGCACGAAAGTGACCGGTGTCGTTCGACAGACAGCCGTTGATGACTTCGATAAGGTCAAGGCCAATCAGATCTTAGTAGAACTGAAAAACGATGAATATAAGGCGCGAGTGGAACAGGCTAAGCAGGCGGTTCAGGAAACAGAGATCAAGTTGTCTGATATGAAGCAACGGAAAGAGCAGCAAGACGCCAGAGTCGCTGACGCCCAGTCGGCTGTGGCAACCAGTCACACAAGCGTCAAGGAAGCTGATGACACTATTGCGGCCGCGCAAGCAACAATAGAGGAAGCACGCGCCGGCATTGAGGCGGCAAAAGCAGCAGTTCTTCAAAGCGAGGCTGGCACAAAGGCAGCGTCTGCTGATCTGACCAGAGCGTCTTTAGAGCGGGCCAGGCAAGAAGCTTTGCTTGCCGAGGAGAGCGGCACCAAGGCCCATGTCGAACAGATTGTGGATGAGCATGAACGAGCAGTTGCCAATCTGGAAGCGCAAAAGGCTATGCAATCTAAGGCGCAGGCCGAATTGGCAGCGCGGCAAGCGCAACTGAGAAAAGCAATGGAACAACTCTCAACGTCTAAAGCGGAAAGAGAGAAAAGTCTCTTGGCAGTTGGCAGTCGCCAGGACGAGCTGACTGCGCAACGAAAGCAGCGAGAGCTTCTTGATGGCGAAGAGAAACAACTACAGGCAGATCTGGCCTCCAAAAAAGCCGGACTAACATCTGCCCAAGTAGATCTTGATTACACCATTGTGCGTGCGCCAGCCGATGGCATTGTCGGTGAATTGAAAGTCAAGCCCGGACAGCTTGTAAGCGCCGGAACGCAAGTGATAACACTGATCTCGGCGACACCCTGGGTGATTGCCAATTACCGTGAGACTCAGTTGAGACATGTTAAAGATGGTGATGCGGCCGAGGTCGAGATCGACGCTCTACCCGGTACACATCTAAAAGGGCATGTGGAAAAAATCGCGCCGGCAAGTGGTGCCCAGTTCTCGCTGTTGCCGCCAGACAATGCTAGTGGCAATTTCACCAAAATTACTCAACGCATTCCGGTGAAGATCGCTTTTGATGAATCTGGCGAAGAACTTGCCAGTTTACGGCCTGGCATGTCAGCAACAGCGACGATTAAACCGGGAAGCCGCCACTAATGTCGGCAAGCTAATCATGCAGACACCCAATCAAACACGACAAAGAAATGCAGCCGTTGCCGCAACAGAGAAAGCGGCCAGCGCTGGGGTTAGCAATCAGATTACCAGTCATCCATTCGTGGCTATCCTTGGTGTTTTGATTGGCGCTCTTTCCTCTGTTTTCACAGGACGCCTTTTAGGTATCGGTTTAGCAGATGTGCAAGGAGCAATTGGAGCTAGCTCGGACGCAATGAGCTGGGTCTCCACATCTTTTAATGCGGCCAACATGTTCATCGGACCTCTGACAGTCTTTCTCGGTGGACTCTTTGGGCCACGACGAGTTCTGCTCTGGGCAAGCGTTGTATTTATGTTCAGTGAGTTCTTGTCACCCTTTGTGGCCCACAATATCGGTGCATTGGTCGCCATGCAATTCATAGCTGGACTATCGGCGGCACATATTACCCGCTGACCATTACAGTGGTAGTGAAGAATTTGCCGCTCAAATTTATCCAACTAGGAGTGGCTGCTTACGCGCTGGACATTCTTGCCTCTACTCACATTGCCGCCGCTCTTGAAGCCTGGTATATCAGTCATTTATCTTGGCAGTGGATATTTTGGAACGCTCTCTTTGTGACGCCAATTCTCATGGTATGCATTTATTACGGCGTACCCAGGCAACCGCTGCCACAGAGAGGTCCACGCACCAATTTGTGGGGCTTCTTGTACGCGAGCACCGCTCTAACTCTTTTGTACTGCGCTCTGGATCAGGCGGAAAGGCTCGACTGGTTTAACTCGGGCGTAATCATTGCATTGCTTGTCACCGGTGTGTTCATGCTGGCGGTCGCTATTTTCAAGCATTTGAAACAACCTAATCCGCTGCTCAACTTGCGCTTTTTGGCTACACGCAATTTCTTGCTGCTGGGAGCGGTTCTAACTTGTTTTCGATTTCTCTTGCTGGCTCCCACTCTTCTTCTACCGAAGTACCTTGAGCTTTTGCATGGATACCGTCCGGATCAGACAGGACAGGTCTTAGCTTGGATAGCGATTCCTGAGCTGATCGCGGCACCGGTGGCCGGATATTTTTTGTACAAGGCGGATTCGCGCTTGGTCTGTGCTGCCGGCTTTGTCTTAGTCGGTCTTACTTGTTTCGCCAGTGCCAAGCTTGATCCTGGTTGGACTGGAGAGACGTTCGTAGCTATGCAGGTTGTGAATGCTATTGGTCTGGCATTTGCTTTGACCGGATTGGTGACGACCATTCTGAGAAATGCTCTTGCCCTGGGAGCGTTACAAAATCCGGTCAATATATTGACGCTGGCTTGTTGGTTTCAAACTTGCAGGCTCTTCGGAGCTGAGATCGGCAAAGCTATAATGTTGCGCTTCTTGACCGTTCAGGGCACGTTGCATTACACAATATTGGCGCAACATGTGGACGGCGGCTGGCTCACCGGAGAAAGGCTAAGATCTCTAATCGGCAATGCATTCTCTGCTGGCTCTGGTATTGATGATGCAAAAACGAGGGCTGTGATTGAATTGGCATCATCAATGAAAGAACAAATTGGCTTGCTGGCAATTAGTGATGGGTTTGTTCTGATTGCTTTGTGCGCTGCATTCTGTTTGTTGATTTTGGGCTTGCTTACGTACGCACCACCTCTAGTGTCAGCGCACAAGGGAGCCGCCTGATGTTATATACATGTTTAGGTCTAGCTATTTTGGTTCTGGTGCTGAGAGATGTCTTCCACACGGTTTTAGTACCGCGAGGCGAGGTAGCAAGATTTCGGCTCGCACCATCCCTGGTGCGCTCTATTCTCTGGACTCCTCATCGTTGGGTGGCAGGAAAAATCAGATCACCTGTTTGGAAAGCTGAATTTTTGGGAATATTTGCGCCTTTTGCGTTTGTGGTACTACTCACAGTGTGGACTTCGCTCCTTATATTAGGGTTTGCCCTGATTCTCTTTGCTCTTTCTCATGACGTATCTCCAGCCATAGAGTCGTTTTTGAGCGCGCTTTATGTGGCGGGATCTTTTGTCCTGACAATTGGATGCGGTGACTATGTAGGCAAGACCACGGTTGTTAGATTAGTGATGCTGGCGGCAGCATTCAGCGGGTTGATTATCACAGCATCTGTGGTGTCACTTTTGTTTGCTCTCATAGGCGCCCTTCATCGCCGAGAAATATTAGTTTCGCTTACTACCAATATTGCCGGATCGCCTCCTTCTGGCATTGCTATTCTTGAAACCTATGGATTTTTGCAGGGACGTCAGTCACTAGCCAGTTTCTACGACGACTGGCACGAATGGTGTGCAGATGTATTGGAAAGTCATAGAGCCTATCCACTGCTTCGCCATTTCTATTCAACCGATGTATCCACATCGTGGCTAACAGCGTTGGGGGCTGTCCTCGACTCCGCAGCTTTACTGATTGCCAGTGAACCGGTTGCTGATCTTTTCTCCGCTAAACTCACTTATCAGTTGGGCACGAAGCTCATTAATGAACTGGCTGCAGACTGGAATTTGCCTCAGTCTGCGATAGAGGATATCAACGATGAGGACTTCAATACCCTTTGCCTTCGAGTGAGAGAAGCTAGTTATGCCATCACCGACGATACCGCAGCCATACAAAAATTCGTCAGGATGCGACAGAACTATGCTTCCGCTCACCAAGCTGTTTGTGTATACATTTCAGTACCACAGACTCCGTTACTGACAGAGCGCCGTATTTATCGTGATACATTGACAAATCGAATTTAATAAGAGAGGCACTATGACCCAACAGAAATTGACGGATGCAATCGCATCAACCGACAATAAAACAAAGATGTGGAAGTCACGCTTCAGCGCGGCCAAAGCCGCATACGCTGCAGCGGAATTCAGACAGTGCGAGACTCTTTTATACCGAGCACTCGAACAAGCGCATGAGTTGAAGGAACGAGAATTCGCCATCAATACATGCTTTGTTGGTTTGGGTGCGGTATACATAGCGCAGGGAAAGCTTGAGCAAGCGGATGAACAGCTGCAGAAAGCAATGCGGGCATTATCAGGTGCTGGCGAGCCCGCGCTCAGCGAACTGCACGGAGTGGCACTGCGATTTCACGCCGACCTGATGTTCGAGAAAGGAGAACTAGATACTGCCGAAAGAGAATTAGAGCAGGCTATAGAAGTCCTGGAAGGACTAGGCCTGGACGGAGCGGTGCAGCTGGCGTACGCACTGAGCGACCTGGCAACTATGCATATAAAACGGGGAGCATTGCCAGAAGCTAAAGAACTAATTGTTTCGGCCATAGACTTGCTGGAAGCAACGCTCGGTCCTGAACATCCGGAATACTTGCGTGTCAATGTCATTCACAACATCTGCCAGTCAAAAGACGAGGAAGAATTTCTGGCTGAAGTGGAAAACAGTATTGTACGAATGCAATATCAGCAGGGGCAGAAGCATCCGGGCATCGTGAAGGCTCTGCGCTGGTATTTAAAGAAGCTTTACGAACTCGGAGATGCAGAACGGATAGCTGAAGCAGAATCGAGATTCGGTGTGCAAACAAGGCGCTGAAGAAGCATTCTTTGTCCTTTATCTTCGTTCGTCGGGCTGAATGTTGACTAAAGGCAGACCCGATCATGTATTGGATCCTCGATGCTCCTTGTATTGATTAGGTATTGACCGGGCACTGACCACATTAACCAGATGTCAAGCTGTGGGACATTTTGGGTAAATGCGCGATTTGGTTTACAATGGATAATCATGACGTCGTCAAAAACGCGACAGAGCCTGGACGGCAAGGATAAGCCGGACAAGTCGGCTAAAGCGAAACCAGAGGGACCGCCAACCTTGGATAGCGAGCCTGCGGCTTTGCCGTCTTTAGATGATCCTTCCCTTTATATTAATCGTGAACTGGGACTTCTCGCTTTCCAGCGCCGTGTTTTGGAAGAAGCTCAAGATGAAGAGAATCCGCTTTTAGAGCGGTTCAAATTTCTCTCTATTGTCGGTTCTAACATCGAAGAGTTCTTTATGGTTCGAGTGGCCGGCTTGAAGAGGCAGCTTGAGTCCGGGTTGTGCACCGTCGGTTCAGATGGCCTGACGCCACTCGATCAGTTGGAGGCAGTGCGCCTGGAAGTGAAAAGTATTCTGGACGATGGCCACCACTGCTTTGTGCATGCGCTCGCGCCGGCGCTCGAGCAAGCCAACATCCGCATTCACAAATATGAAGAGCTGAGCGGTGAACAACGTTCACAAGTACAAGCTTATTTCCTGCAGACGATCTTTCCTGTGTTGACGCCCTTAGCTTTCGATCCGGGACATCCGTTCCCGCACATCTCCAATCTCAGTCTGAATCTGGCAATTTTGATTCTCGACGATAAAGGCGAAGAGCGCTTTGCTCGAGTGAAAGTACCAGATACTTTGCCGCAACTAATCGCTGTTGACCGGCCGGAGTTGAGCGCTGCCAAACAGTCGATCTTTACTAAACATGAGTCTTTCATCTGGCTCGATGATCTGATTGGTGCGAACCTCGATGTCTTGTTCCCCGGCATGACCGTCTTGGAATCGCATCCATTTCACGTCACTAGAGATGGTGAACTGGAAATTCAAGAATGGGAAGCGGAAGATTTGCTGGAAACCACCGAAGAAGGTATTCGGCAAAGACGCTTTGGTGATGTCGTTCGGCTGACTGTAGATATGGACATGCCTGAACCGCTGCTGGAGATTTTGACCAGCAATCTGCAGATTGATCCAACTGATGTTTATCGTGTGGACGGTCGCTTTCCACTGAGCGATTTGAAGCATATCTATGCTTTGGATCGGCCAGATCTGAAAGACCAACCGTTTCTGCCGATGATTCCTTCAGTTCTCAACCCAGATACCGCAGAGGAAGATGCGTTCGCGGCAATTAGAAAGCGTGACATCCTTTTGCACCATCCGTTCGATTCATTTCAACCGGTTGTGCATTTTCTCAATCTTGCGGCGCGTGATCCGAACGTTTTAGCAATAAAGATGACCCTCTATCGTGTTGGTCGCAATTCTCCCGTTGTCGAAGCGTTGCTGGAAGCCATGCGCCGCGGCAAGCAGGTGGCCGTTTTGGTCGAATTGAAGGCTCGCTTCGATGAAGAGAGCAATATCGAATGGGCGAAGGCCCTGGAAAAAGAAGGTGTTCATGTTGTTTACGGTCTGCTTGGTTTAAAGATCCACTCTAAAGTGGCACTTGTTGTTCGGCGTGAAGGCGAGGCAATTCGACGTTACGTTCACCTCGGCACAGGCAATTACAATCCCGTTACTGCCCATCTTTATACTGATCTTGGCCTGTTTACTTGTGATGATGAAATTGGCTCGGATGTCACCGATCTATTCAACTACTTAACTGGTTATTCGGCGAAGAAAGAATATCGTCGCTTGCTTGTGGCACCGATCAACTTGAGAGAACGATTGGAGTCGCTTATTCGTCGAGAGATCGATCATCAAAAGCATGGTCGTCATGGGCACTTGATCTTCAAGCTTAATTCCATCGTCGACCCGGGCATGATCGAGTTGCTTTATGAGGCTTCTCAAGCTGGAGTAAAAATCGATCTGCTTGTGCGTGGCGCTTGCTGCTTGCGACCCGGTATTCCAGGAATCAGCGAAAATATTGAAGTGCGCAGCATCGTCGGCAGATTCCTTGAGCACAGCCGGATCTTTTTCTTCCGCAATGCCGGCAAGAATGAGATTTATCTGGGCAGCGCCGACTTGATGCCGCGCAACTTGTATCGTCGGGTAGAAGTGGTTTTTCCTGTACAGGATCAGAGGTTAGCTGCTTACATTCGTGACGATATACTGAGCACCTATCTTGCCGATCGAGTGAAGGCGCGGCAGATGTTGCCGGATGGTCACTACATACGGTGCCACGCCAAAGCGAAGTATGAAGAGGTCAACAGCCAGCTTTCCTTTATTGGTCGCAAGCCACCCTGGGATTAGCTGGGCTGACTAAGCGCCGGGCCTTAGCCAATTCTAAGGACGAATAAATCGGCTGCCCAACACATTCTTGGGGACGATATATGTTTTGCATACTTCAAGAATCTAAATTCTGCTGGTGTTCTTATCCGCACCTAAGTAGTATGGCGTTTGTTGCTGTGAATTGAAGAGATTCTCTCAGGTATTTGAGGCATGAAGAAAGCTCGTAAGAAACGTCGTGACGCCCTATTCAGTGCATTGATGGCTGGTGGACCGCTTGATGGACTGAACGTCCTGACAGCCGGGCAGCCACTGGTGATGGTGGAAGACATAATCGAGCAGGATCGCACAGTTTGCTTTGTCAAACATGCATATCAAATGAACTTAAAA
The DNA here is from genome assembly GCA_963834525.1 of Bryobacterales bacterium. GTDB lineage: Bacteria > Cyanobacteriota > Vampirovibrionia > Obscuribacterales > Obscuribacteraceae > CAWICA01. The sequence goes on from CAWICA010000007.1 coordinate 93,891, forward strand.
GGACCGCCATCGGATATGCTTTGCTACGAATACGTCGGCTGGCTCAATTCTGAAGAGCAGGACATTCGCAGTATCAGCCCTGATCTCAATTAAGCTGGCGGTTCTTAATTTCGCCTGTTTCGGAAAGGAACCTGGACAAAGTTTCGCAGGCATTTTCGAATGGCGAATAGGACTTACGCAACTCAGCGATTCCTTCTTTGAAGCCAACCTCTAATTTGTCAACGATGTTAATCCGTTTATATTCTTCAGCTTTTTTGCTGAGTTCTTGAGCCTTTTCGGAAGCGGCTTGAAAAGATTTCTTAGATAAGTCAGCTGCCTGTTCGAGGGCGATCTGACCGATGAAGTAAGTTTTGAAGATTTGCTGCCACATAAACACCTCTCTCTTCGCGTTTTGCAGACTAACTGAATCCGTTCGTTGTCCGTCATCCGGTAAGCTCGTCACTTTCTCCTAGGTTAAATGCTGCTGGCTGATTGTGCTTGAATGTGTTGGTAGATAACAAACATCTCTTAATTAGAAACGAAGACCTGGTGCCTGCCACAGATCCGATGATTTCTCGCAACCAACAGTTGATGAACTGTTGGTTGTTTGTCCGGAAACGACCAATCGTTGCTTAAACCGGTGCTATATACTTTGCCCACCAGGGTGATTGCGCGTCCTTCATCCCTCGTTCCTTGGCTTCGTGAAGAAAAACAATATTTAGTTGAGGGAAAGACCCGAAGGAGTTCTGTCATGCTGAATGTCGGTTCCTTACAAAGCCAGAGTTTAAGCAAAGTAACCTTGGCAACTAGCAACGCTCGCGGGCGGAAAATTGTTAATGAGCATTGCCAGTGGGGCGTGCGGTTTGTCCTTGCCACGCTTTTGGCATTATCGTCAGCGCCTTTAACACAACAATCTTCAATGGCCGCAGATATGAGCGCACAGGCGTCAGATGTGAGCGCACAGGCGTCAGATAAGAGCGCGGAGGCGGCAGATAAGAATGCGGAGGCCGCACAGGCACAGATGAGTGCGGCCCAACCAGTGAAAGTCGGCAGCCGAGCGCCCGACTTTTCTTTGCAGGCTGATAACGGGCAAACGGTTGAACTCAGTGATTATCTCGGCAAGAGCAACGTGGTCATATTTTTCTATGCCAAGGATGATTTACCAATTTGCACCAGGGAATCATGCGCTTTTCGCAACAGTTACTCCAAATTTAAAGTGAAAGACGCTGAAGTGCTGGGGATCAGTTCCGACAGCCTGGAGAGCCATGCTCACTTTAAGTCTGAGGAGGAGCTACCTTATTTGCTGCTTTCTGATCCTAATGCCGAAGTGCGAAATCAGTGGGGATGCCCCAGTTTTCGCGTCACTTATGTGATCGACAAAAAGGGCATAGTCAGGCATATATTTGACGCCCCATGGGAAGATCAAAAGCATGTCGATGAAGCGTTGAAAGGATTGAACGAGATAACGTCCGCGAACTAGTTTCACTCTAATTCCAGTCGGCTATCTGGTTGCTTAAGATAGTTTTGCCGCGCCGATCGACTTCCACTTGCGCGTGCGCCTGGGCAGATTCAGTGAAACGGAAGCGATTGCCGACAATGGACCGCACTTGTCCTTTTGTAGCCAGCTCCACCAACTCGGCCAGATCTTCTTCGTTTGGCTTGGCGACAATATTGCGCGCCTTTTTGCCAAAAAGGGTGAGAGCACTTTCCAAAGCAATTTCCATATTCGATTGAGTTGTTATGTATTCGCCATGTTCATTTAATAAACTGCTGACCTGATGAAACGACAAATTGCCGAAGACATCGAAAAAGAGGTCAAACTTTCGATCAAGTTCTTTGATGTCGATTAGCTTGTAATTGAGAGTCTCATCGGCGCCAACGGATTTGCAGAATTCCATATTCCGGTCGCTGCAAATAGCTGTTACTTGTGCGCCGTATAACTTAGCTAATTGAATGGCAAAAGTGCCCACCCCGCCAGATGCACCATTAATGCAGACTGTTTGTCCTTCTTTTACGTGCGCCAGGTCGCGCAGCGCTTGCAAAGCTGTCAATCCGGCGGTCGGTAAAGCTGATGCTTCGTCCAGATCCAGGTTATCAGCCCGTGCTGCCAGCTTGGGATCGGCAATTACATACTGAGCATAAGCGCCACCAGTCCATTCCGGCAGAGTGCCACAGCATTTGTCGCCGCGCTCGAACTTGCCGCCGGCATCTCGACCAGTGGCCACGACTATGCCAGCAAAATCCTGGCCGAGTTGAAGAGGAAACTTATGGCCGGTGTGCTTGGCAAAATAGCCTTTGCGGATAGCGACATCCTTTGGATTGACGGCGCTAGCGTAAACTTCGACAAAAATTTTGTCGCCTGGAATGTGGGGAACAGGTACCGTGCGGATCACCATCTCTTCCGGGCCACCGTAGCGATCGATCTCAACAGTCCACATCTCTGTGGGTAAGTGCAGTGAATCTTGAACTTTTTTCTTCTTGGCCATTGTTCATTCCTAAATGGACTTAATGCCTATGACATTACCAGACAGTAGTGACAATGCTGGGTAACTGGGAATAATTCTAATGATGAGATCTAGGAGCTTAGACACTTCAGATTATGCAAGTTAAAACGGCTGTAACACCAATCGAATCAACCGTCTTACCGGGGAACACTCACCAGCTTGGGGCAAGATTATGTTTCGACGGTGCCAATTTCTGTGTTTATTCCAAGGACTGCCAATATCTCGAGTTGCTTCTTTTCGATGATGCGACTGCTCCTCAACCAAGCAGAGTGATTAAGTTAGATCCGAGTACCAATTGTACTTACCATTATTGGCATTGTTTCGTGCCTGGTGTTAAGGCTGGTCAAGTTTATGCTTATCGTGTACATGGCCGATTCGCCCCTGAGTATGGATTACGCTTTGATGGCTCGAAAGTTCTCAGCGATCCTTATTGCTTGTCGGTTGTGAACTGGGAAAATTACAGTCGGAAAGCGGCAATTAAACCTGGTGACAATTGTCCACAAGCACTACGCAGTGTTGTTTTCGACAGTTATTCCTACGACTGGGAAGGCGATCAACATCCCCGCACGCCTTACTCTAAGACATTGGTCTACGAAATGCATGTGAAGGGCTTTACAGCCAGCCCAACTTCTGGTATTGCGCCAGAGAAACGCGGCACCTTCGCCGGTATGATCGAGAAAATTCCCTATTTGGAAAAGCTGGGGATAACAGCGGTCGAACTTTTGCCGATTCACCAGTTTGACGCGCAAGATGCAAGACCCGGACTGGAGAATTATTGGGGCTACAGCACAATCAATTTCTTTGCACCACATCACGACTACAGCTTCCGCAAGGATCCGTTCGGAGCTGTGGAGGAATTTCGCGAATTAGTCAAGGCGCTGCATCGCGCCGGCATTGAGGTAATTCTTGATGTTGTTTTCAACCATTCGGCTGAGGGAAATGAAACCGGGCCGACTCTATCGTTCAAAGGGTTTGATAATCGAACCTATTACATGCTCAATCGGAATAAAGAGCAGTATCTCAATTACAGCGGCTGCGGCAACACGCTCAACGCTAACCATCCAATAGTCGGACGGATGATCTTAGATTCGCTGCGTTATTGGGTTTCGCACATGCATGTCGATGGCTTTCGCTTTGATCTGGCCTCGGTTTTGACGCGCGACGTTTTTCGCCAACCATTGGAGAGGCCTGGCGTTCTCTGGACGATGGAATGCGATCCGATTTTGGCTGGTACGAAGTTGATTGTCGAAGCCTGGGACGCACAAGGTCTTTATCAAGTTGGGCGGTTTATCAATCGTGGCGAATACTTTGCCGAATGGAACGGGCCGTTCAGAGATGATGTTCGCCGTTTCGTCAAAGGTGATGAGTCCACAGTAAGAAGCGTCGCTGAGCGAATCTTGGGCAGCTCAGACATTTACGTCAGGTCTAATCGTGACCCGAATCGTAGTATCAATTTCATTACTTGCCACGACGGCTTCACGCTCAATGATTTAGTTTCGTACAACGACAAGCACAACCACGCAAACGGTGAGGACGATCGCGACGGCAGCAACAACAACAACAGCTGGAATTGCGGTGTTGAAGGTCCCACCGATGATGCCGATGTTGAATATCTGCGGACAAAGCAGGTGAAGAATTTACTGACGGTTATGTTCTTCTCGCAAGGCACTCCTATGCTCTTGATGGGAGATGAGGTTAGACGCACGCAGCAGGGTAATAACAACGCTTACTGTCACGATAACGAACTGACTCATTTCGACTGGAGTTTGGTTGAGAAGAACAAAGAGCTTTTGCGCTTTACGCAGGGTATCATTGGCTTCACTCAATCGCTGAATATTTTCAGTAACGATATTTTGTTGTCTGTGACAAACACTTGCGATCAGCCGCATGTCATTTGGCATGGGACGCGGCTGTATCACCCTGACTGGAACAACAATTCACATAGTCTCGCTTACTCCATGCATGATCCGGACGCCGGTGAACGGCTGTTCGTGATGCTCAATGCTTACTGGGAGCCGCTTGTTTTTGAATTGCCGGACCATGGCGAAAATGAAGCCTGGTACCCCATAGTGGATACGTCGTTAAGGTCACCAAATGATTTTTGTCAGCCAGGAGTAGCACAACCGGTGCATGGTAAGTATAAAGTAGCCGCTAGATCATCTGTGGTGCTGGTCGCTAAAACAGCATTACACTTGCCTCCGGCGTAAATGCTTAAGCAATCGACAACGCCTGATCTGGTGCTGTTTGGACTAACCGAATATAAACATAGGTATTGGCGATCATAATAATCATCGATGCTGGGATCACTCCGATGATCAGAGCAAGAAAGCCAAGTGCATTGATGCAACCGGTAACCAGACTGAATAGAATCAACTTCAACTTCACGTCTTTAGTTACTTCCCAACTGGCTTTGAGCGACTGGATGGGGCCCATACTCTTATCAACAACAAAATAAGCGAAGTATTGAAGTTTGATCGCCAGAATAATGCCCGGCACAATCAGACAGAGCATACCCAGACTGATGACCAGCCCGGAGAGTATGGCCGCACCAAGCAAATGAAAAATTCTCGATCCCATGGCGAACAAATCTGTGAATCGATAATCTTGGTTACGGACAATTTTGAGCATCACATGAACCAACCCTGACCAAAAGAGCATGACCAGGACGAAATAGAGCAAAGACACAACAAGGCTGGCCAGCAGTTTGTGGCGAAGGAAATAATTGAGGACGGCATGAATAATCGCTGCGCCATAAACTACGCCGAACATGCCGAGCAGCTTCCAGAAATTTTTCTTCATGCCATTCCAGCCACATTCAATGGCTTCTTCAATCGGCACTCTTTCCATTGATTTGTCTACAGACTGGATCATGATATCTCTCAATATTTCCCAGCTTCTGGCTCAGGTATTTCAAATGGCCCAACAGACTCGCGACAACGGCAATAGTATCACATTCAATATCATTTGCTGTGCAAGATTCTTACACAGCCGATAAACTCTGAAGCCAAATACATGAAGACAGGCATGGAGCCAAAGAGCATCGCGATTCGGTATCGCTTCGAGTAATAAAAATTCCAGCCGATGAACGGCGTTACCACAATCAATGCGGCGAGTACCAGAACACCCACTGTCTGCGGTCCCAATATCTGCTCTTTCGGTGCAGTGCCGCCGCTGGCTACAACAATGGCATAGCCCAAGGCCACGACAATGGTACCGAGAGTTCCGAATAGCCAATAAACCACACAGACTATCGTCGAGACTATCAGCATAATGCGAGCTGCGCGCGCTTCTTTCGAATCGGGCACAGCTGTCTCTGTCTCGACAACCACTGTCTTGGCGTCATTCTTTTGGGATCTCTTTGGCGATTTCTTTTGGGATCTCTTGTTGTCCTCAATCACGTCTTTCGATGCCTCGAATTTCCCAGCCAAGCCAGTCTTTTTGTCTCTGGGGAACCATACGCTGATAAGTTGTTTCGCAAAACCAATAGACTGTCATGCCATCCATAATCGCATCGTGTAGCCAAGCAGCTTGTGCAGCTGCCGGTTGGCTGGCAAAAGTTTTGTCTAAAGTCTGCCACCACTGTCTGGCAAATTTCTCCTTGTCTTGATAGCTGATGTAGCGACTATCATTCAACCGTTGATACCAACCTCTATTTTGAACTAAGAAGCGGTGCAAATCATAGGCCCAGAATGCCACATTTTCGAGGCTGACATCTTTGTATTTTGATTGATAATGAATGTCGAAGAGGCCCACGTAACAACCTAGCGGTTTGCCTGAATCAGCACCACCGCGGACACTGGTAATAGCTGTGTCGTGTTTGGAAAGAAGACGTTCCCAGGTGTCGCCGCTTTTGCCGTATTGAACGTTTACTGGCGCTTTTAGAACTGCCACAATTTCGTCGATCTCCTTTTGATCGACGCATTTCACGGGTAATATAAATCTCACGGCACCGCCCGTGGCGAATTCGTCATGGGCGTCATCGCGGATAAAGTCCGGAGTGCTCAGGGCGCGATCAAGTTTTTGAGCAGGCGATTCGGCGATCGCGGTTTGACCGCCGGCCAGGGTAACGGCCAGGAAGAGAATTACCGCTTGTTCGGTCCTTTTCATGTTCGTGTGCTTTGGCCGAAGAGAGAAAAACAGCTGTTTTTCTCTGTCGCCAGTAATTGTCTCCCAGTAAATTATTTCAAGGTTGAGCTCCGGCCACAATCAAAACCATGGTTGTCAACAGCAGAGTTGGGTGACAGCCGACGGCTCAAATTGCTTAAAATTAATACGCCGGTCACCCTGTGCCTCTGGGCCGGGACAGCTATCGGAAAATGAGCGAGCGCTCTCAGCTGGAACTGCAAGTCCGTAAGCTGCGTCACTCAATTCGAAATTCGGATTGGCATCATTCACTAACTTCGTGTTGGCGAATCTAATTCGTGTTGACTGTTTCCTGTAATTTACAATGAGGAGTTTTGTATGCAACGAATTTTTTGCATCCTGTTATGTCTCTTTTCGTTATTCACTGTCGCCGCCGGCCAATCGTCGTATGCTCAAAGTGTAGACGTATCCAAAGCCAACACAGATTGTAAGCGCTGTGTAGCGGCTTGCCAGAAGGCGCTCAAATACAGCCAGAACCAAGGTGGAAAGTATGCCGAAGCAAATCATCTTCGCACGTTGAAAGATTGTATTGATGCTTGCTCGACTCAAGAGAATTTTCTTAGCAGGGGCTCGGGCTTGAGTAAGGAATCGGCGAAACTCTGTATTGATGCTTGCAGTAAAACCGCAACGTCCTGCGAGTCACTAGGTGGCGATCCACTCAAGGCATGCGCAGATGAATGCCGTAGGTTGTCCGAATCGTTGAAGAAAATTAGCGGCGCCGAAAAACCTTAACGTTAGAGACTGAGCAGCGGCGAAATCCGGTGTCGATTGCAGACCGGCTCGAATATGTCGTCGTAGAATCGCTTAATTAGGAATGAACGTAATTCCGGATCGAGCATATTCTCCAGAGCGCCGCCAGGTTTGATGGCAATGGCACCTTCTATTTCCACGGCTTCCACCCAGCCGTGGTATCGCACGTATTGTTCGGTTTCGATTTGCTTTTGATTGGTTAAATCCAGCAAAAAAAATTTGTACGTCATTTGACCTTTTTCGTTGCAGCGTAAGGTTTCAAAAAACCAGCCACTACGGCACGATGATTTGAAATCCTCCAGCAGTGCTCGGGATTCTGCATCGGTGCAGGAGACTCTTAGTTGAGGGAGGATCTCAGAATTTGTCGTACTCATGTTGTTATTTTTCGCGGTTCAATATTTGCGCTGCCGCTGCTAATTCTTTCTTCTGTCTAGCGGTTACCGACGGGTATTTTAGATGTAAATCTTTCATCGCTTTATAAATAATGTGGCTCACTGCCAGCCGCATAAAAGGCTTATGATCAGCTGGGATGACGTACCATGGCGCCCACTTGGTGCTGGTATGGTTGAAGCAGTCCTCAAAGGCGTTCATGTACTCGTCCCAATAGGCCCTTTCTTTGGCATCGCCGGCGTTGAACTTCCAGTTCTTTTGCGGTAAATCAATTCGTTCAAGAAAGCGCTTCTTCTGTTCTTCTTTGGAGACATAGAGAAAGAATTTTACGATGACAGTACCATTGTTAGTCAGATACTGTTCAAAATTATTGATCTGCTCGAAACGACGTTTCCAAATGTTCTTATCCACCGTATGTGGTGGCAGGTTTTCTTTAGACAGGATCTCTGGATGCACCCGCGTAATGAGAACCTCTTCGTAATAGGAACGATTGAAGATGCCGATATGCCCTTTTTCGGGCAACGCGTTTACGCATCGCCATAAATAATCGTGAGCCAGCTCCTCAACGGATGGTTCCTTAAAGCTATGCACGTTGCAACCTTGGGGATTGACGCCAGACATCACATGTTTGATCGTGCCGTCCTTGCCGGCAGCATCCATTGCTTGAAAAACGATCAAAATTGCGTGCCGCTTTTGCGCGTAAAGTTTGTCCTGCAATTCGGCCAGGAGCTCAACACCGTGACTGAGCAGCTCCTTAACTTCAATGTTGCTCAGGTCGGAAAGTTCGAAGCGTGTCTCGAAATCTTTCTTGAGCGAGATCTTCTTATCGTGGGGAACGACAAATTGCTTGGCGACCTTGCCGAGTCTGTCTTCAATGCTCAATTTTTATTGGCTCCGTATCGGCCATGAAGTCATTGGGGAACGACCAAGATCTTACCACCTGCGCTTATCGAAGGTCGAAACGCTGAACATGCGAATGTGGACGGCGTTATCCAGTCCGCAAACTAATTTCAATCCCACAGGCGGTCTAGCGCTTTTTCTATTGCTGCGAACAAAATGTCGATCTCTTCGTGTGTGATCACAAAAGGCGGTGACATAGCGATCATGTCCCGGATGCCTCGCACAACTACTCCTTCTTCTCGACACAATTTCGCCGCCCTCAGTCCTAAGTAGCTGTTAGGCACAAGGTTTTCCTTGCCACCGCGTGGAACAACTTCTATAGCACCGATTAGTTGGTAGCCGCGTATTTGTCCTACCGCCGGATGAGCCGCTATGGCCCGCAGCTTTTTCTGAAAGTACGGTCCAACAACATCTCTAACGCGCGGAATTAGATCTTCTCGTTCCATATAATTGAGGGTGGCAAGAGCGGCAGCGGCAGCCACCGGATGTCCGCTATAAGTGTTACCGTGTGCAAAAACGCCGCCATTGATAATGGTATCGCCGATGTCTTTGCTGACCATGGTCGCGCCCATCGGTATGTAGCCGCTAGTCAGACCCTTAGCCATGGTCATTATGTCGGGCTGCAAATTCCAGAGATTGCTGGCAAACCAGTCACCGAGGCGGCCAAAAGCAGTGATCACCTCGTCTGCCACAAATAGCAGATTGTATTCTCTGGCCAGATTTCTCAGTCCACTAAGATATCCCTTGGGTGCAGGGATCAAACCGCCGGCGCCTTGCAAGGGCTCAGCAAAAATAGCAGCAATAGTGTGCGGACCTTCCTGTTCGATTAACTTAGCTGTTTCTTTAAGGCACCATTGGCCGTACTCTTCATCGCTTAAAGTGCTATTGTCGCCATAGGGATATGGAGCCGGCGCATGCAAGAATCCAGGCAAGGGTAAGTCAAAATTAGCATGCATCGGCGGCAGGCCGCTCAGACTGGTGGCACCAAGGGTAACACCATGGTATGCGAACTTGCGGCTGACGATCTTTTGTTTTTCTGGCTGTCCTTTAAGGTGATAATAAGCCCGTATAAACTTCAATGCAGTTTCGTTTGCTTCAGAGCCTGAGTTGCTGAAAAACGTATATTGTAGATTGGGAGGAGCTATGCGCGCCAGGTGCTCGGTCAGTTTGATTGCGGGTACTGTGGTGCTGTTAAAGAATGATGGGTAAAAGGGCAGAATTTCCATTTGCGCTTTAACGGCATCAATGATTTCAGTGCAGCCGTAGCCGACGTTGACACACCAAAGACCTGCTAAGGCATCGAGGAGTTTACGTTCGCCAGCTTCAACAATCCACACTCCCTTGCCGGACGTAATTATGTGAGTACCAGAAGCATGCATTTCAGCATGATTAGTGAACGGATGCAGATGATACTTGCGATCTAAATCTTGTAATTGGTCCATTGTGGTTACTGGCATCATGCAAGCCTCAGAAGTGCAGTAGGTTGCCAATAAGTTAGCAAACAACAAGACCAATTGCAATTGCGTCGAGCGACATCTTCGACCAAACCGGTTAGCTTCTGTTAATGAGCACCAGCCCAACAAGCATTGGTACAGTACCAAAGAGTGTGCGATTGAATCGATGAGTTGCAAACGTAAATCGGCGAGGACTGGAGTGATAATATCTCTTGAGACACTGCGGAATTTGATCTAGTGCTTATGGACATTTCTATTGAAAAATTGAAACCAAAACGTGGATGGTTGAGAAATGTTTTGGTCTTGCTATCGTTACTATGTTGTGCCACCACGAGTGGTGCCATGGCATCAAATGGAAATGTAGTCAACCACAATGCGAAGCAGCCGCTCAAAGTGATTGCGCCGGACTTGGTAGTGGAGTCCTTTGAATTCGGGAAGTTTCCGAACGGAAAGGGTCCGTTAGATCGTGTAAAGCCAGAGCAATACAAGTTCATTCCGGTGCCCAGCCATATAGCAAACGAAGTTGGATACGCTTACGGCTATCGACTTAAACTACGAACCACTCGACCGACGGTAAGATTGTTCCAATCCTGCAGTAGCCCCTGCCCCGCCAAATTCCACAAAGGAGATGGCTATACTGCCAAAGTGTACAAAGGCGCGATTTACGACGAATGGCTTGTCGATGGATTTCGAAATGTACCTCACTGGGTGCAGGTGTGGATTGAAGACTTCGAGCTTCCCAAGTTGACTTATTATGTCCGCTACTAGAGCTGCAATTTTTTGTACCGGTATACCGATGTTGGGGGTCCATAATTTGTTTCGGCTTTGGGAAACTTACCGGTAAAGCTTTCGGTGGTTACGTGTCCCGTTCCGCTAGCGTTGTTAGCCGAACCGGCGTAGTATAGTTTTCCGTCCCCATCGGACATTGCGCTATGCACTGCTTTGTTTGTGGACCAGATGAAAATATCGCATGGCCGGGGTTCAAAGTAGTCCCAGTTTTCATAAGCCATTTGATAATTTGAATAGTCCGTGCTCCAGACTTGCTCGTAGCGAGGATCTCTCGCCAGCTGATCGTTCATTGTGTCGCACCCTTGTAATCCAGTTTCGACCCATGGACGAGGTAGTTTAGAGTCGTGCATTACTGCGTCAATAAAAAGATTACACTTCGGCCCGATCGGTGACGTTGACTTGCGGAAGCGATGTCGGTCCAAGTAAAGGTGATTGGCAGCGGACAACACGTTGGTCGAAGAGACGATGGGGAAATAGTTCGGATCAGATTCCGCCAGCGGTTTGCGATGTTCTTGCGCGTCCTTCTTATGAGTCGCGGATTCGCTACCCTTATTCGACTTCTTTGATTTCTCGGTAGGACAATTGCTACGTTCAGCGCCAGTGGATCCAGTAATCTCGAATTTTTGGTACGCGGCCGTGGCCAATAGGTCGCGCTCGTCGGCGGTGAGCATGAGCCGGCTGGCTGTGTCATCCTCTGGCAACTTGTGAGATTCTTGCGTTTTATTCCATGTATCAGATTGATCTTTGCTTTGAATCACCGCATCGGACTGAACTCGATTTTGTCGTGCGTCTTTGGGTTCTAGATTTTCGCGTGGTTTTGGCTGTTCCGGCATAGGGCTGTTCGCTTTGGTGAAACTTGACAACATAATATACTCTGAACTTGACGGAGGCAAGCAGTTCTCAAAGACGATCAAAATCTCAGGGTGACTTGCGGAGTCGCTGTCGCAGAGCCGCGATGATTACGGTAGTGATAATATTTTCTTTCGGCACTGTGGAATTCCACATTTGTCGCGAAGAACGGATACCTTTTAATCAATATTGATACGGTTGGATGTTGCCGGTTTCGAACTGCAGATGATGGGGTGAGCTGATTGAACGTTAAGCGATTGATCCCGGTACCAAGGATGGGACGCAGTTGTCTACTATTGATAGCGCTCTTCGTTGCCTGTGGTTTCACTACCCTGGGACTGGCAGCCAGCGCAGTAGATGAGGATTTGACAGATCAACAGCTGAAGGCGCGAATCGCCGAGGTAACGGAAAGGATTAAAAATGAGCCTCAACATGCCAATCTTTATGGTTATCGCGCGCAATGTTACAAGCGTCTTGAGCAAACCGACCTAGCACTAGCTGATTACAGCAAGGCGATTGAACTGGATCCGAAGAATTGGAAATATTTGGAAGGTAGGGGTGCGACTTACGGGTTGCTTAACCAGCCTCAGAAAGAGCTAGTTGATTTGAATGCTGCTATCGACCTCGGTGGTGAGGGATACAGGTTGTATCGGCTTAAGAGTGATTGTTTAGTTACACTGAAACAATTACCGGAAGCTCTGTTAAATTGCAACAAGGCAATCGATCTGCAGCCCAACGATGCAGATCTCTTTGTTTCGAAGGCAATGATTTATTACTTTATGCACTCGCCTGAATTAGCACTAGAGGACTGTAACAAAGCGCTCGCATTAAAACCGGATTTTGTGCGGGCTTACGAAGTGAGGGCCCGAGTGCTGGAAATCTTGAACCGGCAGCAGGAAAGCGAGGCCGACATGCGTCGGGTACGTGCATTATCAGCCAGTTCGAGGTAAATTATCGTTGGACTATTCCTGAACGCGTGCAAACGAGAGTGGTGAGCGAAAAATGAGCGACCATGGTTCAGAGTCTGGCTACTCTGGTGAGGCACAAAGCGAAAAGCAAATACTCAGCAAACCCGCGCTTAAAGGTCTGCCCGATGACACGCGCATAAAAACGTACCAAGACATGCCCGATCTGTTTGGCAAGGGCGCAAAAGGTGTTGAATCTAAAGAGACCGGAAGTGACTCGGTCACACTCGATCCGGTCTTACCGAAAGATCATGATGGAACGGCGGCCAGCGTAATTGGGTCCAGCCCCGAGAAGTCGGCAGGTGACGCGAAGCCGGAACCGCAAGTTGCGACGGACAATCAAGCGCCGAGCGATCCGGTGTCCGAAAAGGAACGAGCGCCTTTGCATAGTGCGGATGGCGTCGCGCCTTCGCCGAGTGTGGATAGCCGTTTGCCGCAAGCATCATCCGCGATGTCAAGCGCTCCTGAATCGTCTGGTGTAGGCGAAGTGCAAAGATCTAGTCGAGCGCTTGCTGATTCTTCGCCGGCATCAAATCCAGTTCAAGCTGGGGATTCGGCCGTTCAGTCCATTCCTAGCGGTCAAGCAAATTCGCCGACCAATTTCCGTAACGAAACCGAGGTCGCACAATCGTCGAGGCCGGCGGGACAAAATGTCCCTAGCAACGAACCACCGGTGCTACGCAGTGAGTCTAGTTCGGGCAACGTTCAACAAGGCTTCGAAACGCAACCGCCACCGTTAGCCCATGTGGAAGCGCCTCATACGAATGTGGCCAACATTTCGGAGACCAACACCAGTGCATCTGTTGTGCAGACTACAAACGACAGTCAAAGTGGTTTGATCCAAACCAACACTTTGGCAGGCTTTCCAAAACTGGTGCTTGCATCTGAAAGTAATCCGTCGCCGGAATCAATAAGTGCCGTTTCTGCAAGTATCATTCCTGCTTCTCAAAACAAGTCATCGCAGGAATCCACAAACCTTACTCTTGGCTCTCAAAATACATCGCGGCAAGAATCTACTGGCCTTGGTCTTGGCGCTGAGAGTAAACAGTCGCAAGATTCAGCGAAATCTGTGCTGGCGTCGATGAAAACAAATGACCCGGCGAACTTGCTCAGTTCACGATCGGACGTTTCGGAGATCGGCAAAGCCGAGCGTGCCGCAAAATCTTCGGTAGCGAACACGATCGAGTCTGGTGCTCTGCCCGCGGGTACTAGTTCACGAGAATCTTCGATCGGTTTGGACGATGGTAAAACCTCCGCACGTGCAGGCGCGGTAAGACCGGATGTAGAGGGTGGCTCCCGACAATCGACGATCAGTCTCGATGATGGCAAGTCGACCGGTCAGCCCATGGGTGGCAAGAGACTAGATGGTGACAGCGGTCAACGCGATGGCGGTGCCGCGCGCGTGTTACCCGACAGAATTAACTCTTCTCCTGAGCCTCTGGATAGTTATGGTGCTGTCAGGCAAAGCGATCTAGTCGGAAAGCGCCTTGATGAATCGGGCAGCGGTGCGGCTGGTGGGGCCAGAGGTACTACCATTAAATCGGACAAAGGCTCCAATTCAGGCAACTCAAGCAATTCCAGAAATCCGTATTCGTCTCGCAGTGATACAGAAACGGCAACAAGCGATCGCGGCGGTTCCGATATCGCCAAGGCGCGAGGTGGCGACAATGGTCAAGGCAAGACGTCTAAATTTGTTGGCACTAAATCTGGTGCCCAACCAAGCCGAGTGGAGTCTAGTTCGTTGGATGAGCCAGGTCGGCGAGATGATACCGGTGGCCATGGTGCCAGGGGAGACAAAGGACGAATTGATGCTGGCAATGATGGAAGAAATCCCGTTACTGAGATTGCCTCAGGCAGCCGGCGCGAGCCACTGATCATTCCCGGCGTCATAATCAATAAAACTGAAAAGTCGCGCAATGAAAATCAGCAACCAGACGAAGGCAAGACACAAACTGGTGGAACCAAGAAATCTGCTAAAGCCAGAGGGCTGGATGAGATCAAAAAGGTAGATGAGATAAAACGAGCCGACTGGATCAAGAAATCGGAGTCGGTTAAAAACCAAGAAGCGCTTGGTCTGCCGATAGCTCGAAGACAAGATTCAACAAAGATGGAGCCAGCTAAAGCGCAATCAATCAAAGTCGATGAGATCAGCAGAAAAGATGGCAGGCCCGAATCAAATAAGGGCATAATCAGCACGATGGCTAATGCCATCGCAGGTGGTATTGCCAATATTAAAGATAAGTTTGTTCCTGTTGGTAAACATGAATCCGATCAGAGATCAACAGCGGCAGGAAAAGCCGACCGTTCTGATCGAGCTACCGATAGATCTACCGATCGATCGATTGGTAGGTCGTCCGACAAATCAGGCGATCGGTCAACTGAGCGATCACCTGATCGATCGACCAATCGATCACCTGATCGATCAGCCGATCGCTCAACCGATCGCTCAACTGATCGGCCTCCAAGGAGCGGCCAAGGGCGCCAGAGAATGCCGATCCTCGAGTAACAGCGGCCAATCGGTTGATTGAAGAACAAACGTATCGACCGGATCTGGGTGTGGTGATCACTCGCAACCTCGACCATCAGCAAAGTGATACCAAGACGCACCTGATTTATCACGGACGAGGAAGGCTCGTTGACACAGATACTGCGATTAACCATGCTCGTTCGAGTGGCGGATTGAGAGCTGTCTTGAAGAATGTCTATGGAGATGACCGTCAAACCAATACCAAGTTCGTCTCCTTGCCTGGCTTCAAGACTTTGCCGATCGACACTACTCCCACTCGTGATCTAACTCGGCGGACTCTCAGGTCTAACGCGATAGCGGACGATGGCATATTTGCGCCCCGCACTAGAACTGGTGAGACGGTCCGCCTCGGCAAGAGCATTCGCCGCAGAGGCGAACAAGCGACTACCGATAAGATAATCGTTAAAAAGGGGCTGATCTCTGGTGATTCGGAGACTCGTAGAAAAATGAGTCGCGATGGCATCTATCTACGGAATCAGAAGAGTGACAAGAAAGAAACTCTCAGTTTACGAGATCAGCTCGCTCAACTGAAGGCGATGGAATCGGCGGCGCGAAGCGCAAGTACCGGACCAGATAGTTTAACCGGGCGAGAAAAGCTGCAGATGTCCATTTTCGACGAATCTGTCGAGCGTCGTGAAAGCACGCGCAAAACGCCGCCGCGTAAACCCGACAATGTAGAGCTAGTGCAGCAAGTTCTTCCGGGCGCTAAACTCGTGGATACCGCACTGTCGCGTGAGGAAAGTACAACCACTGAGGACGAGTTTGCCTTCAGCCATGAAGGCCATGACGACGAGCATCCGAGTCGATATCTTTATTACGTGAGGGAAGGCGACACACTGCGTTCGATCTTTCAAGAGCAGATTCCGAGAGAAGCAGGCAATCAACCATTGTTTACTTTCTTTGTGGCAATGAACGATGAAACCGTCAGGCTCAATTCCGAATTGGCTGCTGATGGCATGACGCTTATCATCAGGCCGGGAACGGTAATTAAGCTGCCGACTCCCAGACAGATTGCTGATTTGGAGAGAGGCTAACAATCGCCATCTTCACTCTATTTCGACACAGGCACCGCTGCCGGTGCAGGGTCGTCTGGGATAAGATTTTGCAATCCGTGCGATGCCAAATACGCTTTAAAGTCTTGCCGCAAATTGACGCCGCCGGCGAAGTCTACTCGCTGATAGGGTCGAATCAAATTCATGAAGCTGTAGCTTTCAATGCCACCAGTGGGACGCCCGTTTGCGTCGAACCATCGTACTGAGCTGTTATGTCTGGTTAAGCCAGGCTCGACGGATGTTATCTTTTGAATTTCTTCCTGTTGGTAAACCTGACGGATGACATTGTCCGGTTTCGAAACGGTTGTACAAATGGCGCGGTACCGTATGACGAAAACACTCGGTGCAACTTGCAAAACTTGCTTTTGCAAAACGGTTTTATAACTGATGAAATTGCCGCCGTCTTGCCGTTCAGAATATGGTTCGTAGTGATAATTCCAACAACCGCCCTGACGATCGGTTTGAAACCCCCACGGTTCATCGATCCTGGCAGTGATGCTGCGCCTTTGCTGTGGCGGATCCGTGGCTGTTTCCACTTCACGGTGCCACAGCCCCGGTAGCCAAGCGGGGATCAAATACCAGATGCCTGCCGTGCCGGTTGCTGGCAGGCTGGTTTCATTAAAGACCACACCGGCGCGAAGTGGTGCCGGTGCGGCGCTCAAAGAATCGCTATGCTCTTCGATTGCGGCATTGAGCAATTCGGCATAACCTGAGTTAAGTGGCCAGAGCAGAAGAGTCAGAACAAGCACACTTAGGATCGCTGGTTTGCTAATTATTCTTACCTCAAGTCTCCCTTGCGCACAGCCATAATAAACCAACTTATGGTCTAGGATGGCAACTCAGTTTTGGCCTGGCGATTGGGAAAATGCACGGCCGAGGTGTTTTAAATGATAATCTGTATCCGCTTACTTGTATCGGTAGCAAATAGTTACTCATGCCGACGACCTTCGGTCCTACAACTTCCATAGCTGTTTTGGGAATTGCGGTGGCGGCAACGCTTCTGTACGGTTTTCTCTCTTTGATTTTAAAAGGGCAGAAGCGCTCAATCTGCCTGAATCTACTGCTGGTGACGGCGACCGTTACGGCTGTGTTTGCGGGCATCATGTGGTCCAAGTTGAATCAGACATTTAAGATTACCTCTTTCGTAAGCATGCCGGTAACATTCAATGCCGATCTTCTGCAGTGTAATTTGTTCATGGCTACATCAGCGTCTTATGAGGATGAAGAATTTCCGTACCTAAGAGTCTTCCCAACCAAAGAAGCATTGACAAAGTTTCAACAGTCGCTTTTTCAATATTCCCAACGATATCTTGAGAGTCTTTTGCAGCGCTACCCGGACAACGAGGAGTTGATCGTGCGGCTGTGTCTTGTCGCTGAGGAATCTGGAGGTGACGCTTGCGCAGAGATGAGCAAACGGGCACATTTCAACGATCATTCGAAACTGTTGTCTGTATTCGATCAGATCTTTTGTGGAGACAAGAACAAACTAACGCAAGCAGACAAAGCAATGGTGGAAGATTGCATTGTCAATAATTTTCCGCCCGGCTGGTACCGGCAAAGTGCTTTGCTGGCTGCTTACAGAAGGCTTGGTGACCAAATCGACTACAAAGCAGTATTGGCGGAGCGACGAAATGCTACCAGGAGCCAAGTCTGGAAAATTCTGGTGTGCCTGGCATATTTACTGGTGGTTCAGGTTTTGGGAGCAATTATTTTATGCCGATCGGCTTTGGGGCTGGTCAAGGGAACCTGGGACAACTCCAGATTTGTTCAAACCCTGACGTTCAGATCTATATACGGCATTGTTTTGTTCTCCGTTTACTTTGAGGTGATAGTAGCCTCGGCAATATGCAAATTGACTGAACACCTTAAACTCCCCGTTAGCTTGACCTCGCACAATTTGCTCGCTGATTTGCTTGGCACGTTCTGTCTTTTGATCGGCGTCGTCCTTTCGATCAATCTGTTTCTTGTTAAAACGGGGAGACTGAGATCGATTGCTGATCTTTTTTCGGTCGGTTCAGAAAAGCGCCCTTTGCTGATTTTGAAAATGGGGTTTTATGGCTATTGTGTGGCGGCCTTTGGCACCTTCTGCGTGAACGCCGTAGCCAACTTGTGTGGACATCCTTTCTCCTCGGATACTTCCATTATTAGGCATCTTATGGCTCTGTCCATTTATCCAGAACCAATGACAATTGTCATTTCCATAGTGGCAGCAGCGATTGTCGCTCCTATAGCAGAAGAGATTATTTTTCGCGGACTTCTCTATGCCTGGCTGAGGAAACGCTTACGACCGATAGCCGCAGCGCTGATCAGCGGATTGCTTTTCGCCGCTGTTCATCACGATCTGGGTGGATTTGTTCCGTTGGCCATTGTCGGTATAGTACTAGCCATGGTGTTTGAACGATCTGGCACACTCTGGGCAGCGATTATTACACACGGCTTATTCAACCTCACATCTACCATCTGGTTGCTTGTTTTGAGCCCGGTGTGAGACTGCGTCAGACCATTCGTCAAAGCTCTGACTTAATCGCTTTTGTGCGCACGTTCACATCATAGAAGCGGAAGGTAATGTTGCGGTCTGCTCGACTCTCGGAGGCCTGTACTGTGTACATGTCTCCTTTGTGATCGGTAACCATGTAACAAGGTTGGCCTGCGCCGGGCGTGGATAATAGCAACTTGGACCAGGCTTGCACCTCTTTGCGATGTCTGACAAGATCGATAGCTTTGTCTTCGTTTGTTGTTGCTGCAAACGCCGGTGCAATAGCGAACACGGCGGCGATTAACAAAAATAATTTCTTCAAGGCGACTTGCCGTTTGTGGTGACAATCTAATTTAATCACGATTTTATCGACTGAGTATAAGCTCGGTTAGAAACAAATAGCGAAAAAGGGCCCTGATAAATCAATTCGCTGGACGAATGAGACCAAACCGGGAAATCGGTGCGCCAGCTAGCTGAGCAGCGTGCTATTGTTTAGCCGGAAAGTCAATTATTAGATGATGCACTGAATGTTTGTGGGTCCAATTCACTATGTTGACTAAGGCAAAACAGTTCGACCTTTTCTGGCTTAGCGCCGTTGCATTGTTCTTTGAATTAGTGGCAATCCGCTGGATTTCCTCTGAAATTAGAGCATTTTCTATTTTCAGAAACTTCCCTCTCATTGCTTGTTATGTTGGGTTTGGCTTTGGCTTTATGAAGACCGGTAGTAAAGATCGGCTCTTCAAGCTGTTTCCTTTTCTTCTTCTTGGTTTGGTGGCATTGATCACAAGTAGTAGCTGGACTGGTATTACCGATATGCTCATGCCCTCTATGCGCGTTGGTGGAGGGGTGGCGGCTGGCTGGTGGGATGCAACACATCCAGTCGCGGCCGCGGCCAGCTCTCCTTTTGCCTACACTGCATTTTCCATGGCCATATTTTTTGGTTTCTTTGTTTTGTTGGCGGCGACCATGGCTGCTCTTGGTCAGCACTTGGGAACGTTGTTCAACGAGGGGGAGCCATTAGAATCGTATCTCTACAATCTGCTTGGCTCGGCCGCCGGCATAGTGACATTTTCTGTGCTCTCTTGCCTTTGCACGCCACCTTTGGTCTGGCTGGCCATTGGGTGTCTTGCGGCAATGTGGATCTTTCGTGACAGCAAAGTGGCGATCTCGGTGCTCGCTGCGGTGATCGCTCTAACGGCGGCGGTGCCAGCCAAGAGCTGCTTTTCTAATGGGCAGGACGCTGGCCAGTCCGAAGTTCTTTGGTCACCATATCATCGGGTTGAACTGGCGCCGCTTTATTTGGACGGAAAAAAGGATCAAATCGGTTACGAGATTTCTGTGAACAAGGCATTTTTTCAGCAACCGCTGAATCTGTCTGATGGATATATCACTAAACAGACTGAACTCGAGCGGAAGCGAATGTTTGGATTTCGCTTCGATCAATATGAATTGCCCTATTTTTTTGTTCATCCGCACAGCGTACTGATCATGGGCGCTGGCACGGGAAACGACATTGCCTCTGCTCTCAGGCATGGGGTGGAGCGCATTGACGCAGTAGAGATCGATCCAATGATGGTGGATCTAGGGCGGAAATTGCACCCGGAGCACCCATACGATTCGGGTAGAGTGCATGTCTACGTCAACGATGCTCGCGCCTTTCTGCGACAGCATCCGGATAAGTACGATCTGGTCATCACCGCTTTTCTCGATTCGCACGCAGTTGCGGGGAATTCACTCTCGGTAAGGTTGGATGACTACGTCTATACCGTCGAAGGAATGCGCGATGCCATTGCTCACGTCAACCCCGGTGGCCTGTATAGCGTTACGTATTGTGCACCAGTGCGATTTCTGTCTCAGAGGTTGATTAGTAACATGCGGGCGATAGCGAGCGAGCTAAATGAGCCTAAGCCGCTGGCCTTGAAGAACAAGAGCGGTGCAATTTGGCATCTTCTTACTCCGGGTACCGGCGAAATGCGCGCAAAGCTGCCGGTTCTCAAAGCAATCGGTTTCGAAGACTTGTCTGATACGGATACTGAAAACATAAAGAGCTCAACTGATGATTGGCCGTTTCTCTATCTCAGCCCTATATCTTTCGACCCTTTATATCTGGGGATTGTCGCCTGTATTCTTCTCTTAGGGTGGGCAGCTTGTGGACCCAGCATTCGGCACAACGGGTCGCCGCGGCGCTGGCAATTTTTCTTTCTCGGTGCTGCCTTTATGCTTTTGGAGTTGGCAATTATCGATAGGCTATCTTTGGTTTTTGGGACAACCTGGATAGTCAATTCCGTTTGTATATTTGCCGTGCTCGTGGCGATCATTGCTGCCAACATTCTGATTATCAAAAAGCGCAATATTTTGCCGATGAATGTTCTTTACGGAGGCTTGATCCTTTCGCTCCTGATCCTCTATGTGATGCCTTTGCAAGCGTTGAACGCAATGGGTATGTGGTCGGGAGGCTCTATTGCGGCGGTATTGTCTGTAATACCAATATTTTTCGCCGGCATGATCTTTTCGACATCATTTGCCAATGAAGATAAGCCTAGTGTTGGTTTGGCCTTCAACATGTTTGGGGCGGTGATCGGTGGGGTATGCGAATATGCAGCTACATACAGTGGCATTCGCAGCCTGCTCTTAATTGCCGCTGTCTTCTACGTGTTCTCTATTGTTTTCTGGCATCAGTCCCAAAAGAAAGTGACGGGCTAAGGCTAATTGTGGGCAAATTGTCATGGATGTATGCTTAGTCACGGAGTTCTCATGGCTAGCGAGAGAGTTGGTGCGAGAGCAGATGCCATCCAACAAAGAGCAAATCGTTAAGGAAAATAAGCTCGAATTCAGAGCCGGAGAATTCTTTGAGCTTTTGAGCGTTCTTTTGTCTTTTGTCGCTGTGCTGTTGCTGTTGCTTCCGTTAGAGGCTATTTTCCCATGGGAACGTTTTCTATCTGGATTGTGGTTAGTATTTGCTGTTTACTACTGGCGACGAAAGACTATTCAAGAAACACAATCGAAGAACAAACTAAATCCGCCTGAGATTAAGCGTTGAGATTCCATCAATATCTGAGGGTGGGAAGAGTAGCATGCTAATTCTGTGAACGCTATCGATAGTTCTCGCCATAAACCAGGGCGCTTAAAAAGCGCTTTGCTATTGGCCTTCGCTGCGTTCATCTTGTTATATTCGGCAGTGGTTGTTGGTGACGTTGTCGCCAGATACGGCTTTCGCGATTGTGATACTTGCTGGCTCCTGGCCACCGGTAGGGAGATCTGTCTGAGCGGCAAGCTACCGCCTTCGGATCCATTTTCGTTTACCTTGCCTCTGGCCGCTCAAGTCGGTGCACCACAGCCGTTCATCATGCATCAGTGGTTATGCGACGTTCTATTTTACTGCGCCTTCAAAGCAGGAGGTCTTGTTGCATTAACAGTTCTGACCACTATCGTCGTAGTCAATGCATTTCTCACTTTGTCATTGCGCCTTTCTGTTCGCTCAGGCGCACCATTAATCTGGTCTGTGATCAGTGTTGCTGCTGCTACGTTGGCCGCTCGTTACCGTTTTCTTGTTCGCCCTGAAATATTTACCTGCTTCCTCTTAGTTCTGTGGCTGTCGATATTGTACGAAATGCGCAGGCAGGTGATCAGGCAGCAAAAACTAATTTCCTCGTGGCCTCTGATTCTGGCGGGGATGGCTGTGATTGCTGCTTGGGTCAACTTGCATTCTGGCTTTGCCAGTGCGCTGCTTCTTCTTGTTCTCTACTTGTTAGTCGGCTCTATTGAATGGATTCGCAATCCAAAAAGGGCTCGTTATCCATACAGTTTACCGGCGCTGCTTTTGTTGACATGCATGTTGTCGACTCTAATTAACCCCTATGGCATCAACTTATTGCTCTACTTACCGCGATTGTTCTTCTCTCCGATCGGCAGATTTATCGAAGAGATGCGATCGTTCAGGCTGGGTGATCTGTTGATCCCGGAATTTTATACATTTTCGGCACTGGCTCTGGTGACGGTCTGGCATGTTTATACCAAGCATCTACGCAAATCCACAAAGATCAGCTGGCATTCTGCTGTAGCCACTTCTGCCGATCCTCATTGGTATGATGCAGCGTGCGTCCTTTCATCCATTGCCGCTGCGTTGCATGTGCTGCGCTTTGTGCCCTTTGTCTCTTTGATCCTCGTGGCCGAGAGTTCTGTGTTATTTGGCCAGATCCGGGCGGAACAACTGAAGAAGAAAGGGACGAAGCGAAATCTAATCAGTAACATCTATCTGTGGTCTGAATCTTTGCGACCAATGTTCAGATGGCGCGGCAAGCTCCTGTATCTGGTATTGAATCTGCTAGCACTGTGCGGTCTTGCCTATGGTATGTACATTCAACCGCTACAACTGCCTCAGATGACGCCGGAATTTATTCCGCCATTTGACGGTCTCAAGGCTTTCTTGCGCTTGCACCCGAATGGGCATATTTTTTGCGAAGACCGCATCGGCGACATGTTGATCTGGTATCAGCGACCGGTGAACAATATATTCATGGATACGCGAGTGGATCTATATGGAGAGCTGGTTCTCGTTGATTACCTGACGATGTTGTACGCTCAGCCTGGTTGGCGAAGATTGTTAGACACTTACGACATCAAATCGGTTTTTATTAGACCAGAGACTGACCTGGCCTATAGGCTGCCCGCAGCGATGACTGGATGAAAGTTTACCAAGACCGCCTGGCCGTAATTTTTATTCGGCGGACAGAAAAATGAATCGGACAGCGTTGTTAGCGAGAGCGAGCGATCGAGGCACTAACCGAGGCGCTAGGGGCTAGAAAGCTGCGACTGCATTCGCGTCAGTCTTTGCAAGCTCCGATCAATTCTTTGCTCCGGCAGCATCTCATGAGCCTTCTCGTGCTTGTGGGTGGCTTCATCGACAAATCGTTCGCGAGACAGTTCAAAAATGTTGAACACCTGACCGGAACAATAAGTTAGATTCGCTGCAGCCGCCACTTGATTGGCTGATGTAACATCGTTGTTTGGGCGAAAGTTAACGATAATGCCCATGATCGACTGCGAAACTTTGGTCGGTCCGTAGATGCTCTCGCGAAATCTGCGAATAGCAATTTCTTTTGATTTCTCGCGATCTACGTCAGCGAGATCATCGTCCTCTAAAAACTGCTCGCTTTGCTTTTCGTAGAAAGCCAGTCTGTTTCTCAATGCTGGATTTGGCGCCAGCGAGTTGCAGGCAGCACGCAGTTGACCCACCTGACTGGTGAAAGTGGTGGCAGGAACTGGCTCACCAGTGTCAGGAAAATCGAAGCGGTCACGCCTGGCGCTGACTTTGGCAGCCATAATTCGGCCAAAGTTAGCCATGAATGGACGAGTGGTGATTATGCTCGCTGCAATTAAGTTCAGGATCGATCCTCGCCCATTCAAACGCCTATCATCTGAAAGAACACCAGCTATGTTCAACGAGTTGCCAGTCGCGCCTACTGAATTGCGGATGACGCTAGCACCATCTTCGATGATTCGCCAAAGCGAACCACTCGAGCGCTCTGCCTCTATGATCGTGAATTGATACAGCGCTTTGTTCTCGATTGTCCTCAGCATTTTCTCTTCGATGGCCAAAGCTTCCGGATTACCGACGGCTGTTGCTTGCGCTTGATACTGGGCTGCCAGTTGATCAATTTGCTCTTTCAAAGCCAGCGCTCGTTTTGTCGCTGTATGCCGGTCCAGATGTTGATTGCGCAACTTACGAGAATGGAGATAGTCGACACCTAGTTCAAACAGACTGCCGCTACCACCGATTACCTCACCGGCAATTTGGGGAATTAGTGTGCCGGTGACAGCTGAACCGGATACCCGGTTAGGCACCCTCTCCAGTTTTTCTTCTATTATTGGGCTGCCATTCTCTTGCGTTATCGCTAAGGTGTCTTTGGTTTTATCCCTGGAATGTGCAAAAAAAAGTGCTGTCGCCGCGATTAGTCCGCCTTCAGTAGGTAAGGCATTGCCCATTTCCGATAGCCATGTACGACGGGCTCGATTGAAACTCGGATTGGCTGCTTGCAAGTGCAGCTCTTGATTTAGTTTTTGTAATTCGAGTTCCCGAGCAAGTATCTTGTTGGCTAACTCATCAATCTTGATGTCTTGATTAGTGGCTTGGATGGCATCTTGATTGGTGTCTTGGGGGTATGCAACGGCGGGCGACAGCGTCAGTGCCGTTATGCAAGCACTCAATTGGATCAGTATTTTTTGACAACCTGTCCGAATGGCTCACCTCCGCAAGCGCTATTTATAGTACCGCTGTTACTCCGCGCTCGGAACATCTCTCAGTCATGCCCGTCTCGGCATCCGACTGCTGAATTTTGATTTGGGCAGTTTAGGAGGATTATTGTCATGCCTAGAGGTAGTAAAGATAAATACACCGACAAACAGAAGCGTAAAGCTGAGCATATCGAAGAGAGCTATGAAAGTCGGGGTGTAAGCGACGATGAGGCCGAAAGAAGAGCCTGGGCCACTGTGAATAAGCAAAGCGGCGGCGGTGAGAAAGTAGGCGGATCGGGCTGGAAGAAATCATCTGCTAGCAAAGCAGCAGCACGTCGATCGTCGGCAACTAACGCTGCCAAAACACGGAAGAAAAACGGGACAAGTCGAAAAACCAGCCGCAGATCTAAATGAACTCGCGGCAGTGATTCTTAGCGTCTGCCGACGTTAATAGATGTCTGGTGGCTGTTGCCGTGATATCTGTGGTTGTGCCCCCAATTGTTGCCATAACCATTGTTATAGTTGTAGCCGTTGCCGTAATAGCCTTGGCCGATGTAGCCGTTGGTGTAGTGCCGATGATGCCGGTGAGCCTGAGCCGCACTGCCTGTCGCAAATAGAATTGCCAGAAGAGCGAGCCCAGCGACAATAAGTTTTTTCATAAGGTCCTCCTGAAAGGCTTAGTTTGCCTCTCTTCCCACAAAGACGTGGGATATCACAGGACGAGCCCGTTCAGTCATGTTTGTGATCTGTCGGCTGGCATGAGCCTTAAGCAGTCAAATTCTTTCGCTTTGTAGCAATGCACAATAAGGAACCGCGATCATCTTGATTGAGGATCTGTCCAGGCTTGTCGGCATAGCCGACGTTCACCATTTAACAACTCGATAACGTCAAAACGTCTCTAGTCCGGCAATATAAAGTGGAGTTGCTATAGGCAGTCATGATGGGGACGTTATATGGCTGGAGACGCACTTAAAGCGACCGACAATAACTGCAAAGCCAGTAGCGATGACAGCTCACATCGTTTGAGCGAGTGCGCCCATCCAAAGGCAGGAGATAACCCACATTATCCTGCCAATTCTGGAGCTGCTTTGTCATTGCCCGATCTCCATGTTGCTGAACCATTAAAACTGAAACCAGGCTCAACTGAAAAAGTAACAATGACCGTCGACGGCAAGGAACGACAGTTGTGGCTGCACGTTCCTCCTAACTATGATCCGTCCAAACCGGCACCTCTGATGCTCGTCTTCAACGGTGTGGCTATCCCATTTGAAAGCAATGTTGGTGCTGTGGCCATGGACGGATTTACCGGCCTAAGCAAAGCAGCGGACTCATCAGGTTATGTAATTGCTTACCTGGATGGCACTAATTGGAAAGCCCACGCCTGGGATGACCCAGGCAACGACCTCCACTTCACAAATCAAGCTATTGCTGCCTTGCAAAAGGATTTGAATATTGACCCACGGCGTATTGATGCAATCGGTCATTCTGAAGGTGGGTATGCGTTAAATAAAATGTTGCCCGACGTCCATGGCCTGCACAACGAAAAATTGGCAGCGGTTAGCTTTGTGGAAGGATGGGTTGATGGTACTGAAAAACCGATTCCAGCTACGTCGGCAATTATTTTTCATGCTGCCCAGGACAAAGCTGTTCCTATAGCTGGAACAGTACAAATAAAACATCCCTACTTATATGGGGCTTGCCAGTTTGTTGAGGGCGACTTTAAAGAGGGATCCTTGAACATTCTACGTACAGTGACTGGATTCGAAAATATGCAGCCAACCGAAAAGGAAGTCGCCCGCTACGCGACAGCCGACGGTGCCGGTAAGCCGCAAGTGAGACAAGATGGGTCCATTACTGAAACTACTTACACTAACCCTCAAAATCGCACAGAGGTTGACTATTACAAAGCAGCAAACCTTACACATGGCTGGGCTGGCAGCTCAGTCGACCCACCAATGAAGAACGAGAAGCACCAAGATGTGGGCGATACTGATCTCATAGTCAAATTTTTCAATGACCATCCAAGATGCAAGTAGCAGCCCCTTGCCTTAAGCGTTCCGTCGCTTCAAGCTTCCGGAAATGAGCGATAGCAAGAAGACGAGTAGTGCTGATCCAAGCATGCAAGGAATCAGCGCCACACCGCCGAGATCAGGTCCGAAATGACCGATTAAATTGCCGCCAATCCAGGCACCAATAATACCGACGATCGCTGAGGTGAGAAAGCCACCAGGGACAGAGTTAGGTACCAGTCGTTCCGCTATGAACGCACAGACAGATGCGACTATCAGAAAAAGGATAAAGCTAAGTATGCCCATGATTTAACTCCTGTTGATTCTATTATTGATTGGATCTTCGTAGTTTTCGACTGAATGACATTATGCAGTTGCACTCGCTTGGTTAGTTCTTCTTACCTTATTGTGGACATCGCCACTGGTGACTATGCCAATAACAAGCATGATCAGCCCGCCCCAAATAGCCGGCATCCAGCCCGAAAACATCAGGGTGGCAGGCATGAAGTCTGCTACGAGTTTGAGACCAACAGCCGGCAGCAACCAGAACCCAAGCAGCCATGCTGGTATAAGAACGATTAAGGCTAGTCCCAATGTGCCAATGGCTAAGACCGCGCTGATGGCGATCGCGACAGATTCGACGATCCATCCCAAGAAAGCAAAAAGCGCACCAGCCAGAAGAGCATAGACAAAGTTGCCATGAAACTGTACGCCAGGGATCATTGGAAATAAGAAGTAAAAAGCGCTAGCAATGAGTGCCAGCCGGATCAGGTAACGTGTCATGATGAATATCCTCTTTCTTTCAAAATATTGTTTTGCTTTGTGATAGATTCGCCGCACCATCAAAATTGACATCATTGAGACTTTGCGGCTACCGCCTGAAGGACGGTCAAGTCAACCGTTTTGTGCCAAGATTGTGAGTATCCAGCAGGAATGTTAATGCAAAGCGAACTTGTCCGCGTCATTCGATAGACTAGTCCGCGTCATTCGATGGGATGATTATGTCTACTTTGATCCTGCTTTACAGCTTTTGACTGCTTTTTCGCTTGCTAGAGAGCGGATCATGCAAATCGCGCTTCAATTGTCGCAAATCAAAGAATTGTGGAACTTACGGCTGGGCATCTGCGTCCAAGCGGGGAAAGCACGTAAGAAATGTGACAAAGGAAAATTCAAATGAAAACACAGATAGTTTTGACGATCGGTGCCTTAAGCCTGATCGCATTAGTCGCGCCAGCCGCCAACGCCGATAGTTATTCTTCAACTACGACGACCACCGAGCAGGCGTCGCCTATTACCGAAGTCCGAACAACCACATTAGAAGGCGCTCCGACTGCGGTAAGTGAAGTCCGGACAACCACGGTGGAAAGCGCTCCGGCGGTTACAGTGGTGCGTGAGGCACCCGTATATGTTGAGCAGCCGTCGAACACCACTACCATAATCAAAGAGAAGAGCAAGCACCATCATTTACTGAAAGTGCCTTTCATGACTGTCGACTGATTCCCGAATCTCCACGGCAGCACGCTGGGTTTCCAGTTGATCAATTTGCTCTTTCGAAGCCAGCGCTCCCTTTGTGGTCCTGCGCGATCTTGAGTATAGATAAACTGTCGCAACTTTCCTCACGGCTTCTCGTCTAGTTCCGAGTTTAGGCGAGAACGAGGGACGTTGATCATGACACGTTACATTATCCGGTTGGTGCTTATTGCCGGCTGCTTTTACTTCTTGTTCCCGATGATCCCTGGGGTTCAATTCCACGGCACCTTCGTCCATGCTCTTCTGGCTGGCGTTCTGTTTGCTCTTTTGGGCTGGATTGTCGAAGCTGTTGCGATTGCCATCAGTGCGGCCCTAGCGATTGGCACATTAGGTCTGGCTTTGATTGTCCTTATTCCAGCCTGGATACTTGGGTTCTGGTTGTTGCCGGCGGTAGGCCTTAAACTTGTTGCCCACTTCATGCCGGCAACGTTGATGTTTTCTGGCTGGACACCCGCTATCTTGGGCGGACTGATCATGCTTTTCATCGGCGTAATCACAAGCGGCGGTATCCACCATCAAGTAGCAGTCAAGCAAACACGCGCTGCTGCCTAACGGTCACGAGAACGCTTCTGTGCTCGAGTCAACGCGGGTAGCATAGATCGATTAGCTCGATTAGATGCGTATGAAGGTACCGAATGCCGGCGACCTTCAGGGAGCTGATTCAACTGTGACTTTCTGCTCGTCTCCATTATGACCGTTATTGCCGCTGTAATAGCTTCCTACTTGCTTTTGCGGTATCAACCATTCGATTTCTTGGAGAAACAATGGCGCATTGAAATGGTCCATGGTTATGTACCTGGCGGCGCCCAGAGCGCGGGCTGCGGTGCGTACTCCATCGGCCAGGTATTTGCCAATTTCTGCCGGTTCGGCGCTGAAACAGACAAATGGCGTGGCATGCATATGCGGATCGCCTTTAACCCAGCGCAGGAAATCAAAGACACTGCCGCCGTTCTGTAAATGGACATCCGAGACAATTAGATCAAAATCGGCACTTCTCAGGATTTCCATTGCATTATGAAAGGTATCGACCAAAGTCACGTTATGCCCCACGTGCTCCAGGCATTCCCCTATGAGTTTTCTTTGTTTCTCGTGTTCCATCGTCACTAAGATTTTTGCCGTCATATCAATCACCGTTTCCCTTTGTCAATTTTTCTGTCTTGCCGATTTCTGTTGCGCTTTGATCTTTTGCCGGTAACAACGAATCGATTTGTTGGCGAAATTTGTCTGAATCAAAGTCGTCCATCGTTATGTACATAGCCGCGCCTAACAAGCGCGCCGTTGTTCTCACGCCATCCTCAATGTACTTTGCCATTTCAGTAGGTCGGCAGCTGAACATAACGAACTGTGTGAAGCGTGTTGAAGGATTGCTTTTCACCCATTTCAGGAAATCAAAGACATTGCCACCATTTTCTAGATGAACATCAGAGACAATCAGGTCAATATGCTTTTCTCGCAAAACGCCGATTGCTCGAGTGAAATTTTTGCAGGCTACAACGTTGTGTCCAGATTGCTTTAGGCATTCAACGACCTGGTGCGAGTTTTCATCTAGTTCAAGCAAAGCTAAAATTTGGGCGCCCACTTTCCTCACCCGCGCTGTTCGAAATACCAGACGAGGTGATTGATGCGGCACTCTGTTGCCAACGTATATCTTGGCCGAACTAATGGCCTAATCTGAGGCCATCATAGGCTCTTTAGGGCTGAAGAAACCAACGTATGTTATGGAGAAACTGGGTTGTGTACTGCAGAGATGAGCCTAAGCCCGGTTTACAGGATAGTTAATGTTTGCCAGTTGTATAGTTTAAAACGATATCTGAATAAACTCAAGCATAGCAGTCACTCAAAGGTGGCTTTTGCAGAGTCGGCGCCAGATCTGGAGTCGAAGCGCTCGCCAGGGGAATGCTTCTCGGTTGTAATACAGAGCAAAGAGCACCAATGACGGTGCTCTTTGACACGAAGCGACTGGGAGGGTTCTCAATCCCAATTGCGATATGTGCGAACTTCTTGCCTTGAGAGATAGCCGTCGTGATTTGTGTCCAGTCGATTGAATTCATTGCGGTAGTCTCGTCGACTTATTACCTGCACACTCGGGTGGTGTTGATAATAATATCTGTTGGCATCATTGAATTCTCGTCGGTCCCAACGACCGTCATGATTGTAGTCATGTCTGCCGAACGAAACATTGAAATCTGCGCGGGCGGGAAGTTGTAACGTTCCAAAAGCCAGGGCAAATAAACACAGGGCTGCTAGTTGTCTTTTCATATCCAATACTCCTTTGTCTTAAGACGGAATATCGGATGAGTCCGTGCTCAGCCATACCCCTATTATCTTTAGAGTGGACGGCGTTGAAAGCTCAGATTAGTTCCCTCTTCGGAGTTCATCGTGCGAAATGTTCATTCGAATACGACGACAGCCAGGGGAATGTCAACCAGTGGAATTTGTTGCGATAGTCATAATACCCGTATGACTGGGCATTAGCATCCCAATATGCATTGTAATAGAACGTTTGGGGCTGATATCCGACAATGTTTCTGTTTCCATCGAACGACGGAACTACCTCTTGCACAGACACCGTAATTGGTGCCTGGTAGCTATCCGGTAAGCAATCAGTGTAACCGACACCTGGTTGCCAGAACTGCCCAGTAGCAACATCGAACACGTATGGCGTAGGTACATAGCCATTCATGGCGAAATAGTTGCCTGGATAAGTGTTGCCCGCAAATGAATATCCAGAGAAATATAGGAGATTGGACAGCCAGTCATTGGCTTGGCCACCAACGACAGCGTTGACTCTTCCTCCGCCTCCAAATATGGTATCGAGAAAACTCAGCGGTCCTAAGTCAAATCCATCACCATAAAAAGGTTCAGCATTAGCATACTCGTTGTTCCAATTATCCCAGTCATCGTAATTGTTCCAGCCATTCCAATAGGCATTGTTTCCATAGATCCCATAAGGATAGCCGCCATAAGGATTAATGCCGGCATATGGATCGCCTGCGTATTGATTTCCATACCCGTATGGATTGCCACCATATTGGTTTCCATATCCATTCGGATTGCCGCCGCCACCATATTGATTTCCATATCCGTTCGGATTGCCGCCGCCACCATATTGGTTTCCATATCCATTTGGATTGCCACCGCCACCATATTGGTTTCCATATCCATTCGGATTGCCACCGGATTGGTTTCGAGATCCATATGAATTGCCGCCGGATTGGTTGTTTTCATGTCGGTTGTTTGACCCCTGGCGCCAGCTAAATGGATTCCACCACGTAGACGGCTGAGGAGTATGCCAAGGCCACGCGCCACGGTCACCGACTGCATTTCGTCCATTATTAGCCATGTCTCTTTGATAGTTGGGCAGCATCGCTAACTGCCGGTGAGCATAGTCTCGATTGATGAGAGTACCAGCTCTCTGGGGTGTTCTTACGTACCCGCCCGGATCGTAGATTCCAGGGACGCCTTTGTGCTGATCTCCGCCGCGCGGAAACAGACTAACTCCTGGTCGGTAGGCAAGTCGCCCAGCAGGACTTCTACCAATGGGCGGCTCGGCAGAGCGCTGGTTCGCGACACCCCGCGGATTTGCATATCCGGGAGGCGGAGGGACATTCTTCATACCGGTTGTTCCGGTAGCGCCTCTCTCTCCGGCCTTGATGGCATGCTTTCCGTTGGCGCCTTGTTCACTTTGTCTTGCGGCCAATCCATTATTAGGTTCTTTATTAGGTTCTTCGCGACGCATTCCGTTTTCGACGGCCGAATTGTTCTGGCCATTTGGCTGGCCGTGCATTTGTTGTGCTTGCTGTGCCGCCATATGATGCGCTGCCAAACCGGTTAAAGCGGCACCCGCTACAGCTCCTGCTGCGACGTGACCGGCAGTGAGATGCATTGTCCCACCATTTTGTGTGAACGGCGATTGAGTCGTGTGGCCCTGCTGCAAGTGCGACATGGCCTGCTGGTGTTCCGTTTGCAATTGAGCCCCTGACCTAGATGTAATCGGGGAAACGTGTGGCGGCGAGTTAGGATGTATGCCAGTTAAGTGACTGCCACTATTAGTTTGAAAAGGCTGATTAGATGCGGAGTGCGTCCCAAGATGTTCAGCTCCCTGCGGAGCCGACCGGTTCTCTGTCTGCATGCCATGCGAAGTTTGCGCACCTGGGAGTTGAGAGTGTCCGGCCTCTGCGCGCGGCATCGAATGTGATGCTTCTGCCGATCGTCCGGAGGGAGCCTCACGGGCGGCGGGGATTCCCTTAGGGGTAGACTCAGGCGCAGAATGTCGCATCTCAGTTGGTGCGGACATATGTCGCTGCTGCGGCTCTGCCATGTGCTGCGGCTGGGCCATGTGCTGCGGCTGGGCCATGTGCTGCGGCTGGGCGATGTGCTGCGGCTGGGCCATGTGCTGCGGTTGGGCCATGTGCTGCGGTTGGGCCATGTGCTGCGGCTCTGCCATATGCTGCGGTTGGGCCATGTGCTGCGGCTCTGCCATATGCTGCGGTTGGGCCATATGTTGCGGTGGGGCCGAATGTTGCGGTGGGGCCGAATGTTGCGGTGGGGCCGAATGTTGCGGTGGGGCCGAATGTTGCGGTGGGGCCGAATGTTGCGCTGGGGCCGAATGTTGCGCTGGGGCCGAATGTTGCGCTGGGGCCGAGTGCGGTGCTTGTCCACCACCGCCGTGCACGTTCGCACTTAATAGCGCCGTACGCTCATATTTTTTTAGCGAGCCTTCAGTTATATCCGTAGCATCAGCACTTCCACTGTGAACAGTTTGAACTGGATCCGCTTGTGTTGATGGCAGCGACGCACTTAGAAATAGCAAGCTGCTTAGTAATACTTTCTGTCGCATGTTGCGCCTCATCTTCTGAGAAATGTTCTGGCCCAAGCCCAGCCGAATTGTCCGACTTAGCTTTCGGTTACCGTGTGGCTAGCCAGGTTGGGCGCAAGACGTAATTTTGCGTCTGCCGGACTTAATGGCCTCGATTGTGAAGACTGACAAAGAGGCTGTTTGTTCCGTCACGGCGCAAAGTCCTTAACAAAGGACCCCAACCGGCCGATCCGATCATCACAAAACAAGATGAACAAATAGCGCTGATGTTTAGTGCTCACTCGAGGTTTTAATTACACGCTTGCTCGTCTGCCGGCGATCAGATTGAAAACAAACACAATCAGCGCCAGTACAAGAAGTGTATGAATGAACGAGCCGCCAATATGTGCAACCAGTCCAACTACCCAGAAAAGTATTAGAAGTGATATCAATGTGTAAATCATGGAAGTGTCCTATGTGTGGTACTTGCATGCAAATGACTCTCCACAGTTTATTTAGTTCCATCAGAAAGGACGGCGGAGCGTTGTTCGGCGTTGACAGACGGTCGAGTTATTCAATACACTCTGTAGATAGACAAAGTTAAAGCGGATCTACCATTGGGGCGTCGCCAAGTGGTAAGGCGCCTGGTTCTGGTCCAGGTATTCCAGGGTTCGAATCCTTGCGCCCCAGTAATTTATTTGTGTTTATCCCTACGTTTGTCTTTATTTTTTCTGAGCGCGAGCCCAGGAATCTTTTAAAGTGACGATGCGGTTAAATACCGGTTTTCCAGGCTTGCTGTCCTCATCTACTACAAAATATCCCTGCCGCTCAAATTGATAACGGTCTCCGGGCTTTACTTCAGCCAGGCTTCTTTCCAGTTTGCAACCGGTCAATACCTTTAAGGCATCAGCATTGACGGCGTTGAGAAACTCGCTGTCTTTGCCGGTTGGCGGCGACTCGGCAGAGAGAAGCCGGTCGTATAACCTGACTTCCGCGTCAATTGCCTGGTTAGCACCGACCCAGTGGATCGTTCCTTTGACCTTTCGCCCAACTGGATTGTCACCGGGTTTGGTTTCAGGATCATACTTACAACGTACTTCAATCACATTGCCGGCGGAATCCTTGATGACCTCTGTACAAGTGATGCAATATGCGTAACGCAGCCGCACCTCCTTGCCTGGTGACAGGCGGAAGTAATCTTTTGGTGGCTCAAGCATGAAGTCGTCTTGCTCGATATAGACCTCCCGGCTAAAAGGCACTTTACGCGTGCCTTCTTTCGGCACGTCATGCGGCCAATATGATGCATCAAGCTCTTCTATTTTGTCTTGTGGATAATTTTCAATCACCACCTTTAGTGGCTTTAACACAGCCAGCACCCGCGGTGCTTTTTGATTGAGGTCGTCGCGAATACAAAATTCCAGTTGAGCCATATCCACTGTGCTGTTCGCTTTGGCAACGCCGACACTGGCGCAAAAGGCGCGAATGCTTTCAGGCGTGTAGCCCCGCCGCCGTAATCCGGCGATGGTGGGAAGTCGGGGATCATCCCAGCCGTTCACGTGATGTCCCTCAACAAGTTCTTGCAAGCGGCGCTTACTCAAAACAGTGTAATTTAAATTGAGCCGGGCGAATTCATACTGATGCGGTCGGCTGGGAAATTTGGCATAGTCAATTAAGTTGTCGATTACCCAGTCGTACAGCTCGCGGTTGTTCTCAAACTCGAGAGTACAAATGCTGTGAGTGATACCCTCGATCGCATCCGAAATAGGATGTGCATAATCGTACATAGGATAAATGCACCAGGTGTCGCCGGTCATGTGGTGCGATGTTTTGCGAATGCGGTATAAGAGCGGATCGCGCATTTTCATGTTGGCGTTGGCCATATCAATTTTCGCCCGCAAGACATGGTCGCCGTCAGTAAATTCGCCTTTGCGCATGCGGCGAAACAAATCCAGATTCTCCTCGATGCTCCGCTCGCGGTATGGGCTGTGCTTGCCAGGTGTTGTTACATTGCCACGATATTCTTTTATTTGGGCATCTGTGAGGGTGCAGACAAAGGCCTTACCCTGATTGATAAGATGCTCGGCGTAGTCATACATCTTGTCAAAGTAATCACTAGCGTGATAAAGCGCGTCCCATTCGAACCCGAGCCAGCGCACGTCGTTCTGAATGCCGTCCTCAAATAAAGTGTCTTCCTTGGCCGGATCGGTGTCGTCAAAGCGCAAGTGGCAGCGCGTGCCGCTGCCCGGCAGCTTCTCTTTGTATTCAAGGGCGAGACCGAAGTTTAAGCAGATGGACTTGGCATGGCCGATGTGCAGAAAGCCGTTCGGCTCAGGCGGAAAGCGCGTGATTACTTTATTATGGCGTCCAGCTGCCAGATCATCTTCGATGATCTCTCGGATAAAATCGCTACTTTTTGCCGGTGCGGTCGCCTGCGCCTGGGCGGAGCCGGGTAAGGGTGCGGACGAATTCGCGGAGAGATTCATTTATTACTGCCTCGGAAATTGCTGCCTCGGAATCGCTGTATGAGCCTATCATTTTACCGGCAAATTCCCTTTTGATCTGTGGGACCTTTGCTCCTTGGCTCCACTAGTAGCAATATCCAAAAATGCTTTGGCCGCCGGACTGAGATGGGTCCAGAGAGCGGCCGTCGTAGTGCGCAAGCCAGGACCTGGCAACGGCCAGTAACGAATGTACGGATAATCAATCACTGCACCTTGCGGCAGGAATGTGGCAAGATTTCCTTTTTTGACGATCTCCAATAAGGCATTGCCGTCGTCGAGCTCCACAACAATCTTTGGACGAACTTTCTGTTGATCGAAAAAAGTGGCTAGTTGTCGAGTCCAAACTACTCTGTGACTGGGTAGAGCAATTGGCAGCATGTGCAAATCGTTCACTTCCAGTTTTTTCTTGTCTGCCAGCGGATGCTGCGTAGAGACAATCACAAGAAGATCGTCAGAAAACAACTCGGCCGTTTTAATTTCATCATGATCGACCGGCAAGACAGAGATGCCGATGTCGATAAGTCCAGCCACAATGCCTGTTTCTATATCCTCGGACGACCCTGATCGAGCCTTAATATGCACATCCGGATGTCTTAAACTGAAAGTGTCGATCCAGCCTGGCAACAATTTAGTGCCGTGAGCTGGAAGAGCGGAAACACACAATGTACCGCTGAGACATCCAGTCAGGGCGCCAATTTCATGCGCTGCCGTTTCTAGCTCATTCACAGCCTGGTTAGCCCGGATCAATAAAAGTTTGCCGGCCTCGGTTAAGCGCACACGACGGCCAACGCGAGCAAACAAAGCCACCCCGAGCTCTTCCTCCAGCTGTTGAATATGAACGGATAAGGTCGGTTGAGAAATGTAGAGTGACTCCGCTGCTCTTGTGAAATGCAAGAGCTCGGCAGCCCTAATGAAGTAGCGCAGGTGACGAAGCTCCATGTCCTTGCCTTATGCTGCTCATCAACAGTTGGTTACTTTAGCATTGATTGCAATTGCCTATCATTCACATTACAACTCTGAATTGGACTATACAAGCTACTGGTTATAGATTGGAAGCACAGCAAAAAAGAAGGCAGCAGCGTCTGGTCTTACTGCTGTTAAATGACCAAGACATTAAACATTTAAGGAGTAAAGTTCATGCTAGCTACTACATTTATGTGGCACCCCGCCGGCGAAGCAAGACAATATGAGGCCTCCGGTTCGCGTACTTCGTATTCCGACAAATGGCATACAAACGATCGCCAAGTCTTCACCAGGCCGCTTTCTGAGGCGTTGCATTTGATGATTGACGCCCTAAACGATCAAGATAAAGTAAGATGGCTCAACGGTTTCGAAGCATCTGCAGCCAGAACTGCCAAACGAAAAACCGCGAGTCTATCCTGTCGCCACTACATATGATGCGGACAATGCCAGTCCTGGCTGTTGGTTTCTACCGAGGTTAGTATTATGAGAATGAGGACCGAAATATTTGCCAAGTATTTGACTGCCAGCAATTCTGGCACACCGCCGGAGGAGCTATGCTGCTTGGCTTTGCATGATGAGGAAGCGATACGAGTGAAAGTTGCGGAAAATCCGCGATTGCCTTGTCAGTGCCTGCACGAGCTGGCTTATGATCAGTCGGTCGAAGTGAGGATCGCTGTCGCTGATAATCCTTGCACATCGAATGCCACTCTCCGCTTGCTCACAGGCGACGATCATCCTGACGTCAGATATGCAATTGCAGAGAACGCCAACACACCGAGACATCTTCTTCGCGCCTTGTCCGATGACGCGCATCCCTACGTCGCGCAGCGAGCAAGAAAGACTTTGCAGAGACTGCAAAAAGTGGAAGTTCTTCCGTTTCCGCAGTATCAAAACCTGATCTTCAAGCAGTGCCAGTGTTGATGTTATTTCAATGATTTGAGCCGGCAAAATCCACTATATCCCCATATATAAGGAATGATTCTCGTCTTTTCTTTTGCATAGTCCACATCGTCGCCTCCGCCAGTACCCGGTTGGAGGCGACTTTTTTTGGCGCCAAGCCGATTCGACTGGCTTTGGCGTGGCGCAAAGCTGCAGCTGAACCGCATAAAGCGCTAGCGCCAGTTATTGTTTTTGGGGTAGTTGACATAATAGACCGACCGGTCTACTGTAATAGTGTTGCGGCAATTGATTATCTGATTCGGTTGGATCTAGTCCGCATTCAAGGGTAAGGCAAGTCATGGAAGCAAAAGTCACTACTAAACACGATACGAAAACGGCGCTACTCGAGGCGGGAATGGAAATAATGATGGAGAAGGGTTACAGCAATACCGGCATTCAGGAGGTTCTAAGCACTCTTGGCGTGCCGAAAGGATCTTTCTACCATTACTTTGACAGCAAAGAAAGTTATGCAGTGGAGATCATTCATCGCTTCGATTCTTGTTATTCGGCACATCTGATCGAGATCCTGCGTAACCCCCAACAAAGACCAATCGAGCGTTTGCGAGCGTATTGCGAGAGTTACAAAGCGACGCTGGCTGCCCAAGACTGTCGTAAGGGATGTCTTATCGGTAATCTCAGTCAAGAAATGGCCGATCAAAGTGAAGTACTAAGGAAGGAACTTTCAGAAGTGATGAGTAAGTGGCGTGACATATTTGCTGCCTGTATTGAAGAAGGGCAGAAGTCTGGCGAGATAAGACGCAGGCGTTCGCCGCATGAACTAGCCGAACTTTTTTCCGCCGGTTGGAATGGTGCGGTGATGAGAGCAAAGACCGTGAAAAACACTGAACCGCTCGACGTTTTCATCGATCTGATGTTTGAAGAAGTATTGAAACCATAGGCTTATTGCCACAAAGGTCAAATCCATTTCTGCACGTCAGAGCGGAGAGACCTGCTTAGTTGCACGTATATTTCGAGGTAAAAATTCCATGTGTCAGTCAAAGCAAATGTTTACTGAATATTTGATCGCCGGTAATCCGCAGGTTTCGCCAGCGCTTCTGGCGGAGTTAGCGCAGTCTTCACAGGCATCGATCAGGGCGCGTGTAGCAGAGAATCCAAATGCACCACTATGCACACTGGCAAATCTTTTAGCTGATGCCAGCGGCGAGGTACGACTGAGTCTGGTCTACAATCAGTCGCTGCCGCGGATGTTTTTGACGCATCTGGCTCACGACGACGATCCTAACGTGCGGGTGGGTTTGGCAGAAGATTCTCGCTTGCCGCTTTCCGTACTGAAAATTCTGGCTGAGGATGAAAATCCATACGTTTCACGCATAGCAACGCATACACTTCTTAGACTGAGCGACACAGCACCTAGCGACGCGTCGCCTAGCCAAGCTGTTGCGTAAAGGAGAAGATAATGGCACTTAGGTTTGTCAATACAAATGCTGAGAACAATTCAAGATCCCAAGCGGCACAGCCGTCTGATGATCAGCTTCTGGATGCCTATTCGCAGGCTGTAGTTTTGGCTTACGATCTGGTTGCTGAGTCGGTGGTTAATGTTGAGGTTGAGCAGTCTGGTAAACAACGCCAGGACTCAGGCCGTAGCAGTGGCAGCGGCTTCATTTTCACTCCAGACGGATACATTTTTACGAACAGTCACGTTGTCGCCGGGGCGAGCGTCATCCATGTTACGCTGGCGGATGGTCGCAAAGTAGACGCACGATTAATTGGTGAAGATCCGCATACTGATCTGGCGGTAATTCAAATCTGGGCACCGTACATAGTGCCGGCTAAATTGGGCGATTCACAGAAATTACGGGTGGGGCAATTGGCGATTGCAATCGGTAATCCCTACGGATTTCAATCAACTGTCACTACCGGCGTGGTCAGTGCTCTTGGTCGATCTATGCGAGCTCAGACAGGGCGGCTGATCGACAACATCATTCAGACGGATGCTTCGCTCAATCCCGGCAATTCGGGCGGCCCTTTGCTCAACTCGCAAGGGCAGGTGATTGGAGTAAACACTGCTATTATTTTACCGGCACAAGGGATTTGCTTTGCCGTGCCGATCAATGCGGCAAAAGCGGTGGCTGTATCCTTGATGCGAGATGGATTTGTCAGGCGTCCCTGGTTAGGCATAGCCGCACAGAATCTGCCGCTAAGGCGACAATTAGTGCGTTTCCATAACCTGGAAAATAAGGGAGCGGTACTGGTGATCGGGCTGGAGGCTAACAGTCCAGCTAAGAGGGCTGGGTTAAGAGAAGGCGATGCGCTGGTCGCATTTGAACAGCAGAAGATCAACGATGTAGATGATCTCCACAGGGCACTGCTATCAGTTTCTCCTGGAGACAAAATAAAGCTGACGGTAATTCGTCACTCGGAAACAATCGAACTGTTGTGCGACGTCGAGCTACGCTAATTGGATTGCGGTAAGTGAAATTCGCTATTTGAAAATACAGAAAAAAACGGGTAACGGGTAGCAGATTTAACTCATTCCGGGTTCGGAGGAACTAACAATGACGACAGTATTAGCAGAAAAGGAAGCGTTAAAGGCAAACCGACTGGTGGGCAAGACGGCCTTGGTCACCGGTGGCTCGCGTGGTATCGGCGCGGCTATTGCTTTGCGGCTGGCCCGAGAGGGCGCGACCGTGGCCATCAGCTATGCCAACAACAAGCAAGCGGCTGATCAGATAGTGGCCAAAATCACCGAGCTTGGTTCAAAGTCCGCCGCTTTTAAGGCGAACGTTTCGTCGTGGAACGAGACCCAGAACTTGATCAAAGAGGTCAGCGGAGCAATTGGTGGTATCGATATTCTGATCAACAATGCTGCTATCTTCGAACAAGCGCCATTGGACCAGATCGATCTCGATCACTACCAACGGCTATTTGACGTCAATGTCAAAGGTATCGTGGCGACGACAATTGCTGCCTTGAAGAAAATTCCAGACGGCGGCCGCATCATCAATATTTCGTCCGGAGTGACCAGGGGGACGATACCAGGATCCAGCGTCTATTCTGCCACTAAAGCAGCATTGGAAGCGCTCACGCGAGTCTGGGCTCAAGATCTAGGCGGCAGAAGAATCACCGTCAATGCTGTTGCCCCTGGCACTACGGCAACAGAGATGCTGAATGTGGCACTGACAGAAGATGTCAAACAAGCGATGATCGCCAAAACTGCATTGGGCAGGTTGGGTGAGCCTGAGGACATTGCTGCAGTGGTAGCTTTCTTAGCTTCAGACGATGGGCGGTGGGTCACCGGCCATACTATCTATGCTGATGGCGGCCTTAATCTCTAAGGCACCAGCGGACCTGGTGTAACTAGCGGTAGCATATGTGAACTAAATCTGAAAGTGTGGGCGTAACGAGAAAAGTTACTGCAGTCACTAAGCATGGTGACCACAGCGAATTGTCGATTGCTTCTCAGCAACCTAACATGGGAGAGTGACAGGAAGGAACACGCCCATGAGAAAAGCAAAGATCAAATCGACGGTTCTTTGTCCATTGATTGCGACTCTATTATGCTCTTCAACGAATGCCTTGGCACAGGGCGTTGCACCTGTGCCTTCTGCTTATGCCAAAACTTACGCCGCGATCAATACGACAGTAGACACTTTCATAACCGGCCTGGATAAACGTCAGCTCAATCCCAGCTCAACCAGGTTCGCGTCTGGACTGGACACGGCAAGAGGCAGTAACGGCCTGCAGCTTCTCAAGTCGGATGCGATCAGCAAAGTTGAGACAGAGCTCAATCGCTTCAACCAGCTGGGCATATCTGCTGTGACGATCGCCATCGGATTTCCAATCGCTTGTCCGCAATTCTGGGGCAGTGATACGAAAGACTTCAAAGCAATTCTTGCTTTCTATCAACAAGTAGGCCAGCTGTGTCGCGCACGCGGTATGAAAGTACTTGTCGAGGCACATCCTCAGTCGCCAGGACGCGGTGGCTCTTTCGGGCAGCAAGCGAAAAAGTTCTCTTCTTCACTTAGTGGCGCCATCTATCAGCACTATATGGCCGAACACATTGCTAACATCGCCGCCTCTACTAAGCCTGATGTTATCTCGATTGTGGACGAACCAAACACAGACTTCGCCTGGACGGGACAATCTGTATATAGGAAGCCGGAAACCATGGCCGCATTCGTGCAAGCGATGACCAATCAGATTGCTGTCTCTAATTCTGTCAATCACACGAAAATTGTGGCAGCAGCCGGTGCTGATTCGTGGATGGTCAAGGCTTTGGACTTCAATGGACTGCTGTGTAAAATTACTGGCTTGGGCGCCATCGACATACACACTTATTTTAGCGGCGGCAACGATCTTGAGAGAGCCATCGCTCTCGCTGACCAGGCGCATGCTGCCGGTAAAACAGTTGTGGTAAGCGAGTGCTGGTTGACAAAAGTAGGAACAGGCATACCGCCAGTGAGGCCTAAGAAAGGTCAAGCGATAGCAGCCAGATCAGTTAATAGTTTCAGCTTCTGGCAGCCACTGGATAAAAAATACATGTCGGCCTTTACTGAGTGGTGCAAAGTAGAAAACCCGAACATCTTCTGTTTCTATTATCCGCAACTCTTGTTTGCCTATCTCGACTACAACAAAGTGCAGTCGTTGAGTGAGGACGCCATTATCACAGCTGAGATGCAAGCAGAGTTGCAAGCGATGAAAGCCGACCAATTCTCACCGACGGGCGTCTATTATTCGCAATTGCTTGGTCAGCAAAAGTGAAATCTGGCTTAGTTGGTTCGGTTTTGATGTACGCGCACAGACATCAACTGTTCCGTTTGGCTCTTGCCACTGTGCACCAAAAGCGGTGCCTGAGCTTTCAACAGATTGCCCAGCCCCGTATCGTAAACGACGGTTGGATTTCCTGACACCTTCCAAGCTACTCGGGAGTTGGTTTCATCGATAGCGCCTGTAATTGGTCTTAGTTCGTCGGTAATGGTGTCGTAGTAGTTGCCTCTGAGCTGACCGCGGTTGTTCACAGCTAATTCAAACAGTTTTGAGGATGCGCTCTCACCGTTTTGTACGAGCGAAAAGACTCCAAGCGGTTTCCAACCGACTGATGATGGTTTAGTGGATACACTAGCACCACGTTGAGCTAATGACAGCGCTTGATCATAGTATCGATCGGCGCGCTCAAGCGGTCGCGTTCCGTAATAAATTGTATTTCCCTGATAAGTAATGTTTTGGCCGTAGTCGTAATAAACTGGCTCTGGCGCCAGATTCATGCCGATAAAGGGAGCCAGATTTGGCCAATCTGTGTCGTCCCAGGCCCAGCCATCGCCCCACCCGGGATACCACCAACCAGATCGGCGTGCCCACCAGGCGCGATTGAAATAACCGCGATTATCGAAGTGTTCGCGCACCAGTGCTGCTTGATCGCGAAAGGAAGCCTCAGTCAAAGAGTATGTTGAGTGGTTACCCGGTCTGCCTACTGGGCGCACGGCCGCACTGACAAAGCCACCATCTGTGGGTAGATCGTTAGCTCTATTCCAGATGTGAAGTTCCGGCGTTCTGGTGGCAACCTCACCGGTATGAAGTGCAATTGGGTTATTGCCGACGAAGTGATTGGGTTCGTTTCCCCATCCTCTGTTACCCCATTGGACTTCAGGACCACCATTGCCCCATCCTCGTTCGTCTCCTCGCCCCCACCCAGAGCCCGCGTTCCCCCACCCGGGCGTATATACGCTGCCCATCCGAAAGCCGCCACCGCCTCCGCCACCACCGTGAAAACCGCCACCGCCACCGCCACCACCAAAGCCGCGAGCGTGGACTGCGGATACGTTGAGAAGGACCGTCGTCAGCG
Organism: Bryobacterales bacterium; assembly: GCA_963834525.1. Classification (GTDB taxonomy): domain Bacteria; phylum Cyanobacteriota; class Vampirovibrionia; order Obscuribacterales; family Obscuribacteraceae; genus CAWICA01. The sequence continues at coordinate 137,446 of CAWICA010000007.1, forward strand.
CTAAAAGCAATGCCATATAGATTCGCATCCGAAATACCTCCACTGACATTTTCAGAACTCGGTCCCGCTCATTCTCGTCACCCTCATACTCATAACGAAGGGCCTCCGCTTGTGGGGTTGGCCAAGTTCCGAGTTACTTGCACCACACTGGCATCCGGCTGTCTGTCACCGTTGACGACACGATTAATCGATTGCCAACTAAAGTGATTGTCGTCGGCATGTTCAAGAATATAGGTAGCTTCAGTCTCAGCGCCGTCGGATTTGACACCGCGAGTTTCGTTCACCCAGGATTTTCCCTTGCGGAACCAGTGGCCGATGCCGAAACCACCTTTGCTGCCAAAATGCCATGAAACAATCTCATGCGTATTGGCGTTCCAACCAATTACTTGAAGATCGCTGGGAATTGTTTGGGACCCGTTAGGATTGAAATACTTAAGTTCGAGAAAATTTCCATCGGCAATAGAATCCACTTGCAGATGAACCGTCTTGTCGGGGAGTTTAGCGGTCCAATCGCCGATTAACCAAGCCAGGTCTTTCAGACTTTCTGATCGATCGGGCTGGCAATTTGATTCGACCACGCTGAGCATCTGCCATGTGCCCGCACGTTTGACATGCACGACGTTGTATCGGCCGATGCTGTTTAAACCGGAAAGGCTGCTCGTGCCCTCTTCCAGGCAGATATTTGGCGATGGAAAAGTGATTGACTCGATCTTGATCGACATTGCCTGGCCGCCGTGATCATGAAAAAACTGCCGATAGAGTTTGAGAATGGCGTCGTGACCGACATATCTTTGACCATCTACGTCTGTAAAAGTGCAGTCATCAGTCCACATTTTTGCAATAGCGGTGGCATCGGCTGCAGCAAAAGCGTGGGCATAATCATCAGCTTGCTGGCGAATCAGTTGTTCGTCTCCCTTATCTGTGGTGGTCGCCAATGAATTGGCCGCCTTTTCTGCCGCTTCGGCTCCTGCAGAGTGCAGGGAAAAAAGTGAAGGCAGCACAAATAGGGCGATGGCACTTGCCAAAGCGATAGTCTTCATTGGAAACTCACCTCGCTGAATCAGTTTTCGACACTTTACGGCAACTTCGCTCTTTAGAAGAGCAGGCAGTGAAGTGACGTTGCGGTGGAATATTTACGCAAAGAAATTCCATCCAGATAGTTTCTGCTTGCTGGCACAGTCCGGCGATCCTCGCCGATGTCACGCCTGTGTCGCAATGTCTATTTGTGATTCTAAGAAAATCGACGGCCTGAGGCCGGACTTGTTCCCGCGCGTAACCGGGCGTGCCTTTTTTCTCAAATAGTCGGCGTCTTTTGCATTAAGGCGGAATTTTTTCCGAAAATCGGCACGTTGCAAATGGGCGAAGATTTCACTTAGATCACGGGGAGGCACAAAATTCATCAAGTTTGTTCCAGATGTGCAGGCTTCACAAGCTCTCCACGATAAGCTGTTAAGTTGGCATCATCCGACCCTGAGTCCAGGGGGGCAGGCCTTGACCAAATTATATGTGAAAGCGGTTGCCGGTACGATGGCAATGTTTGCCATCTATTTATTCAACTGTGCGCCGACGATCGCTCACGGCGGAGGACACTGTGGTGGTGGCGGTGGCCATTCGAGCGGTCATTGCTGCAGTAGTGGTGTTCATTTTTCGGGCAGTCATTGCTCAGGCTGGCATTCGAGTGGGCTGCACTTATGTCACTCATCGATAACGTCTGGTTATCATAATGCAACGGAAGATCTTTCCACTGAAGCGCTGACTGAGAATTCATTGACCACGCAAGCTTTGTCCACCGGCCATCCTTTAGCAACCGAAGTTATTCCGGTCAATCCAATGGAATCGGTCGAGTCCGTCGAGTCCGTCGATTCGATCGATTCGGTCGATTCGGTCGAGCCAGTCGTTGAGCAGCCGGTAAAGAAACACTGGTGGTCCCGCTTGTTGGCTGGATCTAGACAAGTGAAGTAAAATCCATAGCAGCGGCAAATGGAGAAGGAATATGAGATATTGGCGCAAATCTTACAAGGCGTACAGTGTCGGTCTGGTCGTAGCATGGGCCATTGCTCTGACTCTAATCCGGTTGCTTAGGGGTCCAGAACACTTAAATTCCGCAGTCCTGGTCTGTATGGGGTTCTTCCTGGGCTGGCTATCGGCGACTATCGCTCGCTATGTATACCCGATTGAGCGAGGCGGCATCTTACCCTGACGCGATGCGGTTCGTGTTACCTGTCGTGAAGCGGATAGCGATGCACGTCACCGAGCACCTCTTCGGCGCTCGTTTGCCAGCGGAACTTCTCTCGATCGAACTCGCTCACTTTGCGCGCCAGAATGCAGCTGGCACCGAAGCCAGGATTAGTCGTAAACGCTAGATGTCCGCGGGCTTGCTTATAAAAGTGCATTTTCACCGGTGCGTACTCGAGCGCTTCGATCACTTCGTAACCCAGCGGCGGACAGAACAGTACTTTTAACGCATTATCGGAGAAGCGCCAGTAGTCGCAAGGGCGGTCGTGCTCGGGCCAGGCGAACGTGGTGAGGTGATAGGTGAGACCACCGACTTTCAGAACTTTCGCTATTTCCAGAGCGACGATCCAAGGCATGGCTAGATGCTCGAAAACAGCATGAGAAAAAATGGCGTCGAACTGCTGCCCGGCAAAAACTTCCGAAAGCTTGTGCGCATCACCAACAACGTCGGTATTGTCATCGGCGTGAAAATCAAATCCGACATAAGAGCTGGCATTGGGAAAGTATTCTCGTTTGCTCCCGTTGACTGGCGAGACGACTCTCGAACCTATTTCCAAGACGTTCAGCCGATTTTCATTTACTGCATCCATAAATTTTGCGAAGGCGAAATCACATTCATCTATGTTAGTACGAGGAACATGCTCGGGAAACACCTGATCGGTGGCCTCTTTCAGCTCGGTTTTGCTCCAAGTAGATCCATTTTGGCTCGCTGTAATACCAATTGAATGTTGGGCCCGGCGCGGTACATGCACCCAGAAGCCGCACTCGCGTGGAATATTTAAATCCGGATAGAAAGGAACGACATCAGGACGAGCGTGCCAATCGTCAACAGGAACCGTGACACCATCAATGGTGATCTCTATTTTGTCCAGCTTCTTCTGCGCGCCAAAAATCCATCCCTGCACGGCCACGCCGTAATCATCAGACCAGGTATTGTCTATACGGTAATGCACTCGCATGGGTTTGGGATTGGGCATGGGCTTGCCTTTGTCGTCGGCCATTAAATTGGCTGTTTCTGGCTTCAATAGCGCTTCGGAGGCCGCTGTATCTTTTCTGTTCCTTATATTGTTTTCTGTGTTATCTTGTCCGCTCTCACCTGTTGGGTCGAGGTGCTTGCGGGCCATGTTCAGATGCTTGCGCGCTTCTTGCAGCACTCCCTCCTCGCCTGCGTGCGAGTAGTCAGAGAGCACGCGTTCGTAATAGCCGATCGCCTGGGTGTACTCTCTCAATAGAAAATGAGCCATGCCCAGCTGATGCAAACACGAGGCCAGCAAAGTCGGCGATGGTTTTACCTCAGGTAACTTCTGGTGCCCGCTCTGTGCCTGGTCCACAATGAGGCGGATAGTTTCGATGGCGGCACTATTGTCATTCAGGAGAAGTTGGGCAAACCCTTCGTGGAATTTGGCGTGCCAGAAAAGAAGTGCTGCCTCTTCAAAGACTGCCGGACACAAGGGAATTACATACAAACAACTCTCGAAGCAGGCGGCAAAGTAGTCTCTGGCGGCAGCGTTGTCTTTGACGCAGAGCAGCTGGTACATGCCGGCAAAATAGAGCAAGCTACAGATGCAATACGGTAGTGTCTCACCTAGAGCTTGCAGATTCTCGCTTTTCGTCAGACGCTTTTGAATCTGATCGAAATCGTCGATGGCCACGCCATATGCATTTTTCATCACTTTGGCCGCGCGTACGAAGGCAGCCGGGCAGGCTTCATAATCGCCGGAATTGATATGTTCCTTCAGCGAGCGATAGGAGACACCCATGGCGAGCCTGGTAGGAAGCGAGTCTTGAGAGGCCAGCAGATCGAGATATTGAAACATCGGCGGGCGGATATCTATTTGCAGATCGACGTCAAACTCTTTGTCACTGGCATAAGCCAAGAGCTGGTGACCAAATTTGATTACCTTTATATATGAATAGCCAGATTCTGCCAGCAACTTTTTCAAAGAGAATTCACTGAAAATGATCGTGTGGAATCCAGGTGACAGGCAAGCAATTAAAGTCACCAGAGTGAGAGACTCAGTCAGGCTATCAGCGTCAGGGGTGGTGAGCACCAGTACACCACCAGGAGCAAGCGATGTTTTCAGTTCGGCAAGAAAGGCGCGGGGATCTTCAACATGTTCGATCACCTCGCTGGCGTGAATGACATCGAACTGCCGTTCACGCAGCTCGGGTACTTCTTTCAGATAACCCTCGTATAGATTCGCGCCAAGGAGCTTCTTGCCTTGCGTAGCAGCAGCAGACAGATCGACTCCGGCTGCATCCCAACCGAGCACCCGACTGGCGAAATCGACTAGAAATCCTGACCCGCAGCCGACGTCCAGAAGGGAATGAGAAGAATGAGAAGATTTTGTCTGCTTAAGCATGCAGACGTTTCGGATCATCGAAGCCAGTCCTGTGCCTTGCTCAATGCCAAAGTCGGCGGTGAATATTGTTTCCAGGACAGTCGAATAATCGGCGGATTTGATCGGATGAAAAAAGCCAGTTCGGCAAATCTGACAATGGTACAAAGACAAAACTTCGTTAGGCGGCAGGTGACTGGGTATCTCCAGCAATAAAGTCTTGATGCCTGGATCAAAGCAAATCGGGCAGGTCAAACTGCGCTCGCGCGTGCGCCGCCAGACAGGCTGAATAGTCTGGAAAGTGTTAGGGAGAGAAGCACCATTTGCCTGCAATGAGCGATCGGGAGCAATTTTCGATGCCATTTCATTTGACCCCGATGACGCGATCATTTGTAAGTGATGTAGGTGATGTAGATTTAGAAGCTGACTTGGATGCAGGCGTGGACCATAATTGTCGCGTGATACCGGATGCACGTTTTTGATCATGGGGAGCTGTCGCTGCTGCTGTTGCTTGAATGGCAGCATTCTGAAGGATGTCCATCGGATCAACGGCAACGGAGTGGCGACCTCTCCCACCATAGGCGCTTGCTCGTGACGACTGGCGCACCGCTGTGCTCAGTGAAGCGAATAGTCTGGGAAAATGCATGAGAGCCAATTTCGATCTCAACGGCCACGGCATGATCATCAATCGACTATAGAGTTTCATGTCTTGATGCGCTTGCCGGCAGAGAACCCAGTCTCTCAGTTTTAGTCCAAGATAGTAAGTATGGATTGCTTTGTCGAAAAATCTGGGAGCGATACTATCTCGCACCCACCACCGCTGCATTTGTGGATCGTTGGGAAAAGCGGCAATCAGCTTGGCAGCATATTTTCTGCAACTTTGCTGCATCCGTAAAGTATGCGTGCAGCTTTGCGGATGGATGCGCCATTGTGACACCACCTTTGGTATGTAGCAATGTCTGTAGCCCCGCATGAAAAGCCGGAGAAAGAGATCGTCATCTTCGTAGCCGGACAATCTCTCATCGAAACCACCTACTGCCAGAAAGGCTTTAGTTTTGATAAGCGATGCAGAAGGCACAATAAAAACATCGGCATCAAGGAAATCGACGACTGATGTTCTTTTGTGCTCGGGTCGAAGATAGTCGAGACAATCTCGGAAAATTGTGTTGCCGAACTGATCGATTTGATCCAGATTACCGAAAGTCCAACCAATATCCGGGTCTTCCAAACATGGCTGCAAAAGCCGCTCCAGATGATCCGGATACCAAACATCATCTTGATCGAGCAGCGCCAGGTATTCTCCTTTTGCCAACCGCGCGCCGTGATTTCTTGCTTGTGACTGTCCACCATTTTCCTGGCGTACAGATCGCACTTTAAATGGCAACGTCAGTTGGTTGATCGATGAGAGGCTGTCATCTGTAGAGCCGTCATCAACAATGATCAGTTCAGTGGGCAAAATAGTCTGATTGGCAATAGAATCCACAGCTTCTCTGAGATAATTCTTGCCGTTGTACACAGGAATGACCGCGGAGATGCTCGGCATGTTGCCAGCGCTGATTTGATTTGAGTGATCGATTGAATTCATATTGAGCGCGCCTCAGCCAGGCTTTATTTGTCCTTGCATTGCCACCAGACGGAATTAGTATCGAGATCGAGCAATTAGTCTAAGCTGAGCAAACCTTCATAATGAGGATTAAACCTTGCAGCTGTTAGTTTCCAGAGCTATGCTCGCTGCATTGGTGGAATATCTACTTTAGGATATTCAAGATAGCATGTCAGGCGCCCGTCGAACAGCCCATTCAGATGACAATAAGTCAAGGATCTTAGCGTGGCTTTTACCTGATCCTTTGTCCAGAGGAGCGGGTCGCCGGGGCACCGAATCCGGTGCGTTGGATCGTTTTAGGAGATAAGCGGATCAGTTATGGACATGAACAAGCAAGCAGTCAATTTATTCCTGGCGGTCGGCGTAGCATTTGCTGCAATAGTCGGGTTACCTACTGAAACGGTCGCACGTCACAACCAAGCAACAGATAACTTACTTGTGGCACAAGCTAAACAGGGCTGGGTGACAAAGGCAAGTATGTCCCGATCACAAAAGAAGATCTCGAGTCGCTGCCTCTACCGTCCAAGAACACAATCGCCATTCAGTCGTTTGTCAAACTGAAAGAGATCGATCCAATTTATTTTGAAAAAAGCTATTACATAGAGGCCGATCAAAAGGCGCTCAGACCTTTTTCTCTTCTGATGCGTACGCTGGCCGAAAAAGACATGATCGGCATTGGTGCTTTTACCATTCGCACAAAAGAACGCCTGTGCGCTCTGCGCCCCAAAGGAGGCGTTCTTATCGTCGACACGTTGCTTTATCCTGACAAGATAAAGGTCGACTTGAGCAGCAAAGCGCCAGCGACAAAGCTGACTAACCAGGAGCTGAAAATGGCCGATTCACTGGTGGAAATGATGGCTCAACCATTCAATCCAGAGAACTTCAAAGACCATTATCGTGAAGCGCTGGAGAAGCTTATTGACGCCAAATTAGAAGGACTGCCTGCCGAACAGCTCGCTCAACCAAAGCATGCTGTCGCCTCCGAAACAGATCTGATGGATTCTTTGCGAAGATCGCTGGGCGTCATAGAAGGGGGAAAGAAAGGAAAAGAAACAAAGAGAAGCGAATCCTCAGTGGCCTCAAAGAGCAAATCCAGGAGTGGGACGCAACTCAAGGGCAGACAAAGCAGCCGTGCTCGCGAAAGCAAAAAGACAACAGGCACTAAGCAGATAGGCAAACGTAAAAAAGCAAGTTAACGTAGGTTGCGGCAAAAAATACTCAACACGTACCTGCGGTGATACGATCGCTCATCGATATGCGTTTTCTTCGCCTAGCATTTTTCCTGTCTCTCCCTGTAATCACTGCTTGGGTGGCGCCGGCAATTGCCCAAGAGCAGTTGAGACCGGTTGTCAGTGACGCTGCGCAGCAGTCGTCCTCTCCTTCTGTCTCGGACATCGAGCACCAAATACGAATACAAGACCGCCAGATCTTCATTGAATTGGTAAAACTGGCCGAATTCAACATCCGGTATCAACAAACTGTGAATCACTGTGCGCGGTGGCGAAATGTATTTTACCCTCTGGCACAGGAAGCAGGCTATGCGGGCTTTCTTGGCTACAGCCTCTCTGATATTCAGCAAAGGGGCAGAGCGTGGAATAATCTGAGGCTCATTTCATCGACCACGGCCAAGAGAGCTCTCTCTTCGGCCACGGTAGGCGCCGTGCTTGGGGGCACGAGTTCTCTAATCCAGCTTGCCGCTGATGTCAATGAAACCAGGCGAGCAAATGAACGGGGATTTTCCATGCGCCAATCCGTGTCTTTTGTGCAATCTACAGTGAAGCAAATAGACGACATGATTGCCAGGCGGCATGCCTTAATGGAGGAAGGTGAATTCACAGGAACTCGCCGCGAACTATTAGAGCTAAAAGAACAGCTGCTCAAGTACGAAAGAGATCGTCTCGTTTTCGAATTCAAACGCTGGAGCGCTCACGCACGAGGATATGCCTGGTACAAGAGAACGTTCTACGCCATTAACGCTACTGTAAATATGGGCCGGTTCAGCGCAGTGCAACTTGGTTTCAAATCATTTACAGAGCCAAGATGCTCAGGGGCTACGGGTCCGATTTTGATTGCATCCGCTTTTTTGGCGGGCATGGGTCCTCTCGCCAGTTCTGCCGTTGGCAATTATATGGAGCATTATCAACGGCGAGCTTTTGCCAAAGAGCTGCCAGTGCCACCATTTCTTTCCGATAAAGAAGCGAAGGAAAAATTTGATCGGCTGACCCAACTTTTGGCCAGCAGCGAAACTAATAGTCAGCACGTTCAACTAGCATCGGAGCTGGTTCGGATGCGTGCGGAGAAGCTTGGCTTGGACACACTCATCTTTCATGAAGAGAAAAACATCCAACACCTTCATCGGGTAGCGGGACAACAAACAATAACCGCACCTCTAATCTCATCTTTAGGACTTGGTTCTGCCACGCTAGGCACAATTGGTTACTATGGTTACCGGCAGCAGCCGCTGATTAGCAACAGATTAAGCCTTGCCGGTGATGCAACTATCATACCGGCTGAGGCAGTTGCATTGGTTGCAACGCCGGCAGCTGCAATTCTGGCTTATAGATATGAACATGACTTGAAGAAAAAGGGTGAGCACCCGACGCAACTACTTTCGAAACGTCTAGCAGATTTGAAGGAGCTGGAAACAATAGTGACCAATGCCTGGCGCTGATGCTGCCCGAATGGAGAGATGAAGATTGAACAAGCGGCATGAGTCACCGCAGGCGGTGCTTCGAAATTAATCGACCTACGATGCTGGCACATGATCGTGAAGGAATTTGCTCGCCTTGTGCAGGATGCTGTCTAGTTGGGAAACTTGGTAATCGATTGACCTTGCTGCCTTTGCCACTTCGACATTTCCCGGCCCGGGATCGTTGACCAATGCCGCACATATATCCAGTTGATCGTTCAGTTGTTTGATGGCACTCGCCCAGTCGCTTACGATGCCGTGCCATTCAGAAAGACACTGTTGAGGCATGTGACATTGTATGGTCTTCTCATCAAGATGCGCGAGGTGCTCGTTAAGGATTTGTACCAGTGGTTCCATAGTGCCGATAAAGAAGACGAGCCAGGCTTTGCGCAGTGGCAGATAGGCGCTCTGGCTCTCAAGCGGCGTCGTGGGCATAGCAGACAGGGAGACAATGTCCAACTCGTAACGGTTGACCTTTTTGCGTGTGGATTCGATATAAATGTTTATGGCTTGTTGACGGATCCTTTGCAAGTCGTAGGCGACATCTTGAATGTTGTCCAGCGCTAAGTTACTGCTGGCCTGAGCACTATCTTCTTTGGCTTCAGCAGCTTTAGTGAAACTTGTCTGCGAGCTGGATGCAATCGAAGCTTTGTCGGCAGCCATAGCGAACGGCTGCGCCGTCGTCACTAACAAAGTCATCGCAGTAGCCAACACGGAAAAGTTCGTATTGGCGATGAACTTGTTTGTGGTGAACTGGGCACTATTTGGCGAGGCGATACATGTTCTCGATTTCATCACAACCTCCCGAGGCCGCTACATAGTGAACTGTGAGTCATCTAGCTTAAGGTTAGTCTGGTAGTTCTGGAACTTCGATCTGGACTGGAATTTTCCGTTTTCAAACAGGTCCCATTGTATTGGCACCTTCAAAGACGGATCAACAAAAACTCTGTCGACGACTTGGGCACCTGAATCGCTTGCCGTTTGCGACTCGATCACGATCGCTGGTTTACCGAGGCTTTCTACTTGCATGGGTTCGTCTGCCGATAGGATCTTGCAGCCCGATGCTGCCTCCTTTTTCAGTCGGCCGAACAATGAAGACAGGTCGCAGTCGAACGCGCTCAAGCCATTAGGCATTTGCAAAAGCCTTGAATCGGGCCCGAGCGACATCTTTATTCCCATCATTGACGGGCCGCCTTTGCCTTTGATCTTTCCTTCCGGGCTCTTCACAAGGATGCTGCCGCTTTTGCTGCCAAACTGTTTGACTTCCACACGCATTGAGGTAGCCGGTTTGAAATAGAACGTTCCCGATGCCTTCAAGACTTTTTTCCCGGTTCGAGCTTCCTGGGTTCCCTCGTATTTGTAGATGCCGAGGGAATTTACGTTTTTCATCAACTTATCTACCAACGCTGTCCCATTTTTTCCATTGGGTATCATCGTGGAGTCGGAGGCATCGTCAGTAGTGGCTAGAGTCTTCGACGCAAGCGCTTGGCCCGCCAGGATCAAAGACAGGATCGAAGACAGAATTAAAGAGAGGATCAAAGACACCATATGACAGAATGATGATATCGGCCGATTTCTTGGCATAGCTCTTACCTGCAAATGCTTTTGTAGTGTTTGCGACCTTTGAGCGATTGAAGAAATAACCAGGTCAGTGTTGTCCGATCGATTCAGCTAATCGACAAGTCAACTAATTAATGAGCAATTGCCCCGGATTACTTGCTCTTTACAGCGGCAGCTGCATTGGCCTGCCTTGTTACCTTCTGCTGGTGTTTAGTTTTTGTAATATTGTAGGCTGCTGCCTTCTGGTTCGGGTTGGCATCCTCCCGGCGGTTTTTCCGAGTATCCTGGTTTTCTTGATGCGCGTCTTGCCGGGCTTCAGTTGTCTCCGGTGTGCTAGTCAGGGCCGCAGCCTTCGCTGCATTGCGAGTCCGCGCAGAGCGTACCTGTGCTGTTGTTGCCTCTATTGTCACTGTGCCAATAAGCGTGGCCGCCATTATGGACATGGCTACATTCTTTGTTTTCATGAGCCAGCCTCCTGATAGGAATATCGGCCAGGCAGTATACCGTATATACCAAAGGAAAGAACTTCGAATGAGGCTAACGTTATGAATATCCGAAAAACAGTCACAGCTATGGCAGTCGACTCCGCTAAGGATTATCTGCACGAACGATTGGAGCAACTCAAGGAACTAGATCTGGACAAAGATGGGAAAAAGGATGTCGACCAGGTCGCTGAGCTCGTCACTCGAGCCGGCGAGAGGGTGAAGATTGCAATCGAATCCACCGATTTTCAAAAGTTCGCCACAGGAGTCGAGCAATTATTCTCAGGAGCAGAAGTGATTGGATCATCATTCGATCGAGAGAAAGTGGGACACGCCTGCGCTGAGCTTTCGGCTTGTCTCGCGCAAGTCGGCAAGCTTTTGCAGCTCGGTATCGCAGAAGTGAAAAGCCAGGGAAAAGACGGCAAGCAGAGGGAGCACCGCTAACTGCGTCGTCATTCCAGGCAACAGTCGGATATCGATTAAACTGATTCTTTATAAACTGATTTTTTGCAAAGTCATTGCAAAAATTGTAAAAGAGAAAGGAGGGTTCCATGCGGCCGATGATCTTTTACTCTTGACCCTCAGTTAGTCGCTTGCAATCCTATTATTCTGACGAGAACAATTGTGAATGGAGTCAAAAACATTTCAACGAAGTCATCACCCAGCTTACTCAACTTTATGGAATAGATCCATCCTTCAAAGTTCGTCTGGTGACCCACAGTAGCATGTCCTTCACGAACGAACCTCCGCCTGAACTCAGACTGGTTCCGGAAGAATCCGAGCACAGAAGTAAAATCAGTCAAATGATCAGCAAATTCATGGACTTACAGAGCCCCGAGGATCTATCCATTAAAGGTAATTGCCTGCGTGTAGTAAAGCTGCCGCAGTGACCAGATTCAGTCAGTTAGAATATTCCATTGAGCAACACTAGAAGGCCAAAATTGACAATAATGTTTTTGCTTCAGAGGTAAAAACGAATGGACGATGCAGAAGCGCTACGTCTCAAGGCGGAGAAGAGAGAGAATGTGCCCTGGAAAAAATGGGGCCCGTACTTAAGCGAGCGCCAGTGGGGAACAGTGCGCGAGGATTACAGCGCATCTGGCGATGCCTGGAGCTATTTCCCGCACGATGACGCACGTTCGCGAGCGTATCGTTGGGGCGAAGACGGCCTGGCCGGCTTTTCAGATGACAAGCAAACGCTGTGTTTTGCCCTGGCACTGTGGAATGGCAAAGATCCAATCATCAAAGAGCGGCTGTTTGGCTTGACTAACAGTGAAGGCAACCATGGCGAGGATGTGAAGGAATACTATTTCTACCTTGACAGCACACCGACGCACTCCTACATGAAGTATTTATATAAGTATCCGCAAGCGGCCTTTCCCTATGCTGATCTTGTCTCGACAAATAAGCGCCGATCGCGAACAGAATGTGAGTACGAGCTGGCAGATACCGGTGTCTTTGACGAGAACCGCTATTTCGATGTTTTCGTCGAGTACGCCAAGGCAAAACCAGAAGACATTTTGATCAAGATCAGCATCCACAATCGAGGTGATGAGGATGCTTCGCTTCATGTCCTGCCAACTTTGTGGTTTCGGAACACCTGGTCTTGGACCGCCGATACTGAGAAGCCGTTGCTTGAGGCAGTAACCAGCACGGAAAGGATAAGCGTGATCAAGGCTACGCACCACATGCTTGGGGACCGTTACCTCTACGTTGAGGGAAACGTCCCCTTGCTATTTACAGAGAACGAAACGAACCAACAGCGAATTTTTGGCAAGGCCAATCGGACGCCGTATGTAAAGGATGGGATCAACAATTTTCTTGTTGGCGGTGAAAAGGATGCCGTCAATCCAGTTCTAATAGGAACCAAGGTATCACCTGATATTTGTCTAACTGTGCCCGCTGGCAAGATGAAAGTCGTGCGTCTGCGGTTGAACACAAATGCGCCCGGGCAATTGCTTGAGGATACTAACGGTCAAAACAATGGGCTCTTCGGACAACAGTTCGACGAAGTATTCGCGAACCGGCTCGCCGAAGCTGACGAGTTTTATCACTCGGTAACACCATCGGCGGTGGCTGTGGATGAAGCCGATGTGATGCGCCAGGCACTCGCCGGGATGTTATGGTCAAAACAATATTATTTCCTCGATGGCAACAAGTGGCTGGCAGAGCATGGTTTTGATCCGATGACGGGAGATGGTGGTTACGTCCGGAACAAAGAGTGGTTCCACATGAAAAATGACGATATCATCTCCATGCCGGACAAATGGGAGTATCCATGGTATGCCGCATGGGATCTCGCTTTCCACACTATGGCACTGTCCATGGTCGATACTGACTTTGCCAAGAAGCAATTGATTTTGATGCTTGACTCCTTGTACCAGCATCCTAGTGGTCAGATACCAGCTTACGAATGGAATTTCAGCGACGTGAATCCGCCTGTGCATGCGTGGGCCGCCCTGTTTCTCTACAACACGGAAAGGCAACTGCACGGTGAAGGCGATGTGTCCTTCTTGAGAAGCGCATTTCATAAACTGGTTGTCAATTTCACCTGGTGGGTCAACCGCAAAGATCGTTTTGGCAAAAACGTCTTTGAGGGTGGATTTCTCGGCCTGGATAATATCAGCGTCTTTGATCGCAGTTCGCCTCTGCCCACCGGTGGATACCTCGAACAAGCAGATGGAACAGCCTGGATGGCGCTGTTTTGCCAGAACATGATGGAAATTGCGGTTGAACTCGCTGTTCATGATCCTTTGTACGAGGAGTTCGTCACGAAGTTTGGCGAACACTTTGTCTGGATAGCACAGGCAACGAATCGTTTTACTCACTCTGGATTGTGGGATGAGGAAGACGGTTTTTACTACGATCTTCTTCGCTTGCCTGATGGGACTGCCTGGCGCTTGAAAGTGCGGTCTCTTGTGGGATTGCTTCCGTTGTGTGCCACCACTGTAATTGAACCCTATCAGCGTGAAGGCGTGCCGCATGCTCTGGAGAAAATGTTTGAAAGGCTACGCCAAATGCCAGAACTCCTCAAGGTGATGCATCCCACCGGTCCTGGTCATTTCGGTGTCGGCGAGCGAGGGATTATTGCCCTGGTCAACGAGCAAAGACTTCGTCGCATTCTGACTAAGATGCTCGACGAGAAAGAATTCCTCAGTGCATATGGCATTCGATCGCTCTCGCGATACCACGCAGACAACCCATTGATTTTGAATGTGCATGGTGAAGAGCATCGAGTTGATTACTGGCCGGGAGAATCAAATAGTGGCATGTTTGGAGGAAACTCCAACTGGCGCGGACCGATCTGGTTTCCTATTAACGCTCTGATTATGCGAGCGTTGCTGCAGTTTTATCTGTATTACGGCGACAACTTTAAGATTGAGTGCCCAACAGGCTCGGGACAGATGATGAATTTGTTCGAAGTCAGCCAGGAACTATCCAGAAGACTAGCCAGTATTTTCTTGCGCTCAACTAATGGCAGGCGGCCGGTTTATGGTGGCAGCGAAAAGTTTCAAAACGATCCTCACTGGCGTGACTACATTCTTTTCTACGAATATTTCCACGGTGACAACGGCGCTGGTCTTGGCGCTAGCCATCAAACCGGGTGGACCGGACTTGTCGCCAGACTCATGCAACTGTTCGGACAAATAGATGCAGAAACGATACTGAAGGGTGGCAAACGCTCTGTTTTTGAGCCTCGTGAAACGGTCAAAGTCAACGCCTGAATTTGCAGAGGGATAAGTAATGCCGAAACATGGTCAAAAGAAACGTGATACCACTAGACAAGCTGCTGTTCCTCGGCAGGCGTCGAAAAACGCCGAGGCCGAAGGTCGCGAGAAGTTGAATAACAAGGAATACGAACGCGAACTGAAGAAGTTGCAAACTGAACTTTGTCGCTTGCAGGAATGGATCAAGGAGACAGGCGAGCGCATTGTGATTGTCTTCGAGGGGCGTGACGCTGCCGGCAAGGGCGGCACGATCAAAGCGCTTACCGAACGAGTAAGTCCCAGAGTTTTTCGGCTGGTGGCACTACCGGCTCCCACCGATCGGGAGAAGAGTCAAATGTATATTCAGCGCTATCTGCAGCACTTTCCAGCTGCCGGCGAAATCGTGATCTTTGATCGCAGCTGGTATAACCGGGCCGGAGTCGAGCACGTGATGGGATTCTGCACCGACCAGCAGTATAAGCAGTTTCTCGGATTGTGCCCGCTCTTCGAAAAGACCGTGGTTGACAATGGCATCCGTCTATTCAAGTACTGGCTGGAAGTAAGTAATGACGAACAGAAGCGCCGGTTCAAGGCGAGAATCGATGATCCGATGCGACAATGGAAATTGAGTAATATAGATTTACCGTCGAGAGCTCGCTGGTACGACTATTCGAAAGCGCGGGACAAAATGCTTGAAGCTACCGATACCGATTTCGCCCCCTGGCACATAGTCAACTCAGACGACAAAAAGCGAGCGCGCCTGAATGTAATTTCCCATCTTCTGAGCAGGATTCCCTACAAAGGTTTGAAGCGGCCTAAAGTGCCACTTCCAGACAGAAGCAACAAGGGAAAATACGACGATATTGCCACCATAGCGAAGCGTCGTTGGGTCCCGGAAAAACACTAGGTCAAGCAAGACAAGAAGGCAGGTTAGCGATCTGCCCGATTACTGGTCTAGCCGATTAGTGATTTTGTAGATCAAATTGTCAATGCCTTACGTACCGGTCATTTGTTAAATTCGATCGAAATTATATGTTGCTGACTCTGTTGACGAATCGAGCTTACACTTCAACGGGTCACTTGGTGTAATTTAGTTCATTACGTCCAGTAACTCACAATCTCGCCTCAGGAGGCCAAATGAACGAAGGACGCGCATCTACACTGCTGACGCCTGAGCTTCTATGCACCAGCTTGAAGGTTAGTCTGGCTTTCTACACAGAAATTCTTGGTTTCAGTATTCAGTACCGGAGCCTAGACGGTGGTTTCGCCATGCTTGAACGTAGCGGCTCGCGAATCATGCTGGATGAAATCGCGCCAGGGAGTGATGAGAACTGGATCGTCGCCCCTCTCGAAGCACCTTTCGGTCGGGGCATCAATTTGAGAATGGAAACTGAGGATGTTGATGTTTTGTACGCCCGCATACAAGAGGCCGATGCAAAAATATTTCTGCCTATCGAAGACAAATGGTATCGTGGCGACGATGTCGACCGGGGCAATCGCCAATTCATCGTGCAAGATCCCGATGGCTACCTTCTGCGTTTCTTTCAAGACTTAGGTGAGCGAAAAAGAGTGGACTGATATGAATATGTCTAGTCGGCAGACAGGCGAGTTGAGAGAGCTTGTCATTAATGCGAACTCGAAGCTCATAACGCACGGCTTTCAGGTCTTGCTCGAAGGAGAGTTCGGTGACCACAATATTTTTGATCGCGGTGCACTGCATTTAATAAGGCACCGGCGATTGGTTCTGCCAATGTGTTTGAACAATGGTTACTACAATCGCGGAAACATAGCCAAGTTAATGATCGCTGCTAGTGCTATTAGCGAACGAGTATTCGTGTTTTTTACGGATGGACCAGCTATCCATAACTACCTTGCTTACGGCAAAGATGAAACGTTTGCACGGCGCGAAAGCCGCAAACAGTTTAATCGGCTTCGTAATTGCTGCGAAGAAGCTCTTCGAACCATACCTGGAGAGGCAAAGAAGTTTGACTTTGATTCACTGAGATGGGAGAAAATATACCAGTGGACGTATTGGCAAGAACAAAGAGATTATCTTGCCGAGCTGCTAACCGAGTCTGAAGAGTTTAATCGCGACGTCCGTGATACCACAAAATCTGTCCTCAGCAAACGCCTAGGCATTGAAGGGAAAGTTGATAATCTCGAGTCCAGGATTGATATCGCAGTGATGTATACGATCGAGGAGCTTGCTTTCTTGCTTGCCGCTTCAAGACGAATTGGTGAAGTTGAAGAGAATGAACCTGCCTTAGGTCAAGTAACGGATGAACAAGCTCCATTCTGCTACGTCTATTATGAGCATTGGCCGGTAATGGAACGATTAATTGATGGACGCTATGATGGAGTATCTCGCGAAACGATCGGTTACCTAATTATGACCTTAAGTGAGCACAAACAAGGATGATATTATGTGGCATTCTTCTCCGGGTTATTCCAAGTGGCTTTTCAATTAATTCCCTTTGTTGCCATTACAAGTTTTTCCTTAGGCTTTTTGCTTGGGCGAATTACACGTTTTAGGCGTCAGTTCGGTGATCAGGCCGAGCACATTACTAAAGCAATAGCGCTTCCCAAAGATGTTCAGGATCGGATCAGATCACTGATCGATGCCGGGAAAAAAGATGAAGCAGCGCAGGTATTGAAAGAATCGACAGGGCTTTCGTTGAAACAGGCCACAACAATAATCGATGTCATGGCTAATCGAGGAATGTTCGGAGGTACAGCCGGCGGAACCATTACGGGCGCCGTCAGTGTCGGTGGTGTAAAGAACAAGTTTAACTTCTCGATGGGTAACCAAGACAACGCCGAAACTATAGAGCAAGTAAAAAATCTGCTCAGGGCCGGCAAGAAAATTGAAGCGATCGAGTTATACAGAAAAAACGCAGGAGTTGGCTTGAAAGAAGCCAAAGACGAGATAGAGCGCATAGCCAAAGAGATGGAGTAAGGTTACCTTCCCTTGAACCATGGTTCTAGCTTTCGCAGTGCGTCTCTGACCGAGGTAGATCGCCAAA
Organism: Bryobacterales bacterium; assembly: GCA_963834525.1. Taxonomy (GTDB): domain Bacteria; phylum Cyanobacteriota; class Vampirovibrionia; order Obscuribacterales; family Obscuribacteraceae; genus CAWICA01. The sequence goes on from CAWICA010000007.1 coordinate 155,084, forward strand.
GGTCTCAAACGTCTCATTGCTGAACAGTGCTGGCAGTTCGTGCCTCTTGCGCGTCTTTAGACACAAGAGTCTTCGCTTCAGCGAGCGCCCAAGAATAGCTTGCTAACAGTCATGTTACGTGTGACAGAAAAACTAAAAATTTTTCTGTCATAAAAAGCAATGCCACTGCTCAGATGGCGATCGTTTGTATTTAATGTCCAAAGTCCAGGCAAATCTGTATAAGAAATATTGGTAAGCCCGCCTAACTAAAATTTCCGAACTGGAACTGGAGGAATTTTTCATGACAGACATAGCAGCATTGACGATGGAGCTTGAAAGAGACCATGATGGCTGTACTTTCCAATTAGAACTGAGAAAACAACACAGCATGAATGCAGTCTCGAACTTCTTGGACGAGATCAGGCAGCAAAACAAAAAGGACGTAGCGGCGAATTCGAAACTTTCCAAACTGGACATTCAGCTTAACACTGATCGTCTGACAGTTGATTTCGTAGGTTCAGACGGCAAGAAGGAAAACCTTTATGATAGCCGGTTAGGATTGTGTCAAGTTGCTGTAGAACCAGGAGCAGGAGCGGGAGCGTCCCTTATTAATAGTGTGATGAGGACATGGGGCATGCCAACGGAGGATAAGATCGATCCAACCAAAGGTGGCAAGCTCACCGTCCGCAAGGGAGAAGGCTATATTAGAGCCATACGCAGGGCAGAGCCAGGGCTTTCGCCTGAGAAGCTACAGCAATTGGCAGCCGAAACTGAAAAGCGCAATCAGAATGCAGTACTTCAGCCTGGTGACGTTCTATTTGTTCCGCCTCTTAAGGCGTAAGCTCAAGACATAAAAGCCCATTAGAGTCCTGCGGATCTCGCCGAAATTTTATCAAAGAACGTGTGGCATAATTTGGCTTGTGTTTTGCGCGGAGCTATGGGCATGAGCGATTCCAAGGCAAACGACAATATTCAGCGTAAGAGCTCAGCACCGGAGCGGCCGCCCAACGCGCCCGACTTGCAAAAGGCCAGAAATGCTGACGGCAAGCAAATTGCCCAAGTGGAACTGAAAAGGACAAATGCCAGCGACGGATCACTAAGGGATCGCAGTCAGGCACAAGAGCAGGACGAGAGTATACAGATCGTCGGTTTAGGTGCTGTCGCATCCAGACAAACAAAGCTGACTGAAAAGGAGTTGTTGGATCCGCAGAGTCAGAGTATTTTCTTGACCGATTTGATACGGCGGCAGGAGAGTGGTGACAAAGCTGCACTGGCTTTAGTTGGTGAGTATGAAAAGGCCATGCGGATGAAGCAAGGTCCGGCAAGAGATGCCGAACTAGATCGACTTCAGAAGATAGTTGATAGGACGTATGGCCAGAACCGGGATAAAGCCGATCCTGATGTTACTCAATTGGACGAAGATGGCCGACCAATCCATGCTGATCGACCCGAACAAACCGGCCCAAAAAACTTTTCACTAGCCATTGCTTATAATCAAACCGAATCACCAAGCCAGAAGCTGGCTGACTTTGTGACGGCAGCAGCAACAAGAGCAATGGATGCGCAGGCTAGGAGTGCTTATATTCAAGGGCAATTGGATAAAGTGATTGGCGTTGCTGAAGGGCTGAATATAGCAAAAGAGCAGGTCAAAGACTCAGCGAGAGTGGCATGGACTGCCTTAACTGATGGTACCGTGGCTCAATTTCTGGCTAAAGCAAATGCCATCAATGATCCACTATTCAAGACTGTCGGCAATGCTCTGGATGCAATGGCCAGAGATCCGAATGCCACAAACCATATTTTAGAGAAGCTGGGGGTGACACTATTGGCGGCAAATGAGCAATACAATGGTTTACCGAACCGCGAGAAGGGGCGGGTGATCGGCGAAACCATGTTTGCTATGGTCAATCCAGAAGGCAGTAGCAAAGCAGGCGAAGCGGCTATGAAGATGGGCGATCAGCTTGCTACGCATGTTGATGAGACGGTGATCGATGCTATCCAAAATGACCTGGGCGGTAAGCAGCTAGAAAGCGAGATCGAGTTAGGAAGCAAGGCGGGAGCTGGTGGAGACTGGCCGGTAATCAACGAACGTCCCTCGCCCGATGTTGTTCGCCAGACGGAGAGTATGTCTTGTGTATCGGCTTGTGGTGAGATGCTGTCCGAGGGTGCAATCGACCAGGCCACACTGTTGAAAAAATTGGGAAACCCAGCTCCAACACAGTTTTTAGCTAGGCACCTCGGCTCAGACTGGATTGCTAAAGTTAAGGATGCCGAGGCATTGGATGAGTTGTTACAGGGCGATTCTTGGGCTGCCGAGTTTCGTGAGCCGATGAGCATTCGATATGCACGGCTGGAACCGGGACATACGGTTGTTGTAGATGGCCTGGATGGCGCGGGAAATATCATGATTCGCGATCCAGCCCATGGAACCAGGTACGAGATGACTCGTAAGGAGTTTTTGGAAGTTTGGACTTTCATATCTGTCTACAAAAAATAACGGAGAAAGAGCTAACATGCTGACTATGCAACCAATTTCGATCATCGCTGACGGCAAAGACGCGCAAGGCTTGAATAGCTATCGTGTAAGGTTCAACTGCAAGGGAAAAGAGGTTGAGTACACATTCCTCGTGGACAACGATGAAAATCCAGGCGTTACTGCCGACGACGAATTTGTTAAGGCTACTTTCTGCGATCCATTTGCACCAGCGCTATACCAATCGATCCTCGGGTTTCACAAAGCAAGAGCAGTTGAACCTACGGCAGAGCCAAAGATAGCTAAAGTGCCCTAGCGATTGGCTCCTTTGCTTTTTCATGCTCTCGCACGTACTGGGTCAAGATTTGCCTAACGAACGGTTGATAGCCGAGTCCATTGCTGGCTGCAATTTTCTTCAACTGTTCAACCAGCGGTTTTTGCAGTCTCAAGGTGATTGGCACTAAACCGAGCGTGTCATCGATCGCTTCGGCCCACTTCGATCGATGCTCTTTGGGCATGCTCAGCTGATTGTCCATAGGTTCCGTTTTCCCATTCAGTTCCGTCGTCTTGTTCGCTAATCTTAATTCTCTTTGGTTCTCCTGCCATGATGTTGCTCCTCATTCATTGCCCATGCTTGGTTTAATTTGGGTTCTACGATTCTTGGTTATATAAGTTGATTTCAATTTGATTGGGATCGTAAGCGCTCTTTAAATGGATTTCTTGAGCTGCGGGATAGTGGATAAAAACGATCTTCAAAAGGCGGTTTGCGTCTGTTGTGGAAATGAACCATAGAGTCGGCGGGTTAATTCGGTGCCTCTCCCTGGTATCAAATAAAAACCTCCCGGTTCGGTTACTAAAGCACTCCACGCACTGCTCAAGCGTGATTCCTCTTTTTGCCAGCTTGGCGGCAATTTTTTGACTTGGGATTACATAATCCATGTATACAACCCCTTCACCGTATTATATGACAAGAGCAATACAAAAGATTGCTGTTTAATGTATAACGTCCAGATTTAATCTTGACAAAAGGATTCTCTTGTCTGTCCATCCTATTGCATGGACTCAGTCCCCTTATAAACCCTGAGACGGCAAGGAGGGCTGACAAATGAGCCTCAAGTACGGATAGGAGAGTTCAGATCTCCATAAACTTGCAGCTTGTTTTGGCGATGAAAAGATAGACGATTTCTCCACCAGATGATTCAACAGTCGAAGTATCTCGAACGATCTTTGAGACTAGAGTGTACTTTCCTAAAGCCTCACGTGCCGCTTTTATTTCTATTTGATCGACGAAGAACTTTGTCGCGTCTGTGTCTTTCTCGACTATCCCGATTTTGACAAGACAATAATTTTGCTTGCCCATAATTATCTCGTTCCAGGCGAAATTTACGATCTGATCGCTGAAAGAAGCCGGCCGGAATATAGCCGGTAATTTCTCTGGCACCAAATATGGCTCTGGCGGATTTTGAAAAGTGATGTCACTCATGGTTCAGCCATCCTCAGTCGTCACCGGTCATCTCCAGAAGAGGTGCATTACCAAACTTCTGCGCATCGATTATTTTTGCCGATACTTTGGCTGAGCGGATTTGAAACTTCTGCGCATCAAGTCTTCGTATCACTCGATCGTGTGGCTCGAGTTCGATAATCTCTTCGCCGTTGCTAACGCCTAGCTCAGCGAATTTGCGTGCCGATCCAAGCACTCTATTTTCCAGCGATCCGACAGTGCGATTGTAGGCATCGACGGTTTTGTCTAAGCCCTTGCGGATGTCGTTGAAATGACCGGCCATTGTGCGGATGCGATCGTATAGATCTTTGCCAATCTCACAAATGTGTTGAGCGTTCTGAGCCAATTTGTCTTGCTGCCAGCCATAGGCAACAGCGCGCAAGACAGCGATCAATGTTGTTGGTGTGGCCAGAATAACTTTCTTGTCTGCGCCAGCTTCGATCAAAGATGAATCTTGTTCGAGCGCCGCACTAAAAAATATCTCGCCTGGCAAAAAGAGAACGACTAGTTCAGGCGTGTCAGACAAATTGTCCCAATAGGCTTTGCTTGAAAGTTTGGTCAAATGATCGCGCACCTGCCTGGCATGATCTTTGAGACATTTGATCCTGACTTCGTCGCTTTGCGCCTCAAGTGAATCTAAGTAAGCTTTAAGTGGTGCTTTTGAATCGACAACAATCCTCTTTCCTCCGGGCAATCTGACAATCATATCTGGGCGCAATTTGCCATCTTCTGTGGAGAGAGTCTCTTGCTGGTTGAAATCACAATGCTCAAGCATGCCTGCCATTTCAACGACATTCTTTAACTGAATTTCGCCCCAGCGGCCACGCACGCTGGGCGCCTTCAGCGCGTTGGCTAACTTCTGTGTCTCTTGCTGTAAGTTAGTGGTACCGGCAGCCAGAAATTTCATCTGTTCGGTGAGCGATGCATGAGTGCTGATGCTTGCTTTCTCGATCTCTTGCAGATCATTATCGACTCGCGTCAACGATTCTTTCAGCGGCTTGACCATTTCATCGATAGATTTCTGGCGTGATTCGAGATCGTTTCTGGCACTTTCTTGAAATTTTGCCAGCGTGGTGTTGGCCAGTTCCAGAAAGGACTGGTTGTTGCTTTTCAATGCATCTGCCGATAATGCCTTGAAGGCGTCAGACAGTTGTAGCTGCGCCTGTTTAATCAAGGCTACCTTTTCCCGCATAACCAGCCAGACAATAAGCGCACCCAGGGCAAGCCCGACCACAAATATTGCTAAGCTCATGACGCTGTCCATTTCTTACACCTCGATTCATTAATCTTTGTCCCGAAAGAAAGCTGGAGCCTGTCTTCCGCTAGTTTGGTTCGACCCTACGAGCATATGCGGTGACACTGCAAAATATACGCAGTGGGGTGTGGGCATGGTTAATTCTGGATATCATTAGCCGTGACGATTTAACAACTCGAAAACGTCAGCAATTTAATTTGCACTCAGAATAGCTTCGAGTCTGGAGGCCGTGTCATGGTCCAAAGTCAATTGCCAGCCGATGCAAAAGATCGTACAGGCGATAAGCAAGGGTGTGATGCTTCAGCAAACGACGCAGCACACAAGTGCAGCACTGAGGCCCAAGATGCTGCCATTCAAAACGCAAAGAAAGTTCCCCCTGCTGTAAAAAAGGCTGAAGCCCGTCTCGATACAAAGATCGACGAGGACTCACGAATTAAGCCTGAAATAAAGGATTCTGTAAAGCAGCTTGGCCACCTGGTATTGGAAGGAGATGTTACTAGTATCCAATCATTCGCCCAACAGCACCAAGGTGATCTGAAGACGGTTGTCGGTGGAGCAAGTAAGGTTCTTTGGGACTACGGTCTTGGTGTTTACATAGCCACCGACCAAAGCTCCGATCATCAAAGTCGACGAGAAAAATCTATCGCCATCGCTCACGTAACGTGTGAGTTTAATAGTTCTATACAGAGCAATTTTTGCGGAGCCTACAGCAGCTCAGATGGTTTCAATCCGGTTAAAGTGGAGATACCATTCAATACAAAAGGTAAGCCGTTTGTAACAGATAGTGCCGGCTTGTTTCTGTACAAATCGCCGTCACCTGACAAACTTCTTGCCAAAATCACTCAACTGCCGATCGCACTGCTGAACAAAGAGGCGGCCAATTCGAATTCGCAGTAGCGTGCTAAGCTTGCGCCGGACAAGACCGTCATTGTCGCGTTGGAGTGAGACTTATGCGAATTAAAGGCGCGGCTAAGGAGCTTTGTCATGCCCACTCGCCTTGAAAGACTTGTCGCCATGGAAGATGAGATAAACCGCGGGCGTTATCCGTCAGTGGAAAGATTTTGCGAGATGTTTGAAGTTAAACCGCGCACTGTGCACGAAGACATCCGCTGTCTGAAAGAGAACATGGGGCTGGAAGTGACATTCGATCGCTTCCGCAATGGCTATTTCAATGCGAATCCAAAGAAGCAACTGCCACAATTTCAATTAACCGATGGCGAAGTATTTGCTCTGACGCTCGGGAAGGAGATGCTCTCTGAATATACCGGCACGTCATTCGAGCCCATCTTGCGCGCAGCTCTGGAGAAGATCTATGAACGATTGCCGAACTGGGTGGCAGTCGACTTGAGCGATCTGAAATCGATGGTGCGATTTCAAACCGGGCCGGTGATTGGTATCAGTCGCAAAACTTTTCTCGATTTAAACGGCGCTTGCGAGAAACATTTGCCGGCGTCGTTAGATTACTATTCGCCAAAGAGCGACGAGGTGACTCAACGCGTTGTCGAGCCGCAAAGATTGATCGAGAATCGCGGCACCTGGTACCTTGCCGCTTATTGTCGGATGCGGCAGGCGCTCAGGCTTTTTGCTTTGCATCGAATCAGGTCGTACAAATTGCTCGATAACAAATTCACACCAAGATCTGATGAAGAAATAGACAAATGGCTGGACGCAGCATTTATGCTCGAACATGGCGATCGAGAATACAGAGTGAAAATTCGTTTCGATGCCCAGGCAGCGCGATATGTGAGCGAGCGAACATGGCATCCAACGCAGGAACTGCAAACACACGATGACGGATCGTGCACGCTCAACTTGACCACGCAGAGTCTCGACGAAATGAAGAGATGGGTCCTTACTTACGGTGCGCAGGCGGAAGTTGTAGAGCCAACAGAGCTGCGCGAGATGATTGCGATCGAGGTGGGGAAGATGGGGGAGATGTATAAGTAAATGATGTGACTTGTTGGCGATCAATTCCTGCCAAGATCAAGATGCTGTTAAACGCCGATTGTGAAGAACTAAATGCTAAAACCAAAACCATTCATTCGTTCCATCCATCTGAAAGAGGGGTTCAACAAGGAGTCATATCCGTTTACGATTCCGGCTGTCGCGCATTTGGATAATTTGCAGTTTCACGAAGATGTAACTTTCTTCGTCGGGGAAAACGGCTCAGGCAAATCCACTGTTCTTGAAGCTATCGCTATGGTGATGGGGTTCGGCGCGCAGGGCGGCACCAAAAATGTGCGGATAGACGATGCGGGCGGCTCGTCGGGGCTACATGAATATTTGAAAGCCAAGAAAAGTTATGACCATCCGAAGGATGGTTACTTCCTCAGAGCAGAGAGTTTTTACAACGTTGCAACATACATGGACGACGTCGGCTACCTAGCCGGCTATGGAGGCTGCTCTCTGCATAGGCAGTCACACGGAGAATCGTTCATGGCCACTCTATTGAATAAATTTCAAGACAATGGCTTGTATCTTCTTGATGAACCAGAGGCCGCGCTGTCTCCGTCACGACAATTAGCTGCTCTCGTGCGTATTCACGATCTAGTTCAAAATGGCGCTCAATTTGTCATCGCCACACACTCGCCGATATTGCTCGCGTTTCCATCATCGAAGATCATTGTTTTCGACACCGATGGATTGCACGAAGTTGAATACGAGCAAACGGAACACTATTCAATCACTCGCGACTTTCTAAACAATTATCCGAAGCGACTCGATCAGCTCTTTTCTGTCGATTAACCTCACCCGATTATGCAGTAGTCCCATAATTCGAAAAAATAAGTTCATCTTCGTGTACTAAGAATGGCTCAAAGCGGGAAGCCCAATGACTGCTACCGAATCACCTTTCTTTTGCAAAATAATCATCAAAAAAGGCCGAAAGCTTTAGGCGATAACGCAGATGTTTTGCAACGATGCCAAATCGGCTATCAACTGATCAAGTGTGGGAGCTGCAACACCAGGGGGCTGCGAATGCCTAACGCCAAATCTGCTTGCCCTATTGTACAAGGGTAAGATTTCACTGCATTTTTGGTTAAGATTCTGAGGCAGGCTGTCCAAGTTGTGCATTCTTAGATTTGGTCGGTATCGGCCTATCACTTTATTGAATAGATGGGCAGCATAATCTTCCAAAGCGCCGCTAATGTGATCATAAATTTGGCGAATATCTATTTCCGGCGGCTCCGCTCCAGCTTCCCTCGCTGATTCGAGGGTGCCAACTTTCTTAGAAATGTCTTTGAGTCTGGATTTTAATGATGCCTCTGGCTTGTCGAGAATTATGCCTGGCTCAATTTGTACGTTCTTCCCATATCTGAAAAGCCGAACAATCTTTTCACGATCAACTTCCAAAAGCATGTTCAAAAAAACTATGTTATGAGTAAATACAATAACCTGCTGTCCCGCAGCGATGCAATCCTTAATCCGGTATGCGACCCGATCCATGTATTCCTCATCAAGACTATTGACTGGATCATCGAATACAACTAATCCATCATAACCGCTCGTTTTCATCTGAGCAAAAAACTCGGCAAGCGCGTGCAGCTTCCGCTCTCCTTCGCTAAGGATCTCCGCAAGCTTACGATCGGCCAAATTATATACGCGCTTACTGACACCACCCAAGGTGCTAGCCTTAACCTTCCAAATCTCGGGAGGATCATATCCTAAGCGGCTATATTCCTTCCGAAGCTCTTGTTCGAAGTTGAGCAGCCCTGACTCATTAGTAAATTTCGATTCGGCTGAACTTGTGATCTGCCTCGCGCTGGTTAAATCGGTTGAGAAGGCTTGCAACTCAGCGAGCCTACGCTTAAATTCGACTAGGTCGAGAAACTTGTCCTTATGTTGAGCCATGTCATGCTTGCGTTTAAGGGCGCCAAGCTCGCCTTCGGCTTTGTGTAGTTCCTGCGCTTCACGGTTGTCTGTATCGCTTAGTGATGCAATTCGCTGATTGTACAGCTCATGGATATGTCCAACCGTGCTGACAACAGAGCTTATGGTGGCTTCAATTGCTGGCAAACCATCGATTGACTTCAACGAGCGGAGATTCCGTGCTGCACACTCAAGAGTCTCTACCACTACCGGCGCACAAAGTATATCTTGTGGTTCGGTGCCTAGCTCGCTAGCGTCTTGGTTTACGCAGGCTTGCAGTTGTGGGCAAATTTTCAAAGCCGCTGCTAACGCGTCCAAATTTTGCGCGATCCCGAAGATATGTTGAGCCGCCTTTTCGAGTGCGCCATCAGTTGCAGTGAACATTTCACGATACGCTTCCACAAGATTTCGTGCTAGTTCGTTTTCGAGCGGCTGGCAACAATATGGACAAGTGTTAGCTAGTTCATTTTGTTTCTCTGCATCCAGTGTTTTTACAAAATTCACGGCAGCTCGTATAAAGTTTTCCCAGCTAGCGCTAATAGCCCATCCCTGGGGAACCATACTACGTGCTCTTTGGTTCTGATCAGCGATTGCCTTCTGTTCATGATATAGAAGGACCGTATGATTAATGCTAGCCATTCCGACAGAAGATAGATCAACGGCGAACTGGCCACTCGAGTCCGAAATCTGCTCTACAAACTCCGTAAACTTTTCAGCAGCCCGCTTTAGCGCCGTGAGAAGCATCTCTTTGTCGGCCCGCTTGGCGTCTTTCAGCTGCCTTTCGAGCCTGTCGAGCTGTTGCTGTTGTTCTAGACTAAATTCGGCGGAACGGACATCATCGATTGTCGGTAAGGGCGCAACATTAAAGAGGCTAGGCGCTTGCGATCGAAGATAGGCAGTTAAATCAGTTAACCGTGATTCAGTATTTTTGATCTCATCGTTGTATTTATTCGAGAGCTTGTCGTAAAGAGCTTGCAGTAACGCAAAACGCTCGCTTCCCAAATGGGATAGTTTGAACTCATTGGGCAGGGCTTCAGATACCAGATACTGGCTTACCCTTGAATCGAACACCATGCAGTCAACAGCGGGTACTGGCTCGCCTTGCTTCCATTGCAAAGTCTGCTCTGCCATATTAGATAGCACACAAGTCACTTTAGACTCACACCCGTTATCATCTCCGCCGAAGAGATTTGGTATCACCGTCGCATCATCACGCCCTAAAGTCTTACAGAGAGCTGCAAACAGCGAACTTTTGCCCGATCCATTCAAACCGTAAAACACGGTCAGCCCGCTGTTCAGCTTGATCGCACCATTTATTCGAACTAAACCAGCATCAGCTATCTTTTCTATTGCTGTTATCTGCTTCACAGAGAGATTGCTGTGGTTTTCATAAGAAGACTTCTCTCCAGAATTCACGTCACCGTTAACTCCGCTTATCAGCCGGTCTAAGTCGCTTTCATCAGTTGCATTCTCCAAAGTGGAGGACACCAAGGGCTTGAGCCAGCTATAACGCTCTTCTCTAAAAAGTGTTGTCTCTCGGATAAAGTCGGCGGCTGTCTTTGTTGTCGGACTTGTCATGAAATCATCACCTACGCCAACATCAGGGAATGGGATCTTAATTATATGGGCGCCACAAATTTTCTTTTCTGCGTTACCGCAGCGTTAAGCAGATCATTTATGTCATTCCCTCGTCAGCCGATATGCCCGGCAAAAGTAGTTCGTTTGATTGAATTGATCTGGTCATTATTTCAATAGGTTCAATCGCCTCAATATCAGCTTCCGCGCAAGCAGCTAGAGTCTTCAGCGATCTAGCTGCTGGAACAACGCTAGCTTCAAGTGAGCCAACAGCTTTGTTGTGACAGTCGACTACCTTCTCTAGATGATTTCGCAGGTTGGTCATGTGCTCGGTAAATTTTCTTATCCGCACATACAGCTTCTTGCCAAGATTGCTGATCTCTTCCGCGTCACGTGAAAGGCGCTCCTGAGTCCAGCCATACGCAACTGCACGCAGCAAAGCTATTAAGGTTGTTGGCGTTGCAATAATTACCTTTTGTTTGACACCAGCCTCAATTAACTCAGGATCCTGCTCTAATGCAGCACTAAAAAACATCTCCCCTGGTAAGAACAGCACTACAAATTCTGGCGATTGTTCAAATTGATCCCAGTAGGCTTTCTTAGACAATTTCTGCAAGTGTGAACGAACTTGTCTTGCGTGCTCTTTTAAGTGTGTGGCGCGGTCAGTTTCATCAGTCGTTTGTATTGAATTGAGGTAAGCCTCAAGCGGGGTTTTTGAATCGACGACAACCGTCTTTTGACCAGCCAATTTGACAGTCATGTCAGGTCTCAATTGACCATTTTCGCTTTCTACGGATGGCTGCTGACAAAAGTCACAATATTCAATCATGCCAGCCATTTCTACAACCCGCTTTAACTGAATCTCTCCCCAACGTCCCCGCACAGTTGGCATTCGTAAAGCGCGGACCAGATTCTGAGTTTCTCCTTGCAAGGCCGTTTGCACAGAAACCAAGTTCTTTACCTGTTCGTTCAACGCTGTATAAGTTTCGATACGCGCTTTATCAAGTGCCAGCACTCTTCTGTCCACATTTTCTAAACCATCCTTAAGTGGCTTTACCAGATCGTCAAAAGATTTTTTGTTCTTCTCTAGATCGAATGCCGCTTCTTGATGAAACGTCTCCAATTGTGCCTTCGCCAAATTGATGAAGGAGTCATTGTTGTTTTGAAGTGCCTCCGCAGATAGTGCCTTGAAGGCATCGCTTAATTTGGACTGAGCCTCATCTAGCAGAGCCAGTTTCTCGGCTGCTACTTTCCGCTCTTCAGCGATAAGAGTAGTTGCTTCTGCAAGTTTTGCCGCTAGCTCTTGCTTTTCCAATTGAAAGCTTTTGATTTCTGATTCCTTTTCTGCCACTTTATGCTCGAGAATAGGAATCCTCGCATTCTGGCTTTCTGCAACAGCGCATCGAGCGTTCAAATCGCTAGCCTGGGTTTGTCCTCGCTCTAAAGAATCCTTGTACTCCGCCAATTGAGTGGCCTGTGTCTGTATAGTCGTTTGAAGTGCCGAAGTTGTGGTTTTTTCAATGGCTAGTAGTGCCACGGTTGATTGAAATTCAGCAGCAGTACCACTCGATTGTTTTAGTCTGCCAAACAGATATAGCCATGATAAAACGACACCAAAAATCAACCCAATCAAAAAGGAAAACATTAACGGTTCGTCTATTTGCATCTCGGCAGGCTCACAGTAGGGAAAAGGGGAAAAGGTAGCTCGAATTACTACGCGGACGACATTCTAAAGCGTTAACAAACTTAAGGGAGGGCTGCTGCCGTGCTCGATAACGTGTTTGTGTTCGAGCGTGCCTTTTCTGTCAGTGTCTGACTTGGAAAAATCTGCGATCTTTCCAGAGTCTTCCAAAGACCATCCAAGGCAAAATCGGGGTTCAAATAAAATGCATTGCCGCGTATTCGCCAAAACTGCATGCCACACCTTTCGAGATCTCTCTGGCGAGCTAGATCATGATCAAATCGATCGGGCCCATGCCAGAAGTCCCCATCGCACTCCACTGCTAGGCGGCCTTTCAGACCTTCAACGATCATATCTATGCGATAACCGTTCATAAGGTATTGAGGAATGACTCGGTATCCGCGGTCAATGATTCTGATAAAAACGTCTAATTCAAACCAGCTATCAAATGGTGCCGGTGGTTTGGAATTTGGATCTCTGTCTCTCATTCGATCTCGTAGCTCTTCGATTCTAAGTCCTTTGACTTCCGTGGTTTCAGTATGAGGGTTGTTGCAATATTCAATAATTGCTCTCCGAAGACAGCTCGGACTAAGCTCCTCTGCTTTGATTGAATGAAAGAGCCACATCTGATCACGTGCTCGGCTAGCAGCTACGTTAAATCGCTGACGATCCTTGTCGCTGCCCATGACTCCGATTTTCTTTCCCTCTGTCGGAGCGGCTACCAGACTAAGGAACATGATGTCTCGTTCGTCCCCTTGAAAGAAGTATGGATCTCCAACTCTCAGCTGACGTTCTTCAATCTCATTAGCGGAAATCTGCGCCTTGATCTTTTCTTCTAGATAGCGAGCTTGATTGGACGAGCTGAGCAATGAAATCACACCGATCGATTTCCCGTTATAAGCATCATCTTTTATGCAAGATTTTATCTGCGCAATGATCGCCTCTGCTTCCGGCACATTGATCGGTCTTTCAACGGCGCTAAGGTAGCCATCTTGAATATACCTGACCATAATCGGCTGCAGCCGCCCAGCTCCGTATTGCCGCAGCGGTATCAGAGGCTCGCTGGCATACGAGATATTGTTTGAGAACTGAATGATCTCAGGCATGCAACGAAAATGTTCTCGAAGTCTAATTCGGCCGCCGTATCTTATTTCCGCTTGTTCGAAGAAGCTGTGATGCACTCCAATCGCATCTGCATGCGGGATGTCATCAAGATAGCGTGATCTCAGACGATCAACGTCATCGTGCTTAAGTCCTATGAAATCAGGGCTTATTTGTTTTTCGTCTCCTACGACCACTAATTGCTTTGCAATGTATTGAAGAAAGAGAGCTTCTGGTCCAGATTGGCTTGCTTCATCGACTATTACAACGTCGAAGGCATCCTGACCAGGACGAACAGCTTCTGCGACACGGTGGATTGGCATGATCCATGCTGGAACTGCTGACTTGCATTTTTCCATGCTTCGGCGAGCCTCAAGCCGATATTTGGGAGCATTCTTGCCCGTTCCTTTCCCAATACGCTTGACTGCTTTGGTCCAAGCAACAAGATACTGCCTTTCTGTTTCAGTTAGACGCTCGAAACAATGGCCCCATGCTAAGTGGGCAGCTAGGCTCCCTAGAAGCTGCCTAATCCTTGATTGGCAATTATCCAGCTCAGCTTTCAAATTCGATTGATTGTTCCGGGTGCTAACACGATCTATGCATCTGCGAGCACCAGCCCAATCCCAAGCTCTGGTAATTTGGTTCAACCTTTCATCCCAGACTTCTTGCTGAGCGGACATCTCCAACTCAGACCAAAGTTTGGGAGCCGACGTCCTAACGCTGTCGGACAAGACCGTTAGCTCGATGATTTCTCTCCTCCTTTGATGCAACCCTTTCAATTGTGATAGAAGCGACGAATACTTCTTGATGTTCCGTTGCTGAACTGCTTTGAGCAACTCATTTGAGACGTTGTGCGAATCGCCTCGATTAATTGTTGCGAGCAAATTCCGCTCCACATCTCTGAGCTTGATTTCATTGTGCTGCACCAGCTCTTCGCAAAAAATCGCTCGAATCGCTTCCTCAGTAGCTTTAACTGAATCTGGCTCGTACCAGATGGGTTCAACCATGCCCGGAACATTTGCAAAGACAACTCTCAATTCACTCAACATTTTGTGCATTAATAAGGCATCTTCTACTGGTTCGCAGAGGTCCATATAGTGCGCTATTCTTGACAGTGGGTTACTTGGTGCAGAACCATCTAGATCCGACCACAGAGATTGCAAACTAATCAGAGTCGATTGAAGCTCGATCCAATCCAGCAGTTCTTGAGTCGTCTCAACATTGTCGCAGCCCCGCCCGTTTACGCGAACATCGCTAATTAGGTATCTTGCTGCTGCTACAGCCTTCGCTTTGAACGGACCGAATCCCAGGTTGCCTCCCCTCAGTAAATGAATGTGGAGTTCCTCAGCGTGCACTCTAACTGATGGTAAGTCTCTACCTTCTAATCCAGCAACCTGAATTTCGACTAGTCGTCTCATATCTTTTTCAACATGAGCCAATCGAGCTTTGGTCACTTCGAGCATTTCTCGCCAATGTCGATCTTGATCCGCCAAGATCTCTTGTGACATACGCAAAGCCCAAGATTCTCTTCTGTTCAGGATTCTAGAATGCGTGGATTGTATCAACGCAATTTTTTCAAGGATGCGATCTCTTGTTTCTCTGTCCACGTTCGAGCATGCCATGAAAGCATCATGAGTTTTGAGACTTTCGAATTTTTCTAGTAGTTTCTTCGAATCTTGAAGATCCTTGACCAATTGTTCGAATTCTTCCGTTGAAGGAAGATGCTCTTCTTCAATCAGGTATTTGTTTGCCTCCTCTCGATCGTAAGTCATTGATTTACGAAGCAAAACGAGCAGCTGGTGCATTTTGTCTTCACTAAGAGGGACCGTGTGTCCTGACTGTGGTCGGTCCTTGATCCAGTCATAAATGCCTGCCTCGTCAGCTAGTTGCTGAGCTATTTCTTGTGTGGTGCCACTATACCTATTGAACAAATTGACGTGCTTTACAGTATCTTCTTCGCGCCCAGCACGCAGCGCATTGAGATGCCACGCTTCATCTCGACGGACTTCATCAAGCTCTGCTCGAAGTTCGCTGATTTCACTTTTGTTCTGCAAGTGATTCCATGTATGGTGCCTGTTAGTTATTCCTTTCACTGATTCTTCTAAACCCATCATTGCTTCCGCACTGTCTTCACCCACTACAGAAACACATAAAGCTCTAAGCTCTTCAGGAAATTTGTCGCGTAAGACCTTTAAGGCTCTGGGCGTATGGCTCGTTACGAGGACGCGTTTTCCTTGCGCAAGCAAGTGGCAAACTAAATTGACGATAGTATGAGATTTCCCGGTTCCTGGCGGTCCTTGGACTAGTACGCCCTGGCGTGTTCTAAGACGATCAGCAATTTCCGATTGGGCGGAGTTCGCTGGAAGAGGGAAATAAATCTCAGTATCCCCATTACGATAAGACTCGGTTGCACCGGTTACGGTATCAGTACTTGCGTGGGAGTCGTCTACTATCGATACCAGTCTCTCTACTCCCAACGGGACTTCTGAACCAGTAGTTAGCTGGTTGATGATATCGTCAAAAACTCTAACAAAATTGCGTTCTGTTCTCTCCCGTAGAATGACAGCAGGAGCGAAGTGGATTACCGGGTCCGCCCCCAACGAATCCGGAACATCTAACGTGTCATAATACTGCCCCCGTGGGGACGCAGAGTGAAGCCATTCCCTAAGGACGCTCTCTACGTCTAACTTGCGCCACGTTATTTCGCTAATCGATGAGACGTGAGAATTGATACAATCAAGCTCTGCTCCAGAAGGCCTGTCGGCCAATTCAAGCATTTCTTGTTCAAGTCTTAGCGAACCATCTTCTAGCGAAGGCCCAAGAGAAAGCCTGGCGTGCTCTGGATTGAAGGTTACGCTGGCTTTGACGGTCAACATGTGGCGACGGACCTTTGCCTCCTTAGTCTGCCAACAAAGAAGCCCGAATCCAATTATCAATTCAAAAGATTCGCCCTTGCTTTGCTGAATTTGGTAAATGTCGTAGAGCGCCTCGTAGAATGATTGTATTCTTCGGAGTCTGCAGTCCTCAGTAGCCCAAGACTTCCATTGATTTTGGAGGTAACGCGCATATTGCTCGCTAACTTCTGGTGATTGCGAAAGCAACTGATACTCGAACTCCGTTTCATCACCCGCGGTATTAAGCGCACTTGCTGATCGGATTCGCAATTTGTCCTTGAGAGGTGGTAGATTTTCACTTGAATCGGCGAGCTTTGCTGGTATAACCCAATCCGCCAGCTCACTTGGTGGATCAGGGTATTTGCAAAATTCGGGTTGAGCGACCTCGATCCAGACGTCGGAGTCCGTTTCGTATTCTTGGGTGCCCGGTGGACACTGTATACTTGGCGCACTCAAAGATTCTGTCGGAATATCTTTGAACCAAATGATGTTGGTATAGTCACATACATCACGGACAGCCGTCGTTCTCAGAAGGCAGAGTTCGCGCAAAAACGTGAATAGCCTTATCGAGCGATCTCTCAACATTTCCGATTCATTGTTTGAAGGCAATTCGCGAATTTCCGTAAGAGATCACTTTATCTATTAAGCCAAAATAGAGCCATCGTTAAACGCTGAAAAATTCCATCTTCCCCAGGATGGTTGATTTCCCGGGCGCAGGCTAGCTATCGCCAAGATTAAATGCAATTTAGATCTTTGGCAGAAGTATCGTGTCCATGTTGTCCATACAATAGTTAAGAGCAATGCAGCAATATGTCACTGCAAATGGTGGCGAACGAAAAGAACTAAACTCGGGCCGATATGGCTGACTCAGATTGTTTTATTCTTCTAGAATTGGTGTCCGTACCGAGTAGGAAAAATTTTGCCAAATCTTTTTTCTTTTATTCTTTCGCCGGATTGCCCAACCTCCTGATTAGGACTGACTCATGCTTGAGGTATCCGTTCTAATGTGCTCATTCGTTCCCCAAATGCATTTGGAGGAAACTTTCGCGCCACTCAACGCTAATGCCTGCGCTAAGTTTCACGCCTAGGAAATTTCAGAAAACGAAATATCTGACGAAACGAGTGATCTGGCTGCGATAATTGTCCATGTTCTTCGGGCGGCACGCTCATTGCTCGCATAACCAAAATCCCCATATAACTGGTCAATACTAATTCGAAATCTACTGTAGCATCGCTGTGACCACTTAACGCATGGGCGATCTCGTGTAAGAGCGTACCAGCAAAAGATTTTATGGATGCCAATTGATCACGATGAATCACTATAGCTTTAATCTCCGGATCCCATGCTCCGGCGGTATCAGTTCGATCAAGCCTCATCGTTTCGGAAATCAGTACTCTTGGTAGTCGATCCGCTGAGACATTGATAAGATTTGCAATTTCTGGTGCCAAATTCAAAATCGAGCGCTCGTGTTCGGAGAGGTTTTGAGCAGTCACGAATTGGTACTGAAACGTCTGACGATATTCCTCAAAGTAGTTTTCCAGTGTCCGAACCGCTGGGCCACCTTGCTGTTCCTGTTGAACGACTTTAGACTTTTCGGCATCGTCGATGAGAACGACTTGATAGCCATCTGCCTGGATTTTCTGAATCATCTCGGGTGCCTTTGTTACTTCTTTGTGGGTTAAAAATGTTACCTTGGAGTTCTTGTGAAGAATGTTGATCGCCAATTGGCGAATGTCCAACCATTGCAGCTCATCGCACTGGCTACCCTCATCTCGCTCTGCCAGTTGATTGGCGAGAGCCTCAAGCACCTGAGCTGATCTACACGATCGCAGAATAGACTTGACCCGGTCCGTGTAAACGCTCCTCCCAATATTCACTCTTTCGCGATTCAGTTCTTTTCGCATCGATTCGGTCAAGCTAGTAATGTTATAAGAGAATAAAAAATTTGGTTCAATGTTTGCTAGCACCCCGTTTATGTAGACTCTCGAATTTCCATGTGTGCTTACGAGGACGGCTCCGTAGGTTGTGTTTTCGAGTTCGCTTTCGTTTGAAAATTTCAGGAAATATGACTTTGATTTTGCTACATCCTGATCACTCAGTCGCTCGAAGGTGAAATCAGTTCCGATAAACGAGGGGTCTCCTGGCTCGCAAATTATGTGTAGAGTTACAATACCGTCAAAATTATGCTTGCTGTGCTCTGCTAGACGGAACAGACCGAACTTTGAATGTATTGAAACGTCCAAACCTCTTCGGTGCAGAGTGGCTAGAGCGTCCTTGAGTCCTACTCCGAACTTGCCGATTATTCCGGTTGTGGTACGCACTTTCTCAACGTTTTCATTCATCGTGAAGTGCTCAATCCTAAGTCCACGCCCAAAATCACGTACGTGCCACTTGTCGCTTCCATCCTTGGTTATTTGAACATCCGCGGTTCCGCTTAAAATGGCTTCGTCCAGTGCATTTGCGATAATTTCTCGCAAAGCGTGCGATACTTCCCAATGATCGAGAATGCTTTCAATATTTAAGTCAAATGCTGTATTACTCAAACACTTAGCCTGTTGCAGCGATCAAGGCGCGGAAAGTTTTGCCATGATCCGTCAGTTCGTTTTTATCGCCTGGTCCATTGGCCACTAAAGTTATTGAAATCCGAGGGAGCATCAGTGTCTCCTGAGCTTCGGAATGCGTAGTCATCCGGGAAAAGGCCTTTTTGAAACGCCAGGTGCCGTTGGCGCGCTCTCTACCGGCGCATCCTTGAAAGCCGCAGCTCCATCGACGGAGATTTTGCCATTGTCATCATTTTGTCCGTTCGCTGGCGAGGCATCTTGCAGGGCCTTGATCTCCAATCCTTCGATCTCCTGCAACGATCTGCCGGCGATCCCCTGCAGATCACCATACATTCCTGCAGTCGCATAAACAACTCCGCGAATCTGCTCCTCTCGTTTAGCCCAAAGCCGTGTCATCGTCTTACGCTCTTTATCCAAATCGTCCTGCATATCTGTGAACTTCTCCACGATTGCGCCAATGCGCTGCTTGAACCGCGAACCGGTCAGATATTCATACACCATCTCCATCTTTGTCTGCTGTCCATCTCCTGCTTGGCGAGCCATTGCAATCTCAACGAGTGACTGCCTAATGGCAATCGCAAGTGGAATCGCGCAACGTGGCTCGGCGATCCAAACGCCATCGATTAGATCAAACGATTCTATACCTTTGGGTAACGCCAGAGAAATGATGATTGCAACCTCAGCTTTTGCCGACCTTTGATCTTCGCGCAGTTTTGCCAGCCAGTTGTCTGTCCAATGTTTTGTGCGCTTTGACTCCCATAAAATCGTGCCACAGACTTTGCCCAGAGGCCCGGCTACCCGCTGGACGATATCGGCACCAATCTCTCCCTTGGCGACGGGTTCTACCATATCCTGAGGAAATTTCGCCCGGAGAAGTGCTTCAAGTTCTAATTCCAAAACTTCGCCTTGAAGTTGTTGCGACCCTTGTTCCGCTTTTCGCTTCAACTCTTCGATCTGTTTCGCCATGCCAGCAATCGCTTGCTCTTTCTCCAGTACCTTGAGTTTAAGTTCCTCTTCCGTCTCTTTCCGAGCCTTTTCACGCACAGAGAGCAGCGATTCTTGAATTCGTTTTTCTATCGTCAGATCCATTTCTCTCGTCGCTTCATCTAATTCGCGCTGCTTGCGGATGACTTCCGCCTGCGCATTTTGCGCTTCTGCTAGTTTGGCTTCTCTCACTCTTAAGTACTCTTTGAGTTCGGCGACTTCCTTGGACTTCTGTTCAAGATCAGTGCCGATGGCAAGCCTTGCCTTTTTCGATTCTTCGGCAGCGATGGTTTCGCGTTCGCTCTTCAGCCGTGCTGCGATCTTCTCATCGAACTCTTCACGGTCCTTTGCAAGCACCGCCTCGCGCTTGCTCACATCTCCTTCCTTTTCAGCAAGTTTCTGCTCATATTGCCGGCGTGTTGATTCAACCAATGGAGCTGCGAGGGACTCGGTAAGCGGAAATTTTGTCTTGCAGTTCGGGCAGAGAATCAGTGTTTCGGTCATATTCGATACCTTCGGTATGTGTTAATTGTAGTCATCCGAATTACCTTTAGTCGTTTATGATTAAGCTTGCAACGCACACTACCGAACAATCATGTTTGTTACTAAGTCCCACACTGCGCTAACGACACACATCGTTGGCAGATAGCGGTATCCGATAAAGCGTACACACTCAATTGAGACAGCCTATCGACACCGGCCTCGCCCAATAACCGTTATTCCCGTCTCCTCGACCATAAAGTGTCATGTGCGCGACATTTACCGTTCTCGGGAGAGGTACCAATCGAATGGAAGCGGGGGCAGCCCGTGTATGAGGACTCCTAATAAACACTAAGCATAGTGACCGGTTGCGATCTAACTTGACGAATTGCCTTTTCTGTCGTCTTATAGATTTCCGCACTTCGGGGAAAGCACTGCACATTTTGCAGTGGTATTTTCGTGCGCGTTCGGGGGGAAGAGTTATGAACAACTTTGACAAAATGGAAGCGCGCATTAAGCGAATGGATGCGATGCTGTCCAAAATAGAAGAGAGAATGCATCGCCTAGTTGGAACGCCGGCGTCAGAGCAACAACGATTCAAAATGCAGCCGCCCGAGAGTAACTTGAGCGGCGGTACTTATTTAACTGCTTTAGGGCAGGGTGCTGTGCCGACTAAGAACTTCTATGGATTTCCATTGCATGATTCGACAGTGTGAGAATTGCCTCTAACTGCACTTGAACTTCCTGACTGTAAGATTAAACGAGCTGGAAAATTGAAGGACAAAGGCTTAAGATGGGCTGGTTTGCTGGAAACATAGCTTTAGCCCTGCCGGTGCTAATCGCGTGGCGCAATCGAAAGAAACTGATAAGCCATCGGAAAAGGTCGTTGCTCCTGAAGCGAAGACTCTTGTGTCGAAGGACGCGCAAGAGGCACGAACAGCCAGCAAGGCAGACATAGAACAAGTCGAAGCGAGCCGAACAAATGCCAGCAACGGCTCGTTAAAGCCAGACAAGCCGGCTAACGAGAGTATCCAGATTTGCATGAGTGACGGCAAGGGCGGAGTTGTCGCTCTCGCGAATCGAAACAATAAACTGACCGAAAAGGATCTTCAAGACTGGTCATCCAAGAGTATTGAGCTAGCTGAACTGGCGCAGCGGCAGGAAAATGGAGATCCTGTAGCGAAGTCCATAGTCGACCAGTATGAGAAGGCAATGCGATTGGGCCGGGGCCGCAAAGAGATGCCGAATTAGAAAGATTGCAAATCGCGGCTGATAGAGCCTATAACCGCGGACCATTTGCTCAAGGCGAAGGACAGTCCGACCGCCAAGATCCGAGGCCGATTACCGAACTGCAACCCGAAAAGAAAGGACGCAAGACTTATGCACTTGGTCTCGAGTATCAGGATACTGAACCACCAAGCAAGAAATTAACAGACTTCCTAATGCATGCAGCGATCAGAGCCAGCGATCCTGTCGCTTACAGAGACTATATCCAGGGCGAGCTAGACAAGTTAATCGGCATTGGCGAAGGGCTGAATATAGCAAAAGAGCAAGTCAAAGACTCAGCGAGAGTTGCATGGACTGCCTTAACTGATGGTACCGTTGCTCAATTTCTGGCTCAGCCAAATGCCATAAACGATCCGCTATTCAAGACTGTCGGCAATGCTCTGGATGCAATGGCAAAAGATCCCAATGCCACAAACCATGCATTAGAGAAACTGAGAGTGACACTACTGGCGGTGAACGCGCAATACAATGGTTTACCGAATCGCGAGAAAGGGCGCGTGATCGGCGAAACAATGTTTGCCATGGTCAATCCGGAAGGCAGCAGCAAAGCAGGCGAAGCCGCTGTGAAGTTGGGAGATCAGCTTGCTACGCAAGTTGAAAATGAGATCGGGTTACGAAGCTCGGCGGGAGCTGGTGGAGACTGGCCGGTAATCAATGAACGCCCGTCGCCCGACGTTGTTCGCCAGACTGACAGAATGTCTTGCGTATCTGCTTGTGGTGAGATGCTCACAAACGGAGAATTCAAACAGGCTGAACTGATAATGAAGTTAGGTGTACCATGTGATATGCGAGAATTGGCTGATGCGCTGGGTCCGCCTTGGAGGGGAGACGGATTGCCTGAAGAGGCGCTGGACAAACTTTTGCAGCGAGGTCCTTGGGCGGCTGAGTTACGTGAGCTAAATTTGGCGGTTCAATACAGACGTCTTCAGATAGGCCACACCGTGGTCGTAGATGGACTCGACGAGCTTGGTAATATTAAAATCTGTGATCCAGCGGATGGTACCAGATACGAGATGACCAAAGAAAACTTTCTTTTACACTGGAGTCTTATGGCTGTATACAGGTGAAATGGCAATGAAAATTCCGGAAAATTATATTCAAAAACTTCGGTCTCACGGCCTTTTCGTTTCTGAGCCAAGGTCGCCTGGAGCCGTTTTTCCTGATGGCGTGCTTGTCGGAAAACCTGAAACAGTTCCTGGAAATCACATTCCAAACTACTCTACGGGTTATGTGCTAGACATCGATAACAATGCCAGGGTCGATTTTGACGCACCACCAGTTTGGCTTTATGGTCATGGTGGAGTGTGGGTCGTATTGGCAGAAGAATATTGCCCCGGTCCAGGACCAGGAGATTTTCTCGATGAATGGCACACGCCAGAAGAAGCAGTGCAAGACATTCTAGATTTCTATTTCGGTGATCCGCATAGGATGCAGGCGAAAGCCGAAGCAAGAAAACATCCTGTAAGGTCTCACGATCCAAATCCAGATGTGTCAAACAGAACAAGCACCTGAATTATAATTGTGTTTGAGCCAGTTTCCTAAAGGTTGTGCGGAGGACTCATGACCGTCAAGGTATACAGCAAAGAGCAATGTGCTCAGTGGCTCGTTTCGAATGGGTATGATGATTTCCCTTTGGACCAATGCCCCAAATGGCTAGATGGCATCGAGTTGCCGAATCTTAAGCATTCGATGTGCTTCGTCATTGATAGTTATAGTGTCAGCGCTGAGAATTTCATTCTCCTTGCCCAGGTCCTCTCTCGATGGCAGGAAGGTAACGACGCACTGTTTTTGTTTTCAGACTTCGACACAATTTGGTCCCGCGGCTGGAGTGCCGACGATGAAGATCGTCCCATCATGCCGGAGCCATTCGCTGAGTACAGGCGACATCGGCATGCCGAGAACCGCCACCTCATCGAAGCTCCAGGATATTATTGGAATGCCGATGATGAAGCGGATCAGTGGACTATGTGTGAGATTTTCCATTATGTCATGGCCTTCAATTGGCAAGGCTATGCCTTGCCCGCGCACAGGAAATCAATCGTCTGGTTAGCCGATGAAGTTGTCGAAGCAAGAACTGACGACAAGGAAAAAATTCAGCATTTGCGCAAAATGGTTGATCTTTTTGGACTTGATGTATTTAGAGAAAATGGAAAGACTGTTCCCGATCAGTTGAGACCCAATAAGAGGAGCGCGACGGCACTTACTTAACTGCTGTAAGGCAGGATACTGTGCCAACTAAGAACTTCTGCGGATTTCCCTTGCATGATTCAATAGTGTAAGTAAATCGCCCGTCACACCGCTAGCCTACGTCCCCACGACGGCTTCTTTCCGGCTGGCGCGAATCCAATTTTGCCAGCGTTCGGCTCGATCTATTCTCGATTGTAAATCCAGGAGTGCCGCTGGCAATTCGCCGTTATTCGTGCCGGCGAAAGCAAGAATGGTTTTGGCCAGTTTTGTAGCTTTGCCGCCGCCGGTAATACCGGATAAGGTTTGCACCAGGGCGTCATTCGCTTTAAATCCGTGCTCAATTTGCAGTTCGACAAGCAATTCCAAAAATGGAATCAGCTGAGTCGGCGCAACCGACGCCTTGGTAATTAAGGCACTGATCGCTTGCCAGGCAAAGTGTGCATGCAGAGGCGATGTTCGTGACATGTCACGCAATCCTCTACTCCAGCGCACTGCGGTAATTACACCGGTGGGGAGAATAGCTGCCATCGCCTCACCAAATGCGGTGCCACCGATACGACATTCTCCAACAGCAGCGATTAAAGCATCGACAGCCAGTCGCGATAAATCGTTGTTTTTAGAGGACATGGCAAAGCAGAGAAAATAGCGCCCATGCCCCGCCATAGAGATGTCCGGGTCGAAGAGCAATTCAAAATCGCCGTGCCAATAGCTGCCGATGCTGTCGATGTTCTGCAACATCCGCTTGGCGTAGAAAGCAAGCAGTGATTCGTGATTATGCAGCCAGCTGTATGGACCCACTCCGGAGAACCAACCGTTTGAGTTGTCGTGCAACAGCACTGTCGGAAAAAATGCGTATCGGTTGCGATGGGCGGCCCGTTGCAAATAGTCATCTCTCGTCGGCAAAACTTTTTTTAGTTCAGTGCCGGGAAAGTTTGGATCGCAACTTGTTACCGGCAGAAAGTTTGGCATCCCCTGGCTTATTGATGAATAGCGGTCTTTGGCAAAGTCCACAATCGGTTCCATATTCAAACCATATTCGGCGGCATAGGCTCCATCGGGGCCGAAACCGGGCAACACTTTAATAAGATCGTCGCTAGATCCTCTGGGATCTCTGGCGCGAAATGCCGCTACCCAGTATTCTGGTGTTCGTATTTTTGTGATGTTGCCGCCACCAAGTGCGTAGCGCAGGGCTTCTCCAATTTCGCCTTGTACTGACACTGCCGCCTCCAGCGCAGCTGCTCTCCTATCCGGTGCCAGGCGCAGCAGCGCTTGAATGAAATCCACTCTGTCGGGCTCTATCTTTAACCAGAAGTTTTCAAGTAAGCGCTTTACCAATACTTCTGGATCAATCCAGCCACCTTTATGTGTTGGTGCCGCCAGTAGTGGCGCGGACTGCTTGGCTGCCGCTCGCTTCGCTAGAGCAAGGCAGCGCCGACTGAAAAATGAACTCGAATCGGAACCAATTGTTGGCAGGCTATAACCAGTCGATTCTCCCAACCAACAAGCGGCAATGTGCGCGAGACTGCGGTTCCATCCAAACATGCCAGGTTCTTGCATGATCGCCTGCGCCTTTTGTCGAAGCGCGTCGGTCTTTTGTTGAAAGCCAGGCGGT
This sequence comes from Bryobacterales bacterium, assembly GCA_963834525.1. Lineage (GTDB taxonomy): Bacteria > Cyanobacteriota > Vampirovibrionia > Obscuribacterales > Obscuribacteraceae > CAWICA01. The sequence continues at coordinate 180,522 of CAWICA010000007.1, forward strand.
CGTTCGTGACAAAGCCGAGAGACTCCTTCCAAAAGAGCTTCCAACTCCATGGCATCACTTTTGCCTGACCAGACTTTCGTAAATAGATATATAAGATCATCAAGGTTCGTAATTGGCTCCGCCGTCGCATTAGGATTGAGCCGAGGAAAGTCTAATGTATCAAGTGAAACCGGTGCATCAAGACGCGACTGTCTCTCTTTTACGGCGGCGATCGCCTCGTCAATTCTCGCCAGCGCCCGCAATTTTTGATCAAGGACGCCCGCCCGTTTGTACAATTGTTCCGCCAACTGATTGACACTGGCTATTAGTGTAGATGCCGGCCTAATATCACATACGGTATCACTGCCAGTATCACTTACACCCGCACTGCCACGCACAATGCCATCCGCGGTTGCACCGGAGATGATCCCCTCCGAGCCCTGATACCGAGCGGCCAATTTTGCAGCATTGGTTCTTTCCAGGCCTGCCAGCATATCCATTCGCTGGCGAAACTCGTTAAGCAGATTTTGATCTTCCAACATGTTCGTGGATTCAATCAGGGCAAGCGCTTTTTTATGAATATCTTTGCTTGAATGACTAAAGGCAGATAAGATCGCCGGGCCATATTCAGAGCGCTTCAACGGGTGCGCTTTCGCCACCCGAGCGAGAAGTTTCAAAGCCGCATCAGCAGGCTCCTTATTTTTATTGAGAAAGGCAGGCGAAATACAAGAGCAAATCTCGGCAACGCTCAACGATCCCTCGGGCATTGCTGCCAGCACAGTTGATGCGTAAGTGGAAACGTCTTTATGAGTGGCGCCCAGAAGCGCCGTGAATTGGTTGGCATACGAAACGATGTTGTCCTTAGTCAACTCCTGGTTAAGCTGGATCGCAAAATTGGCGGTCGAGACGTGTGCATAAATTGATTTCTTCGATTCCTTTTCCGCTGCTTCAGCCAGTGATGTAAATGAGTATTGGACCAGGCGAGCGCGATCAATAAGCCCTTCTGCAGCCAGCTTAAGCAGAGCTTCTTGCCAGACTTCAGTGCCCTTGCGAGTGCCGATTTGCCTCGGGGCAAATATGTTGCCGCCGCTTCTCCAAGTTTTTCTGAAAATCTCATGCGAGATTTGCTCGGGCTCTGCCAGCATGCGTGCCACACCAGGGTCCGCTAGCATCTGCCAGATTTCAGTTCTCACCTGGGCATCCTGCTTGAGAATGCGATCGTACATTCCCTCCATCTTGCCGAGACTGCACAGCATCGACATCCAATAATCAGCGTTTCGTTCAAGTGAGCATGCACCACAGTTTTCGAGCTCATATAATGCCAACCAATGTGTAGCGGGAAAGGTCTTAAGAATATAGGCGCACCACTTATCCAGCCAACTCGGCTTTCGTGCCTTGAGAATTTTCGCTGCCAGATCTGGCTCCGGGAGCGCTCTTATGCCAGCCTTTTTCACCTCAGGAAATGCGCATGTAGCCAACACCGCCATTGCCACGCACGAAAAGGAAGTCTCGTTAAACTGCTTCGGGAAAACTACTTTGTCCGATTGGATGTTTTGATAGAACTCTATGTCTTTGGCCGATTGATTGATCAAATGCCATCAGTTGCTGCCGATTGCGGCAAAGGTAGCCATAAATCGCGCTTGCCCATTGTAATGCTCGGGCAGAGAGCGCCTTTCGCTGCGATTCGGACATAGTTTCGAAAAAGGCCGCGCAATTTTCGGTGTTGGCGGCCAGGATAATTTCATCGAGTTGATCTGTGATCATCAATGCGCGTCCTCCTCCTGAATCGCCAAGTCAGCGGCCAGAATATGACTACAGGGACCACGGTCTCCTTGATTTTTAGCAAACCACTCGCACGTACATCTTGCACCATCGGCGGTGATCTGTACATAATGCTCGCCAGCCGATCCTTTTACATAGGCTTCGGCATCGCCGTCTTTACCACGTGTGAGGCGGACATTCTTTTCCTCAATCAATTCCCTTGCTTTCTTCATTCGCGGGTGTAATTCTTCCACCAGGGTAAGATCAAAGGGTAATTCGCGATGGAAGAACGCGCCAGAAGAAAGATCGTAGCCTACTAATCCGCGTGTACCTAAAACTTGCAGTGCAGAGAGCACAGAATCTGTATCTACTCCCAGTGAAGAGCTCAATTCTTGTGAGCTTATCTGGGCTTGCCAGTGGAGAGCGCTTTTCACACGGGCCAAGATATCAGTCGAGCCTTTCTGAGCCAAGCCTGACAATGCCTGCCCTTCACCGGAAAAACCGCGCGCCGCATTGGGACTGAGAACGAAGAAAAAGTTTGCGTCAGGCAGTGTCAACTCGAAGGCGCTGATGGCATCATCGCTCTTGTAAATGCGCACAGATTTAGCATAGCGAAGAATGGGTTCCAATGTCTTCAACCGACTGATGGCGCCCACTGCCACCGCATCTGGTGCTGGCCGCTGGCTGAGACGCAGACCCTTGCCGACTGGTATCAAGTAAGTGATGGCGCCCGCTTGCATAATATTTTGCTTGGGCAAGTTGCGGATGGTCTTCGCTAACTCCAGGGCAGGCAGCTCCATAGCCGGCTTCAATGCCGATTGATAAACCTGCACTTCAACAAATCCTTTTAACCAGCGCACCGGCAATTTGACTTTGCGCTCGACAATAGTTTGTTCGCCGAGCGCGAGCTCCAGGCGATCGAGACCGACTGTCAGCGCCACGTCCTCAGTGTTCATCACAGTTGCCAACGATGCGCGCATGGGTGGATTGAAATCAACATTAGTAGTGCCTTTGCCGATCCATTCACCGTCGAGTGCATTGCTATGTAGATCCAGCCGCGCATAGGCGCCACAACAAACCGAAAACACTTCCAGTCGCAAGCGCGTGCCGTCGCTGGTTACTACTGGATCGGCAGCGGCGAGCAGTCTCTCCCGCAATTCGCCGGGCGAAAAGAAACGAGTGCGGCTGATAGCCGAAAGGGCGAGCAACAAATCGGCAGTCTGCTTCGGACTGACTAATTTTCCGCTGAAAAAGTATGGATTTTTCTCGACCCCACCGCTGGTTGCCAGACGGAGCTGTCGATTCGACACTGCCGCCGACAGTAATGAAGACGCGAACGGATAGTTGTAGGCTATATTTACGGTTGCAGCCACGGGTGTCCCCGGGTGATTGTCTTAGATCATGTGCCCAGATCCGATGTTCCGGCACCGCGCTTAACGGATACAGCATAAACTAAATCACTTCAAAAGCTTGACTAAGCAGACTGCAATTTCTTATTCTTACGCTCAATTACTCGCCCCTTTGCTCCAGCTGGCGCCGGGTGCGCATCTAAACAAATTTCGTAGTTGAGCTTCAAGAGATAATTTGCCAGGCGCTCCACAGAGAAGCCAGCCATCTTTCCCTGAAGGATATTGGATATTTTTGGCTGAGGCACGCCAAGCCTCTCGGCTAGCTCACTTTGAGTTGCCGATGTCTCTTTTAGCGCTTTTTGCAGAGTCCGAAAAAGACAGGCTTTGATAGTAAGAGTGGCCGCTTCTTCATCTGAAAATCCGAAGTCCTTGAAAATATCCCCGCTGCCTGTTGTGAAAATTTCTTTTTTTGCCACCTTTCTCATGTGCTCTTTCTTTTCCTCCGCTCAACTAATTCGCTGAAGCGTTTTTTAGCTATGTCGATATCTGATTGCCCAGTCTTTTGCATTTTCTTTTTTGTGATCACGTGCAACACATAAATGGCTTCTGCAAATTTAAGTTATACCAGATCTGGTATAATGTCAAGACTGCACTTTATTGGTGTGGGATCATCATTCAAACAAGAGGTTGAGGAGCGGAGGACGCACATACGATGAGACAAGTTCGGTTGAGCAGCACTGTTTATTTGACCTGGGGCGCACTTCTGAAGAACGGCACTGAGTCAGTAGTGCTGCGAGAGCCAGATGGGAAACAAGAATTTGAATCATAACACCAGGAAAATTGTTGGTCAGATATTGTGCGCTATATTTTTTGTGGCTGCTGGGACACTGCATTTTTTTCGCACCACAATGTACCTGCAGATAATGCCGTCTTGGTGTCCCTTCTCGCTGCCAATTGTTTTACTTACAGGTGTGTTCGAAATTATCGGTGGCATCGGCTTGATCATTCCAGCAGTGCGATTCGCTGCTGGCTGTGGACTGATTGTTCTCTTAATCGCTGTCTTTCCGGCTAATATCCATATGGCACTTAATAGTGTTTTGTTTCCCACATTCCCTGCAATTTTGCTCTGGTTGCGCTTGCCCTTGCAATTTGTTTTCATCGCTTGGGTTTGGTGGTGCATAAAGGGTGACAAGCAAGATAATGTGTCAACAGAGAACGTCACAAACGATTGAGTGTATGTTTTAGGGAAAGAGTCCTGGCATCCAGCGTGATGCAAGCTTCGCGGGGAACGCCAGGCGCAGTGGTGCTCGATCACTTGTCGCTACCAAAGCGCCTCTCTGAACAAGTCCAGAAACAACTCTACGCGCTTGCCGTTCACCCAAGCCCACAATGCGAGGAACGTCACCGCGTGGCAATTCGCCCCTGAACAGCACGGCTTCCAGAACCGCAGCTGCATTTGGCAGCAGTCGATCAATTCTCGATTCCTCTTCCGCCCAAGACAAGATGCGTCCGCGCAGTCGCTCAGGCTGAACTAGTCCTTCCATGACGTTGACTTGATCCAGACACGTGAGGAGAAAAAATCTAGTAAAAGCAGCCAGAGCCTCCTCGCTCAGATTACCGCGGCCATCCAAATCATTCTGACGACGTTCATCGCAATTCATCAAATGCTGTTTATATTTATCTTCGCTCCTTGCCAGTCCTCGAGCTATTGACCAAACACCGCCTGTGTTCAGGGTTTCCAAAAATTGTGCATATGATACCAACCTTGCTACCCTGCCATTGCCGTCAATGAAAGGGTGAATCCAAAGAAGGCGATGATGCATACCTGCTGTTGCCAATACGAACTCGCTTGTTCCCAGCTTTGCATATGCCTGCTCCAAGCGCATAAGAAAGCGAGACAGTGCCCCCGGGCTTATCGCCAAATGTTTCCCAACTTTGATATCGCGCGTGCGTATTGCCCCCGGAACCACCGGGATTTGTTCATGCGTGGAAGGGTCTTCAATGCAGAGAAAATCTGCTGGCAAGTTTTCACAAAACCGCTTATGAATTTCGAGAATCGAATCTACGGTAGTGGTTCGCCCCGAAATACCCCCACCATCAATCCAGGCTTGCACGGTGACATGCGCTCTGGCTTCATGCTGCAAGTCTCGTTTCTTTTTGTCTTTGCTGTAATCATTATTCATCGCACGTTCAATATCTATGGGATGAGTATTATGCCCTTCAATCAAGTTGCTGTAGTAACAATTCATTTTCCGCACGAGATCAGCTAGCGCATTCAGCACACCACTAGGCAAACTACTTCGAAGCGCCGAGGACTTCAAAGCCAATTCAAAGGCAAGGTCAGTTAACTCTGGACGGTGCCGTGAGTCGGACGACAAAACAAGTGGCTCCATCAGTCCGATAGATTCTCTTCTGTCAATGACCGGTAATAAGTCCGGTCTTTTGTCCGCTTTAGTACGCTTCATATATCAATCCTAGCATGGGTTTCTAGAAATGTCCCTGCATTTGAAGACCGGAGAGAAGTCCGGTCCGAAGTCCGCTTTAGAATTTCACGAACCGTCCTGTCGCCCAAACAACGTGAACTTTGTTCATGCATGGCTTTGACCGTGTTAAAGCACGAGTTCGAATTACCAATGCATATAAAAGCGGCAATTAACTGCGGCGCGACAAAGGAAGATGATTAATACTCCATTTTGCTCCGTTCCATCACGTAGGCTCTTAGGGTCGTGTTTATAATGGCGACGATTCCGTCGAATGAGCGAGTCACATTTTGTATGCTAGCCAAAACATCCTCATAGTCGTGTACCTTTTGACCAGAGTAAAAGGCCTAATTGGCTACTCTTGAGGAAATTGAGGAAATGAGACGACCTGGTCGCTTTCTACGGCTAGATATGCATTGATCGAGTATATAATCAGCTATTGACATACATTGACAAATATGTCAATATTGATGTATAAGTCATGCTTGTGAATCTCCCACTATTTAACGAAGACGGCCTATTGCCGCAGGCGACTACAAACTGACTTTTGATGAACTTCGCGGATCCATTCTCGTGAGACCATCGTTAATTACAGGGGGCTGAACCATGATCAAAACGGAAGATGAATATCAGGAATGCCTCAGGAGGCTCAATCAAGATCTGAGCGTTATAGAGGCTCAACGTAAGCAGTTAAAAGAAATGAACTTATCTCCAGAGGAAATTGAGAGAGCATTGGAGCCTGCATGCAGCTTCCATGAACAGCTAAAGGAAGAGGTCGAGTGGTATGAGCGCGTTCAAAGACGCGACTTCCAACCGATAAGAAATTTACAAGGGCTTGGACAATTACTCATTGCACTGCGAATTGCAAGTCGTATTAAACAAGCTGAACTGGCTAGACGCCTCAACGTCGATGTGTCTATGGTGTCACGTGATGAGCGCAATGAATACCACGGTATCTCTATCGAGCGCGCTGACCGGATCCTAAATGCGCTCGGCGTTCAATTAGTATCATCCGTTGAATTACCCCCGGTCACAGAGGATCAACTCGCAACAGTTTGAAATGCTCAGCAGTCGGAAAGAAAGATTATGTTTCCGGAGAAGACATACGCATTTGTCCGACTTTGCCTTTCTTGCAATCCCTAATTTAGCTTACAAAACGTCTGAGGAGAATTGGACGGATGCACGGAGTGGGATAGTATGCACAGTCCCCTTGATTGGCGATTAGTATGTGCAGCGCCTTTCGCATAACTGTGGAATTCAACGGCTACCGGGTTTGGTCGGCATATTAGGCTGACAGTGATCCAGCCCACGGAGGAGTTGCCATGGCCAAATTTGACATCAATCCCTTTGAAATAGTCGGTAAAACAGTGCGCCGCGCGTATGAGACTTTAGAGGATGTGACCTGACCCCCAAAAGCGAAACCATGTCAACTAGACAGCTCTGAAAATTCCAGGCATAGTTGCAGCAGAAAGGAAGGTCAGCCATGAAGAAGATTCGCTACAGCGAGGAGCAAATTGTTGCCATTCTAAGGGAGGCGGAAGCAGGTATCCCGGTCAAAGAAGTTTGCCGCAAGCACGGCATCGCCAATCAAACGTATTACCATTGGAAAGCCAAGTACGGTGGCATGCAGGTTAGTGACGTTAAACGGCTACGACAGCTGGAGGATGAAAACAACCAGCTCAAGAAGCTAGTTGGCACCATGGCACTAGACATAGAAGGATTGAAGAACGCCCTAACAAAAAAGTATTGACCACCTCGCAAGCTCGCGCGGCGATCAACGCAATGTGCGAGGTGGGAGTTAGCGAAAGACACGCCTGCGACGTCATAGCATTGCCGCGGGCAACGTTCAGGCGCAAGAGCGTTAAGAACGACGGACCGTTAACAGAAAGGATTGTCGCTCTGGCACACGAGCGCCGTCGGTTCGGCTATCGCCGAATCACGGCTCTGCTGCAACGCGAGGGCTCGCCTGTGAATCACAAGCGCGTGTACCGAATATATAGCAAGGAGAATCTGCAGGTTAGAAAACGCCGCCGGAAGAAATTGCGCACATTTAGGCAGCCGCTTGCTCCAGCGACAAGGCCAAACGAGCGGTGGTCGCTCGACTTTGTCAGCGACAGTTTGGCCAACGGCCGACGCTTTCGAACGCTGAACGTGGTGGACGACTTCACACGAGAGTGCTTGTGCGTTGAAGCTGACTTTAGCATGCCCGGACGCATGGTGACGCGAGTCCTCGATCGCCTGATATTTACCAGAGGCAAGCCCGCACATCTCGTCATGGACAACGGTCCCGAACTGACTAGCAGCGCAATGCTTTCTTGGAGCACGCAGCACAACATCCATCTCGAATACATCCGACCAGGCAAACCAATCGAGAACGCGTTCGTTGAATCATTCAACGGCAAATTCCGAGATGAGTGCCTGAATGAAAATTGGTTTCTCGACCTAGCACAAGCACGCTCGGTGATCGAAGCCTGGCGTGAAGATTACAACACCTACCGGCCGCACAGTGCGCTCGGTTACAAGACACCAAAGGAGTTTGCAAATCAATTCGAACCCGATGAGTTATCTGCTTGACGTGGAATAGCATAAGGGGTCAGGTCAAGCAGCCTTGCTTTTACAGACCAGGAGCTTTTAGTTCCTTTATGACTGACTGCATGGTTGGGTTTGAGTGCCATTAGCTGCTGCATTGCTTCGTCTAGTTCAAAGGAATCGCGATCATACTGACGAACATATTCCCACTCACGGCAAGTGCTCTCGCTAAAATCAGGTGATTAGGTAGATTTTTCGGTTCGACGGAGAGTGCTTCTTTCATCGTATCTATTGCTGAAACAAAATCCCCTGGTCAATGTTATCTTGTGCTGAGATTCTCACGTACTTCGTAGTTTTATGGAATTGAATTTGACCAGGGCTTGCAGCATCTTGCGAGACTGAGCCAGTGAGACTTTGTCCATAGGCATACGTTTCTGAGAAGAATAGAATGATCGCAAGTACAATACTCAGATCAATCAGCGCGATAAAAAACCGATGTCTGCGAGCCGAACCCATGCAGTCGTTATTGGGCTCCGTGATGGTCATCGTTTTTTGACAACTTTTCCGCGCAATTTGCTCTCATCAGATTTGAGTACTTTAGCGAGAAATCTAGAGTCTGTTTCCCACGGTTTGGGCGCTCGCCCTGTTAGCTTCACCAGATGATTGCGAGCCATAATTACTCGCCCTTCATCTTGATACAAATATGTCATTGCGGGAAGTGCAAGCCCGTGCCATCCTATATTGTTTTCGTCGCCACTCTCGTTGCGGAATACCATTAGCCATTCTTTCACACATGTTTTGTAGATATAAGGATCACGATTCTCTTGATCCTTGAGTTTTTCCTCAAGAGCCCTAGCGTATACGAGATGAATGTCAGGATCGTTATTCTCTTTTTCGAGAGCTTCGCGGCACAGATTGATCGCCTTGTTGTAGTCTCCATCATTGAGCGCAAATTCAGCTGCGGTATTGAGATTGCTTGCTGAACTGAGACCTAACTTATGCGTGGCCTCCATAGACGTCATTGGCTGATAGCTGGAATCTTTGTCACCATCTGCCAAAGCCGGTGGAGAAAACGTTATCGTAATGGCTGCAAGGACACCAAGCTTATTCATCGGTATGTTCTGTAGCGTCAAGTCAACAAATGGGATGTTTGCCATGTTTTCAAATCAGCCTTAGAAAAAATCAGCGAGAATGTTCGGATGGATGCATATCAGAGCGCGGTGATTTTAAAGACTCTGTCTCAAAGCGCAATGAGCTCTGGTGGAGTCTTTTTCGCTGCTTAGGAGTCAATATCTGGCTGATGCTTACAAAATGATTTATCGCCAAATCTGATAACTTCGAATGTATTATATCGATTTCTGACTGTGTCAGTTTAACCTGTGTGGTATTTAGCGTTTCATCAGTTAGCAATCGATGCATAGCCCGCTCTTTAATTCGCAGTTCTGCCAGTAATGGGTCCATATCGTCCAGAAAGTCGGACCTTAGCTTTTGCAGACTTTCCCTTTGATTGTCGGTCAAATCGACTCCAGCAAACAGGGCTTCAAATCCGAATGGTGTGATTGGATGGACAGGCGGTGGCAGAAAGAAGGGCGGAGGGAAAGGCGGGGGTGAGGGCGGAAATGCGGCTAAACATGGTGCCGAAATGCCGGTGGCGTGTGGAAATGCTGGAGCGGGGACTGACTGTGATCTCTCTTCCCAAAAAGAAAATGATCCGGGACATTGAGCGGATTGTTGTGCAATGTCTATGATGGGTGCATTGGCTTCTTCAGTCCCCCCACGCGACAGATCAGAATTGATAGTGGCAGCGGATTCAGCGCTTGCCTTTATCCCGCCAGAAAAAAAGACCGTCTGAAAGGCAACAGAAGTTATAAGAACAGTCACAACTTTCATGCTCATTTGAATTTCCTGATGTATTTGAGGTTGGTGTTTCACAAATATTGGAACGAGTATTCATCTGCGGTTTTCTCAAAAAGAACGGCTTGAATGAGTTCACAAATTTCCTGTAGTCGATTAGGGTCTTCAATTTCGGCTATTTCTCAAGTTCGAAGTTATTAGCAAAATCAGCTAATCTAATGAGATGGGAAGCTATAGGCTGGTCTTTAGATCTAAGAATAATTCCTCGCACAAAGAGCAGTTCCAGAACTAATTGAAGCCGACTGTTATTAAATCAGTATTCGATTTTTGTTAAGACTTTAAAGGCAGAACACTGCATTTTCGTAATTTGGTCGATCGCGGAGGGCGAGCATGAACGCATATCACCAAGATATTCAGAGCCGACAGAATAATCTGGTGGCATTTCATTAGGGGGCATTCAGACAGCTTTATGTTGAGGCTGGATTCAATTTGTTGGGATTGTATTTGGATTTTGTAAGCGCGAGTCTCTGGTTCTCTTGAGACACATCTTTACTTGAAAGCCGCCGCCTGAGCGATTAGAGAAATTCACAGTGCCTCCACAATACTCGATGCAACTTTTTACAATCGCCAAACCAAGTCCGACGCCACCAGACTCGCGGCTTCGTGACTGATCGGGACGAAAAAAGGGCTCGCCCAGGTGCGCAACTGCATTTTCCGGTACTCCCGGCCAGTGTCTAATACTGTTAGCCAAACGTTCTCGTCAATCACCTCTGCATTTATTTCAATCTTTGCAATGTCACCAGCGTACCTCAAGCTATTTCGAATGATGTTCGAGAGCGCCCGACGAAGCAACAAGGGGTCAGCTAGCACTTTGAGATCTTTGCCTATGTCAACAGTTATGCGTTCATTTCCTTGGTTTTTTTCCAATACTTCTTCTACAAGAGAGTGCAAGCGCACTGCACCTAAATCTGCTCGCTTACCTCTTAACTCTGCTTTTGTAAAGGCGAGAATCTCATCAACCAGATGATGCATGTCTTGGATCTCTTCTTTGATATCTGCAATCAAGCCCTCCCTTTCTTCAGCAGATGCAGTGTTCAATAACTCAACAGCCATGTCCAGACGAGCTAACGGTGTTACTAATTCGTGCGATATATCACCGACAACGCGCTTTTGTGCTAAAAGATAATCGCTTAATCTATCAGCCATCACGTTAATACCTTCTGCCAGATGACCAAGTTCGTCCTTATGTTTCGCGTTGGTGCGAGCTTCGAAATCGCCACTAGCGATTTTTTGCGTAGCTGTAGTGAGAACCGATACTCTCGAAGTGATGCTATAAACAAATGGCCACCAAAACATCAGCGAGAAGACCACAACAATTACAATTGTTGTCCCAAGGAAGCCAAAATCAAAGAGAAGTGGACTGCGCCAGAAATTAGCTATGCAAACGATCAGTGCTACAGGCATAGGGAAGTGTGTAGATTGAGAAAACACGGGCATGTCTACAGAGATCCAGAGACGGCCATCACTTCTTGTAATGGATTTGAGATGCGGCAACATGCCACGTGATGGTGTTCCGCCATTACCGAGCCTGAAATTGAGGCCGGCAAGATCTCTCGGTGGTGGCAGAGGCAAGAAATCGAATCGATGTTCTTGGCTAAAAGGTGCCGATGGAAAGAAGTTTGGTTTGAATAATGGCAGTTTACTTCCTGTGCCTTGTGGAGACTTTTGGGCGGCCACGAGCGCAGCTAGGGGACGAGGGAAAAGGTCAATACGCGAGCGAACGGGACTTGGCAATGCTACCGGCTTTCCGGCTAGCTGCGTGCCAAATGGATCAAACAGGTAAAAGTTTGCACCGTATTGAGACTCGAACGATGCGAGCACTTTGTTCCAATCTTTTGGGTCGTTTGAATTTAACTGAATGTTGACAGCATCAGAAACAACATCGATACGATCGCCAATCGGGCTGCGCAAAATAGCCTCCCAACCGAACCCGAATTTCATGTCGAAGCAGATTAATGATATGAGTACGAATACACTGAGGTAGGCGATTAGCATCGCCAGCGTTTGAATATACAGAGGGTACTTGACGGTTTTCAATCTATCGGCTCATCAGGATCTACAAGCAAGTAGCCGATCGAGCGCACAGTTCGGATCAACCGAGGATTTCTTGCATCGTCATTAAGTTTTCTTCTCAGCATTGAGACGTGTACATCTACAGACCGATCGCACGAGTCAGCCGTAAAGTTTTTGATGTCGTTCAGTAGCTGCTCGCGCGTCTTGATTCGTCCCTTTGATCGAGCCAACGAGAGTAACAAATCGAATTCGATGGCAGTCAGATCTATAGACTGTCCATTCAATAAAACTTTCCGCGAATCAGGCTGAATCACTAAAGATCCTATAACAGTGTCGTGTGGCGCCCCACCACTCGGAGAAGGCACTCTTTGTAAGCGTCTGAGTACAGCTCGTAATCTTGCAAGAATTTCTCTGGGTGAGAAACTCTTTGGCAAATAGTCATCGGCTCCGAGCTCCAAACCAACAATTCGATCTGTTTCCTCGCCAAGAGCACTGAGCATCAATACAGGTACACTAGAACGCTTTCGAATTGACTGAAGTACATGGTATCCGTCTTTGCCAGGCAATTTGATGTCGAGTATGATTGCATCAAAATGTCCGGACAGAGCGCTATCCAGCCCAGATTTACCATCATGCATGGCTGTGACGTTATAGCCATGCTCGGATAAATACTTAGATATGAGCCTGCTGTACTTTATATCATCCTCTATCAGTAGGATGGCTTTGCCATCACCAGTGGAAGCTAACTGGTCGCTCATTTGGTCTGGGTCGAACATACTTGATTCCGAATAATACTTTCATCGTAGGTTACCATACAGTCAAGTTCGTTAAGTGAACTTAGCAACCTGTGCGTGTTATGAGCGCTTATACAGTTCCTTAATAGTCAAAACTTTTCCCTAACAATTCGAACAAAGGCAGACACAGTCTCGATGTGCCGATAGCATTGTAGGCTCGTCAATATAACGCCGACCGCGACTGCATATGCGAGCCCATGGTTCGTTCTTGCCTTTACACGCACCATATATAGTACCGATCGTAGATGTCCTTGCTTTTCCTAATAACCATGGTCAACACCACTAGGTCCAGGCAAACCGACAGAAAAACACCGAAAATTAGAGCCCTCGAACTATACCCGGCATATACCCGACCTCTTGACACTGCCCCAATAAAAAACGGCTCCCCATCTCGAAAGCCGCTCTCTGTTTTTATTTTAAGTCTTGCGCCCAGTAGGACTCGAACCTACGACCCCATGGTTCGAAGCCATGTACTCTATCCAGCTGAGCTATGGGCGCGCGTTGCGAAAAATTCGACTCGAGAAAATTCGAATGCCACAATGCTAGCGTGCATCGATTGACGACGTCAAGCGTACGCCACCAACAAGTCAAGCGATCGTGCTGAGAATTTTAATCACCTGGATCGAAGCTCGGGCACGCGTCCGCGCCAGAGCGCCCGACCAGCAGCTGTTTTTGCCGACCGCCTCTTCTTGCATTCAGATTAAGAATATCCGGCTATCTATTCAAGCGGTATACAATTTAACCACTTAAAACAACTGATCAATTCAGTACTGGCAATACTGAATTAATTGAAAAGGGCCGACTCGGTCCTGGAAAACATGTTTCTGTACGTGTGTCGTGATTGTTCTCGCGTGAGGGAAGAGCGCATGTTCAAAACTTTGAAAAAATTGGTTTCCGCGACGCCTTTAATTGGCGCCATTTATTTGGGGTGTTCGCCGCGTTTTGGCGAGCGACTTTATCATCCCCAACTTTTTGAGCAACTGCCTTCTGCTGACGGCGATTATTCGCACGACATTTTCAAGAACGTCACCTATCGTGATGTCTTCTTTCCCAGCAAGAACGGCAAGAAATTGCACGGCTTATTCTTCCCTGTCGATGGTGGACGCAAAACCATTTTGATCAATCACGGCAATAAGGGTAATCTTTTTGATCTCGATCGATTATTGGAGTTGCTTTTGGCGACTGGCAATTCGGTCTTCGTCTACGATTATCAGGGCTTTGGTCGCAGTGAAGGATCGCCATCCGTGCGCGCGATTTGCGAAGACGGCATTGCTGCTTTCGATTGGTTGATCAACGAAGGCAAAGTCTTGCCGCAAGATCTGGTGATTTACGGAGAATCGCTTGGTGCTGCCGTTTCGTGCCATGTTGCTAAGCACAGGGAGGTTGCCGGCCTGATCTTGCAGGCGCCATTCACCAACATTCGTGAGATCGCCATTGAAAGTATTCCGGCGCTACGCATCTATCCGTCATGGTTATTTCCCAAGCCGTTTCTGAATAATGAGGCGGTTCTGGCTGAGTTTCGTAAGCCGGTGCTTTTGCTGCACGGAGTGCAAGACAAGGATGTTGGTGTGGAGCACAGCAGAAAGCTACTGGAGATAGCGGTCGGACCGAAGGCTTTAATTGAGCTGCCCAACACCAGCCATGAAGAGATCGCCAAAGAAGATAGCGAGGTCTTCAATAAAGCCTTGAAAGCTTTCTTCACCAAGCTTGGCACACGAGAGCCAGTGTCCGTCAGCTAAGAGAGCCTGACTGTTGCCCAAAACCCGCTTGCGCAATGTTCGCACTTAACAGAAATGTTGCGAGGAATTGCTAGTGCCGTTAGAATAGCAATCTTCTCCCCCGGTCTGTTGACAACTTGCCTCTTCAGGGAGTGGCTCGTTGCTTAGGAAACCTTGGAAATGTTGCACAAGCTACAGGCATTTTTCCGCACAATCAAAGAAGAGCTCACGGTCTACCAACTTGTTATGGCTGATCCAAGAGTTCCCAACGCCGCTAAGTTTCTGCTTGGCTGCGCGATTGCCTACTTACTTTCGCCAATTGATCTAATCCCGGATTTCTTGCCGGGGATTGGACAGCTCGATGATTTAGTGATCGTACCGACATTGGTGCTCATCGCCTTGATGATGATCCCCAAAGGAATTGTCGAAGAGTGCCGTCATGCCGTTAAATTTGCCGACATTTAGCTTATAAGTTGTGTTCCCTCTCAAAGATACAATTGTTGGGGAAAGACCGCCGCTAGTAAATTGGCTCTTGATCATCTTGTGCTCGGTCATCTTTTTGTACGAGTTCTCGATGCCACCGCCTGTACTCGATCGACTCTTGGACGGGCACGGTGTCGTGCCGGCTGTACTCGCCACTCATCTGACAGATCCGCGCGAGATTGCCACTATTTTTTCGTCAATGTTTTTGCATGCCGGTTGGGGACATCTCATCGGTAACATGTGGTTTCTCTTTCTCTTCGGCGATAATGTCGAAGATCGTTTCGGCCACTTTGGCTATTTGTTCTTCTATCTTTTCTGCGGCTGCTGTGCGGCGATGACCCAAATTTTTGCCCAAAACGGTTCGCATACGGCGATGATCGGTGCCAGTGGCGCAATTTCCGGCGTGCTTGGTGCTTATTTTGTCTTTTATCCTCAAGCCCGAGTGTTGACACTCTTTCTCATGGGTATCTTCACCCGCCTGGTGGAAGTTCCCGCCGTGCTCTTCCTCGGGCTCTGGTTCGTGATGCAATTTTTTACCGGCATCTTTTCGCTGGCTATCGGTTCCGATCCTAATGTCGGCGGCGTCGCCTTTTGGGCACATGTCGGCGGCTTTGTCGCTGGCTTCATTATTGCCCAGTTTGTGCCTAAGGTTGAATATCAGCAGTGGGCCTAAATCTTTTTTGATTCCTTTTTGAGTCTTTCTTGATTCTTTTTTGAATCTTTCCTGGGTTTTTTATATAGCCTGTAGTCCAGGAACATTTTGCTTTGAATGTCGATCTGCCTAGTGAAGAGCGCCGGAGGGAACCGAGCCCTCAGCTCCTGCGCCGGCAATTCTCGGGAACCTAGGAACCTAAAGGAAGGAAAATCATGAATTCGGAGCATCCAGTGGAAAATGTCGGTTCTCATTTTGAACCGAAAGCAGTGCCTGTCAACGAGGAGTTGGCGCATAAAATTCTCAGTAACCTGGACAAGTCTGATGTTGGCGAGCAAACCATGCGTTGGCTGGTCAATCCTAATCAAGATATACCGCTTGTACCGGCGGAAGCCATGCCGAATTCTCAAGCGCAAATAGAGACAGCGCCATTGCTGCAGTTGCCTGCTGTCATTGTTGTGGACAACCTGTTTGACGATTTTCAGCGGTATACATCTGAATTCAACAAATTGCTCGATGATTCTTTAATGCATGTCAATTGTGAGCGCCCTGCGGCCCGGCAAAATGAATCGACACTGACACCATCACTGCGACCATCACTTGAACTAGCAAAAGAGCCGATACTTTGTCAGGGACATTTGGCTACTCAGGACTGGGCAATGATTATTCAAGGGCAAGAGCATAAAGTAAGCGCTTACTTAGTGCCTATCGATCATATGCTCGGCTTCGATTCTGAGAGTGGCACTTTTGCGCCACATCTAGAGATGGTGGCAACGACAGCAAACACTGCTAAAACGGCAGCCAGTGCAATAACCTCGACTAATTTAAAGGCTGTGGCAAAGAATTTGTCAGTCAATTCAGCCAATTTAGAGCAAGAGCCGCCGATTAGTGCGCCCGGTTGGACAATTGACGGCACAGCAATTAGAGAAGATATGCTTTCCACAATTTCTAAGAAATTATTTGCTGCTTTAGTCAGGGTTTTGAACGGTGAAGGCAGCATCAGCGATAAATTTGAATTGCATCCTCAGAATGGCGATCAGGAGGAGACTGACATGCCTTTGCGACCGGGCTATGATGAAGAGTACGAATTTCTGGCACCAGATCTAGAACCACAGACGGCCAATGCCAATAGGCGGCCGCGCCGAACAGTTCCATCAGTTACCGGCAGCGTGCCGGCAGCGCCTGCGGCTGTTCAGCTCGAAGCAACTGCTAGTGGTGCCGGTCCTGACTGTAGTGTCGCTTTCGATGCGGAGCTGACTCGCACGGCCTACGTGGTGGCATCGGCGATTGATACTTTCAACAGTCTTTTGGAACAACAATTGAATGATTTGGCCGAGCTCAGTGTCAAAGCGATGCAGACCAAAGACATAGTGTGCCTGCAAAGGACGATTAAACAGCAGGCAGCCGTTAAATCGATTCTCGAGGAAGCAGCGGCCGTCAGCGATGAGTGGAAGGCTTTGCTGGACCAATAGTTGTAGTTGTCGCCGGCTCTGTTAGCTTGTGCTTTGCTAACTTGTGGTCTGTAGCTTGTGGTCTGTTGGCTTGCGCTCTGCTAGCTTGTTCTCCAGCGGTTGCCCGCGTTCGATAATTTGCTCGAGTTTGGCGACGGCATTGAGCGTGCCGAAAGCCAGGCCCGAATCTTTATCCAAGCGGGAAGTGCAAAATGCGTCTGATATCGCATTCGGTGCATGGCGGACAAGTAGCGCTGCTGAGATACATAACGCTAATCTTTCGGCCAGTCTGCGGGCCGATGCTTCGCTCTCTTCCGGGTTCTGCTGGCGAATTTGAGCGATGTCCGCCTCGAGTGCGGCAGCGAAGCGATCTAAACTGGCATTGACACCTTTGGCCTGGCGCCATTCGGTTTGCACCACATCCAGTGCGTTGCCGGTTTTTCCGAATGCACGCAGCATGTCTAAGCACATGACGTTGCCTGAACCTTCCCAGATGGAATTGAGCGGCATCTCTTTGTAAATTCTAGCCATCGGCCCTTCGTCGACATAGCCGTTGCCGCCAAGTACTTCCATCGCTTCGGCACCAACCATTGGGCCGCGTTTGCAGATCCAGTACTTAGCTGTTGGTGTGACGACCCGCCTGAAGTGCGACTCCGCTTCGTCGTCCTGGGCGTCGAAGGCCCGTGCAACGCGCATGGCAAGAGCGATAGCTGCTTCCACTTCCAACACCAGATCGGCGAGCACGTTCTGCATGAGCGGATGTTGAATCAAACGCTTGTTGAAGGCGACTCGATAGCTGGCATGATTTATCGCCTGGGCTACCGCCTGGCGCATCAGACCGGCAGTGCCCAGCGAGCAGTCTAAGCGCGTGTATGTGGCCATTTCGATAATCGTCGGTACACCACGCCCTTCTTCACCCAGGAGCCAGCCGCGTGCCTGGTGAAATTCCACTTCGCTCGAGGCGTTAGAACAATTGCCGACTTTTTCCTTCAAGCGTTGAATGTGGATGGCATTTTTAGTGCCGTCCGGCAACCAGCGCGGCATGAAAAAGCAAGATAGACCTTTCTGAGATTGAGCGAGAACGAGAAAGGCATCGCACATCGGCGCCGAAAAGAACCACTTATGACCGACAATCTCGTACTCGCCATCGGTTCCTTTTATATGTGTCGCTTTAGTGGTATTTGTGCGAACATCCGAGCCGCCTTGTTTTTCTGTCATGCCCATGCCAATGAGAGCGCCTGTTTTTTGAGTAATTGGCAGACAACGTTTGTCATAAATTCGCGAGTAAATTTTTGGCAGCCAGAGCGAAGCGATATCAGCGCGTCTGGCGATAGCCGGCACCGAGCCATAAGTCATGGTGATCGGACATTGGGCGCCGTCTTCTATTTCTGCCTGCATGATCACGCCGGCTGCCCGTGCTACATGGGCGCCTTTGTCAGGCTCCGCCCATGGTGCTGAATGTAGTCCTTGCCCTACCGCGGCGCCCATGGTGGCATGCCAGTCCGGGTGAAATTCCACTTCATCGAGGCGGTTGCCGAATCGATCGAATAATTGCAAAACCGGCGGATACTTATTAGCCAATCTGGCTAATTCTATTGTTTCAGCCCGGCCTAGATATTCGCCCCAGGCTTTAAGTCCGGTAATTGCCCAGCCGCCGCCTTCGCGCACGACTGCTTCTTGCAAGGCAATGTTGGTAGAGAACAAATTGTAATTGGCGAGCGGCTTTGATTGGTTCGAAACGTCGTGCGTTTGAAAACATTTTGGCTCTTGCTCTGTCATGCCGATTCCTCCGCGGCAGCGCAATTGGAGATTATCCCCGCTGATTGTGCATTTAGTGCTGCGTCTATTATCGCTGAAAGCGGCCAGATTAAATGGGGACGGCGCCAGCAATTCTTGCAGGAAAATGAAGACGCTGTTAGCGGTTAAAGCCAAGGGGTATGATCAGATTGCGGCGGATTTTTAAGGTTAAGGGAGAACAGAAAATGCCAAGTAAAAGTTCCAGACTTAAACTAACTGGTTTGGTTGCTTTCGGCATCGCCTCTTTGTTGCTGATGCCAACTGGCGTGTTGGCTCAAGGGCAGGCGATCTTTCAAGATGATCGACAGCTATTGCAACAAGACCAACAACAAATACAGCAGTTTGAAAATCAGGTGCAAAACTACGAAGAACAAGCGAAGCAGCGGGACGCCGGTAGTGACTCCTACAGACTTTATGCCGAGAAGAGAGTCGAGGAGTTGAGCAAGCTGCGCAACGCCGGCGGTTCACCGACAAAAAGTTTAGCCCAGGAGAAAAAAGGTGAACTGTATGCACTGGAAGCTTGGTTGAAGAATGATTCAGCCACCCGTGCTGAAGAACAGGCGCATATCAAGCAACTGGATCAGGCGATCATCAATCTGCAACAACAACAACAAGGACAGCTAGCTAATCTCAGCGGTGATGTTAATGCCCTGCGTGAGAACGGACAACGTGCAGCTGATGATGATAAGTTCAACCAGATGATGGAGATCAACCGCTTCAACGAACTGCAAAGTGAAATGGGTGCAGCTTCTTGGGGTAGACCACCGACTGATGGCACATACAACAGTGTGGGCGGTTATGGATTTGGTGGAGGCTACGGCTATAGTGCCTTAGGTCGAGGCCGCGGCTACTAGAGCCAATAAATATGAATGATGATGGCGGCGTTGAAAGGATACGCCGCCATTTTTGTTTTATCGGGTCTGTGTTATCCGGCCTGGCGACCGCGCTTGCCGCCTTTAGTAGCCGGCTTGTCTTTTTTCTGCGGTCCTTTCACAGCCTTGAGTGTCACTACCTTCTTCGACTGGATATTCTCCACGCTGGCCCTGAGTGCTTCCATCAGATCTGGCACCAAGCCTGGTTTGGTGGCGGCGGCTTCGACAGGTTGCAAGCCGACAGCTTTATCGGCAATAACTTTCTCCAGCGCCTCACGATAATGATCCTGGTATTGACTGGGATCAAAATCCTGGGCCATCAGATCAACTAGAGTTTCAGCCATGGCCACTTCCTGCGGATTGACCTTGATGTCCGGCAACTCCTTGCCTTTGCTCACCCGCACTTCGTCGGGATACAAAAGCGTATCGAGGAGCAAAGTGCCATCGAGCGGCCGTAAAGCGCAAAGTCGTTCCTTATTGCGAATGGCGACGGTACCGAGCCCAACCATGTTCTTATCGATCAATGTTTTGATCAACAAAGTAAACGGTCTGACCGCCTTAGGATCCGGCTCGACGATATAACTTGTATCGTGATAAACCGGGTCGATGTCGTCACGTTTGACGAAGGCACTTAAATTGATCGTCTGCTTGCTCGGTAAGGGCAGACTATCGAGCTCGTCTTTGGTGACAACAACGTATTGTCCTTTGGCGATCTCATAACCTTTCTCTAGTTCTGCATATTCAACTTGTCTGTCGCAGGTTGGACAGAAGCGCTGCTGGTTGATGCGACCTTTGCAGACGTTGTGCAACTGGTTGAAAGATATCGATTTGCTTTCGGTTGCGGCATAGAGCTTAATCGGAATGCTGACCATGCCGAAGCTGATTAAACCGGACCACACGGATTGTGCCATGGCTGCCTC
The DNA here is from genome assembly GCA_963834525.1 of Bryobacterales bacterium. Taxonomy (GTDB): domain Bacteria; phylum Cyanobacteriota; class Vampirovibrionia; order Obscuribacterales; family Obscuribacteraceae; genus CAWICA01. The sequence goes on from CAWICA010000007.1 coordinate 201,234, forward strand.
TCAGTGTTTTTGCTCTGGCTGACGATTATCAGCCAGTTGATGTTTCAGTCGCTAATCCGAAATTATATTCATTAACTATATTATTCGTTCTAGGCATTGGCAATAATCTGTGTTACCATACATACGTATATTCTCAGTTTGCCAAGTCCATATAAATCCAGAGCCCAGCTAAGCCAGATCGATAGCAACCGAGTCGATCGCCCGATCAGTAACCCAGGTCAATTAATTAGACCGATAAATCAGACCAGACTCGACTGCAAACATCATTCGTAATTCGCCGACTCCAGTCGTCGAAAAAATTCGTCCAAACTGCACTGCATTTGGTGGCACCTAGTTAGCGCCATCCTTTGTTGTGCGCCAAATTTGCTACCAGATTAAGCCTGAAGGGAAAATAACCATGTGTCAATCCAATTCGCTATTAAGTCTGCCACCAAAGTGTATGGACCGCATATCGGATCGGAAAAGCGCTCGCCTAGCCATTATCGACAATCCGGCGGCGAACACATAACATAACTTCTGCACCTTGTTTTGCCCTAGAAGATTCAGATTGTGGAGGCAGAAATAAATGGGACTTGACGTAAGCACGGCTGGTAATGTCGTTTATACAGATTATGGTCGTCGCTGCCCTGTTCCGTTTAAAACTCCTGAGGCAAGAGAGATCGAAGATATCTTTTGTGGCTTGCCGCCAGGTATCGAACCTTATTTGTGGTGGTCTGGTAGCGATTATTTTAAGAAGGGGAGCTATAGCCTAGCGAAACAGGCAGAAGCAATTTTTACTTTAGGACATTATCTCTTTTATGGCGACCCAAGCCGCAGCATACATGCGCTTGGTTTTGGCTACGAAAATGAAAGAGAATGGGTAATCGACCAGATCCTGACGGAAGAGCGGGTCAGTGATCGCGCCAGAAGTTGGGGGCAGCGCGCCTCTCGCTGCGTTCCGCTAATGCTTGATAGTACAGAGACATCTAATCTTAGAGCTTCCCTCGTTGCCCTCACCTCCTTCCACCTGACCGCGCCCAGTCGCGATGATGCCTTTCATATCGAACGGATAATGGCCCAACTCAAGGAAGAGCTTCTCATTCGCACACTGGGCCCGATGCCAGAATAAGCAAGCGACCGCAAAATATTATTGGCCATGGTCGAGCTGTTGCTGCATCTCTGTTATCGTATCTGCGCGCCTGTGCACCTGTTGTTACCGCATCTGCCTATTACCGCATGTTAGGTATACCGCAACGGCTGGATTACATCAGATTTTTGAACGCTTATCATTGGTCAACTTTCAGAGGCTAATAGGTGAGCATCATGAAGCTGATCAATACTAAGGACATAGAGCGGCTGCACTTTGAAGCGGCCAATTATAAGCAAAGCGGGCAACTCGAGCGTGCCGAGAAAGCATATCTAAAGCTGATCGTTTTGGAAAGATCAATATTTGGCGGTGAAACAAGTTCGATCGCTCTCTCGCTCTACAATTTGGCTCAAGTATTAATCGCCCAGCATAAAATAGAATATGGTAGGGAAGCGCTGCGGCGGGCTGTGGAAATTTGGGAGAAGTCTCATCCTTGTGATTATTTGAGTTTGCTCTCTTATACTGAAGCAGTGGCCAAAATGCATCAAAATGACAACCAGGTCGTGCATTTACGTCCGCGATGTAGCAACGAAGCAGCTTAAGGTTCTACTTAAACACTAAATGTGTGGCCGCTACACAATTGCCCATACAACTGATGAGATCGTCGAGCGCTTTCACGTGGTGACCTCGCTTGAGCAAATTGGCAACCAAGCGCCTCCTCCTTCAATAAAGCCCAGCTACAATGTGGCACCGACAGACGCCGTGCCGATTATTCTGGCTAGAAAATCTGAAGCTGGCGAGATCTACTCTGTTTTAGAACAAGTCCAATGGGGACTTACCCCCTACTGGCAAAAAGAGCGCAAGGCCAAACCGTTGATTAACATCCGGGCTGAGACTTTGTTGGAAAATTCCTCGAGCTCTTTCAGGAATTTATTTGCCAGACAGCGGTGTATCATTCCCGCCGACAGTTTCTATGAGTGGAAAAAGGAAGGCAGTAGAAAGCTACCGCTGCGCATCTGTTTAAAAGATAAGCAATTGTTTGGACTGGCTGGCGTCTATGACGATTGGCGCACACCTGACGGCAAATTGATGCGTTCGTGTGCGATTATCACAGTTGACAATAATGAATTGCTGAACTCCATACACAATCGCATGCCTGCTGTGTTGCCACCGCATCTGGAAGCACTCTGGTTGGATCCAAATGTGAAAGAACCGGCGGTCTTAGCCAAAGCGTTAATCCCCTATCCGGCTGAGTTGATGCAGATGTATGAAGTGTCGCCACTCGTCAATTCGGTGGCAAACAACTCAGCCGATCTGATCGCGCCGATTGTTGCAAGTTCGAGTGATGCAAATTCGGGCGGTGTGAACTCGAGTGATCCAAAATTGAGCGGTGTAAATTCGAGCAGCGCGAAATCGATTCGTGCAAATTCGAAGAGCGCAAAATCGAGTAGCGCAAAGTCGAACGGGCAAACAGAAGAGGCAAGACAGCTTAAGCTCTTGCCTCCTCCTTAGAATCTAGAGAATTTGCTCTAGAGAGTCTGGTCTAGAGATTCTGGGCTTAGAACAGTTTGGCTGGTCCAAGCTGAATCAAATGACCGTGATGCTTTTTGACGATCACTGTGTTGTTGTTTGCTGGTGGGGTCACCACTACAGGCTGTTCTCTAATTACAGCTGGTGCGCTTTCCACTGTGCGAACTTCCTTTGTTTCTGTGAGCGGCATGCTAGATCCACTGCTGGTCGTCACTGATTCATAGGTATCAGCACTTACCGGTACAGCGAATCCTGTGATCACAACTGCTAGTGACAAAATTGATAATAACCTCATTGGAACCTCCTTGCGAATCTCGACAAAACTTTGCACTGGGGACGGAATATTCAGCGGTCTGTTCCAGTTTGTCTCTAGAGATCAGCTTGGGCTGGTCACTGCAGCCTTCGCCAGCAGGCTTATACTCAGCCAAGGCAAAGCAGATAAACGCGATGAAAGTGTAATGTCGACAACTTTGGCGGAACGAATAGTTGACTTACTGCGTCATGGACATAAATCTTTTAGGCTCGTTTGTGTTCGATTGATACTTCTATGAGTAAATCGATATTCACGTTAAACAATGTAGTGATTCTTAATCTCTGTTTGTGGTCGACATCGGCTTCGTTGGCTTTTGCGGCAGGCGAGATAGACTCCCATCGAGTGGTCGGTAGCGGCCTGTTCGGCGAGCAAGTTGCTGACTCAGGTTACGCACCGTTACCCAATGATGTTCCCGTGGTGCGCGATCAGTATGGAGCTTTGTGGGATGCCAGCAGTGCATCAAATACAGTATCATCATCTTCGTCCATTGGTTCGTCATCTATGAATAGTATTAACAACGCTTCGCCTGCGCATATAACAGCGGGCACGGCGGGATATTATTCGCCTCTCAATTCGTGGACTGGCAGTGAATCTAGCCCCACGCAGCAAGCCTATGCCGGCGGCTATGGTCAATACGGACCGACTAACAATCTCGATCTGCTTCGTGCCGGTTTGACTACCGATCTGCGTCCGCTCGGTGGTGTGTTCGGTAGCAATTTGCTCGGACAAGCAGGCAATTATTCGAATTTGCTTTTCCCCGACCGCAATATTCCCAGTCCAATCGTGTCTAGCCCAAACGGAATTGGCGATCGTCATCCGGCCGGAGCCGCTCTTGCTCAGTCGAACACTCAGAAAAATTCTGTCCCGGTAACCGCGGCTAGACCTGCGCCAACTAATATGCTGACGCCGACTAATATGCTGAACGGAATGCAAACTGGGATGCCGGTCAGGATGCATAACGTGCAAACCAAATCGCAAACGAAATCGCAGCCCGAAACGCAGGCCAGAGCGCTAGCTAAAACTAGACCGCTGACAATCAGCGATATAATTGGCGGCGTCACCGGGTCGATAATCTATGCAGACGGAGAGCTGGTGATTTTCGGCAGGCGGGGTACGTTACGCGAAACTCCTGATCAATTGACTTCTGTCACTTTGCCAAACGGGAGAATGTTTTTGCTAGAAAACGCCGATCGGACCGTGCATCAAATTGCCGCCCTAAGCAAACAGGCAATTTGAATTTGAGGAAAGCGGCAGTTTGTTTTAAACTTGATACCGTCAAAGAAAGTTGCTAAACCGGGCCGGGATTTTTGTGTAAGCCGAATCGGGATAAAAAGTACATAGCCTTCAATAAACCGTTTGCGGTGCTTTGCCAGTTCACCGGCGCCGGCACAGATAAAGAGACATTGGCGTCCTTCAATTTCCCTAAAGATGTTTATTCAATTGGGCGCCTGGATTACGATAGCGAGGGGTTGCTCATCTTGACCGATGATCCGAGCATGAACCAAGCCTTGCTGTCTCCAGAGCGCCGGCATAGACGTACTTATTTAGTTCAGGTAGAGAATATACCTTTGGATAGTCAGTTGAAACTTTTGGAACACGGTGTTGTTGTCGAGGGCGAGCCGACGCTACCGGCTTCGGCGGCACTTCTGGCAAGTGAGCCGCGATTGCCGCCGCGTCCGGTACCGATTCGTACGCGCAAGCACATTCCCACTGCCTGGATTAAGTTGACATTGACCGAAGGGCGCAATCGCCAGGTCCGGAAAATGACGGCGGCTGTCGGTTGCCCGACGTTACGCCTGGTGCGGGTGGCGATCGGCAATCTCTTTCTCGACGATCTTAATTTGCCGCCGGGCAAGTGGAAATTAATCGATCACTCGCAAGTAGCTCTTTTGTTTGAGTGAACGCAGACTGATGCGTGCAGCGTTGCGTAGATCTCAGAGAGACCTCAGAGAGATCTTTTAGGCGCGTCAGTCCTTTTCATCCAGAACTTGAAGTTGGCTTGTAATGCTCGCCAACTGATTACGCAAATCAAGTAACTCAGTCTCTAACTTCTCTACTTTATCTTTCGGTGCTCTCGCTCGGAAATCGGCACTATTGGATGTCTGCTCTCGCTTTGCGATCTCTTTATTCACACTGTCTTTGCGGGCTTCGATCTTTTCTCTCGCCTTCTCAACATTGATCAATCCCGCTAGCGGCACGATTACTGTGATGGATGAGACGAACTCTTTCGCCGCCATCTTTTGCGGCTTCGCTTCTTGTTCTATGGAGATCGGATTGGCTCTGGCCAGTCCTTTAATATAATTCAGACCTTCGTGCAGAATATTCGTTTCATCAGACACTTTACTGACCAGTAACACTTGTGCTTCAGTAGATGGTGGCACATCGTATGTCTGACGAAGGTTGCGGATCGCCCTGGTCGTGCGCATGATCAAAGTCATGCGCTCATCTGCCTTCTCATTTAAGAAGCGCTGATCGGCACGTGGATAAGGAGCGAACATGATCGAATCCAGCTGACTGAACAACTCAGATTTCGGCAGGCGGCTCCAGAGTTCCTCGGTGATAAAAGGCATGATCGGGTGCATAGCCCGCATCAGTCCCTCGAAGATGATATGCAAAATTCGCCTGGTCTGTGAGTTGTCGCCGATTGCTTGACCTTCCTGGGCGATCTGAATCTTGGCTATTTCGATATACCAATCGCAGAAATAATCCCAGGTGAATGTATATAGTTCGCTGGCCGCGATGTGAAAATCAAACTCGTTAAAGGCGTTGCTTACGTTGAGCAACATTTGATTGTAGCGATGCAAGATCCAGCGATCGGCAAGAGATAACTTCTCAGGTTCGATGCCTTTCGGCTTATAGCGCTCCAGTTGCGAAAGAACAAAGCGACCAACGTTCCACAATTTGTTGGCGAAGCGTTTGTACTCTTCCAGTTTGCTCTCCTGAAAACGAACATCCTGATCGCCTTTCACGCCTACCGATGTAAACCAGAAACGATTGGCGTCAGCGCCATACTTGTCGATCATTTCCAGCGGGTCGATGGTGTTACCTTTCGACTTGGACATGCGCTTACCGTCCGGGGTTTGCACCACTGGATGGATGACCACTTCCTTGAAAGGAATCTTGTGCAGGAAGTGCAGGCTGGTGAAAATCATGCGCGACACCCACAAGTTGATAATCTCCCGGGCAGTGGAAAGTATCGTTGTGGGATAGAAAGTTTTCAGCTCCGGCGTTTCGTTAGGCCAACCCAAAGTGGCAAACGGCCAGAGCGCTGAGCTGAACCAGGTGTCTAAGACATCTTCATCTTGCACCAGCGTTTTAGAACCGCAGGTGGTGCAGGTCGTTGGTGGTTCCTCGTAGGCATGGGGGTGATTGTTCTCACATGTCCAGATCGGTATCCGGTGACCCCACCAGAGCTGGCGGCTGATGTTCCAATCGCGGATATTGCTCATCCAATCAAGAAATGTCGAGGCATAGCGCTCAGGAATAAACTGGATGCGCTCATCTTCGACTGCTTTGATCGCCGGCTCAGCTAAGTGCTTCATCGAGACATACCACTGCTCGGTCAGGCAGGGTTCAATAACCGTATGGCATCTTTCGCAGTGTCCAACGCTATGCGAATAGTCCTTGATTTCGGCAAGCAGACCATTCTCTTTCAACTCTTCGACGATCAAGTCTCGTGCCTTGAAGCGTTCTTTGCCGTGGAGATGTTCGGGCACAAATTCGTTGGCACAAAGATTGCCGGCTAGATCTATGACAATTGGCGCCTCTAATTTATGCCGTTGACCGACTTCCCAGTCATTAGCATCGTGTGCCGGCGTGATCTTTAAGGCGCCGGTGCCAAAATCACGTTCAACATATGAGTCGGCAATTACCGGGATTTCGCGCTGGGTGAGCGGCAGGCGGACCAATTTGCCGACAAACTGCTTATAGCGATCGTCTTCCGGATGCACTGCTACCGCCACATCGCCAAACATGGATTCGGGTCGGGTTGTGGCCACAATAAGAGCACCGCCGCCATCGACAGTCGGATATTTGATGCAGTAAAGATAACCTTGGGTGTCTACATGCTCGACTTCCAGATCAGAAAGACTGGTCATGCAGCGAGGGCACCAGTTTGTTACGCGCTTGCCCCGATAAATGAAGCCTTCCTTATATAGAATGGCGAAGGCGCGGTAAATCGCTTTGACATAACCGGGGTCCATCGTGAAGGCGACACGATCCCAGTTGAAGCTAACACCCAGCCGCTTATATTGAGCGAGGATCTGATCGCCGTATTGGCGGCGCCATTTCCAGACTTCCTCGATAAACTTCTCGCGCCCCAGCTGATGGCGGTTCTTGCCCTCTTTCTTCAGCTGTCGTTCGACGACCATCTGTGTTGAGATGCCGGCATGGTCGGTGCCGGGCTGCCAGAGCACGTTGTAGCCCTGCATCCGCTTCAAACGAATCAGTACGTCTTGTAACGTGCCATTAAGCGCATGCCCCATGTGCAGACTGCCGGTGATGTTCGGTGGTGGCAACGCAATGGAAAACGGCGGCTTATCCGGATTGATGTCAAGGTAGAATAATTTGTGATCGTGCCAGAATGTGGTCCACTTCGCCTCAACTTCTTTCGGTTCGTAAGCGGACTTCACTGTTTCAGGTGATTTGGCGGACAAGTCGGCAGTCGACATTTGAATTTACCGGCAAGGCGCAGAAATGCTGATTATATCCGGGTTATCGGTCTCTCGGCAATGCCTTATTATAGCCGGGAAGAAAGCGGCTTGTCGCGCGAAGCAGGCGAGGTACCGAAGCCGACGGAGCGCTTTGCCGCGCGGAGGAGCCGAGCATAGCGACGGCTACTGAGCGCTTACAAATAGACCGCTTACAAAAGGATGATAAAATTCGCCCTGGCTAAGGGGCAGCCGTGTTTACTTGACTACTTTGCCTTTGCCTCGGGCACAAGCTTGGATACAACTTAAATACAAAATGATTTCGAGTAACGATTTTCGACCAGGGGTCACAATTGTATACAACAACGGAATTTGGCAGATCGTGGAAGCGATGCACGTCAAACCCGGCAAAGGATCAGCCTTCGTGCGCACTAAAATGAAGAATGTGGAAACAGGCAATACGCTCGAACAGACGTTCCGGGCGGGCGAGAAAGTGCCGACAGCGATAGTGGAAAAGTCCGAGATGCAATATTTGTACAAAGCCGGCGATAAATTTGCCATGATGGATTCGGTAAGCTATGAGCAGATGGAACTCGACGCATCACAAATAGGGATGCCGGCAGAATTTTTAAAAGAAGGTTTGGAAGGGATTACGGTCCTACGTTATGAGGAGCGTGTCATCGGTGTGGAACTGCCCAATACCGTGGAATTGGAAGTGAAGGAGACCGCACCTGATGAACGTGGTGACACCAGTTCTGGTGGCGGTAAACCTGCGGTTCTGGAAACTGGCGCGACGATCACTGTTCCATTCCATATCAAACCGGGCGACAAAATTAGAGTCGATACCCGTTCACGAAAATACCTGACGCGCGTGTAGAGGCAGCCTGTGGAAATCGATTTAAAGCAGATAAGTGACTTGATTGCGGTAATCACTGGTACCGACATCACCGAGATCACAGTTGAATCCGGGGATCAGAAGATCACAGTAAAGAAGGCTGCGAACGTGACTCCAGCGACGCAAGTGGTGGTTGCCGACGCTGCTCAGGCTACACCAGGCACGGCGCCGCCTCAAGCTAGTCCGACGCTTTCGTTTGAACCGCATATGGAGCACCAACCTCCGAAAGCCAGCGATAGTACGACTAACAATCAGGATTGGGTGCCAGTTACCGCACCAATGGTCGGTACTTTCTATCGCGGAACTTCGCCAACGTCCAAACCATTTGTTGATGTTGGCGACCGGATTTCAGTCGGGCAAACCGTCTGCATAATTGAAGCAATGAAGCTGATGAATGACATGCCCTCAGAAGTATCCGGACGAATCGTCAAGATTTGCGTGGACAACGGCAGCACTGTTGAGTATGGTCAACAGCTTTTTCTCGTTGATCCCAAGGGCTAAACAGTAAGTCGTAAACAAATTGTTTCAGAAAGTACTAATTGCTAACCGCGGTGAAATCGCTCTTCGAGTGATTAGAGCGTGCCGTGAAATGGGTATACGAACGGTTGCTGTTTATTCACAGGCAGACGCTGAATCTCTGCACGTTAAACTGGCGGATGAAGCGTTTTGCATCGGTCCGCCGCCATCGAAGCGCAGTTATCTGCACATTCCCGCGCTGATCAGCACTGCCGTTGTCACCGGTGCTGATGCCATCCATCCTGGTTATGGATTTCTTTCGGAGAATGCTAACTTCGCGCAAATTTGCGCCGACCATCGGATCAAATTTATTGGTCCAAGCGTCGATGCGATTAAAGCGATGGGTGATAAGTCTAACGCCAAGGATACGATGCGCAAAGCCAAAGTGCCTGTTGTACCGGGTACCATCGGCCTGGTTCACGATCCGACAGAAGCGTTCAAGGTGGCCGAGGAGATTGGTTACCCAGTGATGGTGAAGGCCACTGCTGGTGGTGGCGGTCGGGGAATGCGTATCGCTCACAACCAGGTGCAATTGGGAAGCGCTATTAGTTCAGCCAGGAGTGAAGCCGCTACGTCTTTTGGTGATTCCGGTGTCTATCTGGAAAAGTATCTTAAGCCGATCCGGCACATAGAAATTCAAGTGATGGCTGACAGCTTCGGCAACTGCATTCACCTGGGTGAACGCGATTGCTCAGTGCAGAGACGGCATCAGAAGTTGATCGAAGAATCGCCCAGTGCTGTGCTCACACCAGGGTTGCGCGATAAGATGGGGCAAGCGGCGGTGCAGGCAGCTAAGTCGATCAAATATGAAGGGGCCGGCACAGTGGAGTTCATTTTTGCCGACGGCAAATTCTATTTCATGGAAATGAATACCCGTATTCAAGTTGAGCATCCAGTAACTGAAATGATTTATGGCGTCGATCTGATTAAAGAACAGATTCGGGTTGCGGCCGGGCACAAGCTTTCGTACAAGCAGGATGAACTAAAACCGCGCGGTCATGCGATTGAATGCCGGATCAATGCCGAAGATCCCGAGCGCAACTTTACGCCATCGCCAGGCAAAATCGATGCTTATATTGCACCAGGTGGACCAGGTGTGCGAGTGGACAGTCATTGTTATCCAGGCTATGTCATTCCTGCCCATTACGATTCGTTGGTGAGCAAGCTCATATGTTGGGGTGAAAATCGAGTGGAAGCGATCGAACGCATGCACCGAGCGTTAGACGAGTATGCAATCACAGGCATACGCACAACCATTCCTTTCCATCAAAGAGTGTTATCACATCCCGCTTTTATCAAAGGTGATGTAACAACGGACTTCATTGAAAAACACATGATGTTTGTGGAAGCCAAAAATTGAGGCTGGTGGATAATGTGTTGGAATTTTTCGGCAAACTTTCTGTGTGGCTCCGTAGCTCAATGGTGGAGCAAGCGACTCATAATCGCCAGGCTACAGGTTCGAATCCTGTCGGAGCCATTTTTTTTGAAAGCTCGAATTTGCTCTTGATCAAAGAGTAGAGCCCGCCAAATATGCCGAAGTCTAGCTTCCAATACATTCCTTTTCTCGACGGGCTACGCGCTCTGGCCATTCTCTGGGTAATGGGCTTCCACAGCCAGGGATCGATCGCCGGTTGGCTGTCCCACAATGGCGGCTGGGTGGGAGTCGACGTGTTTTTTGTAATCAGCGGATTCTTAATCACAAGCATCTTGCTGGCCGAACAACAAGCCACCAATTCGATCAGTCTGCCAAATTTCTATGCTCGTCGAGCGCTCAGGCTGATTCCGGCTTACTACCTCTCACTGGCTGCTCTCTACTTCTTCAATCCTTGCGCCTGCCCGCACATGGCGGGAGCGGTGGGAATAGCCGCTCTCTACCTATCGAACTACGACATGGTATTTGGCTGGGGACATGTAGTCGGTTCGGGCGCCGAAACAAGTTGGTCGTTAGCAGTCGAGGAGCAGTTTTACTTGGCATGGCCCTCCGTCTTGAACAATGTAAGGAAACATCTAGCGCCGATCGCTGTCGCAGTTATTGTTTTATGCCAAATCTGGAAAGGCTACCTCCTGGCTCACGGGGCCGATTGGCTGCGAATAAGCGCCGGATTCGATACAAAAATAGATGTGTTGATGTTTGGTTGTTTGGCCGGCATCGCCGTTTCTAATTTGAGAGTTCGCCTCTGGTTGCAAAAGCATCTGGTCAATCGCTGGATTGCCCCGGTAATATTCGTAGCGCTGCTTCTTTACGAACGTGGTGTCGGTCATGGCCGGGGCCCTGTAACCTTTATAGACAAGATCGCCTACTGGGATTTACGCCTGCCAATACTGGCAGTGCTGGTTGCTCTTTTGATCATTTCGCTAATAGCCCAGCCGCGGTCGCCGGTAGTAAAATTGCTGGCCAATCCTGTTGCCACTTGGATTGGGCGTATATCCTACAGCATTTATCTGTGGCACATACTGGCCTTCACTCTGGTGATAAAAATCCTGGGGCAGCCGCTCAATCAGCCGATATTTGAACTGACCGCTTATCTGGCAGCGATCGCTTTGGCATCATTATCGTATTACATAGTCGAGTTGCCTTTCCTGCGATTGAAAAGCCGGTTCAACAAAAAGCAACCGCCCGTTGATCTGGATCACTGCCTTGAAGAGGAAATGCAGGTACTGTCCAGAGCTTAATCGGCAACGCTCTCAGTTACGACCGCATCAGCTCGACCCATTGAGCGCGTGAAGGCCCCGGCTCAAATGCATCGCCGAAGTATTGGGTCTCGCGGGCCACCTTCCCATCTTTGAACTCCATGATGCTCACCGTGTAAGACGGTTGTCCGTCGTAAGTAAGGACGAATTCAGTGATCCAGAGGTCGGCAGCGCCGAGGATGCGCCGCACGGTGAAGCGCTTCATGTTCGGCTGTGCAAAGCGAGACGCCTGAATATTGCGCCGGCCGCGGATGCGCTCTGCCGACTGCGGATACTCAAGCACTGCGTCCTCTCGGTAGATTTGGTGTTCCAACTCGGAGTCATTCGCGTCGGATGCAGCCCAGTGGGTATCTAATGCCGCTCGAATCTCCCGGTCTTCCATTGCAATCTTCCCTCGCGTCACCGTTTACGCCATTGGTAATAGTCACCATGACGTTAGCCATATTACCATCCCTTGGTTTCAATGAGTCTTGTAATTGAATCCTGTCAGGTCGGCAAGAATGGTGGCATCCTTTAGCATATTGTGAGCTACTTTCTGTTGTGTCGGATCTTTCGAGAATAACAGTTGGTGAATAACTTGCACGTTCGTTAAACCATGAGCGATGGAGAAGTCACAAATATAGGCTTTTATGCCCTCACTGGCGTCACCCGATCGAACATTGCGATAGGCAATGTTCGCGCCACCTGGATTCAGTGAATCAAAGCTGGCGGTTAGATTTCTCGTCAGTAATATCTGCGTGCCTGGAGAAAGCAAAAACGGCTTTTTGTTCACTAACACTTTCACAGGACCGGTGCTGTGGCTATGATGAAAATCGTAAATAGCTACATCCGCTCCAGTTTCCATAATATACACAGCTGCACCCTTGGGAATTTCCACAAGTCCTTCGCGTGTTTGCACGCTAATCGCATCGCTGGGCATGAAGAACACATTTCCTCTGACTAAATCTAGAACATTACTGCTGCCCTTTGTCCCGAGATCAATGCCCTGGTCGGATAGGGCAGTTACCTCATCAGCATTGAAGCCACTGGCGGCAAAGAGAGCTTCGCCTATGAGAGCAACTCGCTCGGTGACATTGCCATGCAAAGGGAACTTGTTATCTGTCATCAACCACGGTTGATAAGGATACGTCGTGTAAGGCGTATAGTCAGTAGGAAGGCGCGTGCCGATTTGCTCATCAAGCAGATTCTGATGCTGTTGATGTAAAAGCGGTGCCAAAACGAATGGTAACAATGAGAAAGTTGGTGAGGAAGTAGCCAACGTAGTGCTAGAGGATGAAGTAATCGGTAAGCCCGTTGGTTTCGTTGGTCTTGTAGGTGAAGGCGTTGGGGGCGACGACTCTGAGACCTGGATCAACGGTGCATTTATCGAGCCTTGGCTAACTGAAATATTGCCAAGCGTGAAAGCGACCGTGAATGGATTGAGAACAATAAACGGTGGCCTTATATCAAGCGAACCCGCGTCCAAATCGCCAAAATTGACCTCACTGGCGGTGAGAGAGCCCGAGCCACTAAGTGTGATGGCAGCACCGGATGTACCCCTATTGAAGCCGATGATGCCTGGACCTATTATGTCAATCTCCCCATTGTTTACGACGTCAACGCTGCTATTGGTGGAAGTACCAGTGAAGGCGATGTTGCCGCCCAAGTTGACAATTTCGGCGCCATTGTTCACCGCTGTTTGAACACTAGACGCCAGGATATTGCCACCAGTTGCTAACAGGAGTCCGCCTACGGTGACAGTACCACCGGTGCCACCAGGATTGTTGGCACTGACTGCATTTGTAGAATACATGGCAATACCCGAATCAACCCCGAGAGCAAAAGTTGATGGAATGCTGATTGATGATACAGGACACAAGGTGCTGGGCAGATATGATGGCGGCGTCGTTCCTGAATAACCAATGATCACTGGTGCACCACTGAGTGACAGCGTTGCGTCACTCGCACCACCGGTCGGGCTGAATGTTACAGATGACAGACCAAGCGGTGGAACCGCCAAGTTTCCATTAAAGTCCACTGCAGTTATTTGATCAAAATAGAGAGCCGCATTAGCGATACCGGATGACTTGCTGACCTCAATGTTTGGCGTGAAAAACTCAACGTTGCCGCCGCCATTGCCGTTAAACGCACCAATTTGAAGCGCGGTACCGTTAAGAAACGCCACACTGGTAAAGTCATTGAATACCGTATCGCCAGCTGGCAAGCCATCCTGGGTAATGAAGCCGGTGCCAGCCACCAGGAAGTTGGTAATCAGGTTCTGAAACAAGAGTGAGTAATTGATTAGTGTTGTTGTACCAGGAAGCGGGAAGGTCGTATCGGATGACTCCGATAGAATTTGACCATCTATGGTAATCGTCTTATTGCCATTGACGTTGAATTGCATTGGACTGTCACTAACTAATTGGAAATTGCGACCAATTGTGATGTTTCCCCCACCGGCAATAGGATTAAGTGGATTGCTGGCAACATCTTGGAAGTCGACGACAGCGGTCTGTGAGCCGCCAGAGGAATTTCCACAGTTGAACTCAACTGCCCCAGGATTGGATCCACCAACTACGTTGAAATTGAGATTGCCGGATGCATAGACAAATATCGTTCCGCCGGTGGTACTGATTAGACTCGTCGTATTGCTTTGTTGGTTGATATTCAAATCGATGCCGAGCGAGCTTGTACCAGGACCAATGGAGATGTTCGAGCTGCCTGTAGCACTTACTACAGGACTGTTAGTAAGATTCAAATTAGAAGCAACGATGTTAACTGGTCCGCCACCATTTATGGTGAATACTGCGCCATCAAAGGTCAAAGTATCGCCGTGGCCTGTCCCCGCTTCAAATGCCGTTTGACCGGGAGTCGTTAAGTTAGCAGCACCAGCTAAAGTCAAACTGCCGGGGCTTTGAAATCTGATGCCGGCATTAGAGCTAATATCATTGTTAAGGGTAACGGTACCCCCCGAATTGATGTTCACACCTCCGCTACTTGTGATTGGACCGTTGATAATGATATTGGTTGCTAGTGTAGGACCTGGGTTGATCATACTACCTAAGCCCAGGCTGCCATCTGGATTAACAGTAATGCTTGACGGACTGTTCACCGGTTGAGCGCAACTAATTGTTATGATACCGCCACCGCCGGTGCTACCGGTGGTGTTAAGGGTACCAGTAGTAATGGCCGTGCCGCTTGCAGCGCCTGCGATTATAGTAATGGATCCGTTCCTGCCGCCGCCGGAGCCACTGGTGCTAATACTGGTGTTGGAGCTTAAAAGTACCTGACCGCCAGTTGAACCGTTGGCAAAAGCAATAAGATTGACGTCCCCACCACCGGCGAGACCGGAAGTCGCTGCTGACGAAATAGTCATGTCGTAGCCGGAGAAAGTGATATTACCGCCATTGCCAGCCGTAAAAGTGAGCGGACCGGTGGTAGGGTTGCCGGTGCCGGTGCCCGGTGGGAGAGTGTACGGACCCACTGTAGAGCTTGGACTATCACCAGGATTATTATCGGTAATGGCTGCGCCAGCGATAATGTTTATTTGACCAACATTGGCTGTAATACTGTAGTCGCCACTGGCTAAAATATTACCGCTTGCTACGATAGTTAAGTCTTGATCGACACTAATGTCGCCACCAATTGTGATATCACCGTTGTCATTGTAAAAAGTAGGGTCCCCGCTAATTGATAAATTGCCCAGATTCAGATTAGTTGTCGACACGGTTGTGTGGTCAGTCTGAGCGCTGACATTCATCTGTCCGGTGACATTACCAATATTCGCGTTAACGGCGCCTGTACCTGAGTAAAGATTCAATGACGACGATAAATAATCGCCGCCAGTCATGGTGATATTGCCTGCGCCCTCATACGAAGCATCGCGCACGTTAATCGCACCATTCAATGCCTGGAAGGTTCCGCCGGAACCGTTGATGCTGATGTCTGTGCCGTTATTTAGCGTGGCAATGTTGATCGATCCTTTGTTTGCCGAGATCAATCCGCTGTTAGTGAAATTGCCTGAACCTGACGTGAGGTTGATATTATTGCCAGCTTCAATGAGCGGACGCGTTCCAGTCTGTCCAGATGCAAGTGAATTAGTTATACTTCCGCCTGCCGTCAAAGTAAGCGAACCACCGGTCGAAATGGTGCCTGCGTTCGCGATGTTGTTCTGTGAGCTGAGCGACAAATTTAGATTAGAAGGTGGGCTGCTGGCAAACGAGCTATTGGCAGGAAGCAGTGTTGAGAGCAAGCCGTGCTGTCCAACGCTAATGTCGTTTGCCGAAACAGAGAACGTACTGAGCTGAGGATTATTGGTAGTAAGATAAAGTTTCCCGGAATCGTTCAGATCGCCGGTCACATTGAGCGTGCCTGTCTTTGAGATGTCGGTTACCGTTACACCGTTTGGTATTTCGAGGCCGGACAAATTCTGGGAGAGTCGGGAGCCGATAGTCATGCTGCCACCATCGGCGCTACCTTGAGCATCGAGCAGAAGTTGTTGACTGCCTGTAGTTTCTACTTGTCTAACTGCCACCCTTTCAGCTGCAGTAAGCGGTGTGCTTGCGGTGACAGACAATTGCTGGCCGCCAACATTGATCGATACCGGCCCATTTTGCAGAATCCGGCCGGCTGTTGTGGTATCCGTCGTTGAGGACAGATTCAAATTGGTGCCGCCAGTGTTGCTCGCGGCATTCGGTTGTGGAGTCGCAGAATTCGATGACGAGGTCACAGCATTCGATGACGACGTTGCAGAATTCGATTGCGAGGTCGAAGAATTCGATCGCAAGGATGCAGAATTCGATTGCGAAGTCGCAGAATTCGATGGCGCAGTCGCGGAATTCGATTGTGAAGTCGAAGAATTCGATTGCGAGGTAGAAGAATTCGATTGCGAAGTCACGGCATTCGATCGCCAGGAAGTGTTATTGCTCCCGTTAGAACCTTTATTTCCAGAAGCAGCGGTTGGAGAAGCACCGCCTGAATTTTGGTTGGGAGAGGCACTACTGGCATTGCTGCCATTGGTGTTAAGGGAGGACCAAAAGTGTGGTCCATTTACACCCAGCCAAGTATGCTGAGAGCCGGAATGCGCTTGCGGGAGATGAGAACTTACGTGAGTGCCCATCGGCACTGGCGTCATCGGATTGGCGATGCACGGTAGAGTGTGCGCCAGACTGAGAACGAGCAGCGTCCCTGAGGACTTTAGCTTATATTCCATTCAAGGCCCCCGCAGCTGTGCATCATTGTGATCCGATTGATCTGGTGCTGAGCTCGGGGAAATGGAATTTGGACTATCAGTGTTTGGACTGCTGGCGTTCGGACTGCTACTTTCTGCCTTGTTATCGTTCGTCGATGGCGACGTTGGATTCAGCTTTGGAGGAATGGGCAGCGTCTGGCCCGATTCCATAACTTGTTTACGGAGGTTTTCTATGCCCGCATAGTACGATGGTTTGCTCACAGCAATGCGCAAACCGCCAAAAAACCGGAAGTCAAAGCCGCTGATGCCAGGCGCCCTGTGAGAATCCCAGTTCCAAATCGGTTCGGCGCGCAGAAACGATACAAGTGCGGGAAATTTTTTGCTCACAGGTCGGTTCAATTCAATATCAGTGATCATACTCATATTGCTTTGCGGCGGAATTGAATCGTTAAACGGCGGATGCCGGAAATTAGTAACAAGCGTGTCATTCACTACCAGGGTCCAAAGTCCCCTTCTATGGATATACCCAACCGTATAGAAAGGATCGATCTCCCGAGTGGGTGAAACAAAGTAGTCTCCGCCGCGAAGCTGCAGCAGCGTGCTTAAATAAACAATATTATTTGGGTTTAATACACGCGTGACCGTCACGCCGGGCAGAAAATCAAACTGATGCAAGTGGCTTGCTTGCCAGAGTTCGCGTGCCTGGAAATCAAACTGCACATTGGTTCGGTCCCCTATCTGGTGGTCACGCCGTATGCCCCAAGACAGCGACTGAGTGGTTGGCGGAGTGAGTATCGTATGGTCGGCAAAGACATCCTTGATGACAAAGTAATTGGCATAGACCGACGTGTGTTTGGTCAGGTTGTAGCCGACGGTGATGTTAGGCAGAGCTCTAAAAACATAGTCTGGCCTCGGCCTGTTATTGGTGAAGAAGACGTTCGTATCGAGACGCTGCGACACTTCGGTAGTTAGATTGAACCAAAGCTTTTCAGGTAATGCCTGGAAAATGGGGAACTTGTAGCCGGGGCTGAATGTGTTGCGCTCTGGCGACACAGTGAAGGGGGTGACATCGGTAGGTATGAATTGAGGCGGAGCCTGGGCAAGTGTTACCGGAGCAAATTCGTCGAGTGCGCTCGCTGAAAGCTGCGAATTGCCGGGCCAAGCAACCAATGCCAAATAGATAAATAACGCTAGAGGGAGCGAAACTCTGGAAAGCGCATTCATGAATATCTAAGAGTCGCCGTATTTTGTGGCGTGCTCATTCGCCGCATCGGAAAATTTCGGTAACTACAGGGTGGACACTGCTCGACCATACATTATTGACAACAGGGGTTGCACTTATTGGCAGCCGTAATGAACCACACTATTGGTTCTTATTTTGAGTCCTGTTTCGCCAGCTCAATTGGGGCTGTCAAAGCAAAGTCGTTGATCGGGTTACGTTCGAGCACCTTCCCAATCTTTTCCGGACCAACAAGCTCAGCCAGCATCACTTCGCTCATCGCCAGCTGAGGACCGTTGTGCGTCAGCAATGCCTTTTCATAGTTTGTCAGCGCCAATTCTGTCTCGTCGGAAATTCTTTTGCGTCGTATCTCTAGTCGGCGGCCGAAGTACAGTTCTTTGAGGATTTTATTTTCTTCCGGACCGCCAGTGCCCATAACGAATGCAGTATTAGCGCCTTCCGCTGCTAGAGATATAAATGGATTGCCGGAGAGTATGGCTGCAGCAGACAAGTTTGCCTCAACTACACTGGCAGTGAAATTAAACACCTTCCCGTGATCATATTTTTTGACGGCTTTGTAGACGGAATGAATGAGTGGATCACCGTCTGCCGATATTTTTAGTGCGTTGTGATATATGCTCTCTGTCGTGTCGACGTCCCACGCAGATTGCTGAAACACTGGATCGGCGATGTTCAATTGATTCTTCCATTCCGACAACTCTGCTAGTGTCGACTCAGCTGTTTCCTTGCCGACAAGCTTTGTCAGACCGGCTAGTCCTTTTTGCACCGCCATGTCAGAGTCTTCTGACTTTTCCATTCCTAAGCCCATAGCAATTTGCATGATCTGCGCCATGACCTTTGAATGCATTTCATCCCAATAGCGCTGCTTAGCTAGTTCGGCAACGAAAAGGTTGTTGATCTTCTGTTTCTCATCCAACACCACTCGCGACCCCTCCATCGACATGCTGAACCCTCTATAAGGATAAGCGTAGTTTATGGCGTCCTTAGTGTTTCGCAGGGCGCGCTGAAATTTGGTTCTGTAGTGATCTACGGCCTGCGCTGTCTTCACGTATTCCGGTTCTCGCTCAAGCGCGGATTTGGTGAGCTGATGTACGGTCTCACCGAATTTTCCATTCATATCTATATACGTAGCTGACCCTTGCAGTGGTGCTTTTCTGTTGCTTGATGTAAGGTCTGTGCTGTCATCAGGTAATTCAAGATCGAATGTCTCAATTGTCGCGGCGTGGCCGCCGTTCTCATCCGACGCCTCGGCTTTGACACCGTATCGCTTGATAGAGCGGGAGGAGTAGGCTGAATACTTTCCACTGGCACATCCGCAAACACACATGTAGTAAGCGTGCAGTCAGCGATAACCACGCCTAGTGCGAGAAATAAGCCGGTTTTGATCTTCATACAAAATTTACTCCGCATCTGTCGAGGTGTCAGGATCTTTTTTCTAGTAAACGGTAGGTTCACTGTCATCCATAATGTTCGTTTTTTTTTGAATTTGTTCCTGTCGAGCGGCAAAAATTAGCCAAGCTTTTTGTCGTTGGCTACGCACTTACTGATCAGATAAATAGTGGATTGAATAATCTAAATGAGTGGATTGAGTAATCGCGACAAAGTGGTTGTGCAATTCGTGCGGAGGATGCAGAGATGTCTTCTGTTGGCTTCAAGTCTGCAATAGCGACAGGTTGTCAAGTATACATTAGATCACATTGCAGGTGATTTTATTCTGCAAACGGACTGGGTTTTTGTTGAGCGAAATTCAACGGATGTGTAACAGACTGAAAGTGATGGCCACTGTAGAGGGAACTAAAGTGTTTTTGATTGCGCCGTTCTCCCCGCTATTGATGGGGCTAAGTAATATAAACGATTGTTGAGGTGCAGGATTATGAAATCACGTTACGTTTTGACTCGGGCTGCGCTGGCTAGCACTATGGTACTGAATGCAGTGACCGCCACTTATGCAAGCGATTCTGCAAATAGGATGATCAGCTATGAGCCTGTACCTGGTCATGCTTCAGGCGAACTAAAAGGTGACATACCGCTGAGTCAGATCGGCGATACCAAGCTGACACAGGGGTTAGTCAACTTTGATGGCAATAACGTGGTGATAACAGCTAATAGTACAGGGTCTAGCCCACCGATGACTCTGACTGGGCAAGTGATATCACCTGAGCTGAGTGTGCATGACAAGAACGTCAAGTATTCTTCAGGTGTGTATTTTTCACGACCACAAATAGCATCTCTTCCTAATACGCCCGAACCAAAAACAGTAGAAAAGCTAAAACTAAAAGATGGAACTACTGTTGAAGGTTCAATCCGTAAGATCAGCAACCAGGCTGTGACGATAGTTACAAGCCAGGGGCAAACCATGGTTCCGCTCGATACGGTAACTAAAATAGAATCACCAAAAATGTTTCGGCTTAAGGTTGTCGGATCCTCAACCACTGTAGTCGAGCCAGGCACCCCATTTCAGCTTACTGCAAAGAAAATTGAACTGGAACCGGCCGCTACTGAAGATAGGAACAAAAGGCGTGAAGCTGCTGTTATCATTGCTGGCTTGTTAACTGCTACCGCTATTGCTGTTCCCGTTTCGCTCTCAGGCGGCGGTAGTTCTGCAGTCCCCTTCGGAGCGCCAGTAGTGCCGACTTCAGCGGTAGTTCCACCAACGCCAACGCTGACAACTGGCACGACGTCAACCGGTGGAACTCATGTGATAAAGCCGAGTGTGGGGCCCAATGCGGTAACGACGCATAACCATCCGGGCGTGCCGCCCAACGCGGTGACGAATCATCATATCAATTGGTGGCCTAAGACCCTAGCGCATACGCCGCAGACTGTGGGGCCCAAAGCGGTAACCAACGTAAATCATGGCATTGTCCATCTCGGACAGATCGCTTCAGCTCATCCGGGCGTCACTCAAGGGGCAGCGCTCAACGCCGCTAACACAAAAGCTGAGTCATACCCATCGTCTTCCTTCAGTGGAGGATTCCATCACCACCACACTCTGTTATAGAGCGACGAAGCCCGTCAGAATGAGCAGCATCTGATTAGCACAATGCCGATCAGGATGCTGCTCCTGTTAGGTGCCTATAGCGAGCTATGTCGCGCATCGGCGGATCGCCAAAAAGTCTCTTATACTCACGAGTGAATTGAGAAGCGTCATCGTAACCGACACGCACGGCTGCAGTACTGGCGTCCAGATCTTCGCTGAGCAAAAGACGCCTGGCTTCCTGCAGACGAAGCAGTTTCTGAAATTGCAGAGGGCTCATCGATGTAGCTGTTTTGAAATGCTGGTGGAAGCTAGAAACGCTCATGCCCAACTCGCGAGCGAGGTCCTCAATGCTCAGCGGTTCGTTAAACTGTGTTCGCAGAGTCTGAACGGCCTTCGTGATTCTATGGGTATGACCGCCGAACGCTGCCATTTGTTGAAGTCGTTGTCCTTGGTCGCTGACAAGAAGCCTGTAGATAATCTCGCGGATCACTAGCGGTGATACCACGTGATAATCGGAGCGGCTGTCCAGCAGGCGGATTAACCTGACAAAGGCGTCCAGCAGATCGCCATCTAATTGGCTCACGGCTATCGACTTGACGCTTGCCTCCGGGCGCCCGGGCGAAACACCGGCTTCGACACTGACAGAGGCGATCAGCACTGGCTGCAGATCAAGCTTAAGACCTAAATACGGCTTTGCCGGCGTCGCCTCAACAACTTGAGTCACAACCGGAATATCTAATGAGCAAAGGAGATAATGAGTCGGGTCGTATCTCAGTCGCTCGTCGCCTAACAAAACTTCTTTAGCGCCTTGGGCAATTAGGCATAAGGAGGGAGAATATAGTCCGTGCGTAGGTTGAGTACGCTTGGAATGACGGTAGAACTGCAAACCTTCTGCCATTGGATTGGCACCATCATTAGTACAGTGTCTAGCTAATAGTTCAGCCAGCTCTTTCCTGTTCACTTCAGCCCGTCGGTTGTCAGCATTCATATATGTACGTATTGACCTATGGATTGGCTGTTTAAGATTTTGGAGGATTGTCCAATCATTCTGGAAGTTTGTTATAGCATAATCGCCTGCAACCAGCATATCATTGAATTGCGGATTGAGATGCATGCAATTTTAGCCAAGCGAGTACTGACTCGAAGGAGAACAAAATGCAGAAGCGCAAACTAGGAAATTTAGAAGTATCATCTATCGGTCTTGGCTGCATGGGCATGAGCTTTAGCTACGGACCGGCTGCAGACAAAAAAGAGATGATCTCTCTTATACGATCGGCTGTCGAGCGCGGCGTCACGTTTTTTGATACTGCTGAGGTCTATGGCCCTTACACCAATGAGGAGCTTGTTGGTGACGCGCTGAGTCCCGTGCGCGACAAGGTCGTGATTGCGACGAAATTTGGCTTTGGTATTGTTCCAGGTGAGAAATTTCATGACGTCAACAGCAATCCGCAGCAGATAAAGAAAGCAGTAGAGGGATCACTGAAGCGTCTCAAAACTGACATCATTGATCTGCTCTACCAACACAGAGTCGATACCAATGTACCAATCGAAGAAGTAGCAGCCACTGTCAAAGAGTTGATTCAAGAGGGCAAGGTAAAGCATTTCGGACTCTCCGAAGCTTCAGCTCAAACGGTTCGCCGGGCGCACGCCGTGCAACCTGTGACTGCTATTCAGAATGAGTACTCTCTCTGGTGGAAACGGCCTGAAGAAGAAATGCTGCCAATGCTTGAAGAGTTGAACATCGGGCTCGTCGCTTATAGTCCTCTTGGTAAAGGCTATTTGACCGGCAAAATTGACGAAAACACGCAGTTTGGCAGTAACGATTTCCGTAGCATCCTGCCGCGTTTTGCACCGGATGCCATGAAAGCAAACAAAGCGATGGTGGATCTTCTGCAGAGTATTGCGAAAAAGAAAAACGCCACTGCCGCTCAAATTGCCCTTGCCTGGTTATTGGCTCGAAAACCTTACATCGTTCCCATTCCAGGTACTACCAAACTGGCACGATTAGAAGAGAATTTGGGCGCCGATAATATACAATTGACGCCTGGCGATCTCAACGAAATTGAAATTGCTGCGGCTGAGATAAAGGTAGAAGGCGCTCGCTATCCAGAAAAATTCGAAGCGATGACTAACCGCTGAGGCAGTCATCATGCAGCACCGCTGAACTAGGAGAAGTGAAAATGATCAAGACAGCGATTAAAACAAAAGCATACGCAGCTAGCGGGACCAGAGAGGAACTCAAATCATTTGAGATTGAACGCCGAGAGCCGGGCCCGAACGATGTTCTCATCGATATCAAATTTTGTGGAGTCTGTCATTCGGACGTGCACCAGGTACGCAATGAGTGGGGACAATCTAAGTTTCCGATGGTACCTGGTCACGAGATAACCGGCATCGTTGCAAAAACCGGTGAGAAAGTGTCACGCTTTACGCCCGGAGATCGTGTAGGTGTTGGCTGCATGGTTGACTCCTGTAAGGAGTGTGACTCCTGCAAGAGCGGTCTGGAGCAGTACTGCGAGAAACGCGTGGTGCTTACATACAATGACATTGGATTAGACGGGAAAACACCGACGTATGGTGGATATTCAGAGCGCATCACTGTGCATGAGCGTTTCGTCGTGCAAATTCCGGATGACTTGCCGCTAGACAAAGCTGCGCCATTACTGTGTGCTGGTATCACAACATATTCGCCGCTCATGCATTGGCAAGCGGGGCCGGGCAAGTCCGTAGCCGTTGTTGGCCTGGGCGGGCTTGGCCATATGGCCGTGAAAATTGCCAATACTATGGGCGCTCGTGTCACAGTAGTAAGCCGCAGTCTCAGCAAAAAAGCGGACGCAGAAGCGATGGGAGCAAAAGACTATTTGGCGACCTCAGATGCTGCCGCTGTCGAAAAAGCGCAAGAGCGTTTTGATTTGATCATCAATACCGTATCGTCAGCTGCCGACATGAACGCATATCTAGGCATGTTGAAACGCGATGGTGTCATGGTTCTGGTAGGCGCGCCGAGTGAAGATTTGCCCGTTAGCCCTTTCAGCTTGATTCCCAAGCGTCGATCTTTGGCTGGCTCAACAATCGGCGGCATGCGTGAGACTCAGGAGATGCTCGATTTTTGTGGCAAGCACAATTTAGGAGCTGAGATCGAAATTATATCGATTGATAAAATTAACGAAGCATATCAGCGCTTGTTGAAAAGCGACGTTCGTTATCGGTTCGTCATTGATATCAATTCATTGAAATGATGCATTAGCTAGTGCATGCCTCCAATGCAAACCTATAGATTGCCCGCCGCCGCTTTTGCAGCAACTTTTGCCATGAGTGCTTCACGGACTTCAATTTTTGCTCGCGATCCCTTTACGAACACAGCGATGTAAATAGTTTCGCCTTTGGGACCAACCATAATGCCGACATCATTGGTGGCGGTGTTTTGTCTTGATACATCCCTGCCGGTCCCTGTTTTGTGGGCCAATGTCCAACCCGCTGGTAAACCTGCTTCTAATCGAGTCGACCCAGTCTTGCAGTTGAATAGATCTTCCATAATCAGTGATGTTGAGTTTTTGGATAGCAAATTTCCACTGTAGATCTTTTGCAACAGGTCGACCATTCCCTGCGGAGTTGCTGTATCTCTTGGATCTTTAAGAAAGGTGGCAATCTGTAAACTATCAGGCTGCAATTTTCTCTCTGGACGATCTACTCGAACGCTTTTGATTCCGGCTTCCGTCAGTATGGCAGTGACAGCATTGGGGCCACCTGCGCGACTGATAAGAACATCGCAGGCGGTATTATCACTGTCGCAAATCGCTCGTCTTACCAGGTCTTTAATAGTGAAATCCGATTGCTTTCCTTTTATCGCTTCTTTGATCGGACTGTGTAGTGGCGCCAAATCTGCTCGGCGCACGGTGATTTTATCTTGGACCGAAAGTTTTCCTGCGTCAGCCAGTCGCAGTATCGCGATCGAGATCGGCAGCTTGCAGACACTCTGCATAGGAAAGAGCTTATTTTGATTGAGCAGGAATTGTTTCTTTCTTGCTGTGTCCACCACGGCAATCCCGAGTTCTCCCTTCACTTTCGCCAGATCTGCAAGTGCTAATCCTTTTATGGTTGTAGTTTGATTTGTAGTTGCAGCCTGGTTAGACGATGCTGACAGTACGGGCAAAGCGAGCATCATCGACGATACCGTGAAGAACGTACCTGTAGTAATTGCTATCAGTCGCGTTCGAATCAATACCATAGTTTTGTTTCTACGCCTTATCACGTTAGTCCAGCTTCAGCAAATTCCTTTTCGATGACTCGCGTCAATTTGAAGAGGCGTCGCTCATTGCCTGGCAATGGCGTGAAGCCGTACTGAGTGTAAAAAGTTAGTGGATCACGAATGCCGCGCGCTAAGTCTTCGTATGCTGGTGGCTCAGCATCCACAACCATCAGCGCTGATCCGGATGTCGTAATTGCGCCTTGCAATGTTTTCCGTTGGGCGTCCATAAGGAGAAGCTCACCTAGACGCGGCTTTTCTTGAAGCTTCGCTCGAAGTACCGTGCTGTAGTTCTTATCAACACCTAGGCGCCCTAACAATGTAGCGCCGATCTGTGGATAACGTGGCAGTATCCTTCGAGTCTTCTCGGGAAGCTCCGTAAAGAGGATTCCGAGAGCGGACAGCGAATAATACGCCCGGATAATATTTATGCCCGGTTCAATAAGGACAAGCACCAGCGACGCGTGACTCGACATGTCCCGATGAGCCTGATTCTGGATATACCGGTCAATGTTTGCCATACCAGAAGAAAAAGCCGTGCCGTCGTGTTTAGATGACCACGGCTCTATCCTGAAATTCTGCAACCTGGACCGCGCCACTCTAGTTGCCCATTTTCATTTTATATCGACGTGCAGCGGCTATCGCTTTTGCATTTGGTTTGGGTGGACTCAAAATTGCTTCAGCAAGCACAATGCTATCTTCGATAGACAGCTTGATTATCTTTTGCTGTTCTATAACCTTGGTGGCTTCTTCAAGCGCTGCGGCAACGACAAAATCCGATACCGAGCGCCCTTGCAGCTCAGCGGCATGTTCGATCTGGCGCTTAGCATCGGCTGGCAAGCGAGTTTCAATCCTTTCTTCTTTCCTATCTCTTACTGCCATGATTTTGGTCTCCAAGTGAGCTTCGCCGTGCATCTAATCATTGTACGGCAAATCACCGTACAATGCAATCATCTAAATTTAACTTCTGGCACGTAGCAAAACCGCTCAGACTATTCTCCCAAAACCAGTGGGTGGCGCCTCCCCCAGACGCCACCCACTGTCCCCCTCACATTGCCTCGACCGCTAACTAATCACGCGCCCTCCACGTGCACTGGATCTTTTGCGGTCAGTCATGCCACTTTTGGTGGCACTCGCTGGGATTCCGATTTCGTCCTCAAGTTGACAGCAGACTGATGCGATTTCATCAGAGACAGAATACACTTCTCATCGTATGCACTGTCATCTTGGCTGCTCATTCTCTTTTTGAAATGAAGACTTCGCAGCGCTCGGCAAGCGACACGCAAGTTGTTATCTGTGGCCAGAGCGGCTAAGACTGATTCCGGCAGATTGTGATTTGCTGCCAGTGTGTGGCGCACCTCAACAGAATCGTGTGTAGTCAATGTCCAGAGAACCACCAGCAGAGCGCTTAAGGGCAGTCTGGTTTTACCGGCAGCCGCCTCTCTTATTGCAGAATCCGGATGGACAGCCAGTGTCTGCAGAACCTCCGTCGGCAGATTGTCCTTTTCACCGAATTTCAAAAAACCATTGGCAGACATTTCAGTAAACATCTCGGACATTGTCGTGTGCAATCGTTGCGCAACAGCTTTTTCTTTCACCTGTCTGGTACTTTTAGAAAAGTTGGCTATCGCTTGTGTTAAACCACTCATTTAAAATCACTCCTCCTTTTTTGAATTTCCTTTGGATTTGGTAAGTCCCGGCTCCGTATTCGGTACCGGTCTCTTCCATATTGACTCGCCAACGTGGGGACGGTGTGGGGAAGTCGAGTCTGTATCGCGATCTTCCTTATTTACTAAGGAATAGAACAGCTGGATTCTGGGTAGGATTCCTGCAGTCCCCAGTCCAAGTCAAAGCCGCCCGAAAAGTTGCCCGGGAGGATGGGAAATTAGCAAGATACTACTGGTCGAAGATGAGACCGATCTGGCTGAAGAGATTCAGACCTGGCTCGCTCGCGATAGTCATGTAGTGGAAATTGTCGGCAACGGACAGACAGCCATCGACTTGCTGCGAGTGACTGAGTTTGATCTGATAATCTTGGATTTGCTGCTGCCTGGCTTGGGCGGCTTAGAGCTGTGCAAACAATTTAGAGCGAGCGGTGGCACTACTCCGATACTGATGCTCACCGCCCAGACTTCAATTGACAGCAGGGAGAAGGGGCTCGATCTTGGCGCTGACGACTATCTATGTAAACCGTTCGCGTTGAAAGAGCTTTCAGCGAGAGTGAGAGCTTTGCTCAGGCGCACCACAGCTGCAAAAACAAATGTCCTTGTGGCGCGCAACATCACTCTTGATTTGGCGACGCGGTCGGTGACCAGCGATGGAGAGGCAGTGCATCTGGAGCCGAAAGAGTTTGCCTTGCTCGAGTTTTTTATGCGCAATCCCAATCATGTCTTCGCTTCTGATGTGTTGTTGTCGCGGGTCTGGGAATCGGACGCCGATATTGTTCCCGACACAGTCAGATGTTACGTGAAGAACTTGCGCAAAAAGCTGGACCAGGACGAAGGACCGCCATTGATCGCCACGATTCATGGCCTGGGATACCGGTTTAACGGTTGATGTTTAAGAGACTACGGCAAAGCCTCACTCTACAATTTGTGGTTTTGTCGTTCGCTGTCTATTTCAGTCTAAGCGCCTTGGGCTTGTTACTCTTTCATTTTGATTTGACTCAAAGTTTGGATGAGGAATTAAAACAGGTGCTCGCCGTCACCAGAGAGATGGTGCTCTACGATGGCCAAGCGCCCTATCTCACGACTTATACGACTGATTCGCACACAGTTCACCTCGCTGTTGTTATACACCTCTGGGATATTAACAAGCACCTTTGCGGATCAATTGGAGTGCCCGGTCCAGCAGTTTTTGCCGAGAGACCAATTGAAGTGCGCTGGCGGGGACGAACCTGGCGTTGCCTGGCTCGTCCCATTGTGCGTTCAGGGAATTTAATCGGGTATGTGCAAGTGGAGGCGCCGACAGTAGATCGCGATCTGGCAGTGAAGAAATTGTGGCAAAGATCTTTGCTTTTGGCGCCGTTTCTATTTTTCGGACTGGCCGCTTGCGGATATGCTTTTTCCGGCCGGGCGATCAAACCTGTTCAGCATACATATGATTTACAAAAACGCTTTCTGGCAGATGCCGGTCATGAGTTGAAAACACCGATCAGCACTATGCTGGTGGCATTAGATAATTTGACTTATGATTACGCCCATGACGAGCAATCTGTTGAACGCATCGATAAGGTACGACGAGCAGCTCGGCGCATGAACAAGCTTGTCTTTGATCTGATCCTTTTGACAAAAACAGAGGAGTATTCAGAACCGCTCGCCACCACGCCAGTCCAATTAGATATGCTGTTGCGCGAGGTGATGGGCGAGTTGGAAGAACTGTTCGAGAGCAAAAATATTACTTTGATCGACAGCCAGTTGGACAGCGTGCAAGTAACTGGTAACAGAGATTCACTTTATACTGTTTTTGCCAATTTGATCAAGAATGCCCTGCAATATACTAATTCTGGTGGCAGTGTCACAGTCACTATTATTTCTTTAGGAGAGGCTGCTATCGTTAAAGTTGTTGATACCGGTGTTGGCATTTCCCCGGAAGACATAGATAAAGTGTTCGAGCGCTTTTATCGCGCAGATTTCTCACGTTCAGGCACTCGGAGCGGCAGCGGCCTGGGACTGGCTATCGCTAAGGCGATGATCGAACGACATCACGGCACTATCAGCGTCAGAAGTGAACTGGGCAAAGGAACGACATTTATGGTGACGCTGCCTATTGCCCAGAATATGGCCTGACATTTGCAGTCGTCAGTTTTTGTGTTTCCTATCCAACGGTCGATTGGGATCCAATTTGCGGGCTTCCGCCATCCATTCTGAATCGTATTTCTTATGCAGATCTTGCGGGTAATCAAATGCGGCTCCGAGCGGAGTGCCGTTAGCGAGCACTTGACCATAGCTCTTTGCGGAAAAGGACGCAGAGTATTTGATGTTTTTTTCGGTTGGCGGGAAGTACACTCTGCCTTCTTTTTGATCGCCGCTAAATATCATTACTACACCATCAGCAAATTTGGTCATGCTCACGTTGTCTTTTGGGGTTTTCCCCCGCTCGTTTATCCTTAGGGTGTTATCTATCGACGTTCTTGCTTCGCCTTGCGTGCCGTCTTCGTAATGATATTCCTGTACCGCATCGACACTTCCCTTGGCATTTGGCATTACGTAAATTTCGCCATCATTTATCCTGCGACCATGTGGAGAATTGTTTGCCTTTGCCGCGGCCTCAGGTGGAGCAGAGCCGGGCTTAGCCGAAGCACCCTCTATTTCCCGAACTTCTTCTACCGATTTGGCCTCGAAGACAGGAAGTCCGAGCTTTCTTATATCGTCGTCGCTGACTTTGGCGTTATGCAAAGCCTTAATGTCATTAAAAATTTGCTGGTCTCTCCGGGTTGGATCGGCAATGGCCGAGTCGGCAAGCAAAAGCTTTTTCGCATCTGCCTTTGCCTCAATGTAACTGCTGCGATGACAGTCGTCGGCTACTTTGGCAATTAATTGATCGTGGTTGTCACTCATTGGCCTTACTGCCTCCCCTGCATTTTCCCGGCAGGCTGAATTATCTCTTCGCTTTCGGTCTTTGGGTCATATGCTTATATCCGGCGATTCCTGTTTTTGGACAGAACTGAGGATAAACCCGTAGATCTATTGGTAGGAATTAGGTTGATAATTCTCTAAAAAGTCCGAAGACGCTCTACTGGCTCACTTTATATCGTAAGAGCAGAGACTGAATGAGCAGAGCAAAAGCTGTAAGATGGTATGAGATTCACAAGATTTTGGACCCCGGACAATCGCCACGATGACCAGGTTCTGAAGATGAAAGGTGGATACCTTCTTAAGACATTCTTGGTAGCCGCGGCTTATGCCATCGCTGGCAGGCTCGGCTTTTATTTCGCCATTAGTCCCGGCAACGTTACAGCCATTTGGCCGCCTTCCGGTATTGCTTTTGCAGCTGTGCTTGTTCTTGGAGTTCCAGCGTGGCTTGGTATCTGGATTGGTTCATTTCTTGCAAATGTCTGGTTTTATTCCGGATTTTCCGCTTTTTCGCTTACCGAAGTTATAGTGGCGGCGTTTATCGCGCTCGGGTCGACGCTGCAAGCGATCGTCGGTGGTCTTTTGCTCAGGCGGTTTATCGACTCCAGGAATATTTTTAGACGTCCTCACGACAGTTTCGTTTTTGTCGGCATAGCGGCGGCCAGCTGTGTATTGGCCGCCGTGATCGGTGTGACAACCCTTTGCCTGGCCGGTTTGCTTCCCTGGGATCGATACGCCTACACTTGTTTAACATGGTGGGCTGGTGATACTGGCGGTGTGCTGGTCTATACCCCTCTCATTCTTACCTGGCGGGCATTGGCTGCCGTTTGCCAGGATCGCAAACGCCTGCTGGAGCTTCTGGCATTTATGGCGACGCTGAGCATTTGTTGTCTGATTGTTTTCTGCGATTTTTTAACAGATCACCAATACAGACTGCAATTCTTGATGTTTCCTTTTCTAGTTCTGGCGGCAGCGCGTTTTGGAGTGTGCGGTGTCACCTTGACTGTGGCTGCCATAGAAATTTTTGCGGTTATCGGCTTGAAGAATGGACTTGGTCCGTTTGCGGTCGGCTCTTTGAACGAAGGTCTTTTATTGATTGGCGCGTATCTCGGAATCGTCGCTCTCATCGGCATAATTTTTGGATCGGTTCTGACCGAATGGCAAACTTTCAGGAAACAATTGGAAAAGGTTGCTGAGGAGCTAGAGCTTAAGGTCGCTCAAAGAACAAGCGACTTAGAAGAAGCTAACTACAATTTGCGCATCGCTCGCGATCAGGCCATTGATGCATCAAACGTTAAGTCTGCATTTGTGGCGAACATCAGTCATGAGTTGAGAACACCGCTCAGCGGAATTTTAGGTATGTCCGAACTTCTTTTGTCAGAATCTATGGATTCCGACCTCAGGGACATGATTCAAACTATTCATGATTCAGGTCATGCTCTTTTAACAGTAGTCAATGATATTTTGGACCTCTCTAAGATAGAAGCCGGTAAGATTGCTCTGGAATATGAAGCGTTCAGTCCCACTTTTTTAGTACAAGACTGCATCAAACTTTTAGCGCCGGCAGCTGCCAACAAACATCTTAAGTTGAGTGTATCGCTCGATTCTCAGCTGCCAGCGTTTGTCTGGGGTGATGCATCGCGCATTCGTCAGAGCCTGCTCAACGTTGTCGGCAACGGCGTGAAGTTTACAGAAAAGGGAAGCGTCACTCTCCATGCGGAGGTGGAAAGTCAAACTAACGAGGCGGTGACAATCTTGTTTACAGTCCGCGACACCGGCATCGGTATCGCCCGAGAACATAAAGGATTGTTGTTCACTCCGTTTGTTCAGGTGGACTCCACAACCACGCGCAAGTTTGGTGGCACCGGGCTTGGTCTGGCCATCAGCAAGCGCTTTATCGAAATGATGAATGGCACAATCGGCTTCGAGAGCGAATTGCATCGCGGATCAACATTCTGGTTTAAAGTGCCTTTCGATAAGACCTGCTTGCAAGAACCAAAGGACGGCCCCCAAGGAAAACTGAGGCCAGTTGTGGAACAATTGCCGCCGGCCTTAGCGCTGAACAGGCGAGTATTGATCGTCGAGGACAACGCAGTTCTCAGCTACTTAGTCGTTCGCCAATTAACTAGTCTAGGAATGGAAGCCTGTGCCAGCACCACTGGCGGTGAGGTGCCCTGGAGGAATTTAAGACCGGACATTACAACATTATTCTGATGGATATTCACTTGCCTGATATAAACGGCTACGAGGTTACTGGCATCATTCGGACAATAGAAAAAAATGCCGGCATTGAGCCGGGTACCGGCATTCCGATTATTGCACTGACTGCCGGGGCCATGGCAGGCGATCGAGAAAAGGCATTAGCAGCAGGACTGGACGACTATCTGGCTAAACCGGTAAATATTGAACAATTACGCTCCACGTTGGAGCGGTGGTTGCCTGCGCGCACTAGCCGATCAGTTAGTGATCGCCTTGACGCGCGACTCATTTAGCAGTTCTTCGCTGGCTTGTTTGGCCACCATATCGCCTTCGTGTAAGGACCCGAACACTTCGACCATCCCTTGCATGATCTGACCTTTAGCTACAGTCACCCACTCTACGATGCCGTTCTGCACTTTGCAGACAAATGTCTCAAGCGGAGTGGTCACTACGGCCGAGATCGGTACAAACAGTGATGATTCACGCCGGCGCGTCGGCCAGTAAACTTCACAAAACATGCCAGGCAAGATTTTGTAGTCAGGGTTGAAATAGTTCAACTCCACCGGCATGGTGCGCGTCGCCTTGTCCAAACTGTTACTGATCCGAGCAACTGTGCCGGCAAACTTTTGCCCCGGAAAGGAAGAGACAGAGAATTGTACTTGAGAGCCGGCAATGACGCCGCTTGTATCTCGCTCCGGCACAGGAGCGACAATTCGCAGTAAGTCTAATTGTTTGACCCGGCATATAGGCGGATAGGCACCACTGCCATCTGGGCCGACGAAACTGCCGACATGCAATTTTCGTTCTGTGACGTAGCCATTGAAAGGAGCGCGGATTTCCAGATAAGATGCAAAATCAGAAAAGTTGTCATAGGATTTTTCTTTCGCTTTCAACTCCTCATTGCGCATCGTCACTTCATGAGCTTTGGCGTTAACGCGTTGAATAAGCGTGTTCACTTCCTGGCGATCGACTTCCACGGTCTGCGCCCACTGCACGACGTCGTTGTCTGCTATTACTCCTGGGACATCTGAGGCGGCGTTTACTCTTTGATAAGTCGATTGATCGGCAAGCAGATTAGCCTGGCGCTTTTTCAAATCCGCTTCCACATCTTGCAATTTTGATTGCTCGGCGGCTAATGCCGCCTTGGCTGCAGCAACCTGAGAAAGGGCCTCATTTCTTCTTGCCAGAAACTCAGGCGCATACATAACGGCCATCAACTGGTTCTCTTTCACAACCGAGCCGCGATCGACGCCGATCCACTTTACAAAACCAGGTACTTTCGGATAAATCAGCACATCTTGATAGGCTTCGATCTCAGCAGGTAACTGATCTTCTCGAAAAAGAGTTTTGGAGACGACTGGCACAACTTTTACTGTCACAGCTTCTTGAGTGGCTTGCTTTTCCACTTGCCGGTTGTGAAACCAGTTGCCCGCAAAAAGGGCAGCGGCGATCACGATCAGTCCCAGGCCGACAAATAAGAGATTTTTACGAGTGAAGAGCGAGCGTATTGTCATCTTGTAGTTGCCACCATTTCCTAAGGTTCGTGATCTTCTGGATGTAGCGATGGAGAGCGGAGCGGTGCATTCTGTTGAATGATAGCGAATACCAGCGGTAGTAAGATTAATACGGACAAAGTAGACATTGTCAGCCCGCCGATGACGGCGCGCCCCAGAGGCGCACTTTGTCCTGTGCTCAAGGCCATCGGGATCATACCGGCAACCATGGCGATTGATGTCATTAAGATCGGGCGCATTCTGCTTTGCGCAGCATGAATCGCCGCTTCATCAGCCTTCATCCCTTGCTGGCGATTAGCCTCAGCAAATACCACGAGCAAAATGGCGTTAGCGATGCCCACGCCGATGGCCATAATGGCGCCCATGAAAGACTGCACGTTAAGCGTGGTGCCTGTGAGCATAAGAATTGTGAGAACGCCAAAGAGAATGGCTGGAGTAGTAGACATAACGACAAGCACCACGCGCGGTGCTTGGAAATAAGCCAGCAACATCAGCGTAATTACTACGACAGCCAAGCCCAATCCGGTAAGCAGATGAAAGAATGTGTCTTGCAACAGCGGCACTTGTCCGGTTACTTCTACAAACACGCCTCGCGGCGGTGTTCCTGCCCGCTGGACGGCTGCGCGCACCGCCTTGCCGACGCTGCCAAGATCGTTGGTGGCAATGTTGGCCGTCAACGATACCATCCTCATCATATTGTATCGGTCAAACTCGCCGTTGGTTACCCCATAACTTACCTTGGCCACATCGGAAATCAGCGGGTGCTGAGGTCTGCGTGTCTGACTGCCGGGATACTGATGCGTAATGTCCGGATCTTCTTCGTCGCCTTTCGGACGCATCTCTTCTTTGCGCAGGCTGGCCATCGTTGGAAAATTTTCGATGTCCTGCTTCGACTTGATCTGATCTTGCGGTACCTGTACTTGCACCTGATAAGAAAAACCACTGTCTCTATCTCGCCAGAGGCTGAGGTGCACGAATCTGCTGGAGAAAAAGGCGGGTTGCAGAGACATGCCGATCTGTTGTGCTGTCACACCAAGTTGCCCAGCCAGTTCTCGATCGATCTGGATTTGGCAGGATGGATAATCTAATGGCTGCCCCCATTGCAAATCACGTAAGGTCTTAACCTTGTTCATCTCGCCGAAAATTTTCGTAGCGAATAATTTATCGGCGATGAGATTGTGTCCCATGATCTGTACCGATATAGGTGTGGGAGAGCCGAGGTTCATGATCTGGCTGACAATGTCTCCCGGCTCGAATGACAATTTGGTATCAGGCAGAGCCTTAGCTAATCTCTGGCGCAGACGGTCTTCGAATGCCGGCATGTCGATACGGGCACTTTCACGCAGTTGGATGTCGAGGACTGCCTGATTCGGGCCACTGGTCCAGAGAAAGGCTGAACTGATCGGAAACATTGGTGGTTGCTGTCCGGCATAACCTAAGGTCGACTCGACATTTCCCGGTCCTGCTTCTTGCTTTATTTGCTCTAGTGCCACGAGCACTCTCTTTTCCAGCGACTCCACTCGCATGCCGGTAGGTGCGGTCACCCTGATGCGAAACTGGCTGCTGGCCGAGGCCGGAAATAACTCCTTGCCGATGGCCAGATAGAGAATGACCACTAAGGAAATGCTGGCGATCAGATAGACACTTATTACCAAAAAGCGGGCGGGCAGAAGCATTTGTACCAGATCGTTCAATTTCGCTTTCATATGATCGACAAAATCCGGTTTAGTCTCAGTTTTGTCTGAATGCTCCTTCAAAAGCCAGGCGGACATGATCGGTACAAGCGTAGACGCCAGTATTGTCGAAGCGATCATGGCAAAGCCGACCGCCAGCGATAAGGGGATGAACAGTTCTCTAGTGATGCCGACCATGAAGAACGAGGGGATAAAGACAGCGATCACTGAAAGCATCGCCAAGAGCTGTGGCACCATTGTCTCTACGCAGGCTTGAAAAATGGCCAGGTTCTGGCCACGCCCATGGCCAGGTGGCTGTGGATATTCTCGATGTTGACCGTCGCCTCATCGACCAGAATTCCTATGGATAGAGCTAATCCGCTTAAGGTCTGGATGTTGATTGTCTGTCCGGTTGCCGACAAACCAACAATGGCAGTCAATAAGGAAAGAGGAATAGTTGTAACGACAATCAGAGTGCTGCGCCAATCTCTCAAGAACAGGAGGATCATCAAGCCGGGTAGTAATGTGCCCAAAAGTCCTTCATGAAAGACATCGTTGATCGCCTCTCTGACGTATTTCGACTGATCGAATTCGTAGGTTATTTTGACGTCTGGTGGTAAAACCGCTTGCATTCTCGGCAAGGCATTTCTGAGCGCATCCACAACTGATACTGTTGAAGCATCGGCGCGCTTCACGGCTGGAAGGTAGACAGTTTTACGCCCTTGATAGAGTGCATAGCCGGCGAGAATGTCTTCTGAGTCCTGTACGGTCCCTATATCCTTGAGAAAAATTTGTGGACCATGACCGGTTCTGATCGGTAAATAATCCAACTCGTGGATGTCGGGCAGATCCGTATTGACCGGAGCGATGCGCAGATAGTCTCCGGTTCTGATGTTGCCGGAAGGCAAGACAACATTGCCGGTCTCCAGCGCCTGGATTACTTCATCGCCGGAGATGTTATATTGGCGAAGCTTGTCGGCATTGACGCTGAGCACGATCGTTCTGATGTTGCCGCCAAAGGGTGGTGGCGCTTCCGCACCAGGGACGGTGGCAAGCAATGGGCGAATCCGGACATAAGCCAGATCCTCCAGCTCTTTTACCGGTCTGGTATCAGAATAAAGAACAAGCTGTCCGACTGGCAAGCTGCCGGCATCGAATCGAAGCACAAACGGATTGTAAGTTCCATGAGGCATCAGGCTCGTCGCCCGATTAGCCATGGCCACGACAGCAGCCATGGCGCTGGCCATGTCTGTATCGGGGTGAAAGAATACTTTGATCAGGGCGACGTTCTGGATCGAGCGAGACTCAATGTGCTCAATGCCGGGAACGTACAAGAAATACAGCTCGTAGGTGGAAGTGATGTAACCTTCCATCTGCTCCGGCGACATGCCGCCATATCCCTGAATGATATAGATCGCTGGGATCTTCAAATCCGGGAAAATATCCTGCTTCATGCTGGTCAGGGCCAAAACTGAGACCAATAGAATGCTTAGAATCGCTGCCACAACTGTGACCGGACGCTTCATTGCTGTAGAGATGAGCCACATGTCTTATCTCCGGTAGATTGAGCTGGGGCTGCTGTCTAATTCTCTGTTGCCCTCAGCGATTGCCACCAGCTGAAGGAACGGCTGTAGATCGCCCTGGACATAGGCGAGAGAAAGTATTGATCGCCACACTTCAATTTGAGCGAGTGCGTCCTCGACTTCTGCTTCGGCCAGGACACGTTCTGCCTCTGCCAGTGATACCATATTGGTCAGACCAACACGATAGCGTTTTAGAACTTTGATCTCCTGTACTTTTGCGGCTTCCACCATTTTTGGTGTTTCGTCGGCGACTTTACGCGCCTCGGCCAGCAAGATCCTGGCGCGGGCATCTTTCTTTTCCAAAATCTGTATGGCTAAATCAAACTCAGCTTTTGCTGCTAGTTCGTTGCTGCTGGCAATTTTCTTCTCGGCCTTGAGCGGAAAATATTCCATAAACGGGAAACTAAAAGAAAGACCGGCCATGTAATTAAACGCTTGCGGGAGGACACCATCGGCGACGCGCGGGATTGGATTGATCGCTATGTTCTCAGCACTGCCTTTGCCCCAGAGTGAGCAATTGAGCCATAGATGTGGGCGATAGGCTCGATTGAGGACATCGACTTTTGCTTTCCATCTGTCGATTTCCGCTGTCTTTAACAGAGCCAACGGGTGAGATGTTAGATCAAATGGACCGAACGGTTCGGTGTCTGTCTCGATTGGACTCGTGACAAGTGGTTCGGAAACCACGTCCACATCCATGTTGGCTATCCCCATTGTCTCGGCCAGGTCAACCAGAGACAGCTTGACTGCCTTGTCGGCCTTAATGACAGCGATTTTCGCTTTCGCTACCTCAAAATCCAGACTGGCCGCCTCGACGCCCGGTTTCAAACCTTTGGTTACCAATGTCCTGGCTGTCAGATCGGCCGCCTGCATACGATCTAAAGCAGCGCGCTCGGATCGTATGACCTGCTTCGCCGCTACAGCTGATAGAAACGAATCAGCAGCGTCGAATGCCACATCCAGTCTGGTCAATTTCAAGTCAGCTCTGGCTGCCCGGGCGTCAGCATAAGCAAAATCATCATTGGCATGTCTTAAGCCGAAATCAACAATCAGCCAGTTTAAGTTCAGTCCCTCGAGGTTATTGGCAAGTGGCCTCATCGACGAATGTGTTGCCGGCGGTCCGGAGTCCACCGGCACTGTATCAAAACCGGACACATTGTTCATAACCACGCTGGCGATACGATTTGGTGTCACCACCGACTCCTGGATGTCCGCGTTCAAATTAGGCAAATACTGAGTTTTAGCCAGGGTGACGTTAGCCAGCGCGGCACGCAGTTTGAACTGTTTGTTGGTGATCGTGGGAAAATTCCTCAAGGCGATCTCTACCGCTTCTCTGATGGTCACCGCCTTCGTCGGTCTGATTGGTTGAAACTGATAGTCGGGAATGGCTATCTCCCGTCCGGAAGCAAATGCTGATTGGCTTGAGCAGAAATGTCCCCAACAGAAAAGGGCTATTATCAGAGTGGCTGAGATGCTCGTTCGGATTCGTCGATTAGACATCGAGGCACAAGCTAAACAAGTAGTATGTTAAGGAGAACCTGACATTGCAGGTACCTGCCGGACCGAATCAATCGTCTCTGTGTTTGCGATCGCTTGATACGGATCATCTCATCCTGAACATGATCCTAGATGGAAGGACCAGATTATGATCATCAAGTTGAAGATGATAACTGAGGTGATGCAGTTGAGCATGCAAAAGATAAGCAAAAATCACAAGTCTCGGCATTCCATTTTTTTTAGTTATCCAATTTCTTTGCTTTTAGGCGCTGTCTGCTTCATGTGTTTCGCGCTAAATGCTCAGGCTCAAACTGAGGCCGATCGACATGACCGTTTTGACGGCTCCGAATTTAATCCGACCTCGTTCCGGGAGGCCAGTTTTGACAAGCAGACATATAAGGATAATGAGCAGGATGGGTCATCTCACAGACTGCTCAGAGCGGAGACGGAAGAGGTTGTAATACGTCCTGGCACTTCAGTTTTGGGAAAGCTGCGCAAAAACGATGTTAGTTCTGTTACTGGTGAAACAACAGAGAAATCGGCAGAGAGGATCTTCGTTAAATCGAGTTTTGTGTCGGAGCTTAAGCCGGTGGTGGATCTACCTGGAGACTGGGTGCCGGATAAAATAGACCTGACCAGCAATGGTGGCTTTTCGAACGAGCCGTTCAATGGCACGCCGGTGCCTTATACGTTGAATGGACACCCCGAAATCCAGCGCGGTAGACCGTAATTAACCCGAGATCTGGGATCGCCGATCTGAGATATGTGATCGGCAATTCGCTCTTCAATCTTTGCTCTTTATTGCAGCGGAGTTGGGGTCGTCGTTGCTAAGATTCTGATGGAGCGTGCTTGCAATTGATCGGCTTCGTCGGTACGCCCCAGGCTACGCAGTACGTTGGCATAATCGTTAAGACAGGCGGCGACCAGTCGGCTATCTTTACCGGCGGCCGCTTCGGTGCTTGCCAGCGCCCACTGGTAAGTAGTACGAGCATCTTCCAATCTGCCCTGGCGATAGTAGAGATAAGCGATCTCATTGAGCAACCGCGCAGTCTCGAAACTATTAGGTGCAAGAATCTGGCCGCCCTGACTCAGGGCGGTGTTGTATAAAGCGGTAGCTTGATTAGGTTGACCGAGACTATTACAGGTAGCGGCGAGAGTGGCCCGTGTGCTGGTCACTAAGAGATTGTCGTTGCCGTAAACAGATTCGTAGATGCCGAGCGCCCGGATGAGAAGCGTCTTGGCTTCGGCGTACCGGCCTTGCGACAAATAGAGCAACGCCAGGCCGTTCAGATCGTCGGCAACAGTAGGATGATCGGGACCCAGCGCCTTGATATCTATAGCGATCATGCGCTCGTAGCGTTCTTCCTCATTCTTGGAGGGAGCACGTTTGAATAAGACGTCGGCCATGGTGTTGTAGGCCGGTTGTAGAGTGGGATTGCTGAGAGGTTCTTTGAAAGCTCTCAAGGCCACTTGTGGTGCTTCGTTGGTTTGGGCCTTGGTTGTATTTTCAGATTGAGCGGCCATTTCTTGTTGCCAGGAGGACCGCTGGTTTTTCATTAAGGCAGCCGAGTCAGTGCGATCGTTCAAAATCTCTTTTTGGAAGTCGGCGATCAGATCTCGATTCGATGTGTCTGTTTTTCTCAGCAGATCGCTGTAGTCGGCTAGCAGATTTTCCAATTGATCGCTCGACTTAAGTCCTGGTTGTTGTTCTAGTATGGCTAAGGATGACCGGTAATTATGTTCGGCTTCTTCGACGTTTCCAGCGTTGCATTCAGCTCGACCCAGGCGGTGTAAGTTTGAGGCAACTGCTGGGCTGAACGGTCCATAGTTCTTTTCGTTTATAGCAAGCGCCCTGCGGTAAAGAGTCATTGCCAACTTAGGATCGCCTTCAGATTCAAAGATCGAGCCCAGAGCAAAGAGTGTCGGCACCAGCTGTGGGCTATCTTTTCCGTAACGGCGCTCGAGTATGTTTAGCGACCGCTGATAAAGGTGTAAGGCCTCGTTTGTTTTGTCTTCCAGGGCCAGGGTGGAAGCGACCTTTTGCAAACAGGTGACGACGTCCTCATCAGTGTGAGGACCGCGCTCGACTTCTGTGAGAGCCTTTCTGTAGCAATTTTCAGCTAGCAAAAGCTTCTGTAAACTGAGATTTCTATCGCCATCGGCAATACTTGTCTGCCAAACACTGGCAGATGGTACCGGACCGTTGGCCGCTAATACATCGATTGGCAGAAGAGTGGCTAAGAGAAGTAAAACGGTAGCTCCAGCCCAACCAGCCAATTTACGTAAGCTCATAAAAGCCGCATGCTCAAGTTCGTCAGTGTTGCATACTATGGAGAGTATAGAGAATGGGAGATCGCTCAACATTTTATCATAAGCCTCTATGGTATCATATATGGTGCAGAGCGCAGTTAGTCGATGAACATGTCGCTGAGTAGCAAGGCTCTGTTAATGCTTTTTCACTACCTCATCCATAACCAATGTCTCTTTGATCTGCGCTTTCAACTCTTCGAAGGCATCACGTAAATCTTCGTTCAATTGATGATTGGCTTGTACTGCCCTGTCGATTTTAATGGCTGTCGTTTCCAGATACTTATTGTCCGGTTTCCCGCGTAGTTTGGCATATGTTCTGTCCACTTCCTCCACTTGCCGGAGCGCCTTGGTGAGGTCATGATCCATTGTGCTCGTGTATTTTAGTCCCTCCAAAAGGTACCAGCCGGATGAACCCTGGACGCGGTTTAAGTTCAAAACCAGGGTTTGCGCGCGATCAAAACCACCGCCCGGCACAGCATCTTCTTTCATCGATTTTGCTTCCGGTTTACTGAGGAAAAAACAGGCGCCGACGAGAACGCTGAGAAGACAAGTAAAGTGCTTTCGCATGGTTGCTCCTGAGACCGAAACTGAGACTGAGGCTAACACTAAAACTGCAACTAAAACTGAGATCAGGCTGGGTTTGAAGCTGAGCTTGAGATGGCAATGAGTGTACAGGAACGAGTGTAATTTTTACCAGAATAATCACAGTAATATGGCGCAAAGATTGAGCCTGTAAATGATCGAGTGCGCACCCTTGCGTTATGATCCTCAAGTCATAGTGACTGGTCGCGACGAGCATCGAGGATATGGACTCAAGTACTCAATCGTTCAATTTGCACGAGACCCTGTTGGCCGTTGGCCAGGCGGTATACGGTGTTGTTTGCAACATTTTCTTCTGGGCAGCGCTGCACGGCATTGCCATGGCCTTGGTTCTTGGCCTAATTGGATTTATTCTATTTAAACGAAAGGCCAGACAAGGACGGCCTTTGATGATTGTGTGCCGGCGGCTCTGCCTTGTCTGCGTGGTGGTGATGATCCCCGGTCTGGCGGCCTTGGCAACGGCGCACGCGCTGCCTTCGGCTGGTGTTGCCAATATTAACTCACTGGCTTTCCTCGGTTTCTGGGGTTTAATTTGTGTGCATTTGTCTGCGGAAGAAATGAATTATCGTTTCTTTTGAAGCATTACTGGAGGAACTGGCAGCGCCAAGCGGCGTCTGTATTTGTAGTCATGGTCACTCTAGTCTCGAGTAATCCAACCTTAATTATTGCCGATGAGCGTCAGCGCTCGGGATGTGACTGATGAACAAATTTTTGCTTGCTACGTTAATTGTCGTCAACAGCTGTCCGATGGCCTGGGCGCAGAGCGCAGGTTTCGCCCCGCCCAACGCCTATGGCAATCCCGGTAGCTATTACGGTGGCGCTGGTTATTCGCATAACTTCGGCTTCAACACAATTCCCTCCGGTTACGTGCCATCGCCTGTTTACACCAGTCCTTACGCTTACGGTGGTTACGCGGTGCCGGTAGTGAACGTACCGCAACCGATCGGGAACGGGCTTTTCAATGTCATGAATAACGGCACCGCTGTGCGCTATTGGCGATCGCCCAGCGGTTATTATTATCCCTGGGTGACGCCGGCTGTCGGATATACGCCGTCCATCATTTATATGCAGTCGCCGAATCAGGCTACTCAACAAGCACCGCCGATTTCCACGATGTTGAGCGATTTACGTTCTTATTTGGACGAACAAAAGGAAAAGGGAAGAATCGCCGCCGGACTCTACGAACATCTTCAGCGGCGGGCCGGTGACCTGCAGTCGAAGTATGCCGATCTGCGCACCGAAAGTGGTGGCTCGCTTGACCCGCAAGATGAAAGGCAAATGCGCCTTGATTTGGACAACTTAAGTGCTGAGGTGGCGAAAGCGGTTCACTCTCAGTGATAGAAAAACTGCCACCCTAAGGAATCACTGTCAGTTTTAATTCTAAGCTTTCAGTCTAAGAGAGCAGCGATATTGTATTTGGCTCCGAGATGTTCTAGAAGGATTCCTCTCAGCTCAGTTTGCACAGTACTCATTGGTTTGCCGGCGTCCAATATTCGCCATCTCTGTGGGTCAGTTTCTGCCAGCCTGAGATAACCTTCACGAACTTTTAAATGAAATGTCAAAGCCTCCCGCTCCAATCGATCGTGCCCACCTGGATGAAGGCGTGCCAAGCCGTCGCTGCTTTCCAAATCGAAGAGAATGGTTAATTCTGGCTTCAATCCGCCGGTGGAGATTTCATTCAGTTCGTCGATTAATTTGAAATCCAGCCCGCGCCCGTACCCTTGATAAGCGATAGTTGAATCGGTGAAGCGATCGCAGATCACGAGCGTGCCAGCATTCAATGCGGGCAGAATAACTTCGCTAACGTGCTGGGCACGATCGGCTTGATATAAGAGCAGTTCCGCCATTGGATTGACCGGATTTTCAGGATTGAGCAAAATTCGGCGAATCTGACGTCCGAGCGGTGTGCCTCCCGGATCGCGGGTAATTAAATGTGGCACTCCCAGCGCATCCAACTGCTTAGATAAGTTCTTCGCCTGGGTTGTTTTGCCGGCACCCTCTGGCCCTTCCAGGGTGACAAACGAACCAGAATGCGGCCTTTGTGATTTAGTCATGTTTTTAACGCATTCAATGTATTCAAGGCATTCGAGGCATAGTACTGAGGACTAGCGGCCGTCGACGAAGCTTGTTCGAGTTTGACAATTTTCGCATACTTGAGAAGGCGGTGAATGCTATCATGGTTTCACTAATGTTCTTTTGCTTAGTGGCTTGGGGTAGCGCTGCGTCTGTTTGTACGATTCGGGCTCCGATTTTATCCAGGTTTAGAAGAGGTTGATTGAATATGGCTCAGACCATTACCGCACCAAAAACAAAAGTGGACCGCCAGTGGCGTCAATTTATTGGCGGCCAGTTCAAAGACGGATCGTCGGAGCGAACTTTGCTTAACCCGGCAACCGGCAAGCCGCTCTGCAAAGTGGCCGAGTCAGGCAAACAGCACGTCGAGCA
This sequence comes from Bryobacterales bacterium, assembly GCA_963834525.1. GTDB lineage: Bacteria > Cyanobacteriota > Vampirovibrionia > Obscuribacterales > Obscuribacteraceae > CAWICA01. The sequence continues at coordinate 244,925 of CAWICA010000007.1, forward strand.
GGCAATTGATGCCGCTCGCCAGGCATTCGACCAGGGTCCGTGGCCAAGGATGACCGCTCAGGAGCGAGCGGCATTTTTATTCAAATTGGCGGATAAGATCGACCAAATCGGCGACGAATTGGCCGAGCTTGAATCATTGAACAACGGCAAACCGCTGCGTGAATCGAAATATGACATCGCTGATTCTGCCGCTTGTTTTCGCTATTACGCAGGATTAATCACCAAGCCGACCGGACAGACTATTGATGTGCCGGCGCCTTCGGTGACGACAGTGGTGCGTGAACCGATCGGAGTTTGTGGTCAAATAATTCCGTGGAATTATCCATTCTTGCTGGCCACATGGAAGCTCGCACCGGCACTTGCAGCTGGTAATACTTGTGTTTTGAAACCGAGCGAATACACGCCGCTGACGGTCATAAAGTTGGCTGAAATTCTACAAGAGCTTGAGCTGCCACCGGGGGTGGTGAACATTGTTCTTGGTGGTGGCACACATGTTGGCCAACCGATTGCTGAAAGCATGCGCGTTGACAAAGTTGCATTTACCGGTAGTGTCAAAACTGGCAAGCTAATTGCGCAAGCCGCTTTGTCCAATCTGAAAAAAGTGACACTGGAACTCGGCGGTAAATCACCAATGGTCATATTCTCAGATTTCGATCTCGATACAGCCGTGGATTATGCATTATTCGCCATTTACTGCAACGCCGGTCAAGTTTGCTCCGCCGGTTCGCGCATGATTGTCGAACAGTCGATATATAACGCCTTCGTTAAAAAGATGGTGGAGCGAGCCAAAAAGATTAAAGTCGGCCCCGGTCTTGATCCAACGAGTGAGATGGGTCCTCTGGTCAGCGAGCAGCAAATGAATCGAGTGCTTGAATATATCGATACCGGGAAGAAAGAGGGCGCCAAGCTAGAAACCGGCGGAGAGCGCTTGCATGGCGAACACTTTGGTGAAGGATATTTCGTCAGTCCGACGGTTTTCACCGGAGTGAAGCCGGAAATGCGCATTGTGCAAGAAGAAATTTTCGGACCGGTGGTAGTTGTGCAGCCATTCGCCAATGAAGCGGAAGCGATTGAGCTGGCCAATGGCACTGATTACGGCCTGGCTGGCGCTGTCTTTAGCAATGACATTTCACGTGCTCATCGAGTAGTGAAAGCGATCCGTGCTGGTATCACTTGGGTCAATGGCTATCACAATACTTATAATGAGTGTCCCTGGGGCGGCTACAAACAAAGTGGCTGGGGCCGAGAACTTGGTACTTTCGGCTTCGAAGAGTACACCGAAGTGAAGCAAGTGAATATCAATCTTGATCCTCAACCGGTCGGTTGGTTCGAGAAACGATAGTCGCGCGATATTCATAATAGATACGTTGAGCCGGCCACTAAGTATCGGCTGTGGTATCAAGTGCGCGCCACTGTTTAAGCTGGGCGAGAGTCAATCCGCCATAGTTGAGAAACTGGCACAGCACATCCTTGTCCATATGCGTTATATGTGTTTCAGGGCCTTGCTCATCATCAGTGATGTGAATGATTGTGTCAAAGTATTTACCGAGCAGCTTGAGCATGCAATATTCGTCGTCAGTCCAGATCCAGGGTGTCAGTAATGCTTGGGCTAGTTCTTCTTTACTGATGCCGTTGCGATCCGGATCCAGCTTCTCAAAATTCTTCTCCAGTAGAGCTGCCAGGTGCGCACCGCTCATGGTGTCTTCACCCACTGTCGTTGCCGGTTGTGAATCGGCATCGGCTTTTCTCAAATCTCCCAACACGTCTTCAAAAGCGATTTGCACAGCTCGCTGTTTCTTATTTGCTTTGTTTTCGTACATCGGCAGTTCCTAAGCTTTCAGCAATTTTTTTCTATCAATTTCTGTCAGTTTCTATCAATTCTCTCATGTTCGCTGCTTAGAAAAAAGAAAATATCTTGACATCTCAAACAGTGGCTTAGGAAGTGCAGTGAATGTCTCGACCTGGCAGTGTTGGTGGTTATTTTGAGTGAAAAGGCCGTCACAGATTCTGCACAATACAATAGTATTAATGATGGCGTCATGATCTGGGCGTGCCAGCAGCGGTTGTTTTCATCTTGGCATGACCTGTCTCCATGTTAAAATGAGCATCCAGCAATCGATTGGCGCATACAAGTGTTTAATTCTTTCGGCAACAATTTCAACCTGCAGAAGCTGGTAGCAACTTCGGCGCTGCTGGCTTTTTCGTTCAGCTATTTCAGCGCGCCTCAGTTGATGTTGCCGGCGGCGGCCAGTGATGCAGAGGATTCGTCGGCCAGTGCAGGTGGTAAACCGAAAGCAGGGCAAAGCGAGTCACCAGCTGCGACACCAGCTGTTGCCGATACAAGCGCAGAGCATGCGATGAAGCTTGAAGCGGCAAAAGACGCTGCAAGCGATGCTCCTCAGGCAGATAATCAGGGCAAAACCGACATTCAGGACAAAAACGGCAGCCAGAATAAAGCTGATGGTCAGGCCAAAACTGACAGCGCCAATAAAGCGGATAGTCAGGCCAAAGCCGATGGGCAGGGTAACGCCGATAGCCAGGCCAAAGCAGATACTCCTCTTGTGGCAAGCGATCTAACCGTTGACGAGGTGAAAGTCGAGGGCAATCGACTGGTGCCGACTGAAGATATTACAAACGTGATGAAGACACATCCAGGCGATAAGTTCAATCGCGACCAGGTGGCTGCCGACTTGAAGGCGATTAATAGCTTGGGTTATTTTGACGATCGAACGCTCAAAGCTGTGCCTGAAAGAAGTGGTAGTGGTGTTCTTCTGAAAATTACCGTGACTGAGAATCAGCCGGTTAGCCAGTTTTCCTTCGAAGGAAACAAAGTCTTGAGCAGCGAAGAGGTGCATAAGATATTCGCTGACCAGTTGGAGAAACCTCAGAATCTCAATCGCTTGTCGGCAGGTATCGACAAAGTCGAACAAGCCTATCATCAACGCGGCTACGTTTTAGCCCGAGTCACCGACGTGAAGGACGATCCGGACGGCAGCATTTCACTAGCAATTAACGAAGGCGTCATTGATGACATCAAGATTTCTGGCAACCACAAAACCAAAGATTTCATCATCAAAAACGCCATCAAATTGAAGCCAGGTCAGGTCTATAACGAGCGCCAGCTAACCGCAGACTTGCGTCAACTATATGCCAATGGTTATTTCCAAGATATACGCCGCAGTCTGGCTCCTTCGCCTAATAATCCTGACAAATACACTCTGAAAGTAGAAGTTGACGAAAAGCGCACTGGTTCGATCAGTCTGGGCGGTGGCTTGGATACAGTTGCTGGACCGTTTGGCTCTTTTGGCGTTGGTGATAACAATTTTCGTGGTCGGGGCGAATCTCTGTCATTCAATGCCCAGATGGGCACTGGATTATTTGGAAGCGTTACCAATACGTTGAACAATGCTGGCCAGCAGTTTATGACTACTGCCCGCACGTATCAGATTTCTGCTGATTACGGCAAGCAGATTCCTGGGACCAACGTCAATATGAATCTGTCAGCCTTTGCCCGTGATTTCAACAGCACTTTGATCGATTATGCCGAGCAAAGAACTTTCGGCACCAGTGCGACATTTAGCAAACCGCTCGGCGGGAATTTCAGGGCCACTCTTGGCTTGACCCTCGAGGACACCACGATGTTGGACTTAAGTGGCTACTACAATAATGTCAACCTGATCGATCAGATGGCTACAAGAGCCATCCAAACAGGCATGACCAATAGCATTCCGCAAGCTTTGAGCATTGCCCAAAATGCGCGCACCGGCATCCTCCAGGGTGGCGCGTACTTTTCGATCAATCCTGGTATTAGTTACGACACGCGTGATTCTCGGATTGATCCAACCAAAGGCAATTATGTTCGTGCTTCCATCTCCCCCTCTCTTGGCATAACCGGCGCCACCTTTGCTAAGACTGGTATCACCGCCAGCCACATCACCTCGGTGACCAAGGAGACGACCTTATTGACCAATATTCAGGCAGGTACCTCGTTTGGCTCTCTGCCCGGGTTCGCTCAATATCGGCTGGGAGGCTTTAATGGACTGCCTGGCTATCGGATGTTCTCTGATCTGGGCTCAGGTACTTCGATGCTTATGGCCAGGTCCGAAATCCGACATCGTCTACCGTTGCCCAAGACTGACAATAAAATTGTCGATGCCTTAAGCAAGAACGTAAAAGTGGCCATGTTCGCTGATGCCGGCGAGATTGGCGGCAACAATATTTACAACACCTTGCTAGAGCGAAACTCAATGGGTGCGTCGGTTGGCGTCGGATTGCGCGTGAAGTTACCAATGATCGGTATGGTGCGTGTCGACTATGGTTATCCGCTGATTAGCACGCTGCTCGGTGGACGCACGCCTCGAGTGACATTCGGATTTGGAGATAGTTTTTAATAATCGAAGGCGTTCTTGAGGCATGCAAAGAGCTTGAATGTTGTAAACTGAGCCCGTTGGCAAGCATTTTGTGAGTTACTAACTTTGGAGGAGAGATGTTCTACTCTCGTAAGACTTTACCTGTTGTGATCAGTATTTTGGCAGCTATTGGTACGGCATCGCAGGCGATGGCGCAAGCCCCAAACAGTGCCGGCGGCTCTAAACTGAATATTGGTACAGTCGATAAGGATAAGGTCGTCACCAGCTATCCCAAGGCGCAGCAAGCCGCCGAAGAATTGAAAAAATCAGAAGAAAGAGTGCACAAGCTGATTGAAGACAGCAATAAGCAGTACGAAGACGCGAAGGCTGCCCACAAGCCGCCTGCGGAATTGGAAGGGCTTCAACGCCGCCTGCAAAACCAGATTGACGGCGAAGTAAAGAGCATTCAAAACAAAGCACAAACTCTGGAATCACAGCTGGAAACTGAGATTGATTCTGCAATCAAAGCGGAAGCAGCAACTAAAAAAGTTGATACAGTCTTCGTCAAACAAGCAGTGTTGGTTGGCGGTACAGATCTGACAGAAGGTGTTGTAAAACGCCTTACAGCAGCTGGAAAAGTCAGCGCTAAGTAGTTCGCATTATGAATGATCCAAGCCGACACCACTCAACTAAAGGTGGTGTCGTTCGGCTTTCTCTAACGGCAACGGATAACGCGTCCAACGGGTCTAACGCATCTAATGATCAGAGGCAGGTGGCCAACGGCACCGAGGAGACAATGTGAAGCTGCCAATGGAAATGACAATCGGACAGATTGCTGCGCTCGTCGGGGGGCGTGTGAGCGGCTCGGCCGATGTGACGGTGCAGGCCGTGGCGACATCGCCAATGGCAGCTACATCGTCTGATCTGGCGCTGATCTTTGAGAAAGATCTACTGAAGCGGATAAACGAATGTCAGGCTGGGGCGATCATGGTTCCGGAAGGCACCGAAGCGGATCGCCCGTTGATTATTGTCGAGAGACCGACGTTGGCCATTCAGCGGATGCTATCGGCGGCCGGTGTTAAGCGCTACTTTCCTGAGCCAGGCATTCATCCGACGGCCTGCGTGCATCCAACGGCCGAGCTGGCAAAAGATGTGGCGGTTGGGCCGTTAGTTTCGATCGGGCCGGGCAGCAAGATTGGTGAACGGACAGTGATCATGGCTAATGTCGTGATCGGCGGTGAAGTGCGGATTGGTAATGACTGTACGATCTATCCGGGTGCGATCGTCGCCGATTTCGTTCAGATTGGTAACCGGGTTATCTTGCAGCAGGGTTGTAGTCTTGGTGCAGATGGTTTCGGCTATGTGACCGAGTTCCCTTCTAATCTGGAGAAAAAGGCGGCCGGGCGCACCGATTTTTCCGATCAGGAAAATCCACTGCTTAAGATCCCGCAACTTGGTACAGTGATTATTGAAGATGATGTGGAAATTGGTAGTAATGCGACCATCGACCGTGCCACCATGGGTGCCACCATAATCGGTAAAGGTAGCAAGATCGATAATCTCGTGATGATTGCCCACAACTGTCGGATCGGGCGCGAATGTATTGTCGTCGGTCAAGCGGCGATTGGCGGCTCGTGCGTTATTCGCGATCGGGCTGTTGTCGCCGGTAATGTCGGGATCAAGGATCATTTAGAGATCGGCCAGGACGCCATAGTCGAAGCCATGGCTGGCGTAATGAAAGACGTCCCGGCGCATGATGTACAGGTTGGCATACCGAGCATTCCGGTGCGCCAATTTTTTACTGAGATTGCGCACATCCGGCGGCTTCCCAAATTGAACAGTGACTTTAAGTCCATGCAAAAACGGCTGGCTCTACTAGAAGAGAAGCTGGAACATTACCAGAACCAGAAAGTGGAGCGTCAGCTAGAGGAACAACTAGAACAACGGAATCGCTGACATGACTCATCTTCCTCACGCCAGTCAACTCAGTGGTCATCAGACATCAGACAAAATGAACAACGGCGGCTTCCAATTCAGTGTAATTGCCAAGGGACTAACATCCAGGCAAGAGATCAAAACCGTCATTCATGAGGCACAAGCTAATACTGGGATTGTTTTTCGAGTAACCAAACCGGATGGTGGCAGTGTAGAAATTCCGGCCAGAGCGCAAAATGTCGTCAATACCTTGCGCAATGTGGTCATTGGCCGCGATGGTGTTCGGTTATGTATCATCGAGCATTTCTTGGCGGCGGCGACTTTCTGGGGCCTCGAAGATTTATTGGTGGACATCGATGGGCCGGAGCTGCCACTGGGCGATGGCAGTGCCCTCATCTGGATCGATGCTTTGACTAACGCCGGTATCGCCAAAAGAGAGATTGAGGCACGCATATCGCTCGCCGAGCCGGTGTCGGTTGGAAAAGGCGATCGGTCTGTCGTTGCTATACCGGATGAGAAATTCTCAGTTACTTATCTGATGGATTGGGATCATCCCTCAATCGGCAAGCGGTGGTATACATGGAGCCCGGAAAAGCCGATCGAGGATATTGCTATTGCTCGCACATTTGGCACTTTGAAAGAACATCAATTGCTGGGGCTGGCAGATGATGTCGTCAGCCTGACCGAAGATGGTTTCAGCAAGCCACTTCATTTTGCCGATGAACCGGTGAGACATAAGCTTCTCGATCTAATTGGCGACTTAACTCTGCTTGGCTTCAACCCGTTCAGATTGAAAGCCCGCTTCATTAGCTGCAAGGCAGGACACGAGCTGGATGTGGAGCTCGTGAAGAAGCTCTCGTCATTAGTTAGTAGATAATGACTGATGGCACTGGTAGTGGTAACCATCCGTCTTTTCCCGCCAGTTATGTATCATTGGTTCTCCGCGAATCGCTTTCGTAGTGCTCAATTTGCACAGATGATGTATATTTATTGGGACATGAAAACAGTGAAGAAACGGAATGGAGGCTGTATACATGCGACGTAATGGACGGCAAGGACTACAGGCGAAGACGATGCATTGCGCTTCCACGAACGGGTTGGTAGCCTTGTTGTTTGCTGGCTGGGTCCTTGCCGGGTGCCCGTCATTCGCTCAAACGCCTTCAGACTGCCTGGTTCGAATTAGAAGTGCGGAGCCAACCCTGCCAAAATTGTTCGAGAGCGCCAAGAGCAGTCTTCAGGTGCTTATGCCCGATCCGGCTGCTTACGAAAAGACGTTGCCTCCTTTTGAAAAAGTGTTGGCTAGTAAAGACGTGAAAAATCTCAAGAATTATGGTGGACTTGCCGAGGCCTATTTCTATAATGGCGAGGAAGCAAAGGCCCTAAAGATATATTCTCTTTTCACTGCTAACGCAAAACAAGTGCTGGGACCGAATGACACCTTTCCGGCACTCGTAGGATGCGACATTGGGCTTCTCTACTTTTCTAGAAAGAATTACAGCAAGGCCGAGCCTTTATTGCTCGAGTCAACCAAACAACTGGAAGCACACCTTACTCCAGCTAATTCAAACAACTTAATAACAGATTACGTGTGCCTGGCATTGATTAACGACAAAGCAGGCAATAAGGATAAGGCCGGTAGTTACGCCAGTTTTTTGATTTGTCTAAATGGCAGCGTCAACCTGCGAAATAGCAAACAACGAACCACATACTAGGAATTATCCTAGTGACACGATTCTATCGATCGTTGAAACTAAACTCAGGCAGGTTTTGGAGGTCGATATGAAATCGCAGCGAATTCTCAGCATAGCCTCGCTGGCCGTGCTCATTTCTTGTCTCCCGTTGGGTGCCTCGGCAGAGAATACAGAGGTAAAAGCTTCAGATTCACAAGATCTTAGTTTGACTATTTACAATCAAGATTTTGGCTTGGTGCGGGATGTGCGCAATATCGAGCTACATGCCGGGATCAACTATTTACGATTTGAAGATGTGGCGGCCAAAATAGATCCTACATCGGTCAATTTCGTTTCACTGACCGCACCAAATGCGGTGACGGTCAGGGAACAGAATTATCAATACGATCTTCTCGATCCAAACACTATTTTGTCTAAATCAGTAGGGAAAAATGTCAGATTCATGCAATATCTGCCAGGCGGCCAGATCAATGAAGTCAGCGGTATCCTCCTCAATCCTCCCCAAACAACGGTTTACGACGGAAATTCAGGCGCCCAGTCCCAGATGCATGGGTTAGTACTGAAAACAGCAAATGGTATTCTGCTCGATCCCGCAGGCCAGCCGAGTTGGCCGAATTGCCACCGGGCTTGGTCTCTAGACCATCTTTGCTCTGGAAGTTGGAAGCCACCAAAGCGTTGAAACATCGAAGCGAGATCGACTACCAGACAGCTGGGTTGAATTGGCATTGTGACTATGTCGTGATTGTCAACGCCGATGAAACTCAGGCCGACATCACAAGTTGGGTGACGCTGGATAACAAGTCCGGTGCTACGTTTAACAATGCAGCTCTGAAGTTAATGGCTGGGGATGTGCATAAGTTACAGGAAGCACACGACTCACTTGCTGGTGCGCCAATGGCCATGAAAGCCCAAATGCAGTCACAATTTGCTGAGTCTGCCTTTGCCGAATATCATTTATACACATTGGCCGGGCGAACAGACTTGCGTGACAATGAAACCAAACAGTTGAGTTTATTCAATGCCAACAAGGTAAGTACTCAGAAGAAGTATGTATTCGAATCCGATGCCGCCGGTTTCTATGCCATGTGGAGACCGCACAGCACTGGCCAGAAAGTAAACGTCAAAATGGAAGTCGCCAACACAAAAGCTAACGGACTCGGTATGCCGATGCCGAAGGGTAAAGTGCGTGTTTACAAGAAAGATCAAGACGGTTCCTTGGAATTCATCGGTGAAGACATGATTGACCATACGCCTAAAGACGAAAAGGTGCGCGTCTATATCGGTGATGCTTTTGATGTTGTGGCTGAAAAGAAGCAGACTAATCAGCAAAATCTATCAGATCGAACACGGCGCGGCAGCTACGAGATCGATATTCGCAATCACAAAGATAACGCCATTACCGTCACTGATGTTGAGCATGCCTATGGGCAATGGAAAGTGATTTCATCGAGCCAGGAATACAGCAAACGTGATGCCACAACATTCGAGTTCGCCGTGAGTGTCCCAGCTAACGGCGAAACAAAGGTCACTTATACGGTGGAAAGTAAGTATTAGCGAATACCGATCTGGACCCTCAACGCTTCTTCATCGCCACAGTGAAGATGAGCGCCAGAACAATTGCCGTTAAGCCAACAAGAAAAAGCAAGTTATTTGACGACACGAGCGAGTGACGATCGACACCTTCGTGATCGAAATAAGAAACTGCCGGATCAGTTGCGCGGTAATGCACGTCAATCGCAGTGCCAGGCGCATATTGGGAGACGATTTTACCCACGCTGGCTTCATCTGATTTGTCGAAATTGACGTCCCGGCCTTCGTAAGGCTGACCGTCTACCTCGTATCGATAGACGAATTCGGGATGAACTTCTGAGTGAGAAGGAAAGCGCATTATTCTTAGCCGGACAATCGATGATTGCATAATTGCGCCCTTTGTCGACTGCCAATCTTTAGCCAGGCTGAGCTTGTCAAAATCTTTCGCGGCTAATGTGCAGATGACGAGACCCAGAGCGGCCAACGCCATCAACAACCGTGCCTTACTTCTTGCGGACGGATCTTCAAGCACTCTCGCTGATTGAGTTTTTGTTTCAGGTGCCACTATCTAGATTAACGGCTGGCGGGCATAATGTCATCGAGAACTACTTGGGCGGCGCCAACGATGCCGGCGAAGTTGCCGAGTGGCGATTTATGGAGTTCCAGATATCTGCCAACACTAGGCAGGCAACGATCGTTAATCAACTCTTTCAGCAATTCCAGATCAACAACGTTGCTCATGCCACCGCTTAGAATAAAGCAGCTCGGATTGAGGACATATGCTAAGTTCACGAACCCTGCCGCCAGATGTTCATGCCATCGATTTAGCGCTTTACGAGCAACTATGTCACCGGCTTCTGCTGCCGCTGTGATCACGCGCGTGGTTATTTGCATCGGGTTGCCGGCGAGAGCAGATTGCTCGGCAGTCACACCCTGAAGAAACTCTCGACAAGTGGTGATTAGCCCGCGGCCGGCACCATATTCTTCCCAGCAATCGTAAAATCCACAGCTACAGAGGCGCTGATTGCCGAGGGCGATTTTCATGTGTCCGACCTCTGCGGCAGCCCAATGAGCACCCCAATATGGCCGTCCTTTCGATCATGATACCGCCACCAATACCAGTGCCGATTGTAATACCGACGACGCATGTCTTATCTTTCAGTCCCATGGCCATGGCATCGCCATATGTGGCCGCATTGGCGTCATTCTCTACATGTACCGGCAGCATCGTCTTTGATTCAATAATTTTCTTGACCGGCGTACCGGACCAGCCAGGAATATTGGGTGTTGAATCCATGACGCTTCCTGTGCGGCAATCAACGATGCCGGCAGTGGCAATGCCTACTCCACTTAAGACTGATGTCTCCTGAAATTTGGCAATCAGATCGAGGATGGCATTGATAATATTTTCCGATCCGGAGGGAGTGGGTATAGTGATCGGCTCAGAGATAACTTGATGATCGAGGACTAGGGCGGCACTAAGCTTAGTACCACCCAGATCAATTCCGAGTGCCGGCATTTTCGTCTTCAAGAATGAATCAAAGTTGCTCGGGCGCTGGCTGGCCATTTGACTCATCAAATTCCGCCCTGCTGCCCTTGGTCCGGACCACCCTTCATCACTAACCGGTTGAATCCAGCCGGTTGACCGTACAAAACATCGAAGCCGATCCGGTTCAAGTTATAAATAGTATCGTAGGCACCGATGATCTTGAAGTCCTCAGGTCCGACGGCAATGTTGACTGTCTTTTGGTACGGCAGGTCGTTCTGTAAGTTGTAGCCTAATGTGCCACCGATCATCACATATTTATTGATTTTGTAGCTGCCGCTAGCGTAAGCGTATTGCGTACCTTGAATGTATTCGTCAAAGACAAACGGTGACGAGCCTCTCACTGCAGACTGTGTATAGCCGGTTTGCAAACGCAGCTTGTCGAGGTAGATGTCCATGACTGGACCGATTTGCCCAATCATATCGGCGTTACCGGTAGAATAACCCCGAGCTGCCACACCACCGTATACATACCCTTTCATACCGTATTGGTTATTGCCCACAGACATGAACGGGTGGGAAACGGCTGTCACATGCTCCTGTATTCGCCAGCCACTGGTGATCGTAGTTCTATTGGCAGAAGTTCCGAACAAAGCTTTGTATTGCGGCGACAAATTCAACAATTGTGGATTGTCCTGCATCCAACCGGCGGCGGAGAAGAAGTTCAAGCTCTGCAAATAAGGAATCGTGGTGATTGAATGGTTGTCGACAATTTCTGCCTTAAGTCTGGCCCGGTCGATTCCCAACATGCCATCGGGCAAGAACCTGTTGATACCAGATTGGAATTTGATACGGCCATATATGTTGAATTTGAGATCGCCGACCAGCAAGTTGGAAACTGAGCCGTAACCGAGGTGTGTCGCTACCAGATCATTGGTGAAGGCCACCTGTCCGCCAAGGCCGATGCCGCTGTTATTAGCGCCGTTGATGCTTGTGCCGCCGATTTGAACAAGTGGTGCCCAAGACAAAACTCCAGATTGCAGTATTTGGGTATTAAAGCGCGGACCGATGTTTGTACCGCCGTTTTGCAAGTTGCTGCCCAGTAAGAAGGTTGTGGGCATCGTCACTTTGCTCGCCTTGCCTGCGGTCATTGTAAACTTCGGCACTGGAATACTGAATGAACCAAATTCGAATCTGCCACCAAATACGGTGAGGTTGCCCTGGGTTTTATAGCGTTCATAGACCATTTTCTTGGCTTTGAACTTGAAAGTCTGTTTGCTCGGCAGGTAGGCGTCCGGGTGCACCATCTTCTCGGTGACCATTTCTCTGTAGGCAAGCGGTCCGAAGATGGCGTTTCTTTGCATATAGAAAGGATCGGGCATGATCAAATTGCCATCCTTGAACGTTACGCCTTTGTTGGTGCCGATCGCTTTGCGGGCGATGACTTGAGAGCCACTTACTTCAGTGTCTGGGCTGGTGATCAGGTATTCATCAGAAGTAACTTTGAATTTAAAGGTGTCACCAGTCGTCAGATTACCGTTTCGCAAGATGCGCACGTGGCCGCGGGCGTCCATAATCTGCGAATCCTGGTTATACAAAATCGTATCGGCTTCGAGTTTGGAGTCTTGCCCACCGATGAGGGCGACGGCGTTGCCACTGCCGAGAAAGGTGTTATGCGCTTGGTCGTATTCGGTGTCGTCGGCAACAATCTGGACAGTACCTTTTAAAGTCGTGTCTTCGGCGCCAGCGTCACCAACGTCGTCTTGAATGTCGCCTTTCTCAATTTTTTCCATCGCCAGTTCGCCGGGCGACTTTTTCTTGCCGTCGTCGGCTGCTGTTTTGCTGCTATCAGCGCTTGTCTGATCGGTAGCAGTTGTATCGTCGGCTGGTTTAGATGTAGGTGTTGAGTCGCCAGCTGCGCCTTTGGCTTCTGATGTCGATGTGGCTACATCCGAATTGCTGTCAGAATTGGCAACGGCAGAATTTGCCGATCGCGGCTTGGCTTTGGCGGGAGACGTATCTAGTTTTGGCGTTAAGGGAATGAGCAACGTGCCGGTAGGTGTCGAGTCCGTCGAGTCCTCGGCAGCAGCTAAGGCCGCCTGAGAGCCAAGACATTGGCTCTGCAGCAACAACGTCAGGGCCAAAAAAATTACCGATTGACGCGATTGTGACCTGGTTGATTTCGTCCGGTAATATTTCCGGCTCTTAACTGCCAGAGTCTCGGCAGTGCCAGCCGTTGTTTGAAATACCATCGAAAATCCTCTTACTGATTAGTGCGATCTGAGCGAGCGGTAATTGATCAGAATTAAAGCCACGCTTTATTCACCGCTCCTACCATTTCGGATGTCAACACCGGTCGTAATACTATAGGAGGAAAGGCCCGAAGGTCAAGCCAGTCAATTTCATAAGCCTTGGCACTGTATCATTCAACATGTGTAAATACTGTGACTGGACCGGGACCACAATCCCAGGTTGTAATGAATAATTTGTTATCTTTGAAGATATTGCAGTAGAGCCAAAGAGTACGAGCCAGAGCAATGAATCCATTCGTCTTCCATTCACCGACCAAAGTGACATTTGGTGAATATATGTCTGGTACTGCCTTGGATGTTATCAAGGAGTACGGTGGCACGCGCCCGCTGGTGATTACTGATGATTTTCTTTATAAATCGAAAATTCTCGAACCTATCTTTGCCTCGCTTAATGACTTGCATCCAGGAGAGACCGCTATTTTCTCCGATGTACCGTCCGATTCTGAAATAAAAATTGTGAACAAAGCCGCCGAAATGGCGCGTGAACAAGGCTGCGATTGCATCCTGGCGGTCGGTGGCGGCTCCGTTCTCGATACAGCCAAAGTCGTCAACATTTGCTTATCGATGGGCGGTCAGATCATGGACTATCAAGGTTTGAACAATTTGAGCGTCCGTTTAAATCCGTTAATCGCTATTCCGACTACTGCCGGCACCGGCTCGGAAGTGTCCATGGTGGCGATGGTCAAAGATGCGGCCGAGGGCAAGAAACTGTTGTTTGGTAGTCGTTTCTTAGCACCGGATGCCGCTATACTTGACCCGACCTTGCTCCTATCCCTGCCGCCAAGGCTAACAGCGGCAACCGGCTTGGATGCGGTAACCCACGATATCGAATCTTATTCTTCTGTGATCGCTAGTTCGGCGTTTACAGAAGCGCTTTGCTTGGAATCGCTGCGGATGCTTTTCGATTATCTGCCGCGTGCCACTACTCATGGTGACGATCTGGAAGCCCGGTCGGCAACTTTAATCGCCAGTACTATGGCCGGTGTGGCCTTTACCAATTCCGGTGTCGGCATTGTTCACGCTTTAGCGCATGCCACCGGCGCTCGTTTCGGTACTCATCATGGTGCCACCAACTCGATCTTTCTGCCCCATGGCATGGCCTTCAATTTAGACGTTATTGCTTCAAGGTATGCGAACATCGCTCGCTTTCTCAAATTATCGAGCAGTCGCAATGATTTGCAGGCTGCTCAGGCGCTAATTCAGTCGGTGCAGGAGCTGTCGGCTAAAGTAGAGTTGCCGGCGCGCTTGCGCGACTTAGGCGTGCCCGAATTGCGTAATTCCCAACTGGATGAACTGGCTTGTCTGGCCAGTTCGGACCCGGCAATTATGTTCAATCCAAAAGACAGCACACTCCAGGACTTGATAGCCTTATACGAGAAGGCGTACTAGTATTTGCGATAATGCTAGTTTCTTCTGCTGCTATATCTGAATGAGGGGTTCTCCATGCCGGCATATGTTAGTACCGAACAACTTCACAAAGTTATGACTGCGCTTTGGCAACGCATCAAGGCTGATCAAGGCATGTCCGACGCGTTGCTGAAAGCGAAGATGGCTGTTCGCTTTCATTATCGCGAACCGCTGGGAACGATTACCATCGATACTGCCGACGGCAAGCAAATCAATATTTATGCTGGCCAGTGCGACCTCAAGCCGCTGGTGGAGATGTTTATGACCGCTGATGTCGCCCATGAATTTTGGCTGGGTAAAGTAAGTGTGCCGATGGCCATCCTCACCGGCAGAATGGTTGCCAAAGGCCCTGTGGATAAGGCCCTGGCCTTGCTGCCGACAATCAAACCAGCATTTAAGATTTATCCGGAGATTTATCAGTCGACTGGCAAAGCAGTCTCAGTCTAAGCAGCTCGGTCGACCTGGCGCCTCCGGACCGAGTAAACATTTGAGCACTTTACTTTCATTTGTCTAACCATATTGTTAGACTGGGCGGCCGCATTTGAGGGACGCTCATGACTCCTGATGTTCTCGTCGGCATACTTCACAAGTTTTCAACTGTGATCATCGTGGGCATTGTTTTGCTGTGCCTGGTCGTTCTTGTGATCGTCATCAAATATTTTGGTTCTGATTTAGCCGATCGCGGTTCATGGAACGATTAGTTTGTCTGCGGCGAATATGTACTCGCAAATAGAGAACATGTTCGTTATCTGCTCTGTTGAAATGTGATCCTTCAAATTGTAATAGTCCACGCATAAGCCGCAGGCAAGCACCTCAACGCCGTCCCGGCGAAAGTCCTCTAATACTTTCAAGGAAGGCGAGTCGGGAGCCAGGAGTTTAACGCCGCTGTTGGCCATGAGAATGGCCCGCGGTCTATCGGCCGCAAATGCGGTTTGCAGAAACAAACTGGTCAGCGTCTTGCTAAAATCCGGATCACCGTCACCGAATCCGTCCTTACCCAGGAAGATAACAGTGCCTGTAGTTTCCGCCTTGGCCGTCTCTTTATCTGAGAATGTCGACTTTGGCAGCTCATGCATAGCATGCTGCCCAGTTTCTCCATCGGTAGCCTGGTTAGAGTAACGTTCAATTGTGACGATAAAGCAGTCGGCTTGCTTTTGACTGTGCATTTTCATTTTTAGCGATTTAGCCAGTCGGCTGAGATTGTTGACGTTCACTTCGCTCTCAACAATCGCTTTTACTCTGGAGAAATTCGGATTGTCTAAAACTTGTTTGGTTCTTAGAACTGGTTGCGGACAGATCAGTCCGCGCAAATCAAGTGTCTCTTCCATCGACCGATACCTCAATATGACCTGCCGGCCCCTGCTTGAAATTTCCCAGACAGCTGGCCTCTATCCCCGCTGACGACAACGAATGGCAGAGATCGGCGGCTTCGCCAGCTTCCACTGCCAATAAGAGACCACCGGCGGTCTGCGGATCGAAAAGAAGATCCATGACCGCCAGATCCACATCATTTATATAGGTAACTATTTGTTCGTACGATTGGCGATTGGCGTACGAGCCGGCTGTGACAAAGCCTTGTGCGGCCAACTTTATCGTCTCCGGCAGAAAGCGTACCCGATCGGCGTTCAAGTGTGCGACCAGTCGACTAGCGGAAGCCATCTCATGTAAGTGACCGATCAGGCCGAAACCAGTTACATCAGTAGCAGCATGAATTGTGTAACCTTTTGCAATTTCAAGACTCTTGTCATTCAAAGTTGTCAGAGAGCGAAATAAAACATCTTCTCCTTGAGAAGAGAGACTTTTGCCTGCCAGACCAAGTAAAGCGACACCGGTGCCTATCGGTTTGCAAAGAACAATTGCGTCTTGAGCTTGAGCACCGCCATTGGTGAGCATTTTGGCCGGATGAACGGTGCCCGTGACAGATAATCCATATATAAGTTGCGCGCTTTGAATGGTATGACCTCCAGCAACAATTGCTCCCGCTGCGGCGATCTGATCGGCACCGCCACGCAAAATCTGGCCAAGCACAGCTGTGGGAAAATCACAAGTCGGAAAGCAGACAATGTTCAAGGCGAAGAGCGGAGTGCCGCCCATGGCGTAGATATCGGAAAGTGCATTGTTCGCCGCGATTTGCCCGAACAGGTATGGATCGTCGACGAGCGGCGGAAAGAAATCAACGGTCTGAATAATGGCCAGGTCATCGTTAATTTTGTAAACAGCGGCATCCTCAAAATTCTCGAGACTAGAGAGCAAAAAAGGATGAGTGGTCATTGGTAGCTCTTTCAATGCGGCTGCTAACTCGACCGCACTCATCTTTGCCGCACAGCCACCGGCAGTTACATTTTCTGTCAAAGTTCTTAAAGATTTTTGTTGGGGATTTTGCATAGTTTGCCGTGAAGAGTTGACTATTCAAGTGCAGTTATAGTTGATCTATTACATGCAAAATTACTTGCAGTGGCCCGGGGAAATGATGGACTGCATTGGGGCAAGAACGAGACAGCACCTGTCTTAACCGAGCTTATGAAAAGCCGCATGACGCCCACGTCTTTATGTGCCTTGCTTTCCGACATTCCAAGAAACCTTTTATATTAGTTTCAATCTTTTCCTGTTGTTATGGGAATTTCGGCCCTTTTAAAAACTCAGCCATGAGTGTAGATTGTATCGTTAGAAAAGATCAGGGGCCATACTGGAAGGTTACTTGCGAACGTCCAACGGTCCTTTACTTGTAATTTGACTCCCCCAACCCAACCCAATCAAAAAATCTAAAGGACCTCGCATGCCGAAGAAAGTACTTGTGGCCCTGCCGCCGGGATTGCTCGAACAGATCGATTTTGTTGCCAGTGTCGAGCATCGAACACGCTCAGATCTCATTCGGGAAGCCTTGCGTCGATATATTGAGATATTTAAGCGTACCCAGGGACCACGCATGTCCGTAAGTACCGTCGGCCCACAGAAAGTGGCAATTCTGACCGAATCAGAGTAAACGCGAAGATCCTGCGTAATTCTCCCATTAATCTGTTGACTTGTTGAAGGCTTAACCTTACGATATCGCAGCGCTAGGTGTCAGAGTTGGAGCAAGTCTGAGCATGCAGTGGGATAGTATTTTCCTAGCTGAGTTTCTCTTTATTGGCTTTGTCATGTACGGCTTGGGCTTTATCAAGGCGCCACGCTGGATGATGCGCCGGCGGCTAGCTCGCGGCTCGCCCTGGGGCTACTATGCCGACTCCGTCCCCAAACAAGATCCTGGCTATTTCCAGGAAAACGACCGCGACTTCATGCATGACGTAGGCACCGGCTTTGGCGGACTGGAAGGTTTTGGCGAATACGGCGAATTCAGCGGCTTTGGTGAGCTTGGCGAATTTGGCGGCAGCTTCTTTGGCGGCGATGGCGGTGGTGGCATGTAGAGCCGCCGCCCGGCACTCTTGGGCATTGTCATAGGGCTATACTAAGCAAAGAAATTGCTCTGCTGCTCGGGCTTGCAATTTGTCGCATCGGTTTGTCGTTAGGCTTACTGCAGCAGGGAGGCTTTTCGCTGCGTCTTGGACCAAGCCATTGTCTTTTCGCTAGCTGCTCTCGCTGCTGTCTTTGGATGCGGTTTCTTTTTTAGTGGCAAGAAGCGCTTAGCTACGAACATTTTCCTGATTGCCGGGCTGTTATTTGTCTCCTACACCCTGGGCAAGTCGATTCTGTCCGAGAACCGTCTCAATCGCGGTAGTGCAGCGATCGACGCTGACCGGGTTGAGTTTATGTTGCGTGTATCGTCGGCTATGGACTCAATTTGGTATCGCAATCCTTTACATAATGCCTTTAGTCCTAAGCAACAAGATGTCTTTCCAGAAGCGATAAAGGCTTTGCGTAACGTCGCCGACAGCGACGCCGGCTCGCCGCTTATCTGGGCTGAGGTGGCCATTGCCGAACATCAGGGCAAACGAAATCCGAAAGAGGCGCTAGAGCACTTGCTCTCCCTGCCTAAGGATGACCGAGGCCATCGGCTGGGTGAATGTCTCAGTACGCTCTACAGCCAGAAGAAGATCTCAGCCGCTCAGACCGCGTCGCTGAAGACCTGCCTGGATAGCGAACTGGCGACCGGCTGGTACAAAGATGTCACGATGCTCGAACTTTATCGATCGACTGGGCAAAAGGACAAGTACGATGCCTGCAAAATCAAGTTTGAGGAGCGTGGCACCGTCCTCATCGAAAAGATGGTCGGTTTTGTTATTTGTGGACTGCTGGCCATACTGATCGGTTTACTAACCATCTTTGTTCAGCTTCTGTTTTTCGGTCGCGATTTAAATAACGAAGCAGAAAGAAAATTGATCCAGGCACCAGCAGACTATGGCTGGAAAACTGTCTTGGGTGTTTTCATCGCTTGGCTCTCGACACAGTTGGTAGTCGGTCTCATCGCCCAGTCGTTGATGAAAAACATCAGCCCATTGGGTGGTTTGTCCAAGACTATGACTGCGGGCAAAGACGGGGTGATGCTTGCCGCCGTGGTGTTGTCTGTTTTGTACGTCCTCAGCAATGGACCCGGCATTCTTTTTGCTTATTTGATCGCTCTGCGTCCGCGCGGCATCGCTTTTGCTGAAGGTCTAAAGTTGCGGCTCAAGGTCAATGCTAATGGGCCGATTCGTTTAGTTTTGATCGGTGTCTTAACCTGGTTTGCCGCCGTGCCGCTGGTCCTTATCTCTTACTGGATTGCGATCAAACTCTTTCATTCCACCGGTTCTTCCAACCCAGTCATCTGTTTAGTCATGGAAGCTGCCCGTTCGGCCAACCCAGTGGCCACGGTCATTTTCTATTTGACCCTGGGTGTCCTGGCTCCTTTTTGTGAGGAGACTCTTTTTAGAGGCTTTCTCTACAGCAGTTTGCGCCGCACTTTGTCTGTTTTACCGTCAATGATTATTTCGGCAGCGCTCTTTGCCGGGTTGCACCTGGATGCCGGCGGCTTTCTGCCATTGTTCGTTCTTGGCTGCCTGTTCGCGTTTGTCTTCGAGCGAACCAAGAGCATCGTTCCCTCGATCGTTGCCCATGGGCTGTGGAATAGCGGAACTTTTACTCTGGTCTTGCTTCTCTTTGGAAACTGAGAAGCATTTACAAGGGCGGCAGTTTTGCTAGAGTGACAATAGGGTTTCGTCCATATTGAGGAATGGACTTTGGATTGACTCGATTTTCACGGGAGCGATCCAGCTGAGTACTCAACGATACCGCAATTACATCAGACTAACGTCTAATCCCCATCAACGTCGAGTGGGATGGGTGCCCTTGACTATAGGTTTGGCCCTGGGTTGGATTTTCATCGGTATCTGGTTCTGGGTGGCGATTGTTGTGCTCAATCACAACGTTTTGTGGTCGCTGCTTGTCTTTGGTTCGACGATCGCTTTTGCTGTCTTTTTGTCGATAATGACTCTTTCGGTTATTCATGACGCTTTTCGCGACTATTATCTGGAGTTGAATGAAACAGAAGCTGTGTTAGTGGTGAGGGATCGATTGATGAAACGGCAAGCGACTCAAATGGTTTTACTCGACGATATAAACTATGCCGAATATTATCCCTATCTAGACTCAGCCTGCATTATCCTCCACTCTTCCTACATACAAATGGAAGTGCCGTTATGGCCGCTCGGCTCGCACGCTCAGGACGTCGTCGATTTTCTTAGCGGGCGCGGCGTCAAAGTAATGAATGTGCAGTTCGATGACAAAGTGCCGGTCTGAGCAAATCGGCGTTGCCGACTAAGTGGGTTTCTCAGGCTGCTTGTACTGCTGAGACTGCCAAAAGTCCTCTTGTAAATGTCGAAATAGCTAAAACGTAGTAACCTTTCTTATTCGGCATCTAATTTGGATTCCAATTCAGAATAGACCGCTAGAGACTGGAGAACTGCAAACAGGTTGCTGAAGGAACCTGACTTTGCTTGACAAAATCGGGAGAAATAATTGATGGCTGCCGATATAGAACTTGCTAACTTGAATGTCTCGCCGGACGCAGCAACGCTCACGGCCAATCTGGCCGGCGCAATTGACAAACTCTCCCAGGAAGCGATCAGGCAACGGGGACGATTCACCATTTCACTGTCCGGCGGCAGCACGCCCAAAGCACTCTATGAATACTTGGCCAACAACTATAAGGATCGATTGGCCTGGGGGAAGACATTATTTTTTCTAGGCGATGAGCGATGTGTAGCCGACGACGACAAAGACAACAATGGCAAAATGATTATGGAAGCAATGTTGTCCAAAGTGCCGGTCCCGAAAGCCAATATTTTTCGCACTGAGGGTCAAGATAAGGATCCAAAGGCTGCGGCGAGTAAATATCAGCAGAGGATTGGTGACGCTTTTAAAGTGCAGCCAGCTGAAACACCGGTTTTCGATCTAATTCTCTTAGGCTTGGGTCCTGATGGGCACACGGCCTCACTATTTCCAGGTACAGCCGCACTTGGCGAAGATAAACAATGGTTTGTTGCTAACTGGGTGCCCAAGTTCGATAGCCATAGATTGACTTCAACGTATCCCTTAATCAACGCTGCCCGTCATATCATCTTCTTGGTCTCAGGCGAGGCCAAAGCAGAAATTCTGGCAGGTGTTCTCAAATCACCTCAGGCTAATTACCCGGCGCAGAAGATTCGTCCTCACTCAGGTACTCTGACCTGGTTTGTCGATCGGCCGGCAGCGGCCCTTTTGAATCGCTGAAGAGCCGAATCAATTACACACCGAAATTACGTACTGCAATTACATACCGAAACTACATCCAAAACTACATCCAAAACTACATAATGAATAACAAATACGACCAACTTAAAGAACTGTCTAACTGGAGGTTGTTGCATGGCTAATATGGCGCAAGTAGGCCTGATCGGGCTGGGCGTAATGGGTGAAAATCTAATTCTGAATATGGAGCGCAACGGTTATACAGTCGCTGTGTTTAACCGCACGACAGAAAAAGTCGATCAGTTTTTACAGGAGCGCGGTAAGGGCAAAAAATTGATCGGCTGTCACGACACAAAATCGTTCATCCAATCGCTGGAAAGACCACGCAAGGTTGTGCTCTTGGTCAAGGCCGGGGAGGCAGTGGATGCGACGATCAATAGTTTTAAGCAGTATCTGGACAAGGGCGACATCATTATTGATGGCGGCAATTCCCACTTTACAGATACGATGCGCCGCGAAAAGCAGCTAGCCGCAGAAGGAATCTACTTCATCGGCTCGGGTGTATCTGGTGGTGAAGAGGGAGCTCTGTGGGGTCCTTCTTTGATGCCAGGCGGAGATAAGAAAGCTTATGAGGAGATCCGGCCGATATGGGAGGCGATCGCAGCTAAAGTAAATGACGGCCCATGTGTTACCTATCTCGGTCCCAACGGTGCCGGGCACTTTGTGAAAATGGTGCACAATGGTATCGAGTATGGTGATATGGAATTGATCGCCGAGATCTATGACATTCTTCGTCGCGCCCTTGGTTTGACAGCGGGGCAAATTGCCGAGGTCTTCGAAGAGTGGAATAAAGGCATTCTTGACTCCTACTTGATCGAAATCACAGCCAAAGTTTTGACGGCGATCGATCCGGAAACCGGCAAGCCGCTCGTGGATTTGATCAAGGACAAAGCCGGGCAAAAGGGCACCGGCAAATGGACCGGCGAAATCGCTCTCGATTTGGGCATCGCTGTTCCCACGATCGATGCAGCACTGACCGCCAGGCTCATGTCTGCCATGAAGGATGAGCGGGTGATCGCCTCTAAGACACTTAGCGGTCCCAGGGTTGCACCAAGCGGTCAAGATTCTGCCAAGCGGCTAAAAGACTCCTTGCAAGATGCTTTGTACGCGAGCAAAGTTTGTAGCTACGCACAAGGAATGGCTTTGATCCGGGCTGGCTCCGATCACTATAACTGGGACATCAATTTGTCGGAAACAGCGCGGATTTGGAAAGGTGGTTGTATTATCCGGGCGAAGTTGCTCGAACAGATTCGCGCGGCATTTGCTCGTCAACACGACGTGCCAAATCTTCTCGTTGATCCGGAATTTGCGGCCTATCTGGTGAAGGCCCAGGAAAACTGGCGTTATGCGGTCTCCACTGCCATTCAGCATGGTATCGCGGCTCCCGCTTTGTCTGCCAGTTTGGCCTACTTCGACGCTTACCGCTCAGAAAATTTGCCACAGAATTTGACTCAGGCCCAACGCGACTTCTTTGGTGCTCATACTTACGAACGCATCGACAAGCCGCAACTCGGTTTCATTCACACTGAGTGGAACCAATTGATCAAAGAAAAAGCGAAGAAGTAACAGTGGCGTTTTAACCTGACCTTAACCAGCAACAACTGCTAACGCTTTCCTGACAAGAGTTTTCAGGAACCATTTATCAGCTTGCCGCAAGAATTTATAAATCAATTGAAGCCAAAGTGGTGGCATGATTCGCCTGTGTTGTCGAATTTATTCTGTCTTGCCAAAGAAGAGCACGTGTTGTAAAACATTCGCAACTCACAGCGGTGAGATCTTTCCTTGTCAAAGGGATCGGGACTTTGCCACCGAAAGCGGTTGATCTGACGGTTGGTCAGAATCAGGCATCATAGGCGTCATCGGAGACCCGTCCCAACAGAAATGCTTTTGCACTACTTTCATTGAGAAGTGGTGTGACCTGACCCCCAAAAGCGAAACCATGTCAACTAGACAGCTCTGAAAATTCCAGGCATAGTTGCAGCAGAAAGGAAGGTCAGCCATGAAGAAGATTCGCTACAGCGAGGAGCAAATTGTTGCCATTCTAAGGGAGGCGGAAGCAGGTATCCCGGTCAAAGAAGTTTGCCGCAAGCACGGCATCGCCAATCAAACGTATTACCACTGGAAAGCCAAGTACGGTGGCATGCAGGTTAGTGACGTTAAACGGCTACGACAGCTGGAGGATGAAAACAACCAGCTCAAGAAGCTAGTTGGCACCATGGCACTAGACATAGAAGGATTGAAGAACGCCCTAACAAAAAAGTATTGACCACCTCGCAAGCTCGCGCGGCGATCAACGCAATGTGCGAGGTGGGAGTTAGCGAAAGACACGCCTGCGACGTCATAGCATTGCCGCGGGCAACGTTCAGGCGCAAGAGCGTTAAGAACGACGGACCGTTAACAGAAAGGATTGTCGCTCTGGCACACGAGCGCCGTCGGTTCGGCTATCGCCGAATCACGGCTCTGCTGCAACGCGAGGGCTCGCCTGTGAATCACAAGCGCGTGTACCGAATATATAGCAAGGAGAATCTGCAGGTTAGAAAACGCCGCCGGAAGAAATTGCGCACATTTAGGCAGCCGCTTGCTCCAGCGACAAGGCCAAACGAGCGGTGGTCGCTCGACTTTGTCAGCGACAGTTTGGCCAACGGCCGACGCTTTCGAACGCTGAACGTGGTGGACGACTTCACACGAGAGTGCTTGTGCGTTGAAGCTGACTTTAGCATGCCCGGACGCATGGTGACGCGAGTCCTCGATCGCCTGATATTTACCAGAGGCAAGCCCGCACATCTCGTCATGGACAACGGTCCCGAACTGACTAGCAGCGCAATGCTTTCTTGGAGCACGCAGCACAACATCCATCTCGAATACATCCGACCAGGCAAACCAATCGAGAACGCGTTCGTTGAATCATTCAACGGCAAATTCCGAGATGAGTGCCTGAATGAAAATTGGTTTCTCGACCTAGCACAAGCACGCTCGGTGATCGAAGCCTGGCGTGAAGATTACAACACCTACCGGCCGCACAGTGCGCTCGGTTACAAGACACCAAAGGAGTTTGCAAATCAATTCGAACCCGATGAGTTATCTGCTTGACGTGGAATAGCATAAGGGGTCAGGTCAATCGGACCTCGTTAACCGTTAACTACTTTTGCCTTCCAAGTCCCGACCCGGCGCCGCTTACCTTGACGTTCACCCCGAAAGTTGATCCCTTGCAAAGGAGACTCCGCTGCTTTTTCGAACTATTCTGGACTATTTAAACAGCTCAGCAACAAGATCTTGCTTGCTCTTTTTTAGGTGCTCTGCGACGTCTGCAACTATAGCGGCCAGAGTGCCTGTTTTAATGGGACTATGGTTTGGAATTGTAATTTTGTGCTCGACGCCAGCTACTCTCGACACAAGGCGTATGTGGCTACCAGTCTGCCGAACAACACTGTAGCCGTATCGGCCGAGTAGTTTAGTAAGCGAGTCGCCGGAAAGATCTCGAGGAAGCTTCACACTGCGATCAACTCATCATAAACTCTGTGCAGACGGATAACACGGGGGCGGGTTGGTTCTTCAGCGAAGTGACAACGCACAGCGTCCTGAACCATCGTCTTCAGTTCTTTTTCCGTTTCGGCTTGAGTAAAGATCGAATGACCCAAGGCACGAGCCTCGAATCCTCCTTCGGCGGACTCTGTCACCTCGAAAATTATCTCGCTAGTGGACATTTCGGTACTCCTGGCGGTAGCCGGCTCTTAGATAGGCAAGGCTTTGAACAAATATATACCCAATTGAGTTGATAGCCAAGACGACCGTTTCGGTTTAGGGAGACAGAATCCTGACCTTTTCAGCAGAACTGTTCATATCTTACACCATGTAGTTTTCAAACAGACAAAACAGCTTCCATGTCGCACTATGGTGGCATGCCCTGAACGGCTGACTAGCACACAATTATCATACTTTCGTCCCGCTGCTTACTTGCATCGGGCTCCGGATCGTGATGCTCTAACAGGTGCTCCCGCAGCCACATTGAAATGATTCCGTGTTTCGTAGAAATTTTCACCGGTTGTCTACATTGCGTCTACACAGCTTTACAAACCACCCCATAAATTGGAACTCGCAAAACATGCCTAAATTGACCCAAAAGTTTGTTTCTAGCGACGTTGATGTTCCAGATCGGGGACAAGTCATCTATCGAGACACCTCATTGCAGGGCTTTGCCTTGAGAGTGACTACAGGTTGCAAGAGCTATATTGTCGAAGCTCGTGTAAACGGCGTCGTACGAAGAATTACTCTGGGCAAGCATGGAGTGTTGACTGCCTCAACTGCCCGCAAGAAAGCAAAACGCTTGTTGGCAATGATGGCATCCGGCAAAGATCCTGTTTTAGAGAAGTCGAGAAAGAAAATAGGAGGGGTGACATTGCAAGAGGTCCTTGAGCACTTCCTTTCAGTTAGAAACGTGAGACCCAACACGCGCAGACATTATCTGTATATGCTGCCCAGGTGCCTTGGAGATTGGCTTGATCTGCCTGTTGCATCCATTACCCGAGAGATGGTCGAGCAACGGCATCGAGAGCTGCGGAGAACGACAAGGCAAGGAACCTCCGGGGAGGCACAAGCGAATGCAGCAATGCGACTTCTGGGAATACTCCTGAATTTCGCTGCCGCTAATTACGAGATCGATGGGCAACCGATCATTCTAGTCAATCCAATAAAGAGACTTTCTCAGAACCACCAGTGGTATCGAGAATACAGGCGCCAAGTTATAATTCCAGATCACAGATTGGCGATTTGGTATGAAGCTGTCATGTCATTGAGGCGTTTGACTGTCAGAGATTATTTGCTCGTTTTGTTGTTCACTGGTCTCAGGCGCAATGAAGCAGCCACATTGCGCTGGTGCGACATTGATTTTGAATCCAGTGTTCTGACAGTGAGCGCTGAAGTCTCAAAAAATCGTAGGGAGCATCGGTTACCTCTAAGCACTTTTTTGGAAGACCTCTTCAAGCGGCGTTACCAAGAAAGAGGATCTTCGTCATACGTATTTCCAGGACAGGGAGGCAGGCATCATGTAGTTGATTCTGGTCACGTTATCGAACAAGTGGTAATGAAAACAGGCTGCCGATTTACTCTGCACGACCTTCGCCGGACATTCCTAACCACAGCGGAAAAATTAGGACTTTCATACATTGTTCTTAAAAAGTTGGCGCAACCACTCGGGCAGAAATGACACAACATTCGGCTACATTGTTGTCGACGTGGAGAGGTTGCGCGAGCCAGTGCAGAAGATCGCCGATCACTTGCTGGCCCTTATGAGTGGTGCCAACTTGAGGACACTAGATGATTCTGTTAATATGTTCCGTTAGCATTTGAAGATGCTAGTTGGCTTGATTTTCCTGATGATGCGATTATCCGTTCAATGAATGGATAATTGGAATGAACCTAAAAACAAGATTGGGAAGTTGATCTTATGACACCGTTGCTAGCCGAAACGCGTTGGTTCAAAAAAGACTCGCAAAAACTCACACCTGTCTACACTCGAATTACACGATCGAAAAGGGCATGTTCTTCGATACGGAGCACCAATTCGAAACGGAGACGCCATCTAAGTGTGATTGAGACTCCCGACAATAAAATTGCGTCAGAGCGACTTCAGATCACTTATCCTGGGGTTGGTAATAATAGCCAATTCACTTATGATGGCTATGGGCATACGGTCAAAGCAATTGAAGTAAGAGGTGGTACAACGACCAGCACCAAGCAATTTATTTGGTGCGAGGGAAGTATGTGTGAAGCTCGCGATGCAAGCAGTAATCTACTCAATCAGTATTTTCCATTAGGGCAGACCATCAGCGGTAGCAACTACTATTATCTCTTCGATCATCTTGGATCGATCATCGCTTTGATTGACAGCTCTGGTAACGTGGTGGCAGCGTACATCTATGACCCGTATGGACGAGTCATGCAGACACAGGGGAGTTTGGCTTCTGACTTTCAATATGCTGGATATTACTATCACGCTCCAAGTGGATTGAGTCTGGCGGTTCATCGGGCTTACAACGCGAGCATCGGCCGGTGGATGAATCGCGATCCCATCGGAGAGTATGGTGGACTGAATCTTTATGGTTACGTTGAGAATGAGCCTATCTCTGGGACGGACTCGAGCGGACTATTCGAGTGGGTCATTCCGATAGAACCAATTGAAATGCCTATAGAGCCCATTGAACAACCGATTGAAACCCCAGTAGAAGGTCCAATTCGCGGTCCGGTACAAGGACCAAGCGGTGAGCCTCTTAATCCAATCAACAATCCGCAGTTCCCTGATCGTCGTGAACCATGCCCTAATCTGCACGACAAATGCATTAGGAAATGCAATTCCAAATATTCTCCATGGACAAAACAGTACAAAGACTGTATTGATGACTGTAACAAAAAATATGGAGGAGACACACCGCATCCAAATCCTCCACAGTATCCTCCGCGTCCTTGGCCGCCATGGCTGCCGAGGAAGCCCGTTGCGGCCTAGCTCTTCAGAAAGATTTCGAGAACGATAACGATACACATGCCTGATGCAACACCGAAGACAGATTCTATTCTGCTCATTCTGCCAAAAGCACGAAGAAGACGTAGAAACTTTGATTTCTGGACCTGGAGTGTACATTTGTTCCGACTGCGTGGTAATTTGCAATGATTGCCTCGCCAATCCTAACTATCTTGGCGAAACTGACACACGATTTGTATGCTCTTTTTGCGGAAAACAACCAAAAACGGTTAAGAAGCTCATTCCTGGCCCTACCATTTTCATCTGCGACGAGTGTATTGAGCTATGCAACGAGATATTAGCTGAACAGAAATCCGACCCCGACAGGAAAATATAGTTTTTAGTGGGGTGGCTGTGAATTTAAACGATAAATGTCCGGATTTTCTAAATGCGACGGCACTAATACGTACTCATGGGACATCAACTAGTGGCGGTGTGAATCGCCGATTTATTTGTCCCATTTTTTGACGAGATATTTGTCCCACAGAGATAAATGTCGCACAGATATACGTATGGTCCCGCTGGATTCGAACGCCTGGCAGAAGGGTGTGATTTCGGCTGTTGGTTGATACCTCACGTGGTGTCAAGAAGAAGAGTCTTACTTGCTAGTTGGACCAAGTCCGGAGTGATAATGGTGACTGAGTTCAATTCGCAAACGCGGCTCATCTCGGCGTTTATGTTGACGAGTTTGCGAATATTCGCGTTCGTTACCTTCTCGAGCATTTCGATAGCGCCTTCTTCAATTGTCAGTTGTTGACTTTGCCAGCGCGCTTCCAATATAGCTCTGAGTTCATCGGTGCGGGGCGTATTGAAGATGTGATAGAACCCCACTTGATTGTTGATCTGCTCATAGTTGCGGACGCGACGATCGAAACCGGGCATACCGAGTAGCACTATTCCGAGTTTGTGTTCTTCAGCGAAATCGTTGATAAATTCTAGGCACTTCAATGAGAGTCGTTGAGCCTTGTCGATGATAAGTAATTCTAGAAAGCGGCGTTGTTGAGTCTCATACCATGCTTCTGGATTGTGCCAGCAAAGAGAGTCTTCGATAAGTTTGTCGAAGCGGCTGCGCAAAACCATAATGCCGGTCTCGACTCTCTTCACGGTGCATGAAACGTCTGGCGTATAGATTGCAGACATACAGCCAGCCAGGTTTGGAGGTACGCTCTTGCGATGGCGCGGCTCTTTGAGAAGCGGATCTATGACATGCCATCTTGAGTACGTCTCTGCTGACCTTGTCTTGCCGACTCCTGATCGTCCTGTGCAAACACCCATATATCGATTGATCCGGCAAGATTCGCAAAACTCGACAAACCGCTGGTGCTGCCTCGTGTTTATGAATGCCGGTCTGCCGTCGCTATTCATCAACTTTATATCTCCTGAGTTTTGTAGAACTTTTCCCTGCCGGAACGGGCAATGAAACAGACGGCTCTGGGATTTTTCTGAGAGATTCTGGGAACGACGCTGCAAATCCGACTGAGCTGGCAATGTCCTTCTTCAGATCACGCTTATATGCGTTGCGTGCTTTCATAAACTCCTTTAGAGTCGGCTTTTTGTCGGCAAGCTCTGCGCAGGTGGCTCGGCAAACGAATTTGTCCTCGAAGTAAATCAGCACTTCGGAAATGTCGCGTGGATCATATCGGGCCGTCACATGCTTAGTCGTCAGCCCGCAAAATTCGGCGGCATAGTATAGAAGATTGAAGATGCGAACTCCGTCTTGTTGCACTATCCGCTCATCTGGAACGGTCATGAGTAATACGTCCAGGGATTCCAGGGATGGTGCCAGTCTGGGATGCTGATGATGATTGCTCCATCGGGCGAAAGGTGTCTGCCCGATCTCGGAGTGAGTTCTGTGCATATATTCTGAAATCAGCCACGTGTCGAAAGTGCTTTGCAGTTGCTGAATGCTCAAGCCGGGAGTGGCTGGCGGATGGTCTTCCGGAGTATATCCAGGTAGCTCACTCATAAGAAGCTGATTCACGGTGCCAAAAAATCGCTCGATCTTGCCTCCTCCCTGAGGCTTTCCACTACGTCGCTTTCTGAGTTTGAATCCCAGCTCGGCGGCAATTTCTGTGATTCTGTGTGAGCGAAAATCGGAGCCTCTGTCGGTGTAGAAAAAGTCAGGAATTCCGCAGACAAGCCATTTGGGGTCGCCTTTCTGCCAAATGGCCTGGCGTAGAGCGATTGCTGTTCTTTGAGCTGACGGTGGGTCTAAGTCCAAGTAGTAGCCCGTTATGGCGCGACTATAATCGTCGATGATTGCGGTGAGAACGGGCTTCACGGCATTACCAGAACTGTCCCAAACAAAAATGTCCAAGTGTTTGTGATCGCACTGCCACATCTCATTCGGGAAAGCAGCCTCATGACGAATCAGGAGTTCGCGCGTTTCCTCGAATTCTCTTTCGCTTCGAGCGAGAACAAGAAGATCCTCGCTAAGACTGTGTTTTACTCTACGTATTTGCTGGTAGCTTGCGGAAAACTCCGCCGCATGAGCACTCAGGCGATTCAATTGCCGCTGAATAGTTGCAAAGCTAATTTGAGGATAAGTGAGTAGTTTCCCCTTTATGAATTTGAACGTATTCTCTGAAACCCGTGGCAATCCTTTATCGGCGCGAGTCTTTCTTCTCAGTGCTTCAAAACCGCCCCTCTTAAATTTTTCGACTAGCCGGCTTATCGTTCTTCTATTAACGCCGGTTTCGCGTGCCCTAACTGACTGGCTGATGCCATCTTCAATGCACGGGGCGATGAGCTCGTACTGTTTGAGAGCGGGGTCTTCATCAGCCGACGAATGGTCTGTCAAATCGCCAAAACCGTAGTAGAGTGTAGTAGCGAAAACCCTAAATAGGGCTAAAAGCCTGATACACCCTGAAACAGGCATGGAAAGACTAGCAAAAGATTGACGCGAAACCCAGAATTAAAGATATAAGATTTGCTAATGAAGAGGCAAGCTCTGGAACAGTGAAAATTGGCTACGCAAGGGTATCTACAAAAGAGCAGAGTCTGGATATACAGATCAGGGCGCTTCAGCGTGCTGGATGTAGGCAGATATATCAAGAAAAGGTTTCTGGTGTTGGCCGCACCAGACCTGAGTTTGAGAAGATGATACAGCACATTCGGAAGGATGATGTTTTGATCATTTGGCGGTTAGATCGGCTTGCACGTTCTACGAAAATACTTCTTGAAACAGTCGAGAAGTTGCAAGAACGTGGCGCCTCCTTCAAGTCTTTAGAAGAGCCTTGGGCTGATACCACATCCGCGACCGGACGCTTGGTGATGACATTCTTTGCTGGTCTGGCCGAATTCGAAAGAGACTTAATACGGGATAGAACAGATGTTGGACGCAGAGCGGCTTTAGAGCGGGGAGTAATATTTGGTCGACCAGCAAAATTGTCAGACGAGCAATTGAAATTGGCCAAGAAACTTTTGAGACAGGGTAAATCCATTAGCTATGTTGCAGATACTTTCGGGGTACATTTTACGACGCTATACAGATATCTGCGCGGATGAAACACCTAAGTAGTAGACCGTTCCAATGGGACAAATACCGCGATAAAAAATGGGACATTTATCGTGTAAATTCACAACGACTGTGAAAAGAAGATTGAGCTCATCGCCTAGCTTCGCGCTTTCTAACGACTCTTGTGCTCGAAACTTGCTTACCGTCATCGTATACTTGGCCTAGAGTGATCTTGCTAGCACACAATAAAACGTGCAAGATAGAACCGGCAATGCAAAACGTTCCTGGTTTGTTTAGCAATCATGAAAATTCTTCCAAAGATCAGTTTCGCTTGTTTAATCACCTGCCTGGTTTTGGCTACGGGAAGTCACGGTCAAGCGGAGGAAGCAGATACAAAAAGTGCCTGCGACAAAATAATCTTGGGACGACGGGGCTGCGAGGTCGGCGACTTCGGTCCTCCACGCCTTGACGAAGACTATCTAAGACGCCGGAGCTGGAATGTTATCGACTTTGATTTTTCACGTCTTGACCAAGACTTCTTAAAGCGCCAGCGCTGGGATGTTACGGTGCATGACATTCTACAGCGCGCGCATCAGCATTGTCAGATGGCGCCAAGCTTTAACCCCATCCCGGTTTATGAAATGCCGTCCGTCCATAATGATGAGCCCAAAAGTCAGACGGATCAATTTGTGCCACCTTCACAAAAACCGAGTAATGGAGCTGACACCGGTGAATCTGCGGTACCTGGATACAAACCGAGCAGCAGGACAGACACGCAAACACCCAAGGACAAACAATAGCTGCTTCTTGTGTGAGCAGGGCACTAGAGAAACTGGACATCTATCCGGTCAATTCGCGTGATCTAACCGCCGCGCTTCAATACTATATGAACCTTCTTCGTAACGGGGTCAAGTTCCTTTTCAGCGACTGAAAAGCCCTGCGCTTCCAACTTGCTTAAAACCGCATGTTCAGCGTATTTTTGCGCCACCTTGCCGACCCAGTCTGTGCCAAGAATCTCTTGATCGTACTCTGAGATGATGGCTTCATAAGTGCCTTCGCTTGTGCGCTTAAAGCCAATGTCATTGCTGTCCAGGCTAATGAAGTTGCGCCTGATGATTATCTCGGCTTGCTCCGGTCTTTGATCTCCCTGGTAGCCGTATAGAAATTGCGGCGAACAGTGATCCTCTACATTTGTATAGCCAAGGTCTGAGAGCGCTTTCAACAAAGCGTCCTTCTCGACAATCTGAGTTTGGATCTTGCTGTAATGGCTCATCTGCTTTTCCCGACGGCGGCTTCCTCTTCTTCATCCTCGCCACCCATAACATCCAGCTTCTGAATCTGAACAGCTTTTGATAGCGCCTCTTTCTTATCCGGGAATGACGCCGATATTGCTCGGCCTTCCCTGAGCCAGGTGCGAAGCTTCCCTACTTGCTCGCGCTGCGATTCTGCCAGCGGAATCAACTTCTTTAACGACCGCACAACGTCGTCAGTTATCATCGGTCGTTGGCCATCGTAAAAGGCTTGATACATAGCATCAATGATCGCGTTTTCAATTTCTGCACCGACAAAGGACTCCGACTCCTTGGCCAAAATGTCTGTGTTGTAGGCATGCACTGGGCGTTTTACCTTTTGCAATTGCACGGCGAAGATCTGCTTGCGTTCTTCTTCGGTGGGCAAATCCAGGAAAAACACTTCGTCGAAACGCCCTTTGCGCAGCAACTCTGGCGGCAGAGATGAGATATTATTCGCTGTCGCTACTACAAAAACTGGCGCCACCTTGTCTTGCATCCAAGTGAGAATCGAACCAAAAACCCTCGCGCTCGTGCCACCATCGAGTCCACCCTGAGCAAATGCTTTGTCTATTTCATCAATCCAAAGTATGCATGGCGCAACTGTCTCCGCCACTGCCAGTGCCCGCCTGGTTCGTTCTTCAGATTCCCCGACGATGCCACCAAACAAAGCTCCTGTATCCATCTTTAGCAAAGGCAATCGCCAGATAGCGCCGATCGCCTTTGCCGTAAGGCTCTTTCCGGTGCCCGGTATGCCGATCAAAGCGACGCCTTTAGGAGGCGGCAATTGAAAATTACGTGCTTCCTCTGAGAAAGCGCCCTGGCGAATTTGCAACCACTCTTTCAATTGCTCCAGGCCGCCAATATCGTCCATCGTCTCGCTGACCGGAAAGAACTCCAGTGCCTCACTCTGGCGAATGACCTGCCGCTTTTCCTCGGTGATCAGTTTGATATGAGACTCGTTTATGCGTGCTTTTGAGACAACAGCTGCTTTAGTCAAAACGCGCTTGGCATGCTGGCTAGTTAGACCCAGGGCAGCCTGCAAGAAGCGCCGTTTTTGCTCCTCATCCAGCTCCACTTTTATATCAACTGTCTTGGACAGATTGTCCAGTATCTCATTCAATTCCTCTTCCCGAGGCATAGGTAGATCTATGACGCCAACATCGTCTTTCAGTTCGTCTGGAACTCGTTTGCCAGGACTGGTAATAATGATGCACTTGCCGAGCGGCTCCAACTTCTGAGCCAGGTTGCGCAACTTGCGCTTCACTATCGCCTGCTCCCAGAACTCATGAAAGTCCTTGAGTACGAAAACTGCCGAACCTTGATACTTGTCTATTACCTGCAACGCATTAACAGGGTCAGCTTTTGGAGCGACGCCATCGCCTGCAAATGCGTGTTCGGTAGTTGCCGGCGACACTTGCTTGAAACCATCGGCCAGGTCCCACGAAGCGAGCAAACGTCCTTTACCAGCCTTTCTGTCGCGAGGATCTTTATCGAGCTTAGTTTCACAGACACGATTGATAATGCTTATCGCTCGACCTTCTTCTGAAGTCATGATTACAACTACGTTGTAGTTGGCCCGAATCATCTTTTCAATTTCTAAATCAATATCTTTGTTCATTCCTACCTCAAAGAAACAGGATCAATACCTGTAACTGCCATCTCACCATTTGGCGAAATGATCACTTCCGACACTGGCACAATCACTAGATCTTCTTTGCTATAGCGATCCGAAAAGAAATGCATTGTCTTGTTTGATGAGCCTATCAGTCCGGACCTCAAGGCAACTTCTTGCTTATAACGACCAGCGATCATCACATCTACCAAGGATTGCAACTTGTTGAAACAGGGCATTAGTTCGACTTCTTCAAAGCTGAATCCGGTAAATAGCAACACTGACAAATCTGTTTGTGTGTAAACAAGCTCCAAGAGTTCAAGCAAGCTTTCCGGCTGTTGAAGCGGCTCGCCACCGCTTACCGTTAGTCCCTCGATATCTGATGCGGCTGCCACCCAGGAAAATACTTCCTCAACATTATAGAGAGCATCATTTTTGAAATCATGCGTCTCCGGATTGAAACAACCAAGGCATCCCAAGGAGCACCCTTGTAGCCAAAGACAACAGCGCGCGCCTGGACCATTTACTCTCGTAAGGGGCAGGAAACTATGTACTCTGAGCTGATCGGACACTGCTCAATACCCCAGTTTCCGCTTATCAATTGTCTTTTCTTCTTCGCTTTCCGTCTCATACATCTCAGAAGTGAAGTCACGCTGGACCTTGCCGCCGAGAGCTTCTTCGACAGCTTTTGTAACTTCCAAGCACTTCTCGCCCTTGACGCCACAGACCTGTATTTCGACACGCCCGTCAGGGTGAATGAATAATTCAATGGTTTCTTCAGCCACGGTCATCTCCAGGGGGGCAAAATCTCGATTCTGTTTTTCTTGCACTAGACTAAACCAATCACCCGCACAAGCCAAAATTCGAATTGAAATTACCGACTTCTATTGAAAACCTCCTGCAACGTCTCTCTGGTCAAGACGACGGCGAAAAGGATATTGTCAGGAGATTAAAGACTGAAATTGAACGTTTGAAATTCGAGCAAAAGACGCTGGAGGAGACAACCACTAGAACCAACTACAGAAAACTCTTCTCAGAAGCATCCAGCACCATCTCCCAATTAATTTTGCTCCTTCATCTATCTGGCGATGAACACAATTCGCTCAAGGCCGCTGACATCCTCGTTCATGTCAAGCGACTGATCGCTATTCTGGAGGAGAACGGGCTGACTATTCTTGGACAACCAGGCGAAATTCAGCGCTTTGACCCTAATCAGCATCAGCCGATTGACGCGGCATTTTCTCCTGCACCAGATACGCCAGTGCGCGTTCGTTTCCCAGGACTGGCGCATGCCGGAGTTGTCTTGAGAAAGACAGCTGTTGATTCTGGGGAGAACCAGTAAATGTCTGGAAGACTGGCGATTGATTTTGGCAACGCCAACACAGTTATAGCCCTCTGGGATGATAACGACAAACAGGCCAAGCCAGTTAAGCTCGCCCCTTATAGCCGCATGCAGCTCTGGCAGGATGAACAAGTACCGCTTATTCCCTCTTTAATTCATTACAGGCTAGACGGTTCCTACCTCATTGGGGATGAGGTGCTCCAAGCCAATCTAGCCGTGCACGAACACACATTCATTGCCCTCAAAACAACTTTCAATACTGTTCACGCTGTGCAAATTGGCAGGGCAAAGATCTCAGCACGCAAGGCCGCTGAGGATTTTCTCACAGCAATTATTCAGAAAGCGATCAAACTTGTCGGCATCAGAAAGGAAGAGCCCGTTGCAATCACAGTGCCCGTTGATGCCTTCGAAGAATATTCCAAATGGCTCACTGACATTTGTGCAAAGGCGGGGCTGCGTAACGTTCGTTTTCTGGATGAACCGGCAGCAGCTGCCTTGAGTTTTGGCAAAAGTGTCAGACAAAACGACGACTACCTCATCTTCGATTTCGGTGCCGGCAGCCTTGATGTTGCAATCGTCCGATTCAACTTCGACAGCCAATCGACAAAAGCGAGTCATTGCAAGGTCCTGGGCAAAAAATCCATGCAGCTCGGTGGCAATAATATAGACCAATGGTTAGTGCAGCACTTCTTTAGCAAGCACGGGATTGATCCTAAAAGCGAGCTTGCTTGCAATATCAACTGGCTTCTCGCAAGTGAATGCAGGGCAGCCAAAGAAAAACTCTCATTCATTGACAGTGCCGACATTGTCGTTACTGACCATCAAACAGGCAAAGCACTTTCACTAAAGCTCACACGGGATGACCTTGTTAATATCCTCGAAGAACACGAATTCTTCCCGAAAGTCGACAGAACATTACACGGTGCGGAACTGGTCGCTCAATATGATTACGCTTTCAAACGTGAGAAACTTTCCGGTATTTTCATGGTCGGTGGCACATCCATAATTCCGGAATTGCAAAAGCAATTGCGACGAAGCTTTGGCAAAGAGCGAGTGCAGGTCTCACGCCCTCTTGATTCAATCGCTACGGGCGCAGCAGCGTTTGCAGCTGGCACCAGCCTCTACGATCACATCCAACATGATTATGCAATTGAGGTGCGCAACCTGCAGGCGCAGAAAAACCAAATGAAAATAATCGTGCAGCGCGGCGAGAAGTACCCTTCCAAGGAACCTGTTGCAACTGAGATCATCAAAGCGGTGATCTACGGACAAACAAAATTCCAGATATACATATATGAAATTAGCAAAGAAGAAGTAGAGCCAGGCAGCGAATTCATCGATCTTGCTCAGATCGTGCACAAAGATGATTCAGTACTGCGCTACGTTTGCTTGAACAAAGCTCAACCTACCCTATTGGAGACCCAGCGGCCGATCATGTACGAACATCCAGCATTGCAAATAGATTTCCGTATAGACGAAAACAAACACCTGGTAATCGACACCTTTTGTTTTGAGACGGACGAATTGAAAGTGGCACAAATGAAAGATGTTGTCGTTGTGCGGCTCACCTAAACACTGGCAGATCGGCCAGTCCCGTGAGATTGCTATACCTTATCGTGTGAATGCGAAACTCGAAGAATTAAAAGTGCTGCATCGTCCGAAGCGGGATCGCGTGCGGCTAGTACCCATGTTCCATTGGGTAGCACGCGGCTGACCACTGGCGAGTCATGATTAAGTTCACTTCCTACCGGCTGGACAATCCTGTTGATTACCTCCTGCAAATGCTGCTCATCGTCAAATACGACGCTAGTCTTTTCAAAACATCCGTGACGTTCTACATACACAGAGCTTGGTCTGTTCACGAAAACGCCTTGCACCGACGGATCTCTTAGAAGCGGACCAAGAACGCTGAAGCCAAATATCTCATCTAATATATTCTGCAGCAAAATTCCTTTTTCCATCATCGTCAAAATAGCGGGATCAGAGTTGACAATCTCCCTGATGCGAGCGCGAATTTGTGCCTGCTTATCCTCGCCGATCTGCGTCTGGGAGGAGATATCCAGTTCGTGCCGAAGTTGCTCGATAATCACCTTTCCCCGTTCGTGAATGAGTGCCAAGTTCGCCTGAAATCGCGGCTTCTCGTCTAGCCTCCACTTGCCGGCGATTTCCTCCGTTACTGGTAATCTGGTTCGACCGGATTCAGATTGTTCACCAATCAGATTGGATCGACAATACTTACACTGCTCTGCTTCTTTTCTAACCATCTCCGCACAGAATGGACATGGGTAAAAGTAAACTGGTGACAGTCCGGAATTACAGAATCGACAAAGAATAGCGTTCCATTTAATCCACTCAGCGCAATTCGGGCACCTCACTAAGTCTGGCTCAGGAGAAGGTTCGGACATGATTGGGCTCCTTCTTATTCACGGTTTTATTCCTCACTAAGCTTGTCGATTAGGGCGTCAGCTCCATCTCCTGCTTGCGGCAATGGCAGCACAATTGCCCTTGATCCTAGCGGATAAATTGGCTTTCTTGGTACCGGAGCACCATGCGGCGGAACCGAAGGCGGTTCGAATAAATTGGATAAACAAAATCGGCACTTAATAGCAGCCCGTCGAACCATTTCCCCACAAAAGCGGCATTTCTTGAAATGTTGGTGTGTCAATCCACGCCTACAAAAACGGCAAACGATGGCATGCTGCTGGATTGCTTCAGCGCAGTGTGGACATTTCATGTCAATCAGGCCTCGGAACACGGCCGACGCATTATCATCGAGTGTTACTTGACTTCTGTTCCACACTTTCCGCCAGTCGAATCATTAGGCAGGAACAATCCCTAGCTTTCCTCGAAATTAAGGTTGACCGGCATTTCGTTAGTCTTGCCTGCACCCACCACATCGCCGGCATGTTCAGTAGTGGACACATCCTTACCGACGATTGCAAATTTGAAGTCGTCAAACCAGACTTGCCCTCTGCCAGACAAGAACGCGCCAAATGATATGTATGTGCTTCCTGCAGGAACGTCTAATACACAATGATATTCCGCCCAGTCCGTTGTACCGATAATTTGTCTGTCCTTCATATTGTCTAGTTTAACGGCGATCTTTGCTTCACTGTCGACACGCAACCAAAGCCCGGCTCCAGCAGTTACGTCAGCAGTTCGTAGATATGCGGATAAGCGCACGCGTTTTTCTAAATAGCGTTGTGCGCTAAAATACTGGCTAATGGTAGCAAAAGCTTCAACACCATCTCGACCTCGTGGTTCTGCCGCCAATGATTTGATGTATGCACACTTCGAGCCACAATGAGAGATGGCATTATCAATGCCCATTTCGTAGTCATCCATTTCGGTAGCGGATGCCACCCAACCCTTCGGCACCACAGCCGAAATGCTGTCATTTTGAGATGGAGAAATCCTTGCCACTGTTAACCTCCTCGCTTGGCTGCTGTTCAGTGACTCATCGTGATTACCACTATACACTTTTCGTTTTGAGACTGACGAAATTGAAAGTGGCACAAATGAAAGATTTTGTCGTTGTGCACCTCACCTAGACGCCTGGCAGATCAGTTGATTCATCGCGTGCGACTAGCTTCACCTCAATCTTATAGCCGGTCAATTCGCTCGCCAGTTTTACTGCTTCACCGTTGCCATCCAGAACTTGCTGAGCCGAATCCTTAAATACTTCTACCAATGCCTGCTTTTCGGACTCAATCACATGAACATTGCGAGCTTCCGCTTTGAGAGCACTGGCAATATAAGCCTTCACCTCTGGATACCACTCAATGAAGTCTATAGCTTCACCACCCAACTCCGCGCTCACTTTTCCAGCTCGTTTTTGGCAACGCTCAGTCGGTCCAAAATTTTTGCTCCAGACTGCCACTCGACTGCGGCTACCGGCAATGCGTGCCACCGCTTTGATTTGAATGCTGCCAACATCAACCTCTGGTATGTTTCGTCGCATCACATACGATACCAGTGCCGCATCTTTGCGCGATACTATTAGATCAACAGCGCCTTCCTCTTCTTGCAGTTCCTTGACATAGATGACGAGCTCTTTGCCAGATTCATAACTTTCGCCTTTGATTTGCTCGTCTGCCGGCAACAAACAATCCACGTCGCTTATCCGCACTAAAACTTGTTTGCCTTCTGACCCGGACACAATTGCCGGTACGCACTTTTGTTTCATCTCTTGAAACCTGGTTTTTACCAGCATTGAGTTCTCTTTCTTCCATTCAGCGGCAATAAGCTTCTTCATCGTTTGAATGGCTGCTTCAACTGCCTTATAGGTATCTTGATCGGTGATCTCGATACTAGCGATTTCGCCTAAAGCCGACTTGCCTTCAGCCTGCGTGCATTCTTTATGCTTGTCTTTGACTTGACCCACCACTCTTTTTTTGACTATGAGACGTAATTGCTTTGTTTGGGCGTTGAATTCGGAGTCCACGTCCTCAGCCTTTCTGGCTCCAGAACCTGCTTTATAAGCTCTGATAGCTGCGCTTTTGACAAAAGAAACCAACTGCTCTTCTGTCAGAGACAAGCTCTTGTTGGACATCTTGCTCAAATTGATCAGATCGTTATGAGTAACCATGTGCTTTGGACCTTCGCCAGTGAAAAATATTCTACGCTTTAACGTACTGGCTTACCCAGAACGCTGGTCTTCGGGGCTTTGACGCCGGCTTCCCTTAGCGCCTGCTATTCGGCAGCCGATGCAGCCGTGCGGCGCAGGGTTCAAATGAGACGACCGCCTTGGCGTGACGCGCCCGAGGCTGCTGGCGTCAAGCCTAGCAGGCGCTAGCCCGGCGTCAAAGCTGCCAACATGCAGTTATATTCAGCATAGATGAACACCAGTTAATGCGTGTTTAGTATAATATATTTGTACCTATCACACATTAACCGGTATGAATTTCCAAGAATTCTCCTATCGCCACCCTATATTCCGAACAGAAGAACTTGTCTCTGTTCTCGGCAAAGATCAGCCAATGCGGGGTATCAACTACCCGCCCAGCCGACATGCCTTCCTGAGCTATCACGTCGATGCCGGCCATATCCTCCCAATTCGCAAAGGTCTATATTGGACCGTACCGCCAGGGATGACTCCAGACAATTGCCCGGTAGATGAGTTTCTGGTGGCATCACACCTGACCGATGATGCAATCATCTCTTATCATGCCGCCCTCTCTCTATTGGGCTGCGCTTATTCAGCCTGGAATTTGGTCACCTATTTTACGGCCGACAAAAACGCTCGCTCCATGCGCTTCCGCAATATCGACTACAAGCCCGTCGCTCATCCTATTGAACTGCGGAAAATAAAACAGCTCGATTGGGGGGTAACAACGCAGGATCGACTGGGCATCAGTATCCGGGTGACCAATTTGGAGCGCACCCTGGTCGATGTTCTACATCGCCCGGAGCTCGCTGGTGGCTTCGAAGAAATTTGGCGCTCACTAGAAGCAGCACCATATTTGAAACTCGACAAGGTTATTGAATACGCTATTTTGCTTGATAGCGCAAACACTAATGCCAGGCTGGGATTCTTTCTCGAACAACATAAGGACAAGTTTTCAGTTAAAGATTTACACCTTGACGCATTGCGACAACACAAGCCATCCTTGCCACGCAAGATGACCAATGCTCAAAACAGCGGCGTTCTTGTTCCGGGCTGGAATTTGAAAGTGCCTGCTGAGGTTCTTAATCGCTCCTGGGAAGAATTTTAATGGCCGTCAGCAAAGAAACACTTTTAGACGTCGCCAGAGAAGCCCAGTTTCAGCCAAATATAACTGAGAAAGTCCTTCAGCTCTTTGCTTTTCTTGACGAGATGAATCAACATTCGGACCTGACTGGAAAGTTTGCGCTCAAAGGCGGAACAGCGCTGAACCTCTTTGTCTTTGCAGCACCACGCCTTTCTATAGATATCGATCTCAATTACATCGGCACGGCCCAGGGCGCAGATCTTAAGCATGACCGGGAAGTGATAAAGAACGCTGTCCTAGCCGTTTGTAGACAACTGGGACTAAACTGCCAACTTGGCTCCGATGTCCATGCCGGTATGAAGTTCACCGCCACTTATAGAAGCGCACTGGGCGGTAATGACCAGATCCAGATCGATATCAATTTCATGTATAGAGTGCCGTTGTGGCCAATCCGAGTGCTGAACTCTCATGCAATTGGTCAGTTTACAGCCAAGAATGTTCCCGTCCTGGACGAGAGCGAACTTTTCGCTGGAAAATTGCGAGCGCTACTTGCTCGCAGCCGCAGCCGCGATCTTTTCGACGCATCCAATCTCTTTCCAGCTGTTTCAGATCCTGCCAAACTACGGCTTGCATTACACATCTATGGCGCTATGAATGCAAAAGACTGGCGCACCGTCAGCGGTGCCGATATATCATTCAACGAAAAGGAGTTAACAGAACAATTGATGCCACTTCTGAAGAACACCCCGGATAACCGGAACATAAGCTCCTGGGCTGCTGAGATAGTTAACGACTGCCGCAATTGCTTGCAAGGCTATTTCCCACTCACAGCAGCTGAAATTGATTTTATTGCTGATGTTCGAGACAGGGGGCAGATTGTTCCCTCATATCTCACCGATGACAAAGACTTGTCGGCGGTTTTGCTGTCCCATCCTTCCCTCCTATGGCGGTGTTCAAAAGCTGGACAAGGAGCATCATGATTAAAACACATGCAAGAACTGACGAATGACAGACACTGAATCAACGGATAAGTCCTGATGATGATAAATGAGATCAAACTGAGCACGTTCCGCAAATTGGTCGATCAGTACTCCAAGGAGAAAATGAGATGAAAATGCCATCATGACTGTACTCTTCAACCTCAAAACGGACCTTGCCGCCGCGTCGGTGAGGAAAAACTTTGTTGACAATACTTTCAAAGATCCTTAGGAGTGCACATGGACCACGCAAACAAAGCGGCGTTGACCGATGATGGCGAAACGTTCAGGTCTCTGGGGGTGATGCTCCAACAAAATGACTCTGAACAGTTACGGGCCCACATGCTGCAACTTAATCTCATTCAGATTTGTCGTGCTGCTAGTCACTTGATCTCAGAGAAGCCGTTACCTTCCACGTATCTGGGGGAAATTATCAGAAGTGCCGCCGCGATTGACTGTGGCTCTATGTCAACTGTTGGACAGTCTGGTACTGGAGGCCGCGTGTGGAGAAAACCGAGACTAGATGGAGTTGTAAATTCAGTTGATGTGAATTACGCCGCTTCTCTTGTCGCTGCCACAGCCCAAGATGGATTTGTCTACTTGGTCGATACTATAGGGCAAAGGGAGCGATTGCGAATCGATGTTGCCCAGTACGGTGTATCCTGCCTGGCGTTGAGTTCAGATTCTACGAGGCTCGTTGCAGGAGCACATGAACCAATACTTGGAATATGGAGTGTTTGCACTGGCGACCTTTTGCACAAATTGAAAGTACCGGCTAGTGGCGTGGATACGCTTGCCATCACCCATGGTGACCCAGCGATAGTCGTGTCCGGGGCCTATATGATGGCATTGACCTGACCCCTTATGCTATTCCACGTCAAGCAGATAACTCATCGGGTTCGAATTGATTTGCAAACTCCTTTGGTGTCTTGTAACCGAGCGCACTGTGCGGCCGGTAGGTGTTGTAATCTTCACGCCAGGCTTCGATCACCGAGCGTGCTTGTGCTAGGTCGAGAAACCAATTTTCATTCAGGCACTCATCTCGGAATTTGCCGTTGAATGATTCAACGAACGCGTTCTCGAT
Organism: Bryobacterales bacterium; assembly: GCA_963834525.1. Taxonomy (GTDB): domain Bacteria; phylum Cyanobacteriota; class Vampirovibrionia; order Obscuribacterales; family Obscuribacteraceae; genus CAWICA01. The sequence goes on from CAWICA010000007.1 coordinate 288,305, forward strand.
TGGTTTGCCTGGTCGGATGTATTCGAGATGGATGTTGTGCTGCGTGCTCCAAGAAAGCATTGCGCTGCTAGTCAGTTCGGGACCGTTGTCCATGACGAGATGTGCGGGCTTGCCTCTGGTAAATATCAGGCGATCGAGGACTCGCGTCACCATGCGTCCGGGCATGCTAAAGTCAGCTTCAACGCACAAGCACTCTCGTGTGAAGTCGTCCACCACGTTCAGCGTTCGAAAGCGTCGGCCGTTGGCCAAACTGTCGCTGACAAAGTCGAGCGACCACCGCTCGTTTGGCCTTGTCGCTGGATCAAGCGGCTGCCTAAATGTGCGCAATTTCTTCCGGCGGCGTTTTCTAACCTGCAGATTCTCTTTGCTATATATTCGGTACACGCGCTTGTGATTCACAGGCGAGCCCTCGCGTTGCAGCAGAGCCGTGATTCGGCGATAGCCGAACCGACGGCGCTCGTGTGCCAGAGCGACAATCCTTTCTGTTAATGGTCCGTCGTTCTTAACGCTCTTGCGCCTGAACGTTGCCCGCGGCAATGCTATGACGTCGCAGGCGTGTCTTTCGCTAACTCCCACCTCGCACATTGCGTTGATCGCCGCGCGAGCTTGCGAGGTGGTCAATACTTTTTTGTTAGGGCGTTCTTCAATCCTTCTATGTCTAGTGCCATGGTGCCAACTAGCTTCTTGAGCTGGTTGTTTTCATCCTCCAGCTGTCGTAGCCGTTTAACGTCACTAACCTGCATGCCACCGTACTTGGCTTTCCAGTGGTAATACGTTTGATTGGCGATGCCGTGCTTGCGGCAAACTTCTTTGACCGGGATACCTGCTTCCGCCTCCCTTAGAATGGCAACAATTTGCTCCTCGCTGTAGCGAATCTTCTTCATGGCTGACCTTCCTTTCTGCTGCAACTATGCCTGGAATTTTCAGAGCTGTCTAGTTGACATGGTTTCGCTTTTGGGGGTCAGGTCAGCATGATTCGGATGTGGAACCTCAACGATGCGAAACACTACAAGGGTTTTTGATCCGAAACGTTAGCTGCCGGTTGGCTGTCACGCTGAGACTCCAAGTGCCACTGCGATCACCGGTCAGTATATGCGCCTTCTAAAAAGGAAGCGCTCGCAACTCTTCAGGGTTTTCCATGTCATCTAGAAAAGCAAGCATCTTTCGGAGCTTATCCACTGTATCAGGTGGGATGCCTTTTACGCTTTCATCTGCATAGAGCTTCTTCAAGCCCTTATGGACAAAGTTTCGTATGTTCACAGAGCTATTGTAGCCTGTAGCCTAACACTTGCCAAAATTTCTAAATCATTGCTTTCCAGATCTTGGCATTCTAAAATGAGGCCAAAAAGTGTCTCAAAATCATTGACAGATTCCGTTCTCGAGAGTGCATCGGTACCATACACAGCGTAAGTGTCCGGTGAAACCCATCTTCCAATTTTAGCCGATTTGATCGATGATCTTGTGTTTGATAGGCTGACTGGTGAATTGATACCTGGGGAGGAAGATGATGAGATTTCGGGTAAATGGTAACAATGGAAGAGCGCTATTAGCCGCTCTTTCTACAATGATTCTGTCCTTTTCACAAGCGGGAGCGGCCATCGCTGGTGATGCGCCTGGCACCACTGCCAAGAACACTGCGCGAGACAACTTATTGGCGTTAGACACTGCAATGATGCCAATTTACGAAGCTGAACTTACTAAGTTTCAAACTAGATTTATGAACGAACATCCGATCATTGTCGCTCGCTTTAGTGAAGCGGGTGGGCACTTGACTCTCTATCGTCCAGGGAAAGAGCCATTGGTCGCTCCCGAGCCACCGGTAGTTTATCAATTGGCGAAATCTGTTGGTCACTCAGCCATGATTACCTTTGACATGTCTGAACCGTATGTTGCAACTTCGACTACTGATACGAGTTGGAAGCCAGAAATATCAGGCTTTCAAAGCAAAGTTGCGGCTGCGTTAAAGACACTCGATGACGCTGATATGTCCACTGAAAACAAAGATACTTTGCGAACAGTGTTGACCATCATTAACGATTACTTGAACAAATGCATATCGCAAAACAAGATTGTGAAAGCTGACCTTGAAGCTTATGCCAATAAAGTCAGACCGTACTTGCCTAAGCTTATCCAAATTTCAGCATCTACCCAAGCCAAATCTCAGATGGACACTATTGCAGAATGGAAAAAGATGTTGGGCAAGACTGGGACAAAACTTACGCTATGACTAACAGCATGTATGTTACGCGACAAAATAATCTAATTTTCGGCATGCTAGCAGAGTTTATGGGCAAGGAAGCAATCAATCATCGACTGTTTTTATTTGAAACAACTGGATTTACCGATACCGACGAACATCTCTTGAACATTTTGGCAAGAATCTCATCAGACGAAGTGATGGCGGAAACCATGCTCGGAAATTATTACGGGCTAAATAATGAGTTGGTGGCTAATGGCGGATGGGAGATCATAAGAGAAGAGGCTAAGAAACATGGCTTAACTGATATTTTGCCAGACAAGGAGCCTCTCAACAGCACCGATTGGCCTTGGAGACATAATCCCAAGTCAGGCTCAGGTCCGACCAGTTTGTTTGGGACAAAATAGAGACTTATACACTCTGGAGAAACACCGGAATTCATTTTGATTCAGTCGCCAAACGGAGCTCTACAAAGTATGAGACCCTAATCTCAGAAAAAATTTACTATGGTCAAGTTGCCGCGTCGGCTACCCTAATGGATAGGTAGCAGATATATAGATTCCTGGCGTTCCTCGTTCTTGAAGGAGCTCTCTAATGTCTGATCAAAGTCCACCTTTGGCGACTAAGGAAGAACTGGCGACCAATAACGATCTGAACGAGCTTTTCGAATCAGCCCGGTCCTTGTGGCAGGAAGGAGAGTTGCGAGCCTCCTGGAATATATACGAACGAATATTTGACCTGCTCAGACCAGTATCAGCTCAACCAAGTTCGCCTAAGCCGACATCGTAATTTAAGTCTCAGCCGATTCAATGACTGAAGCAAGCGTGATACTGAATATAGTATCATGGCTTTTTTGCTGCTTTTGAGGCTCATCAGGCTATCAATGATTGATCAGGCAAGTTATCATTGTGTTACTGGTTTTACTGGATCAATGAGCGCACATGGCTACTTACACTTTGCATGCTATCAATCTGGGCAATTTTGCTCTTGGTGAAACCGATAAAGTAATTACGTTGTTTTCCGCTGAGCGTGGCATTGTCCGGGCAGTGGCTAAAGGCGTGCGCAAACCAGGGGCAAAAATATCCGGTCGGGCTGAGCCGTTGAACGTGAACAAGTTACTGTTAGCCAAAGGGCGCAATTTGGACATAATTACGCAGGCGGAGACGATCGCCAGCTTTCCGCGGCTCAGGCACGATCTTTTGCGCTTGTCTTATGCCTTCTATTATGTAGAGCTGACGCAGCATTTTGGCCAGGGCTTAGCTGAGGAGAGCGCCAGTTACTTCGACTATCTGTGCCAGGCCGTCAATCTGTTGCCGAAACTGACCTTGATCCGACCTTTCTCTGTTTGGCGTTCGAATTACACTTGCTCGATTTGCTGGGATACAGACCGGAGTTGAATGTCTGTATTGGCTGTGGCGCACCATTAACTGAATACAAGCTGGCAATTTTTCATCACGACTTGGGCGGTATCGTTTGCCAGAGCTGCTTTACTGGCAAGGACCGGCTAGCAGTTAAGGAACATCTGATCTTTGAATATGGTGAGAGCGCTCCCGATAATCCCGCTCTCAAAGGACGGCAGCATTCACCGTATGCAGGCTCCGCCAACACTCACATCACGCCAATGGTTTGGCAGCGGCTCGTCTTAGCGGCCAGCGGTCCAAGGCAGCTTGAGGAAAATCAGCCGCTCCCGGTCAATGTCAGGCGGGCGAATAACGCGGCGCGGCATATCGTGCAAACTTATATCGAACATCGTGCCGGGTGCCGGATGCGCTCGTTGGATTTAGTCGCCGACTGGCAATAACCATAAAGGATATATGGCTGGGGAGAGAGACGGGAAATGGCAAAAGGGCTAGAATAATAGCGTTAACGCCACCACTAGGAGATTCTTGTGCCAGGTCTTAGAGAAACTGATCCTCAGATTTTTGAGCAAATAGCCTTAGAACTAAAAAGACAGCAAAACGGCTTGGAACTGATCGCCAGCGAAAACTTCGTCAGTGAGGCTGTGCTTGCGGCGCAAGGAAGCGTCTGCACGAACAAGTATGCCGAGGGGCTGCCGGGCAAACGCTACTATGGCGGTAATGAATTTATGGATCAAATAGAGCGCTTGGCAATTGAGCGGGTGAAGAAGCTTTTTAATGCGCCGCATGCCAATGTCCAGCCTCACAGTGGTGCACAAGCAAATACTGCGGTGTTATTTGCCATGTTGCAGCCAGGTGATTCGCTCATGGGCATGAGCCTGGATCACGGTGGTCATTTAACGCACGGCTGGCCGGTGAGTCTCTCTGGTAAGTGGTTTAAATCATCTTTCTATGGAGTCGATCCGGAAACTGGCTTGATTGATTACGATCAGGTGGCGGACCTGGTCTTACAACACAAGCCGAAGTTGCTCATCTGTGGAGCGACTGCTTACTCACGTATTATTGATTTTGCCAAATTCCGGCAAATTACCGACCAAGTTGGGGCCTATTTGATGGCCGATATCGCTCACATCGCCGGTCTAATTGTGGCCGGATTGCACCCCAACGCCTTTCCCCATGCTCATTTTGTTACGACCACCACGCACAAGACTTTACGTGGGCCGCGCGGTGGTGTGACCATGTGTCAGGAAGAGTTTGCTGCGGCCATCGATAAGGCGGTTTTTCCAGGCATACAAGGTGGGCCGCTGATGCATGTGATCGCTGCCAAGGCGGTGGCGTTTCAAGAAGCTCTGCAACCCCAATTCAACGAATATCAAAAGCAGATTGTCGCCAATTCCCGTGCCCTGGCCAAAAGTATAATCGACAATGGTCTGGTCATCGTATCTGGTGGCACGGACAACCATCAGATGACTGCAGACTTGCGTCCCATTAAGATGACCGGCAAGAAAGCCTCGGCTCTTCTCGATAGTGTAAACATTACGACGAACAAGAATACTATCCCGAACGATCCGGAAAAGCCCATGGTAACAAGCGGTATTCGCATCGGTACGCCGGCTGTCACCACCCGCGGTATGAAGGAAGCGGAAATGCAATCGATTGGCCAGATCATTTGCGAAAAGCTGAAGAATCCCGAAGACGAAGCAGTACATAACCGGACATTGAAGACCGTAGCCGATTTGTGCGGACGTTTCCCTTTATATGGTGAACGTTTAGCTGGAGCCGTTGCCATCGCCAGAGCTGGTTGAGATCAGACTTATGATGCCCGCTAAGGACTTGTTTTGAAGCCATCCTCAATTGCGATCAGAATATCCCAGGCACTGCTCTTAATCGTGGGTATCGGCTGGGTTCTTCTTGTCTGCAAGACGCACCTGGATGATACGCAGGTTCCCGGGTTTCTCATTGCCATGGCTGTGAGCTGGTGGTTGACTCCGGAAATTCGCGCGCGAGCAATGCGATTGGGACTGGTCGACAAGCCTGGTGAGGAAAGGCGCATTCACAAAGTACCGATTCCGCGGCTGGGTGGTGTTGCCATTTATATCAGCGTCATGCTGACGATGGGTCTCTTAATTGCCATGACCGGACGCTTCCCAAAAGATGCACGTGGCAGTGAGGGCGGCTCTTGCCGGTATCGCTATTGGTGGCACCCTCATATTTGTCCTTGGTCTGCTCGACGATCTGGAGTCCATTCCGGCGAAGGTAAAATTGCTTGTGCAGGTCCTCGCTGCCTCTTCCGCCTATTCACTGGGGGTGCGGATCAAATCTTTGCCCATTCCTGGGTTCGGCAATCATTTAAATTTGGGTTTTACGCAAATTCCACTCGAATCAGCGACACACGGACTGAGTCTGGGTTGGTGGAGTCTGCCGTTGACCGTTTTCTGGCTGGTCGGTATTGCCAATGCCGTCAATTTGATTGATGGGATGGATGGGCTGGCGGCTGGTGTTTCGGCTATATCGGCTTTGACTATTTGGAGCGTCTCTCTGGCAGAAGGCATTGAGCGTCCGTATGCCGCTTTACTGGCTGCTGTATTGGCTGGCTCTTTGCTCGGCTTTTTGCGCTGGAATTTTAATCCCGCTCGCATATTTCTCGGTGATAGCGGTGCTTATCTGGTCGGTTTTGTGCTTGGTGCCATCTCAATTATGGGAGTGATCAAAGGAGCGACTGCCTGTACTTTGATCGTGCCGACTTTTGTTTTAGTGTTGTTGATTCTATTCTTTCCCATTCTGGACACTGCCTGGGCGATTATCAGGCGGGTGGCAAAGGGGCGGTCAATATTTGAGCCGGACGCAGCGCATATCCATCATCGCTTATTGCAAGCGGGCCTATCGCAGAAGAAAGTTGCTTATCTGATTTATTTTGTCTCCGCCGTTTTTGGTTTAGTCGCTGCCAGCCTTGTTCATCAGGGGAAATATTTTCTGATGCTGTCGGGCGGCGTGTTGATCATGGCCGTGTTTTTTGCCGAGGTGCTCAACCGCCATCGACAAAGGCGTTCCAAGAAGAACGTGCCGGATAGCCCGGGTGCGGCCGGTGATGCCAATGACGACGAGCAAAACCAATCTGAGGATGGTGGGGCCAATCAAGCGATAATCTGACTTTCCTCAAGCGAGTCCGTTGCCAATGGCTGTAAGAGATTATAATCAGACTGCTTATCAACTAACCTATTAAAATACGAATCGATGCACTGAGAGGTTCAAAGTGATGTCTAAGTTTTTCTGGTTTAGTTTGTGTTACATAATTGGTTGTAGTAGTGCCGTACTGGCTGCCGACGATTCACTTTGGCAGCGGTATAACGACGAGGGCAAGAAAGCGCTTAAGGATAAGGATTTTCCGCTTGCCGAAACGAATTTTCAAGCAGCTTTGCATCGCGCCGAACAATTCGGCAACGATGAAAAAGCAAAGGCGATCAGTTATGACCACGTAGCCGATGCTAAATACCTAGGCGGGCATTATGCGGACGCTGAACCGTATTACAAAAAATCAATTGATTGTCTGCAAAAGTGCCTGGAGCAGTCCGGCCAGTCGACAGAGGAAGAGAAACACAAATTGAAAAAGATGCTCTATCACCAGATGAGCGATCTTGCCGATTGCTATCGGGCTGAAGCGAAGTATGCTGATGCCGAAGCCATTTATCGCCAGGTACTGGCGATTGATTTTGGCTCAGATAGTGAGGCTCAGGTGAAGAAAGCGACGATTCAATCACAGTTGGGAGATATTCTCAGTTTGCAGGGCAAATATGACGAAGCCGAGCGGTTCTATAAGACAGCACTGCCGGTATTTGAAAAAGCTGGCAATGAAAAATTAGTGCTGGACCTGCTCGAAGACTACGATGCTTTGTTGAGAATGACCGATCGGCGAGCGGAAGCAGATGCGATGGAAGATCGAATCAAGAATATCCATATTGTCAAAAGTAATGGCTAATGGCAAAAAGATACTGGCTGTTCAAATCTGAACCATCGGTTTTTTCCATCACCGATCTCGAATCTGCGCCTAAGAAATCAACCTCATGGGATGGGGTGAGAAATTTTCAGGCGAGAAACTTTCTTCGTCATGAAATAAAACAGGGCGATCAAGTATTTTTCTATCACAGTAACGCTGATCCGCCAGCCATAGTGGGCATCGCTGAGGTAATTCGAGAGGGTTATCCCGATGAGACTGCTTTTGCGGCAAAGGATGCGCATTACGATCCTAAAAGCGATCGCCATAATCCGACCTGGTACACAGTGGACATTAAGCATGTCGAAACGTTTGCTAAGGCGATTACTCTGGCCGAGTTGCGTCAAGTCAGTGGTCTCAGAAATATGGTTTTGTTGCAGAAAGGCAGTCGCCTGTCTGTGCAACCGGTTCGCCCTGAGGAATGGGAACTGGTAATCAAATTGGCTAAGCAAAAATAGGCAAACTAGCTGATCATCAGCTCGTTCTCTATCTGGACGCTCTGACAAAATAAGCCGGGAGGCAATTATGATTTTCAAGAGTGCGCATGCCGATGTTCAGATTCCGGAGGTCTCGTTGCCGGAGCTTGTGCTCACGAATTGCCGGCGACTTGGTGGCAAGCCGGCATTTATCGATGGTCCCACAGGAAGAATAATTTCCTACGCCGAGATGGGCACCTATATCGAGCGCATGGCTGCCGGTTTAGCCGCGCGTGGTTTCAAGAAAGGTGATGTGCTCGCCATTTATTCGCCAAATTTGCCCGAATATCCGTTCGTTTTTCAGGGCGCTGCTCTTGCCGGTGGCATACTGACAACAGTGAATCCGCTTTATTCTGCCGAAGATTTGACTCAGCAATTGCAGGCGACGAAGGCAAAAGTTTTGGTCACTGTCGGGCCATTACTGGAAAAGGCATCGGTTGCCGCCAAGGCGGCTTCTGTTCAAGAGATTCTGGTGATTGGTGAAGCCGACGGAGCAACGCCAATTGCCCATCTTTTGCAAAGCAAGCAGGCCACTCCGGAGGTGAAGATTGATCCTCGCCGGGATCTAGTTGCACTGCCATTTTCCAGTGGTACGACTGGGCTACCTAAGGCGGTCATGCTTACACATTACAATTTGGTGGCTAACATTACTCAGTTCAACAGTCTGGGCACCACTGGCGAAGACGACATCATTTTGAGCGTTTTGCCATTCTTCCATATCTATGGCATGACCTGCCTGGTGAATGCGTTGATGGTCGTCGGTGCTAGCGCGATTACAATGCCGCAATTTGACGTGGAAGGTTATTTGAGATTGCTTGAACAATTTAAAGTAACGCAGACTTATGTGGCACCACCTTTGGTGCTAATGCTCGCTAAGCATCCATTGGTTGATAAATATGATTTGTCCAATTTGCAAGTCGTTTTTTCCGGAGCCGCTCCTTTGGATGCTGCTCTGACAGAAGCATGCGCTAAACGTTTGCGATGTGTGGTGACGCAAGGATATGGCATGACCGAGGCTAGCCCCGGCGTTTTTACTGGCTACAAGGATGCGACTAATAATAAGGCGGGCACTGTCGGTAATCTTTTACCAAACACATTGTGCCGGATCGTTGACGTCGCTGCCGGCAACGATCTCGACGTGGAACAGGAAGGCGAGATCTGGGTGAAAGGGCCGCAAGTGATGCAGGGCTATTTGAATAATGCGGAGGCTACCAGAAATATCCTGGACTCTGATGGCTGGTTACACACTGGCGATGTTGGCAAATTGGATCGAGATGGCTATTGCACGGTATTGGACAGGGTCAAGGAGTTGATCAAGTACAAGGGATTTCAAGTTGCGCCGGCGGAACTGGAGGGGCTTTTACTGAGGCACCCGGCCGTGGCCGATGTCGCCGTTATTCCCAGTCCCGATGAAGAAAGCGGCGAGGTACCGCTCGCTCTGATTGTGAGAAAAAGTGAGGTGAGCGAGAACGAACTGATGGAATTCGTCGCCGAACGTGTTACGTCCTACAAGCGGATTCGAGCAGTGGAGTTTGTCGATTCTATTCCGAAATCTGCCTCCGGCAAAATCTTGCGGCGCCAACTCGTTGAGCGCCTGCGCCACAAACTGGAAGATGAAGCAAGCGGCCTTCGCCGGCTTGCGGATCGAGTGACAGTCAAACGCGAGGGTGCGGTTTTGCTGATCGGACTTGATCGACCAAATAAGCTGAATGCTTTTGATCTGCAGATGTTTCAAGGTTTAGCCGAGGCGTTGACAGAGCTAGACGATTCTCCTGAACTACGATGTGCTGTGCTTTTCGCTCATGGCACCGCTTTTACTGCTGGTTTGGATCTGGCATCGGCCTTGCCGATGTTTGCTCGTGGCGAGGCGGTCTTGCCACCAGCTTATGTCGATCCCTGGGGTGTGACAGGTGGGCGAACGCGCGTAAAGCCGCTGGTGATGGCATTGCACGGCCGCTGCTGGACTTTGGGCATTGAGTTAGCACTGGCAGCAGATATCATTATTGCTGCAGCAGATACTCGTTTTTGCCAGATGGAGGTATCGCGCGGCATCATGCCTTTTGGTGGTGCAACTATGCGCTTGCCACTTTCAGCTGGGTGGGGAAACGCCATGCGCTATATGCTGACCGGCGATGAATTCGATGTCCATGAAGCGTACCGCCTCGGTATTGTCCAGGAGGTCGTGCCGGTCGGCACTGCTCTCACCAGAGCGCTAGCCATTGCTGAGCGAATTGCTGCTCAGGCGCCGCTGGCCGTTCAGGCTACCCTGGCCTCGGCTCGCCTGGCTCTAACATGCGGTTTCGATCAGGCCTCTAAGGCGCTCGGTCCGGCGATCAAAGAGCTGATGGCCACGAATGACTGCCAGGAAGGGGTGCGCTCTTTTCTGGAGAGACGAGCGCCGATATTTAGCGGCAAGTAAGAAGCTTAAAGTTTGTTGCTACTGCTTTTAACTTTGAGGCTTCTTCTTATCTTCCATTTCCTTAATCGCGGCTTTGGCTTGAAGTTCCGCTTGAGCAACGTCGTTAAGCTTCCGTTGCTTAGCTTTTTCCATGGCCAGCTCTTCCCAGTGACGACGCTCCATGTCTTTGCGAATCCGATCTCGCTCTTGCTGTTCTTTAATTCGTCGTTCTTCGCGCTGCTGGTCGATACGCGCGTTGGCTTCAGCTTCTTTTTTCCTGCGTAGTTTTTCGTAGTCAGCCATCCCGTCCTCCAAAAGATAAACGGCTTGCTCAAGATGCCAGGCCTATACCCTAATGACAGTATACCCAAGTTAATGCTAGTGGGTAAGCAATCGCCGGGAGAAAGGCCCTGCTTTCTCGAGTTTGCTGCTACATACCCCAATCGTCGTCACTAAAACCCTTTTTCATTTTTCTGGCGACGCCGGTAGCTTGAGCGGCCTTTGCCACTGCCGGTGCCACCAGCTCCACCACCTTCGGATTGAATACTCCGGGGATAATGTAGTCCTCATTCAGCTCCGAATCGGAAACTACAGAGGCGATGGCATGAGCAGCAGCCAGTTTCATTTCCTCATTAATGTCTGTTGCCTGGCAATCCAGCGCTCCCCGGAAAATGCCGGGAAAGCAAAGGACATTATTGATCTGGTTGGGATAATCGGAGCGACCGGTGGCCATGATCCTGACAAAGGGGGCAGCCTCCTCGGGCATTACCTCCGGAGTTGGGTTGGCCATCGCAAAGACGATCGGATCGCGAGCCATCTTTTTGAGATGTTCAGCTTCGATCGTGCCTGGACCGGATAGTCCGAGGTAGAGATCGGCACCCGCGAGTGCTTCCTGCACAGAGCTCTTGATCTGGGCAGGATTGGTGTTTTCAGCGAACCAATCCTTCATGAAATTCATATGTTCAGGGCGACCTCGGTATATGGCACCAGCTCTATCGAAACCGATGATATTTCGCACGCCGGCATTGAGCAGGATTTTGGAACAAGCTACGCCTGCTGCTCCCACTCCGCTGACGATCACTTTCAATTCGCCCATCCGTTTCTTAACGATCTTGAGCGCATTGATCAAAGCCGCTAATACGACTACAGCTGTACCATGCTGGTCGTCGTGGAAGACAGGAATGTCCAGCTCCTTCTTCAACCGTGTTTCGATTTCAAAACAACGAGGCGCGGAAATGTCCTCCAAATTGATGCCACCAAATACGGGGGCAATATTTTTCACTGCTCTGATTATCTCGTCGGTGTCTTTAGTGTCCAGACAAATAGGGAAGGCGTCCAACTTGCCGAACTCTTTGAAGAGCATCGCTTTTCCTTCCATCACCGGCAGAGCAGCTGCCGGGCCGATATCGCCCAAGCCGAGTACAGCGGTGCCGTCGGTCACGACAGCCACGGTGTTGCGCTTGATCGTCAGCTTATAAACTTTTTCGGGGTCGTCATGAATGGCCATGCACACCCTGGCTACACCAGGCGTATAGGCCATCGACAGATCATCGCGGGTAGTCAGCGGCACTTTATTTGTGATGTGAATCTTGCCGCCCAGATGCATCAAAAACGTCCTATCTGATACATTGACAACTTCGATATCCTGGACATCGCGAAGATTCTTGACCAGTTCTTCTCCGTGGGCAGAATCTCGTACCTTGATCGTGATATCTCGAATTATGTAATCCTTTTCGAAACCGGCAATGTCTATGGCGCCGATGTCGCCGCCGATAGCGCCGATCAAGGACGTAATTTTGCCTAACATGCCTGGCAGATTTTTGATCTTCAATCGAAGAGTAAGGCTATAGCTAGCACTCGGCTTGGATAGTTTATTTAGGAGCTCGGCAGTGCTGTTGGGTTTGTTTTTCGGATCCATTTTGGTAGTAGGCATAACTCACTTTTTGTAGACTGGGATTACTTGGTTGAGTTGTTTTCTCTTCTAATCTTGTTACGCGAGGGCAACGAAAAGAACGCTTATGCTAAGCTGAACCAACGATAAATGTAGCGCTAATGCAGTTTTTTTGAGTGCCTTTTCGCTCGTCTGTTCATTTTTAATTCACTTGGCAATCGGCGCTCAAATTTTGTCAGGCGCGAGCTGCTCTATTTGTCCTGCTTAAGCCCCGGAATTCCGAGGATTCTGGAATAACAACGCCAATCTAAGGGAGATATTTTTATGACATCAAAAGATAAGGAACTTATTGGAAACTACGAAGTATCGGAGGATGGGGTGGTCACCCGCCGCGAGGTTTTACTGATGGGAGCTCTGGCAGCCGGTGGACTGGCGGCGGCTCCGGTTTTTGCTAATCCGGCGTTGAGCGCTGCTCAAAGCTCAGCCGTATCGGATCCGTATGTGGCCAAAGATTTCTCTTATTTGGTCGGCAAAACGTCCGGTCTTTCGGCAAGCCAGATCGAACAACATATCAAGTTGTACAAAGGCTATATCGGTAAGGCTAATGACCTTTACACTCGACTGAAGGATGCTGATTTGAATGGTGCCAATCCCACCTATTCGCCGCTCAGAGAATTACTGGTTGAGGAAAGCTATGCCGTAAATGGTGCCATTTATCACGAATACTATTTTGGCAATCTCGGCGGCAAGGGCGGCGAACCGGGGGGCGATGTGAAAGCTGCTCTGGAAGAGCGTTACGGCAGCACAGGCAAATTTATGGACTTTCTCAAAGCGTCCGGCAAGTGCATGCGCGGTTGGGTGATTGTCGGCTATAACACCCGGGGCGGTCACCTGAGCACCTTTGGTCTGGACATGCATAATATGTGGGCACCGGCCAATCTGGTACCAATTCTGGTGCTAGATGTGTACGAACATGCTTACATGGTTGATTATGGTATCGATCGAGGCAAGTATCTGGACGCATTTGTGAACAATCTCGACTGGGACGTTGTCGGCAAGAGGTTGACCGCTGCGCATAATCACCCTGTCGGACCGGCATCGACTGTATAGAATGTTATTTAAGCGCTCCGGTGGTGAGCTATGCTCACCACCTCCGCGCGTATCGACGCTCGGCAGCGCACGGCTCATTATTTAAGCGCTCCGTCGACTCGCTTTGCTCGTCTCCTCCGCGCGTATCGACGCTCGGCAGCGCACGGCTCACTCGCCGCGCTTGCCTCGCTGGCCGGGCTTTTCATTTAAGGTTTGAACATAGCGTCGCCCGTGTACAGTATGAAAGTATTCAGGTGAGGCAAGGCCTAACGACATTGAAAGTTCACTGTCATGACTAGAAGTTCTCCCAAAACAGCGCGGGCAGCAGGATCAGGTCGAAGTTATTGGTGGCTCCCGGCATCATTTTTGTTTCCGGGATTTTTCATTTTTATCTCTTCGCACGAGCCGTATAGCGTGCAGCGTGCCTTGCAAGCCTTGCGCAGCGGCTCGGCGGGTATGGTCGTGGCCATTGTCATTTTTGCTCTGTGCCAAATCAATCAACGGTTGGAAACCAAGAGCGAGTTAGCGGACACTAAATCAACCGTGATCTCCTATATCTTGATTTTTATGTTGTGGCTGGCCTGGTTTACTTCCATGCAGGTAATGTTTATGGTTACGGATGAGATTACGCCAATACCTGACGAAACGATCTTTAGATAAATCGTTGAGATAAATTAGTGAGATAAGTTAGTAATTCCGGCATCGGCAGGCTGCCACCATATGCGGTGCAGCGGTAGCAGTAAGTGACAAGAGGGAGGGTACTTTGACTGGTTTTGTTACACACAAGCGTGACCCGGCAATTCGGGTGGTGCTTCTGCCTCGCGATACCAACAGCCAGGGCACAATCTTTGGTGGCGTCATCCTCAGTTATATTGATCTTGCCGGGGCAGTCGAAGTCAGCAAACTTACACGGCAACGATTTGTCACTGTGGCCATGAAGGAAGTAGCTTTCAAAGCACCGGTGCATGTCGGAGAGGTAATCAGTTTTTATGCTTCGGTGGTCAGGATTGGTAGAACATCCGTGTCCGTGCACATTGAAGTAGAAACCGATCGAGGCGGCAAAATATGCCCGGTGACGCAAGCCGATTTAACATTTGTCTGTATAGACGATAAGGGCGAACCCACACCGGTTGTCCGTGAAGATGCCTGATCTAAGACAGTTCTTGGGCGGCTAAAGAGTCAACTATGCCCGGCCTAAGATTCCTTTTTAGATTCTCCTGGCCGCTTTTTGCTTAAGTCAGCGCCGGTCCAACAAATTTGTCAAAGCAGATATGATAAGCAAGCTTTAGAAAAAAGAGAAACAAGCGCTTGGCATGATCGGACAGGATGTTGGATAGCCATGGATGGTGAAAAGACCGGGGAAAAAATTCGACTCTATCTTGGCACCGGCTGCGGTAAAAGCACGGCGACATTCGGCGTAATTTTGCGAGCGCTGAGCAAAGGAAAAAACGTCAGCCTGACCTTTTTCGACAAAATGGAAGAGAATTCAAGTGAAGGCACAGCGTTACGAGCGCTGAGTTGTCACCAGGAGCCAGGTTTTGGCAAGCTGATCGTGCATTACACCGGTGTTAACCGCATTGGTACAGGACCAAAGGGCAGCTTTCGCTTGTATAGTTCGCCAAACGGTATATTGCCCGAGGACAAGGAAGCGGCACGGCAAGGGCTCGCTTACATAAAAGCGGGGCTCGAACGCGGTGATGATGTAGTGATCGGTGACGAAGTATTGGATGTGGCTCGAGTCGGTTTGGTTGATTGGCCGAGTTCCAGGACGTCGTTTCGCTCAGGCGTGATCCGACCGTTTTGATCTTTACTGGTAGAAGAGCTCCAGATTGGTTGATGGACGCAGCTTCGACAATCTCGGTTACAACCCAATTGCGCCACCACGGCAGAGCGATCGAGGGACTCGACTGTTAGAAGAAGGCGCCAGCGTCTTCGCTCATACTTTAAGTATGAGGATTTGCTAGTTCTTCGGCACCTGGCCGCTAACGGAGGCCGTAGTCTGAGCGCGCTTGCGGATTTCATCTTTCATCACATCTTCCGCCTTCGCTAACTGAATATCTTTACCGTCAGTCGGATTGTGCTTGAAGTTGGAATATGTGACATCGATCCACCACGGGCCCTTGCCCTTGGTGTAGTCATCGTCCTTCAGGTCGACTTTGTAATCCGGCAGGATCCCGACTTTATGAATATCGGTATCGTTTGGTGTGAGATATTTGGCGATCGTGACGTTGATGCCTGAACCGTCCTCCAGTTTATTGATCGCTTGTACGAGCCCTTTACCGAAGGTTTTCTGCCCGACTAGTTTTGCTCGGCCGTTATCACGCAGAGCACCACTGAGAATTTCTGATGCACTGGCTGATCCACCGTTGATCAAAACGACCATTGGTTGACGGGTAAGCGGATTGCCCGATGATGCCGTTGAGTTCTTGTAACCATCGACATCGATCGTACTGACAATGATGCCTTTGTCCAAGAACATGTTGGCTATTTCGATGGCATTGGCCAGCAAGCCGCCGGGATTATTGCGTAAATCTATGATCAGACCATCGCAGTCAGCCAGCTTCTTGAGCGATTGCCGCATCTCTTGATTGGCTTTTTGAGAGATGAAGCTATCCAATCTGATGTAGCCTATATTATCTGGCAGCTTCTCCGTCGAGGCCACAGCCCGGATGGGGATTTCAGCTCGGCTGAGCATTACCTTTCTGCGTTCGGTTTTGCGCATTAAAGTGATACCAACCTTTGTATTGATCGGTCCGCGAATTTGCTTGACGACCTGATCGAGCAATTGGCCCTTGACCGGTTTGCCATCGACTTCGGTAATTTCATCTCCAGGCTGGATACCGGCATTAAACGCTGGTGTCCCGTCGATCGGGGCGATTACCACTACTTTGTGTTCTTTATTCATGCCCAGTTGCATGCCCACGCCGAATAAGTGGGCTTCTATTTGCGACTTTTCCTCATCAAAAGCATCCCGGTCGAGAAAGCGGGTGTAAGGATCGCCAAGGCTGGCTAGCATTGTTTCGATCGCTTTGTGGGCGTCTTCATTAGTCTTCATCTTGCCGTCGAACTGATGTTCCCAACGGTTCCAATCCTGGCCGCCATATTTTTGGTCGTAATAGGACTCTTTGATGATTTTCCAGGCTTTGTTGTATAGCTGGGTTGGTGAGATCGCCGATCTTGGTGTCTGAGCCAACAAGCCCAGAGACTTCAAATCTGCGCTATCCGCTACCAGAACACGTTCTCCTTTTTGGCTGTGTTTCTCACCGGCCAAAAGCCAGGTCTGTAAGCCAAAAAAGAGCAGACAGAATAACAGCGGAATACCAATCTTCGCTGCTCTTTTGCGTTCAAACACTATCCCACCTCAAAAGTTACCCAAACCGTCTATATATTGAATCTTAAATCATTGTCGGCAGATTCGGTAAGAACTGGGTTGTCCCCGTTACAAGGACGTGGCAGAACGCTCCAATATCCCCGAATTTTCGACAATCTCCCGTTGCATCAGCTCTTGCAGAGAAACTTTAGAATATTTAATTGTACTCCGATATATGAATGTTAGTCGATAGGCATACAGCGAAGCGCTGTGTCCGCCATTAGACCTTAAATGTTTAGTCGGGACAGGCCAGGCACCAAGCCCTAACATGGTTCAATTGTCTGTAACGAGGGCGTTAGGGTATGGAGTCTCAGGGGCTGACCTCGGCTGTCGTCATCGAGTCCGAGGATGATTTAACACGACCCATGCAGTTCACTGCGCTTTCGAATAAGCCAACAATTTGGTCAAAATACCGCGGTTTGTCAAAATCAGCCAAATTACGCTTGAAAGTGCTGGTCAGCATACTTTTGTTTGCTAGCCTCTTCGTCTTTGGCAAAATTGACCTGGCTAAGTCATTTGAAGTGGCTTCAAAAGCCAATCCGGCACTTCTGGCCGCGGCAGCACTGATCTTTGTCGGCAGCACATTGGTCAATGCCTATCGCTGGCATGCACTGGCGGCGGCGGTAGGGTTAGAAAAGCCGGTCTGGCAACTACTGCAGTATTGTTTTGTAGGATTTTTCTTCAATTTATTTTTGCCCTCCACCGTCGGTGGTGACGTCAGCCGCTGCTACTACCTGTCCAAAGGCACTGGTAAATATAAACAAGCGTTTTACTCGGTTCTTGCCGACCGCGCTGTCGGCATTGCCATACTATTTCTCTTTGCCAGTTGCGGAATTTTATTTGGACCAGGCGCTTCCGGATTGCCCTGGCACTTGAAATTGCCGATTTTGCTGGGCACATTCGCGGTCTTAGTCGGCGTACCTCTGACGCCGGCCTTGTCCCGGCTGGTGCTTGGTGAAAATCACTGGATCACGCACCGCTTCAATAATTCGACTGCGCAAATTTATTGGCACGACCGCAAACTGATCTTTTTTGCCTTGTTGCAATCACTGCTTCTGCAAGTGTTGATCGTCGTTTGCCATGTTCTGATTGGTTGGTCACTGGGTTTGTACTCTGTGCCGCTCTGGTATTATTTTGTTTTTTATCCGTGCGTTGCTGTGCTTGGCTTTATCACCCCCAGCTTCAATGGCATTGGTGTTCGAGAAGGCGCTTATACATATTTTCTGATGTTGCCCATAGCGCATGTGGATAAAGCGCACGCTTTCACATACGCCTTAATGTGGTTGGGAATGAATACTGGATTGTGTTTGCTCGGTGGTTTAGTCTATGTAGTCGGACATTTCCACTTCTCTCAAGAAGAGGCAGAAAAGTTACAACACGAAGCGATCGAAGATTAGCTAAGCAATAGGAGTGTTGATCACGCCAGAATACACAGCCATGCCTGTTGCCATGCAGCCCTTGGAGCATGAGGAAGTTAAGCTCCTACTTGGCTTGACTGGAGAAACGGGACATCGCATCTATTTGGTTGGCGGGTATCCGCGCGACGCTCTTTTATTTGAAGAGGGAACTGTTCAAAGAGGGAACGCCAAGGACTTCGATTTTGCTGTTGAAGGTGGACATGGTTTTGCTTTAGCCAAGCATTTTGCGGCACAAGTTGGCGGCCATTTTGTACCGCTTGACGAGGAAAATGACACGGCGCGAGTGGTTTTGAGTCGTGATGTGATCTGCGATTTCGCTGGTTGCGTCGGCGGTACCATTGAATCTGATGTCTGGAGACGCGACTTTTCCCTCAACTCGCTCGTTTGGGATCCACGTCAACCCCAGTCGATAATCGATTACACAGGCGGTTTCGCGGATCTAAAAGCTAAACGGGTGCGCGCGTTATCCCAATCGACGTTTATCGAGGATCCCTTGAGGACCCTCAGAGCGTACCGCTTTGCATCGTACATCAATGGAACGATCGAAACAAAGACGAGAACTTGGCTGCAAATTTGTGTTGAGCAATTAAGCAATGTGGCGGCGGAACGAATAAACGTTGAACTGTTCGCGATCTTAGGCCACGGCAATGTGGCTAAATACATTTCTGACATAGGCCAATCTGGCTTGCTCGAGAGCATTTTTCCGGAATTGGCTGAGACGCGGAAAGTGACGCCCAATGCCTACCACCATCTGGGTCTCTTCGAGCATAGTCTGGAAACAATTCCTCAGCTGGAGGCAGCGCTCACCGGCATGCCCGATTGGCTCAGACAGTCGGTGGACAAGGAGATATCTTTTGGTGTGACGCGCCTGGCAGCGACTAAACTTTCGTGCTTGCTGCATGATATCGGCAAGCCACAGACTTGGGTAGTGAACGAAGACGGCCGCCATACATTTCTGGGGCACGATCGCCTGGGCTCGGAGATGTGCGAAGCGATCGGCGAGAGAATGAAATGGTCTCGTCCGCTTGCCAGGTTCATCGTCAAACTGGTGGCTTGGCATTTACGACCAGGTCAGCTATTCCATCAAGGTGCCCCAACAGAAAAGGCTGTGCGCCGTTTTTATCGAACAGTTGGCGACGAGCTGCCCGAGCTGATGTTGCTCGCCTTTGCCGATTTTGGTGCTACGTGCGGTCCGAGCCTTTTAGGTGAAAAACGAGAAGAATTGAATGAAAGTTTGTTTGCCCTATTGCATGGATATCAAGTTTATATAGAGAACAGCCAAAAGCAAAGGAGACTTCTCGATGGGGATGAAGTCATGCAATTGCTGGGGATATCAAGAGGTCCAATTGTTGGTGCTCTTCTTGCTGAATTGAGAGAGGCGCAAGAATTTAATGAAGTGGCAAATCGGGCAGAAGCCGAATCTTTCGTGCGTCAGAGATATCAAGAGAAGTATTGCAAATAACTAAAGTTCCGCTTGGCATCAGACTTTTGGGTTAGGGAATTTTTTTCCGGGCATAAAAGAATCAGAGAAGAGAACGAGGCTGAGTAATAGCAGTTGAGTTCAGCTTTGAAAAGCTTAGAACGTTTGCGCACTCACGTCCGGGTCGGTCAAAAAAAGTAGTGGGCCAAAAAGAAAAGGTGTAACCATGAATACCAAGGTTGATAAGCTCCGTAACTACACTGTCATTGCTCGGCTCGACGATGCGATTCCGTTGAACACCGAAGAATGGATGACCGTAGAGCGGTTGCTCAATCAGGTGAGCGAGTTCGTTCCTATGTCTATGCTGAATAGTTTGACTGAAGCAATCATTACTTATGCTGACGATCAGGCGCGGCGTGGCTATCTGCTTGGACAAGAAGATCTAGTTCTCGAGCTGAAAAAGAAAGCAGCACGCATAGCCTGATCGATAACACAAAACTATTAAGCGAGTACAAGCCGGTGGTTTTCATCGGCTTGTGACTTTTTTTGCATCATTCATAACTAAAGACGGAAGGCGGGACGGAAAATTTTATCGGTTCTTTCTTGGCATTTCTTGCGGGAGTGGAAGAATATGTCCCATCTACGATTGGATAAGTTGATGCGATAATAGAATTTGCGTGAGCAATCAAGAGGTTGGCAATGAATAATCTAGTTGGCGTGATACCATATGTAGTGGCGATCGCCCTGTTCTCGGCGCAGACGGTGGAGGTTGCATCTGCGCAGCCGACTGCAAATTCTCCCTCATCGGCTTCCCCGAATCCTCAGATCACGCCAGCAAAAAACAGCCAGGCATCTGTTAACCCGATTAAGGACGCTCCGGGTTTCCCAGGCAAGGGCAACAAGGAGAGCTGGCAGAAGGCGACAAAACACTACAATAAGGGTATTGACTATGCCCGGGAAAAAGACTACGCCAACGCCATCAAAGAATACAATCAGGCAATCGCCTTGTATCCTTTCGATCCATTCTTCTTCTCCAATTTGGGATACGCTTTGTGGCGCCGGTCTGAATTAAAAGATGCGGAGACGGCATTAAGAAAAGCAGTCGCGCTCGATAAGACCTTTGGTGGTGCTTGGGAGAATCTGGGAAATGTCTTGTACGACCAGGGGAGATTGGTCGACTCTCGTGATGCTTTCAACAATGCCTTGAACTGTGAATTGGCTTTGACAAAGCGCAATGAGTTAATGCATGTAATGACTCTGTTGACTGAGCAGATTAAGCGTTCACAGAAATAGGGTGGTGCCAGTGAGAAACAAAATTTGGGCTCGATGGCGCTTGTGAACTAACTCTTCCATTTTGAGCAGACCGGCTGTCAATTGAAATTTGTTAATCTGACCAACTCGCCGGAACTGAATCTTCAGAGATGCGTCATTATGGTCGAATAAAAGACGCGATTGCGATTCAATCCAAAGTGTGGATGTAACCTGGAGGCAGGATTCGCTCGCGTCTGTTTCCTTTTCAGCAATTGAATCAGGTGCTCTCGTCAGAGAAAAACAGCTGTTTTTCTCTGACCCGATGCAACGGCTCAGGACTAATGCAAGTAACTCATCGGATTGTTGGGCTTGCCGTCAACGCGAACCTCGAAATGTAAGTGCGGACCGGTGGAAAACCCGGTCGTCCCCTCATAGCCAACGATGTCGCCTTTGGAAATGTTTTGCCCGACTTGAACATTCGTTTTGGACATGTGCGCATAAAGAGTTGCTATGCCCTTGCCATGGCTGACGATCACCACTTTTCCATAGCCGCCGTACCAGCCAGTATAAAGAACATTGCCACTATCGGCAGCTCGAATAGCCGCATGGTTGGGACCGGCCAAATCGACGCCGGTATGGAATTTGCGCACCCCGAAGATCGGGTGACGTCGCCACCCAAAAGGAGAGGTTACGGGAGCGCTGATCGGCATGGCTAAAGTGCCGCTGCCAACAGCCATGTTTTTGTTGGTCCGGCGATTGGAAGTTTCCAATTGTTGAATTTGCGATTCCAGTCGATGCGACTCTTCTTCCAGCTGTTTCTCTGCTTGCTCGTAAAATGCTTGCTGTGTTTTTAGTTTCTGAGCCACCTGCTCCTGGTCAAATTTTTCTCTGGCGATCTCCATCGCTTTTCTGGCGAATTCTGAAACCAAGGAGCCTAGCTGATTTCTTTGTTCACCCAATCGGTTCTTGTGTTCGGCCAGAGCTGCCGCTTTCAAACGTAGTTCGGCCAGCAATGCTTTGTCTAATTCAGCAACTCGCTCTTGAAAATAGAAGCGGTCTAGCAGAGATTGCAATGAGTCAACCTGAAACAGCATTTCCAAGAAAGAGACGCGTTGTCCCTCAAATATTTCACGCAGACGCTTGGCCGCGGCCGTCGAAAGATCTTCTTGAGTTTCATTGGTTTGCTCCAATTTCTGCTGGGTTTGCTCGATTTTGGAGTCGGTCTTGACAAGCTTCTGTTTGTGCTCGTGTAATAGACCGTTGGTTTTTGAAAGCTTTTTGTCGATTTCCCGGATATGAGCTTTTACTGCTTCGTGCTTCTTGCCCAGTTCGTAAGCCCGCTTTTGATACTCCAGTCGCTTCGATTCGATCTGCATCAGTCGAGTATGAGCGTCGGTGTGCGTGCCATCCAAGGCAGCAGCAATTGTCGGTTGGGCGCCAGCAGCGTGGCTTGCGAGTAGCTGCAGGCCGACTGCTAAAACTACTAACCGGACGCGGAAGAACTGTAATTGTCTAAATGGTCCCAACATCGAATATGACATTCGCTTGTCAGTAAGGGGGTACCGGTAGAGCAGTTTACCACCGATAAATTGAGGAAACGGCTGTATAACAGCCGCTTAATTGCCCGCTCGCCCGGATGATATGCGCCAACTGGAGAAAATGTCTCTGAGCTATATCTGACAGTGATGAATTGAAACTTCTGGCTAGCATGAATAATCTGTAATCTTCTCAGTTGATGTCGGGCTGTTCGCCGAGCCTGGCGGCAAATGCCAAGTTATAATTCCTTAGCCAAGCACAAAAGCTAGATTTGCCAGTTAAGCCCACGGCCAAGCTTAAGTCCAACTCTGAATTCGAATTTCAGTTTGAGTCTGTGGCTGCATTGCCAAACACTATTCTGTCGCACTTATGTTGATCTCCAAGCGGTGAACTATGTTGAAAGAATTAGATCGCTATCCCCTTCTAATTAAGGGTGTTGAGACGCGCGAATTCATGGATGTAAAGAGCGCCTATTCCGGTGAAGTGATTGCTCAAGTGGGAATTGCTGATGAGCAGGCAATTGACCGGGCATTAGCTTTAAGTACAAGAGCTTTTCATGATGTGATGAAGAAAATGCCCGCTTTTAGAAGGGCTGAGATCCTGGCTAAGACATCGCAGTTATTGACTGACAGGAAAGAGGAGTTTGCTGCCACGATCGCGCTCGAGGGAGGCAAGCCTATTAAAGACGCACGAATTGAGGTTGAACGAGCTGCTTCAACATTCGCTATCGCCAGTCGAGAAGCATTGCGGCTGGAAGGCGAACAAATACCCATGGATTTGGCAGCTGGAAACGAACAGAGATTAGGAATTGTCATGCGGGAGCCAGTAGGTGTTGTGGCAGCGATCACACCTTTCAACTTTCCGCTGAACTTGGTGGCGCACAAATTGGCACCGGCTTTTGCTGCCGGCAATACCGTTGTTTTGAAACCGGCCTCAGCAACTCCTTTGGCTAGCTGCAAATTGGCCGCTGTACTTGAGGAAGCAGGCTTGCCGGAAGCGGTACTACAAATAGTGCCATGTCGCGGTGCTAAAGGGAATGCGCTCGTGCGGGATGCACGCGTAGCGATGGTCAGTTTCACCGGCAGCCCTGAGGTTGGTTGGAAACTTAGAAAAGAAATCCACCCTGGTACGCGCATTTCTCTAGAGCTAGGCGGTAACGCGGGACTAGTCGTTCATGACGATGCCGATCTTCAGCTGGCAGCTAAGGCAGCCTGCCGAGGCGGTTATGCGCACGCCGGACAAACCTGTATTTCTGTGCAACGGATTTATGTTCAGAAGAATATCTACGATCGGTTTCTGGACATCTTTAAAGCGATGGTCATGGCGCTCAAAGTCGGTGATCCTTTAGACGATACTACTGACCTGGGTCCGCTGATCGATGCCAGTGCCGTGGAAAAGACCGAGCGAATGGTTGAAGAAGCGATCAACGGCGGGGCTAAAATGCTGGTGGGTGGCAAGAAGCGTCCTAAAAATTTGGTTGAGCCGATCATTTTGACTGATACAAATGAATCGATGGCGGTGATCAATCAGGAGATCTTCGGACCGGTGACCGCTGTCATGCCTTATGACACCATTGATGATGCAATTGAAGCAGTGAACGATTCGCGTTTCGGCTTGCAGGCTGGAGTCTTTACGAAAGATCTGGAAGTTGCCTTCAAGGCGGCGAGAGGCATAGATGCCGGCGGTGTTATGATCAACGACGCACCTACTTTCAGAGCGGATCATATGCCCTATGGTGGCCGCAAAGAATCTGGAGCTGGTTTGGAGGGCGTGAAATATGCCATCCACGAGATGACACAGCCAAAGTTTATCTGTTTGAACTTGGCCAAGCCCGAGAAGGCTGTATAAGCACGATTTTCCAAGATTGGAAAATGGCGACTATCGGCTGAGGAATCATTGATGGTGCATCGACAAATCGGCAGCAGTATCGCCCGCCTTAAAGGTGGATTGATCGTTTCCTGCCAGGCGAGCACGGGAGAGCCGCTTTGCGCGCCGCAACATATATTGGCCTTGGCGCTTTCTGCCATTGCCGGTGGTGCGGTGGGGTTGCGGCTGGAGGGCGTGGAAAACATCCAGGCGATCAAGAAAGATAAGAAAGTCCCTGACCAATTGCCGGTGGTCGGCCTGATCAAGTCCTCCTTGATACCGGCTGCCGATCGTCTGCATCGCCCCTATATCACAAGCACATATGAGGAAGCGGTGGCCATTGCTGAAGCCTCAGCCGACATTATTGCCCTTGACGCAACCGGGCGCGAACGACCTGATGGTTCGTCCGTTGCCGAAATGATCCGTCGCATACATGAGGAGCTAGACAAGCCGGTGTGGGCTGATATTGCCACGTTTGGAGAAGGTATGAGAGCTGCGGAGGCTGGTGCGGATGTGGTATCAACCACTTTATATGGTTATACGGAGGAGACAATGGCACCGACTGAGCTGGGGCCGGCGCTGGACTTGCTTAAAGATCTGGCAGCACACCTTGATGTGCCAGTGATACTTGAAGGGCGAGTTTGGCAGGCAAACGACGTGACGCAGGCTTTCGAGAACGGCGCGTATGCCGTCGTCGTTGGCTCAGCCATTACTCGACCGAAAGCGATCACTGAGCGATTCGTCAAGGCTATTCCGGTGCGAAGATACGAGCACTCATAAACTGAATGGAGGAGCAGCTAAAGCTCTGGCTGGTGCCACCCCTGATCATGGGGTTGGTGTTGTATTTCTTTCCAGCCAGACAGCCGTTGGCCTGGTCATGGGGCTATTTGCTCCAGGCAACATTGATGATTCTTGCCTCCCTTTTGGGATTCTTTGTCGGACCTGATTGGTTTTGGCTGATTGCTGCCTGGTCGACCTTTTTCTGCTTTCTTGTTTTGCCGAAATTGCTGATCAAGCGATGTGAAAGAGCAATTGGACTTCTACAGGCTAAGACTTTATCTGAGACGGCCTCTGTATTCCCCTATTTGTATTGGGGAATCTTGGGCCGATTTACAAAGGACTTGTATCTTGCGTCATCGATGATCATTGGCGGTGAAGTCGAGAAGGCGGAGGTCATATTAGGAAAGTGGGAGAGGCATAACTTGCCCGCCTTTGTTCGGGATAAGATAAACGCCGCTCGCTACCAAGCAAATGTTTTGCAAGCTCAATGGCAGGACATTATTCAGGAATTGGAAAGGAAGCGGGCTACCAGGCAAGCCATTTCTTCCAGTCTAGCGCTGCAAGCGGCGAGAGGCTATGCGGAGCTGAAGGATTTTGACAATGCGGCCGCCTGCCTGGTTGCTGCAAGGTTGCCGGAATTGCGCTGGCCGGTGGCGGCAGTGGCAGCTTGTCTCTTACCATTTTTTTGTCTGATAGGTCGCTCCGACTACTGCCAGAGATTGTCGTCGATACTGTCCCGGGAGCCGGGATTTCCCGATTATTTTCTGATGTACTGGCGTGCTCGCTGTTTCGCTGAGCAGGGCAAGATAGGTCAGGCGAGGGAGGATTTTCAGTCGGCACTGAATATGGTGCACGCCGCAGCTGCAGTTGGGCAAGCCGATTTGACTAACTGGCAATCTAAAATTGAGCGACAATTAGCGCATTTGCTGGAAATCGCCAAACCGGCAGAAGAGATACAAGAGGTACAAGAGGTACAAGAGCCACAAAAAGATTGGTCTGCCGAAATTGAGAGAATATGGAAACTTTTTCAGCAGGCGGCCTTTGTCCAGGAGATCATTCAACCTAAACACGCCTCCCGGGCAGTGGCGGCGATCGTGCTAATGATGTGCGTGATCTATGTTTTCTCTGGCTGTGTTGACATAATCACGAACCCATTAGCCTTAGCGCTGCTACAAAGCCCACTCGGTTCTCACGTTCAAGCATTGGCAGTGCAATCGGCTTATTGGTTCTATGGGCACTTTGTTCTGGACAAGGCATCAGTTTTACATGGACAGTATTGGCGGCTAATTACGTATCTCTTTCTGCACGGCAATTTAACGCACTTGCTCTTCAACGCTATCGGCTTATCTTGGTTTGGCCGCATCGCTGTTCGCATCTTCGGTACTACCAATTTCCTGTTAATATTTTTTCTAGCTGGCATCGCCGGTGGTGCAGCACAGCTGTTTTTATCTGACCAGGCGGCGGTTGGTGCATCTGCCGGAGTGCTAGGTGTTTTTGGGGCGGTGGCCGTTGGCATTTATAAACTGGGTGATTTGCTGCCGCTGCGGATTCGGCGCTTTGAGTTGAAATGGATGATTGTATTGGCGGTCGGCCAGCTAATTCTTGATCACATCGTGCCGCAGATTGCCGGCAACGCACACTTAGGCGGTCTGTTTACCGGCATCCTGCTTGGCTCTCTCTTGCCGGTGAGGAGGTCATATACTGAGCGATTTGGATGACCATCCGCGTTGGATAGAGTGGATAGAGTGAGTGTATAGTTGAATATTATATGAAGAGCCGTTCACAGCCAAATCCATGTCGCTAAAACTGCCGGGCGTCTACCGAAAGGAATTTGTCAGAGAGCTAATGATGCGATCGGAGGCAGCGTCCTTCGTGTTGTTTTGGATATTGGCTCTTATGGCAGCCGCTGTTTTAGGTATCTGGTCGACTTTTGCTATCCATCAATGGTTCATTGCTGCTTTTGGCATCTTCATGTTCTCGGTCAATTTTTGGTTGCTGACGCCTATCCTCGCTGGTTTCTGGCTGAACAATTATTTTGACCGTCATGTTTTGACTGGGGACTACCATCGAATTGATCTGGCTTATACGAAAACTGTTGGCATCCTCCACAAATTGCCTGTCCAGAAGTCGTTGTTTACAGCCACGATTGCTTCCCAGTTGGGAGTAGTGAAATTGTTTTTGGGAGACTATGATAGTGCCGAAATTTTATTTCGAGAGGCATTGGCTGTCGCAAAAAGCAATTGGTGCCCAAAGCGATGGCAGTCTGTTTTCTACTGTAATATCGGGGCGATGTCCTGTAGCCGGAAGAATTATGTTGAGGCAGAGCTCTATTTTGAACAAGCGCTGGAATTTCTGCAAAAGAATGCCAGAACGGGAACTGCCTTTTTAAGCGCTTATCCACATCTAGGTATCGGTATGGTCAGGTTGGATCTCGACGAACTGGCAAGCGCTGAAGAACATTTGCTGAAATCGTTGGAACTTCTCGACCAAGCAAAGATGCCAACTGAAATTACCCTACTTTCTGTTGATCGGACAATCAGTTACTGCAATTTATTGCTGGCCTTGGTCTATGCACGTAAAAACGAACTGCCGCGATCCCGTTCGTGTTGTGATCAGTTCTTCGAACGTGATCTGGTCTTCCAATCAATCTCCAAAGAAACTACCGCTATTGAAGCTACAAAGATTTCGCGTCTGACCTTACTCGCCGAGGAATATTTAAAGCATGGTTGGCATGAACGAAGCGAGCGTTTGTTGGAGATAGCTTATTCTCTAGCTAGGGAATGTCCATTTCATCCTGACGCTGCGCCAATGTTGGCTTGTTTCGAGAAGGTCTTGATCGCGACCAATCGTCAATCGGATATATCTGATATGCGGCGCTATTTGCGACCAGTAAATCTAGTGACCACTCAAGAACATCCTCAACGCTGATTTTGGAATGTATTTTGGATTCTGATAAAGTATGGCTAGTTCAGAATAGTCTTTCAGGCAAAACAGAAAGAGATTTTATGCACGATTGTCCAAGATGTAAGGTGCCACTTCACGGTCATGAACAGTTTTGCCCCGCCTGCGGTGCAAAACAAATTGTGCGCCCGGAATACCGCGACATTCAAGTACCTAAGGCGCCGCCTGTAAACATCGTGCCGTTTCTGGTGGCATTCGCGATCATCGTCGTCATCGGCGTGTTTGCCGCACAAGGCAGCTGGGTTGGGCAATTATTGACGCATGGCGAACAGAAACAGGACCCACTCGACGCGCTCACATTGGATCAAGCCAGGCAGTTGATAGAAAGCAAGATCAGCCAGGGTCTGACGGCTATCGGCGCGCCAGTGAAGATATCTTATTCGTATGCCGGTGCAAAGGTGGATAAGCTTCTGGCTAAGCCGCTAGAAATGACGATCGATACTTCTTTGAAAGACCCAAATCAACATAAGGCGGTTGTCGACCCGATCAAACAGTATATGGATAAAGCGCGCATCCCGACCTTGACTATGCATGATGCGAGGTCTCGGGCCACCTGGACATACTCTTGCACGCTGAGCGCTCCAGCGGCCGATGGAGCTGCCGACGGAACTGCTGATGGTTCGCCAGCGCCCGACGGAGCCGCCGACGGAGCTGCCAATGGAGCTGCCAACGGCTCGCCAGCGACCGACGGCAGTGCCCAACAGTAATCTGCTCTGCATCGGAAAATGCGGCTGCCTACTCAGAGCGCTTAGCGCGCCGACTTGTCCTTGCGGCCAAAGAGCGATTTGAGGAACTTGGCGACAGGATCATAGAATTCATCTACAACCCTTTCCTTTAGCGGAATGATCGCGTTATCGGTAATGTGAATGTCTTCCGGACAGACTTCCGTGCAACATTTAGTGATATTGCAAAAGCCTATCCCACCCTCGTCTTTGAGATATTCAAGTCGATTGGCTGTGTCTAGAGGATGCATTTCCAGTCCTGCCACTCGTACCAGAAAACGCGGTCCCATAAAAGCGTCCTTGCGATGATGGTCGCGCAGCACGTGGCAGACGTCCTGGCACAAAAAGCATTCAATACATTTGCGAAACTCTTGGACGCGATCGATGTCCTCTTGATACACCGTCCAGTTAGTGTCAGCGGCTGGCGTAAACGGTACGATTTTCTTGTTGACCTCGTAATTCCAGGAGACGTCGGTGACAAGGTCCTTGATCAGAGGAAAAGTCTTGATCGGTTGAACGGTTATTTCTTCGCCTTCGCTGAACTTATCCATTCGCGTTTTGCACATCAGGCTTGGCTTGCCGTTGACTTCCGCGCTGCATGAGCCGCATTTTGCTGCTTTGCAATTCCAGCGCACGGCGAGATTCGGATCATAGTTAGCTTGTATGTAATGAATGGCATCGAGTATCACCATGCCATCTTCAATCGGCACTTTATAAGTTTGATATTCGCCACCGTCTTTGGCGCCACGAAATACCTTTAGCTGAGCGTCAGGCATGTGTGGCCTCCTTTGCTACAAATAGTTCCTTCAGCTCCTCTGGCATTGGAGGCAAAGGAGTGTGTTCAAGTTTCATTTCATCGCCGGCCTTAAAAACAGAGGTATTGACTTTGCCCCATTCTGCTTCAGTTTTTGGGTAATCGAGACGTGAATGTGCTCCTCTACTTTCCTTCCGAGAGAGAGCGCTGAGGGCCATCGCTTCAGAACAGATGAGCATATTGCGGAGATCGCGACACAAATGCCAGCCGGGGTTGTAGGCGCGGTTACCTTTGACGCCAACCCTTTTCAGCTTCTCTTTCAATTCGGCCAGCTTTTGGATGCCTTTCTGTAATTCATTCTCCTCGCGAAAAATGCCAACGTAAGTGCCCATTGTCTGATTGAGCTCTTTTTGTAAATCGTACGGATTGAGCGGATCAGGGCGATTAAACGGTGCCTCAAGTTCTGCCTGCGCTTGTGTGATTTGCTCTTGTGATATTTGCGGCGCTGTCTTCAATTTCTTTACATATTCAGCGGCACCAAGCCCAGCACGCCTTCCGAAGACGACGAGATCCGAAAGAGAATTACCGCCCAATCTATTGGCACCGTGCATGCCACCGGCAACTTCTCCAGCGGCGAACAATCCCGGCACTCTTGTTTGTTGCGTATCTGCGTCCACTCTCACACCACCCATAATGTAATGCATCGTCGGCCCCACCTCCATAGGTTGGGCGGTGATGTCGACGTCCGCCAGATCTTTGAACTGGTGGTACATCGAGGGTAGCTTCTTTTTGACGCGCTCTGCCGGCATATAACTGATATCGAGGAACACACCGCCGTGCGGTGAACCACGCCCCTCTTTCACTTCGGTATAAATCGCCCGCGACACGTTGTCTCGTGTTGATAATTCAGGTGGTCGGCGTGCGTCTGTCTGCCTGCCGGCAACAGCTGCCTCCACCCATTGTTTTGCCTCTTCATCATTGGCTGCGTACTCGTTTTTTGTCGCTTCGGGCAAGTATTTGAACATGAAGCGTTCTTGCTTGGCGTTGCGCAGGATACCACCTTCACCACGCACTCCTTCGGTAACCAACAAGCCTCTAACGCCAGGCGGCCAAACCATGCCGGTGGGGTGAAACTGGACAAACTCCATATCGATCAAGTCAGCGCCGGCGTCATAGGCGAGACTCTGGCCATCGCCTGTGTACTCCCAGGAATTGGAAGTGACTGTAAATGATCTGCCTACACCGCCAGTAGCTAAAATAATCGCCTTGGCTTTGAATAATACGAAGCGGCCGTCCTCTCTGAAATAACCGAAGGCGCCAGAAATTCTCTCGTTGTCTTTGAGCAGTTGCGAAATTGTGCATTCCATATAAACATCGATGCCTTGATGGACACCGCGGTCCTGCAAGGTGCGGATCATTTCCAGACCGGTACGATCGCCGACGTGGCAGAGCCGCTTCCAGGTATGACCGCCGAATGCTCGCTGGAGAATTCGCCCGTCGTTAGTACGATCGAAAACTGCACCCCAGTGTTCCAACTCGCGGACGCGATCGGGTGCCTCCATGGCATGCAGTTGGGCCATGCGCCAGTTGTTCAGCATTTTGCCACCATTCATGGTGTCACGAAAATGGGTTTGCCATCCGTCTTTGGGATCTACGTTGGCCAGGGCAGCAGCGATTCCACCTTCGGCCATAACTGTATGGGCTTTGCCTAAAAGCGACTTGCACACGAGACCAACAGAGACACCTTGCGCTGACGCTTCAATGGCTGCCCTCAGGCCAGCACCGCCTGCACCGATGACCAGTACATCATGTTCATGTGTTTCATAATTAGCCATCGTGCATTTCCATTTTTAGTTGTGGTTTTTCGGTTTCGGTCGAGATCACGGTAAAGTCTTGCTGATTAGCGATCACAAGTCATCAAAAGTCATTAAAAGATTGGAAAATCGGAAATAGCGCCGGTTGCCACTTGGCGAATAAATAGATCGGTCAAACCGACAGAAAAAAGGCTGAGCCAGGCCCAGGCCATGTGGTGCTCATTTAAGCGCGTGACAACTTGCCAGAATTTATGTTGCGGTTTGCCGGACGGACAAGAAAAACAGTCGAGGCGGCCGCCGACAAGATGGCGGCAGGCATGACATCCGAACGAATAACCGGACAAAAGATAGACATTTAAGAGCATGAATAAAGACAGGAAGCTTAGGTGAAAGCCGCCGTTAAAAAATGTCGCTTTGAACACGTCGTACCAGAGAATTGCCAGCACTATCGTCGCCAGGTAGAAGAAGTATCTATGCATGTTCTGCAAAACAAAGGGAAACGATGTTTCACCGCAATATTTCTCCCCGCCCAGATGCCCCACTGAGCAGGCGGGCGGATCCCAGAAATAGGCGCGGTAATAGGCTTTACGGTAGTAATAACAGGTAGCTCGGAAGGCGCCTGGAATCCAGAGAATCAGCCATGCCGGCGATAAGTGCCAGGACCGCCAGAGCGACCAGGAAATTTTTGGTGAATAAAACGGTGAAAGATACTGATGATATTCGTAGTAATTGTTTTCAAATGCTCGAAAGGTACCGTAAACGATGAAAATGCCGAATCCAAGCGCAACCAGAGTAGGCTCCAGCCACCACGTATCCTTTCTTGTCGTCAATTCGGCGTGGGCTTTGGAGGTAACCGTTTGGGTTTCTGGCATTCACTGATCCCTTGTAATTGACGACGTAATTGACAACGTCATTGACAGCGCATTCGGCAGCGTCGTCTCTCTGCCCTCCAAATTCTCTGTCGCCCTAAGCAGATCAGATCGACTGCCAGGCAGAATGGGCACTTTTCAATTTGGCACCACTAATTATAACAAGTGCCGAGCCGCTGCCGGGCAATGACGTAGCGCTGAACGATCGCCTTTCGCGGAAAATGACGAGATATCTCTTGCAAGATAAAAATCTGCCGAAACACAGATGTCAGGCAGGAAATGAAGGGAACAGCATAGTTGAGCAGGCGTCTATTTCAATATGGATGCAGGAGGCGGCCAAGGTCTGCCTCACCCTGTCAAGCGTGAAGACAACGCTCAGATATGGAGATTTGCAAATGAAGCGCACCAAGACTAATAAAGGCGACAGAGCCTCATCTGCCAGAGAACACATTGTTTCGCAAAGACTTGATGATTCCATCCCGCTGCAAACAGAAGAATGGCAGCAAGTAGAGCAAATGTTGATGCGGATCACCGAGTTTGCACCAGCCAGCATGATTAACGAAGTCGTTTCGGCGCTTGCCTCCTACGCAGACGATCAGGCTAGACGCGGTTATCTTTTAGGGCAAGAGGATTTGGTTAAAGAGTTAGCCAGGCGGCAGCGTGTTGCCTGATCTTTTGCTGGGAGAAGCACATTAGGATGCATGCTCTGCCACTATGGCTGACTGCGCTGGTAAGCGTTGTTGGTCTTGTCCTGTGTCTTTACGTCATTTTCTGTCCGCGAGTGAATTATGCAATTTATCGCCCGCTTTTGTTCCATCCTTGGAAATCCGCCGCTGGCGATCCGGTGGCGCCGCCCGTAGCTGGTGTTGTCGGCGAGAACATTTTCTTTCCCTCCGAAAACGGCAAGTTGTTGAACGGTTGGTATTACAAAGAGCCGAAGGCAAAATATACAGTCATTTTCCACCACGGCAATGGAGGCAATGTTTCGGTTCGCTGTGATCTGGTCGAATTATTGTTGCAAAGCCACCTCTCTGTTTTCATCTATGACTATGAAGGTTATGGTGAGAGCGCGGGGCTACCGACTGTTGAAGGCATATGCCAGGATGGCGCCGGCGCTTACAAGTATCTGGTCGAAGTGCGCCACGTCGATGCCGACACGATCATTTTTTACGGTGAATCGCTGGGCGCCGCTGTCGCCACTTATCTGTCGACGAAGTACCAATGTAAGGCGCTCATTTTGCAGTCTGGCTTTACATCACTGCGGAACATCGCCTGCGAAGTCTTTCCTCTGCTGACGATATATCCACCGCTTTTATTTTCCAGTCCGAACCTGGATACGCTTGCTGTGCTCCGCAACCCACATCCGCCAATCTTGTTGATCCATGGCGATCAAGACGAAGTAGTGCCGGTACACCACGCCCAGATCCTTTACGAACAGGCCGTCGAGCCGAAGAAGCTGTTGCGATTACCAACTACCGGCCATGCCGATATTTATAGTACGGCGGCGCCGGTATATCAGAAAGCAATACAATCGTTCATCCAGGCTTTGCCTTAGGTCAGCTGGCCTATCCGTTTTTCAGTCTGGTTTATAATCTGCTCACAAACCTGTATCCAGGCGCCTTAACAGCCGTAAGGTATCGGGACACTTATATATGATTATCCCGAAACTTATCATCTTGTTGAGTAATGTTCAGGCAAGATGGTAAGGGCAGCTCATTTACGATTTCCGGCGGTTCTGGCTTATTCCCGGGTGTCAATGACCACTGCTTTGCTTAAGGGAGCGGGAGGACATTATGCAATATTTGGATGGTTCTGAGAACAGCCACGCCAACGACGATGCGGGGCCACTGACGCCGGTCGAGAAGGTTGTGGCCAACATGTATGACTTGGCCATGAGCTGGGAAAAGCGTGGCGAATCCAAGTTTGCCGAACTTACTTACCGCCTGGTAATGGAAGTGAAGGTCACGAATCCTGCTTTCAATAGCGCAGAATATGCTTTCAGCTGTAATAATTTGGCTCACCTTCTTGGTCGCCAGAAAAAATATGTGGAGGCTGAAACTCTCTACATTAAAGCGGTCAGTGCGGCGTTGGATATTTTCGGATTGGAACACCCAGAGTTTGAACGCATAGTACGCAATTACTCGGCGTTGCTGAAAGAGATTGAGTTTAGTGATGATGCCGACCCTATGGAGCAGAGCGAACAAGAAATCCTCGCCCATCACTTCGGCATATTAATTGGTGGGGCGATCGACCAGGCAGAAGGCGACCCGGCTGCTCGAGAGGCCAGGCGGTTTCAGGCCCGTAGCCGCCGAATAAGACAGTCCTGCATGAACGCCAGCTAATCTCAGCCTGTGTTTGTCGAGTATGCACTTGTGCGCTGTTGCTATGACCCTGAATTGGTTTTGTGAATGTCGGAGATAGCCCTGGTGATTACCTGGTTCTTCCTGGCGATCTTGCATGTTAGTGGCAGGTGATTAAAATGTGACATGGTCAACCCGGGCAGATATGCAAATGCGGGCAGGCGAGGCCCATTCAATTCATAGAGAGTTGACAGCGTGTTACATTTTAACAACATAGCATTAAGGGACAATCTAGATTAGTTAGGCAGGCAGTGGTTAGCTTGACGTTGTCTGATCAAATTCAGCGCCGAACCGGCCTTAAACCAGCCGATCTGTTCTTCGGTCATGGTGTGTTTGACTTTAATTGACTCGTTTTTGCCATCTTGATGTTCGATGATCACATCGACAGGTTTGCCGGGCGCTAACTGCGCCAGGCCGATAATGCTGATTCGATCTGTTTCCTGGATCTGGTCATAATCGGAAGCGTTGGCAAAAGTGAGAGCGAGGATGCCCTGCTTCTTCAAATTAGTTTCGTGTATTCTGGCGAAGCTCCGGACAATTACCGCTTTCCCACCGAGAAAACGGGGAGACATCGCTGCGTGTTCGCGACTCGATCCTTCACCATAGTTTTGATCGCCAATTACCACCCAGCCCAGTCCTTCTTGTTTATAATGACGGGCGATTGTAGGAAACGGCTTAGTTTCACCGCTCAAAAGATCACGTCCTTGACCGGACTCCTTCGTAAAGGCATTGATCGCGCCGATGAACATGTTGTCACTGATTTTATCCAGATGCCCGCGATAACGTAGCCAGGCGGCCGGTGAAATATGATCTGTTGTGCATTTGCCGAGCGCTTTCAGCAGTATTGGCAGATGCTGGAAATCTTGACCGTCCCAAGGAGCAAATGGTGCCAGGAGCTGCAAGCGGTCACTGTCAGGTTTGACAATTACCTCTATTTGATCGCCGTTATCAGCGGGTTCGACGTAGCCACTATCCTCGGTGACAAAACCTTTGACCGGTAATTCCGGCGCTTGAGGCGGCTCAAGTTGAACAAGAGAGCCATCGGCAGCAGTCAGCTTGTCTTTCAACGGATTGAAAGCGAGGGAGCCAGCGATAGCGAAGGCGGTAACGATCTCTGGACTGCCAATAAAAGCCAGGGTCTCGGCATTACCGTCATTTCTTTTTTGGAAATTGCGATTGAATGACGTAATAATTGAATTGGTCTCACCTGGTGTTATGTCTTGCCGTTTCCATTGGCCGATACAAGGGCCGCAGGCGTTGGCCAGAACGACGCCGCCCATTTCTTCAAGCGTCTGTAACTGTCCATCGCGATTGATTGTTTCGAATATTTGCTCGGACCCGGGTGTGATCAAAAATCCGATCGAAGCTTTGATGCCATGATCAACCGCTTGTTTAGCCACATGCGCTGCTCTACTCATATCTTCATACGAGGAGTTGGTGCAGCTGCCAATTAAAGCGTAACGCAGTCTGGCCGGATAGCCTTTCTGTTTCACTTCGTCGGCCAGGGCGCTGACCGGACGTGCTAAATCCGGCGTATGCGGACCGACCACGTACGGTTCGAGAGAATCTAAATCGATCTCTACGATCTGATCGTAATAAGCGTTCGGCTGTTTTTCCACTTCCGGATCGGCAACTAAGTATTGTTTGAATTTTTCTGCCAGATCGGCGACATCTGCGCGGCGAGTGGCTCTGAGATATTTGGACATACGATCGTCGAAAGGAAATATGGAGGTTGTGGCGCCGAGTTCCGCACCCATATTGGTGATCGTTGCTTTGCCGGTGCAACTGATCGACTTTGTCCCTCCGCCGAAATATTCGATAATCGCGCCAGTGCCGCCAGCTACTGTCAAGATGCCGGCCAATTTGAGAATGACGTCTTTCGGCGCTGTCCAGCCGTTGAGCGAGCCTGTTAGATGGACGCCGATCAATTTTGGCCAACGCACTCCCCAGGCTTCGCCGGCCATCACATCCACTGCGTCGGCACCGCCGACACCGATGGCGATCATCCCTAGACCGCCGGCGTTGGGGGTGTGAGAATCGGTACCGATCATCATTGCTCCGGGAACGGCGTAATTCTCCAAGACCACCTGGTGAATGATGCCGGCGCCAGGTTGCCAAAAACCTATGCCATGTTTCTGGCTGGCGGAGCGAAGGAATTCGTAGACTTCGGCGTTTTCATTGAGCGCCTGTTGCATGTCTTTGTCGGCGCCAACTCGCGCCTGGATCAAATGATCGCAATGCACTGTGGTGGGAACGGCGACCTTTTTTAGTTGAGCTTGCATGAATTGGAGAAGAGCCATTTGCGCCGTGGCATCCTGCATGGCTACCCGATCTGGGCGCAAGAACGCATAAGTCTCACCCCGTATCGGTGTCTTTTGCTCCTTGGGCCAGTGGTCAAGGTGGGCAGTGAGAATCTTTTCGGTAAGAGTCAAAGGGCGGTCATATCTCTGCCGCGCCTCTTGATATCTAGCCGGAAATGCTTCGTACATTTTTCGCACTGTGGTTAGATCAAGATGGCTCGTGGCGTTTATTTTCTTTTCCAAAAAGTTTTCTCCTCATCGTCCTGCCGGCTTTGCTGGCGATTGCTCCTGATTGTCCTGGCAGCATATTAGCGATCTTACTCCACTTGAAAGGCCATCGCTCAAGCTTCAGGACTCAGGCTGGGCCGCACTATTATTTCGGTTTATAGACCATTGTAATGGCGAGCGCTGCGAAGCTTTCGCCAGAAGGCCTTCCTGGGCTACAATCTCTAGGCGCCGTAAATAATAAGGTGAGTTCAACATGGGACAAGTTATCGAAAAAAGTTTCAACGGACTAAAAGTGCCGCAAGGCGAAAAGATTGCGTTCAAGAATGGCAGGCCGGTGACGCCGACACGGCCGATTATTCCCTTTATCGAAGGCGATGGCTCTGGTAGAGATATCTGGCGCGCGTCGAGAATAGTTTTTGATGCAGCAGTGGAGAAGGCTTACAAGGGGCAGCGATCGGTCTCCTGGTTCGAAGTGTTCGCTGGCGAAAAGGCGAAAAATAACTTCGACAATTGGCTACCGGAAGATACCCTTTCTGCCTTGAGGGAATTCGGAGTCGGCATAAAAGGTCCGCTTACTACACCGGTGGGTGGTGGCATCAGAAGTCTGAATGTGACTTTGCGACAGATCTTTGATCTATATTGCTGTGTGCGTCCGGTGCGATACTTTCCTGGTGTACCATCACCTGTGGTGGCACCGGAAAAACTGGACGTCGTCATCTTTCGGGAGAATACCGAAGACGTATATGCAGGCATCGAATACCCAGCTGGCTCAGCAGAAGCTAAGAAGCTGATCGATCTTGTCAAGGAATTTGGCAAGACTATTAGAGCTGATTCCGGAATCGGTCTTAAGCCTATTTCCAAAACCGGCTCGCAGCGGCTGGTGCGACGGGCAATCGAATATGCGCTGGTGCACAGCCGTCCATCGGTCACCTTGGTTCACAAGGGCAATATCCAGAAGTTTACCGAAGGAGCCTTTAGAGATTGGGGTTATGAACTGGCGAATGCAGAATTTGGCGATAAAACAATCACCGAAGACAAGGTCTACGCCGATAATGACGGCAAGACGCCAGCAGGGAAATTGTTGATCAATGATCGCATTGCCGATTCAATGTTTCAGCAAGTTCTCACAAGACCGGCCGAATATTCGTTGCTTGCCACAACTAATTTGAACGGCGACTATTTGTCGGACGCTTGCGCCGCTCAAGTCGGAGGGCTTGGCATTGCTCCTGGTGCTAACATCGGTGATAACTGTGCGATCTTTGAGGCGACGCATGGTACTGCACCAAAATACGCCGACAAGGATGTGATCAATCCCGGCTCTGTTGTTTTGTCTGGGGCGATGATGTTTGAATACCTAGGCTGGAACGAAGTACGGGACTACATTCACGACGCATTTGCCAAGACGATTCAACAAAAGCAAGTAACTTACGATCTTGAGCGCCTGATGACAGGTGCGAAAAAGCTGAAGACGAGTGAATTCGCCGAAGCAGTCGTGAACAACATGTAGAGGCAGCTCAATGAGACGACATTCAATCATCCTTCTTACATGTTGGCTAGCGATGCTTGGCCGGTGTTTGCGCAGGAGGCAGCAACGGTTCTTGCCAGCGCGACTTTTAGCCATATTTCTCTCAATGTGTCGAACTTCGACAACATGCTGGACTGGTATATCAAAAAGCTGGGATTCGCCCTGGAAACGCAAGGTAAGTCGACGAATCTTGGCGGCAAGAAGTTGGCATATATACGCCTCAACGACTGCCGGTTGGAGCTGGTCGAAGCAGACGAGGATGCGGCGCACGCTCCGCAGTTTACAAAGATCAGTGAGAGTCTGATCACGCCAGGATGGGGCCATCTCTGCTTGCGCGTCGAAGATCTTGATGTTGCTGTGGTCGAGTTAACTGCCCGCGGGCTTAAACCGTTCGTGAAGGCTCAGACATATACTCTAGAGGGCACTCCATACGAAAGACGGGCGGCGTTTTTTAAAGATCCTGAAGGCAACCTCATCGAATTCGGTGAGGCCGCTGATATCGCCGGCGGTGACAATGACACGACGCCTGACAAACCATCTTCGAAAAAGAAGAAGTAGTCGCGATCTGCGGAAAACCTTATAATATCGTCATAAGATTTTTGTCTCTCAAGGACTGAGAAGATTATTGGCAGGCAAGCCGCGCTTTTATATACCGACGCTTTACTTTATCGAGGGATTGCCATTTACGATGGTCAATACCATGTCGGTGGTTTTGTACAAGAGTCTGGGCGCCAGTAATGACTTCGTTGGCTTCTGGACGAGCCTTCTATATATTCCCTGGACATTCAAATTATTCTGGGCGCCGTTAGTCGACTTTCTAGGAACACGCCGCCGTTGGATTCTAGTATCGCATCTGGTGCTGTCCGCATTGTCCGTCGTCTTAGCCGTCGCCTTATTGATTGCACCGACAAAGTTTGGCTTAACCTTGCTTGTCTTTGGCTTGCTTGCTTTCACGTCGGCGACGCAAGACATTGCCATCGACGGCTATTATCTCGATGTGTTGACGAGAGATCAGCAGGCATTTTATGTAGGGATACGCAATGCGGCATATAAGGTTGCATCCCTGTTCGGTTCGGGCGTTCTCGTCTATATGGCGGGTATCTTGTCAGAAAACTTACAAAGAGCAGATGCGCTAGAACTTGGCTGGACATGCGCCTTCCTGGCATGTGCAAGCATTTTCTTTGTTTCTGCCGTGCTGCATTACATGATTTTGCCGGCCACCTCGCAGCGCCCAATAGCTGGACAATCTCAAAGTTTGCTCAAAGAGTTTCCGAAAGTCTTTGTTGATTTTATGGATCAACCGCGGATCGGCATCATCCTGACGTATATCCTGATCTTTCGCGTCGGTGATGCCTTGCTAATGAAAATGGCCCAACCTTTTCTGTTAGATCCGCTAACAAGGGGCGGCGTTGGCTTGTCGATGGCCGAAGTAGGCTTGATTTACGGGACTGTGGGTACGTTCTTTCTTTTTGCGGGTGGCATCCTTGGCGGTGCCCTGATCGCCAAGGCAGGGCTGAGGAAATACATCTTGCCATTTGCCCTTCTGCAGAATTTAGCGCTGCCGTTGTACTGGATTCTGGCGATCGCCAAGCCCGATATCTTCGTTGTCGGAGCTGTCAATTCTTTCGAGCAGTTTTCGTATGGGCTGGGCACATCTGCGTATACAGTGTTCTTATTGTCGACTGTTAAAAATCGATATAGAGCTGCGCATTATGCAATCGTTACCGCCTTTATGGCGCTGGGCGTGATGTTGCCCGGCATGGTTTCGGGATACTTGGCAACTAGCCTTGGCTATGACCACTTTTTTCTGCTCAGCTTTTTTTATCGCTGCCTGGTATTATCACTATTCCTTTTCTACCGGTGGAGCAATTGGCAGAACGACGCATGGCTACCTGATCCGGTGGACATGCGCGACAGACTTCAGGGTGTCAGAGAAAAACAGCTGTTTTTCTCGCTCGAGAGGGAGAGCGCAAGTAGTGGGGTGTTATGGAATACAGAAAACTTGGCAAGTGGGCCTCAGGGTCAGTGAAATTGGGCTTGGCAGTTGGCTCACCTACGGAGGGGCGATCGAAGAGCAGTCCGCAGCTGAGCAGATTCGCTTCGCCTTCGATTCAGGCATCAATTTTTTTGATACAGCGAATGTTTACGCGGATGGCAATGGCGAGGTCGCTGTCGGCAAGGCATTAAAGCAGTTGAAGCGTCATGAGTATGTGGTAGCGACAAAAGTATTTTTCCCTATGGGAGGCGGACCCAACGATCGCGGTCTGTCGCGAAAGCATGTTATTGAACAATGCCATGCCAGCCTGGATCGCTTGCGAGTAGATTACATCGATATTTATCAGTGTCATCGTTTTGACCCAGATGTGCCGATGTATGAACTGGTGAGAACCATGGATGATTTGATTCGTCAGGGGAAAATCTTGTACTGGGGAGTAAGCGAATGGTCGGCCGATCAGATTGAGTCTGCCGTAGAAATTGCGCACGAGTTGAATGCGATGCCGCCGGTTTCCAACCAGCCGCAGTACAACATGTTACAACGGACCGTTGAAGCAGATGTGATCCCCACGTGCACCAAGTTAGGCTTAGGTCAGCTCGTCTTTTCTCCTCTGGCTCAGGGCGTGCTCAGTGGTAAATACAGACCTGGGCAACCTTTTCCCAATGACAGTCGGGCTGCCAATCCGCAGTTAAACGCTTTTCTCGTCGGTCGGCCGACCTTGAGCAAGCAATCTCTGGAGATAGTCGAAAGGCTGAGTACGCTCGCCCGCGATGAGCTTGGTATCTCGATGGCGGCGCTGGCACTCGCCTGGTGTCTAAGAATTGCCAATGTAAGCAGCGTGATCATGGGTGCCACTAAGAAAAAGCAAATCGAAGAGAATATCAAAGCGTCTGGATTGAGATTGGCTCCAGATATGCAATCAAAAATTGAAAGCATACTGACGCCTTTGGTCATACGCAGTTAGGAAGTCCTTCCTGATATCTCTTTCTAATAATCAAGTTTCTTTTGCGAGCTCTTCCTTTATATAGGCAACAATTTCGTGCGGATCCAATTGGGCGTTGACGACGATTGCTGCTTGCGGCTCTTCTAAATCCCTGAACTGGCTTTCCAGCATATTGGCCTTGAAGAAATGGCCGTGGCGCTGGGCAAGCCGAGAATGAAAAAGATCATTCGGGCCTTTCAAATAGACAAATCGAACTTGCTGGCTGCCGCCGGCCAGCAGATCTCGATAGCTTTGTTTTAAAGCCGAGCAAGCGAGCACGGTTTTTACTCCATCGTCAAGCCAGCGGTCTATATCATTTGCTAGTTTCCTCAACCAGGGTTCTCGTTCCTGATCACCTAAGGGTTGACCTCGACTGATTTTTTCGATATTTGCTGGACTGTGGTAATCATCTGCGTCCCGAAAGTTCCAGCCAAGTTCCTGCGCCAGAGCAGAGCCGATTCGTGTCTTACCGCTGCCGGCGACG
Organism: Bryobacterales bacterium; assembly: GCA_963834525.1. Classification (GTDB taxonomy): domain Bacteria; phylum Cyanobacteriota; class Vampirovibrionia; order Obscuribacterales; family Obscuribacteraceae; genus CAWICA01. Next base: position 330,341 of record CAWICA010000007.1, read on the forward strand.
CCACATACGATAATCAATGTTGTCGATTCAGTCCTTTTGCTGGAGGACGAAGCTGCCAAGAGAGAATCCTCATCGCGGCTCAAACTAGGCTAGAATAGTGGTGAGCCTATACGCCCTGATTCTGATGTTAGCACGACCGTTTGATAGCCTTTAGGTGAGGCACCGTATCTGGTGCGCTACTCTTTTACTGGCGATTTTAGTGAACTTATGCTTAATAAAAAAATTGCTATCTTAGCTGCCGATCTTTTGCTAATCGTGCTAGTTCTCTCCGTCTCTTTGCCGTCGATGCTGCCGACAATGGCCATTGCTCAAGATAGTGGTTGGGGTGGAGCTGTTTCGGGCACTGGCAATGCGAATGAAAAAGCTAGCGTTCCTAAGACTTCGTCCACTGACAGTTGGCAATGGTTGCAAAATGACCCGAACGCCAAATCGGTCGAATCTGTACCTAAAGATGCGGCGCCGGCGCCAGAAGTGCAAACCAAGCCGGCTTCGTCTGCTGTGACCTCCATGCCTCAACCTGCCGAAAAATCGCCGGAGAAAAAAGTAGAGCAGGCGCCGGTACTTCATTTCGAAAGGCAGGTGGAAGCAGCGGCAAAGGCGAGCAAGCCGAAATCAACCATGTTGTATGGTCGTATTGAACAATTGACCAGTACAGCCGGCGCTCAGTTCCCAATCCGATTGAAAGCGCAAACTGCACGGATGGATCTCAGAGGCAACGCTTTGCAGGGCGCAGCTGGAGAGACACTTTATTCCGGGACGATTGTCAGATCCTTCCCTACTTCTTTCGAGGGTGTATGGGGAGGAAAACTCCAGGTGTACCAGATGCAGTTAGATCCTCTTTATTATCAACTTGATCCAGCCGAAGCAAGGCAGACTGCCGATTTGCTTAGGACCGGAGAAGAAGGAAGCGTCAATCTGCAATTTGATCAACGCGGTAGCGTTATTAGTCTCGAGCCGGCTCAGATCTTCTTTCAAGTGCCTATGAGTGAAAGTCGCTACCATGGTTTGATGGATTCAATGAGTAGCGGTGGTGCTGTCAATATTCCTGGCGTGGGCGCTTTGCCGGCTGGTATGGGTCAAATGATGAAAAGCATGATGGCCAGCATGCCATACACCTTCTCTGTCAGTTTGGGCAATGCCTCGGGCACGGGTGTATCAGGTAATGCTGTGCAAGCCAGTGTTTTACGTGATGATATCCATCAGCTTTCAGCGAATGTCGTTGAACAGCAAATTGTCACAACCGAGTCCTCGACTGATCCAAAGACAGGTAGAACACGTAAAGGCTATGCAGAAAGCGTAGTCCGAGCTACACGCTACGACGCTTCACGTATGTATGTTCAGGCTGCTTCTGTTGATTACAGCGAAGATAAGCGATTTGTGCGCAAGTTTGTTTTTGTCGGCTGGGTGGTCAAAGGTGCAACCCAAACAGTCAATCCGATGGGCGATTTGCAAAAGATGTTGCCGCCCGGCTTTAACCCGATGAATGGAGGTGGAGGTAATAATCCTTTCCAGGGCCTTTTTGGCCAATAAATCGAATCGGACACAGTGTGTTCACCACGTTTAGCAGAAACTGAATCATCAGATCACTTGTACCGGAAAACACTATAAAGATGAACGTAGAGATGCTTGCTGAATTTGTCGAAACTATGGTTTTGCAACACGATTATCCGGGCTTTGAACCACGGGCATTGAAATTGGGTTTGCCGGACCCAGTGAACAAGGCATCTTCGAGGGTCTTTCTGGAAGCACTTCAGCATCCTAATGTCTGCGTAAAGTTAGCTGCCCTCCGCTGGTTTCAGGAGAAGCCGGGTATGGGAAAAAGTCATGCCCAGGCGATTGCCGGATTACTTAAGGACTCAGACTCCTGGGTGCGACTGGAATCAGTGCACGCCCTGGAAAGGATTAATGTGCAGTCAGACGAAATTTTGGCTTCTATTGCTCACCTGTTGGAGGACGAAGATGTGGCCGTGCGCAAGGCCGCGGCCAAGGCGTTGGGGAAGATTTGCAGTAAACGGAGCAAGCGGTTCGAGCCAGTTGTCATGGCATTGCAAAAAGCAGCTGAGGATCAAGACCATCAAGTTCGTTGGAAAGCCCAGAAGGCTCTTAGATTGCTTGGTGAATACAAAGCTTGAGTGGATTCAATCCGAGCGAATGCACCGCTTTATGTCAATTCGGCCGAGCCTGTCAAAAACTTGTCTAGCTGCGATGACACTTGACCTAGTCGTTCTAGGAACAAATACTCGTTCTCTAATTTCTGGAAGAAAGCGTGTTCATAATACTGCTCAAGAAAGTTGAAGTCATAACGTACCACTTTCAGAGATTCTTGCAGAGCGGTTAGTAATTCCTCTAAGAGAGGCTCCAATTCTTCGCCAGGTGGCGTTAGCGCCTGGTGCCGATCGACCTTGTGAAAGTCGAATGGTCTTCTCCAAACATGAAGAGCAACAAATGGACAGGCGAGCAAAATAAGTCTTGATCAGCTTCTCTTCCAGGGTCTCTCGCTTTTCGCTCAGCAATATCAATGCCTCAGCGATCAGGCTGAGGGCCTGAGCGAACTGTTTTGTCTTCAGCTGCCACAGATTGCTTGGCAATGGAACCTGCTTTCGACGTTGTGCTCCCGGACCAGATCATACTAATTTCTTAAACAGAACCGCCGGGCTGGACGCCCGGCGGGAAATTGATCTTTAGAATTGGCCGATTTTGTTATAGCGATCGTCAGTAGCCTTCGCCGGACTATGCTTCACATGCTTAACGCCACCGCATGTAGTTTCCCTCGAGTGATTCCCTGTCTCCTCAGCTCCTGGTCTCCTGTTCTTTCCGATTAGGATACTGGAGCAGCAAACGTTTCCGCTGGAGCATCAATCGTACTGACAGCTAAGTGTGCTCCTTGTGTGCGACGGAAGTTATCCAAATACCGTCGGAGAGCTTCTCTTATTAGGTCGGATCTCGTTCTATGTTCGCATTGTGCGATGAAATCGACCTGTTCGAGCATGGCGGGCGGCAAAGCAATCAACACCTTTTTGGGCATGGCACATTTTCCTCACAAAAAAAAGGGGGGTTCCAAGACCATGTCAACATTCTGCTGACAGTCCAGGGATTTCACGGTTCTTAAAGAAAGTCTCAACCGTTAGGGTAAATTGGGGTTTCGCAAATCACCCTCAATGCCTATCACTTTACACACCAAAACCAATATCGTAAAGGTCCAAAACGGGCATAAATACGCAATTTAGGCACAAGGGACATAAAAGCTTTTTCTATAAGTCGGCAACCCAGCAAAGACAACACTTGTCGTCAGCAAGCCTGAAATAGTGGGGGTTCTGTATAGATGGTAAGGATGGTCACAGACATATAGGACCTCTTGCAAAACAAAACTTTTGTGCTATGGATGCCACCATGCGATCTTGAAGGCCGAATTCAAGCGGTTGGCTATTTGTCCTTTCTTAAGCCTTGATCCTGTGCCGATCTCTGGGACGTGTGCTGGCTGGATGGCTGCACGAATCGTAGTATCAAATGTGGTGCCCTGGTAGAGGCAGCTGTGTGTGTACTGGTGACCAAAAGCCGGATCGGCTGTCGTAACTTTATTGAGACATTTGGCTGAAAAGCTGGTCCTGATCAGTTCTCCGGACAAGTGGCATAATTGGAGGTGGCGAAACCATAGCCTAGCAAGACTTCAAGAGCAGTCGGCAAGGAGAGTAGAACTTGCGAGAAGTGATCAGGACTGCCGATGCACCGCTGCTGAGGGAGCGTTTAACTACAATCGAATGCAGTGGTTTACTCTAAGAAGACAAAAGAGGCCGGTCTGTGGTCTAAGACGAAGCTCGAAATAATAAGGAATGCGAACATGCTGCTTGCAAGTTGGAACGTCAACTCGATTTCGGTGAGATTGCCTCAAGTATTGGACTGGCTCAAAGAGGTGAATGCGGACGTACTTTGCTTGCAAGAAACCAAGATCATTGACGAAAAGTTTCCTTCTGCAGCATTCGAAGCGGTCGGTTACCAGTGTCAGTTTTTTGGCGAGCGCACATACAATGGCGTGGCGATTATCTCCAGACTGCCATTTGGCAAAGTGCAGAAGGGCTTTCTCCAGGAACAAGAGCCGCACGCTAAGCGTTTCATTGAGGCTGTCGTTGGTCCGGCTCATATATTGAACGCTTACATTCCCAACGGCCAGGCTGTCGGTTCGAACAAGTTCGAATATAAGCTTAAGTGGTTGCAATCGTTAAAGCATCATCTAGAGCAACAGCATGATGCCTCAAGTGCGCTTGTCCTCTGTGGCGATTTTAATATTGCTCCTGACGATCGAGATGTCTATCGACCGGAAGACGTTGTCGGCAGCATCATGTGTAGCGAAGCCGAGCGCAAGAGTCTTGGCTTGATCAAAGATTGGGGATTGGAAGACGCTTTTCGATTGCACAATCAGGGGCCGGGCGAATTCACCTGGTGGGATTACAGAATGGGCGCTTTTCGCCGCAATCTTGGATTCCGTATCGACCACATCTGGGCAACAAAATCGGCCGCGAGCGTTTGCACACGTTGCTGGATTGACCGCGCGCCAAGAAAACAAGAAAAGCCATCCGACCATGCGCCTCTATTAGCAGAATTTCGCTTCTAGTTTGCTCATCTTCTTGTATTTAAAGATTGATCTCGCTTGTGCTCTAGCTCTGATCAGCTGTGATTTCTCTGATCACTACTGATCACTACTGATCAAGGTCTATTTTGACCGGCGGATCGAGTCTGTCGTCCAACGTAATTGTGAATTGCTGACCACTTAGAACCGACCACAAATGTTTGCCAGCCATTTCCCATCGCCAGCCAGCGAGAAGCGGCAGCATTGATTTCTGTCGATTGTTCTCGCGAAAGACTCTGACAAGTGCTTGCACATCATCTCGAGTGCCGACTAATTCGGTTGCCAGATCTGCTTGATAAGCGAACACTTTTAAGAGAGCAAAAAGCATGTCGGCGATCAGCGAGTCCTTCTTCGGTGGCAGGCGGGAGGACGGCCAGACCGGCAGTTCTGACTCTGGCGTGGCCAGACCAATTTCTACAGCTCGCAAAATCGCCGGTCCGAAGTTTCGCAATTGATCCGGGCGAATCGAACGTACACGCTGAACCTCATTCAGCTTCTGGGGTGGACGCCTGCACAATTCCAGGAGGGTATTGTCCGACAAGACGCTTTTCACCGGCTTGTTTGAACGCAATGCCTCTGTGTGCCGCCAATCGCACAAAGCTTTCAAAACAGCCAGGCCTCGACGATTGAGGCTGCTAGAACTCTTGATCCGTAGAAAGTCTAGGGCGTGATCTCGTTGATAGCGAGCAGCATCTACATAGCGTTTGCATTCTTCTTGAGCCCATGTCAGTCTACCCAGGCTTTCTAGCTGAGCATAAAGGCGGTCGTAAGTTGGCAACAGATGGCAGACGTCGTCAATGGCATACATCATCTGTGCATCACTGAGCGGACGAGTTAGCCAGTCGGTAAAACTTTCTGTTTTGTCTATCGTAATGCCAAGCAATTGATTGACCATTTTGCCATATCCTAGTGGGTAACCAAGGCCGGCGAAGCCAGATGCAATCTGTGTATCGAAGATATTCTGTGGCACCTCACCTGATAGTGAATTGATAATATCAAGATCTTGATTGGCTGCGTGCAGGATTACCAGAATGCGAGGATCGGAGATACGTTGCCACAGCTCGTTCAAGTCAGGTAAGGCCAGCGGATCAATGATATGGGCACCACTGTCGGTGGCGACCTGTACCAGGCAAAGAATCGGTGTGTATGTACGCTCTGGAATGAATTCCAGATCAATTGCGCAACGGCCAGTCGCGTCGATTTGCTGGCATATTGCATGAAGCTCGTTTTGTTGAGTGATAAGCCTCATATCGTCAGTGGTAAATCGGTAGATTGCTGCTTTAAATACGTTCGGGCCCAATGTAATGAACCAGGACGGCCAATGATTACCGATGTTGTGTGTAAAATCCCCGGTAGAGGAAAGACCAATTCGTCTGTGTCCAGCGTGCCGACCTCTAATTGACCGCCAAGGGCGATCGCTGAGGGTCCGGCTGTGTCCCAGGCCTTCAATTTACCCGATAAATGTACGAACAAGTCGGCTTCATCTTCAAGGACCTTTGCCACTTTCAGACCTATACTGCCGGCTTTGACTAAGACTACCTTGGGATGGTCCTTTACCCAGGGGTGTGATCTGCGATCGCGAAAACCCATCATGATCCGAGCACTGTTATCAATATTGAGCTGTGGGCTGAGAGTTTGGTAGCGTTTGGGATTGTCGTTTTCGAATTGTTTCCAAGCACCATAGATCGGACCGCCCCAATAGCAAATCTTTTGGCAGGGCGCAAATACCCAGCCAAACGTTGGCTGACATTGTTCCAGGACACCGATCATTACCGAGTATTGCCCATCATTCGACACATAATTATCTGTGCCGTCGATGGGATCAACTAGCCATACGCGATCGCCAGCCACAGCCTGAGCATGAATCTCGTCCTCCTCAGAAACAATCACATCTCGCTCGAAGCGTTGCTTTAGACCTTTGACGATCAAATCCGAGAGTTCCAAATCTGCAGCTGTGACGATATCGTGCGGTCCCGTTTTTTCCCTGATCGTTACACCAGAACGCATAGCCATCGCCAGACGACCTGCTTTCTGAGCCAGCTCTTTGACGTAGGCGATATCGTTATCGCTGAGAGTGTGTTTACCAGTCACTGGTGATACCAAAATGCAACGACTTAGTTTAGACTGGCTCGACTGTTGCCAGTCGTGTCATCTGTATAAAGCTTAACGCCGAATTTGGCGGCTAACTTATTATCCAACAGATCGGCGACGTAAGCGACACTCCAGATCAGCTCATCGAATTCATCTTGGATCAAACCAAGCGTAGGACGTTGAGCGACGACTAAGACGATGTCTTCATGCGTGGCCAATGCGCAATTTGTCAGGTTGGTGTTCAAATCCAGAAGATGCCGGTAAATAGGCTCCCGGTTGCCGGCTGGTAGCAAGATAATTGGACTGGTGATCCGAAGCAGCGCTCCGTTTGGACTGTCTTGAACAAAGATGTAAACTTTAGCCGAACCTTCAACAAGCCACCAGCCGCAGCCCTCCGAGCCTTCCAACTCGTGTTTGCCCGGATCCATTTCACGATGGCGGAAGAACATTTGTACCATCCCCACCGCTTCATCGGTATGACCCCTGCTAACTTTGTGGGTGCCGAATAAGCCCATCGTCTATTGTCCTTTTATTGAAGCGTCTGCTTGAGACTCTGCTACTTTTCGATTCTCCCCAAGCGCTACCCTGATCGCTACAAAGTATAACCGGCAAGGGCTGCCTTGCTGCCTCTCATGATAATATATTCCAGCCGCCCTATTCCCGAGTAGCGCAGCGGTAGCGCAGGTGACTGTTAATCACTTGGTCGTAGGTTCGAATCCTACCTCGGGAGCCATTCTCATATTGTGTCCGGTCCTGACACATAGGTAACAGAACGTTCCACAGACACGGGTAACCCATGTCTGTGGCCGGTCAAAACCGTGAGATGTTAAATTCGGTAATTGTCCGGAGCGGCTTGATCTACCGGCTTGATATCCTTCGCGACTCTGGCTGCCACATTCATATCGACTTGCAGCGATTGTATTTCGAGAAAAGTGTCCATAGCTTTAAATTTCCTATCCTGCTCGGGCTTCATAATGGCAATTTCATCACGAGGTTTCCCACTGGCTGTTTCGGCATTCGGCATGTCAGAGTCATTAGTCCATATAGGCGTATCACCTTTGCGCGCTGTCCATGTACTGCCGTCGGTGTATGCAACGGTAATTTCGCCGTCGCTCCGGACGATGGCATCGTAATCTGACGTTCCCTTACTGCCAGATGCGTGCACATGCATCGTACCATCGTTATCCTTGCTGCTTAGTAGTACCTGCCGGCCATCAGCAAAGTTCCTTTCCATGGAACCGTTTTGGTAAATGTGGGCCTTGTATTGCTCGTACTTTTCTGTACCGCTTGAGTCGATAGTCATACCACCTTGCCCATCCGGTCGGTAATCTGCCTTCGATTCTCTAGGTTTACCGGGAAAGCCATAGTTCTTGATCTGGAGAATTTCGCCGCCCTGTCCATCAGCGCTAATGGTTACCTCCGGTATGACGCCCGTTGCAATCAACATCGCCTCAAGTTCTTTGGGATCGCTATTTGGATTTCGCAATTCACCTGATTGAGCATGCAGCTCAACCGGGCAACCACTCAGGTGGCTAGAATCAGGCGACTCAGGCTTGCCAGCGTTACATTCCGGTTTATCGATACCCATCAATCCACTCCCTATCAATTCCGTAGATACTGACCAGACGGGGAATTGACCCGATCGGTCCTGTTATACCGCTCAGTCAGGATTGTAGGTCAACTTCCACCCGGAGTTGTTAGAGAGTTGTTACCGCTGAAATTAATTCCAGCCGAGAATAGTCGCGCTTTTTGCCCGGCAAAATCGCTGCTTGCACTTGGTCTCACTCAATCCCGGTTTAGCGCATTTTTAGTGGTGACTGCTTTGGAGGAAATAGGCAATAGCCAGGAGAACGCCGATCAGAATCATGATTACAATGACAATGATTCCGCTATTTTTTGGTGACTTCGATTTGGCGTTCGTCGCCAATTCTCGCTCCGTCATGATTGTGCGTACAGCTGCTCTCGATGCTCGTAACTCCTCGATACTAAGCGGTGCTGCTGGTGTGACAACAGGTTCTTCAATGCTGCTGTCTGAAATGACATTAACTGTCTGGGTAGCCACTTCCGGTGGTGGCTGAGCAGAATCGATCAAACGTGGTTGACCATCAGTTCTTTCGGCCAATGTGGACAAGAAGGCTCCGGCTTTTGGAGAGTGATCGATTCCAGTTGTGCTCAGTGGTTGTCCGCTATCGCGCCTTAAGAGTGCCGGTTTGAACGGTCTGCTGTCTTGTCGATCACCGCGATCGACAGTTCTCTCCAGGGCCTCCTTGAAAATAGCCATGGACGGAAAGCGATCGGCCGGTTTCTTTTCCAGTGCTCTCAGACAAATTCGCTCAAGCTCCGGCGCTATCGCCAGATCCGGTCGAATGTAGGCAAAGCTGTCGGGTTTAGTTGAAACATGCATTTGCATGGTATCGACGATGGTGTCACCCATCAGCGGTGGTTTGCCGGTCAACGCCTCGTACAACATGGTTCCCATCGAATAAATATCCGAACGTTGATCGAGTGCATGGCCAAGACATTGCTCGGGGCTCATGTAAATTGGACTACCGAAGACCTCCCCTGTTTGCGTAAGATTCTGCACTTGCTTGCCGGAGCTGGGCATCAGTTTCGCGATGCCAAAATCGACGACTTTTACGACGTCCTGATGGCCTTCGCATTCAGTCAACATAATGTTGCTGGACTTCAAATCACGGTGTAGCACGCCCTTTTGATGGGCGTGTTCGAGCGCATCGCAGGCCTGGATAAAAATGTTGACTGCTCGCCTTGGCTCGACGTGATTGTCTCGCTTAATTACATCGGCCAGGCTCTCACCCTGCAAATAATCCATCACTATATAAGGTTCGCCTGCGGGCGCGACGCCATAGTCGTAAACAGTAATGACATTGGCATGGGTAAGGCAACTTGCGGCTTGAGCCTCCTGTTGGAAGCGCTTAACGCTTGTTTGATCGCTGATCAAAGCTGTCTGCAACATTTTTATGGCGACCATGCGGTCCATCAATTCATGGCGTGCCTTATAAACGATACTCATGCCGCCCTGGCCGATTTCGGAGATGATCAGATACTTGTCGGCCAGTTTAGTACCGATCAAGTCCCCGCCTCGGACAAGCAAAAGCAATGTGCCATCGTTTTGGCAAACGACCATTGTTCCGACAAATTCGCGCTTGCATGCCGGGCACTTCTTTAGCCTGGCTATGTTTCGATTTGAATCACTAGTCAATTTCGTACCTGGAGGATGGCTTCTCAGAGTCGCTCGTTTTGTCCGAACTCTCTGAGCGTACAAGAGATGATGATAGCAAAAGCAGCTGGGGCAAGGAGACGCCAATTCTCCTCAGATCCAGCAGTTGTCATGAGCACCTTAGTAAGCTTGCCTGGAGCCTGAACAATATGCGGTCAGGAGTTGTCATGGTTTCAAGCTAAGGAAACTGGGACCGACTTTGCACTGGCGAATCTCGATCTTCTGCCAGACGTTGCCTGTGACGTACGGCTCGTCTTTTAACCAATGTTCTAGCCCCGTCTGGGAATCGAACTCGCAGATCAGAACGGATCCGATCATCTTGCCGTGATCATCGAGAATGGCAGCTCCGTAGAGCATGTTCCCGGCGTCCCGCATTTTATCTCCCAGTGCGATGTGAGCTTCTCTGACGGCCAACCGGCGTGCCAGTGCTTCTTCGTCGGCTCCGTCATAACCAATTACCAGGAATTGCATTAGTGCTATCTCCATTCACATCTATTGCAAGCAGGCGACGGCGAAACCAAGCTGGATGTCTTCAGTCGCCCGGCTTCTGATATGGTACTGTATACGGTGCCATGATTTCTACTGAATTTCCCGATGGATCATTTATGTAGACAGAGCTGGTACCGTCTCTGTGTGTTCCTAATTTCCCATATGACTGAGGGTCGTCGCGGATCAGGGCAATGTGGGGAGGATGTTGTTTGGGAATAACCAGCGCTACGCGTACGTTGTCGAATTTGAGAAATGCCCATGTGTCATCTTGATATTCGATCTCGCAACGAAATGTTCTTGTGTACCAATCCACAGCTGGCTGAATAGCTTTTACAGCTATGGCAATATGATCGATCGGATCCAGTTTTTTACTTTTGTTTTCGCCCTTAGCCATGGCACTAACCTTGCTCGGATTTAGAACTGCTACCAGCCTTTGCTGTCTTTAAGGCAGCCAATGCTTGCCGGCGGGCAACGGCATGATCAACAACCGGCCCTGGATAGTCAACGCCTAAAGTGACTGTTGCCGCCTTCAACTCTTCCTCGCTTGCTTTCCAGGGTATATGAATCAGCTTGTTGCTCAGTCTAGCTAATTCTGGCACCCATTTCCTGACGTAAAGACCATCCGGATCGAATTTCATACCCTGGGTGACAGGATTGAAAATGCGAAAGTAGGGTGCTGCATCCGCGCCGCATCCGGCTGTCCACTGCCAGCCGAGCGTGTTGTTGGCCAAATCAGCATCGACCAGTGTATCCCAGAACCACTGTGCACCCGCCTGCCAAGAGAAAAGTAGATCCTTGACGAGGAACGAGGCAACGATCATCCTCACTCGGTTGTGTAGCCAACCAGTAGTCCACAATTCCCGCATGCCGGCATCGACTATCGGATAGCCAGTCATTCCTCTGGTCCAGGCCTGCCAAAGGTTTGCATCCTGGCGATAGGCAAGCGCAGCAAACTCCTGACGAAGTGGTTGAAGAGCAGTATGCGGAAAATAATAAAGTAGTTGATTGGCAAATTCTCGCCAGCCCAATTGGCGCAAGTAGGCTTCGGAGCTGGCCGCGGCGCCCGCACCGCCTGTGGTACTGTTGCCGGCAGCATGCTGTTTTACCGCCTGCCAAACGAGACGTGGACTGATTTCGCCAAAATGTAGGTACGGCGAAAGACGGGAAACGCCAGGTTGATCCGGTCGGTCCCGGCTTGTTTTGTAGGAATCGATAGGCTCCGCGAGAAAAACTTTCAGATTTCTATGACCACCTGCCTCGCCAGGTTGCCAGGCATTCGCTATGCCGTGTGCCCAGTCAATCCTGGGTTCAAGTGCTAAATCTGCTAGGGCAAGCGATGCCGGTCGGGGTTCAAAGCCGATCAATTTTTGTGGTGCGGCCAGTGGCGGATCTGGTTCGTAAACTGAGTTAAAAGTATGCCAATAGCTGGTAAAGACGCGAAAAGGACGCCCCTCCTTGTTGAGAATGCGGGTTGGTTCAGCTAACAGTGCTGCGTTAAAGGACCTTACTTTTATGCCTTGCCTTGGCAGTTCAGAGCTGATTCTTTCCTCGCATTGACGGGCTTGTGGCTCATAGCGTCGATTGAAGAAGACAGATTCTGCCCGACAACCGCGGGCGATCTCGAGAAGCTCCGCCAGACTTTCGCCTGAGCGCAGGATTAAGTACGCGCCTTTGCTTTCAAGATCTTTGGACAGGGCCTTCAATGATTGATGGAGCCACCATTTGCTAGCACCACCGGCAGGCCATCTGCCTTCGTCCTGGCGGGACCATAGATACAAGCAGATAAGCGGCGTGTTTTGCTGAGCAGCGGCTGCCAGCGCTGGATTATCATGAAGCCTCAGATCTTGGCGAAACCAGACGATTACTGGATCGCTCATTAACTTTTCCCTTTGTTCACCGGCTGAGAGGGACAAGAAGTTGGTGGGCAAGAATCAAGCTGGACTGGCGACAGACTTGTGATCCGGCAGTCCTAGATATCGAGTTCCTGATACTCGATAACAGTTCGCACCTTCCATAGGTCGGGGAAGCAACGCTTGTGTAGTGTGCTGCGCAGATAACCCACACCTTCACTACCCCCGGTGCCAGACCTTGAACCGATTACTCGCTCTACGACAGTTACATGATGTGACCGCCAGAGAGCCAAACATTCGTCAAAATCCATAAGAGTTTCGGCGAGATCGTGTAGATCTTGGTATTTCTCCGGCTCTTCATAAAGCTTGCGCAACTCTTGTAGGCGTTCGTTTTGTCTGGCATCAACGGCAACACCTTGAAGATCGCTTATGCCAGTAGTCGATTCTGGTGCAAGCGGAAGTTGGAAACCGTGCCGGCGAAGCACATCGTAGAAGGCGTCACCCAAACTCGCTGCATTCGTTCGGCGCAGAAGCTGAGAATAGGATTCACCCTCATGAGCGAAGTGTCGCAACAGCTGGGGATCTCGTAAGCCACCGACAATTTCGATCTCACGAAACTGCGTTGATTGAAAGCCGCTGGCCGGATTCAACTTATTCCGGAAGCCGAGAAATTCCATAGGCGACATTGTTTCTAGGATATGGATTTGCCCTACCAGGAGATGCATGATCGCATTCACTCTGTTCATATAAAAGATCGCCCGCCGCAGTTTGTCTTTCGTCAGGCACAAAAAGACTACGTCAAGTTCGTGCAGAATTAACTTGAACCAAAGTTCATACGTTTGATGAATGATGATGAACAAAGGCTCGTCATGGTGCGGCGGGTCTGATTGACAAAATTGCAGCTGTTTCAGCTCGTCGACCTTTAAGTAACTGTTATAGCTAAGTGGCTTTTGTTCAGTCTTAGCTACCGATCCGGCGGATGACTTGGTGGAGCGGCCTTTATTTAACGGTTCGGTCATTCCTATCTCACTTGGCTTGAGCGCTGCCAAATTCTACTAGCATTCGAGCAGTAAATATCGTTCAATCATCCTTTTTAGAAAAAACCTCTGTGCTTAGCCGTTTGTTGAGGCGGCTCAGCTTCGCCTCCTTTCTTTGGCCTAAGAGGCTCTAAGCCTTTGCTCGGATCTAAGGGGAGACAGGCGAATTTGTCAGTTTTTGCACCCTCCATCAAATCGACGAATGCTTGCACTTTCGGACTATATTTATAAGGAAGGGACCAATTTTCTATTTGACGCCTGGCTTTTTTGACTAAAGCCGGGAAACTGATTTGATAAGTCTCTACTGAAACAGAATCGGCTGTCACTCTGAAAATGCGAAAGGCGCAGGGATAAACATTCAGGCTTGGCGAAGATATGTACCAGACATTCTTCTCCCGTTGAATCTTGCTTATATGCACGTGGCCACTCAGCGCCAGGCACGCTGAGCCCTGTTGACCGATGATTTCGCGAGCAGAGGGCCCTTGCGGCACAATATACTTATCCCACGGTGGCCCGCCGTCAAACGGAGGTGGTGGCAAAAGAGGGTGATGGCTAACGACAATGGTGAAATTGTTGGCATTTGTTTGAAGATCTTTCTCGAGCCAAGCTAACTGTTGTCCGGATAGATAGCCCGCGGTGCTGTTCGGTTCACTCGTGTCCAAACCGATTAAGTGCACTCCCTCCAGAGGATCTTGAGACCAATATGTTTTGTCCGTCTCGATGCCCTTGCCTTTCCAATCGCGACCATAAGTGCGCATTGGATCGACAGGTATCGAACCGGAGATGTCGTTCTCACCTAAGACGAATTGCCACGGGCATGAGAGTGATTGAGCGATGTCGATGAACAGCTGCCAATTGACATCATCTTTGCCTGGTCCTATCACATTATCACCGCCAAAGATGACAAAATCTAGCTTTTCACGGCTAAGTGTTTTGATGGCGTCTTGCAAGAATAATTGGCTCTCTTGCAGAAGCCTGAAGTCATCAGGCTGACCGCTAATTAGATACGAGCCTGTTAGATAGCCAAATTGAAACGCCCGCTGGTTGCTGGATTTGGCACTAGCCGATGGCCAAAGTGGCAATACCGCAATTCCGCAAAGTGCAAACAGAAGTTGTCGACGGCTCAGTCTGGCTCGATAAACTGTTGCTTGGTCTTTCAAAGCTTCGTACCTCAAGTTAGATAGATTTGTTCGCAACCAGCAGACTGGGCAAGGACTATAGCTGATGAGCCCAATTTTATTCGCTTAGGCTTTCTGGAACCGACTCGACTGTGGAGTGTAGATCGATATATGTTCTTAAGCTGAAGTAGGGCGGTAGCAACTGTATGTATACTATGGTAATCCATAGCACGCTGTAGATCGCGGTCGGCAGTAAATTCGCTTCTAAAGAGGGCGATAAAATAGCGACAGTGCAACGAAGCTTGTTGGCTCCAGGAGATAACGAATGCCTATTCACAAGACAGCAATCATTGCCGAGGGGGCGGAGATCGATGACAATGCTGAAATCGGACCTTATGCAATTGTTGGTTCACAGGTAAAGATCGCTGGTGGTACCAAGATTGGTGCGCATGCTGTTATTGACGGTATCACAACTATCGGTCGGGATTGCAAAATTTACGCTGGCGCTAGCATCGGTTTAGATCCGCAGGACCTGAGCTACAAGGACGCGCCGACTGGTGTGATCATTGGTGATCGCGTTACTGTACGGGAATACGCGACGATACATAAGGCGTCAAAGTCCGAATTCACGATAGTCGGTGACGATTGCTTTCTCATGAATTACGCGCATATAGCCCACGATTGTGTCCTGGGCAAAGGTGTGATCTTGGCTAATGCGGCGACACTTGCCGGTCACGTGGTTGTTGGTGACTACACTGTAATGGCTGGCTTAGTGGTCATGCATCAGTTTGTGCGCATCGGCCGTCTTTGTATGATTAGCGGTATTTCCGGTTCTCGTCAGGACATACCACCATTTTCTATGGTCGATGGCAGACCGCTCCGTGTGTGCGGGATCAATAGCCTCGGCTTGAAACGCAACAAGATCAAGCCAGAAGTGCGCGTTGCCTTACGCAAGGCCTATCGGATGATCTATTTTTCTGATGAGCCGATGAGTCAAGCGCTGCTCCGAGTGGAGAATGAAATTGAACAGTATGAAGAGATCATCGAATTGCTCGATTTTTTCCGGACCAGTAAGCGAGGCGTTGTTGCTAAATTGGCTTCGGAAGATGACGCTTTTGAGAGCAGCTTATCGGAGGAGAAAGAGGATAGTGCCCCTATGGCCTCTTCGAAGGCATAGTGATCTTTTTCGCTGCTGTCTTGCATATAAACCAATAGCTGCTCCCATGTCCGAGAAAAACAGCTGTTTTTCTCGGACACCATACCCACAGTCGTTTTCGGATCGACTGATGAACTTGCCATGACACTTTCTAAACTGTTGCCAGCGGCGCGGCTAGACGGCCATGATGGTAAAGTAAGCACAGGATATTTGGAAGCCAAAGATTGTGACGTCGCAAATCACTGAGCCTCGTTCAGATTCGGAAGAAGTCAGCGGTTATGCTTCACTTTTGAAGAACCGGCAGTTCATGAGTCTATGGATTGCTCAAATCTTTTCGCAATTTGCCGATCGCGCTGTTTTCGTTCTCTTCGTCGCCGTGCTCACGAGCCATCAATATGCCTGCCATTTAATTGGTGCGGCCGAGATGACTAGTCGGTTATACATCGCTTTTACTATTCCGGCGGTGATATTGAGTCCAGTGGCAGGAGTCTATGTTGACCGCTGGTCGAACAAGACCGTCCTTATTGTATCCAATCTGATCAGAGCGGTCTTCGTAGCAATGGTCGCCAGCCCTTGGACTGCTCAGTCACAGCTGTTTGCATTTACATTGGCCATGCTTATCTCGATCGGCTCGCAGTTCTTTGGCCCTGCTGAAACATCATCAATTCCCAGATTAGTCAAGCCAGTCGACTTGCTCTCGGCTAACTCGTTATTTTTTACGACAATGATGATTGCCCTTGGTTTTGGTTTTGCCATTGGGGAACCGATTATTGACCTGACCGGCACACAGTATGCGCCCTGGGCCATTGCGTCTGGCTTCTTCGTTGCGGCGCTGTTTGTCACCTTTGGCATCAAAAATAATAGAAAGACCAGTCGTGCAAACGATGTGTGGTGGGAAGAGCTGCGATTTGGCGTTGCTTACATCGCGAACAACCCGCCTGTATTTAAAGCGATTGCCAAGATTACGTTTCTCTTCAGTACGATCATTACGTTGAATATTTTGGCTGTCGGCTTGTCAGAGCAGGTGATGCATATTAAGCCGTATCAGTTCGGCTATATTATTGCCGCTGCTGGAGCGGGTATGGGCATAGGCAATTTTTGGGTTGGTCATAATGCTCGTGCGGTTAACCACAGCCACTTGGTGGCAGCCGGTTTCACCGGGTTGGGGCTGTTTATGAGCTTGCTTGGCAGCCTGGGGTTTGGACAGGACCTACTCTTCCCACTCTTTGGCTGGCATCATTTTTACTTCAACGGGATCTTCATGACGGTGCCGCTCCTTTTAGCAATGCTTACAGGGATCTCATGCGCATTCATCGCGGTGCCGACTCAGTCATCCCTACAATCCTCCGTGCCAGAAGAGTTGCGCGGTAAAGTCTTTGGCGCGCAAAATACGGCGATGTCCGCGGCTTCCACAGTGCCCGTAATATTGGCCGGCGTTTCGGCAGACAATTTGCCCGGTGGGGTTTCCACAACGCTTTTGATCATTGGCTTACCGACACTAGCTTTCGGCATTATGCAAATGATTCGTGTGAAGAAAGATGCTTCTACTGGCGCTGACGCTTGAACATTTGGCTGCACACGATTTGTTGCGAAAAGTGGATAACTGGACAAGACTATGTCACACTGAGAGATTATGAGAAACCGGATAATATTGCTAGGACTCATGCTTGCCGTCTGGATTGGCCTCAAGGCCGTCGACGAATGGCTGACCGGACCGGAAGTTTTAGTGCTTCTGTCCATCGCCTGCGTTCTTATGGTAATGCACAGCGTCTGGCTTCTCATCGCTCAAGGACGATGGCGGCGAAAGTCAAACCGGTGTGCCAGGCTAAACATGGAAAATCATGAGGTGCAGCCCGGGCATCTGTCCTCCTTGATTTCGGAACGACCGACACTGGCATCTGGCTGCCCTGAGTGGCGCCCGTGGATCGATGTTTTTATTGCGGCTAAGAACGAGTCACGGGTGATTGAAAAGACGGTACGTAACTTTTTCAAGATTGACTACGACAAATTTTCTGTTTGGGTTATAGATGATTGTTCAAGCGACTCGACTAAGGAGATTCTTGAACGCTTGCAACTTGAATTTCCCCATCTTCGCGTGGTCAGTCGAGGATATGGTTCCTGTTCGGGCAAGTCAGCAGCTTTGAACGAAGCATTGCCTCTTTCCAGGGGTGAGGTAATCGCCGTATTTGACGCGGATGCGCACGTTGCCCCTGACTTCTTTAACGTGATGCTGCCGATATTAAAGCCGGACGGTATTGGTGCAGTGCAAGCGCAAAAGAAAATCTATGAATACCAAAGTGGGTTTCTCGTTGAGTGTCAGGCCTCCGAATATGCTTTGGATACGTATTTTCAAATGGGTCGTGACCTCATAGGCGGTGCCGTAGAATTGCGCGGAAACGGACAAATGATTAAACGAGCAGCGCTTGTGGATGTTGGCGGCTGGAACAATAAGGCGATTACAGACGACCTTGATCTGAGCATGCGTTTGCTTGTCAGCAATTGGGACATACGCTTTTGCCCGAGCGCTTACGTTTGGGAAGAAGCGGTGACAAACCTGAAAGCGCTCATTCGGCAGCGTAGACGCTGGGCGGAGGGTAGCATCAGGAGATATCTAGATTATATATTCCCGCTTAATTCACCAACTCGACTCTCTTTAGTAGAGCGGATTGATACGTTAGCGTTTACTGTCTATTTTGTCGTTCCTGCACTCATGCTTTGTGAAGTAACGTCTGAGTGTTTCCGGTTGGCTATGGGAGTTCCGACTTACGGCAAGTTCTTTGGCTTGATTTCAATTGCGGTATTTTTGATTAGTCAAATGAACATGTTGGTCGCCATTAGGATTTATCGTCCTGGAATGAGCGTATGGCGTGCCCTAATGCACAGTGTCGAAGTAAACCTGTACATTTTCTGTCATTGGGTGCCAGTAGTTATCATCTCCTTCTATCAGATTATGTTCGGTAAGCGAGCCAGTAAGTGGCATCCTACCGAACACGGACAAGAAACGGAAAACGATCTAATTTCAGTTTAGAATGGATTTCCAGGCTCGATGCTGATGTCGTGCTGAAATGACGCGCGTAGGGAGTGGTCATGACGCTCGCCAATCACACGCTAATTTAAGGATCCGGCCAGGTCGGCGAAGTTCTCTCGATCAATTTTGAACTTTATGTAGCTCACGTACGTATTACAAGATGGCTAAGCCAATACGACTCCGAGAAAAACAGCTGTTTTTCTCGTACTGAGGAGGACCATCTATGTGGACAACTACGTACATACGACGGCATATTGCCAAGCTTGGCAACCGCGAGCTCTTTGTCAGTCGTGATTTTCTAGCTTTTGGTACTCGCTCTGCCATCGACAATGCCCTATCGATGATGGTACGAAGTGGTGAGATCCTGCGTGTAGCGAGAGGCGTGTTCATGAAGATGACGATTCCATTACGCGAGCCGACCGCGCTGGAAGTGGCTAAGGTTAAGGCGTTGGCCTTTGGAAAGAAAATTTTTGCGCACGGCGCAGACGCTGCCAAAGAACTCGGCTTCTCAGTGAAGGGCAATGAGGAGCCTACATTTTTGACGAGCGGGCGAACGACCTCGTTTCAATTTGGCAAGATCAGAATTCATTTAACAGGAGTGACGCCCCGAAAGATTTATATGCGAAAAGTAATTAGCGGCAAAATTGTGAATGCGCTCTGGTACCTTAATCGACGCAATGACATCGCTGATCTTAGAGCAGTCGCTGTAAATCTTGGTCGGAGGGAGCGGAGAAACGTGTTTCAATCGCATCCAATCATGCCTGGCTGGCTGTCCGATCTTTGCCATACATTCCGCAATGGTGTTGTTGTTCTGTGACTATTAGCTGGGATTTTGAACGAAATCTCGGTACAGAATCAGTTGCCAAAAAACTTTCGCACTAATTAGTCATACCTAATGCATGGATATCAATTTTTCGACTTGTCGATGCTTCTCTTGGCATCGCCGATGGTGTCGAGCGCACATGCTTAATTTTCGCCAGTGTCCCGGTTGTTGAGAGGTAATGATCTTTACGAGCATGCACCCTGGTAGCAGCACTTGAAAAGAGTGAATGGTTCGCACAAAGTTTTTACACGAAGATAAAACTTTGAAGATCCCCCAAGGCCGAGGCTTTGACTGGTGATACCTGATTTAGGGGCGGCTGCAATATGGACCTTGCTAAATAAATGGGTACAATTGGAGCAACTTGGGCCAAGTGGTCTGGGATTGGTCGGATTTGATTTGCTAAGAGATGGAGAATTGCATGCTTAATAAATTAGCGTACTCTTTCATCCTCGCCTCGGCTCTGGTCGGCACCTTGGTTGCTCCATCCTTGGCTGGTGATGAATCGACGTTCGAATCGATCGTGAATATGCCTGTGAGAGCAGTTGGTGCCACCGTCGGCGGAGCCGTCGGAGTTCCACTTGGACTCTTGAAAGATGGTGTCAAGGGAGACATCAAAGTTTCAAAGGCTGTAGCAGGAGCATTGGGCAACCAAGATGGTGGATTCCAACAGTGGACTGGTTTGGTTCTCGGTGGACCTTTTGGTTTCGTTGGTGGTGGCGCCTATGGCTGTTTCGATGGAGCAGTCCATGGAGTGAAAACCGGCTATAAAGAGCCATTCACTAAAGACGCGTTCACCTTCAAGGACGAATAAATTAGTGAATCGCCCGCAAAGATGCTCTGTTTAAGGTAGTAGCGAGGGTGGTTCTGACGAACCATCCTCCTTGTCAGGTGAGGGAATAATGAAAAACAAGATTTTAGGTGTTATGGCGGTTGTCGCTCTTACCAGCTCTGCTCTGTTGCCCGCGATGGCGGACGGCGGTGGACCGGTAGGAGCGCTTGGAGCGGCTACTGCGACAGTGGTTGACACTCCGGAAGGTATGGTCCTCGACTCACTTTATCGTTGCCCGATGAAGTGCTCGAAAGGGCTTGCTGAAACTTTCGGCGATGAAAACGGTTGGAAACAACAGATCGTCGGAGCAGTAATCGGCATCCCGACCGGTTTCGTATTTGGTATTCCATACGGTGCATTTCATGGCATGCATCATGCTTGGAATACTGGCTACGATAAGCCGTTCAGTGCTTCTTCGTTCATTGTGTGTGATAGCGACAAGTAATTACATTCTGCTCGGTTAGAGCCAAACGAATCGAGCGGGTTCTCCAGGAAGAGACGGTGGTGAAATGACTAGCAAATATTTAGGTCGGATCTTTACAGCGGCGATGGTTACAATCGGTGTCGCGGCTCCAGCCTTAGCGCTGGACTACGAAGCTAAGCCTGTCGCCTGGGTACTGATGGCGCCAATCAGGACAGTCGGTGGCGCAAGCGGCGCTCTGTTCAGCGGATTGGTTAGTGGTCCAATCGATGGTGGATATCACGGCTCTTCGAAGAGCACAAAGCACATTGCCGGTGAATTCGGTGATGAAAAAGGTGCTCTTCAGTTGGCTGTTGCTGCCCCTGTCGGCGGTACTGCCGGTTCCTTTATTGGTGGCACCAAAGGTTCAGCGCACGGTTTCTCGCATGGATGGAAGACTGGTTGGAACAAGCCATTCAGCAGATGGTCATTCCTAACGATGGAAGAAAAGTAGGCGCTTAAAAACTGCGAAAGCATTTGGGTCCGTCATTGACTGTATCTGCATTCTTTAAGAGGAAGATGGGTGAATAAAATGCGAAAGAAAGTTCTGTTATCAGTGCTTGGCGGTATAGGCTTGCTAGCGAGCGTTATTGCTCCAAGCTTCGCCTATCCCGAAAGACCTGAATCGGCGCGCGTATGGTACGAGATCGAATATTTTCCGGTCCGTCTCGTGAGCATGGCCGTAACCACAGCGTGGGACGTTCCAACCGCTTCCTTCCAGGATGCGATTAAAGGCGCCATCGGTGGTACGAAGATGGTTGCGCGCAATCTTGGCAATGAAGATGGAGTTTACGAGATGGTGGCCGGCGGACTGATCGGTGGTCCTGTTGGAGCGGCAGCTGGTGCGGCATATGGTGTGATCCATGGGGCAGCCTATGGTATTCATCATGGCTTTGTCGGCTATCCCAGCCCACACAGCGGCAGTCATAGCATGCTCTTCCAAGGCAAGGCTTTTGTCGTTCCTTACGACGACAACTACTAAATCAATTCTGTCTAATTTCAGTCAGACCGGATTTATCGTTGGTGCATGCTTTGGCATTCATTGCTCTTGAATCCATAGAAAGAAACGTTTGGCTCTCGAGGGAGGTACTGACCAGAACTGGTTAGTACTTCCTTGTTCTGATCTGCCGTTTAGGCATTGGTCAAGACATGAACTCCAGCTCAGTATGAATGAGAGCACAGCCGAGAGTGTGAATATGAGCACCGGTCAGAGTATGAAGAACATGGCTCAGAGCACGTGTGAGACTATGGTTGGAACTGTGGATAACTGAACGGGTGAGCACGCTCGCATGCTTAAGGGCGCCTGCTAGACTAGTTATCAACATTACTTCGGCTGCAGCTGTTGGTTGGCTGTTATTTGATGGGCAAAGAATTGGGCACAAGATAGGCATGGACATCACCGGTGGTCAACGAAGAACTGGTCCGAAAAGAATTGGGGAGCTTCTGGTCGCCGCTAATGTGATTAAGCCAGAAGTTTTAGGCGAGGCCCTGCAAATCTCCAAAATGTCGAGCACCCCGCTTGGCCGGGTGTTGATGAGCATCGGCGAATTGACTGAGCGCGACCTGCAAACTGCCATCGAAGTTCAATCGTTGCTGAGAGACGGCACTATCTCTACCGAATTCGGCATTAAGGCCTTGCACGTTGCCGTCCGCGGGCGACTTTCGGTGGAGGAAGCTTTCGCCAGACTAGGTTGGAAGGCTCCGGAGCTAGAAACGATGCCAGGCAGCGAACTGGGTGAATTGCTTTCGGAAGCCGGGATTGTCGATCCAGCGATATTGAACCAGAGCGTTCAGCAGAGCAAGGAAAATAACTTGCCTTTGGGGCGCTGTCTTGTTTTGGGGCGTGTGATACCGGCATCACTCTTAACCTCGGCTTTGACTGCTCAGGTTCTGCTCCGCGACGGAAAAATCACTCGTGAGCAGGCGATCATTGCTTTGAAAGCTGCGGCTCGCAAGCATCAAACAATTGAAGCCTCTCTTGAAGAAGTCGGCGCCTACCGCCCCAGCCAATCAAACATTCGGGTAGGCGATCTGCTGGCATCCGCTGGATTGGTAAGTGAGAGTGACAAGATTTCGGCAATAGAAAGAGGACTGGTGGAAAACAGGCCATTCGGACAAGTTCTGGTCCAGGCGGGCACGATCAATAACGCTCAGCTGCAAGATAGCCTCAGGTTGCAGGAGATGGTCTTAGCTGGCAACCTCACCGGAGAGCAAGCAGCCGAGATTTTGCGAACGGCCAATGCACGGCGGGTGCCGATTGAGATAGTTCTGGGTGAATATAACCAGAAGGAAAAAGAGGTCGTAGAGACTAATGCCTTGCTAGCGCTGCTGCAGGATGCCGGCATTCTGACAAAGGAGAAAATGTTTGGTGCTGAAAACGCTGCCCGGCAAATGAAAGTGACTGTCGGTGAGGCTCTTTTGGCGACTAACTTGATTGACAAGCTCACTCTCTCGGCGGCAAGAGAGGCTCAGGAAGTTCTCAAGAACGGGATGATGCAACCGGAGCAAGTGAGAGCGGTCCTGCGTTATGCACATAAAAACGGACTCAACTTTACCGATGCGGCCAGGGCGGACCTCGGAGCGGTCCCTGAGGAAAGCGTCGGCAAGAAACCCCAAAGTGACGGCTGGCTTGGTAAACTTTGGTCGAAAGTGAAAAAGCCTGAATAAGGCTGGGACAGATTCAGTCGTCTTTGACCAGGCGTGGTTAAAAGGGCTGATAGCCGTTCAATACCGCCTGTGGTGCAATAGCAAGGACTATTTTGACACTCGACTTGCAGTTATCACTGAATAAAGCTTTGACGCTGTGGGGCGATCGCCAGGCGGTGATCGATGGCGATAAATCTTTCAGTTATAACGAGTTCGGTGCCCGAGTTTATCGATTAGCTCGCTCTCTTCTCTCTATGGGACTCGACACCGGTTCGGTCGTGGCGATCATCGCGCCGAATTGCCATGAGTTTATGGAAACTTATTATGCCTGCGCCATTACCGGTCTTGTTCTGGTGCCTTTGAACTTCCGTCTGGCTGCCGCCGAAATAGCGGCGATATTAGAGGATGCAGCGGCCTCTGTTTTGATCGTTCACCACGATTTTATTCACACTGTTTCAGCTGTGCTTCAGCAAGAAACCTGCTTGCAACATTTGATGTATATAGGCAGGGAGATCGCTACCGAATTGAAGGATCACGTCCCGGGCGGCTCGACAATAGAACTCTATGAAGCGGCCTTGGCTAAGCAATCAGATCAGTGTCCGCCAACGAGAGAGATAACCAGTGAACAGTTAGCGCAACTTTATTACACTAGTGGTACCACAGGTAGAGCTAAGGGTGTCATGCTTTCTCATATGAATGTTGCCGCCAACGCGCTTGCTGCCATTGCCGAGCTGCAATTCGCTGAAGCAACGGTATGGGGTCATTTCGCGCCGATGTTCCACCTGGTTGATGCTTGGGCCGTGTTTGCTGTTACCTGGGTCGGTGGTAAGCATGTCTTCACTCCTTATTTCAAAGCCAATGACATACTGACAGCAATGGCCAAACATCGTGTTACGGTCACTGCCTTGGTCCCTACTATGGTCAATCAGATTCTCGCCTTGCCGGAACTTAAAACCTTTGACTTGGCGAGCTTGAAAGTTTTGATGACAGCCGGCTCGCCTGTTGCACCAGAGCAAGTAAAATGCATTATGCAGACACTAAATTGCGATTATTGCCAATTCTACGGGATGACTGAGACCAGTCCCTTTCTCACAGTCGGTACAATTAAACAACACCTGCAAAGCTTGCCGATCGAGCGGCTGATCGAAAAGAAGGCTCGTACCGGTCGTCCTTTTTTGGGGACTGATGTGAAAGTGGTGCGTGCCGATGGTTTGGAAGTCAGACATGACGATAGAGAAGTTGGTGAAATTATTGCTCGGGGACCAAACATCACGTCAGGCTACTGGAAGCAACCGGAGACTACTGCCCAGACCATCCGTGACGGTTGGCTGCACACCGGTGATCTGGCCGTCGTGGATGGTGACGGCTACATCAATATCGTCGATCGGCAAAAAGATATGATTATCACGGGTGGCGAGAACGTCTATTCAACGGAAGTCGAATATGTTCTTTATGAACATCCAGCTGTGCTTGAATGTGCTGTCTTTGGCGTTCCCGATCAAAGGTGGGGCGAATTGGTCACAGCGGCAGTCGTTCTAAAGCCTGAGCAGCATGTAGTCGAGGCTGAATTAATTGCCTACATCAAAAATAAGCTTGCTCACTATAAAACGCCGCGCAAGATCGATTTTGTTCCAGAACTGCCTAAGACCGGTAGCGGCAAAATTCTCAAGAAAGCGCTGAGAGATCAATACTGGTCTGCCGGCGCGCGCAAAGTCAACTGAGTGAGCTACCAAAAAAGCAATGTTCTTACCGGTCGAGGGCTTAGATCGAATAGCCTAAAGTCACTGGTTTCAGAGCTTCATGCTTGACAAGATGAATTGCTAAGATACCCTATTAACAGTAGTAGCACGAGGACGATCGTGAATACAATCTGCAACTTTTGCCTGACTGTCGCCCTTATCCTGATCCTCTCAGCGCTTGGACTAAGTGCCAAGGCTGTTCCTTCGTATGCGGATGCCGGTCAAATCACAGCCGGCATCAGTGAGCAGATCGCCAAGGGTGACTCATTTCTAGAGAACGAGCAAATCAACGAAGCTATAAATGCCTACAACGTTGTGCGGAACCTTGATCCCGGTAATTTTCAGGCTCATGAGAAATTGGCTGATGCCTATGCGATGAAAGGCGATATTAGCGCAGCAATCTTAGAGGATATGCAAGCTCTGAAGATAGAGCCCGACAACGCTTCAGTCCATCAACATCTGGGCCGGTTGTACGGCATAACAGGCCAATATGCTCAGGCTCAAGCAGAAGCGAATAAAGCATTAGCCATTGATCCAAAGTGCCAAGCGGCCTACGCCGTCTTAGGCTCAGCCTTAGCTGAGACAAAGCATTATCAACCAGCGATCTTTGCTCTGGAAAAGGCGCTTGCACTTGATCCTACAGATTTTGCCTCTTACGAAGCGCTGGCGGCGACGATGGGGCGCAAAGGTGATTTCGCTGGGGCGATTAACGTCTACAGGAAAGCCATTCAGCTCAGACCGAACTCTGTGCCGGCTCATCTTGGGCTCGGTGTCGCTTATGGCAAAGTTGGCGACACGGTCGCTGAAATAAATGAATTGAAGAAGGCGGTACGTCTGGCACCGAACAGTCCGATTACCCACGGCCGATTAGGTTCTGCCCTGGCCAAGAGCGGCAACATAGAGGGGGCTATGCGCGAAGGTCTCGTGGCTAATGAACTGCGCTTGAGAGATTATGGTGAGGCTACTGTTGCCCGCTTTGTCCTTGGCTGGGGACTGGTCTTTCTCTTATTCGGTGCTGTCTTTGCCGTAACCTTCGCCGGTTCCAAATTTGAACCGCAGGTTGGTGAGCAGATTGTCAAATCATTCTTTTTGACTTTCTATCGAGATCGGCCGGGACGATTTGTTTTAACCACCCGTCGAATAGTTTTTGTGCCGGAGGCATTTTCTCAATTGCTCAGGGCGACCCGGGTGAGTATAGAATTGGACTTAATTACCAATGTGGAATCGCATAGCACCGCTGCTGGTGGCACACTTACTCTGTCCACGGCTGATGGCAGTATCCGTGTTTTCAAAATGCCGAATCTTGTGCTTAAGCCGATGCTCATAGAGTTGGAAAAGGTCGGTCTCTCCAGTCGGGCTGCTGTCAATTCGGACGCTGCCGCCGCCGTTAATGAAAAAATATAACTTTGTTATTCTAGTAGTGCACAGGCTGGCGACCGTGATTTGTCCCGGGATATCAAGTACTAACTAAAATTGGTTGCCGGTCCCGATTAATGCAAAGGCAGGGTGTGCGCGCCTACAATTGAAACGACTCAGTAAACTGTTACAGGCACTTCACGCAGTGAGGGAATTTTATGACCACCACCACCAAGGCCGATGCCCACTTGTACACCACAAGAATCGACATTCCTGAGAGCACAAGAGCGAAGACGATCAACCTGCTTAATCAGACTTTGGCGGCGTCCCTGGATATTTGGACGCAAGCCAAGCAAGCTCATTGGAATATCAAGGGCAAGGATTTTTATCAATTGCATTTGCTGTTTGACGATGTGGCTTCTGCGCTTTATGAACATATCGATACGGTTGCTGAGCGCATCACCGCTTTGGGGGGCGTCGCTCATGGGACAGTTCGCAACGCGGCGGAGAATTCGTTCATCAGCGAATACCCCAATACTGAGAAGATGAACGAAATTGATCATATCAACGCTCTGGCTGACCATGTTGCTTCCTACGGCAAACATCTTCGCGAAGGGATCGCCAAAACTGCTGAATGGAACGAACAAGACAGCAACGATATCTACATTGAAATTTCGCGCCAAGTTGACCAGAAACTGTGGTTTCTAGAGGCTCATCTGCAGCAGCATCGTTGATTCTCTGCCCAAGCGGCATTTTTGAACGGACAGCTTAGTGAAGATTTCGCGCCTCCTCATCCAATTTTGCTGCCTCTGCCATACGCCCATTGGCTCTCAATATAGTGGCATAATTGCTGAGAACTGTTTTGAGAAGATCTGGGTTATGGCAATTCTCTAAGAGCGGAATTGCCTTCTGAAAGTATGAGTCTGCCTGGCTGAAGTTACGCATCATCGCGGCCAGAGCGCCAATATTGGCGTAAAGTCCACCGAGGTTGCTTTTCACTAAGTTGTTTTCCGGTTCAAGGTTATGAGCTTCTTCCAGCTTGTGCATGGCGACGGCTAACTTATTCTCTTTAATCGCTGCCGCTGCTTCCGCATTTAACCGAACAGTTTGTGCGGCCGGGCTTTGATCGCTGAGGTTGGCCATCTTGTTGAGATCAATTGTCTGATTGACAAATCGGTCGCCAGCTGGTGAATAGAGAGCTTGGATGGTGTTGATATCGTTCACGCTCAGATTAGTGATTGTGCTCTCCGGGTGATTGGGATCAATTATGCCGTACATAATGTCGTTAAGGTTAGCGCTGTGGCCGAAAATGCCTAGAGCGTGCCCAATTTCGTGCAAGGCGATATGCTTGGCATAAGCATCAATCATTGGACTGCCGTCTAGCTGTTTGGTGAGCAAAACGATGTCCGCTTTAGAAATGCCGTCTTGATCGGGAATGACAACCGCATGACCACCTTCCTTAGAGAACGCCATCTTCGCCGGATCGTCAGTCCAAGAGATTGTCATGTTGGCATTGTCGGCAGTGCCCGCAGTGAATTTCAGTTTGTTATTGCTGGCAGAAGACCATTCTTGTAAAGCGGCTTGGACAGCCTGTTTGAATGAATCGCGATAAGCCGGTACGCCATCGCCGCTTTTTACATAGATAGTGATCGGTTGCCTCTTTGCGGGCCAGCGGCTAGCTCCGTTGACACAAGCTTGAGATAGATAATTTGGCTCAAAGTTGCCTTGTTTGTCTGTCTGGGCGATGGCCAGAGGCGCGCCATGCAAGCCGACATTCAGAGCGATACTCAATGCCAAAGGCAGAAAGATTAGAGCCAAAGCTTGGGCCAAGCTAACAGGTTTTAGTCTAGTTCTCACCTTAACGTCTCGAGCCGGCTCTTCATTTCTATGTCGTGCTATGTCGAGATGTTGAGCATTTACTTGCCGCCCTGGGCGTTCAGCCGCTCCTGAATCTGCGCTTTCACCGCTTCCATGTTGAAGCTGGCACCTTTTTGCATGGGTGGGAATTCGATGAAGGTCTGGGCCGCTGTACCTACAACCTTTTGCACGAAGACAAAACGCCAGAATTCGTCCACAAACCAGTTGTAATAGTGCAGTGAGCCGGCTTTGCCGTTATACATACCGGTGCGTTCGAAAGGATCGAGACGCAAGTTCGTCAAGATCGGCCAATCAACTTTCTCGGTGGCGCCAAGCCAGCCATTTGGTTGGTCGGTAAAGCGATACTTGTAGTCATTCACTCGTACTGCGCTCAATGTGCCTTCAGTGAAATAGAAGATCTCATGGCGTTTCGAGGGTCCGTTGCCAGTGAGCAGATCCAGTTGGTTGTAGCCGTCGAGATGCACTTTGTAAGTAGAGTCGCCAAGTTGTTTACCCTTCAGCAGGTCCTCTTTGATGTTAGGATTGCCGGCTATCGCGACGAAGGTCGGAAACCAGTCGAGCCCTGAGACAATGCTGTTCTCCACTTTGCCTGCCGGTATATGACCTGGCCAGCGGATCATGCACGGCACGCGGAAACCACCTTCAAGAGCGGTCCCTTTGCCACCGGCAAATGGAGTCTGACCTCCGTCGGGCCAGGTGAAATTCTGGGTACCATTGTCAGTGCTGAAGGCGATAATCGTATTGCCATCCAATCCGTTGTCTTTCACATACTTCATAACCGAGCCGACGACGTCATCGAGTTGGGCCATCCCAGCTTCTTCGATACTCCAGCCATTTTCGGCCGTCCGCATCGCTTCGTATTTGTCCGATAGATGCGTGATAACGTGCATACGTGTGGGGTTGAGCCAGACAAAAAACGGCTTGCCGTCTGTCTTTGCTTTGTCCATAAACTTTAAGGTGCAGTCGAGTATCTCATCATCGACCGTTTTCATCCGCTCTGGATAAAGTTGGCCGGCGTCGTCTATTTTTTGTTTGCCAATTTTGCCCCAGCGCGGCTGCACTGTCTGATCGTCTACATTGGTGGCCCAGCAGTGCACCATATTTCTGGGTCCGACAGTTGCCAGCAAAGACTGTGGATAATTGCGGTGAGATGGATCCTCCATCGCATCTAAATGATAGAGATAACCAAAAAATTCATCGAAACCATGCACAGTCGGCAGGAATTTATTTAAGTCACCCAGGTGGTTTTTACCAAACTGTCCCGTTTCGTAACCCATTGACTTAAGGGCGGTGGCGATCGTCACAGCTTCCTCAGGAATACCGATGGGTGAACCAGCCTGACCAACAGTGGTCATGCCGGTGCGGATTGGCAATTCGCCTGTGATGAAATTTGCTCGTCCTGCCGTGCAACTGGCTTCTGCGTAATAGTCTGTGAAGAGCATCCCTTCAGACGCTAATTTATCCAAATTCGGTGTTCTGCCAGCCATCATGCCGCGATGGTAAGCACCAATATTGAACCAGCCGATGTCATCGCCCATGATGAAGATAATATTCGGCTTTTGTGATTCAGCAGCTAATGCGGTGAGAGGCGATAAGGCCATCGCTAGCGTCAGGACAACCAAACAAATGCTTTTTAGATAATTCACGGCCTCACTCCTCACCACTCAATATTTCCAAAGACCCGGACGGGCAATTGAGGCAAGCGATAGAGAAACTGGTTCACTACCGCCATCGAGCGCGCCGAGCGTTGTTTAGCATACACGACTGCTGAGCTGTTTAATTGATGAGCACTAATATGCTAGGCTTTGTACTTGATATCTAGAAAGATCGTTTTACTGACGTTGCCAAACACTTTTGTCAGTTGTCTATCAGAGTCCAGCAGTAGATCCGGTCAAAGTGCGATCGAGGAGACTCACATAGACGATAGACGACGCGCATGACCTTGTTAAGCTTCGCTAATATTTTGCATCAATCGAATCTATCAAAGCTGGTCGCCAAGCTGATCACATCGGAGATTATCAAGAAGATGTTTGTCGATCAGTGGCTAAGTTCGAAATTTCGTCTGGTTCCAGTACTCTAAGCGGTGGTTGCAGTGATCGCCTCAAGCGAGAACGGTTTGTCTCTTCTGAAGAGGAGGCAGAAGAATGCCGAGATCAGAAGCATGCCGAGCGATGTCGCTACTGTCAGCCATGTTTGTCCAATTACATTGCTGTAGACAAATAGTGGTACGCCGACAAGGAATCCGATCATTGAACCCCAGAAAACTCCTTTGGCATCGAGCTTATCCCAATAGAGACTGAGCACAGTGGGAATAGCGATACACATTCCCACACTGTTCAAAACCCACCACAGATATTGCAGGTTGAAGCCTGGAATATAGATAAGAGCAAAAGCCAAAAGTATTCCCAGCACTGTGATGCCGATCATGGCTAAGCGGCCGCGCAAAAGAATTTTCTTGTCGAATGAATCCAGAACCTTGACCTCATCGCCGGACACTTTCGCTTCAAACGATTCCTCGATATTAGCTCTGCTTTCATCTTTGCTGATTGATAGACAATTGAAGCAAAATAAGGAGCTAGTTGCACACATTGCTGAATCGAGCGTGGCGCAGAGACCGCCGAGCATCATGATGATGAACGCTACTACCGCCCAGCTCGGCAAATAGTGGGCAACAGTTGCCACACCGATCATCGAGCTGTCAATGTCGTTGGGCAAATGTATGCCTGCGGCAGGATTAGCTGCGAGGAAGCCAAGCATCGATAAAGCAATCGGTACGATGCCGAATAAAAACCCGGCTAGGATGTAGGACGAAAATAGCCTTCGCTTTTCAATCGTGAATGCTCGCTGCCAGTTCTGTTGATCGCATAGAGAACCACATATTAGGCCAATACTTGTCACGATGCCAAATTCGAAGGCCACCCGGCTGTCCAAGATGCTTGTATGTTGACCGGTAATGCCACCCAAGCCGTGTGCCACAGCGCTCAGTCCGCCAGCATTGGCTAGCGTCCACGGAATGATTAGAAGTCCACCTACTACAATCATCGCGTATTGCAGAAAGTCGGTAATGATCGACGCGCGCATGCCGGATATTATGCTGTAAGTAAGAGTAGTTGCTGCCAAAACGAGCATCACTGCTGAGAGCGGCACGCCGGTGAGCAGCGTAAATATATTTCCTCCTGCGTATAACTGCATTGTCACAGCGATGAGCTGGTACCAGAAGAAAGCCGCCAGGTAAATCTTATGAACCCGGCCGTCAAAGCGGAATTTGATCCATTCAGGTTGAGTGTAGCCAGCCGGAAGGTATTCTCTAATGCGCACCGCTAGCGGTGCAATGATCATCAAGCTGAGGATATTAGGAAAGGTAAACCAGAATATGCCGGGCAAACCGTTTTCATAAGACTGCTTGGTGCTGATGAACAACGCTGGCGCCCAGATCCAAGTGACACAGATCGACACGGCCCCCAGCCACCAGGGTACGTTTCGGCCGGCAGCCATGAAACCCACTGCTGTGTGCCACTTGTGGGCACGTGAGGCCAGCGATGTTGCCACGATCATCAAGACTGAAAATGCTATGAGCAAAAGATAGGCTGCCCATGGTGTCATTATATGCATAGATTGTCCCGGTTATGAGACTCGCTTTACCGGCGGTGCATGATACTGACCGTCGATCACTGCTTCTTTGGGCCAATACATGCGCAACATGAGGACGAACTTGTCCGCTGGTGCAGGAAGCCAGTTAGATTC
Organism: Bryobacterales bacterium; assembly: GCA_963834525.1. Classification (GTDB taxonomy): domain Bacteria; phylum Cyanobacteriota; class Vampirovibrionia; order Obscuribacterales; family Obscuribacteraceae; genus CAWICA01. The sequence goes on from CAWICA010000007.1 coordinate 362,447, forward strand.
TTTGTCTTTGCCCGGCGATTCTTTTTGAATATAAATGTCGAGCGATCCATCTTCATTGTATTTGAATGGAGAGCGCTCACTGACATCATATCTGTTTAAGACATTGGGGACGAAGAAGTAATTTCCGTCATACATGGTGAGAGACCAGAAGCCGTTGACTGGCGGTGTCTTCCCTTTGTCGAAATGCATAATGTAATTACTGGCACCATTGTACGGCTGACCATCGGCATCCACGGTCGAGACCGGATAAATGGCATCAGCAGGCCGATTAGCGCCAAGTCCGACGGCCGTAACGAGGGCGCGCTGCAAGTAATCAGTGCCATAGACACCTGTCTTTTTGAAATAACTCCAACCGTCGTCGACGGTGCCGCCCTTTTGCAGCAGCTCAATTATTTCTCGCTGTGCTTGTTTTGGGACCGCCGCCAGGTCCTGACCTAATGATGCGGAAGCCTTGCTTAAGTCGAAGTCTTGCCCGGGTACGATGCCGATCGTGGCGAATTTGCTGACGTACGGGGCGTCTTCTTTTGTCGGCGGATTCTCTTTCATCAGAGTGGCCAACATCTTGAAATAACTAGTCGTATCCAGGTGATCGACTTGGTCGCGCACAGGTGTTTTCATATCCACAGTCGGATCGGTTACACCGGCTAGTGGTTTGTAAGGTTTGCCATAGGCGCTCAGAGGCGTAAGCGATAGTTGATCTTGAAAGTTGTGCACTTGAGTGTAATCTTCTGGGGTTCCCTGACAATAAGCTCTGCCGAGAATCCAAACCAAATAGGTGGCGGATTTATATTGCTTGACTCCTGCTGGTAATGTGCCATGCCAACCAGGCCCGCTTATGGCATATGTTTGAGCTTTGGTGCCTGTCGTACGGGCACCAGGATCCTGAAATACCGTTGTCCAACCGTCAAGCATCGGCATCAGATAATACCGACCATCAGCATTTGGAATACTGAGAATGTAAGGCTCTTGGCTCAGATTCAGCCAAGCTAAAGAATAGAGCGTATCAGCATTGGGCGCGGTTACTTCTTTGTCGCTAGCAGACGGATAATTCCTCAAATTAGCGAACTGTCCCATCGGCGCCAATTTACCGTTGGGTGCCACAACATTTGTCATTACTCTGCGGGTCATTTCCATGGTCACCAAGGGATAACCAAATATGTAAGCGTCGGTAGCAATGCGGAGAGCGCTGTCATTTGTAGTCGGCGCGAGAGTGGCAATCGCATTGCCTGCCCACGCTAATTCGGCGTGTGCCGTGAGAAATGAACAGGCCAACGCCATGCACGCCGCTGCTTTCAAACCTTGTCGATATCTCATAAATTTAATAATGACCTCGCAATTCCTACGGCTTTCGAACCAGCCTGTTATAGCACGAGGCTAAATTCCCCGAGAGATGTCATTTGATTATTGTGGTAGCCTTGTCAGCTCAGCGGCTGGTGTTACTTACTTTTGTTGTTCTATTGTGGAGGACGTTTATGAAATTTACTTTGACCCTGACTGCCCTTTTGGCGTTATTCGCTGGCACGGTCTCTTTGTCCCAACCGGTCTCGGCGAAAGATGAAGCAGCCGATGCCGCTAAGATGCAAGCTAAAGCTCAGAGTGAAGCGAGCAAAGCTGCCAACGATCAAGCTAAAGCCCAATCACAATCGGCACAAGGACATTCATTCAGAGCCGGCAGAAAGGCCAAAAAGCGGCCAAGGACGAACAGAAAGCGGTCTCCGATGAAAACAAAGCCACGTCCGACGCTCAAGCAGCGAGCCAAGGCAAATAGTCGGATTGGCTCTGAAAAAGGTCTCATAAACCTCAGTGCATTCTTACTCAATCGCACTCACCAACAACTGATATTCTTGAGCGATGTGGATTGTCAGGTTGGCGCTGTCGAAGCCTCACACGTTCATCGTGTTGGCCATTTCGATTCTTCTTTTTGGCTTAGTCTCTCTAAGCCAGATGCCTGTCGACATCTTTCCGACAATTGATATACCGATTGTTAGTTGTGTCTGGACTTACACGGGAATGTCCCCAAAGAACGTAGAGAATCTCGTCACGACTGTGAGCGAGAGAGCTCTAGCATCAACCGTCAGCGGCATCGCTCATATCGAATCGATGTCACTGAACGGTATGAGCATCATCAAGATATTCCTGCACAAAGGTTCGGACATAGGGTTGGCGGTAGCCCAGGCAGCATCCACCTGCTCAGCCTCGCTGAGACAGATGCCGAATAATATGTCGCCGGCTTTCGTCTTACAGTCCTCGGCGACTGACGTTCCCATATTGCAATTGTCCATCGCTAGTAAAGAGTTAGGTGAAGCACAGCTCTTCGACCTGGCCAACCAATTCATTAGAAGCCAGTTGGCCGTAGTGCAGGGCGCGACTATTCCCTATCCCAGCGGCGGCAAATACAGGCAAGTTTGCGTCGATCTGGACGAGAAGGCTTTGTTTGCTTACGGGCTATCACCGAACAACGTTGTCAGCGCAGTTAATGCCTCCAGTGTGATCGCGCCAAGTGGCACAGCCAAGATGGGCAAGTCTGAGTACATCATCACGCTTAATAACATTCCGAAAGTAATTGATCTGCTGAACAACATACCGGTCAAACATCAAAATGGGACGACTATCTTTGTCAGAGATGTGGCTTTTGTCCATGATGGATACCAGCCCCAGCTGAACATCGTAAATATCAACGGCCATCGTGGCGTGATCATGAACATCCTCAAGAGTGGAGGCGCGTCAACCTTAACCGTTGTCCAGCGGATCAAGGACGTGTTGCCTCATATCCGAGCAATGGTGCCGGCGTCTGCGACAATCGACATCCTCACTGACCAGTCAAAATTTGTCAGGGAGTGCGTAGACGAAGTCGCTTTTGAAGTCGTGAATGCTGCTGTCCTCACTGCGCTCTTCATGCTGGCGATTCTGGGGAGCTGGAGAAGCACGCTGATTGTGATCACATCGATTCCGCTGGCGATTTTGTCATCGATTATTTGCTTGCACATCACCGGTAATACCATCAATTCGATGACTCTGGGCGGACTGGCCCTCGCCGTTGGCATGCTTGTCGACGACGCCACCGTGGAGATTGAAAATGTTCACAGGCAGCTGGAAATGCACAAGCACATCGTGCAAGCAATTCTCGATGGGGCTGAAGAAGTGGCTTTGCCGGCCTTTGTTTCGACTATTTCCATCTGTATTGTTTTTCTACCGGTATTTTTGCTTTCTGAACCATCGCGATCCTTGTTCGTACCGCTTGGGCTGACTGTCAGCTTTGCCATGCTCGCTTCCTATGGGCTCTCTCGCACAATTGTGCCACTGATGTCTAAAGCTTTGTTTGCCGCTGAAGAACACATGGGTGGAGAGGCGACAGCAGCACATAAGGAAACTAAGAAGCCTGGATTTTTCGCCCGCATTCATCTTTTCATTGACGGGCATTTCAATCAGGCGCGTGACAGCTACCATCAGGCATTGTTGTGGGCATTAGATCATCGGCCGACAGTCGTTGCACTCTTTGTCGGATTTTACGCAGCATCAGCATGCCTGTCGCCATTTATCGGCCGCGATTTCTTTCCACCGATCGACGCCGGGCAGATTCGCCTGCATGTCAATGTTCCAGCCGGCACGCGCGTGGAGGAGACGGCTCAAATTTATGCCCGCATTGAACGCGAAATCAAACAGATCATTCCGCCCAAAGAGATCAAGATATTGACCGACAACATTGGTCTGCCCGTGAGCGGCATTAACTTCGCTTTCGGTGATAGTCAGACGATCGGAGAGGCCGATGGCGAAATATTGATTTCATTGGAAGAGCATCGCCAGAAGCCGACTGACTATTATCAAAAGCAGATACGTGAGATGCTTAACAGCAAATTTCCCGAGTGCTCACATTACTATCAGCCTGCCGACATCGTCACCCAGATTCTCAATGCCGGGCTGCCGGCGCCGATCGACATCAAGATCATTGGTTTGGATGCCAAAGAGAACTATCAACTGGCGCTGGATATCAAACGAAAAGTCAAAGAAGTTCGCGGTGCAGTCGATGTCTGCTTGCATCAAATCGTCAATGCGCCCGAGTTCTTTTTCCGAGTCGATCGAACTTTGGCCAATCAGGTGGGATTAACACAACAGAACGTGTCCGATTCGTTGCTTGTCAATCTCAGTTCAAGTTTCCAGGTGATGCCTAATTTCTGGACCAACCCCACCAATGGCGTCCAATATTACCTCTCTGCCCAGGCGCCTCAGCGAAGCATGCGTTCGCTCAACGATCTCTACAACATTTCTGTCGGTTCTCAGTCGAGCGAGGCCAATCAGAAACAGCCGGTGCAGCTATTAGCCAATATCTCTCATCCCAGCCGTCAATATACGCCATACGTCGTCAATCATATTAATGTACAGCCGTGCTTCGACATTTATGTAGACACTCAACATCGCGACCTGGGCGGAGTGGCCGATGATGTGGACAAGATCGTCAGCGAGCACAAAAAGGCGGCGCCGCGCGGTACTTTGTTGATGGTGATGGGTCAGGTACTGAGCATGAAGACGGCATTTCTCGGTCTTTTGATCGGTCTAGCCGGTGCGATTATCCTTGTCTATTTACTGCTAGTCGTCAATTTTCAGTCATGGATAGATCCAGTAATAATTTTGATGGCTATTCCTGGTGCCCTGACAGGTATTGTCTGGAGTCTGTTTGTTACTCAGACCACATTCAGCGTGCCGGCGTTAATGGGGGCAGTGATGACTATCGGCGTGGCTTCAGCCAACAGTATTTTGATGATCACCTTCTGTAACGAGCAGTTGCGCGCAGGCAATACTGCCTTGGAAGCAGCAGCAACTGCCGGTCTTCAGCGCTTTAGACCAGTTTGCATGACCGCCACCGCCATGATCCTAGGTATGATTCCCATGTCGCTTGGCACTGGACAGAATGCCTCGATCGGCAGAGCGGTGATCGGCGGCCTTTCGGTGGCAACCTTCTCCACTCTCTTCTTTGTTCCATTGATGTATAGCCTGCTCGCTGCCAAACGTAAGTATGAAACACACTCAACGCTTCCTACACATCCTACTTCTTGAATCGGCCAGAAAGATATGCTCATTAACCAACTAATTCTTCAGAACAAACAGCGAATTCTTCGGAGCAAACAACGCTCCAATGCCGGTAAAACGTTGACTTTCTTACTGATTTTGGCGGCCATTGTTGGCGTCTTGTTTGTCATCGGCATTATCCCCAAGATTATGGATATGCACCTGCTGACAGCCAAAGAGGAAGAGGTGGCCTCGAGTGTGCCGGTAGTACATACGGTGCTTGTTAAGCCAGCTCCATTTGATGAATCGATGAATCTGCCCGGCAACATCGGCGCCATGCAATATGCCACCATCTATGCGCGTGTGGACGGCTATCTAAGAAACCGGATGGTCGACATTGGCGATCACGTGAAGAGTGGCCAACTGCTTGCCGAGATCGACACGCCGACCATCGATGAAGAGACTGCCCAGGCGCTGGCGGACCTAGCCCAGGCGAAAGCTACGTTTGTCAGCTCCCAAGCTAAATTGAAACAAGCGCAAGCGCAAGCCGAAGTGGCTGCAGCTGAGGTACGGCGGGCGCAAGCAGATCAGTCCTACGCGGCAGTGACAGCAGATCGATGGGTGAATATGGCGAAGCGTGGTGCTGTCAGTTTGCAAAGCCGCGATGAGAAAAATCGAGCGCTTGGGGCGCAGAGCGCCTCACTGGAAGCAGCGCAATCGCAGAAGCAAGCTGCAGATCAAGAAGTAGCAGTAGCAGTTTCGCAAGTGAATGTAGCTCAGGCAGGTGTTCTCGCTAAGCTTGCCGCGCTCAACAAATATAAGGCACAACAGGCTTTCAAATATGTGAGGGCACCATTTGATGGCGTGATCACTCAACGCAAAGTTGACCCTGGCGCACTGATCACAGCCGGCAGCCAGTCGCAGAATTTGGAAATATTTCAGATGGCAAAGCTAGACATACTGAGGATCTATGTCGATGTGCCACAAGCACTGTCCAGATATTTGCAGCCCGGACAAGAGGCTGATCTCTCTGTATCGTCTTATCCTGAGCAAACCTTTCCCGGGAAAGTAACGAACGTTTCTGGTGCACTCGATCCACAAACACGCACAAGACAGACCGAGATCAAAATAGACAACCCAGGACATGCACTGCTGCCAGGCATGTATGCTCAAGTGAAATTGACAGTACATCGACCGGAAACTTGGGTACGGGTGCCCAGCAGCGTGGTCATACCGCGAGATGGTGAACTGGAAGTGGTGGTTGTCAAAAATGGTAAAGCGCACTATCAAAAAGTGGTGCTCGGCAGAGATTTCGGTGACGAGATCGAAATCAGGGCGGGCCTGGCAAATAATGATACGGTGGTTGTCAGCCCCGCTGATGATCTGCGTGAGGGCGATCCGGTCAAACCCTCTGATCTTGCTGCTAGCTAGGTTCTCTCATGCTAAGCAACCGAGCTAACCGCCGATATCCATTAACTAAAGCGTGTGAGCTTGCGCTCCGCCTGGCGCTTGCATTTTGCCTGGTGCTTGCCTCGAGCCCGGTTACATCGACACGTTGTGCTGAGCTCAGCAAACTTGCCGATGCTATGCCCACTAAAGGAGACTCGCCATTGCCCCAGCTGAGGGGAACGATGAACCCTAGCGAGCAAGAGCCAATAAACAAGTTAGAAGCAATTGCTAAAGAGGCTGAAGAGTCAGAAGGCGCTATGTTTGTTGATCAGGACAAAGTAGTGGTTAAAGCACCACTGTTGACAGCGCTGATCGAACTGCACCGCGACCTGTCGCCATATGGCCTGGACGCCAGTGGTGGGCAACAAATTAGCTTGCGTGATGTACTGATGCAAGAACTGAATAACAACCTGGATATTCAAATTTCCAATGCCGACATGCAAACCGACAAGTGGAAATTCAGAAGCGCGCTTGGCGGTTTTCTTCCTACTTTGACCAACCTGTTCACCTACCAGTCGATCACTGGCAAATATGCCAGTCCTTTTGGCCTGATCTCCAGGATCGGTAGTCCTTATATGACCATTCCGTCGGCCCTGAACTGGACCTTCTTTGATGGCGGTGCCACCATATTCGGTGCACTTCAAGCTAAGCACGAATATAAAGCAGGCCAGTTCGACCTGCAACGCACGACCAACGACATGTTGCTGGAAGCGGCGCATTTGTATTATCAGTTGGTTTTGCAAGACGTCTTGCTACAAATTCGCATTAAAGCTGTTGAGACGTCTCAGGCGTTGGTCGACAAAAACCAGGTCCAATACAACTATGGAGCCAATACCCAACTGGATCTGTTGCAGGCTGAAACGCAATTGTCCCGTGACAAGCAAGCGCTGATCTCGCAGCAAATTGCCCGCCGGAAGGCGGCAGTGGCCTTGGCTACGAATTTGAATTTAAACAGTGGCGAAGATCTGCTGGTCACTGAGCGGGTTGTTTCACCGATGCGGCTTGTGGATGATCGAACGAAGATTGCCGATTTAGTGCAGGTGGCTATCGATGCCCGACCTGAGCTGAAGAAATGGGAGCAGCAGAGATTGGCTGCCAAAGATGCTATTCGCGTGGCCTTTGCGCCGCTTCTCCCCCAAGTGGTGGGAAGCGCTGGGCTGGCAACGACCGGTGCCAAAGTTGCCCACCTCTCTAGCAGCAGTACTGCCGCTGCTAGCTCAGCCGCGACCGGTTCTTTTGCTCTGGGTGGCTTTTCATCGTCATCACTGGCATCGCAAGGGTTAACGAGCGGTCCTCAGAGTTTCGATTTGGCTGAGATTTTTTTGATTGGTATTAACGTCCAATGGAACTTCGCCGGACTTGGTGTGACTGACACATCGAAGGTACAGGCTGCTAGATGGCAAGCCCGCAAAGCCCAAATGCAATTTGCCCGTGAGCTGACCTGGGTGTGCAAGTCGGTTCGCGATGCTTATCTGGACTCATTGGACGCAGAGAATCTCATCGCCGCCACGAGTGCCGCTGTCGATTCATCTCGCCAACAATTGAAAGTGGCCATTATCCGTCTGGACGAAGGTGTCGGCACAGATCTGGATGTGGTTAATGCCCAGCGAGATTACACCAACTCTTTGATCTCCAAGGCCAATGCCATTATCCAATTCAACGAAGCGCAAACACAGTTGTTGCGGGCAATGGGACGAATTTCAGTTGACACGCTGACATCAATAAAACCAATTTTGCGTTAGCAGATGTTTTCTGGTGGGACGAAGCCGTAACAGTCTAGAACAGACCAAGATGAAAAGCAGAAACGAACTGATCGAAGAGGATATTAAGAGGCTCTGGTTGCTCAATTCTTCTGCGGTATGTCTAGTGTCACCACCAACTCAAGAATGATCTACGCATTTGCGCGTGATGGTGCTCTGCCGTTGTCCGATCTCTGGCACAAACTGGATCACCACGCCCGGACGCCAGCCAACGCCATCTGTCTTGGTGCCACCCTGTCGTGGCTCCTCGCCGTACCCTCTCTCTGGAGCAGTACCGCTTATCTGGTATCCACGTCAATTCCAGTGATTGGACTTTTTGTCTCCTATTTAATTCCGATCGATGTTCTGGATCATTTTTGTCTGCATTCTCTTCATGCTTCCCTACGGCCCGGCCACTGACAATCGACAATTTCAATTACACACCTGTTGTTTTGCTTGTTATTCTCATCGTTCTTACAGGCTGGTATTGGAAGAGCGTCCGCTTCTGGTTTAAAGGTGCTCACAGTCAGGGTACTGGCGAGCAATTGGTAGAGATTGAGCGCGAAATACTGGATGAAACCGAATAGTTCTATTCTTTGGAACCCTCAAGTAGCTTCTTGAGTTCAGGTTCGGTTTTGACCTCTTGCAATAACTGATTATTGAGTTCGAAGCCTCTGGGTTGTATTTGCCAATCGCCGGAGAAGGGATTGCTTAACAGAAAGACTAATCCCAGATTCCCACCCAGTGCAACAGCGACAAAGCAAATGAGAACACCGTGGAAGAAGGCTCCCCGCTTAACATACAAATAAGCGAATGCCAGAACAATCGCCGAGCACATGAGAAGAACAGGCATCAGGTGCGTGGTCCACATACTGTGTAAGACGAGCAGTCGCTGCCTTCGACAATCGCCGATCTGCTGCATCGAGCTTAAGAGTGCCGTGTGAATGTTCGTCTCGCCGTTGTTGTTTGGATGGAAATTGACAATCGTCGCGATCAACTGCACATAATCGCCGAGTACCTTGTGGCTTGAATGTCCCTTGGCCATGGCTGGCCACTCATCTTGTACGACATCGCGGCTGTAGTTGTTGCAAAGCTGTCTGATCGTGATGCCGACATCATTTGGCAGTCCGCCACTCAACCGATATATCTGAGCCACAGCAGCGGCTTCGCTGTCGACACTCTGTTCGAGAGACTGGTAATGATCCAAAGCCGCTGCCACCAATAATCCCAAAAGAATAGAGACAAGTGTACCGACGATGCTGAGCATGGCATCGAGAAAACCCTGATGCTCAGAGAGATCGATCGGCTTGACTAACCGATGCACAATCGAGAAGCCGATGACCGCTACGATTGCTGCGGCTGCGCTGAGGATAAAGATGGAGGGAATGTGGAGCATGCTAAATCGTTGATGCTCCCACGCGCAACGTTTTAAGCATGAAAGCAGACAAAACCTCAGATTCTACTTACCGATAGTGATGCCGATTACTTGCCCGCTGACAATGATCTCAACCCGCCGATTTTGCTTTCTGCCTGCCGCAGTGCTGTTGTCTGCAATCGGGTCCGCTTGTCCCAAACCTTGGGCTGAAATCGCGTCCGGTGAAAGTCCCTGTGTGATCAGAAACTGCCGCACTGCATCCGCTCGCTGCTGCGACAACGTCATGTTGAAGGCAGGCGTGCCGGTGTTATCTGTGTAGCCGACGATGGCCAAATTCAACCCCGGGTGCGCCTGAATAATGCCGGAAAGCTTGGCAAGCTTTAGCTGGGCGTCCGTGCTCAACTCGTATTTACCAACTTTGAACAGCACATCGGCCATGTGCACCACCAGCCCTTGCGGTGTATCAGTGGTCTGCAAGACTGCATTGAGCTGCTGCAGAAGTTGTGCACGCAAAGCCGCGGTCGCAGCTTGCGCCTGCGCCGCCTCTTCTTTGGCCGCTTCTGCTTTCGCTTGTAAAGCTGCTTGTTCTGCCGCTGCCTTTTCCGCTGCTACCTGCGCGGCTGCCCTTTGCTCGGCCTGCTCGGCTGCGTCGATCGCCGCGATTTGCGCTTCCTTGGCTGCGGTAAGCTGCGCCTGACGCCTCGCTTCTAGAGCTGCTTGCGCCTCCGCTTCTCTCCTGGCCTGAGCGGCGGCCGCTTCTTTTTCCTGCTCGATGCGCGCCAATTCTTCTCGCCGTGCGGCCAGGGCTCGGGCATCCTCGGCAAACTGAATCGTCTGGCGAGCCACCGATATCAACCGATTCTTGCCAGAGTCTTGTGACACCGCGTTGTCCGTCATCTGCAAGAAAGATTGGGCTTCGGCAAAAATTCGCGGAGCATACTCTCCGGCTCCGCGTGATTTGGCGATCTCCACAGCATTGCGCGCTTCATAAACATCGAGCGGCACTTTCTTCAAGTCCGGTGCTAACGCTAACGGATTCCCAGCCAGGGAATACTCACTGCTTTTCATCAGCTTGTAACTGTTGTAAGGATAGACTTGTCCTCTGGTGTTGTTTCGTGTCTCGTTCTCCAGAACGACGAGTTGACTGGGTATTGCCACCGCATAATACGGTTCGGCTGTGACGATCAGAGCAAATGTTGGCGACTGAGCTTTGACCTGCAGCCTGCCATACCCGCTGCCATTAATAGAAATTTCCCCGAGATTTGTCGTGGTGCCATCGGGAGTGACTGTCCATGCCACATAGGTGAGAAACGCCGCGCCCAGTGTCGTGGGTTGCGGCATATTGGTCACTCTTAGATCGATGTCTGTCCCGCTTGTCTTAGCTGCCACCTGGGCTTCACCAGCTGCTTGGCTAGCGGCGCTCGTTCCAACCATGTTGATCTTGGTGTCCACGCCCACCGGATAACCGATAGCAGCGACGGTGGCTTTAATCACATTTATGGCCGGTTCCGGTTGCTGCATCTGCGCCGAGCAGATTCCTACTGTCGAGGCAAGACACACTGCCGGAGCGATCATCTTCCAGTTGCGTTTCATTTCTTCTCCTGGTTATTCCGGACATTAAAGACGCTCGATTTTACACCAACTCCAAAAAAAAAGACGACCTAGTTGCGTCCGTCCTTCACGCAGCGGAAGCCAAGATGATTGGCGGCTGTAGTCTGTTCACCCTTGCCTCGCGAGCCAATCATGTAACGCGTGCAATATTGGTCGCTACAAAGGAAGGAGCCACCTTTGTGAACGCGCTTCCTTTCGTTCGGCTCAGCCGGGTCCCAGGGCGTGTCCGGCCCTTGCGGGTTACGGACAACGCCCTTGCCCGCCGCGGCCAGTTGCACATAGTAGTCAGCGCGATACCAATCAGAGCACCACTCCCAGACGTTGCCGGACATGTCATACAATCCATAGCCGTTCGGGGGAAACTTAGCCACTGGTGCCAAGCCAACGAAACCGTCTTCGCCAGTATCTTTGACTGGGAATGTTCCTTGGTAAATGTTGGCCATCCATTTGCCGCCGGGCTTGAACTCATTGCCCCAGGAGTAAATGTTGCCCGAGCGGCCGCCGCGCGCGGCGAACTCCCATTCGGCTTCAGTCGGCAAGCGCTTGCCAGCCCATTTTGCATAGGAGGCGGCGTCCGGATAAGCAACCTGCACGACCGGATATTTCTCACGCCCTTTTAGGTCGCTACCTGGACCTTCGGGATGCCGCCAGTTGGCACCCTTTTGGTAGCGCCACCATTGAAATAAATCTGATAGTGGCACCGGTTTCGGTGTCGGTGTAAAGACAGTCGAGCCGGCGACAAGATTGGCAGCCGGTGCGGTGGGGAACTCTTCTTTGGTTGGTGCGATCTCAGCTATTGTTTTATAACCAGTAGCCTTGACGAATTTTTCGAACTGCTCATTGGTGACCTCGGTTTTGTCCATCCAAAAGCCGTCTACATAGACGCGGTGGATGGGCCGTGCATCGCGCATTTCTTCATGCCCGCCGCAGACGGAGTCTGTTGTCGGGTCGGCACTGCCCATCGAAAATTCGCCGCCAGGAATCCAGACCATACCAACAGGCTTTTGACTGGGAGCAGGCTTTTTATTGGGAATAGTGGGTGCAAAAGACGAGTCACCGAAAGCGGCAAGAGGTAACATGCCTCCCGCACTCAAAATAAGCAGGCCTAAAAGAAAACAAAATATTACTTTGGTCGTGCTCAGAGCTCTAGGAAGGGAGCCAATCCCATCACAAACATGTTCTACAATTGTAAACACCGATATGTCTTTCCGCTTTTAGTCGTTCGCTTTGGCACCTGCGTCGTGCGCCATTTTCTCGTCTGGTGCACTTAGCTGCGATGGGCCGAGTTTGACGGTCAAGTTATCAATCTTGCCGTTGAAGGGGAATGGGACGTGGTAGTCGTTTTCGTTCACTGCCGTGCGGGTGTCGACACCGACGTCGAAAGTTTCGTCAGCCACTTGCAGAAAGGCGATCGAGTTTTGTTGCTTCTGTTTGGCGACGACTTGGCCGTCTACCTTCAGCACACCGGTGCCACCCTTGGCAATGCCGGGGCCGTCATAAGTGTAATCAAAAACAATCTCGTGCTTGCCGGCTGTGAGTGCCTGCTCGCCTTCCCACCGGTATTGAGCAAGGATGAGCATGTTGTAGTCAAAGACCGGCTTGCCTTTGAGCATATACAGCCCCCATCCGCCCCAGCGCCCGCCCGCAGTGGCGAGCATGCCGTCGCCGCCTCCCTGCGGAACATCGACATCGGCGGTAATTTTGTATGACCTGCCGATGACGTTTGGTGCGTTGGCCATTGGCAGGCCAGGCATGACGCCCGCATAGGTGAAGACCGTTTTGCCAGCGGTCGCACTAGGCCTCGGTGCAGTCGCCCGCGCAAAGGTATCGTTGTTCAGTGGCAGCACGTTGTACTTGGCTGCCTCCACGTCGAACAGCGCCTGCATTTCTTTGAGTTTGTCAGGGTACTTCGATGCGAGATCGTTAGCCTGCGTGTAGTCCTTGGTCAGATCGTACAACTCCCACTTGTAGTCGAGGGGAGAGGGTAAGGGCGCGTTCAAAATCCACGGCCCATGCGGCGGTGTCGTGTTGGCATACCAGCCGTCGTGGTAGATGCCGCGATTGGCGACCATCTCGAAGTATTGGGTCTTGCGCGTTGAGGCCGCAGTGGCATTTTCCTTGTCGAAGGTGTATTCCATGCTCACGCCTTCAATCGGCTTTTGCTTGATGCCGTCAACATATTCTGGCGCCTTGACACCAGTGGCCTCGAGGATCGTGGGCACGATGTCGATCACGTGGTGGAACTGGCTTCGCACGCCGCCTTCATCTTTGATCCGGTTTGGCCATGAAATTGCCAGACCCTGCCGTGTGCCACCAAAATGCGAGGCGATCTGCTTGGTCCACTTGAACGGTGTGTCAAATGCCCACGACCACGCCACCGCCATGTGTGGGTAAGTCTCAGCCGAGCCCCAGGCATCGTAGAACTTGAGTTGCTCGGCGATCGGGAAGTCCAGGATGCCATTGTAAGAGGTGTACTGATTAGGCGTGCCGGACAACGTGCCCTCGGGGCTGGTGCCATTGTCACCATCGATGTAGATGATCAGCGTGTTGTCGAGTTTTCCCATGTCCGCGACCTTCTGAATGACGCGGCCAATTTCGTGGTCGGTATAGGCGGCGTAACCCGCATACACTTCCGCCTGGCGTGCAAAGAGTTTTTTCTGGTCGGGCGTTAGCGTGTCCCACTTCGGCAAGCAATCGGGCCATTCTGTCAGCTTCGCATCTGGTGGCACAACGCCCAAGCGTTTCTGGTTAGCAAAAATCTGCTCGCGTAGCTCGTTCCAACCCATGTCGAACTTGCCGTGGAACTTATCGATCCATTCCTTTTTCGGCTGGTGAGGTGAGTGGCATCCGCCGGGGACGTAATAGAGGAAGAACGGCTGCTCAGGCGCTGAAGCGTTGAGCTGCCCTAGATATTTGATCGCCTCGTCCGCCAAATCCGTGGTCAGGTTGTAGTCGGGCTTGCCAATCCACGGGAAAATCTGCCTGTTGTTCTGGAACAGATAGGGCGTCCATTGGTCGGTCTCACCACCCATGAAGCCGTAGAAGTAATCGAAACCCATGCCAGAGGGCCATTGATCGAATGGTCCTGAGACGGAATATTGGAAGGCAGGTGTATTGTGGTCTTTGCCGAACCACGACGTCGCGTAGCCATTGTCCTTAAGTACTCTACCGATGGTCGCGTTGTCGGCACCGATGATCGAATCATAGCCCGGGAAACCCGTTGATAACTCCGTGATCACGCCGAAGCCACCGGTATGGTGATTGCGACCAGTGATCAACGCTGCTCGCGTAGGTGAACAAAGTGCAGTGGAGTTGAATTCGGTGTATCGCAGTCCGGATTTTGCGATCCGATCGAGTGCCGGCGTTGGGATGACACCGCCGAAGGTGCCGGGTACACCGTAACCCTGGTCGTCGGTCATGATCAATAAAACGTTTGGTGCACCCTTGGGCGGGACGATGCGTGGAGGCCACCACGTCTTGGAATCCGTTGCCAGTTCCTTGATCACGCCGCCGAATTTAGGCTCCGGCGCTGGCAGTTGGTTTCCGTTGACCGTCGTGGTGGCGCTTGGCGAACCAAGCTGACCGGTGACCTGCTGCGCGAACGCCGGTGCGGCCGTCATTGTGGCCAGCACATAGACATGCCGCGACTATCGCGACGAAGCCTGTTTTACGCGGTTGACACTTCATGCTAAGCACTCCTTCGCCACTGAGTCTAATGTGCTGCCCCGTGCATAGGACGACGCACCGATGCTGCCGTAATTCTGCGTCCAGAAAAAGGCACAGAATAATTAGATGTAATAACTTAAAGATATTACAGGATCATCGAACCGCACTTCAGCATTTAATAAATGGCAAGAGGAACATTTATTGATATTTGGCAATTCCAACCAATATGAATGGCGTCCTGCACGCAACAGACGCCAAGATGATTGGTGGCAACTGGCTATTTTTAGACAGCTCTTGATTGTCATGGTTCAACTGCTTTGATCTTTGTTTCTAGTTGATCTAGCTTTTGCAGGCGCTCGTGCATAATCTGAGACGGCAATTTTCCTTCTTTGGCCAAGCGCCTGGTATAGAAAAAATGCTGGCTCTTCGCGGCTGGCGTGGCCACAAGTGAATAGCTATCTCCGGTGGCGTCTGAAATTTTTCCTGCTAATTTGATTTGATTGCCGACGGCTTCATTGCCCGAATCACCGTATCCATTGCGCTCGTCTACTTTGGATATGAGATCAGTATTTTCCAATCCCCGCGCTCGTTCATTTATATCGACAATAGAGTTAGCGAATGTCAGCGCGGTTGCACCTTCTTTTTCTGCGGGATAGAGCCAGTCTCGCCACCACCAGCGGCGATTCGCCTCTTCATGGAAGCGCACGTTGAAGCGAATAAGATCTATGCATTGAAGCAGTATCTTCTTGTCGATGGCAAATAATGTCCGGGCGGTCGGGCTGCTTGTGAATGAGTTCTGACTGACCTGCTCAGAAAGTATTGCTCCCCTGGGACCAGCGGGAGCGACACCGACCTCCGCCAACGCGTACTCAGCGCTGGCAGCGCTGGCTGCCACCAGACAAAGCGGTATGGCAATAAATCTGCACAAAGAATAATGGTACCAAGCACGGTGTCCATGCGCAGCACAACGTTTGACAAAACGGGCCGTATGGCGGTTATTGCTGCAGGGTGCCACCGAGATCGGCAATATTTTCTTGGAGCCGCTTCAGCTTTGTCTGTTGGTTGCGGCTATGATCTAGCAACCAGTTGCCGATTGCGTCGACTGTTGGTGCTCGCATATAGCAAGTCTCCAATTGCAAATGGCCGAAATTTCCCCGCCAGGCGAGAGTCTGATCATCTGACGGCATGGTGTTCATCAAATCAGTGACGTGTTTTGGAGAGACACAACCATCGGCACTGCCTTGCAGGATTAACACAGCGAGCTTTGGATCTGTTTTCTTACCGAAACTAGCTGTCTTATCAACAAAGTCGTCGGTCGAGATCAGTGCTCCTAGAGGAAGCTTTTTGACGATCAGCGGATCGTCGATCATCTCGTTTTGGACGTCTGTGTTTTTTGAGCAGAGGTCGGCAAAGAACGAACGCATGTCGAGCTCGTGGCTAGGCTTGATCACAGCCTTCACTCCTTGCCTGATTTGGCCTTTCCCGGCGTACATGTCTTTATTGACCTTAACGGCCGGTGCCGACAAAATGATCCCGGCAATCAAGTCTGGATGCTCAGCGGCCAGCTTAACGCAAAAGGTACATCCTAAACTTTCGCCTAGTGCGATCAATCTCACGTCAGGATATTTTTGTTTGATTAGCGTAGCTAGCTTGACGATGTCTTCATAGCTCTTTTCGTGGCTGACTTTGGTTTTGTCATCATCTGCTGTACTGAATTGTTTTTTGTCGTCAAAGCGGCAGCGGCCAAACCCTCTCATATCTAAGGAAACAAATCCGATATCGTTGACAGCCATGCTTCGCGCCAGCACTCTGAACCTGCGGCCATGAAGTGTAAGCCCGTGAATCCCCAGAATGATGGCCTTTGGCGGCGCATCCACTGGCATCCATTCATAGGTGGGGATATCGAGCGCTTTACTGAAAGCACCATCTTCGGTGTAGGTATACTTTCCGGCTAAGTCGGCTTTTACATCGTCCTTATATTGGGCAGGCATCGTGCTTTCCAGAGCGATTGCCCTTTCTGAGCAAACACTGAATAGGGACAAACCGAGGAACACGGACACAACCCTTAGCCAAAACGAATTTTTCATCTGCATTCTTTCACCCAATGATCATAGGAATTTAAATTGGAACATAAATTGTTCAGCACCGTATACGGTGACACGCGACTAGGACAGCAAGATCAATTGAGGCAACCGGCGGTAGGCCGCTTGGCTACCTAGCTCTTGCAGATGAGTTTAAACGATGACCGGCCGCAGAACCTTAAAGTTTTGCAGCCAGTGGTTACCGCAGCCTGCCGTTCGCCTTGTATTCTTTTAAAAGCTCCTCGGTTAAGACAAAGCCGGACGGCGTAATTTTCCAGTCAGTGGCAAACGGTTTTCGTAGCAAAAAGATCATGCCGATGTTCCCTCCTAGAGCACCGGCCACGAAGCAAATAAGCACAGCATGCATGATCTTTGCTTCGCGCCTGGTGTACAAATAGGTATATGCCAGCACGATTATTGCGCAAAACAGAATCACCGGTAATATTCGCTCACTCCAGGTTGATTCCAAGGCCATAGCCCGGCGTCGTCGATAATCCCCAAGATTGAGGACAGTTGTGAGCAGCGCATTTTGAATGTTCGTTTCGCTGTCGTTTGAAGAATGAAAGGTGACGATTGCCCGGTTCAGATCACCAAAAACGGCGGCTGATTCCGGACTCATATGACCATTTTCCATCGCCGGCCATTCTTTGTTTAATACTGACTTGTTGTATCGCAAACATGAATCTTGGATTGCGTTTTTTGGTTGGTCGGGCAGGGCGGTGGCGAGCTTAAAGATCTCGCTGACACAGGTCGCTTCGGATGTCGCATTGGCTTCGACAGAATCGTAGTATTCGATCGAGTTGGCGACGAGCAGTCCAAGCAAAATTGACACTAGCGTTCCCACAATAGTCAAGGTTGCATTGAGGAAACCCTCATGTTTGCTCATGTCTACTGGCTTTAGCCATTTTGTCGTGACCAAAAAGCCGAGAACTGCCACCAAGATAGACCCGGCAAACCATAGAGAAAGCACTGGAATCTTTAGCATGTAATCACCAGCAAGTAAGCACTGATCATGGATATCTTGGACCAAAGAAGCAAGGACGGATGCTTAATATCGATCGCTTAGTGAGTGATTATTCATAATGCTCATCAGCAGAATGTTATATCTTAAATGCCGTGTTAACTCAGCAATAGTTCCCTGCGCAGGAGATGTCATTATGATGTTTGGTTCTAGGCGGTGTCTTCAGGCGAGCAGTCTTGTTGCTTTGCTCATCTCGCTTTCGGTTGGCATTGCGGCCAATGCGGCTCCTGTATTTAATTCCGACAACGGACTACCGCCAGCCACGAGCAGCCCAGACGGTCAGTTTATCTTCGTTCCACTGGTAACTCCCAGAGGTGAAAGCTCCTCCAAGCCTGCTACTAGCCACATTCAATCAACTGTTTCGTCTGGCAGCGACACCACTGATGCTACCAGTCAACATCGTCCGAGAGTGATCCTTGCTCTGGGTGGTGGTGGTATGAGAGGAGCAGCCCACGTAGGTGTCTTGAAGGCACTGGTGAAAGCGGGTATTCCGATTGATGGCATCGCCGGTACTTCCATGGGTTCGATTGTTGGTGGGATGTATAGCGCTGGTGTACCACTCCCCGATCTCGAACGGCATTTCACCGACGGATCGATGATGAAGCACTTTATGACAATGCCATTAGTTGTGCGGATTATTCTTGCCCCTGTCTTGGCCTCTCCACGACTGATCGGGTTCCATCCCTATGATGGCCTATATTTCGGCTTCGTCTTCCATAATTATCTGGATAAATGCTTGCCTGAGAACAAGAAGACCATTGAGAGTCTCAATATTCCTTATTCGGCTGTGGCCATCAATTTGTGCGACGGGCATGTATATGCCATCAGAAAGGGTGACCTTACGTCAGCAATGCAAGCGAGTTCTGCTGTCCCAGCTCTGCGCAAACCGATCGAGATCAAGGATAAGCTGTTCGTTGATGGTGGCGTATTGGCCAACGTACCGGTGCCTCAAGCCAGGCAATTGGGCGGGGATGTAGTGATCGCCGTGCAAATCGACGAGCGATTTCTCAAAAAGGAACAAAAAGATTTCCGGGCACCGGGCAGCGTAACTAAGCGTATGATTGGATTGCAACTGGCAGCTCTGGACTCTTTCCACGAGCAGGAAGCCGATATCGTGATCCACCCGAACGTTGACGGAATCACTCTTATCTCTACGAAGAAGTCCGACGCTAGAAGGGCGATACTTGCCGGCGAACAGGCTACCAATGAAGCCATTCCAGCGATCAAGAAAAGACTTGAAGAAGCGAAGCTGGCGGGAATGACGCAGACACAATAGCTGGGTCGCTACTCGCTCGCTGAGTTGTTTCGCTCACCTTTTTCTTGAACCACGGCTTCATCAGCGCCCTTCATTGGCACTGGCCTCAACTGCACTGTCAGTTTGGCCAACTTGCCGGTGAATCTAAATGGCACCTGATAGTCGTTATCATCAACAGGCGTGCCTGTGTCGACACCGACGTCGAAGGTTTCATCCCATTGGAAGATAAAGGGAATTGTGTGCGAGATCTGTCTTTTAACGACGTCTTGTCCATCTACTTTCAAGACGCCTAGTCCGCCTTTGCCAATGCCGCCGCCGTCGTATTTGAAGTCAAAGGCAACAGTGTGATTGCCTGGCGAGAGTGCGTGCGGAGCTTCCCACTTCACGCGCTCGAGATTGAGCATGTCATAAGTGAAGACCGGCTTACCTTTAAGTAGATAGAACCCATATCCGGCAAAACGGCCGCCTTCAGTGACAAGCATGCCCTCGGCGCCGGTCTTGGGCACTTCCAAATCGGCGGTGATGGTGAAGGACTTGTTGAGGATACTGGGAGCGCCACCATGAGGAATGTGGGCCAGCTCGCCAGAATATGTAAAGACGGTCCTACCGCCGGTGGTGCTCGGGCGCGGTGCTAGCAAACGCTGAACCACGGAGTTGTCCAAGGGCAATACGTTGTATTTAGTCGCTTGCATCAAAAACAGCTCTTGCATGTCGCGCAGCTTATCTGGCATTTTGGCTGCCAGGTCGTTGTTCTCACTGAAGTCCTCTTTGACGTTATAGAGTTCCCAGTTGTATCCATTAATCACATCGGTGGGCAGCTTACCCAAGCCCATTAGCCAGGGCGGAGCGGGTGGAGTGGTGGCAGCCACCCACCCATCGTGGTAGATAGCGCGGTTGCCCATCATCTCGAAATATTGCGTGTCACGCTTTGATGGCGCTTTGGCATTTGCCTTATCCCAGGTGTAGGACATGCTGACGCCTTCGATCGGCTTTTGCGGTACGCCATTGACCATGACCGGCTCGGGGATGTTGCAGGCTTCCAAGATCGTCGGGGCAATGTCAATGACATGGTGGAACTGACTGCGCAGCCCGCCTGCATCTTTGATTTTGTTGGCCAGGCCATAACTACTCCTTGCCTGGTGCCACCAAAGTGCGAAGCGATTTGCTTGGTCCATTTGAACGGTGTATCGAAAGCCCACGCCCAGGCTACAGCCATGTGCGGGTAAGTCTCGGCAGAACCCCAGGCGTCGTACCATTTCATCTGCTCTTTGGGTGTCAACACCTTGCCATTGAAGATAGCGACTTCATTAGGGGTGCCTTCGGTCGAGCCCTCGGGGCTGGCACCATTGTCACCACTGATGTAGATGACGAGTGTGTTGTCCAGCTTGCCCATGTCTTCGACTGCCTTGACCACTCGGCCGATTTCGGCGTCGGTGTAAGCAAGATAAGCGGCATAGACTTCTGCCTGATGGGCAAACAGTTTTTTGTCTTCGGGCGACAGCGTGTCCCACTTCGGCAGGCTATCCGGCCAGGGAGTCAGCTGTGTGTCCTGAGGGATCACCCCAAGCTTCTTCTGATTGGCGAAGATGCGCTCGCGCTCCACGTTCCAGCCCTGATCGAAATGACCTTTGAACTTAGCTATCCATTCCGGTGTCGGATGGTGTGGTGCATGTGTGCCACCAGGCACGTAGTAGACAAAGAACGGACGATTAGGCGAAATCTCATTCAACTGTTTGAGGTACTGAATGGCATCATCGGCCATCGCCGTAGTGAGATTCCAGTCTGGCTTGCCAAGATATGGCTGGATGGGAGTTGTGTTGCGAAATAGATTCGGCTGCCATTGGCTGGTATCGCCGCCGATAAATCCGTAGAAGTATTCAAATCCCATGCCGATTGGCCATTGATCAAACGGTCCCGCCTGACTAGCCAACCAATCGGGCACGTTGTGCTCCTTGCCAAACCAGGAAGTGGCATAACCGTTTTGTTTCAGAATCTCACCTAGGGTGGCCGTGTCTTTGCCAATAATGGAGTTGTAACCGGGGAAACCGGTTGACTGTTCAGCGACCACGCCGGTATGAACTGTGTGGTGATTGCGACCGGTGATCAGCGCCGCTCGGGTGGGTGAGCACAAGGCTGTGGAGTGAAATTCGTTGTAGCGCAGACCCATTGTGGCCAGCTTATCAAGCGTCGGTGTCGGTATTGTGCCACCGAATGTACTTGGAGCACTGAAACCTACATCATCGGTCATGATCAAAAGCACATTTGGCGCGCCCTTGCTTGGCACTACCTGTGGTGGCCACCAGGACTTTGACTCTGATGCATTTGGACAGATTTCGCCACCGAACCGCACTGGCGTTCCCGGTAGATATTTGGTATTGAGCGATTCAGTCGATGACGGCGAGCCAGGGAGACCGTTCAGAGCCTGGGCGTTGGCCGGAGCTTCGGCCAGCCTGAAGACAAGGCATACTGCTAGACATAAGAGTGCTTTGAAGCCGTATCTTGCTTTTACTTTCATTTATTCTCGCCCCAGTGCATGGGAGGATCCCATATGTTAAAACCGTATAACTAACAGTGACCCCGAATGACCATAAGCGCTCCAAATTTACTAACTAGACCTTGCTTGCCGCTTCCGCTATCTAACTTTCATCACTCGCTTGCAATACTCAGGAGGCAGGCCGCCAGTTGTATCGCTAAGCTTTTCCGAGCGGTTGGCAAATCTGATCAGCCGGTTTGCACGTACCTGCGTCTCGGACACCAGTTCGAGCTTGTCTCCCGGTTTGTTGTCTTTAACGATGTTCGCGATCAGAGAAAATGGAATGCTGTGTCCATGGAAACCGGTATCAATGGCGGTGAAATCAATCCGTTCGATTTGTTCGGGCTTAGCAGACTTCCAGCCTGGCGGTAGCGTTGCTTGGTTGGCTGCTTCGCCTAAGCGATAGTAGCCACCTGACAGTATTTGAGAAAGCCCTAACATCCTATCCTTGTTCGAGACGTAGAGGCGAATTGTTGCTTTCGATGGCTCGTAACCCATTACATAATGTCGTGTCGTATCTGCATCAATATCCGGCGAGACAAGTTCAAAATTGCTCACCAACCCCTTCCCGTATATCTCTGGCAGTGAGCGAATGACCAGTCGGTTACCCATGCTGTGGGAAACGAAAATTACCTGCAACGGATGCTCGGTCTGAAACGAGACAAGGTCCTTGCAGAATGTGTTGAAATGACCTTGTGACCATTCATTATTGATACCATCAATAAAATAGCTTCTCCACCTGGGATTCGACGGCCATGAATATAGTACTGTCGGTTTTTCCATATAATAGGCCATTGCGGCCGCGTCCTGAGCACAGTCTTCAAAGGCATCGCAGGCACCATGTACGAATACACATAGTTCGTTGCCTCCAGATTGGTCTAGCGATTTCTTCAAGCGCTGAAAGAAATCTTTCTTAGCCGCTTCATAGTTAGTAGGATCTATTTTGTCTTTGCTCGAAATCTTCAGCGGTTTGTGATCGGATGGCTTCCAGCCAAGATGCTGGAAAATTTCGCCATCTCTTTTTTTGTCTTTGTTAGGGACAATGACATTTGCTGTGCCGTAGTACATTTGATGCTCACAATGCGAAGGGTACCTTCTGTGTGAACCGAATGTCTCTCCCTTCAGATCTCGATCAGTGACGTAATAGATCGGAATTGATACGTACTTGCTGACTTGCTCCTTTCCGGTTTGGTCACTCGCCCACGTGCGAGGCGCATTCAGCGTCAGAATGGTCACTGAAAGAAAGAACGCTGCAAAAAATAAGGAGGCGATTTTCATCTGCGGAAACGCTCACCAAATCCGCCAAAACGATCTCCAAAGCGCTCCTCATGCAAGGCCTCATCGCCTTGTCGGCGTGTCTCTCCTTGCGCTTCTGCGGTGGACTGTGCCGCGCTTCTTTGTTTCATATCCTCATAACTCTGATTCTTCAGCATTTGCTGCTGATTTTCATTCAGATTGTTGTAGGCGTTTTGTCGATTTTGCGAATTCTCTTGATAGGCCTGCTGCCGATTCCATTGGTTCATATAGGGATTCGCGTGGTCATAAGGAACTTCATAATGTTCGCCATTGGCACCGTTGTAATAATAGTGGCCTGCTGAGTTGTACATTGGCACCCCATAAGGCATCCCATAGCTATTATGGTCGTACATCGAACTGCCGATCATCGAACCCAACATGGCCCCGCCGCCCGCCGCTAGACCGCTGACCATCGCGGAGCTAGCCCCGGACGAACTCTGCGTCGCTGGCTGTTGGTTATTGATAATCACGTTTGGAGTTGTTTGACCGGCCATTGTCTGCCCCGGCACCATCATGCCCGGTTGCATCATTGCCGGTTGCATAACACTTCCCTGCATCATTCCGGGTGTTCCCATCATGTTTGGCTGTATCGATGATGGTGGCATATTGCGCTGCGCCTCTATATTTCGCATCGCTTGTTGATGGTTAATTTGGGCCATAGTCCACTGCAGCTGCGATTGACTTACCGGTTGCGTGGCACCGTTTTTGTCGACATACCAAAAATGATTCTGCCCATCTCGATAAACAGCGATGTCGGTTGCATTCGGAGCTATACCCAGTCCCGGCACCGTTATTTTGTAGCCGGCTTTGGTAATTATGTATTGTTGGCCGTCAGCACCTTTCTCCACTGGATAGAGGCTCATCGAGATGTCTGGATTAGCCGCTTGCATTGGTTGCGAATTTTGTGCTTGGACCGGCCCTGAGCAAGAAAGACAAAACAATACTAAGCCGATGATGGACAATTGGCTTGCATTCTTACTTTTATATGCTCGCTCTTCTATTCGTTTCATCGAAATATTTTCGCCCCGATTGAAAGGTCGCACGGAAAGGACTTTTTCTTGGCCGGTTACTATACAATCAGCATCAAGCATAATTAAGCGGACCATAGTTGTAGTCCGATATATACCGACCATACAGCTGCCACTTGGTTTCCCTGAGGCTAACTCAGCCATGAAACTATATCTCAGGAGTGCATGCTTGTCTAATGTTCCTGACAAGGCGCTCCGGCTAATTTGGCACGTCTCTTGAGGCCCTGTCCTGCTAGGATGGTTGCGCCTGGTAATGTCACGTTGAGCACGAAGCAACAACCAACAAGGAATGCCAAGCACGAATAACCATTCAGAATGAGAGGTCGAGAGATGAAAAGTCCATTAGTGTTTAGCATTTTTGCTGCTTTAGCGGCGTCATCGATTTTCATAGCTGTTCCGGCAGGTGCGGATAATGCAGCCGTAGATGCCTCCAAGCTTCAGGCAGAAGCGCAAAGTGATGAAGCCAAAGCAGCAAGCGACAAAGCACAAGCTCAGGCCGAAGCTGCAAAAGGTGAAAAATTCAGAGCCTCCAGGCACGCAGCTCGTGCCAAGCGCGATCAACAAAAAGCGATCCAGGATGAAAATAAGGCCACCGAAGAGGCGGAGAAAGCAGCAGCGGAAGGCAAGTATTAGCAAATCTGGGTAAGGACTGATCGGACGGTTGGCTAGCCCACGACTAGGTACCTTGTCGCTACGAGTTTTTCTACAGGGACATTTCAATGCGGACTGAGTCGAGAGCTATTGTCTCAGTCCACCTTTTCTCACTAGTAAGAAAAACTTGGAAGATTTCCAACAATCGCTTCGGTAAAGAAGCGCCGCGGTTGGGGGAAATCGCAGCTCGATGAATTTCCTTCGATCAAGCGGGCACGATTTTTCCTGAATATTGAACTTTTTCGACTCTCGAGTCGTAGTTAGAAGTAAGAGAAATTTTTCCAACTTACGGTTTCGGAGGGAAATTGATATGTCCAACACTCGTCGTCCAAATCTTGGATTTACTGCTCTCCATATTCGGATATACATTAACAAGATGGCTGTTCACGAGATGTTCGTCACTAAGGATGTGCTTGTTTATGGAACGAGAGCGGCAGTCGATATGGCTGTGAGCCGGATGGTAAAAAAGGGTGCAATTATGCGCTTGGCCAGAGGCGTCTTTATGAAGATCAGTCCGGAGGTTAAATTGGTGATGCCGAGTGTATGGGAAGTAGCAAAGGCAAAAGCGAGAGCATTTGGCAAGAAACTCTTTGAGCACGGGGCGGACCTAGCGGCCAAGCTTGGTCTTCCTGCGGTAGGCAACGCAGTGCCTACATATATAACGGATGGACCGCCGACGTCATTTCGTTATGGTGAGAAGAGAATATATTTCAAGACAGCAGCACCGAGGAAGGTGAATTTAGCAGAACTAACTCAGGGAGCGCTGATCAATGCGCTGTGGTTTCCGGGGCACAGGCGAGTCAATGGCAGGAATTTGTCAGATGCAACGAGGCGAATAGGGCGAGAGGAGCGGCACGACCTTCGTTCTTCCATGCGGTTCATGCCCGCCTGGTTGTCTGAATATTTCTGTCCCAACTGGAAGACAGCTTAAGCGGCATACCCATCTGACGCGTCTAGCGACATTTGTCAATAGGACAATAGCCGCTATGCAAGACCCAGTGCTGAGCGGCGTACTAGTTTAGAGCGCTGATGCTCTTTTCCAATTGATTAAGATGATCCAAGCGGTCTTGGATCAGTTGTTCCGGGAGCAATTGCTGTTTGCGCAGATGATTTTCGTAACTATAACTCGCTAAAAGCCAAGCTGCATTACCGACAGTAGCAATGGCAACGGCACTTGTGCCTACGATCGCTCCATCATAGAACAAACTAAGCTGCTTCCTTGGTCTAATTGGATATCGGTAGTATCCAGTTGTGCCAAGAATCCCCTGCGCCATGAGTCCGCCACCAACGATTGGTCCGAGCAGGCTCGATTGCAATGCTACTTTCTCAAAGTGCCGCATCCAACGCGTTTCACTATCGATTTGTGTTCTGAAAAGATCACCCGACTGTTCGTAAATAGCTAATCGATCGAGAATCGGCAACTCCGGCATCAGGGTTCCACCTTCTGGCGTTCCTGTTGCGAGAAGCTTTGCGCGCGCAGCTGCAAGACTCGCATAGTCGAATCGCTCGTTGCCGCCCACTTGGTCGCTGAACGACTTTAGGGCATGCCTGCGCATATAATCTCCTACAGAGGAGCTAAGTAGCGGATTGATAATGTCCAGCGCGCCAGCGACTATGAATAGTACGTTCGCTGTGCCATTCAAATGCGGATTCAAGACACCGCGGAATGCAACTGCGGCTGCCGTTGCGCCGACAGCGCTGGTGGCAACGTTTATGGCATAGTAGCAATTAGTAGCAGACGCATAGCCGCGAGCGTCAGCGTGAAAATGCGAGTATTCGTCGAGAAAAGCGTTCCTCAGTTCCTTTAGGATTTCGCCTTCTAAAACAGCTCGGGCATATGCTGGATTATTCGAATTCGAATTGATAAGTTTGTCTCGGTCGGCCAGAAGTGAGTCTATTTCCTTCAGTTTGTTGATGACAAACTTATTGGCCAATCCCGGACTGAAACCATGTCGCCGGTTATTGACCGCTAGCATGCCATTGGATGTGAGTTCCAACGCAGATCCGGCGCCGCCGATTATGCTTCCAACCAACGCACCATTCAAAGATCCGCGCAGGGCACCTGTAGATATTTGCAATGGACGCTTGCGGCCCTTGTTGAATTGCTCTGTCGCTGTGATTTCGAATCCCAATTCGCAACCAGCAGCCGCCTCCTGTGAAAGAAAGTAGCGGATCCGCCTGTACTTGGGTTGTTTGACGCTCTCTCTGCGATAGTTGAGACTGAAGCGTTCTAATTGAATGCCGGCAAGGATTATTTTCTTGGTTAGAGTTGTGTATTGAGCAGAAAAATCACTGCTCGGATCTTGAAAAGCGACCTCCGCGCAATTGGCCGGCGGAAGAATAATGATCGACTGAGTCACAGTCAAGCAAATGCAAAGAAGCGTCTGTCGCTTTTTCATTAATGCATTATCTGGCATTGTGCGACATATTTCTCATTCTCAGCATTAAATAATTTAGTAACACTGCACGTGGTGCCAAAATGTACACGTTGTTTTTCTTATGCTTGATAAGAACGCATTGCCATTCAGTTGGACACTACGGGCGACAATTCTCATTCTATTGGCAACGCTGTGCCAGCTGTGCCCTTGTGTGGCTAGTGATCAGGTGTTGTCCGAGAAGGTGAGTGCTTCGGCGGTAGCTGAAGATCCGAACAGAGAAAAGATTTGGGACATCGACAAAGCGATAATGTTGGATTGCATAGATCTCGCTCGCTTTAATATACGACTGCGTTTGGATGCTAATCGCTCTCCAAAAACCAGACGTTGGCTTTATCCGGCAGCACAAGAAACGGGTGCCAGCCTGCAATTGTCAAATACCCTCACCGACCTGACTCAACGGGCAGATGGTTGGAACAATCCTGCTCGCATATCAAAACAGGCGCAAAAGAGGGGATTGGCTTGTGCGATCACAGGCAATCTGATCAACGGCACAGCGTCAGCTTCGGAATTGACGCAGAATGGGATCATCGCCCTGGCTGCCAGAAGGGAGGGTTTTTCTCCGGCCAGATCGGAATCTTTTGTCAAGGGTAAATTGGATTCTATCGATCACTTATTGAGCGAGCGAGAACTCTTACTCGATCCGCAAGACCAATCGGCGAATATGCAGATGGTGGCGCTTGAAGGGAGATTATTGAAACACATTCGCAACCAGTTGCTTTACGAATTCAAAACGTGGAGTACGGAATCTCGGCGCATTGAATGGAGCCAGAATACATTCTATCTCCTCGATACCGCTCAAAATTTCACAGCTATGGCATCGTCCATAGTATCACGACAAGGGTTAGGCAATGCCAAGCTTGGCGGTACAGCTGCGATAACTGTGCTGGTTGCCAATTCCATTGTAACGGTCAACCCCATTCTCAGAGATATTGTTGGTCGATGCATCAAAACATACCAGCGGCGGCATCTTGCCAAAGTCTTTCCAGAGACCAGGCCCAGGACTCTGGAACAACTGTCTGATAGCTGGCATGCCCTTGAACGATTTATGTCCGGCAATCTGAAGGACTCGGTAAATACCAGAGAATTAGAAGAAGTAGCCTTCCTTGTTGACCAATCACAATGGTTCGATGCCGCACTTGATCGTGCTGAGCGAAAATTATTGAGTACCCAGAGAGTGGCTGACCAACAAGCAATCGCTGGTCCTCTCATTGGTCTGTTCACGCTGGGTAGATCTATAAGTTCGACAGTGGCATACTACGGCGACCCTGATAGTCCACTCCTGCGCAACAGGATCAATTGTGCAGGAAGAATCTCGCAAACAATAGGGCAATCCTATTCTTTGATTGCTACACCAGCGGCTAAGATTGAAAATGAACTGTATCAGGCCAAATTAAGGCGCGAGGGCAAGCTTCCTTCTCAAGTTCTGAGACTACGGTTGGATAAGCTCGATCAATTGGAGAGCAGAATAAGATCTCGCCAATATTAGGTTCGCCCCGTGGCTGGTCCGTAATTCGGTCCCGAAGAATTTATGGTCTGCTCAGGTGCCGTTGCTGGGGAGATTGGTGATGATTTGTAATCATATAAATAAAGTCCATGGTGACAGATCATCAGGCGATCTGCCATAATGTGCTGGGGCTACAAAGCTAGAGAGCCTCCTATGCCGAAGATGTATTTGGCAAAGTTTGATGCTATACGAGAAATATGAAGAAGTTATTTGTGGGCAACCTGTCGTACAACCAGACGGAAGCCGATGTTGAAGCGTTGTTTGCCCAATTTGGGAAGGTTGTTTCAGTAGCCATCCCAACCGATCGCGACACTGGTCGCAAGCGTGGATTCGCTTTTGTCGAAATGGATACTGAGGCCGAGGCGGAAGCCGCTATTCAGAACCTGAATGGGCGCGACGTCGACGGGCGCCAGTTAGCCGTCAATTTATCCAAACCCAAAGTAAGAGCATACTAAAAGTGCTGCGCTGAGCTGCATTGCTCGCGCTCCTTCCGTCTGCTTTTGGTGAAATAAACGTTTAGGATGCCGGGAGCCGCTCCTGGCAGTGTTTTCGGCTGCGCGATCTTAGCGCGATCTCAGGTTGAAAATTTCCTAGTTACGCTCAGCAGATTATAAACATCATCCGTGGGGTGATGTTTATAATCTCATCGCCTAAAATATTAGGACGATGGACAGGAGAACCATATCCGATAAGGGCAACGACACAAGGCGACCAGGTTATCTGGGCGCTTCTTTTTTATTGCTTATTTCGGTGTGCATTCCTCAGACATTTGCTGGTGATCTGTCTCCTATTGCGCCAGCGTCCATAGATCAAGAAACAAATACAGGTGCCGGTACAGGCGTCGTCGCCAGTCCCGTCACAACGTTGCCGTTAAAGGTCCAGAAGGCAGAATTGAGCTTGGAGAAACTGCGCGATATAGGGTTGGATTTGAAGCATGTCTTGAAAGCAGCTAGCAGCCTTTACGACGATGTAATGATCGCTCCTGTACGGCTTTTGACGGAGCCCGAAGTCGTTGGTGGTGCAGTTATGATCAGCTTGCCGGTTGCGACTCAACCAATTGGCCCACCTGAGCCACCAAACAAAGAGCGCATCGATCTGGCGATGAACGAGATTAAAACTGTAATCACGATGATGAAAAAGAATGTCGATGCATTTGTTGGTGATGGTAAGAACCTGGATTTGCCTGACAATGTGAGACAGGTGCTAGAGCCACAATTCGACAATTGGATTCAGATGGTAAATACGATGGCGGGACGGGAAGAGCAACTCGAAGAGATTACGCAGGGACCTCCCTATAACAACCTAGCGATAGCGGCTCTAGCCATCGATATTCAGAAAGACGTCAAAGAGTTGGATCGAATTCGCCGAGAAATCTACAAGGTTATACGTAAAGAGGGTAAGCGGATCGCGGCGTACGAGCAGAGCCAATAGGCAATAGGAAGTCAGTTTTCAGATTGTGGTGGCACCGCATTCAGTTCCGCTCGCAGGGGTAGTAAGCTGTCGTTTGTTTGAGTTTTGGGCGTCGTTGGATTTTCAGTTTGTGGTTCTGCATTCTCAGGTTGAGAAGGCTGTGGTGGTGTTAGATTTTCTGGTAGTTTTTCTAACGGGTGTTGTCCAGGCGGCGAAGGAGGGGTCTCAGCTGGGGGACTTTCCGGTTGATTCGCGGGCGCGCTTGACCCAGGCGCAACGCCAGGTAGCACTCCGGCTTCTTTCAATTGGCTACGCAGTTTTTCCATGTCGCTGTAATACGATGGTTTGACTAAAGTGTAGCGCAATCCTGTAAAGAAACGAAAATCGAATCCGCTTATGCCTGGATATTCCTTGGATTTCCAGTTCCAGTTTGGCTCTGCTCTGGCGAATGCCACCAGCCCTGGTATCTTCTTAGTAATAGGATGCGATAATTCGAGGTCGCCAATTATCGCATTATTGCTTACCGGCGGAATGGCATCATTGAACGGTGGATGTCTGTAGTTTGTTACCAGCGTAGCCACGGCGGTCAGTACCCAGTCACCGTAACTGCGGAGAAAGCCAGCAGTGTAAAACGGATCGATTTCGCGAGTGGGTGCTACAAAGTAGTCTTTACCTCTCAACTGCAAAATGATGTTGGCAAATGCGACTGTCTTTGGAGTAAGCACCCGAGTGTAGGTGAGACCGGGGAGAAAATCGAACTGGTGTAAATCTACCTGTTGCCAGAGTTCTCTGGCTTGAAAATCAAATTGCATCGTCGACTTGGTGCCTATGGGAATCTCGTGCCTGAGGCCCAAGGATAATGATTGGTTGGTGGGAAAGGTCAGTTGATGGTTGACGGCAAAGACATCTTTGAGTACAAAATAATTCACATAGACGCTTGTCTTCTTGAGGATATTGTAGCCAACAGTGATGTTTGGCAGAATGCGATAGACGTAGTCTGAATGACCGTCATGAGCCTGAAAGCGTACGTTTGATTCATAGCGTTGCGATGTTTCGACCGATAGGTTGAACCATGAGCGTGGCGGCAGCTTTTGGAAGAAGTAGTAAACCGGTCCTGGACGGAATAATTCTTGTTCTCGCCCGATTGGAATTCGGGTTACATCCGTTGGATATAAACTTGGCAAAGGTGCTGAATTCTGAGCAAGGGTTATCGGTTCCAGAGATTGAGCAGCAGCGCTTTGGCATATGGCAAAAAAAATGATTAGCGGTGTTACAAGCAACCTCGCGGCTAAGCGCAAATCAGCGGTCCGAACCGGACTGAGCTCAATGCGCGCATCTCTCTTGACGGTATTGAAAGATTCTAGCTTCACGAATGGTCCTGTCATTCACTTGAATGCAGCCACCATTGTAAACGGAGATGGCAGCGAATACTCGCCCAAAAAGCTATAGTGGGGTCGTCAAGATCGAACTTTAGCGTGACAGACAACTGTTCCTATGGAATTGCCGATTTTGCCTTTCCGGCGAATCGCCAGTTACCTATCTGGTAGACCGTTCTTAAATGGACTGGACGCAGGCATAAAGTTATTTAGCATGACCGTGGTTTGCAGAATCTTTCTGACTGTTGCTTTGTCTTTCGCGTCGTTGGATGCCATCATCTGCTTAAGCGGCATCACCATCGTAAAGGCAGATGGGATGGAGAACTCACCAAGGAAAGCTTTAATGGAACCATCCAGATCAATTTCCTGCATGTTGCGATAAGCGATACAGTGACAACCACCCACGATACTCTCAAAATCGCGAGCATTCTGTCTCGATAAAACGAGCATACGCCCTGGTTCGATAGTTAACTTCTTATTGGCACTAGTTACTGACACCCGGCCTCGTCCTTGATCGTGCAGATTGTAAATCATCACATCGTGCCCGGTCTCCATGACCAGCACATTGGAGCCGGAAGCGATATTGACGTCGCCTTCGTGGGTGCCGACAACTATGTCTTTACTGGGACTGAAAACGATGTTGCCTTTGTCGAGGTTTAGATAATTGCCTTGAGTATTGCTGGCGATTTTCACCCCTTCGTGGTCCAAACGCTGTCTCTCAGAGTCGTCAAATTGATCGGCATGAGTTCTGGAGCCATCGATCAACTTGCAAAACTCCTTGGCATACCTGTTGTCTTGCAGGAGATCTTCGTTCTGATCGAGATTGGCAATGTTGAGAACTTGAGTAAGGTCAGTGGCCGTTTTCGAACTATCTGGGATATTGGCTTGTTCTGGCATTTCAAAAACATTCACCTCACCAGCTAAAGGCGGCGATGCTGTGGCGACGGAAATAGTTGTTGGTGCCGGCAGCCCCAGTGGTCTTCCAGGTGTAGCTGGGGTTGGCGACGGTGATGGCGGCGGTGGCGGTGGCGGCGGATTGATCGGGATGATCGGCGATCGGCTGCAGAAGTGTGGATGGATCGTCAAGTTAGTGTCGTAATATACGTTGCCAGCCGGAGGATTCAAGAAAGCCAATGTCTGCTGATCAAGGTTACCGACGTGCACGCATTCGCCGGCCCAAAGTGTGCCTGTTCCCAACAGAGTAATTGTCTGCGCCGGCCCGCTGTTGAATCCGATCAGGCCAGTGTCATCGGCGTTATTGTCGGCATGTATTGTGCCATAGATATTGGCGACGAGAGGAGTCGCTCCCGGAGTAAGAGAATTCTGGATCAGGACATTGCCGCCGGTTCCGGTTGTACCGTCAGCGTGTACGTTGCCATAGACTGTCAGTCCACCGGCGTTGGTCAAAGTGATGAAGCCACCATTGACGCCATTGGCCGTTATCGCTCCATTGACACCGTTACCGGTAGCGGCACCATTGTTGCCGATGATAAATGGCGTGCCGGACGTAGTGTCTAAGTTGAGAGTGCCACCACTGCCAGTGCCATTGGAATTAGCATCGATGCTCGAGCCAGCCCCATCTGCTCCACTTAATGCCAGGTTGGCGGACGTCAGGTTGACTTGTCCACCTGCGCCTGCGCCGCCACCGGTAGCGCTTATGTAAGTACCGGTGACGTTAGTGCCAGTTACGGAAACAGAGCCACCTACTCCACCATTTCCGCCGTTGGCATTGATGTCGCCCGTGCTCACTGTTGTGCCGGTGATAGAAATCATGCCCCCAGCTGCGCCGTTAATGCCATCGGCGGTGAGATTGCCCGTGCTCACTACTCCTGTACCGGCTAAGATTGTGATTTGGCCAGGGACATTGCCACTGGTGTTGATCGCATCCGTACTGACAGAGCCGCCTTTTGCGGTAAGGGAGACAAAGCCACCTGGTCCTGAGTTGGACGAAGTATCGATCGGTGTGCAGAAGTCCAGATCGCCTTGATGGGTGGTGACAGCAATGGTCGAACCGGTAACTCCGATGCAGCCAGAAATTTGATTGTTGTCCGTGTTGACTGTTCCACTGCCACCATCGAGATTAACAAAATTATTGGCGCTGATCAATCCGTGTCCCGCTCCGCCGGTAATGTCAATGGCACCAGGAGTTGTGGAATTGAAGTTAACATTGCCGCCGGCTCCGTTTGCCGTCAATTGAGCTGGAATGCCACCTACATTCGGTCCCATATTTACGGTCAATGTGCCACCGGGAGTTGTATTCTGCACAGTCAGATCGCCGGTAGAGGCAGCTGCCACACCATCAACATTGAAAACTGGTGTGTTGACATTCAAGCCTGTGCCACCTGTCATTGTGGTGCCGGCACTGACTGTGACAGATGTAGCCCCATTCAAACCAAGTGTTGAAGCGGAGGTAATACTGCCGCAAGTAGCGAGATCGCCAGTTGTATTATTGGCACTGAACGTGGCGCCGGCGTTACCCGTAGCATTGAAGTTGCCGACCATCAATGGAGAATTGTTAGGACCATTGGCGGCAACAGTGATGTCTACACTACCGGATGCCACTGTGTTGTAGTTGGGATCATGGACACATCCATATATGGTATTGGCAGTTACGTTGGCAGTGCCACTGCCGATGTTCAAGTAGACTTTGCCGTTTGAACCAGTCGTGCCATCGGCAACGATATTGCCCGCGCCTGTTATTTGTACTGAACCAGCCGCTGCAGTTGTTGTCCCGTTGAAATCAACGTTAGCATTCGAGGCAGTCAACGAACCACTGCTGTTCATGGATAGATTCAATTGATTGCCAGGCGTTGAACTCGATACAACCAGATCCGATGTGTTGGCTGTGACGGTGTAGTCATTGGTGATATTGTCAGCACTCAAAGTAACTGGATTGGCAACGGTGCCATTTGCCGTGATCAGTCCACATGTTGTCAATCCGCCCCCACTTTGTGTATTTGCCGCGCTGAATGTGCTGTTCGCATTAGCTGTGGCATTGAAGTTGCCGACTTGCAAGGCACCGTTAGCACTATTAGCAGCAACTGTAATCGAGACGCTGTCTGATGCCACTGTGCTGTAATTGGGATCCTCTAAACAGCCTAAGATCGAATTGGCTGATACCGTGCCTTTGTTTGCGCCAATATTCAAATTGACCAGACCATTTGTGCCGGTTGTTCCATCAGCGACGATATTGCCACTGCCGGTTATCGTTACTGCTCCAGCGGCTGCAGTCGTGGTGCCATTGAAATCAACGTTGGCATTAAGAGCATTCAATGATCCACTGCCATTCATTGACACTGACAACGCATTGCCGCTGAACTTTGTATGTCTAAGTCCGATGTATTGGCAGTTACTGCATTGTTGTTGGTGATATTGTCTGCGGTTAGGCTCACTGGATTGGCTACACTGCCATTGGCTGTGATATTGCCACAAGTGGCTAAACTACCGCCGGTTGCCGTGTTGCTCGCCGTGAATGTGCTGTTGGCATTGGCTGTAGCATTGAAATTACCAATCATCAATGGTGAGCTACCAGGTCCGTCGGCGGCTACTGTGATGTTTACGCTGTCCGATGCCACTGTGCTGTAATTAGGATCATGCACACATCCATATATAGAATTGGCGGCGACGTCGGCTGTTCCGGAACCGATGTTCAAATAGACTTTGCCATTTGAACCAGTCGTGCCGTACGCTGCGATATTGCCAGTGCCTGTTATTTGCACTGAACCAGCCGCTGCAGTAGTCGTACCGTTGAAATCAACATTAGCATTGGATGCAGTCAACGAACCACTGCTGTTCATTGACAGATCCAGCTGATTACCAGGCGTTGAACTCGAGACAACCAAGTCCGATGTGTTGGCTGTAACTGCGTAGTTATTGGTGACATTGTCAGCGCTCAGAGTAACTGGACTGGCGACAGTGCCATTAGCTGTGATCGGTCCACATGTTGTCAGTCCGCCACCACTCTGCGTATTTGCGGCGCTGAATGTGCTGTTGGCATTAGCAGTGGCATTGAAGTTGCCGACTTGCAAGGCACCATTAGCGCTGTTTGCGGCCACTGTGATCGATACACTGTCTGATGGCACGGTAGCGTAATTAGGATCCTCAACAGCGCCTAAGATCGAATTGGCTGATACTGTGCCCTGACCTGAACCAATATTCAAATTAACCAGACCATTTGTGCCGGTTGTTCCATCAGCAACGATATTGCCACTGCCTGTGACCATTACTGCTCCAGCGGCTGCAGTTGTGGTGCCATTGAAATCAACATTGGCATTGAGAGCATTCAATGAACCGCTGCTGTTCATCGCCAAATTCAATTGATTGCCAGGTGCTGAACTGGAGACAACGATATCCGATGTGTTGGCAGTGACTGTATTGTCATTTGTTATATTGTCAGCACTCAAAGTAACTGGATTGGCAACGGTGCCATTTGCCGTGATCAGTCCACATGTTGTCAATCCGCCCCCACTTTGTGTATTTGCCGCGCTGAATGTGCTGTTCGCATTAGCTGTGGCATTGAAGTTGCCGACTTGCAAGGCACCGTTAGCACTATTAGCAGCAACTGTAATCGAGACGCTGTCGGATGCCACTGTGCTGTAATTGGGATCCTCTAAACAGCCTAAGATCGAATTGGCTGAGACCGTTCCCTTACCCGAACCAATATTCAGATTGACCAGACCATTTGTGCCGGTTGTTCCATCAGCTACGATATTGCCTGATCCAGTAATTGTTACTGCCCCCGCTGCTGCAGTTGTTGTGCCATTGAGATCGACATTGGCGTTGAGAGCATTCAATGAACCGCTGCTGTTCATTGCTACATTCAATTGATTGCCGGGTGCTGAACTGGAGACAACGAGATCTGAAGTGTTAGCAGTTACTGTATTGTTATTTGTGATATTGTCCGCACTCAAAGTAACTGGATTGGCAACTGTGCCATTAGCTGTGATCGGTCCACATGTTGTTAGTCCACCACCACTTTGTGTATTTGCGGCGCTGAATGTGCTGTTCGCATTAGCAGTGGCATTGAAGTTACCGACTTGCAAGGCACCATTAGCACTATTGGCAGCAACTGTAATCGAGACGCTGTCTGATGCCACTGTGCTGTAATTGGGATCCTCTACACTGCCTAAGATTGAATTGGCTGATACCGTTCCCTTACCCGAACCGATATTCAAATTGACCAGACCATTTGTGCCGGTTGTGCCGTCGGCGACGATATTGCCACTGCCTGTGATCGTTACTGCTCCGGCGGCTGCCGATGTCGTGCCGTTGAAATCGACATTAGCGTTGAGAGCGTTCAATGAACCGCTGCCGTTCATCGCTACATTCAATTGATTACCAGGTGCTGAACTGGAGACTACCAGATCCGATGTGTTGGCAGTCACCGTATTGTTATTGGTGATATTGTCAGCGCTCAAAGTAACTGGATTGGCGACACTGCCATTGGCTGTGATCGGTCCACAAGTAGCTAAACTACCACCCGCTGCTGTATTACTTGCAGTGAATGTGCTATTAGCATCGGCTGTAGCATTGAAATTACCAACCATCAATGGCGAATTACCAGGTCCGTCAGCTGCCACTGTGATGTTTACACTGTCTGATGCCACTGTGCTGTAATTAGGATCGTGCACACATCCATATATAGAATTAGCGGCGACGTTGGCTGTGCCCGAACCGATGTTCAAATAGACTTTGCCGTTGGAACCTGTCGTGCCATAGGCAGCGATATTGCCGGTACCAGTTATCTGCACTGAACCAGCGCTGGCAGCAGCTGTGCCATTGAAATCAACATTGGCGTTCAGCGCAGTCAACGAACCGCTTCCGTTCATCGACACATTCAACTGATTGCCAGGCGCTGAACTTGATACAACCAGGTCCGACGTGTTGGCTGTCAATGCAGAATCAACTGCGACATTGTCAGCACTCAAAGTAACTGGTTGGGCGACGTTACCGTTAGCAATGATTGGACCGCATGTGACAATATGTCCGCCTGTTTCTGTATTGGTCGCCTGGAACGTGCTCGTTGGATTCAGTGTGCAATTGAAGTTGCCAATTTGCAGTGCTCCTCCGGGGCCATCCGCAGACACCGTGATGAATACGCTACCCGATGGATGAGCCAGATAATTAGGATCGACTACGCAACCTATCACAGAATTCGGCTGAAAATTCAATGTGCCACTGCCAATGTTCACATTGACCAGACCATTGTTGCCAGACGTTCCGTATGCTGCGATATTACCGCCCAAGACAGTCACCGATCCCGCCGTCGCTGGCGTCAGTCCGTTGAAATCAACATTGGCATTGAGTGCCGTCAAATTGCCACTGTTGCTCATTGTCACTGTCAACGCACGTCCACCTGCTGAACTCTGCACGTTAACATCGCCTGTATTGGCAGTGACTGAATAATTGTTCGTCACGTTGTCTGCACTCAATGTCACTGGATTAAGGGCAGTACCATTAGCTGTGATGTTGCCGCATGTAGTTAAACTACCGCCGGCTGCTGTGTTGCTCGCCGAGAATGTACTGCCAGCATTGGCTGTGGCGTTGAAATTACCGACCATCAATGGCGAATTGCCAGGTCCGTCAGCAGCTACTGCAATGTCGACAGTGTCGGATGCGATTGTGCTGTAATTGGGATCGTGAACGCATCCATATATAGAATTGGCTGCAACATTGGCGGTTCCACTGCCGATGTTCAAATAGACTTTGCCATTTGAACCAGTTGTGCCATACGCGGCGATGTTGCCGGCACCTGTGATTTGCACCGAACCGGCATTGGCAGCGGCAGTACCATTGAAATCAACATTGGCGTTGGAGGCGGTCAACGATCCGCTGCCATTCATCGCTACATTCAACTGATTGCCAGGCGCTGAACTGGACAGAACCAGATCCGATGTATGAGCGGTGACGGCATAGTTATTTGTGATGTTGTCTGCACTTAGAGTCACTGGATTAAGGGCGGTGCCGTTTGCTGTGATCGTTCCGCTTGTTGTCACTCCGCCACCGCTTTGTGTGTTCACCGCGCTGAATGTGCTGTTACCATTGGCCGTGGCATTGAAATTACCGACTTGTAAGGCACCATTGGCGCTGTTGGCGGCGACTGTAATCGCCACGCTGTCAGACGGCACCGTGCTGTAATTAGGATCTTCAACGGCGCCTAAGATAGAATTTGCCGAAACAGTTCCTTTGCCTGTGCCAATATTCAAATTGACTATTCCGTTTGTGCCAGTCGTTCCAGCAGCGACGATATTGCCACTGCCGGTTATCGTTACTGCTCCGGCGGCTGCCGATGTCGTGCCGTTGAAATTGACATTGGCGTTCAAAGCATTCAACGAACCTGTTCCATTCATTGATACAGATAACGAATTGCCGGGCACTGAACCTTGCAAATCTAAGTTGGAAGTATTGGCGGTGACAGAATAGTTGTTGGTGATATTGTCGGCGGTCAAGCTTACTGGATTAGCGACGCTGCCATTAGCTGTTATCGGCCCGCAAGTTGTGATACCACCACCGCTTTGTGTGTTTGTTGCGCTGAATGTGCTGCCCGCATTAGCAGTGGCATTGAAGTTGCCGACTTGCAAGGCACCATTGGCACTGTTGGCGGCAACTGTAATCGACACGCTGTCAGACGGCACTGTGTTGTAGTTCGGGTCTTCAATACAACCCAAGATCGAATTGGCTGCGACTGTGCCTTTGCCTGAACCAATATTCAAGTTGACCAGACCGTTTGTGCCGGTCGTACCATCGGCAACGATATTGCCACTGCCGGTGATCGTTACTGCTCCAGCGGCTGCTGACGTTGTACCGTTGAAATCGACATTGGCTT
Source organism: Bryobacterales bacterium (assembly GCA_963834525.1). Taxonomy (GTDB): domain Bacteria; phylum Cyanobacteriota; class Vampirovibrionia; order Obscuribacterales; family Obscuribacteraceae; genus CAWICA01. The sequence continues at coordinate 401,709 of CAWICA010000007.1, forward strand.
TCGATGCCGTCAAGGAACCACTGCCGTTCATCGCCAACGTAAGCAATCGACCGGCAGCTGAGCTCGCAACAACCAAGTCCGATGTATTAGCTGTGACTGCATAGTTATTGGTCACATTGTCTGCGCTCAAGGTGACTGGATTGGCGACCGTACCGTTGGCCGTGATCGGTCCGCATGTTGTCAGTCCGCCACCGGCCGCGGTGTTGCTTGCCGAGAATGTGCTATTGGCATTGGCTGTGGCATTGAAGTTACCGACTAGCAAGGCACCGTTAGCACTATTTGCTGCCACTGTAATCGCGACACTGTCAGATGGCACCGTGCTGTAGTTTGGATCTTCAACTGCGCCTAAAATCGAATTCGCCGAAACAGTTCCTTTACCTGATCCGATATTCAAATTAACTAGACCGTTTGTGCCGGTTGTGCCATCAGCAATGATATTGCCAGCGCCGGTGATCGTTACTGCTCCAGCGGCGGCAGTTGTCGTACCATTGAAATTGACATTGGCCTTCAAAGCATTCAACGAACCCGTTCCATTCATCGATACAGACAACGGATTGCCGGGCGCTGAACCTTGCAAATCTAAGTTGGAAGTATTGGCTGTCACAGAATAGTTGTTGGTTATGTTGTTGGCAGTCAGGCTCACCGGATTGGCGACAGTGCCATTAGCCGTAATCGCTCCGGCAGTGGCTATACCACCACCGGCGGCAGTATTACTTGCCGAAAATGTACTATTGGCATTAGCTGTGGCATTGAAGTTGCCAACTTGCAAGGCACCATTAGCGCTGTTGGCTGCCACTGTAATCGACACACTGTCAGACGGTACGGTGCTGTAGTTTGGATCTTCAATGGCACCTAGGATCGAATTCGCCGAAACAGTTCCTTTACCTGCGCCGATATTCAAATTGACTATTCCGTTTGCGCCGGTCGTTCCATCAGCGACGATATTGCCATTGCCAGTAATTGCTACTGCTCCGGCAGCAGCAGTTGTTGTGCCATTGAAATCAACATTGGCCTTCAATGAATTCAATGAACCGCTGCTGTTCATTGCTAAATTCAATTGATTGCCAGGTGCTGAACTGGAGACAACGAGGTCCGATGTATTGGCAGTTACTGTATTATTATTTGTGATGTTGTCGGCACTTAAAGTAACTGGATTTGCGACACTGCCATTAGCTGTGATCGGTCCGCATGTTGTTAGTCCGCCTCCACTTTGTGTGTTCACTGCACTGAATGTGCTATTGGCATTGGCTGTAGCATTGAAGTTGCCGACTTGCAAGGCACCATTGGCACTGTTGGCTGCCACTGTAATCGCGACGCTGTCAGACGGCACTGTGCTGTAGTTTGGATCTTCAACGGCGCCTAGAATCGAATTCGCCGAAACAGTTCCTTTACCTGCGCCGATATTCAAATTGACTATTCCGTTTGCGCCGGTGGTGCCATCAGCGACGATATTGCCACTGCCGGTTATCGTTACAGCTCCGGCGGCTGCTGATGTCGTACCATTGAAATCAACATTAGCCTTCAGTGCATTCAAAGAACCACTACTGTTCATTGCTAAATTTAACCGATTACCAGGTGCTGAACTGGAAACAACCAAGTCGGATGTGTTGGCTGTAACAGTGTTGTTATTGGTGATGTTGTCGGCGCTCAAAGTAACGGGACTGCCGGCACTACCATTGGCGGTGATCGGTCCACATGTTGCCAGCCCGCCACCACTTTGCGTATTGACTGCACTGAATGTGCTATTGGCGTTGGCTGTAGCATTGAAATTGCCGATCATCAATGGCGAGTTACTAGGTCCATCGGCGGCTACTCTAATATTCACACTATCGGAAGCTATTGTGCTGTAATTGGGATCGTGTACACAGCCATATATATAATTGGCGGTAACATTCGCTGTACCCGAGCCGATGTTCAAATAGACTTTGCCATTTGATCCTGTCGTGCCGTACGCTGCGATATCGCCGGTGCCTGTGATCTGCACTGAGCCAGCATTTACCGCTGCCGTGCCGTTGAAATCGACATTGGCATTGGAGGCAGTCAACGAGCCATTGTTATTCATTGACACAGACAACAAATTGCCAGGCGCCGAGTTCGCAACAACCAGATCCGATGTATTGGCCGTGACGGCATAGTTGTTTGTCACATTGTCTGCGCTCAAGGTAACTGGATTGAGGGCAGTACCGTTGGCGGTGATGTTTCCACAAGTAGCTAAGCCGCCGCCGTTCTGAGTGTTCACTGCAGTAAAGGTGCTATTGACATTAGCCGTGGCATTGAAGTTGCCAACTTGTACAGCACCATTGGCACTGTTGGCGGCAACGGTAATTGAAACGCTATCAGATGGTACTGTGCTGTAATTGGGATCTTCAACACAGCCTAAGATTGAATTGGCGGCGACTGTACCTTTGCCGGATCCGATATTCAAATTGACGAGACCGTTGTTACCGGTAGTACCATTAGCGATGATATTGCCACTGCCAGTGATCGTCACTGCTCCAGCGGCTGCTGATGTGGTGCCGTTAAAATCGACATTGGCTTTCGATGCCGTCAATGAACCGCTGCTGTTCATCGCCAGGGTCAACAGAGATCCGGGTGCATGGCTTGCCACGTCGATATCTGATGTGTTGGCGGTGACGGCATAGTTATTCGTCACGTTGTCCGCGCTCAAAGTGACTGGATTGGCGACAGTACCATTGGCAGTAATCGGTCCGCATGTGGTCAGACCACCACCGGCGGCAGTGTTGCTGGCCGAGAATGTGCTGTTGGCATTGGCTGTGGCATTGAAGTTACCGACTTGCAATGGCCCATTGGCGCTGTTGGCGGCAACTGTAATTGAAACGCTGTCAGATGGTACTGTGCTGTAATTGGGATCCTCAACACAACCTAAGATCGAATTGGCGGCGACTGTACCTTTGCCGGATCCGATATTCAAATTGACGAGACCATTAGTGCCAGTAGTGCCATCAGCGACGATATTGCCACTGCCAGTGATTGTCACTGCTCCAGCGGCTGCCGATGTCGTACCGTTGAAATCGACATTGGCTTTCGATGCTGTCAATGAACCACTGCCATTCATCGCCAATGTGATCAATCGACCGGGAGCTGAACTCGCAACAACCAAGTCAGATGTGTTGGCCGTGACGGCATAATTGTTCGTCACATTGTCGGCGCTCAAGGTAACTGGATTGGCGACAGTACCGTTGGCAGTAATCGGTCCGCATGTCGTCAGACCGCCACCGGAGGCAGTGTTGCTGGCCGAGAATGTGCTGTTGGCATTGACCGTGGCATTGAAGCTACCGACTTGCAAGTCCCCGTTGGCACTGTTGGCGGCAACTGTAATCGCAACGCTGTCAGATGCTACTGTGCTGTAATTAGGATCTTCAACACAACCTAAAATCGAATTGGCAGCGACTGTACCTTTACCGGCACCGATATTCAAATTGACTATTCCGTCTGTGCCGGTAGTACCATCGGCGACGATATTGCCAGAGCCATTAATCGTTACTGCCCCGGCAGCTGCCGATGTCGTACCGTTGAAATCAACATTGGCTTTCAATGCGGTCAACGAACCGCTGCCGTTCATCACCAGGGTCAAAAGAACCCCTGCGGCAGAGCTTTTGACAATGACGTCCGAAGTATTGGCAGTGACTGCATAGTTGTTCGTTATATTGTCAGCGCTCAAAGTGACTGGATTGGGAGCAGTACCATTGGCAGTGATGTTGCCGGAAGTGGCCAAATGTCCGCCTGCTTGAGTGTTGGTGGCGGTAAAGGTACTGTTGGCATTAGCGGTGGCGTTGAAGTTGCCGACCTGCAAAGGAGCACTGCCAGTCCCATCCGAGGCGACGGTAACGGACACTGTGTCCGATGCGACCGTGCTGTAATTAGGATCTTCAACGGCTCCGAAGATTGAGTTCGCGGCGACTGTGCCCTTGCCAGAACCGATGTTCAAATTGACGAGACCATTGGAGCCACTGCTGCCATCGGCTGTAATATTTCCAGTGCCAGTTATTGTTACTGCTCCGGCGGCCGCAGATGTGGTGCCGTTGAAATCAACATTTGTTTTGCTGGCAGTCAAAGAGCCACTACCATTCATTGCCAAGGTTAATAGCGTGCCTGCAGCGTGACTCGCTACATTGATGTCGGAAGTATTGGCGGTGACCGCAAAGTCGTTCGTTACATTGTCAGCACTGAGAGTGACAGGATTAGCAGCATTACCATTGGCAGTGATTGGACCACAAGTTGTTAGTCCACCGCCGGCTACTGTATTGCTCGCTGAGAATGTGCTGTTGGCGTTAGCCGTGGCGTTGAAGTTACCGACTTGCAATGGTGAATTGCCAGGACCATTGGCGGCAACTGTCACCGAAACCGAGTCCGACGGCACTGTGCTGTAGTTAGGATCAACTACACAACCGTAGATTGAGTTCGCGGCGACTGTGCCCTGTCCAGATCCGATGTTCAAATTGACGAAACCATTGGAGCCACTGCTGCCATCGGCGACGATATTGCCAGCGCCAGTTATCGTCACTGCACCAGCTGCTGCAGATGTGGTGCCGTTGAAATCAACATTTGCTTTGCTGGCAGTCAAAGACCCACTGCCATTCATCGCCAAGGTTAATAGCGTGCCTGCGGCATGACTCTGCACGACTAAGTCTGATGTATTAGCGGTAACAGCAAAATTGTTCGTCACATTGTCAGCACTCAAAGTGACCGGGTTGGCCGCAGTGCCATTCGCCGTAATCGCGCCAGCCGTTGTTAGTCCACCGCCAGCGCCAGTATTGCTGGCTGAGAATGTGCTATTGGCATTAGCCGTGGCGTTGAAATTGCCAACTTGAAGCGGTCCACCAGCGCTGTTGGCAGCAACTGTAATAGCTACACTGTCTGACTTGACTGTACTGTAATTGGGATCGACTACAGCACCAAAAATCGAGTTAGCGATAACATTGCCCTGTCCGGAACCGATGTTCAAATTGACCAGACCATTTGTACCGGTTGAGCCATCCGCTACGATATTGCCCGTACCGGTTATCGTCACTGCGCCAGCGGCGGCAGAAGTCGTGCCGTTGAAATCGACGTTTGCTTCGCTAGCAGTCAACGAACCACTGCCGTTCATGGCTAGCGTCAGCAAAGTGCCGGCAGCGTGACTGGCCACATTGATGTCGGATGTATTGGCAGTAACTGCAAAGTTGTTAGTCACATTGTCAGCGCTGAGAGTAACAGGACTTGCCGCACTGCCGTTGGCTGTGATCGCACCGACAGTTGTAAGACCACCGCCGGCAGCAGTATTTGTGGCGCTGAACGTGCTCGCTGCGGCGGTAGTGGCATTGAAGTTACCAACTTGCAGCGGTGAGTTACCGGCACCATCTGCCGCAACGACAATAGAGACCGTATCCGACTTAACCGTGCTGTAATTGGGATCCTCAACAGCTCCGAAAATAGAGTTCGCTGCGACTGTGCCCTTGCCGGCACCGACGTTCAAATTGACGATACCATTTGTGCCACTGCTGCCATCGGCAACTATATTTCCCGTGCCAGTGATCGTTACTGGAGCTGCCGCTGCGGCTGTTGTTCCGTTGAGGTCAACGTTCGCATTGGACGCCGTCAACGAACCGCTGCTGTTCATGGCCAGGGTCAAAAGGGTACCTGCGGCATGGCTCTTCACCACAAGATCAGATGTGTTGGAAGTGACAGCGAAATTGTTGATGACGTTGTCTGCGCTTAGGGTGACCAGGTTAGCTGCAGCTCCGTTGGCAGTAATCGGACCAGAAGTGGTGACACCACCTCCGGCTTTTGTATTACTGGCTGTGAAGCTACTCGAGGCATTAGCCGTGGCATTGAAGTTGCCGACTTGCAATGCACCGAGTGCACTATTGGCCGTGACAGTAATGGATACGCTATCAGACGGCACTGTGCTGTAGTTAGGATCTACGACGTCACCGAGGATCGAAGTGGCCGCGACCGTGCCCTTGCCGGAACCGATGTTCAGATTTACTATCCCATTCGAGCCACTGCTGCCATCGGCTACTATCGTTCCGGTACCGGTTATCGTTACTGCTCCGGCTGCAGCAGAAGTAGTGCCGTTCAGATCAACATTGGCTTTGCTGGCTGTCAGAGAACCCCCGGTCATCGCCAGTGTCAACAAGCGACCGGGTGCTGAACTCGACACGACCAGATCTGAGGTTTTGGCCGTGACCGCATTATTGTTGGTGACAGTATCAGCGCTGAAAGTGACCGGACTGGCGGCAGTACCGTTGGCTGTTATCGCTCCCACGGTTGTGATACTACCGCCGGCAGCCGAGTTAGTGGCGTTGAAAGTGCTGCTGGCATTAGTAGTAGCAGCGAACTTGCCAATTTGTAGAGGAATTGCAGCTGAATTGACTGTAACATTGACTGAGTCCGAGGGTGTGGTTGTGTAGTTAGGATCCTCTACCAAGCCTTTAATGGAAGTTGCATTGACGGTGACAGTGTGCGCACCAGGATTGAATTGAACCAATCCGGTGCCGTTAGTGGCAGATATCGTTCCCACCGAGACATTTATTTGACCTGGAACAGCAGTCGGTAAGAGATCAAAATTGACGTTACGACCGCCGGTCAAAGTTCCGCCTGGCATGTTTACTTGCAACGGGCTGCCTGTGGCTATGGTCGAGATATTGATATCGCGTACTGTAGTCAGTGTGCCACTGCCGTTCAACAGACTGGTCTGAATGTCAGCATCTCGGTTAGACGAGACCGTTCCGTTATTAGTGACGGTAGCGCCGGCTAGAGAGACATCGAGCCCGCTTGCCGCTGTCGTCTGGATTTCTGATCCGACCGGTATGCTTAAGAGCGACCCATTGGCAGTGCTAACAAGCGCCGCGGCATTACCGGTAGTGGCTGAGATTTGGCCGACAGTCAAAGTTGTTGCTGCAGCCGGCGTTGGATTGATATTGACTGACGTTCCGTTTGAATTGACTAGCCCTGTTAGATTGCCTGTACCAGTCACGCTCACCGCTTGCGGAGTGGTGACAGAAGTCGGGAAATTGATGTTGCCCAGGCTACCTGTCGGGCTGCCATTGGCAGTAATGTCAGTACCGACAAGTGAAACGTTAAGGGCGGTCCGCTGCCGAGTTCTGGATTGTCACCGTGCCACCATTACCAGTTCCGGTTGACGCTCCATCGGCATGAATGAAACCATTGACATAGCTCTTACCAGCTGGGGTGCTGCCGATTGAGATGCCGCCAGCTGTTGGATCATCGAATGTAACGCTGATCGTGCCGCCATTGCCGGTACCAGCCCCGTCGGCCGTTATTCCCTGATTCACTTCCACCCATCCAGCCGCTTTGGTGCCGGAAGTCAAAAGAACCTGTCCGCCGTTACCATTTGTGCCTAGCGGATTAACGCTAATTGCCGCTCCATTGGGAACAGTAAGATCGCGGCCGGCTGAAATAATGACTGAACCGCCATTGCCGGCTAGCGACGGGCTGCCACCACCTGTGCCACCGGTAGCGCTTAATTGAATGCCGCTGGCTCCTGCGCCAACTGTGATGTCGCCGGTAGCGCCTACGGTAGTCAGCGATACTGTTCCGCCATTGCCCGAACCGCTGGCGTTGGCTGTGAGCGCTACTGACGCACCAGTCAACGTCACACTACCGCCCGTAACCGATACACTGCCGCCATTACTGACGCCAGCAGCTGCTCCTGAACCGTTGGCATTAAGCTGCCCTCCGTCCAGAGTCACTGCTCCTGGAGTAGTCCCATTGGCGTTGATTGTTATCTGTCCATAGTTGGTAGAAGTATTGGCTGTACCGGTAGCAGTTAGACTTCCTTGTACATCGATACCATTATTGGTACCGACACCGCCAGTGTTGGTCACCGAGATTTGACCGCCGTAGCCGGTCGCACCGGAATTAGCAGAGAATATATTGGGCGGCACAGCAATTTGGAAACTGCTGTTGTCGGTAGCTGTGATTGTTCCGCCGTTACCTGTGCCAGATGCAGCACCACTAGCATTGATCGGTACTCCCAGTGTCATCTGTCCTGCTGCTTGCGTGCTGGCTGTTAGCGATACTGTGCCGCCGCTGCCGTTTGTGCCCTGGGGACTGACATTGATCGAGCCGCCGCTTTGCAAATTAAGGGCTCGGGCGGCAGAAATTGTTACCGAGCCGCCATCTCCGGCACCCGAGCCGGAAGAACCGCCTTCAGCCTCGAGTTGAAAGGTGCTTAGATTACTACCGCCACCACCGCCGACGACGATGTCGCCGGTTGCCGCTACCGTTGTCAGATTGATGCTACCGCCTTTGCCGCTGCCAGCCGCGTTGGCAGAAATTACTTCGTTTGTATTGTTGGTCTGGGTCAATGTACCGGCGGTCAAAGCGACGCTGCCGCCCTGGCTTGTGCCAGAGCCGATACCGTTTACGTTCAAAGTGCCGCCATCGAGCGAGACAGGAACTGTGTTTGAACCTCCGGCGTTAATCTTGATTTGACCGTAATTGGTGGCAGTGTTGGCTGTGCCTGTTGCACTGAGGTTACCTTGTATGTCGATACCGGAGTTCGTACCAGAAGCACCGGTATTGGTAATTGAAATTTGACCGCCGTAACCGGTACCGCCGGAATTGGCCGTGAACTCACCAGATGGGATAGCCAAACTGAGATTGCTGTTATCGGTGATTCCGATCGTGCCGCCGTTGCCAGTGCCCGCTGATGCACCGCTGGCGTTAATCGGTACACTGAGACTCATAAGTCCCGGTGCCTGGTTGCTGGCTGAGAGAGTGACTGTCCCGCCGCTGCCGTTTGTGCCTTGCGGACTAACATTGATCGAGCCGCCGCTCTGCAAAGTCAATGCGCGCCCAGCCGAGACCGTTACCGAGCCGCCATCGCCTGCAGATGAACCGCTTGAGCCACCAGTAGCGAGTAGCTGGAAGGTACTGGTGTTACTGCCACCACCACCACCGAGAGTTATATCGCCGGCTGCGCCATTTGTGGTTAGACTGACACTGCCGCCACTGCCTGTACCACTGCCGTTGGCCGAAATTACTTCATTACTATTATTCACCTGGCTCATGGTCGCGGCGGTGATGGATACTTTGCCGCCAACGCTTTGGGTTGCACCGGTTGCTCCGTTAGCGGTCAAAGTGCCACCATCGAATGCCACGTTGTTGCCAGAGTTTACGGAGATTTTGCCATAGTTGGAAACTGTATTAGCGACGCCGGTCGCCGACAAACCGCCCTGCAATTCGATGCCACCAGTACCAGTGTTGGTGATGGTAATCTGTCCACCGTACCCACCAGTGCTGCCGGAGTTAGCAGTAAACGCTGTAGGTGGAACTGTGAGAAGGAAAGAGCTATTATCTGTTGCTTGGATAATGCCACCGTTGCCGGTGCCGGAAGCCGGGCCATTGGCATTGATCTGCTGGTTGATGGTCATTTGTCCGGCAGCGGCAGTGCTGGCTATAAGAGTCGCATTGCCACCGTTGCCGCTGTTGCTCTGGGGACTGACATTAATCTGTCCACCGCTGGCTAAATCCAGTGCTCGCCCGGCCGAGATTGTCACATTGCCGCCGTTACCAGAAGTGGTGCCGCCTTCAGCCTGAATGGCAATACCGCCGGCACTGGGCGCCACAGTTATATCGCCAGTATTACCGGTAGTGGTCACTTGTACTGTTCCACCCATACCGGCACCAGCAGCATTAGCTTGCAAATTCAGCGACCCGCCACCGTTGACAGTCAATGTCTGTGATTGCACAGTCACCTGCCCACCGGCACCACTGGTCAGTGCGGAAGCTGCCAAGTTACCGTTGTCGATCGAAAGCGAACTGGCCGCATTCACGTTGATGATGCCGCCGGCGCCGGAAACAGTGGGAGCGACCGTGATGTTGCCGGGGCTATTCAAAGTCATTGTGCCGGTGCTTAATACATCTATTCGTCCGGCTTGTCCGGCGGCATTAGTAGAGTGAAGGGTGCCGCTGGCAGCCAAATCGCCGTTGTTCACATTCATGACAATGTTGTTATTGGCAAGAACGGTCGTACCAGTGGTAATTGTCGTAGTCGAACTGTTGGTCGTTGTTGTCACCAGACCACCCTGCAAATTGAGCGTGGCTGTGCTACCGGATGTGGATTGATCGAAAGTAAGAGTCTGTCCGCTAGCCACTGGACCGCCGGCAGGACCAGGAGCGAAGTTCAGCCCACCGCCTGACGAGCTGATCGTCGCTGAGGATAACGACGGAGCGATCACTGTCAGCCCATTATTGCCACCGGATACGACATTTACCGCAGTGCCGGTAGTGGCGGTGTCAGCGATCTGTGAGAGATTACCAAACGTTAGCAGAGGCGTGCTAACAGTTAAAGGCACACCGGAGTTGATCGTCTCAACTGCGTTGGCCGAAAGATTAATTGAACCGCTTGTTGGCGTAGTATTAGGTGAACTGAAGGTTACTGATGCACCGGTTCCACTACCAGCGTCGAAAATCTGCGAGCCGGTAAAATTCAAAGGATTGCCATTTGAAGAACCAACCGAGGTGGTGACTGTGATCGCTGTAGCACCACCACCGGTGGCGGTGATGCTGCCGCCGCCACCAACATTCAAACCGGCATTACTCTGGACGGTAATGGCGCCTGCCGCATTGCTGGTCGTAATGACGCCGCTGTTGTTTAATGAGCCGCCATTATTCAAATTGATCGTCATGTTGTGGTCGCTAGCCACCGTAACGTTGGCAGCAACCGTCGTCGAGGCATTGGATACCGTAGTAGTCACCGGACCGCCAACCAAATTCAACAAGGCCGCGCCGCCGGAAGTATTGAAAGAAAGATTTTGGTTAGATGCCGCAGGGCCAATGTTAATCGCTCCACCGGCTGTTTGAATCTGAGCGCTGCCACCACCTGGAGCGGTTATGGACAAGGGCGAATTGTTCGCTGCCGGTCCAGAATCGACTGTAAAGATAGTCGCTCCGCGAGCGGTGAATGCCGATCCGTCATTCATCACTATACTTGGCGAGCTGATCTCTGTCGCATCGCCATTGCGAATATTTTGATTTGTGCCGGCATTGAGAACCATCTGTCCGCCGGTGCCGACTGCACTAAATAAAATGTTGCCGCCGACATTAGCGTCGTAGGTGGGAGACTTATCCAGAGTGAGAGTATGTCCACTGGCTGCAACGATATTGATATTATTGGGTCCGGCACCTGTATCTTGCAGAAGCCCTTGACCGCTGACCAGCAAATTGCCGGAGCTGTTCACATTGACTGAGCCGTTGGCATTGCTCGTTGTCAGTGTGCCATTAATCAAAAGAGTGGATGTGTTGACATTGATGTTGCCGGTGGCAGACGCGGTATTACCAAGCGGGACATTGACGGTGCCATTGGAGCCGGTAGCAGAGAGAGTAAGCGGGCCGCTAGTAGCGCTAATGCTGCCGACTGTGACCGTGGTGTTTGCTGCCTGTGGAGTAACTTGAATGTTTGAACCGGTGGAGTTAACAAACCCGGCGATAGTACCCAGCCCAGTTACGCTCACTGCTTGACCGGCCTCGTTGAAATTCAAGTTGCCCAAAGTGCCGGTGCCGGAAGATGCTGTGACCGCTGCACTGGCTGTCGACAAATTAACTGACAGAGGGGAACTGGCAGCACTGTTGTAGATAGTGACGCTGCCGCCTGTGCCGGCACCGGGGGCATTGGCAGTGATATTGCCGCTGATACCGCTTGTACCAAGCGTTGGTGCAGTGCCGACAATGAATGGATTGGTTGTATCCTTGTATGTGATATTGACGTTGCCGCCAGTGCCGGTGCCGTCACCGTTAGCGGCAAGGTTGCCAGTGATCTGCATCGTTCCAGTACTGGCAGCGGTGGAGTCGGTCAAATTGATCGTGCCGCCATTGCCATTGGTACCAAGCGGGTTGACGGTCAGCGAAGCTGTATTGACAGTCAGGTTACCGCCGGCTGAAAGTGTTGCCGTGCCGCCGTTTCCGCTTGCTGAAGCAGCCAGTCCACCGGTTGCGGCTACTGCGATGTCGCCGGCAGCACTGCCGACCGTAATGTTGCCGCTCGCGCTGTTTGTCGTAACATTGATCGAACCGCCATTACCCGTTTTGGCACCATTTGCGGTAAGAGCAAGCGTAGAAGCTCCGGTAACATTAACCTGGCTGCCTTCCAAGGTGATGGAGCCGCCACTTTGTGCAGCCGCGCCACTGGCGTTTGCGCTAAGAGAACCTGAGGGTATAGATACGGGGCCGCTTGTGCCGCTGTTGTTTATGGCATTGAGACTAAGTGTGCCACCATTGCCGCCGGCTGCTCCGGTAGAAGCGGCAAACGATATGTCCGTCGTGGCATGGAGAGCGATGCCGCCGTTACTGCCGGTTGTCCCCAGCGCGTTGATGGTAACCGAGCCACCATTGCCGCTGGTTGCACCGGCATTGGCTGTGATTGTTCCTTCAATGCCATTGGTTGTGATCAGTGGTGAATTGACATAAAACGGTGTGGCTGACTCGGAAGAAAGTACTACAGTACCGCCCTTGCCGGCGCCGTTGCCGTTAACATTGATGCCACCGGTGATTAGCAGATTGCCGACACCGCTGGTACCAGCAGAGAGAGTGACGTTGGCACCGTTGCCGCCTGTACCCGGATTGAGATTGAGGACCGCCGGATTGACAGTCAGGTTACCGCCGGATGTGACGACGATCGGCGGTCCAGACCCAGCGGTGACACCGCCGTTAGCAGTGATGTCTATTTGCCCGTTGCCGTTGCCCAAAACAATCGTGCTCCCGGCGGCCGTAGCCTGCACGTTTACACCGCCAGCGTTGCCCGATCCGATTCCATTGGCAGTGATGTTCAACGATCCAGTCGCCGGAGTGACGTTCACCGTGGTACCAGTAATGGTGACATTACCCCCAGCAAAATTGCCGGCTCCCAAACCGCTCACATTGAATGAACCCGGAGGAATGGTGACCGGTCCGCCAGCAGAGGTAATGCTGATATTGCCGCCGTTGCCAACTGTGGCATTGGCCGACAAAACGGCAGTAGAGCTGAGCTGCACGCCACCGGAGCCACTATTATTTAGTGAAACTGTGCCGCCAGCGCCGCTTGTTGGTCCAGCATTCGCTGTTACCGTTCCTTCCACGCCGTTGACAGTGGCGTTAGAAACTAAAAATGGATTGGCATTGTTGCTACTCAGTACGACCTTGCCGCCGCTACCGCTGCCTACTCCGTTGGCATTGATGGCCGAGGTGACAAGCAGGTTGCCAGAGCCAGTTGAACCGGCAGTAAGAGTGATCGAACCGCCATTACCTGAGGCTGCAGTTGGATTGACCAAAATGACAGTGGGATCGGCCGTAACATCGCTGCCGTTGGACACTGTCACTGACCCACCATTGCCAGATGTCGCTCCGCCCTGAGCGGAGAAGCTCAAATCGGCAGCGTCGATCTTCATTAATGTAGGATTTTGGGTTGTTAATGATATCGTGCCACCATTACCGGCGCCAGCAGCATTTGCACTTAAACTCAGCGGTGCCGCGTACGAGAAAGTCTGACCGTTTAAGGTGATTTTGCCACCGTTGCCGCTTGTAATTGCATTGACAGAAAGAGTTCCGGTGGGCATGGAAAGCAGTCCGTTTGGAGCCAGAAGCGAGATATTGCCGGCATTGCCACCACCTGAGGGCGCCGGAGCCGCCACATCAGACACGTTCAGCAAAGTCAGGCCGCCTGTTCCCTGATTAGTAGCGCTGACGCTGCCAACTGGCGCGGCGATGCCAGCCGATGCACCGGGCTGTGCTGTAACTACACCGTTGACACCATTCGTTGCGGCACCGGGCCCGATTGTGAAAGCAGTCGAGCTGTTGCTCAACAAAGTAATGTTGCCTGCACCACCGGTGCCTGCACCATTCGCGCTGAGATTGCCATTGACAAAGAGATTGCCCGAGCCGGTGCTTCCTGCCTGTAATGTTATGTTCGAACCTGCGCCGTTTGTGCCTAGTGGTCCAACCACGAAGGCAGTCGGGTCGCTGACTGTGACATTACCGTTTTGCGAGGTTATGTTAACCGTCCCACCGTTGCCAGCGGCTGAGGCAGCAGTGCCGCCTATAGCAGAGAGAATCAAATCGCCAGCGGTTGTGCCAACAGGGATATTGCCACCGGCTGTCGTAACCGTGATCGTTCCACCATTGCCAGCGCCTGCCCCATTGGCCGATGTGGTCAGAGTGCCACCGCCGGTAATGGTGAGCGACGAACCATTAAGAGTGATGTTGCCGCCATTGAAAGCTGCTGGGCCGACGGAATTGGCATTGATCGTTCCAGCGGCTACTGAGAGCGGTCCGGTTGTAGCATTCAATGTCAGACTGCCACCAGCGCCACCTGCTGCTGAGCCATTCGAGGCCACATTGGCCGGGTTAGAAAGAGTGATACCGCCGGTACCGTTATTAGTAATGGATACCGTGCCACCGTTGCCGCTGGTAGCGCCGGCGGTGGCGATGACTGTGCCGTCAATACCGTTTACTTGAGCCGAATTAGTAATTGTAAACGGCGTCGCACTGTGGCTGGCCAAAGTGACCGAGCCGCCCGCCCCAGCGCCTTTGCCAGTGCCATCAATGAGGCTGGCAATAGAGAGATTACCGGAGCTGGCAGTGCCGGCGCTTAATGAAATTGTTGGACCAGCACCACTTGCGGCTAGCGGCCGGGCAAACAAACCTAGAGTTGGACTAACCGACAGATCTGAGCCAGAGGCGACAGTCACTGTTCCGGCTTTACCACCGGTATTACCGGAGTTAGCATATGCTTCGATTTGGTTGGCGCCGTTACCTAGAGCAAGTGTGCTACCGGCGCCAGTGGCAGCTATGTTGACGGTACCACCAGCAGCGTTCCCCGTAGCCGATCCGCTCGCTTCTGCTAACAGAGGTCCTGACGAGACGTTTATGCTGCCGCCGGTCAGTAAGACCTGACCACCGGCACCAGCTCCTCCCACGCCGTTAGCGTTGAGTGTGCCACCCACTAAATTGAGAGCATTGGTTCCGGAATTTAAATTGATGATGCCACCATTACCGTTTGTTGGTGTCACATTTAAATTGGTGTCGTTGGCTATGCTAATTCCGCCGTTGCCTGTATTGGTGATTTGAATCGAACCGCCAGCACCGGCTGCAGTGGCATTCGCTAAAATCGAACCGGAAACGCCATTTGCGGTTGCCGCACCGACACTAAAAGCAGTATTGCTGACATCGTTGATGGAGACAGTACCGCCGGCGCCAGCCCGCGTGTCGGTGATCGAGCCGTTGACTTGAATATTGGCTGGATTAGCAGCTGTTCCGGCGGCTAATGAAATTGCTGCCCCGTTGGCGGTGAGAGCGCCGGTGGATACATTGGAAGCAGCATTGGCACCGACCGAAAACGAGCCAGAAGTAATATTGCCGCCGGGAGAGACAATTACTGGTCCGGCAACGTTTGGTGTGGCGGAGGCGATACTGATCGTGCCAGTGCCGGAGGCACCGCCTGTAGTATTGACGCTGCCCAACTGGACCGCATTGCCGGCAGTCTGCGATCCGCCAATTACCAAGACATTGCCATTTGCCCCTGTAGTGTCTCCGGCCGTGGTGATTGCTGCGTTGGACAAATTGATAGCGCCTGCAGTGTTGTTCAGACCACCAAAGGCGATGATCGTTACTTTACCGCCGGTTCCGGCCGCCGTCGTCGCCGTAGTATTGATCGATGTGAGCGATGCACCGTTTATGGCGCCGCCACCAGGCACGCCGCCGCTGATCGTCAGTGTCGATGTTGTGTCATCTTGATTATTAGGCGGGCCACTGGATACAAAATTAACGCCCGACGCAATAAACACGTTGCCGCCGGTGGCACCGCTTGTGTTGATTGAAGTAGCTCCCGACCCGAAATCAACATCGCCGTGGGCAACAATCGCTACCGGTTGGGCAGAAAATACCAGCGGTGCGCTGATGGTGACATTACCGGTAGTGTTATAGAAACTCGGATCCCCGCTTAGATTGAGGTTACCCAGATCCAGATCAGATGTGGCAGCTACGACATGGGCAGCGCCGGCGTCCACATTTACCAGACCATTGAGCGTGTCCACGTTCATATTGACAGTGCCTTGACCTGAGTAGGCATTAAGCGTCTGGGCGTTGATATTGCCACCGGTGATGGTCAAATTGCCAGTTTGTGCGTAGGACGGATCTCTGAAATTGATCTGTCCATTAGTCGCCGCTAGAGTGCCGCCCGTATTTTGAACACTCAGGCTATTGGGCGAGCGAACATTTAAATTTCCACTTGTTGCAGCAATCGAGCCGCTGTTAACAATAGAACCAGAATGGCTGACGAGATTGACGGTTGGTGCACTGATTGTGGCAAACGGCATGCCGCTCGCTGTGCGATTGGTGATGCTACCGCCTGTAGATATAGAAAGTATGCCGCCGGATGTGATTGAACCTTGATTGACTAGGTTGTTGAAAATATTGAGATTCAGTCCGTTGGCAGAGTAAACATTGTTCAAGTAGCTTAAGTTGCTCGGCAAAATGTCTGTAATACTGCCGTATTTAGAAACCGCTACGTTGCCCAGATCGAACACAGAACTGGTTGCGGCGGCTGATCCCAGAGCGATAAGCGAACCACCGAGACGAACCGAGCCATCAACAACCAGTGGATTGGCAGCGCTAAAGCCGATTGCATCCACAGTCACTTGTTTGGGGATAACAAGGTTCGAGAACTGACCGACCGATCCAGACTGCAAAGTAACAAGTCCGCCAGATGCAGTGCCATTACTATCCAAAATTAGACTTTGGTGTCCAGTGGTCATCACTTGATCCAGAGCGACATATTGAGCTGAGGTTAAATGCTGACCGGGATTGATTGTCAGAACTGTGCCGCCCTGAATCGTTCCTTGCGAATTGAAAGTGCCACCGACGACAATCTGCATCGGTTGGGAGTTACTCGCGGTAAAAGTGGCGTTTCGCGAGTTTAAATTAAGCGAAACAGTGCCGGTTGAGGTAATCGAGCCTGTCAAAGTCGAACTGGCGTTTGCAGTCGTGGCACCTGAGCTGGTGTTGCTGGAAGTGGCTAAGACATTGACCGATGGAGCGGACGCCGGAGATTGTCCAGACCGTTGAGTGCTAGTAGTCGTTTGGCTGTTCGATAAATTCGACTGGGTGCCCGTGCCGCCAGAAGCGCTAGCCGATTGGCCAGTCACTTTACTGGCCGCAGAAATTGCTTGTCCGGAACTGGTGTTTGTTGGAGTCGCAGCCGTCTTGCTTGGTGAGCTACCTGCGGATGAAGGCGCCTGGGCGCCGGTGGTCGATAAATTCGATCCTGACTGATTACTCGATGATGACTGACTGGACGCCGTACTTGCAGTTGTCGATGAAGTTGAAGCGCTCGCGGTCGCGGGTGAAGGTGCGCTCAGTAAATGCTGAACGGCAGAACCGCGGAACAGCGTTGGCGCTACTGGCAGTGTCGTTGTTTGACTGGCTGCGCCGTTCAGCGCTGGCGTTCCTGGAAGGATATGCGCCGATGCCGAAGGCCTGTGTCCAGCTGTGGGGTGTGTCCCAGGATGTGGCGCTGGCGCCGGCAGAGCATATCCATGGCCGTAGGCAGCCAGAGAAAGGGTTTGCCCGAGAAGTGACAGGCAACTAAGCGATGATACGAAAATTTGAGATCTTGGTGAAGGCACTAATTAAGCCCGAATCAGTAACGATGACTTTCAGATTGGAAAAGCACGTAACTTCCTCAGAGAATTGGCCCGAATATGGACGTAACTCTGAGCAGGTAATCGGCCCGCCTCCCAGAGGGCCTTCACCAGAGAAAAAATTGCAACCGACGGCAGTCGATACCACAATTGGTGTCGACATTGGCCCGAGGTTGCCAAGTATATAATTACCCGGATCTCATGAAATTATTGTGAGTGGGGGGCGAGCCTCGCGGGCTGGGTCCTTACGTTATCGGACTCTTGTTTGGCGTTAGATTGCTGGAGTTGAGCTTGCTGGGCAGCTTTAAGCTGGTTGACATGCGAGCGGATCGGCTCTGCCTTAGTCTGATCGTGCTCGCCGGACAGTGCGCGCTCATAGATGGCGATAGCCGAGTGGATGTCGCCGCACTTCTCCAGCGACAAAGCCAGGCCATACAGGATGTCCACACTGATTAAACCGTTTTGCACGGCAGCAGCGAACGTGGCTCTGCTTTTTTCGAATTCGCCTGCATCCAGATACAAATTGCCCAGTGACAAATAAGCTTGAGCGAAGGAGGGATCGAGTGAAATCGCCTTTTCGTAGTTGCTGATTGCTTCTTGTTGGTTGGCGCTAGCCAAATGCAAGTCGCCTAGTATGTTATATGCGGCGCAATCAGTGGGGTTTAACTCAATTGCCTTTGTCACTGCCTTGAGAGCAAGTTCCTGATTGCCTTCCCGGAACTCGGTCATAGACAAGCCGAGGTAGGCGTCGACCGCCTGTGGCGACAGTTCAATCAGGTGTTCAAAGTGGTCTTTGGCGGCTGGCAGATTGCCGGCTTCGCTCAGAGCAAACGCTAACTCCTTTTCGGAATCGGGCGAGTTTTTCAGCAAGACATAAGCCTTCTCCAATGCAGCCACTGACTCTTTGGCTCTACCCTGGTCACGCAATAAGCGACCAAGGGCTAGTTGACTAAGTCCATCATTCGGTTTCAACCGGAGAAGCTCTTGATATTGCTCTACGGAGCGTGATTTTTCTCCTTGTTTGGCATACAACTCCGCTAGCTCGAGATGCGCTTCTGGTAACTGCGGATTCAAAGTAACAGCCTTTTCGTAAGCTCGTAAAGCCGCGTCAGGATTACCATTGAATAGAAGCATGCGGCCAAGTTCGAGAGCATCTTTAGCCTGGCGTTCGTTGGAGGAGGCAGCCCAAGCAGCCTCTCCCGAGCCAAATAGACCCGCCGATGCTAAGCAGATTAAGAGCACACTGCCTAGACAGTTGAGAGTAGAAAGGACGTGCCGCACTACATTTCAGATTTGCCGTTTGATCAAAGCTTCTTTCTGTCCGTCCCGGTTGATGCTGAGCTTGTGGCGGCCTGTGGTTGCAGCTTTCTCACAATGTCTTGGGTAACGTCAACTCCGTTATCCAGAACGGTCCTGCCACCGGCGTAGACTCCTTCACCGTCGATTACCATATCCAGACCCCGATCTTTAGCTACTTGATTAACAGCTTGCTGAATTTTTTCGCGGGCCATTTGGCTTTGGGTTTGAAGCAACTGGGCCAGTGCCTGTTGCTTAGCATTTATAGAGATTTGATTGTCCCTAATCGCCTTTTGAATTTCGTCTGATGATTTCTTCTGATCCTGCATTTGCTGAATTTGCTTGTTCGCCTCTTCCAGGTCGCGTCTCAATTGGCCTTCTGCCTGTGCCTTAAGTGCCTCCGCGCCAGCAGCTTCTGGATAACTGGCCTTGACCAAGCCATCGTTAAAGTAGCCGATCTTCACAGTTGTCGACTTCTGCGCGCTAGCGTTTGGTGTGCACAAACACAAAAGGCAACCTGCAAGGGACATTAGGACCGTAATGTTCAGTTTGTTCATTGTGACCTCAAGATGTAAGTGTTCGACAGATCGTGGCAAAGAATATACCCGAAGATTCATTCATTATGTGCCCCGATTGGATTTATAAAACCGCTTGGAAATTCAATAATGACTTACCCCGTTTTCACGAACTGCATACCGTTGGTAGGAGACCATTCCCGTCTAATCTCCCAAGATCTGGTCTACAAGCATCACCTGCGGTGGCGCAGGCTTTACAAACTGGATTAGTCATTGCCATCATATACGGTATCGAGGCTTTTAACGTTGGACTTGCAGTTTCAAAGCAGTATTTTGTGTAATTCGACCACCCTTTCATAATTACGTGGCTTTGGCAATCTATCGGACTCATGTGATTGGAGGTTATCTGCAATCTATGCGCTAAGATTGTTGATTGCGTCCTGTTCGTTCCAACGATCAGACTATGATTAAGGAAAAACTTCTGCCAATATCGGCAATTATGTCTGGAGAGTGATAAATGAAGTCAATATCAACGTGGAATGTCACTATCGGTGTGTTATCGATCGGCATTTTTCTTGCTGCCTGTGGTCAGTCGGCCACTCAATCGGTGCCCAATGCGCAAGTGACGAATGCCGATCAAGCTGTTTGGGAAAGACTGACACAGGAAGCACAAACGGCTCAGCAGCAAGGCGATCAGACAAAAGCCGAGAACAGCTATAAGGCGGCTATCGCTGAGGCTGAAAAAATTGGTTTTGAAAATCCGGCGCAGGCCCGGGCAATCGCCAATCTCGCTGACTTCTATTATGTTCAAGGCGACGGGGCCCAGGCGGATCAGCTCTACAGACGCAGTCTGGCTATGCAGGAAAAAGCATTGGGTACCGAGCACGTAGATCTTGTCCAAAATCTGATCGGACTGGCACGCCTAAGTACCTCGCAAAAGAAGTACGAGAAGGCGAGTGAATTTTATGCCAGGGCTCTAGCCATTCTGAAAGTTGCTGGCAAACCGATTCCTGCCGATCTAACTGCTGACTATACCAAGGCTAAAGCACAAGCCGCAGGGCAAGGCTAGCGATCGCTCTTAGAGTCCGGCTGGGCACACAACACACCTAGGGCTGCAAGCTTGCGTTTGATCTCCGGCATTGCTTCTCTGGCCGCCGTCACTCCTGCTGCGACACCATGGCGAGCATCGCTTGCTTTGGTTGACATAAGCGAAATGCCGTTAGTATTCGGATGAATTACTACATCGGCATTCTTGTATCGGGGTAGATCGTCGGCGGCAAGATCTATTCTCAGCGCTTGTCTGCTAACTGAGCCAGGTTTACGAAAAGTTTTCAGAGGCACTGGTTCAAGTCGCTCGTCAATGTCTACAGCAATGACAAAATCGGCACCCATGTTTCTGACATGATCAATTGGCAGATTGCAAACAAGTCCGCCATCACAAAGAAGATCATCGCCGATTTGAACAGGCTTTCTCAAACCGGGCACAGCCGTCGTGGCTTGCAGTGCAATACCTACGTCGCCTTTGGTAATGGCCTGGCTTTGCCCGGTGACCAAATTCGTACAGACAGCGACAAAAGGTATCTTGAATTGTTCTATGTTGTGCTGATTTTCAGCTAGTTTGTCGGCATACTTGCGAAACACCTTTCCCTTGTAGAGACCGTCGTAAGGTTCATAGCCAAATAGTCTCGGAATGAAAATTATCGGCTCCAAAATAATACGTATAGGAATAGGCATCGGCGTGAATTCTTTCATCATGGCAGAATCATCAAAGTCTGCAGTCAGCTCGTCTAACGGTACACCGGCGCTATAGAGCCCGCCCACCACCGAGCCTATACTAGTCCCGGCGATCATATCGATCGGCACACCTTCTTCTGCCAGTACCTTCAGAACTCCGACGTGCGCCGCACCACGAGCGCCACCACCACCTAACGCCAGACCAATGCGCGGTCGGTGTTTGGTTGTTGTATCGACTGCCTGCGTAGAGGTCGCGTCATTGGTCGCTTGCACACCTTGTGCTGAGACTATGCTACATGTATTCGGTGAAATTAAAGTGAGCGTAGCCAGGACCGCCAAAAACCGTGATAACCACATGATCTATTTCTCCCGTTTGCTTATCTATTGTCGCTCAAGTCTGTTCAAAATAACTGTAATTCAGCTGTCAATTCAGTAGTGATTGCTTATGAGAATTAATAACGCAGGATCTATTGCCTTTCGTAAGAGCTAGCGACCAACACGCTCCAGTTCTCGCTCTCTCTGGCTGCTGGTCGATGAGGCATTAAGGCTTTGCGACATGCCAACGCTCTTTGCCGCTATGTGCAGACCAACCAGTTGGGCGATCGTTACTGTTAAATAGAGCTGCCCACAAACTGCTTCCAGCCACGACATCGTACGTGCATATCTACTAACCGGAACAACGTCTCCATAACCGACAGTGGAAAGCGTACAGAAGCTGAAATAAACAAATAAAGGATAACGTCTGTGACCGGCAAGAAACGATGCGGAATCGGCACGCGCTGGGTTGTTTTGAGGACTGTTGTATACCGTTTGAGGACAGTTATATGCCGCTGGATCGGCAAGATCGATCATCATGTGGACGATAGCAAACGCGAATCCGATCAACAAATACAGACAAACCGCTCCGCAAATTCGATTTGCTGAAATTAAACCCGAGTACACATCCTTGCGGATAATAGCGCATACGGTGAGAAGGAAGAGCAATGAAACACCGTAGGCAGCCATCTCGAAATGTATAAGATTGAAAGTACGAGTATGCGCCCAGAACGCCAGAACCCACGAAGAGACCGTGAGCGATGCTAAAAGAAGTGCTGGTATGAGCGCCTTCCCGTTATCGCTCAGTCGGAAACTGGCAAGCAACAGCGAGATTATGACCAAAATACCAAGCACTGCGCGGGCCCAGAGGACAGGCCAGACGATCGGTCCCAAAACTGTCAGCCCGAGTATGCCGAACAATAAAGCGAAGTTGCTCTGGGTAATAATGCGTTGGCGCATGGCCATGAATCTATGGGCAAACTGTGAGTTCGATCTCATTTGGATAGGCACGAATTCTTAACTGTCTAATAAAGCTCAGCAGTATAACATGTCAACATCGCAGACTACAGGCAAAGTAACACTCTCCCTCAGTTAATGTTTGGCCCGTGTGCTTCTTTCTGAGCACTGCCACCGCCTACGGTGGCACCATGGATCGCAAAAGCTTTGGCAAATTGATGGTACCGGATATGGTATTGGCGCACATTGGGCCGCGGTGGGTGAGACGCCAAGAGCGATGAAATGATGAAAGGCGGACTACCGCCAATGGGAGTCCGCCTTTCTCCAAGACAAAGACAACAGGTAACTAACGTTAGACCGTTTGTGCAACCTTCTTGGTCTGATTGAGAACTGCTTGCAGTTTTTGATCGTTCTCGTGAGTCAAGGATGTCTGGATCAGTTTGCCGCCAGTACCCGCGATATGTTCGGCGAGTTTGTCCGGCGTAGCTTCCTTCACTAAAACAAACAGAGCTGATGTACCGGGTTTCAAGGTTTCAGCAATCTGTTTCATGAAGTTGTCATCAATGCCCACATCCGAAAGTGCGCCGGCGATGGCACCAGAACCTGCGCCGAGGGCAGCGCCGAAAATCGGGCTGAGGAACAAGATACCGATGAGCAGACCCCAGAAGGTACCCTGGAATGCGCCTACCGCTGGTAAGCTTATGGCCTGGTTCAGCTTAATCTTACCGTCTGGTTTCTTAATAGCAACAACAGCATCTTCCAGATCGACTAAGTAATCTTTTTGCAGTTTTCTCAGGGTCAAGCGAACTTCTTCCGCTTTGTGCATATCATCGTAACCAATTACTACAAGGTGGCTCATAACACTCTCCAATATGACCTCGCGGTCAAGTGCGTAACAATTAGTTGACGATCGTACTATGCTTATGGACATACAGAATATGAAGAATTGATTGCATTTTGGCAGTATCGCGCTATCTATTGACCATTAAGAGCCAATGCGGGCACTGCCACTGTATATAGTGGCGCCTCCACATTTTGCCGGGTAAGCACTGTAACTCCTGTTAGAGATTGTTGTCGATTGTTTGTTGAAATCAAGTAAAATGCCAATCCAGTTTTGATCGGTTCAAGAACCTCTAACAAAGGACGAGAGCATAATTACGAGAACACAATCAATAGAATTCCCCAAGCAGGTATAAACTATGAAGATCTTTGCCAATTTAGCGACATTAGTAACTGTGGCCACTATGCTCTTCTATCCTGTTTCGACGATAGCCAAAGAAGCTGCCGATGAAGGCGTGACCAAAGGCAAAGGCGAGCAGAAGCAAGATTCAGCTGTCAACGCGGATGCCCATCCGGCTCCCTGCCGCAGTTGGATCGATCCGCATGTGCAGCCGCAAATGGCGCTATTGTGTATTCATGGGCTCGGGCTAAATAGTGACGCCTTTGCAAATTTTGGCCAACGCATGGCTGCGCGCGGCATAGCCACGTATGCCATAGATGTCCGAGGGTTTGGCTCCTGGATGAAAGCAAAGGGACAAGAGCAAGTCAATTTCGATCAATGCCTGGGCGATGTTCAAGCGACATTACAGGCACTTCATGCGGCAAATCCCGGTCTACCTGTTTTTCTATTGGGTGAATCGATGGGAGGGGCAATTGCTTTGCGCGCGTGCTCCATGTATCCCGACCTGATGGACGGCTTGATTTCATCGGTACCCTCAGGCGATCGCTTTCAACAAAAGAAGACCGATTTGAAAGTGGCTCTCGAATTTCTCAAGGGGCGCAATAAGCAATTTGATATTGGCAAACAGATCGTTGGTCAGGCAACAGAAAACTATCCAGCTGTGCGCGAAGACTGGGAATCCGATCCGCTAGACAGGATGGATCTATCGGCTGAACAATTGATTCAGTTTCAGAAGTTTATGAATGACAATCATGACGCGGCCAAGAAAATAGACAAATTGCCCGTTTTGATCCTGCAAGGTACGTTAGACACTCTGGTCAAACCGGAGGGAACGTGGGAACTTTTCAATGATCTGGCAACCAGGAAAAAGACATTTGTTGCTTTGCCCAGCGAGCATTTGGTTTTAGAGGAAGGACAAGCCAAGTCATCCAAATACGATGCCAGAACAGCTGCACTTGTGGTTGGCTGGCTGCATGCCTGGGAGCCAAACGAAAATGTTCTGTCCACGCCAGATGCTGGTGCGCCGGCAGCAGTGGGTGGCACCGTTCCTAGTGGCGCGCTGCCATCCACTACTACAGTTCAATCAGACGTTGGTCCGGCCACCGACGGTACAATATTTTCCGGTGCTCCCACCGTCTTAATCTTCGAAGCCTCCTGGTGTGTAGAATGCCAGGGGCTCGATCAGCTTGTCTCTCAAGCAAAGCAACTTGCAGGCGATAAGGTCAAGGTTGCTGTTAAGTCCGTTGACGTAGATGACCCGGCCAATGCCCAATTGGTTAAGTCCCTCGGTATTGCGCCGATACCAACTTGTGTCTTTCTTAAGTCCAATGGCACAGTCAATTCGGTTTTAATTGGACGCAGCAGCGTCGACAATATTGCCCAAGCAATGCAGGGAATCTCAGCCAACCAATAGTCGAAGAGAGCGGAAAACGTACAATATTTAGCGCTTAAGTTCGGTGTCGCAATTACTCTTTGGACACTAGATGGCGCTCATCATCATCAGGAATAAGGTGCCGTCCGCGTTGGTGGATTAGAATCGCGTACAGACGTTTGGCAGACTCTGGCTCGGACTGAGCACGAGTGAACTCGAATGTTATCCCACCCATGAGGTCATCATAGTACTCAATGGCTGCATCTTTGGCCTTGTATAGCGAAGGCCGTAGGTGCGGATATTTGTTTGTTACCTCTGTCAGGCTAGATTTAAGAGAGATACCATCGGCGGTGGCGGGTACCGGCGCTCTTACGGCAATTTGTATTGCTTTGCCGCTTGGATCATAGAAGATTCGAATCGTATAAGTGATGTTTGGGTCTTGCCATTGAGAATAATCTACTGCAATTCCTGCCGGAAGAGAGTAGACGCCATCGGGTTTTCCGATTGCCTTCCGGATCTGGTCTCGCTGCATTCCTAGTTTGACTATGCCGACGCCGGTCCCCGGTACAATTGTGTGATCTTCTTCTTCTGCCTTGATCGGCAACGGTTGAACCAACAAGTGTGTGAAACAAGCGGTAATTGCTAGTGAAAAATAGAGTAGTGAGGCTTTGTGTCTCATATTCTTCTGCCCGGCTCTCTTAGCCGAGATCTGGCTACTTCAGGACAATTGATTTCAACATGTGATCGAGCGTGTCCAAACTGGGATTAAAAGCAGTCCGAGGAAGTTGGCTGAGATAAAGAGCGGATTTTTTTGACGATCCATTTGGCGCCAAGTCTTTAACTTGCACCGGGCAGAAGAACGATAAGTAGTACTTACCGTCATCGGTCAAACCCTGAAAAGTATAAAAGAAATCTCCGTTTTTGATCGGCGCATCTTCCTGAGCATAGCAAGTGAGGAAGGCCACACCTTTTCCCTGAGTGAATCGCAAATATTTTGTTTGATTGTGGAATACTTCGTAGCCTTCGGCAGCCGGCAATATAGGCAACGCTCGCACCTGGCTATCCGATTTCGTAGCGAGCATTTTCTTAAGGGTAGAGATTGTTTTGTCAAAGGCTGCTTTCTCTTTGCCGTGAAACAAGCTAGCGTACGGCTGTACTGGATAAACAAGCAACTGCCTTTGTAAGTAGGCGCTGTAATCTGAGAGCTTGTCGTTCTCAAATACTAGTCGCAAATGTTCTGGTTCGCCGTTCATAAAAGGGGGTTCGTCAGAATGATTTAGCGATTTGCTGACGACGGTCGTTTTGGTGGTTTTGGCCAAACCGGTCGAATCGAGGCTAACGGTGAGTTTTTTCACAACGGCAGGTGAGCCCGACTGGCTAGCTCCTCCAGTCTGCGCCTGTATGCGCACCACCGTTAGAGTTGTTAAGGTGACAATGACCAAGCCCAAGCTATAGCCAAGTTAGGTAGTTGCTTCACCTCGGATCCTCCTTTACGGAAAAGGTTTGGATGATTATGCACTACTTTCAAGAGAAAGGAGTGTCTTCGCTTCCCCTCTTGCCAGGAGGATGGGCTCTGGTATTATGGTTTCGTATTTAGTGTCGGGTAAATCTGTTTGGCCTTTTTTACTTATTTAGTGGAGTGTGGAAACGGCAGCCTGTACGCTGGTTGGACTGTGGATTTGGATAAGCGGATTGAAAACCATAATTCGGGCAAAGGTGCCAAATATACCCGAGCACTGCGGCCGGTGCGTCTGCGAGCTGCCTGGCAGTTTGACAGCAAAAATGAAGCGATGTCCTGGGAATGGCACATAAAGCGAATGTCCCGCCTGGACAAGCTGAAGCTTATTCGAGAGCGGGACACAGGCTAGGGTCGAAGAGTCAGTGCTGCCATTAGCAGCATCTGCAGGTTAAAGGACGTGAACAACTCGATGGAAAGGGCCACCTATTCCAACCGGTGGATAATAGCCCATTGGATAGGCTGCTGGATATCCGTAACTTTGTAACTCACGCATTCGTTTCCATTCGAGGCGCTGTTCATGTCTCAGCCACCGTTCGTCGTGGCAGTTGTAGCTCCAAGCGGGTAACGATGCGAATTGGACCAAAACGGCCGCCAAGGCCGGCACTATTAATAGCCTTTTCATAGCCATACTCCTAGAATGAATATCTTTTGCTTGCTTGGTTTTTAACCAATCTAATCACAATGACGTTCGACGATCCAGAATGATTCCGTGAATGTTTTGTGAGTCGGCTCCAACTGATCTGAGAGAGCAGAATCAGAGCGAGGTCTACAAAAGCGTAAGGGCATAGCACGGCCATGCCCTCTTTGCTCCCTCAGAGGACATGGCGATGCCATGCCCTTACGCTATACGCGCACGAAAGTCTCTTTTAAAATCTCCTCATTGATCCATGGAAGAGACCATTGCCACCACGGCCAGTGTAGCTCGGCAGCATGGTGCCATAACTGCCCATGCCCATGAATCGCCCAAGCCCGCCCATACCCGACCCATATGGATTGACATATCTGGGCATAGCTCCATAACTGTAAGGGCTACCGAGCAAGTAATGATGATGGTGGCCGTGACTAAAGGCCGGCTGTCCGGAAATCCCAATGATTGCGACCAGCAAGGTCGGCATGATAAGCCTTTTCATAGTCCTTCTCCCAATTTAGGTGAGTTTGTCAACAAAAAATTCAGACTGCCGGCTCGGGAGCTAGGACCGACGACTATAGTTTAAAGACTTTTGTGTGAATGTTTTGTGGAGACAAACGAACTTCCAGTCTGCATAGAATGACCGAAAGTAATTTTGCTATCTCGTTTGTAAAGAGGGATCCTCGCTAAGAAGAATGCTAGCCTGTCATGCATACCGGAATGACAACGGTCGGGGGTAATGGAAAGAACGTCGTACGTCTTTGCTGCCTGGTTATTTCTTCGAGCGATCGGGCTCGCATATTTTGCTGCTTTTCTTTCCTTTAGCTCGCAAGTCTTAGGGTTGATCGGCTCAAGCGGCATATTACCTGCTTCTCGATTAGTGCAAGCAGTCGGCCAGGCGGAAGGCGCAAACGGCTTCTGGCTTGTCCCCAGCTTATTCTGGTTCAATCAATCGGATCTGGCATTGCAGGTAATTTGTTGGCTTGGCCTGATCGCTTCGCTTATAGTCAGTTTAGGTCTGATGACAAACTTGGCTTTAGTTGTTTGTTGGCTTCTCTGGCTATCGTTGGTCGTAATCGGTCAAGATTTTCTTTCGTTTCAATGGGACATTCTTCTGTTGGAGGCTGGCTTTCTGGCGATTTTCTTGGCGCCCTGGATGCTGGTCGAACCTCCCTGGCGTCTGGGCAAAAAACCAAGATCGATTGCTGCACCGCCTGTGGTTATGATTTGGTTGTTTCGTTGGTTGCTTTTCCGGCTTTTATTCTGTTCGGGTCTGGTAAAACTTCAGAGTGGGGATCCAACTTGGTGGAATCTCACAGCGCTCGATTACCATTACCTGACTCAGCCCTTACCGACGCCTTTAGCCTGGTTCGTTTCGAAGATGCCAGAGCTATTTCAGCGGGCCAGCGTTTGTGGTGTCTTTATCATCGAGTTAGTTTTGCCCTTTCTTATATTTGCACCACGCCGTCTGAGGTTAATCGCCGCCGGTGGTTTCATTTTTCTGCAAATCTTGATCGCTTTGACCGGAAATTATGCTTATTTCAACTTGTTGACGGTCGCACTCTGCTTCTTTCTCATTGACGATGCTTGCTGGCAACGAATCCTGCCTAATCGGCTTAAGAACTGGTTTTCCAGTTTGACGATCACGCCGCTTTGGTCAATTCGCCAATGGCTATCTGTGGCTATTGCAATTTTAATTGGCCTGATGAGTGTGACCAGCCTCATCGGCGATCTTTCGTTACCGCCGCTTCTGCAAATGGTCGTCGCACCGCTTGAACGATTCTATTTGGTCAACAGTTACGGCCTGTTTGCTGTGATGACTATTGAGCGAAATGAAATTATCGTCGAGGGAAGTGATGATGGTGTGAATTGGAGGCCGTACGAATTCAAATTTAAGCCAGGCGATTTATATTCTTCGCCTTGTCTGGTGGCGCCACTGCAGCCAAGATTAGATTGGCAAATGTGGTTTGCCGCACTGGCACCGTTGGAACATAGCCCGTGGTTCGCCCACTTTATCGTTCGCCTCTTCCAAGGTTCACCGAGCGTTCTAGGGTTGCTCAAGACCAACCCCTTCCCGGATCATCGACCGACATATTTGCGGGCCCAATTATATCGCTATACATTTTCTGACTGGCAGGAGCTCCTTCATGGTCAGTGGTGGTGCCGGCAATATATAGGCGTTTTCGCACCAGCTGTCAGCGTTCAACAACTGGAGAATGGCAGGCGCTAGAGTTCTTATAGTAGAACCTCCGAAGTAAAGCAAAAGCACCAGCGGAGTTTTCCTGCCGGTGCCTCGCGGGCGATTAACGTTCCCGGGACATTACATCGTTGGCCGACTTAGCTGAGCCTCTTTGACCAGCGCTGGACTATCGACGATGATCTTTTCTTGTATTGCCGGAACTGTGTTGCCGGTTAGATCTGCTACGTCTCTGCTCAAATTATACGAACCGATCAATGAGAACAAAAGGGCTGAGGCTAGGCCAACTAGCATCATCCTGCCGAAGTTGTAGCTAGCGATGCCGTCTTGTGTGCACGTTCCTTGTTCAGTACAGATGGTGGCCATAAATCCTCCTCGAGAAACAGTTGTTTGAAAGTGATTGCGCATTTCACACGAACGGACGTCGCAGAACGCCAGTTAGTTCCATGTAACGATTGTCACCATGCCAGAGCGCCCAATAAATAAAAGCTTCTGAAAGATATTGCTACGGAAAATCTCGAATAATAATAAGTATCGAAAAGTATCAAAAGCAGGCTAAGGCTGAGCTAGGGGCATCGGGTCTTACCGCAAAGGCTATAACTCCGTCGCTGATCGCATGCTATTAATGGACTGCCATAATATGGTGACAAAGTTGATGAGGAACTATGTATGCCGAAAGCGATATGGAACGGTGCCGTGCTCGCCGAAAGTAATGATTGCCGACAAGTCGAAGGCAACTACTATTTCCCACCCGACTCGTTGAAGAAGGAATACTTTTCTGATAGTTCGACAACCAGTGTCTGTTCCTGGAAAGGGACCGCTAATTACTACAATCTTAAAGTCGGTGATGCAACCATCAACGACGCTGCTTGGGTCTATCGCACGCCTAAAGAGGCAGCCAGGGAGATCGCCAATTACGTGGCCTTTTGGAAGTCTGTTGAAGTACAACCGTAAGCAGCACGTAGACGCTCTTGGGCGGCAGAAGTAAAGACCAACGACGAGAAACGGCTTAATCTGTCGTTCTCTTCGTCTTAAGAATTGAAGTCATCAATGCTTAGCTGGCAGGTGTATGATTGCCCTTAACCTTCGGAGGTTGGCTAATGACTATATGTCCGATCGCGCTGGCGGTGCACTGTGTCGGCTGCCCATTCGTTACCTTTTGCCCAGCCAAAACTATTCTCGGCGATTACGACAAATATCCCGGACAAGAGGAGAAGGCGAAGAAGGCTGAAGTTGAAAAACCTGATCAGGAGCCGACCGCAGAGTAAATGCCTGTCGGGCAGTCAATCTGGTAGCGCACACTGTGCGAGGCTGACCGATTGAGGCTCTTGCTCAGAGGAGCGGATGCTTGAGCAGGGCATGGCTAAGTGGTTGCAAAATGAATTGAGCTGATCGTAGTATCCTGCTCGCAGCTCTGTAAATTTCTGCCAGGACTCGGGCTCGGGCTGTAGCGTATAGCCTGATTCTTGTAAAACGGCCCGGGCATGTAAAAAACCCTGGCGATCTCTATCGACGATATATTCGTGGTGTCGGAAGTTAAAGTATGTACTGAATTCGCAGAGCAGGCGAAAACCCATGGTGTATGTAAGTCTAGCTTGCCCTTGCAATTCCAGTTTGACCAGACTCTGGGCCAGCACAGTAGCGTCCATAATCGAACCGAGCGCGGTCAGCCAGGAGGAGTTCAACGGTTTTGAGCGGAAGAAAAGGAGAAATGGATAAGAAGTGTGCGAAACCAGAACCTCGGCACACCATTGCTCCCAGTTCGCAAAGAACTCCGGTAGCTGGTTCTCTAAGTGATTGAGGCCGACGTTTTTAAGCAATGTCAGACCGGATGGCGGATCACCGGCGCGTCCTTCCAGCATTAGCACAGCTGTTTCACGACGCTGATAAGCGCTGTGTAGAGAGAAAACGAGCGAAGTTACCAGAGCCATGGTCGTTAATCCGCTAAGCGCTGCAATTAAGATCAGCAAACGAGCGATTCTACTAGCTGGCGTGATGTCACCAAAACCGATCGTAAAAATTGCTGTGCCGGCAAAATAGACTGCGTCCTGCACACCGGTCAGCGGTGGATTGGTACCGTCACGCATGGATAAAAGAAGCAGACCGAAACCGAGCAAGAGGAAGACCATCCAAATGGTGAGGATTGCCACTACTCCCAGTGGTGCGAAAACGGCCAGAAAATCAGATTGAGTAATCGGATTTTCAATTTTTTGACTTATTTTTCGCCACGTCGGCCAGAGCACTTTGCCAATTACCAGTGGCAAAAGGCGAAAGCGCGTGTGGCCAAGGCTTGGTACTACAACGGTTTGAAAAACGTCATAGAGAACAATCAGAGCGAAATAGGTACCTAAGGCAGCCTCTAAAATTCGCATGCTCAATTCAAACGTTTCACCCGCATGTGCGGTTCATGGGGGGTGCCAGCGACCTGCTGCGCTGTGCTTGGACCTGGTTTTGCCTTTGCTGGCAGTTCTACCTGCCAATGCATCGTATTCATCGTGATTTCGGTCATGGCAACCACCGGGAGCTTGAACAATGCGCAATGATAGCTTAATTTACCCGAGCCGCAGGCGTTAGAATACTGCCAGGCTATTTCAGTCAAAGGATTTTTTATGAGCAATTTTCGTCAACGATGGGACCCATACGCTGCGCACGGCGCCTCTGACCCTAACCTGTCTGAGGAACAACGAGACTCTGTCCAAGTGATCGAAGCGCTGAAGCCACGCCGCGGCAAAGAAACGGCGTCCTGGCTGGCATCGGTCAGTGACCACACCAGTACGACCACACCGATCGAAGCAAAGACGGATTCAGCAAATCCAGCACCGCAGCCAAGCGAGATGGTGCAGTGGGTTGAAGCCATGTTCGACACCTTCGAGGAGCTGGCCACCACATTTAACCAAAGCGCGGTTGGGACAAACTGTACTGTAGGTGTTCAGCGCCCGATTTATCATTACGAAGAACAGACATTTGAAACCAATTACGAGCCGGTAATAGCGGTTTTCAAGGGGCATTTAGCGACGCGCACCTGGGGTTTGCTGGTGCAGGGGCATCACGACACCATTGAGATTTTTGTCGTGGCTGCCGATCAATTGCTGACCTTTACATTTCATGACATTCACAAATCTGGCTATCAGTCTTTTATGACGATTGAATCAGCGAAGATCGATGGCCAGCTAGAATGGCGGATTGAAGGCGGCAAAATTACGCACGATATGCTGCCTCTGTTATGCAAGGAATTGTTAGGCGACCTAGTCAGAATTACGACTGGGACTATGAGTGAAGACGAGTTATTTGCTCATCAGCACAGTGACCTCAAGCTGGGCGAGAATGTGGCCCAGGGTTTTGCCAGTCAACCGGCGGCGCCAGCAGCAACATCGACAGCCACACCGCAGGCGGTATCGTCGCCTGATCCCGCCAGCAAGGAACTGAAGCCTGATTTGCGCAAGTTGAAGACTTGGAGTTTATTCCCTTCGTTGTGGCAAGCAATAGACGCCGATTTTCAATTGCTGAGTGCGCTTGAATTGCAAGCCGACAATAACGAGGATAGCCAGTCAGTGCAGGCAATTCGCTTATTGGCTGCCGATTTGCAGACGTTAAAGGTGCAAACGCAGGAACTTCTCAAAAAGCACGCGGAAAAGGCCAAGGCGTCAGTCTGAGCTGGCTCCATGTACATGTATACGTATGGTAGATTACTTGGCGGTTAAGTTAACACTTTTCAGCCAGGACAATCAGAGCGACATTCGCTAAGATCTGCTTTGAAATTGCTTGCCAGGTGAAGGTTTGTGGCGGAAAAGAAAAAGCTGATTAGAGTTGGCGAATTATTGGTGGAGTCTGGTCTACTGCAGTCCTCGGATGTGGTCGAGGCAGTTCAAGTAGCTAAACGTGTCCAGATTCCGATCGGCCGGGTATTGATCGCCTCCGGTCTGGTCGATGAAGCGATGCTGCAGACAGTGCTGCAAGTGCAGCTATTGGTGCGCGATGAATCAATTTCGCTGAAACAGGCAATCGAGGCGATTCGGCTTGTTCATAAGGAAGGTTTGAGTTTGAAAGATGCTCTTCAGACATTCAACCTATCATCTGGTGTCAGTATCGAGACTGCTGATCTGGCAAAAATTCTGCGAGATTCAGATGTTGTGTCTCAGGAAGACCTGGATGCTGCCATCCAAACAAGCTCGTCGGCAGGTATTCCGCTCAGCGGTGCCCTGGTTTTACAAGGTGTGATCTCCCAGAGTTTCTATCCCAACGTCGCCCGCGCGCAACAACAGTTGAAAGCCAAAATGCCGCGCGAGAAGATTATTGACGAGCTAAAGTCTTCGTTCCTTTTCTGGTTGAAGGCCGAGGAGACCTTGAAGCGGGAGTTTGCTTCTTACAGCGCTGATGTCAATGAGACTATTCAGAATGAGACTATGCAGATCGACCGCGAGAGAGGAGAGCGCTCGTCTCAAGAAACGGAAACTCCGGACGGTTCATCACCGAGTAAACCTAACGGCAGGAAAGAGGTAAGAGCAGATAGGCATGGGCGCCGGACAGCAACAATTAGTAGGGATACGCGCACTTTGGCGGCTGAGCGCTCGCAGGCGCCACTACGCTTGGTGGACGTTCTCAAAGTAGCCGGCGTCATCGATCAAGCCGGTATGCAAAAGGTCTACGACGACATGCTCGAAGATCCTATCGCTTCAGGCAAAGCGCTTTGTCGCTCAGGATTGCTCGATCAAGAAACATTGCACCTGGCACTACGCTGTCATAGTTTGCTCAAGAAAAAATTGATCACTGTGGATGAGGCGATCAAAGCCATAGATGATATTCGCTCTGGCCATACACCTTTTGCAGGTTCTTTTCTGGCCGAGTCGGACTGGCAGCGGGCGCGTTATCTGGACCAGAATTGGCGCAAGCAAACGCTGTTCAAAGCGATCGGTTGTGCAGTGATCGGTGCACTGGCTGGTGGATTGTTATTGGGCCGACGAAGATAAC
Source organism: Bryobacterales bacterium (assembly GCA_963834525.1). Taxonomy (GTDB): domain Bacteria; phylum Cyanobacteriota; class Vampirovibrionia; order Obscuribacterales; family Obscuribacteraceae; genus CAWICA01. The sequence goes on from CAWICA010000007.1 coordinate 436,029, forward strand.
TAAAGCGCGGCAGACAATTCTATGGCGATGATCTGAGTTCGATTATTTCAGAACGTAAGGTGGCAATCTCAGCGCGCAGCTCATTGATTTCACGTGAGTCACCGATAGTGCTCTCTATAACTTCGCGCAAGTGGGGGCGTAAATAATCTCGTAGATCACGTTTGAGACTGTCCGGATTGTGCCAACGAAAAAAGCGAAGTATAAAATGTCTGTCAAAATGTTCATTTGAATCTTTTTTTGGATCTTCATTTGATCGGGCATTGCCTGCTGTTGCCTGACCATTTTTGCGGACCAAGCGGCCATTTTTCTTCCAGCGATCAGCTCTTTGACTTACAACGGCAAAAGTCTCAGCCTCGGTGGCCAGTAATCTTTCCAGAGCAACTTGCACGGCGAAATAAGTCTGCAGAACCTTATGCAACATAGAGGAGCCTCTAAAACCGTCCTATCCAGAATAAACTATACCTGAGATTGTCATTGCTGTGGCTTAACGGCCTGGCGAAATTCGTCGGCTGCCAGCGTGTTTAGTACCTCCTTGCATGTTACTCCGGCGCGCCGAGCAAGATGAATGCCAAACTGCAAATTGTGGAGGTCGCCGACAGAGTGCGCATCCACCGAAATGATAAAACTAATGCCGCGTGCACGCGCTTTTCTCAACCAGAACGGCTCCATGTCCAAACGGTGGGGATTGCCATTTATTTCGATCGCCGCTCTGGACTGAGCGATCACATCTAACACTTCTTCTGCCCTACAATCAAGCGCTGGGCGTTTGAGGAGAAGTCGGCCAAAAGCGTGTCCCCAGATCTTGAATTGAGGCTTCTTCATGCAGTTTATTAGACGGCTGGTCATCTGTTCTTCATCCATGTGCATGCGGGAGTGAATGCTGGCGATGATGATTTCAAATTTGGCCAGAATGTGTTCGGGGTAGTCTAATGAGCCGTCCTCAAGAATGTCGCTTTCGGTACCGCGGAAGATTCTTATGCCAACCTTTTCTTGGGCCATGTCGATCTCTTCCCACTGTCGTTTGAGCTGATCGATCGAAAGGCCACCGGCATAATGCGCGGCAGGCGAATGATCGGTAATGGTTATGTAGGACATACCCATCTCCTTCGCTGCCCTGGCCATTTCTTCGACGCTGTTCCGTCCATCGGAAAAGGTCGTATGGCAATGCGTCATTCCCTGAATATGTTTGAGATCGATTAAGTCAGCGAACTGGTCACCTGCTAATGCTCGCTCAATCTCGCCTGAGTCCTCGCGCAGTTCGACAGGAATGAGAGGAAGACCGAGTTTCGCGTAAAACTCTGCTTCGCTCTTGAGCCTGACTATACTGCCACTGTCTAAGAGCGCACCATTTTCTCTCAGATCCAGTGTCTTTTGTCTGGCCAACTCTTGTAGTTTGACAAAATGTGGCTTGGTTGCACTCATTGCCACAAGAGATGGAACAAACGCACTGGGTTCGGTCACCCGGACGGAAACACGAACGCCACTGGCCAGGCGGGCTTGGGCAAAGTGCTGATCCTCGTGCTCTATCGACGAAACCGAAGCAAAGTTCTTGAAGCGATCGAGTACAGACTGAGCATCGCTAGCGCATACCAACACTTCAATCTGATCGACTACCTCTTGCCACCGCCTGATCGCTCCACAAATTTCTACTGCCGACACACCCTTAACTGGAGTCAAATGCGCCACCAACCGATCGCCAATGGCCATTGCGTCCAACAGCAAGATCTTTGCTTGTTTTCCTTGGTAGGCCTTGATCCCCTCCAGGATCTTGGCTTGTGTCTTCTCGCCGAAACCAGGTACGGTGCTTACCAGTCCTCTCTCGGCGGTAGCCTGCAGCTCAGCGACACTGCTTATACCTAAGGTCTTCTGCAGAGACTGAATCCTTTTTGCAGTTAAGCCTGGAATTTGACTCAATTCGAGAAAGCCAGGCGGCAGCTCCTGGCGCAGCTGATCAAGGAGGCGAGAGTTGCCGGTCGAATACAGCTCCGTAATTTTAGCGGCGAGAGCATCACCTATGCCGCGCAATTTCGTCAATCTATGCTCATCGATTAAAAGTCCCAGCTCTTCAGATGAATTTTCCAGAGTGTCGGCGCCGTTGATGTACGCTTTCACTTTGAAGGCGTTTTCACCTTGCATTTCCAAAAGCGTGGCGATTTCACGCAAGGCGGAAGCAATCGCAGATTTATCAAGCTTCGCTGAGTGCACGATCGCTTCACCTTCTAGTCATTATATTTTGATGACAATCTTGCCAAAATGCGCAGCAGATTCCATGTGTTGCAGAGCATCCTTCGCTTGTTCAAATGAGAAGACTCGGTCAATTATCGGTTTAATTCGATGCAGACTAATTGCCTCATTCATCGCCTCAAACATTTCTCGTGAGCCGACAAAAATCCCCTGTAAACGCACCGCTCTCATCAATATAGATCTGAGTGCCAGCGACGCGTCCACGCCTGAGAGGACACCGATGATGCTTATCTGTCCGCCCATGCATATTGCTTTCAGTGATTCTGTCAAAGTACTAGCGCCGCCGACTTCCACAATGTGCTTAACACCGCGGCCGCCGGTTAAATTAAGGACTTCCTTGCTCCAGGCTGGTATTTCTTTATAGTTGATCAGGTCGGTAACTCCCATTTGCTTCAGCTTAGCCAATTTCTCGTCGCTGCTGGAGGTAGCAATGATCCGCGCTCCGGCCGCCTGGGCGAATTGAATGGCAAAAAGAGACACCCCGCCTGTACCCTGCGTTAGAACAGTATCTCCCGGTTTAATTCGACCGCGCACTATTAAGGCATTCCAGGCCGTGACGGCAGCGCAAGGAAGGGTCGCCGCTTCTTCGAAAGACAGATGTTCAGGAATTATGACCAACCCCTCTTCAGACAACACTACCGATTCAGCCAGCATGCCCTCAGGACCACCGCCGCCTAACGCCGAGCGGGCGATCGCTTCATCAACTTGACCGGACAACCATTGCTGCATGAATATGCCCATGACGCGATCGCCAACTTTCACTCGGCGCACCGCTTCACCAACTTCGATTACTTCGCCTGCACCATCCGACAAAGGCACGGCTGGTCTGCGCAGATTTGGATTGTATAAGCCTTTGACGATCATCAAATCGCGAAAGTTCAAGGAGACTGCCTTGATTTTGATGCGCACCTGATGCGGATTTAAAGGCGGCGCGGATTTTTCGCTGAGATTGAGAGAGAGAATGCCGAAGGTGTCACCGATTTCGTAGACCTTGACTTTTGCACCGGTATTTATCAGAGTAGCCACGCAACGCACCTCATCCTACTAAAACTACGGAGCAATTATCGGTGCTGGCCAGAGCATTTAGCACTTTCTTTCGCAGATATTCAGGATCATCTCAAATTTTCGGGTCAATCTTTCTGGTCGATCTTGCCAGTATTTCTAATATTGCTTGTCTCAATCTAGGCAGCTGCCTGCTTGTTAAAGGAGGCTTCGATCACTTTTCTCAATTGAGTCAAAGCGCTTAGATTAGGCCAAATTATTGCTTTCATCTCGTCCAGTTCATAACTGCTAATCGTTCCTCGGTCGTAGTGCCGGCAGACGTCTTCCCAAAGATGGAAAAGAGCACTTGGCAATTTGCGACTACGTGCCTCTCGTTGATATTCAAGCAAATCGAATTTACTCATATCGAATTGATTCATACTTTTATCCTTACGACTTAACGACTTACGTTTGATCGGCGATGATTTTTGACAACAAATCTTCACTGGAGTAAAGACGCATCTGAGCGGTCACAGTTCCTGACCATCTTAAAAAGTAGACTGTCTCTGGTAGTCGTTAACCGACTCGGAACCTGCCGCCTAGTTGGAAGTCAGTTACAATATCCAGTCATCAGCGCGGTGCGCGGTCACAGGTTTTTTCTATGAGCGTACGGGATCTAACTCAGTTAAGCGATTTTTGGCGAGCGATCTGCATTATCGGTGCGCTGGTTCTAGCGGTGGTCAGCTTCTCCATTTACGGCACGCGTGATCCGATTAAAAGAGTTTTGAGCCAGTCCAGGCTGATCCGCCTGCATGTCGGCAGCAAGCAGACAGAACCCATGTAATAATGCCATTTGGATCTCCAACCAGGCATCTTCAGGTGCTTAGAGGTGCCAAAAGTGGCAACTGAATCATACTGTCATCTGAGCTGGGCTCATCCGCTCGTTGCCGACTGGTTCATGGCTCGTTTTGGCAGTGCAACTGAGCCACAAGAACAGGGCTGGCCCTATATTTTGGCAGGCGAGACGACTCTAATTTCGGCACCGACCGGATCCGGCAAAACATTAACCGCCTTCCTGGCCTGTATAGACCGGTTGGTGCGTAAAGCTATTCGCGGTGAACTGAAGGACGAGACAGACGTTGTCTACATCTCACCGCTCAAAGCGCTGAGCAACGACATTCAGAAAAATCTTGAGGTGCCGCTGGCGGAGATTTGCGCTCTGGCAGAAAAACGCGGCACACGGTTGACTCCAATTCGGGTAGCGGTTCGCACTGGCGACACACTCGCACATGAGCGCCAGGCGATGCTGCGCAAGCCGCCTCATATCCTTGTCACCACTCCGGAATCGCTCTATATATTGCTCACTGCCGAGAAAAGCAGAAAGATTCTCAAAACGGTGCAAACGATAATCGTCGATGAAATTCATGCCGTTGCCGACGACAAGCGGGGAGCGCATCTAGCAATATCGCTGGAAAGGTTAGAACATCTAGCTTTGAGTAAGCCGGCAAGAATAGGCTTGTCAGCTACGCAAAAGCCGATCGAATTGGTCGCCCGATTCCTGGCCGGCAAAAGCGTCAATCTGCCGGCCATAGTGAATATTGGCCATAAGCGCGCGCTAGACATAGCTGTCGAGGTACCTGACAGTCCGCTTGGACCGGTGGCTTCCAATGAACAGTGGGACGAGATCTTCGAGCGCCTCGTCCAGCTGGTGAACGAACATCGTTCAACGCTTGTCTTTGTCAATACCCGTAAGCAGGCTGAAAGGGTGGCCATGCATCTGGGCCAGAAGCTCGGTGAAGATGCCGTCTCGGCTCATCACGGTAGTCTCTCTCGCAAACTGCGTTTGACCGCTGAGCGAAAGTTGAAGAATGGCGAGATTAAAGTGTTGGTTGCGACTGCTTCGCTGGAATTAGGCATCGACATCGGTTTTGTCGACCTGGTTTGTCAAATAAGCTCGCCCCGTTCAATCGCCACTGCTTTGCAAAGAATCGGGCGAGCAGGCCATTGGCGTGATGCGCTACCGAAAGGCAGGTTGTTTGCCCTAACATTGGATGAGCTAGTGGAAACTGCCGCCTTGGCCCGAGCGATCAAACTTGGCGACTTAGATCAACTGACAGTCAGAGAATGCCCGCTGGACATTTTAGCCCAGCAAATAGTGGCAATGTCATCAGCGGAAGAATGGTTGGAAAATGATCTGTTTAATGTGATCACGCGGGCATATCCATATAGAAATTTGTCCCGATTAGATTTCGACCGTGTGGTAAGCATGCTTGCTGACGGCATCTCGGCCAGGCGAGGCAGGTATGGAGCTTTTTTGCTGCGCGACCAAGTGAACAGTAGACTGAAAGGTCGGCGCGGCGCGCGGTTAGCTGCCATTACCAGCGGCGGTGCCATTCCTGAATCAAATCTCTATCAGGTAGTGGCCGAGCCAGATGGCACTGTCGTCGGCACGCTTGACGAAGATTTTGCTGTTGAGAGCAACAAGGGCGATATTATCCTTCTAGGGAATACATCCTGGCGGATAAGAAGGGTGCATAGCAATGCTGCTCGCGTCTCGGTGGAAGACGCGCATGGCGCACCACCGACGGTACCGTTCTGGATAGGCGAAGCGCCAGCCCGCACAGCCGAGCTTTCTCACCATGTTTCTCAATTGCGTTTGCTGGTAAGCGATTTGACAGCCGGCGTTAGCCCAGATATGGTCGCACAAGAAAAAAATAGTGCGGTATCGAAAGCAGTGGCATGGCTCAAACAAGAGTGTTGTTTGAATGATGCTGCCGCTGAGCAGATCGTTGAGTATATTGTCAATGGTCGCACCGTGCTGGGAGTAGTGCCTAGCGAAACGAGGGTCGTTGCTGAGAGGTTCTTTGACGAGTCAGGCGGCATGCAACTAGTGATTCACGCTCCTTTCGGGGGTCGAATCAATAAGGCTTGGGGTCTGGCCTTGCGCAAAAAGTTCTGCCGTAGCTTTAATTTCGAGTTACAAGCAGCCGCGACTGAGAACGGACTGACTATTGCTCTGGCTGAGCAGCATAGCTTCCCGCTCGGCGATGTCTTCTACTATTTATCCAAGGAGAATGTTCGGCATACTTTAGAACAAGCAGCGCTGGCTTCGCCTATCTTTGCCACTCGCTGGCGTTGGGATGCTACTCGAGCTCTTGCTTTGTTGCGCTTTATGGGTGGTAAAAAGGTGCCACCGAATTTGATGCGGATGAGAGCCGACGATTTGATGGCCGCTGTCTTTCCCGCAGCGGCTGCTTGTCAGGACAATCAAGTAGGTGATATTGAACTGCCTGAGCACCCTCTGGTTGAAGAAGTAATGAAAGATGTCCTGACCGAGGCCCTCGATCTTGACGGTCTTGAACAGGTGATCGAAGGCATCGGCAACGGTGCCATCGAATGTTTAGCTATAGATACGCCGATACCGTCTGTCTTTTCCCATGAAATTGTTAACGCCAATCCATATGCATTCTTAGATGACGCTCCACTGGAAGAGCGGCGGGCGCGAGCTGTTGAAATGCGACGCATGTTGCCGGATGCGGTCGTCAATGAAGTGGGGCGCCTGGATACCGATGCGATCGCCAAGGTTAGCGAGGAAGTCTGGCCCGATGTTCGCGATGCAGATGAGTTACACGACTTCATGCAGACTCTCGTCGGGTTACCTCTTGAATTACCAAGATTGCCACATCCCTCGCCGGCAACAGTTTGGCAGAAGTTCTTCACTGAGCTTCAATCGCAAGGACGAGCAGCAATAGTGGTGGCTAACGATATCAACTTCTGGGTGGCGGCGGAAAGGCAAAGCCAGTTCAAAGCAATTTTTCCCGAAGCGCAATTTCTCTCGCTACTGCCTTCACTCAATAACGATCGGGTGAGTGAAGAGGCGGCTGTGCTGTTGATGGTGCAAGGTTGGATGAGCCACCTGGGCCCGGTGGCGCCGACAGACCTGGCAGCAGTTCTTGCTCTGCCGGCTCGGGCAATTGAGATCGCTCTTTGCCAATTGGAAGCGCAAGGCTCAGTGTTGCGCGGCAATTTTACGGATCGTCTCCCTCATCTTGGCCGCTCGCAGCTTGACGATTGGGAATGGTGCGATCGTCGCTTGTTGACCGCATTCATCGATTAACTCTGAACACTCTGCGCAAACAGATCGAGCCGATCACAGCCAGTGTATTTATTCGCTGGCTTGCTCATTGGCAGCACGTAGCGCCCGGTACGCAATTGACCGGTGAACGGGGAACATTAGCTGTCCTTCGCCAGTTGCAAGGTTTTGAGATCCCGGCTAATGCCTGGGAAAGACAGATCCTCGGCAAAAGAATAGCCAACTATGATCCGACAATTCTCGATCGACTTTGCTTGACCGGTGCCGTGGGCTGGGGGCGTTTATCGCCTCACCCTGCCTTGACCGCCAGCCGGGGGCATCCGGCTAAGGAGACAGCAGGCAATCACACAGCCAACGCCAATGCCAAACCTAAAATGCAGATTCACCGTTTCCAATTGAGTAGCGACTACCGCGACCGTCACCAGTCGTCTGGCATTTCAGATGGAAACGGCGATGAAAAGGCCCAGGGCAAGGGCAAAGGAAACTTGCGGGTGGCTCCTACCAGCGTTGCTCCGATCACATTTTTTGTTAGAGAAGATGCTGCCTGGATGACCGCGCGTCATCCAGAACTAGAGAGCGAAGGAGAGAATGTTCTCAGCCATGCGGCAAAGAGTGTGAAAGATTTTTTGCGTCAACGCGGTGCTAGCTTTTTTGCGGATATTGTCCGCGCTAGCGGTTTGCTTAAGGCTGAGGTTGAAACCGGGCTGTGGGAATTGGTGGCAGCTGGTTTGGTGACAGCAGATGGTTTTGATAACTTGCGAGCCCTGATCGATCCGAGCCGGCGTTTGGGCCGAGGCAGAAGCAAACGAATGCGGCCGCGTGACAGCACAGGTCGCTGGTCTTTGCTCTACACCGAAGATGCAGGTGATCGCAACCGGCAGGTTGAGGCAACATGCTGGATGCTGCTCCATCGCTACGGTGTTGTATTCAGAGATATATTAGCGCGCGAGTCCGTGCCTGTGAAATGGCGCGAACTGCTTCATGCCTTGCGAATGATGGAGGCTCGTGGCGAGATTCGGGGCGGCCGATTTGTTGCGGGTTTTCTTGGCGAACAATTCGCTTTGCCGAATGCGCTCGATTCTTTGCGGGCATTTCGTAGCCGGGAACCACTCAATCGTGATTTATTACTTTCAGCAGCCGATCCTTTAAATTTAATTGGCATTATCATTCCGGGTGATAGAGTTGCTGCTCTTGCCGGCACGACCATCGCTCTGCCCGGTTAATGGAGAAAAGATAAGGAGAGCCTTAGCGGAAATTGTCCATTAACTCCCGAGCCTTCCGATCGTTGCGAAGTTTCTTGAGAGCGCGACACTCGATTTGCCGAATTCGCTCACGTGAGACCCCTAACAGCTGCGAGAGTTCTTCCAGACTCTTGGGAGACTGAGAAATCAAGCCGTACCTGAGCTTGAGAATGTACTGCTCGCGGCCGGTCAGCCTGGACAATAATGCATTGATCTGCGCTCTTAACAGTTCATCTTCGGCGGCTTTCTCTGGCAACGGGCTGGTTTTATCTTCCAGTATCTCCGCCAGCAACGTGTCTGATTGATCCGTCAATTTACTATCTAAGGAGACTAAATTGCGGAACGCACCGATCGTCAAGATCACTTTTTCCCGTGCATATCCGGTTTTAACTACGATTTCGTCCAGCGTCGGCTTGCGCCCCAGATCGCTGGCCAGACTTCGAACAACTTTCCTCAGTTTACTCATGCATTCGCCTACGTGCACTGGTATACGAATGCCGCGAGCCTTATCAGCGAGGGCGCGAGTAATGGCCTGCCGGATCCACCATGTGGCGTAAGTAGAAAATTTATAGCCACGTTCGGGATCGAATTTTTCCACAGCCCGAATTAAGCCCACGCCGCCCTCCTGAATTAAATCTTGGAAGCTCAAACCACGATTGTTATAACGCTTGGCGATACTCACCACTAAGCGTAAATTGGCTTGAATTAATCGTCGGCGTGCATTGCTGTCGCCCAAACGAGCGGCTCGGCCCAATTCGATCTCTTCAGTACCATTCAATAATCGATGTCGACCAATCTCACGTAAATAGACCCTCAGTGAATCTTCCTCTCCGCCGGTGGCTAAAGTATCCTCGGACGCTGACGGGGCGTCATCCGCTTCGCTCTCTTCGATTATCGCCCCACGTGAATCTTCGAGATCGATAAGCTCTGTCATCTCATCGCTGCCGCCAGACGTAACAAACTCGAGCGTCTCGTCTTTGTCGATATTATTCTTAATTGCTTTTTTTATAGTCTGCATAAATGAAGTCCAAATAGCCACCAGTTTAGCCAACAATCTTGTTGCAAGAGACGCAATTTCTCAGCGTAACATGATGCTGGAAAAGATGCGTGTTCTAAGATATGCCCAAAGTCTTTGGTGGAAATCTCAGACAATTCGATCATTCTTCAGAAAAAGAAATGTGGCCTTTGCTACTCAATCTCAGCAGCAATAAGGTCGAACTGCTTGCCAATCAATTTTGATCCTGTCTACTGCCGACTGCCTGTCCAACAATAGTCGAGAGAAGCTCTTGGTCGATCTGCGACGTCACTACGATCGTGATTAAATTCTCTGGGGCGCTATTCTTAGGAAGTGACCGGTAGAATTCGACAATGTCTTGCCATACCGGCAATATTAGTTCTTGCCGTGTCATTAGCTCGACGATCCGTTTGCCGTGTAAGTACGATTCCTTGATGTTATGTCGATTAAGGTCAGCGATTAGCCAGCCCAGGTTGACATCATGAAATTGACTTTCGGCAATGCCATTGAGCGTATCATCGATCGCCACTAGCCGGGTCAGTCGTGAGTGCGGTAACGGTGTCGTTTTCTTGACTGAATTCGAAGAGGTCAGGTCATCTTTCATTAGCGGCGGTTGCGCCAAAATTGCTGGCCCTGAAATCATGGAAGAAGTGCTGGCAGCTGTGACATAAATTGGCGATGGCCCTTCGGCCAAACGCTGGACAAGTTGTGTCAAAGCCTGATTTAACTGCGGCATGTGGATAAGTCTTGGCCACGTTTGCGGATGATCTTCACTGGCTGAATTGTTCCTGGATTGTAGCGATAACACGCCGGCAGACTGAACTGTGGTCAGAAGCAAAGCTTGCGCCCGCAAATATTGATGCTCTGGCGATCTAACTTGATCCATTAATAGTGTGCTGACGGCAAAACTATCGATTTGCTCATGAATCCGCCGGTCAATCAGGTAACTGCAGGCAGGCGAGCCAGGACCTTTGCTTAGCTCGATGATCCGGCAGCCGCCAGGTTCGGTTCGCTCGGGTAAGCGATCTTGTACTCGTGTTCTAATTCGAGCGACCCCCGCCGAGGCGATCACGGCCCCAATGGCAAGCTCCGTGCCAAGGATATATCGGCGTGGTGGTAACTTGCCGGTGGTCGCTCTAAAGGTGCTTGGTTGGCCGGAGATGCCACCAGAGTCGGTGCCCAATAGTTGTCCCTTACCAATACCGCGACCTTGTGGACTGAGTCCGGTGATTGTACCTGGTTGTCGAACATTTGGCCGTTCAGCCGCCGGCGGCGCCGATGCTTTGGGTTTGGATATCCTCGCGGCAACCGGCCGATCAGATACGTCGCGCTTCACCTTCAGTACGATCTGCAGATGGCCATCACTGTGGACAGTGAGAAAGCGACTGCGATCACTGTTTTCAAAAAAGGCGGCCAGCTGCTTGCGATCGGCTCGACCGGCAGGTTGTAATACTAGGCTGTCGCTTTGCCTGGTCATGGTTTTCCTTGATTCGCTCAAATAGGTCTCACTTTTGTTGTCGTGTTTATAAGAATGTCCTGAAAGACCAATTTCATTGGCTGCGAGCCGTGCACTCTCAGCGTTGATCTTATTGATGTTATTGGTCTTGTTGATTTGGCAGTCGACTGAGCCACTGTGAGCGATTTCACGAGAGCCGCTATTAGGTCCGTTTAGTAACATCGAAGAGGACTTATTTTTAAGAGTGTCAGTCAAAACATTGGCTGAAAGCAAATTTGTTGGCTGCTGTAAGATTGTCCGGTGTGATTGTTCAGAGATTTCTGCTGAGACTTTAGCGGAGATCTCTGAATGTTTCTTGTTCAGGTCACATAGACCGGATTGAGACATAGCACTGTGCGCGGTACCATGTTCCAGAGAGTTTGTTGGCCGTTCTCTTTCTTTTGCCATAGCTGTGTTTGGGGCTTGGCTAAGGCTGCCGCTAGCTAAAGCAATGGGCGGCATGCGCCCGGTATTGGCAGGCTCAGCAGCCGTCGTCTTGCTGTTAGACTGATCTTCAGAACGATCTTTAGCCCGATCATTAGCCCGATCATTAACCCGATCATTAACCCGATCATTAACCTGCCCATTAGCCTGCCTATTAGCCTGATTAGCGATCCTGCCATTGCGCGCGAGCGCCGCAAGAACACTTGGGTCGTTCTCTCTTACCACATCGTTACGCAATAAAGAGGCTAAATGAAAACCAGAAAAAGAACACTGCGTGGAACATAGATACAGTCGCCGTTCGGGAAGGTTATTGTTGTTGTTAGTTGTAACCTCGAGGTTGCGCTTGACTTCGAGGCCGGAAAGCTTCATTACACCGATCGCTGATGAGTCCGATTTCTGGTGGGCTGCAGGCGATGTCAGCGCTTTCGCTTGACTGGCATTAGTGTAATGGTTTTGCTCGGTCTCAATTTTCGTAGGGAGCGGCTCCTGGTCTTGCCGCCTGCTTTGTGTTTGCGCGTCTTTCCTTGCTAACTGGCTGTTGTTCACACGGGCGTGAGCACCATTGCCGGCGGCGATTTCCCTCGGCGCTGAAGCAATTTGGCTGTGCTCCTGGGCGGTTGCCGCAGGAGACGTCGTTGGCAATTTATTTTCATATGCCGGCGATGTTTGATACTTTCGGTAGCGTTGCTCAATTTGACGATCCATCGTTTCAAGAAGAGCATCGTGGTTTGCCAAAGGCACCTGCGCTGTGATCTTATTGCGATAATCGAGATATGCTCTTAATTCGGCTCGTTGCACAGAATTGAGCCCGCTTGCGCCCTGGTTTTCGATCCGCTCTTTTACTTGCTTGCCTTGCGCGAGTAAGCAAATTGATTTAGCGTCAATTTGGTCGACTACCTGAGCTGGATCTTGCCCGACAAGATGAAAAAGAGCAGTGTTCCAGGTTTCACCGATAAGATGTTGCAGTGGATCGCCCTCATGGGCTGCATGGCCTGAATGGACCATCTCTGTCTGACTCCGGTCCTGAGAGTTGTTAGTTCTGCCCGATTGGCCAAGGTTATAGGAGTCTTGCACGAGCTTGTCGCCGTCCGGCATGACAATGTCGGCGACTTCTTGGCGATTACGTTTTGATCGGCGAGCCGATTGCCGACTTTGGTCGCTTTCAGCGTCCTTGCTCATAATCCTGATTCTCTAAGCGTAAGTCCTGGCTACGATGTTTTTTACCTGGATCCTGCACCCAACAAGTTATTCCACCAGCTGAAAGGATGAACTGTGCAATTGCACAGTTTTCCAAGATTATGCTTCAGTTTGCTCTAAGCTTGGCGATAGGTCCAGCTAATTTCATTTTCTTGACTTCTATCTCGGGCAAAATTAAAGTTGACTGTTATAGTCAATCAGGGAGATAGAATGGCGGACCTGGTAAAAAACTGCGAGATTGGGAGTATGATCTCAGGCAGCTGGAGCGCTTGCAATGGTCAAATTAACTTGGGATGAATTAAGAAGCACGGGACAGGAAGCTCTTGCTCAAGGTCGTTATGAAGAGTGCGAAGGCGCTTGGTTAGCGGCGCTTCAGCAAGCAAAAGAGGAAGACACTAACAGCTTGCAAGCGGCAATCAGCAGCCTCGACCTAGCCAATCTCTATGGCATGACCGGCCGCTTTTCAGACGGTGAGGTTTGTATTCTCAACGCCAGCAAGATCCGTGAAGATCGTCTTGGTAGTGAAAGCGAAGAGCTAGCCGAATGCCTCTCGTCGCTGGCTAAAAACTACGCTCATCAAGGCAGGGTGGACGAAGCACACGATTTGTACAAAAACGCTTTGCAAATGCGTCAATCGGTTTTTGGCCATGACCATGCAAACGTGGCAGATAGCATGCAGGATCTGGCGCTCTTCTATTCAGCGATCGCTCGTTATGATCAAAGTGAACCGCTGTTGCTGGACGCTTTACGGATCAAAGAAGCAAACGCCGGCGGCGAAGGTTTGGATTTAGCCAATTTGCTCAAAAGTATGGCGCGCAACTACCGAAAGCTGGCTCGCTATGGTGAAGCAGACGAGTACTACAGGCGCGCGCTCATCTTGAAGCAGAGGTTGCTCGGCAATGAACATGCGGACGTAGCCGAATGCATGCGCTCTTTAGCAAACAATCTTTCCTACCAGGGGAAATATAGTGAGGCTGAACCGCTGTATAAGGAATCGCTGGCAATTTACGAAAAGAGCCTTGAACCCAGCCATCCAGAAGTGGCCACCAACTACCATAATCTGGCTGTGCTTTATTACAAGATGGGTCGGGATGCGGAAGCAGCAATTCATTATCGGCGTTCGCTGGAACTTTTCTCGACGGTCCTTGGCACCGAACATCCGGAAGTGGCGACGACTTTGCTGTCGATGTCCAAGTTCTACGAAGAGCGTGGCAAGCTGGAAAAGGCTGAAGCGTTATCGACTCTCGCCATCTCCATTCTGGAAAAGACTTTTGGACCGGAACACCGAAATGTGGCTACGACCTTAAATGATCTGGCCGCAGTTTATAACGCGCAGGGTCGCTATCGTGAAGCGGAACAGGTGCGCACTCGTGCCGAAAAAATCCTTGCTGGCGAAGTCATTAGTCATTGAAGAAATTACAGGCCGTTGAATTCTATTCAGGCATTGGTTCCTTTGCTGAGGCTTGTCGCGGCTTGCCGATTGAGGTTGTCGCCGCCTTTGATCAGAGCGCTCGGCCAACCAAGTCTATGAGCTCAACTTCGGTTTGTTGCCAAGGTCGACGAATCTAGATACGATCAAGGCCGCTCAGATACCCAGTGCAGACATCTGGTGGCTCAGCCCACCTTGTACTCCATACAGTGTGCGAGGCAAACAAGGTGATCTCAGCGATCCCAGGGCCCAATCATTGCTTCATCTGATGACGTTGCTGCGGCAGAAAACGCCGCGTTATTTCTTTCTGGAAAATGTCTTGGGTTTTGGCACATCCTTAGTCAGACACCATTTGATTGAGACTCTTACGGACTTAGGCTTTCTAGTACACGAGATCGATCTGTGTTCCACCCAATTGGGAATTCCCATGCGCCGCCCGCGGCGATATGTAATCGGTATACTTGAGGATCAGGCGAGCAAGCCACTGCCTCTGGTGCCGGTACCTTGCCGCCGTTAGCTTCCTTCCTGGACAGCCAATTCGATCAGACGCTGACAGTGGACCCAGCCGATCTAGCTAAATACGAACAGGGCTTCAACATTATTGATCCTGATCAGCCTGATCTCATTGCAATATGCTTCACTAAAGGGTATTGGCGTTGCAAACTGGCAAGCGGTTCTCTGCTAAAAATGAAAGATGGCCAGGTTCGCCGATTCTCGCCGGCAGAGATGCTGCGTTTATTCGGATTTCCAGGCACCTTTCGATTCCCGGAACATATGGAGTTGAAAGAGATCTGGCAATTAGTTGGAAATGCTGTCGATATTAGAGCTGTCCGACACGTCTTGCAAACTATTCCGACCGGGCAGTTAGACCTAACCTCAGATATTGAGGTGGAGAGTATTCAACGCCGCCGTAACGCCTAAGAGCTATCTATTCTTCTTTTTCTCCGCCTTTGCCGCTTTCTTTTCGGCTTTGGTCTTGGTGGGTTTCTTTTTTGTCTCTTTCTTCTGGTTTTGTTCTTTTCCCATGGTCTAATCTCAGTAAGGGTGCTAATAGAATTGTATGCTCCAATTGAGCATAGGGCAACAACGCTCGCAAACCAAGTCAAGGGCATAAGCCGGCGACAAATGCCGGTAGTAATTGACAGATCTTCAGGTTCAGAAGTAAGAGCTAAGGCACTAACTGAGCGGATCAATCCATGCAGCATTTTGTAGAATATTTGCGAACCGTTAAACGCAGACGCCTGCATCTCACTGAGCCGGTCGTGACTGATGAGATATTTCAAGTTTCAACGATCGGTGCGGTTATGCAGGGCGTTTATGACGGCGAAATGACTTACGAGGAAATAGCCAGACACGGTGATTTTGGCGTCGGCACATTCAACGCCTTAGATGGCGAGATGGTTGCCTTTCAAGGGCATTTCTATCAACTAAAATCGGGCGCGATTGCCAGTTTGGTCGAGCCGTGGCAAAAGACGCCTTTTGTCATCGTTACTTTCTTTAAACCGTCGATGCGTATGCTTTGTCGGCCAAGCGGGATCGGTGAAATATGCGATCAGATCGATAAGAATATAGAATCAAGAAACGCTTTCTACGCAGTGAAAATCGACGGTACGTTTAAATATCTGAAGCTACGGATTTTACCGCGACAAGAAAAGCCGTATCGACCATTACCTGAAGTACTAAAAGAGCAAGAAATTTACGAAGTACAAAATATCACTGGCACAATTGCCGGTTTCAGGTTTCCGAAATATACAGGACAGATGTCCTTGACCGGTTACCATTTGCAGTTCATCAATAGTGAAAGAAGTTTTGGTGGTCACATTCTCGATGGCAATATTGTCAATGGACACATCGAGCTGGACGGGAGCAGTCGTTTCCATCTTGAATTGCCGGACGAAGAAGAATTCTTAAAGGCTGATTTAGACAGAAACGATTAGCACGACTAAAAGATCAGCAGGCCACTGAAATTATCAAAACCAAATCGCTGCCAGATCAACGCCGATCGCAATAAAGGCTCCTTTCGAGGAGCCTTTATTCTTACAATTGGCCTGCAATCTGAATCAGTTACTGATTTTCTTTGCCAGCCCACTTATCTAGATCTGAGGCAACTTTGTCATAATTGCTGTAGAGGATCCTACTTTCCTTCAAACTAAGGTCGCCCCCATGCTGTCTGAAAGTTGCTTCCATTGTATCGATAGCGTTCATTCTTTCTCTCAGATCATCAGCTTGCTTCTGCGTTAGACGCTCCTGCAAGTAGTCCTTAGCAATGCGAGCCTCTAAATCAGCGCGCCTAGCGGCTACGTCGTCCATTGTCGCCAGGTGGCCGTCGGATATCGTTAAGTGTGAACCGGAAATGATCGGTTGCGGTACCGCTGGAACCACATCAACAATCTGGGTACCAATCGTATCGAGATCGCTTGCGAGCACTACCGCCCGACCGTAGGTAATTGTCGGTACTGCTTCACGATGGATCCGATCGAGCTCCGCTAACAAGCGATCTGCCTTACGTTTGTTTATGACATTCTTGTCTTTTGCTTCAACGATTAGCTTGCGCAGATCACTGCGGCGCACTTCCAGGGTCGTCACATAGGTAGCTGGAGCGATATCGCGCACGTAAACCACACTTCCTGGAGCCGCGGTGGTTACTATTGCCGAACTCCCTGCCGGCGTGGTTATCAGTGTCCCTGGAGTAGTTGTGGTGGTTGTCGTCTGTTCGATCACTTTATCCTGATAAACAGGTTTTGTTGTGGTGGTCTCCGTCCGAGTTACCGAATTTGAAGAGGCGCCGGGGTTAACTTGGGTTTCCGTGACCGTTGTTTTGGTCGTTTGCACGGCGGGCTGTGTAGAGCTGATGAAATATCCACTTGGTGCAATATTGAACTTAATGGCGCCGGAGCTGTCGACAACAATCAACGGCGGTAACGGTTGCAGTCGTGAAGCAGCAGCGATACTGGAGGCCAACGAATCCAAATCGCGGGCAACGTCAGAAGCTTCATCGTAGCTAAACACATCACCAGATGCTCTATCAGCAATTTCTGCGGCTTCAATTCTTTGCAGGGAGCGACGAAATTCGCCTGCGTCACCTTCTTTTAGAGCACCAGCGGCCACCGCCGCATCGATCATGCGGGCGATTTCTAACCGTCGGTTATCGATCACTGTCACCAGAGTATTGCTAAAAATCACCCGGCTCGGTGTAGTGCTGCTGGTGGTCTTAGTGACTGTGGTTGTGCCTTCCGCCGGAGCGTAGATCCTGGTTATCGTTTGACTGGTCGTAGGATTAATTATATTGCCCATCGGGTCCAAAAGACCAACGACAGAATGACCAATAACACGCCCGGAAGCGTCAATAATGTCTCCATTGGGCATGACAACGCCGCGCACTATCTGACCGTTTGTATCGACAACGCCGTGCACTACTTGGGTCAAATAATCGAGTGCATTCGCTGAGTTACCTAACGTCCCGCTAGCCAATAGTGCAACTATCGCTAGTGGCGTTCGTAATTCACGTAAAAGCATTTTTTTACTCCTTCGACAAGGTACTTGGACAAGCTACTTAGACAAGGTACGCCAAAAAGGTACCAGAAAACTAATATAGTTTGCATAAAGACGGAACCGAATGTCTCAAGTTCCCCCACTTAGCAACATCAATGCAGCCTAACTAAAGAACGGCATCGGCGACGAGATCAGATGGCCAACCCGCCTGCCAAGAGGTATAGGCGTTTATATCTGGATTGCTGGTTCTCGTTGACAGGTGGGCAAAAGGGTATGTCATTCGCTCGGCGGCAGAAACGACCGGCGTACCGAAAAGTCTTCTGATAACGCACCGCTTTTGGTGCATACAGGCTTGATTAACGCTAGCAAATTAATGTTTAAAAGATAAGATGTACGTGCCAAGTTGGTACAAAGACCATAAGCAGTCCTTGACTATTGGTACTAGGTATGACCTTTGACAGATCAACTGTGGCTATGATGATTTGCGAGAAATGCAATCGCGAATTCCCGTCCAGTAAAACAGTCTGCCCCATAGACGGCCTGGAACTGATCCCCGCCCCGCCAGACCCCTTGGTTGGGACGACATTCGCTGAGCGCTTCGAAATTTTAGAGCGCGTTGGCGGCGGTGGAGACGGCGGAGCAGTTTACAAAGCACGCCACCTACATACGCACTCAATGGTAGCAATAAGGGTCTTCAGTTCCGAAAAACTTACAAACCCGTCGGCAATCGAAAATTTCAAGCTAGAAGCGAAGAAGCTTTCCAGCTTAGAGCATCCCAACATCTTGAACATTCTGGAGTTTGGTCTCACGGGGGATGATCGTCCGTTTTTGATAACGCGATATTTGAATGGCACTACACTCGGTGCTTTCCTCGATTACCGCAGCCGAATGGAGATGAAACGTGCCTTACATCTGTTCGCATATGTTTGTGATGGATTGTCCTACGCTCACTCCCAGCATGTCCTTCATGGAGATCTTAAGCCGGGCAATTTGATCTTCGTTGAAGAAGAACCTCCACCAAGGCAAATAGCGATTACGGATTTTGGCCTGGCCAAGATGCACCTGTGGGATGAACAGCCTTCGAGCAAGGGCAATGACTCATTTGAATCACCGCTTTATATGAGCCCTGAGCAATGTCAAAACTGGCCATTAGATCAGCGTTCCGACCTTTACTCTTTAGCCTGTGTCATATATCACACGATAACAGCCATGCCCCCAGTAATGGGAACAAATGCAGCCGAGACCTTGCGGATGCAGGTCCACGAAATACCGCTGTCTATGCGGGGAGCCGCGCCTGAACTGGACATTCCAGAGGCGATTGAGACGACTATCATGAAAGCGCTGAACAAAGATCCGATGGAGAGACAACAAACAGTTGCGCAGTTCAAGGCAGAGCTTGTGCAGAGTGCCCAAAAAAACGGCATATTTTTACCAGACAACAGTCATCACCATACCCAGCACCGCGGGTTCGTCGGCCATGACACTGTTGTTCACGACAGCGCTTTACTTGGTCACGACGGTGGGTTCGTTGGTCACCTGAGGGAGCTTCTCGGTCATCCTCCGGAGCTACAACGGCATGACAGGCTGGTTGAAGAGACTGCGAGTTTGCGTAGAGAAAAAGAGCAGAACATCCAGACACTGCGAAGATGGCGTAATCGGCTGATAATTCTTGGCTGCCTGTTCGTTTTTGGCGTCGGTGCATTTACGCTTTATGCCCTGATGCCCGGACCCGCTGAGGATCCTGCTCCAAACTGGCAAAAGGAAATATGGCGAATGACAATGGAACTCGGCGACAAAGACCTGGAAGCGAAGAACTATGCCAGTGCTGCCAACCATTTTACAGAAGCAAGCAAGATTGGGCATAAAATGGGTCGGGTTTACGATAACGAGATAAGAGCGCTCCTGAAATTGCTGGACGTGTACAACTTATCCAATCACACTCTGGAAGCAGAAAAAGTGCGCGAACAAATAGTTGCGCTGCATTTCGACAGAGTGGCGACGGTCTATGCAGCCAACGCTGAAATGAGTGGTAAGTTTGCCGTCTTTCAAGGCGGGCTGATGCGCAGTGGAGAAGTGAGAAAGTTACATCCGGATTTTGTCGACCGAATTACAAGGAATTTGCTAGCCAAGACGCGTGTCTGTATAAAAAACAAACAGTTTTTGGAAGCACAGTCACTAATGAATGAAGCAGTAACTTTGAAAGAGCAGGCGCCTGGCAATAACAAAGGAGAGCTAGCACAATGCGCCGCTGAGTTTCAAGTCGAGCTCAACGCCCACCAGCCGATAAAGGAAAAATTGAAAGAGATAGATAAGCTGCTGTTACATGCCCAAGAGATCGACAAATAGAAGTCGCTTGCTGATCACCACTTGCTGATCATCAGATGTTGGGATGTGAGATGATCATTTAGTTCCCTCCCGGTCTCTTTGCTCCAATGAAAAGTAGTGGCAGTGGCTTGCAGGCTACGCTTGCACAACTGAATGCTAGAAGTGCAGGACGGCTACCTGGTCTAATCGGTATCGAAATAACCGCCCTTGAGCTGAACAAGATTTTCAGCAGACTGATATTGAGAGCTGATCACCTGGCGCCTAATGGGTATTTGCATGCGGCTACGGCTGTGGCCTGGCCGATACTACTTGCGGTTATGGCGCAATCGCCAACATGCCAGAAGGAGCACTTGGTTTCACCACGATTGAACTGAAGACAAATTTTGTTGGCACCGCTAGAACCGGCACTATTTTATGCGAAGCCCAACTCGTCCATGGCGGGAAAACTACGCAAGTTTGGGACGCTCAGATCAAGGATGAAGCTTCTGGGCGGACGCTCACGCTTTTTCGCTGTACGCAATTGATTCTCTACCGCTAACGCGGGTTCTAACAAGCATCATTGCCGTCGGTCATACAGTAAATGACCTAGACTGGGTTTGTGAATGATAGAGATGGTCGTAAATGATTAAAATGTGACAAGGTCAACCCGGGCAGTTGCACATTTGCAGTGCTTCGCATGCCACATTTTAATCACACAGCGCTAAGGGGATACCCGAGACACTAGATTGTGTAATGCCTCAGCTTTTAAACTGGCTGCTTCCAGGTTCGGGCAAACCAAGATCACTGACAATTACCGGTTTCACTTCTGGACTAGTTAAACGCGTTCAGCAATTTGTGAAAAAACCGACCAATCTTTCCCGGTCTTTTCTTAGTATTTTGTCGGTCTACGTTAGAGTCCTGGTCATCTGACTGTTCATGAGCAGTGGGCATCAGTGCTCTTAATCCCGGGCCATTCGGTGGAAGTGGCGACAGACTCGGCGCTCGCAGCGGCAGGCCAGCTGCTCCAACTGCCGGAGCCGTACCAACATTTGGTGCCGCCTGATTTAATGACAGCTGTGCTCTTAATTCGCTTTCGTTTAAGAAGGGTGTTCGTGGTTTTATGAACTGACCGACAGGAAGGTGATGACCGGCATAATATTGCTGCATGAAATTCTTCCAAATGCCCGCAGCCACACTGCCCCCGGTAACTGCAGTGCCTGGGACTGGCTGGTCTGTATCATTACCGCCCCACACGGCGGCCACAGTATCAGGAGTGAAACCGATAAACCAAATGTCACGGGCACCATCCGCGGTGCCCGTTTTGCCTGCGACCGGGCGATCGTGCAAAGCTGCCGCTCTACCGGTGCCATAATCGACTACGTCTTGCAGCATATCGACAAGCTGCAGCACCTGCTCTTGATCGAACACGCGTTGCTCGCTGGGCGTGCATCTCTCAAGTACCTGGCCACTTTTGGTGCAGACAGCGCGAATAAAAATCGGTTGCATGTAGATGCCGCCACGAGCAAACGTGCTATAGGCGTTAGCCATCTCCAATGGCGTGACAGCGGAGCTACCAAGAGCAAGAGCCAAATTGGCGTCCAATTTGCTATGAATACCGGCGGCTTCTGCGGTAGATATGACTGATTGAATACCGGTGGTTTGAGCGATATGAACAGCACAAACATTTCGTGACAGTGCTAGCGCCCTGCGTATGGACATTGGTCCCATGAACTGGCCATCAAAATTTTTTGGCGAATAGAGCTGGTTGGTGCCGGGCGTGACAATTGTCAGCGGTAGATCATCGACGATAGTGTCAGGGCGCGCGACGCCATTTTTAATTGCCGCTAAATAAACAAACGGCTTGAAGGCCGATCCGGCAGTGTGAGCGCTGATAGCCCGATCCCACGGACTTTTGGCATAAAGCCCGGCGCCGCCGACCAGAGCGAGAACCTGATCATCTGCCACATTGATGCATACCAATGCTCCCTGGGATACCCCGCGTGGTGCCTTCCGGATGCCGCGAGTCAGCGCTTGATCTGCTACCGCCTGGGCAAGTGGATCTAAAGTCGTAAAAACATGCAGCCCTTCGTGCCAGAGTTGTTTTTCAGTATATCTAGTTTGCAGCATCCCAATGACGTAAGCAATGAAATAACTGGCGCTCTCTCTTGTTGTAGGAGAAACTCTGAAAGCTAGTCTTTGATGTTTTGCCCTTTCGACGTCTTCGCTGCTGGCCAAATGCACCTTAGCCATATCGCTGAGAATCTCTCTTTGCCTGTCGATGGCCTCCTGGCGGTGCTCTGGTGAACTTAGCGTTGATGGAGCGTTCACCAGTCCAGCTAGATACGCCGACTCTGCCAGAGTCAATTTTGACGCTGGCTTGCCGAAGTATTTCTCGGCGGCGCGCTCCACCCCGTAGGTGCCTTGGCCAAAATAGACGTAATTGAGATACGCCTCCAGTATTTGTTGCTTCGAATATTTCATCTCTAGTTCTACAGCAATAATGGCCTCGCGAATCTTTATCCAGAGGGTTCGTTTCTCGTCCGGAAAAAAAAGATTCTTTGTCAGCTGCTGCGTCAGGGTGGAGCCGCCCTGCACCGGGCGCCCGGCCTCCATGTCGGCCAACATCGCTCTGGCGATGCTCGTAAGATTGATGCCATGATGCTCGTAAAACGCTCTGTCCTCGGCAGCGATCAAAGCATCTGGCAATGGTTTCGCTATTTGATCTATCGGCAAGGGATAAATGTCCCGATTGCCAAGCATAATCGAAACCAGGTTGTTATTCCGATCGAAAATCTGCAAACCCGCTGTTAATTCAGGTAAGACCGGACCACGCCAGGAGGGCGTCGCCAAAACGATCGCTACAATCAAGAGTAAAGCGAGCACAGCACTGCCGATAACTGCCAACCCGATGAACCTTTGCTTCATTGCTGCCTCGAAGTGCCTTCCTGATCGCTTTTGCAGAAGAACAATTGCCATCACCGAGCCAGATTTGCCAAATTTGCTACCATTAACAGGCTCGCCTTATCAGCGCATTCTACTGCAGAATATTGAATCAGCCACGTGGAAATCCTCCTAAATCAACTCTAAAACTAATGACCAAGTCGTTATCACAAAGCAAGATTGACAGTGAGAAACGTCTTCAGCCGTTACGGGATGACGTGCGGGAGCTCGGGGAGATTTTGGGTAAGACAATCAGGCAATTTGAGGGTGAGGAAATCTTCGATTACGTTGAACGATTTCGAAAGTCATGTCGGGCGCTGCATGCCGGCGAAATTACAGATATTAGGCCATTACTGGATTTTGCTGAACGGCTTGACCTGGAGCAATCGGTAAAGATTATCAAATCTTTTGTCACATATTTTGATCTGATTAACATTGCCGAGCAGAATCATCGCCTCAGACGGCGAGCAATCAATGAAAACCGACAGCCGCGTGTTGTCCCAGCCGATTCGTTGCAGGCAGCTGTCGACCATCTGAAAACGTCCGGAGTGGGAAACAGTCAAATTTTCAAGGTACTCTCGCAACTGGATATTGAGGTTGTATTTACAGCCCATCCCACCGAAATTACTCGCCGCACTGTTTTGCTCAAGCAGCTGGAAATTGCCCGTTATCTCTACCGCCAGGATCATCCGCCTCTAGGACTGAGGGAGAAGAAATTGATCGACAAGGCGATCGCCGGTGTTGTGGAATCACTCTGGCTGACCGATCACATCATTCACTTCAAACCAGATGTGATGGATGAAGTACGATATGGACTCTATCATTTTGACCATGTGGTGATCGATGCCGTACTGGATGTGCACCAAGAGCTATGTGCATTGACCTCTCAACTTGCTCCGGCGCTGGACAATTCATGCTCAGACAAAACATCAGACAAAACAACCGATAAATTAATTGCCAATACTGACTCAGTAGATGCGGGGTTAGATTCGGCTATTGTTCAACAGCGACGTTTCATCACCTTTGGCTCCTGGATCGGTGGCGATCGTGATGGAAACCCATATGTACAGCCATCCGTAACCATCGCCACTTTGGAGTACCAGCGCAATCTGATCATTGGCCGATACCTCAGAGATCTGGAATCGCTGTTCAACGATCTCAGTCAATCAGAAACCTGGGTACCGCTCGATCCGAAACTACGCAAGTCAAACGAAAGTGACGCTCTGATATTGCCGGCGATCGCCAGTAAGATAAAGGGCCGATACGACCGTGAACCTTACCGCCAGCAACTGTTCTACATCCAGGCCAAATTGAGAAATTCGCTGACGTCGTCAATGACGTCCCGACCTGTCACTCAGGGGACCGAGAAAGATCTGCGCCGGAGAGACTATTATGAGACCGCCAGTGAACTGCGGTCGGATCTTTTACTTTTGCACCAGGCGCTTAAACGCTTCGGCTGTTTGGCCAGTTTAAACGGGTTGGAGCGGACAATTGCCACAGTCGATATTTTCGGCTTTCATCTGGCAAAGTTGGATATCCGGCAACATAGTAGCAGGCATGCCGCTGCTTTGCAGGAAGTAACCGAAGAGCTAGGTATCATCCCTGGTGGCTATTTGTCTCTGAATGAAGCAGAGAAATGTCAGTGGTTGGCAGGAGAGATTGTCAACCGGCGACCGCTGTTTCCTCGGGATCTTAATTTCAGCGCCCCAACAAACGAAACGATCGACGTCTTTCGGACAATCGCGGCCAGCCAGAAGCGATTTGGCATTGAGGCTCTGGATACGTACATAGTCAGTATGACTCGTCAACCAAGCGATCTGCTTTCATTATTGGTGTTCGCTAAGGAATGCAATTTATTGAGACTGGGACCGGGAAATAAGAGCTCACTAAATCTGGTACCACTGTTTGAGACGATCGATGATTTGCGCAACGCAGCGTCTATCTTCGAACAATTGCTTAAGGAGAAAATCTACTCCCAATACTTGAGATCGCGGGGAGATCTTCAGGAGATTATGATCGGTTATTCAGATAGCGGCAAAAATGGTGGGATCGTCACTTCCAATTGGGAATTATATAAAGCCCAAAAGGATCTGGTACGAATTGCCGAGAGCGCTGGTATTACCTTGCGGTTGTTCCACGGTCGCGGCGGTGCTATCGGTCGAGGCGGCGGCCCCACACATCGAGCGATCCGTGCCCAACCACCGGGCACGGTGGCAGGGAGGATCAAGTTAACCGAACAGGGCGAAGTGATCTCATCAAAATATGCTTTGCATGAAATTGCCGTTCGCAATTTCGAGCGTCTTGCGGCCGCTGTAATTGAATCGACGATTACCGGCGAAGTCGCCAGCGAACAAAAAGAGAAACAATCTTGGCTGAGACTAATGGAAGAAATCTCGACAGTATCGTTGCAACAATATCGCGACCTGGTTTATGGTGACCCAGACTTCGTCGACTTCTTTCACCAGACGACACCAATCAATGAAATAGCCCAATTGAAATTGGGTTCGCGACCAACGTCTCGAAAAATTGACAGTCGGTCAATTGATGATCTGCGTGCAATACCCTGGGTTTTTGCCTGGACCCAGAGTCGTTATATGTTACCGGCCTGGTATGGGTTCGGTCAGGGAATTCAGGAATGCATAAGTCGTGATTCCGGCAACTTACTGATCATGCAAGAAATGTACAATAACTGGCCTTTCTTTCGAGGGTTAGTTTCGAAAATCGAAACAGCGTTGGCTGTCGCCGACATGAACATTGCCGCCTTCTACGCAGAAAGCCTTGTAGAAGGCAGGCTGAGAGAGAAATACTTTCCTAAGATCAAACAGGAATACGAACGGGCCGAAAATGCTGTCTTGCAAATCGCTTGCTGTGAGAAACTGCTAGACTCCACACAGTTTCTGCAGCAGTCTATCGCTCTTCGCAATCCTTATGTTGATCCATTGAGCCTTCTACAGGTGAAGTTATTGAAAAAGCTACGCGACAGGCGACACGATGGTGGCCTGGAGATAAAACTTAGTGGTACCGATTCGCCAGGCTCAGCTAGGCAGTTGAACGAGGACCCATTACTGGAAGCAGCTTTGATGACGATCAACGGCGTGGCAATTGGCCTGCAAAATACTGGCTGATTGAGCCAGAGATATTGGATCAGAGATTGAGTCAGAAATGGGACTTCGCTCTTAAGCTCTGAGTAGAGTGGAGGGAAAAAGATCTTCGTTAGGATTCATACAACTAGAAAACTCTTTGAACTTTTTCGCTCGTTCGTCCACAACGTTGGCCTCGTCTTTACGGTTCTCTTTTCGCAAAAATTCGCCATAACGGCTCAAACATGCAGCC
This sequence comes from Bryobacterales bacterium, assembly GCA_963834525.1. Lineage (GTDB taxonomy): Bacteria > Cyanobacteriota > Vampirovibrionia > Obscuribacterales > Obscuribacteraceae > CAWICA01. The sequence continues at coordinate 462,237 of CAWICA010000007.1, forward strand.
AGCCTTGAATAGTTCCGGCGTTGCTCATAGCCAAGGGCGGCGCTTTTGTATAGCTTGTCCGCGTCATCCTTTTTGCCTTCCAGCTCGCTTATCTGGGCCAGCAGAAATTGAAACTCCTCGAGTGGCCCCAAGGGCGTGTCCACTTGTTTGGTCGCCTTTGTCAACAATTTCTCGGCGTCTGCGTTCTTAGCGAGTTTCATATAGATCGTCGCTAGCTTTAGTGTGCATTCCAATGTTTGACGATGTTCACCGGTCAGTGCCTTATCGTCAATGGCCAAGGCGCGTTGACAGAGCGGTTCGGCTTCGGCTAACTTATTTTGCGCCAGATAAATATCTACCATGTGCATTAGCACAGGCGCGATCCAGGCATGGCCAGGGTAATAAATCGCTTCCAGAATAGTAAGCGCTTGAGAAAAGCACTGCATCGCTTCATCAACTTGGCCTGCGGCAGCCAGGGCGACTCCCAGCTCGTCCAAGAGTTGAGCGATGCTCACATCTTTGTCGCCGATTGCCGATTTTCGTATTTCTAAGGCTGCTCTGAGAGCGCTTGCTGCTTCTGCATATTTTTTATCTCGCATGAGCTCCTTGGATTCGTCAAGGAGCGCTTCAGATTGAAACAGTGCTGTGCTCATATACAAAACCTGCTAGTCACCAACGGCTACTATAATACATGCCTTTGACTTAATGAACTGTTGCCGCTACGCCTCGAGCAAACTCGACAAAGTTACTTTTACCGATGGATGTGGAGGCAATGTGTCCATCGTTTGTCAAATAGACAAACGTTGGTATCGGTCCGACCGCGCAATATCGTACCAATTGATCATTTTGATGGTCATCGACGTTCACTTTCACCAGTACTACCTGGTTGGAAAAGAGATTTCTGGCCTTGGTAAACAAGGCATCCAGACTGTCACATTCTTCCGCCCACGGTGCATAAAATGCCAATACTACAGGTTTGCCACCGGTTGCCAGCGATCTGAACACAGATACAGGCAATTGAGCACGACTGGCGTTGTTGACAAGGTTTGGCTGTTTGCCGGCGCCTGATTTTAATTCTTGTGATAGAGCGAGCAGATAGTTATTAGCATTCCTGGCTGGATCCGTACCCCTGCCGAGAGTCATAGCAGTGGCGAATTCAGGTTTTGCTTGTTGTGGTTTGCCCATTTTCATATAAGTGACGCCCAAATAATAGTGCGCTTTCTCGTCACCAGGATCAGTGGCAATAATATTCTGCAAATCGGTTTGGGCCGCACTATATTTTCCGGCGACAATTTTATCGATTGCTCGCATTAACTGCCGGTTTTCTGATTCCGATACAATCGTGCCACCTCCGGAGGGAATGTGGGCGAAGATCCAGGCGGTGACAAGCTGTGTCACTTTCTCATCGAAACTGTGGCTCTGGTCTTGCGCCTCTTCGAAGATAAGATGTTCGGAAGGGACGGCTAGAAAGGTCTTTTGGTCGGTTGCCTGCTCGTTGAACAAATCCCACGTGCCTTCCGGCTTCACTAGTTTGTCGTGACTACCTTGCACGAAGAGCACAGGCGTTTTGGTTATGTCTTTAGCCGCGTCATGATTTTCATTCATAAATTTCTGAAATTGAATCAATTCATGCGCTGACAAATTCATACGGTCGAGCGGATCATCTTGCCAGTCTTGACGCAACTTCTCGTCTTGCGTCGCTTGCTTGACGATGCTTGTGCCGATGTCATGTTGCTTGTTTGGTCCGGTTAAATACTCAAGTGCTACCTTTAAGTCCGTCTTCTTTTGCTTAAACCGATCGCCTGCCGGTACAGAAGAGATCAAGCCGTCTACCAGTTCGGGATACATAGCAGTGGCTCGTAAGGCGATGGCCCCACCCATAGATTCTCCCAGAAGAAACACAGGCAAGCCGGGGTGGGCGTTATGAATGGCCTGCAAGGCAACGTGAACATCGTCCAGACAATCTTTAAAATCAACCTCCTCATGCCCTTCTGCTTTCATCCATGAACCAAACCCGCGCACATCAATGGCGTAAGTGGCGATACCGTGTCTAGCCATGCGCTGGCCAAAGTTGGCATAAGCGCCGCTGTATAAGCCGAGTCCGTGGATGCACAGCAAGCAACAGCGTGGCGCGACCATGGGGCTTGTCCAGCTCAGGCAAGGAGCGCTGTTTCTGTCGGATGTCGACAATGGCGCTGCGTCCGTTACTTGCTGATCATCAGATTTTTTGTGCTTATGTTTGCTCGATTTGCTTTGATTATCAGTGTCGGCGGCAATGTCAGCATTGACGGTGGCACAATATGTGGAAAGACTAAAAGCAAAGAAAAGCGCAACGATCATTTTTGCCCGACGTGCACCTGATAGACTGAGTCGGCTCAGGCAATTCATCATTTAGTAACCTCAGTAAGCTCAGTAGTAATATTTCGTTCGTGTAGTGAACGGACTCCTAGGATAATTAGCATGCAAGAGCTGAAAAGCCTGTCTGGAAAACTCTTTTGTTCGTTCATCTCTTGTTCCATAGTGAGAGGCGCGTACGGCCAGGTAAAGAGCTTCCGGCACTCTTGAATCAGTTTTATGCGCCCTGGCATAGGATACAACTTGGGCGCACAAAAATGTAGGTGCTGTGCCCAGGCTAACCAGCCGCTTATGCTCGCTGTTGCCTGCAGCTAGCTGAGCGGATGTAAGAAAACTAGGCATTTTACTTCTCTTCAACTGAGCCTGATCGGCAGCTGGGTTGGCTAAATTGCCGATCGGCTGGCTAGATTGAGTATCCCACCAGTTGTCTCCATAAGTGTCCAATTTGCCAATAGATGTTTCTCGGTAAGCACCTGGCCGCACGAATGGCCGCATGCCAGGATTTTTTAAGATCATCAGGATGGCACTAAAGTTCTTATCGACAGCGTCACCAGTTTTCGTCGAGTCAAGCATCGAGGACAACTGAGGAAAGGACTTAGCCAGAGGCCTTGCCAAAGGCGATTGAGACTGAGTATCTCCTAAGAGCACGGCGCGCACCCACGCGGCTTGCAGAAGATCGGCCTGCAATTCTTTCGGCAGCTCTCGCTTAGACGCAATTTGGCAAAAAATCGCTAGTGGCATGTTGTTATTCATGAGATGAGCACTGCTCTCGGCGAAGACGAACGGAGGCACTGCCACACTGGATAAGCCTGAGCGGGCAAACTGATCATCGAAGTAGTCTCGATCTACAGCTAACGCAGCTGGTCGACGCACTGCATTTTCCACAAATTGACTAAGATCCATCGGTAGAGTGCTCCTGAGATCCATGAGCAAATTGAGCGCTGAATAGAGTTTTTCAGTGCCAGCATATTTTATTGAAGTCTCAATCTCTTTGAGTGCAAGCTGCGGCTGATTGTCAGCGATCAATAGCCGCGCTACCTCATAGTGTGCGGTCAAATAAGCGGGTGCACTGGGCTCAAGCTGAGCGACAGCCGCCAGCAACTCCGGGCAGTTCTGCTTGTTGGCGGCAGCGTAATGGAGCGCAGTCAATAGCCAGGCAGCAGAATGATGTTTGCGCCAGTGATCGAGAGCATTGGCGAGCTGACTACGATCATCGGATTGCCATACTGTTATCCAATCCGATAAATCATCATTTTTAGCGGCGGCAGGGATCGGACGAGTGGCTGGCGGATCGGAAAACAGTTCATCGGCTGAAACGCCTTCTAGTTTGTCAAGAAGAAGTGTGTAATCATCTAAGTCTTGCTTAAAATTGGGGTCATCGATTGCGGCCGTTAAAGACTCGGCTAACTCTCTGAGATGTGCTTCTGGTTGCAATCTAAACGCGACGAAAGCAAGCAGGCGTTTGCAGCCGGGATGAAGCTGAGCCATAGACGCATCGGCCAATATTGAATTGAGCTGAGCTTCGGCACTGGTCAAAGACGCCTTTCGCTGCGTCTCGTCGAGCTTCGCTAAAGTCCCTTTACGAATTAGACAACGCGCCATCAAATACGGTGCCAGCTTGGCATACGGCGAGGACCGATCGGCAGCAATCTTTTTGAATTCTGCATAAGATTGATCGAACTCCTGTCCGTAAAAATGCGCCGCCGCGATCTGATACTGCCTGTCATCAATCACTTCAGGACTAGCATCTTTGTCTGGCTCCTGTGGATAAGCCGGTTCAGCATCAAACTGCTTCTTACGCCAGTCGTATTTGCCACCACCGCAATGACAGAAAACGAGATCTTGAGCGGCGATCCATTCTTTGACGAAAGAGCTATTCACACCATGCTGAGAAGCTTTCTCCTTCAACAATCTGGCGGCATACTCGAATGTCTCGCTTGGGCAATTCAGATAAGTACTGTAGGGATCATCGCCAGTGCGATTAATCGCGCGGTCGGTCTCGATTTGCACAGTTTTGACACCAGGCACCTTTGCCCGCGCGTCGGTCCAGACGTTAACCGGCTGATTGTCTGGGACCGTTAAACAGGCGCGCTCCTTCCACAATGAATATGCTGCCGCTTGTTCGTCTTCCGGCAGCCGCTGGTTGTTTAGATATCGATATGCCACCACCAGGTACGACTTGGCAAACGTCGGTAAAACTATACCCAGGCGACCGGCAGCGTAGCGTTTGAGAGGAAAATCGGGATTGTTATTAAAGGAATAAATGGCCTCCGGTATGAACGGCCCGCATGCCAAAGCGCTAGAAATTGAAGCAAGCAAAAGCGTTTGCAGAAGAGCAACGGCCAAGCATTTTTGTTGTTTCATTGATACTCCGCTATCTTAGTGAGGGCCAGCTTTAGATCGTTTTTGTGCCAAGCTTTTGGCGAAAAGAGATAAATCCGACGGTGGGCCAGAGCACGTAATGCTATCGGCTCGTCTGTGGCAATGCCGACGCTGCTTGCACATAGGCACCGTTTATAGTGACCTTCAGCCGAGTAACGGGCCAGAGAATTGATGTATTGAGTGCGTTCTTGCTCCGAACGTCCCATGCGAAAAAGCATTGGCACAGCGTCATCGACCGGAAGCTTGTTGATCCAGAAGTCACCACTACACCATGAGGCCAGCGCTGTAATAGCCAAAGGAAACGAGGCGGGCAGCGATGAGCGAATTTGCTGCAATATAGTTTGATAAGCAGCACGTTCAGACAATCGTGAATCAAAGTCTATTTGTAGCGCTCTGATCTGAGGATCTCCGGCGGCAACCAAACAGTGGTCTACTATCGACTTGATCTGGCGATCAGAGAAGGTGGCTGCTCGATTGTGATCGGCTTCGATGCGCACGACTGCGATGACAAAGCAGTGCTCAGGCAAGCGAAGCGGCTGACGCCGTGCTTGAGCAATAACTTCATCGCCACTAAGAGTAAGTGTGCGAGCCAGAAATGCCACTCCTGTACTTTGTACGTCGAGCCATCTCAAATCCTCAGGTCTTTCCCAAACCCAAAGCATTATCTTTGGACATGCCGCTAATCGATCCGTTCGCCCGTTAACAAAAGATGGCAACAAGGTAAAGGCGACTAATAGAAGCAATGTCGATACAAACTTATCGATGGAGATCTCTACCGCCGAAACTACTTAATCCAAAAGAGGATCTTACGCCACCAGCTTCGCTTTAGTCTCTGATTTTCGGCCACGGCCATAGCCAGCCTGTGTTCCAGTCCTGAAACGCGTGCTGCTTGGGCTTGATAAGCTAACACCAGCTCGTTTTGCTTTGCATGTTGAACGGTAATGAAGGTTGACAAGTTGTTCAACCGATCGTTTGCCGCGACCAACTTGGTGCTTGTCGCTTTCACCAAGTCATTGACCGCAGCAAGCTGACCGAGAAGCCGCAGAATAATCTCTGTCTCAGTCTCTGTCTTCTCTTCGACAATAGCGTTTTCGACCTCTTCGTATAAAACCTCGAGTCCAGATAGATCAAGTGTCTGTTGGTGTGAATCGGACTCAAAGTTAGGCAATGGCAACGAATTCATTTTCAGTCTCTTTCTAGCATAGAGATAATGCCATTATCAGTGGTATCAGATCTCTGCGCAACTCTTGGCATCTTCATGCCAACGCCAGGTACGCACTTCAGCGATTGTCGATACCCGTTTGCCGAAGAAGTGGTGCTTAGGACGTGAATTACTTCTCTTCCGGCAAACCGAGCTCACGCCAGCGTCTGATACCACCAGCCATGCTGAGCACATTCTTGTATCCCATTTTTTGCAGGTTGTGGGCGGCTAATGCCGATCTGTAGCCTCCGCCGCAGTAAAGAACGATTGATTGATGATAATCGGGAACAACCTTCTCGATGTCTCGCTCGATGATGCCACGCCCAAGATGTACGGCACCGACGGCATGACCCTCATTCCATTCGTGATCTTCACGCACGTCAATCAGGCGAAATTGCTCTTTCCGCTTCAGCTTGTCGTAAACACTTTCGGGCGAAATCTCGGTTATCTGAGGAAGGATCTCTCTGACCAGTCGTTCGAACGCTTCTGTATGTTTCATTTAGAGGAATCTCAGGGTCTTTCTAACTGTGCGCTGAAATTCCCTATAGTTTACTCTGCGGGCATGCCTTGATAAGCACTCGACGCCGGTCATTTATCCCGGGCTTTACCGATCATGCCGCCGATGACTGAGCAGAGAATGGCGCTGCCTTCACCAACACCAAGTGCCATGCTGACGTTATCGTCTCCCCCCATGCCCAATTTCCAGCCGATCTGCTGAGCCACCGGCGTAACCAGTGTGTATCCGGCAAATAGGCACGGAACGAAGGCGGCGCCGACTCCCTCACCAAAGCTGACCTTATCCACAGCAATTTGCGGAAAACCAGCAGGCATGGTGTTGTCTACGGGCGGAGTTGGTAAGCCGTCTACTTGGGCTAACATCGTGTGCGCAGCCTGTGTTGAATGTGCGTCTCCTGGCTTGGTTGAACGGTCGCCAGCTTTTACTTGTGTCGCTTCAACGGCTTTTTGGGTAGCCATGGTCTTTCCTCCTCGATGTGTCAACAGTCGCCAGTTTTGGGCTCGACTGCCGTTACGAGCGGGTCTATACGCCGCGGTCACTTTCTGGACAACGGCAGGCTCAAATCTAATAGACATCGCCGCTCGATTCTGAGCGGGCTTACCAAAGCGGGGTTCGACTGGGGACCTTATTGCCCAAATGTAGCCAGGTTAGTTCTAGATTTTTTGGAAGAACGGACAAATGACATCCTACCTGTCCTGCTAATGGCCACATTATGATCACAAGCTTGAGACTGGGCTTAGTTAATTGGGAGCATGAGATAATTGGTCCTTTCCAACGCCCATACCAGTCGAGAGGCCAAAAGAAACGACATGCTTTTTCATCGCACTGAAAAGACCGTGAATCTGTTCGGCACTGAAGTCCCAGAACCACGTCTGTTTTTAGATTTCCTTGGTTTCGAGACGCATGTTAAACAGATTCGAGAGAAGCGTGGCGTCAGTATTTGGCCCGGTTGGTACGATCACGCCACTTATTACATAGCCGATCTACCGCCAGAGAAAGTCTTCGGACCAGGTGAAGAGGTCATTATTCCCGGCTTCGTCAAAGCACCGGACTACGAATTCGAAATTGCTTGCATTGTCGGTAAGGCTGGTTTGCCCAAGACCGAGGAAGAAGCTCTGAAATTTTTCCAGGAACATTGCTTTCTCACCATCATCAATGACTGGTCGGCGCGGGACGTGCAGAAAAAAGATATGGAAGGGCTTGGACCGGCTAATAGCAAGTCAATCATCGGCAACAGCATCGGACCCAAAATTGTGCCGGCGTCGAAGTTCAAAATGGATGAGCACGGCGTTTTGGACATGGAGCTCATCCTCAAGGTCAACGGGCAAGAGCGCAGCAAGACAAATTACACTAGCCTCTATCACACCCATCCAAGTAGCGGTAACAAGCAGGCCTGGAGTTTCCCCAGGATCATCAGCTGGTTAGGCCAACAAGATATTGCTGTGCTGCCAGGTTATATCATCGGCTCTGGTACTGTGGGCAACGGCTGCATCGCCGAGTTCGCTGCTAAGATGGATCCCAAGACAAACGAAGTGCTCGAGCCTGCCACCTACCCTTGGCTGAAAGCAGGGGATGTGGTTACTCTGGAAGCGCAAGGAATAGGCGTGCTGGAAAACAAAATTCGAGTAGCCGCGGAGGCATCGACCAAAACCTATGTATCAGTTAAATAAGCAGAATCAGCACGGGTTGAAACGATCGTCGGCCACTTTTCCGTCTGAACAGCTGGTGAAAATTCTGGGCACTAATGGTGCCTATACTATTGGACATTATGAGTATCCAGCTCCCCAGGACGGCAAGTGCGGTAATCATCTCGATGCTGTTTACGTTGTCGAACCGATAGCCAGCAATTCGGAATTCGTCGATTGGATTGTCGAAGATCTCGTTAAATGGATCGATAGAGAGAAGCTGGAATTCGATGTGATATTAGCGCCAGCACAGGCTGCGGTGAAGACAATTGTGAGCAAATTAGCTAAGCGACTGGGCAAGCGTGAAACTTACCTCGAGTATTTTCCTTCCGGCTGGTTCGGCACCAAGCTTGTTGCAGGCGAGATTAAGCAAGGTGATCGCGTGCTCGTATTCAATGCTGTCAGTCAGACCGGACGCTGCGTCGGCGAGACGTTGCCCAAGGTAGCCGAACAGCATGGTGGTACCGTAAGCGGTGCAGCAGTATTTTGTAAGGGCACTGCCGGTGGTGTCATTCAGGCAGAGCATAAATACGGCAGTAAACTTTACGCCACCATTCAAGCGCATGTCGGTATCAAGGCACCCGCCGATTGCCATCAATGCAAAGACGGCAAAGAAGCGCTTACGCCCTGGACAGCAGTGCGGGATGCTCAAACCAAGACGCATGCCTGAAGTTGATACCGAGCTTCAGATTCGACAAGCTCAATTAATCGACCTGGCATCAATCTATGCTGTTGATCCTGTGGCAGCTAAGAGCGATAAACGCGAGCGCTTTCTAGCAAAGTCGATTGAGTCCAAGAGCTGTGCCATTGCTCTAATGAAAGGCCCCCCATGCGGATACATTGTTTTTGATCAATCATTTTTTGGCTATGGGTTTATTCACTTGGTCGTTGTTGCAGCAAACCATAGACGCAGTGGCATTGCTTCTAGATTGATAGAGTTCATCGAGCAAATATGCCCGACCGAAAAACTGTTTACATCGACAAATCAATCTAATGTCATTATGCAGAATCTGCTGGAGAAACTTGGATACAGCCGCAGCGGTCTGATTGAGAATGTTGACGAAGGTGATCCAGAGCTTGTTTACTTCAAGAAGTTGGTAAGGGATTAGTTAAAGGCTGAGCGCATGCCTGAAACACGCTTTATTCCAGGACTTAAATTGAGCGAATCGTTCTATCGCGAGGCGGTGGAACCGATCTTGCGTGGGGAGTTCCCAAATTTACGGTATAGTGCCGCATTGATCGGCAGTGGCTCGGAAATACTGGAATTTGATACCGAAATGTCCTCTGATCATCACTGGGGCCCCAGAGTGATGCTGTTTGTTAATCAACAAGATCTTGCCACATACGAAGCGGCCGTAAGAAACGCTTTGAGCGAAAAACTACCGCGCCGTTTCAAAGGCTATGCCACTAGCTACGGTGCTCCTGACGAGAAGGGAGTGCAAATGCCCGACTTAAGTGGCGAGGGTCCCGTAAATCACCGCGTCGTGATGGAGACGCTTAAAGAGTTTATCGAAAACTATCTCGGCTTTGATATAGATCAAGAAATCGAAGCAGCAGATTGGCTCACATTTCCCGAACAAAAACTACTAACTATAACAGGCGGTCGTCTTTTTCACGACGAGATTGGCTTGGATACAGTGCGCCAGAGATTCGCTTATTATCCGCATGATGTCTGGCTCTATTTGCTTGCCTGTAGCTGGGCGCGTATCGAGCAAGAAGAACATTTAATGGGTCGAGCCGGCCACGCTGGTGATGAGATTGGATCTGCATTGATTGCGGCCAGATTGGTTCGCGATTTGATGCGTTTATGCTTTCTCATGGAGAAAACATACGCTCCATATTCAAAATGGTTTGGCACCGCTTTCTCAAAATTAAGAGCGGCACCTACATTGGCACCAATACTACAAGCGGTGTTATTAGCTAAGTCCTGGCAAGAACGCGAGAGGCACCTTTCAGAAGCATATGAACAGGTGGCACGGCTGCACAATAGGCTCGGTATCACAGAGCCAATGCCTGAAAAAGTATCGGACTTCTACGGCAGGCCTTTTTTAGTCATCAGTAAAGAGCGCTTTTCAAAAGCAATTTTGGCTAAGATAACTGATCCTGCCATGAAAACAATAGCTGCGCTCAGACCAATCGGCAGTGTCGATCAGTTTAGCGACAGCACAGATCTTTTATCTTACGCTACCTGGCGACCTGCTTTGCGCAGGCTTTATGATAGTCTTAGCCGAGCTTCAGGCTGAAGGAATGTGGAGCTGAATGCAAACACAAAGTGACATGATGACTAGATCGGGGTTGGACCGCGTGCGGACAAGATTGTTCATGCTCATGTCAGTGGATGGAAAAATCACGAGCGGAGCTAGTGACATTCTCGATCCCGAACAGGACTGGAAGCAAATTTCCGGAGTAAGCGATGGCTTTCAGCAATTCTACGAAATAGAGCGAACAACCGACTTGTACAACCTAAATACCGGGCGAACGATGGATAAAATCGGAGTCAATCATAAGACCAGCATTCCTGAAAAAACTCCAGTCACTTTCTTCATCGTCGATCGCAAGCCACATCTTCAAATCTCCGGAGTCAATTATCTCGCGCAGATGGCCAAAAAGCTGTATGTTGTTACCAACAACAGAGAGCATCCGGCGTTTGCGGTTCAAGATAAATCTACCAACGTTGAAGTGATCTTCTCCGACGGAGATATTGATCTCAGAAATTTGTTTTACCAATTGAGTGCGGATCATGGAATCGAACATTTGACTATACAATCTGGTGGCACATTCAATACCGCCTTGCTTCGACTGGGGCTCATTGATCGACTGACCATTGTCATTGCCCCCTTGCTTGTGGGCGGCAAAGAGACACCTAGCATGTTCGACGGCGAAGCGATACTCGAACGCACACAGTTGAGCGAATTGAAGGCGCTGCAACTTGTCAGCTGTAAGGTTCTCGAGCACTCGTACATTCGCCTGGATTATGATGTCATTGCTCAAACCGTGATTACGAAATAGTACAAGGACAACACTTGGTTGCCGAAGTGTAGAAAGTGACGCCATGGTAGCTGGCAGACCTCTCTACGAGGTCCATCGTCGATCGAGCTCCTTTTGGCTCCAGGCATATGTGTATAATAAATGCCTAGAATACACAGACTACTAACTTTATCGCAAGAAGCGAATGGATCATTATGAGCTTGAAGGAAAAAATTTCTGCGGATCTCAAGGAAGCGATGAAAGATCGCGATCAATTGCGTTTAGATACGCTGCGCTCGACTTTGTCGGCTTTTACCTATAAGAAAGTGGAAACTGGCAAGGACTTAACCGCAGAAGAAGAGCTGGCTGTCATCCAGAAGCAAGTCAAACAGCGCAACGATTCAATTGCCGAATTTACCAAAGCTGGACGAGCAGAACTTGTCGACAAAGAAGTGAGAGAACGCGAAATTCTGGCCAAATATCTGCCAACTCAAAAGACAGCTCAGGAGATTCGAGAAACAGTGCGAAAAATCATTAACGAACTGCCAGCGGACAATCGTAATCAAGGAGCCGTGATGAAAGCGGTCATGGCGCAATTAAAGGGGCTTGCCGATGGCAACGAAGTGCGTCTTGTTGTCACAGAAGAGCTGGCATCTTTAGCAAAGTAGCCTTGGTTGTCAGAGCGTCAGATTTTCTGGCTGTAAAATAGCGTTTCAATAATCTTGAGCTCTGTTGTCGGTTCATGTGTACTCACATATTCGAGAAGATCTTTAGATTCAGGATCTTCCAGAACGAGCGTCCAGTGGCCACGATGCATGTTGAATATGCAATCCGGAAATAACATGTGATGGTGCCAGAAAATGCCTGTGGCGGTCAGCTCTTTTGCTGTACTAATGATATTCAAAGCATCAGGCGAGCACTCAGCTTTTTTGTCCGTCTCGCTGGCGCCAACAATATCTTCTCCATGCAACAGCTTAGCCAGTTTCTGACCAAGCGCCATTGGTTTCTCGTTACAGCGAAGCAGAAAAACTTCTTCGCTCCCAGCATTCTCTATAATCAGTTCGTAAGAGTTCGATCTATTGAGAGCGCAGTCCTTAGTCAATATATGGAAGTGCCAATTCTTCTGAGTATCCGCTAATTGGCGAGCGAGTGGTTCAATCGCTTCCACCGGCAACTCAGTTCGATTGGGACTTCGCTCGAGCACTTCTAATTAACCTGCTGACTCATGCAAAGATAAAGGATTGTCAGTAATAGAGAAAATTGCCCTTGGAGGGATTCGAACCCTCAATCCCTTACGGGCATCGCATTTTAAGTGCGACTCGTATACCAGTTCCGACACAAGGGCTGAGACTGAGATTTGGTATTTTAGCAAACCAGCTGGAGTAACGGCGGGCTCGATGCAAGCGTCAGTCAGTCGGCGGCATGGTCTTTAACTGATCAAGCCTTTCAGGAGCCTCTAAATCTGGCTCACGCTCTAACATGAGAATCCTCAGACAAATGCCTAGCGCAAGCAGCCAGAGTATGCCGATTAAGCGACCTAAATTGCGCTTTAGCTCCACTGGCTCATGGAAAAAGTTCCCTGTAATAGCGGAGGACAAAAGCATTATCGGATCTGGATTATCGATGGTGCCAGTCTTAATCCACGTTAGTAAGTGAATGCCCATGAGACTGAGAGTGAGAAAGGTGATTAGAGTGAGAGATTTTGCTCCCAGGGTAACGAGACGCAATGACAAACCCCTATCTTCGCCACGCGTCCAGATCAATGGGCGTCTTAAGTACAAACCGATCGCTGCACACAGTAGTGATGAAAGCATGACCGGCACAGAATTCTGAGTCCAAGCCTCGATCAAATAAAATAGCGCCAAGACAAACCACAGACCAGACAAAGTGTTCTGGATCTTGTCACGCATTGCCCGGTGGACAAAGCAGAATCGATAGATGCCGAAAGCCGTAACTATTATCCAGAACCATGCTGCCAATATGGCAGGCACGGATTTTCTTGCCTGGTCGAATTCGTACTGCGCGAGAAGCTCGGCAGCTTCACGGTCTCTCCCGAACGATTCGTAAAAGTCCGATTTTAATTGAGCGAATGCGTCAGTTGCGTGGAAGACATGCATGCGCCGGCGAACAAATCGCAGAGCCTCTTCTTCTGCCATAATGCGAGGACCAGCAAATAAATTGTAGACAAAACTGCTAAAAATACTGGCTGGGAGCTCTGCGTGGTGCGTGGCCTGGGTTGCATAAATAAACGTAGGGTCTTTGTCAAACTTCTCATTAGCCCATTCACGTAATGCACCAAGGGCGGTGGCATTCTTTTGTGAGAACTCGCTGATGACCAGTATTAGCGCCAGCCCATGCGATCGCGAGATTCGTTCAGATAATGGTATGCCACTGGCATGTAACGGCAAGGACGCAAAATCTTCCGGCGCATCTGCCTGCTCAACCGCCAGCAATCGCGGCTTTACCAAGTACGCCATAACAAACGCAATTGTTATTAGTACCAGTGAAATTACTGCGGCTAGCCTGAGACGTCCGGGCATGGATCTATACAATCAAGGGGTCGCTCTAGTATAGAGCCTGACTTTAGCGCTTGGTTAACGATTCTTACTCAACCTGTAATTTGGCTCATGACAAGCTCATATTTTGGTCGGTTGAGCTGGGGAGAGAGAGTGGCTTTTGTGTTATCTTCGGCAGTGTCGTAAGTGACAGTCAGGAGAACCCCCATGAAACGAACTCTGGCCAAGGCTAAGGCAAGGAAGGTAGATAAGGTGCTGACAATTTACGATCTCTTTGACGGCAAGGGATTTAATTTTGATTTTGTTATTGCTGAATTGACGGGCGATCACCCGGCGCATGTAAATCGTATCAGCGATCGTGCATACTACATCCTTTCAGGAAGCGGCTTGGTAACCGTTGCTAATGAACAATACGAGGTGGCGAGAGACGATCTGATTGTCATAAAAGCAGGCACATCTCACGCGATTAAAGGCACGCTCAAATTCATAATTATCACGGCACCGAGGTTTGATCCTGCGCACGAGTCATGATGGGCGTTCTGATAAATGAATCAAGGTCCCGAGTAACCTCGATCTTTCAACGCTTTGGCGAAATCAGCTCCTCTTGCGATCGGCGGGGCCACCTTTAGGTCGACCACTGTCAATGAATCGGCATGGACACCGTATGGTGCAACTGCCAGGATGTGCCCACCTGGTCCGACAGCAATGGAGTTGCCTATGCACTTTTTGCCCTTCCATGGTCCAGCTTTCAGCCAACCAACACAACTGACGCCGACAACATTCATTTGATAAAGAGAGGCTAGGCTGCGATAGGCAGTCAACCAGAGCTCTCCGTATGGTTGCATTTCATTATCGTGATCTCCTTCGACGGCCCAAGCCGATGGCGACAGTAATATCTGCACACCCATACGAGCGAGCGCATGCGCAAATACGAGCGACTCGGGAAAATTGTCCGCACAGATTGTAATCCCGAGCAAGCCGAACGGTGTGGGTACTGCAGTTAGCCGATCGCCTACATCGTAAAGAGAATGCGCGATTGATAATTCGTTGATCTTTCGATGCTTCGCTACCAATTCGCCATTGCTCGAAATCAATACCGCGGAATTGAAGACTTGCTCGGTCTCCCTCTCTGTCAAACCAGCTACCACCCAGATTCCATGATGCTTTGCCGCGGTAGCAAGGTAATCGCTCCGTTCCCCCGGGATTGTTGATGCCAATTGACGTGCTTCTGGCCACGTCCAACCGACGTCGAGACATTCGGGTAGGACCACCAAATCGCATCCAGCATCTGCCGCTTTTGCGATCATTTCGGCCGCTCGAGTAAGGTTCTCTGCCACACTTCCGCCTTCGACCAGCATCTGTCCCATTCCAACTTTCATCCCAGCGTTCCTCACCAATTTGCAAGTACCTGTTTCTAAGAGGAATCCTGTTCATATGACACCATATATGGTGCGCTATTTCTTCTGTTCCAACAGTTTAATACTCAACGAGTCGACGATTGCAGTTGTTTACCATAATTATTGTATACCAGTACTATGGTGTTACTGTCGTATGGTCGACCAGTCGACTGGTTCACTGCTGATCCTAGCAACGGCCGAACAGCTTTTCAGTGATATTCTGTCAGGAGTGAAGCGAGGGAGATCATTATTTGTCGAGTGCTTATGCGGTTTTGGGCTTATCAGGTGGCGAGTCGAGAGAAGAAGTCGACGAAGCCTATAAACAATTGAAAGAGGCACTAAGTGCCGAAACAATGAAAACCGACGGTAGGCGTCAAGAGCAAGCCGGAAAATGTTTGCTGGCGATTGAAGCTGCCTACGCAGCGCTGACAAATCCGGACACAACGATGTCTGAGGTAAAAGCACCGCCAGAGGTGACTCCTGACCTTCGAGCCACACATCCACGGCTCGGCCAGCTTTGTGCCGCTTCGGGAATGATCACGATGGACCAGCTACGTGAGGCAGTAGAAGCGCAAGCCAACCTGAACTTGCAGCTCGGCGAAATATTGCAGCAAAAGCAGTTTATATCGCAATCCCAGCTTGACGGCTTGCTTCTTGGGCAGCAAATGATCGACATGCCTAGTGCGGTCGTCGACGCGGAAGCACTACGCCTGGTGTCACTAGGACTGATTACCGAAGATGTCGGATTACTCGTCCAGATGGAGAAGCGATCCCTGGGTGCGTCAATTAAGGAGCTGGTGATCAGGCACGGATGGGTAGATGCCGCGGTGTTGGATGCAGTTCTCGACTAGTGATCTAGACGTCCTATCTACTGCCTTATGCAACAGTTTTCAAAGAACGCAATGACCGATGAACGGCTCGAGAAAATTGAACAACAGCTTGAGTTAATCAAGCAGCGCAATGCGAAAGTCCAAGCTGATAAGGCCTGGGAGGTTAGTGCCATTCGAATCAGTGCTATTTGCGTGATAACGTATCTTGTTGCTGCGACTGTACTTGCGTTGATCGGAGCCCAGCGATTCTTGCTAAGCGCCTTGATTCCAGTTTTAGGATTTTTTCTTTCGACTCAATCCTTACCCGTAATCAAAAGATGGTGGATTGAGCGCTATAAACGCACTCACATGGAAACGCATATAGTCCTAGGGGAAAAGAAAGGTGACCAGCAGGGGTAAGGTACAGAGCCACTTGGATAGGTACGGATGCGAAAACTCCAACTAGACCTGCTGAGAGCTATGGCGATTTTGCTTGTGCTTGGACATCACATGTCTCAGACTCCTACTAACGCACCTTATCTGGTGCGAGCGCTGCTGGCGGGATGGCGGCACGTTGGCTGGACCGGAGTTGACCTTTTCTTTGTCCTCAGCGGCTTTCTCGTATCGGGGCTTCTATTCAAGGAATATGCCGAAACAGGCGAGTTCAAGTTATGGCGATTCTTGATCAGGCGGGGGCTCAAGATCTACCCATCCTATTACGTCTTTCTACTGCTGGCGCTGCCGGCAATTGCCTGGTGGCCAGGCAGGTTGACCGCATATTCTTTTACTTGTGAAGCGCTCTTTGTGGGAAATTATCTGGGCAATATTTGGGACCATACATGGAGCTTAGCTGTAGAGGAGCACTTTTATTTGTTGTTGTCGATCGGCTTTCTGGTTGCCTGCGGTCGCAAAGATCCTTTCAGGTACTTTGTTCCGGCTTGCTATGCTTTCCTTGTCATACCGCTTTGTCTGAGGCTTCTGGCTATCCACCAGGCGCCTTTTGTCTGGAAGCCAGATTATTCCGGAACGGCTTTTCGGCTCGACGAGCTGACATTCGGCGTACTCCTGTCGTATTACTATCATCACCATGAAGTGCCGCTGAAAAGTTGGGTGAGAAAATTCAGTTGGTACCTAGTGGCCCTTGGTCTTGTCCTGATTTCGCCTTGTGCCATTGCCGGTTTCCAACAGGCTTTCTGCTACACCTTTGGTATCACCCTCTTGTATTTGGGCTGGGGCGTGCTTTTGCTCGTGGCTATGAGCTACAATGTTGAGACCAAGAATAGGATCGTACATGCCATCGCCAACATCGGCGTCTATTCGTACTCGATTTATCTCTGGCACAAACCATTTTCAGTGATCTGTACGGTACCGAACGACTGGTGGCCGGTTAGTCACATGGACGCTAGCATCCGATTAATTGTCTATTTTGTTGGTGCCTTATTCGTTGGCATAACAATGTCCAAGTGCATCGAATGGCCGATGCTCCACTTGCGCGATCGACTCTTTCCAGCACGATATGTTGGGTCTACTGTGTGAAGGAACTAGGCGATTCTGCCAGTCGTCGTTCTTGCACTGCATCTAATTTGTAAGATCAGGCTCGAAACACCTTCTATCAGTATGGCTTTTGCTCTATTCTCGACGGGTCACTGCCGGTGCTCTGGTCGATACCCGGAGCAATTCTGGTCTCGTCTTTTCGGATTTGATCGACCTTTATCTCTTGTCCGGCAGCTTGCCCTTCCTCTGCGTTGCTATTCTTGACTGGCGGCTCTGCGGTGCTTATCCGCCCGGGTCTGCCAAACATGAGATGGAGCAGCGGCGCTCTTTCGTTCAAGATTTGATTCATTTGCCTGGCTGCCAGATCCAAGTGATCAATCAGGTCATTGGTTTTATTGAGGGTACCGCGCAGATCGGAGGTCATCGGCTTGCTGAGAATATCGTTGACTTCATTCAAATCTGAATGGATATCGGAGAGAATTTTCAGCATGTCCGAACGCAGGGCGTGATCGGAAGTCACTTCTTGCAAGGAGTTGAGCGATTTAGCAACGTTAGCGGTAGACTGATTCAGCTCGTGCAGAGATTGCAAAACGTCTTGCCTCAGCGGTTTATCCGCAAGCGTAGTATTCAACTCGTGAATGGCTGCCCGGATGTTTTCAGCGGTCTCCTTTGCCTCTTTTGCCGCGTCTTTCAAGTTTGAGGAAAAGCGAGGATTATCAAATACAGCGGCCATTTTTTTGGAGGTTCGTCTCAAGTCAATACTGAGCGCCGTGACATTTTCCTCGAGAGGAAGGGCGTGATCGATTACAGGCATCGCCTTGTCCGCAAGAATGGATAACTGATCGGCCGCGCGCACGATTCGCTTGCGATCTGCTTCAATTGTGTGGCCCACTGCCTGCATGTCTATATCGCTCAAAGTTATGGCAAGCTTGTTTACGGCCAGCTCCGGACGCACCGGGTGCTCACCATGCACGACCGAGTGTTCATCAAGCAAAGGTAGATTCGGGTTGTTTGCCGAGTCTTCGGGCATGTCGATTTGCACATACTTTGCGCCAACTATCCCATTAGTGAGGATCTCGAATTTTGCGCCAACCGGAATTTTCAAAATCGATGAATTGGTGTGCAAGTTGACAAGAACACGATGTTCGCCTAGCCAGTCGATATTGTAGACAGTACCGACGTGCACTCCGTCGACATACACCGGCGCATTTTCATGCAATCCGGCTACTTCGTCAAAGATAACATTGACCCGCTGCTCATTAAGCGATGTGTTGCCTTTGAGCCAACAATACCCCCACAGCAAAATGACTATGCCGACAGTCGTGAAGATGCCCAGAGAAACGTCAGAGGAGGAGATGGGCGGCACCGCATTTGGGGCGTTGGGGTTTTGCGAGCTTGTCACCGTTTCAGCCTCACTACAAATACGCTCCTACTGTCACGATCAAATTGGCGATGTAGCCAACAATGAAAGTAGCTGTGACTGCATTTGCACCGACCGGCTCATTTACGTCGCCGCGAGCATACCATCCAGCCGCGCAACCGGCAAACACGCCAATGGTCGGATTGACAAGATTCAGCTTGATGAAGTAGACGACAAGGTCTTTGTGCCTGATGATTTCGCGAGCTGATTCCACAAACTGGTTCACCGAACTGGAAGTAATGAGCGGTGTGAAGAGAGCAGCAGTGACAAAACCAATAACCAAGCCATATGCTCCCAGAGGCACGGCCATGGCTAGTGCAGCTAAATATCTGGGGCAAACGAATTTCCTGGCGAATTCGAATACGTCGTCAGATCCGGTATAAATTCTGGCCTCACTGCTCAAAAGGGCGGCGATCCGTGCACACCATGCCAAGCTCACCGTAAGCGGTCCCAGCTCGCGCAATAGACCAACTGATATCGCGGCTCCGGACAAGTCTTGCGCTCGAAACTTCTGCAATTCAATGACACATTCGATCGTCAAAGCGATGGAAACGCAAACTGCCGCCAGTGCCACTAAGTGAAAACTTCGCCGTCCCATCCAGAAACAATAGGCCCGAAACTCAGCACCATTGACATTCATCAATGCTTTTGGGCTGAGAGCGCCAAAGAAAAGCTTCACGGACAGGCCAAGTGGTGCGAGCCATCGTGGAATTTCAGAGCCCGGTAGCCGTCTAATGACCTTTTGCATTGTTCTTTAGTAAGGAGTCTGCAGCGGATATCATTATAGTAGCAACCAGGCAAATACAAATTGGCGCTTAAGGAAGTAACTGGTGGAGCTACCAAACTTAAATCAGATCCAAACTGCAAAAGTCAGAACATCGGACTCAGTGCATAAAACTCCGGTGTTTAGCTCGAAGACCCTATCGGAAATGTTCGGGTGCACCATCTTTTTGAAAGCAGAGAACCTCCAGAAGACTGGTTCGTTTAAGGTTCGTGGCGTATTGAACAAGCTTTTGACCTTGAGTGAGGCCGAAAAGGAGAAAGGTCTGATCACTGTTTCCGCCGGCAACCACGCTTGCGCTTTGGCCTGGGCGGCGAAAAATGCGGAACTGAAAGCCACGGTTGTTATGCCTGTCGGTGCATCCACTGTGAAAGTCAATGCTGCCAAGGAATATGGCGCCGAGGTCGTTCTTTTTGGCAATTCTATAGAAGCTTTTGAAGAGATGCAGAGAATCCAGTCGGCTCGCCAACTGACCTTAGTCCATCCCTTCGAAGATCCACAAATTATTGCGGGCACTGGCACGATTGGTCTGGAGTTACTTGAGCAGATTTCTGAAGTGGACACCGTTGTTGTCCCCATCGGTGGTGGTGGACTGATAGCCGGCATGGCCATTGCCATCAAGAATCTGAAACCTGCTATCTCGATCATTGGTGTCGAGCCAATTGGTGCTGATGCGATGTTCCAAAGCTTGCATGCGGGCAGTCCGGTTCGCCTCAAACGAATAGATACGATTGCCGATGGATTATCTGCTCCCTATGCCGGAGAACTAACTCTGAAGGCTGTTCAACAGTATGTGGATGATCTAGTCCTAGTTACAGACAGCGAGATCAAGCAAGCAATGCTCTTTCTTCTTGAGCGCTGCAAGCTGTTGGTTGAGCCTTCTGGTGCTGCCGGCCTGGCAGCCGTGCTTGCCAACAAAATCAAACCGCGTCCAAATTCTAAAATGGTGATCCTTTTAAGTGGTGGCAATGTTGACTTACAACGTTTATCAGACTTTGCCACCACTCAATTGGTAGCAACCTAATAATTACTTACCGGCTAGTGAAAAAGTCGCTTAAAACGGCGGGAAAATGCGAGTCCTGAAACCATTACCAGTCATGCCTTCGCGGATGCATTGCTCGGAAATGAAACATAATATACATTATCGGAACCATGGGCGGTGCGAATCAGCCACGCAGTTAAGTGAGGATTTGAATGCTTTTAATCAGACACAAGTTTGCGCCAAGTCTCCGGACACAAAGCATGAAACAAACACGCCCCAACGAAAGGTAGAAAGATGAAGAGTCAACCAAAGGCAGCAGGCAAGTCGGCATCCCAACTAATCAGCGAAAGAATCGTCGAGTTGGCTGACTGGAGAGGCGTTACACTGGCGAGGATGCGCGCCCTCATCAAAGAGGTTGACCCGGATGTGGTGGAAGACTGGAAGTGGATGGGTACTCCAGTTTGGTACCATGATGGGGGCATCTGCACGGGAGAGTCGTACAAGTCGCTAGTGAAGCTGACCTTCTTTAAGGGCGCTTCCTTGAAAGATCCAGCCAAGCTGTTCAACTCAAGCCTTGACGGGAACGTAAGGCGCGCCATCGACATCCACGAGGGTGAGAAGATTGACGAGAATGCATTCAAGGCGCTCATCCTAGCGGCCATCGCTCTCAACAGTTCTGGTGGAAAGAAGTCCCCAAAACCCAAGTGAGCATTCGAGAGAATCTCACTCGAACTATCCGAGATGGTCGATTTTCACACGAATCGTTGTCACCACTCCATTTAGATCAGCGAACGTTGGTTCGACCAACCATAATCACATACCGGCGTGAAGTGAAGTCAAATTCGTCCACACTGCGAAACTCTATCGAGACTTGTCCCTCAAAAGACGGGCTTTTGTACCGTGGGAAAACGGTTTAGCGTTTAATTGGTGTCCCAAGTAAGTAAGCGACAAGAAAAATAGCATCGATGCTGTTCCGTATGCACCTGATCGGAAAAGATCGTTGTCCATCTGTTAACTCGGCAAATCATCAAATTAAGACTTGTCCACAATACGTATGGTCGACTGATATACTGGTGTACAATACGAATATATCTATATAGCACCCGTCATATGATCTACTTGGATAACTGGAAGGGAATGTGAAAACTAAACGCTCGCTGGCCTGCCTGTTAACCCTTTGCCACCACCACTGGTGACTCATGGCCGTAGAACGGCAGTTCCAATCGACATGCATCATTGAAGCCGGCGCCTTCGATCAGGTCGCACAATTCGGAGATGTTAAAGACGCATCCATCGCTCGTCTGCAAGAACATATTTACGGCAAACAATAGTGGGCCGAGCGGGGCAGTGCGTCCTTCGTTTGGCATGAACTCAGCGACAACTAGCTTGCCACCGTCCTTGATGGCAGACTTTAATTTCTTAAGCAACTCGCGGCTGGCTTGACGTCCTTCCGAATGCAACAGGTGTCCGATGATGATCAGATCGTACGCATTGGCATCTAACGTGAGCGCGCGCCAATCACCGGACAAATAACTATACTGTTGGTCCACTGAACTTTTCTTAGCGAACTCTCTAACGACTTCAAGCACAGCAGGGAAGTCGAGAGCGTCGATGTGTACCGCCCGGTTGCGCTCAGCAATAGGAATACTCCAAACACCACTCCCAGTTGCCACATCAAGGATTCGAGCGCCTTTCGGCAACGCTTCGAGCTTAAGGGCATCGACAACCAAATGGGCAGTTGAGTAATTCAATGGGAAGATAGCCGCAGCCAGCTTAGGAAAGAACTGCTCGGCAGTCTCCTGTTTATTCACTTCCCTAGCCGGTTTACCAACGCGTACACACTCGGCGAGCGTGCCCCATGATTCATTCACAGCGCGTTGAGCAAATCGAACAAAATCCCCAAGATAAAGCTGACTTTGCTTCAATAAGTACGTCCTTGCCGAATCGCCCAGTCGGTATCGCTGATCAGCTTTCTCCAGCAAGCCCATAGCCACGAGTGCATCAAGAATAACGGTCGTGCCTTGGAGATTCAATTTGAGCTCGGACGCTACAACTTGTGCTGTTTTGTCTTCACTTTTCAACGGCTCAAAAATCTCAAGCTCAACGGCTGCATGTAAAGTCTTGAATGCCCAGTCGGAATGGACAATCTCCGTAATCGCCAGAGGTGGAACGGTCCTTTGATCTGCTCGGGTATACATGGCGCAACACCTTATTTGAACTCTTTGCGTCCCAAATAATCGCACACATCTTGGCTTTGTGATCATGGATGGTAAGTATTGGGTGTCGTAATTGCTGACAAACCAATGGTTTCGCGGTGCTGTTTAGGCATATCGTATTTATCGAATTTTCCATCAGTTAGAAAAAGTTCTCTTATATCTAACAAACTAGAAATGGCTGGAAAAGCCAAATATTCAGAGACAAATTACGAACCTTAATCAGGCCAATTTTCCGGTGCGACAGTTTTCCTCATCACGCGGCGATCGCCTGCGGAACCAAGCGTTAGAAATATTGCCAATTTTTCTAACAACACAGATTGCGCAAAGTCGAAGACCCAGTCCACACCAGCGTAGAGACCAATTTCTGACAACCGAGCAACTATTTCTTCGAATACGAAAACAGGATCGGCTGTTGAACCACTTCGCTCATACCGGGATAACCCTTTTCTACGATCAAATCGGCAACTTTGGAGAGCGTCCGGTAATACGTATCGGATGGGCGCTTACCGGTTAGTTTGTATCGGATTGTTTGGCACAGCACATCGGCCGATGCTTTTTTGATTGGATCGCCATCTTGCTCTGCCCAAAGAGCGGTGACCAAAATAATAATCATCCACTGAATCCTCTCCGACATGTCGGCGATTCGGCATTGCCGGTCGGCCAGCTTTAGCTGATGCTTGACCATCGCATGTGTGAGTTCAAAAGGTGCCTCATGTAGTTCCTTCACCGCAAATTCAATGTGTTCCTTCAATGCCGGATCCATTGAATCGGGCAATTCTGGGCTGTATTTTGGTTCAAGGAATTTCTGCGCATACCATAAAGAGTATGGTACTAACTCATTTCTCAAGGCCCAGGCATGAGCTGGATTAAACGGATTGAGCGTGCGCAGGTTGTTGCGCTGCAGTGCTTTGCCGATCGGCTCAAAAAATCGAACCCCATGATCTTTGGCTAGCGATTTGAAGAACGCCATGCCCAGAACTTCTCCCTCTCCCTCATAAATGCATGGGGCGAGAAATTCGTGCACGTTATCGCCAAATAGGTGCCCGTGCAAAAAGGAGCGGCCACCGTGTGTCTTCATGAAGTATTCGATAGCCACTTCTTTTTGTGCTTCGCTGCCGAAGATCTTGGCTAAAATGCATTCTAATTCGCCGCGGTATCCTTGATCTAACAACCAGGAACCCCAGTTGTATAGTGCTTCAGCACCGGCAATTAGACCTGCTCCTTTGGCGATTCGTCTCTTCACGAGTTCTCGTTTGATAATCGCATTGCCATATGTCTCTCGAAACTCTCCCCACGGAATAATATTCGCTAGCATTCCTTTCATGCCGGATGCAGCCGTTGCACAGAGAGCTAAGCGTCCGCGGTTCAAGCCGTGATAAGCGATCGTCAACCCATCGCCGACCGTCGGTGTCAGTAGATTCTCCTTTGGTACGGCAAAATCTTTGAATTTGAACCCCATATTAGAAGCCTGTTTAACCGCATAGAGGCCGTAGTGCACTAATTGGAAATGCTCATCTTCTTTTTTCGGGAATTCAACAATCAATGTAGCGGGTTTGCCATCAATCAACGCTACTACGCAAACGGTTCTACCCAGCAGAGCATTTGTAATAAAAAGCTTTTCGCCATTTAGAATGTAGTGATCGCCCTTGAGAGTGGCTGTGGTTCTCAATGCTGTCAGATCAGAGCCGGCGTTTGGCTCAGTCAGACCAAAGGCTGAGATCATCTCCCCACTGGCCAGTTTTGGCAGATAGCGAGCCTTCTGCTCTTCATTGCCGAAAGTGACGATCGGATCGACAGCGCCGATGCAGCTGTGCACTGAGGCCAAACCTGCCACCATCGGTACCTTAAGAGCGACCTGAGCCAAAAAATTCATAAATTGGCGGACACTTAATCCTTGCCCACCGTATTTCTTCGGTATAAAAAGTCCCCAATAACCGGCCTTACCCAGATCATCAATCACTTGTTCGGTAATCTTGCCGTTGGCGTTGAATAGTGTGTTTGCCTCTGTGTGTTTACGCAACACCGCAAGCGATTGTTTCATCACTGGCAACTCGAGCGTGCTCGCATCCAGTTTTGGTGTGGTGAACAATTCGATTGGCGTGCGATTTTCCCATACTGCTTTATGCACGGGACTGTTGGAGGTTTTGTACTGGGCGGCGAACAATTGTTCTACCTGGTCATCGGCTCTATCAACGGCACCAGTTCGCCTCGACTCTTCTTCACTTTTCCCACCCAAGCGCATTGCCGTTTCGGCGAAGCTCAATTGCTCCGGCTGGGTAGTGGTGTTCTCAGTGTCATTCAAAGTAGTCATTAAGTTCGCCTCCCAAGCTTTGCTTGGCTTGTTGTTTTAGACTGGGCAGAGTACTGGATC
The DNA here is from genome assembly GCA_963834525.1 of Bryobacterales bacterium. Lineage (GTDB taxonomy): Bacteria > Cyanobacteriota > Vampirovibrionia > Obscuribacterales > Obscuribacteraceae > CAWICA01. The sequence goes on from CAWICA010000007.1 coordinate 487,309, forward strand.
ATCAAGTGAAAAATCTTCCCACGGTTCAATGGCTGCGGTCGATTTGGACAGCTGCGATTCGCCAGGTTGTTGCATGCTTTGCCAGTACCTTATAAATGGAGCAGGTAATTCGATTGGCTTGAAAGACTTCATGTCGATGAAGCAGCCTTCTTGTACTGCATGAGAAACAAGGTTGTTGCCGACGTAGAATTCAGCACGAATCCGCCATTTGATCTTGCCCACTCCAACTAACCAGAGTTGAGCCACAACTTTGTCCCCAAATCTGATTGGACGCTTGTAGCTGATGTCGGTGCGTGCCAGAACTGGTATTGCCCCTATCTTAACCAGCTCTTCCATAGATTGAACTTTTTCCAGAAAAGCACACCTGAGATCGTCTAGCCAGCACAAGTAAACGCTGTTGTGCACGATTCCGGCGAGGTCGACATCGTAGGACTTAACTTGTACGTGCAACGTTGCGTTGCTTTTGCCTTTGACCATTTCTGTTTTTGACCTCTGTACTAACTAGTACCAACGATACTGCCGAGCGTAAGGAGAATTTTCTGACCAATATCGTACCGCTGTTCCGGGCTGCCTACTAAAATCTTAGCACGAACGTTCGTATCTGATATACTAGCGTTATGAATTTAATAAGGACCAAGTTGTGAACGCCTATTCCTCTCCAGCCGGGCAATTAGAGACACAGGCAGCTGAGTCAGCCTCTCGCAAAAGGACAAAGCAGGGCGAACAAACCCGACAATTAATCCTGAGGACAGCGGTCGCTGTGGCCTCTCGTGAGGGTCTTGAATCTCTCACTATCGGTAAACTGGCCAGCGAACTCAAGATGAGCAAAAGCGGACTGTTTGCTCACTTCAAGTCCAAAGAGGACCTGCAACTTTCAACTTTCGGCGAAGCCTGTACCCTTTTTAACGAAGAGGTTTTGCAGCCGGCAATGAAAGCTGACAAAGGTGTGACAAGGCTTTGGAAGCTATGCAAAGTCTGGCTGGAATATGGAGATCGGGCCATGTTTTTCGGGGGCGAATTCTTTACCAACGTTGCCGCCGAATATGACGGCCGCTCAGGTCCAGTGCGTGATGTTGTGGCAAAAACAATGCGTGACTGGCTACGCTATATGGAACGCTTAATCAAAGAAGCGATTGAAACGGGCGAATTGAAGCAGGATACCGATGCCGAACAAGTGGCATTTGAGTTCAATGCCTTGTTTTACGGAGCCAGTCTGGCATTTCAATTAAACTCAGATCCCAAAACTGGCAAGCGCATGAAAATCGCAGTGCGCCATAAGCTCTTGTCAGTCGCCAACAATCCCATTAAGTTGGCCAAGCTCTTCGACACCGACTGAAGTCTATTTACTTACTGGCAGCGGCGGATCTGACAGCCGTTGCTTATTTAAGTGCTGCGAACTCGATTCTGCTTTAACCAATGCTGTCGGTTGGGAATCTGTGGTGGTTGGTAGCTGCACCACATCTGCCTGACCGTTTTGCACTTCCTGAGGCAACTGATTGTCAGCGTAAGCGGTTACAACCCGCTCGTATTTGCGAAAAATGGGCGACCATTTCTTCTGATGGTGTTGGTTAAACTCTTCTTGCATCTGGCTGGCAGACCACTGCTGATCAACCATGCGATAAGCAGCTATATAAACACCGGTGCGATCCATGTCTATTTCACATGACGTGTAGCACGGCTGAAATTGAGGATCGTTGACTATCGCCCGAAACTGATCGAACTGAGCCGCCGTCGGTGTCATAAAAACGCCTGTCTTAATTTGTATCCATTTCATGCCCAGTTGCTGGCATAGCTTTTGCTTCTTTGTCTCAGGATTAGTTCTTAATGAAATGATTGTTTTAATCCCTTGATCATGAAGCGCATAGATGTCCTTTATTTTTGGATCTGGACCTCTGGAGAGATTCGGCGTTACTTGCTCCATTGTGCAATGCAAAAAAGGTGCATATAAGACGGCGAATTGTATGGCTAAGTTATGAAAGTTCATATGGCGTTCGCGGCCTTCCAGCTCATAGGATCCATAATACAGCCAATACAGACGGGCGGCCGAACCAACTAGTTCCAGTTCCCCAGAAAAGGTAATCGACAATAGAAAGGTTGATGACGCAAAAACGGCGGCCCGATCCTTTTGCCTGTCGATGCTCAAGAACTATCGACTCAGTTCGCCTTTGATCGGGAATTGCAGAGCCAACCGTTTCCATATTAGATTGTTAACGGTTCGCGAACAGCTAGCACCGCCAGTGGTGGTGTCTACAAGATTTCCCTGGCTCATCATGCCCTAGGCCTTGGATGTCGGCCTGGCAGGGCAACAAACTATTTTCAGAATTTCTCATGGGTACGGACATCAGAACCGGATTCTTGCTTTTGAGCCTTCCTCAGAAACAAAAAGCCGCGATAAATGCGTGTCAGTCCATAGCAGATAAAACCGACCGAAAAGGCAGTCAGAAGAATGTGAACATAGTAGTGACCAACGTTAATCTTGAAGAGGAGCCAGGGGTCTCCACTAAATCTATTCAGTGGATCAGTACCGTCCAAATATTCGCGAGAATCGGGAATGCCATCGCCATCTAAATCACTTTTATCTCCCAGTGCTACCGACAGCTGTGCGGGATCTGACATAGTTTGCAGAAATTTGGCTCGACCCAGTTGCTTGATGATCTGGTTACCAAACTGATTAAGAATCGGGCTGTTAACATCCTTCCCCGGCAACATTGCGGAATGCTCTTCATTTACGAGCGCTTGCTCACTTTCAGTCAAGTTGCCTAGCTGACCGGGCCATTACCGATCGGCCCGTTATCGTTCACGTGACAAAGTGAACAATTAACGGTGCGCCCAGAGTGTTTTTCAACAAAGGCTTGATACGGTGGATAACATTTGCCTACCGGTGCGCACAAAAGGCCAGCAAGACACACCAACAAGAGTAAGAAAGCGACAGGAAATGAGCGCGATCGTTTCATGGTGCTCCTCATTTCTTGAAGATTTCATAGATTTGTTGTCCGAAGACCGTCATAACAACAAGATATGCGCTGGCTGCTAGAGCAATGTAACGAAGAGCTCGCCTGGACGTGTTTCTGAACAGCCAGGGAGTAAGGAACAGCACCGCTACACCAGATATGGTGCCGAGCAGCACTAGCCAGAATGGCAGAAGTTCAAGCGGATAGTATAGAAAATAAAAATACCATTCCGGCTTGATCGCTGGTGGTGTTGCCCCTAGAGGGTTGTACGGCTCCAGTAGTGGAAATGGAAGAAAGGAATCAAACGGTAAGCATAAAGCCAAAACGAAAACGACAAGAAAGATAACGGCCCAAAGTGACAGATCTTTGACGACAAAGAATGGGAAGAATAGCTCTTTTCTTTTTGGTTCTTCGTCCACACCTCTACTCATTCCGTGCAACTGGACAAGGATCAGGTGAAAGAACAAAAGCGCAAAGAGAGCGAGTGGCAAAAGCACTACATGCAGTGCATAGAACCTGGTCAACGTCGCCTGACCAACGCTTGCTTCACCCTGAAAAGTCTCGCGCAACATATGGGGAACCTTAGATAGCGCTCCTGGCAAACATTGGCCCACCGCATCGACAGACTGAAGACCTACCTTGGTCGCATTTACAGCGATTTGATTCCAGGGAAGTAGATATCCTGAAAAACCCAGTGCCATCGTTATGAAAAGCAAAAGTAACCCGGCGATCCAGGTAAGCTCGCGTGGTTTCGTGAATGCCTTCATGGCAAATGCTGTGAGCAAATGCAGTGCGGCGAAAAAAATCATGCACGACGATGACCAGGCGTGCAGATTCCTGATTAATGCACCACCGGTCACATCATTCATGATGTACTCCACTGATAAGTTGGCATCATTCACAGTTGGCTCGTAGTAAAACAGGAGAAGAAGTCCAGTGACAACCTGAATGATAAGAAATAGGAGCGTTATGCCGCCCAAATAGTAGCCCCAGCTCATGGCATGCACCGGTACTCGCTTCGTTTGCACCATCGACTCGAAATTCATTTTGTCGACTGGAAATCGTTCAGCGACAAAATTCAAGGCCTGAGAAACTATCCTATTGCTCCTCATGAGATTCCGCTCTCTAAGTGCTTAGCTAAATACACGCATGCTCCCGGTAAAATTGCGCCCTTGATATCACACACGGTTTTGCCAGTAGCAGTCCGTTGTGCGATTATTTTCTGGTTATTGTCTTTGATCACCCAGCTCAAATGGGCGAGTGGTAGCTTGGCTGGTGCCCCTGGGTTCGGCTGTCCAGTCTTTACATCAAAATAAGAAATGTGACATGGGCAAAGCACTTGATCGTGTTCATTAACCTTGTTGCCTACAGTGCAACCGAGGTGCGTGCATTTCGCTGACAATAAAATGGGCAGTCCATCATCACCGAGAAAAGCAAGTGCCGGACGCATTTCATAGTCAACAAAGTATTTGCCTGTTGTCCGATCGAGACCATCAAGACGGGCGATCAATATATATTCATTGTGCTGGCGCTCAAGCTCTAGCTTTTCCAAAGCTACGGTATCTTCCAATCGCTTGACGCGCGTTTCGAGAATCTTCCTCTCTTCAACCTCTGAAAGTCTGGGTCCAAAAAAGAAAGCAAACAACTTTGTAAAAACACCTATCGACAAAAGAACTGCCCCGGCAAAAAAAGCCACCGTTCCCGTTACAAAATCTCGTCTTGCTTGCAATACAAGTTTATTCGGCGTTGCTGAGTCCGAATCCAGCAGTGCTTCTTCATTGTCTGCAACCATGATGCGCCTCTTTAAGGTTCTTGCAACAAATTCTCAGTTAGGATCCTGCGGATTAAATACGCAAAAGTAACGCGCTGAAGTCTAGCACTCAACGAAGCTTTGATTGTACTATTGTTGAGTTCGCTGCGGAGGAAATGCGGGTAATGCGATCGAGATCTTACAATTTAGTTCTTAGCACTCTCGGAATGACGATCATTTGCTCGTTCGCATCAACGCTGAATAAAGCCATCGCTGCATCGGATGGCGAGAAAATTTTCAGTGCTAACTGTGCCTCCTGCCATGTTGCTGGAGGCAACATTGTTGACCCCAGTAAACCCTTAAAAGGCTCGAAAAAGCTGGCCAGTAAAGAAAGCCTCAAATCTTTGTTGATGAATCCAGTTGGTGCGATGCCTTCATTCCCTAAGATCGCTGGTAACGATGCAGACTTAACTGCCTTGCAAGCCTACTGCAAGAGTCTCAAATGAGCGCAACTAATAGTCGTATTTGGCTTGCGCTTGACGGTTGCTTTTTCTTTTTGAGCTTAGAGGCAGACTTCACTGCTAGTCTACTGTCAAGGTTGTTGATATCACCAACGGTGCCCCAACATGTCAGGATCCCAAGTGTTGAACTGAAGACCAGCATTCTAGTTGTTGCTCTTGTTATTTGCACATACCTTAGTTTGACTAACCCTGCCATCGCTAAAGATGAGCGAGCTATTAACGTAGCTGCTACACAGGCAGTTGACTCTCAAAACACCCCGCTAGCCGCTCCTGAGCCTGGGCAAGCTTTGGCCCAGCCAACACTGCCTATCAAGACTGCGGATGTTGGCACTGAGCCAGGTTCAATTGGTGACAAAAGTCAGGCAACAACTAATTCAGTAGTTGGTAGCACGGTTGAAGATAGTGGCAGCAAGCCAGAAGCTGTGAATGGTGCTAGCAGTGATGCGACGCTTGCTGATGCACAGACTCCCGCAAGCGCCGACAACCAGCAGAAGGCAACCACCAAAAGTAAGTCCAACGGGGTTATGAACCTGTTGAAGTCAAACGTCGTACAAACATTCGAGCTTGATCCGCGCTTACAAAAGGACCTGACAGAGGGCGATCCTCTATTGCGGCCGATCACGCTGATGCAGGATTACTACGCTATGGGCTACAACCCATCCATCACTTGGGAGAGAGACCAGGGGCCGCCCTGGACTACCAGCTACAACAAGGACGCCATGGCGTTATACGCGGTTGGTCCAATTACGAAACACCTGTCTATGTGGCTGCAACCGCTTCCTCTGGCAAATGCCAAGGGTTTGGCTAATTGGTTTGAACTGTGCCAGGGCTTAGCAAACTACGGCAATGACAAGACTTTCATTCAAGTCCAGGGTGGTCAGGGATTCAACTGGGAGAACGCCGGCTGGGGTGGAGCAGACAGAACGATCACCCAGACATTTCCTGGCGTTTATACGCCAGTCAACGGCTTTAATCCAGGAAATACAGCAAAAATGATTTCACTGTCGGCAACCGGCTTGAACTGGACCACTGGGAAAGTATTTGGCTACTGGCAGCCAGGAACACAGACCAGCTCGGACCCCAACATCACTTACCAGCGCGGCTATGGGGTTGGTTTAACTCTCGAAAAGTTGATCGGCAAAACCGGTATCAGCGGCATCCAGAGCAACCTTACTATGGCTGACACGCCCGCCTTCAACGCCAATACAGCGCCATCAGGTAACTTGATCGGTCACCAATCAGGACACTTCGTTTGGTGGACGACCTGGATAAACAAGTCCTTCCAAGACAAAAAAGGTTATGTCCGCTTCAATCCCAGTTTCGGTCTGACAGTGTTCAATCAGCATAACAACCTGGATAACACAAGTCTTACGCCAACCCTTTCGGGAACTCGCACCACCGGATATGGTTACACATTCGATTTAGTGGCAATACCCGTGACATCCTACTATACAACCATCTTGCGCTTCGACGACTTCCGTATGGATGATAAGACGCCCAACAACTCAACTTACACATTTACAGTTGGACAGGCATTCGATTTTCACTTACCAAACAAAGCGCGCTTGCGTGTAACCTTTGATTACCAGCTTGTTGGACAACACACTGCAAACCCAACGCAAAGATTTATTCTCGGTTTCTGGCCGATTTGGTAAGAGCTCTTAGACTAACTTCCCCACTCAAGAAAAAAATCAGCAAAACCTATGGTCCTAGATCATGCAAAACAGTTCCTTGGTATCAGTATTGGTCTAGCTGTGGTGGCTTTATTTCTTCCGCCATTGCTATCAGGCAGCAACCACAGCTGTCCAGTCTTGCGTGAAAAAGATCTGGAAAGAGGACCAAGCGCGCGGGCGGTACCGGCCTTTGCTCGGAAGTACAACGTTGATTGCACGTACTGTCACACTGCGTGGCCCCAGCTCAATCGCACGGGTTACATATTTCGCCGTTTAGGTTATCGCATGCCCTGGGAAGTGCCTAAGACTACTAGCGCTCCTCCAGCAAGCGGGCCAAAGAACCCCCATTACCACCTACATCTGCTAGTCCCCTGCCACCCGCAACCACGGCAGGGCTCCGAGGGCCGTCAATAATGCAGGCAATCAAGCGTCTTCCCCGGAACGAATAGCCGAAGGTCAAAAAGTGTTTACGCAAATGCAGTGCTTTTCCTGCCATACCAATGGCGAAAATGTGATTAACCCATCCAAGCCCATTAAAGGAGCAGACTTCCTCAAGAAGTATCCAGAGGACGCTCAGATTGCCCAGATTATTCGCCGTGGTGTAGCTGGTACTGCTATGCCTGCTTACGCTAAAGATCGTTTGACTGATGACCAATTGTCGGCCCTCATTGCTTATGTTCGCAGCCTTACACCCCAACAGTAGTCAGTCTAAGGAGAGATAATGGATCGCAGACGGTTTCTTTCTTATATCCCGGCCACAACGGTCGCGCTGGTTTCGGTGATTGGCACATCGGGCACCTCCGCATCGACTCAAGACGCTCCCGCTGTCGGTTCCATCGAGACCCTTATGCGCGGGCACGGACTCCTCATGCGTGCAATTATCATTTACGACGTGGTGAGAGAAAAACTGACCAAAAGTGAGGAGACGGAGCCATCTCTCATTCTGAAGACTACAGCCGTGATTCATAACTACCTGCAGGATTATCACGAAAACATGGAGGAGCGATTCATCTTCAAGCCTATGGAAAAAGCTCAGATCCAGTTTTCGTCGATTCAGGACCTGAAGATTCAACATGGCACAGGGCACGAACTGATAAAGCGAATAACAAATCTTGTAAAGACGGGAAAGCTGAATGCAGAGTTGGCCGGCTATCTTGAGTCGTTCGGACGGATGTATAAATACCACGCTGCCTGGGAAGACACAGTTGTTTTCCCGGCCTTTGATGCGCTGGAAAAGAGAAGTGAGCTGGCAGAACTTGCTGCAACCTTTGAACTCGAAGAAAAGAGCATCCTCGGGCAAACAGGTTTCGCCTCTTTCTTAAACGATATTGCAAGCGTTGAGAAACAGCTTGGTATTTATGGTCTCTCCGCTTGGACAGCCAAGCTTTAGTCCCTTGCTAAGTGCCACCACCCGCAGTAGCGAAAAAGAGAAGCATTATGCAACCAGTAACCGGTCCTCACGTACAACAGCAAATAAGAACGATGACTGCTAGATTGCCGCTATTTCTTGCGCTGATTCTGGGCCTCAATTGTCCTCTATCTGCCCTAGGAGAAACTTCGCCGGTGACAACTCCGTCGGAAACAACTTCGCCGGTGACAACTCTATCAGAAGCGACTTCGCCAGCGGAAGCTTCTGCCGCAGCAACGTCAACTAGTGCACAGGCCACTCAATCGCCCGGTCAGAATACCAAATCTTCTGCCGCGCATCTTCCTTTGAGATTGGTTGTCTTCACCGCAGGGGCTGCCATAGGATTTCCGATTGCCTGGGTTCGTTGCACACAGAAAGAACTTGTCAGGCAAACGAAAACGGCGTACCAGCTGGGTGGGGTACCCAAACCATTGGGTTATCTTTCGGCGGGATTCTTCGGAATACCCTCCGGTATCTTATCCGGTGGCTGGTCTGGGGCATTTAATGGCTTGGCAGATAGTTGGGTGGGCTCAAAAGACGGAGAATTCAGCAAGGAGAACATTAGTCTCGATAAGCTAGTGCTGTTCTAGGCAAAATATTGTCGACAGCGAGGCTGATCGCGGTCCCCAAGCAGCTAGAGTTCCTCCCTTAGGTTGATGCGTACGTACAGATAATGTTGTTAAGATACGTAGCGTGCTATGACCCGAAGGTGAAGAATATGAATAAGAAATCGATTCTATTGGCAATCAATGGCTCTGAAGAATCGTTGCATGCAGCTGAACTGGCGTGGGCTCTGGCAAGGTCTTTACCAGCAACATTGAAAGCTCAAACCGTTATCGAGACAAGGGCGCTCTGGCGATTGATGGAGCAGGGACGTCCCGGTCTTATTGGCAGTAGCCCATATATAGCTGCTTATCAAGCGGCGTGCTCAGCAATGAGATCTGTTGCAGAAGGTTTGTCCACTTCCTATGAAGCGCGAGTTGGCTCGGCTGGCGTCGACTCAGAGTTTTTGATTGATGAAGGCGATACGGTAGACGAGATTTGTCGCAGAGCTGAGGAGAACGATCTAGTAATTGTTGGTCGGCGGCGGTCTTCCACCGCTGCGGAGCAGCCGGAGCATGTAGAGAAAGTACAGCACATAGGGCAAGTCGGGCAATTAGGGCATATCGGTTATGTAGAGTATATAGAACATATAGGACATGTAGATCCGCTCCGTCTGCCGCGCTTCAGCGTCACTGAGCGGTTAATTTATAGTTGTCCGCGCCCGCTCTTGGTGGTCCAAGATCGATGTCAGTTATGGAAAACGATCAGATATGTCATTAGTGATGCCAGCTACAATCCTGAGAGCTTGCAATCATTTCTCAAATTCACGGAAGAATGGTTTTCTGTTCCCAGAGAAATTTTATGTGTCGCTACTAAGAAAACGCTTGAAGAGCTGCTGCTCAAGGTTAAACTAGAACTAGCCAGCTCCAAAGGAGTGACCGTCAAAGGACATGGATGCAGCATGCTCGAACCGGCGTGGTGGAGTGGAATTGATGTCGTTGCTGATACGCTTGCTGTGACGGCCCTGGGCTATAACGAAGGGGGAAGTAAACATTGCCTGGGTATCGACCCGGCAATCTTCGTCCGAGCCATGAAATCATCAGCACTGCTTTTCCTGCCCGCCGAAACGCAAACTAACGCGGTAGCCGCCCCGGCCACTCGTAATATTCGTGATGTTTCGTGCATCAAGTGATTGCTTGTCGGTGATCACATTGCAGCGAAGAACTAATTACTGTCAATCATGGGCAATTCGTCAAACGCTACTCTCCGCCCACTCGAACGCAAAGACTTCTCTCTTGTTGTTGACTGGATCAATGCACTGCATGTGGCCCGTTGGTGGGACGGGTCGGTTGATATCGATGCCATTAGATTGAAATTTGAGCCACGGGTGAGCGGTGATGAACCAACTCGAGTTTTTGTTATTCAAGTTGACGATTGTCCAATTGGCATCATTCAGTGCTATCGTCACCAAGATTACCCCGATTGGGAGTGCGCCGTCGGCGTGAAGAATTGGCGAGACTAAAATAAGGTCCGATAGTCTATCAGATGCCGGTGTAAGTTACATCTATGCGTTGGGACGAAGTTCGCTCAGCCTGAGGTAAGCAATACGCAAATTCTATGAAGTCGTATCACAACTTAAGAGAAATTGACGAAAATCTCCCTAACGGTTTTCATGATGCTCTTCTCAAATCAATCATCCTGAACTTTGCTTCTCAAAGCGCGATCATGGAACTTGAGATTTTGATAGGGGATCCGGCTTCGCCAATCGAGAAAGAAAGAGAAGCTTACAAAAGAGCGACTTTGAAATTGGGCGGAGTTATATACTTCGTAATTGATCCAGTCGGGGTTGGAGGCCAGTTTTCTAGCAAAGCAGTACGCATTGACGCTGGGATTGCTACGGACGATTCTAATTCAAGAACGCCTAAACCACGTGGTGTTTTGCCGACCGGCGCATTTGCATATTGGTTCTTTGTGGATGATTGGAATTCATTTATTCATGTAGCAGCGCGAGATGCGACCCTTTGTTGGGAATGAGGCAAAATACGCCGATTGGATGACGCATCAGCAGGCGGCCATCCTTTTCAAACGAAATCAATCTTAGATACTCCAATACTTCGAGTCTCAATTGATCTGACAGCTGTTCCGTATCGCAGAGGAGAAAAAAGTTGAGCAGGAGTGCACCGGGAGTCGACTGGCTGCGAAAACAGTCAGTTATATCGGTGACAGCATCGAGCACCTCGAACGTATGCTCGAGTTGCTCTTGCACAAGAATTGCTTCAAGCTCCTCGCCATTAAATACGGCAGCTGGAGTACCGCTTGCCCGCTGCGTAAACCTGCTGCGCACGTCTTGCATGCCGGCAAGCATCGAGTTAAAGATTAAAATAACACCGCCCGGACGAACCATATGCAGTGCTCTTCTAATAGCTTCTTTGCGATCGGCAATAAAATACAGACAGTGAGTGAAATGGACTAAGTCAAATTTTCTGTTTTGCTCCAAAGGAAATTGTTCGAATGGTCTGTTTTCGATTTCTAACTCGATGTTTTTGAACCCTCCTGACTGAAAGGCGGCGTTGAATTGCTCAAGCATAGCTGCGTTTGGATCCAAAGCTGTATATCTGAGTTTCGCTGCCCTCAATTGGAAGATCGGAAAAGTCTCCAGATCGAAATTGCCATGTCCACTACCCACACTTAAGATGAACAGGCAATCTGATTCCGGAACGAGAGTGGCAATCTGCGTTCTCAGCCAATTCAGCATAAGATCACGCTGAGTGGTCCTCTCGCGAAACGCAGAAAAAGCTTGCGCATATTCTTTCTCAGAAAGTGTAGTGGCAAATTCGTGCGAAGTCATATCATTACCACGTCAACTCCGGGCATATCTTCCGATTATGGCTCGCTGCCAATGAGTAAACCGCTCTTCTGGTCACACTGGCGTTGCCAAAAGTCCATGACTCTTGGACCGACAAGATCTGGATGAGTATATTGGATTACGTGGCCGGCGTTGTTAATGATTAACATTTCGGAGTTTTGAATTGCTCGACGCATTACCACCATCTGGTTTGCATTGGCCCAAAGGTCATTATCGCCCGCCATCAATAAAGTAGGCGTGCTTATCTTGCCCAAATCTTGTTCGCTGTAATTGGGGTTCTCAGCAAGATTTTGAACAATTGCATCAAGTAGTTCACGCCAGTACCCATGGTGCTTATTTCGATCATGTATTGTTGCCATTTTCTCCGTCCACACGAGATCGTCGGCATTTCTTGCCAGCTTTTCATTTGCCTCTCTGCAGAGAGCGTCGTTGTAATAATTAGCTCCCACACAAACCAGTGACTTGACTACCTTCTGATTTTGCATAGCAAGTTGCAATCCCGTAATAGCTCCATCACTTACTCCCGCTATATGACAACGGCCCCCTAATAATTCGATAAAGGTAGAGACGTCGTTGGCTATCAACTCAAACGTAAGCAATCCTGATGGATTATTTGTTCGGCCATGACCACGATATTCAAGGTGGATGACCTTAAATTGTTCGGCGAATTTCGGCATCAGTTCCAACCAGCCAGACTGAGGCAAATCAACAGAGCCCATGGCGCCATGCAGAAGGATAACGAGCGGCGGCACCAAGCTCTTCGTAATGCAACTGGATATCATTGACGCGGACGTACGGCATTACTTTTGGTTCTCTATCCAAGCGAGGTGGCACATGGATTGTAGGGGAGATAAATTCCCATATCTTTTCCGTCGGCATATTTGTGTATGATGCTCTCGACCGCACCATTTTTCAAATTTTCTTCCAGATAACTATCGAGAAGATCGAGAAAATCATGCTGGTTCTTACCAACGAGAAAGCTGTTGCTATATCGCCGGATGGGCTTGTCGCGAGCGATGTTCACTAACGGCTTCGACAATTGATCGGCATAAGCCTCATAGGTCATGCGCTCGACCATAGTTGCGTCAGCCCTGTCGTCGGCGACAAACTCCAATAATGCTTTCACCTGCCCAAGTTGCGGTGCACGCACCCACTTCGAAAATGTGAAATCAGTGAGCGAGATTTCATGCGTAATATCACCCTCGGTGATAGCAATACGATATTGCGGATCGTTCAACATGATCCAATCGAGGTTCACCAATGGGCTATCACTGCGCACCCATACGCCAACATCACTGAAATAAACTGGCCGGCTGAGCGCGGCATGCTTGTGACGCTCAGGCGTTGGCCAGGTCGCAGAAGCAAAGATGTCGAATCGTGCTTCGGCCAGTCCTTCAATGACGACACCATATCCAATTTCTTCCGTCCACTCGATCTTCAATTGATGTCTTTCGGCAAAACCGGAAATGATCTCATAGAATATGCCACTAAACCTAGCGCCGTCTCTTTGAAAGACAGGTGGATACTCGCTGAAGGCCGCGCGCAAGACACCGCTTTGCATAACACGGCTGTAGGTATCGTGAAGTGATCCGCCGGCAACAATTTCACTGTCATGCACCTTAGCATACGTTTCGTAAGGCGCCTCTAATAGCAGAAAATCGAGGTACGGCTTGGCGACACCATCGTAGCGTCCGTGCATGTAATCTTCGTACACTTGCCAGTTGCGGTGGTAGACATAGCATGCACGCTTGCACTCGAAAAATTCGGGCGCAAATTCCATAAATGCCAACTCTGATAGCAGATAGTGCGTGGCGGGATCGATGGCCGCATCGACGTCCACCAACGGTTTCTCTGAATTCTCCAGCACTTCCCGGCAGGTTTTCCGCACACTTTCGGCAAAAAGAGGAAGCGAATTGTACTTGTCAATAATCAGCTCGTAATGCTCTTTATACCGGGCGTTTCTTTCAATCTCTTCTGCCCAGTCAATTATACGAACTTGCGAATCGTCATAACCGAGTGCCTCCGCCAAGCGACGCGTGCGATTTTTCAAGTTGTTTCCTTTTGGAATCGCTTTATTCCGTGCGCGGCTTGGCTCGTAGCCGAGCGCCATGTAAGTGGCAATTGCCGGAACATCAGCCACTACAACAGCGCAATTGCCAAAGCGCTCGATCGATTCCTTAAGCAAAAAGCGCACTTCATAATCCTTGAAGTAGCTGTTGCCAGGGGACATACCGATAATGGCGAGAGGCTTGCGCATTCACGATTCTATTTGCTCAAGGGAGGCGTCAGCACTCCATTTATTATGTGAATAACCCCATTGGAGCACGGTATGTCTGTAGTCAGAACAAGTGACTTATCCACATACAGGTCACCATTTTTAGTAGTGATTTTGATCTCATGCCCTTCCATTGTCTTGATCGACTTCATGGTCCGGAGAGCCTTGGAATCAAATCTTCCGTTGACGATATGATATGAAAGCACCTGCTTTAGTTTCTTCTTGTTGGCAAACAATGACTGCACATCTGCGTCCGGCATCGTCTTAAAGGCTTTATCGCTGGGAGCAAAAAGTGTGTAAGGACCTTTATTCTTTAAGGTCTGGTCTAGATCAAACGCTTGTTGCAACCCATCCAGCAAGGTCTGAAATGAGGCAAATTCATTATTCTTGAGCGTATTGATTATGTCTTTGGGCTTGCGCTCGAATCCCTGTTTCTCTTTGAATTCCTGAGTTTTGGCGGCGATTAATACTACTTTGTTGGTGGACGTATTGTTGCCGGCTTCTGATGCCAGGTTAAGCGATAACAGAGAGGCGCACGCCAGTGTCAACAGCGTGGCAAATACTTTGACCTGAGTCATTTTCATGGTTACACTCCATAGAAGAATTTACGTTGAACAAGTTCGCACGAAAAGCCTGGTGAACATACAATACACTATCGTTTCGTTTCTGACATAGGCACTCGGCATTCATCTCTTATGACCAAATGGCGGCACCGTTTTAGTTCTTACTTCGCGAGCCACGATTCTAGGCATATTTCCTAATAATTTGTTGGGCGCACATGTACCCCGGTGTACCTGCTATGGAGCCGCAGGGATAGGAACCAGCTGCGCAATAATAGAGATTGCTATTTTTGCCGAACTGATAAAAGCTATTCTCGGGATGCGGCGAAAAGTTACGATCAAAGAAGGTTTGTCCAGCGCATAATTCAATGTGATCGATGTTTCCTTCGGGAATGAAGAAAATGTTCTGGATGTCTTTTGGCGTCAAAAGGACACTCTGGATCAAATCATCTGCATTTTCAATCTTTGACAAAACAACCTTCTCGATGGTCTCTGTGACTGCCGGTAATTCTACGCCGGTCTTAGAAAAGCCGACATTCTTGAAGAAAACATATACTAGATCGTAATCCCTTTTCTCTCCTAACTTTCGCTGGCCTGCACCCTCGCAATATATTTCTAAGTAGCCGGAAGAGTAGTCGGTTCTTAGTGATTTCACAGATTCTGATGATGTCTCAAATTCATCAAGGTCCTTCGCTGTAAAGATAAATCTGAATGCAGCGTCGAAGTCCTCCATGGATGTTGCATCGAGCCACCGTACAGGATTTTTAAAAATCAGCACGAGCTTAGCGCTGGTGCCAAGAAACTGTTTCGTAAGGATCTGCTTTTCTAGAGCTCGATCATTGGTTAGCTTCGCGGCCGTTAACGGATCACTGGCAAAGAGCACCAGATCCGCGTGATCCTGGCAAGATTTGCCGTCCATTTCATATGTAACGTCAAAATGCTTTTTGGAGTCCGTAAGAGCTAGCACTCTTGCCTGAGTAATGATTTTGACTCCTAGAGCCAGATTAATGCTAGCCAGCGCTTCAGCAATCTTCCAGATACCGCCTTTGACGAAGCCCCAATCACCATCAAAAATGGTGCCTGAAGACATAAGGGCCATACTAAAGGCCGAATACGGAGAGTCCAGAGGCACTGGACCGCTTTCAGTAACGTCTGTCGAGAACAACAATTTTGTTTGCGCGGCAGTGAAGTAATAATCGAGAAGACTGCGTGCGCTTCCTAGTATCCAGCGTTCTGCCATCTCATAACCGAGCTGTTCATTGGCATCGGCAATTGTAGGTACTTTGGCATTCTTGAAACCGGCAATCAGAAACTGTCTGACCACCTCGCGATCTCTGACAAATGCTTCGACATTACCATTCTCGCCCCATCGTTCGTGCAATTCCCGCTTGAGCAAAATTGCATCGTGGTATAAGTGGCAGGGCTGATTCTCTCCTGGGAAATAGACCATTGCTGGATGGCTGGGTGCATAAACGGACACATGTTTTCTCAGATCGGTCTCTTCAAAGACAAAGTCCTGCATCATTCCAAGCACAGAGGCGCCATCTGCATAAAGATATTCTATGCCATCTGCAGACAGCGTTACCTGCGAACACGCCCCACCGACTTGCTCTTTGCGCTCAAGAATAGTAACTGCGAAACCTGCTCGTTGAAGATAATTGGCCGCCACTAGGCCGTTAATCCCTGCACCGACAATAATTACTTTCTTCATCTGAATGTTGGCAACGGAAGTTGGAAGCGCAGGCATAATTCATCGATAGCATCGTCTAAATTGGTAAATACCAAACCGTGGAAACCTAGTTTTAGAGCTGCTTCAATATTGACAGCGCGGTCATCAATGAAAAGTGTACGCGATGGCTCGCTCTGCAATCGATGCAGCGTCACCTCATAGATCTTCGCTTCCGGCTTTATCGAACGTACGTCACACGAGCAAACCTTGTGATCAAAAACAGGCAACCAGTCGCAATTAAGCTCAATATACTCTCGCAGTGTCAACGGCATATTAGAGAGAACAGCGAGACGTAAGTGAGACTTGCGCAGTTCGTTTATCCAGGCGATTACGCGTTGATTCGGATAGGACCAGCTGCGACTATCGATGAAAGTAAGTTCTTCTATCTGTGCTGGCGAAAAGACCGTACTCGCTAATTGTGCCACGCCGGTCCAGTATTCTGTTGCTGTCAGATCGCCACGGTCATAAGGCTCACGTGTTTGCCAGTAGAGATTCTCGAGCTGGCTACGTTTTAATCCGCTGACGGCAGCCATCAACTCGATATCCGAGTCCAACTGTGGTTCGGATATCACATTGCCCCAATCAAAAACTATCGCGTCCAATTCAATCATTGGCAAAGGCACCTTAGAAGGACATGCGGATTCTAACAACTTAGCCTTGGGATTGCAGCGGTCTGTGACAAGGCAGTTAAGGGAAATACTGTCACCAATAAAGGTCACTTATTTTTTCTATTGTTTGGATCTAAGAGGGTGTCAAGCAGAATATCGGTCGAATCAATATAGGAGTGTCGAAGACCGGTGTACGTGCCCATGACATAAGCGACGAGATTGCCGCCATGCCCGTCCGCGGCGTGGTGATCGGCATATATGTCAACATCGATAACTGGACGGTGACTGTCACACTGTTCAGCCGAAAAGGTAGTGACCGCTTTCTTCGGATCGCTTTTATCTACCCTGGGAGTGCCCTGACAGCCTTCGGCTTGAGCCATGCGGTCAAATTCAGCGGTTGGGTGAGAGGTTGAGAGCCGCGGGTAAAGCCAGCCGAACATGCCGCCGCCTCCTTCTCTCGGTAACATGTTATCAAGCTCACCGGTGATCTGAACGTAAGCCATCGGATCTTTCGCAGGCATTCTTTCGGTACCGAGACTGGTGCCATGCAAGATTCCTATGCCTGCCCAATATCCAGGCATATTGGCAGCTATCTGGGGAGCAAACTCTCCGCCTTCTGAAAAACCAAGCAAATATCTGGCATTCGGATCTGTATTCAACAGCTGGGGCCGATTCGGCATCTTACCGTCTATAAGCTGAGTCATTGATCTCAGATAATTGAGGTCATCATAATCGCCATAGGTGACGTTCATACCGGCTCCGGGAGAGTTCCAGGAGATATATGAAAAGTGATACTTAGCACCGAGCATCCCTACATAGTTTTTATCGTTCTGATGTACCTCTGCCAGTGGATAAACGACGATAAAGCCTTTGCCATTCTTGTCAGCCTTGTCGGCTTTTTCATTCAAATGTGTTTCCATTTCTATCAGTCCGTGGGCGGCCTCGCCAGTGGGAAAGGCATTGTGCAACGCATAAATGATCGGCAAAGGTTTGCTTGGGTCGTAATTCGGTGGCACGTGCACATCGAATTCTCGTTGCTGCCCTTCCGGAGTCGTAAAACTTAGCCTGTGATCACCAGCTGAAAGCGGTCTCCTTGCGTTTGCGGCTTCTGTCAACAATGTACTAACTGCTTTGGCTTGATCGTAACGGTGCGTGTCGCCGCCAAATAAAAGCAAGGCCTTTCTGTTCGACGACTGATGATAAGTTGTTAGGTGAGCGAATCTGTTCAAATAACAATCCTTGGCTGGCAGTAATCAAGTTTCCTTTTCCATCAGCGCCGAGAATTTGCGGTGCGTCTTTGATTCCCAGTTTCGACAGATCGATGTTAGCGTTGATCGCGGCAATATGTCGTATCCAGGCTTGTGGTTCAATTTTGTCGTCTTCTTTTTGCAACTTGTACATGCCCGCGGTCGCCTCTTTGACCTTGCCGTTGTGGAAGTCGTCAATAATCTGATGCACCTCATCGGCACTGTTTCCTTTGGGTTGCGGATGGGCGGCCATTTCTTGCGCTTGTGCCAGGCGTTCTTCATATTTGGCAGTATTGCCTGGTTGGAACCAATATTGAGGCGCGAGCACTTGCTCGGAGTGAATGGACAGATCCTGAGGCGACCTGAGCTGTTCTTGGGTGGGATTTTTGCTATCAACAGTGATTAGGTGCCCGTCGGCATCAACGCCGAGAATCTGTCCAGCATCCTGGACACCCAGGTTTGCTAGTTTGACACTGGCGTTAATCTCATCGATGTGATGCTGCCAGATGTTTTGATAAGATGGGCCCCAGTTTAGCCAATCTGTCATATCCGACTTTGTCAGAGCCTTTTGCTGTTCTTCTAACTGTTTATCTGCGTCTTGCAACTGCTTAAGGTTGGCGGTTGCCTCCTTAAAATCGTGCTTTTGGAAATCAGTGACAATCTCAGAGAGCAGGTTATCGATTGGATCGAGATGATAAGGCTGGTCACCCTTCACTGATCCCGCGCTTTCGATTGGCGGTTGCCCTGGTGCGTCGCTTTTTTTAGTACCCATGGCCGTCAATCCTTTTCAAGTTTGATCGTTGTCCATTCAACTAGCGGTTACCCCTGTTCATATACGGTCCAAGCAAACTCTGGACAGCCAAGCCGGATATTTTATTTCAGTCCAAGAGGCGGCGTAGCACAGATTAGACGCAGCTCAGCCAGTATCGTCTAGTCAGCGAGAATTTGATGTTATGGACTTGTTAAACGGTTGGCAGCTTCTGGCTGCAGATGGACGCGAGTGGCTAGCGCTTTGGCTTCAAGAGCCTGGCTGCCGTTGCGGCGGCGAATTCGCGAGTGGTGAATCTACTGAATTTAGATAAGACATTGTTTTGCAGACCGCCCGTAATTACATAGCTGCGCCCCTTATCCAGAGCGTCGAGAGCCATCTTGACACAATGTTCTGTCGTCTCTGTCTGACCGCGAGGCTTATTCCCGGCAACTTGGAAGAATTCAGTGGCCACAGGGCCAGGACAGACCGCCAGCACTCTCACGTTGTAAGGTTTCAACTCGGCCCAGAGTGCTTCGGAAAAAGACAAGACAAATGCTTTCGTTGCACCGTAAACGGCCATATAACCAAGCGGTTGGAAACCAGCGACAGATGAGATGTTCAGTACAGCGCCGTGACCACGTCGTGTCATGTCGCTAACGAACTCGTGACAGAGAGCGACAAGGCTGACAACATTCACCGCGATCTCTTCCAGTTCACGCTCAGCTGATTGATCGATGAACGGGCCAACCGTGCCAAAGCCGGCATTATTGACGAGAATGTCGACTTTCAGATTATTGGCTTGGACGAAGTTGCGAATCTCCTTGGCCACTGATTGCTTCGCTAAATCGGCCTCGAGCACATATGCCTGGCATTTACCTGATTGCATAAGTTCTTTGGCCAGAGCTTCTAATTTCGCTTTCCTGCGGGCGACCAGAATGACGTTAGCACCGCGGGAAGCTAACTGACGAGCAAACTCCTCGCCGATGCCGGCTGAGGCACCAGTAATTAGAGCGGTCTTTCCAGTGTAGTCAAACACAACGATTTCCTTCCCATGCTTGCTTATTTGATTTTTGGCCACCCAGACTCATGATACGGCGGCGCGCTTTTTCCTACTTTCGCTCTTACTTTCATCTTCGCTAACTGAAGCCAACGCATATTGCGCAGCACCGAGCAAAGCCGTGTTTTCATTGAGAACTATTTTCACTGGCACGCCCTGCAAGAGCGTTTTCATCCGACCTTTTTCCGTAAACTCATGCATGAACGGCCCTTCTTTTAGCTTGACATGGATTTTTGGAGCAATGCCACCGGCTAAATAAATGCCACCCAGGGCCATCGTCTTCAGAGCTAGATTGCCTGCTTCTGCTCCATACAAAGTGCAGAACAGCTCGAGCGTCTGTTCACATAAGGATGATGTGCCGGACAGAGCATTTTCGCTGATCACCCGGCCGGGGTCGTGTAGTTTCACTTGGTCAGCCAACCACTGAGGCTCGTCACCGCGGCCGGTATCACGCAAAAAGCAATAGATGTTGTACAAACCCGGGCCCGAAACAACTCGCTCCCAGCTAACATGTCCGAACTGTTTGAACAAATAGTTGAGCAGCTCAATTTGGACCGGATCGCGTGGGGAAAAGTCAGTGTGCCCACCTTCACCGGCAAAGGGATGATGCTTTTTGCCGTCCCAATACATGCCAGCTTCTCCTAAACCAGTGCCTGCTGAAATGACTGCAGCATTGCCGGCAGCGATACTGCTGCCATAATTTAGGACAAGGAAATCTTCCTCTGTCAAAAACTGAATGCCCCAAGCATTGGCATAAAGATCGTTAATCAGATGTGCTTCCTCAATCTTCAGAATGCGGGCGAGATCAAGCGAATCTACAACCCAGGGCAGATTGGTAGTATGTACCCTTCCCTTGAACACCGGACCAGCAATGCCGAAGGCAGCGTGCTTAATCTGCAGCTGATACCTACTGGCGAACTCGCGCACAATGTCTGTCAGGTTCTGGTAATTTTGACTCGGATATTTCGCCTGTAACTTCCAAACAAGCTCACCATTTTCCTCGACAAAATAGGCTAAGCGTGTATTGGTGCCGCCGATGTCTCCGGCCAATATCATTTACTGATTGCTCTCCACTCGCGGCCGTCGCGTCTTATTAAATCGTCAGCTGCAGCAGGACCCATCGTACCGGCGGCATAATTTGGGAAACCTTTCTCGATCTCATTGTTCCAGACATCCAAAATTGGTTGAACAACACGCCAACCGGCTTCGACATTGTCAGCGCGGTTAAACAGTGTGGCATCGCCAAGCATAGCATCGTAGATCAACGTTTCATAACCAGTGCTTGGCTGAGCACCGAAAAAGTCCGTATAGTCAAAATGCATGCTCACCGCACTCATACGTACCGACGGCCCGGGAAGTTTGGCTTCGAACTCCAAAGAAATACTTTCTTCCGGTTGTATATCCAGGACGAGAAAGTTTTTCGTTAAGCATTCTACCGGTGTATCGCGAAACATGGCGTATGGTGCTTGCTTGAACTGAATGGCAATTTGGCTTTTTCTATCGCGTAGCGCCTTTCCAGTCCTCAGATAGAACGGTACGCCTGCCCAGCGCCAATTGTCGATCATCAATTTGAGCGCCACAAACGTATCTGTGTTTGAGTCCTTAGCGATGCGTGGCTCATCGCGATAGGCATTAACCGGTTTGTCTTTGACAATGCCTTTACCGTATTGTCCTCGCACAGCTACTTTGTTTACTTGATCGTGCAGAATTGGCTGCACCGCATTCAATACTTTCGCTTTCTCATCGCGCACGGCGTTCGGGCTGAAGGCGGTCGGCGGTTCCATGCCTGCCAGAGAGACAAGTTGAAGTAGGTGGTTGGAAACCATATCTCGCAAGGCACCGGTATGGTCGTAGTAGTTACCTCGCATTTCAACACCCACGCTCTCTGCCACAGTGATTTGAACGTGATCGATATAGCGATTATTCCAAAGCGGCTCAAAAATGCCATTGGCAAAACGAAAGACCATGATGTTCTGCACAGTTTCTTTGCCGAGATAATGATCGATACGAAAGATCTGGTCTTCATCAATCGATTTAAGCAGATCTCTGTTTAAGTCCTCAGCCGATTTTAAATCGTGGCCGAACGGCTTTTCGATTACCACTCGACGCCATTGCTCGCCCTCTTGTTTGAACAAGTTAACGGCGTTCAATGAATCGACAATGCGCGCGAAGTATTCAGGAGCGGTGGCCAAATAGAAAAGGTAATTGCCATTGGTCTTGAACTTACTGTCTAGCTCTTTTAGTTGATCCGGTAGCCGAGTATAGATACTCTCATCATCAAAATTGCCTTTCATATAATGAGTACGTTTGAGAAACCAATCCCATGACTCTTTGTCAATTTGACCTGTGGCGAACTCTTTAATCTCACTCGATAGCTCCTGGCGAAACTGTTCGCTGGTTTTGTCCGCTCTGGCTATACCCAGAATGGCAAATTCTTCAGAGAGCATATTGTGTTGAGCTAAATTGAGCAGTGCTGGGAACAATTTGCGTTTAGTCAAATCGCCAGCTGCACCGAAAATGACCATCACACAAGGCGGTGCCTTGGGAATTCCTTGCTGTATTGGCGATTTGGTTATTGATGCCGCAGTTATCATTTTGTCCATCCACCTACTGAAGGGCTGACGATATGATCTTATCCAGCAAATTGAGGCTGGCTGATAGGTCTGGACCAAGATGCACTCTCAAGGTCCGACGCTTTCGTTGGGACAGAACTTGGAAGTCGCCGCGAGCTTGTGCTGCCTTGACCACACCGAAAGTGTATTTCTGCTCCGGTACAGGCAAGTCTTTGGCATCATCGCAGGTAATTTGCAAGAACACTCCCGAGTTTGGTCCACCTTTATAAGCTTGACCGGTGGAATGCAAAAAGCGTGGCCCGAAACCGAGGCAAGTAGCCACTTTCTTTTGATCACGAACGCTTCGACGAATCTTCTGCAGGTTTTTTATATGTTCGTCATTACGCTCGATATACGCCAGGATCGCGCAGTAATCGTTTGCCTTAATCCGGCTCAAATGAGCCTTCAAAAGAGCGGCAACTGATTTGTCACTACCAGCCAGTTTCAGCAGTTCGGCAGCGTTTGTTTCATCGGTGAAAAGTTGAATACCGGCTTCGGCGGCGAACGGTTTCTCCGGCGGCAAGCTGCCGTTCTTCTCGTATTGCTCAGTCAGTTTGCGTGTCTCGATTTTACTAGCCTCAACGTCCGGTTGGTTAAAGGCGTTGATGCCAATGATCGAACCAGCTACCGCAGTGGCAATCTCCCAGCGGAAAAACTCCTGGCCGAGATCGTAAATGTCCTTGACGGTAATTCGCACGACAGGCTGACCAGCTTTTTCCAGAGCAGCGATCGCCTCGTCCTGCGCCTTATCTGCTTGACGCTCTAGGCGGCAATAAACGAAAAGTCGGTCTTGCCCGTAGCGATCAGGTGAGGCAATCGGCTCTTGGTCTATAGGAATTATTCCTTTCCCTTCCTTGCCGGTCGATTCAGCGAGCAATTGTTCCAGCCAGGCACCGAGATCATATATTGCCGGCGAAGCAACAATTGTCACTTTATCACGCCCCTGGACAGCCAGGGTCCCCATGATCGCACCGAGTATGACACCGGGATTCACATCGGCAGGCACACTGGATGCGCAAGATTGCACCATCTCTTCAGCCCGATCGAGGAACTTAGCTACGTCCAGGCCGATCACCGCCGCCGGTACCATACCGAAGTTAGATAACACCGAATACCGGCCGCCAATTGATGGAACCCCGAAAAATGTATGGCGGAATTTGTCCTTCTCGGCCACCGCTTGCATCTTGGAACCTGGATCGGTTATAGCGATGAAGCGATCGCCGACTTTATCTGGACCGATAAGAGACTTGACTCGATCGAAGAAATATTGCTTGAAGATATTTGGCTCCAGCGTACTGCCTGACTTACTGGAAACGATGAACAAGGTGCTCTTTAAGTCGATTTTGCTCTCGATTGTTTTGATTTGAGCTGGATCAGTAGAGTCTAAAACATGGAATTCAGGAAAACCTGGTTGCTTGCCAAACGTAACATTGAGAACCTCGGGACCCAGGCTCGATCCGCCCATTCCTAAAAGCAAAGCATGAGTAAATCCCGCTTTCTTCACTTCCTGGGCAAGATCCTTTAAATGCTGAATGTGGGCCTGTTGGTCCACAGTAATTCCCAACCACCCCAGCCACTGGTTTTCGTCTTTGCCTGTCCAGAGGGCACTATCCTGTGACCAGAGACGGCGCACTTTGCTCTCTTGACGCCAGTCGTTCAAAGCAGCTTTGACTTTCGCATCCAGATCTGAACCTAGCTTGTAGCTGATAGTATCGAATGTGGTGCTCAGCTCCGCCTGTCTCTTCTTTTCTACGTTCGCTAAAAGCTGGTCAAAAGCATCGCTGAAAAGCTTGACCCCTTCCTCGGTCAGTTTATCCGTTACCTTCTCCATGGAGATTCCTGCCTTTTCCAAGGCTTCCATTGTCTGGTGAGCCGCTTTCACATCGGCAGTTAGCGTATTAGCCAGATTGCCATGGTTACTGAATGCCTCGTACGTAGCTACTGGAATCGTATTGACGGTTTCAGGACCGATCAACTGCTCGACGTAAAGCACGTCGCTGTAATTTGGGTTCTTTGTGCCGGTGCTTGCCCAGAGGAGACGCTGCGTATGCGCACCTCTAGCGGCAAGTTTTTGCCACCGTTCGCTTTTGTGTATTTCCTGGTAGCGCTGATAAGCGCACTTAGCATTGGCAATAGCTACTTTACCCAAGAGCTTCTGATAGCCGGCAGCATTATTTGGATCGCTCTTGATTTTTTCTTCCAACAGTTTATCGATCGCTGTATCAATTCTGCTGACAAAGAAACTGGCAACACTAGCAGACTTAGATAGATCGCCACCGTTCTTATGCAATTGTTCAAGACCAGAAATGTACGCCTCAAGCGCCTGCTCATACACAGCTTGAGAAAACAAAAGTGTAACGTTGATGTTCAAACCTTCGCCGATCAGTTTGCGTATTGCCGGTATACCCGCTTGGGTACCGGGTACTTTGATCATGACATTGGGCCGATTGACCAATCGCCATAAGCGACGCGCTTCCTCGATGGTGCCTTCTGTATCATTTGCCAGGTATGGTGATACCTCCAAACTCACGTATCCATCCCGCATCTTGGTTGCATTGTAAACAACCTTCAAAGTATCCGCAGCACCTTGAATATCTTCTACAGCCAGATTTTCGTAAAGTCCCTTAGCATCTAGCTCTTTGTTGGCGCGCAGTTTCTTTAGCGCTTCGTCATAATCTGTACTGCCAGCAATGGCCTTTTCGAATATTGATGGGTTTGAAGTTACACCCATCAAGCCATCTTCTTCTATGAGCTTTTTCAGTTCGCCGCCAGTAAGCAGATTGCGTCTTAAGTAGTCGAGCCAAATAGATTGTCCATACTCCTGCAATGCCTTAATCCGACTGCTCTGTACTGCTGTTGAGGCCATGGTCTTTCTCCTAAGTTCGTTTTAGCTGTTCTTTGACTGCGGCAATAATCTTCTCTGGTGTGAAACCAAACTTTTCTTGCAAAGCCTTGAGCGGCGCCGATGCACCAAAAGTGTGCATGCCAATTACTCGCCCTTCATAGCCTGTGTAGCGCTCCCAACCGAAGGTTGATGCTTGCTCAACAGCAACGCGCCTTTTCACACTGGCCGGTAAGACGCTGTCTCTGTATTCTTTGCTCTGCTGCTCGAATAACTCCCAGGAAGGCATGCTAACCACTCGCGTTTTGATCCCTGCCTGAGCTAGCTGTTCGTGGGCAAGAACGCAGAGAGAGACTTCCGATCCTGTACCGATGAGGATGACTTCCGGTTTACCATCTTGAGCATCTAGCAAAGTATATGCTCCCAGGGCCAAACCGGACGCCGGCGCGCATTTTCGTCTGTCCAATGTGGGTAGCGCCTGGCGGCTGAGAATCAGGCAAACCGGCTGATGCTGAAGATTCATGATCACGCGCCAGGCCTCGGTAACTTCGTTAGCATCTGCCGGACGCAACGTGAGCAATCCAGGAATGCTACGCAATGAACTGAGCTGTTCCACCGGTTGATGTGTGGGACCGTCTTCTCCAACTCCGATCGAATCGTGCGTGAAGATGTAAATTACCGGCAGTTCCATTAAAGCACTTAATCTCAGAGCAGGTCTAAGATAATCACTGAATATCAAGAATCCCGAACCGAACGGACGTATTTTGCTGAGAGACAGACCGTTGAGAATAGCCGCCATTGAATGCTCACGAATACCAAAGTGAAAATTTCTTCCTTGATACGTAGTACTCTGGAAATCCAGCGCGCCCGGGAAGGTCAGCCGTGTTTTTGTGGAGGGGGCGAGATCAGCTGAGCCGCCCAAAAGCCACGGCACTTTCTGGCCGATGAGATTGAGCACCTGTGCCGAAGCTTCGCGGCCGGCAATGCCCTTTGCATCCGGCGGAAATGTTGGCAAACCGGCGTCCCATTGATCTGGCAATAAGCGCCTCTGCATACGGTAAAGCTCTTCGGCTAAAACCGGGTGCTGCTTCTTGTAGGATTCAAATTTGCTCAGCCACGCTTTACGTTCAGCATGTCCGCGCGCGCCGATGTTTCGCTGAAAATGCTCCTGCACTCCATTTGGTATCAGAAATTGACCGTCTGCCGGCCAGCCATAAAATGCCTTCGTCTTACGGACTTCCTCGACGCCCAGCGGCTCGCCATGAGCTGCGCTGGTATCTTGCTTGTCTGGAGCGCCGTAGGCAATATGACTATCGACAATGATCAAGGAAGGCCGGTCGTGCGTCTTCTTGAAGCAAAGAAATGCATCGCGGAGTCGTTCCAGATCATTGGCATCGCCTACGCGCGTCACGTTCCATCCGTAGGCCATGAAGCGAACGGCCACATCTTCGGTAAACGTGAGCGCTGTGTTGCCCTCGATAGTGATCTTGTTGTTATCGTAGATCCAGCAGAGATTACTCAATCGAAGGTGTCCGGCCAAGGAAGCTGCTTCGCTCGCGATCCCCTCCATCATGCAGCCGTCACCGCAAAGCGCATATACGTCGTAATCAAAGATTTCCAATCCCGGTTTGTTGAAATAGGCAGCCAGCCATTGCCTGGCAATGGCCATACCAACGCTGGTTGCTAAGCCTTGTCCAAGCGGTCCGGTGGTTGTTTCTACTCCTGATGTCCAGCGGTATTCGGGATGACCTGGGCATCGGCTCTCCAACTGACGGAAGGTTTCGATATCCGCTAAAGATACCGCCAATTCTCCCACCGCTTCATATTGTTTATTGACTGCTTTCACCCTCGCTAAATGCAGCAAGGAATAGAGCAACGTCGATGCGTGACCGCTCGAAAGCACGAAGCGATCGCGATTGGGATAGATAGGATCTTCGGGATCGAAGCGCAAAAATTCTTGCCACAGAGTGTAGGCTATCGGTGCCATCGCCATCGGTGTACCGGGGTGCCCGGAATTGGCCTTTTGCACTGCGTCGATGGCCAAGGTGCGCATCGTCGCGATACAAAGCTCGTCCATCGATTTTTTGGAAATTTCGGTTTGTACAGCTTGAACCATTTACGCCTCGATTACGTCTGCCGGCTCAGTCCGTCGACACGCGCTCCAATAAATTTAGGAACGGCATAACCATCTCAACGCCCTTGACAATCCTGGCAAGAACGTTAGCACTAAAGCATGCAGGTCGACCCACAGTATAACCTTAATATATGCATTTTGGTCATTAGCCTTCGAGAATGCCCAACTATTTTTGAATCTTGAAATTTTTGCCGGGGGACGCATCGATCGTGTAGCCTTAAGGGAATCATTTAGGGGGAAAAGCAATGTTACAAAAGCTACTGTTGAGCACCGCCCTTGGTTTCATCGTTTGTTTGCCTGCGCTAGCGGACAATGGCAATGTTTGGACCATCGACCCGATGCATTCGGATGCGCACTTTAGCGTCAAACATATGATGATTTCCAATGTTGACGGCGATCTTGGTCACATTTCAGGGTCCGTCAACTATGACGGCAAGGATTTGAAAAAGGCAAACGTCGATGCCAATATTGATGCCACTACAATCAATACGCGTGAACCAAAACGAGACGCCCATCTGAAGTCGCCCGAATTTCTAGACACCGCTAAATATCCTAATATTGATTTTAAGTCGAAAAAGATCGAGCCGCTGGCCGACAACAAATTCAAGCTGTTCGGCGACCTCACCATTCATGGTGTCACTAAGGAAGTCGTTCTGGATGGAGAAAAGACTGAAGCGATCAAAGATATGCAGGGTAATACGCGAATGGGCGCTAATGCCGCTACTGTCTTGAACCGCAAGGATTTTGGTCTAACCTGGAACGGTACTCTAGACAATGGTGGTGCGGTGATAGGCGATGACGTCAATATCAAGTTGAACCTGGAGCTGGTTAAGGCGAAAAGCGCTAGCACCACCAGTGGTGCTAAGGTCACGCAATAGTCTCTCGACATGCCTGCACTTCTACACAGGTAGTTCGAGCCAGTAGCTAAGCTTGTTTTGTAATTCGTCCAGCGAGAACGGCTTAGCCAAATAGTCGTCTAGACCGGCGTCGTAGCACTCGATTTTGTCACTTTCCAAGCCACGTGCTGTAACCATGATGATCGGAGTGCGAGCCTGACCAACCTGGAACTGCCATTCGCGGATCAGTTTGGCGCATTCAATTCCGTCAATGTCTGGCATTTGCCAATCCATGAGGATCGCATCAAAGCGCAGCACTTTCACTGCTTCCAGCGCTTCGTAAGCTGTCTCTGCGATATGTGCATCGATGCAGAGGTTCTTGGCCACTGCTTGGTAGATTTTGCGGGCGAACTGATTGTCATCGACAATTAGCGCCAACGGTCTCAAATTGCGCATTTTAGCCAGCCATGACGAGCGTACATCTATTATCAAACCATAGAATTGCTCGAGGCGCACAACCGAAAAAGCAGTTCAAATATACTCATCAGCAAAGAGAGTATATGGAACTGCGAAATGCAGAGTTGGCAGAAAATCAAGGAAAACTCTTTTTAAAACCTAGTGCTTGCTGCTTTCCACCCCTATACCATACAAACGTAAATGACAAAGGAACAAATGAGACTGTCTGGGTACACATATCAATGAAGAGAGATTACCTGTAGGCAGGCCGATTCGCTCTAGCTGGACCCATAAACTGCACGGTCGTGACATGCTAGAGAATAGAATGGGCTTTTGTCTGGACGATGGCGGAGGATTGCAGGCAAATGAAGCAGACAGCAGAAGGAATTCAAGTTGTGGGCAAGATGACGCCCGCATATGGCCAGGTACTGACGCCTGATGCCATGCGCTTTATAGCCAAATTACACACCCAATTTAACCGGCTGCGAGAGGAGTTGCTAGCTCGTCGGGTTGAGCGTCAAAAAGAGTTAGAGAACGGGGTTATTCCTGGCTTTCTCACTCAGACAGAAACAATAAAAAATGGCAATTGGCAAGTTTGTAAAGCGCCAGCTGATTTAACCGACCGTCGTGTTGAAATAACCGGCCCAGCGGAACGCAAAATGATGATTAATGCACTCAATTCTGGTGCC
Organism: Bryobacterales bacterium; assembly: GCA_963834525.1. Lineage (GTDB taxonomy): Bacteria > Cyanobacteriota > Vampirovibrionia > Obscuribacterales > Obscuribacteraceae > CAWICA01. The sequence continues at coordinate 516,817 of CAWICA010000007.1, forward strand.
AATGTTTTCATGGCCGACTTCGAAGACTCTTTGTCTCCTACCTGGTCAAATGTGATCGAAGGCCAAATCAACCTCCAGGAGGCTATCCGCAAAACACTGAACTTTGTCAGCCCGGAGGGAAAGTCGTACCAACTGAATGAACAGGTGGCGACATTAGTCATTCGCCCCCGCGGCTGGCATTTGAACGAAAGTCACGTTACAGTTGACGGACAACCAATCTCGGCTAGTCTATTTGATTTTGGCCTCTATTTCTTTCACAACACTCATGCGCTTCTCCAACGCGGCTCAGGACCATACTTCTATTTGCCGAAAATGGAGAGTCATTTGGAAGCTCGACTCTGGAATGACGTTTTCAATTTTGCCCAGGATGCACTGAACATTGATCGCGGAACGATTCGAGCGACTGTGCTGTTAGAGACCGTTCTAGCGGCATTCGAAATGGATGAAATCTTATACGAATTACGCGACCACGCTTCTGGGTTGAACGCCGGGCGTTGGGATTACATCTTTAGCATAATCAAGAAGTTCAGCAACCGTCCTGAGTTCATCCTGCCTGACCGGTCACAAGTAACAATGTTTGTTCCTTTTATGCGGGCCTATTGCGATCTCCTGGTTAAGACCTGTCACCGCCGCAATGCTCACGCTATGGGAGGTATGGCCGCCTTTATCCCAAGCCGCAAGGACGCCGATATCAACAGGCAAGCGCTGGCTAAAGTTCGCGAAGATAAGGAGCGCGAAGCAAAAGCCGGTTTCGACGGTACGTGGGTTGCCCATCCAGATTTGGTGCCAGTTGCTAAAGAGGTTTTCGATCTGCACCTGGGTGATAAGCCGCATCAAAAAGAGGCGCTGCGATCGGATGTTCAGGTTGTGGCCACGCAGCTATTGGATGTGGCAATTCCTGGCAGCACCATATCTGATGCCGGGGTGGTGAACAACATCAGCGTCGCCCTACAATATATAGAATCCTGGTTGCGTGGTAATGGCGCAGTTGCAATATATAACTTAATGGAGGACGCCGCTACTGCAGAAATTGCCAGGTCGCAATTGTGGCAATGGCAGACAAATAAGATAACTACCAAAGAAGGGCATACTATTAGCGAGCAGTTCTACAAAGAGACTCGCGATCAGCAATTGGCTAAGCTAACTGCAAGTACAGTTGGTCGTTATAAAGATGCAGCTGAAATTCTAGACCAGCTTGTTCTGAGCGACAAATTTCTCGATTTTCTCACTATTGCTGCCTACAGTTATTTAAGGGATGACTAAAGAGGACAAATAATGCGTTGGGATACTTTTGAAGAGACGAGAAAGCTTAAAGAACAATGGCAAAAAGATGCCCGCTGGCAGGGCGTCCGCCGAGACTACAGCGCTACCGAAGTGCTTAAGCTTCGTCCGTCTATCAATGTTGAATATTCTCTGGCCAGGCACGGTGCTGAGCGTCTCTGGCAGATGCTTGTTAACGATCATCACATTAAAAGCCTCGGCGCTCTTACTGGTGCCCAGGCGGTCCAAATGGTCAAGGGCGGTTTAAAGTCGCTCTACCTAAGCGGCTGGCAGGTAGCCGCCGATGGCAATTTAGCCGGCCAGACTTTTCCAGACCAGAGCTTGTACCCCTCAAATAGCGTTCCCAATCTGGTTAAGCGTTTGAATAATGCTCTCATGCGTGCCGATCAAATCCAGGCATCCGAGGGTCACAGAGATTTCGATTGGTACGTACCTATTGTCGCTGACGCCGAAGCAGGATTTGGCGGGCCACTACATGCATTTGAACTGATGAAGGCGATGATTGAAGCCGGTGCCGCCGGTGTACATTTCGAAGATCAATTGGCGTCCGAGAAAAAATGCGGACACTTGGGTGGTAAGGTCTTAGTACCCACATCACAATTCATTCGGACATTAGTAGGTGCTCGTCTGGCGGCAGATGTTTTGGATGTACCGACTGTAATTATCGCTCGCACCGATGCTTTGAGCGCCACGCTGTTAACATCCGATATCGATCCCCGCGACCGGGAATTCATTTCCGCTGAGCGAACGGCCGAAGGATTTTTTCAAGTGCAGGCCGGAATAGATGCGGCAATTGCGCGTGGACTGGCCTATGCACCGTATGCCGACGCGCTCTGGTTTGAAACGTCGACGCCGGATCTGGTGGAGGCTGAGCGATTTGCTAAGGCCATTCATGCTCAGTATCCCGGCAAGCCATTAGCCTATAATTGCTCGCCTTCCTTTAATTGGAAAAAGCATCTCGATGATCGAACAATCGCTCGATTCAACATTACGCTGGGTGATATGGGATACAAATATCAATTCATTACGCTAGCCGGATGGCACTTGAATAATTTGGCCGCCTTCAAGTTAGCCTGCGGTTATAGCACAAAGGGAATGCCAGCCTATGTTGAATTACAGGAAGAGGAATTTGCCTTGGAAGGCGAGGGCTACACTGCTGTGAGACACCAGCGAGAAGTTGGCACTGGTTACTTCGACGAGATTCTCTCTCTGGTAACCGGCGGCAACGCCTCAACGACGGCACTGGCTGGTTCCACTGAACAAGCACAATTTCAAAAGAAAGAAGCCAACACACCTAAGGCGGAGCAACAGACCGCCGACGAAACCGATGACAAAGATTCCCTCAGCAGTAAGAGAGCTTAAAACAGTCTTGGCATGCGGCATTTAGTTACTGGTGGTAGCGGCTTTCTCGGCAATTTGATTGCCCGGAGATTTCATGCCATAGGCGACCAGGTAACGGTCCTCGACATCTGGGAAGATCAGACGCGGCCAAAGCAGATCAAATTTGTCAACTGCGATATTCTCAATCGCGATCTCGTACGCGCCCAAATGCAAGACGTAGAGATCGTTCACCATACGGCTGCCCTTGTACCGCTGACGAAGTCGGGTAATCGGTTTTTCGAAGTCAATGTTGACGGTAGCCGTATAGTCGCAGAGGAGGCAGCACGCGCTGGTGTCAAATATTTCATTCATATGAGTTCGTCCGCCATTTTCGGTGCACCAAATTGTCCGGCAGACAATAATACACAGACTGTGCCGCTGGAAATTTACGGCAAGAGCAAGTTAGAGGGCGAGCTAGCAGTACGTTCAGTTTCGGAGCGGACCGGGCTGAAGCTAACCAGTGTGCGCCCGCGAACACTGCTGGGTCAAGAACGGTTGGGAATATTTCAAATACTTTTCGAATGGATCAAAGATGGCAGCAATATTTATGTCATCGGTACCGGAAACAATAAAATTCAGTTTCTCCATGTTGACGATCTGATCGATGCCTATATGCTCGTTTATAGCATCGGCAAACCTGGTCTATATAACGTCGGTACGGATCAATTCGACACTTTGCGGACCCATCTAGAAAATCTTTGTGCGCATGCGAAATCCAAGTCAAAAGTGATCGGTTTGCCAGAGCAGTTCACCATTCAAATATTGAAAAGTTTGGATGCGATTGGAGTCAGTCCTCTCGCCCCCTGGCATTACCTTACATATAGCAAGGATTTTTACTTTGATTTGCAGCCTCTCCTGCAGATTGGTTGGCGGCCGAAATATTCCAACGATCGCATGTTGCAGGACTCATACGATTCATTCGTTGGCAATTATCGAAACTTGATCAATACGGCCAATGTCTCGGCACATCGCCAACCAGTAAAAGAGCAGTTTCTTTCGTTACTGAAATTGTTCTCGAAGTAGTTCAGTTGAAAATGCGGGAGCTAATTTTGACAGACTCCAAGCAGATAGAAAAATTGACCGATCGAGAATGGCAGCAATTGGAGAAGCACTGCCAGAACTGGTTAGAGGTAGCCCACACCAACACACCCATAGATAGGCAGGCTACGACAGTCGCATTGCAGGAAGTGTATCAATGGTTACGCCTTCCGAAACCGATGATTTTCTGGTGTCAGAGTCCATGGCAAATGGCAGTTCTGCCGATCATGATCCAGATGTTGCTTATGTCCAGGCTATTCTGGCAGGGCAGAGAGCAATTTGCCCAAAAAGCGAACACAATGGCCTGGAGATCTTTGTGGAACCAGCTCAACGTACAACTCGATCCCGATGTTTATCAAAGGCTGAGAAAATTGAATCGAGATGAGGTCAAAGATCGAGGAGGCGATCGAATCTGGCGTGAAAATGGCCATCGGCGCTTTACTCGTGGCCCGACCATGGGTTTCTGGGGCCATTCAGCTGAAAATTTTTGGGAAACTTGTTCACTCACCTTGTTTGCCGCCCAGCAAGAACTGGTCTCAGAGTTGAACACTAGCGTAGGGGCGGAATTTGGACGTGATGCCGGACATGCGATTAGAACGTATTTTGATCGAACATGCAGATCAAACACTAACATGGGCATTCGAGCTCAGATGGAAGCACAAATGATGAGGTTAAATTGGTCCACCATCGCCTCGGAGCTTCTAACTCAGATGCCCGGAGAAACTGTGCTGCCAGATAGCTTGGTCATTGAACCATTGGTGGGACAAGCGACTTTGCTTGATGCGTTGGGTTTGGATGTGGATCAACAATTTTCTGCGTACTTTACTTGGGGTCTACGAAACATCTGGTGGGGATCATGGTCCATAGACTGGCTTGCATTACATGAATTTCTCATTCAGTACTTCGAGATTACTTTGCCTAATGAACAAAATGCGCGGGAGCTCAAGGGTTGGTGTGACCTGGCTCGGCAAGGAATCGCTTATTCGTTTTATACACATGCTTGTTTTGTTTGTGATCGGCCAATCGAGCTTCATCAGGACCACCGCGGCAACTTTCATAACGATAACGGTCCCGCTGTTGCCTTTGCTGACGGTTACGAGATCTACGCCTGGCACGGTACCGCCATCAATAAAGAGGTCATCCTCAGACCAGAGGAGATCACCGCCCAATCAATTCAATTCGAGCGAAACGCAGAAGTACGGCGCGTTATGATCGAACGCTTCGGTCAGCGCCAGATTTATCACCGAATCTGGTGCACAGCTCGTGCACGAAGACGGTTGTGGGCAACTCTATCGCAAAGAGCTGCCCGGCGACGAGCCCTTGGTTATGGTTAAGGTCTTAAACAGCACCGCTGAGCCGGACGGCACGTATAAGGAATACTTTTTGCGAGTGCCGCCGTTCATGACAACTGCCGCCGCCGCGGTAGCCTGGAGCTTTGGCATGGATCAAGATTCGTACGAGCCAAACATTCAGACCTGAAAACGAGCTGCCGGGTCGCCCTCGCCTTGCTTTTGTCACCACCTGGAAGTGTAGGCTAGCCCACATTTTCCCGTAATCTTCGGCTTGACAGTATTAGACGACCGGTCTATTGTGGTACTATTATGGGCGGTAGGCAGGAAAACCGGGTAAAGGTCCAAATTTATGGCTAAAGCTACTACTAAAGAGTCAACTAAAACACAATTGTTAGAAGCCGGCACCGAAATCATGTTGGAGAAAGGCTATAACAATACCGGCATCATGGAAGTGCTGCAATCAACAGGCGTGCCAAAGGGATCCTTTTATTATTACTTTGACAGCAAAGAAGATTTCGGTCTGCAGATTATCAATCATTTCGACGCTATGTACGCGGAGCGCTTGCGGCTGGTACTTGATGATCCGACCAAGACTCCTGTTGAGCGATTGCTCAATTATTGTGAGGAGGGTATGCGAGCCTTTGCCCAGAACGCTTGTCGGAAGGGTTGTTTGATCGGCAATCTCAGTCAGGAGATGGCTGACCAAAGCGAAGTTTTCCGGCACAGATTGGAAGAGATAATGCAGTCCTGGCGATGTAAATTCGCTGCCTGTATTCGCGAAGGGCAAGCGGCTGGGGAAATTCCACAATCGCTCGATGCCGATCAAACGGCTGAGTTTTTCCAAGCCGGTTGGAGCGGTGCAGTGATGCGGGCAAAAACCATGAAGTCAACCGAACCGCAGAAGATTTTCATCAAGATGATGTTCGATCATGTATTAAAGGGTAGCTGAGAGAACCGGGCCAACTCAACAGCGAGCAATTTTTGCAACAACCGGCAACAGGTTGCGATAGCAGCCAATAGCGGGCCGTAATATATCGTCAGTAATTACTATTCGGGGAGATCCGCTGATGAAACGAAACCTATTCATGACCTTGGCACTATCTTTGGTGGCATCCACGTCTGTGTTTGCCTTTCAATCTCCGCTAACCTTGGCCGCCGATGAGAAACCGGCATCCGACTCCTCAAGCTCTATAGAAGAAGCCAAAGCCAAGGTGGGAGAAAAGGCGCCTGACTTTACTTTGCCCGATGCTGATGGGAGGAAGCATTCGCTTAGCGACTACAAGGGAAAGTTTGTTGTTCTGGAATGGGTAAACTTTGGTTGTCCATTTGTGAAGAAGCACTATAACAGCAACAATATGCAAAAGTTGCAAGCTGATTACACCAAAAAAGGTGTGATTTGGCTATCCATTTGCTCATCAGGGATTGGGCAGCAAGGCTATTTCACAGGCGATCAGTTGAAAGAACAGATCGCTCAGCACCATTCGAAGGCAACTGTTTACCTGATCGATGCAGACGGAACGGTCGGGCATACTTATGGGGCGAAAGCAACCCCACACATGTTTGTCATTGATAAAGACCACACTCTAGTTTATGCCGGGGCCATCGATGATAAGCCGACCGCAGACGTCAGTGATGTGCCGACTGCCAAAAACTACGTTAGAGAAGCTCTCGACGATGCAATGGGCGGCAAAAAGATCGCCACCGACTCCGTCAAGGCCTACGGCTGCAGAGTCCACTACAAGACGAACTAAATCGATCGATTGGTCGCCTGTGTCTGATAGTGTCCGATCATAATCGCCTGGGCTAACCGCGGCCTGGCAACGTCGATTCAATCTGATTATTCTCTTGGCAACCATCTGTGGTGGCATTATTTGTCATTACTTCCATTTAGATTTAATACTGCGTGTGGTGCCTTTACATCAATTAGCAGTCCTGGCCAGAAGCAGGCTCTAACCGGAGATCGTCGCTGATCCAGGCAAACAATGTATATCTTGGCACATCTTGGCATCCAAACTATTTGAGGAGAATGTAAATCTTTTTGATATGTAGCTTTAGTTTGTCCGAATGGTGGCATATGGGAAGTGGTGGCACATAAACAAGCTGATAAACGGCCGCGATACCTTCGATGAGAGGTCAGGCCTCCAACCATCTAGAAAGTTGTAATTGGACATGTCAACGAATCTACACCCGGAGGGGGCTCGTAGCTGGACGCCGATCGTCATTTCTAACAACACAGACAGCGAAAGCCAGACAACAAAGCCAACTACTACGGCGAACAGGTTTTGCCCGTCTTGCGGAAGTGAATACACTGATCTCTGCGTCTGTCCGCAAGATCAGATGATGCTGATGACAATGAATCATGACGAGCGAGTGGGCACTGTCTTATCGGACCGATACGACATTTTGGAAGTAATCGGAACCGGCGGCATGGGCACTGTGTACAAAGCTCGCCAACGCCTGATCAACCGCATCGTCGCGATAAAGATGTTGCACCGCGATTTGATCAATAGCAGCGACGCAATCAGGCGGTTTCAGTTAGAGGCCCAGGCGGCAAGCAGGCTTTCCTTACCAAATATTCTTACTATTTATGATTTTGGTCTGACCGAAGAAGGTCAGCCTTACATGGTGATGGACTATTTGAATGGCAATAGTCTGGACAAAGTTCTGGCGTCTGAACCATATTTAGTACCAATACGCGCACTGACCATATTTATCCAAGCCTGCGCGGCATTGCATCATGCACATCAAAATGGCGTTTTACATCGGGACATCAAACCGAGCAACATCATGCTTGTGAACTACGATGACCAATGCGATTTTGTTAAGATCGTGGATTTTGGCGTTGCCAAACTGCTTCATCAACGTGACAGTCAGTTGATGCATTTAACCGTGGCCGGTCAGGTGTACGGCACTCCTCTTTATATGAGTCCAGAACAATGCCGCGGCATGGAGCTGGATAAACGTTCGGACATTTATTCGCTTGGATGTGCCTTGTACCGTTGCCTAACCGGCAGAGATCCAATCTCGGCAGATTCGGTATTGGAGCTTATGCTCAAACATATCAATGAACTGCCCAGGAGATTTAACGAAATTTGCCCTGAGCTAAACCTACCTGTCGAACTCGAACAAGTGGTTTTCAAAGCGCTGGCAAAAGATCCGGATCAACGCTATCAAACTATGAATGAATTTAAGCAGGCTCTTGATCATATTCGCGAACGTCTAGAATCTAACGCCACAAAACGGGCTGCCCTCAAAGAATCAGGTCGTTCGCAAGCTTATGCATCGATGCTGGAGCGTGCTCTGAAGAGAACGTCGTCATCTCAGCAGTCTCAGGTCATGGCGCCGGATGCAAGAGAGTCAAACGAAGAAAGTCTTTGCTCTGAGCGTAAAGCCTCCGCTGAGCATGCGTTCTTCTCGGCGTCGGAATCTCCTGAACCAAATCTGGTGCCAGTCAAAAGCAAACGAGCTGGTGTGGTGAGCACGAGCCAATGGGCTGCAGATGAACCAATGTCCGGTTCGCGGTCAACTGTCAACTTTCGACGATCAAAGTGGATCTTGAATAACAGCTCGGCAACATTCTGTTTGATTATAGCGATCATTGTTATGTTGGCCATTAGGGTTGTCACCGCATACGATACTGACAGAGCTAAGAGCTCGCGCACAGCTATAAATACTATTCAGAATTTCATCCCTGAACCTGACACAGGAACTCCGGCAACTGAACCGACATTCAAAGAAGCCCCGTCTCCTGCGATCTCTAATGTCCATGGAGATAACTGGCGGCGGCGACAAATGAGGAGCGAGCACCGAGCCGGTCTGAACTTAACTGGGCAATTGAGACGACCATTTCAAGCGCCGTTAGAGTCAGAGCCCAACCAGTTCGTCGCCGTCCGGCGTCATGCCTACTGTACATCCTGGAGTGCTAATTAGGATTGACAAGAGGCGGTAATAGTTGGAGAATTTGCCCGTTATCAGCCAATTGTCAAGGTAATAAGCAGACGATGACTTTGCGCAGCGCAGTTACGTTGAACCTGTTTGCTCTTTTCTTTGTCGCCGTCTCATCGGCCGTCTATGCAGAACCAGCAAAGCAAATGCTGGACAATGCAGTCCTGAAAAGAAACTCCGGCGAGAACACTGCACCCACTGATCTGGAACAAAGTACATTCCTCAATTTAGCAGCAGAAGCTGATAAAGAATTGCACAGTAATCAGCTGGATAAAGTGCCAAGTACACTAATCGCTTTGACCAAATGCGCAGACAAAGAAAGCGAGCCAGAGACGAAAGCTCGAATGCTAGCTGAGATTCACCGCATCGACGCCGAGATGGCGATCTTAAAAGGCAAATGGGATGAAGCAGCAAAAGAGCTGCTAATAGTGAAATCATATTCTGCTGAATTTGCCGGCGAAGATACAACTGGTCACTTCGACGACCTGCTCACTTTGATCCGGCAAAAGAGCGGCAAATTATCCGTCGGACCGAAGAATATCCCCGATATCGACAAAGAGTACGTGGTGAAAACTGAGATGCGCGCGTTACAAGTTGCGGTAGAAGAATATGCCAGACATCATGGCAGCAAATATCCCGCCAAAGTGGAGCAATTGCAGAAAGGTTATTTGGACAAGTTTGGTTCTCGCTTCACCAATCCGTTTACTAAGAAAGAAGAGTGGCCTCAGTTAGCGTCCAACGAAGAAACGCCGCAAGAGACTGTTATCGGCAAAGGAAGAGTATTCTACCGTCCGGTCGAAAATGGCGATGGCTATGTAATTTTTGGCGGCGGGTTTGACGGCAAGCCAATCGTGGATGAAAAGGGCGTGCCGCTTGTACTACGTTCTGAAGCCGCAGCCAAAGAACCGTCCTTCAATGCCATCGGCAAACATCCACATATAGAATAGATTAGTAAGCGGCGGGCTTTAAGACCCACCGTTGCGCTCTAAATCTTATGCGCTGTTGCTGATGCAGAGCGGCAAAAGTCGTCTAATTCCTTTTGCGCTTGTTCCTTGGCATAGCCGTAACGTTCTTGTAATTTGCCGGCGATCTGGTCTCTTTTGCCTTCGATTACTTTCAAATCATCGTCGGTGAGCTTACCCCACTTTTCTTTGATTTTGCCCTTCAAATTCGTCCAATCGCCTTTAAGCATATCGCTGTTCATATTGACGGATCCTCCAGTTGTGTTGGAGGGTAGATGGGGTCGACCAGCAATTTGTTCCTTGATGACCTGTTCGACTTATCTTTGTCCAACTGAACATTTGTGCTGCCCACAGCTCGTCTGCGTTCGGCAATAGCTAGATCGTATTTCGCGAGGCCCACAGCTGATCTGGTGGCGCTTTTGCGGCTTTTATGACTATCTTCTTTTGACATCCGGGCTCAACCATGCCATAATGCATTAGTTTCTGGCAAAGAACGACAGATGAACTTGTTCCGTCACGATGAAGGACGTCTTGCAAGAAAGGCAAGCAAAACGAGCTCTCTGCCCGGTGTAGCCAGAACAAATAGAGAGAGAATTGGCCCCTTTGGCCAGTGTGCAAAATAAGGAATTACATTGACGAACTTTTGTGAGCTTGGACTATCCAAGCCGACTATACGTGCTTTAGAAGAATTTGGTTATACAGAACCGACTGAAATTCAAAACAAAACAATACCAGTAATCTTGGCTGGTCGAGATTTAATGGCTTCAGCGCAAACCGGCTCAGGTAAAACTGCTGCTTTCGCCCTGCCGATCATTGATTGCTTGGAGGAACCGGCCGACAAACCGCGGGCCCTTGTTCTAGCGCCAACTCGAGAACTAGCAGTACAAGTCGAAGAACAATTTGAGAATTTTGCGAAATTTTCTAAATTGCGTACAGTCACATTGTACGGAGGCGTTGGCTACGACAAGCAAATCAAGTCGTTAACACGCGGTGTCGACATTATTGTAGCCACCCCCGGTCGACTTTTCGATCATATTACGCGCAAGACTTGCGATCTGGCAGGCATTGAAATTCTCGTGCTTGATGAAGCGGATCGCATGCTGGACATGGGTTTTATGCCGCAAGTGCGCAAGATCATTCAAAAGCTCTCCAAAGAACGACAAACTTTGATGTTCTCGGCAACAATCGACTCCCAGGTTGAACGGCTTGCAAGTGAATACCTGGTTGAACCAATTACCGTTCGTGCTAATGCCAAACAAATCGAACCTTCTGAGATCGAACAGAAGTTCTTCTATGTCAGTGAATTCGAGAAAGACGCATTACTGGCCCAACTAATCAAAGAGCATAAGATGAATTCTGTGCTAGTTTTTACCAAGACCAGGCGTAAAGCTGCTTGGGTTAAAAACCGCCTGCGCGACGCCTACGTGATGGCAGAAGAAATACACGGTGATATCAGCCAAGCGCAGCGCGAGCGCACCTTGTCTAAATATCGTGAAGGTAAGTTCGCCGTTCTGGTGGCAACCGATGTGGCAGCCAGAGGACTGGACATTCCTTCGATCAGCCATGTGATCAACTATGATTTGTCGGAAACACCGGAAGATTATGTTCATAGGATCGGTAGAACCGGGCGCGCCGGTCGTTCCGGTATTGCCTTCTCCTTCGTCAGTGAAGAACAAAGGCATCTCATCCGTGATATCGAAAAGGTAGTCGGTAAAACGCTCGATCCCAATGCTGGTAAAGAACGCAAATCATTGCCATCTCGCGGATTCAGAGGCGGGGCAAGACGCCGGATCGTATAGCCAAATCCCCTCAACCAGATCGGCCAATGAAGTTAATTCGTCCGACATTTGTTTGGAACAGTTTCTCCAAATAGCGAGAAGTTTTTTTATATTATCGATGCGATACGGCTTGGCAGGAGCTAAACAAAAAGGGACACGTTGTTCACCCGTTGTCCATGGAACCGTACTTAAGTTCCCTTTACAGCGCTCTGCAGGCGTTCGATGACCGGTCCAAGTTGATTTACGACGAACAGTTCCTTAGTTCCATTACGCAAGTTGATTGCAAGCCTGGTTCTCAGACCTCCAGAAAATGGCTCTGAATTGGGTGCCTCTTCACCGAATCCATCGATATCATTTAGCGATCCGGCCCACCCCTGACCACCAAGAACATAGTCAAAGCGGTGGGGACAAAACACGACTCGTTGGTTTGTCAGAAAAAGCTTACCGCCGACTGCTCGCCAATTCTGTGTACGGTTGGCAAGACAAGACCAGACTTCAACTTCACCAGGAAGTTCTTCGTACCCAGCAAGCCACCAGCCACCGATTTGTCCCATCTTTCCTACCTCCGTCCTAAGGATGGATATATGCTATCCTTTTTTTCGGTCCGCCGTTGCGGCGCGTTACGCATACAAACATGCATACCTTTAAGGTCGAAAGTTCTAGTCTGACAGAGAATATCTAGGAAAACCGTGTGAATTTCCAGACCACGGCTCCAGCAAGACCCAGGGTAGCTAACGTTGCTAAAAGTAACACCGTCATCCAGCCTCTATCCATAGCTATTGATGGCATTTGAGCAATGCTAGCCAAGTAGCCAAAGACAGCTAAAGCACCGACAACGATCAAGAAATCCCACCACCGCCGCCCGCTCACCTCGCTAGCCAGTGGATCGTCACCGTTTTGCGCGGCCTGAACGCGCGCCAGTGGCATATTGTACCGCTGACACTCTCTAACTGTAGCTTGAGCCCATGATGACTGCTCATTATTTGGCGCGGCGGCTGCGCTAATCGCCACTGCACCTAGGATCATCACTAGCGAACCTGCCACCACCAGCAGTGCACTGGACTGCGTACCTGCCAATTCGCCAAACACCAGCGCCCCCCAGGCTAGACCCCAGAGCTGATTAGTGTTGGAAAGCGGGATACCACGACTGATACCGATATACTTTGCCGCATATTGCTGAAACAGCTCACCGACTGTCCAACAAAAACCACCCATAAAAAGCCAGAATAAAGCAGCACGTGCTCTCTGAATTTCTGCCACAAGCGGGGCGATGCCACCAGTAATAACGACAGCCAAGGTACACATGGATAGAAGCTCTCCGAATATGAAAATGGTGACAAAGGAAAGCGGGTTCATACCACTCATATAGGCTTTACGGTAGGGGATGTACATTGTGCCCCACATCAATGCCGCTCCTAGCGCGGCTGCCACTCCCGCTGCCGTTCGGTGCGCACTTTTGCTATCGTGATGAGCGGAGGCGCAACCGAGCAAGATGGCGCCTGAGACAATGGCCAGAGCACCGCCGATCACTTTGATATAAGTCCGGCTGTCGGCACCGCGCAGTTCCCGAAAAAATGCCCATCCCCAGAAGACGCCGATCAGGCTATTCACATTCCACAACGGAAAAGCGATCGAAAGACCGACATCGCGAATGGCGTACATCGACAGGGTGTTGCCTACTGCCCAGAGCGCCCCAGCCAACACAGCCCAGACCATCAAATGCGCCTTTTCGCCCAAATCCGCAAAGACATATTTACTTCCTTTGAGCAGAGTAGGCAATGTCCAGCGCGCCACAAAAACACCGCCAACCATGCACAAAGAGATAAGAACAGGCGAAAGACCTACAATCGTCACGAGCTTGCATGGCGCTTCCGCCGCCCCCAACCAGGCGCCTGCCGTCAGACCGCAAATTACCCCGATCAAATGAAATGAGTCAGATCGCTTCTTGGCTTGTCCGGACAACTATCCATCCTCCTCAATGCAAGTAGAAGAGTAACGCCAGCCCGAAGAGCAAGACAATAATCGGCACCCAGAACTGTGCATCGGTAACAACAGCACCAACAATTGACTGTTTCATCGATCAACCTCGTCTGACTTCGTAGCCTGGTGCGGTTGGCAATGAATGACCACCCGGATTTACTTGTCTACCATCAAAAAACATGGCTATCTGTCCGCCGATGCCGTACACATCGGGATGAGATCGGCGTCGTTCGTTTAACAAGGTGACAATATTCCATTCATCGTGACTACCAAGGCTGAAGTTTGTACCAGCTTTGATCGCGTAATATTTGAAAAAGTCTTGCCGCCTTTGTAACCAAATATCCTTTTCCGCCGGTATGTCCAGGTTGAACAATCGGCATACGCCCAGCGGTTCCAGGCAATCAAAGTCGCGCTTAAAATCGACGTCTAGCGAATACTTCCGAGCGAAGTAAGTTTCCACCGCTTGTGAGAGAGAATGAGATGCTCCCAGAAAGAATTCTTGCACGTCGGACGGCCCGACAAAATAAACCATGTCCAGCAGATTACCCATGTTTGGCAGAGTATTGTTGGTTCCCTCGCGATAATCGTCTTCGACCATCACCTTCGTCCACATTCTCATATAGTCGCCGCCTCCGGGCGGCGAGTTTTTCATGAGCTTTTCTAATTCGATAGTTCGGCCGGTCTCCAGTCTAATTGCCTCCGCGTGCCTGTAAATCAAACCAACACCCTCTTTGGTCTCCAGTTGATAGCGAGAGGGATTGAGAATGAAAAACCGCTCGCCTAACTTGGCCATCAGATTTCGTTCGACTGACCCAGCGATATCAACGTTCGTGGCGTAGTGACCGCCCCCAGCGCTGGATATGGGACAGCTCATATAGACAATTGCTCTGCCCTCGACATAGGCCCGCTTCAAATCTTCTTTGACCAAAGCAGTTTGTCGATCGAATAATTCCACCCAATCGCCGGTCTGCCACTCAAATTCAATGGGAAAATCGGGCACCGGTCTACCGATACAAGTGCCTCGTTGTGTATTTTGGGAGGTAGGAACCATCTCTTTTCCTTTTTGGCTATAAAAACGTCTGCTCTTGTGGGATCCCCTCGTTCAATAGCGCGAATGGCTCAGATAATGCAGCCAAAACAGTGTCCCCGCAATTTTAATACATAGGGCGATGGACTGACCCGCAATTAGCAGTCGGTTAAGATTTGACTTTGGCAAAGTCGATATAGGCTTGTTCTGGATTCGTCGAAACCAGGCGCACTTTCACCTTGTCACCAACTTTCAACCCACGTTCGCCTTGTACGATTCGGCCCTCGGCAGGCGGCTTGAATAGTCTGACGTAGGTGGCTTCATTCTTAGCACCAGTGACAATACCATCGAAAATCTCACCGATATGTTTACTCAGCAAGACAGCGGCTGCCACCTTACGCATCGTTCTTTCCACTTTATTGGCCGCATCTTCACGCTGCGTACATTGCAAGGCCACGGCATTCAGCTCATCAACCGTATAGGGCGAGCTCTGGTTGTCCATCACAGCCTTCAGCAATCGCTGGGTGACCAGATCCGCATAACGTCGATTTGGCGCAGTGGCATGCGTATAATCATGCACGGCCAGGGCAAAGTGTCCTAGATCGGCTTGTCCAGGTACTTCTACTATGTACTCGCCACGCCCCAGCAATTTGACGATGGTCAAGGACAGGTCAGGGAAACTTACCGGATCGGCGTCTCTGCGCTTAATTAAAAATGACGCCAGCGCTTTGGCATCGGCCGCTGGTGGCAAGTCTTCTCCAAAGGACCGGGCAACTTCGACAATCTGCGGCCATTTTTCAGGCGTTCTCACCACTCGCCGCAATGAGGCAAATCCTTTTTTTTCAAGAAACTGCGAAACAGCAATATTGGCGGCGATCATAAAATTCTCGATCAGATCCCTGGCTGGGTTTTCTTCAATTAATTCCAGATCAATCACCTGACCATTTTCCGCGATAGTAGATGCCTCGTTTGTTTGCAAATGCAACGAACCTTGTTTTTGGCGGAGGTTTTTGATCGTCTCCTTAATCTCGCTTTGCAAAAGCAGTTGCTCGGCAAGTTTGGGTACAGCCTCAATTCTATCCGGCGGTAGCGCTCCATTCTCCAGCCACTCACCTACCATTTTGTAATCAAGCTTTGCTTTGTTGCGGACTAGAGCTGGATAGACATCACTCTTGATCACCGAACCGCTCTCATTGAGGATCAATGCAATGACCAGGGCCCGCCTATCTTCATCCTGCAATAAAGATGTGGCATCGAATGATAAGGCGTCGGGCAACATCGGAAATGTCTCGACTCCTGTATAAACAGAAGTCGTATTTTCGAAGGCATGCCGGTCAATCGGAGAGCCCTTCGGCGCATATGTATCGACATCGGCAATGCCAATCATCAATTGGATGCTCTGATCGGGCAACCGCTCGGCGTACTCAATTTGGTCCAAATCGCGGGAATCAACGTTATCGATAGACGACCAGAGAAGCGAACGAAGATCTTTCCCCGGCGAGCTGGCTTGGTCCAAAGGACTATTTTGGACAGCTTCTACTTCACGGACAACAGCGGGCTCAAAGTCTGGTGCAAAACCGTTCTGCAGCATTTCCAGATGGGCGCGGGCGCGCAAATCGATGTGCTGAAATCCGTTCGCTGACTTGTACTTCCCCATCAATTACTTGTGCTGCCGGCCATCTCTTTGGCAAACGACTGCGAACGCTTTTTCAACTCTTGCGGTGTCACCTCTTCGATACGACTGGCGATGCCCCAAAAGTGCCCGAAAGGATCAAGCACTTTACCGTAGCGATCGCCCCAGAACATATCGCTAACAGGATATTTTACCGAACATCCCGCCTTTATCGCTTTGTCCATCGCATCGTCGACATTGTCCACATAGAGCATCAAGTAGCCTGTCGCACCACTTCTCGATTCAGGGCCGAGGCAATCCATGTCTGGAAATTCGTCACTCAGCATCACATAGGAATCGCCGATCTTAATTTGTGCATGCATGATCGTCCCGTCTGGGCCGAGCATACGATTAACTTCTTCCGCGTCGAAAGCAGCTCTGTAGAAGGCAATTGCCTTGCTGGCATTACGTACAATCAAATATGGGGTGACTGTGTGAAAACCTTCGGGTATTGGCGATTGGCCAGTGCTCATGATTTGATCCTCGCGATAGATTAAGAGGATCATCGCATTTTTTTCGCTCAAAAAAGCTAAAGACAAGCTAAAGACGCGGTTTTATAGGGTAAACCCGAGCTGGTTAAGGAGGTTTGTCAAATGACGATGTATGCTGAACTACAGATGGCGAGCCCGACAATTCTAAATAAAGCAGCTCTATTTAACGACGGCTGGGTCGGCAATCTTTTTGAAGATATCCCGGTCCACCAGGAAAGACGTCGGATGTACTGCGACTTCGCCAGCAAACGGATCAGCATAACAAGCCAACAAAAACATATTTAGACAGACGATCAGGCTTAACAGCGCCGTCATCAACATCTGTACGATCGGATCGTTGATTCTGAACAAATATGTAAAACCGATAGTCGCTGCACCGCCGGCGATCAAGACACCCCAGAGGACCGCCGGCAGCCCGGTGTGCAGAGCATATAATCGCAGTCTGCGGCAATCACCAAAGGTGGAGACAACGTCAAGCATTTTTTGATCGATGTTATGCTGCACCTCATTTTGCGGTTTGAAGCTCGCGCAGTCGGACCAGATCAGGTCGTAGTAATGCTCTGCCTCGTCACTTGTCTCCTTGCGCGCCATTTTCGGCCATTCGTCAAAGATGACATCGTCGATATAGTGTCGAATATGTGCTCTCAGTTCCACACAATCGGCTGGAGGTAGTCCTTCCGCCAGGCGATATAAGTCCATGAGCGCATTCGATTCTTGCTGGACATTAATCCGAGCCTGCTCAAATCGCTGCATGGAATTTGCCACCATAAAGCCGAGCAATACAGCAAACAATGTACCGATGACGGACATCATCGGATCTGTCACTTCATGATGTTCTCGCAGTCCCGCATGCTCGCGCAGCTTTCTCACTATCATCAGTCCGCCAACCGAAACGGCAACTAATAATAGGGTCAGCAATATACCCGAAGCGACTGTTATCAATCGGTCACTCCAAGAACGATTGACGTGACTTGAATAATCCAGCTTTCACTTGAGCGTTGGTGTGGTCGGCATCCAACCATACCGAGCGTGTCTGACCGTTATTAAACAAAAACTGTTTGACGATACTCTCGTCAGTGCCACTGCGTAAATGAGTGATTGTTTCGGAGAGCACTTGCTCGCTACCGATGATCGCCGTTTTTACATCGGGTACTTTGACATGACACTGAGATGCAACGCCAAGCAAAACTAAGCCAGTGATCACCGAGCCGACAATGACTACTTTCTGCTCATTCGGCAACTTATCGAACTGACTGAACTGAGCGAGTGCATTATCGGCGCCCTGGCGGATCGGCGTTGGTTTTGTCTGAGCGCTAAGAGAATCAAGCTCGTTGTTCTTTATAAAATCTTTCAATTCGCCGGCTGTATGCGAGTTTTCGGCGCACCACTTAGACGGTGGCAGGCCGTACCGCGCGTGCGTATTGTTGTATTCTCTATCTTCTTTGCTATGTTCGTGCCTACGTAGTTGACCGTGCTGCTGCCGTAGCTCGTGCAGTTCCTGCATAAAGCCGGTTGAAGGTTCTTGGCTATTTGGCTGCACTTTCGGGGATACCTTCTCTAGCGTTCGCATTTGTAAGTGTTCCTCTCTCTTTTCGATCTACGATCTACGCAGCAATCTACAGTCAGATTACGACCAACTCACTGTGCAATTCAACACTATGTAAATTTGTCTGTGCCCAACGAAATTAGGGCAGCAGAGATCGTCCAACACCAGTGAATCTGCTCGTGCGCATGCAATAATCACACGAAGTTCTGGGTACTTGCTTCGGTAAAAAACAGTTTGGATAAAAGAACGGTAACCAAATTACGATCCTGGTTTTTTGAGGGCATGAGGCCCGGTATCAAGCCGTCAAAGGAAGC
Organism: Bryobacterales bacterium; assembly: GCA_963834525.1. Classification (GTDB taxonomy): domain Bacteria; phylum Cyanobacteriota; class Vampirovibrionia; order Obscuribacterales; family Obscuribacteraceae; genus CAWICA01. The sequence goes on from CAWICA010000007.1 coordinate 535,523, forward strand.
TCACGCACCTTGGTATAACGTGATGTGCTTGACTGGGTTGGACTATATTTCCAGCCTGGGGTATGCACCGGGAATCGCCGCACTGGCAGCCGGATTTCTGGCGCCGTCGGCAACCTTAGTATTGGTGGCACTGACTATTTTTGGTGCCTTGCCCATGTACAAGCGGGTAGCGGAAAAAAGTCCTCATGGTCAGGGCAGCATTTCCATGCTGGCTAGCTTGATTCCAGGCTGGAGCGGCAAGGCGGTAATACTTTGTTTGATTGGCTTTGCTGCTACAGACTTTATTATTACGATCACCTTGTCTGCTGCTGACGCAGCCACACACATTATTGAAAACAACTACGTTCACAATTGGTGCCTTGAACATAGTAACTGGCTCTTCTTGCAAGACAGGATGGGCATCACGTTCGTGTTGCTTGCCGTTTTATGCGGAGTCTTCTTAATCGGCTTTAGAGAAGCCATTCTGGTTAGTATTGTTATTGTCTGGACATATTTGTTACTCAATATAGGGGTAGCCGCAGTCAGCTGTTATCAAATCGCAATGCAGCCCGAACTCTGGTGGAATTGGCAAAGTCAACTCTTCAATATCTTTCAGAACCCATGGAATATGACAGTCCAGTCTTTGATCATTTTTCCCAAATTAGCGCTGGGGCTGTCTGGCTTTGAAACCGGCGTTGCCGTTATGCCTCTAGTGCGAGGCGACCCCGATGACGACGAAAATCGTCCGGCTGGCCGAATACGCAACACCAAAAAACTTTTGACGGTGGTAGCGGCGATCATGAGCAGTCTTCTTTTAGTAAGCAGCATTATTACAACCCTCTTGATACCCCAGGCTGAATTCAAAGAGGGAGGATTAGCCAATGGACGGGCGCTTGCCTATCTCGCCCATCATTACCTGGGCAGTATATATGGCAGCTTCTATGACATCTCTACCATATTCATTCTTTGGTTTGCCGGCGCTTCTTCACTGGCTGGTCTCTTGCAGCTGGTGCCGCGCTATCTACCGCGATTTGGCATGGCGCCCGAATGGGCGCGGGCAACACGACCGTTGGTTTTGTTTTTCGCCTTGGTATCGTTTGTGGTGACATATATCTTCAAGGCTAGTGTCGATGCTCAAGGAGGCGCCTACGCTACAGGCGTCCTCGTACTTATGACCTCAGCAGCGATCGCTGTATTCTTGTCGATTCCCCGCAGCAGCCGCATCACTCGCCTGATGTATTTTGGAATCTCATTTGTCTTTATCTACACAACATTTATGAATGTTAGGCAGCGACCGGAAGGTCTGCATATTGCGGCATTTTTTATCGCCACGATCTTCGTCATCTCGGTTATATCGCGAACAGCCCGGGTTACCGAATTAAGAGCGAGAAAGGTGAGGTTTGAATCGGGAGCCGCAGAGGTGATTAACCACTATAAGAATGAGACGATGCATATTGTTTTGCATCGGCCCGGTGATCACGATTACGAGGCTTGTGCGCAGGAAGCTCGAGAGAAGCAGTATCTGATTGTTCAGGAGATCGTTTTTCTAGAAGTAGCAATCGGTGATGCTTCGGACTTTGCCGAAGACGTTTTAGTTGTAACTGCCGAGAATGAAGGCGGCTACACGATATTGCGATGTACTACCGCAGCAGTACCCAATGCTATTGCCTCAATTCTGTTGGCTATTCGCAATACAACCCACAATGTTCCTCACGCTTATATGTACTGGACCGAAGGCAATCCACTCTTCTATGTGCTCAAATATTTGTTCCTTGGCATTGGCGAAACAGCACCGGTGACCCGCGAGATATTACGCCAAGTAGAACCAGATCCAAAGATGCGACCGAGAATTCACGTCGTCTAGCGCTTCTATTTTGCCCCTAAAACTTGACGGTGAGCGGTATTGGAGCTATTCAGACGATAAAATCAGACACCATGACCGGTGCTGAAGCGACCACTTTGGCCACGGCTGAGCAAGTAAAAGCAGCCAAGTATCGGGATTTCCCCATAGATAGATGAGATTGCCTTTATTACAAGATGTGGTACACTCTTGGCGGCATAGATCCGTTGTATCTCTGCCAGGCAACTAATCCCTTACACAACCCAAACGTCTGAACGCTGGCATTTGTTCGTAACAAATGAGAGCAGAAAAAGCACACGCTTTCGTCAGAGATTGGTTTTGGTGACTCGGGATCCCTCCCAGGCATAAGAAAAGATAGAGGTAGGGTATGCCAATTCTGTTCTTGATATTTGCAACGCTACTGGTATTTGTTGTCATCCGCCTAGTGTCAGAATCGCCCCTGTCCGAGATAAACACGGACGGCACTAACTGGGATAATCCGCTCTCGGGCGGCGAGCCAATGGTTCCTCTGGCGCCGATGAAGCGACAAGACGAGGAACATGGCGCAATTCGTCCGACTATGTAAATTGACGCAATGCCCAATTCGAGTCTCTGTGACTAGGTAAAACCTGAGACACGGCTCAGTTAATATTGGACATCCGTTCGGCATAAAGAGGCAGAATATTGCTCTGGCTCCTGTAAAGGCCTGTCCTGCTCGGCTCCGACTGTTCTTGACAAGACAGTCTGGGTGCGATATTATAATGAACGTTCGTCCAAGACTAACTCGTTCAATTTATTCAATATATAAAGGTGCGAAATGCCCAAGATTGTTGACCACGATAAATACCGGAAAGAGCTCCTGCATCGAAGCTTGGACATCTTCGCCCAACGTGGCTTCGGGCAAGTGAAGATGCGAGACCTGGCGCAGGCACTAGATGTATCGACTGGCTCTCTCTACAACTACTTTCCTAATAAAGAAAAGATGTTCGACCAGTTGGTCAAGACACTCTCTGGGGAAGATCTGGAAAAGTTTTCCGCCGTTGTCGAATCAAAGAAGACCTTAGCCGATAAGTTTGAAGCTTTGACTACCTTTATTAGGGAAAACGAGTCATTGCTTTTAAAGCAAACAGTTCTCGCCGTCGACTTCTGTCGACAACATCCAGAACTGCAGGGGAAGAATGAAGCAATCAAACTTGCCAACGAACAATACGAGCGTTTTGCCGAGCATCATCTGGGCGCGGATCAAGCTTTAGCACAGATGATCAGCTGCCTATTGACTGGACTGATAGTCGAACGCTTTGTCCAGGGAAACAGGATTTCGATTAAGTCGGTACTTAGAACAGTAGCAAAATTGGTTGCTCAGGCACCGAAATAAAGATTTTCAGATAACGATATCACATACGGTGCCCTCAGGTTCCACTTAACGTGGACTGAACTAGACACAAGCATATTCTCGAGTGGTGACAACATGAAAGTAGAAATCAAAAACTCACAAAACGCAGTGCTAGCTGCAGCGCTGAGTATCGCCATTGCAGTGGCTGCAGGACTCGGCACGTTCGCCTCAGTTCTCGATCAAGGAGATCTCAAACCTGCGGGCATAGTTGTGAATCTGAGCAGGCCAAAGCCGATCGGCCAGAACATTATTGTCAGGCCATCCCAGAATTCTCCAAAAAATATCGCCATCTCATCGCTGGGACGACTTGAGCCATTAGGAGAAATAGTCTCCATCAATACTCCCGGCGAACTGCGCTTCGAACGAGTGGCCAAGCTGCTCGTCAAAACAGGGGACAAAGTCTATGCCGGTCAACCATTGGTAGTATTGGAAGGTTACGAAAGACTGGCAGCGGTAGTGGCAGAGTCTGAGCAGAAAACTCAATTGGCCTTAGCTAAACTGGCACAAGTAAAGGCAGGCGCCAAGGCTGGAGCAATCGCTGCTCAGAGGGCCAATGTCGAGAAATGGCAAGCTGAACTTGAAGGTCGACAGACATCACAAGATCAGATTATTGCCGAACTCGAATCGCAACTACGATTTACGCAAGCGGAATACCGGCGTTATCAATTTCTTGAGCGGCAGGGAGCGGAGTCAGCCTCGGTTCTTGATAGCAAGCGTTTGGAATACGAAAGATCGTGTGCCCGCCTGCGTGAAGCACAAGCCAGCAAAAAGCGTTTGCAAGAGACAATTGCAGATGACATCGCCAGCGCTAGCTCAACACTCAATTGCATAGCTGAAGTCAGAGATGTCGATATCAATGTTGCCGAAGCTGAAGTCGCTCAAGCGATGGCGGCTAAAAAGCATGCAGAAACCGAGCTTTCTCTGGCTGTAATTAGATCGCCGAAGAACGCCACGATTCTCAAGGTCATCGCCAAAGAAGGCGAGTGCGCAGCAGAAAAAGGTCTGCTCGAGATGGGCAACACGGATCAAATGGTTGCGGTCGCCGAAGTTTATCAAGACGATGCACCAAAGGTCATCTCTGGTGCGGAAGCGGAATTGACCGGAGATCAAATTAAGGGCACGCTCCACGGCAAAGTCATCGAGATCGGCAGGCGTGTGATCAAACAACGTGTGTTCGGCAATGACCCCGGTGCAAACTTTGATGAGCGGGTGGTCGAAGTAAAAGTTCTGTTGGACAGTCTTTCCAGCAAAGAAGTGGCTGCACTCAGCAATGCCCAGGTGCGCGTGTTGATCAGAAGTTGACAAACAGTAGTTCGTATCATATGCGGATCGCAAAGCCATTATCGAAGGTGGGGCTGGCAATGAAACAACAAAAATTACAATTGGCATGGCTGCAGTTGATCAAAAACAAAGGGCGACTTCTAGTAGCGCTGGCCGGTATCGCATTTGCCTGCATCCTGATCTTTGTTGAGATCGGTTTCGAACAAGCATTATATAAGGGCGCGGTAAGACCGCACGAAGCGATTAGAGGCGATCTGTTTCTGGTCAACAACCAGTATCAATCCGTGTTCCGAATGAAGAGCTTTGCACGCTCTCGTCTCTATCAATGCTTGAGTATCGACGGAGTAAAAGCCGTGCACCCGGTTTATCTTTCTCAGATATCCTGGAAAAATCCGCTGACGAAAAAAAGCAGAGACATTATGATCTTTGGCGTCGACCCGTTGAACAGTCCGCTATTTTTAGCCAATGCCACCATATCTGTCAGCAACCTGAAAGACCTGGGTACAGCGCTCTTCGATAAGAACTCCAGACCGGAATATGGCGAGATCGCCGAAAGCGTCATAAAGTCCAGGAATGTAACTTTGGAAGTGAACAGAAGAGCGATCCGCATTGTCGGTCTATTCAGTCTGGGAACCTCCTTTTCTGCCGACGGCAATATGGTTGTTAGCGATTCAACATTCTTGCGTTTGTTTCCAGAAAGATCGCCACAACAAATCGAAGTGGGAGCGATTGATCTCATGCCCGGCGCCGATCAAGCGCATGTCCAGGCCCAAATAAATGAATTGCTTAATCCGGGCGTCAAAGCGTTGAATCGTCAGGAGTTCATAGATGCGGAGAAATTATATTGGGCATCGAGCTCCGGCATCGGTTTCATTTTCGGCCTGGGAGTGATCGTCGGATTCATTGTAGGAGTAGTCATCGTCTATCAGATCCTATCCTCAGACGTTACTGATCATCTACCTGAATACGCCACTCTCAAAGCGATCGGCTACAGCAATAACTATTTGCTGTCAGTGATTATGGAAGAATCGATTATTCTCGCTGTTCTTGGCTTTATTCCTGGAGTTTTAATTTCAGTCGCGCTCTACGAAGTGGCCAAGGCCGCAACTCTCTACCCGTTGGACATGACGCCGGAGAGATTGGCCTATGTATTTGCCCTTAATTTGGTCATGTGTCTCGTCTCCGGCTTCATCGCCACCAACAAATTACGCAATACCGATCCGGCCGACTTATTCTGAGGTGATCAAAATGCAACCGACAATGACACAGATTGAGCAACACCAGTTGATCAAGGCATCAACGCAAAAATCAGAAGAAGGATCAAAAGAAAGATCAAAAGAAGAATCAGAACATGTGGAATCGATTGTTCAGGTGACCGACCTCAACTACTTTGCTGGCGAAGGTGAACTGCGCAAACAAATTCTGTACGGCATCAACTTCGACCTCAAGCCTGGTGAGATAGTAATACTTACTGGACCATCGGGATCAGGCAAAACGACCTTGTTGACACTGATCGGTTCTTTACGCAGCGGCGGTGAGGGCAGCATAAAAGTTCTCGGACAGGAACTATGTGCTGCAACCAATTACGGCTGTGATGCGAATCGAAACGCGAATTATTTTGATGAAAGCATGACAGCATCTATTCGGCAGAAAATCGGTTTCATTTTTCAAGCGCACAATCTTATGGGTTTTTTGACCGTCAGACAAAATGTACGCATGGGCATTCAGCTTGACGATCAAATTACAGAAGGGGAAGCCGCCGAGAGAACAGACCTCATCCTGGAAGCAGTTGGACTGAGCGACAAGAAAGACTACTATCCAGAGAAACTATCCGGTGGACAGAAACAACGCGTTGCTGTTGCCAGAGCCCTTGTTAGGCGGCCTAAATTAATTCTGGCCGATGAACCAACAGCTGCTCTTGATAAACAATCTGGTCGACAGGTAGTGCAAATCATGCATGGGTTGGCAAAACAGCAAGGTGCAGCGATTATTCTAGTCACTCATGACAACCGCATATTGGATATCGCGGACAGAATATTGCACATGGAGGATGGCGTCATCAAAGACAGGTAATGTCAGAACAGAGAGGTTCGGGACCGCTTGATATCTTGCAAGTATTAATTGCTGGTATCGCAGACAACAGATGCTATTGCGCGCCGCAAATGTTGCTCTATCATTGGTTTTGGAATCCCGCCCTGCCGACAGACCGGTGGGGCTTTTTATTGAGCCTCGCTTGCCGGTGACGCCGAAGGCTGCACCATATGCGGTGCTGATGCCAATAGTCGATTGAGGAGTTAAGTCCCGGGCTTTGGTCAATACAGACGAAAGTATTTATGTCGCAACTGCCGGAGGTTACCCTGTGACACAAAACAAGTTGCAGCTTGTGATTCGCATAGCTCGCAATACCGATGATGAAGCAATCTGGTCAATCTTAGAACCAATCATTCGTGCGGGCGATACCTATGCGCTACCCAGCAACATGAGTCGGGCTCAGGCCTTGTCCTACTGGCTATCAGCGAATCATGAAGTGTTCGTCGCTGCGGAGGGAAATGAAATTGTCGGTACTTACTACTTGCGAGCCAACCAAGAAGGTGCAGCTGCTCACGTTGCCAACTGCGGTTATATGACCGCGACTTGGGCTTCGGGACGCGGTATCGCCCGATCGATGTGTATTGATTCACTGAAGCGTGCCAAGGAAAGAGGGTTCCGGGCGATGCAGTTTAACTTCGTGGTAAGTTCAAACGACCATGCGGTTAAGCTCTGGCAAAGTTGCGGCTTTCAAATTGTAGGGCAGCTACCGGAAGCATTCTTGCATCCAAGAGAGGGATATGTAGATGCTTATGTGATGTATCGGAAGCTTTAAGCAGCTAATTCAATGACCATAACCTGCCGATGAAACATCTACCTTCTCTGCAAATATCCGAAAGAGATTGGCAAAATAAAGTACAGCCAGGATAACCGTTGGGATCCACCAGACGAGGCCAATTTTTAGACCGGTGGCACCAATAGCGCCGTTGTCGGCAGTAATATTGAAAGATGAATTGAGAGTCGAGATCAGCATGTTTGGATACATTCCGGCTGCCGTGGCGGCCAAAAGGCCGATGATGAAAAAGCTCGACGCCACAAAAGCGATCAACTCCTTTTTCTTCGCCAGAGCGAGACCGACTGAAACCAATGAGGCCAAGACGAGCGCGGCCAGGCTCCAAGTCCACGGACGAGAGATCAGCTTGGCATACAATTCCGGGCGTACAATCGTGGTCAGATACGTGACGATAATGCCCACGCCAAGTATAGCTTTCCAGAGCACTCTCGCCGCCGAAAGCGATCGATCGTGGACAGCATCGGCCGTTTTCCAGGTCAAATAAACGGCGCCATGCCCCGCTAAAACAAGAGCAGCAAAAATGCCGACACTGACTGTGTACCAATCGAGCACACCCGGATTCAGACCTGGCTGAAAATCAGTGAAAAGAGCACCATCAAAATATCCTTGAGCTCCTAGTGGTACACCGCGAATGACATTGCCCAAAGCAGCGCCAAATACGATGGCCATACAAAGCGATGAGGCAAAGAATGTCACATCCCAAAATGTTCGCCACAGCGGATTATCTTCTTTGGAGCGGAACTCAATTGAGATCCCCCTCAATATTAGAAGCCACAACACCATCATTAGTGGCAAGTAGAAACCGCTAAAGCCGACGGCGTAAACTCGTGGGAATGCGAAGACAAGTAAACCGCCGGATGCGAGCAGCCAAACTTCATTACCATTCCAGAACGGTCCGATGGCGTTGAATATCTGACGCCTTTCCTGATCGCTGCGGGCGACGAATAGGTGCAGCATACCGGCGCCAAAATCAAAGCCGTCCAGAACCACATAGACGCTGAGCATCACGGCGACTATCGCGTACCACAGTGTCTCCACTATTCCTCCTAGATTGGGCTGCTAATGAGCGGTTGCCAGGGTCGCCTTGGTCGCCGTGGGAAGAGGCCCACGAGTAACTTCTTTGAAGATCAAATAGAGAAACAAAATGCCAACGACCATATATAAGCCCATAAATCCCAGCGCACTGAAAGCAACGTTGCCACCGGAGACCAGCGGCGAAGTTCCGTGCGCGGTCCGTTGCAATCCCCAGATCAGCCATGGCTGCCGGCCTAATTCCGCCGACATCCAACCGGCAGTGGTGGCAATGTAGGGAAAAGGAAATGCCAACATCAACATCCAGAGCATGACCCGACTAGTGTACAGCCTGCCTGAAATAAGTAGGAGCAACGCCGTACCCATTAGGGCGAGAAATATCGTGCCTAAGCCAACCATGATATGGTAGACGAAATAAAGCAGCTCAATATTGTCAGTCAGTTGATCTTTCGGAAATGCATCCATACCCTCAACGATCGCACCGAAGGAGCCGTAGGCAAGATAACTGAGAACGGTTGGTACTTCGATCGGGTTAACCAGCTTCTGGTGAGCTACGTCCGGTTGACCGATGATCGCCATTTCCGCATGCGAGCCGGTATGGAATTTGCCTTCCATAGCTGCCAGCGCTGGCTTTTGATATTGAGCAACTAATTTCCCATGCTGATCGCCTGTCGGAAAAAGCTGCAAGCAACAAAAGATGAAAGCAACGATCACACCAACTTTCAAACAGCGGTGCGCATGCTCTTTGTATTGATTCATCAATGTCCAGTAAGCCGCGACCGCAGTAACCACAAAACTGCCGGTAATCACGGCCGCCGACATGTTATGCAAGTATTGCCAGATCGCCCACGGATTGAGCAAATAAGCCCAGACATCAACCAATTCCAGATTGCCGCTCGCGGCCACTTGATAGCCGACTGGATGCTGCATGAAGGCATTAGTGACGATAATGAAATATCCTGACAACCACGAACCAAAAAAGATCATGAACGCAGCAAAGAAGTGCCCCCACGCGCCCAATTTCTTCTCGCCAAACAAAAAGAGACCGAGGAAGGCAGACTCGGCAAAGAAGGCAAACATTCCTTCCATCGCCAGGGTCATGCCGACCACGCCGCCGGCATAATTGGAAAACCTCGCCCAGTTTGTGCCAAACTCAAATTCGAGCGGTATTCCCGTTACAACACCAACAGCGAAATTGATCGCGAAGATACGCGCCCAAAATTTTGCTAGCTCATCATATTCACGATTATTGAGCTTCAAGGCGAGGAACTTGAAAACGACGATCAAAAACGAAAGACCCATCGTCAGCTGCGGAAACAGATAATGGTAAGTGACGGTAAATGCGAATTGAAATCGATGCCAGTCGACGGCGTCCATTGTCGTCCTCTTTATCCCGTCTCGATCTTAGCGAAGCTCGATGTCTAGTGACACAATTTTACTGGAGTCTACCGCTTATTCACGGTAATTGTTCTTTTTTATTCTTCACGTTTTCGTCGGCCGGTTCGCGCTCGACCGAACAGCTACTGCTCATAAATAAATGCAAAGGCTGGTTCGCCGGCAGCCAAAAGTTCTATACTCAGCGACAACAGCTACGCAAGCCAATCTCTGGAGAGAAATCATGTGCAAGAAGCCGCTTTTGATTTTAGGCACGATTTTGATAATGGCGTCGCCAGTCAATGCCGATGTTCAAGTCTGGACACCAGGACAAGTACCGAATTTATCCAGCGGCCAAACGCCAGCGGCGAGCGCTCCAAACGCTCCAAGTGTCGCACCATCAACTGCCGAGCCCGCACCTGCCAACGATCAACAGGAGTTGACGATCGCCAAAGCAGACTATGTTGCCCGCTCCAACAGAATCCAGCACTTCTCTGAGTCTATCGATATACCTAAGGGGCAGGAGAAACTGCGTTTGACACTGACGTATCACAACGGCACAAATACCCAACCGGGATTTAAGTGGTTACGCATCGCATCACCGAGCATGAATTACGTTACCGAAGCCGCGTTTGCCGCCGATAAGACGCTGACCGTAGATGTGACTGGTGACCTGACCTGGGGCACCAACCAACTGTTGATTAGCGCCCAAGGTCCTGCCGGCGCTGTGTTTGGTTGGAAGCTAACTACAATCAGACCGCTTGTCACCGGCGTCTCACCAAATGTGGTGTCACCGGGCAATAGTTTGATAATAACCGGCAACAACTTTTGTCCAGCTCCTGCAGACAATATCGTGCAAATAACAAGACAAAACGCCAAATGCATCTCGGCAAACCGAGACAAGCTGATTGTAGAAGTGCCAGAAGACGCTAAGGGCGGTGAGAATTCAGTCCATGTCATTGTCGGCGGTATCGACGCCGGTACAGCCAACTTCGCAATCAATGCCACACCCTATTTAAGCGGTTTGAGCGCTAATTGGCTACCCCCCGGTCAACAGCTCACCATATACGGTGAAAATTTTTCGCCGAATATGACTGACAATAGGGTATACGTCGGACCATTGCAAGCACAAGTTGTCGCCGCCACCATTACCAGTATTACAATAATAGCGCCACTGCAGTACGGAGGCTACACTTGGGGATATTATCAACCTGTGCGTGTGTCGGTCAATGGCATTAAAGCCCGCAACCAATTGACGGTTAGCGTTGCTGACTGACGCTTAGACCATGCTTAGACATCGAGAGGCTAATCAGTGAACGCGATGCAAGATCTAGGGAAACCAGAACGTACCATTGCGCGGAGCCATGCCCGGCGGAAATAAGCCAGGCGCAACTGCAGAACCTTGCGTGAAGCCAGGGTTATTATCGCTGAACTGTGCTCCCTCAGGTGAGTCAAGAACTTGCCCTAACTTATGCAACCATGAGTGGTGCGTGGTATTGGTCTGACTAACTGGTGCTGGCGACGACGCGCTGGAGGCCACCCCAGATGCATTACCTGACTGAGGCCCTTCCTGCGGAACTGTGCTGGATGCGATCATGTTCGCAGGATGTGCAGCGGTTGGCGCATTTTTCAAAGTGTTCGCCACGCTGAGAATACTCCACAAGTTATTAACACGAGTAGCTACGTCCTTTTGAGCCAGATTGTGCTCATACGGGACCAGCCGTTTCTCTAAGCGAGCTAATCTGTCTTGCAGTGGGCGGTTTACATAATTGTGACCGTAGACAAACTCCTCCATAGCAGAAAGACGCTGATCGGTACCGGTAACACCAGCCACGAAAGGATTTACCGGTGCACTAGGAGCAGGTTCGCTTTCCCCCTCACTACCGCTATTCGTCATCGACAGACTGGGTGCATAACCACCGCGGCCGCCCGAAATCGACGGCGGCGGTCCAGCCAAGGGGCCGCTGGCCAACGGATCGCGTCGATCTTTAAAGATATTGTTTCTCTCTGCATATTGGTCAAGATTATCGACACGTGCACAGAGATCATCTGATTTCGAGGGCGTGCCAAAAGCTTTTGTCTCCAACCGTGACAACCGCTGAGGCAAAGGCTCACTTACATAGGTTTTGCCCAGCATGTCCTTTTCGAGCTCTGTCACACGCGGGTAATTTCCGCATTCGAATGCTGGGCTAGAAACAACAGCATCGTTTGGGTCATTGGTCGTCGACTGAGAGCTGTTAGTAGCACCTTGCGTGCTAGCCGCGGTTTGCGCTTTTGCTGAGGGAGTAGCTGCCGCAGGGACTTCCTGATTGCTGGTGATCGCCGACTGTAGTCTGGACAAGCGAACTGCATCTGTTCCTGTTTGTTTGGCGCCAAAGACAAATTTTTCGAGGCGATTCAAACGCGCGTCTTCATCGTCGCCAGGATAAGTAAATTCAAAAAGATTGTCTTCCAATTTGGAGAGCGATGCAGAAACAGACGCTGCTGAATTTGTGCTTGATGGCGCCACCATGGCAGCTAATACACCGACCGCCGTGGGCACATTGGCGGCCTGGACCATTTGAATGACTGCCGACAACAGCCAAGTCAGCGCTGTGCCAGCTAAAGTCCAACTAGTGCGGCTTCTCATTACTTAATCTCCGCCTTTAATTTTTGAACGACATGGCATTAGATCTTACTATAATTTCTCAAGCAGGCGTGTCGCAGAGCAGTGGACCTGTCCTTTCTTTAATTTGACTCGCCGGCGATGAAAATAACTCCCATCGTCAGTTCATGGCAACAGCTGCTAAACAATGTTCAAATGTTCCTGAGAGTCAGCAACACTGGTAGAAATCATGCAATCAAACATAAAACGAATACGCTCGGTCGACAGAATAGTCACGTCCATCCAAACCAAAGAAGGAGCCGGCTTCTCTGTTCGCCGTCCGTTTCCCACCCAAACGTTGCCTCTCATCGATCCGTTCCTTTTGTTGGATCACATGGAACCGATCGAGCTCGGTCCCGGCGAAGCTAAAGGTGCACCCGATCATCCGCACCGCGGATTCGAAACAGTCACGTATGTGCTGGAAGGCAAATTGCAGCATAAAGACTCGGCTGGCAATCAAGGTTCTCTCGGTCCCGGTGATGTACAGTGGATGACCGCAGGTGCGGGCGTCATTCATTCTGAGATGCCTGAGGAAAAGTTTGCAGCGGCAGGAGGTCGTTTGCATGGCTTTCAGATTTGGGTAAACTTGCCTGCCCGCGACAAAATGATACCTCCTCGCTATCAGGACATTCCCAGCACAAAGATTCCAGTTGCACAAAATGAAGCCGGCTCAGTTCAGGTCAAGGTCATCGCTGGCGAGAGTCTTGGCAAAAAAGCCATTATCGATACTCACACACCAAGCCTCTTCCTCCATCTTAAGATAAAGCCGGGCGCCAAAATCGTGCAACCGATCCCCGGGGCATTCAATTGTTTCGCTTATGTTATTGATGGAAAAGGGCTATTTGGCGAATCTCAGATTGAAGCCGGACGTGATCAACTTGTTGCTTTTGCCAATGACGGCGAAAGTGTTTTACTCCAAGCTTCTGCAGCTCAATCTCTAGACGTCTTGCTTTTGGGCGGTATGCCACTCAGAGAACCTGTTGCGAGGTATGGACCGTTCGTCATGAATACCGAGCAAGAGATTCATCAAGCGATGCGAGACTATGAATCAGGACGGATGGGACAGATTACAGCATGAGATAATATCCCGGTGGAAAACGAACCAGGCTACAGTGCCTGACATTTCCATCCTCATGCTCGTCATGGATGACCGGGATTAGTTTGAGACCTATGCAAAGGCAGCAAGCCAAGCTGATGCGCAAAATAAAAGAACGCTGTCTAATAAGCGGGACGGCGTTGCTGTTTCTGCCGTTCACCACCGCATGCATGGCCAAAACATACACTCACTCGGCCACACCGAAACATCATCCCTACGACAAACACAAAAGCGTACTAAGCAAATTGCCAGGTTTAAAGCCGCACACTCCGCGAGCGAAAATGCAAAACTATATGAAACAAGCCCACGCTCAGCCGTTTCAAGGTACATCAGGCAACAGTGCTGCCGCCGCGCGGTCGGCAAATATGTCCAAAAATCACTGGTTGCACATGCCCGCATTAGGTAAGAGCAAGAGTAAAAACCAAAATGTTGTTCTCTCGGATACCAATAAGCAGGGAACAAGCAAGTGGCCCAAGATCGGTCAGACAACAGCCGGTCAGCCACCTACCCTGGCCGCAAGCGCATCCAAAAAGAGCTGGTTCCACATGCCCGCACTTGGCCATGCCAAAGCCGATCAGTCACCTGCCGTAGCCACCGGCGGAACGAAAAAGAGCTGGTTCCACATGCCCACACTTGGCCATGCCAAAGCTGATCAGACGCCAACCGTTGGCGCGAGCACAGCTAAAAAGAGCTGGCTCCACATGCCTCAGATCGGCAAAACGAAAAACGCCGATGCTACAGCCGCGCCGAATCTTTAGACTAATTCCGGCAAGATGGGAATTTCACCATATCAAAATTGAGCACTAAATGTGAAAATTAAGTGCGAATCAGCACGCGCCTGTTACCTTATTGAGGTTTTGCCACGACCAAAGAATGCAAACAGTATCACCAATGAGAACAACTGACGCGATCGTGATCGAAGAGCTTTCTTACTCGTATCGCGGTCTTGAAGTCTTCAAAAACTTTTCATTGTCTGCTGAATCGAAGACAGTCGTGTTGAGAGGCGCATCCGGCTGCGGAAAAACGACTCTACTCAAACTTTTGTCCGGAAATATAAAACCAGATAACGTCAGAATCATGCCGCCGACGGCCGGTAGCTGCCTTGTGCTTCAAGAAGACAGTCTATTCCCCTGGCTAACCGGCATCGAGAACATCAGCAAACTGACCAGGCAGTTGCCCAGGCAGTTCCAAAACCATGAAATGTTTGGCTTAATCGCAGATTTTGTCAGGCAAAAGGCATGCAGAATGTCTTACGGTCAACGACGCATGGTCGAGCTTTTCAGGGCAATCATTTTTCGGCCCCGCTTTCTCTATCTCGACGAGCCTTTCAACTTCTTAGACGAGGGCAACATTGGACTGATCGCGCCCTTTCTGCAAGGAGACTTTATGAGCGACACAACTCTCGTTCTGTCCAATCACCATCATGACGATGGTGGCTTACTCAAATCCGCCACTATTTATCGCTTCAATGGAAGATTTCCGGTGCATACGCTGGAACGGGTAGACTGAAACCTAAACTTCAAGAACAATGCAAGCAACCGAGATACAAAGTAGACTACACCGAAAGACTCCTCACTTATTGGCGGTCGTCGGCTTCCTGTTGATACCAGTGATTTGGATTTCTGTAAAGCAGTTTGGGCTTGTTAGCGATCGCTATCTTCCTGCACCCGATGCGGTGATTCGGGCATTTTATGAGATTGATCCAAGTGTATTTCTGCATCTAGCCTACACTGCTTTCCGACTGGTTTTCGGATTTATTGCCGGTGTCCTGACTGGAATTGTGCTCGGAATCGCGATCAATAAATCGACGATAGTTTCTCGACTAGTCAGTCCAATGCTCGATTCAATGAGATCCGTACCTGCGATTGCCATTGTCCCTTTCTTTCTATTATGGTTTGGTTTTTCGGAGTATGGCAGAATTCTGCTAGTGATCGCCGGCATCGCCTTTAATATTGCGATTGCCACGAGCCAGGCATTGAGTGAAATGCCCGAGAAACATCGCATTCTTTTCAACAGTTTTGGCATTCCTCCCAGTTCGATGACTTGGGACTATACATTGCCTCGGATCATGGAAACACTCTTGCCCACGGTGCGGTTCTCTCTCTCAACTGCGATGGGCGTGGTTATCGCCTCTGAACTTTTAGGTTCACAAATCGGCCTTGGTTATCTGATGCAGACAGCTCGCTCAACTTTTTCCATGCACGTGATATTTCTTGCTACAATTCTGCTCGGTCTTTTGAATGCTTTCGTCGATTTTGTGTTAACTGGGTTGTGGACCCGTTCTGTCTATTGGCGATAGCCACAGCATAATATGAACCGTGTATACGTCACTCGCCACTGATCAAATCCCAGGCATGCGCATAAAATTGTTATTGGTCTTGGCAGTACTCGTATTTATCTGCACTTGCTTGCTATCCGCCTGCACAAGAAACGTTGCCAATTCGATTCAGCCGATTCCTACCTCTACCGATTCGAGTTCGTCCGACCATACCCCCTTGATTGTGGGAATCTCGCCATATCAAGACATTGGCATGATTGTCAACGAAAAGAACCTAGGTTTGGAAAAAAAGTATGGTACCAAACTCGACTTAGTGACCATGGCTTGGGACGATATCTTACCAGCGGTAGCTAGTGCCGGCCGCACTGTTGATGTCGGGTTTGGTAGCTTGATTGAATATCTAAGCAAAATCAAGAACCTCAACAACAAGACTGATGACCCAGTCCTATTCGTTTATCCAATCTTTGTCTTTAAGGGCGGCGGCTTCATTACTTTCAACCCGGCGGTGCCTGATTTAACACCTCAAAATATCGATGATTCGCAACTAGTAAAGAAATTCCTTAGTTTCAGATTCGGCATACAGAAAAACAACGTTTCCGAAATGGTGCTATTTTCACTGGCACGAAGAGCGGGTGTCCTGCCCTCGCAACTCCACACTGTGGACAATACCATCAATGACAGTTTGCTCGCGACCGAGCAGGGAAGTCTCGATTGCTCGTACGGTGGTGGCACGCAAAGAACGGAGGCCTGGAAGCGCCACGGCCGAGTGGCGCTGATGATGGATACCGTCGGCGTAGTTGATATCGATGGTTTCATTTGCAAGGAGAGCACTTTCAAGACACGACGTAAAGACATCGAAAACTTGATCAAAATGTGGTTCGATTGTACAAATTATGTAATGACCGATCTCGATCATCACTCTGCTCAGACACTAGCATATTTGAAAGCGAATGCTTCTACCCAATACACGCTGGCAGAATTCAAGCGCGCTTTGACCCAGGAATATTTTCCCACTAGCATATCTGAAACGGAGAGAGAAATTGTCTCCCCCACTGGCAAGTATTCAATAGATCGGGTAACTGATCTTTTGGGAAAATACCTAGTGGATGTGGGAGCTGTTAAAATACCACCAGGCACACCTACTTTGCTGCATTTACAGCAATGAGCGATTGGCTTAGCTTGCATCCAGTCGCCTTGCAGCTAGTCGCATAGGAGAACTGGTATAATTAATTGATCAAAGCGCTTTTGGCGGGGTGACGTCTTCTATGGACGAAGATAGGGACATAGTCAAAAAAACATCTGCTTCGTGTAGCACAAATCTGACTCGAAGTGAATTCCTAGCGCTGGTCATAAAAAGAGCATCGATAGCCGGATCACTTTTGTTTGCACCAAAGATCGTGGATAAGTTTTTGGTTCCGCCGGCAAATGCATTAACAACCAGCACCGGTGGTAGCGCCATTCATTGATAACTCGAAACCATTTGTCACTACATATAGTGACTGCTGCTCGATAGAGGAGTTACATTCAAAAAGTTACTTCGACTGTTCCAAAGTATCTGCTTTCACGTAATTGGCTCAGGCAGGAATGAAGTTTTCAAAGTTGACATTGTCTGTGCTAGCTGGATTAATGCTATCCGCGTGCACTGCCACCCAAGAACCCCTTCCTAGCAACCGACTGGACACTGCTGCTGCGCCTCTTCGCGTTGCCGTTTCGCCTTACCAGGACATCGCGATGTTCCAAAACGAGAAATTGTTGGGCCTGGAGGATAAATACGGCACGAAGCTGGAACTAGTAACGATGGCTTGGGACGATATTTTGCCGGCAATCGCCAGCGCAGGTCAGACAGCTGACGTGGGATTCGGTAGTCTCGTCGAATACCTGGAGAAACTGGAGAATCTCAACAGCAAAACTGATGATCCGGTTATGTTCATTTACCCCGCCTATGTTTTCAAAGGCGGCGGCTTTATCTCATTTAACAAATCCATGCCAGATCTGACGCCCGAGACAATCAGCAATCGGGATCTGGTGAAGAAATTTTTGACCTTTAGATTCGGCATTCAGAAACACAACGTCTCGGAAATGGTTTTGTTCTCATTAGCACGTAGAGTGGGCTTCGACACAGCAAAACTACACACGACCGATATAACCCTCAACGACAGCCTTTTGGCCACCGAAAACGGGAGTCTAGATGCCTCTTGGGCAGGGCTTACGCAGAGAACAGAAGCGCTGAAACGTCACGGACGGATTGTATTGACGATGGAGACGGTAGGATTGGCCGATATAACTGGTTTCGTGTGCAAAGCGAGCACGCTGAAGAGACGGCGAAAGGATATCGAAGCAATGATCAGGATGTGGTTTGACTGCACCGATTATGTTTTCAAAGATCTCGATCATCATACTGCGGCACCGCTAGCCTGGTTAAAAGCAAACGCCTCCACGCAATATACGCTCCCCGAGTACAAGAAAGCAATTACGCAAGAGTGCTTCCCGACAAGCATTGCTGAAGCCAAACAATTGATTGTTGATAGAGACGGTAAATATTCTAGCGACCGCATAGCCAGAGAAGTCGGCCAATATCTTGTTGAAACTGGCGCAGCAAGGTTTGCTCCCCCACCGCCAAAACTTTTGCAGTTAGCCGATCATTGATATGGAGAGGCAGGTGCTTGACGCAAATGAATTTCGTCATAAGAAACTGCTTGTATTGATTGCGGCAGTGACAATACTTTCAGCGCCCGCGCCTTGGGCAACGGCAAAGACACCAGCAACACAACCTGACCAGCCGGTGACAGGCCCCGGCGGAAGTGAATACAAAAACGCCTCGGTCTCCCAGCACAGCTATAGCTCAGGCGATCTTGAGTACTGGCTGTTCGAGCCTCGCGACCCACAACCAAAATCGGCTCCGGTGGTTATCTTCAATCATGGCTGGGGCGCGATGACCCCTGGCGTCTATCAAGCCTGGATTGATCATATCGTCAAAAGAGGAAACATCGTCATTTATCCTAGATATCAGGCCAGCTTAAAAACACCAACTAGAAATTTCCTTACCAACGCTGTGGCAGCAACGAAGCAAGCGTTGGATAAACTGCAAAACGAGCCCGGTCATACTAAACCGATGCTGGACAAAGTTGCCGTCGTCGGTCACTCTGCCGGTGGCCAGACTGCGGCGAATATGGCAGCAGTGGCAGCCGATTCTGGCTTGCCTCCTTTGAAGGCGATTATGTGCGTACAACCGGGCAAGTCGTGGAACCTCGCTCACCGGATTGGCATACCGATTCTCGATCTTAGTCGTGTTCCTGCCGACACACTTCTTGTAACCGTAGTTGGTGACAAAGATACTATCGTTAAGGATATTGATGCGAAGCGAATCTTTACTGAAACAATAAACGTGCCGAAGAAAAACAAAGCGTACGTCATTCTGGTATCAGACAATCACGGCAATCCGCCACTTACGGCCAATCATTTCGCACCATGCGCACCATGCGCCCCACTGCCCCGCTCGCAGAGCGACCGATCGCAGAACAGCGATCCTGACCCGCTCAGTTCGCCAGATGACGAACCGAGCCACACCGGTCCGATCCGCGCTCTGATCAGAGAAAGGTTGCGACAACGCTTAGCAGCACAAACAAACTCGCATGGTGAATCTGAAGCAGTGCGAGGATTAAACGCATTAGATTTTTACGGGACATGGAAGTTATTTGATGCACTCTGCGATGCTGCCTTCTACGATCGTAATCGCCAATATGCACTCGGCGATACACCGCAACAACGCTACATGGGAAAATGGAGCGACGGCGTGCCCGTTAAAGAACTGATCGTTAAAGACAATCCGTAGATGAGCCGGATTACTCGTTCCGATAGATTTACGAGAATGGGCACGAAACAAACCCTAAAGGCCAGTCCTAGCCGCTGTCATTGCTCCTGTTTCA
Source organism: Bryobacterales bacterium (assembly GCA_963834525.1). GTDB lineage: Bacteria > Cyanobacteriota > Vampirovibrionia > Obscuribacterales > Obscuribacteraceae > CAWICA01. Next base: position 555,247 of record CAWICA010000007.1, read on the forward strand.
AGCACCTGCCCGAGTCTATGCAACCACGAGTGGTGCGGGGCCGCCGGCTGATTGGATGTGGAACTAGTCGAGTTGGCGGGATACTGCTGCGCGACAGCAGTGTCGGTAGCACTACTTGCACCATTTGGTGAGTAGTATTGCGGCACTGACTGCCCAGCTAGCGGCGGTCCCGACATCGAGCCATATTGTGGTGCATCCCACGTCGGTCTATATTCATATTGATTGCCGATCGATCCATAAGCCTGTCCACCCCAGGCCGATTGATAGGGTAATGCTGCTCCCGATGATCCATACGTCGATGGCCGCTGCCACATTGCTCCATATGTCGGCGCCCCATATGTCGAGCCGTATGTCGCTGGAGCAGATTGACCATAGGGCGCACCCCACGTCGGTCTCTCCCAAGTAGGCGAACCAGCTACCGGTGCAGCCAATACTGAATTAGAATACGGCCCACTTCCATCATGGAAGATGTCGTTCCTTTGGGCGTATTGATCGAGGCGATCAACCCGCGCACTAAGATCGGCAGATGTAAATGGTTTTCCAAACGCCTTCTGTTCGAGGCGCGCCAGGCGATCTGGCAGAGCATCCTGCACATACGTGGTACCTAACATGTTTTGTTCCAATTGACTGACGCGAGGATAATTTCCATAGTCAAAAGTGGGATAGGTCTTCCCTCTGTTTTGCCAATCGCCGGATCCGCTGCCGAGAGTTGATTGCAAGTGAGAAAGGCGTTCTTGTACTGAGCCTGATTGACTACTACCGAAAACGAATTTTTCCAGGCGATTCAGCCGCGCTTGATCATCCTCGGTTTGATACGTCAATTGAAATAACCTGTTCTCCAGAGTCGAAAGAGAAGTGGAAGCGGGTGACAACGAGGTTGAACTTGCTGCATCCGTAGTGGCCGCTGACACAGCAACATTCCCCGGCACGGCCAACAGACAAACCAATGCCGCTGTAAAAGCAAAATCTCTGACGCCAATTGTCATCTCTCTTAGTTCAGACCGTTGTTTTCCAACCAATTGCATCGAATAATACTATCAGGCCCTGGACGATAGCCGCTAATTAGCGCTAGAGACCGGGTACATGGAAATATAGGTGGGCTCACCCGGAAAAGAGGCATGCAGGAGCGAATTGACGGAGCCTGGGGTAATGTGCTTGACTCAAATTCGTTGGTCGACCCAAACACTTTCATTAAAATGGCTAAAAAGAAACAGTGATTAAGTTCGTTATTTCAATTCTGATTGCCTTCTCTAATTTTCAGCCACTGCAGGCACAGAACTTACGCAGTGACAATCCTAATCAAGAAAATGGCTATCGAGCTACGGAAGCCGAAACCCATTATTACGGTGGACGCTATCCGGTGCAACATAATCCAAATGGCTACAGAGCTTCGGAAGCTGGTAGCCACTTTGCTGGTGGCCATTACCAATCTGCTTTCAACAGCAGAATGTCCGGAGGCGAAAGTAACTCTTTTTCGAACCGCTTCCAATCGGCTGGTCCCGAAAACCAGCGGATGAGTTGGCGCTACGGAAATGAGCGACCGTACGCGCGATATGGTGCCTTCGGCGCGGAGCGGACCAACTATCCGGAATATGCAGGCCCTGCCGGCGCTCGCCTTGCCGGAGCAACCTCTGCCGAGCAAAACGAAATGCGTGTGAGTGCTGTGCGACGGCTACTCAGAAACAGCAATGGTGGTTTCAATCGAATTTATGTTGGCGAGTAGCTAAACGACAGACCGCGATGATTAACATTTGCGGTACTTTTATTAGCAGGGATTATTCCCGAGAGCATAATACGCCGCAACTGACTGAGCTAGAGACAGAATAAAAAGAGTAGACTTTGCGGGAGCACCACAAATAATGCAAGTCGCTGTCATAGGGATGGGGAATGTTGGCACAGCACTTTTGCATTCTCTGGCGAACAATAGTCGCCTCGAGCAAATTCTCGTTATGAGCAGGCGGAAAGAGGCCGCCACCGCAGCGATCATGGATGTAGCCAGCGCGCATCCCCATGGTGCAGCAAAAATGGTCTTTGCTCCTTATGACAAAATCTCCAGCGCCGACATTATCGTTATCACTGCCGGCGTACAAATGTTGAGTGGACAGTCGGCCAAGGATGTGCTCGAGCCGAACGCCAAAATCACTGAGGAAATTCTGCAAACGGGGTCAATAAAACTATCGACAATAGTGATTTGTCTAGCAACACCGGTTGACTATGTCACTGTGCACGTACAAAAGAGGACTAAGCTGCCTTATCAGCAAGTTTTCGGTTTTGGTGGCGACCTGGATCGAAACCGTCTGGAGTATGTCCTCAGAAGTAACGGCATTGAACCCAACGGCGCCAAGATCATTGGCGAGCATGGTGCCAACGCTATACCTGTGTATGCTGGAGAAGCTAATTATTCAGCCGTGGCTACTGATGTGCGAAGATTTCTATCAACAATCACAAAGTTAGCTGGAGAAACAAGAAATCTGGCAACAGCTAGTCTTTTAGCCAAGCTTGTCGATTCGATCGCCTGCGACTCCAAAGCGGTCCATTATGTATGTGGTTATCATCCCGAACATCAGGTATATCTCACCTGGCCATTCGTAATTGGCCGCACTGGTATTCTTCAAGCTGAGCAGGTTGAAATCGAAACACACACTAGCCGAGATCTCAAAACATTGGTACATTCTAGAATTCATCAATGTGAGAATAGCGGTTGATATATAATAATGACGGCTTCTCAAGATTCTGCCAGCATTTGATAATTATATGGCCAAGCACACGGATACCGAGCTCTATGGCCTCTACGATAACCTTGACGCCATCAGTCGTCAGGTTCAAGACGTCACGCGCAAGTACGTCCAATCGTTGCAATCGTCACATGAGGCACTCAAGAATCACGCCCATGTCTTAGAGACAATTTTGCAGGCGATCGCAGATGGAATTGTTGTAACAGACACAGATCGTAGATTGCTCTTGATGAACGTGGCTGCGGTACGTTTGTTGGGATCAGAATTCCCTGCCGATTGGGAGCAGCGATTTAGCACCCTCTACAAAGCCTTTCGGGCTGACGGATCAGAAATTACCCTCGGCACTGGTGCACTGGCAAAAGCGCTGATGAAGTTGCGACCAGTCGAGGAAGAAGTGAAGCTGGTTGCCCTGCAAGACGATTCCCAGGTCATGTGGGTGAGAGTCAATGCCGCACCGATTCGGGATGACGATGGTGATGTCCTAGGCGGCGTTTGCGTCCTTCACGATATAACGAAGGACAAGCTGGCTTTCGAACGCATCAGAACTTTGTACGACAAAGCCCCATGCGGTTATCACTCACTCGACGCGAAGGGCAAATTTCTCGAGATCAATGAGACCGAACTCAACTGGTTCGGCAGCAATCGAGACGACATTGTCCGGATCAAATCTTTCCAGGATTTTGTCCACCCTAATGATTTGCCGCTTGTGCAAAACGGCCTAGATACCCTGGAAAGATCTGGCACTATCAGCGATATCGAGTTGCGTCTCTGTGCCAACGGTAGCGAGCGGACAGTGCGCTGGAGTTCTACTTTGCAACGTGGTACCAATAATCGATTCGAGATGACGAGCTGCACATTATTCGACGTCTCCGAACGGGCGGCACTAAAGAATGAGCGCGACGCCCTGGCGGCGATCATCGCGCATGACATCAAGAATTACTCAATAGGAATAGCAGGCCTGGTGGAAATTCTCGAGGAAGATTTAGACAAACCGGAAGAATCCTTGCGCACCTTGCACCTACTTAAAAACGCTTCCAAAGACTGTCTCGATCTCTTGCTGAATCTCATTCAAACATTTCGCTTAGAAAGTAAGGGGCTCGGCCTCAAATTGGAAGTAGTTAGCTTGCACAATTTGATCACCACTTCATTAGCAACATGCTCAACTGCTGCCAACGCTAAAGAGGTCAAATTGGATGCGACAGCTGTTCTCTCGTGTAAACAACCGGTGCAGGTACATGCTGATGCTACTGCCGTAACCCATGTCATAACTAACCTGGTCAACAATAGTATCAAATTCACCGCTGCCGGTGGTACCGTCGAGATTTCTTTGCAGACAGATAACAATCAGGCGATGATCAAAGTCAAAGACAATGGGCCGGGGATCTCTGAGGAGGATTTGCAGAAAATTTTTCAGCCATTTTGGAAGAGTAGTTCCGGCCGTATTATGTCGACAACCTCCGGACTAGGGTTGTTTCTCTCAAGACAATTAATCGCGCTCCATCATGGCGAGTTGACCTGCACGAGTGAATTGGGCCTCGGTTCTCAATTCACGATCACATTGCCGCTTTTGCCGCAGTAACCAGCCATTCCTGACACATTCCTTGATGCTAGCGCCCAGCGACTGTAGACTATAATCGCTAGACGAATCAGCAATTGAACGAATGGAAACACTCAGCACAAACTCCCCTGCAAAAGTATGGCGACAAGATTTTGAGGTGCATTCCTATGAGATCGGTCCCTCTCAATTGGTGACGCCACAGGCAATCTGTCGATTCTTGCAAGAAGCTGCCGGCAATCATGCCACACAACTGGGCGTTTCGGCTGAAGAGCTGTCGCGGCAGGGACAGATGTGGGTGTTGTCGCGTTTGACTCTGGATATGGTGAGATATCCGCGTTGGCACGACACGCTCACGCTGGAGACTTGGCCGGTGGACAAGCCCAGTAGCATCCGCGGTCACCGCGATTTTCTGCTGCGAGATTCTTCGAACGAGGTGATCGGTCAAGCGTCAACAGTTTGGCTTCTTTTAGATCAGCAAAACCTCAAACCGTTGCGCATCCCTAGCTGGCTTTCCGAACACGTGAGTGCCGGTATAAAGCCGGAGATCAATCAGCCACTTTATCTATCGATGTTCAGCGGAGCGCCGCGATCGGGTCAGGAGTTCACCGTCAGAGCCAGTGACATTGACTACAATATGCACGTGAACAACGTCTGCTATCTGGATTGGGCGCTGGAAGCTATTCAACCTGACTTTCGACTACAGAACACAATTACCCACCTGGATGTCGCTTATCGAGCCGAAGGCAAATATGGCATGACCATTCTTTCTGAGTGTTGGCTATCGGATGAAGCGAGTCAGACCTATCTCCATCAGATTAAGGAGAAGTCGACAAGCCAGTTGCTTGCCTTACTGAGAACCCAATGGACATCAAACGCCAGTCGCTGACATCAGTTAATTTTCTCCGGCAGCCTGCAGTAGATTTTCGATGCACAGAAAAGCCAGATCTTTGCTGGAAGCATCAGGGTAAGCACCGTCTTCCCTTGCACTCCAGGTTAGTCCGTTCCATTTATAGGCCAACGTTGCCTTCTCCGATTTGGATCGAATGGTTTCCCCTGGCTCAAGTAAATAAAATTCGAGAGTCTCGCCTGCAAGGTCTCTATTATGCAAATAATGCCAAGCGAATTCCCCAAACGAAACAAACGCTTCGTCATTTGTAACTGGCATGTAATCAAGCTCTTGATTCTGATCAACCAAGGCGATAAGCATGTCTCGAAATTCTCTATAGCCGATATGCATTATTCTTCTTAAAACGCTAGCCGAACCTATTAGACAATCGTCGGCTCATTCATATCATGAATCGTAGTTCCTCAAATGAGAACAAACCGGTTGAAATTGCAGAGCGGAATATGCACCGGCATCAGGCGGATGGCCAGATCCCGAAACCGTGTTGTGGTTACTTTCTGCAAGCCATAGTGCTGCAACAGAATGAAGTCCGCCGGATGGAGTCTAATCATGGCCCAGGTCGCCTCAGTATGCGACGGCAATGTGATCAGCCCACTCACACGAAATGGCTGCCAGAGCTTTTTGGATCTAATGCGACTCTCCAGGGGAACATCTGCACCACCGCCGTTGGCAAAAAATGTAGTGCAAGTAACGCTTGATGTAGACGTTGTGGCCTCCGATCTGGACCAGCCGCTAATCTCAACAATGTCATGTTCGCCAGCGATCGGACGAAAGTCGACCGTCGCATCGTATTCGGCAGGATATTCTCGACCTAAGATCAGTTCTGAAGCTCGCCTAATCTTGCCAGTGTCAAAAAAACCGAAGGAAGCAGCCGGCAACGGCTTATCGACAATCTCGCTGATCTTTGTATCTTCAATCTCAGGCAACTTGCCCACAAAAAGCAGTTTGATTCTGGGCTCTATCGTCAGTTGCCTCGTCGTGCCATTCGCCTCCACTAAGTATTTGTCATCGCAGGCTGCCGTAGCAGCGCTCTTCACTGGATATATCGGCCGACCATCGGGCCGGCGCGGATCCAAAAGAAATCTTTCACCACTAAACCAAAAGAGTGCTGGATACTTTCTCGACTTTTTATCAGCATCAGCGAATATCGCGCATGATCCTGATAACTGTCGAATCTCGAGCGTGTTTTTTCCCGCTCGCAATAATTGTGTCGGGATTTCAATCGCTCGCCACTGTCTGATCTCGTCGGCATGCGAAAAGTTACAACGTTGCGCAAAGCGATTGATCTCATCCAAAGCAATTACCGAGTAACGACTTCGATCGAAGTAATAAAGTGACGTCATCGCCCCTGGTAATCGCTTTCCGTTTACGTACAACTCTGTCTCAGTGCTAAAGTGTTCGCCATCTACCAACATTAGAGCAGTGTCCAATTTGTACGGTTTGCGAAGCTGCGAAAGATCGAGCTGTCGCTTGAGCGATTGTCCTCGTTCGATGACAATCCTTTGCTCTCGCGCTTCTGGAAACAGTACAAAATACATGCCAATCCAAAGCGACGAAAGAACCAGCCATAATAAGGAGCAGGCAGCTAGATCGCGGCGATTCAACTTAGGCAAAGCATTGACTGCGTAAACTGCAAACAGAATCGCAATTGGTGCAGCGGTCACTACATATCGAGTGCAGGTAATAAACAGCCCCCAGACAGCATGTCCAGCCAAAAAGCAAAGACAAATTATCGGTAGGCCGGAAAAAAGAGATTGTTGTTGGCGAGATCTAAAAAATAACGTCAGAATGCCCAGAACGGACAAGGCGAGAAGAGCAAAATGCCAATAAATTTGCAATTTAGCATCAAAGCCCAGAAAACCTTGATGAAAATCATTCCAGGGAAATGAGGCAAGCAGGAAATATTTTCTGACCAGCAATTCCATACACGCTGCCGGTCTGGAGAAAAATAATCCTATAGCGCCAAGCAATGGATCTTTCGCATTGAAGCATAATGACGCCAACGGCCCCAAAAAAGTGATCGGCATGCCGGTCGTTTCTATATCCATTCCCGCGGCAAGTTGTAATCCAGGGGCCCGGATGGCGCCAATGTACGGTTTACCGAAGACCGCAAGACAAGAAATGGCCCAAGGCCCAATTGCAAGCACTGCACCACATATGGTCGCAACAAAAACTTTCCACTTGCTGCTTTGCTGACAACAAAAGCAAAATATGGCAGCACCGACGGCAACGACGAGAACCGCTTTAATCAAGATGATCAATCCCGCAATATATCCCAGAAACAGACTGCGATAGAACTTGGGAGCGGGAAAGGAGCACAAGCAAAGGAAGAGGCATAACAAAAAGATCAACGAAGTCTCGTTTAAAAATCTCTGTGTGGCCAAACACATCGGTGGATAGAGCATGAAAACAAGGCCTGTCGATATTCCCACTAGCCTGCTGTTAGACATTCTTGTCCCCAGCACAGCGATAAGCATCGTCGAGCCCGCAAATAAGATACTTTGGATATCAATAACGATTCGCCAATCCGACACACCTAACGTTTTGCCGCATAAAAGACAGGCAAACGCAAATAATGTCGGCAAGACCGGCCCGTCGAAGGCCAGGTTATCTGCAAGATGAGGAGGAAATTTGAGCAGGGCAGCAAGCAACTCGGCCGGATTGTGATTGGCCCAAGCATTGGCAACCTCAAAGAGTAATCCACGGCGCAGGACATCAATAAGCATCGCGCATGTAGTGCGATAGTGTTCAGCATCGTAGGCAAAAGTCACCGGCACGAAATCAGTTGAATAATTACAGTAGAACGCCAGTACCAATGCCGTGCTGCCTAGGACACAGAGAGAAATCTTTGTGAAGCTAAGAGCGCAAAGGTTTTGACTGTACGGATTTTCCATGACATCCTTTATTAGATTATGAGTGTCATTATGCATTTATGCTCAACATGTCTTCTTGAGGTCAAACTTTAATGGATAACGAATCGATTATGACAATCCTCCGTAACGTCGGGGCGATCATAACTGACAGTCACCTTGTTTATACGTCCGGCGTGCACAGTACTTCCTACGTCAACAAGGATGCACTATACGCTCGTCCAGCAAGCACCGCTCTTCTTTGTAAAGAGATGGCAGCAAAATATGATCCGCATGAAGTAGATGTCGTTGCTGGCCCAAGCATCGGCGGTGTGATTCTCGCCCAGTGGGTAGCATATCATTTGAACATGGCCCGTTCGCATGGTGAAACCTTGTCCGTTTATGCAGAAGAAGTCGGTGAAGGAGACGAAAAAAGACGAATTTTCAAGCGAGGCTACGAACAACATATACCAGGAAAGAACATTGTTGTAGTCGAAGATATTCTCACAACCGGTGGCTCGGCTCGCAAGGTAATCGAAGCAGTAAGAGATTTAGGAGGAAAGGTGCTCGGGCTGAGTGTATTGTGCAACCGTGGTGGCATCGAAGCAAAAGATGTAGGCGGCGTGCCGATTTCAGCGCTCACCGTTGTTCCTCTGGACTCACTATGGAAAGCAGAAAGTTGCCCGCTTTGCCAGCAAGATGTCCCTATTAATACAACTGTCGGCAAAGGCCGGGCGTTTCTAGAAAAGAAAAAGGCGTCCGGACCCTCAGCTAAAGGAGTTGTCAAATGACAGCAGTACAAGAACAAGCGAAGATAGTCGCTGAAAAGAGACTGAAAGGCAAAGTAGCTCTAGTAACCGGAAGCTCGCGCGGCATCGGCGCGGCAATTGCTTTGCGCTTGGCTGACGACGGTGCTGCAATCGCAGTCAATTACGTAAATAATAAGGATGCCGCAAAGCAGATCGTCAGTAAAATCGCGAACCTCGGGGCTAAGGCTGAGCTTTTCAAAGCGAACGTCTCGTTGGCTGAAGACAGCAAGAACTTAATTGAAGAAGTCAGCAAAGTCTTTGGCCAAATAGACATTCTCGTCAACAACGCCGGCGTTTATGAAACCAGTCCGGTGGCAGATATCAGTCTCGAACATTATCAACGCTTGTTCGACATTAACGTCAAGGGCGTCATCACTACTACTGTCAGTGCCCTGAAACACATACCCGATGGCGGCAGGATCATCAATATCTCATCCGGTCTGGCCAGGTTCACTTTGCCCGGCGCCAGCGTTTATTCGGCGACCAAAGCTGCTCTGGAAACACTGACTCGCGTTTGGGCACAAGAACTGGGCAAGCGCCACATAACGGTCAATGCTGTTGCACCTGGAACGACAGCCACAGATTTGCTTCTGCAACACCTGCCCGAACATGTAAAACAAATGCTGATCGCTAAGACAGCTTTGGAAAGACTGGGAGAGCCCGAGGATATTGCAGACGTAGTCGCTTTTTTAGCCTCGGCGGACGGGCGCTGGGTAACTGGCCATACTATCAATTGCAATGGCGGGCTAGTTGTTTAAATCCAAATAGTAACTTTGGCTGGCTAAGGCGCCTAGACCAAGATTGGTTCCAGGGCTGGTCGCCCATAACGCCTGCCAGAGCACGCTCCAGAGCAATTTATCGAATGCCAGCCGGACTTTCTTCAGGGCATGTCCAGAAATCGGCGGTTGTGTATATATTCTGATTATTCCACCCAATGCCAAACGGGCAATGTCTTAATTAGGGGCTGAACAATGAGCGATAATCACCAACAGTTAATCGATCAGATTGTCACTGACTTGCATGAGCAAAATACTTATGCCGCGCATATTGATGCCCAAAAGCTTTTATTAGCAGACTCATCGATTTCAGATTTATCGCAAAGATCTGTTCAAATCTATAAGGAAATTCAGGCACTCCAGGGCCGCGATGTTGACTTAGGCAAGCTCGGATTGCCTGAGCTAGTCTGCAATTCGCCAGACGAGATTGCTAAGTACGAGAAGCTTTGGTCCAAACCAAAAGGCGCCGCTGTTTTGAGAACGGAGCCGGATATCACTGGGAATATGATCGAGAGATTGAAGGTACCGGGCTATCAAAAATACGAACTGACTCCAGGGCTGGGCCACTCATTCACTCAGCATAACGCTGACGGCTCGGTCACTACCGAATACGTCGGAATCGGTAATAGCAACCGAACAACGACATCAAAGGACTTGACTTTTCAAAGAACAGACGCGTTGGATTCCACAGGTAAACCAACTGGTGCTTACGACACCAGCCAGAAAAATGCTGACGGCTCTACAACTACAGTCACCATCGTTCCTAATCCTGAGGGTTTAAGCTTCAGGCAGACAACATGGAACGATGGAACTGTTAAAACTGAGTATTTGGATCCCAAAACCGGAAAACTTACCGGTAAGGGCCATTTGTCCAAACACGGCGAGGACGTAAAAGGCTGGGGACCGGAACCAGGGGATAACTACACTAAACCGTAATGCCACTAAATCTACACAAAACCTAGTTGCTTGTCCAGTCACTGGAGATCCAATTAGAATGGATAGCGCTAGCCAAGGCAACTATTCAATTGATCAGTAAGCAGCAAATATCTCAACTAACAACCACATGCTGTGTCGTTGGAGGTGGCCCGGCAGGAATGATGTTGGGCTTCCTTTTAGCCAGAGCGGGCGTCGACGTGGTGGTTTTGGAAAAGCACGGCGATTTTCTCCGGGACTTTCGTGGTGATACTGTTCACCCATCCACGCTGCAGGTGATGCACGAACTTGGCATTCTCGACAAATTGCTCGAGCGCCCGCATCAGGAAGTGGTTCAGTTGGGTGGTCAGTTCGGCGAAGATTTCGTACCGCTGGGCGATTTTTCCTATCTGACTACAAAGTGCCGTTTTATTGCCTTTATGCCTCAATGGGAATTTCTCAACTTCTTGTCTGAGACTGCCAAAAAATATTCTACATTTGTCTTGAGAATGAATACCGAGGCTGCCGGGCTGATCGAAGAATCGGGGCGGATAGTCGGCGTAAAGGCAATCACCAAATCCGGTGAATTACATGTGCGAGCCGATCTGGTCGTAGGAGCGGATGGTCGCAGTTCAGTCATCCGAGAGGCCGCTGGTTTAACAGTAGAGGACATCGGGGCGCCGATGGATGTCCTCTGGCTACGTTTGTCTCGCAAAGATAGCGATCCGCCGCAGACATTTGGCCGGGTAAACGCGGGCGTGATCTTCATCATGCTTAATCGCGGCACGTATTGGCAGTGCGGCTACGTCATTGAAAAGGGCAAATTGGACCAGCTTCGCGCAGAAGGACTAGAGAATTTTCGCAATCGAATCAATGAAGTTGCCCCATTTGTGGCCGATCGAACTGACGAACTACAAAGCTGGGACGATATCAAATTACTAACAGTCAAAGTAGATCGGCTTAAAACTTGGTATCGTCAAGGACTTTTATGTATAGGCGATGCAGCGCATGCGATGTCTCCGATCGGTGGCGTTGGTATCAATTTAGCCATTCAAGACGCAGTAGCGACGGCCAATATTCTCTACAAGCCATTGTTACAAAAAGCCTGTTCGGAAGCGGACTTAAAGCGAGTACAAGAGAGACGATTATTTCCAACGCAAATGACTCAAGGTCTGCAGGTAGCATTGCAAAATAACTTCGTCAAGCGTACGTTGGAGAGCGCAAAATCCATGTCCCTGCCATGGCCTATGCAGCTGTTCAAGGCAATTCCGTTCTTACGTGCGATTCCAGCCGCAGTAATCGGCATCGGCTTCCGCGCCGAACATGTACATACACCGGCGATCAAAACTGACAAGGAATGACTGATGCCTGAACATCCGCTTAGTCATCCTAACGGATGATCTGCAGTCATCCCTGATAGCCATGCATAGCCGATTCTGTTGCCGCAAAATATCTATAGCTAGCTCGTTAGCTCGCATCAAAAGAAGATTGGGTGAGAAAATGCAAGCAGCCGCAGACGAAATGGTAACTGGCAGATGGTGGCATAAGCTTTCTGCCGACGACCGTATCCAATGCGACCTTTGCCCGCGCTTTTGCCGATTGAAAGATGGCGATCGTGGTTTTTGCTTTGTACGGCAAAACATCGGCGGCAAGTTGATTTTAACGACTTATGGTAAAAGCACCGGCTTTTGCGTTGACCCAATCGAAAAAAAACCGCTCAATCATTTTTTTCCGGGTACGAGCGTACTTTCTTTTGGCACAGCAGGCTGCAATCTAGGTTGCCAGTTCTGTCAGAATTGGTCGATGACCAAGTCGCGTGAAATCGAGCAATTGAGCGAACGAGCGACACCTCAGGCGATTGCGAATCTAGCGGTCAAGTCAAACTGCAAGAGTGTCGCCTTTACCTACAACGATCCAATCATTTGGGCGGAATACGCTATTGATACGGCAAAAGCATGTCATGACAGTGGTATCAAAACAGTGGCCGTCACTAACGGTTACATTACACCGGTAGCGCGACGCGACTTCTACGCGGTCATAGACGCGGCCAACGTAGATTTGAAAGGATTCACAGAGAAATTCTACCAAAGAAACACTCTTTCACAACTACAGCCGGTTCTAGACACATTACGTTGGCTCAGGAGAGAAACAAATGTTTGGCTGGAAATCACCAATCTGATTATTCCAGGAGAAAATGACGATGCCGACGAAATTAAGGCGATGTGCACCTGGATAGTTAAGAATTTGGGCACTGACGTGCCTTTGCATTTCTCCGCCTCTTTCCCGGCCTATCGCATGTTAGACAAGCCGGTGACGCCCCCGGAAACTCTCAAGCGTGCTCGAGAACAAGCTCTTAAATCAGGGATCAAATTTGTTTATGCGGGCAATGTCTTGGACGTTGAGCAAGAATCGACTTATTGTCCATCGTGCCACGAGTGTTTAATCGAGAGAATCGGCTATCACGTCGGCACCTACCGGCTGAAAGAAACAAATCGTTGCTTTACTTGCGGCGAACTCATCGCCGGTGTTTTTAGCACATACAAAGGCGATTGGCAGGCGCAGAGAGAACGTGTCACTGCCTGAGCCGCTCCCAGTGGCGGACTGTGACGAGGAGAAGCCAATATGTTCGTAGATAGAGATCAAGCCGGAAAATTACTGGCTGACAAAGTTGCAGACCAATTGAGTAAACTACCGCCGCCGGAAGCCGGAGTCATTATTGTGGGCTTGCCGCGCGGCGGTGTACCGGTAGCCAGGGAAGTTGCATTACATCTAGCTGCACCGCTGACGCTTTTAGTTTCGAAGAAAATAGGTGCTCCTGGCGAACCAGAATTAGCAATCGGAGCCGTCTCTTCAACTGGGATCGTTGTTCTCAATGAAGAACTTGGTCCTTATATCGACTTGCAGCAACGGTACATAGAACAACAAGTGAGAGAGCTTTCCGAAAAAACACGTTCTCTTGAGCAAACTTGGCTCAAGGCTGCCGGTCTTGACCCCACGACGTTGCTCGGTAAGCGCGTTATTATCGTTGACGATGGAGTAGCCACAGGCATGACAACAGAAGCAGCTCTGCGAAGCGCGAAAGCCCTAGGCGCTGCCGAGATCATTCTTGCTACGCCAATTATCGGCTCTCAGGCAAAAGCAAAATTGGAACGAGAGTGCAACCTTGTCGTTGCTCTTTTGACGCCGCTTCACTTTTTCGGCATTGGCGCATTTTATATTGATTTTCATCAGGTGAGCGATCTGGAAGTTATCGACGCTTTGAAAGAAGTCGCCCTTTCTCAACGGCAGTCAACTGCGCCTAGTCTTTTGTAACACCATCGTTTTTGTTTGCCGCTCATGTGAACGACAAGCGGGCTGGAGACGTATAACGATTTTCGATCAGCTCTCTTATTCTCAGTCGGCTTTCGGCTGCGGACAGGTCGCTTGTCGACTCCAGAGCCTGAGCTTGGTCCGCCAAAACCTGATCTCTTATGACATCACGGAACCAGTTTGAATAATCACCCCTTTTGAGATGAAACAACCAGGTTGCGTCATCTATGCCTTCAGCAATCTGGATGAAAATAAAAAGGTTTTGCGCCCGTAAATTTAAGCGATTGTCGGAACCGGTGAAATAGAAGCTTTTCTCGTAGCCAAGGTTGCCCTCGGCATACTTACGTAGATGACGACGGCGCTCAGCTGTCGAGGAAACGATGTTCAGTCTTAGAGGCGAGCCATACTGCCGGCGATACCAGGCTAGCGCTTCGCCCCAACTCAGGTGAACGCTGCCTGTGACAGGCGGTCTCTCGCCTAAAGCTAAAGCGAAGCTGTTCAAGGTCTTTTCGGGCTCGTTGCCCACCGCTATCACAAGATCGATCGTTGCCAGAACAATTGGTGATATCTCTGCCGGATCGATCGTCACCAGAGCGACAGCGCCGGAATCATACCAGGCAGGCTTCAATGTGCTGTTCCAGTAGGGGTGCAGCATATGATGGGCCTCATCGATTACTATCCAATGCGGACGTCCGGTCATCCTGCGCATTTTGTGGATTCTAGGCAGAAGATTATGGAGAAATTGCGGTCGTTCCTCAAGCGACATACCGAGTAAATTTATGACAACGTTCTCATCTGGATTCTCCAGCACCCTAAGTGCATCATCAGCATCTGGTCCATAATGACGATTGCCAACCATGACAGCCCGTGGCGCTCTTTCATAATCGCCCTCAGGGTCAATGACGCAATATTGATAACCAGCGCCAGCCAGATGTTCCAAAAGTGACATACAAACAGTGGACTTTCCACTTTGGGATGGTCCGGCCAGAAGAAGTCCGTAATGATAGGGTCTGAACTTCACCTCCACACCGTCATGGGCAGTCCCCAGGACGATATCGTGACGATGTACCAGTTGCTCACAATCTTCTAAATCATTGACCAACAGCCGCTCAATGACCTCGATCACACCCGCACCATGATCGGCCTTGGTCGTTACATCTGCGTATTCCTTCAGAGAAGGCAACGCATTAGCAACTGCGAACGAACATTCGCTGACACTGAGAAGAACATGATCGTTTTCCGCATCGCCTACGGCCACTACGTTATGTCTTGATAAACCAAGTTCGCTCACGGCAGCCAGAAGGCCGCTAGCCTTGTTGATACCAGAGGGAAGGATCATCACCGCCCCTTTATTGAAGGTTATCTTCAAGTCGAGCCCGAGCTCTTGTATCGTCTCCAAAACGATATTTTCATTTGGATGCCAGGTTGCCACAATCACATGCCCAATCTCCAGCGGCGTCATGTTCTTTCTTTGCAACGCTTCTATGAATGATCGCGGCACCGGCTCGGCCAGCATCTTAGCCACCTTGGTGGCCGGACGATAGAGTACGGCGCCGTTCTCACAGACCAGGTAATCGAAAAGGTCTGCTTGTCGGAAATCTTTGAATAAGTCTTCTAGTCTACGACCTGTCACGAGAAGCAACTTGCGACCGGTTTCCGCAAATCTCTCCAGTGCTTTAATCACATCACTGCTAATTCTGCCGTGCGTGGCCAAGGTGCCATCGTAGTCACAAGCAAGAGCGTGATATCGACGCTTCTGTGTTGCTAAAACTCTGCTTGCGGAATCCATGATTTCCAATTTACGTACTTTTGCTGGAATATTCGATTGTATAAGTCGTTTTCACTTTTAGGCGAAATCACAGAGATCTCATTCTTATATTGTCGTTCATTCGGTCACCAGCGGCATCTACAACAAGAATGATATTGCCAATATCTGAAAATAGGCAATGCCGATTGGCGATTAACGTACATCGTCCATAAGAATGAGCGTCGACCAGCCAATATAAAATTTGTCTGGCCAGGACCGGCGGAGTAAGCTTATTCAGACACAAATAAGGGGAACTATAATGCCGGCCAATTTATCGAATATCAAGTGGCTTAGAACTGGAGTTTCACTTTCTGTCTTTTTACTTTGTGCGGCGGCATTCGCTTCTGACTCGCCGAAAAGCGCTGAAGAATTTGCCGCCCTCTACATCAAAGCGTTCAATGCAAATGATCAAGCTGCATTGCATAAATTACGGTATCCGTTGGCAGGCAAATCCAACATGCAAGAAATGATCGATGGCATGACCGAGGCGGAGTTGTCGGCAGGAGTAAAGTACAGCAAATTCGAAATTCTTGCTCCCCAACCCGACATGGACAAGCCATCTATGGGGCCTGATGGTTTGTTTTACCAAGCCAACTTGAAACCGACAAATATGATCAAGTTCACATCAGAAACCAAAGATGGCAGCTCGTCAACGACGTTTCCTGTAGGAGTAAAGGACGGCATTTACTACCAAGTATCGATCGCCCCGGCGGCAGGCGAAACTCCAACCTACTCATTCGGTTGGCAGCGATTTAAAGCGCCCAAAAGCAATTGGTCGGTTATGTTGCCAAACGAGCCTGAGCCAGGCCGAATAGCCCTTGAGAAGCAATTCGGCAAGGATGCATTGGACAACCCGGAAATCTACGGAGTTGTGAAAAACACAGCCGCCATCAAAACATCCCAGTGTTGGTTTAGCTGTGGTGAAGAAGGAAAACGGGTACATGACCAAGACAACCATGAGATTTACCGAGCAGCTTGCACCACATATGCACCAGAAACATTGAAAGAGTGGTTTAGTGATACCAGAAAAAATCTCGATGATGCTGTCAGCTGTGCCACCAGACAAAATGAAGGTAAGCTCGTGCAACAAAAAGAGATCGATTTAGCCGGATCACCGGGCAGAGAATTTGAAATTCATGACAAGGATGGGACGCTTCGTCTGGGTAGGGTCTACTGGATCAAGGATGCACTTTACGAACTGGACTTCGAAAGTAAGAAAGAGAAGCCAGACTTGGCTTCCGCCAATAAGTTTTTCACTTCTCTCAAATTTGATTGATGGGGGTTGCAAGCGTGTGCAAAACCACAAACCAGCACTTAAGACAACTGAGCAAGCTTGCCGGCCCATTCTTCGCTCAAGTTACAGTCGCTGTTTTTATCATGTTATGTCCAGTTGTCTGTCTAGCAAACTCGGAGTCTGAAGAGCCGTCGCCACAATCGGTGGACTCGCCGCCATGGCAGAAAAAGCCTTCGCTTAAAATGGGAGTAAGCAAAAGTTCGTTCAGTCTGGGCGCCTCAGAATCGATAATTGCCTGGGAAAAATGGCACCACCTCATCGGTAGAACTTTGCACAAACGAATTAAGAAAGTGACTTACGGCTTATTCGGCGAAGTAGTCCTCGATATACTGGTCTCCAAAGACGGCAAGCTAACTGCTATGCTTCTTAGCTCAACCAATAAGCCGATGGCTGAGGTTTGCTTGAGCGCGGCTCAAGGTTTGGACGGCGATCCTGTTCTTCGATTCCCGCCAGAGAGTCAACGCCAGGCGGTGCGATTTACATTTGACTACAAGCGAGGACTCTTCCTCCTACCCAAAAACCACTATATAACCAACGATTTTGAACGTGTCGGTGACGAATCGCATTAGAACCGAAAAGGTTATAAAATCTGGTCGTCAGAGTTCATCTTACTGAGGGCTGGTTCTTGGCAAGACTGGCAAAAGCAGCACAAATTTTGGTCGGTCTCTTACTCACAGCTTCGTTCGCAGTGAGGATGAATGAGAGCTGTAAAGCTCAAATGTCCAAATCTGAGTCAGATGCCCCGGCAATGCCCAATGTGATCATCGTCAGACCAGTCGGCTATGTGCCGAGATCTCAAACCGAAGACAGCGAGCAGGGAAAGCAGCTTTTTGAAAATCTCAATTGTATGTCGTGCCATTCACTTCATAATGTCGGTGGAGATTTGGCACCCAGACTCGACGGCATTGGGGGACACCGCAGCGAACAGTTCCTCCTTGACCAGCTTTCAAATAACTCTACGGCGAAAATTGACTATTTTTGTTTGCCTGGTAGCCACTATGCCAATACCCTGCCGCACTCACGCTACTCACCGCCGGTTGCAGCAAAACTGGTCAGTTACCTTCTCACTTTGCCTGAACCGCAAGGAGGATTTGTCGTCGTTCCGCACGTCGCCGCTCTGCCAGCTGAGACCCCACCAGTCAATGTAAAATTTCAGCCAGAGCCTAAATCCGAGTCTAGTGCAGAGGGACAAAAGCTTTACGATCGTTTCGGATGCGTGGCCTGTCACGCAATTGGAGAGGTAGGGGGTTGGCTGGGGCCTCGCTTAGATGGAGTTGGTGGTCGCCATTCGCGCTTATATATTGCCTCGCAAATTACAAATGCTCAGGCCCATGCGCGCGAAAACGCAAGCAGTGCGGATGAACAGCCATCCCGTATGCCACATTTTGAAGCGACGCCTCAGGAAATCCAGAAAATTACTGACTTCCTGATGACTATCCCTAACCTCAATAACAAATGAGATCACATTACGACATGCCTAGCAATCAGAACCACCCAAGATACCAATTCTTTGCTCCTCTAGTTCCGAGTTACTTACTAGCATAAATCAAACAATTACAAACGATGACTAAAACTAAAAGCGGCTTTGTCACGGTAACTGGCGGCCGAGTCTGGTACGAGATCGTCGGTCTAGACAAGGAAAGTGCGATTCCGCTTCTGGCTCTGCATGGCGGTCCCGGCTATCCCCATCAATCTGTCCGCGCACTCGAGGAACTAGCGGATGAACGGCCAATTGTATTCTATGATCAACTAGGCTGCGGTCGCTCCGATCGTCCTGACGATCTCAGTTTGTGGACGGTAGATAAATTTGTCCAGGAACTGGCGGCAGTACGCCAGAGTTTGAATTTGTCGAAAGTTCATATACTAGGTCACTCATGGGGAACCATATTGGCTGTCGATTACATGCTAACTAAGCCCAGCGGCGTCGCCAGCCTGATCCTCGCCAGTCCTTGCATCAGTATTCCGCACTGGCTTGCCGACGCCGATCGTCTTAGACTGGCACTGCCCACCGCTGTTCAAGAAACACTTCGGCACCATGAATCAGCCGGCACCACTGACAGTGCCGCATATCAAGCAGCTAAACAGGCCTATGCTCAGCAGTTTATTTGCCGTCTGAACCCCAAACCGCAGATCCTGCATGAAGCCGATGCCGCTTGTGGGCAACCTGTCTATGCGAAGATGTGGGGACCGGCAGAGTTCTATATGAAGGGCGGAACACTCATCGACTACGACAGAAGCGACCGATTAAGTGAATTATCGGTGCCGGTTTTGTTCACCTGCGGCCGCCATGATGAATCAACACCGGAAACACTAGCCTGGTATCACTCTCTCTGCCCCAGGTCTCAGATGCAGATCTTCGAAGAGAGCGCTCATTTTCCCCATCTGGAAGAGACAGCTGCCTACCTGCAATTGATCCGCCAATTTTTGCAAGCCGCCGAGAATGCATAAGTCGACGCCAATACACAGATCACTTTCTCCAATTGCGGGGTAATAAATCGCGCGATACTGAAAGATGTATCCTAGTGGGTTAGATAGGCAACGGTAGGGAACATGCGCAAAGTCGACGGAAAACTCATTTACTCACCATCCGACTTAATCACCTACATGGACTCACCATTTGATTCATGGATGGACAGGTACTACCTGGAGTTCCCTGAGGCAATCAAACCAGACGACAAAGATGAAGGCGCTAAACTCGTCGCCAAACTTGGCGATGCCCACGAAACTGCCTATCTACAAAAGTTGCAAAACGCCGGGCATGACGTAGCGATTATCAGTTCTGCTGCCGACTCTTCGGCAGACGATCAACTGAAAACTGCTGACGCATTCGCTGAGCTCGCCACAATTAAAGCCATGCGCGATGGGCGGGAGATAATCTACCAGGCTGTTCTTGCCGCTGACAAATTCGCCGGCAAAGCTGACTTCCTGTTCAAAGTCGCCGGCGACAGCAATCTTGGACCTTATCACTACGAGGCGTGGGACACTAAACTCGCACGTCAGGTAAAACCTTATTTCGTCATCCAGCTTTGTTGCTATGCCGAAATGCTCGAACGTGTACAAGGTCGCTTGCCTGAATGCATACGAATTGTTCTCGGCGATTCAACTGAAGCGAGTCTTCGTACTAGCGATTATTTTCATTACTATCAACAATTCAAGCGGTCGTTCCTTGATTTTCAAGATCACTTCTGCCGGGACAGCCCACCAGATGAATGTATACCGGGACAATACAGCCGCTGGTCAAGCCACGCCTCAAAATCTCTTGAGGAGCGCGATGATCTATTCGGTGTAGCGAATATTCGCCAGATCCAAATACGCCGGCTCACAAAAGCGAACATCACCACAATGCATGCCTTGGCCAACAGTGATTTGGCAACTGTGCTCAAATTGGCCCCAGATACTCTTAATAATCTGCGCAGTCAGGCGCGATTGCAAATTCAGTCCAAACTATCTGGACACCTCCAGTATGAAATGCTGCCTCCCCAGCTAGGCAAAGGTCTGGCTCTCTTGCCACCGGCATCCTCGAATGATCTCTTCTTCGACATGGAAGGCTATCCCCACATCGAAGGCGGGCTCGAATATCTCTTTGGCGTCGTCTATGAAGATGGCGAAGAAGTTCAATTTAAAGACTGGTGGGCGCACGATCGGGTTGCGGAACAGAATAAGTTCGAAGAGTTTGTAGATTGGGTCTATGCTCGCTGGCAGGCGGATCCAGACATGCACATTTACCACTACGCTCATTACGAGGTGAATGCGCTCAGGCGTCTGGCCGGAAGCCATGCCACGCGCGTCGATCAGATCGACAACATGCTCAGGGCAGAGCTGTTTGTTGATCTTTATCAAGTTGTTCGCCAGAGCATGAGAGTGGGAGAACCGGCCTACTCTATCAAAAATATCGAGCACTTATTCGGTAAATCGAGAGAAGGTACTGTTGCCACCGCCATGGATTCGGTGGTTTTTTATGAGCGCTGGTTGCAGACCAAAGACGACAGCATTCTCAACCAGATACGCATCTATAACCAGGCCGACTGTCAATCTACACTCGAACTAGCGTCATGGCTACGACAAAGACAAAAAGAAGAGTCGATCGCCTACACGGGTAAGGTGATCGACAGCGCACTGCCAGCGCCACCACAAAGCGACGCAGCGATTCTGACCAGGCAAATGCTCGACGAAGCTAAGGACATTACCGATCCGCAAGAAAAATGCCTGCATGAACTGTTAGCGCATCTGCTTGAGTTTCACAAGCGCGAAGATAAGCCGATGTGGTGGCGAATGTTCGACAGACAGAAAGCGACCATTGAGGAATTGATTGATGATCTGGACTGTCTCGCCGCACTGACGCGTACAGAGAAACCCGCCTATGACATACGCAGATCAAAAGCCTACGAGTACCAATTCGATCCTGACCAGGATACAAAACTCGGTGCCGGAAGTACATGTAGATTTGTTCATGACGGGACCGATGTGACTATCGAATCATTAGACCGGCAAAACGGCATGGCCCTGTTGACCCTTGGACCGAGCAAGCCGGCACCACCTGAGCAAGTCTCGCTTATCCCTTGTGATGTTGTTAACAACGATACCATCGCCAGGTCGCTTTATCGTGTCGCACTATCATGGAAAAACAAACAGAAATTCCCACAGGCCTTATTGCATTTACTGTCCCGTTGCGCACCACAGATCAAGGGAAAGTCCTCGGCAGCCCCGGTGGCACAATCATCAGAGCTGAACCAGATCATCGAAGCGGTCCAGGGCATGGACAGAACCTGCCTCTGTTTGCAGGGACCACCAGGTTGTGGCAAGACTTACACTGCCAGTCATACTATCCTTGCCTTGCTGCGTGCTGGCAAAAAAATTGCTATCACATCTAATTCTCACAAAGCGATCGAACATTTGCTGGAGAAAGTTGGTGAACTGGCCGTAAGAGAAGCTGTACCGCTGCGTGCAGGGAAAATAGGCGGCGAGAAGCCTGACTCGCTCAATGAAACTACTCTAAATTCTTCATCAAAACTGGAAGACATCTCCCAAAGAGAGTCTCGACCTCGGTATTGGCATTTAAATATTGAGCACGTGAAGGACGTCAACAGTTTTTTCAAAAAGAACGACTGGCTTAGCTACAATTTGCTGGCTGGAACGGCCTGGTTCTTCAGTCACGAAAATGCCGAACGCATGGTCGACTATCTCTTCGTCGATGAAGCTGGGCAAGTTGCCCTGGCTAATTTGGTGGCTATGGCGCCGAGCACCGAAAACATTGTTTTGCTCGGCGATCAAATGCAGCTGGAGCAACCGATCCAGGGAGCGCATCCGGGCGACTCAGGCAAATCTTGCCTCGAATATCTGCTGGCAGAACATGCAACTATTCCACCCAGCCTGGGCATTTTGCTAAACACATCGATGCGACTGCACCCGGCCTTATGCGATGTGCTCTCGAACGCCATTTACGAAGGCCGTCTTAGATCTCTGCCAGACAATGAGCGCCGAGTCCTGATCCCACCGCCTAAGCTGGCCGCCCGCTTTCTGAAGAATGCTGGCATTGTCTGGATGCCTGTTGCTCACGAGGGCAATGCTCAAGCCAGTGACGAAGAGGTGGATGCGATCGAATTACTGGTGGCAGATCTTCTTCAATGTCAAATAATCGATCGAGACTTCCAATTGAGATCTCTTGAACTCAAGGACATCCTCATTGTCGCTCCGTACAACATGCAAGTACGCAGACTCACACAACGCATCAAGAATGCGCGCGTAGCATCGGTCGACAAATTTCAGGGCTTGGAAGAATCTGTTGTCATACTCAGTATGTGCGCCAGTGAGGCAAGCAGTTCTCCCCGCGGACTCGAATTTCTCTTTAGTAAGAACCGCCTGAACGTAGCCTTATCCAGAGCGCTCACCCTGGCGTTTGTCGTGGGCCACCCAAGTCTAGCCTCGTCGCCCTGCACGTCACTGCATCAGATGGAATTGCTAAATTTCTTCTGTCGTATTGTTGAGGCAGGCGAAGCAACTCAAAATCCCAACATACACATTGAAGCAAAAACATAAACAAATGCGAGATCCCGGATAACTCGCTTAATATCTCCGCACTTTCCGACATAATGATGTTTTACTTGCGCCTGCGGCCCTAGATAATGGAGGAAACGTATGACATACGATGCACTTCGCGATACAAAATTTCCCCTTATGAACGGAGCTGGTGCGATGCCGGCCCTTGGATTTGGCACACTGTTCAAAGATCCCGCAGTCACCACACAAGCGGTTAAGGATGCGTTGGCAGTGGGATTTCGCCTTATCGACTGCGCAGAACGCTACCGCAATGAGGAAATGGTCGGGGTTGCTATTCAGGAAGTTCTGACGGCAGGCAAGGTCCGGCGAGAGGACGTATTCTTTACCACGAAACTGTGGAACAACAACCATCGTCCCGAACGGGTCGCGCCTGCATTCGAGGCGAGTCGCCGACGTCTTCAACTGGACCATATCGATTGCTATCTAATGCATACGCCCTTTGCCTTTAAACCCGGCGAAGAGCAGGATCCGAAAGACGAGCAAGGTCAAATCATCTACGACTCAGGCGTGACGTTGATGGAGACTTGGGGGGCGCTTGAGCGCCTTGTGGATGAAGGCAGATGTAGGTCCATCGGCTTGTCTGATATCACATTGAAGGCTTTACAAGAGATTGTGGCAGCGGCTCGGATAAAGCCCGCCGTCGTGCAGGTCGAATCCCATCCTTATCTGCCTGAATGGGAACTGCTTGAGTTTTGTCAGAAGCATGGAATCATCCTTCTTGCGTTTGCGCCGCTTGGACATGGCTTGGAGCCGAAAGTAGTGGAAGATCCCGTGATAACTGGGATCGCTCAGCGTTTGCAGAAGACACCGGCGCAAGTGGCATTGGCCTGGTCTGTACAGCGGGGAGTCGCCTTTCTGACTACTTCTACAACACTTAGCCATATCCGGGAAAACTTTGAGATTTCCACTCTGCCTCAATGGGCCATGCGTGAAATAAACGAAGAAATTACGACCAGGAAACGACTCAACCCGGTAGTAGAAACTGGTGTAGGTGGATTTGTCCGCTGAATGATGAACCCATCGCTACACCTGCAGCCATCGATTAGCTGTTTGATATGGCCAATCACGTCCAACATTTGGATTGACGCTGCAAGCTGAGAACCACGCCTTTACGGCGTCGGAGGCACCGCCTTCTGATTCTTAGCCGCCTTCTCGGCTTCCATCTTAGCTGTCAATTCAGCTTCCTTCTTTCTTTGGACTGCATCTTGCTTCATCAAAGACTCGACAGTCACTTCTTGAAATTCCTTGACGGTGCGACTGTCGACTGCAAAGTAATAATCCCTATCTGATATCTTCAAGACACAATAGTTTTTATCGTTGGGCTTGCCAAAGGAGTACGTTACATCTTTGCCTTTTTTGAAGTGGACGATGTAGGAAAGGATCGGGTTCTCCAAGTTGAAATCCGGCTCGGGTTTGGTACCTAAGACTGAATCGATGCTAAAAAGAGCCAGTTTATTGACGAAATCAATGGCCACATTTTTCCTGATCAAATGATCCTGACCTTCGCTGTTCAAAATCCAATTGCCACGATTAACCTCTCGAAGTTCGAACTTGCCTGCATCAATACCCATCACATCTCGCGATTTAAATTCAGCGATGCCCCTGTTGATCCAATCGCGCGGTTCTACACTCAGTTGATAGACAGGAAGATCTACGCTATAGATATCGTTACTGTCGGACAGCCTCACATATGTTGTTCGGAAACCAGCTGAAGTACCTACGTACAGCGTCACAATTGTCTGATTGTTCTTAGAAAGAGAAACTTTGCGGGCAAACTTGTTAGAGCTAACTAGGAATCGATCGGCAGCATCGGCAGTGGTGGTAACAGGTAAACCTTGCATTAAGGACCGCAGTGTGCCAAAAAGCTCAGTCACAGTAGCACTGGACGCTGGAAATCGATAGTAATCAGGCAGTATCCAGGAACCCTCTTCTCTCTGTAGCACAAGCACTGCTTTTTTCTTTCCACCACCCAGATCGCCTTCCTCGATGCTTACTTTGTCTATCGATTCCAGGTCGCATTTTAAGAGTTGGGCACTCGGTTGGACAGCTTGATATTTCGCGCTGCTGAGCGTCAAGAAGGCGGCCACCACAAGCTGCACGACAAGCAAGCAAGAAAGTATGATGATTGTGTGGCGCTTGTTGTCTATAACATCCTCACGCTCAGACTCTTGCTTATTCCAGCTCAATCCACTCAAAACTATATCTCCTTCACACTTGCCAATTCTTCACCAGCATCTGGGGGATTGTCGTTTCCATTTTCTGGTTTTAGCTCCCTATCTGTAGGTTTAGCAAGGGTTCGTAAGAAGCTTTGATAGCGCTTCTGGGCCTTTAAGCGATAATGCCGGCGAATAAACCAAACGATTAACAATCCGATCAGGGCAAAGAGATAATTGGCATACTCAAACAACCGTTGAAAACCAGGATCCATGGCTTTGAGTGTGCGTACGAAATGTCCTCTGCCTCGTATGGTTAATAATTCACGATCCGCTAATGACCAATCCATAGTGTTCTCGATGAACTCAAGCGGATTCAGATAGTGAGAGCCTATGCTGGTAGTTTCCAGGTATAACATCTTGTCCGTCAGAAAGGAGTTGGAAGCAAAGACGATCAGGCGAGCTGAATCAGGCGATTTGCCAATGACTGTGTTGATCGGCGGTTCATTCGTTTGAGTGTCCTTCTTCGTCTCAGGATCTTTCTTCGCGTCGACAACCTTCCTCTCGTTTGCGCTTCCAATTAATGGCGATCCTTTGTCTTTGAAGACGGAGTCAAAACTTCCTTCCAGCGCTACAGCCAATAATTTTCTTCCAAGATCCTTGCCAGCGGGAAAACCAAGCCTTTGGTCGATATTGTAATTTGGCTGAATGTCAGTCTCGTTAGATGTCCACGAACCAGGCGAACTTTGCAAGAGTTCCTCGACATGCCGCTCTTTATTCAGTTCCTTATCTAAAGCAATCGGCGAAGCCAGGGTAACGGTCACCTGGTTCACCCCAGCCGTAAGACGATCATCGGCGCTCATACCGTCTCTTCTCACATCAACAAAATAGGGAAAGGGAGCAAGCTGTGTCTCTTGCACGGTATAACCATTCACTTTCCGACCGACAGGTATGGGCAGTGGGAAATTCTGCGGATCAAGCACCATTGTCTTCTGCACATCAATACCATAATGCTTCAAGAGGTCCTCAAGTCCAGATTGAACCCTCCGGCAACGCAAAGCGTCACCAAAGCCGATGTCGAACGGCGCTGTAACAACGATCGCAGTGCCACCCTTCATCAGAAACTGATCGATAGCGAATGCCTGTTTACTGGTTAAGAACTCGGGCGCCAGAACCAGTAAGAGATCTACGTCAGGCGGCACCCGGCCATCCCCTAGAGTGATTGGCTTCAGCGTGTATGAGCCGCCCAGCTTCGCTCTTAGTGCCGAAAAATTGTCGTGCCAGCTTACCTTAATCTGAGCGTCAGCCGGCGGTAAATAATAGATACCGACGGTCTTCAAAAAGCCTTTTGAAAATCTCTTTAGGCCGGCATTTATATTTCTTGTTAGTGTTACCCGCTTCAGATCCTCCGGAAGTGGCACTTCTACTAACTGGTCACCTCTTTTCAGAGTCATGTAGAACCAGAATGTTTTCGGATCAACCAGGCTAAGAGCCATCGGCTTGAAACCATATTCGGATCCCAGCTTTTTTGCTACTTTGCCACCATCGGTGTCCGGATCAACGAACTCTACGGACAGCTTGCCAGCAGCTCGTTTTTGTCCGGCGGCTAACACCTCTTTGAGAGAACTCTTCAAATCGGCCAGCGGCCGAGGCAGTTTATCGTCTGGCGAGATGTAACCAACAAATGTCACCGGCTCCTCAATCTGGTCAAATATATTGCCGGTACCCTGGTAACCGTACAATACTTTTTTGATGGCGTTCGTAATGTCATATTCTGGATTTCTCAAGTCGGCTTCCAAGTCTTTCTCACCGCGAGCCTTCACTTCAGTCAGATCGCGGAAACTTAGCTTTTCGAATTGATCTCCGTACTTCACTAAAAGATCAAAATACGAATTGGTCAACGCTGCCTGATATTTGTCGGCAGATTGAAAGACAAGCGGCTTGATACCATATTTTTCGTTTGCCTCTCTCTCCAGGTCGGGCCTTTCCAGCGGATCGACAAATTCAACGTGCACCTTTCCTTTCCCAGCGATCGCATATTCTTTGAGCAAGTCACGCAAACGCGGTACAAGCGGCGCCAAGAGTGGATGTGTCTTCTTGCTAAAGTAACCACGAATGACTAGCGGCTCCTTGAGCTTAGCTAAATAATTGCGCGTCGCATCCGAGATCGTATAGATTTGGCCTGCCGTCAAGTCCACTCGCGCCCAGCCAATCTGCTGCAGCCACAGATTGCCAGCGACGAAGTTGGCGATAGTTAGAGCTGTAATTAACAGCCAACGCTTATGCTGGGCGGTGGCATGATTTGCTGACCACCTCAGCCTCTCCAGCTCCAACACATTCAAGCCTAAAAACACAGCTGTTATGCTCAAATAGTAATAGAGATCCCTGAAGTCAATCACACCACGCGTAATTGCTTGAAAACGCGAGCCAGAGCCCAAAAGTTTCATGGTCTCACCGACATTGTTGTTAAAGAGAGCGGTGAGAACATCAGCACCAATCAGCCAGAACAGACCACAAACAAAAGTCGACAAGATCAGGCTGACAATTTGATTGTCTGTGCGCGTACTTATATAAAGACCAATCGCCGTATAAGATGCCGCCAAAAAAACAGAAGCGATATAGCCACCGATTACCGGTCCCCAGTCCAACGGTCCCAGAAACGCCACGCTAATAGGAATTGGCAGTGTCAGGGCTAAGGCAATGACGATTAGAAATAGGCAAGCAACAAACTTGCCTGCCACCAACTGAAAATTGCTCACTGGCACAGTCATCAAAAACTCTAGCGTACCTGAGCGCCTCTCCTCACTCCACATACGCATGGTCAATGCGGGCACGAGAAAGATCATCAAAACTGGCATCCAATCGAACAACGGGCGGACATCGGCAATATTGCGTGCAAAAAAAGTCTCAACCCAGAAAAATATAAAGAGCGTCACCCCAAGAAAGGCACCAAAAAAAATGAAGGCCGTAAGAGAGGAAAAGAATGTAGAAAGCTCTTTTTGAGCAATGCGCAGAACATTATCCATGGCCATCACCATCGTCTCCAATTGGTGAGCTAATGGCACCGTTTTTGCCTTGTGTAATTTCACGAAAGATCGTTTCTAGATCGCGCACGATAGGCTGAATGCTGTATATGTTGCAGCCAAATTCGACTAACGACCGCGCTAACCGCGGTATCGCCTCCGAGATTTTCTCCCCTTCAATTTCCAGGGTGTAACAGTTCTCATAACCTCGCTTTTGATAATTGATCAATTGTATGTGCTGGTTTATGTGTTGGTAACGTTCTAAAAATTGGGAGAACTCTTCTCGCTCTTTGTCAATCGCCACGAATATTCTGGCCGTTGCCTGCAAGTCGCTTATTTTGGCATCAATAGCCAGTTGACCGCTGTTGATAATTATTACCCGTCCACATACAGCTTGCACTTCCTGCAAAATGTGCGTGGAAATAACCACAGTGGCCGACTGAGCGAGTTCTCGAATGAGAGAGCGCATTTCCAAAATCTGCGATGGGTCAAGCCCATTCGTCGGTTCGTCCAAAATGAGTATACGGGGCGAATTGAGAATGGCCTGAGCTACTCCCAGCCGTTGCCTATAGCCTCTGGATAAAGTGTTTACCTGCTTTTGAGCAACGTCGATCAAATTCGTCTTATCGACAGCATAGCCGATTCTCGCCATCTTCTGGTCGGCCGATACACCACGCAAAGAGGCCGCATAATCCAGATAATCAAGGACATTCATTTCCGGATAGAGCGGGCAATTTTCAGGCAGATAGCCAATCTGACCTTGCACCTTAAGGCGTCGGGAACTAGCGTCAAAGCCGTCCACTTTTATGCTACCGCCCGACGGCTCGAGATAACCGGTTATCATCTTCATGATAGTTGTCTTGCCGGCACCATTCTGGCCAAGCAAGCCAACAATTTCTCCGGGTTGAATTTGGAACGACACGGAATTCACGGCGACAACATCGCCATATGTTCGCGTCACTCCTTCGGCACTTATCATCTACCACTCCTACAATCGGCTTTTATTATACGAGTAGTGGGCAGCGCGGCGCTTACGAGACCGAACTTGCCCGGTCAATAGTTCAACTAACAATTTATTGAAGACTGCTGCTACGGGCAGGAAAATACAGTTTTCTTTAAAGTTTAGGTGCTGCATACATTTTATGAACTGTTCGTCGGCGGCCAATCGGTCTAACCGGGCGATCTAAGATGCCATTGTAGACAAGAAGTGACGCACATTTATGTATCCAGATATCCGCTCCATCGCCATTCCGACCCTTGTCTTTGACTTAGTTCTGTATGGCTGCTTACCGCTTTGGTTAATTATGGGCTACGCTGACTACTGTTGTCACAGACGAGCTGGAATCCAGCATTCCACTGGGCTGAAGGAATCGTTACTGCATGCTCTTATGGGCGTGCAGATTGGCATTCCAATATTCCTTGGATTGTTCTTCAAAATAAATGTCGGCATTCTGCTGATTATGTTCGCCGCGCTGGTTTTTCACGAGTGGATTGCTCACAAGGATGTGGCATATGCCCGCCAGTTTCGTCAGATCGATATGCTTGAGGTGCATGTACATAGTTTTCTTGAAACACTGCCATTTTTTACGGTTGCTCTGATTATCTGCATTAATTGGAACGCTTTTGTAGACCTGATCAGTCTCAACTGGGGCTCCGAGCATTTAGGTCTTTATTACAAGCCGCACGCAGGCGTCACCACTTACTACGTAGCTGGCTATGTAGGACTGATGCTAATCGCGGACATCTTGCCATATCTGGAAGAGATCCTTCGCTGCTATCAAAACTGCAAACCAGACTGGCCAACTCCGCCGTCTGCCCTATTGCCCAAAGGAGAGTAGAAATGCCTGATCCAACTAGTGCCTACATCACGTCCGCCGGCAAGTACTTGCCCGGGCAGGCGATCGAAAATGACCAAATGGAGAATTACCTGGGCCCAGTTAATGGCAAATTATCTCGCCTGCGAAAGCGTGTTTTGAAGAGCAACGGCATTACCACACGCCATTATGCTTTGGATCGAAACCAACATACTACTCATCAGAACAGTGAGCTGGCTACTCTCGCGGTGGCAGACTGTTTGCGTAAATCGCCTGTAAATAAGACAGCCGTAGATTTGTTGGCCGTGGCCACAACCCAGGGCGATCTGCAACTCCCCGGAATGGCCAGCATCGTTCAGGCACTTCTCCAGTTGCCACCATGCGAGATTTTTACTGCTCACGGCGTTTGCAGCTCGAGCCTTATGGCCTTAAAAAGCGCAGCCAATCAGGTTCGCCTTGGGCAAAGAGAGAATGCCATAGTCTGCGCCTCAGAGTTGGCATCAAGACTTTTGAAGCGCTCACGCTATGAAGCACTTGGCGACTACCAACTAGACTTTGAATGCGAATTTCTCCGCTGGATGCTATCTGACGGTGCCGGAGCTCTTTTAGTACAGCCAAGACCCAGACGAAACGCGCTGAGCTTGCGCATCGACTGGATTGAGATTGTTTCATTCGCCTCTGATTATGAACTTTGCATGTCTTGTGGAACAGCCGATCAAAATAAGTGGACAGTAGCCGCCCTTGCGGGCCAACAAAATGCCAAAGCGATGCCTCTTCTGAATGGGGCAATCTCCTGGCAAGACTATCCAACCTATGCCCAGGCTGAAGCGGCAGGAGCGTTATTAATCAGGCAAAATTTGCAGATTTTACCGGCCATTGTCCAACTCGGGGTAGAAGGTTTCATTCGCCTGATCAATGCCGGCAAAATTTCTGCCGATCAGATCGATCACTTTGTTTGTCACTATTCATCTCATTATTTTCGCAATGAAATTCTCAGCCTTTCCAAAATACTAGGATGCTATATTCCCGAAGAGAAGTGGTTTACCAATCTATACACCAAAGGTAATACCGGCTGTGCCGCTCTGTTTATCGCCTTAGAAGAGCTTCTGTTATCTTCAAGGATTAAGGCGGGCGAAACAATATTTTGCGTAGTGCCGGAAAGTGGTCGTTTTTGTACCGCTTACGCCAAGCTGACCGCAGTAGGGGGCTGAAGTTATGACGACCGCGCAATCCGACAGCCTGACCAGTAACCAACAAGCGCAAGCATTACTACGCGAATTGACGCTTGTTTGGCTAGCCTTTGAGCGCCGCCTCAGTCACGTACCGATAATTCAGCAGCTTGAGGAGGGCGATTTTGCCGTCGAGCATTATTGTACGCTGCTTCGAAACTTGCGCCCACAAGTTGTGGAAGGGGCAAGATGGATCACTAGAGCAGCATCCAGCTTCACGTCTGCATATGCCGATCTGCGTTCGACGATCATTGTCCACGCCTATGATGAGCACCGTGATTACAAGCTGTTGGAAAACGATTACGTGGCTATTGGCGGCGCGATAGATGAAATTAGATCAGCACCGAGAAATATCGGTACAGAAGCACTGACTGCCTTCCTTATGCACCAGGCATCACAGCCCGATCCGATCGATCTCCTTGGAGCAATGTTCATCATTGAAGGGCTCGGGCAGAAGATGGCCCAAAAATGGGCCCGCCAGTTGCAACGATGCCTGAATATTCCGGCTCAGGCGACCAGTTTTCTTTCCTATCATGGCAACAACGACGAAAACCATATGGAAAAGCTGCAGAACATTCTGGTCAAAGAACCGAGGATATACAAAGCACAAGGGCAGATCCTGAAAACAGCACGCATTGTCGCTCGCCTTTATCTTCTTCAGCTCGAGGAAATCGACAATGTATAACCGGATCAATCCATCTTTACTGGATGTTTTAGCGGCAGACGACACATTGCCCGTCGACAAAGAAGTGCTGAACTACTGGCTGGTAAATTTGGCCCACCCTCTACGTCATACCGCCATGCATGCCTGCCGCCTTCTGGCGACCATCGCTCTCTGCCTGACATATTTTGTGAAACGCCTTTTGCCGTTTCAGTTTTCTGCTCACCGCGCGTTGCAAGCCACAATCTGCTGGTTCATGACCTGGTTCGTTACGCCCGAGGCAAACATTCTCATATTGAGACATTTCTGGACTGAAACTAATTTGATCAACTTTATCATCGCTAATTCAGCAGCTAACAAGACACCGTTGGTGGATTTATATCCAAAGAAGATTGACGATCTATTGGAACAAAGCTTTATTCAACATGACATTGTGCTGATGAACGCCTTACACGACTTAGGTAGTTGTCGTTCCGAACCATGGCCGGTGCCAAGAGATAGACTTGATTTCTCTGCCATGCGGCAGATAAAGCTTGACCCGGAATTGGCTGATCCAAAGCGGCGCCGTTGGACACAATTTCTCGATTTCGAAACAGCCCACGAACTATTCAAGGCACTCTTTTGTCTTTTACTGCGAGCTGATGAATACGAAAGATCGATCAATTCGCTACAATTCGATCAGACACTAGCGCTCCGGATCGCTCGCATAGTTGGTGAGCCGGAAATTGGCTTCATGTCTACAAACGGCTTTCCGCTTTTCTTAGTCGGCCCGTTGCATCTCTCACAGCGCTTTGTCATGCATGGTCTGTTCACAGAACATCTCAACGCTTATTTAGAGCAGTTGCGACTTAAGCACGCAAGCGGCCTGACGTAATTCCGATCCCACCTGCCGAATTCTTTTAAACAACAAGATTTAGATCTGACTGAACTTGGCAAGTCCGTCGCCAAGGTTTTTCTGCTTTGAAACCCTTACTGCAAAATTCTCTAGGCTTGCCAATATCTGGTTCATGATTTTCGTTCATTATTTGAAGCGACAAGTAACAACACAACAATACGAACAACGATTGTATGGACTAATATATACAAGTTGCCGATTACGGAGGTGTATATGCTTAAAAAATTGTGTTTAGTCGCGTCGGTGGTATCTGTTCTTGCTCCATGCACACCGAGCTTTGCCCAGAGTGAGATTAACAACAATCAACCGGTCCGAGGCTCGATGGGCAAAGACGAAATGCGGATTCAAGACAAGTTGAAGGCTGATTATAATAAGGGTCTCATTAACTCAGACCAGTTGGCTGATTTCCAGAGAGACTTTGACGGCATTCTCGACAGAGAAAATGCCATCCAAAGCGACGGCATGAATAAATCCGGCAGGAAGGACATTCTGAGAGACTTGGCTTCTTTTGAAAGCAGGCTAGACAAACAGGCCAACCTTAATAGATCCCCAAAATCAACGGCTAAGTCCACCACCAAGCAGACGAAGTCCACCAATTAATCAGGACCCTTTTCAAACAAGGTTCTCGTCAATAACTTAGCACTGAGCGTCATAGCGCTGAGATGTGATGGTTGTCCATTGACAATGGACGATGCGACTGCTTGTTTCGTTTTTTCAGTTGCTGGGCCTTACTTGTGCCTGTAGCGACTCGGCGTTAATTGTGGTGTATCCAGCGAGCCGAGCAGAAATGAGTAGCCACAACCAAAAAAGGCGATCGGTGCTGCGTTGTTCATGCGAAAGCCAAACTGAAGATCCACTTGCTGTCGTCTTGTCGGTCGATAAGCAGCACCAAAGTGGATAAGGTTACTCATCGGACCATGCTCAAAGACATCGCCCACGTATTCGACAAAGACATTCCTCTGTCGCCCCCAAGATCGGTTTAGCACTAGGGAACTCTGCCAGTCTAAATTGCGATGTCCATTTTCATCCGACGGATAAAAGAGAGACTGCATGCCTTCGATATCCCAACGCTCATTAATCACCTGCGAAAATGGGAACTTGATAAACGGATCTACTCGCGAAGTCTGCTTACTGAATCCGGTAGGGATCGAGATATATGGGTTGACGGATATTTGGAATTTCGTCGGTCCCAAAGGGCGAAGCCGATGTTTGAATCCAGCCTGCATATTTTGAAAGCTAGCAGAACGCAATCTGACGGCAGTCAGATCAGGCTCGACGGTAGTGATCGACGAAGCGAAAAAATTCGGCACGTTATAGCGAATTTCTGTTCGATCGGTCACACCAAGTCGGATCAATGTCTCTGGAAAATCAAACACAGCCGAATGCCTATTGGCAAAACTCTGCTGAAAACCATTCTCCTGCAGCCATAAGCCTTTCGGAACATTGACGCTGGAATCGGCAACATGCGGCCGATCCGGATCGATCCAATAATCCTCCTCTAGTAGAAATAGTGGCGATGCACTTTGTTGTGGTGTGCTTTGTTGTGGTGAGGTTGTCTTGGACGATGCTTCGGGAGTCTGTTGTTCTACAGACTGCACTGATTGCGGATTTTGATCCGCGGCCGTAACTGGCAGGCAATAAATACTTGCCCACGAGCAAACCAGCAATAAAAAGATAAACCGTTGCACTGCTGTTCGCTCTAAACGGCTAATCTAGCTCCCCTACGTCTCGCAAAGATTAGCAGAGTTCGAAGGACCATTCTAGCGATCTTGGTAGATACCACAGGTAGATGTCACTTCGCCGGTGATTGTGATTATCATTGTCAATCATGATGTATCAAGTGGTTATCCATTCACACATGTGATTCAACTTCCGTTCGTTCACTTGCTGAGCGCCAGAGTGAAAATCGCTTTGTCAGCGGATCGAGAATTTCTCGATCGGCAATTGCACAAACACCGTAATAACCGACCGCATCAGAAGATGTTGCGGCTAACCTAGTTAGCTGCTCCTTGTATGTGTCTCCAGTCATCTCTTTCAAAAATACGGTGTTGAGAATTTTTCTTTCAATGCATTCTGCATGGAACTTACGAAGCTCATTGGCTTTACCGCGCAAGACAATGAGCGATAACCCACTGATAAAGGGATAGATCTTTCCATTTGCATCTTTGTAATCTTGAAAAATCATCTCCTCAATTAAGGCGGGACATTCTCTGTAAGCCCGTGCAGAGAGACCCAAGGCCATATGAGCAGCGGCGTTCAAAGCGATGCCGGTCTCCAGTTCTTTGTTTAAAATGGCCACAATTTTTGCATTCATTGCTAACTCCACAATGAGGGTACGATGATGGCACAAAGGCCGCCATCATGCTAGTAGACCGCGACCGAGTCAAGCCCGAGGCGGCTTTTTTATATTGGTTAATCAGCTCTTTGCGAGACGAACGGACGACTTCACCTCACTACGAGGCATGACCAGGCTGGCTGCACCGACAAGCGGCGCGTCAGCACCTAGCGTTGCAATAACAACAGGGCAGGCGGCTGGCCCTGGTAACGCAACCTGTTTGAGGATTTTTCTGGCCGGGTTCAATAAGTCCTCTCCCAGGTCAGCTAACCCACCGCCGATGATGATCAAATCAGGATCCAAGGCGTTAGCCAGAGTAACTAGTCCATATCCGAGATATTCACCTGTTTTCGTGATGGCAGCAGTGCCGGTACCGCCGGGATTTTTCTTAGCGTCGGCAAGAACATCTTCGCCGGTTATGTTTGGATCGTCATTACCTGTCAGTTCTCGCCAGGTTTGAACCAAGCCGCCGCCACTGGCATACGCTTCCAACGTGCCGACCGCACCGCCAAGATCACAACGGGCGTTTGGATCCATGGACAGAAGGATGTGCCCAAACTCACCACCGCTCCAGTGCGCACCGTGGTGTACCTGGCCATTTATCAAGAGAGCGCCACCGACGCCTGTGCCCAGGGCTAGGAAAACCACAGTGCCGCCGCTCAGGGCAGAAGCCGCACCGAATCGCGCTTCGCCTACGGCCAGGGCATTAACATCGTTTTCCACCGATGCCTGAAGACCCAGCTCGCTAGTAAACGCTTCAGTAATGTGGAGACCACGCCAGCCGGGCAGAACATCAGTCGCCGAATAGACCAGTCCTTTTTCGGAGTCGATCTGTCCACCAGCGCCGATTCCCACTCCATGAACTTTCTGGTCAGTCGCTTCGAGAAGGTCTGCAGCCAGCGCAATTGAATCTTGCAAAATTTTGGGACCACCAAGTTTAACCGGTGTCGGACAATTCTTACGTACAAGCACCTCACCGTTCTCAGTGACTATTCCGCCCGCTATTTTCGTACCACCAATATCTATTCCAATGTAATGGTTCACGTCCGTTCTACCCCAAATTGAGACCCAGACAGGCTACCATGAAAGTCGACGATAATAAAGCGACCCCAAAACATTTTTAGAATCTGGTTTTCCTTCAATTCTCTCAAAAGCTAGAATAAGCTCCCAAACCAAACTACAAAAGTTCTTGTTGGGCGATTAAGGCCGCCTGAACGCGATCGCGCACACCCAGCTGTTCGAAGATCTGTGACACGTAATTCTTGACCGTGCCTTCACTGATATGAATTGCTTCGGCAATTTCCGCGTTGGTTTTGCCTTGACCGATGAGCTTAAGTACCTCAATCTTTCGATCACTGAGCTTGTCCTCTAATTGCAAGCGCATGGTCGACTCGCGCGGTTGAGCTGAGTCTAAACGTGATACCACCTTTGATGCCGCAGACGGACCGAGTAGCACGCCTCCGTCTAATACCGTTCGGATACCGGCAGCGATGCGTTCGGACTTAGTATCTTTGAGCAAGTAGCCAGATGCCCCAGCCTTGAGCGCTTTAATAATCAAATCGTCTTCGTCAAATGTGGTCAGTATAAGGACTTTTATATTTGGATTATCGAGCAGAATTGTTTCTGTGGCGGTAATCCCATCGCACTCGGGCATACGAATGTCCATCAGAATCACATCCGGTTTGAGTTCTTTGGCAAGGGCGCAAGCTTCTAGGCCATTGCTAGCCTGGCCGACGATCTTCAGATCTTTATGATAAGTCAGTAAGGATGCTAGCCCTTCCCGGACAACTTCTTGATCGTCAGCAATCAATACCTTGATCATGTCACAAAAAACTGAGGGAGGCGGCGTTATCCAACCCAATAACCGCCATAGAATAACATGAACAGCCGGCAGTGTTTACCGATCGGCCACTATGACCGTGGTCACATTGCTTGGTAACTGGCGACAGCTAGTCGCCGACGCCTGGCGACCTTATCCTGGAATTGTGGGCGAGATTTGAGCGACCGGCAGAAACTATGCGCAGATCAACAGCTAGATTGAAAAACAAAGCTACCAAGGGACAATCGTTGATTGAGTTAGTACTGGCTATAGCCACGGTAATGCCCATCATCCTTTTGTCCATCGATTCCTTCCTGATTGTCTATGCCATGCAGGTCAACAATGGCATATGCAAGGAAGCTGCGCGCTTAGCAGCTAGTGGAGACCCTCGCTGGGCTCTGGCCCGAGCCCAGCAAATCGTCGATGGAGCAATGACTGACAGTCACACACAATTTTCACTTAGATTGTTAGCAGCCGGAACGACTGTCAAGCAAGGTCAATTAGAGGCGCTCGCGCCTTATGGTGGACATGTCCCAGGCCTGATCAATGTCACTACCGAGGTTGAGGTGAGGCCATTGACCCTGCGGTGGTTTCTTGGCGGACAAACGGGGCTGCGTTTCCAGGCTACCTCAGAAGTTCCCAGCACCTATGTGTTTCCTAGCGTGTGGGAGAGTTCATCTCAGGCTTGTCCAACGGTCTTTGCCCAATTGGAGGAGCGTCGTTTATGAATTTCAGTACTTCTCCTAGTTTTCCTGGCCATCTTAGTCGTAGAACTCTCAACACCTTGAGCAACAGACCGCGGTCAAAGAAAGGCAGCATACTTGCTCTGGCCGTGATCATTCTGGCATTTGTGCTTGTACCGGCTGGGATCATCTTAAACAAGTACTTTCTTTTATTGAACACGCAAGCCCGTTATCAGAATAGTGTAGAAGCTGCATCACTTTTGGTGGCAGAGCAAATAGGCAGGATTGTCGTCAATGATCCTCATTTTGGTTTCGTCTCCTTGACCAACCAACCTCCAATCGGCCGGGCAACCTTGGCGGCGGATGAAGAGCCATGCCCAGTCACGAGCATCAACAATCTGCTGGCCACTATTCGGTTGGACACGCTCATCGCCCATGAGTTGAACGACGACAATATGTCCGCCTTGGCTAATGCCGATTATGAGCAGTCCAAATCAGCGGAACTGCTGCTGCAATCATCGCTTCTGTCCGCTATCGATCCAATGAACAAAACCAAATTTACAGACATGGACGGAAATCCTGTCGATCCATATAAAGACGCGCAAAACCTATTAGAGAAAAATCTTCAAGCAAACAATGGTGGACACCCGGTTACAATTCGGAACTTGCATATCTCACTAGGTTGGCTCAGACAAGGAGGCATGACCAACAC
Source organism: Bryobacterales bacterium (assembly GCA_963834525.1). Taxonomy (GTDB): domain Bacteria; phylum Cyanobacteriota; class Vampirovibrionia; order Obscuribacterales; family Obscuribacteraceae; genus CAWICA01. The sequence goes on from CAWICA010000007.1 coordinate 593,581, forward strand.
ACCACTGCCGGAACCGATCGAGCTGGCTGAGCTGCATGGCCGATCGCACAGCCAGGGAAAATATGAGGCAGGCATCGATATACCGGCCTTCGGTCAAAGTTTCTTCTTTGCTCCCGTAGCAAAGGCGCCTGCGCTGGCGGACGAAGCGATGTTTGTAGGACCTGACGGAAAACGCTTCTGCTCGGTGGTAAAGCTAGAGGCAGATGTCCAGGCCAACAGTCCTTTTGAAAATCTATTTGACCTTCACCCAAAACTAGAGAATTGGTTGCACATAGCAGCATGCGCTGTACCTGGCGAAAGCGCTCAAGTTGGCCCAACCGGAGCCTTGTTGGTGTTCTTCCCCTGCGGACCGATTTCTGAGCTCAAGAGCTTGGCAGAACTACTTCGCCTGCCCGACAATAATGACCAACCAACACAATTCTATCAAGCTGTAAACGGCGATCTGCCTGTTGATCCTGATGCGTCGACTGCCCCCACTCACTTGGCACCATGGGGACAACAGGATATTAACTGCCATCGCGTTGTGGCCAGCGGACTATATTCTTGGTTGCGGTCCGCTGGCGTCAGACCGCGCGTCGACTCCACTCTGGCGGCGTTGCGCCAGGAATTCAGCAACTCCTTGAAGAATAGCAATCTCCTTTATGAATTCGATCCGCACGGACGTGTCGTCATATCCAGCTTACCGGCAATGCCGCTGCCAATCAGTGTGCTGTCGGATCAGCAACCATTCGTCGAGACACATGGCGATGATTATTCTATTAGCTGCTACAACAATGTCTATAATCTTGGCACCATAAACGGTGGCAAACATGCCGGACAACCGCTAGCTGGGGATCCAATAAACTGGTGCGATCTGCCGTACTTTGGTCTGAGCGCCGATTCTGCCTGCACTCAAGGTAAAGGCGTGGCCACAGGGTTGAGTGCTATCAATCAAAAGCAAGTCATCAGTCCAATTCCTGGAGCTGTGCTCAGAGAGGCAGCGGAATTTGAAGTGCGTGGTAACGCTGTCGCCGCTAAGCCTAGAAAATCTTATTACAGTGGAGGGTTAGCAGTTGAGCTTACGATCAGTGCAATTTAAATCGACGATGACCTACCAAGCGGTCTCACGCGGCAGACAGCAGTCGCGACCTGACTCCCTTCAACGAAGAAGATTATCGGTCAGGAGTTCCAAGGGCAATCTGGCAGAATTCGGTCCAGCTTTGCTGCTCTTTTTCGCCTTCTTGCTCGTTCCGGTTTTGGCTTTACTGCGATTCGGCGTGGGCACCACAACCATGTACTTTATTGTCTCTCATGCCGCTGACTCGGCGGCCAAAGCGCCTACTTATGGGCTGGCCCTAAGTCGCGTGAACGGAATTCTCGAAGAGTTAATTAGCTCCCCAATTGGGCGCATCTCCGGACTTGAGCCAAATGCCGTCACCCGCATGAATCTCTATGTCCAGGAGCGCAAGACTTTGACCGGCGCTATTGATGTTTTTGGTCCGGACGAGCCTTTGCGGCAACCAATATCTTCAGCAGTCAATACTTACGAATATGAGGTGCTAAGCACATATGCCTTTCCACCACTTTTGCCTGGTGGATCACTATCCTGGTTGGGAAAGATTCCATTATTGAATGCAAAGGTGGAATTAACCGCTCGGGCAATGCGGGCAGTCGAATATCCCGATGGACTGTCGATTCTCTAGTCGACAGTCAATTGCCATCTCTAATGTCTCACTTGCGCTGAAAGTTACTCTCATCCTATGAATATTGCCAAATTCCAGTCTACACTTATCTCAATTTTCTCCGGTTAGCACGTACAAGATGATTGCAGAAGATTTCACTCTCCAGAAAAATTTCCGCTACCTGGAATGGCTAATTATCGCCATGACGGCATTGACGCAGCTGGCATGGGTGACATATGCGATCAAATTTCACTGGCTAATAGCGGCCTCATTTGTCTTACTTGTGGGAGCATTGGCCCTTTCGCTCTTGACGCCCAGAAGCGCTCGCTGGCGTTTTGTCCTTCTATTAGCCGAGACGGCGGTCGTCTCTGCCGCCTGCGCTCTAGGTCAACCGCGCCGATTTACTATCTATTTTCTGGTCTTGGCCGCCAAAGCGGCTGCGCTTTTGCCCCGAACTCAGACGCTTTGGGTGGTTGTGGTGTTATTGATAGCACGCCTGGTTGCAGGCGCATCGGCGGAATATGTATTGCATCATATTTACGTGCATCGTCACTTCGTCCCTCATTTCTGATAACGCCGTGATTGTAGAAACCGACTTAAAGCTCCACTTCCTCATTGGCTTGGTGACCGTCCTCTTCCTGGGACGAACGGTGGTCTCGGAGCGGCGAAGTCGTAGAGCACAGCAAATGTTGGCTAAAGAAGCAGAAGAAATGGCCATTGATCTTGAGCGCAATAAAATTGCGACAGATATTCACAACAGTCTTGGACATACTCTCGCTTCACTGGTAATCCAGCTTGAGTTGACAGTCAAGTTGGTCGAAGAGAGACAACTGAGCAAAGCAAAACAGCTGGCGGAAAAAAGCTACGATTCAGTTGTCCGCTGCCTGCAAGAACTGAGACAAGCAGTGATCGCAATTAGAAATGATCCGGCTGAAACATCGAGAGCAGGCGGAGAATAATGACACCAGAAGATCTCTCTTTGCAACGACAATTCCGTTACCTCGAGTGGGCGGCCCTTATCTTGACCGCCGGCGCACAATTCGTCTGGACGTGTGCGGTCGTTAAGTATGACGAGCTGATCGCCGTATCGTATCTTCTTCTGTTATTAATCTTCGTCGTCGCTATCTACACGCCGGGGACAGTACAGTGGCGATTTATTCATTTGATTTGCCAAACGTTATTGATTGCGGCAGCAAGTGCACTTGGCGCGCATCACTTTGTTTACTTGTATCTCTATCTTCTGGCAGCAAAGGCTGCATTACTACTGCCGCGTACGCAAATGATTACAGTCGCAGTGCTTTTAGCAATCAGTCATATTTTTGCCGGACAGTTCGCTCAGTACGCATTGCAACACATGCATGTACACCGTCATCCAGTGCCTGCGTACTACAGGTCGTTCATACTAGAAGGTCAGGCCGCTTTATACTTTATTATCTCCCTGATTACAGTTACCTTTCTAGGCCGACTATTGCTCGCCGAGCGCAAGAGCATGAGCGCCGAAAAGCGTCTGGCGAAGGAGGTAGAAAAATCTGCCGTGAAACTGGAACGAGCAAGAATCGCCCGAGATATTCACGATGGATTGGGATCTACACTTACTAATTTGAGAATCCGCCTCGAACTTGCTCTCAAGCTTTTCGACGAACCCGAAGCTTCAAGCAAAGTGCTGCCACTTCTTAAACTATGCCAAGATGCAGCCGGTACTGCCCTCACTGATGTAAGGCGAGCCTTGCGAGCCGAAAGGGATGGGGACTTCAATTTGAAGCAGGCAGTGACGGGATTGGTTAGGCAAGTTAACCAAGAGAGTGACTTGAAAATCAATGTTCGTTTTGATGACATCAGTTTGCCCCTTGCGGTCCAACACCAGATATTCAGTATCATTCAAGAATGCCTTACCAATGTCTACAAGCACTCTTCAGCTGATCGTGTTGAGATTGTTTTGACGCAGAAAAATGAGCTAGCGAGTCTTGCCGTACGAGATAACGGTAAAGGGTTTGACCTGAGCGTGGACAACCCAGGATTTGGTTTGCAAGGCTTGCGTGAGCGAGCTCAGACAATTGGTGCCACCATCAAAATTTCCAGCGATCTAGGTGAAGGCACAGACATCCTGGTCAGTTTTCCCATAGCAGCCAGCAATTCTGAGAAATTGGCGGGGCATGACCCGTCTGATAAGTCTGGACAGTCTAGGAGGTTTGAAGAGTCACAAGGACAACAGGCGTCACTGTAAAAGCAATTCGGATAGATCGAATTCGATATGGTTAAAAGTCGAACGGATGTGGTATTGCAAGAAAGGAAAATCGAGGTCGCAGCACTATGCACGTACAGAAGTTAAGAGAAAAATCGTTAATGGTGGCAATGGTATTCGCTTTTGCCGGAATCGCTCCAGCAGTTGCTGACGATATCGGCACTCGCATCCAAGAACTTAATCAGCGCATCAATTTTGGTGTCAAACAGGGCACCATCAAGCCGGGACAGGCGGATAGATTGCGGCAGACACTAACTGATATCGGCAGCAGAGCGGGAGAGTTACGCAAAGCCAACCGCGGCACCTTGAAAAATACAGATCTTGCCGGTTTGGAAAGCCGGCTCAATCAACAGACCAATATAATTCACAGTTATAACCAGGCAGGCACAAGACAAGTCGTCGCTAAAAATGCAACTGGACCAGCCTGGGCAGCCGGTCAAGACGGCGCTCAGGATCCGCGCAAATTGAAACGACGGATGAAGGTTCAAGAACAACGCCAGCTTCACCAGTTCGATCAGGCCAATATGCAGATCAGAGAGCAACAGCAGCAAGATTACGAAAAAGAAATGCTGCAAAAACTTGGCTCGCAACGACCGGAAATTCTCAAGAACAAGCAAGACCTTGAGCGGATCCGGCAGAATACTGGCGCTAACTAACCCGTCAAGTTGCCCGAGTGATAGTACTCAAGCCATGCCGGCTCTGGACTCTAGGGTTCGTTGATAAATTTCATAAGAATCCGTGCTAGCTGCTCTGGCGCCGCATAATTAACGCAATGTGGTGCCTTGGGTATAACGCCGAATCGAGCATCATTTATGCGAGCCGCCACTTCTTCTGTCCACAATTGCGGAGCAATTGGGTCGTTCTCTCCTCTAAGGACTAGCGTACGGCAGCTGATTTGAGCGAGCTTGGGCCTGATGTCGTCCGCAATCATCTGTTTGGCTGTTTCGAAAGCCAGGGGAATGCTCATATCAGACAGATCCGCATATAGTTGTGCTTGCGCGCCCGACGGTTCGAAGAATCCGTCGATGAACAACCGGTACGCTTGTTCTAGTAAAGTTGGCGCCTGAGGGTCCACAGTCGGTCCGCTCAAAATCAAGCGATCCACGATCTGCGGATGACTAGCCGTCAATTGCGCCGCGACCTGGCAGCCGTATGAATTAGCGAAAATGTGCGCTCGCCCGAGCCTATTCAAGCAAAACCACTCAAATAGAACTTGGGCTTGTTCCGCCACTGAAAGTGCATGTCGAGGTTTGGAACTGGCTCCGTGTCCAGGCATTTCAGGTACGAGTACGCGCACATATTTGGCAAGCAGTTTGGCGGTTGGCAACAGATAGCGGCGAGAGGCCAGCGCTCCGTGAATCATGACTATCTGCGTTTGTGTTTGCCTTCGATTATGGATTTGTCCATGCCAGTTACCAGGGATCAAATCGCTACCGCCTATTAATGCATGCACTTCATGACCACCAACTGGCGTGATCGTGCAGACAAAGCCAGCCGGAGCTGTCTGGGGCTTAAACGCTCGCCGTTGCCATTCTTTTGCATATTGATGTCCGAATTGCTCTAAATCAGCTATCATTCACATTGATCCTTTTTGGCGATAAAGTGCGGGCTATGTTTTACCCATCAATTCTTGAAGAGTTGGAAGAAGTGCCCAAAGGTCTGTCCCTAGAAGATCGTTCGGTTGAGCAATTAGTTCCCAACCGCATACCGGCCGCCCGCGAATACTACTCTCTAACGCATGGGAAATGACCGATGCAAATAACACAAAAGACTACGGTAAAGTCTATACTCGATGCGTACCCGGATGCCGTGCAAGTTTTTCTGCAACACGGCGTTGATGTTCCAACTGAATGTGACGAGAGTGTTTTAGATACCGAGTTATCGATCTGCGACAGCATGTGTCATGTGGACGACTTAGATGGCCTCATTCGTGATTTACAACTACTCATCAACAGCGAAAGCAGCTGATTGATCAATGACACAACATCGAATCGCTTAACCATTCAATTAGCAGTGTGAATTTTCTTCTTCACCAGCCAGGTACGCATCGGCTTCTCAAAATAAACGTGCACCAGAAAAGATATGACCAATAAGATCACAGTATACAGAGCGAACGAAAGGTAACCATGACTGGCGGCCAAGCTCTCCCAAAAGGGACGAAATGCGTGACTGAGAGGCGAATGGAGCATATAAATACCATAACTAATATCCCCGAGCGCAACAGCTACCCTGTTGCTGAGCCACTTACTAAACACGCCTTGATCAAGAGACAAAGCGATGATCAAAGCGCCACACAGAAGTCCAAAAAGCGCTTGCGCCGGCAGTAGATTGCCGAGATGAGACGAGCAGAACCATAGCACCACCAGTGCCATCAGAGTGATGATCTGAATAACACTAGCCTTGATAGTTGTGTTAAGACTATGGCAACGAAAGAAGATCGTTGCGCAGAGCATACCGAAGACAAATTCGAATAGTCTCGAGACTGGATTAATATCGGTCAACCACAACCTATGGTTTGCCGACTGACTCGATTCAGCAACATGGGCGCAAGCAATGGACACTGCTGCAACCAAAACAGCCAAAACCACAGATTTAAAGACAGTTGCTCCCTTTATCCGCCAGGCTTGCAGGAACGGAAAACACAAATAGAAAAAGAACTCGACCGACACACTCCACGACGGAGCGTTAAACGAAAAGAAGTAGTCCGGTCTGGGTACCCAAGCTTGCAGTAGAAACAGGTTCGCTACAAAATTAGGCAAACAAGGATTGCCATCGCTGTCGTAACCGAGCCCGAACTTGATCACGAAAGCAAAAAGCAAGAGACACATAACATGCACAGGCCAGCATCTAGCTATGCGGGCTTGCCAGAAATGCACAAACTCGGCCAGCGAGGAAATTTTGCCATAAACATAGGACAGGATGAACCCAGACAAAACGAAAAAGAAGCTCACGGCCAGTGCCAGGTTCATCTTCGCGATTTGAGGCGGTAGACTAAATGTATCTACACTGTGATGCACTACAATCATTGCCGCAGCCACGAACCTGAGAAAGGTTAGGGCGTCCAATCGTGGTGCTAAAGGCATTGAGTTCCGAGGCGGAAAGAAGGTCCAAGAGCCGACAATATTTGCTCGGTGATCTATGCCGAGCCAGCGGTAGCCAAGTGCGATTCTTCACCAGATCTTCACTATTCTAAATCGGCGCTAAGCCTAAGCGCTACAAAATTAGATTTAATGCCTGTCTCGATCCACAAACGCGCGTCCAACCAAGCTGCAGCACCGCAATTCGATTGATTGGCACTGTATAATTAGGCTCCCGCAACTGTTCCCGCCAGCGCAGCGAAAACCGGCCTTTTCAGCCATGAGATATAGAAGCTCTAAGGGTCAGAATATCGTTGAATACTCCATTGGTATAGGCTGTGTGGTTGCCGCCGGCTTGCTGGTTCTAGGAGGATTGGGATTCGGAGTCGGCGATGTGGCAAGAAACGTGCTTATTCAGATCAACGATCCCAGCGCCCAAACGATTGATCCGTCAATCGGATCGTTTGGCGGTATATTTAGCAATGGCGTTGCAGGCCAGAATAATGTGCCGTGGGCGCCGCGGTAAGATTACACTCGCACTCGGGGGCTGAATGAGACTTCTTCTTGTTGAAGACGATCAACGGATATCGGCGCCAATTCAAGAAGAATTGCAATCTCAAAACTGCCTGGTCGATGTTGCAGAAGATGGAGAGCAGGGGCTTGAGCTGGCTCACAAGACCGAATACGATTTGATTGTATTGGATCTTTTATTACCCAAGATTGATGGTATCACTCTGTGTAACACGCTACGGATGGAAGGCTATGCCGGGCCGATCTTGATGATGACCGCGCGCGGAGCCACTCAAGATAAGGTACAAGGACTGGATGCCGGCGCCGACGATTATTTAGTAAAGCCGTTCGATTTCGACGAATTGGCGGCCCGAGTCCGAGCGCTCGTGCGACGTTCAAAACCACAAAAAGCGACTTACTTAGTTTGGGGCGATCTGGAAGTGGACGTCGGCCGATGCGCCGTAACTTATCGCGGCAATGTGGTACCAATGACACCCACGGAATACAGGCTTCTCAGCTTGTTCTTAAGAAATCCCAACCAGACTCTGAGCGCCGAATCTGTCTTGCAAAGTCTTTGGTTATCTGAGGAAAATCCAACGGTTAGTGTAATCAAAGCCCATATCAAAGGACTAAGGCGGAAATTGCGGGAAGCAAATATTTCTCAAGAGGTGATAGAGACCGTTTATGGCTTTGGATATAGACTTAAGCCCCATCGATAACCGAATCGCCGGAAAGTTGCTAATAGCTAACTCGTTAGTACTGCTTGCAGTTTTGATCGTCTTCTGTGTTGCCGTATATACAACATCAATTATTCAGGCTTCTCTTCAGTTAAAAGACAGCCTCGCTCTGTTCAGCGGTTCACTTGTTAGTTCGATTGATCCAGGCGAGCAAGAACCAGATCTTGTCAGTTCAACCAGATCAGATCCAACAACCATACCATTATCAGGAAATGAAAGTTGAGTGGTATTCAGCCGAGGGCAAATTTTTGACGGCCCTGGGGAGTCCGACACTAAGCGCTCCTTTTCGGAAGACGGCTCGGTATCAAATCCAGGAGAATCCACACTTACTTCTTTTGACTACACCCGCGATCGTTAGGGGAAAGTTAATGGGTTATGTCAGAGTTGGCCAGTCATTGAAACATCTAGACTCCGAATCTGAACGTCTCCTAAACGGCCTGGCACTGGGAGTTGTTGTCAGCGTGATTTGTAGCAGTGTGGGTATTTTTTGGCTAACCAGACAAACACTAAAGCCTATCGAGCAAGCATTTCTTGAACTTAAGAGATTCACTGACGACGCTTCCCATGAATTGAAGAGCCCATTGATGGCCATGCACGGCAACCTGGAATTCGTGCTAAAGCGTGCCAATCTCGAGCCAGAACACCGAACCAAGTTGCTCATTGTTGAACAGGCAATCAACGACATCGCGGCACTGGCAGACGACTTACTCTTTCTTGCTAGAGCCGGTGTTCATGAGACTGGCGAGCCACGGCAAGTCATAGACCTAAACAGCATAATCACAGAAGTGGTAGATAATTTCTCCTCCTCTGCCGAAGAAAAGAAAATTGAATTACAATTTGCTCCGCTGGAACGACTTTTTGTTAGTGGTCGGTCCGACGATCTACGCAAACTGTTCGGTAATATAATCAGCAATGCCATTCTTTATACTCCAGTAGGTGGGAAGGTAACAACAACTACAGAGCACAACGACGGAGAGGTAACCGTGAAAGTAGAGGACACGGGAATCGGTATTGCCGATAGAGACTTGACACGGATTTTTGACCGTTTCTGGCGAGCCGATCGGGCTAGATCCTATCGATCTGGCGGTTCTGGCCTAGGATTGGCAATAGCGAAAACCATTGCCAAACAACATAATGGCAAAATTGCAGTAAGCAGTGTCATCGGCAAGGGCAGTTGCTTTACGATCAGCTTGCCTGCGACAGATAAAGCCTAGCTAGAGCTATGAACGGCCGACAATTTGCTTGGAAATAACCTTAGCCTTAAGCGCCGCAACCAGAATTCCTACGCTTAGTTCGGGATTACATGTAGTGCCACAGGTGAAACAATCCCAAAAAACTACATTTGATTCCGGGTAAGTATGCAAACTAGCATGACTCTCTGCCAATACCGCTAGCGCAGTCACACCTTGCGGCGCAAATTTATGCGAACAAATCTCAAGCACCTTCGCTCCTGTGGCTTCGGCTGCCGCCGCCGTCAATTCGGCGAGCTTGTGCTCATCATTGAGAAGATCCGGTGAGCAATCCCTCAAGGTTAATAACAGATGACGTCCACTCGCTTCGTGAGTCTCGGCAACCTTCGACTTCCAGTCAGTTTCTTCAACTCTCCCAAGTGTCTCAGTTTCGTACATGTCTTTGTATTCCTTTTATATTATGAACCGTGAACCGCTTTTGCTGCCTTGGTCTCGTTCACCACTTTAACGAAGGCATCGGCCACATTATCGAGAAAGAAGTAGTCTTGCGCACCGATGAATCGCACGACACTACCGCCGAACTGGCTCTTGAACTGAGAAAATCGCGCATATTGATTTTCAGGGGCCCGGAAAGGATCAAATCCGTAAAAGTCATATATAGTGCAGCCTGCCTCTTTGGCCGCATTCATTGCTGCCCACTGCAATGCATACCCTCCCATCAGATGGCGCTTACTGTTGGTAATGCCACCATAGAGGTAGGTGCCGCGATCTCCATAAGTCATCAGCAGTAGCGTCCCGAGAGTATCGCCCTCGTGCTCAGCAAAAAAGAATTTGGCCTGACCAGCCGGAACCAAAACGTCGGCAAGATGTTCAAAGAACTGACGTGACTCAACTGCGAAATTATCTCTACTGCTTGCCTCACACATGACCGAATAAAACCGCTTAACACAAGCGGCTGTGTTGTCGGTAATGATCTGGACGCCTGAGCGCTGAGACAATCCGATATTGTAGCGTCCTTTCGGCTTCATGCTGGACAATATTGATTCGGCCGGCATCGACAGATCAATATAAAGCGTCTCTCTTGGCACCAGATCTACCGGCGCTCTACCGAATTCGCGCAATACAGGCAATGGCGGTGGAGTTAATCTTGGTTCTATACGCATGGCCATGATCCCGAGTTCACTGGCTCTAGACTGCACCGAGTCGATGAGCAAACCTAGTCCCCTGGCAGTAAGTGGTTGGTTGCTGATCCACGGCAACACCGGCCCCTCTGGAGCCACAAGAATACTTGCCCCATTCCGTTTCATTGATGTATAGAAGATCGCACCACCGATCAATTCGTCATCAACAAAAAGGCCTAAGTGAAATGAGGTCAGACCTTGCTTGCGTTTGAATTCCGCCCAAGCCAGGCTTTGCATGAAGCCGCTAGCCGGATTGGCTTGAGTCAACAATTCCCACTGCCGCCCAAGAGAAGAGGCTGAAGAGATCCCTTGGAGATCACGTACGCACAGCCCGGACATGACTATGCTGTCCTCTCGTTACTCAAAGTCGACATTGCCGTTCTGGCTATATCTACTCTCCCAGGCAGCTGCTCAATATATTTGTTGAGTGTCTGAACCTGCCTCTCGGCTTTGCGTATAGCCAATTGTGTCAGTCTAATCGCTTCCTCCCGAGGAAGTTGGCGACTGCCAAAATCGACTACACTCTGCGCCGATGATTCATAGTTCGTCAGCTCGTTACCAAGCACCGTGATATGAGCGGTCAACTCCTCTTTATCGGCAAGGAGCATGTTCTCCGTCGCGGTGGCATCTCGCACCACTTTCGCCAGATACGATGCGGCAATCGATTTGAACTGCACCGGATACGGTTCGTTCAGTGGTGACTGGCCAAAATCACTGTACCAGTTCTGACCATCCAAATAAGCGATTTGTCCACCCGCCCGCCTGATCTCCAGAAACTTGCCGTCTGCCGTCGCGCACACGCTTGGGAAAACCTCAACGGCACCTGGCACCAATGGCGTCACCTGAGAGACTGTGTCCAGAGAGACGCCTTTAAACAGTTCATTGGCCTGGCTCAGATAATGAACAGCAGAGGCGGCATCCTCTGCCGCTTGATCAGACTGAATAGCTTGATCAGGCTGCGTGGATTGAAGCGAAGTAGCGAGTTGCACCTTTTGCCGCATAATCTCAGCAATCGTCACACTGAGTAAATCCGCATCATTTTCTAAAGACATAGCGCAAAAACCGCTTTGCTGTTCCACAACATGCGTGGCATGTGGTGTGATCAAAAGATAGGAGCGATCGGTAAGTGGCATTGCTACGTGTCCGTTGGCTAGGATATCGGTTCCCGGACCAAGTCGATAAACCGCGTTCACACCATCGGTCGCTTGCGCTGTTCGATAAGAACGCGCCGGGTACGAGCTGCCAGTTTCATCAATGTATGGGACTGCACTGACGTCGTTGCGTTGTGGCAGGCTGTTCTTACGCATATCTCTTTCAACAGATGAGCTGGGTCCCGGACCCATAGGTCCTTTCGGAACGCCGTTCACATAGTTACGACGATAATATGTATTGTTCCAACCGCCTCCCCAGCCGTTTCCATACCCTCGGCGACCGCCATGGACACCAGTTGCATGACGTCCGGCGGCCGCTGAGTGGTTCGCCCCGTGACCAGCGTGGCCAGCGGCATGACCGCCTCCATGAGCAGCGGCATGCGCACCGCCTTTGGCATAGACCATGTCTGGATAAAGCAAATTGCCGACGACTATAGCCAGAGTCAGAACCGTTACCACGCGTTTGCCCAGAGCGAGAAGACTGAGATGATCGTCTGCCCATTCCTCAAGTTTCTGTGCTAAGACTTCCAGCTCTGCCACCAGTTGCGATGGCAGTTCGGCCGCTCGTCGCAATAAGCGAGCAACTAATCCCGGCAAATCGATCGCTTGCAGAAAAACTGCCGGCTCTTCCAAAAAGTCAGCAATTAATGCAGAGGTCTGAGCCCGCTCAAGTGATGGCATCAAATCCAGCACTTCATGGAGAAAGAGCTGAACATCTTCCGGTTCCGAGCTGTCGTTCTCTTCACTTCGATGGATAGATTTCGCTAAAGCAGTGCACAGATCGGGTGGCAAAATATCTTTTCCGGTATCTGCATCCGGCACAAAAAGACTTTTAGCGTCCAGGACAAACGCATCGCGTCTCAGCCCAGACGAAGCAACCAAACCGGCACTATTGTTGAAATAGTGCAGCAAAATGTCGCTGCCAACAAGGGCCGGCAAAGACTTCGGTTGATAGTCAAATAGTTCCTCGGGAAAGATGAATAGCTGCATTAGCTCTTCCATATTCTGCAAGAATTTTCTTGGCTTGGCCAACGGCAAATCAGCATCTATTTCGTCGACCGTAATCGGCTCCGCCGACGCCATGAAAAAGCCCCAGTCCTGCCCGTACCCGGATTTTGAGAAAGAAGGAATACCTACATGGTACGGTCTAGCATGAAGGTCCGCCTTCAACATACTGTTAAAAATCGACCAGTACGCCTGAGGTGTAGCGCTAGGTGAAACTCCATTGACCGCCAAGACACCCTTCCTTGGCAAAAGGCGCGCCAGCTTGTCGTACCATTCCACACTATGAAATCGTGCTCCCCGCACATCTTCTGCCACCGTTAGATCGCTCACGATCAGATCAAATGACGCACCACGTTCTAATTTCTGCTCAACAAAATCCCACGCATCTTGGATATGAATTGTGATGCGAGGATCATTCAGGCTGGCTTCATTCAATAGTGACAAATCATGTCGCGCCAGATTTAATATCTCGGGATCATAGTCCACTAAATCCAGACTGGCCACCTGGGAGGATTTGAAAATCTCACGGGCAACTAGCCCGTCACCGCCGCCTATGACAAGCACTTTCAATGGCGATTGAATCCGCTTAGTCGCTAGAGCCAAAGCTGGGAGGGCAAGCGCCTCATGATAAATCTGCTCATCGCCTTCGTCGAATTGCAAATCGCCATTTATATAAAGAGCAAACGAACCATCATCTCTTCTTTCAAGCGAACCTGCCATGTCTGAACCTCCCATTTGTGCGAAGCTAACCAGCCATTCAAACGGATATCATCAAGGAAAACACTTGACTTGACGACAGAGAATTACGTCATCCATAACGATAATATTTCGACTCATCTTTGTAAACAAGTGACGGCTGTCACGCAGATAGGTGATTGCAGTAATCATATGCACGCTGTAAGTGTGATATACGATCGGCACCGAGTCTGTCTAAGGTCAAGAAAAGAGGATAGCTGACCGGGACACCCGACAGAACGAGCGAAAGATAATCCTATATATAGATGTTGACCTGACCCCTTATGCTATTCCACGTCAAGCAGATAACTCATCGGGTTCGAATTGATTTGCAAACTCCTTTGGTGTCTTGTAACCGAGCGCACTGTGCGGCCGGTAGGTGTTGTAATCTTCACGCCAGGCTTCGATCACCGAGCGTGCTTGTGCTAGGTCGAGAAACCAATTTTCATTCAGGCACTCATCTCGGAATTTGCCGTTGAATGATTCAACGAACGCGTTCTCGATTGGTTTGCCTGGTCGGATGTATTCGAGATGGATGTTGTGCTGCGTGCTCCAAGAAAGCATTGCGCTGCTAGTCAGTTCGGGACCGTTGTCCATGACGAGATGTGCGGGCTTGCCTCTGGTAAATATCAGGCGATCGAGGACTCGCGTCACCATGCGTCCGGGCATGCTAAAGTCAGCTTCAACGCACAAGCACTCTCGTGTGAAGTCGTCCACCACGTTCAGCGTTCGAAAGCGTCGGCCGTTGGCCAAACTGTCGCTGACAAAGTCGAGCGACCACCGCTCGTTTGGCCTTGTCGCTGGAGCAAGCGGCTGCCTAAATGTGCGCAATTTCTTCCGGCGGCGTTTTCTAACCTGCAGATTCTCTTTGCTATATATTCGGTACACGCGCTTGTGATTCACAGGCGAGCCCTCGCGTTGCAGCAGAGCCGTGATTCGGCGATAGCCGAACCGACGGCGCTCGTGTGCCAGAGCGACAATCCTTTCTGTTAACGGTCCGTCGTTCTTAACGCTCTTGCGCCTGAACGTTGCCCGCGGCAATGCTATGACGTCGCAGGCGTGTCTTTCGCTAACTCCCACCTCGCACATTGCGTTGATCGCCGCGCGAGCTTGCGAGGTGGTCAATACTTTTTTGTTAGGGCGTTCTTCAATCCTTCTATGTCTAGTGCCATGGTGCCAACTAGCTTCTTGAGCTGGTTGTTTTCATCCTCCAGCTGTCGTAGCCGTTTAACGTCACTAACCTGCATGCCACCGTACTTGGCTTTCCAGTGGTAATACGTTTGATTGGCGATGCCGTGCTTGCGGCAAACTTCTTTGACCGGGATACCTGCTTCCGCCTCCCTTAGAATGGCAACAATTTGCTCCTCGCTGTAGCGAATCTTCTTCATGGCTGACCTTCCTTTCTGCTGCAACTATGCCTGGAATTTTCAGAGCTGTCTAGTTGACATGGTTTCGCTTTTGGGGGTCAGGTCAATGTAGCAAATACAGATATAGGAATCTGGATCTAGTATTCTCTGATGATGGATATTAGAAGGTTAGTTTCTCGTGCATTTCCTGCCAATCATAACCGGGAGTCCAGTGTGGAGCACACCAGGATTTGTCTGGCAAAAGTGGTAGTTTGGCATCGAAGTAGTCGTTGAATATAACGCGAAAGCTGTTCACAGGAGTGATCGAATCGTAAAGGCCTTTGTCATTCATGCCTGGCATAAGATAGGCGTTAACGATGCGCATACGCTCGTTGAAATAGCCAGGACTTCCCAACGTCATGTTGGGACCGTGATCTGATTGGATAATGATCACCGGTTTAGTGGCCGAATTGGCCAAAATTTTGGTAATCCAATCTTTCGCTTGCTCTTCTCCGTAAGTCAAATTTGCTACGTACTCAGCTGGCACGCCTCTTTCTTGGCTCAACTTTGGTGACATAGCATGCTTATGGCCATCACTCTCAAAGAGATATGGTCCATGCGTCAGACAAGCATGCACAAGGACAAACTTCGGCCCGGGAATGCGAGCGACTTCAGCTATATGTCGCCCGGGGCAGGTAACGACCTCTGCCCACAAGTCTCTCAGGAGCGGATAATAACGCTCTGACAGTCCCAGCGGCGTGAACATCAGCACCGCGATCGTAAAATCGTTCACTGCTAAACAGCGAACGTTCAATTCGGCTGCCGGCATATTGTCAGTGATGTTACAACCAGAGGCGAAATTGACAAACTTGTAGCCAAGTTTCTTTAGCATTTCAATGACATTGGCATGCTCGATTAATCGCCAATAAATAGTTTCATCAGGGAACTGTTTGCCCAGTTGATCCGGAATGATGTTTATATATTCCATGTTCAACGACGAAGGCACTGAAAAGACTGTGCGATCATAATTACTTGCTGCCTTAGGCACGATGTAGAAGCCTTTAGCAGCTAAAAACTTCATAAAAGGAGCATCGTCATAGTTCCAGTAGTCCTTGAGAGTATGCGAGTTGGCTGCGGCATCAAGAATGATGTAATAAATATCCGGCATACTACCGCTTTTTCTCAAATTGACATTCTTGAACTCTTTATGCATTTCGCCGACGTAATGCTGATGAACACTGACAGCCGAGTTCTCGAAATTCACAATCGGTATGACATTAATGATGAGCAGAACAAAGAAAACAATATTCAAAGCAAAATTTAGTTGGTCAATCCTGGACAACAGAATTGGCGCTACGGTTGCCCTTCCCTTGCCGACAACGAGAACCCATAGCAAAAGGCCTAGCAGCATGAAAAATCCAAGTAACGGCACCCATTCAGGCAACACTTTGTGAAACACCTGTATCCAGAACAAGCCCAAGATTATCGGCAGAGGCTGGTAATTGGTAAAGAGAAACAAAGTAATTGTCGCTGCCAGTCCACCTCTCTTTACACTGCGGAGAGCGATCGAAAAAAGAGCAAAGAGAAACAGGGCGAACAGCTGAAACAATATAAGAACAGGAACGACCTCTTCGGGCAGAACTGTCAGTGCTGTTTGTTCGAAGATGACGACAGGGAAAATAGCGGCAACCAAAAACGGATGCAGAACAACGTCACGAAGACCTCGCAATACTCGCTTACGACTTTGATCAGACATCAGATTTGTAGAGTGATTGACACATTTTATCTTGAGCGTTGCTCCGAGAAGTCAATGAACGACTCGTCCCTACGCCCCTGTTCCCGAGTCAGCGCTTTCATTATCAGTCGTCGTCGACACGCTAGTATTCGAGGTTTGTGGAGGTTTCTTGGAAAACCGCCTCATTATGTTACTTCTAAACGAAAGGAAAAAGGCTGCACCAACTCCAAATAACAGCTGCACAAGGTAGGTGCCGACGCCTATATCAAAGTAAGCAAGCGCTGGAGTGGCGAAAAGGAAGTACCAGGTTCCAGTCAACACAAGGACGTCCAGTACTTTAATTTGGTTTGCCATAGTAAGTTCTCACTGATCTTCAGTAGGTATTGTGCCCCGGCTGACCAACCGTGCGATGGTCAGACTATTGTATCTCATGAGAATCATCTCATTATTTGTCTCGGGTCGTTAGCGTTGGAAGCGAATCACCACCGGTAGTGCTCTTGCTCAGCAGGATTTCGATCGAGTCCCAGTTGGTCGTTCAAGCCGATATTGTTGTCCAGGCAACAAGTTATTAGTCCGCCAGAAAGCGGTATATGGTTTTTACACCCCTGCTAGATTGTCGCGTCTCGATTTCTAAAAGCTGTGACGGCCTATAAACCAAGGTGACCCACACCCCTGTATTTTGGTACAGCCATTTAATAACATCGGAGAACGATTCTGGAACGCATCGTGAAACGTAAGAGAACCGGAGCTGTATTGGGCTTAGTGGCGATGAGCGTATTTGTCCTCGTCATTGCCGCCTGGCCATGTTTATGGTCAGCAAATTAATCGCTGGCGGCCGCGAAGTCGCTCATGTCACCGATTCCGGTTCACTGAATGTGGCCAAACAGTTGCTGTCCAGTCCTACCACCAATCCACTGACCGTTCAGGCTCCCGATTTTGCCTATTCAGGACTGCCGCCCGGTCAGCCAATCTCGCTTTATACCTATAACCGCTGTGTCGGGCAAGCTCTCTTGGTTGCACTCAATGCCCAGGCATCGGGAACAGCTACGGCAGCTACCGATGCAACCAATGTCTTCACGCAACTACAAGCAATCGGCACCGATCTGACCAACCAGGTGCAGGGCGGTTCATCCTATCAAAGCGCCTTCAGCTTCATCGCTCAACAAACCAATACCCGCATGCTCGGTAACAATCAGGTGCAAGCACCCGGCTACGCCACCGCTTTCATGAAAGGCGGCACTAGTAAATTTTCAACCACCAATGCCTCAGCCAATATCTATTTCTATTCCGACCAGTTAGCCCAGGCTCAGTTGAATCTCCTTCCTTTCAACACATCCTCTCTTTTTCAACCGGGCATCGCTAACGCCACATCATATATTCTTGGTTATCAGATGATTTCGGTGCCATTGTCGAGCGGCACACTGAAATTCCTGGCTGTGCCGACTTTCCCTCAGCAGATGCCCCACTTGGTGTCACCAGCTGACTTCGGCAATTGCAAAAGCTCTCCCGATCCAAACAATGCGACACCACCCAATGCCATCAGCGTTCAGTCAAAAGTGGCTGTCTCCAACTCCTCAGCTTTTGCTGGCGCGCTGGCTTGTGCCATCGTCGGTTCAGTCGATGTCGGTTATGCCGCTTCCTTCCCGGCCGGCTACATCGAAGTCTTCAATCGACCAGGCTGGTGGCCAGCCGGTCCTGCTCCCTGGGACATGTCCAGCAGTATCTTCGACAATGAAATGTATGGCACTCCGGGCGTTTCGCTCGTTCAACTGCCAAACGGCATGGTAATCTTCAGTTGCGCGCCATCGACAACCGGTTCGCAAAGCGGCACGGCGCCCTTTGGACCCGGACCGACTTTAATTGATGACTGGGCAACATACAACACTTCAGGTGGAACACAGCCACCGGTCACCAACAATAACTACCTCGGCTTGGGCTATCAAGGAACAAAAGCAGCTGACGCCAACATTTATATTGCCACATCGCAATCTTCTCCCGCCCACGCTGCTACATTGCCCATAGATTTACTACTCTTGCAACAAATAAAATCACCGAATTATCTGTCGCAAACGCAAAACAACTGCATGAGCATGCTCGTTTCCAATGGATGGCTAACTACATCACCAGTCGATTGTCTCGATTGGATGCCTTGCATAGCCGCCACTTATGGGGAGCACATGCCAGACGGAACGCAAGAAGGCCCGCTCATGTCTACCCTTGGTAGTTGCTTTTCCAATGTCGATAATCTGAAAATGAGCCTGATGTATGCCCTGGGGCAGAGCAGAATCCAGGCTCTCACACTGAACGCGCCGAATACACCCACTTATTCTGCACCAAACAGTTACATGAATGGCTCGACCGGCATGGGCTGCTTCGCCCGCAACGGCTCTTACAGCCAGACCAGTCCACCCGCCCCCGTCAGCATCTGGCCCAGTCCAGCACAAGCCATTAATCAAATGCCTGTCGATCCAGCCGGCACACCGTGGCAGTATCTTTCACAAATTAATTACGAGACCAACGGCTCATGTAGTGGTGCCGTCAACTCAACCTATCCATACTCCAATACTTATCCCACCACAGCCACTGCCGGCACTGTCTTCGCTGCTATTTATCAGCGCTGCAAACAAATTCAACCATCGGTAACCGCCACTCAGGTAGCCCAGCTCCTCGACTCCACAACTTTACCGATGGGCGCCCATTATTACATTTACTTGCCTAACGCCGATCAAACCAGCACTCAGGGCCCAATCGGTGATGGTCTGGTTTTAAACGCCGGACCGCCGCCAGCATTCAACGGCACATCGCCTCAACTGCCTGACGGCCAACCTTTAACCACCACCTCTTTATGCGTTGGTCAATATCCTCTCGTACCAGACTTTATCAACACTCAGACAATATCACCGCAAGGTTATCCGCAGAGCGGTCAATCGCCCACACTCGTGGGAGATTTGAATCTGAACGACCAGATCTACAACAGCACCCAAGTAGTCAACGGCTCTCAACCACTAACTGGCATGGATTATGCCGCCTGGCAGGATTCATCCGGCGCTGGCAATCTGCTTGGTCACCTCGAATTCATTAATACCGTCACTGGTGCCGCTTCCTTCAGCACGCCTTAAAATGGAGCCTGCTTATGTCCATGCAAAGAAATCGTGACGCCAATGGAGGCAGCCTAGCTGAGGCTGTCGCCGGCTTGCTGTTTTTTGTGCCGGTTGCTTGCTTAATCATCAATATCACTGCAGCTGTCATCGCTCAGACCCAAAACGATGCCATGGCTAAACACGCCACCAGACAAGCCGCCTCTCAACCTTCCATGGCTCAAGCGCAGGCAGCAGCCAATGCCGTCGTCAGCGGCTACACCAGCACGGCACTTTGCTCCAATCCAACATTGGTTAGCTGCCAAGCCGATACCACAGGAACCAGTATCACCTGCATCACCAGCGTCACTTGCAATTTACCAGTAACAATTCCCTTCTGGGGCAGGCAACAGGTATTCCAAGCAAACGACACCGAACCAATAGTCAGCCAAGGTGTCGCGTCTGGATCTAGCACTGCGCCTGGCACCGGCAGTGGTGGCTGGTCCGGTAATAACGGCTATTTGAATGTTCCGATCACTACCGGCACAACTGCCACTATGGTAGTACCAAATCCTTCCGCACCTGTATTACCGCCTGACTTGTAATAATCGCATTGTCTGCAGAGCGGAAAAATCATTTCTAGTGCGCCCGCTTTTCTCGCCTGGACAATGCTGTTGTCTAGACAACATCGCCACCTCTTGAAAACCCGGATATAATGGTTACATCCTTCTTAGATTTCGTTCATCGACGTCTAAAAGTGTGGCGAACGGGGAACACGCAGTGAACTAAATCCATATTCTGGCAACCGCAAGGGAGCCAGCTTATGGCGTTTGGGGGACGACTTTAAATGCCTTGTGAAACGTCGTAAGAGAACCGGAGCTGTATTAGGCATAGTGGCGATGAGCGTATTCGTCCTCGTCATTGCCGGCCTAGCTATGTTTATGGTCAGCAAACTAATCGCTGGCGGCCGCGAAGTCGCCCATGTCACCGATTCTGGTTCACTAAACGTTGCCAAACAATTATTGTCCAGTCCCACCACCAATCCACTGACCGTCCAAGCTCCCGATTTTGCCTATTCAGGACTGCCGCCCGGTCAGCCAATCTCCCTTTACACTTATAACCGCTGTGTGGGTCAAGCACTCTTAGTAGCACTCAATGCCCAGGCCTCGGGAACAGCTACGGCCGCTACCGACGCAAGCAGTGTCTTCACGCAGCTACAAGCAATCGGCACCGATCTGACAAACAAAGTGCAGGGCGGCACATCCTATCAAAGCGCTTTCAGCTTCATCGCTCAACAAACCAATACCCGCATGCTCGGTAACAATCAGGTGCAAGCGCCCGGATACGCCACTGCTTTCATGAAAGGCGGCACCAGTAAGTTTTCATCAACCAACGCCTCTTCCAATATCTATTTCTATTCCGACCAGTTAGCCCAGGCTCAGTTGAATTTGCTTCCTTTCAATACAGCCTCTATTTTTCAACCAGGCGTGGCTAATGCCTCATCATATATTCTTGGTTATCAGATGATTTCGGTGCCCTTATCGAGCGGCACGCTGCAATTTTTAGCCGTGCCCACTTTCCCTCAGCAGATGCCCCACTTAGTGTCACCAGCTGACTTTGGCAATTGCAAAAGCTCTCCCGATCCAAACAACACCACACCACCTAATGCCATCAGCGTTCAATCACAAGTAGCCGTCTCCAACTCCTCAACTTTTGCTGGTGCGTTGGCTTGTGCCATCGTCGGTTCAGTCGATGTCGGCTATGCGGCTTCCTTGCCAGCTGGTTACATCGAAGTTTTCAATCGACCGGGTTGGTGGCCAGCCGGTCCAGCTCCCTGGGACATGTCCAGCAGCATCTTCAACAATGAGATGTATGGTACGCCAGGCATTTCGCTCGTTCAATTAGCAAACGGCACAATGATCTTCAGTTGCGCGCCATCGACAAACGGCTTGCTCAACGGCACGCCGCCGTTTGGACCAGGACCGACTTTGATTGATGACTGGGCTCAATATAACGTTTCAACCAGCGCTCTCACACCGATGCCACCGGTGACAAACAATAACTACCAGGGCTTAGGGTATCACGGCACAAAAGCGGCTGACGCCAACATTTATATTGCCACGTCTCAATCTTCTCCCGCGCGTGTCGCGACTTTGCCGGGCGACTTGGCCCTCTTGCAACAAATCAAACCACCAAATTACTTGTCGCAAACTCAAAATAACTGCCTGAACATGCTTGTTAGCAATGGATGGATCACTACCTCGCCAGTCGACTGCCTTGATTGGATGCCTTGCATAGCCGCCACGTATGGCGACCACATGCCAGACGGAACGCAAGAAGGCCCACTCATGTCTACTCTTGGTTCCACCTTTTCCAACGTCGATAATTTGAAAATGAGCCTGATGTATGCTCTGGGGCAGACGAGACTCCAGGCTCTCACACTGAATGCGCCGAACACTCCCACTTATTCTGCACCGAACAGTTATATGAATGGCTCGACCGGCATGGGCTGTTTCGCCCGCAACGGCGCTTATAGTCAGACCAGTCCAGCCGCGCCCGCTAGCATCTGGCCCAGTCCTGCACAAGCCATTACTCAAATGCCAATCGATCCGGCCGGCACACCGTGGCAGTATCTTTCACAAATTAACTACGAGACCAACGGCTCCTGTAGTGGTGCTGTCAACCCGACCTATCCCTACTCCAATACTTATCCCTCCACAGCCACTGCCGGCACTGTTTTCGCTGCTATTTATCAACGTTGCAAACAAATTCAACCATCGGTAACTGCAACTCAGGTAGCTCAGCTCCTCGACTCCACAACTTTGCCGCTGGGCGCCCATTATTACATTTACTTGCCTAACGCCGACCAAAGCAGTACTCAGGGGCCAATCGGCGATGGCCTGGTTTTGAACGCCGGGCCCCCGCCAGCATTCAATGGTACATCGCCACAACTGCCTGACGGTCAACCTTTAACCACTACCTCTTTATGCGTTGGTCAGTACTCTCTCGTACCAGACTTTGTCAACACTCAGACAATACCACCGCAAGGTTATCCGCAAAAGGGCGCACTGCTTAACCTCGTAGGAGATCTCAATCTGAACGACCAGATCTACAACAATACCCAAGCAGTTAACGGCTCTCAGCCCTTAACCGGAATGGACTATGCCGCCTGGCAGGATTCATCCGGCTCTGGCAATCTGATGGGCCATCTGGAATTCATTAATACCGTCACTGGTGCCACTTCCTTCAGCGCACCTTAAGAACGGAGTTGCTCATGCCTACACAATCAGATCGCATCGCCACCGGAGGCAGCCTAGCTGAGGCTGTCGCCGGCTTGCTATTTTTTGTGCCCGTTGCTTGTTTAATCATCAATATCACTGCCGCTGTAATCGCTCAGACCCAAAACGATGCCATGGCTAAACACGCTACCAGACAAGCCGCCTCTCAACCTTCCATGGCTCAAGCGCAGGCAGCTGCCAACGCCGTCGTCAGCGGCTACACAAGTACTGCCCTTTGCTCCAATCCAACATTGGTTAGTTGCCAAGCCGATCCCACAGGGACAAGCATCACTTGCATCACCAGCATCACCTGCAATTTACCAGTGACAATTCCCTTCTGGGGCGGGCAGCAGGTATTCCAAGCCAATGACACCGAACCAATAGTCAGCCAAGGTGTGGCGTCTGGGGCCAGTACTGCACCTGGCACCGGCAGTGGTGGCTGGTCCGGTAATAACGGCTATTTAAATGTTCCGATCACTACCGGAACGACCGCCACTATGGTCGTGCCAAATCCTTCCGCACCTGTATTACCGCCTGACTTGTAAATATCACTTTATCTGCTCTTGTAAACCGGAAACAATGCAAACTATGACGGCTGCCTTTGTCTAAGTAAGACGATTTCTTTGGCTGCATGATATTGTAATTTCCTCGGAATGTGAGGTTAAATCATGAGTCAAGTTCTAGTCGTGCTGTTCACTATATTGACAGTGTTTGCCACCACCTGCAGTGTTAGTGCCAAGGACATTCAAGTAAAGTCATATACAAGAAAAGATGGCACTGTGGTCAAAGGATACACGCGCCATGTAAAAGACACACCAGCGGATGCAAGTGCATCCACCAAGACAACTCCGACGTCAGCCGCCAAGGTTGAGTCGGCACCCAGCCCAAATGGTGATACTACAGGCAACACCAAGGCCACTAACAAATCGAAAAAGGCTGCTAAGCAGTCCGACACTAAGGCCGCTGCAACCACCAGCACTAAAGACACAGCAGCTGTT
Organism: Bryobacterales bacterium; assembly: GCA_963834525.1. GTDB lineage: Bacteria > Cyanobacteriota > Vampirovibrionia > Obscuribacterales > Obscuribacteraceae > CAWICA01. Next base: position 617,504 of record CAWICA010000007.1, read on the forward strand.
AACACAAAGGCTGCAACCAAGTCCGACACAGCAAACGTAAAGGGATATACAAAAAAGGACGGTACAGTAGTTAAAGGCTATAACCGCAAAGCACCGAAATAGGCGGGCGACATCTGCCAATCTGGAAAATCGGGTCAAGTTATGGCAAATCACAAAGTTGTCTGCCGGGAAGAATGGATCACGAAGCGCAAGCAGCTTCTGACTAAGGAGAAAGAACTAACACGCCTTCGCGCCCAACTGACGTGCGAACGTCAGCAATTGCCCTGGGTGAGAATCGATAAGCCGTATGTATTCGATGGACCGAGTGGTAGAGAGACTCTAGCCGATCTTTTTGAGGGACAGAGTCAGCTGATTATTTACCACTTCATGTTCCAACCTGATTGGAGCGAAGGCTGTAAGTCTTGCTCGCTTATAGCGGATAGTTATGAATCATCAATCGTTCATCTTCGTCAACGAGACACTAATATGGTTACTATCTCACGCGCAGCGATCGAGAGAATCGAAACATTCCGAAAGCGTATGGGTTGGACCTTCAAGTGGGTTTCATCTCTTGAATCTGATTTCAATTTAGATTTCCACGTCTCTTTCCCTGGCGATGTGAATGACCAAAAAGAAGTCTACTACAATTATGAGGTAATTCCGTCTTTCCCATCTAGTGAGGGACCAGGCATGAGTGTCTTTTACAAAGATGCAGAAGGCAGAATCTTCCACACATACTCTTGCTTTGCTCGCGGACTGGAACAGTTCATCAACGTGTATAACCTTCTGGACCTTGTTCCCAATGGACGCGATGAAGAGAATCTCGTCTACGGAATGGAATGGGTACGTCATCACGATAGATACGGCGACGACTCGTTCCGGGATGTTTACTTCGAGTTGCTCTCGGCCAAAGAAAAAGGTTGAACGCCAAAGAAGACTGACATCATATACGGTGTCACAGCAAATGGGATCGGAACATTGATCATATCGTTAATTGATCATCGTTAGAAAATGTTGACGAGGCTCTGCTCGGCAACAGTGTAATAAGGAGCCAACAATGAATAAGCTAAAGGATAAAGTAGCCGTAGTCACTGGAGCATCGAAAGGGATAGGCGCCACTATTGCTAAACAGCTGGCGGCGGAGGGCGCGGCGGTTACCGTTAACTATGCTTCAAGCAAAGCAGGGGCTGACCAGGTCGTTGCCGAAATTACAAGCCAAGGTGGTAAAGCAATAGCATTACAGGCAGATATGGCCAAGAAGGGCGATATAGAGCGTCTCTTCAACGAAACCAAAAAAGCGTTCGGTAAACTGGACATTTTAGTGAACAATGCCGGCATCTATGAATTTTGTCCGCTGGAGAGCATTACAGAAGAACACTTCCACAAGCACTTTAACCTGAATGTACTCGGCCTCATCCTTAGCACGCAAGAAGCAGTAAAACACTTCGGCCCTCAAGGCGGCAGCGTCATCAACATCAGCTCCGTCGCCAGCACATCCGCACCACCGACCGGCTCAGTCTACAGCGCAACCAAAGCGGCAGTTGATGCGATCACCAAATCTCTAGCCAAGGAATTAGGCCCGCGAAAAATCCGCGTCAATTCAATTAACCCAGGCATGGTAGAGACCGAAGGCGTCAAAGCCGCCGGATTGAACGACGGCGATTTCCGCAAACACGTGGAAGCGCAAACGCCACTTGGACGAATTGGCCAAACAGAAGACGTCGCTCCGGCCGCTGTTTTTTGGCCTCGGCGGACTCGGCCTGGATAACCGGCGAAGCCTGGGTTATTGCAGGCGGCTTTCGCTGACCAAAATGCTCGAATCATCTAAGGGCACGCCTGCTGCGGACACAATCTGAAAGCCCTATCCACGTAATTACATGTATATACGTGGATGTTCGACTTCTTTCTCTATAATTCCTCCCACCCTACAATATGCTAATCTATATGTAGGTACATGTTAATTTGAGGACCGGGACATGGGAAAAACTCCCAGCAGTAAAGCCCAATGCGTCTGTAGAATAGTCCGCCAAGCAGCAAGGTCGCTCACAAATGCTTACGATAAGGCACTCACGCCAAGCGGTCTGCGTACAACTCAGTTCACATTGCTCAGCGTGCTTGCCCGTAAGTCAACAGCTAGTGTTACCCAACTAAGCGAAATCTTGGGTCTGGATCAAACCACAACCACGCGTAACCTCAATCTATTAGAGGAATCTGATCTAATAACGCGCGTCGCTCACCATGATCCAAGAGTAAAGCTGGTAAAGCTGACAAGCAAAGGTAAGCAAAAACGACAAATGGCTCTTGCCCGCTGGCAAGAGATCCAAACGCACATAACCTCGTCTTTGTCCAAGAAGGAATGGAAGAGTTTTCAGGATATCCTACAAAAGATAGAAATCTTGGCTGCATCCGCAGAGATTGGTTCATCATCACCCTAGGTACAGAAATGCCGATCACAGCTAAGAGTAATAATACGAATCCGATTTTGGTCACTGGTGCTGCAGGCAATGTGGGCGCCGTCGGTCGTACCATTGTCGAGCTTCTGCGAAAACAAGATCTCCCCGTTCGTGCACTTGTTCATCGTCAGGATCAACGTTCCGAAGCATTGAGCGGCCTGGGAGCGGAGGTGGTTGTCGGCGACCTGACCCAAGGCGCCGATGTTGCGCGCGCCCTTGCCGGTTGCCGGCGCATGTATTTTGGAATGAGTGTTTCACCTTCGTATTTGGAGGCCACAGTCATCGCCGCGGCCGCGGCCAGAGAAATCGCCGATTTCGAAGTGTTCCTGAACATCTCGCAGATGACCGTGTCCCAGATGAGCCTCAAAAACATGACTGATTCACCGCAGCAAAAACAGCACTGGCTCGGCGAACAGGCTCTGAATTGGTCCGGTCTGCCGGTCGTCCATGTGCGAGCGACGGTTTTCCTCGAACACCCGTTCTTTTCAGCCTGGGCGGCTGCATCCATCGCTAAAGATGGCACGATTCGGCTACCTTTTGGTGCTGCGCGGACTTCGCCAATTGCTGGATATGATGTAGCCAGGGTGGTTGCCACTATCCTGGCCGATCCTTCTCGGCATATTGGCAGAGTGTACGAATTGACCGGACTTCGCTCCCAGGATATGGTGACTGCAGCTCAAGAGTACTCAGAAGCACTGGATCGTCCGGTCAAATACGTTGACATGCCGTTTGATCAGTGGCGAAATCAGGAGCTCAGCACCAAAGGGCTGCCAGCCCACATTTTCGATCATTTCCTGACCATGGCGCAATTGCACGCGAACAACCGATACGATCGTCTAACGACAGACGTAGCGAGAATCACGGGCAAGCCGCCCATGAGTATTCGTGACTTTGTCACCAGTCGCCTTAGTCTTTTTCGAGAAAATGCAAATGAACGCGTACATTATTGACGGAGTTTTTACTCCCAGAGCAAGCGTGCGGAAAGGCACGAGCGCTTATTCTTCGGTCCATCCACAAGAGCTTGTTGCCACTTGCTTCAGATCTCTTGGTGACCGTCAGGGACAGATCTTTTCCCAGGTACGCGCTGCTTACATTGGTTGCGTCAGCCAGATCAACGATCAAGGCGCGAATATCGCTAGAAATGCTGTTTTGGCTGCAGGACTAGATTACACTGTCTCCGCTTTCACAATCAATGTTTGCTGCGGCTCTGGCTTGCAAACCGTAAATTTAGCAGCTGCCTCTGTTATTTCCGGAATCGAATCATTAGTCGTCGCCGGCGGTGTCGAATCAATGTCTCGCGTGAAAATTGCTAGTGACGGAGGCGGCATGGATGGTAACAACCTATCGCTCAGACATCGGCTATACCAAGTGCCGCAAGGTATCAGTGCGGACTTCATCGCGACAACTGATGGAATAACGAGAAGCGAATTAGATGAGTATTCTCTGGCCTCTCACCGCAAAGCGACAAAGGCGTTGGAACAGGGCTATCTCCAATCAGCATATGCTCTTGTCCAGGGACACGACGGCAAGCCACTGCTAACGGACGAGGATCATATCAGGCCGGATGCCAGCCTGGCAGCCTTAAGCCAGTTACCACCAGCCTTTGCCAAGTTAGGCGAACAACTGACACTTCAGGGGGTGATTGGTGAAAACAAAGCTATACCGAAAATAACTCACGTGCATACTGCTGGCAGCTCAAGCGGTATTGCCGACGGTGCTGCAGCTTTGCTCATTGCCAACGATAGTTTTGTGGAGACATTCAAGGCCAAGCCTCGTGCCAAAATTTTGGCCACCTGCGCCAGAGGCAGCGATCCTATATCAATGCTCACAGGCCCCGCAGATTGTTGCATGGAGCTCCTGCGATTAGCTGGAATGACTGTGCACGATGTCGATCTATGGGAGATTAATGAAGCGTTTGCAGTTGTACCTCTTCAAACAATTGGGCGGCTAAAGATTGAGCCGGAACGAGTCAACGTTGTAGGCGGTGCAATCGCCCGTGGACATCCACTAGGTGCCACCGGCGCGATATTACTCACTTCCTTAATTACTGAGCTGGAGAAAGAGGATCTTTCTATCGGCTGCGCGGTTCTGTGCGTGGGTGGAGGTCAAAGTGTCGCCACTCTCATACAACGCTGTTAGAACCGCAAGATCACTTCTCACTTCTTTGAACTATCCTCACTATTGGGCGCAACCGGCGCCAAAACCGGGTGTACCAGCGAATTATCTTTGAGGTCGTCGGGCGGGTTAATGACCACTTGATCGCCTGGCACCACACCTCTTTCTACCTCAATCTGGCCGCCGAGATCGCGCCCAATTTCTAACTTGTGCAGGTGCACACGATTTGCCTTATCGACGGTGTAAATGAAGCTTCCTTCCGCCTTCGTCTGCACTGTCGTCGCCGGTACTATTGTTAGCCGAATCGCAGTCGGCGACTGAAAACGCACTTGCACATACATACCAGGCAAAAGCTTGTGTTCGGAGTTGGGAACGTGTATTTCTACTTGTAACGTCTTGGACGTGGTATCGACTCCGCCTGAAACATTGGACACCAGGCCAATAAAATCACGGCCTGGATATTCCTGAAAATCGAGACGCGCTCGTTCGCCAACATGAATGAAGGGAATGTATTGTTCCGGAACATATACATAGACTCTGAGCACGTCGGTCTTAGCAACTTCGAACAGAAGAGTGATGCCAGCATTGCTGCCGGATGTAATCAATGCTCCGGCGTCTACAGTTTGTTTGACGACAATGCCATCAAACGGTGCCTTGACTGTCTTAAAGGATCGGGTAGCGTTGTATTGATCGTGCTGATATTGGGCAGCATCCATTGCCGCCTGCGCCACATGCACAGCGGCTCTGGCAGAGTTGACACTGGCCCGCGCCGACTTCTCCGTCGCAATCAAGGAGTCTAATGAGGACACACCGCCATTGTAAGCTTGCAAGCGGGTATCCCTATCTTCAAGACTGACTGCACCTTCCGCCGCCAATCCCTTATAGCGGCCAAGCTCGGTGCGGTAGTAATCCAGATCGGTTCTCGCCTTTCGCACATTAGCAGAAGCTGCTCGAGCATCAGCCTCCGCCCTCTCCAGGGCCTGTCTGGCGTTATCTAGATTGGCTTTCGCTTGCTCGACAGCGCTGGCGGCAGCTTGAACCTGTTGATCTAATTCTGGCGTGTCAATATCGGCCAGAATCTGGCCGGTATGCACCTGATCGCCGATGTCAACATAACGATTGCGGAGATAGCCATTAACACGCGCATAAATCTGTGCATCTTGAATAGCTAGTGTGGAACCGGGAAGGGTAAATTCTTGAATTGCCGGCCCCGGCTGTGCGATAACCACTGATACAGGTGGCGCCTGGGCTAGCTGAGCATGCGTATGGTCCACTAGCGCTTGCTGTTGCAAAATTCTTGGCATCGCCCCGAATGCCACTAAAGAGCAACACGCCACCAAGAGCAATACCAGTATCAGAGGTTTTGGTTTCATTGGTTTCGTGCTTGTAACTAGTCGGCCTTCGTCGGCCTTAAACTCTGGCTTATTCGATGTCTGCAATCTGCCGCTCCATCACCGTATCGTCATCCAGGCAATCGCTAGATAATCCAAATTATAGCTGAAGTGTCGCCAGCCGCTTGTCTGGTTATACTGTCTCAGGAGGGAGCCAAATTTATGTGGATTGTCAGGCTGGCGCTCGATAGGCCTTACACCTTCGTGGTTGTAGCGATTCTAATTGCCTTATTCGGCAGTCTGTCGATAACGCAGATGCCTGTAGACATCTTTCCGCGTATCAATATCCCGGTTTTGACCTGCGTCTGGAACTACAGCGGGTTGACACCGATTGAAATGGAGCGTCGCATTACCAATGTCACTGAACGGGCAGCGACGACTACCGTCACCGGCATCGAGCATATAGAATCGCTGTCCCTGGTTGGCACATCCGTGATTAAGCTCTACTTACACCAGGATGCTAACGCCCAAGAATCCCTGGCTGAGTTTGCCGCCATCTGTCAAACCATTCTTAAGCAATTGCCCCCGGGAGCGACCCCGCCCCTGGTCACGGCGTACAGTGCCACAGACATTCCGGTCATGCAGTTATGCATCAGTTCCAAAACAATGCCTGAGACCAAACTTTTCGACTTCGCCAATAACTTTATCCGGACGCAATTGGCCACGGTTCAAGGTGCTGCCCTGCCCTGGCCCTACGGCGGCTCTGCCCGTCAAATCATGATCGACATTGATCCACAGAAATTAACGGCCAAAGGCGTATCTGCTAACGACGTGGCAAACGCCATTAACGCCCAGAACATCATCCTGCCTGCCGGCACGGCCAAGCTAGGCTCGACTGAGTATTTTGTCCAGCTCAATAGCAGCCCGACAGTCCTGGAAGAGTTAAACGAGATGCCGATCAAACAGGTCGGCAACGCTACTGTGTTGATGAAAGATGTAGCCTATGTACATGACGGGCTGGCAGTGCAGACTAACATCGTTAATGAAAGCGGTTCGCGGGCAGTACTGCAAAACATCGTCAAACTCGGCAAGGCTTCCACCATTGACGTAGTCAACCGCGTCAAGGCACAGATCCCGGCCATCGAGAACATTCTGCCGCCAGGTGTCGACCTTAGAATACTCAACGACCAATCGATATTTGTGCGGGATTCGGTTAACGATGTCCTTCGCGAAGGCTTAATTGCGGCTGGTTTGACCGCGCTATTGATGTTATTTTTGCTCGGCGACTGGCAAAGTACCGTAATCGTCGCCGTTTCAATACCGTTGTCTGTTTTAGCTGGACTGATCATATTAAACATCACCGGGCAAACCTTAAACACCATGACACTTGGCGGCTTCGCACTGGCGGTCGGTATGCTGGTCGATGATGCAACAGTGGAAGTGGAGAACATTCACAGACACCTGGACCTGATCCACGACCAGCGAGTGTCCATCGGTGATATTTCTGACGCAGCGACAATGACGGCCCAGTGGATGCGCCAGGCGATTCTCGACGCCGCCAGCGAAATAGCGGTGCCAGCGCTGGTTTCCACCGCTTCAATTTGTATCGTCTTTACGCCAGTAATGTTGCTGACTGAACCCGCCAAGTCCTTGTTTACACCGCTAGCGCTGGCAGTAGTAGGTTCTATGTCCGCCTCTTACTTCCTTTCGCGGACTGTTGTACCAGTGATGGCTAAATACATGCTTGCCGGTCATGCGGCGCCGCACCACGGCCAACACAAGAAAAGCGGGGTATCGGCGCTTTGGAATGCCATTTCAGAAGGCGTCGACGACGGCTTCGATAAGCTGCGCGATCGGTATAAATCAGCATTGTCTCTCCTTCTAGGTCGTCGTCTAACTGTAGTGATCTGCGTTCTCATTTTTGCTTGCCTGAGCTTATCGTTCATTCCTTTTCTGGGGGAGGATTTTTTCCCGACGATCGATAGCGGTACTCTACGGATGCATGTCAGTGCACCGCGCGGTATGCGAGTCGAAGAGACCGAGCGATTAATCAAACGAGTTGAGCGGGCGATCTCACAACTTATTCCGTCATCGGAAATTGAATCCGTTGCCGACATCATGGGTGTACCGAATTCAGGGCTGAATTTGTCTTCGAGCGATAGTGTCAATTACACAGAGGCGGATGGCGAAGTGCTCATCACACTGACTAAAAAGCATCGGCCCAGCTCTTATTACAGAACTTTGCTCAGGGATAAACTACCGGTCTTGTTCCCGGAGTGCATTTTCTTTTTCCAGCCGGCAGATATAGTGACGCAAATTTTAAACGCTGGACTTGCTGCACCAATTGATGTGCAAGTGCGCGGTCTGAATTTGCAAACAAATTACACTCTAGCCGAAAAAATCCGCAGTCAGATCATGGCTATTCCTGGCGCTGTAGACGTCCACATCAAACAGGCGATTAACGGTCCGGTGATCAACGTGAATGTGGACCGCGAGAAAGCCTCTCAACTCGGTCTCACACAGCGTGATGTAGCCGGATCGGTGTTAGTGTCGCTTAGCTCCAGCTTCCAGACTGGCCGAACTTCTGGGTAAATCCGAAGAACGGCGTCAATTACAGTCTGGCGGTGCAAACGCCGCAGCGATTGGTGACATCTTTGAGCGACCTCTCCAATACCTCCATTACGTCTGCGGATGGTACTAAAAGTCAGCTTCTAGGAAACCTCGCCTCCTTCAGCCGAGGCCAGGCGCCGACCATTATCAACCACTACAATGTGCAGGCAGGGGTCGATGTTCTAGCAAACGTTGAAGGAACCGATCTGAATGCAGTGGCACAGAAAGTGCAGAAGGTCGTCGACTCATACAAAGGCAAACTGCCCCACGGCGTTTTCCTGGACTTACGTGGTCAAATGATCAGCATGAGGACTGCCTACTCAGGGTTGCTATCTGGCATCGTCCTGGCGCTTGTGCTAGTTTACTTATTACTGGTGGTGAATTACCAATCGTGGATCGATCCGGTGATCATTTTGATGGCCATACCGGGCGCGCTTTGTGGGATTGTCTGGGCACTGTTCCTCACTCAGACACCGTTCAGTGTTCCTGCTCTAATGGGTGCGATCATGAGCATCGGCGTAGCCTCGGCAAACAGTATTCTTGTCGTCAGCTTTGCGCGCGAGCAACTAGCCGAAGGCATGAACTCGGTACAAGCCGCCTTGGGTGCCGGAGCCACACGCTTCAGACCGGTTCTGATGACTGCTGCCGCGATGATCGTCGGCATGATCCCGATGGCCATCGGTGGTGGCGCCGGCGGTGATGAGAACGCGCCACTTGGAAGAGCGGTCATTGGCGGGTTGGTAGTCGCCACCTTTTTCACTCTGGTCTGGGTACCATTGGTCTTCAGTGTTATTCACCGTAAGGCGGCTGCCAAAGCTCATAACTAATACATCCGGCCCGGATCACGTCATTACTAAGCTCTGACCTGACGACGAAATTCTAGCGCTGCTGAAGGATAATTGGTAATTGGATTGACACCATGTTGATAAGTCCACTCAAACATATCCTCCGGCACAACGTAAGCATTTAACCTCATGCCGGCAGCTTGAGCCTCGGCCAACACCGTAGATGTTAAATTGCGGATGTCGGGATGAAAGGCGATCTGGCTCAGAGGTCTCTGGCCACCAGCAGAAAATTGCAGAGCATAAGTTCTGAGATCTGGAAAGAACATTGTGTTCGACAGCACGCCGATCGGCATATGCGCGGGCACCTGAGCAAGCGCGGCATGATTGAACGAGCTAAGAGCAACTTTTTGGTTTGGAAACTTTTCGACGAGTTTTAAGACTTCGCGCAGCAAACCGGGAGGATCATTCGGTCCATATTTTAGCTCCAGCTGCAATGCGCTTCGTCCATCAAAAAGCTTGAACACATCCGCCAATTCCGGAATTCTGTGATCGGTAATTTTGTCGCCCATTCTGATTCTCAAATTAGCCAGGCTCTCCCGTGTCACTTCGTTCAAAAAGCCAGCTCCATTAGTGAAGTGCTGGAGAAGAATGTCGTGAGCAACGAGCAGCAGTCCGCCTCGTGTTAAGCGGACATCCATTTCCACGCCAACATCTGGATGTTTGGCAAGCAACTTCTCAAAAGTCTCAAGCGTGTTCTCGGGTATACCGTTTTCCCCACCGTCGATAAACCCACGATGAGAGATAACCTCATTCCATCCCTGCCAATCCCGCCGGTTGTTCATAGCACAATGAAACGCTACCGCTGGACCGTTGGGCTTTGAGCGTGTGGATGTAAATTGGGCCTGCGAGCCGCACCATAATTGTGGACATAGGCGTGCGAGCCCCGATGCGCATTGCGCTGTTCGCGCCTCAGTGACTGGTTTCGTTCGGTCCGTTCGCGCCTGCGCTCTTTCCGAGCAGCGATCTGTTCGTGCGTCGGTCCTCTGTATCCTCTTGATACGCCCATCAACCCAGATTCCGAATCGGCAAAGGCGGCAGCCATCATCTGGGTACTCAACGGCAACACCAAAGCCATGACCAGAAACAGATTCTTTGCGCAGGTCTGGCACAAATTCTTAGACTGCATGCAATTGCACCTCACATAAAAACTCTATGCCATTTTAGCCTCAAACTACTGTACCGCAATCGCATCGATTTCTACACTAGCATCTCTCGGTAATTTGGCAACCTGTACAGTAACACGAGCAGGCTTATTCGATGAAAAGACTTGGCCATATGTCGTATTCATCTCATCGTAATCGTTCATGTCCTTGAGATAAACCGTCGCTTTCACAACGTTGTTCAGAGATGAGCCAGCCGCCTCCAAAATCTGCTCGACATTGGCAAGCACCAGTTTCGTCTGTTCGCTAATCGAGCCTTTTAGCAGCTCACCAGTTTCGGCTAAAACAGGAATTTGCCCAGACACGAAAACAAAGCCGTTGGCTTTTATCGCTTGGGAATATGGTCCGACCACTTTTGGTGCCTTATCGGCTCTAACGACGTCCAAAGTTTTGTTCATCTTAATTGTGCTCGCTTTGAAGTAGATTAACGACGTGGCTTTTATATGGACAGAAGAAGCAGAGTTGCCGCCAGCGATCATTCTCTGCGAAAACGCCTGGTATGCTCCTCATGCGCCGCTTGATCTCCTTCGCGACGCGTTCCCCCATTCGCCTCAGAAGTTGCTTGGGCGGAGCTTCTGGCCTTCTCGTCCTCGTAACCCTGATTCTTCAGCATTTGTTGCTGATTCTTGTTCAAGTTATTGTAGGCATTTTGTCGATCTTGTGAATTGTTCTGGTATTGCTCCTGGTGATTCCATTCATTCGTATAAGGGTTGGCGCTGTTGTACGGAACTTCATAATGCTTACCGTCAGCACCGTTGTAATAGTAGTGCCCGCCTTCGTTGTACATTGGAGTTCCATAAGGCATCCCATAGCTGTTATGGTTGGCCGAGTTTGTGATCATAGAGCCCATCATCGCTCCACCAGCAGCCGCCATCCCGGTCACCGCCGCGGTTCCAGCAGGAGACATTCCTTGCTTCACCGGCTGTTGATTATTGATGATCACATTTTGTGCCGTTTGACCATGCATCGCTTGTTGATTTTTGATTTGTGCCTCTGTCCATTGAAGCTGCGACTGACTGACTGGTTGTGTGGCACCATTTTTATCGACATACCAAAAGTGATTTTGGTTATCGCGGTATACAGCAATATCGTTCGCGTTTGGTGAAATACCGAGTCCAGGAACAGTCACTTTGTAGCCAACTTTGGTGACTATGTACTGTTGCCCGTCGGCACCTTTCTCTACCGGGTAGAGAGACATTGTGATGCCAGAAGGTGCTCCCGGCGCGTATTGTGCGCCCACTGGACTAAAGCCAGCGCTTCCAAGCAACACCATGCCGATTACGGACACCTGATGGACTATTCTGCTTTCTCTATTTACTCGTTTCATTTGAGTCTGACGCTCCAACTAAAAAAGGAGGGATGCAAAGGATCTTTCGCGCTCGGCCGGTTTACAAATCAGCACTAACTATCCTGACCTATGTTTTTAAGCCAGCAAAGAGATACGACCAACCAGGCTGTTCGACTCAGATTACTCGAGCCTAACTCAGCCGCGAGATTATAGCTTGGCTGGGAGCGCTTGTCCAATCTTCTGACAATTGTGCAAGTCGCAAGAACAGTGTTCGGAAGACATGCCTCTAAAAATGCGTGCGGCAAATGCACCACATTTGGTGACCGCTGCCTTATGTCGAATTACAATCTTTCTTCCAGCGCAATGATACGCCGGTCATGATCTTCCAACATTTTCTCCATAACACTAAGGTATGGATAAAAAGTTGCATTTATCTCACTCGGCAATCTGTCGAACCGAGCGTTGATTTGACGGAAATTTAGATCTGTATTTTTGATATGCTTATCAAGCTTGATTTGGATCTGGTCGACTTTTTCGTTCGTTTCTCCAAACAACTCTCTCATCTCATTACCGAAAGCTTCAAAAGATCGTTTCATAAAGCATATGCCTCTAAGATCCACATAGCTATATACGACGGAACCGAAAGAAAAGTTCAATCCGCCAATATAATAGCTTCTCTTCTGGCACAGGCAACAGTTTAAAATTGATCGTTGCGGAAACGGCGTTCTCTATGATCACGGACAACATCCCCAGAAAAGCTGAACTTAAACAAGAGTACAGGCGAAGCGAAGCGATGGTAACTATCCAGCTTCCGCCTCCGGCACCACTTCAAGAGTATGCCCATCAGCTTGAAGAGGGAATGCGAAAGGAGAATCGCCAACAGATCAAACTGGCTTGCAACGCCTTGGCTACCGCTATAGCCGCTAGTTTCAAAGTTGAGGCGCCGACCGTGCGAGTCCTCGGTTCTCGCCCGCTGGCCATATCGGCAAACATGGTCGATGAAACGTTCGGAGACTATCATTTCGAAACTGCATGCATCAGGCTGTGGATGCGCACTGCTGTTCTCGAAAAAATGACTTCCTACGGATCGCTGCTCAGCACACTCTGTCACGAAATATGCCACCACCTGGATGTCACTAGTTTCGGCTTCCCAAATACCTACCACACCCGCGGCTTCTACGAGCGAGCTGCTGTCCTCTACCATCATGTCCGAGGAACACCGATTAGACGCCTGGTCTGGGACGAGCTGGCCAGCGGCACTTTCCGTATAAATTCGCCCGAAACAATGCGCGGCCCCAGCGCAAAAAACTCAAAAAGATAATCAATACTTCTCTTCAATGCCTCGATTTAATGCCTGCTCGCTTACATGGAAAGTGACCCTTCCCGAAAGTCGCTGCGGTCAAGCCATACATTGATCAGCACCGGGTGTCCTTCCTTGGCATGACTGCGGGCCTGAGCCAGCGCTGCCGGAACGTCGGCAGCGTTCTTCACGAGGATGCCCTTAGCACCGAAGCCGGCGGCAACTTCATGATACGCAGTGCGTGCAAGCACCGTACCGACATCGTCATGGAGCAATTTCACTTGTTCGCGGGCAATCTGGGTCCAAGCAGAATCGTTGCCAACCACGGCGATCACCGGAATACCATGACGCACAAATGTGTCGAATTCGACCAACCCGTAGCCACACGCACCATCACCATAGATAATCCAGACCTCCGCATCCGGATTGCATAACGCTGCCCCCAGGGCAAAGCCGGCACCCACACCTAGAGTACCGAAAACTCCCGGATCTAGCCAGGCGAGTGGCCGTCGCGGCTTGAGGATATACGAGGCAGTGCCGACGAAATCGCCACCGTCGGCCACAAACATTACGGTATCGCTGGCGATACTGTCAATAGCTCGCAATAGAGCAATCGGATTTACAAACCGTTCATGTGACTTTCGTTCTTGAGATTGCTGAGATTGTTGATCGATCTCACTTTCACGAGCCTGATCGCGCGTGCGAAGCTGCTCGATCCAGCCTTGCCACTGCCGGCGGTTAGGCGACTTATTCAGCTTGCTCGGTTCAGTCGAATTACTCGAATCAGTCGAAATGACCGGATCTTCGTCTTCCTCGCTTAGCCGCTCGGCGAGGCGGCGCAGAAACAGACCGGCGTCACCAATTGCGGCGACATCTGGCCTGCGGTTAAGACGCGCGTCTTTGTTGCTGCGATTTGCGGCGATTAGCGTGCTCGCGCGCCCCACATGGCGCCCATAGTCAAGACGAAAATCGCATGGCACGCCGGCGAGCACGACACAATCCGACTCCCGCAAGGCTTGCCGACGTTGATGTCGCATTTGCAGGGGGTGGTCGCGTCCGAGCAGTCCACGTGCCATACCGGATAAATAAACCGGGATACCCAGCCGAGAAACAGCGTCAGCAATATGGGGAGCATCTTGAGCAATGGCCATGGCTTGGCTACCGATAACGATCAAAGGACGAGCGGCACGAGCTAAGGCCGAGGTCGCCGCCACTATTCGACTGCTGGGCACCATTGGTGGTGCTACCTCACGTGCCACCGACGGCGATCCACTATAGTCGGTATTGCCCGCAAAGATCACGTCTACGTGTCGCTTCAGATACGAGCTTATTAACTGTTCGCCAACTGATCTACCTTTCGGCGAAGCGTCTGCGTACCACTGGCGTACGATTTCTTCAGGATAGAGAATGTCTACTGGACATTCGAGAAACACCGGCCCCTGCACGCCCTCACGGGCAACGGCAAACGCTTCTTCGATCGCCCACGCCAGGTCGCGAACACGGCGAATTTGTATAGCCTTCTTCACATGCGGTGCCACCACTGGCGCTTGGTCAATATCCTGCAGGGCACCACGTCCTTGTAATGCCGTAGGCGCGGCGCCGCCGATTACAACAATAGGAGATTGCGCGAGTTGCGCATTTTTAAGAGCTGTTAGCGTATTAGTCAATCCAGGGCCAGCGGTCACGGCAGCAACACCAGGCACACCAGTCAGGCGAGATACCGCGTCGGCAGCAAATACAGCAGTCGCTTCGTCGCGCACGTCAATAATCTTTATGCCCAGCGCCTTGGCGCCGGTCAGAATCGGTGATATATGCCCGCCGCAAAGAGTGAACAAGAACCGTACTCCTTGCGTCTTCAGCGCTTTCGCCAGGCAATCTCCGCCATGACCGATGATCTGCTCTGTTTGCATCTATGCCATTGCCCCATCATTTTTCAGATCTTTGCTCTGACTGGCGATATGTTCGGCCACTAATTTCTTGTAGTCAATTTTGCCAATACGCGTCACCGGCAACTCGCGCCGAAATTCGATTTCGCGCGGGCATGACCATTTGATCAACTGAGAGTGACAATGGTCGATCAATTTATTCTCGGTTTCGGGACCAGCCAGTTTAGGATCGGTCAGGACGATAAAAGCCATCACCCTTTCCACCTGCATGGGATCGGGAACACCGGCGACGCATGCCTGAGCGACGAGCGGGTGGCTGTACAGCACCTTCTCTACTTGCGTGGGAAAAACGTTGTAGCCCGACGACTTGATCATCCTCTTTAGTCGATCGGTAAAGTAGAAAAATCCATCGGCATCCATCTTACCCAGATCGCCCGTGTGCAGCCAAATTTTGCCATCGGCATGCTTAACCAAAGTCTTGCTCGTTGCCTCAGGATCATCAAGGTAACCAAGCATAACATCCGGTCCGGCCAGACATATCTCGCCTTCTTCACCCAGTGGCAGTTCTTCTTGCGACTCAACTCGACAAATCTTGGCGAGCATGTCAGGAAATGGAATGCCGATGCTGCCTTCGCGATATTGATCAGGCGGCATAGCCATGATCGCGGTCACCGCCTCGGTCAGTCCGTAACCCTCCAGCAGCTTCACATGCCCCCCGTGCTCTGCCACAAACTTTTCAAACTCTTCTTTTAACGGGCGCGGCAACCGATCTGCTCCCGAGAAGGTTGCTTCCAGGCATGAGAGATCCACCTTGGCCAAGGACGGGCAGCGGATCAGCGCTGCGTACAGGGTAGGAACGCCGACCATGAAGTTGGGTCGCTTCTTACGGAGCAGTTCGGCCACCGTTTCGGCGCTGAAAATCGGCACTAAAATAGAGGTGGCACCATTCATAAGAGCTGCGTTCACGCAAACACCCAAACCGAAGCCGTGAAAAATAGGTAATATGGCCAGGATCGATTGGCCTGTATGTATATTACCCCAGACGGCAGTTTGCATACTTTGAGCGATAAAATTACGATTGGAAAGCAGGATTCCCTTAGGGTTACCGGTGGTACCACCGGAAAATAGAATCGCCGCTGGATCATTGGTAGTCGTTGGTGCGCGCGGCACCAATGGTAGTGCCTCGCTCATAAGCGTTTTCCACCAGCGCACGCGTTTATCGGCGACAGGCACTTTGCGAATTTTGTATCCTTTAGTGAGCCAGAAGCCGAAGCTTTTATAAGCCGACAAGTAATCTGGAATGCGAGCAAGAATTAAAATGTCCAGCATATCTGCTGCAATATTTTGGAAACGATCGTAAAAAGCATCGAGCGTCAAGGCAATTCGCGCATGGCTGGCTCGCATATAATTCTCGATCTCGGCACTAGTTGAAAGCGGGTGAACAAACGCTGGCACTACACCAATTTTGTTCGCAGCATAAAAAGCAATGATCCCTTGTGGTGAAGTAGGCATAGCGATTAGCAGTCTCTCACCTGACTTCAGTCCTACAGCAGAAAGTTGAGCAGCAAATTTATCCACCGCCTCCAGAAAATGACGGTAATTCATGATGGTATCGAAAAAATCAAAGGCCACCGCATTTGGAAAACGTTGGCAGGTAAGAACTAAGGCCTCATAGAGAGTGATCTCCGGGTAGACAAGCTGAGCTGGAATCTTGCCATAGAATTTCAGCCAGGGTCGGCAATCACTCATAGAACACGCAAATCCAATAGACAAAAGCGGGGATACTTCTCAAAATTGAGACTATTATCTCCAGATCTCTTGCAGATGTGCCGGAAAAATTGACGATTTATCTACTATTTATGAGTGCAATTTATGAGTGTTTATGGACACTGTTTTTGAACGCTTGTTATCAAGTTGGCTCGCGATTCACTCTCTTTGGCTGCCTCATGCTTGCCCTGAGCTGCCTGGGCAGCCGCCAGTTTATGCAAAGATGATGCCACTTCCTGGTGCTCTGCTCCCAACAGTTTTTCTAGACCGGCCAACAACTTTCCGTATAAATCCTCGGCCTCGGCAAAGCGCTCATCGACAAGCATCTTGTCAGCTTGCTCGGCCAAACTCCGCAAATGGTCCTGTGTCTCTCGTGCGCGTGCGACAACGAATGGATTATCGTCCTCAACTAGTGTGTCTAGCAAAGGCGGTGGCGTCTGTGCATTTTCGGCCAATCTATAACGCACATCCGGATTCTCATCAGCAGCCAGTTTCTGCAGAGTGTCAGGGCGCGTGTTCTTATTCTCCGTCACCGCACTGCGTACTTCTGCCGACTCGTGATTGGATAACTCTTCTAGCGTATCCGGCGCCGTTTGAGGGTTTTCGGCCACTCGCTCTAATACCTGTGGTTGATCAGTTTCAGCTAATTTACGCAGCACCTCAGACGAGGTATTCGGATCCGATGCTAGCCGGCTTTTCGCTTGTGCAGCCTGACCATCGGTCTTCTTGGGCTCAAACTTTGGCGAGTCCATGTGAGTAAACTGTTGTTTTTTAGGAATCATGCTTCTCCTCCATCTGCCTGTGTCTCAACTAAGTTGCAGGCTGAATCGAGTTGTAATCAGTTGTATGTAGGACCATGTCGTTAAGCTCAGAGTTGATGTCCTTCATCTCAACCTTGTCGGCATGTCCTCTTAGCGATTGATACAGTCGCTTAGAAAAAGTAATGTGTCGTTCGATGACCTTTAGCAAGTTCGCCAGGTACTCCGCATATCCGGGCTCGTCAACGTGGACCATGACGAGTTGTCCGATTTCTTCTTCAACGCCGGCTCTGTCTTTTTGACATTCCTCCAAAATCCCAGTTGTAGAAGCCGAAGGAGACAAATTTTTCAGCAGCAAATGCTCCTGCTTTTTCAAGTGACCCGTAATCGCATCGCAAATTAGCTTGACTCGGTCGAAGACTTTTTCACGGCTCCAGGTCGCATAGTTGTTGGTCAGTTCGACCAACTTTTCTTCAATATCTGTAGTTTCCGCTGTCAAGTATTCAAAAATGTCCATTATTCAACCCTCTTTAGTGTTTGTGCCGGCTTACTTCGAGCCTTGCACTGGTTCCTGTAGGCTCGACAAATAGGACAGCTGTACTATAAGGATCGATCAAATCAAGTTCTTGATTCGATGGACATAGGCAGATGTTTTCTCCGCTGTTATACAGCTCACCGTCTGACACTTCTTGGTTATCGCAAAAGAATGTCATCGGTATTCTATCTTCGACGGCGTTGGTGTCAGTTTTGAAATTGAGAAGCCGAAACTGACGATCATCAGGGCACAGAGCTAAACTAGCTCCGTTGGGAATTAGCTGACCAGAGCCAATCTTAGCGTCCCCTCTGCAAATTTGCACGGGCATCCCTATCTCTTTCATTATTCAGTTCCCCTAATTCAGATCATGATTCTTTGCTGCATTATCGATTTGTGATTTGACTAGATGGGCATTTTGATCGACCTGCTTTTTATCGACATCAACTTGCCTACCGATATCTTTTTTAACTAAATCGGTACTTTTATCGACATCACTTTTTGCCAGGTCAAGCTGTTTTTTCTGATCGTCAATAAATCCGTTAGCCCGTTTGCGATCCTGGTCGGCTGTGGCTTTCAACTCCTCAGCACGCTGATCGATCAATTGCTTTTGCTCGTCCTTCTGCTGATCGATGTCGTGTTTGCGGTCGTTGGCCACCTGCGTTTCCTGACTGCATGCGCCAAGCATTGTCGCTGTTCCGATTAAGGCGAGCAAGAATTTGATTCGTTCGATTTGCTGAAATTGCATAAATACTCCTCTCACTGTCACTAATTGGCGAAACCGACCGGACGGCATGCAAGACTCATCCATCCCGATAAATGTTCCTGATGGATGTAATCAGGCAAGCGTAGCTCGTCTGCCGAGTCGTCTATTACAGGACTGGTCGATTACGGCGTAATATTGTTCCCATCCAAAACGACATCAACAGCGCCAGACTGCCGATAATAACGCTCAGCCAAACGGGCACAAAGTGACCACCAAATTCGATAGATATACCCGCCAACGCTCGCCATAACTGAACAATGGCAATCAACCCGAATATGACAGCGGCAACAAGCAAACCAAGTCGCTCGCTTTTCTTATCTCTAAAAATATCAATGGACATAATATAACCTCGAGAGACTCCACAGCCGATGCTTCTGTGACCACGCCGTTCTACCGACGTAAGATCATTGAGAAAGTTGCATTAGGCCTTTTATACGTCGACTTTAGACTTCGACAGACTCGGGCTCATCCGGTTTCGCAACTTTCGGTCCGTGCTCAAAAATCTCGTAGAGCGCCGGCAGAACTATCAGTGCCAGCATCACACCGGGAATTAATCCACCGACTATCACAATTGCCAGCGGTCGCTGACTCTGGGCACCAATCGCTGTGGAAAATGCGGCTGGGATTAAACCAGCCACGGCGACAGTAGTGGTCATTAATGCCGGCTTCATGCGAATGAGGGCGCTCCTGGCAACAGCATCGCGCAAGGCGACGCCCTCAGTCTTGAGCTGCTCGACCAAAGAGACGAGCACCACCCCGTTTTGCACGGCCACTCCAGAGAGAGCGACAAAGCCCACCCCAGCAGAGATGCTGAAGTGAGTATGGGTAAGCAAAAGTAATAGCACCGCCCCTGGTGTGGCCAGAGGGACAGTCAGCATCACAAGCAGCGCCACGCGAGCCGATCCAAAATTAAAATACAAAAGTATAAAAATGAAAAGAAGCGTTACCGGTACGATAATCGCCAGACGGCCAATGGCTCGCTGCGCGCTGGCAAATTGTCCTTCCCAGGTCATCCGGTAACCGTCCGGGAAATGAACTTGCTTGGCGATCAACGTTTGCGCTTCCTTAACAGCAGAAAGTAGATCTCGACCTCTGATATTCGCTTTGACCGCTACCCGCCTCGAGTTCTTGTCCCTAAGAATTGCTGTGGCGCCGTGGTCCTCCGAGATTGTGGCCAAGCTGGATAATGGAATTCGATTGCCATTGGGCGTAACTAGAAGAATGTTCTGCAGATTGCCTACATCCTTGCGATACTGCGGCTGGAACCTCACCCACACGCCAAATCGACGATCGTTTTCTTGCAACTCGGTAATCGACATGCCACCGATAGCGGTTTGCACAGTGTCAAGAATGTCGCTTGTATTGATACCATAGCGGGAGGCAGCAGCCCTGTTAATCGTAATCATCAGTTCTGGTTGCCCAAGTAGCTCATCCTTAGCCACATCCACCAGTCCGGGCACCTTTTGGATAATGTCTCTAACTTCCGTACCGAGCCGGTCCAGAATATTCAGATCGCGGCCGTAAATTTTCAGCCCAAGCTCACCCTTTACTCCGGAAATCGCCTCATCCATGTTGTCTTTAATATATTGTGAGAAGTTGTAGAGGCAGCCCGGATACATGTCCATCAAGCGCCGGTTCATATCATTGACCAGATCCTGTTTGTCGTGGAATTGAGGTCGCCATTCTTCCTTGGGCAAAAGGTCAACGAAGATTTCGATGTTACTGTAATTGTTTGGATCCGTTCCGTCATCCGGAGTTCCTACCTGGCTTACAACATTGGTAACTTCGGGATAAGTTTTTAACAACTTTCGCAGTCCATGGGCAAGCTTGACAGATTGATCGAGCGAAATGCTGGTCGGTAAAGCAGTAGCCCGCACCCAGATGTTACCCTCCTCTAGAGGCGGCAGAAACTCAGTCCCCAGCATAGTCGAACCAATCAATGAAAAGCCGACGGCTGCTAAAGCAATTAAGGCTACCTTCATGCGGTTGTTCATCGACCATTTCAGAACCGGTCGATAGACGTTGATGAAAAATTGCATGATCGGGCTTTCTTTTTCGGATGGAAGGTTATTCCTGTAAACCACTGCACAGAGTACAGGTACCACCGTCATCGCCGCGGCAACACCACCAAGGAGATAAAAGTTCATGACGATTGCCAGTGGATGAAATAACTTGCCCTCCACTTTGTCGAAGGTAAAGATCGGTAAGAAAGTAAGAATGATAATGGCAGTAGCAAATGAGATTGGACGAGCAACCTCCTTAGCCGCTTTGGCGATGGTCAAAAGCACCACCTCTGTGTCAGGCCGACCATGAAAACGGTGCTGGAGGTTGGCCAAATGCCTGATGATATTCTCCACCATGATGATCGAGGCATCGACAATAATGCCGAAGTCAATAGCACCCAACGAGAGCAAGTTGGCAGGCATATCAAAGACATTGAGCAGAATCATCGCCGTGCACAAGGACATGGGGATAGATGCTGCCGCTATAAGAGCACTGCGTATTTGAAAAAGATAAAGCATCAATATCACTACGACCAAAAAGATGCCTTCAGCAACGTTACGTCCTATAGTCTCTGAAGTCTTTCGAACCAGAGCGGTGCGATCGTAAAGAGGAGCCAACTTCATCCCCGGCGGCAAACCAGCTTGGATGTCATCCCAAGCCTCTTTAATGTTATCGACAGCACGTGATGGATTTTCGCCTCGCCGCATCAGCACGATGCCTTCCACCACGTCATCATCATCATTTTTGCCGACCTGACCGAGTCGTACCCTGTTACCGACGGAGACAGTGGCAATGTTTTTCATGAGAATTGGCGGACCTTCCTTGCTCGAGGCCAGGACTATGTTTTCAATATCCTCGACCGAGCGTAGTAACCCGATCCCCCTAACCATGTAATTCTGCCCATTCCGAACGATGTAGCTCCCGCCGGTGGAGCCATTGGAGCTGTTGATGGCACTTTCCACCTGGGCAATACTGATGTTCAAAGACTTCATTTTGGCCGGATCAACCTCAACCCAGTACACTTTTGTCGGGCCGCCAAAGCCGGTCGAGTCCACAATGCCGCGAATAGATTTGAATTTCCGCTCGAGATACCAGTCCTCCCATTCTTTTCGCAGCTGGGAGGAATACGCTTCCCCTTCCACCGTATAACGGTATACCTCACCGACCGGGCTTTCATCAGCATCGAGCTGCGGTTGCAGATTAAGGCTAGGCGGGATGTCTGCTGCACCGATCTTCTCCATCACCCAGTGTCTGGCGATATACGAGGGAATGTCGTCGAATACGACAGTGATTACCGACAGCCCGAATATGGAAATCGATCGAGGTGGTTCGGCATGTGGGATACCATTGAGCTCCTTTTCGAGCGGAATGGTCACCAGGCGCTCTACCTCTTCGGCTGCTTTGCCGGGCACCTGAGTAATTACCCGAACCTGCATATTAGAGACGTCCGGGTATGCCTCCAACGCCAGATTCTCATGGGCCTTATAGCCGAATAAAAGCACGAGCAATGCCAAAAAAACTACAACATTGCGTTTTTTCAGCATCTGCAGCAGCACTGTTAGACCTCACCAGCTGAAACGAGCACAGGGGCAAGAGAAGTCGTCATGAAGCTGGCAAAAGCGACGATCATAGAACTACATTCCCCAGCGGCATATCTGACTAGTCATTTTATCCGAAAGCATAAATACAAATAGCGAAGTGGATCCTGAAAATTGTCGCTTAATTCCGATCAGCCAAGTCTAAGTATCACTGGGGATTCGTTTCTCTATTTGCGGATCGGATATGCAAACTGGATATGATACCGTATTCAATACCTGAACAGAAGCAGGATGTCATTCACATTCAACCACCGAAGCGACTGACCCTCGTGATCCGGCCCCGCCGCTCAGAACGCTCCATTTTCTGAAGTTAGGTGAGCCTTAGGTAACATATGAACCAAGGGTGGCTGGGAGAACCTACCGACTGATAGAATTGACCATTGCCTGCTACCCGAGGCGCTCCCACTGCCTCCACAGTTACTTGACCACGAACCAAAATAACAGGGTGTTTCCGAGATCGATACATTGGCCAGAGGTTTTTATGGTTCTCAGCTTAAGTTTGCACAATCGAGCCAAGCTACTGCTGATATTGTTTGTGGCTGCCAGCACAACAATCCTCAATGGCTGTGCGTCATTATCCACCACCAGCCAGGCCGATAACAAAACGCCGATTGCTCAAACCCAGCCCGCCGGACCAATCGACCGACGGCTCGTACATCTGTCCAGCGACGCCGAACAGGAGGCCGGACTAATCTATGATGATGCCCGGGAGCGAGAGCTCGATTCCGATGTGAATGTCACAGGCGAAGTGCTCGCCAATGCCAACACGCAAACCCACGTTACAACTCCAGTAACTGGGCGGGTAGTTCAGATTTTGGTCTCGATTGGTAGTCACATAGATGAAGGCAAACCGCTGCTAATCATTCGCAGCACGGATATTCAACAGGCCGAATCTGATCTTTTGCAGGGCCAACAACAGGTAAGATCGGATCTCAAGCAAGCGCTTATTCAGATCAATTTCGACACCGAAACAGCACAAGCCCAACTAAAGCTCGATGAAAAAATCTATCAACGAACTAAGGGGCTGTACACGGAAAAAATAGCCTCAATGGCTGATTATCAAGCCGCTGAAACAGCTTATATAAAAGATCAGATTGCTGTCGAGTCTCAAACGAAAAAGCGCCAAGCGACAATCGCCTTATCCGAAGAGAAAATGAAGCTAGTAACCGGTCCAGCTAAGACCAAGCTGAAGTTACTTGGCGTTTCGGATGAAGAAATAGCGGAGGTCTTGAAAACGCAAACGGTTGACCCACTAGTCCCAGTTTTGTCACCGGAAAGTGGCGTCATTGTTGAGCGGCTGGTCAACGTTGGGGAGCTGGTCGATCCGTCCAAGCCACTTTTCACGATCGGTGATTTCCGCAGTGTTTGGTTGAAAGCTGACGTTTTTGAGAAAGACATACCGAAGCTAGAACTTGGTCAAGCCATAGAATTGCAAGTCGACAGCTTTCCGGACAAAGTCTTCCACGGCAAGCTGGACTATGTCGCCAATCAGATCGATAGCGACACCAGAACGCTTGCTGTAAGGGCAGAGGTTTCTAACCCGCAAGGACTGCTTAAGCCGAAAATGTTTGCCCGCATGAAAATAATCGTCGGATTACAGAGAGTGCTGTCTATTCCCATCACCGCCGTCCAGGACGCAAGAACAGCCAAGGTCGTGTATGTACCGGAAGGAGACCATACGTTTGAGGAAAGGAAGGTTAAATTAGGCAGCCAGTCGGATCAATATGTTGAAGTTCTGGAAGGTTTGAAGCCAGGCGAGAAAGTGGTCACGAAAGGCAGCTTCGATCTGCGGGCGGAAGCTGTCCGTTCATACTCCAGCTAGGTCTGCACTGGCTACCATCGACCTTCGCTCAGCTATTCGCCGAATTCAGAACAATGGATTGCCTTGGGCAATGCCAGTATTGGTGATTGCAGTATCGACGGCGGTATTGCCTGTGAATGGATAAGGCACATACTTACCGTTGGCATAAATCTGCGGCGCATAGTAAGGCAAGCTATCAGAAACGTTACCGTTGCCATGAAGCAGTTGTTTGTCGAGTAAACTCGGTCCTCGATATATCAAAGGAGCAGCGATGGCCGGGGCAATCATATTGGCTATATCGGCAGCGACCATCGTAGCGATCGTTGAATTCTTGACACCGCCTTCAGCACCGGGAAGTCTGGAAGCCGGCGCCTCTGGCCGCCGTGCCACAAAATTCAACACGCCTCGGGTCGTGGAAGGCTTGAATGAGATAGTCGCAGCATCCGCTTCATAGGTGCTATTGTCCGGTTGAATTTTCAATTTCGTCGAGGGCAATTCAAAGTTAAATGCCTTGCCGGAGGTTAGATCGGCAATATCTTTGAAAGGTATCGATTTTCGAGTGCCATCGATCAATTGGATCTCCAGCGAGTTTTCAGTGGTGCGTTGAATCCGCCCAGAAATTGCAGTGCCACTAACACTGGTGACGACATCCAGCGCTCTGCCACGACTGAGGTTGGGAAGCCAGTCTCCACCTGAAAAATAGACCAGCCCGGAAACTATTGTTTGTTCTCCTTTATTCTGCATTTCCGAATTGATCACCACTCCGGACAAAACAGCGTGCGGATCGAATAACCAGTCAGGCACAGCGTTTACTTCAATAGTATTGCCTGAGATGCTAACTGAACCTTTAGTGAGGAGTAACCCGCCGATACTGCGCAACGGCACGTCTGCTTCCAAGGCAGTGACCTGCGACCCGGAGGCAGAAAAATTGATCGGCACCGCTAAACACGGCACCGCACTTACAGTGAGTAGCACCAACACAACCAGGATCCAATATAGATTTAGACATCGACATCGAGAAAATAGTTGCATACCACGCTCCGTCAGTTGCGACCCATTATTATCAATTACACCCGTGCCCGGATCAATCAGCAGTTGTCTCCTTATAATATTCAAACAATTTACTCCAACGGCAGCCCGCAGGCCTGCTCGAGATCTGTGTAAGCGCCCTGGTATGACGTAATGGCATCCAAGTATTGCATCTGAATTTGAATATTCGACTGCTGCGCCAAAAGTGTCGAGTTGATGTCCGACTGCCCGACTTCATAACTTCTTCTCGCCAGGCGCGCCACTTCATTTGAATCGTCTAAGACATGTTCCTGATAGACACGGATCTTATCGCGGGCAGCAAGGAGATTGTTATAAGCCGATGATACGTCCGCTTGCACCATATTTTTTTGCGCGTCTAACTGGTATTTCAACTGTCTACCTGTCGCTTTGTATTTCTCTATATCTCCCTGATTCATGTTGGAGAACGGTAGTTCGATATTCAGAGTCATGAAATTAGATCGCAGTTTCGGTCCTGACGGAAGATTGCTGTTAGTCGAGGAGCCGTAGGCAAAATTCGGATTAGGGACAATAGAGGCAACGGCGTTTTTGTAATTCATATCATTGACTTTCACCTGCATATACAAGCTTTTCAACTCACGCCTGTTCTCCATGCCCAAATCAAGGAAGTAAGTAAGGGCTGGTACTTGGCGCGAGAAATCGGGTAATATCCCGTGTCGAATTACCTTAAGATTGACCGCCTTCTTCGGGCCGACAAATTCCGGCAGCCTCGGTACGCCGACTGCCTGCTCAACGGCCCTGCCGAGCATCACATTCAGTTGCTGCTTCGATCTAACGACTCGCTGCCGTCCCACACCCAAATCAACTTCAGCTTGCGAAGCCGCCAATCTTGCCCTCAGTACGTCCAATTCAGGAACATCGCCAGCCTGAAATCGCTTCGACGAAACTTCCCATAGCCTGCGCGTCAGATCATATAGTTGCGACAATGTTCTTTCGCTTTCTTGAGCGATAACTGCTTCTGTATACGCACGTCGAGCGTCGGCTCGCAGCTGCCACAATGTTGTCATTAGATCAATTTTCGACTGCGTATACGACCGGGTCGCCGCCATCATGCGAAACGCAAGTTTCCATGGAGGATCGAAAGTCGAAATCGCGCCTCTTCTCTCGACAGCTTCAGCGACGAAGCCTCTGTCCATAAAAAAGACTGGATTGGGTGCAATCGCTGCCTGAGCAATACCGGACTTAGCGATGGCCAATTGTGCCCGAATAGCAGCTGCTCGCGGTCCCTTGGTGAGCGCTTCATCCAGCGCTTGCAAAAGCGTGATGCCCTCCGGCAGAGCCGGTTCAGCCGATTGAGTCGGTTGATTAGCATTAATTTGCACACTGCCCGACACACTCGCTGGTTGTTTGTCATTAACCGAGGGCAATTGGTTTCCGGCTGCGCCATTGTCCGGGTAAGCAGAAGACGACGACGAAGGCTCCGACTGCGGCAATCCCTTTAATGGAAGCTCCGTGGTGCTGCTTGGCGGTGTCATGGGCACAGTTGGCATTGAAGGTGTGCTCGATGGAATTGGTTTCGATGGTTGAATTTGACCAGCGGCGATCAACAGCTTTGAGGAGGTAGCGGACTTAACGGCTTGAGCGGTGGCGGAATCCTTGCTTTGACAAAATGCAGGCACGGCCGCCCAACCGCTCACGCAGATAGCAAGATAGATAGTAATCAGCGGTTTCATCACTCTTTTGAGTGCGAAAGAAATTCGATATTTTGATCCCTGAACTGATCGCTTGAAACTCCTGGAGGTGTTCGAAAGCGAGCTAAGATAAGACATAAAGACCTTGTAAGGACTGCCATTAAGATCGAAGTTTTGCCCGGTGTTGTCTTGTTAAATCGAGCGAACCACGCCCATCTCCTACAGTGAAGATCGTACTTGAACAGTCACTATCAAACAATCTTGAATACTTGGCAAAAACCTGCTGCTAAAGGCGAAAACAAGCCGCCGATGTTATTTAGCATCGAGATCTTACAATCTGCTCATTATCAATGAAGCATTGGAGACCTGCCTTATTTTGTGTGCCACCGGCGATGAAGTCACGAATCCCACACAATTTTCCACCCCCGCAAGCACGCTGTTTGATTAACCTGCCTTTCTTCTTAGCTGGCGCACCGTATCTGGCATCAAGCCCCCTACATCCTCAATGGCACACCGATTGCTTTCTCCAAATCCGCCCAGGCAGTCTGATAGGCTACAACCGAATCGAAATAGTTCGACAAAGTCATTTGATACTGCTGCTGCGCTACAATGGCCGTGGCCAGATCGGAAGCACCGACTTCGTAACGACGACGTGCCAAGCGTGCTACTTTCGCAGCCGTGGGCAGCAAGTTTTTCTGAAACTCAAATATATTCGACCTCGCGACATGCGCCTCGTTATATGCGGTCACTGTGTTAGCGGATATCTGCGTTCTCAACAAATCGACTTGCCGTTGGGACTGTCTCAGATTGGCAGTTGCTTGCGCGACTTCACCTTGATACTGATAAAAGAGCGGATTTTCAACAGTGACATTAAAGAAAGCACCGGTGCCCACCCAATTACCTGTTGCACTTAAACCAGCAGGCTGGTTGCGGGTAAATGTCGAATATGTTCCGCCTCCACCAAGAAAAAGATCAGGTATTTTCTTAGTCTTGGCCAGAGTCAATGCCTTCTCGTTGACAAATATCAGCTGTTTTGCTGCTTTCAGATCGGGGCGAGCATCGTCAGTAGTTGCTAATAGCGCATCAATCGGGGGCATTTCCTTCGATGGCGTCGGTACTATGTCTGTTTTTTCTGTCGAGAGTTTGAATAAACCATTGTCATCTACATCAATCACTTCGACTTGCTTTGGCTCCTCGCCAATCATCTGCGTCAGCGCGGCCGAAGCCTGTTGCAAGCGGCCTTGAGCCTGGTTCCTTTGTGTGTCGTATTGCAAAACGTTGAGATTGGCTTGCAACACCTCCGATCTGGGAGCTTTGCCCGCATCGAATCGCTTCTGAGCTATCTGCAGCAACTCGAGCCCTACCTTCCTCTGCGATTCAATCAAGGCCTCATATGCCTCCGCCGCTGCCAGCTCGGCATACGCACGTCTGACACGGTTGTGCACATCAAAACGCAATGCATCCAATTGCAATTCGGCCAGTCCATAATTTGCTTTAGCTAACTCGATTTTCTTAGTACGCTTACCAGCTGTTTGAATCTCTTCGGTCAAAGCATACTGTTGCGTTTGACCGTCAAAGATATATTGGAATGAATTACCGAAACCTGTTTGCAGCATAAACTGCGGGTTAGGGATAGCACCTGCCAACTTGATCCCTGCTTTAGCGATCGGCACGTTCCACTGGGCAGAAGCGATTTCCCTATTGTATTGGTCGGCCTTGTCGAAGCAGATCGATAGACTCAGACTTCGCATCGGCTCTAGGTTGGCAATTGCTCCTGAATTATCTTGCAATGAAGGGGGGTTGCTTTTGACTGAACTTTGGGCACCGATTGAGTTGGCATTCTCAGCCAGCACCATATTCGGTGCCACCAGGGCAATAGCACCCACAAACAGAAGAGTATTCAGATGACAATTGATGAGCTTTCTCATTTCCCAGAGCATCACAATTTCAACGGTAGGCCAACCGCTTTCTCCAAATCTGCCCAAGCATTCTGATAGGCCACGATCGAATCAAAATATGCCGAGCGCAGTTGCTGATATTGCTGCTGCGCGAGCATGGCTGTTGCTAAATCTGTTTTGCCCAGTTCATAACCGCGCCGACTCAGCTGGGCCACTTTCAAGCCGGCCGGTAATAGATCCTTTTGAAACTTGATGATATTTTCTCGGGTGAGGACCAGCGCTTCATATGCAGTGACAATATCACTGGCTATTTGCGAGCGCTGCAACTCGTTTTGTTTCAGTTGTTCTATCCAGGTTGCATTTGCCTGGTTTATCTGACCTTGGTACTGATAAAAAATTGGATTTTCCTGGGATACGGTGAGCATATAGCCTGATTGGAAAGGAACCCTATTCGCTGGTATCGCCAGACCCGTACCAGTCGGATCGAAATAAAGTGGCTGATACGGTTTATATGTGCTAAACAGATAGTTGAATCCGATAAATGGATCGGGAATACGCTGGGTCTTAGCCAGGCTGAGCGCTCTACGATCGGTAAAAGCCTGCTGAATGGACGCTTTTAGATCGTTTCTCTCTCTCCAAGCAGAAGGCAAAAGTTGGGCAAGCGGTGGCACACCCTGCTCAATTGCCGGGACAGTTGCACTTCGCTCAGCTGAAAGTTTAAACAGCGCCGTCTCATCAACGTTCAGAATCTCCTCTCGCTTCGGCGCCTCGCCGAGTAATTGAGCCATGGCTGCTGAATCTTGCACTAAGCGCCCAAGCGCTTGGTTACGCTGTGTTACCATAGTCATTATATTTAGTTGCGCCTGCAAAACTTCGGCTCCTGGCGCCTTACCAGCGGCGAAGCGCTTTTGAGATATTTCGAAAAGTCTTTGCGCAATTTCGCGTTGTGCATCCACCAATTCTGCATTGGCGAAGGCTGCAGCTAATTCCGCGTAAGCACGCCTAACACGATTGTGAACATCAAAGCGCATTGCTTGCACTTGAAAGGCGGTTTGAAGATAACCAGCTTTGGCAACGTTCAACTTTTTCGAGCGCCGGCCAGCGATTTGAATCTCCTCAGTCCAACCGACCTGCTGGTTGTTTCCGGCCACTATGTATTGCCATGCCGGACCAAAGCCGTATGTCATGCTGTAGGTTGGATTGGGAATTGCTTTGGCAATGACGATGGCCGCCTGAGCAACAGAAAGATTGGCGGCAGCCACAGCTATCTCCTTATTATTGTTGTCTGCTTGATCAAAACAAGCGCTCAATGTAAATCTTCGACGCGGTCCAAATGAATCTAGACGATTACCGAGTACGGTACCACCGGTCGAGTCCTGAAGCATGTCATTATCCTGCGCTTGCTCGGCGAGAGCAAAAGCGGCGAGACACGCCTGTGTAGTTGTCACACAGATGGCGGCAATTAGACAAACAATGCCATATCCATATCGAGATACAGAAACTGGCAGCCATTGCAGCCCACTCTTCTTTTTGTCCTTCACAGCTGTAATGGCACCCCCACCGTCTTTTCTAGATCAGCCCAGGCGTTTTGATAGGCTACGACCGCGTCAAAATAAGAAGAGAGTATCTGCTGATACTGTTGCTTGGCCAGAATGGCACTGGCTAAATCTGTCTTGCCTACCTGATAGCTGCGTCGAGCCATTGTTGCCACTTCAGCTGCG
The DNA here is from genome assembly GCA_963834525.1 of Bryobacterales bacterium. Taxonomy (GTDB): domain Bacteria; phylum Cyanobacteriota; class Vampirovibrionia; order Obscuribacterales; family Obscuribacteraceae; genus CAWICA01. The sequence continues at coordinate 648,015 of CAWICA010000007.1, forward strand.
GCTGGAATCAGATCTCGTTGGAATTTAGCGATGTTGGCGCGGGCAACTGATACCGATTCATAGGCAGTTACAATATTTGTTGCAATTTGCCATCTCAGCTGGTTGATCTGATCGAAATCCTGCAGCCATGTGAGTTTCGCTTGAGTCGTTTCACCTTGGTGCTGATAGAAAATCGGCAGCTCCATGTTGACGTTCAAATAGACGCCGGGCTGGTTGCGCACGACTCCAGGGAAAAGTCCGTAAGGTTGATTTGGTCTAAAAGTAGAAAATTGGTAACCAGAATCAACAAAAAGATCAGGGATACGTTGTGCTCTAGCTAGAGCGAGAGCGCGCCTATCGGCAAAGGCCTGCTGAATAGCTATCTTTAGATCTGGTCTTTGTTCATAAGCAACTGGAAGCAAATCAGAGAGCCTCGGTAAAGGTCGATCGGGTGGCGGTACTATTTCGGTCTTCTCGGTAGACAACTTGAAAATTCCGTTGTCATCGACATCAATAACTTCAACCCGTTCGGGTGTCTCACCAATAATTAAAGTCAGTGCGGCAGTGGCTTGTTGCAAGCGCACCTGTGCCTGATTGCGTTGCGTATCAAACTGCAGTACTCCCAGCTCGGCCTGCAACGCTTCTGACTTAGCTGCTTTGCCGGCCTCGAAACGCTTTTGAGCAATATCCTGCAATTCCAGTGCTACCTTTCTTTGCGACTCGATTAACTCTTCATATGCCTCCGCAGCCGCTTGTTCTGCATACGCTCTTCGCACACGGTTATGCACATCGAACAAAACTGCTGCCACTTGCAGTTGAGCCAGGCTGTAATTGGCTGAAGCCAAATTGATCTGTTTTGTTCTTTTGCCGGCTGTTTGAATGTCTTCCTGCCAACCGAACTGCTGTGGATTACCGGCGATGATAATCGTAAATGCCGGACCCCAGCCATACAACAAACTAAAGCGTGGATTGGGGACAGCGCCAGCTATTTGAATAGCAGCTTTGCTCACCGGCAGGTTGTATTTTGCGGCAATCACTTCCTTATTGCTTTCAACGGCTCGGTCGAAGGCAGCGCTTAAACTAATCGTTCGCTCCGGTTTTATAGCAGCTTTTGCGCTTACATCAGTTGACCGAGAGCTAGTATTTGCGGAAGTTGACTGGGCCGGGGCAGCTGGCACCCAGACCATGAGCAAAATGACCTGCAAGAGGACCGTGAGCCAAGCCACTGGTTGCACCATATATGGTTCACTGTGTTTCTGTCTGTGCATCGATTGTTGCCGGCGGAAAATCATAAGTTGTTCCTTCAAGTTCACTCTCAGGAATTTTTCCATGAATCGCTTGCGGTTCTGATGGCTTAGGGACCAACTCGGTATGTCGATCGTTATCCACGTCCAACTTGACCGCTTTGGTTTCGGTGGTAATCTTGGGCGACGTTTCAAATGTTCTGGCAATGCTTGGATCAAGGTCTGCATCGTTTCGGCCAAAGAGCATGGGTACGCCTGCATTGTCCAGGACATGCCAAACAACTCGTCCTGTTTTCCCCAACCAAGATGTTCTCTCATTTGACGTATGCGATTCTTTGATCTGCGGCAAGACGGTCTTGAGCGAAACTGGCTCATGCATAGGTTGAGTATTTAGACGGTTCAACTGAAAGAACGATTCCACACTATTGTTCTCAGCCGGAGTTGGCATACTTTCCCGCAGAGCCGCTGGTAACGGAGCAGCGCCAGGCATCTCATTTGGCGGCACTGCCAATGCTGAACCGGACAACCCCGGTGGCGGAAATACCGAAGCACCTGATGCCGGCGGTGCACCAGCGGGCGCCGAGATAACAGCAGGCTGACTTGCCGGACTCAATCTCGGCAGACTCAAAGTAGCGGGCGCAAGAGAAGCCGGATGAGACAAGAACGTATGAGAAGTAGAATCAAGCTGAACTGGGGAAGACGATGGAGATATGGAAGCGGCTGCATCTGAAGTTTGTGCTGAAGAAGAAGCTGCTGATTGAGCTGCATTTTGAGCACCGAAATTAATTTGTGCTGACGATGCTAGAAGCGGGCGCTCAAACAATAAATACTCATGAGACCTTGCTTCACTGTTGCAGCAGGGTGCACCTATTGGTGATGCCAACCAAGCAGGACAAAACGAACTGGTGATGGACAGAATAACGTTGGCGACTTTCATATACCTACCCGCCCGCTGTACTCTTCATCGCTGTTCCCAATAGCGCAGTACCACCATGAGAGACAACACGCTCGCCGATCTTAAGCCCATTTTTAATTTCGATATCTTTGCCATCGTCGATACCAGTTTCAACTTCACGCTCGATATACGCCTTGTTGCCGGTGTCAACGAAAACCAGCGTTTTATCGCCCTTTTGAATTACGGCCGAGCGCGGGACCAGCAAGACAGGAACTGCTCCGGTACTGATTTTGAGACGAGCAAACATGCCGGGTCTGAGAAGCAGATTACTGTTGTTAACATTTGCTCGCACTGGAAGGGTGCGTGTAGTTGCACTGATGGAATCACCAACCCAAATGATTTTGGCCGGGAAGTGATCGTTAGGCAAACTGTCAATAGATACCACCGCTTCCTGGTCCTTTTGCACGTCTTCAATGTCCTTTTCAAAGATGTCGGCAAATAACCAGACTTGCGATAAATCGGTCAAGGTAAAGAGCTGTTTGCTACCATCGTTCATTTCTCCAGGATTTATCGTCCGTTCGATGACCAATCCGCTTCTCGGTGCTTTGATGATCACCCAAGGATCGATCTTACTTTGAGCTATTACTTTTCGGGCGGAGTCTGCCGGTGCTCCAAGCAAAGTCAGGCGTTCCTGAGCAACGCGAATCGTGGCATCCATCTTTGACCGCAAAGCAGCCAGGTTGGCCTCATCCTTTTCCAACTGGTTCTCAGCAGCCTGAAGATCGGCGTGTGCCGAAACCTGCTCCTTATATAGCTTGGATTCTCGCTCATAAGTAATGCGGTCGAGCTTAAGTCCAACTTCTTGTTGCTTGATATCGGCTCGTGACTGCAATGTGCTTTGCAATAGATCGGACTGTACTTGCCCAATTGGGTCCGATTTGATGATCGCCATTACTTGCCCTTCTTTGACCATATCACCAAGTCGGGCGACAACGTCAACAGCTCGCCCGGCAGATGGCGTCGAAACTAGTCTGGACAGCTCAGCATTCGGACCGACACGGCCCGGAGCTTCGACTGTTTTGTAAATAAATCCACGGTGCACAGGCACTACCTTCAGTCCGATCTCACTTTCCTGTGCTTCGTTAAGCTGGACTTTTGAGGCACCACCCTCCACTGACTTGGCTCGGTTGTGTCTTTCCGCCGCTGACTCAGCCGACATTAGTGATACCGTATCGACGTTAGCGATATCGTTTTTGATTATCGCTTTGCTTTCCGGTACATAAGAGCAACCGTCCAAACTAAGCGAGAGGACTCCCAAGGCGAGCAGTGGCAAAATGCTATGAGCTAAAACAGAACCCGGCTTTTGCATATTCTGATCCTTGTGTGAGCGACCGTGAATGATCGTATATAGGGCAGGCAAGACAATAAGCGTTAGTGCGGTAGCAGAGAGCAGACCGCCAATGATTACGATAGCAAATGGTTTTTGGCTCTGCGCGCCGATACCGTTGGAAGTAGCAGCAGGAAGAAGGCCAAGCATGGCCACAGTTGCTGTCATCAAGACAGGACGCATACGGTCAAGGGCACCGCGATAGGCAGCATCGGCAACCGATAGTCCTTCGCTCGTACAAAGCTGGTTGATGTAGCTAATTAAGATAACGCCGTTTTGAACTGCTACTCCAGATAAGGCAATGAACCCTACAGCCGCCGAGATGCTGAAATATGTCTTGGTTAGAAGTAATGCAGACACACCACCTAGCCCAGCTAGTGGTACACCACACATAATCAAAAACGCATTTTTATGCGAGCCAAAAGCTGCCAGGAGGATGAGATAGATCAATAAAATAGTAACGGGAACAATAAGCAGGAGACGCTGATTAGCTTCTTGTTGAAATTCATATTGCCCTGCCCAGGTTAGTCTGTATCCTTCCGGAATCTTCACTTGCTCTTTTATCTTTTCCTGAGCCTCTCTCACTGCCGAGCCGAGATCTCTACCCCTGAGATTGATACGCACATACATAACCCGCGAATTGGCCTCTCTCGTTATAAAAGCAGCACCGTAGCCATATTTGATTGACGCCATCTCAGACAAAGGCACAGACGTCATCGGGCCAGGCGGATCTATCAAAATATTGTCCAGCGCCTTTTCTGAATTCCGGTATTCTTTGGAAAAACGAACGAGGACGGGGAAACGTTTCTCTCCATCGATTTGCCTAGTAGCAACTTTGCCACCGATTGCAGTTTCAATGAGACTTTGAACATCCGAGACATTGACACCATAGCGACTGGCCTTTTCACGATTGATCGCTATCTGATATTGAGGTTGACCGAGCTGTTGATTGTTTACTACATCTACAAGCCCGGGAACATTGGCTACAATGTTCGCAACTTGGTCACCCAGTTTTTGCAATACTGCAACATCTGGACCATAAATCTTTATGGCCAATGCGCCTTTCGCCCCAGCAACAGCTTCATCTACGTTGTCTTGAATATATTGGGAGAAATACAAAAGAGCGTTTGGAATGACGGACAGCTTTTTGTTTAATGCACCAATAAGTTCACCCTTGTCCCGGTGAAACTGAGGGCGCCATTCACTAGCCGGCTTCAAATCCAGAAATAACTCAATATTGCTAAATAGATTAGGGTCAGTACCGTCATCGGGACATCCAGTCTGGCTGGTGACATTTTGCACTTCTGGAAATTGGGAAATTATTGCCCGCATTTCCTTGGCTGTTCGAACCGCCTCTTCCAGCGATACGGAAGTCGGGAGCACTGTCGCCCGCAACCAAATGTTCCCTTCATCAAGAGCTGGCAAGAACTCGGAACCAATGTTTGTCGCCAACAGAATAGTGATCACCAAAGATAATATCGCTCCAAGCATTACTAACTTAGGGTTCTTCAACGACCATGCCAAAGTTGGTTTGTAAATCAGATGGGCAAACTGAATAACCGGACTATGTGAGTGTGAGAGTTTCCGCGGCGCTAGAAAAATTCCGATCAAACTGGGGATTATTAGTAATGAAGAAATAATTGCGCCCACCAACATAAAATTCATGGTGAAAACCAGTGGACGAAACAGCTTTCCTGCAACACCTTCGAAGGAGAAGATTGGCAAGAAAGTAGCCATGATAATGGTAATCGCAAACAGAATCGGCGAACCGACTTGCTGCGCGCATTTGAGAACTAATTCTTTCTTTTCGACTAAGGAAGCATTGTCAGGCGTGCTGCACAGTCTGGCGAATGCATTCTCCACCATAACTACGGCTCCATCAACAATTATGCCGAAATCAATCGCTCCTAGACTGAGAAGATTGGCAGCGATATGAGATACATTGAGTAAAACATAAGCCAGACAGAGCGAAAGCGGAATGGCGATAGACGCGATCAATCCGCTGCCAATATCGAATAAAAAAATCACGAGCACGGTTACAACTAACAAGACCCCTTCAAAAACATTGTGGAAGACGGTATCCAATGTATGGTCTACCAGTTCCTGACGATCGTATAACTTGACTAGCTTTATGCCATCTGGCAGCGAGGCTTTGATCTCAGGAAGTTTCGAATACAGGCGAGCAACTACTTTTGAAGCATTCTCACCACGACGCATGAGAACGATGCCCATGATTGCGTCATCGTCGTCGTTCTTGCCGAATTGCCCTAAACGTATGCCAGGACCGATGTCAACATGCGCTATGTCTTTGATTCTGACCGGTACACCATCCTGGGTATTGGAAACAACCACGCGTTCGATGTCATCAACATCAGTTATCAGGCCCAAACCGCGCACCACATAGGCCCTACCATTGTTTTCGATATAATTGCCACCCGTTGTAGCATTCGAATTTTGAATGGCCTGAAAAACTTGGGTCAAAGGGATGCCATAGGAAACCAATTTGCGAGCATCAATATTTATTTGAAAGTTTTTTGTGGGGCCACCAAAACTGACAACATCGATCACACCGGGAATTTGTTTGAATGCCCTCTCCAACTGCCAGTCTTCAATGGCCTTACGACTCATGGGCGAGAAATATTTCGACTCTAACGTATACCTGTATATCTCGCCGGTTCCACCTGAATCTGGATCCAACGACGGCTGAGCATCGCTGGGTATATCAGCCAGGCTGACACGCTCGAGAACTTGCTGTCTGTTTTGCAGTTGAGATGTGCCATCCTCGAAAATAACGCTGATCACCGACAGGCCAAGAATGGAAATTGAGCGTACGTTGACCTCTCTCGGTATGGCATTCAGCTCTTTTTCCAGCGGTATAGTAATCAAGCGCTCAACTTCTTCAGCGCCTTTCCCGGGTGCCAAGGTAATCACTCTTACAGTCGGGGGCGTGAACTCAGGATAGGCTTCTGTATCAAGCGTGATATACGCCCAAATGCCGCCGGCAAGGATGAGCACGATCAGAAGAAGGCTCAGCCAAGTCCTCCTGTAAAACAGCTCAATAAGGGCGTTTAGCGGTTTGGTCAGCATCGGATTCCATAAAATATTCGAGCTTAGGTCAAACGCTCAACCAGGTCCCCGCCTCAAGCGGCTCAGTTCAAAGCGCAAACAACCTAAGATAGCAAACGCTTTGTGCAGAATTTGTGAATTGGCAGTTGACGAGCATATGCAGCTTTATAAGGGAGCCACATCGTATAGCATATAGCCTGCAGGTCAGTTGAGCTTTCTGCTAATTAGATCAAAGGGCGGAGCCCCGCATTCCAACTTTTACGCTCTAAATCAGTAGTTTGATATCAACAACTCAGTGTCCATTCATTATAAAGTGATTGCATTGCGAGCAGCGAAAAAGTCAATTGGCTGAGTATGTTCATGCTCTTTTTCAGACCCAGCCATATCATGTACGGTTGACTAGCTTGCTGATATCCGGACCCCAAAGTAATCTCTTGTTCACTACATCATAGGGCGGTGCGCCGAATTCAGAGTACATGAAAGCCTCTCTATATCTCCTCTTCTCAGCCTCAGACAGCGGCAAGTTATCGATATCACGGTCCGGCCATATCAGCCCTTTCCGAAGACCTATTCGATTGTCTGCGACAGTGCCAAAGTCAAAGTCACGCTGCGCAGGAACATCTCCAATCAGTCGCTGTAAGGTCAATCTCGAGCTGGAGTCAAAGGAGTTGAGCTCAAGCCTCCACCTACTGTTCAATTCCGGTCTCCTGGCGACCGCAGACTCTAATCTAGGAAAAAGTCGATCGAATCCTCGAGGATTATCTTCAAAGCCGCCCACTAACTCTCCTATCTTCGGGAAGTCACTATGTTCAAGTGCATTCGTAAACTGGCGGACTGTACGAGCATTAGCCCAAGACTGCCCTATCTCTTCGCGAAAGCAGCATAATGCAGCAGCTGCGACCGCAACTGTAGCAACAGTACCGATCTCTTCGTATTTCCGCCGAGAGAAGTGACTATCGGTATTCCCCGGCGCAGCATTTGCGTTTTCTGCGCTTTTGAAATCGGCCAATGAAAATGTCATTCTTTGCTCCCCAAAATTGTCATCACGGCGTCTGTAACAATATTGCATAGCCTGACGACTGTCTCTGGGGAACTTACGCCCCTTGTTCGTAATTTCCCCTAAAAGGTAATGAGAGATACATTCTCACGGACATACTCACGGACACACCGATGGCTGTATCAGACGCCAAATCAGCCAGCACTTTCGAAAATAGCGAAAGCAAGAAAATCCGAGCTGTAATCAATAGTTCGATATAAACAGCTCAGTGCCGATCTTGCTTTCTCGCTGCACATTGCAGTTATTCATTCCGTACTGCAGCGACCAGCTTTTGATTTTTGCCCAGTCGTACAACTTTCTGATTTCATCGCAATCATCGTAAGTAATCAGGAATCGATGAGAACTGTTCTGCAAACAGCGGGACAGCCGCTCGTGATCAAAGCAATGTAAACTGCCGCCGTGGCCGTATAGCCTTGTTGCTGTGTAATATGGCGGATCAAGAAATATAAAAACATCTTTGCCTGGCTCGTCGATGACTTTCTCAAAATCGACAGACGTAATTTGCGTTCCTGCCAGGGCCTCTGGCATCGGACCCAGCCGCTGGATCGATGACACAGTGAATCGGCGTAAGCTGGCAGCGCTCGAAAAACCGCCTGCTCGTGTTGTACCGGAAAACGTTACGCGATTAAAAAAGAAAAACAGAAATGCTTTCCGGTAGTTATCATTCGCTGGGTGCTCCTCACGCGCCTGGAGAAAATACTCTTTTATTTCTCTAGCAGAAGCGAAGCTCGAGTGCAGTCGCTCCAGCTCCTCCGCCAGCCGAGCACAGATTGTCGGATCCTGTACAGCCTTCCAAAAAAGGATTAACTCGTCGAACTTATCGTTGATCCAATATTTCTTGGCAAACGAGATTGATCTGGCATGAAAGTAAACACTGCCACCACCGACAAGCGGCTCGCGATATTCCTTAGCTGACTTCGGCAACACCCGGGATATCTGATCGATCGCCCTTTGCTTGCCGCCTGGATATCTCAGCGGCGAGCGATAGCGACACTTCTGAGGGGCGTTCAGTGATCTCGAAGCGCCGACGGAAATTTCTGGTGTTGAATGCGGCTCGATTGCTTGATTCATCCTCGTGTATTTGTCACTCACGAATTCTCCACGGTCCGTTAGGTATAAATGGTTGTAAGGTGGCTTGAGATTAACTGATGCAGGCGTTGCGGGCATCATCCCATACTGTAGGAGATAAGCATATGCGTAATTCCTCACGAGCCCTTTTGGGTTTAGCTCTTGGATTAACTCTTATAAGTGCGATCGTTCCGGCAGATGCTCGCGGAGGCGGCGGTGGCGGTGGACATAATCGCGGGGCAAGAGCTGAGGGTGGCCAAGGCGAGCGGGCTGAACGCTCTTCAGGCTGGGGAAATAACGGCTGGGGAAATAATGGCGGCGAACATCGCGCTTCTAACGCAAGCAACGCCCTTGGTTATGGCAGTAACGAACATAGAGGACAAGGATCGGGCTCCAATCAGCCCAGTTCGGTTCCAGGCGGGCGCGCCGGAGTCTGGGAAAGTCCATCAATAAGTAGCGGCTACCGAGCCGGCTCCGGAGCGCAGGCAACATACAATCGAACTGTTAGCAATTTCAGCGGATCAGGCAATGGTTACAACCATTCGCCCAACGCTGTAAGTAGCAACAGCAACGGTTACAAACACTCCCCTAACGCTGTAAACCAAATAGCTAATGGCGGTCCAGGGAATAAATCCGGCTACCAGCCTGGTGGCAACAGCGGGTCCGGGAATAAATCAGCCAATCCGCCCAACGGCAACGGCAAAAGCAGCACCTATACCTCGGACACCAGTGTGACCAGGCCGAACGGTTCTTCATTCACCAAAGACGAAACGATCACTAAGGGTCCTAACGGGACGATGACTGAAACCATCGATGAGTCCGGCAGGAGCGCCAACGGTTCATCGTTCACTAAGGATGAAACGATTTCTAAAGGACCTAACGGGACGACGACAACCATCGACCAATCTGGCAAGAGCGCTAACGGTTCATCGTTCACTAAAGACTCAACCATATCGAACGGACCAAACGGCTACAGCAAATCAGTAGATGCCTCCGGCAAAACTGCCAACGGCACTAGCTGGAGCGATGATCGCACCGCTACCGGCGGCGACGGTAAAGGCTGGACCAGAACTAACGATTTCACCGATACCAAAGCTAACGGCTCAACCTTCACTAAAGATGTCAGCGCATCAGGCGGACCAAACGGCTACGGCAAATCAGTAGATGAATCCGGCAAAACAGCCAACGGTACTAGTTGGAGCAGAAGTTGGGAGCGCGGAAATAACGGCGCTAACCAGGGTGGTGCTAGCAATTCGAGCAACTCGCCGACAACCGGCACCAGCGTAACCGGACAAATTGCCTCCACTGCCCGCGGTGCCATGTCCACGCAGGGACAAGGAAATAACTCTGCTAGATCGGCATCAAACGGTAACTCTCCGATTATTGGGCAGGGAAATAATTCGACTAGCTCGGGATCAAATGGTGGCTCCCCGATCGTCGGACAGGGAAACAACTCCACTAATTCCTCCACCAATTCCGGCTCAACTGGTGGCGGCACTGGCTCGACCAGCAGCTCGCCAACAAGCGGTGCCACTTACATTCCACTATCAGGCGGCGGCTCCAGCTCAGGATCAGGCGGCAGCGGCAATTCATCGCAACTGCCCTACAGCGCTCTGAACAACTAAGAAGCACTACCCACAAAGCGACTAAGGTAGCAGACGGCGCGCTCTTGCATACAGCAAGAGCGGCTGTCGTCAGTAGTGTAAGATTTCATCAATACTCAGCATTGGATTAGAATATGAGGATCCTGATGTCAGCAATAAATGCGGTGGCTCATCGCGGTACTGCCGCGGGTAAGCTGCTCGATAAGCTTTCAATACGCAGTCAATTTCCCGCATTGTCGAAGTGCGTGAACGGACAGGTTGTCGCTTTCCTGGACGGACCTGGCGGAACACAAGTACCAAAACAAGTGATCGACGCTGTCTCCAATTATTATGCCAACAACAATGCTAATGCTGATGGTGTGTTTGCTACAAGTCTGGCCACCAATGCTCTTGTTGAAGAAGGTCGCCTAGCAATGTCTGATTTCCTCGGCTGCCATCGTCGTGAGATTGTCTTCGGCGCAAACATGACGACGTTGACATACGCTCTCAGTCGGGCGTTCGGGCGTGATCTGACCAGAGGTGATCAGGTTCTGACAACGATCTTGGATCACGATGCCAACGTGTCGCCTTGGAAAGCGCTTGAGGTGACAGGTGCCACCGTTCTGGACGTTGCCATCCGCAAGAAAGACTGCACTCTCGACTTAAATGACCTGGCAAACAAACTGACAAACAGAACCAAACTTGTTGCTGTCGGGTTGGCATCCAACGCCGTGGGCACGATCAATGACATAAAGAACATTGTGAAAATGGCCCACGACGCTGGGGCATTGGCATACATAGATGCAGTGCATTACGCACCGCATGGACCGATCGACGTGCAAGATCTAAACTGCGACTTTCTCGTTTGTTCGCCGTACAAGTTTTTCGGTCCACACATGGGAGTTCTCTACGGCAAGAATGAACATCTTGCACGGCTAAACCCTTATAAGGTACGAGCCGCTGCCGTACAGCCTCCGGAATGCTGGGAGACCGGTACTCAGAACTTCGAAGCAACTGCTGGACTCATAGCAGCGATCGACTATCTGGCAGAAATTGGTAGTGCCCAGCTGCCGAAAGACGCTAGCCGCAGGGAGAGACTGCTAGCAGCGATGAACATTATTCGCGATTACGAACGGGCGCTCTCCGAACACATGATCGCTGGGTTGAACAAGATCAACGGCGTTTCGATCTATGGGATTACCGAACCTGAGCTTTTTCATTGGCGCACCCCTACATTCGGCTTTAACATCCGCGGACAAACGCCAATCAAAGTCGCAAGCCGCCTCGCCGAGAGTGGCATAAACATATGGAACGGCAATTTCTTCGCCTTACAGTTGACTGAGCAGCTTCATCTCGAAGAGACTGGCGGCATGGTGCGGGTTGGCGCAGTTCACTACAACACGATCGAAGAACTAGATCGCTGTTTGAATGCGCTCGAAAGCATCAAATAGAGATCCAGCTTAATTGGCGGTAATACCCATTCTCGCCCGCTTGTTGTTGATTTCCGCAATGTCCTTATCGAGTGCGCTTTGCACATTAGCAAATTTCCGTTCGATCTCTTTGCGTGTCGATTCTCTCAGGGTACCGTCGTCTTTACGTTTTGTCTCCAGGTTGGTGATTTCGCTGATGTCCTGCTTCAAATTTTTCACCTGCTCGTTGGAGAGATGACCGGCTGCATACTGTTCATCAATTCTCTGTTCAAGTTGAGCACGGCGCAATGCGTAATCACTTTCAAAGTAAACAACCGCTCCGTTTACGACTGTGAAGTGCTGCGGTAAAACTGATGGAATAGTGCTGAAACTCACGAGATTGCCGGCGGCATCAACTGTAGCCACAACTTTTCCACTTGGTTTGTCGATAACATAGTATCCCGATGGAATTGGTTGGCCATTCAACAACCGGGTCGACGGGTCATAAATGCCTCTCACCACACCGGCACCTGGATCGACAACAACGTAGGTGCTTGTAGCAGGCAAATTCACCGACTCGGTAGTGGTCGTTCGAACAGTAGTAGTTTCCGTCGTATCAGCTTTTGCTGTCGTTGCAAACAGACCGACAGCAATCGAAGCTGCAATTATCGTCACCGCTGACCTCATAGTTTCTTCCTCCTTGAATGCATACCACCAGTCGCCATTGTTCTTGGGCACCATTAGCATGACGAAAATCTGAAGCAAACGGTACAAGGCTAGTATTAATTAACTTGTGCCGCCAATCTTGGCTACAGCTGTTCATCTCGCGTGTCGGTTGTGGGAGTAGTAATAGCTGCCAGCTGCCAAGAATTAGCTATTGCTCAAAATCACTAACCACCGGAGGACTTTGGCCTTCTCACCCATCTGCGATAAACTTCGCCCTATCCGTTGGCAGCCAATCCAGAGTGCGTGGTGCAACTAATGACTCTACACCGAGTACTACTTACTGTAGGTACAGTTTTGCTTCTGCTTTTCATATTTTCTGCCACGACTTTCGTAACTCCCTATTCATGCTTGGCCCGCAGCAATCTGGTGGATAGGCCAAAACACCTGCTACTGTCCTCAGTCAGCATGAGTGATCTCTCGCCAGACAATCGAGAATTGGCTGAGCAGCTAGAGATCTGGCCGATGTTGATCGAACTATACGACAAACAGAAGATCCCTAATCAAGAAAGAACGAACGAACTGAAGCAGAAAATTCGCGAAACCATTATTGAGAGTTATCTTGACGCTGAAAGTGTGCAAGCAGAAGCGCATCGCGAACAGGGAATTTTAGAAGCCGAGCGGGAAACTCTCTTGTCTAAGCGGGATCGGGCCATCGAGTTGAACAATGCCACCAATTTCATAACGTCTGGAACACTAAACATTGTCGGCTCGGCTCTGGGCTTTTCGGCTGCACTCCCGCCGTTTCCAGGCAACCTTTACCAGATGCTTTCCGGTGTCGTGTCAACCTCCATGTCGACCTATTCGCTCAAGCAGAACAGTGGTGGCAAGACTCACGGACAGGGTACGCCGACAGTGATTGCCGAACTGTTCGGCCGACCATGTGATGAGCGAACCTCATACCCGGAAAGCGTATGGCGCTTTATGCACGGCCGTTGGCCTGAAGATCCCGGTCAGTCTCGCGCGCAAGCGCTTGAAGACCGCTGGATAAGAAGGCATCACCTGGAGAAGCACGGATCGCACCGAGAGTCTCTCAAGTTGGATCTGGTCTGCGGCGTAGCAAAAGGCAAGAAGTGCATGACACTCGACGATCTAAACGATGAGATAAGTATGATCGATGACATATCCGGGGTGGTGGCACTAATGACTCACCATCTGCGTGATTTGCTCAGCCTAATTGACTCAGACGTAATAGAAGTTGCCTTGCCGGAACAACCTGTTATTCGCAACACCAATCCGTGAGTGAGGACGTCCGTACTCTTACGCTTCATGAGATGCGCGTATCAATCTTGAATTGCGCGGCGATGTAACTTCTAACGCTTACGTGCAGTCCGTTTAGGTTGCAGAGCTTGCTTAAGATCTGCATGATCAAAGGCAGACGACATCCTATCGATCTCAGCTGTACGCAAGCCGAAACCTGCCGCAACCTTGCGCCACATCAAGACGGCTGCTCCGACTTCTGCCGCGATCTGAGATGCATGATCGGGCGAGATTTCGAAGTAATCCGCTACTGACAAAGCCAGGTCCAAAGAGGCTGTGCCACTGTCGAGATCAATCGCTGTTGTCAGAACACGCGGTTTGATGTCGACCGGCACCGGATTCATGTCATAAGCCGGCGAAAGCCGCCAGCCGGCCGGTCCTTCGTAGAGAAAACCGTGGTTGCGCAAGTGATCATCGGTATTCGAAATCAAAATGTTGAAAACAATGCGCCGCCAGAGCATGCGCATGTCTTCTCGTGGTTGAGCGCCATGTTGCCTGAGAACATCTACGAATTCCATATAACTTCGTTGCTCGTTGTCTTTTGCGTTGAGCATGCTCATGGACGATAAAAATGGTATGCGCATGCCTTGCTCTCGATCAAATCTTCTAAGCAGTAATACTGGTTTCTTATCGACGGACTCTATACGCCATTCTGGTATCGTGATACCAGATTTGCCCGCCAATGTCAGAGCAACTGCTTCCCACAGGACTGCGTTTATCTCATCACCTTCGTGCGGAAACTTTGCGATCGCAAGAGTGCCATCGCGATCACGCACAGAAGCCTTCGGCCTGGCACCACCCAGCGATGAGCCCGGTGCCAGCAGCAAGCGCAGATCTTCGTCTGATTCATCGTCACCCAGGACGTGCTGTGCCGCCGAGAGGAGCCGCGGCAATTCAATAAGTGGCGGTATCTTTTTACGCCCTGATTCTGCCAGAAACGGACCGCTTGCGCGCGCGGCAAAGCGCAACGCACCTTGCCTGGTCTCGTCGTCGACCATCAATAGATAATCGATTTCTTGCAGCGTGCGCGGAGTTTGTCCCTGGCGATCAGCGCGGCGGCGCTCAGCTCGGCGCATTAGTACGCGTCCCCACCTGTCGGGCGCTGAATCGCCTATAGCGCCAAAGAGTGCTCGGTCGCCGCTATGGAAAGGACCTGGACCCAGTGTCAATGCAGGCTCCAGCGAGAAACGTAACGGATTCGACAGCCAATCTCTCTCATACTCGAAGGTGGCATTTTCTTTCTCTTTGCGCGTGCGCGTCCAGAGACGGCCAAGAAGATGCGTCTTACCGAAAAGATCAACGTAGACGAGCGTTTCCATCTCCATTAGCTGCTCCCCGCTTCACCGGCAGGCATCGTTCTTTTCCGAGACAGCCGGATCCGCTTAGGCAGGCGTTCCTCTTCGAGCTGCCGCCCGAGGCTGTCTGCGGAGGCATCAGCCAGATCGCTGACGCGATCAATCATGTTTAGGACAAAAAGGATGGTGGCATAGTTGCCCATTGATACGTTTACATCGCCATTCTCTACCTTATATAAGGTCATGCGACTGATTGACGCTCGCTGTGCCAATATTTCTGTCGGGATGCGGCGACGAAGCCGGGCGTCGCGAATGTCTTGCCCGAGCTTGCGCAAGGCCCGACGGACCGGCACCGGCGTGGTAGAACTAGCGCTCGATTTCTCCATAACGTCCAGTATAGATAACGGTATCAGGTCTAGTGTATCGTATAATATACACTATTGTCAATGGCGCTGAGCTGGCATGGATTGAATACGTATACTATACTGGACGTTATATATGACTACGTCGAGTATACTGGACGCTATAAGACGGTAGCCTCTCAGTTGGCTGAATAGTGATTGCTAGTGATCGCTGAATGCGCTCCCGACCTTGGCACTACGTGCAGTATCACTTTAAAGTACAAGATTGTGCTACTTCTCTGCATTCCTGAATGCACGCATAGGCAAACGCATGGTTCTCGGGAAATGACACCATATACGGTGATGCGTCCTCTGATGTAAAACTTCTCACAGAATTTTGCGAGTTGGCAATGCCTGCCTTTACTAGCTTTCACTGAGCTTTCTTAGATTGATCATTTGGCAACGAGCCTTGCACGCCGGTAACGAACCAGTCCATGTTGGCCAACATTTGGACGCTGGCTTTTTCGCCAGGCTTTAGCCTGACCTTGCCGTCACGATCTGCCAGCGGTCCTGCAAAGATTTCAAATTTCTTCTCTTTGAAGAGTCGCTCTTTAGCCAAGACTTCGTCTTTTACTTTCGTTGGAACGGCGTTACCAAAAGTTGCCAATCTGATGCAGCCACTCTCAATCCCCAATGGGAATTCACAAGGACTCCAGGAATGATCGATCACCGATTGTGATAACTTCACATAAAACGGTCCCCAGTTGAGATCGCAACCAGTCAGCCATCCTTTTGGTGCAAGTTGATGTTGATCCTTGTAAAAACCTACCGAGTAAATTCCGCGCGACTCGCACGTTTTTAGAATAGCGGCTGGATTATCTTGACCGCTGGCGATCACGTCGACACCACTCTCGGCAAGTCCTTTCACCGCCTCGGCCTCCAGAACTTGATCCGACCAACTGTTTGTCCATACGACACGTATCTCGACCTTTGGGTTCACTGAGCGAGCTCCCAGTGTGAAGGCGTTTATCGATTGCAGAAAGGGGGGAATTGGATGAGGCACGATAAAGCCAAGCTTGTTTGTTTTGGTTACGCGACCAGCCGTCATACCGGCCAAATACATTGCTTGGTATTGTAGAGGTCGATAATCGCCAAAATTCTTGCCTATTTTAGAGCGAGACATGTGCATAAATATCACGTCAGGATGCCGTGGCGCCACCTTCAGAACAGATTCAAGATAACCGAATGAAGTGGCGAAAATCAGTTTGTTTCCCTGAGCGATCATTTTTTCGATCAGTCGTTCCGCATCAGCATTCTCAGGAACGCTCTCGGCCATAGTTGTTTCCACTTGACCAGCCAGCGTCTTATTTAGATATTGCCGGCCCAGACTATGCGAAGTATTCCAACCACCGTCGCTGGCAGGACCAACTAGCAAAAAACCTACCTTCAATCGAGCCCGCGATCCTTGCTCGGCCTGCCCCCGAGCCGCCTTTGTGCCAATTGATAGAAAAACTACCAGTATTGCCAACAAAAGGCTGGAAATAACTGAAACGCCTTGGCCACGCACTGTTTTACTCTCCACGACCAAAATTGAGACAAGAACCACTAAATTCTAACGGATCAACGATTATGAAGACCCTCAAGACACTAAATAGGCGAACTTTCTCTTGAATAATCGAACCGCCGATTCGTAGATAGCTCGTCCAAAAACAGCAGGCAAGCCACTGTATATGGTGATGCCCTGATCACAGCGATCGTGCAAACGAAAGGCTCCGCCAAACCCTCTCCAAGACCTTTTCCAAATTCTCTCAACTTTATCGAAATTGTCCAAGAAAAATAGAAAACAGATAGGTTTTAGTTTCTCCTCGATCCAAGAAAATCTTGGGCGGTAAGAGACTCGAACTCCTAACCCCTTCGGTGTAAACGAAGTGCTCCACCATTGAGCTAACCGCCCGCGAAGTTTTCAGTCTAACATTTATACTGCGATCGGAGGCTCGGCCTTGCGAAATGCCCCGACAGCTCCACTGTAAAAGCCAATGACTGGAGCGAACGCAGCCTGGTATGCTAAATGCACAATCGGTAATCTGAAGACCCAATAACCTCATGACATCCGAAAAGCAAAGTCACATCACTATGCTCCGTGGAGAGCGTTTGACCAAAGGATCGAAAAAGGTCCTGGACGTCCTTGAGAAGTGCACAGACTTAAGCAGTGCCCAGGATATTCATGCAGCGCTGCGCACCGAAGATCCAAACGGTCCCGGATTAACTACCGTTTACCGCTCGCTCGAATCGCTGGTCAATCTGGGCTTTGTCCAAGCTGTTGACCTCGGCGATGGCGAACGGCGTTACGAGCTGGTTAAGCCGGGCGAACATCACCATCATCTTATTTGCGATCGCTGCCGCAGTAGCATTCACCTTGATCAATGCCTTGTGGAAGACCTCGAACACGCAGTTTCTGCCAAGTACGGTTTCCAAATTCACAGCCATGTATTGGAAATTTTTGGGCTCTGTCCAAATTGCAAACAAAAGCAAAGCGGCAAGAAAGTCTAAAACAATCTGTTCTAAAATATGGCGAGAGGAATGAGGTTCTGCCACCATGAAGTTTTCGAAACACCGGCTCTTCAGCACACTTTCAACCGTGATCGTTTCCTGTGCATTGTTTGGTCTGCCTGCTATCGGCGACAACTACATGCAAACACTCCAGAACAAATTGAGAACAGCGTGGAAACCTGCATATGAATCGGATATTCAACCGATAGTAACTTTCAAGGTCCAGGCCGATGGGAAGGCTACAGACATATCCTTGTCCCGATCTTCAGGCAATCCTCAACTGGACAAACAAGCTATCCAAACGCTGAAAAGCTGTTCTCCCTTTACGGCTCCTCCGAAAAGCGCGACTCCGCCGATCGACATTCAATTCGAATTTACTAGGCGCTAATCAGGCAGTTGACTTTACGCACCGCAGTTTAATTCCCAGGCCGGGGGCAAACAGCTAATGCCCATCTGCTGGTATGTCTCGCCATTTGAGGGCGAAGGTCGGCTTGGCTTTCATCTGGACCAACTGTCCGGCAAGCGGTATAGTTGGAAATGGAAACGATTTTCAGTTAGAAGGCGCCTAGCATTGGAAACTACGGAAATTTCCAGAGAACTGTTGCCCGTGCATGATCAGGATGCCTGCAGCAAAGCGGTATCTATGGATACGCTGGGCATTGTGGCATCAACCGTTTGTCTCATTCACTGTGCCTCCATGCCGATTCTGATCACGATCTTACCGATGATCGGTCTAGAGTTTCTGCAAGGACATACGGCTCATCGCGTTCTCGCTTTCTTTGTCGTCGCTTTCGCCCTGCTAGCGATTATTCCAGGCTATCTACAACACCACAAACCACCTATCCTGCTTTCGATGATCGCTGGTGTGGGCATCGTCTTGTTTGCCACTTTCGGTTCTGGCAACTTGTTTCCCGATTCCTACGAACTGCCGTTGATTACCGCCGGCAACTTGATTGTAGTGTTTACGCATCTGCGCAATCGGAGATTATGCAAACACTAAATCGATTCCACTTCTAGCAAAATCATGCAATGATTTAGACTAAGGTGGTGATCGACAAATGTTCTGGGTACTGCTTTTTTACGCCTTTGCTGCATTATGCGGCGCCTTCCTCTGGTTTATGTTCCATTTAAGCCATCCAAAATTTCGTGACGAGATCGGCGACATTATCTCCGAAGTCGGTTATGAGGAAGACGCGGTCGGACGCGATCTGAATGCCGGAGATCCCGACTCACTCGGCAGTTACGATGATCCACACGCAATCACAGGCGCGCATTCCGGGCAAGGTGTGATGTAATTGGGATATACATTGGCACTGCGTTTCAGGTGGAATCATGGCTGACAGCAACTCAGGATTGCCCGAATTCAACCCCGGTCGAATTCCGGAGAGACCATTGGCGCAGCCGAAAAGACCGGAACCGGCACCGATGACCATACCGAATCAAAAGTTTGCCGCGCCGGCAGATGCAGGACAAAGCGCATCGCAACCACTGTCGACCAAATCTATCTCTGAACCTGACTCAAGACTGAGACCGGCGGCGGACGAGCAGACAGTGGCGCCGCTTTCTCCGAAGATCAATCCGACTCAATTGCTGGCGCAGGAGCAAACACCGGCCCAGGCGACCAATTCCACTGCTGCTCCTTTGATGGCCACAACCAATTCGCCCGAATCCATTAATCCGCCACCGGCATTTTCCTCTAAGCGAAACTGGGCCGAAGCAAAACGAATTGGCACTTATTATCTTTCTACACTCAACGCGATTCTATTTTCACCAGCCAGTTTTTTCCGGGACGTGACCAAGAAGAGTAAAACTGAAGCTGGTCTTTTTCTGGTCATCTCGGCAGGCATTTATTCAATCTTGCGAGTCTTATTCGGCGACAGCAATGGATTATTTGCCATCTTCGGCGCCATATTCTATGTGCTAATTGCAGCTGTAATTACCGCCTATGGTTTGAAGTATTTGATGGACCGGGGCAATTTCACCGATCTGCTTAAAATTTTGGCCTTCAGTCAAGCGCCGCTGATAGTCGGTTGGATCTCTTTCGGTCCACTGCCAATCGGTATTATAGTTGCCACTATTTACTCAATTTATTTAAGTGTTGTCGGCGTGGAAGAGATATACAAGGTTCATCGAACGCAATCAACAATTATTATAGTGATCGCTTCGTTAATTGCTAAAGGCCTTGGTGCCTTGCTCCACATAGGGTAGTTTGTTGCAAGATCAACGAGACAACAACGTAGCCCGCAACTAAGGCCGGCTCCTAATACCTCGTTCTACGTTTTCATTCGATGTAATCTTTCAGGGCAGCCAAGCGCGAATTTCTACGCAACTTTTTCAAAGCGCGAGTCTCCAGCTGGCGGGCCCGTTCACGAGTAATTCCCAAAGCCAAAGCTGACTCAGCCAGACTGGACGGCTTGTCCTGAAGCAAACCAAACCGCATCCTAATTACAGCTTGCTCGTGGGGCGACAGCACATTTAGCGCTTGGGCAATGTCTTTCGTCATCAACTGAGAGGTAACAATCTCTGCTGGAGCGTCCGAAGATTCATCGGCAATAACATCACCGAGGGTAGTATCACCATCGTTAGCACTGGCTGCGTCCAAAGAAAGCAAACTGCGCGATGATTCTATTGCCGCATTCAATTTGCCGCTACCCACAGAAGTTGCAGTAGCTAACTCCTCGATAGTCGGCGGGCGGCCCAGCTTTTCGCCGAGCAGACGAGCGTTTTTACGGGAGCGGGACAATAACTCATTTACATGCCCCGGTAAACGGATCAGCCGCGACTTATCGGCAATTCCGCGAGCAACAGCTTGCCGGATCCACCAGGTGGCATACGTGGAGAATCGATAGCCACGTTCGGGATCGAATTTTTCCACCGCTTTCATCAAGCCGATGTTCCCTTCTTGAATCAGATCGGCAAGAGTCAAACCGCGATTCAAGTATTTGCGTGCAATGCTGACCACAAGCCGCAAATTGGAATTAATCAGCCGTTCTCGGGCGGCGGCATCACCGGCTTTCACTTTTCTTGTCAGCTCGATTTCCTCTGTGCCTGTCAACAGTGGATAACGCCCAATCTGACGAAGATACGCCGTGATCGTATCTTCGAGCTTTGGCAAGTCTTCAGTGGCAGTGTTAGCTAGCTCAACATCGCCATCCGCAACCGGATCGCTAATGTTCTCGTCCGATATAAAAATGTCGTTATCGTAATAAGTGACTGTATTGGATTTTCTGTTCATACATTCTCACCAAATTATTCTGCAGACTGCCCACCTACGACACAAGCAGTTCTTCCAGACCCTGCCTTGTATGCGGTCAGTCCAATTCATCTAGAACCCATCCCTAGATTAATAGACCACCGGGCTGAGCAATTGTTCCTTGCGCCAGAAATATGCGACCCCGAAGAGGCTTGCAGCACGAGACTTTTCGGCGTAACAAAATCTTTATTGTCTACGCCGGCTAAAAGGGTCTCTTGGGATGCTGGCTAATGCTCCTGGCCAATGACTTCAAGCAATGACTTTTACCAATGATCAGGGACACCAAACAAAGACTCAACAGACAATGAGATGAAATCGAACTTTGCACCATATTCGGTGCCGTATTTAAGACAAGCAAGACTGCAGAGCTCGAGGCTGGTTAAAAAGCAGACTGTTGTCCAAACAACTTTGCTCTTGCCAATTTAACAAATAACCTTGTACCGCCACTTGTAAGCTGCTAATATTTGGCAGTTATTGTAGAGATATAACATCTCTACATATTTTCCGCTGGCGTTTTCTTATCGAGTTCTTATTGAGAGTGATTGTTACTAAGAGCGCAGTTCAGTCCGTTTTAGCACTCCTCGCTGCGGCGTTTCTTACTCTTGTCGCACCGAGTATGGTTGCAGCGCAAGACGTAACCGAAAACACACTGGCCAGTGCTCAAATCGCCAATTTCGATAAGGTTTCCTCTACCATCTGGCGCGGCGCCGCGCCTTCTGATCAAGCGCTTGAGACAATGGCTCGATCTGGAATTCGCACGATTGTCGATTTGCGTATGGATGGCGGCGGTACACTGCACGAAAAGGAACAAGCTGATCATCTCGGCCTGCATTATGTCCATATCCCGATGGGTTTCAATCATCCATCGCTCGCTCAAATTGATAGTTTTCTAAACGTAGCACTGGATTCACAAAGCGGCCCCATCTTTATTCATTGCGCCCAGGGCGCGGATAGAACCGGCACGATGTGCGCCATTTATCGCAGACTGGTGGACAATTGGTCTTTCGATGAAGCTTACGCAGAAATGCGCTTACATCACTTCAAGCCATTTCTTAGTGGCTTGAAACGGTCAGTTGAAGACTTCCCCTACGCAAGCTTTAAAGAAAAGCTGTCCGCACGAGCCGCTTCAGAAGAAAAACTGGCAGTTCGGCTAGCAAACAACGGTTAACTTAGCCAGAAGCCCAAGTCAGTCCTGTCTTTTCGCTTTGATGTCAGCCCAAAGTGCCTCTTCATCGTAGCTATCGCTGCCTTCGTCGCCCGTATTAAATTCGCGAATGACAGAATTGCGACGGTTTTGGTCGAGCTTCTTCATGCCTGGATCGAGCTCATATAAGCGATAAAGAGGTTCGAGCGACGTTTTGATGATCGTCAAAATATCATTTACTTCGGAACCGATTAAATTGAAGGCGGCTTTCGCCTGCGGCGTGCTGGCGTGTGTGTCGATGTCGTCTGCCAGGCGAACCAGCCGGTCCGTTTCTTTCACTAGCTTAGTGAGAAGCTGAAGTACAGAGATATCGCGAGTGTTTCGAGTGTCTTCCATCAAATGTTTCCTCTAGCACTATTAAAACACTTGCCGGCTGATAAATGGCCAAAAGCTTTGACTCCAAAAGAGTCTTTGTTGACCGAGTAAAGTAAAGCTGGCATCATAACCCCTTGCCGGCTGGGGTTTATAAGCTCTGGTATGCTCGCTTCTGCTTAAATAAGTTGCCAATGACATTACTTGACATCCGCAATCTGTCCACAGTCTTCCCCACCGACGAAGGTTTAGCGAGAGCAGTGGACAGCGTCAGCTTGACTTTAGAAAAAGGGGCGGTACTTGGCATCGTGGGAGAATCTGGCTGTGGGAAGTCGATTACAGCGCTATCCATCTTGCGCTTAGTGCCACCACCGGGACAAATTGTCTCAGGCGAAATTCTCCTGGATGGCGTGGATCTGCTTTCTCTCAAAGAGTCCGACATGCAGCACATACGCGGCAACAGAATTGCTTTGATTCCGCAAGATCCTATGACATCGTTGAATCCTGTTTATACAATCGGCGAACAGATTATGGAAGCAATCGAATTGCATCAAAATGTCACCCATAAGGAGGCACGTCAGCGAGCAATTCAGGTCCTTAAGAAAGTGCGCATGCCAGACCCGCCTCAACGGCTGGACGATTACCCACATCAATTTTCTGGCGGCATGCGTCAACGCGTTATGATCGCCATGGCCTTATCTTGTGAGCCAGAGTTACTGATTGCCGATGAGCCTACCACAGCGCTGGATGTGACAGTTCAAGCGCAGATTCTGGATCTGTTGAGACAGATTCAAAAAGAGCAAGGTATGTCGACAATTCTGATCACTCACGATTTAGGAGTGATCGCTGAGATGTGCGACATGGTCGCTGTTATGTACGCGGGCTCGATTGTCGAATATACAGACGTCCAAGAGTTGTTCCGCAATCCACTGCATCCTTATACGACTGGACTCATGTCCTCTATTCCGCGTCCGGGCACAAAACGGTTAAGCTCAATCGAGGGGCAGCCACCAAATTTGGTGCACCTTCCTCAGGGCTGCCGGTTTGCTGATCGCTGTCCGCTCGTCGAGGAGAGATCACGGCTGCGCCGTACCCCCGTTGGAAGAAAAACTACCGGGGCATTTCGTCCGTTGTGTCGTCGTTGAAAGCCAAATGAATTCAGTGGCCAAAGCAGGATAAGGAACAGGGGCGGGCAAGCGCCCATTTTCGGAAGGAGAGATATGAGGCTGTCTTCGCGAGTACCAACCACCCAGCAAATCCGCTCCCTTGAGTCTTCATTTATAAAGGAATGCGATGCCAACTGGGGCCAGGTGTTAATGGAGCTTGCCGGCCGCAGCGTGGCCCAGTCCGTGTTTGAATCCTGGTCACAATTGTTGGGGGACGTCCTTGTCTTTTGCGGGCGCGGCAATAACGGTGGTGATGGACTGGTCGCGGCACGATACCTCAAGCTTTGGGATGTACCGGTATCGGTGCTCCTGGTTCCCGGGAAAAGTGGAGACTCAGAGGACTTCAAGATGACTGCGGCCGAAGCTCAGGCCAATCTGAATATCCTCCAGCGTATCGGGGTCTCAGTGACGATCGGCAATGTAGTCCCAGGCGAGGTTGGCTTCTCCGTTGTCGTAGACGCATTGCTGGGTACCGGACTAGATCGCGAAGTGACCGGCGATTACAAAACGGCAATCGATTCGGTCAACCTTTCCGGCGCTAAAGTAGTGGCAGTTGATCTTCCATCCGGAGTCAATTCCGACAACGGCCAAATCATGGGAGCTGCAGTGCGTGCCGACTGTACCGTAACCTTTGGCTATCTCAAAGCCGGTCTACTCTGCCAGCCAGGAGCCGACAAAGCTGGCGACCTCGTTGTCATCGATATCGGTTTGCCGAATATCGAAGAGACCGACCCGAATATAAATCTGAGCATGGCTGAGATCATCCGGCTAAGACTGCCGCTTCGCCCGACGGCTTCGCACAAAGGCACTTTTGGCACCACTTTGACGATCGCCGGCAGCCTGGGCATGATGGGTGCAACAATGTTCGCTAGTGAAAGCGCCTTGCGGGTGGGCGCCGGTCTATCACTTCTAGCCACGCCGCGCTCTCTCATTGCACATTTGCCACCAAGAGAAGTAATTTACCGACCGCTGCCAGAAACGGATGCTCAAACAATAAGTCTGGAGGCAATTACAGCGCTAGATGAAGATTTTGAACGAGCGACATCTGTAATCCTTCGGCCCGGGGATATCGACCAATCCGGTGACAGTACAGTTTGTGCAGAAGTTCGTTAAGGAAGTTCTTGGTAGCTCTAGGAAACCCTGCATCATCGATGCCGATGCACTCAATGCTATAGCAAAAGATACGAGCAAGTTAAAGAGCAAGGAAGCGAACATTGTCCTCACGCCACATCCTAAAGAACTGTCCCGCCTGCTGAATATCGATACTAAGGAAGTGCAAGCAGATCGTATTAAATCAGCCAGGCAGGCTGCCACCAAATTCGGTTGCGTCGTCGTGCTCAAAGGTTCCTACAGCGTAATTGCTGATCCCGCAGGCAACGTTTTCATTAATCCAACCGGCAATCCAGGTATGGCGACAGCAGGAGCCGGTGATGTCTTATCCGGCATAATCGGTGGTCTTTTGGCGCAAGGCCTTAATGCCCTCGACGCCGCTGCGGTTGGCGTCTATGTCCATGGCTTAGCCGGTGATCTGGCTGCCGAAGAGCTTGGCGATGCCGGTATGGTCGCCGGTGACATCGCAGACTTTATTCCAATCGCACTGGCCTCGATCAAAAGTGGCGAGCGAGCGGCATTCGAAGAAGAGCTCGTGCAACGAGGGCGGATCTTCGACCCGCCTGAAGATTTTCAGGAAAGAGTACGACAAAGTTATTCCGACTTTTTGTCGAGCAGCCCAGTTAATAACTGAACACATTGATCGCGATCAACAACGGACTCAATTTTGACCTTTCCGCCTTTTGCATGAACGATCACTTTACCGTTAATGCCTTTTCTGTCCTCAACACGATTCATCTCGGGAATCAGATATTCTCCAATAACTTCGCCGTCATGCAACTTCAAGAGCCGGGCATTGGTTAAGATGAATGAGTCTCGCTCAGCATGTCTGAATAGTAAATAAAGCAAGATCGGCACACAGATTAATCCGCCGACAAGCCAAACTATGCGCAGCGCAGGCTCAACGGCGGCGATCACCAATAATATGCCTGAGCAGATACTAAGGGCCAGGACTTTCGTCTTCAGTGAAAACTGGCAGGGTTGAGACCACAAGACCTCTTCGCCCGCTTCAAATTTGCTCTTAATTTCATCCGAGACTTGCATCGCCAATATTTTAACTTGCCCACATCGATTCAGCAAAGCTGAGTATGCCATCGTCTATGGAAATGCGGCCATTGATACCGATCGGCAACAGCGACGCACCAAACGAGTCGCCAAATCGGAAACCAAAGCAAGCGGGTTTGTTTAGCTCGATCAATCTTTCGCAAAACAGATCTTCCCACGAGAGAACATTGGCTTTACCCATGGGACCACACCCTGAAAACTGGCCGAAGACACAAGCGAGAACGCTGGGCAAAACACCGGCCAGATAGAGACTGGTAAACCAACGATCCAGGCGATCATTTCGTTCTTCGACACCGTCAAGACAAAGAATACTGTCTTTCCACTCAGGCAAGAATCTGGTTCCCAACAGAGAGACAAGGATGTTGATATTGCCACCATATACAATGCCTTCGAACGAACCGCCACCGTTTCGCAAAAACGCCTTGCTGGTCAGCCAATCTGGCTGACTGGCCCGGAGGGACCACTGATCTATTCGCGAGTGGAGAATATTTTTAAATGTCTGGAGCGCTTCACGTGAATTGATACGATCGAGATTAGGGCCATAACAAGTGATCAACCCGGTCTGGCTGTGGATCGCCAAAAGCAAAGCTGTAACATCGTCTGCTCCCACAATGAGCTTCGGATGGTCGCTGATCAGTTGATAATTGACTGCATCCAGCAGACGCATCGTGCCGTACCCACCGGTGATGCAAAAGATGCCAGCAATTTTTCGGTCAGCGAAGAAATCATGTAAATCGGCTAGGCGCTCCTCATCCGAACCGGCCAAATACCCGTCAACAGCGAAGACACTTTTGCCTAAAACTGGTATCAGTCCGAGCTCTTCGACAACAGCCACAGCTCTGGTTACGGTCGAACGCTCATAGGGCCGACTGGCAGGACAGAGCAAGCCAACCCGATCGCCCTTCTTTAGACTGCCCGGTTTGATCATAAGGTAGCGCCCTCATCAATTCTGAAGCGGACGTCCTTCTGCCTGCACTGAAGAGTTGCCATCACTCCCAGTGGCAAGGTCAGTTTATCTTGCCCGTGACCAAAGCGTAAACCGAAAACTACCGGAATGCCCAGATTGCCCAGGCGATCCCTAAGAACCGCATCTAAGCTGTGGTTCAGATTAAAACGGCGCGCCCCAACACCCGGCCGACAATCCAAGCAAGCGCCGACAATTATTCCCGCTGCATTCTGCAATTTTTGCGCCAGCAATAGTTGAGTCAACATTCGATCGATTGCATATGGTTCTTCATTGATATCCTCAATGAATAGGATCTTTCCTTGCGTTTCAATTTCATACGGCGTCCCCATAAGTTGATGGATTAAAGTGAGGCAGCCGCCGGTCAGCATGCCGTGTGCAAGACCTTCGCTAATCACCACCCTGGTCGGTGGATATTCAGGCTTCCAAATAGTGGCTGGGATCGGATCAACAATCAGCCCAAACGGCTCGCGCTTGAATATCGCCTTTTTGAAATAGTGAAATGTATAAGAGCTATCAAAAAATGAATTAGCGGTCGGACCATAAAATGTCACCAAACCTGTTTTCTGATAGATCGGGACGAGCAGACCGGTGATGTCACTGCCGCCAATGAAAATTTTGGGGTGGCGTTTCAAAAGTTCAAAATCGATGTGCGGCAATAACTTAACCGAACTATTGCCCCCACGCAAAGCGAGGATCGCGGCCACTTGTGGATCCGTCCAAAGTGTATGTAAATCTTCCAAGCGCTCTTGGTCGGTACCTGCCTGATCGCCGTGGCGACGAAAAATGTTTTTGCCCAGCTTAACTTTCAAGCCTAATTTGCCGAGCCAGGAGAGCGTGTACTCTATATTGCTCTCATTGTCTAATGGACTGGCCGGCGCAACAATGCCCACCAGGTCGCCTTTCTTTAGAGACCTAGGCTTAATCAGAGTGTTCACAAGATCCTGTTTCCCGAAGCCCGCCAGTCGCCCCAATCTTGATTCATCGATATTGTAACTGGTTTCTCTCATCATCTAGCTACTACCGTGCTTACTATGGCTTCCCCTGGCGGCGCTAGCAAAGGCAAGCGATAAGCTGCTGCTATAGTTAAAGAGAATGCCAGGTATTTTTGCCAGATGCTGAAAACTGACCCAATTAGAAAAGGTACAGAAGTTCCAACAAGTCCAGCCAGCTACTTTTCTCTTTATTCAGATGAGCAATGCCGCTGGTTGAATTCAGCTCGAGCGTTTGCCGATGCTATACCGCTTTCAGATGTGCTGGAATCGGACCGGCAGAACCAATTCCGACGCGATCTATTCGAGTTGGCCTGTCAACAGGGGCTCGGCGCTCTTCCGTTTCCGACAACTTACGGTGGTACCGGTGGAGACTATGTCAGTTTCTGCCTAGTCAATGAGGAGTTTGGCAAGCGCTGCACGCCAATTATGAGTTCATTGGGAGTGCATGTTCTTTGTCAAGAACCAATTTATCGTTTCGGTACAGATGATCAAAAAAAGAGATATCTGCCTGCCTCGGCTACGGGAAAATTTTTGGCTGCCTTTGGCTTAACTGAACCAGCCGCCGGATCTGACACCAAGGCGATTGAGACTACGGCAAGGCCAGCAGGCAATCATTTCGTTTTGAACGGAACAAAAACATTCATCACCAGTGGTGGCGCTGCTGATTACTTCATCGTCATGGCTTGTTTGCCCGAAGCCGGTATTACTTCTTTCATTGTCGACAAAGATTTCCCCGGTTTTCAGGTCGGTCAGAAATTCGACATGCTGGGCATGCGTGGTTACGCAACTTGCGAAATTGTTTTCTCAGACTGCATGGTGCCCGAAGCAAACCTGCTTGGCCAACCCGGCTGGGGCAGAAAAGTAGCACTGTCCAGTCTAGCCAAAGGGCGCGTCACAATTGCCGCTCAGGCTACCGGCTGGGCGCAGGGAGCGCTTGATGGTGCGATTATTTCAATCAGCGAACGTCAAACCAAAGGCGAAATAAACAATAGCGAATTAGAAGTTTTGTCCTTCCTCATAAGCGAACTGGCAATCCAGGTGGAATCGGCAAGAGTGCTAACCTACGCGGCGGCCAACGCTATTGATCGAGGTGAAAGCGATGTCACCTTAGCTGGTATGGCCGAAATTCAGGCCACAGATGTAGCGATGCGAGTGTCAACCGAGGCTCTTTCGATCGCCGGCGATAAAGGAATGCGACCAGAGTTGCTTTTGGAGAGAATTTTTCGCGATGCCAAAGCAGGCCAAATTTACGAGGGAACCAATCAAATACAACGAATGCTCATTGCCCGTAATTTGACCAAGTAACCTTTGACTATTACCAGGAACAGGCAAGCACTAAAGCGTTAACGCATTAATTAAAAAGGGATCGTTACAGCACCACAGGAAACACTGGCAAATCAATGGAGCAACAACAAACGACCGATAATTATTTGATGATACCAGTCACGGTGCTCACCGCTAATGCCGCTTTTATTGCCTATTTAGCAGTGAAATTTAGTCCTTTAGTTGCAGCTAAGATTCTCCTCATTGAGATAATGCTAGTGCTAGGTCTAATCTGTCTGCTCGTCTTTATTTTTCGCCATCGCCTGTCTGCTGAACTGGCCGACTTGGAAAAACTGGCCTTTCTCGGGCGGGACGAAGCGGCCCTTTTACTCAGGCAAGGTAGAGCTTCCTTATATACACTGAGACAGAGATTAGAGGAGACTAGCCATCCCCACAAAGGGCATGAAGACCACGTAGCCGATCTAGTTAGAAACGTCGTGCCCATAATCGGTCTCTTCATTAATAAGGAAAAGGACCTGCTGCGTTGGGGAATGTTTGGTTGGAGGATCGCTTCAAACGCCATCCGATTGATGAACCAGAGAAGAACTACCAGCTAACCAATGTCTGCCATAAAAGTGTCAAGAACTGAGTTCGATTTCCAAGAGTATGCAACTAAGCGAAGAGTTTGCATTGAAGAACAGCTGGCCCAATATTTAGAGGAAAGGCAGCCGGCAATTCTTTGGGACTCGATGCGTTACTCAGTCTTGTCTGGTGGCAAGCGTCTGCGAGCGCTTCTATGTTTAGCGGCGGCCGAGGCCACAACTCAAGCAGATGAGATTCTCGGGGCCGTTTTACCGTGCGCTTGTGCGATTGAACTGATCCACGCAATGAGCCTGATTCACGACGATCTGCCAGCAATGGATAACGATGATTTACGCCGAGGCAAACCGACGAATCACAAAGTTTACGGCGAAGCGATGGCCATTCTGGCTGGCGATGCCTTGCTAATGTTGGCGATAGAAATTTTATTGGACACATGCCGGGCCAATGTCGCCAACGAGATAACCATGGAAGTGGCACTAGAACTCTCACGTGCAGCCGGTGCGCCGGGCATGGTTGGTGGTCAGGTTGAGGACCTGCGTTACACAGGTATGGTCAGCCTAGAGGACCATTTCCCATCCAGATCTGTCGATTCCCACCTCGATGAGCAAGCCGTCGCCTCCATTCACAAACGTAAAACCGGTGCCTTGATTCGCTTTGCCGCCTGGTCCGGCGCCAGGATTGCCGGCGCAAGCGACAAGCAGCTTAGCGCTATGGCTGAATTTGGTGAGATACTCGGACTAGCTTTTCAGATCGCCGATGACTTATTGGATGTGACCGGCGATGCCCAAACTCTAGGCAAGACGCCAGGCAAGGATGAAGCAAGCAAGAAAGCAACTTGGGTGAGAGTGTTCGGACCAGAGGAATCGCGATCCAGATTGCGTACCTTAGAGCTAACCGGTCTCGATTTGATTAGGTCACAAACTCTAAATGAAGAGGCGGGATTGGCATTAGCAGCCATTCTCAACTACGCTATCCACCGCAAAAACTAGGAGAGTTTTTACCAGGCATGGATCATTTTGGATCAGTATTCACTTTCATCACCACCTTTGCGGACAACACCGCAAACGGCCTGCTCGTATCCACGCAACCGATGTCCAGTGCCTTGGCCCAACCGGATCAGAGAGGCTGGCAGGTGGTCCTAGTCACCTTGTTATGCAGCTTTATTGCTCAGTCGATCAAGATCGCCAGTAAGCTGTTTAAGACCGGCAAACTAGACTTGCGCATCGTTGCCAAAACAGGCGGCATGCCCTCCAGTCACAGTTGCTGCACGATGGGCATGGCCATTTCCGTCGGTTTGATTCAAGGATTCAATTCGGTCTCTTTTGCCATCGCCCTATGCCTGGCTTTCATCGTTATGTACGACGCGGCCGGCGTTAGACGGACAGTTGGTTTGCAAGCCAGAGTCCTGAATCAAATGGTCACCGAATTGTTTTCCGATCACCCTCGACTCTCTTCTCAGCGGATTAAGGAATTTCTAGGCCACACACCCAAGGAAGTCTTCGTTGGAGCAGCGCTTGGATCAGTCATTGCATATCTGTTCAATGTCTGGGCAGTGACTCACTTTCTGCACATTTAGATCTTGTTGTAATGCGCCTCAAAAGCCTCTGTGCATGAAAAGAGTGTAATACATGACTTCCATCGATTCCAATAACTTTGCTATATAATCAAGGTCTTGGAAAGGGTTGCCAGGATCACTCTCGAGAAACAAAATTCAAGTTGCCTTCTCAGGAGTGATAAGTGGGAGTTAATTCTCCTGCTTGCTTTGTCGCATGTCGAGGAAGTCAACAGCCCCGGACAAGAAAATTGAGTACTCAGGCTTAGTGCGTTGGGAAATAGCGAAAGCTATCGACTGAATCAAAAAATCAAAACGTAAGTAAATAAGTAGCTAAGTAAATAGGATTGCATACGTACCATCATCAGGTTCTGTTCTTTTAGAAAAGGAGGAAAGGCAGAAAATTCCCAGGAGACTTTAACCAAAGTCCACCTGCTGCCGAAAACTAAATGAATACAACGGTCCAAACTAACACCCCCGTAAAGACCACTTCGCCGCGCCGATCGCGCTTCCCTGGCAAAGAGTCTGGTTCGGTTTCGTTCAATTTGACCGCTCTTGGACGTCAGTTGCTGAAAGAGCAAGCTGCGGCCGCTGGTGTTTCCAATGGAGACTACGTCGAGATGCTCATTCGTGAGCGCGCCGGTCAGCCACCATTGAGACTGCCTGCCTCAGCCAAACAAACTGGTCCCAAAGGCGGCGCCAAGTCGTTCTTCTTCGGTAAGAACCGCGGAACGACAACGGCTGTGTGTGTCACACCAATGGCGCACCGTTTGCTCGATGAACAAGTCGCCGCTTCTCGCATGAGTCGTGGTGATTACATAGAATATTTACTCCGCGAAAAGGCTGGAGTAATTGAAGAGATTGCGATAACTGCCCAAGCAGTTGCCGCAGCTGATACAACCTCATTTGCGCCGCCAACAGAAGAAGAAGTTGTTGAAGACGCTTATGTGCAACCAATTCCAGCGGTAGCTAGTGACTGGACATCCGGTCAATAGTTAAACCGCCAGTTCCTCCTTTGAGCCCTCGCTACGGCGGGGGCTTTTCATTGAGGAATTTTTCGTCCTGACGCTTAATCCGCTCTGGGGCGCGAAAGACTCCCCGGTCTGAACCTTTTGCTTCTTCTCTTATGCTGTCCTATTGATGTTCGGCCGGCGATGAATCCACCCCGGCTAAAGCGTTGGTCTGAGCGCGCATTTTGTGCCCGGCATACGACAATATGGCTTCCACTTGACCCAGGTAGCTGACAATATATTGAGCCCGAAATCCATGCTGGGTAAATGCTTCCAGCCTAAGCCAATTGGTAATCGCTGCATGCAATGCTTGCACATCCTTATTGACGCCATCAATCTGGTCGGCAGAAGATTGCGCATTCAAAGAGCGCAGTTCATTCTGGATCGCTTCGATTTGCATCAATACGTTATTTGTACTAGCTTGGTCTGATAATATGCGCTGTTTTGGATCAGCTAAATAGCGATTGACCATCGCCGCAAAATCATCGACCAACATGCGGCTAGCTTTCAGCGGCTCAGACTGCGGTGTTAACAACGGTTGCCGGCGGTATGGTCCGACTTTCAGGACATTTGTCTTTTGCTCGTCAAGATGTGCTGCAGCGAATATGGTCGTGCCCAACGTGCCAGTCGCCCGAGCGCAATCCAGCTGTTCGATCAATCCGGCAGTATCGAGCTGCCTGATCGAAAGGCCAGGATAAACAAGCGCTCGATCACCAGTACTTTCTCGAACGGACGAGGCCATTATCTGCAATTCCTTAGCCGATCCTACATATGTCATAGGATTGAGAGTGTCAACCCAACCATTGGCCACCCATGTCTCCCACTCTTGCTGAATCTGATTGATGCGTAAGCGCCTTGGCATAGCATAAACAGCAGCAGAGATCCGAATGCCGGGTTTGGCTTGCCTGATTGCCGCTGACAACTCTTTGACAAAGCTCGTCACTTGTTGAATCTTCCACGCTTGCCAGAGTTCGCGAGTGGCATCATCCAATTTGTCTAAAGATAGCCCGGTGTCTTGCTCGAAACGCTGGCGTCCGAGCCAATTGAAGCCCATCTCCGCACCTTTCCCATTGAACGGATAGCGGATGTAATCGAGCTGGACACCGTCCACTGGATAATTGCGCACCACTTCCATGAACAACGATTTGATGTAATCCCGTCCCTCGAGGTTGCTAGGATCGATCCAAAATTCAGTTTGACGCGGTGGCATTAAAGATCCGTTTTGGGCAGCTAAAGCCCATTCCAGCTTATGCGAGGTAAGGACAGGACCGGGCCAGTCAGGCTCTTTGCCGATAATTGGATTGTGTTTGGCGTTGCCGACGTTGAAGACCCATAGCCAGGCATGTATCTCCATGCCTCGCTTGTGCGCCTCCCTAATGGCGCTCGCCAGTGGATCCCAGCCAAGCACATTAGGGTTCTGCTCAGCAATCTTCGACGGATACATGGCAAATCCAGCGTTATTCGTCTCGAAATAGACAATGTTGATGCCTGCTCCTTTCAATTTGTCGAAGAGAGCGGCCATACCTTTGGCATCTCTGGTACTGACTATGGTGCCACGATCGAGCCAGACACTGCGTGCCTCAACAGGTCGGACCGGCATTGACTGCGCAAAGGCCGTGGCAAACTCTTGCCGGGCTTGATGCAAATACTCATCGGCTTCATAATATCGTCGATTGTGATACGCCTCCTCAAATTGCTGCACATGGGCCAGGGCAGCATCATAATTTTGCTGGATCATTTTGAAAGGCACAGCCAAATCAGCTTGCTTGGCTGTCTTGATCGCTTCATCCGTTCGTTTGGTCAGGTAGTCCAACTCTTGTTTGATCGTTTGATAATCGGCAAAGCTGATCTGGACAGCTGACTGTTGGGTAATTCCTGGCACCAGTTCATCCAGAGCCAGATCTAAGATTGTGGCGTTAGACGTGATCGACCCTTGCATGCCCGGAGGCCAGGTTAAAAAGATGCCATTTCCGCCTTTTACAACTGCCTGTCCTGTCCTCTTACCCGAGATATCCAGCCAATCTGCCAGTGACATCACCGACGGTTGACAGGTGAGAACAGCTGACACTGATCCGACGGCGAATTCTTCGGTCACCGGCAATGGTGCCCGGGGCAAGACAAGCTCAGTTTCTCCGTAGCCGTGCTGTGCCCGGCGACAGCAACGCCAATTGCTTGCTCAAGAGCTTGGGCACCAGCTTGGGGTGTACCACCGCTATCGGTGATCAAGAGTTTGCCGCCTGATCGCTGGAATTCAGTTAGAGCGGAAGCGACATCCGGAGGCAGGTCCACGAGCAACGGTACAACAACTACCTGATAAGCGTTCAGCTTCGCCAATTGGCTGGCGTCGCTATCGCCTATTTCATCGAATCGTACATTAGCGGCCTCCAGTGTCTGCTTAAAAAGGGCGTAGTCGTCTTCAAACGTACCAATATGCGCATCCTGATACGCAGCAGCATCGCGCGCGCTCTTTAGCACCGCCAGCGGTGCCGCAGCACGGGCGGATAACGGCCAACCCAAAGTCAACAACGAAACTGTCAAGAAACTGACCAGCGTGGGCACCACAATCGATCTGTTCAATGAAATGAAGCGACAAAAGATGTAGCCCAATTCTTGCCTCCTGCAACTTAACGAGATTGCTTGACGATTCGCTCGAGTTGTCGTTTCGTCTCGCGTTTAGCGATGTCGGCTCGCTTGTCATAAAGTTGTTTGCCGCGAGCAAGCGCTAGGTCTATTTTGGCCCAATTTCCTTTGAAATATAATTTTAGGGGAACAATCGTCAGCCCCTTTTCCTGCATCTGTGATTTTATTTTCAAAATCTGCTTCTGATGCATGAGTAGTTTACGCCTTCTCAGCGGATCATGATTAAAACGGTTGCCGTGATCGTAAGGGGAAATGTGACAGTTATACAGCCAGAGCTCACCGTCTTCCACTCGAGCGAAACTGTCAGCCAGGTTTGCCCGGCCCTGACGTATAGATTTAACCTCAGTACCGGATAAGACAATACCCGCCTCAAAAACCTCGAGAAGATGATACTCGTGTCGAGCTCGCCTGTTATCTGCAATAGTTTTGAAACGCGGCTTACCATCCTTGCTGTCCACCGGCGTTGAACTTTGTGCCTTGCCCATGACCGTTACTGGGTGCTCAGACGGAAGTCAATGATCCTATTCATATGGTTCATCTGGCTCCAGTATACATTGCCTAGGACACTGCCACTCTCTTATCCAACGCCACTTGACGATGAACGAATTTCCATTGCCCAGCAATCTTGCGCAATTGATCTTGATAAAACAAGGTGGAGACCAAACGAGGTTGCTCGCCTATTTCAACAACCATGAGATAGCATTTTTGCCTTGCTGAGTCTGAATCACCATCAATGACGAAATTAGTCATCAGGTGCCGTTTACCTTTGATCCGGTCACCTAGATCAGCCAGCAGTCGCCGCAACTTCTCCAGCCCTGCATATCTACCGATGCCACCTTCCCAAATACCGTCTTCTGACCACGTATCGATCCATTGCTCCTGGTCACCTTCATCCATAGCCATTGCATAACGAGACGACAGCATCTGAATCTCCAATTTATCTTCTGCTGACAAAGTCATTGCTTGCTCCTTTCAACTAGAGAGAGGTAAAATATTCTGTTCACTATTCCCTTCTGCAATATTTTAGTTGAGTTCATGGCCAATCTCATGAAAGCAGTCGTCCTGCAGGCGGTAGGCAAATCCGCTCAGGCCGAATTTTTAGAAGTGCCGATTCCAAAGCCCGGGCTAGGCGAAGTGTTGATTCAAATGGCTGCATCGCCGATCAACCCTTCTGATCTGATTTTTTTGGCTGGCGCCAATCCGCTGAAACGGAAGTTACCATGCATACCAGGTTTTGAAGGCTCGGGCAAAGTTATCGCCTCTGGTGGTGGCACCCAAGCCGATAGTTTAGTCGGGAAAAACGTCGCTTGCCGAGCAAAATCAATCGGCGATGGTGCCTGGGCTCAATATATGGTGACTGAAGCAGCACGCTGTTTCCCTCTCAATCCGGATGTATCCTTTGCGGATGGGGCGACACTCCTCGTCAATCCGCTGACAGCCTGGGCCCTGATTGATGGAGCAATCTCTGCCGGTCACCAGGCGGCAATCCAAACAGCCGCTGCCAGCTCGTTGGGAAAAATGATTTTGAGACTGGCTCAAGACAGACACTTCCCTTTAATCAATGTCGTGCGCCGAGAGGAACAAATGCTGGCTCTGCGCGAGCTCGATTGTAAGTTTGTGCTCAATTCGGAAACACCAGACTTTGAAAAAGACCTACGCGAATTGGCGGCTAAGCTGTCTGCCACAGTATGCTTTGAAGCGGTAGCTGGAGAGCTCGCTAACCAAGTTCTCAAAGCCATGCCCAGTCGTTCTGAATTATGGTCCTACGGTGGACTCTCAGGGGAGCCCTGCCGGATCGAGCCAATGGTTTTGATATACGAAGAAAAGTTGGTGCGTGGCTTTTGGGGACCGCCGACTCTCTACAAATCACCACAAAAGCTGGCACAGGCTGTCAATGAAATTCAATCGAATATCAATTCGGTCTTTCATACTTCAGTGCGCGCAAAGTTTCATCCAAAGGACTTTCAAGAAGCTCTTCGTCTCTATCGAGAATCAATGGGAACAGGCAAGATCCTTTTTGTTTTTGATTGAGATTCTGTTCAAGGAGCCGATTTACTTTACAACTGCCTAAATGCTGCCTGGATGCTATTTGATTAGCAGTCGTTGTTGCTTGGCTCCATACATCACTCCATTTCCGGGATGTTTGCGCCCGACCTGCGGCTCGATCGAAATTATGCCGGCAAGGGCAACGTGGCGATATTCCTCGCTGATAAATAATCTCTCGGCTAGCGGAGTGTCTTCAACTTTTTGTCCTTTTGGCACTTGGAATATCGAATGGCCTACATCGTTACGGGCATCCAAAGAGATGAGATCCAATTGACCGATGAGATCCAGGCAAAAATCAAAGAGATCACCAATCGTCTTGGCGGAACTGTGGCCGTATTCCAGCGTCTGCGCTGCAACATGTTCACATTGATCGCTTAACTCTTGAAAGAATGGATCATCGCCAATTGCCACAGTTTTAGCCCAATTCCACCAGATGGTATCTTCCATTGGCGTGCAATCAACCATGACGATATCCCGATCACCCACTAC
Organism: Bryobacterales bacterium; assembly: GCA_963834525.1. Classification (GTDB taxonomy): domain Bacteria; phylum Cyanobacteriota; class Vampirovibrionia; order Obscuribacterales; family Obscuribacteraceae; genus CAWICA01. Next base: position 685,544 of record CAWICA010000007.1, read on the forward strand.
TACATGCGGCGATGGCAAATGGAAGCGCCGAGATATTGGTTTGCCTGTGCTGGCTCCCGCGCAAATCAAGATTGGATACCAACTTTCAGGCAGCAATAACTTGTCCAATTCGCTTTGCAAATGTGTCGCGATCGCCAGTTCAGTCATACCTGGTCGAATAGCCGAAGCAACTCGCTCGGTCGCTTCTACTACTTCCTTTTGCTTAAGACAAAATCGCTGGATGTAATCCTTCTGATCGAGCACTCTTCATTTTCCCTGGTGCTTTGAATTTGTCGTCCTCATATTAGCCTCAATTTCCATGGAACGACCAGATCACCTGGCCGCGAAGAAGAGGTACGGACAGGCAGCCGATCGCTTCAGGCGGAAGCCGGCGCCTGCGTTTTCGCTTGGTCAGTGCAGTGTTATCATAAGACTGAGGTCGTACCCAGTGATCAAAATCGAATGATCAAAATCGAACCACTGTTCGCCACCGATACTAAACAGACTCGCGCCTTACTCAGGCATCAAGACGAGCCAATACCGTATGAGACTTTTTGCGCTGAAGACGCGCTCTCACTTAAAGGTCTAACCTTTTGGCAGCATTGGATTCCCTGCCGCATGCACGTGGCTCCCTCTGTTTATGTGGCAAAGGAAGATGGCGTTGTTCTCGGCTTGATTTCACTGCGTTCATTGGGACAATCGCACGCCTGTTGGCGCCTCGAGCACCTGGTCGTACACCCAACACACAGAGGACGAGGGATTGCGGGCGAGCTATTGCGTTTCGCTTTTGCTTTGTTCGGCAGCCAGGGTGTCAATCACTTCATTGCTGAGGTATCCGATCAGAACTCTGCTGGCTTGAATTTGCTTGGCTCATGCGGTTTCAGGCGCTGCGCCAAAATCACCCACTATCAAGTACCGGTTGACTATAACGAAAAGGTGGAAGGTATTGAATTCAGTGCTTTCCGGCTGGCGCTGCCCGCCGATCGCAAACGCCTTTATCAATTACATCAAGACTGTTTACCACCAGATCACCGATTGATTTACGAATGGGTAGCCGACGACTTCAACGTGCCCGAGCTACCACTAGAAAACGTTGAGAAACTCACAAGAAAGCTGATCAAGTGCAAAACCTGGTTCTGGGTTTCACAGGACTCCGACCGTAAAGTCCTCACTTCAGCAGCGAAAGTGACAGCTCACCAAGAAGGTGATTATCACCTGGAATTTGCCGTACATCCCGGCTGGACGCAAATGGCACCACAAATAGTCGGCTTTGCCTTAGCCATGATGCGTCGAGCTGGTCTGAAAGGTATCCTCCAAGCCAAAGCCTACGACTACCAGCCTGCAGTTGTCGCCGCGCTGGAAGATGCGCATCTCGATCGAGTTGGACACTTTTCACTTTTGGCTCGCGAACACTGGTTGCGGGCCAAGCAGCCTCGTAAATTGAAGCTGGAAAGAGCGGTAAACCTGGCGCCGATCGCCAATCCAGCGATCAACATGCCCCGCAACCTTCGCGGTGGCGGCGAGCTACGTTGATTACACCATGAGAAATCACTAATCGCTCCTTGGCGACTTTGTCGCGCGGCAATGTAAAGTAATTGCGAACATCCCCACCGGCTGCTTTCTTATCTGATAACCTGACTAATACTCGTATTGGTCGCCGTCTCTATGTTGACAGCGCTAAAGCACTGCTTGCGCTCTCGTTGACAGGCTGACGGGGGAATCGTATGATTGCCAACCGCCCGTTCACGCGGGTTTCTTAGCTAAGACTTCAGGAGTAGCCGGTGCCCACCATCAACCAACTAATTCGCCGCGAGCGCGCTAAGGTGACGTACAAGACCAAGTCACCCGCCCTCAAGTCTTGTCCTCAGCGCCGGGGTGTGTGCACGCAAGTGAAGACAACAACGCCCAAAAAGCCCAACTCCGCCTTGCGCAAGATTGCTCGGGTGAGACTGACAAACGGCACCGAAGTGACCGCTTACATACCGGGTATCGGCCACAACTTGCAAGAACACTCAGTAGTTTTGGTGCGTGGCGGGAGAGTCAAGGACTTACCAGGAGTTCGCTACCATATCGTCCGCGGTGCCCTCGATACCGCTGGGGTTAAGGACAGAATGCAAAGCCGCTCCAAATATGGTGCTAAACGTCCTAAACCAGCCGGTGCCGCCAAGAAATAGATTACATTTTTCGCCACATTCTACTTATCCTCTAGGAAGAAACAGTTATGTCACGAAGAAACGCCGCAGAAAAAAGAATTCCCGAGCCTGATTCGGTTTTTCAGAGCCAGCTAGTGTCGCGGTTCATTAACCGGATGATGCAGCGAGGCAAGCTAAGCACTGCTCAGCGTGCTTTCTACGACTCACTTTCGCTCCTGAAAGAGCGAAGCAAACAAGACGCGATGGACGTCTTCAACAAGGCAGTGAAGAATGTGACTCCGCTTGTGGAAGTAAAGGCTCGCCGCGTCGGAGGCTCGACATATCAAGTCCCCGTGGAAGTGAAACAACAACGCGGCGTGGCTTTGGCCACACAGTGGATCATCACTAACAGCAGAAAGAGACCAGGAAGGACCTTCGCCGAGCGGCTCTCAGCTGAGCTTCTTGACGCGTCGAACGGTGCTGGCAATTCGGTAAGAAAGAAAGACGAGACGCATAAAATGGCCGAAGCCAATAAAGCTTTCGCCCATTACAGATACTAATCTCGTCGGCAAGCGAAACCAAAGCACATCGACTGCGTCAATTTACGCATGGCTGATCGGAGAACGATTGTGCGCCTCGACAGTCTCCTGCCCTTTTAAACTCTCCTTAGTGGAGATCCCATACAATAGTCTGCATCACCCATAAAAGCACCCATAATGTTTTACACCCAATGCTCAATTGTTAAGAACAGAAACCCTTTCCGGAGATCGAAGTTGAATATTTTCTACAGAAATCAAGCCGAACATGTTATCTTGCCTTAGGCTGTCAGGAGCCCCAACTTGTGATGGAACATGGTAAACAATTCGCCCACGCTGGAAATAGATACCAGACAATTAGAAACTAGAAGGAATCATATGGATACTCTGGCTCGCTCGACAGACTCGACGGATTCGACGGACTCGACACATTCGACACAAAGGAATCCCGGTAACGTGCAATCTCGTAATGGTCAACTCGCCAATCTGCGAAATATGGGTATTGCCGCGCACATTGATGCGGGCAAAACAACTACGACCGAGCGAATTCTTTTCTATTCCGGCCTCGTCCATAAAGTCGGGGAAGTGCACGAAGGCACAACCGTGACCGACTGGATGGAGCAAGAGAAGGAACGTGGTATCACAATTACTGCAGCGGCCATCACCAGTAGCTGGAAAGGTAAACGGATCAATCTGATCGATACACCCGGGCACGTCGACTTTACCGTCGAAGTGGAACGCTCTATGCGGGTTCTGGACGGTGTGGTGATTGTCCTTTGCGCAGTGGCCGGTGTGCAGCCACAGACCGGCACGGTTTGGAAACAAGCCAATCGTTACGAAGTACCACGGATGGTGCTGGTCAATAAGATGGATCGTCAGGGAGCTGATTTCCATCGGGTAGTCAAACAGATCAAAGAGCAACTTCCCGGTCTGCACACAACATGGACCAACGCTCATCCGATTCAATTGCCGATTGGCGCCGAGAGCCAATTTTTAGGCCTGGTCGATCTAATCGAACGCAAAGCTTACTTCTGGGATGAAGACGACAAGATGGGTAAAAAAGTCGAAGAACGACCAATACCGGAAGATATGGTGCAGGAAGCCGAGAAATTCCGTAAGGAATTAGAAGAAGCGATCGTGGAATCCAACGACGATCTCATGGAAAAGTACATGGAGGGAGCTGAATTCACGGTTGATGAATTGAAGACTGGTCTGCGCAAAGCTGTTTGCGATAACCGCATTGTACCTGTGCTTTGTGGCTCTGCTTTCAAGAACAAAGGAGTACAGCCGTTATTGGATGCGATCGTCGACTATTTGCCGTCGCCGCTTGATGTCAAAGCTGTCCCCGGCTGGTTGCCGGATGGCGAAGAGGCCAGCCGAAAGCCTGATGTCGATGAGCCGTTCTCCTCGTTAGCCTTCAAGGTAATGAATGATCCGTTCGTGGGCAAACTCACATTTCTGCGTGTCTACAGTGGCAAGCTGACCGCCGGCTCTTATGTTTTGAACAGCACAAAGAATAAGCGTGAGCGCATCAGCCGTCTCGTGCAGCTACAAGCAGATGAGCGAACCGACGTTCAGGAGGCCTTTGCTGGAGATATCGTGGCCGCAGTTGGTTTGAAAGACACCACCACTGGTGACACTCTCTGCGCCGATAATGCGCCGATTATTCTGGAGTCGATGAAATTCCCAGAGCCGGTGATTTCGGTGGCCATCGAACCAAAAACTAAGGGCGATGCCGATAAGCTCGGTACGTCTTTGTCGCGTCTGGCCGAGGAAGATCCGACCTTTAGAGTACGCGTCGACCAGGAAACAGGACAAACGATTATCGCCGGTATGGGTGAATTGCACCTGGAGATTATTGTTGACCGTCTTTTGCGCGAATTCAAAGTGGAAGCTAACGTCGGCAAGCCACAGGTCGCTTATCGCGAAACGCTCAAGAACCACATCAAGCAAGAGGGCAAGTTTATTCGTCAATCGGGCGGTCGCGGTCAATATGGTCACGTTGTGATCGAACTCGACCCACTGCCATCTGGCGGCGGATTTGAATTCGTGAACAAAATTGTCGGCGGCGTAATTCCTAAGGAATACATCCCGGCTGTAGAGCACGGTATTGAAGATGCCTTGGCAGGCGGCGTTCTTGCCGGTTATCCGGTGATCGACGTGAAAGCCACCCTGGTCTTCGGTTCGTACCACGAGGTCGACTCATCGGAAATGGCTTTCCGTATCGCCGGTTCCATGGCCTTCAAAGAAGGTTTCATGAAAGGCAAGCCGGTATTGCTCGAGCCAATCATGAAAGTCGATGTGGAAGTACCTGAAGAATTTATGGGCGATGTAATTGGCGATATCTCTAGCCGCCGCGGACGCATTGAAGGGATGGACACCTCCGAACATCTCTCAAAAGTAAAGGCTCTGGTGCCGCTTTCCGAAATGTTCGGCTATGCCACTGACATCCGCAACAAGACCAAAGGGCAGGGTACATTCGTCATGGAATTCATCCACTACGAAGAGGTGCCACCCTCGATTGCCGAACACATCATTTCGGGTAACAAGAGCAAATAGGCGGCTGGCGACAGTCAGCTAATGCCTGGCCTTTTGCCTCAGATCACCTGGACTGGTGTAAATAGGGTAAACTTTCTGGTCTGATTCGGCTTCTGGTGGAAACTCAATGAAGTATTTACACTCAGGCTACATCCTGTTCTGTGATGAAGCCGAACACGCAGAGAGTGGACGCGTTAACGCGCAAGGGCTCTTTGACCTGTTCGTGAGCAAAAAGCTGCCTATAAAGACCGACTGTTTTATGATCATCGGCTTCGGCACACCTTACGAGCGTCGGCAATATAACGGCGTGATCACGATTGAGAATCCCAACGGCGAAGTCGTAGTGAAAAAGGAATTCCAAGCCAACGATCCTTCTGACATTTATAAAGGCCATTATGTTTTCAAGCCCAACATGCTCTTGGACAGAGAAGGCATGTGGAGCGCCAAGGTGGTTCTAAAGAATTTCAAAGACGACGCGATGTGGGATATCGAGCGCAAGTTCTGGGTAATGGTGGAAGGCGATAGCCCGCCAGATCCGTAAGCGACGCCACCAGATCTAGTGCCAGCTCATACGGATTGTTACGTCTGAAGAACCCAGGTCCCATCCCCTGCTTATATCTTTCAATACAAAAATCAGCCGGAAAATTTGCCGAGTACGACAAAATGGCACAACATTCGTCTAGGAAGAAGCCGGTGCATTGCGGCGCCATTTACGCGGGACTCTGCCGCGGGTGCCGGCAACCTCAGGCGATGCCTGACAGAAATTTGGACGGTACTGGACTCGAACCAGTGGCCCCCACTATGTCAAAGTGATGCGCTACCAACTGCGCCAACCGTCCGTAAAGATGTATTTTAGCGTGATCCACTGGACTGGTAAACCAAAGCAGCAGTTTATCAAGCCAGGCTCCCAGCTCAGGCAATGCCACAAGCGGGCAAAATTAGGCGGCACCCAGATTCGAACTGGGGGATAAAGGTTTTGCAGACCTCTGCCTTACCACTTGGCTATGCCGCCATCAAGTCTTTTACTGGCTGTATCATAATCGCATTGGCTAGCTGAGGTAGCAAGTTGTTTGGCATCATCTACAGGCGCTCGCTGGCGGCAATCCCGTTACTACTTGTGCTATCAATCGTTGCATTTAGCATTATTAAGAGCCTGCCCGGCGACCCAGTAAGTGTCATGCTTGGCAATGCCCAGCGGGACATTCCACCTTCTCAAGTTGCCGAAATGAAGCGTGAACTGGGGCTCGATCAGCCAGTGGCTGCGCAATATCTTCACTGGTTGACCGGCATCATCACCAGGGGTGATTTCGGTCGCTCATACACTGATGGCCGACCCGCCTTAACGGTAATTATGGAAAGATTACCGGCAACCCTAACGCTTGTGGTTTTTAGCCTGGCCATCGCCTTTCTCTTTGGCATCGTCTGGGGTTTGTTTATGATCTGGTGCCGCAACACCGGCACCACTACTTTTTTAGAAAACATTCTGTACATAAGCGCCATCGTTGTTTATTCATCGCCAAGCTTCTGGCTGGGGTTACTTTTGATCGGTATTCTCGCATCGTCTCCCCAGTGGCGGAGTGTGAGCTTGCTCGGCTGGCATGATCCGGCAATGCCCTTGACTTTGCCATCGGTTGTGCGACATTTGATTTTGCCAGCAATTGTTTTAGCCAGCCGAAGGACGGCTAAGATCGCTCTTTTCGTGCGGGCCTCGACCCTTGACGAACTAGGCAAGGAGTACGTTTTAACCGCCCGCAGCAAAGGGCTCGACAAGACAGCGGTTCTCGTCAAGCACGTCGCCCGCAACAGTCTCTTACCGGTTGCCAGCCTTGTTGGTCTATCGCTACCGGCTTTGCTCGGGGGATCTGTCCTCGTGGAAACTGTCTTTGCCTGGCCTGGGATGGGAAGGTTGGCGGTTGAAGCTACTTTTGCTCGTAATTATCCGATCATGCTTACTTTGATCGTCCTCTATGGGACGATGGTTGTATTTTCAAGTTTGATTGCCGACGTCATTCAGATTTCACTTGATCCACGTCTTAAGACTGCTTCATCTAATACACGAAGCACCGCATTTGGACCAGCAACTGCTTAGCCATGGACAGCGCCAGTAGCAAAATTAGTATAAATATGATCGGCGGTTTGAGCATAGTGATTTCGCTCATGATACTGGCGATAGTGGCACCGTTTTTCTTCCCGCTTGATAGTCCGCTCTCCCCGCAACATTTGAATCTAAACGCGACAAATCTTTCTCCAGGCTCGGCAGGACATTGGCTGGGCACCGACTATCTGGGTCGCGACGTTCTCAGCCAGGCTCTTTGGGGAGCAAGAGCGACTTTAACAGTCGGTTTCCTGGCAGCTGCTTTTGCTGTATCGTTCGGCAGTGTCTGGGGAGCGTTCAGTGCCCTCGCCGGTGGCATTATCGACTCAGTGATGATGCGAATTGTTGACGGTCTCTTGGCTATCCCCAACATAATCCTCTTGTTGGCCCTGAGTGCGATTATGTCCACCCCCTCGCCAAACTCGCTTCCGCCCATGGTCGCCCAGTTTCTAGGCGTAAACCACTACAGTTTTGGCATCATGCCCATGGTTCTGGTCGTCGCCGTGATCAGCGCAACCAGTTGGCTCGAAGCAGCTCGCCTGACCCGAGCAAAAGTGTTGGCTTTGGCCAGTGAAGAATACTTGACCGCCGCCCAATCAATCGGCGCCAGCGTGTTTAGAATTTTGTTCCGACATCTATTGCCCAATTGTGCTTCAGTTATCCTGGTAGAAGCAACTCTTCTGGTTTCGGATGCCATTCTTATGGAATCCGGGTTGAGCTTTCTGGGCTTGGGGCTTGGCCCGGCTAATCCGAGCTGGGGGACAATGCTTGGCTCGGCTCAATTGAGCTTACTACTAGGCAACTGGTGGTCTGTACTTATTCCCGGACTTTTGATTACCTTGACAGTTCTGTCCATCAGTCTGCTTGGCGAAGGGTGGCTGCAAATGATCGGGCAATCACATAGAGTCACATCCTGAGAAAAAGACTGAATTTCTGTTAGTCCTGGGCAGAGCTGTTTTGCGGCATAAAAATCTGTAAAATAGCGGGATCATCTGTCTTCCACCTAACCCTCAATTTAAGATGCACTCCCTTCAAAAACTGACAATTATCTGCATCGGCGCCCTGCTTTTCAGCGCCGCCTGTAGCAATGAAAAGAAACTGACGATCAATTCCGGTGGCATGACTCATACTTTTGCCGAAGGTAAAGAGTCGATGCCCAAAGATTTTCCGCTACCTTTGTATCCTGGCGCCACTCCCACAGGCTCTGTATCAGCTGAAGGAGACAGCGAAGAACAATCAAAATATGTCATTCTTAAGACGACCGACACCAGCGATAAAGTCAACGATTTCTATCAAGATGAACTGAAGAAAGCAGGCTGGTCGATCGACAATATTCAGAACATGCCCAAATTGATTAGCATTTCCGGCAATAAGGGCGGCCTGGATGCCAACGTAATGATTGCCGACGATGGCGGTCAGACGACAATCAGCTTGCAGATTAACAAAGCAGTGGAAACTAAGAAAGAGGATGAAGAACCATCCGAAAATTACACTCCGGATAAAGTGATACCGCCGACCGATTAACCGCTCATGGTGCCAACGCCTTGCCCACTGAAACCAAGAGTACAAGTGTAGAGCCGCTCGGCGAGGTGCTTTCCTCGTCAATAACTAATATTATCGCTCAAGCCTGGAATCAGGATGAAATCGAACTTTCAAACATTGCCTTAAACCAACGTCCTCGTTTTGGTAGTTTCCTGAAAATCGATTCAACGGAATCAAGCCAAGCAGTTTATGCCGTAGTCTATGACGTTGTCACTGGCCCGGCAGACACTATCCATAAGCCTTGGGCGCTTGGCCTTAGCCGGGAGCAATTGCGGTCCGAACAACCGCACATCTTTGCCCTGTTGAGAACAGAGATTCACGCGGCGATTATCGGCTATTCAACGGCGGAACATGTATATCGGCATCTGCCACCATTGCCACCAGATGTTCACGACTTCGTTTACTCTGCCACTAAATCTGAAGTCATTGCTCTGACGGAAAATTTTGACTTTCTCAGGCTCCTTCTAACCGTTTCAGCCGTGCCCACAGATGAACTTTTAGCGGCAACTATTCGCGAAGCTTATCGACTGCATGACGGCCAATATGAGTTTTTGGTCACGGCGGGACAGGCTCTTTCACAATTACTGCACAATGATTACGAACGATTGGTGAGCCTTTTGAGGAAAATTCGCCCTCAATAGTTGCGAGACATGAAGCCGCCATTCCACAACTGATGAGCTCAGAGCGGTCAAGTAACGGTTACCGGGGGTATCACTAATAAATCGACTTAGCAAAGGGTAGAATATATATTTGTTTGCGCTCCCCCGGCGAGGCTTTCTTGAGAAAAATTCTTTGGTCAATCATTGCTGGATTGATCGTCATTATCGTCTGGATCGGCTTCGCGTTCTACGGACCCAACAGGGGTAGCTCTCTGGATTCAATGGCCAATTTCGGCCGCATGCTGCCGCAGTTACCGAATTTCTCCTTCGGCACCCTTAGCCAGCCGACCACTTTGTTGTTCATGGGCACCGATGTTGTCTATGAGAAAGACGGCAGACAGCTTAAGGCAGACCGAGGCGCCTTAAGCGGCCGCTCAGACACGATGATGTTGGTCTTTTTAAACCCGCCCTTGAACAAAGTTTCCGTTTTGCAGATTCCGCGCGACACCGAAGCACCAATACCCGGACACGGCATTCAGAAAATCAATGCCGCCAATGCTCTAGGCGGGCCGGAACTGGCTAAAGAAACAGTCTCTTCGCTATTAGAGGTGCCGGTAGATCATTATGTGGTGATGAACATTCAGGGATTGGTCGAACTGGTTAATGAACTGGGCGGCATTACTGTCGAGATCCCCAAAAAGATGAAATATATGGATTGGACAGGCAAACTCAAAATTGATTTAGAGCCGGGCTGGCATACCCTGACCGGCAATCAGTCTATGGGTTTTGTCCGTTTTCGGCACGACGATCTAGGTGACATCGGGCGAGTGCAAAGACAGCAAATCTTTCTCAATGCCGTTTGTAAAAAAATGGTCGATCCCGGCTCTTGGACGCATGTGCCAGCGCTAGTAGGAATCGCTCAGAAAAGTATCCAAACTGATTTGCCGGAGATCAACATTCTGGAAGCGCTAAATTTCATTCACAACGTGCCAAAAGAAAATATCAAATTTGTCCTCTTACCAGGGCAGTTCGCCGGCAATGGTGATTGGCTGGCCACCTATGATGCCAAAACTTTGGCTGCTCATTTGGCCTATCCAGACCAAGAGACAACGGCAAGCAGAAGGAATATTTCCGTCTGTATCATTAATGCCACTAGCGATCGATCATTCGGCAGCAAACTTGCTCAGGCTTTAAGGAAATTGGGATATATAGTCAGTGTCGGCAAAGATGACAGGGATGCAGTCGCGCCAAAAACTAGGATTATTTGCCAGGATGGAAACACGGCTAATGCCAAAATGCTTCAGCAGGATCTAGGCAATGCAGGCGAATTGATGAACGCATCCATCGGTAGTTTGAACAGCTCTATTACTGTCGTCGCCCGGGATGATATCAATCTGGACAATATCCACTTGTCCAGTGTTGATGCACCATATGTAACACCATCTCCCAAACAGCCGCTATTTGCACCTTTGATCAGTAGAAAGCCGAACCAATCACCTCAGGATGTAAATCCGGCCGATCTGGATCTGCTGCCCAATCAACAGACTGATGCAAACGGCATGGAAACAAATACACCGTCAACCAATCAAGACGAAGCCGGGCAATCTGCCGAGGAAACGTCGGAACCAGAGAAACAGCACTGGCGAGAGAAAGAAGGCAGCGAAGGCGAACAATTCTCGATTGAGAACCGCCGAGGATCAGAGAACGATGCGGCAACTGACTCCACTTCAGACGCGGCGGCAGCACGCACACCGCACGTTCGCGCAGAATCGCGGACTTCACCATCGGGAGAATCTCGTTCCGCTTACGGCTATTCAGAATCAAACAACGAATCGACTCAAACCAAGTCAAGTTATGCTAACTCCGAGTCTCATTATTCATCACCATCTAGATCCGCTTACTCTTATTCGGAATCCCGGAATTCAGTCACTGAGCCAAAATCAAGGTATCGAGAGCAAGATTCGAAAGATTTGAAGGATTCGAATGCAAAGGAATCGGCATCCTCTAACGCTGAAGCAAAATCGAACGCTATGACCAACGCGCCTCAAGCGGGTAATGAGTTTAGGCAGAGCGAAATAGAATCAAATGAGCCGTTTGGGCACTCACAAAATTCCAATTGATCCCCTTTAACACAGTTGGCGGCGATAGATTCGTTATTGACAACCGATAGTAACTTCAGTCAAAATGGACCCGGTCTGATGCCACGGGCGTAAGTTAATTATGAAACCGACTGCCTCCGGCAGTCTAGAAATGGGTACAGGCGTGTAGAAACACTCAGATAGCTCTTGAACATGAGCGGACCGCTCGAACTAAATTGTTTAGAGCAGAACTGAGATTAAATCAAACTGAGAGAAGTCTTTTGATATGACAGAGATCGATCCAAGCATTCTCAATCGACTAAAAGATGATCTGCAGGATCCACACAATCTGACCGCCTTCATCAAGGATCTTCATCAGTTAGAGGACACTGCTCGCAAACATCCTGATCCAGAGCTAGAGTCTTTAAACGCGGCCGCCACACAGGCTCTCATCGACTCTGGTGCATTGCCAAAGGGTCTCGTCGTCCAGGACGCAGAGAGCCACAACGTGCAACTGGGCAGCCTGCAAGTTAAGGACGTCGGAGAGGACGGCACCATACTACTTAAAAGCGCTGGTGACAGCTCAACTGGCTCTCCGCCAGCTAATTACTTCTTGGATGCGACTGACGTGTTAAGAACGGCCAGCAATCTGACGCTATATGACCCCACCCAGAAACAGTCCGACAATACGCCAGCCGGCAAGCTGAAACTTGTTTCGGCTGCAGCCACGCCGGATGCGCCAGGTAATGAGGCACCGGTACCGGCGCCGCCCAAGCCAAACGATATACCTCGGGGTACACCGCCCCAAGGTGACGGGCAGGTAACGGCCCAAGCCCAAACTACTGGCCTGCCTCGCGACGCGAGCGGTCGGATTACACAGGCTGGCTTGTTCCAATTTAAGTACGCTGATGCTTCTTCCACGCAACCAAGTGAAATCATTTACACCCTCAATGGCCAGAGCCTGGTGCAAAAAAAGGGAAATAATTGGATTGACACCCAGGATAATGTCCGACTGGCAGGACCGCCGACACTAGATCAAAAAACTGGAGTTGTCACAGAAATAACCGCCACCGGTCACACGGTGCGTCTCGAACCTAACCAACCAGAGGCCGCTCAAGAAGAACGGCGAAACAAACCGGCTGGAACTCCAGCATCACTTGAGCAGGCGAACCACTCAACAAAAGGTGGCTGGCTGGTGGCTCGAGACGCGGTCAAGGGCAAGCCGCAAGAGGACGAAATCAAAGCCAGAGGAGCCCGCAAAGTACAATACGGCGATAGTCTCTCCGATATTGCCAAAGCTCATTTAAAAGTCGTCCATGCCGACGATCCCCATTACAGCCCGAAATGGAAAGATATTGACGACGAGATGACCAGAATTGAAGCGCTGCCTAAGAACAAAGCGAATGGGCTCGATCGAACGAAGACGATCCATGAGGGAATGACTGTTTACCTTGAGGATCAGACTCAAACAAAGCAGTAACGAAAAGCAGACAACACTCTCGGCCCTCGACTGAGGGCAAGAAACCAAAACGGCAGCCGGCAATCGAAGGGTCTGGTGCCCCAAATTACATATAGATTTCTGCTGACGGCAAAAAGCAAGCATCAGCCGGAAATCCACCAAAAGACGCGTAACGTAATTTTGCGTTATAGTATCGCGCAGGTTTTAGTAAGCACTGCAGGATCAAAGAGTGCGAATAATTTTTCTCGGAACACCTGAGTTTGCCGTACCGACACTGCAAGCGTTAATTGACAGCCAAGATGATGACGTGCTGGCCATTGTCTGCCAGCCCGATCGCCCGGCTGGCCGAGGCAACAAGATCCACGAGCCACCGGTAAAAATTCTTGCCAGCCAACATGGCATTCCGGTTTTCCAACCGAGCAATTTGTCTAAATCACCAGAAGTAATCGAAAAACTTCAGAATCTGAATGCGGATATTATCGTCATGGTCGCATTTGGACAGATCCTGCGAAAGCAGATTCTTAGCCTTACCAAATATGGTGTGATCAATATTCACGGATCGCTTTTGCCAAAATATCGCGGCGCGGCCCCGATTAATTGGGCGATCATCAATGGTGAAACGATAACCGGTGTCACGACAATGATCACTGAGGCGGGTGTGGACACAGGTCCAATGCTGCTAAAGAGAGAAATGACGATTGGACCAGATCTGACTTCTGAGGAGCTTAGCCGCGACATGTCCGTCGTCGGTGCTCAACTCTTAATGGAGACCCTTGGCTTATTGCGGTCAGGAAAACTGGCACCGACGTCGCAAAACGACAGTGAAGCTACGTTAGCGCCCATGCTCAACAAAGAAACAGGACACATTCAATGGTCTAAATCACCGGTAGCCATCCACAATCTCGTTCGGGGTTTATTGCCATGGCCGGTGGCCTACACCACATTCGGTGGCACAACCTTGAAGATCCTTAAAACCAGACTTACAAACAAACATTCAGCTCGGCAGCAGCCGGGAATAATTGAAATTGAAGAAGGCAAGGTCTACATCAGCTGCGGCGAGAGAGGCCTGAAACTAATTGAGCTCACCGAAGTACAACCAGCGAACAAGCAAAAAGTGGATGCGCGAAGCTGGACCAATGGTGCCCGTCTTCAAGGCGGCGAAGTCCTGGGAGATTGACACATGAGCCCAAGCAAACCACCAGCGAAGCCGGCACGTCAGCGCTCGACAAAAGCGTCAAATGTGGCGTCCACTCTAGATCAAGCTGCCAAACAAGCGTCAGGACTAAAAGCGAGGCGGTTAGCGCTGGAAACTCTTTTAACCATAGAACGCGAACGAGCCTATGCTAATCTAGCACTAGCCGCTGCCTTCGGCAGGACACAACTTTCCGAACGTGACCGAGCCTTCGTCACAGCGCTCGTTCAAGGTGTGGTCCGCAACCGACTCAATTTGGACCAGAACATCTCTGAAATTTCCAGCCGGCCTCTCAATCAATTGCCTGCTTCGCTGAAAAACGTTTTGCGGCTCGGCTTTTATCAACTGATGTTCATGCAGAACTTACCGCCTTCGGCTGTTTTGAACACAACAACCGAGCTGGCTAAAACCGGTGGGCACGCCGGTCTGGCTAAATATGCCAACGGCGTTATGCGTAACTTTTACCGGCGTATCGAGCGTCCAGATGGTGAGCGTGGTGATACCGCATACGATACTGGCGATTCTCCGTCTATAAGCGAGACTGCAACTGAAGAGATAGTGAATACGAGCACACCCGAAGATTTAGTCAATCAATGGTCTGTGCGTTTCTCAATGCCCGCCTGGATAATCGAGAGATGGTTGAGAAATTTCGGTCCAAGCGAGACTGCAGAACTCCTCAAGTTTTCCCAGAGCACACCGGTATTGACGGTCAGAACAAATGAAACGGCGATCACTGCCGAGGGCTTGCAACAGATTTTCGCGGGCAAAGGTATCAATTGTAAGCCGGGTACGCTCGTCGATTCTTGTATAAACATCGAAAGAGCACCGCCCAAAAGGAGAGATTCTCAGGATCCAGCAAAACATTTCTTTCAGGGATCCCCACAAAAGCTTCCCGGCTTTGCCGAAGGCCTATTTTCTATACAGGACGAAGCGGCAGCCTTTGTCTCCAAGGTAACGGATCCCAAGCCTGGCGAACTTGTCATCGATCTATGCGCAGCACCGGGCGGTAAAACTGTACATCTAGCAGAATTGATGGAAAACCGGGGACGGGTCATCGCCGTCGACATAAATGAAGCTCGCCTGAATTTGATTAAGAAGAATCGGGCCCGCGCCGCCTTAACCAATATCGAAACGGCAGCCGCCGATGGGCGCACCTTTAAGATTGAACAATTAGCTGACAGAGTTCTGGTCGATGCTCCTTGCAGCGGCACAGGTGTATTAAATCGTCGATCAGACCTGCGTTACCAACTCAGGCCTGAGGACTTACCAAAGCTTGTGGAATTGCAGCGAGAACTCCTCGCCAATGCAACCAGATTAATTAAGCCTGGCGGTATTCTCGTCTATTCGACCTGCTCGATTGAACCGGAAGAAAATTTCGAGAATATTCGCTGGTTTCTGCGAAACTTCGAAGAATTCGATGGCGATGACTTAAGCCGCTATCTGCCAGCAACTATCGTTGGCGAATGCGCACCGAACTTTGGGGGTCTGGCTTGTAAGACAGAGAGCGAGCTAAACAGATTTTTTATGGTCCAACTCTTACCGTCGCGCCATTCTGTATCAGGCTTCTTTGTCGCCCGCTTGCGGCGGAAATCTTGAATGAGTAGCTAGTGGACCTACTAAGGTAATTATCAAAGTTGCGTGAATTTTGCCGTACTCTTTGGCCACTTATGGTCCAATATAGACATGGATAATTCCATGGAAAGAACAACGAGGACAAACTTGTGTTTGACATAATGTTAACTGGTGGTGCAGTGGCCTTAGGTATTTTGGCAACATGCGTCAAGGTCGTAAAAGAGTACGATCGGCTAGTGGTTTTCACGCTCGGTAAAGCAGATAACGTAGCCGGACCTGGCTTGGTATTTCTTGTGCCGTTTATTCAGTTGACCAAGAAAGTTGATCTGCGCATTATCACAATGGCCATCCCTATGCAGGAGATCATCACTAAAGATAACGTCACGGTCAAAACAGCCGCGGTTTGTTTCTTTCAGGTTGTTGATCCTTACAAAGCCGTGACCAAGATCGAGGATCCTTTCACAGCCACTAATCAAATCGCGCAAACAACATTGCGAAGCATCCTCGGACAACATGAACTCGATGAACTGTTGCAAGAGAGAGATGCGATCAATGCCAAGCTGTCAGCGATCATCGATCGGCAAACAGAAGGCTGGGGGATCAAAGTTATCGCTGTCGAAGTAAAGGATGTGGAAATTCCAGATTCCATGCAGCGAGCCATGGCTAGACAAGCCGAAGCAGAACGAGAACGGCGGGCGAAAGTCGTCGCCGCTGAAGGTGAACACCAGGCTGCCGAAAAACTGGCCTTAGCTGCAGCAATCATCTCATCTCAACCAGGTGCGATGCAATTGCGTCAACTCCAATCGATGGTGGAAGTTTCAGCCGAGAAAAATTCGACACTAATCTTTCCGATCCCAATCGAATTGCTGGATCTAGCCAAAAATGCCTTCGGCTCTAATCAGCAGAAACAGACAGATGCCAATACCGGCAGCGGCCAGTCTATAAAAGTGAAAGAACTGACACCGCAGCCTTGATACATCCCCTCTCGGATGCTACTTCTCGATTTCAATGCCCGGCTCATTTCGCATTTTGTCCATTCTCTAAAAGGCGCACCGCCTCAATATATTTTTCAGTCGGCGCATATTTATGTCCGCCGGTGAATTCCAGCCAGTCGACTTTCCAGCCTAGTTGCTTTTCGAGCAGCTCTTTGTTCTTCTTCATCGCTTTATAGCGGAAATCGGTCGGGCTGGCCAAGAAGACGGCATGTTTGTTTTTTGGGAAATTACCTGGAATTGGATCATCTTTGGGTGGATCGCTAGCATACGGCATCATGCCTGTGTTGATGATCAATCCCTTGATCAAATCTGGATGATCCTCCACCAGCCAATAAGCGCTCATACCACCGCCGGAAAAACCACTAGCATATATGCGATTTCTATCAACGGGATATTTCTTCATTGCTTGCTCAATGGCCTGCGTTACCTTTGGTGCCCATTCATAATAAAAGGGGCCATTTTTCACATCATTCGAAGCTAAGATGATGGATTGATTTTGATTGCACGCCGGCTTCAAAACATCGATTTCATCTTTACCATGACCATCAGGCGTAAGTCCGACTATTAAAGGATATTTCTGACCGGGCTGCAAATTCTCAGGCACATAGACCTCATATGATGGCTGGTTGAATAGGGAAAGCCACAATCGCACACAAATAGTCAAGCTGAGAACTATAGGTATCAGCACCTGCATTATTTTCCATCGTACTGCACTAGCTCCAGCGCCCGCCGACGTAACCAAGCCTGAATTCATATGGTGAGTGATAATTCTAGCGACTTGCTGTACGTTGCTCAAACCTGTTAACCACCGGACGTTCCATGACCAACATCCTGTAAGAAGACGAACGCTCCCCGTTCCTCCAGATCCTCCTGTTGAACCTGTTTTGACATCTCGAATCGCGCTCAAAGGTAGATCGGTGTGGGCGAAACCAACTGATTGCTTTTGCAAATAGATTATGCGCTGATCAGTAATACCATATATAGTATTGCGCACATTTTTGTACCAATTAAGCCAAAACAGCGAGACAACAACTGGAATGCCGGGCAGTATGAACTGCAGCCAGAATGATTCGCCTGCTTTCGCATTGATCACTATCAAAACTGCAGACATAAGGAGCAACACAACTATGACGATGTAAAACTGGGACTGCAGATTCTTCCGGTCAGGAGAGCCTGCCCACAGTAAAGTTTCGCCAGCTTTTAGCTGCGACGAGAGAGCCGACATGGCCGTCGCTACATCGCTTTTCGGCAGATGAAAATCCCGGATACTGGCAGTATAGCCCAGTGATTTATCACTTTCGGCCCTTGATTGATTGTTCTGCCTGACATTAGATTGAGCGACCGCTGCCGGTTGCAGATCAAATTGAGCTTCGCCGGGGACTAATTCAACTCCGCCGCTGTCCTTTTGATAGTCTTTATTCCGCAGCCAGCCCTTATTCTGCGCACCCGAAACTGGCTGCTTCCAATCAGAACCTTTCTTATTCCATTCCTCAAACAGATTAGTCATTTTAGATACGATGCTCCACGTCTTGCCCTCAATCATAGAGCTTATTACAAAAACCATTGTTTCCAATTTGTAAAAGGAGGGAACAATTCGCAGATTGTCATCTTGGTTGTTTTAAGGCACTGCTCCAGCGTCTCCAGATACCGGTTGCGATCTTCTTGCCACCATCTTCCAGATCTCTTAAGAACTGAACAAACATTTTGTCATGGCGCTGTTCGCCAATAGAGCTACTAAATCCGGTGCTCCATCTTTCGGCAAATACAAAGAAACAGAGCAAGGTACCCGATTGCAGGTACCTTGCTCATTTACCGCCGGACGGCCTCGCGCCTCGATGCCTAGATCCTGTAGATAATGTCTAGACAGTCTTAACCGAGATGCTCTTTGTCGCTCTTTGCTGCACTGCAGATTTGGGCAACTTTATTGACAAGACGCCATTTTTGTAAATGGCCTCAACTTTATCGCTCTCGATTTCGTAGGGCAGCGGGATAGAGCGGCTGAAAGAACCATATTGACGTTCCATTCTGTACCAGCCCTTTTCGCTGTGCTCTTTCTCTTGTTTCTTCTCGCCAGATATAGTGAGTACGTCTCGGTTGATCGAAATATCGACATCCTTTTCGGTCATACCCGGTAGTTCCACCTTCACCAGAATTTCCTTGTCCGTCTCACTCATATCTATGCGCGGCGTCACATCTCCGACAAACTGCTCGTTAGCAAATGCGGGAACATCTCCAAAATGTTCAAAAGATGGTGCGCGAAAGAAGTCCTCAAACACTCTGTTCATCTCGCGTTGCAACGAGTAGATAGGATGCTGCTCTTCATGACGGATTGCTAGTCTTTTGGCGGTCCATGGTGTTACATTAAACATAATCTTGATTCTCCTCATTGGTGAGTGATTTCGACAAGCGCTTTACTTAAGCGGTCTTGATTGGGATTTTGCGAGCCTTAGCGCTTCTGCTCTTTGGCATGGTCAACTTGAGCAAGCCGGAGCTGAAACTAGCTTCTATTTTTTCTTCGTCGACCTGGTCACCTACATAAAGGGTGCGTCTATAGTCTCCTAAGCGCAATTCGCTGTATTTACGCGTGACTGCTGGCGGTAGCTCCACTTTAAGTGGCGCTTCGATAGTCAGCATGCCTTTGTCCAGACGCACCTGAAGCGCCTTCTCATCAGCGCCCGGCAACTCAACAAAGGCGATGTAAGATTCTCCATTTTCATAAAGAGCAATTGGCGCGCGACAAACACACTTCTGCTCAGTTGCTTTCTTGATTTCCTGTCTTTCTAACACTGCTGTTGGCATTGATATAGCCCTCCAGAGGACTTGTATGCATTGTTTAGATACGTTGTGTCGTATTTACGGATATGCAGATATGGCAAAATTTATCCCCTTGACTGCCAATTTCGTATCATCCCTTTGAATTAAAATTGCAAGTTAATGAAACATTTGTCTTTATCGCTAATGGCTAAAGCTCTCTACTATCATAGATACACGAGCCGGCACCAATTGGCGGAGGATTTAACCGCACCACATACGATACCGCAGCGTGGATCGGAGCTAGTCAGCTCTTTTCGATCAAGCGCAAGTAATGACGAGATATCTCTTCAGCATAGTCATGACATTTTTGTTTATTTAATTCGTCAATGAGCACCGCCACCGGTTCAGAACGTTGCATCGCATGATTCTTATTTTTCAATTTCAACAAACTCAAGCATTTCTTAGCCAAATGATTAGCGTCTGCCAGGCTGTTGGTCTGCTTAAGAGCAGCAACCTCATTTTCGAACTCACCAATGTGATTCTTGCTCATTGGTAAGCGGTCTGCTTGACCGAGCTCTGGCCGTAGCCGTCGTTGGACCCCAGTAACTAAAAAGGCAGCGTGTGCCTGAGCTGCGGCATTCATGACCAAACAACTAGCAAGGAGCCAACTGCCTAGATTGGTTCCAGAACAAGAAACGATCATGGCTGCAAAAGAAAGCCAAACTATAGCACCGGCAGAAGCAAGAATTATTGCTGCGCTCTGGCGATTCTGTTTAGACAGCTTGCATAAAAGCAGAACGGTGAGATATCCAGTAGAAGAATAGATAACCGCCTGGATCGCCAAATAGATAGCGCCGAAGATCAAGCCGCCGACATGCGAACTTGTCCAGAGCAGCCTCAAAAAGTTCGCTAAATACCAACTGGACATCGCCGATACAAAGCCAAGAAGACTGACTAGAAAAAAGTTGACAAACAACCCGATAGCAAAAACGCCAAAAGTCTTACCCGGCATCCAACAATGCTTGGTCGCTTTTCCTTGCAGCTGTGGCA
>CAWICA010000008.1:0-5333 GCA_963834525.1 Bryobacterales bacterium
GTTGATCGGATCTATCAGTAGCCCAGCTCGAAGAATTACTTCTTAACGACCTTGTACTTCAATGCAAAGGCAGTCATCAGGGAGGAATCATGAAACTCACAGGCAAGAAGGCTCTCATCACCGGCGGAAACAGCGGCATCGGCCTGGCCACTGCCCGCCTTTTCGTTGCAGAAGGCGCTGAAGTCGCGATTACCGGCCGGGACCAGAAGACGCTGGATGAAGCAGTCGCCGAACTGGGACCCAACGCGCGCGGCTATCGCGCCGACGTTACCGTGGCGGACGACCGGAAGCGGCTCTTCGCGGATCTTGCCAGGGATTTCGGCAAGCTGGACATCGTCTTCGTCAATGCCGGCATCTCCGGCCGGACCCCTACCGGCTCGACCGACGAGGCGATTTTTGAGAATGTCATTCGTACCAACCTCAATGCCGCTTTTTTTACGGTGAATTCAGCTGCCCCTTTGCTGAACGAGAACGGCAGCATCATCTTTAACGGATCGGTACACAACTATCTGGGCCAAGCCGGTGTGGCCGCATATGCGGCCACGAAGGGCGGCGTTGTCTCCATGGCGCGTTCTATCGCCGCCGATCTTGCACCGCGCAACATTCGTGTGAACGTCGTGGCGCCAGGCGCGACGAAGACTCCCATTTGGAATCGCGGGCCACGCGCTTCTATATCTGCAGATGAATCCGCCAAGCTGGCCAAAGCCATGTCGTCCAGGATTCCACTGGGCCGCTGGGGTGAGCCGGAAGATCTTGCCAAAGCCGTACTTTTCCTTGCCTCAGATGACTCCTCCTACATCAACGCCATCGAGTTGATGGTCGATGGAGGCGCAACGGGCGCACCGTGGGGAGCCCCGATTTTTCACGAATAACGCTGCGGAAAACCGCGGTGTGAATGGCGATGGCCGATTTATTTGTTCGCTTTATAAGCGATTTATTTGTCCGGCCTTACGGCTCGCAGAGGCGTCCATGTTCGGCTTCGGTGCCCCCTCAGCCGCCCGCTTCGCGGTTGAAGTTACTGCCGCTTACGCCGCTGGTTCTCGCTGCCCGCCAGCACATGCCGCAATGCCTGAATAGCAACGACCAGGGGCCACGGCGTCAAGGCTGCCGAAGGCACCACACCTATTGCGGTATCCAGCAGATACGTCTGTCAGCCTTTCCAATATCAGTGATACTCATACCCGCGGATGTCATGAGACCGGCGGGGTTTTGACCAGGATCCTTACCGCCGGTCTATAGCTCTATCATGTCTTGATCTGAAACCTGTTTATGAAGGCAGGCCAACTTGATTGCTATTCAATATTAAACTGAAAAAGTCGAGTAACTAATCAGCGACAATCCATCTGTCGGAAAATCTCGCTTTTTAATTTGTCAACGTCTAATCCTAAAGTACGTAGCAATTCAGGATCGGCTCCCTCGAGCCGCTTGCAGCAAAGCAATCAGGAAATGTTCCGGTTCGATAATGCGTCCGAACATTGCAGCTTGCCGCCATGACAATTCCAAAAAGTGTTTAGCAGCCGGGCTAAGCTCTACTTCGTGCTCTTTTAGAAGATCATTTGGTAGGGGAGCCGAATTGTTCGACAAAACTCCTATTCTTGACCGAGCCCCATTAAGTGTGATTCCCATGGATTTTAGAATTTGTGCGGAGCCCGTGATCTGGGCATGCGTCAGAGCCAGCAGGATTGTGGCACGATCCACCGATGTGTGGCGCGAGCTGACGTGCTTCGTCCATAGCGATTCTCATCGCCTCAATTGCGGACTTAGAAAACCAATCTGTTATTTGCGTGCGAGGAACCGCAGGTACATACTCAGGTTCAGTGAGACTTTCAACGGTAACCATCTCATAAGCTGGTTCGCGGGTGCTTGCATCTCTCGCTTCCGACTTGATCCTTTCGCCCATAAGCAAGCGTAGTGTGTCTAGTAATTTTGCACTTTGAGTGATGAGAGAGATAGAGACAGCTACACCAAGCAGTATATGTTCAGGTTCGATCTTGGTCTTGCCTCTCAATTCAGCTTGTGTGCGCGCCACTTGCAATGATGAGAGGGCATCTTGCATGAAGTCCATCTCCGGCGAGATTAGTCCGGGTCCACGTCCGGGAACCGTTTTAGAATAATCTTGCAACTTCTGCAGTGTTACCTGGCACTCCTCCAATGCCTTAACCGCTGTGCTATCAGGATGAACGAATAGTCCCATGACAATATGAATAGCGCGGATAAATGGCCAGTCCGAAGTAGCTGCCTCGATGGCAGCCTGCTGCAATACTTGTTTTGACTGCTCACTAAACCCTTCAAGCGCATCAGGTTTAACAACCACTTTCATCAGGAACTCTGGGTCGGAATGCACCCGTGTCGCCGGAGTTGGACGAGGAGATTGAGAAGAAGACATTGGCAATTGAATTTTGTCGATGTCATTGCCGCGTTTTCGTTGCTGAATGAGCTGAAAAACCAAAGTTTTCAGAGTTCGCGGATCGACACCCAGCTCCTTGAGCACCTGATTAGCGAGTCCATCTGATTCTCTTAGAAGTGCAAGCAAAAGATGTTCTGTTGCTATAAAACCATCGCCCAATTTACGGGACTCGTCCCAGGCCAACTGCAGCACCGTCTTTGCGCCCGGTGTGAAACTGGCTTCAGCAAAGGTGTAAGTATATGTGGTCGGACAAAGTTTAAGAATTTCAGCGCGCACTTTATCGCGCGAAAGGCCCACAGAACTGGTCGCTATTTCCGCGATTCCTGCACCTTCGTTCATAAGACCGACAAGAATGTGTTCGCATGCGACGGAACCATGTCCTTGGATGGCCGACTCCTCAAGGGCTGAGGCCATCGCTAAGTGAGCATCTTTGTGAAACTTGTCAAACATGGCAAAACACCACTGGTGCTTGGATCATTCCCAAATTGGACGGAATCAACCCACACAGAGTCGACAATCAGTGATAATTATCTCCTGGCACCCAGAAGGGTTGGCTTGACTTGTTAGCAAAGAAGGACGGTTCCTGAATCCTCGCGATATTTTTATTGGAAGTGCTGTGTCACCATATGCGGTGTTTGTTTTTTGAACAAAGACGGGAGCGTTTGCCGCTGCGTGGATTGGCGATCAGTTTATTTGTCTTCAGCATATTGACCTTTGTAAGGGTCGTCCTGGTCAGTAGCATAAAGCCCCTGGTACGGATCATCCTCGTCTGGATTTGTCCCTTTGGTCTCTTCTGGCTTCTTTGTGACAACGGTTGTTGCAGCGGCTTGCGGTTCTTGAGCACAAGATTCGATCTCTGACTTAGGCACCGCATGTAGTGGCGTCTCGGGAATCAGCTCTTTTTCCTCAGGTTCTTCAATGGTGGCGGGATCTAGTTCCGGTGCAATAAACTTATCGTAAGCAGCGACTGCTGTGGCAAGTTGCACCTCCAGGCTTTTTACCATCCCTTCTGCTATGCCTTGCTTTTTCGCCTGGGATAGCTTTTCCTCTGCATTCATCTTTGCCTGCCAGAGCTTTTCGTAAGTGCTGATCTGACCATTTGCTTCTTGCTCGGAAAACTCCAACTTCTCTGCTTCTTCAATGTCATCAAATATCTTTGGATCTATGACCTTTTTTGGCTTCTGAGGCGGCGGATAGTTAGTTTCGTACGCGTTGTATTTGCCAGGATCGGAAGTCTTTGCAATCAGTGGATTGCGCTTGTTTCGGATTACGAGCACCTCGCCTTGCTTCAGACGTGTCCCTATTTCGCCAGGCTCCATGAGCGGTGCACCATAAGTTTGCTTGGTGATATGTCCGGAGCTTGAGATTTGCTTTTTTACTCGCGTCTCTTTCCCCAACATCTGACTTATTTGCAACTGAGCTTTCTGTGAACCGGTAGCGAAAAGAATTTTTGTATCTGTGTTTGTGAAAAGTACTTCTGCTTCTTGCGCCGTGTAGACCTTTTGCAGTTGCTGCTGATCTTGAAATCCAAGCACAATGCCTATGCCGCGGTTTCTGATCGTTGCCTGCAGAATGTCGATACCAGGTATATTGCCATAAGCGGCGAATTCATCAAGCAGGAGCGTAAGCGGCTTTTCAAAGGTCTTTCGCAAGGCGAGCTTGGTCAAAAAGTTTAGTGCCAATGACATGATCGGCTTGTAATCCTGACGATGGACTGGATATGCAAGATAGAAAGTGAAAAGATTTTGGCGCAGATCGTCTTGGCTGAAATCCGACACCTCAGTCAATTTAATTAGCTTAGGATTGAGCCAGGGATTCAATCTTTGTATGAGACCAGAAAAAACACCCAGGCGAAAATTAGGGCTGCTGTTGCGAACAAATTCATCGAAGCGATCACGTGCTTCCGGTATGCCATTACTTGTAATCAGCTTGTTCAGGGCAATTGGGCCAAAGCGCAAAAGACTTCTGATATGTCCAAGATTTGATAACCCACCTTCCTTGGCTTTCTTCTTGCCGCCTAAACCCCAGGCATAGAGCAGGAGTGCAGTCAAAAGATGCGTCTCCGATTGCTTCCAGATCTGATCGCCAACGTGGCTCTTTTCAGTTGTATTGGTGATGATCAAGTCGGCATAATAGATGGCGTCATCTATGCCGTCGATAAAATCAATGGGATTGAATCGAGTGCTGTTATCAAGATCGGCTGGATTGATGTAATAAACTCGATGACCGCATTCCTGACGAAAGCCGGCAGTCATTCTGAACACAACCGGTTGTATGTCTTCGCCGGCGACAACCTCTGTCACTATGGCTGATGTATTCGGGCGCTCGATCAAATTGGGCACGATCATCGTGCGTGATTTACCGACACCAGGTGGTCCGGCAATTATTGCGTGGGCTTCGGTAAATTGTTTTGGAACAGAGACTGTGAGATTTTTGTATTTGCCAACCAACAAGCGCGTGCTTGGCTCCTCATCACTTAATTCCTGGATGAAAGCTTCTTGCTGCAATTCCTCCAGTGTTGCCCATGTCGCCGTGCCATGGTCAGTAAGGCGCTTTCTGTGCTTGGCTGCTTCGCTGGTTTCCTTTGCTCTTTCTTTCAGTTGATTCCAGAGAGTGACAATCAAATTCTCGGCGTCTTGTTGTCCATTCGACCTTACGTCTTTTGCTTTCAATGTGACAAGAAGCGGCTGAACATGCTCGTTCTCCATAGTTAGGTGCTCAAACTGCGCTGGCGGCTGAGGATCTTCTATCCAGCTAATCTCCACGGCAAATGAACTTTTGAAAGGATGATTGCCCCAGATCTCTGTGTCTTCCTTTGTTGCCTGAAGCGTCTTTGGCGTGTCGACATAAGTGAAATTTCGAAATTGCATGCCATTGAGAGTGGCAATGACTATCTCTTCCATGTCTTCTAATGGAGCGGCAAGCG